>CAVPPL010000006.1:0-1559745 GCA_963707295.1 uncultured Planctomycetia bacterium
CGACAAAACTGCACCCGACGCGGTCGGGGCCGAGTGGCTCGAATACGAGGTCTTTGAACGAACTTGGAAACGCCTTTCGCATGTAGCCAACAATCGTCTCGAAACGGTCATCGACCGCCTGTCGATTGTTCAGGTTACGCAGCGCGAGACCAGAGGTTCTGCCAACGCTCCCACGGGTAGGTATGGACGCCCGATTCCGATCCCAGCACGCGAAGTTGAAACAGGTTGACGGCGCGACTGCTATAGAAATGGAGAGACTTGAGCAGTCGGTTGACCTCCAAGGCATCGTCACCTGGCTCAGAGAAAAGAAGATAGTTGCTCAGGGCCAGTTTTTCCGGATCACGGAGCTTGATTGGGAGGGTCTGCTGCATCTGTTCGTGATAGAGCTCGGCCTTGTCGCTGCCGGTGATACGATTCACCAAGGCGATCTTGCGGGTCTTCGACAAGAGCCGCTCACCGACAAAAGGCTCGATCCGGCCCGATGAGTAGCCAAACGTAATCTGGTAGTCTGCCGAGCGCGTGCCGAAGCCGATATGGATCCTCTCGTCGCCCGGCTCAGCGTTCTCCCTAAGCAGGCCGATCCCATGTTGGCGAGAGGACGCCGCCTCCGCCGGGCCGCGACTGGCACACTCGCGGACAAACCACAGCGCATCCAGAAACGTGCTCTTGCCAACGCCGTTCGGGCCAAAAAGCACGTTGATGTTCGACGCAGCGAAGTCAATATCGCGCAGGCATCTGTAGTTATGCACGACTAGTCGGACAAGTTCGGGCATGAGTTTTTCTTTTCCTGGCCACGACAATTTCCTTCTTGACGTGGTCGAGCTTCTCGGCAGGATTGTGGATGCTGATCAGTTCGTGGTCGTCCAGGAGCGGGTCCCAGACAACGCAAAGCCAGTAGGTCACCCCGAGCTCATGGTAGGAAATCGGATTCCCTCTCTCAGAAATGAGTCTACCGTAAGACAAGTGGTGAATCAAGTAGCAAGCCGAGGGAGGGCGGGCATGCCCACCCTCCCTCGGCTTGCTGCTTAATCCGGTTAAATAAGCCTCTCTGGAAGCGAGCGAGCGCCGTCTTCTGCGCTTCGCCGTTGATGTTGAGTTGTTGGCTGAAAGACTTCCGGCGTGCGGCAATACTCGCAGTGCTGGCCTGCCCACCGGGCCACTTCGGCGTATTGCGGGTTCATCGACCCAACTCGTCGGCAAGAGCGGCAGCACGCTGACCGGCGGCGCGCACTTCCAATTCAATCAAGGCGTCCAGTTCCACTTGTTCGGCGTCCGCCAGAGTCGTACCCTGCTGGGTGGCGGTGGACCATCGTCTCTGCAGTTCCGCCAAGCGGCTCTGTTGCGCGGCGCTAAAATAGCGATCGGGCTGGAAACTCTGCACGACAACCAATGTGCCGTCCTGCTCGTCGGACAACTTCGCGGAAATGGCGTCCAGCGCCTCGCCGCGCGTCCTGCCGAGCGACGACTTGCCGCCGGATACCGCATGAAATGAAAGCTCCCCTTCCTCACCGGGAACGGGCAGGATGCTTACCGTCATACTCTTCCTCGGTTTCTCGTTCTGCAAATCCTATGCTGGCCGGGCAAGTCCGTTGCGGCTCCATTCTTCCATTGTACTCTGGCGGGCTGGATATGAAAATAAGGACCTGTTGCCATGCCGGCGGTTGGGGTGTACGTCAGCTTTTGCGCGGTCCGGGGAGAAGCAAGAAACGTCAATAGGAGTTTTTGCGGTTTATCGGTTAAACTGGGTGGCCTGAAGGGACGTAGGAAGGATTTTCATGGACCAGGAGTGATTGTCATGGACGACAAGGCGGAGATTTTGAAGGAGAAGCTGGAGCGATTATTCCACGAAGCAGCCGACATTGCCGTCGAGCTTCAGTGGCCAGAAGGGCAATTGGGAAAGCCGATTCACTTCAGCCAAATCGAGGCCGCGGCGCACGATGTCGGGGTCCAACTGAGCCGCCGCATTCAACAGCAAGCGGCACGCGAGGTGGCGGCCAGTTCGCCTGCCGCCGCCCCCTGCCCCAAGTGCGGAACATCCTGTGGCCTGAAAGTCGTGAGTCGTATGATCAACTCGACGGATGGGCCGATCGAGATCAGCGAACCCAAGGGCTATTGCACCCGCTGTCGGCGGGCTTTTTTTCCCTCAGCGTGAAGCCTTGGGACTGGACTCGCGGGAATGCACGCCCGCATTGACGCAGAGGATGGTCTACGCTGGCAGCGAGGCGACGTCGTTTGATTGCGCGGCGGTGCTGTTGAAGCAGTTGGGCGGCAATGAAGTTTCGGCGAAAACCATCGAACGCGTCACGATGGCTGTTGGCAACGAACTGACCGAACTGCGCGACGCGGAAGCAGCCGACAACTTGCCGACGTGTCCGACGGTGGAGGCGCCGCCGACATTGGCCGTAGTGCAGTGCGACGGAGGCCGCGTGCAAACGCGCAGCGAAGGCTGTGGAGCGGGAGTGCATGAGCAGCAATGGCGCGAGACGAAGAACGCCGGCCTGTGGCGAATGACGCATCAGACGTTTGACCAAGATCCTCAACCCGAACTTCCCTCGGCCTTCGGCGATCCGGAAAAAGTGGCGCAATTGGCCGGAAAAGAGCCGCTTTCTCTGGCTGCTCTGCCCCAGGAAGCGGTGCTCGACAACGCATCGTGCCCTGTGGATTGGCGTCCTCAACGCATCGCTCGGACGTGTCTGAGCAGCATGGTCGCCTCGCACGAGTTCGGTGGACAGATGGAGCGCGAAGCGAGTCGCCGCCGCTTCTTCGAAGCCGCTGCACGTGCGTTTCTCGGCGACGGCTTGGCCTGGAACTGGTCGATCCAGCAGGCGCATTTTCCGGACTTCATTCCCATCCTGGATTTTGTCCATCCGCTGGAGTACCTTTACACGGCGGCATCGGTCCTGGCGGGCGAGGCGCAACCGATTTGGAAGTGCTACCTCGGCATGGCACAAGCCTGTTGGCAGGGCCGTGTTGACGAGGTAACTTCGGCGATGCGGAAATGGCTTGCCGACGAGGGCATTGACGCCGAGCACCCGCTGGCCGAAGATGATTCACGTCAGGCAGTGGCCGTGGCTCTGCGCTATCTGGCGAACAACCGGGAGCGCATGGACTATCCGCGTTATCGGCGGCTTGGCCTGCCGGTGACCAGCGCCTTGATGGAGTCTCTGGTCAAAGAGGTCAACTATCGGGTGAAAGGGACGGAAAAGTTCTGGAACGATCCCAGCGGAGCCGAGGCGATTCTCCAAATCCGCGCCGCGGCCTTGTGCGACGATGACCGCCTCGCACGTTACCTTGCCCACCGTCCGGGGTGTTCCTACTACCGCCGCTCCACCGCCGCTGCACTTTGACTTACAAAAGCTGACATGCACCCCGGCGGTTGATCGACTGGGTGTAGTCCGGCGTCTAGTTAGGGGTGCCTTGATTCGTCCGCCCAAAAATCCATTACTTCGCCACAGAACTTTGACGGGGATTCGATGATGGAGGTATGGCCGCCGCGGGGAAACGTCCAGAGCCGTTTGGGGCGGGCGTAAACTGGCGGCCCGGTAACATGATGCTTGCAATTGAATACCTGATACCTGTGCGACTTGGCGGCAACGTGTGCGGAATAGTATAATTCAGGAGTTGCGGCGCGTGGCGAAAGTAATGTGGAAAGCTCAGTCATGAAACTTCTTGATTTTCCTCAAACCTTGCCGGAAAGGATTGATTATCTTTTACGGGCGGTCGTTATGCACCCGGCCGCGGGCGAATTGCTCCCCGACGCCGAACTTGCGGCATGGCGAGAGATCGCGGAAAAGCAACTCCCGTCCTGAGCAAGGAATCCCGAGCAGTTGAGCGACGAGGGCATCGAGGGGCCAAGTATCGCAACGATTCGACTGGCCGAGAAAACTGCGAGGGTGCTCCGCGATTGCAACGTCGAAGTGCCCGACCGGGTTGTCCCCAATGGCGACGGTGGCATTGTGTTCCGCTGGCGTTCCGGCGATTTCACATGGAGCCTGGATCTGGACGCGGACGGGTCGCTGGAAACGTCCCTCGTGGAGCGCGAGAACCTCCTTTGCCGCCACAGCTTGCACGCCGAGCCAGGTCGTTGATAAGATGACTGACTTCAACGTCGGACCGGTGCTCGACGACGAGATGTTTATCCAGCTTGCGGAACGATAATCGCAAGTCCAAGCAGGCGGTCGAATGGCGGTTCCAGTTGGCACAACGATTGTGCCTGGGCGTCCAAGGCCCATTTCACTCATGACGATGCGATAGCGCAAGTTGCGGCCCTGCTTCGACCTCCGCAAATCGGCGCGACGCCACGCGGCTATTGCCTCGCCGCCACGACCTCCTGGCTCCCCTCGTAGACGGCGAGCTCCTCATGCAAGCGCGCGATCATCTTGCGAATGCCGGCCTTGGCGAGGCCGTTGCCGGAGTTGCCCTGCTCTTGCTGCAATCGAGCGAGCCAGTCTTCCAAAAACCTGAGTTCTCCCTGGGCCTTTTCGTATTGATTCGAATCGGAAATCATAGCAACACCTCCACAAGTCCCTTGCGGCGATCGTCCGGCTCACGGGTCCGGCTGAAAAAATCAAGCCACCTCTGCCAATGGGATTCGTTCTCCGCCGCGAATAATTCCTCTGGTTGGCGAGTCATTAACATTTCCTCTAACTCGATCGCTGCCTCCAGCCCTTGTTGCACCTGTTCACGAAAGGTCGCCGGTACCAGCAACACGGCATCAACATCTTCGGGTTCCGGCTTTGCCGTCACAAAGCTTCCGTCAAGCATCAATCGCCTTGCGCCGACTTCCCTCCCTAACTGACACCAGCGCCTGACCCGTAGGATCAGGCGTCGGCGTACGCGACCAGGACTTCCAAACCGACGAATTGCCTCGGCTTCAGTGCAGAGATGCAATCCCTCCGGCAAGTATCCGTCCGATCGAAACGGGGGCAATTGGGCCACTTCCAAGTCGAACTAAACCCTTCGTCTGCTTGCGCGCTTCGGCGCAAGATCGAACTGTATTACCTTGCAGTTCACGCGGCAATGCAGTTCATTATAGCATTCTACTTTGGCCGGAGAAAGCAGATCGCTACGGGGACGCAGCAAAAATTTGGATTGGGAATTACCACTACAGCGCATCTTGGTTTTTATCTAGGGTGGCATCGGGGTAGCTGAGCGACATCGATGCCGTGCTTTTCGAGTTCGCAATTTCTTGTTTTGGTGTGGCTCTTGCGGGCTTGGGCATTACGCCGTTGCCAATAGGTAAGTCGTCGAGTCGCGTGGTTGAATCGCGCAGATCGCGCCGGCTCAGGCAGCGGCAGCGCATCGATTAAGGCGTTCGTGGCCATGTGGACTTGCGGCAGTGTGATCTCCGGATTTTTCCCCCCTCAGTCGCTCCGTTTGACGGGCCAGGAATAAATGGCTGACTTGCGTGATCAACAAATGGCGTTTCAACGCCGGATAGCACCGCACCTCGAAATGGGACAGTCCCAGTTCGCTTTTTTCGTCTTGCAGACAGCGCTCCACCGGCCAGCGCCCGAAGGCCACATGCAAGATCGTTGCCAGCGGAACACCGGCCGCCGCATTGCTCATAAAGTATTTGACTTCGTCCGGATGAAAGCGCGTTGCGTGCCATGACCAACCAGTACGGTCCCACGCTGCGCGGCAGCCAGCAAGGCACGCACTTGACCTCCCAAACCATCGGCCCTTTGTCTGTGTCCTTGATGTAATAGCGTTGCCAAGGTTGGCACATCATCGCCCGCGAGTAGCGACACAAGTTCTCCACCGGTTTAGCCGGCGTGCCCTTGGGGCCGTGCGGATCGTGCAGCCACATCGCAAAATTCTTGGGGATTTCCAGGACAAATCGCAGGCCGCGTTGTTCCAGTCCCTGCACGAAAGCAGGCTTTTGCGAGTACCATTCATCCGCCGTGACCCAGGCAAAGCGCACCTCGTTGGCCGCCGATCGATCCAACTGCTCCAAGGCAATGTTGTACTTCGGCCGATAGACGAGTTCATCGGGGATCTTCGCTTTGCGGCACCGCTCGCGGTCTTCGTCCCAGCACTTCGGCAGATACAAAGAACTGTCGAGCATGGTGCGGAATTTTCCATCGAAGCTGGTGTATGTCAGATGCACGGTCATCACGCAGTTGTCGATCTTGCCGGTGTTGCCGCAATACTGCCGCGACACGCCCGCCGTTTCGCAGCCCTTCTTCGGATGCCCCGACTCATCAATGACTGCGATCGCCTGCGGGTCTGCATGGTCGCGAGCGACAAGTTGCTGGACAAGTGCGGTCATGCGATCTTCGTCCCACGCATCGCTGGCCAGGAACTCTTGCAACGTTCGCGGCTTCACGTTCGCAGCGAGTGCGATCGGTTCGATGCTTTTGCGGGGCAGTTGTCCCAACTGCCCCAGGATGTAGGTTTGCAACTTTCCACGCGGCTCCGAGCGACCGAAACAATCCGTGAACTGGTCCAGAAACCCCGCCAACTCCGTCCCCAAACTCACAATTTGATCTGCGGTCATCCTTGACCTCCTGAAATGTTGTATCGCCCCTCTGTTCAACTGCCCAAAGTCATACCATATACTGATTTTCCGGTAAAGTGCGCTGTAGTATTACGTGCATCTCCGTCTTGCCCCCATTTTCATTTCAGCCGCCGTCTGATCGAACGAGGCCGGTTTGACGGGCTCCTGCCCGCGCAGCGGCCGTGCCCGCGAGCGATTCTTGACACCCGGCCGCCGCCCGCTACATTAACTGGGCGCACGGGACGGAACCAACGGCAGTCAAGGAAACCTATCATGCACTACTTGCAAGACACACAGCAAATGGCAGGGCTGATCCACAAGCACCGCGACGAGGATCACGCCGCGATCCGCGAAATGCTTGTCGGATTGCCGGCGGCGGACGCGGCTGAAGTGCTCAATGCCGTGCCCTCGCTCGGGGAGGCGGCCGAGGCCCTGGGGCTGATTCCTTTGCCGCACGCTATAAACATTTGCGATCAGCCAACGCTGCGGCGGCGGAGCGAACTGATGGGCCAGGTCCCGCCGGAACTGGCCGCCAAGCTGCTGGAAGGGATGGCTTCCGACCAGCGGAACGCCGTCGTCCGGGAAATGAAGCGCGCACTGCCGCCGCGCGCTCCTGCCCACGTTGTGTGCCGAGGTCCGCAAAGAGATCGAGCAACACCTGACCTATGCCGAGAACACGGCCGGCGACCTAATGACGACCGAATTCGTGCCGGCTGGGGCCGGCAATCACGGTGGAACAAGCCATCAATTACATCCGCGCGACGGCCCACGACCGCGAGTCGATCTACGCCTGCGATGTCGTCCAGCCCGGCAGCGACAAGCTGCTGGGCGCCGTCTCGTTTCGCGATCTCGTCATGGCCGATCCCGCGCGGTCGATTTCGGAAGTGATGCGCCCGCACCCCGTGACGGTGAATACGGGCGATCCGCAGAAGGAGGTCGTGCAGAAGATCAGCAAGTACAATCTGCTGGCCGTGCCCGTGCTGGAGGCGGACAACCGGGTCGTCGGCTTTGTTACTGTCAACGACGCCATCGACGCAATGGTCGAAGAGCAGACGGACACCGTGCTGCGGATGGGGGCCGTCGAGGCGGGCGCCCTGGACGATCCCTACATGGCCACGCCCTGGCTGACGCTCGTGAAGAAGAGGGCCACCTGGCTCGTGCTGCTCTTCCTGGGCGAAATGCTCACGGCCACGGCGATGGGGCATTTTGAAGACCAGATCGCGCGGGCAGTCGTGCTCGCGCTGTTCGTGCCGCTTATCATTTCCAGCGGCGGCAACAGCGGCTCGCAGGCAACGTCGCTGCTCATCCGGGCGCTGGCGCTTCGCGAAATCCGCCTGGGCGACTGGTACCGGGTGCTCGGCCGTGAAGTCCTCTCCGGACTGTCGCTGGGCTTGATCCTGGGGTCGATTGGATTACTGCGGATATGCCTTTGGCAAGGCTTGCATTGGTACGACTACGGCGCGCATTGGTTTCTCGTGGCCGAAACGGTGGGCCTTTCGCTCGTGGGGATCGTCCTGTGGGGAAGCGTTGCCGGCGCCATGTTGCCCTTCATTTTGAAGCGCCTGGGCATGGACCCCGCGACTTCGTCGGCGCCGTTTGTGGCGACGCTCGTCGATGTGACGGGGCTGATCATCTACTTCACGGTGGCGGCGGTCGTCTTGCACGGAACGCTGCTGTAGGAGCTAACTTGCCGCTGCGTCCGTCCACCATGATCCCTTAGTTCCCGCCGCCGGCCATGCGGCAGAATATCGCCGGCCTGTAATGGAAAGACGCCAGAGTTTTGCCTATAATTCAGAAGCGGGAGATTTCACTGTTTATCGCTTTGCAATTTGGATCGCAAGGACCGGAAGGACCCGCTCGCGACAACGGTATCCGTAGAACGCCGGGGCGACTTGCCGGCATTTGTTGATAGCCAGCTTTGAACCGGACAGTATTGAAGCCTCGGAAAAAATCGTCGAGCGAATGATTCTTTCCCATGAAAATCCTTAACCCAGCGCCGCCGTGGGGGCCACCGCAAAGCGATTTTGTCGTGCTTTGGCATGGATGCACGGCAATTGATAAAGATGGTATTGAGAAGAGCGGTATTGACTTGAAGTACTGTGCCGTGGACACCGACTTTGGACGCGGCTTTTACACCACAACCCTGGAACGCCAAGCACGACAATGGGCGTGGAACCGCTTTTTCCGATGGCAAAAGGACCATCCAAGGGCAAGGGGAAACTACCCGGTCGTATTGCGATTTCGAGTGAGGCGATACTCATTGAGCAAAATCTCGTCGGACTTGGATCGCGGACTTGCCGATTTAGAAAGCTTGGCTTTTGTAATCGGGGACTATAACAATGACGATTTTTGGAGCTTGGTTCAACACTGCCGCCGAAGTACTTCGGCAAGCATTCACGATCACAAAAAGCCGCCGTCGGGATGGTACGACCTGGTATCCGGATCAGTTGCCGCTTTTTGGGATCAAAGGGTTGCGATGGATGGTGCCGACCAGTTTAGCTTTCACATGAAACGCAGTATCGACATCCTGAATGCGTTAATCAATCAGGGAAAAGGCAAAGGAACGAAGGGCGCCGGTGACCCCGACTACTACGAGTGGCGGCGCGTGCGATAGACAATAGGAGTTTAAGAATGTTGCCACAAGATGCGGTTATTAAGTATTGGCTGCGAGTGCGCGAGTTGCTTCAGAATTCCGCCTCACTGACCGACCAGCAGGCCGATCGAGGCATTAGAGAGTACGTCGCTCTTGCGGAGGCGCATGGTTTCACAGAGGCCATCTATCATCGCAATGAAGAAGAGATTGCTGAGATTATCAAATACGGCATCGAGAACGAGAGCTTCCCCGAGCCGGCGAAGGCTTGACCGGCGGCTGCCATTTACGGAGATGCGCCCCGCCCTCAGGAACTTCGTGCCCACCGCCGGGGTGGACAGAGTTCGTTAGGGAAGACGCCCACGGCAACCTTCATCAGCGTGCCCCGGGCGTGTAGTGGTTGTTGTTGCACGAAAACGGAACGGGCTACGAGGTTATTCGTGAAAAATGGGGGCTCCCCACGGTGCGCCCGTCGCGCCTCCATCGACCATCAACTCGATGGCGTTGATGTAGGAGGAGTCATCTGAGGCAAGGAAAAGTACGGCTTTGGCAATCTCTTCCGGCTCACCCCAGCGGCCCAGTGGAATCCTGGACGACATGGCTTTGGCCAGCTTGGCGGATTCATCTGCGGATATAGAAGCGCGTGGCCCGCGATTCCAAATGGGAGTCTTCGTCGCGCCTGGCGCCACGACGTTCACACGAATGTTGCGCGGTGCAAGATCGGCGGCGATAGAACGCGCCATGGAGACAACGCCGCCCTTCGTGGCCGCATAGGCGGCCACGCCGGCTTGGCCCAGATAGTTGTGTACCGATCCGTTAAAGATGATGCTGCCGTTCTCGTTCAGCAAAGGGGCAGCCGAATTCACCGTAAAAAAAGCGGCAACGAGGTTGGTATGAATGACATTCTCAAAAACCGCCTCGTCGGTCGAGCCGGTGGGGGTCCGGCCGGAGATGCCGGCATTGACGAAGACGATGTCCAGCTTGCCGAAATTCTTGGCAAGATCCGCGAAGAGCCGCTTCCGGTCGTCCGCCACGGTAACGTCGGCGCGATAGCCGCGCGCGCTCGGTCCCAGTTCGGCGACTGCTTCATCGAGCGTCATCTGGTCTCGGCCGGTAATCGCGACTTCGGCGCCCTCTGCGACGAAAAGGCGGGCAGTGGCAAGGCCGATGCCGCTGTTTCCGCCGGTGATGAGAGCCTTCTTGCCAGCGAGTCTCATGATTACTCCCATTGGTTCGCTGATGTGTGGATTTCTGGGGCGTAGCCAGCACGGATCGTCGCCACAGTCGATTTCGGCGTCAGGACGATGACCTCGATATTTGGCAGTCGCTCGATGCGTTTCGTGTACCCTCCCGCCGACCAGGCCAGTAACCAGTCGTTATGGACCAGATAAGGTCCTTCCGCAAATTTGACGAAGACGCCATTCGGTAAATCAGCCAGGTTTGCCACGGAGAGATTCTTTGGGGCCACCCGCTCTGCATGCAGACGGTTGTCGATCTCCGAGGCTATGGGCTGCGAGCCACCTTTCTGAGGATGAGCCTGCTGCCAGGCGCAGCAAAAAGACTTGAATCGTTCCCGCCGACATTCGAAGCAGGGACGGTGCCCGGCTGCCAGAGCGGTTGCTTCGTCTAGGAAGAAGAGTTCGGTGTAACGACTTGGCGTCATCACCTTCCGCTTGCGGCCCCGAAACTCCAGCACACACACGAGCCATCGCTTTCCTTGCCACTTCCGCCTGATGCGGCCTTCATCGTCATGGAGAACGCCACGATTGCCCATGAATGTTCCCCGCTCAGGCGTGGCAATGATCTCACCAAATGGATTCACACGATTCTGTCTCGGCATCGGCACACCTGCTTCATCGGCTCGACAGCCATTTCCGTTCATTTCTGCTTTTTGACCCAGACAACGTGTTTCTTGGGTCTTCCGCAGAATCCGTGGGTTAAAAAATGGGTTTTCAAGGCGTGACTTCGGTAGGCTAGTGCTAGTCTTTCCGGACCGCGATGCATTCGATTTCAATATCAAACGGGCCCGTCCATACCGGCACACAGAAGAAAATGCGGGCTGGCGGATTGTTGGGAAAGTAGCGCTTGTAAATTTCGTTGAATGCCTTGAAGCGCTCCGGGCTTACACAGAGGACGTTGATCTTCATGACGTGCTCGAGGTCAGATCCCGCCGCCTCAAGCACCGTCTTCAACTGTTCCAGGATGCGTTCGGCCTGCTGTTCGAAAGGCGCGTTGACGAGAATTTCTCCGGTCTTGGGATCAAATGGCGGCAGACCCGAGATGAAGATCATGTCGCCGGCGCGAGTGCAGGTCGAAACCGGCGCACCCCATTTCTTGAAATTGCCGTCAAACGGTTCGACGCGGATTATTTCCCTATTCACGATCTGTCTCCTTGTACGATTTGGTTGTTTCAGTCGGCCTCGTTCAGAAACATCTTTGTGCGCGATGTCACTTTGTCGCAGGTTGTGCCGCGGGCGATAGGCCGTGCTGTTCGTCATGGGTGTACGGCTCGCCGAAGTAGGGGAACTCGCCCCGCATGCGCCGGCGGTCGGGAGCAATGCCGTCACTCAGCGCCTGGTTGGCCGCGAGAGCCAGCATCACGTCCAGGGCGTCATCTCCCAGGGCGCGACCGTTGAACCCGGCGTAATCGAAGGAGGCAAACGTGCCGATTTTGTAGGGCAGCGTCGCCGGACAGAGAACACCGGCGATACGTTTCCCGTACTCAGCAGGGTTACCCGACGTGTTCGCGTACGTTGTCATATTCCGCACAAACGCCGCGATGGGTTCCGAAAATTGAGCCACATCGTCACAAGGCAAGGAACGGTTGAAGGCTTCCTTGAGATCGCCTTTGCTGTTATCGCTGAGAAAGATGTGCGTGATCATCGGCAGCCCCCAGCGTGACACCTGGACCTCCGGCGCATGACCGACGAGTGAAGCCGTCGCCCAGGCTCGGACCGTGCCTTCCCCAATCAGGCGATTGGGGACTTCCAGCACGATCGCCGAGACGTTCCGATTGGCGAAGAAATTCGTTCGACTGACGAAGGCTTGGGGGTTGTACTTTTGCTCTTTGTAGAACGATGTGATGAAGTCATGCACCGCCGCGGCATCGACGGTGAACAGGTCCGGCGCCAGTCCGGCGTAGGCCCGTATCCCCGATCGGCCGACGAATTCGCCGGTTTCGCCTTCGAAAGGAACTCGCCAAGCAACTCGCCGCCGAGGCCTTGAAGGGCATCCTCGCCGCTTGCCATGCGAACCTGGCAGTCCTGCACGTGGCGATGCTCGATTCCGTCGGCATGGCGTGGGTCGCCGAACCTGAACTTGAACGTAAGCTCCTCCCGCGCGTCGCCGTTCAGGTCGAAACGGAAAGCGTACAGGCCCTCATCTCGGAATGTGTCCGGCGCGGACAATCCCGCATCGGCGTTCACCGTCATGGCCATAACGGTCGTGCCAGCAGCCCCGTCGAACAAATAAAAATCGTTTACGCAGATGCGCGGGTCTTCTCTGGCGGTTGGCGTATCAAAGTGATGTGACATGGACACCCTTTATGCAGGACTGGGGCAAGTCGCCTCCGGAGCTCGCTTCCGTTTTGCCGGCTGGTGGAATTATTCGCGTGGTCCTGTGACGTTGCAAGGCCGAGTTTGAGGATTGCGGCGCCTAGTTGAGTGTGCCTTGCTTTGTTCGCCAAAACTCGATCACTTCGCCCCAAAAACTCGTCCTCGATTCCATGATGGAGATATGGCCGCCGTCGGGAAATGACCAGAGCCGTTTGGGGCCGGCGTAAGCGTCATATAAGCTGACCCCACACTTTGCCGGCACAACGTCGTCGCGCCCGTCCACCATGATCCCGAGGGGCCCGTGATAATCGCGCAGATAATCGACCGACGGGAACCTGTCCAATTGCAGGAGCCGCACCGGCAGATACGGCATCTGCTCTTGGCCCACATTCGTCAGCCGGTCGTAGGGCGAAAGCAGCATTAGGCCGGCAACCTGGCCAGGATGCGTGCCCGCCAGATAGGAGGCGACTCCGCTGCCCAGCGATTCGCCCAAGAGGTAGACCGGCTTGTTTTCGTCCAGCGATTGGAACGCGTCATCCGCCGCGCGGAGAATACTCGTCTGGCTCGGCGAACCGGGCCGATCGGCGTAGCCAGGATACTCCAGGATGTACACGTCGAAGGCGGCCAGCTTCTGGATGTCGTCCGCATAATCGGCGGAATCGACGCTCCAACTGCCGTTGCCGTAAGTAATCAGCACCTGCCTGGCCGCCGGCTGGCGAGGAGACAGCCGTTTCATGCCAATCGCTTGGCCGGCCGGATTGTTCCAACGTTCGAGCCGGGCGCTTTGGGCCGATTCATCCACTTGTTGTGACGTGAAGACAGGTGGAAAGTAAATGAACGAGCGCTGGCAATAAGCAACGACCAGGCAGACGACTAAGTACGTCCCGACACACGACACGCGCAGGAGTCGAATGAGCCGGAATGCCAGTTTCGGCTTAGGGCACTCGGTGGCAGGCTTGCCGCCGCCCGCATTCGAGAAACCGATCCATTGGCAGAAGGGGGCAGGCATGGAGATTCTCCATCGGCTTCAACAGGTCGGCCGGCTTCAATGAGTCGGCTCCTGCGCTTATCATCACGCCGGGGGAGTGAACTCGGCCAGAAAGTCCAGCGGCGGCAGGATTTGCTGGTTTCGTAAAGGGCGGTTTATTGCGGGCCACGGTTGAAAGTACTAGAATATCAGAAAACCCAGCACGAGAAGAACCATGACCTATATCAAAACCGAAGTCAAAGACGAGATTCGCATCGTCGTTATCGAAATTCAGCGGCTCGTCGATGGAACGCTGATCGACCAATGTTCCAAGGAAATCGTCACGCTGCTGGACAAATGCGAGGAGAAGCAACTGCTCTTGCACTTCGGCCTCGTTACGTTCATGTCCTCGTCAGCTTTGGGGATGCTGATTAAAATCAACAAGAAGTGCGCCGAATACAAGGTCGCGCTGAAGCTGTGCAACATCCGCCCGGACATCATGGAAGTATTCAAGATTACCGGATTGGGCAAGGTCTTCAGCATCCATCCGGATGCTTCCGATGCGCTGGCGGCATTCAAGAAGAGCGGCCAGTCGTTCTTTCGGAAGCACAAGGATGCCAGTCACGAGGTGATGTAGGCCCACGACTGTCGCTGAAAACCGGGCCGAAGTGGCCGTTGTCGTACTCCGCCCTTACGGTGCCGACCGGACGAACGAGCCAGCTAAAGTAGGCGGTTGTCCCGGGATTGCCCAGCGGCGTGCTCAGAGGATACGAGATTGCCCTATCTGCCGCAAGCGGATGCCTCATGATCCACGTCGCGCCGACGGTGCCGAAGGCAGGTGACCAGGTGGTCGTCGACCATCCGCACCGCCTGCATGAAGGCATATTCGATATGCAACTCGGACTTCGCCAAGGGGAGGTCGGCAGGTTGAGACGCCTTTCGCTTGATGGTGTTCTTACCCGCTTCCAATCGCACTTCGTTTTGCCTTTTACCGTACCTCCAGATACTCCCCACATACTCCCTGGATGCTCCCTACTCCGAGTCAGCGGGGCGACCTATGCTTAGGTCATTGTCAACGCGAGGCCGGCTTCGTTAAATCGAATTCCGTCCGGGTACCGATTTCATCGGGTAAAGCACGGCTGCAAGGCGAACGGTTTTCAGGAAGAGCCAGGTCTTGTGTCTTTTCCTGTCACTTGTCGGTAGAGCATTAGGCGAAAGGAGCCAGAAAATGAGCAGAGTTACTTTGAAGCGTCGCGCCTTGATCGTGACCGTCGCGGCCATCGTCGGTTTTCAATTGATCCCAGCGTCACATTCCTGGGCAGGCCCCATCACTTACGACTTCGTGGATTACCCGGCGTTGGAGAACGGCTATACCGTTTCGGGAACGATAACGACCGATGGTAACACAGGTACACTCTTGTCAAGTGATGTCACTAGTTGGGCGCTTACAACAAGCCTGGGAGCTACGACCATCTACAGCTTGAACAGTACGATGCCCGGTGTCCTCTTCCAGAACTTCAACAACATCCAGGCGAACGCCAATGCCATATGGATAGACACCGGTTCCGGGCCGGGATTCAACATACTTAATGTCGCTGACTTCAACACCGGAGCCGACCCCTACGGGGTGTCGTCGCAATCCGGCTTTTTTCAGTATTATGGCGAGCCCGACTCTATCCCAAACAATTATCTGTGGAACTACACCACCCAAAGTGCAACGGGCCAATTTGTCATCGCGGTCGCCCCGGTCCCCGAACCTGCTAGCCTTGCGCTCTTGGGTTCAGTGCTGGTGGGGCTTGGCGGGCTCTTGTTGGCTCGGAGGCGCCGTGCTTAAGCCCTAGGGGCCGGGCGATGACGACCGCGCCGAGTATCCGCAAAACTTCCCAAGCATATGGGCTGGCGTCGATACGCACGTTTCCGTCCGGAGCCAGTTCAATGAATGGTAGTTCCTGCCGCAAGCGGACGCGGCGGTGCGATGATATTCAATGTCATTCTGCCGCCGCGCGAAGCACGTCGTGCTGCCCGTGCCGAAAGCAAGTGACCAGGTGGTCGTTGACCATCCCCACCGCCTGCATGAAGGCATAGCAAATCGTGCTGCCGACGAACTTGAAGCGTCGGCGCTTCAAGTCCTTGCTCATGGCGTCCGACTGCGGCGTCCGGGCGGGCACTTCGGCCATCGTGCGCCATGCGTTCTGCAGCGGCCGGTGATCGACAAAACCCCAGATGTACGGGTCGAACGTGCCGAACTCCTTTTGGACGGCCAGGAACGCTTTGGCATTCTGGATCGCGGCGTCGATCTTCAAGCGGTTCCGCACGATGCCCGCGTTGGCAAGCAGGCTCTGCGCTTCCGCACGCCGTATTTGGCGACGATAGCCGGGTCAAAATGATTGAAGGCCGCCCGGTAGTTCTCGCGCTTCTTGAGAATCGTCTCCCAGCTCAGGCCGGCCTGCGCCCCTTCCAGGATCAGGAACTCGAAGAGCAGGCGGTCGTCGTGAACCGGCATGCCCCATTCCCGGTCGTGGTATTCGATGTACAGTTCGGACTTCGCCCAGGGGCAGCGCCTTGGCATTGTGGGTTCGGTAGACTTCATTTTCCGCGATTATCGTCGATGTGGTTTTCCATCGCCAGTGGCACCGCCCACCGCGCTGGCATAGAATAGCGCCCAGAACGCCACGTTACGACAAGCAGGGAATCCGGCCATGAAGAAACTGTTTGCCCTTAGCCTCTTGGCCATCGCAGCGGCCGACATCGCCGCGCCGCCTGCCCGCGCGGCAAGCCTGTTTGAAATGTCGCTTGAGGACGCGAAGACCGGCGAGTTGCCCGGCGGCTGGACGGCCGCCAAGACGGGCACGGGCTCCGGCAGCGTCTGGAAGGTCGTCGCCGACAGCGACGGGAAAAAGGTCCTCGCGCAAACTTCCGATCAAGGCCGAGACGGCCTCTTCAATCTCTGCATCGCCGACTCGACCAGCTTCACCAACTTGGAGATGTCGGTCAAGTTCAAGGCCGTGGCGGGCAAGCTCGACCAGGGCGGCGGGCTGGTCTGGCGATACCGCGACGCCGGCAACTATTACATTGCCCGCATGAACCCGCTGGAAGACAATTTTCGCGTCTACAAGGTCGTCGCCGGGAAGCGAATCCAGTTGGCCACCGCCGACGTTAAGGCCGCCGCCGGAAAGTGGCACACGCTGCGGATGGTTCAGCAGGGCGACCATATCGAGTGTTACTTCAACGGCAAGAAGTACCTCGACGCGAAGGACGACACTTTCAAGACCGCGGGCCGGATCGGCCTCTGGTCGAAGGCCGATGCGCGGACGTATTTTGCCGAGTTGATGGCGAGCGAACTCGCACGAGACTCCATAGGCAATGACGCCCCGCCTGACCCAATCTATGAGGGTAAGACCCTTGGTGAATGGATAGCCTTAACTAAGGCGAGTGGAACGGACGTTCGGATGTTCGCTGCTGTCGCCATTGGGAATATCGGTCCCGACGCAAAGACGGCCATCCCTGCCCTCACTGAATTGTTCAAAGACAAAGACAACGTGGTTCGGTGTTTGGCTGCACAAGCTGTGGGGAGCATCGGCTCCGAGGCAAAGGCAGCCATCCCATCGCTAATGGGATTACTGAAAGACGAATACGCTCGGGGTCACGCTGCCTGGGCCTTGGGAAACATAGGGCTTGAAGCCAAGATTGCTACCCCAGCCCTCACCGAATTGCTCAAAGACAAGGATGAAGACGTTCGGCGGGCGGCAGCCGATGCCTTGGACAAGATCAATCCCGTTCTGCCTCCCGCTCCCGAAGCCAAGACCTGGAAACTCGTCTGGCATGACGAGTTTGATGAAACGAAGCTCGACGAGACGAAGTGGACGGTCCCGCCCGACGCGCCGCGGAAAGGCGGCTGGTGGATGCGGAAGGCCGTCGCGCTGGACGGCGAGGGCCACCTGGTCATCAGCACGCTCAAGGACGGCGACAAAGTCATCGACGGCTGCATTAACACAAAGGGCACGTTCGAACACGCCTTCGGCTACTATGTCACGCGCATCAAGTTCCAGCAGCAGCCGGGCCACTGGTCGGCGTTCTGGATCAATGGCCGGGGCATCGGCAAGGTGGGCAGTGGCGGCCGCGAGGGGACCGAGATCGACATCATGGAAAAACCGTGGCGCGACGAGCGCGTGCAACACACTCTCCACTGGGACGGCTACGGCAAGGACCACAAATCGCTGGGCAAGGTGGCCAAGGTGCCGGGCGTCATGGAGGGCTGGCACACCTTCGGCCTGTGGTGGAAGCCCGACGAGTACATCTTTTACGTCGACGGCAAGGAATCCTGGCGGACCAAAGCCAGCGGAGTTTGCCAAGTGCCCGAATACATCCTGCTCAGCGACGAGATTGGCAAGTGGGGCGGCGATATCAAAGAGGCCAAGCTGCCCGATCGGTTCATGGTGGATTATGTGCGGGTGTATGATTTGGTCGAGAAATAATCCGAGCCCTATCGTGAAAATGCCGAGGTGACCGACTACATTCGTCTAGTCGACTACTTGCTGACGAAGGCTGGAGATGGAAAAATGCGGACGTTTTGCATGCTGACTAACGTCCGCCTGCGCCGCGCCGATCGTTTCGCGGCCGCCGTCGCCGCCTGCACGAGCATCGCAATTCGTGTGAGTCGCGCCATATTGGTCTCCTTTTGCTGCTTCGCGGCAGTTGTTGCGTTTGCTGTCGAGGTCCAGACCAAGCGGCGAAACAGTTAAAGCGTTCCCTCGGTCGCTCCGAGTTGTCCGACTATTTGCTAGGCGGTGGACGCGGCGGCGCGATCGAGGTACTCAACCAACGTCAGCGGGATGTAACCGCCGTAGTCGGTCGTGCCCTCGGGATCGATCTGCCAGTTCTCGCAAAACGCGCGATGGTAGCTATGGCCCGTCAAGCGGGCCGCCATGAAGCGCGGGTCGGCAAGACCATCGGGCGTGTGGTGCTCGACCATCGCCTCGGGCGTGTAATAGACCCGCGCGGGCTGTGCTTGAGCCGCAGAAAATGGTCAAGATGCTCGCAAACTTTCATCGCCGGGTCGCACGGGCTTTGCAGATAGGCGGCGCGGGACGCGGCGTAGAAATTATGCACCACGTCGGCGCGGCGGCAGACGACGCCGGCAAGCTCCGCGCGGCTGTCATGGTCCACGGGCGAGAACTGCAATCGCCGGCATGGCGGCGCGCCGCGGAACTCGACGCAGGCGGCATACTGGACGGTCGGCGGTCTTTCCGGAGACACGCACGCCCGCAGCCAGCCGTTTGCCGGATTCGTGTAGTGTTGCAAACCGCCGACGATGTCGGCCAGTCCGGCACGGATCGGACGCAGCATCTTTTCGAGCCTGGTCCGCGGCGTGAAGCGGAAGTCCTCTTCGCAGACGACGACGTACGGAGTTTCGGCGGCCGCGACCGCGGCGTTGCGGGTCGCGCTGATGCCGGAATTGAACGGCAATAACACGGGCCGCGCGGCATAGCGGCAAACGATCTCGCGAAAACGCGAAAATTCGTCGCCGCCCCAGTCATGGGGATGAAACGAATTGTCGGCGACGATGATGGCAATATCAGGATAGTGCTGCCGAACCGATTCCAAGAATCGCTCCAGAAGCTGAAAGCGGAAGAGCACGGTCACGCAGACGGTTGTATCCGCGAAATCGGCGGAAGTTAATGAGGGCGAGGGCGGGTGCGAAACGGCAACTGGCGCGCAAGCGGGCTGCGGCAGGCGCGGAGCGACCGCTTTCGGTCGATAGAGCCCACTCGCGGCTTGAAACCCGACTGCCGCCGTCTCGTCGCTGTGGAAGTGGCCGAGCGTGGAAATCCCGTGGCCGGTATGGCAGCACAGGCTTGGCACGTGGAAATAGCAGTCCCGCTTGAGGGCCGTGAAGGTAAAGATCGTGAGGACATCGGCGTCGCCGTGGGGGGCGTTCGCCTGCAATTCGGTCGAGCGAAGCAGTCCCTCCAGCGACTCCCGCGTAAAGCAATAGGCTAGCGAGCCCCAGCCGCCCTGGCGGAGATCGACCGCTTGCCAGCCGTCAATGGGCGTGTGGTTGCGAAGGTTCCAACGGGGTGTGTAGAGCGAGGCGAAGCCCCAGCGATCGTGGGGCAGCGTGTCCATGGCATGTTGCAGCCCGAGTGCGGCGTCGTCGGCCAGCTCGATATCGTCTTCGCAAACCATCAAGAACGGGGACGTGGAGTTTTCCAGTAGCCACCCGGCCGCTTGCCGCCAATTCCGCCAGCCGCCGAGCCGAGTCGAATTCTCGTGCATCGTCACGCCGCTTGCGGGCGCGACGGCCGTGCCCGGCTCCGCGAAGAGATCGATCGACTGCGTGAACCCGCCGCGGCGCAGCGAGGCGAGGCTGCGATCCACCGTTGCCGTGCTCCGCGGCGCGGCAATCATAGCGATCGCCAACGATGCGGGCCGCAGCTCGACTTCAATAGCCGCCGGCCGTGCGGCGCCAACCGCGCCGCTGCAATCAGCTTCCAAGAGGCCGGCATAGATCAGCAGCGGGAAATCGGCGTCGGCGGTGGGATGGTCAATGCAATGGCAAGCGCGGCAATCCGCCGCGCGGACCGTTCCGCCGAGCGCGACGATCCTTGGCGATGCGCACAACCATTCGTCGGGGCGAAGCTCGCCGCCCCGATGCCGGCATAACGGCAGGAAGTTCGGCATGGCTCAGGCGGGCTCCACGATGAGGCTCAAGGCAACGCCGCCCGGCGGTCCCACAAGGTGAAAGCGATTCGCGCGGAGACTATTCCAGTTCGTGCAGCGTAAGACCATGCCGGTGGAAACAGTTTGCGAGCCGATCACTTGTTGCACCAACTCGGCCGAGGCGCCGGATAGCGTGGCACGCAGCGTCCAACGGCCGATGAATTCGGGCAGGTTGACGTTGCGCCAAACCGGCACATTTTGGACCGATGTCGCCGGATCGTAGGCCAGATAGACGGTTGACGGTGCCAGTAGTCCGCCGAGCAGAAGTCCCGCGCGCGGCAACGTTAAGCTGGGTATTTCGTCATTCAGCCGCATGCGGAAGTAGCGCGGCAACGTGCCCGATTGCGACTGTTGCCCACCCCATGCCGAGGCCTGACCACACGAAACCGCCGGATACCCGTGCCCCGAGGGACAGGAATAGTAACCGGCTTGTACAGCAATGAAGTTGACGTAGTTCGTTACGGTCCCGGAGCTAGTCTGGAAGTCCACGTTCGCCGAAACGTTGAGGGTTAGGACTTGTCCCGTGTTAACCGGCCCCAAGGGAACCGACCAGGTCCTGCCGGTGCATGGGACAGTATTGCTCGGTCCTCCGGAAATGCTGGCGGTCACGGAGGTAAACCGAACCACCGTCTCGTCGTCCGTACCTCCGCAGGCCGTAAAATTGCCGTTGCTATCCAACGTCACGCAGAGGGGCCAATAATCATAGCCGCTGTTAGGGGGATTGTCGATGCGAAGCGTGTCGTAAGAACTTTTCTTTCCAGTCATGGAACTCTCCTGTTCTTGTTCAAGATTTTGAGGCTGGTTTACGGAATCACCATAGGATCATACCACCACGTGTTGCCGCAATCGCTGACGATGCCCCACATTTCCGACCACTTTTCCGCCGGAACGCGCGATTCGACGTCGTCTTCCACGACTTCGGGAACCGGTGTGCCCTGCCAGAGCACTTTTGCGAGCCGAACGCGCCCATTGTTCTTCGTGAATTGGAGCATCGAGACGCGATGGGTCGGGCGAGGACGGAAACGCGACCGCGCGGCTCCCAAGCCTCATTACGCCGGTCAATAGCCCGCTCGCTGGATCGACTACGCTGATCGAACGGCGGCAGAGCAGTTTTTCCTGGTCATCGTGCGGATGCATCACGGTAAGCTCGATAAATTGAAACCGGCCGCAGGGACGCCCCGCGTGCTCGCCGGTATGATACCCCCAAAACATTCCGACCGCGCGGCTCCAAGCCGGCTGCTTGATGCCAATGGAAATTTGTGAGACCTTTTCCATCGATCGTCCGAGTTCCACGATTCGACAATTATCCGAACTGATCGCCAGCGCCTTAAGTTCCTTGTTGAAGCCGATCGAGCCGGAGCCGCGATAGCCGGGCCAAATCACCTCGCGCCAATCCTGGCCCAAACGGAGCCGCCAGCCGAAAGGATCGTCGTTGGCATCGGTCTTCTCGCCAATCCCTGTCGGCGAGCCGGCCGCGGCGGCGGTGTCGTGAAGGCCGCCGGTCGCGGATGCATTTCCGAACCCGCCGCGCCAGGCAAAGGCGATCAGCGCGCTTACCGCGATTAGTGCCGCCGCGGCGATGCCGACTACCATCCATCGCGACGATTTCGGCACCACGTGAGCGCGGCGAAGATGACGCCGAAGCTCTTCGGCCACGTCGAGCGCGGTCGTGTAACGGTCGGAAGGCCGCTGCTCGAGGCACTTGAGGCAGATGCGCTCGAGGTCCGGCGGTATCGTGTCGTCGATCGTCCGCAAAGGCCGCGGGTTTTGGTGCAACAACTGGTCGAGGCACTCCGCCTGGTTCGCGCCGACAAAAGGCCGGCGGCCTGTCAGGAGCTGATAAAGTATCACGCCGAGACTGTAAATGTCGCTACGGGCATCGACGCGATGGCTATCGCCGCGGGCCTGCTCCGGCGACATATAGGCCCGCGTGCCGAGGACGGCAGCGGATTCCTGACGCAGTTCATCTTCCGAAGCCGCCAGGCCGAAATCGGCCACGAAGGGATGATCGCGCCGATCCAGAAGGATGTTGCCCGGCTTGACGTTGCGATGCACGATGCCTTGCAGATGCGCGTAGTGCAAGGCGGAGGCAACCGCGGCCACAAGTTCCACCGCACGGTCGCGCGGAATCGCGCCGCCGCGCAATCGCGCCGCCAACGTCTCGCCATCGATGAAATCGGCCACGATGTACGGCCGGCCGTCAATGCATCCCGCATCGTAGACCGGGACGATGTTGGGATGCCGCAAGGCGGCGAGTTTTCGAGCTTCCGCCAGAAACGTCTCTTGCGTGTCGCCCGTCGAATCGTAACGGTCGGCCCGCGCGAACTTGACTGCCACGTTCCGCTGGAGCACCGGATCCCAAGCCCGCCAAACTTCGCCGAAGCCGCCCGTGCCGAGCCTTTCGTCGAGGCGATAGCGTGCCATTTCGGGCGGAACGGGCCGTGCCGTCGCCTTTGAGTCGTCCGGACCAGAGGCGCTGGACCAGCTCTGTGTGACATCACAAAGCTGGCTCATCGATTCCAATTGGCTAATCTGCTCAGCGAGCCAATCGACTAGTTCGGGGAATCGGCCAGAGTAATCAGCCACAGCAGGGCACTCCCCTCGCGCGTGGCGGCAACGGATCTCAATTGCCAGAAGTTCTCGCAGCGCCGCTTCGCGCAGCTCGTGGGGCGCCTCACCGAGAATACTTTCAATCTGCACCCGCTTGCCGCTCGTCCAATCGCGATGGAAGCTGGTGCATATCTCGGCCATCCACGATTCGGCGGCAATCGTGCGCTGATCGAACTCGCTCAGTTCGCCGTTGGAGTTCATCTGGCCTGCCCCTTCGGAGCCGCAATTCGGAGGAATAGTTCAGCCCCACGCTTGGGAGTACACAGGTATTATCACGCTTGCCTGAAGGAGGTCAACAGGCCACCGGCAACTTGCCGCTATACTGCCCCGAAAACAGGACAATGCTCACTCTATCCATCAAACGGCCGGGCGGCTTACGCCACCCGAAAAAGGCGTGGTCCTAAAAGGGGCATGGTGTGGCTAAACACCGCCTCCAAGGTCAAAGGCGACAAATGGTACGGCAAGACCAAGAAGGGAGGGTGAAGGACGACGCCATCAAGGCCGACAACCGCAAGGCCAAGTAGTCACTAGAGTCCCGGACGGCTCCCGGCTACAATTACCGCGGCATACTGAAAACCGGCCGCCTCCCGGCCAGGCGGGGCGACCTATCGTACCAAGGAGTTGCTTCATGCTGCGGTTGACCGTAAAGCTGCTGTTCGCGTCGGGGTTTCTTTCGTCGGTGCTTTTGTTCGCTGGCTGCGGCGACCAACCCAAAGCAGCGGAGAGACCAAACTCGCCCAACAAGGCGGCGGACGAAACCTCGCCCGCGGGCAAAAACGCGGAGGCGGCGTCAAGTCCAGCGGCGGCGAAAGCCCCGCCCGCCGCTCCGGCCGTGTTGGAAGGCGTCCGGCAATTCGCCCAGGTGCTCGATCTCGGCAAGCTGCCCGTGCCGACCGGCGGAACATTGGGCGAATCGTCGCCCACGCGCTTTCACGCCAGCGTGCCGCTGGCGGTGCCCGCCGCGGTCGATTTCTACGCCGGCAAGCTCGACACTCTTGGCTGGAAGCGCGCCGGGCCGAAGACGATGGAAGCCGTTACCGATTCGTTTGCCCAATTGCAGTTGGGCAAGGTTGGCTACCTCCTCACGATGACCGTCGTGCCCAGCGACCCCAAGATTTCCAGCGTCGAGATCGAACAGCACGGCGATCTCGATGCACGGACGCTGCTCCGCCTCGAAGGGGCTGAGGACCAGTACAGCGACCACGGAAGTTCGCTCTACTTTACAACCGTCAAGTTTGATAAAGCGGTCGATGAGATGCGCCGCCGGCTGAAGGCCGCCGGCTGGCAGGAATACGATCGGGCGTTCAGCCAGAAGGCGGACCGGCGGGACGCCGCCGATCTGCTCTTTCGCAAAAAGGCATATAGTCTTGGCGTTTCGATCAGCATCCCGCCCGCCGATCCGGGCAAGACGGCCGTGCAGTGCCATGTCACGACCTTGGCCCGCGACATGCCGGCGCCCGCCGACGCCGGCCACGTCGAGATTGCGGACTCGCGCTGGATCATGATGTGCGACACTCCCGGCGACATGGCGGCCGCCGCCGAGTACTATCGCAAGGCGATGAAGGAAGTCGGCTTCCCTGATGCGCCAAAGGAAAATTCTTCCGACAACTGGCGTACGCTCTCGTTTGAATCGCCTGACCACAACCTGGTCCTCATCACACTCCAACCCGCCAAGGAAAAGAACGCAAAGGAAAAGAACGCAAAGGAAAAGGACGCCAAGGTACAGGGCACCAAGGTGAAGCTCGAAGGCTATAGTGCCGCCTTTCTCGAAGCACAGAAAAAGGCCGCAACCGCCGCAAAACTCAAGCGATTGGCCCAAGAAAAGGCGGACATCGAAGCGAAGCTCGCGCGGGCCAAGGCTGTCATTGGCGCACGGCAGGATGAATCAATCGACAGTGTGCTTGAAAAGGCGGAGAAAGACTTGAAACAGGCCCAACCGAACGACGGCAATATCAAGAAGATTCAGGACGAACTGGACGCGAAGATGAAAGAACTTCAGGACGCCAAGTCGCGCGATAGCTCTACAGGTGGCCGGCTCGGGAAGTGAAGGTCGCGAAGTGATGCCCACCCCATCTCGTTTCCCCGCAGAATCGACCAAACTGCTGGCACTAGTATTGATCGGCTGCCTGTTCGCCGTTTTCGTCTTCTTGCCCATCGACGAGCTGACCTCGTACTACGAGTACGATCAGCAACCGAATGGCCCGCTTCGGCATTTCATCGCCACTCAGATGCAGCGATCGCTGACCTTGGAAACCCCGTACAAACTCCTCGTCTACCTTGTCTTCGGCGGGATTATGGGAGCAGTATTCTATCTGATCGTGTCGCTCTACCGCCGGCGTCACGACTTTATCGAGCAACTGAAGCGTGAGCTGGGCAACGATCTGGCCGCTCTCATCAAGCGCGGAGAGGACGACGGCCTGGAATTCAAATCCTCCTTCCGCTTCGACTATCGTCAGCGCAAGGTCAACAAGGCCCTGGAAGCGGTGATCGTCAAGACGCTCGCCGGATTCATGAACGCCCAAGGCGGCTCGCTCTTGATCGGTGTGGCGGACGACGGCAGCATCACGGGACTGGAAAGCGATTATCAGACGCTCAACCGCAAGGACAACGACGGCTATACCCAATTACTCATGTCGACCGTTGCCGACAAGCTGGGCACGCCCGCCTGCCGCCTGCTCCGCGTCCTCTTTCACCGCATCGACGACAAGGAAGTCTGCCGCATCATCGTCTTGCCGTCGCCCGTTCCCGTTTATGCGAAGGAGGAGAACCAGTCGAAGTTCTACATCCGCACCGGTTCGGGCACCCGCGAGATGGACATCCAGGAAGCGGTCGGCTTCATTAAGACGAAGTGGGGCTGACAATTTCTCGTCCACAGATGCGTTTTGGCTGAATTCTTCGAACCTGCGGGCATAAAACATTGACGAATCGAAGCGTTTCGACGAGAATCCGAATATGCGATATTTGTCCGCCGCGACCGTTTTGCTCTTGCTCGCCATGCCGTTTGACAGCCTGGCGGCAAAGGAATCCGTCAACTTCAATCGGGACATCCGCCCGATCCTTTCCCGCAATTGCGCCGCTTGCCACGGTTCGGACGAGAAGCAGCGGCAGGCCGGGCTGCGGCTGGACGAGCGGGCGTCGGCGATCGTTGCCCGCGACGGCAGCCAGGCGATCGTGCCGGGCGACCCTAAGAAAAGCGAGTTGATCCGCCGCGTTTCGAGCGACGATGCCGACGAGCGGATGCCGCCGCCCTCCACCGGCAAGCGGCTGACGGCAATGGAGATCGATCATCTTTCGTCCTGGATCGCCCAAGGCGCTCCCTATTCGCCGCACTGGGCCTACGTCAAGCCGGCGCGGCCGGCGGCGCCAAAGGTTAGCGATGCGGCCTGGCCGAAGAACGACATCGATCGATTCATTTTGGCACGATTGCAGCGCGAGAAGCTGAATCCGTCACCGGAGGCCGATCGCTACGTGCTCATCCGACGGCTCGCGCTCGACTTGACCGGCCTGCCGCCGACCGTCGCCGAAGTCGATTCCTTCGTACACGCCAAGAACCCGGATGCGTACGAAAAGCTCGTCGATCGGCTGCTTGCGCGGAAGACGTTTGGCGAACACTGGGCGCGGATGTGGCTCGATCTGGCCCGATATGCCGATTCGGCGGGATACGTTTCCGACGTGCCGCGGACGATTTGGGCCTACCGCGACTATGTGATCCGCTCGTTCAACGCAAACAAGCCGTTCGATCAGTTCACCATCGAGCAGCTTGCCGGCGACCTGCTGCCCAATCCGAGCGAGGAGCAACTCATCGCCACGGCTTTCCATCGCAATACGCAAACGAACAATGAAGGCGGCTCCGACCGCGAGGAATACCGCAACGTGGCCATCGTCGATCGCGTCAATACGACGATGTCGGTTTGGATGGGCACGACGATGGGCTGCTGCCAGTGCCACGACCACAAATATGATCCGATCTCGCAGAAAGAGTATTTTGGCTTCTTCGCAATCTTCAACAACACCGAAGACGCCGACCGCGAAGACGAGCGCCCGGTGCTGAGTTTCTATTCCGAACAACAAAAGCGGCATCGCGACCGGCTGCAAAAAGAGATCGCCGCTCTGGAGCCGCAGGTTCCGATCGAAGAAAGAACCACACCTCCCACGCCGCAACCGGCCAAGAAGAAATCCAAGAAGGCGCAAGGAGACGGGAGCAGCGAGCAGGGAGCAAAACCCGACTCCCCGCTCCCTGCTCCCCGCTCCCTGCCTCTTAGCGAGCAAGGCAAACGTCTCGCAGCGCTCAAGTCTGAACTTGCCGCCATCGCACCGGCCACCGTGCCGATCCAGCGGGAACTGCCGCCGGGCAAACGCCGCAAGACGTTTGTCGAGTATCGCGGCAACTTCCTCGATCGCGGGCCGCAAGTCGTCGAAGGAGTGCCCGCCGCCTTTCATCCGCTACCCAAAGACGGGCCGGTCAATCGGCTGACGCTGGCGAAGTGGCTCGTCGATCGCGACAATCCGCTCACGCGCGGGTGCTGGCCAACCGGCTTTGGGAAAAAACCTTCGGCATCGGGCTGGTCGCCACGAGCGAAGATTTCGGCACGCAAGGCGATTTGCCGTCGCACCCCGAGTTACTCGATTACCTGGCGACGGAACTGGTCGCGCGGGGCTGGGACATGAAGCATCTCATCCGCATGATGGTCATGTCGGCCGCCTACCGGCAGTCGTCGCTCGTTACACCGGAGCTTCAAGAGCGCGACCCGGACAATCGGCTGCTCGCTCGCGGCCCGCGTTTCCGTCTCGACGCCGAAGCGATTCGCGACCAGAGCCTGGCCGTAAGCGGCCTCTTGAGCGCGAAAATGTTCGGCCCTGCCGTGCGGCCCTTGCAGCCGTCGTTCGGGCTGGTCGCGGCCTTCGGCGGCACGATGGATTGGAAAACGAGCGAGGGCGAAGACCGCTACCGCCGTGCGATCTACACAGCATGGCGGCGGACGAATCCCTATCCCTCGATGGTGACCTTCGATTCGGCCAGCCGCGAGGTTTGCGCCTTGCGCCGCACGCGGACGAATACGCCGCTGCAGGCCCTGGTGACGCTGAATGACCCGGTCTACGTAGAAGCCGCCCAGGCCCTCGCGCGGCGGATCGCGCGTGAAGGCGGCCCGTCCGCGGCCGAAAAGGTCCGCTATGCGTTTCGACAGTGCCTCGCCCGCGCGGCGAGCGACGACGAAACCGCGCGGCTCGTCGCGCTCTACGAAAAGTCTCGCGAGCGTTTCGCGGCCAAGCCCGACGACGCACTAAAGCTGGCGGGTGAACCGCGTCCCAACCGGGCCGACGTTGCGAAACTGGCGGCCTGGACCACCGTGGCCAACGTAATCTTGAACCTTGACGAATTCCTCATGAGGCGCTGAATGGACCCGCAGCTTGAATTGTTGCAAACTGTCACGCGGCGGCAGTTCCTCGGCCTGTCGTCGTTCTCGCTGGGCGCGATGGCGGTGGCCACGTTCGCCGGCGCCAGTTCGCTCGAACCGGTGGGACAGGCCGCGCTCCTCAATCCGCTTTCCCCCAAGAAGCCTCATTTCGCGCCCAAGGCAAAGCGGATAATCTACATCCACCTCACCGGTTCGCCGCCGCACCTCGACATGTTCGACTACAAGCCGGAACTGGTCAAGCGCGACGGCCAGCCGTGCCCCGACGAGTACACCAAGGGCAAGCGGTTCGCCTTCACCACCGGCACGCCCAAGCTGCTGGGCACGCGGCGAAAATTCACGCGGCATGCCAAGACGGGCATGTGGTTCTCCGACGCCGTGTCCCACCTGGCCGAAGTGGCCGACGAGCTCTGCTTCGTCCACTCGATGTACACCGACCAGTTCAATCACGCCCCGGCCGAGTTGCTCATCTTCACCGGCTCGCCGCGGCTGGGCCGGCCCTCGATGGGCGCCTGGGTCACCTACGGCCTGGGCACCGAGAACCAGGACCTGCCGGGCTTCATCGTGCTGATCTCCAGCGGCTCGCAGCCCAACGGCGGCAAGAACTCGTTCGGCGCCGGCTTCTTGCCCTCGGTCTACCAGGGCGTGCAGTGCCGCTCGAAGGGCGATCCCGTGCTTTACGTTTCCAATCCGCCGGGCATGGACCGCGACCTCCGCCGCATGACGCTGGACGCCTTGCACGACTTGAACCAGATCGAGGCCCGGCAACTGGGCAATCCCGAGACGATCACACGCATGTCGCAATACGAGCTGGCCTTCCGCATGCAGGTCTCCGTGCCCGACGTGATGGATATTTCCCGCGAGCCGAAGCACGTGCTCGAAGACTACGGCGCGAAGCCCGGCGAAAGCAGCTTGGCCAACAACTGCCTGCTCGCCCGGCGGCTGGTGGAAAAGGGCGTGCGTTTCGTGCAGCTTTTCGACTGGGGCTGGGACTTCCACGGCACGAACCCGTCGGAGGACATCGAGGGCGGCCTCACGGGAAAGTGCCGCACGATGGACCGCCGGTCGCCGCCTTGATCAAAGACCTGCGGCGGCGGGGCCTGCTGGACGAGACGCTCGTGGTCATCGGCGGCGAGTTCGGCCGCACGCCGTTCCGCGAGGGGCGCACTGCCGCCAGCAAGCTCTTGGGCCGCGACCATTACCCCGATTGTTACACGATGCTGCTGGCCGGCGCGGGCGTGAAGCCGGGCTTCTCCTACGGCGCGACCGACGAGCTGGGCTTCAACGTCACCAAAGACAAAGTCCACGTCCACGACCTGCAGGCTACGATCCTGCACCTGCTAGGCTTCGACCACGAGCGGCTGACGTATCGCTTCCAAGGCCGCGACTTCCGCCTGACGGACGTTGAAGGGCGCGTGGTGAAGGATATTCTGGCCTAACCATGCCTGCGTACTCCGGCCAGAGGGGGAATTTCTGACCGCATCCTAGCTGACACCGGCGGACTTCGCCCCGACGACTCGGTAGCCGCGGAAGGCGTAAAGGGTTGGGTCCGCGCGGCGACTATCAAGGCGCTTTTCCTCCAGTCGACCAACAGCCGCCTGACGATCCCTTAGGATTCCTAAATGAGGACGTTCGGCGCGTCTCGCCGGCTCGTTCTGCTACCGCTAGGAAAGCTGTTACTCAAAAGGACGATTCACTTCTCGATTCGCTACTGTAGTCGTCGCCCATCGACGGAACTAGCAACTCGGAGCCCGTTCGGCGGGAGGATCGCAACTTGGCTGGATTTCAGCCGTCGCCAATTCCTGTGACTCCACAAGTTCCACCAGCGGTTGGAAATGCGCTTCCTGCGCTGCGAAAAGCCGTGCAATTGGACAACGCTATTCCAGTGGAGGAAGCTATTTTGCTGGAGGAGCCGATTGAATTGGTAGAGGCTTTTCCCGATACCTCGTGCGTCAGCGGCAAGACCGACGAGCACACCATGAGTGAAGTCTTCCGGTTAAACGCCACGAATGCGCTCTTGCTCGTATACGAGGATAGGGTCGTTGTGTCGAGAAACACAATCGGCGGCTACATCTCTCTAGGGGGCGCAATGGGAGACCGCACCTACTATTCTGCACTTTAGGTGATTTTCCTGGTGGTGCAGGTACGCGTGGATAGATTATACGCAGAGGTTGAGGAGGCTGGCGACGAGGTCGTGGAATTTATGCATGTCGTGTGCGTTGGGCAGAACGGCGAGAAATTGTTGATGCAGGTTTTTCCGCGAAATCCAGCGACGGCGGTCGGTGTGCGAGGGACGCCGATCGGGGTTGTCCCAGGGACGCTCGCAACGGTCGCTCAGCTCCGACGCCGGCTGGTCCCAACAGCACAACTCGACCAACGCGTAGAGCCATTGGTTCAAGTGCCAACAACCGATGTTCGACCAGACGTTGCGAACTTGCTGTTGTCCCGCGCCCCACACCTCCTTCACGTCGTGGAAGTGTTCCTCGATCGCCCAGCGTGCGGCAACGGCTTCCAGGATGTCGCGTGCGTCCACCGACGTGTCCGTGCAGAAGTAGGGTGCCCAACTGCCGTCCTCGAAGCGAAGCAGCACCACGCGGATCTGGCCGCCGACCAACTTCGAGGTCGCCAGAAAGGTCTTGTACTGACGGGTCGCCTCGACGCCGCGGCAATGGTAGGTGATCGTTTGCCAGCCCTGCCGATGCGCGGCACGCTTCGCCACGTGGATTCTGTTTTTGCCATAGACGGGCGGCCGTCCGCGGCGGCGGGGATCGCGTTTTTCAGGCAAGTCGTAAAGACAAGCGTCCTTTCGCAGGCGGCTGACGACGACGATGCCCAAGCCAAGGATCGGTTTGAGAAACGGTTGCGCCGCATATGCGCCGTTGACCGCCAGCCACACCTTCGCCTTCACTCCCAGCCTGCCGATCGCCTGCATGAACCAGGTCAACAGTTCGACGCCCAGTTGGTGCTTGGTGCGGAATTCCCAGCCATATTTTTCTGCCAGCTTGGGGATGTCGACTTGGCGGACGTAGAGCATCGAGCGCAGCGGCAGCGCGATCACGCCCCACAGCGGATGCCCTGCCAGCCAGGCCAGGGCAACCCAGTTGTGTCCGTAGAGCCACTTGCCGTCCGCCGGTCCGGGCGTCGGATGGTGATGGACACCGGCGCCTTCGACGTGCCGTCCATAGCGCGCCGTGGGCGAGTCGTCCATGGCCAGAAGGATGCGATCTCCGAGCGCAGGAGCGAACTTCTGCACGATCAAGCCGAGCATGGCCGCGGCCAGCTTTTCCGACGTTCGGCCCACGCTGATCAGGCAATCGTAAAAGCGGTCCCAATCATCTCGCACTCCCGCCGCGACGAACCAGGCACTGGCAGTGCGTCGATCGTCGGCCAGCAACATCCCGGCGACCACGATTGCCAAGCGAACAGCGATTCTGGCGTCCATGACCGCTTGCAGGACGGAAACCGCCGACTGCATCGCGCCGGTCAACGGCACCTTGGCGGCGATGGTCCTCTTGCGTTTGGGATTCCGACTCTGAAGCCGCTGGCGTTTATCGTGCTGAGACTTCTTGTGTTTCTTATGTTTCGGTTGCGGACGATTCGACGAACGCTTATACTTAGCCATCCGTGGCTCTCCCGATGGATTAGATGACCTATACAATCATCAACAATCGCCGAGAGCCGCTTTTTTGCAAAGACCAATTTGACCGATCACAACCGACGTTCGCCTAAAGTGCTGTTAGAATACAAGCTGGATCTTAGCCAGCGCGGTACTGCTGATCACAAGAAATTCCTGGAAGACAATCCCTGGATGTACGAGCCGTATCTCAAGTATATTGAGGAGCATTTCGCGGAGCAGTTTCGTGAGTATGCCAATGCTTTTAATGATGGACAGCGTCCAGACCACAATGCATTTGTTGCGGAACACCCTGCCCTGGATGTCTACGATCTGATTTCCTACGATAAGTCTATCGAGATAGAAGAGTATGAAAATCTGCTCAGAGCCGGTCAGAATCCCGATCACAAGACGTATTTAGAAAGCCATCCGTCACTGACGGAGGATGATCTAAACACGTCTGATTTCTGCTTTGCATTACTTCGCGGAGGCCCCAAGAAATGAGTGAGAAATCAAATCTAATATCGGTAACGCAGTTCGCCGTGCCAGAGCCTGCGGACGTCCTTGCCGCCATCGCCAACGTTGCGGCAAGATTCGACGAGGAGTTGCGCCCTATCGCGGAGTGGCGAGTTCTCTATACGAAAGGCGTGCTAGAAAGCGCGGAACAGGACTTCAATCGTGATCTTTAATAACTTCGTCAATAGCCTCTTGGAGCGGGCGATGCTTGGCGAAGCTTCGCTGAGGCGTGCTACGGAGATTTCATGGTTCTTTACAACGTTCGAGGGAGTGACGGAAGATATGCCCGAGACGTTCTGACGAGAGCAGGTTATCGCTGGGGACCAGAAAAAGGAGGTGCCGTAATCATGGCGGCGAAGGCGATCGTCACGAAGGAAGGGTTCACTTGGCAAGATTACATCAACCGCGCGGAAAGCCAGTACGACTGCGACTTCGAAGAGGATCCCTTCCTTAAGATCCAGAACGTCAGCTTCAAGACGCGCGACTTAGCTCTGAGCGAACTATCAGACCGCTTTATTCCCATCGACCTCCACATCGTAAGGGTGATGTCGCGAACGGGACTTCTTCTCCACGGCTACGGCGACCCCAGGATAACAACCGAGGTGACCGAGCGGTCGGGCTACCTTTTCTTCCATGACCTCATGCTAAAGTTGGCCCGCCGAACCGGTTGGCCTGAAACCGGTTGCTCTCCGGGCGAGATTGACCGGATGATCTGGCACTTCGGGCGCACTGTGTGCCGAGCCAAACCACGTTGCCACGTTTGTCCTCTGGCATCAATCTGTCTCACTTCTGTTGCACAGCGAGGCGTTGGTAAATAGCGGAGCGGAAGGCAAGGAATTCGCGTCATGCATCATTTTCGGATAGGTTCTAAACCTTGGGAGTCCAATCATCATGAATCGTCGTCAATTCGTTAAAACCACGGCTGCCGGGCTGGCCGTGTTGGCTTTCGGGGTGCATGTTGCCGGGGCCGACCGGCCGAAGAGCTATCGCGTCGGACTCATTGGGACCGGCTGGTACGGCAAGAGCGACCTGTGGCGGCTGATCCAGGTCGCGCCGGTCGAGGTCGTGTCGCTTTGCGACGTCGATCGGCGGCAGCTTGCCGGCGCGGCGGAGATGGCGGCCAAGCGGCAGAAGTCGGGCAAGACGCCGCGGACGTATACCGATTATCGGGCAATGCTCAAGGAGAAGGACCTGGATATTGTCCTCATCGGCACGCCCGACCACTGGCACGCCTTGCAGATGATCGCAGCCGTCGAGTCGGGCGCCGACGTTTATTGCCAGAAGCCGATCAGCCGCGACGTTCTCGAAGGCGAGGCGATGGTCGCCGCCGCCCGCAAGCACGGCCGCGTCGTGCAGGTCGGCACGCAGCGCAAGAGCACGCCGCATTTGATCGAGGCCAAGAAGAACATCGTCGCCGCCGGCATGTTGGGCAAGGTCGGCCACGTGGAGATTTGCTGCTACTATCACATGCGGGCGAACGGCAACCCGCCCGTCACCGCCGTGCCCGACTTTTTCGACTACGAAGCGTGGACCGGCCCCGCCCCGCTGCGGCCGTACGACGGCCTGCCGCACGTTCGCTGGTGGCGGACCTTTATGGAATACGGCAACGGCATCGTCGGCGACATGTGCGTCCACATGCTCGATACGACGCGCTGGATGCTCGGCCTGGGCTGGCCCAAGCGGGTCTGGTCCAGCGGCGGCATCTTCGTCGATAAGGGCGGGAAATCGAACATCAGCGACACGCAGACGGCCAACTTCGATTATGACGGGCTCACCGTCACCTGGCAGCATCGCAGTTGGGGCGATCCGCCCGACCCGAAGTATCCCTGGGCGATGACGCTCTTCGGTGACAAGGGGACGCTCAAGGCCAGCGTGATGAGCTACGACTTCATCCCCGAAGGAAAAGGCGAGGCCATCCATCGCGACTGCGTTTACGAGCGCGAGCAATTCCCGGAGGACGTGACCGAGAAAGAGATCGAGCTGCACGCCGCGCCCGCCACGCGCGGCCATATGAAGGATTTTCTTGCCAACATCGAGTCGCGCGGCCGGCCCGTGGCCGATATCGAGCAGGGACACATCTCGACCGCCTCGTGCATCCTGGCGAACGTCTCGATGCAGCTCGGTCGGCAGTTGGCTTACGATCCGGCGACGAAGCAAGTTACCGGCGACGCGGAAGCAACCCGGCTGCTGCGACGTGAGTACCGTGCGGGACATGAGTATCCTTGGGCGACTTGACGGCGAATGAACTCGCAGCAAGATGCGGAAGTTTCTGGATTGCGAGCGCGTCGTTCGCCTTTGCGGCGCAAGAGCAAGTATCGGATACGAGCATGAAAGCCGATCCTTATCTCGACCGAGCCGATCCAAAGGACTTGTACTCGTTGTTGTCCTCAACGTGCATGGTACGCTACTTTCCGGTCTGGGAAGATGGAAGACGTGTTTTGCTAGCAAACGGAATTGACCCCGAGAGATACCTGTTCTATTCCATTGCTCCCGCCACTTATGCGTGTGTAATGTGCGTGGGTCAAGATCGACATGCAAAAGCGATTTATCTGGAGCGAGATTCGTCCAGCGGTTCCGTATTCGTTGAAGGCGATGAAGGACTGGATAATAGTCAGGATCCAGAAAACGACTTGGCGGTCGATATTTGGGCGAAGGGGCAAATCGAAGCCTTTAACCTCCGGGTTGAGGAGTTCTTTGAGGAGGAGTATGGTGGAAAGGGAGTCTGACGCGAGACGCTGATGGCGCACCTGCTGATTGAATGAGGTATAATATAACAATGAGCACACTTGCTGAAATCGAAGAAGCTGCCGACGCGCTTCCGGCGGAGCAGAAGCAAGAGCTACTCTTGTTTCTCGCCGCGCGGCTGCGCGCGCTTGGTGCGGCACGCCCTGCGCCCCGTAAATTCACCGGCGAGCAGATGCGTGCATGGATCGCGCAAGATGAGGCGGATATGCGCCTCTTAAACGAGAACAAGTGACTCTCTTCCTCGATTCCAGCGTCGTTTTGGCTGCGTGTGGTTCGGCCACCGGCGCTTCGCGCGAGATCTTCAATCGCGCCACGGCAAATGAGTGGAGCTTGGTTGTAACGCCTTATGTGATCGAGGAGGTCCTTTACAATCTGCCGGACCTCCCGCGTTCCGCAAGCCGCGATTGGGCTCACTTACGGCCGGAATTGAGGCTCATGGATGATGTGCTTACGTTGGACCGTCCCGCCGTCTTTGAACCGGCCAAGGACAGACCGATATTGTTCAGCGCTTTGGCCTGGGCAGATGTCCTCCTCACACTCGATCAGGAACATTTTGGCGATTGGATCGGGCGGTCATTTTATGAACTTCAGATACTGCGGCCAGGCACGTTTCTGGAACGCGAACGCAACGCTGGGCGATTGCGTTGAATTGCGATTGCGATTATGCGACGATTCCCACTTTCCGTAATTTTCTTCAGCCTGTGTTCCGCGTCGTTTGTCTTCGCGGCGCAAGTCAGACCGCGCGGTCGATGTTTCCGCGATCGAAAACCTGCGACCCGCGCGGCCGCGGATTCCGGACCGCGAGTTTAATCTCAACGATTTCGGCGCGGTCGGCGACGTCAAGACGCTTAACACCGCGGCGTTCAAGAAAGCCATTGCCGCCGTTGAGAAAGCCGGCGGCGGAAGGCTCGTTGTGCCGAAGGGCGTATTCCGCACGGCGCCTTTCGCGCTCTGCTCTCGGCTTGACCTGCATCTGGACGCCGGCGCCGTCATCAAGGCGTTCGAAACTTTCGAAGAGCAGGGACTGCCGCACCCATCCACGTTCAAGAGCCAGGCCGAAGCCGACGCCGCCTACCGCGTTCCGCAGCCTCTAATCCACGGCAATTCGCTCCACGACGTTGCCATCACCGGGCCGGGCACGATCGACGGCAGCGGCCGGCACTGGTGGGAATGGTCCGAAGCGGCCGCCCGCGCGGCCGCCAATGCCGGGCACAGCGGCGTCGTTTACCGCCGCCCGCACATGGTCGTCATCGAGCGCTGCGACCGCCTCCTCGTGGCCAACGTCACCTTGACCGATTCGCCGATGTTTCATCTCGTGCCGCGGCACGTACACGACCTTACCATCGAGCGCGTGAAAGTCCGCCGCCGGCCCGGTCGCCGAACACCGACGCCATCGACCCCGGCCATGACGCGAGCGTTTGGATTCACGACTGCGACATCGACACGGGCGACGACGACATCGTGATCAAAGGCGGCGGCACGAACATTCTCATCGAAAACAACACGATCAAGCACGGCCACGGCATCTCCATCGGTTCGGAAACCTCTGATGGCGTCCGCAACATGCTCGTCCGCAATTGCACGTTTGACGGCACGGACAATGGCGTCCGCATCAAGTCGATGCGCGGCGCGGGCGGGCTGGTCGAGAACGTCCGCTACAGCCACCTTACGATGAAGAACGTCGGCGTGGCGATCATCATCCAGCTCAACTATGGCGACGCCAACCGCCCCAATTTCAAGGGCGACCCGCGGCGAGTCCCCGCGGTCCGCGACATCCTTCTCGATCACCTAACGATCGAAGGCGCGCGGAATGCCGGCGTCTTCATCGGCCTGCCCGACAGTCGGATCACGAACGTCGTTTTGCGCGATGTCACGATCTCGGCCGATAAGGATTTTTACATCCACGACGCCGACGAGCCGGTGCTGGAGCGCGTCACTCGCACGATCAAGCCTCGCGCCGTCCAGGAGAAACGCTGACCGACTACATGCCCGTATATCGGCACCGCAGTTCGTTGTACAGCGGCTCGTCCTTCTCGATCCCCAGCGAGATGGAAAGCAGGTCGTAGGTCACTTCGGCGGCCATCTCCGGCGCGGCTCCTGGCCGGAAAAGTAATCGCGAAAGGCGGCATCGATCGCTTCCCAGACGCGGATTTCGCTCTCCAGCGATTCCTCGCGGCAGAAGCCCGCTTCCCACTGCTCGAAGGTCGGAATGAGGTACTGGCCGCAACTGTAAAACAAAGCCCTGGCGCGGGCCTCGAGGTTCGGCGGCAACTGGCTCCAGCGCAAAGGGCCCAAATAATAACGCTCCGTCGCTTCCGCAGGTTTGCGTGGCATGGCATTGGTATCCGTATCAATGAGAAGTGAAGGTCTATTCATTCCACGAAAGTCGAAAGGGAATTGTTCGCGAAAATTCTTTGCAGACACGGGGGAGTTTTGGGCCATTCCTAAGCGAAACCATTGGGGAACGTTGAGCCGACTTTTCGCGGACTCGCGTGGGCGCTACAATACGGATGCTTGCGAGAGTTGCTACGGACCCGACGATAGAGCAATTTAGGATTGACTTTATGAGCTATCATTTCGGCGCCTTCAACGTTGGGCCTGCAGCCGAACTTCAAAAGAAATACGGATGGTACGTTGAGAACTGGGTTCCGCCGGAATTCGATCTGGCGAATGTACCATCCGAGCTCCATGACCTGATTCCGCTTGCACGCCGGTGGGGGATTAACTGCGACATAACGCGGCACGACGCTGGCGAAAAGGTCTCACGCGAGGAGCTTGCTGAGGTTGCGGCACTACTCGAGGGCCGGCACAAGCAAATCTATTCGTGGCTCTATTCCGACAAGGGCAACTCTAGGGAAGCGAGCACGTTTTCATTCCTACTGATCTTCGAGATGGAAGAAGCCAACGGTCCGGGCATTCCCGGACTACTCGATTGGCGCTGCAGGAATACAAAGACTCACCAAATAGCGCGAACCGACAGAAGCTTAGCGATGCACTTGAAACAGTGAAATCATGGAGTCGATTCCTAAGAAAGCTTCAGCCGATCGAAGAAGCTGAGGCGGCCCTGCGCAGCAGCTCCTGATACGTCCCGATCCGCTCCACCTGTTCCGGCAGGAACGGCACCGCCGCGCCGGGCGGCGGCAGATGTGGAACGAGACGATGAGCAATCGCCCGACAAAGCTCCTCCACACCCGCGGATGTTGCCGCGCTAACGTTCATGGCAGCCGGTTGCGGTCCGGGCACCGGCGGCAGATCGCTCTTATTGCTCACGAGCAACGCCGATGGGTGCGATTCAAACAGGTCCTGGTCGGCCGCGGTCCAAGGGGAGGAAGAATCGAAAACCAGGACGACCAGGTCGGCCGCGGCGATCTTACCCTGCGCAAGGTCGATGCCGGCCTGCTCGATCGGATCGCCCGCCGCGCGCAGGCCGGCCGTATCGAAGATTTCCACCGGCCAGCCGTCCAAAGCGGTCTGCACGCCGACAATGTCCCGCGTCGTGCCGGGCAGGTCGTGGACGATCGCCCGCTGATAGCCGGCGATGGCGTTGATGAGGCTGCTCTTGCCGACGTTGGGCCGACCCGCCACGACGACCTGCCACGGGTGGATCAAGTGCAAACCGGTTGGCGCTGAGCCAACAGCGCTTCGGCCTGAAGGCCGGCGGCCGCCGTGTCGCCGGCTTGCATCGAAGCCTCGATCTGCTCAATTGCCTTCCGCAACGCACCGTGATACTGGTCCAGCAGGATCGCGGCTGTCCGCTCCGTGCGGGCTTCGGCCAAGGCGAGCAAGGCGGCCGCGGCGAACGGGTCAGTTCCCTGTCCTGCCGTCCATTCCTGCCAGGATACTTTGCGGCAACCGCGGCCGACGAGCAGTTCCTCCAGCCGCGCGACCGCGGCCGATCCGCCGTGGCAATGCAGTTCGATCACGTCGTCCTCGATTCGACTGAGGACAACTTCCTCGCCGCCCAATCGGCCAACGGCGATCTGCCGAAGCGGGAGTTCGGCGATATTACGGCCGCCGCGGGCAGTGAAAAGATCGCCAACCAATTCGAGTCCGCCCGATCCTTCAATCCGCAGGCTGGCCACCGCGCCGCGGCCGGGCGGAGTGAGGATGATCAGAAGTGGAGACATCAAACTTTCTTGCAGTAAATTGCCTTCCCATCGCCCGGCGCGTAAAAATCGTCGAGCGTCGCCACCAGCGGGCAGCCGCAGCGCTCGTAAAACGTCCGCGTCGCGTGATAATGCGGCTTTGTAGAGGTCTCGATGTAGATGTTCCGACCGCCTTCGCCGCGGATGATCTCGGCCACCTTGTCCATAATCTTCCGCCCAAGCCCCAACCCCTGGGCCGATTTGTCGACCGCGATCCAGTAAAGATCATAGCTGCCGACGGTCAAGGCGATCGGGCCGTAGCAGGCATAGCCGACCACTCGGCCGTCCAACTCGGCGAAGACGAAATAGTAGCCGCTCGCCGGCCCTTCCTTGAGGCGTTCGTCAGCCAGCTCCACGGCCGTGTCAAGCTCGACCGCATTGAAGACGCCCGTCGATTCGACCATCGCGCGAATGCGGCCGCAGTCATCGGGCACGAGTTCGGTGCGAAAGGTCAGGGGCATAATGAAGTACCCAGTACTTAGTGCTCAGCAACAAGCCCTAAGATCAAACGAAAACTGTGCCATGCGCCGCCACGGCGCTATCGACGATCCGCTGCACGGCCTCGTCGTAGGAAACACCCGCCTCGTCCAAAGCCGCCGCATAGCCGGCCTCGGGCGAGAGGCATGGGTTGGCGTTGACTTCCAAAATCCACGGCTGGCCGGCGCGGTCGACGCGGAAATCAACCCGCACGTAGCCGCGAAGGTCGAATAGCTGCCAACAATCCAAGGACAATTGCTTGAGTTGATCGACGAGGCCGCGGTCCGGTTCGCGGACATCGAAGCTCCGCGGCGTGTTGTTGTACTCGAACGAGCTTTCATGCCACTTCGCCCGATGGCCGATGATCCGCGGCTTGCCCTCGGGGAAGGTGGAAAAGTCCATCTCGCCCGGCGGCAGGACTTGCGGGCCATCGGAGCCGTCCAACATCGGAACGTTGAACTCGCGGCCGTCGATGAATTCTTCGGCGAAGTGGGGGCGGCCGCTCCGGGCGACGAAATCCGCAAGGCGTTCGCGGATGACATCGGCATCTCCGTGGCGGACAACGTTCTCGTCGTCCAATCCGCGCGAGCCGTGCTCCCAGACCGATTTGATGATGCAGGGCGGCTGGAAAGACGCCGTAGGTCCCTCCTGCCGGGAGGGACCAGATCGGCCTGAGATATCGAGCGGTCCAAACGCATTTGTGTCGTCGTGGCGTAATGATCCTTCCCGGCAGGAAGGACCTGCTAGCGACATCCACCGCGGTGTAGGCAGGCCAGCCTGCCGCATGGTCCGCTTGGCGATCAACTTGTGATTGGTTGCAAAGAGGGCCTCGGTATGACTGCCCGTATAGGGAAGCCGCATCGAATCCAAGAGCGCAGGAGCGAGGTGCGCCAAGGAGTCGCTCCCGCCCAGCGATTCGACAAGGTTGACCACCAAATCGGCGTCGGCGGCCAACAGTGACTCTCGCGCCGCTGCGAGGTCCAACGTGCAGGGCATCGCAAGCGGCCGATGACCGAGCCGATCCAGTGCCTGCGAAATCGCGGCGACCTGAGTCAGCGTATCCTGGTCTTCGGGCGATTCATGGGAGGCGACGGCGTTATGGAGAATGACGATGTTCATAGCTGCTCAGTAACTATTCCACCGACACGGGATCGGCGGGAAGATTTACCGGCAGCCGCTGGCAGGCCGCCGCGACGATCTGCTCGATCAACTCGCAATAGGTCATGTCGAAGAAGTTGCAGATCATCGGCAGATCCGAATCCTTTGGGTGCAGGCCGGCGACGGGATTGATTTCCATGAAGTGCGGCCAGCCGCGGCTGTCCGAACGGATATCGACGCGGGAGGCATCGCGACAGCCAAGCGCCCGGTGGGCCGCCAAGGCAACCCGCTCGGCCTCGGCCACTTCCGGGTCTTCGACTGCCTTGCGGGGCTCGATACACGCAAAAATCTTCCCAGCGGGCCTTGTTATTGTAAGAATAGACTTCGGCCTCCGCCGTCGGCAAGAGGTTGATCTCCATGCTGCCGATCACTCGCGACTCGTTGCCTGTGCCCAAAATGCCGACGGTGAACTCCCGGCCAGGCAAAAAGGTCTCGACTATCACAGGCTGGCGGCACCGTGCCAGCAGCCGCTCACAGACGCGCCGCAGGGCATCGCGGTCCTTGATCTTCGATTCGGCGTTGATCCCCTTGCCCGTGCCTTCGGCCACGGGCTTGGCAAAGAGCGGAAAGGGCAAATCGACCGACTCAACGTCCTCGATCGACTCGACCAAGGCAAAGGGCGTTGTCGGCACACCGGCGCTGGCGACTGCCGTTTTCGTCAGGCCCTTGTGCAGGCATAGGGCCATGACCAGCGGGTCGGAAAAGGTATAAGGAATCACGTAGAGGTCCAGAATAGCCGGCACTTGCGCCTCGCGGGCAACTCCATGCAGCCCCTCAGCGATGTTGAACACCAGGTCCCAGCGGTCGCCGGCGGCGAGCCGCTCGACAAGCTGCCGGCCGTTGCCGATGCGGTCGGTCTCGTGGCCGCACTCGACAAGAGCGGCGTCGATTGCGTCGATCGTCGCAATTCCATCGAACTCGGCAGTTTCCTCTTCCGAGTAGCCGGCGGCCACGTAGTCGGCTTTCAGGTCGTAGGTCAGGCCGATGAGCATGGAAGGGCTCAGTAAGCAGTACTCGGTACACCGTTATCAGTTCCGCGATCTTACGGGATTGACGGCGGGGAGTACAGGGGGAGAGAAGAATTTGCTTGGAAACCATCGGCTGATCGATTATCCTTTGCAGTTGCCCAGGCTTGGTCCAGATTTCCTTCGGCGGTAGCGATCTTGGTGAGCAGCAGGTTCCATTGGAATGGCGTCTACGTCCATCGTTGCTCGGTCTCCTTACCGCACGACCGCCTCGCCGTTTTGGCGATTGCCGGCATGGCGTTTCTGGCCTCGCGGGTCGGTTTGCCGCGGCCGCGTTGCCGGGCCAGCCGTATGCCTCATTTTTCTATCCGGCCACCATACCGTCTGGCGGACTCGGCCAATCGCTTCTGAACTGGAATCCCGCGAACGATCCCGATTCGGCATTCAACGTTTCCTACGTGCCGCTGGCCGCGCGCTACACGCCGGCGCAAGTGAACCCTGCCGTCGCCAACACGGCGGCGGGCGTAATGTCGTTGTCTGATTTTGCCCCCACCAGCGGCAACCCTTCACAGGGGTCGCAAACGATGGCCTACTACGACCCGACTTACTGGCAATATCAGAGCCAACTTGTCTTTTGGGGTGGCTCGGCGGGCGAAGGGCTGATTCTCGCGCCAAATCCGACGGTGATCGACGCCGCCCATCGCAACGGCGTGCCGGTGCTGGGGAACATCTTCTTTCCGCCGAACCAATTCGGCGGCAATATCAGTTTTGTAAACGATCTCCTGCAGAGCACGACAGCGGGCGGCGTCACCGATTATCCCGTCGCCGACAAGCTGATCCAACTCGCCCAGTATTATCACTTCGACGGCTGGTTCTTCAACCAGGAGACGACCGGTGGAAACAGCGCGACTGCCACTCAAATGCAAGCCTTCATTAACTACATCCACGCCAAGGCGCCGACGATGCAGATCGACTGGTACGATGCGATGACCAATACCGGCGCGATCTCCTATCAAAACCGGCTCGACAGCAGCAATCAATTGTTTTTCCAGAACGGCAGCCTGACGGGCACGGCCAACCGCGTGTCGGACAACGTCTTTCTCAACTACAATTGGTCGAGCGGCGGCATCAACAGCAGCGTGAGTCTTGCCAACAGCCTCGGCCGCAGCCCCTTCAGCGTTTATGCCGGCATCAACGTGCAGTCCGGCGGCTACCAAAACAGCGTGAGTTGGGCGAGCCTGTCGAGTTCCGCCAGTGGAAAGAACACGCCCGAGGTCTCGTTCGGCCTCTTCAATCCGAATTCGACATTGAGCAGTGCCAGCGGCTCGACCGACCTGGCGAAGATGCAAAACTTCTTTAGTCAACAAGAGAGCAATTTTTGGGTCGGCACAAGGGTGATCCGAGTAACACGAACTTGGCCGCCTATGGGTCGGGTAGCACGGGTTGGTACGGCATCGCCAACTACGTCCAGGCCAAGGCGGTATTGCCCAGCTCGACCTTTGTCACCAATTTCAATACTGGCGTGGGCCAGTTCTTTGCCGTGAATGGTCAAACTCTCGCTACCGGCGAATGGAACAACCTCAGCCTGCAGGACGTCATGCCCACCTGGCACTGGCTCGACACAAGCTCCGACGGCGGCTCGACGAAACTCACGCCCAACTTTGATCTCACGCAAGCCTATTACGGCGGTACGTCACTGAGTGCGACGGGCAATATGACGGCCTTCAACGATCTGAGCCTCTATGCCACGCAGCTTGCGGTTTCCGGCAACTCGAACTTAAAGATCGTCTTCAAGAACGGCCAATTGGGCTTGGCGAGCCTGCTGAACGTGGCCTTGACCTTCAGCGACAGCAGCGTCGGCTACCTGAATTGCGGTACGACCACGACGACGGGCTGGAACACGTCGGTGTTCAATCTGGCGGCTTACGCGGGGAAGACGATCACCGGGATCGGCCTGCGGTACGGCAACGGCGGAGCGGTGAACAACTACACGATGAGCGTTGGCCAGATCGCGTTTTATAACGGCACGCAAAGCACGCCGGCCGCGCCGACCGGCTTGCGAATCGTGCAAGCCAGCCTTGCCAGCTCGACTTCCGCCACCATGCGCCTGGAATGGACGCATGCCGCCGGCGCACTGGACGGCAGCGGCAATCCCACGGGAACGGTCTACGCTTATAATATCTTCAAGCTCAACTCCAGCGGTACACAATCGTATCTCGGCGGCACGCCCAACAACGCCTACTTCGTCGAGAACCTCGTCCGCAGCGGCACGGAGAATTTTGTTACGCTGCAAGTGCAGACCGTTGCTTCCGACCTGGGCACGTCGCCTTATTTGACGCAGACGACTTACGTCGATTGGTCGCGGCCGGCCTGGACGTTGTCCTGGCAAGGCAACGGCTCGACGCCGGGCGGCAGCGGCACGTGGAGCACGACCTCGCTGAACTTCCACCACGACGGCGACGCCAAGGCGACAGTCGATCAGCCCTGGAGCAACAGTTGGGGCGACACGGCCATCTTCGGCGGACCGGCGGGCACGAACAGCGTCGCCGTTTCCGGGTCGCAAGTCGTCAATCAGATCAACTTCAACACGGCCGGATATACGTTGAGCGGCGGCAGCCTCGTCCTCACCGGCAGCAATGCAGCCATAACGGCCAGCGCAAGCGCCACGATCAATAGCACAGTCGATTTGGGCGGCGGCACGGCCCAGATCGGCGGCCCGGCAAGCTTGACACTCGGCGGAACTCTGCAAGACGGCAGCTTGACGAAGTTCGGCAGCGGAACCGTAACGCTCGCCGGAAGCAATGCCTACACCGGCCCGACGACGATCAATCAGGGCAAGCTGCTCGTCAACACTTCGCTTGGCAGCCTCATAACGATCAACAGCGGCGGCGCACTCGGCGGGACGGGCAGCATCGCCAGCCTGACGATCAAGTCGGGCGGGATCATTGCGCCGGGTGATTCGCCGGGCACGCTCAGCCTCACCAGCAGCCTGAGCTTGACGCGCGGCGCCGTCATGGACTATGAGCTTGACGCGACGGGCGATAGCGATTTACTTTTCATGCCCGCGAGTTTGCTCGCGCTCAACGGCCAGCAGTTCACCGACTTCAACTTCACGCCGCTGGCCAATTTCGGCATTGGCACCTATACGCTCATCGACGCCGGCGCGATCAGCGGCAACCTTGGCAACATTCGCAGCGGCCCGATCGGCAACGGCTTCACCGGGACGCTGGCGGTGCAGGGCAACAACCTCGTGCTGAACGTGGTGCCGGAGCCGGGAACGCTGGGGCTGGTTGGAACGAGTATAATTGGCTCGCTAGCATACCTGACTCGACGAAGTGCTCGGTCTAGTGAAAAGAAGAAATGTCGATCAGATCAGTCCTTGACCTTCGGTTGCTTCCGATAAGCATTTGGTCGCTGCTCACTGCGGTTGGCGTGTCGTGCGCGCTTATTGGCCTCAATATGCGCTGCGTCGCCCGCATGGCTCGGGCACGTTATGATTCGTGAAGGACCGCTTCGTCCGGGCATTCAGATAATGGGATGGGACTACGGGTGGCCGTGGGTTTGTCGAAGTGAAGCCGAGAGGTTCCCAGAATTCAGGACAGATGGTTTCGACCATATCTTCTGGTCTGGTCTTATTGGCGACATCCTCGTCGGAGCCGCGATTGTTACTGCTGCGGTTCTTGCCGTTGAAGGTTTGTGCGCCCTTAATCGTAGGCTGAATAGCAATCGTCACGAGCCAACTGGAATTGGCTCGAGCTGATCGCCGCGCAGTTCGATATCGTGCGGTTTGGGCTTTCGCCGAACACGTACACGGAATATCTCCGCGCCGTCTGGTCCGAGCGGTCCGCGAACCTCAACAATGCGACCACGAAGACCCTCAGATTGCACAACCCGCACCATGTCCCCAAGCTTTAGCGCTGCACCGTTTTTGTGACTAGAGGTGGATTTTGCCACGTTACTCGCTCAAATGTTAGGGAACCCACGGCGCACGATCTATGGTAACGTGCTTGCAGCGATAACCGTCGTACGCGGTTCCGACAAGGGGTTTCTTGCCGGAACCGCGCAAGCTGGTCGCTAATTCAAAGTCAGTTCCGCTGTCAAGCTGTAACCCCTTCCGGATCAGGATACCGATAGGTATTCCCTTCGAAATTCCGCAACACGAGGTCTTCGCCATCGCGGCCAACCACAGAGTTCGGCAGCAAGGGGATTTTGCCACCGCCGCCGGGGGCGTCGATGACGTAGGTGGGCACGGCATAGCCGGTCGTGTGACCCCGCAGGCCCTCGATGATCTCCAGGCCCTTCGACACCGGGGTACGGAAGTGGTGAGAGCCGGTGATCGGGTCGCACTGATAGAGATAGTACGGCCGCACCCGCATCTTGAGCATGTTGTGCATCAACGACTTCATAGTTGGCACGTTGTCGTTGATGCCCCGCAGCAGCACCGTCTGCGAGCCGAGCGGGATGCCCGAATCGGCCAGCCGGGCACACGCCTTATAGGCTTCCGGCGTGCATTCGTCGGGATGCGTGAAATGGATGCTCATCCACAAGGGATGGTGCTTTCGCAACATGCGGCAGAGCTCGCGCGTGATCCGCATGGGGAGCACCGCGGGCATTTTGGTGCCGATGCGGATGAACTCCAGGTGCGGAATCGAGCGGAGATTCGTGAGGATCCAATCGAGGCGGTCATCGCCCAGCGAGAGCGGGTCGCCGCCGGAAATCAGGCAGTCGCGAATCTCGGTGTGGTTGCGGATATACTCGAAGGCCTGCTTCAACCGGGCCTCGTTGGCCACGAGTTCGCCCGAGCCGACCACCCGCGAACGGGTGCAATAGCGGCAGTAGGTCGTGCAGAAGTCCACGGCCAGGAGCAAAACGCGGTCCGGGTAACGATGCACCAGGCCCGGCGTTGCGCTGTCGTGGTCTTCGCCCAGCGGGTCGGCCGACTCGCCGCGGACCTGCGTAAACTCGTTAGCGGTGGGGATGATCGTCCGCCGCAGCCCCTGATTGGCGTCATCCGCCGCGATCAGGCTCATGTAATAGGGCGTTGTGGCGACGGGCAGGATCGATCCCGCCTTGTCGAGCCCTTCTAGCTCCTCGGCCGACAAATTGAGCATTTTCTCGATCTGCGGGCGGGTGCGGATGCGGCTGCGGGCCTGCCACCGCCAGTCGTTCCACTGCTTATCGGTCACATCGCGGTAAAAAGCCTTGCGAAAGGCCCTGGCGCGGGGAGACGTGCGGGAAGGACGGGCGACAATCGGTGGCGGGACGGGCTCCGGGCTCCCAAGACTACGGGCCAGCCGGAGCGGTTCAGGTAGACCCAATCCTCCGACGACCTGGGGCCAGAGACGCTGTTGAATCAGGGAAGGGTGCTGACACGCGATGCTCTGGCTTTTACTACCAGGAGGCTCTTCGTCGACTTCCACGCGGGACAGTGTCGAAGGGCCGATCTCGAACTCGTTCATTCTCTCAAACTCCAAGAGGGGCGCCGATCCAGACCTCCTGGACCTGAGCGTTGGCCTTCATTGGCCTTCGAACAGCATCTCTTATGCCTGCCCGACGAAAGAGCCGCCTTCGTTTTTCATTACCATTCGGCAGTGCGCGATTCTCTCTAAAGCAATTTCTTACCGACCTTGGAAAAAAAGTCAAGCCGAAAACGCGCGACAAGACAAGATTCGCGAAAGAAATTCTCCGCGCGACTTGCCGCGATGTGGCACGGACGACCGGCGTAGAGTGGGACAAGATCACGCTGCGAGCGCGGGGCTCACCATGCTATGGCCTAATGCTAATCATGGTGGTCCGGCGCTCGCTTGAAGCGAGCTTGTCCCACCCTACACATAAACGCGACGCAAATATATCAGCCATTCCAGAATCGCGATCGCCAGCCCGGCGAGGACCAATTCCTTCCAGATATCGCGGTGTCCGACGACCCAGCCCGACTTGCCGGCCACATCAACGTAGCCGATTTTGAACTTGGGCTCGTCCGAAACGCGGATGTTGCTCTCGTCCGGGTCGAGCAGATTGACCGCGAATTGCTGGATCGTTTTTCCGCCCGCCAGAACCCGGTAAACGCCCAGTTCCTCGGTCTCCGTGAAGATCAGCTTGCCGGACGGGCTGGGCGGAAGCTGGATGGTGCGGCCCGACGGGGTCTGCACATCCAGGCCGGTACGGGCATCTGGGGCGTCGAGGCTGACCACTGCCCCTGGCCGCAAGGCGCCCCCAGTGGTCATTTCCTGACCGGCCCGATCGGCCAGGACGTTCAATATGAACGAGGCAAAGCTCGCCCGCCAAGGCCAGTCGGTATTGCGGTACGCGGCTAGACTCCCATTGGCGGCCGTCCGTTCCTCGGTCAGGACCATTCCGAGCACGAGGTCTTCAAATGCCTCGCGCGGGGCCGTGGCTAGGAGCGGGCCCTTGTCCGAATCGATGAGCACAGTCCCGCCGGCGGGCATGTCCAGCGGCGTGGCCGAGATTATCCACTCGATCTCGTTTGTATCGACCCATTGCATGAGGCGGTTGGACGTGGCAGCGTCGATAATCTGCGGCACGGTGGCTTCTGGCCGGGCCTTCCAGCGTCCGCCCGGCGGGATGCAACCGATGAAAAACGTGTTCGTCCGCGGCATCTGGGGCGGGGGGGACCGATCGTAGATCACTAGATCCCACACGCCGAGATCGACTTGGTCCACGTACTTTTTGGACTTGAGAAAGTTGGTGCTTTCCACCTGGACGTCGGCCAACTCACGGGCCGTTTTCGTATTCAGGACCTGTTGCAGCCGTTCGTTTCTGAGCGTGATCAACAGTACTTTGGCCTTGCGAGGAGAGTTTACCACGGCCCACGCCCCGTCGTCAACGGCCAACTGGTCGTGCGTTTCCGCCTGAAGCCGCAAAATGCCCGATTCAAACTCTTCGAGGTCGAAGGGAATGCCCTTCTCTTCGCCCGGTGGGACGGAAAGCTGGTCAACGTTGCTCGGCCGGGTCTCTCCGTTGACGAAAAGTTTGACCGTGACATCGGTGGGCTTTGAGTCCAAATGAGGGTCGCCGAAATTGTGCAGTCGGGCAATCGCCTGAAGCTTGCCCTTATGTTCCTCGTCCCGGCTGACGCCGAAGGCCACGATGCCCACGTTAGCCACGTCCTGGCGGCCGATGGGCACGAAGGTTGGTTCCAGGTTGCCCAGTTCGAAGTTCGGCACGTCCGGGAAGCGGCCATCGCTGAATATGAAGAGTTTTGTGTTGGAAGTCGCCGCCTCAATTGCCTTATCTTCTGACTGGCTCGGATTGGCAAGCCCGGCGGCCAGCTTGAGGGCTTCGCTAAGGTTCGTCGCGTGCTGGCTGGGCCGGATGGCAGCCAGGGCCTCGCGGAGTTGCTGGCGGTTATTGGTGAAGTTCTGTGCAACCCGGGCGGTGTCGGAAAAAGCGACGAGCATGGCCGAATCGCCGGAGTGCATCTGGTCAATCAGGTCGCCCGCGCGTCGTTTGGCCTCTTCCAACCGGTTCGGCTTGACGTCGGTGGCCTGCATGGAGGCCGAATTGTCGATGAGGAAGACCAGCCGGCTGCCCGTGAGGCGATAGGCCTGCCACGTCGGCCGCAGCAGGGCCAGGATGATGAGCAGAATGACCAGCAATTGCAGATAGAGCAGCAGGTTGTTCCGCAGCCGCTGCCAGATCGAGTTGACGTGCAGGTCTTCGATCGACTTGTGCCAGAGGTAGGTGCTCGGCACTTCCAGCGGCCGCCGCTTGAGTTTAAGGAAGTACAAAAGCACGATTAACGGCGGCACGGCCGCCAAAATGGCCCATTGCCACCAAGAGAGCGTGTTGGAGAGTTCGGGGAGCATGAGCGCACGGTTCGGCACTGAAACGAGGGACGCGGCAATGACAGTGCATTCTAGCCGGTGTAGCGGGCGCGTTCCACACGCTCACGGCGCTCGTAGCACTGGCTTTAGCCGGAATTGCAAGGATCTGCTCTGCCTAAAAGGACTATGATCGCCCGCGCAAAGGCGGCAAGCAACATAGACGAGGGGTAAGTGCCAAGGTAGAATTGGGACGTATTCGACGTAAGCAAGTAATTCACTAATTCGATCACTGGCCAGGAGCCAGGCCCATGACCGCAACGATAAACCTAACGTCCGACGAAGTCGCTGAAATCCAGACCCTGACAAAGCAAAACGACGTGGCCGAAGCGCTCCTAACGGCGATGCGCGAGTACGTTCGTTACGCTCGGCGACAGGAACTAAAAACGCTTTCCGGTCGAGTCGAAATGCAGGATAATTGGCGCGAGTTGGAAGAAACGGATATGAGGGCGGCCGATGAAGCTCGACGATCTCGTCCTGATTGACACCTGCATTTGGATTCCATTCTTCAACCGGCCGCAATCACGGACCAAGCAAATCGTTGATGGACTTCTCGATGAGGACCTTGTCGCGATAATTGGCCCGATCCTTGCGGAAATCCTTCTCGGCTTCCGTCGGCAGGCCCACGCGGATTGGGCTTCCTCTGTACTTCGTGGAGTCCAATGCCTGGAAATCACTTGGGAGGATTGGCGGCAAGCCGCGGCAGTAGGCAGGACGCTTGTTTCGCGCGGACACGACCTTCCATTGAGCGACCTGACAATCGCGGCAGTTGGCGCCGTTGCGATTGCGCGGTCTATTCTACCGATCCGCATTTCGACCTGATCCCCGATCTGAAGCGGTTTCGACCGACTGAATGAGGACGCAATCGGGCGACCTGATTCATGCACTATTCAAGCTTGTCCAACGGCTCCAACGGATCATAGTCGTGCAAGAGTAGATAATCGTCCCACCCGAGCTTACCTTCACAAGCGACGATTGCTGAGTCAGCCAACCCCGGGATTGTCGCCAACTTTTGCCGAACCGAATCCCAAAGCGATGCAAGATTGGTCGTAGTGTAATCCACATTAATGTATTCTCCGCCATCGTCACCCTTGCTCACTTGAGACTCGGCACTCAGTCGGCCCAAGTGGTCGAGCGCGTTGTTCACGTCAAGAATTGGAGATTGACCCGGTTGAATCTGAACGTGTAGTCGCATCATCCGTATTTCTTCAGGCGCTCTTCGTCGATGATTCGCTCTACGACCTCGTCGGTCATTGGAGGCATATCACTCCATAAGCCAACCAGGTCGTGCAGCGATTTCTTAGGCAGCCCTTGCTCGGCTTCGATCGACCGGAGAATCTTTGATGCCAGCGAGAAGCCGCAGCGGCTGCGGCCATGCGCGAACCTTGTCCCAAATCTGCTGTAGATCGTCTTGTATTGCGACGCTCATGGCTATTCTCTCCTCAATTTGCCTGCAACAAGCCTTTCGCCCACGTTGCGTCGTCGGCCTCTAGCGGCGGATCGGCAGGTTGGCGGTAGTCGATGCCGCGATTGAATCCGCCGATCTCGTACGCACGCTGGATAAGCGATTGCAGGTCAAGCCGCAACTTCTTATCCTCCGGGCGCAGGGGAATGGCCACTTCGGGCAGCGGTTGTCGCAGCGGCATGGGATAGAGATAGGCAACCCGTCCCGGAGCCAAACGAACCGTCGCGCGATAAGGCGAGACGGCCTCCGATGGACAGGCATGGGGTCGCAACAACGCCCGCCAGTTGCCGCGACGAACCAAGTCTATCTCCACGACGTGAATGCCGCCGGAAAGGAGTTCAACGCGCCTCTGCACGTATTGCTCGAGCCCGCCCAGCTTGTTGGCGGGGCTGATCATCTCGATGATCGTAATCAGCCGCCCGTCGTCGGCGCGAATGATGCGGATAAAGCGCTCCGTTGCCGGTTCCACGTCGGCAATGAGCTTGTAAGGCGCCGAAACGGCCAGACCACCTTCGCCAACGTCATTTAAGTCCGGTTGGTAAACCGCTACATCCGCAAGGACGGTCCGCCCGAAATCGTCGGCTGTCTCGACCGACAGCCTTTCTTCGGCCCGGGCAACCAAATCCTCCGGCAAGCTGCGGTTCAGGTCCGCCGTCGCCAGCGAAACCAAGTGCGTGTGCAGTCCCGGCCAATGCGGTTCTAAATAAGGGTCCATTCCGGGAAAGGGGCTTCTCATGGTGATATTCTACCTCACCAGTCCTCTATTCCGCAAATATCCGCCCACGAGGTCCTCCACCGGCACTTCGTTCCGCGCCAGGAGATAAACCATATTGCGTTTCATGCAAAACTGGCGTGCCCCGTCGATAAAGGCGGCCAGCGTCTTCTTGTATCGGGCAACCAGCGCCGGCGTGATGCTGACCTCGGCTACGTCGGCGTCCTCGCAGTCAATCAGCCGCAAGTCGCCTGTCACGTCGGGATCAATCTCGGCCGCGGAAAGGACTTGGATCACGTAGACGTCGAGATCGCGGGAGAGCAGATACCGCAGGGCCGCCTCGTAGCCCGACTTGTCCATCAGGTCGCTGATCAGCACCACAATGCCGCGGCCCGAGTTGCGGATGCAAAAGTTTTTCATGCCTTCGGTCAGCGAGACCTGCTCGCCGCCCTGGATCTCCTCCAGGTGCTTGAGCATCCGCCAGAGGCTCTTGCGTCCGCGAAATACGGGCGCGGGCCGGCCTACCGGCTGGCCCAGCGTCTCGATCTTCACACGATCGCCGCGGACGAGGCCGACAAAGCCGAGGGCCGCGGCGAGTTGCACGGCGTAGCGCAGCTTTGTCGGCTCGCCATAATCCATCGAGCCGCTGGCGTCGATGAGGGCGTAGAAGTGCAGGTCTTCCTCTTCCAGGAACATCTTGAGGAAGAGCCGCTCCAACCGGGCGTAGGTGTTCCAGTCGACGAAGCGGAGGTCATCGCCCGGCACGTAGTTGCGGAAGTCGGCGAACTCGACGCTTTGACCTTTGCGCGGGCTGCGGCGCTCGCCTTTCATGCGGCCGCGGAAGATCTTCCGGCTCACCAACTCGAACTTTTCGAGCTTGGCAAGGAGTTCCGGGGAGAGCAAGGCGGAAGTCTCGATGGTACACCGCCTTTCATCGTTTCATCCTAACCCGACGCGTAAGCGAGGGACGGGGCCTCGTCCCTCGCTTACGCGTCGGGCTGCGACGCCAAGCTACCCCGCGATCTGCGAAATGGCTTCCTGCAGTCGGAACTTGTCAAAACCGACGAAGCGCTCGACGACCTGTCCGTCCTTGAAGAGGATCAACGTCGGAATCGAGTCGATGCGGTAGCCGGTCGCCAAGTTCATGTTCTCATCGGTGTTGATCTTCACGACCTTGACCGCCTCCGAGTTCTCCTGGGCGAACTGCTCCAGCAGCGGGGCGATACGGCGGCAGGGGCCGCACCACGGGGCCCAGAAATCGACTAACACCGGCTTCGGTGAATTGAGCACGTCGGTTTCGAAACTAGACTCGGAAAGTTCCTGGATGTTCCCCATAAAAGGAGGTCCTCTTCTGTCAATTCTCTTGAAATATTAGTGTCAGGCCGATTATTGCGACCAGTTTTCATTATAAGCTCAATATCGGCAGAGACAACGGGGCTTATCCACCGATCTGTTTCTCGTAAATTCGATAAATCTTGTACTTTTTCGCCCCAACTGCCTCAATCGTCTGGTTCACGAGGTGGTTGTCCTCGAGTGTCCAGCCCAGTTCGCCGCCCGTATATTTGGCAACATTCTTTCCGAATTCGAGCGTTTTCAGGATTAGCATCTCGGCAATGCCGCGGCGGCGATATTTTTCCAGGATATCCAACACAATCATCCGCGCGGACTTCACGCGTCCCTTCCGCCAGAGAAAGCGCACGAGGTTCACCGGTATTCCATAGGGAAACAGCCTGCCGTTCAGCGGGCGGGCGGCCTCATTCAAGTCGGGCAGCGTTATCGAGAAGCCGACCGGGTAGCCATCGACTTCGGCAAGCAGCACCATCCTCGGCTCGGCCATTTCCTTCAGTCGCTTGGCCATGTAGCGAAACTCGGCCTCGGTGAGGCTGACGAAACCCCAATTCCGCTCCATCGCGGTGTTGTAGACGGAATTGCAACGCTGCACTTCGTTATCGAAATCGCGGATGTTGAAGTGGCGAATCGTGATCGAGCCGCGGCGGAGAATCCGTTCCGCCCGCTCACGCCACATGGCGCGCATGTCCTTGGGATCATCGAACCACCAACTGAAAAGGTCCTTGGCTTTCGCCAGGCCCCACGACTCCAGCAGTCCGCCGTAATAGGGCGGGTTGTGGTTGTCGAGTATCCGTGGCGGCGTATGAAAACCCTTGACGAGCAGGCCGCAGGGGTAGTTCGTCGAATAGTCGATTGGCCCCATGATCGCCGATCGGCCGCGGGAGCGAAGCCATTGCGCGGCGGTATCGAGCAAGGAGTGCGCCATCTCAGGGTCGTCGGCCGACTCGAACATGCCGAAGCAGCCGACGTTCGTCTTGTGTTCGGCGTTATATCGAGGGTCGTCGCTCACAAGGATTCGGCCCCGGGGGACGCCGTCGCGGTAGGCGACGAATTTCTCCGCGGCCCCGTGCAGAAAAAACGGATGCTTGCGGGGACTGAGGAACTCCTTTTGGTCCAGCAGCAGGGGCGGAACCCATTGCGGGTCGTCGGCGTAGATCGACCACGGCACTTTGAGGAAGTCGTTCAGATCGCGGCCCGAAACGACCTGCCGGACTTCCAACCGCCCGCGAATTGCCGCCCGTCGCTTCGCTTGCCGCTCCGTCCCGACGGCGGCCGGCTCGAATTCCTTGTCGTAGATACGATACGTCTTGGTGATCTTGGCGCCGCCTTTGCTTAGTGCTCCTCGGGAGAATTTGTTTGATTCCAGTACCCAGGAAAACTCTGCCTCCTCGATGCCCCATTCCAGGGCCTTGGGTACGACACCGTGCATGAGCACCAGGCCCAGGCCCTGCATCTGGTACTCGGGCAGCACATTGGTGGAGATCAGCCGGATTTTCTTGATCCCGCTCTTGTTCCGCAACAGGTGAATGAAGCCGAAGGGAAACAGGCGACCGTCGATTTCCTTGATCCGCGGATTATAGTCCAACAGCCCGAACGTCGCCCCGACGGTCCGTCCGTCGACATCGACAAAAATTGCCAGTTCGGGCACGATGAGAGGCTTCATTGACTTGGCGACATGCTCGATTTCGGCGTCGGACATCGGCACGAAGCCCCAAGTGTTGGTCAGCGAGCGATTGTAGATCGAGAGAAAAGTCTTCACCTCCTCCACGAATCGCGACTTATCCAGCGGCCGGACCTTCACGTTGTAGCGTTCGATGATCTGCTCGCAGATCGGCGCGAGCTTCTCGGCCACCTTGGGCAGCATCGACACATGGCCCCAAAACGCGTACAGGTCTTGCGTCTTGCGAAAGCCGTAGGTTTCAATCAGCCGCTCGTAGTAGGGCGGATTGTAGGTCATCATGAACGTCGGCGGCGTGTCAAAGCCGTCGATCAAGAGCCCCAGCGTGGCGTTCAACGAGGGATTGACCGGACCCCGCAGCTTGAAGATGCCCTGGTCCGCGAACCAGTCGCGGGCAGCGTCGAACAAGGCATTCGTCACGTCCTGATTATCGATCGACTCGAAAAAGCCGAAGAACCCTCGTTCGTCGTCGTAGCGATTGATGTGACCCTGGTTCAGGATCGCGCCGATGCGGCCCACGACCTCGTTGCCGCGATAAGCGAGAAATGTCTGGATCTGGTTCCAATCATAAAACGGGTTGTGGATATAGCCGACGTTTTCCTTCTGATCGAGCCTGAGCGGCGGAATCCAGTTCGGATCGCCCTTGTAAATCGTCCAGGGAAGCTCCAGGAATTGCCTGCGTTGCCGGGCGGTCTTGACGGGTCGGATGACAATATCGGTCATGTAGGGAATCTCGCTCGCGTAATAGTTCCAACATCTTACCCCCTTTGACTTTTGGCGGTCAATGCAGTCCGGGCGGTTTTTTCGCGGCTGCGCCGACCGAAAGGAGTTCTGGCGCAAAGGCGTGAAGCTCGCAAAGTGTCCTTCTTTGCGAGCTTTGCGCCTTTGCGTGAGATTCGGTTTCGATGCACCGCGTGTGCAGAAACCCATTCCAGCACTCGCATGGCTTCGCGCGATGCTTACCCGCCGCGCGCCGGCGCGAGCGCCAGACCGAGGTGGGCGGCGATCTTGCCGGCGGCGTCCAGCGTGATGCCCCGCTGACCGCTGACAAAACGCTGCAACACCGAAGCCGAAACGCCACTCGCGTCAGCGATCTCGGGAAGAGGCTCGCCTGAGGCGGCAATGGCGGCTTGGAGTTGGCTCGCTAACGGCGCGCTGCCGGTCCCCTTGCGCCAACTCAGATACTCCTCGACCGTCATCGGGCCGACATACTCGCCCGATGCCAATAGTTTAGCTTCCGAAGGGCGGTCGGCGAACTCGGACCGCGCCTCGCGCAGCCGTGCCGTCTCTTCGGTTGTAAGACGCCGTTCTCGTCGAATTCGCTCGCCCATTTTGAGAGGGTTGTTTGATCAAGGATCGGTTTCGTAGGCGGTTACCGGGTACACGAACATCAATGCCTCATCCACAACGTCAAACACTACCGTGATGTACTTCCCGGTGCTTGTCTCCCCAAATGTGATCGGACGGCCAGACGACTCGCTGGCAACGACCTCTTCAGCAGCGTAGAGCACGTCCTCGACTTCCTCAACAGTCAGGCCATGTTCGCCAATGTGCTGAACGTTTCCGTCCGGGTCATCGTCGAGGTCCCACAGGATCTGGAAAATTCTCAAGATTCGGCGGCCCTCGCCCGTGGGCGGCAAACACAGTCAATAGCCTACGGTTCAAGTCTAGCCAACCCTGTGGTGTCAGTCAAGCAGGCGGCCTCTGTCCGCCACGTCTTGCCGGCATCGCCTTTCAACACTATCTTTGTTCAAACGAAAGTGATGATTTGACTTATGGCAAAGGTTCTGGTCACCGGCGCAAGCGGCTTCATTGGCTTTCACCTGATACGCGCGCTTGTCGAACAAGGCCATGCGGTAACCTGCCTGGTGCGGAAGAAGTCTTCGTTGGACCGCCTCGCCGGGCTCGATTTCCGCCGGGAGGAAGGCGACGTGTGCGACGCCGCATCGCTCGGCGGCACGGTAGCCGGCCAAGACGCGGTTTATCACCTTGCCGGGCTAGTGAAGGCGGCCCGCGTCGAGCATCTCTATCAGGTCAATCGCGAAGGGACGGCCAATGTGGCCCGGGCGTGTGCCGCGGCCGCAACGCCGCCGTTGCTGCTGGCGGTTTCCTCGTTGGCCGCTATGGGGCCTCGGCGCCTGACCGGCCGCGGCAGGAAAGTGATCCGCCCGCGCCGGTCTCGAATTATGGCCGCAGCAAGCTGGCCGGCGAGAAAGAGGCCCGCAAATGGGCCGACCGGGCGCCGATCACGATCCTGCGTCCGCCGGTGGTTTTCGGCGAGGGCGACCGGGCGACCTTCGAGATGTTTCGGCCGGTTGCCCGATGCGGTGTGCATGTCACTCCCAGTTGGACGACGCATTGGCTCTCATTGGTCCACGCGGACGACCTGGGCACGGCGATGATTCTTGCCGCTGAGCGAGGCTGCCGCATAATCCGCGAACCGGCCGACGGAGAGTCCGCCGCCCAGGGCTGCTATTTCGTTGCCGCCGAACGGGATCTGGCGTTTGCCGAAATGGGGCGTATGATGGGAACAGCCTTGGGTCACAAGCGGACTCTCGTGCTGCCCGCGGGACCGGTCGTCGTTTGGACCGCAGCGCTGCTGGCCACGGCGGTATCGAAGCTCTCGGGTCAACCGTGGTACTTCAGCGGCGACAAGGCCCGCGAGGCCCGTGCCGGCTCCTGGACTTGCTCCGCGGCGGCGGCCAAGCGCGATTTGCAGTTCACCGTGGCGAAGCCTTTGGAAGACCGCTTTCAGCAGACGGCCGATTGGTATCGCGAGAATCGTTGGCTGTAGGTCACCTTACGATGCCACCGGCTTGCCCGGTGGTCCGTCACGATTGAAGCTACACAATCGCTCGCCCTGAAAGTATCCATCCCGCGTTTCGGCGACGGCTCCGCCGTCGCCGAAACGCGGGATGGAAAACTACGCCCGACAGTCAGCCGTATTTAGCAACGAACGTAAACATCCACCGGGCAAGCGGTCTGTTGGTTTAGTCGAAAAGTGACCAAAGAATACGGACTTACGACGACGGCATTGACGTAACTCCTTATTCATCGGTGCATCTCGGCATTAAATCGACAGCCCGCAAGCCGGTGGCATTACACAATGCCTTACCTCCTCGGCACCGACGAAGCCGGATATGGCCCTAACTTGGGACCGCTGGTGATCTCCGCCAGCGTCTGGGAAGTGCCCGATGGCGCGGAAGGCGAGGACCTCTATGACTTGTTGCGCAAGGTGGTGCGGCCGGCCGTGCGTTCGACGCGCAAGCGGACCAAAAGCTCAGACGGTTGCATCACCATCGGCGACTCGAAGCTGCTCTATCAGCCCGGCAACGGCCTTGCTCAATTAGAGCGCGGGCTCTGGGCACTCTGGAGCTTGCTGGGCAGGCGGCCGGGCACGTTTGACGACGTATGGACGTGTCTTACCGGGCTTGATGGCGACGGGCGCCATGAGGCGCTCTGCGGCAACTGCGACGACGCACCGCTGCCGCTGGACTTCGATGCGGCGGAACTCGATAGGCTTCATTCCCGACTCCGTCCGGCATTCGCGCAGGCCGGCGTGCGGCTGGTCGATATGCAAAGCATCGCGATTTTCCCCCGCGAGTTTAACGAGACGGTCGAGCGCTGCGACACCAAGGGAACCGCGCTTTCGCGCTGGACGCTCTCGCTCGCGGCGCGGTTGATCGCACAGCTTCCCGACGAACGCGTCTTCGTCTTTTGCGATAAGCATGGCGGACGCGACCGCTATCTTTCGCTGCTCATGGACTGTTTTTCCGGCCCGTTCATTGAGGTCGTCAGCGAAGGCCGTGAGCGCAGCGTCTATCGGTTCGGGCCGGCCGAGCGGCGCGTGGAAATCTCCTTTCAAGTTAAAGGCGAATCGCAACTCCCCACCGCACTGGCCTCGATGGCCTCAAAATATCTTCGCGAGCTGGCCATGCACGCCTTCAACCAGCACTGGCGGCGGCACTTGCCGGAGTTGCAGCCGACGGCCGGCTATCCGACCGATGCCCGGCGGTTCAAGGCCGACATCGCCGTCGTGCAGCAAGCACTTGGCATCGACGATAGAATACTGTGGAGGACAAAGTAATGGACCTTTTCATCATCCGGCACGCCTGGGCAGAGGAGCGCGACGAGGCCAAGTATCCCGACGATGCCTTACGTCCTTTGACCGACGAGGGCCGCGAGCGGTTCGCGAAAATGGTCGCGTTTCTCGTCCCGCGCGGCTGAAGCCGCGCGTGATCGCCACCAGCCCGCTGCTCCGCTGCCGGCAAACGGCCGAAATCCTCGCCGTCGCGCTGGGCGACAAGACCCGGCTCGTCGAGTGCAAGCATCTGTCGCCCGGCGGCGATCCGAAAAGGCTCTTCGCGTGGACGGACGAGTACGCAGCCGGCCTCGACCAGGTGGCTTGGGTTGGCCACGCTCCGGACGTCGGTTTTATCGCCACCTTGCTGATCGGTCAGGAAGACGGCTGGATGAACTTCAAAAAAGGCGCCATCGCCGCGATTCGCTCCAACGACTCGCCCGACTTCGGCCGCGGGGAGCTGCAGTGGTTCGTGACGGCGAAAGTGCTCGGTGTGTGATGCGACGGCCCAAGATCCGTGCGTAGGGTGGCGTCGAGCGCAGCGAAGACCCACCATGTGCCAGCATTCGCGGGCAATTCATGGTGGGTCTCATAGAACTCGACCGCACCCAACAATCATTTACGTAGCCGCCAGATGAGCCTCCAGTTTGTCGAATGATCCGGTCCAGCCTTGCGTCATGCCGCCCTTGGCCTTGATGAAGGTCTCGATCTCTTCCCGCGTCGCGGCGCCGTGCGGTTGCCAAGTGACCGTCACGCGCGTCTGGTCCGGTCCTTCGGCCGTCAGTTCAACGACCGTGTGCATCGTCGCCGGCCAAGTCGGTGAGGCAGGGTGCCGCGCGAACTTTTCGTGCTCATCGCAGAATTGCTGTGTGTAGACGATGCGATTTGGCTTCGTGATTTCCACGTAATCGACGCGGCCGTACATTTTCATGCCGGGTCCGCTCATGCAGTAGAAGCCGCTTCCGCCGGGCCGGATGTCGCAGCGGATGAACTTCATCTCGAAGCCCGTCGGCGGCAGCCATTGCGAGAAGTGTTTAGGGTCGGTCCACATTTCGAACATCACGTCCAGCGGCGCATCGAAGCTGCGGTTGATGACGAACTTCTCTTCGCCGGACGATTCCTTTTCCAAGTACTCGGCAAGCCGGTCCCAAGTCGAGTTGCCGCCGAACTTCTTGATAATAGCCTGCGTCTCGACCATCGCCTCGGGCGTGGGCAGCGTCATGGTCATATCCATCTTCGTCTTGCCATCGACTTCGGAGAACAGCACCGTCACGCGGAACATCGGCGGCCGATCGTCGCTTCCACCGTGATCGTAGACGAGCTTCTTGTGCTCTTCCACCTCGTGATAGAGCGTCGTGTTCGGCCAATCGGTTCCATCGGGTCCGTGCATCGTGTAGCGCCAGAAGCCGGCCGGCCGCAAGTCTTTGCCATGCGTCGTGATGGTGAATCCGCCGGGCCCCACCACTTGGCAACCTGTTCGGGATCGGTCCATGCGTCCCAAACGGCCTGGACCGGGGCGTCGTAAAGCCGGGTGATCTTGATTTCGTTCGACTTATTTTTTGTTGGCATTTTTCTTTCCTTTCGCAGTTTTTTTTGCAGTGACAGTTTTCAAGTAGGCTTCCAGGCGGTCAAAACTCTCTTCCCAAAACGCTCGATATTGCTCCATCCAGTCGGCGACGTCCTTCAATGCCTCGGCGTTCAGTTTGCAGGGACGCCATTGGGCTTCCCGCGTTTTGGTGATCAGCCCGGCCTTCTCCAAAACCTTGAGGTGCTTGGTGATCGCCGGCAGGCTCATCTCTTTCAAGAACGGCTTGGCCAGGTCGGATACATTGGCCCCGCCCTTGGAAAGCTGGGCCAGAATGGCCCGTCTGGTCGGGTCGGCAAGCGCCGCGAAGGTCCGGCTGAGGTCGCTTTCCATCGGTATTGAACCGCCCGAAATAAACCACGTGGTTAATTAACTTAATGGTTAAGTATAGGACGAGGGCCGATTCGTGTCAAGAGCGCAAATGGACCCTTTCTCCCATCACTTGCCGAAAATCGATCGCTAACCTACACTATCACAGTAGACATTCATTCGTTTTTTTCCCCGTTCTAAATCATGTCCGCAGCCGAAGAAGAACTTTATCAGGACCATATCCTCGACCACTATGAGGACCCGTATCATCGCGGGCATTGCCCGCATTGCACGCACTGTCATGAGGACGACAATCCGCTCTGCGGCGACGTGGTCCGCATGGAGCTGCATATCGACGATGGCGGTAAGCTCCGCGAGGTCTACTTTAAGGGCGATGGCTGCTGCATCAGCCAGGCGGCTGCCTCGATGCTCGTGGAGAAGTTCGACGGCCACACGGTCGAGGAAGTCAAAAGATTCACTGCCAACGACATGCTGGAACTGTTCGGCGCCGGCTGACGCCCAACCGGCAAAAGTGCTGCCTGCTGCCGTGGCGGGTGTTGCAGCAGGCGGTCTACTCGCCGGTGGAGGACGCCGGCCCGGACGCGTGCCGGCCGGAGAAGGTGTGTCGGTAATGAGCACGGTCGTCAACGTCTCACCGCTGGACCCCTCGATCTATCGAGCGGATTTTCCCATCCTCGCCCGCGAGGTCCGTGCGGGCGTGCCGCTCATCTATTTCGACAACGCCGCCAGCACGCAGCATCCGCGGGAGGTGATCCGGTCGATTACCAGTTGCTACGAAGAGCACTATGCCAACGTGCATCGCGGCATCCACCAGCTTGCCGAGGAATCGGACGAACTGTTCGATGAGGCGCGGGAAAAGGTTCGTGGGTTCATCAACGCGCCCTCGACCGAACAATGCATCTTCACGAATGGCACGACGTCCAGCATCAACCCCGTGGCGCGGAGTTGGGGCGATGCCAATATCCAGCGGGGCGACGAAATCCTGCTCACCGAGATGGAGCACCACTCGAACCTCGTGCCCTGGCAGCAACTTGCCGAGCGCACGGGCGCGGTGCTGCGGCACATCCCCATCACCGACGACGGCCTGCTGGAGCTCGACGCGCTCGATACGCTGCTCACCGAGCGGACAAAGCTCGTCGCCTTCGTCGTCCATTTCCAACGTGCTGGGCACGATCAATCCGGTCGCCGAGATCATCCGCCGCGCTCATGCCGTCGGAGCCTTGGTGCTGGTCGATGGCGCCCAGAGCGTGCCGCATCAGCAGACCGACGTGCAAGCCCTGGACTGCGACTTCCTCGTCTTCAGCGGGCACAAAATGCTCGGTCCGTCGGGCGTCGGCGTGCTCTACGGCAAGCGCGAGATTGCTCGAGGCCATGCCGCCTTTCCTCGGCGGCGGGAGCATGATCCGCCGCGTGATGCTCGACACGTTCGAGCCGGGCGATCTGCCCGCGCAGTTCGAGGCCGGCACGCCGCCGATCGTGCCGGCCATCGGTCTGGGCGCGGCAATCGACTATCTCGATCGCGTCGGCCTGGAGGCAATCGCCCGGCACGAGCGGATGCTCGTCACCCGCGCCCACGAGATCTTGGAAAACATCGAAGGCGTGCGGATTCTCGGCCCTGCGCCGGAGCACAAAGCGGGCATCGTCAGCTTCACGGTCGAAGGCGTTCACGCCCACGACGTGGCCGAAGTGCTGGACCGCTCCGGCATCGCCGTTCGTGCCGGGCACCACTGCGCCATGCCGCTGCACAAGCGCTTCGGCGTCGGCGCCACCGCCCGGGCCAGCTTCTATCTCTACAACACGCTCGGCGAAGTCGAGCAACTTGGCCCAGCGATTGAGGCGGCCAAGCGGGTGTTTCATCGAAAGCGGAAGTAGGTTCCGCTTGCCGAGAGGAACAATTGTGCTGTGCGCTGCTTGAAAGCCCGGCCTGCGCTACCTATGCTAAAGGGAATGGTCGCTCCCAATTCCAAACGCCGATGGTTTCAATATCGGTTGCGGACACTCTTAATAGTCGTCACGCTGTGGTCCATTCTGTGCAGTTGGCTTGCTGTGAAGAGAGAACAGGTCAAGCGAGAACGGGCAGCCGCAGAGGCGATTGAGAAAATGCACGGATCAGTCATCTGGGCGAAGCCGTTAGGTCCGATGTGGTTGCAGAGCCTGTTTTGGGATGACTTCTTTGGGCACGTTGAACAAGTGACGCTGGCGGGGAATAACGATAATACCACACCGGTCTTTTGCGATCCAGATTCCGTGCCGTCGCTACTATCGCAACTCGGCGAGTTCAAGCAACTGACAAGGCTGGATCTGTTGCTAATCAAGGTGAACGAGGCCGGGCTTGAGGATTTGATAAAGTTGAGCCAACTCAAAGAACTTTTCCTCGGGGGTACTAACTTGACGGATGAAGATGTAAAGAAATTGCAGCGTGCTTTGCCTAATTGTCGTGTATACAAAATTCTCGTTGGCGGACTTCCATGACCAATCCGGCGGTTACCCTCTTATACTCGCGCATCCGCGAAATCCTCGATTCAGCGCGGACCAATGTCGCTCGCTCCGTCAACACGACCCAAGTCGTCGCCAATTGGCTGATCGGCCGCGAGATTGTCGAGGAGCAGCAACGCGGTCGAAAACGCGCAGGGCTACGGGGAGCGGTTGCTGGCGGATCTCTCCGCACAATTGCAGGTCGATTATGGAAAAGGGTACTCGATCCAGAATTTGAAGTACTTCCGGGAGTTCTATTTGACGTATCAGGGCTTGTTGGATTGCCGAATTGGCCACGCAGTGCGTGGCGAATCTCCCCCTCCTTTGGAAATTGGCCGCGCCCTGCGTGGCCAATTCGCTAGCAACACTAATCCCAAGAAATCCGACGCAGCGCGTAGGGAATCTACCCCTCCGTTGGCAATTTGGCACGCACTGCGTGCCAAATCTACCTACACGACGGATGGCATCGACACCCTCGACGGCCAGTGCTGGCAGCCTGGCCAGCTTCATCCTAACCTCTCGTGGACGCATTACCGTACACTCCTTCGTGTCGAGAAACCAGAAGCCCGATCCTTCTACGAAATCGAATCGATCAACAACAATTGGGCTGCTCGCGAGTTGGAACGACAGATCAACAGCCTGCTCTATGAGCGGCTGGCACTGAGCAAGGACAAGAAAGGCCTGATGCGATTGGCCAAGAAAGGGCAGGAAGTCCTTCAACCGGCCGACGTTTTCAAAGACCCGGTCGTCATCGAGTTCCTCGGGCTGCCCGAATCGCCGCGACTTGGTCGAATCCGATTTGGAAACGGCCTTGCTCGATAACCTGCAAGCCTTCTTGCTGGAGTTGGGCAGGGGCTTTGCCTTCGTCGCGCGGCAGCAGCGTTTGACTTTGGACGGCGACCATTTCTACATCGATCTCGTGTTCTATCACACAATCCTCAAGTGCTTCATCCTCATCGACCTCAAGACCGGCAAGTTGACTCACAAGGACCTCGGTGAGCTTCAACTCTATGTCAACTACTATGATCGCGAACGACTAACGGAGGGAGACAACCCGAACGCTCGGCCTGATCCTTTGCACCGACAAGAACAACGCCGTGGTCAAGTACACGTTGGGAGCAGAGCAATCTCCCAAAATCTTCGCCAGCCGGTACAAGCTGTTTCTGCCCAGCGAGAAGGAACTGCGAGAGGAAATCCGCCGCGAGGTGCGGAGGTTGCCGTCGCGGGAGCCGCCGCCTCCCGCGCGAAGGAAGGCGAAGAAGTGATGAAACGGAAAAACAATACGCAGTACGAAGTGCTCAGTACGCAGTACGAAGTACGAAGCGCACGGTGCCCGGTACTGAGTACTCGGCACTCTGTACTGTGTACTTGGTACTGTGCCGCCGCCCTCCTCCTCTCCGGCTGCCTCCCCAACACCTCCAGCACCGGCACGGTCGAAGCCGTCTGGGGCCGCCCGGGCGTCTCCGACGGCCGCTTCCAAACGCCGCGGGCCATCGCTATCGACCGCGATGAAAACCTCTATATCGTCGATAAGACGGCCCGCATCCAGGTCTTCAAGACAGACGGCACGTTCCTCCGCAGTTGGTCCACGCCCGATCATACCAACGGCAAGCCGACCGGGCTCTTTATTGACCGCGACGGCAACATCATGGTCGCCGACACGCATTATTTCCAGGTGCTCGTCTATTCGCCCGACGGCAAGCTGCTCCGCAAGCTGGGCGGCGTCAAGGGCGAGAAGCCGGGCGAGTTCGGCCTCGTGACCGGCATCGCCCAGGACTCGCAAGGCAACCTCTACATTTCCGAGTACGGCGAGTTCGACCGCATCCAAAAGTTCGCTCCCGACGGCCATTTCCTGCTGCAATGGGGCGGCCACGGCACCGAGCCGGGCCAGTTCGTCCGCCCGCAGAAGATCGCCTTCGACGAGCACGACCGTCTCTATGTAACCGACGCCGGCAACCACCGCATCCAGATATTCGACACGCAGGGCAAGCTCTTGAAGACCTGGGGCACGCAGGGCGACAAGCCGGGCGAGCTTTACTATCCCTACGATATCGTGCTCGCCCCGCACGACACGCTCTATCTCTGCGAGTACGGCAACCATCGCGTGCAAAAGTTCACCCGCGACGGCCGCTCGCTCGGCTGCTGGGGCCACGAGGGACGCGGCGAGGGCGAACTCTTCAATCCCTGGGGCATCGCCCGCGACCGCAGCGGCCGGCTCTTTGTCTTGGACACGAATAACCATCGCGTGCAGTGCGTGAGGATGGAGTAAGAAAGTTGCCTGGGCTCGCGGACAAAATCCCGCTGAGATTCAATGTCATGCGCTCGATCCCCGAAGGGGATATGTCCTTTAGCTCAGGGTTGGTGCGAGGCACGAGCACCTACCCTGGGTATCCGTCCCGATCCATCCTCAACCCCAACGGGGTTGTGTTTTGGCGTCACGGCGCACCAACACAACCCCGTTGGGGTTGACGGATTTCACCGCACATGATTCCCAGGGTAGGCCGTCGTCCCTCCGGCCAACCCTGGGCTTGCGGACAAAATCCCGTTGGGATTCAATAAATGCTTGTCTGACAATTCTTGCGATCAACGCTGATGGCGTCGCATCCAATACTTGGAGTCCGCCCGTGCCCCAATCCCTTTCCGTAGTTTATCGTGAGCGCCAACCAGGGCCATGAGGGCATGGGGGTTAGCTAGCGGGGGACGCCGCGCGGCGGCGATGAGCGCGACGCATCTGCCGGGCATCAGCCCGGTCGCGGCGCTCCTCCGTCCGATAGTCGCGGATGTGCTGGGGATGCTCTGCCGCCCAACGGTCCGGTCGCAGCGCGGCGAAGTCCCGATCCCCGGCCAAGAGCCGGTCCAGCATCTCCTTCACGTAGGCCCACACGTCCAGGTCGTTCCGCACGGCGCTGCTGACGATTGAGAGGAAGTCCGCCGCGCGCTCGCCCGCCGCCACGCTGCCCACGAACAACCAGTTCTTCCGTCCGATTGCCACCTGCTTCATCAACTGCTCGGTCTCATTGTTGTCGATTGGCAAGCGGCCGTGGTCCAGGTAAACCTGTAAGGCATCCCACTGGTTCCGCAGATAGCCCAAGGCCTCGGCGAACTTCTCTTTGGGCAGCACCCGCGCGACCGCCTCGCCGTCCAACAGTTCCCGCAGACGCTGCCACGCGGGCAGCGCCTCGGCCGCGCGCAATGCCTCCCGCTCCGCGCACGGCAACGCCTTGCCGCGGTCCTCAATGTCGTACAACTCTTGATAGATCGCCAGGAAGCGGCTGGCCAACAAGGGCTCGCTCGCACGGGCCTCGAAGATCTTTCTCCGCGCATGGGCGTTGCACGCGGCGCGTTCGATCCGCGCTTCGCTCCGCAGTGTGATGCCTTGATAGCCCGAATAACAGTCCGCCATCATCGTGCCGGTAAAATTCCCCGCCACGAGGAACTCGTCGGGCCCGTCGCGGTGCCGGCTGACGGTGAAATCGAAGACGTTGATGGGCACCGTCAGGCTGCGGTAGGCCCACATCCGCCCCGAGACGCTCGGCTGCCCTTCGGCCCGCGCTTTGGCGAAGACCTCGTGAATCCGTTGCGACTTGGCGTCGCCGGGGATTATTGCGGGGATCTCCGGCGGCAGGAGCAAGGTGGTCCGCGTTTCGTCCGTGCCCAGCACGCCGCTGGCGATGACTTGCTCCCGCAGATACAGCACGAAGGGGCGAAGACAAGCCGCCGCAGCCACGAGGATGTTCAACAACGTGCCCCGCGAGGGCGTCCAGCCGCTGCCGGCGAAGTAATCCTGCTGGCGATAGATCGGCAGGTGATAGCCGTACTTGGCGGTGACGATCTCGGCGGCCACGCTCGTGTCGTAGCGGTTGCCCTCGACCAGGCCCTCCGCCCGCGGGGCTTCCTTCACGCCGCATTCGGCCTGGCCTTCGCAGACGTACTTGGGGATCAGCGTCACGCGGACCTTGAGCTTGGGCCGCTCGAACTCCAGCGTTTCCTGGGCGTCGTAGCCGATCAACTTCCGCGCGCCATGCTCCGCACAGTGCGTGACTTCGTCGGGGGCTTCCAGCGTGACCTCGTAGCGGGGCAGATGGGCCGGCAGCGACTCGTTGCGGGCCTTCCGCGGCTTGTGCCGGCGGCGGCTGTGCTCCGCAATGACGATCTCCGCCTCTTGCACCGCCTCGGTCAGGCCGTCCGCCGCGTCGCCCGCCTCCGGCGTGTTGCCGAAGTCGATCTGCATCTGCTGCGGGTCTTCCCGGTAACGCTCGCTGCGATTGCGGTAGGCCTGCTGCAAGAGCTTGTTGATCGTGAGTTGCTGTTCCTCGACCACTTGCTTGAGCTTCGTGATCTCGTCGCTCTGCTCCAGGACCGCCCGCGCCTGCTCGACGATGAGCGTCTGACAGGCGGCAAGATCGTTCGGAATCAGTTGCGTGTCGTTCATAGCCCTTATCATAGCGACCCTTGCGAAATAGACAAGCGCACATCGCAAAGAATTCTTCAGACAAACGAGAAGGGGCTTTTCGCGCGCGTGTGCTTTACGAAAAGCCCATCACCAAACAACCAGCAAACGTGTCGCGACAGCGCGCCGCTTTCAGCCGGCCCGCGCGTAACGCTTGCGACGCTTCACCGAGCCAATCGTCACGCCGCTGAGGAGCATGGCCAGTTCCGCGGCGTCGAGTTCCACGGCCGCCGCTTCGCCCTCCGGCCGCAGCATCTCGAACGTGCCCGACTCCAACCGCTTGTAGAACAACGCCAGGCCATCATGATCCCACCACAGCGCCTTGAGGCGGTCGCCGCGGCGGTTGACGAAGAGGAACAGGCTGCCGTCCAAGGGATCGGCCGCCAGCACGCCCCGCACCAGCCCGCAGAGGCCGTCGAAACTCTTCCGCATGTCCGTCGGCCGGACATGGAGGAAGATGCGGATATTGGGGGCGAAACTCAGCATGGGCGGGCGTCTCCCAGACGCTCGGCGTCGGCACGGACCATAAGATCGATCACCAGCCGCAGACTCTCGGCATCGCCGCTGGGCACGACCACTTGCGTGCCGCCGGGCAGTTGCACGCTGACGCCCGCCGTCAACAGCAACCGCACCGGACGGAAGCCGCTTGGCGCTTCACTGGCGGACAGCTTGGAACCAGCCGTTTGGGCGAGACGTTTTTTCCAATGATAGAACGATGGAGCCGAGACGCCTTCTTGACGGCAGAATTCGACAACCGAATGCCGGGACTTCCGAAATCTCCTCATCCGCCGCTGCCACTCTTGGACTTTGTAGCCAGGCACTAAACGAGACATGGGACCTCCAATGGAAAGAGATCGTTGAGAAAAACCAATCCCCTTCAATCTACCCCTGCCGTCAAGAATGGCTTTGATGGGCGCTTACGAAACAGGAGCAATCACGAGTGTCTACGGAACACTACGGTGCTACCATTTGTCTTAACGGCCATGTCCTGACAAAAGAGGATGATGGAGAGAATGAGGGCAGGAGGTTTTGCGCCCAATGCGGCAAGGCGTTGATTGGAACATGTCCAAAATGCAATCAGCAGATTCGTGGCTGGACACTGGATACTTTAGATACAAGCATGGACGCCCCGGCTTATTGCCCTCAATGCGGCGAACCGTACCCTTGGCAACAAGCAAAGCTAGACGCGCTTTCGGAAGCCATTGATGAATTGGAAGAATTGACAGACGATGAAAAGGAAAGGCTGTTAGAGTCGGTTCCTGACTTGATTACGGACACGTTAAGGACCGAAACTGCCGTGTTGCGGGTGAAGAAAGCACTTACGAAGGTTGGGGCAGCAGGCGGCAAGGTCTTAACGAGTTTGTTGACGAGCGTAGTAACTGACGGAGTGAAAAAGCTGCTTGGCTTGCCATAGGTGAATTGAGCAGGGAAAGAGGCCCTTATTTTGGAGGTTCCGACAGCCTTTCCAGGGCGCTTCCGACCCGCACCCAACGGGGCGATTGCGGGGCTTCGCTGCCCGATTAAAATGCGGGAAGCGGCGCCTGACTTTAATTATCAATTGTGGAACGAGCGCCGCACGATGGCATTTAGCTTGGCGTCCGCCCGGCGGCAGCGAGAATATCTTTCCGCTGCGCATTTTTCACGACCCGCGCGGGAAATCCCCGCCGACGACATCGAAACGATGGAGATCGTGAACGATGTGCCGGCGCTGAATGGGCGGCGGCGCAGAAGGGCGCGGCGATAGCACCCTTTTCACCAAGACCGCGCCGCAGGCGCCGTCGCGGCGGCACTAAACCGAAGCGGAGAAGAACTGGCTGGCGCGGTCGCGTTCGCGGGCATGAGCTACGATCTCATCGAGGTCCGCGCCTCGCCCCACCGCTTCCGGGATGTCCGCCAAGGAGATTTCCCGCGACGACTCGCCCGGATCGTTCGTCCGCCATTCCGGCAGCTCGTGCGTTTCCTCAACCATCGCCCACTCGTCAAGAGTGTCTCAGCGCGCGGCCACTTCTTCCAGCTTCCGCGTCACGATTTTGGACAAGAGGCCGGCGCCCGGATCGCAAATCATCTCCATGTTTTCGAGTTCCGGCCGCGTTGAGACGGACGTGGCCCTCCGGCAGATGGCCATTTTCCGCACAACTACGCTTGACGGCCGATGCCCGTGTTGTATAATTAGTACAACAGCACCGCCGACCGCCATCAAACCAGAAGGGAGATTTTCGATCATGCATTCAACCTTTGGCGAGCACCTGAAGTCCCTTCGCATTGCGCAGAGGATTACGCTTCGCGAGTTCTGCGAAAGGCACGGCTTTGACCCGGGGAATTACAGTCGTCTGGAGCGGGGGCGATTTCCCGCGCCGCAGCGCGAGGACATTTTGGAAAAGTACGCCCTCGCACTTGGAATAAGTCGAGGCACTGACGATTGGCTGGAGTTTTTCGACAAGGCGGCGGTTTCTCGCGGCCATTTGCCAAGCGACTTGCTTGAAGACGAAGAATTGCTGCAAAAACTGCCGGTCCTTTTCAGGACTCTGAGAGGATTGCCGATACCCGCGGAAAAACTGGACGACCTGATCGAAGAAGTACGGAGAAGCTAAATGGAATTGGCGGTTCCATTCTTGAGCGATGCCATCCTGCGCGATATCGCGGATCGGTTCTTGCGCGAGCACAACGGCCCAGGGAGGATTCCGGTGCCCATTGAAGAAATCATTGAATTTGATTTCAAAATGGACATCATCCCGATGCCTGGCTTCCATCTCAATTATGAGATGGATGCCTTTATTTCTGACGACCTAACGGAAATCAGGATCGACAAGGCGGTTGCCGAGGCGAAGAACAAGAACAGATACAGATTCAGCTTGGCGCACGAGTTGGCCCACAGAATCCTGCACGCGGATATCTTTGCCCAATTCAAGTTTTCGACCATCGCGGAGTGGAAGCAGTCACGGGATGCAATTCCGCAGAAACAGTACGGCCGGCTGGAGTTCCAGGCTTATACTCTTGCCGGCCTGATCCTCGTCCCGTCGAATGTTCTGAAGGACAGATTTGAACTCGCTCAAGAGCGCTTGGCGGAGGCGGGATCTTCAATTCTCGATGCCACGCCGGAAACATGGGACATGATGGAGCGTTTCTTGGCGGCAGAGTTTGGCGTGTCCCAAGGGGTGATTGGAAAGCGTGCGGTCAATGATGGGCTTTGGCGAGTTTGATTTGCAGCGCAAGCAGCGCGGGGGCGACGTGGAGGAGTTCCTTTCCGTGTGCGAGTCCATTGCCGACAAGTACGCTCCCAAGGGCCCCGATCGCATCGCCGGCCACCGATCAAAACCCGTCGTCCGTGTTAAAGAAGGAAGACTTGCGGTTCAACTGATTTGAGTGCCTATCCGGAAACCGTGGAGGCCGCGGGACCGTCGGCTTTCGCAACGGAAGCAGTAATAGCCGCCGCTTTCAAAGCAAAACCGATGGGTCAGCGACGGCTGCTTACAATAGCCGGCCGGGGTCTCGGGAAAGCGTCTTCGCGGCAGCGGAAAAATCTTCTGTCCCGTCGGTTTTTCAGCCGTGGCCGGCGAATTCTCCGCCCGAAACCGAACCCCTTATACGGCAATGGTTTACGGCGACGCGACTCCTCCGCTCCACCCGCGCGCGGGGGAAATGCGCGAACAACCAAACGGCGGCGCAAGTCCGTTTCAGCCAACGACTTAGCGACGTTTTGTACCAGCATTTTATTACAAGTGTTGACACATAATAAGAAATGTGCTATATTGGCGGAATGCCGAGGCCGGCGAGAGTGGATTGTGGGCAGTGGATAGTGAGTGGTAAACGGACGGATGGGACTAAGAGATTGGGTGCCCGAGAGAGGAGATCAGAAGTCGGAGGTCAGGTATCGGAAGCCAACATGCTCCCCACTTCCCACTCCCCACTTGCCACCCCACCCCCTGCTCCGCGCTCCCCGCTTTTTCCCCCCTCCATTTGCCCAACCGCCGGAAATACCAATGGCCGAAAGACGTAATCCTACTCGCATCGTACTCGGATCGTACTCCAATCCTACTAGCGTCCTGCTGTGATCCTACTCGGGTTGTACTCGATTCCTGCTTCCCAAAACCCCAATTAAGCAGGCGAAATCATCATGTTGCAAGTTGCGAAGAATTTTTCCGGCGTCAGAAGTGAGAAGCATCGCAAAGTCAGAAATGAAGGCAAGAAATTTCTGGCAGAAGAACGCCCGCGAGCCGCGCTCTCATTTGCGGACCTTTCCCTCCAATTGCTCCATGACTCGCGAACACAAACCGCCATAAGACGTAATCCTGACTCGATTCTGAGTGCTTTCTGTCTCAATCCTGTCTTTTTCGCACCCCAAAAACCGTTGAATACGCGGCGTTTTCGAGGATTCGGCCTGGCCAAAAAATACGAGCCGCCGAAACGATCCTTCGGCATGTCCGTGGAAGCGCGACGGACGCGGAGGTCCATCCACATACCATGATTCCCGACCGCACCCGCCCGCAAACTTTGCCCCGTTTGCCATGCCGAGAATAAATCTCAATTCGATTACTTATCAAGGCCGATGACAACGCATGTTACATACCGGTGGACCGCTATGCTAATAATCCTCAGCGATCTGCATCTCAACGACGGCAGCACGGGCGAAACACTCTCGCCCGAGGCTTTTGTGCTGTTCGCCGATCGCCTGCGGGAATTGGCCATGACCGCCTCCTGGCGTAGCGACGGGGTCTACCGGCCGATCGAACGCATCGACCTGGTGCTGCTGGGCGACGTGTTCGACCTGCTCCATTCAGCCCGATGGCACGCGGCGGAAAGCCCCCGGCCCTGGGACGATCCGCAGTCGCCCGGCTTGATCGACCTGCTGGGCAAGATCACCGGCGATATCCTTTCGCAGAACAAGCAGGGGCTGGCCGCGCTCAGGGCATTACCGATCGATCGGCAAGTGACTCTGCCGCCCATGCTCCGTTCGTCACGGCCAGCCGCCGATGGCGACGAGCAGCCGGTGCTCGTTCGCATCCATTACATGGTGGGAAATCACGATTGGTTCTACCATCTGCCCGGCGCGGCGTATGACGCCTTGCGGCAGAAGCTGGTCGAGCAGATGGGCCTGGCGAACCGAGCCGACCGGCCGTTCCCGCACGATATCACCGAGAGCGACGAACTGCTGCAAACGATGCGGCGGCACAAGGTGACCGGCCGGCACGGCGACGTTTTTGATCCGTTGAGCTATGAAGGCGACCGCGATCTTTCCGGCCTCGGCGACGCAATCGAACTGGATCTGATTGGCCGCTTCGCCATGCAGGCGGAGCAGTCGATGGGCCACGAGCTGCCCGACGCCACCGTGCTCGCGCTGCGCGAGCTGGACAACTTCCGTCCGCTGCTCTTGGTGCCCGTGTGGATCGAAGGCATGTTGGAGCGGACCTGCCCGCAGCCGGCAGTGCGGAAGCGCGTGAAGCAGCTTTGGGACCGGCTGGCCGAAGAGCTTCTTTCCAGCCGGCTCATCCGCGAGCGCGACGCTTCGAGTTCGGCGAACCTGATCGACGGTCTTTCGCGGGCACTGCGGTTCAGCAAGCGGCGCTCGACGGGCTGGGCGGCGGCCACGCTGCAATGGCTGCGCGAACTGCGGGGCGCGGCGGACGATTCGTTCGTCGTTCACGCCTTGACCGAGCCCGACTTCCGCAATCGCCGCGCCCGGCACGTGGTCTACGGCCACACGCACGCGGCGGAGATAGTGCCGCTGGACGCCAGCCATGCCGAGGGCTACGTGCTGGAGCAGATCTACTTCAACGCCGGTGCCTGGCGGCGAACGTTCCGGCAGGCCGCCTTCGCGCCCGCCGGGCAGGAGTTCATCGCCAACGACCTGTTCAGCTATTTGGCTTTCTTTCAAGGCGACGAGCGCAAAGGACGGTCCTTTGAGGCCTGGACGGGTACGCTTGGGCACATGCCGGGCGAACGGACAATCCACCGCATCGACGCCGGGCGGACCCCGCTGGCCGCCCACCTGGCAATGCAGCCGCCGCATTTCATCTCACTGGGCGGCAACGCCAGAGCGGCGAAGACGGCGCGGTCGTAAGTTTTTGCGGTTCACGGGTTGGCGATTCGGCGGCAACCGTGGCATCGTGTCACTATGTTCAATTAAACCGCATGCAATATTGAACGCGGTTTGTTTGTGGATATAATGTTAGCATGAGCAACTCACTGGACGTTTTGGATCGTGTGCTTGATCCCCTCATGGATTGTTTTACGCCGGAGATGGCGCGAAACATCGCCAATCTTCGCGCGGACACCGAGACACAGGCACGCTTGGATAACCTCGCGGAGAAGGCGAACGATGGACAGTTGTCGAAGGAAGAGGAAGCGATCTACGATCGCTACCTTGAGGCATATCATCTCGTGACGATATTCCAAGCGAAAGCGCAGCGTTTTTGAGGAAACAGGCCGCGACCTGATGGATCCCGCCACCCGCAGATTCGTCAAGAGCCGCGCGGACCAACGGTGCGAGTATTGCCGGATTCCGCAGGCCGCTGCACCGCTTATTTCGTTTCATGTTGAACATGTGCGAGCCAAACAACATCATGGCGGAGACCAAGTCGATAATTTGGCGCTTTCATGCCCGGACTGCAACCGATTCAAGGGGCCGAACCTATCGGCCTTCGATTCCGAGACCAACACGATCGTATCGCTCTTTAATCCGCGCAGCGATACCTGGGAGTCACACTTTGCGTTTGTCGGCGCCGAAATTGTCGGCCTGACGCCGGAGGGCAGGGCAACCGTCTCGCTCTTGAACATGAATGCAGAGTTGCGGCTCCAGGTACGGGCGGAACTGTTGCGAGAGGGCGAACTGTAACACCAGTCGGCTGCCGTGGTATTCGTCGGAGAATGGTATTCGGAGATGGCTGTCGTAAGTACTGTGAAGATGTTGCTCGTTGTTCAAGTTACTGTCGCTCGATCAATTGGTGTATGTGTGAGCGCCGCGACAATTCGAAGACTGTTCGCGGCTGGCGTCATTCTCGTGCTCGGCGCCTCCGTTTGTCCGTTGTGCGCACAGCAGCCGCTTGGGCCGCCAGGAGGTTCTCCCTCTTCGCTGTCCTTCGGCAAGGCAGAACCGATGCCGGAACTGAACGCGCTCTTTGAACCGCACGAGGGGTGGACCGGCGGCGACGGCGCGTTTTCCGTGCCGCTTTCGCCGCGGCGCACGCTGTGGCTGTATAACGACACGTGGGTGGGAAGCGTCCGTCGGGGAAAACGCGTGAATGCCGCGATGGTCAATAATACGCTGGCCCTTCAGGACGGCCGAGGCAAAGATGCGAAGGTGCAATTCATCGTCCGCAAGGACAATGCCGGCAAGCCGATCGCATTCATTACGCCCGCCGACAAGCGAGGATGGTTTTGGCCGCAAGCCGGCGCGGTTTCGGACGATCGGCTGCTGCTTTTCCTTGCGCAGATCGAAAAGGGCGGGACGCCCGGCGCGTTCGGCTTCCGGACCGTCGGCCGCTGGCTCGGGATCGTGGAGAACCCGCGCGATCCTCCGTTGTCGTGGCGCATCGCGCAGCGCAAAGTGCCCTGCGAGATCGTCAGTCCGCGGCGCGAACTGGCGTTCGGCGCTGCGGTCCTCCGCGACGGCGAGTACTTTTACATCTTCGGCACCGATGAAGACAAGGGGCACTTCGGACCAGATCGCTACCTGATCGTCGGCCGCGTTCCGGCCGCCACGGCGGAGGATTTCGAGACGTGGCGATTCTATCGCAACGGCCGCTGGGACGCGGATTACCACAACGCAACTCGCATTGTCCGCGGCATGGGAAGCGAGTTGTCGGTTTCCTATTTGGCCGGCTTCAAGCGGTACGTGCTGGTGTATACGGAGGGCGGCATGTCTCCGCGCATCCTGGCGCGGACTTCCACCGCGCCGTGGGGACCGTGGTCGGCGGCCACGACAATCTACCAATGTCCCGAGTCGAGTTGGGACAAGAAGATCTTTTGCTACGCGGCCAAGGCGCATCCCGCGCTGTCGTCCGGCGACGAACTGGTGGTGAGCTACGTCGCCAATTCCTTCGACTTCTGGCAGGTCGTCGGCGACGCGAGGCTCTACTGGCCCCGCTTCGTCCGCGTGCCGCTTCGCTTGCAGGAACCAGTGAAAGCCGCGCGATGACGTCCTTCATCCAAGTTGTCACGACGACCGCCCGGCGAGAAGAGGCCCAACGGATCGCACGCGAGCTGGTTGAAAAGCGGCTGGCGGGCTGCGCCCAGATCGTCGGTCCGATCACGAGCATCTATCGCTGGCAAGGCAAGATCGAAACCGACGAGGAATGGCAGTGCTGGTGCAAGACCCGCGGCGAGTTGTTTGCACAGGTCGAGGAGGCGATTCGCGCCGTCCATCCTTACGAAGTGCCGGAGATTCTGGCCGTGCCGATCGTGGCCGGCAGCGAGCGTTACTTGGCGTGGCTCGACCAGCAGACTACTCCTCAATCGCTTCCTTGACGAGCGCAACGAAGTGAGGCGTCTTCCCCGACTCGCTCAGTTCAGCCGCCTTCTTGTCGGCCTCGGCCCGCTGGCTGTACTCGAAGAGCGAGATCCGCCGCAGGGTCTGATTGAAGACGCCCCAGAAGGCCTTCAGGCGGACTTCCTTGGCCACCTTGGCGCGGCTCTTGCGCTTGGCAGGGGCCTTCTTTTCTTTGACCTTGGTCTTGGCGGTCCCCTCCTCCTGCCCCTCGATGCGTTCCGCCGCATCGGCCTCTTCCCGTAACTCTTTGCGATTGAGAATCTTACGCGCCATGTTGTTCCTCAAATAAGGCCAAGAAAGCACTCTGCCGAAAACTGTTATGGTCTGATTTTACCGGGAAATCCGCCCGATGGCCAGGGTATGCTTCACTGCAAAAGCCGCTATTCCGGCGGGCGGATCTCCAAAACCTCGAACCGCACCTTGCCTTGTGGCACCTGTATTTCCACCTTGTCGCCGATCTTCTTGCCGTTCAAGCCTTGGGCCAAGGGGCTCGTGACCAGGATCTTGCCGGTGTCGTAATCCTCCTCGCCGGCGCCGACAAGCGTGAACTCCTCCTTGTCACCGAAATCGAGGTCCTTTACCACAACCGTGCAGCCGAATGCCACTTGGTCCTTTGGGAACTGGCTGGGATCGACGAGCACGGCGCGGGAGAGCTTGTCCTTGATGGCGCGGATTTTCGCGTCCAACATGCCTTGCGACTCGCGGCGACCATGGTATTCCGCGTTTTCCGAAAGATCGCCTTCGGCGCGAGCCGCCGCTAATCCTTCAAGAATCTTGGGCATCTCGACCGACTGAAGGTGGTCGAGTTCGGCCTTGATCTTATCGTATCCGGCCCGTGTCATGGGTATGCGGTCCGACATTGTTCACTCTCCTCGCGCATCGCCATTGCGCCGCGGGCGGCTGATCGCAAGCTTGCGAGTCAGGCCCCAAGCGGGAACGGCAACGCGACAAAAAAAACCGCGGCCGCTCCGGAATCTCGGGAGGACCGCAGGTCAGGTATAACGATCTTTGCCCCTAATTGTTACCTGTCGGGGGTCGTTTGTAAAGTGCCTAGCGGAACCAATAGTAGATCAACCCGCCGGCCAAGGCCAGCACGACCGCCCCGCTGGCAATGAGCGGCTTTCGCCAGCGCTGCCATCGCGACGGCGGCGGGAAACGGTCCGGGAGCAGCGTTTCGGCCACCATCTGCCGCGCGGGCCAGAGGGGAAGGCGTCTGTTCTCGGTTGGGTGGGCGGATATGCGCGATCATGGCCCGCAGGATCCCAATTACTTGGCCTGTTACTTGGCTGGCAATTTGCCTCGACCGGCCCAGCCATAGGCCGAGCGCATGGCTCGGGCCACGGCCGGCCAGGAGAAATAGGTGCAGACGTGGTCCGCCAGGCTCTTGTTCCGCTTTCGGTCCAAAGCGGCCATTACGCCCCGGCGGATATCGGCCACGTCGTCCGGCCGGATGTAGACCGCCTGCTGGCCGAAATACTCGCTGCCGCAACCGCCGTCGAACAGGACTAGCGGCGTGCCCGAGGCGCCGGCCTTTAGCGCGATCCGCTCGCCCGCCGGCTCGCCGGCTCCGACGACCAGGCAACTGCATGCCGTAAAGGCGCTGGCGACCAGTCCTTCGTTCAAGTCGGCGCGCGCGATGAAGCGCGCCCGCGACCCGGCAACCCGCCGGCATTCTTCGAGATACCACGGGCAATCCGCCGCGGCATCGCCCAAGAGCACCAACGGCACGTCGGTGTTCTTCATTGCCCAGAGGAAGCCAAGCTGCTGGTTCCTAGGCTCGATGGCGCCGGCATAAAGCACGAAATCGCGCCCTCCTACACATTCCCTGCCGACCAGATGCCGAAACGCCTGTGGATCGGCCTCTGCCACGCGCGGGTCAACGCCGTAGGGCACGACCCGCATCCGCTCCAAAGGCACCTTCGTCCGCCGTGCAATGCGCTGCGCTTCGACATGCGAATTGGGCACGACGAGATCGACCGAGGCGAACAGTTCGCGCTGCCACGCTGGCGTCCGCGTGAAAAAACCGCGGGCCGTTTTGTGCATCCACGCCGCGGCCGTTTGCAGTGCCCCGCGCTTGTATCGGCCTGACTCCGCCGCTTCTCGCCACAATTCGGGCGAAAGCAGGACCTTCACGCCGCTGGCGCGAGCACTTTCGATCAGCGGCAAGAACTCAGCCGAAGCTCCGAACAAATGCAGGCACCGCGCGTCGGAGAGCCGGTCCTCGAAGGGCCGCCAAATCCGAGCGGAAACGCCCACGTGCGGCAAAGCGCCGGCCAGTTCCAGAATGGCCGCTTCGCCTTCCTCCGCGACCGCCGCCCATGGAGCGGCCAGCAACACATCGGCCGTCCGGCTCGCTGTGCGGTTCCCAATGGATACCGCCTTGTTTACAGCGGGCTTTTGTTTTTTCGAGACCGTTTTCATGTCCGCACCGGCAGGAATGCAATCCGTTTGGTTCCGCATGGCGAAGGTACCCGCCATCGCCGCGGCGCAACATTGGAATATACCATAACAGCCTAGTTGCCGGAAGTCCAAGCGAAGTCACACTCTCCGGCACAACATTCACAAGTTTTAGGCCGCAGGTGGGGCTACCCGCGAATCTTGCCCGAACTGCGCAGGTAGGCGAGCACTTCGTTGACCAGCGTGTCGGCGTCCTTTTTGCCGGCGTCGAGCACCATTTCGGGCTTCTGCGGGGCCTCGTAAGGGTCGTCGATGCCCGTAAAACCCTTCAACTCACCGGCACGGGCCTTTTTGTAGAGGCCCTTTGGGTCGCGGGCCTCGCAAACCTCAATCGGCGCGTTGACGAAGATCTCGACAAAGTCGCCCGCGGCCAGCGTCTCGCGGACGCGATCGCGATCGGCCCGGTAGGGGCTGATGAATGCAGTGATAGCAATGGTTCCCGCCTCGGCAAAGAGTTTTGCCACCGCCCCAATGCGGCGGATGTTTTCCTCACGATCCTGGGCGGAAAAGCCCAGTCCGAACCGCTTGGCGAACTCCTCGCCGTGCTTGGCTTTGAGCATCGCCGGCGCGGCGTTCAGGCCATGACGAATGTTGTCGCCATCGAGGACAAAACTGCGCTTCCCGGCCGACCATAACTTGTGGTCGAGCAGATTGGCCACCGTGCTCTTGCCGCACGCGCTGAGGCCCGTGAACCACACTACGCAGCCGGCGTGGCCGTTGAGCGTCTGCCGCTCCTCGCGGGTAACGGCGTGTTCGTGCCAATGAACCTGAACGTCTGACTTATCCAACATTGATGAAAAACTCCTTGGTATGTATCTGCGGAGGGAACATCTTACCGCAGAAGGGCGGGAAATCAAAGCCGAACTCCGATCGGGAGTGCCAAATCTGGCACTTTTGGCACCGGTTTGACGCTGTTTTGCACCGTTCTGGCGTCGTTTGGCACGCCGCCACGATCTCGCGAACCCGCGATTTCCGCAGGGAAACTGCGTACGTGGCACAAAATGGCACAAAATGGCACGGTTTTGCGAAGCAAGGGTTGTGCTGTTCCTTTTTCTTTCCCTCTACGCGGCTGCCAATTTGGCAGTCGGATCGCGTCTCTTGCAGCAGCCGGTTTCCGGCGATGTGCCCCGCCCTCGCGTTTTTCGGCCGCTGGGCGCATCGCCGGCCGTCGCCGTAAGTCCAATGTATACAACAGTTGACAACATGTCTCATCGCGGGTGTCGGCCAACCCTCCGTGGGAAGGGATTGGGGCACATCTCTAGGCCGCGTGTCCGGTCGCCTGCCATTTCCTGCTTTGTCAACATCAGCACACAACAGACAGCAACTATCGTGCCAATCGCGCGGAATCCGTCGGTGCCCGGCCTGACCCCGACGGCTCGAGGGCTCCCGTTATTGCAGCAGTTTCGCCTTTTGCTGCTGGAATTCCACTTCCGTCAAAACTCCACTGTTCCGCAGTTCCGCAAGCTTTTTCAGTTCATCCATCTTGCTGATGGATGCACCCACAAGGACGTTTTGTGTTTGGCTCGCCTTCTTGCGGCTTTCAAGCAGTTTTTTTTGGATGTAATCGTTGATTTGTTCCGATTCAGCGGGGACACTCGACCGAAACGCACGGAGAGTCACAGCATCTTGGTCCCTGCGAACGCTGCCCGAACCAAAGACGGTCTGCCTCGACTGCGTAGCTGCCACTCTTTTTCGAATGAACTTGAAATATCCGTTCGCGACGAAACTGGGTTTGCAATACTCGACAATTGCAAGGTCGTCGTAATAGTAGCAGCACTTTAGGCGAACGTCGGTTGTGATCGGTCAAATTGGTCTTTGCAAAAAAGCGGCTCTCGGCGATTGTTGATGATTGTATAGGTCATCTAATCCATCGGGAGAGCCACGGATGGCTAAGTATAAGCGTTCGTCGAATCGTCCGCAACCGAAACATAAGAAACACAAGAAGTCTCAGCACGATAAACGCCAGCGGCTTCAGAGTCGGAATCCCAAACGCAAGAGGACCATCGCCGCCAAGGTGCCGTTGACCGGCGCGATGCAGTCGGCGGTTTCCGTCCTGCAAGCGGTCATGGACGCCAGAATCGCTGTTCGCTTGGCAATCGTGGTCGCCGGGATGTTGCTGGCCGACGATCGACGCACTGCCAGTGCCTGGTTCGTCGCGGCGGGAGTGCGAGATGATTGGGACCGCTTTTACGATTGCCTGATCAGCGTGGGCCGAACGTCGGAAAAGCTGGCCGCGGCCATGCTCGGCTTGATCGTGCAGAAGTTCGCTCCTGCGCTCGGAGATCGCATCCTTCTGGCCATGGACGACTCGCCCACGGCGCGCTATGGACGGCACGTCGAAGGCGCCGGTGTCCATCACCATCCGACGCCCGGACCGGCGGACGGCAAGTGGCTCTACGGACACAACTGGGTTGCCCTGGCCTGGCTGGCAGGGCATCCGCTGTGGGGCGTGATCGCGCTGCCGCTGCGCCGATGCTCTACGTCCGCCAAGTTGACATCCCCAAGCTGGCAGAAAAATATGGCTGGGAATTCCGCACCAAGCACCAACTGGGCGTCGAACTGTTGACTTGGTTCATGCAGGCGATCGGCAGGCTGGGAGTGAAGGCGAAGGTGTGGCTGGCGGTTGACGGCGCATATGCGGCGCAACCGTTTCTCAAACCGATCCTTGGCTTGGGCATCGTCGTCGTCAGCCGCCTGCGAAAGGACGCTTGTCTTTACGACTTGCCTGAAAAACGCGATCCCCGCCGCCGCGGACGGCCGCCCGTCTATGGCAAAAACAGAATCCACGTGGCGAAGCGTGCCGCGCATCGGCGGGGCTGGCAAACGATCACCTACCATTGCCGCGGCGTCGAGGCGACCCGTCAGTACAAGACCTTTCTGGCGACCTCGAAGTTGGTCGGCGGCCAGATCCGCGTGGTGCTGCTTCGCTTCGAGGACGGCAGTTGGGCACCCTACTTCTGCACGGACACGTCGGTGGACGCACGCGACATCCTGGAAGCCGTTGCCGCACGCTGGGCGATCGAGGAACACTTCCACGACGTGAAGGAGGTGTGGGGCGCGGGACAACAGCAAGTTCGCAACGTCTGGTCGAACATCGGTTGTTGGCACTTGAACCAATGGCTCTACGCGTTGGTTGAGTTGTGCTGTTGGGACCAGCCGGCGTCGGAGCTGAGCGACCGTTGCGAGCGTCCCTGGGACAACCCCGATCGGCGTCCCTCGCACACCGACCGCCGTCGCTGGATTTCGCGGAAAAACCTGCATCAACAATTTCTCGCCGTTCTGCCCAACGCACACGACATGCATAAATTCCACGACCTCGTCGCCAGCCTCCTCAACCTCTGCGTATAATCTATCCACGCGTACCTGCACCACCAGGAAAATCACCTAAAGTGCAGATTCTAACAGAGCGTCACAATACTTTGGATCCTGATACTATAACCGCCCGGCGAGTCAAGGCCCCTTGCCGGTAGACTAGAGATTGAGGTTCGCAACTCATTCCTAGTCCACCGAACAAGGAGACCTATATGTGGTATCTCGGTATCGACCTTCATCGTCTTACCGTTGTCATCGCCGGCGTGAACGACGCGGGCGAAGCCATGAACGCGACCACCATCCGCTGTGAAGACACGGAAGCCATTCGGCAGTTCGTCGAAAAGCTCGGGGCGTTCCGCGCAGTGATCGAAGCCACGGGCACGTACCGTTGGCTCTACGACCTGCTTCGCCCGTACGGCGTCGTCGTCCTGGCACATCCACTCCGCCTGTGCGCCATGATACAGCGCCGCAGCAAGACGGACAAGCTTGACGCGATGCTGCTGGCCAATCTGCTGCGGATCAACCAAGTCCCGTTGGCCTACATTCCGCCAGAGCCCTACCAGCAATTACGCAACCTGACACGCGCACGAGCACGACTCGTCCGCGAGCAAGTGAAGGCGAAGATCAAGCTCCGCGACCTGTTGGCGCGGCAGAATCGGCAGACGCCCTACCGCACGCTCGGCAAACGCTGCTTGGCGTGGTTCGGCAAACAGGACTTCGGCCCCATCGAGAATCTGGTGCGCGACGAGCTGGTGCTGCGATTGCAGCACTACGAGAAGCAATTGGCGATCCTCGACGAACACATGCTCGCGTTGCGTGAAGCATTCCCGCAGGTGGAGACGTTGACGGACATCCACGGCATCGGCCTCTACTCGGCGCTCTTGATCGTGGCCGAACTGGGCGAGGTAGATCGATTCCACAATGCCAAGCAGGTCGGAGCTTACACCGGCCTGACGGTGCGCGTCAACCAGTCGGGCGGCCACTGCTATCGCGGATCGATCACCCGTCAGGGCTCGTCCTGGTTGCGATGGATCCTCGTGGAAGCGGCAATGAAGGTCGTCCAGGAGGATGTTGCCTTGAAGAACTTTTACACGCGCGTACGGAAACGCGCCAGCGCCAAGATTGCGCGTGGCGACGGTGCGCAAACTGGCGGAGATATGTTGGAAACGGCTGCGCCGCTGGCAGAGGGAAAACGTTCCCTCGGCGGCGCCGGCTTGAGGCAAACAAGAGGAGTTGCGCTGCGCACGCAAAATCGGCGAAGCGACCCGCGATTGAGACTGGCGAGGCCTTGCGCCTGTGCCGAGATCCTGATTGGGTGCTCTTGCCGGTGAACAGAATAATGTGCGGCGGTCTCGCGGCCGAACGGCACGAATGGGTGACTACGATATGCGCAACGCACACGAACGAACATCGAACCGGCATCCTGCCGCGGACATTTCGGCCGATCCATCGGCCGACCAGGGCGCTCATTGCCGCCCCTGGACCCCGGCTAGCCTTTCTCTGTTCTGCTTTTTTGGCCTATCGCGAAAATCGGGGCCTTGACACGCGGGCGGTTATGGGTGTTTCGGACCTGCTTAACACTACAGCGCATCTTGGTTTTTATCTAGGGTGGCATCGGGGTAGCTGAGCGACATTGATGCCGTGCTTTTCGAGTTCGCAATTTCTTGTTTTGGTGTGGCTCTTGCGGGCTTGGGCATTACGCCGTTGCCAATAGGTAAGTCGTCGAGTCGCGTGGTTGAATCGCGCGGATTGCGCCGGCTCAGGCAGCGGCAGCGCATTGATTAAGGCGTTCGTGGCCATGTGGACTTGCGGCAGTGTGATCTCCGGATTTTTCCCCCCTCAGTCGCTCCGTTTGACGGGCCAGGAATAAATGGCTGACTTGCGTGATCAACAAATGGCGTTTCAACGCCGGATAGCACCGCACCTCGAAATGGGACAGTCCCAGTTCGCTTTTTTCGTCTTGCAGACAGTGCTCCACCGGCCAGCGCCCGAAGGCCACATGCAAGATCGTTGCCAGCGGAACACCGGCCGCCGCATTGCTCATAAAGTATTTGACTTCGTCCGGATGAAGCGCGTTGCGTGCCATGACCAACCAGTACGGTCCCACGCTGCGCGGCAGCCAGCAAGGCACGCACTTGACCTCCCAAACCATCGGCCCTTTGTCTGTGTCCTTGATGTAATAGCGTTGCCAAGGTTGGCACATCATCGCCCGCGAGTAGCGACACAAGTTCTCCACCGGTTTAGCCGGCGTGCCCTTGGGGCCGTGCGGGATCGTGCAGCCACATCGCAAAATTCTTGGGGATTTCCAGGACAAATCGCAGGCCGCGTTGTTCCAGTCCCTGCACGAAAGCAGGCTTTTGCGAGTACCATTCATCCGCCGTGACCCAGGCAAAGCGCACCTCGTTGGCCGCCGATCGATCCAACTGCTCCAAGGCAATGTTGTACTTCGGCCGATAGACGAGTTCATCGGGGATCTTCGCTTTGCGGCACCGCTCGCGGTCTTCGTCCCAGCACTTCGGCAGATACAAAGAACTGTCGAGCATGGTGCGGAATTTTCCATCGAAGCTGGTGTATGTCAGATGCACGGTCATCACGCAGTTGTCGATCTTGCCGGTGTTGCCGCAATACTGCCGCGACACGCCCGCCGTTTCGCAGCCCTTCTTCGGATGCCCCGACTCATCAATGACTGCGATCGCCTGCGGGTCTGCATGGTCGCGAGCGACAAGTTGCTGGACAAGTGCGGTCATGCGATCTTCGTCCCACGCATCGCTGGCCAGGAACTCTTGCAACGTTCGCGGCTTCACGTTCGCAGCGAGTGCGATCGGTTCGATGCTTTTGCGGGGCAGTTGTCCCAACTGCCCCAGGATGTAGGTTTGCAACTTTCCACGCGGCTCCGAGCGACCGAAACAATCCGTGAACTGGTCCAGAAACCCCGCCAACTCCGTCCCCAAACTCACAATTTGATCTGCGGTCATCCTTGACCTCCTGAAATGTTGTATCGCCCCTCTGTTCAACTGCCCAAAGTCATACCATATACTGATTTTCCGGTAAAGTGCGCTGTAGTATTAATCGGGCAGGCCGACAATGACGATGGTACTTGCGTCCTTGCACAGTGCCAAGGTATCATTTGGCAAGAAGGCAAACAAGCCTGGAACCAATCCGAAAACCCCATTGTCGCCCCGCAAAACAAGGGTCTTCCCATGCCACGAATCACCCGCCGCCGTTTTCTTTCCAGTACCGCCGCCGTGGCGGCCTTTGCCGCGCCGGCACTGCGCCTTGGCCGCGATGCCTTCTGCCGCGCGGCCGGGCCCAATGATGAAGTCCGCCTGGCCATTATCGGCCTGGGCGGCCTCAACATCGCCGGCAGCGTGGGCGGCCGAGGGAGGCAGCTCATCAGAAACTTCCGCAACGTGCCCGGCGTGCGGATCGCCGCGCTTTGCGATTGCGACCGCGCGGGTCTCGACGACAGCGTCCAGGCGTTCGCGAAGCGCGGCGAAAAACCGGCCGCCTATAGCGATATGCGCCGCGCCTTCGACGACCGCTCGATCGACGCCGTGAGCGTCGCCTTGCCGAACCATTGGCACGCGCTGGCGACGATCTGGGCCTGCGAGGCGGGCAAGGACGCGTGGAGCACCACCGCATGGGCCGTTGAATAATGAAAGAGGCTGCCATGAATGGGACTACCGCGCGTGTGAAGCGCCGCGCCGCCGCGGTGATGGTCGTGCTCTGTTTTCAGCCGCTGTTCGGTGATGTTTCGGCAGCGGGCGCTCCGGCCAAGCCGGAACAGCTCAGCGGCGCGGCGTGGTGGCACGCCAACCAGGCCAAGTACCCCAACAGCGCGAAGATCGAGAACCTCGAACCGAAATTCCGCGCCAAGGTCAATGCCTTTCTCGCCGCCTTGGCGGACGCCGGCATCCGCCCCAATATCGAAAGCACGCTCCGCAGCAAGGAGCGGGCTTACCTGATGCATTACTGCTGGGAAATCGCGCATGGGACGACGCTGCCGTCGAAAGTCCCGCCTTGCCCCGGCGTAACGATCGCTTGGGACCACGGTGACCTGGCGAAGTCCAAGAAGGCCGCCCAGGAGATGGTCGATTTATTCGGCATGGACTACATGGCCTCGCTGACCTCGAATCATATCAAAGGGCTGGCGATCGATATGAAATTCTCCTGGAAGGGCACGCTGAAGATCAAGAAGAAGGACGGAACGCTTGTGGAGATCACGACCAAGCCGCGCAACGGCGAGGACAACGCCATGATGCACCAGGTCGGCGTCTCCTACGGCGTAATTAAGCTGGTGGGCGACCCGGCCCATTGGTCGGTGGACGGACAATAGTCGCCTTTCGTTCCGCGAAAGCTGCGTTGCTTTCGCGGAGCGAAAGACGACAATAGCAAAACCGCAAATGCCTATGTCTGCCACGTCAGAAATTCTGAACACGCGCGATCGACTTTCACCGCTCCGGCCAATTGGACCGCGCTGTGGAATCGTATCGCGAGGCGCTTGCGGCCGATCCGAACCAGCCCGACGCCTGGCACTTCCTCGGCGCGGCGCAGCATCAATTGGGCGATTCCCGCGCGGCGATCGAAAGCATCCGCCGGGCGATCGATTTGAAACCCGACTCGGCCGCCTACCATAACAGCCTCGGCGTGGCGCTGCGGGCTAGCGGCGAGGTCGATGCCGCCGTGGCCGCCTATCGCCGGGCATTGGAGATATCGCCCGATTTCGCCGATGCGCTGAACAATCTCGGCGTCGCGCTGCGGGAACAGGGCGATTTCGAGGAGGCGATCGTCTGCTATCGACGGGCGTTGGAGCTGAAACCGGACTCGCCCGGCACGCTGAACAATTTGGCAAGCGCCCTCAAGGCGTTCGGTGACGCCCTGGCTGCCCAGGGAAATACGGACGAGGCAATCGCCGCCTACCGCAGTGCGTTGGAGGTCAATCCAGACTGCTCCGATGTCGTTCTTAACATGGGAAACACTCTGCTGAGTCGAGGCCACGTGGCCGACGCGGCCAGCGCCTACCGCCGCGCGATCGAGCTTCAGCCGCTTTCCGCCGAGACCCACAACAATCTGGGCACGGCCCTCTTGCAACAGCGACAAGGCGACGAAGCGGTCGTCTGTTGGCGGCGGGCGCTGGAACTCAAGGCCGATTATCCCGAAGCCCTTTGCAATCTGGGCGTGGCGGCGAACAGCGCGGGCAACCGAGAGGAGGCGGCCGCCTATTATCGCAGCGCCTTGGAACTGAATCCTGAATCAGTCGAAGCGCACAATAACCTCGGCAACGTCTTGCGGTCACTGGACCGTATGGACGAGGCGTTCGAATGCTGGCGGACCGCGATACGGCTCAAGCCGGATTGCAGCGAGGCCCGCACCACGCTGGCGATGATGCTTTATGGCCTCGGCCGGCCGGAAGAGGCCGCAGTCGTCGTACAGGAATGGATAGCCGTCGCGCCGAACGATCCGGTCGCCCTGCACATGGCCGCCTCCTTCACCGGGCAAGACGTTCCCCTGCGGGCCTCCGATGCGTATGTCCGCAGCACGTTCGACCATTTCGCCGCGAACTTCGAGAAACAGCTTGAGAAGCTTGAATACCGTGCTCCGGAACTGGTGGCCGCCGCGACCGCCGCCGCCCTGGGCGACCCACGCGGGACGTTGGACGTATTGGACGCAGGCTGTGGCACCGGATGGTGCGGGCCGCACGTCCGCCCTTACGGCCGGCATCTGGTGGGCGTCGATCTTTCGCCCGCGATGGTCGAACGGGCCGGCGACCGAAAGGTTTATGACGAACTGGTCGTAGCCGAGTTGACCGAATATCTGAGCGGCGCGGCTGGGCGGTTCGACCTGATCATTTCGGCCGACACGCTGGTCTATTTCGGCGATTTACGGCCGGTCCTAGCCGCGGCGGCCGGCGCCCTGAGACCGGGCGGGTTCCTGATCTTTACTGTTGAACGCGCCGCCGAGGATCGTCCTGCCCAGCCAGGCTTTTTCTTGCAGCATCACGGCCGGTATTGCCACCAAGAGGACTACGTTCGCGCTGTGCTTGGGGATGCCGGTTTTGAGGTTCGACAACTTGATTTAGTCGTGCTACGGAAAGAGATGGACCGACCCGTTCGAGGGTTATTGATTACGGCGCGACTTTGAATGACACCACCAAGTTGGCTCGCTCCGATAACGCCGCCGGAGACCATAATCGCGCAAGCCGGTCAGGGCACCTGCTACCCATCCACGCTGGACCAGGGAATACTCTGCCATGCCGGGAGCGGTGCTGACGCCTTTTGCACTTCAATTATAAAATCGGTCTCGCCATGGCCCGCCGATTCCTCGCGCTCTGGGTCGAACATTTGTTTGACCGTACAGTTGTAGTGTCCATCAGCCAAAGGCACGAGCAACTCCACTTGGTGTTTTTCCGGCAACGTGACATCACTGAACTGCGCAGCCATTGTGAGGCTCTCGTAGTTGGTCAGTAACATGGAACCACCTTTGACTTCCATGGTTCCAGTGATTTCTCTGAAACTACCGACTCGGCGTCCTTCGAGCACGATGTTCAACTCTCCAAAAACCCTCGATACCGGTTCCCCAGATCAACAAGGAACGTTGAGCCATCTGGACCTTGAAGTGCGCCAGGAGTTGATCGAGCGTCCAGTCATTGCTAACAAAGGTCTGGTAGCTCGCCGGAACAACGAGGGCCAGGAATCCGGAATCGTCGGTCGCTTCGAGCATGGTTTTCCCCGCTGACCGAAGCCAATCGCTATGGTTCGCGCGGCTCGACGCCAAGCTCGCGAAGTTGCGATTCGAGTTGTTCAGCTCGCTCGCGCCCGGTAGCCACCGGCTTGCCTGTGGAATCGACCCAGCGCAACCATGAGCAATCGAGATCCTCAAATCGCCCATCCCAAATTCGCATGCCGAGGCCCACGTCGGGAAACCAGACCGGCTCTTCTAACCGCTGAAACTTCAGCGCCTCGAGTCGGTAAACACGAAGCTCCTCTGCACCAAGCATCCGGTCGGGGTCATAGATCACATAGTAACGAATACCGATCTTTTCGTAGGCGTCTAGCTTACCTGCGTCCTCACCGCCCTCGCGATTGGACACGACTTCGATTACGACCTCCGGCGCCTTGCCATATTCCCAAATGAAATAGGATCGATTGGTCTTTACTCGAATATCCGCGGGCAGTTCCACGTCCAGGCTCAACAACGCATCAGGCACCAGCGGCGGCTGGCGGTAAGCGTAGAAAAGGCCCACATTGGCCATGGCAACAAAGCGGCGCCCCTGCCCGGGACCAGGCCATGAACTGAAAAGAGGCTCCGTCAGCAGGCGCTGTTGCTTCTCTGAGAAGACGTTATCCACGGGAACATCGTCCTCCGTTACGAGGTTATCGGCAACAGGACGCACTTCGACGGGGATCGCCTCGAACGGATCGTTGCTGATGGCGTCGGTAGCCATTGATCATACTCGAAAGATTAGAAGAGTCGGATATTCGACTGGCGTGTCAACCGTCTGCTACTGCCCTGATTATAACGCCGATCGACACTCCCGTAAAGGGTGGGTCGGTATCGTGTTGACCGGTGCCCGCGCACGGACGCAACTCGCGTGTCTTATTTCGCTTGCCCGCAGGGGGGATTGAAAAAGCCGCCTCTACCGCATATCGTAACGGTGGCAATCATGGCTTTTCGAGGTTCCGCCGGGCGGCAAATTGGAACAGTCCCATTTCTGCCGACACAAAAATCGGGATGGTCCCCAGAAATCACGCAACTTTTCCGCCGCCGCCACGATAATGGTCTTGAACAGCGCGAAAGCGTAATTCGCACCGCGGAAGTCGTGAAACACTTCGTCACAATCGTCGTATTTGTTTTACTACAATCCGTAGGCAGCAAGACATTGCGGGCGGGAAACGGCTCCCACCGGAAGAAACCAAACCACCTTTCAACAAGGAGATACCTATCATGGCTCTGTTCATCAAGTTCGACGGCGTCGATGGCGAGGCGAAAGACAAGGACCACAAAAGTTGGAGCGACCTGCTCTCCATGAGCTGGGGCGTCCACAAGGCGGGAGGCGGGGCAACCGGCCAGACTCGCCGCCGCGGCGTCGCCACCGTGGACGACGTGGTCATCACCAAAGAGCTCGACAAGTCGAGCCCCAAGCTGGCCGAGGCCGTGCTTTCCGGCAAGGTCTTTCCCAAGGTGGAAATCCACAACACGGCCACCTACGGCGAAGGCCGAGCCACATTCCTCAAGTACGAGCTGAAGAACGTGGCAATCACGTCGCACAGCATCAGCGCCGCCGGCGGCGGCGACGCCGTCCCCCACGAGCAAATGTCGCTGAACTTCGAAGAGGTCAAGAAGACTTACATCGAGTACGACGAGAAGGGCACCAAGAAGGGCAACGTGGAGATGGGCTGGAAGGTCGAGGAAGGCTCGAAGTAATAGCAAGCAGGTCCTTCCTGCCGGGAGGGGCTAATGTGCGGCCGCGTGCGCAACGACGCCAGACGTTGCGCACGGCGCCATGCTCATTAGCCCCGCTCGGAAAGTGGGGCCTACCGGAGGTGACCCATGCCCCTCAAACAGGCACAGCGCCGACTGGCGGTGACCACTCCCTTGGGTGAGGACAAGCTCGTCCTCACCGCCTTCGCCGGCCACGAGGAAATCTCGCGGCTCTTCAGCTACCAGTTGGATATGATCTCCGACGATGATGCCGTTGACGCCACCAAAATCGTGGGCAAGAATGTCACCTTCACCGTGGCGATGGCCGATGACTCGCCGCGATATTTCAACGGCTTCGTCAGCCGGTTTTACGCCGGCGACGAAGACGGCGAAGGCCGCCGCAACTATCGCGCCGAGGTCGTGCCCTGGCTCTGGTTCCTCACGCGCACGAGCGACTGCCGCATCTTCCAGAGCAAGGCGGCCCCCGACATCATCCAGCAGATCTTCAAAGACCTGGGGTTCAGCGATTTCAAATTGCAGCTTTCGGGCAAGCATCCGCAGCGCGACTACTGCGTACAGTACCGCGAGACCGATTTCAACTTCGTCTCGCGGCTGATGGAAGAAGAAGGCATTTACTACTTCTTCAAGCACGAGCAGGGCAAGCACACGCTCGTCCTGGCCGACGCGAAAAGCGGTTATTTCGACTGCCCGGAAAAGGAGGTCGATTACCCGCGCGATCCCGGCAGCCGCGCGAAGGAAGACCATATCACCCGCTGGGAACACTGCTATGAGTTCCGCACGGGCAAGTGGGCTCAGACCGATTACAACTTCGAGGACCACCCGGCGCACGCGCCCCCTTGCCGGCGAAGCTGATGATGACCAACGAGAACACAACGGTCAAGCTGCCCGACGCGAAGAAGTACGAGTTCTACGATTACCCCGGCACGTTCGCGAAGAAAGACGAGGGCGACGGCTACACCAAGCTCCGCATGGAGGAAGAAGAAGTCGAGCACGACGTCGTGCAGGCCGCCAGCAACTGCCGCTCGTTCACGCCGGGCGGAAAGTTCAAAATCCGTCACCACATCGCCAAATCCGAAGAAGGCAAGGGCTTCGTCATCACCATGATCCGACATGCCGGCCGCGAGCATTACGAATCGGGCGAGGCGGTCGATTTCGACTACGAGAACAGTTTCGAGTGCATTCCCGATTCCGTCGCCTTCCGCCCGGCGCGAACCTCGCCTCGGCCCCGCATCCACGGCGTGCAGCCGGCCGTGGTCACCGGCCCTGGCGGCGAGGAAATCTATCCGGACAAATACGGCCGGGTCAAGGTGCAGTTCTTCTGGGACCGCGAAGGCAAACGAGACGACAAGAGCTCGTGCTGGATTCGCGTCTCGCAGGATTACGCCGGCAAGGCCTGGGGCAGCGTTACGATTCCGCGCATCGGCCAGGAAGTGTTGGTCTCTTTCCTGGAAGGCGACCCTGACCGGCCGATCATCACCGGCCGCGTCTACAATGCCGACCAGACCGTGCCCTATCCGCTGCCGAGCAAGAAGATGGTCAGCGGGCTGAAGTCCAATAGCACGCCCGGCGGCGGCGGATATAACGAATACATTTTCGACGACACCAAGGGCAACGAGCTGATCCGCGAGCACGGCCAGTTCGACAAGGACTCGACGATCGAGCATGACCTCCGCGAGCACGTTTTGCGCGACCGCCACCGCGACGTGACGCGCGACGAGACAACGGTTATTGGCAACAACCAGACGAACACCATCCACGCCAACCGCACAGAGACCGTCGACAAGAACGAGACGATCACGGTCCACGGCGCCCGCACCGAGACCGTTGACAAGGACGAAACGATCACGATCCACTCGAACCGGACCGAAACGGTTAACAAGAACGAGAGCATCACCATCGGCGGCGGGCGAACGGAAAATGTGGCCAAAGACGAGAGCATCACGATCGGCGGCGGGCGGACCGAGACCGTCGGCAAGGACGAGAGCATCACCATTGGAGGAGGACGTGCGGAAAACGTCGCCAAAGACGAGGGTATCACAATAGGCGGCGGGCGCACGGAGAGCGTCGCCAAGGACGAAAGCGTCACCGTCGGTGGCGGGCGGACCCTTGCCGTGAGCAAGGACGACGGCACCACGGTCGGCGGGGCACAATCGGTAAGCGTAGGCAAAACGCTCAGCATCGTCGCCGCCGACTCGATCACGCTCACCACCGGCGACGCCAGCATCTCGATGAAAAAGGACGGCACGATATCCATTACAGGCAAGGACATCACCATCGAAGGTTCCGGCCAGATCACCGGCAAGGCCAGCAAGGACATGGTGCTGAAGGCCCAGAACATTTTGCAGAATTAACGTATCCGGCACACTCCGTGTGCCGGATACATTGGGAGTCGCACCATGAACCAGCCAGCTTCGCTCAACCCTGCCGCAATGCCGAGTGCCGAGGAAGCAGCGATGACGCTGGACGACGTGCTCTCGCGGCAACCGGAACCGACAGCTTCGTCCAAGCCCGTTTGGCCGCTGCCGGCCGTGATCGTCGGAACGCTTCAGGGGCTTGCGGCGGATGGCGCGCCGTTGGTCGATTTCGAGGGCAACCGTACCGGTCACCCCCTGCCGGCGCGGAGCACCGGCGGCGTCGATGCCTCGGCCGTTGGAACGCGGTCGCGCTGCTTTTCGAGGAAGGCGACCTTGCACGGCCGATCATCGTGGGCATGATCCGCGCAGCGCTCGTGGCCCCGGATGAGGCGCAGGCGGCGCCGGGCCACCCCGTATTGAAAGTGGAGACCACCGCAGACGGCGAGCGAGTCACGGTCACCGCGGAGAGGGAAATCGAGTTCCGCTGCGGCAAGGCAAGTATTACGCTTACCCGCGCCGGCAAAGTTATCATTCGCGGGGCCTACCTGCTTAGCCGCTCGTCGGGCGTCAATCGGATCAAGGGCGGATCGGTGCAGATCAATTGAATTCCCCTCTCCCTCCGGGAGAGGGCTAGGGTGAGGGCAGTCGACGGGCCAGATTATGCAACTTCTCAACGCCACGCCAATGATCGCCGGCTATACGATGGGCATGCGGCCCGACGGCCGAGAGTTGCTCGTCGTAGTAGTCAAGGGGACGTTCGGCATTCCGCCGCCCGGCGAACAGCCGCGGTTGTTGGAAGAGCAGGTTCCGCTGGTGATGACCGACGTTTTCACCGGTGAGCCCGGTCTTTCCGCGCCCCTTTACGAAAACGATTATGCTCTGCACAAGCCTAAGTGCGACGTGATGCTCAACGGCAGCGCCTACGCTCCGGGCGGAAAGCCGGCGGAGCGCGTGACCGTCGCGCTGCGCGTCGGCGCGGTGAAGAAGTCGTTCGACGCCGTTGGCAAGCGGACCTGGACCGGTGGCGCGGTGCTGGGCTGGTCCGCGAGCCGTCCCGAGCCGTTTACCGTGATGCCCATCTCCTACAATTGCGCCTTCGGCGGCGTGGACAAGACCCGCGAAGACCCGAACCAACAGCATTGGTACCCCTCGAACCACGCGGGCGTCGGCTATTATCACCGGGGTTCGGGCAATGCCATCGGCGGCAAGCCTCTGCCCAACACGGAGGAAGCCGGCAATCGCGTCTCAAAACCCGACGGGAACTATCGGCCCATGGCCTTCGGGCCGATCGGCCGCGCCTGGCAGCCGCGCGTCAAGTATGCCGGCACGTACGACAAGGCCTGGCTGGACGGCGTCTTCCCGTTCTTGCCCAAAGACTTTCGCGACGAGTATTTTCAGGCGGCGCCGGCCGATCAATGGATCGACTATCCCCGGGGCGGCGAAGACGTGGAATTGATCAACCTCACACCCCAGGGACGAACGTCGTTCAACCTGCCGGCTTTGGCGGCGCCGCTGGAGTTCTTTCGCCACAACGGCGAGCGTATTCCGCGGTTGGGGACGACCGATTCGGTGTTGCTCGAACCGGATAAAAACCGGTTCACGATGACTTTGCGATGTGTCCTGCCGCTGAAGAAAAATATTCACGAAATTCGCTGTGTCGTCGTTGGCGCGATGCCGCGGCAGTGGTACGAAGAGGAAGGCCTCGTTCCCCGCAAACGGCGATACGTGTCGCTCGATGAATTGGTCCGCGCAAGCAAGGAACTAACGACGGCAGGCAACTAAGATGTTCGTGGTTTCCACAGGCATGGTGTGTCCGGTTGGTCTCAGCGCCGCCGCGGGCTGCGCTGCGATGCGCGCCGGCGTTGCTGGATTCGACGACTTGCCCTACAAGGACAACCTGGGCGAGCCCATCGTCGGCGCCGCGGTGCCGGGGTTGCAAGCCGACTTGAAACGGTCCGCGCGGCTTGTTGAATTGCTGTCGATGGCCCTCGCGGATTGCCTGGGAGAGGACCCGTCGGTTCCGACATGCGAGGTGCCGCTGCTGGTGGGGCTTGCGGAAGATGGGCGGCCGGGGGGCGGTTCACTGCTTGCGGATACGATCGTCACCGAAATGCAGGCGCGGCTGGGATTCAAGTTCCGCACGGACCTCTCCCGCGCCATCCGCAAGGGTCACACGGCTGGTTTCGAAGGTTTGCGAGCGGCCAGGGATTTGCTGCAAGATTCGATCGTTCCGGCGTGTCTTGTCTGCGGAGTCAACTCCTATCTCAATCCCAGTAGCCTCTTGTGGCTAGACCGGGACCGGCGGCTGAAGACGCCGGTCAACTCCGACGGAGTCATCCCCGGCGAAGCGGCTGGCGCTTTGCTGGTCCAGCACGCGCACCCCAAGTCCGGTCCCGCCTTGCGCGTTGCCGGGCTTGGCTTTGCCGAAGAGAAGTCCCACGTGATGTCGGAAGATCCGTTGTTGGGGATCGGATTGGCCGAGGCAACGCGGCAGGCGCTTGGCGAGGCGACAAAGCAAATGCACGAGATGGGTCTTCGCCTCTCGGACGTGACTGGCGAGAGCTACGGGTTCAAAGAGCAGTCCCTGACACTGTCGCGGGTACTTCGGCAAGGGCCGTCGAAACTGCCGTTGTGGCACTGCGCCGACGCGATCGGCGACGTGGGAGCCGCCGCGGGCGTTTGCCATGTGATCCGCGCCTATGAGGCGTTCGCCAAGGGCTATTCCCCCGGCGAATGGGCGATTGCCTTCGCTAGCAGCGTGCCAGGTCCGCGGGCCGCCGTTATTCTTCAGGCGTTTGATATTCACGGCGATTCAGGGAAGCGTCCTGCAACGCCGACGCGAGGTGTCTTATGAGCAACAATGTTTTTGCCAATGGCAACGCCATCGCTTGCAAGGCGGGCGACGATAAAGTGATCGCCTCCATGCCCGACGTGTGTCTCAGCCCGCCATCGCCGCCGGCCGGGCCGGTGCCCATACCGTACCCGAACACTTCCTTCTCGAAGGACACGCAGGAAGGCAGCAAGACGGTGAAGATCAACGGCCAGGAGGTGATGCTCAAAGACCAGTCCTATTACAAGACTTCGCCTCTGGGGGATGAAGCCGCCACGAACAGCTTTGGCGGCAGTGTAATCACGCATACCATCACCGGGAAAACCTACTTCTCTGCCTGGTCGATGGACGTTAAATTCGAGGGTCAAAACGTTGACCGTCATCTCGACCTGACCACATCGAATCATAATCCCTACCCCGGCAGCACGGCCCCGACACCGGCCCAGGAATTGGCATTGTCCCGGATCGCAAAAACGCAGTGCCCGTGTTGCGGCAAGGCGCGACACGCGTGGCAGCAAGGAGCGGCGCAAACAATGCAGGAGTGGTATGCCGCGAACAATCCCCCGGCAACCCACGCCGCCTTCGCGACCTTGTTGGCCGACGCCGGCAACCGCACCGGACCGCGAACTCCGCCTCTGGGACAATGTTCGTGCGTAAGCCCGAAGAAAAAGAAACTGACGCCGGAACCTCCCTGCGACGTCTTTTTTCCACCCCCAACTCCCCGACCGCCGCGCGCACTGCCAGAACGGTGGATTGGAACAACAGGCGGGCGGCGCCATACGGCCAAGGGCGTGCCGACCGGCGCCGCATTAACGGCGCATGCGACGCAGCGATTTCAAGAGAAAAATGGCAGGGGCTGCCAATGCTGATGAATTGGCCAATGAGGAACGACTCCAATCGCAGCATAACCACTTGACTCCAAAGATCGCCGGGGGATGCAACAAGGAGGGGAATACCCAAGCCAATTATGCGCGTATGCGCAAGCTGCCAGAAGGTTAACGCGAGCTTCCAACAGTATCAGAACGCTACTCCATAGTTCCCTCCGGGAGCCCGGGTCATGAACGATGCTTACGATTTTGGCGGAATCCAGTTTTTCGGCGAGGGATACTTCGTCTTCCCGGACTATCCTCTTGACCCCGCGCGGCTTCCAAAATCGTACGGCTCGCCGTGGGAGTTGTGGGTCGCCACTTTGGCCCGTGCTCGGCGGGGAGACGCGACCTGGGTGCCGGGCCTGCTCGATCTCTATCTGCGATCCGACGACTGGGTGCTAAAGGCCCAGTGTTGCGACTTGTTGGCCGATGCCGCGCCGGCAACGACCGTGTCCCGAATCCGCGAGTCCATTGTCGCGAAACTCGTCCACGGCGATGAATACGCTCCTCAGTTCGCCGTGGACATGTCCTCGGTGCTGTTCGCGCAGATGCGGCTGGCGGACGTGCCGTTGCTTCTGAGCATTTACCGGGACGGAGCACAATTCGAAGATACGGAGATCATCATCTGTTACATGGAGTTCATTCTTGGCGAAATTGAGCTTGTCGGGGGCGTCACCTATCTTGACTCCGATAGTCGATTGGTGTCCGATCGCTATGAAAAGCTGTTGGACCAATACGGAACGGGTGAGATTCGCCTCTGGCTGGGAGAGCCGTTTATCATCACTCGTTTTGCAAGAAGGTGGCTGAATACAGGCGACGTTCCGGACCCGATAACGCTGCGGCGGATATTCGAATCCACTACGGGGATCGACTCCCGGCCCTTCTTCGAAGACGAATCGTTTCGGCCTCTGACAGCGGCTGCAATTGTCGAGGAATTCCTGGAAAGCCCCGCAGCCGGGACGTATGAGCAAGGCGTCCGCTACTTCTTCGGCCACCGCATTTCGGACTGAGCGCGCGATGGGCCAAATCATCCCTGAGATCGTTGCGCAGCATGCCGAAGAGGCCGCTTTGTGCTGGCTCTGGCGCAACCTTGGCTCAACCGCGCCGCACCTATTGCTTGAAGACCTGGTTCGTCTCGACAACCGCCTCGATGCCCACCTCGACGGACTGCGCATTGGCGGCGAGGCGGCCTGGGATATCTGCCGCCACGAGCTTCGCTGGAACGAGCAGGGCGAGATTTTTGCCCTCGCGACACTGGCCTTCCCAAGCGGTGACGAGAGATGCATCGAAACGGTGCTCCGGGCGGCCTCCGCCTCTTACGGGTTGTCCCGGCCACTGGTTTCCGCGCTCGGCTGGCTACCGTGGCGAGAAGCCGCTGGACCGATTGAACGGCTGCTGCGCACGGCCGATCCGTTTCGCCGCAGGGTCGCCATGGCCGCATCAGCCGCGCATCGGCAAGACCTAGGCAAGTCGCTGGCGGAAGCCCTCGACGACTCCGATTTACTCCTTCGGGCGAAGGCGCTGCGGGCGGTTGGCGAGTTGGGGCGAACCGATTTGAGGAATCGAGTGCGAGTACACATCGCCGATGACGATGCGGAGTGCCGCTTCGCCGCCGCATGGACAAGCTCCCTCATGTCCGACGATGCCGAGGCGGTCGCCTTGCTGCGACGAATTGTCGAGGAAAACGGGCCGCGGCGGCTCGCTGCCCTTTGGCTTGGCGTACGCCGCATGACTCCGCAGGATGCTGTAAGTTGGCTTCGGGGACTAGCGCGGGTCGGGCAGTACCACCCGGCTGGCGGTTATTGGGGCCGGCACTCTGGGTTTGTCTGAGTTGGTTCCGTGGCTTCTGCAATTGGCGGCAGAGTCCCACTTTGCCCGCATCGTCGGCGAGGCATTCGCTGCAATCACGGGAATTGAAATAGCCTATCAAAGCCTTGACCATCCCTGTCCGGAATGCCTCGAATCCGGCCCCACTGAAGATCCGGCCGACGAAAACGTGGATATGGACCCCGACGAAAACCTCCCCTGGCCCGATCCCGCAAAAATCGCCGTTTGGTGGCAGAAGCACGCGGGGGACTTCACTCCTGGTTCGCGCCTACCTGCTGGGCAAGCCGATTTCCGAAGATTGGTTGGAGCACGTCCTTCGCCACGGCTACCAGCGGCAACGTGCCGCCGCGGCGCTTGAACTGGCTATCCGGCGGCCCGGTGCGCCGCTGTTCGAAGTCCGCGCCCTGGCTTCCGCCAGCAGGAGTTGTTAGGCTAAATCCCCATGCCTGCAACCGCCCTGCCGCTCAAGCCGGTAATCGAACAACACCTCCGGGAACTCGGTTTCCTATGGCGGCAGCGCGAAGGCGCGCTCCGCTCGCCCGATTGGCGGCTGCCTGACATGAAAAGACTGGACGGCCGCATCGAACCGCACCTCGACGGGCTGCGGATCGCCGCAAGGGCCGACGCCGGTGCGATGGCGGCGTACCTCAAGGCCGAGGATCCTTGGGCTGCGTTCGCCGCGTGTGTTGCCCTGCTCGAACTGCAATCGCCGGAGGCGGCAAATCTGGTTGGTCAGACCCTGCTGGCGTGCGTGCCGAAGCAAGCCGACGCCATCCGCCGCGCGTTGCTGCACGGCCCCATTGACCCCATTGAAGAGCCGCTCCGCGCCGCCGCCGACTCCGCGCCACCGCACGTCGCTGCGGCGGCGCTCGAAGCGCTCCTCTATCATGGCCGTAAAAACGTAAAGACTGATCGCCTGGCCGAGTTCGTTCGCCATGAGGACTCTGCCATCCGCGCGGCCGCCTGGCGGATCTTCGCGCTGGAGTCCCGAATTTAGCGGGTTTCGACGGGTAAAACCGCCTAAAGGCGGTACTCCAACAACAGACACAAATGCAACTCCTTCTGGAAACAACAGCCGGTCCACATCAAGGGAAAAAAATCGTGGTCCGCGCGGGACAGACGGCCACGTTTGGCCGCACCGAACGGGCAGACTACACCTTCCCTCTCGACGAGCAAATGTCCAGCCTGCACTTCGGCCTGGAGTATTCGCCGCCTGACTGCCGCATCCGCGACCTGGGCAGCGCCAACGGGACCTACCTCGGCGGCGCACGGGTTCAGGACTCGGCGGTGCAGCCGTCCGACGTAATTCGCGCGGGCAAGACCTCGTTCACCGTGCAGTTCGAGTCGGCGGTCGTCGAGGCCGAACTGATTCCCGACTATCTCAAACACATCGTGCCGCCCGGCGCTCGTGGAACCGACTTCAGCCGGAAACTCGACGTGACGCTCTCCTCACTGCCGCCGTCGCTTCAGCCTGAAACTTCCTTCGCGCCTCTTCCCGCGTCCCTTCCTACAGAAGGGACCTACGCGCCGGCCACCCCATCGCCTCCGCCGAGCCCCTTGTCGCCTAGCCTCTCCGGCTCGCTCCGCATGGAGGTTGAGGTCGTCTGCGGTCCGCATCTGGGCGACCGGTTCTCGCTTCGATCCGGCGATTCACTTCAGGTGGGCCGCACCGACCTGGCCGATCTTGTTCTTGCCCGCGATTCCGGACTTTCCGGCCTCCACTTCGCCGTCCGCAGCACGCCTCGCGGATTCGAACTCAGCGACCTGGGCAGCACCAACGGCACGCTCTTGAACGACGAAACGGTCGTCGTGGCGCTTTTGGCGGACGGCGACGTGATTCGGGCCGGCGATAGCCGCTTCAAAGTGCGGTTGGAAGGCGCGGCGGCCACCCAATCGCCCGCTCAACCGCGCGGTGGCGAAGTGCCGTTCGCCGAAGGCGTGCGCGATCCCGATCCGCACGTTCGCCGCGAGGCGCTTTTTGCCGCGGCCTGGACCGGCCAATCGTGGCTCATGGCCCATTGCCGCAAGCTGGCCGAGACGCCCGCGGCCGAACATTGGGACTCGAGCGTGCTGCTTGTCGTGCTCGGCAAGCCGGCGGAACTTTCCCGCATCAAGGCCCTCAGCCGCGCCGAAGCGTTGGGCCCGCGGCGGCTGCTTCTCGTTGGAACTTACGGGCATCCGGTGCTCGTAGGCGGCCTGCTTGAGGCCATGGCCGGCCCCGAACCGGCAATCGCGGCCATAGCCGGAGTCGCTTTCGCAAAGATCACGGGCGCGGATATCGCCTCGCCGCAACGTGCCGAAGTTGTCCTTGAAGAAGGCGGCCCGCCCATCGATCTCCATCTACCGGACGTAGAAAAGGCCCGCGCTCATTGGAAAAACGTGCAATCGACTTTCACCGGCAGCACTCGCATTTGCCGCGGTTTCGATCTAAGCGAACACGTGAGCGACGAAGCGTTTGCTGAACTGGACATGGAATCCCGCTGGGAGGTCCGTCTTCGCGGCCGATTCTACGGGACGTGGCAGGGGAGTTTGCGGGAGTTGGAGCCCTAACGCTGGCATCACCGCGAAGCGATATCGAAATCGCCATCGTCATTGCCCGCCAAACCGGAGCCACACCACGGTCGCCGCTATCGCAGCCAAGATCAACGCCCGGATGATTTCCCCTCTCGTGCGAGGAACCGCCGAGAGGACGCGCGGTTTGCCCCTCCTCAGCCAAATCCGAAAAATCACCAATGAACTGCCGGCCAGGCCAACAAGGTAGCTCGCCGCATGCGCAAACCAGACGGCCATAAAGCGATCGCGCTGGCTGACGGGTACAAGTTCCCTAAACGAAGCCGGCAGCGCGATGATCGATCGCCGTGAAAGTTCGTATCCGACTACGCCAGCCAATGTTGCCGAGATGGCCATGACCGCTAGAAGAACGCAAACGGTAATGAGCAACGGCCGGATGGGAGTCGGCGGCAATCCTGCCGACTGCGATACCAGGGCAAGGAGGATGCCCACGATTATCCCCTGGCCGATGGTCGCCGTGATCCCCCAGCAGAGGCCAAGGAGGGCCGGCGAATTGGTATGAAAGAGAGGTGGGTGCGCGATCGTAAAGTACTCGACGCAAAGGTGCGCGGTAACCTGGTCGTGGACCACGCCGTACGCGATCGTGGCGAGCGTGCAAAGCAGAACGATCTTCGCAATCTGCGGGCGAACAATTGACGACATGACCGACCTCGACATTATTGTACGTCGCCGCCGATACGGTTGATTAAAATCGGGGGGCGTCGGGCGGTTGCAAGAGCTCGACCAAGATCGAGTAGTCCGGTCCGAATTGCTCCAGGAAGTAGAGCGAGTAACAGCGGTCAACACCACCAAAGGAAGCGTGACCACCGTGCCCAGGTAGGGAAGAAACCCGATGCAGCACGTCAGGCAGCCCAAGAGGACGCTGATCATGCCGATCGCCATGCGGACCAGAAACTGCATCAAAAGAAACAGGAGGAAGGAACCCACGTTGCCCGGCAGCAGTGTGGAGCGGAATTCGCGCCACGCCGGCAAAACGGTTTGCCCCCGCAGGTACATCAGCGGCACGACGAAGTTGTGCGTACACCATCCGACGAGCGCGAAGAAGATCGCCAGCGGGAATAGGGCAAGTCCGATGAGGATGGCCGTTATCGCATCGCACCGAACTGTCGGGCCCCAATGTCCGGCCAGGCCACCGCCACGGCCAAGCCGGCCGCGGCGGCATAGCAGGCCAGCGCGACCGCCCCCAGACCAAGCCAAAACCAGAAGAGGCTTTCGCCCAGCCACCCATAGGACTTCCAAGGCGCGACGATCGCCGTTTCATTCAAGGCCAGATTGTCGAAGAACACAAACGCCGCTCGGCTCCGCAGCCAGCAGATCAACAACCCGAGCACGATCATGACGGCCACGCCGGCGGCGGCGAGCAAGGCGACGAGCGTCCAATTGGCCGTGATCCAATCCCACATCGGCTTGAACGGATTGACGGGGCCTTGTTTGGGACCGCCGCCCCACGGCGGCGCACCGCCGCCGGACATGTTGTAATTGAAGTTGAAGCCCATGCCGCCTTCGCCCAGCGTCGCCAGCCAGGCCGTGAAACCAAGCGCGAACCACTTGCTCACATCGAACGGCTGAAACGTGATCAGTTTGGCGCGTCGAAAAGCTTGCTCAAGCGGTGCGGTGACCGAAACGTTCATGGTGGTTCGCCTTGTCTCAAAATCCGCCAGCGGCTGGGCGGCTAGTAGTTGTGCGTCACGACGCAGATTATATAGCACTGCGGCACGAAATGCGGTGGTTGGCACGGCGCCATTTTCCCGCGGCCGCGAGTCCAAGGAACGTGGCGAGAAGCCGCCGAGCGTGAATACTCACCGATCGGATTGAGCGAAAAGCCGTAACGGCCGAGGGCAAACAAGGATGGTGCCCGCCGCCAGCGCCAAAAGTGCCAGCGTGCCGGGCTCCGGCACGGGAGAAATAGCAAGGACCTGAGCCAGCGGCGACTGATGGACGGAGAAGGCCGCGCCGTCGCCGACTGTGAGCGAACTGCCGTCGGCAATTGCTGGCGTAAAGCCGGAATCAAGAGTACCGGAAAAACTGCTCGCGGCAACTGCTGACGGAACGACGGGCATGAAAACAGACTGTTCACCTACGGTCAGCGATGTGCCGTCGGCAAGCGCTTGATTGCCTGTCACAATCATCGTCCCGCCGTTGACGAATGTGCCTCTGCTGTAGCAGTTTGATCCCGTCAGTACGAGCGTCCCCGCTCCACTGATCGTCGCGCAGGTACCTGACAAAGCGAGGCTTCCCGCGCTGACGGCTGTTCCGCCCGATCCAATCTCAGTGATTATGCCTCCGTCGCCAAGGTTGAGCATTCCCGAAGTGATCGTTGTTCCTCCGCAGCCGGTGTCGAGCATTGACCAAAGGTCGTCGGAGATTGAATTTGGAAGTGAGAGCACTCCCCCTCCAAGATTCGTTGTGCTTCCCACGCTGAGCGTTCCGCCTTGGACCGCGGTATTTCCGGTATACGTGTTCGAGGCTGTCAGGCAGATGGTTCCCCCATCGTACGGAGAAAACGTACTGCCCAACTGAAGCATGCCTCCGGAAATCGTAGTGCCATAGCATGGCGGGCCGTACGCGAAAGGTCCGGATAACCGCGGCAAGACGGCCGGCAAGGAACTAGAATGATTTGAGCTGTGAGGCGACGAGTTCAAGCTCGACGCCGCCGTTGGTCCGTATGCGTTCGAATTGGGAGTAAGCCACCAGGGCGTCGCGGTAAACGTCGTGACGGCAGCAGTTGTGCGCGCACCTTTGGTCTGCGGGCCGAAAGAAAAGGGTTGCGGGGAAAGGTATTGCCCTTCCGCCGAGACGGCAAAGGCAAAGGCCGCAACTAAACACAACATTAGTCCGAAAATGGGCCGAAGGAGATACGTCATGGTCGCACCTCGGAAGACTATGCGTTCCAAACGACAATGAACCGCTGCGCGTTCGGATCCAACAACCCGTTAATTTATCGACTGCGAAAAAGAATGTCAATTCGCCTTCTCAGGAATTTCAACGCAAATCAACCCGTCTGTGGAGGGGCGTGTTTAGCTCGAACATGCTATTTCCCTCGCTTTCTGGCACTGAGCTTCGGGTCGCCCGGCAGCGGCAGCTTGACCGCTTTGCCGGTCTCGGCCGATTTGTAAATCGCCAGAATGATTTCGACCGGAGCGCGGCCGCCGGGTCCGTCGATCGCCGGAGCGATGCCCTTTTTAATTGCATTAACCACATCCTGGAACTGCCTCGCATGGGCGTGATGCCCGATCGCCGCCGGATCGGCCGCTCCGCCGCCACCGCTGGTGTGCCGCGCCATCATGGCCGCCACGGCCGCGTCGCGGGGTTTCTTCTTCAGAAAATCCCACTTCACGAGGTCCTCTTCCTCGATCGCGGCCGAGCCTTCCGTGCCGTGGATCTCGATCCGTTTCAAGTAGCCCGGATAGACGGCCGTGGTGGCTTCGATTACGCCCAGCGCGCCGTTGGCGAACTCGACCGTGGCCAGGGCCACGTCCTCGACCGCGATCCGCTCGTGGGCCAAGAGCGCGGTCTTCGCGCGAACCTCGACCACGGGTCCCATCAGCCAAGTCAAGAGATCGACGCTGTGAATGGCCTGGTTCATCAAGGCCCCGCCGCCGTCGAGATCCCATGTGCCGCGCCACGCACCGCTGTCGTAATAGGCCTGGCTGCGAAACCACTTCACATAAGCGTCGCCCAGCGTGAGCCGGCCGAACCGTCCTTCCGCAACCGCCCTTTTCATCGCCTGGGACGCGTCGTGGAACCGCGAGGGGAAGATCGTGGAGAGCACGACGCCGGCCTTCTCGCAGGCCGCGATGATCGCGTCGCAGCGGCGGAGAGTGATTTCCAGCGGCTTCTCGACGATGACGTGCTTGCCCGCCCGCGCGGCGGCAATGGCCGGTTCCATGTGAGCCCCGCTGGGCGTACCGATGGTGACGACATCCACCGCCGGATCGGCCAACATTTTGTCGAGCGAATGACAGGCCGTGCAGCCGGTCGCTTCGGCCAGCTTGTCGGCGGCGGCCGGGAACTGGTCATAGCAGGCCACCAGTTTGGCCCCGCGAACGTCGCCGATCGCCTTGGCATGAAATTTTGAGATCATCCCGCAACCGATAATGCCGAACCCGAGCATGTTGTGTACTCCTGCCGCAGACGGAAAAGCGTCATTTTAGCGAAATGCAACTTCACTTGACACACCTTGCGCGAACCGCCATATTGCCAGAGCATATTTCGGCAAACCTCGTGATCCGCGGCATCTGGGCCAAAGAAGCAGCTTTGCCGTGACTTCAGGAGAATACTCATGCACGATCCGACGAAAAAGGTCTTCTCGCTGGTCGAGGAATTCAAGAGCTTCGCCTTGAAAGGCAACGTGATCGACATGGCCGTCGGCATTGTTATCGGGACGGCGTTCAGCGGCATTGTCAAGTCGCTGGTCGAGAAGATCATCATGCCAATGATCAGTGTCGTAATGCCGTCTGATCAAGGCTTCACGAAGTGGAGCTGGACGCCGCATGGCACAACCAAAGTCGTCGAGTATGGCCAATTCCTCGGCGAAGTGTTGAACTTCCTCATCGTGGCCTTTGTGCTCTTCATCATCGTAGTGAAGGTTCTCGGCTTTATCATGCGGAGCAAGCAAGAGGCCCCGCCGCCGCCGCCCACCAAGGACCAGGAGTTGCTGACGGAAATCCGCGATCTGCTGAAGAGTCAGCAGGCGAAGTAGCAATAGGGCAAAAGTTCAGACGCCTGGAAATGAGAACCGCGGATAACACGGATTTCCGCGGATGGAATGCCCAAAGGGTACCTGCTCGATATCCGCGTTCTCCGCGAAATCTGCGGTTTGCGTCCCCCGGTCAATGCGGCGCGAAATTTCTTACCCCCCGCGTTGACTTTTTTGCGTTTGCACACTTGCGGTCGTTGACGACCTCTAAAAAACATATTAACATGATTTTTTAGCCGCCGGAGAACTAGCGTTTCGAGATGGACCCCAAACCGCTCTTCATATTTCCTAAGTGGGCAAACAAAGTAGCTTTGGGCTTGCTGCTGTTGCTCGCCACGGGGCCAATCTACGCCGGTTTGCTGCTGTGGTACGGCGCGAATCCGGTGACGCTCAACGTGGGCTACGCTCCCGTGCAGCCGGTGCCGTATAGCCACGCCCTGCACGTCGGCAAGCTGGGCATGGACTGCCGCTATTGCCACAACACGGTAGAGAAGACGGGCATGGCGGCCCTGCCTTCCACTGAAACTTGCATGAACTGCCATACGAACATCTGGGCGAACTCGCCGAATCTCGCCCCGGTCCGCGAGAGCAACAAAACGGGCATGCCGGTGCCGTGGGTCAAGGTCCACGATGTGGCCGAATACGTCTATTTCAATCACAGCGCACACATCAACGCCGGCGTGGGCTGCGTGGAATGTCATGGCCGCATCGACCAGATGGAGCGTGTGGAGACGAAGAAGCCGCTGAACATGGGCTGGTGCCTTGAGTGCCATCGCGATCCCAGGCCGTTCCTGCGGCCGAAGGGCCAGGTGACCAATATGCAATGGCCGACGCCGGATGACCGCGCCGCTTTGAGCAAGGAGCTGAGGGACAAATACCACGTGGAAACTTCGGGGATGACCGACGATCAGTTCCGCGCCGCCTTAGGGCAGGAGCTCAAAGACCGCTACCACATCAATTCAAATACCGACTGCGTGACATGTCATCGATGAAGCCGCTCCATATACTTGGCAACGCGCCCGATCAATCCGGCGCACTCCGTGCGCCGATCGAATGCGGCACGCGGAGTGCGCCGGATATGTTGCCTCAATACTGGCGGAGCTTGGAGCAACTGGCCGATACGCCCGAATTCCGCGCGGGGTTGGAGCGGCAACCGGCCTTGGGCGCGGCCGAGGCGCTGCACGCCTCGCGACGGCGGTTCCTGCAAACGATGGGCGCCTCGCTTGGTCTGGCCGGGCTGACAGCGACAGGCTGCATCCGCCTGCCGGAAGAAAGGCTCGCCCCTTACGCCCATCGTCCGGAAAACCGCACGCCCGGCACACCGGTCAGCTATGCCACGGCTTTCGAGTTGGGCGGCGTGGCGCAAGGATTATTGGTCACGAGTTACGACGGCCGGCCGATCAAGGTGGAAGGCAATCCGAGCCATCCGCTCAACGCTGGCGCGGCCGATACGGCCGCTCAGGCGAGCGTGTTGGAAGTATATGATCCGGATCGTAGTTTTGGCGCAATCAAGCGAACTCCTGGAAAGCCCGACGCAAAAGAGAGTTCCTGGGACGAGTTCCAGAAAGAGTTTCTCAAGAATATCCCCACCGACGGGGCCGGTTTCTGCGTCCTCAGCGAAGCGAGCAGTTCGCCGAGTTTCGCGGCGATGCGCGAGAAGCTACTGAAGAAGTTTCCCAAGGCTGAGTGGTTTGAATATGAGCCGGTCAGTGACGACAACATTCGCGAAGGCGCGAAGGCGGCCTCTGGTCAGGACGTGCTGCCGGTCCTCGATCTGAAAGACGCCAAAGTGATTGTGAGCCTCGACGCCGATTTGTTCGGCGACGGCTCGCCACTGGCGATCAAGTACGCCCGCGATTTTGCCGCCGGCCGAAAGCTCTACGACAAAGACAAGCAGAAGGAGATGAACCGGCTGTACGTGATCGAGTCGCTGCACACGATCACTGGCGCTTGTGCCGACCACCGCGCGGCTTGTCGTGCGAGCGAGTTCGAAGGCGTAGCGCGCTCGCTGGCCGCCGAGTTGGGCGTGGCGGGCGTCGAAGCGCCCAAAGAATCAAAACTGCCGCTGTTGGCCTCGATCAAGAGCGACCTGGAGGAAAACGCCGGGCATTCCTTGGTCGTTGCCGGGCCGCGGCAATCAGCCGAAGTCCATGCATTGGTCGCGGCGATAAACACCGAGCTTCGCAATGTCGGTAAGACGGTCGTTTACTATTCCGACCCGCAGGCCAAACGGGCCGCGCACGCGGACTCGATCGCGGTGCTGGTCAAGCAGATGAAGTCCGGCGACAGTCGATAGCCTGTTGATCATCGGAGGCAACCCGGCGTTTGACGCTCCGGCCGACCTCGATTTCGTCGCTGTGATGCAGAAGGTCAAGGCGAGCGCCCACTTGGCGCTCCACGACGATGAGACTTCGCGGCTTTGCAGTTGGCACCTCTCTCGCTCGCACTACCTGGAATCATGGGGCGATGCATGCACTTTCGATGGCACGGCAAGCATCGTGCAGCCGCTGATCGAGCCGCTGTTCGACGGCCGGAGCCCGATTGAAGTCGTCTCGATGTTCGTCGATGAAAAGCCGCAAACCGGCCACGAAATCGTCCGCGCGACGGTCAAGACGCTCGTGAAAGGTCCGCTCACGGAATATCGCTGGAAGAAGCTGCTGGCCGAGGGCTTGATCGAGGACACTGCATCGAAGCCGGCCGACATTGCGAAATTGACCGGGAAGATTCCGGCTAAAGCCGGCGCTACAAGCGCGCTTGCCAAGGACGAATACGAACTCGTCTTCTATCGTCGACAAAATTCACGGCGGACGATTCGCCAACAACGGCTGGCTGCAAGAGTTGCCCGACCCGATGACCCGAATCACCTGGGACAACGCGGCCGTGATGAGCCCGAAGACGGCCGAAAAGATCGGCGCGCGCAGGACGAGTTGATCGAGCTTTCCGCCGGCGACGTGAAGATCGAGGCCCCGGTATTCTTCTTGCCCGGCATGGCCGAAGGAGTGATCGGCGTCGCGCTGGGCTATGGCCGCACAGCCGCCGGACACGTCGGTGGAAGTCCAGAGCGACAAGTGGGCCACAATGCCTACCCGCTGCGGACGACGACCGATTCCGGTTGGCGAATGGTGAAGGCCCGGCCCACCGGCCGCAAGTACCAGCTCGCCACGGTGCAGGACCACCACATTGTCGATGAAGTCGGCATGAAGGCGGTTCAGGAGCGCGTGCCGGAACTGCTAAAGGAACTGCCGCTGGCAAAGGCCTACGCTGTCGAAAAGGCCAAGCCGTATAAGTCGGTCTTCGACGAGCACAAGTTCGACGGCACGTCGCCCGCCTCCGGCGACCAGAGCAAGGTGCCCGCCCACGACTTGCACAAGTGGGGCATGTCGATCGACCTGAGTTCCTGCACGGGCTGCGGGGCCTGCGTCACGGCCTGCCAGGCGGAGAACAACATCCCCATCGTCGGCAAGGAGCAGGTGCTGCATGGCCGCGAAATGCACTGGATCCGCATCGATCGCTACTTCCGCGGCGAACCGGAAAACGCGGTCGCGGTCCATCAGCCGGTGACCTGCATGCAATGCGAAAACGCCCCTTGCGAATCGGTCTGTCCGGTGGCGGCCACGACGCACAGCCAGGAAGGCATCAACATGATGACCTACAACCGCTGCATCGGCACTCGCTACTGCTCGAACAACTGTCCATACAAGGTGCGGCGGTTCAACTTCTTCAATTACAACCTCGGCGGCAACATGGAACAAGACTATGTGCCCACGCCGCTCCGCCAGCCGGTGACCGAGTTGGTCAAGATGCAGAAGAACCCGGACGTGACGGTGCGCGGCCGCGGCGTAATGGAGAAGTGTACGTATTGCATTCAGCGGATCGAGAACGTGCGGATCGCCGCCAAGCGCGAGGCCGACCGCCCGATCAAAGACGGCGAAATCCAGACCGCCTGCCAACAGACCTGCCCAGCGCAGGCGATCGTTTTCGGTGACCTGAATCAGGACGGCAAGGACGGCCAGCCGGCTAGCCGAGTGTACGAATTGCAGCAGCTCGGGCGGACGTACGCCATGTTGGATGCCAACCTGAATACGAAGCCGCGGACGCAGTATATTGCCCGGTTGAGAAATGAAGCCGGCGACAATGAAGCCGGCGACAGCAAAGCCGGTGAAAGGGAGAAGAAATCTTAGTAATTCGCTCTTGGTACTTGGTGGCTGAATGCAGGACACTGAGTACTAAGTACTAAGTACTGAGTACCTAAGCACTATGGTCGAAATCGACAACACACCCGACGATCCGCGACACCGCGCTCCCCTGGTAACGGGCGAGACGGCCCTGAGCCTGCACGCGGTGACCGAGACGGTGGCTGGCGTGGCCGAGGCCAGGCATCCGCCAAAGGCATGGTACATCGCCATGGCGATCTCCCTGACCTTCGTCGGCATCCTGGGCGTGATGGTCCTCTACCTGTTTTTCACGGGCGTTGGCGTCTGGAACCTCAACCGCCCGGTCGGCTGGGCGTTTGACATTACGAACTTCGTTTTTTGGGTCGGCATCGGGCACGCGGGTACGCTGATTTCGGCCATTTTGTTCCTCTTCCGGCAAAAATGGCGGACCGGAATCAACCGTTTTGCCGAGGCGATGACGATCTTCGCCGTGGTCTGCGCGGGCTTGTTCCCCGGAATCCACGTCGGCCGCGTGTGGTATATCTACTGGGTCTTCCCCTATCCGAACCAGATGGCCATCTGGCCCAACTTCCTCAGCCCGCTGTTGTGGGACGTGTTCGCAGTGAGCACCTACATGACCGTCTCGCTTTTGTTCTGGTACCTGGGCATGGTGCCGGACCTGGCGACGCTTCGCGATCGAGCCAAATCGAAGCTGGCCTTTTATCTCTACGGCATTTTCAGTCTCGGCTGGCGGGGCAGCAACCGCCATTGGCACGTTTACGAAAAGGCTTACATGATCCTGGCCGCCTTGGCCACGCCGCTGGTGCTCTCGGTGCATAGCGTGGTGAGCTTCGACTTCGCCGTCTCGCAATTGCCGGGCTGGCATACGACGCATTTTCCGCCCTACTTCGTCGCCGGGGCCATTTTCAGCGGGTTTGCGATGGTGGTCACGCTAGCCGTTCCCGCGCGGGAGTTGTTCGGCCTGAAAAACCTCATTACCCTGCGGCACATCGACAACATGGCCAAGGTCATCCTCGTGACCTCGTGCATGGTGGGTTATGCCTACATGATGGAGTGGTTCATCGCCTGGTACAGCGGCGATGAGTTCGAGCAATTCCAATTTCTCAATCGCCTGTTCGGACCGATGTGGTGGGCCGGTTGGACGATGGTCATCTGTAACACGGTCATCCCCCACGTGCTCTGGTTCAAGAAGGTTCGTACCAACGTGTGGGCGCTGTTCGCGGTCAGCATTTTTGTCAACATCGGCATGTGGTTCGAGCGATACGTGATCATCGTCATCGGCCTGCACCGCGACTTCGTGCCTTCGAGCTGGGGCTCCTACGCACCAAGCTACGTTGAGGTGTTGACGATGTTGGGAAGCTTCGGGCTGTTTATGACGTTGTTCCTGTTGTTCTGCCGCTACCTGCCGATGGTGGCCATGGCCGAGGTCAAGGGCGTGCTGCCCGCCAACATCGTGGTCGGGCGGGGTAGCGGATACGCTCAGAACAAAGGGGAAGAGGAGTTCGTGAAGAGTTAACCTATGGAAACCACAACCCACACGCCGGTTGCCGTAGAACCCAAGCTCTGGGGCTTGCTCGCGGAGTATGCCGACCCCGACGCGCTGCGCTCGGCTGCCGAAAAGATCCGCGACGCCGGATTCAAGCGCTGGGACTGCTGTACGCCCTATCCGATCCACGGGTTGGACCGGGCGATGGGCGTCCGGCCGACGATTTTGCCCTGGCTGGTGCTCGGCGCGGGCCTGACCGGCGCGACGGTTGCCTTGCTCTTGCAGTGGTATGTCAATTCACCCCTTACGGCCAGCCCGCAATCCGGTCTCCTTTCCGGCTATCCGCAAGTCTTCAGCGGCAAACCTTATTGGAGCCTGCCGGCAAACATCCCCATCATATTCGAGCTCACCGTTTTGCTCTCGGCGATCACGGCCTTTGTCAGCGTATGGGCCTTGTCAAAGCTGCCGATGTTCTACTTTCCGGCCTTCAACTCCGCGCGGTTTCGCCGTGTGACGGACGACCGGTTCTTCATCCTCATTGAGGCCGGCGATAGCCGCTTCGTTTTGGAGCAGACGCGGCAGATTTTGCTGATGACCGAACCGGCGGCGGTCGAGGAAGTGAGGGATTAGCCATGAACTTGAAGGTGATACTAGGCTACGTCCTCGTCGGCCTTCTTGCGGGCCTCGTGCCATTCGGTCTGATCGCGTTGGCGCGCTCGCAGCCATCGCCGCTGCCGCCGGTCCATCCTCAACAGGACATGTATAAGCAGGTGAAGTTCCGCCCGCAGCACGGCAACCCCATGTTCGCCGACGGCCGGGCGATGCGCCCCCAAGTGCCCGGCACGACCGCCCGCTCTGACTTGCAGATTAATAACGAGATGGTCTACGACGCCGACCGGCCGCACATGATCGACGACAGCTTCAAGCCGCTGGACCTGAACGACGAAGCAACTTATCAGCGGGTCACCCAAGGAACCGAACAGGCCGACGGCAAGCCGGCCTACGTGAAGAAGATTCCCGTGAAGGTCACGATGGACTTGCTTGAGCGCGGCCGCCAGCGGTTCACGATCAACTGCTCCGTTTGCCACGGCCAGGCCGGCTACGGCGATGGCGCCGTGGCCCTCCGCGCGGACCAGATGAAAGAGGCCCAGGGCGACGCGGCAGGCTGGGTCAAGCCGAAGGATTTTCATACCGACGACTTGCGGGCTCAGCCCGTCGGCCAGATCTTCAATACGATCACCAACGGCGCGCGGACCATGCCGGCGTATGCGAAGCAAGTTTCCGTGTTGGACCGCTGGGCGATCGTGGCCTACGTCAAGGCGCTCCAGCGCAGCCAGGACGCCAAGCCGGGAGACGTGCCGGAGGCGGAGAAAGACAAGTACAAGTAATCGAGCAGTAGTCAGTACACAGTAACCAGAAATTGATAACGTGCCTGACTCGAAGTACTGAGTACTGAATACTTAGTACCGAGCACTTCAACCGAACCGCCCGCCGATGCATCACGAAGTTACGTTAGACCCGAACGACGCAACGCTCCAAATGGGGCCGGCTGCGATGCGCATGATCGTGCCGGGCGTAATCGCAGCCGTCGCCGGCGGTGCGGTTGCCGCGTTCTGCGGATCGATGGTCGATTACGATCACGCCCGCTATTTCTTTTACCACGCCTACCTCACGGCGTTCGTCTTTTATTTGACGATCACGCTCGGCTCGCTGTTCTTCGTGATCCTGCACCACCTGGCCCGCAGCGGCTGGAGCGTCACGCTCCGCCGTGTGGCGGAAGCGCTCAGCGGCAACGTGTTGTTGATGTTCGTCTTGTTCATCCCCATCGCGCTGAACTTGAGCAAGATTTATACCTGGGCCGACGAGCATCCTCCCGAATCGAAAGCCGCCGCGGCGGATTCAAAAGTCGAAAGTGCGAAAGCGGAAGCAGTCTCCGCCGAAGCGCCCAAGGGCGAAGAAGGCGAAATGGGCGCCGTTGTCGGCCATCGCGCCTGGGCCACCCCTAAGGCGTTCTATTGCCGCTTCATCATCTATTTCGTGATCTGGGGATTCCTGGCCTGGTACCTCCGCGGCCATTCGATCTTGCAGGACCGCACCGGCAATGTCGCCTTGTCGCGGAGCATGGAGCGGCTGTCCGCGCCCGGCATGATATTGTTTGCGGTCACGCTTACGGGGGCGGCGGTCGATCTGATCATGAGCCTCAACCCGCATTGGTACTCGACGATGATCGGCGTTTACCTCTTCGCCGACACCGTGCTGAGCGGCCTCGCGGTAATCACGCTGCTCGCGCTGGTGCTGCAATCGTGGGGGCTGTTGCGCGGCGCGGTCACGGTCGAACACTACCACGACATGGGCAAGCTGACGCTGGGCTTCATTATCTTTTGGGCCTATATCGCCTTCAGCCAGTACATGCTTATCTGGTACGCCAACATCCCGGAAGAGACGCAGTTCTTTATGCCGCGGCAGATCGGCCCCTGGGTGGCCGTGTCGCTGGGGCTGATCGTCATCCATTTCGTGCTGCCGTTTTTCGGAGTGATGTCGCGGCACGCCAAACGGTTCACGCCGGTGCTCGCCTTCTGGCTGGTCTGGCTCTTGGCAGCCCACGCTTACGACGTCTTCTGGTTGATCATGCCCAACACGTACATCCGCCAGCTTCCAGTCGGCGAGACGCTGCCCGAAGTCTTCAAGACGCTTCTGGCCTCGCAGCAATCGGTGTATCAACTGTCGCCCGCGCATCAGGAGTTCATGGAATGCGTAAAGGCGCCTCTGACCCCCGCGGCAATCGCCACGTACTTGGGACTGCTCGTGGCGATGGGTGGCCTTTTCGTGGCCTGCACCGGCTGGCTGCTGGGCAGTGCTCGGCTGGCGCCGGTGAAAGACCCGCGGCTGGAAGAATCCCTTAATTTTCATAACACGTAATTTGAGCCATGAGTTATCCGGACAACAAACACGAATCGGCGTCCGCCGCGACGGCCCACGGCGAGGAGACTTCGCACGTCGAGCCGGACAATATCGGCGTCGGCATGATGACCGTGCTTTTCGGGCTCTGCGGCGTGTCGCTGGTATTGATGGTGGTTTTGCTCCAGGCTTGGTTTTATAATTGGAAGGTTGCGGTGGTTGCCGAACGGCCGCTGTTGGAGTCCGCGCCAGTGGCGATCGCCGCTGAGCAGTTGAAAAGAATAGAAAACTACGGCTGGGCCGATCCGAAAAAGCAGATCCGCACCATCCCGATTTCACGGGCGATGGAGTTGATCGTGCAGGAATTTGACACAGGGTCGGCGGGCGGCGGAAAAGCGGAGTGATGTTAAATGAATAAGTTCACGTGGAAGGTTAAGGGAAGCGTTTATGTTGCCGTGGTCGCATTAACACTGCTGCCGGGAGTGCGAGGCCGCGCCGCCGATGACTTCACGCCGGGCGATAGCGCCGGGGCGAAGATTACCGTCAAGGCCGATGCCCAGGTACCGTTGGAGCTTTCGTTCAAAGACGAAACCGGAAAATCGGTCAAGCTGGGCGATTACTTTCACCCGGATCGCCCGGTGGTCGTGTCGATGGTCTATTTCGGCTGTCCGAAGCTATGCAGTCTTTCGCTCAACGGCCTTACGACCGCGCTTCGCGGCGTGGATCTCAAACCGGGCGAGCAGTTTGAAGTCATCACCGTCAGCTTTGATCCCAAGGAAGGGCCGGACTTGGCCGCCGCCAAGAAAGAAAATTACATCAAATCGCTCGGCAAACCGGAAGCCGCCGCCGGATGGCACTTCCTCACCAGTAGCGACCCGGCCGCCGCCAAGGCGCTGGGCGATGCGATCGGCTTCGGTTTCCGTTTGATGGCCAACGGAGATTACCTGCATCAGGCGGGCATTTTCATCTGCACCCCCGAGGGCCGCGTTTCGCGGGTGCAGGAGGGTATTCTGTTCGACCGCGAGGAACTCCACGATTCGCTGATCAACGCCTCGAAAGGCAAGATCAGCTCCGGCCTGTTCGGCGTGGCGCTGGAGTGCGGGCTGTTCAATTTTGACGCCGCGACCGGAAAGTACACCTGGGCCGCCGTGGCGATCATGCGCGTCACCGGGATTACCACGCTGCTGCTGTTGGCCTCCGGCATCGGCTGGATGGTCTATCGAGAGAATCAAAAGAAGAAGTTAGAGAAGAATTTGGAGCTAAGTGCTTAGTACTCAATACTTCGTACTTAGAGCTTAGGCAAACGTGAACCTGATGATCCCGACTTTATTCGCCGAAAAGAGCTTCTGGCTGGAAACGCCAGCGTCGAATTCCGCGCAGAACCACGACTTCGTGTTCTACATCCTGCTGTACGTTATGGCCTTTTTCTTCTTTCTGGTCATGGCGATCATGCTGGCGTTCGTGGTTATCTATCGCCAGCGCAAAGGGCAAGCGGTCGACCGCGGCCCCACGCACAACTTGCCCCTGGAACTCACCTGGACGATCGTTCCGCTCGTCATCGTGCTGGGCTTCTTCGTGCTTGGCCTGAGATACTTCGTCGATTTCGAGACGCCGCCGGACGGGGCGATGGTGGTCGACGTGGAAGCCAGCCAATGGCACTTCAATTTCAAGTACCCCAACGGCGCCGAGGCGGACGACCTCTATCTCCAGGTCGGCCGGCCGGTGCTGCTGCGGCTCACGTCCAAGGACGTTTCCCATGCCTTGTACATCCCGGTATTTCGCGTTCAGCGAAACGCCGTACCGGGCCGGACTACGTATCTCTGGTTCGAGCCGAACGAAAAAACCGAGGGCAAAGACCCGGAGACGGGCGAGGACGCATTCTACCACATTTTCTGCACGCAATACTGCGGCAATGGCCACTCCGAGATGCACGCCAAGGCCTACGTGCTCGACAAGGCAGACTACGACAAGAAGCTCAGCGAGGCGGCCAACATCTTCGTCGACCACACCACAAAGAAACCGCTGCCCTTCGCCGATGTCGGCAAGAAGCTCTACACGAGCAACTGCGCCCAATGCCACACCGTCGATGGCAGCCTGGGCACCGGGCCGACTTGGAAGGGGCTCTACAAGTCCAACGTGAAGTTCGCCAGTTCCAATGTGCCTGGATTCGCGCTTTCGGAAGGCGACGACGATGCGAAGTGGAACGCCTATCTCGTGGAATCGATCCTCCATCCCGAGGCCAAAATCGTCGAAGGGTTCCAGAACGTCATGCCGTCGCAGGAAAGTCGCCTTCAGCGATTCGCCCGGCAGCACGCCGAATCTTGCGGAGATCAAAGCGCGAATACTGGCCAACAAGGAGACGAGCAACAAGGAAAAGAAGCTCGTCGCCATCACCGAGTACATCAAGAGCGTGGGCACTAATTATCAAGCGATGAAGACGCCGGAGGCCGTGCCGCCGACGGCCGGCGAGCCTGCGAAGCCGCAAGCGACGACCGGAGGGGAAAAGCCGGCCGCCAAGGATACTGCCTCGAAGGAGGACAAGAAATGATCGCCAGAAATACCGAGCCCGACAACTACCTCACCCATAGCCGCGGCATCGCGTCTTGGGTCTTCACGTTGGACCACAAGCGGATCGGCATCATGTACTTGGTGTCGATCCTCGACGGCGCTGTTCCTGGCCGGCGTGTTCGCCATGCTCATCCGCACGCAGTTGCTCATGCCCACGGGCCTGCTTGTTCCACAAGAGCGCCACCGCGACGACCGCCGACGTCTTCAAGACCTACAACCAGATCTTCACGATGCACGGGGCGATCATGGTCTTCCTCGTGCTGATTCCCGGCATCCCGGCGGCGCTGGGCAATTTCGTCCTGCCGATCATGCTCGGCGCCAAGGACGTCGCCTTTCCGCGGCTGAATCTCTTCAGCTATTACTTTACGTCGTCGGCGCGATCTTCGCCCTGGCCTCGATCCTTTTTGGCGGCGTCGACACCGGTTGGACCTTCTACACGCCCTACAGCGTGCAGACTTCCACGCCGGTGATCTGCGTCCTAACCGGGGTCGTTCTCGCTCGGGTTCAGCTCGATCTTCACCGGGCTGAACTTCATCGTCACGATCCACAAGCTCCGCCCGCGGGGCATGACCTGGTTCCGCATGCCGCTGTTCTGCTGGGGCATCTACTCCACCGCCATCATCCAGAGTGCTGGCCACGCCCGTGCTGGCTATTACGCTGCTGCTGTTGATCGCGGAACGGCTTTTCCATCCCGGCATTTTCGATCCGGCCTACGGCGGCGACGCGGTGCTTTTCCAGCACTTCTTCTGGTTCTATTCGCACCCGGCCGTTTACATCATGATCCTGCCCGGCATGGGCGTGATGAGCGAGATCATCGCCACGTTCAGCCGGCGGGAGATTTTCGGCTATCGCTTCGTGGCCATGAGCAGCATCGCCATCGCCTTGATCGGCTTTCTGGTCTGGGGCCACCACATGTTCCCCAACGGCCAGTCGGGGCCGGCCAACGTGATCTTCAGCTTCATGACGATGCTCGTGGCCGTCCCCTCGGCGGTCAAGGTCTGGAACTGGCTGGCCACGCTTTACAAGGGCTCGATCGTGTTGAGTACGCCCATGCTCTACGCCTTGGGCTTCTTCCTCATGTTCTCCATCGGCGGCCTGACCGGTCTGCCGCTGGCCACGCTGCCCACCGACTTCCACGTCCACGACACTTATTTCGTCGTGGCCCACTTCCATTACGTGATGTTCGGCGGTACGCTCTTCATGTTCATAGCCGGGATCCACTACTGGTGGCCGAAGATCACGGGCCGGATGTACAACGAGTTCCTGGGCCGCTTCTGCTGCCTGCTGGAACTGCTGGCCTTCAATCTGACGTTCTTCCCGCAATTCATCCTCGGCCTGCACGGCATGCCGCGGCGGTATGCGGTTTACTATCCGGAGTTCCGCTATTTGCACGTCATGTCCTCGATCGGCGCGTTCATCCAGTTCGCGGCGTTCTTCCTCATCGCGGCCTATCTGATTCACTCGTTGTTCCGCGGCAAGAAGGCCCCGGCCAACCCTTGGGGCGGCTCGACCTTGGAATGGACCTGCCCCTCGCCGCCGCCGCACGACAATTTCCCCGAGGCCCCCAGCGTCGGTCGCCCCTACGACCACCACGGGCTGGTGTGGGACGAAGGCACCGGCGGCTTCGAGCGGAAGACGGAGGAATTGGTGCCCGCGTGAAAGAAGACCTTAGATTTTAGAACTTAGTACTCGGTACTCCGTACTTAGAACTCCATGTCCGAAACCGCAGAAATACCGGCCGCTCATCACGAGCACCCCGCCCACCTGGCGCACCACTTCGAGTCGCTCGAGCAGCAGTACGACTCGGGCAAGCTGGGAATATGGCTTTTCCTCACGACCGAGATCCTCATGTTCTCGGGCCTGTTCTGCGGCTATTCGGTGCTGCGGGCGCTGCACCCGGAGATTTTCCTTTTTGCCCACCATTACCTTTCCGTGGAATTGGGCGCGCTGAACACGGTCGTGCTCCTGTTCAGCAGCTTCACGATGGCCTGGGGCGTCCGCGGCGCAGCTTGGCCAGACCAAGTTGCTCGTTCGGCTGCTCGTGATCACGTTCGCCTGCGCGGCGGTCTTCCTCTGCGTGAAGTTCGTCGAGTACAAGGCCAAGTGGGAAGAAGCCCTGTTGCCCGGCCAGCATTACAACCCCACCGAACCGCCAAAGGGCGTCGACATGCCCGCGTGGAACGCCGAGGAGGCCGCAAAGAAGAAAGCTGAGCAAGAGAAGGCCGAGCAGGAAAAGGCCGGCGTGAAGGCGGCCGATGCCAAGCCCGCGGTCGAGGCTAAGCCGGCGACAACCGCTGCGGCGCCGGGCGTGGTCGTCGTGGGCGAGAAATCGGCCATAGGTCCCGCGGCAATTGGACCAACGGGACTTTCAAAGACCTGGGTGGACCGCAAGGAACTCCGCGACGACGTGATCTGGCACGGCGATGAGCCGTACAACGTGCAGCTCTTTTTCGGCATTTACTTTGTCATGACGGGGCTGCACGGCATCCACGTCATCGGCGGCATGATCGTGATTGGCTGGCTGATCGTCAAGGCCCGGCAGGGCATTTTCGGGCCCGACCGCTTCGCCGCCGTCGATTTCGTGGGCCTCTACTGGCACCTAGTCGATCTGGTGTGGATCTTCCTCTTCCCGCTCCTCTATCTGATTTCGTAAACGAGGCCGCTATGGACACATCGCCCGCAAATTCCGCCTCCGCGCCTGCCGCGGCCCACTCGGCATTGGGACACGTCGTGCCCGTGTGGATGTTGGCCGCCGTCTTTGCCGCCTTGATCGCCCTCACCGGGCTGACGGTCGTCGTCGCCCAGATTGACCTGGGCAATATGAACCTCTACATCGCGCTGGCCATCGCCGCCGTCAAGGCGTCGCTGGTGGTCCTGTTTTTCATGCACTTGTTCTGGGAGCGGCCCTTCAACTCGATGGTCTTCGTCGGCTGCCTGATGTTCGTGACGCTTTTTATCGGCATCACCTTGACCGACGCAAAGGCCAATGAATCGTCGGACATCCGCGGCCAGGGCAAGGACGTGTTGCATAAGCCGCTGGGAAGTCCGGTGGGGAGTCCCGCGAAGTGAGCGATCGCCCGCCGAGCGACGGTTCTTCGCGCGGCGATTCATCTCGTGGCCTGGAATCCAGGCCCACGCCGCCGCAGATCAACGCCGGCGAGGTCGGCATGGTCGTCTTCATTGCCGCGCTCTCCGTGTTCTTCGCCGCGAGCATTGTGCTCTACTTGTTTATGCGGCACATGCATCAGCCCTGGCCGCCCGCGGGCTTTCCCGCCTTGCCCTCGAGCCTCTGGCTGAGCACGCTGGACATCGTCTGCACGAGCATCACGATCCAAGGGGCGGTGCTGGCCGCCCGACGGGACGATGCCACGGGCCTCAGGCGGAACCTCGTCGCCACGCTCGTCCTGGCAGTCGGATTCCTCGGCCTGCAGTCCTATGCCTGGTACAAGATTTGGCAACTTGTGGCTGCAGGAAGTTCCTATCTGACAATGTTCTACTTGATGACCGGCCTGCACGCCGCGCACGTCGTCGGCGGCCTGGTGCCGCTGGCGATCGTCACGGTCGCCGCCTATCAAGGCATGTACGGCAGCAAAAAGAACGCCGGCGTCCGCTTCACGGCCATTTATTGGCACTTTCTGGACATCGTATGGTGCGTGATTTTTGTGGTTGTATACTTGATGTAAAGACAGTAAACAGCCAGGAGGCCGAACATGGCATACGCTTTTCCACCGAACGTTCGCCAGCTCATCGAAGAGGCAGAGAACTTCGGCGAATATGACTCAGAAGACGATGTACTGCGAGACGCACTTTCCGCACTCATTCGGCAGAAAAAGGATTTAGCGGCAATTCGCGAAGGAATTGCGGACATGAACGCTGGCCGGTTTCGTCCCATCGCGGAAGTTGACGCGGAGATTCGCGGCAGTCTTGGCTTTGCCGGCGGCTGATGAGCTACGAGGTCGTTATTACCGACCGCGCGGCGGAAAGGATCGAGTCTGCCGCACGGTGGTGGGCCGAGCATCGCTCGGTTGAGCAAGCCGAACGATGGTACGAACGGTTCGTTTTGCGTGGTTACGGTAGCACAAGATTCCGTAGAACGTTGGGGTCATGGAAGCCTTCCTCCCACGACCGCAAACCGGCAAATGCTTTCAGTAAATCTACAATCGGCCCATCGCCGCCCCAGCTTGTCGAACCCACTTCGAATTGTTTGCCTCCTGGGCCGCACGAGGGGTCGAGCTTAACTTCGCATCGGCCGATGATTCGCCACTGGCCCTTGTAGAGAGAATTGCCTCCGATGTGGAGAATCGTGAGCGGCTGGCCTTCGGCGACGGCGAAGTGTTCGAGGTCTGACGACTCGCCAAGGCGAGTGAAGATGGCCACCGTAGGCGCATTATAGTTGATGTCTAACACTTGACCCACGCCAAATACGTCTGGTACCACCGGGATTAAGAAAACATCGCCGACCGATACTTTGCGCGGGCGGGGCCGTTTGAACGCCAGGATCTGCGGCTCGATCTCAATCAGTTCGGCGGTATCCCATCCGAGTTGGCCGTAAATCGCCATGAGCGTTGGAATAACGCGGTCGTTACGTGAAATCCACACAGTAACGACATCAGCCTCGTAATCAATTTTAGCGCCACGGGGCGGAAGGGCGCGTTTAAGGATCTTTGCAGCGTCTTGAGAATGCTCTAATCCAAACGCCCCGGCAAAATCGTGCGTGACGAACCAATATGAAAGCAGCTCGTCGGGCGGGAAGAGTCTTAAGTGACTGAGTTCGAATTCCATAACGCTCGCGCAATCAACGCAGGCTATTTCCTTTGCGCTACCGATCCATATTCGTCGTTGCAGCAACTGCCAAGTTTACGGCGGGCTTCGCATCGGCAATGGTCGTCGCCGAGGCGTCAATGCGCGGCTGCCGATCGAGAACCAAGCATAGCATCAGCAGTGGCAGATAGACGAGGCTCGCCAAGAACACCCGCCGTGCATTGCGGGCCGTTTTCATGCGGCGGAGTTTCAGCGTCAGCAAAAAGAACGCCAGCCCCAGCGCCAGCGACGCCGCGCCGAACGGATATCCGGCCACGCCGGAGAAGGTCACCGCAAGTCCCATCGGTAGCAGCGCGAGCGAATAGAGCACGATCATCAAACAGGTCAGGTGCCCCAGGGGGTCGATCAGCGGCAGCATGCGGAAGCCGGCTTTGGCGTAGTCGTCGCGGAGCATCCAGGCCAAGGCCAGGAAGTGCGGAATCTGCCAGAGAAACAAGATCATGCCCAGCAGCAGTCCGCCCAGGCCGATCTCGCCGCACGCGGCGGTCCAGCCCATGATCGGCGGCAACGCGCCGCAGACCGCGCCGACCAGCGTGCATAGCGACGTCCGCGGCTTCAGCGGCGTATAGATCATGGCATAGATGACGATGTTGGCCAGTCCCAAAAAGGCCGTCAGCGGATTGACCAGCTCGTTGAGGATTGCCACGCCTGCCAGCGACGTCGCCACGGCGAACAGAGTCGCGTGAAGCGCCGAGACCTGCCCGGTAGGCAGCGGCCGGCCGCGGGTCCGCCGCATCATTGCGTCGCGGCGGATTTCCAGAAGTTGATTCAGCGCGCTTGCCCCGGCCGCCGCCAGTCCCGTGCCCAGAATTGTCCAGCCCAGCCGCGCATAGTCCAGCGGCCCCTGCGAGCCGAGAATGAACCCGACCGCCGCGGTGATCAACACCATCGCCGTGAGGCGGATTTTCGATAGCTCCAGGTAGTGCTTGAAAGGCATGAAAGCGGAGAGCTATGAGTTGCGGGCGCGACTTGAATAGACAGGGTGCCAGCGGCTAAACTATAACGATACGGTAAGCTGAAAGCTCATGGCTCTTTGCTTCCCGCGCCCATCTATCATACGTGAGATAATAATGAGTGTCCAACCCCTCGATGGGCAGCCCACCCGCGGCTGGAGCGACCTGCTGGCCATCGGTTTCGGCACGACGGTTGCGATGTGGGCCGTCGGCTACGTCGGCCATATGCCGCTGACCGACGTTTCGCCCGCGGTTTTCGTCAGCTTGATGCTTGGTTGCGTCATCGGAGGAGGCTGGGTCGTGGGCCGAAGAACGCCCCGCGGCGCCCGTGGCGGCGTCGGCGTGGGCCTGATCGTCGCCTTGCTCAATCTGCTCATTCTCGGCAGCCTCCTGACTTCGCCAAACATCGGGCAAGTCGTGCCGCAGGCCGGTGTGTGGGTGCCGGGCTATTTCGCGGCCTGCATTGCGCTAGCGGCCATCGGTGCCGCGATCGGCGCCGCTTTTCGTACGCCCCCCATCGCTTCCTCCTCCTGGGATGTCGAGTTCGCCTGGGTCGCCTGCTTCGCCACGCTGCTCTTGATCTCGATCGGCGGCCTGGTCACCGGTTTTCGCGCCGGCATGGCCGTGCCCGATTGGCCCAATACCTATGGCAGCAACATGTTTCTTTATCCGCTGGGCAAAATGACCGGCGGCGTATTTTACGAACACGCGCACCGCCTGATGGGTTCGCTCGTCGGGCTGACGACCTTCACGCTTGCTGTCCTGCTCACGGTGCAGCGCCGCTCGATCGCCGCAGTCATCCTCGTCTGGATCGTCGGTGCTTGCGTGGCCGTGCAAGGCGTGATGGGCGGGCTGCGTGTGACCGAGAACAACATCAACCTGGCCGTCATCCACGGTTTCTTCGCGCACGTCGTTTTGGCCGGCATGGTGGGCGTGGCCGCTCTGTTGATGCGGCCTGCGGCAAAGGGGACAGTCCCATTTTTGCTAGAACAAAAATCGGGACAGCCCTCATGCAACATGACCGACTGCATGCTGGCCACGCTGCTGGTGCTCGGCGTCACGCTACAAACTCTGCTGGGCACCTTCGTCCGCCAGAAGGGCATCGTGATCTTGGAGCACGTCACCGTGGCGATCTTTGTAATCCTGCTGGCGATCACGCTCGGCGTGCGGCTGTGGGGGCTGTACCCGCACGTCCGCGTTTTCGCCCGCGGCGGCATCGCGCTGATCGCGGTCGTCGTTGTGCAATTGCTGCTGGGCGGCGTCTCGCTGGCAGTGCGGACTCCACCCGCCGCTCAATCGCCCTCGGCCGACCAGTTGCAAGCGCAGGTCGCGTTGCAGCCCGCGCTGCACGCGATCATCACCACGCTGCATCAGACCACGGCGGCGGTGCTGCTGGGACTGGCGACGCTTTTGGCCGTCTCATGCTGGCAGCGTTTGGATAAGCGCGCCGTTGCGGAAGAACAGGTCAACGTCGAAGAACAGGTCAACCACTCTAAGCCGTCTGCTTCTTCGGCACGTGCTTCTTGGTCTTGATCTTCCGCAGGTCGTTTAATTCGCCATCCAGGCGATGCCGCAAGGGGCTTTCAGGGCGAAGCTCTTCCAAGAGCGCCTCCGCTCGAACTAACATGTCCTCGCTGACTTCTTGTCCGCGAAAAAGGGCTCTCCAAGACCGCTGAATTTCGTTTTCGGTAAGCAATCTATCACCTCGTAACGGGGCTGCTTGGCGACAACTTTTTGCTCGTCCGCGGTTCGTCGCCGCCGGGAACCGTCGTAGGGAGTCGCATCCGTTCCAACTCCTCCGCCAATACTTCTATAGTGTAACGAATCTGCGCCTCCGTGTGAAGCGCGGTAATAAAGAATCGCAATCGGGCGGCGCTCTCTTCCACCGCCGGATGCACGATCGGCTGCACGTTCACGCCCCGCGCGAACATCGCCCGCGACAGCTTCATGCAGGCAATCGAGTTGCCCACAATTACCGGGACCACGCCCGTGTTTTGGCTCGTGCCGGTGTCCATCCCCCGTTCCCTGGCCAAATCGAGGAACAATTGGGCGTTTTGGCGAAGCCGTGCCACCCGCTCAGATTGTGTTTCCATGATGTGGATCGAGGCCAGAGCGGCTGCCGCTCCGGAGGCCGGAATGCCCACGCTGAACACGAAGCCGGGGGCAGTGTACTTGAGATACTCGATTAACGCACCAGTGCCGGCGATATAGCCGCCGCAACTTCCCAGCGACTTGCTCATCGTCCCCATCCAAATATCGACGTCGGCCGGATTGACTTGAAAATGCTCACCGATGCCGCGGCCGTGGCTGCCAAGCACGCCAATCGAGTGGGCTTCGTCGACCATGAGCAGCGCCTTGTGCCGTTTTCGACCTCAATGAACCGCGGCAGATCGGGAAAATCGCCGTCCATGCTGTAGACGCCTTCGATCGCGATCAGCACGCGGCGGTATTCGTGGCGATATTGCTCCAGCAGCCGGTCGGCCGCTTGCCAGTCATTATGGGTAAACGGCCGCCGCCGGCGCCGGAAAGGATCGCCCCCTGCACGATGCTGTTGTGGGCCAGCGCGTCGTGCAGGATCAAATCGCCGGGTCCAAGGAGATGGCCGATGACCGACTCGTTCGTGGCATGCCCGCCGACAAAGACCAAGGCTGCTTCAGTGCCGAGGAACTTGGCGATCGCCCGTTCCAATTCGCCGTGGATTACTTTCTCGCCGGAAGCCACGCGGCTGGCCGAAACGCTCGTGCCGTAGCGGTCGATGGCCGCTTTGGCCGCCGCCGAGACGGCCGGATCGCCCGACATGCCGACGTAGTTGTAGCTCGCGAAGTTGATCAACTCGCGGCCGTCGATAATCGTGCGGTCGTTGGTGATGCCCTGGTGTACGCCGAAGTATGGGTTGCCCAGCCCGGAAGCCTCCAGCATGTCCAGCCGCTGCCGCAACAGCTTGTATTCTGGGAACTGGTCGAAGCGGTACGCCTCCGGCGGGATTTCCGTCGCAACGGGCTGGCTGGTCGCCGTGCGGGGTTCGGCGCCGAGATATTTCAAAACGGCGTCGATCACATGACTTGTCGTTTCAAGATCGATGAGAATCTCCTCCGGGAAGCGGCCGCCAAAGCGATCTTGCAGATTCGAAAGGATTTCCATCCGTTCCAGCGAGTCCATGCCGGACTCGGCAATCGGCGAATCGAGCGTCAGGCCGTTCGCCCGCTCCTTGGCGACGCGGCGGATTTCTTCGATGACGATTTCTTCGACCTTCTTCCTCTGGGCGGCAGTCGCCGTCGGCCGAACGGACTCATCACATTCTCCGTACGGCATTCTGGCAGCGTCGTTTGTGGTCCTGCGACCCGCAAGCGGGTGCCCCGCCGGAAACGCCTCGCCATTCATGGCAAAGCTGTCGGGCTTTCCGTTGGCGGCGGCCAGTTCCGCCAAGGTAGGCGCTTGCGTGGCCTGTTTCGCCATCGGCTCGTCACCGGCGCCGGCGCGCCACGTTCCGACCACGTCCAGCGTGCCGTCAAAATAGCCCTGTTTGCAGGCGTGCCGCTGGATCTTGCCGCTCGATGTCTTGGGCACCGTACCGGCGCGGATCAGCACGATCGTATCGACGTTCAAGTCGTGCTCGCCGGCCACCGCGCGGCGGATGGCCTGCAAAACCTCGGTGAATTGGCCTTGCTTGTGCCGCTCAACCTCGGCCACGATCACCAGTTGCTCGCGGCCGTCCTTCTCCAGCGCGAAAGCTGCCGCGCAATCAACCCGCAGCCGCGGATGGCAGCGATAGACCGTCAGCTCAATATCTTGCGGGTAATAATTCACGCCGCGGAGGATGATCAGGTCCTTGAGCCGGCCGGTGACGAACAGTTCGCCATCGAGCGTGAATCCCAGATCGCCCGTTCGCAGGAAAGGACCGTCGCCCGTGTCGCTGAGATGGGCGTGGAACATGGCCTCGGTGACGTCGGGCCGCTTCCAATAGCCCTGCGCCATGCTCGGGCCGCCGACCCAAATCTCGCCGATTTCGTTCGCCGCGCAGACGGTCTTGGTATGCGGGTTCGCAATGACGATCTTCTGGTCCGGTAACGTCTGGCCGCAGCCCACCAGGTCGCGTGCGCCGGCCCGGCCGGGCGTAACCTCCAGCACCTTGCCCAGTGTGAGGGCCGTGGCGTCAAAGCTGCGAATGACCGGCGGCCGGGCGACGTAGCCGCCGGAAACGATCAGCGTCGCCTCGGCCAGTCCGAAGCAGGGATAAAAGGCGTCCGCGCGGAAGCCGCACGGCGCAAACGTCTCGGCAAACCGCCGCAAGGTCTCCGCGCGCACCGGCTCCGCTCCGTTGAAGGCCAGCCGCCAAGTGCTCAAGTCGAGTTGTTCGCGCTGCTCCGGCGTGATCTTGTGCACGCAAAACTCATAGGCGAAGTTCGGCCCGCCGCTCGTCGTAGCCGCGAAAGCGGCTGATCGCCGAAAGCCAGCGAAACGGCTTCTGCAAGAACGTCATCGGCGACATCAGCACGTTCGTGCGGCCCACATAAATCGGCTGCAAGATGCCGCCGATCAGGCCCATGTCGTGATAGCTGGGCAGCCAGAATACGCCCACGCTCGAGCGCGTGTGCTCGAAGGCGTGCGCGATCAGCGCCGAGTTATGCACCAGGTTGGCATGGTTGAGCATCACGCCCTTGGGCGTGCCCGTCGATCCCGAAGTGTATTGCAAGAAGGCCAGCGTCTCGCCGTGGATGTCCGGATGCCGCCATTGCTCATCGAGTCCTTCGGGCAACTGGCAAGTGTCCAACCAGGTGAGTTGCTTAAGGTGCGGCGTGTCGTCGATGAGTCCGCCGACGCGCGCGAGCACTTCCGTGGTCGTCAGCGCCACCTTGGCCTCGGCGTCGTCCGCGATCGCCTGAATGCGCTCCATCGAGCGGTTTCGGCGGGGCGGATAAACTGGCACCGCCACCACGCCCGCATAGAGGCATCCGAAAAAGCCGGCGATGAAATCCAACCCGGCCGGATAGAGCAGTAGCGCCCGCTCGCCGGACAACCCCTTGGACATCAGCCGGGCACCGATCGCGCGGGCCTGGCGGTCAAGTTCTCCGTAGGTCAAGTCCTTTTGTTTCAGTTCCCCGTTGACCAAATAGCAGAACGCCAGATCGTGGGGCTGAGTTCGCGCCCGATGCTGGACCATTTCCACCAGCGTCAGGGGGCCGAAAAAAGTGCCCGGCAAGTAATCGAGATGCTCCACGGGTGCGATCCCCTCCAATGAGTAGTTGGCCACGCGGCTCTTGTCCCCCCTCCCTCTGGGAGAGGGTGAGGGTGAGGGCATTCCACAACGGGCCTTTTCATTCGATTCGGCCGTCAATGTCAACCGGCGCAAACCGATCTGCCGGGGACGCCAGACTTTCGCAGGCCCCCCGAAACCCTATATTTTATGCCTTGGGAAAGGTCTACGCAACCGGACCCATTTATGTCGCGTATTCGTCCGTTACGACGGCGTCGGCTTCGATTTCGACGAGCATCAGCGGGTCGATCAGCCGGGAGACTTCGACCATCGCTGTTGCCGGCCGAATCTCGCCGAAGATTTCGCCGTGCGCGCGCCCGATTTGTTCCCAGTCGGCGATGCGAGTGACGTACATGCGCGTTCGCACGACGTTCTCCATGCATGCCCCCACCTTCGCCAATGCAGATTCGATGTTTCGCAGAGTTTGAACAGTCTGCGCATAGGGATCTCCCGCGCCGACCAAATTGCCTTCGCCATCGGTCGCCGTCGTTCCCGCGACGTACACATTGGCGCCCACGCGAACCGCGCGCGAGTAACCGACAATCGGTTCCCAGGGCGTACCTGTCGAGATGTTTATTCGCTTCATTTCTCCTCTTGCGGCGATGCGACGACCTTCCAATCCTCCTCGGTTGTCTCGCCGTCGAAGCTCCCCGCTCCTTTCGCCCAGTAGCAGGCCGATTGCAGCCACGACATTTGAAGGCCGCTCTTGATCGGAACTGCGTCATGGATTACGACCCGCGATGGATTCATTGAGATACTTTTCAAGGTTCATGTAGCCATCATGATCGTAATCGCCCTGGGCGGCCGCCGCATCAAGCGGGTTGATGCCGTGGGCTTTTTTCCATGTGTCGGGGATGCCATCGCGGGCGCCGCTCGCCGGCGGTGCGCCGCCTCTGATTTCGCCAAAGCCGCCCATCTCTCTCGGATCATGAATGATCGAACCTTTTGGGCCCAGCGAGAGCAAGTCGGCAATGAGACGTTTGTCCACAGAATCGCGGTGTAGCGAGCAACCGGCTCCGGCGGCGACTTTGTCGTAGGCTGCTTCGGCAGTGTCGAGCTTCACGGGAACCGGTGTCTCAATCAAACTGCCTTGTGCGAAGGTCGGCGCATTTTGGCCCGTGCCGAAGTCCTCCGGTCTGGCCAACACGCCATTGAGTTTGCCGTCGCGGTTCATGTCGATCAAGTTGCCCTTTTGGAAAATGTGGTCGGTCGCTTTGAACTCACCGGCGAAGCGCCCATTTGAGTTTGGGCCTTTGATGAAGTAATTGTTGACCACATCCACTGAATGGCCGGCGGCGGAATGTCCGCCGACGAAACCGCAAACGCCCCAATTATAAACCACGTTGTTTACGTACTCGACGATACCCTTGGATTTGGGGCTGCGGCTTTTGTTGCTGATCCAAAGATTGTGAGAAAAGGTCACATTCTCGCTCTCGCACAAGCAGCCGAAACACTGCGGACCGATTCCGGGCCCGATGATGCAGTATTGAAAGGTGATGTTCTTCGATTTGCTCAACCCGATGCAGTCCCACCGCCCAAACTCCGCGGAGACGTGATCGAAAATCATTACCTCCTGCGCCGCTGACGCCGAGGGAGTACTTCTTTTCCTGCTTTGGGATGAGGCCCTGGCGGAAGCGGATGCAACGCACGATCACGTTGCGGGAGTTCGAAAAAGAAACCTCGTAGTTTTTGGTCGCGATGCCCTCGCCAGGCGCGCTCTGGCCAAGAATGGTGATGTCACTGGCCACGGACACGGCGCGCTTGAGTTCGATGTACCCGCCGACGTTGAAAACCACGACGCGGCGTCCTTTGCTCACGGCATCGCGGAAGGATCCGGGGCCGCGATCATCGAGATTGGTGACGTGATAAATCTCACCGCCGCGCCCGCCGGTGGCGAACGCGCCGAAGCCCATCGCCCCGGGGAAGGCCGGCAACTGCGCAAAGGCCGATGAAGACCAGCACGCCAGGCAGATCGCCGAGACAGCAAGAGCGATCTTCATCTTTCTACCTTCGGCCTCCTGCACTCTGTCTTCTTTTCCACGACCAGGCCGACACCGCCGCGCCAGCGGCGAGCAAGGCTAGTGTGCTCGGCTCGGGCACCGGCGAAACAGAAGCGGCGGCAGCCGGCTCGCTACTCGCCGTCGGCGAGGGAATGATCGGCGCAGGAAACGCCCCTTGATTGCCGATCGTCAAACTGCTTCCATCGCGCACCGCGTCGGGAGAAGTCAGGATCAACTCTCCGCTGCCATTGACGATCGTGCCGCCTGAGTAAGTGTTCGATCCGCTGAGCGTCAGCGTGCCGGCGCCATTCATGGTCAGTGCGCCGCTCCCGGAAAGGTTTCCGCTGAGTGCGATGTTCTGCGGGTTGCCGGAGGGGTCGGCCGCGCGGACCGTGGCGCTGCCAGTGAGCGACATGGGCATTGTGCTGGACCAGGGCGCAGTGGCGCCGAAGGTGCCGCCACCGAGGAAGATTCCGGCGTTTGCGGCGACGGAGCCCAGCACCATGCCCCCCGAGCCGACATACAATTGCCCGCCGGTGAGGTTCAGGGTGACCGTGTCGGCCACGACGCCTTGGCCGAAGGTGACCAACTGCACGTTGGCGATACCCGCGCGGACCAGGAACTCGGCATTTCCGGCGGCCGGATTGCCGATTTGGATGCCGCTGGTGGTATCCGAATCGACGAGGCTCCCGCCGTTGACGTTGGCGATCGACCAGCGGCCGGTGTTGTTCAGGCCGATTTGAATTGGACCGCTGACATTGACGGTGCCGCCGTCCATTCGGAAATTGGCCGTGGAGTTCGTCGACGTATTCGGATTGCCGACGTTGATGCTCCCGCTCACGGTCAAGGCGCCGCCGGTGACGTAGAGTCCGGCGTTCGTCAAGCCGGCCGTCGGGCCAGGACCGGTTGTCGGAAAATTCGCCGTCGAATAGCTAGCCGTGGCATTGCGCCCAATGGTGATCGTGCCGGAGTTCACAGTGCCGCCGGTGATCTTTGCGATGCAATTGGCGGCCGCGGTCGAATTGTCCAGCGAGATATTGAGACCGCCGTTGAGATTGGCCAGGCCGCCGGAAACGAGCAGGCCGCCGTTGCCGCTCTGGGCGGTGCCGGATCCGGCATTGAAAGTTGACGCGCCGCTCACGTTGAGTGTGCCGCCGCTGACGTTGACCAGGTTTTGCTGTCCTGTGCCGTAGCTGATGATGGAAGCGACGCTAAGCGACGATCCTGCTGGTAGCACCAGGTTACCTCCACCGGCGACACCGTTGTTCAGGCTCATTTGCAGTCCACCGGCGATGTTGCTGCTGCCCGTCAGCGTCAGCGACCCGGTGCCGACTTTGGTCAACGATGAGCCCGCCTGCGTCTGAAAACGCGCCGGAGTAGGTCGTGCTCTGGCCATTGCCGCCGACGGTCAAGGCGACGGCCCCGCCGTTGGTATCCAGCAGGGGCAGACTCTGGCTGCCGCTGAGGCCCCCCAGCGTGGCCGCAGTCAGCCCACCAACGAAACTGAGGATTCCTCCCTGGTTGTTGTAGACGAGCGTGCTGTTTTGCAAGGCCAGCGAATTGTCCAACTGCAATGTTCCCGCACTGATCGTCGTATTGCCGCTGAACGTGTTCGCGGCGTTCAAGGTGCTCATTCCCGAGCCGATCTGCTCGAGACTGCCGCTGCCGCTGATGACGCTGGAAAGCAAAAGATTGGTGTCGCCGCGGTCTAACGCCAGCGCGCCGTTGTTGACAATCGGCCCTGCGACGTAGCCGGTCGATCCGCCGTTGTCGAGTTGCAGCGTGGCCGAGGTTATGGTCGTTGTGCCGCTGTAGGTGTTGGCATTGGTCAAAATCAGCGTTCCGGTCCCGATCACCGCGAGCGAGCCCGTGGGAAACGATTCGCTGATCAGCCCCGGCAGAGTGAGCGTGGTGCCTTGCGTGTCGAAGGTAGCCGTTGTGCCTGACGCGATGATGAAGTTGTTGGCCAGTACCAGCCCGTTGGCCCCAGCTTGAACGGTGGCGTTGCCGGCCACGCTCACGTCGCCGGTGGAAAGCGAAGCGTTATTGCCAACCCGCACCGTGCCGGTGTTGAGCGTCGTGCCAATCGAGCCGGCCGCCGGGCCATAGCCGTTGCTGCTGGAAAGAACGAGGGTGCCGTTGCCATTGTTGGTGGTCAACGTACCCGGGCCGCTGATTTGGTTGGACAGGGTCAGGACGCTGCCGTTAGCCACGGACGCTCCCGTATTCACCGCCAGGTTCAACGGCACGGCGATTGTATGGCTGCCCAGCGCGACGCTGAGCAAGGCCCCGCCCGACGTGCTGCTGAGGGTCAGCGAGTTCGTGCCGGAAATGGTGTAGCTGTTCGAGTTGCTGAAGGCCACCGATCCCACCGACTCCGGCTGGTCGAGGGTGACCGTAGCGGACAAGGTGATGGCGCTGGAGAAGACGGCCGTGTCGCCCGGGTTCTGCGGGACGGCGGCGGACCAGTTGCCCGGACTCGACCAGTTGCCTGACCCGTTCTTGGTCCAAATGCTTCCTTGCGTGATGGACAGTTGGACGTAGTCCGCCGCGCCGACCGCCGCGGTGCCGAACGAATAGGTGAACAAGCCGCTGGCGTTGGCCACGGCCAACTCGGACAACGAGCCGTTGAGCGAGCTGAACTGGAAGAGATCGTAGACCGCGCCGTTGGCCGGTACGAAGGGCGTTGACGTGTTGGGCACGTAGAGATTGATATTGACGGGCGGGTCCGAGAAAGGCAGCGTCAGCATCCCGCCCACGTTGACGACGTTGCCCACGCTATTCGAGTTGCTGAGCCCGAAATTCACGCTGGAACCGCCCACTAGCGAGAGGTCGCCGTTAATGGTGAGCGCGCCGGTGCCGGCCAAGCCCGCGGTAACCGTGCCGGGGTTGATGGCAGACTGGGCCGAAGTGGTTACCGAGCCGTTGACGACGCCCGCGCCGCTGAGCGTTTGCGAGGTCCCCAGGGCCAGCGTGGCACCGCCGAGTCCGCTGGCGTCAAGAATGGCGCCGGCCGCGACAGTAACGAGCGGGGACGACGGAACGTTGTTAATGAGCGCGAGCGTGCCCGCGGACACGGTTGTGTTGCCTGTGTAGGTGTTGTTGGAAAACGTTAGCAGGCCGCCGCCCGTCTTGGTCAGCGCGCCGCTGCCGGAAAGGGTTCCATTGAGCGTGATGGTCTGCGGGTTGCCGGAAGGGTCCGCCGCCCGGACGGTGGTGCCCGTCGTGGCGTTGCCGACCAACGAGATGTTCATCGCGGTGGACCACGTCGAGGTGGCCCCGAGGACGCCGTTGCCGAGGAAGATATTGCTGAGGAGGGCCCCGTTGGGCTGCACCAGTCCGCCGCTGCCCACGTAAAGGGTCGCGCTACGGAGTGCCGAAATTCGCCGTCCCACCGGTCGAGTCGGACGCGGTGCCGAAGTTGATGATCTGTGCGCTCGTGGTCCCGCCGCTCAGGTAAAGCTCCGCGTTGATGGCAATTCCGGAGTTCACTTGGCCAATTACGATGCCGTTGGTCGCATCCGTGGAGTTTAATGACCCGCCGTTCACCTGCAAGTAGCTCCAGCGACCGCCGGTGGTGTTGTTGCCGATCAGGGCCTCGCCGGTGACGGTCACGTTCCCGCCATTGATTCGGGCGGTGGCGGACGAGTTGCCGCTGGCGATCGTCAGCGTGCCGATTGTTGCCGTGCAGCCGGAAATGTAGAGGCCCGTGGTTGTTGGAATCGTGGGCGGAACTCCGACGCCGCTGGGAGCGGCGTTATTGGTCGTGCGGGGGAGGGTAATCGAGGCTGCGGAAAGGCTTCCGCCGGACATGCTGATCAGCCCGCCATCGGCGTTAGAAAGCGCAAGTCCTCCATTGAAATTGGCCGCGCCGGAAGACATGGAAAACACGCCGCCGCCCACATTGCGCGTGCCAATCGTCGAGACGGCGCTGGAATTGAGCGTTCCGCCGGCTACGCTGAGAGTGGCGACATTGGCGACGTTTGCCGCCGAGGTACTGAGAACGCCGTTGGCGGCGATTACGAGCGCGCCGGCGTTTACGTTTGTTGCGCCGCTGATGCTGCTGGAACCCGCCAGCGTGAATATGCCGGCGTCAATCGTGGTCAACGAGGCGCCGGCCCGCGTCCGACAATCCTCCGGAGTAGGTGGTGGGTAAGCCGTTATTGCCCACCGTTAAGACGATGGGCGCGGCAGAGGAATTTCAGCAGGGTGAGATCAGCGCTGCCGGAAAGGCCGCCCAGCGTGGCGGCCGTGAGAGTGCCGAAGCCGAGCGTGCCGTTGGCGTTGTTGAGAACGAGCGTACTGTTTTGCAGGGCCAGCGAATTGGCCAATTGCAGCGTGCCGGCGCTGATCGTCGTATTGCCGCTGAAGGTATTCGCGGCGTTCAGCGTGCTCATACCCGCGCCGATTTGCGAAAGATTGCCGCTGCCGCTGATGACGTTGGAGAGCAGAAGCCCCGTATCGCCGCGGTCCAGCGCGAGCCCGCCGTTATTGAGAATCGGCCCGCCCACATAGCCAGTCGATCCGCCGTTGTCCAACTGCAGTGTGGCCGAGGTAATGGTCGTTTGGCCGGTGTACGTGTTGGAGTTCGTCAAGACCAGCGTTCCCGCCCCGATCACCGCGATCGATCCCGAAGGCGCCGATTCACTGACCAGACCGGCGAGCGTGAGCGTATTGTTTTGGGTATCGACCGTTGCGGTATTTCCCGACGCGATGATGACGTTATTGTTCAAAGTCAGCCCGTTCGCCCCGGCCTGAAGCGTGCTGTTGCCGGCGATACTTACGTCGCCGGTTGAGAGGGCCGAGTTGTTGCCAACACGCAGGATTCCGGCGTTGATCGCCGTGCCGACCGAGCCGGCTGACGGGCCATAGCCGTTGCTGTTGGCGAGCACGAGCATCCCGTTGCCGCTCTTACTTAATGTTCCGCTGCCGGTGAGTCGCCCTGAAATCGTCAGTACGCCGCCGTTGGCGACGGACGCTCCCGTATTCGCCGCCAAGTTCAGCGGTACTGCGATCGTATGGCTGCCGAGCGAATCGGTCAGCGAAGCCCCCGAGAGGCTGCTGAGCGTCAGCGTGTTGGTGCCGGAAATCGCGTAGCTGTTCGTATTGCTGAACGCTACCGAGCCTACGGACTCCGGCTGGTCGAGGGTGACCGTTGCGGACGAGGTGATCGCGCTTGAGAAGTTGGCCGAGTCGCCCGGAACCTGGGGCACGCCGCCGGACCAGTTGCTTGGGTTGGACCAGTTGCCCGCGCCCGTGTTGCTCCACGTGGCGACGACGTTGACCAGCGTAGCGGATAGTTGAACGTAGTCCGCGCCGCCGATTGCCACGGTCCCAAACGAGTAGGAATAGGCCCCGACCCCGTTGGCCACGTTCAATTCCGACAAAGAGCCGGTGAGCGACCCGTACTGGAAGAGGTCATAGGTCGTCGTGCCGCTAGCCGGCAAAAACTGCGACGCGGTGTTGGGGATGTACAAATTGACATTCACGGGGCGCCCGACCCGGGCAGGGCCAGTGCTCCGACGACGCTGACGAGGTTGGCCGTGCCGCTTGCGCCATTGAGCCCGAAATTCACGCTGGAATTGCCAAAGAGGGACAGGCCGCCGGAGATTGCGAGCGTACCCGTTCCGGCATTGCCCGATGTTACCGTGCCAGGGCTGATCGACGAGAGGGCCGGGCCGGTCAGCGAACCGGTGACCGTGCCGGCCCCAGTAAGCGTTTGATTGGCGGCCAAGGCCAGTGTGCCGTTGGCGAGCCCGCCGACGTTGAGCACGCTACCCGCGGCAACGTTGATAGGCGACGACGACGCGATGTTGTTTGTGCTGAAGGGGCTGGCGAGCGAGAGCGTGCCGGCTGAGACCGTGGTGCTGCCCGAGTAAGGGTTGACGTTGGAAAGCAACCATTGTCCGGAACCCGATTTATTCAGGCTCGTCGCCCCGCCGGTCCCGTCAACGATCTGCCCGGCAAAGTTGTTGAGGCCGGTGTTTGTGCCCGTGAGCGTAAAAAGGCGCGGCCCGCTGCCTGCCAAGGGACCGGTGGTGACGATGGGTGCGGAAACAGTCATGACGCTGGAGGTGGCCGAGAAGGTGAGCGGTCCCGTGCCCGAAGCGTCGATGCCGCCGCCGTTGTTGGTGAGTACGAAGGAGCGGTCGGTGCTGGCCCCTGGGCCGGTGTACTGCAAGACGCCGCCGTTGAAGACCAGGGCCGGCGCCGCTGCGGACGATGTGCCGACGCTGCTGAGGGCTAAACCGTTGGCCAGCACACCGACGCTGAGCACGCCGCCATTGATGATTGTCGCGCCGCCGTAAGTGTTCGCGCCGTTGGCAAGGACCAGGGTGCCCGAATCGACCTTCACCAGCGGACCCACGTTGCTGGCGTTGATATTGGCGACTGTCCCGCCGACCGTGAGCGTGTTGCCGGGCGTGACGTTGAATGTCCCGCCGCCGCCGCCGATCGTGACGTTGTGGTTCGTTGTGCCGTTATTGAGGCTGAACGACTGTGTGGCCTGGAACGTGCCGCCGAACAACTGAAGTGCTGTACTATTATTCGTGCCGCCCAAGACTAACGCGGAGCTGGTGGAGAGGGTCGCACCGTTGATGTAGGTAGCGCCATTGTAGGAACTGGTGGTGTTCGTCAGGATGGTGGTGCCTGTCCCGTCCAAGGTAAGCGTCGCACTGCCGTTGTTGTTGTTCATTTTGGCGGCAATCGTCAAGCTGCCCGTGCCGTAGTTATGGATCAGAATGTCGGCATTCGCGCTGCCGCCGGACGTCCAAAACATGCTGTTTAGTCCGGTGGTGTTGATGGAATAGTTGTCCGAGCCGGTAAACAGCAAGGCGCCGGAAACCGTCAGGGTGAAGTTGCCGCTGAGCGACTGTCCGGGGCCATTAGTAGAAATCTTCAGGAGGTTCGTGGTCTCCGACAAGCCAAGGGCACCGTTGCCCACCAGAGCGTAATCCGTCGTGGGCAGCTCGCTCGTTCCCGTGAAGGGGCTATAGCCCGTATAGCGCCCAAGCGTGGAAGTGGAACCGACGGACGTGACCGCCGTGACGAAGTCGGTGCTGCCGCTGGAGTCCGTATACGTCAGACGGCCACTATAGGCACCGTCGGCCCCCTGGGCACTAGTGGTGGTGATGGCGACCGTGCCGGGCATGGCGTTGAAGTTCAATCCGCCGCCGACCGCGGTGGCGGTGATCGTGCCAAGGTTCAATGTCGTGCCGCTGCCGCCGTTGGCGTTGACCGCGATCTGTCCGTCGCCAGAAGCCACGGTTATGCCGCGCATTGTTTGCGAGCTGGCGCCGGAGGTGTTCCCCAACAGATACAGCGCTCCGCCCGTGAAGGTTGCGGTAGTCGTCGGCGTCAGAACGCCGGTGGGCGAGTTCGCATAATTGAGTTGCAAGGTCCCGCCGTTCACGGCGACGGTAGCGGAACCGCCAGACTGTGCCCACGCCGCCGTTGGCGCGAGCGTCAACATGCCGGTGCCGATTTTGGTGAACGGGCCGGCCGCAGCCCCCGAATAAGTCGTCGATAAATTGGCCATGCCTTCAATCGTAGCAACGGAGAATTGCAGGGCAGTTGCCGGCCCCCCGGCAAGAGCGCCGACATAAAAGGTGGCCAAACTACCCGCTTTATCGCTCAAGTTGCCGGTTGCCGTTCCCAGATTGACTTCGGCGAATTGGGCATTCATTGTTGTGGCGGCGGAATTGAAGCGGATGCCGAGGGGATTGGTGCCCCAGTTCATAATGCCGCCGTAGCTCTGCCAAAAGTTAGCGGCGAGGATGCTGACGGTGGTAAATGCGTTGGTGGTATTGCCGTTGCCGCTCAGCGTGCAGTTCTGCCGATTAGCGGTGGTGCCATCGTTGAATCCGCTGCCGCCAAGTGTGGCGGTCGGGTTTCCGGCGCTGCTTATATTAATGACGCTGACTGGAAAGTTGGTGCCGCCAATGTTGGCGTTTGTGCCAAGGTTGAGCGTGGCCCCATTGTTCACTACAAAGGTAGTGGCTGTTGTGATTGTGCCTGAGAACTGGAGCGCGCCGGCATTGACGACCACGGGGCCGGTCGGAAGGGAAGATGCTGAGGGGAAAGTCAGATTTCCTCCGCCGTTCAGGATGAAACCTTGCGAGCCGGCCAGGGCCAAGCTCATCGTTGTGGTGTTTCCGCCCACGGTGATCGTCGGCGTCGTGCCGGGCACTGTCGTCTGCAACGTGAGTGTGTTGCCGGCCACGGCTGGGCTTAGCGTCGCGGCCCCCGTGCCGAAGACCATGTTGCCAATCGTGTTGGTGGCCAGGTCGTCGGAGATGGCGACGCCGCTGAGCACGCTGAAGTTCGCGATCTGGTCGGCCCCGGAGGCGTACGCGGAACTGCCCGACCAATTGTTCACCGTGCTCCAGGTCCCAGCGGCGTTTGTCGCCCAGGTTTCGCTTTGTGCCCATAGCGGCGAGGCCGAAAGTATGGCGATCGCGATCGCCATAACAATTACGTAGAAACGCTTTCCAAAAATCAATTCAGTTGCAACGCAAGGCGTCATCGTCGAAACTCCCCAGGTTCGAGACAAGTCAATTCAACGGATAAGGTAACACGAGTCTGAAAAGGCGGATCTCAAGGCTTGTTCGCAGGTATATGTTCGGCGCCGGCATCATGCTGCGCCACGGCGGCGATTCCATACATGCTCGCCTGGCTCCTTGGGCCCAACGGCCTATCCCGTTCGGGATCATTTATGTTGCTGGGTCCCAATTCGACCGTCTGGGCCTGAGGGACAAAAAGCCGCCACACGGAAAAGGTGTTGTCGATACGCTTGGACGAATCGGCGTCAGCCGCAACCGAAGATTGCTGCCGAGCCTTATCCGTCGGCATCGGGTTCTCATGCATCCCGATTATCCAGCCCGTGGGCTCGAACTGTCGCGCGACCCATTCCGGCACCGACACACGGTCATCGATGAAAACATAAAGGTACGAGGGGCTGGCCAGCTTGACGTCAAGCCGGAAGTCGGTCCGACATTTGTCGTTGTTGAACATCTTGATGTAGTCGGCCCCCACGAGTTCCTTGGGAATTCCCTCGGCATTTACGCCTTTCCATTCGTGGAGGCGATCCACGTAGGCCGTCGCGCCTTCCTGCAACCCGGCGGGAACAACCTCATAAAACTGGGCGCTGTCGGGCAAGCGGACGTTGTCGCTGACCGCTTCGATCACACGGCGGGATTGCTGATTTGGGGCGGGCCTATCCAAACGGGGGAACGTATCGCTATCGATTGCCACCAGGCGCCTTAACTGGCCTTTGCTGCCGACGCGAACAGCCTCGCCCGCGACCAATCGCCGCGAAGCCGGCGCACGCTGTTTTGAGCTTGCGTACTCGATATCGACGATACCTTGGAAAACGGCCACCGACATGCCGCCACGCTCATCGAGGATCAAACCGAACTCAGTGCCCAGGTCGATGACCCGGCCAGCCGGAGTGACGAGCGTGAACCCACGGGCGTCCTTGCCAACGCGGGTGGTGAACCGTCCGCTGGCCACCTTGACCTTAAGCGGTCCGAGCACGGTCAACTTCGCAGGACCTCGCACGATCATCTGGGCGCCACAATCGAAGGTGAGTTCGGCCATGCCCGATTTCAACGCGATCTCTTGGCCCTCCCCGACACGAGCCCATTCGGCCACTTCATGGCCTTTCATGGCCCATTCGACCTCCGCCAACCGTGTCAGGCGGGCGACCGTCGCGGGGCGGAATGAAACTGAAGGGGGATGCGGCGGGGAATCGCTTGCCGTCGGTGCTCCGACGGCCGTCGGGTTGTCGTTCAATGCAACGTTTCGCTGACTGACTTCGCCCGACACCGTCGCACCGGCATTCGGCCCATCGATGCGCACGCGAATTCCGTTGATCGCCACGACGACCGTCAGCGTCAACGTCAGCACCATTCCCGCAAGGAGGACCAAAAGCGTCCACGGGGCGGGCGTGGAACTGCCGACGTTGGCAATGCTGCCCAGGAAACCAAGGACTGGCGAAGAAGCCGGCAAAGACGCCGTGGGCAGGTTCTCAAGCGGCGCGGCAAGCGGCGCGATGAGCGGCGGCGCCGGCTGCGAGAGTTCGGTCCAAAACCGCGCCGCCAGCCGCTCAGTCTGCACTGACGAAACTGGCGCGTCGGAAAAAGCGTCGAGCATGGCCTCCAATTCGGCATCGCTCACCTTGGCCAAGTCGCACGGACCGGCCAGCAGGGCAATGCGATCGACGAGCCGGCGGTGCTCGTAGGTTTCCGAATCGTTATGGATCGGTTCGCTCATTGGAATTCGCAGCCGGGGAATTCGTAGCCGGCTTCTGCAAGCAACTTTCGCAGGGCGTTCACAGCCCGATGTCGATAAACGCGCACAGTTCCTGCAGGAAGTTGCAGCTCCTGCGACAGGAACTCTGCCGAAGCGACGCGGCCCGTTGCGCAGGCGTCGGCCAGGAGGATCGTCCGATATGCCTCGGGAAGGCGATCCAGCGCCTGGGTGATTCGATGTGCCTGAGAAGTTTCCTCCGCGGGCTCCGCGTGACGACTCCTATCCGCCACGACCGGATATTGCAGTTCCTCAAATGGAACTTCCAGCGACCTTGTCCTGGCCCATCCACTCTCGATGAGACGCCGGGCCACGTTGTCGGCAATACGCGCGAACCAAGTTCGCAACGAACCTCTCGCCGCATCGAATTTATCGCGGTTCCTCCAAAGGCGAATCGAGGCCATGATGATTATGTCTTCCACATCTTCGGCCGTCAGAATGGAGTAGCGCGATCGCAACCATGCCCCCACCGGTGAGGCATTCTGGCGCAGCGCCATCCGCACCCACGCATCGTCGGCGTCGACGTGGTTGCCAACAACTTCCCATTCGCGCAGCATTGAATTACCCACGCAGAAGTTCTCCCCTTACTTAATATATCCGCGGAGCGTTACAAGAAAATCCCACAGCTCCACACTATTCTACTGAAGGGATAGGAGTTAAGCTCGCAAAATGATTGAATTTGACACAAGGTGGCTATGGCGCTCGCTTTAGTCCCTCCCAACGCACCGTCCAGGTGCCGTCGTCGGGAAACCCAGGCGCATTTCTGTCGGGAGCACCATACCAGCCGGCAGCCATCATCGCGACGGCGTAAAGCAATCCGCCGTTGGATGGAAAATAGGGAAATGGGCCGCCAGTGCTCAAACCATTGACGGTGAAATGGCATTTCTCCGACGGATTTAACAGTGCTTCGATTGCTAGTCTTGGTTCGCCGTTGCGGGCGGCAGCCATCGCCATCATCGGAAAGTCCCATCCCCAGCAGCGATCCCACTGCCAGTCCTGCATAACTTTTTTCACCGTGGCCCGCATGATCGTCCGGTCTACGCCGTCGCCCGGCAACATGCCCAGGGCGCCAATCAGCGAGGGATGCTCCCAATTCCACTTCGTGTAGGTGTCCGTCATGCCCTCCTGTTGCAAGTAAAGTCCATCGGCGGTTGGTAGTGGCGCAAGGCCGTGCAGGACCTTGTCCCACTTCGATTCGCGAGTTAAACCGAGTCGCTCTCGCCATTCCTGCGCCACCCGCAGGCCGAACCGCCAGTAGCTCAGCTCAAAGCTGGGATTCCGGGCACGGGTCGGATCGGTCTTTTCGGGCACTGTCCTTAACGGCGGTCCCAGGACATATTGGCCTGACTGGCTGTCAAGCACGGCATATGATGCCATGAACTCGGCCGTCTCGAAGATGATCTTTCGCCACTTCTTCAAGGTTTCGTCCGTTGGGTGCAAGCGATAATCGAGGAGCGCGTAGAATATCGGGTGCGGCTGCTGCCAGATCAAGAGCGGCCCAACTCCCGATGGCGAATCGCGCCCCTCGGGGCCGACCATCTTCGGCCAGCGTGCGCCCTTGTAGCCCTGCGCGCGGGCCGTGTTACGTGCTTGGGGAAGGATCTTCGCGTACCAGCCCAAGCTGCGCTCGAATAATGGCCAGCGATCCCAAAGCGCGTAATGCGCCCCATGCCACCAGTGCATTTCGAGATGAAACTTGCCATTCCAGCCGTTGTTGAACAAGCCGCTCTCCTGTGGCGGCAGAGAACCGGCCTCCTGGACGGCGAGGAGGTATTGCGAGAGTACGATGCGCCGCTCAAGCTCTTTCCAGCGTGGATCTTTGCTGGCCGACAAGTCGATCGCGCCGCCGCTCGCCCAGAACTGTCGCCAGCGTGCCTCGCTCGCCGCTTTCGTATCGGAGAAACTTGGCGGCTGGCCGGAGATCCTCTCCTTCGCAAAAGTGCAGACCCATGCCAAGGCTGTGTCTTGCCTGTCGGGCACCAATTGATAGGTGTGCTTCTTTTCCTCCTTGATCGTTGCCTGGCCAGTCCAAGTCAACCGCGCCGAGTAGCGGTCATTATCGAGTTGCCGGTCAAAGTCAGCCTGCCGGTCACGGAGCGTCAATCGCGTGGCGTGGGCATCCGGTCGCTTCCAATCCGCCCCGGAAGAAAGCGGACTGCCATAGGGAAAGGCCAATTCAACGCTCAGCCTTCCCTGTGCCACGAGAGGCGACTCGATGCGGACCGCAACCGCGTCATGCACCGGATCGGCGCAAGTCTCCACATGCACGGGTTGGCCGTCGAACACGAAACGACTGTCGATCACGCCCCGCCACAGGTCAAGTTCTTGGTGGATGCGCTCGACTTGATCAAGTTTGGCCTGTGTTCCGTCCGGTGCGATCAGACGTAGCGAGAAGCGGCCCAAGTTGAACCGATGGGGGTTTTCCCGCAGCCACCGATAGAGTTCTTCTTGGCCTTTGCTGTTGATGGGATAGCCAACCGACCGACCATAGGTATCGAAGGGCGTCAGCTTCAGGTCTTTGATTTGCATCCCCGGTGGAAGCGGAAACGTGTGCCATCCCCAGTGTGACATCGTGTTGCCGTAAAAGGTTTGCAATCCGGTCACATCCACGCCGAAGCTAATCTCGCCATTTCCGGCCTGCAAGGCAGTTCGCGGGTCAGCCGCATCAAGCACGACGTTGTGCCGTCTCACCAGGGCATAGCGATCAATGCGGCCTGGACTGTCCGCCGCCCATGCCAAGACTACATTGAACCCTGATAACAGCACCGCGACGATCGTCCGATTCATCATGTTAATTGGCTCGCTTGCATGCCACGATGGCAGGTGAAGAGCTACGGCCGCGAAGACTTTGACTGTTGTGATTCCGACTGCGCCAACCACTTTGCGACCTCCGCGTCTTTCATCATCGCATCGTCGGCATAGGTCTTCAAAACTGGCACGTCTGGATGGAGTTCCAACTGGCGATTCCAGAACGCCACGGCATCCTTCGACCAGGCGGCGGCTTGCCGGCGGTCGTTCTCATGCTTGGCCGCTTCGATCCTGCCGTTGAAGACGAACGCAAGTTCTTTGGCAAATGTGGCCACCGTCGGATTATGTTCCACTAAATCCTTGTAGTATTGCGCCGCCTGGTCGTACATCTCGGCGGCATGCGGCCAATCGCTTTGCACCTTGTAAAGATCTGCGAGGAATTCAGAGTGCAATGCGACGTCATATTCCGCCCACATGGGACTTGTGCCGACCATTCTCGCTTCATCCCCCTCTGGACGCTCCGGTTGAAATATCGCGGGGCGGCCGGCTTTCATATCCGCCCATATTGCCTTGTGCAGTTCCAGACCTCGGATGCGAAAGGGCATGGCTGCCGCCGCGGACTGCGGAGTTGGCTTGGATCCGAGCAAAACGGCCGATTTCACGAATAGCGCGTTTGCCAGTTCACGCCGAAATTCCGCCGAAGCCGGGTATTCCCGCACCAACTGTTCGCCCAGGGAGACGGATTCATTCACCGCCGAAAGACCCTCCGCCGCATCGACGTGCCGGGCGATCCGCCACAGCGACCACACCAGATCGTCGCGCACGAAGGGATCGCTGGGGTTTTCCGCAACCAGGCGTCGGAAAATCTCGATGGCCTGCCTCCCGGCTTGCTCGGGTGATGGCGGCACCGTGTGCGGCCGCCACTCTTCCAGGATGCACGTCCAGCCCAGGTTTTCCCGTAACATCCGATCGCCCGGATGTTCCTGCAGCAATTGCTCCTGGAGCTTCCGCGCCTTTTCAAACTGGTCCATGACGCTCTGGTCGAAAACTTCCGTGAGCTCCAGCAGCATTTGTCCGTAGCGCCGCGTAGAGCCGGGCCAGTTCTTCGCGCGGGGTCGGATCGGGAATGGGCTGCGATAGAAATGGCTCGTATCGGTCGATGGCCGCCTTCATCAGCTCCATGCGCAGCGGTTGCAGGCCGGCCTGATCCTTTAAACGCTCGTCGGAGATTCGCAGCAGGTCCTCGACGGCCGCGCGGGCCTCGCGGAAGTTGTCGTCCGCCAGGGCCCGCTGCCGCTCCGCCAGGGCTCGCTCCTGCTCCGCAGTGGCCCGCTCCCGCAATGCCCAGGAAAGGCCCCAGCCGGTTGCGATGATGCCCAGCAACAATGCCAGCGCCACCGCCGCCGCGGCCCCGAACGCCAGCTTGTTCCGGCGCACCGCCTTGCGGAAGCGATAGGCCGTACTGGGAGGCCGGGCGGTGATCGGCTCGTTGTTCAGATGCCGCAGAATGTCCGACGCCAGTCCGTTGGCCGTCTCATAGCGCCGAGTGCGGTCCTTCTCCAAACATTTCATCACTACCCAATCCAGGTCTCCGCGCAGCAAGGTGACGAGCCGGCGAGCCTCCATGCCGCGGCGTTTGGCCGTACCGGTCGAATCCGGCTCGGTCATTCCGCTGAGGCGATTCGACGGCCGCACCGGCTCCGTCTCCCGAATCCGCCGGCGCATCTCATCGACGCCCGCGCGCATCAGTTCCTTTGCGTCAAATGGCGTGGTTCCGGTCAGCAGTTCGTACAACAGCACGCCCAGGCTGTAGATGTCGCTGCGGGTATCCACGTCCAAAGCGCTCATCTCCGCTTGTTCGGGGCTCATGTACGCCGGCGTGCCGACAAACTGCTGGAACTGCGTGTAAATCGTCTTGTCCGTCAGGTCTCCCTGCGTTGCCTTGGCAATGCCGAAGTCGATCACCTTGGGCACGGGAACCCCGTCGTGGAGCGTCACCAGAATGTTCGAGGGCTTGATGTCGCGATGGATGACTCCTTTCTGATGCGCGTGCTGGATGGCACGGCAAACGTCGATGAAGATACGAAGCCGCTGGACCGGCGGCAAGCTGTTTTGATCGCAGTAGTCCGTGATGGGAATGCCGCGAACTAGTTCCATCACAAAATAGGGGCGGCCCGTGTCCGTCGCTCCCGCATCGAGAACCTTGGCAATATTGGGATGGTCCATCATTGCCAGCGCCTGCCGCTCGGCTTCAAATCGTGCCACCACCTGCCGCGTGTCCATTCCCAGCTTGATGATTTTCAGCGCCACGCGCCGGCGCACGGGAGACTTCTGCTCGGCGACAAAGACCGTGCCGAATCCACCTTCGCCGATTTTCTCAAGCAGCCGAAATGGCCCGATAACCGTTTGGCGCCTTCCGACAACGAAATCTCGGCCGATGGCGAGCCAGGGAATAGGTCCTTCGGTTCCTTTGGCCTCTCGGAGGCGTCAACGAACGGTTGCGTGACTTTCGCGGCCGGGTCGTCAGAGTTTGGATCTTCGGTTTCGTTCATCGTCGAGCCCCTCATCCGTGGAAGCGCCGATTCTAACGCAAAATGCTTGCTGAAGAAATCCAAGGGATTTCGTAACTGCTTACCTCACTGGATCACCGACGAACAGATGGCGACGGGCCAAAACCATCGAATTCGGCGCTGCAAATGCGCTGCATTTCACGGGGAAAGCGAACGCAGTGGTCGGTGGCCCACGATTCCGTAAATGAGACGTAAGTTGCTTGCAAGCCAACAACTTAGAGCGTCCCCGCATAAAAGAGGCCGCGGGTTTTTTGCCCGCGGCTCTTATGATCATAAGTCATTTGTCAACAAGGACTTACGATAGCGATTAGTGGAGGCGGCGGGAATCGAACCCGCGTCCCGCGACATTTCCGGGCAGACTTCTACGTGCGTAGTCGAACCCATTTGCACACTGTCGTCTCACAGTCCCCGGTTCGACAGGGTTGCTGCTCGACCAGTCGGCCGCGCTTTTTAATCCCGGGCGTCGCCAACGTCGACCCGAGACGATCCGGAATTGCAGCCGGCAGTCGGTCCTCTCCGGAGAAGGGCCTCAGCCGGGGTTGCCTTGTTAGGCAGCCAGAGCCATGTTATTGGCAGATAAATTTTGGTCTGCTTTTATCGTGGCCTGCTGACCAACCACGGCACGCGATCTGCACTTCATACTGCCCGGTCGAATCCAATTCGCCCCCGGTTATTGCACAGCTTCCATATCGGACCGGCAAAGCCAACGGCAACTCGACCGATCTATGCTGACACAAATAGTATACCCTTTCCGCGCAAAAAAGGCAATTCTGCATATTTTGCGACGATTTTGCGTATTTTTTCCCTCGGAGTCTCGTCCCATCGAGAATGGAAGATACACTTAAGTAGGCGCACGTTGCCCCGCGGTTCGTTGGGGTAACCGATTTCAGCATCGCGACTTCGCGCGAGATGAACCGCGTTCTTCCGCATGTACGTTGCATTTATTATCATCGTCGCGGTTTCATTGGCATTTCAAGTCGCAGCCACGTGGCTGGCGGCGCACCTGATTCGCGTCACGGGCACGAGTTGGGCCTGGATTGCCATTGCCGCCGCCGCGGGCACGATGGCAATACGCCGTGTCACGCTGCTCTATTATGGCCTTTATTATCCCGACACCATTGACGCGGGCGAGCTTGCCAGCGAAGCGTTCGGCCTTGTCACTTCGGCCCTCCTGTTGGCGGGTGTGATGATCATAAAGCCGTTGTTTCGCGGCATTCGCCAGGCGCGAGACGCGGCCGAGGAATCCCACGATCGCCTGCAATTGGAAATGGTCCGGCAAAATGCGGACCTGCTCGCCGCCAACCAGCAGTTGACAAAGGAAGCGGCCAAGCGAACCGAGGCCGAGGCGGCATCCAGGACGAACATCGCCACTTGCGCAGCGTGCTGGAGATTTATGAGCAGGATCGGCGGCTCGTGGCGTACGACATCCACAACGGCTTCGTGCAAACGGCAGCCGCGGCGCAAATGGGCCTGCAGTCGGCTATCGGCGCCTATAAGCGCGATCCGGAAAAGGCGCTGGAACTCGTCGTCCGCTCGCTGCACCAGCTCCAGCAAAGCCTTGTCCAGGTGCGGACGTTGATGCGCGGGCTGCGGCCCGTCGTGCTGGAGGAATCGGGGTTGCCGGCGGCCGTCGCACAACTCGTGCAAGACGCCGAGGCCGATTCTGGGGTCCACATCGACTGGTCGTCGTGCGTCACCTTCGATCGTCTTTCGCCGGCGCTGGAGATGTCGCTCTTTCGCATCATCCAAGAGGCCCTGACGAACGCCATCCGCCATAGCAAGAGCGACCGCGTGTCGATCGACATGAAACAGACCGATCGAACGATCCAGGTGGGGATCGAGGATTGGGGCGTCGGCTTCGACCCGGCCGAGCCCAAGTCGGGCCATTACGGCCTGGAGGGTATTCGCCAACGGGCCCGGCTCCTCGGCGGCGCCGCCAAGATCGAAAGCGAGCCCGGCAAGGGCACGCGCATCGAAGTCGATCTGCCGCTCATCGAGCGCGGCTAACCGCATTCTCGTAGGGTGCGTGGAGCATGGATTTACCGCGTAAATGGTGCGTTGCGCGAAGCCGTTCACGACCGGTTTGCGGTGTAAATGGGGCCGAACGTCCGTGCGCAACGCACCGTCTCGGATCGGCTTCGCTCCACACAGCCTACGCGCTGATCGAGCGCGACTAAAACATCACGCCCAGCCGACCGCCGACGGTGTACATCGTCGAGCGCGGCTGGTAAGCGTCCTGGACGATGGGCGAATCTTCCCAGCGCATCACCTCGGCCCGCACGGCGGCATAAAAACGCGCACCGCGGAGCCCGATTTCCGCATTGGCCATCACGCTCGGTGTAGGCCACATCGGCCTGTCGCCAATCGAGGCGAAGTCGTAAGTGAGCACGGTCGCCCCGACGCGCGATTCTGTATAGAACTCCAGCCCGGAGCCCAACGCCGAGTTCGTCTGTAGGCCCAGATACGGATAGAAAGTCCACCAGTCTTCCTGATAGCCGAAGACGGGCGAGCCGTCGTCGGCCGTGCCGTCGTGCAGGTCGCGAATCCAGAAGCGGCTGCCGAATCCCGCGAGGAATTCGAGACGGCGAGTGCCAGGCCGCGGGCGCCAGCACCAACTCGTATTCGCCACGGAGGCCAAGATAGCCGGTGTTCGACTTGAGGGATTCCAACGCGCCGTTGCCGAACTGGCCAAAGCCGTCGTAATCGACCACGCCGCCAAACAGTTCGCCGCGGAATCGCTCGATGCCGACTTGTCGCTGATAGCCCACCGTGAACAAAGCCCCACTCTCGTTGACGAAATCCGTTGAGAGGATCTTCTCGTTCCAATGAAAATAATCTACCCGCGTGTACCAGGTCGCCGGAAAGGGCTGCGCCGTCTGAAGCTGGGCGTCGGCCGGCGGCGGATAGATCTGCGTCGATTGCGCATTGGCAGCAACGGCAGGTCCGTAAGTTGGAGCGCTCGGTCCATAGTAGGGAGTATTCGGACCGAAGGGTGGCACTCCAGGCATGTACGGCGGCCCCGCCGGACCGTAGGATGGACCTCCCGGTCCGTTCACACTCGTCGGGGCAGGTCCGGCCATCGAGCCCGGCGGATTGCCGGAGGGCGGACCGTAACTGGACGGCACCGATCGAATCGGCGTCTCGGGCGAAGGCGGCAGCGGCACTGCAACGTCGGTCGGCGGCTGCGAGGGGTTCGCCCGCGAGGGATCAATCACGCCCGATGGATAGGCGGCCTGGCCGTCTCGCCGTGGGTGCCGACGCGCGACATGTCGTAATGATCGACCGTCTGCGCCGTCGCCGGGTGCGCCGTCGCGGCAATAGCAAGGAGGAGCAAGTTGTAGTAGCGGATTCTCATGGACTCGACGCGTCTGGATCGCGCGGCCGGCATCACAACCCGACGCGTAAGCTAGGGAGCAGGCAGTTCCCTCGCTTACGCGTCGGGTTAGGATGGACCTCAACCGCGAACAGTTCATGCCCCTGCTTTTGTCCGGCGGATGGTAAACGTCGAGGGCCTTCGCGGTCAATAGGGAATGAGATAAATACCGGGCCTTGGATAAAACGGGGCGGCAGGCGAAAATGGTCAAGTCATGTGGGAGCCCGCACAATACCAGCTTTTGGACTTTGGCGAAGGCCGCCGGCTGGAGCGATTCGGGCCGCTGCTGCTGGACCGCCCCTGCCCGGCGGCGGAAGGTGCCAGCCGGGCCGCGCCGCATCTCTGGACCGGGGCCGACGCCCGATTCGATCGCGATGCCGGTGAGCAGGGTCGATGGACGCTTCGCGGCGAGGCGGCGGCAACGTGGATGATTACATGCGGCATTCAAGGGGACAGTCCCATTTTCGCGGCGAAAATCGGGACAGTCCCCAACTCGTTGGTTTTCGAGTTGAAGCGGACCGACTTCGGCCACGTGGGCCTGTTCCCCGAGCAGGCCGAAAACTGGGACTGGCTCGGCAAGCGGATTCGCGAACTCGCGGAGCGGCTCGGGCGTTCGCCCAAAGTGCTCAATCTGTTCGCCTATACGGGCGGAAGCACTCTTGCCGCGGCGGCCGCCGGCGCGGAGGTGACACACGTCGACGCGGCGCGAAACGTGACGAGCTGGGCACGCAGGAACGCGGAGCTTTCCGATCTCGGCGACGCGCCGATCCGCTGGATCGCCGACGACGCCATGAAGTTCGTCCGCCGCGAAGTCCGCCGCGGCAACCGCTACGATTGCATGGTTCTCGATCCGCCCAGCTACGGCCACGGCGCTGCGCGGCGAGGTCTGGCAATTGGACCGTCACCTGGGCGAACTGCTTGGCGCTTGTGCGGAACTCGCCGCGCCCGCGCCGCGCCTTGCGCTTTTGACGTGTCACACGCCGGGCTACACGCCCAAGCGCCTGCGCGAGCTGCTCGCCGACGCCTTTTTCTCCACATTGTCTACAGCCGTAGAAATCGACGCCGCGGATCTCGCCTTGCCGGCGGCGACGGGCCGCCATCTGCCGTGCGGCACCGTCGCCCGCTGGGCCGGTTGAGCGCAACGCGAACTGCGCAGGCTGCCATCTTGGTCCCGCGCGCCGGAACGTTTGCGTTTTGGCGACACGCATTTTTTTGCCGGGCCGAATCGTCAAGAAACGCCGTGTTTTCATCGGTTTTTTGCCTGCGAAAAAGACAGGATCGAGACAGGAAGCACTCAGGATCGAGTCACCCATAACCGCCCGCGTGTCAAGGCCCCGATTTTCGCGATAGGCCAAAAAAGCAGAACAGAGAAAGGCTAGCCGGGGTCCAGGGGCGGCAATGAGCGCCCTGGTCGGCCGATGGATCGGCCGAAATGTCCGCGGCAGGATGCCGGTTCGATGTTCGTTCGTGTGCGTTGCGCATATCGTAGTCACCCATTCGTGCCGTTCGGCCGCGAGACCGCCGCACATTATTCTGTTCACCGGCAAGAGCACCCAATCAGGATCTCGGCACAGGCGCAAGGCCTCGCCAGTCTCAATCGCGGGTCGCTTCGCCGATTTTGCGTGCGCGAGCGCAACTCCTCTTGTTTGCCTCAAGCCGGCGCCGCCGAGGGAACGTTTTCCCTCTGCCAGCGGCGCAGCCGTTTCCAACATATCTCCGCCAGTTTGCGCCGTCGCCACGCGCAATCTTGGCGCTAGCGCGTTTCCGTACGCGCGTGTAAAAGTTCTTCAAGGCAACATCCTCCTGGACGACCTTCATTGCCGCTTCCACGAGGATCCATCGCAACCAGGACGAGCCCTGACGGGTGATCAATCCGCGATAGCAGTGGCCGCCCGACTGGTTGACGCGCGCCGTCAGGCCGGTGTAAGCTCCGACCTGCTTGGCATTGTGGAATCGATCTACCTCGCCCAGTTCGGCCACGATCAAGAGCGCCGAGTAGAGGCCGATGCCGTGGATGTCCGTCAACGTCTCCACCTGCGGGAATGCTTCACGCAACGCGAGCATGTGTTCGTCGAGGATCGCCAATTGCTTCTCGTAGTGCTGCAATCGCAGCACCAGCTCGTCGCGCACCAGATTCTCGATGGGGCCGAAGTCCTGTTTGCCGAACCACGCCAAGCAGCGTTTGCCGAGCGTGCGGTAGGGCGTCTGCCGATTCTGCCGCGCCAACAGGTCGCGGAGCTTGATCTTCGCCTTCACTTGCTCGCGGACGAGTCGTGCTCGTGCGCGTGTCAGGTTGCGTAATTGCTGGTAGGGCTCTGGCGGAATGTAGGCCAACGGGACTTGGTTGATCCGCAGCAGATTGGCCAGCAGCATCGCGTCAAGCTTGTCCGTCTTGCTGCGGCGCTGTATCATGGCGCGCAGGCGGAGTGGATGTGCCAGGACGACGACGCCGTACGGGCGAAGCAGGTCGTAGAGCCAACGGTACGTGCCCGTGGCTTCGATCACTGCGCGGAACGCCCCGAGCTTTTCGACGAACTGCCGAATGGCTTCCGTGTCTTCACAGCGGATGGTGGTCGCGTTCATGGCTTCGCCCGCGTCGTTCACGCCGGCGATGACAACGGTAAGACGATGAAGGTCGATACCGAGATACCACATATAGGTCTCCTTGTTCGGTGGACTAGGAATGAGTTGCGAACCTCAATCTCTAGTCTACCGGCAAGGGGCCTTGACTCGCCGGGCGGTTATAGTATCAGGATTACGTCTTCTGGGTGCATTCCCGTTATTGCTGCCTCGTCAGGCCGCGTGCGTGAGTCGGCCGGAGCCGGCAGCGCGGCGGTGTTTTCGCGGGCGTAGCCAGTTGTTCTTCCAGCGGTCGTCCTCACTCAATTGAGCCGCGCGCAATTGCAGCATCGCTTCGGCGCCGCCTTCCAACCAGAATTTCTCGCTGCCTTTCACGCGGCGGTTGATTTGCTTGATCGACGACTCGACGGGGGCGCTGCTGATGGGCAAGCCCAAGCGGCGGTACTCGGGATAGTTCATTCGCTCGCGGTTGTTGGTCACATAAGTCAGCGTCTCGGCAACGGTCAGCTTTCTGGCCGCCGCGGTCGGGTCCTTCTTCGCCAACTCCGCGGCCGCGGCGCGGAGGCTCGACAGCAACAAGCCGACCTTGCCCGACCACGCCCAGCGGAGCCATTGTTCGTACGTCTTCCAGCTCCGTGCCGCGTCGCCGCCGCGATACGCGTGGGCCGCCTCGTAAAGGTATGCCAGCAGATGAAGGAAATCCAAGATGGCGATGAACCCCGCAGGCAGAAGATGCATCTCGTAGATCGACCAGTTGTACGCCTGGCCGTCGCAGACGCAGCCCTTGCGTTTCGCTCGGTCCAATCCGCGACGATGCACTTCCGCCGCTACCTGCCAGCCGAATACGTCGCTGTTCTCCATCGTGGCCACGACCGTCCTGACCCGTGCCAGCATTCGCTTCCTCCGACGGGCGGATTTCTTTCCTTTCTTCCTCTTCTTCGACGATCGCCTTGCCTTGCGGTCCTCATTGCTCCGTTCCACGGCAGGCCGGCTGCGACGCTTGATTTCCGACGCCAAACGGGCCGCTTCCGTGGGTTCCAGGAATTTCGACGGCGGCTCCGGCTTGGGGTCCGCCTCTGCCACCTTCGTCTCCAGCGTCAAACAACACGCCACCTTCGACTCGCGCCAACTTGCCTCGCTGACGCCCCGGCCGCTCTCCTCGGCACGCGTCTGCAAACGACCGCCGTCGAGCATCACTGCCGCCGCTCCACGCGGCGGCTCCTTGTAAGTTCGTTCCAGTTTGGCCTGGCGAAATCTCTCGACATTTTCGTCGCGGACTTCGGCCCATTCGTCACCAATCCGCTCGCTCAACCGCTGAAGGTGCGTCGCACTTATCTTTACGCTCAACAATTCCTGCAAGTCATCGCTTGCCTCAGCGAACGACGACGACTTGCTCGCCTGGCGAACCGCTTTCGCCAGCACCATCGGGCTGAAACCTTCCGTTCCCAAACGCAACCGAACGTCTAACGGAAAAAAAAATGACCCGGCATTTCGCACACCGCCAACGCTGGCGGTGCATGCAAATGTCACCCGCAAGCGTGGTCATGGTCCGCGTGGGCAACTTGTCGCCCTTCCGCTCCGCCGGCGTTCCGGGCTGACCACACTTCGGGCAGCATGTCGTGGAAGCCTGCGCCGGCTGCGCCGCGGCATCCAAGCTCACGTGCTCTTCCAAAAGAAAGGCCGCGAGTTCCCTGCCGATCAGCACTGCCATAGTCTCCCGCTCCGTGAGCGTCACTAATTCCTCCTGGCTCTTACCCTCAAACATCCGTCGATATGCGGTTTCCGTCCGTTGCAACCATCGCTCGTGAAGAGTCCCTTTGCCTTCCATGGCAATCCTCCGTGTTGTGCCGGTTTTTAAATCAAACGCCGCCCCAGTCTAACGTAAAAACGCCGGCGCAGGAACGGGAATGCACCCACGTCTTCTGGCGGTAGGGCGTACATAGGACGCATCTGATAGGATTACTTCTATTGAATAGTTTTCGTTCCGGCGGCCGGGCAAACGGAGGGGAGTCAAGGAGGTAAGCAACCACGAAACACACGAATGACACGAATGGAGATTGCGCGCTAGACGATTCGACAGAAAAATTGGAAACAGAAAAATGAGCTGCGTCTTTTCCTGACGCCCGGGCCGTCGCGTCGGTATTGGTGTATTGGTGTCATTCGTGGTTCTGTCCGTGTTTGTTCCGTGTTTCATCTGTGGCTCGATCTCTCCTCGCTCCTCCCTTATCGCTCATCCGTCCGGTCACTCCCCACTTTCACCGCTTCGGCCTTCCGCCAATATACCACAACTCTTATTATGTGTCAACACTTGTAAGAAATAGTTGGTACAAAACGTCGTTAAGTCATTGCCTGTAACCGACTTGCGTCGCCATTTGGTTGTTCGCGCATTTCCCCCGCGCGGGTGGCCCGCAGTTATTTCGTCGCCGTAACCTATTGCCGTACAAGGGTTTCGGCGTCGGGCGGAGATTTCGGCGGCCAGGGCGGCAAAATCGCCGGGAAAAAAGATTTTTCCGCTGCCGCCAAGACGGTTGACTGGAGCGCATTTCCCGTTTCTGCGCATCTGCATTTTCGCGGGTCGGTACGACTTGCACCATGAATTGCCGCGGAGCGGCGCTACCAGAATAGCCGGGGTAGAGCGCAGTGCAACCCCCGGTTGCTAGCAGAAGCCAATGCAAGCCGCGTAGCGGCGTCACGATGGAGACCCCGCTGGACCATCGTTACGCCGCTACGCGGCTAGCGGCGCTCGATGGCGATTCCGGGGGTTTCGCTGCGCTTCACCCCCGGTTATTCACGTTTTGCCGCTCCGCGGCAGATGTCGCCGCCAGATGCAATAGGGGGAATACACCTCGCTTGCCGCCCGCGCTTGACACGCACTTCCGGCGGGGCCATGATAAGGGGATAGTCAGAAAGGGTGCCCGGCCGCGAATGTGCCGCCCATCGTCGCAAGATTCCTCGCAGGCAGCGTTTTAAGTATCCGGATACGAGCAATCGTTACACTTCGGAGAAGATCATGGTCGTGTCGGAGTCGCGGAATTTGGCGTTGGTTCTCGACATGGCGGCGGGCACAATCGGCTGGAAATTGCGGTGCGCCGCGAGAGCGTCGCGGCACTGCCGCCGACATTTCGTTGTAATGTGGAGCGGTTTGGCCGCGGCGGCAATCTTCGCGACCGCCACCGGCGCGCGGGCCGCAACGTTCAATTGGCAAGTCCCAAACGGCGACTGGTCTGCGGCGTCCAACTGGGGTGGGACCGTGCCCAGCGCTGGAGCGACAGTTTACATCGCAAACGGAGGAACTGCGACCATCACGCTGCCGGGGGCGGTGGGCAGTATTCTCTATTTGGGCGACACGGCCAATTCGAGCAGCGGAGCGATCCAAATTCAGGCGGGCAGTCTAGCTATTTCGACAAGGGTAAACGTCGGCAATAGCGGCGCCGCGCGCTCATACAGACGGGCGGCATTCTTACCGGCGCAATTCTCAGCGTCGCAAACAGCGCTGCTTCCACCGGCATGTACGTCCTCGGCGGAACGGGTAGGCTCAATCCAGGCACGGAATATATAGGCAATCTTGGCAGCGGCTCATTTGCGCAGTCGGCAGGAACCAACACCGCGGGAAGCCTATTCATCGGCAATAACCTTGGCAGCACGGGAACGTATAGCCTCGCGGGCGGAAGTTTGTCTTCAACTGTATTAAGTGTCGGCCAGTCGGGTAACGGCGTCTTACTATTGTCCGATGGAACGGTCTCGCAGTTGACTGTCTTTGTTGGAAATAGCACAACAGGCGCGGGCACGTGCAGCTTGAGCGGCAACGGGCTGCTTTCCGTCAATGGTGAGTCTATAGGCCAATCGGGTTCGGGCGCCTTCACGCTTGTCGGCGGCACAAACAGCGTCAACGGCAATTTGACTTTGGGCAGCAGCTTGGGGAGCTTCGGGTCCTATTCCCTCGTTTCCGGAGTGCTCACTGCCGGCACGGAATCAATCGGCTACTCCGGCAACGGCGTATTCACGCAATCAGGAGGATCGAACGGGATCTCCAATTCTCTCGGCTCCTTTTTTGCTCTCGGCTTCGGTTCCCGCGGCAACGGCAGTTACAACCTCAGCGGATCGGGAGTTCTGTCGGCTCAAGCCGAGTACATAGGCTATTCTGGAACCGGCGCGTTCACGCAGTCCGGAGGGACAAATAGCGGCACTTTCTTGTACGTCGGCTATAACGCCGGAAGCTTAGGGACATATAGCCTTGGAGCCGGCGGAGTGTTTTCGCCCGGTTCGCTGACTTTGGGCCAGTTGGGCAACGGCAGCTTTTCGATGTCCAGCGGCACCATCACGAATACGACCCTTTATCTCGGCTACGGTCCAACAGGAGCAGGCACGTGCAGCCTGTCCGGCAATTCGCAGCTCACCGCTGGAAATGAGTACGTGGGCCGATCGGGCAGGGGCAGTTTTTTGCTTACCGGCGGCACGAATACTGTGAACAACGGTTTGTATTTGGGCTATAGCTTCGGTAGCGGATCGTATCTCATCGCTTCTGGCGCCCGGTTGTCTGCGAACGGCATCTCTGTTGGCTACCAGGGCAACGGCGTATTCACACAAACAGGCGGCGTCGTATCTACGAACACGCTGCAAATCGCCGGGAACTCGCAATCCAGCGGGACATATAGCCTGAGCGATGGACTGCTTGCCGTCTCGCTTCAGGAAGATATTGGAACGAACGGCAATGCAGTCTTTATTCAAACGGGCGGAACGAATTCCTTCTATGAGCCGAATCCGGGACTGACGCTGAATGGAACGTATATGCTCAGCGGAAGCGGCTTACTAGCGACATCGGTCGAGGCTTTTTCCGGCACTGGCACCAGTTTCTCACAATCGGGCGGAACCAACTCCATTGCAGTCGGACTCAACCTAGGCACGAGCGGCGGCACGTACGGCCTTTTCGGGGGCCTCTTGTCAGCGGGATCGGTGTCGTTGGCATTGAATGGCGGGCTGACAAATAACATGCCCGCCGTGTTCATAGAGTCGGGAGGGACCGCTAACATCAGCGGCATTTTTCATGTCGGCACCGCCGCTTGCTTCCTCGACGGCAACGGGATGTTTTCTGCCATTACCGAGGTCGTCGGCAACCATTCACCTGGGTCCGGTTGGGGCACGATTCAGCAGACGGGAGGAACGAATTCGATCGCTTCGGCGCTTGAACTTGGCGATCTCGGAAGCAGCGGCGCCACCTACGTTCTCAGCGGCAGCGGCCACTTGTCGGCTCCGACCGAGTACGTCGGTTACCGCGTCAATTACCCGGGCCTCTTTACGCAATCCGGCGGACTGAACACGACATCGCAACTTTTGATCGGCAACAGCGGCTCGTACGTGCTTTCGGGCGGTACGCTGCAAGTCGCGCTAAGCCTAACCTCCTCAGGAGTCTTTTCGGGCGGAGGCAGCCCAGCCGCACTGAACGGAAGCGGTATCATTGATCTGTCGGGCGGGACGCTGCAAAACGTCGGCGGCCTTTCGGTCAGCATCGGCGCCAATTCGCTCTTGATCGTTCCCTCGGGATTCGACCCCTCAACCCAATTCGCCAGCTACAACAACCTCGGTCTGCTCCATGTGTCGGGCACAACGCTTAATGTTGCCGCCGGACAGGGCTTTGCCGGCATCGGATCGATCCGCGATCTCGTCGCCTGCCAGGGAACGATCTCGGCCGCCGCGAGCGGCTCGGTCAATCTGCTCGCGGGACTGCAATTGTCGGGAACGGGCACAATCAATTTAGGCGGCGGCGCTCTCTGCAAGCGCCGATTCCGTATCGGGCATCGTCAGCGGATCACTTACTGCGGCCAACCAAAACGTCAGTTCCGGCGTCTTTACGCAGTCGGGCGGTTCGAGCACGATCTCGCAACTTACGATTGCGAGCTCGGCCAGCTATGTCCTCGCCGGCGGCGTCTTGCAGATCAACTCCAGTTTTTCCAATCAGGGAACATTCGCGGGCGGCGCGAATCCGGCGCTTTTGATCGCTAACTCCGTGCTCGATCTTTCCACCGGGAGCATGGCGGGCTTGAACACCATTTCGCTCAACATGGGTCCCGCTTCGCTATTGATTCTCCCCCTCGGCTTCAATCCGTCGACATCCTTTGGGAGCTACAACGGCTTGGGGTTGCCCTATGTCCGCGGAACCACGTTGAATGTCCCCGCGGGCAGCACGTTCATCGGTTCGATCACGATCACCGACCCCGTAGCTTGTCAGGGCACAATCATGGCAATTGCCGGAAGCTCCATCGGATTGAACAACGGCCTGACGATGTCCGGAACCGCAAACGTCAATCTCGGCTCCGGATTCTTGATAATCAACGACCAGAATTCACAGATGAGCGGCGGTTCGTTTCAGGCTGGCGGTATGTTGATTGGCGGCGGCAGTACGGGCACCTTCGCCCAATCGGGAGGAATCAATGGCCTCACGCAACTCAATTTGGCGTCGAATGCGCAAGACTTCGGTACTTACAACCTGAGCGGCAACGCCCTGGTAACTGTGGGGTCTAACGGACAATACATCGGCTTAGGCGGCAGCGGCGTATTCAACCAAACAGGTGGAACAAACTACTCAAACGGCCATTATGTGTTTTTGGCGTACGAAGCCGGCTCTAGCGGTATGTACAACCTGAGCGGCACGGGGCTGCTGCAATTGGCTACGAGCGGCTACGAGTATATTGGCTATGGCGGAGTAGCAAAGTTCTCGCAGTCTGGCGGGACGAACTCGGCGGGCTACATCGCGGTAGGCGGTGGGCCGCTTGGCGGCGTCGGTACGTATGTGCTCAATGCTGGCCTGGTGTCAGGCAAGTCGAGTATATTGGCGAAGGCTCGCCTACCTCTGGGACCTTCTCGCAAACCGGGGGCACAAACAGCACAGGCGGCTTGCAAATGTTAAACGCAAGTTCCGTTTACACTCTCAGCGGCAGCGGCTTGCTTTCGACTTCTGGCGAATACATCCTGGAAGGCACGCTGATGCAAACAGGCGGAACGAACCTCGTTTCTGGATCACTGAGCGTTGGCCCCGGCGTCTACAACCTCAACGGCGGCGCACTTATTCTCAACGGCACGCTTTCCAGCGCGATCACGGTCAAAAGCGGCGTCGTGCTGGGCGGCACGGGAAGTCTATCCAGCGTGATAGTAAGTTCCGGTGGAATACTGGCCAGGCAGTCCGTTGGGAAGCATGCAACTCAGCGGCAGTCTCACGATCCTCTCCGGCGCAATAATGGACTATGACCTCGACACGCCGCTGGACAGCAGCGAAGTATACATGCCAACGGGACTTCTCGTGCTGAATCGCCAAAACTTCTCCGACTTTAGGTTCGCGCCGTCGGGCGGCTTCGCTCCCGGCAGCTACATGCTGATCGACGCCGGTTCAGTCAACGGCACGCTAGGCGCGAACACCAGCGGCACGATCAACGGTCGTCAAGCGAGCCTCGCCATGCAGGGCAACGATCTTGTGCTCACCGTCGTGCCGGAGCCGGGGGCGCTGTCGCTTCTGGCCGCTGGCGCAAGCCGTTCTTTGGCATCCGGTCTGGCGTCGAAAGCGCTTCAAACATTAGCGCTGAATCGGGCCATCGACCGCTTAGTCGGCCGATGCGGCATAGCTCACTGGACGGGCGGCGGAAATGTCCGTTTTTTTGATCAACCAAGGCAGCCGCTCGCGCTTGACAAGCACTTCCGGCGGGGCCATGATAAGGGGATAGTCAGAAAGGGTGCCCGGCCGCTGATGTGCCGGCCACCGTCACAAGTTACCTAGCAGGCAGCGTTTGGGGCGTATCCGAGAACCGTAGACGCGGCATCTTGCCGCGTTTGCTGCACGCGCGGCGCATTTGCCGCGCTGTGCAAAAGCGGCGAGACGCCGCTTCTACGAACGGTTCCTCCGTACGCTCCCGGTATCCCTCTCGCAATAGCTGCCTTTGGCCCCGAAAGCCACGCCCCTTCTTGTCTCGACGGAGCTTGCCTTGCGGCGCTTGGGCAGAAACAAGAGCAAATGCGTTCAACGGATCGAGAGGAAAGAACATGCATTCCAAAAGCGAACAACACGGCGTGCGTTCCATTTCCGTCGTTGGGCTTCGTAAGTTCCGTTCGTACGCAGCTTGTCCTGTAGCGCTAGCCGCTTTAGCGGTAGCGATCACACATGCCTCAATGGCGCAAGCGGGCGCGTATTCGTGGCAAGTCGCATCGGGCGATTGGTCGGTAGCGTCGAATTGGGGTGGAACTATGCCAAGTGGCACGAACGATGACGCCTATGTTGCAAATGGTGGAACGGCAAGCGTATCGTTGGGCGGAATAAGCAATAACTTGTACCTTGGTTCTACTGGAACTGGCACGATTCAGATGTCGGCTGGGAGTCTATCGGTTGCCCAGTATGAATTTGTCGGTTATCGAGGCATCGGAAGGTTCCTACTGACGGGTGGAACTAACTTGGGAATTGTCGAAGGAAGTGAACTCGATATCGCCGAGTTCGCCGGCAGCAGTGGAACATACAGCCTCAGTGGGAACAGTCTCATGGCTTTTCGCACGGAATACGTTGGTTTTTACGGCGACGGGGCCTTCATTCAGTCGGGAGGAACCAATGCCAATCGCAGCGGGTTAACGATTGAAGTCGGCCACTATCCCGGCAGCCAGGGCACTTATATTCTCAGCGGGAATTCGATGTTGTCGCCCTCGGCACCTTTTCTCGTGGGCAACTACGGCGCAGGAATCGTCACGCAATCGGACGGAACTCTGTCAGCGATCAGCGGTGTCGATCTTGGTTGGTTCCAAGGTAGCAGCGGCACGTACAATCTATCTGGCGCGGGTCAGATCAATTCGTATCAGGAAACCGTCGCCTATTCGGGATCCGCTACATTTAACCAATCCGGTGGCATCAATACCATCGTCGGCCTGAATGTTAGTGAACTCGGCGGGGTCGGCATGTTCAACCTGAGTGGCGGCGTGTTGAAGCTGCAGCAGTTGACTATCGGGAGCCAAGGGTCGTTCAATTTCAGCGGTGGGACGTTCCAATGTTTGGGCGCTTCTTTTTCTACGACAGCGCCTATCGCCGTTCTGGGCAACGCGACCTTTGACTCGCTCGGATCAGCTACGTTTGCTGGCTCATTGTCGGGCAACGGCGGCCTGACCAAGATCGACGGTGGTACACTGAGTCTTGCTGCTGTCAATACCTATTCCGGCACAACGACAATCGCGGCCGGTATTCTCCGTCTTGCCAACTCTGCCGCGCTCGGCGGCGGCGGGGCCATATCGTTCGGCGGCGGAGCGCTACAGTACACGCCAGCAACAGCCTCGACTTGTCAAGTCGGATTATCAATAGCACAAGCCCCGTTGCCATCGACACCAACGGGGTCAACGTAACATTCGCATCGGTCCTGAATGCAAGCAACCTTGGTGGGTTGAGTAAACTCGGCAACGGCATGCTCACGCTCGCTGGTAACAACCCATATTATGGCGCTACGATCGTCGAAGGCGGCACGCTTGCACTTGCCAACTCGCTTGCGATCCAGAATAGTATGCTTGATACCAGCGGCGGCGGCACGTTGAGCTTCGGAACGCTGACATCCGCCACGCTAGGCGGCCTGACCGGATCCGGCGGGCTGAACTTAACTAGCAGCTCCTCAGTCGGACTCGCGCTCAGCGTGGGCAACAATGGCGTCAACTCAACCTTTTCCGGCGTACTCAAAGGGTCTGGTAGCCTGAATAAAATCGGAAGCGGAACGCTACTTTCAAGCGGCAGCAGTACCTACACCGGCCCCACTACGATTAGCCAAGGCGAACTTCTTGTCAACGGATCAATGGTCAGCCCGTTGACAGTCCAAAGCGGCGGCACGCTCGGTGGCACGGGCAGCGTTGCGGGCGTCACCGTAAGCGCTGGCGGCCATCTTGCACCGGGCGATGCGCCGGGGCAATTGACTCTTACCGGCGACCTCTCGCTCCTCTCTGGCGCAAAGATGGATTACGAACTCGATGCGCCCAGCGATAGCGACGAAGTCTATATGCCGACGAACCTGCTCAGCCTGAACGGCCAGCAGTTTTCCGATTTTAACTTTACATCGCTGGGCGGCTTCGGCCCTGGCAGCTATACGCTGATCGACGCCGGCTCCGTCAGCGGCACGCTAGGCGGGAACACCAGCGGCACGATCGACGGCTTGCCCGCAAGCCTCGCCGTGCAGGGCAACGATCTCGTGCTCACCGTCGTGCCGGAGCCGGGGGCGCTCGTGCTGCTGTGCGGATTCGGTACCGGCATGGCCTGCTTCGCTTGGACGCGGCGGAAGCCGGCGAGATAAGTAGTCCCAGATTTAGTGGGCTATTCCGCCTAAAGGCGGGACTCCAGCGATTGGCCGCGGAGCGGCCCACAGGTGCGTTACGACGCGGAGCGTCGTAACAAGAATCGCGCGTCGTAGCGAGAATCACGCGCTACAGCGAGATGCTTATTTCAATCCTGCCGCATCCGGCACGCCGGCTTTGTCGGCCGTGATCGGATAATGCTTCGTGCTCGTCGCGCCATTGAGGTGGCAGACCACGAGCCGCAACTCGGCCTTGCCCGGCTTGAATTGGCCGATGGATAAGTGGAAGCGGTCTTTCTCATCCAGCGGGGCGGTCCAGGTGGTGGCGTCGTAGTCGCTGCCGCCTTCGGGGTCGTTGTAAGCGATGATCGCGTACGGGCCGGGCGTGGCGATCACGCGGCCGGAAAGCTCCAGCCGCTTGCCGCGGACCTCGGCTTTAAGGTCCGCGATGCGACATTGCGGCCGGGCGTCGAAGTCGAGCGCCGTACCGCTGAACATCGGGTGCGAGGCCAGCCGCAGGGCGTCGGCCAGGGTGAGGAACGAGCCGCGCCCTTCGCCACGGCGCTCCTCGCCGTAGGTGCGATTGCCGGAACCCATGAGCGACGTGCCGCGGGACCGCTCGTCGGCCCGTTCCTTGTCGTGCGGCAGGCCCAGCGAGTGGCCCAGCTCGTGCGCGGCGCCGCCGATGAAGATCGAATTGTAGCGGCCGACCGAGATATGGCCGTATTGCTGGTCATTCAGCATCGTCGTCTTGTCGCCCAGCCGGGCGGCGTCGAGGATCGTGGCGTCGGTGAACCAGGCGTGGCCGCCGCGGAAATCGCCGCCGCCGTAATAGGGGCCGATGCCGGTGACGCGGCCGTCCTTCTCCGTCCGCAGATGACAGAAGTAGACGACCGTTTCTTTATTGTCGTCGATGCCGGCGACTTTCAGGACCGAGCGGGATTCGCGGCGGATGGAGTCGCCGGTGTGCCCGCCGTTATCTTCCAGGTAATCGGCCGCCGGGCGTTTGCCCTTGACGACGTGGAAGACGGCCCGACCTTTGTCGTCGCGGTCGAAGCGGATGGTGCGGCGGCCGAAGCCGTGCCGCTCCAACTCGTTCGCGTAAAACTTCTGGATATCGGTCATGACGCGGGTCAGCCGCTCGCGGAAGCCGTCGGGCGGGTCGCGGTCGGAGGGCGTGAAGTAGACGAAGGCCAGTTTGCGGTCGGCCGGTTTTTGCCCAGCGGCATAGTCGGATAGCCGTTTCAGCGCGATACGGGTCTCCGGCAAAGGTTCGGCGGCCGGCGCGGCGGAATGAAGGAATGGAAGAACGAGGGATGCAAGTAGGCAGGCGGAGCGGGGAGTGGGCATGTCGGGACTCTGGAGGTTGGATTCGATTCCGGCGCGAGGGGCCGGGGCGACGATCGTACGCCAACACGCCCTCACCCCCTGCCCCTCTCCCGGAAGGAGAGGGGAGGAAGCCGCGGAGAACATTATCCCATCAACCCTTGGGGCTGGTCAACCGCCCGAGGAACAAGATCGTGCCGGTCTTCATGTCGCGGATGGCGAACAGGAACGGGCGGTCGGCGCGGAAGGTGGGAGTGAAGGGGACGTTGGCGGGCATCGACACGGACGCCACCGCCACGCCGGTCGCGGCCGCCGCTTCGGTCCCTTTCTCGTTCACCTCCACAAACGCCTTGTGAACGACGAGGGCGATATAGAGCCTGTTCGCCGGGTCGTGGCTGGTGGTCATGCCGTCGAACTGGGCGTCGCTCGGAGAGAAAGCGCGGGCCATGCCGAGCGTTTTGAGCGTGTCGTTCATCTGGTATTCGGTTTCGAGCTTGAACTTCGGCAACTCGACGTTGACCGCGCGGGCTTCGAGTTTGCCGAGCCACGCTTGCAGCATTTCGGCGCTGAGTTTCTGCTCCAGCGCGGCCAGTCCGTCGGCCGGGGCACCCGGTACTCCGGGTCGCGGCACGATCGCCAGCATCGCCAGATCGCCGCCTTTGTAGGGCAATTCGGCGACGAGAAAACCGCCTTTGCCCGGATAGAGCGCCGCGGTATCGGACGCTTCGCCCCGCGAAATCATCCGCGGCGTGGCGAAAGGCGATCCGTCGGCGTTAAAGGCGCCGTATCGCGCGCCTTCCAGGCCATTCTTGTGCATCATTGCCGCGCGGACCTTGTTGCCCACCGCGGCAAGGAAGTCCTCATCCTTGGTCTCGCTTTCCTCGAATGGCGCCGCCCATTCGCCCTTGAAGTAGATGGCGTTGGTAAGGACGAGCCGCGTCAAGGCGTCGATCGAGCCGGGCGGCATCAGGTCGCGAATCCGCTGGTTGGTCTGCTCGAGGACCCAGGCGTTGATCTTTTGCCGCTCGCCTTCGGGGTTGCCCTTGAAATCGACAGGGAACGCGCCGCCGGTGCCGTAGTAGTTGTGGATCGTCGCCAGGTAGGCGGGCGAGAAAGGATAGGACTTCTCGGCCCAAAGCGCGTTGGCGACGCGCAGCTCGTACTGGTTGACCTGGGTAAGCAGCGCGTTCAACTGCCCGGCCAGCGCGTGGGCGCGGTTGGACTCTTGTATCGCCTCGCGCAGCCATTCGGCTGGTTTTCAAGCTGCGCCACCTTGTGGTTGGAGTCGTCGAGGTTCTTGCGGAGGTCGGCGATCTTGGCGAGCGTTTCGGGTGCGGCGGGCTTGGGATTATAGCGGGCGTTGAGCGCGGCCATGCCGGCGTTGATTACCGACACATCGGAAGGCTGATTGTTGCCCGGAGCGGAAAAGGGGCCGCGGATGCAGAGCACCTTGACCATTTCGGCGGCCGTTTCGCCCCGCGCCCCGTTGGCGGTCATCGTCAGGGCGCTCAGCATCGAGTAGGGCGAGAAGAAGACGTTCTTACCTTGCTTCTCCTTGGCGAGTTGGCGGTAGAGGTTGATGGCGAAGCTGTTGTTGGTGTTGACGGCGGCCTGCGTCTCTACGAGATCAAAAAGATGTTTCGCGTTAGCACGCTCGCCCATCACGTACTTATCATCCATTTTTTGCTCCTCGGTAAACTTCCACGAAGTGAGTTGGTAGGGCACTTTGCGCCAAGCCTGCCACCAGATTTTGGCTTCGGCCGTGCGAGCTTCGTCGCCCACCTTTACCTGGAGCGTGAGCAGGAAGTTCATGCCGGCGACGACCTGCTTTTTGGCGCTGACGACCTTGACGAGCGTGAGCTTGTCGGTCTTGCCGGCATCATTCAGGGCCTTCTGCTGGGCTTGGATGGCGAACTGGGCGGCCTTGACAACGTCCTTGTCGTCGACGGATGTCCCCCGCGGAGCACCCGGCTGGGCGGCGGCCGGGCGGGCCGCAAAGGCGGCCGCGGCGAGGCATGAGCCGAAAATCAAAATGACGATGGTTTTCATCAATAAGTCCTCCTATTGCGTTTGGACGCGCAGCCCGGCGGCGAAGTTCCAGATAGTCTATGCTATACCACGTCGTCCGCGAGGCAAGGCGGCGGTGGGCTGCGCCATATAAGCCCAGAGCGCAAGCGAGAGGGGCCGATTTCCCACTCGCTTGTGCGCCGGGCTTCAATTTCGGTCCCCACAAGCTTAGAATAAGGTGCGAGTGAGTTCCTATACACTGGAGGGTTCCGTCCGTGCCCGGAGGCCCAACTAAATCTTCGTCGAGTCCGCGGGACTGGCGTGCCCAGTCGTGCGCGAAGCCCCGTTCGACCGGCGGGAAATACGCAGGGCGGGTCGTTCTCACGTTGCTGGCCGTCGGGTTGGCTGGGGCGCTGGCGTACGTTTTGTACCATCTCGTGCCGGCGGGCATCCATTTCGCCGTTCTGCCGGTGAGCGATAGCGACGTGCTCACGCTGCCGCCGATTCCCTATTCGCGAGAGAATGTCGATTCGCTGCGGGATTTGGACTTGCACCCGCCCGTTTTGGACTTGCACGATATCCAAACCGCCGACGCGATGGGCACGCTCGCCGGCAAACTGCGGGAAGGGCTGCAAAAGAGCGATACGCTCATCGTCTACTTGACCGGCAATTGCACGAGCGATGTCGGTCCGGACGGGCCGGCGGCGTGGCTCTTGTGCAGCGATTTTTCGGTGATTCGCGACACGGGCAGCAATCAGCCGGCTAAAGCCGGGACTCCAGCGCAGGCCGGCCGCTATCGCCTCCGCGACTTGCTGGGGCAGATGAAGCAATGCACGGCAAAGAGCAAGCTGCTGGTGCTGGACACGGGCTATTTGAATTACGACCCGCGGATGGGGCTGTTCGTGAACGAGTTCCCGCGACTGTTGGCAGAGGACGTAAAGGCGGTTAACGATCCGGACCTGTGGGTGCTTTCGAGTTGCCGGCCGCTGGAAACTTCGCACGTGTGCGGGCCGGAGAAGCGGTCGGTGTTCAACTATTTTGTGACCCAGGGCTTCACCGGCGCGGCGAGCCAGGGAAGCCGCTGGGTTGAGCTGGATCATCTGTTTCCCTATGTGCGAGACCATGTCGCGGGCTGGGTCGAACGCCAGACGGGCGGCGCGGAGACGCAAACGCCGTGGCTCTTGCATTGCGGCGACGCGGACAAGCCGCCGAAGGATTATCGCCTCGTGCCAGTCTTGAGCCGCAAACCGCCGCCAAAGCCGGCGGAAGGGGATGCGGAAGCAGCACCGCCGAAGCCGGCCAAGCCGACGCCGGCAGAATTGCTGAATACGGCCCTCGCGGATGCATGGCAGCGCCGCGACCGTCTCGAGGACCGCATGTTGAGCCGCGGCGGGTGGACGCCGGCCGATTACGCCCCGCACTTGTGGCGCGAGTACCAAGAGCTGCTGCTGGGCATCGATCGCCGCAGCCGCGCGGGGGCCGCGTTTGATCCGGCCGGCTTGACGAAGGAAATTGCACAGGATTTGGCCTTGGATGAAAAGCTGTTCTTGGATGCGGGAGGCACGTCGCCGGTGGTGGCCGCGGCTGCTTCCGCTCTGCGAACGCAAAACATCGCCAGCCGGCTGATGGCGGCGCGGTCGCAGTTCCTCGATCGCACGCAGGGCGACAACTATTTCGCCGATAGCAACCCGCTGCGCGTGGCGATCCAATTCAAGAATGATTTGATGATGCGCGCGGTCTACTACGTTCGCTGGGATGCGGCTGCGAGCAGAAGCTCCGGCGGACATGGCCCGTCGGCTCAGGAGCTTGCCAAAATGCTTCCGATGCTGGCGGCGCTCATCGGTTCGCTGGAGCAATCGCAAACGGCCGGCACACCCGCGCCGGGCGCGGCAGTCTTGCGTGGGATTAACGACAACGTCGAGGCCCTCAAGGATTCTCAGCGCACGATCGAACAGATTATTGAGGACAAGATCAAGGCATGGGAGCAACATCCCGATGCGGCGGCGATTGCCACGCTGCTCGATTCGCCGCTGCCATCGGCGGCGGCGCGAAAGCGGCTGCTCGCGGCCCGCGATCATGTGGCGGAAAAACTGCCCGGCGACGCACCGCAGAAGCCGGCCGCGGCGACGCCCGTGTTATGGACTTCTAACATCCGGCAAGAGGCTGACTTGGAAAAGGAGCTTGCCGCGCTCGCCGACGCGGATTTCCATTCGGCAAGTCTCGACACGGCCGACGCGGGCGGCGCAAACGCTCTTGCCCCGACGGACGAGCGGTTCTGGAAAACTTGCCGCCAGTTCGGCCAAGAGTTGGGCGGATTCTATCGCGGACTGCCGGAAAGCATCCGCAAGGAGACCGCTTCCAGCGATTCCTCGGCCGCCAACCGTTGCGACCGCTTGCTGCGGCTGGTTGACGCCCGCGACGCGAAAAGCGTTCCTGACGACGTGCTCGCGGTCATCCTGCCGCATCGCCGCGCCGCGCCAGTGCCGACGCTCACCGTCCGAGCCGAGGCACCGCCGGCCGCCGACGCCGACGGCCAGTATTTGATCAAGCTCGTGATCGACAAAAGAGACATGCCGGCCACGGCGGGACGAATCTCGTTTGAGTTTCCCGGCGACATCGTTCTTACCACGGCCGACGGAAAGCAGACGATATCGCCCGACGAACCGCTGGCCGTGGAGCTTTCCGCCGATCACACGGAGCGCGTGTTCAAGGCCAAAGCGCAGGTGCAAACGGGGGCGGAAACGACGCTGGCGTTCACCGTCCGCTGCGGCGAGAAGTCGCGGCAGACGAGCGTCCGTTTCGCCTTGCCGCAGCAGGACGTCGTGCTCCTGCGGGCGTACCGCCTGGCGGGCAAGCTCGACGGTTCGACCGAGCCTCGCCAGGAATGCGAAAACGTGTTGCAGTTCGACCGGCTCGCGCCGCAGCGGCTGGAGCCGTTTCCCAATCGGCCGACGACGTATTCATTCGAGATGGTCAACCGCTCCGGGCTGGGCAAGAAGTTGCTTGTGCGGACCTACGCGCTGCCGGAATGGTTCTGGGATCGCAACATGAATAGTCGCCAGGCGTGCGACGTGCTCGCGCGGTCGGCTACCTTGCTGGGCGAGTCACCGGTCGAGTTAGCGGAGATCGGCAAGCCGCAGAAGCTCGCCTTTCCGGCCATCAAACCACCGGTCGCACCGGCGCCTTCCGCGCCGCCCACGACGACGCCGTCACCAGCAGCGCCGCCGAAGCCCAAGGTGGACGTTTCTGCCGGACTGGCGATGGTTGTCTGCGATGCGAAGAATAAGGAGCCGGAGCCGAAGTGGCTTCAGCTTTACAGTTTCACGCCGCTGCGTCCCGCGCGCTACCTGGATCCCACCGTCCATTACGACGCCGCGGAGGGCAAACTGAATATCGACGTGGCCTTGTCGGCCGATCGCGACATTCCTCCGTGTTCGCAGAAGACCCCGATCCGCCTGAACATGGACGTCCGCGACTCCGCGGGCCGGCCCGTCAATATCGCTTCGCAGGCCGGTGCGGGGCTTCGCGGCCAGACGAAGGCGCTCGTCTATCCGGCCCGGCCGCGCGACGTGCTCTACGCGCCGGTCCGCAGCGATGGCCGCGAGTCGCTGGAGGTGGAGTTGAGCGTTGACGATTATCCGCGGGCATTCCTCTTTGAAGTCGGCTTAAACAACGCGGTAAGCCAGCGGGACCTGTGGCGGATACGGATCAACGAGCCGCCGCGCGAGCCGGTGAGTTGCTCCCAACCGAAGGACTTGCTGCCGGTGAAGTTTCACGTAGACGCACCGGAAGACAGCTTCTTCTCCCGCGGAGCGCACGGCCGCGCGGACGATGCCATTCTGCTGGAAATCTTTGACGAACAGCACCCCGAGGCCGCTCGCTCGCAGACTTTTTACAGCGACCGCAAGGTCACGGTCGAACTCGAGGAGGCCGATGCGCCGGGCGAGATGAAGGCCACGACCAAAGTCGAGGATTTTTCCACCGAGGTCGATGCGCACGGGTTGGAAAACGTCGTCGCGCGGGTCCGTGCCCAGATTCTCCGCGACCGGCAGCCGAAGGACGAGGATTCGCTCCGCGTGATTTTCGACGGCCGGCCGCCGGAGTTCGACTTGGCGCTGGCTTCCGACCGCGTCACCAAGGGGACCAACATACAAGTTACCGCGACGGTCATCCGCACGTTGAGCGACATGGTGAAGTTCGACTACGGCTTCCAGGGCGATGCCGAGAAGCAGTTCAAGGACAAGTCGAAGAAGCTCGATGTCCGCGGCCACACGGCCTCCTTCGCGCTGCCAACTAAGGAACTCGATGCGGGCGAGTATACCGTGCTGGTGCGCGGCGAGAACAAGGCGGGCAATTTCGACTTCCATTCCGTGAAGGTGGAAGTCGTCGAGCCACCGCCGCCCATGCCCGACAAGCCGGCCGCGCCGGCGACGATCACCGTCCGCGGCACGGTCAAATGGTCCGACAATACCGCGGCCGACGGCGTGGAAGTTTTCATCGAACAGCCCGCGCGGAGCACAAAGACCGACGGCAACGGAATGTTCTCGTTCCCCGATCTGCCGCGCGGCACGTATACGGTGAAGTCCAAAGGCAGGGGGCACGGCATGAACGCCACCGGCGAGGCAACGTCCGGCGACGCCAAACCCGACCCTGCCGGCGGCGGCGACGTGGCCAAAGTCGAGATTAAGCTAAAATCCATCTGAATCGGCGAGCCCGCTCGTCACCCATGCTCGAGTTTCAGGCTAACGACGACTACCGGCAAGCCGCGGATGTGCTCCGCGCCACCGATTTCTCGGAGCAATCGATCCAGCGCGGCGCTCGGCCGAACGGACATTCTCGCCATGCCGGGCAGCGACGTGCCGCGGGCACTCCGTGCGACCGCCGAACTGACGCCGCTGAACACGCTGATTCGGCTCTTGTTCATCGGGCTGCCGGTCCCGGTCGAGGCGGCGCGGGCGGCGCTCGCGCCTATGTCGCTGGAAACGTGGACGCAAGCCGAGTTGCTTTGCCCGGCGGATGGCAAAGGCCAGGTGGAACCGCGGGTGCAGATCTGGCCGGTGCGGGGGCGATTGGTGGTGGTCGATCTGCCGTGGCGGCGAGATTCCGCGCCACCGGCCGATTTCGTCGTGCCGCCGGGGCCGCTGACGCTGCAACTGGCCGACCTGAGCATCGACCGGCCGTGCGCGACGGCTCTCGACTTGGGCACCGGTTCCGGGGCGCTGGCGATGTTGATTGCTTCGCGAGCCGAGACCGTTTACGCGACCGATTCCAACGCCCGCGCGCTGGCCTTCACGCGGTTCAATCTCCGCTTGAACGGCATCGAGAATGTCCGCTGCCTGGCGGGCGATTTATTCGAGCCGGTGGCCGAGCGGCGGTTCGATCTAATTCTTTGCAACCCGCCGTTCGTGATCAGCCCGACGCAGCGATTCTCCTTCCGTGACAGCGGCATGAGAGGCGACTTGTTTTGCCGCAAGCTGATCGCCGCGGCGGTCGAGCGATTGACGCCGGGCGGCTTCTTCCAGTGTACGGGGAATATCGCCCACGTCGCCGGCCGCTCGTGGAAGGCCGATCTGGAAGAGTGGTTCGCCGGGCTGGGCTGCGACGTGCTCGTGTTCGTCGAGCGGATGGAATCGGCGGCCGATTATGCGATGAACTGGATCTTGAGCACTGAATCCAAAGACCCGCGGCAAGTGAATGAGCGCTATGAAGTCTGGACCGATTACTTTCAGCGCGAGCGGATCGAGGCAGTCAGCTATCTCTATATCACAATGTGGAGGTTGACGACGTCCGGCGCGGCCGGCGCGTGGATCGAAATCGACGATCCGCCCTGCCGCATCGCCGGTCCGTGCGGCGCGGAGGCCTTGCGATTCTTTCAAACCCGCGACGCGTATCGCGATCCATCGGCGGCCGACGCTTTGCTCGAAAAGCGCATGCGCATTGCGCCGGGCATCCGAATGGCGCAAGAGTATGTCGCCGCCGAGCACGGACTGGAGCTGCGCGAGATCCGCCTCAACAAGACAGGCGGCCTGCAATACGCATTGGCCGTGCATCGCAACGTGGCCGGACTATTGTCCGAGTGCGACGGCCGCCGGACTGTTCGCGAGTTGCTCGAGGAAATGGTCGCCTCGCTCGATCTTTCCTGGGAACAGGCCGTGCCGGTCATTCTGCCGGCCGTCCGTGCGCTTGTCGAGCGGAGCGTGTTGGTGGAATGCGAAGCGTAGGGTGGTGTCAAGCGCAGCGCAGACCCACCACAACCAGCGGTGGTGGGTCCGCGCTTCGCTTGACCACACCCTACGTCATTTCGCCGCGTCGCTTGCGACGTGCTCTAAGCAATCTACTTCGCGCACCCTTCGCTCTTAACCGCCGGAGCCGACGTGCAGCAGCAGCATGGCACGGGGCAGCAAACCTGCACTGGGATCTGCTTGCATACCTGGTGCGGGATGCAGAGCGTTACCGTGTATGGCACCTGCCGCTGAACGACGCGCTTGCACACGTCCGGCTTCTGCACGTTCACCGGCGCCATGCCGGGCAGTTCCACCTTGCGGCAGATATTGACCGAACACATGGGCGGGGCAGCGGGAACGGGAATACACTGGTTCGCCGTCGCGCAAGCGGCGGGTGGGCAGGCTGCCGGGCCTGGGCATGGAACCGGCACCGGCGCACAGGCTGCCGGCGTGGGCGGAACGAGCACCGTATCCGGCACGCAAGTCACCCGCGGCGCAGGCTGATACTCGACGGCCGGCACATTGACCGGCGTCTCAACGTCCTCATAAACGATCTTATAGGCCGTCATATCTTGATAGGTATATTCGGTCACCATGCAGGTCCGCATCACTGTGCAGCATTGCATGCAACAGGGGGTGCAGCAATGGCAGTGGCAGCACCGCGCCACGCCGCAAAACGAGCCGTGCGCCTGATTCTGGCCCGAACCGACGAGCGCGAACACCGCGAGCGCGGCCCCGATTACGAAGCTTCGCATTATGCTCTCCTTGTCTTTGGAAGTTTCTATCCGTGGAATCTCACGCCATGACGGTTGGCGAACGACCCGTGTTTCGCTAACGATGGCTGTCTAGTCTAGCTCGCGGAGGTGCGCGGGGCAAACTTCTGAGAGTCGTAATCGCCGGGTTTTCTCGGACAATTGTCCGGAATGGCCAGGCATTCGCGATTTGCGGGTTGTACGTCGATGTGGCTCGGGCCTAATACGCAGCCCATCTAACTCTCATTGGTGGTGTCGATCGGTCAATTGCAAGCTGCGGCAGCCCTACAACACCTCGCCCGAAGCGCTTGCAGCCGGCATCGCGCGCCGCGATAATTGATTCGTGGCAACACTCGGTGAAATATTAGCGTCAGCTCAACAGCATCTTCAAGCCGGCCGACTTCAGCTTGCCGAAGGGTTGTTGCGTAAAGCACTCGCTGTCCAGCCCAACCACCCCGACGCGCTGCACTGGCTTGGCCTAATAGCACATAAGATGGGCCAGCCCAAGGCGGCGGCCGAGTATATCAATCGGGCAATTCATCAGCGGGGAGACATTCCCGCGTACCATAATAACCTAGGCGAAGTTTATCGCGTGCTGGGAAAACTGCCGGATTCCGTGGCAAGCCACCGCCGGGGGCTGAAACTCACGCCGAATTATGCCTTGGGGCACAGCAATCTCGGCATCACGTTTTTCGACATGGAAATGCTTAAGGAGGCCGCGGCCTGCCACCGCCGGGCGCTGGAACTGGATCCGGGCTGTGCTACGGCGCACTTCGGCCTGGGCAATATCTTTGACAGGCAGGGAAGGCGGGAAGAGGCTATTGCCAGTTATGGCCGGGCACTTGAGCTGAAGCCGGACTACGTCGAAGCATGGAACAACCTGGGGACCGCGCAGGAAAGATATGGCAAGCTAGAAGACGCCGTCGCTTGCTACCGGCGCGTGCTGCAAATAAATCCCAACCTCGCCGAGCGCACGGCAACCTGGGTAACGCGTTGCGGCGCGAGGGGAAAGTGGATGAAGCAATTGCCTGTTTACGTCTGCGCGTCCGAACTGAAGCCTCGGCTGGCCGAACCGCATTGCTCCCTTGGACATGTCTTGCTGCAGCAGAGGAACGCGCGCGAAGCAATCGAGAGCTATCGCTGTGCGCTGCGGCTCCGGCCGGATTACGTGGAAGCGGTCACGGGTTTGGGCCTCGCGCTGCAAGCACAGGGCAAAACGAACGAAGCGATCGATTGCCAACATAAAGCAATCGAATTGAAGCCGGAATATGCGGACGCTCACGCGAATTTGGGGACCATCTTGCGGGACCAGGGCAAGAGCGAGGAGGCCATCGCCTCTTGCCGCCGGGCCTTGGAACTGAAGCCGGACTTGGTTGCGGCGCACACCAGCTTGGGCAACGCTCTCGTCGATCAAGGAAAGACCGTGGACGCGATCACCTGCTTCCGTCGGGCCTTGGAATTGAAGCCCGACGATGCCCAGGCGCACAACAGTCTTGCCGTCGCGCTGACGCTCCTGGGCAAGGAGGAGGAAGCCGTCGATTGGTTCCGCAAGGTGCGAGAGTTGGGGTGCGACAATTCCATGTTTAGCAGCAACCTGGGCGAAATCTTGCGGCGGCAGGGGAACCTGGGCGCGGCGATCACCTGTTGCCGCCTCGCCTTGGTGCTTAATCCCAACGACGCGCACTGCGCACCACAGCCTCGGCATCGCCTTGAGCGAGCGCGAAAAGCTCGATGAGGCTATCGAATGTTACGAACGGTGCTGGAACTGAAGCCCGAACTCGCCGCGGCCCACAACAGCCTTGGCCTCGCCTACAAGGAAAAGGGCTATCTCGATGCGGCCATCTCGTCATTCCGCCGCGCCATAGCTTTTCAGCCGGACTACGCGGCGGCCTACAATAACCTGGGCACAATCTACCGCGAGCAGGGCGAATTCGAAGAGTCCTTTGCCGCTTGCCGCCGGCGCTGGAATTGGCCCCGGACGGTCCAGACACCCCCACGATGCAACTTAACTTGGGCAGGACTTTTGCGGCTTGCGGAGACCTCGGCGAAGCGATCGCGTGCTTCCGCCGCGCCATCGAACTGAAGCCGGACTATGCCGACGCCCATCAAAACCTTGGCGTCGCCTTGAGAACGGACGGTAAGTACGACGAAGCGGCCGCCGCCTTTCGGCGCGCGCGGGAATTGAAAGAGAGTGCGGGACCACACGGCGGCGGAAAACGCGACGGCCAGAAGCCGGAGACGGAATCGAAAGGCGCGGGACTCCGGTCCCCGGCAGGATCCGCAAGGGGACTCCGGCGAAGCCGAGACGCAGCACAGACTCGGCTTTGCGTTCCTGCAGCAAGGCAAGTTGGACGAGGCCATTGCCTGTTTCCGCCGGGCCTTGGAATTGGATCCCAACGATGCCGCTGCCCGCGCCGCATTGCAGGCGGTGCTCGAGGAACGCGGGTAATTCTCTGTCGCATCGTTGAGACATCTTGCCGGCGGCCGATCTGGCCGCGACAATTCCGCTATGGCGTCGATTTCTACAAACTTGGCGGCGGCCGTTGAACACCACAAGGCGGGCCGGCTGCCCGAGGCCGAAGAGTTGTTGCGGCACGTCCTTGCCGTCGAGCCTGAGCAGCCCGACGTGCTGCATTGGCTTGGCGTGATCGCCGGCCAGATGGGCCAGCCGAAGACGGCGGTCCAATACATCCAGCGTTCGATCCGCCTCAAACCGGACGCCGCCAACTTTCAAAACAACTTGGGAAAGGTGTACCACGACTGGGGCAAGCTTCCGGAAGCCATCGCATCCTACCGCCGGGCCCGAAGCTTAACCCGAACGCCGCCGAGTGGCACAACAATCTCGGCGCCGCGCTGATGGATCATGGAAAGATCGAGAGAGCGGTCGCCAGTTATCGCCGGGCACTCGAACTGGACCCCGCCTATGCAGTGGCGCATTCGAATCTGGGCAACGCCTTGTCGAAACAAGGAAAGCGCGACGAAGCGATGGCGGGCTTCTCGCCGGGCCCTGGATTTGGACCCGCAATTCGCCCAGGCGCACTCCAACCTGGGCGGCGCCTTGCAGGCGCTGGGAAGGCTCGGTGAAGCGGTCCAATGCTACCGCCGGGCGGCGGCGTTAGAGCCGAATTCGGCCCAAAGGCACCTCGTACTCGGCACGGCTCTGGGACAACAGGGCGAGCGAGACGAAGCGATCGCGGCTCTTCAGTCGCGCGGTGAGCTTGAAGCCGCGCGACGTTGACGCGCATTACAATCTGGGTGTGATGTTGGGCCGCCAGGGCAAGCTCGACGAAGCGATTGCCCGTTATCGCCGGGTAGTGGAGCTTCAGCCCAAGTCGGCCGAGCGCAGAATAGCCTGGGAAACGCCCTGCGAGATCGCGGAAGGCTGGACGAAGCGGCCGCCTGCTACCGCCGCGCGATCGAAATGAAGCCGGACCTAGTCGCGGCCCACGATAGCCTGAGCATCGTGCTGGGCCGCCAGGGCAAGCTCGACGAGGCGATTGCCCAGTCCCGGCACGCGTTGTCCTTAGATCCCGACGAGTGCGCGGACACACCACAACCTGGGTATTTCCCTGGAACACCAGGGAAAACTCGACGCAGCGCTGCCTGCTTCCGCCGGGCGATTGAACTAATGCCCGACTATGCCGCGGCGCACGCCGGCCTGGGCGACGCGTTGAAAACAAAGGGCAAGATTGATGAAGCGATCGCTTGCTACCGCCGGGCGCTGGAATTAAAGCCGGACGTTGCCGAATGTCACAACAACCTGGGCCTTGCCTTGCAGGCACAGGGCAAACTGGATGAAGCAATCCTCAGCTTCCGCCAGGCGACGGAATTAAAGCCCGACTTAGCCGTCGCCCTACTACCACCTGAGCGTTGCCTTAATGAACCAGAGCAAGCTCGACGAGGCGGTTGCCTGCGGGCGTCGCGCAGCGGAAACTCGAGCGGAACCATCCCACTTATCGTTACAATTTGGGCCTCGCGCTGCAAAAGCAGGGCAGGTTTGACGAAGCCGCCGCCTGCTTCAGCGAAGCGCTGAGGCTGAACCCGCGATATGCCGCGGCCTGGTCGGCGCTGTAGAGCGTTTCGCAACAGCAGTCGATGCGATTCTTCATGCCGCCTATTCCTCCGCCGCGTCCGACTTTCGCATGAAAGCGGCCAATCGCGGGTCCTTTTGTATGAGAAGGTCAGCCAGCAGTCGCTCCTGTCCGAGCGTGCAAATCCACTCGTGGAGATACGTCGCATAGACCTGCCCGTCCTTGAGGAGCTTCGAGGAAAGGGTGTGGTGACGGTCGCCGAGGCGGACCTTTCCGTGCGGGTCTGCGTCCTCCTTGGGCTCGATGATGATACCCAGCGCGTGGAGGATTTCTTCCGCCTCTTCCAGCGGCCAACGCGACTTCTGGTTGAGGAAACGCCGCACCTTTCGCCGCCACCGCAACTCCTCTTGCGCCTCGGGCGCATCTTGCTTTTCCGCCGGTTCGGGCCGGCCGAGCACACAAAGCGAATAATCGTCTGCCGCAATTCCCTTCTCGCGCCAGTTCGCTTCCACGGCACGTAGGACGGCCTCCATTGCCGGCGACTTCCCATGCGCTTCTTCGATCGCTTGCGAGAAGGCGACGCTTTCCTCGAATTCGCGGCTCATTGCCACCGCGGCCGCCGGCAGGGCCAGCAGGACGGCATCGCCGCTCGGGCTGCCGGCGCGAACCTCGATACCGCGAACTGCGACTCATTACTCTCGAGGTACGGCAGGCATTGCTGGAAAGCGGTGTCCTTGGCCAGCCGCGACCACTCGGCAAGGTGTCGATCGGCTTCCGCGGCGAGGAAATTTCGCGGCCTGCGCTGCCCCGCTCTCGTCCCCAAAGAGAGTGGATATTGGTATTGCTATTTGCGGAGGCAGCATGACGCCGCCGCGGGCGCGAAAAGCGGCAGACTGCGCTCGCTCCGGAGACGCCCCCGGACCGGTCGGCCAAGAACGATACTCGCACCGCAACGAAGGAAAGAAGCCAGGTTCGTACTCCACGAACTCCATGTGCTGCGGCAGTTCTTTCCGGGCGTCCCCATCGACGCCTTTCGCGCTGAGAAATCGATGCCTGGGCTTCCCGATGGGAAATGTCGATTTTGCGGCCTCCCGCTTTCAGACCGTGCGCGGCAAGAAGCAGCAGTGGCGAGAGCGCGGAAAGGACCGCCGCGCACTGTCTTGCCGCATTCTGCTCGATGCCGGGCGACTCCGCGTTCTCAGCGGCGGAAATCGCCTGCCGCAGCCGCTCCAGCTTTTCGTCAAATTCCCGAACGACCGGCGGTTGAGTGACTTGCCCGATTCGCTTTCGGCGCGGACGCGACCGGCCGCCGGCTTCGTCCCCGACGTTGCGGAAGAGGTCCGCAAAGCACCGCTTGAGGAACAGGCAGAACAGGCCCGCAACGAGCGAGCTCTCCGCCAATTCCACTAAGCGGCGGCCCATGGTGCCGTCCCCCTGCGGCAATTCTGCTCCAGCCACCAACTGAAGGCGGCGCCCTTCTCCGCCAATCGGTGCATGCACCGGCTCATTTCCGTAGCGGAGACCTTCGGCGGGGCGTCATCTTCATCCGCCTTGACCGCGCAGCCCGCCAGAAACTTCTCTGCGCCGTGCCGAAGCAATGAATGGAAAATCGCTCGATGGCGCCGCTCAATCGCCGGGCAAAATCGTGCGCCTCCTCGCCGGACCGGCACAATGCCGCGAACCCTTCCGGCGATAAATCGAGGTATTGCGGCAGCAGGTATTGCCGAAGCGACCATAAACCTTCGTGCATTTCGCGGAATTCGGCCGGCAGGTCGTCTCGCGGCGCGACTGCGCGTTGACGATTCGGTTGCCGCGGTCGAGCTTGCCGCCTTCCCGCCTGCCGGCGAGACATCGGACTTCCTTTGCGGTCCCGCCGCGGCAGGTCGATCATGCAACCGGAACGTCCCCGCCTTGATCCGCTCGAAGACCGCTCGAAGGCCGGCGAGCCATCGTTCGCAGGCGGGCTCGCAAATGCCCGGACGTCCACCGTTCGCAGGCAATCCGCAACGTGCTTTAGCATCGTAGAAGTGATTCTGTCCGCATGCAGCGTCCATTTGATGTCGTGCTTGCTCGGGTCCGTAAAGTACTGCTCTTCCGTCACCGTCAGCACGTCGCGCAAATGCTGTAAGGGGCGAATTATTCCCCAGTGCATGCCGCTGTTTCGGCACGCAGTCAGGTAACGATCGAAGGTCGTATTTCCCGTTATGCGCGGCGTGTAACTCGGCGGCGCGGAAAGGCCGGTCTGCGGCCTGCTCGCGGCAGTGAGATAGGAATTTGCCAGCGAGAGACGCACCATTCGCGCGATCTTCGGGCCGAGGCTCGCGATGTGTTGCAGTTGAACAATAACGCTCTCCCGGTCCTCGCTCGCCAGCGATGTTATCGGAGCGACAATTCCTAACTGCTGCTCGAGGGTGATCTTTGGGGGCTGCCGGACTTGAAACCTGCCGCCCCGTTCGAGGCGGACCGAACAGCACTCCAAGACCGCGCGAAGCACGTCTGCCGCAACGCGGCCCAATCGCTCCTTGCGAACGATCGTTTCGGCCAATCGCACTGCGAGGCGGCCTTCCGGCAGGGTTGGATGATGGTTCGGCCGGCGGTTGGGCTTTCGTTTCGACATAGGCTTACTGCGGCACCGGAGAGGAGCCTATTTGTTGGGCTTGTCGAGCAAAACAATCATGTCGCACTCGAAATCATCCATCCCTTCCTCTTCACCGAGGACGACAATGTGCCGCGTGCCTATGGCGACCAAGTCAGGGTCCGCAACGGTCACCGATTGACCGTTGACAAGCCGGATGACAAACGGTTCAAATGGCTTGAGGTGAAGTGCTTTGCGGAATAACTCCATGTTCACGGACAAGTCTCCGGCAGAAGTTGCACGCCACACGGCTCGGCTGATTCACATCTCTGCAATATATCTCTCCAGCATCGCCGAAGCAAGGTAATTGCCGTTTTCCGCCCCAGCGTATATCCTATCAAATACTCATGAGCCGCATGTTCCAAAACTACAAGTCCAGCGATGAACCGGTGCCCGGCTACCGGCTGTTCGCTTCCTCGGCAAGGGGAATTTTGGCGAGGTGTGGATGGCCTCCGCGCCGGGCAATAAGAAGGTGGCGCTGGAAGATCATCGACCTCCGCGGCCGAGAGGGCCTGCAGGAATCGAAGGCCATCGAGCGGATCAAGGACATAAACCACGCGCATCTCGTCTCCATCTTCGCTTATTGGGTCATCGACGCCGAAGGCCGCATCCTCGACGACCAGTCGATCGCGGAGCTGCCCTGGGCAGCTCGGAAGTCAAGGAGGACAAGCCGGCGAGCGCGACGATGTTCGTTGACCCGATGACCGTGCAGCCGGTGGAACTGATCGTGGCCATGAGCCTGGGTCGAAGAACCTTTCCGACCTGCTGGATCGATATTTCCGCGGCCAGCAAGTGACCGGCATCCCCGTTGATGTGCTCTTGGACTACATGGAGGACGCCGCCAAGGGCATTGATTACCTGAACCTGCCGATCCACGACCTCGGCAAGGGCCCGCTCTCCATCATTCACGGCGACATCAAGCCGCAGAACCTCTTGATTGTGGGCAACTCGCTGCAAATCTGCGATTTCGGCCTCGCGAGGAGCATCGACGAGCTTCGCAAGACGGCCACGGCGATGGGCAGTTATGCCTACGCCTGCGCCGGAACTGCTGATGGGGCACCCGCATGTCCGCAGCGACCAATATTGCCTGGCGGTGAGCTACATCGAGCTTCGCACCGGCGAGCTGCCGCTGTTCGGGGCGACGAATATCCTCAAAATTGCCGAATTGCACCGCGACGGCAAGCTCGATCTCTCAGGCCTCGGACCCGGCGAGGCGGAGGTCATCCGCCGGGCGACGCATCCCGACCCGCACGAGCGCCGGGCAACGTGCCGGGAAATGGTTCGCGAGCTTTGCGCGGCGGTGGAACTCGATTTGGCCGGCAAGCCGCCGCGGAGGCCGGCCGAACCATTCGATGCGGCGAACACCCGCAGGGGCGGCGGCAGCCAGACGACGATGGCGAAGCGAGAGCCCGTGGCGCGAACAAGCCGGCTCGTGTTCACCGCAATGCTGGTTCTGATCATTGGAGGTCTAACCGCGGCGGCCGTTTGGTGGGACCGCTGGCGAAAGCCTGCCGAGAAAGACGATTCACCGCCGTTGATTCGCGACATGAGGAGCAAAAGCCGCCAGACGTTGCAAAATCGTCTGGACGCGGAGCCAGCGACGTTGGCTAAATCGACTATGCCGGATAACTCTACGAAGCCGCCCGTTGTGAAGCCTACCGAGAAGCCGGTCGTCCCCGATCATCCGACGAAGCCGCCGGTTGTGTCGCATACCGAGAATTCGGTCTTCGCCGACTCAAGACTTTGGCAAGAGCGGCTCAAGAAGGGGCTCTGATTGGGCGGAGCGGGTCTATGTTATGTCCGCTGTTCCAAGCGTGAAGAAGCCGCCGCCCGAAGTGAAAGTGAAACCGCCCTTGGCCGAGCCGTTTATCGCGGCGGCACGGTCCGATTTCGCCGCAGGGCAGTTCGCCGCCGCCCGGAAGGCGCTTGCCGCCGCGCGAGAAAGCTTGAAGCAAGTGCCGGACGCGGGGCAGTCGCGGCAGGTCGCCATGTGGGAGGAGGCCGTTTCGCTCACCGATCCTGATGCCCCGGAGGCGGATGCCTGCGCCGCGGCCGACGCGGTCAAGGCCGATGGCAAGGACCTCGGCGATTTTTACGTCTCGCTCTACGATTTCACGCTGGCAAACCGCAACGCGCCGCCGCTTTCCGATCGTGCCGCCTTGGTTTGACGCCTTGCTGGATAACGCGATTTCGCTCAAGGCCGGGCCGCCGCCCGCCAAGGCAGTCGAACCGTTCGCGCCGGCCGGCGATCCCGTGCTGCGGCGGCTCTATCGCGACCGCGCGAGCGGAAGCTCGTCAAGGGCGACGCCAACCTCGACCGCGCGGTCGCCGATACGAACTCGCGGGCGCCGGCGACATGCTGGCCGATGCGCTCGGCCGACGCGTGCCGCGGCAGAAGTCACGCGAACTGATCGTCACCGACATCGACGCCGCGATCGACGGCGGCAAGAAAACGGACTCCGCCTATGGCTTGGCTGCGCTCGCCGCGGCCTACTGCGCTGCGGGCCAACTATGACAACCACCCGGCGTACGGGCGCGAGGCCCGCGAAAACGATCTCGATGCGGCCGCAGCGAGTCTCAAAAAGGCAAACGACCTTTTTACTTAAGCGTCGCCGTCATCTGGCTCATTGCAATCGGCCCCTAAAAACGGTACTCCATGCGCAATACCTCTACCTGCTCGCCGCCGCGCGGGGCCACGAGGACCTGGCGCGGCTCGACGAAAAGGCGCCTGCCTTCAACATCAATCGTGCGGTCCGCGAATTCGCGCAATGCGGCCCGGTCCAATCCGCTGTCGCCGCGGCCGTCCTACGGCATCGGCCGCTGCTTGTATCACTCGCTTGTCGACTTGTGCCTTCCGCCGAGCGACTTGAAGCGGCTGGACGGCGACAGTTTCGAAGATGAGTTTCAGGTCGCCGACGAATGCGAGCACGCGCTTCGCACCGCGCTTGGCAAGGACGCCGGCGCGGTCGAGGCCGCCGACAATCTGGCCCGGCTCGATCAATTTCGCTCGGCCATGCACTACGACCGCTATCTCGACGCGGAGAACAGCGACGAGCTGGCGAAGTCGAAACAATGCAGTGCCAAGGCGGACGAAGAGTACAAAGCGGCGTGGGACTTGGGGCAAAAGCAAAGCGCTGTCCAGCAGCGAAACGTACGCTCTGCAATGGGCGCTTTTTCCGCAGCACGACTCGCGTTTGTCCGCCTCTCCCAACGACCGCCGCGGCGAGATTCGCAAGCGGCTGAATACTCTGGAGCAGTCCGCTTTGCCGCCCGGCGGCGCGAACGAGCGGCAGCGGACGCTGGCCCTCGGCCGCGGCCGGCTGGCCGAGCTTGAGGGCAAATACGACGACGCGGTGAAAGACTACTCCGATGCCTTGCCGCCTGACCTAGCCAACGTCCGGGACGAGCACGCGGAGGCCCTGCTTGCCCGTGCGGAAGCGCGGCTGGGGGGCGTCGTCAAGCGATTGCCGGAGACCCTCAACTGGACTTCGCAGGCGGTTCCCTTCGATGCGGCGGGCGCTTCGCGGCAACAAATTGAGGCACTGCGAACGGCCGCCGCCGAGGCCGCCGCGGCCAGCCGCGCCGCCGGCTTGCCCAAGGATCGCATTCGGGCGGCCGAGTTGCAGCTCACCGCACACACGCTGCTTTACTTCGCCGCGACGAACGCCGCGGAGCGGAGCACGATGTACGCCCAAGGCCTCGACGACATCGTGAACCTGCGGAGCTTGCGCCCCGCCGGCCGCGGGAATATCGCTGGTATGCCCAGTGGGCCCACGTCGCCTTCGCTTTAGTGCAATACGGGCCCACCGATCGCAGTGTACTGCTAAAAAACTATACCAACGCCATCCTCTGGGCGGATCGGGCAGTCGAAGCGTGCCGGCGAAAGTCGGCCCGCGCGGACTTGCAAGCCTTGCTTTTGAAGCCTTACGTCGAAGCGGCGCTGAAGTTCGCCGACGGCTATCTCAACCGCACGCCGCCTCCCAATCCGCCCTTCCGCACCGATCTGGAGAAGAAACGGCGGGAGTGGAAGGGGATTCTCACGGCGCTGAAGCAGGAAAAATAGCCGTCCACGCTGTTAAACTGTAGCGTTTGTATCGCCTATTCCCGCCGCGCCCGGCCGCGCACTCCGCAAGGGCCGCGTATGCTCAAGATTCCACCTTTTCGCGGACGAAGCAACATTACACGGCCTACGGTTTTCGGCTGTGTAACGGTTGTGTCGAAAAAAGGGAGTTAGCGATGCGAAGCGAACAATGGCTTTTCGGCAAGGGTGTTTTGGGATTGGTCCTCGGGCTGGCTTTGGCCGGCGCCGCGTCAGGCCAGGCCCCCGTGCCGGCCCCGCCCGTGCCGACCATTTGGGACAAACTGGGCGTCACCGGGCTCAACAATTGCCTGCAGAGCAAGCTCGTCAATCCGCTCGGCAACCACCCGGGCCTGGAGAAGAAGCCGCTCTTGAAGAAGATTGCCGACCCGGCCAACCTCGATCCCAAGATGCCCAAGGCCGTGCAGGCCGCCGCCGCCATCAAGCAGCAAGAGGACCTGGCCCCGCAGAAGATCAAGGCGATCAAGTACCTTGCCACGATGGGCTGCGGTTGCTACCAGAAGACGGTCGATGTCCGCGGCGCAATGCTGGATGCTTTGGACGACTGCACCGAATCGGTCCGGCAAGCTGCGGCCGAGGCGCTTAGCGAGATGGCCGGCAACCCGTGCTCAACCTGCGGCTGTACTTGCTGTAGCGCCGACATCATGAACAAGCTGCAAGATATGGCCAGCGGCAAGGACGCCAAAGGCTGCTTCAAGGAATCGTCGGCCGACGTGCGACAGGCGGCCCAAGCCGCGCTCGACGCCTGCCGCCGCAAGCTGCCGCCGGGCGTGGCCGAAGTGGCGCCGGTGCCCACGATTCCGCCGATCGGGGAAGGACCCAAACCGATCCTGCCGCCGCCGACGGAGCATCCGCTGGGCGTGCAGGAAATGCCCCGGCCGGTTACACCTGGCCCGCACGTCGCTCCGCCGCCCGCGCCGCAGCCGCTGCCCAGTCCGCCGAGCGACGAGAAGAAGCCGCTGGAAGTTCCGGCCGAGCCGCCCAAGTCGTCGGCCGCCGCGGCTACAGCCCGGCCGATGGCCTCCTATGTTCAGCCGAGGATGTTGGACCTTCCCGCCGCGCCGCTCCCGCCGTCGATCCCGATTCCCGCGCCCCAGCCCATAACCTCGTACGAGCCGCAGCAGCCGCTGGCGATTCCCGCGGCGACTGTCCGGCCGGTCGCAGTGCCGGCGGCGCAGCCGGAGCGGTCCTACGTGGCGATCGTGGACATCAAGCCGGTAACCTATGAAGCACGGACCATCCGCCGTCTTCCACCGCCCGCCGAGACGCGCATTGGCGAGCAGCCCAAGGTTACGCTGCGATTGGTGATTCCGGCGGAGAAATAGAGCGATCCGCGTTAGTTTCTGAATCGTGGCTCTATCTGCCCGCGTTCGGTCATTTCGCCACCCCTGCCGTGACGGCAGGGGTGCGTCTGTTTAATCACAACCTCGACGAAGCGGAAGAACGCGCATCGTGGACCATGATCGCTTGTTCAAGGAACTGTTGACAACATTCTTTGTCGAGTTCATCGAGTTGTTCTTTCCGGAACTGGCGGCTTATCTGGATCGCGACTCGGTGGAGTTTTTGGACAAAGAGGTGTTCACCGACGTCACGCACGGCGAGAGGCACGAGGCGGACATCGTAGCCAAGGCTCGCTTCCGCGGCAAAGACCTGGGATTTCTCATCCATGTCGAACACCAGGCCCGGCGCGAGCCGGTCTTCCCGCGGCGGATGTTCGCCTACTTCGCTCGCTTCCACGAAAAGCACGATCTGCCCGTCTACCCGATCGCTCTGTTTTCCTATCGCACGCCGTTGACGGAGGAACCGAGCGAATACCGCGTCGAGTTTCCAGACTTCAAAGTCCTGACGTTCAATTTCCGCGTGGTGCAATTGAACCGCCTGGCTTGGCGGGATTTCCTTGACCGAACCAGCCCGATTGTCGCGGCACTCATGGCCAACATGGCCATCGCGCCGGACGACCGTCCGCGGGTGAAACTGGCCTGCCTGCGGATGCTGGCGCGGCTGCAACTGGATCCTGCCAGAGAACGGTTGATTTCGGGCTTCATTGACGAGTACCTGCGGCTTACAATAGTAGAGAAGCATGAGTTCGATGTAGAGATAGAACAGCTTGTCCCCCAGGAGAAGGAGGGCGTTATGGAACTGGTAACGAGTTGGATGGAAGAAGGCATTGAAAAGGGCGAGCGCAGGCTGCTCATGCGCCTATTGCGAAAGCAATTAGGAACGATTGATGACACGGCGGCGGCGCGAATCGAGACGTTGCCTACGGACCGCATCGAGGAACTCGCCGAGGCCCTGCTGGGCTTCACCACCCACGGCGATCTGAATCGCTGGCTGGAATCGCATTAGGTTTGAGCATTCGCCATCACGCATGTTGCGCTGACCGCTTTATTCTGAAACGAATGGCCTCAGGTCCGGCTGCATCCCGCTAGTTATCTTATCGGCAATGAATCTACGTCCTCGGCGATCGTTCGCTTGTTTTTGCCGAGATCGTCCGGATCGCCCACCGAGTACGACTTGCTCCAGCCTGGGCGCAGGTCGATGATGTCCGAGCCAGCGTGCAGTTTCAGCGAACGGATAGAGAATAGCTCCTCCGAAAGGCGCGGATTCGGCTTGAACTCTGTGTACCGCACTTCGGAGCGCCCGGCGACCGCGCCTTGTCGCCAATCCTCTCGGGTGATGGCCGCCGCATACCAGACATCGTTGTCGTGCTTCCACTGCGCGGTGAATATCGACCCGGTGCGAGGGCCGCTCTTATTGAACGTCTCAGCCCGCGAGATGTGGTACCCGGAATCTGGAGTGGCGTCGAACTCGGTGTGGACGTACTGATTGACGTCATACGACCCATGTAACCGTCCGTCGGGCAACTTCACCGCGTTGATGCGCGGGTCTCGAAGACTTTTCCGAGAATCCCTCGCGGCCCTGTCGGCAGGGGGAGGAACGGTAGGTAGAGCCGCCCATAGCTGGATACCATAGGGCTGAGACTGACAAACTCCGGCGGCTTCAAAAACGCCACTTGAGATCCAGAATCCAGCTTGACGTAATAGTCTCGAACGAGTGTGGCAGAGCCGTCGCAGACCGCCATATAGTGCGTACCGGCGCCCTCGCTTGTCACAAATCGGAATTTATCGCCGTCGAATGCGAACTCGAAGTCGAATTTCTCGTCCTGCTTGTCTGTGAGAGTTCGGCGGCAAGTTCCTTTGCCTTCGCCGGAGACAAGTTGCTTCCAGGCGTCGGTCGTTGCTTGTTTCACGAGCTTCAGTTGGGGATCGACAATTGCGCCGGAAGATTCATTCTTGGGGCGTGGACTTTCATCGGGCTTGACGGCAGCGGGAGGCGGGGAATGCGGCTTATTGTTATCTGCCGGCTTGTCGTTCGACGCGTCATCCGCAGGCTTGGCGGCGGAAGTCTTACCGGACGAATCGCTCGCCTTCGCCGGAGCCACTGCGGCACTGCGCGATGACTTTGTTGTCGGTTGTCTTTCTTCTTGCGACGTGGAGGTTTCCGTGTTTTCAACTGCTTTCTTCCGCACCTTGAACTCGATCTTGGTGGTTTGGCCTTCGACCACGTCAACCGTCAGCCCGGTATCAGATACGTCCTCCCAGCCATCGTCGCCGCCCACATAAGTATTGACGCCCGGCAAGGGATGACCAATGTGTTCCAGATTCACATAATTGGCGCCCGGTGCGGCTCGTAATTGGAACGAGCCGTCCTCTTGAAATTGCGCGGTATTGCATACGCCGCTGTTTCGCGGACACGAAGGGCCGTACATGCGGATGTAAAGTGGCGACGGCGACGGACCAGAAGACACAGGACGCAACGGCCGTCCGGTGTCGGCATCGATCACGCGGCCCACGATCATTCCGCCGCGAACAAGGCGAGCATCCGGAAGCGACTTCGTCGTGCCGGCGGCCGCTTCAATCGACTCCAGGGCCGCCATCGTGTATTCGGCTCTGCGGCGACACGATGACGTTGTACTTGCCCGCGGCGATCGAATTAAAACGATAGTGCCCATTGGAATCGGTCACCGCAAGGCCATTCAGCCGCAGCTCGCGTTCTTCGCGAATCGGCTGTGCAAACATCGGGACGCCGGCAGCCGGCTTGTTACTATCGCCGTAGAGGAGATGGCCTTCGATCGCGGCAGCCGCTTGCAGCGTTACGTCAACCGTGCCGGGCACCTGACGGCAAGAGGCCAACGCGTCAACGTGACCGGTGTGCCGAACATGTAGTCCAGGGTTGATTTGAGAAAACGCTCCGGGATAGCCTGGCACGGGAACCGGTTTACCGTCCCGCTTCTCCAGATCGGAGATCTCGAACCGGCCCTCGCCGTCGGTTACGGCCGCGTGAATTCCCTCGACCGGACTGGGAGTTTTCGTCGCCCAGACTTTGGCGCCTTCGACGGGCCGGCCATCTGGACCCGTAACCTTGCCGCGAAACGAGGCGGCCTCCGGCATCACGATATCAAGTTGGTCGTGTCCTCGCCAATGCTTTGCATACAAGTTGACCTCGACGGCCGCCCAGCCTTTCATCGAGGCGCCGATCCAATAGTGCTTAAGGTCGTCATCGCTGGGGCTCGGTCCGGAGATGGCTGCGAAACGGAACCCACCCGCGTCATCCGCGTTTACGGACTGTAGCCGCTCTGTCGTCCGAAGTTCTCCATCGGTCAGAAACAGCGACACGCGCACGCCGGTAACAGGCAACCCCTGCTCGTCGTGGCATAGTCCGGCGAAGGCGATTTGGTTTACATCCTTGGTCGAAGTGGTCTTGCCGGCGGGATTGATCTCGCTTTGTTTGGCTGGCTCAGGCCTCGCATGTTGATCGCTGCGCTCGGCCAACTCGATACCGTCGTAGTCCAAAAGCGTTCCCTTGCGGAATTGGAACTGCGACATGGCCTTGGCATAATTCGTCAGCGAGCGATAGTAATCGCTTTCCGCCGTAGCTAACCTCTGTTGTGCGTTCAGCAAATCGCTGAACGTGACTCCGTTCAAGCCGTGACTATACGCCGCCTCAACCGCCTCAATCTGCCTTTTTGCCGCCGCGCGGCGATTGAAATTGCTGACGGAACTGATGTATGCGGCGTCCATACTGCTCACGGCAGATGAGAGTTGACTCACTGCGTCCTTTTCGGATTCCGCGAGTTTGACGCGTTCGCAGGCTAAGGCGAGATTGACGTTGGCGATGGAGACTTTTCGCTTCTGAATCGCCAGTGATACGTTTTTCTGGTCGGCAGGAACCACATATTTATCCGCGGCATTTAACTCCAGTTCGCGCTGCTTGACACGGAACCGGGCTTCGCGAATTGCGGGCGATCGCTGCGTTGCCTCGGACAGAACTTTTTGCCAGTCGAACGAGATTTTGGCGGATGACGGACTGCCGGCCGGGCGAATCAGCCGGCCGTCGGTGGCCGGGATGCCCATCATGAAGCGCAAGCGGCGTTCGGCGTCGTAAAGTTGCGCCAGCGCTGTTCGGCCGCGTTGCGGAAGCCATGGTATTGTTCCAGCGCCTGGGCGTCAAACGCCGCACTGCCTTCCTTCGTACCGGTAAGATAAAGCGCATGTGCCTTCTGCCATGTTTGCAGGGCGTCGTTGCGGCCTTCCACAGCCGCGTCCAGGTTACGATAGGAGAAGTCGAGTTCCCAATAGGCCGTCTCCACATCAGAAACTAGACTGCAAACGCTCGCCTCAAATTCGATAAGCCCAACGTCAGTATTGCCGCGCGCGACGACCAACCGATTGTTGTCTGGTGTAAGTGCCGATCCTCGATCCGCGCTGGGCGCGGAGTTGTTTTTGGAGCCAGGCAGTTGCACTATCGCTCCGACCTGTCGCATCGCCTTGGAATTAAGAATGGCGACGCGAAGTGTTTCTTTCAGGCTGAGCGGCCAAGATTCCTTAGGCTTCGTTATGACGGTGGACGCAATCAGCTTGCTAGAGGCTTTCGACTTCTCCGCGGTCGTTGGCTTCTTCCCCGTCAAATCACCGCAAAGGCCCAGCGAACCGAGCCATATTCCCAGCGGCACGAGCAAGGCCAAGAGCCCGGCCGGCCACCAGCGCAGCCGCTCGTCGCCGGGAACCGCGCCCAAGACGTTGCGGACGCGGGCGAAGAGGGCCATGCGTCGCCCGCCGATGCCGGCCGCCATTTGCGGCGCGGGCCGATTCAGCCGCCGGCGGCCGAGAAGCTCCAACACGCTCGCGTAGGTCATCCGCTCGCCGGTCGCCTCGACGGCCAATTCGTCGGCGCACATTTCCCGCAGCAAGCTCGCGCACCGCGAAAGCCACCAAACGGCCGGATGATAGAAGAGCAGCGTCTCCACCATTCGCTGCAAGAGGTTCGCCCAAAGGTCGAGCCGGCGCAGGTGCCGCCAGTTCGTGCGCAATCACTGCTTCCAGCACGTCGGGCGGCATTTCGGCAATCCAAGCCGCCGGCAGCAGCACCATCGGCCGCCATAGTCCTACGAGCATCGCCTCGCGGATGCGCCCGGAGAGATAAACGCCTGGCGATGCCGACAGCCCCAGTCGCCGGGCCAGCCGATTGGCGCATGCGGCCAGTTCCGCCGAGACGGGCAATCGACCGCAGGCCAGCCGGCGGACGCCCAGCACGCTCATCATCAGCCGTCCGCTGAGTGCAATCACGCCGGCAAACCAAGCCATAACCGCATAGGGTTGCAATGCCGCGGCGCGGCGGACGAGTTGTTCTCGCCAGTCAGGCTCGACCGGCGGGACAACCGGAATCGATATAGCCGGCGGGTCCGAGACAACTCGGTCGGCTGGCGGCGGCAGCGCGGGCGAGGCAACGTCTTCTGCCGGAATCTCAACTGCGGCCGACGGCTGCGTCTTGCGATCACGCAAATCGGGCGGCGGGGCTACGGCCACGGGATTAGGCGCGCGATCCTGCAAAACGGCGAACGTGACCAGCGGGCAGCAGGCCATCAGGACCAGCCCGATCATGGCTACGGCGTACCGGCCGCGGGTTCGCGAAGGCGAAAGGAGCCAGCCCGCCGCCGCCAGCAAACCGATAAGAAGCCCTTGCCAGAGGAAATGAAGCAGCGTCCATGCCAACCGCTGGCCCAGCGGTCCACTGAGGATTTCATGGAAGTTCATGGCTTCTCTCCTTTCCGCTTGCGGTAGTCGCGGAGGAATTTGGCGATGGCGTCCATCTCCGCGGCCGAGGGCGAACACTGGTCCAGCACTTGCAAAACCAGCGCCGGCCGAACCCTCAAACGCCCGATCGACGAGGTCCTCGACAATCTCGCCTAGCGTCTCCTCGCGGGCGATGGCAGCCCGATAGACGAGCGTGCGACCCTGGACTTCGGACTCCAGCATATCCTTTTCGGCCATCGTGGCCAGCAGGCTGGCCACGGACGTATAGTGCCGCGGGCGCTGCCGGTTGAGTACTTCCCACACTTGGCGGACGTTGTGCGCGCCAGAATCCCAGAAGACCTTGAGGACTTCCAACTCGATGGGCGTGGGGTGTTCAGCTTTTGGCCGGGCCATAGTCGGTCTCCTTGGCGAGCGGGAAACAGGGCAACAACGACCCATTATATGGGTTTAACCATAGATGTCAATGGGGAAACCCATAGAACTTCTCGATCAGCAATCGATCCGTTAGAGGTTCTAGTCCAACATTCTTCGCCGATTGCGAGCGGCGGCGTTGCGATGTTGACGTTCCGCAGAAGAAAAAGTAGGTCGCGCGCGAACTAGCACAGGCGGTGGGTCTCGTGGAACTCGACCGCACCCTACGACTTCCACGCCCTTCGCTCGAAGCTCAGAGCGTGCCACCCCGCCACAGACCGCCTGAAGCCGGGACTCCAACATTCATCACCGCGGGATCGTCACCTTGAGCGGCCTTGGCAGGCTCACCGCGCCTTGCTGCAAGCGCTTCCGCGAGACGATGCGAACGGTGTAGGCGTCGATCTCGGACGAGGACGGGTTGCCCTCCAGGTAGAACTCGTGCCGCACCAGGCCCAGGTCGCCAGCCTGCGTGTCGAAGAGGCGATGCACTTCGACCGGGCCGTTATCGCCGGCCGAAAGTTCGAGTTTCAGGCGGTAGATGTCGGCCCCCTTGGGATGCCATTCGTTGATCACGATCTTGCACCCTGCCGCGCCTTGGCCGCGAACGGTCGTCACGTCGAAGCGCACGTCCGGAACGTCCGAAACGTGGAACTGCTTGAGCTTGCCCAGTGCGACTTCTTCCTCGATCGTGGGCCGGAACTTGCACCACAACTCGATCTGGGCCTCTTCGGCCTGCTTGGGCCAGTCCGGAGCGCGGTACTGGAGCACCGGCACGGGCCGATCGGGCTCGAAGGCCATGTCGTAGTAGACGTACTTTTTCGCCTCGCGCGCATCGGCCGGCTGCGGCAGCGGCGTGATCTCCGCCCAGGCCTCGACGGGCCGAGGGCTGAAACTAGCTGCGTCCCCGTTTTGCACGGAGACGTAAAAGTCCACCGCGCCGGCTTCCCACTTGGGCAAGTGAGCGCCGATCCAATGCGCGCGGTCGGGGTCGGCCGGGTCGGCGATGCGTTCGCAGGAGTCACGGACCGCGCGGTCGTAACGCCGGTGGACGAGCCCCCACGGGTTCTGCTGCAAGAACAGTTCGATGGCTTCGCCCCCTTCGAGCACAACGTCCGCCGCAGCGGGGCGCGTGGCGTCCAGAAGCTGCACGTGAAATGGGCCGGGCGTCAGCGGCTTGATCTCGCACACCTTGTTCAGTTCCAACGGCGCGCTGACGCGAGTCAGGCTCTTCGCGCGAAGGACTTCGTATTTGCTCAAGGCCAACGATTTTCTCAGCGCGGCCAAGAGGCCGTCGTGATCGTCGGCGTCGAAGAACTCGCCGCGTCTGTCGCGCTTCAGTTCCGAAACGAGGCCCATCATCTGGTCGTATTCCTTCTTCTCTTCCGCGGTCAGCTCGCTGGTCTTGATTTGGAAGCCGACGATGTCGAGGCGGATGTTGCGGTTGCCGGCCGCGTTCAGCTTCTCGCGAAGCTGATCGCACGTGTTGCGGAACTCGGCGTGCCGCTGGTCGTTCACGCCGTCGGTCATGACGATGATTTGCTTCTGCACCGATTGACGGTCGCTGTTGAGCTCGTCAACGGCTTCCATGATCGCGCGGTAGAGCGGCGTGCTTCCCATGTTATTCAGCTTGTCGAGCCGGGCCTTGATCTCGTCGGCCCGCTTCTTGGTCAGCGGCGCGATAACGCCGCCGGCAAGATCCAGCTCTTCGATGTCCAAGTCCGGCTGCAAGTTCAAAAGTGCCGGGTTGGGCGGCACGAGCTTTGCCACGGGAATGAGCTGGTTGAGATTATTCGGGTTGCGAACGACGATTTGGCCCTGCGCGTTTTCCCAGACGCGATGCCCATAAACGATCACTCCCGTGCGGCAGGCTTCGCTGTCGCCGGCCAATAGGTCCAGCACGCTGCACAGTGCGTTGCGGGCGACGTCGATTTTCGCCGGCGCGCCGGAATGCCCTTATTGACCTGCTCGCCCATGCTGCCGGAGCAGTCGAAGATGAAAATCAGCCCGGCCCGCTGCTTCGATTCACCGAGGACGCTGATCCGCGCCGGCAGGACCGGCTGCGGCCGGGAGACGATCTCCACGCCGCGCAAGGGCGCGAAGTTGAAAGCCGCCGTGCGGACGTGCCCGCGGTAGAACGCCTCCGCCCGCCATTGGCTGCCGCTCCGCCAATCCTTGGCGATGAGATACTCGGGCAGTCGAAACGGACCGACGGCCTGCGCATCGACCGGCAACCGCCGCCAGGGAGAATGGTTGTCGCGGAACAGCGCGGCCAACGGTCCGCGAGAGTATTCGAGGAAGACGGCCGCTTCGCCGCGCGGCAGGCCGGCGCCGACGTTGGCCGTCATGCTTTGCGGAATTTCTGTGATCGTATCGTCGGCGAGCAGCTTTTCCGGATCGACGCTAGGCCGCACGACGCTTTCCGCGGCGGCCGTCAATTGCTCCAACCGCACGGCCTCGGGCACGTCGGCGGAGAGCTGCAGTTTATCCGCGCCGCGGAGGTCGTCAGCGGCCACGATCGCGAAGTAGGGCGTGGGGACTGTCCCAGTTTTTGCCCCAGCAAAAACGGGACTGTCCCCTTTCCCGTCACCAGGTTTCGGTCCCCAAAAATCTTCCATCGTGCGGCGGGCCTGCCATAACAGCAACTCGCGGAGATCGATGCGACGGAGCTCGGCGATCGGATCGACCTGCAATTCTTGCAAGGGGCCACCGGCGAAGAGCGCAGCCGAGGCCCGAAGTGTCCGTTCCGCGCTGCAACAACCTTGGCGGATGGAGGCTGGGCGGTCTGGCCGCTTTTTCGCCAAGAGGACGCGAGTCTCCTGGACGCCCTGTTGCGCCTTGCCAATGAGCTTGTCGAGCCTCGCGCGGGCCTTGTCGCCCTGCGCGGCGAGCCGCAGATTCAAGTCATCGGGCCAGTTGACGGCGAGCTTCTTCTCGCCGGGGTCCATTGCGCCGAGGTCCAAGAGCGTCAAGGCAGGATGCTCGCCGGTTTTCTCCCATTGCTCAAGACGCGATCGCCAGTCGCCGCCGAGGTCCGCGGTTGCGGCTTTCGCCGCGCCGGTGGTGGCGGTGTTCTGGCGAGAGGTCATGATGGCGAGCGATTTCTCGCGAAGGGCATTGCGCTCCGCGCCGGTGATGAGCGGCAAGGCGAGCACGGCGGCAATCCGCCGCAGCGTGTGCGAATCGTCCGCGGCGGTCCGCAACGCATAACACTCGTCGCCGTGGGCCGCCGAGAGCTTCTTGAGCGCGTCCTCCACCTGCGCGGCCGCCTTGGGCAGTTCGGCCGGCCACTGGTCCGTCTCGGGCGTGTCTTCCAGCAAGGCCGCCAATCTCTGCATGCCGTCCAGCAAGGCGCGAAGATCAGCCGCGTCCGGATTGCCGGCCGGCAGCCGCGCCAAGAGGCACTGGGCCAAGTAAGGTGCTTCTGCCCACGCGCGATCGCGGACGGCGAGTGCTTTCGCGAGGACGCCGGCGCGGCGGAGCGCCTCGCGATACTTTCCGCCCTCGCCTTCCGCGGCGGCCACATTCTCCCAAAGACTTTCGGCCTGCTTCAAGGCATCGGGCGAACCGACGTAGAGCTTATCTTCCGCGAGGCGGCGATCACCGTCGCCCGCATCGACGAGATGCTGGATCCAATACTGCGTCACGAGGTTGGGCGATGCGACGGCGTTTTCAGCCAACTGCCGTGCCGCCAGCGCGCAGGCCGATCAGGTCGGGCCGGTCCCACACCTTGGCATCGAGGTAGGCGGCCAGCATCCGAAGGAACTGCACTTCGACCACGTCGGCCTTCAACGTGCCATCGCCGCCGTCGTCGCGCGGCTGATTATCCGCCGCATCGACAAAAGCCAAAACTTGTTTCAGATCATCAGCCGTGTCGTGATGATCGAGGGCTCGCTTCCAGGCCGCAGTGGCGGCCGGCAGATAACCGTAGTGCGGCCGTGGCGGGGGCGGCGCAGCGGGGGCGGTAGCGGGGGCGACAGGCGATTTGTCTGCGCCGGCATCCTTTGCAGCAGGAGCATCTTTCGCGGCATCCTTGGTTGATGCGGCTGGGGCAGCCTTTCCGTCAGTCCTGTCCGCGGAAGCTGGCTTTGCCGCGGGCGCCGGCGCATCGCTGGCCGGTTTCACGCCCGGCAGCCACGGCGCAGGCAACTCGCGCAGTTCTTTGTCGCTGACCGGCCGCCATTGCTCGGCCAAGGCGATGCTGTACGGTACTGCCTCGATGGCCGGCGCGGCATGATCCAGCGCGGCGGCCTCGCTCGTCAAAAGAGCGATCGTCTCGTTGAACTCGCGATCGTACGTGCCACCGGCATCCAGCAACTGCTCTGCCCGGAGCAAATCGCCTTGAAACGCGGCCCATTCCATCGGTTTCGTGCGGTACGGCGTTTTCGCGCGAAGCTGCGCATGCTTCTGCCAGAGCGCCGCCACCTGGTCCCAACGATCGTCGCGCGCGGCCGGCTTGGGAACGATCGTGCGCTGGTTCGAGCCGCGAAAGACCAACGGCACGTCCGGCGCGTCGTCCGGCAATAGCATAGGTTCCTGGCCGTCGTCGCGGTTTTCGATCACCCATTGATTGACATTGGTCTTCAAGTAGCCGTGCAGCTCACGGAGCGAAACTTGATTGTTGTGGTTTCCGGCCGATTCCACGTCTGCCGCGCCGCCGAGTCCTTGGGTGAGGAAATATCCGAATACCGAACCGTGCAACTCCGGCGCTGCCCACGCCGTCTGGCCCGGACTTGTCGAGTTCAAAACGTAGAGCCTCGGCACGTTCGCCTTTTGCACGACATCGCGGAGCCGCGCGGCGAAGCCGTTATAGAACTGACCGAGACCCCAGTTCGCGTCGATGCGGTTGCAATCCAACACGAGCAGCTTATCCCAGCCCTTGATCTTGGTGGCATAGCGGCCTTTCTCGTCCTGGAAGAGGAACAGCTCGTTCAGCAACTCCCCGACACGGACCCATTGGCCGCTTTGCCACGGCGACGCGCCGGGCGGAATCAAGCACGGCTCACCGTTTTCGTCCACCACACCATGCAGGCTCAGATAGATGATGATTGCGTTCTTATTGGGGCCGCCCGGCACGGCAGTTTCGATCTGTCCCCGCAACTCGCGGAGCCACTTGTCTTTGCCTTCCCGAACTGGGGTTTCCCAGGCCGGGGTCTCGCGAAAGGCGACGATCCGCTTTTCCTCCAGCAGGCCGCCTTCGCTGCCAAGCGTCCGCAGCCCCGCGAGGTCCTCGCTGGCCCAGGCGTTCGGCGGAAGCGGCGCGGCGTAGCTCGTGGCTGCATAAGCGATCAACGGCGTTCGCACCGGCCGCCAGAAGAGATAATAGCCCAGCGCCCCAACCAGGCCGCAGAACAATAGCGTCCAAAAAACGACCCGCAACCGATACCGCAGCAGGGCCGATTCGTAGCGGTCGTCGACCGTTTTCTTGGTCCATCCGGCACCACGGGATTTACCGGTTCCAGGGCCAGGACCGGCGGCGCGGCCCGGTTTGGACCCTTCGCGCCAGCCCTTTCGTTGGGGGGGATTGCTGCCTGAAGCGGGCATAGCGGTTTTCCTTGACGAGGGTGGATGCTGCTATTATATCGCAAGAAAGCGTATGAATCAGGACAACGGCGCGCCGGCCACGCGCAGCAGAATGTTATGCGACAGCTATAATGGTATTGTGGCCCGGCCGATTTGGCGATACTTACGGGAACCGCTCTATGATCCACGACGCAAAAAAAGTCCTGCGATTCTACCAACTCGCGGCGGTTTGGAAGAACGACACGATTCACAGATCGAACCTCGATGAAAAGCATGCGCATCCGGCATATCAGGCAATCGTAGCAATGGGGCCGGACGTTTTGCCATTGATTTTCACCGAACTTCAGCGCGAACCGGACGACTGGTTTGCCGCGCTTCATGCGATAACCGGAGAGAATCCGGTGACTGCGGAAGTGCCTCGGACTCTCGAACGGACAATCGCCGCCTGGCTGACTTGGGCGAAAGAACATGGATATTCTGACGGGCCTTTTGTTGAAGAAAGACTTCCCCAATCTGAATTGGAACACGTTCGTTGAAAAGAGCAAAGCGACGCTTCAATACAACTGCATTGCCTTCGCTTTGAGCGACACCACTCGGCGCTGGTGGCCGGGCATGTTCGGAGATTATTGGCCACCTGAAGACGAGGGCGTTCCTCAGGAGGCCACTCTTGATGCTTTCGTGGCAATGTTTGCTACGCAAGGCTATGCAATCTGCGAAAGCGATGTTTTGGAAGGCGGATTCGAAAAGATTGCGATCTATGTAAACGCGTCAACAAAAGCGCCCACCCATGCCGCGCATCAATTGCCGGACGGAAAATGGGAGAGCAAACTGGGGCGAGGCATCGACATCCAGCACGATTCGCTCGACGACTTGGCCGGGCCAACCTACGGAAACGCAGTCTGCTTTCTGAAACGACCCACATGACTCTCGGAAAATCGTTAATAACGGACCAACGCCACACTATTCCTCGCGGGTGGGGTGCAGTCGGCAGCCGCGGTTAAAACATTCGCCGAGCCGGAGACGTATACTTCTAGAGGCGAACCGATTGCGAGAACACTTCACCTGACAATGGGAGAATCGACCAATGAACATCAAACGCTGGCACGCGGTGGTCGTGCTCGGGATAGGGGTCTGCCTGGCTGCTGCATCGGCCACGGCGGAAGACGCGACGTTTCGGGACCTGGCCCGAAAATACTTCAAAGACGGCGACGGCGGCGACCTGGCCAAGCTGGTCGGCTATTCCCAGCCGGTGAAACAGGTGATCGCTTTGGAGTACAAGGTGCTCCTGTTCGCCGACGGCAAGGAGACGCCCGTCGATCCCAAGACGCACAACTTCCGCATCGGCGACAAGGTCCGCGTGGAGATCGCGCCGCTGAGCGATTATTACGTCTATATCTTCCATATCGGTGCTAGCGGCAAGACGGTGTTCCTCCTGCCGGCCCAGAACGAGCAGCCGCCGCTGGCCAAGGCGGGAGTGGCGTTGGCGTTGCCGGGCGACGGGTTCCTCGAGTTCGCCGAACCGCCGGGCGATGAAGCCTTGCTGGTCGTGGCGACCGAGAAGCCGGTTGCCGACCGCGACGTGCTGGCCCGGGTCCTAACCAAGAAGCCGGGCGAGGCCGACACGCCCGAAGAAGAGGCCGTGCGCAAGACGATCAAGGCCACGGTGAGCAAGGCCCTCAAATCGGCCCGCGAGCAGAAGAAGGAGATCTTGGACAAGATGGTCATGTATCGCGGCCTGACGAGCGATGCGGCGATGAAGAACCTCGTGGACGATGTGCATACTCGCGGAGTGAGCGAGGGCACGATCGAGGAGCCGCCGCACGGCGAAAAGACCGGCACCACCGCGCTGTTCGTTAGCATGACCAAGCAGGCCGACGCGCGGCTGCTGGTTACGATCCCGCTGAAGTCTTCTGCGAAGTAGAAAAAGGCAGGCAGGGGTGTTCCATTGCGGGTGGCACGTCCTGAGCTTCAGGCGAAGGGTGTGGATCCCCGCGACAACACGCCCTTCGCCTGAAGCTCAGGAACGTGCCACCCTATGATTGTGATCGAAAAACTGGCCGCGCTGGCGCTGCTGCTCGCCTCCGTATGCCTCCCCGCCGCATCCGCCCGCGCCGAAGACCCCGGCCAGCGCGATATCATCCGCGTCCGCGAGGGCACGAAGGAGGAACCTTGGCTGAGGATTGACTCCGGCGGACATACGGCCGCCGTTCGCGCCCTGGCCTTCACCTCGGACTCTTCGCGGCTCTGCTCGGCAGGGCTGGACAAGAACATCGAAGTCTGGAACATGGCGGCGCTCCGCGACTTGCGCCGCGTGTTCCTTCGCGAACGCACCATCCGCTGGCAGGTCGCGCGCGGTCTCCGCGGCAGCATCTACGCCCTGGCCGCCGCGCCCGACGCTCCGCTCGTGGCCATGGGCGGCTACGGCGCAATGGGCTCGCTAGGCGAAATCGTTCTGGTCAACCCCGTCGATGGCAGGCTCGTCAAGGTCCTGGAAGGCCATCGGCAAACCGTCTGCTCGCTCGCCTTTTCGCCCGATGGAAAAAGCCTCGCCTCAATGGACACGGCCGGCGAAATGCGGGTTTGGAATCGTGGCGATTGGTCATCGCGAGTGCTCTACGAGCAAGACGCCAAGACCTTCGGCGCGGAGAGGGCGGCCCTGATCGCCAAACAGATCAAGCTGCGTCCGCTGGCCTTTCGCGACGGCAATCATATCGTCGCACCTGCTTTCGTCAGCCGGCCCGGCGAGACTCGCATGCGTTGGCAACTCGTCGAGATCAACGTCCGCGATTCGATGGACTTTCACGCCTTGGACACGGTCCATTATGGCGCGGTAACCGCTCTGGCCGCCAGCCCCGACGGCAAGTGGCTGGCATCGGCCGATGCGGAAGGAAAGCTCCTTCTTTGGAACCGTGCTACCGGTGCTACGCCGCGGACGCTCGCCACCGATCGCGGCGTTTCTTCGCTGTGCTTCAGCCCGGACGGCCGCTCGCTCGTCGCCGGCACGCTCGCCGGCGGGACCGACGGCAAGAGTCAACTCCAAGTTTGGAACACGGCCAACGGCACCATCGCGCGGCGCGTGGCGCTTGCCGATCACGTCTACGCCTGCGCGGTCAGCCCCGACGGCAATCGCGTCGCCTACACGGGCGGCGAGCAAGGGCAGGTCTATGTCGAATCGCTGGGCGGCGACGTGAAGCCCGCCGTCTTGCAAGGCACCGGCCGGCGGATCGGCAAGGTGGCCTTCGCCGCGGAGCAGCCGTACTATCGCGTCGCTTTCGGCAATGCCCCGCCCGGCCGCGGCATCAACTATTTCGGCGACTTGCAAGAGACCTTCGACACGACCAACCTCTCGCACGGCACCGAACAGCCAAAGCCGGGCGATTGGATTCCAACGGATTGGCTAAACGGCGGCTGGACCGCAAAGCTGCAGAGCGACGGCACGCTGCAACTCTATCTCAACGGCGCTCCGCAAGGCATCGTCTCGCTTCGCCCTCAATTGCCCGGCCTCGACGAAGGCACGCCGCAGTGCTATTGCTGGGTGCCCGATGCGCAGGCCAAGCCGTTTGCGATCGCCGTCGGCACCGACGTGCAAGACAGTATTTATATTTGCCGCCTCGTTGCCAATGGCCCGTGCCCGATCCTCCGTCATTTCCGCGGCCACAACGACCGCGTGACTTCGCTCGGCGTCTCGCGCGATCTAAAGTACCTCGTCTCCGGCTCGGCTGACGGCACCGTGCGCTTTTGGAACCTAGCCGATCTGACCGGTGGTGCAAGATCAAACAAGCCTGAAGCGCGAGCGAACGGAACCGCACGTTGGGGCGCGAACTTCGCAGTTCAAGGCGGCAAGCTCGTGGCGACCGACGTGCATCCCGCCGGCCCGCTTTACGGCAAAGGCATGCGCAAACGCGACGTGCTTACCGCGCTGCGTTGGCCGGCCGATCGTGCGGAGAAGTCTGAGCGCGATCCGTCAGCCATGCTTGACAGTTTGCGGACCTTGCTTTGGGGCACGCAGGTCGTTTTCGAGTATGCCCGCAACGGCGCGGCGCAGCCGGCCTTTCAACTTCTGCCCGCCTGGCAGCCGCTGGCGACGCTCTTTGCCGCCGCCAACGGCGAATGGGCCTTCTGGACGCCCGCCGGCTATTACGACGCCTCGATGAACGGCTACCGCATGTTCGGCTGGCAGGTCAACCGCGGCCTTCAGCGGCTGCCCGACTACTATCGCGCCGACCAGTTCTACAAGGAACTCGAACGGCCGCGCGTCATGGAGCAGCTCCTTCCATCGGGCAGTCTCCGCGACGCGCTCGACAAGCCTGAAGCGCAAGCGAACGGAGTACAAGCGAGTGGACTGTCGAAGCTCCCGCAGCACGAGGTCCTTCCCGCGCAGATCGCCGCCACGCCGCGGATCGAAATCCTTTCGCCGGCCGCGGGCACGGTCGTTCGCGACCGCACGACAAAGGTCAAGGCCCGCGTCGAGTTGCCGCAAGGCCGCAAGATGCTGCAACTCCAGGTTTATGGAAATGGCGTATCGGGCACCAAGCGCGAACTGCTGTCCGATCGGCCGATGGAAGGCGGAGCAGAAAAAGGAACGGAACAGATCTACCAATGGGACCTTGCACTGCCGACCGATCCCAAGAACCTGATCGAGGTCGTGGCCGGCACCGACGCCCCGACGGCCGCTTTCGGCGACGTGGTTGTGGAGCGCTCGCTGCCCGCCGATCGGCCGCGGCCGGAAATGTACGTCGTCTGTCTCGGCATCAACCACTACGGCGACCCGAAGATCAATCAACTCGGCTTTCCCGTGGCCGACGCCGAGGCGGTTGCCGCGGTGCTCCGCGGCGGCTCGGCGGCACTCTACCACGTCAACGAGCCGAAAGTCCTAACCAACGAGCAAGTCACGCCCGCCGCCTGGAAGAAGGCTCTGGCCGATCTCCGTTCGCGGCTCAAGGACCGCGCCCAGCCCGACGACCTGGTCGTCTTCTTCCTCGCCGGGCACGGCATCGTGGACGAGGCGACGCAGAAGTATTACTACGTAGGCCACGATTTCACCTTGGCCGACTTGGACCACAAGGATTACAAGGCGTGTCTTTCCTGGGACGACTTCGCCGCCTTGGCCGACGTGCCTTGCCGCAAGCTGGTGCTCTTGGACACTTGCCACAGCGGCGCGATCCAGCCCCTGCGGTCGCGCGACCTGAAGGCGGCCGTGCGCGAGTTGCAGGCCGACGTGATCTTTTCCGTAACCGCATCCACCGGCGAGCAGCGCGCCGCCGAGAAGGCCGAATGGCGCCACGGCGCGTTCACCCGCTGCCTCTTGGAGGCCCTCGGCGGCGGCGCGGACCAATCGCACGACGGAGTTGTGCGGCTTGACGAAGTCGTGCCCTACGTGAAGGACGCCGTGGAGAAACTCACCGCCGGCCGTCAAACCCCTACCGCCGCCCCGGACGAGATTCTGCCGTTCACGGCGATTCCGATGACGGGGAAGCGGTAGAAGGAAGCTCCCCTCGCCCTCCGGGAGAGGGCAGGGTGAGGGCGTTGTGTGTTGACGAGACGGCAAGGCTGAGCCGATAACGCCTTCTCCTCTCAGCGAACCATCATTTCGCCTATTTTCCGCCGGTATTGTTCTTTTGCCAGGCGAATAGTACAGTTAAATAGCCGATGGACAAAATTCCGCTTCATGTGGTGTGGTTGGCGGGCTTCGGCCCGACGAGACCCTATATCCATCGGCTATTTTTTTCGCACTGCCAAAGTCTGCAAGCGGCGGGACAATGCCTAACGCCCGAAATGATCACGCTTGGCCGAGAAGGCGTTGGGCTTGCCACCAATAAAAAAACGCCTCCGGATTGCCGCCACGCAATTTGTGAAGTGGTGCCCAGGTGCCAATGATCTTTGCATCGCGCAGTTCCTCGATCGACACATCCTTGTACCGGACGGTCTCAAGCGCGATTTCCGGTCGCTTCAGAATCAATGCTGCCGCGCACCCGGCCTTGCCCGCTGCGATGTGCGATGGATCTCTGTCAAAGCGGCCGTTGACGATGTGGCCTTGAAGTCGGTGCACGCCGTCCTTCAAATACATACCGATCGGATTGTTTTTTTCGGGGCCGCGCAATTCGCACCATGTGAGACCCAGACACGCGGCAATCGTATCGTGCAGCGTATGCTCGACGGTGAATTCCGCTTGCCTGTAGCGGCATTGATTGGCATGAATCGCCGCGTAAACCTGTGCCGCTTGGGAGATGTCCGTCGCAACGTCAAAAAGCACGCTCACGTCGAATAGTTGCTTGACGATGTCGGTCACGCGATCCGGGAATTGGTCTCGAAGTATGCCGATCGTATTCGGTGCGAAGGCCGTGAGCTTGTCGCCGAGCAACTCGTTGGCGCTTGGCACTTGAGCGTGAACGTCCCGTAGCGTCCTGACGAACGGAGTTTGGATCAGCGTCGGCCCCGCCGCATGCGCCGTTTCGAACAGCACGTCCAGCAAGACGTGTCCGTCTATCGGCGGAAAGTTCGACGGGTAGTACGCTCGATAGTGCTTCTTGGGCGGCAAAGCCTTGTCGCGTGCCGGATCGTGTTCGATGCGGTTGAACGGCGGCACACGAGCAACGGACTGGATGATGCGGTCAAACTCGTCATGTGAGGCTTGGGTAACAATGTCGGCGTCGATCGATAGTCTCCGGATCGGGCTAACAATCAGCAGCAGGCTCGAGCCGCCTTTGAACTGAAATGGCAGGCCGGCTTCGACCAAGTGGCCCACCAACTGCAACGCCACGATCGCTTTCTCCAGGAGAATCGGGTTGGAACAGCCGAGTATTCGGCCCTGTTCGGCGATCCATTCCATCGCAAAGCACATCGGGTCGATCATCGTTGGCTTTCGTCAGTCAACTAACGCCACAAAAGTCGTTTATTTGGCATTGATTGATTCGCCAAGCGTCCACAGCGTCGCATTCCGCCTCTCGGCGTAGGCAAGAATCGCGGAAATCGATACGCGACAAGAACTTATGGCATTCGTAGAATTTTCTCGAACTCTGCCGAATCCATCAGCTTCAGATCTTCCGACTCCTTGAACAGATCAACCAATACCTTTTCGGAAAGCGCGTAATGGCCATCGGTGGGGGCACGGGTGACCAGTGGACGTACGACGATCGCGCCGTCCGACAACTTCACGCTCTTCCCGATCAGCGCTTTGCCCGGGTTAACGAATACTGTCTTGCCGGTCTCACGCAGCGCGTCGGCGACGCTCTCCATCGCCTCGCGCTCGGTATACACGAAACTCGTAAAGCGCGCCAGTAGATGATGTCCATAGGCGGCCACTTGCCTCGTCAACCAGCAGGAAAACTCCAGGAAGGGAAACCGCTTCTCAAGCGTCTCCACCAGTTCGCGCACGGGTTCCCGATCCAACACCAGCGGCTCGCTTAGCGTGGAATACCATCCTCGCCCCGCATCGTAAACGACGCCTTCACTGGTCAATTCATGCATGTAGTGATTCAGCGATTCGGGCTTGACCACGCCCGGGTGCTTCTCCAATTCCGCCTTGATCGCATCGAGCGAGAAATAGGGAAAGCCGGGGGTCGCCTTGGCCAGTTTGGGAATGACGCGATGAACCAGATGCCCCTTCGTGTCATAAATGGGCGCCGGGCGCCCCGACTTGTCCCCGAGATCGGCGGCATCGAGCCCGTAAAGCGCCGCCACGCGCTCGTCGATTTCCTTCTCCCACGCCTCGCACCCCACGCCGCGCACGTCGAGGCATTTCTCGCCAACGCCGCTATCGCCGATCGGTCGGCGGCGGAGGCATCGGGGATGGGAAATTTCTCCAAACCGTCTGGCTGTACTTCGTACCAACCGGACTGCTTTCCAACGAACGTCTCTACTGCGTATTTGTAGAAAGTCGAGGAGTTCAACAAGCCAAGCAGGAATTGGCCGACCTCGCTGTCGCTCACGGTCGCGAAGTATGACGTATTACCCAAATAATGCCCCTCCGTATCGAGCGTGAAGGTTGGTCGGATAGATACCTTTGTTGAAACAATCTTTGGAAGGTCGAAATAGGCGGCATACTCGGAACCATAACGTGCCATGCACCACCATTTGTACCGCTTCGCCCGACATTCGGGCCGCGCTTTAAGCTCTGCTTCAAACTGCCTGAGGTGGGTCGCGATACCCGGATACTTTGTAATGTCGAGTTCCCAAGGCGAATAGATAATCCACAGCCCTCGATCTTCCACGCGCCAGCGTTTCACGTCTTTTCCAGCAAGGTATGGTTTGATGAGCTTTTTGCTTGCGGGATCACTCTTGATAATGGATTGTCGCGTTTCACCATTAATAACAAACGCGTCGTTCAAGCCGGTGCTGAGACCACGAAAGAAATCGCTGCCGAGCAACTCACGCAAGGGTGAGCCGCCCGCTTCCTGGAATGGTGATGATTGTGCGTTAACCGATGGGGCTTGCAGACGCCACGTCCCGTCGCGTCCGAGCGCCGTGTTCGGCATCACGTGCCCGTACTTCGCGACGACTTCCTGCACGTCCGGATACGGCAGTTCAAGGTCGGGCGGTTCGGCGAGGATGGCGGTGTGTTCGTCCGACGGCGGCTGCTTCTTGGCGACGAAAATCATCGGGTAGGCGATGGCCTCGAAGACGGGTAGGTCGTGGAAGTCGAGGATCGTCTCGACGGAGGTCGTCTTGGCGACGTGGGCGCGGAGCTTTTCGCCGTAGCCGGCGCGAAACCACTTGTTGCTGGAGATGTAAACGAGCATGCCGCCGGGCGCGAGCAGTTGCAGGCCGCGAAGGTAGAAGAAGACGTACAGGTCGGCCGTGCCCGAGTAGAGAGCCTGGTAAACGCTCTTAAAGCACGGCTTGATGGCTTTGATCAGTTCCTGGCGGATATAAGGCGGATTGGCCAGGACGATATCGAAACCGCCGCGCTGGGAGAAAAAGATTTCGCAGAACTGCACCCGCCAGTCGATCGCGCCGGGGCAGAGGCTGTGAAGCTCGTCGGCGATCTCGCCCTGCTCCTTATGAACCAGCTTGCGCAGCGACTGCTTGTCGTCGCCGTGGGCACGCAGGTACTTGCCCTTGGTGCCGGCGAGCTCGCGGGCGCGTGCGACGAGATTCGCGCGCAGCAGGTCCGGCATCTCCTGCGGGTTGGGGCCGGTGACGCTGTCGCCCGTCTCGATCTTGAAGTCGAGGTTGGGCAGGGCCTGCGGCTCGTCGGAATCGACGGTCAGGCTCAGCCAAAGGCGGAGCATGGCGATGTTGGTGGCGAAAGGGTCGATGTCCGCGCCGTAGAGGCTCTTTTCGATGATGTCGAGCTTGATCTTGTGCAGCTCGCGACTGCTCGTCTTGAGTTTGTCGGAATACAAGAGGCGGTAGAGATCGACGATCTCGTGGAGCAGGCCGAGCAGGTAGGCGCCCGAGCCGCAGGCGGGGTCGAACGGCCCGGACGTCGTCGAGGGCCTGGGCGATTTTTTTCGCGCCGTCGATGCTGATGCCCGCCACGTCGTGCTTGTCGACGAAGTCGGCAATCTTCTCGGCGTCGATTTGCGTGGCTTCGGCAAGGTAACCCTTGAGCGCTTCGCGGCACATGAAGCTGACGACGGGCCGGGGCGTGTAGTAACTGCCCGACTCGTGCCGGCCGGTAACGAGCTCCTCAAACACCTTGCCGAGCATCTCGGGATCGACGGCGACCTCGATGTCCAGCGGCGTCGATTCCTGGACGGTGAAATTGTAGCGATAGAAGAGCCTCAGCGCCGGCTTGGCCCAGCATCGGCGCCAGGGCCGTATCGGGTACGTCCTTGGCCTTCTTGTCCAGTTCGGTTTCCTCGAACAGTCCGCCATTGAGAAAGGGAACCTTGCCAATCGCCTTCGACTCTTGCTTTCCTTCGACGGCCAGCCCCTGGAAGAAGAGCGGACGGAGGCGGGAATGATAGACGGTTTTGCCGCCGATTCCACCCGCGCATCAGGCGCAAAGGTAGTCGTGATCGCCCTCGAACTCGAGCCAGCCTTTGCGTTCGATAAACCGCAGAAACATCAGGCGATTGAACAGCGTCTGCGTGAAGAGGCGGAGTTGCTCAGCCTCCTTGATGCCGCTGGCGGTTTTTATGCGCCCTTCCACTTCTTCGAAAACGGCGCGGTATTCCTCGTAGAATCTCCTCGTCACCTTCTCGACATCAAACGCGCCGGACCATTGCTTGATCCAGGCCTCGCCGTCTTGCGGGTTGAGGGGCCAGACGAGTTCCGGCAGGTTGATTTCGCACGCGGTGCGATTGGGAACGCCCGGCCCCCAGCCGAAGGCGGCCAGCGGCGCGGCGGTTTTCTTGTCCGGCGGAGACCTGAAGTCGGCGACGCGAAAGTGTTCGTAGCGATGCGTGCAGATGAAGAGCAGGTGCTCGCGGAGCCACGACTTGGCGGCGGAATCCTTGCGCCGCGAGGGGACCAGGCCGCGCAGCACCTTGCGGAGCGGGCCGGCCAAGCCGCGGCCTGTCGTGAAGGCGTCGGAATTCTTGAATTCGAGAATGAAAATGCCCCAGGGCTGGCTCTGATTCAGCGATTGTAGCTGCCAGACCGAGCCGTCGATCAGTTGCTTGGTCAGGCCCGCCGCATGCAACTCGGCGTGTGACCAGCCGTACGAAATTTCTTCAACGGTCTCGGCCTTCTCAGGGACTTCCCAGTTCAGGGCATCGATCAGCAATTCCTGCAGAAAGGTTTGCTGGTCGCGGACGCGCTCCAGGGCCTGCTGGATGCGATGGGGCGATGTTCCACGGCGGGTGACAGCCATCGACTTAGTTCCTCGCTATTCAGTTGAGTTCCATCCAGGCCTTCAAGATCGGCTTGACGCCGACGGGCGCCTGCATGCGCTTGAGCCAGGTGTTCTTGATGTGCTTTTCGACGCTGGCGCGAATTGAGGCGAGCTTCGGCTGCGGCAGGCAGCAATGCCGCGGCGTGTCGGGCAGCGAGCGAATGGCGTCAATAATGGCGGACGGCTCTTCGATGAGCTGTTCGTCGGACAGGCGGTGGAGATACCAGCGTGTTTCACCGGCTTCTTCGGTCCAGGGGAGGTCGGCCGGGCCCTCACCCCCTGCCCCTCTCCCGGAAGGAGAGGGGAGATTTGCGTGGTCGGGTCGCGGAAGCCGATAGCAGAAGAAGACGGCCTGTGTGCCCGGCGCGGGATGCAGCTTGCCGGAAAAGACGCGGCCTGGGAGCGCGGCCAGACGATCGGACAGCGCGGGGTCGCTGTCCAGCAGCCGTTGCAATTCTAGCCGTATCTCTTCGTCGGTCGTTGTTTGCCCTTCGTATTTCTCGTTGAACTCGCGGAGCGCCTCGTACTCGTCATCCGGTTTCAGCAACTTTCGGCCTTCGATGCCGAGCGTCTTGGAAATCTTGAGCGTCTTGTGCGCAACTTTGTTGTAGAGCAAGAGCAATTCGTTGAGCTCGTCGGGCGGAAGGAAGTTCCAAAAGGCGATTTCGCCCCGCAATGCCTGCTGCTCCGGATGGTCGGCTATCAGTTGCTCTTCGACGCGCGGATTCATGCGGCGATCGACGCGGCCGATCCGCTGCATCAGTCGAACCGGGTTCCAATGCAGGTCATAATTGATAAGCCGCGTGCAGTCCTGTAGGTTGAGACCTTCGGAAAGGATGTCGGTGGAAATGAGGATGCGAATCTCCGTATGGCCTTCATCGGCGAGCATCGCACTCGTCGCGCCGTTGTAGTAGGGCGCAAAGCGGCGGATGATCTCGGCGCGGTCCTTCTTGCTGCCGCTGTCGATCTGCTCGACCCCTTCGATGCCGGCCTCCTCAAGCTGCCGTTTGAGGTAGCGGGCGGTCTCAGCGAACTCGGTGAAAATCAGCACCTTGTGCCGCTTCATCACCGGATCGGACTTCAAAAGCTTGACGAGCGCTTTGAGCTTGTCGTCGTGCCGGGGCTGGAATTTCTTCAGTTCGTTGAGGAACGCGGCCAGTTGGTTCAAGTCATCGCGGGCGTCTTCGAGGATTTCGTGGACGTGATACTTTTCCGGGTCGATAACCTCGATGTCTTCGAGCATTTCGGGCGAAACCAGGTCTTCGTCGGCGTCCTCTTCGGCCTCATCGCCGAACAAGTCCAACTGCCGCTCGTGAACGTAACCGATCAATTCCGCGTTTTGCTCTTTCCAACGGTCCAGCCGTCGCATTTCGTCGGGCGTCGTGCTGTGCTTCATCGACCACGCGAGCAGCTTCACCAAAAGACGATTGCAAGACTGTTCGAAGGAATGCGCTGAACTCTCGAACCGCTTGAGAAACTGCGTGCGGATCGAGGCGCAAACCTGTTTCTGGCGGTTTTGTTCCCAGGATCGACGGTCTTGTCGTCGCCCGCGTAATAGGCCAGGGGATAGTAAATGCCCAGCACGAAGAGCGGCTTTTCCTTGCGAAAGGCGCGGTCGACAAGTTCGAGCAGGTTGCCGTAGGTCTTCTTGACGCTGTATTCCGCAACCTGCGGAGGCTGGCGATCGGGGAACGTGGCGACGTTGCCGCCTTGCTGAAGCTGGCTTTGCCGCACGTAGGACCGGCTGCGCTGCACCACTAGCTCGCGAAAGACCGTATCCGTAGTAAGCAGTTTGTCCGCTTCGAACATCGTCAATTGAACGTTTTCCTGGTCCCCGGCCGTGTCCTTGAGCAGCTTTTTCTCCAGGCCAACGAAGTGGCCGCGCATCGAATGGACGCCGTACTGCGCGAGGAAATCTTCGCGGCCGCGGGTGAACAACTCGGCCATGTGGCGGAAATCGTGAAGGCTGTTGTTGATTGGCGTTGCGGTAAGCAAGAACAGTTCCTTGTTGCCGCGCGGACCTTCGACGAGATCGGAAAGCTGGTAATAACGCGAGGGCCTGCCCTCGCTTTGCTCGCCGCGGCGACCGAGGTTGCGGAAGTGGTGCGCTTCGTCGATGACGATGGCGTCGGCCAATTCTTTAATGCGCTCGAAGCGATAGGGAAAGTCGCCGCCGCGGCCGAGATCGGTGTGATTGAAAACGACGAGGCTGCTGAAATCGCCGCCGCGAATGCCGCCGATATGCGGCAGATAATCGCGGATGGCCCGTTCCCACACGTCCACGCGGCCGGTCTTGGGCACGAACAACGCCACGCGCTTGCCCTCGTGCAGAATCAGCCGCTCGATCACCATCAGGCCGATAAACGTCTTGCCCAGACCGACGCCATCGCAAAGAAACGCGCCGCCGTGCCGGCGGGCGATCTGCATCAGCGATTGGTAGCCTTCCTTCTGGTATTGATCGAGCACGTCGTACATCCGCGAGCCGCGCAGAGCGCCGGCAAGCTCCCATTCGCTTGCCGACAACTCGTGCCCTCGACAATACTCCTGAATCGACTTGACGTAGACTTCGAAGGGCGAGTAGTCGCGAACGTGCCGTTCGATAATCCGCAGAATCTCCGCCGTGACGTCCTCGGCGTCGTTCCAGTGCTGCTCGTACCATTCTTGCAACACGGCAACGGGCGTGCCGCTGATTTGCACGTTGAGTTCGATGTTCTCGGTGATGCCCGGATGAGTGAAGTTCGAGGAGCCGACGAGGCCGAGCGAACCGATGACTTCCTGCCGGGCGTGGGTGAGATAGGCTTTGGCGTGAAACTTGTCTTTGCGGTAGACGCGGCACTGGATTTTGCCATTACGGATCGCCTCGACAATCGCGGGAACGCCGGCAAGGAAATCGTTCTTCTCCTTTTCTGCCTCAATACTCCGGTCTAGCCGCGTCTCAATTTGTCGCAGGCCGGACGCAAACGCGTTCCTGGTCCGCATCGAGACCTCGTCGCCCATCAGAATCCGGATTGCATCGACCTTCTGCCACTCGTCACTGAGAGCCAGCAGGCCGCCGATTTCGAAATAGCCGGTGGCAATGTCGATGGCTTTGGATAGCTCGCACCAGTCGTGGAGATAGCGTTGGACCTTCCAGTCGTCTTCGCTATTATCGACGATGAACAGTTCGCTGCCGGTCTTGCTGGTGCGTTTGGGCATAATGTTGGCAAGGCTTGCAACCAATTGGGCCGGGCCGGCGGGCCGCCGTGGAAAGGTAGACGCGGCAGCTTGCCGGCTCGATTTCATCCCCGCCGCGTAGCTATCGCGACCGAGAACCCAAGGAAGTAGCTTACCACCGTGGAAAGGCGGGTTCAACCATCGGCTCGGCTTTGCGTGTCGAGCGGTGTAGAACGCTGGAGATTGGGGTGGAACTCGGACGCAAACCGTTTGCAGCCAACACCTTGCGGCGACAGGCCGATGTGCAACAGCGGCAAGGAAACACGGAGGCGCGGCACAACGCGCCGCTTTCCGGCCATGGCCACGAAGAAATCCCTTCGTGCTTTTTCCAAGCGGATGAATTATCATGGAGAATGACAGGCCAACAACACTTTCCCAGACTTATGACCGGCAAAGGGGACAGTCCCATTTTTGCTGTGAAAAAAATCGGGACAGTCCCCTGACTATCGGAGCAACGGCGATGCGATGTTTCCCTGGACATTTCACTATAATCGCGGCTTGCGGCGCCATTTTGGCCGCGGCGGGGCAACTCTGGGCGGCCGCCGCCGATGAGATCATTTCCGAGGCCGCCGCCCAGCGCTGCGGCCTGACCCGCGCCTGGGTCAACCAGGCGCAAGTCGATGCCGGCCGCAGCCGCTTGCAGTCGCTGGTGCTCTACGACGGCACGCTCTTCGCCCAATCGAGCCGCGCCACGCTCGAGGCGCTCGACGCCGAAACCGGCCAGCGGCTCTGGTCCAAACTGATCGGCCAGCCCGCTTATCCGAGCCTTCCGCCCGGCGCGTGCAAGGACCTGGTGGCCACCATCAACGGCTCGCGGCTTTATGTCATGAACCGCTATACGGGCGACATCCTCTACCAGACGAATACCGACGGCGTGCCCGGCGGCGCGCCGGCGCTGAGCAACAAACGGGCCTACGTGCCCAACGCGACGGGAATGGTTTACTCCTATCGCCTTGAGCCGGTGACCGACGCCGCCAAGGAGCTTGGCAAGATCGACCCGAACTGGGCCACCATGACCGACGATCAGAAGAAGGACGCCGCCAAGCAAGCCGAAGAAGACCGCCGCGAGAACCTCCGCCTGCATCAGGAATACACGCCGCCGTTGGCCTGTGCGTCGGACGGGCGGGCGCTGTTTGCGCCGGTCGTCACCACGCAAAACCGCGACGAGGAGTTCGTCACGTGGGTCACCGACAAGGGTCACTTGCATCTGGGCCGCGTTGACCGCCGCAGCCCCGATGCGCTTCTGATCCGCTTCCGCGTCAATGCGAAGGGCGCCTTCAACTGCTCGCCCGCCTACATGCCGCGCGATCCGAAGCTGGGCAGCGCGGGCACCATCTTCGCCGGCTCCAGCGAAGGCGAGGTGTTTGCCATTTCCGAGCGCGATGGCGAGATCCGCTGGAAGTTTTCCATCGGTGACCCGATCAGCGATTCGCCCGTCCTGATCGGCGATCGGCTTTATGTCACCAGCGAGCTGGGCGGACTGTTCGCCGTCGGCGCAAAGAGCGGCAAGCAGCTTTGGTACTCGCCCGACATTTTGCACTTTGTGGCGGCGGGACGGCAGCGGGTCTATGCGTCGGACAAGCTCGGGCGGCTGCGGATTCTCGACGGCCGCACGGGCACCTTGTTGGACATGATGGCCACCGGCGGCCTGCCGATAAGGGTTGCGAACACGCAGACGGACCGGATCTACCTCGCCACGGAAAGCGGGCTCGTGCAATGCCTGCACGAAGTCGAAGAGACCAAGCCGATTGTGTACGGGCAGAGCAAGGCGGCCGCGGACGAGGAAGAACCGGCCAAACTGCCCCCGCTGAAAGCCAAGACCGGCGATGGCGGAGCTCCCAAGGCCGCGCCGAAGCCGCCCGCGAAGAAGCCCGCGCCGAAGCCGAAGGCAGACGACGGCGGATTCGGCGGCGATGCGGCGCCAGCCGCCGACGCCGCCAAGCCGGCAAAGGCCAAGCCCGCGCCAGGAACAGGGGCAAGGCGAAAGCTGCGGCCGATGATGCCGCAGCGCCGGCCCGTGAGTTCGCGCGCTGGAGTCTCGCCTTTAGGCGGCTGCGTCGAAGGTCCGTTTTTATGTGATTCATGTGAGTATTGCCGGGTGGCACGCAATGAGCTTCAAGCGAAGGGCGTGATAGCGGCCACTCCACGCCCTTCGCTTGAAGCTCAGGACGTGCCACCCAATGCCATTTCCGAATCAGGTTAGTTTTTGGTCGTAAGTTTTTGTTATGACTGACTTTGCAGCAACAACTTGCCGCGGCAAATCGCCTGCGAAATCGGTCGTGCATGAAAAAGCCGTTCCGCCAATGATAGGGGCTTACCATCCAAAACCCTATCACGGAGGAACGGCAAATGACGCACGCAAGGACGCGAGCGCACCAGCGACGGCGGGCCAAGTCGCTGATTGGTTCGATGCGGGATTTTCTCACGCCGGAGGTTTTCAAGCAAGCCCGAAATGCCGCGATACGAAGGAAATCGCCCCGCTGGGACATTCACCCTCTGTTGTCGATTCTCTTGTTGACGACTTACTGCTCCGGCGACAGCCTGCCGGAGAAGTTCGAGGCCGCCAAGGCATTCTACGTGGCCTGTTGCCCGAAGAGGAAACGCCCGGGAAAGTCCTTTGCGGGATTCCAGAAGGCCGTTGCCAAACTTCCCATGCCGGTCCTGCGGGCATTGGCGACGGGAATTCGCGGCCGCTTCCAAGCGGTCTTCCACGAGCGCTGGAAGGTTGGCGACTTTATTCCCTTCGGCTGCGACGGCACGCGGCAGAACTGTCCGCGCACCGAGGAACTGGAACGACGACTGGGCAGCGGCGGCAAAGAGGGCTCTTCGCCCACGATTTGGAATACTTCGATTGTCCACCTCACGCTGGGCGTTCCCTTTTGCTGGCGATTGGGCAAAGGCAGCAAGCCCAGCGAGCGCAGCCATTTGATCTCGATGCTGTCCTTGCTGCCCACGGCGGCGTTGATCGTGGCCGACGCGGGATATGTCGGTTACGAAGTCATGGCGACGATGCTCAGCAAGGGAGTGTTCTTCCTCATCCGCATGTCTTCGATGGCAACTTTCTACACCGAGAGCAAGGAGCCGTTGGAAGAGTTCCGCGAGGGGATCGTTTACTATTGGCCCAAAAAACAGCAGAAGGAAGGCAAGCCGCCGCTGCGGGGACGCTTGCTGCGAATCCACAGCGTCCGCCACAAGACCGACGTGTGGCTGTTTACGAACGTGGAAGATCCCCAGCAGTTGTCCTTGGAAATGGCCGCTACCTGTTATCGCTGGCGATGGGAAAACGAAGGATTTTTCCGGACCTACAAGCGGACCTTGAAGAAAGCGACATTGATGAGCCGTACCGTGGCCCAGGTTCATCGCGAGGCGGAAGCCTCGATGATCGCCACGCAGTTGCTCCTTTGCCAAGGCGCTGGCAATGCCCGTGGCGGCCAAGAACGGTCTTCCCGCGATGTGCAGCCCCCGCGGCGTATTGCTGGAGGCACGCCGCGACATCTCCGCCCGAAAGGAACCCAAGGAGCCCTTTGCGGCACGGATCGCGCGGGCGGAACGCGAACGACGCGAGCGCACCAGCGCGAAGGAAAAACGCGAATGGCCGCGACGCAAGCCACATCGGCCGCCACATCCGCCCCTTTTGCTGATGCTGACGGACGAACAAAAGATCATACTCCATAATCAGTTACAAGCAGTCTGATCACTAAATTGGAAATGGCATTGCGTGCCACCCAGTTTGGGACTCCAGCGCTCTTACACTCGTTCCACCACCTGCCGGCAGTTCGGCAATGAGGCTAGAAACATCTGGCCGTATGGTTTCGTCCGCACGCGCGGATCGAGGATCACCACGATGCCCCGGTCGCTGCGGGTGCGGATCAAGCGGCCGAAACCTTGCTTGAGCTTCAAGATCGCTTCGGGCAATTGATAGTCGCGGAACGGATTGCCGCCCGCGGCCTTGATCGAATCGAGCCGGGCTTCCAGCAGCGGCCGGTCTGGCACGCTGAACGGCAGCCGCGTGATGATCACATTCACCAGGGCGTCGCCCGGCACGTCAACACCTTGCCAGAAGCTGTCCACCCCGAAGAGCACGCCGCGCGGGTTCGCCTTGAACTGCTCGATCATCTGCGTCCGCGGCGTGCCGTCGGCCTGGCTGTAGAGGGCCAGGTTCTGCTCGATCGAGCCACGGCGCAAGCGCGGCGGCGGCGCGCTTCATCAACTCGTAGCTCGTGAAGAGCACGAACGCGCGGCCTTCGGTCCGCGCCACGTAGCGGCGGATCATCTCGACGGTTGCACGCTCGTACGCTCTCGCGTCGGCGGCCGGATCGGGCATGCCGTCCAGCAAGATCAGTTCGACCTGCTCCTGATAGTTGAACGGGCTGCCGAGGCCGAGCGAAGAGGTTTGCGTAAGGCCCACGCGGGAGCGGAAGAAGTCGAACTTGCCCGCGGTGGCCAGCGTGGCGCTGGTCGTGATGACCGTCGGCACCTTATTGAACAGATGTTCGCGAAGGATCGGGCCGATATCGACCGGCGTGGCGGCCAGCGAAATCCGCGGCGCACGGCGGCCTTTGACCGACTCGACCCAGTAGACCGCCTCGGCCATCGTTTGCGTGTTCCAATCCTCAAAACCCTTGGCCATGCCATCAAGCCGCGCGGCGGCGGAGGTGAAATCCTGCCGTTCCTCGTCGCTGGCGATCGACTTGGCCAACTGGCGTACGAGTTGCGAGAGTTTTCCTAGCCCCTCGCTCAATTTGTTCTCAACGACAAGCGGCTGCCGCACGCGGCCGTTGCCGCCCGGCTGGCCGGCGAGCCAGTGGCTGATGTCCTCGAAGAACTGCTCCGCGCGGAAGTAGCAATCCATCACTTGCCGCTGGGCGTCGCCGCCGCCGGGGCGGACGAGCAGGCCCTTGTTCGCCCGATCGTTGAAGAGCCGCCGCAGGGTGAACTCGACCTGGCCGTTGGTGAGCCGCAGGCCGAGGTGGTCGCCCGCCACGGCTTCCAGCGTGTGGGCCTCGTCGAAGATCACGATGTCATGCCGCGGCAGCATGGCGGCGCCTTCCATGCGGAGGGCCAGATCGGTGAAGTACAAGGCATGGTTGACCACCACGATCTGGGCGCGGCTTATCCGCCGCCGCGCGGCGTAGTAGAAGCAATCGGCGTTCGTCGGACACTTGCGGCCCATGCAGTTGGCGTGATCGCTGGCGACTTCCTCCCAGACGGCCGGCGAGGGCTTGAAGCCGAGATCCGCCAGCGAGCCGTCGGTTGTCTCGCCCGACCAGGCATTGATCTGGCGAAGCTGCTCGTAGTCTTCCTCCTCGGTGAAGAGCGCGGCCGCGCGGCCCATCGCGTTCTTCGCTCGCCTGAGACTGATGTAGTTGCGGCGGCCCTTGGCGAGCACGGCGGTGAACTCAACGGGCATCACGCTCCGCAAGAGCGGGATGTCCTTTGTGATCAGTTGTTCTTGAAGGCTGATGGTGTGCGTGGAGATGACGACGCGCGGCGGCGGCGCCTCCTTGTCGCCCTTGGCCTTCGCTTCCTTCGCTTTCTCCGCCGTGGCGAGAATAGCCGGCACGAGATAGGCAAAGCTTTTGCCGACGCCGGTGCCCGCCTCGACGACCAGGTGATGCTTTTTCTCGATCGCCTCGGCGACGGCCTCGGCCATCTTGAGTTGTTCGTCGCGGTGTTCGTAGTTGGCGAGCCGCTTGGCGATGCGGCCCGTGGGCCCAGGATATCAGCGGGCGAAGTCATGCTCGCTAGCCTAGCACGTGAAGGCGGAAGCGGGAAGGGGCGCGGCAATCTGGTATTCTTCACGGCGGCAGGCGTGGTATAATTTATGATATTTGCCGATCGAGGAGTTACTAGCTATGAGTGCAATCGTTCTAACGGGTTCCAAGCAAGAGATTATGGAGCAAATCGCTCAGATCTCTTTTGCGATACAAAAGGTGGTGGTATTGGTTGACAAATCGGTTCGTCCAGCGTCAGACCCGCCCAAGCCCGGCGAGGACATTTTCGCCGAGATGGAACCTTACATGAGCGATGCCACGGACGTTGACTGGTCGCGTGAGGCGATCTACACGCCGATGGAAGGCGAAGAATGATTCTCCTGATCGCGAGTGTGCTTAGAACATAACATGAAAGGCTGATCCGATGGGAACTGTAGCAGCAGTATTTCAGGATGGTAATGTTGAGTTGGCTCATGCGGTCAACTGGCCTAACGGCACGCGACTTGAAGTGACAACGATCGATAAGTGAACATCGCAGGCAAAGGGGTCTTTTCTGCCGCTGTTTGAGCATGAGTTCCATGAGTCTAGTTCGGAACGCGTCCAAACGGGCAAAATCTCTTTCGATGAATTTGAAGCAGCACTCGACGAGCTTGCGTCGGCGTCAGATTCGATTCCAATCCTCCCGCCCGAGGCTTACACGCGTGAATGCATCTATGGGAACGACTGATGGCGTATCTTGCTGACACGAATATTTTGTTGCGAGTCTTACAGCGCCATGATCCAGATCACATGGTAATCCGTTCAGCGCTGAGGAAGCTCAATTTACAGGGTGAATCAATACACTACATTTCACAAAACCTCATTGAGTTCTGGCGAACCTGTACGCGTCCGAAGTCAGCGAATGGACTTGGCATGTCGATATCGGCCACTGACCGATGGGCGCGTGTCGTTGAACGCGCATTTCTCTTAGCGCCAGATCAGCCGGCAGTGCATGATGAGTGGCGCCAGTGTCGTAGTCGTTAACAGCGTTTCGGGTATTCAGGTGCATGATGCACGCATCGCGGCGGCTATGCGTGTCCATCATATTGACAACATTCTGACGCTAAACGTCGCGGACTTCAAACGCTATCCGGGCATTACGGCAGTGCATCCGCGCGATGTCTAGTGGCAATTGCTTTTGCTATTCTCCCCCAGCATTCTCGGCTTTGGTGCTTGATCCGGCGACGATCTAACCGACGTCGATCCACTCTATCGTCGTTGCGTGTTTGAACCCTTCCAGCATCTTCTTCACCTTCTCCTCATCAAAGCTCCGCGGCTGCGGCTTATCGATGTTCTGCTCAAGCTCCTCGAACGTCGGCGTCTTGGAGTTAACGCCGGCGGGCGGCACTTCCAGCCCGGCGGTCCAGACGATCGCGTTCAAGACCACCTTGCGAAAATTGTCGTTGCCCCAGTTCCAGTGGTGATGGGCTCCCGTGAGGCCGAAGCCTCGCCCGCCGCCGGGCCGCTCGTAGACCCAGGCCATGTGCTCGGGCATCCCCTTGCGGGCGAAGACCGACGGGTTCGCGCCGTGGGCGTCGTTGCCCGGCCGGTGAACGTTGTCGGGCGGAACGGCGGTAAGGATCGGCGTCACGCCCTGCATGTCGTCCGCGAAACGCATGTGGAAGTACCACTCGTCCGTGATCGCAAACGGCTTCACCCCCGCGCGACCGGATGATCGGGCAGCTTGTCGTACACCGCTTTCCAGTTCGGATTAACCGACCAGAAGGTCTCGAAATATCCGCCGATCCAGCTCTTCAGCAAGTCGCCGGGTTGGCCCTTGGGGATCTCCACCGCGTAGTGGATGCAGCACAGGCCGACGCCTTTTTTCATCAGCTTGTCGAACTTCGTCGAGGTGCTTCATCAAGAGATGCCCCTCGCCGCCGTCGCAGTAGATGACGATGCTGGACCGCGTTTTCCAATACCTTCGGATCGGTCGGCCAGCCCTGGGAGACAACCGCTTCCGCTTCGGGCACGTTCTCGTTGATCAGCTTCGCCAGCAGCAGGCAGCCGGCTTTGTGCTCGTGTTCGGCGTATCCGTGACTCTTGCCGCCGGCGATGAAGACGATCTTCTTCTTGTCGCTCGAACTCGAAGTAAGGTTCCAGCGGTCGGCCGACTTTTGATGCTCGGCCAGCCACTTGAAGCGCGGCTTGCACGCGCTTGTCGTTCTGCTTGCTTTGATTATTGGCTTCGCCGGCTTTGAACTCCTTCAGCCGCACGTTGCGGAACTGCACCTTCATCGGCTCGCCGGCGTGAATCTGCAAGGCGATGATGCCGTCCTTGCGGGCGAGCGTGTCCTCGTCGGTCACTTCGCACATCAAATGGCCGTTGATCTTCTCGGTAATGTGGTTGCCACGGGCCGTGATGTCGTACTCGTTCCAATCGTGCATCTTGATGAACTTGGCCAGATCGGCCGACTTCGCGAATTGCTCGATGACCTTGGGCTTGTGGTCCTTGCCGATCACCGTCTTCTGGCCGCGGTTGGCAAGGATGCCGCGAAAGTTCTCGCCGTAGCAAATGCCCGTGTATTCGTTCTTCCAGTCCATGTCGGGCTGGTAGCCGCTGACGCGCCATTTCTCCTTCTCTTCCCAACTGCGGATCTGCACGCCGGAGTTGGCGAAGCCCTCGTTGGGCATGCGGAACTCGATCTTGATCTCGAAAGTCGGCGGGCTTAGCGGGATGTGCGGCATCGTCGCCCCGCCAGATGAGAAACGTGTTGTGTTCCGCGGGCTTCTCCTTGGTGGTCTGGCCGATGATGCAGCCGTCCTCGACGCGCCAGAAGCGCGGGATCGCCGTCCCAGCCCGCGAGCGTCTTGCCGTCGAAGATCGTGCAAAAGCCTTCGGCATCTGCCGGCGTTTCCGCCCGTGCGGCCAGAGCGGCGGCGGAAAGCCCGAACGTCATACCCAAACAAACAGTTAACCGGCGATACGTTGTGCGATTCATAGCGATTCTCCCAGTGATGAAGCAAATGGCCGCAGTATACCGCGCCGCGCAAGCGGCCGCAAACAAGGCGGCTGGCGCGGATTGTGACGATAAGCCCGAATCTTCGCATCGTGGCACGCTGGAACATGTTGATAAAATGACATGACCGTTTGCATCAACCGGGCCCTGCAAAAAGCCGAACCTATGTTTTTATATTGCATTGAGACGCGGTCGGGGCGGCTTGCAGACATTTCACGACGAAACACCGGGCTATAGGAACTTGTATGCTGGAGCTTCTTACCGATTTTGCCTGTGGAATTGCGTTCAGCTCGGGCGGCGCGGGGGCGGGCTGGCTCCTGCATCGCGCCTTGCGCGGCACGGCGGTCGAGGTGCCCGAAGAGCAGAAGATGGCGAAGGAGGTGCTTCATCGCCTCAAGGACCTGGCCGCCCACATGGCGGCGGGCGTCGGCCAACACAGCAGCCACGTCGAGGAGATCAACCAGGAGCTGACCGAGCGCGAGCCGCAAGGACCCGAGGGCGTGATCTCGGCGGTGGCCCGATTGATCGAGTCGAACCAGTCGATGCAATCGGCAACTCGGGGCGGTGGAAGACAAGCTCCACGAGCAGGCCCGGCTGGTCGAGAGCAAGACCGCCGAGGCCCGCACCGACGTGCTCACCGGGCTGGCCAATCGCCGCGCGTTCGACGACAAGGTGGCCGCCTGCTGCGAGGAATACGAGCAAAGCCGCCGGTCGTTCTCGCTGATCCTGGGCGACATCGACCACTTCAAAAAGTTCAACGACACACACGGCCACCAGACGGGCGACGAGGTGCTCCGCGGCACCGCTCAGGTGCTCCGCGACACGGCCCGCGAGAGCCGACTTCGTCGCCCGCTACGGCGGCGAGGAGATGGCGATCGTGCTGCCCGGCACGAAAGCCGAGGACGCGATCCGCGCCTTGGAGCGCGCTCGGCAAGCCGTGGAGAAGGCCCGCTTCGGAGGAAAAGAGGAAAGTCCCGACCAACCTGACGGTCGGTGCCCGCCGGAACGGCCCGAAGGGAGCTGCGCCAATGGGGACTGTCCCCGTCCTCCCTCAGCGTGACCATGAGTTTCGGCGTGGCCGAGATTGCGCCAGGTGAAGACCAGAAGTCGCTGATCGGCCGGGCGGACACCGCTTTGTACGCGTCGAAAGAGGCCGGCCGCAACCGAGGCTGCTGGCACGATGGCCATCAGATACGCCCCATCGCGCGGCCGTGCGACATGGCGCAAGCGGCGACCGCCGCGCCGGCGCCTGCCGCCGCCGAACAAAAGGCGGAAGGCGATGTCCGCATGTGCGACAAGAGCGAGTTCGGCCTGAGCCTGGGCCGCCGGCTGGCCGAATGGCGCCGCCGCGGCGCGGCGCCCGCGCTGTTGATGATGCGGATCGACGACTTCGCCAACCTCCGCGAGCGCTTCGGCCAGGCGACCGCCGACATCGTGCTCCGCAGCGCGATGCAGTTCCTCACGGCGTCCACGCGCTCGATGGACCTGGGCAGCGAATACGGCCCGGCGACCTACGCCATGCTCCTGCCCGGCGCAAGCTCGACGGAACTGATCCGCGTGGCGGAGCGCCTGCGGCAGGCCGTCGCCCGCTGCTCGCTGCCGATCGGCGGCCAGTCGGTTAGTTTCACGGTGAGCCTGGCCGCGGCGGTGGCCATCCAGTCCGACTCCACGGAAGAGATGCTCGCCCGCGTCGAAGCGGCCCTCGATCAGGCCACGTCCGCCGGCGGCAACTGCACCTATTTCCATTCCGGCGACAAGGCGGAACCGGCAAAAGTGACGATGGAGCGCATCCGCGCGACGGCGGGCGTGTAACACAACTCACTCCTCTCTCACGCTGAACTCCAACTTCCATCGCCCGCTGTCGTTCGTGCTCACGCACCATAGCTCCAGCACGCCTAGCTCCGTGATTCGCGAGCGGAAACGAACGGGCACGTAGTCTCCAGCAGTGCCCTCCGCGGCCGGGAGCGTGGCTTCCAAGCGAGTCGGTCTCTTCCAGTTCGTCGGGCGACCACGAAGAGAGCACGTCGCCGGGCCGATCGGATTTGCGTACCGGGGAACTGAAGAAACGGAACTGGGCCGGCTCGCCCACGATCAGGCCGATCTCGTCCGAGGGTACATCGACCTCGCTGCCTTCCTCCATGCCGATCGGCACGACGCACAAGGCCCGCAACGGCCGCGGGCGCCGGGCACGGCCAGCCCGGCCGTCTCGATGCCGACGTAATAGCCGCGGGCGGTGCCGCCGCGAATCCGCACGCCGCCGCGATGCTTCGACCAGCCGTAATAGGCCGCTCCGCGGGCCACGGCATGGTCGAGATCGTGATGGCCTTCGAGCATTTGGGGCGCCGCACCTGCCCTCACCCCCTGCCCCTCTCCCGAAAGGAGAGGGGAGCTTTGGGTTGGCCCCTCTCCCAAAGGGCGAGGGGAGTCTTGGAACCATTCTCCCAGCACTTCCAACAACCGATGCCGCAGCACGTCCGCCTTGAAGACGCCGCCGTTGAATAAGACGTGCGTCGGCCGCACCGGTTCGTCGGCGGACTTGCCGTGTGCTTGCAGGAAGGCCGCCAGGTGCCGCGTGATGGCCGTATCGGTCTCGTAAGGCAGGCCCAGTTCGCGGAAGCCGGCCGCCATCCGCCGCGCGGGCCGATCGTTCAGCTTGCAATGCGGGAAGAAGCCATCGACGAGCAACTGCCCGACGCTCGAGCGATCGACTTCGGTGGTCACCGTGCCGCCGATCAGGCGGCTGCCGCGGCCGAGAACGGAAATCGGGAACTTGTCCTTGCATTCGCCTTCCGCGGCGAGCAGCGATTCCTTGGCGTTGCGGCAGGAATGCCAGAGCGCGACCGATTGCCACGGGTCGAGCTTCGTTCCCTTCTCGGCGAACTTGCCGGCGACAAAATGGGCCAGGGCGAGGTCCATGTTGTCGCCGCCCACGAGGAGATGATTGCCGACGGCCATGCGGCGGAGGACCAGCTCGCCGCCTTCCTCGGCGACGGTGACGAGCGTCAGGTCGGTCGTGCCGCCGCCCACGTCGCAGACCAGGAGCGTGTCGCCGAGTTTCAACGCCTTCCGCCACCGTTCGCCGCGATCGGCCAGCCAGGCATAGACGGCCGCTTGCGGTTCTTCCACCATGACGAAGTCCGGCGGCAGCCCGGCCGCCAGCGCCGCCTCGCGGGTCAAGTCGCGAGCGGCCGCATCGAACGAGGCGGGCACGGTGAGCACCACTATCTGCTCGGCGACCGGCGCCTCCGGATGCGACTGTTCCCACGCGGCGACCATGTGTTCCAGATAGCGCTGCGGAAGCGGTGACGGGCGAAATCTTGTTAACAGTTTCCGCCGCGCCCCACGGCAAGATCGGCTGATGGCGATCGACCCGGCTGTACGCCAGCCACGACTTGGCCGCGCCCACGGTGCGGTCGGGCACTTCGGCCCCTTGCCGCCGGGCGTAGTCGCCGACGGCGTAGTCGCGGTCGGCGGCCCAAGGCAGGTCGAGCGCCCCGCCGCTCGTTTCGCTCGCGTTCGCCAGATAGGTGAACGAAGGCAGCATGGTCCGCGCCTCGACCGTGCCCGCCGCGACAAGCTGCGGCAGCGGGAGGATTTCGACTTGTGGCTGTTCGGCATCCAGCGGCGCGTAGGCCAGCACGCTATTCGTCGTGCCCAGGTCGAAGCCGAGAATGTATTTAGCGGAGTTCGTGCTCATATTAACTGTCGATATCGGTGATGGGGCCAAGTTTGGGTGGCACCGGACTCTACAACTCGACTTCAATCGGGGCGATGACCCGCGCGGACTGCGGCGTGCCGGACCATTCGGGCAGTTGCACCTCGCCCGCCTCCCAGCCGTGATGCACCAGCCGGCCACGGAAAGGCGGGTTGCCGGCGACATTGCCCGTCAGGCGATAGCGGCCAGCGTCGAAACCGGCGGGCACTTCCAGCGTGCTGCCTTCCTCCTGGCTGTCGATGGCGCGGATGGCGAAGAGTCGGTCGAGCACTTTGCCGCAGTCGCGATGCACGTCGCGGGCGGCCGCGCCGATCTGCGCGTCGCTGTAACCGTCCAACGGTTCCTTGATGAAGTCAACGAAGCGGGCCTCGCGCTGCAGCGCGGCCAGGAGCGTGACCGCCTCGCTCCGCGCCGGCTTCGGCGGCGGCTTTGGCGCGGCTGGTTTTGGTTCGACTTTCGCTTGCGGTTTCGCCTCGGCGGCTGGCGCTTTCTCTTGAACCGGCGCCGGCTTTCGCATCATGCGGCCGATGATTAGCGCGACGATCACGCCGCCAAGGAACGCAGCCGCAGGAATAATGAACTGTGAATTCTGCTGCAACCAATCGTTGTTACCTTTGGCTGTCGCGGTATCGGCAGGTTGGTTTGCGTATATTGGCGAGCCAACCAGCAGTATAAGGCTGATCGAGAACAAGGCGATTCGCGTGCGCAATCGCGGTTCAATGGCATTTGACATTCTTAATTCCTCCGCCAAATCGTTCGTCATGAGTCAATAGTCTTCATTCTTGAGAGACTAAAAGTATATCGTTTTAGGTGGGGATGGATAGGGGAAGAAGATTGTATGCCTACTTCTCGATAGCCCATTCCAGCGCAAACTTCGCTTCCTCACTGACCCACGGGTCGGGCGAGTCGGCGAGTTCGGCAAAACGGCGGCGCGTCTTGTCGTCGATGTTCTTCCAGCGAAACGGGTTGCCATACAAGTAGGCAGCCAGCCCGCGCAACTGCTGGACTAGATCAGACGATTCCAGCAGATTCGGCATTTCAATTCGCTCCGGCAGGGACACCGGCCGCAAATACGCCCAGACTGTCCCGTCGTATTTTTCCACGCGTATCAACTCTGCATTTCCATCTGCAACGCGAAAGAAAAACCGCTTCACTCCATTGGGACCGTCATCTTCATATGCCAACGTCATGCACAGAAAGCCACGTCGTGATTCGTCAAACTCGATGGAAAGCGGGTCGCCTCCCAAGTCGAGTGTAGTTATCTGGGTCGCGCGTCTCCATGAATCGAGCGAATGGATGCGATAGTCTCCGTATTCGGGCAATGCCGATATAGTACGCGGGCGTGACTCTACAATGAGCATCCTTTGGCCGATGCCGGGGATGTCGATATTGTGCAACTTCAATGGCCTCTCGTACTTTCCAATGAGCGATTCAGACCATGCTTCCAGGCGACGTTGCTCGTCGCGAGGCAATGTTGTCAAATCCTTGTCCACATAATCTTGCAGCCGCCAGAGGGAATATCGCCGATGGGCATACGGCCAACTGTAAACCGCCGATAACACCAGCGCGAGCACGAGCGGCAGCATGAGGAGCGTCCGCAGGCTGTATTGGTACCAGCGGCGCTTGGGCGGTGCGGCGGCGGGTTGGGATTCGGTTTCGGGCATGGCATTGATTATAAGGCAACGCTGGATTTGGCGGGAACGATGGGGGCCGAAGGATCGGTCGCGCTGGAGTTCCGCGACCCGCAAGCGGGTGCCCCGGCGGCATGTTTCAGGACAGCCGGCTAAAGCCGGGACTCCAGCGCGTCGCCCCTTCGGGGCACGCCTGCCCACCCATCGGATTTTTCTTTTGAAAAATTCCGCCGGCCTCTTGCATCGAAACTGTACGTATGTATACTATACGCGTCCTTGGCTCGGCCCGATGGCCGCCAGTGCGACGGCTGTACCGTCGCGCTCCGAAAAGGAGCCAATTATCATGTCCCATTTGGAGGAACGTTTTACTGTTGTGATCTTGTGTCAAGGCCGGGTGGTCCGCCTGCTCGGCCGCGGTTATTCGCTCTCGCTGGCCTTGGCGCTTTTGCGTTCGGCCGGCAGAGCGCCGGAGCCGGACGGCGTGCCGGCGCTGGTGCCCCAATGGGTAGTGCCGCAGTGGGCAGTGCCCGAGTGGATCGATGAGGATGTCGAGCAGGTCATGCCGCCGGCGTGACGTTTCGCGTAGGGTGCGTGGAGCACGGAATTGACCCGCGAATGGTGCGTTGCGCAAAGCCGTCGTACACAAATCGACGGTCGAACAACGGATTGACCTCCGTGCGCAACGCACCATTTCCGCGCGGCTTCGCTCCACGCACCCTACTTTTTTCATTCCCCCATCCGTTCCTTCTCCTCGGCATACACCAGCCCATGCCGGGCGGCAAACGTGGCGCGGCTCAGCACGCCGGAAGCGAGCAGAATCTGGTCGGCCTGGGCTTCCTGCAAGCGGTTCTCGCTTTTGATCAGCGGCGGCTCGGCGGTAACGCTCACCAGGTCGAGGATGTCGTCGGCCAATGCGCCCGCGATCCGCCCGGCCGCGGCTGCCACGACGAGTGAGCGTTCCATCACTTCGATATCTGCCTCGATGAGGTCCGCCTGCAACGCCTCAAAGGTTTTTACGGCCGGGCCTTCGGCGACCATCGTGCTGGAGTAGTTGGCGTTGCTGGCGTCGCCGGAGAGCATGTATTCGGGCATGCCGAGCGCCGCGGCCGCCGCACGCAACTCGGCCTGGATGGCGGCCACGTTCTTATCGACCGGGGCGGCCTCGCTGGGGAACTGGTAGTCGGTCGCGTCGGAGGCGTCGATGATCGCCGCGTAGGGATACTGCCGCGCAGTCCGCACGCGCGGCTCGCTAAGGCCGGTATTCGGCGTGTCGATCGCTTGCCGCACGCTCTCGCGCGTGGCGTTGACGTGGCGGCGGATCATGCCGATGCGGGCGCGGAACTCGACGATCCGCCCGGTGGCCTTCAAGGTCCGCACGGCATCGTTCAAATGGCCCTGCAAGGCGAAGAAGACCGGCAGGCCGCGCGGGCTGGAGAGATCGACGTTGGCCGTCAGCCGCTGCACGTCGCCGGCGGGCACCTTCTCGCGAAGTTCCGTCACCGAACCCTGCGGCGTGATATCGACAATCGCGTATTCCAGCGGCGTTTCCATGTCGAGGCCGGCCGCGTGCCGCGCGAAGCGGATGCCGTAGAACCAGCCATCCGCGGCGGTCGCGCCGGGCGGGTTCTGGATTTCCAGCGGCTCGATGAAGCGAACGCGGAGCAGGCCGTTTTCAACATCCGCAAAGAAGCGTAGAAACCGCTCGCCGTCGCGGTCGAGGCGGCGGATGGTTTCCTTTTGCCGTTGCGACCAGCGGTTGACGCGGCAGAACTCGTCGAGCACCGCGCGGCAGTCGGCGAGGAGTTGGGCCTCGCCTGTAGGATGGACCTCCGAGTCCGTCCGGCATTTCAAATCAGTGCGGCGCTGCTGGACGGACTCGGAGGTCCATCCTACGCGCGACGCCACGCTATACGTATGCCCGCTGCCGACGGCGTAGGCCACGCGGTTGCGGACCGCGCCGGCGGCGTAGGGATTGACGGTGAGAAACGCGCGGCTGCGGGCACGGATCCAGCGGAACTCGGTCTCGTTGATGTAAGCAGTGCTCGTGGCGCTGGGATAGAGGAACGCCCGCGAGGCGGCCAGCTCGGCGTCGGGCAGTCCGGCGCAACTGCCTGGGATTCCTGCGCCGCTGTTCTCGTCGCCGAAGGTGGAGATGTCGCTCATATCGACGAGGCGGTCGAACATGTCGCAGTAGTCTTCCAGCAGATCGAGCTGGCGGATGGCGCGGGAGAGTTCGTTGCGGGAGGCGGTGGTGGTTTCGGGCATGATGGGGTCCTTGGGGTTGGGATTAGAATATCAGGTTTCAGATTTGAGATTTCAGATTCTTCGACAGAAAAATAGGGGGACAGAAAAATGGATTTCGGGTTGCTCTCTTGGCGCTGCTGCAAAGTGAGGTAGAATGAGGTCTGTTGACTGGTCCCGAAATTTAGCTCCGAAAGGCTAGAAATCATGCGGAACCTATTCGTCGGCTGGGCAGTTTTGCTCTTTCTTGCAAGCATTTTTTGCGCCTTCGTAAGCGTGGAGAATTATGCGAAATTTCAGTTCAATTGCGTTGGGCCTTACCTCCCTCGGCTTTTCGATCAGTGGCGGACTGGCGCTCGTCGCAGCGGCGGTCTCTAAGGGCGATAAGTAATCTCCTCTTCTCATTTTTCTGTTCTTCATTTTTCTGTCTGATTCTTTCGGCTTGCTTTTCTTTCAAACGTCGCAACGCATCTTCCGGCTGAACTGCCGCGGATCGCGCCGCCGCGGAAGTTGGAATGGGAAACGGCATGGGGTTGGCGGGTGTAGCCGGCGCGGCGGAGGGCGGCGAGTTGCCAAGCCGGGTCGGCGGCCAAGGCGCGGAGCATCGCCGGATGACTCGTCGTGATCCGCAAGCGCGGGTACTGCTCGGCCACCGCGGCAAGCATCGCGCGGCCGATGCCGATGCCTTGATAGTCCGGCAGCACGACGAGCCGCGAGACACGCCATACGCCGCGATAGCCGATGGCGTTGAGGACGGCGGCAGAAGGCCACGGGCGACGTAGGATGGACCTCCGAGTCCGTCTGGTCCAAGGGTGGCACGTCCCTGAGCTTGCGAAGGGCGTGGTGCCCGAGAGAATGGACCACGCCCTTCGCTCGAAGCTCAGGGACGTGCCACCCGGATTCAGGCCACCCGAATCGCCCTCCAGCAGCCCCACATAGCAATGCGCCGAGCGGTTCAACGCGGCCGTCAAATAGTGATGACGCGCAAACAGGGGCCAAGCGTCGGCGGTCGTGCGATGGAGTTGCAGTTGGAGCGACGGCCGCCGAAGACGCACCCGCTGCAATTGGGAATTGGCCATATCCAAAATCCAATCCGGTTCCAGCCACTCGGCCACGTCGTAATGACAGGTCACGGCGACGAATTGCTTTCGTCCGCAGGCGGGACGCCCGCACCACATCCGCCGCACGGTTTTCGCCACCGCCGCGGAGCCGATGCGGGCGACCGTGCGATCGACCACGCTGGTGAACTCGTCGAAGACGATGCGGCGCTTGCGAGTCAAGAGTGCCCGAGCCAGGTCGAAGCGGAATTGCTCGCCTTGGGAGAGCACGCGATACGGCTTGACCCACGCCGGCGGCGAACTGAAGCCGACGGCCGTCAGCATGGCGGTGATCTCCTTGATCGACCGCTTGCCGAAGCAATCGACGACGGCGCGATCGCGCGGCCAGCGGCGCGCGCCATCCAGCCGGCCGAACGCGGCGCGAGCGATCGTCGTCTTGCCGCTGCCGGAGGGACCGACGATCAGGCCGATCTGCCAAGGCTCGCTTTCGTCCGGCAGTTCGGCGGAAAATCGCTCGCTTGCCGTTTCGCGCTCCGGCAGACCGAACATTCCTTCCACCTGGCTGACACGGAAGGAACGTCGGACTTCGCAGGAGACTACAGTATCAACGCGCGGCATCGGTAACCTCGTTCTTCAAGTTCACGGTAAAGGCGCTCCTGGTCTTTCTCATCGCGGCATTGGATGAGCAGTTGCCAGAGACTCGGGGAGAGGTTTTCTTGGGGGAGTTCGATTCGTGGAAGTTTCAGACGGCATGACTTCGACAGAAAAATAAGGGACAGAAAAATGGATGCGCGGTACAATGGGGTCGGCGGAAGCGTTTCGAAATTAGCGTGTAGGATGTATTCACATGTTTGGCCACGAATACCGATGCGACCGATGTGGCTTTGTTAGCTCGGTTAGGACAACCCGCATAGGTTACTACCGCCATGACGATGGAACGAAGCTGCTACGTCTTGAGGAAGTTGTCTGGTGTTTTGACTGTAATTCGTTGCGTGAAGGGGAACTCATTTTTGATGCAAGCTTTTTTGAGGAGCGCATTTCATGAAATGGAGGAATCCGGTCCCGATGAAGACGTTCAGGAAAACAGCGAATCTTCTCGGCAAAGACCCAGTCGCTTACCACTTGAAACAAATCGAAGACGCTCGTGCCATGCATCGCTGGCGCACGGCACGCCGGTCCCCGCCACGTTGCGTGACTTGTGGCTCTACGTCGATAAAGCCTTTGGCACCACGTTGCGGCCCCTTGGATTCGCTTGAGCATCCTGAATGCGGCGGGAGATTCCGCGTTGAGCATTCGTGGCACGGAATCCAAGCAAGCCGTATCTTTTTGAATGCGGAAGGAAATCGTATTCCCGAGGACGATGCTTAATCGTTTTCGCGTATTTCGTGGTTTCATTTTTCTGTCCCCCATTTTTCTGTAAAAACTCTTTGCTTGGCCGTTCATGGTGGGCCGGCGGCTCGCTTGAAGCGAGCTTGTCCCACCCTACATCACCTCAACCTCTTCACATCGACCGGCAATCGCACGCACATCTCCAGCGCGTCCGGGCCGTCGTCGTGGTCGGCAATAGGGAAATCCATGAGCTGATCGACCAGGAGCCGGCAGCCGGGCGAGTCGGCGCGGAATCGCAGCTCGCGGTTGACCACGTACCGCGTCAATCGCCGGATACGAGCCACCTTGCTGAAACCCTTCGACAGCATCTCCCAGACCGACCAGCGGGCGTTGAAGCCGTGGCACTGGCGGTGGAACTCGTGTATTAACAGCTCTTGAAATTGCTCGGCTTCAATGCCCACGAAATCGGGCCGGTAGCGGTCGCACATCACGAGCGTTTTGCGGACGATCTGGTCGAGCGGAATGCGATCGATTGTCGCATCGACGTAGAGCAGCCCATCCGCGGCCACGCCGAGAAAAACGATAGCCGAGTAATCGCCCGGCCGGTCGCCGCTGCCCTTGCTGGCGTCGAGGCAGACGACGCGAAGCTGGAACTCCTTCGGCCAGCGCTCGGCGGGCGTCCAGATCCAGGGTCCGAAAAGCTCCGGCGGCCAATCGGCGCTCGAGGCTTCGGCCGGGTCCTGCTGGTAGAGCGCGGCGAAGGCGCGGGCGTCCTGCTGGCGGATGATTTCGAGGTCGGCGGCGGATTTGAAGTCGGGCCAGAGGGCGACGCCGGGCTCTCGCTTGTCGCGGGGGTGGACGTAGGGTGGGCCGAGTGAAGCGAGTCCCACCATGTTCGCGGGTTCGTGGTGGGACTCGTTGCACTCGGCCCACCCTACATTTTCCTTCACCGCCGGCAAGCAAAGCACCTCCCACTGCTCCGCCGCGCGGTCGGCCATTTTCCGCAGCAGGCGGCCGGCCAGGTCGTCGCGGTGCCAGCGGGTGTGCGTGAGCACGATCCAGGCATTCGCGGAAAGCCGCGGATAGAGATCGTTGGCGTACCAGTCCCAGACCTTCTGGCGAATCACCGGACTGTCGGCATCTTCGCGGCTGCCGAAGGGATCGTCGATGATCGCGCCGTCGGCCGGCAGGCCGGCGATCGATTGCCCGACGCCGACCGAGCGGAGCGAGCCGGTGTGGCCGACGAGCTCGAAGTGGTCCATCGTGCGGCGGGGCAGGAATTGGCCGGTGCGAGCGTCGCGCGGGGTTGCCATTCTGGTTTCGGGAAAGAGGTCTTTGTACGATTGTTCGCACATAATGCGTTGCGCGTCGCGGTTCATGGCGACGGCCAGTCTATGGGTGTGGCTGGCCGCGATCAGCCGCAGGTTCGGTTTCTTGCCCAGCAGGTAGGCCGGGAAGCGGCGGCTCACCAACTCGCTCTTGCCGTGTTGCGGGGGCATGAAGACCATCAGGCGGCGGCAGTTGCCCGCCGCCACTCGATCCAGTGCTTCCGCCAGGGCATCGTGGTGCCAGTGCGGGCGGTAGTTGGGCATGGTTAGCTGGGTGAACGTCATCAGCGTCTGCGCCTCCTCCCACTTTCGCCAAAGGATTTCCTTTTGTGCTTTCTTCTGGTCGCTCGACATCGCCGTTTGCGGTTCGCTGGAGTTCTTCATCGCTCATGTTTCTAAAGGGACGCTGGGAATCAATCAACAGGTTCTCATTGGCGGCCGCGCAAGGGGCCAGTCAGCGGCCGCGGCGTTCAACGACTTTCAAGGCGTTCAGTGCTGTGCATAGAAATGCCTTGTCGCCCGGCTGTTGCTCGCGGCGAGTCGTATTCTTGACCTCACCATCGCTGGTCGTGGCAACCGTTGTGGTGACGAGCTGCTCATTCTGGACAGCCCCCAGGCATGCATTGCCTCGCGATAGATGACGGAATGCCGCGCAACGGAGAAGGGCCCGCTTCTGTGCGGCTCTGCGCGGCGTCGTTCAGCCATTCCTTCCAGAGCTCGCGCCGCAGGCGACCGACGACGCGGCGGTGAAGGTTCAGCCTGACGGAGATTTCGCGGTTCGTATGGCCGTCGAGGGCCAATTTCTCGACCGCCCGCAATGCCTGCTCGCGGCAGGCCCGATCCTCGGGGAAAACGCACTGTATTTCACTCATGGTTACGCTCGCAAAAAAAATGTGCTTGGTGTGTACATAGATGGAAAACGCGGAGAAAATCGCTGTATGTGACTGCCGGCCTGCCAAAATGGCAGGAAAGTTCGCATATCAGGACGGGGTTCCTGCAAATCAGGAAGCAGTTGTTGCCGGTCGCGGCCGGCTTGCCGCAGGGAATTCGACAGAAAAATAAAGTGGACAGAAAAATGAGGAAAGGAAAATGGACGAAAGGAAGATGGACTTAGGGGGGATCTGGAATCTCGAATCTGAGATTTGAGATCGGAGATTTGCTATCTCATCTTCTTTTCCCCAATCTTCCTTTCTCCGTTGCTTCCATTTTTCTTTCCCTTTATTTTTCTGTCGAAATCTCTCCGCTCACCATTTCTTCGTCTTCCTCCCCTGCCAGTTCGCGCCCATCGCCGCCGGTTCCGATTGCAGGTGATAGACGAACAGGCCAGGCAACAGCAGGCGCCGGCGCGCTGGCCATTGCAGGGCGAAGAGCACGTCGCTGTGCTCGGCCGAGCCCTGGCTGTCGTGATATCGCCGCTGGGCATGTTTGCTATGCCAAAGCTGGAAATAGCCGATCGGGCAGTAGCCGTACTCGTTGTGCAAAAGCCGCGAGCCCAACGGCAGGTCGGGGCCGCCGACGAGGTACTTGTAGCGATATTGCCGCTGGAAACGCCGGTTCGTTTGCAGCCGCTGCCACGCCGGGCGGCCGATGACTTCCAGCCGGTCCGCGCCGTAGATGCAATCGGAATCGAGCCGGCTCTTGCCGAGCACCCAGCGGGCGCGGTCGGGCATGGCGATGTCGGCGTCCAAGTGCGCGATCCAGCCGCGATGCCGCAGATGGGCCAGCCCGAGGTTGATCAAGAGGCCCTTGTTGAAGGCCGCGCCGTCGTCGCGATGATGATCCGTTTGCACGCACGTCACGCCGTGCTTTGCGCAGACCGCCTGCGTGGCGGCGTCGTCGTAGGACGTGACCACGACGAAGTTGTCGAAGTGGTCGAGGTTGTGCTGGAGCGTCGTTTCGAGGAAGTCACCGTAGCCGACGGAAACGGCGAGGCCCTCGAGGTAGAGGGAGGTGGCGGGGATGGTGGGGTGGTGGTACATGGTTGGGTGGGAAGTGGGTAGTGGGAAGTGGGAAGCGGTGAGCTATGAGCTTTGAGTTTGCTGCTCACTGCTCACCGCTCATTGCTCATTGCTCATTGCTCATTGCTCGCTCGCGGTCACAATCACCGGCGCGGCTGCGCCGTCGGGCGTGGCTTTTCGCTCCGTGAGCACGGCCAGGCCGTTCGCGCCGGGCGTGGGCCAATCGATGCCCCAGGAGTTCTGGAACAACACGCCCACCGAGCCGTCGGGCAGGAGCACCGGGTCGAGAAAACAGACCAGGTGGCCCCACCAGTCGAGGCCGGCGGCGACCGGGATGCGGTTCAAGAGGCAGGTGATGACTTCGTCGAAAGGGCCGGGAGCTTGGAGCACGGAGCTTGGAGCCAGACTGCTTGCTCCCTGCTCCTCGCTCCCCGCTCCCTGCCCTCCGCCAATCTCGTACCACTCGACCGCTTCGTGCAGCCGTGCGTTGTCTTGCCAGCCGGATTTCCAGCGGGCGGCGCGGAGGCTGTGCGGTGCGTCCATGAAGGACGACTCGCAGGCGCCGGCCGATTGCAATTGGTCGAAGGCCTCGCTGGCGTAGCCGCCTTCGTTCCGCCAGCCGGTGCAAGGGCCGGCGACGCTTTCCGGCGAAAGATCATGGAACGGCAGGCCCATCGTCGCGCGGCGGACTTCCACCGCGCGGGTCGAACCGTAGCACCAGCAGAGGCTGAGACCGTTCTGGTCCTTGGCCGCAATGCCTTGCTGCTTGACGAGATCGGAGAGGAACGAGCCTTGGCCGGCGCGGATGCGGTCCGGCCATTCGCTCCGCGGGATGGTGCCGCCGATCGGCCGGCCGCCGCGGAAGGCGTGCGGCGCATCGGGCCGCTGCCAGCCGCGGTAACCGAAGTGGCGAGCGAGCGGGCCGCCGGAGCAAAACTCGTGGGCGTTGGCGTCGGAGATGATGAGGTAGGGGAAAGGCATGGTTGGGGGTCCTTGGGGGTTGAGTGGGGAGTGGAAAGTGGGGAGTGGGAAGTGGGGAGTGGAAAGTGTCAGTGTGCGGGAAAGTAGGTGCGGTAACTACTTCCCACTTCCCACTCACCACCTCCCACTTGATCGCCGGCGGATCTCACTCGCCGCCGAACTTTTTCAGCAGCGCGAGCGTTTCTTCCACGCTGCCGGGCCAGGGTTGATCAACGACGGTTTGCCCGGCTTCGTTCACCACGAGCAGCCAAGGCGCCGGCTTGGCGCGGGCGGCGTTGAAGATGCCTTGCCACACGGCTGGGAGCTGGGCCGCGTCGGCCACGCCGGGCAGGAAACGGTACGATGCCGTGTGCGCCGCATTGATTGGACACATGCCGTTCGCGCAGTTCGATTCCAGCGGACAGTGCTTTTCCAGATAGCTGCGCAGCTCCGGCGAGGCGAGGATCGCCTGCCGTGCGGCGCAGATCGGCCAGCGCGGCCGGATCATAGGTGAACAGCACGCGGAGGTTCGATGCGCGCGGCTTCGGCAGCGGCGCGGGTGATGGTGTCGGACTGGGCTGCGGCGCGGGGCCTGGACTCGGCGTCGGTGATGGCAGCAGCGGATCTGCCAGCGGCAGCAGGGCGAAGTTACACTCCTGGTCCAGGCCGACGGCGGCATGAGCCGTGAGCGTGCCGGCGGTGCTGGCGAAGGCGAACGTGGCCGTGCGGCCGTCGCTCGAGCGCCAGCCGCGCCTTTGCGCCGCGAGGGTGACGTCGGCGCTGCTGGACGCGGCGAGTACTGAGTATTCAGTACCCAGTACAGAGTGTTCAGTGCCGGCCCGCGCTGGAGTCCCGGCTTTAGCCGGCATTCCGCCGACCATGCAAGCATGGTGCCCGGGCGGGACTACGAGTGCCGGTTCGAGCACAATCGCCGCGGCGGCAAGGACTGCAAGGACAACAAAGATGGTCAAGAATCGTTTAGTAGTCATGGGATTTGGAATTGGAGATTTGAGATTTGAAAGGGAATGGAGCTTGGAGCACGGAGCTTGGAGCAAGGAAGCAGAGTTTAACTCCCTGCTCCCCGCTCCTGCTCCTGCTCCCAGCACTTACTGCTGCTTCGTCACCGCGATGAGGATCGTGGCGACGAGGCTGACCCACGGGGGCAGCGCGATGCCGGCCGCCTTGAGGGCGTCGAGGATCGCCGGCAGGTTGTTCGCGCCGGCCTCGATCAAGGCGATGATCTTCGGCACGATCGGCCCGAAGGCCGCGCGGAGGCTGTCGATCACCTTGCCGGCGGCGAGCTGGGGCTCGGCGCGGGCACCTTCGGCCACGGCCGCGGCGATGGCGGCGATGGCCTCGGTTTCGTTTACGACGCTGGTGGAGGAAAACTCGGACATGGAGAAACTCCTTGGGGTTGGGGAAACGGGGTTAGCTGGTAGTGATTAGTGGTCAGTGGGTAGTGGGAAGTGGGAGGTGGGGAGTGAAGCGGGATTCATGTCGGACTCTGGGTCTCCCCACTTCTCACTTCTCACTTTTCTCCTCCGCCACTTCCCGCAGCGTGTTGATCGCGCCGCGAATCAGGCTGGCCGCGGTGTAGTGGGATACGTTCAGAGTCGTGCTGATGTCGCGCAAGCTGATGCGGCGATAGAACCGCAGCCAAAGGGCGGCGGCGTCGCGGGCGGGCAGGGCCGCGGCCAGTTCGGCGAAGCGAACGTCGCTGCCCGGCTCGGCGGGGCGGACGAGGCGGGCCTCGATCTCCGGCCAGTGACGTTCGCAGTCGGTCCGCTTGGCGAAGCGTTTGGCGTTGAGCCGTTCCAGCCGCCGCCGATCGAGCATCTTCTGGCGGATGCATTTCGCCGCCCAGCGGCAAAAGTCTCGCTGGCCGTCATAGTTTGGCACGAGCCGCACGAGCAAGAGCAGCAAGGCGTCGCCGATGGCGGTTTCGACCTCGCGGAGGCGATAGCGGCGGATGTAGTGCCGCACGATCTGCTGCACCAGCGGCGTGTAATGTTCCACGAGGCGGTTGCGGATCTCGGCGTTCGTGCGGTCCTTGTCATAGCAGGACCAGAGGTGGGCGATGGTTTCTTGGAGCCGCTGGTCGGCGAGTTGGCGTTTGGGGGATTTCATAGGGAAGGCATCTTGGGTGGCGGGTTTTGGTTAGGAGTGGTTGCTATGAGCTATGAGCTTTGAGCACACCGCTTACAGCTCATCGCTCATTGCTCATCGCTGATTTCCATCTGGCTCTCCACAGCCGCGACGAGCGGAAGGAGCAGCTTCCGCAGCCGATCGGTGAGGCCGTACTTGACGCGGTCCTGGAGCAGCTCGACGAGGGCGGAGATTTCGGCGCGGTCGTCCAGCCGGACCTCGGCGTCGGAAAGCCGGCGGAGAAAGGCGCGGCAAAAGGTCTCTACGTCGGCCCGACCTCGCTCGCGCACGGCGCGGCGGAGCAGGGCAAGGGTGCGGACGAGGTCTTCGCGCTGGTCAAGCTGGGGTTGGTCGCGGCGGGACGGATATTGAGGACGTTGCATGATTATTCAGGTCTTGGGTCTTTGGACTTGGGTCTTAGTTCTTAGTTCTTGGGGTTTGCGGGCTTGCCGCTTCGCCTCAGGCAGAGGCTTCAAGCCCCCAAGAACGACCTCAGTATACCAGCTTATGAATATCTGTCAACACTTGGAAGGAAATGTTGGTACAAAACATACCTAAATCCTTGCCGGGAACCGGTTTGCGCTCTTGACGAATGTTTGCGCACGTAGATAATGAAAGGGTTGCCGCGGCCGCGCGAATCGCCGTAAACCCTTGTGGGAAAAGCACTTGGGGGATCTTGACGAGTGTTCCCGTTCGTGGACAATAAAAATGGCCCGGCGGAAAAATTTTTCCGCCGGGGGCGAATTTCCCGTTTTTTCCCGTATTTACCGCATTTTTCAGCAGTAAGGAGCTATTTTCATGGTCAATTTCAAGGGCCGCACCGATTCCAAGGCGACGCACGACGCCGATTCGCTGCGGCAGATCGTGGTCACGGTACGCAACCTCCTGGCCCCCGCCATTCGCCTCGCCGGCGAGCCCGACGACCCCAAGAGCCATGGCGCCATGCAGGCCGGGGAGTAAAAAACCTGGAAATCTACTATTTCCAGAGCCTGGAGCGAGCAATGACCGAACTCAGCCGTTGGGGGGGTGCCTGCGAGTCGGCCTGGCAAAAGACGCTGATGGAGAAGGGTTTCAGCGGCGGCAAGTCCGGTTCGGCCAAGCCGGTCGCCAAGCTCGCCAAGCCGCCCAAGGCGAAGGTCGTCAAGAAGAAAAAGAAGTAAGGTGTTGAAGCGAAAGGACTTGGGGCGCCGAAAAGGCGCCTCAAGATTCGCTTTGCACGGTCTTCGGGAAGGATGCCGAAATCTTGAAATCACAAAATGTGATTTCAAAGTCGATCGACCTCGATGGCTACGTGCTCCTTCGCGGTGCGCTTGACGCCGATGCGGCGGCACGCGCCGGGGCGGACTGCACTGCGGCGTTGGAAGGCGGCGCGGTGGGCGATTCCGTGCTTACCAGCCAGCGCGGCCGAGCCTACGGTGCGCGGAATCTGCTGGCTTGTGGCCAGGGGCGGTTGACTTGCTTCGCCGCCCACCGCTGGCCGAAGTGCTAACAGAACTGCTGGGCAAGGCCGCCGGCGTGGTGCGGGGTGCTCACTTCGACAAACCGCCCGGCGCTACTTGGTCGCTGCCGTGGCATCGCGATATGACGGTTGCGGTGAAGCAGCATGGGCAGTTTGGGCAATTCAAAAAACCGACGTTCAAGGCGGGCGTGCCGCATCTGGAAGCGCCGGTCGAGTTGCTTGCGGCAATGCTCACGGCGCGGGTACACTTGGACGCCATGACGGCGGAGAACGGGCCGCTGCAAGTGGTGCCCGGCTCGCATCGTCTGACAATCGTATCAGATGAAAGCCCCCCGCGGCCGGCGGAGACGATCCTTTGTGCTGCGGGCGACGTGCTTTTAATGCGTCCTTTGCTTTCGCACGCCAGCATTCAGAGCGCCGAAGGTTGCACGATGCACCGGCGCATCGTGCATTTGGAGATGAGTCCTACGGAGGTGCTGCCGGACGGGTATGAATGGCACGACTGGCTGCCGCTGGGCGATCGTAGGGAGGGACAAGATTGCGTAGCAAGCGCGGGCCCACCATAATTGATTGTCCAACCTTGCTCATGGTGTCGCCGGTGGCCTGACGCTCGAACTCCTATCTCCCCTCGCCCCGGTACTCCGGGGAGAGGGGTCGGGGGTGAGGGGTCCGGAGCCAGCCGCGATGCTGAGGCAAAATGTAATTTCAGCTCTAAAATCACAGGTCGATTTCCGCAATGGACAGTGATTGGCAGATGATACCAGTGCCGCAACCAATTCTACCTCCAGCCCCTCATCCCCAGCCCTTCTCCCCGGAGTACCGGGGAGAAGGGAGCCAGGACCGGGATTGTCCGGTGCCATCGCCGCCGAACGCAACCGATCCTTCGACTCATTCCGCTGCCCGCGAGTTCCTCCTCGGCCGCGAGAACTACGAACGCTGGCGGACGATGCCCTACGACCAGACGCGGATGGGCCTGGAGCGGATGCGGCGGCTGCTGGCGGAACTGGGCTTGCCGGAGCAAAACCTGCCGGTGATCCACGTGGCGGGCACCAAGGGCAAAGGCTCGACGGCCGCCATGATCGTCGCGGTGCTCACGGCGGCCGGTTATCGCACCGGGTTATTCACTTCGCCGCACCTGGAGCGGATCGAAGAGCGGATCCAGATTGACGGGCAGTGCATCGAGGATTTTGACGGGCTGATCGAGCAGGTGCGGCCGGCGGTGGAGAGAGTGGATGGGCAAGGAGCTGGGAGCGGGGAGCGGGGAGCCAAGCAGTCCGACTCCCCGCTCCCTGCTCCCTGCTCTCTGCTTTCCGCCCCCACCTTCTTCGAGATCGTCACCGCGATGGCGTTCGCCCACTTCGCGCGGCAAAACGTGGACGCGGCCGTGATGGAGGTCGGGTTGGGCGGACGGCTGGACGCCACGAATGTCTGCCGGCCGGTGGTTTCAGTCATCACGAGCATCAGTTTCGACCACACGCAGCAGTTGGGCAATACGCTGGCCTTGATCGCCGCGGAGAAGGCGGGGATCATCAAGCCGGGCGTGCCGGTGGTGAGCGGCGTGGTCGAGCCGGAACCGCGGGACGTGATTCGCCAGGTCTGCCGCGAGCGAGGCGCGCCGCTTGTCGAATGCGGGACCGATTTTGATTTCACGTATGAGCCGGCGAGGCATTTGGAGTGCGAGGCGGCGGCGGGGCGGTTGGAATTTCGTAGGGTGGCGTCGAGCGCAGCGAAGACCCACCAAGCGGTTTCTGGTGGGTCTCGTGGAACTCGACCACACCCTACGGCACAGGCTTTCGACCTTGCCCTGCCCGGCCGGCACCAGGCGACGAACGCGGCGACGGCGCTAGCGACGATTGATGTCTTGCGTACAGCGGACTGGAAGATTCCCGAGGCGGCCGTCGCGTCAGCCCTGGGCGGCATGACATGGCCGGCAAGGGTGGAGGTCATCGCGCGGCGGCCGGCGGTGGTGCTGGACGCAGCGCATAATGTGGCCTCGGTTGAGGCGCTGGTGGAAACGTTGCGGGAGAGTTTTGATGTCGCCCGGCGGTTGTTGATCTTCGGCACGACGCTAGACAAGGACGTGCGGGGGATGTTAGAGGTTCTCCTGCCCGCGTTCGACGACGTTTACTTCACGCGCTATCCAGGCAGCAGCCGGGCTGTTCCGCCGGAGGAATTGCAACAGTTGGGCGAAGAAATGACCGGCAAGCGCTGGCCGATTTTCGACGAGTCAGCCGCCGCTTGGCACACCGCACGACAAACCGCCGGCGAGAACGATTTGATATGCATCACCGGCTCGTTCTTTTTGGCGGCGGAGATGAGAGAGCATTTGTAGAGCACGAACGTCAGCCGAAGATTGGAATCACCGTTTCGAGTTGGTATTCTAGAACGAATGGACTCACAAAACTCCAAACTCGCGTGGTATCAATTCAGCCTGCGGCGATTGCTCGTGTGGGTCACGTTAATCTCATGTTTCCTAGCCGCCGCCAAATGCTATCACTTGTATTTCATCCAGCCGATCGCCTTGACCGAAAAAGACAATTTAAGGTCGTATTCTGGAAAAAGAGTTACATTTGTCGCAACATACCAGAAAAGCTCCGAAATGGGGAACTTTGTCAACTTTTGGCAAGTAACCATTATCCTTTCACGACCGCCCCACAGAGCCCGAGTTGGTGACGATGCAACATTCACCGGCCGGCTCGATGGTCCGACCACTTACATGCATGACTTTCGGGCCAAGGCATTCAGTGTTTACCTGCTAGAACTTGATGACAATGAAGACTAAGCGCGGTTATCACTCCCGTATTCCTTGCCAAAACTGAGCCATCCCTCTTTGCGCCGCCACTCTTCTCGTCATAACCGGACGCGAATTGCGCCGATTTTTCTTCAAGCGGGCGCGAACCTCTATCGACAGCCTTCGTAATGCCGCTGACAATGAACGGCATGATCGACGCCGCAGCCGCCCGACATTGGTTCATGCACTCGCCGCACGAGGCAATCGGCATGGGCGGCAACGCCAAGCCCCGCCCGGCGCCGCGGCAGGAAGCGCAGACGCTGAGCGTCGGCATTCTCGCCGGCTTGGGATCGTCCTGGCGAGTCGCCTTGGAGCGCCTGGCCGGGCATCTCAATTCCGATCGAAGCCTGATCGCGGAACCTGCCTGGGAACATGCTCGGGCGGGCGACGATGTCATCGAAAACTACGATTGCCTCGTGCTCTTGGGCTGGCCGGCGGCGAACGACCGCCAGCGGCAGAAACGGATCGAACTCTATTGCCGCGGCGGCGGATCAATTGTCGCCCTGCGGACGCTCGGCGCGAACATGCCGGGCTGGCCCGATTTTGCCGAGGAAGTTTTCGGCGGACGGCAGCCCGAGACGGGACAAGGCCGGCTCATGGAAGTGCGGCGGTCAGACGTCGCCTGGCATCATCCGGCATTGGATGGTTTGGAAGGCCTGATTGCCGAGGGCGAGGTCTATCGCGGCCCGCGGCTTTCGTCCGTGGCGACCGTCTTGCTCACTGCTGACGACGGCCGCGGCACGGCCCCGGTGGCTTGGACCACGCGGCACGCCGGCGGCCGGGTTTTCTGCACCACACTGGGCCACGAGGATGATTTCCGCGAGCCGGCCTTCTTGCGGCTGATCGCCCACGCGGTGCGCTGGACGGCGATGGCGCGGCGGTAAAATCCCACCGGCTTGCCCACTCATCTTTCCAGAATCCCACTGGCTTGCCCAGTGGATCATTAGGTTCGTTGCTACATACCCGCCCGACCCCAACGCCAAAATCCCATCGGCTTGCCCGATGGATCGTTAGGTTCATTCTTCCCTGCGGCGCGGCAGCGTTATACCATGATGGTTGCAAACTGGCCCGATTTGCGATGTTGCCGTGTTCATACAGCCTTACCAACTCGAAGAACTCCGCTTCGCCACGTGCTTTCGCGTTTACTATCGCTGGCGAACGTATCGAGTTCGCTCAACGGCCGAACTGACAAGGCTGGACCGAGAAACCCTCGACACCTTGCTCCGGGAATACGGCATTCATATTCTCGAAGCATCGGCAAGCGGGTCGGAAGTGCGAGTCCTTGCGAGTTTGTTGGCGACGGAAAGCGTGGCATCGTGCGCGAGCAAGATGAAAGGCCGCGTGAGCAAGTGGCTGCGCGGGCAGTTAGCGCAAGCGAATGACGGTAAACTTCTCAGCCGCGGCTACTTCGCCAGCACGACGGGGAAATCGACCGCGGACGCCGTTTTGACGTATCTGGAAAGTCAAGGCGAGCATCACGGCTACGAGTCGCGTCCGCTTCCACCGGTATTCGTTGCGAGCTTTTCGCAAGATGCTGCCGAAGCAGAACGATTGAATGCGGCGCACGCCGCGACGGTCCTGCGATTTCACATGGTTCTTTCAACTTGGAAGAGAGCCGGCGTTTTTGGTCGCACAGAGGCGGAAGCGGTAACGGGCGGCTGGAAGAAGATCGAAAGGCAACATCCCTTGTTTATTGAAAAGGTTTCGTTTGTGCCCGACCATGTGCATTTGGCCGTTTGGACGCATCCGAGTCTGTCGCCTGCCCGCGCCGTGACGACTTTAATGAATGCTGGCCAGGAATTGATTTGGAGAGAGTACTCGAGCGCGGTGAGCCGGCTCGTGTGGAGCGGCTTTGGCAAGCCAGCGCCTATGTCGGCAGTTATGGCGATTTGGAATCGGCCAAGATTTCGGCGTATGTGCGCAATTGGGAGGCGATGGACGGGGAGTAGCGACGAGCCTAATGATCCAGCGGGCAAGCCGCTGGGATTCTCAAGGTGATGGGCGGCCTTTCTGTAGCGACGAGCCTAATGATCCAGCGGGCAAGCCGCTGGGATTCTCAAGGTGATGGGCGGCCGTTTCTGTAGCGAGGAGCCTAACGATCCAGCGGGCAAGCCGCTGGGATTTTCAGAGCGGGGCGGCCGTTTCTGTAGCGAGGAGCCTAACGATCCAGCGGGCAAGCCGCTGGGATTTTCAGAGTGGGGCGGCCGTTTCTGTAGCTACGAACCTAACGATCCAGCGGGCAAGCGGTCTGTTGGTTTAGTCGAAAAGTGACCAAAGAATACGGACTTACGACGACGGCATTGACGTAACTCCTTATTCATCGGTGCATCTCGGCATTAAATCGACAGCCCGCAAGCCGCTGGGATTCGCAGGCTTCCTTAATTCTCTATTCATCCCCTTTTGCCAAATCTGGCAAAACCGATATAATTGACTCCGTCGCGTTTGCTTCACACCTTTACGCATGTTTCCCAAAGTCAACGTGCGTACCAGCCATCAGTTGCCGCCAAGCAACATAAGACGTGGCTTTCGGCCGTCGGCACCGATCAGCGTATCGCCGTAAGTACAATCACAGTAAGTGTTTATGAACAGCCGCCGATCGTGCATGGTGGTCTCGGCACCGGACGTGCTTTCAGAGGATGCCGCCAAGGAACAGCCCAGGAACATCCCGCTGAAGGAGCCTCCCGTGACGAAAACCGCCGCCAAGTTCGCCCGACCCAGTAAGAAGTCTCCCGCCAAGGCCGTGAAAGTGGAGAATGGCCGTAAAGGGGACAGTCCCATTTTTGCTAAGACAAAAATCGGGACAGTCCCCCATTCCCGCCCCGCCAAGCGGCCGCTTGAGAACGATTTTCTCGCCGAGGAGGTATTCGAGGCCGAGGAATCCCACGCGGCGGTCGCCGTGGAGGCGGACGTGGATGACGAACTGGAAGCGGACCTTGAAGTGGGACCAGACGTGGAAGCAGAAGAAGGCCCGGTCACCGGCGACGACGACCAGATCGACGACCCGATCCGCATCTATCTGATGCAGATGGGCGAGATTCCGCTCTTGAGCCGGCCGGAAGAGATCGTGGCGGCCAAGCAGATCAAGCGTGCCCGGCGGCGCTTCCGCCATATCATGCTGGCGACCGATTACGTGCTGCACGCGGCGGTCGAGATGCTGAAGGCGATCCGCGACGGCCGCACGCGGCTGGACCGCACGATGGAGGTATCCGTCATCAACATCCGTGAAAAGAAGCGGCTGATCAAGGTTTTGGAGCCGAACGTGCGGACGCTGGACCACATCATGGCCGACAACCGCCAGGACTTCAGCCATTGCCATTCGCAAGGGCCGGCCGATGAAGCAGCGCCGCCAAGCCTGGCGGCGGCTGATCGCGCGGCGCGGCCGCGCCGTGCGGCTGATCGAGGAACTCGGCCTGCGGACGCAGCGCTTGCAGCCGATCCTGGAGAAGGTCAAGCAGATCCTGCGGCAGATGGAAGAAATGCGCGCGGACCTGCTGCTGTTGAAGGGCCCGTCGCACGCCGCCGAGCGGGCACGTTCTGAAGAAGGAGCTTTGCCGCTTGATGAGGATCACGCTGGAGAGCCCGCGCACGCTCCGCCGCCGCATCGACCGCATCAACGCTCTGGCCAGCCAATACGAAGCGGCCAAGCGGCGGCTCTCGGCCGGCAACCTGCGGCTGGTGGTCTCCATCGCCAAACGCTATCGCAATCGCGGCCTGAGCTTCCTCGATCTGATCCAGGAAGGCAACACGGGCCTGATGCGGGCGGTGGACAAGTTCGAGTCGGCCCGCGGCTACAAGTTCTCGACCTACGCCACGTGGTGGATCCGCCAGGCGATCACGCGGGCGATCGCCGACCAGAGCCGCACGATCCGCGTGCCGGTTCACATGATCGAGACGATGGGCCGCGTCCGCGGCGTACACCGCCAGTTGTTCCAAGAGAACGGCGGCCGAGCCGAACATCGAGGACACGGCCGACGGCAGCCGGCATCTCCGTCGACGAGACGACTTGCATCCTGCGGATGACGCCGGCAGCCGCTCTCGCTCGACCAGCCGGTGGGCGAGCACGACGACACCTACTTCGGCGAGTTCCTCCAGGACTATCGCGAGGACGATCCCTTGATGGAAATGAACCAGGACATGCTCAAGTCGCGGATCGCCGACGTGCTGCAGAGCCTCGACTATCGCGAGCGGGAGATCCTCCGGCTGCGTTACGGGCTGGTCGACGGCTACGCCTACACGCTGGAAGAAGTCGGCAAGATCTTTTCCGTCACACGGGAGCGGGTGCGGCAGATCGAGACCAAGGCGGTGCGGGCGTTGCAGCATCCGGTGCGTGCCCGGCAGCTCAGCGGATTCCTGGACGAGTCGCGGCGTCGCGTGGCGCTGCACGCGATGGCGAATCACGGCGCTGTGGGGAACGGAGCGGTGGCGGAGATGGTGACGGAAGGGGCGATGGAGAGCGTGTGAGGTGGGCTTCCGTGAAAACGGACGGACCTTTGTGAAGCCGCTATGGAACTATCGGAGACGCGCCTATAGAATAGGGATGTATTGACAACGACCCGTGGGAGCGGCCAAACGCTTTGGCCGATTAACGATGAATAGACAGGGCGGCTGCGCTCATCTCGGCGTAGGTCTGTACTCAATCCCCGACGCCGCGCGGATCATCAAAAGCACGGCCGGCAAGGTGCGGCGTTGGATAAATACCGGGAACGGCGTCGTAGCGGGCAATTTCGCTCCCGAGGAGCATACGATCACGTTCCTCGAACTGATGGAGTTGCACTTCGTCAAGCTGTTTCGCGACGAAGGGGTCGGTCTGGACACGATTCGCAGGGCGGCCAAGACCGCCGCGAAGCAGTTCGGCACGGCGTTTCCCTTCGCGGTACATCGCTTCGACACCGACGGCCGCACGGTCTTTGCGACCTTGCTGGACGGCGAGAAGCAGACCGCCGTCATCGAGGACCTCAAACATGGCCAGTATGTGTTCGACACGATCGTGCGGCCATTCTTCAAGAAGCTGGAATATGGGCACGATGCGGCGATTCGCTTCTGGCCGCTCGGCGCCGCGGATCGGGTCGTGCTCGATCCGGCGCGGCAATTCGGCAAGCCGATCGACCACGAGACGGCGGTGCCAACGTCGGCGCTCTATCGCGCGGTGCAAGCCGGCGACGATCCTGTTGCCGTGGCAAAGTGGTTTGACGTTCCCTTGGCGGCTGTGTGCGCGGCAATCACCTTCGAGAGTTCGATCGCGGCGTGAAGTACTTCTTCGACAACTGCATTTCTCCCAGGTTGGCGGCAATGCTCCGGGCCTTAGGCGAGGACGTTGTCGCGCTTCGCGAAGAGTTTCCCGAAGGCATCAAGGATGTTCCCCTGTTTGAGAAAATCAAGGGCAGGAAGCTCGTGTTTGTTTCGACGGACGCGCGGCAACTGACGCGGGAACACGAGGCCCGCGCGTTGAAGCAAGCCGGTAACACAGCGATCTTCTTCGGCCCGTTCTTTGAAAAAATGGTCTTGTGGGACCAGGCAGCCTGGCTGGTGCGAAGGTGGCCGACGATACGAGGGTTCGCCGAAGGCGTCGCGCCAGGGACATGCGCCGAGATTAAACAGAGCGGAAAGGCGCTCATTTATCGGCTGTAGGGTTCCAGCGAAAGGCGCTACTTGCAGCATCCATCGGCTTGGTATAATGGCGGCTGCGGCGATTGGGTGGCGGGATGACCGTCGAGCCGATTCGCCGCGACCCAAGGCCCGCGTCCCTTCGCACGCTAGTTCTTACCCAGCATGGCGGACCATGACCGCGCCAAAACGAGTTTTCGGATTCTTCGCTTGTTGGGCTTTCCAGATCACGGTGGTCATTTCGCCGTGCGCTCGCTGAAGGCAACGATGCCGATGCCGCGAAGAAGGCTTACGAGAAGGGCCAGGCGCTCTTTGACCATGACGAGTACGACGCAGCGCTGCCGCTACTCAACGAAGCGATTCGCCTCGATCCGAAAAACGTTGACGCCTATATCGCCCGCGCCGGCTGTAAATGGCAAAAAGGCGACCATGCTGGCGCATTGGCCGACAACAATGCGGCCGTGGCCGCCGATCCCAAAAACGCCGAAGCGCGCCGCCGCGCGTGGTGCTATGCCCATCAAGGCGACCTCGACAAGGCATTGAACGAATACGCCGAGGCGATTCGCTTGGACCCAAAGCGGGGCGAAACTTATTCGGGCCGTGCATGGGTGTATGTACAGAAGAAGGACTTGGACAAGTCAATTGCGAACTATAGCGACGCTATCCGACTCGGTGAAAACGATGCCGAGACGCTCAGCGGCCGGGCGCGGCCTTCTACTCCAAGGGCGATTACGACAAAGCGATAGCGGACTACAGTGCGGCAATTGTCTTGGACGCGAAAGATCCGCAAACCTACATAAATCGCGGCTATGCCTACGAACAAAAGAACGACGTTGACAAAGCGATCGCGGACTTTTCAGTGGCGATCCGCATCGATCCAAAAAAGGAAGAGGCCTACGTGGCCCGCGCCGGGCACTATGAAAGGAAAAATCAGCTCGATTTGGCCCTTGCCGACTTTGACGCCGCGCTGAAAATCAGCCCGCGCACGTTCGGTTATCTCGAGGCACGCGCCGTGGTTAGAATTCGACGCGGCGATTACGACGGCGGCATGGCCGATCTGAAGGCGGCTTTGGCGCTGGACAAAGACGATCCGGCGACGAAGTTCGAAGACTGGCGCAAAGGCCCGCTAACGGCGGCGGATATTAAACACGGAGAGGACCAAGTCCGGCAAATGCTGCGCGACCGCCCGACAATGGCGAAGTTTGGCGACAAAACGGCGATGTTGCAGGAATGGGCGGCGCGGAAGTTCGCCGGCGAAGACTTGCACCAGCCGATATTTTGGGACGCTACCGAACCGGTTGCGGCCGACTCGGACAACGGGCCACCGGACAATGAACGCGCGGGCCGAATTCGGATACGCAAAACGTACATTGACGAACCGATGAGGGGCAAAAAGCAAGAGTTTGAAAGATTGTGGGAGGATGCGGTATTTGAACTCTACAACATCACAAACGCCGACGACTTCAACCGCCTCGATAGAGAGGCGGCCGAAGGGCGTCTCGCGAAAGAAGCGTATGTCACCAGTGTAGTCGATTGCGAATCGCGCACAGTGGAGAAGATTCGAGCGTTTTACATCCCTGAACATTCGCAGATTTTTTGATGGAATTTGATGATGAAAAGAGGGCGGGGTTCCTTGTACACTTTGCGTGATTTACAAGCGTCGCAAGACGCGCGCAAAGGACAAGGAGGTCCCCGTCCATGTTTACGAGCATACCCTCTCTCGACCCCGTTCTGCAATGCCTGCTGCCTGCATTCACTCTGCCATCGTTCCAGACGCACATCGAAGTGTTGCTCGGTTGGGCGATGTGCCTGGGCAAGCGAACCGAGTTCGGCGTCTTTCAAGCCATCCAAGCCGATACGCCTATCTCCCGGAAAGAGCGACATCCGTTCGACCGCTTCTACAACTTCTTCAGTCGAGCGGCCTGGACCGTCCACGATCTGGCCCGCCAATTGGCCCTAGCCATTGTTGTCGCGCTCAACCCGCGCGACTTGTTGTATCTGGTCGTCAACGATACCTTGCTGCACAAGCGCGGCAAGCACGTCTACGGTTTGGGCTGGTTCCGCGATGCCGTAGCCTCGACGGCCAAACGGGTCGCGACCGCCAGCGGCAATCACTGGGTTGTCATCGGACTGGCGATTTGCATTCCCGGAACGAACAAGATTTACTGCCTGCCGATCTATGCCAAGTTGCATCTTGCCGGCAAGAATCACCCCAGCGAAGCCACGCTGGCCAAAGAAATGCTCCAGGATCTGCTGGCTTGGTTTCCCGATCGAAAGCTGGTTTTCATCGGCGACGGGGCCTATTCCGCGGGCAATCTCCTGGCCGATCTCAACCCGCGCGTGACCTACGTCGGCGTGATGCGTGCCGACGCGGCGATTTACGATTCGGTCGTGCCCAAGCAATCCAAGAGCAAGCGTGGGCGAAAGCCGACGAAAGGTCCTCGTCTTCCCGAACCCCAAAGAGGCGGTCAAGAAGGCCGACGGCAACCGCAGCGGAAAAGGGCCGTGGGTTTGGAAAACCGTCAAGGCGACGTGCTACGGCGTAACGCGCAAGTTGAAGGTGCTTTCCTTCCAGGCAGTCTGGCCCGAGGTGCGTGGGTTGTTGCCGATTCTTGTGGTATTGGTACGCGACCCGAAGGGCAAGTTCGCCGACAAGTATCTCTTCACCACCGATGTGAACGCCGAGTTGAGTTGGGTAATCTCCACGTTCTCGCGAAGATGGTCGATCGAGGTCGCCTTCAAAGCGAGCAAGCAGGTGATGAAGATTCAAGCCCCACAACACTGGTGCCGGCAGAGCATCGAGAAGCTGTCGCCCTGGGTGTGGATGATGCAAAGCGTGATCGGTCTGTGGTATATCACCGAGGGCCACAAACTTCCGCAAGCGCGGGCTGCGCGTCGGCGTTTCGGCGACTGGGACACGGAATGGTCGCTCGCTCATATGCTCCGCATCCTGCGCGGTTATCCTCGCGAATACAATAAACACAAAGTCGGGCGCCAAGGCCGACCTTCATGAATTACTTGTAGCCCTGGAAAACTACGTACATCTCGCCGTTTGACCGGCTTGAAAACTGCGAATGTTCAGATCCATGTATTCCTTCCGTGGGCAAAGTCTCAACATGTGCCAACGGATCCAAGAGAGTGGTACATTGCGGGGCGGTCGAATTGCAAAGAGAATCTTTGGCGGTCGAGAGTCAACAAAAGTGAGAGGTACTGGAGGAACTACGAACATCAATATGACTCGCTCCGTCTCAATTTCATGATTGACAAGGGCGAAGATGACAAGGCTCTTGCCCTCGTTGCGGCGATGCTGCGGCAGGCAGCAACGAGCGAAGAGAAAGCGGCCATCTATGCTGACCGTGCTGCGGCCTTCGGAAGGAAGAGCCGATACGACGCGGCGATCGCCGACTGCGGCGAGGCCATTCGCTTGGACCCCCAAAATGCCACGGCATACGGCGTCCGGGCCGAAGCCCACCGGAGCAAAGGCGAGTATGACGAGGCAGTCGTTGACTATGCCGAGGCCATTCGACTCGACCCGGCGGATTCACTGGCATACGACGAACGCGGCTCCTGTTACGAGAATCGAGGCCAATACGACAAGGCAATTGCCGACTTTAGCGCGGTCATTCGACTCAACCCCACAAATTCTTTGGCGTATGTCGAGCGAGGCCTCGCTTACGAGTACCAAGGCGAATTCGACAAGGCAATCGCCGACTTCAGCGCGGTCGTTCGACTCGATCCAAAGAATTTTCACGCCTATGCTCAGCGCGGATTCGATTACTCAAACAAGGGAGAACTCGACAAGGCGATTGCCGATTACAGCGAGGCCATTAGGATCAACCCAAAATATGCCTGGGGCTACGGCAGCCGAGGGTCGGCCTACAATACAAAGGGCCAACATGACAAGGCCATCGTTGACTTCAGCGCCGTAATTCGCCTCGACCCGAAGGACGCGACCGCTTATTACAACCGGGGCGAGGCGTATATGGGGAAACTCGCTTTCGATGAGGCGATTGCCGATTTCAGCGAAGCGATCCGCCTCAATCCGAAATTTGCCCTGGCTTATTACAACCGTGGCAGGGCCTACTTCTACAGGCCCGGCGGCGGAAATGATAAAGCGATTGTCGATTTCAGCGACGCCATCCGTCTCAATCCGAAATCTGCCGAGGCGTACTCCCTTCGCGCCGCGGCCTACGAAAAGAAGGGCGACAAGGACAAGGCGGCGGCTGACCGCGCGATGGCGGAAAAATTGCGGCAGGTTGCGCCCGGCGAAGGCAATCCGAGCCCGCGGGAGCAGCACGGGGAGTAAAGGGTCGTGTTCGGTGCTCGCGCGAACTTCAGCCGTCACTACGCGACGGATGGGACGTGGAGTTGGCTGCCGGCCGTGGGTTGAAACCCACGGTTACCATGTTTCCGTCGCTACGCGACAATAAGCACAAGAACGCTTCGAGCGTACGCGCAGATTTTGCGACCGCCCTCGCCCCCTGCCCCTCTCCCAAAGGGAGAGGGGAGAAAGACGCCAAAATCATTCATCCAGATCGTGAAACTCGCTGCGCGAGCGGGTGATGGTGATCTTGCCTTCTTGATAGGTCACCGCGACCGTGCCGTGATAGCAGCGGAGGACTTCCAGCGCCGCCTTGGCGTGCTGCTTGATCATGGCGGCGTTCTCGGGCGTGGTCTGCTCCGTGCCTTTGGCCAACGCCAGATCGACCCACGGGGCCGCCGCGTCCAAGAGCGCGGTGAAATCGAAGGCGGCCACCGTGCCATAGGCTTTGTTGGTCGGCAGCTTGATGCCGGCCATCGTCGGATCGCTCTCGCCCAAGAGCCGCTGCGTGTGCCGCCCGCTCATCGAGAGCACGGCCACGTTGTCGGAAAGGCCCGCGTTGGGCATCACGCGCGTATCGACGCCCGCCTCGGCCGGCAAGGCGTAGCCCCAGAGCTTGCCCTGGCGGAGATTGAACTCCTTCGGCCGCTGGATCTTGAAGTCGGCGGGAATGTCGTGCTTGTCGTCGATACTCTTTGCAAGCTCAAGGAAATCGTCGGCCACGGCATACAACTCGTGAAATGCGTCCTTTAGCTTGCCCGCGTCGCTGACGCCGAGCACGATCGCCGGCTCGATCATCGGCAGCGGCTGCTCGGTGGGCGGCATGGCCTTGATGAACTGGCGGCTGGTGAGCTTGGCGTCGATGACTAAGGCGGTCTGCCCATCGGCCAGCGCCGGCATCACGTCCTCGCGGAGCGCCTTGTCTATCCGCGATCAGCGGCTTGGCGCCGGCGATGAACTTGTCGAACTGCGGGCACTCCTTGGGCGGAATCTGCGGCACGCCGTATTCCTCGGCGTAGCCGTAGGCGGTGGTAAGCCATTTGACGAGCATGTCGTAGTCTCCGGGCTGGACTTTTGCCCGGCCGGCGATCACGGCGATCGGGTTGCCGCCGATATGCTTCAAGAGGTCCAGCGGTTTCGAGCAGTCGATCTCCGGATGCTCACTCCAATCGTAAGAGAAGTTCTCCGTGCCGCGATTCGTGAGGAACCCGACCGAGGAAGTGGCGCCAATTTCGGTGATCACCGACTTCAGATCGCCGGCCAATTCGTCCACGGTCTTGCTCAATTCTTCCTTGAGTTTGTCCGGCACGGGCAGACTCGGCAGCGCCTGTTTTGCCACGGCCGCCAGTTGGTCGAGATCGTGCTTCGACGGACTGAAGTGTTCGTTAAACGTCTTGCTGGAATAGGTGACGGAGGTGAGCCGCTTGTCGGCGTACTTTTTCACCGCCGCCAGTTCCTCGCGCGCCGCCAGCGGAGAGGCGCCGAGGTGGGCGAGGGCGTCGGTCGTGGGACCGAAGGCCACGATCAGGAAGTCGTCGCGGAGGCCGAGCGAAATGACGAGCTTGAGCTTCTTGAGATGATCGATCAGCTTGTCGGCGTCGGCGGGCGTGGCGGGCCCAATCCGTCCCTCGCCGCGGCGGAAATAGCTGCGGATCTTCTGCTCGACGTTCGGGTCCCAGGGGACCATGCCGCCTTCCAGCGTGAGCGTGAGATAGGAGTTTCCGCCCACGCTCTCCCGCTTGAGGCGGCCGGCGAGCATCGGATTGCCGGCGAAGATCGGCTGAAGGTTGGTTTCGAGTTTGTCCAACAACTGTTTGGCGTAGTCTTTGTCTTTGCACTTCAGGCCGATGACCAGATCGGGAAACTGGATGTTATCGCCTTGGCTGGCCAGGGCTAGTACGAGCGCGCGGGCTTGCATCTCGTCCGCCTTGGGCGGCGCATTTCCCTGCTTGGCGGCTTCCATTGCGGCGGTCACGTTCGACATTTGTACGTTCCAGTTGACCGCCTGATAGAGCTCGATGAACTTATTGAAGCTCGGGCCGCCGTAAACGAAGATTTCGTCGGAGAAGATATCGGCGAGGAAATCGAGCGACTTCTTCGATTCCGGATTGTTCAGCGCGGCTTGCAGGTAACCGGCGGGCGAGCCGGGGTTGGCAGCTTGCATCTGGTAAAGCCCCAAGCCCATTTGATAAAAGGGCAGGGCTTGGACTTTCGCCCAGGCCTTGCTGTTGGCGATCGCGTCGAACTGTTCGCGATTGCGGAGCATGGCGGAATAGAAAGCCGCGTCGTCGGGCACGATGTCCAGCGAGGCCGGCGCGGCGGCTCGGACCTCGGCCGGCCGGTTGACGGCCATGACGAGGGCCAGGGCCGCGAGCAGGCCGAGCCGGAGAGAGACGTTTCGAGTGAGAGCGTTCATCTGGAGTCTCCTTTGGAAAAGGGAAAGAGGCGGCGGGTTTTTCGCACCCGCAGCGCGGATTATAGCCTACGGCGATTCGGCGGGCAATCAAGGGGATTTTTCGGAGAGTGCCCTTATTTGGCCAGATTCCGCCCGAGTACGACAAATAGTTAGTTCTACTGCTCGATCGGCTAGCAAACCGATATTGACTGCCCACTAACAAGATAGGAACATTTCCCAGTTTTCGCCAAGGAGGGCAAGCAATGGCGGTCGATGTTCTGTTTTCCAATGCGTTCGTTTCCGCAGTTCAATCCCTAGTTGAGCGCCACCATACCATTTACCCACGACTTCCGCCGCAAGGGCTATTCTTTGAATCGCTTGTGGAGCGAGCGTTTTTGTCCGCCGGCTGCTCGAGGGCCGATATTGTGCCCACTACTCCCAATAGCCCATGGCATGATTTATCGGTATCGGGCATCAGACTTTCAATCAAAAGCGAGACGGGCAAGGCAACCAGGCCGGCAAAAATCAGCATAACCAAACTATGCACCACAGAAACGGGCGAGTGGTCGGCCGCCGCGCTAGTGGCGAACACTATCGCCCACGTTCGCCGGCATGACCGAATGCTCATGATCCGCGCGATATGGCGGAAGTCGGGTTTCGATTACCAATTGCTGGAAATCCCGATCGAACTACTCGCGCGGCTAGAGACTGCCGCATTTGCATTAGTTGGGAAACGAGCGGGTCAACGTAGCTTCGGCGCCAATATCATCGAAAACGACGAAACGATTTTTCGAGTGCATTTCGACGGCGCCGATGGCAAGTGTCAGGTCCATGGCCCATTAGTGAGCAGATGCCGGATGCTTCGAGAATGGCACCAGCCGTATGACGTATAGCGCTACTCGCACTTCTTGGACTTGCGAAGAACTAGCCAATAAACGTGCTGCCGGCGGGCGTGGTGCGCAGTTTTCCATTTGGGATCAACAATCGGACCTTGCCGGACTTTGATGATGCAATCGCACGGGCAGAAACCGGCGTTCTTTGCCGCCTGAATGAAATCGAGATGCGCCCATTGGTAGCGGTGGCCGTGGATATAATCGGCGATCTTGCAAAGCAGAATCCCTTCGGGGCGCAAAACACGATACGCTTCCTTGGAGAACGGCGGATACATAAACGCAAAACTGTAACCTTCTTCCTTTGGGGATTTCAAGGTAAGCCCGAACCGCTTATTGAAGTCCTTCGACTTGTCTTTGCCCTGATTGGGGATGTGGGGCGGATCGTAGACGACAACGTCAAAGCTCGCGTCGTCAAACGGCATATTGGTGTTGTCACCGACAACGTCTGGATTATGGACCGGATCGATGTCCATGCCAATGTAATCCCAATCAAGACCCCGCCAGATGCGCGCACCGTTGACCGTGGCATCCAGAATATCCTTCGGCCTCTTGCGCGGATAGAAACGGAGCATCTTGTCGAGCAATTCAGAATCGTCGCCAAACCATACAGAAGGCAGCGGGTCGTAGCCAATCGCTTTTTCTTGCTCGGGAATGGCGAGAGGAAAAGTACGTTGGCGATCTTTTTGCTTCGTGCTCATCGATTCCTCTGGGGATTATTTGACCACTTTTTCCATTTATTGTCCAGGCTTCCTTGACCCGGTACGCTCACAAGGATTATCCTAGCGGTTATCTGAACGCCTGTCAATCTATCTCTGAGGAAAAAGTGGCTACGCGGCCGTTTTTTCTCTCTGGATTCAATGCGGTTTCCTCGCTATACTCCGCGCCGCGACGGATTGGGATTGTGCTATGGCAATGCCGGATGTATCGACGTTCAATAAGAAGAAGCAGCCGCGGCCCGGCGAGCAGCCGGCGGCTGCGAAGCCGACTGCGCCGACCGAAAAAAAGCCCAAGCCGCCGCGCGGCAAGCGCCGCCGCCATCTGACGGTCGGCGGAATCGTGCTCGTGGTGTTGATTCTCGTGATCGCCCTCTTGCCGACGATCTTGGTCCATACGCCGATGTTGGGCGCCATCGTCCGCCGTTCGGCACGGCTCGATGGATCGATCACGTTCCAGTCGGCATCGCTGGGCTGGTTCTCGTCAACTTCCATCTCGGGCATTACGATTTGCGACCCGCAAGGCGAGACGGTGCTGGAGGCTGACCGCGTCACCTGCAATCGAGCGCTCTTGCGGCTCATGTTCAGTTCCTCGAACCTCGGCACGCTGCGGATCGAGAAGCCGAAACTGAGTGCGAAATTTACACACGACGGAAGCAACGTCGAAGCGGTGCTCGCCAAGTGGCTGAATCCATCGGGCGGCACGTCCAGCGGCAGCGCAGGCGCCGGCGTCAACCTTTCGCTGGAAGTCGCCGATGGCGAGGCGGCGATCGCCGATCAGGAGACGCAGCAGAACTGGCGCGTGAGCAATCTCCAGCTTGCGATCGATCTTTCGCGGCGGTTCGCATTTCCGACGCGTGTCGAATGCTCGGCAACGGTCGATGATCAATCGCACAGCCAATCGCAAAGTGGCACTCTCACCGTGAAGTCGCAACTCAAGCCGAGCGACTCGCCGCCGGCCAACCCCAGTGCGTGGCTCGGCCTGGCCGGCACCGACGGCGAGATTTCACTTCAAGCGGCCGGGCTGCCGCGCGGCTTGTTCCGCAGGTTATCCGCGCGAGGCGTTCCGGGATTCACCAACGACGGCACGTTCGACGCGAACCTCTCGGCCCAATGGACCGCCGCGGACGGCGCGAAGCTCACGTATCAAGGCGACATCGCCCAATGGCAGCCGCTGATCGACGCCGCCACCGGCAATTCGGGCCTGCGGCTTGCCGGCCGCCTCGCCGGCAACGCGGCGATCAAACAGAGCGAGGGCAACATCACATGCAACGCCGAAAGCGATATCGAGCAGTTGAACGTCGATGCGCCGAATGGCCAGTCGTTCCATGACCCGCACGTGCATTGCGTCGCGCAGTGCAGCTACCAAACGGCCGACGGACTACTCAAGATCGATCAGACGACGGTGCAATTCAGCGGCGGCGACTATTACGGCTTCCAGATCGGGCAGGGAGAACTCAAAACTCATGTGGCGGGCGGCACGCTGCAAGCCGAACCGCTGCAAGTTACGTGCAACCAGGGAAAGCTGACGGTGCAGCCGGAACTGCGGATGGCCGCGCGGCCGATGGAGTTCCGCTTAGCAGCGGGCAAGCTGGCTGACCACATTCAACTCGATGCTGCGGCCTGCCGTTCGGCCTTGAGATACGTCGTCCCAATCATCGCCTCGGCGACGCAATCGCAAGGGCAGTTCTCGATCGAGTTGGACGGCTGCCGCATCCCGCTGGGCGACCTGCCGCGGGCCGAAATCGGCGGCCGCGTGATCGTCCATTCGGCCACGATGACGCCGGGGCCAATGGTGCAGCAATTGACGCCGATGCTCTCAACGTCGCCGGCGCTTGTCCGCATTCCGCCGGAAACGGTCATTCAATTCCGTATGACGGACGGCCGTATCTATCACCAGGGGCTGACGCTCGCGTTTCCCGAGGGGCAGATTCAAACCTTCGGCTCGGTGGGACTGGACGATTCGCTCAAGATGATGGTCGAGTTCTCCGTGCCGCTTGCGTGGCTGCCGAAGAGCGCCGTCACCGACGCGATCAGCAAGCAGAAGCTGCAAGTCCCGATGGGCGGCACGCTGGACGCGCCGCGAATCGACGTTGTCGAGCTTGCGCGAGTGCAGAAGCAGGTGCTGGGCAATCTGACTCGCGAGGTGCTAAAAGGCGGAGGCGTCTTGCAAAACGGCGTCGGCGAGTTAGGCAATCAGTTGAATAAGCTGATCAAGCCGGGGCATTGAGTCAAGCGGTGGCTTTGGGAGCGTCGTGCGCCGGTGCGTCGATGATCTGCATGACACCATCATTCAGAAGTCCCACAAAATTTTCGGCAGTCATGGTCGCTCCGTTACATTACCTTTCCGCTTTATTCTAGCTTGCAGCAATTGCCATGACAATTGCGTCCATCGGACGCACTGCGTTGTAACAGACACCTATTTCCCCTTGCACGCCGTCCGCCATTCCGTTACAATCCGCCCCCTATTGTATGGGTGTCTCGACGTGGTGCGCTAAGGCATGAATGACCGCCAAAACGAGCGATGGAGCAGCCGATCCGGGTGGCACGTCCCTGAGCTTGCGAAGGGCGTGGCTAGACCCGGAAACCACGCCCTTCGCTCGAAGCTCAGGGACGTGCCACCCTCGCCTCGGAATTGCGCCGTGATTCTCGCGCAGTCTCTCACTTGTTGCTTACTTTTCTCAACCGGCTGCGCTTCCGTCCCGTGGCCGTTTACGAGTTGGACTCATGCCGGCTCGGAGCAGAGCGCGGCAAAATCGTCAGCCGCGGCGCCGAAGTCGTCCGGCGCTGCCGCGAACGCCGATTCTTTGAAGGAAGTAATGGCCGAACTTCAAGAGGCCGGGGCCATCGATCCGGCGGCACGCGAGGAACTGATCGCCGATCTGAAACAGACCGACCCCAGCCGCTGGCCGCTGGTCATGCAGGAATTCCCGCGGCCGCTGCCTATCGCCGGCGGATCGAGGCGCGGGCGAAGGAAAAGCAAGAGGTCGAATCGCCCGAAGTGGCGAGTTTTCATCATACGGTACACGGCGATGATCGTAGGAGCAGCGTCGCGCCGCTTGAAACAACGCGGCGGGACGCCGCGTCCACGACCGCGAACCGCGACGATTACATGACGCCGTTGCCGGACGTGCCGGGCGTGGCAATTGCTGATAATCACTTGGCCCTTGCGCCCGAGCCGTCGTTGTCGGGCGTTGCGAACACAGCTTTTTCCACGGCCCGCGGCGGTCCAGACATGCCCGGCGAGGCGATTGCCATTTCGATCGAGCCGCCGCCGCTGTCGGTGCGCTTGGCGTCTAGCCGAGATGAGAAGGCACGGCCGGCGGCAGAGGCTAGCACGGCCACGGCGACAAATGCCCTCACCCCCGGCCCCTCTCCCAAAGGGCGAGGGGAGGATGTGACCGGCCCCATGTCCAAAGCGCGAGCGGAGAATGCCATTCCTGTCACACAGGCCGATTGGCAATCGCACTTGGCGGCGGCGATCCGCTCGATGGAGTCGGCGTCGGCGTCCGGCTCCAGCAGCGAGAACGACATCGCCTTGCAGGCCCGGTTGCGGATGCTCTATATGCTGGCAGGACGGCGCGATGACGCCATGCGGCCGCTGCCTTCCGCCGCCAAGTCTACACAAGAATATTGGACATCGCAAATCTACGGGCTCTCCACGTGGATGGATTCCGAGCGAACGCCCGACCCGGCCCGACGCGCGGCCGAGACGAAGCGGATTTTGGGCGAGGCCCTGAAGCAGCTTGGCGACTCCGCGCCGCTCACGGTCCGCAACCTGACCTTCTGCACCGCGGTGCAGTATTACGGCTCATTCGACGCCGTGAAGGCGGCCGAGTTCACGCCGGGGCAAAAAGTCCTGATCTACGCCGAGGTGGAGAATTTTCATACCGAGCCGTCGCCCAAAGGCTTTCATACGGCGGTCAAGTTCAACTGGCAGATTCTCGACAGCCACGGCAACCGCGTAGGCGATTACGTTTCGGCCACGAGCGAAGATCAAAGCCTCACGCCCAAGCACGAGTTCTTCCTCACGAAGTGGTTCTATCTGCCCGACTCGATGCCGAGCGGACGTTACACGCTGCAATTCACGGTGGAAGACGTGCTGGGGCACAAAGTGGGGCAGTCGTCGATCGAGATGACGGTCAGGTAGGGTGCGTGGAGCGAGGCCGACGTGAGATGGTGCGTTGCGCACGGACGTTGTTCGGTATTCCACGTACAACCATTCGTTGATCAGCCTCGCGAAACGCACCATTTACGCGGTAGGTCCGTGCTCCACGCACCCTACATTGGGCGTAGAATGCCTTTTCTTTCGCCTTTGCTCCCCACCAGTTCGCGGATACAATACCTCGATCCACATGCAGCCGCGCAAGCGTCTTGGACGGTACTAGGGCCGTGCGGCAAGCAAATCCATTCAAGGAAAATACCGATGGTTGTTTATCGTCTTTCGTTGCTGTTGATCGCCGCCGTGATGGTGGCGGCGCTATTGTTTGGGGTTTTGGCTCGCACGGTCCGCGCCGAGGAAGGCATGTGGCAGACCGATTTCAAGGCGGCGATGGCCAAGGCCAAGGCGGATAAGAAGTATATGCTCGTCGATTTCACCGGCTCCGACTGGTGCGGCTGGTGCATCAAACTCCGCAACGAAGTCTTCGACAAAGAGCCCTTCAAAGCGGCCGCGCCCAAACAATATGTGCTCGTCGAACTTGACTACCCGCAGCAGAAGAAGCAATCCGACGAGGCTCAAGAAGCAAAACAAGGAACTTGCGGAGACATACAAGATCGAGGGCTATCCCTCCGTGCTCCTCATGGACGGCGACGGGCAGGTAATCGCCCGCACCGGCTATCGGCCGGGCGGACCCGACGACTATCTCAAGCACCTGGCCGACTTCGGCGCGATCTGGCAGAACGTGGTCGCGCTCAAAGGCAAACTGGACGCGACCAGCGGCCTCGATCGGGCCAAACTGCTGGACCAGATCGTCGAGGGCTACAAGAAGCTCGGCAACGAGAGCGACGACGTGACCGGCTGGTGCAAAGAGATCATCGCCTTGGACGCCGACAACAAGGCCGGGCTGAAGGTCAAGTACGAGTTCCCCATGAAGATCGAAGAGGCGAAGAAGCTCGCCGAGTCGGGCAAGGCGGACAAAGGCGTGGCGCTGCTGGATGCGGCCCTCGCCATGCAGGGCGTGCCGGGCGACTTGCGGCAGGAAGGCTTTATGGCCAAGGCGGAAATCTGCGAGACGCAAGGCAAGTTCGGCGACGTGATGACTGCGCTGAAGGCGGCCAAGGACGCCGCGCCCGCCAGCCCGATGAACAAGCAGATCGACGGCATGATCGAGCACTTTGCCAAGATCGCCGAGGCTGAGGAAGCCGCCAAAAAGCTGGAAGCCGGGCTGCCCGACGCGAAGGGCCTCGATCGCGCCCGCCTCTTGGACAAGCTGATCACGGCCAAAGAGAAACTGCCGGAGAACCCGCAGGCCGCGGAGAGTGTGCAGAAGTGGACGAAGGAGATCGTCGAACTGGACGCCGAGAACAAAGCGGGGCTGAAGCCCAAGTATCAATTCAACCTGGCGCTGGCCGACGCGCTGGAGATGGCCGGTGCCAACAAGACGGACGAGGCCACTGCCGCGTTGGACAAGGCGCTGGCGATGTCCGGCGTGCCCGGCGAAGAGCTGCAGAAGGGCTATTTCTTCAAGGCACAGCTTGCCCGGCAGCGAGGCCGCAAGGACGAGGAGCTGGCTTGCTTGAAGAAGGCCCTCGATGCCGCACCGAAGAGCGAAATCTCACCGATGATCAAGCAGATGATCGGGCAGGTGGATAAGAAGGACGCTCACTATGAATTTCACGGAGAAGGAAAAATCGAGAAGTGAATGGGTGGCGGAGTGAGTGGCAGTTTAATGCGATGAAGCCCGGCCGGGCGATAAAGTCCGAAAACGAGTGTATTGTATTTTCGATTAATTGCGTGAGAGGCGATCAAGCCAAAATAGAATGCAGCTATTCGCCTACCTCCAGCGGCGGCGGCCGAAGACCATCATGATCCAAATAAAAGGCGATCGTGTGAACCGAATCAAGAATCTAACGCTGAGCTTTTTGCTGGCGGTTGCGTTCGCGGGCTGTTCGGCCGAGCCGAATTCGAACTCAGGGGCGGCTTCGCAGCCGCCGCAAATTAGCGAAGTGGCCGAATTAAACGCGACTGCTGAAATCGAACGACTCGGTGGAAAAGTCGTTGCTGACAAGCAGCATCCGGGCGAAGTGTGGGTATGGCTCCAGGGCAGCAAGTCAGCCGACGCCGGATTGCTGTGCATTAAGAAGCTGCGGCGGGTCAGAATGGTGGTCCTCGATGCTACCAGCGTGACCGACGACGGGTTGGTGAATCTCGAAGGCATCGATACACTTCGTAATCTCTGCTTTAACAAGACCCATGTTACCGACGCCGGTTTGGTACACCTCAAAGGACTGACTAATCTCGAAACCTTGCAACTAGCCAGTACCGACGTCACGGACGCTGGGCTAGCTCACCTGGAAGGCCTAACAATGCTGCGGGAACTAGGCCTAGAGCGAACCGGTGTGACTGACGCTGGGTTAGTCCACGTCAAAGGCTTAACGAAACTGGAATCGTTGGATCTGGGTCGAACCAAGGTTACCTACGACGGTGGCGTCAAAGACCTTCAAAAAGTATTGTGGAATTGCACGATCCTTTTCGGGTCTCCTCCTCATGTAGAAAGACCCCAAAGCGACTTCATCAAAGACGAGCAAGGCGTTTGGCGCGTAAAGAAGAAGTAATCTCGACAGTCGCCCCACGAATAGCTGATGAAAACTTAACGGCCCAGGAAGCGGAGGGCGAACTAGGGCATCAGGCTATGTGATAGCCACTGCTTCACGGTCCGCGGAAAAACTTCACGATCCATTGCTTCGTCAGTATCAATACCGCCATGCCGCTGGGAATCAATCCGCTCAATGATTTCGCGTTTATGAAGACTTTCGGCACGCCCGAGAACCGGGAGTCGCTGATTAGCCTGCTCAACGCGATATTGAAGCCGCGAGTGCCGATCGCGGATGTGACGATCCAGAACCCGTTCAACTACAAGGACTTCCAGGACGACAAGCTTTCGAATTAGCGTCCAGCGACGTGCTAGGCCACTGGCTATACTGGTTTAAGAACGCGCCCAAGTACGAGCCGGACGAACTGTCGGCGGCATTTACTGAACCGGCGATACGCCGAGCGTCGGAAACGATTATCCGAATTGCCAAAATGAGCGAGGACAAAGCAATGTACGATGCACGGGAGAGAGCGATTCGAGACCGAAAGTGGGAAATTGACTCCGCTAGGCGTGAAGGTGAGGTCGAAGGCGAAATCAAGGGCGAGATCAAGGGCAAGATTGAAGGCGAGATCAAGACTATCCGCCTCTTGCAAGAGCTACTGTATCAGCCCGTCGGCGACGTGCAAGAATTGCAGGCGATGGGTCTGGACCAGCTTGAGGCGTTGACTCGCGATTTGCAGGAAAAGCTCCGGAGCCGCATGCCGCAGTAACGCGGCGACGGCAGAGCCTAACGGCATCCGCTACTCGCCGTCCGCCACGCGCACGGCGAACGTGTGAAACACTTCTTGCCCGGAGGCGTCGTGGAGGGCGACGATCACGTTGGATTCGCGAGTGTCAAGCTGCGATGGCACGTTCCACGTCACCAGCCCCTCGGGCGAAACGGCCAATCCGTCGGGGCCCGATTCGAGGCTGACCTTCACGCTGCCCGCCTTGGAGCGGACGTCGAGCTTGTAGGAGAACGGCGAGCCGGCTTTGGCCGCGGGCGGCTGCGAGAAGCACGACGAGATAGTCAGCCCCGGACTTTTCCAATTCGTTGACCAGTTTCACGCGCCGCACAATGAGCCGGTCTTGCTCGGTCCCCACGGTGATGAGTAAGCCTGCCAAGGGATAGTAGTGGACCCTCTGCTCCCAGCGCAGCGGGCTAGGCGATTTCAGCTCGTCGAGTTTGTCCAGCGCGAAGAGTTTGCGGCGGTCGTAGTTGTAGACCGAGACCTGGCCGCTCTCGAGTCTGTCGCCCACGTGAGCCCAGCCGGTTAGGTTCGCCAGTCCCAAGAAGTAGCCCGGCTCCGAGGCAGGCACGATGTACGCGCCTCCCAGGCCGGGAATCTCCGTGAAGGCCAAGGAGCGACTGTGCATGCCGCCGTTGACGAAGATGTAGCGATTGTCGGCGCTCGGCAAGGCAAACGCCAGCCCGCAGCGCACGTTGGGGTTCGAGCCGGTCTGCTTGCCCTGATTGAAAAATGCCGCTTCGCAGCCCGCCCAGCCGCCGCCCCAGCCGATGAGCATGGAACCGTCGGGCGACACCCGCATGTCCATCGGCCCGTAGGCGTTGTTCGGCGCCCAGTTGCTCCACTGCACGTCGGTCGTGGCCATCGTGTCCAGTTCGAGCAGCACGGTCCGCTTCTCGTCGGAAAGGTAGATGAACAACGGTCCCGCGGAGGCCGAGCCCATGCAAACCTGGTGGATCGTGTGCGACGTGATGTTCTCCGGCAGCAGAACGGAGCGTTCGCGCTGAAGCGTCTTGAGTTTCCAAAGATGGATCAACTTCGCCCCAGGGTAAATGATCGCGAGCCGGTCGGCCCCGGCGGCAAGCTGCACTTTCTCCTCGGCCAACGGAATCTGCTTGACTACTTTGCCGGTCTGCACGTCGAAGACGGCCAGTTGCTGCTGGCCGGCCATGCGCATGATGAGGTATCGTCCGCCGCCGCCCACGACGAGATCGGCGATCGCGCCGGGCAGCGGCCGCACGATCTTGTCCCGGTCGAGCGCGGGCGGCGCGATGGGGGCGACGGCGACCGCTTTTGGCGGCTCGCCCGCCTTCGCGGGTGAGCGACCGGGCGCGGCGGCAACCGGCGGCGCGTCGATGTTCATGACGCCAATCGTTCCGGTGACTTCGGCACCATCCTCTTTTGCAAAAACATAGCATGTCAGGAAGCCCGAAACCTTCGGCAGCGAGACGGTCATTTGCGCGGCGTCGGCCATCGCGATATGCAAGGTGCTTTTTCCCAGCGAGAGGTCGAGCGCGTCGAAACCGGTCGGCGCGACGGGGTACGTCGTGCCGCCGGTTGTGACCGTTTGTCCCTTGGGTTTGAAGCGGATCGAACGCAAGTCGCTCAGCTTGAACTCCTTCCCGGCGACCTTTACCCTGCGATCGGCCGCCATGCCGGTAAACGTGCCGCCTTCGCATTCGACGACAACCTCTATTGCCTGGCCGTCGGGTTTGGGCAACGGCACCGCCGTAGCGCGGTAAACTCCATTTTTCAATTCCATCGGGATTCGGCGCGGAGGCAAATCTCCGTTTTCCATTTTCAGCACCAGCTCCATGCTGAAGGCCTTCTTCGACGGTTTCATGCGAAAGACGCGCGCCTCGAAAACGACCGGTCTGTTCAGCGCCGCGCCGTTGACGGCCGGCGGGCGGAAGTCGATCATCGGCTTGGCGACGATGGCCGAGACATACGTGACGGGAATGGCGAAGTTCACCTGCGCGCCGGGGATGCCCGCCTCGACCACGCCGACGACCTGACCTTTGCGGTTCAAGAGCGGGCCGCCCGAATTGCCCGGATTGAGCGCCGCATCGACCTGAATTCGCTTCATGAAGTTCCGCCGTCCGACGAGCGACGTAATATGGCCGACGTTGACGCTGACGGCGGGCGGGTCGATTTCGTTCTCGCTCAGGAGCGTGCCGAAGGGAAAGCCGAAGGCGATGATCTCATTCGTTTCGGTGAGGTCCTCCGTCGATCCGAGCGCTAGAGCCGGCAGCTTGGATTCGCCCTCGACGCGGAGGATCGCCAAATCGTGCGGCTTATCGAGGCGGAGCAGCTTGCCCTTGAGCTTGCGCTCGGTCTTCAGCGCCGGATTGAGCACCAGCGTACACTCGGATTGCATCGCGCCTTCCATGACGTGGGCATTGGTCACAAAAATGCCCGCCGGGCTGATGCAGAATGCGGAGCCACAGGCCTTGCCGTGGAACCGCGAGACCTCGACCATCGCCGTGGCGGCCTTGCCCATTTCGGCTACTTTGGGGCGGGGCAGATCGTCGTCGGCGGAGACGGTTTGAGGGAGAGGAAACAGCACGCAGGCTACACAGAGAAGATAGAAGGCGGATCGCATTGGGCAAGTCCTTCAAGCGGGAAACTGGGATCGCAGATGTAACGCATTATAGCGGGAAAACTCTGCGTTACCATCATCCCTCCGCCACGCGCTCATGCCGAGCCGCGATGTGCGCGGAGCGCTTTCGAGTTGAATCCGGTGCGTTGTACTGTATTATCCGTTAATTGCGTTTAAGGCAATTAACCCTTAATAGAGTACACAGCGGCACTTGCGCTGGCCGGAGCTTGATTCGCCAATAAGAATCGCGACGCGTTGAGACGGATCGATCGCTGGTCCCGAACGCTATTGACCCTCGCCATCGTCCACTTGCACGGCTATTCCAGACCGAAGAGCAGTCCGTCTTCCAATTCGCCTCTGCGTCGAATCGAATCCTCGGCCCGGTTGTAGAAGTCCGTTCGGCGCGGAAGACTGCTCTTTGCTGCATAGGTTATTGTCAGCATCGCGAGGAGCAGGTCGGTAGAGTGCTCATCGCAATCGATCGATTCGAGACGATCGTCCACTTCCGAGAACATGCCGGCGAGCAGCATTTCGTCAACGTGATTGTAAATCTCATCGAGAGCCGCGTTGAGTCGGCCACGAGACTCTGCGCGGCGTGCGTTGGCGAGGAAATCGTCGAGGTCGGCACTTGCCATAATCCTTGCCGTATCGCAATAGTAGGAATTGGACCCGCGTCCAGCAAATCTCTATTCAAACTCTGAGTATATACTCGTAACTCGATGACAACCACTGGCTGCACGTCGTTACGTGCGATCATCGGCGAGTTTGTATCGTGGCGGCAGTCTTTGTGGTCGTCGGCGCGACAATCTCCGGCGTTAAGAAAAACAAGGTTAACTTGCCGGTGTCTTTCGGCGGCGTGTCGGCACCAGCCTGCGGTGATTTTCCAGCAGTTTCGGCAGCGTCGGCCGGCTTCGAGGAGTCGCACGTAACAACAAGCCCGCCGAGCGAAACTGTCTTGCCGGGTGTGCATTCGACTTGTGTTTCAAGCTCAATTCTGTCGACTGTGGGAACTGTTTCGCTCCCGGCAGTAACGCGTTGTGACATGTTGAGGCTGCTCTTTTCGAAGTGGAGCTTTACGCGGATCTTATGATCGTCGAGAACAACTGGCGTGAAGTCGGCGCTCGTTCCGCAAAACTGGTCTTCGATTCTCCACTTCCCAAAACCCGCCGATACCGCGACACGGGCATTGTCGCCTACCCTGACCGAGGCTTGCTGATTGTTAAGTGTTGCTACCACTGGCTCTGACAAGATGCTAGCAACGCCCACCTCGTGCAGAGCTTTTATCACCTTTTCAAGCGACTCGGCGTCTGCGGCCGCGGGTTCGGCATCTGCGGCTGCGGGTGCGGAGGAGATGCCGGCAAAATCAAATCCCAAGTTTTGCAACTTTGCCCGAGAGACTTCATAGACACGAAGCCGCAACAGGATCTGCGGTTGCGAGTTGTCTTTTGCCGGCCCCTGCTTCTTGGCGGCGTTTGCGTGTTCGGCGTTTAATTGGTGCGAGTCGGCGGGTGCGGCTACGTACTGTTGGCAAAGCCCACGATTGACGGCGCTCAATAATGCGATTGCAATTATAAGCTTTTTCATCGGTTTGCTCTCTCGTTTTGTGCGTCTCTGTGAGATCTTGTTTCGGTTTTGCCGCTGGTGGGCCGGCGCTCGTTTGAAACGAGCTGGTCCCACCCTACAACACTACCCACCGACCACTTCCCACTTCCCCCTACTTCACCGTCGTCCCCTCCACCAAGCTCACGTGCCGCGCCATGATGTGCGTGGCGCGCTCGTCGGGGATGTAGCCGCGGATGCCGGTCACGCCGATCTGCCGGCCGACGTAGCTCCGCAGGTTCACGCCCGGCGCCGGCGAGACGTAGCAGCGCATGTTGCCGTTGGCGTCCAAGATCGCATATTGCGGGCCGCCCGGCTTGGGATTGGGCACGCGGATCAACTGCCCGGCTGCGTCGAAGCGGCCGTCGCCCTCTTCCGGCGGCAAGTGCGTCATGGGAAGCGGGTCGGGCCGGGCGAGCTCCGGCCGCACTGCTGCCAGGGCTTGCTTGCGGCGCTTGATGTCTTCGAATCGCGTGATCTTGCTGAGGAGCATCCGAGCGCGGCCGCGCTCGGAGGCCGTTCCCGATTGGTTAAAGAGCGTCTCGGCGCGTTGCTTCAGCGCGGCCACGTCCCAGAAGTTCGGGTCCTCGACGATCATCGCCGAAAGCTCCAGGTCGATCTGATCGAGTTGCCGTTGGAACGGTTCGCTCGCCGCGCCGGCCGGCTCATCGCGATTGCCTTGCCAGGGGCCCGCGCGATTGCTTTCGGTTGATGTCCGCCGCACGCCGTCGGTTTTGTAATCGCGATCGACGAAGCGGCCGGAGACCCAGCGGAACTCACCTGCCGGCGGCGCGATCTTGTACCACGGCGGCGTGGGGCTGCCGTTCAACTCGCGGTTGTTCAATTCGCGGCCATGCGGTTCGAGCACTTCGACCGTTTCGCCTTTGTGCAGGCGGACCTGGATGATGTCGCGGACGTCGCTCAGCCGGCTGCCGACACGCGAGGCGACGCGTTCGTCGGTCACGGTGGCCAGGTTCTTGCCGTCCAGTTGAAGGTGCCGGCTAGAGACCCATGAAAAGCTGTCTTTGGGTGGGCGAATGGCGTACCAACCGCCCGGATCGTGACGATAGACGTCAACCGGCGTGCCGGCCCTGAGCTTGTCGGTGGCGTAGTAATTCTCGCCCGGCCCGCTGCGGACGAAGACATCGTCGGCGGTGACATAGGCCGTGTAAGGGAAGGTCTGCTCTGCGGCGGCGGGAACCGCAAGCGCGGCGCAAAGGAAGGTAGCGATAAACGGCTCGCGCATGGCGATGCCTTTCGGAAGAAGAGGGAATTGGATGAGATTTTGGCGCGGGAGTTGTACCAATAAACGGAATGCCAGGGCAAGGTCAAGTTGACCGCGCTCCGGTAATTCGTGTAGTTTAGAGGTTCTGCGAAGTCTCCCAATGCCCTCCCCGCTTCCAATCGACGAAGTCCTGCCGCAACTAGTCGCGGCGCTGCGAACTGCAAACGCCGTGGTGCTCCGCGCGCCGACGGGGGCGGGCAAGACGACGCGCGTGCCACCGGCGGTGTTGGATAAAGTGGTGCAGGGCGACGGCGCGGTGGTCGTGCTCCAACCGCGGCGGATCACGGCGCGGGCCTGCGCGCGGCGGATTGCTTTCGAACGGAACGTGCCGCTAGGCGGCGAGGTCGGTTATCAGGTCCGCTTCGACCGCTGCATGGGCCGCAAGACGCGGATCCAGGTCGTCACAGAAGGCATTTTCTTGCGGATGCTGCAAGACGATCCGTTCCTGGAGTCCGTGGCCGCGGTTGTCTTCGACGAGTTCCACGAGCGGAGCCTCAACAGCGACCTGGCCCTGGCGATGATGCGGCGCGTGCAGGAGGCGGTCCGCCCGAAGCTGAAGATCGTCGTCATGTCGGCCACGCTGGAAACCGAGCCGATCGCCCGATGGCTGGGCGGTTGCCCGACGGTCGAAAGCCGAGGGCGGCTGCATCCGGTTGACATTAGTTACTTGGAAGACGTGCAAAGTCGCCCGATCGCCGAGCGGACGGCCGACGCCGTGGAGCAGGTCCTCGATCGAACGCCCGGCGACGTGCTCGTTTTTCTGCCGGGCGTGGGCGAAATCCGCCAGACGGCAAGGCGACTGGAAGGGCTGGCCGCCGCGCGGAACGTGGCCGTGCTGCCGCTTTACGGCGATCTGCCGGCCGAGAAGCAGGACGAGGTTCTGGGGCCGATCGGCCGCCGCAAGATCGTGCTTTCGACGAACGTGGCGGAAACGTCATTGACGATCGAAGGCGTGACCGCGGTCGTCGATACGGGGCTGGCGCGGTCGCTCCGCTTCGATCCGCACGTCGGCATGGACCGCTTGCAACTCGTGCCGATCTCGCAGGCATCGGCCGACCAGCGGGCCGGCCGCGCGGGGCGGACGCAGCCGGGCGTGTGCCTGCGGCTGTGGGCCGAGCGGACGCATCGCCAGCGGCCAGCGGCCGAGGAGCCGGAAATCCGCCGGCTCGACCTGGCCGGTCCGATGCTGGAACTGCGGGTCTGGGGCGAGCGCGATCCGGCGGCGTTTCCCTGGTTCGAGGCCCCGCCGGCCGCGGCGCGCGAACAGGCCGATGCGCTGCTGAAGCTGCTGGGCGCGATTGACGCCCAAGGGAACGTGACAGAGATCGGCCGTGCGATGGCCCGGCTGCCGGTCAGTCCGCGGCTGGCGCGGATGCTGATTGAAGGTCAACGCTTGGGGCAAGCGGCGGCGGTGGCCTTGGCGGCGGCGCTGTTGAGCGAGCGCGACCCGTTCGGCCGCGGCGAGGATGCGCCGCCCGCGCGACGAGTCGCGGCTGGCAGTTCCGATTGCGATGTTTCGGACCGCGTCGCCGCGCTGGAGGAATTCGAGGTGTCAGGCCGCGCGGAATCGGCTGTGGGGCAAATCCATCGCGGCACCGCGCAGCACGTATTGCACGTTCGGGATCAGTTGTTGCGGGAAGTGCGTGGCACAGGCGCACGTCGAAGCCCGACGCGCAAGCAAGTGGGGTTTCCGCCGCCACTGACGCGACCCTCTCGCTTGCGCTTGGGGCTTCAATCGATAGCACAATCGCCATTCGCCGGGCATTGCTCGCCGCCTTTCCCGATCGGCTCGTTCGCCGTAGCGGGCCCGGCAGCCGCTTCGGTCGGATGGTAGGCGGTCGTGGCGTGCGCGTGGCCGAGACCAGCGCGGTGCGCGATGCGCCGCTCTTTCTGGCCGTTGATGTCGATCGCGGCGAGTCGGAGGCCCTTGTTCGTCTCGCCTCGGCCGTCGAGCGCGATTGGCTTCCGGCGGATCGGCTCGCCGTGCGGACGGAGGTCGAGTTCGATGCCGCGGCCGGCCGCGTGAGCGCACGCCGCCGCGTCTATTGGGAAGACCTGTTATTGGAAGAAAGCCCGGCGCCGCTGCCTGACGGCGAGGAAATGGCCGCGATCCTGGCTGCGGCGGCAGCCGAGCGGATCGATGAAGTCTTTCCCTGGGACGACGAGGAGACCGCCGGCTACGTCAACCGCGTCCGCTGTCTGGTCGGGTGGATGCCGGAGCTGGAACTGCCGAGCTTCGATGCGGACGCGATCTAAGGCGATCTTGCCGCAGGTCTGCCGCGGCTGCCGCTCGCTGGACGAATTGCGGCAAGCACCGTGGCTCGGACATCTGCAAGGCCTGTTGACGCCCCAGCAGCAACAAGCCGTGGCGCGGGAAGCGCCGGAGCGGATCGAAGTGCCCAGCGGCAGCCGCATCAAGCTCGACTACGAGCCGGGCAAGCCGCCCGTGCTGGCGGTGCGGATCCAGGAGATCTTCGGCATGTTGGAAACGCCGCGGATCGCCGGCCGCCGCGTGCCGGTGCTCTTGCATTTGCTTGGCCCCGAACCATCGCCCGCAGCAAGTGACCGACGACCTGGCCAGCTTCTGGCGAACGACGTATCACCAGGTCCGCAAGGATCTCCGCCGGCGCTATCCCAAGCACGCCTGGCCGGAGGACCCGTATCAAGCGACGGCGGAGAGGCGGCCGGGACGCGGGCGGAAATCGAGCTAGCTGATGCCGAGAAGCAGCTATAATGCAGTAGTAAGTAAAAGCGGAGAGCGGCGCTATGCAAGAGATAATTGAAGGCAGATGGGACGATCTCGTCGCCACGCGGCACGATCTTCAAGGTCGCGACGTGAGGGTCATTGTCCTTGAGCAAGACGAGAAGCCACGCGGGGACGCATGGCTGAAGGCGTTCCATGACTGGGTCAATAGCCACAAGCCGGTTAACCATTTTGTGGATGACAGCCGCGAGAAGCATTTACAGCGGGACGGTGGACGATCCTCGTTGAGTATAGCTTTGATCGACGAAGCTTGTTCACGGGGGATGAGTATCGTCTTAGGATCTGTAAAACAATAACTTGGTGAATTTCCTATTGTGTTGGCTGCCGGATTGTGCGATGACATGTGGATGCAGGACGCACGGGTTATTGCCAGGATTCGGCGCAAGTTTCGGCAGTTGAAAGAGGCGCTCAACGAGCGGTCGCGGCGGTTGTGGGCAGCCAGTGAAGCCTTGGAAATCGGCTGGGGAGGCGTGACGGCGGTGGCGGATGCAACGCATATGTCGCAGACGACCATTCGCAGCGGAATCGCGGAATTGAGAGACTCCACGGCGGGGAAAGGCCGCGTTGCCGCCCGAACGAATCCGCGGGACTGGCGGCGGACGCCACCGGATTGCCGCGAACGACCCGCAGTTGTTGCTGGCACTGGATGCTCTGGTGGAACCGACTTCGCGAGGCACCCCGGAGTCTCCGCTGCGATGGACGATCAAGAGCACGCGCACGCTCGCCGAGGAATTGACCCGGCAAGCCCATCCGGTGAGCCACGGCACGGTAGCAAGTTTGCTGGACGAGGCGGGCTATAGCTTGCAGGCCAATCGCAAGACGCGCAAAGGCGCCTCGCATCCCGACCGCAACGCGCAGTTCGAGTACCTCAATGCCGAGATGGCGAGATTCCTGAAACGCGGCCAGCCTGCGATCTCGGTGGATACGAAAAAGAAGGAATTGGTCGGGGATTTCAAGAATGGCGGTCGGGATTGGCGTCCTCACGGGCAACCCGAACAGGTCCGCGTGCATGACTTCAAAGACCCGCTTCTCGGCAAGGCCATTCCTTACGGCGTTTACGATATCCTCAACAATCAAGGTTGGGTGAGCGTCGGCATCGATCATGACACGGCGGAGTTTGCCGTCAACACGATTCGCCGCTGGTGGAAACGGATGGGACGCCGCCGTTTCCCTCATGCCCGGGAACTGCTGGTCACTGCCGACAGCGGTGGCAGCAACAGTGCGCGTTGCCGCTTGTGGAAGGTCGCGTTGCAGCAGTTCGCGGACGAAACTCGAATGAGCATCACAGTCGCACACCTTCCTCCTGGCACAAGCAAATGGAATAAAATTGAGCACCGGCTTTTCGCGTATATCACGCAGAACTGGCGCGGCCAACCGCTGGCGAGCTTGCAGACCATTGTTGAATTGATCGGACATACTCGCACCGATGGAGGATTGGTCGTACGCGCCGAACTGGACGAAAACACCTATCCCAAAGGGATCGAGGTCTCTGACGAACAACTCGAACAAGTTCACATCAAACGACACGATTTCCACGGCGACTGGAATTACACCCTCCAGCCACGCTGAGCCAAAATTCGTCAACTTATTGTTTTACAAATCCTTAGGTTTCTTTCGCGTTGGTTTCGTTGATGCCGGGACGAATTAAGAAGTTGCGGCGTTTCTCCGGATCGACCATCAACGGGATCATTGCAATGAAGCAGATCAGCCATCCGACAAGCCCGCATCCGAGAACAGTTGGACGGTACCATACGTCGGGTAGCACCGAAGCTACGGTCATGCCCGCGGCGGTTAAGAAGGTGCTCCCAATGCAGCCGATGCCGATGGGCGGCGCCCCGTTCTTCAACAGCCATTGCGCAATGAAAAGGACCGAGAGGAAGAAGGCGACTCCACTCACCATCGCCATCTCTAAGGCATACTTCGGCGCGCCCATCAACAGATTCAAGTATGTTGCCGCGAACACGAACGGTGACAAGCACATCGTTAAGAAAAACAGCAGTCGAAACCCGGAGCGAAAAAAACGTTGAATGGCCGGCGCGGTCGTTGCCGTCTCTTGTTCAAGTTCTGATTTCATATGTTGTTCCCCAGCGATCATCTTCGCACCGCTCCAATCCGGATGCAATTCTCTTACATTCGCTTAAGGAGAAGGTTTTCGCCACAAACGGCAAGCCTACACCTTTCCTCGCAGCCCCTCCACCTCGCCTTCCGGCAACTCCAATTCCCGGCGGAACTCCACGGCGCGGCGGCAGTCGTCTTCGAGGTGGGAGAAAACGCCCGAGGCGGCAGTCGCGCCGCTCCAGTTTTCGGCAAGCCGCGCGATGGCCTGAGCGAGCCCGCTCCGCAAGCGTCGCGTGAAGAGCCACAGGAGCACGAAGCACCAGAGCACGAGCCAGAAGGCCGAGACGAGGTACATGTCGAGGCCCCACCTCGCGGCATGATTGCCGGACCACCACGAGTCGTAAAAGAAGTTCTTGCCAAGCAGGAAGAGCAGAGAAGCCGACCATCGCCAGCAAGAGCGTTTCGTAGAAGGCGTGCGTGAACCAGCCGGTGTGCCGCGCGGCCTGCCGCGCGATCAGGGCGTCGAGGTCCCGCGAGAGCCGCGCGGCGAAGTTGACGCCCGCCGTTTCGGCTTCCGCTTCAAGCGTGGCAGAAGAGGCGGCCGACTTGGGCAGGCCAGCCTCGGCCGCGTAGCCTTCCAGCACCACCGCGGCGCGGCGAAGTTGCGTCGGGTCGAAGCCGGCAGCGGCGGCGCGGCTCGGGCTATTTTGCAATGCGCGGCTGCTGCGATGTTTCTGCCAAGTCCGTGCGCCCTCGACCGCGCCCCACAAGGCAAGCTGCGCGGGCGTCCGCGCGCGATAGAGCAAAGCGCCGGAGGCCAGTCCGCCAAGCCCTTGATAAAGCCGCAGCACGAGCGAAAACGGACTGAAGCCCCATCGCGACGCGACTTGCGCCAGCAGGCGGTTCTCCCACGGCCGCCGCGCCGCAAGCAGTTCGCCCTGAATCTCAGCAGCTAATGCGGACGACAGTTCCGCCCGCTGTTGTTCGATCGCCGCCTCGACATTGCGGACCGCCGGCAGGGCTTCGTCCAATCGCCGCCGGCAGCTTTCCAACGCCTGGGCAGCCAGATCGAGGAAGTTCGCGCGGCGAATCCGCGCGGCGGCGCTGCCGGCGAACTGCCGCATGAGCAGATCGACGAGGCCGGCAAACTCGCCCTGCGGCCCGCGGCCTTGCTGGGCGTCGGCCAGCCCGGCGAGAGCGTCGACGAAGAAGATGTGCTCAGCGTGGGGCAGATTGGCAACCTGCCCCAAAAGGCAGCGCCGCCAGTCGTCGCGGATATCGGCGTCGCGGTCGCCGTGCGTCTGCACGAAAACAAGCTTCGCCCCCGGCGCGGCGGCGGCCAATTCATCGGCTATGCGGGCGCTGCGATACTTCTGCTGCGTGGTGACGACGATCAGGACGTCGCAGAACGGCAGGATCCGCCGCAGCCGCGCGAGTGTCGTGTTGGCCAGATTGAAGCCCGACGCGCCAGCGAGTGGGTGCGCTTCTTTGCCCGTAGGTCGGACCCTCTCGCTTGCGCTTCGGGCTTCAATATTCTCGCTATCCGTCGTATCCGGGTCGGGGCAATCGACAAGCACAAGGTTCGCAAGCGACGGCAAATCCTGTTGGACAAGATCGACCTCGCTGGCGGCAATGCCGAGCATTTCCGGCGTCAGGCCCGGCCGGCAGATGATCGCGGGGCGGAGTGTCGTTGGGCGGTCGCGGCCGGTGCGAACCAGTTCGGCGCCCGCAAGAGCGTTGATCAATGAGCTTTTGCCGGTTCCGCTTCCCCCTAAAGTTGCTACAACAAGTGGGGACTCCAGACGGATACGCAGCGTATCGAGTCGGCCGGCGAGGCGGTCGATAATTGCCTGACACGTTTCGGCCGGACGCCACGCAGGGGCCGAGCGGGACCAATTGCCCAGCCGCCGCGCCAGGGCGTCGATTTCCGCCAGAAGTTCGAGATGCGTGAGGTCGCCGGTTGACATTATTACATTACAACATAGCGGGCGTTTTGTCGTCCGGGAAGAATGGACCGAATTTTTCTCTACCACCCCTGTGGAGGAGTATGCAAAAGGTAATTGGTCCGTTAAACTTATATGTTTGTATTGCTTGCGGTTTGCGTTCTTTCAGCCGCGGGCATATAGGTTGGTCAAAGTTACGGATCAATGTGCATGTTGGCAATTCTTTATCGTGTGGCGAAGAACACGCCGATCCTGCTCGCGGCGAATCGTGAGGAGGATGTCACTCGCCCCACGCAGTTTCCAAAAATACAGTCCGGCTCGCCGCGGATCGTGTGCGGCGGCGACAAAGTGGCCGGCGGAACTTGGCTGGGCGTGAACCAGTTCGGCCTGGTGGTGGCGGTCACGAACCGAGCGCGAGTGCGGCCGCCATTGGAGCCGCGCTCGCGAGGTTTGCTCTGCCGCGAATTGCTGAACTCGCGCAATGCGCGGGACGCGGCGGCACACGCCAGCCGAGAGTTGATGACCGGCCGCTACGCCGGCGCCAACTATCTTTGTGCCGACGGCAAATACGCGGCCGTGGTCTACGGCGGATCGCGCGTCGAGGTCCACGAGTTGCAGCCGGGACTGCACACGCTCAGCAACGGCAACCTCAACGATCCGAACGACGACCGGCACGATTTCGTACGGCGGATGTTGACGCTGCACAAGCTCGACTCGGCCGTGACGTTTCTGGCCGTGGCGAGCCGGGCCTTTTCGCGCAAGGCCGACAGCGAAGGCCGCCGCGGACTGGTGCTGACGGGCGGCGGATTCGGAACGGTCTCGTCCACCCTGCTCTCGCTGCCGCGGAAGATCCAACAGTCGATCATGCAGTACAGTGACGGCCCTCCTTCCGACCGTCCTTATGAAGACCTTTCCGCGCTGTTGCGGCAGGTTCTCTCCGCCGGACGAAGCCGCAAAGCGGCCGCGGTCGGCGGTGAGAAAAGGGATGGCGAGTCACTAAAAGGCAAAGTGGCAAAGCCGGTGGTGGGCGGCGATTGAACGGTGGGGCGGATTGCCAATCTGCCAACGAATTATGTGGGGCGGATTTCCAATCTGCTAAAGCGATCGGCGGATTAGAAATCTGCCCCACGGATTGAGGTTGTTTCTGCATGACGGATAAGCGGCGGATCGGCATTTGGCTGATCGGATGTAAAGGCGGCGTCGCCACGACGGCAATCGTCGGTTTGATTGCGCTAAAGAAGGGCCTCGTTGCCGCGACGGGCCTGGTCACCGCCCTGCCGGAATTCGCCGGGCTTGATCTTGTCTCGTGGGATGACGTTGTCATCGGGGGCCACGAAATCCGCAGCCTGCGGCTCTGCCGCGAGGCATATCGTGTCGCGACCGAAATGCGGGCCGCCAGCCGCGAAATCATCGACCAGTGCCGCGAGGATTTGGAACGGATTGAAGCTCGCATCCGGCCCGGCACGATCTGGAACGCCGGTCCGACGATCGCGGCGCTTGCCGATCTTGAACTTCCTCGTGAGAAAACCGCTCGTGAGACCGTCGAACGTTTGAAGGCCGATCTGCGGCAGTTCGTGGCGGCGGAAAAGGTCGATCGGTTGATCGTGGTCAACGTCTCTTCCACGGAACCGCCCTGGTCGGGCTCCACGCCTACTACCTGGGCCGCGCTGGCGCCGCTCTTAGATCGCGCGGACTGCCCGTTGCCGGCCAGTTCGCTGTATGCGATCGCCGCCTTCGAAGCGGGCGGTTCGTATATCAATTTCACGCCGTCGCTGGGCGCGGCGCCCGCGGCCATCGACGACTTGGCTAGGCTCCGCGGCGGCTGCCATGCCGGCTGCGACGGCAAGACGGGCGAGACGCTTATGAAAAGCGTCCTGGCTCCCATGTTCGCCGCGCGAAATCTCCGCGTCATGAGTTGGGTCGGTCACAATATCTTCGGCAACCTGGACGGCCGCGTCCTCGACGACCCGGCCAACAAACGGGCGAAGCTTGAAAGCAAGGACCGCCTCATCGGTGAAATCCTCGGATACAAGCCGCAAACCCACATTTCCATCGAGTTTATCGAAAGCCTGGGCGATTGGAAAACCGCCTGGGACCATATCCATTTCGCCGGGTTCCTGGGAACGCCATGACGCTCCAATTTACCTGGCAAGGGTGCGATTCGGTGCTGGCCGCACCGCTGGTGATCGACCTCGTTCGTCTCACCGAGCTGGCCATGCGCCGCGGTCAAAAGGGACTGCTCAAGTTCCTGGCCAGTTTCTTCAAAAGCCCATTGAGCGTCGGGGAGCATAGTTTCATGCTCCAATACCAGATGCTACAGCAGTGGATTGAAGAGGCCGATGATCCCGCGCCTTTCACAACACAACGACACGAAGCAAAGCACGCATGAACACACATCCACACGATAGCCAACACAAAAGTCCACACGGCCCCTCGGGTCCGGGCGACGCCGCCACGAAGAATCGCGGCCGCCGCCGTCGCAAGGGGTCGGGCCGGCCTGCCAACAACCAGCGAGCGGCGCAGCGCCGGCGGCTGATTTGGACGACGAATTGGACGACGACGACCTGACGCTTCCCAGCTATGGCAAGACCTTTCAGCGGGAAACGATGCCGGACGACAGCAGCGTCTCGCAGAGGCCGGCTAGACCGCCAACCAGACCGGCCGCCAAACCACAAGCCGCGGCACGGCCTCCCGCGAAGCCGCAAGCGGCAGCGCGTACGCCGCAGCGTCCGCCGGCTGCACCGCAAGCTAAACGTCCAGCCGCACAGTCTACGAGGCCGCCGGCGAAACCGCACTCCGAGCGGCCGCGATCTCACGTCGCTGCGACACCGCCTGCCGTGCGTGAAGAACAGCCAACTGCTGCCGCCCCCGCGCCGGCGAGGCGCAGCCGGCCGGCTGCCGAGAAACCGAACACGGAAAAGCCACGCACTGAAAAATCGAACGCTGAGAAACCCCATACCGAACTGGCGCACATGGAACACAGGCGTCCCCCCGCAGAGAAAACTCGGGAGCGACCGCCGCGGGAAATCGAGCAGCAGGAGCAACCGCCGCGGGAAAGGCCGGCTCGCGAAAAGCCGGCCAGTGAGAAGCCGGCCACTGAAAGGCCCGCACGTGAAAGAACTGCCGAGCGACCGCGCGCCGGCCGCGCCGCGCTCGGCAGAAGGCGCATAGCGCCGAGTTCGCCGCGCTTGGGCTCAGCCCCGTGATGCTCGATGCCTTGGCCGAGGCCTGCTACGATTCGCCCACGCCGGTGCAAGCGGGCTTGATCCCCCGCGCCTGGCGGGCATCGACGTGATGGGCCAGGCCCAGACCGGCACCGGCAAGACGGCCGCCTTCGCCATCCCGATCCTCGAGACGCTCGCAGCCGCATCGCAGCGGCGCCGCCGCAGGCGCTGGTGCTGGTGCCGACGCGCGAGCTGGCCGTGCAGGTCCGCGACGAATGCGTCAAGCTGGCCGCTCGGCCGCGAAGACGCCATCGTGGCCGTCTACGGCGGCAAGCCGATCCGCCAGCAGATCGAGCAAGCTCGCCGCGGGCGCGTCGATCATCGTCGGCACGCCCGGCCGCGTGCTCGACCTGATGGGCCGCGGCACGCTCGATGCTCGGACGCGTCCGCGTTCGTCGTGCTCGACGAGGCCGACCGCATGCTCGACATCGGCTTCCGGCCCGACATCGAAAAGATCCTGCGCCGCTGCCCGCAATCGCGGCAGACGCTGCTCTTGAGCGCCACGCTGCCGCCGCCGGTCGAAGCGGCTGGCCGAGCGCTACATGCGCGAGCCGGAGATGCTCAATTTCTCGCCGAAGAATCTGGCGGTCGAGACGATCGAGCAGTTCTACTTCACGGTCGATCCGGAGCGGAAGTTCGATCTGCTGGTCAAGCTCTTGGAGCGCGAGAAGCCGCAGCAGGCGATCATCTTCTGCCGCACGAAGCGGGGCACCGACAAGATCTGCACGACGGCTCGCCCGGCGAGTTCGAGCAGCGTCGACACGATCCACGGCGACTTGCAGCAATCGTCCCGCGACCGCGTGATGACGGCGCTTCCGCGAGGGCAAGATCCGCTGGCTGGTGGCCACCGACGTGGTGGGCCGCGGCATCGACGTCACCGGCATCTCGCACATCATCAACTACGACATCCCGCAGTTCTGCGACGACTACGTGCACCGCGTCGGCCGCACCGGCCGCATGGGCCGCGAGGGCGTGGCCTTCACGTTCGTCTCGCCCGAGGAAGGCAACGAACTGACGCGGATCGAGATGCGCATCAACCGGCTGCTGAAGCGCGACGAGATGCCCGGCTTTCAGGCGTTTGACGATCCGCGGCGGCCGGCGGTGTGGTGCTGGGCGAAGGCCCCGGCTACAACGAAGATGATTACGTCGAATCGACCAAGCCGGCCCCGCTGCCCGTCTTCGGCAAGCGTCAGCCGCGGCGGACGCGGCGGGCGCTGTGATTTGGAGTGCGGCGATTTATCGCCGCTTTTGTTTTCTCGCGACTGTCTACGGTGATTGCCAAATCATCAGGCACTTTCGCTGAAGACTCGCTGAATCGGCGAGGTCGGTCAGCGTGCGTAGCAAGTCGGGAATGTCCTCCGAGCTCCATCCCGCGAACTCCTCCGTTGCCGCCCATGACGAAGCCAACCGGTTGAATTCGTCATCATCGAGCGATGCGACGCTCGCAAGCTCTGCGACTTGTTCTGCCTTTACAACAGAAACGGTCGGCCACTCATCCTCTGACGCCGACACCACATCGATCCCATCCAAGTAGCGATCAAAATGCGTCTCCCAGTTGCCGCACTTGGCCAGCGACAATAACGTGCAGAGTTGGACCCGGTCGAAGCCGTTGAATGTAAATCCATCGCGATCGGCTGCCGGCGAGTCCGCGTCGGCGATTTCTTGAGCCTCATCACAATTTGCGACTACAATATCTGTCTGAAATCCCATTCTCGTCACCTCTTGATCATTTGATTTCCTTCTCCGCCACTTGGTTCGACACGAACATCAATCGCCCCCGGCTCGACCGGCATCAAAAAGCTCGGATGCACGTTCCATTGCTGCCCGTCGTCGGTGGCGATGCTGGCGGTCTTCTTGTTGAGGCGGATAATGACGCCCGTCTTCCGCTCGCCGGTGTTGGCCGGAAAGCTCACGCGGTCGCCCAGGTTGAACCGGGCGAGCATCGTCGTGCTGCGGGCCTGGCTGATGAGCTTGAGCCGCTCGACGATCAGCCGGTTGAGGAAGCGGAGGTCGTCTTCGTTCATGCGGCGGATCGCCTCGGCGGCGGCCGCCCGGTCAACGAGGTCGAACCTATCGTGCGTCATGCCGTCACCAAATCCTCTTCAATTCGAGCGTGAAGCCGCGGAGCACCGGTCCGCAGGAAACCGATTTTGGATCGCCCAGCACCTCAACGTCCCGGCCCTGGCGATAAACGTAGACCTTTTGCTGAAACGGATCAATCAACAGGCCCATTCTCGCGCCGTGTTCGAGGTACTCTTGCATTTTCTTTTTGAGAGTCCCGAGGCGATCGGTCTCGCTGCGCAGCTCGATGACAAAGTCAGGGCAGATCGGCGCGAACTTCTTCTTTTGTTCGGCGGTCAGTTTGTTCCAGCGGGTCAACCGAATCCACGCCCCATCCGGCGACCTCATGGCGCGCTTGCGCAGTCGGAAGCCTCCCGACGAGTCAAAGGCGATGCCGGTCCCGTCGCGTTCTGCCCAGTCGGCCAACTGCCTGGCGATTTCGATGTTGCGATGGCTCGATTCACTGCCCGCCGGCGACATCATTATCAAGTCTCCTCGTTTGTTGCATTCGATGCGTAGGTCGGGGTTGATTTGGCAAAGTTCGAACAACTGGTCGTCGGAAAGCTCCACGGCGGGCCGCAGGCGAAGTACGCGTGGCACGAGAACCGTATCGACGTCCTCGAAGTCTTCCAGCATAGTGCTCATAGTTCTTTCTCCGCGTAATTGTCTCTCAAAGGCAGCATAATCGCCCAGTGCCGGCCGGTCAAGCCTCGGCCCATTGCCCTCGGCCGGCGCTGCTGTACAATTTCCCCATTGGTTTCAACCGCGGCAGAAAGTAAGGGGACACGCTATGAAACTCGGCATGATCGGTTTGGGGCGGATGGGCGCGAACATGGTGCGGCGGATCATGAAGGCAGGGCACCAGTGCGTCGTCTATGATGTCAGCAAGGATGCCGTCGCCGGGCTTGCCAAGGAAGGCGCGATCGCCGCTGCATCGCTCGAAGACCTCGTCGCGAAACTCGACGCTTCGCGAAATGTCTGGCTGATGCTGCCGACGGCCTTCGTCGATTCGACGCTCGCCAAGCTCGTGCCGCTTCTGGCCGGCGACGATACGATCATCGACGGCGGCAATTCTTATTACCACGACGACCTTCGCCGCTCGGCCGAGTTGAAGCCCAAGGGCATTCACTACCTGGACGTCGGCACCAGCGGCGGCGTGTGGGGCCTGGAGCGCGGCTACTGCCTGATGATCGGCGGCGACGAGTCGGCGGTGAAGCGGCTCGATGCGATCTTCGCCGCGCTGGCCCCCGGCATGGGCACGATCGACCGCACGCCCGGCCGCGCGGGCGCCAGCGACACGGCCGAGCAGGGCTATCTCCACTGCGGGCCTAGCGGCGCGGGGCATTTTGTCAAAATGGTGCATAACGGCATCGAGTACGGGCTGATGGCCGCCTACGCCGAAGGCATCAACATCCTCCGCCACGCCGGCGCGGGCAAGGAAACGCAGGAGCACGACGCCGAGACGACGCCGCTCAGGCATCCCGAGCTTTACCAATACGACTTGAACCTGGCCGAAATCGCCGAGGTCTGGCGGCGCGGCAGCGTCGTCGCCTCGTGGCTCTTGGACCTCACGGCCGCCGCGCTCCTGCAAAATCCCGATCTCTCCGAGTTCCGCGGGCAGGTATCCGATTCCGGCGAAGGCCGCTGGACGGTGATGACGGCCATCGAGGAAGCGGTGCCCGCACCGGTGATCAGCGCCGCACTCTACGACCGTTTCGGCTCGCGCGGCAAGTCCGACTTCGCCGACAAGCTGCTCTCGGCGATGCGGAGCCAGTTTGGAGGGCATGCGGAGAAGAAGGGGTAGTCATCCCGCCCGTCTCGGCTCCGCGTTCCTTCGCGGCAATAGGCTATGGCCGTGCGCTTGGCGGCGGGGGCGAAGCGCGTTATGCTGGGGGCAATGAAATTCCCCTGGCCCACCCGCCGCTGGTTCCAGTTCAGCCGCCGCACACTGCTGGCGTTCGTCACGCTCTTGGCCATTGCTTGCAGTTGGCTGGCATTGAAGGTGTGGCAGACGAAGTGCCAAGAGGCCGCGGCGGCGGAGCTTCGGGAGTCGGGAGCGACGGTCGTTTGGGATGAAATCACGCCGCCAGCGTGGCTTCGCAGCTTCTTGGGAGAACATCTCATTGGGCACGTTAAAGAATTAAGTCTGGCGGGCGATCAAGTAACGGACAGCAGGCTGGAACACCTCGATGCGATGAAGCAACTCCAAACTCTCAACATTGCTTACACGCACGTTACTGACGCCGGCCTAGAGCGTCTCCAAGCGCTGAAAGAACTCAAGACACTTTCCGTTTGGCAGACGAAAGTCACCGATGCAGGGCTAGGAAAGATCGCCGGGCTGAAGCAACTCGAATCTCTTGAGCTTCTTGGCACGCAAGCTACGGATGCTGCGCTGGGGAAGCTCGTCGGGCTGAACAAGCTCCAAACTCTGATACTTTCCGAGCCGTACGTGACGGATGCGGGCTTGGAACACCTTCAGCAAATGAAGCAGCTCAAACGCGTCTATTTACGCGGCACGCGTGTCACTGCCGCGGGCGCAACGAAGTTCCGACAGGCGCTCCCGAATTGCGACATTTACGTTCAACTCTGATTGCGCCGGCTTTGCAAATGGGTTCAAGGGTGCGCGCGTGCCAATCAACTTGAGGATGTTCGCGGCGTCGAACCGACTTTCACCCCCGACTCCTCATGCGCCGCCAAAATCAACTCTTCCGGCGCGGCGTGCAGCGTGATGAGGTCATTGTCCACGCGAGGCCGGCGGTCGGACGAGCCGAAGGGGACGAAACGCGGGTCGATGGAAAGCTCGATGCCGGCGGCGCGGAGAACCTGGCCGACCAGGAGGTCTTCCGCGCCGGTCGGGTACGACTCCAGTCGCTCGGCGACGATGGCCGCGGCGCGTCCGCTGAGGAAGTAGCCCGCGCCGCCGCTCGCGTAGCCGACGCCGGGCCGCCACTCCGCGCCGATGTAGTCGCGGCCTGCGGGATCGAATGCCATCAGCCGCGGCAGGGAGATGTAGGTGTCGTCGTCGCATTTGAAGAGATAGAGCGGTGAGCTTTGAGCTATGAGCAAGTTGGCTCACTGCTCATAGCTCGTTGCTCATAGCTCAACGCCCAGCGGCAGAACCACATCGTCCGCTGCGGCAGGCTGGCGTAATCGTCAGGGCAAGGCAGTACCAGCGCGTGCGGGCCGATTTGCTCCGGTGCGATGGCCGTCGCGCAGCCCAGCAGGAAGACGGACGGCACGCCGAGTGCGTCGGCGTCGCACATCCAGGTCGCCAGGCAGCAGCGGCGGCGTTCGGGATATTTCCAGGCGCTCAAGGCGCCGATGAGCATTTGCATTGTCCATCTCCGAAAGAACTCACGCAAAGGCGCTAGTGCAAAGAACCAAAACAAGTCCCTTTGCGTCTTTGCGTCTTTGCGTGAGATCTTCTGCTTTTGTAATCTCGCTTACCCAACGGACTCCAAAGACTCAAACAGATCGCACCATTGTTCAGCAAGCCGAGCGGGATCGGCCAGTACCTCAACCCTCGCCCGCGCGGCGCGGGCCATTTGCTGCCGCAGGTCTTCGTCGTGCGCAAGTTGGGCGAGGCGGAAGGCCATTTCGTCGTCGCTATTTGTGAGGAAGCCGGTTTCGCCGTCGATGATCATCTCCCGCCAGCCCCACAGGTTCTGGCAGACGAGCGGCACGCCGGCGGCCATCGCCTCCAGGCCGACGCGGGGCCAGTTTTCCCGCGCGCCGCCATTCAGGCCGACGAGGGCATGACAGCGGCCGAGAAAATCGCCGACGGTAAGCTGCTGTGGTGTGAAGGTTTCGGCCCAGGCGGGCGGCGTGCCACACTTGCGCGTCAGCGACAGCGTCCAGCCCATTGCCATTGCCCGGCGGCCGGCGTAGGGCACCCGCTTCAGAATCCGCCAGTGGTTGCTGCTCCATTTGTCCAAGTCGGGCCGGGCGAGCTTGGCGATGTAAAAGTCTTCCGTCGGCACGTGCGGGCGAGGGCAGAACGGAATCTCGTCGAAGCTGAGCGCTCCGCGGATCACGCGGCCATGCTCGGGCGTGTAGCCGAAAGGCGGCAGGACCTTTTCCAGTTCCGTCCGTTGAAACTCCGATTGGAAGACATACGCCTCGGCCGGGCCGTGGCGGCGGAAGGCGGCGATCTCGTTGTCAAAGAGGAACGTCATGCAATTGAGCCATACCAGCCGGCAGCCGAGGTCTTTCAAGACTCCGCGGGCGTTCATCACGTGCGAGTTGCACATGGCCACGACGACCGAGCCGGGGAAGCCGGGCACGCTGACCAGGTTATCGGCATTGCCCGAATGGACGGTGCGGCAGCCGATGCCGGCCAGCCGCTCTTCCCAATGCGTGTCGCGGCCCCAGGTGGGAATGAAGGTCACGTCAATGCCGGCGGTGCGCCAGAGTTTGGCGGTGTGCCAACATTCGGTATTCGCGCCGCCCATGTTGCCAGGATAGCCGAGGAAGAAAACATGCATAGTAAACCTCCAAAACAACCACAAAGAACACAAAGAGCACAAAGAGGAATAAATTGAGTTCTTTGTGTCCTTGTATGTTGGAAAAAGGAAACACTGATGGGTTGCCAAAGGAAATGGAACTTGTTCAGTTGATGGGAGTCTTTTCGGGGGCTGCTGTGCAGCAGCCCCCGAAAAAATCGCCGACGAGAGATCGATCGTGTCCTGGTCGTTCCAAGACCGTCACGAAGCGGGATCCTCGTCGGCTTCGTAGTACCAACCCGGACAGCCGCCAGAGCCGTACGAGAACATCGGCGAGCTCGCAAACGCAAGAAAGGGCCTCTACTATGATGGATATAGTTCTCCCAACTCTCTCGTTCACGGGTATCAATGTCTCGAAGAAGTCCTTGGATGTCGGCATCTTGCCATCGGAGGAGGTCTTCTCTGTGTCGCACGACACGGAAGGTATCGCACAACTCATTGAACGTTTCAAACTCTTGCGGCCGGCGCTGGTTGTCCTTGAGGCGACCGGCGGCCTGGAGGGTCGCCTGGCCGCGGAACTTATCAACGCCGGCCAGCCGGTTGCGGTGGTGAATCCCCGCCAGGTTCGCGACTTCGCACGAGCCGTTGGCAAACTCGCCAAAACCGATCGCATCGATGCCTTGCTCCTGGCGCGTTTCGCCCAGCAGGTCCGGCCGCGATTGACGGAGAAAACCTCGGAAAAACAGGCCGAACTGACGGCTTTGGTAACTCGACGCCGCCAGCTCATGGACATGCTGACGGCTGAAACCAATCGCCGGCATTCCGCAGACGACGAAAGCCTGCCGCAGCATCGACAAAGTCGCCGAACTCTTTAATAAACAGATAATAACTATTGAAAAAGAGATCGCGAAGCTCATCGAATCCGATGATGATTGGCGCACCACCGACCAACTGCTGCGATCCGTGCCCGGCGTCGGACCGGTAACCAGCGCCGCGCTCGTCGCCGAATTGCCCGAGCTCGGTCGGCTCAACCGCCGCGAAATCTCCGCTCTTGTCGGCTTGGCGCCATACAACCACGACAGCGGAAAGTTTCGCGGTAAACGCTCGATCTGGGGTGGACGCGCCAGCGTCCAAAGCGCCCTTTTACATGGCGACCGTCACGGCCCGTCGCTGCAATCCCATCATCCAAGCCTTCTCCGAGCGCCTCCAGAAAGCCGGAAAACTCTACAAAGTCGTCCATACCGCCTGCATGCGCAAACTGCTTACCATCCTCAACACTATTACCAAAAACCACGAATCATGGTCGCCAAGAATCGCGCCTCAAAGCGCTTGACAAAAAACACAGCCGCTTTGTGCTCTTTGTGGTTCAATTTAGTTTTTTAATCGGGCAATCGGCCGTTTCTGCTGCATGTTGACCGGCTTCGCGATACGCCCGTTGGCAGCCGTATTCCCGGGCTTTCCAGCAACCGGACGGGCGCTCGGTGCAGCCGTGACAAATCGCCAATCGCCGGCGGATGGTTTCGGGATCGGATCGCACCGCGGCGCATTGGCGGACCAGGTGCGGGGAACGGACTTTTCGCGTCGTGCCGCAGTTGCGGCAGCGGTGGACGAAGAAACCGTCGATGTAACCGGTCGTAACGAAATCGCACAGCATCCTTTTTGAACCACGAAATAGACGAAACACACGAAAAGGATAAGGGATGAAGGATGAGAGATACTCGAGGAAGACGCTTCACTTATCTTTCATCCCTTATCTCTCATCTTTCGTGTGTTTCGTGTATTTCGTGGTTTCCTCCTTTTTTTCAGGGGCTCATCGTCAGCACCATATCGCTCGCTCCGCCGACGGCCGCGAGGGCGAAGTCACAGGGCACGCCGGCGACTGCGCTCACGCCGATTGTTACGCCGGATACGCCCTCGTTGTCGCGGGTGAGGTTTACGACGCAGTCGCCGCTGGCGGGATCGACGGCGTGAGTACACGTGATTTGTACAAAAACGCCGTCGGCCCAGCCGATGGTGACGGTCGCCACCGCCGAGCCGGTGCGGCCGCCGGCGACAATCTGCAAGACCATCGACGTGGCCCCGCAGGGCAGGCCCTCGAAGAGGCCGTAATAGCAGCCGGCCTGGCGATGGACCGGTTCCGTCTGCGGCCAGGTCGTGGGCCAGTTGGCGGAGAGGCTGTCAACTTCGGCCTGCGTGAGCTTGTGCAGGTCCCAGGCGGAGATCCAGTCGGAGCATCCGCCGGCGCAGCCCGCGGCCGGCGCGGAGGCGTTGAGGTCGGCCAGGAACTCGACCGTCGCCGCGGAGGGCACGCGGTCGCACTCGGGGCAACCGCAGCAGCAGGCCGATGAGTCGGTAACCTGTCCGGAATTGAGGAGGACGGAGCCGTTGGTTAGTTGGATCATGGTGATGAGGGATGAAGGATGAGGGATTGAAGCAAGCGGTACACAGTACTCAGTATTCAGTAAGCAGCTATTGGTTCTCACGGTTGGAGTTTCACGCAAAGGCGCGAAAGCCGCAAAGCCCGCAAAGGTTCTTCGCCGCTTTTGCGGCTTTGCGCCTTTGCGTTAAACCATTTCCGAGTCTATCTCTCATCTTTCATCCTTCCTCCCTCATCTCTCATTCTTTCAACTTCCGCTACTGCTTCCGCAATCCGTGGTATCAAACCATTGCAAACAGCCATGATCGTGACCCAGCACCTGTTTCTTCGTGGGATCGTAGCCGGGCACGCTGGACCAAATGCCGACGCTGTGGCAGGGCGTGCCGGAGGAACTGCTGGAGGAGCTGGAACTTGACGAACTCGACGACGAACTGCTCGACGAGCTGCTGCAAGGGCAAGTGCCGAAACGGAGCGGCTCCCAGGCGTTGTCGTCGGCGAAACGCTTCACGACGGCGGCACATTCCGGCCGGGATGTAGAGTCCGCCGCCGCCGCTGTCGCCCGAACTTGAGCCCATCACCGCGGCCAGATCGGTGGCGATGATGCCCAGCGGGTCGAAAAGCTGGAGCGTAACGTCCGTATCGAAGCCATCCCAGAGGTCGGCGTTGCCGCGAGCGATGAGCAGCGTACCGCTCGCCTGGCCGCAGGCGTACCAGTCGGTCGTGAGCTTGACGCGGACGATGTCCTCAAAACCGTCCAGCACCTGCCATTGGGCGGCGGCCTGGTCGAAGCAGCACCAGCACCATTGGCCGATGCCGATCTTGGGCATGAATTGGTTGCTGCTTTGCATCGCGGTCGGCGCTGTGCGAGCCGGATCGACGCTGTCCAACGGGTAGCCGCCAGGATGCCAGATCGTCTCCTCGGGAGCATTGACCATCGCTTGCCAGATGCCTTGGTCCGCGAAATAGTAGACCGGCCGCGCGGTGGCGAAGGCACACTTCTGCGGCACGTTGTCGTCGATCGGATGGGTGTACCAGCGATCCGTCACTTGGAACACGGCTAAACGCGGGAAGTCGGACGCATTGACCGTGAGGCCGCCGGGACCGGCAACGGCCGAGATCGGGCCTTGGAAGTCGATCACGGGCGCGTGCTTGCGCCGCGGCGGCCAGCTCGTGCGCGACGCCGCGGAGCGAGTTGGGACCGGTCGCGGCGACGGGCGCGCCGGGCGGTGGGAGGTGAGGGTAGAGTGACATGGCGAAGGTTTTCGAATTAGTTACGAGTAGGGGAGGACGGAAGCACGCTACTTCTCGCCGAGCAATCTGGCGTCCTATTGCCGGTACCATCCGTAACAGCTAGACTGACGGGTATGATGCCCGTAGCCAACACGAAACGCCGTTTACGAGGAGTTTTGGTTGTCGGGATCGTGTTCTTTGCAATTCCCTTGCTTGCCTTCCTGAACATTCGCAGTTTTCAAGCCGGTCAAACGGCGAGATGTACGTAGTTTTCCAGGGCTACAAGTAATTCATGAAGGTCGGCCTTGGTGGCCGACTTGGTGTTTATTGTATTCGCGAGGATAACCGCGCAGGATGCGGAGCATATGAGCGAGCGACCATTCCGTGTCCCAGTCGCCGAAACGCCGACGCGCAGCCCGCGCTTGCGGAAGTTTGTGGCCCTCGGTGATATACCACAGACCGATCACGCTTTGCATCATCCACACCCAGGGCGACAGCTTCTCGATGCTCTGCCGGCACCAGTGTTGTGGGGCTTGAATCTTCATCACCTGCTTGCTCGCTTTGAAGGCGACCTCGATCGACCATCTTCGCGAGAACGTGGAGATTACCCAACTCAACTCGGCGTTCACATCGGTGGTGAAGAGATACTTGTCGGCGAACTTGCCCTTCGGGTCGCGTACCAATACCACAAGAATCGGCAACAACCCACGCACCTCGGGCCAGACTGCCTGGAAGGAAAGCACCTTCAACTTGCGCGTTACGCCGTAGCACGTCGCCTTGACGGTTTTCCAAACCCACGGCCCTTTTCCGCTGCGGTTGCCGTCGGCCTTCTTGACCGCCTCTTTGGGGTTCGGAAGACGAGGACCTTTCGTCGGCTTTCGCCCACGCTTGCTCTTGGATTGCTTGGGCACGACCGAATCGTAAATCGCCGCGTCGGCACGCATCACGCCGACGTAGGTCACGCGCGGGTCGAGATCGGCGAGGAGATTGCCCGCGGAATAGGCCCCGTCGCCGATGAAAACCAGCTTTCGATCGGGAAACCAAGCCAGCAGATCCTGGAGCATTTCTTTGGCCAGCGTGGCTTCGCTGGGGTGATTCTTGCCGGCAAGATGCAACTTGGCATAGATCGGCAGGCAGTAAATCTTGTTCGTTCCGGGAATGCAAATCGCCAGTCCGATGACAACCCAGTGATTGCCGCTGGCGGTCGCGACCCGTTTGGCCGTCGAGGCTACGGCATCGCGGAACCAGCCCAAACCGTAGACGTGCTTGCCGCGCTTGTGCAGCAAGGTATCGTCAACGACCAGATACAACAAGTCGCGCGGGTTGAGCGCGACAACAATGGCTAGGGCCAATTGGCGGGCCAGATCGTGGACGGTCCAGGCCGCTCGACTGAAGAAGTTGTAGAAGCGGTCGAACGGATGTCGCTCTTTCCGGGAGATAGGCGTATCGGCTTGGATGGCTTGAAAGACGCCGAACTCGGTTCGCTTGCCCAGGCACATCGCCCAACCGAGCAACACTTCGATGTGCGTCTGGAACGATGGCAGAGTGAATGCAGGCAGCAGGCATTGCAGAACGGGGTCGAGAGAGGGTATGCTCGTAAACATGGACGGGGACCTCCTTGTCCTTTGCGAGCGTCTTGCGACGCTTGTAAATCACGCAAAGTGTACAAGGAACCCCGCCCTCTTTTCATCATCAAATTCCATCAAAAAATCTGCGAATGTTCAGCTTCCTGCCCTATTCTTATTGGGTGTTTGTAAGTGCCCGTAATTCCATTGCCGCACCGTCAAACTCAGATGGCTCGATAAATAGAGAGCAACAGTCGGTGTTTCTCGGGTTGTGGTATTGCTTTACCTACTTCCCATTCTCCGCCCTTTGTTTCTCTGTCTCATCTTGCTGTTTCATCTCAAAACTGAAGGGTAGTATTGCGGCGAGATGGCTGCTAGTGACTTCGGTCTTGTTTCTTCTCGTAAGCTGCTTCGGCATGGCGATGTGGTTTTTGTGAGCATCGGTGACTCTGCGGACCCTGGCGTTTAGACAAATCGGCAAGCGATCGAACCTTCTCTCTTTCTTCGCAACGTCGCTAGCCGAGGAAAAAGTCTGTGAAGTCAGTTGACGCATACGGCGGCGTGCCTGTGGCCGTCCGCACCTCGACGCGGTCGAGGCTGTAGGGCGGGCCGTAGATCTGATGGTTCCAGCCGCCGGAGACGCCGTCGAAGGTGATCGCCCGTTTCTTGAAGCAGGCCCGCACCTTGTAGCAGTGCGGGCCGACCGGATCGAGCACGAAGGACGGATCGACGGAAACGCCTTCGCACAACAGCGTCTCGGCGTCGCAGCCCATGAAGTCGCTGGAGTTGACTAGCCCGACGTAGCCGGAGAAATCGAGCGCCGCAAGGTCGGTGACGCGGTCCCATTCGACGATGTAGTCGAGGATCGGCACGAGCAGCGTGGCGGTCGAGGCGGCATCGACCGGCTTCTCGATCGCGCCGCCCGTGTAAGGCGAGCCGTCCGGGTTGCTCGATGGCGTGTAGGTCGTCGTGCTCTTCAAGGCGTGATTGGGCAGTGTGACGTACTGCCCTGAGAAACGAATACTCAGCCGGAGCGTGGTGCCGGCGAGGTATTCCGGCCGCGGCACGGCGTCGGGCCACGGCACGTCGAGATAGGCCAGGGCGAAGTGGTAGGTCAGCTTGCGGGTCTGCGAGAGGCCGTCGGTCAGGACAACGTCGCCTTCCATCCACGGCTCGTCGGTGATCTGCGAGACGGTGAGGGAGTCGGTGCCGGGGAACGAATCGAGGAAATGCGCGGCGACGTGAGCGGGCACGTCGGCGGCCGCGATGGTGTAAACGATTTCCGCCGCCCAGCCGTTGGCGTAGCTGAGCATGCGTTTCATGGAGACGATTGAGGACATGGGAAGTTTGTGGATTGGTTAACTGATGTTGATTTGGAAGTACACAGTACCCAGTACACAGTGCTAAATAGAGGGAATTGTCTGAACCACTTATAACATCTACAATCACCGTTTTGCGTTGAAATGCTTACGCTGGAGTTCTAATATGAGTGAAGAGTTTTACGACGCTGCGGTGTATGGCGACCTTCAAAAGCTTTCTGAGATGGTGGACTCGGACCCGGCGATAGTCCACTCCAGAATCGAATTCGAGTTCACTGCGTTGCACGGCGTGGCAGGCGAGGAGCAGTTTAAGGTGGCTGAGTATCTCTTGGACCACGGGGCGGACCCGAATGCACGCAATGACGAGGGAATAACTCCGCTTCATCTTGCCGCCTACCCGGAAATGGCCGAGCTCCTTGTCCGCCGTGGCGCGGACATCAATGCGAGGTCCAATGATTGGCGCACTCCACTCATCGTCCATGCAGCCGAGGCAGAACATTGCGACGTAATGAAGGCCTTGCTGGAGCTTGGCGCAGACGTGACTGCCAAGGACAAATGGGGACAAAGCGCATTGGACATCTCCCGACAGCGCGAGGAAGAGGACAAGGTTATTCTCCTTCAGGAACATGGTGCTGTGTAATCGTTGGCGGCTGGCGGACTTTGTTACCACATTGCACCCTTTCCGCCCACGATCTGCACCCGCAATCCGCCGCCTTGGGCAGCGCCGGTGAGCGCGCCGAGGTGTTCGGCGGCCTGCAATTGCGCGGCCAAGTGCTGCTGGGCGAGCTCGGCTCGGGCCGCTTCGTGCTGAAGCTCTTGGGCCAAGCCGGTTAGCGACGCGGCGCTCGGCGGATCGGCCTGCTGGGCTGACGCGAGGGTCGAGGCGATGCTCGTGGCCGGGCCGGCGGCGGGCAGGTCCGGCATCGCCGTTCCGCCGGGCGATTGCATGTTGCCGGCGAGGCTGGCGATCGGACCTGGGGATTGGTCGAAGTCGGTGTAGGTGGTGGCAAGGTTCATGGGCGGGTTCCTGTAATTGCGGCAGCGGGATACGGAGGGATGCCCCGCCGACCTCGCGTCGGTGGAGCAAAAGATTGATGGCTACAGTCGTGATCCCCCACGGGTTTCGCAAGGTTTGCGGTTGCCGCACGGCCGGGCCGGGCGCAACCGAATCCTTGCGAAGGGGGCGTAAAGCAGCGTAGTATCCTTCGATCTTTCGCTCCACCGGGACAAGCCCGGCGGGGGCGTTTTTGGATTGAGTCCTTCATCTCATCCCTCAACTTCCATCCCTCATCCGAGCATTCGTCTCCGGATAATATCGTTGTGCGTCCTTGACCGTCATCTTCACTCCGACGTGATCGGGGCCGATCGCGCCGAGGAGGAGGCAGGCTAGGTAAATCGGACAGGCGTTGGTTTCTTCCAGCGTCCAGCCGTAACGCGCGGAAAAAGTGGCGGTAAAAGGCCGGCCATCCGCGATAGACCGGCTCGCCGTCGCTTGGCGTCAGGCCGGCGTCGCGGGCCGGCCATCGGAGTTTTTTAGGTCGTGCTTTCCCGCGGCCAGTTCCAATTTGAGCAGGATTTCCTTGAGCTTGGCCTCGCCCTCGCACTGGTTGAGCGCGACGAGCGCGTCCAGCACTGCGTGCGGCGTGGGAAACTCGGCCTGGTGATCGGTCTTCGAGGCGGCCCAAAGCCCGAACGCCTTGCCCAGCAGGCTCTGCTCGAACTCGACGAGGTCCTTGTCGCTGGGCGATTGTCGGGCCGCCGCTTCGACAGCCGCTTTCATCCAGGCGGAATGTTGTTCCGGCGGAATCGCGCCGAAGCGGCGGCAGACTTCGGCGATCGGGTCGCCCTTGAGCGAGCGGACGAAGGCCGACATTTCGGCCCAAATCCCAACGGTGTAAGGCCGCAAGGTGTAGGTCTTGCCGTCGAGTTCGATGGTCTGGAACGTTTTTCCGGATACGCGGGCGAGGTCGGACATGGCGTAAAGTGGGGAGTGGGGAGTGGCAAGTGGGTAGTGGAGACTAGGGAGCAGCAAGTGAGAAGTCGGAGGCGACGGCAGTCACTCATCACTTGCCACTCCCCACTTCCCACTTTTTCCTACGCTCCACTACTGCTGGTGGCTTCGTCGTTGTAGCTTCCCAGCACGGCGAAGCCGCCGATGGCGTTGAAGGGGCCGGCCGAGCGGAAGCGGTATTCGATCTGGACGCCCTTGTCGCTCGATAGGTCGATCGCCACGGGCGTGCTTTCCAGCACCGCCTGGATCTGCGTGTAGCCGTGCTGCCGCGCCTTGTCGGCATAGAGGTTGAGCGTGGTGACCGCGCCGAAGACCATCGCCGCGGCGGTGGCGCCGGCGGGCACGACGACTGTGACGCGGCCGCGGCCGCTGATCGCGCCCATCACCTGGCCCTGAAAGCCACCGGTGGCGTTGGTGACCACGCCGCCTAGTTTCTGCGCGGGCTCGAACGCCCATGCGGCGACTTCGAGGATCGCGCCAGAGGAAGTGTGGGCGTCGCCGTTCTGGTGGCCGAAGCCTTGGGTGTTGCCGGGGGTGGACATGATTGGTTCTCCTGCTTTCTGATGGCGTTGAGCTTTGGGTGGCACGTCCCTGAGCTTGCGAAGGGCGTGGAAGGCCCGCAACCACGCCCTTCGCTTGAAGCTCAGAGCGTGCCACCCTTCTTAGAGAATTGCTCAGGTGTGTCTGTTGCAGCTCCTTGCGTTGTGTCGGCCTACGAATCCTGCCTCTGCTCCCACATCGTTGCCACGAACGCCACAACGGTTTCCCATGCCTTGAACTCGGCGCGAGCGATTTGCCGCGCGGCGGGACCGCTGCAGGGTCGGAAGTCCATCGCGCCGCCCAGGCCCCAGTCGAAAGCCGCATGCGCGAAGGCGGTGCGGATCGCGGCCGCGACCGCGTCGCCAGCGTCGAACGTGTCGGTCCAGATGTGGAACACGATCGGCCGCTTCTCATAAACGGTCTCGCGGGAGCGGAGCAGTTCGCCGCCGCCGAGGATTTCCAGACGGACGTAGGGCATCTCCTCCGACGCCGGCACGCGGCCGGTGCAAAAGCGGTCCGCCGGCACGAGCGTACAAAGCGCCGTGTTGGCTGCCCAGCGGGCGTGAATGGCTTCGGCAAGGGTTGTGGGAGTGGACATGGTGTTTCCGGGGGGCTGTGAGCAGTGAGCTATGAGCAAGGAGTTATGAAGCTCACCGCTCATTGCTCAAAGCTCATCGCTCAAAGCTCATTGCTCGTTGCTATCCGCCGCTGCTGCTCAGCCGATCGGTCGCGCCGCCTTCGCTGCCTTCGAGGATCAGCACGCAGACCGCGAGCGGCAGCGCGTCGATCCGCTCGGGCCGCTGGTACTTCACGATGCGATAGTGCCGGCCCAGCGCGTCAACGAGGCGGTAATCGGCCGAGGCGGGCTCGACGGGGATGTCTGGGCGAAAATGTCAGTGCCCAAGAGCACGTGATAGGTCGTCTGCGGCCATTCGGAGTCTTCGAGGATCTTGGCCTCCTGTTGGACCACCTGGAAGCGAGCGGGAATGTTTGTCATTTGCGTTGTCCACGAGGCCAGCGCCTCGCCGCCGGGGCTCTTTGTGTAGGAAGCCTTGAGCACCGTTGCCAGGTTGTCGAGGTCGTTCACGATTGCGAGGTTCCGCGCGTGATATTCCCAGATTCCGGCATGGCTTTTCTTCACGACCGCCAGGATCGTCCAAGGAGTATTGCCGCTGTCAACGATCAACGCGCCCAAGGGCGCTTGGACCGGCGCGGCGATGACCGGCCACGCCCAAATCCGATCGCCCCGCAGCACATTGCCAGCCGACGGATCGGCTTCTTTCCAGTTCGCCGGCCGGCTGAGCGCGGCAGGGATCGCGATATCCTCTTGGCCGGCCACTCGGAGGGTGACCGGTTCGAGGTTGTCGAGGACGTAAAAGTCGGAAGTAAGGTCGATTTGCATAGTGGGGAGTGGGAAGTGGCAAGTGGGAAGTGGCAAACGGAAAGCGAGAAGTGGGGCGGTCATTCATAACTTGCCACTTCCCACTCCCCACTGACCGCTATCCTCTACTCACAATCTCAAACGGGCACGCCCGGCTGGTGAGCTTCGTTAACTGTTCGATCTGCCGGCCGAGCATTTCGTGGTATTCGGTCCAGCGGTAATGGTTGCCTTCGACGGCATAAGTCGGCTTCGGCTGAAGCGTAATCTGCACGTAGAGTGAAGTCAGTTGGTCGAGTATCGTTTTCAGGCCGTCGGGAAAGGTGACGTTCGCGACATCGACGCCGGCGATGGCGGTGATTTCGAAATGGTACGTCTCGCCGGCATAGACGATCTCGATCGAGGCGGTGTACGTGGTGCTCGCGTCCACGCCCGATACGGTGTACTCGAATACGCCGGTAGCCGTTTGCGACATGGCCGTGCCGGCGGCGACGATCACCGCGCCGGTGTCGTCGCGCTTGATGCCGTACGCGCCGGTGGGATCACGGAGGATGATGCTCGTCGGGTCGGTTGGCGTGCCGTTGACGGTCCAGGTTTTGCGGATGGTGAGGGTGGACATGGTTGTAGTTCTCAGTACTAAGTACTTAGTACGCAGTGATTTTTAGAAGTTGGTGTGCGGCGTGAAACTTCGGTCACCGTAACAGAATAAGTTGAGCATTGGGTGGCACGTCCTGAGCTTCAGGCGAAGGGCGTGGCACGGCCGCAATCACGCCCTTCGCTTGAAGCTCAGAGCGTGCCACCCGACTTGCACGATTGATCAAGTTAATGCGTTGCAGGTAATAAGTTCCGAGGGTTAAGAACTCCTGATGGTCGTATTCTCGGTTGTAACATTCACTTGCGTCGCCGGATTGTCTGTTATCACACCCGGACCGGTCATCGTGCTCGATCCGCCGCCGAGCACTTTGCCGGGCAGGTCGATGCTTTGCACCGTGACACGGAACTCCTGTACGTAGGTGTTGCCGCCGATGGTCCAGGTGACCGGTACGTAATAGCTCTCGTCGCCCGTGGGCGTGGGGAACGTGGCCGTGTACGATCCGGCGGCGTTGCGGCGGAGCGTTACAATCGTGTTCGTAACGGCGCCGGCCTGGACGACGGGCACCGCGGGGAAGTAATCGGGATCGGCGACGGCGCCGGAGCTGTCGCGGGTGATGAAGTCCAACGTCGCGCCGCGGGTTATGGTAGCCAGCACCTGCGCGGGCGAGAAATAGCTCGCGCTGCCGGGCGGGTCCAATTCGTGTATTGCAGCCGCACGGTCGTCGGACCACCGCTGCCGTCGTCCATCGACTGAGGCATCCAGCGGCCAGAAAAGGAAGCTGGTGGGGTTTATCAACAGGCGCCGCCCCAGGCCCCCAACGCCGCGCCGCTGTTGTCCGTGGACTCGAACTGGCCGAGGTTGTTGAAGGTGCCGCCGTCGATGATCAGCGTGCCCAGCAGGTTCAGCGTATTGGCGCCGCTGTCGATCGTCAGTGCGGCGCCGGCATTGACGGTGAAAGTCACATCGGCGTTGACGACTAGCGTGCTTGCGGCGACTTCAATCGTGCCGCCGGCATCGAGTTCTTTCGCGGCGAGCCCCGAATCGAGACTCACGGAGGCTTGCGTGATCCAATGGTCGGCCGGGCCGGGGACGGCATGTTCCGCCCAAGTGGCCGAATTGGAAGCGTTGCCGGGCGTGGTGGCGTGGAAGGTGGACATGGCGGAGAGTGGGCAGTGGGTAGCGGGTAGTGGGAAGTGAGTAGTGGAAAGTGGGGAGGAAGGATGAAGGCGGGAATTCATCCTTCATCTCTCATCCTTCATCCTTTTCTCCACGCCATCGCCACGGTGGCGAAGGCGCAGATGGCGGCGGCGAGCAGCGACAGCCAGCCTTGCCAGGTCATGACGAACGACTTGCGGCCGGATAGCTCCGCCTCCCGCTGCCGGGCCTCGATGACGCGCTCGCGCTCGATCAAGAGCACGCGGCCCATCAGGCCCGGCTTGCTGATGTCGCCGGGCACGCCATAGACGTCGATCGCCAGATCGAGCCAGCGGCGTTCGATTTCCGTCGAGCGCGCGATGTGCACTTCGACGGTGCTCTTCAGGTCGCCGAGCTTTTCGGAGACTTCGCGGAGTTCGTTGCGTTCTTCCAAAGTCATAGTGGCAAGTGGGAAGTGGCAAGTGGGGAGTGAATGGTGGGAAGTGACAAGTGAGAGGCGGCAAGGGAACACTTCCCACTGCCCACTTCTCACTTCCCACTCACATTTTTACGCTCCGCTGCTGCTGCTGGTGCTCAGCGTACGGTGGCGCTGCCAGGCCCGCGGCTCCATCACGGCGGCCGCGCCGCGCTCCGAGGCCTTGAAGCGGAAGGGGATGTCCTGGGCGAAATCGGCCTCGCTGGCCGCGGGGGCTTGCACGACCGTGATCGGCCAGTTCTCCATGTAGGCGAAGGCCTTGGCGATGTCGCCGTAGAACCAGTAGCCCTGGGCCGTCGCGCTATCCAGGCCAAGCTGCGTCTTGAGCTGCGCATAAAGCTGGGCACTGGTGGCATAGCCCACGTCGGCAATCAGGTTGCGACCGATCGTGCCGACCGCGAGGAAGTTCGGCGCTGCCGGCCCATTGGGTTTGCGTGTTGGTCAGCTTCCAGAGGCTCGTCGCCGTGGCGATCTGCTCGATTCGCAGCCGCATCTGCGCGGCGCCAAAACAAACCGCTTGCCGAGGATGATCGGCTCGCCCGTATTCGGATCGACCGTATTGGCAAATTGCTGATCGCCGAAGTCGATATTCGTGTAATCGTTCAGCGGATTGCCGTCGAAATGGTTCGTCCAACGGGCGTTGTCGTCGGCCGCGTAGAACGTCTTGAGGTTCAGCGGGGCCAAGTCGCCGTAGCGCTTTTCACGATAGGGGTTCACCGCGCCCATGACCACGCCGAGCAGGCGTTTTTCCTTTTGCAGCCCCAGCAGCTCGCCGACGCTCTTCGCGCGTTCGAGCACCAGGCCGGTGCGGTCGAAGAAGACCGCCTCCTTGGTGACGGGGATGATCACGCCGTGCTTGTCGGTGGCGGGCGTTTCGATGTACTCCTCGCTGAAGCCGACGCTGCGGAACGGCTCGCCTTCCTTGATCTTGGTCACGTCCTCGCCCGGATCGCGGGGCAAGGCGATGCCGGGGATTCGCTCGCCGTTGAGCCGCGTGGGCACGTTCGGCACGAGCTTGCTTACGACGAACTCCTCTTGGTTGTACGCCGTCAGCAGCTTGTTGATGAGGATCTGGCCGGTGACGCCGACGAAGGCCGTGGTGTCCATCGCCGACATCGCCTCTTGTACCGGCTCGGGGTTGGAAGGGTCGAACATCTCCTGGATGAAGCCGTGGCCGACCGGCTGCAAATCGCCGCGGCTGACGATCAAGTTGGCGGCCAGGTCGCGGAGGGAGAAATCCTCGGAGGCCACGCCGCCGGGGCGGCTTTCACGTCCGCTTTCCAGGGCCTCTTGCAGTGTGCCACAGCAGCGGCTGGCTTCGACGGCGCGCTTGCCGCGGCCGATCGCGCCTTCGGCGGCCAATTCGCGGTACAGGTTTCTGGCTTTGACGAACATGTGCTTTCCTTTGGTTATTGGTGTTCGGTGCAGAGTGAAGAGTGGGGAGTGGGGAGTGGGAAGTGAATAGTGGTCAGCGGAACGTGATAAGGGAAAAGTGGTGAGCGATCGCTTGCCACTTCCCACTTGCCACTTGCCACTTCCCACTTTTTCGCTTACACCGCGCCGCTGCTCGTGCCGGGCACGACGGCTTGCTCACCGCCGTCGATGATCGTATTCACGATGCGGACTACGACGCTCGTGCGGCTCTGGCCGATGGCGTTTGCCTCGGGCACGGCCACGCCGATCGAATTGGCCACCGCGGTCACTTTCTTGACCTGCTGCGACAGGAGCGCGTTGCCGCCCGTGTTGTTGCAGCCGCCGACAAGGTCGCCCGGCTGGAATGAAGTGGCGGCACAGTCGAACTCAAACTCGCCCGCGGTGGCCACGACGATCTGGCCCGGCAGCGGGTTGAGATTGAACGAGACCTCGCCGGTCTCCAGAGCGCCGCCGCGCTGCAGTGCGACGCCGGCGAACAGGTCGTGCAGCGTTTGCTGATTGAGCGTCTCGCTGCCCTGGTTGATCATGGCGGCGGCGGTGCGGGCCTTCTTCGTGGTCGGGTCCTGGAAGACGAGGTCGCCCACGTGGATCGCGGCGGCCGTGTCGGGGACCATGAGGATCGGCTTGGTGTCGCCGCGGCGGTAACGGAATTTGTCGGACATGAGCGGAGGGTTCCTTTGGGGTTAGGGGTGTGGGAAGGCAGGGAGCGGGGAGCTTGGAGCAGGGAGGAGGAGAGAGGGAGACGAGAATTACTCCCTGCTCCTCGCTCCCTGCTCCTTGCCTTCACCGCGTCCAGTTGCGGACACGATCTGCCAGCGGCGCGCCGGCCGGCAGCGCATCGAGCGCTTCCAACATCGCCACGCTGCCGGTGACGGGAAGGGCGGGCGACGGCCGAGCCGCCGCGACGAGGGCGCGACGATCGTCGATTTTGGCTTGCCGGCGAGCAGCGTCGGCCGTGCCGCGGAGATCTTCCAGAAACACTTCCGAGCAGTGGACTCGGTTCGCCGGATCGAGGCCGGCCGACTTCAATTGGCCGTCGATGGCGTCGTCCAATTGCCGGGCGGCCTGCTCGGTCCGCAGGGCGTGGAGCGCCTCGCGGAGCCGCCGCAGTTCGTCGCCGCGGTCCATCGACTCTTGCATCGCGTCAACCAGGTCGGGGCGGCGGCTGCGCAGGTCGTCGAGCGTGAGACGGCTGACGTCGTCGCGGGACTCGCCCTTATTGCGACCGGCGCTTACAGCGTCTTCGAACAGCCCGTCCGTCGTGGCGGGGTTGGCTACAAGATCGACGGAGAGCACTTTTTCGATCGACTCGACGACCGCGCGGCCGCCACGATTGCGCACCACCCCGCGAGTATCATGCGAGAAGCCCAGGTTCTGCGGGGCGTTCTCGGCGTCCCAGGCGACCTGCTCGGCCAGGGCGTGCTTGGGATTGAAATAGAAGTCGCCGTAGAGGCCGTCTTCCTTGACGGCGATGTTCTTCACGATGCCGATGCGGTCGCGAAGGCTCCGCCGCTGGCCGGGATCGACGTGATCGATGTTCACCCGCATCCCTTCGTACATCGGCGCGGCCTTGGCGATGACGCCGGCCGGGTACTCGCGGCCCTTCTTGGAGACGGTGCCCAACAGCTTGACGCCCTGGATGACGCCCGAGGAGCGATCGACCCGCAGGGCGACGCCGCGGTTGTCGGAGAATTCCTGGAGGACGTCGAGGGAAGAGGCGGGGACGGCCCCGATTTTCGCCGTATTAGCGGAAATGGGACTGTCCCCTTTGGCGATGGCGGACAAGAGGGAAGCCGCTTGCGGGTCGCGGCTTTCGAGAATAGCGGATGCGGTGAGGGGCATGGTTCTCGCTTTCGAGGTAATGGGTTGATCGTTTATGTTTACTGTTATCAACGTGCGTCTATAGTATTATCCGAATGCTGCGCTATGCGAAAATCGAAGAATTCTTTTGTCGCATGGGTCTTCGCGGGCCTGGAAAGACGCGCGGCGGCGCGATATAACTTGTTGTGCGGCATCAGCTTGCGCACGGCCGGCGGCCGCCGAAAAAAATATTTTCCCACCATTAAAAACAGACGCACAATTTGACCACTTTCTTGAACCTGCGACCGTCCTTTTTCGAGTTCCTGGAGCAGTTGGCGGCCAATAACAACCGCCCGTGGTTCGCGGTACACAAGACCCGCTATGAGGAGCTGGTTCTCGAGCCGGCGCTGGACTTCATCCGCGCGTTCCAGCCGAAGTTGAAGCGGATATCACCCTTCTTTGTGGCCAGCGACCGCCGCATGGGCGGGTCGCTGATGCGAATCTACCGCGATACGCGATTCGTCCGCGACGGGAAGCCTTACAAGACGAACGTCGGCATCCAGTTCCGCCACGAGCAAGGCCGCGACATCCACGCGCCGGGCTATTACGTCCACATCGCGCCGGGCGAGTGTTTTCTGGCCTTGGGGCTCTGGCGGCCGGAGCCGGAGGCGCTCGGCCTTATCCGGCAGGCGATCGTCGAATCGCCGGAGAAATGGCGGCGTGCCCGCGACGACCGCAAGTTCCGCGCCCGCTGGACCCTAGACGGCGGCAGTTTGAAACGTCCGCCACGGGGTTTTGCGGCAGATCATCCGATGATTGAAGACCTCAAGCGAACGGATTTCATCGCGGTCGAGCAATTGGAAGAACGCGACGTGCTGGCGAAGAAATTCATCGACCACGTGGCCGAGTCATTTGCGGCGGGAAGGCCGTTTATGCGGTATTTGTGTAAGGCGCTGAAGGTGGCGTTTTGAGCAAGCGATGCGTGCCCCAAAGGGGCGTCGATTTATCCAGCGAAGGGCGCAGCCCTGGTTTAGATCGACATCCAAAATTTCGTTTCTCGGGCCAACGGCCCAACAATTCACCGCACGAAATAACGGTTGGCCCGTTGGGCCGTAAATGAGAACTGAGATGGTCAATCGTTTTCCAGGGCTGCGCCCTTCGCTGGGTGAACGGCTGGGCCTTCGGCCCGCGGCTCAATCTGGTTTTCGCCCGCTGGTGTTTCGCAATCTCTTCGCAGCAAGAGCAAGGGCGCGATCAGGCAAACCAGGTCGAGATAGAGGGGTAACGGAGGTTCAGGTCCCTTTCGGAAATGCAATTCAGGGTGTAGTGCCAGATCGATCGTCAGGCATGAAGCGATTGTGCAACCGGAGGCAGCCACAGCGCCGACAATGAAGAGCCATGTTGGCGGCAGGCGCGGCGACAAGGGAAACGGAATAAGCAATGCTGCCAGGCTGACGAGCACGAACTCGAGCAAGGTCGCGATAAAAACGAATAGCAAAAGAATGAATAACCATTCCCCCGCCAGCTCGATCGGGTTCCTTGGAATCCCTTTAATGTTCATCCCTCCGACCAGACGTTCAACCTCGCCCAGGCCAAAACAGATGACAAATCCCGTCGCCGCACCGCCGGCAATCAGACCCAGGGTGAACGGCAGAATGAGTGCATCGGAGAGCCTGCGAAGGTTCGACATGAAATACCTCGATGCGCTCAATCATCCCGAAGAACTTAACGCCACTTCCATTATAACGACAACCCCAAGCATCGTGGCCGAGCAAACCGCCGCCTTCCGGTCCACTTTCCCTTTGGCTTCGCCGCGGCCGAAGTTCGGGCCGAGTCCGTTCCAAAGATACAGGCCCAGCGGCACGGCAATCATCCCGAAGAGCCAAAAGTGCCACTTCGGGCTGCCGAGGCGGATAAGATCGCCCGCATCGCCGCTGCGCCAAAGGTGTCGGCGGCGAAATACGCGCCATTGGCCATCAGGCAGAATCCGGCGAAGAACCGCGCGAGGTAGACCCATTTCCGGCGCACGACCTTGAACAAGGCCCAGATCGCCAGCGGAAGCGCGACACCGACGGCAGGACCGCCCCAAGCTACCGCGGCCGGATGAGCGCTGCCGGTCGTGAGCGTATGAGAGATGGTCGTCGGGTAGAGGACGACCTTGACGACGGTGCCGCCGGTCGCCCAAGCGGTCGCCGCGTGGCCCAGTTCATGCACGGCCTGCATCATGAGCCAGCAGAGCGGGATGAAGGTGGCGATCAACAGACATTGCCAGGCGCGATTCACAATTGGCGCCTCCGCTCGCTTGCGCAGTCTGTAGGGTGCGTGGAGCACGGGACCAAAGCGAAAATGGTGCGTTACGCGAAGCCGTCTTCCGATAGTGAAAACGCGAACTCGCATCATCGCTCCGTGCGCAACGCACCAATTCGACAACGGCTTCGCTTCACACACCCTACACGTCTTTGAAAGAAAAGCCGGCTAAAGCCGGGACTCCAGCGCCTGCACCGACTAAAGCCGGGCATCCAACATCACTTCTTCGCCGTATCATCGCCCGACTTCTTTTCGGCGGTCGCGTTTTCCTTGGCGTGTTCGGTCGCGGTCGCGAGCTTGATGCGGAATTGCTTCACCTGGTACGGGATGATCTTCCGCAACTCTGCGGGCAGAAGGTTGTCGTTGCCTGCACGAACCAATCGGCCGGTTCATAAAACGCGGAATGGTATTCGACGAAGATGGCATTCGTCGGTTCGGACAAGCGGGTCACCTTGGCGTAGAAGGCGGCCCCGGAATAGGGCTGCGGCGGACCGACGACCGGATTGCCCGCGGCGTTTCGCACGATTGGCGACCATTGATTCGGGAACTGCTTGTCTTTGGCGAAACGCGGATCGACGGCGGCAGCGACAACGACTCCCGTGGGCGTTTTGGTGGCAACGCTGAATCGCGTGGCGCTTACTTGGACCTGGCTGAAAAGTTTGAAGGTCGTGTAGAGAAAGTATTCTTTCAGCTCGGGCGTCGACCGCGTTGTGAGCCGCCGAGCGGTCATCTCCGGCACATTCAAATTGCCGGCCTTCTCCACGCTAGTGCCGCCGTTGTTATTGTTGTTCTTCTTGGCTTTGTCGGCCTTCAAAATGCTGTCCGAAAAAGCTTTGCCGGTCAGGACGTCCCAGTCGCCATAGACGACGAAGCAAACGTCCACGGTGCGGATCAAATCGTCGCCCTGTTTACTAGGCTGTCTTGTCAGCTTGAGACAGACCGGCGCACTGGACGAAATGTTAAGAAACTGTTTTACGTCGCCGCGGAGCCCTGTCCTTGGCGGCCACTTGCTTTAGCACGGCCGCTTGCTCGGCGGTGGTCATACCTTCGGTCATGAGCGGCGGCGGCAGTTGCACGACCTGCCCGTCGGGCATGGTCACGCCTTTATTGACCAGATCGTTCAACAGCGCATTTTGCGGCACGGCAGGGCCATTGGCCGCGACGAGGACCGTCAAGAGTTGAAAGGCAATTGCGTTCATTGTGCGTCACCTCGGAGTAAAGGAATAATGTCCGGGAAACGGCGAATCTTAGCAAAAATGCCGTGACGGACACTAGAACAATAATGCTTGATCTGCGACGAATAATCAATGTAACCGCGAGGCCGTCTTGTGTGTATACCCGATACGGCGCATTTTGCCCTGTTTATGCAACTGAAAGCACGTAGAAGCGGCGTCCCGCCGCTTACATAATGCGGCGAGACGCCGCATCTACGCTTTTGGGGGCTAGTCTTATGCGAAAAGGATTGTAAACTTAACCCAAATGCTTTTGCCGCGGCGCGGTGCCGCGCGCAAATCATGCTCATCTAAGGAATATAGGAGAACCATCGTGAACAAGCCGCTCGGAAAACTGCCCGCCATGCTCTTGCTGGCGGTCGCCGGATTGCTGCCGGCCGCCAAATTGTCCGCGGCCGACGCCAAGCCGGCGCTGACCATCGCCTTCGCGGGCTACGATCAATTGACCGCCGACCTGAAGGTAATCGACAAGATCGATTCGCATTTCGGCCTGGCGGAAAAACTGGACGGCTTCCTCCAAGCGGCCACCCAGGGGAAAAAACTGGCCGGGTTGGACAAGTCGCGTCCCTGGGGCGTGCTGGTCACGGTGGGCGAATCCGACAACCCGGTGGCGCAGGGCTACCTGCCCGTCAGCGACCTGAAGCAACTCATCGCGGGCCTGCCGGCGCCGGGTGGACCGCCGACGCCCAACGACAAGGGCGTCTATGAGATTCCCAGTCCCACCGGAAAGACGCTCTACGCCAAGCAGAAGGGCGAATGGGCGATTCTTAGCGACAGCGAGGATTCGATCAATTCGGCCAAGGAGGACCCGTCGTCGAATATTTCGGACCTAGCGAAGAAATATCTGATTTCCGTCCGTGGCAACGTGCAGAACGTGCCCGCCGCCAGGCGCGAGCAGGTCCTTGGCGCGATGCGGACGCTGGTGACGATCGCTCTTTCAGCCCAGCCGGGAAACGCGGAGCAGCAGGCGATGCAGCAGGCCAGCGTCAAGCAGATGTTCGACGGCCTGGACAAAATGAGCAAGGAGCTCGACACGCTGGTGATCGGGCTGGGTATCGACGCGGAATCGAAGTCGCTCTTCCTGGACGTGGAAACCCGCGCCGTGGACGGCAGCGACCTGGCAACCAAGTGCGCGGCGATGAAGGACGCGAAGACGAACTTTGCCGGTTTCGCCCTGCCCGGCGCCGCCATGACTATGGTGGCGGCGGGCAAGTCCTCGGACGACGAGGTGGCCCAAGGCAAGCAGATGCTCGATAAGGTCAAAGTCACCGTTACCAAGCAGTTGGAAGACAACGAGGACTTGAGCGACAAGCAGAAGGAGTTGGCCAAGCAACTGCTCAGCGATGCCTTTGACGTCGCGCGGCAGACGATGGAACTGAAGAAAAAGCGATGGCGGCATGTCGGTCGTGCTGGGCGACAACCCGTCGATCATCGTCGGCTCGATGATCGCCGCGGGCGACAAGCTCGACGCGACATTCAAGAAGCTTGCCAAGGAGATCATTTCCGACAAGCCCGAGTTGGGCTCGATGCTCAAGGTCGATGCGGAGACGTATGGCGACGTGAAGTTCCACGTCGTGACCATTCCCGTTCCCCCGGCCCCCGGCGCAGCGAAGGAAATCTTCGGCGACACGGTGCAAATCGTCGTCGGCGTGAGCGATTCGCGGCTCTACGTCGGCGCGGGCAAGGACCCGATCGCGGCGCTGAAGAAGGCGATTGACGCCTCGAAGGAGAGCCCGGACAAATCGATCACGCCGATGGAAATGGTCATCTCGGCCGGCCCGATCGCCAAGTTCATCGCCAAGGCGACGCCGGAGGGCAATCCGTCGGACGCGCAGGCGAAAAAGGTCGCGGGCAAGATCGCCGAACAGCTTGCCAAGATGCCGGGCAAGGACCGGCTTACGATGACCGTGAAGCCGATCGAAAACGGTGCGTTGATGCGGCTGAAGGTGGAACCGGGCGTGATCAAGATCGTGCTGGGGTGGTTCTGGATCCGTCAAGCCGAAGTCAACGGGGCGACGGAGAATTAGACGATTAGCAAGTAAATCGCAAAGCAGGCCCCGGCTGGACCACATCCCGCAGTGGTCTTGCCGGGGCTTTTTGCGTGCTGGAGTGGTAACGTGGGGCAGGTTGCTAAGGCTGCCAAGCAGATTGGCAATCTGCTCCACGGGCCGGATCTCAATCATTACGGCTCGACCTTCAGCGCCTTGGCCAGCGCCGCGCGGTAGCTCGGGAAATCGAGCCGTTGCCCCTCGCTCAAATGGGTCAGCCCGCTCTTCTTCAGCGTCTGCATGAAGGGCGCGAAGCGCGCCCGGGCGAAATCGATCAATGCCAGTTCCGCGGCCGAACTTGGTTTGCCTTGCACGCTCACACGAGCCCGTTCGACGATGGCATAATCGACACTCATTCGCGAGAACTGAACCCGGCGCAGAGCCGCAGCATCGGCCGCCGCATCCTCCTCCGCTTCTTCCCACAACGAGTCCGCGAGGCATAGCAGCCCTCCGTCCAGATAAGGCCGCGTGGGCGGACCGTAGATATGAACGTGAGTATTCTCGCGCTCCACTTTGTCGTGAATTAGATCGATGTATTGGCGGATCGGCCGCGCCGCCGCGCCATAATATCCTCTGAGGAACTCAGTCATCGCCCGGTCCTGGTCGTAGTCCGGGTCCCAAAGGAACTTGGCCGTCAGATAACCGCCCAGCGCGGAGAGTTCGCTGTGCGGGGTCTCGTAGGTGTCCTCCACAAATATGCCTTTCACGTGATTGGCCACATAGAAGCGGATGTTCGGCCGCCGCACTCGCTGATTGGGAAACGGCAGCAGATAGTTGCCGAAGTCGGTCGCGTAGTCCCAGATCCAAAGACGATCGGAAACTTTCGACCAGGCGACGAGGTCGTCACGAAACGCCCGGCTCTCGGGACTGTCGCAGGTGGCCAGCGGATGCGAGAAGCAGCACTCGATGGAACAGAGCCGCACGATCACGTTGGGCCGCGGACGCATTTTTTTGGGCGGATGGCGGGTCCACTGGTAGGCGAGTGTTTCCACCGCCTTGCCGGGAAACTCCTTCTCGACCGACTCCGCCACGCGGTTCACCAGATAGAGCACCGGTGCGCCCTGGCTTCCTTCTTGCCGGGCAATCGCCTGGCAGCGCGGGCACTCGCAGTGTTTGTCGGCATCGTTCTGCGAAACGGAAAAGACGGTGGCGTCCGGCTGCGCCCGCATGGCCGCGCGGATCTGTTCCGTGCAAATGCGGATCACGTCGTCGTTCGTGCAGCAGAGTTGAGCGTAGCCGTCCTGCCGCTTGCCGCCGACAAGCGAGAAGTACTCCGGATGGGCTTTGAAGTATTTGGCGGGCGAAACGAGGTTGGCGAAGGTATGGCAGAAGAAGCCGTCGCCGAAGCGGACGCGGCCGCCGTGCCGGGCGTCCAGCCGCGCGTTGCTGGAGTTCATGCGATTCCGTGCTGCCCAGTCGCCGTCCAGGCATTCAAACGTGTACGGCTCGCGATACTCCAGCACGGGGATTTTGGTTTCATCGAGCGAGCCCAACGTGATGCGCCGGATGCGGGGAATGCGGCTGACATCCGGCGCGAACCAGCGGCAGCCGAGATGGTCTTCCAAGAGGCCGTAGACGCCGTAGAGGTTGCCGCGCTTTGTGCCGCCGGCAATAACGAGGTGCGGTCCGACGGCGCGGATCACGTAGCCTTCGTCGCCCAGTCTCTTGAAATCGATCGACGTGCTGAGCGCTTTCAAATGACTGCTGGGACCGAGCATGATTTCATGGACGGCGACTGGCTCGCGATCGGTTACGATAGGCAACTCCGCGTCGGAGATTTGCTTGAGGAACGATTGCAATTCCTTGGCCGCGTATTGCGTCGATGGCCCCGCATCGGCGGCGACGACGATGCGGAAGTCCGATTTGCCGGCGTCGGCGAGGATGAGATCGGCGGCGATCGCGGCCGTCGAAGCCCAACAGATTGGGAGTATGAAGGCGAACGGCAAAAACGATCGGATCACGGCGGGACTCCGGAATAAGAGTACTAAAAGCCATATTATACTGATGCCATAGCGTCGCATGCAGCACTTGTATGCCCACTGCTCCCAACGTAAAATTCACGCGAATATCCTGTTTCCGCAGCGTGTCTTCAGGAGTGACAAATGGGACTTACCCACGTGACGGTGCGAATATCGAACCTGGCGCAAGACGCCGAGCCTTGGGAGGCCGAATTCCTCGTCGATACCGGCGCCATCGACTGCTTGGCGCCGAGCGAGCGGCTGGTTCGCGCGGGCGTTCGTCCCGAAGGGCGAGCGGTTTATGAACTTGCCAACGGCGAGCCGATAGAGTACGAGTACGGTTTTGCCCGCATCTCATTTCTCGGCTCGGAGACGGTAGCGCAGGTCATCTTCGGGCCGTCGAATGCCGAGCCGATATTGGGCGTCGTCGCCTTAGAAAACGTCGGCGTGACGGTCGACCCGGTGACCAGAGTCCTCCGCCGAATGCACGCGCGGCCGTTGAAGTAAGGCGGCACTGGGAGGTTCGGACGTGAGGACCGGCTTCGTCATCGGTTCAACTAACGCTTCATTCCTTTCGTACATTTTCCCTTTTTCAATCGCCGTATCGCCTGCCAAAACGGCAGTCCCCTCTCGCGATTGGCCCGAATTTCGACGACTGGAGACCGTTTTCGGCAGGCAGCGGTTTCGAGTCAATTTCACTAACTCCTTTTGCTGTAACAGGTTGCGTCAACATGGAACTCTTTGGCGCGCCACTTGCTTCCCCTTCGTCCACGCGCTGTTTTTGCGCTCATTTTGGCAGCATTTTGCCGCTGCCATCCATTTTTGAACCACCCTCGAGGAGTTGCGGAGGCGACATATGGCGAAGAAAGACAAAGATAGTGAAAAAGTGGAATTGCAACCCCTGGGCGACCGGGTGGTCGTCGAGCGCGAGGAGTCGGAATCGAAGACCGCCGGCGGCATCGTGCTGCCCGACACGGCCAAGGACAAGCCGACCCGCGGCAAGGTCATCAGCGTCGGCGAAGGGCGGCTGGACAAGGACGGCAAGCGCAGCGCCTTGCAGGTCAAGAGCGGCGACCGCGTGCTGTTCACCTCCTATGCCGGCGAGCAGTTCAAGATCGGCACGCAGCGAACTGCTGCTGATGCGCGAAGACGACATTCTGGCGGTCATCGGCTAGACGAGCGTAGGGTGGGACAAGATCGCGTAGCGACGCGGGCCCGACCATGACCGACGCACAAAATCGGTGGACCGCGCTCGCAAGCTCGCTGATCCCACCCTACATCTCAAAATACAAACACTATCAGGAGCTATCACATGGCCAAAATGATTGCATTCGATCAGGAAGCCCGCGAAGCGATGCGCCGCGGCGTGTCCAAGCTGGCCCAGGCGGTCAAGGTGACGCTCGGCCCCAAGGGCCGCAACGTCATCCTGCAGAAGAGCTTCGGCTCGCCGACCGTCACCAAGGACGGCGTGACCGTGGCCAAGGAAATCGAGCTGGAAGACGTGTACGAGAACATGGGCGCCCGCATGGTCCGCGAAGTCGCCAGCAAGACCAGCGACGTGGCCGGCGACGGCACCACCACCGCCACCGTCCTGGCCGAGGCCATCTTCAACGAAGGCCTGCGGGCCGTCGTCGCCGGGCGTCAACCCGATGCCATGAAGCGCGGCATCGAGAAGGCCGTCGAGGACATCATCGAGAAGCTCAAGAGCATGTCGATCTCGGTCAAGAACAAGAAGGAAGAGATCGCCCAGGTCGGCACCGTCGCCGCCAACAACGACCCCGAGATCGGCCAGCATCATCGCCGAGGCCATGGACAAGGTCGGCAAGGACGGCGTCATCACCGTCGAGGAAGGCAAGAGCCTGGCCACCGAGGTCGAGTTGGTCGAGGGCATGCAGTTCGATCGCGGCTACCTGTCGCCGTACTTCGTCACCGATCCGCAGAAGATGGAGTGCGAGCTCGAAGACCCCTACATCCTCATCTACGAGAAGAAGATCTCCAACATCAAGGACCTGGTGCCGGTGCTGGAGAAGGTGGTCAACGCGGGCAAGCCGCTGCTGATCATCGCCGAGGACGTCGAAGGCGAGGCCCTGGCCACGCTGGTCATCAACAAGCTCCGCGGCACGTTCAAGTGCGCCGCCGTCAAGGCCCCCGGCTACGGCGACCGCCGCAAGGCCATGCTCGAAGACATCGCCATCCTGACCGGCGGCCAGGCCATCTTCGAGAGACCTGGGCATCAAGCTCGAAAACGTCACGCTCGACCGACCTGGGCCGGGCCAAGAAGGTCAAGATCGACAAGGACAACACGACGATCATCGAAGGCGCCGGCAAGAGCGCCGACATCAAGGGCCGCATCGAGCAGATCCGCCGCGAGATCGAGAACTCCACCAGCGACTACGACAACGAGAAGCTCGAAGAGCGGCTCGCCAAGCTGTCCGGCGGCGTGGCCAAGATCAACGTCGGGGCCGCGACCGAGAGCGAGATGAAGGAGAAGAAGGCCCGCGTCGAGGACGCCATGCACGCCACCCGTGCGGCCGTCGAGGAAGGCATTCTGCCCGGCGGCGGCGTGGCCCTGCTGCGGGCCTCGGCCAGCGCTCAAGCCCGAAGGCCTGACGCACGACGAGGAGGTCGGCTACAACATCGTCGCTGCGGGCCTGCCGTGCGCCGCTCGACGCAGATCGCCGACAACGCCGGCGAGGACGGCGGCATCGTCTGCGAGAAGGTGCTCGAAGGCAAGGGCAACTTCGGCTACAACGCCGCGACCGGACGACTACGAGGACATGGTCAAGGCAGGCATCATCGACCCGACCAAGGTCATCCGCACCGCCTTGCAGAACGCGGCCAGCGTCGCGACGCTGCTGCTGACCAGCGACGCCCTGGTGGCCGAGAAGCCCAAGGACGAGAAGAAGCCCGCCGCGGCGCCGGCGGCGGCGAGGACATGTACTAATCAAGTAAGATGGACCTCAGGGTCCGTCTCACAGAAGAAATCGCTCGCTGAAACCGCCGGTCTTGCAAAAGCAGGGCCGGCGGTTTCTTTGCTTTGATTGAAGCGAGGATTTGCGGCAGTTCCTGGAATAGACGGCTCCATGCGTGAAAACATCGCTGCGACGGTTGGATGGGACTGCCATATCACCCGCGAATTAGACTGCCATATTGGGAGTTGACAGCAAGATCAATTCAAATGCCAACGCCCTATGACCGGGCCGAAAGAAGTCTCGTAATCGCCGCGCGGAGCGGCGCGGGCTTGTAGGCGCTGCCCGTCGCAAGCATAATGAACGAATGGAGACGTCGTGCGGCCAGCTTTCGGTTCTTGTTCCGGTTTACAACGAAGTGCGTACGGTGGCCGCCGTGCTGGGCCGGGTGCTGGCCTTGGGCGGGCTTATCCATGAGGTGGTGGTCGTCGACGACGGCTCCTCGGACGGAACGGAGGACGAAGTCCGGACGATCGCAAGGAAAGAGCCCGGGTGCGGTTTTTCCGGCTCGAGCGCAACTCCGGCAAAACGGCCGCCATCCGCCACGCATCGATCAGGCCAACGGCGAGATCGTGGTGGTCCAGGACGCCGATTTTGAGTACGATCCTACGGAAATCCCGCAACTGGTTGCTCCGATCCTACAGGACCGCGCGGACGTGGGCTATGGAACCCGCTTTTCGGTCGCGCGGCCGGGCCGGGTGCTGTGCTTCCACCATTACATGGCGAACGTCACGCTGACCTTCCTTTCCGATCTGCTGACAAACCGCAACATGACCGATATCGAGACGGGCTACAAGGCGTTCCGCGCGGGCGTGATCAAGCCGCTGAAACTTACCGCGCAGGTTTCGGCATGGAGGTGGAGATTACCGCAATGGTGACCAAGACCAACGCCCGCACTTACGAAGTGCCGATCTCCTATAGCGGACGAACTTACGAAGAAGGCAAGAAAATCGGCACGTGGGACGCGCTGTGCGCGTTTTTCTGCGTCCTCTATTACAACCTGATCCACGCCCACTTGCCGGCCGGCCGGCAGTACGTGCGGACAGTCAACGCTTTCCTGGAATCGCGGACCGGCGGCGGGGATGACGGCCGCGAAGCGGATGGGACCGATCTCAATGGCCAATCCTTCCTCAAGGCATAGCAGCCCGACGGGCCGGAGTGCGGAGAAGAACCGACCGCCGGACGAACACGGCCGCTCGCGCCGGGACCTCCGCTTCGTCGTCTGCGCTGCCGTCCTGGCGCTGGCGGCGGCAATCCGACTCCAGGGGGCCCGCAACGACCTCTGGCTGGATGAGATTCTGGCCCTGGACGCGGCGCGGCAGGTTTCCTCGCTGTGGGAGATCTTCACCGGTATTCATAGCGAAATCAATCACCACTTGTACACGGCTTATCTGTATTTTGTCGCTCCGGGGGACAATGGGTGGTTGTGTCGCCTGCCTTCGCTGGCGGCCGGCATCGGCACGGTAATCATGGCGGGGCTGATCGGCCGCCGCCGAGACCCCCTCAGCGCCTTTTTTGCGATGCTGCTGACAGGCTTCTCCTACGTGCTGGTCCTCTATTCGTCCGAAGCTCGAGGCTATTCCTTGGCGGTCTTCTTCGCTTTTCTTTCACTCTACCTGCTGGATTCGTACCTGACAAGAAAGGGAACGCTCACGGCACTTTGCTTCTCGCTTGCCGTCGTCGGCGGCCTCCTATCCCAACTGACCTTCTTGAGTTTCTACCTTGCAGCGCTGATCTGGTCGGCGTACCGCCTACTGGCGTCCCGCTGCGGCGTACGGCGTTTCGGCGTCGAAATGCTGGCTTGTCACGCTGCTCCCAATCCTGTTCCTGGCCGTGTTTTACTTCGTCGACGCGCGTCGCATGACAGGGATCGGAGGAACTCCTTCTACGTCGCTGATCGATAGCTACGGGACCGCTCTGGCATGGTCCTGGGGCGGGCCATCGATCGAACGTCCTGAAGCTGCTGGCCTGCGTCACGGCGGTCGTCGTCCTCAATGCCGGGTTGCAACTGCTCTGGCAGGAGAAATCGGATTCGTATCTGCTCTTTCTCGGAACGGTCGTGATCTTCCCGCTCCTGCTGATCATCGTTCGCGGTTCCAACGTGATTTACACGCGGTATTTCATCATCGCCATTGCTTTTCTCTTGTTGCTGTGCAGTTTCTTCCTCGCCGCGCTCTGCCGGCAGGGATGGCGCGGCAGGGCGGTCTTCATCCTTCTGCTGGCCGGCTATCTGGCTGCCAACGGCTGGCAGACGATGCGGCTGTTCACTTACGGGCGCGGACAATACCGTGAAGCGATCCGTTTTCTGGTGGAACACTGAAGAAATTCGCCCGTTTCCGTTGGGAGCAATCACGACTTTCGGGTGGGAACGGAGTGGACGTTTTATGCGCCAAAAGCAGCGATGAAACAGGCTGTATACTTTCGGCAAGGGTCGTGGCCGCGGAAGGGGCCGGAGTGGGTCATTTGGCAGGAGGAATCGTTCGAACCCCCACTGCCCGAGGCAAAGGAGTTCACGGACGGTGCGGGCAACGCCTATGATTTCAAAAAGGCGTTTCCGGCCGCGCCGTTGGCGGGGTTGCACTGGTTCGTTTATCAAAACCGTGCCAGGTAGGTATTTCAAGGGCCCGCCCGCACACGGCAGGAATGGTGAACACAGTTCGTTGAATCGGCATGAGTCGAAAAGCAAAGAAGTACCGTTTGCCGGGTAATCACGAGGTTGGACTTGCGGGCAAAAGCGCCGCCGGGGCTGTCGATCGGCTGCATTCGCCGCCGCGGGTCTTGTGGTCCATTGACGGGCTTCTCGCCGCGGTGCTGTTGACGGCCATAATTCTCGTCTACCAGCCGGCTTGGCAGGGCGGGTTCATCTGGGACGACGACGCCCACGTGACCCGCCCGAACTGCGCTCCTGGCACGGACTGTACCGCATCTGGTTCGACGTGGGGGCCACGCAGCAGTACTACCCGCTGCTGCACAGCGCCTTCTGGGTCGAGCACAAGCTCTGGGGCGACGCGACGCTGGGCTATCACCTGGTCAACATCCTGCTGCACGCCGCCGCGGCCGTGTTGGTGGCGCTGATCCTGCGGCGGCTGGCGATCCCCGGCGCATATCTGGCGGCGGCCATCTTCGCCCTGCATCCGGTGCAGGTGGAATCGGTGGCCTGGATCACGGAGCAGAAGAACACCCTCTCGGCCGTGTTCTACCTGGCAGCCGCCTGCTGGCCTACCTGCGGTTCGACCAAACGCGGCAGACTCGATGGTATCTGGCGGCGTTGGGGCTGTTCGTGCTGGGCCTGCTGAGCAAGACGGTCACGGCGACGCTGCCGGCGGCGCTGTTGGTGATCTTCTGGTGGCAGCCGGGGCAGGTTGTCGTGGCGGCGCGACGTGCTGCCGCTGGTGCCGTTTTTCGTCCTCGGCGCGGCGGCCGGCGTGTTCACCGCCTGGGTCGAACGCAAGCTGATCGGGGCCGAGGGGGCCGCGTTCGAGTTCACGCTCGTCGAGCGCTGCCTGATCGCGGGCCGCGCGATCTGGTTCTATCTGGGCAAGCTGTTCTGGCCGGCCAATTTGGTCTTCATCTACCCGCGCTGGCAGTGTGAGCCAGGCGGCATGGTGGCAGTATCTGTTTCCTGCCGCGGCGATCGTGCTGGTGGCCGTGTTGTGGGCGCTGCGGCGGCGCTGGCGGGGGCCGCTGGCCGGCGTGCTTTTCTTTGTCGGCACGTTGCTTCCCGTGCTGGGTTTCTTCAACGTCTATCCGTTCCGCTATTCGTTCGTGGCCGATCACTTTCAGTACTTGGCGAGCTTGGGGATCATCGTGCTCGTGTCCGCCGGCTTGGCGCTGCTCTTGCAACGCTGGCAAGTTTGGGGCCGGCCGGCGGGCTATGCGATGTGCTTCGCGCTGTTGGCGACTTTGGCCGGCTTGACCTGGCGCCAATGCCGGATGTATGCCGACATCGAAACGCTTTATGAGACTACGATCGCCCGGAATCCCGATTGCTGGCTCGCGCACGACAACCTGGGGCACCTCCTGGAAGACCGGGGCGAACTCAATCAGGCGATCGAGCATTACCGCAAGGCCGTGGAAGCGATGCCCTCCGACGATGATTCTCGGGTGAGCCTCGGAGCGGCCTTGGCGCACCGCGGTGAGAGCAGCGCGGCCATTACGCAATTCGAGAAGGCGTTGGAGTTTACGCCGGACAGCGCAAGGCGCATTACAACCTTGGCCGGATGCTGGCCGGCCGCGGCGACGCGGAGAAGGCGCGTAGAACATTACCACAAGGCGCTGAATATCAAGCCCGACTACGCCGAAGCGCACAACAACCTCGGTGCGGTGCTGGCCGAACGCGGGGAGTTGGAGGCGGCCGTTGCCGAATTGGAGCAGGCATTGGCACTCAAACCCGACTACCCCTTGGCGAATCTCAATCTCGCAAATGCCTTCGCCGCCAAGGGAAGATCCGCGGAGGCCCGCGAGCATTACGAAGAGGCGCTCGCACAGGCTCGGGCACACAACGACAACGCGATGGTGGAAGTCATTCGCTCGCGCTTCGCAGGGAACCAGTGACCTGTCCTTCTGCCGCCACAGACCGTACCGCGACAATCCGTTCGAGCGGCAGGCATTCGAGCAAGAGGGCGAGGAGTAAAGCCCAGGCATTCTCGCCAGCGCCGCACCGCTTCCACCGGAGAATTGAATACCTTAGAATGTCGGGCTGCGGGCTTGATTTGGATGCGCCACGCCATTGATCCCACATATAGGTATGAGTAGCCATGAAAATCCATCTCGTTGTCCTTTCCTATCTCGTCTTTGCGATGGCGGCCGTTTGCATCGCCGCCGAACCTTCGTTGAAGATCGATCTCGGCAAGGGTGTTTCGCTGGAGATGGTGCTCGTCAAGAAGGGCCAGTTCAAACAGGGCTCGCCGGAGACCGAAGGCGGACGCGCTAGCGACGAAGCGCAGCGCAACGTCACGCTCACCAAGGACTTCTACATGGCGAAGTACCCCGTCACGGTGGCCCAGTTCCGCCGCTTTGTGGAAGATAAGGGCTACCTCACCGAGGCCGAGCAGGGCAGTTCCGGCGGCTTCGGCCTGGACGGCGACAAGCTCGTGCAACGCAAGGATTTCAGTTGGAAAAAGCCCGGCTACGAGGTCAAGGACGACTGCCCGGTGACGATGGTGACCTACGACGACGCTTTCGCTTTCGTCTACTGGCTGCGCGAGCAGGACAAATCGGGCCGCAAGTTTACGCTGCCGACCGAAGCCCAGTGGGAGTATGCCTGCCGCGCGGGCACGACGACGCCGCTCTACTCGGGGGCAGGCGAGGCCGACCTCGACGCGATCGGATGGTATGCCGGCAACTCGAACAAAGCGGCGCAGCCGGTGGGTAAGAAGAAGCCTAACGCCTGGGGCCTTTACGACATGAGCGGCAATGTATTCGAGTGGTGCCGCGACTGGTATGGTCCCTACGGCGACGACGCGACAGATCCCTTGGAAGCCCGCTCGAACCTGATCGAGAAGCAGCCGCCGCGCCGCGTGCTGCGCGGCGGGTCGTGGATCAAGGCTGCTCACTATTGCCGCTCGGCGTCGCGCTGGCGCGGCTCGGCGGCCAGCCGCAACGCCGACAACGGCATGCGCGTGATCGTTGAAGTCCAGGACGACGCCACAGGCGGCGATGCCGCGAAAAGTTCTCGCGCGGAACGGCCGAGGTCGGTGTTCAGGGACTGCCCCGGTTTTTGTGTAAGCCAGAATGCGACCGTTCTCTTTGCCGCCATCCCACGTGCCCAGTAAGGTGACTTCATGAGTATCTTCTTTTTGATTGTCATTGTCGTAATCGCGATTATTATCGTCCGCGCGATAAGTTCGACCATGAACCGGCCGCCGCAATGGCCGCAGCAACCGCAGCAACCCTGGCCGCAGCAACCTTGGCCACAAGGGCCGCCGGCCGGCGGCATGCCGGGCATGCCGTTTAACATCGAACCGGCCGCCGACGGCTTTTGGATACATCCGGTTGGCTATCCAGTCGGCTCGGTAATCCACTACCGCTTTCACACCTTCGGCGTTCCGCATCAATCGACCGCCCTGGTGGAGACCGGCGGACGCCAGTTCATTTACACCGGCGACACGCCGAGCGATATTCTGGTCACGAACATCACGCCGCCGAGCGGCATTCCGGACTCGCAAACGAATTGGCCCTGGCCGCAGCAGCCGATGGGGCCCGGTATGCCGGGAACGACCTCCACCGAATATCCGACCGCGAGGCCGGTGCCGCCCGAAGATAGCACGCCGGTTTCCGGAGGCGATTTTGGCGGCGACGAGGGCCCATCGCAAGCAGCGCCCTCCGCGCCGGCCGGCGGATATCCTTCAGCGTATTGAGAATTGTAGGGTGGGGCAAGCTCGCTTCAAGCGAGCGCCGGCCCACCAGACTGGTCACGAAGCCCCACGGTGGGCCGGCGTCGCAGAACTCGCTTGTCCCACCCTACTTTTTCAGCACAGCATCCTGAAGTGACTCCCTACCGCGCGATCGTCTTTGGCCAGTCTTCGCCGGCGTTTCTGTCCGCACGAACGCTTCGCGCTGGCGGATGGCGGCGTTTGCGGCGAAGATGTTTCCGGCGGCTCGTCGCTGAGCATGGCCGAACGATTGGCGGAAGTGGCAACGCCCATCTGGTTTCTGCGATCGGGCAGTTGGCCTCTCCGCGACGTTCCTGCTTCGGCATTACCGCAAAGCAGCACCGGCCGCGCGCTTTGTGCCTTCGGCGCGACTGTGGCAGCGCCGGACATGCCAGCCGATTCTGACGCAGACGCCTGGCAAGCGGCGTTGAAGGCGACCGGCGGACATTTCGACCAGGACAATCGCTGCTCGCTGCCGCCGCTCGCCAGCTTTTATTTGGAGCCGCCAGTTGTCGCCGAGGTCGTCGCCCGTTTGCGGCAGGGTGAGGAGTTCATGCCGGCGGTGCTTGCCGAATTGTCGGCAGCCGAGCGACGCGTCGTTCGCGTGCCGGCCCTCGACGTGCATCGTGATGCGTCACTCCGCGTGGCTCAGGTTATCACAAGCCTGCAGCGCGGCGGGGCCGAGCGGATCGCCTTGGACCTTCATCGAGCGCTGGGCCAAGGCGGCTGCCGTTCGCTGCTAGTGGCGCTAGGCAACCCCACCCGCGCCGCGTTTGAAACGCCGCGCGGCTGCATTGATGTCTCTAAGTACAAGCACGATCGCGCATGGCGCGTCGGGGCTGCCGTGAGGGCGGTGCGCGGGTTTGCCGCCGATGTGGTGCATGGGCATCTGTTGGAGTCCGCCGACATCCGTCAATTCTCGGCGGCCGCCGTGCCCTTGCTGCTGACGATCCACAACATGCGGCCGGGCTGGCCCGAGGGCCTGGAAACGCTTCAAGCCGGGGACGCCACGCTGCTGGTAGCTTGCGCCCGTGCCGTCGAGGACGAGTTGCGTACGAATTCGATCCCACTTCCAGTGCGCACGGTCTGGAACGGCGTCGATTTCGGGACTTGCAACAGCACCCCCGCGGTGCAAGCGGCCGCACTCGCGTTGCGGCGGCGGCTGGGAATCGCGCCGGGCGCGTTTGTGCTCGTCGCCCTGGCGAACCCGCGGCCGCAGAAGCGGCTGGAACGCCTGCCGGCCATCGTCGCCGCCACGCGCGAGGAATTCGCCCGCCGGAAAATAGACCGCGAGATCGCCTTATTGGTGGCGGGCCAGCCTTCGCGGGTCAACCCGACGGCCGCGGCAGCCGAAGCGGCGCTTGCGCGGCGATCGACGAACATCGGCTGCGCGGCCATGCGCACATTCTTGGCACGGTGGAGGACGTGCATGTTTTGCTCGCGGCTTGCGATGTGATGGTTTCCGTGAGCGGGTACGAGGGCCTGAGTCTGGCGCAAGTGGAGGCGCTCGCCGCCGAACGGCCGTTGGTGGCGACGGACGTTGGCGGAAACTCGGAACTCGCCTGGGGAAACCCGGCGGTCCGGCTTCTTGCGCCGACGCGACGCCGCCCGAATTCGCCGCGGTCCTGGCCGATATTGCCGAGGTCAAGCCAGCCAGCGGGCGTGCCGCCGCCGAGCGAGACTTCAGCACCAAGCGGACCACGGCCGGATATCGCCGGCTCTATACGGCCGCGATTCATGCGCCACGGCAGGGTGGGACAAGCGAGCTTCAAGCGAGCGAAGGCCCGCCAAGATCAAAGTTACGAACAACAAGATGGTGGGCCTGCGCTCGCAAGCTCGCTGGTCCCACCCTACAACCGAGGCGGAATCGGTGGCCTATACCTCGTTACCAACAACTTTTCGATGGGCGGTGCACAGTCCAGCGCGGCGCGATTGCTCCGCGGACTGGCGGCCGAGGGCGTGCCGGTTCGCGCGGCCGTGCTGCAAGAACAGCCCGATTTTCCCACGCCCGGCCGGCAGCGTCTCGAAGCGGCCGGCGTTCCGGTGCTTGGACTCCCGCCGCCCGGCACGATTGACCCGGCCGACGCCGTCGCAGAACTTCACGAACGGATCGCTGCCGCGCCGCCGCAAGCCGTCCTGCTCTGGAACGTGATTCCCGAATATAAAATGCTGCTGGCCGATGCAGCTCTTGGTCGTGCCACTTTTCGACGTCAGTCCGGGCGAGATGTATTTTGCCTCTCTGGAGCACTACTTCCGCTGCCCGCGGCCGGGGCTGCCTTATCGGACGCCGCAGGAATACGGCGCGCGGCTGGCCGGCGCGATCGTCAAGTATCACGCGGAGGCGGCGCTTGCGGAAGAGCGGCTCGGCGCGACGGTGCATGTGGTGCCCAACGGCGTGCCGCTAGAACCCTCGCCGGCCGCTCACGCCGCGCGACCGACGCTGGTTCTCGGCACGGCCGCGCGGATTTCGCCGCAGAAGAAGTTGGAGGACTTGCTCGCGGCAGTGCGACTCGCGGCCGATCGGCTGCCGCCATACGAACTGCGGATCGCCGGCGGCGTGGAAACAGGCGCCGACGACTACTCGCGACAACTCCGCGAGCAAGCTCGCGGGCTAAATGTCCAATGGCTGGGTGAGTTGGCCGATCCGTCCGCGTTCTATCGCGATCTCGAATTGTTCATGATGATCTCCGAACCGGCTGGTTGCCCGAACGCGTCGCTGGAGGCGATGTCGGCCGGGCTGACGGTGGTGGCCACCGACGTGGGCGGCGCGAGCGAGCAGGTGATCAACGGCGCGACGGGCCGCATCGTCCCGCGCGGCGACGACGACGCATTTGCCTCGGCGATTCTCGACTACGCACGAGACCCACAGCTTCGCGCGCGCACGGCAGCCGCCGGGCGGCAGCGGATCGCCGCACATTTTGACGTCACGCGGATGGTTCGCGACTATCGGCGGATACTTGGCCTGTAGGAGCGGTTTGTCTGCCTCGCCTTGCACGCGAGGCATTGCAGGGGCATACTGAATCGGGGCGAAGACTCATCGCTAGTCGCCGAAAGCGCCCCAACTACGAGGAGTGCGTCCCATGTCAGACATTTTCGCTGCTCAACCGCGTAAATCGAATTGGCCGCCTCGTGCTTCCGCGAGCGCCGCGTTGCTGGCAGTTGCGGTTGTGTCGTTGCTCGGAAGCGGGCTAGGCTGCGACGCCAAATCGGCGAAGGAAGCGTCTCGCAAGGAGAGTTGGGAACGCCAAATCAAGGCGCTGAAGGCGGGCGAGCAGGATTTTCTGGTATCGCCCGATCCAGAGCTTCTTGCCAAGCTCGTGAAAGAACAGCCGGAGGTCGCGGCGAAGATCACCAATATTGACTTCGCGATGGATGCGGTTTCGGATGAACGTCTAGCATGTTTGAAGCAGATTTCCAATTTGAAGACAGATTGACTTTTACGAAGCCGATGAAGCAAGCTCACTCTTGAAGCAGATAGCCGGCATGGATTCGATTACATCTCTCTCTTTCAGCAAGACGATGTTGACGGAAGAAGGCGTAAAGGCCGTCGCCAGTTTTCCACATCTGAAGCAGCTTGGCATCGGCTATTCGTGGCGGGACACGAGCCTGGAGTCGTTGCGGTATCTTAAGAGCCTTGAGACGCTCGAACTGGACGAATTGCCGATTACCGAGGAGCGGATAGCGTTAATGAAGAGCCTGCCGAACCTGCGCGAGGTTGATTTGGAAGATTTTGAAGCCGTCTCGAAGGACGACATCGAGAACTTGCGGAAGTTACTGCCGAACGTGAAAGTGAGGCACAATGAGTTACATTGATTGACGCCATGCACGAAATCCTTCCCAATCAACTCTGGATCGGCAATGCGGGCGATGGCCGCGATGCGGCGCGGCTGCTGCAGGCCGGCGTGGCGGCGGTGGTCAACCTGGCGGCGGAAGAGCCGTCGCCCGCGCTGCCCCGCGGCTTGATCTATTGCCGCCTGCCGATCATGGATGGCGAGCAGGACGACGAAAGCGTCCTCGATCTTGCGATACAAACCGTTGTCTCCTTATTGAAGAAACAGATTCCCGCGCTCGTTCATTGCGGTGCGGGCATGAGCCGCGCACCGGCCGTCGCGGCGGCCGCGTTGTCGATCGTGCAAGGCGGCAGCCCGGATGAGAAGCTCAAAGAGATTGCGGCGAGCGGCCCCCACGACGTTTCGCCGCAGTTGTGGGAGGCAGTGAAGAGGAGAGCACGAGGTTGAGTCTACCAGAATTCGAGCCGTCGGGGGATTTACCGCCCGGCATCCATCGAGCGACCTTTCGAGAAGTCATTGCTCGATTTGGAGTAGGTTCGCGACAGCGCGTTGTTGTAGGTGAACGCCTTGACCGCATTTATCACATGGCGAAACATGCCGGCCATGTATTGCGTTTCATAGTGTTCGGATCATTTGTCACCGACGAACCAGGTCCCAACGACGTTGACGTGTTTCTCGTCATGGACGACGCGTTTGCAGTGGAAGCGATCCCGGACGACTCGCGGCTGTTGTTCGACCACGCCGCGGCCGATGCGCACCTGGGGGCCAGCGTTTTCTGGGTACGTCGATTGGCTGCTTTCGGCGGGGAAGAAGCGCGGTACAATTCTGGCAGGTAAAACGTGGCGGCGGCAGGCGCGGAATTGTAGAGATCGTCGAGGAATAGTCATGATTGCAAATGAACAGGAACTCGAGGCCACACAAGAGCGAATCCGGCTCTTCCAAGCCCAACTGAAGCACTTGCGAAAAACTGAGAGCAATCCAACGAATTACCGAATGTCGGCGTCGGGCTTTCTCGCGGAAATCGACCGGATGCAGTTGGAAGTTCGAGAGTACTTCAGCGTTCCGCCGGTTGAATCGCAAGCGACAGCATAGTGAGCGCGGCTGCGGTTGTCGAAACGAGTCGGCAGTCACGGCAAAGGTAAATGAAATGTACGAACGATTCACGGACCGCGTTCGAAAGATCATGCAACTGGCCAACCGGGAAGCGTGGCGGTTCAATCACGAGTACATTGGCACCGAACATATCCTTCTTGGAATTGTCGAGGAAGGGACCGGTGTTGCCGCGCAGGTCCTCACAAGTCTTGGCGTGGAACTTCACGCCATTAGGCTCGAGGTCGAAAAGTGCATCGAGCGGCCGCCGGACGAGAGCGGCGCAAACAGGCTCCCCCAAACGACACGAGCCAAGAAGGCCATTGAATACGCGATGGAAGAAGCTCGAGCTTTCGGCAATCAGTATGTCGGCTCCGAGCATATACTGTTGGGGTTACTGCGCATGCGCGATACGGAGAGCCTTGCTGCGCAAGTACTGACGAGGCTCGGCCTAAGGATAGAACAGGTGCGAGCCGCAATAAAGGCAGCTCCTCCGCAGTCCGACAGGATCAAAACACCTTTGCACACCCGAACGCCCCAAGCAGGAAATCAAGCCGCGACCTCGGTGCAGCTTTACTTCGAAAAAAAGCATCGTGCCGTCAAGCTGCTCGGCGAAATCGAGACATTTCAACAAGCCAAAGAACTGGCAGTTGCCGATTCAGCGTTTCCACTTGCAGCCCAGTTGCGAGACAAACAGGACGACAAGCGAAAAGAACTAGAGTCACTAGAATTGCCCGACTGGTTTCGGAAGAATTGCGATCGAGTTCGTTTGGGGTGTTTCAAGTTCCCGCTCCTTGATGCGCTTGGTGAAAGGATCGTGAAGTCGGACGCTGAGGCGATGGCACTGCTGTCAAATCAATTGACTCCGCCCGCACAACTTGTTGTCGCGACTATACCACAATTCCCGGTCAGCACCGTCATGAGGCTGTTGCGTTCCGATGACATTGATTCTCCCTTTTTCCAAGCTATTGTCCCGTTGATCTCATCCGAGTCGATCAGTGGGATTAAGATATCCCATACTGAATTGCTACGGGCGGCATTCCGCGAGGTCGAGCAAGCGAAAGACCCGCACCGCGGGCGTCCCGTGCTGGTTTGCGTTGTTCGCCCGAGCAGTCTCGCGTTGGACATGCAGGCGGAACTATTCGCAGGAATACATCGAACCGCCTGCGATTTCATCGTATTCGAGGAGCCGAACGCCGTTCAGACTGTTCTAGAGAAGCTGCCGCCTGGAACACGGGTACTGGCATCGCCAGGCCCGTAGTGGTCGAATTGAAAGAACCACCATGCCACCTTCCATCGACGCCCCCTGGCACGCGGACGCGGCCAAGCAGGCGCAGGATTCTGCAAATCATCGTCGCCGCCCTGGTGATGGGCTGCCTCATTTTTCTGTTGACCACGCTTTGCATTGGGCGGGCGATCAAGCCGCCCGCCCAGCCGATCCCGCTGCCGCTGGCGTGGATCGCTTGCGGCGTGCTCGCCGTGGAAGCGATTGCGTGGATGATCGTAATGCAGACCATCACCGCGAAAGCCCGGCGCGATAATCAGTGCGAGCGCCAAGCCGGCCACGACTACGTCCCAAGATGGCGAGAGTCGCGACGCCCAATCGCTCCTGCCGGTTTACCTGACCAAAACCATCGTCAGCGCGGCGATGTTCGAAGGGCTGGGCTTCTTCGGCACGATCGCCTACCTGGTCGAAGGCAATCCGATTGCCCTCAGTCTGGCCGTGCTGATGATCCTCGGCGTGGCCGCGCATTTTCCCACGCAGGGCCGCATCGTCGGTTGGGTCCAACGGCAATTGGAAGCGGTCGAAGTGGATAAGATGACGCAAGGAACGACACAAAATCAAGTCTAGCGATATTACGCGCGTGAATGCCACCGGCTTGCGGTCTGTCGATTTAGTCGATAGCGCCACCCGGTTTGGGGATTCGCGATTTCGGATTTGTTGTTTATAGTTGTCGATATTGATGCGGGCAATTTCTACGTCGAAGTATTGCAAGGATGCGAGTCATGGAATACTGGGCGAAACCGGGGTTGGATCGGCAGCAGACGCTTCTGTTGTACCCCACGCTGGACGGAAGCGTCGACGAGCACCACCCCGTCCGGCAATTGGAGGAGATCTTGAAGGCCCTGGACTGGTCGGCCTGGACCCAGACCTATAACGGCCACGTCGGGCAGCCGCCCATTCCGCCGTGGGTGATGGCCGGGGTCATTCTCTACGGGCTGGTGCGGCGAATCCGCTCCAGCCGGCAACTGGAATACGTCTGCGGCCACAACATCGACTTCATGTGGTTGGCGGAAGGACGCCGCATCGACCACTCGACTTTCTGCCAGTTTCGCACCAAGTTCAAGGAGCCGTTGAAAGACCTGTTCAAGCAGATCGGCCGCGTGGCGATGGGCATGGGATTCATCCGCCTCTTGGAAGTCGCTTTTGACGGGACGCGCGTCAAAGCCAACGCCAGTCGCTTTCATACCTGGACGGCCGAGCGAGTCGAGGCCGCGTTGCAGGAGTTGGAAACGCAGGTTGCCGCCATGCTCGCGGAGGCGGAGGCGGCCGATGCCGGCGAGAAAAGCTTGGGAGAGGATCGCTTCGCTCAGCCGCTGCCGCCGGAGTTGGCCGACGCCAAGAAACGCCAGGAGAAGCTGCGGCAGGTGCTGGAAGAGCTTCGCCAGGCCGACGCGGCGCGGAAGAAGGACGGAATCAAGACGCCGGCGCAGATGCCCAAGGCCGACACGGATTCCACCGTGATGCCCAATAAGGAAGGCGGCTATGCCCCCAACTACACGCCGTTGGCGGCGACGGATGGAAGCGGGGATTTCATCGTCGATTGCGACGTGATCGCCGGGCCCAACGAGCAGAACGAGATGCTGCCCAGCGCAGACCGCATCGAGGAGAACTTCGGCAAAAAGGTCGAGAACCTTTCGGCGGACAAAGCCTTCGGTACGGGGGCCAACCTGGCGGGCATGGAGGCGCGGCAAGTGAGTTTCCACACGCCCGTCGACTCTCCGGCGCCCAGCAAGGCAACCCGGCCAAACGTGACGACCCGCGGCAGCCTGTGCCGGAAACGGAATGGCCTCAGTTGCCGCGGAACGACAAGCAGAAGTTGGACAAGTCCTGCTTTGTGTATGACGCCGAGGCTGACTGTTACTATTGTCCGTTGGGGCACGTGGTGGAGTTTGAGCAGACCAAACGCGAAAAGGGGCGAGAAGCGCGGTACGTCTATCGTTGCCGCGACTGCGAGGGATGCCCGCTGAGCGGCGTTTGTCGCGATCCGAACTCCCAACGCGGGCGAAGCGTCTCGCAAGACGGACACGACCCATTGCGCGAACGGATGTACGCGAAGATGCAGACCGAGGAAGCGCGGACGACATACAACCGCCGCATGCATATTGGCGAGACGCCCTTTGCGATCATCAAGAACCTCTTCGAGGTGCGCCGATTTCTCTTGCGAAGTCTGGAGAAGGTGCGTACCGAGTGGTGCTGGGTATGTACGGCCTACAACTTGAAGAAACTGATGACGGCCCTCGCGGCACTCCGCGCCGAGGGCAAGGAAATAGCGTTGAATGTGAAACGATAGGAAATCCAGGAGGACTGCGCGGGCGAGGTTCCAACGCTGGCGTGTGCTTCGCGTTGCGGTCAACTCCCGCACGAGAGAGAAACCCCGATCGACAAAAGAAAAACCTGCACGGTACATCAATAAGGGGTCCTCCGTCCCCGCCGTTTCAAAAACATTCGAAATACTAAACCAACAGACCGCAAGCCGGTGGCATCGAAAACTGGCCGTTCGCTCCGCCGACACGGGGTCGGGCGGGGGCGTATGCAGTTTGAGCTATCTCGCCCTAGTATACACATTTGTAAACACATGTCAAGTACAGGCGACAAAGATTTTTTTGCGAGCGCGGCATTTTGCGCCGTAAGTGCTTGCCGCGACCAGGGTTAGGGAGATAAAGATTTCTTGCCCGAGGGCGTTTTTTCGGCGCACGAGCGCGAGACAGCCGCGGAACTGCGTCTTCTGCCCCCCGATTGGCCAACGCGGCGGAAAGCGCCACCCTCAGCGTGGTGGGTGGACGCACGCGCCAAATGGATTTCGCCGGCGAGCACGATTCCATCGGTTCGCCCAGGATGGATTGACGATTGGGGGCAATCGGATTGCCGGGGGAGCGCCGCTACCGTTGCCTGCACCCGCCGCGGCGCGGCTATAAGGAATGGTCTGCGGTTCGGAGCGGTCACGGCGGTTCATCGCGTCGGTCGATGTGACCGAAGCAGGTTAGCAGGTCCGGCAGCGTCCCAAAATACGGTCTTTTCATGGGAATCTCGTCAAACGTATCCCTTGATGGGACTGACATTTGCGGTAAGTCGTCAAGGGCATCAAGCCAGGTCGTTCCCCGGCATCAAAAAATCCGGTTCTAATCTATTGACTTGTAAATAGTCGATATGTATACTATTATCATATAACCTGTGCAAGGCGATCATGGCACTGCAACGAGAACTGAAGAAGAAACGACCGTTTGAGTTTTTGGAGCAGGAGGCAATCCTGAATGTTCTCCGCACCAATGACCAATTCCATATTCAATTTGAGCGACTATTTTGCCAATATGGCCTGACTCCTTCCCAGTACAACATCCTGCGTATCCTGCGGGGTGAGGGGCAACCGTTGCCGAGTCTTGAAATTGCCGCTCGCACGATTACGGTCGTTCCAGGTATCACGGGCTTGATCGACAGGCTGGAGAAATCTGGTTTCGTCGTTCGAGAACGGTGTGAGAAGGATCGTCGGGTGATTTACGTGGCCCTGACCGAGAAAGGACAGAAGACACTGGCTGAACTCGATGGGCCTCTTCAGGAATTGCACCAGAAACTCATCGGCCACCTGTCGAAAGCTGAACTTAAAGAATTGATTCGTCTGCTGGAGAAGGCACGTGCGGGGCTGACCAGCACCGAAGGCGAGTAGTTTTTTTAGACAGATAGTTGATATATCAACCATTGGAGGAACAAACGATGATTCAGATTCGCAAGGCAATGGAGCGAGGCCATGCGGACTATGGCTGGCTCAACACTTGGCATACGTTCTCGTTCAACACGTATCACGACCCGGCCCAGATGGGCTTCCGGTCGTTGCGGGTCATCAATGAAGACTGGGTTCAGCCCGGCAAGGGATTCGGGATGCACGGCCACCGGGACAGGGAGATCATTACCTACGTCCTGGAAGGTGCCGTCGAGCATCGAGATAGCATGGGAACCGGTTCCGTGCTTCGTGCAGGCGAATTCCAGCACATGACGGCGGGGAGCGGCATTCAGCACAGTGAGTTCAATCCGTCCTCGACCGAGCCGCTCCACCTTTACCAGATATGGCTCTTGCCTTGGAAGAAGGGCCTGACGCCTAGCTACGATCAGAAGATCTTTCCCGAAGCCGAAAAGCAGGGACGCCTGCGGCTGGTAGCCTCGCCTGATGCGAAAGGCGGATCGCTGTTGATCCAGCAGGATGCCCGAATCTACCTTTCCATGCTTCAGACAGGCTCGGAGGTCGGGTATGATTTGCATCCCGGTCGCCATGTTTGGCTACAAGTTGTCCGAGGAGCGGTTGACCTCAACGGCCAGACGCTTGCCGTTAGCGACGGTGCCACCGTAAGCGGCGAGACGGCACTTACGATTCAAGCCAATGAAGCGTCGGAGATAATGCTCTTCGATCTGTCGTAGCCCATTGAAGAAAAAGACGCAACGCTGCTCGGTCGCAGTTCGTTACATAAACAACTTCATCAACCAGTTTACTAATAAGGATTTCATCATGGCAGACTTGAAGGACAAGGTGGGAATCGTGACCGGGGGCGGAACGGGCATCGGCAAGGCGACGGCTCTTGCGATGTCAAGGGCCGGGGCGGTCGTAGTGATCGGCAACCGGGATGCCACCAAAGGCGAAGAAGTCGTGGCTTCTCATTCATCAGGCCGGTGGCCGAGCCGTCTTCCAGAAGACCGACGTGAGCAAGCCCGCCGATGTGAAGGGGCTGGTGGACAGGGCGGTTACCGAATTCGGGCGGCTTGACCTCGCTTTCAACAACGCCGGGGTGGACGGCCAGCAGGTTCCGCTGCATGAACAGGACATCGAGAAGGCTTCCTTCCTCTTCGATGTGAATATCAAGGGTGTGTTCTACTGCATGAAGTACGAGATCGAACAGATGCTCAAGACAGGCGGCGGTGCCATCGTGAATACGTCCTCGATCTTCGGTCTCAATGGCTACCCCGGCTGGTCGCTGTACGCAGCCACGAAACACGCCGTCACCGGAATGACCAAGGCGGCGGCTCTGGACTACGCCAAGGAGAACATCCGGGTGAATGCGGTCGGACCCGGCCCAGTCGAGACGCCGCTTTTGGCAAAAGGTACGGGTGGCGACCCGCACAGCTACGCCGCCTTCGTGCCGATGGGACGAATCGGCCAGCCGGATGAAATCGCTGATGCCGTAGTGTGGTTGTTGTCCGACGAGGCTCGGTTTGTCACCGGCCACACGCTGCCCGTGGATGGTGGTGTCTGTGCGCAGTAACGGAATACCGGGAAGCATACGAGAGGGATCAGAGATGCAAGAGCAACCAAAGCTGTTTACGCCGATGAAGGTCGGGCCGCTGGAACTGCCCAACCGTATCGTCATGTCGCCCATGACCCGCATCCGGGCCGGTGAGGGTTGTGTCCCTTCCGAGAGGATGGTCCGATACTACTCGCAGCGAGCCTCGGCGGGTTTCATCATCACCGAGGGAACGCACCCCAGCCCGATGGGGCGTGGGTATACTTACCCGCCCGGCCTGCACACGGATGAGCAGGCGGCAGGCTGGCGGAAAGTGACCGATGCCGTCCACGCTGCCGGGGGCCGCATCTTCGTTCAACTCATACACGCCGGGCGTGTGTCCCATTCGTCCTTCCTGCCGGACGACTCCTTGCCCGTCGCACCGTCGGCCATCGCCGTCTCCGGGCAGGTTCACACCTTCGGCGGTAAAGTGCCGTTCGAGACGCCTCGCCCGCTGGAAACGAAGGAAATCCCCGCTGTTATAGAAGAGTATCGCCGGGCAGCGGAGTTGTCGATCACGGCGGGCTTTGACGGCGTGGAACTCCATGCGGCGACCGGCTACCTTCCCAACCAGTTTCAAGTAACGGGGTCAAACCGTCGTACCGACGCCTACGGAGGTTCGCTGGAGAGGCGGACCCGGTTCACCTTGGAAGTGATTGAGGCTCTGTGCAGCGTGCGGGATGCGGATCGGGTCGGCATTAAGATCGCCCCCGGCTTCACCGTGAACGACACCTTCGATGACGACCCTGCTGAGACGTACACTTACCTCGCCCGGCGTCTGAACCCGCTGGGCCTGGCCTATCTTCACGTCGGCTACGACGGCGGCTACGGGCGAGGGACCGCCCCACTGTTCAACCCCATCGATCTTCTCCGTCCGGCATATGCCGGTACGCTGCTGGCAGTCGGCGGGTTCAACAAGGTAACAGGAGAGGCGGCGATAGCGGCGGGCCGGGCCGATGCCGTTGTGTATGCCAGACTGTTCATCTCCAATCCTGACCTCGTGCAGAGGTTTCGGCTCGACGCCCACTTGAACCCCTGGGACGTGCAGTCGTTCTACGGCGGGGACGATCACGGCTACACGGACTACCCGACTTTGGCAGAACAGGGATGTCCTCGGACCGGTAAACATTCCATTCCAGATTGTTCACACAACGGCTCCGTCGATTGCTTATAATTGGTCCGGATCATCGGAGCTACTAATATGGAACCGGCGCTGATTCTGCACCATGGAAAGATTACCACGCTCGCTCGCGAAATGCCGGAAGCGACGGCGTTGGCCATCACCGATGGTAAGATTTCAGCGGTCGGGAACGACGCCGATATCCTCTCGCTTGCCGGAAATGCGACACAAAGGATTGATCTCAACGGCCGCCGTGCGATTCCGGGTTTGAACGATTCGCACCTCCATGTGATTCGGGCGGGCCTCTTCTACAATCTGGAACTGCGCTGGGACGGCGTTCCGAGCATTGCGCAGGCGATGGAGCAACTCAAACAGCAGGCCGAGCGCACGCCGCCGCCGCAATGGGTCCGCATTGTCGGCGGCTGGAACGAATTCCAGTTCGCCGAAGGCCGCATGCCGACACTCAACGAAATAAACACGGCCGCGCCGGAAACGCCGGTGTTCGTGCTTCACCTGTATGATTCCGCGTTGCTAAATCGCGCCGCACTGCGGGCGCTGGGATTTGACAAGAACACGCCGAATCCGCCGGGGGGCATGATCGCCCGGAACCAGGCTGGCGATCCCACGGGCCTCCTGATCGCCGAGCCAAGCGCGCTCATTCTCTATTCGACGATCGCCAATGCGCCGAAACTGTCAATTGCGGACCAACTGAACTCCACCCGCCATTTTTTGCGGGAGTTGAATCGCTTTGGAATCACGAGCGTTTCGGACGCCGGCGGCGGAGGACAGAATTATCCTGATGACTATACGGTGGTGAAGAAGCTCGATGACGAGGGACAACTCACGGTGCGGATCGCGTATAGCCTATTCGCGCAGAAGCCGGGCGAAGAATTAGCGGACTATACGCGGTGGCTCGGCATGACGCGACCTGGCGCAGGTTCTGACTTGCTGCGCGTAAACGGCGGAGGCGAAAACCTGGTCTGGAGCGCAGCGGATTTTGAGAACTTTTTGCAGCCGAGGTCCGACCTGCGGCCAATCATGGAGCAAGAATTAGAGGCCGTGGTACAGAAGCTGGCCGCAGCGCGTTGGCCGTGGCGGATTCATGCCACGTACGACGAATCGATCGGCAGGTTTTTGAGCGTTTTTGAGCGCGTCCATCGCGAGACGCCGATCCAGAACTTGCGCTGGTTCATCGATCACGCCGAAACGATTTCCGAGGCGAACATGGAGCGAATTCAGGCGCTCGGGGGCGGGATTGCCATCCAGCATCGGATGGCCTACCAGGGCGAATATTATATTCGCCGGTATGGCATCGAATCGGTCCAACGCAAGCCGCCGATCCGCCGCATGCTGCAAATGGGATTGCCCGTCGGGGCCGGCACCGATGGAACGCGCGTTGCCAGTTACCACCCCTGGACGTGCTTATGGTGGCTGGTCACGTCAAAAACGGTCGGTGGAACCGCGATGCACAATGCCGCCGACCGCCTGAGCCGGGAGGAGGCGCTCGCGCTCTATACGCTCGGCAGCGCCTGGTTTAGCAGCGAAGACGATCGAAAAGGGACACTCGCCGCGGGTCGCTACGCGGATCTGGCAGTGTTGAGCGACGATTATTTCGCCGTCGCCGAGGACGAAATCCGCGGAATTGAGAGCGTGCTGACCATCGTCGGCGGCAAAATCGTGCATGGTGGCAAAGAGTTTTCGCGGCTCGCGCCGGAACTTCCTGCCGTAAGCCCTGACTGGTCGCCCGTCGCCCGATTCGGCGGATACAACAACACGCAACCCAAGCCGCCCATGCACGATCACACGCCGATCATGGCCGCGGACGGCCGCATTTGGGAGGCCGGTTGCGGTTGCGGAACTTGACGCACGATTGTATTCCAAACGCTTACATAACAATTCACCCCTAGCCAGAAGAGTAAGTCATGTCTAAGAATGCCGTCCGAACGAAGCTCAGCGAGAAGGGATTGCTCACGCCCGACAACTGCGTTGTCGCGATCATCGACCTTCAACCCCAGATGCTGTTTGGCGTGTCCAATTTCGACCGCCAAGCGATTGTTAACAACAATGTGGCGCTTTCGAAGGCGGCCCAAGTCTTCGGCGTCCCCGTCGTGCTCTCGACCGTCGAAACCAAGAGTTTTAGCGGCAACATGTGGCCGCAGATTCAGGCTGTCTTCCCGAATCACGTTCCCATCGAGCGGACAAGCATGAATTCCTGGGATGACGCGAATTTCGTGGCCGCTATCGAAAAGAGCGGCCGGAAAAAGATCGTGTTGGCCGGCTTGTGGACTGAGACCTGCGTCGCCTTGCCGACGGTTCAAGCCATCCACGACGGCTATGAAGTCTACGTCGTCGAGGACTGTTGTGGCGACGTGAGCCAACTAGCGCACGACAATGCCATGAAGCGCGTGATCCAGGCAGGGGCCAAACCGGTCACCGCGCTCTCCGTGATGCTGGAGTGGCAGCGCGATTGGGCGTTGAAGGACACGTACGATGCCGTGATGGACATTGTCAAGACGCATTTTGGCGCGTACGGCGCGGGCGTCGAGTATGCGTACACGATGGTGCATGGAGTGCCGGCCACGAAGTTTCCCGAGTATGTTCTTCCTGCTGCCTCTGCGGCAAACAAGTAATGACTTCGACGGTCCAGAACCCTTTTAACATGTTTGAGGTGAGCCATGATGCAATCCATCACGAAGTTGTGCTCGATCATCTTCCTGTTGACTATCTCGGGGCCTACATATGGTGCAGACGACGGGTCGCCAGTCAAAGAGCAGGCCGTGGGTGGCCCGCACGGAATTGCGATCAGAGTTCGGATAGAGGGGCCATATACGGCCGAAGTTCCATTGCAAGTCGTGTGCTATTTCAAGTTCACAGAGGACGGGGCGAAGCGCATGTCGGGCGCCCCCGTGGAACTCGACAAGCGGTCGGGTGGCGCGATCAATTCGCTCCGCGCGAGGCGAATTCCAAGGCGATGAACTCGAAACCCTGCTCATTACACCCAAGGAGGGAGCGATCAAGGCCAAAGCCCTCTTACTGATTGGCCTGGGGGAAGAAAGCCGGCTTTCGCTCGACACGATGGAGCGCATGGGACGCGTGGCATTACGTGAGGCGAAGGCGCTGGGCATTAGCAAAGTGGCGTTCGCGCCGCTGCTCCGAGATCAAGGAAACTCCACGTTGGGCGTCGGCCCCGTTGAAATCGCCGTCGTGCGGGGAATGCTCCTCGCGTACGAAACGGAGCGACACTTGCAGGCGGAAGGCCTATCCCCTAAATACGATTTGACGGAATGGTGGGTGGAGGCCGGCCCTGCCTACTTTGATGAAACTGTCAGCGGTGTAAAGGAAGCCGTAACCCAGGCCAAGGCAGTGACTGCCAAACGACCCGCTACAAAATACGCAACCGGAGTCAAGTGACCGACTTCTTCGAGGCTTTCTCGCCGGGCCCTCATCCCACAAAAGGGACCTGCTTTTGCCGCACTAGGCGAAATGGCAGTGCGGCCCCAACCGTTGTGACTCCGTTTGGAGTTTCAATAGGCCCTAGTTCCGATAGTCTCTCGGCCTGGATTCGCCGGATGGGGCAAACCGCGCCTTCCGCGGTCATCGGTTCCAAGAACTGTTGGGTTGACGGCACTTCCTGCGACCTTTTCCGACCAGGGTATGGCTTCATTCCCAAATTGCTCGATGGCAACATTTGATGAAAGATTAGAACACGTTCCGAGAATACGGTCGATTTACGCGAGTCTCGAAAAGGTGTGGCTTTATAAGCAAGTCAGCCTTCCGACCGCGAAAGGCAACACCAGTCACTTCGCGTCCAGTTTCTTAACGTCATCAAGGATTTCCGCAGCCTTCGTCCGGCCTCCGTGGCTATGACTGATTTTGACAAAACGAACGCTATCCTTCTTGTCCAACACGAACGTGGACGGATAGGCCGTTTCCTTTGGCGCATCCCAGCGCAGGTTGTAGGAGTTGACGAAGGCGTAATCCGGGTCGAGGACATAGAGAAACTCCTTCGGCCATACTTTGCCCTTCCAGTTCTTGAATTCTTCGGCGTGCGCTTTCAAGTCGGTGGCCGGGCCAGGGTAAATGAAAACAAGGTGCGCTTTCGCATCGGCAAAGCCGGAGGCTGCGGCGATGAAATCATGAACCTGCGTGTCGCAAATCGGACACTGGTAGCCCGGCCAGCCGCGCAGGACTACGAGCACGACGTTGCCCTTGGCGGTCAGTTCACTAAGATGCACCGTCTGGTCGTCGAGTGTCTTGAGGGTGAAGTCGGGGGCCTTGTCGCCCACCTTCGGCGGCTCGGCGGCGGCAATTGCCAGCGGCATCATGCACGAGATGATCGCGCCGATCATCGCCAAAGCGATACTGGCGGCCAATGTATTCTTGAGTTTGAACATAATCTCTTTCCTGCCTGGGTTTAGAGTTGGAACATGCTTGAATCTGAACAGAATGTGCTTCGGTCGAAGGACCGATGGACACATCAAAGGTCATTTCGATACGACCGACTGGGTAATCCGCCCCCAGGGGAAGTAAGCCAAGGAGAACAGAAGCGTATTTCAGGCAATTTTCGCTCGTAAATGGAAAAAGTCAACCAGCCCTGAAGAACCCCGATTGCGGCCTGGGCAGCGGGTGTCGAGAATCGTTCCTTTTCCGGCGATTAGCTGACCGCTCGTAGCTGCTCCTGACTTTTGCGGCCAGACTACTCCGAGACCGCCGTCTCGGAATTCAAATTGCCGCATCGCCGTCAGGATCGAGGTTTCTAACAACGAAGACACATGTACCTTTGGGGGACATGGGCTTGATCTGGGTCGCAACGAATCCACGAAAAGTCCACCGTTCTCGACTCGCTTCGGTCTGACACACCGACGCAAATCGCTGAGGCGAATAATACTCGCCATGCTTCCGCGCGGTCGATTTGGTTCCACGCCGGACGGCGGCGGGCGAAGCGTCCGAGCCTCTGGAATGGCAAGCGGTATGTACATTTCAGTCGTCCCTACGGGACTCGCGGCGGGATTTCGCTGACCTTGGTCCCAGCGATAAATCACTGGGCTACTATCAAATGCCCCTCCGGGGCAAAGCGGCCGACACGCCGGCTTTATCTTCTCCACGCCGATCCGGAACGCGGTGCGGAATTCCGCGCCCGCTTCCACGATCCGCAGCCCGCGGCCACTGCCCAGGGCGTTGGTCGGGGCGGTCATCGGCTCGATGGCGACGAAATCCTTGCCCGGCGGAGCGAAGATCTGCGCATAGGGAAAACCGGCGAGAAACTCGACGGTGATGCGGCGGCCGGTTCCCCAAAGACTGAACGATGGCCGCTCGTCGAGGACGGCAAAGCCGTCGTCGAAAATGCGATCGCCGAACGGTCCTGCAAAGCCGGCAAAGAACTCCTCCTCGCCGGTTGGAATCCCATGCCGATCGAGCACACAGCGCCTCATGGCGGAAAGCCCCAGCCGCCACTGTGATCGGGGAAGATCGGGAAGACCGAAGTAGGGAATTCTTCCAATTGCTTCATCGACCTCAGTCTGAAGTCTTCCGGTTCGAGCTAAAAGCCTATCCGAAAACTCGGTCGTAGAAGCGGCGTCCCGCCGCTTTTTTCAAGCGGCAGGATGCCGCTTCTACGTTCTTCGGATAGCCTTTAGGGCTCGTGGATCGCCTCGAAGCCGGCCACGTTGATGAAATGGTCCTTCGATTTGGGCGGTTTCTCGTCGAGCAGCCGCAGGCGAATTGAGTGCGGGCCCGGCTTGAGGTTTTTTTGAGACCACTGGAAGGGGAGGTCCCGTCCCGGCCCGTACTGGTCCACCGTGCCGACGACCCGGCCGTCGATGCTGACTTCCGCCGTGCCGGCGTCGTCGAAACGGAAGCCCAGCCAACGGATTCCGGTCCCCTGGAACTTGCACTCCGCGGTTGCGCCGATCGACTTTGTGTAGTGGAACCTGGGCTCGACGTTCCAGCTTCCTTGGTAGGCAAGCGCGCAATGCGAAATTCGGTCGGGAGCGTCTGGATCGAAGTACAAGTAATAGGGTTCGCCTTCCTTGTAGACATAGAACGGCCGCGCGAGGACGGCAGTGTCGCCGGCAAGCCGCCAGGTTAGCGTCTCGCCTGCGGCCGGGACAAGAGACTTCTCGGGATGCCCTAAGTCGATCGCCTTCGCGAAGCTTCCATCCGCGGAACGCACCGCCAGCGCGAGCGGACCGAAGAGAAGTGCCGCGGGATAGCGACGGCCCGGAAAAGAACTCGTCCGCAAGCTCATGGGAAGCTCGACGACTACCCGGTCCCCGCTGCTCCATGTGCGTCAATCACGGCCCAATTCTGCGAATCTTTTTTGATGCCGACCGCTGCCCCGTTGACTTTCGCCGTCATTGGCCCAGCAAGCCAGTCCGGGCAGCGAATTCTTCAGGCCAAAGGCCACAGGCCGCGCGAGATCAATCGTGAACTGCGTCCGCGGCTCTTCGGGAAATCGCGTGGCCTGATGCAACGTTACATCCTTGTCGTGGACCGACCAGCGCACCGTGGAGGGCGTAAAGAGGTTTACGCAGAGATTCTCCTTGTCCTTGAAATAGACGAGATCGCAGCAGTCCGCCGCGGCCTGCGGACGGGTGCCGGTGCAACACGACCAAGCGACCTCGGTATTGATTTTTTTCCCGCCGTGCGGATTGTAATCGGAATAGTAAAAGACCCGGCCGCCGGCAGTCATCGAGATGCTGGTGCCAATGCCGTTCAGCGCGAGGCGTTCCACCCAATCGCCGTATTTGGCGTCGCCGGTAACGCAGAGGAGGTGCTTGGCCATCTTGAAACCCGCCCAGGTGCCGCATTGGGTCTCGAAGGTGTTGGTAGTGTTTTCCAAGGTTTCGCGGAGTTTGTCGCGGGGCAAGAATTGTTCGTTCGGCCCGAAGCCGCCCGTCGCCAGGATCTGGTTGGCTTGGAGAGAATCGTACGCGTTCTTGAGAATATCGAGGTAGCGGGAATCGCCCTTGACGAGGTAGGCCGCGCCGCGCCGCCGAGGGTGTTCACGTGGCTATAAGCGTGGTAGCCGCTATTGCGGCGGCCGTTGGGCGCAGGGCAAAGATATCCGCCTTGCGGGCGTAGATGTCCCAATAGTCGTGATACTCCCAGACTTCCGCGAAGTCGCGGTACACGGTGTCGCCGGTTGCCAGATAAGCGCGATCGAGGTTCTCCGTCAACGTGTACCACTCGGTGCCCGTGTCGCCCGTGCGGCGCGAACGTTCGAGGTTCTTCACGGCCCAATCGGTGATCCGCCGCAGATGGCCTATTGCTTCCCGGTTGCCGCAGTAAAGGTACGCATCGACCAGGCCGCCGACCATTTTGTCGTAAATGTAGTGCGGGGCGTTAGGCTTGGCGGAATAGTAGAAATAGCCGTCGGAGGCGATGCACTTGCCCCACTCGCTCACCAGCGCATCGACTTTCTCTTTGCACGCGGGGTCTCCGCTGGCCGCGTATAGCCGAGCCAGGCCCGAGACAATCTGCCCGAATACGTGAAAAGTGTCGGCAGTGTACCATCCGCCGAGATCCTTGCCCGGTGCGGGCAGCTTGGCCCGCTGTCGAAACCCTTTGAGGAGGTCATCGTTGGGGATGCGGAGGTAGTAATCGCGAACCTCGTCGAGTTGCAAGCGCATGCGTCCGCCATCGAGGGTCACGCCGCGGTAGTCGAAGGTATCGAGCTTTTGGGCGCCTTTGGCCGGCACGGCCGCCGTGGCAGCACAGAGGCAAGGACAGCTTGCCAAAGTCATCGTCAGGCTGAGAAAGATCATATGTAGTACGGACCGGGAAATGGCATTTTCCTTGCTGCTGGTGTGCGGCGGCATCAATGTCTACATCAATTCAACGACTGGTCGCTGGCTGTCAAAATAGGCATTCTATTCAAGAACGCCCGACATTCTTTACTCCGCTCAGTTTAGTGGGTGGATTTCGCCGCGTCAAGAATGGTTCGTTTAGCGAATTACGGCCGATCGATCCTCATCGCCGCCGATACGTTCGTGCCCACGCCGCTCCTTCCGGCCGCGCATACGCCTCGGCCCAGGCAAAGACGCGCTGTACGGCGTCGTCGGCCGAAACGCCGCGGCCGTGGATGTTGGAAATGAGATTGCGGTCGGCATCGGTCTGACCGCGCGGTCGCCAGGCCATGTAGGCGGAAAGACTTTCCGCGGTGGCCAAACCGGGCCGCTCGCCGATGAGCAACACCAACACGCCCGGTGCGAGCAGATCGCCGATGTCGTTTATGACACCCACACGGCAGTAACGCACGACGAATGGGCGGCCATAACTCCAGCCGCGGTCGCGGGCCATCGTCTCAAGCGGCGCGAGCAGGCCGGCACTTGGGCGGCCACGGCAGTGGCCGATAGCCCGTCGCCGATGACGACCTGCAAGTCGGCCGCCGCGGGGCAAGCGTCCGCGATCGCAGTTCGCGCACTTTCTGAGAGTTTCGCCTCAGATCGGGCCGGCGCAAGTACTCGGCCTTGGACGCGGCCAGCGTTTGCACCTCGAACAGTTCGAAGCAATCGATCAGCTCGTCGCCGAAATCGCGCCGCAGGTCGATTTCCGTCTGCACGGCGTCGCGGGCCGCGGCGTGATCTTCGCGGAGCTTTAGCGCCGTGGACGTGCGATACGCGGCGCCCGCCCGGCCCACGAGCACCCGCGCCGGAGTGCGCGCCAAAGCGAGTTCCAACGGCGTCGGCGGGTTCCCGGACGGCAGGAGGGGTAAGCCGGAACTGTGGGGGACCGGTGTTTGCATGCTCTAGGCGTCGTAATAGCGTAAATTGAATCACATCGCAACGAGGGTGGCACGTCCTGAGCTTCGGGCACCGACGCGCAGCGTTGGTCAAGGGCGTGTTTGCCGACTTCCACGCCCTTCGCTTGAAGCTCAGAGCGTGCCACCCAGTATGGCAGCTTGCTACCGTATCCACTAAGGTTAGCCTACCAGTTCCTCCTCCCCTTCATGAGCGGCCGCTTCGGCAGCGGCGATCGCCTGGACTTGCGCCTTGCTCAAGACGCCGTGCGGCGGCCCCTGGAAGATGCGGCGAACTATCGCGAACCAGACGATGGCGAGCGCGGCGGCCATGCCGATGACCACGTAAACCACTTTCTCGTTCGGCGGCCACATGCAAATCACGGATAGCAGCAGGCAGCCCAAGATGCTCAAGCACGCCAGTGGGCGAAAGAACCGTCCCAAACTCCACGGCCCCATCTCGGTCCACGACCGCCCATGGGCGAGCAGACCGAGCAATGTCGGCAGGACGTAGGAAATGTAAAGCAACACGACCGCCGCGGCGGCAATCGTGTTGTAAGCGTCGGCATAGACGGTGAACAGGACCGCCGCGGCGGAGACGAGCCAGATCGCCAGCGGCGGCGTGCGAAACCGCGGCGAAACGGCCCGCACCGCATGGGAAAACGGCAAGCCGCCGTCGCGGGCGAAGGCGAACGCCATCCGCGAGGCCGAAGTCACCGTGGCCAGGCCGCAGAGATATTGCGCCACGGCAATCGCGCCCCAGAACAGCAGGCACAGCCAGCGCGGCAGCACGTCGCTCATGGCATACACGAACGCCCCGGCGCCTTTGTTGGCCGCCGCGGCCGGATCGCCGATGGTCACGACGACCGCCGACAGCATGATCCAGCCAAACAGGGCGGCCACGACGACGGAAGTCACTATGCCCCGCGGCACCGATACGGCCGCGTGCGTTGTTTCTTCAGACAGGTGGGCCGATGCGTCGTAACCGGTGAGCGTGTAGGCGGGCAGCAACATGCCCAAAAAGAAAAGCCACACGATCGATCCTTGGGCCGGCCATACCGGATTGTCCGCCGGGAGATTGCTGTAATTCGTGCAGGTCCATAGCAGTTCCACGTGAATGCCATGAGCGCGGCACCGCGCGGCCGCAAGCATGGCAATCGTCAGTGCGGCGGCGACGACGAAGGTCAAGTAGCCGCTGAAGTCGGTCAAGATGCGCGTGACGCGGATGCCGACGTGATTGATCGCCGCGTGCGACGCCGTGATGATCGCGACGACAAGAAGCTGCATCCACGCCGGCGGCGCGGCATCGGGCGCAAAGGCGCTCATCGTGAATTGATACGTGCCGACGTTGATCGCCGCCAGCACGGCGATCAGGCCCGCAAGGTTGAACCAGGCCGTCGCCCAGCCCCAGCCGCGTCCGCCGAGGATCGAGGCCCAGTGGTACAGGCCGCCGGCGGTCGGGTAAGCCGATGCGATTTGCCCCATAGTGGCTGCGACGCACAGAGCGAACAGGCCGGCCACCGGCCAGCCGATGCCGATCGCGGCGCCGCCCACCGCGCAAAAACCCTCGTGGAATGACGTCACGCCGCCGGCAAGAATGCCGATGATCGTCAGCGATATGGCGAAGTTCGAGAAGCCGCCGAGCACACGGGCGAATTCCTGGGCATAGCCCAGGCGGTGCAGCGTCTGCACGTCGTCGGAAAGTTCTTTGCGATCGGTCATCTTTATTCCAACAAGGCGGCGAATGGGGCAAGCAAGGCGGGCCGCTGGTCGCACTCAAGTTTTCCGTTGCGGGCGATGCCGGCTCTTTCCAGCCAGTCGCGGAATTCGGGGGCCGGCTGCAAGCCCAACAGCCGCCGCACGCCGGCGGCGTCATGATAGCTCGTCGACTGGTAATTGAGCATCACGTCGTCGGCGCACGGCACGCCCATCACATAATTGCAACCCGCGGCGGCCAAGAGCACGAGCAGGTTGTCGGCCGAGTTCTGGTCGGCGTCGGCATGGTTCGTATAGCATACATCGACGCCCATCGGCAGGCCAAGCAGCTTGCCGGCGAAATGATCTTCCAAACCGGCGCGGATGATCTGCCGTTCGTCGGCCAGGTATTCCGGGCCGATGAAGCCGACGACCGTGTTCACGAGGAACGGATCGAACGCGCGGGCCACGGCGTGCGCTCGGGCTTCCAGCGTGAGCTGATCGACCCCGTGGTGGGCTTCGGCCGAGAAGCGCGCTGCCTTGGCCGGTTTCGAAATACATCACTTGCTCGCCGACCCACGCGACTTCGCGCCGGCCATGCGATTCGAGCACGCGCCGACGCCCTTCGTCGAGCATGGAGAGCGTCACGCCGAACGAACGATTGGCCGCTTGCGTGCCGGCTACCGACTGGAACAGCAAATCGACCGGCGCCCGCGATCGAGCGCCGCCAGTTGCGTGGTGACGTGCGCCAGGCAGCACGCTTGCGTGGGAATATCGAACCTTGCAATGAGGCTATCGAGCAACCGCAAGATGGCCGCGACCGAATCGACCGAATCGTTCGCCGGATTCACGCCAATCACGGCGTCGCCGCAACCGAACGCCAGCCCGTCGATGGCGCTGATGAGGATGCCGGCGAGATCGTCCGTGGGATGATTCGGCTGCACGCGCACGCCGAGCACGCCCCGCTCGCCGAGCGTGTTGCGGCAGCGGGTGACGTTGCGAATCTTGGCCGCGGCGCAGATGAGGTCCTTGTTGCCCATCAACTTGGCCACGGCGGCGGCCATTTCGGGCGTGATGGCCCACTTCAGCTCCGCGAGCGCCCGGCCGTCGGTGGCGTCGTCCAACAGGAATTCGCGGAACTGTCCGACGGTCATCGAGCCGATGCGGGCAAAGCCGGCCATGTCGTGCGTATCGGCGATCAGTCGCGACACGTCATCTTCGTCGGGATCGATCACCGGCTCGGCAAGGAAAGTGGCCAGCGGCGTCTCGGCCAGCGCGGCTTTGGCCGCGACGCGCTGGCGTTCGGAGGTTGCCGCGATGCCGGCCAGAGCGTCGCCCGACTTCGGTTCATTTGCCTTGGCCAGCAATTCGGGCAGTCCGGCGAAGGTGAATCGCTCGTTGCGAATAGTGTGCGAAAACGGCATGTTATTGTCTGGGGCCTTCGAGAATCCCGCTCATTCTACGGGCCGGGGACCGTATGTCTCAAGGGCAGGGACTCGCCGCTACAGATTCTTCCGCCGTGAGCACAGACTTCGATAAACGGCCGCACCGCCCGCGGATGCCGCGAACAGCGCCAGCGTGGCCGGCTCGGGAACTGGCGCGGGCGGCTGTGCGGCGATTTCCGGAGGCACGATCGCGCCGAACGCCGCGAGGTCGTTGCCGATTTCCAACGCGGTGCCGTTTTCGATTCCGCCCGCGCTGGTAACGACCAACTGGCCGGCCACAACAAACGTCCCCGCGGCGTAGGAGTTGCCGCTGCCGCTCAAGACCAACTTCGCGAGCGGGTTATCGACGGTAAGCGAATCGCCCGCGCCGGCGAGAACGCCTTGATAGCTGCTCGCCGATGAACTGCCGTAAATCAGGTTCGCGGCAATACTGCCGCCCGGACCATCGGCTAACAGCGTGCCGCCGTCGATCGCGACGGTGCCCGCGGAAAGCGTAGCGACCGTGCCGATTTCAAGGGTGCCGGAAGATTGCGCGAGAGGCCCGCGCCGCTCTGGACGACCATCGTGCTGGTGCCGCCCAGGTCGATCTGGCCGGCATTCGTCAAGGGGCCGGTGACGATAAACTGGTCGCCGTTGCCGCCTTTCACCAGGCCACCGACGTTGTTGATGAGACTGCTGAAGTAGTTGATGGCCGGATCGCTGAGATAGGTGGCGTTATTCGTGAAACCGCCGGCCCAGGTGACAGTTGTTCCCGTCGTCTTGACAAAGCCGTTGTTGACGACCGCGCCCGTGAAGATCGCCGGATTGTAGGAGACGCTGATGCTTCCGCCGGAGGCGTTGGTCACCGGCCCGTTGACGGTCGAAGTAGCGCCCGTCAAGGTGATCGCGGCATGATTCGTCAGTCCGCCCGTGCGGAGCGTGCCGTAGCCGGAGATTTGCCCGGAATTGCTCAAGGCGAAGGAATTGTTGTCGAAGACCCCGCCCGTCAGATTGATCGTGCCAAGATTGGCGGCCAGCCCCGACGAGACCAGGAGCTTGCTGCCGGCGTCCGCGGTGAAGAGGCCGCCGGCGTTGTTCGCGAGCGGACCGAAAAGCGTGAGCGTGCCGTTCATCGATTCAATCGTCCCGGTGCCGGCATTATTCACCGCGCTGGCCACGACGCCCGCGCCTTGGATGGAGCCGGTATTCGCGATCGATCCGCCGGTCAGGTTCGCGCCGGCCCCGCCGAGCACGATCAGCCCGGAATTCGTGAAGGGCTGCGTGACGTTGACCGGGCCGGCAGGTATGTTGAGCTCGCCGGAGTTTTGGAAGGGCGCGGTGATCGTGCCCGGCCCGATCACGACACCGCTCGCATTGTCAACCAGCCCGCTGCCGGCGATCGTGGAGGAATTGAGGTTGATGTTTCCCGAATTGAGAAGTGTGCCGCTGGTGAGACGGAGTTGGTAGCCCGATACCAGGGAAATCACGCCGGCATTTACCATCGTGGACGGCGCGGTCGAGATCGCGAGGTTGCCGCCACTCTGGATGATTTGGGCGTTGTTTGTGATGCCGACGCCGCTGGTCAGTCCGCCGTACCCAGTGATCAGTCCGTTGTTGAGGATCGGGCCGCCGCTGCCGGGCGCGGCTCCGCCGGCGAGCGTGCCGCCGGCCAAGGTGATGGTTGCCTCGTTGTCGATGTTGATGGCCATGCCGCCGCTGTTGACGCCAACGGCCAGCCCGGCGGGAACCGACAGGGACCCGTCGTTTTCAATGCCTCCGCCGGCGTAGAAGGAGCTTTTGAAGATGCTTGTGCCGCCATTGATGAGCCGGCTGTTGCAGGTGCCGCCGCTGTAAACGAAAGTGCCGAGGATTGGCAGTGTCGCCGGGGAGAATTGCCCGGAAACGAGCTGCAGCGTGCCCGCGGTTTGCGAGAAACTGCCCGAAAACGTGTTGTTGGCGGTCAGCGTCAAAAGTCCGGCGGATTGCGTGAAAGCGCCGCTGCCGCTAATCACGCCGCCAATGGTCTGTGCAGCGGTACCGCCGTAATTCAGCGTCGCGCCGGCGGCGATCGCGATGTTACTGTTGTAAAGGCCGCCGCTGCCGAGAAGGCCGAGGGCGCCGATGGCCAGCGTGCCGGCGTTGACCGTCGTGTTGCCCAAGTAGGTATTGGATGCCGACAAGGTGAGCGTTCCCGTCCCGGTCTTTTCCAAACCGCCGTAGCCGCTGAGTACGCCGGAAAGGCCGATATCGCCTCCGGTCGTGTTGATCGTTGCATCGCCAACGGCGGCGGTGAGCGTCATGGGCATCGACGAGGACCACGGCGCGGTCGAGCCCATTGTGCCTCCGCCGAAGCTGAACGCGGCGCTGCCCAGTTGCGCCAGGATCCCTCCGCCGCCGACCAACAGCACCCCGCCATTGAGCGAATAGGCGCCGTTTGCGCCGTCTTCCTGGCCCAGAATCAAAAAGTTCGTCGAGTTGGTGCCGCCGCTTTGTGTGAAGCTGCCGTTGCCGTACTCGCCGACGATCTCGAAGTATGCCGCCGAGCGACCCGCCGCTGAGGTTATAGGAACCGCTGTTGGACGGGTAGAAGCCGTAGAAGCCCAGATACAATAACTCCAGCGAGCTGGTGCCGCCGCTTTGCGTGAAGCTGCCGCTGCCGTACTCGCCGACGTCGATTTCGCTCGAGGTCAGCAATCCGCTGCCGCTGAGGTTATACGAGCCGCTGCTGCCGTTGTTTTCGCCCAGGAAAACTTGCGTCGCCGAGTGTGTGCCGCCACTTTGCGTAAAGCTGCCGCTGCCGCTGTAGCCGACGTACTCGTATGCCGTCGAAGTAAGCACTCCGCTGCCGCTGAGGCTGTAGGTGCCGCCGCTGAGGGCATTGTACGCCAAGTAAAGGGTGTTTGTGGAGGAATTCGTGCCGCCAGTTTGCGTGAACGTCCCGCTGCCGGAATAGCCGACGTACTCGGTGGGGGCGGCGAGCGATCCGCCACTCAGGTTGTACGAGCCGCTGCTGAGGGCGTTGTTACCCAAGAAAACGGTGTTTGTGACGGAGTTCGTGCCGCCGGTTTGCGTGAACGCCCCGCCGCCGGAATAGCCGACGTACTCCAAGGAAGCGGCAAGGTATCCGCTCCCGCTCAGGTTGTACGAGCCGCTGCTGAGGGCAAAGTACGCCAAGTAAAAGTTGTTTGTGGAGGAATTCGTGCCACCGGTTTGCGTGAATGCCCCGCTGCCCGAAATGCCGACGTACAGGTTGGTCGCGGCGAGCGATCCGCCACTCAGGTTGTACGAGCCGCTGCTGCCGGCGTTGTAACCCAGGTAAGCGACGCTTGTGGCGGAATTCGTGCCGCCGCTTTGGGTGAACGCCCCGCTGCCGGAATTGCCGACGAACTCGGCGGAAGCGGCAAGGAATCCGCTGCCGCTCAGGTTGTACGAGCCGCTGCTGCCGGTGTTTAAACCCATGTAGATGCTGCCGCTGTTGGTGATTGAGTTCGTGCCGCCGGTTTGCGTAAAGCTGCCGCTGCCGAAAGCGCCGTCTCTCAGGTAGGACGCGGCGAGCGAACCGCCGCTGAGGTTGTACGAGCCGCTGCTGCCTGGATTGTTTCCCAACACAAGGCCGTTGGCGGTGGAGGAGTTTGTGCCGCCGGTCTGGCCGAACACCCCGCTGCCCGTGTAGCCGATGAATTCGCCGCCGCTGCCGGCCGTCAGGCTGCCGAGGGAACCGAGCTGCACGTTGCCGCTGCCGGCGCCGCCCACTACGAGCGTGCCGCAACTGGCATTTATGAGGCCGCCGATCCCGGCCGTCCCGCCGTTGACGATCCACGCTGTGTCGGCGGGGCCCGGCACGGTGGAAGGGTTCCAACTGGAGTTAAAGGACCAGCCGGCCGACCCCACGTTCCAAGAGTAGTTTGCCGCGCGGGTTTGGGAAACTCGCGCTGCGGCGACGATTGACAAGGCCGCGACAAGGACCAAACGCGCGTAATGGTTCATAACGCCCCCTGCTTTTATTGCCGCCGATAGGCGGTGTAATGGTACTGCGATACTTGATCGTTGTCCTAGGCGAACAAGTAAAACTAGGCTGGTTGCCAGCAGCAGCAAGGTACTCGGCTCCGGTACGGAAGCAACCTGCGTCGCGGCGGAAGTTGTCGGCGCAGATCGGCGCGCCAAAGGCGGATAGGTTGCTGCCGACGCTCAAGTTCGACCCGTCGGGCAGCGAATAGCTGTTGCGTACGACTAGCGTTCCTGCGATGACGTCTGTGCCCGCGCCGAAGGTATTGGTCCCGCTGAGAACGGCCATTCCGGGGCCGACCTTCGTGATCGGGCCTGGACCGGAGAGGTTGCCCGAAAGTGTCAAAGTGTCGGTCAAATTCGGTGTGGCGAGGATGGCGTCGGCGACGGTTGCCGACACGGCCAGATTGCCTGCCCCGGAGATGCTGCCGCTGGTGACGGTGAGGCTCGCCGGCGCGGGCACTGCGCTAGTGGCCGCGACCACCGCGCCGGCCTGCATGACGTTGATCGGGCCGAAGCTGCCGGAACCGGAGACCGTGGCGCCGTAGTAGACGTTGGTCGTCCCCGTGACGCGGCCGTTGTTCACCAGCAGGCTGTCCTGAAGGTCCAGCGAAACGCCTTCGCTTTGGCTGTCGGCATTGAGCGTGCCGCCCGAGTTGACGTAGATCCTCGCGCCGCCGTAGCTGGTCAGGTCGCTGACGTGGTTGTTCAACAGTCCGCTGCTGGTGACCGTAATCACGCCCGCGTTGCTCCAGGAGCTTACGTCGGCCGTGCCGTTGACGGTCAGATTCGCGCCGCCATCGTTGATGCCACCAATGATGGTCAGCGAGCCGCTCGCGGCAATCGTGCCGCGATCGGTCACGTCCAAAAACGCGTCGCTGCCGGCTTCCTGTATGATCGTGCCCGGATTGATCGTCGTGGTATTGAACGTCGTTGCGCCGCCGGCTGGCAGGATATGCGTGCCGGGGCCGAAAAGGTAGACGTTGTTGAGGGTGACGTTTTGATAGAGGACAGTTCCGCCGGCCATCGCGAAAATGGAGCCGCCGTTGACGGTGGCGTTTTGAAGGTCGACCGTTCCGCCAGCCATCGCTTGGATGACGCGCGTGCCCAGATTAAGCTTCGTGCCGGGGAACTGGAGTATGCCGCCGCCGGTGGCGGTGAACGAAGATGTAGGAAAATCGTTTGAGAGTTCCAGCGTCCCGCCGCTGACAATTGTCGGCCCGGTGTAACCCTGGGTGCCACTAAGGATCAGCACTCCGGCGCTCCTTTGTTCAGGCTTCCGGGCCGACGAACTCGGCACCGTAAAAGGTCAGCGTATTGCCGTTAGTATCCAGCACCCCGCCGGGGAAGTTCAGACTGATGGTCTGCAAATTGTAATTGCCGGGGAAGCCTGCGAGCACCTGCATCGTACCACCGCTTAAAGTGAGGCCGCTTCCGCTGAGATTGGCTAGGCGCAATAGGCCGCCGCCGAGATTGTAGCCGTTGCCGGCCGCGAGACTGGAGACTACGTTTGTGCCACCGGTTTGATTGAAGTATCCGCCGTATCCCACGCTTTCTTGCTGTGCGGATAGCACTCCACTGCCGCTGAGATCGTACTCGCCATAGCCGTAGTAGCCCACATTGAGTGCCGCTGCTACCACGTGAACTCCGCCGGACTGCGTGAAGTAGCCATTGTTTCCGTTTCCGATATACTCGTACGCTGTGGAAAGTGTCCCGCCCGTCAAATAGTACATTCCAACTCCGCCGTAGCCACTGCTGATATACAGCGAGCCGGATGCTGAACTAATTGCGTTCATTCCACCCGATTGCGTGAAGCTGCCGGTGTCCGAGTAGCCAATGTATTCGTATTGCGAGTTTAGCAGTCCGCTGCCGCTGAGAGTGTAGGAACCGCCTGAAGGGAAGTTGTAGCCGAGAACCAAAGTGCTCGGCGCCGAGGTGCCGCCGGTCTGGACGAACGCCCCGGGCGACAGAATAGCCCACCCACAGATAGGGCGAGGCGAGCGATCCGCCGCCCAGATTGTATGAGCCGGTGCTGCCGGCGTTGTAACCGAGGTAAATGGCGGAGTTCGTGCCGCTTGTTGTGGCAGAGTTCGTGCCGCCTGTTTGGCTGAACGACCCGCTTCCGGAATAGCCGATGTATTCGCTGGGCGAATTGAGCGATCCGCCACCGCTGAGGCTGTACGAGCCGCTGCCGCCGGCGCTTAGGCCGAGCGCGAGGAAGTTGTTCGATCCGGTCTGGCTTACGGCGCCGCCGGTCTGGATAAACGTTCCGCTGCCGGAATTGCCCACGGTGAGGCTGCCGGAACGTCGTCAACTCACCGCTGCTAAGGTTGTACGAGCCGCTGCTGCCAGTGTTGTTGCCCAACACGAGGCCGCCGGTGGTGGAGTTCGTGCCGCTCGTCTGGTTGAACTGTCCGTTGCCCTTGTAGCCGACGAGCTCGCCGCCGCCACCGACCGTTAGACTGTTGGCGAGTTGCACGTTTCCACCGAAGTTGCCGCCAAGGACGAGCGTGCCGCAACTTGCATTTACGAAGGCGCCGATGCTAGCCGTCCCGTCGTCAAGTATCCACGCGGTGTCGGCCGGACCCGGCACGGTAGAAGGGTTCCATTCGGCCGCAACGCTCCAACTGGCTGACGTGCCCGCCCAAGAGTAGTTTGCCGCCAAGGTTTCGGAAATCGGTGCTGTGGCGACGATGGACAAGGCCATGAAAACGGCCAATATCGCGTAGCGTTTCATAACCGCCCTCCTTTTCATTGCCGCCGATGAGAGGCGTAACGCTACGGAAATAATAGTCACTGCCGCCACCAGTAACATCGTTCCCGGTTCCGGCACGGGCAACGCCGGAGGCGCGGCCGAGGTCTCTGGAAACGGCACCAAAGGGGCGAACAACGTGGCGTTGCCGACGGTCACGTTCGACCCGTCTGCGAGCGCCGCGCTGTCGGCCGCAATCAGGGTTCCCTGGAACACGATCGTCCCGCCTGTGTACGTGTTCGTGCCCGACAGCAAGACCGTGCCCGCACCAGCTTGGTAATCGACCCGCTGCCGCTGAAATCGCCGGAGAAGGTAAGCCGATCTGTCGCATTCGGCGCAACGAGATAGGCCCCGTCGGTCGCCACCGGCAAAGCAGACGATCCCGCGCCGGCCACGCTGCCGCCGGAAACGACTGCCGCCGGCGCCACCGGGCTGGCGCTGGGCGAGATCAAGAGCGTGCCCCCCTCGTAGACATTGATCAGGCCGAACGTGCCGCTGCCCTGCGCGGTGGCCCCGTAATAGACGTTCGTCGTGCCAGTGACGGTGCCGTTGTTGACGAGAAGGGCACCGTCGAGATCGAGCGTCACGCCTTCGGCATTGCTATCGGCGTTGAGCGTTCCGCCCGAATTGACGGTGATCCGGCTGCCACCGCCGCTCACTAGGCGGCTGACGCTATTGTTGAGCAATCCGCCGTTGTTGATCGTAATCACGCCGTCGTTGTACCACTCGGAAACATTCAAGCTGGCGGAGCCGCTCACGTTGATCTGGCCGCTCGTGGCGTTCGAGGCGCCCTGCCAGGTCAATACGGCATTGCTGTTATCGTTGATCTGACCGGCATTGCTAACGTCGGTAAAGCTGGCACTTCCGCTCTGCTGGAGTACGGCGCCGTTATCGATCGTCATACCGTTCATGCTGTTGTTGAAACCGGCCACAAAAGTGTGGACGCCGGGACCGCGCAGGAAGCCGCCGTTGACGGTGGCGTCTTGATAAACGACGGATCCGCCGGCCATCGCGCAAATAAAGCGCGAGTTCAGATTGAGCGTCGTGCCGGGGAATAGGAGTGTGCCGCCGCTCTCGGCGGTGAAGGAGGACGTGGAGGGGATGTCCAGCGGCAGTACCAGCGTCCCGCCGCTGACACTTGTCAGCCCGGTGTAAATGTCGGTGCCGCCCAGGTTCAGCGCTCCGGCCCCTCCTTTGTTCATGCCGCCGGGCCCGTAGAGTGTCGTGGATAAAGTCAACGTATTGCCGTAAGTGTCCAGCGTGCCGATGCTGCCGGGAACGTTCAGATCGATCGGCACAAGGGAGACGAAGCCGGCGAGCATCTGCATCGTTCCGCCGCCGAAATTGAAGGGTTCGAGCTCGTAGTAGGTGATACCGCCCACGCGCAACAAGCCGCCGTTGAGATTGAAGCCACCCGGCGAACCAAGGTATAAGTAACTGGAGATCAAGTTCGACCCGCCGCTTTGCGTGAACACGCCGCCGTCCTCGCCGGCAATCTCTGCACCGGCGACGAGCACTCCGCTGCCGCTGAGGTTGTAGCTGCCCTGGTCAACCCATAAAGTGCCGGCGATCAAGTTCGACCCGCCGCTTTGCGTGAAGGAACCGCCACCCACAGTCTCTAGTCCGCCGAGGAGCACTCCGCTGCCGCTGAGGTTGTACGTGCTGGCGAAGCTGGGATTGGCGTTAATGCCGAGGTTCGCCACAGAATGAACTCCCCCGGACTGCGTGAAGCTGCCGCTGCCGCTGCCGAGGCCATTTCCGACGTACTCGATATCAGTGGAAAGCGTGCCTCCCGTCAAATTGTACGACCCGTTGGAGTCATAGCCCAAAACCAACTCGCCACTCGATGAATTCATCGTGTTCATTCCGCCAGACTGCGTGAAGCCGCCGCTGCCAAAATATCCGACGTACTCGAATAGAGCGGAAACCGCGCCGCCCGACTGCGTGAAGCTGCCATTGCCGGTGGCGCCGACGGCGAGGTTGCCGGAGGTCGCCAGAGAGCCGCCGCTAAGGCTGTACGAGCCGCTGCCGAGCGCGTTGTAACCCAAGTAAACGTTGGTTGTGGAATTGGTGCCTGCCGTCTGGTTGAACGACCCGCTGCCGGTGTAGCCGATGAGTTCGCCGCCGCTGCCGGCCGCCAGATTGTTGACGAGTTGCACGTTTCCACCGAAGGTGCCGCCTAGGACGAGTGTGCCGCAACTTGCATTCACGAAGGCGCCGATGCTAGCTGTCCCGCCGTCGAGTATCCACGCGGTGTCGGCCGGGCCCGGCACGGTCGCAGGGTTCCATTCAGGCGCAACGCCCCAATTGCCCCCCGACGTGTTCCAAGAGTAGTTTGCCCCCAGGGTTTGAGAAACTCGCGCTGTGGCGACGATGGACAAGATCGCGATAAGGGCACATTGCGCGTAACGGTTCATAACGCCCCCTGCTTTTATTGCCCCGATGGGCGGTGTAATGGTACTGCGATACTTGATCGTTGTCCTAGGCGAACAAGTAAAACTAGACTGGTTGCCAGCAGCAGCAAGGTACTCGGCTCCGGTACGGAAGCAACCTGCGTCGCGGCGGAAGTTGTCGGCGCAATCGGCGCACAAATGCGGATAGGTTGCTGCCGACGCTCAAGTTCGACCCGTCGGGCAGCGAATAGCTGTTGCGTACGACTAGCGTTCCTGCGATGACGTCTGTGCCCGCGCCGAAGGTATTGGTCCCGCTGAGAACGGCCATTCCGGGGCCAACCTTCGTGATCGGGCCTGGACCGGAGAGGTTGCCCGAAAGTGTCAAAGTGTCGGTCAAGTTCGGCGTGGCAAGGATGGCATCGGCGACGGTTGCCGAAACGCCCAGATTGCCGGCCCCGGAGATGCTACCGCTGGTGACCGCGAGGCTCGTCGGCGCGGGCACTGCGCTAGTGGCCGTGACCACCGCGCCGGCCTGCATGACATTGATCGGGCCGAAGCTCCCGGAGCCGGACACGGTTGCGCCGTAATAGACGTTCGTCGTCCCCGTGACGCGGCCGTTGTTCACCAGTAGGCTGTCCTGAAGGTCCAGCGAAACGCCTTCGCTTTGGCTGTCGGCATTGAGCGTGCCGCCCGAGTTGACGTAGATCCTCGCCCCGCCATAGCTGGTCAGGATGCTATAGTGGTTGTTCAACCGGCCGCCGTTGTTGACGGTGATCACTCCGGCGTTGATCCATTCGCTCACGTCCGCAGTGCCGTTGACGATCAGGCCGCTGCCGCCGTCGTTGATGCCGCCACTGAGCGTCAAGTAGCCGTTGTTGGTGACTTGCCCGCGATTGGTCACGTTGAAAAAGCTGTCGTTGCCGGCTTGCTGCACGATGGCAGCCGGATCAATCGTGCTGTCGTTCAAAGTCGTTGCCGACCCGGCCGATAGTACGTGAGTTCCAGGCCCGCGGAGGAACCCGCCGTTGATCGTAGCGTCCTGATAGACGATTGATCCGCCAGCCATCGCTTGGATGGAGCGCGTGCCCAGATTGAGCGTCGTGCTGGGGAACCAGAGGACGCCGGCGCTTGCGGCGGTGAAGAAAGACGAGGGGATGTCATACGGGAGTGCAAGCGTCCCGCCGCTGACGGTTGTCGGTCCTGTGTAGCCCTGCGTACTATTAAGGGTCAGCGCTCCCGCGCCACCTTTGTTCAAGCTGCCGGTCCCGGAGAATGTGTTTGTTAACGTCACCGTATTGCCGTCGGTGTCCAACGTGCCGATACCGCCGGGTGTGTTCAGTGTGATCGGCTGCGAGGCGGAAAAACCGGCGAGCAACTGAATGGTACCGCCGCTGAAGTTAAAGGCCGTCGAGCCCCCTAGCGAAATGAGACTGCTTAGGCGCAACAGGCCGCCACTGAGATTATAGTTGCCCACCCCTGTGCCACTCTGACTCAACGAAAGGCTACCGGAAATCAGGTTCGAGCCCCCGCTTTGCGTGAACGTGGCGTTGCCGAATTCTCCCAAGAGTTGCTCTTGCTGTGCGGAAAGCACTCCGCTGCCGCTGAGATTGTACGAGCCGACGTTACCATCCGCGATTTGAAGGTTGCCCATCACCAAGTGAACGCCGCCGGATTGCGTGAAGCTGCCGGCGAAGATGAGCTCGGACAAAGCGGATACCGTTCCGCCCGTCAAATTGTAAGTTCCAGAGCTATAGATGCCATCGCCAAAACCCATAAAGCCATTGACCGCATTGACCCCACTTGATTGCGTAAAACTGCCGCGGCCAAGCCATCCGATTTGTTCGGAGTTCGCCGTAAGAAGTCCGCTGCCGCTTAAGCTATATGATCCATTCGAGTCGTTGTAGTAGCCGAAAAATAGTCCATTCGTCGTATTGGTGCCGCCGGTTTGAACGAACGTGCCGTTGCCGGAGTTGCCCACATAGAGGGTGCCTGACGTCGCCAGGGAGCCGCCGCTGAGGCTGTACGTGCCACTACTGAAGGTGGCCATGAAGCCACCGGAGACGACGCTATTACCCAAGTACGCGTTGCTTGTGACAGAGATCGCGCCGCCGGTTTGCGTGAATGCCCCGTTGCCGAAATTGCCGACGTATAAATTGGCCGCGGCGAGCGAACCGCCGCTGAGATTGTACGAGCCGTTGCTGCTGGTGCTATTTCCCAACACGAGCCCATTGGTAACGGAGCTCGCTCCGCCGGTTTGCGTGAATGCCCCGCTGCCGAAATTGCCGACGGTCAACGAGGAGGCGGCGAGCGAACCGCCGCTCAGGCTGTACGTGCCGCTGCCGCTGAAGTTGTTTCCCAGCACAAGGCCGCCTGTGGTGGAGTTCGTGCCGGCTGTCTGGTTGAACAGTCCGCTGCCGGTGTATCCGACGAGTTCGCCGCCGCCGCCGGCCGTCAGGCTGCTGAAGAGGCTGCCATCGAGCTGCACGTTGCCGCTGCCGGCGCCGCCCACGACGAGCGTGCCGCAACTAGCATTTATGAGGGCGCCGATCACGGCCGTCCCGCCGTTGACGATCCACGCCGTGTCGGCGGGGCCCGGCACGGTGGAAGGGTTCCAACTGGAGTTAAACGACCAACCGGCCGACCCAATGTTCCAAGAGTAGTTTGCCGCACTGGTCTGGGAAACTCGCCCTGCGGCGAGTATTGCCAAGGCCGCGACAAGAGCCCATCGCATGAAACGCTCCATAATTCCCCCGTTTTGTTTTCTTTGCCGCGGAGTCGCGGCCTTACGCGGTTGATAAGAGTCAGAATGCCTCGCTCGCGTCCCCCGTCTTCCATCAAGCAGCGTGCTGACGGCTGCCTGCCTGCCGGCACGGTCCCCATGCCTAGGAGGTTTGCTGCAAGATTGCTCGGCTTCCCTTCGCAAACAACCGAGTCGCGCAACTGGGCTAATCTTAGACATCCCGTGCCGGCAGTCAAGCGCCGAGCGAGGCGCAAGGCCGCGCATGCCCGGTGGCTTTCAAATCACTGGGAAGCCATGAAAATCGAGGTTTCCAACAGCGAATGCACAGATACCGTTGGGGGGCAGGAGGCGAGTGATACTTGCCATGCTTCCGTACGGTCGAGCTGTAACCGTTGGGGTTGACGATCATGCCGTTCTCGACATTGGCGGTGAAATCGGCCGGCCGGCCGGCCGAACATAACTGCGATGTTCCGGTCAATTCCAGGGCGACGACAAGTAAACGCTCATGGATGCCGTGGACGAGAATGCCGATGGCCACCAGCCGACCAGGGCGTAACTGGACGGTTTCTTTTCAATTCGCCGGTCCCAGCGGCGGACCTTTCAAATCGAAGGTGAACTGGTTCTTTCCGCCGGGCACTACCTCGGCAGTGAGCGTAGACTCGGAGTTGTACGTGGGGGGAAGGTAGGATTGCCGCGCTTTCACGCCCATCGAAGGTATCACCTTGCCGACCTCACGGACCGCGCGGATTTCAACCCTCTGCTGGCCAGCCTTAGCCGAGAACGCGAAATGGCCGTCGGCGATTTTGCCGCCGTCCGCGGCCAAGTGCTTGTCCGCGGGTATGAAAACGATCGAACCATCCGCCACTACTGTGCCATTGTAGCTGACGGTGCCGGAGACGGGACAAACCGACATGGATCGGCCGCAGCCGGCGACAACCGCCGCGGTCGTCAGGAGCGCCGCGAATGTCGAATGTCGAATGTCAAATGTCGAAAGCAATCCAGACGATGAACGTCCGAAACTTCGACATTTGGCTTTCGTCATTCTTTCGACATTCGTCATACGTCATTCGTCCTTCATCGCTGCTGGTTTTGAATGTGGGACGCACCATTGTCTTCGCGCTTGGCTCAAAAACTGCCCGGGATGATCTCGCCGCCGTTGCGGCTGCCCAATCCCGTGTAGACTACCGGGTCAACCTCGTTGGAAATGACCCGCACCGAACCGTCGCACAGTCCCATGCTGACGCACCCAGGGTGATAACTCCGCGCGGAGAGGAACAGCGGCGACAGTGAAACCACCGTCAATGCATGGCGCTTGCGGCACGGGCTCGGGCGAGCACCAGTCGAACACGTCCGGGACCGTCGTGTTGGGAGTATACTTCGTCGTAAACAGCACGCCGCCGTGCGAAGTATTGTAGTACCGCCCGCGAATGTCGTGGGCGATCGTGTCGGGGCTGAGGATGATCTCCGTGGAGAGGGCCGTGTGGCTCGTCCCGTCGGTAATCTTTTGCATCGTCACCTTCGATCGGGCAAAACAGACGCCGTTGACCGTCGTGCTGCTCTGTGGGCCGTTGGGATTCATGGTGTCGCTGCTCGCGCACAGCACCACGTTGCCGGAGAAGCCCTGGTTCGCTTGACCGTTGTAGCCGCCCCAGTAGGTGTGCAGCTTGGGCGAATTGCGGTCGTCCGGACAGACAAGCGTGGGAATGACGGTCTGCATCCCTGGAAACCCCAGCGCCGTGTTGCCGGGGCCGGGCCAATCGCCGCTGGCTGCCGCGGCCATCCATTGATCGAATTGCTTGTAGAGGCCGGCGAATTCGCCGTAGGGCAGGATCTCCTGCATCCAGCAGCGGCGGTTCTGCGGGACAGTCTTGCCCTGGTCGTCGATTAATTCGTACGTGCCTTCGGGAAAGTGGCCGAGGTTGTCGTTATAGTTGAGCACCGCCAGGCCGACTTGCTTGAAATTGTTCTGGCATTTCACCCGCCGGCCCGCTTCCCGCGCGGCATTGACGGCCGGTAGCAGCAGGCCGATGAGGATGCCAATAATGGCGATGACCACCAGCAGTTCCACAAGCGTAAACGCGCGTCTAGTCATGACCTCCTCCTGAAACAATGGACGGAAACGAAATCCGACTGCGAGGCGTCGCCGGCGGCCAAGCTCGTTCCGCCAGCGAGCACCTCATAGCCGCAATGTCGCCAGTTTTCAAGATTACCGGCAAATGTCGAGTGTCCGCTTCCTCATTTGGCTTTCGTCATTCCTTTGAAATTCGACATTCGACATTCGCGCCGCCGCGCTCGGCGATAAACGGCCGCGCTGCCAAGCAATGCGGCCGCCAGCGCCAGCGTGCCCGGTTCGGGCACAGCAGCCGCGCCGGCGGCGGCACTACCGGCCGGCGACCCTGTCTCCATGGGAACGACGGCGCCCAGCATTGACAGTTCGCTAGCGTTGCCGACGTAGAGGTTCGTCCCATCGAGGATGGCCTCGTTGTTGGTCGCGATCAAGGTGCTGTTGCCCTCGACGTAGGTTCCGCCCGTGTAGGTATTGGTGCCGCTGAGGGTCAGCGTTCCGCCGCTTACCGAGGTCACGGTCAGGCCGCCGCTGCCGGTTGCGTTCAAGGCGTCGCTGATCGTGGTGCTATGGCCGTCAAGGTGGATGAAGGCGCCGCCGTCGCCGATGTTCAACGTGAAATCGCTGGGCGTCCCACCGGACAGATTAGCAACATTGTTGGTCAATTCCAGAACGCCGCCGTTGAAGTTGATGGTCTGGCCGGCGACGGCATAGGGACTGCTAAAGCCCGCGGATTGAAGCGTGCCGCCGTTCAATTGGAGGGTGCCCGTCTGCCCGCCGTTGTAGCTGAAGGCCAGCGGTGCCGTGCCCAAAGCCACGACGCCATTGCCCTCGATCGTGAGCACGCCGTTGCCGGCCTGGCCGAGGTAGAACGAGTCGTTTACTTGCTGGAACGTGCCGCCGGACACAACCATGTAGACGGTTCCGCCGCCATTGCCGACGGCCGTGCCCACGCCGCCCGCCGCCGCCGTGGCGCTGGTCAAGCCGCCGGCGATGGTAAAGGTCCCGCTCCTGATTGCGAAGTTGCCGCCGTTGAGGATCAAGTTGCCGGTCGTGATCGTGTTGGCGGCGATGAGCGTGGCTACGTTCGAAGTGATGGGGGTGGTAATCGCATTGCTGCCGGTGAGGTACACCGTGCCCGGCCCGGTGGTTTCAAGAGAGGACGTGCCACTGGTGATGTTGCCGTCGATTTCCAGCGTACCGGAGCTGTTCTGGACATTGATGATCGTCGACGTCCCGCTGATCGTGACGGGGCCCGTGCCCAGGTTGAGCAATGAGCCGCCGTTGTACTGGAAGCCGGTATTCCAGGTCTGCGGGATGTTGCCCAGGACGACGGGCCCGCCGCTGTTGTTGTCCAGGTTGCCGCCGGACATCGTCAGTGGGCCCGGGCCAATGGTGGAGCTGCTTGCGATGTCCAACGTCGAGGCGCCGCCGATCGTCGTACCGCCGCTATAGGTGTTCGTGCCCGACAGCGTCACCTCGCCGCTTCCGGCGATAATCAAGCCGACGGCGCCGCCGGTATGGATGCCGTCGTTGTCGGTGATCGTGCCGCTGAAGTTGGACGGGGAGGAGCTCCCCTGGTTGATTGTCAAGATCGATACGCCCGACCCGCTGTTGTTGAGGATGCTCGCGGAGCCGCCGGAAAACAGGCCGGCGGTCGCCGAAAAGCCGTTCATGTTCAGCACGGCGGCGTTGATGGCCAGCGGCCCGGCATTGCCCAGCGCGCCGTTGCCGCCAAGCTGCACCGTGCCGCCCGAAATCGTATTGCCGCCGCTGTAGCTGTTGGTGCCACTGCCGCCCAGCACGACCAATCCCGATTGGGCGAGCGATAAAGCGACCGTGCCCAGGCCGTCGCTGATCGGGCCGCTGAGGACCACGCCCCCGGTGCCCGTACCGACCAACGAAAGCGTGATATTCTGGCCGGAGGCCGCTGAAATGGGCACCGCGACCGTCAGTGGATGGCTGTTGGAGTTGTTGGCCCAATTCTGACCGGTGGCCAGCACCATCGAGCCGGAGCCGCTGATCGTGGCGCTCGCATTGGAGCCGGCGAGCGTCAGCCCGTCGCTGCCCAGGGTCAGCGAATAGCTGCCAGTATTGATCGTCACGCCAGTGATCGAGCCGGACGAAACGGCCAGGAACAGCCCAGCGATCGAATAATTGTTGTCCAAGGTGGTCGTCATGCTGCCCGCGACGCCCGTGGCGTTTGCCGCGGTGAAATAGACGTCGGTGATGCTGCCGGGAACCTGCAAGGCGTCCGTCAATCCGTCAGGCGTGGTGCTCCAGTTGCTGGTGTGGATGCCACCGCCTACACCCCACTGGTTGGCCGAATCGCTCAGCGCGGCGCTGGCCTTGCCGGTCCAATAGGCGGTAGCGGGCGTGGGGTTGCCGGTGACGGTCAGAATGACTTCGGTCGGTGTGGTCGCGGCCAGCGAGTACGAGTCGAAGCCCTTCAGCGATGGACCCGCGCTGAGGGTGAAAATCTGTGCGCTCAACCCGCCGCCGCTGGCGCTGATCAGGTCGTACTGTCCCGTCTGCGGGCTGCTGCCGACGATGGCCGAGAGATTGATCGTGCTCGTTCCCGCAAGCGCGGCGTTGCCGGTGACGGTCAACAGGTCGTTGGTCAAGCTGTTCCCCAGCTCAATATTGAGGCTCGACCCCTGCGTGCCGCTGCCCAGGAAAAGATTGCCGTTGACGGTGAAGTTGGTAGTCGCCAAATTGTTGCGGAGGTCGAGGGTCCCGCTTCCGGCGACGCTCAGGTTGCCCGTGCCGATGCTTGTCGTACCGCGCCGTCAAGGTCGCGCCGCTGGAAACGCTGACGCTGGTACTGCCCAGCGAGCCGGTATTAGTGCCGGAGGCGTCCAGGACCAGGCCCCCCCCGCTGACGTAGGTGTTGCCGGTATAGGACTGCGCCACCGTGACGTCAACGACGCCACTGTTGATCTGCATCGGCCCGCTAAACGAGTTGTTGGCCGAAAGAGTAAGCGTGCCGGCGGACGTGTTGTAAACGGTCAAACCGCCGGTGCCTACGCCGTTCAACGGCTGGTTGATGTTGGTGCTGAAACCATTCAGATTAAAGATCGCGCCGCCGTTGCCCACGTTTAACACCAGAGCGGCCGGAGTGGTCGGAGCGAACGTCGGGACGTTGCCGTTCAACTGGAGCGTGCCGCCGTTGAAGTTGAAGTTGCCGCCCTGGCTTTCCATCGTCGGCTCCGAGTTCATGATGTACGTGCCGCCGTTAAGGTTAATGGTACCGTTCGCGCCGTGGCCGAAGTTGACGGTGACGCCTGCGAAGTTGACCAGCCCGCTGTTAATCGTGAGAACTCCGGCCGCGCCGGCCTGATAGCCGATTCCTATCACGTCCGTACTTGCAGCGCTCACTTCCTGTATCGTCCCGCCGTTGACGATGGTATAGCTCCCAACCGCAAAGTGGGTGTTCCCCGAAAGGAGATTCACTAATCCCCCGGAAGGTATCGTCGCGGTTGCACTGGTTAGTGTCCCGCCGACGTAACCCAGGCCCAATACCGACGTGTTCGCGGCGAGCGTGCCGGCAACCGTTACATTGCCCCAAAAGTTGTTGCCGGCGCCGATGTTTCCCACGCTGCCGGCGAGCACGATCACGCCCGGTCCTGTCTCGTTTAGCAGCACCGTCTGGTTGCCGAAGTTGACAGTGCCGTCAAGCTCCAGGGTGCCGGAGCTGTTTGGGACAGTGACGGTCGTTGCGGCGGTCACACTCACAGACCCCGTGCCCAAGTCCAAGAGCGATCCGCCGAAGTAAGTAAAGTTGCTGCTCCAGGTCTGCGGAATGTTGCCCAGGACGACGGGGCCGCCGCTGGTATTGTCCAGATTTCCGCCGGAGATAGTCAGCCGGCCGCTGCCGATGGCCGCGTTGCCGACGAGGTTCAGCGTGCCGCCGCTGAGGGTCGTGCCGCCGCTATAGGTATTGGGACCGGTCAGGGTCAATTCACCGCCGCCGTTTGTGACGTTCACGGCCACCGTCCCGCCGGAGACGCCGCCGTTGTCGGCGATCCGGCCCGAGTAGGTGCCGCCGCCCGCTAGGACCGTTAGGGCGGCCAGCCCAGCGCCGCTGTTATTCCAGATCGTGCCGCCGGAACCGGAGAAGATTCCCACGGTCTGGGTGAAGCCAGCCAGGTTGAGCGTGCCGGCATTCACGGTCAATGGCCCGCTGCCCAGCGCATTCGTGCCGGCCAGTTGCACCACGCCGCTGGAAATGGTCGTGCCGCCGCTGTAGGTATTGGCGGTGGAGCTTCCCAAGGTCACCGTGCCGGCGTTGTTCAGCGCCAGCGACAGCGTGCCGCCGGACAGTCCGTTGCTGACCTGACCGCCGAGGACGACGGCGCCCGTGCCCGTACCGTTCAGGGTCAGCGTCGTTGCGCCCGACAGGGCCGAAAGCGGCGCAGTTACCACGAGCGTTTGGCTATTGGAATTGTTGGCCCAGTTCTGGCTGCCGTTGACGATCAAGCTGCCGGAACCAGTGATCGACCCGCTTGCGCCGGCCGTGCTCGTTACCGTCAGTCCGCCGGAACCGATGGCCAACAGATTGCCGTTGGTGCTGATGCCGACGTTGGTAATCGTTCCCCCAGAGGGCACGGCAAACGTCAAGCTGTTGATCGCGAAGCTGGCGTCCAACGTCGTCGACAGGGTGCCGGACGCGCCCGTGGCGTTGGCGGCCGTGAAATAGACGTTGGTGATCGCGCCGGGCACCTGCAATGGGTCGGTAAGGCCGTTGGGCGTGGTGCTCCAATTGCTGGTGCTGATGCTGCCGCCGTTGCTCCACTGGTTCGCGGCATCGCTAAGCCCCCTGCTGGCCGCGCCCGTCCAGTAGGCCGTGGCCGGGGTGGGATTCCCGGTGACGGTCACCACCAGCGCACCGGCAGTCGGCGTGGAAAGCGAGTACGTATTGAAGCCCACCGGCTTCGAGCCCAGCGTGAAGTTGCCGATCGCCAAGCCGCTGGTCGCGGTGATGATGTCGTAAGAACCGGGGACGAAGCTGGTCAGCGGCGCCGTCGATACGTTCACGGTGCTCGTGCCGGAGACCGACGCCGAGCCGGTGACGCTCATCAGATCAGCCGAGCCGTTGCCCACCTGGACGCCCACGGTGGTTCCCTGGCCGCCGCCGCCGAGAGAGAGATTGCCGTTGACCGTGAAGATCGTCGTCGCGCTGCCGTCGCTGAGGTTGAGGCTCGCGCCGGCGCCGAGAGCGAGGTTCGCCGGGGAACTCCCGCTGCCGATCGACGCCGCGCCCTGTGCGCCGAAACCGGCCCCCGGTCCGATAGTGACCCCCGACGTGCTGGGCAAGGCGCCAGTGTTGGCCCCGGCGGCGTTCAAGACGAGCGTGCCGCCGGTGACGTTGGTCGCGCCCGTAATCGGGCTGTTGCCGGCGATCGTCAACTGCCCGCCTGTCCCCGACATGATCAGCCCACCTGACCCGCCGGAAAGACCGGCGCTGATAATGGCGTTGCCCGATGAATTGCTGATCGCATACGAAGGAGCGGTGACGGTCCCGTTCTGGATCGTGTTGCCGCCGGTCCCGGCGGCGGTGATGGTCACGGCGGTCGCGGTCAGCGACGATCCGCCGAGATCGACTCGGCCGCCGTTCATCGTCAACGTGTTGCCGCCGTTGCCAAGGTTGCTGCCATTAAGCACTACCAAGCCGCCGTTGATCTGCGTCGGCCCGGAATACGTGTTATTGGCCGAAAGCATCAAGGTTCCGGTGGACGTGTTGTAAACGGTCAAGCCGCCGGTACCCGCGCCGTTTAGCGGCTGGTTGATGTTGGTGCTGTTACCGTTCAGATTCAAGATCGCCCCCCCGTTGCCAACGTTCAGCGGAATAGTGCTGGGCGTGAAGGTCGCGACGTTGCCGCTCAACTGGAGCGTGCCGCCGTTGAGGTTAATTGTGCCGGTGCCGTTCGGTTCGACGCTGGTAATGTACGTGCCGCCATTGAGGTTGAGCGTGCCTGGGACGGCGTGGCCGAAGTTGATGTTGGTAAAGCCGGCGAAGTTGACCAACCCACTGTTAATTGTCATCACCCCGGCCTGGCCGCTACTCCACCCGATCCCAATAACGTCTCCACTCGGAGCGCTGACGTTGTTGATCGTGCCGCCGTTGACGACAAGATAATTGGAGACCACGAAGTGTCCCTGGCCGGCAATGAGAGCCACCGATCCCCCTGAAGTTATCGTGGTGGTTTCGCTCACGGACGTGCTGTTGAATCCCGTGAATTGAGTAACGCCCGCCACCCACGGGCCGGCGATCGTCACGCCACCGACTTCGGTGTTGCCGGTCCCGACGTTTCCCATGCTTCCGGCGATCAACAGGGTGCCGGACCCGGAAGTGTTGAGGAAACTGTTGAAAGCGCCCCAGTTGACTGTGCCGTTGATCGTTATCGGATTAGCTGAGTAGTTGTTCCATACCTGCTGCGCGCCCATCGTGACCGGACTGTTGATCGTCAATGAGCCCGCGCCGGCGTCGACCTCCAGGCCCGTGGTCCCGTGGCTGTTGACCGTGACGGTTCCGACGAGGGTGAGCGCACCGCGCCTCCGATCGTCATGCTGCTGGTCCCGGTGTCCCAGACTGCTCCCACCTTGTTGCCCGCCGTATTTGTCGAGGGCTGGCTTGTGTAGGAAGCCGAGGTAAACAGCGCGATGTCGCCAAATCCCGGCACGCTGCTGTTGACCCAGTTGCCGGCGGTGCTCCAAGACGTGCTCAAGGCGCCGTTCCAGATATCCGTAGCGGCCGAGGCTGGCACAGCCGACAAGGCCAGCAAGAAAAGAACTCCGATCGAATTACGGTGTGCCATGATAAAAACCTCCCCAGTTTTGAAAAGAATGGTTGTCGTCGATGTATTCCCAGTTCCCAGTTCTTAGCTGTCTGCCGCGAGTGCCGCCACAGCCACGATCCCTCATCCCTCATCCATCTTCGCCTCTCCCTCCCCCGCCTCACTCCGCATACACGTCGAATTCGCCGAAAAACGTGTTGTGCTCGGAGCGCTTCATGGTTGTCGCGGGACCGGCTTCGACGTGCGTCGGATGCACTTCCCACAGCAGGTATTGATACGCGCCCGATCCTGCCTTCTTCTTTTCCCGAGATCGAGACGGCCAATTGTGCCGGCCACTCTACGCGGGGCAGGACGGAGAAAAAGGCGTCGCTGTTGACCCGGCTGATGAGCGTCCAACCGCTGGCCGCCGGATCGCCCCCCTTCCCAATGGACTCAGTCAACGGCGGCATCTCGCCCTCGTAACCGTAGAGGACGTAGCGCTGGATCGTGCGGCTGTTGCGGCGCGGATGCCCCGGCGGGACCATTTCGTACTTGTGCCAGCTATAGGTGTTGATCTCTCGGATCGTAACCGCGCTGCCCAGGTCCAACAGAATCCGGCCCTTTTGATTGTTGGCAAAAAACACCGATTCACCGGGCACATCGGAGTTCGTCTGCCCGCGGCCATCCAGCAACAACTCGATCGGCCCGCTATCGGGGGCCAGTTTCCCTTGTACGACGCGGATCGAGGCATGATGTTGGGAAGCGTCGGCAAAGTCGCGGTCCGACGGCGGCTTGATCGTGGGGAATACGAAGTCGGGCGTGTCCCGTCCGCCTTCGATGAGGGCAACGACGCCCGTACTGCCCGTTTCAATCTGGGCGGACTGTCCGGCATTGAGCACACGGGGGAGGGCGCCGGGATGCAGCCCGGACCTCCACGGCGCCAACCGTCACATAGACCTCGCTGTGCCCCTCCGCGGCGGCCCGGACGTGGAACTCCGTGCCCAGGTCGATCAGCGACGCCGAGCCGGAGTGGACCGTGAAACCGCGCGCGACGGGCGTGTCGGCCCGCACGCTGAGACAGCCGATCACGAGGCGAACGCTGTTGGGCGAGTCGATTTCCAGTTTGGCGGGTCCGCGGAGGACCGCGACGGCGCCGGTCTGAAACACGATTTCGGCCTCTCCCGACGCCAGATCGAGCTTCTGCCCTGTCCAGAGACCGCTCCCCAGCCGGATCGACGCTTTGGAGCTAGTCCATCGGCCATCGGCGCGAGCAAGACGCGCGACAGGGCTGGGTGAGGCGGGGCCAGGAGCGACCGCAACCTGTGTGTCTCTGCTCTTCTCGACATTTGCGCGGTTGTCGTCAGCGAACTGCCTGCCGCCGTCCGGGACGTCAACTTGCACGTGGATGCCGCGGACCACAAGCACGATCACGAGGGACAGCGTCAGCGCAATGCCCGAAACCATGACCAGCAGCGTCCAGAAGGTGGGCGTAAAGCTGCCACTGAGGTCGGTGACGCCGCCCAGGAAACCGAGAACCGGAGAGGTCGGTGCGGCAGCGGGCGCAAGTGACGCGTCCGCAACTGGAGGAACCACGGCGCACGACTGTCCAACAGCCTCGGAACGTCCTGCGGTTTCGCTGGCCGACCGAATCTTCGCTTCCGCCTTCCGCAGGATCAGTTCCATCTGATCGTCGGACAGGTTGGAATCAGTCGGTTCGTGAAGTAGCGACTCGACCTGTTCGTCGCTGAGCTGAGCGGCGTCGCAAGGACTTATCGAATGCGCAATGAGCCGCCGCAGCCTCTCGTCGGCTTCGCTAAGATCGTCGGATTCGTAAGATGATGTGTTCATTTCTTGCCCTAAGGCACGTCATATCCCCGCGCTCGCATTTTGCTCCGAATGGCATTCATGGCACGGTTACGATACACACGAACCGTGCCCGCAGGAATCTCCAATTCCTCGGCAATCAACTCTGCTGAAGCAACGCGGTCCTTGGCTGTGGCGTCGGCAGAGAACAATGTAGCGATAGGCGGCAGGCAAGGTGTCGATAATGATCTGCAAATCTTGCCGAATCTTCCCCGGATCGCTCGTCTCTGCATCAATTGATTGGACAGGCGCTTCCACTACGTCGGCCCAATCCTCAAAACTCACTTCCTGCGACCGGAGTTGATGCCATCCGGTCTTGAACAAGTTGCGAACCACGTTATCCGCAATGCGATAAAACAACGTAGACAAAGAGCCCTTGGCCACGTCCAGCCGCTTACGGTAGGCCCAAAGCCGGTACAAGGCCGTGGCAAGCACATCTTCCACGTCGTTCACGTTGAGGATGAAATCGCGCCGCCTCAAAGCGGCCGCTACAGCCGGTCCATATTCGCGCAGAACCTTCCCCAGAACGCCCTCATTGTTGTCAATAAGCTGACGCTTCAGGTCCGAATCGGATTGGTTTGAGGACAAGCCTGCGTTAGTGGTGCCCAAACATGCCTCCTTCGGTCTATTGATATACACAACGGTCCGTTACAAGAAAATCCGGAAAAGGAGATTCTAATGCCGATCTTCCCATATCGCATCAGCTCATCCAACGCAAACCACCTAGACCTATATATGACTCCTATGCTACCTACTTTCAGGAAGCGGTAAGGTCCATTTGCTTTCTCTAATCTACGGATTCGATCTAGCATAAGTCGCCGTGGACCGATAGACTTCCCTTATCCGGCATAGGGAAATCCTGCTTGCACGCTAGGTGTGCGGAAAATGCCGCGGTATAGCCGGAAGGGAACGGTCGCCCGTGCCCCAAAATCATGATTCGATACTAATTTGTAAGGAGTTCTGACGTGCGTAGTCTGCGGACCGTGTTCTGGTGCCTGGTAATAAGCGGCGTTTTCGTGCCGAATTCCCTCTCGGCCGCGGCACCGTCGATGGACGTTCTTCTGCCCAAAACCACCGTCGGCTTCATCTCGGCGTTGAACTTCCCACGTTTGACCGCGCAGTGGAACAAAACCCAGCTCGGCAACCTGATGAAGAAGGCAGAAATGAAGCCCTTCGAGGAAGACTTGCACGAGCAAATGCAATCGCAATGGGCCGCCGTATCCGACCGGCTGGGCATTCAACTCGACGACCTCCGCGGCGTTCCGACGGCCGAGGCCGCGCTGGCGATGATCAGGACGACGATTCAGACCTCCAGTGGCCCGGAACCCGGCGCCGCGACGACTTTGTTGATGGATGTTACCGGGAACGCCAACAGTGCGCGAGCGCTTCTGAACAAGGCTCAAAAAGGCTTGCTTCCTCGAGGAGCAAAACAAAAGGTATTAAACGTACAGGGCGTGCAAGTCTTCGTGTTTGACGTACCGCTTCCGGCGGCGCTACAGGCGGCGGCCGGGGCGGCCGGCGCGGCGGCGGCGCCCGCGGCGACAAGCCTGACGGTTTACTTCCTCACCGACAGCGTGTTCTGCGCCTGCGATGACCTCAATGTGACCAAGGATATCATCGGCCGGCACATTAGCGGCCGCGCCGCGGGCAGCCTGTCGCAGGTCTCCGGCTATCAGAAAGTCATGAAGCGCTGCGCTGCCGACCCGCCGGCCCACGACCCCAACATCAAATGGTTCATGTATCCGCTGGGCTACGCCGAGGCGACGCGGGCGGCGACCCCTGCCGACAAGCGGCGGCGCGGCAAGACGATCATCGAGATCATGCGCAACCAGGGCTACAGCGCCTTCCAGGGCGCGGGCGGCTTCATTGATGTTTCCGCGGACGGCTACCAAATCCTCCACCGCACGGCCGTCTATGCTCCCAAGCCGTGGGAGAAGGACAAGTCGATCAACATGTTCGTTTTTCCCGTCGGGGCCAACTTTACGCCGCAGCCCTGGGTGGGGCGCGACATCGCAACCTACTTCACCGCTTACGTCGATCCACTGACGATTTTCGACAATTTCGGCCCGCTCTACGATGAGATCCTCGATGCCAAGGTCTGGCAGCAGACGATCGACCAAATGATCAACGACAAGGACGGACCGCAGATCAATATCCGTAAAGAACTGATTGCGCAACTCGGCCAGCGCGTGACGATGGTGGCGGATTATCGTTTGCCAATCACCACAACCAGCGAACGGCTGTTGTGGGCCATTGAGGTCAAGGACGCGGCGAGAGTGGCCAAGGCGATCGAGAAATGCGTCAATGGCGACCCCAGTTTCAAGAAACGGACGATCAACGGCCAGGTCATCTGGGAGATCGTCGAGGAAGAAGACAGCAGCGTGGCGCCGCCGACAATCGACGTGCCCTCGCTCGGCGGCCCCAAGAAGGAAGCCAAGCCCAAGGCCAACACCGACGACGATCAAGATAAAGAGGGCCACTTCCTGCCGCATGGTGCGTTCGCCGTGGCCAACGGGCAGTTGTTCATTGCATCGCACATCGACTTCCTGGTCAAGGCGCTTAAGCCGATCGCGCCCGCCGACCAGTTGGCCACGCAAAAGGAGTTCCTCAAGGTCTGGGACCTGACCTTCAACCAGTTGGGCGTGAAGCAGCAAACGGCGCGGAGCTTTTCCTGGAGCGACCGCGCGGTGCAGCCGACCTACGAATTGATCAAGCAGGGCAAAATGCCGCAGAGCGAGTCGCTCTTGGGCCGGACGCTCAACAGCCTCTCCGCCGCCGGCAAGAAGGGCGCGCCGCGACAGCAGAAGATCAACGGCGCCAAGCTGCCGGACTTCGCCACCGTGGTCGCCCCCGCGCTCGGCCCGGCCACCGCCTCGATGACCGCCGAGAAAGACGGCTGGTTCGTCAAAGGGGTGCTGGTGACGAAGTAACGAATGCGCCGTAGGATGGACCTCCGAGTCCGTCCGGTTTTGTTGTCGGATGGATCTTCCAGTCGCTTAAATACTTTCTGTCGGACGGACTCAGAGGTCCATCCTACAGATTGCTTGCGAACCTCCAGCCGAGGGCTTCCCACTCCGGCCGAACCCAGCGCGGACAGGCGTCAAAAGTCAAGTTCGCTCTTTTTGCGTTTGAGCCGATGTATTGAAGGCAGCGGTATAGATGCTCCTCGTCGCGGACGATTCGGTCGAAGCTCTCCTGTTGCCAAAACGTCCCGCGTCTGTAGAGCCGCTTATTGAGCCTTGTCGCGGTGAATTGTTTCCAGCTCTGTAGGATTGTTTCCAGGGCACTCTCCTCCGCATGAAATGGGCGGACAAGCAAATGAACGTAGTTTGGCATGACGATGTACGCGTCAAGTTCATAGCGCTGGCTGTCGAAAAAATGCATTGAATTGACAACAATTGCCGCATTCTCGGCTTCGCGTAATGCGCAACAGCCCATTCCCTGATCGAGCCACGCATCGGTGCGCCTCATTGCTTCGCGCGAGTTCCTCGTACGCCTTATCCGAATAGGGCCGAGGGTTGCGCCGCTCCCAGTCATCGCGCCACTCCCGCAACTCATTCAGTTTTGATTGCGGTAGTGAGTCCTCCAAGCGGAAGGTCACGAAGTAGGTTGCACCAGGCCGACGCCAGTGTGGCAGATGGCGGAAGTACATCGTTAGCGGACGATCATCGCGCAAACCTTGAAAGCCCGGCGGCGGCGGCAGATTCCACATATTGCGATTGCGTTTTTTGTTCCGTGGGATTTGGTCTATGAGCTCAATCGGTTCCAGGATATCTCGGACGGACTCGGAGGTCCATCCTACGGTCCGTCGCCAATCAAACTTACTAAGTGTTGCTCCACGCACTGGGCCAGCGCGGGCGGGTTGTAGCCGCCCTCCAAGACGCTCACCACGCGCCCGCCGGCGTGGGCCGCGGCAATCTCCAGAATGCGGTCCGTGAATGCGGCAAAGTCTTCGGCCTCTAATCCGAGGTTGCCGATCGGATCGGTGTGATGGGCGTCAAACCCGGCGCTCACAAGAACAATCTGCGGGCGGATGTGGTCGGCGAACGCTTGCAATCGAGTGGCGAAGACATCCAGGATCTCGCTCCGCGGCGTGCCAAACTCGATGGGCAAGTTGGCCGTCGCGCCGAAGCCGGGCCCCTCGCCTCGTTCGTCGGCGGCGCCGGTGCCGGGATAGAACGGATAGCGGTGCATCGACAAGAACCCGACGCGCGGGTCTTCCCAAAAAATCGCCTGTGTGCCGTTGCCGTGATGGACGTCAAAATCGACGATCAACACGCGGCCCAACTCATGCCGCTTGACCGCCGCCATCGCGCCGATCGCCACGTTGTTGAAGAGGCAAAAACCCATTGCGCAATCGACCGAAGCATGGTGCCCCGGCGGACGAACCAGGCAAAGCGCGGTCGTGTCCTCGCCGGCCACAACACGGCCCACGGCATCCACGACTGCCCCGGCGGCCAGTGATGCCACATCGAAGCTCGCCGGGCAGCAGACCGTGTCGTCATCCAGGTAACCTCCGCCAGCCCGAGCAAAGGCCGAGACTTCCTCGATGTAGGCCGGCTCATGCACGAGGGCCAGAGTCGCGCGGTCGCAAGGCTCAAACGATGGCAGCCGGCAATGAGCGGTCAGCCAGTGCCGTTCCAGGTGGCTTTCGATGGCGCGGAGCCGAATCGCCCGTTCCGGGTGGTTGCCGGTCTCATGGTTCAGGAATCGGGCGTCGCGGTAGAGCAGCGTCATAGTATTCCCCTCGCCCGTTTCGGGAGAGAGGCAAGGGGTGAGGGGTAAGGACTAATTTACACACGAATTGCCCTTGTTTGCTAGTCACCGGCTTGATAACATCCGGCCGAGAGTCCCCTCTCCCTCCGGGAGAGGGTTAGGGTGAGGGCTGCTGATGCAATGCAGGCATGCCCTCGCCTGCTGCCCCTCTCCCGTTGGCGAGGGGAGCTTACACGGAGGTCTTTGCCATGCCACGCGCGCCGTGGACGGCCGCTGCGATGCTCGTCGGCTTGATGTTTCTGGCCGGCTGCGCTGACAATCCGATGGTAAATCGGAAGTTAGCCGACTATCAGCACCAGCAGACCGACATGCAAAACCAGATCTCGCAGTATCAAAAGCGGATCAACGATCTAGACCGCGACAACCAGCGGAACCAGGCCCTGCTGGCCCAGTCGCAGCAGCAGAGCAAGCTGCTGGAAGACCGACTCACGGCCGTGACCGAGCAGCTCCGCAGCACGACGGACCAACTTGCCCGCGTCAGCAATGACAAGCAGGACCTCGACAGCAAGACCAAGGCCTTGACGGCGTCCATGCATCGGCAGACGGGCGTTTCGATCACGCCCAACAGCAGCTTCCTGCAAACGCTGCCGTCGATTCGCTATGCCGACGTCCACGTCCGCCGCGACGGCGATGTGATCCGCATCGAACTGCCCGGCAACCAGCTCTTCGATACCGGCAGCGCCCAGGTGAAACCGGCGGCGTACAACATGATCGCGGACGTGGCCGCGGAAATCCGCCGCACCTACCCCGACCAGCTTCTGGGCATCGAAGGCCACACCGATAGCGACCCCGTGGCCGGCGGCCAATATCGCACGAACCACGCTCTCTCCACGGCACGGGCGTTGGCCGTCTACGAAGTGCTCGTCAGCAGCCAGCGCTACCGCGCTGAGCAGCTCTTTGTGGTCGGGCATGGCCCGAACCATCCGGTCGTTTCCAACGGCACGCTGGAAGGCAAGCAGCGCAACCGGCGGGTGGAGCTGGTCATCTATCCGGATCGGTTGGGGCAGTGACGACACGCCGATGACGGATTCCCAACATTCCGAAGCGGACGAGCAAACAGCCAAGCCCGGCAAGACGCGCACCCTGTGGCATCCGCTTTTCGTGCGGCTGCTCGCCTACACGCTCGATTCCGCGTACAAGGTGGAGCAGGAGGTCTCTGTCGGCAAGATGCCGCTGCGCGTGGACATTCTGCTCATTCGCCGCGAAGGAGGAGAGCTTTCTGAAGCCAACGCCCGAAACTTGGCCGAGTTGCTCCCGCTGCTGAATCGCTTCACGCTGATGGAATTCAAAGGCCCGACCGACTCGATCGAGCCGGGCGACTTCGCGCAGCTTGTCGGCTGCGCGTATCTCTGGCATAGCCAGCAAGCCGAGCGCCCTTCCTGCGGAGAGGTGTCCCTTATTGTGGTCGCTCCGGCTGTCAACCCCGCGTTTCGTGACGAGTTGCGGTTATTGGGCCTCGAGACAAAGCGGGACCAACCGGGAATCTTTCAAGTGACTGGGCTGCCGTTTACAATTTGGTTTGTGGAAACGGATGCAATGGCCGAGCGCGCTCAGCCGATCCTCTCGCTAGTGAGTCGTGATTTCCTGAACGACCGCGAGTGTATAATTGAGAGGTTGGCCCGCGGGGGCGAAACAGCCCTGGCCGGCTGCCGTTACATGGTTCAACAGGTCGAGCAGTTTAAGGAAGCGGAGGGTATTGCCATGCAGCAAGCCGTTAGCGAGACACTCAAACGATTTGATGAGGAGCTTTACGAAAGGCAGATCGCCGAGGCTCCCGTCGAAATGAAACTACGCGGGCTGTCGCCGGAGCAGCTTTTGGCCGGTCTCAGCAAGGATCAGAAGGCCCGGCTCCTCGAACAACTGGAGCGCGAGCGGGAAGAGGACCGGTAAATCCCGGCGCTCGCCCGTTGATGGCCGGGGCGATTTGCGGCTTGGCGCTATCGCTAGTTCGGCTGCTTCCTAAGCGTTAGTCCCACCAGGAGTAGAGTTGATTTGTCTTGCGAAGTTCCGCCGCAAGGGCTTCAACCGTGCCCGTGCCTTGATCGACGATGTCGGGACAAAAGGCATACATTCTTTCAGCCATGTCGTCAGGGTTCCATATCGGGATGAGGAATAGGCCGGAAAGAAAATCGTCGCCGCAACCGATTAGCGAGAAAGGGTGGTCCCTTTCCAGTTTCTGTAGCCAGCGGATCACGATGTAGTTGTCAATCTCATAGTTGGGAGCGGCGACGCCCGTAAATGCGATCACCGCGAACTTGTCTTTGGTTGGCAAGATCCAGAGTTCATCCGGCCTGCCGCCGTAACCGAAGTGCTGGTCATAAAGGAATACGGAGCAGCCGCTTTCGAGAAAGCGAGTATGGTGCGATTCGAGGAACGACGTGGCGGCCGCAGCCTCCAACTCGAAGGTATATTGGCCCGGCCGATTGCCAACGATGGGCTTCGCGCCTGTGAGCCGCTCGATTTCGGATAGTGCCGTCTTGTATGCCGGTCGGTCGGCGTCCGCGGCAAAACTCAATACTGCGAGATACGGTTGGGCGTCGGGGGTTTCTCTCGCTCCGGCTTGTCGCAGCGCGGCGACGAGTTCCGAGTCGCCCGCGGCAGCGGCGAGCATGATCGTTGTGCGGCCGAAGCCACAGTTTATGCCGGCATTCGCCCCGGCCGCCAGGGCTTCTCTTGCCCTCACGCCGTCACGATCGCACAACGCTGACAGCAGGGACCTATCCGCGACTGCGAGCGATCCCCAATCTACAGGCGGCCCAAGTTCATTATTGTCGAAGGATGCCTTGACGATACTGAATCGATCATCCATGGAGAGACGCTTCACAGGTCGGACTTTGATCTCGGGGATCGTCCCTTTTCTTGAACCGAGAAAGCGGAAGAGGGAGGACAAGAATTTCATTTTCGGCCCCATAGGAGATCCGCGTTTTCAAACGCCGACCTGATTTTACCGCAAGAATTCTAGCGTTTCAATTGACCGGCAAAGAGTGCGGCCCCGATGCCGGATTCTTTCACGCGCAGCCCTTGACAAGGAATATGCACGTATGTCTACTACTCCGGACTGACAGTCTTACTGGCGGCCGATTTCTGTTCCATTCACACCACAACCCGAGGACCATCATGGGCAATGAACTGACTCCCACTATGCCGATTTCGCTTACACCCGTTGACAACGCCGACGCGCCGTTGGTGCTTTCCGCCACGCAAGCCACTGCCTTGGAGGGGCTCTTGGCCGGCAAGACCGTCGTCGAGGCTGCCGCGGCGTCGGGCGTCGGCCGCACGACGATTCACAAATGGATGCGAGTCGATTTCGCTTTCCAGGCCGCCTTGAACCGCGGCCGCCGCGATCTGCAACAGGCTGTTGCATGTCGCGTTCAACCAGCTTGCCGCCGACGCCGCGGAGTGTGTCGCCCGTGCCGTCCGCGAGGGCGACGCCAGGATTGCATTGGAAATCCTCAAGCGTACCAACGCGCTGGCGCCCGCCAAGATTGGCAGTGACGATGAACTGGTCCTGGAATTGGAGCACGAAAAGCAGCAGGAGAAGCGCGACGATCAGGTGGTGCTGTCGGGCCTTCATCGCAAGCTGTTGGCGCGGGCGAAATAGCCCGGATTACTAATCAACAGCCACCTGCCGCGGGCATGTTTTAACGCCAAAACCTCACAATGTGTTCACTTATGTTCACGTGTGTTCACTTTGAGGCAAGACGGAGGTCCGGGAGCTACCGGTTTTGGTGGGCCGGCGCTCGCTTGAAGCGAGCTTGTCCCACCCTACTTCAGAATCGAGGCCAGCCGCTCAAGCGCCTTCGCATGCAGCCGCGAGGCCCATGACTTGCTTATGCCCAGCCGCTGGCCGGCTTCTTGCATCGCGATGCCCTCGAAGTAGACCGCGCGGATCATCGCCGCCTCGTCAGGCGCGAGCTTCCCGATCATATCAACGACCTTCTGCGCCTGCTCGTTTTGCATGGCCATGGCGATCGGCCCGAAGCGCACCGAATCGACCAGCGACGCCTCCAACGCGGAGCCGGGCAAGTCGAGATGGCTGACCAAATGGATCACGGCCAAGGTCCGGCCGATGTCGCGGAGCCAGGCGAGGTCGCCGTCCGTCTCGCCGCCGCTTGGGCTAGATTCGCCAGTTTGGCTCGATTCATCGAGAAGCTCGGTGGCGCCGCGTTCGTAGCGGACATGCTGGTAGTGTCCGCGGCTCATGCCGGTCATCTTGGCCAGCCCGTCGTAGATCGCGCCGCGGATGCGGTAATAGGCGAAGGTGGTGAAGCGAGTTCCCCGCGAGGCATCGAACTCGCGGGCCGCCTCGACAAGCCCCACCTGGCCGTAGCCGATCAGGTCGTCCAGGTCGATGCGGCGGGGCAGACCGCGATGGATTTTAAGCGCCAGCGACCGCACCAGGCCCTGACATTCTTCAACCGACTGCTGGATGCTTGCCGTGGTCGCCGTCACGACGCTCCTCCTTGCAAGCGGTTCCAAAGCGATTCCAGCCGCAGCTTGGCCGACGGGTCACCGATCAGCGTTCTCGCCACACGCTGCGACAAGGCTGGGGCCAAGTCGTCAAAGCTTGGCAGCCCGGAGATGTGTCGCTTGAGCATAGCCAGCACCAGCTCCGCGACGACCGTCTCCAACGGTTTACCGCGCATGCGTGCGGCGACTTCCTCCAACGCCCGTTTGTCGGCTTCGTCAAGCGGCTGCCGCGAGACCAAGGCGTGAGAGGTCTGCTGGAGCACTTCCTCGATCAGGCCTGGCTCGCGCGAATCGCTTATCGGCGTGCCGGAAGCGAGCCCTGCCGGATTTGGCAGCACGTGCGGATCGCGCTGTAAGTCGCTCATGTCGTGGATTCCTTAAACGACGGTGCAATACCGCGCCATGCCAAAATTTGGCTTCTGTCCTCAACGCCTGCCAATAATGCGTTCATACTCATCGTGAGAACCGATCCAGAACCATTCCACGGCATCGCCGCGCATTATCGCCAACGCCCGAAAATCACTGCCGATTCGGGCAGACCAATACCGGCCGACCTTCTTGAAACGGATTGACGGATGATGCGGATCGCGCAGCCATATTCGGAAATTCTTGCGGGCAAGAGCACGGATGTCCGGCGGGAGCGATTGGAGGCGGCTACGAAAGCTCTTCTTGGTGAACGACTTCATCGAGAGTAATATCCGGCTGGCCCTCGTTCTCGCGTTGAAGGGATTGATAGAAAGAATCCAATCGCCCGGTGCGAGCATCTTCTTCGATTTGGCGGTCCCACGCGTCGGCGTCGAAACGCGCGAACCAATTTCGCAACGTAGCAAGGTCGTCTCGGGAAAGCTTTGCGATAGCGCTCTCAATGTCTTGAACTGTGCTCATTCCACCAGCCTAAAGCGATCCCAAATAGTCCAGCAAGCGTACGAATAGACGAACCTGCCGCTTGCATTGATTAAAGCAATTCGATTGTACGCAAGGAAACGGAAATTGACAAGCAGAAAACCGTTAGTCTTGGGTTTCAGGCACCTTGCGACCGCCTATATCTTGTTCCAAAACCAGACGTAATAAACTTCCCCGGCTAGTGCGGCCAACAGGAGCAAGTCCAATACCAGCACGAACTGCGAGGCCAGATGGTAGCGGTCATCCTGCTCGAGCGCGGTTTCGGTCCATTGCAGCTCCTCTTCCTGCTCTTGCAATTTGCTGACCACCGCCAGCACGAACGCCTGCCGCTCGTCGCTTTCGCCGGTGCCGGCGAAGTAGCAGCCGCCAAAGCGTAACGCGTCCTCGTCGGGCGAGTCGTTCGGGTCGCTCGCGTAGCCGCCGACCAAAATCTTCACCAGCCGCTCCTGTACCTTGTGCCTTACCTTGCACAAGAGCGAATAGAGCTTCGTATTGCCCGGCTTACTGAGCGAGTCGGGCTCGCGGAAGAGGTTGTAAATCCAATCCTCGAAAGCCCCGCAAGCGTGGATCCCCAAGGCTTCGAGCCGTTCGCCCAACGGCACGCTGTTCACCGAGAATCCTTTGCCGAATCGCTGGTTCGCGGCGCGATCCTTGCCGACGCGGCGCACCAGTTCGCGAAAACCGCTCTCCTCCTCAATGCCCGTTACCAGGGCCGTCACCGGGCAGCGGACCATCAGCACTTTCTGCAAGGTGTTCAGATCGCTGCGTGTCGCCCGTTCGACGGCCGCCGCGTCCGGGCTGCTGCGCTGAATCATGTTGAAGGGCACGAGGTTGAGGATGCCGTTGATGGGGCAAAGCGGCTGCCGAGCGCGGCGGATGAGGCGGGCCAAATAAGCCAGCCGGCGTTCCTCGTTGATGACTTCGGTCTCCTCGAGCTTGATGACTCGCTTATCGTCCACCGGAGCGGCCGATCCGCCGTCGTCATCCATCGACGATTGCGAGCCAATGATCATCGTGCCTTGGATTGCCGCCCGAGATGACGGACCGGGCGACGACTGCCGCGCTGCAGGCGGCGCGATCGAAGTGCCGGTAATGCCTTGGCCCACGACTACGGTGCCGCGGATCTGTCCGCCGCCCTGCCGCGGGGCTGCGGGGGAGCGATCGGCGGACATGGCCTCGCCGCCCAAGGCCGCGATGCGGCTCTGGCAGCCCAGCGCGCTGCAAACAAGGTAGACGCCGCCGGGCCCGGCGTGCCAGTGGATCGGAGCGGACACGGCCGGCACCTCGCGGATGCCCAGGTCGAGCTTCGCGGCGTCCAAGAGCGCCTTCTCCTGCCGCAGGCTCGACGTGCCCAAAACCAGGAACAGTGGGACCTCCTTCAGATCGATCTGCTGGCGCTGGAGTTCCTCGATGCCGGCCTTCCACGCCCGATCAATGTCCGGATAAGGCGAGACATCGCCTTCCAGCCAGAGCTGCAGGGCCTTGTACAAAACAGGCGGAATGACCAGCACAAGGATCGCGGTCGCAATGCAAAAGCCGGGCGTGATCCGCGCCCAGACGTTCGCCCGATTGGGTGTAAAGTAAATGAACCCCAGCACGGCGAAAACTACTACCAGCACGAGCAGGATCGCGGTGAGAATCGCCACGCGGGCCGGAAGCGAGAGCCCTGACAGCCGCCGCGAGCTATCCAGCAGCTTCGCGGCGCCAAAAGTAGCAGGCGAATCGGCGCGGTAATGATGTCGAGGATTTGGCGGAGAAAGTTCATAGGCTTTGCCGGCAATTGTACCTTGACGCTTCCTTACTATCAATCCATGTATTTTGGAAAAACGAGCGGTTGGCGCTACAATTCGCCGCGCCGGATTAGTTGTCTCATGTCGCTCGTTGTCCCGAATCCCCTTGGACGGCGATTTGCTGCGCGACAAGTGCGCACGAACGAAGCCCGGCCATGACTTTGCGAAACTGGCGAAGCGCGCGATCGAATGCTCTGCGACTTCGCCGTCTCGCGGGCCGTTTTCTGGTTCCATTCCTTGGGCGTCATGCGAAGCCTTCCCGAACGATAGGCCGTATCTTCGCGCCTGAGTTGCTGCTGGCGCTGCTGCGCGGCCGTGTTCAATGCCGTATACATGCGCTCGATGTTATAGAACGCCGTCAGGTAGTGTCCCGCCCGAAACTCGGCGTCTCTGACGGTGGCAATATTGTCAACATTCGGCACCATCCCGCAGCTTTGCGCCAGGCTGATAAGCCGCGTAAAGGAAGTAAGATCAATCGTCTCGGCGCTCCAGTTGATGGACTTGCCTTCGGCCTTGGGTGCTTTCGGCTCCAGTCGATGCAGAAACCCTTTCCGGCCAAGCTCGACCAGCGCCGAAAGCGGCGCCGGTTTGGCGTGCCGCGCGGAGAGGTGCAGCCGCAAATCGACGGTACACTGTTCAACGGTGCGCTGATCGTCCTTGGGCGGCCCAATCTCCAGCAGATACAGTTGGGCGTCCTTACGTAAAGCGTAGAGCACGCCGGGGTGAAGTTCCGCCGCATCGCTGACGGCCGTCAGCTCAAAGTGCTGGCGTAGAGCGGCGAGTTTTGCCTCACAATCCGCCGCGCTTTCAAAGACGCCGCGTAAGCCTTCAGGCAGGACCGTCTCCGTGGGCGAGGTGCCGGCGGCGGGCGTCGGCGGCACACTTAGCGGTCCTTCTTCCGCTTGTGGCCTCGCATCCGTCGGGCGGTTTGAATCTGGCTCTGGCATGATCTGCTTCTCCGGGCCTCGAGGTACAGGTAGATGAGATGACGCCCGACGGCTATTACAGGATAGCCGATTATGGCACCCGCCTGCCATAGTTGATACATTATAAGGCTCCGAACGATGTCTCGTTTTCCCCGATTATCGCGGTCGTTGTTCTTGGCCTTCTGGTGCTGCACGCTCCTCTTGATGGTCTGCCTGACAATTCGCCTGATCTGGCGTGCCGCGAAAACCGAGACCGGTTTTGAAGTTCTAGGGCTGCATTGGCGCGATGCGACGGTCGGATGGGTTGTAGGCGACTACGAGCCGATCGCCTTGCGCGAACCCGTCGATCAGGCCGATTACTGGCTGCGCGAAACGGAGCGAGTCCTGAAAGCCCATCCGGACGACGCCCAATTGATGTTGGGCGTGGCGCTGGTGCTCGATGGGCCGGGCGAAGGGTTCTATTTGCGATACCTGGACCGCTATCCTTTCTCCGTATTCGGCACTTCTCCTAACCTCAACTGGGAAAAGATTCGCCGAGCGGAGAGCACGTTCACTGACAAATGTGCTCCGCGTTCCTTCCAACTTGCCGCCACGGCGGCCAAGCTGGCCCCTGCGAACGTCGATGGCTGGCGGCCATATGCTTTGCTGCTCTATGCAAACCCCCGACTCGCATCGGGAGGTCCCCCGCAATCCGAATTGGCCCGCAATTTTGGACGACTGCGCGAGATACGACCCGGACAATGCGCTCTACGACTACCTTGCGGCGCAATTCTATTGGACAACTGCCGCTGACATTGACTTCGTGGGCGGGAATGATCAATTGATAATCAAGGACGCGGAAGCATTCAAGAAGGGGATTGCCCGATTTGAGCAAGGTCAGGCCAGGCAGCGTTTTGCGGTTGGCGACATGGGAACAACTTCCGCTGCGGCCTTTCTCGCCCGGACGCGGGCGCCGCTTACTGATCACGAAGCTATTCTCAACAGTCGCGGAATGTCCACTCGATGCGTGATTCTCGTGCGCGATCTTTGGCGCTGGCAAAAGCTTCGCGCCGACCAGAAGGCAACCGCCGGCGATCCGGCGGCGGCGCTGATGTTGAGCCGGCAGAACCTGCGCATGTTCGACCAGTTTCACGCGGGCAATGACGCGGCTGCGTATGAAGCAACGACGGTTCTCTTGAAGTCGATTATTGCGTCACAGATGCAAACCCTCGCGGATTCGCTTAAAGACACGATCAGCGCTGCCGAGAGGCGGCAGATCGCAACTGGTTGCGAAGAGGCAATGCTCGAGCGAGAGGTCGTCTATTATGTGGCGAAGAACCGTGCGAGCGCGGCGATCCCGCCTACACTCGCACCGGGAGCAACTGGCGGCGCGGCATGGGGCGAAGCGTCCCTTGTCGGCAGTGGCCCGTCGCTTGTCGTCTTGTTGCTTTTGATTGGCCTGCCGGCGCTCGTTATATCACGGCACACCGCGGAGAATAGCGTGCCCGTTGTCGGCCTTGTCGGACAGTTGCTCGCGTTGGCGATTGCCATCGCGACAACCGCGATCTTTTTTGGGTTAGCGCCGGCTGGAATCATCGACCGACATGTTCAGAACTGGTTCTTCACCGCCTGCGCCGTCCTCGGGCCGCTTGCATTCATCGTATGCAGCGGCTGGTTTTGGCTGCGAAGGCGCGATTACCAGTTCAGCATCCGCGCCTTGCTGATACTAACGCTCATGCTGTCGCTGATCTTCAGCCTGATATCCGTTATGCGGCTCGATCCGAACTTTCCCCCTGGTTTGCCATTCTCATGGTCGATCCCGGTCCGCGGCTGGCACGGTGTGAATGCCGCGGTTTACAAGAGCGCAATACCTGCAAACGCCGGTGAATGGCCTTGGGCGCTTTTTCAATGGGAAGCATACTACGGTCCTTATCTGACCGTCGCGTTGTGGGCCGTCCTCGTCGCGATCTTCTATTGGCGCAAGCTAAGAAGAGCGCCAAGGCAAGACGGTACGCCGCTTCCGCCGCTACGAACGCGCCTTGCCGGCCTGCTTCGTTCGATTGGCCGGCCAGCGCTGGCGGCGTCGGCACTGATCATGCTGGCGTATCTGCTACTGGCGCCAAGCACCCTGACGCAGGTGGAGCAAGGTTTTCAGGCGAAAATGAAGTACGCTCGCCATCCGGAGGCTTCTCGGGCCGAAATGGATACGGCGGTCCAAAAGGTCCGCTCGGACGGCACGCTGATGGCTGAATTGCGAGCCCGTGCAATAGCCGATGCCGCCCAGGCCGCGACGCCGAAGCCGTCGTCGGATAAAGAATGACCGCGTTGCCCGCTGCCTCACGCGCTCTTCTTCACCGTGCTGTTGAACAGCGATTGCCGGCCGGCCACCACGTCCTCGGTCACGACGTACTGGCTCGACGCCGGCTGCTCGGGCAGCTCGTAGATGATGTCGAGCATCACTTCCTCGATGATCGACCGCAGGCCGCGGGCGCCGGTGTCCTTTTCGTGGGCCTTGTGGGCGATCAGCTTGATCGCCCCATCGGTGAAGCTCAAGTCGGCGTTCTCCATCGAGAACAGCGCCTTGATACTGCTTGACCAGGGCGTTCTTCGGCTCGGTCAAGATGCGGACCAGCGCGCCTCGTCCAGCGGACGCAAGGGCGTGACCACCGGCAGGCGGCCGACCAGCTCGGGGATCATGCCGAACTGCAGAATGTCGTCGCTGGTGACCTGCGGCAGCAGATCGCCCGTCTCCAACTCGGTCGTGGCCGCACGGCCTCCTGGCCGAAGCCGATGGTGCGTTTGCCCAGCCGCTTGCCGATGATGTCGTCGAGGCCGACGAACGTGCCGCCGCAGATGAACAGGATGTTCGCTGGTGTCCATCTGGATGTATTGCTGCTCGGGATGCTTGCGTCCGCCTTGCGGGCGGCACGTTGGCCACGGTGCCTTCGAGCATCTTCAAGCAGGGCCTGCTGCACGCCCTCGCCGGACACGTCGCGGGTGATCGAGACGTTCTGGCTGGTCTTGCCGATCTTGTCGATTTCGTCGATGTAGAGGATGCCGCGCTGGGCCGCTTCGAGGTCGAAGTCGGCCGCGTGCAGCAGCTTCAAGCAGCAGGTTCTCCACGTCCTCGCCCACGTAGCCGGCCTCGGTCAGCGTGGTGGCGTCGCCGATGGCGAAGGGCACGTCGAGGATGCGGGCCAGGGTTTGGGCCAGCAGCGTCTTGCCGGAGCCGGTCGGCCCGATCAGCAGGATGTTCGACTTGTCGATCTCGATCGTCGCGCCGCCTCGCTGCTGTGCATCAGCCGCTTGTAGTGGCTGTGGACGGCCACGGCCAGGACCTTCTTGGCGTGGTCCTGGCCGATGACGTATTGGTCGAGGTGCTCGACCAGCGTTCCGCGGCGAGGGGATCTTGCTGAACAGCGGCTTGCTCGTGCCGCGGCGGCGGCGTTCCTGTTCGAGGATCGACTGGCAGAGGTCGATGCACTCGCCGCAGATGTAAACGTCGCCCGGTCCTTCGACCAGCGGTCCGACGTCGCGGTAGCTCTTGCGGCAGAAGGAGCAGAAGGCGTTTTTCTTGGTGGTGCCGCTTCCCCGCCGGCCAGCGCCAAAATCTCGTCCCGACTGCATGTCGTCATTTCCTTTCACCACGTTGCGTTCCCTAGTTGTTGCCCGTCGTAACTGTACTACGGTACACAGGCTGGAAGTGTTCCCAACGAATCCCTTAACCCGTGTGGTCTTTTTCTTTTAACTCGCTTTGCAGTCGTTCCGTCAACGTCGTTTTAATTGTTCGGAATTCTTCGTCGCTAAGCACACCCCGGGAGTGCATTTCCCGGAATTTTGTGAGCAGTTCGCTGGCCGGAGGTTCCTTTTGTACCGCGTCCTTGCGGACTTTGCCGATGGCGTAAGCTCCAATGGCCACGATGGCAGCTAGTATGGCCACGCCGATAATCAGTTGCCAGAGATTGGTCCAATCGAGTTTCGACCAGTCGATATCGATTGCGAACAGCGATGATCCGCGAGTGGGCAACCCCATGCCGCTTGATCCTACCATCGAATCCGCCCGCGAATCGGCTCATCTCTATGCGCTACGGCCGGTAATCAAGCAATCCGTTACGACTCGCAACGGCAAAGCTACAGTTACCGTCCTAAGCAATAAAGACACAGCCCAGCGCACCGGCAACTCCGCTTTAGCAGAAATGCTTCACCGCCGATTGGACGCGCCTTGCCCAGCGTCACAATCACAACCGCCTCGTTACCATCATTATGTACGGATGGATAAGCGGTGTCCAGCAAATAGTTTCGGCAAGATCGAAATAAGCGTCATGCAGTAAACAGCATAAAACACCACGTTCTTCGCTCGCACCACCTATTAGTGGAGTGTCGGCCGAAACAGGCCGTGAAAGCGGTGAAAACCGTATTACCCCGGATTTCGTTTCAAGACGGAGAACTAATACAACCGATTCCGACCATGCGCGAAGCTGTCGTTTTTGAGCCTGCGCGTATCGTAGAGCGGATCACGTACCGCTGTGGCGGATCGGAAATGGCTCTATGAAGGGGGAACTGTGCGATGACGTGGGCGTTCTTACTGCCTGTGCTAGCTTTCGGCGCGGCCGACCCGGCTGCGCCTCCAGCCGCGCCGCGCCGATCTTCTGGCGACAGACGCTGTTTTCGATCCCCTTCCAGGTTCCGCGGGCTGATACGACCGCCCAGCAGCCGGCGCAAGTGCAGTTGTTCGTCTCGCCCGATCGCGGAGTCCGCTGGGACAATTGGCGGCAAGCCGCCCCGAACAAGGGCTACTTCCTGTTTCGCGCGGGCGTGGACGGCGAGTATTGGTTCGATGTCCGCACGGTCGATCGCTCTGGGCAGGTTCGGCCGCAAGGACCGCATAGCCCGAAACTCGTGGTTGTCGTGGACACGGTGCCGCCCAATGTGCAGCAGCTTGTCGCGCAGCGCGGCGATGACGGCCGAGTTATCGCGAGCTTCCGCATCGAGGAACCGTATTTGAAATCGGACAGTCTGGCAATTGAGTATCGCGCGGCCGCGACCGCGCCGTGGCAGGCGGCGGCGATCGGCCCGAACGACGTACGTCACAACAGTTCGGTCCACACGGGCGAGGTTGCCTGGTTTCCGCCGAATGGCGCCGGCTCGATCGAGATTCGGCTTCGCGTGAGCGATTTGGCAGGCAACACGGGCGAGGGCCACGCGCAGCTCAATCTGTCAACACCTGCCGCGGGTGGAAATAGCTCCGGTCAGATCGGCGCTGGAAGCACAGCGTCGAGCGCGCCGTCGATGAACGTTCCGCCCGCCGCCGAGGTCGCGCGATGGCAGGCTAATCCGGGAGATGGGGCGTTGCGGCAAAACGCGGCGACAGCCCGAATTCCGTGGCCGGCGGAAAACGCCGCGCCCGCCGCGGGGCCGCCGATGGCGCCCGCAATTCGCGATGGTGACGCCCAAAGCGCCGTGCCGCCGAGGGGCTCGGTGGATATCCGAGTCAACCAGCCTGCCAATCGACTGGTATCTATTCGCGAACCCACCGCGCCTGGCGAAACGAACGTGCAGGCAGCGACGATGGCTCCGCCGAACCCCGCCAATCCGTTCAACGGCTTCACTACAGGATCCCCGGCCGGACCGGCAAGCGCCGCCGCGGACAACGTAGGTCCGCCGCCGGGCGGAAAGCTCCGCTGGATCAATTCGCGCGTCTTCCAGTTGACCTACGACACGAAGTCCCTGGACGGCACGGGCAACGTGCCTGTCCAGCTTTGGGGCACGCGTGACGGCGGCAAGACCTGGCAAAGTTACGGCACCGATCCCAACGGACAAAGCCCGATGTTGGTAACCGTGCCCGACGAAGGCATCTACGGCTTTCAAATGGTCGTGCAGAACGGCAATACGGCGGGTCGGCCGCCTCTGCCGGGCGAGGTGCCGCGGACGTGGATCGGCATCGACTTGACGAAGCCCATCGGTCGCATCACGCAGGCCCGGCAAGGCATTGGCCGCGAGAGCGACCGGCTGTTCCTTAATTGGGAGGCCGCGGACAACCGCGTCTTGGCCGAAAAGCCGATCACGCTCTACTATAGCGAGCGCGCCGGCGGACCCTGGATCCTAATTGCCAGCGAACTGCCGAACTCCGGGCGGTACACCTGGCAACTTAGCAACAAACTGCCGCAGCATGTCTATCTGAGGTTGGAGGTCCGCGACGTGGCGGGCAACTCGGCACTATTTGAAATGCCCGACCCGGTCGCTTTGGACCTCTCCGCACCGGCCGTGCCGGTCGAACTGCATCCGCTGAGCTGGAATGAATTTCGGCCGGGACAGGCGACGTATCTGCGGTGAACGCCTCGCGTCTTGGCTACAACTGTTTTAAAGTCTCTATCGGAACCGATCAAATGGCACGACTTGAAGCTGCCACACAATCGGGTTTGCTAGGGACTCTTAGTTCCAGTTCACAGCCAGCGGCGGACACTTTGCTTATAGTCTAGATACTCCCGATGGAAAGTACTTTCCATCTTCTCCTCTTCGTAAGGAATGAACATCCAGTTGAGGATGCAAAACAGGAGCGCAGGGCAAAGCAAAGCGAGGATGTTCCCGGATAATATGGAGACGCCGATTAAGAAAACAACAAAGCCAAGGTACATGGGGTTCCGGCTCGCCGATACAACCCCTTCTGAATAACGCAGGTCGAGGGCGCGAAATTGACAGGCGTGGCGTGTCGGGTCAACGATTGGTGCGCCCACGCGATAAGGCAGGTTCCCACAGCAAGGAACAATATGCCAAGAAGGTTCCAGGGAAACTGAATCCAGTTGAGCCGCGGGAGCAAGAGGGGCAGCCCTGCTGCAACCACAAGGCAGCCGAGAAAATATGTGGGCGGGATCGAGACGATTCTGCGTTTCATGAGCTCAGTGCGAGACAAGCGAAGATACATGGAATACCATTCCGCGAGTAATACATGCGCGCTGTGCGGCGGCGCCGCAACCTACCTTAATCGTCTTGGCCTGTCAACTCGGTTCTTCCCTGAAGTCTTTGGCCTCGCTATACTCTTGACATGGCCAAACTCCATGCGATCGACTATCTCGCCGCATCCGACAAGCATCCGCCGAAACCGGTGTGCGTGGCCTACGGCGACGACCTGTTCCTCCGACGGCAGGTGCTGCTAAGTCTCCGCCATGCGGTGCTGGGCGATGACGAGGGCGACATGTCGCTCACGACCTTCGAAGGGTCTTCGGCCGAGTTTCGTGACGTGGTCGAAGAGCTCGGTACGATGGCAATGTTCGGCTCGCGGCGGCTGGTCGTCGTCGATGAGGCCGACACGTTCGTAACCCGCTATCGCGAGCCGCTGGAAGGCTATGTCGCCAAGCCCGGACGTAGCGGCGTTTTGCTCTTAGACGTGAAAAGCTGGCCCGCCACGACGCGGCTCTACAAGGCGATTGACGCCCAAGGGCTGCCGGTCGATTGCAGTTCGCCCGTTGCGGCGAAGCTAACCCGCTGGCTCTGCGACTGGGCCAAGCAGACGCACAAGGTCCAGCTTTCGCTCAATGCGGCCGAGGTGCTCGTGGAACACGTCGAGCCGGAACTCGGCTTGCTCGATCAGGAATTAGCCAAACTCGCCTTGTTGGCGGATGCCGACAAAAAGATCACGCCCGAGTTGATCCAGAAATACGTCGGCGGCTGGCGTGCGAAGACGGCATGGGAGATGCTCGACCTGGCGATGGAGGGCAACGTGCCCGACGCCTTGCGGCAGGTCGACCGCCTGTTGTCGTCGGGCGAGGTTCCGATCGGCCTATTGGGAATGATTTCGGCCTCGCTCCGCAAGCTGGCTGCGGCGACGCGATTGATCTTGCAGGCCGAAGCGGCGGGCCGCAAGATCGCCGTCGGGCCGGCCTTGCAAAAGGCGGGCATGAAGCCGTTCGTCATGCAGAAGGCCGAGCGGCAGCTTCGCCGCCTCGGCCGCCAGCGCGGAAGCCAGCTTTATCGCTGGCTGCTGGAGACCGATCTCGATCTAAAGGGCGCCAGCCAGATGCCGCCACGGCTGGTTTTGGAACGACTGATTGTTCGTCTGGCTGCCCGGCGTGACACCATCGAAGCCCGAAGCGCAATTGAGAGGGAAAGTCGGAGAAGCTGTACTCGATTATGACCCCCAATGAATTCCGCCGCCACGGCCGCGAGGTGATCGACTGGATCGCCGACTACATGGAATGCGCGAGCAACTGCCCGTACTCGCGCATGTCCGGCCGGGCGAAGTTCGCGGCCGACTGCCCGAACATCCGCCCGAGCAGGGCGAGCCGTTCGAGGCGATCCTCAAGGATGTGAACGACGTGATCCTGCCGGGCATTACGCACTGGCAGTCGCCCAACTTCTTTGCCTACTTTCCCTGCAACAACTCGGGGCCGTCGATCCTTGGCGAGCTGCTCTCCGCGGGCCTAGGCGTGCAAGGAATGCTCTGGGCGACCAGCCCGGCCTGCACGGAACTGGAAACGCTCGTCCTCGATTGGCTCGTCGCGGCGCTGGCATTGCCAGGGAAGTTCCGCTCGACCGGCGAAGGGGGCGGCGTGATCCAGGACACGGCCTCGTCCGCGACGTTATGTGCGATCCTGGCGGCGCGGGAGCGGACTCACGGTAGGGTGCGTGGAGCACGGGACATTCAAGATGATGGTGCGTTACGCGAAGCCGTGCAAGAACTGAAACGGGATGGAACGCAGCTTGAACGTCCCGTGCGCAACGCACCATTTGCCATCGGCTTCGCTCCACGCACCCTACAACTACGACCTCGTCGCCTATGCTTCAACGCAGACCCATTCGTCGATCGAAAAGGACCTTCGCATCGCCGGACTCGGAAGCGAAAGCCTCCGCCGCATCGAGGTCGCTGGCGATTTCGCGATGCGGCCGGAATGCCTTGCGGAAGCGATCGCGACCGATGTTGCCGCCGGACGAAAGCCGTTTTTCGTCTGCGCCACAACGGGCACCACTTCCTCGCTGGCCTTCGATCCCTTGCGCGCGATCGGCGAAATCTGCCGCCGGCACGGCATCTGGCTGCACGTCGATGCCGCGATGGCCGGCACGGCGGCCATCTGCCCCGAATTCCGCCATGCATGACGGCGTGGAGCTTGCCGACAGCTATTGCTTCAATCCGCACAAGTGGATGTTCACGAACTTCGATTGCAGTTGCTTCTACGTGGCCGATCGCGGGCCGCTGATCCGCGCGCTGGGCATCCTGCCGGAGTATCTGAAAAACCAGGCGACGCAATCCGGCCAGGTGATCGACTACCGCGACTGGCAGATTCCCTTGGGCCGGAGGTTCCGCGCGCTGAAGCTCTGGTTCGTGCTGCGGTCGTTTGGCATTGAAGGCATCCGAAAGCGGATTCGTTGCCACGTCGCCCTCGCTCGCGAGCTGGCCGGCTGGATCGAGGCCGACGCCCGATTCGAACTGGCAGCGCCGGTGACGCTGAATCTCGTCTGCTTCCGCCACCGCGCGGGCGACGAGGCGACGCAGCGCATTCTCGACCGCGTGAACGCCTCCGGCAAACTCTTTATTAGTCACACGCGCTTGCGCGGCCGCTTGACGCTCCGCTTCTGCGTCGGCCAGACGAATACCGAGCGGCGGCACGTGGCCGCGGCGTGGGAAGAAATCGGCAAAGAGGGTTGACGCACGGCGCGTCGCGAATGCGCCGGGCGGTTGAAGATAGGCAACGCAATCGACGAGGCTCACGCGGCGCGCCTGTGCCGGCTTTGCTCGGGAATGTGCATTTCGACGGCGACTGCCGTCAGTTCCCAGACGATCCGCTCGCCGCTTCCGTCGCCGCGAAAACGGACGAGCCGGTGCGATTGGCCGCCATTGAGGCTTTGGAGCGTTGCCCTCAGCCGGCGCTTCGCATCTTGCATCGGATGGGGAGGCAACGGATCGTAGATCGCCGCCGGCCAGCCCTCTTCTTCAAACGCGATCAGAATCGCCTCTTGACTGGGCGAAGGCACTCGGAATCGCTTCACGATCTTGTCCCCGAGACGGAGAGTGCGCCGATTGCGGTCCCAGCTAGGGACAAGATCGTTGTTCTCGACCTCACTCTTGAAGGCGGGGAAGCATCGAATTGGTTTCGACATCGCCGGCGATAACTCGTCGCACGGCTCTGCCGCGCGCAGCCCTGCCTCCGTCGCGACAAAACAGGTGCGCTCCGGAAAGCTGAGGTTTTTGCTGCGAACAAATGTTCGCACGGCGTCCTTTGCCTGCGTAGTTTCCACCGCGTGCCGCAGATACCCGATCGCGGAAAGCCAGCGCATATCGTTGACCGTCAGGCCGGCGGCGAGAAAACTCGATATCTCGACGGCGAACTCCCAGGGATCGTTTGCCGTTTCTTCGGCCGCTGCCCGGGCGTCGGCCAGCAACGCCAATGCCCACGCGCGGCGCGGGGTCATCGCTGCCTGCGAGCGGTTGTCGTCGATGGCGGTGGGGTTGGTCATCGCAGGGCTACGTCTCGCCGTCGCACGTCGTGTATAACGCGGAATTACTGCCTTCCAAGGCTAGCGTAGTTCAAAATAGCGGGATTTCACAAACCGGTCAAGCGTTTTGCAAAGTTGTTGCACAAATCCGCCGACAGACTCCAAAACGCCGATCAAACTACCGGCGGAAAGATGCCGGACCCCATTGCCGCCGCTTGCAATAAGCCGGGAAACGAAGACCCCACGCGAGGAGGGAAATCCGCGCGCGGGGTCGATCTACTGGCGATTCGGCTTCGCCAAAGCTATTGAGTTTTGTGCCGCCACTTTCGAGCGAAGATCAAGGCGAGGCAACCGGCGCCGAGGAAAGCGGCTGTTGAAGGCTCGGGCACGGCGGTTACGCTCAGCTCGAATGCCCCGCGGCCCAACGTGGAGGCGGCAACGATTCCGTCGGTCGCATCGAATTCAATATCCTCAACCGGAGCATTGGGCAGCGACAAGGCATCCAATTGCATCCACGTTCCGGGGCTGGACTCCGGGGTGTAGTAAACTCCATTGTCCGCGCCCACGAGGATCAAGTTCTGCCCTGCCGTCGATAGTATGCCGTCGAGCGTTTGCGATCCGGCGAGATCAACAACGGCAACCGTGTGCAGATTCGACCCAGTCAATCCGCTAGTGATGTTGCCAAAACTCGCGCCGCCATTGGTGGAGAGCCAGACATTGTTGGCGTCGGTGACGATCAGGTCCTGCCAGTCCAGCGGGTCCATGCCCAGGTCGGTGACGCCGCCGCCGACGTAGTTCGCATCGAGCGTGACTGGGCCGGCGGAGGCCGTGCGGCTAAAGACGGCGCTGCCAGCGCCGACGAAAAGAATCTCCGCATGCGGCACACCGCCGAGCATTCCTCCGGCGTCAATCGCATTGACCTGGCGGCCGCCGGTCGAAGCGAGATTCGTAAAGTTAATCGTGCTGCCGCTGACGGTGCCGCCGCTGGTGTTATTGGACTCGAAAATGTTAGTGCCGCCTAGCACAAGATTTCCATTGATGTGGTTCGCCGCGATGGGATTATAGAACTGAATTGCCTTATCAAAGGTCGTGACTGCCTGACCGGCGCCGGCGCCGGAGCTGATGTTCAAGTTCATGAACGTCTCGCTGGCAGTACTGCCATTCGAGTTGACAACCTGCTGCGCGAAGTCGCCCAGATAAACGTAACTCCACCATCGGACCGATTTCGTGGCACTGAGAGGAAAGACCGCCACCTTGGCGCCGTCGCCCTGAAACGTCGTGTTCCAGACCGTGCCGCCGCCCGCCGGCTGAGCGATGTTGCCCGTGTCCTGCGTGCCGCCGAAGAGGCTGTGGGTTACGTGGTCATAAGCGATGCTGTGCAGCTCGCTCACTTGCAGATTGCCGGTTTCGGCGGTCCAGACGCCGGTGCCGGTGGGAACTGTGCGCTTGTAGATGCCGCCGTCATCTACCTCGATGAGGTTGCCCGCGGCGTCCATCGTCATGCCCCGCGAATCGGCATGGGGCGAGCTGTTGTTCGAGGTGCTGACGGTGTTCGTCAACGCCAAAGCCTGGCTGCCGGAAGGCAATGACGCATCGACGCGAAACACGCGGCCGGAATAATTATTGGCCCCCACGGAATTGGGAAAAACGCCCGTCTCCTGTCCCGACCCGTTCAATTGCGAAGGCTGCCGGTCGCCGGCGATGTAGAGCAGATTTGCGTTATTGGGATCGGCCTGCATAGAAAAATGGATCGATCCCTGGCCGCCGGGATACTCTACCGGCTGACCGACGTCGGGAATGTATACCGGGTCGTCGTCGGGCTGGATGCCGACGAAGAACCCGTTCTGGAGAGCTCCAGGCGTATCGAGTTGCGTCCAGCTCGACGTGCCGCTGTTGGAGCGGAAGAGGCTCGAAAGCTGCCCGTTCGATCCGATGAATCCCACATAGACTTGACCGCTGTTTCCTACGGACATTTCGATATTCGCGGTGCTGGCGGTGCCCGAGTCGGTGTTGAACGAGTTCATCGTGGCGTTGCTGACGCGCGTCCAGGTTGCCCGGTATTCGTCAACTTATAGATGCCGTTGAGGGTCGTCGCATCGCGAATTGCCGCATAAAGCACATTGCTATTCTGCGGGTCTTGGGCCAGATCGTAGCAACGTCCGCCGGGCAGGCCGTTTGCGCCCAGCGAAGAGGGGTTGCCGGACGAGATTTGCGTGAACGATGTGCCGCCGTTGGTGCTGCGAAAGATGCCGATATTTCCATACGTGAATGAATCGGCAATATTCACGGCCGCGACGATCGTGCTGCCAACCTCTGCGACGCCGGTAACGTTGTCGCCGGAGAGTCCGCCGTTAATGGGCGTCCAACTCGTACCGCCGTTCGTCGAACGCAGCAGTCCCGTCCGCGGGCCGCCAAGACCGCTGAGCGAACTGAAGCGACCAATTCCCGCGATCAAGGTTTGACTCGAGGTATCGGAGACATCAAACGCCATGGCGCCGATCGACAAAGAAGGGGCAAAATCGGTCTCAGGCGTCCAGGTCGGGTTGGCGCTGGTGGCGTTGGTAGTTTTCCAGATTCCACCATTGACTGCGCCAGCGTAGAGAACGTTGGCGTTCGAAGGATCGGCGAGGACCGCGTTGACTGCGCCTACAACGGGATTGTTCTGTGCCCCCATCCCCTCGACTTGGCCGTTAATGCTGCCGGCAGGCCCCTGGGCAACCCAAGCGGCAGAGCCGGCGCGAACTGCCAGTAAAACAATCCCCAATGCCGCAACAAATCGGAGAACTCGCATGATGCCCTTTCACGTCGTCGCCAAACAGGTGGCTAGTTTCTTGGCCGCGTATTGAACGCTCGCTCAGATGCCCCGCGAAAGCGGAACAATACTTGCTGGACGGAACCGTGAATCGAATCTCGCTTTTCCCAGGCCGCGCAAGCATTACCCGCAAGTATGAGCCAGGAAAAATGAGCGCCTACACGCAATGCGCATGAGGCGCGCACGAGATTGAAGGTCTATTCAAAGGGCCTCGGCGCGGACGTTGAATGACTTCGAGCTGCCACGAACCAAGGTGTTTCGATTCCCGATCCTTTGCCACGAGGGCTGGCGGTTTCCGATTCGACGCCGCCGTCAAGCCGATAGAGAACTCGACGCGCAGGACGTGCCACGCCGCCAAAGAATTTGAAGCGGCTTAGGCGGAGCCGGTGTGGCCGCAGCGAGTAGGCCGTGCCAAATTAAGGGAGTTGTTACGCGAGGCTTGATATGCCGCTGCTTCTGTCGGATGGACCTCCGGGTCCGTCCGCTTATCGATCGCCGGACTCAAGCGTCGATCCCACAAGAGCCGATCGGCTCAGTTCGCCGCGACAGCTGACGCATGCATTGCCACGGCGCATGGCACGGGCTGCGAGCAGCGCCGCCCCCATCGCCACGAGTGCAATTGTCGCCGGTTCCGGGACCGGCGTAACCGAGCGGCCCGACGACGGATCGGCGACCTTCGTCGCGATGGCGCCCATGCCAGCGCTAAACAAAGAACCGTTGCCAACGGTCACATTCGATCCATCGGCAAGTGCGGCGCTGTTGTTGACGATCAAGACGCCGGCCTCGACGACGGCGCCTCCATCGAACGTGTTCGTTCCGCCGAGGACCAGGGTCCCGTTGCCGTCCTTTTGCAGCACCTGGTTGCCGCCGGCCTCGCTTATTCCCGCGTCGATATCCAGTTCCGCTCCCGCGGCGACGACTACGTCCGCGAAGCTGGCAAGTGTCAGAATCGTCGAGCCGGCTATCGTCTGCTGGTTGCTGCTAACCGTTATCGTAGCCGTGCCCGTGCTACTCTGCAACGTGAGGCTGCCGTTGCTGAGTGTATAGTCCGAACTGCTGAACGATAGTGCTTGGAGGTTCGGGGCCGCGCCAGTCAGGTCGATCGCGGTCGTGGCGCCCGAGTTGGCGAACGTGACGGTGTCGTGGCCGAACACGCCGTCACCGCCGGGCGGCGCGGTAGGACCGCCGCCGGCGTCTAGCCAGTTGCCACCGGTCGTCCAACTCGTGGCCGAGCCGGTCCAAACCGCGTTGCCGGAGTAGACGTTTCCAGTGATCGAAACCGAGAGTGTGCCCGGCGCTTGCGCCCGGCAGCGACTGATTATCGCCCGCCGACGCGAAAGTGACCGTATTGCTGTAAACGCCGGCCGCGTTACCGACGCTGAAATTGGCCGTGTAAGACTGCGCGGAGCCCGCAGCCACTAGGTACGGCAGCGTCGGACCGCTACTCAGCGAGCCGCCTCCGATGCTCGGGGCGGCGCCGATTTGCAGGCTGCTCCGGCTCCCCGCGGCGTCGCTCAGGCTGATTGTCGCCGTAAGGCCCGTTGCGCCGGCACGCACGAGGAACCCGTTGCCCGCGGTCACCGTCGCGATTCCCGCGGCGTGGTCCAGCACGGTAAGCATGGCGATTATGGTTTGCGGATTATTGGAGGCGTTCGGGTCGCTGGCGGTCAAGGTGATCGTATTGGAGCCGAGGAGGGTGGACGTGGCGGCGACCGTAAAGGCCTGAGTCGCGCTGGGAGCGAGAGTCCCGGAACTTGGGGTCATACTACCCAAAGCGGCGCTGCCGGCGGTGACTGCCGCGGAAAGTGTGTAGTTGAGATTGCTGGCCCCGGCCGAGGCCGAGTTGGCGAGCGTCGCGCCCAACGTCGCCGTTCCGCCGGTGATGATGGTGGCGTTGATGGCATTCGACCAGTTGATTGCCGCCGGCGACGGCGACGGCGAATACGCATAGTCGGCGACGACGGGCAAGTGGTCGGTCGCGGTCGTCAGGTCGGTGAAAATCGCGGCGCTGCCGCTTCCCAGGTCGTTCAGCGCGGTGTTTCCGGACTGGAGAATGCTGCCGGTGTTGCCCGTACTGCCGTTGTTGCCGAACGTGGTATAGCTGCCGGAGACGAGGCTAAAGCTGCCAGTGCCGCTGTAAATAGGCGCGGTTACGAATTGGTAGTCGTCGCGATATCTCAGACTGGTGGCGGACTCCGTATTGAAGTTTGAGCTAATTGCGGGATCAATCGCTTGTCCGGGACTAGGGCTTGAGGCGACCATGCCGTTATAGCCGGGATAGCCGGACTCGTTGAGTTGACTGTTGAAGTCGCCCGTGTAGATAATGTTCGCCGATGCGCTAAGCTTGCCGCATCATTGCGGATCTCAGTCGCTTCGGTGGTCTGACGGCTCCCGCCTGACGATAAGAAATGGCTGACGTATAGATAAAACTTGGACGAACTACCCGCTCCTACCGGCTGCAAGTTATAGCGCATCGGCGCGCGGGCGCCCCGCTGGTGCCGTAGGCGAGATTCGTTTCGCTGAGCACCATGACGGTGTGCGTGTTGTAAATCAAGCCGCTGGGGCCGTTGCCGGTTGAATTTCCGTCCGTCGGATCGACGTAAGTGTCGTACGCATACGTGCCCGCTCCGTAATAATTGTTCAACTGGGTCACAAGGTACTGCAAGGTCGTTAACACCGAGGGGCTGTCGTAGTGCAACTCCTCCAAGGCGAAGATATCGACCGGCTGCGCGACTCCGTCGCCCAAATGTATTGCCCCCAGCGCCTCGATCACTGCCGGCAAGCCGGCACCGCCATCTGGGTCGCCTATCTGTCCGGTACCGGTCTTGGTGTCGGCATTAATGTTGTAGGTCACGATACGGAGATCGGCGGCGGAGGCGGCCGTCGCGGTCGACGTCATGAGCATTCCCAACACGACGGCTGCCACTCTGCATGGCGAAAATAGCTTGCTTGCGAATTGCATAATACGCCTTCTGTAGTATATAGTTTCTTTGCGATCTTGGCGTTTTTCAAGCCCCGCGAGAGGCTACTGTGAGAATTCCGTTTGAAGTCCGCGCGGCAACGACAAAAATGTGGCGACGCCGATCTTTGCCGCCGTCCGCTATGCTTGCGACGCCGCCAGCGCCTGATCAAAGTCGGCCTTGATGTCGTCGATGTCCTCCAGACCGGCGCTGACGCGGACGTAGTCCTCGGTCACGCCGGCGGCGGCGAGTTCTTCGGGCGTCTGCTGGCTATGGGTGGTCGAGGCGGGGTGAATGACCAGCGTCTTGGCGTCGCCGATGTTGGCCAGGTGCGATGCCAGCTTCACCGCTTCGATGAACTGCTGCGCCGCCGCGCGGCCGCCCTTGATGCCGAAGCCGAGGATCGATCCCGTGCCCTTGGGCAGGTACTTCTTGCCCAACGCGTAGCCCGGATGCGAAGGCAGCCCCGGATAATTGACCCACGTCACCAGCGGATGCGATTCCAGATGCTTGGCCAGCGCGAGGGCGTTCTCGCAGTGCCGCGGCATCCGCAGGTGCAGCGTTTCAAGCCCTTGCAGGAAAAGGAAGCTGTTGAACGGGCTCAAACAGCCGCCCAGGTCGCGGAGCCAGTGCGTGCGGCAGGTGATGATATAGCACAACTGCCCCACCGCCTCGTGGAACACGGCACCGTGATAGGATGCGTCCGGCCGGGTGAACTGCGGCCACTTGTCCGGCTCGCGGGCCCAATCGAACTTGCCGCTATCGACGATCACGCCGCCAATGCTCGTGCCGTGCCCGCCGATGAACTTCGTGGCGCTGTAGATCGTGATGTCGATGCCGTAGTCGAACGGCCGCAAAAGGATCGGCGTCAAGACCGTGTTGTCGCAGACGACCGGCAGGCCGTGGGCGTGGGCCGCGTCGGCGATCGCCTGTAAAGTCCAGCACGTCGTTCTTCGGATTGGCCAGCGACTCGACGTACACCGCCCGCGTATTCGGTTTTACGGCCTTGGCGATGTTCTGGGGATCGGTGGCGTCGACGAACGTAACGTCGATGCCCAGCCGCTTGAAGGTCTGGGCGAAGAGCGTGATCGTGCCGCCGTAGAGCGCCGCCGCGGAAATGATATGCCCGCCGCTATGGCACAAGGTTCAGCAGGGCGACGGTGATAGCCTGTTGCCCGCTGGAAACGGCCAGTGCCCCGATGCCGCCTTCCAGCGCGGCCATCCGCTGCTCGAAGACGTCGGTCGTGGGGTTCATCAGCCGCGTATAGATAAAGCCCATCTCCTTCAAAGCGAAGAGGTTCGCGGCGTGCTCGGTACTTTTGAAGACGTAGCTCGTGGTCTGGTGGATGGGCATCGCGCGGGAGCCGGTAGTCGGGTCCGGCGATTGTCCGGCGTGCAATGCGAGGGTGCCAAGTCCAAGGGGTCGGGCGGGATCGGGGGTCATGATGTTTTCCTGCGGCCGGTAATATTGGAAGCTTGAGTTCAGACTATTATCGGGAATTGGCGGCGAGGGTCAATTGGGCGCGGCCGGGACGGAGCGGGTAGGAAGCGGGGGCAACGTCTTTCGGGCACCGAGACCCGACGGTAAGTAACGAGTGCCGATTGCCGAGTAGTGAGAACTGTCTTCGCCGTAATGTCCGATGGCTCGGCCCCGCCTTCTTGCCAGGGTGCTTGATTTCCCGCTACGCCGGTCTGATACTACTGACTGAACACTGAGTACTGTGTACTGGAAACTAACTTCCATGCCCAAACGAATCCTCGTCCTCTCCGCGTCCGTCGGCGCAGGCCATCTTCGCGCGGCCGAAGCGGTCGAACTCGCCCTGCGGCAGCTCGACCCCGAGGCCGAAGTCAAGAACATCGACCTTTTGGACCTCACGAACGCCGCCTTCCGCCGCGTCTATGGCAAGCTCTACATCGACCTGGTGAACTCGGCCCCGCACCTGCTGGGCCTGGTCTACGATATGACGGACCGGCCGCGATCCTCCCAGCGAAAGTCCGACCGCCTGCGGCTCGCCGTCGAATGCCTGAATCTCGGCAAGTTCCTCAAGCTCTTGAAAAACGAAACGTGGGACGTGATCGTCAACACGCATTTTCTGCCCGCGGAGATCGTTGCCTCGCTCAAGGCCAAGGGCGAAATCGCCACGCCGCAGCTCACGGCCACGACCGACTTCGAGACGCACCGCCTGTGGGTCAACGAGCCGTGCGATCACTACTTCACCGCCACCGACGAAGGCGCCGCCTACCTGACCCACTGGGGCGTCGCGACGGAGAAAATCTCTGTCACCGGTATTCCCATCCATCCCGTCTTCAGCGAAGAGAAGGATGCCTGCGAATGCCGACGGCGGCAGGGGCTGGGCAACGACCGCCCCGTAATCGTGCAGATGGGCGGCGGCTTCGGCATGGGACCGGTGGAAAAGATCTACGCCGGGCTATTGGCGGTCGAGCGTCCGCTGGAGATCGTCGTCGTGGCCGGCCGCAACGAGCCGCTCAAGGCCCGCTTGGAGAAAGCGGTAGTGCCCGAACGGCACCGCGCCCACGTGCTGGGCTTCACCCGCGAGATCGACGAGCTGATGGCCGCGGCCGACATTGTGATCTCCAAGCCGGGCGGTCTGACGACATCGGAAATCCTTGCCCGAGGCGCGGCGATGATCATTGCCAACCCCGTGCCGGGCCAGGAAACGCGGAACAGCGACTACATTTTGGAAAACGGGGCGGGCGTGAAGATCAACAACCTGCCGACGCTCTCGCACAAGCTCGGCCGGCTATTGGACGAACCGGCGCGTTTACAGCAGATGAAGGCCGCCGCCCGGCGGCTCGGCCGGCCGCGAGCGGCGTTTGATGTTGCGAGAGCGGCGTTGGAGTGGAAAACGTGAACACCTCCCCAACTGCCGCGGTCAAACCGAGACGGCGCTGGCTTCAGTACAGCCTGCGATCGCTGCTGATCTTCGTGACGCTGTTCGCGATCTTGTGCAGTTGGATAGCGACGAGGATGCGGTACGCGATTGAGCAACAGGCGGCAGTCAAGGCTTTGCGCAAGTATACCGGCATAATCGAATACGACTACCAGCTTCAGGAAACGAGCGAGCCGCCGGGCCAAGTTGGGCGCACCGTTGGCTCGGAGACGATTTCTTCGCAGAAGTTGTAAACGTCTGTTTGGCCGGTGACAAGACATTCACCGACGACACGATGGCAAATGTTGAAAAGCTGCGAAGCCTCAAGTCGCTTCGAATAATGCACACTGCCATCACTGACCGCGGACTCGAAAAGATTGGCGGGCTTTCTCATCTCGAAGAACTAAACCTTTCATTTAGTAATGTAACGGACCGCGGGCTTGCAGCTCTTGCGTCGCTTAATCAACTTAACACCATAATTCTTACCGCGACGAGCGTTACCGACGCGGGTCTTGAGAATTTCAAGGGAATGAACCAGCTTACGACGTTGTCTCTATCACACACCGCAGTCATAGGCCCCGGTCTCGAACATCTGCGGCAGTTGCCCCAGCTTAGTGAACTCTCGCTTGGTCTCTCGCGCGTCTCAGATGATTCGCTTAAGCATGTCGCACTGTGCTGGCACCTCCAGACCCTTAGCCTCGATCATACTGAAATCACGGATGCGGGATTGGAGCATTTAACACTACAGCGCATCTTGGTTTTTATCTAGGGTGGCATCGGGGTAGCTGAGCGACATCGATGCCGTGCTTTTCGAGTTCGCAATTTCTTGTTTTGGTGTGGCTCTTGCGGGCTTGGGCATTACGCCGTTGCCAATAGGTAAGTCGTCGAGTCGCGTGGTTGAATCGCGCAGGATCGCGCCGGCTCAGGCAGCGGCAGCGCATCAATTAAGGCGTTCGTGGCCATGTGGACTTGCGGCAGTGTGATCTCCGGATTTTTCCCCCCTCAGTCGCTCCGTTTGACGGGCCAGGAATAAATGGCTGACTTGCGTGATCAACAAATGGCGTTTCAACGCCGGATAGCACCGCACCTCGAAATGGGACAGTCCCAGTTCGCTTTTTTCGTCTTGCAGACAGCGCTCCACCGGCCACGCACCGAAGGCCACATGCAAGATCGTTGCCAGCGGAACACCGGCCGCCGCATTGCTCATAAAGTATTTGACTTCGTCCGGATGAAGCGCGTTGCGTGCCATGACCAACCAGTACGGTCCCACGCTGCGCGGCAGCCAGCAAGGCACGCACTTGACCTCCCAAACCATCGGCCCTTTGTCTGTGTCCTTGATGTAATAGCGTTGCCAAGGTTGGCACATCATCGCCCGCGAGTAGCGACACAAGTTCTCCACCGGTTTAGCCGGCGTGCCCTTGGGGCCGTGCGGGATCGTGCAGCCACATCGCAAAATTCTTGGGGATTTCCAGGACAAATCGCAGGCCGCGTTGTTCCAGTCCCTGCACGAAAGCAGGCTTTTGCGAGTACCATTCATCCGCCGTGACCCAGGCAAAGCGCACCTCGTTGGCCGCCGATCGATCCAACTGCTCCAAGGCAATGTTGTACTTCGGCCGATAGACGAGTTCATCGGGGATCTTCGCTTTGCGGCACCGCTCGCGGTCTTCGTCCCAGCACTTCGGCAGATACAAAGAACTGTCGAGCATGGTGCGGAATTTTCCATCGAAGCTGGTGTATGTCAGATGCACGGTCATCACGCAGTTGTCGATCTTGCCGGTGTTGCCGCAATACTGCCGCGACACGCCCGCCGTTTCGCAGCCCTTCTTCGGATGCCCCGACTCATCAATGACTGCGATCGCCTGCGGGTCTGCATGGTCGCGAGCGACAAGTTGCTGGACAAGTGCGGTCATGCGATCTTCGTCCCACGCATCGCTGGCCAGGAACTCTTGCAACGTTCGCGGCTTCACGTTCGCAGCGAGTGCGATCGGTTCGATGCTTTTGCGGGGCAGTTGTCCCAACTGCCCCAGGATGTAGGTTTGCAACTTTCCACGCGGCTCCGAGCGACCGAAACAATCCGTGAACTGGTCCAGAAACCCCGCCAACTCCGTCCCCAAACTCACAATTTGATCTGCGGTCATCCTTGACCTCCTGAAATGTTGTATCGCCCCTCTGTTCAACTGCCCAAAGTCATACCATATACTGATTTTCCGGTAAAGTGCGCTGTAGTATTAAGAGCGCTGACATTGCTCAAAGTGTTGCACGTCCGCGGAACAAAGGTCACCGCGGGAGGTGTGAAGAAGCTTCGCGACGCGCTGCCCAATTGCGAGATAGTCTTGGAATAAAATGGGCAGCGCCAGCATTCGGTAGTCCCTATTTTTGATTGTTCCAACGCCGCATTCTCAATCGTATACTATATAGTGTGGCCACACCAAGAACGATGCGGGATTGCCGCGACCCCGCGTTCGGGCGGTTTTCCGGCAAATCTCGGCCGAATACGATTGCATTGCCCCGGGCAGGCAAACTAACCACATCGTTCCAGTAAGGAGTTTGGCAATGTTGCGTTACGCATTCGGAAGTCTGGTTCTCATTTCCGCCTTGATGCTCGCCACTACGCGCGGGCTGCAAATAAGTTGAAGATTGGCGACGCCGGCCCAGTTTGGACCGCGCTGGACGGCACCGACAGCAAACCCCATAGTCTGGGCGATTATAAGGACGCCAAGGCCCTCGTCATCGTCTTTACTTGCAACCACTGTCCTGTCGCCACCGCCTATCAGGACCGCCTGATCGCGTTGCAGAAGGACTATCAAGAGAAGGGCGTACAAGTGGTCGCCATTTGCGTCAGCAAAGGCGAGGCCGACGACCTGGCAGCCATGAAGAAGCGGGCCGAGTCGGCCGGATTCAACTTCCCCTACCTCTACGACCCGACGCAGAAATCGGGCATGGACTATGGCGCGACCTGTACGCCGCACGTTTTCGTGTTGGACAAAAATCGCAAGCTGGCCTATACCGGCGCGATCGACGACGACATGAGCGCCGACTCGGTCAAAAAGCAGTACGTCCGCGCGGCGCTGGACGCGATCCTCAATGGCAAACAGCCGGAAACTACTACCACCAGGCAGCAAGGGTGCGGCATACGGTATGAATAATTGATTCAGTCGGGAGGCGCAATGGAAAATCGCGACGATTCGAGTAGGTGTAGGGTGCGTGGAGCACGGAACGAAGGCGAGGTTGGTGCATTGCGCGAAGACGTTAAACAATCGAGCGACGCTCCAACGCAGCTTGCCATTCCGTGCGCAACGCACCGCCCTTTCTGGGCTTCGCTTCACGCACCCTACCCATTACTTGTGGCTCTGATGCTTTACGCGTCCGCATCGTACGCCGCGAACCTTCCCACCACGCCACGACCATCGGACCAGCACCTCCATCGCTTGATCGCGCTGCTAGGTGACAAGGATTTCTTCGTCCGCCAGAAGGCCGAGCAGGAGCTGGCAAAGATCGGTTTCGACGCGGTCGACGCGCTCGCCGAGGCCGCCGATAGCGACGACATGGAAATCGTCGCCCGGTCCGATCGGTTGCTCCGCGCCATCAAGGGCAACTGGACTCGGCCCGGCGATTCGCCGCTGGTCGTCCAGGCGCTGAATGACTACGAAACGCAGGAAGACGCCAGCCGCGAGGGCCGGATCACCGCGTTGATCGCGATCGCCGATCAGCAGGGCGTGCCGGCCGTCTGCCGCATCATCTGCTACGACCGCTCCAACTTGATTGCCAAGACGGCCGCCGTGCGGTTGATGGAGTCGTTGGCCGGCAAGCCCGTGAAGCCCGAATTGGCGGCGGAGATTCGCAAACAGCTCGCTCCCTCCCGCCGTCTCGCCGCGCAATGGGTGCTTGGCCCCTTGGCGGCAGGGAATGACCCCGAGGCGCTTGCGGCGGCCTGGTCGAAGATCGTCGCCGTCGAGGACGATTTGTTGCGGCGTCGGCCGCAGGACTCGTCACCGGCGATAGTCGAGGGCCTTTTGCAGCTTCAGATCGAGGCGCTCCGCCGCGCTCATCACGGCGCGGAGGCTGCCGCCAGCGTGGTGCGGCTGATGAGTCTGCACCACGGCGATCCGGCCGCGCTGGCGAGGCTCTTGCAGTGGTTGATGGACCAGAAGGACTGGCCGGCGACGCGGTTGGTGGAAGATCAGTTTCGCGCCACCATCGCCACATCGTCCGAACTGCTCTATCTCATGGCCGAGGCCCAGGCGCTCCGCGGCGATGCGGCCGCGGCCGATCGGTCAGCCGAGCAAGCCCTGAAGCTCAATCCGGAAATCGACGAGCGAGCGCTTTCGTTGCATCTACAGGCCGGCCGAAATCTCGAAGACCGCGGCCGCGGGGAATGGGCAATTCACGAATGGGACTACGTCGCCCGACTGCGCCGAGCGGTTCGACGATCGGCATTATTGCCGCGCATTATCTTGGCGAACTGTATCACGACCTTGAGCGCGACGATCAGGCCGCCGCTACTCTGGCCCGACTGGAGAAGGCGTTTGCCGTGCGGACCGACCAGTACAGGCTGCTCGGCAACGAGGATTCACTTTCGCTAGGCGAATTGCGGGCGCGGCGGCACTTTTTCGAGGCCTGCCATTGGCGCGACAAGGGCGATCGGGCGAAGCAGCGGGCCGCGCTCGACGCGGCCTTGGCCACGCAAGGCTACGACATCGAAGTCCTCATCGAGTGTTTTCGCCTGCCGGACGCATCGGCCGAATACCGCGCCAACACGCACAAACTGATCGTGAAGAAGCTCAACGAACTTCGCGAGCAGATTGGCGACAACAACGCCGCCCAGCCGTGCAACGAGTTCGCCTGGCTGGCGGCCAACACGGAAGGCGATCTCGACGAGGCCCTTCGCTATTCACAGCGCTCGTTGGAATTGACCGGCGAGAACAACGGGTCATACCGCGACACGCTCGCCCGGGTTTATTTTGCCCGGGGAGATGTCGACGAGGCCCTCAAACAGCAGACAGAAGCGGCCGCTTCATTGCCGCACAATCCGGCGATACTCAAGCAGCTTGAGGTTTATCGCGCGAAAGCAGCCGAGAAGAAACGAAATCCGAAAAGGCCGTAGGGTGGGCCGAGCGCAGCGAGTCCGACCAATGATGATGTGGTGGGACTCGCTGCGCTCGGCCCACCCTACGATTGTGATTTGCCCCATGCTTCACGTCCCCGGTTTTGGACTTACCGTCAATGAACGAGGCAAGGGCCGGCCCGTGGTTCTGATTCACGGCTTCCCGATGGACCATTCGATCTGGAGACATCAGATCGAGGCGCTGGCATCGCGCTATCGAGTGATCACGCCCGACTTGTGCAGCAACGTGGTCATTACCAAAACCAAGCACTATCGCGGGGGATCTCTGTCGCGTGCCGAGATTAGTTCCGAACGGAAGGTAACGATCGAGAACTGGGCCAATGTCCTGGCCGCCACGCTCGACGTGTTGAAGATCGACGAGCCGATCGTACTCGGCGGGCTGTCGATGGGCGGTTACGTCGCCTTTCAATTCTTTCACGCACACCGCCGCGGTTGGCCGGGCTTATCCTCTGCGATACGCGGGCCGCCGCGGATACTCCGCAAGTCGCCGCCGGCCGCTTGGAAACGGCCGCCAGGTTGGAGCGCGACGGAACTTGGTTTCTGCCGGAGTCGATGTTGCCGCGTTTGCTGGCCCCGGCGACCCTGGACGGCAATATTGATGTCGTCGAATGCCTCCGGCGGACGATGCTTGCGGGCGATCCGTTCAGCTACGCGGCCACGCTCCGCGGGCTCGCCGAGCGGCCCGACTTCACGCCGCTGCTGCCGCAGATAGACTGCCCCACGCTCTTGCTCGTCGGGCGGCACGACACGATTTCGCCCGTGGCTGAAATGACGGCCATGGCACGGGCGATTCCCGGCTCGCGGCTGGTGGAAATTGAAGGCGCCGGGCACGTCACGCCCCTGGAAGCGCCGGAGGCGGTAACGCGGGCGATGGGTGAGTTCTTGGAATCTCTTACGGCAACTCGATCATCGACTGGCTCTTGACGATCGCGTAGTCGTCCGGGAACGTGTGAAACGCCTGCACGAGCAACTTGCGGGTGCGGACCTCGACGTTGATATAGCTCAACGCGCCCAGGGAGATGCGACCGCTGGAGTCGAACTTGTGCAACAGCCCCTTGCGCTGGCCGTCGGCCGCCAGTTCCTGCTGAAAGATCCAGAAAACCTCGGGGGCGACGGACTCGAGTTGGAAGCTCATGTGGTAGCGCACGCCGCCGCGGCATTGCATCTGGTCCGATCGCTGCCCTTTCAGGGCATAAGACATCAGCCGCCGCCTCTCGGGCAGCGGATGATGGGCCGCGGCCGCGACCTCGGTAAGCGTCATCCCGCCACAGCGCCAGGTGACGACGTGGCCGCCGCTGGTGATGTCGATCTTGGCCTGGTAGTTGCCCCGCGAAACGCTACGGGTTTCGTAGACTTGAAAAAGCTCCGGATGCAAGGGCCGTCCGTAAAGCTGAAATACTAACTCCGCGATCTTGGGTCGCACTGTCAGCACTTCGTTTGCTCCTTGTTGTCGGGGAAACACGGTTGTCGAGAAGACGCCAGTCGGAAAAAAGGGAGCAGGCCGTTTTTGGCGGCGGCTGCTCAAACGGTGCTCTGCACTACTGGGGACTTGCCCACTTTTTCTCTCGCACGAGAAGTCGTTTGCACCACGCACGCATTATAACGATCGCCTAACTTTCTTCCAAGGGAGTTTTCAAAAATTTGAACGACGCCGCGACGTCCATTTTCGATTTGCACTTGACAGTTCCGCACGGCGCGGGTAGCGGCGGCCGGCGCGTTGCTAGCATCGCGTGTTCGGCGCACAAAACGTCGTGACGCGCTATGTCAATTTTGTGTAATCGCCTTGCAAACGGAATTCAATGCGCGTCGCGACATCGCCATTTATACCCTCACTATCTTCAAGATGCGCCGCGGGACGAACGACGAAAAAGGAATTGACCCCCTCGACATTGCGCACTCGCGCAAAGCAGTGTCGCTGAGAGTTTCTCCGTTCCGCATAACCGCAAATCGTCAGCGGAGGCTGGATATCGAGAGGTGGACCAACACGTCGTAGAGGGCGTGCGTGCCTGCGGCGATGCCGAATCCGCGATAAATATAGAGCACAGCAAAAAACGCGCCGGCCAGAAAGCGAAAACAAAACGTAAGCCACTTGAATGCGTCGCCGCATGGGCCGATGTAGTGCGCGGCCGAAAAAAGCAGACTCGAAAGCACGATCCCGCCGATCACGCTCGCCCGCCGCGCGGCGCGAAGCCACACCAACAGCGCGACGCACAGATTCAGCAGGATCATGCGGAAAAGCAGTTCTTCGTAGATTCCCGCCCCGAAATAGGAGTTGACCGTGCCCAGCCAACTCGTGACGTCGCGCTGATTGATCTCAGCCCGACCGCTTGCGCGATTATATGCATGAAGAATTGATACAAACCCCAAGAGAACCAAAGTGCGACCGCTAAGGCCAGACATTCGGCAGCCATGCCGGCCAGCACCTTGCGGGAAACCCGCCACGGCTGCCGCGAGACATAATGCCAACTCAGCAGGATGCCCACCGTGAGCACGGGCAAAAGAAAATAATCCAGTTGCTGGCGAAAGCCAAGCATTTTCAACTGGTCGCGAAGCCACACGTCGGCCCCGTTGCGCTGCGCCTGGGCCCAGGCAGATCACGCCCGTCTCGTAAATCAGCAACAGCGGCCCCGCGAACAACAGGCTGGCCAACGGCCGCCGCGACTGCGACCAATAGTCGTTGCGCATCGGCGCGGCGGCCGACGCTCCTCGCTCCTCCGTGTGATTCACGCTAGCTTCCCGCGGGTGCTACAATTAGGGCTGCATTTGCACATGATTCTACTATGAAAACTGTTCTCCAAGAAGTCTACCGCCGGTTGCTCGAGGCCTTCGGCCCACAAAAATGGTGGCCCGGCGATACCCAGTTCGAAGTCCTGGTCGGCGCGATCCTGGTGCAGAACACGAGCTGGCAGAACGTCGAGCGCGCCATCCGCAATCTCCGCGAGGCCGATCTGCTGGAGCCGAAGGCATTGTACGAACTGCACGAGGAAGAGCTTGAAGAACTGATCCGGCCGGCGGGCTACTACCGCGTCAAGGCCGGGCGGCTACGGGCGCTTTTGAAGTTCGTTGTCGAGCGATACGGCGGTTCCCTGGACGTAATGTTCCGCCGTCCTATGGCGGAGCTTCGCGATGAGCTTCTGCAGGTTCACGGCGTGGGGCAAGAAACGGCCGATTCGATCTTGCTCTATGCCGGTGCGATGCCGAGTTTCGTCGTCGATGCCTACACCTTTCGCATCTTCAGTCGCCACGGCTGGATCGACCTGGAGTCCGACTACCATCAGATCCAGGAGTATTTCCACGACCATCTCCCGGCCGACGCGCCGATGTACAACGAATACCACGCCTTGTTGGTCAACCTGGGCAAGCACTTTTGCAAGAAGAGCAAGGCGCTTTGTGAGACTTGTCCTCTGCGGCCGATGTTGCCCAAGGGCGGGCCGATCGGGATTGACGCAGCCTTCGACGAATCAATCCGAGATTGATCGCTGGGGGTGAAAGACGTAAGATGTCTGCTGTTTTGGCAAAGATGCGCCGATCTCATGTGGCTTGGCTTCCAGGTTGGCCACAATAACCCACGCAGACGCGAGCGATTTATGAGAAGACTTTTGACCGCTACCCTTGTGCTTTTAGTCGCGTGGACGCTGTTTCCTGGGGAGAGTACCGCTGCGGACCGGTATGTGGCCGCCGCGACGCGTCCCTTGGCATCGATCAAATTCGATCCCGAAGATGACTGCATCCTCATTCCCGTGCGCTTCGGAGCGAAGGACTATCATTTCCTGCTCGACACCGGGTCGGCTTGCAGCATTTTTGATGTAACTTTGCGATCCAATTTGGGACCGCGCATTGATGCCGTGCGCATGGCGACACCCGATGGCCACCAAATCGGAATGGATCTTTACAATCCGCCTGACGCCCGTGTCAGTTCCTTGCCGCTCTCCAAGGACCCCGTGGCGTGTTACGATTTCGCCTTGGTCCGAGAAGCGTCCGGCTCCGAAGTTTATGGCGTAGCTGGCCTTGATTTTTTCAAGGACCGGATCGTCACGATTGACTTCGGCGTGGGCCGCATCGACGTCCTGCCCGCGGAGACCAAGAGAGATCCAACTTGGGGCGAGTGCCTGTCGATCGGGGTCAGCAAGAACAAATCTATGCGTATTCTGGCCCAGCTCGGCGAGAGGGTCCAAGAGCCGTTTATCGTGGACACAGGAAATACTAACACAGGTGATCTTTCCGACGAGACGTTGGGGCGTCTCGCTGAGTTCCACGATGCGAGAATTACCGGCACCGACGAATGTATGACCCTTTCCGGCTCTTCCTCGCGGCAAGCCGCAAGAGTTTCGCGTTTGTCGCTCGGGTCTTTTCACAATGAAAACCTCCGCTTCACGAGCGCTCAGGAGAACTCAATTGGGCTTGGATACCTCTCCCGCTACCGCGTTACGATTGACGTGCGGAACGAGCGGCTCTATCTGGCCAAGGGAAAGCACTTTGCCGATCATGATCGTGGAAACACCTGCGGGCTGCACGTCCTTTTCAAAGCCGGCAAACCGGTGGTCGAATTCGTCGATGCGAAAAGTACCGCCGGTGCCGCCGGAATTCGGCCCATGGATGTGATCGTCAAATTATCGGCGCAACCAGTGTCTAAGCTCAAGGCGTCGCAATTACGTCGGTTGCTCAGCGCGGAAGGCAAGCCCGTTCGATTGACAATCGAACGCGACGGCAAACAACTCGAGCTGAGCTACATTCCCAAGGAATACGATTAAAGCATACGCTCGATGGTCACCGCGCCGCCGTCAATGTCCTCGATCAAGATGCGGTAGCCGTGCATCAGACGCATGCCGATCAGCGATTCCGATTCCATTTCATCGACGAGAATCGACATCGGTCGGCCGTCCCAAAGTACCCGTGCTCGATAGACTGTAAAGAAGATTTCGCTGCCATCAGCCAGAATCGCGGAGCCTTGCTCGCGCGACGGATTCCCCAAAGCCTGCGCGAGACGTGCCGGCAACGTCAGCCATCCGCTGAAGCCGGTATCGACGATTGCGCTGAAGGAGTGTTCATTACCGTCGGCATCGAGTACAGTCAGCGGAACGATCGGTCCGCGGCCGAATACCACCGTGCCGGAGATCATTGTCGTCCCCGCACGAACCCCGCGCCGAAAGAGCGGATATATCCGTAGCCGACGCGCGTCATCCAAATCTGCGCCTCAGGCAAGCGGCCAAGGAGCAAATCACCGGCCAGCATCTCATCCGCGTCCATTTCCCATTCGCCCGTATCCATGTCGATCGCCACGTACTTGCCGTGGTCCGCGTCCGTCATTTTGGGTCGAATGTCGCGCTCATAGATGCTATTACCCAGCCGGGCAGCCTCTTCATTGCTGTACTTTGGTTCGCGAACCGGCATTATTGCATCTCCAAAAAGATGTTGAGAGATCGAATCAACGCCTCTATTCTACACTCGATTGTCGAAAGCGGATAGAATTGCGTCGAAACAAACGCCGCCAGGTTCCCAACCGCCCATGTCCCTCTTCACCGCCACCGAAGACGAAAACCGCCGCGCCGCCCAGCCGCTGGCGGCGCGGATGCGGCCGACGAGCCTCGATGAGTTCGTCGGCCAGCAGCATTTTCTTGGACCCGGAAAACTGCTGCGGCGCCTGCTCGAGGCCGATCGGCTAGGTTCGGTCATCTTCTACGGCCCGCCAGGCACCGGCAAGACGACGCTCGCGCGGCTCTTGGCCGAAGAGAGCCGTAGCCACTTTCAACAGATCAGCGCGGTGGCCGCGGGCGTGAAGGAGCTGCGCGAAGTGCTCGCCGCGGCCCACGACCGGCTGCTGGCCCGCGGCGAGCGGACGCTACTGTTCGTCGACGAGATCCATCGCTTCAACAAGGCCCAGCAGGACGTGCTCCTGCCGGGCGTCGAGGAGGGCGAGGTGATTCTCGTCGGCGCGACGACCGAGAACCCGTTCTTCACGATCAACAGCGCTCTCGTCAGCCGCAGCCGTATCTTCCAGTTCCAGCCGCTCAGCAATGAGGACATCAAGTCGCTGCTGCTCCGCGCGGCAGCCGATCCGCGCCGCGGACTGGGCCAATATCAGGTCCATCTGCACGACGACGCCTTGGACTTCCTCGCCGAAATGAGCGACGGCGACGCCCGCCGCGCCCTTTCGGCGCTGGAAGTCGGCGTGCTTTCCAGTCCCCAGCGACCGATCGAGTTCACTCGCGCTGGCGGAAGAGTCGGTGCAGCGCAAGGCCGTGCAGTACGATCGCGACGGCGATTCGCACTACGATTCGATCAGCGCGTTGATCAAGAGCATCCGCGGCAGCGACCCGGACGCTGCACTTTATTGGCTGGCGCGGATGCTCGAAGGGGGCGAAGACGTGCGCTTCCTCGCCCGGCGGTTGGTGATCCTGGCCAGCGAGGACGTGGGCAACGCCGATCCAGCCGCCTTGCCGCTGGCGGTGGCCGCCGCCCACGCCTGCGAGATTGTCGGGCTGCCCGAATGTCAGCTCACTCTGGCCCAGGCGGTGACTTATCTGGCCTGCGCGGCGAAGTCGAACGCGGCCACGGTCGGCATCGGCGAGGCCCGCGCGGACGTCCGCGAAGGGCCGGCTATTGCCGGTGCCGGTCCATCTACGCGATTCTCACTACGCCGGCGCGAAGCGCTTGGGTCAAGGGCAGGACTACCAATACGCCCACGATGCCGAAGGCGGCATCGCCGCGCAGGACTATCTGGGCGTCGAGCGAGAGTACTACCGCCCGGTCGATCGCGGTTTCGAGAAGGAATTGATCGAGCGGTTGAAGGCGATTCGGGCGAGGCTGCGAGGAGGGCGGTGAGTGCTTGAGTATCCAGTACTGAGTACTCATCACTTTGGCAGTCGGTGCGCAACTGAGAAGTCGGGCGTTTCTGCGTCTACCACCAAGTTACAGCCCATGCTAGAATAATTGTGCAGATCGAAACGACCTTGATCTTCTCTCAGCCGGAGAAATCGCAATGCAAACTATGCGCGTCAGCGAACGAACGGGAAAAGACGGCGTCCTGCATGTCCGCGTGCCTTTAGGAACTCCGGATGCCGATTTCGATGTCGTGCTTGTAGTCGAGCCGAAGCGGAGCAAGCGGGCAGGAGTCTCGCCGGAGGAGTTGGGTTGGCCACCGGGATATTTTGAGAGCACCTTCGGCTCGATCACTGACGAAACGTTCGAGCGCCCGCCACAGGGCGAGATGCCTAAGCCCGTGGATTTCGATTGAATGGGTTAGCTTCTCGATTCCAATGTCTGCATCGGCTACCTGCGAGGTCGGAGTCTTCCCATCCGACGACGATTGAGCGCTACGCCGACGCAGGACGTATTCTTATGTGCGCCGGTCAAAGCGGAACTCATGTACGGTGCGCTGCGCAGTGCAACGACCAAGGTAAACATGTTGAGTATTGAATACTTCGCGCAGCCGTTCCGCAGCCTGCCTTTTGACGACACGGCCGCCGACCACTTCGCGCGAATTCGGCGAAAGCCAAGGCACGATCATTGGACCGTACGATCTGCAAATTGCTTCGATCGCAATCGCCAACGGCTGCACACTCGTGACGCACAATACCAGAGAGTTTAGCCGGGTGCCCGGGCTGGCTTTGGAGGATTGGGAAGTTTAGAACTCACCCGCCCGTCCGCGCCTTCGCAGATGGCCTGAAACTCGGGGTCCGTGCGGATCGGGTCGAAGTCCGGCTCGTGCTCGATGAGCAGCCGGTAATTGGGATCGAGAGAAAGCGCCTGTTCAAGAAACATCAAGGCGCCGCGTTTGTTGCCCGCCACGCTATGATAGCAAGCCAGGTTGTAGCGGATGAGCGGCTCGTCGCCGTCGGCCGCCAGGGCCGCGTCGAGGGCCTCGATTGCCAGGTCGATCCGCCCGCACCGCTTGTGGCACCAACCCAAGGCGAGCAGGACTTGCGTATTCTCGGGCTCCAGTTCGGCCACCTTGCCGAGCGGGGCGATGGCGTCCGAATATCGCTCCAGCGATCGCAGCGCCTCGCCTTGGAGATACAACGTCCGCACGTCCGGACTGCCCGCCGTTCCCAACCGGGCGAGAACATCCAATGCCTGCTGAGGCAGCCCAAGCTCCAGGTAGCCTTCCGCCTGGTGCTGGAACTTCATGCGGCGAATGCGGTCTTCTTTGGACTTGGTCACAGTGTTGATTACTCAAGCAGGCATTCGCAAGGGCCCTTTGCCGCGCGACAATCGGACATGCTACCGAACGAACGGCCAACACACAAGGAAGTCGCGGTTTCAAACCGTCTCTTGGCCCATCGTCGGAGCTTCGCTCGCTGGCCCGCGCCTTCCGTCCATTCCATTCTACTCCGTCGCACTGCGAGAAGAAAAGGTCGAATTCCGCTGCGCGATAAGTCGAGATATGGGTGTTCGCAATGCCTGCAATCCATTATATTCAGGCGTTCCCAAAACCCCAAATAGCATTCACCGAGCATTCTGCTGCGATGGCTTTGTGCGGCGGCACAATTGTGTAGATGCGGCGTCCCGCCGCATTTCAAAGCGGCGAGACGCCGCTTCTACGACCCGGCGAATACTCTTCGGAAAACGAAGACAAGCGAAATCGAGGACATTGCGCGAGAAACCCTCGCGCGCTTTGCACCGGATATTCCGGTCAAGACAATTCACTCAGAACGTGCCGCACGCTTCACGATGTTGGCCAAGACCGCCGCCTCAGCACGTCGCAAGCGCCTCCTGATAGCATTCTGCCAACAATTTGCGCGGAGTAGCCAGCTTCAACACCGGCGCGAACTCGGTGAACTCGCGATCGACTTGCTCCAGCAATTCGACGGGCGAGTCCATGCTCGGGCTGATGCGCGTGAACCGCTCCTCCCAGGCGGCACACTCCACCCACAGCGGGTCGGCGGTAGCAGGCAGCAGGGCCGACAGCGCGACGATGTTCCGGCCCAGTTCGCTCGGCGTGGGGCTGTTGTTCGCAACATCGGCATGGCCTTCGATCAGCGCCGCGAAATCTTCCGGCAGGTTCCACTGACGCACCAATTGGGCAGCCGCCTGGCAGTGTGTCCATCCGAAGGACGATTGTTCCAGCGACGATAACCGGCGGCGGCCGTGGTCACGTGCCGTGAGAAGGTTTTCGTAGACGCCGGGGAACTCCTTGGCCAGTAGCGGAATCGCCATGTCCTGCAGGAGCGCGGCCGTGAATATTTCCTCCGCATTCGGCAGGCGATGCGCCTTGGCCACGGCACGCGCAAAAAGTGCCCGGCGGAGCGAGTCCTGCCAGATGCTCTTCAGGTCGAACGGCCCGCAACGCGGATTCGGCGCCAGGCTGAACACGGCGTTCCACAAGGCGAAGTTCCGGATGGTCCTCATGCCGACGAGCGAAATGCCCACCTTGACGCTGGGAATCTTCCGCGCGAAGCCGAAATAGGACGAATTGACAAACTTCAGCACCTGTCCGGCAAGCCCCGGATCGGCTTCGATCGGCGCCGCGTATTCGGCGGGTCCGCAGCCCGGATCGCGCGACAGTTCCAGAAGCCGGATCGCGCTTTGCGGCAGGGCCGCGAGTTGCATCTTCGCCAGGGTTTGTTTGAGATCCGGTTGGGGGACTGAGTTCGAGGCTGCCATAATAGTTTGATTTCCTGGGGATGCCGTGCGCAGTGGTCGCGGGATGCAGCCACTGCGCGGGCATTGTCGAGACCGGCGAACCAGCCTCAAGAAAACCTACGACACGCGACCGCGGGACGCAAGTTTTTTGGGGGCTGTCTCCATTACCGCCGCGCAGGAAGGGCGCGCGCTTGATGCAATTCAAATTGCATCATGTTGCCCGTTTGCATCGCGCACGAACGGAACGTGTTGACGTTTTGCAACGTGCCGGCACGAGTCGTTAGGGCTCATTTCGCTGAAAAGCTCGGCGTCACAACGACTTGCGATCACGCGCGGCTCATCCGGCCCGCTTGGCCTCGGGATTGCTTTACTTATTCGGCACACTCCATTCGCCGGATTCATCTGAGGCTCGACGATGTCGCGGTTGCGTTTTCTAGCCGTTGGTTTCTTATTGCTGGCTTGGTTCGCCGCAGCGGCCAGTCCAACAATAGCCGACGACGATCGAGCCGATACCTGGCGACAGACGCGTCAGGGCTGGCAGCACAGCGAAGATTTTCTTGGGCTCCCCGTCGAATACCGCCGCCCGGTCCTGCACCCGGCCGTCGTCGGATCGCTCGAAGTCCTGCTCACCATGTCGGCAATGCTGGCGCTTTCTAACGACCGTCGGGCAAGGACAATTCCGGAATAATCTCCGAATTCTTGCACGGATTCGCGGCGGCCACGCCACTAATAAGGGTAGAAGCAGTAGGTCCCTTCTGCCGGAAGGGACCATTTAGCGAAGTGGATTGGCCGACGACGTGAGAATTTGGCGAAGATTCCGACCGTATTTGTCCCGCTCGGCAAGCGGGGCCTACTTGGGGTGACATTATGCGATTAACGTTGCGAACCCTTCTGGCCTACATGGACGGCGAACTGGAGCGGCTCTACCCCCAGGAAGCCAAGGAAATCGGCAAGAAGATCGAGGACAGTAAGTTTGCCACCGACTTGTACCACAAGATTCGCGACGTCATGCGGCGGCTGCGGCTGGCGGCCCCGTCGATCACCGAAAAAGGGACGAACCTCGATTGCAATACGGTGGCCGAATATCTCGACAATGAGCTGCCGGACGATCGCGTGCCCGACTTCGAAGAGGTCTGCCTGAAGTCGGAGATGCACCTGGCAGAGGTCGCTTCCTGCCATCAGATCCTGGCCATCGCGCAAGTCGAGCCGGCGGAGGTCGAGCCGGAGAGCCGCCAGCGGATGTATCAACTGCCGGAGGTCGCGAGCCGCGTGGACGAAGAGCGTCTGGCCGCGGCCGAAGCGGCAACGGCACTTTCCGGCGATGGCGCAGTGCACGCCCCGCCCTCGCCGCCGGTCAAGGCCCGCCCGCGGCCGGTCGTGCCGGAGTACCTCCGCGATCCGCCGAAGAAGCGTCGGTTGCTTCCGGCGGCGGCCATCACGCTGTTAGCTTGCGCCGCGATCGCGATTGTCCTCGTGGCGCTCGGGCAGACCAAGCCAGGCACGCCGATCGGCAATTTCCTCGACTGGGCGGATGCGAAAATCGGCGGCAAACCGGTGGCTAAGGAAGGCGACCAATCGGGCAAGCGGCCTGCGGGCGAAGACAGTGCGAAGTCGTCGGGCGACCAAGTAGCTTCCGCTTCCAGTGGAACTGGCGTCAAGCCGAGCGGCTCGGCCGCAGCAGCCGACTCGGCAGGAAATGTCGCGCCCTGCGCCGACTCGCGATACGGCCGCGCCGCCCGTGCCAAGCGAGGCCGGCCCCACCGAACAGCCCGTGCCGCCGGCCGAAACGATTCCCGAAAACCCAGCCGCGGGACCGCCGCCTATTCCGGTGGCGCCTGCAACGTCGGGCAGTGCGCCGGCCAAGGTCTCGCCACCGTCAAGGGAATCGCCAATTCCCCGCCCCGAACCGGGCAAGAATCTGCCGATCGTTCCAGCCAACCCACCCAAGGCAGAGATCCAGCCCGTTCCGCCGGACGGCCCTGCAATTCCCGGCGCGTCGATTCCTGGCACAAGTAGTTCCGGTTCGACGCCTCCGCCGCCGCAGCCGCTTGCGCCGCCCGCCAATCCCAACGAGGTCGCGCGGGTCGATCCGAAAGCTCCACGCGGCAATCCGCCTGCCGGCGACAAGGCGAACGTCGCCACCTATATCTCTTCTGGCCAAGACGTGCTTTTGAAGTACGATGCGGCTAATTCGATCTGGCAACGCGTGCTGCCCGCGGAGTTCCTCACGCCGAATCAGCCGCTTTTGACGCTGCCGTCCTATAGTTCACAGATCAATGTATTCGTCGTCGGCGCGTCAATCGAACTGTTCAACGGCACGCGGATCGAACTCGTCCGCGCCGGCGCCGACGCGCCGCTGGGTGTCGATATCAGTTACGGTCGCTTGACGATCAAGCCACTCGCCCAGGCCGGCGCACGGCTCCGCATCGTGGCCGGCGCGCATTCAGGGCTGCTCACGCTGGCCAACATCGAATCGGTCGCGGCTTTTGAAGTTGCCCGCTCCCACGTGCCGGGCACCGATCCGGAGAAGGACCTTTCCCGCGCCATGACCCGCTTCTTCGTAGCCAAAGGCAGCGCGTTGTGGGAAGAAAACGGCAGGCCGGCGTTGCGGCTCGACGGCCCGGCCGGCGTCGCGCTGGACGGCGGACCGAGCGTACCTACGGCGGACGTGCCCAAGTGGATCACCGCGAACACGGTCAACGAGGTGGACCAGCGCGGCGCTTGCCGTTTCGCAGTCGCTGCCCGCCGACCGATCGGCGTCGCTGGCCTTAAATGAAATGGCCGAGGATCGCCGCACGGAAAATCGTTCTCTGGCCCTGCGCTGCCTCGGCTACCTGGGCCAATTCGATCCGCTGGTGCTCGCGCTGGATGACGACAAATATCGCGTCGCCTGGCCCGACTACTACGATGAGCTAAAGGAAGCGATCGCCCGTGGCCCGGAGACGGCGGCCGCCATTCGCCAGTCGCTCGAAAAGAAATTCACCAACGACGCGCCCGCGCTCTATCGCATGTTGTGGGGATACACCGACCGGGATTTGGAGGGCGGCGAGGACGCCCGGCTGGTGAAGTATCTCGATTCCGAAATCCTGGCCTATCGAGTGCTGGCGTTTTCCAACTTGCGCGAGATCACCCACGAGGGCCTTTACTATCGGCCCGAAGTGCCCGCGGCCAAACGGCAGCAGCCGGTGCAGCGCTGGAAGCAGGAGCAGCAGATCGGCAAGATTCGCTGGGCGCCGGCAGCGGTCAAACCGACGACTCCAAAGCCGCGGACGCCGCCGGTGCCCAGCCGTGCCGCGCCGGCCAATCCGCCGGGCGAGGATACGACATCAGATGTCAACCCGACGAGCGCTCTGGAGCCGATCGACGCGCCGCCCGTCCGCGCGGCCGCGCCGCCTCGGCCCGCACAATCGCAACCGCGGCCGAAACTCGTCTATCCCGAGCCGACGCCGTAGGGTGCGAACGCGAACCTCATGCGGCTTTCGCAGGTAATGCCACCGGCTTGCGGGCTGTCGATTTAATGCCGAGATGCACCGATGAATAAGGAGTTACGTCAATGCCGTCGTCGTAAGTCCGTATTCTTTGGTCACTTTTCGACTAAACCAACAGACCGCTTGCCAAGTGGGAGGCGGCAACCGCGAAGGTCAAAACCTTGGACGCGAAAGTCTACCGCTGGAAATACGACCGCATTTTTGGATCGCCCAATCAGGAGCCGCCACGCGAGGAAGGCCGCTTCTATTACGAAGCTCCAATCGTCGGTTGCTTGCAAATCAAGTCTGACAAGCGTACTGCCTGGAGCGGCCTATCGGAATTGATGGTCTGGCACGAAAAGGAGACGTTGATCATCGAAGGCCGGAGCAACTGTATAAGGTTTATTTGGCCGGACACGAAAGCCCAAGGCTCGAAGCCAAACGAAGGGTTTTGGGCATGACTTGCGGCGGCATTACGCGCAGTTCAATATCCGACGAATGTGCTTCCGTTGACGGTCCAGGTCGATGCCGCTGAACTCCGCAAGAATTACTTTCTCACTTTTTACGATCACATGGATCAATTTCTAATAACCGCTTATCCAAAGAATGCACAGACGGGAATCGTGTTTTCCAAGATTGAGGTTTTCATCGATGCGAAGACTTACTTGACGACCGACGTGCAGTATTTCGCACCCAATGGCAAGGATAGCACCATTTGGAAGTTCGAGGATGTGAAGCTCAACACGCGTCCCCGCGACCACGACGAACTCCTTTCGCCCAATCTGCACGGGCTGGCGGTGGGTGAGTATAGATTTCAATAAGGTATTCGATGCTTACGAAGGCACGCGCAGACTGAAACCGATCTCCGCACCGACGGCCTGCGCGTACCGATAGAGCGTATCCACCGTGGGATTTAGATACTGTCCGTTCTCCAAACGGCTGATCGCGGAGCGGTCCATCCCGCTGCGATCGGCAATGTCAGCCAGACTTAGGCCTTGCGACTCCCGGTGCTTTCTGAGCTTGCCGAGCATCTCGAGCAAGTCTAAATACTCGCCATGAGATACAACCTCGGTCACATCGCCAGACGCAAGCAAATCCTGTAATCCCGGCCGCTCGGCGTGCAGCCCAATGCGCAGTTCCAGCAGTCTTTTCTTTTCTTCCGGAGATCGATCAGTTTTGCGGTAGATTCGCTCAGATTCCATTGCTATCGCTCCTCGCCTGGCTCTGGTGCGTCGTAGGCGGTTACGGGATAAATCGTGAGCGGAACGTCGTCTACCAATTCCCAAACTACGGCGAGATACCGTCCTTCGTCGGTCCAGCCAAACGTAATAGGGTGCCCGCTGGAGTTGCTGCGGGCATCTTTGCTGAAGCGGTCGTTCAAGACTTCCTCGACTTCATCGGGCGTAACGTCGTGCTCCGCAATATGTTGAACATTGCCGTCAGGATCGTCCTCCAAGTCCCAAATGAAGTAGATCATCGAGCGACTGCCCCGATTCGTTCTATTGTAATATATTACAACACGATTCCGAATAAGTCAATTGCGGTTATAGCCGTCGCCCGCTGTACCACTCCTCCACCACCGCATGCCACTGGTCGCGGGTCTTCACGCCCACGAATGCCTCGCGGACGGTCTTGTGCTGCGGGTGCATTCGCGAGCCAAGGATGCCAAACTTGCGCATGTGCCCGCAGGTGCGATTGTAGCCGTAGGTCTGTTCCGCCAGACGATAGTGCTCCAGCATCACCTCGCGCTGCTCGGCGAGGCTGGGATGTTCGGCGGGCTGTCCTACCGCCAGGGCGCGGGCCTGGCGGAAGATCCACGGATTGCCGATCGCGCCACGGGCTGCCGTCACGCCGTCCACGCCCGTGGCGACGAGCATCCGCAGGCAGTCTTCGGCGGTGAAGGCGTCGCCGCTGCCCAGCACGATCCGCTCGCCGGCGTGCCGCTTGACCTCGCGGAGGAAGTCCCAGTTGCTCGGGCCGATATAACGCTGCTTGACGGTGCGGCCGTGGACGGTGATCGCCGCCACGCCGAGCGCAAAAGCGCCGTCGAAGATAGTAAAGAAGTTGTCGCGGCTCTCTTGGCTGTCGTCCAGGCCGCGGCGCATTTTGAGCGTCAGCGGAATGTGCGGCGGCAGGGCGTCGCGGACGCGGCCGACGATCTCAAGCGCCGCCGGCGGCGTACTCAAGAGGAACCCGCCTCGGCAGCGGCCGAGCACCTTTTTCACCGGACAGCCAAAGTTGATGTCGATCACGTCAAAACCGGCCTCGGCCAGCTTCAGCGCCGCCGGCGGAAAATCGGCCGGCTCCGCGCCCATGAGCTGCGCGCCGACCGGGTGCTCCTCGAGCGTCGTGCGGATGTACCGCTTGGCTTTGCTGCCCATGCTCACCTGGACGATGAAGCGGTCCAAGAGCACCTCGCCGAGCGTATAGCCCGCCCCCAGCCGCCGGGCGATGACCCGCATCGGCCAATCGCTATAGCCGCTCAGGGCCGCTTGGACGACGGGGAAATCGATGGCCACGTGGCCGATCTTGAATGGCCGGGCTTGGAAGGAAGGGGGAAGGGAGAACGGAGAAGGGGGAGCCGCTAGCGCGGACTGAGGGATCGACGGGCTGCCGCGGTCGTTCAACGAATTGTCTCGGTCCCAGTTGGCCATATATGTACTCATCACGCTCCGCCGTGATGTTTAATGTGCTTCAATCGTGCCGCAAACCGAACACCTCACGACGGAGCGTGAGAAGTACGTCGGTTATCATACGCGATAAAGCCGGGCGATCAAAGTCAAATGCTTGCCCAACGCCAGCCGCAGAGCGAGTCTCGCGAACCATTCGAGCGGCTTCAAGGCAAGATAGGCCGCGTCCGCCGCGAGCGGATGCACTAGCGCGGCGGCCATCAACGGCCCGACGCCGTCATAAACTCGCCGTGCGGCCCGATGTGCGGCGGGACTGAGTGCGAGCAGCAAGAGGCTCGAATGCCTTGAGGGTGCGCAACTGATCGTTGACCGCGCTTTCGCGCCCGTCGGCATCGCGATACGAAGTGCTGCCGACGAAAAAGGCGTGACCACGTGCAGCGGCGCTGCATACGAAACAGCCTTGCGGAGGCTGCGTAGGCAGCCGCGAGTATTCGTCCAGCATAATCATGTAAGCGGTTCGCCACGCGGCGAAATTCGCCGCCAGGGCGGTTGTCGCAGCGAATAGTTGTGCAAGCGTGTAGCGAAAGTACGGCGCTCCTCGTTGCCGCACCAGCCAGACCGCCGCCGATCCATAGGCCGCGACGGCCCAGGGCGTCGAACAAACCAAACAAAGTATGGCCACGTAAGGCAGCGAAAAGATGACGGTAACTGCCAGCGCGACGAGAGCGACCGCGAGAACAGTCGTCAATAATGCATTGCGCTTAGGCCGGTCGAGCAGGAGGATTACGAACACCATCAGGCGGCAGCCGAACCAAGAAACGGCTACGGCGATTGCCGAAAGGAAGAAGGCCACGATGTAATGTTCAGAGTGCCCCCAGCCATTGGCCGTATCGTTCATCGCCGCCACAAACACCAGCCAATACTCGATGGAAAGCACGACGCCGCTGAAGATGCCCAGCCAAATCCATCGATTGTTGGCAAAATGCGCGGCTGCGCCATTAGCAGCGCGAGGGAAATCATCGAGAACAGCAACAGCGGAATTATCGGCAGCGACGCCTCATGCGACATCAGCAAGGCCGCATAGGTGCGCACATCGCCCGACTGCCAACCCGGCCTGTCCGGAAACCCGATCGCGAAGCAGACGAAGGGCAAGAAAACGCCCGCAAAGCCCCAGGCGCAGCGCAAGAGCATTCCCGGCGACGCTTGCGCCGGACGGCTCGTCGGATTCAGACGATTGCTGATTCATGGCGCGCGAATGCCATTGCGGAGGACGCTACAAGTCTTTGGAGTGCGAGGGCTTGCTCTCGCTTTTCACAAGGCGCAAAGAGTTTGCCGACGCGAGAACAAGCGGACGTCTCTTTCTCTTGTAACCGTTTCGGAAAGCGGCGGCAAGCCGCCGCACTCCAAAAGGCTAAAACCAGCACGCCGTAAATCCACCATCAACGTCAATATGCGTGCCCGTAATGAACTTGCCGGCCTTCGGCGACGACCATGAGCAAGAGCGCGCCGACCAGTTCTTCCGGCTCGCCGAAGCGTTTCATCGGCGTGCCGCGCATGATGTTGTCGACCCGCTCCTTGTCGAGAATCTTGCGGTTCTGTTCGGCCGGGAAGAAGCCTGGGCAGAGGGCGTTGACGCGGACGCCCAAGGGGCCGAACTCGCGGGCCACGTTGCGCGTGAGGTTCAGCACGGCCGCCTTCGAGGCCGAGTAGGCAAAAACCCGCGATAGCGGCAGGTGCGACGTGACGCTGCCGATGTTGACGATCGATCCGCCGCCCGAATCGACCATGTGCCGGCCGAAGACCTGGCAGCCTTGGAAGACGGCGCGGAGGTTGATGGCCATGACGCGGTCCCAGTCGGCGTCGTTCGCGTCCAAGAAGGCATTGGCCACGTTCACGCCGGCGCAGTTGACGAGGATATCGGCCCGGCCGGTTTGCTGGACGGTCGAAGCCAGCAGGTGCTCGATCGACTGCCGCTCAGTGACGTCGACCTGGCAAAAGCCGGCGCGGCCGCCGAACTGCTGCAAGCTCGGCCGCGCGGTTCTTGCAGTTTTCTTCCTTGGTGCCGGCGACGATGACGTGGGCACCCGCTTGGGCGAGCCCCTTCAGTCAGCGCGCCGCCGAGCACGCCGGTCCCGCCGATGACCGCGGCCGAAAGACCGTCGAGAGAGAATAGGTCGCTGATAAACTCGTTCATGTCATGGTTCCTTTCGCATCCGCAACCAGTCGCTATGGAACACGCCTGGCCGGTCGATGCCGCTGATAGGTGTGAGCGCCGAAATAATCTCGCTGGGCCTGCAACAAGTTGGCCGGCAGCCGCTCTGCGCGATAGCCGTCGTAATAGGCCAGCGCCGTGGCGAAGGCGGGCATGGGAATGCCCAGCTGGACCGCCGTGGCGACGACGTGCCGCCAGGCGGCCTGGGCCTTTGCGGTCGCCGCCTGTGAAGTACGGGGCCAGCAGCAGGTTTTCCAGCTTGGCGTCGGCGTCGAACGCCTCCTTGATCCGCTCCAGGAAGACCGCGCGGATGATGCAGCCGCCGCGCCACAACAGCGCGATCGAGCCGAAATCCAGCGGCCACTTGTGCTCTTCGGCCGCGGCCTGCATCTGCACGAAGCCCTGGGCGTAGCTGCAAATCTTCGAGGCGTAGAGGGCCTGGCGGACCTGCTCGATGAACTCCTTGCGATCGCCCTTGTACTTTGCCGGCCGGCCCGGCCAGCACTTTGCTGCGCGCGGACTCGCGCATCCTTCATCGCCGAGAGGCAGCGGGCGTAGACCGCCTCGGTCACCAGCGTGCTGGGCACGCCCAGGTCGAGCGCCAGCTGGCTCATCCACTTGCCGGTGCCCTTGGCCCCGGCCGTGTCCAGGATCCAGTCGACCAGGTATCCGCCCGTCTCCGGGTCGCGAACGCTGAAGAATGTCGCGCGTGATCTCGATCAGATAGCTGTCCAGCTCGCCGCGGTTCCAGGCGTCGAAAACGTCGTAGAGCTCGTCGTTCGACAGGCCGAGCGTCTCTTGAGCAGCCAGTAGGCTTCGCAGATCAACTGCATGTCGCCGTACTCGATGCCGTTGTGGACCATCTTGACGTAATGGCCGGCGCCGCGCGGGCCGACCCATTCGCAGCAGGGGATGTCGTTCTTCGGGCCGACCTTGGCGGCGATCGCCTGGAAGATCGGCTTGACCAGCGGCCAGGCCTTTCGCTGCCGCCGGGCATCATGCTGGGGCCCTTCAAGCGCCCCTTCCTCGCCGCCGGAGACGCCCGTGCCGATGTACAGCAGGCCCTTCGACTCGACGTACTTCGTGCGCCGCTCGGTATCGGGATAGTAGCGTGTTGCCGCCGTCGATGATCACGTCGCCGGGCGACAGCAGCGGCAGCAGATGCTCGATGAACTCGTCGACCGCCGGCCCGGCCTTGACCATCAGCATCACTTTGCGCGGCGCGGCCAGGCTGGCGACCAGTTCTTCGAGCGTGTGGCAGCCGACGAAGTGCTTGCCCTTGGCCGCGGCCGTCCATGAAGTCGTCGACCATGCTCGTCGTGCGGTTGAACACGGCCACGCGAGTAGCCGCGGCTCTCGATGTTCAGCGCCAGGTTCTCGCCCATCACGGCCAGGCCGATCAGGCCGAAATCGCATTTATCAGGCATGGTTCTTAATTCCAGATTTCAGATTTGATTGCTCATTGCTTCCACGGCGGCTCGTCTGGCAGGTAACTGTCGAACTCGGCCAGCAATTCCACTTGATATTTGCCGGCGAACGTGCCGACGAAGAATCGGTCGAGACCCTCGTCCAACAGCCGCCTCCAACTCGCTTCCTCCGCGCCGGGATTGATCGGGGAAGAACAGCGCACCGTTCGCCACGGCCGCCTTGTGATCGCCCGGCGCGTCGCCGATCATCAGCGTGTGGCAGGGCGGATAGTTCTTGCGCGGCCTGCAAGCACTCCTTCTTCGTGCCGATCTCCTGGCCGCAGATGGCAACGACGTACCTGGCCAGGTCGTGCTCGTCCCATTCGCGCTTGAGGGCTTCGTTCGGCGTGGCGGAAACCACGAACACATCGGCCTGCGACCGGTCATTTTCCAGGCAATCGCGGACGAAGGGAACGGCGGGCACATCGCGGACGATCTCCTCCACCGCACGGTTCACCGCCTTGGACCATTCCAGCAAGTGCCGCAAGTCGCGGTCGCCGGTTTCTTGGACGGCCTTTTCCAGCGACGGATTGCCCAGCTTCGGTTCGCGGGCGACCCACTCGCGCACGCGATCGCGGCACTTCGATCTTCACGCCGCGGGCGTGCACTTCCGGCCGCGCGGCAGTCCAGTCAAGCTGCTCGATCAAGGCCGGAAAGCGGTTGATGCCCCGGCTCTTGGAATAAAGATTGACGAAGTCCGCACGCTTCGCGGGCGTACTTGCTCACGCCTGCCAGCCCGTAATAGTTGATGATGTTGGGGGCGAAGCACTCCTTGTGCTTCACCTCCATCGTGTCGAACACGCAGCCGTCGGAATCGATGCCGACGAGAAATGTGTGCTTGGGGAGGAAGTCGATCATGGACATCTACGTGGAAGGCTAGACCGCTTTACAATACGAGGTGATTGTAATATGCGACGATCGCTGCGACAACAAGGGCCTCATCCTAGCCGCCTAGGGAATGTGCAGACGGTCCAATTCCCGGGCAAAGTTGTCACGGGTCATCACACGTATCCCTTGAAAACCGTCGAGTGCCAAAAGATGCTGATCCTCGCTGACGATATATCCCGCGCTGCATTGGACAGCCGCTGCAATCACTACGTCATCGTCGGGATCGGCAACGACGACTCTTTGCACGCTTGATGGTGTCACAATGACCGTGCATGCGATTACCAGATCCTCCAAGAAGGCTTCAATTTCTTCATCCGATACACGGAGCCATTTGCGCAAGTTCTTCTTGGTCAACATCTTTTCACGCACTTCGGCAAGGATTGCCGTCGAGACAACGACATCATGTCCGCCGGCGGCCAGCCGCTGAAAAATACGCGCCGACCGGCTGGCGGGAACGATCAATGGAATCAAGACGTTGGCGTCGAAGACAACGACCACGTGCGGAGCGGCAGCAGAATTGTCTTGACGAATCATTGAGGAGCTGTGCTACCCATCCTCGCGAAGAACACGATCAATATCGTCTTCCGAAACTCCCTGCTGCCTCATCGATTCACCGACGCGTTGCTGGAGACGAACAATATCTTCCCAAGCTTTCTTCTTCTGTTCCGCGGACGGCCGAATCACGGGAATCACGTTGTAGGCTGCGCTTCCCAATTCATCTTCAACCACGATAACTTCCCCCTTCCCCGCCGGCGCAAGAAAGTCCCGAACCGGATCACTCAGTTCGTCGTATCGAACTCTTTGCATCGTCATTCCTTTCCTTGGTCCGACCTATTATAACACTCCAACCTGCAAACGGCTACCGGCGTTTAGCCTACCACAGCAATGTGGACAAGCGCTTCCTTGCCAATCGTGGCACGAAGCAAGTCGCGACTGACCCCTTCACCTTCTCGAAACCCCGCTCTGCGATTTGCCCTGCCGCTTGTATTCGGCCACGAGGAAGCTGATGGCGTGGCAGTAGTAGCGCACCGCCTGGGCGATGTCGCCCGCCTGGTTTTCGGCGGCTGCGCGATCGAGGATGGCGTTGAAGGCCGCGCTTTCGATCGCAAGGTCGTCGCGCGTGGCCGCCTCACGAAGTTCCCGCAGCATCTCCGCGAGGCGCAGGACGAACTCCTGCGAGGGCGTGCAGACGATCGCCGTATAGGGGCCGCGGCCGAAGCGATTGCCGTTCATCGCCGGGCCCTGGACCTCGCCGCCTTGGCGATAGTACCAAGTGCCGACGCCAAGCACCGCGGCGGCGACGAGGCAGAGCGCGGCGGGAATCCATTGCTGCATCCACAGCAGCAGCAGGCCCGCCAGCGCCAACACGCCCAGCGCGATCCAAACGTTTGGATTGACCGGCCGGATTACCGAGCGGGACCGCGGCATGTCGTTCGTCGAGGATTGCGACCAGGACGGGCCCGCGGTCTTGGCGACAATCACCGTGATGTTGTCCGGCCCGCCGCGCATGTTCGCCAGGTCGACGAGCGATCGCGCCGCTTCGGCCGGCGGCATGCTGGCCAGGACCATGCCCAGTTCATCGTCCCTGACTTGGCCGGAAAGCCCGTCGCTGCACATCACAAAGATGTCCCCCGCCACGATCGGATGCGGCCCCTCGAGGTCGATCTTCACCGTAGGGCCGGGACCGAGCGAGCGGGTAATCACGTTCTTGGGCCCGAAGTCGGGCAGGCCCGCCGCGCGCATCTCCCACACCAGGCTGTGATCGAAAGTCAACTGCTCCAGCCGCGTTCCGCGGAGGCGATAGGCCCGGCTGTCGCCGACGTGGGCCAGTAATGCGCCAAAAGGCAGCAAAGCCAGCGCCGTTGTGGTGGTGCCCATACCCTTGAAATCGATGCTCGCCTGTCCACGGCTATGTATCTGGGCGTTGGCCTCTTCCAAGGCGGCCAACAGCGCCTCGGCCGGCGTTCGGTCGGCAAGCTTTTGGTAGGTCAACGGCACAGTATCCGTGGAGAGCTTGCTGGCCAGCTCGCCCGCGGCGTGCGCTCCCATGCCGTCGGCCACAACCAACAGATCACCCCGCTGCTGCCAGACATTGCTGCTGGCGGCTAGTACGACCGCCAGCGAATCCTGGTTGTTCGATCGACGCAGGCCAATGTCCGACAGGCTTTCGACCTCCAAGCGGCCCTGGAAGCTGACGTTATCAGACTGTGGCGATGGCCCAGATGAAGACATGGATCGGTCGTCCGCCGGCATACCTTGGATTCAATCTATATGGTAACGATAGGCGGAATAGCCTGCCAGGGGTATTCCGGCGGGTTGGGTGCATGGGGTGTAGGAACGGGCTTCGGCGGGCTGAGGGGGTGCATGTCAGCTTTTGTAAGTCAAAGTGCAGCGGCGGTGGAGCGGCGGTAGTAGGAACACCCCGGACGGTGGGCAAGGTAACGTGCGAGGCGGTCATCGTCGCACAAGGCCGCGGCGCGGATTTGGAGAATCGCCTCGGCTCCGCTGGGATCGTTCCAGAACTTTTCCGTCCCTTTCACCCGATAGTTGACCTCTTTGACCAGAGACTCCATCAAGGCGCTGGTCACCGGCAGGCCAAGCCGCCGATAACGCGGATAGTCCATGCGCTCCCGGTTGTTCGCCAGATAGCGCAGAGCCACGGCCACTGCCTGACGTGAATCATCTTCGGCCAGCGGGTGCTCGGCGTCAATGCCCTCGTCGGCAAGCCATTTCCGCAGCGCCGAAGTTACCTCGTTGACACGGCCCTGCCAACAGGCTTGTGCCATGCCGAGGTAGCACTTCCAAATCGGTTGCGCCTCGCCCGCCAGGACCGATGCCGCCGTGTAAAGGTACTCCAGCGGATGGACAAAATCCAGGATGGGAATGAAGTCCGGAAAAATGCGCCTGCTGGATCGACCAGTTCCAGGCCAAGCCGTCGCCGAGAAACGCACGTGCAGCGGCTTCGAAGAAGCGGCGGCGACTCGCTTCGCGCTCGATCTGTCCACCGAACTCGTGCGAGGCGACCATGCTGCTCAGACACGTCCGAGCGATGCGTTGAGGACGCCAATCCACAGGGCACGATGCGTTGTCGAGCACCGCTTCCTGGGGCAGAGCAGCCAGAGAAAGCGGCTCTTTTCCGGCCAATTGCGCCACTTTTTCCGGATCGCCGAAGGCCGAGGGAAGTTCGGGTTGAGGATCTTGGTCAAACGTCTGATGCGTCATTCGCCACAGGCCGGCGTTCTTCGTCTTGCGCCATTGCTGCTCATGCACTCCCGCTCCACAGCCTTCGCTGCGCGTTTGCACGCGGCCTCCGTCGCACTGCACTACGGCCAATGTCGGCGGTGCCTCCACCGTCGGACACGTCGGCAAGTTGTCGGCTGCTTCCGCGTCGCGCAGTTCGGTCAGTTCGTTGCCAACAGCCATCGTGACGCGTTCGATGGTTTTCGCCGAAACTTCATTGCCGCCCAACTGCTTCAACAGCACCGCCGCGCGATCAAACGACGTCGCCTCGCTGCCAGCGTAGACCATCCTCTGCGTCAATGCGGGCATGCATTCCCGCGAGTCCAGTCCCAAGGCTTCACGCTGAGGGAAAAAAAGCCCGCCGACAGCGGGTGCAATAGCCCTTGGGTTCGCTGATCTCGATCGGCCCATCCGTCGAGTTGATCATACGACTCACGACTTTCAGGCCACAGGATGTTCCGCACTTGGGGCAGGGGGCGGCGGCAGGCGAACTGGCCGCCACCTCGCGTGCCGCTTGCTGTTGAATGCGGCGGCTCAGTTGGACCCCGACATCGTGCGCCGCGGCCTCGATTTGGCTGAAGTGAATCGGCTTTCCCAATTGCCCTTCTGGCCACTGAAGCTCGACGGCAATGTCGGCTGCTTCGTGGAATAATCGCTCCAGCTTCTCCTTCAAAATCTCGCCTTGTCGTCCATGACAATCACTCCTGGTCCATGAAAATCCTTCCTACGTCCCTTCAGGCCACCCAGTTTAACCGATAAACCGCAAAAACTCCTATTGACGTTTCTTGCTTCTCCCCGGACCGCGCAAAAGCTGACGTACACCCCTCCCGGCAGTGTGGGCGTCAAATCTGTGGGTAAGAATTAGTTGGGGTTCGGGTTCCAGAATGATTCCCAGCAGGCTGGCTCACTGAGATATAGCCCGCGAAGGTGGCAGACGGCGTTGGCACCGGCTTGCCCCCACCGCATTCCCCCGCCCTTGAGGCGATTTCCAATAACGGTTTTGCACGCCGATTCCACTGGGCCGGAGCCGATTTGCCAGCCGTTGCGAACGTATCGCGGATAGTCCATGCGGTGTTCATGGTTGCGGAAGAATTGTGTCTCGCGACGATGCGCTTCCCGCACCTCCGTGGAAGCCGAAGTCATATCCAGCGTTTCCAACCATGCACGTACTGTCGATCCGCCTTCATGCTTGAGACGATGAGCAATGTCGTCTGTCCAGTTTTGCCGCGCAGATTCGTCGTGGGGATGAAGCACTTTGCCCAACTCCACCAAGTGCTCGTTGGCATGCCAGAAATCCAAGATGACTTCCGCCTTGGGAAAGTAGGTGCGGAAGAAATCTTCCAAACCGTTGCCGGCATCCGAGATCGCAATCTGTTGCTCTGCGTTCGTCAGGCCAACTTCAAGTGCCTCGCGGTGCAATTGACGACCCAACGTCCGAAAGTCGTAAAAACCCGATAAATACCGCACTTGCCGGGGAGGTGGCCGTGTCGAATCGTGCTCGCTATTGGCGTTGTACACCATCGCCACATAAGCCATCTTTCCGTCAGTCTGTGAGCCTCCCGGGCCTTGTTGACGAATGCCCGTGGCATCCGCGCTAACTAGGCGCAACTCCGCCCCGCCGCGTCCTTTTGCCAGTCCCATGGCCTGCTTGGCCCCAACGACTCGCCCGCCGCTAATTGCGCCGCCACCCGCTCGCCGGCCGCTTCGGTGGTTCGCTCGACGGTCGATTCGCTCAGCCGCAACCCGGCCATCTTTCGCAACACCCGCTCGGCCCCGTCGGCAAAACTGCCCAGCACACCAGCCATCGCCGAGACCTCTTCCGCGGCCGGAGTCAGCGGTTGTGCGCCCAACCGCAACAAGGGATCGAAGGAGCGGCACCCCCCGCCGCAACCATCACGACAATGATAGTAGGGCGAAGAAACCTTGATCGGGCCCATCAAGCTCATGAAGGTCTTGTCACGCCACTCGACGAAGCGCGCGTCGGCCCCGCATTTCTCACAGACCGTGCTGCACCCTTGGTACCCCCTTTTTTCCGCCCGTTGACGGCGGTCTCGACGGCCTTGGCTCCTAGGCGAAGCACTTGGTCACGCACTTCAAATTCCGTGCGACCAAGCAACCGCTCAGTCGGCTTGCCCGCCATCAGACAGGCGATCCGCCAAAGATCCTCCTGTACGGCTTCCTTCATAACTTCAAAGCTCCGTTCGGCTTCCGCCAATTCCTCGGGCGTCAATCCTTCCGACATTCTTGTGCCTTCCATGGCTTCCTCCAAAATTTCTCGACCGGAAAATAGGTAAACTTCCCAACCAGCCTTTCTTGTACCAAATTTCCCGCCCACAACCAAGACGCTCACACCGGGACTCCAGCGGTCCTGTTTTGCTGTTGCCCTGCCGTGACAACCTTGATTATCATGCCGCCTCAAACGGCCTTCCAAAACGTGTGAAAAGGAGCCCCGCATGGCGCAGCAATCGTTGACCGTGACCACGTTTCGTGCCTTAGTAATGCTAACCTGTGTGCTCCTCATCCCCTTGGCGGCGGTCTGTGGAACGTCGTTCCCCTCTGTGGTGAAGGCGATTCAGAATGGCCGCTGCCCCACGCTGGCGGATTTTCGGGGGCCGGGCGAAAACGCAAGGAGCGGTTTGAGCGCAGCACCGCCGTTCACGCCAGCTCCCGCCTCCTACAGTCCGGCGAGCACATCGGCAGCGATTAGCATCGGACAAGCGATGCCGAATTCCGGAATGCGATCCCCTCAATCGGGCGTAACAGTGCAGTCATTCGGCCGCACGGGTATGGCAAGTAGCCCTGATTCGTCGGTAGTGCCCGCAAGCTACGAGGTGCCGGTTGTCAATCTGCCCGGGCAATCGACAACTTTTCCACAAAACGAGCACGCCGAAAATCGTGATTTCGCAGCCGGCGGAAATAGAGGCGTTTCACAACCTCCATCCAGCCTCGAAAGTACTTCTTCCCAGCGGAACGGTGTGACGCCAAATGCGGCGGTACAAGCGTCGGTGCCTGCGGCAGGCGCATCGCAATCGCCAGGCAGCGAGTCCTCAAATCCCGACGCGACGTTCAAGTTCATCCAGGATCGACTCCAGCGATTGGGCGCAACTTATTATCTGCTTGAGGCTTGGGGCGATCAGAAGGACGCCTACCGCTTCTACTGCCGGATGCCAATCGGCGGAAATCCGCAAGTGTGGCGGCCCTTTCAGAACGTCGACCCAGACCCCCTTAAAGCGATGGCCAACGTCCTTCAGCAGATTGAGGACTGGCAAAAACGCGGGTAATCCTCGCCGGTTGCGATGACCGGCATCTGGACATCGTTTACTTCTACACACCGCTAAAGCCCCATTTTTTCGCTGCCTCCCTTGCCCTGGGTGCTTGCCGAGGCATACGCTACATGGTATGTCTAGGATTCCCGTGAGTTTAGGCCACCGTTTGAAAAGCGTCGCTTTGCGTTTTCGCCAGCCTGTGTGCTGGATGGAGGCAACAGCAAGGCCGTCGCCGCCGGGCATTCAAACGGCGGAGTTGGATTTCCCTGCCGACGAGGTGGGCAGTGGGGTTCGGCGGGCACGGACGGCGCGACTTGAGGCGATATTGTTTCTCGCCCGGGAACCGCTAGGAAGTCGAAAATTGGCCCAACTGACTGGCTTGGCGGATGGCACAAAAGCCCGTACACTGATCCGAGCCTTGAATCGACGGTATGATGCAGAGGGCAGTGCGTTTCGAGTGGAGGAGATTGCCGGAGGGTATCAATTGCTGACGCGGGCGCGTTACTCGCCCTGGCTGCGGCGGTTGAGTTCCTCGTTGAGGGAGGTGCGGCTTTCGCCCCCCGCCCTGGAAACCTTGGCGGTCGTGGCGTACCGGCAGCCCGTGCTGCGGGCCGAGATTGAAGCGATCCGCGGCGTGCAGTGCGGCGAAGTCCTCCGGCAACTGATCGAGCGCGACCTGGTGCGGATTGCCGGCCGGTCCGAGGAATTGGGTCGTCCCTTACTATATGGGACGACCAGGCAGTTTTTGCAGGTTTTCGGGCTACGGCACCTGGATGATTTACCTCGTCCCGAGTTTTTGCCGATTACGAAGCTTGTCACCGAGGAGTCGGCCGACACCGTCGCCGATGTTCCCACATCGAATTTGCAACCATTTCATAATTCTCGCGAGAAGCAGGAGGAGACTGACATGAGCGTTACGATCGACAGAAAGACCAAGCCGGAACGCTTCGGCACGGCCTCGGTGACACACGCCAACCGCCCCATGCCGGGCGGGAGGACGATTTACGCCGCCAAGGCGGCGGACGACGAGGACGAAGACGAAGACGAAGAGGACGAAGAAGACGATGAGCCGTGGGAGGAGGTTGACGACGAGGACGAAGACGAAGACTGGGACGAAGATGAAGACGAGTGGGATGACGACGAGGATTTTGATGACGAAGAGGATGAGGATTGGGAGGATGACGACGACGAGGACGACGATTGGGACGACGATGAGGAAGAAGAACCGGCCAAAGAGTGATCGTCGCCAGTCCCCTCTCCCTCTGAGACCCCTCTCCCTCAGAGACTCAGTTAGGGCTGTTCAGTCTCTCAATTGAAACAGCCGCGCCAGGGCGTCCAGCAGGCCGTGCGGGACGCCCTTGCTGGACTCGTCGCGAAGCGATTCCAGCGGCGGGTGCAGCAGCTTGTTCACCAGCCGGTCGAACGCTTGGCGGATTTCCTCTTGCGAGCGAACGTCCAATTGCGGCAGGCGATTCAGCAGCCGCGTCACTTCATCTTCCTTTGGCTTCTCCCAACCGTTTCGGAGCTGCTGGATCACCGGCGCCGTCGCGCGGTGATACATCTCGCCCATGAAGCGGCGAGTCTCTTGCTCGATGATGCGCAGTGCCGCCGGCGTCTCGCGATCGCGCAGCACGCGATTGGCCTGGCAGGCCGCCTGCAGGTCGTCGAACGGAATAGAGGTAGACCTCGGAAAAATCGCCCACCGCGGGCTGAAATCCCGCGGCACGGCCAGATCGAGCACGAAGAGCGGCCGCTGCCGCCGCGCGGCGTGGATCGACTTGAACTCCTCGGCCGTGACAATCGCCCGTCCCGCGCCCGTGGTGCTGATCACGAGGTCGGCGGCGGTCAGCGCGGCGTGCAAGTCATCCCAAGGTCGAGCCCGCCCGTTCCATTCGGCCGCAAGAGTGCAGGCCCGCTCGAAGTTGCGATTGATAACGGTGATCTTCCGCGCGCCTTCGTCGCGGAGGTAGCGGAGCGTCTCGTCGGCCATCTCGCCCGCCCCGATGACCAGGGTCTCCTTGTCGTCGAAGCGTTCGAAGATTTGCCGTGCGAAGTCGGCCACGGCCACGCTGGGAATGCTCACGCGCCGCTGATGGATGGCCGTCTCGGTGGCCACTCGCCGGGCGACGCGGATTGCCGCCTGAAACGCCTGGTGCAAGAGCGGCCCGGTGGCCTCGCGCTCGGTGGCCGCCTGGTAGGCCTGTTTCACCTGAGCGAGGATTTGCGGTTCGCCCAGCACCATGCTGTCCAGGCTTGCCGCCACGCGGAAAAGGTGCCGCACCGCCGCTTCGTCCGTGCTGACGAAGAGGTGGGGCACGATCTGGCCCGGATCGAGGCGATGAAATCGCGCCAGAAAAACGCCGATCTGGTCGACGTCCGGCACCGCGCCCGACTGGCTGGCCGCATAGATCTCGACGCGATTGCAGGTGGAAAGCAACACGCCCTCGACATCGCGGAAGGAGCTTCGCCATTCTTTCAGGGCTTCACCGGCTTGCTCCCGCCCGAAGGCCAGCCGCTCGCGAACGGCGATTGCGGTCGCGTGATGGCTACAGCCGACGACCTGCAAATTCATGGTTCTACACCTTCCGGGCAAGCTGCCCACGGTACATTCGGCAGAGGCCCCGGGAATCTCTCCCAGTTCCTCAAGCTGCGAACCAGCGGTTAAAAGCATAGTTCTGGCGACCTTGCTATTATACACTGGCGGCGGTCGTTGCGGAACCGCGCGAACGAGGCGTCTTGCCTGCCGGAAAGTGAAATCACGACCCGAATTCCGGCCGGCGGCGGCCGAGCTGGTTCTTCAAGCGGTCGACGATCGAGCTGTGCATCTGGCTGACGCGGCTCTCGGAAAGATCGAGCGTGGCGCCGATCTCCTTCATCGTCATCTCTTCGTAGTAGTAGAGGATGATGATCAGCCGCTCGTTGCGGTTCAGGCCCTTGGTGACCAGCCGCATCAGGTCGCTCTTCTGGATGCGGCGCGTGGGGTCCTCGCCCTTCTTGTCTTCGAGGATGTCGATCTCGCGGACGTCCTTGTAGCTGTCGGTCTCGTACCACTTCTTGTTCAGGCTGACGAGGTTGACGGCGTTGGCGTCGAGCATCATCTTTTCCAGCTCGGGCACGCGAGATTTGCATCTGCTCGGCCAGCTCGTTCTCGTTGGGCGGGCGGCCGAGCCGGGCTTCGAGCGTCTTGAGCGCCTCGTTGAGCTTGCTGGCCTTGGAGCGGACCAGCCGCGGCACCCAGTCCATCGTCCGCAGCTCGTCGAGCATGGCGCCGCGGATGCGCGGCACGCAATAGGTCTCGAACTTCACGCCGCGCGTCAGGTCGAAGGCGTCGATGGCGTCCATCAGGCCGAACACGCCGGCGGAGATCAGGTCGTCCAGCTCGACGCCTTCGGGCAGCCGGGACCAGATCCGCTCGCCGTTGTATTTCACCAGCGGCAGATAGATTTCGACCAGCCGGTTGCGAAGGTCCTGGTTGTTCAGGTCCTGCTTGAATTCGATCCACAGTTGTTCAACGTCTTCTGGGGCGACTGCCGTTGCCATGCGATCCTCCGTGACAGATTTCAGCGTAGGGTGGGACAAGCGAGCCTGAGCGAGCGAAGGCCCACCACTCATTCCGTTATGCGATTCATGGTGGGCCAGCGCTCGCTTGAAGCGAGCTTGTCCCACCCTACGAAATTACTTCCGTGATTCACTATCCGGCCGGCTTGGGAGCGATGGCCGGCGACTTGGATTTCTGTTCCTGCAATTCCGACAAGATCTGGCTGCTGACCGAATCGCGGACGATTCGTTCCGCCAGCCAGCCGATCGCCGCGCCGATGACCGAAAACGCCAGCAGGTTGAGCCACGCCATCCAAAGCGTCGCTTCGCCTCCGCCGCCGGCCGCGAGGCCGCGCATAAGCGAGACCACGAGCGCCAAGAGGCCGAGGATTCCAGCGTATTGTCGGGCCACGAGTGCGTCTCCGGACCGCCGTCAAACTTTTCCTGACCGGAATAGTTTGACAGCGCATTGACTAGCAATGCTTGTCCGTCTATATCGGATGCACCGAAACTAAGGTTGAGTTTTTCCTTTCATTTGGAGTGCGGCGGCTGGCCGCCGCTTTCCATAACGGTAAATCATTTCCATAAAGCCGTGCGTTGTGAAAAGCGATGGCAAGCCATCGCACTCCAAAGTCACACCGCGACCGCTCTTCGTGTTGTTGACTGACTTAACACCGCTCGCGCCGCCTGCTTCAGCGCGACGCTTGCGGCGCACGCTGGCGCTGCCAGCACAAATGGCTCGCCGCCGGCGGCACATTGGTTTACATTGGCATCTTCCGGCACGACGCCGACACTTCGCAGCGGCAAGCCGAGGAACCGCCGGCAGGCGTGGGCCAATCGCCGCTGGGCCTCGTCGGCAGCCGTATCGCTTCGCGAACGGTTCAGCAGCAGTGTGATCGACGCCGATCTGGCCGGATCGTTGAGCAGTTTTATTGACGCGTAGGCGTTCATAATCGCGGCCGTTTCCGTCGTACTGACCAGCAGCACGCGATCGGCCGCCTGCCAACACTGCCGCGCCCGCGCGTTCGGGCCGGTTGCCGGCGTCGATCACGACGACTTCCGGCCGCAACGTGAGGCCGGGCAGTTGCGCCAGCACTCGATTCCAGGCATGTTCGGCCTTGTCGAGCGAGTTCGTCAACTCGTGCCCGCCTGGCAGTACCTGCACACCGGGGGGGCCAGGTACGATTATATCTTCCACGCCGCAGTTTCCAGCCAGCACGTCGGCCAGCGAGTACCGTGGCTCCAAGCGAAGCTGCATCGCAACGTCGCCGCCCGCCGCGTCGCAGAGCAGGCATCGCCGGCCTTCGCTGCGCCAGGGCCACGCTCAGGTTCACGGCGATCGTGGTCGCGCCCACGCCTCCCTTGCCGCCGAAGACCGCGATCCGTCGCACCCGCACATCGCTTGGCACGCGCGACGACACGGCTTCTCGCACGAGGGCCGTAGTTCGGTGGCTTGGTCCATCAATTTCCTTCCATCCCCAATATCAATCGCGCGACACGCATCGACTCCGCAATCTCGATGTCGTCCGGCACATTCTGGCCGTTGGTCAGATAGCTCAGCGGAAGCTTGCTCGTGCGAATCAGCGGCAGGATGTTGCCCAAGCCGCTGGATTCATCGAGCTTGGTGAGGATCATGGCGGTGGTGCCGACGGCAGCGAAGCGCTCGGCCGTCTGCTCCAGGACGCGCCCGCCCGCCACACTGCTGAGGACTAGATGTACCTCGTCGGCGTCTGCCTCGGTCAGGAACGCTCGAAGCTCCTGGATGCGAACCTCGTCCTTGGGACTGCGGCCGGCCGTATCGAGGAGGATCAGGTCGAGATCGTCCATGCGGCTCACCGCCTCGCGCATTTCGCGGGGCGTGGAGACCACTTGCATCGGCAGGTCGATGATGTCGGCATAGGTCCGCAACTGCTCGACCGCCGCGATGCGGTAGGTATCGACCGTGATCAGGCCGACGCGGCGCTTTTCCTTCAAGCGATAATTGGCCGCCAGCTTGGCGATGGTCGTCGTCTTGCCGACGCCGGTCGGCCCGACGAGGGCCACGAGGCGGCAGCGGCCGGGCGGCGTCTGGATCGGGCCGGAAACGCGGACCTCCGACTCGATCATCCGCGCCAGGCGGGCCTTGACCATGATGAGGTCATCGATCGTGCGAGCCGCGGGTTTCGCTCCGCACCCGCTCGACCAGCTCGCGGGCCAACTCTTCGTTCAGGTCCGAATCGAGCAAATCGGTGAAGAGCTGAAACAGTTCTTCCGGCAGATCGCGGCTGGGGGCCTCGCCGCGGCGGCAAAGCTCTTCGACCATCTCTTGCAGTTCGCTCAATTGACTTTGCATTGCCTCGCTGACATCCGCTTGCGGCTTCGCGGCGGCGATAGCAGGCGCGTGCGGCGCGTCATGCCGCGAACGCACGTCGTCTTCGCGCCGCGTTCTTCCTCGTAGCGGCTTCGTCCCGGCAGCCGGCTCGGCACGTTGACCTCGCGGGAGGCGGTGATTTCGATTTGCGGCGGGCCGTTGAGCCAACCGAAGAAGCGGCGGGACTGGATTTCGCGGGTATGCAGCACGGCCGCGTCGGGGCCCAGGTCGTGGCGGACCATCGCCAGGGCTTCGTGCATCGTCGCGGCGCGGTAGGTTTTGAGTTCCATGACAGTTTTGGATATCTGAGATTTGAGTTTGCAGATATAAACAGGGCCGGCGCCAGCGGCGACTCAATGATGGAAGCCGCTAACAAATGAATGAAAATATTTGTGGATCGTCTGGTGGTGGACTTGGAACGTATTTTCCACCCAACGTGAATCCTCCGTCGTCATCCCACTCCGCGACAAATCGTTTCGTCCAATTGGCGCGGATCGGAAAATCGGGCTTTGCAGGGGGCGGATCTTTTCGTTTCGCGATCCAGTCAATGCTCGAAACGAAGTGGCTCGCCTTGTTTATCAAGGCGATCGTTTCCGCGTCCGGCGGCGCGACCGGGTCGGTACCGATGCCATACTTCTCGCTCAGCGTGTTTTCGCGGAGCACGACCTTTTCGACGGTCGGTTCCGTCGGTTCTTCGCTCCAATACCGGCCGGTTATGTGCGTTTCGGCCGCGCGAAGATCGGTGTTGGTAGCGGCGGCATTCGCGGCTGCAAATGTCGTCAGAATCGCAATGTGAAGTAATGAAACTGCTGTCATGCTTTGCTCCTCGATTGGATTCGGGATGCCACCGGCTTGCCCCCTTGAGTTTCACGTTTCAAGCTACACACGCCGTCCTCCAACAACCTTTTTCTCAATCCGCGGCGACGGCTCCGCCGTTGCCGCGGATTGAGAAAACGGAGGGGAGGGTATCGTTATGTAGCAATGAGCGTAACATTCCACCGTGCAAGCCGGTGGCATTTCATTTTCCGGTTTTTTACTTTCATTACCTCGCATCGCTCACCATCGCCATCGCCTCGATCTTCGTGTCGCGCGTGATCTCGTTGTAGCTCAGCACGACCAGCTGCGGCAGGTGCGAGACGGTCATCTGCCTCAAGGCGGCGCGGATCTGCGGGCTGACCAGCACGATCGGCGGATGATTGGCCAGCGTCAGCTTCTCCACGCCCGCGGCGATCAGCCGGCAGGTGGCTTCGACCGCCTGCGGCGACATGCGGATGAACAGCCCGTGCTCGTTGTGCTCGAAGCCGGCGCGAATGCGGTCTTCCAGCGCCGGATCGAGCGTGACCACGTAGCAGCCGGTTCTCCGCGTCGCGATAGCGCGTGCAGATCGAGCGGGCCAGGCGGTGCCGCACGTATTCGGCCAGCAGGATCGGATCCTTGGTCCGCGGCGGCATAGTCGCCCAGCGTTTCCAGGATCGGCGCCGAGCTGGCGGATCGGCACGCCCTCGCGCAAGCAGCATCTGCAGGATCTGCTGCACTTCGGCCAGCTTCATCACGCCGGGAATCAATTCGTCGACCACCGCCGGCGAGGTCTGCTTCAATTCGTCGATCAGGTGCTTGGTGGCGTCGCGGGTGAGGATTTCGTCGGCATGGCGGCGGACGGTCTCGGTCAGGTGCGTGGCGATCACGCTGCCCGGCTCGACCACCGTGTAGCCGTAGCATCTCGGCCTGGTCGCGGATCGCGGCTTCGATCCAGACGGCCGGCGTGCCGAAGGCCGGCTCGCGCGTGGCGATGCCGCGGCATCTTGCCGCGTGGTCGTGCCCGAATCCATGGCCAGGAACTTGGCCGGATAGACCGTGCCTTCGGCCACCGGCATGTCGGCGATCTTGATGCGATACTGGTTCTGGTCGAGCCGCATGTTGTCGCGGATGCGGACCTTGGGCAGGATGATGCCGATCTCGGCGGCCACGTTCTGCCGGACGCGCTGGATGCGCTCCAGCAGGTCGCCGCCGCGCTTGGGATCGGCCAGGCGGATCAGCCCCACGCCGATCTCGACTTCCATCGGATCGACGGCCAGGTAGTCTTCGACGCGCTGCTTCGGCCGGCTTGGCGGCTTCGGCCTGCTTCTTGGCCTCGGCGGCCGCCTTGGCCTCGCTGCTCGCGGCGGGTCGAGCGTCACGGCCAGCGCCGATGCAGCCGCCGCCGATCAGCAGCAGCGGAATCCGCGGCAGGCTGGTGAAGATCAGGATCGCCGAGGAAACCGCCCGCCACGGCCAGCGCCTGCGGACGCGAAAAGAGTTGCCTGCAGGAACTCGCTGCGGCAGATTGCTCTCGCTGCTGCTGCGCGTGACCAGCAAGCCGGCCGCCAGCGAGATCAGGAAGGCCGGCACCTGGCTCACCAGGCCGTCGCCGATCGTCAGCGTGGTGAACAGCGACGCCGGCCTGGCCGAGCGCTCATGCCCGACTCGACCATGCCGATGAACAGCCCGCCGACGATATTGATCAGCGTAATGACGATGCCGGCGATGGCGTCGCCGCGGACGAACTTGCTGGCACCGTCCATGGCGCCGAAGAAGTCGGCCTGCTGCGTGATTTCCTGGCGGCGGCGCTGGGCCTCGCGCTCGTCGATGATGCCGGCGTTCAGGTCGGCGTCGATGGCCATCTGCCGGCCCGGCATGCCGTCCAAGGCAAACCGGGCGGCCACTTCGCTGATGCGCGTGGCGCCCTTGGTGATCACCACGAACTGGATCAGCACGATGATCGCGAAGATGATCAGGCCGACGACGATCTTGTCGTCCGTCGCCGCCGGTGACGAACTCGCCGAAAGTCTTGCACCACGCCGCCGGCCGCCAGCAGCCCGTCGCTGCCGGCCCGGGTGAGGATCAACCGCGTGGTGGCCACGTTCAGCACCAGCCGGAACAGCGTCGTGGCCAGCAGCAGCGAGGGAAAGATGCTGAACTCCAGCGGCGTGCGGACGTAGATCGTCGTCAGCAGCATGATCACCGCGATGGTGATGTTGGCCGCCAGCAGCACGTCCATCAGCGCGGCCGGCAGCGGCACCATGATCACCAGCACGCTGGCGATGATCCCCACCGGCAAGATCAGGTCCTGCAGCCGCGTAGCGCGGCCGCTTGACAACGCGGTTTTGGTTGCAAGTCCGGAAGACATCCATTTCTCCGCCAAATGGCGATCGAGGAAAAGCGGCAGGAAAGGTATCGCAAAAGGGAGCGTATGTCCAGAGCGATCCCTGGTGCGCGGCAAGGCGTGGGTGTACGTCAGCTTTTGCGCGGTCCGGGAGAAGCAAGAAACGTCAATAGGAGTTTTTGCGGTTTATCGGTTAAACTGGGTGGCCTGAAGGGACGTAGGAAGGATTTTCATGGACCAGGAGTGATTGTCATGGACGACAAGTGCAGATTTTGAAGGAGAAGCTGGAGCGATTATTCCACAAAGCAGCCGACATTGCCGTCGAGCTTCAGTGGCCAGAAGGGCAATTGGGAAAGCCGATTCACTTCAGCCAAATCGAGGCCGCGGCGCACGATGTCGGGGTCCAACTGAGCCGCCGCATTCAACAGCAAGCGGCACGCGAGGTGGCGGCCAGTTCGCCTGCCGCCGCCCCCTGCCCCAAGTGCGGAACATCCTGTGGCCTGAAAGTCGTGAGTCGTATGATCAACTCGACGGATGGGCCGATCGAGATCAGCGAACCCAAGGGCTATTGCACCCGCTGTCGGCGGGCTTTTTTTCCCTCAGCGTGAAGCCTTGGGACTGGACTCGCGGGAATGCACGCCCGCATTGACGCAGAGGATGGTCTACGCTGGCAGCGAGGCGACGTTGTTTGATTGCGCGGCGGTGCTGTTGAAGCAGTTGGGCGGCAATGAAGTTTCGGCGAAAACCATCGAACGCGTCACGATGGCTGTTGGCAACGAACTGACCGAACTGCGCGACGCGGAAGCAGCCGACAACTTGCCGACGTGTCCGACGGTGGAAGCGCCGCCGACATTGGCCGTAGTGCAGTGCGACGGAGGCCGCGTGCAAACGCGCAGCGAAGGCTGTGGAGCGGGAGTGCATGAGCAGCAATGGCGCGAGACGAAGAACGCCGGCCTGTGGCGAATGACGCATCAGACGTTTGACCAAGATCCTCAACCCGAACTTCCCTCGGCCTTCGGCGATCCGGAAAAAGTGGCGCAATTGGCCGGAAAAGAGCCGCTTTCTCTGGCTGCTCTGCCCCAGGAAGCGGTGCTCGACAACGCATCGTGCCCTGTGGATTGGCGTCCTCAACGCATCGCTCGGACGTGTCTGAGCAGCATGGTCGCCTCGCACGAGTTCGGTGGACAGATGGAGCGCGAAGCGAGTCGCCGCCGCTTCTTCGAAGCCGCTGCACGTGCGTTTCTCGGCGACGGCTTGGCCTGGAACTGGTCGATCCAGCAGGCGCATTTTCCGGACTTCATTCCCATCCTGGATTTTGTCCATCCGCTGGAGTACCTTTACACGGCGGCATCGGTCCTGGCGGGCGAGGCGCAACCGATTTGGAAGTGCTACCTCGGCATGGCACAAGCCTGTTGGCAGGGCCGTGTTGACGAGGTAACTTCGGCGCTGCGGAAATGGCTTGCCGACGAGGGCATTGACGCCGAGCACCCGCTGGCCGAAGATGATTCACGTCAGGCAGTGGCCGTGGCTCTGCGCTATCTGGCGAACAACCGGGAGCGCATGGACTATCCGCGTTATCGGCGGCTTGGCCTGCCGGTGACCAGCGCCTTGATGGAGTCTCTGGTCAAAGAGGTCAACTATCGGGTGAAAGGGACGGAAAAGTTCTGGAACGATCCCAGCGGAGCCGAGGCGATTCTCCAAATCCGCGCCGCGGCCTTGTGCGACGATGACCGCCTCGCACGTTACCTTGCCCACCGTCCGGGGTGTTCCTACTACCGCCGCTCCACCGCCGCTGCACTTTGACTTACAAAAGCTGACATGCACCCGGAGTCCCGCATTTAGGCGGTCTTTGGGCAGTTTTGCCGGCTAAAGCCGGTACTCCAGTGCTTGCGCCCCCACTGGCCAATGATCGCGGCTGCCGCTAGACTTACGAGAACTATCATTTCCTGGAAGCTTCTATTTCGGCCACTGGCCGCCTTGATCCATGTCATCGCCCGAAACGCTCTACGACGAAGCCATTGAACTGCAACAAGCCGGCAAGCTGGACGAGGCCGTGGCGCAACTGGAGAATCTGGCCAAGTCGCAGCCGGAGTTTGCCCTGGCCCATGCCGCCTTGAGCGCGTTCTACAGCAAGCAGGGCCGGCACGGCGAAGCGGTTGAGCAGGCCCTGTTGGTTTGCGAGCTCGACCCGGAGGATCCCTTCAGCTTCATGGCGAAGAGCCTCGTCTGCCAGTGCGCCGGCACGATTCGTGAAGCGGAAGAGGCAATGGCTGAAGCGATGAATCGGCAGTATACAGCGCGAAAGTAGTGGATCTGCTACCACCACCGCAATAACTCGCCCACTCGGTGTCCGAACAAGACCGCTCCCACCGCCACCGACCCAAACGCCGCCGTCAACACCGCACCGCTGGCGATGTCCAGGGCGTCGCGAACGTGGGGATCGGTTTCGTTGGTGATCGCACGGGCCATCGCTTCCAGCGCGGTATTAAAGTATTCCGCGGCGAGAACGCCCGTGATGCACATTAAGAGAATGCACCACTCGATCACGCTCATGCGCAACGCCGCAGCCGCCGCAATGACGGCCAGGGTGGTAACGAAATGCGCCGCGAAGCTGCTCCCACCGCGAACGCCTTCACGCAGGCCGCGAAAGGCATTGGCGAATTTCGTTTTCCACGTGCGGCTCATTCTACTCCCATCTCGCCCGCCGGCGGGATCCGCACGCCGGTCGTGCTGCCCAATTTGCCGCGCAGGAAGCGCGGCTCGACCGAGATGCCGACGCCGGCCGTGCTCCGCGCTGGGTCGTAGCTCAGGTTCAGTGAGACCAGCGCCGACTCGCCCACGCGTATCAACTGGAAAGCCGGGGCCACATTCTGCAAGTTTTTCATGTCGATCGTCACGCCGGTGGTTGTGATCCACTTGGGGCTCATCCAATAGCTGTATGACATGCTCAGGATCTGGCTGTCGATCGGTCCCTCCAGCACGCGGAAGCCCACGTAGAGCGCCTGCGCGGCGGCCGGGTGAGGAACATGCCCATCGTCATGATCTTCTGCCCCTGATCGAAAAAGTCGAAGATGCCATCGGAGAGCAGCGTTAGCCGGTCGCCAACGTGCCAGACGAAATTGTAGTCCCATAGTCCGATCGACGAACCGAAGTTGTCGCGGTTGGCATCGGGGAAAAACGTGAAGTCGGTGTCGAATTCGATCCAGTCGACGATGTGCGGATTTTCGGCGGGGCCGCGCTTCGTCTGCCAGCGCTCGTGGACGCCCAGACGAAGCTCGTCCAGGTTCGAGACGATTTCCATGCTCGGCGCGGTGACCCAGCCTTGCATGTCCGTGCGGACGGCGTAGAAACGCTCGTCGAACTGCGGCGGCGGGCTCTGCGTCCCCGGCGGCAGCACGGGCGGAAATCCAAACGTGTTGACCACGTATCGGCGGCGGAAGTCCTCGATCTGCTGATCATCGAGCGGATCGTAGAGCGGGAATTCGGTCACGCTCTGGTTCGTCTGCGCGTGCAGATATTCGGCCTGGAACTCGACCTTGTGGGCGAGGCCGTGAACGTTCCACAGCTGCGCTTTCCGCCTCGCTATCGACGGCCCACATCGGCAGCGTCGCGCGGAAGCCGGCCTGGTAGTAGGCCCGCGTCAGGTCCTGGCCATTGATGTCTTGTCCCCAATTGCCGATCTCGCCCAGCACGTAAGGCACGACCTTCACCGGCCCCAGTTCGAGCGGCAGGTCGAGCTCGTTGCGCGTGACGAATCGCCCGCCGCTGAAATTCTGCGGTTCCCAATTCAAGTGGCTCGTCTGCTCGTCGCCCGCGGCCGGGTCGGGCAGCGTGGCGACGCGGAACTGCGCGTAACCCACGCTCGTATGCTCGAACCAGGTGAGCTTGTCGGCCAGCAGCGACTGCCCCAATAGGTAATGGTCGAATCGCGGCAGCCAGTTCGTCTCGGTGACGAAATTGTCCAGCCGGTCCTGGGCGAAGAGGCTCATCGACATGTCGCCGGTGCGATAGCTCAAGCCGAGGTCGGTCGTGGGGTCCTTCTGCTCGTCCCACTCCGACTTGAAGTATTCCAGCAGGAAGTTGCGATCGCTGATTTTGCCGAACTCGCCCCAGACGGTGAGGCCGTCCTCTATTTCCTGGCGGTGCCGCCCGATAAGTTCGTAGCGATAGTTCACGTCGGGTCGGGCAGCGACGCTGGGCCGTCCGCCACCCAGGTTGTCCCTGCCGCTGTCGTCGATTCCCCAGAAGTTCCACTGCCCGGTGACTGGCCCGGGAATGCCGAGAAAATCCTTGCGGTCGTAGGTGAACGTCGTGCCCTCGGAAAAGCCGCGCAGGCTCAGGTAGTTGAGGCTCACGGTCCAGTCGGTGCCCGCCGGCGGCTTCTTGATACCCAACAATTGATAGGCCGCGAAATCGCTGTAGATTTGCGTGCCGAACACGCTGTCCTGCTTGAAGCGGACGCTGCGGAGGAAGAAACTTGGGTCGTTGAGGTCGGTGGTGAAGGTGGGCCAGTAGAAGACCGGCACGTCCTCGATGCAGACCGTGTCGTTTTGCGCGGAAACGGTTTGCTCGTGATCGAACATCGGCTCGCCGGTACGCGGATTGAGCAGCGGCGCGCCGGTGAGCGGATCGAATTGCGGCGTCTGTATGTCCTCGAACGAGGCGTCGCTGGCCTGCACACTGATCCGCGGCACGCCCAGGCGGCTGGGCGTAACGAAGACGTCCTGCCCGCGGAAGCGGTCGGGCCCTTCCTGCTGCAAGACGCCGGCGTGGAGGTGGAGTTTGCCGTCGTAGCCCGGCGCCGGCGTAATCATGTCCGCCGAGAGCACCGTGCCGACCTGATGCCGCACGTCGTAGTACATGCGGTCGGCGTAGATCGTCCGGTCGCCTTGGCGGAAGACGACGTTGCCTTCCATGTAGATTTCCAATGGCTGGTTTTGGTCCTGGGGCATCGCGCCGCTGACGCTGAGGTCCGGCTGGCTTTGGCTGGTGGTCCAGAGCACGAGCCGATCGGTCGATACATCCAGCGTCATCGGGCCGCGAGCGACGCCGGGGAGGTTCGTGTTGCTGATGGTGAGACCGTTGACGACCATCGTCACACCCTGGTCGATGACCGCAATCCACTCGTTCCCTTGCGGGTCCTTTTTCCACTGGAACTGCGGCGGCACGTCGCCGCGAGGAAAGACGCGGACCCGTCGCGTGCCCGGCGGCGCCGCCGCGTTGCCCGCCGGCGCTGGACCGGCGGCCGGCGAAGGCTGGCCGGGCGGAGGAAGTTCGTTCGCCGGCGCGACGTATTGCACCGGCTCGGCGTGCGTCTGCCGCAGGGAGTCGGCAAACTCCGGGTTCCGCTTGTCCATACCGCGCTGGTAGATTTCCGGCAGCACGGTCGGCTTGCCCGCCACGACACCCGCTCGGATTTGCACATCGGCGATCGTATAGAAGCGGGCGAACCATTTTTTGTCGTGGATTTTGACCGGGTCGCGGTCGCGCACGAGTTGCACGTTGACCTCGCCCTCGAGATAGGCGATGACCTTGGTCCGCGACACGCGAGCTGGTGCCCCGGATGCGGTTTCGGCGTGGTCGATCCAGAATACGGCCTCCTGGCAGTTCGCCACGTCGTCGCCCTGCGCGAAGCGGACGTCGCCACGCATGATCCAGACCTCGTAGTTGTCCATCTGCCATCGATTGGCCGCCTGGGCGGTGATGGCGATCGGATCGACGTTGTTGCCCTCGGGCAGGGAGATGTCGGCAAAAAGAGTCGAGGGCAGGAGGAGCAGCAGTGTGCTTATAACGCACCGCAAGGTGTTTTTGCGCGTACCCTTAGCGCGGCGCGGCGCGCAGCGCAGCGGGGCCGTGGGATGCCGATCTATCGACGTGTAGTTTCAGCAGACGAGCGTCCTTGCCTGCTTTGGTGAAAAGGAGGAACCGCAAATTGCAAATCGAAGAGTCGCAAGCCGCCAGCGTACACCTAGTGCGGCGGGCGGGATTATAAGAATGGCCGCCGGGCGGAGCAATACAGCTTGGCGGGCATGCCGAAACTACGAGATCGATGCGCAGCTTGCCCAAAACACCGAACCGCGGATATGTCGAGAATCCATTGCCCCTCATTAGAGTTATTGCTGTCATGTCAGGATGTCGCCTTACCGGGCATGGAAATCGTTCAATTCTACATATTTACGGTAATAACTTGCTGAACTTTCTGCCCTTACTATAATCTCCCATTGTAGTATCCACTGCTCTTCATCGCTTGAATACCGTCGATTGATACTCCGCTAGCTCCAAATTTGGACAATGCTTATGGAAACTCGACAAGCCACCCATGTGCCTCGTCAACATTTGGCGGCATTTGCGTTGGGCAAACTCCCGCCAGCCGGTCGCGAGCGTGTACAGGCCCACGTGTCGTCGTGTCCGGTTTGCCAGGCTTTTTTGCGCAAGCTACGCGCGAGTTGCTCGAAGAGTTGCTCCAGGGCAAAGCCGCTCCGCAGAATGTTGCCGGTCAAACGCTCGTGGCGGGAATGCCGCCCGCAACCAAGTCGCAGGTCTCAACATTGGCGGACACCAAGTTGCGCACGGCGAAGTTGGCGGCATCCAATATGCCATCGTCCCGCCCGCTCGTCCGCGCCACCGCAATCGGAAATGACGCCGCCAAAGCGACGATGCCAAAAGTCGCTTCAGAGAACGCCATTCCCGCCGAACTCCGCAACCAGACGAAATACGTTATCTTGGGGATTCTCGGCCGCGGCGGCATGGGTTCGGTATACGAAGCGCTTCACGTCCGCATGGACCGCAAAAGGGCGCTGAAAGTCATCAATCCCGAACTTATCGACAACGCCGAGGCGCAACGCCGCTTTGACGACGAGATTAAGACCGTCGCAAAACTCGATCATCCGAACATCGCCAGGGCCTATGATGCCGAAGCGTTCGGCGCGCTGCAAGTAATTGTAATGGAATTCGTGCAGGGCAAAACGCTCTACGAATTGCTGCAAGCCCGAGGCCGGTTCGAGATCCAAGAGGCTTGCCGCTGCATCGCGCAGGCGTGCCGCGGCCTGCAATATGCGCATGAACAGGACTTGGTTCATCGCGACCTGAAGCCGCAAAACTTGATGCTTTCGGAAGACCTTGCCGGCAAGCCCGGCATCGTCAAAATCCTCGACTTCGGCCTGGCAAAGGTCGTCAGCGAGAACACGCGTGGACCTGGCCGGACGAAAACCAACATGTCGATGGGCACCTACGAATACATCGCCCCCGAGCAGGCGCTGGATGCCTCGCGTGCCGACATCCGCGCCGACATCTACAGTCTTGGGTGTACGCTCTACTACATGATTGCCGGAGTCCTCCCTTTTCCCTATGACTCCGAAGTGAAGATATTGCTGTCGCATCAAAACGAGATTCCGCGGCCGCTCCATGAAGTGCGGCCGGAAGTGCCGAAGGCTTTGTCGGCGCTGGTCGATCGCATGTTGGCGAAAAAACGCGAGGACCGCCCGCAAACGCCCGCAGAGGTGGCCGCGGCTCTCTCGCACTTCGCCGGCGGCAAGGCCGAGGCTGGAGACGATGCGTGCGAAGTCGGGGCGGCGGCCGCGTCCGGCGGCGATCCCGCGCTGGCCGGTCTGGCCGCCGAAATCGCCGACGCTCGATCGTCGCCGAGCAAGGATCGTGCGCCGCGCCGGGCAGCCAAGGGGGGCGGTCGGTTTGCAGGATGGCTTGCCAAGGTCTTCGCCAAGTCGCCGCGGAATCGGAAGTCGGCCCGCGACGCCGCGTGGAGTGATGGCAAGACTGTCATCCAGCGCAAACCGCGTCGAAGAAGCGCCGCCTTCGATCAGTTCATGGTCAAGGCGGCCACGATCGGCAAGAACCCGATCACGTGGGTCGCGCTTGCGGCCACCGTCGTTACCGCGGGGGCTGTGTTTGGGCTTATGGCAACCATTAAGTCCAATTCGTCCACTAAGCCTAATTCAACTTTAGCGGCAAACAACGACAAAAACGATACGCCCGGTGCAACGCCGCAGCCGATGCAGCCGGAGAACAAAAGTCCTGCGCCGGTGGACAAGAAGCCGACCCCGCCTAACAACGGCCTCGCACCTTTCCGCGCAGGATTCGCAGCCGACCGGCGACAAGGACAAAGATCAAGCGTCTTCCGCGCCCGCGGAGCAACCTGAAACGCCACGCGATCACGACATGGCAAGTCCCACACCGCGTGCGGACGATTCCCAGAATGATCCCGGTTCAAAAGCGCCTCCTGAAAACGAGGCAGATCCCGCTGCGCCTGGCAGCGAGAAACCAGTTCTTGGGACGCCGCAGCCCGGCGGCAGTAAACAACCGCCGCCAGTGAGTGCCAGCCCCGAATCGACAGACGGCGCAGGAGTTGAGGCGGGTAGTCCGCCGGCTGGGCCGCAGCCAAACACGCCTCCCGCCCGGCGACGGGGTCGCAAGGGACGGGCCGGCGTTAAACCGGCTCCAACTCCTTCAGACAATGCAAACAACAGCGCGACTACGCCCGCTCAGCAGGATGATTTGGAAAGAATGAAGAATGAGCACACGACGTGGACGGTTCGCCGCGCGAGAAAGGTGCTGGAGTCACACCCTCGATCCATGACAATTGTTCCAGCAGCGGGCGGGGGAGGCCCCATCAAGCTTCAAGGCGAGGATAAAGGTATTGCGAATAAAGGCTTCGAATACGAGCAACTTAACGCACGACTCGTATCCTACAAAGGAACAACAATTGCGCTGGCACTCTCGAATTATTCGGCCAGCGCAAAGCCTCTTGTCTACCAATACGGAAACCTATCCAAGGAGGACCAGAAATTTTGGACGAGTATCGAAGAAAGGATATCGAGCTTCGTAAACAAAACGAGCAGAAAGCCAAGGAGGAATAGGTAATTCCGATGTCGGACGAAGGAACAAGGCTAGAAACCGAAGAGGACGTTCGCCGCGCGCTGGACGTGTATCGCTCGCCGCGCCACGCGCAAGTGCCCGCGATGGGAGCAGCGGTGGCCATCGAAGAGTGCCCGCCACTGTTCCGCCCGACGCTCCGGCCCGCCACGCCGCTTTTGATCGTCTGCGACGACGGCTCGGAGGAGGGCGAGACGATCCGCGTTCGCAAGGATCGCTTCATCATCGGCCGCACGGAAGGCGATCTGACGATTGGCAACGACGCGCAGGTTTCCAGCCGCCACGCCGAGTTGCGGCAATTGCTCGTCCGCGACAAGTATCGCTGGAACCTCGTCGATTTGAAGAGCACCAACGGGACCTACGTCCGCGTCGGTCAGGCCCTTTTGGCGCATGGCCAGGAGTTCCTGTTGGGCTCTTCCCGCTTTCGTTTTGAAGACAATTCGGCCGCCAACGCAGCGGCGAAGCCGCCCCCGCCGGAACAAGGCACGCGGTTTTGGCAAGGTCCGTTGCCCGGCGAAGGCGCAGCCCTCGTTGCGATATCCAACGAGGGCGATGGAGCCCGCTTCGCTCTGGACATCCAGGAAACCTGGTTGGGACGAGACGCTGCGCACTGCAAGGTCGCTGCGCCGGCGGACCGCCTGCTCAATGCGCGCCATGCGCGGATTCGCCGGCAGCACGACGGCCGCTGGATTCTCGAAAACAACAAGTCGGTAAACGGCGTCTGGCTGCGGATGGAGAAGATTTCGTTCACGGGCGTCTGCCGTTTCATGCTGGGCGAGCAGCGATTTACGTTCCGCGCGCCGCAATAAGAGAAAGGCCATCGCGTGATCAGCCAACGCACGTGGACGATCGGGACCGCACCCGACTGCGACCTTCGCGTCGAGTCGCCCACGGTCTCCGCGCGGCATTGCCGGCTCACGCGGCGCGGGCAATCGTTCTTCGTGGAAGACCTATCCTCGACCAACGGCACCTTCGTGGCGGGCGAGCCGGTCCACCAGCCGCGGGCCGTCCGCCCCGGCGAGTCGATCATGCTGGGACAGAGCACGCCCATGCCCTGGCCCGATCTTTCCGCGGTTTCCATCGGCCGGCTTTCGGACAACGACTTCGTCGTACCTTTGGACAACGTTTCCAGCCATCACGCGCGGCTCGAACGCCAAGGGGGCCGCGTCTATCTCGTCGATCTTGGCTCGCGAAATGGCACCGCGCTCAACGATCCGATGAACAAGATCTCTCGCGCCGAAGTGAAGCCGGGCGACATCGTGTTCCTGGGCACACATCGCCTTGACGCCAATGACTTGCTGGCATGCCTGCACAGCGGAGTTGACGCTCGTTCTCCGGCTCCGCAGCGGACTCAATTTGAAGGTAGTTCGCCGCTGCCGGCCGCCGCATCGGATATGCGTAGTAAAGGCTTTAGCCGGAATTCCGAGGCGCAGCCGCGCGGCAGGGCCGACCCGCTAGAGACCGCCCGCTCGTCATCCGCATCCGTTGCCGCGTGGGCAATTGGTGCTGGACTCGCTGGGGCTTGCGCGATCGGCGTGGCGTTCGTCGCGTGGAATACGCGTCCTCAAAATGGTCAACGCGCTGAGGGCGCTGGCCCTGTGCAGTCGAAACCGATGCAGACTGCCGATCCGCCGACCGCGCCGCCGATGCCGTCCAAGCCCCGAGAACCTTCTGCGCCGCCCAGGCTTCCGTCGGCGCCGTCTCCCGATCTCATCCGTGACTCCGTCAAGGGAGTCTACGTCGTTTGCTTGCGCGTGGGGAATACGATCCAATTCACCGAGGCAACTGCTTGGGCAATTTCGCCCGATAAGGTCATTTGCCCGTCGGTGTTGCTCGGGGAACTCGATAATCTGCGCCGCAAGGACGGGAAACTAAACGTCGTGATTTGCAGCCCGGAACGGGAATTGTGCATCCTGGAACACGCCTCCTGTGCGGGCGATACGTTGCTTTCCGTTGGCCGGCTCGACGGAGCCGGGGACACGGTGGCCATCGATAGGCAAGCGGCAGCGGCATTCGAGCCCGTGCCAGGACAGAAGCTGGCGGTCATCGTTGCTCGCGGGGCCTCGGTGCAAGACCAAGCGGACTGCCGCGACAACATCACGACGCAGGTGGTGACGTTGACGGTCGATCGAATCGTGCGTGACGCGCAAAACTTGCCGGTCGAGTTGGACTGCGTATCGACCGAAGACATTGGCCGAGCGGTCACCGCGCCCGTTTTCGACGGATCGGGCTTTGCGGTAGGCTGCGTCAACTTGACCAAGAAACGGCAAGTGCGCGTTGTCCCCCTCCGTCATTTGAAAGTTCTTTGACAAAGCGTTAAGCAAGATTTCCGAAGGCACATTATGAGAAAGACTGCTCTTGCCGCGTGGCCGCTTGGCCTGCTTTTACTGACCGCGCCTTGGAGCCGGCTCGCGCTGGCGGACGACGACGGACAGCCGCACGTCGATGCGGAAAAGTACCACGCCCTCCTCAAGCAAGCCGACTTGAAGGAACGCGAGCTGGACCGCGAGATCCACCGGGAAACGCAGGAGCAAATCAAGGTCGTTCAGGCCCGACTCGAAGATGTTCGCCAGTGGGACCGCCAGCAATTCGAGCTTGGCGAGCGGAAGCTCATCGACAGGCCCAGAATAATGCCGAAATTGATGAAGCAATGGCAGGACCAGCGTGAGAAGGAAATCTACCGCCTCCTGCAGTTCCCGGAGAAGAGCAGCGGCAGCATCGAGTCCGGACGCGCCTTGAACGCCATGCTGGAAAGCGTCGGCGCGGCCGCGCTGCAGAACGCCGAAATGCGCCGTGTTAAGCCCGAAATGGCCATTCCACTTACCGAGCCCGACGAACTGCTCGCAGTTGAGAAGCGTTTGGCCGATGAGATCACCCTTCAAGACAATACGCTTGGCGCCAAGATCTGCTTTCAAGGCAGCCGCGAACTGCTCGATCTCGATTGGCCGCCGGTTTTGCGGGAAGATCGATGGAAAGAATATCGCGCGGAGTTCGAAGAAGCGAGAAAGAGCGCCCTGGCGGAGGTTGCCCTATCCGGATACGTGTCAGACGGGACTGATCACAGGCTTCGCGCGGCGGTCCAGAAGCTGAACCGGGACTTCACTGACTATCGCAAGGATTGGTTTCAAGGCGAGCACGTTGAAGTGAATCGTGCGATGGAAGTCAATCGCCTTTTCGACGGCAGCCGTCACATTGAGAAACTGGTGATGGGCGCCGGGAAGGTGGCCGAGCTGACTCCGGAGCAAGTTTCGTATCGCGAACTGTTCCAGGGCGGCAGCATTGAAGACTGGCTGGCATTCCTCCGGCGCAACAACCTTCGCATCGCGGGAGCCGCGCCTGCGCATCGCTCAGCTTACTACAAACTCTTCAGCATGATGGTGCGATATTATCTCGACGAGAAGATGGCCATCAACATCCAGCGGAACCTGGAGCGGGAACTTTCCGGGGAACTCGCGCGTTTGAATCAAAACGATCAGCACGCCATCGACGCCGCCTTGGGCCGTACCATGTCCGCGTCCGATCAGGCAGCCGTGTTTGTTTCGGCAATGGGAGCGATAACCGCGATGGCTCAAAAGTAGGCGCTCCCAGCCTATAGCCTCATCGTCGTCCCGCTCGACCGCCGGATCAAGGGCCGCATTTCCGGCACTCTCGGCGTGAATAGCACTTGCGGCGTCAGCATTCCGCCGGCGACGGCAAGCTCGTCAATCATCGCCGCCCCCGGCCGAAAGACCGGCTGGCTTCAGGAATTCGGACTTGCAAATCGAAATTTCTGACCTAGGTTTAGCGTATAGACCATTCCTAGCGTTTTACGGGCACTCCGCATGGTCGAGCCGCTCCTCGATTTTTAGAAAGGGTTGTCAATGAAGATTCAGCATCTTGGTTTCTGCCTCGTTTTGGGACTTGCAAGTTCGCTTCCGGGAGCGACCTTCGCAGCACAAACGTATTCGCCGGTTCAATCGACTTATCGCGAACTCGGGTGGTCACTTTGGGATTCGGTGCAGGGCCAGGTGCAGTTGGCCAATAGCGATAGCGGCTCGCAGGACTTCATGACCAACCAGCCGAGCTTTATGGCAATTGTGAATGCTCACCTTCAAGAGGGCTTTCAATACGCTGCGGCCGGCGCGAATGCGCTGGACGTCACGCGGCTCTACATGTTCAGCAGCTACGCGCCGCGGATCTATTTCCTCATGGATGGCGGTGCCTCGACCAGCGGGCTGGGCGTGACCATCGGCCCCGCGGCCCCGCTCAATGGCCAGATGCCCGCGGGAAGCAACTACCTCGTGTTTCCCAACTGCAACTCCGCCTATTCGAACAGCTATAAAACCCAACCCAACGGCCGCACGCAATCGAATCCCATGTTTACGGGCGATTTCGTGCAGTTGCCGACCGTGCAGGCGGGCCAGGAGTTGGCGCTTGTCTTTTTCGGGCACCTTAACAATGGCGTTCCGTCGCAAACGTACGGCATCAATGCCGCGGCCAACCCCGACGGCTGCCAGCATTTTATCGCGTTCTTTCCCACCGACAGCCGTTACATCATCGTCGGCATCGAGAATACCAACGGCCTCGGCGACGCCGATTACAACGACACGATCGTGGTAATCGACATCGGCCAGGCCAATGCCGACTACATCAAGAACATGGACAAGACCTTGCCGAAATAACCGGTTCGTCTTGCGGCCCCGCGCGGTTGTACGCGGCGGGGAATTGCAACGAAATGCGCCCTGCAAAAGGAAGACCGCCGAGATGAAAGTGCATCGCCTGCGAAACTGTCGCTCGAACCGCCGCGGCCGGAGGAAAAGCCGCGGCGCGGCGGCGGTTGAACTGGCTTTGTGCCTGCCTTTCCTGGTGACCCTGAGCCTGGGCTGCCTGGAAAGCTGCAACTTGATTTACGTTCGCACGCGGATGAATTCCGCCGTTTTCGAGGCGGCACGGACGGCCACCCGGCCGACGACCGCATCGCAAGCGTCGGCCAGCTCGACCAGCGTGATTGCTTACGCCAACAGCCTCCTGTCGCAGCTCGGCGTGCAAGGCGCAACAGTCAGCGTTCAGGTCATCGATCACACGACTTTGCAGTCCAAATCGCTTTCCGCCGCTGTCCCAATGGACCTAGTCACGGTTTCCGCAACGGCGCCGTTGAGCCAGAATTGCATTACGACTTTCGTAATGAGGGGATCTATTAGCTTGACAGCGCAGGCATCGCTCGTGATGGAATAAGGAGAAAACTATGCAGACGGTTATCCGCCGCAACCGCCCTTGCCGCAATCGATCGCGCCGCGGCGCGATCGCGCCGCTGCTGGCAATTTCGCTGCCCGCGCTCCTGATCCTGATCGGTTTCGCAGTCAACCTGGCCTACATGGAACTAGTTCGCGGCCAGCTTCGCATCACTTGCGACTCGGCCGCCAAGGCCGCCTTGGTGCAGTACGGCTCTTCGCAATCGCAATCCACCGCCCGCACCTTTGCGTCGGCGGTCGCGGCCAACAACCTCGTGGCGAACCAGGTCCTTTCCTTCGCGAGTTCCAACATCTCCTTCGGCAACTCGACCAAGAGCGGCGGCGTCTACGTCTTTACGACCGGGGGAACGCCCAGCAACAGCGTGCAGGTGACGCGGAGCGTCAGCGCGGCGATGCTTTTCAGCGCGTTTTTGCCGGTGGGCACCTTTAGCACAACGCAGACATCCACTGTCACGCGGATAAGTCACGATATCGTGCTCGTTCTCGACCGTTCGGCGTCGATGGCCTTCGACCAGAGCAGCAGCGAGTTCGTCTACCCGCCCGACATCGGCAGCCAGGGCACTGCGATCCAGTCCTACTTTACGCCGCCGAGCCTGACCAACAGCCGCTGGGCGGCCCTCAGCAGCGCCGTCGCCTCTTTTGTTTCGACGCTGCAGGCCCGTAATCTGGACGTGCATGTCTCTCTGGTGACTTTTTCCGAAACTTACAGTTTCGGCAACTACAGCTCGACCGAGGCGTCCTTGGATGTGCCGCTCACTTCCGACCTGACGCAAACCACGAGCAAGATGGCCTATTGGAACACTCAGGTCCTGTTGGGCAACACGAACATCTCGGCCGGCTTGACCCTGGCTCAAACGCAACTCACGGGGGCGAACGCGCGAGTCGTGGCCGATCGCACGGTCATTCTCTTGACCGACGGCGTGCCGACCACCGGCAATACCGATATTCCGACCGTCGTCCAAGGACTCAACCAAAACTCGTCTATCGTGACGCACGTCATCACCTTCGGCGCCGAAGCCGCTTCGGGAAACGCGCAAACCGTAATGCAAAATGCCGCGACTTCGGGCAATGGCATGTATTTCAGCGCTCCGGACGCCGCGACTTTGCAAACGGCGTTTCAGACCATCGCCGACAGCCTGCCGGCAGTTTACACGAATTGATGAGCCGCCGGGGACGACTATCATGGGAATGATGCCTTAGCGATTTCTAGCAGGTTTTCAAGAACACCGTAAAAACGCATGTATTCAGCAGGTTTGCTTATCATTCTTTGTACTCGTGATACAATACCAGCACAAAGAAATGCACAAAGAATTCAAAGGAATCGTGGACGAGTTGCCGTCGCTAACGCGCGTCGGTGCGCCCTTCGAATGGCACTAGCTTTAGCAAAGGTCTCGCGCGACGGCCTTGTTGTCATTTCACCAGATCCCTTATCTTGACATTCTGCGTTTAAGCGACAGCTAACGCAGCGGAAATGCGTTGGCCTGACGTGCGATACAACACGAAACACGCCCACTGCTTCCAACAGCGCAAGCTGAGTTCTTGGTTCTCCGAATTTATTGCAGTCGAGTGACCGAACACTTCATATGAGCACCGCTGGGAAGGAGAAGTCGATATCCGATCGATCAAGTGTACGATGCAGATGGACATCCTGCGTTGCAAGACGCCCGACATGGTTCACAAAGAGATTTGGACTCACTTGCTGGCGTACAACTTACTCCGCACGGCCATGGCCGTTGCCGCCAGCGAGAACGACATCGAACCTCGCAAGGTGAGTTTCAAAGGAGCCAAGCAAGCCCTGACTGCCTTTGCTCCGAAGATTGAAGCAGCCCAACCCGAGGATCGCGGGTGGTTGATTGATGCGATGCTGACCACCATTGCTTACCACCGCGTAGGCGATCGCCCCGGACGCTGGGAACCGCGGGCGCGCAAACGACGCCCGAAGCCGGGCGCCAGGCTGACGCAACCTCGACACATTGCCAAGCTGCCGCACAACCGATCCAAATGGTTCTAGTGCGCACCTTGCAAAGTCACCAACGTCCAATGGCGGTTCTCTCTGTTTCTGCCGAGTCAACCGTGCCGTAATGCCCAATGGCATTGTCACTCGTCGGCCCTATCCTCGAACAAGGTCCGTTCAGACACGCCGCATGAGTAGGATCATAATTCGATGAGGCCACACGACGGTCACCGCTTACCGGCCGCCAACGCCGAAACGGATAGCTGGAACGTTAAGCTAGTGCCATTCGTGTGTCAAACCGACGCGCCCCGATTACGGGCATCAATTTGTAAAAGCGTAAATGATGCCAAATGCCGGGAACGGAACGCTACTTGCCATCCTTCTCTTGGCGGAGTACAATCAGCATTCGTCAGAGGAGTGACTACGAGCCGGAGGTCGCTCCTATCCGGGATTAAGTCGGTAGACGAGATGAAGGGCACGTCGCCACGGCGACGGGCCAGGCGTACAGTAAGCCGACGTGGGTGAATGCGTCAGACGCGTTCACCCGCGTCGGCTTTTTTCGTTAAACATGGTCTGTATGCCAGGAACCGTTGCGGGTTCACCGACTTTGAAGGCGGAAGTGAAACTCACGAAAAGAGTAGTCTATGAGCGGAAAACGTCAACCCATTCCGAAAGTGCCAACCAGAATCACCGGCCTTGATGAGATCCTTGAGGGCGGACTTCCCCGAGGCCGGACTACGGTGATCAGTGGCGGGCCGGGCTCCGGAAAAACGGTGGCGGGCCTCGAGTTCATTTGCCGCGGGGCGATGGCGGGTGAACCCGGCGTGTTTGTCACCTTCGAAGAAAGAGCCAACGCCATCCGCCTCAACGCATCGGCGATGGGGTGGGACCTGGCGGCATTGGAAAAGGCCGGCAAGATTGCCATCGTCGAGGCCCGGTTGCCCGGAGAAGAAATTGTCTCCGGCGATTTCGACATTCAGGGCTTGCTGGCGATCGTGGGCGGGCACGTGAAGAGGATCGGCGCTCGGCAGATCGTGTTGGATGCGTTGGACGTGCTGCTGCGGATTTACGACAACTTGAAGCACGAGCGCAACGAATTGTCCAGGCTCCATGACTGGTTAACTGATCAGGGACTAACGAGCGTTCTTTCGGTGAAGACTCGCCACGACGACAATCAAGAGTCTCAATATGAGTTTCTGGACTTCATGGCGGACTGCGTAATACGCCTCGACCATCGCGTGGTAGGACAGGTGGCGACGCGCCGACTGCGGGTGATCAAGTATCGCGGCTCCGGATTTGGGACTAACGAGTATCCCTACGTTTTTGGCGACCGCGGGATCGTCTTATTCCCCCTCGACCACGGCGGAACTTACCCATCAGCCGCTCGGGACAAAGGTCTCCACGGGATTGGACGGACTGGACCTTATGTTGGATGGCGGCTTTCGCCTCGCGTCCTGCATTCTTATTTCGGGCAATAGCGGTACGGGCAAGACCACGTTGGCGAGTACTTTCGTGCAGGCCGCCTGCCAACGCGGCGAGAGGGTGTTATACCTAAACTTCGAGGAATCCAAGGAGGCCATGATCAGCGGGATGCTTAGCCCCGGGATCGATCTTCGTCCGTCCCTTCGTGACAAAACACTTCTGATCCAAACTTCTACGCCGGAGAGCACGGGTTCGGACAATCACCTGAATCGTGTCATGGAAACGATTGCCAGTTTCAAGCCGGACCACCTAATCCTCGACGCTGTCTCCGCCTGCGTTCGCATGGGATCCATGCAAGCTGCGTTTGATTTCATGATGCGGCTGGTAAGCGTTCTCAAGGAACAAGGCATTACCAGCATCCTGACCAACCAAATCAGCAATGGACTTGGCAACAACGATGAGGAACTTAGCGGCATCGGCTTCTCTTCCGTGGTGGACGCGGTCGTCCAACTCCGTTTTGTCGAGACCGACCAGGAAATCATCCGACAGATGCTTGTCGTAAAGTCCAGAGGCTCGGCGCATTCCAATCGACGCCAGTTGTACGTCATTACGGATCGAGGCATTGAATTCCCCGACAGCCCGCATCCGCCGCCGGGCCGGGCCGGCAAAAGCCGCCGGAAAGACGGTGAACAATGAACAAATCGCCGCAAGCCAAACCTCGCAAGAGAAGAGGACAAGCGCGACCATTACGTGCTTCGACTGTTCATGGCAGGCAACGGACCGAACTCCCAAAAAGCCCTGGCCCAACCTCCATAGCCTTTGCAAGGAGTACCTGGAGGGGCGTTATACGATTGAAACGGTTGATGTGATTCAGGACTTTGAAGCAGCGGTCCGGGACAACATCTTGGTCACCCCGGCGTTGATCCTGGTCGCTCCACTTCCCAGGGTGGTAATCTTGGGCAACCTAAGTGATATACCAACGGTTCTTACTGCTCTCCGAGTGTCGGAAAGTGACTCATGAGTAAAGCCAAACCGACCTATCGGGAACTCGAAATGCGGTTGGCCGTGGCGGAGCCGATCGTCAAGGCTCTGAAGAACCACGAAGTGGATGCCGTCGTTGGCGAGGAGAAGATCGCGTTCCTGCTGCTCCGGGAAGTCGAGGAAGCGTTGCGGATCAGCGATGCGGGATATCGGGCCATGTTCGAACTTTTCGGCGTGGGCATGATCCAGGCCGATGCTCCCGGTTTCCGCTTCAGCAAAGTCAACCGAGAAGTTCTGTGAGATTGCGGGCTATTCGGCGGAGGAATTGCTGACCAAGACCTTCATTGGCCTAACTCATCCGGAGGATTGCCAGCGAGACATGAGTGAACTTGCGAAGGTACTCCGCGGCAACGGCCGACTCATGGTCCATTGAGAAGCGTTGCGTTCGCAAAGACGGCAGTGTCGTCCGGGTGGGCGTCCACGGGGCCGTTCTGCGGGATGATACCGGACGGGCCGTCAGGATCATGGCCATGATCAACGACCTCACGATGAGCAAACAGGCCGCGGAGGAGCGACAAGTCGCCGAGTCCTCAACTAAGAAGCGCACGCCGATGCGGCGCAAGAAGTGCTGTTAAGAAGGTCCGAAAATCTGCCAGTAGGAAGTCGTCAGACTAACGACGGTACAAGATGCAGTAACTGAGAATGCTGTCTGGTAGCGAGCTACTGGTTTTCGCCCGTGGACGGAAAAGCCAGGGCATGTGAGAGGTTTCGATGAAAACTTCAGGAGAAATCGAGGCCGCAATCTGCCAAGGGATGAGCCGCTTTGAACAGGAATGCATGGGCCGCGGACCCAAGGACGTCCACGCCCACCTAGTCGGCGATCTACTTGTGGTCCGGCTCCAGGGGGTTCTAACCGAAGCCGAAAAGCATCTAGTCAAGTCGCTCCCAGCCGAGAAGGGGCGCGAACTCGTGAAACAAGTGAGAACCCAGTTGATGGAAGCGGCTCGTCCGATCATTGAAACGATGGTCAATAAGATCACCTGCGTCAAAGTGTTGACACTGCATCATGACATCAGTACTAAGACCGGCGAGGAGGTCGTTCTCTTTACACTTGCCAAATCGCCAATGGTCCGCGAAGATAAGAAGAAATAATGATAAAAATGTGGCCGCGGAACAAAAGGCTCATTGCCTTTGTCTCTTGACCGCATACAATATTCGTGTTGGAAGAGTCGCAATGCACTTGAATGCGACGCTTCAGCGAGATTTGTCGGATGGCTAGTTTGAGGGCAACCCGAGCATACCGGGGGGCCCATTGACGAGCAAGCCGACGTGATCGAATTACCCCCGGGTAGTCTGCCACGTCGGCTTTTTTCGTTCTAGGCCACGTTTACGTAAACAGGAGAATCTGCCATGTTACGACTTGCCGTTACGTTTCTCGTTATTGCCTTGATTGCGGCCTTCTTCGGTTTCGGCAACGTGGCAAGCCTCTCGTGGGCGGGGGCCAAGATCGTCTTCTTCGTCTTCCTGGTGCTCGCCGTGCTGTCGTTCTTGGCGCACGGGTTCGGAAGGCAAGGCATGGTCGGTTGAGGGTTTGTCCGCGAATTTCCAAGAGTGAACCATGAAAATCGCCGCGACGAGAAATCAATGAATACAGCGAAGTTTCCTCGGATTCGCGGCAAGTTGCCAGTTCTCCCGCCGGGAGACCGTGATTCGGTTCGCACACTGCGTGCGACCACGCGCGAAACACTGCGTCAACGCCGCGCCCACGGAATGTTTCCGCTGAATGGCTTCGAGGCGTGCCGAACGGATCGATGCTGAATCGCGAACGCGCGATCGGCAGCACGTCAGTTGGGACCCGATGAATCCGCCGGTTCGAAAGAGCCGGCGGAAGGCGGAGGCTTGTTGCTCCCGTCGGAAGGTCCGAACATCTCGTATGGAAAGAGATTTATTATGTCCGCAACACACGAAGAAAAAAAAGCCCCCCAAGGCGAAGCCGCACCCAACCAGGGTCAGAACGGGCAGACGTTCGATGGCAACATCGTCAGCGTGACGGGCGACAAGCTGGTGATGAAAAACCACGAGGGGAAGGAGTGCTCGCACACGCTGGCAAAGGATGCCAGGCTGACCCGCGATGGAACGCAGTGCAAAGCCGCCGACCTGAAAGTCGGCAGCCGAAGCCGCGTAACCACGAAAAAGGACGATCGGAATACGGTGACGGGCATTGAGTCGCTCGACAAGCACACCGAGTTTGCAAAGCACACTGCTTGACGAATGACCGTGGTCAAGCAACTGCGTGCAGTCCACGCGCCGGGTGCCGCCTTCGAATCGGCACCCGGCGGGCTGTGCGTAATTCCGCCCCGCAAGCTATGCGAAGAAGCACAATTCACGACGGAATAATATCATGAACCTACGATATGTATGCAAGTGGTGCGCGATCGCCGCACTTGCCGCACTGGGCACGAACTTCGTCTTGATTAAGGCGTATGCCACACGGCCGGCGCCCGCTGCCGCCGATGAAGGCGCAGATTCTCTCCCGCGGACCTGTATGCGAGGCCTTCGCGGAAACGGTAATTTTCGATCCCCAGCCGGGCGTCATCGTGCCGAAAGCGCCTCCGGCTGCCATCGAATATCTACCGCCCGCACAACGATTGCCCGGCACAACGTCGCGTGGATTACCTCGAGAGCGGCTTCGCGCTCCGTCCCAAGTGGGGCGAACCCAAGTTAATTAACCAAACTGAGGATCGTCATGAGAACTCTAATAATTGTAATCGTCTTGATTGCCCTCGGCATCGCCGGCCTTGGGTACTACCGGGGTTGGTTTGCGGTTGCGACAAACAACGGAGACCAATCTCCCAGTGCCACCGTCACCGTGGACAAAGCCAAGTTCCGCGAAGACGAGCAAAAGGCCAAGGATGATGTGAAAGGACTCGGGCGAGAGGCCAAGAGGAAAATCGACAATCTGGACGGCAACGCCAAAGAACCGCAGCGTCAGCCGTGAGAAAACTCGACGCCCGTCGAATCCTCTTTCAGAAAACTATTTAAGGAGCTTCAAGCCATGTGGATGATCTATTCTGTGACTGGTCTAGTAATCGTACTGGCACTGGTCGCCTTGTACCTATTGAGTTGCATCCGTATTTTGAACGAATACCAGCGGGGCGTCGTCTTCCGCCTGGGCCGGGTCATGCCCGCACCCAAGGGACCGGGGCTGGTCATGGTTTTCGGGCCGGTCGATCGGATGATGCGGGTGGACTTGCGGACGATTGCAAGAGTCATCGAGCCCCAGGACATCATCACGCGAGATAACGTCTCCGTGCGCGTTAATGCCGTGCTTTATTTCCGGGTCGTCGATCCGATGCGGTCCGTCTTGGAGGTAGCCGACTTCTTGTTTGCCACCTCCCAGGTGGCGTTGACAACGTTGCGCAGCACGCTGGGTCAGGCGGAACTCGACGACCTCTTGACGGAACGGGACAAAGTAAACCGCCGCTTGCAAGAGATCATCGACGGGCACACCGAGCCTTGGGGCGTGAAAGTTTCCGTCGTGGAAGTCAAGGACGTGGACCTTCCCGAGCCGATGAAGCGGTCCATGGCGCATCAGGCGGAGGCCGAACGCGACCGCCGCGCGAAGGTCATTAACGCGGAAGGGGAATTTCAAGCGGCGGACAAACTCCGCCAAGCCGCCCAGATCATGACGCCCTATCCTATGGCGATGCAGATGCGTTACCTCCAGGCACTCGCCGAAGTAGCCTCGGAAAAGAACTCGACAATCATCTTCCCGTTGCCGCTGGAACTCTTGGCACCATTCCTGAAAACCGGTCGCGACGATGTGGGTGCCGCCGCGCTGCCCGCTAAGCAAAGCGATAACATGTCGAGCGCTGGCAGGTTGCCATCGCAATCGGGTGAATCGAATGCGTCGCGAGAAATACCCGCGGCGGTGGCTGTCAATGGACGGTAGGCAAAACGCACGGAGCAAATCACAAAGTTGAAGAATCCGGTTTGGTAAAATAGTTGTGCCAATATGGCTATCGACCCGATCTGCAACATGACGGTGGAGAAAGCATCCGCGCTACGCACCGAGCGTGACGGACAGACATTTTACTTTTGCAGCGACCACTGCCGACAGACGTTTCAGTCAAAGCTCGTCACCGCGAAGCACGAAGTGATGTCGCAAGGCAAAGCCGTTTACTCCTGCCCTATGCACCCGGAAGTTCAGCAGGACCATCCCGGCGATTGCCCCAAGTGCGGCATGTCGCTCGAACCGAAGACGGTGATAGCGGGTACGGATGACGAGGAAAACACCGAGCTGCGCCGGATGACGATGCGATTCTGGATTGGCGCCGTGCTGACCTCGCCAGTGTTTGTCTTGGCAATGGCCCACTTGATTCCGGCACTCGGCAGGCAGTCCTGGATAGATAGTCACGCCTCACGTTGGGTGCAATTTGTTTTCACCACGCCCGTGGTCTGGTGGGCAGGCTGGCCGTTTTTCCAGCGTGGCCGGCGCTCCGTCGTGACCCGGCACTTGAACATGTTCACGCTGATCTCCATCGGCGTGGGCGCGGCATACGTCTTCAGCGCCGTGGCAATGCTCATGCCCGACCTATTCCCACACACTATGCGACACGACGGCAAGGTTGCCATCTACTTTGAAGCCGCAGCAGTGATCGTTGTGCTCGTGCTACTTGGCCAGGTGCTCGAACTTCGTGCCCGCAGCCGCACGGGCAGCGCCATTAAAGCGCTGCTGAACCTGGCGCCGCCTACAGCGCGACAAGTGGCGCCGGGGGGCGATCATGAAGTCCCGCTCGACCAAGTGAAAGTCGGCGACTGGCTGCGCGTGGTTCCGGGTGACAAGGTGCCCGTGGATGGCGCGGTGGTCGAAGGTCACTCCAGCGTGGAAGAGTCCATGATCACCGGGGAACCGCTCCCGGTGGAAAAAACCGTCGGCGACCAGGTAACGGGTGGCACCGTCAATGGCCCCGGCAGTTTCGTCATGCGCGCCGAGCGGATCGGCAGCGACACATTGCTCGGACAAATCGTGAACATGGTTGCCGAAGCTCAGCGTAGCCGCGCGCCCATCCAAAGCCTTGCCGACAAGTTCGCAGGCATTTTCGTACCGGCGGTGCTGGCGATTTCGGTACTAACCTTCATCACGTGGATGTGGCTGGGCCCCGAGCCAAGGCTCGCGCACGCCATCGTGAACGCCGTTGCCGTCCTGATCATCGCTTGCCCGTGCGCCTTGGTTTGGCCACTCCCATGTCCATCATGGTCGGCGTCGGACGCGGCGCACACGAAGGTGTGCTCGTGAAGAACGCCGACGCGCTCGAACGGCTGGAGAAAGTCACTACGCTCGTCGTGGACAAGACGGGCACTCTGACGGAGGGCAAACCCAAGCTCATTGATGTCCTGCCAGCCGGCGGTTTCGACACGGGGGATTTGCTGCGTCTCGCCGCCTCGCTGGAGCAGAACAGCGAACACCCGCTAGCCACCGCGATTGTGCAAGGCGCGAAGGACCAAGGCATCGCCTTTGCGGCTGTGAAAGACTTCCGTTCGGTGACGGCGGGCGGTGTTCTCGGCGTCGTAGCTGATCGTGCCGTGATGATCGGCAAACCGGATTTCCTGCGGAACCAAGAGATCACCGGTCTGGAGCCGCTCGAAGCGTCGGCTGAAAAGCTTCAGGAAGAAGGCAGGACCGCCGTGTTTGTCGCCATCAATGGCAAGCCGGCCGGAATTCTTGCCGTCGCCGACCCGATCAAATCCACCACCGCCGAAGCCATCCGTGAACTCCACACGCTCGGGTTGAAGCTCGTCATGCTCACCGGCGACAACCGCCGCACTGCCGCCGCGGTGGCCAGGCAACTCAGCCTTGATGCGGTGGAAGCGGAGATCGAACCCGCCGGAAAAGTCGCCCATGTCAAGAAGCTGCGCGCGGAGGGAGTACATGTTGCGATGGCGGGCGACGGCATCAACGATGCACCCGCGCTGAGCGAAGCTGATGTTGGCATTGCCATGGGCACCGGCACCGACGTTGCTATGCAAAGTGCGGGCATCACCCTCGTGAGAGGCGACCTCCGCGACATCGCCAAGGCCATTCGCCTCAGTCGCGCTACCATGTGGAACATTCGACAAAACCTGTTCTTTGCTTTTCTCTACAACGCGCTGGGTATTCCGGTGGCGGCGGGCGTGCTTTACCCGTTCTTCGGCTTGTTGCTCAGCCCGATTATTGCCGGCGCCGCGATGAGCCTGAGTTCCGTCTCGGTCATCGGCAATGCGTTGCGGCTGCGGAAACTGAAACTGTAAAAGAAGAATAGAACCAAGAAGAACATCACGAGACTCAGAACGAAAGTACTGCCACTATGCTTAGCCTAGCCAAGACACTCAAGGGTTACGCATTGCACGGCCTTGATGGAGAAATTGGGAGCGTCAAGGAATTCTACTTTGATGATCGACATTGGACTGTGCGCTATCTCGTCGCAGAGACCGGAAACTGGTTGGTGGGCAGGCAAGTGCTGATTTCGCCGCAAGCGCTGGGCGGTGTGATTGAAGAACAGCGATGCATCACCGTCAACTTAACCAAGACGCAGATCGAAGGCAGTCCATTCTTGGACAGTGACAAGCCCGTCTCCCGTCAATTCGAGGAAACCAACTGCCAGCATTATGGCTGGCCGGTGTATTGGGCCGGCCCATACAACTGGGGCGCCTATCCTTACATCGTCGGCGACCGCAAGAATTGGAATCTCGCTCAAGGCGAGAAATCGTCGGATCACCATTTGCGCAGCACCTGCGAAGTGGCCGGTTACCGCATTCAAGCGGAAGACGGCGCGATTGGACATGTCGAAGACTTCGTGATCGATGATGAGACTTGGGCGATTCGTTATCTGATCGTCGATACGCGGAACTGGTGGCCTGGAAAAAAGGTGCTGGTTTCACCGCAATGGATCGAGCGCGTCAATTGGAGCGAGTCGAAAGTCTTCATCAATCTTTCCCGCGAGGCCGTCAGACAGTCGCCGGAATACAGGATAGAGTCTCCGTTAACACGGGATTATGAGACAGGACTGCACCTGCATTACGATCGCCTTGGATACTGGATCAACGAACCGACCGGCGAAAAGTATTTCACGCGCATTTGAAAACGCGAAGAACCTATTGAAGCGTCTTGGACGTAAACCACGAGCAATTCCAGGAGAATCGAAATGAGCACTGTTACAAAAGAAAAAACTCGGATTACCAAGGAAATCGGTACAGAAGCGCAGACGATGTCCAAGACTGGCAAGCCGCTGTCGCCCGACTTGCTGCGAAAGATGAACGCCTATTGGCGCGCCGCGAATTATCTCTCCGTCGGACAGATCTATCTCTACGACAATCCGCTGCTCAAGGAGCCGCTGAAACTGTCGCACGTAAAGCCGCTGGTGGTCGGGCATTGGGGCACGACGCCGGGCCAGAACTTCATTTACGTGCATTTGAACCGGGTCATAAAGAAGTACGACCTCGACATGTTCTATGTCGCCGGTCCTGGTCACGGCGGCCCGGCGATTGTGGGCAACGTTTATCTCGAAGGCACCTGGAGCGAGATTTATCCGAACGTCACGCAAGACGAAGCCGGATTGAAGAAGCTCTTCAAGCAATTTTCATTCCCCGGCGGCATTTCGAGCCATGTAGCACCGACAACGCCGGGATCAATTCACGAAGGCGGCGAGCTCGGCTATTCACTGAGCCACGCCTTCGGGGCCGCGTTGGATAACCCAGATCTGATCGTCGCCTGTATCGTCGGCGACGGCGAAGCAGAAACAGGTCCCCTGGCAACCGCCTGGCAGTCCAACAAGTTCCTAAACCCCGTCAACGACGGCGCGGTGCTGCCGATCCTGCACCTCAACGGTTACAAGATCAGCAATCCGACGATCCTGGCCCGCATCGAGCATGAAGAACTGGAGCAATTCCTGCGAGGCTGCGGCTGGACGCCCTACTTCGTCGAGGGCGACGACTTCGAAGAAATGCATCAACTCATGGCCGGCACGCTGGACAAGGCCATCAAGGATATCCAGCGAATCCAGGAGAACGCGCAGAAACAAGGACGACCTCACCCGGCCGCGATGGCCCATGATCGTCCTCAAGTCGCCCAAGGGCTGGACTGGGCCGAAAACCGTTGACGGCCTGCCTGTCGAAGGCACGTTCCGCGCGCACCAAGTGCCGCTGCTGGTCGATTCCGAGCATCCTGGCCACGTCCAGCAGCTCGAAAGCTGGATGAAAAGCTACCGTCCAGAAGAGCTGTTCGACGCTGACGGCCGGCTTTTGCCGGAACTGGCCGAACTCGCGCCCAGGGCGACCGCCGCATGGGCGCCAATCCGCACGCCAACGGCGGAGTCCTCCTTCGCGACCTGCGCATGCCGGACTTCCGCACCCACGCGGTCAACGTGCCTTCGCCCGGCGCGGTGGACGGCCAAGATACGCTCGTGTTGGGCCGGTTCCTCCGTGACGTGGCCGCGCTCAATCAAGACCAGCGCAATTTCCGTATCTTCGGTCCCGATGAAACGCTCTCCAACCTCTTGGGCGCGGTCTTCGAAGTCACCGACCGGCAATGGGAAGCCCGCGAGGTTCTCAACGACGAGTTCCTAGCGTCCGCCGGCCGCGTGCTCGACTCGATGCTCAGCGAACATCAATGCGAAGGCTGGCTGGAAGGCTACTTGCTTACCGGGCGGCATGGCCTATTCAACAGCTACGAGGCATTCATTCGCATCGTCGATTCGATGTTCAGCCAGCACGCCAAGTGGCTGAAGGTCACCTCCGAATTGCCCTGGCGTCGGAAGATCGCTTCGCTGAACTACCTGCTCGCCTCCCACGTCTGGCAGCAGGACCACAATGGCTTCACGCATCAGGACCCCGGCTTCCTCGATCACGTGATCAACAAGAAGGCCGATATCGTCCGCGTCTATCTGCCGCCCGATGCCAACTGTCTGCTCTCGGTTTTCGATCACTGCCTCCGCAGCCGGCATTACGTGAACGTGGTGGTGGCGGGCAAGCACGCCCTGCCGCAGTGGCTGACGATGGACGCTGCCGTCATGCATTGCACGGAAGGCATCGGCATCTGGCAATGGGCCAGCAATGATCAAGGCGCCGAGCCGGATGTGGTCATGGCCTGCTGTGGCGACACGCCCACGCTGGAGATTCTGGCCGCCGTTTCGATTCTCCGCCGGCATCTGCCCGAGTTGAAAATCCGCGTGATCAACGTCGTCGATCTGATGAAGCTGCAATCGGCCAGCGAGCACCCGCACGGATTGAGCGAAGCGGATTACGATTCGCTTTTCACCAGAGACAAGCACATCATCTTCGGCTTCCACGGCTATCCCTGGCTGGTCCACCGCCTGACCTACCGCCGCGCCAACCGCAACCTGCACGTCCGCGGCTACAAGGAAGAGGGCACGATCACGACGGCCTTCGACATGCGGGTGCAAAACGACCTCGACCGCTTTCATTTGGTGCAAGACGTGCTTGATCGCCTGCCGCACTTGGGCTCGCAAGGCGCCTACCTCAAGCAGCAGATGCAGGATAAGCTCATCGAGCACAAGCTTTTTATTGATGAGCACGGCCAGGATTTGCCGGAAATCCGCGATTGGAAGTGGGGCGAGTGAATGCAAGCGACGATTGGAGCGGTGGGATGACAATCAATTCTAAAGACTTCCGCGTGCGGCCCGGAAAGAAGATCGCGCTCGACGAATGGCCGACGACCGTAAGACCCATCTGCAAATCGAAGAAGCACTATCGAAAACTGCTGGAAAAGCACGTCGCTAAGTTAAGCGCACTGCAAAACCTCCACTACGCCTCCAGCCGCTACGCGCTTCTGCTGATTTTTCAAGGCATGGACGCCGCGGGCAAGGACGGCGCCGTGCGGCACGTCATGTCCGGCGTCAATCCGCAGGGCTGCGAGGCTTTCAGTTTCAAGCAGCCCAGTGCCGAGGAACTGAAGCACGATTTTCTCTGGCGTTCCACTTGCCGCCTGCCGGAGCGCGGGCGGATCGGCATCTTCAATCGTTCCTATTACGAGGAGGTGCTCGTCGTTCGCGTGCATCCGGAGATTCTCGCCGGCCAAGAGCTTCCACAGGAATTGCTCGACGAGAGGGACCTTTGGAAGTGCCGTTACCGATCCATCGTCAACTTGGAGAGGCACCTCTATTTTAACGGCACCCGCGTTGTCAAGGTTTTCTTGAACCTGTCCAAGGATGAGCAGCGAAAGCGGTTCCTGGAGCGCATCGAAGAGCCGGACAAGAAACTGGAAATTCAGCCTCGCCGACATCCACGAGAGGAAATACTGGAAGCAATACATGAAAGCATTTGAAGCTTGCCTGAATGCGACGAGCACTCGCCACGCGCCGTGGTACGTCGTGCCCGCCGACGACAAGGAGAATGCCCGCTTGATCGTCTCCCAGATCGTGCTCGACGCGCTGGGCGACCTAAAGATGGCCTATCCCAAAACTACCGCCGAGCGGCGGCGGGAATTGAAAGCGATACAAAAACAACTCTGAGAGAAATCAACACGGACCTCCTGCGTGTGGACCTTCGTGTGATTTACCGTGCGTGGGCTGGACCTCGGAAATCCGGCGGCCGAGCGAGGGTGAAAAGAAGCACCTCTTCGCCGGTTCGGGTGCTGATGTCGTGGTGCATGGTGATAACCTTAACGCCGGTGACCCCTTCGATCATCGCCTCCATCATGGGACGGGCGGTTTCCACGAGATGGGTCCGCACTTGCTTCAGCCAGGACCCGCCCCTTCTCGGCGGGAAGCGATGCGGCCAGGTGCTGCTCGGCGGCCGTGAGAACGCCCTGTAGGCGGACAACGAGGAGATCGCCCAGCAGGTGGGTGCGGATGTCTTTGGGACCGCGGCCCATGTAATCCTGCTCGAAGCGGGAAATCCCGGCACAAACGGCGGCCTCGATCTCTCCTGCCGTCTTTATCGTTGCAGTCTTCATTGGAATTCGTCGCGCGGATTTCAAGTTCATGGAAATAGCCGATCAATGCGTTTGCTGGTTCCTCCGAATTCCCGATCAGGGTTCTTGCACTCTTGCCGTCGTGCAGTATAATGTATTTCTGTCGGATGACTAGATAAGGAACAACTCGGCGAAACCGGGGGGTTCATCGAAGAGTAAGCCGACGTGGCCGGGCGCCCTGGGGTGTTCCGCCACGTCGGCTTTTTTCGTTCTTGGTTGTGCAAGAAAAAACGCGGGATTTGTTCGATAGCGAAGCATCAACCTCGGCGGGGAGAATCACGGTTATGTCCCGACACCACGAAATTGACCGGCGGCCCGCATCGTGTGAAGTCGGTAAGGGCTTGCCAATCGCCAACGGCAAGGCTCGCAGCTATTACTACTCTCGCCACAACGGGCGGCGGATGCTCGTCGTCGAACGCCGAGCCGGGGAATCTCTACGGATCAACGGCGGCATCAAGGTCAACATTCTTGAGATCCAACCCGGCCTGGTGAAGTTCGCCATCGAATATCTGCCCGACGCCGGCACGGGTTCGTAAACGATACTTCCAAGACACAATACGTACTTACAGGTGATGAAATGAATTCTGAATTCAATCCCCGTCTTGAAGAACTCCTGATCTTGCGCGAATCTTCTCGGCGGCATTGCTCGCATGGAAGATGATTCCATGAACGACCACCACATGACCGCCAGCATTCCGACCGATCTAGAAGAGCTTGCCAGCGACGGCGCCAACCAGGACATCATGCTGACGCTGCTTGGAAGCGATGAGGACACGCTCGACCAGATTGAAGCAGCAATCCAGCGGGTTGAAGGCGGCGGCTACGGCCGCTGCGGCACGTGCGGCGAGCAAATCCCCCAAAACCGCCTCGACATCATTCCCTATGCCGCCGAGTGCGTGCGCTGCGCAACGCGAGAGGAAGAATACGCCAAGACTTGATGCCGCCTCATTGTCTTTGCCCCGGAGCCGCGTAGAATAACAGTGTCGAGGGTTCGCGGCGCACGTGAGCGCGACCCTTCGCTGAAATTGTCGGAAGACCAGTTAGAGAGCAACCCGGCCGTGCCGAGGGGGCTCGATAGAGAGTAAGCCGACGTGGCGGAACGCCTTAAGGTGTTTCGCCACGTCGGCTTTTTTTGTTTTTTAGCCAAAAGGAAGGTCCCAAAATGTCGGAACATCTTATCAAAGTCGCTCCCGAAACCGTCGCCTATGCTGACCGCTCGACGCACAAGCTCGTGGTGGAATTCGCCATCCCCGGAGCGCCCACGGACACCATCAATGTCAAGATCCTGGGAGACAGCATCCACATGACCGCGCCCGCCAGGGACATCGAGTATGTCGCCGCGCTGGCTTTGGCCTGGGAAGTGAAACCTGACAAGGCCGAAGCGAACTACGAGCACGGACTGCTCCGCATCGAAGTGCCCTTCAAGGATCCGATGGAGGATGCAGTGAAGCTGGCCATCAAGACGGCCGGCGCGGAAGCCAAGCCCGCAGCCATCACAGCAGAAGCGGCTTCGCCGGTTGGACGTGGCGGCAACAAGCCGCCGGCCGGCCAAACGGCGCCAGTTGCGCCGAGTCACGCCAGCGCATGAGTTACCCCAAGCCTCGTGGCGGAACGCCTTTGGGTGTTTCGCCACGCTGGCTTTTTTTGTTTTGTTCCTGCCATTGTCCACGTTCCGCCCGTTACGCAATTAGGAAGTCAATCATGTCCGAGAAGAACTCAATTGTCGCTATTTTCGAAACTCACAACCAAGCCGAGGACGCCGTTCGCGAACTTCAAAAGGACGGCTTCGACATGAAGATGTTGTCGATCGTCGGCAAGGATTTCCACACCGACGAGCACGTCGTCGGCTACTACACCACCGGCGATCGCATGATGTACTGGGGCAAGGCGGGGGCTTTCTGGGGCGGCTTCTGGGGGTTGCTCTTCGGCTCTGCGTTCTTCTGGGTGCCGGGCATCGGTCAAGTGCTCGTGGCGGGGCCGCTGGTCATGTGGATCGTTGGCGCGCTCGAAGAGGCTGCCCTGGTCGCCGGCATCAGCGCCCTCGGCGCGGGACTCTACAGCCTCGGCATCCCGAAGAACAGCATCGTGAAATACGAGACCGAGGTGAAAAACGGCCGGCTCCTCCTCCTGGCCCACGGAACGGCCGCCGAGGTGCAACGTGCCCGAGAACTCCTGCATCAGTCCGGGGTGAAGACAACCGCGATCCATGCCGAACCTGTCGCCGTCGGCGTATGAAGTCAGGAACTATGGACCATCAACACGAACATGGCCACCACCAAGGGCCATCGCGCAGGAAACTGCACCACGATTGGCGCCTATGGCTGGTCGTCGGCCTGATGCTGGCGGCGATGGTCGCTTACGTTTTGTCGGATAACGAACGATTCGGCGGCCGCAGGGGAAGAATGCAACCACCCGCCCCGGCGATGAACCCGTGATCCAAAGAGTATGAACATGAAAGTATTGCGAACATGAGTCCGCTATATCCGTTGCGATTCGAACCGACCTACCAATATCGGCTATGGGGCGGGCGCCGGTTGGCTAATATGCTTTCCGCACCGCTGCCCGGCGACGGCCCCGTCGGCGAAGCGTGGCTGCTGAGCGACCGCGACGACCGTCCCAGTCGCGTCGCCAACGGCCCGCTCAAAGGCCGCACGCTTGGGCAACTGCTCACGGAATCGCCCGAGCAGATGCTGGGCAATCTGGCCGGACGCTTCCGCCGCTTCCCTCTGCTGTTGAAGTTCCTCGATGTACGCAGCTTGCTTTCCGTACAGGTCCATCCGTCGGATCGACAGACCGACTATCTGCCTCCCGGCGAAACCGGTAAGACCGAAGCTTGGGTGGTGCTGGAGGCTGGCCCTGAAGGCCGCATCTACGCGGGCCTCAAGCCGGGCGCCACGGCAGACGTACTGCGGCGGGCAATCGCCAACAAGACGGTCGCGAGCCATCTCGCAAGTTTCAGCCCGAAACTCGGTGACGGCGTTCTCGTGCCGGCCGGGACAGTTCACGCGCTGGGCGATGTTGTCGTTTTCGAGGTGCAGGAAAACAGCGACGTGACGTTTCGCCTCTACGATTGGGACCATGTCGATCCTCAGAGCGGCTGCCTGCGACCCCTGCAAGTTGACCAAGCGATTGCCTGCATCGATTTCGCCCAAGACGCAATAGGTCCGGTAGCGCCGGTTGTGGAAAGGTCTTCGCCTGTGCGGCGGGAGTTGCTCTTTTGCTGTGAACATTTCGGCCTGTCGCGAATCTGCGGAGAGGGGCAGTTCATTGTCGGCGCCGCGGCGGCGCCGCGCGCGCTGGTGTGCATCGCCGGAGAAGGCCAGTTGGAGCACGCGGGAACCAACTATGCCGTCTCGCGCGGCGACGTTTTCCTCTTGCCGGCCGAGGTCGGAGCATGTGGCTGCCGCACGAGCGGCACGATCACCTTGTTGGATATTTCGCTGCCGGAAGGAAACACCAGGAGATGAAAAAACTGATTGTTTTCGATCTCGATGGCACGCTTGCCGAAAGCAAGGCGCCGATCGACGCCGAGATGGCCGCGCTGCTTAGCTCTTTGCTCGCTTGCGCGAAAGTGGCCGTCATCTCCGGCGGAAACTGGCCGCAATTCCAAAAGCAAGTGCTCTCCCATCTCCCGCACGACGGACTTCTGAAGAACTTGTCTCTCCTTCCGACCTGTGGAACCAAGTTCTATCGATATGCAGGGGACTGGGAGAAGATTTATTCCGAAGATTTCACCGCGGCGGAAAAAGAGAAGATCATCGGCTCTCTCAACAAGTCCATCGCCGCGGCGGACTGTAAGGTCGAAAAGGTCTGGGGCGAAGTCATCGAAGATCGCGGCAGCCAGATCACGTTCTCCGCGCTCGGGCAGCAGGCCCCGCTCGATGCCAAGAAAACCTGGGACCCCGACTTCGCCAAGCGGAAGAAAATCAAAGCGATCCTCGATAAGCTCATTCCCGAGTTTTCCGTGCGACTGGGCGGCGCAACGTCCATCGACGTCACCAAGCCGGGCATCGACAAAGGCTACGGGATTCGCAAGCTCCGCGACATCCTTTGCATTGCAATTCAAGACATGATCTATATCGGCGATGCCGTATTCCCTGGCGGGAACGACTATCCGGCAAAAGAAGCCGGTGCCCTTTCAATCGAGGTCCGAGATCCCACTGAAACGAAAACGGTGATTGAAGCCTTCATCGCCTGCCTGGACGGCGCTGAACCCGCGGAACCTCGCAAGGAGGCGAACCGATGAATGGTTTTCAATTGCAGCGCCTCGGGACAGTCATGGAGCCGGAACCGGGCAATCCACAAGAGATTGAGGGCGTATTGAATCCGGCTGCCGTTCGCGGTCCTGATGGCGAGCTTTATCTGTTTCCACGGCTCGTCGCGCGAGGCAATTATTCCCGCATCGGCATCGCGCGGGTTCGCTTCAATGACGCCGGCGATCCATGTGGAGTCCAACGGCTCGGCATCGCACTGGAGCCGGAGGCGGACTACGAGCGGCGTTCCGACGGCGGCGGCGGTTGCGAGGATCCTCGCATCACGTTCGTCGAACCGCTCCAGCGCTATATGATGACCTACGCGGCGCTTTCGCCCGTCGGCCCGCGGATTGCCGTGGCCGAATCGGAGGACCTGTTCCACTGGAAGCGGTTGGGGCTCGCGACCTTCGCACCCTTCGAGGGAATCGATTTCGTCCACGTGGACAACAAGGATGCCAGCCTCTTCCCCGTTGCCATACCGAATCACGCCGGAAAGATGCAGATGGCCATGCTCCATCGCCCGCTTTTCCCCGGCACGCGTCCCGAGGAAACTGCCTGCCAGGCCGTGTCGCGCGAGGTGGATCTCGCGCACGAAAGCATCTGGATCTCCTACTGCCCGATGGCCATCGAGGGTCCGGAACCGCAGCATCTTGGCCTCTTCAATTCGCATCACCGCTTGGCGACTCCCGTCTCGCCTTGGGAGCGGCTCAAGATCGGCGCCGGCACTCCGCCCGTCCTGACCCGTCACGGCTGGCTGATTCTTTACCACGGCGTGAGCGAAATAGCGGAGCAGAATGAGGACGGACGGAAGCTATGCTACTCGGCCGGGGTGATGGTGCTCTCCAAAGAGCATCCGCGCGTGATACGCTATCGATCCGCGGCGCCGGTGTTGACGCCGACGCTGCCGCGAGAGCGCGACGGAACTGTCGCCAACGTTGTGTTCCCCACCGGCATCGACCGCCGCGACGACCTCGGCCTGCCGGACCGTTATGACGTTTACTACGGAATGGCGGATAGCCGGATTGGCGTGGCCCGCCTGGACGTGCCGGAATGCCTGCCGCCGGAACGCCTCGTCGATCCGCCGCAAGCAAAGGTGTAACGTTCCCAATTTCGGGAAAAAAGAAGAGAAGGACAATGATGTTGAAACCGAATGCCGATAAGCCCGCGGCAAAGCCGGGATCGAAGCCCGACGCTAAAGACGATCTGAAATCCCTTCCCATGCCGGAAGTAGAGAAGAAACTCGGCTCGTCGCCGGAGGGCCTCAGTCAAGCCGAAGCGGAGAAACGGCTGACGCAATACGGGCCCAACGAGATTAAAGAAGAGAAGACCAATCCCTTCCTCAAATTCCTCACCTATTTTTGGGGTCCAATCCCATGGATGATCGAGATTGCGGTCATTTTATCGGGCGTAGTCGGGCACTGGGAGGATTTTGGCATCATTCTCTTTTTGCTTGTATGCAACGCAGTCGTTGGATTCTGGGAAGAACGCCAGGCGGGCAACGCCATTGCCGCCTTGAAGGCTAGCCTGGCAATCAAGGCCCGCGTGAAACGCGATGGGAAGTGGATCAATCCCGCGGCGCGTGAATTGGTGCCGGGCGACGTCATCCGCATGCGGTTGGGAGACATTGTTCCGGCCGATGCCCGCTTGCTGGACGGCGACCCCGTGGAAGTGGATCAATCCGCGCTTACGGGCGAGTCATTGCCCGCGGAGCGCATGCCGGGCGAAGCCGTGTTTTCCGGTTCGATCATTCGGCAGGGTGAAATCGGCGGACTGGTCTATGCCACGGGCGCCAACACCTACTTCGGCAAGACGGCGCAACTGGTGCAGGAGGCGCACACGGTCAGCCATTTTCAACAGGCAGTACTGAAGATCGGCAAGTACCTGATAATCCTTGCGGTGGCTTTGGTGGCGGTGATTATTACCGTCGGTATCATTCGCGGCGAGCCGATGCTCTACGCCAAACCTCCCAAGGACCCCGTCCTCTTATTCGCCCTCATCCTCACGGTTGCCGCCATTCCCGTGGCCATGCCGACGGTGCTGTCCGTGACGATGGCCGTCGGCGCCCGCCTGCTCGCCAAGAAACAAGCGATCGTGAGCAAGTTGGTGGCCATCGAGGAGTTGGCGGGCGTGGACGTGCTCTGCTCGGACAAGACCGGCACCCTAACACAGAACAAGCTGACGCTGGGCGATCCGTTCAGCGTGAACAGTATCCCCGCAGATCAAGTCGTCCTCGACGCCGCGCTGGCGTCGTGCGCCGACAATAACGACACGATCGACCTGGCCGTCCTGGGCGGACTGAAAGACAAGGGTTCGCTGAAAGCGTATGAGGTGGTTCATTTCCAGCCCTTCGATCCCGTGCATAGCGCACCGAGGCCACCGTCAAAACCAAGGACGGAAAGACGTTCAAGGTGGCGAAGGGCGCACCGCAGGCGATCTTGGCGCTGTCGGCCGATGCCGCCAAGGTGAAGCCGGCCGTCGAGAAGGCCGTCAACGAATTCGCGGCGCGGGGCTTCCGTGCGCTGGGCGTGGCGCGGGCCGAGGGCGACGGTCCGTGGCAGTTCGTCGGAGTGTTGCCCTTGTTCGATCCGCCGCGTGAAGACGCCAAGGCGACCATCGCCACTGCGCGTGCGATGGGCGTGAAGGTCAAGATGGTTACGGGAGATGCTTTGGCCATCGCCCAGGAAACCGCCAAGAAGCTCGACATGGGCACAAATATCCTCGACGCCGCCAGCCTGGGCGACTCCAAGAAGCAAGAGACCGCGGCGGTGGCAGATTCCATCGAGAAGGCCGATGGCTTTGCGCAGGTCTTTCCCGAACACAAGTACCACATCGTCGATGTGCTGCAAGAACGTGGGCATATCGTGGGCATGACGGGCGACGGGGTGAACGATGCCCCCGCGCTGAAGAAGGCCGACTGCGGCATCGCCGTTTCGGGCGCAACGGACGCGGCCCGCGCGGCTGCGTCCATCGTGCTGGTGGCGCCGGGGCTGTCGGTGATTATCGACGCGATCAAGGAGAGTCGGAAGATTTTCCAGCGGATGAACAGCTATGCGATCTACCGCATCGCCGAGACGCTGCGCGTGCTGTTGTTGATGACGCTGGCGATCTTGATCTTCAAGTTCTATCCGGTGACCGCGGTGATGATCGTGATGATCGCGTTGCTTAATGACGGGGCGATCCTGTCCATCGCCTATGATAATGTTCATTACAAGGACAAGCCCGAGGCGTGGAACATGCGCATGGTGCTCGGGATTTCCACGGTGCTAGGCATCATCGGGGTTGTCTCGGCCTTCGGCTTGTTCTATCTCGGTGAACGCGTCTTTAATCTCGACCGCGCGCACATCCAGACTCTAATGTACTTGAAACTGTCTGTGGCGGGACATTTGACGATCTTTCTGACGCGGACCCGCGGCCCCTTCTGGTCGATACGCCCCGCGCGGATTTTGTGGGTGGCCGTGCTGGGCACGCAAATCGTGGCAACGTTGATCGCAGTTTATGGCCTGTTCATGACACCGCTTGGCTGGGGTTGGGCGCTGTTCGTCTGGGGCTATGCCCTGGCTTGGTTCCTAGTGAATGACCGCGTGAAACTGCTCGCGTACAGGGTGTTCGATCCAAATGGCTTGCCCCTAGTGGCCAAAAAAACCGTGACCCCCACCATCAATCAAGCATCCGAGCCGAAAGTTGCGGTGCCGGCAGCATAGGCCGCGCTAGAGGCGAGCGGTTTCGTCATCGGCGACTCGCTGATTGACTCCATGTGGGTTCCTGTGGAGATTGTACGGGGCACAATACACAGTTAGCGGTCAAGTCGGATCGGTGCCCAATTCCCTCTTCATTCTTCGCCGGTCGCGGAACATACAAATAGATCAATTTGAGCAATTCTTCGCATCAACTCATGCGACACTTGCGACTCCGATAAATCGACCCCTTCACCCCTTCTCGAAACGTGTCTTAATCTTCCATCAAACGTTGCCGTCGAGCAATTCGGAAAGGAAGCGACACCACCGAATAGTCCCAAGTACCCGTGGCTCGTGAGACTCGTCAGAAAAGGACCGATTTCTCGGAACAACGTCAGCCCGCCAACCTGCTGCGGTCACCCCCACCGCCGCGCGCAACAGAGCTCGCGATGCTTTGGTGCGAGCACCTATCGAGGTCATGGTTCATTACCCAAATCCATACCCAGCAACTCTGGAAAAATACGGCAATTCCATAGACTTGACTGGCCATTCTTTGTGTTTATGATACAATACCCACATAAGGAAATGCACAAAGAATGCCTTTGGAGCCAATCATGCCTGCCGGCCGCAAACCGAAGCTGAACTGGACGAAGTTTCTCGGCCAGTATACGACCACGATCGAAGGCAAATTCCACCGCCTCGGCACCGACAAAGCCGAAGCCGAGAAGCAATTCCGCTTCCTGCAAATCAAGCACGACATGGACGAGCCGGTCGCCACCAGCCCGACCTTCGGCGAGGTCGCCGACGCATGGCTTGAACACGTTGAGCAGACCTATGACCCGGAACGCTACCGGCTTTGCAAGGCCCGTATTAACGAATTCCTTGCCTACCTTGGCAAGGACATCAAGGTCCGCGACCTGCGGCCCCGTCACGTCGAAAACTGGATCGCTGAAAAGCCCGGCGTCAGAACCGACGGCACGCGTCGCCTCTACAAGGCGATGATCCTGGCAGCCCTGAACTGGGCGGCGTCGAGCAAGGTGCGGATGATTGCCGCAAACCCGCTGCGGGGAAAGCTCGACCTGCCCGAAGGCGGATCGCGTGGCGGCGAGGCAGTCTGGACGCCGGAGATTTTCAAGATCGTCACCAAGAACGTCAACGAGCGCTTTGCAGATTTCCTGCGGGCACTCGCATGGACGGGCGCAAGGCCCTCCACCGTTCGCAAGATCGAGGCCCACCACTACCGCCCGCACCTGAAGGTCTGGGACGTGGAGGACATCTACCGGGGCCGCAAGTCGAACCGCAAGACCGTCCGCCGAATCTGGCTCAATCCTCGAATGGTCAAACTGGTCCAACGGCTGAACAAAGAACATCCGGAAGGTTCGATCTTCGTTAACACCAAGGACCGCCCCTATAGCGGCGATTCCGTGACGATGATGCTGTTCAAGCTCAAGCATCGGCTCAAGAACCGAAATCCGCCCGTCCTGCTGCCCGAGGGCCTGACTGTGTACGGCCTGCGGCATACCTTCGCCACCCAGTTTATCGTCCAGCACCCAGATAAGCTGGAATACCTCCGCGAGCTGCTCGGCCACAAGGACCTGAAAATGATCCGCAAGCACTACGGCCACCTGTTCGATGAGAGCGCCGCACTGCATGGCGTGCTCAGCGATCTGAAAACGCTTTAGGCGATGTCGATTCTGAGTTTGCGACCGTTATGGTTTGGGACGGATGGTTGGCCTTGGTCCCTCCCTATGCGGCCGGCCAATACTGAGAACCACATTTCCGACGGCTTTCCAACGACTTGATATCCGAGATGGCGATCTTGGAGCCTCGCTGCCGGGAAATCAGGCAAACGGCGAGCTGGCGGTTGGGTGCTGCAAACCGAACTATTTCTGACTGACACGCTCCGATGACTATGGTGCTTCGATGCGTCAGTCGATGTGACCGAGGCGGGCTGGCCCGAACCAACGCTTGGCTGTGCGTGTCCTTCTTCCATTGGCATTATCGCCACAACTGAAGGTCGGCGAAAAGCGATGTGGCACCCGGACCTCCCCACTGGTTGTGGTTTGGTAATGCTGCTAACTTGACTGGAATCGAGTTCTAGTTGCGCCGCGAGGTCGCGCGAAACTGCCTGTTTCGCCGGCAGTTCAGCGGAGATTTACGGGCGCGGTCTATTATGGAAAAAAAAGCAACTCTGGAAAGCGCGATTGCCGGATTACTGCCGGTCTACACGACCTCAGTGCCGGACGAGGCATTAAACCTATGCCAGAGACGGCTTGGAGTCCGGCAAGGGGGCTACTATGGTGAAGGCGAGGGAACGATTGATGTCGTCTGGTCGTCAGGCCCGCATCTTCGGTTCGACATTCCGTCGTTAACGCCATTCGGTACGGTTGACGCCGCGGAGTGTGTCCTTGCAATTCCCTCGTTGAATGCGGAAGCGGCCGCGAACATATCGAACTCGCGCGTCATCTGTGGAGAAGCGGAACAGTCTGTCGGAGTGCGTGGGGAAGTAAACCGAAACCTGGTGATTGGCAAAAACGGGACCGCAGGCCATGTCATCTTTCACGTCGTGAATTTCTGGCCGTACTTTGCCCCCCGACCAGCGAACGCACCGCCAGACTACCATGTCGGCCGAGTAGCGTTTGAGGGCGGAGGATGGAAGGTAACTCTACAAACCGTTCCGGACTTGCGCCAACTTCTTGAGAATTTACATGCGAGTTCTGGTTACGGCATAACTCATGCCGGTAAAGCAGAGCACATCGACGGCTCGCCGATTTCGCCCGACGACGCGTCGGACCTGTTCAACGCGCTGTACTCGTTTCTGTCTTTTGCAAAAGGAAGTTGGTCTCCGCCAATTCTGTATATTGGTGTTGCCCAAGATGGAAGCCACGTTTGGCAAGACTGGAGCGTCCGCCATGCGAGTCCTTGGAAGCCGGTGGACACTTGGTTTCCGGAACACGAGCCGGAGTGCTTGGCCAAGCTATTCCCAGGCTTCATGCGCATCTGGTTGGATGTGGACCGCCGCGACATTCTTCGGGTCGCGATCTACTGGTACGTCGAGGCCAATGTAGCATGGGGGATCGAGGGCGCGGTGATGTTGTGCCAGAGCGGCCTGGAGCGGCTTGCCTACTACATCATGGTCCACGAAGAACGGCTAATGAGTGAGAAGGATTTCGAGCCGAAGGGAAAACCAAGTGCCGAGCGCCTTCGGGGGCTACTGACTCACTTCAACTTACCAACCGGAATTGGGCCGCCGAGGCCGAGAGTCCAACAGCTCCCGGCTTTGGCCGTCGCGCGGTTGGAAGGACGCACCCGATGCGTTAGTTCAACTGCGCAATAGCATCGTGCATCCGAGCAAACGCAATGATCAACGTCGCGCGAACTATCCGGTTGCAGCGCAAATCGAGGCACTGACGATTTGGCAGTGGTACTTCGAAGTTGTGATTCTGAAGTGGCTCGGGTTCTCGGGGAACTACGTAAATAGGCAGACGATCAGGTGGAACGGCGAGACTGAGGCCGTACCTTGATTAGATAGCGTCGGTGGACTTGACCGAAGGTTATAACGTTCCGGCAGAGCCGCAGACCCAAGGACAATCCGATAGGCAAATATGAGCCGCATTTGGCATAGATTTCCCCGAAAGGAGGCGCACGATGGATGACGCCCGACAGTTACTCGCAGAAGCACTTGCCATGCTCGATGCCCCGTCAACGTTGGAGCATTACGACGTGAGCAATGCTTTTGGCCCGGCTGGAAACGCCGCCAAGGAGTCTGGCGAGGGTTTCGACGAATTGCGCTGCGAATTCATTCGCGCGTACCTCGACCTCTACGATGAGCGCAGCGCGTGGGGCACATATTACGCGCAGAGATGTCGATGATCGACAATAAGGGGAATCGGCACGACACGCCGCCGCTGGAATCCATCACGCTCGAATGTATCGAATATTGGACAGCTCGAATGAACGAGCGCGGCACCCTGCACTGCGAGCTCGCTACGCAGACATGGTTTGGGATCTGAGCCAGAAGGCCGTCGGCAACCGACCGCCCATCGACGCCGCACGAATTGCTGTTGATGGATACTGTGAGGCGTTGACGACATACCCGAAAACGTCGTTTCATAGTTGGGGCAACATTCGCAAACGAGTCATCGACGTAGCCTTGTCAATCAATGACCACAACCGACTGCGGAAGGCGGTAGCTGCAAATGTCGCCTATGCGAACGCAAATGTGGATTCCGGCGGGAGCGAATTCCGTCAACTGTCCCTATTCACACTTCTAAAGAGCATTCCTCCGAAGCATCGCCCGCAGGTGGAGTTTCTGGCAGTTGTCAACGCATTTCGAACTCGACTTGGAAAACTGAACGATGCGGAGGCAGACCAGTTTAGCGTGGAACGATACGCCTTGCCGTTGGCGGACTACTATCGGTCTTCGCAACAGCCAGAGGAAGCCAAGACCGTCATGCGAACGTACGGTGCCGCCGTCGAACGTATGGCACGCAAGACAACGATGGCGGTGCTGGCCGTGGGCTGGCTCACGCGGCTCTACGAACTGTACCTGCGTTTTGAAATGAACGACGAGGCAAAGAAAGTACTGAAGCGCGTCGAGGAGCTTCAGCCACGCGTGCCGAACGATTTAGCAGCAGTTTCTACGTCTGTGGAAATATCGGAAGAGGAGTTTGGCAAGTGGCTTAATTGGCTCGTCACCGACGATATCAATGAGAGCTTTGCAAAGTTGATAGGGCACTTCTTACCACAGCTCGACCAATTGCGTCGGCAGCTAGATGATCTCAAGAAGGATTATCCATTGAGCCAGATGTTCACAGAAACGTTTGTCAACCACATGGGCCGAGCAGTAGCGGAGATTGACCCGAATGATGCCGAAGGCAAGCTTCTTCGGCAGGTAAACTGGGACATTCAGTCTCGCAGTACATTTCTTCAACTGGGAATGGACCATTTGTTCGAGAAGCACTACATCGGCCGGAACGAACTATTTGCACGAGTAATTGAGTCGCCTGTCTGGCATGAGCAGAGACATGCCATCCTCCGGCGAGGTATCGAGGCGTATTTTGTGGGCGACCCGATTGTTGCGGTCCATATTCTCGTGCCGGAAATCGAGAACGCGGTTCGAATCATCGCAGCAGGACTTGGACTTGCTGTACAAAAGCAGAACCGTATGGGTGGTTTCGACCTAAAGAATCTCGGCGATTTACTCGCCGATGAAACTGTCGCAGCATTCCTCACTGAGGATGTAGTGACGTATTTGCGGGTCGTGCTCACCGACCGCAGAGGTTGGAATCTCCGCAACAAGACGTGCCACGGAATCCTTCCGGCCACGAGCTTCACGCAGGCCGCTTCGCAGCGGTTGCTGCACATCGTTTTGTTGCTGAGTGCAGTTCGCACCAAGGCGGAGGCGGGCGATCAAACGGTAGGCGCACCCGCACGAACATTCAAGCTCGGTTGATACGCTGCTAGAAGGAGGCGGCTGATAGCTGAAGTTTAAGTTCACAAATCGGAAGGTGAGTTCAGATTCTGGCCCCACAATCCTGGTGGGATTCCCGGCTTGTTCACTGCTACCGTGCTCGCGGTCGATAAGCAGTGCTCTGAAATCTGCTTCAGCGATCGTTTTGAGCTGATAACAGTCACCTCTATCGCGTTGCGGACGTGAGTTAGGATATGACATTATTTGACTCGGATTCACAGTATCGAGAGAAGGCGACAATCTTCAGAGTGTTCTCTTTGTTGCCGCTTTTTTCGTCCTTGCTTTCCGGCTGTGTTTGCCGCTGGTTTGCCGTTAACATTCCGATGGACCTGGGAACAAACGACGGATTCGCCGGTGACATTGACATCATTGCCTGCTTGAAGCGCTGGCCGAACGATCTTTCGCCCTGGCCCAATAAGCTTGCACCCTGGCCGAGTGACACGCCCAAGAAAAGGATCGTTTTACCGGACGTGGGAGGTGAAGGTTGCCAAACTGGGTAAGAGCGGAGATGGGCGCTCGCTGAAACGCGGAAAGACCCGAAAAGTATTGAATCAACTTGAAATTCAGAGGCGATTTGGATCTCCGAATGTTTCGCTGCTTAACGTCTATCTGTGTGAATCAGGCTTTTTCGGAAAGGCAGAAGCGGCGCTCCTCCAAATTCGTGGCAGGCAATCTGCGAAAAGATACCGGAGCTACGAGGCAATGGGTACGGATATCAGGTCCTTCCATTTGGACACGACGCGAACGAGGACGGCGACAACGTCGGGCTGTACACCTCCCGTGGTTGCGCGAACCCGTATGCGGAACACGACGTTTTGTTCCCGGTTGTCTCGCCGCCTCAGCAGCCGTTCTCTCGTCTCGCCTCTCGGATCAATAGCTTTTGGGAGTCGAATAAGACAAGCGGCCCGTTCCACCAGATGGTAGTCTTTTGCAGGGTCTGTCGGTCCTTGAAGGTTATCTCGTCGCGGGCCGGTGACTTTGAATGTCCCGATTGTCACGACGATCTTGTTGCTCAATCGTGAAATACGGGGTGATGGGCTCTCCCTGCATTTTGAACAGCACTTTTCGGCGGGCAGGACGTGGCGTCTTGCGTGCGTCGGTTTGACGCACCGACGCGCATGCGGTGCGGTAAGATTCCTAAAATCGACTCATAGTCCCGATTGCCAGCCAACTCCCTCTCACTCTCTCATCGCATGAACAACCCCGGCCAAGGAAGGCCGGGATTGCTAACGCGGTATCGTGACGTGCTTAAAGGCTTTCCTCTGGTTCGGAGGCAATGCCTTCGTTGACACCCGTTCAATCTTCTGGCTGCTGAGGAAGGCGTTAATGTCGGCGTCGGTGATGCGAATGCATCCACGCGAACCGGGCCGACCGATGCGCACATGCGACAACAAACCGCAGGCGCACAACTCGTAAACCAGCGAGCCCGATATGCCCATCCTTTCTGCTGCTGCCTTCACCGTTAACATTGTGACCTCCCCACTCGGATCGAATACAATCACCGGGACTTCTGGTAGATGGGGTTCGGATCGAACATTCCCCGGAACATCGCATCTTTCAAATAGTTCATTCGACGAATAAACTGCGGCCTTTGGTGACGAATAGAAACCGCCGCCTCGTCCGGCCGAAGTTCAAGCAATCGAGCGGGATCAAAACCGCAGTACGGCGCCGAGCTCGCAGGCCGAACCGTAGTGCCCCAGACCAAATGACATGATCACTTCGCAGTTGTCGAGTATGGTCGTCCAGTCGGCAGGATACCGTGATTTCAATTGGGCGAGGTTTTGCCAGACGGTTACGAGCTGAAGGCCGTATGCTCTCATCAAAGTCGTCGCGGTGAGGAGAGGAGGGAACGTTCCAAGCTGAGCAGCCTCCTCCAAAATAAACAGCGTTCGGTGCTCGGGTTGGAACTGCCGCTTGAGAATCGTGTTCAGCAAAACGCCAACCCACAAACGCAATAAGGCGCGATGGCTATGAAGCTTCTCCGGCGGAATAATGATATATAGAGTGATTGGATCTCCTGCGAGGATTCTTCTTAGGCTGATGGTGGAGTTTTCCATCGAGCCGGCCACTTCGTCCGTTGCCATGCTTTTGATGTAGGTCCGCGCCGTCGATAGGACAGAGGGCCGGGTCTCATTCACGGGATGATTCAGGAAGGCCACGAATTCATCGTGGGCCAGCCGCGAACCTTCCCTCTTGGCGTCGAGTTCGCGCGCGATATGCATCGCCAGGTCATCCGCATACAGAATCTGGGTAAGCGTTCGAATACTCGGATTACCGCAGGAAACCATGCAGGCAATCAACCCGGCAATTAGCCCGCTGGCCGAGTCCGACCAGAACGGTTCGTTGCCGAAGTCGTGACCGACGCTCAGATAACTGGCAAACATTTCTGCATCGGTCTCCAACCGGCTGCCCGGAAGCGAGAAGTAATCGAACGGGTTTAGAGCGTCGATCTTTCCACCGAATGGCCGAAGAGCGGCCACCTGGCCCATTTTACGTCGGTGCCGCGCGGTAACGGCGTAAAGTTCCCCCTTTGGGTCGGAGACGATCAGTTGGCCTTTGTGTTCGAGAATGTTGGGAATAACGAAATCTCGTCCCTTGCCAGAGCCAGTTGGGGCGATTAAGGCAACAGGGGCCTCTCCGAGGTGCGTCAAAAGCCCTTTCTGGCTACCGTTCTGGACCCGACCAGATTCTGCTGCTTCGCGTTCGTATCCGATGAGCATGGCTCGATCCTTTCTCCTAATATGGCTTGTGCTGAACACGTACTCGTCAATTCAACCGACGCGGCTGGGCGTTACAACTCGCGATTGACGAGGCAGCAGCCCGGCCCGCCGCCCGGCGCCATGCTGTTACTTGAACAGCAGGTAGACGCCATATGCGATCAGCGGAAAGCCGATCAACGCCGGGGTCAGGAAGAACCCAACCACGATGTAGACGACTCCGGCCAACTTGTGGTTGCCACCTTTATCGGCTTGATGCGCGTTGTGTAGCATCGCATGAACGACTTGATGATAATTGTTGGACATTTTGGAACCTTTCAAATGGGGTTAATGGTAAACAAAGTAACATGAGTTCTGTCGGGCTGGTTGCCGTTATTGGAGCACCCCAGCCTTGCGCATCCTGTCGTCGAATTCGCTGGCCTCTTGCAGCAGCATTTGGCAAAGCATCCTGAAAACACCCGGATTGAGACCCGGCGTCAAGGCGCGGTAGTTGACTCCGAACACGGCGGAGCCGTCGTCACCGATGGACACGTGCCAAGCGACGATGCAATGGCTATTTCGCTCAAGCAGGTATCCCAGAACGTTGGCCGGTATCTCCTTCGCGGGCATAGTGACTGCGCTGGCGACCGTGAAGCTCACCATAGTCCCGCCCTCGACAATGCTGACTAGCACCGTGCGGACACGAGTAACGCGATCGTTAAAGTGCAGGGCAATCCAGCCAGGGCTGGGACGCTCGTCGATTGCCCAGCCAAGCTCTTGGCAGCAGGTCTCAATCAGCTTGCTGGCGGCCGTGTACGACAGTCGCTCGGTAACTGCCGAGAAGCACGTCGGAGGCGAGGCCACCGACCAATTCACTGACAAAACTCATGGTCTCATCCTTTTTCGACTAGCGGCCGGCACGGTCCACAAGGTCCCGTGTCATACGATTGCCTTGTCCAAAACTAAATGGCACGTCCAGTTCAAAATCATGCGTAGAATTACAGCGAACGCCCCTCGTTCTCACGCTGGATGTCCTGCTGCCTTCCTGGTGCGGGCCGTCCGTGCCATGCACCGTCCCATCCCGGTTTTGCCCCTGTCCATAGGGCACGTAGGCGCTGCCGGTGAACAGGGCGGAACCGAATTCCGCTTGCCCCTGTACGCCCAGGCGACCAAGCTCCTGCCCGATTTCACTTGCGGCCTTGCCAAGCATTTGCTTGATTTTCTCGTCGAATCGCATTGCTTTGTCCTTTCTGCGGCAACCGCTGAACCGGAACGCCCGGAACGACACGCGGCTGCTGAAACTTCGGTTGATTGTCGATCTCTCCCACCACTTCGGTGCCAAACATCACGGCGACCAGCGCGGCCACCGCGACGATGTTTGCCCGTACGCTTTGTATCAGTCTCCGCCACCATGAATTCGGGCGGCCTTCGTAATAGCGAGTGAGCCGGGTGCAGATCGGGGGAAGCCCCGGTGCGAACGTAATGGCAGTCCTGGGGGACAAGGCCATAACCTCATCGCTCTTAAGCAGCTTTCTTCCCTGTTGCTGCCAATTGCTCGTCGTATTCCACGAATGGCTGTAGTTATCGCCTTGACTGTTGTAGCTATATTGCCGCGACGTGCCGCTGCTTGAGCCGCCACTTTCGACGACGATCGTCTCATCGCCGAGACGATTCGACACGTACTCCGCCGTTGGCTGGTCGTTCACGCCGAAGAAGACCTGCGTCACGTTGGAGAGAAGCGTCTGGTCCTGCCCTTCGGGGAAGCATTTCTTAAGCTGTCCAAGGCTCTGGTACATGAAAATCAAGCGGACGCCGTAGCCGCGATACTTGTCCACGGCATCGTCGAGCGACTCCAGGTGGCCGAGGCTTGCAGCTTCATCCAGGACGAAATGCACGCGGTTGCGCTCCTGGAGCCGCCCCGCAGCACGCCTCGCAGTAACGTGCTGATCCACATTCTTAATAAGGGGGACTGGGTACGCGCATGTTCCGGCGGCAGCACGAGATACACCGTCGTCTTTTCCCGCGTCAGGCGGTCCGGATCAAAACTGCTGGCCCTAGTGCTGGCGGCAGTAGCCAGCGTGTCGAGATGCCGCAGGAAGCGGTTGACAGTCGTTAGCGTCGAGCCCAGTTCTTTGTCCTTGTAGTGCGTCAATTGGTAACCAAACCGCGAAAGCATTCCGTCCCACGCCTTCGATTCGCTTAAGAGCTTGATCACGATTTCGATCTTCTTGGGGTCGGAGAGCAACTCCCGAACGGTTTGCAGACTCCGGTCGTCCTCATCCGCAAACTCCACAACGGCCGAAATCCCCGCGGCAATCCAAGCCTCGCGCTATCTGCCCAATGCGGTTCCCGCTCTTGGGTGGTGCGAATCACCAGCGACTCGGCCAGATCGCGAATCTCATCAATCACGTGCGGCGAATCCTTGCGCAGGAAATCGACCGGATTCAGGACGTCCGGCTGATTCGTCACCAATCGGTAAGGGTCGAGCAGCACGATCCGGTGTCCCATCCGCCGCCGGGCGGCCATTGTCGCTCTCGCGAGTTCGCCCTTGAAATCGACGACGACACAGGACTCCTGGCAATCGAGCAGGAAGGGAATCGCGCACGAAACGCCCTTACCGACGCCCGTCGGCGCGAAAGGCCGTATGGACCGCCCGCGACAGGCGCACGAGCGGCAGATTGCCGCGTATCCGTGGAAATATCGCTCGCAGGAAGTCGTTTGACGCCTGCTCCGATGGGATGAATGGGTTAATCAGTCCAAGCGTAGCGGCAAGTTGCGATGGCCGCTGACTGTCGCACAGGGTTCCGACAATCAGCCCGTGTCCGGCCGTCAGCCCGGCCTGCCGCACGTCGCGCACGCCGGCCCAGCGTGCCGTCCCGAAAGCATCCAGTTTGCCACGACGCCACTGCCTGAGAACTTGGGCGGCGCCGGCAATGGCAAATACAATCGGCACCACGTTGCCGAACTTGGCGGTCAGCACAGCGAGGAACATGACGGTCGCTACGACCGTGTCGATGAGGATAATGCGGCAGACTGTGTACATGTGTTGGCTCCAAATGGGGTGCTGAGCGATACCCGTTTACCGTTTGTCCTTACTGCCCTCGTTCACCGAGAACGCTGCCACGTTAATGAGCGGCGGATGGTACTTTTCGGGCAAGGCGGCGACAAACCGCGGGAGCACCATTCCGATCGCTCGTTCCAGCCACAACACCGCGAGCCAGATGGCAAGCAAGGCAATGCCCATGATGAACAGCGCCAAGTGCCACAGCACGAGGGCGGCCGTCCGCAAAGTTGACGAAAGAGTTTTCATGTTGGAGTCTCCGTGAAAAAGGGATGCCGTTTCCAATGGGTCTCACGCACCGACAGCGGCGCCATATTGAGGGTAAGTGTTTCGCTTCGTCGCGGAACAATCGGGCAATGGTCGCCAGCGTAAGCCCCTTCGGGCGGAGCTTGCGAACCTTCGCCAGAAGCTCTTCCAACCAGGCGATCAAAGTGTCGGGATTGTCGAGCCCGCCGCCCGAGACGGTGACAATGCGGCCTTCGCTCAATTCCGCCTTGAAGCGTGCCGGCTTGCCCGTCGTTGCTGACAGCCTGCCGGTGCCGTTGCTTCTAACGATGCCGGTGAGGGCATCGCGCGTGAGTTGCCGGCTGGCGATTTGCCCCGCCAGCGCGGTCTGTTGGATGGGGTCTTTGATGCGACTGAGGTCATAGCCCGCACTAGCCGGTATTTCCCCGGCGTCAATCTTCGTTTGGATTTCCGGCGGCAGTTCCGTTAACGCCAACGCCTTCGAGACATTGGCCTGAGACATACCGAGCTGCGATGCGACCTCCGCCGCCGTCCAGCCGGCCTCCCGCATCAACTCGCGAATCGCAGTGGCGGTCTCCATCGCCGTCAATCCCTCTCTTTGGCAGTTCGCGACCAACTGCCGATGCTGGACTGCGGCCGGAGCGAGGTTTTGCCCCTCGACGATGGCGGCGATGGTCGTGAAAGTGCCCGCCATCTTTGCCGCACGGTAGCGGCGTTCGCCATCGACGATGACGTACAGGTCGCCTTCCTTGCGGACGCGAATGGGAACCAACAGCCCGACGGCCAGCAGCGATTCCATCAGTCCGCGCAGCGACTCCTCCGAAAACTCCTTGCGGACCTGCACGGTGACAACTACCTTGTCGAGCGGCAGGTATTCGATTTGTTCCTGGTTCATGTCAATCTCTGTTATGTGTTGTAAGGTGAGCAACGGAATGAATACGTGTCGCGGCGGCCTTCGCTGACGGTCTCTCTTGCGACATCCTCCGGCGCCCTTCTATGGCCTCCACAGCCCGAATTCTTTCAATGCTCGGGGAAGAATGTCCTACCACTTGAAATCGGGGTGCCGTCTGCGGACGGCAGCGCTTGGCCGTATGCGCAGACTGTGAAGAGTCCCGGCCCTCAGCCCGCGTTCCCGCTCAAGTTGCGATAGATTCGCGCCGTCGATATAGCCGAGGACAAGCACTTCCCGCTGATCCACGGGAAGTTCTTCAAGGAACGTCCAGGCAGTAGTGGCATGCCCCTTACGCCGCACCGCCTCGTCAGTCGTGCAAGGGTCGATCGGATCGAAGGCGAGCGGCACCTGCCGTCGATCCGTGCCAGGCTTGCGGGGCGAAGCACTCGTCCGATCCGATTGCTCGCCGCTCGCACCGCGCGGCGATGTTTGCCGGCCAAAAGAATCTCGACGGTTCTCGCGGCCGAGAGCGATCGTCAACAAGGTCGCAATGGCGTAGGGGCCAAACGGCCGGCTGCCGTCGTAGCGAAAGAAACCGCCCTTCGGCTTGCCCATGAACATCCACCACAACTGCGTGGCGTTCTGTGCCAAAGCCTCGACGTGCGAGGGGAACTTGTGGCTTAGGATCACGCTGGCCGCGCGATAAAGCACTGCGTCAACCACCTTAATCGCCCTATCGAACTCCCGCGTATCGTGGTTCCCACCGCGATACTTGGCTATGATCGTCCTGAATTCGGCCTCCAACTCGTCGAGTTGCTTGCCGTTCGCTTGATGGATTCTGTATTTTCGTTTCGTTGCCATGATTTTTGTTGTTGTTTGGGACTCTACGAAAGCGTCAAGTCTCGGCGACTATAGGACTTGTGGTTCGGAGATTAACGGGCGGCTTGGCCGCCACGCGGACTGCTAGGCCGCGTCCTCCTCGTCAAACTCGCCTCGATCAACCTCACCTTTGCGACGGAAGAAGTCGGCCCGCGAGCCCTTCTTCGCTACCGTCACGTACTGCTCCTCCTGCTCCTTCACGCCGTCAGGGAACTGCTGCATAAGCTCCCGGATGAGATTTCGCTTCTGTCTCCTTTTGGCCTCCTGCGACAACGTGTTCGGCTCGTGCCGGAAGTGATGGGCCGCCTCGCGGACGCTGGCCGCCACCAAGTCCCTCCAGTCCAACGTGGTCAGGTCCGACTCCCATTGAAGATAGGTTTGGAAACTCTTCTGCTGTAAACGCAGGTCGAGCCGACACGCCGCTGCCCGGCACTCACTCAAGAGGTGCTCGGTGACCTCAAGGCATTCTTCCGGCCCAATCACCATCTTGCCCTGCGGCCAATATCCCTGACTTGCCAGATGGTGCATCTGAGCTGTCTGCTCGGCGTCGGTAGCTTCAAACCGAAAAACCTCGATACGGGTAGCCAACGCCCGCAGTTCGGGAAGGTCGTCCAGGGGCCGATTGCTAATCAGGATCAGCCCGCCGCCAAACACAAAGCGCTCAGGGCCGTCCGTGGCTGTATTCCAGGTGACGACACGTTCGTGTCCCGGCTGTGCCCACATCGCGCTTCGCAAAACACCTTGGGCGTCAGCGTCCTTTGTCAAGCGCTCCATGTCCTCCAAAACGTGGATGATACCCGGTGCGTCCCTCAAAACCACGAACAACGCTTTTCCAGTCATCCTGCTGTTGTGCAGTCGATACGGAACCTCCAGGACCCTGAGATGGCTCAAAACTGTGAACGACTTCCCGGTGCCGCCGGGGCCGTGAAGATACAGCCCATGTTTGAAGCCTTTGGCCACGCCCGTGACCAAGTCGCGAATGACTTGATGTTTTTTTTCGAGGCTTTCCAGAGCGGCCGGGTCGCCTCCCCGGAGCGGTAGTTCGTTGTTCATGTTTGTATCGTTTGTTGTGATTTCTGTTACTTGTCTCACGGCCGCGCCCTGAGACCTGAGACTTGCGACTAGTCGATGGGGTCGAAAGCGAGCGGTACTTGGCGGCGCTCGATCCGCGGCTTACGCTCTGCCTCCTTGTCAGGATTGCGGCGGTCGTCGTCGGGATCGCGCACCGTGATGCGGCGGTCAGTCACGTGCCGCATGTTTTCCCGACCCCGGCAAATACGCGCGAGCGTCACGAAGGCATAGGAACCGAACGGTCGCTTGCCGTCGAAGCGATCGAAACCTCCCTGATCCTTCATCATGAAGTCCCACCACTGACTGGTCGCGTTCTCAGCGACCGCTTCGGCGATCAGCTTTGCCGCAGTAGGACACAGAATGGTCATCGCAGCCGCGAATACTGCGGCATTTACCGCGAACGTTGCCCGTTCGAATGCCTGAGGACTGTGGCTCTCGCCACGATACCAGGCCAGAATCGTTTGGAATTCCGCCTCCAGCTCGTCGAGGCGTTTGGGCTCAGGTTTGTTGTTCGTGAGTTTCATGGACCTGTTCTTTCTCTTGGATGGCGACCATTCGCCACCAAAAGAAAAGGTCCAAATTAGGCGTAGGGATAATCCTAGTCCCCAGTTAGGATGCTTCGGGCGTCCTTTGGGACCTCCCAGCCGACCTCCCAGTCCGGAACTGGATCGTCCGGCACGTACCACCAGGCGTAGGTTCCGGTCGTTTTGATATGTTTCCTGAAATGGGCCGCCAAATCCGCCATCCCGATCGATTCCAGTTTTCTAAGAGCGTTCTCGATGTTGGCCATTACCAGTGTTTGCGCCGCTTGGGCCGGAGATTTCCGAACACGTTTTTTTTTCCCACGGTAGCCAGTATCCCGTCGCACCTGCTTCTCCAAACTCTCCAGCATCTCTTTTGCTTCCGCTTCCTCTGCGGGATCCCCGGAGACCAATTGTTTCTCCAACCGATTTCTTTCTGCCTTGATTTCGTTCTTTTCGTAGCTCGTCATCACGTCGTCCTGAACTTGTCGTTTAGCTTCGGCCGCAAGAGTAGGGGTATCCCAGAATCGTAGATCGATGTCTTCAATTTCTTTACGCGGCTTTTCCAGCAGTTTTGCAAAATAGACGAATGCGGCATAGTGGACGTGGAGTTTCTGAGTATCCGCGCCTGCCAAAGGCAATCTCCCAAGCTTCATTGGCAGTTCGACGAAAGGTAAACCGAGGCTTTGGTTTCGCCGGAGACGTGACCTCTGGTCTTTGCAATTGGTCTCCCGTAGGGTGCTGGGGAGCTAAAAGGCTCTTAATGCGTTGCGGCGCGCACTGCAAATCGCCATCAAACAGCAATTGCGGATCGTTGCGTTCGCAAACGCCGTAGACAATCCGTTTCGGTACAAGGTCATCGCCGATCCGACGCACAAACCACCGAAGCTTTGGTGCGGCATTTACGATTGTCTTGCCGAAGTAAGGTCTGGCTGCGAAAACCTGATCGAGAACTTGAACCTGCTGCTCCGAAAGAACATGGCCATTTTCAGCAATAGCATCTGTGATTTTCTCCTCTGCTTGCTTCTTTCGCAGTGGTTGCTTGTAGTCAACATTGGCCAGGCATGGCAGGAGCGACTCGACGAGGACTTTCATTACGTACGCTGGCTCCAAACGACTAAGACCCTTGCCGATGGCATTCGCGATTTCCCCCCATACTTCCTTGTATTCGCCGTTGGCTAGGTGCGGCCGGAGCGCTCGCTCGACGACGTCCTCGACATTCACCGGCTCCAAGCGACCAAGACCGGTGCCGATGGCAAGGGCGATGTGCCCCCATACTTCCTTGTAATCGGTCTTTGCCAAGCATGGCAGGAGCACTCGCTCCACGACTTCCTGGACGTATGCCGGCTCCAAGCGACCAAGACCGCTGCCTATGGCACCAGCGATCTTCCCCCATGCGGACCGGTAATCGGGGTTGGGAAGACATGGCAGGAGCGACTTGTCCACGACTTCCTCGACGTATTCTGACTCGAAGCAACTAAGACCGGTGCCGATAGCATCAGCGATACCCCCCCATGCGAGCCTGTAGTCGTGCTTGGGCAGACACGGCAGGAGCGCCCGGTCCACGACATCCTTAACATGCTCCGGCTCCAAGCGACTAAGACCCGCGTTGATAGCACTGGTGATGAAAACTGGCATATAAAGCCAGTCTTTGGCCACGCGTGCCAGCCCCGGCAGGAGCGACTTGTCCAGGATTTCCTTGAGGTACGTCGGCTCGGAGCCACTTAGACTGTCGCCGATGGCACGGACAATAGAATCCCATTCTTCCTCGTAGTCGTCCTTGGACAGACATGGCACAAGCGACTTGTCCACGACTTCCTTGACGTAGGCGGGCTCCAATCGTCTAACACCCCCGCCGATGGCCCTTGCAATGTACCCGCATTCGTCTTTGTACTTGCCGTCGGCTAGGCATGGTCGGAGCGTTTTATTTACGACTTCCTTAACATACGCCAACTCTGAGAGATTAACACCCACGCGGATGGCATGAGCTATTTCCTGCCATGCCTGCTTGTAGTCGGTGCTCGCTAAGCACGGCCGGAGCGTCTGGTCCATGACCTTCTGGACATGCGTCAGTTCCAGACGCCAGAGTCCCTCGCCGATGGCATCAACGATGTGCGCCCATGATTGCTTGTACTCGGTCTTTTCCAGGCATGGCAGGAGTGTGTTGAATACGACGTTCTTGATGTTCGCCGGCTCCAGGTGCCTGAGACCCGTGGCGACGGCATCCGCAAGCTGGGACCATATATCCTCGTGCGACTTAGCAGCCAATAGAGGCTCAAGGTATCGCATCAACTCGACCGGTCGCCGCTCAGCAAGAAGATCAAGGCTGTTATCACGGATGCGTGGAAGATGTCGCCAGGTTAGCCGCAACTCTTCGAGAATCTGTTTGATGCCGGCATCTAGCAGGGTTGCAGCAGTTTTATCGACGGCCGCTGGCACTGACCCGACGGGAAGCAAGACACCCATAGCGAACCGATGACATGTAAATGGAACCCGATCCTCATCAATCTGCCCCGGCAGCAATTCACCCGTATACTGCCCGGCGTCCATGCACCGTTTGGAGTATTCGAGCAACCACACAACGATATCATAGGCCATATCCACTTGCGCGGCGACCCGCGCCACAATTGGTCGAACGCATATAACCAAATGTCGTCAAATTGTCGCCACCAGAATCCCTGCCTGAACTTGCGCAGAAAGCGTTGACGACGACGCTTGTCTTTGGCATCATCGGACGCCTCTTTGGACGGCCGAACGAGCCACGCGTAGTACGAGCCGATCAGGTATTCGACTACTGGAATCTTAAACGTGTAATGGTCGGCACCGGCTGGAATCAGCAGGCCACAGCGAACGGCCAAGGCGTGCCATCGGGCGATCTCCTCAGAATCAACGAAGCATTCCGCGTCATTGAGTGCAGCTTCGATTTCACTTTGCATCAAGCTACATACCTGTCCAAAGCCTTGCTCACCGTAAGCGGCCAACAGCGCTCCCAAAACGTGGCGAGACAGGACAATTTCGTCGGCGCTGCCCACTGGAACACGAGACTTAAATCGGAAAACCCGATCGTCGAACACCTTCTTCAAGACGACGTTCATCAGCTTCGCGAGTGTATTGGGGGGCTCATTTGGATTCTCCGTACACTCGCTACACCAAGCATTGAGGAACAATGGCCGTCGGAATAACTCATTAATATGCGGTTGGGCCTGACGGTAGGCGACCAGCGCGGGGTGTTGATGCTGCCCCGCCCGAATGTCGAGCCGCTGACAGATGAACCTTTCTGCGTCAGCGACGGTGAGTTCACGAAGGGAATACACCGGATCGCTCTTAAACTTTGCTTCGGCGCCATGGCCGGGCCGCGTACTCAGCACAAATCGTGTTCTTAACCGCACCATTCCCTCCAATGCCTTGCTCCGTGCATCCTGCACATCCGGCAGTTCGTCAAATCCGTCATAGAAAGGCAACAACTTGCCAGCCGAGGCGAGTCGCCCCAAGTCGGCAGCCGTGAGTACCGGCTCATCACTCAAGTCCAATACGTCCAGGCTACGACCGCAAACGTAGGCACCAAATTTCTCCCGTGCGTACCAGTCCCATGGCGCAATCGAACGGGTAGCGGTACTGGAGGCAATGATTCATCCCCGGGATTGTCGCACCAACCAACGACAGCTTCCGCCAATTGGCAGGCGAATGTGGCCAGCAGGACCGATTTTCCCGAGCCAAATGGCGAAAGCAACAGCAAGGGCCCCGTGCTGTTTGCCAACCAGTCCTCAAGCATCTTCAAGTCTTCAATCGACGGCGCGATGCTTGCTCGCTTCGACCCGTAGGCTACCTCCGTGCCATCGCGCCCATCTCCGCGCCAACTTGTTTGTGCTCGGCCTCCCGATCGGTCTCCTGAACCATCAGCGTCAATCGCTCGGCACTTGGGAGTTCCAGACCGGTTCCGGATAATCTGCTCAGATCTGCTGAGAGCCAAGCCAACAAACCTTGAGCGTAATTCCGCAGAGCGTTGATCCATTTCTTGGACCGAAAATCTGCTGACCCATCCGCCGACATGTGCCGAATTCCATTCGAGGGTGAGCGTTGAATTTTGGAGACGCCGGTAGTTTCGCCACATCCGACCTACGGGCAATTATACCCGACGAGAGACGGTCGTCGAACAAGGTGGCAGAGGTTGACTTAATGTCTCCGAACGCAAACTCTCCTTAGCCGAAGTCAATCTTTTCGACGACCGTCGCCGTCTTGCTAGCCTGCAATGCGGCTGGCTCGTCGGCCTCGTGAATCCAGGGAACCTTGTGCCGAGTAATTCCCTGGAAAAGCCGGACGTTTGGCCGGATTTCGCCGTTCAGATTCCGGCCCCTGATTCGGATTTTCTGGCTGGCCAAGTGCAGCGTGATGCCTTCCGATGGATCAAACTCGACACGCTCCAGCCAGCTATAGCCAACGGCCACGATGTTGCCGTTCTTTTTCCGCAGTTCGAGCATTATCGCCCGGTCGCGGCCATGCAACCAGCCGAACGCCCCACAGTCATCGGCGATCTCAGGTTCGTCCGTTGCAGCGGAGCTGATGGACTGGTCGCCGCTCTTGCCCGTGTATTTCTGCAAAAACTTATCGCTCATGTTCCACTCCGTCGCGATTGCGAGTTATCGGTTCCGGCGAATCGTGTGCCATGCATTGCTGTCGCTGAAGCACCGCGACACGCTCGCGTCTATTGACAAACTCGGTTGCTGCCAGGCGATCATCGGACCGCCTGACCGCCGCCAGCAGCGCCTTCTTGTCGTCGGTGTAAAGCGTCGCCTGTTGCCGGCCACGCGAAAGGGAGACGTAGAATTGCTCCCGCGACGACGCCGGGAACGATTCGGCCGACTGGCCAATCAGAACGCGATCGACCGTCTTGCCCTGCGACGCATGTGACGTTGCCACGTATCCATAGGCCAGGTGCCCAAAGTCCTTCGATACCGTCCAGCCATTATCGAGAACAAGGTCGCCCGATGGATTGAATCCCTTGACCGTATAGCGAGCGCCATTGTTGAGGCGATGCTCACCGTTGGCCGTGGTGCCGTTTTTCGTGATCCGGACAATATCCCCCGGCGAAACGTACAATTCACGGACGTTGAATGCCTGGAATCTTGCCGCCTGGTCGAGCGGCAGTTGCTTTTCGCCGACGGCCACGCGCTGGCCTTTGCGGATTCCTTTGGCGTTCTGGTGGAACTCCAGCACGTCGCCGGGCAGATGGTTCGCGTTGTCGGCCCGCTGCGCTTCCGTAAGGTTCGTATTGTGCAACTGGAGCACCGATCGTTCCTCGCCTTTGAGCCGGCCCAGCTTTTTCAACTCAGCGCGAATTTCGGCCGTTATTTTTTCCCCTTCGCGATGCGTGGGCGACACCACCAGGGCCGATTTACCGGCCGCCACTGTCGCCACGTAATCACTGGCCAGCACACGGCAGCGGTCATCGTCGGACACTTCGCGCACCCAGCCCAATGCGTCGAGTCGCCGGAAGCCGTCCTCCGTCCGGCCATCGGCCAAGGCTTGCACGGCCTCTTTGTAGTCTCCCTTTTGCCGCTGAATGTCTTTGATTTCAGCGGGCACGAGTCCGGCTTGCTCTTCCAACATCCGCAGCGCCGCACCACGCTCGACCGAGCCATGCTGCCGCCGGTCGCCGGAAAATATGACACGGGCGTCGAGTTTTTCCGCCAGGTCGAAGACATGCGACATGGTTTTTGTACCGAGCAACCCAGCTTCGTCGATCCAGATGACTTGTCCTTGCAATTTGTCATGCAGCCGCTCGTCGATAAGAAGGCGGGCCACCGTATCGGCATTGTCAAAACCCTCCGACCGTAGCACGCCGCGGCTGGCGTCCGCCGAAGGAGCAAAGGTAAAAACCCGCTTGCCGTCTTCCTGAATGGCCTCGACCGCCTCTTGCATCATGGCCGTTTTGCCGACGCCGGCCGCGCCGCGAATCAAGACGACTTTATCCCGTGACCCGATGACATGCCGCACCGCCCGCCGCTGTCCTTCATTAAGCCAATCACGGGTGAAGGCGTGCGGCTTGCCGGAGAGTTTCGCCTCCGTACCGCGGCCATTGCGGGCAAAGGCAAGCATCCGCATCTCTTCCTTGAGAACGTCGCGAGTCGTCGCCATGCGTTGCCCTTCCCGGTCGCCCACGACCAATTCCTGCCGCTGATACGCTGCCTCGACGGCTTCGGGGCCGGCTTTGCCGACCGCATGTTTCATCGCTTCGGCAAGCAACGTCCGCTCCGCCACGACCGATTTCCGTTCAAACCAATGGTCCATTGCATGACGCACGGCCTCGGCAGGTGCTCTCGCATCTTCGCCGATGGCTCTGCCCCCGACGCGGTTGCCCACGGCCTCAATGGCTACCCGTTCGCTGGCTGAGAGACGCGCCGACCATTCGCTACGCAACTCGTCAAAGGTCAGGTCTTTCTTTTTGTGCTCACGGGTCCTCGCACCCAGGTCCGACTTGGCCGCCGCATCGACCACGCCCCTGCGTTTGGCCTCCTCTTCAATCACCGCCGTCCGCCGCGAGAATTGTCGGACGGTCGATCTCGGCACACCGGCGATTTCCCAGCCGGTTTTCGAGCGCTCGACGGCAATGCCCAGCCCGGCCAGCCTTCTCGCCATGCGGGAATGGAACTTCGCCTCGAAATACGGCGCATCGCGTTTCAGGTCGGCGAATTCCCCTGCCTTCCATGCCGCCTCTTTCTTGTCCCAGGTCGTGTTGAACACGAAGCAATGGGCGTGCAAATGCGGATCGGGCACCCCACCCACCGGTCTCGACGTGAAATGCACGAACTCACCCCACAGCAGGTTTCCGGTCGTCCGCTTGCCGTTCTGACCGTCTTTGCGGACGCGTGTCTTGCATTTCAGATTCCATGTCCCGCATGGTTTCATTTACCGATTCGCGGAAAGCATCGAGAATCCGCTCGTCTTTCGTCAGGCTGTAGACCACCGAGACGCTTTTCGGTACATCGAACGTGAAATCATAGCCGACGCGGCGATGCTGCTTCTGCCGGAGCGTCAGCGTGTCGCCCGTTGTCGGGTGGCGATTCTGGCACAGCGCATCCCAGGTCTCTTTTTGCACCGTGCCGGCCAGGCCGAGCCGCTTGGCCGCTTCGCCACGCCACTGGCCGACCAGTTCCTGCCCCTCGGAATAATAGTCGGCGGTGCTGTAATAGCTCATCGCTCCAGCCGCCGAATTGTTCTGGTTGATTCGCAGCATCGCTTGGCCCGACCCATCGCGGAATGACATCGTCTCCTCCCTATATTGGCCTCCAGGCACGATTTCCTTTCAGGGCGGGCACGGTTTTCCCGGGGATTCCATTCCATCGCCGCTACGGGGAGCGATTGATCCGGCGGACGAATTCACCGGATGGCAGCCCTTGATGCCGTCATCCGCCCGCTGTCCTTTCTCCCCGTTTTTCCACCTCCGGCCGGCGTGCCATCCTTCGGGCCGCCTGCCGAACGCTCTGGCCTTTGCCTAGCTTTTGCCTGCTGCCTAGTGCCGTTTCCATTCTTCTGTCCTCCGGCAGCAGAACTTGACATTCTTGGCTGGCTTTACAGCCGCTTCGTTTGATTCGGGTTACGCCCGAACGCACTGTCTCTCCTCCGATTCAACCCCGCTCGTGGCCTTATTACAGGCACTGTGAAGCAGCCGCCGGGCCAGTAAAGCTGCCAAGGCCGCTTTCCGCAAGCGGAAGCCTTCGGCCTTTCGCTTGACCGGTACGCTCCGCGAAGGGCGCGTCGCCCCGGACTAGGCCGCTTCTTTTGCGTGCCTGTAAGTCCCCGATGAGCGGGGATGAAACACGAAAGAAGGAGACAGATTATGTCAGACAACACCGAAACCAAACCCGCCGGCAAAGCTCCCAGCCACGTTGTTTACCACGTGCGTGACCGTGGAGAAGGCCAGAAGAGCTTCTGGACCCGCATAGGCAGCGCATGGGCACACGCCGATGGCAAAGGGTTCAACGTCCAGCTCGATGTAGCGCCCCTGGACGGTCGCCTCAGCCTCCGCGTCGCTTCGGAAAAGAAAGAGTAACGGACATCAACCCTGGGCGGGCGAAAGCCCGCCCACAACCTGGAAAGGACACCGACAATGCAAATCTACCCAACAGACATCAACTCCGAATTGCTCCGGGTTATCACCGCCATCGAGGAATTCGACGGAGCGTGCGATCCCGCCTTCGACAACACTCTTGAGGAGTTGGAGCGGCAATTCGCCGAACTCCGCCTTGCTCAAGCCCGTGACCTGAATTGATGGAGGCGACCATGCACCATCTCATGCTTGTCACTTTGTCGCTGCCCGACGGCGGCAACTCTGAAGACGCACGCGATTCCGCTTATGACCTGCTGATGGAAGACGACAGTTTCGTTGGCGAGGGCGGTCGTTTCGGCTCTCCGCTCGCCGATTGGTTCGTCATAGGCGGCCGGTGGAGCGGGTTTCTGCGAAAAACCCTGCTCGGTCAGCCTTACCAGGACGCCCTTGAGCAGGAATTCCCTGAGTTCACAAAGGGCTACTTTCCTTCGAGCCTCGTGAAACAGCACAAGGCCGGACTCGACCAGCTTTGGCAGCGTCTTGGCGGCACCGGGACGCACCCACTGTCACGAAGCGGCTACGACCATTATGGCGCGCACGACGACGCCATGCTCGTTGATCCAATCCTCTACGAGCACTTCCTGAACCCATATGCCGGATGTGCGGATAGCCTCGGGGACGATAAGCTCGCCGATTTCGCCGACCTGAACCGCGACGAAGCCGGTGAATCCTTCATCGGTCGCAAATGGCTCGTCGTCGTCGATTACCACAACTAACCCACGAAAGGACCAAAACCATGACTGACGCTAACGACAATCCAACTACCACTAATCCCGAACCGTTTAATGTCCACGAGTTCCTGGCCAAGCATCGCATGATAGGCATCGTCTGGTGCATCGAGGACGTGCAGGAAGTGCGTCCCGACCTTACTGACGACCAGGCGTGGGAGGTGCTCCGGGCGGTCGAACGCCGCCACGACGCCGAGATTGGTATCACCTGGCTGACGCTTGAAATCTTCGCTGACGACCTGTTTCCAGAACCAAGGAAGGGAAAGGAGGCATGACCATGAAGCTAACCAACCAACAGCGGGCGACGCATTGCGAGCAGGTTCTAACCGCTTACTCCGATGACGACGCCTTCACCAACATGACCGACCTTCTGGCCGACGCCATGCACTGGGCCGACGCAACTGGCCAAGACTTCCACTACGCGCTTTGCCTGGCCTGCAAACACTACGTCGCCGAACTTAACGATGAACAAACCGCTGAAAGGAGAATGCCATGACCTTTGCACTAGCAACCATCAATCCCGCCTACGCTGCCCGCCTTAAGCGATTCGCACCCGCCCCCCGACAGGAGGCGGTGCCGCGGCACCAACCGCAACGGCCCGTCTACGCCAAGCTCCCGCTTGCCCCCATCAACGCCAGTCCCGTTCCGCACCTGACAAGCCTGTATCACTTCCACCGTGCCGGCGAATACGGCGACCGCAGCTACCCAGGCAACTGCGGCGGCAACCTCATCAAGGATTTGCTGCGGTATTTCCAGCCGCAGGGCCTAGTCTGCGATCCCATGAGTGGCAGCGGGACTTGTGCCGACGTGTGCCAGGAACTCGGCATCCCCTGCATGTCCTGGGACATCCACCGCGGGATTGACGCCTGCGACCCCCAAGGCTTATCGGCCGCCGAGATGTTCGACTTCATCTGGGCACACCCGCCGTACTGGCGGCAGAAGCTGTACGCTTCGGATGAACGGGATCTTTCCAGGGCACCGACGCTGGAAGTCTTCCTGCGGCGTTACAGGCAGTTCATCCGCAATTGTGCTGTTTCACTCAAACCCGGCGGCAAGCTGGCCATCCTCATCGGCGACTACAGCGATTTCCAAGCTGGATTTGTCCCCCTCGTCTGGCACTCAAAACGCCTTGCGTTTGAAGCCGGCCTTCGCCAGTGCTGTACCGACATCATTCGCTTTTCCCACGGTGCCAGCAGCAGCAAAAAGGTCTACCGCAGCAGCTTCATTCCTGGCTTGCATGACGTGTGTTCTATCTTCGAGAAAACCGCTTAACCATTAACCCAGAAAGGACGCCACCATGAAACAACTCAACCGAACCCTCACTGAGATTGCCAGCAAGCATCTCAACATCCCGACGCTTAGAACCCGGAAGTCCGATGGCCTCGACTTTCACGACGTAAGCGTGTGGGCCGTTCGCTCCGCCCTCAAAGCCGCATTCTATGCGGGCACGCGGTCCGCCGGCAAGAACGGCGACCTCAAGCGCGCACCTGGACGAGATCCCGCCGCTGCCGCCTTCACAACCCCTCTCGTCGTCCCCAAGGGCACGCCCCTTGTGCCAGGCAAGATGTACCTCCGCCTGTATCACGGCCGCACAGACCCCGCCCAGGAAATGGAAGACTGGGGTTTCGTCGGCCCCACATTCGGCCCTCTCTCCTGCTACGTCCATACTTATTGCTGCCACTTCCGCATCCACGCTGAGTGCGGCACACACGAGGTCTGGCTGGACAAGTGCGATGACATGATCCAATGGGACGGTTGCTTCTACGGTGACATGGAGGTATTCATCGCCGATGACGATGACCGGGCCTAGCCGTACGAGCGACTCCATCCTCGAAGGCCACCGGCCACGATGCATGACCACGGCCTGCCTGATTGACCTGGCCGTGCCGAGGCACTATATGGTCTCAACAATCATGCGAGATGCCCCATGCCGAATTCCGGTCATCCATCTGATCAAGTCCGAATCGGCGACCGTGTCGCGTACAAGCTGGGCACGGGCGAACCCGCGCCTGGTATCCGCGGCAAGGTGCTCGGCATGTTCAATACCCGGGACGGCCAAACTCTGGCAGATGTCGAATGGGAGAAGCTCGGCCCGCCGAAGCGACTGAATGTCATGAATCTCACCAAACCTTAGAGCGTTCTCGCTGGGCAGGTCCGCCTCTCGGCCCCATTGGCTCTCTATCATCACGCTCCTCCCTTTCCTGCTTTCGTCCGCCCCTTGGCCTGAGCCGGCAAGCTGAACCAGCAGCCAGCCCGGTCAAGCTGCCAAGGCCGCTTTCCGCAAGCGGAAGCCTTCGGCCTTTCGCTTGACCGTACCGGCAACCAGCCGGTTCGGACGCATGCCTACAGGCCGCATGGGGCGGCCGACAACTGAAAGGAGAATGCAAAATGACGACAGACACCAACACCGCAGCCGCAGAAACCGGCCCATACAGCTACCACCTCAGCCAGGATGGCTGCGATGCCATTTACTTCATCGAGCACAGGGACGGCACGACCGTTCTTGGACTCTATTTCTGGGATAATCTCAACGAGGTCGAGGCGAAGGCTCGTGCCATTGTCAACGCACTGAACATGCCAGGCGGCTGGGTCAACCAATACCACGTGATTGATCCCACTCTCCGTCAGCACCAGCTCGTTGCCACCATCTGGTCGGCTTGGCATGTCTTAGACCTCCGTCCAGACCTGACCGAAGACCAGGCGTGGGAAGTCCTACAAAAAGTCGAGAAGAAGTCTCCTCGACGCATCACGAAGAGTGCTCTTCGCCGGGAAGCCAGAATCCTGTTCCCGAGGAATGCTACTCGGCAGAGCTGACCAGGAGTTCCGGGCCGGGCTTGATTGCCCGGCCTCGCTTCCTCATCCTCCACGGCGTCAAGCAACTGAACTCCGCCACCTGGATGACCTGCTCGTCGCCACCAGGTGACGACAGGCCTTTGGGTGCCTCGCCGTCCACGCGACCGGTTGACTGCCGGCTCCGCCCTCGCTTCGGTCGCCAGTACGCGGACGGCTACCGCCCCCTCCGGCCCCCTGCCGCACATACTGCGGAAAATCCTGCCCTGATGCATTCGGGTATTGTCACCCGGCGGTCATCATCATCACAGGTTCCGAACGCCACTTGGCATCACCGTTCGGCTGCATCATCCAGCGCCAGCGTCATTGGCGGGCGGGGGTTTACCCGACCCGTGCCCTGGCATCCGGAAGGGATCGCGCACCCCAGCCACAGGACCCCCGGCTCACCGCTTGCAATTGCCTCCCAGATGCACACCAGGCAGCCCAAGGCAGCCCCAGATTTGTGCATTGCAGCAATTCAATTAAAGAGCAGACATCTCCCCTAAGCTGCGCTTAGGAAGGATTTCACCGTGAAACTGCTTCCCTGCCAGCGGTTCACTTGCGCCAGGGCCGCAGGTGACGGTCACACGAAAAAACATTTGGCGATTCGTTTCGGTGAGGTATAACGCCAAGATCAAAACCGATTCACGGCAAAGGCGATTCGATGAAGCTCTACCACGGTTGTTCGGCCAAGGATCTGGCCTCCATTATGACCAATGGGCTATGCCCGCGCGGGGACAAGGAATCCAATTGGAAGAAGAATCCCAGCCGTGCTGATATGGTCTATCTGACAGTCGCCTACCCATTTTGGTATGCCCTTTGCCATGACGGGCTTGCCGGGGTAGTCGAGGTTGAAGCAAAGGGATTAGACCGCGCAAAACTCTTTCCCGACGAGGATTTTCTCACCAATGCTTTCGCCATGCACGAGGGCCAGGAACTCGACCCGCAGCGACAAAATGACATTCTGGTAATGCTGCACACCTACGGCAAGTATTGGAAACAGAGCGTCCAATTCCAGGGAAACTGCTGCTATCAAGGCACCATTTCACCGTACCACATCACCCGATACTGCATCTTCGATCCGAAAGCCCGTCCGGCGTTGGCAGCGGAGATAAGTGGCGACCCGTTGATCAATCTGGCAAATTATGAGACCAAAGGCAAATCGTATCGGCGTTTGGTGGCCTGGATGTTCGGTGATCGGAAAGTGCTGCCGATGGTCGCCGAGACCAAGGAACTGATCGAGGTCTTGAAGGGCTCACCTCTGGAGGCGGAGTGTCTGGCGGACACGAGGAAGTGGCTGGCCTTATGGAAAGAAGAATCCCATGACAGAACCGGGATCGACGTGTACGAGCATCAACGAGCGGGGATGCTGTTCTAATCTCGCGTTGCCGCCCGAAAACCACTGCAAATTGCGGAAAAACATAGCGGCGTTTTTCCGGTAGACTGCGCCTCAGCACCCTATATATTGTGTTTCTATGGAAGCAATGACATAGGAAAACGCTGAAATCGGCCTTTTCTTACACACTCCCTTACACATACAAGACTTTATGGCCATTTTTGTACAAAAGTATCAATATGTTAACATTTTACGCGGTAAACAGGGAATCTAACTGGAAAAATGAAATGGTGGTTTTTATCCTATAAACATCAACAAGTTTTTGCTTGACTGTGCCGGAGAATCGCCTTACACATTGCTTACACAAATTGCACAGTTTTGCGTAAGGGAGGCAAGGATGCCGGAGACTCACGAGCTAATGGGAGGAAAACTGCACCTCTACCGCCGCGAAAACAGCGGCTGTTGGCAATGCTCGACCTACATGGCGGGAAAGAACTGGCGTATCTCCACCAAGGAGGAAAGCCTTGCCCATGCGAAAGACTTCGCCCAGGACTGGTATCTGGAGCTTATGGGCAAGAACCGTGCGGGGATGCTCAAGGTCGGCAAGACATTCAAGCAGGCCGCAGAACTGTTCACGCACGAGTATGAAATCATCACCTCTGGCGAACGCAGTCCTCAATATGTCAGAATCATTCAGGGAGTGATAAGGGTTCACCTGATCCCGTTTTTCGACAACAAGCTTGTGTCGGAAATTACGCCGGGTCTGGTACAGGAATATCGCATCCATCGGATGACATCTCGTATCGATGAAAAAACGGGCAAACCCAAGCGCCCCGCTCGGGGGACAATTCGCATGGAGATCGTGACGTTGCGGCAAGTGCTTAAAGCCGCCTACCGGCACGGTTGGGTGCCCTTTCTGCCTGACTTATCCGCACCATACAAAGCATCTGGCAAAGTCTCTCACCGGGGGTGGTTTACTCCCGAAGAATACAAGCGGCTCTACGAAGCTACGCGGGATAGTTCCAAGAGTGTGCAGAGTCCCTATCGAAAATACATCCGCGAGCAATTTCATGATTATGTGCTCTTCATGGCTAACACCGGCTTAAGGCCTGACGAGGCCGCCCGCCTCGAATTTCGAGACGTTGCCATCGTTACCGATGAAGCAATGGGCGAACGCATCCTCGAAATCGAAGTACGCGGGAAGCGCGGTGTTGGCTACTGCAAAAGCACGACGGGAGCAGTCGTGCCTTTTCAGCGTTTGATGAAGCGTAACAGACCGCCCTTTAGGCGAATTCGGAAGCGAGACAAGACCGAGATGAAGAACACGCCAAAGCTGACGGATACGATTTTCGGAAAGACCGAGGCTGATCTACTCAACGCCGTTCTAGGAAAGCTCAATTTGAAGTTCGACCGGGACGGCAATCGCCGGACGGCCTACAGCCTGCGGCATACCTACATCTGTTTGCGTCTGATGGAGGGAGCCGATATTTACCAGATCGCCAAGAACTGCCGCACCAGCGTCGAGATGATCGAAACTTTCTACGCCTCGCACATCAAGAACACGCTCGACGCCGCAGCCATCAATGTGCGTAAGCCAAGGCCGACCAAGAATGTCGGCAAGCCAAAACCGGACGCAGAACCATAGCCAGCCCGTGACGCTCCCGGCGTCAAACGAAGGAACCCGCCCGCCTAGCCCGTCGCCAACCGTAGCCCAACAGGCTGATTGCACCGACGCCGAGAAGAACGAAGGTGGAAGGCTCTGGGACCGGGGACGTAGTGAATTGGAGATTGGAGAAGTATTGGTCTGCCGCAAACTGATTTGTGCCGGCCGTGAGGCCGACATACGCAGTCGATCCGCCAAGGACCGTCGGAATAGGAGTCACAATCAGGAAGGTTTGGCTAAAGGTTGCCGAAGTCGTCAAATCCATAAGCTGCTCCTGCAATTCCGGGCCATTGTAGGTAAGCGTTACGTTGATGGGATGGCCGGAATCGAAATTGACCGGACTGGTGGAAAGACCGCTGCCGTTGGCATTGCCATCGGTGAAATAACCGCTCACGCTACCTCCCACAAAGTTCACTGCGAGGCTATCGCCAGGCAAGCCGTCATAACCGTACGCGCCAGCCGTCACGGCGCTTGCACCAGACGGGCTGTTTTGCAGAACGAAGCAAGCACCATCTTCGTAATTGTCAGCTTGATAGGTGAACGACGCGGTGAAAGATTGTGAGATGTTTTGCGGGGTGTTGTAGAAGATGCTTCGATCTTCATTGACGTAGTTCGTCAAATGAATCGTGCCGCCGGAAACGGTTGGCGCGGAATATGTATCACCTGCCGCTTGATTGACGGTGAAGCCGGAGAAGTTTCCGAAGCCGAGTATATCTGCATGAGCGGTCGAAGGGGCAAGAAACCCCTGCGAGTGCTGCCAGAATGGACACACGGAACAAGTAGCGTGGCGATTTCATCTATCTTCCTTCCAATCGCTCGCGGATTGTTGATGGTTTCGGAACCAGGCTCCGCGCGAGCAGACGTGCCGTCCGACTTCTGACACGCGACAATCGCATGAAGTCAAGAACAAGAATAGGCAGCGAATTCAGCGGCCGAAAGCGTCATTTCTTGGGCATCGGTCTGGTGTCATCGCTTTTGATGACGCCCAAGCCCGGAAGCCACCTGATGCGAAACCGCCATCACGCGCATCGCCAGTTCCATGCGGCCACGTGTTCGCGTCTTCGCAGAAATGCGTAGCAGATAGGTCCGAATCGTCGGCTCGCTGATCGCCATCGCGGCGGCAATCTGCTTGTCGCACAGGCCCCGCAGAACCAGTTCGACAATCTTGGCCTGCTGTTGGGACAGTTGCATTTCCGCGACGATTGCCCGCCAGTGGCCATCATCCAACGGCAGCGGAGGGAAATTGTCGAGATAATCGGCAACGATCTTTGTCGGACGAGTCATGGCAGCGGCCCCGAATAAAAAGAGGGCGTCGAACCAAGTACATCCAGCGAACCCCCGCCAAGGGGCATACGGAATGTGCCCTGGCCGACGCCCCTTGCGGGGCGCGGCTTTCAAGGCACTGCTTCCGTAAATCAAACTTGGCGGTTTTCGCTGGAACAGTGTCTTGACGCTCATGCGTCAATATCAAATTGTCGCCAACGCCGAATCGACGTTGGCCGCTCCATTATAGACGGTTTAGCTCATAGACGGAAGAACCGGTTGCGACCCAGAAGTGTCGCCGACGATCAGGACTGTCGTCGCTCCCGTTTTGGTCTTGCTGACGACTTTACCGCGCGAACTCCGGGGCGTGCGTGCTGAGCCATTCCTTGAGGTCGGTGTTGCTCTCGAATTGCGCCACCTCGATGCTGTCGATGGTTGGTGCGTGCCCGCCAATCGCACAGATTTCGTACCGGCTCATTTCGCGAATCCACATTACCCGATGCCTTTGCAGACCGGCATGGGTGAGATTGATCGCACCTTCATTCAGCGGCCGGTCAAGGTTGCTACCCCGGATTAGAACGAGATACACCACGTCTCCCGTGAATTTCAGCAGCAAGCCGTCGGAGGGATTGTACTCCCAGTTTCCCATCCAGGTGTAGGGGAACCAGGTGCTGTTGCCGTTGCGGAAACGCAACTCCAGCGCAGCGGACTGGTCGCGAAGTCCCCGCAGATAGCCGAACGCTCCGCACGCAGCCTCACCCGCCTCGGCCTCTGCCTCCTTGGTCGGCGAGGCCGAGGCGGGCCCGGCCGGACGAGACTTTTGTTGCAATCGCTCCCGGTGTGTAGTGTCATCAGGCATGGTTCATTCCTTTTCTACACCCCGTCTCTTTCGCTGTCCGGCTGCACGGCGTTTCGACGCTGCCCCTTGGCAGCATCACCGGCGAACGCCTGTTGTTGCTTCAGCAGCCGAGACCGCACTCGCGGTTTTTTCTCGCCATCGGCAATCTCGGTTGCCGACACGGGATCGTCCGGCCGGCTGATCGCCTTCAGCAGTTCTTCCTTGTCGTCCGTGAATATCACCGCCTGCTCTTTCCCCCGCGTCACGGCAACGTAGGCCGTCCGCTGGTACGTCGCCGGGAAAGACTCGCTTGCCATGCCGATGAAGACTTTATCGACCGTCACGCCCTGGCTGGCATGACTGGTTACTACATAGCCGTGGGTCAAGTGGCCGAAATCACGGTCGATGACCCAGCCGTGATCGACGATGATGTCGCCGCGCTTGGTGAATCCCTCGACAGTCAACAGCGAGCCATTGCTGAGCCGATGCTCGCCGTCTCTGGTCTTGCCGCCGGCAGTAATACGCACGCGGTCGCCCACGGCCAAGGCGAGCTGCATCGGGCGGTACGCCTCGAATCGCTTTGACAGCTCGATCGGCGGCTTGACTTTCCCGCCGATGACCAGCCGCGATCCTTTCACATTGCCCGGCGCATTCTGGTGGAACTGGAGCATGTAGCCCGGATCGTATTGGGTGGGGTCGGCTTTCTCGGCATCCGTCAGGTGAGAGGAAACCCACGTATTGACGATTCGCTCTTCACCGATCTTGCCCTTCGCCTTCAGCCCGGAGCGAATTGCCGCTGTAATCCGGTCCGCTTCGGCGTGTGTCGGCGATACGACGAGCGCCGATTTGGGCTCGCCGTTGCGTTTGCTTTCGGCAACAGCCGCAAGATAGGCAGCAGCCAACTGCTTGTAACGCTCGTTATCCTCCACTTGCTTGATCCAGCCGAGCTTGTCCAATTCCTCGAATCCTTCCTCCGTGCGGCCCTTGCTGAACGCCGTTGCCGCCTTCTTGTAATCGCCGTGCTGCCGCAGGATTTCCGTGACTTCGGCCACCCGCAGCCCCGCCGCCTCTTCCAGGAGCTTAAGCGGTTCGCCGGCGGTGACGCTGCGATGCTGCCTTCGGTCTCCTACCAGGACGACACGGGTGTTTAATCGGTCGGCAGCGTCGAACACCGAAATCATGTCGCGCGTGCCGAGAAGGCTTGCTTCATCGACCAGGATGACGCCGCCTTTTGCCGATCGCTGCATCGCCTCGTCCTTGAGGAACCTGGCCACCGTGTCGGCTTTCGCGAAGCCCGCTTCGCCCCGCAGCACTTCCCGGCTGGCCTTGACGGACTGCGCCAGGGCGACAACCGGACGCCCGCTCTCGGCCAGGGCCTCGCCAATCTCCTGTTCGAGCGTGGTCTTGCCCGTCCCGGCAACGCCGCGGATAATCATCACGCGGTCACGCGAACCGAGGACATGGCTGACGGCCGCCTTTTGCCCGTCGTTGAACCACTCCCGCGAGCATGGCCGCTTAGGGTCTCCCAGCGGGCGACAACGCCCGCGTCCGTGGCGGGCGAAGTCAATCATCCGATGCTCCAGGGCCAGCATCTCCTTTGTGGTCGCCATCGGCCGGCCATCAATTCGGCTGCGGATTAGCGGGCGCTTCTCGACCTCGTGCAGCACGCCTCCGACCGTGACCGCCCCGATGCCGCGTTTCAAGGCTTCCGTGGCAAGCTTTCGTTCCGGAACTACCGCCTCGCGAACATAACTGTGGTCGATAGCGTAATCGACCGCTCCCGCCTCGAACGCTTTCGGCCGTGCCGCTTTTCGTTCGCGACCATGAACCGCCGCCAGGTCGCGGCGTTCCAGGTCCGTCAGGCGGTTGTTCCATTCCTTGCGTAGGCGTTCCCAGCTTAGCGCCTTGCCCTTCTTTTCGCGGGTCGCGACCCCGAGTTCCGCCTTGCGATCGGGATCGGTGATTCCCCGTTCGCCGGCTACCTTTTCGATAAGCGCCGTGCGCCGCGAAAAGCGTTTCAGCACATCCGCCGGAATATCTGCAATCTCGAAATCGTCGCGTTTACGCTCGACGCCGAAACCCAACTCCTGGAGCTTGCCGGCCAGGCGGACGCGGAGGCCCGCCTGGAAGTACGGGGCATCGCGTTTGAGTTCCCGGAACTGGCCGGCCTTCCAGCGTTCTTCCTCATCGTCCCAGGTTGTATTGAAAACGAAGACGTGTGCATGAAGCTGGGGGTCCGGCAGCCCATCCACGGGCCGCGACGTGGTGTGGATGAATTCCGCCCAGACCATGTTGCCGGTCGTGCGGTTCGCATCTTGGAAATCTTTGCGGATGCGCGTTTTCATCTCCGCTTCCATGTCGCTCATCGTCTCCGCAACCGCCGCCCGGAAGGCATCCAGAATGCCCTCATCGCCGCTCATGGCATAGAGCAGCGAGACCGACTTGGGTACGGAAAAGGTGAAGTCATAACCCACTGTCCTTTCCGAACGGGTTCGCACCGTCAGCGGTTCCCCGGTCCTTGGGTCAAGGTTGTCGCACAGCCGATCGAAGGAGAACTTGTCAACCGTGCCTTCGAGTCCCAGCCGGGCAGCGCCCTTTCCGCCCCACAGGCCGACCAGTTCCTGGCCTTCGCTGTAATAATCCGCCGTCGCGTAGTAATTCATCGCGTCCTTGGCACTATTCTGTTGCGTGATACGGAGCATACCTCACGTCTTGAGTGTATCACGATTTTCTTAACGAAATATTAACGAAACCATGCTCTCCCCAGCCCGCCTCAAATTATGCGGACTCGTCTCACCTTGATGCACGCCTGCACCAGGGCAATCCGAACCGACTCGTCGAGAGCTATTCTCGTGTAGGTTGAAAATGAACGATCGCAAAGCAGACGTTCACCATCAAGAAAAGCCTGTCCGCAAGGACTCCGTATCCAGGTCGAGAGTCACCGCACGAAGGCTTAGGGGACGGCCACCGGCGAGACCGCCTAAAAAAGCCTCCGCAGGACCAGGATCATTCCGATAGAATGAACCGAACTAAAGCCAATCCTGCATCCAGAAGCAGCAGAAGGCATGATAAGGATTGTAAAGCACAATTAAGAATAATTAACTACAGGCGTCTTCCCTATGCTCTGCATGGGGCGACGCCATCCGCTCCAGCCGCTGCCATCAGCCGGCACAAGCCCCCGGCTGCTTACACGCTGCTCATCGCGCACGAATTTGCCTCGTCGTCGCACATTGGAAGCACGCGCCGCCATCATTTGTCAACGGATGTCTTCGCCAAATCGAGCGCTGACAAGTAGCCTTGTTTTCGGCCGGTGTTCGAGTTGCCGTCGCTTCGCGCATGGCGGGAACTCTAGGCTGGCTGCCTGTTTGCGCGTTGTGCGATGCAACAAACGTATTGCGCAGTCTGTTAAAAAGTATTAATATCCGTAATAGGGGTTAAGGATTGCCCCCATCACATCAAGGAGGATTTATGTCACGTAAACGCACACCCGATCAAGAATCAACAGAAACTACCGCAACAGAAACGCCCACCGTTGTCGCCGAGCCACCGGCAGCCGAAGCCAAGCCGGAAGGCCAAAGCTTCGCCGATCGGGTCGGCCAAAAGAAATGGCAACCCGCCCCCGATCCGTTCGGCATCGCCACGGACTACCAGGCCGGCGTACGCCTTTTCGAGAGCAAGCAGGACGGCCAAATGGCGATCATGTTTGGCGAGGGCCGCCGCGAGGACAAGCCGAGCCAGGCCGTCATCGACACGATGAAGGAGGCGGGCTACCGTTGGAACCCAACCGACAGGATATGGGCGTACCCGGTACGCGCCGAGACCGCCATGAGCACCCGCATCGAAGCCGACCGCCTTTACCAGGAAGTCTGCAAGATGATTCGACAAGAGAAAGGGATCGAAGCGCCGGGCATACCTTTCTGATGGTTCCTGACCATGCCCCGCAAACCCACAGACCGGCGGCAAGGCTCGCTGTTCTCAAACGGTTCAGGCGACTTGCCTGAGCCGCAAGACCGCGTTATCATTCATCCCGAAGGAGACGACCATGCAGTACAAAACGATTATCCAGGAAATGTTGGAACAACGACCGCAGATGCACGACCAACTCCGGAAAGACCGGAAGCTGCTGCCGACCCTGGAAATCTACGCCCGCGAGCTGAAGACCAGCCACCAAGCCTGGACACAAGTGCTCTCCGAAGCCAAGCCGGGCAGCGACCCGAGCCAGATCGCGAGCGAAGCACTGGAAATGGCCCTGGGGGACATGGTGGAACATTTGGCGACCGCTTCCCCGCAAACCGAGAACAAACGGCTGACCCTCGATGGAGCAATGGCGTTCGTCCGCCGTCCCACGTCGCGCGACTAAAAGCATCACGCAACCGATCGCTGTTCGACTCCCTCTCTGACGAGTCCTCTCCCGTCACTCCGCCCGCCGCCGTAAACGGCGGCACGGTAAACAGCCCGCCGATCGGCACCGCAGCCCCCGCCGACCCGGATGGTTCTGATTCGCCGCCGGCCGCCGCAAAACCGCTGCCGCACATGCCTAGCGGCGAGAAGGCCAAGGCCCACGCGACTCTGGCCGCCATCCGCACGTTAAAGCGGATCGAGCTGGAAGGACGACCAGCCACGGAGGAGGAACGAAGCGTGTTGTCGCAGTTCTCCGGATTCGGTTCGCTGGCGCTTCGCATCTTCCCCGACCCGATCACCCACAGCTTCCACTCCCCCGACTGGAAGGCGCTTGGCAATGAGTTGAAAGCCTTGCTCACGCCGGAGGAATACGCCAGCGCCAAACGCACCACGTTCAACGCCTTCTATACGTCTCCTGTCATCATGCAGGCCATCCATGACGGGATTGCCCATTTGGGCGTGCCCGATGGTGCCACGATCTTAGAACCCGGCTGCGGCATCGGCAACTTCATGAACTACGGCAGCAAGAAGAACCATTACATCGGAGTGGAACTCGATTCCATCTCCGGCCGCATTGCCCGGCTCATCCATCCCGGCCAGGACATCCGCATCGAGAACTTCCGCGACACCAAGCTGCCGGAAGGCCAAATTGACGCCGTTATCGGCAACGTGCCCTTTGCCGATTTGAAGCTCAACTATCGCGGCCACACCTTCGCGCTACACGATTACTGCTTCGCCAAAGCGGTTGATGCCCTACGACCCGGCGGCATATTGGCGCTGGTCACGTCGCATTTCACACTCGACAAGCAGAACGCGGCATTGCGCGAGTATCTGGGTGAGAAAGCCGATTTTATCGGGGCGATACGCCTGCCCTCCGACGCCTTCAAGCGGGAGGGAACCGCCGTGGTGACCGACATCGTATTCCTCCGCAAGCGCGCCCAAGGCGAACTGGCCAGCCACCAGGAGGCCGAGTGGCAACGCTCGACGCCCTTTGAAATCGATGGCGCAGAGGTTCCCGTCAACCGCTACTTTCAACGCCACCCCGACATGGTGCTTGGCGACTGGTCGCGCAAGGACACGCTTTACGGCGAAGGCTACAGCGTGCTCGGCCGTGGCGACCTGGAGACCGACCTCGATCAGGCGATCTGTTATCGCCTGCCGCGACTTCGCGACCGTGAAGGCGTCCGACCCGATTGAGCCTATCAAGCCGGCATTTACACCGCCGCCGCCGGAACGCCACATCACCGAAGGCAGTTTTTTTGTAGGCGACGACCGCAAGATTTGCCAGTCCGTGGGCGGGCAAGCCGTGCCCGTGGTGTACGGCGGCACAACGCTGCGGGCAGACGGCAAGCTTACCGGCAAACGCTTGGCCGCCCTGGTGGGCCTGCGCGATCTTGCCCGCCGCGTCTTGCAATCGCAGAACGAAGGCTGGCCCGAGGCCAACCGCGATGACACACGAAAGGAACTCAACTGGGCTTATAACCGCTTCACCGCCGCCTACGGCCCGATCAACAAGACAACGTTCGGCGAGACCGCCGACGGCAACATCATCCGCCGTATGCCCAATCTTGTGAAATTCAAGGAGGACCCCGACGCGATGCTCGTTATGTCCCTGGAGGATTATGACGAGGTGACGGGAAAGGCAGCCAAAGCCGCCATCATGACCAAGGACGTGGTCGGCAAAACGCCGCCCATTACGCACGTCCGAAGCGCCGAGGAAGGCTTGCTCGTATCGCTCAACCAACGCGGCACGGTAGACCTGCCCTACATCGCCGAGCTCTATGGCAAGTCCGAAGAGCAAGTCATCGCCGAATTGGGCGACCTGATTTTCCGTGACCCGGAATCGAAGGAATGGCAGACGGCGGATGCCTATCTTTCCGGCAACGTGCGAGCCAAGCTTGCCGCCGCCGAGGCCGCCGATACGGCTTACCGCCGCAACGCTGACGCCCTGCGGGCGGTGCAGCCCGAAGACGTGCTGCCGGGCGACATTGACGCCGGCTTAGGCGCGCCGTGGATTCCGGTTGGTGACATCCAGGCTTTCGCCGCCGAGCTGTTCAAGGTCGCGCCAATCTCCGTGCCCATCGCGCACCTCGTCAAGGATGCCGTGTGGAACCTTGACGCCGGCTATGACGCCGAGCGGTCGGTCGGTGCGACATCCGAATATGGCACCGCCCGAGCCAACGGCACCTGGCTGCTCGACCTGGCCCTGAACATGAAAACCCCGGTCATCTATGACACTATCCAGAATGGCGACCGCGAGGAGCGAGTCGTCAACCAGGAGGCAACCTTAGCCGCCCGCGAAAAGCAAAAACTCATCAAGGAGCGTTTCCGCGCCTGGGTATTCACCGACCCGCACCGTACCGAGCGGCTGGTGCGCTTGTACAACGACACGTACAACAACCTCCGCCCCCGCCTGTTCGACGGCTCGCATCTCGACTTCCCCGGCATGAACCAGAATATCAAGCTGCGTCCGCACCAGGACAACGCCGTGTGGCGCGGCATGAGTTCCGGCAATACCCTGCTTGCCCACGTCGTCGGAGCGGGCAAGACCTACACAATGGCCGCTACCGGCATGAAGATGAGACAAGCCGGTCTCATCAAGAAACCGATGTACGTCGTCCCCAACCACCTTCTGGAGCAATTCTCCCGCGAGTTCATGCAGCTTTATCCCAATGCCAAGCTGCTCGTCGCCGCCAAGGAAGACTTAACGAAGGAACGCCGTAAGTTCCTAACCGCAAAAATCGCCAGCGGCGAATGGGATGGCATCATCGTCACCCATAGCAGCTTCGAGCGCATCGGCATGTCACGCGACTACCAGGAGAAGTTCCTAGTCGAGCAGATCGAAGAATACGACCGGCTGCTCATCGAACATGCCGGCAACAAAGGCGCCAATCGCAATCTCATCAAGACCATTGAAAAGCAGAAGGCCGCCAGGGTAGAGCGATTAAAGAACATGCTGGCGGAAAAAAAGAAGGACGACGGGCTGGTATTCGACGAACTGGGGGTCGATCACGTCTTCATCGACGAGGCGCATTATTTCAAGAATTTGGAGACGCCGACCAAGATGGACCGCGTCGCTGGCATCACAAGCGGCGGCAGCGAGCGGGCATTCGACGTGTACATGAAGGCGCGTTACCTGAGCGAGCAGCATCCCGGCCACGGTGTCACCTTCGCCACCGGTACTCCCATTTCCAACACCATGATGGAAATGTACACGATGCAACGATTCCTCGACCCCGAGGGACTCAAAAGCCGGGGGCTGGAACATTTTGACGCATGGGCCGCGACGTTCGGCGAAGTCATCGACACGATGGAGATTTCCCCGGACGGTGCCGGACTACGGCCACGCAGCCGATTTGCCCGCTTCACCAATTTGCCGGAACTTCAACAGATGTTCCGCGCCTTCTCCGACGTGCAGACGGACGCGATGTTAAACCTGCCGCGGCCGCGCCTGCAAGGCGGCAAGGCGATCGTCGTCGCTTGCCCGATGTCCGACGAACAATACCGACTCCAGCAAGAGTTGGTCGAACGCTACGACCGGCTGCGGTCGCAGAAGGTGGACCCGCGTATCGACAACGCCCTGAACATCACCACCGACGGCCGCAAGCTGGCCACCGATGCCAGGATGCTATCCGCCACGGCCGAAGACTTCGCAGAATCGAAGGTCAATCGCCTCGTCGAAAACGTAGTTTCCACTTGGGAGCGGACCAAGGAGAAACGCAGCACGCAGATGATCTTCGCCGACATGGGTGTCAATCCGACCGATTGGGGATACTCGCCCTATAACGACATCATCAACAAGCTCGTTGCCCACGGCATTCCCCGCGAACAAATCGCCGCCATCGGCGATGCCGAATCCGACGCCAAGAAACAAGCCCTCTTCGAAAAGGTAAGGCAAGGTTCTGTTCGCGTGCTGATCGGCAGCACACAGAAGATGGGGACCGGCACCAATGTCCAGAAACGCCTGGTCGCACTCCATCACCTTGACGCCCCGTGGAAGCCTGCCGAGGTAGAGCAACGCGAAGGCCGCATCCTGCGCCAGGGCAACGAGAATGAGGAAGTGGCCATCTATCGCTACGTCACGGAAGGATCATTCGACGCTTATATGTGGCAGGCACTCGAAACCAAGGCCCGATTCATCGGCCAAGTCATCACCGGCGACAACGCCGCACGCCGTGCCGAGGATATCGGTGGACAGGAACTGTCCTATGCCGAGGTCAAAGCCATTGCCTCCGGCAACCCGGCCGTGCTGACCCTTGCCGAAGCCGATGCCGAATTGCAACGGCTCGCCTTACTAAAGAAGAATCACATGGACGAGCAATACGTCGCCCGCCGCAGCGTGCGTGACTTACCGGACACCATTACCGGCCTGTCCGGGCGTGTGTCCAATCTCATGGCTGACCAGGCCACGGCCACTGAACACGCCGCCGACCCGATGGCCATCGGCGGGCGCACAATCTTACGCGATGACGTACCAGCCGTACTTGCCGGCCATCTCGATGCCTTGCCGCTCTTCGTCCGCGAGTCAACCCGCGTGCCGCTTGGCACCTACCGGGGCCTACGTTTCGGCCTTGTTCTCCGCCCGGAACTCCCGTCCGACGTGTACGTGGAAGGTGCCATTACGCGGCAATCCTCGCTGTCACGGGACCACCAGGGGCCACGTGCTGTGCTCAACACGCTGGAGCGCCTAATCGGCGGCTACGGCCCCGAATGCGACCGCATCCGGCAAGACCTTACTATCGCCGAATCGCAGCTACGCGACTATCAGGCGCACTTGGCGCACCCTTCCTGCATGGCGCCTATCTCTCCGAATTGACAGCCCTTCGCGACCAACTCAGGGCCGGGCTTACCGGCAAAGCACCGGAACCGGGCACCGAACCGTTGAGCGTTCCCGAACTGGCTCACCAGATCAAGTCGCTAAAGGCCGCACAAAACATCGAAGCCACGCCGCAACGTGTCCGGCAGAAGCAAGCTTCAGCCGAGGAACCCGTAACCGCCCGCATCAGACGCCGGACGGAGGCAGTTGGTGTTTCCGACTCGGCGATTCGGCCCGACGCAACCGACGCACCAGCAGCCCCGCCGGCTGAATCCAATGGCCAGGCCATTGCCAAAGACGAAACACCTTCTGGGATTCCGTCCGACCAGGCTGGTACGCCCCCGCAAGATGCCGCTAAACCCGAGATGACGTTCCAGGAACGCCTTGCGTTGGAGCGGCAACCGCACGATGGTCCGGCACGAAAATCCCCGTAACGCGAAGGATTAGTTGTCCGCAATAAACCAACGGCCTATGCGCTCATTATCAACGAGTTACTGAAGCGACTGGTTGTGCCTGTGGCGCGATACGCTTACTGTCATTGGCCCACCGTAGCGCGTGCAGCACATATAAAGGTTGATCTCCAGTCCAAAATACGCCACATATCAACCGTATAAGTCTGTATAGCTGAGTTACATGAGTGACATGACTATCGAGCAGTTGATGGCGTCGCAAAGAAATAGAGACCTGCGAGCGCAACAAACACCGGGCAGCGTAGGTGACTGGCTCGCCACTTTTCTCGCCTCCGTGTTTGCCGTTTCCATCATGGCCTTATTGCTCGTCACTTACGCTGCAATCCTGGTGCTTCCGCCGGTCTGCCGGATCGCCAAATCGCGACCGGCGAAGCAGCGCGCCGTATCACGCGCGCCTATCGTTGATCTGTGAAGCTGCAATACTTCAAAGGTCAGCAACCCAACTTCGGCGACGAGCTAAACACGTGGCTTTGGCCGCAGCTCTTGCCCGACTTCTTCGACGACGACCCGCGCACACTCTTCATCGGGATCGGCTCGATCATCGGAACGCACTATGACGTTGACGCTAAGAAAGTCGTTTTTGGGGCCGGCTATGTTCCGACCTACCACCCAACTCCCGACGTTCACAGCAACGATTGGGACATTTTCTTTGTTCGCGGGCCGAGAACCGCTCGTGCCCTCGGCCTTCCCGAACGGCTGGGTATAGGTGACGCAGCCATTCTATTGCGCGCGCTAAACGTCCAGTTTCGGCGAGAGCCGCGTTATATAGGTTTTATGCCGCACTGGGAAAGTGTACCACGAGGGAATTGGCGGGCCGCTTGTGCGCTCGCAGGTATCCAGTTCATTGATCCGACTGATTCCGTCCAGAGGGTCATCACCGACATCCTGGGATGTACCGTACTCATTGCTGAAGCCATGCACGGTGCTATCGTGGCCGATACGCTCCGCGTGCCGTGGATACCGGTGCTCCCAATCGAGCATGCACATCAGGACAAGTGGCTCGATTGGGCGGAAGCCATGAATCTCGGCCTCAGACGGCCTCGCCTCATTCCGTCATCGCCGGCGGAAGTGCATGTCGCGACCTTTTATCGGCCCCGTCTTGGCCGTCTTTCGGGCTACTTGGCATCGTCGGCGCTCTCACGGGTCGCGAAGCCGCTGCTCACGTACGCCGCCGCACAACGGTTGACGACCATTGCCAAGGAGTACCCATCGCTGAGTACGGATAATGTCCTTGAAACCACCGTCCAGAAGATGCAGGATAAGCTCAGTCAACTCAAACACAAATACAGAAAGTAAATAAAGCGTGCATACAGTATCGGTAATCATCCCATACTATCAACGTGATCCAGGAATTCTCACGCGGGCGCTGACTTCTATTCGCTCCCAGCTCATCCCGGACGACTGGGCAGTAGAAGTCATCATCGTAGATGATGCATCGCCATACCCAGCGGACGACGAAGTGCGCGACGTTGCATTGGAAAGAACCGCTCCGTCTTAAGGTGATCCGGCAGAAAAACGGGGGTGTTGCGGCGGCTCGCAATCGTGGACTCGAAGAAGTCGATCGGTCGGCCACTTTAATTGCCTTCTTGGATTCCGACGATATTTGGCCCGCCACTCATCTTGCTCACGCCATCCAGGCGTTCGGCAGCGGCATTGATTTGTACTTCACCGACAATCGGCGAACCGGATACCACACTTCCTATCTTGCCGAGTGTGCCCCAGAGACGAGAAAAGTTGTCGATTGTGCTCGTCAGAAGTCGGGCATTGTCGAGATTCCGGCAGACCAAATGTGCAATCTTATCGTCAAAGAGTTCCCGACGCAGGCATCGACAGTTGTCTATAAGCGGAACGTTGCTGCCGACCTTCGCTTCAATACCACACTGAAAGCAGCGGGAGAAGACGTTCTGTTCTTCTCGATGCTTGCGTCGAAGGCAAGCCGAATCGCCTTTGACCTGGACAATTGCGTGGAGTGTGGCGGAGGCGTCAATATGTATTTTGGGAATTTCGAATGGGATAGCCCGCAATGCATGGCAATCCGTGTCGATCAAGTCCTTGCGCATCGCCTCATTGGAAAGATGGTCAGCCTCTCGCCCAAGAGTAAACGGCTGAACGACTACGAAGTGATTTACTACCGAAGAGAACTCGCCTTCCACGTTCTGAGAAACCTCGTGAAACACCCCGCCCGTGTGCCTAAAGAGATCGCACGCTTGTTCCGGTCAGATCCGGTAGCGGCGATTATGCTGCCGAGCGATTTGATCCGCGTTGCATTCGGCCAGATGGTCGGCCTGTGTGGCGTGAAGAGGAAAGAACGGCGGTCGTAGTTGTCCATTGCAAAGATCGTCAAAGGCGCGGCATTCATCGGCTTCGTCAACGTATTGAGGCTAATCGTTCAGTTCGTTTCCGTTCCAGTCCTTGCTCGGCTACTCTCCCCGGTCGATTACGGCCTCGCGGCGATGGCTATGCCGGTCATTCTCTTCGTAATGCTGATCGCCGATGCGGGCCTTGGAAACTCGCTCGTCCGCACCAGTCGAACGAATGACCCTGCCTGGCATACGTGTTTCTGGCTTTCCGTAGGCTTGGGAATCGTAGGTGCGGCGGGTGTGGCGTTACTCTCGCCACTCGTCGCTTTCCTTTTGAACGAAGCGCGTCTGATGCCATTGCTTGCTGCGCTTGCTGCGATTATCCCTTTGCAGACTTTCACAATGGTTCCTGGTGCTTCTCTCCAAAAGCAGGCACGCTTCGGAACCATCGCGGCGACTGAAATCGTCGCGATGTGTACAAGTCTCGGAGCGGCCGTATACCTTGCGATGGCAGGCTCCGGCGTCTGGGCTCTCATTTGGCAACAGATCGTGTTCTATGCGGTAAGGTTTACGCTTACGTTGAGTTGCTCACCCTACCGTCCGCGCCTCGTGTTCAATCTTCACGACGCCTGGGAACACGTGATCTTCGGTCGCAATCTGCTCGGCGTGAGCTTGATCTCCTCCGCCAGCCGATCCCTCGAAAACTTGGTGATCGGAAAAGTGCATGGTGCTGGCCCTGTGGGCGTCTACGCAATGGCCTTCCAGTTCGCGCGGTTGCCGTTCATGCTCGTGACGGGACCGCTCCAATACGCGCTGTATCCGCATGTCGCGGCTATTCGCGAGGACAGAGCGCAGTTGACAGCCCTATTTGTATTGCTGACGCGGGTCTTGGCGATGGTGCTATTGCCTGCGGTTGGCCTGCTGGCCGTGGCAAGTGAGCCGACCTTTAATCTACTCTTGTCGCACAAATGGGTCCAAGCGGCTCCTATTTTCGCGCTGATCGCTCCGGCGGCGGCATTACAGCCAGTGACGGCCATCGTAGGCACGTTTTTGATGGCACTCGGTCGCACCGATGTACAAATTCGTCTCGCGGCCCAGTTCGCGGTAGTGTGGATCGCCGGACTGATGATGTCGGTGTGGTACGGAATTGCGGCTGTCGCGATGACCTATTCCGTCTGCGCCCTGCTGTTTTCCGCTTGGTCGCTGCGGATGTGTTTGCCGCTCCTGGATTGTTCCTTCGCGGCTTACGCACGCTTGTTCATGTGGCCAATGTCGCTGACAGTCTTTGCGGTGCTCGGGTATCGAATGCTCAGCTCGTCGGGGGCTGACCATAACGTACTCAACGTCGGCATAGCCATAACGCTGGCACTTGTCGTGAGTCTTATAGCGTTACTGGCTCAGCGACGTGCGCTGTTCGCTGCGCTGACTACCTCGGCTTCGAGCACGCAGAATGTCCTGCAACCGCGCATGTCGGGCCACCCGGATAACGCGTAACAACAATGGGGGATGAAGGTGTTTCGACTTTACGCTAATCAAGCCAGCGTTGTTGATGGCAAGTTCCGGATCAGCAACGTGCTCGTCGCAAATGGCCAGGCGCGCACGTTGTGGTTTGCAGTAGACCTCGACTATCACCATATGATTGTGGTCAACTCAATGGACGCGGCCGTCTTGAGTTGCCTACTTCCCACCCCCTGGCGCTGCGGCCGCTCGCGGCCTAAAGTGGACGCCTTCGGCGAGCACGTTTGCTTAGTTTGGGGGCGAATCCCCCAAGCCGTCAAGGACAAGCCTACGGCGGACGGCGCGGCCTCCTCCCAATCTTCCGCGCCTACGCTTGTGCAGAGTCGGTGCCCTCCGCGCCGTCCGTCCTTGACTGCTTTCCCCCCTTTCAATCGCGGGCCTTCGTCCCCCCTGCCGCTGAAAAGTGCGCGGTGCTGCTTTTCAAGCAACAGGGGGACTCGACCGAAATTCACGGGCTCAGAGCACGGAAATCACAATGCGCCACCCCAAATTGGGGAGGCGAGACCCGTAATGGCATGATTTCGCTAACGTCTGGCAGTTTACGGGCTTGTTGCTGGCCTAGTCCGCCAGAGGTAGAATGGCGATTTACGTACTGTTGTGAACCTCCATCGGCAGTTTTGCCCCAATTGTGGGGGCGCAGCCCAGGAGAACGGAATGCGCGCGAGTTTCGACGCACCGCTGTGCCTTGCTTGACAATGCCGTCCGGACTCAGTAAACGAAGGGATGAAATTCAGGAAAATTAATCCTTTACCAGGGGTCGCGAGTGATTGAGAGGAGGATACTGCAAGGATCATACCGCCACAAAACAGCAGAATCATGAGCGATGCGACAACGCAACTTGAGCAAGCGATCCAGCAGGCGGCGAGCCAGTATTTCCGGCTCGTCGTCCTGGCGGGGCCGCCTGGCTCGGGCAAGACCGCCGCCTTGCAGTCAGTGGCGCAGAAGATCGGCTGCCGACTCGTGAACGTCAACTTGGAGTTGAGCAAGAGGATGCTCGAACTGACCCGCACCCAGCGGTCCCGTCAGGTCGAGCGGTTGCTGAAGGAAGTGATCGCCGCCGTTCCCGGCGACGTGGTGTTGCTGGACAACCTGGAGATTCTGTTCGACACCGGCCTGGAGGTCGAACCGCTTCGTCTGCTCCAGGTGTCGAGCCGGAATCGCACCATCGTCGCCTCATGGAACGGCAGCTTCCAGGCTGGGACACTGACTTACGCCGAACCAGGTCATCCTGAATTCGTCCAGTTCAAACAGACAGAGGCCGTCGTCATCACGGTCGGCACGACCGCAAACAACTGAGGGAGCTTACGTCGCCATGAAATACAGCGATCTCGTCAAGTTCGAGCCAATCGAGTCCGTCATCCAGCTTGAGCAGGCGGACTCGCCCGCTGCCGTGCGGCAACTTGTTCAGACGTTCGTGATCTCGAAGCGCATGGCCGAGCAGTTGTGCGAACTGGTGATCCCCAACCTGCAATTCGAGACGCCCGCCGACAACAAGGGCGTCCTCATCGTCGGCAACTACGGCACAGGTAAGAGCCACTTGCTGTCGCTCATCTCCGGGCTTGGCCGAGTATTCCGACATGGCGAAGGTCGTCAAGGACAAGGACGTGGCGAAGGCGGCGAAGGCGATCTCCGGGAAGTTCAAGGTCGTCCGGCTTGAAATCCCCGCCACGAAGAAGAGCCTGCGCAACATCATCTGCGGCAGGCTCGAAGACTTCATGTCGAACGAAGGGTTGACGTTCAGCTTCCCCGCCGACGATCAGGTGGACAGCAACAAGGACGACCTGTCGAACATGATGGCGCAGTTCAACGAGAAGTACCCCGACCACGGACTGCTCCTGGTCGTGGACGAACTGCTCGACTACCTGCGGTCCCGCAAACAGCACGACCTGATCCTCGACCTGGGCTTCCTGCGGGAGATCGGCGAAGTCTGCAAGCTGATCCGCTTCCGCTTCATTGCGGGCTTGCAGGAGAGCCTGTTCGACAACCCGAAGTTTCAGTTCGTCGCCGAGAGCCTGCGCCGGGTGAAGGACCGCTTCGAGCAGCTTCGCATCGTCCGGCAGGACGTGGCCTACGTCGTCTCCGAACGGCTGCTGACCAAGAACGACGAGCAGAGGGCCAAGATTCGGGAACACCTTCAGAAGTTCACGCCGCTCTACGGCGGCATGGCCGAACGGCTCGAAGAGTTCGTGCGACTGTTTCCGGTCCACCCGACCTACCTGGAAGTCTTCGAGGCCATCTCCATCGCCGAGAAGCGGGAAGTGCTGAAGACCCTCAGCGCCGAGATCAAGCGCTGCCTCAACAACGACGTGCCGCAGGATCAGCCCGGCCTCATCAGCTACGACTCGTATTGGGAATTCCTTCAGGGCAACGCCGTGCTGCGCTCCGTCCCGGAAATCCGGGAAGTGATCGACGTGAGCAAGGTAGTCGAGAACCGCATCCAGCAAGCCTTCACCCGCAAGGCACTTCAGCCGATGGCCGAGCGGATCATCCACGGCCTGTCGATCCACCGGCTGACGACCGACGACATCCGGGCCAAGATCGGCCCGACCGCCGAAGAACTTCAGAACGGCCTGTGCCTGTTCGCCCCGATCCCGGAGAAGACCAGCGACTTCCTGCGAACAACCGTGGAAGCCTGCCTCAAGGAAATCATGAAGACGGTGAGCGGTCAGTTCATCACGCACAACACGGAGAACGACCAGTATTACCTGGACCTCCAAAAGACCATCGACCACGACGCCAAAATCCAGGACAAGGCCGAAACGCTCTCCGATTCGCAACTGGACCAATACTACTTCGACGCCCTGACCCGTGTGCTGGAACTGACCGATCAAACGCCTTATGTCCGGGGCTACCAGATTTGGGAACACGAGATCGAGTGGCGGGAGCACAAGATCACCCGCCGAGGCTACCTGTTCTTCGGCGCACCCAACGAGCGTTCCACGGCCCAACCGCCACGGGACTTCTACCTCTACTTCCTCCAGCCATTCGAGCCGCCGCACTTCGAGGACCAGAAACTCGCCGATGAAGTCTTCTTCAAGCTGACGCACCGGGACAAGCAGTTCCAGGACACGCTTCGCCTCTACGCTGGCGCTCGTGAAATGGCGGCGTCGGCCAGCAGCGGCACGAAGAAGGTCTACGAAGACAAAGCGGACGGCTTCCTCAAGACGCTGGTGGCGTGGCTGCGGACCAACATGCTGACCTCGTTCGAGGTCATTCACCAGGGCGTTCCGAAGAAGATGGTCGAGTGGCTGAAGGGCCACCGCACCGGCAACGCTGCCGTCCGTGACCTCCTCGAACTCACCGGCTCTGTCTGTCTGGCGACTTCGTTCGAGGACCGCTACCCGGAGTACCCGACATTCACGGTGCAAGCTCTACGCCAGCAACCTCAAGCAGCCGACCGAAGACGTGATCCGCTGGCTGGCGGGTGGGGTAAAGAACAATCTGGCAACCGCCGTTCTCGACGGCCTGGAACTGCTCGACGGCGACAAGCTGAAGCCGCACCAGTCCCGCTATGCCAAGGTCGTGCTGGAGAAGCTGGAGGCGAAACCGCCCGGCCAGGTCGTCAACCGCAAGGAACTCATCACCGTCAAGAACGACGTGGAGCGGGAGTCCCAGTATCAGCTTGAGCCGGAGTTCCTGCTGATCGTCCTGGCCTCGCTGGTGCAGAACGGCAACATCACCCTGAGCGTGGCGGGCAAGAAGCTCGACGCCGCCAACCTGAGTGAAGCGACGCAAGACGCCGCTGGATCAACTGGTGGCGTTCAAGCACGTCGAGAAGCCCAAGGGATTGCCGCTGGCCGAGTTGGTCGCCCTGTTCGAGTTGCTGGGGCTGGCCGAGGGGCTGATCCGCAACGAGAACACGCACGACGAGGCGGTGAAGCAACTCCGCTCCAAGGCCAACGAACTGACCGAGAAGGTCGTCACGGTCGCCCAGTACGTCCAGACCGGCCTGCCGTGCTGGGGCAGCGAACTGATTCCCGCCGAGGATCGGGAGCAGCAGCGACAGAAGCTCGATGATCTCAAGGGCTTCCTCGAAGGGCTGCAAGCGTTCAACACGCCGGGCAAGCTGAAGAACTTCTCCAAGAGCGTGCTGGAGATTCAGGTGCAAGTCGCCACCCTCGATCTCATCAAGCAGATCGAAGACCTGAACGGGCTCGTGCAGGAGTTGACGGCGCTGACCGGCTACCTGGCGACCGCCGCCGCCGTGCTGCCGCCGCAAGACCCGTGGCGAGCGCAGATGGAAACCATGCGGAGCGAGTGGCGGGCCAAGCTGATGGACCCCAGCGCCCGCAGCGCCGCCGACTTCCGCCAGAAGATCAACCGGGCACTCCAGAAGGTGAAGGACGACTACCGGACGGCCTACTTCAACCTGCACAAGAAGGCCCGGCTCGGAGTCAACGAAGACGGCAAGAAGAAGGAACTGCTGAAGGACTCTCGGCTGGAAAGCCTGAAGAAGCTGGCCGGTGTGTCGCTGTTGTCCGCACTCCACCCTGAGCGAGCTTCAGATCACGGCTGGCGAAGGTGCAGACGTGCTTCACGCTGGTCAAGGACGACCTGGACGCCTCTGCCGATCTGCCCGCATTGCAACTTCCGCCCGCAGGAGGAGAACCTGGGGGCGAGCGGAGTAGCCGTCCTCGACCAGATCGACCAGCAACTTGACGGCCTGTTGGAGAACTGGACGCAAGACGCTGCTCGACAACCTGGACGATCCCACCGCCAGGAAAAGCATCAAGCTCCTGCCCGACGCACAGAAGGAAGCGGTCGATGCCTTCCTCAAAGGCAAAGAAGCTGCCGGAGAAGATCAGCAACGATCTCGTGCAGGGGATGCAGCAGGCGTTATCGGGACTCATCGCCATCTCGGTGAAACCAGCCGACCTGCTCGATGCCTTGAGTGATGGCGGTGCTCCTTGCACGGTCGAGCAGATTCAGGCCCGCTTCGAGAAGTTCGTCCAGAAGATCACCCGTGGTAAGGAGTTGTCAAAAGTTCGGTTGGTTATCGAACCCGGAGAAGTGCAGCAATGACCAAGGACGAACTCATCGAACGCCTGAAAGGCTTTGAATGGAACGATGTGGAGTTCAAGGAATCGACACGGGAGGTATCGAAGGATGTCTACCCGACAGTTTCCGCATTCTCGAATACAGCAGGCGGTTGGCTGGTCTTTGGCGTGAGATACAACGACGGCGTCCATGAAGTAATTGGGGTTATTGACGTGGACAAAGTTCAGAACGACTTCTTGTCCGCGCTCCGTGGCGGCGATAAGTTGAGCCGTATGATTCCAGTGAAGGAGGGGGTAATAAGGGATGGTCATGCAACCTTGCTCGTTTTCCATATCCCCGAAGCACGCCGCCAGGACAAGCCGGTCTATTTGAATGGAGATATTCGGCTGTCCTACATCCGACGTGGCGCGGGCGACGAAAAATGCCGGAAAGAGGAGATCGAAAGATTTCTTCGAGACGCGTCGGACAAGCGTTACGACTGCGAACCAGTTGAAGCCGACGCTGAAACGTTTTTCGAGCCGGAATCGCTGCGGTGGTATCGCCGTCTCTTCGATGAGCGGACTCCAGGCACGGGGAATGGCAGTCAAAGCGACACCGAGTTTTTGCACGAATGGGGGCTGCTTCTTGAAGACGGCAATCGGTTGGTTCCCACCCGTGCTGCGATCTTGCTTTTCGGGCGAGGGGCGGTCGTTCGCCAGCATCTCCCCCGACCCGTCGTTGATTGCCAGTGGTTGAATATGGAGTGGGGCGGGACGCTCCCCGACGAGCGTTGGTCTGATCGTCTGGTAATCGAAGAAAACCTGATACGTGCGTGGCAACAGTTGGTCCAAAAGTTCATGGAGCATTCGCAGACTCCGTTCCAGATTGATGCGGCATCATTGCGGCGTGACGACGTGCCTCCCGACTATTTGGCTTTTCGAGAAGCGGCGATCAATCTGCTGATTCATCAGGATTTTGCAGACCACAATCGAAAACCGGCAATTCATTTCTACCGAGACCGCACGGTTCTCTCAAACCCCGGCGATCTGTTTGCCGACCCCGACGAGTTGTTGGAGCCGGTCGAGAAACCCGTCCGCAATCCTCGAATCATTGCCGCATTCCGGCGGGTTGGGTTGAGCGAGCAGGCAGGAACCGGCTTCCGCACCATCTACCGGGCATGGGACAAATTGGGGCGTGTTCCGCCCGTGGTCGAGAACGACAAGGGGAAGAAGACTTTTGCTCTGCACCTGCCGAAGGAGACATTGCTTTCCGTGGAGCAGCTTCTCTTCCAAGCCAATCTGGGGATTCGCCTCTCCGAGCCAGAGGCGAAGTCATTTGCCGCCGTTTGCCGCACCGGCGAATTGCGGGTGCTTGATGTCAAGGGAATCACCGGGCTTTCTACCAAAGAGTCGTTGGCCATCATCGAGAGACTTCTCGTCGAAGTCCTCGTCGAAGAGATGATCCCCGGAAACCGAGCGCATGTCCGCTTACGAGAACACCTTGTGGACAAGATCGCCACCCTCAATCTCGGATTTACGAGAGCCTCCAGCTTGGTCAGTGACCAAGCTCCGAGAAAAGCCGACCCGGCCAGTGACCAAGCTGTGACCAACCTCCCAACTGAGGGAACCGCCGCCCGACCCCCGCTTCAAAGGCTCACGGACTCCCAGCGTCACATTGTCCGAATGTGCGACGTGTATCGCTCCCTGGCCGACCTGATGAACCAGCTTGGCATGACGCACCGCACATTCTTCAAGCGCACCCATCTCGAACCGCTGCTAAAGGGCGGTGTCCTAAAGATGAGGTATCCCGAACAACCGAATCATCCACACCAGGCATACGTGCTCACCGAAGTAGGCATAGAATTGGCCGAACAAGTTGAGAAAAACACCGAGGACAAAGGCACTGAAGAATGAGCAAATCAACGACAGGACAATTGAGCTTCGTCACCGATCAGCACAAGGGACCGGTCGAGTGCCTGGGCATGGCCTTCCCGAGCGACGAAGCACGGCGAGCCTACTTCCTCGAGAAGCTGCGTGAGAAGCTAAAAGACCCGACTTTCCGCAAGATCGAAGGATTCCCCATCGGCGATGACGAGGACATCTTAGCGATGTCCGACCCGCCGTACTACACTGCCTGCCCGAATCCGTTTCTCAATGACTTCGTGACGCAGTACGGCACGAAGTACATACCCGAAGCCGAGTACCACCGAGAGCCATTCACGTCGGACGTAAGCGAAGGAAAAACCGACCCGCTTTATACCGCACACGGATACCATACCAAGGTTCCGCATAAGGCGATCATGCGGTACATCCTGCACTACACGAAACCGGGTGATATTGTTTTCGATGGCTTCTGCGGCACGGGAATGACTGGGGTGGCCGCTCAACTCTGCGGCAACAAGCAGGAGGTTGAAAAACTAGGCTACCGAGTAACAAGCACGGGACAAGTCACTGAAGATGTCCGAGATTCCGCAGGGAACTCTGCCACGGTTTCTGTCTCCGAATTCGGCGCACGACGGGCCATCCTAAATGACCTGTCGCCCGCCGCTACATTTATCGCAGCCAACTACGGCAGTCCGGTGGACTCGAAAGCATTCGAGAAGGAAGCCAGCCGTATCCTCAAGGAAATCGAAGACGAGTTCGCATGGATGTATGAGACGCTGCATACGGATGGCAAGACGAAAGGACGCATCAACTTCACGGTCTGGAGTGATGTTTTCTCCTGTGGCGAGTGCGGCAAGGAGATCATTTTCGTAGCTGAAGCTCTGGACACGGAGACAGGTTCGATTCGTGAGACGTTTCCCTGTCCACATTGCGGCATCGAATCCAAGAAAGACGACTTAGAGTTGCGGTACGAGTCCAGCCTGGACAAGGCTCTCGGCACAACGGTCTCGCTGCCGAAGCGTGTGCCCGTTCTGATTAACTACACCGCAAAAGGAGGCAAGCACGAGAAAACACCAGACAAACATGATCTCGAATTGTTGCGAAAAGTTACCGCACTTCCAGTGCCGCAACAGCTTCCGACGCTTGAACTTCCCGACATGCAGATGCGGCGGGTGGGCAGGATGCAACCTGCCCACATCACTCACATCCATCATTTCTTTCTTCCTCGTGCCACGCACGTTCTGGCTGGATTGTGGAAGCGGGCGTCGGCATGCGAAGATCACCGCCTTCGCAATATGCTCCTGTTCTTTGTTGAGCAGGCGATTTGGGGAATGTCACTGCTGAATCGTTATAGTCCGTCACACTTCTCTCAGACTAACCGTGCGCTCAGTGGCGTGTTCTACATTGCCTCCCAGATTTCGGAAGTCTCGCCCTGGTACAACTTGGAAGGGAAACTCGGACGGCTGGTCAAGGTGTTTAGCAACGTAAAGATGAACCGTGATAACGTGAACGTTACGGATCAGGACTTGGCTAGTATCAATGTGCCAGCCAACACGGTGGATTACATCTTCACCGATCCTCCGTTCGGTGAGAACATCTATTACTCTGACCTAAACATTCTCGTTGAGTCGTGGCATGGTGTGCGCACTGCTCCGGCAAACGAGGTCATCGTTGATCGAGTCAAAGAGAAGACACTAATCGACTATCAACGGATGATGAGCGACTGCTTCAGCAACTACTGCCGAGTGCTGAAGCCAGGTCGTTGGATGACGGTCGAGTTCCACAACTCTCGCAACAGTGTGTGGAATGCAATTCAGGAAGCGCTTCAACATGCTGGATTCGTCGTCGCGGACGTGCGGACTCTCGACAAAAAGCAGGGTTCGTTCCAGCAGGTCGTCAGTGGCAACACGGTGAAGCGTGATCTAATCATTTCGGCCTACAAGCCGAACGGCGGGCTTGAGGAGCGGTTTCAAAGGAAAGCCGGAACAGAGGATGGCGTGTGGGACTTCGTGTCTACGCACCTATGGCAACTACCCGTCTTTGTCGCCAAGGATGGAAAGTCCGAGCCGGTGACAGAGCGTCAAACCTATGTCCTTTTCGACCGGATGGTAGCCTTTCACGTCCAGCGCGGATTCCCTATCCCGATGTCGTCGCCGGAGTTTCATGCCGGTATTCGGCAGCGATTTCCAGAACGAGACGGCATGTATTTCCTTCCAGAGCAGGTCACGGAATACGACCGGCGGCGTCTCGAAGTGAAGGGTGTGGAACAGCTTCAACTGTTCGTCAGCGACGAGAAGAGCGCAATTCAGTGGGTTCGACGCCAACTTTCACAACAGCCAATGACGTTCAAGGAGTTGCAGCCACTCTACATGAAGGAGGCTCAACGAGTTTGGGAGAAGCACGAGCAGCCCGTCGAACTTCGGACGATCTTGGAGCAGAACTTCGTGCAGGATGACGATGCGGCATTGGCGTGTGCCGGACCCGAAGAAGGAAGCGGACTTGGAACAGATTCGCAACCGGGCTCTAATGAAGGAGTTCCAGCAATACCTCGACACGAAGGGCAAGCTCAAAGTTGTCCGAACGGAGGCACTGCGAGCGGGTTTCAAGGAGTGCTGGCAGAAGAAGGACTACACGACCATCGTGCAAATGGCAAAGCGAGTTCCCGAAGCGGTCATCCAGGAAGATCAGGCCTTCTGATGTACTTCGACAACGCCTCGTTGATGTTGGGCGAGTAAACCATGACGAAGATCCCGCCACCGGGTTTTGCAGTCGGTAGCTGGGCCTTCAGTGCGGCCCACGGTGAGTCTGTGCGTATCCTCGATGTGGAGACGGTCTGGAATCACACCGTCTATCAGGTCTGGATTCCCCGGCTGGCGACGGTCGAACGAGTCCCTGCCGAATCCCTGTCTCCCGCTCAACCGACTAAGGCGACCGGCCTCGACCGCATCGCCTACGCCGTTGCCGCGGCCCGGATCGCCGACGCCTTGACCCAGGACGTGCTGCTGGCCCCGCTCGAAGCTGGCGTCATCCCACTACCGCACCAGCTTTACGCACTGACTCGTGCCGTCACCGGCGACCGGATTCGTTACCTGCTGGCCGATGAAGTCGGCTTGGGCAAGACCATCGAAGCCGGGCTGATCTTCCGGGAACTGAAGCTGCGTGGGCTGGTGAAGCGGGTGCTGGTCGTTGCACCCAAGGGCCTCGTGACGCAGTGGGTGCAGGAAATGCAGACCCACTTCGGCGAGGAGTTCCGGCTCCTTACGCCGAGCGAGTTCTCGTCGTGGCGCAACCTCACCGGCTCCGAGAACATCTGGCGACAGTTCGATCAGGTGGTTTGCCCCGTCGATTCGATCAAGCCGGTCGAGCGGCGGCGGGGCTGGTCCCGGGAGAAGCTGGAAGCCTACAACCAGGAACGGCTCGGCGACCTGATCGACGCCGGTTGGGACTTGATTATCTGCGACGAGGCCCACCGGCTCGGCGGCAGCACCGAACAGGTCGCCCGCTACCGTCTGGGCAAAGCCCTGGCCGAAGCCGCTCCCTACTTGCTGCTGCTGTCGGCCACACCGCACCAGGGCAAGACCGCCGGCTTCCAGCGGCTCATGGCCCTGCTGGACCGGGACGAGTTCATCGCTGCTGGATCAATCCGCAGGGAGAAGGTCGTCCCGTTCGTGATCCGCACGGAGAAGCGGCGAGCGATCAACGACCAGGGCGACCCGCTGTTCCTGCCCCGGCTGACAAAGCTGATGCCGGTTCGCTGGGAAGAGAAGCACGAGCTCCAGAAGCACCTGTACGAGTCGGTCACGGAGTACGTTCGCCTGGGCTACAACCAGGCGATGCGGCAGAACCGCCAGTACCTCGGCTTCCTGATGATCCTGATGCAGCGGCTGGTCACCAGCAGCACGCAGGCCATCGCCTCGGCGATGGAACGCCGCCTCGAAGCGCTGCAAGCCACCGACCTCACGGCCACCGACGAGGAACCGCCCGAAACCAATGTCGAGGAACAGGACAGCCAGGAGCAGTTGGACGAACTGCTGGCGATCCGGCTGGCCGGATTGGCAGAACGAGAAGGAAGAAGTGAGGCTGCTGCTCGATCTGGCTCGCCGCTGTCAGGCGCAGGGGCCGGACGCACGGGCCGAGACGCTGCTCGACATCCTGTATGAGAACCAGCGGGAAGAGAACAACCCGGAGTTGAAGTACCTGATCTTCACCGAGTTCGTGCCGACGCAGAACATGCTGCGGGACTTCCTGGAGCAGCACGGCTTCTCGGTCGTCTGCCTCAACGGGTCGATGGACCTGGACCAGCGGCGGCGGGTCCAACGGCAGTTCGCAGAGAAGGCCCGGATTCTCGTTTCGACCGATGCCGGTGGCGAAGGTCTGAACCTGCAATTCGCCCACATCGTCATCAACTACGACTTGCCGTGGAATCCGATGAGGATCGAGCAGCGCATCGGGCGTGTGGACCGCATCGGCCAGAAGCTCCCGGTGAAGGCGTTCAACCTGATCTTCGAGGACAGCGTGGAACTGCGGGTGCAGGAAGTCCTCGAAGAAAAGCTGGCGACGATCCTGGAAGAGTTCGGCGTGGACAAGACGCAGGACGTGCTGGATTCCGCCGAGAGTGGGGCGATCTTCGAGAAGCTGTACGCCCAGGCGATCCTCAATCCCGGCGACATCGAGAAGAACATCGACCAGCTGATCCAGGAAGTCCGGGAGCAGGCGCAAGCAGGAAATCGCCGGGCGGTCGTATCTACGGCGAGACGGTGCTGGACCCGACGCTGGCCCAGCAGTTGAGCAGTCACCCGCTGCCGTTTTGGGTCGAGCGGATGACGACGGCCTACCTGCGCTGCGAAGGCGGCAAGGTGCAGCGGGACTTGTTCAGCTACAGCCTGGAATGGCCGGATGGCAGCAGGATGGAGCGGGTGTCGTTCCACAGCCGGGATGCCCAGGACCGAGGGTTGCAGCACGTCAGCCTGGAAGACGCCCGCATTCGTCGCCTCGTCCAGCAGTTGCCCCGAGTGGTCGTCACCGAGCCGATTCCGTGTGTGCGGTTTGCGAGCTTGCCAGCCGAAGTTGTCGGCTACTGGTCGCTGTGGCGGATCGCACTCGACCACCAGTCGCTCCGGGACGTGAAGATCATCCCGATCTTCCACCACGACGATGGCCGCATCCTGCTGCCCACGGCCCGGCACATTTGGGATCGCCTGCTCGAAGACCGGCCCGAAGTCGAACAGATCGGAACGAAGACGGGCGCTGAAGTCGAAGCGGTATTCCGGCGTCTGCGATCAGAAGCGGAACGCCAGGGTGAAGACGCATTCCACGAACTCTATGCCCGGCACCAGCAGCGGTTGAAGCGGGAACAGGAGAAGGGCCAGTACGCCTTCCAGGTTCGACGAGAAGCCCTCGAACCGGCATCGGCCTGCCCGAAGTCCGGCAGCACCGGCTCAAGCGGCTGGACGAAGAGGAACGAGCGTGGGCAGACGAACTGCGGAAGCGGGAGCAAGTCCTGCCCGAACTTCAGCCGGTCATTCTCTTGCGGGTGGAGGCAGGGAATGGCTAATTGGCGTGACACGATCCTGAAGAACTTCAAGCCGAAGATTTCCCGGCTGACTCTGGTGGCCGACCCGGACGGGTTGCTCACCGAGGAAGGGATGCTGTCGGCCATCCGGGACCGGGGCTTCGACCTGATCCCGTTCGACGACCCGATAGCATTCCGCTTCGCCTACGAATCGCAATACCGCAGCCAGTGGGACAAAGGCCAGAACACCGATTTGGTGGTGGTCCTGCGTTCCGCCGAACAGCAGTTGAACAAGCTGCCCTTCGATCTGCTGAAGGCTGGGACGGCAACTGACGTTTGCATTGCACCAGTTGTTCCCGAAGCTGAACTATCCGGTGATCGCCGGGCTGGACCGTGCCTACCTCGACGCCGTTGACGAGGCGTACCAGAAGCACGACGGCGACCAGTTGACCGAACGGGAAACCAAGGACTTCGTGCTGATGCACTGCTTCAGCATCGTGCCGAAGCTCATCAAGACGCCGGTTGATCTGCTGAAGGTGCTGCTGTCGCTGCACTCCCGCAAGGTGCGACTGCCCGACTTCCTGGATGAATACCTGCTGGAGAGCCTGACGAAAGACGCCACGTTTGCGAGACGTGGCCGCTGGCCGACATTCTCCCCAGCCGGGAGAAGTTTTCTGCGGTTCCTGCAAGACGAATGGAAAGCTCTTCCTCGCCTCCCAGAGCTGATCCGTCACAAGCAGTGCCGGGTTCCGTTCAGCCACGAGGACGTGCGAGCCTACATCGACACGTTCTTCCTCGACGGCTCGCTGACGCCGGTCGAACAGGAGAACGTGGCCAAGCTTGCCCGCCTGGGTGCAGACGGGCGTGGTCCACGATCCCAAGGCCGACGCCGTGCGCCGGTTCCGTGGTCTGCGGCGAGAAGTTCGAGGCAGAAATCCCCAGCGCCGAAGTGTCGCACCGGGAATGGCAGCAAGCGGCCCAGCGGTGGGCGGAACTGGTTGTCTTGCGCTGGGAGTGGGACGAGGCGCTGGACGCCGCCGACCGAACGGCCTGGAGCGAATTGCAGGCGAAGGTGGAGGACGCCTTCGGCCAGTGGATGATGCAGCGCTACGGCTCGCTGCACAATCTGCCATATCACCAGCAGCCGGTCATGGTCCATCAGATTCCCCGCTTCCTGGCGGTCGAGCGGACACGGAAGAAGCTCGGCAAGATCGCTCTGCTCGTGCTGGATGGCCTTGCCTTCGATCAGTGGCTTTTGCTGCGGAAGAATCTCGAAGCCGGCGACCAGGCGTGGCGATTCCAGGAATCGACAGCCTTCGCCTGGGTTCCGACGCTCACTTCCGTCACCCGCCAGTCGATCTTCGCCGGGGAGCCGCCGCTCTACTTCCCGGATTCACTGGCAACGACCTCGAAGGAGAGGACCCACTGGCTGCGGTTTTGGGAAGACCAGGGCGTTCAGCGGGCCGGCGTCGAACTGGTCACGAACCTGGACGGTCCCGACGACCCAAGGCTGGAGACGGCGCTTGGCCAATCCCCGGCTGTCGGTGCTGGGAATCGTGTGGAACAAGGTCGATGACATCATGCACGGGATGCAGATGCAGACCGCAGGGATGCACAACCAAGTGCGTCTGTGGGCTTCGCAAGGCCATCTGCAACAACTGCTCGTTCGTCTTCAGCAAGAAGGCTTCGTCGTCTACCTGACCGCCGACCACGGCAACGTCACGGCCACCGGCATCGGCAATCCGCAGAGAAGGCGTCTTGGTGGAAACGAAGGGCAAGCGGGTTAGAGTCTACGACCGCCCTGAGTTCCTTGAGGAAGTCGCGGCCAAGTTCCCGGAGTCGATTCGCTGGCCGAACTACGGCCTGCCACCGGCTCGGCACGTTCTCCTGGCTGGCGACCTGAAGGCGTTCACGGATGAAGGTGACGAGGTTGTGTCCCACGGCGGGATCGCCCTGGAAGAAGTCATGGTTCCGTTCGTGGCGATCACCAGGGAGGGCGACATGAGGAAGGTCGTCGGAATCTCGACAGAAGATCAAGCGGGCGTGGCTCGACGCCGTGCTGGATCGGCTCGTTCAGACGACCGACGAGGCGGAACTGCGCAGCGTTCCTCGATAAGCACCTGAAGGACGAACTGCCGGGCAAGGAGTCCAGAGCCAAGGCCGCCGGCATCATCCTGCGTATCTGGAGCGGCATTCCACCAGAGCGTGTCGCCCTTCGGGACCGGGCCGTGGCGCTGCTGCCCCGGATCTCCGGCCAGGAGCGCATCTGGCTGCATTGGGGCATGACGGCGCTGGCGTACCCGTTCTTCCGTGACATCGCCGAGGTCGTCGGTCGTCTGCTGGCGCTCCAGGACGATTTCACCACGGCCCAGGTGCAAGGCCGGATGCTGACGACCTGGGGCGACCGGGCGACGAGCAAGGAAGCGGCGCAGAAGCTCATCACGACCCTGGTGGATTGGGAAGTCCTTCGGTCCACGAAGACGAAGGGCCATTTCCTCCTGGCCCGGAAGATGACGACCAGCATCCCCGACCTGCAACTCTGGCTGCTGGAGGCGCTGCTGGGGGCCAGCGCCGCCGACGAGATCGAGGCCCAGCAGTTGTTGCGTTTGCCGGAATCGTTCCCGTTCACCTTCAGCGTCGGCGTCGCCGACCTGCGCAAGCACGAGGGCTTCAACATCCACCGGCAAGGGCTGGACATGGATATGGTCGCCCTCCGCAAAGTGAAACTGGAGCCGCCGCCAACAGCCGATCAAGCTAGTCTCTTCGACATGAGGTCCGAGAAGGTTGTCTCGAACAATGGCAAGCAAGCTACCATTCCGGTGGTTCCGGTCGAGGCACATGCCGTGGCCGCCGCAAATCTGCCAACCACTGACCCAATATCTGTGATAGGCGGAACCACGGCAACACCGCACACGGGGCGACTGAAGCCGGCCCGGACTGCGAAACGGTCGAGGTTCCACGGTTCCATCCAGGTGGACCCGCTCCGTCTTGGCCGAGACGCTGCTCAAATCGCCGAAGAAATTGTCAAGCACTTGTCTCGTGTGGTGGGATCGAACGTTGAGATCACTATCGAAATCAAGGCCGACCTTGCCGAGGGAGCCAATGACAAGCTCGTCCACGACGTGACTGAAAACTGCCGGACGTTGAAGTTTGGGGATTACGGATTCGAAGAGGAGTAAACGTGGCCAAAGTAAAGGCTAACGAGTCCGCCGTGACCGTGCCAACCAACGGCATAAGCGTGAAAATCGTTCGCATTCGTAGATTTTCGATGTTTCCGCGCCGTGACCGCACGCACGTAAGCAGCCGTCCTGGCAATGACGCAATTTACGGCGGATCGTCTCCGGTACGGCCGACCTAACCGATTCGGAGCGGCCGCCTTTTGGGTACTGTTGATCGGTGTGGAAACCGGTATGATATTACTTACCCCTCCCTTAGGAGACGGGTTGCAAGTGGCCTCGAAGTTTTTGTATTCAGCAATCGCATCACACGCCAGATCAGGATCGCCTTGGCTTGAGGAGCAATCGCCCGTCTTAAGCTCAAATCACCGGTGGAATAATGCCAGCAACGAAATTGATCGAAGTCCGCAACTTGAAACTTGACCTGCGAAACTTTCGCACAATGCCGCAGAAAAGCGAGTCAGCAGCGGTTCGCGATGATATCGGTCAATCCTGACTGGTTTTGGGCGCTCGCCGAAAGCTTGCTGGATGACGGCTACCATCTAACGGAGAACATTTTGGTCCTTCAAACAGATAAGGCAGGCAAAAACCTGATAGTTAAGGAGGGAAATCGTCGGATCGGGGCATTAAAGCTGATTTTGGGACTCGTCCGCGCAAAGGCAATTGGAATTCCATCGCACATTGAAGAAAGAATTCGGGATCTGTCTCGGGAATGGAAAAACTCATGCGAGACGGTTCCTTGCGCCCTGTACTCTGCCAACGAAGCTCAAGCAGTTGATAAGATTGTCGCGCTTACTCATGGCAAGGGCCAGAAAGCCGGTCGCGATACATGGAAGGCCGTCGCCAAGGCACGTCACAATCGAGACATGAACAAAGCAAGCGAACCGTCGCTCGATTTGTTGGAGAGCTACCTTAAGCACGGCAAAAACTTAACCGAGAATCAAAAGGAGCGTTGGGGCGGGGAGTATCCACTAACCGTGCTTGAAGAGGCGATGAAGCGCTTGGCACCGCGATTTGCAATGGCGTCCGCCCGCGAATTGGCGGATGCATACCCTGGGAAAATAAAATTTCGTTCAGCGATGGAAGGAATCTTGCATGATATCGGCCAGGAGACTCTTGGATTCAGCGATATCCGCGAAAAAGATGGTGACTTCGCCTTGACACAATACAAAATTCCGGCTATTCCAAGCCCCGCATCTGGTTCAAGCATTATCTCGACCAGTACACCACCAGCGGCCAAGTCCGCGAGTATTAGTTCGCCAGCGACTCAAGGCAGGACGGCTAGCCAGAAACTGAAGGCTATTGCGAGCGATGATCCACAGTCCGTAAAACGACTCCTTAGGCAGTTTACTCCGCTCGGCAATAACAGAGAAAAACTTGTCACCCTACTTGAGGAAGCGCGAAAGCTGCAACTCCAATCATTCCCTCACGCATTTTGTTTTTTGCTGCGGAGCATGTTCGAGATTTCAGCGAAGGCTTATTGCAGCGACCATGCGAAGTCTGGGGGGCCAAAGGCAAAGAAAACGTCGGGAGAAGATTTACCGTTAGTGGAAGTGCTGCGAAATGTAACCGCCCATCTCACGAATAATAACATGGACGCGCAAAGGAAGAAAGAATTGCATGGAGCGCTGGTGGAACTTGCGAAGCCGGAAGGCTTCTTGTCGGTAACGTCACTCAATCAATTGGTTCACAATCCCAAGTTCTCGGTGAAAGACACACATATTTGCACTCTATTTGGAAATATCTTTCCATTGCTTGAGGCGATGAACCACTAGCTACTTGCGGTCTTGCATGGCCGCAATACAGTAGTTTGCCGTGCGCGAAGCGCAGACGTGCCTTGAAGGGGTTGCAATGAATCGCTACAAGACGCCGCTACGTTATCCAGGTGGCAAGCAGCGGCTGGCACCGTTCATTGCTGAAGTGATATCGAGCATGAAGCTCACTGGCGGCCAATACGCCGAGCCCTATGCTGGCGGTGCCGGTGTGGCAATTGAACTCTTGCTGTCCAATCGAGTATCGCACATTCATTTGAATGACCTATCAAAGCCGGTGTATGCGTTTTGGCGATCAGTTCTAAATCATACTGATGATCTGTGCCGACGCATCTTGACAGCTTCGCTAACCATATCTGAGTGGCGCCGGCAAAAAGCAATACTTGCTATGCCATCTAGAGTTGGCCAGCTAGATCTCGGGTTTAGTTTCTTTTATCTAAATCGCTGCAATAGGTCGGGAATTCCTTCCGGCGGGGTAATCGGCGGGATAAATCAATCCGGTGAATGGAAGATGGATGCACGTTTTCCTCGAAACGAGTTGATCCGGCGGATTGAACTAATTGCCGCCAAGCGCAGCCAAATCACTGTCAAAAACTTAGACGCTGAGAAGTTCATTGCTGAACATATTTGCTCTTTGCCAAAGGAAACTCTGGTCTATTGCGATCCTCCTTACCACCGTAAGGCCGATCGACTGTACCTCAACCACTATTCGGCCGACGACCATAAGAGGTTGGCTAAAGTCATTCAGCGCAACCTCAAATGTCATTGGATCACGACGTATGACGCCGTGGACGACGTTGAACGAGATTATTCAAAAAGGCAGAGATTCAAATACTCGCTACAATACAATGCGGCGACTCCATACAAAGGGACTGAGGTATTAATCCTCTCCGATAGAATAATACTACCTGCGCGATCAACTGTTCGTTGTATTGACGCGGCACTGCCTAGAAGTTCATCGTAAGTGCCCGCCGAACGAATCGACTTGCCGATCGTATTTTCGGTCGCCACCCCTGGCGGGAAGCCCTCGCCTGTGCGGCTACCGCATGGGGACTGGTGATCGTAACATTCGCCGCGTCGCCACGAGCCGCAAGACTCGGAAACAGGCACGTTGCGTCGCAGACCGAATCATGCTCTCGGTCCAAATCGCCCGTTTTGAAGTGGTAAATCTGCGCACCATGATTGCCGATGCCGCAAGGGACAACTACCATCGCCAACATTTGCATCAGTTCAAGAGATGCCGCCATCGCGCTGAAACCAAAGACATTTTCACGATGCCGCGCGTTGGCATCCTCCGGCAGCCCCTCAATGTACTTTGGATCGTCGAACAACCCATCCCGCTCCGCCGCAACGAGTCCAGAGTTGTACTGTCCAAGGCACTCCAGGCAACGTCGTCCTGGAGAGGCAATGTGCGCCCGCATGTCGCAATGCCGAAGTAGGCCGTTCGGCTTCGTCCGGATGGCGACACCGCCGTCCACGACCGGGATAAGGTGCGCGTATGCAATGAAGTTCAAGACGTGACGCCCGAGCGGTCGATCGACACACCCGAAGAGGAGATCACAATTGATGGCCGCGCGGAACGCTTCCTCTTCAGATATGCTGTGTTCCATCGTCCCGACCGAGAACGTCGCTGCCGTTGCACTCCGGCGTAGCCCGCGGGCAAGGACATTGACCTTCGCTTCGCCGACGTCCCATCTCGTCGCGTGTAGCAGCCGATCCAGATTCACTTGCTCGACCTCATCGTAATCCACGAGAAGGATTGACCCGAATCCCATCCGAGCAAGTGCCTCCGCAACGATGCACCCGACGCTTCCGGTGCCGATCACGCCCACCGTCAGCCTGCCAATGTCCAACTGTTTCCTCGTGCCCCATGCGGACACGGTGCGATCGAGTTCACGACCAACACGCGGCACGGGCATAAGTTCATCGTGAAACGTTACGGCATGATATTCCCCACTGAGACGCACGGACTCGCACCAGCGCCGAGCGTACTGCCGGCGTCCAACACGCTCCCACAGACGCGCGCTCCAGGCTCCATCTGTCCCAATTGTCATCCCGAGCAGCGGAAGGCCCGTGGCACCGTTAGTTGGCGCTGCATGGCTCTCCTCCGCATCGATGTCATCCTTGCTCATGCCCTGCCACCCAGGGCCAAGATGGCTGTGTAGGAATGCAAGCCCTGCGCCACGTTCCCGCGCCAATCCCATAGCCCGGTCGAAATACTCCGGCGTGAATGACGCATTGCCGTGGACCGCACGCTCGCCGGGCAATGGAAGGATCAGTTCGGAGAACAACGCCGTGAAACGCGACCGTCCACGGCTCGGATACCAAATACCGAAGCACAGATCCTCCTGGCGATCTCGGCGGATGAGGTGCTGGATTGCTTGCCGCTGAACGTCCGTTGTAAGCGCAACCGAATACCTCATTGGTCAAATAAATGGCGAATGTGCGCCATATACTCCTTGGCGTTCTTATTCGTCTTGTTCCACTCTAGGAACGGACGGCTCCAATACTGCCAGTCACGTCCGAACGGTCGGCTATCTAAAACCTTCCCCAGCGGGTGCTCGCCCTTGTCATTCATCGGCAATAGATGCGGCATGATGTGTGGGCCGCCGGGGCACGTCAAGGGATAATCCCCCGGCGCCTCGAAGCCGAGGGTGATGGACTGACCTTGAAAACGGCCGATCGGAATGACGTACGGGAAGCTCACGAGGTTGTCTCGTACCTGCACGTCGTGGCCTAGGACCTTCATTTGATTGACGAAATCCTGTTGTGACATACTGGCGCTCCATCAAGAAACGGGGGTTGGAGTCATCGCCACGGTTACGAACTCTTGGTTCTGGCGCAGGCGAATCGGCTCGTCCGGACGGTCACGATACGACTCCTCCGGATTACCGTTCATCTTCAAAGCCTTTAAGTAGTGCCGCTCCGGGTCTACGCCGACTCGCCGCATAATCTCGCGCGGCGTCAACGTGTCTTCCCGCGAGGGTTCCACCTCAGTGTCCACTTTGATATGGAACGTGTGGTGGCCAATATCGAACACAAGGCCATTGCGCATCTTCACCACGTAATGCGGCCGGTCGTGGAACGACTCGCGGCGGTCCCCTTCGATTTCCACGAGATACGACAGGGCAGGATTTCCTCCCGCCTTTTCCAGAATCTCCGTGACCGTCATCTCGGTCGCGTCGGTAAAGTGGACCTTTCCTTCCACTGTGTATTCAAATCTTTCCTTCATGAAAAGCCTCCTCAGTTCTCGATTCAACGGGCACAGTCGTAGAGGATTGCCCAATTTCTCAGCATCCTACGTCATAAGGACACGCTGTCCGTAAACTGGGTTCGGCTTTTTTTTCGAGAAGAGATCAGCAGCCCCTGCATTAGCGGTTCGCCGCATGAAATTTGAAGATCGTGCCCGGGTCAGCGTCATCCTCGAAACCAGTCACATTTATGATGGCCTCGGCGAGCCGGTCCTTCGGGTTGCGACCCTTGCCCAAAGCGCGGCGCTGCATCCCGCCCGCGATCAGGTCGGCACACTCCAGAAGGACTGTACGGCCCTTCGTGACGGCTTCCACAGGCAGGACAGTCAACTCGCCTGGGAATTCCAACGCCACCACCTCGCCGAGTTGCTTCGTCATCTTCCGCAGGAAGAGGGAGTCGAAGCCTGATTCAGCTTCCTTAATGATACGAACACTGCGATTCTCTGTTAGACAATTGCACTGACGTAGGTACTTCAGCGAATCCACGACAAGCTGAATAAACAGAGAGAATAGATCTTCGTGTGTGCGGCCGCGAGACGACAACGAGTAGCCGAGGAAGAGTACGCCCGCGCGCCGTGACCGGAGCTGTTGCAGGAGAGATACCGCCCGATCTACTTTGTCCGCCCCAGTTTCGGAAAAGTGAATCGTTTCCGGCCAGCCCTGCTTGGAGCGCCACTGCTCCAACGCGGCGTGGTGCTTTTCAAACTGCTTCCAATTGATGATGCAAATGCCAGCAATTCCCGTATAGGCCTTGTCGCCCTCATTGCCCGTTTCGTCCAGGTAGAATCGAACTTCCGGAAGCGAGTCGCGATGCGCTGCAATATACTCGTGAAACTCGGCCTGCATCGCTTCTCTCGCGCGTCGCGTTTCCTCTACACCCCGGAAGAGTCGCAATTCATTCTGGATCATACGCCGCACCCGACCAATTGTCTCGATGCGGTCGAGTTCAAACAGCACTTCCAATTCAAGCGGTCGCCAGCGTTCGACCACATCCGCCTGAAACATCTTCCAATACCGGATGCACAGTGCTGTGTCGCTGTCCCGAGTCTCGGGAAATCGTTGAAGAATGTAAGCGACGCGCTGTTCGCGCGTCGCAAGATACGAGTTGGCGATGTCAGCCAACATCTTCTGACGATGCTCAGCTTTGTCAGACGGCAGATCCGGCTCGTGGGGAGTCGTCCATGGCTGAAGTTCGGGAACGGGGTAATGAATAGGGAAGAGAAATCCGCTCGCTTGCGGCGCGCTATGAACCCCAGTGGGCGGACTCGCCGGCATCGCCGATTGATCGGGCCGAACGGTACTTCCAGTAGCCACGTGGTCGCGGATGGTCGCTTCGGTCGGCGATGTGTCCGCCTGCCTCAGTTCCAGTAGCTGCTCCCAAATGCGATGCTTGTCCTCAGTCTTGGCTGCGGGATCGATCCGATGGCAGACGGCCTCAAACTCAGGGGAATATGGAAGATGCACAACGTCTGGCCCTTCGTTTCGGGCCAGGTCGAGCAGCATTTGGACTGGATTGCGTCTCTTGCTCATTGCGGAATACTCGCAGCATCTTAACCGAAGCGTATTGTAGCGTTACGAAGGGCGTGGACGCAGCCCCGATGGCGATTACCTCATAGGTATTCACTCGCGCGACTGCGCAATGGCGACCCGAACTTCACAGTCGTCAATGGCGGGCTCGAACTCAGTTCTCCCTCCGCACCGACCGTCCGGTCAATAGCGGGCGCGTCGTCCGCCAAGTCGTGACCGGCTTGACGGCACCAAACTGCCCGTCTCTTTCCAACTGGCTATGGGTTTCCAAGCGACTGGGTTGCCGCCTGCCAGTCCCGATGCGCGGCCTGCCCCTGATCGTCAGCGAGCGGACGGTGCTCTCGTTTACTTTTCGCGGGAGGCTGAACCCGTTGCGGGCCAGCAACAAGCGAGGTAACATCGGGACCACTCGGCAAGGAAATCACCGACTCCCTCTTTGCCTAAGTGTCCATTACGACAGAACCGCGCGAAATTTCGCATTCTCAGGCTTCGCAGGCACAAAGAATTGCACAAAGAATTAATGGAAAACGTGGGAAAACAGGCCGAAACGGTGGAAAGCATGGAAAACATGTAAAATCGCAAAGTGAATAACAGTAAGGACTTACGGAAATGTTGAACGTCGGCATCGTTGGCCTCGGTTTCATGGGAATGAATCATAAATCGGGTGGCAAATTGCGGACGGCCTCACGCAGAAAGCCCGTGCGGCAGGCGCGGCGGGCGGCGGTGATCGTCGAGTTTGCCATGTGCCTGCCTATTCTCTTCATGTTCATGCTCGCGATAATCGAGTTCTCGCGACTCATGCAAATCCAGCACGTGGTCCGCGAGGCGGCCTTCGAGGGAGCCCGCGAAGCCGCGAGCTTGGACGCCACCACGACAACCGTCCAGACCCAGGTCAATAAGGTCCTCTCGGCCGGCAATCTGTCGAATCCCACCACCACGATCACCGACGGCAGCGGCAACGCCTTGAGCTACTCCAGTTCAACTGCAACCGTCAGCATCTCGGTCGATCCGGCCGGCAACAGTTGGCTCCTGCGGTATGTGTTGGCCGGCCATCCGGTTACCGGATCGATCACCGTGGCCCGTGAGATTCAAGCGGTATCCGTGCCGGGTCCCTGATTCCGCTGCGTCTACAACCGCACCACGCTGGTTCCGCTCAATCGCCGGATCAGATGCCGCATCTCCAGCACGCTCAACGTGGATAGCACTTGCGGCACGGGCAGCCCGCTTGCCACGACCACCTCGTCAACCGTTGTGGCCTCGTTGCGGATCGCATCCAGCACCTTCTGTTCCATGTCGTTCAACAGCAGTTCGGCCGGATGATGCACCGATCGGCCATCGTCGCGCGGGGCCGCCTCGACCAAGGGACCGAGCGCCTCCAAAACGTCGTCGGCCGATTCGACGAGCATCGCGCCGTCGCGAATCAGGCGATGGCAGCCCCGCGAGGCGCGGCTATCGACATTGCCCGGCACCGCGAAAACGTCGCGGCCCTGCTCCATAGCGTGGCGAGCCGTGATAAGCGCCCCGCTTCGCTCGGCCGCTTCCACGACGATCACGCCAAGCGACATGCCGCTGATGATGCGGTTCCGCTGCGGAAAAGTGCCGGCCAGCGGTGAGGAATGTGGCGGCTGCTCGCTGATCAAAGCGCCGCTGCCGGCCACTTGGTCCGCCAGCTTGTCGTGTTCGGGCGGATAGATGTTCAGCACGCCGCTGGCAAGGATGCCCAGCGTCCGCCCGCCGGCCTCCAACGCGCCGCGATGCACGGCCGCGTCGATGCCGCGGGCCAGCCCGCTGATGATTGTCAGCCCAGCACGCGCGAGACTAGCGGCCAGCCGCTCGGCCTGCCGCAGCCCGTAATGTGTGCCGTGCCGCGTGCCCACGATGCCGATGGCCAGCGCATCGGACGGCTTGAGCGTGCCGCGGACGAAGAGTAAGCCGGGCGGATCGGGAATTTCGCGAAGCGCGGGGATAATCGGCGTGGATCTCCGTGATGATGCTGATTCCCTGACTGCGGCAGAAAGCAATCTGCCCTTCGGCGTCGATCTCGTCGCCCGCGCGGATGATCCGCTCGGTCAGCTTCTGGCCGACGCCTTCCACGCCGCGAAGATCGCTCGGCGCTGCGGCCAGGACCGTGGCCGAATCACCGAAGCGGTCCAAGAGCCGCCGCCGAATCCGTGGCCCGACGCCTTCGACCATGGAGAGGCGAACCGTGTCGATCAAGTCGGCGTCGGGAGAATGCATTGACGAAAGGGTTGGTGGCGGGGAACGTCAGACTTAGGCTTTTAGCATTGCGTATTGAGAACTAAGTACTGAGTACTGAGTATTGTAGTATCGGGCCAACCGGCTTGCTGAACGATCACATGCATTTCAAACTCCCTCCAAATAAAGACCGAAAACCACCCCCGCGGCCGCCAGGCAATAAATGCCGAACAAATACCAGCGACCGTTTTCCAGCCAGCGCGAAAGCAATTTCAATGCGAGCAGGCCGGCGAGAAACGCGAAGATCATGCCAAGGAGGCTGGGTGTGAGAAGACCTATGATGAAATGAACATCGCGGGCTTCGGGGTGATCCTTCAATAGTCGCCGCACTTCTCGGCCCACGATGAATGGAGTAATGATTACCGCCAACGCGAAGCTGAACTCCTCTACTCTGGATTTTAGCACTCCCATTAGCATACCCGTGGAGATTGTCGATCCAGAGCGAGAAAAACCCCGGAACGGCAGGCACAAACCCTGTACCGCGCCGATTAACGCTGCTTCGACATTGCCTACCGCGCGGTCGCGCGCCGTTGCGCGCTCGAGCAATCCGGCGACCAAGATTAAGACTCCGGCTGCGGCCAAGCCACCGGCGATCAGGCCGAGATTGCTGAATAACATCTCGATTTCCACCGCTGGCTGGCCGTTAGAGTCCTTGGCCAAGTAGCCGGATTTCTCCATGCCTTTCTCAATTAACCATTTGAGCGGTAAGGCAACGGCGCCGGTGAAAGCTGTTGCGATAATAAGCCGTAAGGCTTGTTGTTTGAACACCTCCCGCGACGCAAAAATACTTTTCTTCCATGCTCGCCAAAAATAGACAATGACTGCGAACATCGTGCCGGTATGTAGCATGACCAACATTAGCGTCATCGGGGCCGATGTGGGGTCCAGACCCATGAGCTTTTCGGCGACGACCACGTGCGCTGAACTTGAAACGGGCAGAAGTTCGGCTAAACCTTGAACGATGGCAAGAATGGCGATTTGAATTAAGTGCATTGGTTTATGTTTTATCGTCGGCGGCGTCACAATCGGCAACGGTCTTGCGATATTCGCGGCCAAGTTTTAGAACTTCTTTGAATTCCGGCCATTGCTCCATCGAACCCGCAACGTCATCAAGCCACGCACGCGGCTGCGGTCGCGCGGACAATTGGCGCTCGCAGTTTATCCATTGCACTTTCTAAAGCTGCCAATCTTTCTTCGACCGTCGCCATAAACCGAACCTCGACGTTCCCATTGTATCGGACGGGATCAAGCAATGCCTGAATCGTCTGGCAAAATCAATCGGCTACGCAAATTGTCCCATTCATTCCTTGCGGAACACGCTCCCTTGTCCAAACTGCTGGAAACCCATCTTGCGATAGAGCGAGTGCGCAGCCAGGTTGTGCTGCATCGCTTGGACCTCGATCTCGTGCGTGCCGTCGCGATTGAACTGCCGAAAGGCCTCGCTCAGGAGGAAAGTCGCCAGTCCGCGGCGCCGCGCCGATTCTTCCACCCAGAACGTCGATCAAGCCCACCGACCAAGGATTCATCGATGTGGGCACGATTTCCATGCGGCGGAACAGCGCGGTGGCCGCCGCCGCGCCGCCGGTCCGCGGGACCAGAGCGAACCTCGTCAACTCGAACGCGCCGACAGTGCAGGCGTCCCACCAGCTTCGCGTGGGCGGGTCCGCGACAACTTCTACTACCATCTGCCGCCGCACCTGCATCTGCCGCCGATCGACCAACGCCTCGAAATTATGCAAATCGCGGCGGAAGAGCAGCGCGCGATCGATCTCGCGGTAGCCGGCGCAAGGAACGCCTTCTGGGCCATCGTATCGCTTTCCAGGACGCCCGGCAGTTCGCTGCCGCCATAGAGCCCTAGATAGAACCCGTTCATCGGCCGGATTCCGCCGCCGTAGATCACTTTGGCGCCGCGCCGTTGAAGGTAATCCTCCGCGCTGAAGCAAACCGGCCGCCACTTGCGCCTCGTCGCAGTCGGGCCGCACGATAATCATGCAGGTCGTGCCCAACTCGGTCGAAACCGCGTCTTCCGCGTCGTTCGCCCCGAAGGCCGCATGGGCGAACCCCAGCACTCGTCCGTCGTTCTCTGCCAGCAGCAGCCCCGCCGGATCGAAATACGGCTTGCCCAGAACGAACTGGTCCAGCGTCTCCGCCGTGACGGCAGCGCAAAGACCGGGCTGGTCCCGCCGGCTATGCCACACGGCAACCAACGCGGGCGGGTCCGCATTGCGGAACGATCTGATATTTAGAGGCTGTGTCACAAGCGAAAAAAACGAACCGACGGAGGCAGCGCCAAAATCGGTTCTGTTAGAACATTAAAACTTTCGGCAGTCACAATCTTGCCCATTCTCCACGGAACCGCTCGCCAGGGCAAGGGTCGCGCTCGGCGCATTCCCTAGGCTTCGATCTTTGTGCCCAGCACTTCCAAAAACTTTCGCATCCATTCCGGATGTCCGGGCCATGCGGCGGCGGTGACCAGATTGCCGTCCACAACGGCGTTCGAGTAAGTTTCATTCACGTCGCGCCACACCGCGCCCGAGCGAACGAGGTCGGGCTTCACGGCCGGGTAGGCGGTGCAGCGGCGGCCGGTCGTCACGCCGGCGGCGACGAGGATTTGCGGGCCGTGGCAAATCGCGGCCAGCGGTTTTGCCTTTTCCATGAAATGGCGGACGATCTGCAATACGCGCTCGTTGAGGCGGAGATACTCCGGTGCCCGGCCGCCGGGAATGACGAGGCCGTCATACTGAACGGGATCGACCGCGTCAAAATCGGCATTGAGCGCGAAGTTGTGCCCGCGCTTCTCGCTATAGGTCTGGTCTCCCTCGAAATCGTGGATGGCGGTCCGCACAACGTCGCCCGGCTTCTTGCCCGGGCAAACCGTATCGACCTGGTGCCCGACCATCAACAGCATCTGGTAGGGCACCATGACCTCGTAGTCTTCCACGTAATCGCCGACGAGCATCAGGATTTTCTTGGCGGGCATGATCGTATCTCCTTTCGCTGCAAAGATCATCCTTCCGGCGTGTCGAGCAGGTGCCGCAGCCGCTCGGCCAACTCGGGTTGATACTTATCGGGCCAGGAGAGATCGACGAGGCCCACGCCGATCAGGTCTCGCAAGTGAGTTCGATCCTTGTCGCGGTATGAAGTTAGCTTCATTCGAACCAGCGCTTCAAGCGTCAGTACGCGGTACGCCTTGAATGACCGCGTCTCGGCGACGTCCGGCACCGGGGCAACGTATTCTTCGCGGACCTTTTCACCACAGAAAACGACGTGAACGGCGTCACGGAACTTGCCCTCGGGCCGATCGAAGAACATGTCGATACCCGCCGCGTGACGGTATACAAAGCCTGAACTTTCCAGCGCCGCGGCGGCGCGAGCCAAGTCGCCTCGCCGCATGGCCAGGTTGACGTTTTCGAGCGGCGCGAACGGCCGCCTCATCGACCTGCTCGATCCAGCGCGACGGCGTTTCCGCCGATCACCGCGTAGGGGATTTGCGCAACCTCCAAAGCGGCGGTTGCGCGAAGCAACCGTTCCTTGACTTTCAACACGGCCCGCTCCATTCGTTCCAGCGCCAAGATGCCGTCATATTCGAACATTGATCGATCCTTGGTCGAGTAAACGCCGTTCCATTATAGCAGACCGCCGGTTTTCGAGGGCGGTAGAGGCCCGTAATTCGCGACTGCGCGATCCCGCAGAGCGGCCGCGATGGGCATTGCGCACGCAGAGCGTGGGCGCGATATCACGCTGCGCGGCTCGGCGGGCCGAAGTCGAGCTGCATCCGCTTCGATTGAACCTTGGTGCGGACGAGGCTCGGCAACAAGTGTTGCAGCCCTTCGAGCCGCCCGATGAGATCGACGATCGACTTGTCGCCGCTCATGAACCGCAGATGATACTTCTCGAGGACCTCGGCCTTGAGCCTGGACAATTGCGTCAGGCAGCGCCCAGCTCGACCTCGCCGAACTCGCCGCGGAAGGCCGCCCGCTGGGCGTCCAAATCGAGGTTCGTAGCACTCCTGCTGGTACTCGCCCACGTTGACCTTCTTGCGGCGGATCCATTGCCAGGCCAGCAGGATGGCTGAAAATACCGAGAGCACCGAGCCAAGGAAACCTGGCACCTTGGCCGCCACTTCCTTCAAGTGAAACGGGTCGCCGCGTTGCATGTAGGCCTTGGCGCCGAGGTGGAATTTCGTAATCGCTGGCACGCTTGATCAGGGCCGGGTCCATCTTCTTCAAATTGGCCCGTCGTGCGAAGTCGCTCTCGAAAAACACCTCCAACAGTCGTTCGACAGCCAGGCTGGAAGCGTTCGAATTGGCGATCATCATGCCGCGGACGCCGATGGTGTGCAGCAGCTTGGGCGGCGCGGCGGGCGTCGCGCCGTAGGTGTCGATCGGAATGACGGCATCTTCGCAGCACGGCGTTCGCAGGGCCAAAGCGTCGCCCATCGGCAGTTCCATAAGCTGATAGCCGAACTGGCGGACGAGCGTTTCGCCCAGCTTCGAGGGCAGCGGCGAAAGGCTGAACACGGCGTCGGGCATGGCCTCGCGTGGGGCCTTCATCATCGCGTCGTAGGCCCGCGGATCGGCGACAAAGTCCTTTCCGGCCGTCAGTCCCGCAAAGGTTAGGATTTCCTCAGCCACGTAGCGGACGCCCGTGCCGGCTTGCGCCATCCAGATCACCCGGCCGCGGATAGCGCACCCAGCCCGTCGGCGGCCGCAATGTCCGGCTTGACGAACAAGTGCAGAATTTGCGGGTCCATCCAGGTCACCTGGCGGACGTAATCTGCTTTTATCGTGAGTCCGGCGGGGATGATGGCGGCGTCCAACTCGTGGTTGCTGACCTTTTGCACGGCCTCGGCCGGTTGGTGGGTCCACTGCACGTCGATATTCAGGTGCCGCTGCTGGGCTTCGTCGCAGAGGATGTCGGTCAGCCCATCCTTGTATTTCAGTTCCATGCCCGCGCCGAGCTTGAGCGACTCCTCGGCGGTACGGATAAACCAAAACCATAGCCCCGCTGCGGCAGCGAGCGAGGCGATGCCAAAAACGCGAATACGTGGCGGCTCACGTGCTTGGGAACGGCAATAACGGGCGGGGTATGGGAGAGTTCGGCCATCGGATGCCTCATGCGGCGCGGGAAAAGTGGCTATCTTACGGGCCGGATTTATCCGCAATGCGGCGTTGTGTGTCAAGACGAACCGCCAAAGCCCTTTGGGTTGTCAGCCGCCAATTCGCGATGTATTTGAAATATGCCCCGCGAATGCGAGTAAAAATGCTGCGTCGAGTGGACTACAGCTAGTGTAGTGTCTCAGAATTGGCGAAACTTATAATGGCAAATTGCGAAGGCTGGGTGGCACGTCCTGAGCTTCAAGCGAAGGGCGTGATTGCCGTAACACGCCCTTCGCCGGAGGCTCAGAGCGTGCCACCCATAAATCACCATCAGCGTGAGACACTACACTAGCTTTGATACTTCTTTAGGCTCGACCAGCCCTCGCGCCGGCTTCAGCGGCCGGCGTGGGCGGCGCGGGTTTTCGCCGCCTTGCGGCCTGCCTTTACGAGCCCCCGTGTGGCCCTTCGTGTGTACCGCCTTTTTCGCCCCCGCCGAACGGTCGGCTGCCGTCCGATGCCGCGCGGCCGCGTGAGTCTGCCGCGACAAGGCTTGGTGCGAAGCGGCCGACGATCCCTCGCGCTCGAGCGCCTGATGGATCGCCCGCGACCGCTTGGCCGACGGTTTGCTCTTGGGTGGTTCGCCTTGTCCGCGCTCCCAAGCCCGCTCGGCGCTCTTGCGGGTCTTTTCCGAGACCTTGCCTTTTTTGGGAGGCGGCAGATCGACTCCCGCGCGGCGGGCCTTGGAGAACCCGATGGCGATCGCCTGTTTCGCGGAGCGGCGCCGTGCTTCCCTTCCCTCACGTGGTGGATTTCTTCGCGGACGAATTCTCCGGCCTGTGTGCTGGGCGATTTTCCTTTGCGCTTGTCCCGCTTGGCCCGCTTGGCCCGCTTGGCCCTCTCGATAGTTTCTTTACTTGGCATGATAATCATCTCCTTATTGTAGATTGGCGACGAACTTGGCCATTCATCGGCCAGTGCGAACGATGAGCGGCCAGGGCGATGCGCCAAGGTGCGCTCTCGGTTCAGCAAGTCGTCGCATGAACCGCCAAGGAGTGATTGCAAACGGCGTGCCGGCAAGAACTCATCGCAATTCTCGGCTACTGAAACGCAACCTCGGCCGTCAAATACGGCAGCAGTTCGTCGGTCTTCGGAATGGCGATCACCACCGTATACGTGACCTCATTCTTTAACATCGTGGCGTTGAGGCGAATCTGCGTTACTGTGCCGTTGAATACCTTGCCCGGCAGGGCATCTGCTTTGAAATGCACGGCTTGCTTGGCGTGGATCTTGGCGATATCGCCTTCTTTGACTGATGCCCATACGAACAGTTTGTCGATGTTGCCGATCAAAAAGAGACTCGGCGAGTTTGGCGTACCGGCAACGGCCTGCCCTCGATTAACGCGGCGATCGATGACGACACCCTTGACCGGCGAGCGGATGATCGTGCTATTCAGATCGATCTGCGCCGCTTTCAGGTAAGTTTCGGCCTGCTTGATGCTCGCCTGCGCCACGCCCACCTGGGCCTTGGCCACCTCGCCAGCGGCCTTGTCGATGTCGTATTGGTCTGGGGCGAGGGCTCCCGGCGTCGTCTTCCGGAGGTTCTCGTCGCGCTGCAATTGGGCGTTAGCGCTCATGACGTTCGCCTTCGCCAGGTCCAATGCGGCCTTTGCCGAGTCCAATGCCGCTTCCGCTTGATCAACGAGGGCCTGATATTTGGTGGGGTTGACCCGCGCTAACGTCTGGTTGGCCTCGACTTTGTCGCCGTAATCGGCTTTCAATTCCGTGACAATTCCACCGACCTGTGCGCCTACGTCAACGACCTCGGCCGGCTCAATCGTCCCTCACGCCTTGACTATCTTAGTCGCGCGGGCTGCTGAATCGGGGTCCGCCGCGTCGGCGCACGACGCGACTACGCCAAAAACCAACATTGCTTGAAACAGAATCAGGTACCGAGTCTTCATAGAAGTCTCCTACTTCTCTTGCTTCATCTTCCGCACCGCCTCAACCAGCTTACCCGGCCCGTGCCGAATCACGTCGCAGGCCGGCAGTTGAAACTCGTCTTCGACCCGCGCACACTCGGCGGCGACCTCGGCCTCGCTGTACCTCATGCCGTTGACGGCCAGACCGATCACCCGGCACTGGTGCATGATGTTCGCCGTCTCTTCGTAATAGTCGATTACCTTCCGCAGGCTCGGCAGCGGGACTTCGGGCGACATGCCATGAACGGTCTTGCGGCCCATTTCGTAGCAGACGATCAGGCCGTGCGGCATCGAGCCGTGGAGCAGGCTCAGGGTGACGCCCGAATAGCGGGGATGAAAGAGGCTGCCTTGCCCTTCCAGCAAGATAACCTCGTGTTGCTGGTTGGCGAGGATGAGCTTTTCCGCCGCGCCGGCGACGAAATCGGAGATGACGCGATCGACCGCGCAGCCGCTGCCGGCCACGAGCATGCCAGTCTGCCCGGTGGCGACGAACGCGGCATCGACGCCCGCGCGCTGGAGCCCCTGGGCGACTTCGACGGCCGTCACCATCTTGCCGCAACTGCAATCGTTGGCCACGGTATGGATGCGCAGACATTCCTCGCGGATGCCGACGCGCTGGGCCACGTCGCGTTCGTCGTTGCGGCGGAGATCGACCAGTTTCGCGCCGTGCTTAGCGGCGGCCGCGGCAAAATCGGCGTCTTCGCAAAGGAACTGGTGCAGGCCGGAAACCACGGTCATCCGCCGGCCCAGAGCCTCCAGCACGATCGGCCGCCAGTTGGCCGGGATTTTTCCGCCGGGCGGCGCGATGCCCAAGAGCAGCGTGTTGGCCGCCGGAGCGTCGGCCAGTCCGGCGACGACGGGGATCGACCCGCCGACGCCCAGCAGTTCGCCGCTGGTCTTGCCCGCCCCCGCGCGGTCCAGCACGGCGACGACCTCTTCGGGCCGATACCGGATCACGCACACGGCCGTTTTGGCCGTGATCGTTTCGGTGTAGCCATCGACCAGTATCACCATTCGCCGCGCGTCGGACATTGCAGTTCGCTGCCTCCGGAAATAAGGGATTGAATCTTGGATAAGATTAAAGGTTTTCCGCGCGGGAGGCAAGTGGCGACCTATTATGCGGCTGCCCGCTAACCGCGAGCAGCGGACCTATGGCAGGTACAATCGCCCCGTCCCTCGCTTTAGATCAATGTCGATCAGGATTTCAAGAAGCCGCTCCGCCACCAGTTCCGTCAGAGACAATCCGCCGCATGCAGCGATTCACCTTTCGACGCTTCAGCCCGCACCACGCAGCTCGCTTCTCCGGATCGGCAAGCAACTCCTGGAGCTTCTGCCGGCTGGCCTCGAGCTTCGCGAGCGCCTCTGGAGAATTCCCTTTGCGGATTCTCTCCATGATCCGCTCGTACTCGGCATTGACCTCCTGTTCATGCTCGCGGATGTAGTCCATTGCGGCCTGCACCTGTGCCGACGAGAGGAGCAATTCCGCGGCGATCGAATCTCGTCCGTCTGCCGCGCGAAGATGTTCGAGAATCGTGTACACTGAGATCCGGGTGCCTTCGATCGTCGGTCCGCCAGGCCGGCGGATTATTCTTGCGGGTTTCATAAGCAACTTCTCCCTCGCTTTTCATCATTCGCTGCTTCATTCTAGCGTGGGCACGACATAAATCCAATACGCGATTGTTAATCCAGGACGCCATTATTATCGGACTGGACTGCCTGGATACGTCGAAGCCCTTGTTGACGGTTGAGTTCAGAAGTGTCCAGTGGTCGTTGTAGCGTTTGAATCCGGGATAGCTCGCCATGATGGGACACGCCAGCAACTGCGGTCAGCTATTCCCGGCCGCGCCGATTGTTTCTGACTGCGCCTCGGCTCTCCTTTGTCGGCGGCACGTGGATGCGATGAGGCCAATCACAGCCGAAGCGGCCAGGCCCAACGTCAACGGTTCGGGAACTGCGGCGACCTCTGATGAGCGCGAATTACTATAAACCGGGGCGGAAGAGAACGCGGGCGCGGCAAATTCAAACGCGCCGCCGTTGCCGACTGTCAGGCTGCTCCCATTGGGCACGAAGCTCGGCGAGGTCGCGATCAACGCGCCGCCGGTCACGTACGTTCCGCCCGTATAGTCGTTCGAACCGCCGAGAACCAGAGTGCCCTTGCCGGCCAAAACCAACGGCTGCCTTCCGCCGGTCTCGGTGACGGCGCCGGAAATCGCAAGACGGCAACCCGAACCGAGCGTTACTAAGGCCCCGCTGTTCGCAATTACTAATGGCGCACTGATAGAATCGGAACCACCGAGCACGATGATTTGCCCGCCGATCGTGCCGCCCGTGTCGTCCAGCGTCAGGCTTCCCGAGTTTCCGCTTGCAAGCTTGTAGCCGGCACTGCTGCTGAATTCCAAAAGGCCAACCGTCTGCGCACCGTCGAGCGTTACCGTCGTGGCTCCAGTCGCGCTTCGCACAACACGGCCTGGATTCCTACGCCGGTCGGAACGCTGCTAGTGTCCCAGTTGCCGGGGAAGTTCCAGCTTGCGTTGCCCTTCGCGGTCCAGTTTGAAACTAGCGCGGCGGCATCGATCGTTAGGCTGTTTGAAATTCCACTGCGCTATAAGCTGAATGCCGTGGGCCAAGAAACGCCGGATCGACGGACAACGAAGCCGTGCCGGAGCGAGTTCCGGTCCAAGTGAGCACGGTAAAGCTCTCGCCGGGCGTCGGTAGGAAGCCACTCGAATCGACGATTTTGATCCAAGTCCCCGGCAAGATCGTCAGGTTGCCCTGGTCGTTTATGTCCGACGGATTCGTCACGACGTTTAGCTGCCCGTAACTGCTCCCGTTGTTGCCGGCAGACGATCCACCTATGGCAAACTCCGTGGCCGCACCGCCCAACTCGGCGCACCCAAATTGCGTTTCCACGGCGGGGCTGCTTCCGGTCGAATAGCCGCTTGCGAACGCGATCCGGCCCGACGTTTGACCGCTTACGCCATTGAAAGGGATGTTGAATGTCAACCAGTCGCTCGATGCGGATGAAGGCCCTTGGACGTTGCCGAGATTCAAGACTGCGCAGAGCTGCCGCCGCCGACAGTGCCGCCGTTGTCCGTACTGACCAGAGTTGTTCCCGTTGCCCAGGAGAATGCCGTTTGGGGCAACGAGGCCACCGCCATCGATCTGTGTCAGCGAGCCGAGCACGGCGGCGTTGCTGTTGTTCGCCGCGTTCTTCGAATTGAGCGTAACCGTGTAGCCGTGCGTATAAAGGCGTCCGTCGCTGACGAAACCGTCGTAGGATGTACTGTCGCCGAGCGTGAGATTGCCGGTCGCGTTGATCGTTGCGCCGTATCCGGCGGCGATGGCGGCGGTGACCGCCCCAGAGCCGGAGATCGCGCATCCGGAGCCAAGCGATATGCCATTCGGAGCTAGGAGAGTTCCCCCACTGATTGTGGTGAGATTGCCGAGCGTGGCAAAGCTCGCGCAAGTGAGCGTCACAGCGTTTGTGCCGACCGTCAGCGTCCCGGCATGGTCGAATCCGGTGAAGGACGTGCTGTCTCCCAGCGAGAGATTGCCCGTCGCAACGATTGCGGAGCCCTGCTGTCCCACGATGCTGCCGCCACGAGGCCGGAACCGGCGAGCGTCGTGCCGGAATCAATTTGCACGTTTCCGCCGCCGAGCAGTGCCCCGGTGACGGCCAAAGTCCCCTCGCTGATGACGGTGCCGCCGGAGTAATTGCTTGTGCCGGAGAGCGTGAAGATACCGGAGGTCGATATATTGAGAGCGATGTCCTGGCCGTTGGCGCCCTTGCTTATCGAGCCGCCGTAAGTAGAATTTGAACTGCCATAGAAGAACGAAAGCTGGGTCGGACTTGGCGGCGACGCGGGCACGCTGTTGTCGGTGATCACGCCGCCGGACCCGCTCAGCGATGACAAGTAGATCTCAAAACCATTAAGATCAACCGACCCGCCGTTGACCGTTAGCCCGCCGTTCTCAATCGCGTAGGCGTTTCCAATCTGCAAGATTCCTCCGTTGACAATCGTTTCGCCCGTGAACGAGAAGTTCTCACCGCCAAGTACAAGCGTGCCGGAGCCGGCCTTCGTTAGGTTGTAGTTCCCCGAAATGGCACCGGGAACGATCAGACGATGGCTGTTTACCGTCACCTGGCAGTTGCTTCCAAGGGTCACCTCTCCCGTGCCCATGTTAAGGTCTTGTGTGCCGACGAACGTGAACCCGCCGTTCCAATTCTGCGCGGTGTTCGTTGCCAGCGTAAACGCGGCGCTGCTGGAATTGTCGATGCCGCCGCCATTGATCGTAAGCTGTCCGTAGCCGAGCGCCACGGGTTACTGATCAATAGAATACCGCCGTTCACAACAATACCACCGTACAAACCCATGCCGCCAACGGTGTTTGACCCAGCGAGTACAATTGTGCCCGAACCGGTCTTGATGAATCCGACGCCACTCACTTGGCCCGAAATCGTGAGCGTGTCGCCCGGGTTGTTTACTGCCACGGTCGTCACAGGGGCTTCTATCACCGTGATGGTACCGGCTTCTGACGAGAAAGAGACTCGCGAACTCCAAAGACGCCGCAATCGCATGGCTGCCGGCGGCGTCGGTGATCGAGGAAGTGAGGCCCAGCATGCATAGCGTCCCTCCGGTTCCCGACGCGATCGTATAGCTGGCGGCGGAGTTAGCGAACGTAAGCGCGGTCAGACAAGGGCTGGCGCCGTCGAGCGTCACCGTGGCCGTGCCCGACGCGACGGAAGCGCCAAACATGGCCGTGTCGGCCGCGTAGCCCGAAAAACCCGGCACATTGCCGCCCGACCAGTTGCCACTTGCCGACCAATTGCCGTCGGCCCCATTGGTCCAGAAGCCGTTGACGGGAGCGCTTGTGGCAACAACGAAAGACGGGTTGCTCAACCCCGAGACCAGCGAGGCGTTCACGACTGCACCCGAGGTGGTATATTCGCCAATCGTGCGGGCTCCATTATTCACGACAAACAGGTCCGATCCAGAGACGGTAATGCCACTCGGGCTAGTCAACCCCGCCACCAGGGCAGGGTTCACGACTACTCCCGACGTGGTATATTCGCCAATCGTGCTGGCGGCGGTATTCGTGACAAACAGGTCCGATCCAGACACTGCGACGCCCCACGGATAATTCAACCCGGATGGCCCGACCAGCGAGGCGTTCACCGTTCCTCCCGACGTGGTGTACTCGCCAATCGTGCCGGTGTTCCAATTCACCACGAACAGGTTCGATCCAGACACCGCAACTTCCTCTGGACTACTCAACCCCGAGACCAACGAGGCATTCACGACTGCCCCCGTCGTCGCGTCATATTCGCCAATTGTGCCGGTGTTTCCACACGCGACAAACAGGTTTGCTCCGGACACGGCAATACCCCACGGCGATCCTAGTCCCGAGACCAGCGTAGCGTTCACGACTGCCCCCGTCGTCGCGTTATATTCGCTAATCGTCCCGTTGCGATTCGTGACAAACAGGTTCGATCCGGAGATGGCAATGCCGATATCGCCCCCGGACCCCGAGACCAACGACTGGTTCACAACTGCACCCGTCGTGGCGTTATATTCCCCAATCGTGCCGTTGTAATTCGCGACATAGATATTCTGCCCGCGTGCGGTCGCTGACGAGAGTGCCACTCCCACTGACAGGACCAATGCCAGGATCGAAATGTTGCGTAACAGAACCCCGTGAATCGAGCATCTCATTGCACATCTCCTTCGAGGCGGCACAGATTCCTCCAGTGCAAGATTCGCACCTGCCGAGGATTGGGTCATGCCGTCGTGTGGCCGCGGCCCCCTATATTGGTGCCAGTATAGTCCGACGCCAGGCAGTCAGCAAGCGACCAGAATCGGCTCAGGTTGGGGCATGGTCTCCCGACCACGCAGTTAAACGGGACATCTCTGGGCAGAATTCCGGGGACGCATGACTTAATTGACTGCGTTGCTTCAATAGATAAGTCATGCGTGCCCCCGTCCCTGAACTCCCCCGTCTGTCACCTCGGGACGAAAAACGGTACATCACCGATTTTGAACAAAGATCGGCCCGCCTTTTGGCCGCAGCGGCAAGGTGATCGTCCCTAGCCGTCCTCGATATTCTGGACGAGCAGATTGCGATGAGGCTGGACCGCTCGGCCGGATCATGGTTTTTCAATATCGCCCGCGTCCACTAGCGCCTGTCCGGACCACCGCACGCGCAGGCCGGGTGCCGTCGTAAAGATCGAAGACGGCGGGCGGTGGTGGTGTTTTTAGCCTACAATCCTGCGCTCCGGCGGGATAAACCCACCGGGGCGTTCACAGTTTGAGTAAGATAGAATAAGAGGAGATTGCGAACCAAGGAGATTTGGACCGATGGCCGTTCACGATTGGGGCCGCGTGCCGACCCCAATATTCCACGCTTTCCACCATGAATGGATCGCCGATATCTCGCGGGCGCTGAACGACGGCCTGTTGCCATCGGCCTATTACGCGTTGCCCGAGCAAATGGCCGGAAGATTTGGTCCGGATGTGCTCGCGCTGGAGCAGCGGACCGCAGAAAGTTCGGAGTCGCCGGTGCCGGCCGAAACGGACGGCGGGCCGATTGCCTTGCTCGACGCTCCTCCGCGGGTGCGGCAGACTGCCGAGGCGGAAGCCGGTTTTTACCGCCGGAAGCAGAAGCACCTCGCGATCCGACACGTCAGCGGACATCGCCTGGTCGCAATGATGGAAGTCGTTTCGCCCGGCAACAAGGCGAGTCGCGGCGATTTGCGCGAATTCGTCGAGAAGGCGGCCGATCTGCTCGATCGGAGAATCCATCTGCTGATTATCGACGTGCAGCCGCGCACGCGCTACGACCCCAACGGGATCCACGGCGCGATATGGAAGGAGTACGCCGGCGAGAAATATCGCGCCCCGCCGGAAGAGCCGCTGACGCTGGTTTCGTACGAGGCGGCGATGACGGTGCGAGCATATATCGAGCCGATTTGCGTGGGCGGCGTGCTGACGCCGATGCCGCTTTACCTGGAGCCGCGCGGTTACGTGCTTGTGCCGCTGGAAGAAACCTACACGACGGCGTTCGCCGCCATGCCGCGCTATTGGCGCGAAATCTTGGAGAAGAAGTGACCGCGTACGCCAAAGTTCGGATGAAAAGCGGCGAAGAGCATCCCGTCGTTCTATGTTACCGAAACCGGTCGAGGCCGATTTTGACAGCCGTTGGAAAGAAGCCTTCGACATTTTCTTCGAAGCATTCCTGGAATTATTCGTCCCTCAGGCGCAGGTCCGGCTGCCGGGAACGTTATTCCGTGGGCAGTGAATTCCGCCGGCCCACCCGCCGCTTGCAATAATAAAGCAGCGCGCCCGCGGCCGCCAGCAACGCCAGGCGCTCGGTTCCGGGACCGGCGAGGACGCGGATGCAGTCGCGGTGGCAACTACCGGCGACGGCACCACCGCTTCCGGCAACAGTCCCAAAAGCGTCGGATCGCCGACCGAGAGGTTGGTCCCGTCGTAAATCGCATTGCTGTTGGTTACAACCAACTCTCCGCCAGCAACGGTCGTTCCGCCCAGGTAGGTATTTGTGCCACTGAGCGTCAGCGTGCCCGTGCCGATCTTCGTCAGGCTGCCGCCGAGACCGGAGTCGTTGAGCGTGCCGGAGAAGGTCGTGCTGTTATTGTTGTTGCCGACGGTCAAGGCGACCGGGACCAAACCCGCGCTGCTGGTCAGCGCCAGCGTGCCCGTCGCACCTTGCAGGCCGCCGAAGGTCGCGCTGGAAAGCGTGCCGAAGCTGAGCGTGCCGGCGCCGCTCGTGTCGAAAGTGCTCAGCAACAAGGCGGCCGTATTCCCTAGCACCAACTCGCCGGCACCGACTGTGGTCGTGCCCGTGTAGGTGTCGCTGCCGAGGAGCAACATCGTGCCCGCGCCGATCTTAACCAGCGAAGCCGAGTAAATTCCCCCGGTGAACTGAGGCTTGCCCGGCAAATCGCCCAAGGTCGCGGCAACGGTAAGATCGGGATTGGCGCTGACGGTGCCGGCCGTCCCCGTCAGAGCTACATTGAAGGTCGTCGTCGTCGTTATCACGCCTCCCGCGGTCGGATTCTCTCCCAGGTTGTAACCATAGCCGGTGCCGGTCAGGCTCGTCGCGGCGATCAGCGAGGGAGCCGCGTTCACCGTCACAGACCCGGCCGTGAATTGGTAAGTCAAGTAGTTGTCGGAGGCCGGGCCGGCGCCGCCCGTCAGCGTGCCGCCGCTGAGTGTGACCGGTCCCAGTACGTTGTTGCTGTTGCCGACGGTGCTATTTACGAGGCCGCCGTTGTTAATCACCAAGGGCGTCTGAATAACACTGGCGCCGCCGCCGAGGACGTTGCCCTGGCCAAACTGCAAAACGCCGCCGTTGTTGACCGTGATGGTGCGGCTGGCGATCTGTGGGTCACCTAGCGCCGTGGCCGTCGGATTCGTGCTGTTGGCGGTCCCGTTCGCATCCAGCGTGCCGCTGGACACCAGCACGTTGCCCGAAAAACTGCTCGCCAGCGCGGCGCCCGTGCCCAGCGTAAGGACGCCCGCGCCGACGACGGTCATGCCGCCGCTGCCGGAAATCGAGCCGGACAAGGTGATGTTCCCGCCGGTGGCATCGAAGTTTGTGCCGCCGGTGTAGGTCAGCGTCAACGGCACTGAAGATGACCAGACCGCCGTGGCGCCGACCGTGGCGTCGCCCAGGTTGACGTTGGGTGTGTCGTGGGCCAAGGCCACCATTCCGCCCGAACCAAGATACAAAACGCCGCCGGTAAGGTTCACGGTGCTCGGCGTGGTAGCTGCGCCGTCCCCGAGTTCCAGCTTGCCGAACGACGCAGTGCCGCCCGAGATATTCAACATGCCGGTGCCGCTCCAGCTCACGATGACGGGATCGGCGGCATTGGGAACACTGAGCGAGCCGCCGGAGAGATTGTAGGTGCTGGCTTCGCCGCCAAACTCGCCGATGGTCAGCGCGGTTGCCGTTGTTGATGTCGGAACCGTTAATGGAGACTGTGCCACCGGTCTGGTTGAAGGTCCCCGGCGTGTTTTGAGCACTGCCGATCTTGACGAATCCTGCCGTGGTGAACGACGCGCCGTCGGGGACCGTTACGGTAGAACCGTATGCGACCGTGAGCGATCCCGAAGAGTTGGTCAGATTGGTGACCGAAGCGGGGCCGAAGACCAGCGCGGCGGGACGGCCCGCGGTCGTGCCGACTTGTACCGCCGAGGTGCTGTCGGGCAGGCTACTGGTGCCTGTCAATGAAAGCGTGCCCGCGCTTATGAGCGTGGCGCCGGTATAGGCATTGTTCCCGGAAAGGACAAGCGTGCCGCTGCCGGCCTTAGTCAGGCCGCCGACGTTCGAGCTGTCCAGGTTGGAGGCGAAGGTCACGGTTTGGCCGTTGGTGTCAAGGGAGATCGGGCCGCTGCTGTTGAAGATCCCGGCGGAATAGTCATTGGTATTGCTCGGGGAGAACTGCAGAGTGCCGCCGCCGAATTGGATGGTTCCGCTGGACAGGGCCGCCGGATTGGCCAGGCTTAGCACCCCGGCGTTAATCACCGTGCCGCCGCTGTAGCTATTCGAGCCGGAGAGCACTTCCGTGCCGCTGCCACTCTTGACCAGCGCCACTTGGCCGCCAACGCCGTTGTTGTCGGCGATCACGCCGGCGAAGGTCGCCGAGGCGCCGCCGTTGCCCAGGTTCAAGGTCGCAACCGTGCCCGTGGCGCTATTGATCACCTGGCCCAGCGAAGTCCCGCCGCCGCCGACTAGGCCGTTGATGTAGACCGCGGGCGTGCCGTCGAGGTCGAGAAATGCGCTGCCCGCGCTGAGCACGACGTTGCCCGCTCCCGCGCCGCTGGGCAGGCCGTTGGCGCTGGCCACCTGGAGCGTGCCGGCATTGATCGTCGTTCCTCCAGTGTACGTGTTCGAGCCGGCAAGGACGGTGGTCCCCGCACCCGTGTTGTTGACCACGACCGCCAGGTTTCCGCCTGCCGTGCCGTCGCCGATCGCGCCGCTGAAGGTCGTGCCTCCGCCGCCGGCGTTCGTCAGGGTCAGCGTCTGGGTATTGCCACTCGCGGCAGTGCCGCTAACACTGTTTGTGAGCGTGAGCCCGCTGGTGGAACCGTTCGTCCACGTCTGGCTGCCGCCCAGCAGCAGCGGAACATTGATGGTAACAGGCCCCGCGCCGGCGGCGATCGAGATGCCGTTGCCTGCCGGATTTCCGGTATAGCCGCTCGAGTTGGTGTTGCTGTCGGCCAGCGCGTTGATCGTGAGCGTCGTCATGTCTCCGGGGTTGCCGATCGTCGTGCTCGCGGCCGTGGCATTGACGTTCAGACTGTTGATGGCGAAGTTCGCCCCCAAGACCGTCGAAATGGCGCTGCCGCTCAGGTTATTGGCCGAGAAGATCACGTCGGTGATTGAGCCGGGAACATTGCCCGCGTCCTGCGTCGCGGCCGCGTCCGCCGACCAGTTGGAGATTGTCGAATTGGAGAGATCGTTCCAGATGTTGCTCACGGCGCCGTAGAAGCAGGCCGCGCCGGGAACGGGCGGACCGACGATCTGGAGTTGCAGCGAGTTGACGTTATCCACCAGGTTGTACGTGTCCCTGCCCAACGGCAGGCTCGTTACGTTTGGCGTGGACGGATCGAGAGAAAACGAGCCGGCCAGGTTCTGCGAGCCGAGGTTGATCATCAAGGGATAAACGGCGCCCGCGGGCGGCGTGGCGGTGAAGCTGACGTTCACGAAAGCCCCGCCCGAGTTTACCGTCAGGGCGCTGCGCCAAGATTGACCGGCTGGGTCCCGTTGGAACTGACGGTATAGCTCAAGGTGGCGTAGTTCCCGGCGCCGTAGCCGCCGCTGGAGCTGCCCAGGGTCAGCCCGCCGCCAATCGTCAGCGGATTGGCGCCGTTCCCCAGAGCAAGGGCCAGGTTTCCGCCGCCATTGACGGTCACGCTGCCGCCGATGTAACCGTTGCTGCCCGACAACGTCGCGCCGCTGGCGACCGTGACCGCTGTTATGCCGAGCGACCCGCTTACGGCCAGCACACCGTTGGAGACGGTTGTCGGGCCGTTATAGATGTTGTTGCCCGCCAAGGTCAGCGTACCCGTGCCGATCTTCGTCAGGCTGCCGCCCAGGCCGGCGTCGCTGAGCGTGCCGGAGAAGGTGGAGTTGTTATTGTTGGCGCCGACGTACAGCGCGACCGGGGAGGAACTGGCGTTCGGTCAGCGCCGAGCGTGCCCGAGTTGGTCAAGCCGCCGAAGGTGGTGCTGGAAAGCGTGCCGAAGCTGAGCGTGCCGGCGCCGCTGGCGTTGAAAGTGCTCAACGATAATGCACCCGGGTCGCCCAGGACCAACGCGCCGCCATTGACTAGGGTGGTGCCCGAGTAGCTGTCGCTGGAGGCGAGCAACATCGTCCCCTGCGCCGGTCTTGGCCAGCGAGGCCGAATAAGCGCTGCTTCCGGAGAACTGTGGGGCGCCCGGTTGGTCGCCGAGGTTGGCCGCGACGGTGAGATCGGGGCCCGGCCCGCCGGTGGCAGCGACATTGAAGGTGGTCGTTGCCGCCATGTTGATGCCCGGGTTGGTTGCACCGGAGACCGCGATCAGCGAGGGGGCCGTGTTGACCGTCACCGACCCGGCGCTGAGTATGTAAGTCAAGTAGCTGCCGGAGCCGCCGCCACTGTAGCCGGTCAGTGAACCGCCGCTGAGCGTGACCGGTCCCAGCACGTTGTCGGCGCCGGCGGCGTTGCTGGTTACCAGGCCGCCGTTATTGATCACCAGGGGCGTGACAATCGTACTGAGGCCGCCGCCGAGGACGTTGCTCTGATTGAACAGCAGGACGCCGCCGTTGTTGACGGTGATCGTGCGGGTGGCGTTCTGGGGATTGCCCAGCGCCGTGGCCGTCGGATTCGGGCTATTGTTGGTCCCGTTCGCTTGCAGCGTGCCGCCGTTGACGGTCAGGTTGCCGGTATAAGTGTTCGTGTTGTTCGACACGACCTCCGTGCCAGGTCCGGTTTTGACCACGTTGCCCGTTCCGCTGATGACGTAGCTGGCGCTCTGGCTTCCGGCGATGTCGTAGACGAAGTTGGCACTGTTGACCACACTGCTGGTGTTATTGATCGAACCGTCCTGGCCGCTTTGGCCGGTGCCCAGTTGCAGCGTGCCCGCAGTGATGTTCGTGGTGCCGGTATACGTATCGGTATTGGAGAGGGCCATCAGACCGGAACCAGACTTCGTGATTCCGTTGCCGGCGTTGTTTAGCGAGATGGAGCCGCTAACGAGCAAATCGACGCCGCTGGGGGTCGTGCCCTGTGCAACGTTGAAGTTGGCGCTTATGTTCCCCGATGCCGCGTGGAGCTGGACGGGAGCGGAAATCACGGCGGTCGTGGCGGCGGCGCTGGTGGTGACCGTCGTGGCGCCGTTTGCAAAGGTGCCGATTTCCAGGTAGCCGGTGCCGCTTGGCGAGAGCGTCCCGCCCTGAAAGTTGATGGGCCAAGCCGCGGTTTCGTTTCCCGACGCGCTAAGGATGACCGTCCCGCCGAGGATATTCAGCGAGGTTATATGCACACCAGCGCCGTACCCGAACGCAGCGTAGGTCACGGCGGCAATCGTTCCTCCCGTGTTGACGTTTACCACGCCCTCTAATACGCCGGACGATAAGTTGTTGGTGGACTGAAGAATCAACTCACCGCCGTTGACATTCGTCGCGCCCGTGAAGACGTTCGAATTGATGAGAGTCAAAGTGCCCGGCCCGTTCATGGTCAGGCCGCCCGAGCCGATGAGCCTCGAGCTTATCGTGCCGCCGCTGCTGGCGTTGACCGTGAAGGGCACCGCGCCCGACAAACTGAGTGAGCCGCCGCTAAGCGAGTAGGCTTGGCTCTGGAAGGTCAGTCCGCCGATTGTCGGCGATCCGCTCACCGTAATCGCGTAAGCACTAGTTCCGGCGGCGGCGCCGAACTGTGCCGTGCCGCCGCTGGGCCAGGTCACGTCGGTCGAACCGTTGTACCAGTGGGTGGTGGTCGTGTTCCACGTGCCGATGCCGTCTATGGGCACGCCGCTCGTATTGGTGTTCCACGTCAAGGCCTGTGCCACGGCCCGATCACCCGTTGAGGCCAGCGTCATCACGGCGCATGCCGCCACCAACACGAAAGGCACGAAACGGCCCCGCTGCAAGAAATGCCTTGAATTGCCGGAGTGATTTGAGTTCATGCGACTCTCTCCAAATGCAAAAATGCGATAGCGATCCCTTCCCGCGCGTGGCAAGACTACAGAAAGGAAGCTCCCAGATTAGTTCGATTAGCCCCTACTATGATAATGCTCGCCGGCAAGAATGGCAAGTTTTTTGCGCCGGATCGTGAGCTTTCCCTCTCCGCGGCTTATAATGACCGGCTGCCCGCGCTTTCAAACGGAAGGATAACCACATGTTCCATTGATCTTGCCTATGCGTACTCGTCGCGGTTTTTGCCGCGGCCTCACCAGCCCATGTCGTCCCGGCGGCGGAAACGCCGTGCCGCGCTGCCTGCCGGCCAGGTGCCTCACGACGCCCGCCTCGGCAAGCTGCGATCGTTGGACACGGTTGCATTCCCCATGCGCCCCGTGACTGATGTGGCCGATTGGCCCACGCGCCGCGCCGAGATACGCACCCGCGTGCTGGTCGCTGCCGGATTGCGCCCATGCCCCCGCGCTGCCCGCTCAATGCGGTCGTCTACGGCATGGTCCAGCGCGACGACTACACCGTCGAGCGAGTGATCTTCGAGTCGTTTCCGGGCCACTACGTCACCGGCTCGCTCTACCGGCCGAAATCGCCGGCCAAGGCACCGCGCGCGGCCGTGCTCTGCCCTTATGGCCACTGGGAGAATGGCCGCTTTCACGACGAAGGCCCCGACGCCGTGCGCCAACAAATCGCCGCCGGCGGCGAGCAGTTCGATCGAGGCGGGCGATACATCATCCAGGCCCGCTGCGTCCAGCTCGCCCGCATGGGCTGCGTGGCCTTCGTCTACGACATGGAAGGCGTGGCCGACAGCGTGCAGTTGCCGCACTCCGCCGGCATCCGCCCCGAACAGCCTGGCGCCAGCGGCTACCTCTTCTTCTCGCCGCAGGCCGAAATGCACGGCCAGACGATGTTCGGCTTGCAAACCTGGAACTCGATCCGCGGCTCGATTTCATCGAGTCGCTCCCCGACGTCGACCGCACGCGCATCGGCGTCACCGGCGAGTCGGGCGGCGGAACGCAGTCGATGATCCTGGGGGCCATCGACGACCGCATCGCCGCCTGCTTCCCTGTCGTGATGGTTTCCACGGCCATGCAGGGCGGATGCATGTGCGAGAACGCCGCCTACCTCCGCATCGGCCAGGGCAACATCGACATCGCTGCCGCCGTCGCGCCGCGGCCGCTGGGCCTGATTGCCGCCGACGACTGGACGAAAGAGCTTCAGACCAAGGGCTACCCCGACCTGGCGGCGCTGTACAAGATGCTCGGCCACGCCGACCGCTTCGAGGCCCACTTCCACTTGCAATTCCCTCACAACTACAACGCGGTAAACCGCCAGCACATGTACGGCTTCATGAACCGCCATCTGAAGCTGGGCCTGCCCGAACCGATCGTCGAGCGCGATTACCTGCCGCTGGATATCGCCACCGAAGCCACGGTTTGGACGGCCGAGCATCCCAAGCCGACGGGCGACCAGGCCGGTTTGGCACACGAGCGCCGGCTGACGGCAGAGTGGACGCAAGCCAGCGAGGCCGCGATGCAAGCATTATCGGAGGACGCGCGGCGCAAGATCGTTGCCGAGGGGTTGGCCACAATCGTCGGCCGGCGGCTCGATGAAGTTGGTCCGGTGAAGTTCGATGAGAGGCGCTACGCCAAATGGCCAAGCTGCCTTTTGCGAATCGGCACGCTGACGGTCGCCAAACATAACGAGCAATTGCCGATGGTTCTAATCGACCTTTACAAGGAGACCCCGCGGGGGACTGTAATTTGGCTAACGGACAGCGGCAAGGAGGCCCTATATAACGCCGCGGATGGCACCCTAAACCCCGCGGTTCAGAAACTCGTTGACAACCATTATGCCGTCGCCTCAATCGACATGTTCGGCCAGGGCGAGTTCGTCGCGGGCGGCAAATCGCTCAAGGCGCAGCGGTTGGTCCAAGGCGGCACGGGCCGCGGCACGCCAAGGCCCTCCTGCTACACGTTCGGCTACAACCCGCCGCTGCTCGTCCAGCGCGTACACGACGTCATGTCGCTGGTTGCGTACTACGGCCACGAGTGGCCCGACGAAAAGGTCAATCTAATCGCCATCGGCCACGAAGCCGGGCCGGTGGGCCTTCTCGCCCGCGCCATGCTGGGCGGCCGGATCGAGCGCGCGGCGATCGACTGCGGCGGTTTCGACTTCCGCAACGTGAAGCGATTGGACGACCCCATGTTCCTGCCGGGCATCCTGCGCTATGGCGGCCTCGACGGGATATGGAAAATTGTCCCGCCGAAGGAAACGATCAAAGTCAGCGGGGCCAAAGAAGCGGTTGATGCGATGTGAGGTTTGGAAGCGAAAGGGGATGACTCCAATTCCTCCCCAGGTAATTGGGTCGCGGTAGGGATGGCCCTTGCGGGCCACCCCCCGCACAGATCCGTACGTGAGGAACTACCTCATACGGCTCTTACCCTGGGTCGAACGATCCGGCCATAGGCCACTCGCACGGCGCGCATGTCGATGCCTCGCTTTCCGCGGCTCTGAGTCCGCAGCGAGTAAGACTTGCGTATCGTTTCCCTTGGTCGATCCCCTTCCCTCCACAGACTCCGCCGCCGCCCTCGGGCCGGCATTGTTCGCCCGCTTCTTGGGTACTATGGGACCGTCCGACTCCCTGGAAACGTGCATGTCCGAGGTACGGCGATTCGCCTTCTCGGCCCGTCCTGCGCCTTGCGACGCAGGAGTTTCCAGGGTCTCCCGGTTTCCGTGCAAAGAGTTTCCACGCATGCGCAGGGTCTTCGACTCCGCGGCGTCAAGCGACGGCTTGCGATGGATGACGCCGCTCATGTTGCCTTCCCCACATAAGTACAAGGTCGGCACGCCGAAAAAGTGATTTCGGAGCTCAATGGCTGGCCTGCGTGTGCCCCTGTCAACGCCTCACCCGCGATGTTGCCATCGCCGGCGCATGACTCGGGGTTAGAGCGGTTCGCTACTCCTTTTCTATGCGGCTCTTTCATCCGCTACTCCTTGCCGACTTTTACCGGCGCTTTCACTTATCCCCTTTTTGCGCTTGCCGACCCGTCTGCTGAGGAGGTTGCAAGGATACTTGCGGCGAATCTGCTATGAGTGGAGTAAAGCTATATCAAGCGTTCGGGGAAGTGCATACGCTGTTTGACTGGTTTTTAGACCCGCGATGTAGCGCGAGTTGGGCGACGTTACGTGAACGAGTTAGAAAGGAATGGGATATGGAACAAGCGTTGACAACTCCGATAAGAAAGCAACGACACGCCAACCTTGTCGTTGTCGTCTCCGCAGACATTCACGACGGGTTGAGCAACAGTGAGATTATGAGGAAATACGGCATCAGCGAATCGTTCGTATCGCGGTTGGGGAAAGAGGCGAAGGCCGCCAGTGCTTCGGTTGCCAGCTAGCCGCGAATCCGGTAGAATGGTGGCGATTCTCGACCGGCAGCTACAACCACAAGGTCTAGGCTATCATGGAAGTACTTCTTCAACTCGTTGGTATCGCAGTTTTTGTGATACCGTTGTGCCTTGCGTGGCGTCGGCTAGCAACACAGAAGTCGGGAAAGACATTGGCGGCTTACGTAGCCCTTTGCTTTGCTGCCGCGTTCTTCGGACTAACTCTAATCTTTAACGAGCGTATGAGCGAGTTCAAGATGCCGTTTGTAGCGTCAATTAAGTTAGCGACGGAAAAAAAGGCGGACGCGATGATTGCCGAGGTCAAAGAGGAACTCGATAAGAAAGTTGATACGATAGCGAAATCGGCAAAGGATGCACAAGACTTAGCCAAAGACGTTGAACAAAAGACTCGGCAGGCAGACAGCAAGCTGAAAGAGGCAGACATAAAACTAAAACAGATTGACGACCACGTGGACGCTATAATGAACTATTCTGACATAGCGATGATAGGGCCTACTGGTGGCTTACGCTTCCCCGGCACGAGCACAACGCTTGGTACTGAAATCATGGATATACTAAGCGATACTGTTACAGAGACGAACGGGCTGCCAAAGTTCCGCACGGATTCGGCTGCGGAAAAGAAGTACCGTGAAGTAATTAAGAAGTACCCTCGATACCCATACGGCTACTTGTATCTTTGCGATTGTCTATCACAACGACAACCTTTCAACTACTCGGAATGGAAAGAAACGGCTGACAAAGGGCTTGCTATGTTTGAAAAGACCACTCAAGTACCTAACTGCAATGCATACGCGGATTATGGGAAGGCACTGCTAAAAAAGAAGATTAAAGACTACTCATCGCGCAAGTGAGCAGGCAGAGCAGTCATAGGCGAGTGGCGCAAGACCAAAGCAGACAAGAGGAAAGCAGGTAAACCCGATGGCAAGTGAGCAAGGTTTTGTTGAATGTCGAGGGGTATTGTGGAAGAAAGATGCAATGGCGGGTTATGAGCCATACTGTCCTAAATGTAGTTCGTCTATGGTAATGCGTCCCCACTACCACGTGCATTGCGGGCACTGCAAGTTCACGGCTAGCTTTACAAGCAACGACGTTTATTCAATTCGTGAGTTTTTGACGAAACAGGGTGAGCGCCAACCAGAGCCATGAGGCGCATGGGGGTTAGCTAGCGGGGGACGCCGCGCGGCGGCGATGAGCGCGACGCATCTGCCGGGCATCAGCCCGGTCGCGGCGCTCCTCCGTCCGATAGTCGCGGATGTGCTGGGGATGCTCTGCCGCCCAACGGTCCGGTCGCAGCGCGGCGAAGTCCCGATCCCCGGCCAAGAGCCGGTCCAGCATCTCCTTCACGTAGGCCCACACGTCCAGGTCGTTCCGCACGGCGCTGCTGACGATTGAGAGGAAGTCCGCCGCTCGCTCGCCCGCCGCCACGCTGCCCACGAACAACCAGTTCTTCCGTCCGATTGCCACCTGCTTCATCAACTGCTCGGTCTCATTGTTGTCGATTGGCAAGCGGCCGTCGCCCAGGTAAACCTGTAAGGCATCCCACTGGTTCCGCAGATAGCCCAAGGCCTCGGCGAACTTCTCTTTGGGCAGCACCCGCGCGACCGCCTCGCCGTCCAACAGTTCCCGCAGACGCTGCCACGCGGGCAGCGCCTCGGCCGCGCGCAATGCCTCCCGCTCCGCGCACGGCAACGCCTTGCCGCGGTCCTCAATGTCGTACAACTCTTGATAGATCGCCAGGAAGCGGCTGGCCAACAAGGGCTCGCTCGCACGGGCCTCGAAGATCTTTCTCCGCGCATGGGCGTTGCACGCGGCGCGTTCGATCCGCGCTTCGCTCCGCAGTGTGATGCCTTGATAGCCCGAATAACAGTCCGCCATCATCGTGCCGGTAAAATTCCCCGCCACGAGGAACTCGTCGGGCCCGTCGCGGTGCCGGCTGACGGTGAAATCGAAGACGTTGATCGGCACCGTCAGGCTGCGGTAGGCCCACATCCGTCCCGAGACGCTCGGCTGCCCTTCGGCCCGCGCTTTGGCGAAGACCTCGTGAATCCGTTGCGACTTGGCGTCGCCGGGGATTATTGCGGGGATCTCCGGCGGCAGGAGCAACGTGGTCCGCGTTTCGTCCGTGCCCAGCACGCCGCTGGCGATGACTTGCTCGCACGAAGGGGCGAAGACAAGCCGCCGCAGCCACGAGGATGTTCAAGAGCGTGCCCCGCGAGGGCGTCCAGCCGCTGCCGGCGAAGTAATCCTGCTGGCGATAGATCGGCAGGTGATAGCCGTACTTGGCGGTGACGATCTCGGCGGCCACGCTCGTGTCGTAGCGGTTGCCCTCAATCAGGCCCTCCGGCCGCGGGGCTTCCTTCACGCCGCACTCCGGCTGGCCCTCGCAGGCGTACTTGGGAATCCGCGTCACGCGGACCTTGAGCTTGGGCCGCTCGAACTCCAGCGTTTCCTGCCGGTCATGGCCGATCAGCTTCCGTTCGCCATGCTCCGCACAGTGCTTGACTTCCGGGGCGCTTCCAGCGTGACCTCGTAGCGGGGTAGATGCGCCGGCAGCGACTCGTTGCGTGGCTTCCGCGGCTTGTGCCGGCGGCGGCTGTGCTCCGCAATGACGATCTCCGCCTCTTGCACCGCCTCGGTCAGGCCGTCCGCCGCGTCGCCCGCCTCCGGCGTGTTGCCGAAGTCGATCTGCATCTGCTGCGGGTCTTCCCGGTAACGCTCGCTGCGATTGCGGTAGGCCTGCTGCAAGAGCTTGTTGATCGTGAGTTGCTGTTCCTCGACCACTTGCTTGAGCTTCGTGATCTCGTCGCTCTGCTCCAGGACCGCCCGCGCCTGCTCGACGATGAGCGTCTGACAGGCGGCAAGATCGTTCGGAATCAGTTGCGTGTCGTTCATAGCCCTTATCATAGCGACCCTTGCGAAATAGACAAGCGCGCATCGCAAAGAATTCTTCAGACAAACGAGAAGGGGCTTTTCGCGCGCGTGTGCTTTACGAAAAGCCCATCACCAAACAACCAGCAAACGTGTCGCGACAGCGCGCCGCTTTCAGCCGGCCCGCGCGTAACGCTTGCGACGCTTCACCGAGCCAATCGTCACGCCGCTGAGGAGCATGGCCAGTTCCGCGGCGTCGAGTTCCACGGCCGCCGCTTCGCCCTCCGGCCGCAGCATCTCGAACGTGCCCGACTCCAACCGCTTGTAGAACAACGCCAGGCCATCATGATCCCACCACAGCGCCTTGAGGCGGTCGCCGCGGCGGTTGACGAAGAGGAACAGGCTGCCGTCCAAGGGATCGGCCGCCAGCACGCCCCGCACCAGCCCGCAGAGGCCGTCGAAACTCTTCCGCATGTCCGTCGGCCGGACATGGAGGAAGATGCGGATATTGGGGGCGAAACTCAGCATGGGCGGGCGTCTCCCAGACGCTCGGCGTCGGCACGGACCATAAGATCGATCACCAGCCGCAGACTCTCGGCATCGCCGCTGGGCACGACCACTTGCGTGCCGCCGGGCAGTTGCACGCTGACGCCCGCCGTCGACAGCAACCGCACCGGACGGAAGCCGCTTGGCGCTTCACTGGCGGACAGCTTGGAACCAGCCGTTTGGGCGAGACGTTTTTTCCAATGATAGAACGATGGAGCCGAGACGCCTTCTTGACGGCAGAATTCGACAACCGAATGCCGGGACTTCCGAAATCTCCTCATCCGCCGCTGCCACTCTTGGACTTTGTAGCCAGGCACTAAACGAGACATGGGACCTCCAATGGAAAGAGATCGTTGAGAAAAACCAATCCCCTTCAATCTACCCCTGCCGTCAAGAATGGCTTTGATGGGCGCTTACGCACATAGCGCGGCGGCCTCGACCGGGCTGTTGTGCGCGAATCCGCCGTCGACCAGGTCCGCCCATTCTCCGGCCCGCGGAAAGTCCTGCACCCGCCGGGGCGGGAAGACCGGATAGATCGAGCCAGAGCCCATGATCACGTCCAGCAAGAGCGACGGGTGGTCGGCCAAGGAAATGCCCCGCGCGCCAAAGGGCGGCGCGGGTTCGCGGGATCGGCCTGGGCGTAGAAATAAAGGTCGCCCGGCAAGTCGCTTGCCGACTGCGCGAGGCACAACCCGGTGATCACCAGATCGCGCTTCAGAAGTTTTCGCTCCACGATCTGCCGGCCGGTCGCTTGCAGCCGCTCACCGCTGGGCAATCCGGCGGCCAGGTCCAAGGGCGGCAACCCGCTGGCTTTCAGATGGGCATCGATGAGCCGGGGAAACTGTTCGCTCAGGGCATGTTCGATGCCGGAGCCGCCGGAGAGAGTCTGTTCGTAGAAAAGTATCGTTAGAATCTGGATCAGCGGCAGACCAAGCAGGCCCGCCCAGATCGCCGGCCGGAGGAACGAGCGTCTTGCGGCCGGCTGGGCGGGCGGATGGCGGCGGACGGCGAAACTCGCCGCGCCCAATGCCACGAGGACCCATGCCGACCAATCCAGGCCGAACGTACACCACAACCAGATGTGATGCCAGACGTGATTCGTGCCCAGGAACGTCCACGGCGTGAAGGGAAGATAGCCGACGGCGATCTCGGCGATGCCGAGCAGGAAGAAGGCTTTCGTTCGCGCCGCGGCTCTGCGACTCGCATCGTCGCGGTGGCGGCGGTTCGTCCACCAAAGCACCAATGCGATTTGCGCCAGAGCAAACCAGAGCCCGATGTTCGCTCGGACTAGCGGCGAGGGCGCGACGATCGCCCGCTGGTCGAGACCCAGCCAGGCCGCGCGGAAGGCGGCCCTGCCCGGTTCCGTAGCGGATGCGCCCAGCGCAACGGGCAAGGCATTGATCGCGCCGCCGGACGTGCCGATCACCAGGCCGATATCGATGGGCGTGGCGGGATATTGCTGCCGCAGCCGCGCCAGTTCTTCCTCCAGCGCGGCGACCGCGCCGACCTGGAAGGAGCACTTCGCGCCGCCGCCGGAGAGTACCAAGGCCAGCCGCGGCGGCCGCGGCTGCGACTGGGCGTATTGCAGAAGGACCGCTCCCAGTTCGTCCAACGAAACCTGCTGCCCGAAAGCGCTTTCAAACGCGGCGGACCCGGACATCCATTGCGCGACCGTGCCGTAGCGGTCTTTCCAGTTGTCGAGGCAGCGAAACCGCTCGGGCAGCTTCGTAGTGAGCAGGGAGCGAACCAGCCCGGTTTGCTCGAAATCGGGCCGCGCGATGACGGCGTCTTGCGGAATCCACAACTTGTCCAGATCTGCAAAGGGCAGCCGCCGCACCTGCCCGGCGGCCTCCGGAACTTCGCCCAGTGCTCCGTCCCACACAAAGGCGATGCGCTCTGCGCCGGCTTTCTTTTCCAATAGCAGCCGAAGCGAGTTGCTATGGGAGTAAGTGAACGTCACGCGATCCGGCGCCGCATGAATCCCTCGCTGCCGCATGGCGTACTCCGGCGCGAAGCGGCCCGAAATCGAGAGTGGATCGACGAACAGCAATTCCGCTTGCTTCGCGCCGATCGCCCGTTTCAGATCGTCCATGTTGTGCAGCGGCGAGTCGGCGCGGACGAAACACACTGGGCGATAACGGTCCGAGTGTCCCGCCGGACGCAGAAGCGTGGCCAGGTATTGGCTTCGCGGCTGCTCGCCTTCGTCCTGCACGGGCAGGCATTCTTGGGCGACGATGCCGGCGGAGACCAGCGCGACGTCGATTTGCTTGTGGTCGAGCCAATGCAGGATGTCGGCATAAGTGCCAGCGGCTAGGCGGAAGCGCACCGGTGTGGCGCTGGCCTGACTGAGTTTGGCGAAGAGGCGCTCGTATTCCTGAACTTCCTGGCGAAAATCTTCATACGCCAGCAGCCCCACGCGCACCTCCAGCGGCGGCGCGGCACCGGCCGGCACGGCGGATGCGCCGAGAAATACGAGGGACAACACGAAGCAGCGGCGAAACATGGAACGTATCTCCAGGAGCAATGCCAGTTGTAGCGTGGCCGGGGCGAATTCGCAATAATGGGCAAGAACGAAACCGGTTCCCCCTATGCCCCGTGACAAACGCCAGAAGCGCGTTCTGCACGCCCTCGACGCCGAGGGCATGGTCCTTTGCAATCCGCGTGACAAGGAAGCGGCCCACCGGGCGCAAGTGGAAGGCATCGCTACCGACGATCGCAGCGCGGCGACGTGCCGGAAGTGCATCGCGCTGCTGCACAAAGTTCGCAAAGTGGAGAGTGAGGGTTGAGCCACTGAGGGGGAGCAGGTTCCGGATCGCTAATGTCCGAAGATGACTTGCTCATGCGGGGCCATCGTACTTCAGTTTGTCGATGAGCGACGACGGCACGCGCAGGACCGTTCCATGCCGTGCGCCCTTAGGAAAACTGACGCGTGCAGTGATGTCTTCCCAGTCCTTCATATTCCGGGAGCGAACTTCGCCGAAGTGACCCTTGGTGTAGCAATCGAAGTAGACGACACAGTCGTCGCCAATTCGAATCGCGGACGGCCCCTCGACCCAACTTGACGTGAAGGGCGCGGACGCCTGCGCCAAACGGCCCTTCGGGGCTATCGCCCACGGCCAGACGAAGATTCTTCTTGACCGGCTTCAAAGTCTCGTCCTTTACGATCAGGTAATGCTTGCTCTCGGCGTGCAGCATCGTGGCGTCGATGACGTTGAAGCCGCCGTCGTACATGAGCCTCGTCGGCGTGAAGGTCTTGAAATCGTTCGTCGTCGTGGCGTAGACGCGGTGATTGTACTTGTCGTCACCGCCGCCGTCGGTCTGGGGAAATCGGCCGGGGATCGTGGTGGACCAGAAGATAACGTACTTTTGCTTGGCCGCGTCGTAGACCACCTCGGGCGCCCAGCAGTTCATCGCGTGCGGCTCGTGTTCCATGACCGGAATCGCCTGCTGTTCAGACCAGTGCAGCAAGTCGGGCGACGAGGCGTGGCCGATCGTGCGGCTGTCCCAACTATCGGTCCAAACCATTTGGAACGTCCCGTCCGGCCCATAAAGCAGGCACGGGTCGCGCATGAGCTTGGACCTGCCGACTTGCGGCTTGAGAAAACTCTTGCCGCCACGGAGCGCTTGCCAGTGGTAGCCGTCGCGGCTCTCGGCCAGATGCAGCCCGTCTTCGCCGTTGCCAACAAAATACGAGAAAAGACAGCCATCGGCGGGCTTTCTTGCGGACGATTCCGTGGCCGCGGCGTACTTGTCGCGATTGCAAATCACCTTGCCCGCGGCGTCCATGTCCAATTCCGCCGCTTGAAGCACTGTTTCCCGGCCATTGGCAAAATGGACGTGATAGAAGACGACCGGATGGTCGCCTTGCTCCAAAACGTAAGGATGTCCGCCCTGCACGCCGTCCTTCGTTCGCTTGCCGGGCGTGGCCAGAATCGTCGTGTTGTACTTCCAATTGCCGAGACCGACCACGGAGTGATAAACCCGCAGGCCGGCCCAGGCATCGACGATCATCCAATACGCGCCCTTCCATCGCCAGACTAGCGGCGCTTCGTGATGTACGTCGGTAACCGCCGGCCCGATTACTTTCCAATTCTTGAGGTCGGGACTCTCCGCCGCGTAGGTTCGCGAGCCGTGCCCTTCGTCCTTGTACCACACGAGCCACTTGTCGCCGACGCGATAGATGCAAGGGTCGATGCAATTGTCCGAGGAGAGCGGCAACGTCATCTGGTACTTCCAGGTCTTGCCGTCCTGGCTCGTGAAGTGCTTGACGGTCCGCTTGCCCATCCACTGGGTGTAAATGCCATCCACGCAGGCGACGAAGAGATGGAACTGGCCATCGTGGCGGATGACGCACGGCGCCCACCAGGAGCATCTTCGCTCGATCGGCTCGCCCAGCCCTTCGTCGCCGGTGCAGATGCCAGCGTATTTCCACTCTCGGCCGTCCTTCGACGCGGCGATGCCGATGGCCGAGCCGTGGCACCAATCGACGCCGTGCGGGTTCTTCAGCGATGCCCGGCGCTGCGTGTAGTAAATCCGCCATTCCTTCTGGTCGGGTGCCCAAATGACGGTCGGATCGGCCGCGCCGTGCCAGACTGGATCGTCGAAGAGCGGGGCCGGCACGCGTTCGATGGGGAACCGCGGCTGGGCGTCGATTGCAGAGTCAGCCGATTTCAAATACGGCCGCAGTTCAGGCACGGCTTGAGGCAGGGCGTCGGCAACCAGCCGCGCCATGGCCAGGCGCCTTTGCGGGAGAAATGCGTGCGGTCGCTGGCCGCGGCGTTCAGGTCGGCGCTGGCGGCATCGCCCAGCCGATCGTAGAGCCGCATGGCCGCCGCGTGCAGGTCGATCACCGGCACGTTCTTTTCTTTGCCCACCTTGAACATCGCGTCGGCATAAGGCTGCAAGCCCGTGACGACTTTTCCATTCTCGAATGTCCGCCGGGCGACTGGCGTTACCAAGACCGGCTTGGCGCCCGCCGCCCGCGCTTCGTCAATGTATTGCCGCAGGTAGCTCTGAAAATCGGTGGCGGGGTCGACGGCCGGCTTGCCATCCTTGACGTGGCTGTCATTATGGCCGAACTGCACGAAGATAAAGTCGCCCTTGGCCGCCAGGGCCTTCTTCCACAGTCCCTCCTTGATGAAGCTCCTCGTGCTGCGGCCCGACATGGCATGATTGAGCACCATGACCTTGTCGTTGAAGAAGTCGCCGAAGACCTGGCCCCAACCGGTCAAGTCGGGCTTGTCGGCGGGACGCGTGTCATACGTGGAGACCGGTGAATCTCCGACCAGCACGATGCGGATGGGTTTTAATGTCGTGGTAGTATCCGCGGCGACGGCAACGGACCCGCGCAGCGGACCGGCCGCAATCGCAGCGAGTGTGATGACAAGACAAAACGTCTTCTTAACGAACATATGTTCCAACTCCGATGTTGTTCGGGCCGCACCAGCATTCTCACTGCACTTAAAGCGTCGATCCAAATACCATGCGCAATCGTGATTGCACTTCGGCCCAATCACGATCACTTACACGCCCAATGTAGTGGACGACTCGCGAATTGGCGACTGTCGCCAATAACATGCGAACGGTGGAAGGCTTTTTCAGGCCGGCTATCGCCCAATCCGCCAATGACGCGTCGGTTGCAGAACGGGCCGAATGGGAAGTGATCGCCGCCACAACGACATCGCCCTGGCGATTGTACATTGCGTCGGAGACGACGACGGCAGGCCTGCGCTCTCCGCCAGTCGGTCGCGATAGGGGAAGGGGACGAGCACCACATCGCCGGCGCTAAACTCCATAGAGCTTCTTCCAGTCGTCGTAGATGGCGTCTTCCGGGTTGTCCCAAACTTCCTCGAGGCCGGACCGCGCCGAGCAACTTCCAGCCCTCATCCTCGGGATCTTGCGACTCCCCAGCCGGATATATGTCGATATCAACGGGCGTGCCATCGGGAAGGCCCAGCGGCTGCTCAAGTTGCAGCGTCTGATTGCGGTATGTGCCCTTTGCTCGAACCATTATTGTCTCCTCACTCAAGCGTCATCGGCATTTTTTGCACTCACTTCCAACGGACACGTTCATTCTACGCTCAAGCTGCTGTCGGCCTCAAGCCCCGCGCGAGTACTCGGTTAATCCCACCCTCTCCGGCCACCGAGGCGGCCGGGCGGTTAGGCGTCTGACTTCCCAACAATGATGCTAAGATGCTGGGATGATGGCCGGATTATCTCATGCCAAAACGCAATACGCAAATGGCCGTCGTGCCTTCATCGACCCGTACTGGTAGAATCAAATCCTGCCCAACGAGAACCCTCTCGTCCGGACCGGCGTGTCATCAATCAAAGGAGCCTTTCCTATGCGTGCATCGTTTGGTTCTTTGTTGATACTAGTGGCGGCAACTTCACAAGCGCTCAAAGCCGCCGATCCGCCCAGCGAGTGGATTGAGCCATCCACGGGCCACCGTGTCATCCGGCTTTCGCAAGAAGACGGCACACAGAGCTTCTACTTCCATCAAAATGCTTACACGCAGTCTGGCGACAAGCTCGTCGTCTCAACGCCCAGCGGCTTGGCCAGCATCGATTTGAAATCACGCAAGAACGAACCGCTGGTGGAAGGGCGAGCCGGCAATGTCGTCGTCGGCAAGCGCGGTCGCAAGGTCTACTACACGCAAAGCGGAGTGGCGTACTGCACGGACATCGACGGCCGCCAAACTCGCAAGATCGCCGAACTGCCGCCGGAAATGCGCCGCGGCTCAGGCTTCGCAGTCAATGCGGACGAAACGCTGCTGGCCGGGAGTTGCATTCAAGCCGGCGCGGCAAAGGGAACATTCCCATTATTGCCGACACAAAGTTCGGGACAGTCCGCACAAGAACGCAGTCTGGAAGCACGCTGGGCGGCCCGCCTGCCGATGCAGCTTTATACGATCAATATCAAGTCCGGCGAGATCAAGACCTTTCATCCCAGCAATGATTGGCTCAATCACGTGCAGTTCTCGCCCAGCGACCCGGCGCTGATCATGTTCTGCCACGAAGGACCGTGGCACAAAGTCGACCGCATCTGGACGATCCATACCGACGGCAGTGGGCTGACGAAGATGCACGCGCGCACGATGGACATGGAGATCGCCGGGCACGAGTTTTTCAACCCGGACGGCAAGATCATTTGGTTCGATCTGCAAACGCCGAAGTCGAAAGTCTTCTGGTTGGCCGGCCGCGTTCTCGCGACGGGCTAGCTGATCAAGTACCGCGTGTCCCGCGAGAACTGGTCGGTGCATTTCAACGTGTCGCCCGACGGCAAGCTTTTTGCCGGCGACGGCGGCGGCCCGCATAGCGTCGCAGCGCCCGGCAACGGGCAGTGGATCTATCTCTTCACGCCGAAAGACGGCGCACTCGCAGGCGGAAAAACTCGTCGATTTGTCCAAGCACGATTACAGCCTGGAGCCGAACGTGACCTTCACGCCCGACGGCAAGTGGATCGTCTTTCGTTCGAACATGCACGGCGCGACGCACGTGTATGCGGTGGAAGTCGCGAAGTGTCGCGGCGCATGACGGCGGTAACCATCAATAAATCGCTAGCCGTACTGGCCGTGGTACGCTGAACGCCTGAGTAGGATTCGTCCAGGGACATTCGGAGAACCAAGCGATGGCGAAGGCCAGGAGTCTGGATGGGGCATCCCAAGACGCAAGCAGACTGGTCCTGATGTTCTCGCCGCTGGCATTTGGTAGATTGAGCGTTGTTTGGCGTTATATTCCCACACCTACCTCGCCTCACTTATTGAGAAGATAGGCGTCGCTCATGACCACATCCCAAAAATCGAGCCGCCGCTGGGCAATCTTCCTGGTTATTTCAGCCGTCCTGCTGGCTATCACTTGGCATTTCGCGGGCTATGTGCCCGACAATGTGATTTCGCTGTCCGGCGATCCGCTCGCCCTCACGCCCGATGGGAAGACGTTGATCGTCAGCACCTCCGGGGAATGGGATGGCGGTTTCGCCACTTGTATGATTCGTTTCCTCGACCTGCCGACGGGCAAGGAAATCCAAGCGCCTCTAGCGCTCAAAGAGAGAAAGAAATGGGAGACTTGGCAAGCCGGGTTTGGTCACAGGGCAACAGAGATCTCATACGCCAAGCTGTCGGATGACGGGCAGCGGCTCGTGGTTGTGCAAACTGGGCTGGGTGAGGTGAGTGGGGTTACCACGAACTACTTTCTCACGGTCTTCGACCTGGCGACACGGGTCGTCATCCTCGAAAAGGACATCCCGTGGGATTACGATCCGCGGACCACATTCGTAGTGCAGTTGTCGCACGACGGTCGTTTATTGGCTTGGGTGAGCGGGGAACCAAACCGGTGCGTCACTGTCTGGGATCTGAATGAGCGCAAGGAGCGGTTCCGCTTGCCCGGCTATATGAAGGCCAGTTTCCAGTTCTCGCCTGACGGAAAACTGCTCGCGACGTTCGGGGAATTTGGCCACGCCGGCCCCTGGCGGGGACGATTCGAACTTTCCAATACGGCCACTGGTGCTTTGGTCCATTCCGCCGAGTCGGCAAACGGGTTTTTTGTCTATCCGCCAACATTTTCACCAGACGGCCGGTTTGTGGCTATCGATAATTCGGGCATGGGAGACATCCGAGTAATTGATACGGCGTCCGGCAAGCAGCGCTTCCAGGATAGCAAGAGTTGCTGGCCGCAGTTCTTGCCCGGCGGCTTGCTGCTCGGGGTGAAGAATTCCGGCCGCCCGACATGGGGCGATGGTTTCTTTGTTCCTGAAATCGTGGTCTGGAGTCCCGAGGGCTGGACCGAGAAGCGAGGTTTTATCTACGACCTCGGCGCAAGCCCGCTGAGTGGGACGGTCATGCCCCATCCCATGCCGATCGGCCGCGCGAACCAGTTTGCCGTGATCTACGAGACGGGCAGCGGCTGGTGGACCGGTTCGAGCATGGCGTCGAAGATAGCCGGCACCGGCCTGGGACGCACGCTTGGGCTCAACATTCCGCGAGGGCTAGGCTTGGACGTGGTCGATGCCGCGACCGGAGATTCCAAAACGTATCACCTTGACGACTCGGCCATGTGGTTTCCTTACCCGCAAGCGGGCAAGATCCTGATCCCTCAATCAGGCGGCACTTGGGCCGTCTGGAGCATCACGCCCCGGCGGACCTATCGCGCAGTATGGCTGATGGCGGGATTTCTGCCTGTGATTGCGGTCGTCGGGTATGGCTTGGTTTTTGTTGTACGGCTTGTTTGGCGCGCGGCACGACGGTATTGCGGCCGGCAGCAAACTGGGCCATCGTTACAGGTTCCATTATGACCACGCCCAAAAAACCAAGACGTTGCCGTCGGGCAATCGTCCTAGTTGTTTCAGCCGTCATCCTGCTGGCTCTCACTTGGCATTTCGCGGGCTATGCACCCGACAATGTGATTTCGCTGTCGGGAGTCTATCCGCTAGCCATCACGGCCGACGGAGCCACGCTGATTGCCGGCACGCGGGTCGAGGACCGCAACACAGCAGCTCCTGACGTTGTCGGGCCGATTCGTTTTCTCGACCTGGCGACGGGCAAGGACAGCCAAGCGCCTCGATGCTTAAAGTGAGAAAGAAATGGGAGCCTTGGCAAGCTGGGTTTGGACACAGTGCAACAACGATCTCGTACGCCAAGCTGTCGGATGACCGTCAGCGGCTCGTGGTTGTGGAAACTGGGCTGGGCGAGGGGAACGGTAGTTGTGGGAACTACTTTATCACGGTCTTCGACCTGGCGACACGAGCCGTCATCCTGGAAAAGGACATCGCGTGGGCTTACGAGCCGTTCGACAACCCCGTAGTACAGCTCTCGCACGACGGCCGTTTACTGGCTTGCACGAGCACGCATTGGACAGCACAAGACAGCCGAAGCATCATTGTCTGGGATCTGAATGAAAGGAAGGAGCGATTCCGCTTACCTGAACGTTGCCGTAGCGCCAGCTTCCAGTTCTCGCCGGACGGCAAGCTGTTGGCTTGGTTTTCGTGGGGCGGCGGACAACTCCAGCTTTCCGATACCAGCACAGGCACTTTGGTCCAATCCATACCATTCGCAAAGGATTCTATCTGCGTGCCGGCTTTTTCAGCGGACGGCCGATTTGTCGCCGTCGATGATTGGTGGGGCGGAGAAATCCGAGTATTCGATACGGCAACCGGCAACCAGTGTGCGCAGGTCAAAGGCGCGTATCCGCAATTTCTTCCCGGCGGGGAGCTGATCGGAGTCAGAGGTTCCGAAATCGTGGCGTGGAGTTCCGACGGCTGGAGCGAAAGGCGAGCTTTTCCTTGCGATCTTGACGAAACGATAGGCGAACCCATCCCCGGCAGAATGCGCACCGTGATGTGGCCCACCGGCCGCCCAAACGAGTTTGCGGTGAACTATATTACGCGCAGCGGCTCGTGGAAACGTTGGGGCCAGATCGAAAAAACCGCGGCCGGGCTCTACGTCCCGCCCGGCGTGTGTTTGGATGTGATCGATGCCGCAACCGGCTCAACCAGCTCTTACGACCTCGGCGCATACAATGAGCAGCGCTGCTTCTCGTTTCCGCAAGCGGGCAAGATCCTGATGCCTGGCGCGACGACACAACGGCCGTCTGGAGCATTCCGCCTAAGAGGTCGTATCGCGCGGTGTTGCTGATGGCGGGATTTCTGCCTCTGATTGCGGTCTTGGGGTATGGCTTGATTTTTGTTGTGCGGCGTGTTTGGCGCGAGGCAAGACGGTATCGCGGTCGGCGGGAAACCGAAACCCAGACGCTATAATGACCAGTATGACTTAGGGAGCAATTCACGTCGATGTCAAGGCGACGCGTATTTTTGTATATCGTTCTGCCGTTGCTTGTTCTGACGGCGTTGGGCTCGCTCGTTTTCTGGGTTGTCCATTCACGCGCATCCCGCAACGAGTTGGTCAGACCCACCCCGCTTGCAACCATCGCCCTGCCGGCAGAGCCGAGTTTGCTCGCCTGGTCCCCGGATGGCAGCTACCTTGCGGCCGGGACCGGGTATACGAGTGACCAGTATTATGGCGTTGACGGCGCTGGCAAGGTATTCATCGTGGATGTCGGCAAGCAAGTTGTGGTGGCCACCCTCGACATGGCCGCTCCGGTCAGCGGATTGGCATTCTCGCCGGACGGGAAGTGGCTGGCCGTGACTACTGCGCTGTGGGGCGCAGGTCGGCCGCCCGAACTGCTGGTGTTCGAGGTTCCGGAATTCAAGGCCAAGCTGACAGCCAAGGAATTGCCCGGAAGCACGGGCTACGTTGTGGAGGATATCGCTTGGGCAGCGGACGGCAAATCACTGTATGCAATCGACGGCGGCGTACCTGGATTGCCCCCAATTATTCGCCGCTGGACCGCTCCCGAGTTTCGCGAGCAGCCGGCGATCTCGGATCCCACATCCTGGGCCAATAGCAGGGCGGCCCTGGCGGTTGCGCCCGACGGCCGAACGCTGGCCATCGTACAGGATTACATGAGGGGTCCTAGCGTGCTCCGCCTTTTTGATCTCGACAAGGGCACCAAAATCGCACCGATCGAGGACGTTCCTCCCGGTTTCTATCGCGCGGCCTTCACAGCCGACGGCAAGGCGGTTGGCGTGTTCGCCGCGATCGAAAAAATGAATTGGGGCGGTCTAGAGGTTAGCATCTTGGTGCCCGAACAGCCAGAGGGCGTTAAACAGAAACCGAAACCGAAACCGCAAACGATGTCGTGGTGGGACGTTGGGACGGGCAAGCCGGCCAGCCCGGCCAATCCTGCGCTTCGCCGTTCAGCCGGCCGCCCAGGCGGAGTCGCGAACCTACTCCATCTCGCCGGACGGCCATATATGGGCGCACTCGCTGCGATTCAATCGAGACGACCTGGACCGCGAAGCTGCGGAAAAGTGGGGACTGCCAGCTCCCGGCCGTTACGTCGTCCTTAGTCGGACCGACGGCACGAAGACCTGGACCTGGCGAGTCGGCACGGAAAACAAGCCCTCGCTGGCTTTCTCTCCCGACGGGACGAAGCTGGCCGGTACTCTTAAAACGCCGGACATCTGGACGATCGCGATCTGGGCTGTTCCGTAACACGCGATATATTCTCCCGAGGACCGAGCCTATAATCGTAGCAGCGGAAAACCGCTCGGATTTCCCACAAATCGTGGGAAATCGCCCGAAATGGCGAAGTCCTAATTTGGGCCGGCAGCTTATCGTTATACGGCAATTCTCTCCTACGGGAGGTGTTTATGTCGAAAACCGGCAACGTCTTTATCTCGATCATCCTCTGCGGTTTCGTCGGTGCTCTGCGCTGGGATTCTGGCTGTCTGCGTTTTTGTCATTGCGGAGGTATTTCTGCCACACTTCGTCCGCCAGGGTTGGGTGGAAGTCGGCCTATTTTTGCTGGGGCTGTACGGCACCTGCGTCGGTTGCGCACTCGGGGGCATTTACGGAGCGGTTCGCACTCTCCCTGGCCTGGAAAGTCGAGCCGTGCCGATTTTTTTGTCGGTACTCTACGTCACTGTTTATCTCGTCATAGCCCTTTGCGAAGTGTTCAATTCCTAAAGAAAGTGTTTGTGACGACCCTTGGGATTAAGAAGGACGCTGAGCAAAGGCCGAATCGTCGGCCTAATCTCGTTTTGGCGGCATCGGCACGTCTAGGGACGGCCGCCGGCAACTGGTCAGCCTGGCTGAGGCGAAATTCCGTTGTGGCTGCATGGGCAAGTCTAGGTGCGGGGGTTGTGAGTTGCGGTGGCGCTATGTTGTGGGGACTAAGCCAAGTGGATAAGGTCGTGCAAGAAAAGGGAACCGCCGTGTTCCTCGCCCTCCTATTGGTGAGCGGCGCGGGAGGGTTTGCGGGCGTAAAAAGTCTCTTCGATATCCGCTCGTGGTGGGATGCCCTATTGATCATCCCAGTCGCGGTGTTTGGTATTCTGATCAACGGTTTCGTCGTTATCGCGTGTGTCGCGTACCTTTGCGAGTGTATCGCGCACCTGCTCGGTTTTGGGCCAAGGTAGTTTTGCCAATCGTACCAGCAACAATTCGTCGTCACTAAAATCAGGTGGTCACGACCATCAGAGACATCGGTAGTTCTGGATTCCAGGAGGTCTTTATGCCGGTCATCCGCAAGGCGTTTATGTCGATCATCCGCTGCATCGGTTGCGGCTTCGTCGGTGCTTTCGGTGCATTGATTCTGGCTGTCTGCGTTTACTTTCTTGCGACCTTGTTTACGCCGAACAACCCGAAAAGCCTCAACGCAGAATTGATGATACTTGTTGCGGGATACTGCGGCATCTTCGTCGGTTTCGGTCTCGGGGCCATTTACGGGGCAATTCGTGGTTTCACCAGCCTGGAGGTCCGGACCGCACTAATCGCCACGTCGGTGATTGGTGTCACAGTCCTTCTCATGTACGTCTTGTTTCTGGCGATTTAGCCAATAGACATTACATACTCTGCCCCGCAGCCCGTCGAGGCAGGAAAGACGCTGTTCGTTGTGCAGGGTATTGCGCAAACCCATGGGCGGGCAAGTTGCACTTTAGCCTTGCACCCGGCGCACCGCCCGGCGCGACGATCGACCCGCAGTCGGGCAGGTTTTCCTGGACGCCGCCGCTGGACCAGCCCGCCGGCAAGTATGACGTGACGGTATTGGTATCGGCAGTCGGCCAGAGAGCTGGCCAGACCACCTTTGTCATCACGGTGACCCGGCCAACGATGCCGATTCTTTGACGGTTACTGAACGGCGTCTTATTCCAGCTTTATCAGAATCCCCTGCCCGGCAACCAGCCAATGGCCGTTCTGTTCATCCAGCGGTGCCAAACGCCCGTCCTCGGCCGAAAAGACTTGTTTGATCTTGAAGGGCCGCATCGTTTCCAGCTTGATATTCACGGACTGATTCAGGTTCAGGTTCACCAGCATGACGTAGTCCGCGCCGTGCTCGTCCTCGAATTCGCCGACCATTACCGGCAGTGATTCCGCGGCGGCGGTTCCGCGGACCGCTGCCCGCGACTGCACTTGCTTGATGATCCGGCCGGGAAGGAGCGGAAGCGATTTGGCCGGCGGCGGTGAAGTGAAGTAAACGCCCGTTGATTCGAGCCGGTTCATGACGGGCCCGAGCGTGCCGATCTGGCGATTGACCGTTTGAAGATACGCCAGGTTTCAGTCTTGTGGCCCGAGTGGTCGATCGGGGCGTAAGCGTAGGCGTCTTGGTGGTACTTGAACCAGTGGATGCCGCGGCCGCCCGCGGCGAGCGTCGTATAGACTTGAAAGGCGAGATTGGCCGGCGAGGGGACCGGCGTGAACTTGCGGATCTGGTTGCACGAGACCGCGTTCCAGAACGGCAAATGATGTTCGCGAGCGACTTCCCGTACTTCCAACAGGTTGGAGTAATAGAGGGCCGCCTTGCCGGCGTCACGAAGATCGTCGGAAAAATCGACCATGTAGTTGTCGTAGCAGAGGAACTGCGGCTGGACTTCCTTCACGAAGCGTTCGAGGTACTCGCGATAGGTCGGCACTCCCATCTGCGAAGTGTCCGGCGGCGCCGAGTGTGGCGTAGTTGGGATAGAGATTGATGTGGGCCAGTTTTCCCGGGGCGTATTTCTTTACGGCGGCGACGGCTACGGCTAGCTTGGGAAAGGCGGCTACCCCCGGCTCGTCCATGATGGTATAGCCGAGCACGGCTTTGCCGTTGCCCGATATTTTCACCATGAGTCGAATGCCACGATCGATATCGTCGTCGCTCAGTTTCTTCCAATTCGGAAACCACGGCGTCCCGGCTTCCGGCGCGACGATGGCCGCCAGCCCCAGCTTTTCGCAAAACGGAACGTCTTCCGGCCTGACGAAGCCCGCGACCGTGAATTGGCAGTCGGCCACGCCCTGAAGGCCGCCGTCGCCGGAGCGACCGGCGCCCTGCCATCCGACGCGCCGATCCCAGGTGACAATGGGAAAGAAATCCGGCCGGCCGGTAAAAGACCAAGGGCCGGCGCTAGCCGAGGGTCGAGCTTGATCAGCAGCCCAGGCGCCTTTTCCAATCGCACTGATGGCCAAGCTGCCGCAAACAACAATGAGAGCGGTTTGAATCTTCACGGTCGATTCTCCTCGATTTCATAGATGTGTACCGCCAGCTTCTGAAAATCATCCCGAAAGCGTGCGCCATCGGTAGAAACGGATCGGTTCTCGCCCAGGACTCGGACGCATTTTGGCGGCAGAGTCAAGCTAAACTGAATTACGCCGTCTCCGTCTCCGTCGTTCACCGCGAACAGGTAGAGCTTACCGTCATGCTCTCTGACCAGGCAATGCAACCAGTGGGGCAAAACTTGCGAACGCGCAATAGCCTTTGCCTTCACCTCGCTCGCCGGTTCGACCGAGAGCAGCGCCGGCGCCAGGCCGTCGATTTCGGCAGCGATTCGCTTCTGCCGTTCCCATTGCGTTGAAAACGGCACGTCCGGATTGCGGCTTATGTCGAACCACGAATAGAACACCAAGCCCGTCGCCCTTTCGCAAATACATTGCCACGCCATGCTTCGTTCTTCCTCGAAACTCGGCGTGCGGTCGTGTTGATTCTCGGTCTCGTTCTTGCCGTAAATCGACCAGTTGAAGGCTTGCGGCACCTGCCACATCGGCCGCGACTGGGCCACTTGCCGGAACGTCGTCGCCGACCACTCGGCCGCCAAAGATGCGGGCTTTCGGGCAATGGGATACGGATCGCTGCCGATGCAGTCAAAGCTGTTGATATAACTCGAAATGTCGTCTACCTGATAAAGCACTGACCAGGTAGGATGGCCCGGATCCTCTTCGGCCACCCAGCGCTGATGGGCCTCCAGCCGCGGAAGATACGGTAGCGAAAGCTCGTCGTTCAGATACCAGGCCAGCAGCGCCGGATGGTCGCGGAACTGGCGGACCCGCGCGGACGAGGGGCTCTTCGTCGGCCTCGCTGTGAATTGTAGCGGGACAGTGGGCCGAGCCGAAGTACAAATCTTTGACCGAGTAGATCACCTTCAGCCCGTGTTTCATAGCGAGATCCATCTGTTTGAGCGTTGGCGGTTCGTACGGCATGAGGCAATTGAATTTGCTCTCCGAGTAGGTTTTGAGATCCGCTTCGCTAACGCCGCTGAAATACATGCCCAGCGGGAAGAACGGCTTGCCATCGACAATCAAGCGGCAATGTTCGTCGATCCAGCAGGGGGACCGAAAGCCGTTCGGCAGCCGCTGCAATCGTTGATGAACTGTTTGGAGGTGGTTGCCGACCGCATCGGTCAATCGCAGTTCCAGATCGTAATTGTCCGGAGCGAGCCCACGAACCGGCACGGGCAGATCGATCACCTTTCCCGAGGTCGCGCCAGCCTGCTCCGCCGACTCCCATAAAGTTTTTTCGCGTGCATCACGAAGCCTGCGCGCAGGCGGGCATTTTGCGGACGTACATCATAATCGCGCAGATCGAGCCGCACGCGCACCTGGGCATAGTCCGGGCCTTGCGACGTAATCCAGCCGCGATACACCGGCGACCGCATGATGACCTGCATCGGCGGATCGATGATTCGCACAAGTTCCACGTCGTCGAACCAAGCCATGCCGGTCATGCCCCGACGCACATAGCAGGCCAGGGTGACTGTGGCGGCATCTTCCGGAATCCGCGTGACTTCTTCCATGTGAGTCCAGTCGTGCGTCCCCTTGATCCCGTGCGGATAGCTGCCGCCCAACCACTTGCCGCGGGCGTCTTGCCATTCCACGCAGATAGTAGCACCGGACTCGGCGCCGCGAATATCTTTTGTCTTGATCCACGCGCCGAAACGGCACTTCCAACCCGCGCACTGGAACCTCTTGCGAACAGAGGCGATAGCGGTTCGTATCCGTGTTGACATATCGCAACGATGAAGTTCCGCTATGGTGCTGCTCCGCATCGCTGGCGTACACCGAGGGATCGCCATGCCATCCCGCCGGCAGCTTCGCAGGTTCGGACCGCTCGAAGGAAGGATTGCTTACCAGGTTGTTTGCGGTCGGCGATTCAGCATTGGCGCGGGATGTTAGGCCCGCGAGCAGCATCGTCAAGGCTATGCTTGCAACAAGCGTCCGTCGCGGTTCAGATTTCATGTGCGCTCCTTTGTTGGTTCTCTTCGGAAGCTTATGGCTCCGGCGGCACTTGCTCCTCGCCTTTCATCGGCGGGAAGAGCATCCGCAAGAGCGGCGGGGCGAGGAACGTGGTGACCACCACCACGAGCGTGACGGCACTGTACATCGCGTCGTTGAAAACCCCGCTTGCCAGTCCCATCTGGGCGACGATTAAAGTAACTTCACCACGGGGCACCATGCCTACGCCGATGACTGCCTTCTTGCCGCGGAACCAGAACGGCGCGTAGCCGGCCGCGAATTTGCCCAGCACCGCCGCCGCAATGAGACTGCCGCCGATGGCCAGGGACCGCCAACCTCCCGCATCGCGGGGCACGAACGTGCGAACGTTGACGGACGCCCCCACGACAACGAAGAACAGCGGCACGAAGAAGTGGCCCAGCGGCAGGACCGCCTTCTCGATGTCGCGTGCTTCGGTCGTGCGGCGGAGCAACAAACCGGCTGCGAAGGCGCCGATGATCGCCGCCGATCCGGCCCAATCCGCCGCCCACGCCAGGCCAAAAGCCAACAGCAGGGCCAGTGTGGTGAGAATGCCCGGAATCGCCGTGCGGTGCAGCCAGCGAACCAGTGGCGGAATGATGATAGAGCCTACCGCCAGCACTACGATGAGGAAGCCGAAAGCCTTCCCCGCGACCAGTGCGATTTCCCCTGCGTTCAACGCCTTCCTTTCGGCCAGGCCGCTGATGACCGTGAGGATGATCAGGCCCAGGATATCGTCGATCACCGCGGCGCCGAGCACGATCTGGCTTTCCGGCGCGTGCAGGCGGCCCAGGTCGTTGAGCACTCTCGCGGTGATACCGACGCTTGTCGCCGTTAGCGCCGCGCCGGCCACGATGCACACCCGGTTGTCGAGTCCGAAGCAGCGGCAAACGAGGTAGCCGGCGGCAAAAGACAACGTCACGCCCGTGATCGTCACTACCGTCGAGGCCATGCCTACGCGGAGCAACTGCATCAAATCGGTTTCCAGGCCGATCTCGAAGAGCAGAATAACGACGCCGACCTCGGACAGGAAGTTGAGCAGGAGTGTGCCGGATTGGCCCTGGTTGCCTGGATCGATCAGCCCCAGCACGGACGCGCCGAGGACGACTCCCGCCAGGAGTTCGCCCAACACGGCCGGTTGGCCGATCGCGCGTGCCGCCATGCCGAACAGCCGCGCCGCCGCGAGGGTGACGGCCAGCAATCCGAGAAACTCCGCAACGGCGTGATGGTCCATGATGCAATAGACGGTCAATGGGATACCAGCGACATTTTAACGGGCATGCCGAGGGATGCAATGCATCCGGCAAATCGCTATAGTGCCATGCATGTCCGACTGTCGCGTCACTATCGTGCTGGCCACGCATCAGGGCGAGGCCTTTTTGCCGCAGCTTCTGGCGAAGCGTGCGCGGGCAGTCATACGAAGAATGGACGCTGTTGGCGCGAGACGACCAGAGCAGCGACGGCACGCGGCGTATATTGAGTGAAGCGGCGGCGGTCGATCGGCGGATCGTGCTCTTGGACGACGCGCCTGCGCGGCTCGGCGCAGCAGACAATTTCGCCGGACTGCTGCTTGAGGCCCAGCGGCAGGGGGCCGATTTCGTTTTTCTGGCCGATCAGGATGATGTCTGGCACGGCGACAAGGTCGTGCGGCAGGTGCAGGCCCTGCAAGCTGCCGAGACGGGTGCCGGGCGGCCAGCGCCGAGGCTTGTCTTTTGCGACGCGGCGGTCATCGACGAAAATGGACGACCCTTGCACGGCTCGTTCCTGCGGCATAATCGCCTACCGTATCAATCCAACCGTCCGATAGCGACGCTGCTTGGACGCAGCTACGTGCTAGGCTCGCCCTCGCGGTGAATTGCGCACTTCTGGACCTTGCCCTGCCGCTGCCGCTGCCGGAAGTGATCGCCTCGCACGATTGGTGGCTGGCGCTCTGCGCGGGGCCGCGGGCGAGATCGTGTGTCTTGACGTTCCGCTTTTGGACTATCGGCGGCACGGCGCGAACGCCAGCCAATCGGCAATCTGGAATGCGTTTGCCGGCACTGGCGGATTGCGGCGGCGGTGGGATGTTGGCTGGAACCACTTTTTGCGATCGCTCGATCAGGCACGCAGCGCTCCGCGATCGTTTGCGCGAGCGACACGTTACTAGCGGAGAGGCGATTGAGATGCTAGACGCTTTCTGTCGCATTCTCGATGAGCCGAACCGCCGGCGGCGGCTGCGTCAACTGCACCGGCTCGGTGTGCCAAAAATTGGCTGGCTACGGCGGCTGCTTTACGATGTGTGCATGTTGAAGTAGGGTGGGACAAGCGAGCCTCAGCGAGCCGCCGGCCCACCATTACTTTGACGCGGTCCTCGATCATGGTGGGCCTGCCGCTTGCTGCAATCTGGTCCCACCCTACCTCGCCATACTCTCCGCGGCCAAATCATCCAACCAGGCTTCTATCAGCGTGCCCTGGTTCGCATTGCGGTCAATCTGCTCCAGCGCGTCGAGACAGCGCTGGAGGCACTCCGCGGCCACAATCGCGTCGCCGGGGAAACGCGCTGCGGCCGTTTCCAATGGCCCGCTTATTTCCTCATCGGCCGGCAGCGGCAGATCGCTCCGCGCGTAGACCATGCGGCGGTAGAAATCGGCGGCGAAGGAGACCACCTGGCGAAACCTGGCCCGACGGGCGGTGCTTCCTTGCCCGCGGCGTCAACGAACTCCGCGATCCTCGGCGCGAGTCCCACGCTGTCCAAAGCGTCGGCCGAAAGATGCTCCAGCAGCTCGCGGCGGCACTTCCACAAATCCTCGTCGGCCAGATCGACCGCCTGCTGCACGGAGCCTTCGCTATGCCGGGCAAGCCGTCCGGCCTCGGCAGCATCCTTAACCAGCTTGTTTGCCACCAAGAGCCGCGCCACGGTCTCTTCTTCCAGCGGCCGAAAGCGGATCAACTGGCAGCGCGAGCGGATCGTTGGCAGTTGCCGCGCGGGGCTGGTGCCGATGAGAATCAGCACGCTGCGCGGCGGCGGTTCTTCGAGCGTCTTCAGCAGGCAGTTGGCGCCGGCGTCGTTGAAATGGTCGGCGTCGTCGATGATCGCGATCCGCCGCCCGCCCAAGAACGGTTTTAGCCCGATCCAGTGGCAGAGCCCCTCGCGGCCGCGGTGCTGCTGGTCGCCGAGGAACAGTTCGACCGGGAGAAACGCCTTGTCGTCGGGTTTCGAGACGACTTCGATGTCGGGGTGCGTACCGGCGAGGGCCATCGCACAGCTTTGGCACGTGCCGCACGGATCGAGTGCTGCCTCCGGGCGGGTCTGGCAAAGCAGCGCCTGGGCGAAACGCAAGGCGAACGTTCGCTTGCCGATGCCCGCCGGCCCAGCGAAAAGAAAGCTGCTCGCCAGGCGGTTCCGCGCCACGGCGCGGCGGAGTTTTTCTACGACCGCGTCGTGTCCTTCGATGTTATGCCAAGCCATGTTAGTTTTTCCTACTCTACTACGTTGCGCGGTTGTTGACGCCTCGTTGGAGTCCCGGCTTTAGCCGGCAATTCCGCCTAAAGGCGGGACTCCAGCGCACTATGCCAAGCCATAAAGATTCTGCTCCTCGGCCGCCTCGTCGACATCCTCGTAGGCAATTTTACGCAGCACCCGCTGGGCCGCAAGCCGCAGATCGGCCTCGACGCGCTCGATCGGCTGGCTGGCGTCGATGATGACGATCCGGCCGGACTGTTGCCGGGCTTCGATGAGGAATCCTTCGCGGACGCGGGCGTGAAAGTCGGCCCTTGCCGCTCCATGCGGTCGGGCGAGCGGCTGATGCGGGCGGCGGCCGCCTCGGAGGGCAAGTCGAGCACGAGCGTCAGGTCCGGCATCAGCCCGCCGGTGGCAATCTCGCCGACCTGCCAGAGCGTCGGCACGTCGAGCCCGCCGCCGTGGCCCTGGTAGACGACGTTGGCCAGCAGATAGCGATCGGCGACGACGACCTTGCCGGCTTCCAAGGCGGGGCGGATCACCTCGCCGACCAGTTGTGCCCGCGCGGCCATGTAGAGGAACATTTCGCTCGTGCGGCCGATGGCCAGGTCGTCTTGGTGCAGCAGCATCTCGCGGACGGCCTCGCCCAGCGGCGTGCTGCCCGGATCGCGGCAAGCGACGACCTGATGGCCTTCGTCGCGGAGCCACTGGCAGAAGCGTTCGATCTGCGTCGATTTTCCGGTACCGTCGCCGCCGTCGATGGAGAAAAACATGGTGGATGGCGCATAGAGGGATTGATAAGGGCTTATTGTAGCCGTCAGTCGATTGCAACACTACCCCGTGGATGTAGAATAGTTTAAGAGAGAAAGGACGGAGGTCAGAAATGTCCATAATTGAGATTGGCGACGACGGTGCGTTGCACCTGCCGGCGAGCATGTTAACCGGCACAAAGCCGCATGCGAAGTATGAATTGGACCTTCATGGCGATACGATCGTTTTGCGGCCGGCAGATTCAGAAAGGCCACTTTGGGAAATCGCTGATCCTGCTGAACGTGCCGAGACGTTTCGACGTTGGGCGAACCAGCCTCGCCCGCCGGCGCCTGATATCCCGTTGGAGTACTTGGATCGGGAGCACATCTACTGATCGTGCAATACCTGGTTGATACTAACGTGATTCTGCGAATCGCTGACTCGGCCTCGGCGCAGCATTCTGTTGCAGTTGAAGCGATTGCCAATTTGCTCTTGCACAATGACGAATTGTATGTGGCGCCCCAAGTGCTCACGGAATTCTGGGTGGTTGCCAGCCGGCCTACCGACGTCAACGGCTTGGGCTGGTCGGTAGATGATGTTGAACTGGCTTTAGCCGACTTTCTCAAGAAGTTTCGCGTGCTGACCGAAACACAGGACTTGTTTCCCGAATGGCATCGCCTCGTAGTGCAATATCGAGTGGTTGGAAAGCAAGCCCACGATACGCGGCTGGTCGCAATAATGAACACCAACGGCATCAACCATCTGCTCACGTTCAACGCCAACAATTTTCGGGCGTACACTGTGACCGTAGTAACTCCGCGCAACGTCTTGGCAATATAATGCCGCGACGAATACAGTGTTGCCTAAAAAGCAACACCGCCGAGAAACCGACCTCCTGGGCACGCGCGACATGCCGGCCGACCTGCTGTGGGGCGTTCATGCATCGTCGTCGACGCCCTGCAAGGCGGCGCGGGCACTTCGACGAACATGAACGTCGCGTGCGAACATCCACAACCTTTGAGGGGCCGAACGGCCCTGGACACGAAATGGAATCCGCCCCCCTCAACGGTGATCGCTGCTAATGGGAACGGAAATCATGCGGTCAGATATTACTTGCGGGACTGCGCTGCCTTCTGCGCTTTCGCCAGGTTCTCTTTCGCTTCGGCAAAGTCGGGCTTTATCTGTAGCGCCTTTTGAAATTGGGGGATCGCCTGGTCCATAAGCCCCCGTTTCATAAGCACCGCTCCCATGCCGTTGTACGCCTCCGCGAAGTCAGGTTTAATCATCAATGCCATCCGGAAATGCTCGATCGCCTCGTCCATGCGGCCGTTTTTCACCATCGCTAGGCCGAGGCCGTTGTGCGCCTCCGCGCCGCTGGGCTTGATCTCGATGCGCCGTGCGGTAATGGGCAATGGCTTCGTCTGTTTGCCCGGCCGCAAGCGATTCGGCGGCCTTCTTCAATTCAGCTTCTGCCGTGGCGTCCTGTTTCTTGGCCCCAACCCGACGTTCGTCCTCCTCTTCGAGACAACGCTTCACATGAACATATTCCCGGTCGATGTCGCTCAACTTGTCCAAAGGGACCGTGACGATCTTGCCGTCCGTTTTCTGAAGCCGGACGCCATCCGCGGATAGGCCGACGTACTTGGCGGTCGTTTCGTGCTTCTCTGTTTTGTCCAACCACTTGCGCTCCGCAAGCGTGCCTACGCGCTCCAAGACTAGCAGTTCAAGATTGTCATTGGGTTTCGTTTTGAACTCATTCGGTCGAGGCGCCGAGGGGTCGGAGGGCGGAGGGAGACAGATAGTAAGTCTTCCTTCCTTGAGAGAATATATGCCCAGAATGGTCTTGCCCTTGTCCGGACCGCTCATAAAGGTGATGTCGATCTCGGCGGGCGTCTTGCTCGAATCCAACTTCAGCTTGCATACGTCGTGCGGTCCAGAAAGCTCGAACCGATCGCCGTTGACGACTATGCTCGCAGTGGACGGGATATTACTCTCCCTTTGGCCATTCCTCTCCGCACGGAGGGGCCTCCAATCCCCTTGCAGATCCTTGACGGCCTTCTCTTTGGGCGGCGCGGCATCAGCCACGCGCTCAAAGACTACCAGCACGAGATGGTCGTTGGGCTGCGTCTTGAATTCCTTGGGTCGTGGCGCCGCGGCGGCGGAAGGCTCAAAGATGCAGATAGTAAGTCTTCGTTCCTTCAGCGAGTATATCCCTGCGACGGTCTTGCCCTTGTCTGGACCGCCAGTATAGGTGACGTTGATTTCGGCGGGCGTCTTGCCTGGGTCTAACTTGAACTTGCCGGCGCGGCCCTCCGGGCCAAGACGCTTCATTTCGTCGCCCTCGATGTTCACACTGGCATCGGACGGCACATCACTCATTACGTGGCCATCCCTCTCCGTTCGGATGACTCTCCAATCGCCTTGCAGTTCCTTAACGGCTTTCTCTTTTGCATCCCCGGCGGCGTTGTTTTCCGCCGTCTTCTTTGCGGTTTCGGCGGCCGACGCCGCGAGGCCGATCAGACCGGGCATCGCGACGACGGTCACGAGCACGATAGCGAGCTTCACTTTCATCGGACTTCTCCTCTTGGATATTGGACCTTGGATCGTAGCGTTACCTTACCCCGACCCCGTGCAAAAAATCATCCAGCCAAGCAGCCTCTGCATCAGTCAGCGGCGGGGGCGGCGGCGGGGAATAGTCGATCAGCGCGGCATAACCGCCTCGCTCGTAAACGGCAGCCACGACCGCGCCGAGGTCTAAAACCGCGTCCGGGTCCGGCTCCAAAAGTGGAACGGGTATCGTCGGCAAGCTGTCGGCGAGTTGGATCGGCCAGACATCGACGTACAGCCGCCGCTCCTCCCGGCTCAAAACCACGTAGTAAGGCGCCGGCTGAACGGGCCGCTCCAGCGGCGGCCTCCGCCCGGCGCGGAGCAAGTCGATCTCGATAAGATGCGCCGACGACCGCAGCAACTCCCGTCGCTTGCGCAGATACTCGTCGTGGGCCTCAAGACCGGGCTGCTTGTTCACCGGCGAGAGGATTTCAATGGCGGTGACAAGGCGCATCGCGCCAGTCTCGACAACCTCGACGGTGAACAGCCGCAATGGAAGCTCCATCGCCACCACGTTCTCGACTGGCGGAGGCGAAATGACAGCCGTTTGGGTTGATCCCTCGCCTTCCGCACCCCGCCGCGGTTTCCAAACGCCAACGTCCGAACGAACGCTGCGGGTCCTTTCGATCTCCACCAGCTCATACGTCACGCGAGGTACCATTCGAGCGACGTATCGCGGCTGTATGGTCTTGTTCAATTCCGCGCGGATCTCGTCGGCAAGCCCAACGTGGAAGTCGCTCCACACGTCAGGGCGCTCGATATACGGGTCCATTCCTGGAAACGGCGACGGCATGATTGAAATCTCCCTCCGCTAGCATTCTACGGCGACGGCGCAGTCGGCATCAATACGCCCCCACTCGCTTGACGCACCTGTTCCTTCCGGTTTAGAATCATTCCTGTCAATTTCAAACTCGCATATCCCGAACCTACACCATGTCCCCACCCAGCACGCTCGCTCCTGGCGGCGGTCCAAACGAGGCCATGCGGCAATCGTTGCCCGTCCTGCCGCCGCGCGGTTTCGGGCAAACCGGCCGCACCGATTTGTGGTGGATTACTCCCCTGGCCGTTTTTTGCGGCCTGGGAACGTTCATCGTCTATTCCACCTGGGCCGCGTTCCAAAACGCGCATTACACCTTTGGTCCCTACCTCTCACCGTTTTATTCGCCGGAACTTTTTGGCGGCGAACATGCGTGGTTCGGCCCGAAGCCCGGCTGGATTCCGTCGTGGGTTCCGTGGTCGCCCGCCCTGCTGATCCTTTGGGCCCCCGGCGGCTTCCGCTTCACCTGCTACTATTACCGCGGCGCGTATTACAAAGCATTCTGGGCCGATCCGTCCTCCTGCGCCGTGGGCGAACCGCGCAAATCCTACTGGGGCGAAAACTCGCTGCCGCTCATCCTGCAAAACGTCCATCGCTATTTCATGTATCTGGCGGTGATCTTCCTCTTCATTTTGGCCTGGGACGTGTGGAAAGCCCTGTGGTTCGATCACGACGCCGCCGGGGTGGCCTATGCCGACGGCAAGGCCCACTTCGGCATCGGGCTGGGCACACTGATATTGGCCGTCAACGTCTGCCTGCTCAGTGGCTACACGCTCGGCTGCCATTCGCTCCGCCACCTCATCGGCGGCAAGAACGATTCGCTTACCAAGTCGCCGGTCTGCCACAAAGCGTACAACTGCGTGAGCTGCCTGAACCGCTCGCACATGCTCTGGGCCTGGTGCAGTCTGTGCGTCGTCGGATTCGCCGATCTCTATATCCGCCTGTGCAGCATGAACATCTGGCACGATTGGAGATTGTTTTAATGGCTGAATCTCTTCGCTTAGCCGGTTCCACGACCCACGTTTACGACGTCCTCGTCATCGGCGCGGGCGGCGCGGGCCTCCGCGCCGCCATCGAAGCATCCGCCGCAGGCGTCAGCGTCGGCCTAGTTTGCAAGTCGCTCTTGGGCAAGGCCCACACCGTCATGGCCGAAGGCGGCATGGCCGCGGCGATGGGCAATGTCGACGATCGCGACAACTGGAAGGTCCATTTCGCCGACACGATGCGCGGCGGGCAATACGTGAACAACTGGCGGATGGCCGAACTGCACGCCAAGGAAGCCCCCGACCGCGTCCGCGAATTGGAAGCCTGGGGCGCGGTCTTCGATCGCACCCAAGACGGCCGCATCCTGCAGCGCAATTTTGGCGGCCACCGATACCCGCGACTCGCGCATGTCGGCGATCGCACCGGCCTCGAGATGATCCGCACCCTCCAGGACCACGGCATCCATCAGGGCATCGAAGTCCACATGGAATGCACGATCACGTCGCTCCTCAAGGACGGCGACCGCGTCGTCGGCGCATTCGGCTACGAGCGCGAGCACGGCCGCTTCGTCACCTTTCAGGCCAAGGCCGTCATCCTGGCGACCGGCGGCATCGGCCGCGCCTACAAAATCACCAGCAACAGTTGGGAAGGCACCGGCGATGGCCACGCCCTGGCCTACTACGCCGGCGCCGAACTGATCGACATGGAATTCATCCAGTTCCACCCCACGGGCATGATCTGGCCGCCCAGCGTCCGCGGGCTTCTGGTGACCGAAGGCGTTCGCGGCGAAGGCGGCGTACTCCGGAACAAAGATGGCCGCCGCTTCATGTTCGACGACATCCCCGAAAACTATAAAAGCCAGACCGCCGACAATGAGGAGGAGGGCTGGCGATACGTCCAAGGCGACAAAAACGCCCGCCGCCCGCCGGAACTGCTGACCCGCGACCACGTCGCCCGCTGCATCATGCGCGAGGTGAAAGCCGGCCGCGGCAGCCCGCACGGCGGCGTCTTCCTCGATATTTCCTGGATCAAGGAAAAGCTCCCCAACGCGGCCGCCCACATCAAGAAGAAGCTGCCGAGCATGTATCACCAGTTCATGCAGCTCGCCAACATCGACATAACGGCCGTGCCCATGGAAATCGGCCCCACCACGCATTACGTGATGGGCGGCGTCCGCGTCGATGGCGATACGCAGATGTCCAGCGTGCCGGGCCTCTTCGCCGCCGGCGAATGCGCCGCGGGGATCAACGGCGCCAATCGCCTGGGCGGCAATTCTTTGTCCGATCTCCTGGTCTTCGGCCGCCGGGCCGGCGAATTCGCCGCCAAATTTGCCCGCGAAAACCCGCTGGGCCAGGTGAACCCCGCTCAAGTCGATGAAGTTGCCGCCGAAGCCCTCGCACCCTTCGACCGCGCCTCAAGCGCCCAAGGCGCGTTCCAGGTGCAATACGATCTCCAGGACACGATGCAGGACCTCGTCGGCATCGTGAGGCGCGAAGATGAAATGCTCCGCGCCCTGGAAGCTATCGACAAACTCTGGCAGCGCAGCCGATCGGTGGGCGTGCCCGGCAATCGCGACTACAACCCCGGCTGGCACACGGCGCTCGACCTGAAAAACCTCCTCACGGTCTCCCAGGCCGTCACACTCTCGGCTTTGGAACGAAGGGAAAGCCGCGGCGGCCACTTCCGTGACGACTGCCCGGGCAAGGACGACGATTGCGCTGAAATTCAACGTCGTCAGCTTCCGCGGCCCCGACGGCCGGATGCAAATCCGCCGCGAGCCGCTGAAAGAGATGCCGCCGGAGTTGACGGCGATTATTGAGGAGATGAAATAACTCCTGCGAAAACGGTCCCTTCTCCCTCCGGGAGAGTGTTAGGGTGAGGGCAGGGCCAGCGCATACTAAGTTGTTTTCCCCGTAAGGACTTGCATCAGGAAGTTGAACGCTCCAGCCGGCTAGGCGACGCTTCATGGCGATACTGTCTTTGCCGGGATGTTGTTTCAGCAGGGTCAATGCCATGCGACGAAGCCAACCGAGATTGTCGGCCAAGCAACGGTCTCGTACCCGGCTCTCGTCTTCTCGGAACGTCATGTCCAACACCCAATGCAGTTTGTTCTCGATGCTCCAGTGACCGCGTACGCAACCTGCAAATTTTCGTCCGTGACGTGAGAGGCTGCTGATGTAGTAACGGTGTTCCATCGTCTCGTTGCCGTTGATGATGCATCGTCGAATCGCCAAGCCAAACGTCTTCAAGCCGGTCCACTTCTCACGTTGCGGAAAGTCGGCGGGAACAGAAATCTGATAGTAGTACCGTTCCTCTGTGCGGCCGTGACCACGCTCACATTCTTGATGACGGCTCACAGGCGTATCGCCAAAATCCTCGGCCAACAGTTTTGCGAACAGATCGGTTGCGTCACGATGCAAGGTTTCTTGGTTTCCCTTCAACGCCAGAACATAGTCGCCCCCGCCCGCAACGATCTCGTCGGCAATATTCCTTTGACAACCCGCAGCGTCAATGGTGACCACCGCGCCCGTTAGCTCCAGTTGATCCAAAAGCTGCGGAATTGCCGTGATTTCGTTCGATTTTTCCTCCACAGCCAACTGCCCTAAAGAGATTCCCTTATCCGTGGCCCACGCGCTTACCAGATACATCGCCCCCAAGCCACGGCCACGTGCGTGTGATCTCCGCAAGCATTTGCCATCCAAAGCGATCTGACGGAGAGGTTCCTCTTGTTGATCGTTCTCCGCAACAGATTGCTCTTCCTGAAGTGAGGTCAGCCATGCCGCAAAACATTTCTGAAAGGCCGATGGCTTCAATGACTGAAGAACCCGTCCGATCGTATCACGGGAAGGAATGCCCTCCGGCAATCGGAGATGGCGTTTCAGCCATTCCTCCTGCGCAGCCGCCCATGTCGCAATGGCCAGCGGCCCATCCGCTCCTGCCAAAACTCCAAGCAGCGAGATGACGATAACATCCACCAAGAGATGAAGCCGATTGACGTGGCTCCGCGGATCCTTCATCTCCTCAAAGTGCCGAACAATTCCATTGATCTCTGCTACCCCGACATCCATCATTCCCGAACCCTCCTTGTGCGTCTTCAGCTACCTCGATTTCTACTAGGTTCGGTTATATCAACACTATCTTTATCCCGCCAGCCCATTCTACCCAGAGTGCGCGCTGGCCCTGGGGTGAGGGCGTTTTCATTCGTCGGGGCGAGGCTCCTTCATGACGGCTCAAACTGTAAACGCTCCCGCCGACCTGTGTCGGCGGAGCGCTGTTTGACCACTACCAACGGTCACTCTCACGGTTTTCGCCTCGCATCGCCGTGCCGCCTGGCCCCCGGCTGCGCGGCACGGCGACGCGAAGCGAAAGAAACGTGGCCGGGATCTCGACGGTAGTGGTCAAACAGCGCTCCACGGGGGCAGGCCCCGTGGTGGCGTTTGCAGTTTGAGAAATACCGAGGAGATGAATTAGCATGGCCGAGGCCAACTTCACCATCTCGCGCGGCGGGAAGTGATAATCGAATCGGGAGTCTCTCTTGAGTTGACGCGATGCGAGGCGTTCGAGCAAGCATTTGCCGATTAAGATTGCCGACGCCTTTTCCACTTGCCGCTCTTTCGAGCATTATTGGCAACCAGAACTCGGCATGTCCCCTTGAAGACATTGATGAACATATCGACGAATTTGCCGCGATAGACGCCCAACGCGGCGATCACGATTACAGCGAGCGCTAGCAAACAGCCGACTGAAACCGACATCTGAACTGAAATCTGCATGCCGCTTGCCTCCGCGCCGGCCATTACAGTCGTAACGCGCCTGCCCGCCAAAAAGTTTTCGTTTATAAGACGAAACCGCTGTGTGGGAACACCGTTCCTTTCGTCGCAGTTGACTGCCGAGATTAGAGCAGAGAGCCGATTCGCGCGTAACGTCAATCCGATTTTTTTCAATATGCGGTTAAAGGTAGCTCGCCGTAGCACGCGGCGCGGCAAGGAGATACGATACGAGATGTGTTTGTGAAAAAACGTGAACTAATCCGCGATATTTCCCGATTCTGGCTCTTTCGTCGCCTTCTTCCTTCCCAGACCGGCTTGCGAAATTATCTTGCGGACAAGCACTTCCTTTACTCCACAAGATTCTGATATTCTCTTACGAGGCGTACCCGCGTTGAACATATTCAGGAGCCTTCTATTTCGGTTGGCAATGGCGGGTGACGGCGGGCGGCCGAGTCGGGGCTTGTTTCCTTCCATGTCCTTACGCCGCGCCTTCGACGTAACCTTGCGGACAAGTGCCTCCTTTATTCCACATGCTTCCGCCACCTTCTTAGTAGACTTACCCGCATTGCACATAGCAATAACCTTCTTGTTTCGATTGGCGATGCGCGGTGATGACGGGCGGCCAGGTCGGGACTTGCCTCGCTCCTTCTTCCGAAGAGAACGCAACTCATCAAGAACCGCTGCTGCCTCGGCGTTCGGCAAATCGCGTATGAAGAATCTGCCTTTCCACGGGCCGAACATCCGACAGCGCCGCGCGAAAGGCAGGGGCAGCGCCGCGGCCGGGGTCCACAAGCCGGTAGCTGGCCGGCCGCCATGATGCCTTTGATTATACACCCTCGCGCCGGGCATTGCTACATCGCTTTCTGGAAAGTAACATGAGGGGATTCCGAGGGAGTTCTTATGGCCGCTCCAATTGATCCCCACGATGGTTCGCCGCTGCCGATGCCAAATCTGGTCGGGTGCAAGGTATGTGGCAAGCAAGTCTCCAATTCGGCTCCGACCTGTCCCCATTGCGGGCAAATCTTTCCCGGTCTGCATATCAGGCGCAACGCCGAGATATTCGGGGAACGCCTGACCGAAACGCTTAACCCGTATGCGATAGCAGGACGTGCCCGCGCCGCAGTCCGCGGGTGGTCGCAACTCAGTTTGCGGAAACGGGTTTGCCTCGCTGCGGTTGGCATCCCCTTATGCCTTTTCATGGCTGACATAGCTTTGCAGGTGTGCGTCTTCAGCAGAGATTGGACCGAATTGCGAGAGGTCAACGAGCACGAAGCTGGCGATGTTCCGTACACGGTGCTCTATCGGTCTGAGAAGTATAACAGTGTATCGCTTTTTTCGTTGTCGCCGCAGGAGTGGACGTATCAGGTCGTCGCCATAAGTCCAAGCGACACGACACCGGATAAGCTAAAGGCATTATTTCAAGAGCTTCGCCGAGACAACGCCGGGATATGGTCTATCGAGATTACGGTGTACGACGACGAAGCCGCGGCAAGGGAAGAGTTTCCGAGGCACCGTGCGCGAGGCGGCGGATTGGATTCAACGCCATGGGAATATTCCATCTGGTACCTCGATCACGTGGACGGTGCAGGCGACGACAGAACAAACCTTTTAAGTGATCCTCCTTGAAGGTGCGGGATCGAAACTGGGGGATCGAAACTGGGACGGAGCTAATATTCGGGACGATTCGGGAACGTTCAACGAAGCTGCCGGCAGAACGGCCGCTCGACGACCTCGGACTTCCAGGGAATGGCGGTCATGCAACTTGTCCTGGCAAGAGCCTTCTTTCCGTCAGGCGTTCCAATGCGAGCGTAAGCAATCGATCGTCGAAGAGCTTCGTTTTTCGCCGCGCGGCCCTTCGGGCGGATCAAGGGGACGCCATTCCCAGTCGTCGGGAGTACAATTACAGTACACTTCAAGTCGCTCCGCGTTTCCCAATTGGAGCTTCAGTTATGCGGCAACCCATTAACGAAGCCGCGCGAGTGCATCCGAAAACTCTTTCGATCACCATCGAAACCGTACACGAATTGAAGGACGTGAATTCTGTAATCCGAGTAGCCTTGTCTGCTCTCGGCACCGTGAAGGATATCAAGGTCATTCCGCCCGAGACGGCGAATACGCCGCCAAATACGCCCGCGAGAACCCGCTGGGCCAGATAAACCCGGCAGAGGTCGATCAATACGCCGCCGAAGCACTCGCGCCTTTCGATCGCGCCACGAGCGCCCAAGGCGCAGTTCCAAGTGCAATATGATCTCCAGGAAACGATGCAGGACATGGTCGGCATTGTCCGCCGCGAAGATGAAATGTTCCGCGCCCTGGAGGCCATCGACAAACTCTGGCAGCGCAGCCGATCGGTAGGCGTGCCCGGCAATCGTGACTACAACCCCGGCTGGCACACGGCGCTCGACCTGAAAAACCTGCTCACGGTCTCCCAGTCCGTCACCCTCTCGGCTTTGGAACGAAGGGAAAGCTGCCGCGAATACGCATATTATTACGTTTCCTCGAGGCACGGAAGCTAAGGGATTTCCTTAGAGCCTTACCGCGTTCCGCCCGGCACGCTCGCCCAAGGAGACTATTTCAATCATCGCCGTGCGGCGAAAAGAACGCCGCATGCACCGGCGGCGGCATCGGCCGATTGGCGCCGCGAACCGAGCGCCAGATGACCTCGTTCAGCAGCCGCCCGTCGGCCGCGTCCGCCTCGCGAAAATCCATCTTCGCCGACTCCGCCGCTCCAAACGATTTTTCAGTGTTCCGCTCATTCAGGTCCACGTGGGCCGGCGTGTACTCGTAAGGCGTCAAGTCGGCCTTTGCCTGAAACGAGCCGTACATCGGCTGTGCCGCCGCGTCGAACTGCGTCATCGGCTTCAGACCAAGGATCAACTCCATCGTCCGCAACATGCTCGATGTGGAATACATGCTCGAATCGACGTGCCGCCGTTTCGTGTACGGGCTGATCACGTATGCAGTGCTGCGATGGGCGTCAACGTGGTCCGGACCATTCTGAGCATCATCCTCCAGCACGAAGATCGCCGTCTCCTTCCAGAACTTGCTGTGGCTCACCGCCTCCACGATGCGGCCCAAGGCCAGATCGTTGTCGGCCACGTACGCCGCCGGCGTCGGCTTGCCCAACTTGGTCCCGCTGGTATGATCGTTGGGCAGCCATACGATGGTCAGGCCCGGCAGCGCGCCTTCAATTTCAAAGCGGTGAAACTCCTCGATGAAGCGGTCCGCCCGACGCTGGTCGCTATAATCAAGATCGAAGGCGCGGTACTCGGGATCGAAGTGGCCTTCGAGGTTTTTCATCCGCGCCTGGCCGGGCTGTCCTGGCTTCTCCGCGTTTTCGATGAACTCGCCGTAGTTGCGATAACTTACGCCCGCGGCGCGGCAGCGGTCCCAGATATAGCCGCTTGCCGGGCAGCCGATCGCCGTCTCGCCCTCCGACGGGTAGGTAAAGCCTGGGATTCGCTTGCCACTATGTTCGTCGAGAGCGCCGGTAGACTTGCGGCCAAACCTTCTGCACGTAATCGGTGGCGTAGGCGGCCGTGCTCCACTCGTGGCCCTGTGCGCTCACCTCGCCATCGACATAGAAATTGTCCAGGAGCACGAATTGCCGGGCGATGGCGTGTTCGTTAGGCGTGACCCGCTCGGGGAAGAGGCACAGCGACGCGTCGCCGTTGCCCGCGCGGACGTCGCCCAGCACCTGGTCGTAAGTGCGATTCTCTTTGATGATATAGATGCAGTGCTTGATCGGGCTGGGCAGGCCGACCTTGGCGGGAACCGCATTGCCCGGCTCGGGAGCGCGGCCGGTCGGCGCGGCGTCGGATCTCAGCGGGCTACAGGCGTAGGCCGCGCGGGTCAAGCCGAGCATATCATTCGGCTGGGGCAGCGGAATGACGCTCAACGTCCCGCGGAGCAGGCCGCCGATGTACTGGACGCCCGGTCCTTCGCTCTTAAGGGTCGGATTCGGCCCGTGGGGATTGGGCTGCGAGATGATGCCCTTGCCGTTGGCCACGAGAATCTGATCGGCGTTTGATGTGATCCGCACGATCGTCGGATACCAGCCGACCGGAATGAATCCCAGTGAGCGGCTCTCGCCCCGATGCGAGACATCGATTACGGCCACGTTGTTCGCGTCGGCGTTGGCGACCCAGAGCGTCTTGCCGTTGGGGGCCAGGGCGAGGCTCATGGGCGTACATCCGGCCGGACCATTGGGATAAAGTGCGGTGGAAATCACCTCCACCTGCCGCCCCGTCCTCGTGTCGATTACGACGACGCTGTTGCTGTCGGAGCAAGCGACGTAAAGCAGTGATTCGTCGGGGGATAAGGCCATCTCCGTCGGGTGCGACGCGGTGGGCCAAGTGGCTTCTATCTTTTTCGTCTCGGGATTGACAACCGCGACCGCCGACTTGCCCCAGAGACTCACATAAAGGCGAGGGTGCCAGTTCGGCAAGACCGCATAAGGATAACTGTCGCGCGGCAGATCGACCGCGTCCTGCTGCTCGGGATGCTGCGCAGAGATGATTCTGAGCGAATGACCCAGACAGCAAGCCGCATAGACCACCTTGCTGTCGGCGCTGCACGCCAATCCCGTTGGGACGAGTGCTTTGTCGGCGTTCTGCAGTTTGATCGTTTCGCGGTCCGCAAGCTTCCTATCGGTTACGTGGAAGCGATAGATGACATTGTTCTCGCCGCTGCTCACGAGCAATTGCGAGCCATCGGGCGTGAAGCAGATTCCATAAAACGTCTTCGGTAGCGTGACGCTGGACACGACCTTGGCCTTTGTCAGATCGACCAGCGAGACGACGTGCGGCCCATAGCCTGAATGCAGCACCGCGGCGAAATGGCCATGCGGTCGGACGGCAACATTCACGGGGAAGTTTTCCAGTTGGACCTGCGTCCCCGCCGGCCGCAGCGACCACTGGTTCGGCAGAAGTATCGAATTGTCCTTTTGGTAGCCGGGCAGCGGCCACGGCGGACTCAAGCCGGCGGGCTCTTCGGCTGCGGCAGCCGCCGCCACAAATACCGAAAACAGACCTATTTGAAAAATCCGAGGTGACATTCGCGGGGTCCTGAGTAGGAAGGCACTCAACTTTCGTCCCAATATAGCAAAGATGACAATCACAACGAAGCCGCCCACTGTTAGCTTTTTGTGAAGAAATTGTTTGTAAACATTGTGTAATACTTGATCTGAGATTCACTTTGCTGCTTGACGCTGCCGCGAGGCTTTTCTATACTCAATTCCATCGCGGCACGATTTTGACCTCTTCGCGCGTTTTTTGGGGTCCGCTTGAATACCGCACGCTCGAAAGCCAGCGAGGCCGTCCTGAACAAGCAGACGCCCTTCGCCAGCCATCCAGCTTCTTAATTTAGCAACCCCGATTAAACTCGGCGTTGATCGTGGCTCGGCGGCCATTTATGCCACCACAAGCCGCACTGCCAACTGCCCGACGGCGCTCGCGCCACGGGCCAATGTTCCGACTACGTCAGGCCCGGCGCCATTAGCAACTTTGCAAACCAGGAACGAACGATGGAATCGAATAAGAACGTCAATCGCATCGAGCAGCAAATGGACAGCCCTCCGCAGGTGAGTCCCGCGCCCGCGGAAGCCGGCTCCCAGCCGCTCGCCCACGAGGTTCCGCTGGGCAAGAAGTTTTGCGATGCGGGCCCCGGCTGGTGCCGCGTTTGCGAAAAGATGTCCGACATTCCCGTCCTGCGATCGGAAGACCTGCTCCAGGGCCGCCGCGAAGTGCTGATCATTCACGGCGGCGATATCTACCGCCTCCTTTGCACGCGAAACAACAAGTTGATTCTGCAGAAGTGAAAAGTCATGCGAGATTTGTCAACTTCCATTCCTTCCTCTTCGCGGCCGGCCCCGCGAGGATTTACTCTCGTCGAGTTGCTGATCGTCATCGCGATCATCGGCATTCTGATCGGCCTCTTGTTGCCGGCGATCAACGCGGCCCGTGAAGCCGGCCGCCGCATGAGCTGCGCCAACAACCTCAAACAGATCGGGCTTGCCCTGCTCAACTACCACGACGAGCATCAGCGCTTCCCGCCGGGCTACACGGCCACGCCCGCCTATTCGGACGGCGCGACGGACAGCTCGCCCGGATGGGGCTGGGTCGCCTACAGCTTGCCGTACTTGGAAGAAAGGGCCGCCTATCGCGCCATCCAATTCAATTTGCCCGTCGAGGCGCCGGCGAATTCGATGGCGGTGCGAACGATCGTCAGGACCTTGCTCTGTCCCTCGGATCGCGCGCCGCTGTCCGCCTTCGATGTGCCTGACGGCTTCGGCAAGAGTCTCGCCAAAGCGGCGGCGTGCAGTTACGCGGCCTGCTGCGGAGGCGACGAATCGGATACCGCCGCCGCGACCGGCGCGGGCGTCTTCTACCGCAACAGCAAGACGCGAATGGCCGACATCACCGACGGCACGAGCCACACTATCCTCGTCGGCGAGAAGGCCTGGGCAAACGCCAACGGCATCTGGGCCGGCGCGATCGCCGATGCCGTCTGCCTCCGCGGCCCCGACAATCCCTGTCCTGGTTCTCCCACGGCCTCTTATCCCGCGGCAACATTGGTTCTTTCGCACTCGCACTTGAATAATGCCGTCACCGACACCGACGGCGGCCTGGACGATTTCTCTAGCCGGCATCCGACGGGATCGAACTTCCTTTTTGGCGACGGGTCGATACATTTTCTTCGCAGCATCCCCGGCGACCTGCCCAATGGCAACTACACGCCCGAAAGCCTGAGCTTCCAGGCGCTCGGCACCCGCGCCGGCGGCGAGAACCTGTTGAACGAGCATCATTGAGTAACAGCATGAAGCCCGCCAATTCTTCGATCTTCGCGCTCGCCTTGCTGCCGTGTTGGTTCTCCGGTTGCAGCAAGCCTCAGCCGACACTTTCCGGCGGCAAGCCGACAAGCTACTGGGTCACTTCTGCCGCCAGCGGCGAAGTCAAGCTCCGCAGAACGGCGGTGGCCAAGCTCGGCAATGCCGGCGGCGCGGACACCCGCAGTAGTACCTGCTTTAACAGCCGCTTTACACGATGCCGACTCGCAGGTCCGCGGCGAAGCGATCATCGCCTTGCTAAAAGTCGGCCCCGAAGCGAAGCGGGCGGCCGGCGATCTCGACAGGCTGGCGCAGCGACAGCGACGCCAAAATCCGCGGCTATGCGGCAAAGGCCCTGGAAAAGCTGCGATAACAGCCGGCCATGCCGTTCGCGGACAAAAAAATGCGTTCTCCGGCGGGACGCGGCACATCAAATTTCGTCCCAATTCAACAGCGTCTCTCATCGCCCGAAAATGCGCCCGGTCACTTTTTTGTTACGGAAATTGTCGCCGCCTTAAGTGGTAACGGAATTGATTACACGTAGATAACTCGCGGCGGCAATTGTCTTGACGGATTTTCGGGCCACAATTCCCCATATCGTGTTGTGCCGGAAACGCTGCTATGAGTCAAATCTTTCCGCATTCTCGCCACCGCAATTCGTCTGGACGCGGCAGCCCGCTTCGTTTAACATACGAACGTGTTCGCGAGTTCTTTAACGACAATCCCGGGCACCAAGGCACGAAGATGATCGCCGGCCCCGCGACGCGTTTCCCAAAACTGTTCGTTCTCGATACGAATGTAGTTCTGCACGACGCCGGCTGCATTCGCAACTTCGAAGAGAACGACATCGCTATTCCGATCACGGCCCTTGAGGAGCTCGACCGCTTCAAAAAGGGCCACGACGACATCAACTTCCAGGCCCGTGAGTTCCTCCGCACGATCGATGGTCTCACCGGCGACGTGATCTCCGCCGAAGGAGCCAGCCTGGGTGATGGCCTCGGATCGATCCGCGTCGTGCTGGGCGGCGAACTAGAGCCGCAACTCCGCGAGGCATTCCTCAGCGACGCGCCCGATCACCGCATCCTCAATACGGCGCTGCACCTGCAGCGGCTGGAGTCGCACCGCCAGGTCGTGCTCGTCTCCAAGGACACCAACCTGCGGATGAAGGCCAAGGCGCTGGGCGTCACCGCGCAGGATTACATCAGCGACAAGGTGGAAAGCGTCGATACGCTCTATTCCGGACGGCGGATCGTCGAGGGCATGGCCAGCGAAACGATCGACGCCTTCTATGCCGACGGCCACGACGTCGCCCGCGCAAGCTTGCCGGCGGTCGTCGATCCGCTGGCCAACGAGAACTTCATCCTTCGCAACGGCTCGAAGTCGGTGCTTGCCGCCTATCGCCCGGCGACGCAAAGCTTCGTCAAGGTCAATAAATCATCGGCCTACGGAATCAAGCCGCGGAACGCCGAACAGTCGTTCGCCTTAAGCGCCCTGTTGAACCAAGAGATCAAGCTGGTGACGATCATGGGCAAGGCCGGATCGGGCAAGACGCTTCTGGCCCTGGCCGCGGCGCTGGAATGCCGCTCGACGTATCGGCAGATTCTTTTGGCGCGGCCCACGGTGCCCCTGAGCAATCGCGACCTCGGCTACCTGCCCGGCGACATCGCCGCCAAGCTCGATCCCTACATGAAGCCCCTGCACGACAACCTGACGGTGATCCGCCACGAGTTGGGCGACAAGGACCCCAATGCCCAGCGGATCGGCGAGATGCTGGAGAGCGAGAAGCTGGTGATGACGCCGCTGGCCTACATCCGCGGCCGCAGCCTACAGCGGGTGTTTCTCATCGTCGACGAGGCCCAGAACCTCACGCCGCACGAGGTGAAAACGATCATCACCCGCGCCGGCGAGGGCACGAAGATCGTCTTCACGGGAGACATCTGGCAAATCGACCATCCCTATCTCGACTCGCTCTCCAACGGCCTGAGCTATCTGGTCAGCCGGATGAAGGGCCAGTCGATCTACGCCCACATCACGCTGGAAAAGGGCGAGCGCTCGGCGCTGGCTGATTTGGCGAGCGATTTGCTGTAGGTCTGCGAGTTTAGCGAGCAGCCTTCGCTGCGCCAATCTCTTGAACCTGCTTCCTGAAATTGCCCAGTTGCTCCGCCAACGGCATGTTCTCCATCGAGGCGCGAAGCGAGTAGTTTAGCCAATGACCTTCGCTCTTGACGAAGAAAAGCACCAGGCACTTGCCTTTGAGTTCTTTAGGGCCGGTGCAGCGAACGGCGGCCAGGTCGCCCTCGACCAGCGACTCGCTCGCCCGCAGGTCGAACTTCTCATCGCCCATGTTCTGCCGGTAGTGCTCGCGCAGTTCGACGGCGAAGACCGGCAGCGCGGCGGGCCAGCCCTTGATGCGGTCGCTGGTGAATGATCGCAGCTTTTTGTCGTCCTTTTCACGGATGGCCACGATCATTTGCAGGGCGAGGTCTTCGACGACGATCTGGTCCGTGCCGATTCTGGGCTTTTTCGCTTCATCGGCCGCGTGCTTCGGCGCCGCCGGCACGTCGGCCCCGTCCTCGGTGTCCGCGTACCCGGCGCGAACGTCATCGAACCAGACCTTGCCCGGACCGTAGACTTGCAGTCCGATGCAGATCTTCTTCGCCTCCTTCGGGATCGGCACCGTGCCGCAATAGAGTTTCCAGTCGTGACTGGCGGGCGGATCTCCGCCAGCTTTGCTGCCGATGTAAGCGGCCCATTTATGCGAGACCCAATTGCCGTGCTCATCGAGGAACAAGACGTCCAAGACGGCCTTGGTCATCTTGTCGGCCTTGACCTGTGCGGAGACCCGCAAGGCCGGGCGGTCGCCCTGCCGGTTAACGGTCTGCAACCATTGGGCAATGGGGAAATCGCGCTCGGCCGTTTTCTCGATGCACAGGCTAGCTTTGCCCTCGAAAGCCTCGGATTTGCACCAGAAGTACGTCACGCCGTCGATCGCCGCGCCCTGTTCCCAGTTGTCCGGCTTGTCGCCACCGTTCTCGATACCGGAGTCTGTGAGGATGTTCTGCGACGCGGGCACCGCAGCCAGGGCGGAGGTAACGGGTGGGACGAGCCCTTCACGAAGCCCGTCCGGCGTCGCTTGGTGCTTGGTCTCCCTCGCTCGCAGCATCATCAATGCGGCTTTTGCATTTCCGCGTACTAACGCCTCGGGGTCTTTCAAAGCCTTTTCCAACGTGCCGATCGCGGCCGGATCGCCCAGCGTTCCCAAGGCATAGGCCGCGCACGCGCCGGGCGTAGCCGCTCTTGTCGTCCGTTGTCATCTTCTCCAGGACTGCCAAGCTGCGATCGACGTGGTTCGCGCCCAGGGCCAGCGCCGCCATCCCGCGCGTAAGGTCTTCCGGATGGTCGCAGAGTTTTAGCAGCCCCTTGACGGCCGGCGCGACGGATCGGAACTCGCATTTCCAGAGGACGTAGACGGCCGCGCGGCGGACCGTGTCCGTTTGCGAGTCGAGGGACTTGGCAAGCTCCGTCACAACTTCGACTTGGCTCAGGCCTTTGAGCGATTCCATCGCCTCGCCGATGCGGCGATCGCCTTCCGCGCAGGTGGAAATCACGTCCACGGCATTTCTTACGGTGGAAGACACATCGCGGGGTTCCTTGATGGGGACTAACGGCGTTGATCGGCCCGATTTCTGAGATGTAACGCTTGTCCCCGGCGGCACCATGAACAGTCCGCCGATCCGGCCCTGCTTGTCGAAGCTGAGCTGGATGTCCAGCTTGTTTCGCTCCCAACGTATCGGGACGAACACAATCTCATAGCCGTAGGCGGTTTCCGCGCGCGGATTCCCGCGCTCGATGAACTTTCCGCCGGCGCCGCAAAGCCCCGTCCAAAGCTCTTTCAACTGCGCCGGCTTGAGTACTTTTTTCACCGTGTCATCGAAGTAGCCCGCCGCCTTATCGAAATCTCCTTGGACCAGCAGATCGACGAAGCGCTCGGCGGCGGCCCCGTTCAGCGTGACGGTAGCGACAGGCGCGGCGGTCGTCTGCGGCGCGACGATCCACAGACCGCCGATCTTGCCTTGTTTGTCGAACACGATTTTGAAGTCGATCTTGTTGTGCTGCCAGGTCCCTGAGACATACACGATGTCATAGACGAAGAAAGGCTCCGCCCGCGACGGCCCGCGTCCCTTGAAGTCGCCGCCCTCGGCAGCGAGCCCGTCCCAGAGCTTTTTCAACTCTGCCGGCGGCATGACCTTCGTCACGGTCCGGTCGAAGTCTCCGGCCGCCTTTTCGAATTGGCCTTGGCTGAGCAAATCGACGAAGCGCTCGGCCGCCGCGATGTTCGGATCGGCCTTCGACTCCGCACCGCTTGTCGGCGGCCCGTCTCGCAACCACAGCAGCTCAGCCAAGTGCGGCGTGGCGGGATTAATCTTCGATTTCGGATCGGTGGTCAAAGCCGCCATGAATCTCGTGGTCTACGAGGCGGATGGAAAGCTCACCAAACCGCTCGTCGCCCTCGCGCCAGGTACCGTTGTAGCGGCGCTCGATGCGAGACCACTTCAATTCGATCTTGCCCGGCCCTTTGCCCACGGTGTCGCTATACATTCCGGCGTATTGACCCGGCGACGTTGGCGCGAGCACGACCCGGCCCCAATCTTCGCCCGACCATTGGCCCGAGATATCGGGCGGGGCAGTGGATACGACGCCCACGGCAAACAGACTGATTCCCAAAATCGCTAGCATGACAAGAGCTCCTATGATGAAGGGTTGACGCGAATTGTTGCTGTCGGTGCGCCGGCCGGCAGGATCGCACTCATCACGCTCCGCCGTGATGCATTCGTCTCGGCGGAGCGAGAGGAGTACGCCCGGCAGCGGCACGCTCGCTGGCTGCTGCAAATGGGCCAGGCAGCCTTCCAACAACTGGCTAACTTCCTTGGCCGATGAAAAGCGCCGCGCAGGGTCCTTTTCCAGCAAGCGCTCGACAAGAGCAACGAACCACGGCGGCAATTCGGGGTTGAGCGACGACATCGCCCGCGGCGGGTCGTCGATCAGACGCCGCAATGTGGCCATGGTCGAATCGGCCTTAAACGGCGAGACGCCGGTCGCCATCTCGTAGAGCACGCAGCCCAGGCTGAACAGATCGCTGCGGCCGTCCAGCGGCTCACCCTTCGCCTGCTCCGGCGACATGTATTGCGGCGTGCCGGCGATGATCCCCCAGCGAGTCATCGAGACATCATCCGCCGCGCGGGCGAGGCCGAAGTCGCTGAGCAACGCGCGCTCGACGCCTTTTTCCAGCAGGATATTGGCCGGCTTCACGTCGCGATGGACGATGCCCTGCTCGTGCGCCGCCGCCAGGGCCGCGGCGGCCTGCATCCCGATCCGCAACGTTTCCATCAATTCCAACCGCCCCTGCGCAGCGAGCCGCTGGGCCAACGATTCGCCCGCCACCAGCGGCATGACCAGAAATGGCAAGCGGCCGTGCGGCTGTACGCGGTGGATCGCCATCACGTTGGGATGGACCACGGCCGCGGCCGCCTGGGCTTCGCGGATGAATCGCTTCTTCGCCAACGGGCTTTGCGCCAGATGCGGGGCCAGTGCCTTGATGGCGACATAGCGGTTCAGCTCGTGGTCGAAACCTTTCAGGACCACGCCCATCCCGCCGCGGCCGATGATCTCCAGCACGTCGTAATCGCCGAGGCGGCCCAGTACCTCCGGCTCATCGGAGGCGTCGAGGTGCTCGACCGTGAAATCGATCTCCGACCATTCCTCTCGCGACGGCACGTCGTCGTCCAACTCGTCGCCCGTAAGCATCGCGGTCACTTCCTCGCTCCACGCCGTTCCGCCCGCCAACTGCTCGATGGCCGCGCTGCACACCGCGCATTGTTCCACATGGCGGTGCAGCCACTCTTCGCGGTCGGGTGGAAGGTCGCCGGCCAGGGCGGATTGCAAATCGGCGGCGGAACATTCGTTAGTCATTTTGTTAGCTCCGGGAGGGTGGCACGTCCTGAGCTTCTGGCGAAGGGCGTGATTGCGGCCTTGCCACGCCCTTCGCTTGAAGCTCAGGGACGTGCCACGCGCACTCATTCTCCATGTCAGCGACAGCAGCCCGCAGCCGTGCCAACACGCGACACTTTGCCACCCGCACGGCCCCGGCCGAGATGCCGAGCTTTGCGCCGGCTTCGGCCGGCGAGAGGCCCGCCGCGCTGGTTTCCCAGAAGGCCTGCCACGTGGCCGGCTGGACTTCGTTTTGCACCCGCTCGGCGGCGCGTTGAAAGAGTGCCCTGCGAAGCTCGCGATCAAACGCGACCGTTTCTTGACTCTCCGCGGCCGGAAGTTGATCGAGCAGGGCGTGCAGGTCCGACCCGCCGGCCAGATCGCGGCGCTGGCGGTTTTCAAGCCAATTGATGACCAGGTTGCGGACGGCGCGCCGCAACCAGCCGCGAAACGAGCCCCGCTCCGGTGCGGGGTCCCAGCGGTCGATGCTCCGGCTCACCGCCAGAAACAACTCCTGCATCACGTCGCGTGCGTCAACGTCCTGCAAGCCGTGCCGCCGCAGCAAGCGATAGACCACGGGCTCGTAAAGAGTTACGAACTCCACCCAGGCTTCGTGATCTTGCGCAGTCACAAAGCCGAAGCAGCAGGCTCGCGCGGGTGGAGGGAGCGGTGGTCATAGGGCGTCTCCTACCAATATACACAGGAGAAAACGCCCGGTGTTACACGGAAATCGCGTGAAGGGCTTGGAGATTTACGACCGCATGCCGTGATGAACACGACTACTATCGCTGCCGCAATTGCCGATCGGGTCAACGCTTTTCTCAAAGACTGCGATAGCGTCGGCGCTAAAACTCGCTCATCAGGCCGGTAGAATCTCCCACCGATCCTCGTGCTGTAGTGCTGTGGACCAATTCATACCCCCTGAACTCGAAATGGGTAACAAGCCCGGTTAAAAGTTTACGGCTTTTTCTGAACTTCCGGCCGCTTGATCGGCTCGGGCGGATCGAGCACCTGATATGAAGTGACGAAGTACTTCACCGGCGGCACTCCGCAATGCGCGTTGCCGCGAACAATCACGTCCTTGCCGAGTCGGCGTGCTTCCTGCTCAGAGATGACCTTAATAATTTCCGTTCGCGCCAGTCTGAACTTACCCATAATCATGCTCCTCGTCGCCTCCAGGCGTATCCGAAACAAAAAATCTAAACCTGTGCCGGTCGATCTCTTCGCTGCCCGCAAATACGACGGCCTCGTACATCCCAACATGTTGGATCGGCTGCGGTGGTATATCGAAAAACAGGTCTCGCTTTTCAAGGCGGTCGTTCCATTGTAACGTTGAGCCCTGCGCTCGCACAACCACAACATAGACAATCTACGGGCGTCAATTGTTCACTATTTTACGCGTGATTTGCTCGCCGTGCAATCAGGTCGAAAACGGCCGCTTTTCGCGGCAAAACCTCCGCCTGGACCGCCGCCATTTTCTTTTCAGAATTCCTCCCCGCACCCTATTGACAAGATTTGTTAACTGTTGTATACTACGGCCAATGAATGTCGCGGCGGCCCGTTTTGAGCCGATTTCCGGCCCGGCCGCCGCGATTCATCCCTTGCCCAACGAAAGAGGACCATCATGCCATCCGAAACCACAACCAACACCGCAACCCCAACGAACGCCGCCGCGAACAACGGCAGCAACGCCACGGCCAAGGAGCTTTCCACCCAGCAAATCGCCGCCCTGGACGCCCTATTGGCCGGCTCCTCGGTCACCGACGCGGCCGCCGCCGCGGGTGTCACACGCTGGACCGTACATGCCTGGCTCCGCGAGAACTTCGCCTTCCAGGCCGCTCTGAACCGCGGGCGAAAAGATCTGCGGCAGGCCGTCGTTCATCGCCTGGAACGCCTCGCCAACAACGCCACCGAATGCGTCAACAAGGCCGTCCGCGAGGGCGACGTGAAGGCCGCCCTGGAAATCGTCAAACGCCTGGACGTATTTTCCGGCCGCTATCTCGGCAGCGACGACGCAGCCGAACTGGAGGTCGCGGAGCAGGAGCGACGCATGGATCAAAAGGAGAAGGCCAACCGAACGACACAACGCGCCGAGCGGCTGAAAGATGCGGCCATCCGAAGTAGACTTGGAATATAGCCGAAGGAGGGGCAGCAAATCGCGAAAAGTGTGTGAAAGTGTGTGATTATGTGTGGTTCGTATCGCCGTCGGCGGGTTGGCCAGCGTGATTGCATCCCGCGCCGCAGCGCCATACCATAGCATTTAAGAGCCCTGCCAAACTTCTTTCCCTGGAGTCATGCCATGCCCGCCTTCAAACATGATACATCCCAACCTGTCCAATTCACCCGCCGCCGGATGCTGAAAACGGCGGCCGGCGCGGCCGCCTTTGCCGCCGCTGGGCCGCTGTTTTCCCGCGCCTTCGCCGCCGACCCCGAAAGCCAAATCAAGCTGAAAGGCCATATCAACCATTCGGCTTGCCTCTGGTGCTACAACGACTATATGAAACGGAACAAGATGGACCTCGACCAGTTCGCCGCCGCCTGCGCCAAGCTGGGCTTGAAGTCGATCGAGCTGGTCGCGCCGGAGCAATGGCCGACGCTGAAAAAGCACGGCCTGATCTGCGCGATGGTCCAGAGTCACTCGATCCCCGTGGGTTTCAATCGCATCGAGAACCACGAGGCGTGCAGCGCCAAGGTCAAGAAGAATATCGACCTCGCCGCCGACGCCGGCTTCCCCAACGTCATCTGCTTCTCCGGCAATCGCCGCGGCATGAGCGACGAGGAAGGCCTCGCCAACTGCATCACCGGGCTGAAGAAGATCGCCCCTTATGCGGAGAAGAAGAAGGTCACCGTCTGCCTGGAGTTCCTCAACTCGGCGGTCAATCACAAGGACTACATGGCCGACTCGACCAAGTGGTGCGTCGCCTTCGTCAAGGGCGTCGGCTCGCCCAACGTGAGGGTGCTGTACGACATCTATCATGCCGGCGTGATGAAGGAGGACCCGATCAAAGACGTCAAGGAACACGCGGACTGCTGGGGCCACTACCACACCGGAGGCGTGCCCGGCCGCAACGAGATCGACGACACGCAGACCTTGCCTTACACGAAGATCATGGAGGCAATCGTAGCGACGGGCTACAAGGGCTACGTCGCGCAAGAGTTTGTGCCAAAGCAGAAGGACGCGCTGAAGAGCCTGGAGCAGGCGATAGCGATTTGTGATGTGTGAATAAAGTACTCATCACGCTCCGCGTGATGTCCAGCATGTGTGGCGAGCTCTCCGGGCAACGGAAGGCAATGTACAATACTTGAAGATCGTCCGAGGCAGAAATTCGCCATTAAGAGGTTATCCGATGCCATCGCCGTTTCCCGGAATGGACCCGTATATTGAGGCGCAGGAATGGGATGACTTCCATGTGAGCTTTAACGTCGCCATTAGCGAAGTCTTATCGCAGCGCCTCGCACCCCGTTACGTCGTGCGAGCAAAGCGGCGGGTTTACTCCGACGGCCGAGGCGACCCGCGGCGCGAATGCTACTTGCTGATTCGCCTGACGGAGTCAATGGAAATCGTGACTGTTATCGAAACACATTCGCCGGGCAACAAGCGAGAAGATTGCGAAGGACGCCACAAGTACCTCCAAGAACGAGCGGAAATAGTCACAAGTCATCGCAATTTAATTGAACTCGATCTGCTCCGTGCTGGCGCAGCGTCTTCCGATGGTGGACCAGCTTCCGCAAAGCAACTTTTGCGCCCTCGTAGGTCGCAGCAGTCGTTTGCCCAAAGTGGAAGTCTACGCATGGACAATCCGCGATCGACTGCCGACGATCCCCGTTCCGGTGAAGAAAGACGATCCGGACGTCCTGTTGGATTTGCAGGCTGCCTTCAGTGCCGTTTACGATCGCGCCCGATATGATCTCACGCTGAATTACGCCGCTGAGCTTCAGCCACCGCTGCCGCAGGAAGATGCGGAATGGATGCGGGAGTTGCTGTCGGCCGGGAGGCAGCCGTGAGGACGACACGCAGGCCTGCCCCACACGAAGATCATGGAAGCGGTCGTGGCGACGGGCTACAAGGGCTACGTCGCCCAGGAGTTCGTGCCGAAGCGCAAGGACGCGCTGAAGATCCTGGAGCAGGCGGTGCGGATTTGCGATGTGTGATAGGAGCATGAACATGAGAACGCTTTGCTTACTTTTGACCTTCACTCTTGTTGACGTGGGGTTTTTGGCGGGGCAAGAGCCAATCTACGAGGGGAAGACACTTAGCCAATGGATGACCTTGGCGAAGGACGAAGACTGTGGAGCGAGGAGTGATGCAGCTTATGCCATTGGACAAGTCGGGCCGAAGGCAGTAGCAGCGATTCCGGTGCTGATAGATTTGCTGAAGGACAGGTTTGCAGGAGTTTCACAGGTTGCTTCGAGCGCGTTAGTAAAGATTGGACGGCCTTCCATACCTGAACATTCGCAGATTTTTTGATGGAATTTGATGATGAAAAGAGGGCGGGGTTCCTTGTACACTTTGCGTGATTTACAAGCGTCGCAAGACGCCGCAAAGGACAAGGAGGTCCCCGTCCATGTTTACGAGCATACCCTCTCTCGACCCCGTTCTGCAATGCCTGCTGCCTGCATTCACTCTGCCATCGTTCCAGACGCACATCGAAGTGTTGCTCGGTTGGGCGATGTGCCTGGGCAAGCGAACCGAGTTCGGCGTCTTTCAAGCCATCCAAGCCGATACGCCTATCTCCCGGAAAGAGCGACATCCGTTCGACCGCTTCTACAACTTCTTCAGTCGAGCGGCCTGGACCGTCCACGATCTGGCCCGCCAATTGGCCCTAGCCATTGTTGTCGCGCTCAACCCGCGCGACTTGTTGTATCTGGTCGTCAACGATACCTTGCTGCACAAGCGCGGCAAGCACGTCTACGGTTTGGGCTGGTTCCGCGATGCCGTAGCCTCGACGGCCAAACGGGTCGCGACCGCCAGCGGCAATCACTGGGTTGTCATCGGACTGGCGATTTGCATTCCCGGAACGAACAAGATTTACTGCTTGCCGATCTATGCCAAGTTGCATCTTGCCGGCAAGAATCACCCCAGCGAAGCCACGCTGGCCAAAGAAATGCTCCAGGATCTGCTGGCTTGGTTTCCCGATCGAAAGCTGGTTTTCATCGGCGACGGGGCCTATTCCGCGGGCAATCTCCTGGCCGATCTCGACCCGCGCGTGACCTACGTCGGCGTGATGCGTGCCGACGCGGCGATTTACGATTCGATCGTGCCCAAGCAATCCAAGAGCAAGCGTGGGCGAAAGCCGACGAAAGGTCCTCGTCTTCCGAACCCCAAAGAGGCGGTCAAGAAGGCCGACGGCAACCGCAGCGGAAAAGGGCCGTGGGTTTGGAAAACCGTCAAGGCGACGTGCTACGGCGTAACGCGCAAGTTGAAGGTGCTTTCCTTCCAGGCAGTCTGGCCCGAGGTGCGTGGGTTGTTGCCGATTCTTGTGGTATTGGTACGCGACCCGAAGGGCAAGTTCGCCGACAAGTATCTCTTCACCACCGATGTGAACGCCGAGTTGAGTTGGGTAATCTCCACGTTCTCGCGAAGATGGTCGATCGAGGTCGCCTTCAAAGCGAGCAAGCAGGTGATGAAGATTCAAGCCCCACAACACTGGTGCCGGCAGAGCATCGAGAAGCTGTCGCCCTGGGTGTGGATGATGCAAAGCGTGATCGGTCTGTGGTATATCACCGAGGGCCACAAACTTCCGCAAGCGCAGGCTGGCGTCGGCGTTTCGGCGACTGGGACACGGAATGGTCGCTCGCTCATATGCTCCGCATCCTGCCGCACGGTTATCCTCGCGAATACAATAAACACCAAAGTCGGGCGCCAAGGCCGACCTTCATGAATTACTTGTAGCCCTGGAAAACTACGTACATCTCGCCGTTTGACCGGCTTGAAAACTGCGAATGTTCAGATACCAGCCCTGCTGAAACTGTTGAAGGATGAGAATAAATCGGCGCGGCATTTTGCGGCTCAATGCCTTCGGGCTATAAGTCCCAATGGTCCCGAAGCAGCGGCGGCGTTTGAAACCATAATGGGGTTGCTCACAGACAAGGAAGCTGAGGTTCGGCGGTGGGCTGCCAACGATTTGGGAGGCCCCCAGGCAAAGACCGCCATTCCAGCCCTACGGGAATTGTTGAAGGACAAGAACGGGTTAGTTCGCTGTGCCGCTGGTGCAGCCCTGTGGCGAATAAGTTCAAATGAACACGAAAAAAGATTAGGCATAGGAGTCCTTGCAGAACTGATGACGGATAAGGATGCTGAGGTTCGGCATGAGGCTGCCCAGGTGTTGGGGCGAATTGGCCCCGAAGTCGTCCCAACACTCACTGAACTACTATCGAGCAAGGACTGGAAGATTCGACAGGCCGTTGCCGAAGCCTTGGAGAATTTGAGAGCCCCAGAAAGCGATAGCACTGCTGTTCCTATCCTGCAAGCACTACTGAAGGATAAGACGCCCTTGGTTCGCTGCGCCGCCGCCAAGGCACTCTGGAACATCAGGGAGAACAGCCCGGAGGCAAAGTCAGTCATTCCAGTCCTTGTGGAGTTGTTCAGCGACAGTGATGCGGAGGTTCGTCAGGCTGCCGTTTTGGCTTTGGGAGGGATAGGTAGAGAAGCAAAGCAGGCCGTCCCCGCTGTTACGAAACTGCTCAGAGACAACGATCAATGGGTTCGGATGTACAGCCTACGGGCCTTAGCGATCATAGGTTCTGATGCAAATTCCGCGATCCCCGCGGTCATGGAATCGCTAAGCGACAAGGAAAGTGGAGTTCGGCTAGATGCAATCTCAGCCCTGCGGAACTTGGGGCCTAATGCGAACGTGGCCGTCCCTGCTTTGATCGCGCTGCTTAAAAACCAAGACTCGACAATCCAGGAGAATGTGATAACATCCTTGGGATGCATGGGGGCTAAGGCTGCCGTGCCGAGCATAAGGCCCTTTCTCAAGAGCAACCAATGGCTACTTCGATGGCAAGCGTTGTGGGCACTCAAACGCATTCAGCATGAAGCGGCTGTTGCTGACATCAAACCGCTACTCAACGACGACAACTGGGAAGTTCGCCAAGCCGCAGGCGAGGCGTTGAAAATGATCGAACGAGAGACGCGTAAACCACACTAACTTCGGCCGCCTTTCCGACAAGCTAACGTTTGAACTTGGGCAGTGCCTGAAGTTGCCATTTTGGGATCAGGTGGCGTTATGACTCATCTTAAACCGTGATACACTGTTAGAAATGCATTGAACCATCTTCGGTCAGGAGTAACGCAATGCCCGCCCGCGATCACGACCCGTTCCGATCGGCCCTTTTCACCCGCCGCCAGATGCTGCAAACCGCGGCCGGCGCGGCCGCCTTTGCCGCCGCCGGGCCGCTCGTTTCGCGACTTGCCTTCGCGGACGAGTTAAAGCTAAAAGGCCACATCAACCACTCCGCCTGCCTCGGATGCTACAACGGCTACATGAAGCGCGAGAAGATGAGCCTCGACCAGTTCGCCGCCGCCTGCGCCAACCTGGGCCTGAAGTCGATCGAGCTCAGCCCGCCCGAAGCGTGGCCGACGCTCAAGAAGCACGGGCTGATTTGTGCGATGGTCCAAAGCCACAAGATCCCCGTCGGCTTCAACCATCTGGAGAACCACGAGGCGTGTACCGCCAAGGTCAAGGAGCGGATCGACCTTGCCGCCGACGCCGGCTTCCCCAACGTGATTTGCTTCTCCGGCAACCGTGCCGGCATGGGCGACGAGGAGGGCCTGGCCAACTGCATCGCCGGGCTGAAGAAGATCGCCCCCTACGCGGAGAAGAAGAAGGTCACCGTCTGCCTGGAGTTCCTCAACTCGGCGGTCAACCACAAAGACTACATGGCCGACTCGACGAAGTGGTGCGTGGCGTTCGTGCATGGCGTCGGCTCACCGCGCGTAAAGGTGCTCTACGACATTTATCATGCCGGCATGATGAAGGAGGACCCGATCAAAGACGTGAAGGAGCACGCCGACTGCTGGGGCCACTACCACACCGGCGGCGTGCCCGGCCGGCACGAGATCGACGACACGCAGACGCTCGACTACCACAAGATCATGGAGGCGATTGTGGCGACGGGCTACAAGGGCTACGTCGGCCAGGAGTTCACGCCCAAGCGGCCCGATGCGCTGAAGAGCCTGGAGCAGGCGGTGCGGATTTGCGATGTGTGATTTGGAGTGCTGTGCTTACCGGAAATCGAGGTATCGCTTTTTGCGACCATGGATACAGCCCTAATGATGACCAAATGAATTAACATATGCTTGTGCTGCCGGCGATCCCTCCAATGGCTAGCGGATCATTGGACGATGGTGCCAAAGGTCGGGTTTGTGCCGGCTGGTTTCCATTAAGTTCGAACATGCTGTTCACGCTGACGGCTCTCGAATACTCGTTAGAAATTCTTGCCTAACGTTCTGCCGCATAACGACTTGCGACTTGATCGTGTCCCCATCACGATCCCGTAATCTCACCGACTTTTTCGCAATTCCACCGCAATCGCTACGGCCGATATTTTCAACGCATTTTCCGCTGTCCCCTTAAATTGTCACGGTGGATTGTTTTCGTTTTTGGAGGGTGCCGTGATAAAATGGAGGTTCGGATAGGGCTGAGACACCTCTTTTGGGCGACCGCACATGATTCGGAAACTACTGTCGAAACTCTTCTCGGGCAAGCGTAAAGGCCGTAAATCTCTGACTTCGCGAAAGTCGCTCAGGCGCATCGCGATCGAACCCCTGGAAACTGCGCCGGTTGCTGTCGGCCACGGCCAGCATTTCGGGCTTCGCCTACCTCGATCCGAGCAATGCCGCGTTTAGTTCCACGGACGCGCCGTTCCCCGGCTTGACCGTGCAACTGCGAAGCATCGATGGCTCCGGGAACGCCAGCGCCGTCTCTGGCGTCGGCCCGCAGCAGACGCTTTCCGACGGCTCCTTCGATTTCACCGGGTTGAATGCGGGAACCTACCAGGTGCAGATCGAACCCTCGTCGAAGTTGAGCGTCGGCACACTCACGCCCGGCACGGCCGGCGGGACGGCCGGCACGAACGAAATCCAGATGTCGCTGGCCGACGGCCAGGCGGCGACCGGCAACGACTTCGCCATTGTCGGCTCGCAGTCCAGCTACGTCTCGCTGCGGATGTACCTGGCATCGACGGGCACTTTGAGCAACTACATTGCGACATCCTTGCACACGGCGCCTACGGTCGAGACGGGCGACAGCGCCAGCCCGAACTTCAGCGGGTCGTACACCACGGGCGGCACGGCGGCGAAAGTGACCGCGTCCGACGCCGCGATCACTTCGACAGACAGTCCGACCTTGGCCTCAATGACTGTCACTATCGAGAACCCGCTGGACGGCAGCGGCGAGACGCTCGCCGCCACGACGACCGGCACGACGTTGACGCAGAGCTATGCCAACGGCACACTCTCGATTACTGGCGTCGCCGATATCGCGACCTATGAGAACGTCCTGCACTCGGTGACCTACAGCGACAATGCCGCATCGCCCCAGGCCGGTGCCCGCACGATATCGGTCGTCGTCAACGACGGCACGGATTCGAGCACCGCGGCCACGTCAACGATCAACGTCACGATCGGCACGGTAACCGCCGCGACAGTGACGGCCGTCGCCTCAACGGACGGGGCCGGCGCCTTTGCGGCCGGCGCCACGATCCCGATCACGGTCACGTTCAGCGAGGCGGTCAACGTTACCGGCACTCCGCAGATCGCGCTGAACGACGGCGGCACGGCAACGTATGCCAGCGGCACCGGCACCGCCACGCTCACGTTCAACTATACCGTCGCGGCCGGCAATAATACGAGCGACCTGGACTATACATCGACTACTGCCTTGGGACTTAGCGGCGGCAGCATCAAGGACAGTGCCGGCAACGCCGCCACGTTGACCCTGCCCGCCACCGGCACCGACGGCCTGGCCACGCAGAACATCGCCATCGACACAACGGCGCCGGCAGTAACGAGCGTGAGCACGACGCTGGCAACCGGGGCCTATGGCACCGGCACGACGATTCCAATCACAGTCACCTTCGGCGAAGCGGTCAATGTGTCGGGCACTCCGCAGCTATCGCTCAACGACGGCGCGACGGCCACGTATATCAGCGGCAGCGGAAGCTCCACGCTCACCTTCAACTATGTCGTCGCCGCTGGACAGAACTCGTCCGATCTCGACTACGCGTTGACATCGTCCTTGGCCCTGAACAACGGTACGATCAAGGACTTGGCCGGCAACGCGGCGACCTTGACCCTGCCGGCCACCGGCACCGACGGCCTGGCAACGAAGAACATCGTCATCGAGACGGTCGCGCCGGCGGTGACGGCGGTTTCCACGACGCAAGCGGCCGGCATTTACCTGTCGGGAACGACGATCCCGATTACAATCACGTTCAGTAACCCGGTCAATGTGACGGGCGCGCCACAACTGGCGCTCAACGACGGCGGAACGGCTACGTACGCCGGCGGTACCGGCACTGCCACACTGACGTTCAATTACGTCGTCGCTTCGGGACAGAGGCGCAGGACCTCGATTACGCGGCGACCAACTCGCTGACGCTCAGCGGCGGCACGATCCAGGATTTGGCGGGCAACGCGGCCACGCTCACGCTGCCGGCCACAGGCGCCGACGGCCTGGCAAATGCGCATATCGTGATCGACACGACGCCGCGGAACGTGACGGCCGTTGGCACGACCCAGCCCAGCGGCGCGTACGGCGCGGGCACTACGATCCCGATCACCGTCACCTTCGGCGAAGCCATGACAGTAACCGGCACGCCGCAACTGGCGCTGAACAACGGCGGTACGGCCACCTATATCAGCGGCAGCAACACGTCCACGCTCACCTTCAACTACGTTGTCGCGACGGGCCAGGACACCAACGACCTCGACTATGCCTCGACCAGCGCGTTAACGCTCAACGGCGGCAGCATCCTCGATCCGGTCGGGAACTCGGCTCTCTTGACATTGCCGACTACTGGCACGGACGGCCTCGCCACGCAGAACATCGCCATCGAAACGACGGCGCCGACCGTGTCCGCAGTCTCTTCGACGACGGCCGCCGGCGCCTACACGGCCGGAACGACGATCCCGATCACGGTTACGTTCAGCCACCCCGTCAATGTGACGGGCCGCGCCGCAAATGGCGCTCAACGACGGCGGCACGGCGACCTACGCCAGCGGCAGCGGATCCGCAACGCTCATCTTCAACTACCTTGTCGCGGCTGGACAAAACGCCGGCGACTTGGATTATGCCTCGACAAGTGCGCTGACGCTGGCCGGCGGCACGATCCAGGATACAGCGGGCAATGTCGCCACATTGACTCTGCCCGTCACGGGCACCGACGGCCTGGCGACCAAGCAAATCGTCATCGACACCACGCCGCCGGCCGTGACTGCGGTTTCTTCGACGCAGGCGGCGGGCACCTACGCCGCAGGAACGACCATTCCGATCACGGTCACCTTCGGTGAACCGGTGGTCGTGACGGGCACGCCTCAGTTGACGCTTAGCGACGGCGGCACGGCCAATTACGTCAGCGGCAGCGGAACCGCGACGCTCACCTTCAACTACGTCGTCGCGGCCGGGCAAAACACCCAAGACCTCGACTATGCTTCGACGAGCGCGCTGTCGCTTAGCGGAGGCACGATCAAGGACTTGGCGGGCAACGCAGGCACATTGACCTTGCCTCCCACCGGCACGAATGGCTTGGCTGCCATCGATATCGTCGTTGACACCACGCCCCGCAACGTGACGGCCGTGTCCACGACGCAGGCCAGCGGCGGCGTACGGCATCGGGACCACGATTCCGATAACCGTCACCTTTGGTGAGGCGGTTACAGTGAACGGCACTCCGCAACTGGCGCTCAACGACGGCGGCGTGGCCACGTACGCCAGCGGCAGCGGCACCAATACGCTGACCTTCAACTACACCACCGCTTCCGGAGAAAACACCAACGACCTGGATTATGCCTCGACAACGGCGCTCTCGCTGAACGGCGGCAGCATCCTCGACCCGGCGGGAAATCCGGCCATCCTGACCCTGCCGGCCATCGGCACCGACGGCCTGGCCGCCCAGAACATCGTCATCGAAACCACGCCGCCGGCCGTAACCGCGGCGGCATCGCTGCAGCTCAGCGGCTTTTACACCACGGGAACCACGATCCCGATCACGCTCACTTTCAGCCACGCGGTCAACGTGACTGGCGCGCCGCAACTGGCGCTCGACGACGGCGGGACCGCCGACTACGTCAGCGGCAGCGGCACCGCGACGCTCACCTTCAACTACGTCGTCGCGGCCGGGCAAAACACCGGTGACTTGGACTATGCCTCGACCAGCGCGCTTTCGCTCAATGGCGGCAGCATCCTCGACGCCGTCGGCAACGTTGCCGCGCTCACTTTGCCCGCCACTGGCGCTGACGGACTGGCAACCCAGAACATCATCGTTGACACGACGCCGCCGGCCGTGACCGCCGTTTCCTCCACGCAACCCACGGGAGCGTACGCCGCGGGCTCGACGATCCCGATCACCGTCACCTTTGGCGAAGCGGTCACGGTGACCGGCACGCCGCAATTGGCACTCGACGACGGTGGAACGGCAACTTACGTCAGCGGAAGCGGCACCGCGACCCTGACCTTCAACTACCTCGTCGGCGCGGGCGATAACACGCAGGACCTCGACTATGCCGCAACCAGCGCTATCGCTCGCCGGCGGCAGTATTGCGGAACGTCGCGGGCAACGCCGCCGCGCTCACGCTGCCGGCCACCGGCACCGACGGCCTGGCAACCAAGAACATCGTCATCGACACGACGCCCCGGAATGTGACCGCCGTCTCCACAACCCAGCCCAGCGGAACTTACGGAACCGGGACGATCATTCCGATCACCGTCACCTTCGGCGAGGCGGTCACCGTGTCCGGCACTCCTCAATTGGCGTTGAACGATGGCGGGACTGCCTCGTATGTCAGCGGCAACGGTTCGAGTGCGCTGATTTTCAACTACGTCGTCGCGGCCGGCCAAAACAATGCCGACTTGGACTACGCCTCAACCTCGGCGCTCTCGCTGAATGGCGGCAGCATTCTCGATCCGGCGGGCAACCCGGCCATTCTGACTTTGCCGGCCACGGGCACTGACGGCCTGGCCACCCAGAACATCGTCATCGTAACCGCGCCGCCGACAGTAACAGCCGTCTCCTCGACGCTGGCAACCGGGGCCTATGGCATCGGGACGACGATCCCGATCACCGTGACGTTCAGCCATGCCGTCAACGTAGGGGGAACGCCGACTATTGCGCTCAATGTCGGCGGCGGCGCGGTCGCCAACTACGCCGGCGGCAGCGGCAGCGCGACGCTCACCTTCGATTACACCGTCGCGGCCGGCCAGAACACTTCCGACCTGGACTACGCTTCGACCGGCGCTTTGTCGCTCAATGGCGGGACGATCACCGATACCGGCGACAATGCCGCCACACTGACTCTGCCAGCCACGGGCACCGACGGCCTGGCGACGAAGACAATTGTTATTGATACCACCGTCCCGGCAGTGACGGCAGTTTCCACAACGACGGCCACAGGGACCTACGGTCATGGAACCACGATCCCGATCACCATTACATTCGGCAAAGCGGTCACCGTAACCGGCACGCCGCAACTGGTGCTGAATGACGGCGGCACGGCCAGCTACGCCAGCGGCAGCGGCACCACGTCGCTCACGTTCACCTATACGCCCGCGACCCCAGAGAGCACGTCCGACCTCGACTATGCCTCGACCGCCGCCTTGACCCTCAATGGCGGCAGCATCCTGAGCGCGGCAGGCAACGCGGCCACGCTGACACTGCCCGCAACCCATTCGGACGCCCTGGCGACTAAGAACATCATCATCAATACGACGCCGCCGTCCGGCTACAACATCGCGCCTACCACGGTGGCCTTCAACAAAACAAACGCCAGCAACGCCGGGTTCACGTTCAGCGGGACGGTTACGGTCGGCGATACATACCAATACACAGTTACCAGCACAGGCGGCAGCGGCCAGGTGACGGGCAGCGGCACGGTCACGTCGGCCACGCAGACGGTTAACGGCATCGACCTTTCGCCCCTTATCGATGGCACTCTCGTCTTTAGCGTGACGTTGACCGACCCTCTGGGCAATGTAAGCGCACCGGCCACCAATAATGCCACTCTGCTCCGCTCCACTGTCGTGCCGGACCAGACCCTGTACACTCCCACGAGCACTCCGGAAAACGACACGAACGTCGGCTTTACGCTGAATACGATCGCCAACCAGAATGGCGATGCGTACAACTATATATTCCTGCTCAGCGGTTCGCCAACGTCAGTCCGCGGCAGCGGCACGGTGACCGCGACTTCGATGCAGATCACCGGCATCGACATCTCGTCGTTGCCCAGCGGTGTGTATACGCTCCACGTGATTCTCACGCCGCCCGCCGGCGCCGCCAGCAACACGAACGCGCAGATCACGCACAACACGCCCGTGCCGGCGTTTACCGTGTCGCCGCACGTGCCGTTTATCGACGCCGCCAACACAAATGCCGCGGGCTTCTCCATTATCGGCGGGGAATCCACGACGACCTACAAGTACACCATCACCGGCAGCAACGGCGGCGGGCCGGCCGGCGGCCTCACCGGCAGCGGCTCCGTTCAATCGGCTTCTCAAAGCGTCTTTGGCATCAACGTTTCTTCCTTCAACGACGGCACTCTCACGTACAGCGTCACGCTGACGGATCTACAGGGCAACACACTCACCGAGCAGGCGACGGCCGTTCTCGATCGCGTCGCTCCCAGCGGCTATTCACTCAGCAATGTTCCCACGCTGATCAAGGCCGCGGACGCCAAGAACACGAGCTTTACTCTCAACAGTCCCAGCGGTGAGACCGGCGACACGTACGTTTACACGATCACCAGCAGCGGCACGCCGACCGCCCCGGCCGTCACGGGCAGCGGCACCGTCACCACGACCGCACAGCAAGTCACCGGCGTGGACGTGTCCTCGCTGCCTGACGGAACGCTCAGCTTCAGCGTGGCGCTGACCGACCAGGCGGGCAACGTCGGTCTCGCGACGACGCCTGTCACGGCCACGCTCAATACGGCCGCTCCCGGGGGCTACTCGCTGACGCCTGACCAGACGCTCATCGCCACGACGTCCGCCGCGACCAATACGGGCTTCACCATCATCAGTCCCGCCTCCGAAATCGGCGATACGTTCACCTGGACAACAAGCGTCACCGTGGGCAATCCCCCGATCGCCTTCGCCGGACCGACGGGCAGCGGCACGATCAACGCGACCACGCAGGATGTCACCGGCATCGACGTGTCCAGTCTGCCCGACGGAACCGTCACTTACAGCGTGCGGCTGATCAATGCCGTCGGCAACGCCGGTCCGGCCGCCACAAACACTTCGACGCTCGACACGACCGCTCCCAGCGGGTTTACGATCACGCCCGACCAGAGCACGATCAATGCCCTCGGCGTCGATTCGAGCGGCTTCACCGTCGGCGGAGCGGCGACAGGAGACGTTTACAACTTCGCCATCAGCGACGGCACCAATACCGTAACCGGCAGCGGGACCATGACCGCCGCCAGCCAGGACATCACGGGCATCGATCTCTCCAACCTGCTCCCAGGCACGATTTCCTACAGCCTCAATCTGACCGACATCGCGGGCCATGCCAGCACCAGTCCCGCCACGGCGACCGCCACGATCGATCCCGAACGCGCCGACGGCCATCGCGCTTTCGAGCAGCACCACCGCCAACAGCCCCAACAACCAGGTCGGCCTGCTGGAAACGGTCGGCCCGAACTCGGGTTCGAGCTATACGTACTCTCTCGTTTCCGGGGCGGGCGGCACGGATAACGACTCGTTCGTCGTCAGCGGCAACCAGTTGCTCACCGGCCCGTCCTTCGACGGCTCGACGCAGACCACCTTCAGCATCCGCCTGCAAAGCACCGACTCCGCCGGTAAGTCGATCCAGCAGCAATTCCTTATCACAGTCAATACCCCCGATCCGATCGCGGCGACCTTGGCGCTGAGCAATTCGAGCGTCGGCTCGGGCCAGGCGGCGGGCACGGCGGTCGGCAATCTGACCGCCGGCGGCGCCATCATCGGCAACCAGGTCACCTACTCGCTCGTCAGCGAACCGGGCAGCAGTGACAACAACAGCTCGTTTCAGATCGTCGGCAACCAGTTGCAGACAAGCGGCCCGTTGACGGCCGGCACATACACCGTCCGCGTCCGCAGTTCCAGCACGTTCCTCATCAGCGACGTAGTCGACCTGACCAGTGTGACCGGGCCTACTGCATTCCAGGTTTCGTACGATGACGGCCTGTTGCCCAGCGGCAATTACCTCATAGCGGCGGCCAACGCAGGGCAGATCACGCTGGCCACCGACGGCAATGGTACTGGCAAGTGGGTCCCGGCCGTGAGCGCCAACAGTGAGACTGCCGGCAGCCTGGCCCAGCCGAACTTCCTCGGCCCGTACAGCACCTTCTCGAGCAACGTCACTACGGCGAACCCGTCGGCCACGCTCAAAGACGTCGTTGGCAGTTCAGGCGTCGATCTGACCGGCCGCACCGCCTGGGCAGTGGTCGATCAGCCCGGCGAATACGCGGTCGCCGACACCGTCTTCACCGAGCAAGTGTTCACGATCACGGTGAGCTAGAACCGATAGTCCAGCCCCACGTTGACGCCCTGCGCCAGAAGTCCGAGGTGTGCAGGATGAAGGCCGGCTTTTCGCCGGTGGCGATGGGCGGCGGGAATTGGTTCGTGTCGACGTTCGGGTCGATCTGGTCGCCGGGCCGAGCCACATTGCTCCAATAGAGCAGCGTGTAACCGACTCGCGCCCGCAAGTGCTCGGTGACGTCGCACCCCAGAGTCAGCCCGATTTCCGGCATCACCGAGAACTGGTTCGAGTCGTGCATGCCGATGTTGCTCGGCAAGGCCAAGAGGCCGCCGTTGGAGACCGTGCTCGCGCCGTTGGCCGTGACTGATGTCGCCCCGTTGATAACTACCTGCGTCTGCGTGTCGCCGATGCCCATCTTCAAGAGCGTTTCCACCGTCCAGCGGCCGCGGCGCCATTCCGTGGAAAAGCCCAAGTCGCCGCCGTTGAAGTTGTTGCGGGTATGGAAGATGTCGACGGTTTCGATCGTCGTGCCGGCCGGTGCGATCGAGCCGCTGCCGCCGGAACTGGTCGCCGCGTCGGCGAGTTGCAGCCCGTCGGTGAGGTTGGCGAAGCGATAGCCTAGCAGCAGGTCGATTCGCCCGTCGCATCCATGCACGAGAGCGCGCCGAAACAGGACCTCGGCGCCGTCAAAGTTCTCCGTGGAAGTGGCGTTGAAGGTGCCGTTGGCCACGTTCGGAAAGGCGATGACGTGCGAATCCTCGGCCCCGGTCGTCGTGTTGAAGAACGGCCGGGCGAGAATCGGATTGCCCATGCTCGCGTCGCTGAACGATTGCGTGTTCTCGCCCAGAATCATGTAGGAGAATTCGAGGCCGTTTTCCTGGCAGCAGCCGAGCCACGTGCCGAAGGTGATCCGAGTTCCGCCGTGCAATCCTTGGTTCAGTTCCTGATCGCCGAAAATGACGCTCGTGCCCGGTTGCCCGAGCACGCCCGCCTGGGCGAGCGGCGTCGATGCCGGGCTGGTCGTCAAGAGAGCCGGCGTTTGGCCGCCCTTCGTCCACCACAACAGCGCTTCGCCGCGGAACCAGATGTGATCGTGGGCCATGCAGCGCATGCCGGGGAAGCAGGCGCCGAAGTCGTCGTCCCCGCAGCCTTGCCCTTCTTCTTCGCCGAAAACTTCGCCTTGCTGCATTGTCGGCCGCGGACTGTCGTACGCTTCATCGTCTCGCGGAGACGGCGCGCCATGCGTACGCGACCCGCGCGGCGCGGGTATCGGCTCGCCCGACGACCCCATGCTGGCGTCCGCGTCGCCGGCCGCCCTGGCCTTGGCACGCCTGGTCGGCTGGTTGGAGGGCGAATCGACCGTGATCGGCAGCGGCGCGGTTAATCCCGGCGCGTCGTCGGTAGCCGACGCGGTTCGCACCGGCTGTTCATCGTCCGGATACTGGCGGGCGGCGGTTCTCGCCCTCCATCGCGGCTGCGACTGGCTTCCGTCGTCTTGTGCGGTGCCCATCGATGCCAAACCGCTCACGACCAGCAAAACGGCCGAATAGACCGCCCAAATCAGTTTTGTATTCATGTCTTTTGCCATCCCCTGCAGCGTGTTTTTTCCGGGCGCGAAGCTGATATTCGGTCGCCCTATAATCTCTTTTTCGGCTACAATCCATACAATCGTCAATCTTTTCTTTCAGGGGAAAGTCAATTTACATCGCCCAGTTTCGCCGGACGGTTGCAAATTGCCCGCCTTGTTGGGCCTCGAGCAGGCGGCATTTCTCATTTTGGCGGGATCGCATTTTTTTGCCGGGCAGAACGGGAGTAGAACGGTAGAGGACGCGAGTAGGATTGGCTGCCGGGGCGGTTTATGCACCAGGGTGCCCGTCGTGTTCTTGCTTTATCGCCAGTGCGCCGGCAAGAAGCTGCTCCAGGAGCGACACGGACGATTCGTCGCTGGTTAGGCCGGGACCTGTTGCGCAATCGCTCTGCCGGGCGATCCGTGCGGCCGCCAGGCCGAGTTTTGCTTCCGCCTCGTCGCCGCAAGGCGTCAGCAGGGCGTCGCGTGCGGCTTCCGCTTTGGCGTCCGCTAACCCGGATTATTCATGGGGCTATCGACCGTGACGAGGCTTCGCGGTCTCGTTTGAGTTTGGGGGATCGCGGCGCGAAGGCGGCTTGATCAAATCATTCCGCCCCCTTTCCGCCAGCGGACGTGCGGCAGGCCATCGTAGGGCCTTAACGGGGCGGGCCTGTCTACTCTTCGTAGTCGAAAAAGTCGGGAACGGCGGTAACGGGGCGGGTTGCCGTTCGCCCGCATGTGATAGTAGCAGCAAATATCCACGTGCGCGACCTTGCCCAACCGGCCGGCGGCGACGATGTTCTTCTTGGCCTCGATCAAGTGCGGCGTGCTCTTCCGCTGCGTGCCGACCTGCACGACCCGGCCGTGCTTGCGGGCGGCGGCGACCATCGCCTCGCCTTCGAGAACGTCGCGGCTGATCGGCTTCTGACAATAAACGTCCGCGCCCGACTCGACAGCCGCGATCATCTGTAGCGCATGCCAGTGGTCGGGCGTGCCGATGAGGACGATATCGAGGTCCTTCTCCTTGAGCATTGCCCGATAGTCGGTATACGTCCGCGGCGTCTTGCCCGACTTTTGCCGCTTGGCCGCCATTTCCGTCGCGCCCTTAAGCTGCCGCCGATCGACATCGCAAAGCGACACGACCTCCACGGGCGCGACCTGGATCAGCCGCCAGAGGTCGCTCTTGCCGTACCAGCCGGTCCCGATGAGCCCGACGCGATAGCTCTTCGGCCGGTCGGCCCCGGATACGTGTACCCCGAAAGCCGACACGGCCAGCCGGCAGCCGTGGTCTTAATGAATTTACGACGGTTCATGGCGGTTCTCCTCCTGGCGCATAGTATGGGCTACGGCGCGAGGGCGGTCAATCCTATAGTGTCGGTCGCGTAGCCACCCGCGATGATTGCCGTGAATCGGAGCTATACTTGCCGACGACTGCCAAGGGGGTTGTCCAGAATTCTGGTCTATGCTACAATGCTTTAATGAGTTGGACCGTCGCGTTAAAGGAATCGGTGGTCGATGACCTCCGATGGTTCGGCAAGAAAGCGGGACGCCTTATTCTTGACGAGGCGGAAAGGCGGTTATCGGAGAATCCGCTCGTCCAATCAGACAACATGAAAACCTTGCGTCCGAATCCGGTAGCGGAGAGGGAACTGCGTCTCTTCGAAAAGTACCGGGTGCTGTTCAATGTGGATGAGGAAGCCGCGGAAGCGACCATCGTACTGGTCGGCGAGAAACGCGGCAACGCATTGATAGTGCAGGGAGAGGAGTTTATTACACACCATGAAAGTGATCCCCCTGAGTGAAGCCAAGGCCAACTTGAGCCGCTACGCCCGTCTATGCCATGACGAGCCGGTGATTGTTACCGTCAACGGCAAGCCGGCTTTTCAACTTGCTCCGCTAAGCGAGCGGGACGATCTTGTTGAACGATCTGTTGAAGCACAACCCGAAGTTCCGAGCGACACTGAAAAAGAGGTTAAAGGAGAAGACCGTAGCCGCAAGCGAAGCTCGGCGGCGATTGTAAGGCGAGTCGCCTTTTTTCTCACGCTCTCCAGATTCGCTCCAGTATTTTGGATAGGCTTCAGTGGTTTGGCAGTGTCACGTGATAACTCACTGGTCGCAAGACGAAGGTTTCCGCGTCTAATCTTGGGTGCGCCAGGGGCAATACCCGCGGCCTTTTGCTCATTGCCGAAAACACCAGGTAAAGGTAGTAATTGTCCAGCGCCGTGGACTTCTCCAATTCGTTGCTGCTAATGTAGAATCCGAGGTCAAGGTTCGCAGCGGTAGTCGCTTTTACCTCGATATGTCGCTTCCTTCCATCCACGTCAAAAGAGAGAATATCGTAGCCAGCGAGGTCATCCTTTTCCGAAATGTGTTCGACTTGGGTGGCCAAGTCCGGTTTACCCGCCTGTTGGAGTCGCGCGCGTTCCAAATGGAATACGATCTTCTCTCCGCGATCGCCGATACGCCTTTGCTGCGTCTGCCGTTTTATGTAATCTGCTTTCCCGTTGCAGTCGGACTTGCTTGTCTGCATTACCAGGGAAGCGGGCATCTCTGAAATGAACAGTGCGCGATGAAGTGCTTCGTGCAACAGCGGCTCGTCGGTGCGTGACTCGAGTGGCGCACCGGGGTGCGGCGGATATCCAAATACGTCGCACAAGAATCGCATGTAAAGCGTCGGGGGATGAGCCATCAACTGCGGCCACGTTGTGCGGTAACGCATGAGTTCGCGTTGCATATCCGCGCCGCCCACGAATGCCCCACCAAGATTCAAGCTGGTGATGAAATGTCGTAGATGTTCCTCAGAGTAGATTGGCGCATACTTTTCGGGATGATAGAGGAAGAGTAGCTTACCTTTGAACATCGGCGAAATGTCGTTGTTTGCGATTCCAGCGATGTCTTCCTGCTCTGCGGCGTTGAGCAATGCAACGATGGCCAGCTTGACGGACTTCAAAGCTTCGGTTGCGGTTGTTCCCCAATGCGCGAAATCTGTATTGCTGCGACGGGTCGCTCTTAATCTTGCCATAGTAAACGCCAAACTTGAAGGCCGTTGCGCCTGTAATCGCCCGAGCGTTTCCATCTCTTCCCGTTCCAGGCGATAGCAGAATGACCGGTTGCTACCTCCCTTGCCGATCACGTAGTCATCCAACTCCAGTGTCCGAATTCTGTCTATTGGGTAATCGGTGACGAACTTCTGGCGCCATTTCTCTGCGCGTTTCCACTCGTCTTTGTCGCGCACGGCGAGCGTGTGGGCATGCTCGTCGATCTTCGCCGCCATCTCAAACCGGTTCATTTCATCGCTCCTCTCGGAATTCGGCCTAATTCATTTCTATCTCCGCGACGCGTAGTATAATGTTGATCGCTTGCTTCAACAATCAGAACAAGGACCTTCCCATGCCACGAATCACCCGCCGTCGTTTTCTTACCGGCGTCTCGGCCACCGCCGCCTTCGGTTTGCCCGCCCTTCGCCTCGGCCGCGACGCCTCGTGCCGCGCGGCCGGGCCCAACGATGAAATCCGCCTCGCCATAATCGGCCTAGGCGGCCTCAACATCGCCGGCAGCGTCGGCGGGCGGGGGAGACAGCTCATCAGGAACTTCCGCAACGTGCCCGGCGTGCGGATCGCTGCGCTTTGCGACTGCGACAGCGCGGGCCTCGACAACAGCGTCGAAGCGTTTGCGAAGCGCGGCGAGAAGCCGGCCGCCTATAGCGATCTTCGCCGGGTCTTTGACGACCGCTCGATCGACGCCGTGACCGTCGCTCTGCCCAATCACTGGCACGCGCTGGCGACGATTTGGGCCTGCCAGGCGGGCAAGGACGTCTACGTCGAAAAGCCGTTTGCATACGATATCTGGGAAGGCCGGCAGGCCGTGGCGGCCGCCAAGAAATACAACCGCATCGTGCAAACCGGCTGCCAGGGCCGTTCCAGCGAGGCCCACCGGCAGGCTCTGGAGTTCATCCGCCGCGGCGAGTTGGGGCCGATGCGCTACGTACACGCCATCATCTACCGCGATCGAGGGCCGATGCAGAAAGTGGCCGGCCCCACGCCGCCGCCGGCCACGCTGGATTACGATATGTGGTGCGGCCCTTCACCCAAGGGCGAAATCCGCCGCAAGCAACTGCACTACGACTGGCACTGGTTTTGGGCGACCGGCAACGGCGAGATCGGCAACAACGGCGCGCACATGGTCGACGTCGGCCGCTGGTTCCTCGGCCAGAACGACTTGCCCCCGCGCACGATCAGCCTCGGCGGGCGGTTCGCCTTCGATGACGGCGGCGAAACGCCCAACACGCACGTCGCCGTTTGGGACTACCAGCCCGTGCCGATGCTCTGCGAAGTCCGCAACCTGAAAATGCCCAAGGACGCGGACGCGCTGGCCAAGTACCACGGCATCAACCGCGGAGTCGTCGTCACGTGCGAAGGCGGATACTACGCCGGCGATACGCCGGCCGGGGCTGTGTTCGACACCAAAGGCCGCAAGATCAAGGAATTCAACTTCAAGCAGACGCCCCAGGCGATCGAGGAGTCGCATGCGGCCAATTTCATCGCCGCCGTCAAGAGCCGCAAGGGCGAGGACCTCCACGCCGACGCCCACGTCGGACACGTCTCGGCATCGTGCCTGCACCTGGCCAATGTATCGTATCGCCTGGGCAAACAAACGCCAGCCGACGCGATTGCCGATTCAGTTCGCAAGGACGAGAAAACCCTCGATGCCGTGAATCGTTATAGCGAACACCTTCGGGCGGCGGGGATCGATCTAGCCAAGTCGCCGACCACGCTTGGCCCTTGGGTTGCCTACGACGTTCGCCAGGAGCAATTCATTGGCCCGTTCGCCGCCGAAGCCACCGCACTCTCGCAGCGAAATTGCCGCGCAGCCGTACGTCGTGCCGAGCGTCACCTAGAAAAAAAGGCGAGGCGCCGCCGACGGTCAAGCTCGATCCGTCGGCAAGCGCCTCGCCGTTTACTCGAATTCAGTCTGGGTCTTAACTCAGACTTTCTTTTGCCTCCGCGAGCCATAGCCAAGTAGCGCAATTGCGCCGGCCGCAACGAGGACAAGCGTGCCCGGTTCAGGCACCGGCGAAACCGGAGCGGCGGCCGGGGACGCATTGCCGGGCACGATAGCGGCGGGGAAGGCCCCTGCGTTGCCGACGGTCAAGTTCGACCCGTCGAGGAATGCCTCGTTGTTGGTCGCGATCAACGTGCCGTTGGTCACGACCGTATCGCCCGTGTAGCCGTTCGTGCCGCTGAGGACCATCGTTCCGGCGCCGGACATGTTGATGCCAAACGCCCCGTTCACGCTGCCGCTGAGGGTCAAAGTCGTGCCCGCAGCCGGGCTGAAGGTCGCGCTGCCCGTCAGGGTCGTTACCCCGTTGAAGGCCACGGCCGGCGTCCCGCCGCTGACGTTGCCGCCCGCGGCGACCGACAAGGTGTCGGTACCGATGCTCAAGCTGCCCAGGTTTTGCGTGATGCCGGGAGAGGCTGGCGTCAAGCGGTCTGATTCGATCGTGGCGTTGCCGCTGACGGTCGTGTTCAGGGCATTGATCGACGTATCGGTTTGGATGTCCAAGGTTCCGCCGGCCAGGTTCAATGCCGAGCCGGTCGCGCCGAGCGCGGCGGGGGCCTTGGAGATGAGCAGGCCGGAATTGATCGTCGTGCCGCCGGAAAAACTGTTGGCGGTGTTGGACACAATCCAAGTGCCGGCCCCGTTCTTGATTAACGAAGTGGCATTGGCGGCCTGGTTCGTGAGATTGATGGCAAAGAGGTTGAGGCCCGTGTTCGAACCGGTGAGGGTCAGACTGCGAGTTCCTCCCGTATCGAAAAGATTGATATTCGTGCCCGAATAGGTGAAATTCATCGTGGCCGAGGGCAGGCTGCCGGAGGCGTCGATCGTGTTATTCGCCGCGCTGAGGCGGATCTGCCGGTTCGTGCTTTGGGCCGTCGAGCCGGTGTATTGCAGCGTCGCGCCGTTCGTCGTCGAACCGATATGGATGCCGATACCGTCGCCCGCGCTGGTCTCCGACGCTTGGGCGCGGTTGCCCAAGCTGCCGTTGACGCCGTAGTTGGACAAGCCGGCCACGTTGACAATGCCGGCGCTAATGGCGGTAATGCCGGTATAGCTGTTGTTCGTGCCGGTAATGTACAGAATGCCGCCGCCGGTGCCGCTGAAGACCAATGAGTCCACGGTGCCGCTGGTGCCATTGAAATTGGCGATCGGCCCGCTGACGACGGTTGTCCCGGACCCGCCTAACGTCAAACTGTTGACGGACCCCGCCGATGCCGTCAAATAAACATTGCCGGCCAGCGTCAGCAGGCCGGACCCATTGTTAAGGAATGACGCATTGGCGGTGTTCGTAAACGCACCGTTGATCGTCACATTGTTCGTCCCCACGAAGACTTGGGGATTGTTGCCGGTGTCCGCGAAGGCGTTGTTCAGGGCCAGGTTCGTCGATGTTGCGAACTGGGTCTGGTTGAGAGTGACCGTGCCCGTGCTGAAGGCCGCGGAGTTCGTAATCGTAATGACGCCCTTAGCGGCGCCGCCCAGGCTGGTCGTGCCCGTGTACGAATTGGTGCCGGAAACCAGGACGGTGTCGCCGGAGTTGGTTGGGCTGAATGGTGAGAGAAGTTCCAGGGGTTCCGCTTGTCGTGCCCGGCGGCCGAGTCGGCGATATTGCCGCTGAGCACCAGCGCGGTGTTGGCGACGTTGCTGTTGAAAGTGAGGCTGTGCGCGGTTCCCCTGCGAGTCCGAAAGGTAGATATTGCCGCTGATCGTGACCACCGAGCCTGTGTTGGCTACGGTCAACGTGTGGTTGCCGCCTGAATTGGTGAGGCTGCCACTGAGGATAAAATTATTCAAGCCGCCGAGGGTCGTGTTACCGAGGACGACAACCGGGTTCGGCACTCCGCTGAGCGCGGTGCCGGCTTCCAGCGTGCCGCCATTGAGGGCCAGCGTGCCCGAACCCAGAGCGGCATTGTTGCCCAGGCTCAGTATCCCGGCGGTCAACGTGGTCGAACCGCTGTAGGTGTTGACGGCGTTGAGGTTCAGGATGCCGGCGGTGGTCTTGTTCAGGCCCACATTGCCGGCAAGCGTGGCGGTGACCGTGCCGGCGCGACCGTCGTAAGCCGCCGTGTTTTCGGTAATCGTGCCACTCTGGGTCAGCACTCCGCCTTGGAAGCTGACCGTTCCGCCCGTGCTCTCCACGTTGCCGCCCAGGTCGAGGGTTCCACTGGTGACGAGATGTTACCGGCAGCGGGCAAGAGTGCCCGGCCGGTCACAGTTAGGAAGCTGCCGAGACGGGCGTCGTTCCGCTGTACAGTTCGCTTACCGGCAAGGCGAGCGTGCCGCCGGTGCCGTTGAGGGTCAAACCGGCCGTATTGGACGCATCCGCCGTGGCGAGCGTCACGCTTTGACCGTTGAGATCAAGCGAAATCGGGGCCGTGCTGCCAGGATCTGGGCGGAGTAGTCTTGGGTGTTGGCCGCGGAGAACTGCATCGTGCCGCCGCCAAAGGTAATCGTGCCGCCCGTCGGGATCGCGCCGGTGCTACCCAGATTCAGAATACCGCCGTTGATGTTCGTAGACGCCGGAGTAGCTATTGGCGCCGGTAAGGGTCGCCGAGCCAGCGGTGGTCTTGAACAGGTTCACCGGGCCAGCCAGATTGGCCGAGACCAATCCCGACTGGATATTGTAGTCTTGTGAGCTGTTCAACGTTCCGTCTTGCAGCGTGCCGCCCTGGAGGGCGAGGGCGGCTCCCGCACCGATGGTCAATGTGTTGCCGCCCAAGTCCAATACCGCGCCGGTGTTGACGGTCGTATTGCCGGTGTAGCCGGGCGAGGCCGAAAGCACCACCATCCCCGGGCCGTTGACTGTGAGGGCCGTCGGAGACGCCAGGTAATCGTTCACCGGGTTCACCATCGTCAACGTTCCGCCACCGCCGCCGAGGTAGTAGCCGCCCGTGCCGGGTTCGATGGTTCCATCGTAGGTCACCGCACCAAGGGCACCCAAGGAAAGGCTGTTGTAGCCGGGGGTCGCGAAGTTCACGTCCGTATCGGGGCTGCTGGGAGTCAGGAGGATCGCGCCCGACGACGAGGTTGTGATTGGGGCGGGGCCGGCGGTCAGCCACGAATTGACGTTCGGATAGGCCCCCTGAGCGACCAGGCCGCCGCCGTAGTTGATGTTGATCGAGCCGGTGGCGGGCAGCGACCCGGCCGAGGCGAACATCAAGCGCCGGCATTGATCGTCGTGCCGCCGGTGTAAGAGTTCGCGCCGGAGAACGCCTGCAAGCCGCTGCCGACCTTCGTCAGCGTCAGCGGACCGGTGATCATGCCGGAGAACGTTTGGTTGCTGCCGTCGTTGCCCAGTGTCAGAAGGGCGGTGATGCCGCTGGTGTCGCTGCTGGTGACCACGCCCGCGCCCGTCAAGGAGCCGATGGCCTGGCTGCCGCCATTGAGGTCGAACGTGCCGTTGGTGTTGACCGTCAGCGGCGTGTTCACGGGGAGCACATTCACGCTCGACGTGGGCGAATAGGACAAACTGAAATTGGAGATCGTTTGCGTGGCGTTGGCGCTGCCGGTGGCGCCAGTGAAACCGACGTAGGCATAACCGCCCAGGCCGGTGAGCACGCTCGACAGGTTGGAGGAGATAGGGGCGCTGAAAGCGTTGGCGCCTTGCGTCGCGCTCAAAAGTCAGGTTCCCGGCGCCGTCGTAAGCCACCGTCATGTTTATCGGCGTAGTGCTGGAAGTGGCGACGGACGTGAGGCCCAGCGGGGTAGTAGTGCGCGCCGTTCGTGTCGTAGCCAATTGAGCCTCCGCTGTCATGGTAAATTTCCCATTCGAGTTCGGCCGAGGGGGTGACGCCCGAAATGCCCTTGCTGCCGCCGTTGCCGCCCAGGGCGTTCACGCCGGAGGAGGAGGTCTGCAAGGCGAAGGCGCCGCCGTCGGCCCCGTTGGTGCCGCCGGTGGCGTTGGTGTAGGTGAAGGTGGCCGTCCACGGCGAACCGGCCAACGGCAGCGGCGTGTTGTACCAGAGGGCGGTGGCTGTGTTGTTCACGCCCTGCGTCAGCGTAAGGACGTTGTTGAAAACGCCGGAGGTGGCATTGGGGACGGCAAAGCCGGAATTCTTTAACGTCCAGCCCGTGCCGTTGCCGCCGAAGCCGACGGGGGCCACGGGGGTGGCGATTTGCAGCGTGCCGCCGTTGACCACGGTGGCGCCGGCGTAGCTCTGGCTCGTGGAAAGCGTCAACATGCCGTTGCCGGTCTTGAAGAGGCTGCCCGGGCCGGACAGGTTGCCGGCGAAGGCAGTGTTGCTGTTGTTGGCACCCACGTTTAACGTGACGGCGCTGGAGTTGGCGTCCTGCAAGGCGATGCTGCCGCCGTTGCCGCCCAGGCCGCCCAGTACGGGCGAGGTCACTCCGGCGGCGAAGGCCAGCTTGCCGCCATAGACGCTCACGAGGTTATTCTGCAGATCGTTGTTGCCGATGACGTTCAGCGTGCCGGCCGTGAGCGCGACGCCGCCCGTGAAGGTATTGTTGCTGCCGCCGGTCAGAGTCCAGGCGGACCCGTTGACGGCCACCGTGGTGGGCAAAACGCCGTTGTCGGTGATGGCCGGGGCAAAAGTGTTGGCGGTGGAACCGGAGTAGGTGCCGCCCAGGGTGAGCGTGGAGGCATTTATATTGGTAAACGCGATCGCGCCGGGATTGCTAAAGTTCAGCGGTCCGGTGCCGGAAGAGTTGATCGTGGCGTTGCCGCTGGCGATCGTGAACAGGCGGTCGGTGCTATCGCCCGTGCCGACATAGTTCAAGGTGCCCGTCCCGCCCGCGCCGGGGTCGAAGACGAGGTTCGAGGCGTTGCCGGTCGAAGCCCCGATGCTGCTCGGCTGGCCGCCGATGTCCAGCTTCGCCACGTTGACGGTGGAAAGGGCCCCAAAGGTAAAATTGGCAGGGGCCGAGGCTGAGCCGATGGTCGTGCCGCCGGTGTAGGTGTTGGCAAGGTTGGCCAGGTAGACATTGTTGCCGAGGTAACCCTGGCCGTCGTTGGCGATGCCCAGGGTCCGCCGCCGCTGATCACGCCGTTGACGGTCGCGGTGTTCCCCCAGCCGGCGCGGACAAAGCCGCCATTGGGACCCAAAAAGATCCCGCGATTGGCCGAAAGGTTGAGGGAGGCGCTTTGGGCGTTGTCGCGGAGTTCGCCGCCATTGAGCGTGATGTTGTTGTACATGAAGCTCGCCGGCACAGGGCCGAGCGCCGGTCTATCTGTGCCTGGAGAACCCCACTATTGATAACAGTGCCCCCCTGGTAGGTGTTCCCGTTCGCTGTTGTGCCCAAAGCCAGAGTGCCTGGCCCGAGCTTGATCAAGGCACCGGGGCCGCTGATCACTTCCTGCTGGGCGTTATGCGCGATTTGGTCGGTCCCCGTTTCCACGTCGATATAGCCGCCGTTCGTGCCGAGGACGATGAGCGTGCCGCCGTCGAACCACTCGCCCGTGGAGTTGTTGATGGATTGGAGCACGCCGCCGTTGATGTTGACGGTGGCCGTGCCGCCGCCCGCGATGAAGGTTCGCGCGGTCGAGAGCGTGCCGCCAGTGAGGCTGATCGTAGCGACACAACCGGCCCCATCGGCCATCGAAATTGCGTTGCTGGTCCCGAGCCCGTAGCTGGTGCCTTGGGCGATGTACATGTAGCCGCCGCTGATGTTCATCACGCCGGTGCCGTAGGTGTTCGAGCCGCCGCGTCCGCCGACGTAGAAGGCGTTGGAGGCGTCAACCGTGACCGTGCCGGCGGACATGTTGAAAGTGCCGTTGGCTACAGCGGCAGTGCCTTGGCCATTGCCGAGGAAAACCTGCGCACCGACCACATTGAGGCTGCCGCCGGTCATGTTGAACGTGGCAGTTTGTCCGGTGTCCGCGATGCCAAAGTAGGCGCCGCCGGTCGTGGGGTTGAAGGTGCCGGTGGCGTTCCAGTTCACCACGGTGGGGCCTGGCGGGGCGCTGGTGAGGTTACTGCCCACAATCGTCTTGCCGGTGGTGTTGAAGATGGTGGCGCTGGGCGAGGCGAGCGGGTTGCCGATGTTCACCGTCCCGCCGTTGGGATAGAAGATGCCCACCGAGTTGGTGCCGTCGATCTCCAGCACGGACGAGCCGCCAGGCCAACAAAGTGCTGGCTGCGCTGCTATTGATGCCCACGGCAATGGTCTGCGGCGTGGCGTTGCGGAAGGTCAAGGTGCCGCTGTTGGTAATGCTGTTGACCGGCGTGACGTTGTTGGCCGCGCCGTCGCCCAACTGCAACGTCGCGCCCGGCTGAATGGTCGTCGGGCCGCTCCAGGAGGAGGCGGAATTGGCGATGACGACGGTACCGCCGTTGACGATCGTCAAGGGAGTCGGGCCGCCCGCGTCGTTCAGGGCCGTAGTCAGCCAAAGCGTGCCGCTGCCGCCGAGATAGTAGCCGGTGGCCTGGGAGAACGGATTGATGCTGCCGCCGTAAGTCACCGTGCCGACGGCTCCCAAGCCCAGCGTTGGGTAGCCGGGCCCCGAGGTGAAGTCGACACCCGTGTCCGTGCTGGAGCTGGTCAACGCGATCGCGCCGGCCGAAGCAGTCGAGATATCGCCGGTGTTCATCCAACCGTTGGCGGTAACGTCATCGCCGGATATGGCCGACAGTCCGCCGCCGCCGTTGATGATGACTTGCCCGTTGCCCGAGTAGGCATTGGGGACGGCGTTTGCGCTGAGGAATTGGAGCACGCCGCCGTTGATCGCGGTGACGCCGCTGTAGCTGTTAGTCCCCGCGAGGATCAACAGCCCCGCGCCCACCTTCGTCAGACCTCCTCCGGAGCTCGTCAGGTTTGCGGCGAGCGTGACGGTCTGGCTATTGGTGTCGATGATAATGTTCTGGTTGTTCGTGTTGAGGAATTGGCCCGAGGGGTCGGTGGTGTTGTTGGCGTGAAGCGGAGCGTGCCACCGGCGAAGTTGACCGGACTAGCGGCAGGCAAGGCGAAGGCGTTGTTGAGCACGAGCACGCCGCCGGCAAGGGTCGTCGTGCCGGTGTAAGTGTTGGTCCCGCCCAGCGTCAAGGTGCTGGGCCCGTTCATCGTCAGCGAGCCGCCGCTGCCCGTCAAGCTCCCATTATAGGCCGTGGAGGTGGCGCCGGCCACGGTAAGGTTGGCGCTGGAGCCGTCGGTGTTGGTGAGCAGCAGCACGCCGGCGGCGTTCCCAGCGAGGCTCACTATCGAGATACTATTGATGCCGGCAAGGCTTACGGTGCCCGCGCTGATGCTCAGCGGGCTGGCCGTGAGCGCCCCCGGATTGGCGAGCAAGAGCGTCCCGGCGTTGACCTGGGTGGTGGTCGCGTAGTTGTTCGAGGCGGCCAGGATGAGCGTGCCGGCGCCGTCCTTGGCCAAGGTGCGACTGGTTATGCCGGTCAGGTTTTGAATACTCGTGCTCACGTAGAGCGTATCGCCGGTATGGATGTTGAACGACGTGGCGGCGCTGGCGTTGGATTGCGTCAGCGAGACGTTGCCGCCGAGCATGTAGGACGTGTTGCCGCTGCCGGCCGTGGACACCCCTCCGTCGAGATTGAAGCTTCCGTACGGGGTTTCGACCGCGGCGACAGAGAGCGTGCCGCCGTTAAAAACGAGTTGGTTCAAGTGGTCGGTGGAATTGGTCAAGGACTCCAACAAGCCGCCGGAGTTGATCGTGATCGTTTTGCTGGAGGTGCCTGCAGTCCCGATAAGGGAGTTCGAATTGGCCGTGCTTACGGCAAGCGTCCCGCCGGAGTTGATTACGATGCCGCTTGCGTTGCCCAAGGCGCCCTTGGACGTGTTGGTGGGCGCGTTCGCGTAAAGCACGCCCTGATTGATTGTGGCCAGCCCGGTAAACGTGTTGGCGGCGTTCAAAGTCAGCGTGCCGCTCCCGGTTTCGTACATCGGACCGGTGCCCGCGAGCGTCGAGCTGAGCGTCGTGTTCCCCGTCATCACGTTAATGGTGCCGCTAGTGAGCGAGACCGAGCCGCCGCTGAGCGTGTAGCCGTCCTCGGAAAAGATGAGGTCGGCGGCGCTTAGATTGCCGGTCACCGTGACCGTTCCGGCCGCATTTGGGCCGGTAAACCAAGCGTCGCTTCCGCTGGACCAAGCCGCCGTGGTGGTGCCGTTCCACCAGTTCTTGGTAGACGTGTTCCAACTGCCGCCGCCGCCGAAGCTGCCCGACAACGATCCGCTGGGATCCCAAGTCAACGCCGCCGCGCTTGCCGAACGGCAGTCGAGCGACAACCAACTCAACACGCCCAGGGCAAGAATTCCGGCCAGGGCGAAACCGCGCCAGGCGAGCGATTTCCGCAAGAGCGAGCGCAAAGAAGAAATGAAAACACGCAGCCCCGCACAGATTCTTACGGCAGACACAGTATTACCTCCAAAAAACAAAAGATGTATTGTACGCCGCGACCCACGCAACAGCGAAGTTTCAGTGCGGCGCACCTGCCCAAACCCAGCATCCTGATTGTAACGTTATTACGAACTTATTGCAACAATTTTGCTCGTCGATCAGGTTTTTTACCAATTCCTAATGACTTTATTCTTGCCTTACTCGCGTTTCCAGCGAACCACGCGGCCAGGGCTCCCGCGGCCAATAGCGCCAGCGCTGACGGTTCCGGCACGGGCGCGACTGCGTTTGGCGCCGGCACGACCGCCGAAGCAAAGTGCGAGGCATTGCCCACGCTCAAGTTCGATCCGTCGGCAAGTGCCGCGTCATTGGTCACGATCAAGGTGCCATTGTCCACGATCAGGCCGCCGCCAAACTGCCTGCTGCCGCTCAAGACGAGCGTGCCGGGACCGTTCAGCGTCAGCGGATTGCCGCCCGCAATTGCTCCGTTGACCGTCAACTGCGCGCCGGCCGAAGGATTGACCGTGGTGCTGCTGGCCAGGCTCAGCGTCGCCGTGGCGTTGAATGTCGATGTGCCGCTGAGCACGGTGATCGTCGCCGGGCCGGAGCTGTTGTACATGGTGAGGCTGCCGCTTGAGAGCGTGTAGTTGGAATTGCTGAAGCTCAAGGCGGACAGCGTTGGATTGGTTGGGCTGAGGTTGATCGTGGTGACGGAACTCGATCCGCTGAAGGTCGCCGCGTCCGTGCCGGCTGGCCGCGATCCGTCGCCGGGCACACCGTTGTGGCCGTAGCCGTCGGTCCAGTTGCCCGAACTGTTCCAGGAGCTGCTGTTGCCGGTCCAGTAACCGGAACCGCTGAAGACGGTTGCGCCGGCGGTGACGTCGATCGAACCGCCGCTGTACGACAAGCTAACGGGGCTGCCGTTGTAAAACGCGCTGTCGAACGCGCCCGATTCCGAGCCGCCGTAGCTCATCACCAGTTGCGGGTTCGTGTAGTGGATGCCGCTGACATTCAACGTGCCGCCGCTGAAAAGATTGACCGCGCCGCCGATCGCCAACGGATGGGCCAGTGAAACGATTAACGTGCTCGGGCCGCTGTCGGAAACGGTCAACGAGTTGGCTGCCAATCCGTTACCGCTGGCGTCCAGCGTGCCGCTGCCGAGGTCTACCGGGCCGCTGCCCAAACCGGTGCGCTGGGCGACGATAATAGCGCCGCCGGTGATCAATGTGCCGCCGGTGTAACTGTTGTTGCCGCCGAGCGCCAGCGCGCCGCCGCCGACCTTCGCCAGGGCGATGTTCCCGGCGATCGTGCCGGAGAACGTCTGGCTGCTGCCGTCGTTGCCCACGGTGAAGGCGGCGCGATAGTTCGCCCCGGCGCTGTTGACGACGGTCCCGCCGCCCGCCAAGGAGCCGACCTCCTGGGTGCCGCCGTTCAAATCGAGCACACCGCCGGCGGCGACCGTCAGCGGAGTGGTCGAGGGGAGAATGCTCGACGGCGCCGGGGTGCTCGCCACCGTGAAATTGGAGATCGTCTGCGTGGCATTGGTGCCGCCGTCGGCGCCGGTGAAGCCGAGATAGGCCAGAGCGTTGGGCAAGATCGCGCCGCGCCGGAAAGAACGCTGTAGAGGTTGACGTTCCACGAGTTGGACAAGGTGTTGCCGCCTTGCGTGGCGGTCATCGTCAACGTGGAGTAGCCGTCATATTGCAAGGTGAAATTCGTCGGCGTGTTGGTCGCCCGCAGATTGACGGGGGACGTAAGGCTGCCCAAGTTTTCGAGACTGGCGGCAGCGGGGTTGGTGACGAAGTTGGCATAGCTATTATTGTAGATTTGCAAAGTCACTCCGGCCGCGGGGGAGATGCCGCCGAAGCCCAGTTGGTTGCCGCCGCCGCCCAGAGCAGCCGTGCCGGCGGGAGCGTTCTGCAAGGCGAAGGATATGCCGTCGGCCCCGTTCCCGCTGACGTCGTTGTAGGTGAACTTGGCCGTCCACGGCACGCCCGCCAAGGAGACCGGCGTGTTGTACCAAAGGCTGGTGGCCGTGTTGCCCGAGCCGCTCACGGTCGGGGTGTAAACGTTATTGGCAACGCCCACGCCGGGAGAAGCGCTGCCGCTTAAGTTGAACGTCCAGCCGGTGCCGCTGCCGCCGAAGCCGCTGACGGTCATCAAGGCGGGGAGGATTTGCAGCGTGCCGCCGCTGACCGTGGTGGCGCCACTGTAGCTCTGGCTGGCCGAGAGCACCAACAGGCCGTTGCCGGTCTTTACGAGTCCGCCCGGCCCCGACAGGTTGCCGGCGAAGACGCTGCTGGCGCCGTTGCCGCCCGCGTGCAGCGTGGCGGGATTGGAGTTTGCATCCTGCAGCACGAGGCTGCCGTTGCCCGACAAACCGGCCACGGCGGGCGAGGTCACTCCGGCGGCCAAGGTCAGGTTGCCGCCGCTGGCGGTCACGACGTTGTTTTGCAACTCGTTGTTGCTGGTGACGTTCAGAACGCCGCCGCTGAGCACCACGCCGCCCGTGAAGGTATTGTTGCTGCCGGTCAAGGTCCAGATCGACCCCTGGACGGCCAGGATCGTGGGGCCGGCGCCGCCATCGGTGATTTGCGGGGCGAAAGTGTTGGCCGCGGGACCGGCGTAGGCGCCGCCCAACGCCAGCGTGGAGGGCAGCGAATTGGTAAACGCGATCGCGCCCGGGTTGCTGAAGCTGAGCGGCCCCGTGCCGGAAGAGTTGATCGTGGCGATGCCACTGGCGATGGTGAACAGACGGTCCGTGCTGTCGCCCGTGCCGACGTAGTTCACGACGGCCGTCCCGCCGCCGCCCGTGTTGAAGACGAGGTTTGCGGCGTTGCTGGTCGAGGCCCCGATGCTGCTCGGCAGGCCGCCGTTGGCCAGCATCTGCACGTTGACGGTGGAAAGGGATTTATAGCTAAAACCGGGCGCCGCCGCTGAACCGATCGTCGTGCTGCCGGTGTAGGTGTTGGCCGTGTTGGCCAGGTAAACGTTGTTGCCGGGGTAACCTTGGCCATCGTTGGCGATCGACAAGGGCCCGCCGCCGCTGATGACGCCGTTGACGGTCAGGGTGTTCTCCCAGCCAGAGCGAAGATAACCGCCATTGGGACCCAGAAAGACGCCGCGATTGGCCGAAAGGTCAAGGTAGACGTATCAATTGCTGTCGCGGAGCATGCCGCCGTTGAGCGTGATGTTGTTGTACACGAAGCCGGCCGGCACGGGCTCCAGGGACAACTCCCCGTTTGCCTGGAGGATTCCGGCGTTGATGACGGTCACGCCGGCGTAGGTATTGACGCCGTTGAGTGCCAGGACGCCCGGCCCGAACTTGGTCAGGCTGCCCGGCCCGCTGATGGTTGCCGTCGCCGACTCGGTCATGGTGTAGGTTTGAGTGTCGATAATGGCCCCGCCGGTGTCGGCCACGACGGTGACGCCCTGAAACCAATTACCGTTGCCGTTGGCGGTGGCTTGCAGCGTTCCGCCGTTGAGATCGAGGGTGGCGGCCGAGCCGCTGCCCAGGACGAAGCTGCGGCCGGTCGAGAGCACGCCGCCGTTGAGGTTGATGGTGGCGGTGGAATTGAACCCATCGGCCATCGTGATCGCACCGGAGCCCCCGAGCATGCGTTGGTGGTGCCTGACGTGATCGACAACAGCCCGCCGTTGATGTTCATGACGCCGGTGCTGCTGTTGTTCGCGGTGTTGATGTCGCCGATGAAGAACGGGTTGCTGCCGTCAACTGTGACCGTGCCGGCGGAAAGGTTGAGAGTGCCGACGCCCCCGCCGTTGGTGTTGCCCACGAAAACCTTGACATTGGCGATGGCGAGGCTGCCGCCGTTGATGTTCAACGTGGCGGTTTGTCCCGTGTCGGCCACGCCGAAATACGACCCGCCCGTCGCGCTGCCGGTAGCGTTCCAGTTCACGACAGTCGGACCCTGCGGGGCACTGGCGACGTTGCTGCCGAAGATCGTCTTGCCGGTGGTGTTGAAGATGCCATTGATGTTGACTGTCCCGCCGTTGGCGTAGAAGACGCCGGTGGAGTTCGTTCCGTCAAGCTCCAGCACCGACGAGCCGAAGGCGTACAAGGCGCCCGTGCCGCTCATTCCGGCAGCAAAGGCCTGCGGCAAGGCGTTGGGGATGAGCAAGGTGCCGCTGTTGCTAATGCTATTGACCGGCGTGACATTGTTGGCCATGCCGTCGCCCAACTGCAGAAGTGCACCGACACAATGGTTGTCGCGCCTCCCCAGTTGTCGGCGGAGTTGGCGAGGACCACGGTGCCGCCGCCGCCATTGCCGACGGTGAGCGGCGTGGGCTGCAGGCTGCCGGTGTTGGTCAATTGGGTGGCCAACCAGAGTGTGCCGCCACCACCGCCGAGATTGTAGCCGCCGCTGCCCGGCGTAATGCTGCCGCTGTAGGTGACCGTTCCCACGGCCCCCAAGGAAAGGTTGGGGTAGCCGGAGGTCCCCAAGGTAAAGTTGACGGACGTGTCCGTGCTGCTGACCGTCAGCGCAATGGCGCCATGCGAAGCGGGTTGGATCCTGCCGGTGCCCAGCCAACCGTTGACCGTAGTGACGGTTCCGGAACTGGCCACCAGCGCGCCGCCGCTGTTGATGGTGATTTGTTGAAACTTGGGGACCGAGGCCGAGCCTGCAAACTGCAGCAGGCCACCGTTGATAATGGTGCCGCTCGTGTAGCTGTTGCTCCCCGAGAGAGTCAATTCGCCCAGACCGAATTTCGTGAGGACCCCTGCAGAGCTCTTGATGTTGCCTGAAAAAGTAGGACTCTGGCCGTTCGTGTCGATGTTAAACTTCTCGCTGGACGCCGTGCCGAAGCTTGATGAGTAATCGGCGTTGTTGGCGGCGGCGCTATACTGCAGTGTGCCGCCGCTGAATTGGATCGTGCTGTTGCCAAGAGCGGTGGGGTTCCCCAGCGTGAGAACGCCGCCGGCCAGGATTGTGGTGCCGGTGTAGTTGTTGCCGCTGGCAAGGGTCAAGTCGCCGCCGGCGACGGTCATCGAGCCGCTGCCCGTCACGAGCCCGGAATAGTTCGTCGCGGCGCCACCGCTGCCCACGCTGACGTTGACGGGCGTGCCGCTGGTGTTGGCCAGCACGAGCGTGCCGCCAATGCCCGCAAGGCTCACAAGGGGAACGGTTTGCGTGATGCCGCTGAAGCTGACGGTGCCCCCGCTCATGACCAACGGGCTGGCCGCCAGCGCCGCCGTATTAGCCAGAAACAGCGTGCCGTTGTTCATCTGAGTGCTCGTAGAGAAGTTGTTCGACCCGGCGAGGACCAACGTGCCCTGGCCATTGATGGCCAGGGGGAACTGGCTCGTGCCGTTGATGAAGCTCGTGCCACTACAGATCTGTGTGAGGACGCTGAGGGTATCGCCGGCGGCGACATTGAACTGCGTTCCGCCGCCGGAGTTCTGCGTCAGGCAGGCGTTGCCGCCAAGCATGTACGATGTATTCCCGCTGCCAGCGGTGGCGACGCCGCCGTCGAAGTTCCATGTTCCGAACGCGGTATTCACCGCGCTGGCAAAGAGCGTGCCGCCGCCCAAGAGCAAGGCGTTGAGGTGATCGGTGCTGCCGTTGCTTACTGGGTACGAGAGCAGACCTCCGGCATTGATTTGGATCGTCTGAAGAGCGCTGCCTTGCCGGCCAATTAGCGAATTTGAGATTCCGTTCGAGCTGGCCAAAACGGTGGCGCCGCTGTTGATAACGATCGCACTTGCGGCACCGAGCCCCCCTGGACCTGATTTGCGCCGTTAACTGCGAGCGTGCCGCTGTTGACGGTCACCGCGCCTGTCAGCCCGGTGTTGCCAGCGGCTCCCAGGGCCATTACGTGGGTGCCGTTGAACGTCACGCCGAGGCCATTATCGGCGATGCTTGAATTGATCGTGGCGTTCTGATTCGCGGTGATAGTCCCCAACGTCAGATTGGCTGGCGAAACGGTCAGCGTGCTGCCGGAAAGGATATAGCCGCTGGCGCTGAATACGATGTTTCCAACAGTTTGCGGAGCGTCCAGCGTAACCGTGCCCCCAGGGTTCGGGCCGGTGAACCATGCGTCATTGCCGGACGACCATGCCGCGGTCGTCGTGCCGTCCCACCAGTTGGTGGACGATGGATCCCACGTGCCGCCGCCACCGAAGTTGGTCGGCGGCGAAGTCGAGCCGGTAGGATCCCAGGTGTACGCCGCCGCGGACGCCCAACGGCAATCGAGCGCCAACCAACTTGACACGAACAGCGCAAGGACTCCGGCAACACCGAGACTTCGCCACACAAGCCCAGTGTTTTCTGGCTGCTGGGCAGCATGGGATGGCCGAAATTGGGCGATCAAAACAGAGACGAAAACGCGCGGCTCCGCACGACATCCGATGGCAGACACAGCGATTCCTCCCAAACAGGAATTTGATTTAAATCCGCGCCTCGCTTGCCCGCGAAGCTTTCGTGCGGCGATCCCAGATTCATCACATTGTAGCGTTATCACAAACTTCTTGCAACGATTTTGCGCGTCAAACGGGCGGCCTAACCGCTATTGGCCCGCTTTTTTAGCTGCTCACGGCACAATAATTGCCGCTACGGCGCCGGCCGGGCGACTTGTGCATAGTAACTAGTAGATTGTCATGGCCAATTGCTACCAGCACGGCTCGCCGTCCATATGTGCGATTAGCGGACGTGCATTTTTCACCCGCCAGCTTGCATGCGACTTCGGCCGTTGCTAAGCTGAAACCCATCATGGACACTCCAAACAACATCCCGTCTACTTCCTCGACCGCGAGTCGCAGGCAGTTCCTTTCGACTTCGGCGCTTGGCGCTGGAGCGGCGTTCCTTTTGCCCAGCTTCACGGCGCGTACCGCGCACGCGGCGGGCAGCGACGAAATCAAAGTCGGCCTCATCGGTTGCGGCGGCGCGGCACGGGCGCGGCGGCCCAGGCCATCAGCACCGAAGGCCCCGTCAAGCTCTGGGCCATGGCCGACGCCTTCGAAGACCGACTGCATACCAGCCTCAATCAACTGACGCGTGGCGGAGCAGGCCGCTACGACACGCCGGCAAGCAAAGGCTACGGCGGCAAGATCGACGTGCCGAAGGAACGACAGTTCGTCGGGCTTGACGCCTGCAAACAACTGTTGGACAGCGGCGTCAACGTGGTCGTCATGGGTCAGCCGCCGGGCTTTCGGCCAGGTCACTTCGAACTTGCAGTCGCGGCCGGCAAGAACGTCTTCATGGAAAAGCCGCTGGCGACCGATGCGCCCGGCGTGCGCCGCATCCTCGCCGCCGGGGCCGAGGCGCAAGCGCAAAGGGCTGAAGGTGGCCGTCGGCTTGCAGCGCCGCGTTCAGCCCATGTACGTCGAGACGATCCAAAAGCTCCACGACGGCGCGCTGGGCAAGCTCATCTACCTCCGCGTCTATTGGAACGGCGGACCGCCCGCTAAGAAGCCCTTCGCCCGCGGCGACCTCGGCGAACTAGCCTATCAGATGCGCAATTGGTACTTCTTCACATGGCTCGGCGGCGACCACATCGTCGAGCAGCACATCCACAACCTCAACGTCGGCAACTGGATCATGAACGGCCACCCCGTCGAGGCCCAGGGCATGGGCGGCCGGCAAGTCCGCACCGGCAAGGAATGGGGGCAGATCTTCGACCACCATTCCGTCGAATACACCTACGCGGACGGCACGAAGATGCTCAGCGAGTGCCGGCAAATCCCCGGTTGCTGGAGCAGCCAGAGCGAACATGCCGCGGGAGTCAAAGGCTCGGTCGACATCCAAGGCAACAAGGCGACGATCCACGTTGCCGGCCAGGCGGCGCAGAGCGTGAAGAACACCGGTGCCAGCCCGTATCAGATTGAGCACGACGTGCTCTTCGACGCCATCCGTAACAACAAGCCGTACAACCAGGTGGAACTCGGCGCGATGTCCACGATGACGGCCATCATGGGCCGCATGGCCACCTACTCCGGCAAGGTTGTGACCTGGGACGACGCGTTCAACTCGCAGCTCTCGCTCGCGCCTGAGCGGTTCGCCTGGGACGCTCCCACCCGCGACTTGCCCGACGCCGAAGGGCGATACCCCGTGGCGGTGCCGGGCATGACGCAGGCGTTTTAGGAAACCGTAGGGTGGGACAAGATTGCGCAGCGAGCGAAGGCCCACCGTCAACGCTAATGGTGGGCCGGCATCGCTTGAAGCGAGCTTGTCCCACCCATTACATCCAGAATGAACGATATCGCTTTCGGCCTGATCGGATTTGGCGCATGGGGCTCGCACCACGCGCGGGTAATTGCCGCGGGGAAGGCATTGACGCTCGCGGCCATCGCCGACAGCGACGCCGGCCGCCGCGCCGAGGCCGCGGCGGCGCACCCGCAAGCCGCCGTTTTCGCCGATTATCGCGAGATGCTCACCCGGCCCGACATCGCGGCCGTGAGTGTTGTCCTGCCGTCGCACCTGCACCACGCCGCGAGCAAGGCAGCGCTCGAATCGGGCAAACATCTCTTCCTGGAGAAGCCCATGACCCTGTCGATCGCGGACGGCCGCGATTTGATTGATCTCGCCAGGCGGCGGAACCTTCGCCTCGCGGTGGCGCACCAATTCCGCTACTCTTCGTTGTGGGGAAAGATCAAGACCATGATCGACGAGGGCGCGATCGGCGATCCGCAATACGCGCTCATCGAGCTCTGGCGGAATCCTTATCGTCAAGGCGTCAACGGCTGGCGCTACGATCCGGCCCGCGTGGGCGATTGGATTCTCGAAGAGCCGATCCACTTTTTCGATCTTGCTCGCTGGTATTTCGCCGCCGCCGGCGAGTCGATTTCCGTCTACGCACGAGCCATCGCCCGCGACCCCGCCCGGCCCGAGTTGCAAGACAATTTCACCGCCACCGTGAACTTCCCCGGCGGGCGGTTCGCCGTCATCGCCCAAACGCTCGCCGGCTTCGAGCACCACCACACCGTCAAACTGACGGGCAGGACCGGCGCGCTTTGGGCATCGTGGAGCGGCGCGCTCGATCGCACATTCCATCCAACGTTCTCGCTCAAGCACTTCGACGGCGCGACGATTCACGACGTGCCCATCGCCGGCACGCCGGGCGAGGTCTACGAACTGGCCGACGCGATTGAAGATTTTGCCGCCGCGATTCGCATGGGCGCTGAACCGCGCGTGACGGGCGAGGACGGGCTGAAGGCGGTCGAGTTGTGTTTACAGGCGAGGGAAAGCGTCGCCCGCCAGTGTCCTGTTGCGATGCCGGCGATACAAGCCTAACGCGCCAGCGAAGGGCCGCCGCCTCATCGCTTGGCATCCGCGCCGCGCAGCGCATTCCTGACAAGCTCGCCGTAGGCGGTCGGCGTGTAGTTCCAATCCTTGATCGAGCAGGGCTTAGCTCCCGTGTGCATGCACCAGCCGATCCAAGGCAGATGGTTCTGATCGGCGAATTCCAGCACCTTGCCGGCGTAGTTGTCCTTGCCGTCGCCGAATTCGCCGACGATGACCGGGTATTTCGCGGCGGTGGGCAGCAGCAGACGGTCCCAGTCTTGCGATTTCGTCGTCCCGTGCGTGAACCACTTCTTCATGGGATAAATGTGCGTATCGTAGACGACGCCGTTGCCCTTGGGATCGCTCAGCGCATGGCCCTTGACGATGCCCGTGAGGTCATAGGCCCAATCGAGCCCGCCGACGACGGCGACGTTTTTGCGCACCGCGGCGCGGCAGGCGCCGAGCAGCTTTTGAATGCCCGGCGTGTGGTATTCGAGCTTGCCGCCCGGCATTTTCTTGTCGGTCTCGCTGACTTGGCCGCCGTCGTGCCAGATTTGCCAGGGGATGTCGTGCGGCTCGTTGTAGAGGCCCAAAAGCACGTTCGATTGCCCGGCATACGCCGCGGCCGCCGCCTTCCAGAATTCGAGGCTGAGGTCATCGGGCATTTTGTGCTGGCCGATGTGCTGGCCCCAGACGCCGCCGTCGTTCCAATGCAAATCGAGGATCACATAGCAATTCAAGCCGGCGGCCTTGTCAACGAAATCGCGAACTGTCTTGCGATAATGGACGCCGCCGTCCTTCTTGTCCGTTGTATGCCCGAACCAGCGGTCCTGCGACAGCGGCAGGCGAACGATGTTGGCCTTCCAATCGCTGACGGCCGCCGTGAGCGACTGCGACAAGTGCTCGCCCTGTCCCCATTCCAAGCTGGGAATGTTGACGCCTTGCAGGTGTGCGACGCGCCCGTCCGCGGTTTGTATCTGGTTGCCAACCACCTTGAGCGGCGGCGGACCCTGGGCCAGCGCCGGAAGTTGGCGAGCCGAAAGCACGAGTACGATCAAAGAATACCGAAGGTTGCGAGCGTTCATTGAACCATACCGCTAGTGAAACATGGCGATAACATCCATCTCGGTCGTATCGCTCAGGGCTTGCGATCAACGGTTAGGGCGGCATCGAAGGTTGGGCCGCCGAGCCGCCAGCGCCAGCTTGGGCGGCGAAAATTCGTGCCGTAGGATGCGGAGACCGTCAGCCTCTTTTTTTGGTCCGCGGTCAACAGGTCCTCAATCCTCCGCTCAAGCTTCGCGCGAAGCGTTGCGAACGTCGGCCAGTCTGTTTCCAGATGCGGCGTATCGGCCAGCTCGTCAACAAGCGTCCCGGCGATCTTTCTTTGCTCTTCCGTGAGTTTGAACTCGCGGGAAAGCCCGCCAACGTCTCCTATCGCGCGGTATCGGAAAATGTCTTTGAGTTGCCCAGACGTAAGAATGGCCGCGATGGCGCGTGGCAGGCGCTCTTCGATCGCGTCGAAGCCGCCCGCTCCGACTTCGTCGCAAGCGGTCTTTACTTTCTTCTTCTGGGCATCCGAAAGCCGCACTCCGCCACCAACTCGTCCGTGCATTCCATCGCACGGCCCGCCACGACCTTTTGCCTCTGCTCGGGCGCGAGCACACCGTCCAATTTGTCTTCCGCTTTTCGATAAACGTCGCGCTCCGGCGCGAACGCCGCGTCGCAAGCAGCTTCCGCCTTTTGAATCGCGTAGTGGTCCTTATTCTTTGCGCCGTGTAAAGCGCCATTAGGGCCGCCGCCCGTCCTCCTCCTCCCGCGAGGTTGATTTCGTTTGTGGCTTTGATACGCGCCTTAATGATATCGGTCATCTCCTGCTTTTGGCACTCCGTGAGACTCGCATACTTTTCAATTCCCTCAATGTAAACGCGCGCGGACCCCTCGGCGAACGATTCGGGATGCTTCCCAACGACGGTCGCCGCATTTGCCTTCTCCGCCGGCGCTGACGGCTCCTGACCGCATGCGACATGACTCGACGCGCACACACTCGCCGCACTCAAGAAGAATAGGAGCCGGCCCATTATGATTCCCCGTAAGGCGTTGGTTCGTCGTAAAACTCGCAGGTTCCGCCTGCCACTCGCACAAGTCAGTCTAGCGTAACAGTAGATGGCAATCAAGTTTCGAAGACGGTCAACAAGTTACTCGGAATTGCACCCGATTGGCACGGGACCGAATTGCTGCCATAATCGTGAACGACGCAATTATGCTCCGATAGTTCAGTGCAAAAGTAGCCATGCGAACCCTATTTCCCCTGCTTCTCTGCGGTATTGCCATGCAATTGCTCAATCGAACCGCCGCCGAACCGCCGTCCAAAGCGGTCGATTATGCACCGGCGGCCGCCAAGCTGGAAAAGGCCATTCGCGACGAGATGGCCGCGCATCAACTGCACGGCATCGCCGTGGCGCTAGTTGACGATCAGCAGGTGGTCTATTGCGCCGGATTTGGCAATGCCAAGCGCGATAGCATCTTTCGCGCCGGTTCGGTATCCAAGCTCTTCAATGCGATTGCCGTCATGCAGCAGGTCGAGCAGGGCAAGATCAATCTCGACGCGCCGATTCAAAGCTACGGCCCGGAATTCAATCTCGTGAATCCCTTCGAAGGCAGCCCGCCGGTTACGATACGCCAGCTCCTCTGCCATCGGTCCGGCATGATCCGCGAGTCGCCCGTCGGCGGTTACTTTGACCCCAACGAGCCGGGCCTTCCGGCAACCGTCGCCTCGATTCGCAGTTGCGTGCTGGTCAATCCGCCGAACACCAAAACGCGCTACTCGAATGTCGGCCCTTCCATCGCGGGCCAGATTGTGGCCGCGGTCTCGGGAACCGAATACGTCCGCTACCAGAAGCAGCACGTGCTCGATCCGCTCGGCATGGCGAGCTCGTCGTTCGCCTTTTCGGGCATCGATAGAAGCCGGCTGGCAACATCTTACATGCGAGTCGCCGATGGCCGCGGCGGTTTCGTGGAGCGTGAGGCGCCGGTGTTCGATCTCGGCACGATCCCGGCCGGCAATCTCTTCACGACCGCCGAAGACCTCGCTCGCTTCGCCTCGATGCTCGCCGCCGACGGCCGAGCGGGCGGAAAGCAGATCGTCTCGCCCGATACGTTGGCCAAGATGTGGACGCCGCAATTGACGCACGAGCATTCGGGCTACGGCATCGGCTTCATGGTCGGCAAGTTCCACGATCACAAGGCGGTTTCGCACAACGGCGCCGTCTATGGGCACAGTACGTCGTTCACGTACATGCCCGAGTTGAAGATCGCCGCCATTCTGCTCTGCGACGACGACATCGTGAACGGCAACGTCGGCCGCCTCTCGAACCTGGCCTTGGGGCTCATGCTCGAAGCCAAGCTGGGCGAGCCGCCGGCCGCTTTGCCTAAGCCGATCGAGCTGTCGCCCCAGGAACTCGCCTCGTTCGTCGGCGAATACGAATCGCCAAACACCTGGGCACAGATCGAGTTGAATGGCGGCCGCTTGACCGGCCGACTCGCAGGACAGCCGGTCGATTTCACACCCGTCGAGCCGCTCAAGCTGGCCATCAACGGGCGAACGGCCGACGGCGCCGTGGCGACCTTCATGCGCGGCGAGTCCGGCCGCATCGAATCGTTTGTGACCGCTCCCGGACAGAAGATCGAGCAAAGGTTCGTGCGGATCGATCCGGCGACAACGGTGGAAACCTGCCCCTTGTGGAATTCCTACGTCGGCAGCTACGGGCCCGACTTCATTCCGCTGGTGATTTCCCTCCGGCACGGGCATTTGTATTCCATGACTGAGAACCTGGCCGACTACCGTCTCACGCCCGTCAACCGCAACGTGTTCGCAATGCCCGCCGGACTGTATGCTGACGAGCATATCGTCTTTCTTACCGATCCGGACGGCAAGGTTTGGGGCGCGAACCTGACGAATATGACGCTGCCGCGCCGAAAATAGCAAGCTAGCTCAAGAAATGTCCCAATCGTCGGTCACTGCCGAATCGGAAGAAGTGCCGCTCCCGGCGCCTGCGCCGAAAGGCCATCCGCGCGCGACCTGGTTCCTGGTCTGGGGCGAGTTCGCCGAGCGAAGTTCGTTCTATGGGATGAAGGTGATCCTCCTCCTGTATATGATCGACAAACTGCACTTCGAAGAGGGAGCCGCCAGCCGCTGGATCAACCTCTTCAAAGGCGTCTGCTACTGCTTGCCGCTCGCAGGCGGATTGCTGGCGGACCGCTATTTGGGAAAATTCCGCACGATCGTCGTCTTCTCCGTGCCTTACATTCTCGGCCACGTGATCATCGGCTTCGAGTTGACGCCGTTCCTCCTGGTTGCGCTTGCCTTGATGGCGATGGGCGTAGGCGCGATCAAGCCGAATCTTTCCACGCTGATGGGCTTGACCTACGACCAGCAGCGGCCCGGCCAGACGCAACTCCGCAGCGACGCCTTCGCCATGTTCTACGTGGCCATCAACGCGGGCGGATTTATCTCGTCGCTTTTCGTGCCCATCATCCGCAACGCCTGCGGCTACCGCATCGCGTTTCTCTTTCCGGCCGGACTGATGGTGATTGCTTTCGTGCTCTTCGCGCTCGGCAAGCCTTACTATGCGAAAGAGACGATCGGGCCTCGCCGCAAGGAGACTCACGGCGCGGAGTCACACGGCAGCCATCTTGCCGTGCTCTGGCGATTGTTCGGGATTTTCTTTCTGGTCATCTTTTTCTGGAGCGTGCTGGAACAATATGATAACACCTGGGTCCTCTTTGCGAGGAACCACATTGACCTGGACATTTTCAACTTTGCCGAGGGCACCTGGCAGGCGGGCGTACTGACGTTTCTCCACGCGCATACCGGGCTCGACCTCCTCCGCAAGCCGGTGGAAGCGGACCAGTTCCAAGTTTTGAACCTGATGCTGATCATTGTCCTCGTGCCGGCCGGCGCCATGGTTTGGCACTTGCTTGCCAGACGCGGAATCGTGCTTCGGGCGACAGACAAGATGCTGATCGGCTATCTGCTGACGATCGCCACGCCGGCCATTATGGCCGTCGCGGCCGTCCGCGCGGGCGACGCAGGGCGAGTGTCGGCATGGTGGATCTTCGCCGCCTACTTCACAGTCACGGCTGCCGAAGTTTGCATTTCCGTCACCGGCCTGGAACTGGCGTTCACCGCCGCGCCGAATTCGATGAAGGGTTTCATCACCGCCTGCTGGCTGGCCGCGATGGCCTGCGGCGAGTTCTTGAACGGCTTCGTCTCGCCCTGTTACGAATCAACCGTCGTGCTCTTCCACCGGCCGATCGTGCTCTCGCCGCCGCTCTATTTTGGCTTGTTCACCATCGCCATGGTGCCCGTAACGATCGCCTTTGTCGTCGTTGCCCGGCGATTTAACGGCAAGCCGTCGTAGTGATGAAAAGGAAAGGAAGGAAAAGGCGATATCACGAGTTATGTTAACTGGCGTTAGCATCGACCAGTGATGCCCCCATTCACCCTCGAAGATTGACACGCCATATATCGCTAGTTTAATTTGATCCGGATCGGAAACCAAAACCCCTATAGACAATACGTTCTTATCCGTATTCATCGAGCCAGCCCCATGAATATTTCAGACGCAACCAGTGTCGCAGCCTACGAGATAGCGAAACGAGTGTACGAGGGGTCGCTGACCAGCGAGGCAGGGCTAACGACTCTCACGACAGCCCATTCCATGAATCGCAATTCTGCGGCTGATTATCTCGGCAATTTTGCGCATGGTCGAGGGACGCTGTTATACGCGTACAAGCAACGGTTTCGCGACCGACTACTTTCTGACGCATATTCACAAGGACTATGGCGCGGATGGGCTCAGAAATGCACTTACGGCCGTAAGCTTGCACCTCGACTATTATGAGGTCGTGGGCAAAACGACGATGAAAAAGATTCGGAGTATTCAGGCCAAGCATGCGGCTCTGCTCGACTACGATGGCCTTACCGTGTTTCCGGAAGAAGTACCTGGGACGGAAACGTTGGCAGAAGGCGCGATTACAAAGGTCACGGTTAACGTGTATGAGCGCAATCCAATCGCCCGCCAGAAATGCATCGAACATTGGGGGGGTCGCGTGTTGTGTCTGTGGCTTTGACTTTGAAGCTCATTATGGCGCGTTAGGGCGGTCCTTCATTCATGTGCATCATTTGATCGAACTTTCCGCCATCAAGACAGAATATATGGTTGATCCAATAAATGACCTTCGGCCGCTTTGCCCAAACTGTCATGCGATGATTCACAAGAAGAGGCCCGCCTTGTCCGTTCGAACGCGCTACGCGGGCACCTTCTTTCGGCGACAATTACTCTTCCCCTTGAACGACAATTAGAATTCCCGGTTGAGAACCAGAGGCGTGCGGCCCCCCCTTTTGTGAAGCGCAGCGCAGCGGAGCGAAACAAAAGGGGGGGCCGCACGCCGCCGCGGGTGGCCCTCGCCAATCTCAGGCCGCGTCGGGCGGCTTGGTTCGCTTGGCCTCGTCCAACCGGTAGCTCGGGATGTTCAACTCCAAGATCACGCTGTGATGCACCAGGCGGTCGATTGCCGCCGCTGTCGTCATCGGATCCTTGAAGATCGTCTCCCACTTCGAGAACGGCAGGTTGCTGGTCAGCATCACCGTGCCGCGCTCGTAGCGTTCCGCCAACAAGGTGAACAGCACCTCCATCTCCTCCCGGCTCTGCTGCACGTAGCCGATGTCGTCGATCAAGAGCACCTCGCACTTCGACATCTGCTTTAGCACCCGGTTGAGCTTCAGATCCCGTTTGGCCGCCAACAGTTCCTGAACCAGCAGGGCACACGACCATGAGACCACCTTCCGTCCGTTGCGAACCAATTCCTGGGCGATCGCCGATAACAGGTGCGTCTTTCCCGATCCGGTCTTGCCGAACAACAACAGGTTCTCGCGGCGGTCCACGAACGAGCCTTCCATGAGCGTCCGCACTTGGCGAGAGACCTTCGCCGGCAACCGCGCCAGGTCGAAGCTCGCCAGATCCTTCTCCAGCGGCAAACGGGAATCCCGCAGCAGCCGCTCGGTCCGCTTTGCCAAGCGGCCCTGGCATTCCCGCTCGGCCAGTTCCAACAGGTACTGCTCGTAGCTGGCCGTCTCCTGTAATGCCCGTCGGGCCAGTTCCTCAAAACACTCCCGAAACGTCGGCAAGTGCAGTTCCCGCAAGCAAGCCGCCAACTTCTCTTTCAAATCCCCCTTCGCACCCATCCCACACCTCCTTGTGCAAGAACAAGTCATCGAAATCCGACAAGTCCACTACTTCGACGGTCACTTCGGTGACCGCCGGAACTTCCTCGGCCCGCTGGACCAACGTTTCGACCGCGGCCCGGGTCGCGGGCTGGCCGCTGTTTAGAAGCGTTCGCAACGCCTCGTCCACTGCCGTCTCGCCGTGGCCTGCCGCCAGATAGAGAATCTGCAAATACTCCTTGTGACCGCGCTTGGGCTGCGCTTCCCGCAAGGCGTCGAAGGCCATGCGAAAGCGGCTCGTGGGAAACAGCTCTTCCCGGTAAACGTAGTTCTCAAAAGCCCCCGGTTTTCGCACCAACCAGTCGATAATGTGCCGGTAGTTGATGGCGTGTTTGTTCCGCCCGCGCAAACGCGGAAAGCGCTCCATCTCCTTCTGGGCGTACCAGACCTCGACATGCTCCACGTACAATCGCACCTCGACCCGCTCGCCAATCAAGCGGCTGGGAACCGAATAAACATTTCGGTCTACATGGACCAAACTCCCCGTATCCACGCGTACCGGGATTCGCTTGCAGCTCTCCCGTCGCCGATCCGGCAGAGGCCGAAGGCCAGGCAACTCTTCGTCCAGCCGCTTGCGACGGCCCGCATTGCGAACCGCCACCAGCTCTTTCAAGAATCGTCCATAGGCTTCACGGCTCTCGAAGTCCCGGTTGCCACGCAATAACAGGGCCTGCTCCACCGCTTCCTTGAAACGCCGATGCGATTGTTCGACATCTCCGTTCTCGTTCGGTTCCCGGGGCTGGATCTTCTCCATCTCCATCCCGTAGTAGCCCAACAGTCCCTTGTACCGCGCGGTGAACTCCTTCATGTCCGATCCGTTGTTGACCGCCAGGCTCATCCGATCCGTGCGGTGTCGTTCGGGCACGCCGCCCAATTCCCACAGGGCGTCTTGAAGTCCTTCGCCGAGGCTTCTCGAAACTCTCGGAAAAACAGACCGTCACCGACTCCCAGTTCGAGTACGTCAGCACGAAGTGGTAAAGCAGATGGTCGAACGACTGCCCGCCAATGATCACGGCCAGGCTTTCCATGTGGGTGAAATCCGACGCACACAACCGTCCCGGATGATGCACTTGGCTGAAGAACACCTCCTTCGCCGGGCCGGCCGTCGCTCGCCAACGTTTCACGCCACGCTGAAAGCTGCGCAACTGCGTTTCGTCGAACTTCCCCGGGTATTTGATCTGCAGCGCTCCAAACAGCGTCTTGGCCTCCAGGCCAGGCGCCTCGTGCAGTTGCGCATGCACTTCCGGCCACACCTCGGCAAACAGGTCTGCCCGTGTCCGCCACGAGCGATCCGGCACAACTTCGCTGGGAAGCCGACCCAGCCGCCTATACTTCCTCGCCGTCTTCTCGTCCATGCTCGCCTTGTCTGCCGACTGAACCAGAGTCTTCCCTGACGACAACACCTGCCACAACCGCTTCACCTGCTCATCCGTGACCATTGCAAGTCCCCCTCCTACGGAGACTTGCAACAGTCTATCTGACCAGCCTCAACTGGCCTCAACCGGGAATTCTAATTGTCGTCAGACCGGAAAAGTAATTGTCGCTATAGACTGGGGCCAGACGGATGGCCTCGGTGTAGTCGGCAATCGCCTTGTCGTAGTTGCCTTTTAGCCTACAGGAAGAACCGCGACCGCCAAAAGTCTCGGCGTGTCTTGGATCAAGCCTGATAGACTCTGTAAAGTCAGCAATGGCCTTGTCAAGATCGCCCTTTCTCAAAAATGCGTTACCTCGGTTGAAGTGTGCCTCGGGCGACTTCGGATCGAGTCGAATGGCCTCGGTGAAGTCGGCGACCGCCTTGTCCATGTCGCCCTTCGTACCATAGGCAAAACCACGGCAGAGTAAGATTACGGCATTTTCCTCGGGTGTCGTTGCTTGCTTCTGCATCCCGGCGATCAACTCAATCGCCTTCTCGATTTCGCCTTTTTCAAGCAACGATCTCACGCGAATTGAGTCATACTTGCGTTCGTAAGATCTCCAATAGGCCCCACGCTTGTCTATCTGCGAGAGAAGAAGGTTCTGCCGCGAGTCCCACCTTACCCCAACGTACCACAACTGCGGATCGGTTGGCGTGTGTTGTCCTTTCGCCCAAGGCAGGTAGATATGAATGTAGAAAGCCCGCGTCCTTTCCGCAGCCCGTGACTCGCATTCAATTACCTTGGTGACGAATGCCTCCTTTGTCAGATTCCCTGCGGATGTTTCCTGACCGAGCCGTTGGAAATCCTGGGCGTTAGCGATATTGAACAATTCAAATACGGCGCTGCTCCAAAGTGCTTCAAAACATTTCGCATTGTTCTTATTCACCTCATCGCCATACGGTGCGCGTACCCGAATTCGTCCTGGCGAACCGACAGTTGGCAACATGCTCTGAGCGGCAAAAGTCGGCTCGGAGGCGTCCCAAAGGATTTCCTGATGTAAATCCTCGCCCGCAAACTTACGTGCTGCCCATTGATGTAGTACGTCAGCCCTCTCGCCAAACTGTGCCATCGCGGGCCGATCCCGCAGCATTTGGCGGACCTGCTGCTCGCCATTTCTAATAGCTGCCGGAGTAAGTGGCCGTTTAGGCGAGGTGTCGAGCTTTGCCGCTGGATCGTTCGGATCGAGTCGAATTGCGGAGTGAAGATCGGCGATACCTCCCTCAAGATCGCCTTTACGAATTCGAATCGCAGCACGTACCTCATAACAAGAAGGCCATTTCGGGTTCAGCCTGATCAGCGAATCAACGTCCGCGATGGCCTTGGTTGAATCGTTCTTGATGCAGTAGAGATAGGCTCGGCCAGCATAGCCGCCGGCGAATTCTGGATCGAGCCGGATTGCCTCGTTGTAGTCCTTGATGGCATTGTCAAGTTCGCCTTGGTTCGCGCGGGCATCGCCTCGGCCGCAATATGCCGGGGCGCTTTTCGGATCCAGACGAATCGTCTCGTTAAGGTCTCGAATCGCTTGTCCGAAGTCGGCCTTGTTCCGGTAAGCGAAGCCCCTGGAACAATAGGCCGCGGCGTATTTCGGATTGAGCCGAATCGCCTCGGTAAAGTCGGTGATTGCCGTGTCGTGACCTCACTTGTGGCCATAGGCGAGTCCTCGGTCGCAAAAGGCTTGGCCCAACTTCGGGTCTAACCGAATGGCCTCAGTAAAGGCGGCGATGGCGGCATCGTAGTCCTTTTTTTCAAGACATGTTTTGCCCTTCTCGTAGGCTTCCTTCGCCGCATCAGCACTTACCGCCGCACCCGGCAGCAGAAGAATTCCGACCAATGCCGGCATCCAGAACTTGAAAATGGTCATGGGCTTCCCTCTAAATCAGGCGCATTCATCATACCTCTGCCAATCTCGCGCCGCCAGCCGATAGAACCGATTGCCCCACCCCAGCGAAGTCAACGCGCCTATCACTTCGGAAGCAACTCAAGCCTATGGGCGTTGCCGATCTTCTCGATCTGGTCGGGTAGCACGCCAGCTTGCTCAGCGAACTCCCGCCATCGCCCGACCGCCGCGGCGACCTCGCGCGTGATCGCCTCCGCGCGTCCCCGCTTCATGGAGGCCGTTTCGGCAACGCTCTTGAAATCATCGAAGGTGAAGTCCTCGCGTTTGCCTGCCAAGCTCATCTGGTGCATCGCGGTCCAAGTGCCCGACGGATTGTAAGCATACATCACGTCAAACGCGGGCGAGAGTGACCATTGCCCCTGCTTGTCCATCAGGAAGGCAATGTTCTTGACGTGATCGTCCTGGTTGCGAGCGATGACGTTGAACACCATCCGACGGAACTGCTCTTCGATGTCGTCCATGGACAGGCCCAGCCGCGCATGACGATCAGCGCCTGCTCGTAAGAGTGGGCGGCAGGATTGTTGAAGTCGAAGTGCGCCGACGCGGCCAGAGACTGCATGTGAAGCTTCTCGCCACCTTCGAACAAGTCGAGCCAGTCGAAGCGGCGCGTCATGAAATGCCGTCGTCCGCTCTCTTCGAAGAGGCGGCACTCTGCCATCCGGATTCCCGCCGCTCGGGCCATGAGTGAATAAGCATACTCAATCGCGCCGAAGCCCTGCGGGTCCGCCAAGTCGCGGTCCGTGTTATTAGACACGCCGTCGAACTTCAGCAGCCAGTACTCGAACCCTGGCGGCGCCTTGACTTGGCCCGATCGCACCTCGTTGGTCTCGGGGTTCCAGGCGATGACCGCCTTGGCGCGAGCCCCGCCCGCGGAGGCGCCGACGAGGAGAATCTGACGGAGGGCATGTTCCCGGCCGGCATCCGCAAACGATGCCTGCAGGTTCTGGCGGCTGCGGAGCACCTCAGCGGCGAGTTCGACCAGCGCGTCAACCTTGACCGGCGTGGACCTCCGGCTCGGCGGGCCCAGGGCCGGCTTGAACTCCAGCGCCCCCATCCCACGGAAGCCTGTGTAGCAGAGCCGCTCCACGGCGTCGATGTCCTGCGGCAGACGCCCCCCGGCGGCGAGCCATGCGTCGATAACCGCGTTGCCGAACTTGTCTGGGAGCGCGTCTGCCAACATGCCGGGGAGCCCGTGGAACGACATCTGCGGGAGGTCGGGAAACGTGTAGATCTGTCTGGACAACGGCATCATGAGCGGGGCGACCTCGATGCCGCTTCGCGCAAAGGCATCGGTATATTCAAAGCTGGCCGCCGTCCCCGGACCCTCGATGGAAACCGCGCCGATCTGCCGTCCCCACATCCGAACCTCTGCGACCGTGCTCACGGATCACCTCCGCGCGTCGGCTTCTCATCGCCCCAAGTCCAATCTGAACTGGGTTTGGACTTTGATCCGACAGGCGAGGCGCGGCGGCGCTTCCGAGACTTGACCTTTAGAGCCTCGATCGGGCTAGCCAACGGGGCAGGCACCAGGGCGTCGAGGTTGCCTAAAAGGTCCAGCGCGCGAAGAATGCGTACGAGGTTTGTCACTTGGCTGGACTGGCCGTTTTCCAGGCGGACGACGGTTCGCTTCGACACCCCAGCTTCCCGGGCGAGCTGGTCCTGTGTCAGGTTCCGATTCAGCCGGTGCCGGGCCAACCGATCGCCCAGCTCAGCTAGGACCCGCCGATCCGTTGTCACTATCAATATCGTCATAAGTGCCTCTTCTGGCAATTATAGCACATAAACGATATTAAAGCGACAGTTTTGGCACTTTTGTCTCCTCAAAGGTTCGTGTTCGAGGAACGTGAATCTTGCTACAATCCACTAGCCGGTCACTCAGGAGTCCCATCATGCGCCTCCGTTTCTACTTGCTTGTCACTGCGTCCGCCGCTTGCTGTGTTTGCCTCGCGGCTGTCACTTCCGTCGCGCAAGACAACGACGCCATCGACTGGAACAAAGCCCGGCAAATCCATCAGAAGTTCGTTCGTGGCGAGAAGCTTACCGCGGAAGAACAGGCGTATCACGATCGGGCCGTGAAGGCGTTTCAGGCCGGGGCAAGGCCGGGCAACACTTCGCCGCCGCCGGCCAAACCACCCGTCGGACTGGAGCCGCTGTGCGACATGACGGCGGACGACCGTTACAAAGGCGAAGATGGCGGTCTATATGGCGGCGGAAAGAACACTCCGCGGGAAAAGCACTTGCAAGCGGCGCTCGCGGCGGCCCGATCCGTTCGCCCGCTCGATGCCGCCGGGCATCCAGCAGAAGATGGCAAGACTGGCTTCATCTCCATCGGCATGTCGAACACGACGCAAGAGTTCTCCGTGTTCGTGCGCTTGGCCAATGCCGATGCAGAGAAATCGGCTAAGGTCGTGATCGTTGACGGCGCTCAAGGCGGTATGGACGCTCGCGCCTGGGCGGAACCTGACAAGATCAATCGCCCCGGCGCGGCCGATCCGTGGACGACGCTCGACCGGCGGCTCCAGCAAGCGGGCGTCTCACCGCGGCAGGTGCAGGTGGCGTGGATCAAACAGGCCCGCATCCAGCCCGGCACGATCGGCGAGTATCCCAAGCACGCCGAAGAGATGAAAGGCCACATGCTGACGATCCTCCGCAAGGCACACGATCGGTTTCCCAATCTTCGCCTCGCCTATCTTTCCAGCCGCATTTACGCCGGCTACGCGCGGACGCCGCTGAACCCCGAGCCTTACGCCTACGAGTCGGCCTTTGTCGTCCGCGGGCTGATCCAGGACCAGATCAAGGGCGCGGGCGGTGCGGTCAAGCCACCTCTATTGCTCTGGGGACCTTATCTCTGGGCAGACGGCGAGAACGGCCGAAAGCTCGATGAGCTCGTCTGGAAGCCCGAAGACCTTGGTCCCGACGGCACACATCCCAGCCAAAGCGGTCGGCAAAAGGTGGCGGAATTGCTGCTGCGGTTCATGAAGAGCGATCCGACGGCAAAAGTGTGGTATCTGAAGCACGGCGCGTTATAATGGCCGAATCCGGCCCACCGCGCCGCCTGACCACCCCACCTGCTAGGAGCCCGCCATGTTGACCCGCCATGCTTGGTGTCTATTTGCTGTAGCGTCATTTTCTCTGTGCTGCCTACCGTCCGCACGTGCGGCCGAACTCGATCAGGCCGCGCTGGCCGGGGCCAAACTCCCGCCCGACGCGATCTGGCTGGAGAGCCTCGACTTGACCAACATCGACCAGGGCTGGGGCCAGCCGCGTGCCCGGCGGTCGGTCGATCGGAAACCGCTGACGGTCCACGGCCAGGTCTTCAAGCACGGCGTCGGTACCCATGCGGTAAGCGAGGTTCACATCGCGCTGAACGGCGGCGCCGAGCAGTTCGTTTCCATGGTGGGCGTCGATGACGATACGGCCGGCAAAGGGTCGGTCACGTTCGAGATCCTGGTTGACGGCAAGAAGGTAGCCGAGAGCGGACGCATGGTCGGCGGCGATGCCCCCAAGCGCCTCCAGGCCGATCTCCGCGGCGCCAAACGGATGTCGCTCTTAGTGGGCGATGCCGACGACGGCATGGATTTTGACCATGCCGATTGGGCCGGCGCGGTGATCGTGCTCGCCGCCGGCGTGAACGTGCGGCCGCAGACCATCGCCATGTTCGAAACCGCCACGGTACCCGCCGATATCGTCCATCCCGCCTCGCCGTCACCGGCCATCCACGGCCCGCGGATCGTCGGCGGCACGCCCGGGCATGCTTTCCAGTTTCTTATTCCTGCCACGGGTGAGAAGCCGCTCCGCTTCGCGGCCAAGAACCTGCCCGAGGGACTCAAGCTTGATCCCGATACGGGCATCATCAGCGGCTCATTGCCCCTGGGGTGAGTCGGAGGGAGTGATACTGTCGTGTTTGAGGGTACACGAATTCCAAACTCCTCGACCGTCGTCGAAATCGAGGTCTCCAACGCCCGCGGCACGTGCAAGCGCGAGCTGACGATCGTGGGAGGCCAACACAAACTGGCCCTCACGCCGCCGATGGGCTGGAACTCGTGGAATTGCTGGGCCGGCGCGGTGAGTGACGTCAAGGTCCGCGCCGCGGCGGACTACATGGTCAAGAGCGGCCTGGCCGCCCACGGCTTCCAGTACGTGAATATTGACGACTGTTGGGAAGGGGGCCGCGACAAGGAAGGCAACATCCAGACGAACAAGAAGTTCCCCGACATGCGGGCTCTGGCCGATTACGTTCACAGCAAGGGGCTGAAGATGGGCATTTACTCCTCGCCCGGCCCGAAAACGTGTGCCGGCTTCGAAGCAAGCTACAAGCATGAAGCCCAGGACGCTAGGACGTATGCCGGTTGGGGCGTCGATTATCTCAAGTACGACTGGTGTTCCTATGAAAATGTCGCCCGAGCAAGCGGAGCAAGCAAGCCGTACTCCAAGGCTGTGCTGATGAAGCCCTACAAGGTGATGCAGGCCGGCTTGGACGATTGCGGCCGCGATATCGTCTATAGCCTTTGCCAGTACGGCATGGGCGACGTTTGGACCTGGGGTGACGATGTCGGCGGCAACTGCTGGCGGACCACCGGCGACATCAACGATTCGTGGTCCAGCATGTCCGGCATCGGCTTCAAGCAAGACGGCCACGAAAAATACGCCGGGCCCGGACATTGGAACGATCCGGACATGCTCGTCGTGGGCAAGGTCGGCTGGGGGCCGTCGCTGCATCCCACGAAGCTCAAGCCCAACGAGCAGCTCACGCACATCTCGCTGTGGTGCCTGCTGAGCTCGCCGCTATTGATCGGCTGCGACATGTCGAGCATGGACCCCTTTACGCTGGCCGTGCTCACCAACGACGAGGTCCTGGACATTAACCAGGACCCGCTGGGCAAGCCGGCGGGCCGGATCGCATCGCACGGCCAGACGGAAGTTTGGGCGCGGCCGCTATTTGACGGCACGATGGCCGTTGGACTCTTCAATCGCGGCCTGCAGCCGAACTCGGTGAAAGTGCAGTGGTCCGAATTGAAGCGAGCGGGCAACCAACCGGTCCGCGACCTCTGGCAGCACAAGGATATGGGCGAGCACGCCGACGGCTATGAAGCGAGCGTTCCGCCGCATGGGGTGGTGCTGATCAAGGTGGGGAAGGCGAAGTAGCGGTAGGGTGCGTGGAGCACGGAGCACAAGATATTGGTGCGTTACGCGAAGCCGTCGAACACTTTATTAACGGTCGCACAAAGCATTAACGTCAGTGCGCAACGCACCATTTTTCACGGCTTCGCTTCACGCACCCTACGCAATCGCCGTTGCAACCGGGCGAGGCTCCAACCGCTGGAGCCTAGCCAGCGGAGCGTGTTCCAGCCGCGGGCGAGACCATTTCGGCGAAGGTGGCCGATCGCTCTTGGAAGTATTCTAGAAAGCCGCGCTATGCGCGGCGGAGGCGGCCCGTCGTGTGCCGCATCGATGAGGATTTCTTTCGGTGCCCGAGGACCGCTCGTCAATCGCTCGATCTGGCTGAGGAAAGTCTCCTCAAACCGCTGTTGGGAATAGTTTGCTTCCACGGCCGCACGAGCTTGCCGTTGGATTCTTTGCCGCAGATCAACTTCATCGACCAGCCGCCGCATCGCCCGATACCAATCATCCGCCGTATTTGAAACCAGTAGGCCCGTTTCGCCATCCCGCACACAATCGGAATAGATGTCAACATCCGAATAAATGCCCGCGATGCCGCACGCCGCCGTACTCGCGAAATTTGGTGTTCGTCTTCGAGCGATGAAAGACGTCATCCGCCAGCGGTGCTAGGCCGATTTCAAAGCCGGCAGCGGAGAAACGGCGGAGATACCGGTCGTAGTTGTGGATCACGGCATGATGCCGCACACCGGGCAAGTCCCGCGGCGGGCGCAGTCCCCAGAAATGGGCCTCAACGCGCGGCCCCGACTCATCCAGCAACCGCCGCAAGGCGGGCAGAAAGATCTCGCCAAGCGAATCGTCCAGGCGACTGGTGGCGTAAATAAGTTTGAGGGGACCGTTCGTAGGACGATTCTCCGAGTCCGTCGGCAGTTTGTTTTGATTCAGATCAACCGCGCCCGTCACCAATGCTACATTTGGATTCAGTTCCACCGCTCGGGCCAGCAGCGGACGCGAATAGACCCGCACAAGACTCGCGGACGCCAGATACTCGGTCAGCATCGCCAGGTGCTGCGGTTGGGCACACGCGCGGCCGACGGCCGAGTCGGGCGGAATCTCAAAGAAATTGTCGTCCAGGTCGTAGATCACCGGCACTCCGCGGCGGACCGCTTCGCGGAGCAAGCTGGCCCGATCGGGACAGACGTTGCGCGAGAAGACGACGATGTCCGCGCGTTCCACGTCGCGCACGAGGCGAGGCGCTCCAATGTGACCCACGCGCGAATCCGTCCGGCCTCATGCAGAGCCACGAGCGGCTTGATAATGTTGATCCACGCCGAGGGCGAGAGCCTCGGGAGAATGGCCACAACTCGAGGAACTGGTTTGGACATGAGCAACGGAGTATACGCCTTTTCACGACTATGAATCAACTTCAAAGGCGGGCGCGGCGCATGCCGATGGCGTCGCAAATGCCCCCGTTAGGGTTATGGCATTCCGCATCGCGGCTAACCAAACTGATACGTGGCCAGTATAGTAGTCATTTTCGCATCTATGCGGCGTTTACGCCAAGGTTTCAGCATGAGTTGCGAATAGTCATAGTGACACAGGGTCAATCAACCATTGCTTTCAACGAAAAGGGCGAATCATGCGAATGCAACAAATGTGGCGAGTATTCCCGGCCGCGGCGATCGCGCTGGTGGGTCTATCCTTGGGCGGGATGCCCGCGGCGCACGCCGCCGATCTCACGCAGTATATCTCGCCGGATTTTTGCGCGGCGCTGGTAATTCATCCGGAGAGGATCGGCGAATCGCCGTTGGCCGCGGCGCTTAAATCTGCATTGCCAAAAGAGGCTGGCGATCCGGCGGCAGCTTGGATCGCCTTTTTGAAGCAGCAGAAAAATCTGCCGAAAGGTATGGATGTGAACAAGCTGTCCGCACTTATGAAAGACAAAACGGTTCACCGACTTGTCCTAATGGTTGATTCTACGCCAGTGAATTCGATTTTTGACGCGGCAATCATTGTGCAATTCAAAGAAGACATCGACAGTGAAGCCATTTTCGCGGCCATGACGACCGAATGGCAGTCCGCCGAAACCAACGGCGTTAAGTACCACACGCTCACGACGAAGGAATCCGTACAATTCGCAGGCAGTGTGGCGTCTCCTGACAGCCACACTTTGATCTTGGGCAAGACTGCAGCCGTAGTTAAGATGCTCGCCAAGAACGAGGGCGATCGCCCCTTGCTGAAGCAATTGCAGAAGGCAAGCCTCAAGCACGACATCCTCGTTGAGTTTTATGCGGAGCCGCTAATCGCCGGGCTGACGAAGTCGACCGGCAAGTCGATCGACGAGCTGCTTAAGCCCATGAACAATCCCTCCATGGCGAGCATGGCCAAGGACGTCAAGTCGGTTTCGCTGCAATTGGATTTCAGTGGAAAGACGCTTCTGCACGGCGAAGTCGCGAGCGGCAAGCCGGAGACGGCGGCAACTATGGCCATGATGGGAAACATGGGCGTGAGCGGCGGCAAGCAACAATTCGAGGCGATGAAGAAGCAGCCTCCGCCGCTCCTTCCGCCGAACCTTCTTCCTGTCCTTACGAAGCTGGGCGACGAAATCTTTGCCGGCTTGACGATCAAGGCCGAAGGCACACAGTTGACCATTGATTTGCCGACGCCCGACTCGCTGCCCGAGGCGCTGAAGGCAGGGGCCAAGATGATTCCGGCAGCCGTTCCAGCGCCGAGCGGGCCAGCGCCGGCCGGGCCGTAGCGAGCGGCCGGCAAGAGACTCGGTTCATTCGCGGCGGCGGGGTTTCAGGTTAGAATGGCAAATTGGAAGCCGTTTGAATAGAATTGTATTGCTCCGCCTTCCGACGCAAGGAACTCCGTATGAAAAGCCAGTTTCCCGGTATGGACCCGTACTTGGAGAAGTACTGGCACGAGGTGCATAAGCGGCTAGTGATTTACGCTGGCGACCAACTTCAGGAACGATTGCCGGCCGACCTTCGCGCTAGCATCGAGCAGCGCGTAGTGTTGGAGCAGGGACCGGATCTTGGTCGCACCATCTGCCCGGATGTTTTCGTGATCGAACATCCGGCACCAATTTCATCTGTTCAATCGCCATCGCAAACTGCCGCGGCACTAGAAGAGGAACCGCTGATACTCACTCCATTTGACGAGCAACGCACTGAGGTCTATATCGAAATCGTTGATGTGGCCTAAGGCAATCGCGTAGTTACCGTTATTGAATTCCTTAGTCCCACGAACAAGTTGCCAGGAGAGGACCGCGAGCAGTTTCGGACAAAGCAACGCGATTTAATTCGTGGGGGAGCAAATCTGGTTGAGATCGACTTGACTCGCACAGGCAGGCACACGCTCGCGATCCGCGAGAATGAAGTGCCCCGTTCGCACCGGACGACCTTTCGCATTTGCGTACGGCGCACGGAGCCTGAGGGTCGTTACGAACTGTACCGCGCCCCCCTGCTCCGCCGATTGCCCTCAATACGTATTCCGCTCCGGATCGCCGATGCTGACGTGTCGCTCGATCTTCAATCGCTCGTCAACCGCAGTTACGCTATGGGCCGGTATAACTTCGACTACCGCGCCGACCCAGATCCTCCCCTTGACGCCGAGGACGCGAGGCAGGCCGACGAATGGCTCCGCAGCAAGGGCATGCGATAAATTCGCAATCTAATCGAGGGGTTAGCCAACCGTGGCGGGAAGACTTATAATTCCTTCGTTCGACTCATTCGCACGGAGGACTTTCGATGTCTCAGCCTTTCGCCCATCTGCACTGCCATAGCCACTACAGCCTGCTGGACGGTGCCGGCAAAATCGCCGGCCTGTTGAAGCGGGCCAAGGAGCTGGGCATGAACGCCCTGGCCCTCACCGACCACGGCAATCTGCACGGGGCGCTCGAGTTCTATCAAAGCGGCCAAGGACGCGGGCATCAACCCGATCATCGGCTATCGAGGCCTACATCGCCCCCGGCAGCCGGCTTCACAAGGAGACGCCGGCGGCATCGAAGGAGGCCAGCTACCACCTCACGCTCTGGCCCAGAACCGCACCGGCTTCCAGAACCTGATCAAGCTGTCCTCGACGGCCTTTCTGGAAGGCTTTTATTTCCAGCCCGCGCATCGACAAGGAGCTGCTGGACGCCCACAGCGAGGGCCTGATCTGCCTGAGCGGCTGCGTCTCCGGCGAGTTCAACCGCGGCCTGCTGCATCGGCGGCGACGGCCGGACATGGACAAGGCGCGTGGAGATCGGCCGCCTGGTTCCACAGGTTTTCGGCGACCGCTACTTCATCGAAATCCAGAACAACGGCCTGGAGATCCAGCGGATCGCCATGGAAGGCGCGGTCGAGGTGGCCGACCGCATGGGCCTGCCGCTGGTGGCCACCAGCGACGCCCATTACGTCCATCGCGAAGACGCCGAGGCCCAGGACGTGCTGCTGTGCATCAACACGGGCAAGTTCCGCACCGACACCAACCGCATGCGGATGGAGACGCAACCAGTTCTATCTCCGCAGCCCGGAGGAGATGTACGCGCGTCTTCCCGGCCTCGACGAGGCCGTGCAACGCAGCCAGGAGATCGCCGACAGCGTCGACATCGAGCTCGAACTGGGCAAGCGGCACTTTCCCGTCTTCACGCCGCCCGACGAGAAGACCGTCCGAGGATTATCTGCGCGAGCTGTGCCTCGACGGGTCTGAAGGAGCGCTATGCCGACGATCCCGAGCGGATGCGTCGACGGCGCAACTTGTCCGCCGAGGTCATCGACCGGCTGGAGCACGAGCTGGGCGTCATCAACAAGCTGGGCTTCGCCAACTACTTCCTGATCGTCTGGGACTTCGTCCGCTTCGCCCGCGCAGCAGGGCATCCCGGCCACGGCCCGCGGCTCGGGCGTCGGCTCGCTGGTCGCCTACGCGCCTGCATCTGAGCCACGTCTGCCCGCTGGAATACGACCTGCTGTTCGAGCGGTTCCTCGACGAGAGCCGCCGCGAGGCGCCCGATATCGACATCGACTTCTGCCAGGAGCGCCGCGGCGAGGTGATCCAGTACGTCAAGGAGAAGTACGGCGAGGAGAACGTGGCCCAGATCGGCACGTTCGGCACGCTGGCCGCCCGGGCGGCGATCCGCGACGTGGGCCGGGCGCTGGGCATGCCGCTCCCGCGCGTCGACGCCATCGTGGCCATGGTGCCCGACGAGCTGAACATCACGCTCGACAGACGGCCCTGGAGAAGAGCGACGATCTGAAGAAGGCCTACGACACCGACCCCGAGGTCCGCGAGCTGATGGACCTGGCGATGAAGATCGAGGGCCTGGCCCGCAACGTCGGCACCCACGCCGCCGCGCGTGGTCATCGCCGACCGGCCGCTGACCGACTACGTGCCCTTGCAGCGCGTGCAGGACAAGGAGGAAATCATCACCCAATGGGCGATGGGCGACGTCGAGAAGGCCGGCCTGCTGAAGATGGACTTCCTCGGCCTGCGCAACCTGACGATCCTCTCCAAGGCCGTCGACCTGATCGAGCAGACCACCGGCGAGCGGGTCGATCCCTACCAGCTTCCCGCTCGACGACCGGAGACGTTCGCCCTGCTTGTGCCGCGGCGAGACGAAGGGCGTGTTCCAGCTGGAAAGCGGCGGCATCCGCGACCTGCTTGCAGCGGATGAAGCCCGACCACTTCCGCGACATCATCGCCACCAACGCCCTGTATCGCCCCGGCCCGCTGGAAGGCGGCATGGTCGACGATTACATCCAGGTCAAGCACGGCCGCAAGCAGGCCGAGTACAAGCACCCGGTGATGAAGGAAGTCCTGGAAGAGACCCACGGCGTGATGGTCTACCAGGAGCAGGTGATGCGGATTCTCAACCGCCTGGGCGGCATCGAGCTGGCCAACGCCTACACCTGCATCAAGGCGATCAGCAAGAAGAAGCTGGAGACGATCGCCAAGTTCCGCGAGGAGTTCATCGACGGCGCCGCACGGCAAGGGCATGGCGAAGAAGCGAGGCCGACGAGCTGTTCGGGCTGATCGAGAAGTTCGCCGGCTACGGCTTCAACAAGATCCACTCGACGGCCTACGCCCTGATCGCCTACATGACGGCCTACCTCAAGGCCCATTACCCGGTCGAGTTCATGGCGGCGCTTGCTTTCCGGCGACATCGCCGGGCCGCAACTTCAAGAAGAAAGACTCGCTGGTCGAGCACATCGAAGACTGCCAGCGGATGGACATCGAGGTGCTGCCGCCGGACGTGAACCGCTCGCGACGCCGAGTTCACCGTCGCCGACGGCAAGATCTGCTTCGGCCTGTCGGCCATCAAGGGCTGCGGCGGCGCGGCGGCCGGCGGCGATCGTCGCAGAGCGCGCAAGCCGGCGGGCCCTATCCGCAGCCTGTTCGATTTCTGCGAGCGGGTCGATCCGGGCGCGGTCAACCGCACGGCCGATCGAATCGCTGATCAAGGCCGGGGCGTTCGATTCGCTGCGGCGGCACGGCGCTCGCAGTGGTTCGCCGCGCATCGACCGGGCCCTGCAGGCCGGCGCCGTCGGCCGCTGGCCGATCGCCGCAGCGGGCAGAAGGGCCTGTTCGGCGACGACGACGACGAGCCGGCCGAGACGGTCGCCAAGCGACCTGCCCGACGTGCCCGAGTGGGACAGAACGCGAGCGGCTGGCCAAGGAGAAGGAAGTGCTCGGCTTCTACCTGTCGAGCCATCCGCTGGCCGAGCACGCAAAGACGCTCGACGCCTATTGCTCGCACACCACCGTCGAAGCGGCCGCGCTTGACGCACCGCACCGAAGTGCATGCTCGGCGGCATGCTCGCCTCGATCAAGTTCTCGCACACGAAGAACCCCAAGCCGGGCAGCGCCCAGCCGCTACGCCATGTTCGACCTGGAGGACACCAGGGCATCATGCGCTGCATCTGCTGGCCGGAGCAGTTCGTCCAGTATGGCGAGCTGATCCAGGCCGACGCGATTTGCGTCGTTCCGCGGCGCGATCGACAAGCGGCCCGGCAGCGAAGAGGCCAACCTGATCGTCAACGAACTGATTCCGCTCGACGACCTGGAAGCCCGCTATACCACGCGGCATCCGCGTCCGCGTAGTCGAAGAGACGCACGGCGTGAAGAAGCTGGAAATGCTGTACGAAATCCTCCGCGGCTATCCCGGCGAGGTGCCTTTTGAACTTTCCCTCGCCTTGACCGACGGGCGAAAGATCACCTGCCGCTGCGATAGTTTCCGTGTTGCCAACAATCCGGAGATGCGAAGCCGCGTCGAGGATCTGCTCGGCGCGGAGAATATTCGCTTGATCACCGGAAGGTCCAGTGGCGGGAACGGACGGGGACGCGGGTGAGTAGTCGCCCCCGCCCGATGCGATGCGAGGTATAATAGGGTTGACGGGAAGGGAGGACATTGAATGACACATTTATCAATCGACGAGGCGCAGCTAAAACTGCGCGAATTGGTTCACGGCTTGTCTCCGGGCGACGAGGTGCTCATTGTTGAGAATGACCAGCCGGTTGCGCGGCTGCTTCCGGCGGAGTCAAAGCTGCAACAATCGAACCGGCAACTCGGCACAATGCGCGGAACCGTACTCTATATGGCTCCGGACTTTGACGCGCCGCTTGAGGATTTCAAGAAGTACATGGAATGAAGTTGCTCGTCGATGCCCATGCCATCTAGAGCACCCAGTCGATTTCATAATAGCGGCGAAGCACCTGGCCAATAGTCGCGCCGCTCAACCCTTGGTATTCCGATAGCCCATCGATCTCGCACTGAATGACGGGAGGCAGCGCACGGTCAATCTCGAAAAGCTCTGCGATCGAGGTCAGCTCGTCAGGCAACGTCCGACCGACAATGAACGCCAGCAAATCAAACGCGCATAAGTACTCCGTCGTACCGAGTGAATAGTCGTCCAGGATTGACTCGAGAAACTGCCCTTGATCGTAGAACTTGTCAGCGAATGCGCGACCGAGTTGCGTCGCGAAGGATGGGAAGTATTTGGGTACCCGCAACTCCCGTGAGAGGTCGTTGACACGGCCCAACTCACGCCAAGTTGGAATGCACGCGATCAATGCTTCTTCAACGGAGCCCGCCAACTGCGCACCTATTCGCCTATCGGCATCGACGAGCTGACGCTGCCATTCATCGAACCTGCTGACCCCCGCAAGATGCGTCAGCCGATCAATCTCCGCTTCGTCCACAACGGCTTGCTCCCAGAAATGAATATTGCTTCTATGAGCTTGGTTTCATCCAGTTCACGACCCTAAGCCCCGACACTCGACCAAAGTGCGCTTCGTTGTTCGTCACGAGGATCGCGCCCAACGCCAATGCGTGCGCTGCGATCAACGTGTCTTCAGAGTCGATCGTCTGACCGGCAGATTCCAGTTCATAGCGAATTAGCCCATAGTGTCGAGGGCACTCGATCGCATCGTAGTCAAACAACTTGAACGGTGTGAGTACCTCGCGGACGCCTTCCATTTCCACGTCGTATCGACCGCTCAGCCTTGCGCCGAACTCCAGTTCTGAAACTGAGACTGCCGACAGGCCCAGGAGGTTGCCCTCGGAAATTGTTCTCCGACAAGCGTTCCCCAGCATCAGGGCCTGTTCACGTTGCCGATGCCGCGCAGACTGCTTTCCGCCGCGGATCATGCAGATTAGATGGTCGGTGTCGAGGAGGTAAATCACTCCGTCCAGTCCCTTTGCTTCGGGGGCAGTCGTTTTCGACTCTCCATAATATCCAGGAACTCGTCGGAGATCTTTTCGCAGCCTTCATGGAATATCTCCCACGGGTCACGCGGAATCACAAGGAATCCCTGGGGCGTCTTTTCCAGAATCACCTCGTCCACATCGACGTGGAACTCTTCGGGCAATTCAATCGTCTGGCATCTGCCGTTGTTGAGCACTTTCGCCTTCACCATTTGTCGTCTCCTTCGAGCGATTACAGTATACAATGCTATTTTACCCCATACCCCACGTCAAGGTGGGCGAATCACTGGCGGAACACGGGCGAAGACGCTAATATGTATTGAACCGTCCGTTATCTTGAAGTGCCAGGAATGCAACACCAAGTGCGTAATTTGATCCCTTGCTTGCGTTTCGGGTTGGTATGGTCTCTCATATCCGTCCCGGCGATCTTCGCCCGCGCTGCCGGGCCGGACTTCAATCAGGATATCCGCCCGATTCTTTCTCGCAACTGCTATAAATGCCACGGCCCGGACGACGAGGCCCGTAAGGCCGACATGAGATTGGACGCGCGGGCTTTTGCGATCAAGGAAACCGCGTCCGGCAGCATTCCCATCGTGCCCGGCAAACCGGACGATAGCGAGCTGATCGCGCGGATCAATGCCAAGGACGCTGCGGAGCGGATGCCGCCGCAGTCGACGAACCTCACGCTCTCGCAGCAGCAGAAGGAACTGCTCCGCCGCTGGATCGCCTCCGGGGCCGAGTACCGTCCGCACTGGTCGTTCGTGCCGCCCAACTCGCCGCCACTGCCGGCTGTGAAGCTTGACGGTTGGGCGCGGAACCCGATCGATCGCTTCGTGTTGGCCAAGTTCGAAGCGAACGGACTCGCGCCATCGCCCGAGGCCGATCACTATACGCTCCTGCGGCGCGCGGCGCTCGATCTCACCGGCTTGCAGCCCGCACCGGCCGAGGTCGATGCCGTGCTGGCGAAAGCCAAGGCCGCCGGCTGGGACCGCGCCTACGAACACTTTGTCGATCGCCTGCTGGCTTCGCCGCAATACGGCGAGCGCTGGGCACGCCGCTGGCTCGACCTGGCCCGCTACAGCGATACCAACGGTTTCGAGAAGGACCGCACGCGGTCGATCTGGCCCTATCGCGACTGGGTCATTCGCGCGATCAACGCCGACATGCCCTTCGACCAGTTCACGATCCAGCAAGTCGCCGGCGACATGCTGCCCGACGCAAGCCTCGCGCAGCGCATGGCAACGGGCTTTCATCGCAATACGATGCTCAACGAGGAAGGCGGCATCGACCCGCTGGAGTACCGCTTCTATGCGATGGTCGATCGCGTGGCGACGACGAGCACGACGTGGCTTGGCCTGACGATGATGTGCGCCCAGTGCCACACGCACAAGTTCGATCCGATCCCGCACCGCGAGTACTATCAGTTCATGGCCCTGCTGGACAACGCCGACGAGCCGAGCCTGGACCTGCCGACGCCGGAGATCACGGCCCAGCGCGCCCAGCGGCAGAAGCGGATCGAGCAGCTCACCGCCGAGTTGCCGTCGAAGTATCCCAAGGTAGCAGGCAACCTCTCGGCGCCGTCCGCTTCTCGCTCGAAGGCAACTGCCAACAAGACCACATCGATTCCGGTGGACGGCACGTCCCGGCGCGGCGGGATGCCTGCTACTATGGAAGAGGCCTTCGCCAAATGGCTCGACAACGCGCGGAAGCACTCCGGACGCTGGACAATCGTTCGCCCGCTGGAGGCCCGCTCGGGCGTGCCGCTCTTGACCGTTCAGCCGGACGATTCGGTTTTCGTCAGCGGCGACCAGACCAAGTCCGACACCTACCACTTGAAGTTCCGCACCGACCTCCGCGGCGTCACCGCCATTCGGCTGGAAGTTCTGCCCGACGACCGCTTGCCGCGCCATGGGCCAGGCCGCATTTTCTACGAAGGGTCGGAGGGCGACTTCATGCTGGCCGATTTCTCGGTCCACCGCGATGGCAAGAAGCAAACAATCGCCCGGGCGCTGGATTCGTACCACTCCGGCAACAACACGGCAGACAAGGCGATCGACAGCGACCTGCAGTCGTTTTGGGACATCGCCGGCAGCGAGGGGCGGCGGCACGTTGCCGTCTTCGTGCTCGACAAGCCGCTCGCCGCGCCGGGCGAGTTCGATGTCGAGATGCTTTGCACCAACTACTTTGCCTGCGGGCTGGGCCGCTTTCGCATCGCCGTAACGACCGCCCCCGACCCCGAGGCCCGCGAACGCTCCGCCGACATCGAACATTTGCTGACGGTAGCGGACGAGTCGCTCACAGTCGCCGACCGCAAAAAACTCCAAACGCAATTCCTCCTGGAGGCCCCGGAGATGGCTACGGCCCGGGCGAGCTGGATAATCTGCTCCACTCCGAGCCGCGCTACCCGACGACGCTTGTCATGCAGGAGCGTCCGCCGGAGAACCCGCGTCACACGTTCATTCATCATCGCGGCGAGTGGCTCTCGCCGGAAAAGCAGGTCGAAGGGGGCGTGCCGTCGTTCCTGCCCGATCTGCCCGCCAGTGCGCCGCGCAACCGCCTCACGCTCGCCCGCTGGCTCGTCTCGCGGGATAATCCGCTGACCGCTCGAGTGACGGTCAATCGCCAGTGGGCGGCCCTCTTCGGCGCGGGCATCGTCCGCACGACGGCCGATTTCGGCACGCAGGGCGAACCGCCGACCCACCCCGAACTTCTGGACTGGCTCGCCGTCCGCTTCATGGACGTCGGCTGGTCGATCAAGCGGCTCACGCGGCTGATGGTCACGAGCGCCACCTACCGTCAGTCGTCGCGGGCCACGCCGCAACTGCTGGAGAAAGACGCCGAGAACCGCCTGCTGGCTCGCGGGCCGCGAGTCCGCCTCGATGCCGAGTTGATCCGCGACGACGTGCTCGAGGCCGCCGGGCTGCTTTCCGGCAAGATGTACGGCCCGAGCGTTTTCCCGCCGCAGCCGGCTTCGGTCAGTACGGAGGGGGCCTACGTACCGATGAACTGGGTGCCGAGCCAAGGCGAGGACCGCTACCGCCGCAGCCTGTACACATTCTCGCGGCGGTCGAGCCCCTTCGCCGCCTACGTGACCTTCGACGCTCCCAGCGGCGAGGTCTGCTGTCCGCGCCGCGACCTTTCCAATACGCCATTGCAGTCGCTGACTCTTATGAACAGCGAGCTGTTCTTCGAGCCGGCCCAGGCCGCCCGCGCGGGCTGTCCGCCGACACGCGACCGGTCGATGAACGCATCGTCGGCTTGTTCCGCCGGGCCTTGGTGCGGCCGCCGACGGCCGAGGAGGTCGCGTCGCTGGCAAAGTTCTATCAGCGGCAACTGGACCGCTTCAAGTCCGGCAAGCTGGCCGCCAAGCCGTTTGTCGGCAACGATAAAGGCAGCCCGGACGAGCTTGCCGCCCGCGCGGCCTGGATACTCACGGCTCGGGCGGTTTACAATTTGGATGAAATGATTACGAAGGAATGAAGTATCCGGCACACGCCGTGTGCCGCATATACCGGCGGCACACGGCGTGTGCCGGATACAATGGAGCAAACCATGTCCCACGATTGCCCCCAATGCCCCAGCGTTTCCCGCCGCCACTTCCTGAACGACTGCGGCTACGGCCTCGGCAAGATCGCCCTGGCCGGGCTCCTGACCGGCGCGCTCGATCGTCCCGCCTCGGCTTCCAGCGTGCTCGCGAATCCGCTGGCGCCGAAGAAGCCGCACTTCCCCGCCAAGGCCAAGGCGGTGATCCACCTGTTCATGGCCGGGGCGCCGAGCCAGCTCGACCTGTTCGACTACAAGCCCGAGCTGGCCAAACTCGAAGGCAAGCCGCTGCCGCCCTCGGTCATCGGCGGCCAGCGCTACGCCTTCATCCGGCCCGACGCCGCCGTGCTCGGGCCGCGGTTCAAGTTCGCCCGGCACGGCCAGTGCGGGGCCGAGCTTTCCGAGATGCTGCCGCACCTGGCGAAGGTGGTCGACGACATCTGCCTCGTCAAGATCGGTCCACACCGATCAGTTCAACCACGCTCCGGCGCAGATCTTCTTCAACACCGGCTTCTCGCAGCCCGGCCGGCCGAGCCTGGGCTCGTGGGTGCTCTACGGCCTGGGCGCGGAAGCCAAGGACCTGCCGGCCTTCGTCGTGATGTCCACCGGCAGCCGGCATCAGCGGCGGCTCGGCCAACTGGTCGAGCGGCTTCCTGCCCACGCTCTACGCCGGCGTGCGCGTCTGCGCAACCAGGGCGACCCGATCCTCAACGTCTCGAGTCCCGCCGGGCGTGCGATGCCGAAGCTCCAGCGCGACTCGCTCGACCTGGTGGCCGATCTCAACCGCCAGCGGCTGGAGGCGGTCGGCGATCCGGAGATCGCCACGCGGATCGCCTCCTACGAGATGGCCTTCCGGCTGCAAACGTCGGCGCCCGAGCTGATGGACCTCCGCAGCGAGAGCAAGGCGACGCTCGATCTGTACGGCTGCCGATCCCGACAAGCCGTCGTTCGCGCGGGCGTGCCTGCTGGCGCGGCGGATGGTCGAGCGCGGCGTGCGGTTCGTGAACATCTATCACGAAGGCTGGGACGCCCACTCCGACGTGGCCGGCAACCTCCGCAACAACTGCGGCGCCACCGACCAGGCGCTCCGCCGCCTGGTGAAGGACCTCAAGCAGCGCGGCCTGCTCGACGACACGCTGGTGATCTGGGGCGGCGAGTTCGGCCGCACGCCGATGGTCGAGACCAACCCCGCGCTGGGCCGCAGCCTGGGCCGCGACCACCACCCGCAGGCCTTCACGATGTGGATGGCCGGCGGCGGCATCAAGCCCGGCATCACCTACGGCAGCGACCGACGACCTCGGCTTCCACGTCGCCGAGAACCCCGTCCACGTCCACGACCTCCAGGCGACGATCCTGCACCTGCTGGGCTTCGACCACGAGAAGCTGACCTTCCACCACGCCGGCCGCGACTTCCGCCTGACGGATGTGCACGGCAAGGTTGTGCGGGATATCCTGGCTTAGTCGGACATTGCATGGACTGCTCACGGCTCGTTGTTCATAGCTCCACGCTTTTTCTCGATGTTTTTCTTGACGGTGTGCCAGATTTGGCACTTTTGGCACTCGTTTGACGCGGTTTGGCACCGGTTTGGCGTCGTTTGACACTTTGGCGGGCGCGGCCGCACCCCCGATTTTCCGCGGGGAAATAGCAAGTGTGGCACGATTTGTCTCACTTTGGCACGGTTTTGAGAATTCATGGTGCGCCTCCGGGCAAAGGGGAGCGGAGATGGGAGCAAGCGGTCGTGTCCGATCTGCGGCCGGGTGGCCCTGGGCGGTTGCCCGCCCAGGTGTCCCACAGATCCGTACATGGACGCATTAGACCATACGGCTCCTCGGGGCATGGTTTCGCTGCTTGACGCAGGAGTGGACGATTTTCGGCGGCGGGAGGCTATAACGCTTCAGCAGCCGTTTAAATCGGTCCCAGTTCATGTCGCGTTGCCGGTTGCGGCGGTCAAGCCACATCCGCCAAGCTCGTTGAACCGCATTCAGGAACGCCTCCAACATTCGCATGTTGTTGGTGATCCCATAGTAAGCGTAATGTCCGCGAACCTTTTGACTCAGTATTGCATGCTGCTCGCAGACCGGTCGGTGCCGGTTGTTCCGACACCATTGGGCAATGCTCCGCACCGCCCGGCTCAGACGCTTCGAGGCCGTTTGCCGCATTACCGCCCAACCGCCCCGAACCGTGCGACCCCAGTAATGGGTGAAACCCAAGAGGTCAAACGTTCCTGGTCGAGTGGTCCGGTCGTTCCCGACACCTGTCGCCTTGCGGGGCGGTCGGCGAAAGGGAATCAGCCGGGTCTTGTCAGGATGCAGCGTCAGGCCGTACTTGCCAAAGCGTTTGGGCAGCACCTCCATCACTCGCTTTGCATCTTCCTCGTGAGTAAACAAGATCACGAAGTCGTCCGCGTAGCGGATGAGGTGGGCCTTGCCCCGGAGTCGCGTTTGCACCTCCTGCCGAAACCACATGTCCAGCACGTAGTGCAGAAACACGTTGGCCAGCAGTGGCGAGATCACGCCTCCTTGCGGGCTTCCGGCGTCCGGGTAACTGATGTTGCCCGCTTCCATTACGCCCGCCTTGAGCCATTTGCCGATCAGGCGTGTCAGCACGCCGTCACGCACCCTGAGTTGGATAAACTGCCGCAGATGGGCGTGGTCCAAAGTATCGAAGAACTTTCGGATGTCCACCTCCAGGACCCAGCCCACGCTGGTGTTCATCGTCTGCTTCCAGAGGTCTTCCAGGGCTGCGTGTGCCGACCGCTGCGGCCGGAATCCGTACGAGCCGGGATCGAAGTCCTGCTCGTAGATCGGTTCCAGCAGCATGACGACCGCACGCTGGAGAACTTTGTCCTCCAACGTCGGTATTCCGATGGGGCGGGTTTCGGTAGTCGATCCCGCCTTGGGAATATGCACGCGCCGCACCGGCGGTGCCCGGTACGTGCCGGACTTGGCCCGGTCGAGAAGCGATTGGAGGTTGGCCTCCAGGTCTTTCGCGTAATCGTGCCAGGTCTGTCCGTCCACGCCCGGTGCTCCGTCTTTGCGGGTCCGGTAGAAGGCCGCTTTCAACCAGTCGATATCCATCAGGTAGGCCAGCGAAGTGAAGGCCATCTGCGGCGATCGTCTCGCCAACTCGGCTATCCGTTGCTGTTTCGTTAATACGTACATCGAATCTCCAAGTATCCGTCGTATGTCCCAACAACGATTCCATGCTCCCGATGCCTCGCTTCCCTCCACAGGGTCCGCACGGGCGTTTGTTCCCCTGCTTCAACGGTACTATCAAGGCACTGCGACTTCCTGCCGTCCTTCCCGCCGCGCTTCGTTTCCTTCGCACGGCCGGTACCACGGGATCACGCATGTTTCGCTCCCGCCGCCGCTGCGTGCGACCGCGTCGGGCCTGGGGTTGTTCACCCGGTCGCCCCGTCCGGGAATGCTTCCGTGGAGACACCAGGATCTCCCAAGTTTCTGGGGAGCCTCAATTCCCGTTTGCACATGTTCTCCGACCCCGGACGGTCAACGGTTCCTGACCAATTCGCGGAACCGTCGCGTGGCCCCCGCTATTGAAACGACGGAAGCACCGACGACAACCACCTTTCGAGGCTCAATAGCATGGCTTTCGGGCTCGCCGCCTACGCATCACGCCTTGGTTTCCCGCAACGTGCAAGGCTGGCTTCCAGGTGCTGGTCAAGCTCTCCCGGACGGGCTTTCACCCGCAAGGCTCCTACAGAAGGTTTCTAACTTCACTTCATGTGTGCTGTCCTCCTTCTCCAGTCTTCTTGGCACAATTCAATCCGCGGCTTGTTCTCTTAACGCTCATCCTTCATTCTCCCATAGTTCCACGTTCCGGGGCCGGTTACGAATCGCCAGTATAGCACATTTTGTATCTTACGTAAACACTTGTAATGAAATGTATATAAAAAATGTCGCTAAAGGCTTGGCCGGCAACGCTTTACGGCGCCGTTTGGTTGATCGCGCCCTTCTCCCCTCGCGTGGGTGGCGACTGGGATCGTGTTGACGCAACCCCTTGCAGCATAAGGGCTTGGGAGTCGGCCGAAAACATCGGCGGCTCGCGGCGAGAAATTCGGCGGAAAAAGATTCTTCTGGTGCCACGACGAAGCTTCCACCGAGACGTAATTTACACGAATGTGCCAGCCAGAGTTCCCGATGTTGATTCCATCGACCGTTTTCGGAGCCCGAGGGGCACGTCTCACTTTCAAAATCGAAAGTGCCGGACTCACCGCGCTGGCCTGGCAGGCCTCCACTGGCCCAAAAAATGTCGGAGCTTTCGTCACTGCACACGCCTCGACTCTAACCTCTACCGATCCGCGAAAAAACGGCGCGATTGAACTTCGCTTTCAGTTCCGGCCTCCGACAAGCTACGGCAGCAGGTCGTTAGCTTAGTCCCAGCCTCTTTGCGCGGAGAAGCGCGCCGGACATGCGCAACCTCATTCGCATCAAATCAACACTGACTCCATACTGACGCGCTGAATCCTCCACCGGCTGTCCGCGCAGCGCTATACAATGCGCAGCTTCATGCGGTACTAGTGTAGTGTCTCAGGCTGATGGGATTTTATCGAGTGTTTTGCGGGCACGTCGGACTTTTTCCAAAATGTCCTCGGCTTTGGCGAGCCAGACGAAGCCCTTAGGGTTAGCGTTGTGATGTGTAATGTTGTCGCCAATGGCCTGCTCCAATTCAGCAATGCTCTTGAACACGCCGCGTCGAATGCGTTGGTCGGTGATATCGCGGAACCATCGTTCCACCAGATTCAGCCACGAACTGCTCGTTGGCGTGAAGTGCATGTGGAATCGCTTGTGCCGTTTCAGCCAGTTCTGAACTTTCGGGTGTTTATGTGTCGCGTAGTTATCAACAATCAGATGCAAGTCCAAGTCGGCGGGCGTCTCGGCGTCGATTTTCTTCGGGAACTTCAGCCATTCCTGATGGCGATGTCTGGGCATGCACTCGGCAATTACTTTGCCTTCGACGACTTCGATTGCCGCGAACAAGGTCGTTGTTCCATTTCGTTTGTAGTCGTGCGTCATCGTTCCCAAGCGGCCCAGATACATCGGCAAACTTTTCTGCGTTCGGTCGAGCGCTTGGATCGAGCTTTTTTCATCGCACGAAAGCACCAGTGCGTGTTCCGGGGGATTCAGATACAGGCCCACGATGTCAACCAGTTTCTCAACGAAGCGCGGATCGTTCGAGACCTTAAACGTCTTTATCAAGTGCGGCTTCAAGCCGTTGTCTCGCCACACCCGCTGGACGGTCGCCTTGCTGACGCCCATCGCTTTGGCCATGCTTCGCGTCGACCAATGCGTGGCATTTGCCGGAGTTTCCTGCGTGGTCTTGCGGAGGATCTCAACTTCCTTAACATCCCGCACAGTTGGCGTCCGTCCGCTGCGAGGTGCGTCCTTAAGGATGCCGGACACACGGTCGGTAGCGAATCGATTTCGCCAAGTGGCAACCGTTCGACGTGTGCAACCAAGCTCTTCCGCAATGTTGTCATTCTGCCAACCATCCGCAGCCGCCAGTACGATCTTGGCGCGCAATACAACTCGCGCCTGCGTACTTCGACCACGCGACAATTTGAGCAACGTCGTTCGTTCTTCCTCAGTCAACGCAACTGCTTGGGCGACTCGCATGACAGTATCCTCCGTGGCATGAAGATACTACGCAAGCCGAGCCATTTAAGTTCACTTATTTAAGAGGCGCTACATTAGGCTACTTCTCTTGCCGCAAGCCGTCGAGGCCAAGCTTCCCAATCCGCTCGCCGAGCGCCTCGCGGGCCTTCGCTTGGCTTGCCGGGTCCGCCTTGGGATCGATCTTTACCGGCGCAGTTGAGAAGCAATTCCAACTGCTGCACCGCGGCCTGCCGCATTGCTTCGTCGTCGCGAGAGAGCAATGCCAGCCAGACGTTCGGATCGCCGGCCAGCATCGAGGCGACGCTTTCGGGCGTGTCCTCGCCCTGCTGCGCGGAGAGCACGCGGACGATGCGGCGGATGCGCGACTGCTGTTCGGCGTCGAGGCGATCCATTTTCATCTGATTCAGATAGCCGAGCACAGCCGGACCGGCGTCCCGAAGTTTGCGGTCGGCCCGTTCTCGCCGGGCACAAAGCGGATCGCCGAGTTGCTCGACCCAGGCGGCCCATTGCTGGCGATCGGGCTTTTGCGCACTGCCGGCAAGCTTCACCAATTCGTCCTCGACCGCGCCGGCCGTCGCGGCGACGTGCCATTCGGGCCGCAGCCCTTCCAGCCGGGGAAGCACGCTCTTGCGGCAATCTTCCGCATGGATGATTAAGATGTGCCAGAGCGTCTGCGCCTGCAACACGTGGGGCTTGTCGGCGGGCGGCAGCGAAAGACGGACCGGCTGTCCGGGAGTCTGTAGCAGTTCAAAAAAGTTCTGCGGCTCGTCCTTGTCCGCATAACGCAGGACGAAACGGCCTTCCGAACTGAATTCGATGGCCAAGTCAAGCACGACATCTCTTTTGTCCTCGGCTACGGTCTTCGTCCGCTGGTAGCTATAGGCGACAGAGCCAGTCGCGCCGTTGCTGTTGAAACTGATCCTTTCATGCGTATCGCCGTCGGCGTCCGCTTTAGGCGTGTTGGGGTACGCCCAATTGCCGTTGTTGCTGAGAATCCGCCCGCCCGACATCTCGAAATGCGCTTGGTGCGTTATCCAACGCTGGAATAACTGCGTTTGCATCGGCGGCTCGGCTGCCGGGCAATGCCTTGTCCAGCAGCTTATTACTGTCCAGGCTACCGCCGCAACGCAAGCGATCGTCAGGCGTCTGTGCATAAATCGCTCTCGTGAATAGGAGTCAAGGCTTCATCACTCCATTTTATCCTGCCGGGGCGGGAGAGTACAATCGGTCATCCCGACGCCGCTATCGTGCATTTCCCAGCGGTTGCCTTCGGCCGGGCAAAACATGACCATCGCAATCGCCGGATACTGGCGGCAACAATCCCGCGCCCATTGCGGGCCGAGGACGTAAAACGCGGTGGAAAGAGCATCAGCCTCCGCAGCCGTCGGGGCGACCACGGAAACCGCTAGCACGCCCTCGGCCGGTTGGCCGCTGCGCGGATCGAGGATGTGGCCATAGCGCCGGCCGCGATGGCGAAACGATTGATGCTGCGATCCGGATGTGCCAAGTGCCCGATCGTGCAGCTCGATCTGACCGACGCGAATGTCATCCCGCAACGGGTCTTTCACACCGATCGTCCATGCTGGCCGAGTGTCCGTAGGATGGACCTCCGAGCCCGTCGAGTCCTTCTGGACGGGCTCGGAGGCCCATCCTACGTTGGCAGAGGCCGGATCGGATGCTGCCTCCGCGAAACCTCGCACGGCTACGCTGCTATATCCGCCATGCACGAGGAAATCAGTCACGCCATCGGCAAGCAGCGATTCGACCGCTCGATCGACGGCATAGCCCTTGCCGATGCTGCCCAGGTTAAGCCGCAAACCAGGTCGATGGAAGCGAATTGTGCTCTTGCGCGCATCCAACTCGACCCACTGTGAGCCAACTAGCTCACGGGCGGCCGCCAACTGTTCAGGCGAAGGGACCGCACCGGCCCGTCGCGCAAACCCCCAGGCCTCCCAAAGCGGCGTGGCGGTGAGATCATACGCCCCGCCGCTATCGCGCCAGACTTGCATCGCCAACTCGAGCAAAGCGAACAGCCGCGGCTCGACTTCCACCTCTTGCTCGGCTGCCGTGCGATTGATTTGCGAGATCTCGCTCTCGAGCTTGAAGTAGGACAATTGCCGTTCCAGCGCCTGGATGAGATCGAGTGCCCGGAGCGCGGCGGCCGTCGCTTCGCCGGCCTGGGAGATCGGAAGGCAGATTTCGAACTCGCCCGCCATCGCCTTGCGCGAGAGGTGAATCAACATTTACGATCGGTTAAACAATAGTTGGGTGGCACGCTACGCCGTTAACCCTTTTTGATAGAGATGATAAATTGGTCTTGATGCGTTAGCCATTTTTTGGGATTTGCGTAGTTTACCACAACTCGCACCCCCAAAGGAATTGGCGATGGCGCATCAAGACCATGGACGGAAAAGTTTGTTATGGGCACACGCACACGACTTGCGCGACGTACTGCAATGGCTTTTGAAGGGCGTCACCTTCAATGGAATTGCCTTGCGGGGCGACTGTACTTGGACGCCGCAGTGCTTGGTTTGTGCGGCGCTGTTGTGGGCTTGGTCGGACGAAATAACGCTCGTCGAACGGTTCTCGACTGCCCGCAAGATTATCATGGATTGCTTCGGCGATCAAGCGCAGCCCGCGGGAAGTTACCAGGCATTCATCAAGCTGCTGGGGAAATGGACCGAGCCCTTGCGGGCACTGTTGGCGCCCGCCTTTCGGCAGCGGATGCGGGAAAAGCTGTCGCGTGTCTGGAAGGTCGCGGGTTGGATCGTCTTTGCCGCGGACGGCAGCCGCGCGGACGTGCCCCGGACCCGCAAGAACGAAGAACGTTATTCCCCCAAGTCAAAGCTTTCACGCGAGGCGCAGAAGAAGCGTCGCCGCCGGTCGAAGCGTCGGCGGAGCAAGCAGGAAGCCAACCAGCGCAAAGCCAATATTCCGCGGATTTGGATGACCGTTCTTTGGCACGTCGGATCGGGACTGCCCTGGGATTGGCGTACCGGTCCTTCCGACAGCAGCGAACGCGCCCATGTGCAGGAGATGCTGCCGACGATACCTGCGGGATCCTTGCTGACCGCCGATGCGGGTTTTGTGGGGTACGAGTTCTGGAAAGCGATTCTCGACGCAGGCCATCAATTTCTGGTGCGTGTGGGCAGCAATGTGACCTTGCTCAAGAAATTGGGCTACGCCCGCGAGCGCGACGGACGGGTATACTTGTGGCCCAACCGGGCAGCAAAAAAGCATTTGCCGCCACTGGTGCTACGACTGATCGTGGTGGACGGAGGCAAGCATCCGGTGTATTTGGTGACGAGCATCCTCGATCCGCGCGAATTGTCGGATGCGCAGGCCGCGGAAGTCTACGGCCGGCGTTGGGGCATCGAGGTTTTCTATCGCCATTGCAAGCAGACCTTCGATCGTCGCAAGCTCCGCAGCCAGAATCCGGACAACGCGATGGTCGAGTTGCACTGGACGTTGTTGGGAATGTGGGCGATGGGCCTGCATTCGCACCACCATCTCGTGGAACAAGGAATTGCACCACAGCGTATCAGCTTTGCAGGAGTATGGCGAGCCTACCGCAGGCCGATGAGGGAATACAAAGGCTTTCCTGGTCCAGGCGAAAAGCTGAAGGATCTGCTGGACCTCGCCATCATCGATCCGTACATAAGGAAAAATAAAACCAGTCGTGACTATCCGCGAAAGAAACAAGAAGACGCCGCGGGCTTCTCCCGTAATCCGCAGGGCTACGGTATTGCAAGTCAAAACCGCGCAACGACTAACAGAAGAACACGAAAAAGGGTTAACGGCGTAGCGTGCCACCCATTTGCATTAAGGCAGCGTGATTTCCTGGGCCGCCACGCCCTTCGCAAGCTCAGGGACGTGCCACCCACTTTACAAACACTTATCGTCCTCGCCTGCCTTTCGTCTTGGCCTCTTTCCCGCTCGCGCGGCGAAGCAACGGCAGCGCGCTCAACTCCACGAGTTCCGCCAGGCCCGCCGCCGCCAATTCGTCGCCGCCGACGTATCGCCCGGCGTGCGTCCAATCGGTAATCTTCTCCGGCGTAACGCCGAACAAGCGGGCCAGCAGGCCGTCCATGTCCTTCTCCAGCGCTCCGAAATGTCGCGCCCATTCGGCCGCTTCCACCAGGCCGACGTTCTCTTCGCTCTGCCACTTCATGTGATGGAACAGGCAGACGGAATAGGGCGTCACCATCCTCCGCCCGCAGGCCGCGAATGGCCAGAGCGCGGCCGACGAACATTCGCCCGCGACGATGCCCGTCGCCCGCAGACCGCGGAGCAAGATGAGCGAAGTCAGCGCAACGCCGCAGTAGGGGCTGCCGCCCGGCGAATCAAAGTAGAGGATGCACTCGCCGCCTGGCTCGACGGAAAGCAGCTTGTCGCACATATCGGTCTGGTTGTCGGTCAGATCGCCCGTGATGGCGATTTCTAGCGGGCCGTCGTGGTCGGAGTCTTGCATGGATGCTGCTTACAGGTAGGGTGTGGTCGAGCGCAGCGAAGACCCACCAGAGACGGCCGAATATCGGTGAGTCTTCGCTGCGCTCGACGCCACCCTACGAACAAAAACCGGACCGCGGCGCACGCGGTACCGCACACACCGATTGTAACTGACATTCTTGCGACTGGCGACGGCTTCTATTGTGATAAACTGCGGCGCGCGCTTCTGGCACATTGCCGGCTCAAACGGTCGGCCCAATAGATAGGCAGCGGCAATCGCTTCCCGCCAAGAACCGATCTCATAATTCGCGCCGCGGACGCCAGATCGACGCCGCTGCCCGGCGAGACAAATAGCGGTCGAAGGCTGCCCGACGTGGGGCGGATCGTTACGCCGATCGGCTCCTCTTCGATTGGCGAACGGCCGATCAGTGCCGGCCGCGACTCCGGCGGCCGCGGTCCCTTTGTATCGACATGCCCGCAGAGCAGCTTCTTGGTCAGGCCGATAGCTTCTCCTTGCGGTACGCGATAAAATGCAGATTATGAGAAACATCAGTTTGACCGTCGTTATTGCTGTCCTGCTGGGCCTCGGCATTGGGGCCTCCAGCGCCACGCTTCGGGCCCGGCATACCACGCCTCTCGGCGGCGCCAAAGTGGAAGTGGACGTTGATGCCTTCGATTTCGGTGAAATGGACTCATCCAAGGACGGCAGCCACAACTTCAAGTTCACTAATAAAGGCGCCTCCCCGCTGCAATTGGCCAAAGGAGCCTCCTCGTGCCGCTGCACGGTGGGCGAAATCGCCGACTCCGCAGTCGCGCCTGGCCAATCGACGACCGTAAAAATCACCTGGAAGTCCAAGCATTATGCCGGCCCATTCAAACAGAGCGTGACCATCAACACCAACGACCCGAATCGCCGCGAGGTAATTTTGACGATCAGCGGCGAGTACACCGAGCCGATCCACTTCGATGCAGACGAAGTGAACTTCGGCCAGATCGTAGGCAACGAGCCCGTCACGCGAGAAGCCCGTATTTTTAGCAAACTATCCAATTTGTCGCAGCGGATTCTCAGTCACAAGCTCGCCGAACCAGACCAGGCGAAGTTTTTCCAGGTCGATATCCGACCCTTGACGGCGGACGAAATGAAGAACGTTCACGGCATGGCCAGCGGCGTCGCCGTCAAAGTTACCGTCAAACCGGGCTTGCCTCCGGGCTCATTTGGGCAGACAATCCTCATGCAAACCAACATCCCAGTGATGCCGGAACTTCGGCTGGTGTTGTCGGGATCGATGGGCAAGGATATTTCCGTCGCCGGCAACGGCTGGGACGATGAGCTTGGCGTGCTGCGGTTCGGCCCGGTCAAAGTCGGAGCGTCCGTCCAGCGGCAGTTGCAACTCCTCGCCCGCGGCGCCGGCGCGAAGAATGTCCGTTACAACGTGGTTCACGTCGAGCCCGACTTCCTGAAAGTGAAGCTCGGCGAACCCGAGACGGTCGAAGGGAGCAGGCTCTCGCGAACTATGCTAACCATCGAGATCCCGGCGCGGACGGCACCGGCCAAATACATGGGCGACGACGGCGATAAACCGGCCGAGATCGATATCAATACGACGAGTCCCGAGGTCAACCAGTTGCGAATCCGCGTTCGCTTCGCTGTAGAAGATGGAAAATAAGCCTGCCATGAGAAAGCTATCACGGATGTTGCAATCAATGGAAGCCAAGAGCGCAAAGCCAATCGACAAGATAAGTGGGTGGCACGACCCTGAGCTTCGAGCGAAGGGCGTGGTTTACGAGAATTACCACGCCCTTCGCAAGCTCAGGGACGTGCCACCCTTGCATAAGTACAGTGCGTTTGTTCTTGCGCTTTGCCTGATGGCCGGTTGCGGGGACTCACAAACCAAGCAGGAGGCGAAATCGGGCGATTCGGCCGCAGCACAAAAACCGGCCGCTAGCAAACCGGCCGATTCGGCCGCGAAACCCAGGAGCGCGGCAAGCGAACTGGGTTTCGAGCACACCTGGAAGCCCGGCGCTCACGCCGCGCCGCCCGTCGAGTCCAAACCGCTGGCCACGCCCGTGGCCGCGCGATCGACCACCGACGATGATCGCTACGCCGACGTACTGCCCGCGCCTGCCGTCGGCGCTCGTAGCACTGGCTCCAGCCGGAATCCCGAGCTATCGCCGCCTAAAGGCCGTATTACAAACGCCGAGCCTCCGACGCCGGCACTGCCAACCGGCAACCCGCTCCGCGATAATACTACGCCTGCCTCGTCTGGCCGTCCGCAAGATCCGCCGCCGGCCGAATCGCAGTCATCCTCCGGCGATCCAATTCCCGCAATTCCAATTGCGCCGCCCGCGGTGCAAGGGTCCGACGCCAAGCCCGGTTCGGTCATTCAGGCAAAGCCCGCGGGAACCGAGGCTGGGCCGTCACTTACGCCGGAAACGCCGTCCGGCGAGGCGAAATCGCAGCCGAAAGAGCATACGCTGGACAAGGCCCGGCCCGGCCCGCGGACGAACAAGAACAGCGGCATACCGTTCGATCCGATCACGGTAAACGGGCCCATCTTCGTCGATCTGCCCGCCAAGACGCCCTGGCCCAAGCCCAAGCTGGCGCTGGTGATCACCGGCATGCAGGCCGGTTACTTGGAGCCGTGCGGGTGTGCGGGCTTCGATCTGATGAAAGGCGGCATGAGCCGGCGTTACACACTATTCAAGATGCTTCGCGACAAGGGTTGGCCGGTCGTCGGCATGGACGTGGGCGGAACGGCCAAGGGGTTCGGCAAGCAGGCGGAAATCAAGTTCCAGATCGCCGTCAACGGCATGAACGACATGCGTTACAGTTCCGCCGCGCTGGGCCTTTCCGATCTCATGCTGCCGACGGAAGAGGTCCTTTCGCAGACGATGCCCGCCAATGCTGACTCCAAGACGATGTTCGTCTGCGGCAACGTCGGCCTCTTCGCCTTCGACGAGCACATGCTGCCGCGAACGCAATTGATCAAGACCGGCTTCAAGACGATCGGCGTCACGGCCATCCTCGGCGATACCTACCGGCAGAAGCTCGCCGCCAATGACAATTTGAAGATGATATCCGCCGATAAGTTGCTGAACCAAGCCGTGCCGCTGCTGAAAAAACAGGCCAATTTCATGGTACTTCTCGCCCATGCGACCCATGACGAAGCCATCGAACTGGGCAAGAAATATCCTGCCTTCAACCTGGTTGTCTGCTCCGAAGTGCCCCCGGCCGAACCGCCCAAGGATGCTGAGGAGATCAACAAGGGCGGCACAAAGCTGATTGTAGTCGGCGAAAAGGGCATGTACGCCATAGTGATCGGCCTATTCGACGATCCCCAACAGCCGATGCGCTACCAGCGCGTGACGCTCGACTCCCGCTTCAAGTCCGCGCCGGAGATGACCGCCCTGATGTCGGCGTACCAGGACCAGCTCAAGGAGCTTGGCCTGAGCGGGCTGGGCATCCGCCCGCTGCCGCACCCGCTGGCCGCGACGAACGGAGATTACGTCGGCAGCGAGGCTTGCCAGAATTGCCACGAGAAGTCGTACGTTATTTGGAAGAAAACTCCACACAGCCAGGCATTCTCGGTGCTCAAGAACGCCGTGCCGCCGCGGAACTTCGATCCTGAATGCATCAGTTGCCACGTCGTGGGCTGGAACCCGCAGAAATACTTTCCCTACAGGAGCGGTTATCTCAGCGAGAAGGAAACGCCCAAGCTGATCAACGTCGGCTGCGAGGACTGCCACGGACCGGGCGAGAAGCACTGTTGGGCGGAGAACCACGGCACGCCCGCCGACCAGCAGGCCGCCCGCATTGCCGTCAGGCTGACGGAAGAGGAAGCGGCCGACCCGAACTGTGCCAAGCAAAACTGCTGGTCATGCCACGACCTGGACAACAGCCCGGAGTTCGCTTTCAAGCTCTACTTCCCGTTCATCAAGCATGTTGAGAAGGAGTAAGGCAAGACGCCCTATTCCGCCGTAGCTTCTCGTACTTGCCGCGGTCCAACACGCGGCCGAGACGGCGGATAAAGATCTCCAGCAAGCTGTGGGTGACGGAGCAAACGTTCTTGAACTTCAGTGCGCTCGACTTGCCGTCGGTCCGCTCCTTGGCTATGACGGGAATCTCGCGGTACGTCGCGCCCATGTAGAGCAGCCGCGTCACAAGGTCCGCCTGGAATCCGAAACCGGGCGAGTTCGGGTGCCAGCGCATCACGTCGTATCGCGGCAATACCGCCAGTCCGTTGTAGTACTTGATCCGGCAGCCGCTGAGCAGGTTCACCAGTCGAGTGTACGTCCGCGAGATCAGCCGCCGGGACAACGGTCGGGCGGAGGCGTCGGCATGATAGGTCAAGAGGATGTCGGCGTCGCCCAGCCGCTCGAACACGCTGACGAGCGTTTCCTTGCTTTCCACGTCGTCGCCGCAGATCGCCCGATAGTAGCGGCCTCGGCCCAGAAACGCCGCCTCGACGTAGTTCACGCCCAGCCCTTGGTTGAACTCGTTGCGCACGAGCGTGATCGGCGCATCGGGATTCTCGGACATGAATTCTTCGATGAGCGGAACGGAGCGGTCCCGCGAAGCATCGTCGATGATCACGATGTCATAGCTGCACGCGACCTCGCGCAAGGCGGCTAGCACCGTTTCCAGCGTGGGAATGATGGCCTTCTCCTCATTGTAGCAAGCGACGAAGAGCGTAAGATCGCATTCCGCTTCAGTATCGGTCAGGTAAGTCGTCATGGGCTGAGTTGGGAAACGGGTTCGTGGTCAAGTTCAGTTCCCTCTTCTACCGCAAGAAGGCTGTTGAGCGGCGTAGGTTGGGACAAGCGAGCTTGCGATCGATGGCCCACCAATTCAACGGCCACGTCGCTGTCATGCGATGAGCGATTGGCACTATGGCCAAGAATCGCCCAGCGCAAGAGATCGAACGTTCGGGCGACGAGCAGGAACTGCCATTTGCCGGAATAATACCGCCCGTCGCGCTCGATCAAGTGTCCGCCGCGTGCCAGGCGGTCAATCCGCACGGCGATGACGGTCTCGGTGTTGTAGAGGCCGGTGAGCCGTTCCGCCGGCAAACATCCGCCCGCGTCGGCCAGTTCTTGAAGCATCCGGATTCGCAGCGAGGCGATATTCAGATTGATGAAGTTGAAGTAGCCGAATGCCAGAGCCAAGCAGGCCGCCAAGTTGATGCCGGCCAGCGCCAAGCCGTCGGCCCAGCCGCTTTGCAACCGTATTAGCGCCGCCAAACTGATCGCGGCCGTAGCTGCCAAGCCGCAACCGCAGCCAACCATAAGCGGAAGATAGTTTCCACGGTTACTGATTGTATGGCAAGCAGCGATGTGCGACAGGCAGTACACTGCCAGTCCGAAGACAGGGGCGAGTGCGAGCATGGCGTACGCGGTGAACATGTGACTCAGCCTCCTTTCTGCATCTTCAGGAGACTTCGAAACGTGCCGAAGCAGCGTGCCCAGCCCCAGCCCTTGGCCGTAAGGACATAACCGCTGCCGTCTCGCGCAATCATGTTATCGCGCACGAGTGCTTCTAATCGAAGCGTAACCGGATCGTCGTCGCGGAACACAGCCTCAAGTTCCGCCCGTGAACGGCCCTTGCCACGAGCGTCGGCCACGTAGCTCAATAAGGTCATGCTCGGGCTGCGGCCTTCGATAGCCGAATAGGCGACCACGTAGGCCAGCGTCAGCGCAATATGGAACGTCGATACCTGGACGAATTGCCAGAATCCGTGCGGCCGAAATAACTGCAAAGCCGGCATAAACGTCACGACCGCTAGTCCAACGGGCAGCGCGGCCAGCAAAACCGCCAGCAGCACGGCCGATTGCCGCCGCGGGACCCTGATCCGCCAGAGGATCCAGTGCAGCAAAAAGGCCGCCGAAAATAGTGTAAGTTCCAGTGCGGCAATTCGCATCGCTTCACTTTCGTCAATTCAATTCAAAACGATGCTTAAGCATAGCACTTCGTCGATGCTTACCGACTCACATGCGACCGAAATCTTCGACAGAAAGATCAGGGACAAAAAAAACCGATCATCATAAAGAAAGGAAGATGGACGAAAGGAAAATAAACGGCCTGACTTCAATAGTCGGTGAAGTCAGCCCCCCCTTTTCCGCATATTCCTTTCGTCCATTTTCCTTTCCCTATTTTTCTGCCCCTTATTTTTCTGTCGAAACTCTTATGCTCGTTTTTTGATCGAACCGGATGCTATGCTTCCTATGCCTTGCATTGCCCTTGATCCCACTTTCTCGCCAATCCGCTAAAATGCATTCCCTTCGTCGCGCCGTTTTCCTCGACCGCGACGGAGTGTTGATCCACGACAACGGCTTTGTCGTCCGTGACGAACAAATCGTCCTCTTGGACGGAGTGGCCGACGCACTCAGCGCGCTCAAGGCGGCCGGCTTGACGTTCGTCGTGGTAACGAATCAAGCGGCTGTGGCCCGGGGACTGATCGGCGAAGAAGAGCTGGTCCGCATTAACGAGGCCATCGCCGATCGCATCGAGCAGGCCGGCGGGCCGCGGCCAGACGCTTTTTACTACTGTCCGCACCACCCCGACGCCGATCTCGTCGAATATCGAGTCGTCTGCTCGTGCCGCAAGCCGCGCCCGGGCATGTTGCGGCGTGCGGCTGAAGAGCATGGCCTCGATTTGCGGACAAGTTTCCTCGTGGGCGATCGGATGAGCGACATCGCCGCCGGCGCCGCGGCAGGCTGCCGCACAGTGCTCGTCACCTGCGGCCGGCACGACGCCCCGCCGATCGTCACGGTCGATCCTCTGGCCGACTGCCGGCCCGATCATGCGTGTGCAGATCTACTAGCCGCAAGCACTTGGATTTTGAGCCGGTTATGAAAGCAATGGTCCTATGCGCCGGATTCGGCACACGACTCGGCGATCTTACTCGCGAGATCCCCAAGCCGATGCTCGACCTCAACGGCCGGCCGATGCTGGAGTACATCCTGGCCAACCTCCAGCGGCACGGCTTCGACCAGATCGGCATGAATCTGCACTTCATGCCCGAAACGATTCGCGAGTACTTCGGCGATGGCTCGCAATTCGGCCTTCAAATTGAATACTCTTACGAGTCCAAACTGCTGGGCACTGCCGGCGGAACAAAGAAGATGGAGGCATTCCTTTGCGGCCCAGCGGGAAATTCCGAGCCGTTCCTGGTTCACTACGGCGATGTGGTAACCAACCAGGACTTCCACGCGATGCTGGACTTCCATAGGCGGCGAAACGCGCTGGCCACGCTCCTTGTCCACGAGCGTGCCCGATCCAACAGCATCGTAAGCATCGATGCCGACTATCGTATCGAACGCTTTTTGGAACGGCCGACTGAGTCCGAGCGCGGCGGCATCATGTCGTCTTGGGTCTTTTCCGGGGTTGCAATCTGCGAGCCGGAATTGCTCGACTTGATTCCCACGGGACAATTCTGCGATTTTCCCCGCGATGTCTTTGTGCGGTTGGTCAATTCGCGGCGGCTTTTCGCATTGCCGCTAATGGGCAAACGCTGTGCCGTCGACTCGCCCGAGCGGCTGGAAGAGGCCCGGCGGGGTGTGGCGGCCGGCGATTTCCGGGCCGATTTGGGGCAAGACAATACTTTCGTAGCAGTTCAAGCCCCGCTTGAGGGCCTACAAAAAACTGCCGCGCTAGCTGGCGTTTTCCGCTAATCGCCACTTGCCATTTTGGCCGTTTCTGGTTATCATAAAGGTGCAACGGTTGACAGCCCATTCACTTCTTTTTGCGGAGGGCATCCCATGCAGGATCCGCCGTGCAGTTTGGCGTGAGGGGCGGCCGCGGCCGTGCCTCACGTGTTATGGTGTCGTGACAACCTACTTCATTTGAACCCTCTTAGACCCCGATGTGAAAGTCGGGGTCGAGTTGTTTCTTGGCCGCGCTCCTTGTACAGTCGTCTTGCCGGCAAATCGATGACGGTTTGACTTGCTCTGCTATCCAGTGCTAAAATCTCGACGGAGGCTTGAGGATGGCAAGTTCCGTGATTTTTGAAGAGCGGGTCGAAATCCCGTATTTCCGCTCGCTAGCCGATTTCCGCATCTGGGCATTGTCCGATAGATTCCCCGAATGCGGCCGCATCGACTACATTGCAGGGCGGATCGAGGTTGACATGTCGCCGGAAAACTTGTTCTTTCACGGATTGATCAAAACCGAAGTAGTTCGAGTTTTGGCAAACCTCGTGCAAGCCGCCGGCGAGGGCTATCTATTCAGCGATCGCACTCGGGTTTCTTCGCTTGACGCGGACCTCTCCGCGGAGCCGGATGCCGTTTATGTCTCCGCCGATGCACTCGATTCCGGCCGCGTCCGCTTGATGCCGAGCGCCGGCAGCGAACCGGACAGCTTCGTCGAATTGGAAGGTGCGCCCGATGTGGTCGTAGAGATCGTCAGCGACAGCTCCGTCGCCAAGGACACGAGGCGGCTGCCCGATTCCTACTGGCGTGCGGGAATTGCCGAGTACTGGCTCATCGATGTGCGGCGAGAGCGGCTTTTCTTCCGCATCCACGTGCGCGGCGCGGTTAGTTATGACCCGGCGCCGACGGACGCGGACAACTTCCAGCAGTCGGCGGTCTTCCAACATCGATTCCGTCTCGAGCGGAAGCGAGACGCCCGCGGCCTTTTGGTCTACGATCTCCAATCTCGGCCGTGCGATCGCTAGCATGGACGAATCGAGCCGTTCCGACGCTTCCGTACTCCAGATCGACCACGTAAATCTGGTAGTGCGCGACATGCCGGCGATGATTGCCTTCTATCGCGACGTGCTGGGCATGACGCTCGCCCGGCAGGTCACCATCGACGGGCCATGGATCGACGATGTCACCGGGCTCAGCGGAGTCCGCGCCGATGTGGCGTTTTTGGAGGCTGCTGCCGGGCCGAAGATCGAATTGCTGTATTACCACTCGCCCCGAGCCGAGCCGGTTCGACGGTCTCGGCGCGGCGAACGTGCTTGGGCTGCGGCACATCGCCTTTCGCGTGACAGAAATCGACCGCATGGCGGACCGCCTCCGCGCGGCCGGCGTTATACTCTTAAGTCGAATCCATTCCGTACCAACGACGCAAGTCGCCTTCGCCGGCGCAGAAGCGGCTGGTTTACTTCCGCGATCCGGACGGGAATTTGCTCGAGCTTTGCGAGTATGCGTAAGTTGACAACTCGACGGTTGCGGGCTGTCTCGACTTTCAGACCTACCGGAAAATATCGCATTTCGGCAAGCGCTTTTGTAACTCGGCAACCCCCGTAGCCGTCACTCGCGTGCAATCCCACAGGCTAAGGTGCTGCAACGACGTGCAATTGGCCAACTCTTTCAACCCTGCATCGGTCACCGGCGTCTGCGTCAAATCGACGAATTCGACGGACTTCAAGCCGCTTAGTGACTTGACGCCTTCGTCCGTCAATTGATCACATTGACGCAGGCTAACTTCCTTCAAAGTTTTGAGGCCGGTTAGTGCCTTGAATCCCGTTCCCATTACCTTTGTCTCGTCAAGCCAGAGTCTCTCTAGCGAAGTGAGCGATGTAAGCTCTTTCAGACCATTGTCCGTCAACAAAGTGCCGTTGAGTGCAAGGAACTTCATCTTTTTGAATACTCCCAAGTCCTTGCCACAGGCATCGGTTATTTTGGTGTAGTTCAGGACCAATAACGTAAGGTTTTTCAAGGGTCGAAGGTTTTGCACTCCCGCATCGGTGATTTTGCAGCCCGTAAGACTGAGCGACTGCAATTCATCTAGGGTGGACACCTCTTTTAGCGCCGCATCAGTCGCATGCGTGTGGGAAAGGCACAGAACGCGTAGATGCTTGATCCTCGAAAGTTCCTTCGCGTCAGCATCGCTTACTCTGGTAAACATCAGGTCCATAATCTGCAACTGCTTTAGCGACGCTAATTCCTTTAGCCCCGTTCCGGTCACCTGCGTTCCATTAAGTTCCAGTACCCGCAAACCGGCGAGATTGGCTACGGCTTTCAGCCCATTGTCTGTTACCCGGGTGCCGCCGTTTACGCTAAGCGACTCGAGGGTCTTTAAATGGGATGCCTCTGCGAGCAATGGGTCCGTTGCACAATCCTCAAATGATATTCCAAAGCCCTTTTTCGGGATGGGAAGTTTTTCGAAGAGCCCCGGTTTCCAGTTTTTCAATCTGTACTCGGGGACGGAACCGGTTATGCTTTGTCGCCGCGTAGAAACGGAAATAGCTCCGCCGGATGTTTCCTCGTGCCAATATACTTCCGCGCCGGCAATTCTCCACTGCAACGTATCGAACCACGGGTAAGGATCGGGCTCGGCGGGAGGCGGTTTGGCAGCGAATGCCGAAACTGTTAGAGCAACTGAAGTGAGCACCGCGGTTAGCAGGGCAAACAATGTGATGTTCCATTTGCTGAGCACCGAATTGACCTTTGCGTCAGTCTTTTTTGGTTGCGATTAACTTAATTGAGCGAAGATTCATCACGGGACCGGAAACCTTAGTCGGCGTCACGGTAATCGACTTCGTTCCCGGCGGCACGGTCAGCTTGCCGAGCGAGGCCGTTGTGAACTTGCTCCACGCGCCAGTTGAACGGAGGACACCCGAGATGGACTGGCTGCCGGCGACAACTTTGAGTTGATTGCCGTCGGCCGACGGATCGGCGGCATAGCACAACTCGACATCGTACTCTCCGCCGGGCATGTCAACGTCCCAAGAGACAGTCGTCTTGGCGTCGGTCCAGAAGCCAATGTTCGACACACCGTTGTATTCTTCCACCTGTGCGGAGCCGTTGATTTCGGCGTCGGCCGCCTTGAGCATCAGCGAACCATCTGCCGCGGGGCGCAAATGAATCTGCAAGGGCACCGGCGGCAGGTCAAGCTCTACCGCGATTACGCTGGCAATTTTATCGGGCGCATCGGTCGGAACACGGATCGTGATACCGTCCTCGCCGGCCGAGATAGGAAGGCTTTTTCGGTCTTTGTCCGCCAAGAGGTACGCTGTCTCGGGCTTGATCGCCAGCGGCACGACGAGCTTGCCGTCTTTCGGCCAATCGAAGACGTGAAGATACAGTGTATAGTCCTCAACATACAAAGTCTCCGGCGCGCCGGTCTTTGCGTCCAGCAGCTTCGTGACAGTCGTTTTTCCCCTCTGCGTCGCTCGGCCCCACGGCAGCCCGCGCTTGAACGGGCCGGCCGACGTTCCGTATATGGCTTGGCCATTGACCCTCATCCACTCGCCCACTTCGCGGAGCCGCTCGATGCTCGCCTCGGGAATCAGCCCTTCGCTCGTCGGACCGACGTTCAAAAGATAGTTGCCGCCCTTGCTGGCGATGTCGATCAGGTTGCGGATGAGCACCTTCGCCGGCTTCCAATCGTGGTCGTCGCGCTTGTAGCCCCAAGTGTCGTTCATCGTCATGCAGGTTTCCCAATCGCGGTCCTTGAAGCCGGTGGGCGGTATGGTCTGCTCCGGTGTTTCCGTGTCGCCGGAAAATCCGCCGCCGAGGCGGTTGTTGACGATGATGCCGGGTTTGAGTTTCAACAATTCGTTCAACTTGGCCGCGCGGTTGCGATTCATGTCGCAGTCTGTGTCCCACCAGAGCACGGCCGGGAATTCGCCGTAGCCGGTGAGCAACTCCTTCACTTGCGGCACTGCGACCTTCTCGATGTAGTCGTCCATGTTATGCCGTTGCGCCGGGTCCCAACGGCCGCTGCACTCCGAGCCGCCGTTGTTCCAGTCCTGGGCCTGAGAGTAGTAGAAGCCCAGCTTGATGCCTTGCTTGCGGCACGCGGCCGCAAGTTCTTTGAGCGGGTCGCGATGAAAGGGCGACGCCTTGACGATATTCCAATCCGAAGCCTTCGAGTCGAACATGGCAAAACCGTCGTGATGCTTCGAGGTGATGACGATGTACTTCATGCCCGCGTTCTTGGCGATGGAGACCCACTGGTCGGCGTCGAACTTCACGGGATTGAATTCCTTTGCGTACTTCTGATACTCGGACATCGGGATTTTGCCGTTGCACATGATCCACTCGCCGATGCCGCCGACCGGCCGGCCCTTGTAATAGCCCGCGGGGACCGAATAAACGCCCCAGTGGATAAACATTCCAAACTTCGCTTCGCGCCACCACTCCATGCGGGCGTCGCGCTGGGCTTTGCTCTCGGCGGTTTGGGTCTCAGCGGCACGAAGGCTGCCGGTGGAAAGCACTGCCACCGCCAAGGCGGCGGCAAGAAAACTTCGGGATGTGCGTCTCATGGTCGATTTCTCCAAAGACTTGAGTTGGTTCATTCGCATCCTTACACCATCATAACCCGAAGCGTAAGCGAGGCAATGCACGCGAATCCCTCCCTTACGCGTCGTGTTGTGCCGTTAATCCAGAAACTGCATCAAAGCGATAAAACCCGCGAAGGCGATGGGGAACAAAATGTTCCACCAAAATGCGAAACGTGAAAGCGGCACCTTGCCGATCAGCGTCCAACCGGTGCCGCGAGGGTAAACGCGATACGCCCCCAAGGCCAGCACGGGCACGAACATGATGCAGAGGCAATGCGTTTTGACGAAAGTGCCCGTGGCCGGGTCGCGATCGCGCTCGTTGTACATCATCGCGCCGATGCCGTGTACCGTGAACAGCCACGGTGCGGAGCGGGCCGGCCGCATGTCGGGATACTTCGTGCGGAAGTAAAGTTCGGCATTAGCGTGTGGCGCGGCGGCGATCTCCCGCCAGCGCTGCTGGGCGTGCTCGACCAGAGCTTCACACGTCGGCTTCGCTAAACCGGTCATCTGCAATTCGCGCGAAACGTCTTCCACCGAGCGGCCCGCGGCAATCTGCTGCATCACGCTTTGCGTAAGCTGCTCAACCGCAGCCTGGTCATCACTGGAAACTGCATTGCCGGACATTTGTTGAAGACCCTAACACAAGTGAGATGCGACCGTATCATCAGCTTCCATTATGACTGGTCCTCAGCGAGGCTTCCAGCCACTTTACTGCAAGCTGATGTAAACCGCAGGGGCCATGCCGCTGGGGGCAAGTACCGAGTCGTCGCGGTCCAACCCCGGCGCAACGTCGTGCCGGTAGTTGGTGAAGATGTCGTCCCGCCCATCGCCGGGCCGGGTCGTGCTGCAAAACTCGACGTGCAGGTCTTCAAAGAGCACGTTCTGCCCCAGGCCGTCGTGATTGGCACTCTGGTGGTCGGGCCGGTCGGACGGGGCATCGGCCAGGATGGCGAAATAGTCGCGGTTCAAATTGCGCGTCGGCTGCAAGATGCCGTGGTCAAAATAGCCCAGGCAGTAGCCATAGCTGCCGCCCATCTTCTGTTGGATGCGGGCGAGTTCATGTCCGGCTGCCTTCCGCAGGTTATCCAGCGAGGGAATCTGAAAATCGCTGTCCTGGGCCAGCGGCGTCTCTGGACAGAGCAGTTTCTGCGGCTCAATAAGCAACCCTTCGTCCTGCAACACGGGGGCCCAAATGCCATCCGCCGCCATATTGCCCTGTGCGGGCACCGGCGGGAAAACCTCGTGATTGCGGTGGCTATGTTCCGCAAGGGCCTGCCCGACGTCCCGCAGGTTATCCTGGCAAGCGGTCACGCGGGCCTGGAAGCGGCTGCCGTTGATGGCCGGCACTATCAGCAACCCCGCAACTACGAAGATTGCGAGGGTAAACGTGACATCGACCCAGCGCACGCGCCGGGCCGGGCTCGACGCGATAGCCACCGGCGTCATCGTCCGCCGCCGGAGCTTGCTCAGCCGCAGCCGCTCGATCGGATCAAACACCGCGCGGCACGTCCGCTCCGCCAATTGCTCGGGAACGGGCGACTCCCGCTTTATCCGCCGCAGTTGGCCCAGATCGCAGCGCGCGAGCAGCAACTCGCGGCGATACTCCGGATCGCTATCCAACCGGGCGCGAACCGCGTCCATTTCGGACTCGTCCAAATTACCCAGCAGGAAGTCTGCAATCTGTTGTCGAACCCGCCCCGTCATGATGGTCTGAAAAGCCGTTGCCCTTTATGCTGGGCTGCACTGCACCGCTAAGCGTTGCTGGTCGCCAGCACTTCGCCGAGTTTCTGAATCGCTCCATGTAGCCGGCTTTTTACCGTTCCCAGGGTACGCCCAGAACGTGCGCCGCTTCGCGATACTTCATTCCCTGGAAATAAACCAGGAGCACCACTTGCCTAGTCTGTTCCGGCAGGTCGTCCACGGCCCGGCGGACCTCGTTGGCCTGTTCCAGTGACACGCTCTCTTCGTCCGGTCCGCGCTGTGGGCTATTGAACAGCTCACCGAAAGACCCGTTCTCGGCCTCGTTGCCGTGGCTCATCCGGTGGTCCAAGCTCGACATCCGGTGGCGGCCATAATGCCGCTGGTAGTCGATTGCCTGGTTGGTAGCCACTGCATAAAGCCACGGGCGGAACTTCCGTTGCGGCTCGAACTGGTCGCACTTGAGGTAAACTTGCAGAAACGTCTGCTGGAACACGTCCTCGGCCATGCAAGCATCGCCAAGGTAACTCCGCAGATATCCGAAAAGCTCCCTCTCATAGCGATGGACCAGGGCCTCAAATGCTGGCCGGTTTCCTTGCTCTCGGAACTCGACGAGCAATTCCTCGTCGCTGCTCGCGACGAGCGGTAGTTCCTTCAACCGCGATACATCCTGTTCAATTATGCCGTTCATTTTTGATACGTATCCATCTGCGAGTGTGTTCAGTCCGAAAACGGAAATCCGTCATCGCGTCCGGGATACGGCGGCCAAAACCTGGTTCCTACAGGCGTTATAGCCCAATTTTACGTCAAAGGCGGCAGAAGTCCATTCTTTTCGCCGGGCTTGCGTTTGGGCCGATTCTCTCGGACGAGGTTTTTAATGACGCAAATGCCGTGCCCGGCATTTTCCGGATTGCGGCAATTCTAATCCAAACGCCGGTTTACTCACGGAAACCCTTACCGGGCTTGGGTTTGTGCGAAGCTGACGGTTTTCGCGATTATCCGAAATCCAGACTTTGGTGGGGGTGAAACTTACAAACGGCTTGCCAAAGTGGCAGACGGGTGTTGCGGTGGCGAGACAGGTGTCGTCAAATAGTCGGGAAGGAGCCTGCCATGCACCGCCGTGAATTCCTCAATCGCTCGAAAACCGCTGCCTGCGGAGTCGCGGCGGGGATGACCATCCTGCCCAATGCCGCCTCTGTCTGGGGCGCGCCGGCGAGTGAGCGGGTTTCGCTTGCCATCGTCGGGCTGCGAAACCGCGGCCTTGCCCTGGCCACCGGTTTCGCCCAGCGGCCCGATTGCCGTATCACTTATCTGTGCGATGCCGATTCCAGCCTCCAGGCGGCGCGGGTCGATAGCGTGGCCAAAGCCCAAGGCGGCCACACGCCCAAGTTCGCCCAGGATTTTCGCCGCGCCCTGGACGACCGCTCGGTCGATGCCCTCGTCATCGCCACGCCCGACCACTGGCATTGCCTGTCCACCATCTGGGCGTGCCAGGCCGGCAAAGATGTCTTTGTCGCGGCGCCGCTGAGCCATGACATCTGGGAAGGCCAACGGGCAGTCGCCACCGCGCGGCAGACCAAGCGGGTCGTCACGGTCGATTTTGCCTGCCGCAGCAGTGACTACGTCCAGACCGCCAAGAATTACATCAATAGCGGCCGCCTGGGCAAAATCCATTTCTGCCGCGTCTTCGCCCAGACCGGTCAAAGCAATTTTCCCGATCTGGCCGACACCGCAGTCCCCGACGGCCTGGACTGGAACTCCTGGAACGGGCCGGCCCCCGAGGCGCCGTACAACGCCAATTTGCAAAACAATTGGCACGGCTACTGGCGCTATTCGGGCGGAAACGCGGCCGTCGAAGGGATCCATCAACTCGACCTAGCCCGCTTTCTCTGCGGACTCGAATATCCCAAGTCGGTCTTCTCGCAAGGGGCAAGGTACGATACGGCCGGCGCGAACGAAACGCCCGACGCGCTGGTCACGACGTTCGAGTTCGACAACCTGCTGATGACTTTCGAACTGACCCTCGGCACGCCGTACATGACGCGAATCTCCACAGCGGTCCGCGCCGGCGACTTGATCCCTTACTGGCCGCAGTGCGGCGCCCGGGTGGAGATTTACGGCAGTGAGGGCCTGATGTGCATCGGCCCGCATGGCACCGGTTGGCAGACTTTCGCCCGGCCGCGGCATGAGCAGGTCACGCTCGTCGATCGCATCTGGGGTAAGCCGGTCAACCTGGACCACCAGAAGAACTTTGTCGCCTGTGTGCGCTCGCGAAACACGCCCACGGCCGACGTAGCGGAGGCCCATCGCAGCGCGCTGTTGGTCCATTACGCCAACATGAGCTACCGCGCCGGCTGCCAGAAGCTGCTCGTCAACGCCAAGACTGAGACGGTCGATTCGCCCGAAGCGATGAAGTTCTTCCGCCGCGCGTACCGCCAGCCGTGGGTGGTGGAGTAAAGCAGCCGATTGACAGCCAAGTCGCCGGCAATGAGAATGAATGGGAGAAACTGATCGAATCAAAAGGCATCCCATGCGTTACTCGATTCCAGCATTGATTTGCACCTTGGCTTTGGCCGCAGTCCTCACCACGCGTCCCGCCGCCGCGGACAAAACGTTCTTTGAGGCTTTCAAGTCGATGTACGTCAAGCCCGACGCCAAAGACCGTACGACGCTGATCTTCAACGCCGCGGTGGAGAAGAAAAGCTGCACGATCTGCCACGGGCCGCAATCGAAGAAGACGTTCAACGCCTACGGCACGCAGGTGAAGAAGTTCTTGAAAAAGAGCGACGCCGGCAACACGGCCAAGATCAAGAAGGCGCTGGCCGCCGTTTCGAGACTGCCGTCGGACCCCAACGACCCCAAGTCACCGAGCTTCGCCAAGCGGATCCACGCCGGCAAGCTGCCGGTTGGCGAGATCCACGTCCGGACCAAAGAAGACTCGGATAATGTCAACGCCAATCAGGACAAATAAAGCGACCAGTTACCGGCTTTTGCGGCACGTCTATGACCTTGCGAAGGACGTGGCAAGGTGGGAAAGCGGTCGCAAGTCAACATGGGCTATTTCTTTGTGGCAGTTTGGCTGTTTTTCGGCGCGTCGGCGGCCTCGATCGCCGCCTACCGGGGCTATCCCTACCCGGTCTTCGCCTTGGTCGGAATACCTCTTGGTCCGCTCGCCTTCGTGGTGGCAATCCTGCTGCCACCGGTAGGCGAAGGTCGCAGCCGCGCGGACGACGACGCCCGCGTCGATCGTGAAGTGAGCGACGCTCGCGAGACGTTCACTTGCCGGGAGTGCGGCCGGCGGAATTCTGTGGCAACCCGCGTTTGTCCGCGCTGCGGCAACCACTTTTCTTAACGACTCAATTCACCTGCTGCCCGATCCATTGCACCGAGGGCTTGCCGGCGTTCTGCGTGCCGGGATGGGCAATTAGGCCCGTGCGGATGTATCGCTGCCGGTCGCGAGCGTCCGGCGGCTTGAAGTTGTCGCCCTTGGCAAGAATGAGCTTCGTGTCGGGCATCTCGCCAAACGCCTTCGCCCCCGCCGGCGAACAAGGAAGCCAATGGCCTTCGCCCTGTTTGTCCACGAGATAGAACTCCGCGTAGCAGAACTCGGGCACCCAGACGAGCCGGGCGGGCACTTCCGCGTCGCGACAGAGGGCCACGAACAGCGCCGATAGGTCGTCGTGATTCGCCTTGCCGTTCCTGAGCGCGGCGGCGGCGCCCTTCGACTCGATGCCGTTCTCGTAGGTCACCTTTGTCCGTACGAAGTCATAAAGGGCTTCGACGCGGTCCCATGCCTGCTTGGCGCCGGCGCCAATTTCCTTCGCCGCCTTGCGGATCGCCGGATTCTGCGTCTCGATAAACGGGCTGGCGGCAAGATAGCGGCGGAGCGACTGATCGAGCTCCTTGGCTACCGGCAGCACATAGGCCGACTTGTCATCCGGCGGCAACTGCATTGAGCGGTTGCACTCGAATGTCACCACCGCCTTGGCCTGTTCGCCCTGAGCGATCCACGGAATGTTGATCATGAGCAGCTTCGCCGATTCGTTCAGCGTCTGATAGCTCACCTTGACGCCCGGCGACACGTCCTGTTCGACGATCTTGACGGTCTGTTCGGGCCATTCCATCGGCACGGGCAAGTAGCCGGTGACCGAGCGGCATGGTCCGGCCGCGGCCTGGATGATGACGCCGGCCTTCCAACTATGGGTCTGCGACGCGCCGGTCTTGGCCCCGCCCGGATCGCCGTCCTTGAATTGGGCGAAAGCCGGCGCGGCGGCGAGCAGAATAGTCAGCAGGATTGGTGTGGTGCGGGACATGGTTAGTATTCACTACTCCACCGGTTTGCAAACCAGTTTCATCGCCGGTTGCCCGCCGGGACGCGGGATCCAAATGATGTTTTCGGGCAGGAAGCGAAACGGCTTCGCGGGCTGGCCCGGCAAGGTGATTTTGAAGTTATCGCCTTTTTGCAGGATGGGTTTGGTCGTGCCGATGCCGCCAAAGTCCTCCGAACCGGACGCCTCGGCCGGATACCAATGGCCTTTCCCCTCGGCGTCGAGGAGATAGAACTCGGGATAGCAATGTTCCGGGATGCGGACGGTTCGGGCCGGGATGCGGCTCGCTCGGCAGATGGCGATGAACGTGGAGGTCAACTGGTTGCAGTCGCCCGTGCCTTTGTCGATGGCCTCTAGGCATGTATCGAGCTTCTCGCCCTGCTTGTGCTCCATCTCCTTGTAGTGGATCGTTTTGCGGAACCCAATCGTAGATCGCGCGGACCTGCGGCCAGGCCTTAGTCTGCCCGGCAGCGAGTTCTTTGGCGATGGCGCGGATGCGGGTGTGGTTGCTTTCAATCAACTCACTGGGGCTGAGGTAAGGCTTGAACTCCGCGGGCAGCGACTTGGGGTCGGGCTTTACGAGGCTGTCGGTATCGTCGGGCGGCAAGAGCGTATGCCGCGTGACTTCGACGATGACGAAGGCGTGGGCGTCCTTGTCGGCGGCGATGCGGGCGAAGTTGGCTACCATTTGCTTGCCCGTGCCGTACGTCGTGTACTTCACGGTCACGCCGGGCGAGAGGTCCTGTTCGACAAGTTTGACGCTCTGTTCGGGCCAAGGGATGGGCACGGTCGCCGAGCAGTTGACGTGCGCGACGGGCCCGCCGGTTGCGGAGACGATCATGCCGAACTTCCACTTCTGCACGGTTGCCTCGCCGAGTTTTGGCCCGGCATCGCGGGCCGCTGGCTTATCGGCCGAAGCGTCATCGTCCGCGCGCGCGGCAATTGCGGGCGCGAGCACAAGGAGCAACAGTGAAATGGTTGTGGTACGGCGCATATTTCGACCCAGGCTAGGCGGAAAAAGCCTCTCTATATTGTACGTTATGGAATAGGTACTATGAAATACGCGCGACATCGCTCACCAGCAGGCGGTTCGGTTATAATCTGGATGCTAACGTGCCATACGACTCCTCACGCCATCTCCTGTTCGCGAAAAGCTGGCTGCCGAAGCTGCTGGGCCTGGCCGGACTGGCCGGCCTCTATGTGATTAGCCTGCACAACTTCCTCCTCTTCCACTGCCTTGCCGAAGCCGTCTCGATCATCATCGCGATCGCGGTCTTCGCTATCTTCTGGAACTGCCGCGAGTTGCTGGCCAACGGATTCTACCTTGTGATCGGTTTTGGATGCCTGTTCGGCAGCGCCTTCGATCTGATTTATGTCTTCGCCTACCCGGGCATGTCCGTGTTTCCCGGCACCGATGGGAACTTGGCGTTGCAGGCGAAGACCGTCGCCCAATGGTACGTGAGCTTGTCGGTGCTCGGGGCGTTCATCTTTCTGCACCGCAAGATCCACGCGAATACCGTGTTGCTCGTTTATACGCGCGCTGTTGGCGCTGGCGATGGCGGCCATCTTCCACTTCCGCGCTTTCCCGGTCTGCTATGTCGAAGGCGAAGGCTTTACCGCGTTCGCGCGGATTGGCCTGGCGATTAGCACCGCGGCGTATCTCGGCTCGTTCGTCCTGCTGGTGGACCACCGGCGCGAGTTCGACGCCTACGTGTTCCGACTGCTGGCGGCAACCTTGATCGCGCTGTTCGTCCAGGATGCCACGTCCGCGGTGGCGATCGACATCAACGGCACGGCCAAGGCGATCGCGCATCTGTGCCAGGTCGTGGCCGTCTACTTTGTCTACAAGGCGTTCGTCGAGGTGGGATTGAGGAAGCCTTATGCCCTGCTCCTCCGCAGCGAGGAACTTCAGCAACACCAGGCCGAAATGGCCCACGTCGCCCGGCTGAGCATGTTGGGCGAGATGGCGGCGAGCCTCGCCCACGAGCTGAACCAGCCATTGCACGCCGTGAAGAACTACGCCTACGGCGGCATCTGCCGCCTGCAATCCATGCCGCACAAGGACGAAGAACTGGTCGCCGCGCTGGAGCAGATCGGCGAAGAGGCCGGCCGTGCGGCGGAGATCATCCGCCGCGTCCGCGTCTTCGCGCGGAAGCGAGCGCTCAAGTTTTCCACGGTCTCGCTGAACGGCCTCGTCGAGGAAGCCGTGCTCTTCACAAGAATGGACATCCAGCGGTTTCGCGCACGGACGACCCTCGATCTTCAAGAACACCTGCCGATGGTGGCCGGCGATGCGGTGCAACTCGAGCAAGTCCTTTTGAACCTCATCCGCAATGGCCTGGAAGCCATGGAGCACGCGCCGGGCGGCAACCGGATGCTGCGCATCGCGACGAAGCTCTGCGGCCCGGACGCCGTCCAGGTGGACGTCTGCGACGGCGGCACCGGCATCAAGGAGACCGAGCTGGAAAAGGTCTTCGAGCCGTTTTTCAGCACCAAGTCGGAAGGCATGGGCATGGGGCTGGCCATCAGCCGTTCGATCGTTCAGGCCCACGGCGGGAGGTTGTGGGCGACTGCAAACGACGGCGACGGTTGTACGTTTCATTTCACTCTTCCCGTCGGAAACAGGAGCTAGTCATGGCCGAACCGACCGTATACGTGGTGGACGACGACGCAGGCGCCTTGCGCTCGCTCTGCTGGCTCATCGAACAGTCCGGGCTGCCCGTCCGCGCGTTCAGTTCGGGCAGGGCGTTTCTCGACGAGTATCAAGAGGACGAGCCCGGCTGCCTGGTGCTGGATGTTCGCATGCCCGACCTGGGCGGGCTGGAGGTTCAAAAACGCTTGCTGGAAGGCGGCATGGGGCTGCCGATCATCTTCCTCACGGCCTTCGGAGACGTGCCCACCTGCGCCAAGGCGCTCAAGGCGGGAGCCATCGACTTTCTGGAAAAACCGGTGGACGGCAAGGTGCTTCTCGACCACATCCGCACGGCGACTCGCCATGGAGCGCGAACTTCTCGTGCGCAAGCGCGCGGCCAACGAAGTCGCCGACCGCGTGAACCAACTCACGCGGCGCGAAAGGGCGGTGTTGGACATGCTGCTCTCCGGCAAATCCCTCAAGGAGATCGCCGCGCTGAACGACGTGACGGTGCAAACCGTTTGGAAGCAGCGCGAATCGATCTTCCGGAAAATGAACGTGGAAAGCGAGTTCGAACTGGCGCGACTGGCCGGGCAGTGGCCGGGCGCGCAACGATGACTTGACGAGGCTCGGCGAACAACAAGGTGGCGCGTCTGAGCATTCATTCAGCGCGAACGGTGCTCACGGAGGTACGCGCGGGCTTTAGCCTGAAGGATGGCTAACACGTCGATGGCGTCAACGGATTGCTTGTACTCGGTCTCTTCCTCCGGCGTGAGCTGCCCCTCGTTCCCCTTTTCGGCCAAAAGATCCAGCCGCGACTGCGTTTTCGGATCGGCGCGAAGTTCAGCGAGGCGGAGTGCGACCTGCGGCGTAAAACATTCTGCCACGGGATCGAGAATGCGGTCGAAGTACGTCGTTTCCGCGCTGCTCATAAAGAGATGGCCTTTTCCGGTTCAGCGGCGGGATCGCCAGTCGGAGAAACGCACATATTCTAGGCCGGAAACCCCGTGACGTCAAGCGCGCCGGGTTGGTCTTGGCTCAGGGGTCGCGGCCGTTTGAGTCCCGGCTTTGGCCGGATCAATTGTCTTTGGAATGCCAATTAACGCGAATCGGGTTCCCATTGGAGTTAATCAAGCAGTCGCGCGGCTCACCACACCTTTACTCGCTTCTCCGGCGCGAGCCGCGGCCCGGCCGAGTAGATCCCGCCTGCCTGGCGGGACCTAAACGGACCGACCTTTACAAAACTTTACAAAACTTTACACTGTTCATAGCCTGTCCGGGTGTCGTATATACACCCAGTGCTACTAGCGGTCGCGGGCCTCGTTCGACAGTTGGGCTTTGTGACAGCGGCGCAACAAAGCCAGCTCCGTTTCGCGGTGAACGTGCCGTTTTTCGTCTTCATGCCTAAGAACGGCTTCGTCGTCGCTGCCGATCCTCGCGGAGGCCGTGAAAATGTTCGCCCGCTTGAAGATTTCCAGCGCCGCCCGCACGTCGCCTTTGCGGACCGCCAGGGAAACGCATTCGGCGGCCTCGGTGGCAAGCTGATCGGCGCGGCAAGCTATCGCCTGCCGCAAGTCTCGCCGGCCGCGGTTCAGCGCGGCCTGGAAGCGGTAATCCTTGCCAAGCCAGTTGTAAAGCGTGGTGCGGCTGACGCCGGCGGCGGCCGCGGCGGCCGTGGCCGTCTGGCCCATCAGCAAGGCATCCAGCGCGGCGATTTGCGCGGCCGGAATCTCCGCGGCATTGCCTACGGGCACGGCCGCAACCGTGGTATCGGCCGTAGTGAGTTCGGTGGACATAAAGGTTTTCCTTTTTGCCGTGGAAATTGGTGGAAAATAGCGTCCGATCCTGGCGATTCGCGGACTTCGCACGGCACACGCGCCGCGGCGGCAGGAGCGGACAAAACGATTCAGTTGCCGAAAGTATACACATGTCCCGTATTCATGTCAACAGACGTGAACATAGAAATTCCGAATTCTGTCCAGGCAAGTTCGAGCCCTCGGAATCGAGAGGCCATAAATTCTCGTGCTGACTCCAGAGAGGGATGTCGGATCTGGGCCTGCGAGCCATGCCTCGGTTCCGCCACAAGCTGCGGCCGCCGTTTTCAGCCAAAACGCGGAAAAACCGGCGGGCCGCGGGAAAACGCGCGGGAAAACGAACTCCACAAGGTTCGTACTTCGCTAGGGAGACTATTTATCGTGGGCAATTTGCATGAGACCCCTTCCAGCTTGTCTGGATGGTGAATGAGGTTTCACAGCTAGAAAGCGCCAGCGCAGACGCGGTTCTCCTCCGGCCTTCCGACCGGGCCGCCGATGACGGCCCGGTCGGAAGGCCGGAGGAGAAAAGGATCAATGTACGGCGTCGTTTCTAGCCATTCAACCTTCTTCACCACTGTGGCAAGCACAGTGGGGTCGCGGCAATCTTAAATCAACATGTGTGAGAGACACTACATTTAAATAGCAGTGTCAGGGATTTCATTGCTAATGCCAAGCAGCACAGGTGCCCAACTACGTTAACGTTAAACCGGAATTGCTTCGCGGGGCGATTCAACGATCGGGTTTGCCGCTAGAAGGTTTTGACGACGCCGAAGGGGAATGAACTTGAAAAGGGGACGGCACTTCTATGATGACTGGTGTAAACATAAATCGGTAATGTCTCCTTTTCAGGCCAGGCAATTCTCAGCGCCGCGCTGGAGTGCTGGCGCTACTTGTCGGCGACCACCAGAGCGAGCCGCAAGCCGGACCCGCAAACGATGCTGGCACCCACCATATCGCGAATTGTACATCGGCAAGTGGCTGCATCACCGCGCCAGTATCCACCACGGACCACGCTATACCCACCGTCAAAAGGAGCGACGGGATCGTCAGCCGGCAATTCCTTGTACGAGACGAACGCATCAGCGCACAGCTGGGACGCATTGCCCGACATGTCGTAGAGGCCCCAGGCATTTGGTTTCTTTTGTCCCACAGGGTGCGATTTGTCGCCCGAATTGTCGTGATACCAGGCATACTCGCCCAACTTTGACTCGTCGTCACCGAAGCAAAATCTCGTGGTCGTCCCCGCCCGACAGGCGTATTCCCACTGTGCCTCGGTGGGAAGAACAAAGCGACCCTCTGGCCGCGGGAAGCGTTCGTTTAGTTTTTTTAAGAACCGTTCCCAGCCGTCGCGACCGAACGCCCTCCATGGGATTCTTTGGTCCCATGGCGCTGATAAGCGCGGAACTAGGAATTTTGCCCATCACAGCTTCCCATTGGTCCTGTGTCACCTGATACTTTCCCAGGTAGAACGGCTTGGTGATTCGCACGCGATGTTGCTGCCAGTCATGCGGCGGCATGTCGTTGTCAGGACGAAGCGACCCCATCAGGAATTCGCCTGGCCGTATCAAGACCAACTCCAGCTTGACGCCATTGCCCAGGTCCACTGTGAAATTAGGCGGCAGATTCTGTGTGGAGGCGCCAGCGCGCGCTTCGTTCGTGGCACCTACCTGCTTCGGTGTTCCAGCTCGGTCGCCGCAACCGAGCACCTCAAACCCGCCGAGCGCGACCAGGACCATCAACACGACTTTCGGCATTTGTCAAAAAATATTTACCATCTCCTTCACCGGGACGTATGACAGCAATTGGTTCTGGAAGAAAATTTGATTTTCCTTCAGTGGCCTGATTCTACCCTGAGACCCGTGGTGAGCAAACAGCCAACAGAGGCATGAGGCTACCACACCTTAACTCGCTTCTCCGGCGGGAGCCACATCTTGTCGCCCTGCTTCACGCCAAAGGCCGCATAGAACCCCGGCACGTTCCGCGGCGTGCCGTTGGCGCGATACTCGGTGGGCGAGTGCGGATCGGTCACCAGCCGGTTCTTCAGGTCGGCCTCGCGGTGCTTCCGCCGCCAGACCTGCGCCCAGCCAATGAAGAACCGCTGATCGCCCGTCAGGCCGTCGATCACCGGGGCCGGCTTGCCGCCTAGCGAGAGATGATAGGCCCGTAGGCGATGGTCAGGCCGGCCAGGTCGGCCGATGTTCTCGCCCAGCGTGAGGCGGCCGTTGACCTTGAAGCCGGGGAACGGCTCGAACTGGTCGTACTGCGCGGCCAGAGCGTCGCCGCGCTTGTCGAACTCGGCGCGGTCGGCCGGCGTCCACCAGTTGTTGAGGTTGCCGGCGCCGTCCCACTTCGAGCCCTGGTCGTCGAAGCCGTGGCCGGTCTCGTGGCCGATCACCGCGCCGATGCCGCCGTAGTTCACGGCGTCGTCGGCCGTCAGGTTGAAGAACGGCGGCTGCAGGATCGCGGCCGGGAAAACGATCTCGTTCTGCGTCGGGATTGTAGTAGGCGTTGACGGTCTGCGGCGTCATGTGCCACTCGTCGCGATCGACCGGCTTGCCCAGCTTGGCGAGGTCGCGGTTCCACTCGTAGATCGCCGCGCGGTCCACGTTGCCCACCAGGTCGTCGCGGCGGATTTCCAGCGGCGAGTAGTCGCGCCATTTCTTCGGATAGCCGATCTTGGGCGTGAAAGTGGCCAGCTTGGCCAGCGCCTGCTCCTTCGTCGCCGGGCTCATCCAGTTGCGAGTTCTGGATGGCCTCGCGATAGGCCGCGATGACGTTCTTGACCATCTCGTCCATCCGCTTCTTGGCTTCGGGCGGGAAGTGCTTTTCGACGTAGAGCTTGCCCGACCGCCTCGCCCAGGCACGCCTTCCACGGCCATCACGCCGCGCTTCCAGCGCGGGCGGTTCTGCGGGACGCCGCGAAGCGTCGTGCCGTAGAAGGCGAATTCGGCATCGACGAAGCTCCTTGTTCAGCAGGCTCGCGTAGCGGTGGATGACGTGGTACTTCAGCCAGGCCTTCCAGGTCGCCAACGGCACGCTGTCCAGCAGCTTGGCCATCGCGGTGAAGTACGACGGCTGGGCAACGATCGACTTCCTTGACGTCCTTGGCGCCGATCTCGCTGAAGTAAAGCTTCCAGTCGAAGCCGGGCGCGAGCTTGGCCAGGGCTCGCGAGGTCCATCTTGTTGTAGGTCTTGTCGGCGTCGCGATTTTCCACCTTCGACCACTGGGCCTTGGCGATCTTGGTCTCCAAGGCGACGATATCCGCGGCGGCTTGCTTCGCGTCCGGAATCTTGGCCAGCGCCAGCAGCTTCTCAAGATAGACCTGATAGGCCGCGAGCTTCGCCTTGAACTTCGGCGTCCGAGATAATAATCGCGGTCGGGCAGGCCGAGTCCCGCTTGCGACAAGGTCGAGGATGTGCGTGTCCGAATGCTTGGCATCCGTGGTCACGCCGCAGCCGAACGGGCCGCCGATGCCCAGCTTGTTCAACTGGGCAAGCGTGCGGAGGAGGTCCTCTTTGGTCTTGATCGCGTAGACGGCCTCCAGCCGCGGCAGGACGGGCTTCATGCCCAGTTTCTCGATGCGGGCCTCGTCCATGTACGAGGTGAAGAGATCGCCCACCTTCTGCCGCTCGGAGCCGGGCGGGTTGTTCTTGGCGGCGGCACACTCCATGATGATGTCGTGCAGGTCGCTTTCGGCCTTGTCGGCCAGGAGTGTGAACGCGCCGTAATCCGGGCGGTCGGCGGGAATCTCGGTCTTATCCAGCCAGACGCCGTTGACCGCCCGATAGAGGTCGTCCTGGAAGCGGACCTTCGGGTCGAAGTTTTCCCGGTCGATGCCGCTGGCCAGCGCGGGCCAGGAGCGGCCTGCGGCATGACCGCGACCCTCCGCCGCCAGGGAAGGAGGGCTGGGCGGTTCTGCGCGTCTACGGCGGTCGGGTAAGCGTCAAACAAACAGGTCAGGAACAGCGCGCCCAGGAGGAACTTTCGGAATGCCATTGGCTGCATCACTTTGCTAGAGCGAGGGGTGTGGGAGAGGATTCAGGGAATTCCAGATTATTGCCGGTTGCGGCCGATTCAACAAGGACCGTCCGCGCAGCGGATACGGCCTTGCGTCCTTTCGCCGTTGAGAGACGAGTCGGGTGTGAGGGCAGGGAGTTTGTTGGACATAAGGAGCCATACAATTCGACAGAAAGATAGGGGACAGAAAAATCGGCAAACGCACGCTTTCGTGAAGCCGCTTGCGTTCGCGTCCGATTTCCTTCGCCTGCTGGCAGAGGGCGGGGACCGACGCGCAGCGCGAGTCGATGCGGGCATGTTCGGGACTCGTCGAAAAAAAACGCGCGTCTTGCGACTGCCATTTTAGGCGCCGGCGGGCCGGGATATTTGCCTGGTGGTGGGCCGCGTTTTTTTCCGGACCGAATCCTTAAAAAACGCCGCGTTTTCATGGCTTTTTGCCTTCGATTAAAGACAGGATCAACTCAGGATCGACTCAGGAATGACTCAGGAGTAGCTCAGCCGCGGGTTCCAAACTACGCCAGTTGTCGGGTGCTTTTTCCTTTGATCTGCCGTTTTGGCAGGAAAGTTGTGGCATCAGGGCTGGGCTTCTTGATATCAGGATGCATGTCGGGCGAATGTTGCGAGTGACGGGAATCACGCGAATGGAAGTTTTTAGCCACGGATTGAACGCGGATGAAACAAAGAAACGATCCGTGTTCAATCGGTGATCCATCCGTGGCTTGTTCTCTTGTCTCTCATCCCTCATCTCTTGTTCTCCATCTTCCCATAGTTCCACGCGGGGAGGCCGGTTGCGAGCCGCTAGTATACCATAATTATTATCTTGTGTCAACACTTGTAATGAAATGTCGGTACAAAACGTCGCTAAACCCTTTGCCGGCTTGGACTTGCGACGCCGAGTTATGTTGCGCGAACATGCGTGGAAGTCTTGTGAAATCGCGCATCGTCGCCGTAAGTGCTTGCCAGATAACACCTTGGGAAAAGCGGCCGCCACCCAGCGGCTTTTGCACCGTCGAAATCGGGGCTGAAATAATCAGTGCTGATGGCCGCGGGTGTACGCGTCGGTCGCGAAGAACGCTCAGGAGAAGACCGCGCTCACGGCTCGACACGCCGCAGATAGAGCCAAGTGCCGATGCCGAAGCTGGGCAAGGCAACGGCGAGAGAACCGCAAATGTAACAAGTCTGAAGAATCAACTCCGCTCTCCGGTGCCCGTGTTCACCTAGAATTAGGTAAGCGCCGTACCCGATAAGGCTAATTATAATCACGGGCGCCACCAGGCCCGCAACGACGGAGAAGGTGGGGCTGCGGAGGAACTGGGAGAAAAACCAGGCCACGCAGAAAAATACTAGGCCGGTTATCGCCGAGTTGATCATGAAAGAGCGCAGGTCGGGAATTACCCGACTGCCCGATGCCGGGGTGCTCCACACGATGATGAGCGGATTAATGAGCCAGACCGCGGCGGCAATCGCCAATGCCAACAAGAGCTTGGCGGCGAGAATCTTCTTTCGCGGCAGCGGCAAGCAGACTTGAAATTCCGCCGAACGGTCGGCCCGCTCGCCGGCAATGGCGTTGCCGCCGATCAAGGCGAGCGCGAGCTGCGAAATCCCCAGACTGTAAACGCTTGCAGCGGAGAGCATAAACTTGCAGTCTTCAAGGAATTGTTGCCACGAAACACCCACGAGTTTCGCTATGTGCCATTCATACCCCATGGCATAAAGTCCAAAGAGGTGCGGCACGACTAGCATCAGTAGCAAAGTGATGACGACCACGCGGTTTTGGCGGTATTCTTTCCAAAAAAGCCACTTCATACGGCCACCCGTTGTCCTTTCACGTAGTCCTTGAAGAGTTCTTCCAGATCCAAATCGTGTACTTCGACGCGTTCGGCGCATTCCAAGCCGCGGACTTGCCGCTCCTTGTCGGGCGAGAAGTCGCGGATCGTCGCCAGCCACTCGCGGCCCTGGATGCGCTGCCAGATGGTCCCTTCCGGCGGTTTCTCAGGCCGCGAGCCGTCGCGGAGCGTGACCGCGACGCGCTTCGTCGTGGCCAGCAACTCGTTGAACGTTTCCTTCAACCAGAATCTGCCCTTCGTAGAGAATCGCCAGGCGATCGGCCAGGCGGCGCACATCGTCGAGCATGTGACTGGATATGACCACGGTATGGCCGCGCTCGCAGATGGATTGCAGCACGCCGTCCAAGAATTCTTCTCGCCCGATGGGGTCCAGCCCGGAAAGCGGTTCGTCCAGAATCAGCAATTCCGGCTCGTGCGACACGGCCAACGTGAGCGCGAGTTTCGTGAGCGTCCCCTTGGAGAGGCTTTTGACCTTTTTCTGAGGATCGAGGGCGAAACGATCGACCATTTCCCGGCAAGTTGCGTCGTTCCACGTCGGATAGCAGGAACGACAGAAGCCGATGACCTCGCCGACGCGCATCCAGCGATAGATATGATGCAGCTCCGGCACGTAGCCCACCTTTTGTTTCACGAGCGTGGGGTTGTCGCGGACGTTGATTCCCAGCACGCGAGCCATGCCGGAGGTCGGCGCGAGCGTGCCCATCAACATGCGGAGGGTCGTGCTTTTGCCGGCGCCGTTGGGCCAAAGAGCCCGAAGGCGCAGCTGCGGGGGATGCTGAGGCGCAAGTTCTTCACCGCCAAGGAGCTGCCGAACTGTTTGGTCAAGCCAAGAGTTTCGATGGCGAATTCGCCCAGTTGAGGATCAATCATGGCGTTTTTCCCCGGTTCGTTTCTTTTCTGCGGAATCGTTGGCTTCGGTCATTTGCGCAAGCGCAGTGTGGAAGATTTGGCGGATTTGCCTGGTTTTCATGCCGGCGGCAAGGCTGGCGCGAATCGCTTCATCGAAGGAACGGCGGACGCCGTCGCCGGCATTGAGCTGGGCGGAAGCCGTCCCTTGTTCCGAGACAAAAAGCCCCCGGCCCCGCTGGCTGTAGATCAGCCCTTCGCGCTCTAGTTCGTCGTAGGCGCGCTGGACGGTGTTGGGATTGACCTGGATCTCGACGGCCATCGCCGGAGCGACGGCAACACCTCGCCGGGCCGATAGATGCCGGCCGCGACCGCCGCGCGGATTTCGTCGGCGATCTGAAGGTAGATCGGCACGTGGCTGCGGGGGTCGATTTTCATGCCAATTACCTTAGTGACTTAGCTAACTAATGCAGTATAGCGAAAGCGCACCAGGAGGGCAAGGGCTTTGCGGAAAAACTTTTGCGGGTTTTTGCGGCGTCAGAGAAATGAAGGATCGTTGACATCCGAGGCCCGCCCGCTAGACTGAGGGGAATCTCGGTGCGGCCCTACGGCTGAGAGTCTATCCGAAAACGTGTAGAAAGCGCTGAACGTCGCCCAGTATGCAGCGATGCGCCTTTGAAGGTTACTACGAATCGGCCAGAAATTGTGTTTCGGCGACCGTGGCTTCCAAACGTCAAGTCCAGCGAACCCCAAATCGGATCTTTTGGGTTTCCGAATCCCGATGAATCCATTGAATCCGGCCTTCGGCTGGGCAGTCGTAATTGAGAATGGTCAATGGATCATCGACCTTCAAGCTGACGGAATCCGCCATCTCAATCGTTATGCCAACTCCGCCGAAGGCCTCATCGCAAATCGTGGCGCCCTTCCGTTCATCGCCGAGGATCACCCACGTTTCACGCTCGTCGGGCGGGAACCTAGTCCATCCTCGGAGTTGCGAGTAGCCGGCCAGTTCAGCAGGTAAAGATAGTTGATTATTCATTATGGATGCCCTCAAACAAAGATACGTTGCGGCAATCAAGGGATCTTTCCATTAACCATCCGACGTGAAGGTAGCCCGCAGTTGGCAGACCGGGTTCTCACGGTTGTAACGGCAATGAGGGCCTGCGTTGCTTTCGTTTGCCAACCTCCCCATTGCTTTTGCACATCCGCCATGATGAAACCTTCTCTCGGAAGGCCGGGGGACAATGAAGGGATTGTTGCTTGAAGTGGACCGAGCCGTCGGCCAGATAGGCGACGGCTCGGCACCGTGATCAACGATCCGCCCGGCCGCGGGGCCAAGCAGGGAGCCTGTGAATGTCTAGCGTCCCCGGCCGACGCCGCCCACGCCTACGCCTGGCCGTACGCCCAGTCCCGACGCTGGCCCGCCAACGCCGCCCGGGTTGCTGCCTTCGCGGCCGACGCCGCCCACGCCTACGCCTGGCCGCACGCCTAGCCCCGACGCTGGTCCGCCGATGCCGCCCGGGTTGGTAACTGTCCCGGTCGGAGCCAGATCCGTCCCAACCCCACTCGAGCCGACCGCGGCAGTCCCGGTCGTATCCGTACCAGGCGCAGGGGCGCAGCGCGGCAGGCATCGCGGCCGTAGTCCCCGTCGCCACACTGCCGCCGCAACCGCAGCCGCAACTGCTGCCGCCATAGTATGCATATCCGGCCCTTCGGCTCCTCCAACCTGCGCTGGCGTCACTGCTGATCAGCAAGACGGCGACCGACGCCAAGATACAGACGCTGATGTTTCGTAGCATGATAAATCCCTCCTGAGGATTGCTTGAGAAAAGACCTTGACTGCGCGACGGGAGCAACAGCAAACGTCGAAAAGCGCGCCGTCCCTTGTAGCGGCCACTTTGCCGAATTCTAGGTGTCCGTAGGCGGGTAGGCAAGGAGCTGTATTAGCTCTTAACCCTCGCCGCATATCACTTATTAGTAATCACTCAGCCCTCTATCTTCACCCGCGGCCCCTCTCTCGACCTTACTGGCGCGGCGCCCGGTGAGCGAACTCCGCGCAGTCGGCGTTGACTTGATGCGAGTCACGGCCAGTGGTAGCATAATGCGATGAATGAGTTCCAGGCAAACTGCCCGCAGTGCGGCAAGCCGGTCGCTTTTCACGGCGATTTTGCCATGAGTTCGATCTGCGAGGCGTGCGGCGCGATCGTCGTGCGGCCCGGATATGGCAAGCCGATGACGGGCGGCGGCGGGGCCGGCGAAGGAAACGGTCCCATATTTGCACCGCCAAGAATCGGGACAGTCCCCGTCAGTTCCATCGAACCGCCCATTCGCGAGGATTCGCCGCTGGAGTTCGGCATGCGCGGCCGCTACCAGGGCCATGACTTCGATATCCGCGGCGTCGTCCGCCTTCAGCACGATGCGGGCGGATTCTGGGATGAGTGGTATCTCCTGTTCGACGACGGCCGTTGCGGCTGGCTGGCCGAAGTCCAGCAGCGGCTCTATCTGACCTTCCCGATTCAGTTAAAAGGCGCGGCCAAGATTCCCGGTTTCGATGAACTCAACATCGAGCAGCGGTTCCTGCTCCACACGGGCGAACCGCCGATGAAGGTCGTCGAAAAAGGCGCCGGCCGGCCGATCGGCGCGCGCGGCGAAATCCCCTACGAACTCAAGCCGCAGGCCACGTATCGCTATGCCGATCTCTCCGGGCCGGGCGGACGGTTCGCCACGATCGACTACGGCGACTCGCCGCCATCGGTCTATGTCGGGCAGGAGGTCCATTTGGCCGATCTCCAGCTTCCGCACCGGCACGAGGATGTTTCGCACGATCCGCGGCACGTCGAGGCGGCGGAGGCCGAATGTCCGCATTGCCACGGCCGGCTCGCGATCTTCGCCCCGCACAAAACGGTGCGCGTCGGCTGCACGCATTGCGGCGCGATCCTCGACGCGGATGAAGGCAAGTTACAGTTGGTCCGCATGGCTGCGCATCCGCCTACGCTTCGGCTGCCGATCGGCTCGAAAGGACAGCTCAATGCCGTTTCTTACACGGTGATCGGCTACATGAAGCGCTGTCTCATGTCGGACGCCACCACGACATGGGACGAATATCTGCTTTACAACGCGCAGGTCGGCTTTCGCTGGCTCACTTGCGGCGACGATCATTGGAACTTCGTGGAAACGGTCCGGCCCGGCGACGTAGAAGTCGCCGGCGGCACGGCTCGCTACGCGGGCAAGACTTATAACTGGGAGGAACAGGACGTCACCTCGACGGTCGCGGTGCTGGGCGAGTTCTATTGGAAGGCCGGCAACGGCGAACAGGTCTGGACGACCGACTTCGTCCGGCCGCCGGAGGTTCTTTCGCGCGAAATCACGCACGGCGGGCCCGATTCGGGCGAAGTGAGCTGGTCGCACGGGACCTACGTCGCGGTCGATGCCGTCGAGCGGGCGTTCGGCCTGGCAAACGCCCTGCCGCGGCCGCGCATCGCGTCGCCAAATCAGCCGTCGTCAGTCCCGCGGCTTTATGCCTGGTGGGCCGTCATGGCGGCGCTTACGCTCCTCGTGGGCATTGTGTTTCAGGCCCGCGCTCGCAACGAGCAGGTCGTGTTCATGCAGTGCGACCTGCCCGCGGCGGGGAGCGGCGCGGCGGCGACGGGCGGCGGCGATTTCGGCGCGGCGGAAGTTATACCAAATGAATCGAAGCCCGACGCGCAAACGAGCGGGAAAGACGCCCCTCTCGCTCGCGCTTCGGGCTTCGATGTCAGCGGAGGTTCGAGCAATCTCGCCGCCAGCGGCAGCGGTGATTTGGTCGCCAGCGGCTCCGGCAGCACCGGCGGCGACGAAGGCGCGATCTTTTTCAGCGACCCGTTCCAGGTGCGAGCGCACGAGAACCTTGAAATCCAGGTCTCGTCCTTGGCCACGAACTTCTGGCTGGGCATCGACGGCGACCTGGTCGATGAGGAGACGGGCGTCGTGCAGGAGTTTTCCGTGCCGGTCGAGTATTATCAGGGCGTCGAAGACGGCGAGGCATGGACCGAGGGAAGCCGCGAGCGGAGCGTTTATCTTTCGTCGCTGCCGGCCGGAAAGTATCTGCTGCGGATCGTCGGCCAGCAGGAACCGCGGAACACGCCGCTCCATTTCGCCGTCCGCGTCCGCCGCAACGTGCCGCGGATTGAACATTTGTTATGGGCGCTGGCAGGTGTTTCAATCCTGCCGGCCATCGTGCTCGTCGTGCAGTTGTATCGCCGGGCACAAGCGAGGGCGAACTGACATGCTCAACTACATTTACGTCGTATTGGCGGGCGCGGTGCTGGCGGTCTACGCCTATGTTGAGTATTCCGGCTGGGAATACGGCAACCCGCCGCAGCGCGTGGAACAGGTGGATAGCCGCCGCTCGCCCGGCTGGTCGCACCACGTAACCACGCATCACTTTTATTCCGGTTTTCGAGGAGGAAAATAATGGATTGGCAAATCATCGTGCGTCAGCTTGTGGAAACGCTTGTTTTCAGCGTGGTGGGGCTGGCGGTATGCGCCGCGTTCTTTTTCATCCTGGTGCATATCTGCCCGTTCTCGATCCGCAAGGAGATCGAGCAGGACCAGAACACGTCGCTGGGCATCATCCTGGGCGCGGCGATCATCGGCATCGCGATAATCATCGCCTCGGCCATGCATGGGTAAGGGACGGTGAGAGGTTAACTGTATCAATTCGGCAAGATGGGTGGCACGCTCTGAGCTTCAAGCGAAGGGCGTGGCGGTACGTCATCCACGCCCTTCGCCTGAAGCTCAGGGACGTGCCACCCTGAATTGGACCTGCGTGTATCCCATGAACCGCGCCCCGGTGCTCTTCCTCAACGTGCTCGTCATGGCCACCTGCGGGCTGGTCTACGAACTGCTTGCCGGCACGCTGGCGAGCTACGTGCTGGGCGATTCGGTCACGCAGTTTTCGCTGGTCATCGGAATCTATCTCTTCGCGATGGGCGTGGGAGCCTGGCTTTCACGGTTCGTCGATCGCGATCTGGTCCGCCGCTTCGTGGAGATCGAGTTCGGCGTGGCGCTGGCCGGCGGCTGCTCGGCACCGCTCTTGCTCTTCAGCTTCGCGCGGCTGAGCTTCTTTTCGCTGGTGCTCTACGCGGTCGTCTTCGTGATCGGCGTGCTGGTAGGCCTGGAGCTGCCGCTACTCATGCGGGTGCTCAAGGACCATCTCGATTTCAAGGAGCTGGTCTCGCGGGTGCTGGCGCTGGATTACGTCGGCGCGTTGGCGGCCGCGATCTTGTTTCCCATTTTCTGCGTGCCGCGGCTGGGCCTGACGCGGACATCGCTCGTCTTCGGCGTGCTCAACGCCCTGGTCGGCCTCTGGGCGACCTGGCTGCTCCGGCCAATTGTCGAAGGCAGCGTCACGGGCATGCGCGTTCGCGGCTTCGTGGTCCTGGCGATTCTCGGCGGCGGGCTGTGGAAGGCCGATTATCTCACCTCGATGGCCGAGGCGGACTTGTTCAGCGATCCGGTCGTCTACGCCCGCACGACGCCGTACCAGCGGATCGTCATTACGGCCGGGCAGAGCGGCTTTCAGTTGTTCCTCAGCGGCCACCTTCAGTTCCATTCGGCCGACGAATACCGCTACCACGAGGCGCTCGTGCATCCGGCGATGGCCCTATGCGCGGCAAATATGACTGCTGGCCGGCCGCGGCGCGTGCTGGTGCTGGGCGGCGGCGACGGCTTGGCGCTTCGTGAGGTTCTCAAGATACCGTCGGTTGAAGCGGTCACGCTCGTCGATCTCGATGCGGAGATGACTGGCCTTTCCGATCGTTTTCAGCCGCTGGCCGAGCTTAATGGCCGCTCGTTCCATGACCCGCGGGTGGAGGTCGTCAACCGCGATGCCATGCTCTGGCTGACCGAGCCGGGCCCGGCCTACGACGCGGCGATCGTCGATTTTCCCGATCCGCACTCGTTTGCGGTGGGCAAGCTCTACACAACGCGCTTCTACCGCCTGTTGCAACAGCGGCTGGCGCCCGACGCGGCCGTGGCCGTGCAATGCACCTCGCCGCTGTTCGCAAGAAAATCGTTCTGGTGCATCATTCGCACGATGGAGGCGGCCGGATTTGTCGTGCGGCCCTATCACGCGGCGGTGCCATCGTTCGGCGTCTGGGGCTTTGCCCTAGCGCGGCGGACGAACTTCGAGTTGCCCACGAGCATCCCCGCCGGGCTGAAGTTCGTCACGTCCGAATCGCTGCCCGCGATGTTCGTGCTGCCGGCCGATCTGGGACCGCTGCCGGTGGAAATCAACCGGCTCGATAATCAGGTTCTCGTGCGGTATCACGATATCGACTGGCGGCGGTGGGATTAGGCCTCACCACGCCATCATCAAACCCGCCACCGGCCCCATATAGATGATATTCTGGTTGTGGCTCACCACGGCGGGCCCTTGTTGGATGACGCTCAAGTCCGAGCTGAGGTTTTCCGGTGCCAGGGCGACGTTTTGCATGAAGGTTGCCTGATAGCCGACCCGCGTTGAGCAATGCGCCGACCAGCGGTAGACCAGCGAGACTGTGATGTCCTCGGCGAAGCTTGTATGGACTTCATTGTCGCCGTTGATGAAGACCGTGGACAGGCCGGCGGCGCTAATGTTTTGGTATTCGCTGATCAGGCGCTGACGATTGCTGAACATCACGCCTTTGACTTCGGTGTCGATCCACCAGCGGTTCTCCAGATAAAACTCGAACAACGCGCCGAGCTGGCCGCCGATCATCTGGTTACCGGTGACGACGTGGAAGTTGTTCGTGGACGCGGGCGCGGTCGAAGTCTGCGTATTGAACTGGAAGTCCTCGTCGATTTCGGCATAGCGAACGCCGGCGAGGACCGACATCGTCAACCGGCCCGGCGGGCAAGGCATCTGCCGTCGCACGTTCAATTCCCCGCCCTGGAACGAGGACGTATATTTGATCTGGCCGAAGTTGACGAGGTCCACGGCCGTGGGAGGGTTGGCGCCAAAGCCGCTGAAGGGCGTGTAAAGGTTGCCCGTCCCGCCGGAGGCGTTAGGGTCTGAATTGCGGATCGATTCGTCGTTTTCAGCCGTGTTTACCCGGAAGTAACTCGCTTCGACCTGGAAGCATTCGTCGAGCGTGACGCCGACGAGCAGCCGCCCAGCGGCTTGGAAATCGTAGGAAAAATCGCCCGTGCTCATAACGATGTTGCCGATCACGCCGTTGGAAAGCAAGTCAGTCCGATCTTGCGGCTTTCCCTGGATGGCCCCGCCGTCGAACTCGGCGTACCAAGCCATCCGCGGCGGCGTGAGATAGTTTTCAAAATCGTGCTTGGCGTCGGGGTCCTCGGTACAGACGCACGGCGACGGCCAACATGCCGGATTGGCACGGGCGGCCGGCCCTGGACCAGGTTGGTTCAACGGCTGGTGGTCATCCTGTTGCGCCCACGCGATTCCGGCCAGGACGCCCCAGCAAACAATCACCCCAACGACCCGTTGCAACGCTTGGTAATACTTCGTCATCTCAAAACCCCTTAAAACTCTGCCGGAACGTCGGATTTGCTTCCGTACGAACGGTGTCTGAGGATAGATCGGCGCGATTCAATCGCTAAACTCAGAATAATTGGCAAAATCGCCAAATTTTTTGGGATTTGCCCAGATTAACAGGCCGGCGCACGGGCAAAATCAGGCCTTGAGCGTTCGACTTGAGCGTCCACATGGGCGGCCTGTGCGCGGTAAAATGGGCGCGGCGGCGCGGATTTCTGACTCGGTTACCTCCGATCAAAGCCCGACGCGCGAGCGAGTGGGCGATGGATGCCGGACGCGCAAAAAAGGCCTCCTCGCTCGCGCGTCGGGCTTATATTCAAGTCGCACCATTTTCCTCAAAGGAACCCAAGCCATGCTCTCCCTCCTTGGAATCAGCCTCTTTGCCGCTGGCGTTGTATCGACAAATCCGCCCGATATTTCCGGCAATTGGCAGGGTGATGACTGGGGCCAGGTCACGCTCACGCAAACCGCACCGGGCCAATACACCGGCACGTATACCGACACAGTCGCCAAGGAAGAAGGCCCCGGCAAGATCGACCTGAATTGGTCTCGCATAGAACAGCGCTTCAACGGCACGTGGCGCGAGGGCGAGGATGATCGTTTCGGCGACCTCTCGATTCACCTCGTAGACCGAGAGGTTCGCGGCGCGTTAACGACTGATGCGAAATCGAAGATCAATCCCGCCACGCTGCGGCTTGCCGATCTGGTGTGGACCCGCGCGGCCTACCGGCGCGCAATCGCCAAAAGCGAACAAACAAGTGAAATCGCGTCGAAACGCATTGGCGTCTCTCTGGAATGGATCGAACTCGACTGCACCCCGTGCCCTGAACTTGCCAAGCGTCTCCAGCCTGACGAAACTCGCGCGGTAGTTGTGGATCGGGATGATCCAAAATTCGCCAATTTGGAGGCCAAGGCGGCCAAGCGGGTGCTAGTCAACGACGTCGAGTGGATCGAGCCTGGCAATGAGGTCAATCATACAACGCGGGTCAACGATGAGAACTTCGAACTTCAGTTGTCACTAAACGCATCGGAGAAGGGGAATTACGAAGTATCAATGAGAGCGGCGCGAAACGTGGGAACTCTTTTGCCGGCTTCCGTGAAGCCGGGAACCCAACTCACGCCCGAGCAGATGAAGGAAGCAAAGAAGGGGATTCAGACAACCCAAATGGCGTTCACGCTGCGGTTGGCGTCGGGCCACAGCACCGCGATCGGCGGCTTGAACAGCACACCCGCATCTGAGAATCACAAGTCGCGCCGTAAAATGCTGGTCCTAATCGTTGGACTTGAGAAACCTGAACATGGAAGCGTGCCGGGAGCCGTGTTGCCGACTGCCCCCGCCGCCAATGCCTCCCACCCTCGCGCCGTACAATTCGACGGCAGCCACTTCGCCAAGGTAGAGCCGCCGCCGAAATTCACCTCGGGCGATTTCTCGATCTCGCTCTGGTTCAATCCGGTGCGAAGCAGCCATTTCGCGTTTCCTTTCATGCGCGGCTATTCCTATCGCGACCAGCAGGGCGATATCGCCTTGAAGCTGAACCGCGATAGCGGCGAGTTGGACTTCCAGGCCCGCACCGCCGATCACGAGTGGCTCTTCGGTTGGGACGCGCCGGAGTCACGGCTGCGGAGCCCGGTCCGCTACGGCCAATGGAACCACGCCGTCGTCGCCCGCCGCGGCGATACCTACACAATGTGGATGAACGGCGCGCGGGTCGGCAGCGAGAAATCGTCCGCCGACATTTCCGATGCCGGCAACACGAATCCGTTCATCATGGGCGGGATCATGGAGAATAACGGTGTCGTGGATATGTTCCACGGGGCGCTTGACGATTTCCGCGTCTTCCGGCGTTGTTTGTCGGACAAGGAAATTGGCACTCTATACAAGAGCAATGGCGACGAGACTTTTCTCCAAGGCGAAGGCGGGGTGAAGATGGGGCCGCTATGCAAGTCGAACGAGGCCGCACACAATCCGGAAACCGGCCAAAAGCAGGAAACCAAGTGGACGCCGGAGAATATCAAGAAGGACCCGATCGGCTACTTAGTTTGGGCCATCGAACACGCCGATGCGACCAAGACCAGGCTCGAAGCCGCCGAGCGCGCGCTGGGCGAGCAAAAGGGCGCATTAGCCGATAAGCTGCGGAAGGCATCGGCCGACAAATCGAACTATGAAACATTGTTCGCGGAACTGAAGCAAGCTTACGAAAAGGCGGTCGAGAAGAATCACTGGCCAGTTTCAGTCGGGAATCAGAAGTTTGACAGCAGCAGCGAATTGAAGCGGAAAATCGTCGAGTGCGATCGAGACCTGAAGAACGCAGCGAAACTGGTCGAGACTTACTCGACCGCCAAAGGTAAAGTCACCGATCGGCTGGATGAAATCGATGTACAGAGGGCCAAGAACGAAACGCTCAGAATACAACTCGAAACCGACTTCAAAGCGGCAAAAGTGAAGCAGGCGCTTGAGGGCATAGGGGCGCCATCCACGAAGTAAGCCTTCCGCGCCCTTTCATTCCCGCCTTATCAAAGGAAAAGCGCGGGCTCGACCTTGAAATGCTCGGCCAGTTTCTTGATGTGGCTCTTGCTGAGCGAGCGGCGGCCGGAGAGGATCGCCGCGCCCAGGGTGCGATTGCCGAGCAGGCGTCCCAGGTCCGAGGCGGACATGTCGTGTTCCGCCATCAGGGCTTCCACCGCTTCCAGCGGCGTCAAACTCGATCCGTCCACCGGGAACCGCGCGGCTTCATAAGCTTCGACAAAGGTGGAAATGGCGTCCAGATAGTCGTCTTGGTCGGCGTTAAGCTTGAAACCGGCCATGCGGTCGACCATTTCCAGGGCGTTGCGAAGATCGACCTCATCATGGATGGGCGCGGCGGCAACAACGCCACAAGTTCGCGGTAGCTCTTGGGAACGCGTTGAAAATCGCTTCGCGCGGCGGCCCTTGTCATAACTCGTCCTTCCATTTCTCGTCAGAGTATTCGCGATGCGTCAAGACCCGCAACGTAAAAACCATCTGCCGGTTGTAGTGAACTGCAGTAATCAAGCGGTAATGATTCCCGGCGATATTGAAAATCACCACGGCTCGCCCGCTGGCAACGGTCACAAGGTCGGCGTGCGGAAATGTCGCACGAACGTCTTGAAGGCTGGTCCAACGAGCCTTCTTAGTCAAGGCGTGCCAGCGCGACAGCGAATCGCGGGCGCGCGGATGCCGCTGCCAAAACCTTGCCAATGTGGAGCGTTTGATGATTCTCATGCAGACCGGCGTCTACATTATGTATACATCGCCGCTCGATCGAAATCAAGGGAGAAACGCGCAATCCCTCGCTAACGGGTGTAGGAACGGGCTTCGGCGGGCTGAGGGCGGGGTGAAAACTCGGGTGGTGGATTTGTCCGCCATAGGTTAGATTTTGGGCGTACTTGGGCAAGTTGGAAACTTTGGAAAGGAAACTGCGATGAGCAAGGACGCTCGAAACGAGGATCTGGAACTGACGGCGGAGGAAAAAGAGAAGTTCAGCGAACTGGTGGCGTTGCTGGCAAAGCATGGGTTTGGACCGGCAGGACCGCCGCGGGAAACCAGCTTCGCCCAGATCGAGCGGTTTGGGCATCGCGCCGGGCGGATGCTGGCGCGGGCGATCGACGCGTCGCTAAGCGAACAGCACGCGGCGCACTTCGCGGGCGAGGAACCGTGCCCGACGTGCGGTGAGAAGCACCTGCCGGAAGAGAAGCCGCACGATCTGGTGTTGCAGACCGACGACGGCGAAGTTCGACTTCGCGAACCGGCCTTCGCTTGCCCGCCCTGTGAGCGGGATTTTTTTCCCTCAACGCATCCCGTTGCGGATTGACGGCGGTTCGGCGAGCCCCGCCGTGCTGGAGAAGAAGGTGCTTGCCGCGGCGTATGCCCCTTCGTACGCGGTGGGAGAGTTGGTGCTACGAAAGATCGGCGGGATCGAAATCACCGGTCGCGGATTGAACAAGACGGCGGTGAAGATCGGTTCGCAGATGGTGGCGCAGCGCAACGCGCGGGTCGAGGCGTATTTCGATCGGCCGTTCCCGCGGCAGCAGGCGCAGGCGAAGACGCCGATCGATTTGGCGTGCGTCAGCGCCGATGGCGGACGGATGCAAACGCGCGACGAAGGGGGCGGCAAAGGGGTGCATCATCCGCATTGGCGAGAGAACAAAAATGCCCTGTTTTTGCGGATGAAAGGCCGCTCTTTCACGGACGATCCGCACCCCGACTTGCCCCCTTGTTTCGCCAACCGTGAGCGGATGAAGAAGTTGTTGTCGGGCGTTGGCGAGGAGAATCCGCCGCGCGTCGCGGCTGAAAAGGCCGCTTCTTCTGCGGGCACGGTCGGGGAACACGCCTCCGACGACTGGCGTCCAGAGCCTCTGTTTCGCACCTCTCTCAGCTCCCTGGAGGACAGTGACGCCTTCGGACGGATGATGGAGGTGGAAGCCGATGTGCGCGGCTTCTATCATGCCGCCAAGAAGGCCTTCGTGAGCGATGGATTGCCGTACAACTGGACGATTCAGAAGCGTCACTTTCCCGACTTCATGCCGGTCCTCGATTTCGTGCATGCCGTTGAACACCTGTACGAAGCCGCTGGCTGCGTTCACGTTGACGCGGAGCGCCGCTGGACGGACTATCTCCGTTGGGCACGCGCCTCTTGGGCCGGCAAGGTTCTCCAGGTGATCGGCGAACTTCGCGAGCACCAGCAGCGCCTGGGTTTGCCCCCGAAGGATTGTGAAAAGAGCGACCGCGCAAGGTTCTCGCTGACGCGCTCGGCTATTTTCAGAACAACGCCTCGCGTATGGACTATCCCACCTATCGTCGGCAAGGGCTGCCATGCACTTCGGCGCACATGGAGTCGTTCGTCAAAGAGATCAACGCCAGGGTGAAAGGGACCGAGAAATTCTGGAACGACGGGGCCAGTGGCGAAGCGATCCTGCAAATCCGGGCCGCCGCCCTGTGCGAGGACGACCGCCTGAGCAACTTCCTCAACAGTCGCCCAGGTCACCCCTTCCATCCCAACGTCCCCCGAGAGCCGTCCCTAACTACCGTCGGATAAAAGAAGCCCGTTCCTGCACCCCTCGCTAACGCTTCGGGTTATGATGTCGCTTCCAGCCGCGCCAGAATAACTTGCCGCACACGCTCGTCTTTGGACCGGTTGACAGAATGCCGGGTTCCCTTTACGATGTTCTGTTTCCCCCTGCTTGGCGAATAATGCCGTGCGAGAGGCGGAGCGAGGGGACGCTCCCCCACACTGGTGGAAAGCAGAAAACTCGGAGCCTCGACGATGGCAGTTCCAAAGAGACGACATTCCAACGCCCGCACCAACAGCCGCCGCGCCAATCACGACAAAAAAGAGCCGCGGCATTTGACCTACTGCCCGCAGTGCAGCTCCGCCGTGCCGCCGCATACTGTCTGCCCCAAGTGCGGACATTACATGGGTCGCAAGGTCGTGGACGTCGAGTAGGCCAACGAAATCGGGAGGTTTCCGTTGGGCAAAATCGCCTTTTTGTTTTCGGGGCAAGGGGCCCAGACCGTGGGCATGGGCCGCAAGGTGGCCGAGTCGCTGCCGGCCGCGCGAAGACTTTACGACCGCGCCGCGGAAGTGCTGGGCTACGATCTGGCTAAGCTCTGCTTCGAAGGTCCGGCTGAGGAACTGGACTCGACGGTCTACAGCCAACCGGCGCTCTATGTGACAAGTCTTGCCGCGCTAGAACTGCTCCGCGAACAATCGCCCGACGTTGTTTTGTCGTGCGAAGCGGCGGCCGGATTGAGTTTGGGCGAATACACTGCGATGGTCTTCGCCGGGGTCATGGAGTTTGAAGCGGGCCTCGTGACCGTGCAGAAGCGCGGCGCGGCGATGCAGGAAGCGGCCGACGCCACCGCGGGCGGCATGGTCACGATCATCGGCCTCGAGGCGGTGCAGGTCGAGGCCATTTGCCAACAGGCCAGGCAAGGTGAAGTCCTGGAGATCGCTAACTTGCTCGCGCCCGACGTATGCGTGGTATCGGGCACGAACAGTGCGTGTTTGCGTGCGGCCGAACTGGCCCCGAAGATGGGCGCAATGAAGGCCGTTCCCCTGGCGGTGGCCGGGGCTTTTCATACTGAAATCATGCGGCCGGCGGACCAACGGTGCGCGGAGGCGCTGGCCGAAGTGCAGATGTGCGTCCCGAAAATCCCGGTGATTTTCAATGTTGATGCCCGGCCACACGATGATCCGGAAGAGATCCGCAAATTAATGGTCCGCCAAATTGTCAGCCCGGTCCGCTGGGAAGAGTCGATGCGCTATTTGTTGGCACAGGGTTTCGACCAGTTTTACGAAGTCGGTCCCGGGCGCGTTTTGCGGGGCCTGCTGCGGCGGATCGATCGGAAGGTCGATTGCCGGTGTATGGATGTGTGAAGAGCAGGGAGCTTGGAGCTTGGAGCGGGGAGCGGGGAGTAAAGAGCAAGGAGCAAAAACTTATGTCCGAGAATACCAAGCGAATAAAAGTCGATTTGACCGGCCGCCGGGCATTGGTGACCGGCGCGGCGCGCGGGCTGGGCCGCTGCTTCGCGGTCGATCTGGCCGCGGCGGGCGCGAAGGTGGCCTGCATCGATATCAATACCGAGACGCTTGCGGAGACGGTTTCGTGCATCCGCAATGCCGGCGGCACCGCCGAACCGATCGCCGCCGACGTGACCAACTCCGCGCGCGTCGATGAAGTGATCGACGAAGTGGTCAAGCTCTGGGGAGGGTTGGACATCCTCGTCAACAACGCCGGCATCACCCGCGACAACCTGCTCATGCGGATGAAAGACGACCAGTGGGACGCCGTGATCAACATCAACCTGAAGGGAACCTTTCTCTTCACCCGGGCCGCCGCGCGGCCGCTGTGCAAGTCGAAGTTCGGACGGATTATCAATATCGCCAGCGTCTCCGGCCTGATGGGCAATCCGGGCCAGGCGAACTATTCGGCCTCCAAGGCGGGCGTGATCGGCCTGACGCGGACCATCTCCCGCGAATTGGCCAGCCGCGGCGTGACCGTCAATGCAGTGGCGCCGGGCTTCATCGCCACGGAAATGACGGCCAAGTTGGGCGAGGAAATGTTAGGAAAAATCAAAGAAGAAATTCCCTTGAAACGACTCGGCCTGCCGCAGGACGTGTCGGACGCGGTGCTTTTCCTGGCCAGTGATGCCGCCGAGTTTATCACCGGGCAGGTCCTTACCGTAGACGGGGGGCTTACGGTATAATGGGCCGTTCGCTCCATAGGGCAAGGTGGCAAAAGAGATATAGGGATAGAGATATAGACACGGAGGGCAAAAACGGCTATATCTGTTGGGGCTGAGTGAAGGAAAAGATAAGTAAACAAGTAATCTCGATGCGCCAGGAAGTGAAACAGAGCGTCGCCGCAGGGGCAATTGTTTCATATCCCGACGCAAGCAATAAAAACCTGCGATACCAGGAGGAGCCATAGGTGGCCTCAGTTGAAGAACGTGTAATTGATATCGTTGCCGAACAACTTGGCGTGAACAAGGACCAGATAACCCGCGAGACGTCGTTCGTCAACGATCTGGGGGCGGACAGCCTCGATACGGTCGAGTTGGTGATGGAACTCGAAGAGGAGTTCGACATCAACATTCCAGACGACGCCGCGGAAAAGATCCAGACGGTCGGCCAGGCCGTCGATCACATCAAGAACGCCGTGGCAAGCAGCGAAGCCTCGTCAAGCTAGCAGCGTAATCCTAAATGAAGCGGCGCGTCGTCGTAACGGGCATGGGAGCGGTCACTTCGCTTGGCCGCACGGTGAGCGATATCTGGAACCGCGTCGTCAACGGCGAGAGCGGGATCAGGCCTCTGCGCAATTTTGACGTCAGCAACTATCGCGTCCGCTTCGGGGGCGAGGTTGTCGATTGGTCGGTTGCGGGATACATCGAACTCCGCGACGAGAAGAAGCTCGACCGCTTCACGCAATTTGCTCTCGTCGCCTCGATCGATGCAGTGAAGGACTCCGGCATCGACTTCTCCAAATACGATCCGTTCCGCTGCGGCGTGACGATCGGGTCGGGCATCGGCGGGCTGACGGAATTGGAAACTCAGCACGAGCGGCTGCTCCACAAGGGGCCGGACAAAGTCTCCGCCTTCACGATCCCGAAGCTCATCGCCAATTCGGCCAGCGGCCAGGTTTCGATCCAGTGGGGCCTGCGGGGACCGAACGAGTGCATCGTTACCGCCTGCGCGAGCGCCGCCAATTCCATCGGCAAGGCCTTTCGGGCGATCCAATGCGGCGAGGCCGACGTGATGATCACCGGCGGCAGCGAAGCGGCGCTGACGCGGCTGGGCCTGGCCGGTTTTGCCGCGATGCGGGCGCTCTCCGAGCGGAACGACGATCCGACCCGCGCCAGCCGGCCCTTTGACCGCGATCGCGACGGCTTCGTCCTCAGCGAGGGAGCGGGCGTACTGGTCATCGAAGAACTGGAACACGCCAAGACCCGCGGCGCGAACATCTATGCCGAGCTGATCGGCTACGGCATGAGCGCCGACGGCGGTCACATCACACAGCCCGACAAAGACGGCATCGGCGCCGCGCACGCGATGCGGCTATCGGTGCAGGACGCCGGCATCAACGCCGGCGATGTCGATTACATCAACGCCCACGGCACGAGCACCCCGCTGGGCGATGCGGCGGAGACGTCGGCCATCAAGTCAGTCTTCGGCTGCCACGCCGAGAAGCTGAGCGTCTCCAGCACGAAGAGCCAGTTGGGCCATCTCTTCGGCGCCAGCGGTGGCGTCGAGCTGATCTTTTCGATCCTCGCCATTCGCGACGGCGTCATCCCGCCGACGATCAACTACACGACGCCCGACCCGGCCTGCGATTTGGACTACACGCCGAACCAGGCGAAGCAGCGGCCGATCACGGTGGCCATGTCGAACAGTTTCGGCTTTGGCGGGCACAACGGCTCGCTGATCGTCAGCCGGTTGCGGAATGGGGCGTGAGGCCTGTCGTGCAACGTTGATAATCCAATTTGGAAGAGCAAAGCGACTCGAAAGTACCCGACGAACCATTCAGTTCACAGCGCAAGTCGCCTTTCTACAATCCAACTTGCGCCTTTAGAATAACTTTGTCGGCGAGAAACCCGACGAAAACAACGCGCGTTCCGTCCTTCCAGACCATCGACATCTTGTTGAGCTTGTAAGCGAACTGGTCGGTTGGCTTCACTTGAAGCTTGCCCTTGAGATTATTCTTCTCGACGATTTGTGTCTCGATAATCATCTTTGTTGCCGCGACCGCCTCCGGGCTCTTGTCCTTGAGCGTGACCGTGCAGCCAGTGACCTTGCCGGCCTGTCCGAACGTCCGTTGCGCGTCGTCTAGCAGCATGATGATCATTGCGTTTTCCAAATCCAGGTCGCTCTTGAAGACACCTACGACGCGGAATTTGACGTCGGAGATCGTGAGGGAATCGCCGACTTTGACCGACTTCAGTCGTGCCAAAGTCTCGCCCACGATGATCGCCTTTTTACCGCGGTGCTTTTCGGCCAGGATTTCGCCGCTCGTCGCCTTGAGTTGCCCGAACATGTAGTTCCCGACGGGCCAGCCTTGAATCGCAATCGGCTCGCTGCCAAGCTCACCGACATAGACGAAATCCAGCAAGCCGGCGCAAGTGCGTTGGACGCCCGGCAGCGATTCGATGTCGTGCGCGACCTTTTCCGGAATCGTTGAGCTGAGTGGCGAGAGAGCGTTTTTTTGTGCCACAATTAAGTCAACTTGCGATGCCCGCCCTTCGATTCGTTTCGACACTCCATTGTCTTGCACCGTCCCCTTACCGAGGACGGACTCCACTTCCTTGCGGCTCATGCCGTCGTGGATTCTATTGAAGTTGTCGAGGTTGATCGGGCTGCTGCCCTCGCTTTGACTGCCATAACCAGCGAACATTGCGAACACTAATACGGCAGCGACCGGCAGAACGCGAAAACTACTTGACGGATTGGCCATTGCAAATCTCCTTTTGACGCGCCATTTGGTTGCTTGGGCGTTATTCTAACGCCGCCATGGTTCGTGGAAAACCCAAGAATATCTATTGCTCCGCCCGTGCCGAATTCTTATACTCCCGCGGCGAAAATGGGTCATGGTGGGTCTGCGCTGCGCTTGACCGCACCCTACGCCAATTCGCAGATCCGCAAGGAGGCTTCGCCATGACGTCGCGATCCGGTTCTGGGACGTTCTTAGGTACAGTCGCAATTCTCGCCGCCAGCGCGATCTCGGCCTGGGCACAAGCCCCGGCGAACGGGACCTATCCACCTGGTACTGGTTGGCGAGCCGCCACGCTCGGCGGCGATGGCGGCGTCGTGTCGGCCGCGGCGACCGTGCCCGTTCCGGCAGCGCGGACGGACTCGGAGGTCCATCCTACGGCAGCTCCCGGCGGCAACCCGTTCCTCGCGCCGCCGACGCTCGTCGCGCGGCGTCCTTTGCACGTCACTTCCGGCAACGGGCAGTTGCCCAATGATCAAGGGCAAGTCTGGCGGGAATACGATATCAGCCCTTACACGGCCCGCGTCACCACCACGAAGCGGCCCGAACAGGCGATCATCGACTGGATCCTGCGCGAAACGGGCTACGAGGTCTGGCACAACGAGCCGTTTGGCATCTTGAGCGCCACACAGCGGACGTTGCGGGTCTACCACACGCCACAGATGCAGGCCGTCGTGGCGGACATCGTCGATCGTTTTGTCTCCAGCGAGGCTGAGACGCGGACCTTCAGTCTTCGCATCGCCACGATCGACAGCCCCAACTGGCGAGCCACCGCCCATCGCACGTTGCGACCCATTCCCGTGCAAACGCCGGGCGTCTGTGCGTGGCTGCTCTCGAAGGAAGACGCCGCCGTGCTCTTAAGCACGCTGCAACACCGCAGCGACTACCGCGAACACAGCTCTCCGCACTTGCTGGTGAACAACGGCCAGGCGACGGTGATTTCTGCCCAGCGGGCGCGGCCTTTCACCCGCGACGTCAATCCGCGGCCCGATGCCTGGCAGGGATACGAGAACCTGCCCGGCCAGCTCGACGAGGGCTTTTCGCTGGAGTTCCAGCCGCTTCTGACTAGCGACCGCCGCGCGGTGGACGCGATGGTCAAGTGCCAGATCGATCAAGTCGAGAAGCTCGTGCCGGTGATGCTGGAAGTGCCTACGCAGACCTCGCCACGGCAACGGGCGAAGGTCGAAGTGCCGCAGGTTTCCAACTTCCGCTTCGGCGAGCGGTTTCGTTGGCCGGTCGATCAGGTGCTGATTCTCGGCATGGGCATGGTCGCCTTGCCGGTGCCGGTCGATTCGACGACGACGGTGGCTGGAGTGCCGATCCCGTTTCCCAGTTCGCCGCCGCGGGCCGATTTGCTGGTGATCATCGAGAGCAAGGGCCCGTTGGCGGAAACGCCCGGCGCGGCGAATGCGGTGAATGCGGCGATGCCGGGTGCGGCACCGAGGCAATGATGCGTAGGGTGGGACAAGCTCGCTTTAAGCGATGCCGGCCCACCCTACAGTTCACATCCCCTGCCCCACGCCGACGATTCCGAACGCCCAGCAGAGCCAGGCGATCGGCGCGGAGAGCAGCAGCGAATCGAGGATGTCCAGCACGCCGCCGAAGCCCGGCATCCAGGCGCTGGAATCCTTCACTCCCACGTCGCGCTTCAAGAGCGATTCGGCCAGGTCGCCGACGATACCGGCGACGCCCATCACCACGCCGAAGACGAGCCAGCCGGCTGACGTGCCGGAGCCCAAGGCGACGCTGGGCGGTGTCAGTTGCACGAGGCCGTGAAAGCTGATCCACGAGCCGATACAGGCGAAGAGGATCGCACCCATCGCGCCTTCGACCGTCTTGCCGGGGCTGATCGTGGGCGCCATCCGCGTCGTGCCGAAGAGCCGGCCTACCGTATAGGCGCCAATGTCGCCCATCTTCACGGTAACGATCCACGCTGCAATTGCACCGACGCCCCAAAAAATACGCATCTGTACCGCGAAGGAGATCATGAGGCCGACATAGATCAGCGAGAACACACCAACGGCGATATTGGCCAGCGCCCCGCCCGGCCGCTCGAACCGCCGCATTTCGGCCAGGAAGATCATCACCACGCCCAGCGCCAGGGCCCACAGCGCCGAATAGCTGCCCGCGCGGATCATGTCGATGTGCGGCATGTAGCCGAATTCCTCGCCCGACTTATATCGCTGCAGCAGATAGAGATTCAACGCCGGCAACCACTGGGCAAAGACGACGAATAGGTTGCCGAGATAAATGGCCGGCGCCGCCGGGCGGAGGTTGGCCGCGCGGGCCAGGCGCAAGACCTCCTGCGTGGCCAGCACGGTCAATATCAGCGCCAGCGGCATGAGCGTCACGCCAGGAAGACCGCCGATGCGGATCGTCTGCAGGCCTTCGGGCAGATCGCTCTGGGCATCCAGCCAACATAGCCCGATGAGGGCCAGAATGATCGCGGTTCCCAGCAAGAGACGCCACTTGAGCATGAAAATGTATGTATCCGCGGAGCTTGTGCCGGTGTGGTGAGGGGTCAAGTAACAGTGAACCAGTTTAGCATTCTTATTAGGATCATGCCATGACCCCGACGGCGGCTGCGGCACGCGTCTCGTGTGGCCCAATGCCCGATTGAGCAGACGCGACCACCGCACTGCGAGATCCCGATTTGGATTCGCTTAGGCGCTCGAGAATGAACATGCGTCCGTGGTCCAAAACCACGGACAAACTCTTCTCGACCGGACAAGTTTGCTCCTTCGTTCCAAGCCGGAAACGATGGCGACATTCGCTGCGCGACAAAGCCGAAGATATTTCGGCGTAATCGGGCATTTTTCTTCAAGTTTTCACGCGGCTTTGATTTGACTATGCGCGGCGAGCGTGTATATCATTCAGTAGAGACGCGACGCTGAGAACGGTCGATAAGTGACACAAAACATTTCCACGTCAATCACTTCTTCGACCGCGCCGTACGGGCAAACTGTACCGTCAACGTGTGATGGCAACGTATAGCGGCAGTCGCGCTTTCAACTGTGGCCTCTTCGATCGTTTCCGACCTTCAAAGCAAGGAGCGCAAACAAGATTCTAGATCCCGAGTGCCGATTGAAAACGGCTGCTCGCCGCCATAAGACCTAATGCCCCTACACGAGGGCCGGCTGCTCGCAGGCTTACGCGCCAGCGGTGGAAGGACACGCGACCGAATGTTCGGCCGCGGCCAACGACGCGACTACTTGCCTCGCGCAGCGATTCGGGCCGACCCTGAAAGCGTGACTATTCACGCAGCATGTCTTCGCGGTGTACGCAGCCGTTTTTCATTTGCGCTCATGCGTAGGGTGCGGTCGAGTTCCACGAGACCCACCAACGTCCATTGTAGCATGGTGGGTCTTCGCTGCGCTTGACACCACCCTACGGCCCGATGCTTTGCGGATGCGTCTCTAGGAAGTCGCGCGGGCCGCGGACCGTGTAATACGGATAGCTGACCGTGGCGCCTTGGCCGGCTTGCAGGTCGCCGCCGCCAGCTCCGCCGGCCAGGCCGCCGCCGCGCAGGCAACAGTTCGGACCGCCATTCTGGCAATTGCCTTGGTCATTGTAGCCGGCGCCGGGCCGCAGATGGCAGCCGCCGCCTCCGTTGCAGCAGTCGCTGGCGAAGCCCGTAAAAGCTGCCAGGACCATCGAAACTGCCAAGGCCAAAAATGTTCGTCGCATGTGCGTGTTCCTTTCCAATCGGGGCGCGGGAATCTGGGTCGAACCCCTTGTGGAAACATCGGGCGAGATAACCGCTAGAATCCAGAAAAACGACAAAACCGCTTTGCCCAATAGATGCGGCATATTCGCTATGCCGCCGCGGAGTTCCGGTCGCGCAAACTAGGCGGAGTTTAACGCGCCGACGGCCCCTTCGCACGTTGAGAAATGCTAAGTCGATCGCGAAACGCCCGCATCTATCATTGGTAGAGGGGCAGGCGGTATTTGACGGAGTTGCGGCCGGCTGTGTGCCGGAACGGGCAGCGGATATTCGGGCGTCGGCAAAGCCGGTCGTTGGGCGTCTTGATCGCGGACTGGCTCACACGGTTGGCTTACCGGCGGAAGCGGCTGGCTGATCCACGTTCCACCGCCTGGGACATACGTAGTATGGCCTCCGTTATTATTCGGCGTCGTGACCCACATGCGGCCGCCGGACTCGTAGGTGACGCGGCTGCCCGTCAACGTTTGCCAGCTTGTCCACGATTGACCATCCGGCCCAACGCCGGTGCTCGTTCCCACACTGTACGAGCCACTTGCCCAGGTTTGACCGTGCGGCCCGTAGGTGTTGTAACCTCCCATCGAGTTCGGCTCGATAAGCCATGACCGCTCTCCGGACTGACAGGCGCCGTTTTGCCCATTGAGTGTCACCGTGATGACCTGCGTCTGATCTCCCGAAGTGCAATAGCTCGCCGCAGGCTGCGATTCCTTCAATCCGCTTCGACCGCCGGGCCCATAGACTCGGTACATGCCAGTCGGCTCGGGCGGCATGGTCCAAATCTGGGCTTTGGAAAGCGAAATGCCCGACAGGACGAACAAGAGGGAAATAGCTACTCGCTTCATTGACGCGCTCCTGATTGTCTAAGCCAAGCAATTATACCTACTGCGGGACAGTGTGTGCCACACAACGTCATCATGCCGGCACAGAATATCGAATGACGGAAATCAAGCAGCGACGAATGGCGTCGCCGGCACTAGTGAGCCAGATATCTGACAGAAGCTATAATGATGCCGACGACTCGACGTTCAATCAAGGATCTCCATCATGCCCGATCTCAAAGATGGCGAAACGGCCGAAGTTAAAGGCTCCGCCCGACGGCCCTACATTCTGAAGAACATGGGCGGCGTCTACTCCTGCACGTGCCCGGCCTGGAGGAATCAGTCCGTCGCGATCGAGCGGCGAACCTGCAAGCACCTGCGGTCGTATCGCGGCGAACAAGCGGAAAAGGATCGGCTGGGCTCGCTCGCTCCCGCCGCGGCGAAAACCGCCCATGAAGGCGAAGACAATGCGCCGCAACTGCTGCTGGCCAACTCGTGGGAAAACGACGTGGACCTGACCGGTTGGTGGATGTCGGAGAAGCTGGACGGCGTCCGGGCCTGGTGGGACGGCAAGCAATTCCTCTCGCGGCAGGGCAACGTTTTTCATGCCCCGATTGGTTCGTCGCCGGCTTGCCCGAGGTGCCGCTGGACGGCGAATTGTGGCTCGACCGCAAGGCGTTTCAGCGCACCGTGAGCATCGTCCGCCGCCAGGACAAGAGCGACCACTGGCGGGAGATCAAGTATCTGCTCTTCGATGCCCCCGCTATCGGCGAGCCGTTCGAGGAGCGGCAGAAAGCCCTGACCGAGCTTGTTCGGCAGCACCATCCGCCGTTTGCCACGGTGCTCGAACAGGTCCGCTGCACGGGCGTCGCAGCGCTCAAGGCCGAACTGGCACCGCGTCGAAGCGCTCGGCGGCGAAGGTCTCATGCTCCGCCAGCCGGGCTCGCCGTATGAAGCGGGCCGCTCGCCAACGTTGCTGAAGGTCAAGACCTTCCACGATGCTGAAGGCGGTCGTCGTCGAGCATCTGGCCGGCAAGGGCCGCCATGCCGGGCGGCTCGGCGCGGTCGTCGTCGAATTGCCGGGCGGCCTGACGTTCTCCGTCGGAACGGGCTTTTCCGACGCCCAGCGAGAGAATCCGCCGGCCGTCGGCAGCACGATCACGTACCGCTACCAGGAACTGACCGATCGCGGCGTGCCGCGGTTTCCGTCGTTCGTGCGCGCGCGCGCGGACGCGTCGCCATCGAAAGCAGCCCCGCCTGATTCCGCGCGCTCCAAACCGGCAACATCAAAACCCAAACCAAGACCAGAGAGACAGCCATGAAACGCTATTTCGAGTTTGTCGACGATAAGTCTTCGAAGTTCTGGGAGATTGCCCAGAACGGTACCGATGTTACCGTCCGCTTCGGAAAGATTGGCACGAACGGTCAGACGCAGACGAAATCGTTTGCCGATGCAGACGCCGCGACGAAACACGCGGAAAAACTCGTCGAGGAGAAGACGGGCAAAGGCTATAAGGAGACGGAGGCGAAGTAGGGCAAGGTAGAAAAGCAACTTGAGCGATGGGTGGCACGTTCCTGAGCTTGCGAAGGGCGTGGCGAGATCGCAACCACGCCCTTGACCAACGCTGCGCGTCGGTGCCCGAAGCTCAGAGCGTGCCACCCTCCGAGCCGAGGATTGCTTGCAGTTCGTCGATGAACGCTTCCTGTCCGGCCTTGATCTTAGTCCTGGCCGTCGGCAAGTCAAACCAATCGGCCCGATCAATCTCCGGAAAGTCCTGTTGCTTTCCCGATTTCGGCGGCCACTCGATGGTGAATGTATTGCTCTTGATGACTGCCGCGTCGCAATCGCCCTTGAAGGCCCAGGCGTGTACCGTTTTTCCGCCTTTCTGCTTGATCGGCTTCAGCGGAATGAAACTGCCGATCGGCCGGATGCCCGTCTCTTCCTCGAAATTCGCGCCGGGCGGCTACGAGCAGATCTTCGCCTTCATCCGGCTCGCCCTTGGGAATAGTCCAATCGCCGTCGTCCTTCTTGGCGAAATACGGACCGCCGGGATGGGCAAGCAGGACTTGAAGGACGCCGTCCTTTACGCGATACATTAACAATCCGGCGCTCAGGCGTGGCATTGGTACTCGGATGTGGGATTTCGGCCTTCGCTGATTCTACATCGACGCTTGGCGCTGCGACATAGCGGCTCAACAAAACGGGCGCTATGCGGCCATAACTTGACTTCCAGCCCCGCAATGGAACACTAAAGTTTTCCTCAAACCGTCAACCCATTCCGAAACATCATGTCAGCATCTGAAGATCGTCCCAACCAGGATTCCAATCAACCATCGTCTCCCCTGATGACGCGGCGGCGGCTGCTGGGATCGGCCGCCGGAATGGCAATTGCCGCCGCGACGGGCCTCATGCCGCCCAATTTACGGCGGGCGCTTGCTGCCGCTCCGGCCAACCGCGGCTCACTCAAGGACATCAAGCATGTCGTCCTGCTTATGATGGAGAACCGTTCCTTCGATCATTACTTCGGCACTATGGCCGGCGTGCGCGGCTTCGGCGACGCAGCCGCGATAAAGCTCGCCAATGGCAATTCGATCTTCCACCAGCCCGACCCGACAACATCCGGGCGGCTACCTGCTGCCGTTCCACTTGGACACGCTGAAGACCAGCGCGCAGAAGATTCCTTCGACCAGCCACGCCTGGGGCGTGCAACATGCTTCATGGAACGGCGGCAAAATGGACAACTGGCTGCCGGCCCATCGCAAGGCCGAAGGCGACAAGGCGCCGTACGTGATGGGCTATTACACGCGCGACGACATCCCCTTTCAATTCGCGCTGGCCGAGGCCTTCACGATTTGCGACGGCTACCATTGCTCGGTGATGGGGCCCACCTGGCCCAATCGCCTCTATTGGATGACCGGCACGATCGACGCCGACGGCAAATATGGCGGGCCGATGACGGGCAACAAGGAGATCCCCGGCGGGTTCCGCTGGACCACGTATGCCGAGCGGCTGCAAAAAGCGGGCGTCAGTTGGAAGCTCTATCAACAGAAGGACAACTACGGCTGCAACATGCTGGAATACTTCAAAGTCTTCAAGGAGGCGGGCCGCAACACGCCGCTCTATCAGCGCGGCATGGTCCGCGAGCCGGACGGAAAGTTCGAGGACGACGCCCGGCACGATCGCCTGCCGGCCGTCTCTTGGATCATTCCTCGCAGTGTCGATTGCGAGCATCCCGACTTCATGCCGGCCGCCGGCGCGGCGTTCGTGGCCAGCAAGCTCGACGCCATCGCAGCCAATCCGGCGGTTTGGGCGAAGACCGCGTTCATCATCAACTACGACGAGAACGACGGCCTCTTCGACCATGTGCCGCCGCCGGTGCCGCCGCCGGGCACGCCGGGCGAGTTCGTGAAACGCGTGCCGATCGGAGCGGGATTTCGCGTGCCGTGCATCATCGTTTCGCCTTGGACGGCCGGCGGCTGGGTGTGCAGCGAGTCGTTCGACCACACGTCGGTGCTGCGGTTCCTGGAGAAGTGGACCGGCGTCGCCGAGCCGAACATTTCCGAGTGGCGCCGCAGACTTTCGGTGACATGACGTCGGCTTTCCGCTTCAACGCGCCGGCGGCCGTGCGCCCGCCGCAACTGCCCGAGACGGTCAAGGCGTTGGCCCGCGTGAAGCGCGAACTGGCCATTTTGCCGAAGCCGGTTTTGCCCGGTATGGACCAGCACATGCCGACGCAGGCGAAGGGCGATCGCAAGCGAACGCCGGGGAATGCGTGACGTGGGGCAGGTTGCTAACCTGCCAAGCAGATTGGCAATCTGCTCCACGGCATAAAAGACGATCGGTATCACCCATGCGTCAACCGAATCTCCCAGCCGCCGCCCAACGCCCGATAGACCTGAACGAGACCCAAGGCGATCGCGACACGGGCTTGGGCCTCGGCATCTTCCAGCAGGAGCAAGTTGGCCTGGACCTGGGCAAGGCGGGTGTAATCGACCGCGCCGGCTTGATACTGGCTGATCACAATCTGATAGGCTTTCTTCGCCGCGACAACGCCGTCGCCGAACTTCTTTTCCTGCTCCTGAGACCGCAGGAAGGAGGCCAGCGCGTCCTCGGCCTCCTGGTTGGCCGTGAGCACCGCCGTGCGATAGTCCAAGAGGGTCTGCTGGAAGCGGGCGTCTTGTAAACTGACGTTGCTGGCAATGCGGCCATAGTTGAGTACGTTCCAGGTGAACGCCGGCCCGGCGAGACTCGTAAAGTTTGTGGGCGAGAACAGACGCCCGGCGGTCGAGGCCGAATAGCCCAGCGTGCCGTTGATTGAAATGTGCGGATAGAAGTCGGCCTGTGCGATGCCGATCTGCTCGGCCTGTGCCGCAGCGGCGCGCTCGGCGGCGCGGACGTCGGGCCGCCGCTGGAGCAACTCCGCCGGAATGCCCAGCGCCGCTTCGGCCGGCGCCGCCGGGATCGGCCGTTCTTGCAGGCGGCCGCGCAGGTCGGCGGGCGGAAGGCCCTGCAAAGTGCAAAGTTGGTCCTGGCTCTGCCGCAAGACGATTTCCAGGGCCGGGATCACGGCCTCGGTCGCCGCCAACGTGCTCTGCTGCTGAAAAACGTCCAACGCATGGACGGCCCCGGCGTCGAAGCGGGTTTGCACGAGATGCAGAGTTTCGCGCTGCAGTTTCGCATTCTCCCTGGCCAGCGCGATCCGTTCCTGGGCCCCGCGCATCGTGATGTAATACTGTGCCGTGTCGGCCAACAAAGTAACCAGCACGGCGTCGTAGTTTTCCACGGAGCCTTCCAACTGCGCGTTGGCGCTTTGCACCTGGCGGCGGTAGGATCCCCAGAAGTCCAACTCCCAGGCAAGATTGAAGCCCATATTCCAGTTGTTGCTCAGCGGGAACGAGGGACCGGCCTCGCGGGTATAACCGCCGGTGACGTTTTGATTTTGCGGGAAGAGCTCACCCTTGGTAATAGCAAGCTGGTCCCGCGCCTGAAGGATGCGAGTGCCATACTCTTTCAAGTTGACGTTCTGACGATAGGCGTGGTCGATCAGGTCGTCGAGCGCCGGGTCGTTGAACGCCGACCACCAGCGGCTCAGGTCGGCGGCGCGGCTGCCGATGCGCGAATCGGCCGAATCGATCCATTGCGGGGCGACTTCCGCCTTGGCCGTGGTGTACTCGGGGCCCACCTTGAAGCCCTTGCTTACATAGTCCGGCAAGGCCGTGCATCCGCCCAGGCAGAGCGCGGCCGCGGCGAGGCAAAGGCGGCGGATGAGTGCGAAGGCGGCTTGCATGGAGTAATAATCGCGAGTTTCTTGTCTGGGTGGCACGCAATGAGCTTCAAGCGAAGGGCGTGGCTTTCCGGCTCACCACGCCCTTCGCTTGAAGCTCAGGACGTGCCACCCAATTCCGTAACTGATATCCCTTATCAGTCGTCACCGCACTTGCCGCGGCCGGCGAAGGGGCAATTGGCACAGCGCCGCACCCGCTTCGTCCAAGCTCGCCGTCGCCGCACCGCCCAGAAAAGAAACGCGGGCGATCATTTCCGGCTTGAGATAAACGCCTTCTTCCTCTTGCGGAACGGCGATCTTCACGCGGATCGGAATGGCCGATTCCGCGCGATTCGCTACCGGCATCACCCGCGAGACCTCGCCTTCATAGACGCGGTCGGGAAAGGCCTCCGTGCGGACCTGGCAGCGCTCGCCCGGCTTGATCGTGTGGATGTCGCACTCCGGAATGGCCACCTCGACTTCCAACTCCGAGAGGTTGGCCAGTTCGCACAGGCTGGCGCTGCTGCTGGCCGGACTGCCCTCCTCGACGTTTTTCTTGAGAATCGTGCCGCTCGTCGGCGCGGACCGTGCAACAGTCCAGCCGCCAGCGGATTTTGGCCAGGTCGGCCTGGGCCTCTTCCAACTGGCTGCGGGCGGTGGCAATCTTCTGCGTGAGCGAACTCCGCATCGCTTCCAGGGCATAGACCAGGGAGCGGATGTGCTGCTCGGACTCGTGAAACTTCGATTCCGACGACTCGTATTCCGTCTTCGACGCCGCCTGCTTGTAATACAAATCGCGGGTCCGCTCGAATTCGGCTTGCAATTCGCCCAGTTCCAGCTTCGACCGCTCCATCTCCGCCTCGGCCTGGCCGATTTCCTTGGGCTGGCTGGTCTGGGCCTCGGCAAGCTGTCGCTCGGCCTTCTCCACCGCCCACTGGGCGCGGCGGCAGTCGGCCTTGAAGTCGAGGTCATCCAGTTCGGCCAACACGTCGCCCTTCTTCACGCGGCATCCTTCGCCGACGTGCAGCTTGACGATCGTGCCGCTTACCTTGGGGCTGACGACGATCGGCTGCTGAGCCAGGATGTAGCCCTTGAAATCGTGGGCGGGGCCGCCCGGCGCGGTCGAAGGTCGTGCGTGGTCGCCGGCGGTTGCCGCGGCGGGGGCGGCTGCGCCTGCTTCTTCCACGGGCCGCTTTAGGAGCAGATATACCAATGCCAAGACTACGCTGGCCAGTGCCAGCACGGCACCGGTCAAGGTGCCGATGGCTGCCCACGCCAGGCGCGCGCCGGACCGCCGGCGCGAGAAATGCTTGAAGCAAACGAGGTGAGTGGCTGCGCCGCAAGCGAGCTAGTGTGCTTTCTTCGTGCTCATTCCGCGGCAAATCGATGGCTGCGTTCTGGATGCTCATTCTGGTTCTGTCTCCTCGGTTGACGAAGCGAGTTCCTGGTGACACGAATGCGTAGATGCGGCGTCCCGCCGCATTTTCCAAGCGGCGAGACGCCGCTTCTATGCTGGGCCAACTTATAGCGGCATACGCCTCCGAACGCAAGGTTCACTGCGGTAGCTGGCGCGGCTAGGCGATCGCGCGAAAATGCGCAAGCGAGGGCGATCAATCAAGTGGACGCGGAGTTGTCTGCGCTTCAATCTTGCAATTCGGCAGTGCTTGCCGCAGCTTTTCGACGCCTTTGTCCGTAACTTGAGTGCCACTGAAATACAGATTGCGTAGTTTCTTCATCCCACCCAGGTGTTCCATTCCGCGATCGGTAATTTTCGGGCAAGCGAGTATCAACTCTCGAAGATCCGCCAGCCCGGCGATTTTGGCCAGGCCAGCATCCGTGATTTGCGTGTCGCCAACGAAGAGCCAATCGACATGCTTTAATTCCGCAACGTGAGCTAGGTCCGTATTCGTTGCTCGTCTTGCTATCGTAGTGCCAAACGATACGTATTTCACTTCGTTGAAGAAGCCATCTCCTAAAAATAAACGCAGCCACTTTGGCCCGTAGATCGTGAAGTAGACAAACGTGCCACTGACTTCCCGATCATACTCGCAATAACCGCCTGCTCTCTCAATCGCCTCGACCGTAGCCTTTTGCTCCCTCGCCTTTTTCATCTCCGCCGCGAACCAACTGCACGGCACGGCAACGACGATGACCAGCACCAGCATCGAACGAATACCGAATTGAAATCGCAAACGGAACAGCAACGCGGCAAGCCACCAGAGCAGCAATGCGGTTAGCATCAATCCGACCGCCGCCACGTCGATCGACACCGCAAAGCCCTTTTGCCACGCCGGCCAGCCCGCTCGATCCGAAAGCCAGAGCGTCACTTCAACGACCAACACGAGCAGCACGAGCCAGCCGGGCGTAAGGCGATACCAGCGGCGGGGTGAAGCAACGGCGTCCATGCCCGACAGTATATCACCTCTTCCCTTGCTTGGGCGGCGTGCTAACATGGATCAATTGGATTGAATCATGGCAGCATCCGCGGAATTCACGGCAAACACGATCGCGCTATTCAACCAGGCGGCGGAAGCCAACCTGGCCACCGCCAATCGCGCGGGCAACGTGATCGAAATCTCCGCCGAATCGGCCGACGACGTGATGCTGACGGGCGATCTGCACGGCCATCGGCGGAACTTCAACATGATCTGCCGTATTGCCGCGCTCGAGTCGCAGCCGCGCCGTCACTTGGTGCTGCAAGAGGTTTGCCACGGCGGGCCGACCTATCCGAAATCGGGCGGCTGCATGTCGCACGTCACGCTCGAAGACATCGCCCGGCTGAAAGTTGAGTTTCCCGATCGAGTCCATTTTCTGCTGGGCAATCACGAGCTGGCGGAATTGACCGACTATCCGATCCAGAAGAACCGCCAGATGCTCAATCTTTTGTTCCGCATGGGACTGGAGCAGATGTATGGCGACGACAGCGAGCGGGTCCGCGACGCGCTGTTGGAGTTCCTGCGGACCTCGCCCTTGGCGGTGCGGATCGAGCAGGGCGTCTTCGTCTGCCACAGCATCCCGGAAGGCGTCGATGGGCGAGAGTTCGACCGCACGATCTTCGAGCGGCCGATCGACCCGCTGGAGTTTTATGAGCGGGCCGACATTTTCCAGATGGTCTGGGGCCGCGATCATCGGCCGGAGAATGCGGAGGCGTTTGCCCAACTGATGGGCGCCGACGTGATAATCAATGGCCACGAGCCGCAAGCCGAGGGCTACGCGGTGCCCAATCCGCACCAGGTGATCCTCGATTGCTGCAGCGATACTGCATGTTACGTCATCCTGCCGACGGGAAGGTTGTGGACGCAGGCGGAAGTGGTGGAGCGGATCGAGAGGCTGGAATAGGATCTTTCCTTGATCCAAAACACAATCGCCGTTATAGTTTCATAAGGTGAAGTTGTGCCGCCACTTTTTCAAATGGTATCCTATGAAGCGTCATAAACCCTTCCTGCTGCTAGCTTTAGCACTCTGCGTATCCGCCGGGTCGAACAGTTTTGTCACGGCAGTCGCCAAGGATAGCACGGCCGAAACGGGCAAAGCGGCCGCCGGCGGCATTAAAAAAACAGCCCGGTCCGACGAGGATTTTTATCAACTCTACCAGTTGCTGGCCGACACGGTTGACCAGATCGACCGCAATTACGTCAAGGAGGTCGATCGCCGGGAGTTGATGGAGGCCGCCATTCGCGGCATGGTCGCGAAGCTCGATCCCTACTCGGCCTACATTGGCCCCGAGGAGCTGTCGCAGTTCCGCAGTTCGGTCGATAGCGAATTCGCCGGCATCGGCATCCAGGTTTCCGAGGATGAAGGCGATCTCGCGTGCTCAGCCCGATCTACGGCACGCCCGCCTACCGCGCCGGAGTGCAGGCGGGCGACCTCATCGTGGAGATCGACGGCAAAAGCACCGACGGCCTGCAAATCGAAGACGCCATACGGCTGATGAAAGGCCCCGACGGCACCAAGGTTTCGATAACTATTGTTCATTCTGGACAGACCAAGCGGGAGAAGTTCACGCTCGACCGCGAGCGGGTCCGGGTCGAGACCGTGCTGGGCGACCGACGCAAGCACGACGACCACTGGGACTTCATGTACGACGAGAAGAACTCGATTGGATACATCCGAATTTCCGCCTTCAGCCTCGATACGGCCAAGGAACTTCGCGCGGCAATGCAAGAATTGAGGACGCACAAGCTTCGCGGGCTTGTGCTCGACTTGCGTTTCAATCCGGGCGGGCTGCTCCGCTCGGCGATCGAAGTCAGCAAGCTCTATGTTGCCAAGGGACGCATCGTGAGCACCAAGGGCCGCAGCTCGCCGGAGCGCATCTGGGACGCCGACGGCGGCGAAGTCTACGACGGTTTTCCGATGGTGGTGCTCGTGAATCGTTATAGCGCCAGCGCCAGCGAGATCGTCTCGGCATGCCTCCAAGACCATCAGCGGGCCGTCATTATGGGCGAGCGGAGCTGGGGCAAGGGGAGCGTGCAGAACATCATCGAGTTGGAACACGGCAAGAGCGCGCTGAAGCTGACCACGGCCGCTATCGGCGGCCAAGCGGCAAGAACATCCACCGCTTCCCCGATTCCAAGGACAAAGACGAATGGGGCGTGATGCCCGACCTGGGCTACGAGCTTGGGCTCGACGACCGTGAGACGAGGGCTTTGGCCGTTCGACCGCCGCCAGCGTGATATCATCGCTGCCCACGCGACGGATGACAAGTCGGCCGCGGTATTGAAGGATGAGCTGCTCGCGCGCCGTCCGGCGTCAGAAAAAATCGGATGTGAAAGACCATCCTGCCGATTCGCAGATCAAGACTACGGCGGCAAAGAAACCATTCGTCGACCGGCAGCTTGATATGGCGATGAAGTACCTGCGGGACAAGGTGGCGAAGTAGGGTGGGACCAGATTGCGTAGCGAGTGCAGGCCCACCATGATCGGCTGGAATGCATCTTATGGTGGGCCTGCCCTCGCTTAGGCTCGCTTGTCCCACCCTACGAATGAAAACTTCATGCATCTCCTCGCCATCGAGACCACCTGCGACGAAACGGCCGCGGCGATCGTCTCCGACCAGCTTGAGGTGAAGTCCTCGGTCGTGGCATCGCAAGACGCGCTCCACCAGCGGTTCGGCGGCGTCGTGCCGGAGATCGCCTCACGAGCACACCTCGAGCGCATCCTGCCGGTGATCGACGAGGCCCTCACAAAAGCCGGGCTGACGCTCGACAACATCGACGCCGTGGCCGTGGCCAATACGCCGGGCCTGGCCGGCTCGCTGCTTGTCGGTCTTGTAGCAGCCAAGGCGCTGTGCGTCGCGATCGGCAAGCCGCTCTTGGCCGTGAACCATTTGCAGGCCCATATCTACGCCTGCCGCATGGCAGCCGAGACCGACGAAGTATTCCCGTGCGTGGGCCTGATCATCAGTGGCGGGCACTCGAACCTCTATCGCTGCCAAGGGCCGCTGGACTTCACGCTCTTGGGCGCGACAATCGACGACGCGGCCGGCGAGGCATTCGACAAAGTGGCGGCAATGCTCGGACTGGCCTATCCCGGCGGTCCGTCGATCCAAAAAGCAGCCGAAAGCGGGAACTCGCGGGCGTACCGTCTGCCGCGATCGTTCCTGGGCGAGGACGACCGCCTCGACTTCAGCTTCAGCGGGCTGAAGACGGCGGTCCGCTACCGCATTGCCGGCCCCGGTCGGCCGGACTTCGCAAAGGCCGCGCTGGAGCCGCAGCAGGTCGCCGACCTGGCGGCCAGTTTTCAGGAAGCGGTGGTCGACGTGCTTATCGATAAGTCGTTCGCCGCGCTTCGCCAAACGGGCTTGAAGACACTCTGCGTCGGCGGCGGCGTAGCGGCCAATGCGCGTTTCCGCGCGCGGGCGGAGGAGGAAGCTGCGGCGAGGGGCGTGCGGCTTCACATCGCGCCCTTGCGTCTTTGCACAGACAACGCCATCATGGGCGCGATCGCCATCGAGCGCTATAAGGCCGGGCTGTTCGAGGAACTGGATTTGGACGTTTATCCGGGGCTTGTTCGCGCGTAGGATGGACATCCGGGTCCGTCGAGTTAAGAAAAGACGGACCCGGAAGGCCACTCTACGATGCTGCTAAATCTTTGCCTTCCAGCACATTCCGCCAAAACGCCGGCATGCCTTGGTATGCGGCGGCGTACGTCGCTTCCAGCGGAAGATTGACGTACCGCTCGGGACTCAAAAACAGCGGCAACTCTGGCAACGCCGAGCCTACCGAGAGCTCCTCCGAATACATCTCGAGCACCGGTCCCGCCACATAGCTGGCAACCGATAAAGGTCCGCCGTCCGGCAAATGATCGGGCCCGTCATAGTATTCCGTCAGTGACCGGCGAATGGCGCCGGTCATCCCGCACGGGTCAAACGGACCTGGTGGGAAAAGGTGGACGACGGCCACGTGAATTCCAGAGTCCAGTGCAGCCGTGGCTTTGTTCACGAAGACATCTACGCTTTCTTGACGGTCCTTGTTCGCGGGTGAAACGAGTTCGAACAAGGCAATCAAGCGATGACCGCTGACGTGGCGAATAGTCAAAGTGCGACGAAGGCCCTTTGCCGTCGGACCGAGCGATTCGTGGTGACGGACGCGCAGCGGCGCCTCGGCCACGGCGGTCCCACCCGTGACATGAATAGGCGGCAGCGGCTCCTGGTTTGCCGGGCTGATGTGTAACGCAAGCACGTCAGGAATAGTCCGTCCGGCGTGTTGCTCCGCCAACGCATAATAGCCGTCAGGCAACAAGCCACCGTTCAATGCCGTGCGAAGCGCCGGCAACCAAGCGATGTGAAAATCATGGAAGATGCCTGCATCAACGCGGGTCCAGTCATGTACCGGCATGATTTGATCTCCGAATAGCGGCCATCATCAATTATACTCTCAATGCGCCCCCGGCCGCGAGAAGATGTGCAAGTCGAGCCCAAAGGCCCAGACCATCAACGTCAGCAGCAGGATCAAGCCGATCCACGTCATGATCTCCTGAACGCGCTCGTCGGCCGGCTTGCCGCGAATGCCTTCATACGCCAGCAGCACCATGTGTCCGCCGTCCAGCACGGGTATCGGGAGGAAATTGAGCACGGCCAGGTTCGTGCTGAGCAGCGTCAGGAAGAGCAGGAATGTGCCCAGTCCATTGCGAGCGTACATCAACGCCGCACCGACAATTCCCACGGGGCCGGAGACCATCCGCGGCGAGACCTTGCCCGTACCGACGCTGTGCAGCAGGCGATAGACGAACATCGTGGAATCGATCGTCTCCCGCGCTCCCATTCGCACAGCTTCGCCCACGTTGTCGGCCTTAACGGTCTTCGTCATCGGCGCCAAGATCCAGCCGCGCTCGGGATTGAACCAATCCTTGGATGGCACGGGCGTCGCCGTGCCGGTCATCTCCTTGCCGTCGCGCTGCCATGTGAACTCAACGGTAGTGCCCGGCAGAGCGCCCTGCATGATCATCGTGAAACACGGCCAGTTGCGTTCATTGTCCGCGAAAGGCAGGTTGACCTCATTTCCGGACAGGTCATCGTCGTGATACTTCTTTCGCAGCTCCTTCAACTGATCGTCCGACGGCGGAATGATTTTGACGCCCGTCATCCGATCGCCGCTTTGCAGTTTGGCTTTGGCGGCCGGTCCGCCGGGCTCGATGGCGGCCACAGTATTCGAGACAAAATACGCGGCGCCCAGTTCGGACAGGGCGACGGGGCTGTCGGGCGTTTCGGAGGGGGCATTTCTCGGCGTCGAGGAAAGTGTCACTTTCAACTCCAACGGCTTTCCGTTGCGCTCCAGGCCGAGTCGGACTTCCGTCCCGGCGAGCTTGCGAATCTCGTCAGGCAGTTTCAATGGGTCGCCCACCGGCTTGCCGTTCACCGTCTTCAGCAAATCGCCCGGCTGAAGTCCCGCCGCGGCAGCCGGAGAATCGGCCTGGATGGCCGCGACCGGGCCAATTTCCATCGTCATGCCGAACTGGTCCATCGGATTTGCGGGAACGGTGATGACGACTTCTTCCGTTTTGGTCGCCGCGTCTTTCTTGCCGTCGTGTACCGTTTCGCGTGCCACAGTTATCTGCAGCGGCTTGTCCGCGCAAGTCAAAAGAAGGTTCTGGAACTGGCCGGATGCCTCCAGCGGCTTGCCATCAACTTTGATTAGGCGATCGCCGCGCATAAACGGAGGTTTCGCTTCTTCGGCGGCCGAGCCCGGCATGAAAATAGGCGATTCCTTTTCGTTGTGAATTTGCAATTCGGATGAGCTAATGATGCCGATGGTCGGCTTGCCGCCAAGTTCCTGCGGCTTGACGATGATCTCCAACGGCTTTTCAACGCCCGGCCGCCGGATTATCAGCGGCACCCCGTTCACGATATCGGAGTTGACCACTTGCTGGGTCATTTTGTCGAAGTTATTCACTTTTCGGCCGGCAACGTCCAGAATCTCGTCATCCGCCCGAATGCCGGCCTGCCAGGCGGCGCCGCCAGCTACTACGCTGCCGACCACGCTTGGCCTGGTTTCGACGCCGCAACGATAGGCCACCGCGGCAAAAACAACCGCGAAGATCATATTCATGATCACGCCGGCGGAAATGATTGCCATCCGCTGCGGAACGCTCTTCGCCAGGTAGCTGCGTGGATTGTAAAGTTTGGCCTCGGCGGATTCTTCTCCGGCATCCGCGGCCGACTCGGCAGCGGCAGCTTGTTGATCGGCCACCTCTTGCCGAGCGCGTTCCATTTCTTTCCGAAGCTGCGCCGGGTTGTCTTCTTGCCCGAGCATCTTCACATAGCCGCCCAGCGGCAGGATGCCGAGGCCATAGAGCGTTTCTCCCCAGCGGAAGCTGAACAGGCGGATGCCGGCTATGTCGAAGCCGATCATGAACTTTTCGCACTTCACGCCGCACGCCTTGGCCACGAGAAAATGGCCTAGCTCATGCACGAAAATGATGAAGCCGACTCCGATCGCCACGTAAAGACCGTATAGCCAGTTCATCGGGTCGGTCCACCCGGAAGCAATCAAACACCAATCCAATGTATTAACTCCTTGCGTGCCCAGCGGTCCGCGGCCAGGACATCGGCCAGCGCGGGACTGGGGTCATAGTTATGATTTCGTAATACGTCGCGGCAGGCCGGCACGATCTGGTGGAAACCGAGGCGGCCGTCGATAAACGCCGCCACGGCCGCCTCGTTCGCGCCGTTCAGCACGGCCCCGGACGTACCGCCCTGTCCGGCAACCTCCAGCCCAAGCTCCAGTGCGCCGAAGCGCTCGAAGTCGGGCGGGTGGAAGTCCAGATGCAGCATCTGCCGCCAATCGAACCGCGCCGCCACGCCCCCGCCGCGCCGGCCACGTCAGGGCGTATTGAATCGGCAGCTTCATGTCCGGGGGCTCAATTGGGCCAGCACCGATCCATCCACGAATTCTACCATCGAATGGACAATAGACTGAGGGTGAATCATCACGCCGATCCGCTCGCTAGGCATGTTAAAAAGCCAGCGGGCCTCGATAATCTCCAGGGCCTTGTTCATCAAAGTGGCCGAATCGATGGTAATCTTCGGCCCCATATCCCAAGTTGGGTGGGCCAATGCCTCGGAAACGGTTACCTCCGCCAATTGGTCGATCGTGCGGGTGCGGAACGGGCCGCCGCTGGCGGTTAGGATAATCCTTGCGACTTCGTCGGGCTTGCCCGACTGTATCGCCTGGAAGATGGCACTGTGTTCGCTATCAACGGGCAGGAGCGTGGCCTTGGTCTCCTCGGCCAGCTTCATCACGAGCGGCCCGGCCATGACAAGGCTCTCCTTGTTGGCCAGCGCCACCGGCTTGCCGGCCTCCAAAGCGGCCCAAGTGCCATGCAGGCCAGCACTTCCGACGATCGCTGAAAGCACCATGTCGGTCTCCGCAGCGCTCACGGCACGGGCGATTCCCTCACTGCCAATCAGCAATTCCACGCCGCAGGGCAGTTCCCCAGGTGCGATCTGAGCCGCCTTGTCCGCATCGGTTGCTATGATCCATCGCGGCCGGAAAACGGCCGCCTGCTTGAGCAGCAAGGCAATGTTGTTGTGGGCGGAAAGGGCCAAAACACAAAGTTCTCCGCCCGAATTGGCAATAACTTCCAGGGCGTTTTGCCCAATGCTGCCGGTCGAGCCCAATACGACGATTCTCTTGGCGGATGGGCTCATGGATCGAACGTCCTTTCGGGTGGAAAGGAGCTTGGAGTGCGGCTCAGTTAACAGAAATGTGGGTTTCCTTCGGGTATGATCGCATTGGTCCCTCTCGGCACGAGGAACCTACCCTGCCGCAAAGAGCCTGCATTGTAGGGGAAGGGGCCGCCGCGAGCAACATGCATTGACGAGGCGCAACGGGCAAATAGGATCATTTTATCACACTCTTGTGGCGGGTTTGATTGAAAAATGTGCTACCACGGCACAATTTGCTTGACTTTTAGTTATAATCATAGAAAATCAATAGCGTAAATTGTAACGTAGGGTGGGCTCCTATGACCGCGCTAAAAATCGAAGCATTATCTGCATCCGCGGAGAATACCGTAAGTTTGGAAACACTGGTGGGCCAGTCCGAATGGATGGCGGAGTTGCGCTCCATTATCCAGGCCGTCGCGCCTTATCCTTCGAGCGTGCTCATCACCGGTCCCAGCGGCACCGGCAAAGAACTGATCGCTCGGGCGATTCACCATTTGAGCCCGCGCGGAATGCCGATTCATTCCCGTCGATTGCGCGTCGATCTCAGGGCCGCTTTTCGCCAGCCACATGTTCGGGCATTTGAAAGGCTCGTTCACCGGCGCGAGCTATAACGCGGTGGGCTGCTTTCGCGCCGCCGATGGCGGCACGATTTTCTTGGACGAGATCGGCGAACTTAATCTGGAACTGCAAGCAATGCTCCTCCGCGTGCTGCAGGAGCGCGTGGTCATTCCGGTCGGCAGCCACAACGGCGCCCCGGTTGATGTCCGCGTCATCGCCGCGTCGAATCGCGACTTGCAGATTGAGGTGGCAGCAGGCCGATTCCGCGAGGACTTGTACTTCCGCCTGAACGTCGTTTCCATCGAGACCCGCGCATTGCGGGAACGGGGCGACGACGTGGAGTTGCTTGCCGAACATATTCTCGACCGTCTCACCACGGAGAACGGCATGCCGCGGAAGCATCTTTCCGAAGCGGCGCGGCGGCAATTGCACACCTACGAGTGGCCGGGCAACATTCGCGAATTGGAAAACGCCATCGAACGGGCGATTCTGTTCAGCGCGGGCGATGCGATCGATGCCCACATCCTGCCAGGCGCTTCGGTCGCCGAGGAAGAGGTTGCGACGATTGGCTTCGCCAAGGCAGTCGCCGATATGGAGGCCGCCAATTCGGAATCGGCGCAAACGATCGGCTTGCATTTCGGCGATGATGGAAATTGGCCGACGGCTGCCGAGGTCGAGCGGCATCATATCGTGCGCACGCTCGAGCATGCGGCGCAAAATCAAAGCGCCGCCGCGCGGCTCTTGGACATCGACCGGCACCAGCTCCGCCGGCGGATGCAGGAATACGGCCTCATGACGCCCGGCCAAGCCCGACGAGGGCGGCCCGCATCTTCGAGCAATATGCCGCGCAAGAAGGCGGCGTAGGTGTCGTTGGAGTTCCGCCTTCAGGCGGCTTCTGAGTTCAATGCCGGCTAAAGCCGGGACTCCAGCGCATAGACTATTGCTTCCGCCGTCGCCATGTGTGATCATTGGGTGCGATCGTGATTCTCCCTCTAAACGTCGAGCGCTAACATGTATTCCATTCAGTATCTCAACAGAAACCCGAAGTTCACGAAGTATTCCAAGCTGGCCGGCATTTGTCTGGCGATTACCTTTCTCGCGGCTGTCCGCCAGGCGTCGGCGGCTGACGATCGCTACTGCATCGTCGTCTCCAAGGCCACTGTCGCCGATGCCGATTGGAAGCCGGTCGTCGCCGCACTTCGTGAGAAACACCACGGCGAAGTGCTGGTCTACGCAAAATCGCTTGACGAGACGTTGCCCGCCTTGCGCCGTGTCATGCCGCGTTACATCGGCTTCGTCGCACGGCCAACCGAGGCCGGCCGCGAATTCGTTGCCGACGCGCATCATCTCACACGGCAAATAGAGGACGCGCCGTATACCGCCGCGCTCTGGGGTATCATCACCGGCTACAATGCGGCAGCCGCGTTGCGGATCGTCCGCGAGAAGGCGCCGCTGGTGATCCATCGCGCAGGCCGCTGCCACGGAAATCGAATTGCCCGTCTGCGACGAGGGACTTTGGTATTGCGAGCTGAACCAGGGCAAGATGGTCCGCAAACAGCCCGGGGGCAAGCCCGAGCGCGAGAAGGCCCCCAACGACACGACCGAAGCGCTGGTCAATGTGCTCAACGATTGCCACCCGCAGTTGTGGGTCACGTCGGGCCACGCTTCGGAGCGCGACTGGATGCTCGGCTACCGCTATCGCAATGGGTTTTTCCGCTGCAAGGACGGCCAGTTGTACGGTCTGGACACGCAGCAGCACCGCTTCGACGTACACAGCGACAATGCCAAGGTGTTCTTGCCCGTCGGCAACTGCCTGATGGGCCACATCGACGGCCGCGACGCGATGGCCTTGGCCTACATGAACTCGGCCAGCGTGCGGCAGATGATCGGCTACACGGTGACTTCATGGTACGGCTACGCGGGTTGGGGCATGTTGGACTATTTCGTCGAGCAGCCTGGCCGCTACTCGCTGGCCGAGGCGTTCGTGGCTAACGAGGCGGCGCTGGTCCACCGTCTGGCAACCTATTTCCCGGGCCAGGAGAAGGCCAAGCCCGACCTGCGCGGGCCGCGCGGCTCGAACGTGGAATTGTCTGAAGCCGCACGCAAGGCGGGACTCACCTCGATGGACCTCGAGGGCCTGCTCTACGATCGCGACGTACTTGCCTTCTACGGCGATCCGGCCTGGGATGCCCGCATGGCGCCGGGGCCGCTAGCCTGGGACCAGAAGCTTTCGGTTGTCGCGGGGCGTTACCAGCTTGACATCAAGCCGCTGCGGGGCGAGAAGAGTTTCGCGCCGATCAACACCAACGGCTCGCAGCGCGGCGGCCGGCCGTTCGTGCAGTTCCTGCCCGATCGGATCGATCCCGCTTCGGTCCGCATCGAGGAAGGCGCGGAGCTAAAACCCTTGATCACGGGTCGCTTCGTGCTGGTGCCCAATCCGGGAGTGTGCGATCCGGCGAAAACGTATCGGGTGGTGTTCCGCGCAAGTAGAAGCGGCGAATTGGGTGGCACGTCCTGAGCTACAAGCGAAGGGCGTGTTTCGCAGATCGCCACGCCCTTCGCAAGCTCAGGGACGTGCCACCCTACGCCGTTAACCCTTTTTGATAGAGATGATAAATTGGTCTTGATGCGTTAGCCATTTTTTGGGATTTGCGTAGTTTACCACAACTCGCACCCCCAAAGGAATTGGCGATGGCGCATCAAGACCATGGACGGAAAAGTTTGTTATGGGCACACGCACACGACTTGCGCGACGTACTGCAATGGCTTTTGAAGGGCGTCACCTTCAATGGAATTGCCTTGCGGGGCGACTGTACTTGGACGCCGCAGTGCTTGGTTTGTGCGGCGCTGTTGTGGGCTTGGTCGGACGAAATAACGCTCGTCGAACGGTTCTCGACTGCCCGCAAGATTATCATGGATTGCTTCGGCGATCAAGCGCAGCCCGCGGGAAGTTACCAGGCATTCATCAAGCTGCTGGGGAAATGGACCGAGCCCTTGCGGGCACTGTTGGCGCCCGCCTTTCGGCAGCGGATGCGGGAAAAGCTGTCGCGTGTCTGGAAGGTCGCGGGTTGGATCGTCTTTGCCGCGGACGGCAGCCGCGCGGACGTGCCCCGGACCCGCAAGAACGAAGAACGTTATTCCCCCAAGTCAAAGCTTTCACGCGAGGCGCAGAAGAAGCGTCGCCGCCGGTCGAAGCGTCGGCGGAGCAAGCAGGAAGCCAACCAGCGCAAAGCCAATATTCCGCGGATTTGGATGACCGTTCTTTGGCACGTCGGATCGGGACTGCCCTGGGATTGGCGTACCGGTCCTTCCGACAGCAGCGAACGCGCCCATGTGCAGGAGATGCTGCCGACGATACCTGCGGGATCCTTGCTGACCGCCGATGCGGGTTTTGTGGGGTACGAGTTCTGGAAAGCGATTCTCGACGCAGGCCATCAATTTCTGGTGCGTGTGGGCAGCAATGTGACCTTGCTCAAGAAATTGGGCTACGCCCGCGAGCGCGACGGACGGGTATACTTGTGGCCCAACCGGGCAGCAAAAAAGCATTTGCCGCCACTGGTGCTACGACTGATCGTGGTGGACGGAGGCAAGCATCCGGTGTATTTGGTGACGAGCATCCTCGATCGCGCGAATTGTCGGATGCGCAGGCCGCGGAAGTCTACGGCCGGCGTTGGGGCATCGAGGTTTTCTATCGCCATTGCAAGCAGACCTTCGATCGTCGCAAGCTCCGCAGCCAGAATCCGGACAACGCGATGGTCGAGTTGCACTGGACGTTGTTGGGAATGTGGGCGATGGGCCTGCATTCGCACCACCATCTCGTGGAACAAGGAATTGCACCACAGCGTATCAGCTTTGCAGGAGTATGGCGAGCCTACCGCAGGCCGATGAGGGAATACAAAGGCTTTCCTGGTCCAGGCGAAAAGCTGAAGGATCTGCTGGACCTCGCCATCATCGATCCGTACATAAGGAAAAATAAAACCAGTCGTGACTATCCGCGAAAGAAACAAGAAGACGCCGCGGGCTCTCCCGTAATCCGCAGGGCTACGGTATTGCAAGTCAAAACCGCGCAACGACTAACAGAAGAACACGAAAAAGGGTTAACGGCGTAGCGTGCCACCCCGCGAATCAGTTCAACTTCGACGCGATTCGCAATTCCATGATCATTGCTGATAGCGGAAATTGAACCGCCCCAGCGGCGCCACGTCGCCGCTGAGATAAAAATCCATGATGTCGCCCGGCTGCTGGAGATTGTCCGCCCACTTGAAGTCGAATGTCGCCGGCCGGCCAATCGCCTCCCGCGGCACGGCGAGCTGCATCTCGCGGCCGGCGATGCGAGAGGCGATTTTGGCCTCTTTCTTCCATTTCCAGCCGCCAGCGTTGCTTTCTAACCAGCCCGGCTCGCGATTGACGACGTAATCGTAGCCCGACCAGCCAGTCTGCGCATTCTGGTCGGAATCAATGAATAGCCACAGTCCCGCGGCATCGGCGGCAGGCACGATCGGCTCGGCGGTGCGAACGTAGAAATAGAAGTTCCGCTCGTCGCGGGCGACCTTCATGGCAACCAGGTTGTTGCGGCCGGAGCGGTCCGTGTAATGCGTCCCGTAAACGCCCGCATGGTCGCGCGGCCAGGTTCTCCCGGCGTGCCCGGCGTACTCAGGCAGCACGTCGCGCCATTGCTCGAAGCCGCCGGCAATGTCGATCGTCTTGGGCGAGTTGACCACCGGCAACGGCGGCGCGCCCTTGTAGCGGCGGACGTTGGCCACGAGCTGATAATAGTAGTTGTCCGCATGTCCGCCGCGCATCGGCTCGATGTCGCGGCTGTACTCCTCGTCGAACTGGTCGACGAACTTCACGGGCGGGAAGCGACCTGCGATCCATTCGTTCCAGCCCGTCACCATCACCATCGGCGGGTCGAGCGCGAAGGCCCGCTTCCATTGCTCCTGGAAGTTCAGCCCTCGGTTGACCGCACCGGGCGACCGGTCCTCGCGGCCGTCGTGAAAGCTCCGCCCGCGGGCGTTGCCGTCGCTCATGTTGGTCACTTTGGCGTCGCTCGCACGGAGGTTCTGGGCGACCGAAACATTCACCTGCTCCGGCGTTTTCGGATCGTCAACGAAGCCATAAGGCTGCGGATAGGCGGCCTCCCAGTGCCAGGCGCGGGCCGTATTGACCATCGTGAAAGGCCAATGCGCGCGGCGAAGCGTGAAGAAGGCCCGCAGTTCAGGCGACGCTTCCTTAGGATCGCAGATCATCAGCGGCTTGCCCTGCCAGCGGAACCAGAGTTCGGGATAGAGGTTCGGCTTGTAAAGATCGCGATAAATCTCTTGGGCCGTCTTTCCGGCCGCCGTGTTGAGCATGAAAGCGATCTGCGGGGTTTGCCCGCCCGCGCGGCGGACCGCGGCGAAAACCTCGCACAACTTCATGTACGTCGGGCGGTAGGTCGCGGCGTTGGTCGTATCGAAGATCAGGACATCGACGCCGGCATCGGCCAAGAGCGCCGCGTGCCGCCGCAGCACCCAGGGGTCGTCACTGCGATAGTAGCCGTAGATCGGCTCGCCCCAATAGTGCGCCGCACCCGCCGGGCCCCAGGGCGGCGAATGGGGCTTGCTCATTGCCGCGGGATCGGCGGCGATGATCCGCGAAACGTCAAACACTTTCGGCCCCTGCTGATCGTGCCAGAGGAAATAAAACATCGCCACAAAGCGGCCCGGCCGCGGCGGACCGGCCTCCGCGCCGACGGGCAGCCGCCGGCCCAAGCTGTCGGTCGCCGGCCAAGGAACGCCCGGATTCTGGGCAAAGGCCGTCGCGGCAACGGACGAAACCAGGAAAACAGTTACGAGTATGGTACGGGGCATTTGTAGCTTGGATTAACGTCTGGAAGGCTGTATGGCATGTTAGTATACTCGAACTGCGGTACCTTAGTCGCAAGCCATGAGCAAAGTGACCTTCCAACTTCCCGAGTCGCTGCATCGCAGCATCCTGGCGCTGAGCGAGCGCGAGGGTTATTCCATCGACCAGTTCCTGGCCAGCGCCGCCGCCGAGAAGGTGGCGGCACTGCGAACGGTGGAATACCTGCGCCGCGAGATGGCCGGCGCCCGCCGCGAGGATTTCAAACGGCTTCTGGCCGTCGTCCCAGACCAGAAGCCGATCGAGACGGACCGCGTGCCCGAGTGAACGACTCCAAAGTCGTGGTGTTAGTGATAGCGCGAAAACAAGGAGAGCACTCGATGGCAGGCAATGTGAGTAACCGCGTGACGAACTCGCCGGACGACACCTACTTGAAGTCCACTTTCTACGAGCAACTCGTTGAACACTTTTTTGTATCCGAGGTTCTCCAAGAAGCTTGGTACCGGTTCGGGAAAACCGCCGCGGTACTACGTTCAGAGGTCGATGCTTTCGGCTACGACTTGGTTTTCGATTGCAACGGAATAGAGCGTCATGTGCAGTTGAAAACTTCCAAGGACGATGCAAAGCGACAGAGCCAGAACGTAAACATCGCATTAGCCGAAAAGCCCTACGGTTGTGTCGTCTGGATTTTCCGACATGAAGATCAGGGCACAAAGCGGATGAAACTTACGTATCGGCTCTTTGAATGTGGTAAAGAAAAGAGGCCGCCTAAATGGCTAGAAGACACGTTCAATGTGGCGAAACACTCGAAGTGGAACTCTAAAAGGGAACAGACGGAACGAAAGGCAATCCGAGTCGTTCCGAAAAGTAAGTTCGAGGAGATTCCGGACGTCCATGCACTTGTTGAAACATTCTTTGGGCTATAACGGGCATCATGGGCGGAAGCCGGTGGTAGGTTTCCACGTCTAACAGCAGGTATCTCCCAGGCCCAACTATCCACTACGCGACGTTGAAAGCCGCTCCGCCGAAAGGAAAAGCGTGAATGAGTTCCCACACTCCAGAGCGGCCACGGAAATCATCAGGTGCGTTCATCATTTCAGGAGCTTGCGCTGTCCTCATTCGCCCGCAATCGGGCGAGAAGCGCAATGTCATCCAGCACCTCGATTGATCGCTCGCTACAATAGGCCATCACCGCCGGGTGGTGGAAGTGCTTGTTGCGGGTGCAAATTGCGTTCACCCGGCCGGAAACGGCGGCGGCTATGATGTGATCATCGTCCGGATCGTCGGGCACGACACGCACAAGTTCATGTTCTTGGGGTTCGACAGAAGTCGCCAACGCGGCTATGGCCGCCACGACACGCTCGATCTGAAGTTGATCGAAACCGTGCAACCGCTGCAATCGGGGATAACCCAGCACGCGGCCTAGTTCTGCCAGGAGAAATGGCGAAACAATCAGAATGTTCGGCGGGTCCGCGAGCTTGCGAACGACCTCAGCAGCCGGTCCGCTAACACTGTAGGTCGCGCGCGCCAGCACGTTGGAGTCGACAATTGCCCGCATTTCAGCCGTTGCTTCCCGAACGAGCGAATTGAAACGCTTCTTCCAAGATCGAGTCGGCTTCCTCAATGGATACGTGCTGTCGCTCGCGGTTCTCCGTGCCTTGCTTGCATAGTTCGAAGAACTCCTCACGCGCCCGCCGTCTCACGGAGTCATCCTGGTTTGCCCCCGGCGGCAAGACCACGACCAGAATTCGCTGATCTTCGGCGAGGTCGTGGCCAATCAGCGTCTCGAAAACATGACGCTCTTCAGGCTCGATGTCTTTGACATCGCGAATGACGGATTCCATTTTCGACCTCCTCGTAACGCGACCTTATTCCCTATTATAGCCAACTTCTATCAAGCGCGGGAGGCGGCACCAAAAAGCCGCGGAGCGGCCGCCATGCGCGTGACGACGCAGAGCGTTGACACGAGGGACGTTCGGCACTACTTAATCAATAATTCGGCGTCGGCGGGCGGTACTCGCTCAGGTCGATCGAGCGGAACCAGTCGATCGTTTTCGTCAGCCCTTCGCGGAGCGGGATCGTCGGCTGCCAGCAGAGCCGCTCCTTGGCCAGCGTGATGTCCGGCCGCCGCTGCGTGGGGTCGTCGGCCGGCAGCGGACGCGTGACGAGCTTCGTCTTCGCGCCGGTCATTTCGATCACAATGTCGGCCAATTCGCGGATGGTGAACTCCTCCGGATTGCCGAGGTTCACCGGGCCGAAGAACTCGTCCGGGCCGTTCATCATGCGGATCATGCCCTCGACCAGGTCGTCGCGGTAGCAGAAGGAGCGTGTCTGCCGGCCGTCGCCGAAGATAGTGATCGGCTCGCCCAGCATCGCCTGGCGGATGAAGTTCGAGATCACGCGGCCGTCGTAGGGGTGCATCCGCGGGCCGTAGGTATTGAAGATCCGCACGATCCGAACGTTCACGCCGTTGGAGCGGTGGTAGTCCATGAAGAGCGTTTCGGCCGCCCGTTTGCCTTCGTCGTAGCACGCTCGCGGGCCGATGGGATTGACGCTGCCGCGGTAGCTTTCCGGCTGGGGGTGGACCTGCGGGTCGCCGTAGACTTCGCTGGTCGAGGCTTGCAGGACCTTCGCCCGGCAGCGTTTGGCCATGCCCAGCACGTGGATCGCGCCAAGCACGGAGGTCTTCATCGTCTTGATCGGGTTGTACTGGTAGTGGCCAGGCGCGGCGGGGCAGGCGAGGTTATAGATTTCGTCGACTTCCAGCCAGAGCGGCAGGGTAATGTCGTGCCGCACGAGCTCGAAGTTCGGCCGGCCGAGCAGGTGGCCGACGTTGCTTTTCTGGCTGGTGAAGAAGTTATCGAGGCAGATGACGTCGTGGCCGTCGGCGACGAGCCGTTCGCAGAGGTGCGAGCCGAGGAACCCGGCCCCGCCGGTGACAAGGATGCGTTTGATGGTTGCCATAGTCTGAAAAGTATAGCATAGCCAGCGGCGTTGCTAGTAGGTCCCTTCTGCCGGAAGGAAACTAAAACGCTTGACTATTGACTTTTCGACAGTTGCGGTGTACGCTTTGAATGTGTACACAAGTGGAGAAGAACCATGCCCCGAGCAGCGGTAAACGACAACAGCCGCGTGGCGCTGCGCATCCGACCCGCCGATAAGGCCGTCATTATGCGCGCTGTCGCGCTGGCGCAAACCGACATGACCGAGTTCATCCTCCGCACCGCATTGCGGGAGGCGGAACTGGTTATCGAAGAGCATGAACGGGTCAAACTCAGCAAGCGCGACAGCCTTCGGGTCTTGCAGCTTCTCGAGAATCCGCTGCCGCCCAACGCGAAGCTGCGCAAGGCTGCCCGGGCCATGCCGGAGCGGACATGAGCGTGCCCGACTGGCATGAGGAGCCAATAAGCAAGCAGCGCGATCGTGCCTCGTTCGACTGCGGCGAGCCCGTGCTGAACGATTTCCTCCGGCGGCACGCGCGGCAAAGTCACGACCGCGGCGCCGCGAAGACTTTTCTTGCGGTTTCCAGCCGCAGCGGCGCGATATTGGGGTTCTACTCTCTTTGTCCGGCCTCACTGGCATACGCCCGCGTACCGGAAATAGTCCGCAAGGGCCTGGCCCGCCACGAGGTGCCGGCCTTTCGGCTGGGACGATTGGCCGTGGACCGCACCGTGCAGGGAAAAGGGTTGGGCGGGCAACTGCTTCTGGCGGCAGGGCGGCGGTGCTGGCTGGCGGCGGAAGAAGTCGGCGGCGTGGCGATGCTCATCGACGCCAAGAACGAGCGGGCGGCCCAATGGTACTCGTCCTACGGCGCCCTGCCCTTGGCGGACGCGCCGTTGACGCTGCTGCTGCCGCTGGCGACCGTCCACGTGGCGCTTAAGTTGGCGGGGAAACTGCAAGTCAATGCCTCGCTTCCGTGATGTGCCGTTTTCTTGCCGCGGCGGTCAAATAACTGTTCGCCTGCTTTAAGCAAACTGGCCGCGGGTCTTGGCGCGAACTTCCCTATTGGTTAGTGTGTCTTGCCAGGGACCACACTTTTGACCACATTTACCTGATTTCCGAGCATCGGCATGGCACATCACCCGCGACTACAGTTGGCAAAGGATCGAGAAGACATCATCCTGAAGTTTCATGAGTTGATTCAGAAGTCGGAAAACGTCTGTCAAGAATTCAACGAGCGCGACGGCGTGATCTCCGGCAATCTGTACTTTCATGTTCGCACAAGCGCCTTGAATCTTCTCGCGCGCATTACGAGCGAGGACAGCTTCTACGTTCGCGAACTCCGCGACATGAAGACTGTCAACGCATTTACGATGAAGGGCATCCTAGAAGCAGCCTTGGTCGATTACACGCAAGGCTTTATGGCGGACCACAAACTGCTCGTCTCTGCAGAGGTATTCGCGGACTTTCTCGTACAAGCTGAGATTCTCCTCGACAACGACTACAAGGACGCGGCGGCCGTTATTATCCGCGCCGTCCTTGAGGACTCATTACGCCGCGTGTGTGACGCCAATCGCATTGCTTCGGACAAACGAGATGGTGTGCATCAACTTTCAGAAAAGCTCTTCAAGGCCAACGTGCTAACGAAAGTGCAGTACGAGCTCGTCGAAGGCATGAAGGAAGTCGGAAACGCGGCTGCCCACGGGCGTTTCGCCGATTACGGGATCGAGGACGTTCGCCGCTTTCACGAGTTTGTGCTGAGTCTTCTTGCAACCATTATCCGGTAGCCCGTTACTCTCTCCATGTCTCGTCCGGCGTCGAACTCGCGGCCGGGGTGAGCGCGGAAATCGCCTTGTGGCAGGGCTACTTGCCGGCGAACTTCTTCGCGTTCTTGTCGATGGCAACGCGGCACATGGCCGTGCAGGCTAGCGGATCGCAATCGACCGCTGCCCGGCGCTCCTCATAATCCATGCCAACGCCGAATGTCCCCTTTGGGACGCCCTTGTCCACCTGTTTCCGTTTTCATGTTGAGTGACCGCACAAATCTGTATAGGTTAGCCGCGCCGCGCACGTATTCCAAACGATCGTCGCCCGCTCTTCGATTGCGCTTCGCCAGGTATCGTCTACCGAGTTTTCAATCTCCGTCGGCAAAATCACAATCAGTCGCTTCGCACCCAACAGGCGCAGGGGATGCAGGCTGTAGAACCAATCGAGATAACTCAAGCTCTCGTGGCAGGCGGCCAAGAGGTCTTCGAGCAATTCCGGCGCGAGATGCCGCGGATCGCCGCAAGGCTCCAAGATGATTTGCAAGGTTGTGTGCGGATTGTCAGTGAGAACCTGGCGGACCAAGGCAACCGCGTCGGTCGCGCGGGCGCGGAAGTCGGATGATTTCAGCCAGAGCGTGAAGGCGAGGGAACGCGATGTCGCGGGCGGGAGTGGATGGACGGGCTCATCGAGGTCGATCATGCACGAACGGATGAGAGATGATGCGATACTTCCAACTGCCCTCACCCCCTGCCCCTCTCCCGGAAGGAGAGGGGAGATATTTGCATCCTGCGCGTCTCCCGGTAGGAGAGGGGCGCTTCGGTCACGCTCTACCGGCAGCAGCGGCTCGCCCAGGTCATCAAAAATGATGCCGAATACGTCCTGCGCTTCTTCCATCAGCATATAGAGATCGTCCAACTCCAGCGTCGGCGTCTTCAGGACGTAATACGGCGGGCGCGGTTGAAATTCGAGGCCAAGCTCCTTATAGGTCTGCCGAAACGCAGTGCCGGGCAGGATGGAGAGATTGAAGACCTGCAACTCCGTAAACGGCCGCACGCGGTCGAGATACTCAAGGCCGCGACGAATGGAATCGACGGTGTCGCCCGGCAGGCCGAGGATCAGGTTGACGCGGACGCGGATGCCTTCGGCGAGCATCGCGCGGGCGCCGCGTTCGAAGGAATCGAGGCTCACGTGCCGGCCCATCAGCTTCATTGCCGTCGGGTCGATTGATTGCAGGCCGATTTCCACTTCCTGAAAATTGGCCTCGCGCAAGAGCCGGGCGGTCTCCTCGCGGATGCCCTCGGCTCGCAGTTCGGCCGAGTAGGTGAATTGATGATCGGGGTTGCCGCGAGCGAGCAGACGCAACAAGTCCGCGAAGTCGGGCCGCTGGTTGAGCGTGGGGTCGAGGAGATAAATCTCCTTCACGCCGCGTTCGCGCGCGTGCCGCAGATTCGCCTCGATCTCGCCGGGAGTCATGCGGTAGACGGAGTCGTAACTCTTGGGATAGTAGCAGAACTTGCAGCGGTAGCGGCAGCCGCGCGAAGTCTCCATGAGCATCGTCTGCTCATCGGTGGCATCCAGAATGCCTTCGATGTAGGGTGAACTGATAAGATCGAGATTCGTGAGCGCGGAGCGGGTGCAGGCAGGCCGCCACCGCGGGTCCACAAGCCGGCGACACCTTCGAGAGCAGGCGGGACGCCCGCGCCACTTGAGGATGCTCGGCCAGCGTCGAGCGCCGAAAGCAACTCCACGAACGTCTGTTCGCCTTCACCGATAGCCGCCAAATCGACGCACGGCTCTTCCAACACCCAACGATTGTCGGCGGTTATTTCCGGCCCGCCGAGGAGAATCGTCAGATCGGGCCGCGCGGCCTTCAACTGCCGGGCGATCCAGATCGTCCGCTGGATGTTCCAGAGATAACACGTAAACCCGACCAGCGCCGGCCGCCGCGCGAGGATCTCGGCCACGAGGCGCGATCGCCCAGCACGTTCGTGAGCCGCGCGGGCAGGATATCGATCGCCCAGCCTTGCACGCCGTTTCGCTGAGCGAAGAGCTTCAAGTAGGCGGCGGCCAGCGGCACGTTGCCCTGGATCGGATGCGGTCCCGGCGGCGGGATCGGCAGTTGAACGAGCAGAGCGAGCACTACTTCTTCGCCAATTCCGCTTCAATCGCCTTCACGACTTCGTCGGAGTCCGGCTTGGTTTTCGTTAGGAAGCGGGCAACGACCTGGCCATCGCGGCCGACGAGGAATTTTTCGAAGTTCCACTTCACTTTGCCGGCGCCTTCGGGTTTCGCATCAAGTGCCGTGAGGTATTTGTACAGGTCGCACGCCCCGTCGCCGTTGACTTCCACCTTGGCCATCAAGGGAAAGGTGACGTTGTATTTCGAGGTGCAGAATTGGCGGATTTCCTCTGCTGTGCCCGGCTCCTGGCTGTGGAACTGGTTGCAGGGAAAGCCGAGAATGACAAATCCTTGATCGCTGTATTTCGTATAGAGCGCCTCCAGCGCTTTGTATTGTGGCGTGTAGCCGCACTTGCTGGCCACGTTGACGATCAGCACGACCTTGCCCTTGTACTGTCCGAGATCGACGTCCTTGCCTTCGAGCGATTGGACCTTGAAGCCGAGCGGGGTCGTGGGCTTGTCTTCGGCACGCGCGACCTGAGTCAAAGCGAATAAACCCGCGATGGCTGCGATGGAAATATATTTCCGCATAGCAAGTATCTCCTGTAGGTGGGATGTGAGGTGGGACTGTTGATTTTACGCGGAATCGAGGCGGCGAGCAAAGGGCCGGTTTAGCCCCGACGCTTGCGTCGGTTTCGAGAACGCCAAGGCAAGCGTGAGGGTTAAACTCAATGTTGATGCCAAGGCGCTGAATAGTTTACCCCAGCACCATCTTCAAAAACTCGCCTTTCTTTTGGGAGTATTCGGCCGGATCGGCGCCGCCTTTCAAAATCGCCTTCTTCTGCTTGACATAGGCCTTCATAAGCTCCGCGTCGCTTCGCAGGCAAGACCGCAAGAACCGCATGGAATCGATCTCATCTGCGCCGGCCGGCAGGACGTGGGCATGAACCAGGAACGGCTCGCCGTTGTACATCCACGTGCCGCGATAGGCCGGAGGATGCGGCGGAAAGAGGGGCTCGCCCCCCTGTCGAAAACTGAATCGGTCAAGAAGCTGACGGATCGCCTCCAGTTCCCCTTCGGTCCCGCTCACCAAGAGATCGATAATCCCGCGGCCGCCGCAGCCCGGGACCGACGTGCTGCCGACGTGCTCCGCCCGAATTGACGGCAGATGCCGCGAGATCAGCCCGCATATCTGCCGCGCGATATCGGCCGCCCGCGGGTCGAAATCGCGGCAGGCGACCGGCGGTTCGCGGTAGGCCTCAACTACGGGCTGAACATCGTCAAACACAGCGCGGCTCCCAGGCAGCGACAAATGATGGAAATTGCCATTATCATGGGGTTTAAGCTAGCGATATGCAAGTGGCGAGGACTATACTTGCACGTTTGGCTTTGAAAAACCAGAATAGACGTATGGCCAACAAATACCAAATGCGCCGCCGGGAACTGCGAGACACGTCCGGCCGGGGCGAAAACCTGGGCGGGTCGGTGCGCGGCGGCAAACGGGGGGATACGGCGTCCGCGCCGGGTTACACCTCCCCTCCTCCGATGGATCGGGTCGGGCTGACGGCGGCGCTCTGCCTCGGTCTCGTCGTGCTGGTCACGCTTCTCTACCTTCAGACTTACCGCCACGACTTCACGGTCTGCGATGACAATGTCTATATTTACGACAAGCCGCAGATCGTCAGCGGCGTGACCTGGGAGAACGTCAAGTGGGCCTTTGGGGACGCCCACGAGGGGAATTGGCACCCGCTGACGTGGATTTCCCACATGCTGGACTGGCAGCTCTTCAGCGAGGGATCGTGGCAACCGGAGAACCTGAAATACGGATATAGCTGGCCGGGCGGCCACCATCTCGTCGGCATGGGCCTCCATTGCATCAATGCGGTGCTCCTGTTCCTTGCGCTGCGGCTGATGACCGGCACGCTTTGGCCGAGCCTTGTCGTCGCCGTCTTATTCGCCGCGCATCCGTTGCGAGCGGAATCGGTGGCCTGGGCCGCCGAGCGCAAGGACGTGCTGTGCGGACTGTTCTGGATGTCTACGCTGCTCACCTACGCGATTTACGCTCGGCGGCCGCCGCTGGCGCGATCGACATCCATCGAGGCCGTCGGCACGGTTTTCCTCTATTTGCTTGTCAACGTGTTCATGGGTCTGGGACTGACGGCCAAGTCGATGATCGTGACGCTGCCGTGCATCTTGATCCTGCTGGACATCTGGCCGCTGGGCCGCTGGAAGAGAGTTCTCTGGCCGAGCGGAGGCCAGGCGGCGGGAGAAGTCGACATTCTCGGCGGCATGCTCTTGCTCATGGAAAAGGTGCCACTGTTCGCCATGGCCGCCGCCGACAGCTCCGTAACGGTCTACGGCCAGGCCAAGGGCGTGGCGCTGAATTCGTTCGAGGGGCTGCCGATGAGCGTGCGGCTGCTGAACGCCGTGGAGTCGTGCGGCGAATATTTGCGACAGACGTTCTGGCCCACCGGACTTGCCCCGTTCTATTCCCATCCGCACATGATTCCCCACGGCTGGACGCACGAGTTCTGGGTGAAGTTCTGGATTTATCTTGTGCTCCTGTCGGCAATCACCCTGGCCGCGGCAGTGTTGCTCGTGTTCCGCCGCCCTTATCTGGCCGTCGGCTGGCTCTGGTATCTCGGCGCGCTCGTGCCCGTGGTCGGAATCATCCAAGTGGGCACGCAAGCCCGGGCCGACCGCTACACGTATCTGCCGATGATCGGCGTTTACATAATGATCGCGTGGCTGCTGAAGGAAATCGCCGACCGCTGGCCAGTGAGCCGGCCGCTGCTGGCCGCGTGCAGCGTTGTCGTGCTCGTGGCCATGAGCGCCGCTTCCTTCCGACAGGTGGGACTTTGGATCAACAGTTACAAGCTGTTCAAAGATGCTTCCGGCATCGAGGATAAAGACTATTTTGGCTACACGCCGGACGGAAAAGTCGATCTGGCGAAGGCTTTCTCGGTGGCCGACATGACCGACCGGACCAAGGACAACTACTTCGCCTTCAACCACATCGGCATCGCCTACGACAAGGACGGCAAGGAACTGATGCGAACCAACGTCAAGGCCGGACAAGAGGCGTTCGACCGCTCGGCCGCCGCTTTCGCGGCCACGCTCGGCATCAAGCCCGACTACGATTTCGGAAACAACAACCTGGGAGTCTATTTGCGCGGCCGGGCAAGCGCACGACGCCAAGGCGGCGGAGAAGTACTTCCGCAAGGCGATCACCGTGAACTCGCGCTATGCCGACGCCTTCAACAACCTGGGCATCGTGCTGGCGGAACAGGGCCGGGAACTCCGCACGGAAGGAAATGCGCTGGCGGAAAAAGGCCAAGCCGCTGAGGCGGAAAAGAAATACGACGAGGCCCTCGCCAAGCTCGAGGATGCCGACAAGCAGCACCGCGCCGGCCTGATGGTGCGCTATGACCGCGCCTCGGACCACAACAACTTGTGCGGTGTCATTTTGACGAAGGGCCTAGTCCACAAGGATATGGCGGAAAAGGCCCGCGCGGCCGGCAACTCGGCCAAGGCCGCCGAGGAGAGCCGGCTTCAAACCGCGGCTCTGGACGCCGCCTTGAAAGAGGACGGCGTGGCCTTGGAACAAGATCGCAATTTCGTGGGCGCCTGGCAGACCCGTGCCGAGATCCTCTCCGCCCAAGGCAAGCCGGACGAAATGATCCCTTGTTACGAGCGAATCGCGGAGATCGACCCGTTGATCGAAGGCATTCGTGCCATCAACAACTTGCTCGCGATCTACGAACAGAAGAAAGACGTTGACAAGGAGTTGGCGTGTCTCGACAAGGCCGCCTCGCAGTTCTCGAAAGCCGTTGCAGGAAGGCCGCCCTCGGTGGAGTTCATCCGCATGCCGTTCTTCTTGGCGAACGCGTACTTTACCCTGAAACAGATGGACAAGGCCATCCACTGGCTCGATTTGGCGGGGGAGTATGTGCATGCGCTGATGGGTCCTAGGCCCAATTCGCCGGATACCGAGATGACATGGTGCCAGGTAGCCGCGAAATACTTGGAACTGAAACAGCCGGACAAAGCCATCGTCTGGCTGAACGAGGTGCTGGCCGTCGCCCCCCAGATGCAGCTTGCGATCAATCTGCGGGCCGCCGCCAATGAATCGAAGGGCGATCTTGTCCACGCCAAGGCCGATTACGAACAACTGTTCAAGCTGCGCGCTCGAGCGCCCGGCATCGAGGAAAAACTGCGGAAGCTCAACGAGGAGCTCTCGAAGCCGAAGTAGAGGCCGGCGCGACGACGACCTCCAACGCCGCACCGGTGACGCGCCGCAACTCGTCGTGAAGCACCGGTATCCGCGCGTCGGGGGCCACCGAGAGCGACCAGTCCAGCCCGTTGTCGGCCACGAGCATCCCATAGCGCTTCAGACCCTTGAGCACTACTTGGGCCGCGGGCGAAAACCGCGAGATGTCGTAGTCGCCGCGCAGGCGGATCCGCTCGCCCATGCGCGGCAAGTTCGGGCTGTTGTTCGCGCTGGCGAAGTGCGTCGCCGGGGCCACGTACGCCCGCCGCGTCCGCCGCACCGTGACGCGCATGGCGTGTTCGATCGCGCCGCGCTGGATTTCGTCGTAGCGGATGATGGCCGGAAAAATCGGCAGCCCTGCGGCGTCCGACAACGTCCAGCCGTCGGGCCGCAAGCGGTTCGACTTCAGATCGAAAACCGAGGCCTGCGCGGCCTGCCAGCCGACGGCCGTCTTCTTCATCTGCCAAAACTCGTAGAGCGTCATCGACGCTGGCTCGAGAATGATCGCGTGCCGGTCGCCGCCGGCGCGGAGTTGTCCCGCTGGATGTCGTCCAGCGATAGCCCGGCCGTGCGCGGGTCCTCGCGATAACAGGCCGGCCAACCTTCGATCGGCACGTTGCCGGGCACCGGGAAAGGGCCGGGGTCCGATTCCTGGGGATAATCGGTGATCCGCACGTTGACTTTCTTCTGGTCTCGCGGCACGAGGATATAGCCCATGTCGTAGTTGCATCGCAGCGGCTTGCCCAGGCCGATCGAGGCGATGATATTCCGCGAGTTGGCATGCACCGGCCAGCGATCGACGGACTCGTTCCAGGCATTGTCCGGCGGGTAGATTTGCAAGTCGGCAACGATGGCGTCGGCCTCGGGCGTGTTGAACAGGACGGGCGACTTGATGGCGGGCGCTTTGCCCGGCCGACGCGCCGCCGGACGATCGGCCGCAAGGGACGACAAAGGCGCGAGCACCCTCAGCGGTATCCCGCAAGCTGCCGACGCCGAGACAGTTCTCAAAAAGGCCCGCCGTGAGTACATTCTTTTCTCCAGGATTATCGATTTGGGTGGCACGTCCTGAGCTTCAAGCGAAGGGCGTGGCTCGACGCAACCACGCCCTTCGCTTGAAGCTCAGAGCGTGCCACCCGACAAGCTACAGAAAACGCTACTCTTCGATTTCAATCGCCGCTTGGGGGCATTGATCGCGGGCGTCGCGGCAAATGGCGTGCAACTCCTCCGGTATCGGATCGAGCTTGACGTGGGCCTTGTCGTCGCTGCCCATCTCAAAGATCTCCGAGGCCACGTCCGGGCAAATGCCGCAGCCGATGCAAAGGTCCAGGTCAACGTGTGCTTTCATAGGGAGACTCATCTCTTGTGTTTCTTGCTTGCGTAGGGTGGCGTCAAGCGAAGCGAAGACCCACCAACGAATGGCAGCTTCTGGTGGGTCTCGTGGAACTCGACCGCACCCTACGTTCTTCCTTGCCAATTATACGTCGTCGTCATCCGGCGGCGCGGACTTCTTCGGCTTGGCCGTTTCGCCAGCGTCCTTCTTCGTCGCGGGCGGCTTGGCCTGATCGCCCGGCAAGTCTTCCCGCCACGGCTTGCTGGCCTTGTAGCTCTCCAGTTCCTTCTTCAATTCATCCTTGCGGTCCGGCTCCTCCTTGGTCGGCTCGGCAACCGCGACGGCCTGCGTCGCCCATTTGCGGGCGGAATCGAAGTCGCCCGACTCCGCATAGGCGGCGGCCAGCGTGCTGAGGATATAGTCCTTCTTGTACTCGGTCTGCCTGCAGGCGTCATTCGCCAGTTCGACCGCGCGGTGTCCGTCGCGAAGCTTCTTTTCCGGCGCGGTGGCCAGCAGCCAGGCGTAGTTGTTGAGAATGCCGACGTCGTGCGGCTGAAGCTTGATCGCTTTCTCGTACTCCGCGAGGGCTTCGCCGCGGCGGCCGAGATTCAGCAAGGCGTCGCCGCGGCCGCGCAAGGCGCCGACGTCGTCCGGACTCCGCTCCAACACTTCGTCGAAGGACGCGATAGCCTTCGCGTATTGCTTGATCGTGGTATACATCATGCCCAATTGCAGCGTGGTGAGCGAGTCCTTGGGGTTGGCCTTGTGCATCTTTTCCAGTTCTTCCACCGCCTTGTCGAACTTGCCCAGGTCGGCAAGCAAGGCGGCGCGCATCGCGCATAATCTCGGAGATGCCCGGCTTGATCTCGAGGATTTTATCGATGTCGCCCAGGGCCTTTTCCTTTTCGCCCAACTGCTCGTAGACGGCCGCGCGGAGTTCGAGCACGCCCAGGTTCGCGTGGTCGAGGGCCAGGGCCCGCGTCAGTTCCTCGGCCGCCGCCTTGTAGTTCGCTTCATTCACGCTGATCCGCGCCTTGCTCATCAGGAGGTCAACGTTCTTCGGCGCCAGGGCATGGGCTTTTTCCAGCGCCGCGTTGGCCTCGGCAAACTTCTTCAGGTTGACGAGCACCGCGGCCTTCAATTCGTAGCTCACGATGTCATTTGGATCGGCCGCGATCGACTTGTCGAAATCGGCCAGGGACTCGTTCCACTTGTGGTCTTCGGCCAGCGCCAGGCCGCGGTTGCGGAGCAGCATCGGGTTGTTCGGCAGCGCCCGCAATGCCTCCGTGAGATCGGCGACCCGCAGCTTGACGTCCTTGCGAAGCTGCGCCGCAGCAGCAGGGCCTTCGCCCGCATCGCCGCGTCGTCCTCGGACTGCTCCACCGTCTTGTTCAATGCCGCCAGGGCCTTGTCCGCGTCGCCGCCGGGCAGGAGGTTCAGCTTGGCGTACATATAATGGGCTTGCGGCTGCTTGGGGCTGAGCTTGAGCGCCTTTTCCAGGTCGGCCAGGGCGTCGGTGCGGTAGGTCTTCCAGCGCTCGCCCTCCAGGTTCAGCCGCGGCGACGATTCGTCGCCAAAAATCTTCGCGGCCGTGACCGTGCCGCGCTGGGCCAGGGCCGAGGCCATCAGGTCGTTGGCGAAGGTCGTATCGTTCTTATTGAGACCCTTCTTAATCGCGCTTTCACAGAGATTGATCACGTCGGTCAGATCGCCCGTGCTTTGGGCGCCCGGCCTCAGTTCGGTCGCCTTGTCGAGATCGGCCGGGCCGTCATTTGCCGCCAGGACGCCGGAAGGGAAAGCGACGGCGGCCAAGGCGAACAGAGGCCAACGCCGAAAAAGGCGGGAATTGGAAGTTTTTCATGGCGGATTGCTCCGGGGGATGGGCAAATTGGACCCTCTATTATAATAGTACGTGCCCGCAAGATCGAGGGGAGCAGGAAGCCGAGTGAATAGTGGCAAGCGCACAGCGGATAGTGGTCTCCCCTGTATCTTTGGGAAAGGGCCGGGGTGAGGGCGTTCCACATAGCTCCATGTTTTTCTTGACAGAGTGCCAAATCTGGCACTTTTGGCACCCGTTTGGCAGCGGTTTGGCGTCGTTTGGCACGTTTGCCGGCACGGCCGCACTCCCGCTTTTCCGCGGGAAAATGGCTTGCGTGGCACGATTTGGCACGGTTTGGCACGGTTTTGAGTATTCATGGCGCGGCTCGGGCTAAAGGGAACGCTTATTACCACTCATTATCACTAATCCGACCACATCCGTATTAGCGTGCGGAAACGAAGACATAGGCACGCGGGGAACCACGAAACAGACGAACGGCACGAATATCGGAGGGAGCCACAGATGAAACGCGGATGGAACACGGAAAACAATTCGTGTTTGATCGGTGTTCAATCCGCGGCTAGTTCTCTCATCTCTCATCTCTCATCTCTCATCAGCCGCCTGCCCACTCGTCACTTTCCACTAACCACGACCCACTTCTTTCCGCTCAGTATACCACAGTTCACAAATGTTGTCAATGCTTGGAAGGAAATCGCGGACGTTTTGTAGCTAAGTCCTTGCCGGCAGCGGACTTGCGCCGTCGGTTCGTGCTTGCGCAAAAGCGGCTAGCGGCAATCGAAACAACGCCCGGCGTCGCCGTAAACTCTTGTCAATTAACGACTTCGGCGTCCCGGCCGGTTCCCGCGTCGCGCAGCCGGAAAATGCCCCGAAAAAAAGCATTCTGCGTGGCGCACGCCCGCGGGGAGAGGGTAAGGCAAGGGCTCCTTTTCGTCTGCGAATCGTGCATTTTGCCGGCGACATCGTGCAAAATGCAATCGAATCAAGGGCTGGCCCGAATCCTAGATTTACACAAGTCCTTTGCCTGTAAGCGATTAGGATTTGAAAGCGCGGACGGCATGGCGATTGCCTAGGCGTTTCCACCTTACTTGGCGATCGTACTCGTGCGTGGAAGGTGATATTCCCGTGGGGATTCTTGCATACTGGGCTTCGGTGGGACCATCGGCGGAGCCGCGCTGATCCTGGTGATTTCGTGGGGCATGACCAGTACGATGTCCCCGATAGACGACGAGCTGAAGGCCATTCCCGAAGTGCAAAAGGTGTACGGGCAGGGATACGAGATCTGGTTCTATCGTTCCCCGCCCAACACACGTTATCAACAGTGGGTTCTGGAAGCCAGGAAGCGCGGTCGCGGCAAGGCGCACCTTTCCGCCGATTTCATAGCGGCCAAACAGTGCCTCTACATCTCGAACGTGTGTGTCGACCAGCGGCACGGCAACCAAGGACTGGCCACAGCCATGTTGCTCTGCGCGACGCGGCTGACTCAATGTCGGGCGATCACCACGTCCGGACGGACCAACCAAGGGGCCAAGTTTTTCGAGAAGAGCCGCTCGCGCTTGAGCCGCCACGGCGTTGAGCTGCACGACTACGCGGTGATCCGCGAGCGTTAACCAGCCTGACAGGCAGGCTCCCCTCGCCCACGGGGAGAGGGGCAGGGGTGAGGCTTCGGCCAGTCTCCCCTCTACCTTTGGGAGAGGGGCCGGGGGTGAGGGTTGCTCGCCCTTCTTTGTGCTCCTTGTGTTCTTTGTGGCCAGCCTTGCCCCTTCTTCACTCGTCGGAAGCCACTTTTCCTTTGCAATCGTTTTCCGTCCCAATTAAAGTGGAAGGCATCCAAACGTATACCACTGATTTGGAGGGTTTTGCTATGGACGAGAGTTTATGGCCTGCCCGAAATGTCGCGGAATACGCCTACTGCCCGCGTCTTTTCTACTACATGGAGGTCGAGGGCATTCACGTGCCCAGCGAAGATACCGAGCAAGGCAACCGCGTCCATCGCCGGGTAGACAAGCCGAGCCACGATAAAATGGGGTCAGATAAATCGCGGCGTGAATCGCTGCCCGACGGGTCGGAGAAACCCGATACGGGCCGAACCGTGCGGAGCATGACGCTCACTAGCGCATCGCTTCAACTTACGGCGACGATGGACCTGGTGGAGATTGACGGCACGACGGCCGTGCCGGTCGAATATCGCAAAGGCCGCCCCCGCCGCACCTATGCCAACGAATCATCCCCTCTCCATTCGGGAGAGGGCAGGGTGAGGGCTTCTGAGGACGATGCGAACGACACCTTCGAGCCCTGGCCGACTGATCGCGTTCAGGCGGCGCTGCAAGCGATTTTGCTCGTCGAGGCCGGTTATGAAGTGCCGGAGATCGCCATTTACTACGCGGCGGAGAAGCGGCGCGTCGTCGTGCCATTCGATGAGGCTCTTGCGCCGAGGCCCTGGCGACGCTGGAGGCGGCAAAGCAGGCCGCGCGTGGCCCGCGTCCGCTGCCGCTGCTGAACGATCCCCGCTGCCCGCGCTGTTCGCTGCTGCCGATCTGCCTGCCGGATGAGGTGCATCAGCAGCGGGGCGATTGCGCTCCGACGCTGCCGGCCACGCGGCGGCTTTGGCCTCCGCGCGACGAGGGCTTGCACCTCGTCAGTCAGCACGGCGGCACGAAAATCGGCGTCCGCGGCGCCGCGATGTGCGTCTCCGACGAGAACGGCGCCAAGAAGCACGATATCCCGCTGGCCAACCTCGAAAGTCTCACCCTGCTGGGCGGCGTGCAAATTTCCACGCAGGCCATCACGCTGCTTTCCGAGCGCGGCGTGCCGATCGCCTTTCTTTCCGCCGGCGGGCGGTTGACCGCGCTCATCGATCCGCTCGATTCCGTGAGTGCCGAGACCCGCCGCGCGCAGGTCCACAAGTTCGATCAGCCCGCGTCGTGCCTGGAACTCGCCCGGGCGCTGGTCGTCGCCAAAATCACGAACCAGCGGACGCTTCTCATGCGGAACCACGCGGCGCTTGCGCAGCGGGTCGCCGACGCGCTCGCCGAGGAAGGCCGCCGCGCGGCCAAGGCCGAAAGCATCGACTCGCTCCGCGGGCACGAAGGCCAGGCGGCCGCGCTTTATTTCGAGAACTTTGCCGGCATGTTGAAGACCGAAGTGGCGATGGAATTCGACGCCAACGGCCGGCAGCGCCGCCCGCCGCCCGATCCGGTTAACGCCTGTCTTTCGTTCGGCTATTCGATGCTCACGCACGAATGCACGGCCTCGCTGCGGACCGCGCGGCTGGAGCCTTCCATCGGGGCCTATCACGTCTCGCGGCCGGGCAGGCCCGCGCTGTCGCTCGACCTGATGGAACCGTTCCGCCCGTTGATTGCCGATTCGATCGCCATTACGGCGTTCAACCGCGGCGAGCTTCAGCCGGGCCATTTCGTCCGCACGTCGGCCGGCGCGATGTTCACCGAGGACGGCCGCAAGGCGTTTTTCGGCGTCTATGGGAGGCGGATGGACGAAGAGGTGACGCATCCGGTGTTCGAATACAAATTGAGTTACCGGCGGATGTTGATGTTGCATGCCAGGATGATCGCCGCCTGGCTCGTCGGCGAAGTGCCGACGCTGGCATTTTTGACGACGCGTTGACGTACTCATCACGCTCCGTCGTGATGGCAAGAAAAGTAGCTGGCACGCTCCGCGTGCCGCGCGCTGCAATGCTTCTATCACGCCCCCACCTGGGCTTGTCCCAGTGGAGCGAAAGATTGATGGCTACCGCCGACGCCAGACCAATCCGAAAAAGTTCACCGTCGCCGCCCCGCCCGGCCCTGGGGCCGGGCGGGGCGGCGACGGTGAAAGGAATTGCGACGCACCGATCGCGGAGTAGCCATCAATCTTCTGCTCCACCGACGCGAGGTCGGCGGGGGCGGAGGCCGCCGCGCACATCGCCCTCGCCCGCCGGGAGAGGGCAGGGTGAGGCCGTGCTCCCCACTATCCACTATTCACTTCCCACTATCCACTTTCCCACTCCCCACTAACTCCTTGCTCCAAGCTCCCAGCCCCATGCGACGCTGCTACCTGGTCTGCTACGACATCCGCAACGACAAACGCCTCCGCCGAATCTTCAAGATCATGAAGGGCTACGGCGAGCACTGGCAATATTCGATCTTCTTTTGCGTCCTGCGGCCGATCGACCGTGTGCGGATGCAGGGCGATCTGGAGGACGCCATGAACCAGCACGAAGATCAGGTCATAATCATCGACCTCGGTGAAAACCAAGCCGCCGCCCGCGAGGCGACGACCGTGCTGGGGCAGACGCTGGGGGGTATGGAAATGGGGTTGGTGGTGATTTAGAGCGGCAAGAAAAGCACAGGCCCCGGCGAACCGGGGCCTTTTGAACAAGGCGACAGGAGGTTTGCAATCACCTATCCCGTCGCCTGCTGCGGGTATTAGCCGCAGTCTCACAAGCCCCCGAAGGGGAGACTTGGTAAGTATCGCACGTTACAAATGTGGAATCAAGCCGGATGAGGCAGGCGCTGGGGGCACGGAAATGGACCGGTGGCGATTGAAGGGCATAGACCCCACCGAGCTCGTCTCGGTTGGTGAATCAGATTGGAAGGCTAAGACGCGACGTCACCAAAACGTATTCCTTCCCCGGTCCTTCTCCGCCCCGCCCGGCCCATGGGCCGGGCGGGGCGGAGGAGGACGAAGTAGGAAAGCCGTGGTCGGACCGTTATCTAGCCGTCAATCTTTCGCTCCGGCGGGATGAACCCGCCGGGGGCGTAAAACCGCTGGGCGAAAACCAAGCCGCCGCCCGCGAGGCAACGACCGTTTTGGCGCAGGCGCTGGGGGGGCATGGAAATGGGGTTGGTGGTGATTTAGAATGGCGCACAAATGATCCCCCCTGTACCTCCGGGAGAGGGTAGGGTGAGGGCAAAGGGAGGAAGCGCTAATGGCTGTTAAGACGTACAAGTTGCGACTCGACTTTCATTCGCTTGAAAAAGAGCAGGCGGAGAATCCGACCAAGTTTCCAAATCGCGCAGTTGAGGTACGTCAAGGGCTCTGGGATACACATGTAGCGTTCAATGAGGGCGTTGCGTACCTTACTCGCGCATTATTGCAAATCCGCCGAGGAGCCGGTATCTGGCGTGAAAAGAAGGACGGCATTTGGGGCGAATGGAAACCGATTCGCACCGCCGAGGAACTCGACGAAGTGAAAACGCGACGCGCGCGTGACGGATCAAACCTGGGGTTGATCGAGAACGCAGTGTTAATTGATCGCCTATCAACAAAGTCCGGAGATCGCCGAAAAGCAGTGCGATCGGCGGCCACGTGTTCAGCGATCTTCGAAAGCCTCTGCCCAACGCCGTCGCAAGACGACCCTGACGGCGGAGGCTTGGTTCAAATGGAGCGTGATTCACTCGATCTACTGACAAACAGCGGATCGTGTGCGCGCGGAATTCGACAGCCGCCTTGGATTATTGACCGAGTGGCCGCAGCCTTAGTCAGGACCGCGAGTTCATATGAGGAGCTGATTGAGCGATTCAAAGTAGACTCGAGATGTGTAGATTCGAATGGTTTGCTCTCCGAGGGCGCTGTGAGGACCTTAAAGAAGCTCCAAAAGCTAAAAAGGGGAAGTGGTCGCCGCAATGCGACGTGGGACGAACTCGCACGGGAAATTTGAGACCAAGTGCAATACCCGAAATGGGCTCTCGATGAGACGATACGACAGGAATGTGAGAACGCATCGGACTTCGATGACTTAATTCGCCGCCTAAGTGATCGGGATGGTTTCATTGACTCCCTCGGCCAGCCAACGGAGGAGGGTGCAAAGGCGCTGGAGCGGCTAAGGAAGTTAAACAAGAAGCCTCGTACCAAGAACGAGCAGCGACCATGGAACGACGCTAGAGCAATGATTATCGCCAAAACTACGGAGGAAGTTCTGGATTACAAATCGCTCAACGAAGCTGCTTGCCTTCCGCTTCCAGGGTTTGGGAAATACATTGATGAGCACAACATTGAGTTTGGGGATTTGAAACTACACAATTGCGGCAGTGAGTGGAAACGTGCGATGTGGAATATGGCCGGCCAGAAGGTGCGCAGTCACCTTGGCTGGGTCCGTCGTCGGTCGCGCGAGCAACTCCTCTGGCACTTGGAAAAGAAGCTGTTTGAACAAGGGGGCTGGATACGCAATAAGCGGAACGGCAAGGAGATAAAGTCGAAGGAGCGTCAACCCGACGATATTGTGTTCTCTCTCCCGAAAACCGACAAAGACGATTACCAAAGGCGAGAGGGCTATTCAACGCGCCGCTGGTTCAACGATTTGCAAGGCGAATACGAAGGGGTCGAAATGCCACGGCTTTTTGCGGGACTGACCTTTGCCGCGAGAAGTCTACCCCGGATCGGCGAACGAATGGTGAAAGGCTGGCCGAAAATCAGGGAGAAGTGGCGAAAGGTAGTAACGAAAAAGCCAAACGCGACGACAGCCGAACTTGTCGAACAGGTCAACGTACTTCGCCGACGAAAACCCCGCGACTTCGGCGACCAAGCGCTTTTCGAGTGGCTGGCACGACCGGTATATCAATACCTGTGGGATGGCAGAGTCGAGGGTAATGACAATGAATGTGGCCGTGACGACCGCGATTGCGTAGCCGTATTCGCGGCGTATAACGAACGATTTGCCGAATTGCCATCCTCGATCACGTTCACGGAAAATCACGCTCTACGGCATCCCGTTTGGGCCTTCTTCGGGGAAAATTCGGCCGTGAAATACAAATTGCGCTGCGAGGCCGCCACCGGTACCGATGGCCGGACTCGAAAGACACTTTGGGTTGTCTTCGATCAACTGCTCTCGCGAAAAGCGGACGATGGCGGTTTTACCGCGATCAACGAGGTACGGGTGCCGCTTAAGGGATACCGCGATTTTGAGAATAGCTTCCGATTGCCGCCGGACGGCGATATTGCATCCACAACCAAACTCACATTCTCGGACGTTCTGCTTGACGGTGAGTTGCTGCCCGCCAAACTTGGGGGAATCAAACTCATTTGGAACCGCGCCGACTTTCCGAAGGACGCGAAGAATGTGCCTGGCGTGCCGCCGACAAAGCGCAGCGTACGTTTCGTTTAGTTGCGATGTCACGGTGAATGAGGCGGAAGAAATGTTGATCGGGAAGGAAAGTGGAGTCGCGGCGATAATCTCTGAACCACGCGACGGCGTTGGAGGACTACTCACTCTCCGAAAAACTGTAACGCGAGCCGAGGAATCGAAAACCGCCGGCGAGTACCTAGCTCCGGGAGCGCGTGTTTGGCCCGAGGCAGCAGTATCGAACAAGCTTCGCGTGTTCTCTGTGGATCTGGGGCAACGTCACGGTGCGGCGACAAAACTTTGGGAAACCACCGCGGAGGCGGGCGATAGCGAGTTCGCGTGGAAAATCGGACTGACCCGCAATGGAGGCAAGGTCTTCGCCGCGCCGATTTACAGCGGGACGATCTCGCTCCACGGTGACGACGAGCGGCTTCCAGCCGAAGAGGAGCAACTGCGAAACCGCCTGCGCGGCTTGCGGACTCGCTTGAACCTTCAAAAGGCGCTCCTCCAGGTTGCGCGGCTACTGACCCTTGAACACTTCGAGCAACGCCGGTTCACGAGGGAGCGAAAGCGCCCGGAAAGGCGGCTTTGAATCGCCTTGCGGGCGCAAGAGCGTTTTATCGATGGAAGCGCTAACGGCGTCGGACATCCGCCGGAATTGCGAAAAGGCAAGTCGGATTCTGCTGAACTGGGCATCGAGCGACGCTTTGAACGATGCATTGCGGTCACTCGGCCACAACGGCGACATTTGGTACTATCTGGCGAAAAACGAAGATAAATTGACGGCCATCGCCAACGTCCTGCCGCGAACCGTAGTTCCCAGCGTAAAACAGGCACGTGCCCAGTCGCTTGACCGCGAGGGCCTCAAAGCGCGGCGTGACGAAGAAGACACTAAATACTATAACGAGGTGGAGCAGAATCGCTTAGCGCTTGCACACGCGATTTGCAACGGATACGAACGTCTCGCGCAGAACGCGCTGTTGGGGGCTTGTGGGCAGACATCGACCGAATTCTCGTGCGCGAGGTCAGCTATGGGGACCGGCCGGATGCGGGAGGTGCGCGGGAACTTTTTGCAACAACCGGACTGCTCCCCTTGCTTCGCAGACCCCCCGCGAAAAAACACGGCGCGCCTGTTGATCACAACGCCTTGCCGATTGGGGATACTCTCCGTGGCGGGCTGTCAATGCGGCGGCTGAACTTTCTGGAAGAGGCTAGGACGTTCGTTCGCAAATGGTCGTGTCAACCGCGCTGGCCCGGAGACGTTCGCCGGCTTCCAAGGGACCGCGCATTTGGAGTGCGCGACCTGCGACACTTGGAGTGTTTGCGCGAGCACCGCGTAAAATTGCTCGCACATTGCATCGTCGCTCGCGCCCTGGGTTTTGAGCAAGATGTTCGACGCGGCCTTTGGCGGTACCGCGATTCCGCCACCGGCGAATTGTTTTGGCATCAACCGGAAAGACAGCGGTTTTTTCATGAGCGCGAAGACGGCACATTACAGCAAGTTTCCGGCCCAGCCGGGATGACGGACGATGAGATATCCCGTCCGCATCCTGTACGTCCGAAGGCGCACGCGATCGTGCTCGAAAACCTTACGCGCTACAAGTTCAAGCGAGACCGTCCAAAAAACGAGAACGCCGGCCTGATGTTGTGGTCACACCGACAAGTGTTGAAGCTTGTGAAGCACATCGCGGGGTTTTTTGGGCTGCCGTTGGGGATCGTTTACGCCCCGTTCTCATCGCGGTATTGCTCACACTGCGGCGCGCCGGGATTTCGCGCAAGTCGATTTGACCCAAATTGGCTCAGCCAAGATTGGATGCGGAAGATCCTCGCTTCGACCGAGATCCAGGATCAGATAATGAAGAAAGTGGCCAATGAGGTCAACTCGCGATTGGAAAGCGATCCGTCGGCCTACGATCGAATTGACGACCGGCCCTGGGTTGTGCGGGAAGGGGGAACGCATTTCGCTTGTGCCAATGCGCATTGCACCGCACATTGCATTCCAATCAATGCGGATGAGAACGCAGCCGGTAATATTGGCCTGCGGTTCCTGCGCGGCGTGGAGGATTTTCGCGCAAGAATAACGACCGATGGCAAACTGACCCACGAGTTACGTTATTCGGCGATCGATTGCCTGAAAAAGGACGACGGCCAGAATTTCTGGCGTAGCAACGAGGCCGCATTGACCAACCAAACCACGCGAAAAGGAAAGCGTGTGAAGCGGCACACAGCCGAAGATGATGACGAGCCGAGCGATGAAAATGACGAGAGTGGAGGAGGGGCGGTTACCGTAATCCGCGACCCAAGCGGATTTTCGCTGCCCGCCGAAAATTGGTACGAGGAGGGCGAGTTTTGGTGTCACATAGCTCGAATGGTGGCCACCGGACTTAAGGCTGCAAACGCTGATATGTTCAATGAAAGCGATGATGACGCGATTGCTTGACAACGCGACAGGAGTATGGTAGTGATAATGGAAGTCCGATTAAAGTGTCTTCGGCCTTGTTCGCCTTTGGCAAAGCCCAGAGGTGCCATCAACAGGTAATTCTTTCAGAATGGCGGGGTAGCCCGCTCGCTTCGGACTGAGATACCCGTAATTCCGTTTATTTGACAATTTGTTGTTGGTCTTTTTGGCCGCGAGCGTGAGGGTGGTGGCACGGAGTGCCGGGCGTGCTCGCGGGGAGCGAAGTCGTTATGTGGCAAGCAGTTAGCGCGACAGTTCGCGCCGGTTTGAACGGGCGGACAGGCCTTTTCGGCCCGTGCTCGCAAACCGGTTCGCAACTTCTTTGCCCGCAAAGAGTTGCGACGCCGGCGGTCAGACCAGCAAACGGAATCGCGGTTATCTGACACGAGTGGCATACCACCACAAAGCTCACGTCGGGGTGTCAGACCAGCAAACGGAATCGCGGTTATCTGACACAACGTGGTCAAGTCGATGGCGACGTTGATCTCGGGTCAGACCAGCAAACGGAATCGCGGTTATCTGACACGGTGCCTTCACGACGGAGCGTGATGAGTACGGCCCACCCGACCAGCAACTTTCGCCAACGAACTTCGATGTTCGATCCCTAGTCCATCAATTCAAGATATGCCGCAGTATGCTACTGCTATATATCTAAATATAACAGTAATAGTAATAGCACGGCGGGAATTGTCGATTGGGCCAAAGCGAAGAGTGTAAAGTGGCTAGCGGCAAGCGGTTACGGAAAGACAAGCCGTGTGCAAAAGGCGTTGGTTGGCTGTCGGCCGGGCGTCGATGGCGTGTCGATAACCGAGCCGAGAATTCTTGGGCCGGCCGCACCTGTCGATAACCGCTCGGTTGTCAACATTCCATCGACAGGCGGTGAACAGGTTTTGAACAAGGAGTCAGGAGTCAGAAGTCAGGAGCTAGAAGCATTGCCCTCACCCCCGGCCCCTCTCCCGGAAGGCGAGGGGAGCCTTGGGCCCTCATCACTCTTCACCCATCCCTAACCACCTCACTCACTTGCGCTTCGGGCTTCAATATCGCTCATCGCTACTCACTTGCCACTCATCACTTTCCACTAATCCTTAACCACTCGTTCCGGCCGCCCTCACCCCTTGCCCCTCTCCCGAAAGGAGAGGGAAGCTTCGCCGGTACCCTGCCTGCTAACTTACCTCTCGCTCGCGCTTCGGGCTTCAATGTCGCTCATCGCTACCCACTTGCCGCTTATCACTTCCCACTAATCCCTATCCACTTGGTGCCTTCCGCCCTCACCCTACCCTCTCCCGGAAGGCGAGGGAGCTTCGTCGCGTTACGATAATATCGTATTTCGCAGATTCGGGAATTGGGCAAACCCTTTGTCAAATGAAACGACCTCCAGGTCGGCGGCGAGCGCGAAGGCCGCCAGGTAGGCGTCACCCCAGCGCTGCGGCGCGTGCCGAGGCAATTGCGATTGCTGCCGCCAAAGAGTTTCAAGCCCCGGCGGCTCAGGAGCAAACTCAATCCGCGGGTTGCCGACAAAGCCGTCGTAGAGTTTCCACGCCTCCGGTTGAGTGACCGCAACGCCCGGAAAAGCCTGGAGATTATTTACCAGCCGCAAAAAACCTTGTTGCGAAAAGCGACAGAAGAAGCAGCGGGCGTTCTCCGGCAGAGCGGCGAACCAGTCCCGCGCCGAACGGTGATGGACATGCGCGGCAAAGGCCATCGCCAACCAGAAGTTGATGTCAGGAAGGTACATCCCAGGTCCGCTTCATGGCCGCAATGTCCTCCTCGTCGAGAATCTCGTAAATGCGTTCGTTGGTCAAGCTAACGCTGCCGGGTTCGCGGCTGGGCACAAACGGAAGGTCGGCCTGCGGCTTTTCCGACTGTCCGCCGTTCTCAAGGCGGGCAAGCTCGGATACGATGACCCGCGCCCTTCAGGCAACACGGCATCGCCGTCCAACACTACCACGCCGTTCTCAACATGTCCTGGGACAACCATATATTGATTATAGTATTCTTCTTACATCTTCACCTGGTTCGGCTTCTCGGGGTCCAATTCCAGCGCGTCGATAGCGTCGTGGAGCTTTGCCTTGGGGAACTCGCCGCGGCGGGCAAGCTGCTCCAGGCCGGCCAAGGCGATGTTCTCGGCATCGACCTCGAAAAAACGCCGCAACTCGGCGCGGGCCTCGCTGCGGCCGAAGCCGTCCGTGCCCAGCACGGTGTAGTCCGGGCCGACCCAAGGGCTGAGCGACTGCGGCACCGCGGCCACGTAGTCGGAGGCGGCGACGATCGGGGACTCGCAAGCGGGCGCCACCCCGCCGGCAAGCGCCTGGGAGACGTAGGGCCGCCGCGGCGAAGAGTCGGGGTGCAGGCGGTTCCAGCGGTCGCAGTCGCGGCCGTCGTAGTAGAGGTTCTTGTAGCTGGTCACGCTATAGACGTGCTGGCGACGCTCGAACTGCTCTTCCAAAAGCTCCTGGGCGCGCAGCGCCTCGCGGAGGATGGCGCCGCTGCCGAAGAGCTGCACGTGCGGCGACTTCTCGCCCAGTTGACGCTCCGAGAGGCGGTAGATGCCGCGGCAGATGCCTTCGGTCGAGCCCAGCGGCAGGATCGGGCATGGCGTAGTTCTCGTTCATCAGCGTGATGTAGTAGAAGACGTCCTCCTCTTCGTAGTACATCCGCCGCATGCCGTCGAGGACGATGGCGGCCATCTCGTAGGCGTAGCCGGGTCGTAGGCCCGGCACGGTGGGAAAGGCCAGGGCGTTGAGATGGCTGTTGCCGTCCTGGTGCTGCAGGCCTTCGCCGGCGAGCGTGGTGCGGCCGGCGGTGCCGCCCAGCAGGAAGCCGCGGCAGCGCATGTCGCCGGCGGCCCAGATCAGGTCGCCGATCCGCTGGAAGCCGAACATCGAGTAGTAGATGAAGAACGGGATCATGTTGATGCCGTGGCTGGAGTGCGGCGTGCCGGCGGCGATGAACGACGACATCGAGCCGGCCTCGGTGATGCCCTCTTCCAGGATCTGGCCGTCTTTGGCCTCGCGGTAGTAGAGCACGTTGTCGGAGTCGACCGGCTCGTAGAGCTGGCCGACGTGCGAGTAGATGCCGCACTGGCGGAACAGGGCTTCCATGCCGAAGGTGCGGGCTTCGTCGGGCACGATCGGCACGATGTACCGGCCGATGTTCTTGTCGCGCAGCAGCTTGACCAGCAGCCGCACGAAGGCCATCGTGGTCGAAACTTCGCGGCCTTCGCTGCCGGCGAAGAACTCGGCGAAGTCGTCCCATTTCGGCGGCTTCAGCTTGCACCGTCGGCGCACGGCGGCCGGGCACGAAACCGCCCAGCGCCTTGCGGCGCTCGCGGAGATAGATCATTTCCGGCGCTGTCGTCGGCCGGCTTGTAGAACTCGGCGTGGGCGGCCTCCTCGTCGGAAATCGGGATGCCGAAGCGGCGGCGGAACTCGAGCAGCTCCTCCTCGTTGAGCTTCTTCTGCTGGTGGGTGATGTTGCGGCCTTCGCCGGCCTCGCCCAGGCCGTAGCCCTTGATCGTCTTGGCCAGAATGACGGTCGGCGTGCCGCGGTGTTCCACGGCCGCCTTGTAGGCCGCGTAGACCTTGTCCGGATCGTGGCCGCCGCGGCGGCAGCTTCAGCGAATCTGCTCGTCGCTCAGATGCTCGACCATCGCCTTCAGCCGCGGATCGACGCCGAAGAAGTGCTCGCGGATGTAGGCGCCCGAGCATGACGGTGTATTTCTGATACTCGCCGTCGACGACCTCGCCCATGCGCTGGACCAGCAGGCCGTCCTTGTCCTTGGCCAGCAGCGGGTCCCAGTCGCCGCCCCAGATGACCTTGATCACGTTCCAGCCGGCGCCGCGGAACGCGCCTTCCAGCTCCTGGATGATCTTGCCGTTGCCGCGGACCGGGCCGTCGAGCCGCTGCAGGTTGCAGTTGATGACGAAGATCAGGTTGTCGAGCTTCTTCGCGGGCGGCCAGCGTGATGGCGCCCAGCGTTTCCGGCTCGTCGCATTCGCCGTCGCCCAGGAAGGCCCAGACGTGCGAGGCCGTCGGCGTCGGGCTTGATGCCGCGATCGACCAGGTAGTGGTTGAAGCGGGCCTGGTAGATCGCCATGATCGGGCCCAGGCCCATCGACACGGTGGGGAACTCCCAGAAGTCGGGCATCAGCCAGGGGTGCGGATAGCGACGACAGCCCGCCGCCCGGCTGCAGCTCGCGGCGGAAGTTCTTCAGCTGCTGTTCGGTCGAGCCGGCCCTCCAGAAACGCCCGGGCGTAGATGCCCGGCGAGGCGTGGCCCTGGAAGAAGACCTGGTCGGGCGGCTCGGCGTCCTTCCTTGCCGTGGAAGAAGTGGTTGAAGGCCACTTCGTAGAGCGTGGCGGCCGAGGCGAAGGTCGAGATGTGGCCGCCGATGCCGGCGCTGCGCTTGTTGGCCCGGACGACCATCGCCATGGCGTTCCAGCGGATGATGCTCTTGATGCGCCGCTCGATCTCGCGGTTGCCGGGATACGCGGGCTGCTGTCGACCGGGATGGTGTTGACGTAGGGCGTGGTGGCGCTGGAGGCGAAAGGGACGCCGACGCGGAAGGCCCTTTCGCGGAGCTTTTCGAGGAGGAACTGAGCCCGATCGCTGCCTTGTGCTTGGCAGACGTAGTCGAGAGACTCGAGCCATTCCGCCGTTTCTTGGGGGTTGTCATCTTTCTGGAGGAGGGGTACGACCCCGGAGAAGAGCTTTTTTTCGTCGGCGTGAGGTTTCATAATTCGCGTTCCCCCTATTTTGTCGCATTTATTGTAGGGGACGGGGCGACGGCGTCCAAGGGGGCGACGGAGGGGTTGTAACGGCAAACGACCTGCGCCGCTGCGATTCAGGCTAGGGAAAAGACCCTCAGGATTGAAACAGCCCAGCAAAATCGAATCCCAACTCCGCAGTGAGCGCACTAATGAAACTGAGGTAAACCGGTTTCTCGCGCAGGTAGTTGAGGAAGGCAGTGTCGTCACCGAAAAAGCCGTGAAGTTCCCGCACTACGCTAACCCAGTTGCTGCGTTCGGTCGCAAGTTCGGGCCGGTTCCAGCCCAAGTACCGAATCAGGTTCTTTGCCGCGAGGTCATCGTCACGGATTGCGAAGAATTGTCCGTTTTCGTAGGCGATGCGACGCCGTAATTCCGGGTCATGCGGTTGGAGCATCGGCAAGAACGGCTCTATCTTTCGCGGCTTGTGACTATTCATCCAGTGTAAGACGGCGTACCAATTCATGTATCCGTCGCGGTCACCACCTTTTAGTCTCGAATCGAAATGTTCGACATCGTAACTGTCAATGTTTTGCACGAACTTCTCCGAGTAGGCGCAGAAACCTCGCTGTTCAGCAAGTAGCGCTTCGCGGATCAATTTAGCATCGCCCGGATACTGCCAGCCCGAGGACACGACGCGGGAGTCATGCGTTTTGCGGAGATAGTGCATCGGCGGCGAAGTTGTAAGCGTTTCCGATTTGCATGTACTCGTCGATCAGTTCGCGTTTCCGCGCGGTGTCCGCAGTTTGCTTAACGAGGCGACGCAATTCCAGAAAGCGCTCCCACTTCGCGATTCCTTCCCGCCCATAAATGCTGCGAACGTCGAAGTCTTTAGCGAGGACGTCGTTGGGGTCGTCGCCGACGGGAGTGATTCCGCGCGCGCGGTGACATGGTAGCTATCGTCGAACTCGAGTATCACACGTTCCTCCGGCCGGAACTGCGCGGCGATTATCGGGTTGTGCGTGGCAACGAAGATCTGGGTGTTGCGGACGATTCCGGAGTAGATGTCGATAAGGTCGTAGAGGAAGTCGGGAAACAAGCTGTTCTCGGGTTCGTCAAGCAAAATGAATCCGTGCCGAACGTCGCGGCCGAAGTATAGCGAGAAGATGTGTCCGAGGCGAAACATGAAGCTCCGCATGCCGCTGCTCAGCGCGTTGTAGTCGAGGCGCTTGCCGGTAGAACGGACCTTAACGTAAGCCTCGAGATTGTCGGTCAGTTGAACGGGCTTCTTGGCCGCTTCGTAGTCGAACTCAAGGCCGGCTGGGGCTAGGATGCGATTCCATAGCCCAGCGATTTCGACAAGTATCTCCGGGTGTGACTTTTGAAACGCGGCCTCAACCTCGGCAACCGATTTATTGCGGTTTTCCGGTAGTGCAAGATACTCTTGCCAGTCCTGTTCGCGCTTTCTTGATATGGTAAATGAGCACGTTCCAAAAGGAGTTGACCTGCTCGGCAGACACCTCGTGGAAGATTGGAAAGTATTTCAACAGCGGTAAAGCTTCGTTAACAGATGCGGTGGGCAGGCTTTGCCCGCTGGGCAGCAGGCTGCCTGTATCAGGCGGCGAATAGACGACCAGATCGCCTCGCATCAACTGGATTTCATTGGATCGTAGACTGTGCGCCATGAGTTTCTGGAAACTCTTAAACTCTTCTTCAGCCTTGGGCGGGCCTCGCCGTCGCCACGGCGTTTTCCCTGCTGCTACTGTCGCAAAGAGAACTGACTCCTCAATTGTTCCTGAGAACGTCGTGTCAAACTCTGCGGGTGACCCGATAAGCCAATATGTCTTACCATCATATGCAATCCCAACCAAACAAGGGGCGTTCGGTTGGCTGCGGCGATAGTGAGGTACTTGCGATTCGTGGCCACGGAGAAGCACCGAGATCAGCCGCAGCAGCGTAGATTTTCCCGTCCCATTTCGACCGATAAAGCAGACCCTGTCCAGCGGCTTACCTGTCGCAGGATCGGTCAAATCGAGATCGAACCCCGTGAACTGCTGGAACGCAGGGATAACGATGCGTGTAATCTTCATGCTTAGTCCCCTGGCCGCTGGGTTGCGCTCCGCAATCGAATAAACTTGAGTCTAGATACAAAACGCCGCCGAATCAAGCGTGCTCGGCGAGTCGTGGTACCATGGCCCGATGGAACCGCCACTAATTCACGCCGCGCGGGATTTGCCTGCTGAGAATGGCGAGCGGCGCGAATAGGTTGGCAGATGGGCCGCCGCACACGCGCCGATGGCTACTTCTCTCGCCGCACTCGCGACGCCGAAGGCCGCACCGAACCGGCCCGCCAATTGGCTTATGAGCCGCGGCCGCAGCGGTATTTGGATTGCCTCCATGGCCACGAGCGCGGCATGGGCGAGGCTCGATCGCCTAACCTCGGTCGCGGCCGACCACAGCCGTTCCTTGGCCACGCCCGTGCGCCAGGCGACCGGCAGCGCGAACTGCTTGCGGTTGGCCAGCATCAGACATTCCGGCTCCGAAACCGAGCTGTAGCCGGCGCTTTGCAAGGCCAAGGCCAGTTCCACGGCCGCCGCCTGTTCGCAGCCGTAATCGGGCAATGACTCGACCTCCGCCAACGCCTCGCGCCGGTAGAAGGCAGCGCCGAGTTCCGCGCCCGTAAACAGCCGCTCATTGATCGCGAAGCCTTCGACGCGTTTGCCGGCGCCGATGCTCTTGATCGCGCCGCCGCGAGTGTATCGCAATCCGGCCGATAGTATCGTTTTCGTTTCGAAACGGTCGGCAACCAGCGGCGCGACGGCGGCGACGTCTCGATCGCCGAAACGCTTGAGCGCCGCGTCCGCCCAGCCGGGCGTGGCCTCGCAGCCGGCGGCAATCAAGTGGACGATCGGCGCACGGCTGGCCGTCAGGCCGACGGCAAAGCACTCCAGCAGGCTTGCACCGAACGGGGCCTCGACAAAGGCAACCTCGCGGCGAAGGTCGTAAGGGTCGTCGTAGGGCTGATTCGTGACGACGACCACTTCGCTTCGCTCGGGCTGGTTTTCCAGCACCGAGACGAGCGTGTCTTCAAATCGCTTCAGATCGCCCATCAAGGGCACTAGGATCGCAAGTCGTTGCACAGCCTACATCGCTTAAGGAGGCATTTTCGGTATATTTCGGTTAAATGGGCAAGGGAAGTTGATTTTATATTCGGTCGAGTGTCCTTTCTCGCCGTGCGAATTAGAACAATGGCGGGATTTTACCCAAAACGGGGGCATATCCATCGCGAAATAGTGGCTTTTCGTGGACTGATAGGAATCTCCCCTCGCTCGCAGGCGAGGGGAGACTTGAATGGCCCTCACCACACCATCTCCCGCGGGAGAGGGAGGCACCCTCTGCATGGTAGGCCCTGCCATCTGATCCCAATCCCTCAACATTCCATCCTCACCCCGCCCCTCTCCCGCAGGCGAGGGGAGATTGGGCGGACGGTTGCCAGATTCTTCTATTCACGGCTGTTGGCATGTGTACTGTACTTGTGTATACTTACCGGAACTGAACCGTTTTGTCCCCCTGCCGCCGCGGCGCGCGTGCCGTGAGCTTGCCCGCGAATAGGCAGTGCCGGACCCCATTTTTCCACAATTTCCACGGCAAAGAGGAGAACCCAACATGTCTAACGACATCGTTCAGGCCAATACCGCGATCAACACCGTCCCCGCCGGCGAGGCGCCGGAAATGCCGCCCACGCAAATCGCGGCGCTCGACGCGCTTTTGTCCGGCAAGACCGCCACCGACGCGGCAGCGGCTGCGGGGTTGCCCGATGCACGCTTTACAAGTGGCTTGCCAAGGATTACCGTTTCCAGGCGGCCGTGAACCGCGGGCGGCGCGATATGCGGCAGGCGGTCGCTTGCCGCGCCGAACAACTCGCCACCGAAGCTGCCGAATGCGTCGTCCAGGCCGTCCGAAAAGGGGACGTGAAGGCCGCGTTGGAAGTCCTCCGGCGGGCGAACATCTTCGCGCCCGCCAGGATCGGCAGCGACGACGAAGCCGTTCTGCGACAGGAAGACGAGAAACGGCAAGTGGACCGCGAGGCGGAACTATCGTTGTCTCGCCGCTGCCGCAATGCTCAGTTGTCGCAGGAGAAACGACACTTATAGCTATATGTTTTATAGCCATAAGTGGTGCAGACAGTCGAAAAAGCGCCTACTTTTGTCTACTTCTGGCCCGTCCCGCCGCGTTGCGACGCCTCGCGTCGTAGCGCGGGACCGGCGGTTCGAGCCTGTGTTCGGCCATCCCGGGTTATTTCCGCGCGGTAGGGTGCGTGGAGCGAATCGCCGCGAAAAATGGTGGGTTTCGCACGGAGCCGACAGCGCTGGAACGCTACACAATGGTTTGGGCGATCTCGCGCAACGCACCATCCAGCAATGGCTTCCGTGCTCCACCCACCCTACGACGAATAATCCGAGCTATGGCGAAGAAGACCCAGCGGTTTCCGCCGCCCAGGTCTCAGCGATGGCCACTACCCACTCGACCGAACTCACCATTTCGTCGAGCGACGCCCATTCCTTGGGTGAATGGATGGAATGGGCGCCGCTGGAAATGTTTGGCGTGGGCAGGCCGAGTTCCGTCAGCCGCGAGCCGTCGGTGCCGCCGCGGACGATCGTTCGCCGAGCAGTGCGGCCCAGCCGCGCGAGGGCTTTTTCGGCGTACTCCACCGCCCGCGGCTCGCGGGCCAGGCCATCGGCCAAGTTCAAATAGCTGCGCCCGATGTCGAAGTCGATGCGGGCGTTGGGGAAATCCTTCACGGTGGCATCGGCCGCGCGGCGGAGCACGCCGGCATGGTCGGCCAGCCGGGCCGTATCGAAGTCGCGGAGCAACATGCGGATCTTCACCTCGCCCACGCCGCCGTTGATTTCCATGGGATGGATGAAACCCTCGCGGTTCTCCGTGACCTCGGGAGCGAGGCGGTCGCGCGGCAGGCGGCCGAGAAAGTCGGCCGCCGCGCGGAGGGCGTTCGTCATGCGGCCCTTGGCAATCGAAGGATGGATGTTCACGCCGCGGACCGTGACCTCGACCGCTTCCGCCGAGAAAGTCTCGACGTCGAGTTCGTCGCTGCCGTGGCCATCGACCGTGTAGCAGACGACCGCGCCGACGCGGCCGATATCGATGTGGTCCACGCCGCGGCCGATCTCCTCGTCGCACGTGAAGCAGAGTCGGACCGGCCCGTGGACGATCTCGGGATGCTCCATCATCCACTGGGCCGCTTCCATGATGATCGCCAGGCCGGCCTTGTCGTCCGCGCCCAAGCAGCGTCGTGCCGTCGGTGGTGACGAGCGTATGCCCGATCACGTTGTTGAGTTCTTCGCACTCGCTGACGCGGATGACCTGATCGTTGTTCGCCAGCGCGATGTCTCCGCCGCCATACTTGCGAATGACCTGCGGCTTGACGTTCTTGCCGGTCGTTTCGGGCGAGGTGTCGAAGTGCGAGCAGAAGGCGATGGTTGGGGCGGCGCTCGTAGTACCGCCTTTAGGCGGCTCGGAATTCGGACTTCCGCCTGAAGGCGGTACTACGAACGCTCCAGCGCTCGGCACCGTGGCCATCACAATCCCGTGTTCGTCCTGATGCGCGTCCTCGATGCCCATCGCTTTGAGCTCGCGAATGAGCAGCCTTCCCAGCTTGATCTGGCCCGGCGAACTGGGATAGTTCTTGGCGTCCATGCGGGCCGTGGTATCGATCTTGACGTAGCGAAGGAAGCGTTGGAGCAGGCGACGGCGGTTCATGGGAGGCAGGAAGAAGTCAGGAGTTAGGAGTTAGAAGTCAGAAGTTACGCAACATCATATCAGACGTGTACACGCTAGGGGACTAGTGCCAACGGAGCACGGCCCGGTACAATGTGTGCGAAATATCATGCATTCTAACTCCTAACTTCTAAATTCTGACTTCTGGCACGCTATGTCCTCCCCGATCCGCTACCTGGTCTTCGATATCGAAAGCGTGGCCGACGCGCCGCTGGTGGCCAAGCTCCGCTATCCGGGCGAGTCGCTCACGCCGGCCGATGCGGTTCGCCGCTATCGCGACGAATTGATGGCGAAGTTCGAAAGCGACTTCATCCCATACACGTTCCAGGTGCCGATTTCGGTCGCGGTGGGCAAGGTGGTGGCCGATTTTCGCCTGGCGGACATCGTGGTGTTGGACGAGCCGCAGTTTCGCCCGCACGTGATTACGGAGAACTTCTGGCGGGGCTGGGAGAAGTATCATCGGCCGACGCTGGTGAGCTTCAACGGCCGCGGCTTCGATCTGCCGCTCTTAGAGTTGGCCGCGTTTCGTTTTGGCTTGAGCCTGCCGGGCTGGTTCCAATCGTCGGGCAAGGCCTCCGATAATTTGCGGAACCGCTACAACACGACGTCCCACATCGACCTCTGCGAGCTCTTGACGAACTTCGGCAGCACACGGTTCAACGGCGGCTTGAACCTCGCGGCCAACCTGCTCGGCAAGCCCGGCAAGATGGACGTGCAGGGCTACATGGTCCAGGATTTTTACGACGCGGGGCGCCTGGCGGAGATCAACGACTATTGCCGCTGCGACGTGCTGGACACGTATTTCGTTTTTCTTCGCTCGCGCGTGCTCATCGGGCAGTTAACAATAGAGGCCGAGCAAACGATCGTCGAGGAAGTGAAGACGTGGCTCGAGGAGAAGGCCGAGCAGTGCGCGGCGTACAAGCAGTATCTTGAGAGTTGGGGCGATTGGGTGAATCCGTGGAAGGCGGCGGCGATGTAGTCAAGATTCGTGGTGAGTTATGGATGAGAACGTGCCTGACCGCCGGAAGACTCTGACTGAATTGGAAGGCGAGGATTGGGGGCCTCCAAACTTCGGCTCGCACCTTGTCACGACAATCCATCAGCTTCGCTATAAGCCCCTTGCTGAGTTCACCGTTGCGGATCTGCAAATCTGCATTGGGCAGAACGTGGCCTTGGAATGGCTCTTGCCTATTGCAATCGAACGTTTGCAGGACGATCCGCTTGTAGAAGGAGACTATTACCAGGGGGACTTATTGAAATCCGTCATGGAGATCGAGCCAGCGTTTTGGTCGAGGCACCCCGACATTCGACAACGTATCTGGCACATTGCGCAGCGAGCGCTAGCACGTCGGCAGGAACTTTGCGCAGTCGAAGTCGCGGCATTAGACCAGGCGTTGACAAACTTCAAAGTGTCCGAATCCACGTTACGATAATGGTAGCCAAATTAAACAAAGAAATCCGCTCGCCTCTAAGCCACGACCTCCACCTCGTGGGTTTCGACCGTCAAGGGCATGCCGCGTTCGGCACGCACGATCAGACATTCATGGATTGCGTCGCGAACATTCTCAATGGCCTCGTCGCGCGTTTGCCCTTGGCTTACGCAACCGGGAATGGACGGGCACTCGACAATCCACACGCCATCTTCGTCGCGGTCGAGAGTAACTAGGAATCTCATGGTTAATTCGGAGACCTGTTTGGTGGGCCGGCGCTTGCTGTGGCTCGTTGATCCCACCCTACAATTCTCGCCTCCCTCATTTTTCTGTCAACTATCTTTCTGTCATCCCGCCTTCACGCCCGTTCCAACCCGTACTCTTCCAGCTTTTTCCGCAGCGTATTGCGATTGATCCCCAAGCGGTCCGCCGCCTTGGTCTGTACGTTGTCGCAGTCGGCCAGGACGTGGAGGATGAGTTCCTTCTCCACGCGGTTGACGATTTGCGCCGCAAGGTTGTCTGCCTGGGGACCGGCGGCCGAAATGCCTTGCTCGATAAGGTCCGATACCAGGGCGTCGAGGTTCGCCGGACGTGGGCGGCCGATCCGCCGCGGCTTCATGCCCAAGACGGCTTCGGGCAACAGGTCGCAGGTCAGCTCGTCGCCCGGTGCGAGCACCACGGCCCGCTCGACGTAGTTTTGCAGCTCGCGGACGTTGCCGGGCCATTCGTAGCGGCAGAGCATTTCCATCGCCTTGGGCTCGACGTGCGGCACGTGCCGCAGGTTCTCCTCGTTGTAGATCCGCAGGAAATGCCCGACCAAGAGCGGAATGTCCTCGCGCCGCTCGCGCAGCGGCGGCAGGTAGATCGTCACCACGTTGAGGCGATAGTAAAGGTCTTCGCGGAAGCGGCCGGCATCGACCTCTTCCAGCAGGTCGCGATTGCTGGCGGCGATCACGCGCGTATCGACGCGGATGGTCTGCGTGTCGCCGACGCGCTCGAACTCGTGCTCCTGCAAGACGCGGAGCAGCTTGACTTGCAGCTTGGCGGTGGTGGAGTTGATTTCATCGAGGAAGACGGTGCCGGTGTGGGCGGCCTCGAAGCGGCCGGTGCGGTTGTCGACCGCGCCGGTGAAGGCCCCGCGGACGTGGCCGAACAGCTCGCTTTCCAGCAGGTTCTCGTGCAGCGCGCCGCAGTTCACGCGGATGAACGGGCCGCTGCCGCGCGGGCTGAGGCGGTGAATGGCCTTGGCGATCAGTTCCTTGCCGGTGCCCGTCTCGCCCAAGCAGCAGCACGGAGGCGTTCGACTGGGCCACCTGCCGCACGAGCCGGTAGCAATGTTGCATGGCCGGTCCCGAGCCGATCAGGCCGGGGATCGGCGGGCCGGTGTCGCTGCGGGATGTGGAGGGAAGACGGGTCATTGTTGCTTGTCGGTGGCTGGTATAATCCTTCGCGGCGGCGCGGCCTTTTCCGGCCGGCTCGCTTTGCGAGCCGCTTCCAGCGCCGAATGCGTCGCCCGCGATTCGATCGTGCCCAGCACATCCGCCAGGACTTGCTGCGTGGCGGCATCTTGCGAGTCGCTTTGCCGGTAGCGTTGATACTGCTGCCGGATCGAATCCTGGCTCAACAGCAGGCCGAACTGCTGGACATTGAGATTGAACGCCACGGCGGCCGCTTTCCGCAGCGGCAGGGGGTTGACGGGGCGGCTGGCTACTTCGACCAGTGCCTGCTGGCTGACGCGCGTGCCAAGGTTCGAAAGCACGACGATCGCGTGGCCGCTCAATCGCGGCACTGGCAGCCCAGCAAGCACGGCATCCTCCGCCTTTTGGAGATCAAAAAGCTGGCTCGGAATCTGGCTCAACTTCGCCAGACAATCCAGCGCCCGGGCGGCGAGTTCCTGCCGCTCGGAAAAGCCGACGAACTCTCGCGGCACCAGCGCATTAAGCTGGCCGAGTTGCCAGCGAGCGGCAGCCGCGTCGATCGGCTTGGAAAAAGCAATCACCAAAGGATCGTTCTCGGCAATACGCTGGGCGCGGGCAAGGAAGCCCGACCGGGCGACCAGCGCGATCCGCAGACCGGCCGTACGGTAGTCATTATGCAGTTGCTGCGCGATTTCCTCCGCGGGCGGACTTTGCGTGGCCATGTCGATGACCGCCAATTCATAATCGGGGCAGCGCCACGCCATCCGTATTGCTTCGCCGCCGCTGGTGGCGACGTCGCACCCGATGTTGCGGAACTTGAGCACGCCAATCCATTCTTCCAAAGTGCGCGTGTTCGGGCTAACCGTCAGGGCGCGGCGGCCGCCCGTCGAACCGGCTTGGAACGCAAGCGCCTCAAGCACAAAGCTCGATCCAGGAAAGGGCGACTTGGGCTGCAAGTTGGCGATCGCTTCCAAGGCGGCCGTGCGGAGCCGGGCGTCCGGGCTGCGGGCCGCGCGGACCAGCGGAGATGGCGATAGTCCGCCTTGCAGGATTTCCTGGGACTTGCCACCATGACCGAGGATTTCGGCCGCAGCACGAGCACCTGCGGGATGATGCTCGTACAGGCAGAACGCCAACCCGCCCTCGATCAATTTGGGATCGCTGGCGGCCAGACGTTTCACTTCTGGATCGTTGAAATCCAATTGCTTGTCGAGGCCGCGGTCGTAGACCATCTGCTCCAGTTCCGTGGCTGCGGCCAACGTTTGCGCCGCTTGGTTCTGGGGAGAAAGCTGGCACGCCGCCCGCGCCAGTCGTGCCGCAAATGCCCGTGCGGCATCGTCCGGCGGGCAACTTCGCGCGACGCACTTCTTGGCAGCCGGGTCCCATGAAAAGAGCGTCACGCGGCCGTGGCTGTCGGTGCTGAGCGGCTGCTTGCCGGCGTAATAGGTCTTTGCCAGGTCGTATAATCGCTGGGCCGCCTGGGCGGGCGTCGGCAAATTGCCTTGCAATTGCCTGATAGCCGCGCGGGCCGGTTCACGGACGCGGAGGTCGCTCTCTTCGGCCAGCGCCGGCACGTAAAGATAAACGATCGCTTGCGAGGCCCGCATCTCGGCCAACGCCCGGATCGCTTCGACCATGAATTCGGGATCGGCGCGTTCGATGATTTCCGCCAGCGGGTCGATCGCGTCGCCGCGCATGGCGGCCAACGCGGCGCGGACGGCCGCATGTTCGCCGGCCCGCTGCGGATCGGCCAGCACCGCGATAAGGGCGTCGACGGCCGCGCCGTGGGCCTGCTTCAATTTGACGATCGCCCGGCCGCGGACGTCGGGCGACGGATCCTGCAACTGCTTGATCTCCTCGGCCAACCGGGCCGGATCGCGCAAGCGGCGATCGGCCGCGCCCAAGGCGGATTGGACCAGCAACTCGTTCTCCGGTCGCAACTCGGTTCGTGCAGCCAGATCGGTGAAGGCGGAGCTATGATATTCGTCAACAAGCGCTACCCACTGATCATCGTCCAGCTTGGCGTCGAGCAGCTTCCGCAAGTACCCCTTGGCCAGCTCCGGCCGGCTGGCGTCCAAGAGCAACTGGGCCGTATGGAAGATCTCCGAGGGAGTGGTCGGATTGGACGCGAGCAATGCGGCGACCACCGGATCTTCCGGCGGGGCGAGATCGGCGGGCCCGGCAGCCGGACCGTGCGCGGCGGGCGCCTTGGCTGCCGCAGCCGGTTTAGCCGCGGCCGGTTTCGCTTTGCCCTTCGGCTCGCCCAATGCGTCATCCTTGCCGCGGGCAGCGGTGTTCCAGCAAAGGCAAATCCCTGCCAGTAAAAGCGCGGCCGTGTGAAGTAATCTGGGGCGTGAAAGGCTCATGGTGTCCAGACCGCAGGGTGGTGTCGAGCGCAGCGAAGACCCACCAGCACTAAATTGGTGGGTCTTCGCCTGCGCTCGACACCACCCTACTCAACTCTTTTCTTCCAAATCTCAATCTGTTTCTTCACTTGCTCCGGCGCCGTCGAACCGTAGCTCTGCATGGCGGCCACCGCGCGATCGACGCCGAGAACTTCGTAAACCGATTCGTCCAACTCCGGCAGAGCCGCGCGGAAGTCGTCCAGCGGCAGATCGCTGAGCCGCAGGTCGCGGTCCAGCGCCTTGCGGACGAGCTGCCCAACCATCTCGTGCGCGGTTCGTTGCGGGACGCCGCGGCGGATCAGATATTCCATGAAGGTCGTTGCGTCGAGATGACCTCGATCGAGCCTCGCGGCAATCGCGGCGCGATTGAGCGCGGCACCGGCCATCAGCGGCGCGGCCAGTTCCAACGACGCCCGCACCGTGTCGAAGGCATCGAACAGCGGCGGCTTGTCTTCTTGCAGATCGCGATTGTAGGCCAGCGGCAGACCCTTGACCAAGACCAGCAGCGTTTGCAGGCTGCCGACCACTCGCGCCGTCTTGCCGCGGATCAGCTCCAGCACGTCCGGGTTGACCTTCTGTGGCATGATCGACGAACCGGTGCAGAAAGCTTGCGGCAGCTTGAGGAAATTGAACTCTACTGTTGACCAAATGATCCACTCCTCGGCCCATGTACTGAGATGCTCGGCGATCATCGTCAGGCAGAAAACGAACTCGATTACAAAGTCGCGGTCGCTGACGGCGTCGATGCTATTGGCGGCTATGTCAGTAAAGCCCAGCCGCTGGGCAACGTCCGCACGATCGATGGGCAAGCTGGTGCCGGCCAAGGCGGCCGACCCGAGCGTCAAGGTATTCGTCCGCCGCCGGCAGTCGGCCAATCGCTGGCGATCGCGCTCGAACTTCTCGCAGTAGGCTAGCCAATAGTGCGGCGCCAGCACCGGCTGGGCACGTTGCATGTGAGTATAGCCCGGCAGGATAACGTCGGCGTCAGCATCGCAGCGGCCGACCAACGCCCGCTGCACGTCCAAGAGCCGTGCGCCAATTATGTCAATCGCCTCGCGGACCCAGAATCGTAAATCAGTCGAGACCTGATCATTGCGGCTTCGGGCCGTATGGAGTTTTCGGCCCACGTCGCCCGTGCGATCCGTCAGGGCCTTCTCGACATGCATGTGGATGTCTTCCAGTTCCGTGTGGAACGGGAAGCGGTCTTGCTCGATATCCTTGCGGATCTCGCCCAAGGTTTGTTCAATCTGCCGGCACTCGTCGGCGGTCAGCAGGCCAGTCTTGGCGAGCATTTGGGCGTGGGCCGTCGATCCGGCGATATCATGCACAAACAAGCGGCGATCGAAGCTCACACTTTCGGTGAACTGCTCGACGCGGCGATCGGTCGCCTCGGAAAAAACTCCACCCCACACCTTTTGCGACAAATCGGTCCTCGATCAGAAAAAGCAGGCCTGAGAATAATCGACAACTGTGTAAGTCTAAATGACTTACGGCGGGTTGTCAACGAAATATACCCCACTCATGGGCGATTTAGCTGGTGGTGAATGGGTCGTTGTTATGTTTACCGAGCCAGTGCTGAATTGCTTTGAACTATGCCTTTGTGCTTTTATCGCATACCCGTATTTGCGAACATACAAGGCATGACTCCAGCCACTTTCGAGAGGCGACCGAGGCGCAGAAGGGAGGCAATTTACCGGCTAACTTGGAGCCGCCCGAACCGATACTCATTTCTCAATAAGCGAGCGTGTCTTCATCGCATTTTTTGTTCGCGCAGATAGCCATCCAGCCAGGCGGACTCGGCATCAGAGAGCGGCGGCGGCGGCGGTTGGGAATAGTCAATCAGCATGTCGTAACCACCGCGCTCATATACGGCTGCTACAATACCGCCGAGGTCAATCGCAGCGTCGGGATCCGGTTCCAGGAGTGGCACGGGGATCGGGGGCAGTTTGTCGGTAAGCTGAATCGGCCAAACGTTAACATTCGGCCGACGCTCTTCACGACTTAGAACGACGTAGTACGGCGCTATTGGAACGGGACGCTCCAATGGTGGCCGCCGCCCGACGCGGAGCAAGTCGATTTCAATTAAATGCGCCGAAGAACGCAGCAGTTCTCGGCGCTTGCGCAGGTATTCTTCGTGGGCATCCAAGCCGGGCTGCTTGTTCACCGGCGACAGGATCTCAATCGCCGTGACAAGTCGCAATTCGCCGGTCTCGACGATCTCGACCGAAAACAGACGCAGCGGCAGTTCCATTGCGACCATGCTTTGTACAGGTGGCGGGCAGAGAACCGCAGTTTGTTCCCTCCCTTCTCCTTCCGAACGCCCACGTGGACGCCATACGCCCACATCGGGCCGGACGCTGCGGGGCCTATCAATTTCGACCAGTTCATACGTCACACGCGGTATCAAGCGAGCAACGTACCTGGGCTTGATGACTTTGTTCAGATCCGACCGGATTTCGGCAGCCAAGTCGCCATGGAAATCGCTCCAGACTTCTGGATGCTCGATATAAGGGTCCATTCCTGGAAACGGCGATGGCATATTGAGAACCTCCGGCGACGACGTTTGATCGTCAGTGCAGATTCATTTTATGCGTTGGCGCGCCGCGACACAAGCTTGACAACATGTCGTGCGGGAAAGCGGCGATGAATCGCCGCACTCCAAAATCAATGCATCTTCGGGAACATCTGCCGCACCATCGTGATGGCGGCGGGGCCGACGAGCACCACGAAAATGCCGGGGAAGATGAAGATCACCAGCGGGAAGATCAGCTTGACGGCCGTCTTGGCGGCCTTTTCTTCGGCCATCTGGCGGCGGCGGGTGCGCATCGATTCGCTCTGCACGCGCAGGGCCTGGGCGACGCTCGATCCGAACTTGTCGGCCTGGATCAGCATGGCGGCCAGCCCGCGGAGGTCGGCCACGCCGGTCCGCACGCCCAGGTCGTGCAGCACGTCCGCGCGGCTGCGGCCCATCTGCAAATGGAAGTTCGCCAGGTCGAACTCGTCGGCAAGCACCGGATACGCATTCTTCATTTCCTCGCTCACCTTGCGCATCGCCTGGTCGAGTCCCAGGCCGGCCTCGACGCACACGACCATCAAGTCCAGCGCGTCGGGCAGGGCGAGGAAGATCGCCTGCTTCCGCTTCTGCGCGATGAAGCCCAGCACGATGTCGGGCGACCAGAAGCAAATCGCGGTCACGCCCGCCACCCAGATGAACGTATTCTGGCTGACGCCTTTCACGTACAACAGCGTGCCGCCGCCGAGGCAAAAGCCGACGAGCAGCAGGACGAACTTCAGGCCGTAGAAGATCGGCACCAGGCCTTCGCTGCGGAAGCCGGCGCTGGCCAAGCGTGTTCTTCAGTTTGTTCGCGTCGGCCTCGCTCTTGGGCACGAACGGTTTGGCCAACGCCGACGTCTTTTGCAATGACCGTCGAAACCGTGTCGGGCTTCTTGAGGATCGCTTCCGCCTGGGCGGCGCGGCGCTTCTGCGGATTCTTGAGTTCGTCGAGCCGCTCCAAGGCGCGCGGCTTGGCCCGAGCCATGTATTCCAAGGCAGACCCAGGCGAACGCGGCAAACGCGCCGAAGATCGCCAGCGGGACGAACTGGCTGATGGTGAACAGCGGCGGGACGGCTTCGGCAAACATGGCACCTTACACCTTGATATCGACGATCTTCCTGATCACCATCGCGCCGAGGACTTGCATGAAGATGGCGATGGCCAGCATCTTCCGCCCGCCCGGTCGGTGAACAGCTGCATGACGTAGTCGGGATTCAAGTTGTAGACGACCACGAACAGCACGAGCGGCAAGGCCATGAGCACGATGCCCGACAGGCGGCCTTCGCCGGTCAGGGCCTTGCACCTGGCCGCAGAATTTTGAAGCGGTCGCGGATCAGGGAGCCGATCTTGTCGAGGATTTCGGCCAGGTCGCCGCCCGTCTGCCGCTGCAAGATGACGGCCGTGACGAAGAACCGCAGATCGAGGTTCGGCACGCGTTCGCACATCGCCCGCAGGCTGTCGTCCAGCGGAATGCCCAGGTTCTGCTCCTCGAACACGCGGCCGAATTCCTTGCCGATCGGCGCGGACATTTCGTTCGCCACCGGAGTTGAAGCCGAAGGCCAGGCTCTGTCCGGCGCAGAGCGCGCGGGCCATCATTTCCAAGGCGTCGGGCAATTGGGTGGTGAACGTATTCAACCGCCGCTTGCGGCGCATCAAGAGCCAGAACATGGGCAGCGATCCTGCGCAGATCGCCGCCAGCGGCACCATGGCCGCCGGGGCTTTCATGACGATCGTCACGGCGACCGCCGGCCAGGCCCAGCATGCAGCGAAACCACTGGCCAGCTTGCTGATGGTCAGCGTCGTGTCGGCCTGCTCGAAGAGCAGCTCGAGGTTGCCGAAGCGCGCGAACCACGTCGCCAGCATGTGCGGCGCCGTCGTCCAGCGGCCGGGAGAGAACGCTGATTGTCCTTCAGCAGGTTGTCCTTGTCCCGCCGCCGAGCTGGCATCTGGTCAGCAGACATCGAGCCGGTCTTCGCAGTCTTGACGCCGGCGGCTTGGCGAAGCAGCATCGCGGCGCCCGCCGACAAGCGCGGCCACGCGCGACGAATGCCATGATTGCCAATCATCAACGGGACTCACGCTTAATCCTCCAGCATGACGCGTTCGCGGAAGGCGCTGGCCGGCAGGCGGACGCCGGCCGACTCCAGGCGGTCCATGAACGACGGCCGCACGCCGGTGGCCTCGAACTGGCCGTAGGCCCGGCCGTTCTGGTCGATGCCGTCCTGCTTGAAGCGGAAGATGTCCTGCATGACGATCGTGTCCTGCTCCATGCCCATGACTTCGGTGATGTGCGTGATCTTGCGCGGGCCGCCTTGCAAGCGGTTGGCCTGGATGATCAGGTCGACGGCGCTGGCGATCTGCTGCCGCATGGCCTTGAGCGGCAGCTCGAAGCCGGCCATCATGATCATCGTTTCCAGACGGGCCAGGGCGTCGCGCGGCGTGTTGGCGTGCAGCGTGGTCATCGAGCCTTCGTGGCCGGTGTTCATGGCCTGGAGCATGTCCAGCGTTTCGCCGCCGCGGCACTCGCCGATGATGATGCGTTCGGGCCGCATACGCAGGGCGTTGCGCACCAGGTCGGTGGCCGTGATCGCGCCCTTGCCTTCGATGTTCGGCGGCCGCGTCTCCAGCCGCACGACGTGGTCCTGCTGCAGCTGCAATTCGGCCGCGTCCTCGATCGTCACGATGCGGTCGTCGTTGCGGAATGAAGCTCGACAGCGTGTTGAGCAGCGTCGTTTTGCCGGAACCGGTGCCGCCGGAGATGATGATGTTCAAGCCGGGCCTTGATGCGCGCCTTCCAGGAGCATCACCATCTCGGGCGTGAACGCCTTGTAGTTCAGCAGGTCTTCCAGCTTCAGCGGATTGGCGCCGAAACGGCGAATCGAGACCGCAGGCGCCGTCCAGGGCCAGCGGCGGAATGATGGCGTTGACGCGCGAGCCGTCCGGCAAGCGGGCGTCGACCATCGGGCAGGTTTCGTCGACGCGCCGGCCGACCTTCGACACGATGCGGTCGATGATCTGCATCAGGTGGTCGTTGTCGCGGAACGACGACGTCGGTCTTTTCCAGCTTGCCGCGGCGTTCGACAGTAGATCTTCTTCGGGCCGTTGATCAGGATATCGCTGATCGTCGGGTCCTTGAGCAGCAACTCCAGCGGGCCGAGGCCGAACGTCTCGTCGAGCACCTCGTCGATCAGCCGCTCGCGCTCGATGCGGTTGAGCAGCGTGTTTTCGGTGTCGCACAGGTGCTCGACGACCAGGCGGATCTCGCGGCGCAGCGTGTCGCCTTCCAGGTCGCTGACGCGCGACAGGTCGAGCTTGTCGACGAGCTTGCCGTGGATGCGCCGTTTGAGTTCTTCCAGCGATGATTCCTTGCTTTCGCCGCTTTGCCGCAGGGGCATACGAGGTGGGGGCATGTCGTGCGACTTTCCTTGCCGTTAGGCTTGCGTGATCTGGTGGGACTTTGGTGTCTGAGTAAAGATAGCCCACAAGACGCGAGCGGCGCGGCGGCGGGAAGATAGATAGTCGCCGTAAGAGGCGGCGAAAATACCGGTGGTAGGGGGATTGACGGAAACAACAGTCACCGAGGGTATGTTGAAACGCACGCCCCCTTTCGGTCAAGGAATTTGCTACGGGCCATGCCAATTGACGAACCCCTCCTCGCACCCGACAATAGATTGTCTATTGACTCGCTTTAATCGGAAAGATCCCATGAACTCGATCGAAAAGCAAGACCCGGAAGTCTGGGCGGCCATCGCCGGCGAAATCGAGCGCCAGCGCGACGGCCTGGAAATGATCGCCAGCGAAAACTACACCAGCCCCGCCGTCATGCAGGCCGTGGGCAGCGTGCTGACCAACAAATATGCCGAAGGCTATCCCGGCCGACGCTACTACGGCGGCTGCGAGTTCGTCGACGTCGTCGAAGACCTGGCCCGCGATCGGGCCAAGCAGCTCTTCGGCGCCGAGCACGCCAACGTGCAGCCGCACTCCGGGGCCCAGGCCAACTATGGCCGTCTACTTCGCCATGCTCAGCCGGGCGACACCGTGCTGGGACTCGACCTGGCCCACGGCGGACACCTGACGCACGGCATGAAGCTGAACATTTCGGGCAAGCTTTACCACTTTCGTCAGCTACGGCGTGCGGCCGCGACACGCACCGCATCGACTTCGACCAGGTCGCCGCGCTGGCCCGCGAGCACAAGCCGAAGCTGATCGTGGCCGGGGCCAGCGCCTATCCGCGCGAGATTCCGCACGCCAAGTTCGCCGAGATCGCCCGCGAGCGTCGGTGCGAAGCTGTTGGTCGACATGGCCCATTACGCCGGGCTGGTCGCGGCCGGGCCTGCACGACAACCCGGTGCCGGTGGCCGACTTCGTGACCACCACCACGCACAAGACGCTCCGCGGCCCGCGCGGCGGCATGATCCTGTGCAAAGAGGAATATGCCAAGGACATCGATCGCGCCGTCTTTCCCGGCATCCAGGGCGGGCCGCTGATGCACGTCATCGCCGGCAAGGCGGTCTGCTTCGGCGAAGCCCTTGCGCCCGACTTCAAGACCTACATCCGGCAGATCATCGACAACGCCAAGACCCTGGCCGAAGTGCTCATCGCCGGCGGCGTGCGGCTGGTCAGCGGCGGCACCGACAACCACCTGCATGCTGGCCGACGTGACGCCGCTGGGCCTCGCCGGCGGGCAGGCCGAAGAAGCCCTCGACCACTGCGGCATCACGGTCAACAAGAACATGATCCCCTTCGACCAGCGCAAGCCGATGGACCCCTCCGGCATCCGCATCGGCACGCCGGCCCTCACCAGCCGCGGCATGGGCTGCGGCGAAATGCGGACGATCGGCGGCTGGATCCTCGAAGCCCTCCGCGGCCACGATCAGCCGGCCGTGCTGGACCGCGATTCGCGGCGACGTCCGCGAGTTGTGCAAGCAGTTCCCCGTGCCGGCGGACCGAGAATAATTGGAAATCACGCTGCCTTAATGCAAATGGGTGGCACGTCCCTGAGCTTGCGAAGGGCGTGGTAATCAGGCAACCACGCCCTTCGCTTGAAGCTCAGGGTCGTGCCACCCCAACAACCAAGTACAATGCCCTCAAGCAAAATCCTGATCGCCGACGACAACCAGCCCAACGTCGAGTTGCTGGAGGCCTACCTGGCCGAGGTCGATTGCGAGATCGCCGTGGCCTACGACGGCCACGACACGCTGGAAAAGGTCGACTCAGTTCCAGCCCGACCTGATCCTGCTGGACATCATGATGCCCAAGCTCAGCGGCTTCGAGGTCTGCCGGAAGCTGAAGAGCGATGCGAGCACGAAGCACATCATGATCCTCATGGTCACCGCGCTGGGCGAAGCGGGCGACATCGAGCGGGCCGTGGCCGCCGGCTGCAACGATTTTCTCAGCAAGCCGATCAACAAACTGGATTTGCTCAAGCGCGTCGAAGAACTGCTCGAAGCTGCGCCACGTGAACGACGAGTTGGAACGCCTGCGGCGCTACATCGACGAGATGGAAGCCGGCCGCCGACCGAGGAAGAAGCAGTAAACCATGCCTTCCTGGTCTCCCGACTCCTGGCGCGCAAGCCGATCGCGCAGCGGATCGACTATCCCGACGAGGCCGCCTTGCGCAGCGTTCTGGCGGAACTCGCGCAGTTTCCGCCGCTGGTGACGAGCTGGGAGGTTGAGGCCCTCAAGGAGCAGCTTGCCGCCGCCGCGCGCGGCGAAAGGTTTCTGCTCCAAGGCGGCGACTGCTCGGAAAGCTTCGACGACTGCCGGCCGGCGATCATCGCCAGCAATCTCAAAGTGCTGCTGAAGATGAGCCTCGTGCTCATCTACGGCTGCCGCAAGCGGGTGGTCCGCGTGGGGCGCATCGCCGGGCAATATGCCAAGCCGCGATCCTCGCCCACGGAAACGCGAAACGGCGTTACGCTGCCCAGCTACCGCGGCCCGCTCATCAACCGGCCCGGCTTCTCCGCGGAGGAGCGCACGCCGCGGCCGGCCAATTTGCTGGAAGGCTATCATCGCGCCGCGATGACGATCAATTTCGTCCGCGCGCTGGTCGGCGGCGGATTCGCCGACTTGCACCATCCCGAGTTGTGGAACGTCGATTTCGTCCGACACGCCGCGGCGGCCGACGACTACTTCAAGATCGTCGAGTCGATCGGCGGCGCGATCCGCTTCATGGAGGCCGCGGCCGGCCATCCGTTGGAGGATTTGAGCCGCGTCGATTTCTACACCAGCCACGAGGGGTTGCACCTGGACTACGAACAGGCGCAGACGCGGCAAGTCCCGCGGCGGCCCGGCAAGTGGTACAACCTCTGCACCCATTTCCCCTGGATCGGCGACCGCACCCGGCAACTCGACGGCGCGCACGTGGAGTACTTCCGCGGCATCGCCAATCCGATCGGCGTGAAGGTCGGCCCGTCGATGACGCCCGACGAACTGCTGGAACTGATCGACGTGCTCGATCCCGACGACGAGCCGGGCCGCTTGACGCTGATCCATCGCTTCGGCGTCGAAGCGGTTGCGGCAATGCCTGCCGCCGCTGATCGAGGCGGTTCTTCGCCGCGGCCGGCATGGTCACTCTGGTGCTGCGACCCGATGCACGGCAACACGGTCGCCACCCCGTCGGGCGTCAAGACCCGCTCCTTCGACGACATTTTGGAGGAGCTTCTGCAGACGCTCGACGTGCATAACGAGCTCGGCTCGCACTTCGGGGGGGTGCATATTGAGCTGACCGGCGAGGACGTGACCGAGTGCATCGGCGGCGCCCGCGGGCTCAGCGAGGCCGACCTCGGCAGGGCCTATTCCAGCGAGGTCGATCCGCGGCTGAACTACGAACAGGCCCTGGAAATGGCCTTTGCGATCGCCCGGCGGATGAGCCAGGGGCGGCGGTAGCTCCCGCGGCAACCGCTTGCTCGGCACGATATAATGGGATAGCATGGCAGTAGAGCGGGGCAGGGTTCTGGAAGCTTTCCATAACAGAGGTGCGCGAGATGACTCGTCGGCGTGGATTCACACTGGTCGAACTCTTGGTGGTGATTGCCATTATCGGCATGTTGGTCGCTTTGCTCCTGCCCGCGGTCAACGCCGCCCGCGAGCAAGGCCGCTTGGCCACCTGCAAGAACAATCTGCATCAGCTCCAGCTTGGCTGCGCGCAGCACGTGGAAAAACTCGGCACATTTCCCAGCGGCGGCTGGGGCAGCAGTTGGGTAGGCATCGCCGACCAGGGCTACGGCGGCCAATCAGCCGGGCGGATGGATCTATCAAATCCTGCCTTACTTGGACCAGGCTCCGCTGCACGATTTGGACAAGGGGCTGGAACTAGTTCCGGCACGCTGGGCGGCAAGCGCGTAGCGACGCCGCTGCCCGGGCTTTACTGTCCCACGCGGCGAAGCGGCAAGGCCTATCCGCTAAGCACTGCTCCACTCTATACCACCTTCGCGTCCAGCCCGGGGCAAGTCGGCGGCCGCACAGATTACGCGGCCAACGGCGGCTCGGTTTATATCAAGCATTCCCCCAGCCCAAGCAGCTTGCAGGTGCCGACGAATTTTCAGTGGCCCGACCTCACCGCGTTCAACGGCATCGTCGCCATCCGCAGTCAAGTCACGAACGCCGCCGGCGCGTCGGGCATCCCCGACAACAAGGACACGACGTACTTGTTCGGTGAAAAGTACATGTCGCCAGAGGGTTACATAACGGGCACCACCGACCCCGGCGACCTGTGCAGCGCCATGTCGGGCGACGACCAGAGCCTAATCCGCTGGTCGGCCAGTTTGCCCGCCCAGGACCGATTGAACTTTCCCAACCCGCAGGGCTTCGGCAGCGCGCACTCGGCCGGCTGGCAGGTGGCCTTCGTAGGCGGCAACGCGCAGCTTATCGGCTGGGGCATCGACCCCACAACGCACATTTGGATGTCAACGCGCAACGGCCACGAAGTCATCGATCCGACGAAGATTCCGCATTAAAGTGCGAACGGGTGGCACGCAATGCCATTTCCAATTTAGTGATCAGACTGCTTGTAACTGATTATGGAGTATGATCTTTTGTTCGTCCGTCAGCATCAGCAAAAGGGGCGGATGTGGCGGCCGATGTGGCTTGCGTCGCGGCCATTCGCGTTTTTCCTTCGCGCTGGTGCGCTCGCGTCGTTCGCGTTCCGCCCGCGCGATCCGTGCCGCAAAGGGCTCCTTGGGTTCCTTTCGGGCGGAGATGTCGCGGCGTGCCTCCAGCAATACGCCGCGGGGGCTGCACATCGCGGGAAGACCGTTCTTGGCCGCCGCGGGCATGGCCAGCGCCTTGGCAAAGGAGCAACTGCGTGGCGATCATCGAGGCTTCCGCCTCGCGATGAACCTGGGCCACGGTACGGCTCATCAATGTCGCTTTCTTCAGGGTCCGCTTGTAGGTCCGGAAAAATCCTTCGTTTTCCCATCGCCAGCGATAGCAGGTAGCGGCCATTTCCAAGGACAACTGCTGGGGATCTTCCACGTTCGTAAACAGCCACACGTCGGCCTTGTGGCGGACGCTGTGGATTCGCAGCAAGCGTCCCCGCAACGGCGGCTTGCCTTCCTTCTGCTGTTTTTTGGGCCAATAGTAAACGATCCCCTCGCGGAACTCTTCCAACGGCTCCTTGCTCTCGGTGTAGAAAGTTGCCATCGAAGACATGCGGATGAGGAAGAACACTCCCTTGCTGAGCATCGTCGCCATGACTTCGTAACCGACATATCCCGCGTCGGCCACGATCAACGCCGCCGTGGGCAGCAAGGACAGCATCGAGATCAAATGGCTGCGCTCGCTGGGCTTGCTGCCTTTGCCCAATCGCCAGCAAAAGGGAACGCCCAGCGTGAGGTGGACAATCGAAGTATTCCAAATCGTGGGCGAAGAGCCTCTTTGCCGCCGCTGCCCAGTCGTCGTTCCAGTTCCTCGGTGCGCGGACAGTTCTGCCGCGTGCCGTCGCAGCCGAAGGGAATAAAGTCGCCAACCTTCCAGCGCTCGTGGAAGACCGCTTGGAAGCGGCCGCGAATTCCCGTCGCCAATGCCCGCAGGACCGGCATGGGAAGTTTGGCAACGGCCTTCTGGAATCCCGCAAAGGACTTTCCCGGGCGTTTCCTCTTCGGGCAACAGGCCACGTAGAATGCCTTGGCGGCCTCGAACTTCTCCGGCAGGCTGTCGCCGGAGCAGTAAGTCGTCAACAAGAGAATCGACAACAGAGGGTGAATGTCCCAGCGGGGCGATTTCCTTCGTATCGCGGCATTTCGGGCTTGCTTGAAAACCTCCGGCGTGAGAAAATCCCGCATCGAACCAATCAGCGACTTGGCCCGCCGTCGCTGGCGCGCTCGCGTCCTTGCGTGCGTCATTTGCCGTTCCTCCGTGATAGGGTTTTGGATGGTAAGCCCCTATCATTGGCGGAACGGCTTTTTCATGCACGACCGATTTCGCAGGCGATTTGCCGCGGCAAGTTGTTGCTGCAAAGTCAGTCATAACAAAAACTTACGACCAAAAACTAACCTGATTCGGAAATGGCATTGGGTGGCACGTTCTGAGCTTCAAGCGAAGGGCGTGGCGAGACGGAAAACCACGCCCTTCGCCGGAAGCTCAGGGACGTGCCACCCGGACAAGATGCTACTGCCGCGATTTCTCCGCCTGCCGTACCGCGCGCAGCCGCTCCCGCATCTGAGCGACGATCTCCTTCTTCGACGGGGCCAGGTTCTTCTTCTCGCCCAGGTCATCGGCGAGATTGAATAGCAGCGGGCCGCGGGCCTGCGGTCCTTGCGCGGCGATGAACTTCCACTGCCCTTGCCGCAGCGCCAAATTCCGCCCGTTGAAATTCTGTAGCACGAGACAATCGCGGACCGGCTTGTGTGGCTGACCGAGCAGCACCGGCAAAACATTGAAACTGTCCGGGCCGGCGTCGGCGGGCAGTTCCGCGCCGGCCACGGCCGCGAACGTGGCCAGCATATCGACCAGCCCTATCAGTTCGTCGGAGGTCGAGGCGGGCTTAATCTTGCCAGGCCAACGGGCGATGAACGGCTCGCGATGTCCGCCTTCCCAGAGGCTGCCTTTGTAGCCCCGCAGGGCCCCGTTACAGAGGTGCCCGTTGGCATTGGCGATACTGCCGTCCAGGTAGCCGTCTTCCATGACGCCGCCGTTGTCGCTGGTGACGATCACGAGCGTGTTGTCGGCCAGTTTCAGGCGGTCGAGCGTTTCCAGGACCCGCGCCACCGAGCCGTCGAACTCCTCGATCACGTCGCCGCGGACGCCGCATTGGCTCTTGCCCCTGTAAGAAGCATACGGCACGCGGGGCACGTGGACGTCGTGCGTGGCGAAGTAGAGGAAGAACGGCCGGTCCTTGTTGGCCTCGATGAATTTCGCCGCCTCGCGATTGAGCGTATTGGCCATCTCGGTATCGGTCCATCGCGCGGAGCGGCCGCCGGCCATGAATCCGATGCGGCTGATGCCGTTGATGATCGTGTCGGAGTGCCCAGGCTTGGCCGGTTTCATCGTGAGCAGTTCCGGATGCTCGCGGCCGGTCGGCTCATCGCCCACCTTGTGGCTGTAGCTGACCTGGATCGGGTCGGCCGGATCGAGGCCCTCGACCTTGTGGTCCCGCACGAAGACGCACGGCACGCGATCGCCGGTCGCCGGAAAGAAAAAGGCATGGTCGAAGCCCAGTTCCAGCGGGCCGGGCTTGATCAGGGTATTGTAATCGAGGTCGCCGCGTCCGAGGCCCAGGTGCCACTTGCCGACCTGCCCGGTGGCGTAGCCGGCCTTTTTCAAGAGCGAGGCGACGGTCGGCTTGGCGGCATCGATGGAGAGCGGGGCCTCGCCGCTGAGGATATGGTCGCCCTCGGGGTTGCGGAAGGCGTATTGCCCGGTGATGAACGAATAGCGTGTCGGCGTGCAGACCGAGGCCGTGGAATGGGCGTCGGTCAGGCGGATGCCTTCGCGGGCGAGTTGATCGACGTGCGGGGTCCTGACCTTGGTGGCACCATAGCATCCGAAATCACCATAGCCGATGTCGTCCGCCAGGATGAAGACAATGTTGGGCAGCCGCGGCGAGTCGGCGGCGAGGGCTTGCCGGGCGACGACGGAGGAGAAAAGAACCAGGCCGGCGATGGACGCAAGCCGTGCAAAAAGCGATGGCAGTTTCATGGCGGGAATTCGGGCGAGGTTGGCGACCAAGCGGGATGCAGGCCCCTACGACGGCGCGATCCCGGGTTGCCGGATTATAGACTCTTTGTGTGCCCGGGAACAAGCCGTTACAGTTCCGCACAGCGGGAAGCCGCAGAAAGGCAACGAGGCCTCGCCGGCGGTCAAGCTCGATCCGCCGGCGACGGCCCCGCTTATCTTGGTGCGGATGTGCTCAGCAACCGCTACTCGGTCGTTTAGCACAGGTCCCGCGACCGCCTTTCCTCCGCCAAATGCCGATGGACAAGGCTGTCGCGGCAATGAGCGCCAGTGTGCCCGGTTCGGGCACTGCCGCGGCGCCAGCCACCGGCGGCGCCGGCACAACGGGCGCTGGGAACGCCGAGGCATTGCCGACGGTCAAGTTCGTTCCGTCTTCAATCCCGGCGGGATCCGTTACGATCATTGTGCCCGAGTTCACGACGGTTCCACCGCCGTACGTGTTCGTGCCGGTCAACGTCAAAGTACCGCCGCCATTATAGACCAGGCTGCCGCTGCCGGTGAGCGTGCCGGATATCAACGAAGTCAGGTTGACATTGTCCGAGCGGCTCACGACCAATGCGCCGTTATCGGTCACCGCGCTATTGCCGATGCTGCCGTTGGCGTCGTTGCTGCCCAGTTGCAGCGTGCTGCCGCCGTTGATGGTCGTCGCACCCGAGTAGGTATTGCTGCCTTCGAGGACGAGCGCACCGGTGCCCGCGGTAGTCAGCGTCAGCGCGACCTTGTTTGTCGGGCCATTGCTGATCGTTCCGCTGAACGTCGTCGGCGCCGTACCCTGATTGACCGTCAGCAACGAATCGATCGCGCCGTTATTGGTAATCAGGCCCGCCGAGCCGCTGAGCGACGACACGATTGGATTGAAGCCGTGGAGGTCGGTAAGCCCTCCGTTGGCCGTCAAGCTGCCCGTGCCCAAGGCGGCGTCATTGCCAAGCACAAGGGTGCCGCTGCTGACCGTGGTGCCGCCGGCATAGCTACTTGAGCCCGTCAGGGTCTCGCTGCCGGAACCCGACATCGTCAAGCTGATCCTGACATTGTTGCCGGCCTTGCCGGCATACGTGAAGGCGGAGATGACTCCATTGTACGTGTAGCTGCCGGTGGAGTCGATGATCAATCCGCAGGCGCCGCTGGCGTTGCAGGTTCCCACCAGACCGGTTGGATCGCCCGTCAGACCCGCGATGGTCTGGAGGTAATTGGTGGTGTCCATATTAAATACGCCGCTATTCACAAGGTTCAAGACCGTCGTCGTGGGGAGGACGTTGATATACGGTCCGCCGTTGTCAAAGATACCGAGCACGGCATTATTGATCGTGGTGCCGCCGGCGTAGGTGTTAGTGCCGATAAGATTGAGGATCGACTGATTGGCTACGTTCCAGCCCCCACTGCCCGTGACGGTCAGTCCGCCGCTCCCGGTAATTACGCCACCATACCAAACCGCTGTCTCGTTGTTGATGGTCTGGACGGTGTTCACAAAACCGACGTTGATGGTCCCGCCAGAGGGTCCAAGCGTAATGCCGCGATTGGTGTTGACCGTGAAGGTGCTGGCCGAGCTGGCCGTTGGCAGTGCGCTGCCGGCGGTGAACTCCAGAACGCCACCGTTGAGGGTGATGTTCGCCGGATCGACGTTAGCGGGCACGGCGCCGAGATTGGCGTCCTTGCCGATGGCGAGTGTGCCGCCGTTCACCGTGGTGCCGCCCGCGTAGGTAGAAGTCGTAGAGGTGAGTGTGAGCAGTCCAGGCCCATGCTGTACGACGGCGCCGGTGCCGTTGATCGCGCCGGCGTAAGTCACGCTATCGCTTCGGCTGAAAGCCAAAACGCCGTTGTCCAGCGGCACGGCGCCCAAAGTGCCGTTGGCGTTGCCGTTGCCGATTTGCAGCGTGCCGCCATTGATATTCACCGGGCTGCTGCTCGTCGCGGTGCCGCCGGAATTGTTGGCGATCAGCAATCCGCCGGCATTGACGTTCACCGTGCCGCCGCCCGTCGCGAGGCCGCCGGAATTGTCGGCTATCAACGTGCCGCCGGCGTTGATATTCATGGCGCCGCCACCCGTCGCGGAGCCGCCGGAATTGTTGGCTATCAGCGTGCCGCCGGTGCCGATGTTCACGGGGCCGCTGCCGGTCGCGACGCCGCTGGAATTGCTGGCGATCAGCGTGCCGGCGTTGATGTTCGTGCCGCCGCTATAGGTGTTCGTCGAGCTGAGGGTCACGCTGCCGGTGCCATTCAAGGTCAACGGTCCGATGCCGGTGATGCCAAATGGTCCGGAGATCGTGTAGTTGAAGGCGTTGTTATTGAAGGTCACCGACGCCGGGCTGACGTCGCCGGTGCCGCTGATCGTCACGTTGGTCGTGCCGCCGGCGGTGGTGCCGGCCGAGTCGTCGAAGACGACGGTATCGCCCGGTATGAATGTGGTCGCTGAAGTCGAATTATTCAGCACCCAATTGTTGGTGGCAGTCCATTGGCTGCCGTTGACCCCGCGCCAAATTGGATAGTTACCGGTAATCACGTAGTCGATCGCGGTGCCCGTAACGAGCAGTGCGCCCTGGTCGCGGCTGCTCAAATCGATTTGCGTGCCTAGGACGAAGGCGGAAGATCCGCTCCCGGCGAGGCTGTTGTACGTGGCCAGCGTGTAGGTGCCGATCAAGGCCCCGAATGCGCCGACGTTGACCGTCACCGAATGATTTCCGCCATTGGCGGTCAGTGCGTTGGCGACTGCGAGCTGAGGAATCGCCGGATTACCGGCACTGAAGTTCAGCGTCGCAGTGTCGGTTGAGCTTTGGCCCAAGGTCAGGCTCGACATGGAAAGAGTTGTGCCGTTGTTGCCGGAAACGTCGATCGTGCTGCCGTTGGAGACCGTGGTGTCGCCCGCAGTTCCATTGCTGGCGAAAACGCTGCTGCCGGACACGGCAACCGTACCCCAGGCGATGGAGGGGCCGTTGGCCAGCAGCGTGCCGCCGCTGACGGTGGCCGGGAGATTGCTGACCGTGCCGCCGAAGACGAGCATGCCTGCGCCGGTCTTGTTCAGGGTACCGAAGCCGGACAGCGCGCCCGTGTTGTTGTAGCTCTGCGAAGCGTCAACCTGGATCGTCGCGGCGGGATCGGTAAGAGTGATGTTTCGGACGGACGCGATGTTGCCGGCAACTTCCAGCGTCGCCGCGCCGATCTGGAGCGGTCCGCTGGCGGCCCCCAAGCTGTTGGCGTTGGTGACCGCCAAGGTGCCGCCGCTAATCGTCGTGCCGCCGCTATAGCTGTTCGTGCCGGAGAGCGTCAGCGAGTTGGGGCCGAGCAGCGTGATCGAGCCCGATCCCGATATGGCGCCGGAGTAAACGGTGTTCGGCCCGCTATTGCTTAGGGTAAGCGCCACCGGACCGGAAAGCGAGTCCGTGAGGTTGATGGCTCCGCTGCCGGAAAGACCGCCGAGGCTGAAAGCGGTGACTCCGCCCGCGAAACTTAGCGAGCCGAACTGTCCGATGGTGAGGCTGCTGCTCTGAAGAGCGCTCTGACTGGCCAGTTGCATCCCGCCAAGGTTGAGTTGGGTCGGGCCGGAAAAAGAATCGAATCCGCCAAGCGTAAGCGTGCCCTGTCCATTCTTAGTCACCGAGCCCGAGCCGCTGATGGCGCCGCTGTAGGTTTGATTGCCGAAGTAATTGAAGATCAAAGTGGCATTGTTGGCGAGGTCGCCGGTCAATGTGCCGTCTTTATTGACCGCTCCCACGCCCAATTGCAGTGTACCGCTGTTTACCGTGGTGGCGCCGCTATAGGTTTCGGAACCTGTCAGCGTCAACATGCCGCTTTGGAGCCTCAAGGTTCCAGCTCCTCCGATGTCTCCGCCGTAGGACTGCGCTCCGGCAAGCTGATAGATCAAACTGCCGTTGTCGGTGATAGCGCCCGTTCTGGAAATAGAGCCGTCGCTGCCGGGAATGCCGTTGCCCAATTGCAGCGTGGCCCCCGCGCCGATCGACGTGGCGCCCGTGAACGTGTTGGAATTCGTGAGAATGACCGTGCCGGTGCCCGTCAGTTGCAGGCCGGTGCTGCCGGCGATGCCGTTCGTACCGGAAATCGTGTAGGTAGAACTGTTATTGTTGAAAGTCACGCCGCTGGGATGAACGTCCGCGCCGTTGATGGTCACGCTGGTTCTCGGCGCGGCCGAGTCGTCGAAGACGACGGTATCGCCGGGGTTGTCGATGTACTGCGTGGAACTGCCGTTGAAGAGCCAATTGCTGCTCGTTGTGTTCCAGGCGGAACTCTGCGATCCGCTCCAAAGAATGAACGCGGCGACGCTGGTCACGTTCAGGTCCAACTCATTCGCGCCGTTGTCGAAAGCCAGCGTGCCGTGCGCGCGGTTGGGAAGGATGCCGAGCGTGAACGAGTTCGACGGCGAGGTCTGAATTCCGCTGGCATAAATCAGGGCATAATTGCCGGTTCCCGAAATCGAGGCGACATTGATCGTCACCGCATTGCCGTTGGTATTCAGCGTGCTGTTGAACATCAATGGCGGCAGGCCGACCGCCGGCAGCGTGCCGCCGAAGTAAACCGAAGCAGGGCCGTTAAAAGTCACGCCGCTGTTGAGGGAGAGCGCGCCGGTACCCGACTGGCCGCCTTCCAGAATGCCGCCGGATGAGACATTCACAGGACTATTCACAAGTCCCGTTCCTCCCAACGTCGCTCCCGATCCGACGGTAATCAGGCTCGAGCCGTTGACCGAGTTGTTGAGATAAAGCTTTCCAGCCGTGACGGCCGTTGAGCCCGTGTAAGTGTCAACGCCATTGAAGACGATGGTGCCGTTGTTGTTCACTGCGATTCCGGGTGTGGTGGCGTCGCCTTCCACGATGGAATTGCCCACCACAACGGAGCCGCTGCCGCTGATGGTGCCGCCGAAATCGACGCGGCCGCCGTTGCGGGCGGTGAAGGTGGTGGGAATCGCGGGCAGCTCGTTCAACGTGATATTGCCGTTCATCTGGGTCCAGTCGTCGGTCATGCCGCCCAAGGTCGCGCTGGCATAAGTGACATCGCTCCCGCCGACGTTGATGTTGCGGTTCGTGAATACTCCCACGCTGCCGATGCCCGCGTTCGGTCCATAGGTCATAAAGGCGATATTGGCCGAGGCGACCGTGGGAATAGCCGCGCCGCCGGCCGGATTGGTCGCCGTGCCGGTGCCGAGTTGGAAGGTGGCGGTGCCAATGCCGAGCGCACCGTGTGGACCGGTACTTAGAGGGCCCTGTGCCGGATCGTTGGCGGCAACGAAAACCGCGCCTCCGTTGACCTGGAACGTGGCGTCGTTATACGACGTGTCTGGGCTGTCAAAAATCAAACCTCCGTTGCCGTTGAAGCTCATATTCAGGGCCGTGGCCGCGGAATTGACGATCGCGCCGGCATACTCGCCCTCGGGCACGATGCCGACACCGCGAATCGAGAAGAATTGCCGGCTGGCGCCGCCATTCAGATCGACGGGGTTCTCCAGCACCAGCGTGTTGTTGGCGGTTGGAGATCCCAAAGTTAGGTGGTCGCCGCTTCCTTGGCCGAACTGGGCCTTTTCCACTAAAGTCTGCAAGGTCGTGCTGCCGGAACCCGTGGGAGTGGGCGTGTAGAGTGCTACGATCCGCGGTGGAGAGGTCGTGGAGGGAGTCAAGGCGGCAAAGCCCGTGCCGTCATTATTGTTGCCGAGATAGCCCAGATTGATCTGTCCATTTATGGCTACGGGATTGAGGGGCGTCGCAGTTCCTCCCCCGCTTCCCGGCTGGACGACCTGGTAGGAGAAGTCGGCATTGTAGGGACCGGGGTCGGTGCCGATCTTAGTGCCAATCTCGAGAATCGAAGTCGAGAGAATGCCGGTGGCAAGATTTCCGCCTGTGGCATTCATGTTGATGGGGGCGAGCTGCGAATTGGCTGTGCCGCTGCCTAAGACGCCGACGTTGCGAATCGAGAGGACGCTCACGCCGTTAGCGGCGGTGTTCAAGACATTGAGCGTCAACTGGGTGCCGGCGAGGGCGGTGTTAGCCCCGGTCATGATCAGTTCGCCGTTGGCGACAACGGTTGGGCCGGTGTAGGTGTTCGTGCTGGAAAGCACCAAGGTTCCCGTGCCGCGTTTGCTGAAAGTTAGGGGGCCGACCGCGGTGTCCGCAATTTGACCGCTGTACGTGACGACCGCGGCAGCGTTAGTCGTGTCGAGGCCGAAAACGGCGCCGGCCGCCAATCCACTGGAGCTTGTGGAAGCGGATAGATTCGAGAGTAGTGTGGCGGCCTGCGCCGGGGTGAAATCAGTCGGGCCACCGATATTGACCACCAGCGTACTGCTGCCGGTGACACCGATGTTCGCCGGCGTCCAACTGGCCGTGTCCCCGGCGTACAGCGAGCCGGGCATGCCGAGCTGCAGAAGTGCGCCGTTAGTCACACTAGTCGTGCCACTGTAGTTGTTGGCTTGGCTGAGGATCGCCGACGCGTTGCTGCCGCTCACGCTCAGAGCGGTCGTTCCGGTGATGGCGTTGCTGGCCGTCTCGGCAAGGACCGCGCGTACGCTGGTGCCGCCGCTGATCGCCAACAGGTTCTGGCCGATTTCGTTGGAGCTTAGCAGACCGAGCGTGCCGCCGGTGACGGCGATCGGCGGCGAGTTCCCGAGGCTGCCGCTCAGATTCAATACGCCACCCGACAGGGTGACCGGGCTGTTCCCGTTGACGTTCAAATTCGCGACGCCGCCCGACACGTTTATCGAGTTGCTATTCACCAGTGCGCCGGCGATAGACAATGAGCCGCCTGTTACGGAGACCGACCCGCTCCCCTGCAGGGCGCCGGCCACAGTCACTGAGCCGGCCGCGACGGTGACCGGCCCGCTCCCCACGTTGCCGCCGATATTCACGGACCCGGCCGAGACGGAGAGCGGCCCGCTCCCCACGCTGCCGCCGACGTTCACGGTCCCGCCCGAGACGGTGACCGGCCCGCTCCCCAGGTTTCCGCCGACAGTCACGACGGCCCCGCCCGAGACGACGACCGGCCCGCCCCCCGCGCTGCCGGTGACAGTCACGGCTCCGCCCGTGACGGTGATCGGCCCGTTCCCCACGCTGCCGGCGACAGTCAGGGCGCCGCCCGTGACCCGGAGAGGTGAGTTCCCCAGGCTGGTGGTTACATTCAGGGTCCCGCCCGTCACGGTCGTTGTGCCGGAATAGCTGTTGCTGCCGCCGAGGACGAGCGTGCCGCCGCCGGCCAGACCTAAGCCGGAAGAGCCCGTGCCGTCGGCAAGACCGCCGTTTAAGGCAAGCGATTGGCCGCTACTCACACCGAAAATCGTGGTGGTGTTCATGCTAACCGGGGCCGAAATGATGTGTGAGCCCGCGGTGACGGAAACGATGGGCGCGTTGTTGCCGCTGGAGGCAAGGGTCAGGCTGCCGCCGCCGCCGGGACCGATTGAGATTTGATTGCTGTTGGCGAGCACCAGCACGTTCACGGTAATCGGTGCGTCCAGCGTGACTGCAGCGGCGGTCGTTGGGTTGCTGCCGTTGAACAAGGCCACTGCTCCCGTGCCGCTGGGGACTGTGCCGCCCCAACTGCTCGTCGAACTCCAACTTCCGCCACCCGCGGTACTCCAAATCGAACCGAGGGTAGTAGCGTTCCCGGGCGTAAAGACCGCGACTGCGATGTTGTCGCGGCTCGTCGCGTTGTTCGACTGTGTGATCGTGAGCGAGCCGGCGGAAAGATTGGAAATAAAGGCCGAGGCGCTAACCATGTTGGGGACGGTCGGTGAACTGGACACATCTGTCCCGGACCACTGTAGTGCTACAGCGGGGCCGGATGACGTGGTATAGGAGAGGGGGATACCGGTGTTATAGCGGTATGCGCTGGTGATGGCCGCGAATCCGCCGGCAGGGGTCGTGTTGGGCAAATTCACCGAAACAGTGTTGGTGCCAGACGTGGCCGCAACGCCGGCCGGCGCGACGGTAGTGCTTACGCCGGTTAACGTATACGCGCCGATTAAGGCGTCGCGTCCCGAGCCGGAGATCACCAGGCTGCCGTTGACGGCCGGAGACGGATTGAAGAGATAGAAGACGTTGGCGATAACGTAACTGCTCGTGGTGCTTGACTGGACAATGGCCGCCTGGAGCGGTACACCGTTCCACGACATGCTGGGAGTGAGGACGAGGCCGTTATTGTGCTGCGCAAGCGCGGTGTAATTCACGACGAGGACGGTGTTCCCGGGGACGGAGGTAATCGAGAACGATTCTGTTCCCGTCATCGCGAAATCTGTGGAAACTGTGGGGCTACCGCTGGTGACCAGCCACGGTACTGCGGAAGAAGTGTCTGAAATGGTGATGGCCGCCGAAGCGGCGGCTGGCGCGGACAGCAGTCCCACGACGAGAAGCGATGATCGCAAAGAGTTTCGTCCAAGTAGACATCAATATGCTCCTAAGATAAGTCAGTTTTCAGCTTTTGTTTTTTGAATGGGCGTTTTCCGTAGGTTTCCAAGCTCGGGAAAGCCGATCCGTAGTGCTCCTCCTCTAGGTCAAGGCGGGGTTCTCAAAATTGGTCGTTCGGTAGGGTCATGCACGCGCGCCTTCCGAAAAATGAACAAAGACCGGCGAGGCCCCACCCGCCGAAATAACAAGCACTCCCAGTTTCACGAAAAGTCTCATGCCTTGCCCGCATGTCTGCGGCAAGCTTAACACTTGCATTGTAGCGGAAAAGTGAATTTCATTGCAGCAAAAAAGCCGAAAATCTCTTGTATCATGGCGGCAACTTTTGTGCTAAAAACGGCAGCACCACCTGCGGACTATCCACTGGCTAGTTTCAGAACTCCCTTACTGCTCCTGCTCCGGAAGCAGGTACTCGATGGGGATGGCCCGCATTACTTCCTCGAAGCTGACCGTTCCCTCGGCGACTTTCAACAGCGCCTCGCAGCGCACGTCCATCATTCCCTCGCGAACGGCCTGATCGCGAATCTCGCGGACGGTTGCCCGTTCGTTGATCAGGCGGCGGATCTCGCGCGATACCGAGAGCACTTCGAAGACGCCCGTGAGGCCGGAATGGCCCTCAAAACGGCACTTCGGGCAGCCAACGGCGGCGTAGATGGTTTTCCCGTCTTCGGGCTTGAGCCAGCGGCGGACGTCGTGGAAAGTGTCGAACGAGTCGCTGATATCCACGGCCACTTTGCAGTGTGGGCAAAGCGTGCGCACCAATCGCTGGGTAATCACGGCGGAAAGGCCCGACGCCAGGAAATAAGGATGGATGCCCAGCGATAACATGCTGTCCACGGCGCCCGCCGCCGTGGAGGCGTGAAGCGTGGCGAGAACCAACTGGCCGCTCTTGGACGCCAGTACGGCGGTCTCCGCCGTGAGGGGATCGCGAATCTCGCCGACCAGGATCACGTCGGCCGACTGCCGCATGGTGCTCCGCAACAACTCGGGAAAGTCCAGTCCAATCCGTAGGTTCACCTGCGACTGGCGCACGCCCGGCAGCGCGTATTCGATGGGGTCTTCGATCGTGCAGATTCGCCGTTGGCCGTTGTTCAAACGTCGCATGCAGGCATAGAGCGTCGTCGTCTTACCGGATCCGGTAGGTCCGGTTACGAGGATCAGCCCTCTCGAACTTGCCACCATTCTCTCCACGCTTGCAATGTCCCTGGCGCTCATGCCCAGCTCTTCGAGCCCAAGGATTCGTTGATCCCGGTCCAGCAGGCGGATGGCCATATGCTCGCCAAAGAGGCCCGGCGTGGTGTTGATGCGAAGCTCCGTTTTGCGGTCATCTTCTCGCGTGTAGACCCAACGCCCGTCGCAGGGGCGAAGTTTCTGGCCCAGATCCATTCCGCCGACCGCTTTGAAGTAGTTCAGAAGCCGGCGGCCGCTTTCCAGATCGATCCTGCGCCACATGGCGAAGAATTCCCAGAAAGCGCGCCGTCACGTGTACGTTGTCCTCGTCGGTGTCGATGAAAAGATCGCTGGCCGGCAGGGAGACGGCATAATCGACCAACTGCGCGGCGACGTTGCCCGTCTCGCGGCCGGAAAACTCGATTGCCTCCGCGCCGAGGAGCCCCTTGTCTTCCTCGCCGCGCTGCGACGCCGCGGGAGCATGATCGCGAAAATTCGTTTCCGCTATTTCCTCTGCATCGGCAACCGCGTCAAGTTCATCGCTCATTGGTTTGCTCCTTGAATCGATGCCAACGCCGACTCCTCGTCGTCGAACAGCTTGAGAACCTGGCTAAGTCGCATCACGTTGATTACGTCGAGCACTACGGGCGGGATGGAGTGAAGCATCAAGGTTCCTCCAGCATCTCGAAACTGCTTGTTGCATTTGAGCAACCAGCCCAGGCCCGTCGAGTCAACGAAGGTTACCTCGGCAAGGCTCAACAATACTCTGCGGTCATAGCCGGCCGGGGACAAGGTTTCGCCCAACAGATCGGACGAGGACAGGGTTCGCTGTACGATCTGCCCCTTGGCCAGGAGTCGCACCACTTCGCCTTGTTCTCCTTGGCTGTTCAGCTCGATGATTTCCATCGCCGGTGCGATTGGAGCGGTTCGCTTCTCGTGGAAGGAGGGGAGCCGATAGTCCATGATGAGCTTGCCTTTTCATACGCGGAAGGATATCGCTACTCATTCCATAACGAAGAAGCGTCCGATGCCGAACGCGCGATTACTATGTTGCGGAGGAGCCAAGTCCGGCCGCCGGGCGACGTGCCAGTAGCTGCCTAATGGTTAATTAAACCCGATCCGCACAGACTTGGAAAGCATAGCGAGGAAGGGATGCCTCGCCCGTGCAAAGGCCAGCCGCCCGGCAAATCCGCGGCAAAAACCGCTGCAATGGGATCCCCCAGCGTTCGGCGTTTTTCGCCCGAGCCGAGAAGATTCTTTGACTTTGCACGCGGCCTGACTAGAATAACGGGCAGTTTTGGCGGATAGCGAGCCGCGCCGGCCTCCTCCAAGGGTTAACCCGGCGGTTCGCTTCTTATCTAGAAATTGTGCTCGCCAGTACGAATCCGGGGGTTTGGGGTCTATGTTGAGCAATCGCCTTGGCTGGGCGCGGCGGCCGTTCTCCGCGCACATCTTCCTTCTGGTCCTTTTGCTCTCGGTGGCGACCGCCCGAGCCGGCGATTTTGGCGCCGTTTCAGCCACGGGCACCTGGAGTGACGCATCGACGTGGACTCCCGCCGGTGTGCCCGGCGCGTCGGACGATGTTTTCATTGGAAGCACGATTCCTGCCGGCGCGGCATTGACGGCAAACGTGACGCTCACGCAGGATCAATTTGCTTCAACCCTGATCCTCGGCAACGGCAGCGGCAGCAGCGGGACGCTCAACCTGGGCAACTACAACCTGATCGTCGGCGGCTATATTAGCATCGGCGAAACCCCGGGCGCCACGGGTAGCATCGTCCGCGGCAGCGGCGCACTTACGACGCCGAGTCTTTACGTTGCCTACGCGAACAATTTCACTTTCGGGACGTCGGACGCCGTGAGTTCGCTTGAGTCGTATGGTACTGCGTCGGTGGCCATAACGTCTTCGGGGAACATCACGGGGACGGCGTACATCCACGACGGCAGCAGCATAAGCTTGGGCACGGACATGCTCCTCAATAACGAATTCGACCTCCGCGACAGCGGTTCGACGTTGGACATGGGCGGCCATAAACTGAGCGCCGCGAACTACATCTTCCTCGGCTGGTACAACAGCGGCGTTCCCACGCTGGTCAACCGCGGACCACTTGCGACGGCGAACCTCCTCGTGGCCAATCAGCCCTTCAATCTCGCGCCCGCCGATGCGGTGACGAACTTCTACCTTTCCAACGTCAGCGGCGGCTCACTCGGCGGCAACTCGGTTTCCTATCTCGAACTGGACAACGGATCGCAGATGATCACGACAACCACCGCAAACGTCACCGGCTCAGCCTATGTCAACGGCGGAAGCGTGTTGACCCTAGGCGCCGACATGCTCCTCAATAACGAATTCGACCTCCGCGACAGCGGCACGACGCTGAACATGGCCGGTCATAAACTGAGCGCCCGAACTACATCTTCCTCGGCTGGTACGACAGCGGCGTGCCCACGCTGACGAATCGCGGACCGCTGTCGACGGCGAATCTCTACGTTGCCAACCAGCCCTCTTTCAGCCTCGCGCCGCTTGACACCGTGACGAACCTCTATATGGCCAATATCAGCGGCAGCTCGCTGGGCAACCACACGTTGAACTACCTCTACCTCTCCAACAGCACGCTATCGGGTACGTCGGCCGCATGGAGCGCCGCAAGTCTCGAGTTGGACGGCTCCGCGTCGTTGACCACGGCATCCACCGGCAACGTCACTAGCTCGGCCTACGTTCATAACGGCAGCGCGTTGACCCTGGGTACGGATATGCTCCTGGGCAATCAATTCGACCTCCGCGATAGCGGCTCGACGCTGGACATGGGCGGACATGCATTAAGCGCGGCGAACTATATCTTCCTTGGCTGGTACAACAGCACCGTTCCCACGCTGGTCAATCGCGGGCCTCTGTTGACAGCCAATCTTTACGTGGCCAATCAGCCTTTCAGCCTCGCACCCGTTGACGCGGTGACGAACATGTATCTTGCCAACGTCAGCGGCGGCACGCTCAGTAATCATTCGCTAAACTACCTTTACCTGTACAATACGGCGCTCGCCACGGCGGGAACCTGGAGCACCGCCAGTCTGGAACTGGATGGCGGAACGCCGCTTGCCACAACCTCGACCGGCAACGTTACCTCGTCGGCCTATGTTCATAACGGCAGCGTGCTGACCCTTGGCGCGGACATGCTCCTCAGTAACCAATTCGACCTCCGCGACAGCGGCTCGACTCTTGATATGGGCGGCCACGCACTGAGCGCGACGAACTATATCTTCCTCGGCTGGTACAACAGCACCGTTCCCACGCTGACGAATCGCGGGCCGCTGGCGACAACCAATCTTTACGTGGCAAACCAGCCCTTCAGCCTCGCGCCCGCCGATGTCGTGTCGAACATGTATCTTTCCAACGACAGCGGCGGCACGCTCACAAATCATTCGCTCAACTATTTGTATCTCTACAACAGTCCTCTCGTGACCACGGCGGGAACTTGGAGCACCGCCGGTCTCGAACTGGACGGCGGCTCGCCGCTTACCACATCATCCACGGGCAACGTTACCTCGTCGGCCTATGTTCACAACGGCAGCGTTTTGACCCTGGGCGCGGACATGCTTCTCAATAACCAATTCGACCTTCGCGACAGCGGCTCGACGCTCGATATGGGCGGCCATAAGCTCAGCGCCACGAATATTATCTTCCTCGGTTGGTATAGTGGCACTGTGCCCACGCTCGTCAACCGCGGTCCGCTGGCGACGACCAGCCTCTACGTTGCCAACCAGTCCTTCAGCCTCGCCCCCCGACGCGGTGACGAACTTCTTCCTCTACAACGTCAACGGCGGCTCGCTCGCCAACAATTCCGTCTCCTATCTTGACCTTCTCGGCGGATCGCAGATGATTACCACCGCAACCGGCAACGTCACCGGATCGGTCGGCGTCGAAAGCGGGAGCAAACTGACCCTGGGCGCCGACATGCTCCTCAACAACCAATTCGATCTCCGCGACACCGGCTCAACGCTCGATATGGCCGGCCACAAGCTCAGCGCCACGAACTACGTGTACCTCGGGTGGAATGCCGGAGGTCTGGTCAGCCTGTTGAACCCGGGCCCCGTGACTACGAACGATCTTTACATCGGCTATTCCAATTCGATCATCCTTCCCGCCCCCGCGAGCGCGGTCAATAACTATATCAACCTGTCGAACAATTCAATCTTGACGCTCCAGCAGCTCGGCGGCCAGTTGACGGGCATGACCTTCCGCGGCAGTTCATCGGACGCGCTGAGCATCAACGACACGAGCGTGCTGCAGCTTTCCGCCGGGTCCGGCAGCGGGCCGGGCTGGCTCTTCCGCTGGCAAGACCCGGCCGCGGGCACCTGGGAAGCCGCGCTGAAGAGCCTGATCGCCGCCGGTCGTGTGGCAGTCTCGTCGTCCAGCGGCTACTCCGTCTTCGATGAAGGGGGCTTCGCCTACGTGGCGACGCCCAGCACCGTAATATTCAATGGCGGCGGCGGCGACAACAATTGGAGCACGGCCGCCAACTGGGGCGGCACGTCGCCCACGGCCGGCCACTGGCTGCGCTTGGCGCGCTCGCCGCGGGCGGCCACGTTTCCAACTTCAACAACCTGGCTCTCAATTCGCTTTTCTACGGCATTTTCTTCGACAGCGCCGCGCCTGCGTACAACTTGCAAGGCAATGCGATTCAACTCTCCGGTTTCGTCGTCAACCAAAGCGGCAGCAACCAGACCATCGGCCTGAATGTTCAGCTTGTGCCCGGCGACGGCGCCTTTGACCAGGGTATGTTCGAGGCCGACACGATGAGCATCACCGACTCCGGCTCCATCAGCGGCGACGGCATGGAACTGGTGAAGACCGGCAGCGGCACGCTGGTCCTCAGCGGAACGAACACCTACAGCGGCGGCACGGAGGTGCTGGCCGGCAAATTGATCGCAACGTCGCCCGACGCGATACTTGATGGCTCGGACCTGATCGTCGGCGCAATGCCGCCGCGCTCTTCGCCGCGCCGGTTGTTCCCGCCCGAGCGCCCCAATCGCCGTGTTGCCGGTGCCCGAAGCGGGAACGATGGCTCTCTTCGTTGCGGCCTTGATCGCCGCGGCCGTGCCGTGGAATACTTCTCGCAGATCGGCCGGTGCAAGACGCCTCTCGCCGTAATCGAGTTGCCGCGCGATGATGGCTCAGGCTGGCTTGCTCGGTCAGCCAGGCGAATCGGGAATGCACCCCGGCAAGCCGCCTCACTCCAAATCCCTGTCAAAAACCGCTAGAATGCGGGTTTATCCCTCGTTGACTCCCGCGATATTGCCCTCATGCCGCGCTATAACCCCGCCGCGATCGAACCGAAGTGGCAGCACTACTGGGAAACGAACCGCACGTTCGCCGCGCCCCGGCTGCCCACGGGCCCCAAGCTGTACGTCCTGGACATGTTCCCCTATCCCAGCGGCGACGGGCTGCACGTCGGCCATCCCGGAGGGCTACACGGCCACCGACATCGTCTGCCGCTACCGGCGCATGCGCGGCTACAGCGTCATGCACCCGATGGGCTGGGACGCCTTCGGCCTGCCGGCCGAACAGCACGCCAAGAAGACCGGCACGCATCCGCGGATCGACGACCGAGAAGAACATCGCCACGTTCCGCCGCCAGTTGAAGATGCTCGGCTTCAGCTACGACTGGGACCGCGAGCTGGCCACGACCGACGTCGAGTACTTCCGCTGGACGCAGTGCATCTTCCTGGTGCTCTTCGACACCTGGTTCGACGCCGAGCAGCAGAAGGGCCGGCCGATCGCCGAGTTGCCGATCCCCGACGACGTGGCCGAGCGAGGCGCCGCGGCGGTCGACCGCTATCGGGACGAGCATCGCCTGGCCTATCAGATCGAGGCCCCGGTCAACTGGTGCCCGGCGCTGGGCACGGTGCTGGCCAACGAGGAAGTCATCGGCGGCCTGAGCGAGCGCGGCGGGCATCCGGTCGTCCGCATGCCGCTGCGGCAATGGATGCTGCGGATCACGGCCTACGCCGACCGGCTGGAGAAGGACCTCGACGGGCTCGATTGGTCCGAGAGCATCAAGCTGCTGCAGCGCAACTGGATCGGCCGGAGCACGGGCGCGGAGGTCGATTTCTTCATCGGCACGTGCGGAGCGAGGACGGCAAGCCGTCGCAGCCGAGGAGTACGAAGCCTGGCGGAGCGACTCGCGAAGGGTCGCGGCTTTCCTGCGCAAGCCGGACGAGGAGGTGCTGCGGATTTACACCACGCGGCCCGACACGCTCTTCGGCGCGACGTACATGGTCATCGCGCCGGAGCATCCGTTCGTCGAGCGGCTGACGACGCCCGAGCAGGCCGCGGCGGTGCGGGCCTATTGCGAGAAGGCCGCCCGCAAGAGCGATCTCGACCGCACCGACCTGGCCAAGGACAAGACGGGCGTCTTCACCGGCTCGTATGCGATCAATCCGGTCAACGGGCAAGCCGATGCCGATTTGGGTCGCCGATTACGTGCTGATCAGCTACGGCACCGGCGCGATCATGGCCGTGCCGGCGCACGACACGCGGGATTTCGAGTTCGCCAAGAAGTTCGAGCTGCCGATCGTGCAGGTGGTGATCTCGAGCGAGGCATGGCTAATAAAGCATGGAGTTCCCGTCCCCAACCGCAGCGCAGTTCGCCGGCGACGCCGCGACCATGAGCTTCCGCCTGGAAAGCCAGCCTACCGCCTAAGCATGCGCCAGCTTCGTGGCCTTCACCGACGTGGGCCACGCGATCAATTCCGGCCCCTACGACGGCCTGCCGACGGCCGAGTTCAAGCAGCGAATCGCCGCCGACCTGACCGAGCAAGGGCATTGGCCGCGCGGCGGTCAACTACAAGCTCCGCGACTGGCTCTTCAGCCGGCAGCATTTTTGGGGCGAGCCGTTCCCGATCCTGCACGAACTGGACGACCGACGGCGAGCCCACCGGGCAGATTCGCGCGCTGCAGCCGAAGACCTGCCGCTCGACCTGCCGGAGACGATGGCAGTTCGACGCCGAGCACGATCGCCCCGAGCCGCCGCTGGACAAGGCCCCGGACGTGGCTCTACGTCACGCTGGACGGCAAGCGTTACAAGCGCGAGACGAACACGATGCCGCAATGGGCCGGCTCGTGCTGGTACTATCTGCGCTTCCTCGACCCGAAGAACAACGAGGCGCTGGTCGATCCTGAAGCTCGAGAAGGCCTGGATGCCGGTCGATCTCTACGTCGGCGGGGCGGAGCACGCCGTGCTGCACCTGCTCTACGCCCGCTTCTGGCACAAGGTGCTCTACGACCGCGGGTACGTGAGCATGACCGAGCCGTTTCAGAAGCTGGTGAACCAGGGGATGATCCTCGGCGAGAACAACGAGAAGATGTCGAAGGCCCGCGGCAACGTCGTCAACCCCGACGAGGTCGTCAACGAATATGGCGCCGACTCGCTGCGGCTCTACGAGATGTTCATGGGTCCGCTCGAGGCGGTCAAGCCGTGGAGCATGGAGGGCGTGAGCGGCGTGCGCGGCTTTCTCGATCGCGTCTGGCGGATGATCACTCGACGAGCGGGCCGAAGAGATCCAGCTCAACGCAGACGATCGTAGAAATCGAGCCGACGTCGAGCAGAATCGCATGCTGCACAAGACGATCCAGGCGGTGACGCGGGACATCGAGCAGCTGTCGTTCAACACGGCCATCGCGCGGATGATGGAGTTCACCAACTTCTTCTTCAAAGTGGAGAAACGGCCGAAGAGCGTCATGGAGCAGCTTTGTGCTGCTCCTTGCGCCCTTCGCCCCGCACATCGCCGAGGAGCTTGTGGCAGCAATTCGGCGGCGCCGGATCGCTGGCCTACGAGCCGTGGCCCGACTTCGATCCGGAACTGCTCAAGGAAGACACCATCGAGGTGCCGGTGCAGATCAACGGCAAGCTCCGCGGGCGGATCACGGTTCCCACCGGCGCGGATCAGGCGGCGATGGAAGCCGCCGCCCGTGCCGACGAGAAAGTCGCCGAAATGCTCGCGGGCAAGACCGTCGTGAAGACGATCATCGTGCCGGGCAAGATGGTGAACTTCGTCGTAAAGTAGTTATCCCAGCCGCTCTTCCGCTTCGGCCGCCCAGGGGCTTCCCGGCGCAGCGCCAGAAACCGCCGCCAATGCTGCTCGGCCGTGCGGCGATGGCCCATCTCGTCCAAGGTTCGGGCAAGATGGTAGTGCGCGTCGGCATAGTCGCCGTGGCAGCGGAGCGCACCCTCGAAAGCAGCAACCGCCAGGTCCCGCTCGCCCAACTCGTCCAACACGCAGCCGAGATTCGCGCGGGCCTCGACGTAGTTCTCGTCCAATTCGATCGCCATGTAATAGCGTTCGCGGGCAGCACTTACGTCGCCTTGGCGATAAAGCAGTTCGGCCAGTTGAAAACAGCTTTCCGGATCGGGCCCGGCTGCTGCCATCGCCGCGCGATGCCATCCGGCCGCTTCCGACAGTCGGCCCGCGTCTTCACACTCCATGGCCAGCGATCGCATCTGCTCGGGCGAGATCGACACGTCTTCCACCGAGCGCAAGACGCCGGCCAGCGTGCTCGTAGTCCCGCCTTCAGGCGGATTTCCGGCTGAAGCCGGTACTACAAGCGCCGGATCAAAATCAAACCGCAACTGCCCGCCGGCCTCGACGAGCCCGTCGCTCTGGCACACCAGCAGACTTTGCCCTTGCACGATGACTGCGGGATCCAGGATCGGCCGCTCGATGCCGGGCAGCAATCGCGCCAAATCGGCGACCTTCTTCTCGATGTTCTGCGGAGAGACGCCCGCGCGGAATAACTGGGCCATGCGCTGGGCGACGGCCACTTCCTGGAAGTCGAAGTAGAGCAGCCGCCGCACTTCCTGGGCCGGCACGATCAATCGGCCGCGATGCCAGCGGCGGACCAGCGACAAGGGAACGTCCAGCACTTCGGCAAGCATGGCGGGCGTGTAGTATCGCTCCGCCTGGTCGGCACTTTGCGTATTGTCGTCGGTCACGAGGGTCTCATCGCGCTATTGAAGCCCGAAGCGCTAGCGAGAGGGCCGAATCAGTGACCAGCTTTTCCGCTCGCTTGCGCGTCGGGCTTCACGGTGGAATGCATCCCACGATAGCCGCTCAAGCGCGCCTGACAACCCTCTTAATGTCCCGAACCGGCTGGCGGCACGGGGATCATCTTCGTCCCTATGTCCGGAATACCGCCGGTCGCGCCGCCGGGCTCGGTCGAAGGCTTGTACGGCGGCGCGGTGCTGCTTGCACCGCCGCCAATCGGCAACTCCGGCTTCTTCTCGCCGCCCGGCGGACTCGGTATCTTGGAGTTCGTTCCGGTCGGGGCCACGGCCGGATTGCCGCCAAAGGTCGTTCCTCCGGGCACGGTCGCGGCAGATCGGCCCTCGACGGGCACATCGCAACTGCTTGAAACCGAAGCCGGCACGCCGCAACTCGACGGGCAGTTCGTGCAGCAATCGTCCACCGGCACGCGGAAGCACTCCACGTGCGGCACCGTGTAGTTGCAGGTGACCGGTATCCGCTTCTCCACGAGGTGCGGGATGCGGACTGTCTCTTCATAGGACTCCATGCGGCAGACCTGCGTCGGCACCTGCTCGACGCGCTCCTCCTGCACCATGCGACACGTCTGATAAGGCACCTTGCGGACCTGCTCCTCCGCCACCATCCGCGTGACCTGCACCGGCACTTTGCGATCAATGTGCTGCGTCACCGGCCGGCTGACGGTGTACGGCACCTTGCGAACCATCTCCTGCTGCACGATGCGGCAGGTCTGATACGGCACCTTTTGCACGACCTGTTCCGCGCGATAGCTCGTCACTTGCACCGGAATCTGCTCGGTAACCGTCTGCGGCATGTACGCCACCTGCTGCACTTGCTGCGTGACCATGTTCGGCTGCCAAACGCGGTTCACTTCGTACGTGCCGCGATTGGTGGGCGTCCAGTACAAGCCGGGCACGCGATATGCGGCCACGCCGGTGACCGGATCGACCGTCGTGCCGCCGCTCTGCCACTCCAGCCGGTTGGCGAACCAGCTCGGCTTGTACGTCACCTGCTCGCGAAAACAGCCCTGGTCCACGAGCTGGCAGCGCTGCGTGACGACCGGCTGCATGACCGTGCGGCACTGCTGCCGCATGACGGTCTCCGTGACGGGCCGCTGGACGGTGTAAGTCACTTCCCGCTCGGCGGTCTCGGTGACCGGCTGATTGACGACATCGCGCTCTTCCCGCTCGGCCGTTTCGTTGACCATCTGCACGACATCGTAGCTCTCGTCGCGGACTTGCGTCTCGCAGACCGGCTTCATCACGGTCACGCGCTCCTCGCGCTCGGCCGTCTCCAGGATCGGCTTGGTGACCGTATAGCGGCGCTGGCGCAACTGGGTCTCATACACCGGGCGGGAACGGATCTCGCGGCGGTCCTCGTAGGCCGTCTCGTACTCGAGGCGATACGAGGTCACTTGCCGCTGTTCGTAGTTTGTCTGATAGACCAGCCGGTACTCGCGGCCCTGGCAGCTTGGGCAGGCACCGGACACAACGTCTTGAGCGGCGGCCGCGGCGGCCGATAGTCCGGCCGCGCATAGTCCGGCGGTGAGCAGGATGGCGAAACGATAGGCGTTCATGATCAGTCCACCTTTTGGTCGGTTTATGCTAGCACTTCATTAAAGCGCACCGGGCGCTTGCCCATACGCTAATCTGCCCGATTCCAAGAAAACCTGCAAATGGTTTTCGCGGTTCGCGGACGCAGTTTGGTTTCTTAATCATAGCCCCGTAACGAGTTGCGCAAAGAATTTTTTCAAGTTTGCACGGCGGTTATCCGAGACGCTTGCACATTCTACGGAAGCCGCGCCGGCAAGGTTTGCGCAGACGGAATAAACGGACTTGGCAACGCGGCAGGGAGCGGGGAGCTTGAAACGGGGAGCATTGAGCCTGAGTTGGGCGATGCTGCGCGCCTTGCGTCCCCTCGCCTGTCGGGAGAGGTGCAGGGTTTGCGGGAGACGAGTGAGCGGGGGCATTTCCTTTGTGTCCTTCGTGAGCTTTTTGTTAACAAGTAATAATTAGTGATCCGACGTTTGTCCGGCGGGCTGCCGAACGGCAAAACCGTGCCAAATATGGCACTAATGGCACTCGTTTGACGCTGTTTGGCACCGTTTGGCGTCGTTTGGCACCAGGCGCCTGGTTTCCGCACCCCGCGATTTCCGCGGCGAAATCGCATGTATGGCACGATTTGGCTCATTTTGGCACGGTTTTCGAGAATTGAGGCCGACCGCAATGCGCAAACTCGAACAAGCCTCGCGCAAAGGCGCAAAGCTCGCCAAGGAGTTGACAGGAAAATGATTGACAGGAAAATGAGGGCCTGGTTTGTGCATTGCTTCCACTCGCCTTCGGGAGAGGGGTAGGGGTGAGGGCACGATCGGAGTATCGCGAGCATTTTCCTGTCGTACATTTCTCTGTCTTCTCTTTGCTGTCTTTGCGCTTCGCGCCTTTGCGTGAGACATCTTGCAGTGACGGTTGCTGGCGAAAACGTTGCCGTTTTGCACCGACTTTTTTCTTCGGTTTTGGAATTCGCGATTTTTGCCTGTGATCTTGGGGTTTTGCAAGGCAGGACGAGAGTAGGTTGCGCCAAGAAGCTTGGATAAGGAGGAAAGTCGAATGATTTGAAACCTTGTATTGGGACCTTGCGGGTAGAAGCCCGTCCAGGAGAGCCTGACCAGCAGCTGGAAGCGAGTCTTGCGTGAGTGAAGGGCAACCGACCTTGCGAAGCGTAGACAGCGAGCCCGAAAGCCATGCTATTGAGCCCCGAAATCGTCCTTACCGTTGACGCCCTCGTCGTCCTATTAGCGGGGGCCACGCCCAGCGTGCCGCAAGTGGTTAGGCACGCAGGGGCCGGCCGGGGTCGAAGAACATGTGCAAACGGGAATCGGGGTTCCCCAGGAACTTGGGAGATCCTGTCGTCTCCACGGAAGCATTCCCGGACGGGGATACCGGGCGAACAACCCCAGGCCCGACGTTGCCACACGCAGCGGCGGCGGGAGCGAACTATGCGTGGTCCCGTGGTACCGCCAAGCGAAGGAAACGAAGCGCGGCGGGAAGGGCGGCAGGAAGTCGCAGTGCCTTGATAGTACCGAGGAAGCCGGGGAACTCGACCCGCGAGGACCCGGGGGATGGGAAGCGAGGCATCGAGTAACTCGCCCGTCGGCAGGCAACACCTGGAAGGCATCGAACTTCCGTTGGTGTCAACGCAATGGCGACGGATAGTACAGTACGGGTTTGTCACGGCGCTAGCTAGGTTGTGGCGAAGCAATGGGGTTACTTGAGGAACCGGATGCTCTAATGCGGGCACGTCCGGATCTGTGGGAGCCCTGGGCGGGCAACCGCCCAGGGCCACCCGGCACGGCAGTAGGACGGCAATAGGAAGCGAGTAGAAGCCGAGCAGGATTCGAGTAGGATTCGAGAAGGGCCGCATCACGAATACTTCTTATGGCCATTTGTTCTCTCCGGCGGGCGGAAACCACGAAACAGACAAAACGCACGAAAGCCGGACGGGGCAACGGACGAAAGGCGGAAGGAATCCGTGTTTGATCCGTGTTCACTTCGTGGCTAAATGCCTCATCTTTCATCTCTTTCCTCAATTCACCATCCACCGATCATCGCCCCACTTCTTTCGAGCCAGCATACCACACTTTCCAAGTCTGGTCAACAGTTGTATAGAATCGTTTGTACATTTTGGACGCAAGTCCTTATGCGGCCATAGGTTGCGCCGCCGGCTTCAGTGTGCGCAATTCCCCGCTCAGGAGGCGGCGTCAAAAAGATTCGGCGGCGCAACTCCTTGCCCCATAACGGGTTGGGAATCGGCGCCGCGTTCCTATGCGAAAAATCTCCCACGGCCGGCGGCGAAGAATTTTCCGAAAAACGTCGGGCCTTCTCGGCCGTATGAGTAATGAACCGCGGATGGCACGGATTGCCGCGGATAAATCATGCGAACACGGCCTTCGCGGAACTGAACTTACACACCCGCGTTCTCGGCGAAATCCGCGGTTTACTTCATTTTGCCGGCATCCTTCGTGCTTCGACATTCGACTTTCCTTTGCGGCTGCCATCTTGGCAGTCGGGTAGCGTCGTTGGCATCGGCCGTTTCCCGCGATGCGCCCCGCCCTCGCGATAATCGGCCGCTGGAGCACATCGCCGGCCGTCGCCATAAGTTTAGTGTATCTAACAGTTTACGCCGTACCGACGCGAGGCCATTGTTTAGCCCTCCACAGGAAGGGGTTGGGCGCATTCGCGGCGCTCCTGGCCAGCCGCCTGCCATTGTGCGAAAGATAACATCAGCGTACAAAAGATAGCAACTATCGTGCCGTTCTCGTAGAATCGTGAAAAACCAGGTCTTTCCCCGCGGGCCTCGGACATTCGAGCATGACTGCGCAGCCGATGCCGAGCCGAAAACTGTGTTGCCGCTTTCTCTCGCACAGAGAGCAGGTGCCCTCGCCGCAGTATTCGCTGGCCTGATCAGTAGGCCCGTAAGGCCCAGGTCATTTGTGTGTCGCGACTCGCGGTGATGCGCCAAACTCGGCGTCTTGACGCGATTTTGATGCGTTATGTATGATAGCAGTTCGGCAGAAGGAAGATGAATAAATCCACCGGACAACACTCCTGGCTCAGAGCGATTGAGAACGTCGCCGCGGCGCAGAACATTTCCTTTCCGCGCTTCGTCGGACATGCGATGGGCACTGCCCGCACTGAGCCGGTCGCCAATGGACGTTTCGTCACGTTCAAACGCCGACTTGTCTCCGACACACAAGCCGAGATCGATGGAGTCGAGTGGGCATTGTGGGAAGAAAAAAATGCCGAACCGGAGCCGGTTGTCTCGTTTCGCGCACCGCTGCCGCCGAACCGCGATGACCTCGCCCATGCATTCTCAGTGCTGAACGGCTGGCTTATTGAGGGATGGACGGTTGAGGAGACGAAAGAGGCCGTCCATATGCATTCCAACGTCGGCCAATGACGGAAGGATGGCGCAGCGGAAACGCCTGCGCGACTTTCTCGCCTCACTTGCTCTCGTTCATCTGGTCGCGGGAGCGCTTGCAGTTGTCGCGGACCGCCTGGTCCTTCGCGGTGCGGAGGACTTTTTCAACGGCCGGTCGGAACTCGGCCTTGTGGGGGTCGCGGAGCTCGCGGTGATGCGCGAGTTCGGCAACGGCCGCGCAGGCCGGCTCGGAAAGAGCGGGCTGGTCAACGTACGGAAGCACGAAGCGCAGGGAGTCCAACGTTCGGATCGCGCTGGCCCGTTCCAGGATGTAGGCCCGTTCGTCGTACTGCTGGGCGAGGCCCATCGCCTTCTTCAAACCGGCCAGGCGCTGGGCGTCCTTCTGGGCGGCGTTCTTGGCCGCGTTCGCTCCGGTCGCCGGCGTCGAGACGACCCGCGAGTAGGCCCGCACGAGCATCGTTCGCAGCGCGGGATCTTTGGCGTCGTCGATCTGGTGCAGCATCTCGTCGGCGAACGCGGCATTGGGCCAGTTGCACATCGCGTGAAGTCCGGTCTCGTGAACTTTCGCGTCACTGCTGGCAAGGGCCGTTTTCACGCGCTCCCGCACGGCGGGCCCGCCGAACCGTGCGGCCAGCGGAAGCAGCGCCATGTGGTCTCCCGGCGCGGCGTCGATGGCCGCCAGCACCTGCACTCCGCGCTCTCCGGCCGGCTTGACCGAGGCGAGGAGGAGCACAACCGCCCGTTCGGCAGAGTCGCGTTCCGCGCCGGCCTCCGCGGCCAAGACGCCCGCGAGCAGGCCGGCCAGATCACCAGGCGCGGCCACCTGGGCTAGGGCCGTCATCGCATGGCCTCGGACGATCGGGTCGGCATTTACGGCCTCCGCGCAAGACATCGACCGCTGCAGCCGGATGGCGGAAGGCGATTACGTCGATCCATGCGGCGCGGCGCTCGGAGTCTTTTTCGCCCTTGAGGAAGGCGATGATCTTCGCGTCGATGTCTCGGCCTTTGAGCATCGCGATGCTCTCTTGCGCGGCCTTTCCAATATTGTCTTCCTTGGCCGCGCATTGAACCAATTGCGGCAGCACGGAAATATCGCCCACCGCGCCCAAGGTGCGAATGGCGGCAATGCGGACGGCTTCGTTGTCGCTCTTCAATGCGCCAAGCGCTGCGGGCAGCAGTTTGCGATCAGCGCGAATCCGCGCGGCGGCGAGGACGGCGATCTGGCTAGAGGCAGGTAACTTGCCTAATTCATCGGCGACGAGGACGAGTTCGTCGATCGAAAGATCTGGAAGAATGGAAGCTCCGGCGGCGCGAAAAATGGCGTCGTCATTGGCCAAATAAGGACGGACTATCTCATCGACCCGCATCCGCCTCGGTCCGGTATAGAATAGACTTTCATTTTTCCTTTGTTCGGATACCCTTGCGCAAAAAACCGGCGTCTGCGGCGAGAGAACGGACGAGCTTGGGTTCACCCTGTGTGATGGCTGCGCCGGCTGCGCCAAAGTAATACATAGCGTCCGAATTCCCTGCCTTGAGTAGATTATTGGCACAAAGCAGTAAAGCTTGAACAATCATGGAGCGGCGGCTGCCATTGGCCTTCGAGTGAGCTATTTGTAAAGCCTTGGCGGCGTCCTTTGTGCCAATCTTCCCCAGCGCCAGGCTGCGGCGGCGACGACGCGGTCGTCGGAATCGTCCAACGTGCTAGCTATTAGCGGTACGGCGCATCGCGTCGCGGCGTTCGCCGAGGCTGTCGATCATTCCGGAGCGGATGAGTCCCTTGGTTTTGCCAACCGCGTTGCGTAGCGCTGCGCCAGCGGATGCGTAGGGCATCGACTCCAGCGCGAAGCGGGCCGGATGCGCAACTTGTCGTTGGTCAAAAGCGCAGCCAAGGCGGGGACCGATTTCTCTGTGCCGACGATTTTCAACTCCCGGCAGGCGGCGTCTTTATCCGGCACGGAAGCGGTCGATGTCAACACCGCGATCAGGCCGTCTTCGGGTGAAGCGGCTCTCGCGGCGCTCGGAATAAGGCTGACGCAGTTACGAAAATGAGGCATGCTGTTCGGGTCATGGTAATTCTCGATTGCTTGGGTGGCACGTCCTGAGCTTCCAGCGAAGGGCGTGGTTGGCCTACTTCCACGCCCTTCGCTGGAAGCTCAGAGCGTGCCACCCTTCGTTGCAGTTGGCTCCGGGTTAAACGAATTTCATATCCGCCACGGCTCTCGGGCGGCCATCGACAAGAGGCGATTGGCCTCCGGGTCGTCGGGGAAAGTTTCCTTGTCCGGGTCCCATTTGAGCGTGCGATTCAGCCGGCCGGCGATGCCGCCCAGGAGCAGCACGCTGTTGGCGCGATGGGCCGTTTCGATGTCGTCGATCGTCCGCTGCCGCGTACGAATACATTCCAGGAAATTGCCGCCGTGGCTCGTGCTGTGGTAGACGCCCGGCACGGACGCATCGGCGGCGGAGTCTTTGAGGATTTCCGGTGGATCGGAGGTCAGGATGTCGCGGTGTACGGTGATCTTGCCGTTGGTGCCGATGAAGCACGCGCCGCCCTGCTGCCATTTCTCGCCCGGCGGCGGGCAGCCGTGGACGATCACGCCGTTGGCGTAGCGATAGACGGGGATTTCGCCTTCCATGCGGATTTCGACGGGGCCGGTGTCGTCCGCGCCGATGCCCCACTGCACGATGTCGTAGTGGTGCTGGCCCCAATTGATGTCGCCCCAGGCGAAACGCTGGCCGTGGGTGTTGCCGTCGTAGTCGAACCAAGGGGCCGGGCCGACGTAAGGCTCCCAGCTCACAATCTTCGGCGGCTTGCGACCGTAGTTGGGGCCGCCGCGCGGCGGCATGTTGAACCCGCCGCCGCGTTGATAGGAATAGACCGTTTTGAGTGTGCCGATCGCGCCGCCGCGGACGAGCGAGACGGCGCGGTAGAACCGCCCGTCATACTCGGAGCGCTGCTGCGTGCCGGCCTGAAAGATGCGGTTGGTGGCGCGGATGGTTTCGACCATCGCGCGGCCCCAGCGGATGCAGATGCTTGTTGGCTTCTCGCAATAGAACGTCTTTGCCGGCCCGCGCGGCGAGGCTGGCCATGACGCCTTGCGCCCGAGTAGGAGGCGGCGATGAGCACGGCGTCGATGTCATCGCGAAGGAGCATGTCGCGGATATCGTAGTAGGCGCGGCAGCCGGCGAAGCTGCCCGTGCCGCCCTGCTTGGCGTAGAAATCCTCGACGCGGACCTTGGCGTCGTCGGCGGTGTGATGGTTGACGTCGCAAACGCCGAGCACCTGCACGTCGCGTCGGGCCAGGTAGCCGCCGGGCAGATAGGTCCACGCCCCGCCGAAGAGGTGTCCGCCGCCTTGCCCTCCAATGCCGCAGAAACCCATAGCTATGCGGTCGCTGGGCGGCGTGGCCCCTTCCCGGCCGAGGGCCGAGGCGGGGACGACGCAGGGGGCGGCAAGCATGGCCCCGCCGACGGCAAGGAATTTACGGCGCGAAAGAGACGTTTTTTTCAGCATCACTTCGGACTCCCAGTTTGTGATGGAATCCATGATGCGCGGCGGGGAGGGCGATGTCAAGGTAGGAGGGTCCTTCCGGTTGACGTCCCTGGAATCACGCAATAGGGATGCCGTCGTTCGGCTCCAACGTCAAGACGCAGTTCTCGCCGTCGAACGTGGCCGTGAAGAAGTCGAGAAATCCCTCGTGACCAAGAATTACTGCCTTCTCGGCATCATCGGGGAAGTCCGCGAAGTACAATCGGCCGCGCCAGCGAATCGGTACTTCATTCTCTGATATTTCGAGAACTACCTCAGCAAAAGAGAGCGGGATTCGCTGGCCGCCGAAAGCCGCCGCGTCCGGTCCCTTGCCCGGAGTCGTCTCGAGTCGCAAGTCACGCGCAATCGAGAGCGGGAGAATTGAATTGTCGGCGCCCGTGTCAACAAGAGCGAGAGTTTCGGCCACACCGGCAGGACCAAAGATGCGAATCGGGATCTCGGGCCGAAGAATGACGATCTCGTCACCGGTGTCGATTGACCGCGCAATGTTCAGTGAATAGGAAAACTTCATGCCCTTCCCACGAACGACGAAGCCAAGACGCGTTGCATTAACGGTTCCGCGCAGCCGCCCGCAACGGCCTGAGCGCGGACTTTGCCAAAGTTGGCCCCGTGCGCCAAGATTTGCGTACGATCTTTATTCCAGGCAACCCACTGGTCCGCATACTCCAAGGGAGTCGGCTGCGGACGATTGGGAAATCGCTTCTTCGCTTGCTCAAGTGTCAATCGCATGGAAATCTCCGACGGTTTGGGCGACGCACCTCAAACAAGTATATCGCGCGGTCGAATCGGCTTCAATAATAAGAAGCAATTGCAAAAGTGCGCACTGCTCCCGTTGGGGCAATTTACTCGCGGTTTACGCCGGAGTATTTGAGCATGACGGCGTCGATGGCTGCGGCGCGGTCGTCGTATTGAACCGCGAAGTTTTGCCGGGCGAGGAAGGCGGCGATCGCCCACCAGGGCTTGCCGCTGCCGCCGACCTTGCCGGAGGAAATGACGAGGTCCTTGGACGGCTGTTGTGGGGCAGACTGACTCGCCGCAGAAGTTACCACATTAGCGGCGGTAATGGTGGCTGGGGCCGGGACGGTTGCCGCCGCGCTGGCTGCGGGAACCACCGGAGCGTTGAAAGCCGCGGCCGATCCGACCGTCAGATTTCCGCCATTGACCAAGGCCGCAGGATTGGACACAACGAGCGTGCCGCCAGAAACCAAGGTGCCGCCCTGGTAGTTGTTTGTCCCAGACAAAACGAGCGTGCCGCCGCTGGTCTTCGTCAGGCCGCCCGCGCCGGAAATCGCATAGCTGACCGTGAGCATGGTCCCGGCCGCCGTATCGAAGCTGGTGTTGCCCGAAAGGCTCAGCGGGGCGGCGATCGTGTGGGTCCCGGCCTCGACGGCAACGCTTGCTCCGCTTTGCAGCGTTATGCTTCCTCCGCTGCCTTGAGCGATCGTGTAGCTGGTCGTGGCGTTGTTGAAGGTGATGCCGGCCACGGCGGGAGTCGCGCTGTCGAGGCTGACAGTTGGGCCCGTGGCCACCGCGAAGAGCACGGTGTCGCCCGCAATGCCGCGCGTGCCGGGCGAAGCGATGGTACTGCCGGAGATCGAGTCTTTCCATGTGCCGCCAGCCCATGTGCTTGCGACCGACGAGTTCCATTGCGCCTGACCGCTGACGGTCACTGTCGCCGCGCTAATGGTGAAGCTCTCATAAGTGGCTTGAATCATCGCCGAAGCCGGGGCGTAGGGAGGCGTATACAATCCGCTGCCGCCGCCGAGGCTGCCTGGCCCGGTCAACTGCCAGCTTACCGGATCGGTGATCGTGTAGGATTGCGAGAACTGGTCTTGGCCCAGGAGCGTGAACTGCCGCGTTGCGCCGGCGGTGGTGTTGGCCGAAGCGGGGCTGATCGAGGCGCTCTGCGGCGTGTGCTGCACGGTCACGCTGACGCTGCTGGTGACCGATTGGCCCACCGGATCGCTGATGGTCACGAGGAAATTGTATGTCCCGGCCTTCGCGAAGGTTACCGTCGTGCTCTTCGCGGCATTCGAGCCGTTGACCGAGTAGTTGACGCCGGACGGCGGCGTGCCGGTGAGGGACCATGTATAAGTGAGATTCGATTCGCCCGTGTTGTCTGCGCCGAGGACCGAGAGCGACGTCGAAGTGCCGGTGACGGGCGATATGCTGGCCGCGGCCGCGATGGCGACGGTCGGGGCAAAGTAGGCCTGCTCGTTCCAATCCAGCGTTTGCACGGCGCCGCTCTGCTGGCCCGTCAGGCCGACCGGCTCAAAGAATAGCGAAAGCTCGTTCTGGCTCTGCCAGAGGTTCTGGTCGTAGGTCGGCTCGTAGGAACCCATGTCGGTCGTGTTGAGCGTCAACGAAGTCCACGTCGGACTGCCGGAGGAGAGGTTCGTACAATAATAGACGACGATATTGTTGTTCGGCGTCGTCGTGCTGCCGGAGCTGCCCATCGACGTGTCTTCGCTGCGGCCGATGATGAGCACGCGGCCTTGCTTGTCAACGAGCACGATGGGCCGGCCAAGATCGCGGACATCCGCGCCGCTGTTGGCGCCGATGTCGAAGGCCGTGTCACTAGTGCGGTGCGTGACCTGCGTCGAATTCCACTGCCCGCCGGAATAGTAGTACAGGACGTATTGGCGGTTGGGATTGCCGGAATTTGAGTTTGCGTTCGAATTGGGAGCTAGGTAGGTGGCGATTAGCGGATTGTTGCTGTTGTCCACCGTCATGCTGGTTTGGTTGATGAAGCTGCTGTATTGCGGGATATTCTCGACCACCTGCCCGACTGACGCCGCGGGCGTGCCCGACTGGATGATCGGCAGCGTGTACTGCGGGCCGCCGCCTTGCTGGAACCAGGTCGTGCCGAACGTCGGGCGATTGGGCGAACATGATGTTCGAGTTCGTTTGCCAGTTGGACGTGGCCCGCCAGGTCCAGCTCATCAAGAGGTTGCTGTTGGAGTCGAAGACCAGGCGGTTGAGATAGGCGTTGACGCTGGTCAGCTCGCCGTTGATGACGAAGGTGTGCGAGAACGTCTTGGTGCTGGGGTTATAGACGTTGAAGTACTGATTGCCGTTGCCCGAACCGCCGCCGGCGCCGCCGTTGCGGTAGGTGAATAGCAGGTTGCTGCTGTTAGGTATGGTGTAGAACTGCGGGTAGGTTACTTCATTGGTATCGGTACCCGAATTGGGGAATAGCGTCGGGTCGTTGGCGGCCGTCTGCTGGGTGAAGGCGAGCGAGTTCAGTGTGGCGCCGGTCACCGTCGTGTTGGAGATGGCGTACAGCAGCGAAATGTTGTGCATGCCCCAAGACATGTGCATGTAGCCGGCGCTATCGACGGCGATGGCGATGACGTCGTGGTCGTCGCTGACGGACCCATCGGCGATGCCGCTATCGTACACCTGCCACGCCGCCGCGCCGACCTGCCGCCGCGCGATCATGATTTCCGAAGCGCTCGTGTAAAAGGCGGCGAACTGGTAGTTGCTGGCGGTGTCGGTCCAGAGGTTGTTGACGGCGATGGCGCAGGAATTGGTGTCGGCCGTGTAGTAGCCGTTGGTCCCAAGCGTGGCGAGCGACGTGGTGCCGGCGACCATCTGCGCCGCGCCGGCGTCATACATGGCGAGGATCGTGCCGGCCGTGGCGGCCGTGTTGTAAACGCGGAAATCGTCGATGCCGCCTTTCAGGTTGGGATCGCCGCTTGCCGAAAACTGCGAGTGGCCCAGCCAGTCTTGCGTCGTCGTTCCGAGGCTGCTCGGATTGAGCGTCATGCTGGTGTTGGTTGCCGCGACGTAGCCGTTGACATAGAGCGTGGCCGACGTACCGGAAAGCGTGACCGCCAAAAAAGACCATGTATTGACGGGCAGCGCGGTGCTTGACTGAAGCTTTTGTTCGCTGCCGGTTCCGCCCGTGGAGATGGCGAAACGGACGTCACTGCTGCTGTCGTCCGGCGTGAGAAACATGTACTTCGAGGTGCCCGTGCCGAAGTCGAACATCCGCTCCCAGGTGGCGCTCGTTTTGGTCGTCAGGTAGACCCAGCCGCTGATCGTGAAGCTAGTCATCAATTGCAGCGCAGTGGCGAAGCCGCCGGGCAGCGCGGCAAAGCCGTTGGTAGCGCCGTTTTGGTTGAGCAAAAGCGCGCCGTTGAACTCGCCGGTCATCGAGTTGTAGCTCGAACCGGAACTGCCGGCCAGCGTGGCGTTGAAGCCGTTGGGCGACGAATCGGCAAGGCTCGTGCCGGAGGTGATGTTGTCGTTCTTGTAATAGAGGACCGGCGGAGTGATCGTGATGGCTGCGGTCTGGTTGCTTGCGCCGATTTGGCTGGCGGTGACCGTGGCGGAGGTTCCGCTGGACGGGGCGGAGTAGACGCCGTTGCTGCCGATCGAGCCGGTGGACGCCGACCAGGTGACCGAGCCGTCGGTGATGGGGTGCCCGAGCTGGTCGTAAGCCGTGAACTGCTGCGCGTTGCCGCCGAGCAGGGATGTGGTGGTGGGCGAGATGGAGGCGAGTACGGCCAACAACTGCCGCTGTTCGAGCGGCTCAAAACCCAGTCTGCGGCGCTGCGGATCGCGCGCATGCGCGCAGCGGGCGAAAGTTCGCTGCTGAATGCCGCGCAGGCTTTTCCGCGGCCCCCTGTCCGCGTCAAAGAATCGAAACAAGTTCGTCGTCTCCCCAGTTCAAGCCAGATAGGTTGATTGTACTCGGCCGGCATAGAGGTAAGCAAATCGAAACTGCGCAGAAAAATGTCGAAATTGCGCAAAGAGCGCGGTGATACGTGAAGATTTCATCTGCGCGTTTATGTACCGTCTGAGGATTCTGAAGATTGATTGTATAACTTCCCATGTCGAGAGTCTTCGGTGAAAATGGCTGCATGCGTTATCTCGATCTGACATTGCCGACGTTGGCGGAAAACCTGGCACTGGACGAAGCGTTACTATATGACGCCGAAGAGACCAAATCGCCGCGGGAAATGCTGCGGATTTGGGAATCACCGATGCCGGGCGTGGTCGTCGGACGATCGTCGCGCGTGGCCGTCGAGGTCCGCGGCGAAGAGTGCCGCGAGAGGCAAATTCCAGTGCTGCGGCGGATCAGCGGCGGCGCGGCGGTCGTCGTCGGACCGGGCTGCTTGATGTATGCGCTGGTTCTGAATCTGAGACAGCGGCCCGAATTGCGAGCCATCGACAAGGCCCACGCCTTCGTGCTGGGCAAGATTGCCGCGGCCTTGCGACCAATGGCGGCCGGCGTGACGGCGCGCGGCATATGCGATCTGGCACTTGACGACAAGAAGTTTTCGGGCAGCGGCGTGCGCTCGAGACGCAATGCTTTGCTTTATCACGGCACCCTTCTCTACGATTTCCCGCTGGAAATGATCGGCAGACTGTTGGCCACGCCGCCGCGGCAACCGAAGTATCGCCAGGCTCGCGAGCATGGCGACTTTGTGGCGAATCTGCCGCTTGACGCGGCCGCGCTCCGCTCCGCGCTGCGTTCGGCATGGGATGCGAACGAGGTCTCTCCGGAATGGCCGCGGGCGGAAACGGCGCGACTGGCGGAGGAAAAGTACTCGCACCGCGAGTGGAACGAACAGTTGTGAGGCCGTGGTAAACGTAGTAAAATGGGTGGCACGTCCCTGAGCTTGCGAAGGGCGTGTTATCCGCATCGCCACGCCCTTCGCAAGCTCAGGGACGTGCCACCCGATCATTCGAATTCGCTCTATGCCGCTTTCTTTCTCGCGTCCCCGCGTCATCGACATCATCGCTTGGATCCTGCTGGCGGCGGCGATGATCTTTGCAATCTACGTGCGGGTGCGGCTCCGCGAATTCCCACTGGAACGCGACGAAGGCGAGTTCGCTTATGCCGGGCAGTTGCTCCTCCAAGGCGTGCCGCCGTATAAGCTGGCGTATAACATGAAGCTGCCCGGCACGTACATCGCCTATGCGGCCCTGATGGCCGTGTTCGGGCAGACGACCGCGGGCATCCACCTGGGGCTGCTGGTGGTGAACCTAGCCACGATTTGGTTGCTATATCGTTTGGTGCGAGAGATGTTCGATCCGCTGTCGGCCGGGCTGGCGGCGGTGTTCTATGCTACGCTTTCGATCAGCCCCGGAGTCCTTGGCATGGCCGCCCACGCCACGCATTTCGTCGCTTTCTTCGGGTTGGCGGGGGTCTATTTGCTTTGGCGGTTTTTGCAGTCTTCGCGGTTGTGGTCATTGCTGGCGAGCGGTTTTCTCCTCGGCACGGCGTTCTTGATGAAGCAGCAGGGCGTGTTCTTGATGGTTTTCGGCGGCGCGGTCGTGACGGTGTACGCAGTTCTTCGGCTGGTGAAGGCAGTTCGCGAGCCGCAGTCGGGCCAACGAAGCAAACTAATTCCGATCTTGCAGGCCGCCACGTTCTACGCTGTAGAGGTGCTGCCTTACGTGCTCGTCTGCCTATGGCTATGGCGGGCGGGCGTCTTCGACAAGTTCTGGTTCTGGACCGTCACTTACGCGCGGGAGTACGTGCAACAGAATCGCGAGCTATCGGTCTGGCAATTGTTCTGGCAAGGCGAAGGAGGGCCTGTCGTCGAGAGGGACTGGATCGCGTGGACGCTCGCGCTGACCGGCTGCCTCGTCGTCGCGATTCGCGCCTGGTTCCGTCCCGGCCGGTCGTTGTTCGTCCTCGGCTTCTTCTTCTGCTCGTTTCTCTGCGTTTGTCCGGGCTTTTTTTTCGCGCCCACTACTTCATCGTGGCGCTGCCGGCGGTGGCCCTGTTGGCGGGCGTAGCCTGCGGCGAATTCGTGCGGCTGGCAAGTCTTTGGAAGCTGTCCCTTGATACGGCTCCCGTGGCGCCGCAAGAAACGGTCGGACGGCGAAAGAAAGCGCCGCCCGTGCCGGAGCCCGCGCGGAGGGATGTGCGATTTGCGCCGCTGACGATACCGGCCGCGCTCGTGGTTTTGTTAGCAATTGCCTGGCCGATAGGATCGCAAAGCGACTTCTACTTCTCCTGGCCGCCTCTGTTGGCATGTCGCGTGATCTACAATGGAAATCCGTTCTTGGAGTGCCCGCAGATCGCGACGTATCTCAACAGCCAGACCACGCCGGACGACACGATCGCCGTGCTCGGCTCCGAGCCGGAGGTTTTCTTCGATGCGCGGCGGCGATCGGCGACCGGCTACATTTACACGTACGGCTTGATGGAAGAACAGCCGTTGGCCGCGGGAATGCAAGACGAAATGATCAGCGAAATCGAGGCCAATAAGCCGCAGTTCATCGTCTTTACGAATGCCCGCTTCTCGTGGCTGCCGCATCCGAAGGCGCCAATGAAGATATTCGATTGGGCGATGCGATACTTGCCCGCCAACTATGACGTCGCCGGCGTATTCGAGCCGAAAAACCAGTTGGAGACCGAGAGCTTCTGGGGAGAACAACTCCGCAACTATCACGTGAATGCCGGGGCGAAGGACTGGAAGCTCTTCCCGGATCGCCCGTATCTCATCGTTTTCCGCAAAAAGGCGGCGTAGAAGCGGCGTCTCGCCGCTTGCAGAATGCTGCGGGACGCAACCATTGCACTGTCAATCGGAGCATAATGTAAAAACCGTATGAAAGCAATCGACAACGCGCGGTTGTCGTGGGCTGGGATTTTCTGGGGTATCGCGCTTTTCGTCCTCCTGCGCAACGCATGAATAGCAACCAACTTACGCGACATCGCTCCCGCTTCGCGCCGTTATTCTCGACTATCTTCAGTGCAGTGGAGCCAGTATAATGCATTTTGAATTGGAGCAATATCAAAAGATCGCAAGGCGCTTTACGCTCCGCTTAATGCGACGACATTCGAGCTGCCCGCAAGGGTGTGGGCGGCAGCCGGGATTAGCGTCTCTCCCGTCGTACGCGGGCAGACGTTGTACGCAGCAGACAGGGACTCAACGTTGACACCACGAATGGAAAAACGAAATAGAGGAGTTGTTGCGTGAAAATTCTCGTCACCGGCGCGGCCGGTTATCTTGGTTCGATTCTCGTTCCGCGCCTGCTCGACGCCGGCCACGACGTGCTGGGGTTGGACACCTTCATGTATCGGCAGGTAACGCTACTTGACTGTTGTAATCATACGCGGTTCGACATGGTGTGCGGCGACGCCCGCGACGGCGACCTGATCAAGAAGTGCATGGCCAGCGCCGACGCGGTCATTCCGCTGGCGTGCCTGACCGGCGCGCCCTTGTGCAGCCGCGACCCGGTCGGCGCACGACGATCATCGTTGACGCGATTCGCGAGCTTCTCAAGCACCGCTCGCGCCGCCAGATGATTGTCTATCCCACGACCAACAGCGGTTACGGCATTGGCGAAAAGGGCAAGTTCTGCACCGAGGATACCCCCTTGCGTCCGGTCAGCCTTTATGGCCGGCTCAAGGCGGAGGTCGAACGGATCCTGCTGGACGCGGGCGAGGCGGTGACTTTTCGTTTGGCGACTGTTTTCGGCGCCAGCCCGCGAATGCGCACCGATTTGCTCGTCAATGATTTCGTGCTGCGGGCGGTGCGCGACCATTACATTGTACTGTTCGAAGCGGATTTCAAGCGCAACTACTTGCACATCCGCGATGCTGCCGACGCGTTCGTCCATGCCCTGCAACACTTTGAAAAGATGAAGAATCAGCCGTACAACGTCGGGCTTTCCGAGGCGAACATTTCCAAACGCGAACTATGCGAAGAGATTCGCCGTCAGATTCCCGACTTCTATTTCACCGAGTCCGAGTTAGGCCAAGATCCGGACAAGCGCGACTACATCGTGTCCAACGCCAAGATCGAGGCCGCCGGCTTCAAGGCGCGGCGCGGTCTGCAGGAAGGCATTGCCGAATTAGTCAAGGCGTACCAGATCATACCCAGACAGCCGTACGGCAACGTGTGAGTGCGTCACAGTTCGATCTTGCCGGAGGCCGAGATAAGAGAACCCTCATCGCTGCTCGGCACAACGCGCCGGCCGAGAGCTTCCTGCCGCTGACGGGGAAAACCGAAGGTGCTTTCCACGATGTAATTGGGACGGCCTTTCGTCTCAACGAAAATCGCGTTCAGATAAAGGCCCATTATCCCCAGGAACAGCATCTGTACGCCGCCCAGGAACAATACGGTGGCCAAAACTGCGCCCAGACCGGGGAAGGTGTAGCCCAAAAGCCTTTGGACGAGGATTACCAACAGGTAGCAGAAGGACGATCCCGAGACCAGCAAGCCGAGGAACGTCGCAAGTTGCAGCGGGATGCCCGAGAAGGAAATCAGCGCGGAATCGAGAAAGTTCTGAATGACCTTACGGCTAAAGACGGGGAACTTGGTATCGCCCGCGGCGGCGCGAGCGCGATCGTAGTACATCTCCGTCTGCTTGAACCCGACCCAGGCCACCAGTCCGCGAAGGAATGGTTTCTTTTCGCGGAGCTTTCGCAATTCCTCCACCACCCGCCGAGAAAGCATCTTGAAATCCCCGGCCTCAATCCGTATCGGCACCGTTGACAGGCATCTCAGGATGCGATAACCGAGCCAGGTGACGGCGAGCTTAAGTCTTGTCTCCCCTTCCCTCCTGCGGCGCACGGTATGCACAACGTCGGGCTGCCCGTCTTCTCGCCAGGCTTTCAACATATCGGGAATGACTTCCGGTGGATCCTGCAGGTCGGTGTCCAGGTAGACGATAAGGTCGCCGGAGGTAAAGTCCATGCCGGCCAAGGTGCAGGGAGTCACGCCGAAGTTTCGCGACATGTTTACGATGCGAATATCGTCCCGCTGCCGGGCCGCCTCGAGCAGGATTTCCAGCGAACGATCCGACGAAGCATCGTTGACGAAGATCAATTCATGATCGCCGATGAAACCGAGTTGTCGCTGACCGTCCAAGACGGTGCGCAGACGCCGCACGGTTTCCGGCAGCACGTCTTCTTCATTGGCGAATGAGAGCACGACGGAAATCGTCGGACAACATGGCTCAGGCATTTTTGCGTTCCAAGCGATGCGACGTCATGTGGCGGATGTGATCGACGGTAGCCATGCCGAATTTCCGTTCGATCGATTCCAAGTAGCGCGGCGCGGTATAGTATTTCATGAACGCTTCGTCCCGAAATCGCAGGACCTGCGGTGCGGTGACGTGCCGCGTCCGCAACGGCAGGGTATCGATCGAATGCTGTGAATAGCCGCTCCACGTATCCGGCAGTTGCCATCCATTGGCCAGCGCCAGATCGTACAGCGCAGAACCGGGATACGCCATGGTGGAATAGAAATTGCCAAACTCGCAATTCAAATCCATCGCCATGTCGAGCGTTTCCTGCATCGTCTGCATGTCGTCTTCGGGCAGCCCGAAAATGAAGTTCCCGATGATGTAGATGCCCTCGCTCCAGATGTTTTCCAGACAGGAGCGGATCGACTCTTGTCCAAATCCCTTCTGCACGTCGGTGCGCACCCGCGGGTTCGCCGCTTCAATTCCCAGCGCGAGCCAATTGAACCCGGCTTTCTTCAGCTTGGGCAACATTCCGTCTTTGATCGTATCGACCCGCGAGTATGCCCAAATATTCAAATCCAAGCCGCGCTCGATAATCAGGTCGCATATCGATTCCACGTGCCGCTTGTTCATCACGAACATTTCGTCGGCAAACTTGACGTGGCGGACTCCATAATGCGTGACGAGCAGTTCGAGATCGTTGACAATCCGCTTCGGACTCCAGAAACGATAACTGTTGGTCGCAGTACGCATGCCCATTTCCGCCTCTCCGCTCTTGAACGGTGCATGGATGCAACAAAACGTGCATTTGAACGGGCAGCCGAGCGTAGTGTAGATAGCCGCGTACGGCGAGCGCGACAATTGGTTCTTCTCGTCCGTATGACCCATGCAATGCCAGTTATGGGCCCGATACCTGTTCATCGGGAGCAAGTCCCAGGCGATGCCCGGCATCTCGCTGTCAAGGTCGTTCAGCAAAGGAGCGCAACGTCGCGGCGGCACGATGGCGTCTCCATCGCGCCAATACAGATCGCTTACCTTGGCGTAATCGGTATCGTTGGCCTTGACCGCGGACAGCAATTCGTAAAGCGTCACGAGCCCTTCTCCGCCGGCGACGAAGTCGGCCGCTTCTTCACGCAGCGTTCGCTCCGGAAGCGCCGCAACGTGCCCTCCCACGAGCACAATCTTCTGCTCCGGAACGAGTCTCTTGATCGCGCGGCAGACATCCCCGCTGGCGGGCATGATTTGCGTGGAAGCCGAGGGTTGGTGTCCGTAGACCACCACGGCGACCAGCGCCGGCCCAAGATCTTGAACGCGCTGCGCCGCTTCTTCGGCATCAAGGTTCTCGGCCTCTGCATCCAGTACGGCAACCGAGGCGCCCTTGACCCGCATATACGTTGCAATCATGCCTGCCCAAACTGGCGGCTCGATTGCCGCGAACTCGTCACCGAGAGATTGATATACTCTCTTGCGCGTGGCAGGGTTGATTAATAGCAAGTCGATTTGACCCTGAGACATGTACCCCTCTTATTGTCGCTTTGCTGAGTGACAGGAATGAGACTTTCTAGTCTACCTTTAGATTACCGCGAACGTCAACCTACAACCCCCATTCCAGGGAGGCAATGGCCTCGCGGGGGGTGTAAGTGGCTTCATTACGGGAATCCACGGCAAAGACCGCAGAAAAAAATGGTTATTATCGAGTCGCTAAAAGAGTTCCGGCAAGAATGAACGCCTGCGTGCGATTCGATTCTTGCAATGCAGTCCCCAACGTCCTATAATGGTAAGATTGTCAATGTATATCTGGCTTTGAGCCGGCAAAAACTGGCACAACACCACGCCGACTTACGGCAAGATACATAGTTTTTCAACGTAAAGGTCGAACGACGGCTAGCCATGCACGTGCTCGCTTCTCCGCCCCAACCGATCCCATTGCCGTCTTGTGAAATAGCGCTAGGGCTGCTGCGTAAAATGATGGAAATTCGTCACTTTGACGAACGAATCATCGAGATATATCCCACGGACGCTATGGAGACTCCGGTCCACTTGCACATCGGGCAGGAAGCAGTGCCGGTCGGCGTGTGCGCCCATTTGAACGCGGAAGACACGCTGTTTTTCGGTCATCGCACGCACGGTCCGGCGATCTCCAAAGGCATCGATCTGAATCTGCTGATGGCCGAACTCCATGGCCGTACGACCGGTTGCTCGCGGGCGTACGGCGGATCAATGCATGTCGTTGACCCGGCCCGCGGCATGCTCGGTTCATCGTCGATAGTGGGCGGGGCAATTGCCCTGGGCGTCGGCTCCGCCTTGGCGGCTAAGCTTCGCGGGGAACCACGGATTTCGGTGTCGTTCTTTGGCGACGGTGCGGCGGATGCGGGCCTGTTCTGGGAAAGTATAAACTTTGCCGCCCTCAAAGCCGTCCCTGTACTTTTCGTCTGCGAGGACAACGGGCTTTCCAATGTCATGCGGCGCGAGGAACACATGTTTGCCGATCTGGGCGCCATTGCGGGCAATTTCATGCCCGTCGCCCGCGCCGACGGCACGGATGTCCTGTCGGTGTACCATGCGATCGAGCAGGCGGTGGGCTATGTCCGCAAGCAGCGCGGGCCTGCCTACGTGCACTGCCCTACAAAACGTTGGATGAAACACCAAGGCGTTGACGTGGACGATTTGGACTTCAATCCTGTCGACCGAGAGAAGGATTGTCCGATTCACAATTTGCAGCGACGACTGATCGACGCGCAATACATGACCGAATCCGACGTGGCGGCGATGGTTGAGGACGTAGAGCGGCAGATCGACCGTGCGGTGGAGTTTGCCGTGAGCAGCCCGTTTCCACTTCCCAGTGCCTTGGTCAGCGAGGTCTAGATCAGGACGCGGGATTGCCGGTTGCAGTTCAATGTCTGGCGAGCCCGCCCCAGCTACGCAAGAGGTCCACAACAAAATGCCCTGGAGCCGAATCCAATCCAGCCTCGCCGAAAGCGATGGCGATCGAATTTTAACATTCAAGGACGCTATCCGTGAAGCCATCGATCAGGCGATGATCCTCGACCGCAACGTCTTTGCCCTGGGCCTGGACGCGGACGACAAATTCGGCGTTTTCGGGTCTATGCTCAACATGACGCACAAGGAACGGGTACTCGGCGCGCCGATCAGCGAGAATGCGATCACGTTCATTTCCATGGGAGCGGCGCTTTCGGGATGCCGCCCGATCTGCATCCACATGCGCGTCGATTTCCTCATGGCGGCCATGGATCCGATTGTGAACTGCATCGCCAAGTGGCGTTATATGTTCCAGGGGCAAGTCAAGGTTCCGCTGGTCATCCGCGCCGTCGTTGGCCGGGGTTGGGGGGCCGGAGCGCAGCACTCAAGCACGCTGCATTCGCTCTTCGCTCACATCCCAGGGCTGACCGTCGTCATGCCGGCAACGCCCTATGATGTCAAAGGGCTGTTTCTGGCCTCTCTGAAGCATGATTATCCGGTTATCTTCATTGAACATCGCTGGCTATACAATAATACCGGGCACGTGCCCAAAAACCTTTACATGATCGATCTGGGAAAGGGCCGGATCGTCCGCCAGGGAAACAAACTGACGATAGTTGCAACCAACCTGGGAGTGGTTGACGCTCTCAACGCCTGCACGGTTCACGACCTGGACGTGGAGATCATCGATCCACGGACAATTCGGCCGCTCGACGAAGATCTGATTCTGCAATCCGTGCGCAAGACGGGACGGCTGCTTGTCGTGGACTACGATTTCCCGGCCTGCGGCTTTGCGGCAGAGGTTTGCAGTGTCGTCGCGGAGAAGGCATTTGGCCATCTCAAGGCCCCTGTTGAGCGGCTCACTTTCCCCGAGTGCTCGATGCCCTCCAGCGGTCTCTTGGAGCGGGAATTCTATCCGTCGCCCGACAAGATCGCGGCGCGTGTCCGCAAAATGCTGAAAGAATGCTCGTCGCACGACAGCAGCATCCCCGAGCCTTGAGCGGAGACACGTCAATGATCCTTGTCAGCGGCGGCACCGGTTTTGTCGGCAAGCACTTGCAGCAAGAGCTTGTCCGCCGCGGAATTGAGCACGCCGTCTTTTCACGATCCGACTGCGATTTGACGGTCGCGGAGCAGGCTTACCGCACGTTTGCCGAGCACTGCCGAGCCGACACCGTCTTGCACCTGGCGAGCTATCAGGCGGCCGGCGATTTTCCGGCGAAGCACCCGGGACGGCAGTTTCACACGAACGGGCTCATCCACATCAATGTGCTGGAGGCTTGGCGGCGCCATTTGCCCCACGCACGCTTCCTGGCGGCGGGTACGTCTTGCGCCTATCCAAGCAGTGCCACTCGTCTCGCAGAAGACGTTCTATATGGACGGCGAGGTCCACGGCAGCGTCTACTCGTACGCGTTCACGAAACGCTTGTTGCTCCGCGGCATTCAGGCCTATAACGACCAGTACGGACTCAACGGGAGTTACTTGATTCCCGCGACCATGTTCGGCGAATATGACGACTTCAATCCACGGACGGTGCACGTGTGCGGAGCATTGATCGGCAAATTTGTCTGCGCCGCGAAAGAGGGCCTGCCGGAAGTCGAAATATGGGGCGACGGCACCCAGGTCCGCGATTTTCTGGATGTGAAAGAGTTCGTGCGCGCCACGCTCAACTTGGCCACGTGCTGCGATCGCGATATCATCAACATCGGCCCAGGCCACGGCACGTCGATCCGCGATCTGGCGGAAACGATATGCCGTGCTTCAGGGTTCCAGGGAAAGGTCGTCTATAACGCCGCGCGCTACGTCGGCATCCGCGAGAAGTTCATCGATTGCAGCCGCCTCGCCGAGAAATACAACTGGCGAATTACCTCGGACTTGGAAAGTAGCCTTAGTCGTACTGTACGTTGGTATGCCGGCAACTACGAAAGCGTTAAAGACCAGGTCAAGTTCCCTGAATTGGCATAGCAGCGGCCGCTACCGCGCTCGCCGGAACATTGCGGGCCGCCTTCGATCGCGTTTCAGTTCGAAAGCCTTTCCAGACAGCCGGAAGCGCGCTGGTTATCAAGTTCCTCATAATCTTGCGAGGGATCCACAAAAATCACGCGGCTGCCGTCGAACTCGAAACGGAAGGGCACTTGGAGGACGCCGTGCAGCGCTTCGCGCACCGCCGCTTGCCGCTCCGGGGGAACAAACAGGAGCATGAAGCCGCCGCCGCCGGCCCCGGTGAGTTTGCCACCCAGCGCGCCGGCGTTCCGCGCCGTCAAGTACATCTCATCGACCTTCGCTGGGGAAACCTGTTGACTAAGCTGTCGTTTCACGAGCCAGCCTTCGTGGAGCAACTCACCGAAGGTGCAGATGTCGGCGTCGCTGCTGAGGATGGTGACCGCCTCGTTAACCAACTCCCGCAATATGCGCAACTGCGACTTTTTGCTGTCGAGGTCGTCGATGTAGGTCTTGGCCACATCGGCCGCGGTCCGCTTGATGCCCGAATAGAACAACATCAGGTAATCGTTCAACTCGCGCATGCGCTTTGCGGTGATTGTCATCGGCTGCACGGAGAACTCATCTTGCATCCCAAAGACAATCAGGTTCAATCCGCCGTACGCCGCGGCAATCTGGTCCTGGGAGCCCACCGCCTCCTGCAAGATGTTCTGTTCAATGTGGATCGCTTCCCGTGCTAGTAGCCGTTTGCCCACCAGCTTGCCCTGTAGCGCATAGACGGCGTGAAGCAGGCCGACGGTAAATGCGGAGCTGCTGCCCATGCCGCTTCGCGCCGGCAGATCGCCGTCCGTACCGATCGCCAGTCCGCGATGCATTTGGGAATGCTCCAGGACGGCTCGGACGGCGGGATGCTCGATTTCAGCAACTTGCTGGCAGAGTTCGATCTTGCGGTAGACGATGCGGAATCGCTCTTCGTGGAATGGGGGCAAGTACCGGACGGACATGTAGCAGTACTTGTCGATTGTCGCCGACAACACGGCGCCGTGGTGCTTGCGGTACCAGCCGGGATAGTCCGTTCCGCCGCCAAAAAAGGAAATACGGTAGGGCGTTCGGGTGATAATCATCGCGTGTCCCTTTTTCTTTGCATGTCCCGGTTTCTCCGCAATACTCCGCGAAAGCCGCCGCGAGAATTCATCATAATTGTTGCGGCTTGTGGCGTCAAACAAACGGCTCGTGTGGTTGGGACCGTTGGAATGATACTCCCCGTTTGGGATGATTGCAGGAAGTTTTTGGCTTTTAACGCTCGTTGTCCCGATCGGCCGCGACTTCTCCAAGCGGGCCGCTGCAGAAAACGTGGGGTCCGCTTCTACTGGTGCGAGAGCGTCAGCTTTGAGTCAAACCGCGAATTTCGATCCGATTCGCATTGCCGTTATCGATTAACGGTACCGGCCCGAAGAAGCCGCGCCGCCGGTGATCGGATTCAGTTCACCTTCTTGCCTTTCTCCGGGAGTGCGGGAAACTCAAACGGGATTACCTCCGACAGCGAATACTGATGTTTCAGATCGGCGGATACCGCCCTGACTTTCATGACGTGGCGGCCCGGGCCAAGCTGGCTAATAGAGAATTCCCTGCGAAATCCGCAATTGGTGGCGCGGTCCGATTTCAAGGCCAGTGCGACATCGGGAAGAGGCATGCCGTAGTAAGTCGGGTATGTGATGTTGTCAACGTCCAGAAACACGCCGCCGACCGGCTCGTTTTCCTTGGGGTCCAGCGCTATACCACTGAAAGTGAATAGACCGGCCTGGCCATGTTCATTGTTGATTTGAACCTGATTCATCTGGATTCGCGCCGGAATGGGAAGTGTCGGCAGCGAGTTTACGGGAAGCGTCCAGCAAGGATCGAGTTTGGGCGCGTGAAACACGCTCAGTTGGTGCTTTTTCAGAAATTCAAGCTCGCGGCGAATCACTTTCCCCTCGTGGTTCGGCAAACTCGGCAGCGCCTCGTCCGGTTGAGTGTCGGCCGTGAGAAAGACAAACACATGATAGTCCCGCTGTTGCTTGACGACTGTCGCGACCTGATATCCATTAATGCTGGACAGACTGATGCCAAGGGCGATCAGCGCCACCGTCGCGCCCCAAAGCGATGAAACCGCGCGCGTGCTCTTCTCGCCGTTAAGGCTCGACAGGATCGCGTATAGGCCGATGATCGTCGGAAGCGAGGTCACGGCATATCGTGAAGACATGGCTTGCCCGGGCCCAAAACCTGTGCGCCCGAACGTAATTTCGGCGTTAACTACAATCCCGTAGAGACTGAGCGCCAGCCAAAAAGAGTACTGTTGTGCCTTCCCGGCCCTCAGGGCCAACACGATTGACGCTGCGCTTACTGCCAAGAGGATCAGTCCGCCGATCATCGCGGTCCACACATCAGGAAACAAAGCGGCACCGGCGATCGTCGCGAAATATTCTGGCGAAAACCCGGGCGGCGGATGAACGGCCACCCGGGTCCATCCCCAAAAGTAGAGGAACACAACGATGGCAGCGGTTGCACACCATATGGCCCCCCAGAGAAACTTGCTCCGCTTGGGGAGCGGGCACAAAGCGAGCGGCACTAGTCCCATCGGCCAAGCGATGAGCGCCTGTCCCTGGGTGTAGCTGCCTATCACGGCGAAAGACACGGCAGCAAGGAATTTCACCGCAAGCCACCGCCGGTTGTTGAAAAGGTGGAGGAGATATATCGCCGCCACGGCTGCAAGGACCGATTGCATGACCGACTCGTTCATGAGCATCGGCTGATACTGTCGCACACTAAAAGTGAGAACCGCAATGGGGACGAAAAGCCATGCTCGGAACGGTGAAGCGCAGGTGTGCAGGAATACACTTAGGTAGATCGCCATCATTGCCAGAAGGAATAGCTGACTCAGGTACATTTCCGCGACTGCATTCCAATGTGTCGCAAGCGCTAGGTATAACGAAGCCAGATACCCGAAGAGGAGACGATGTTCATTTTGTTGCGCCCACACGTCCGCGAAAGCCAGTGTCCCAGCATACCATTTCTGGAGTAGCTCCACCGTGAAATCAAACGAGTCTTCCCAGCCGATATTCGTGCCGTAGCGATATACGAAGAGCAAGCCGAGCACGAACGGTAGAGCAATCAAGACATAGGCCGAACGCGCGACAAACCACCGCGGACAAAGCCGCTCGAGTCGAACCGATTTGCTGGGAGGCGAACGGCGCGATCGGGCCGCGGGCGACCGAATCCGGCGCTACGTCCGGGCTGGCCTTGGCAGTCTGGTGCTTCTTCTGCTTCATCTTTCCTTCCTTCTTAAATCCCAATGCTTCTTACCCTTCACCGCATCGTAGCCGTGGACTTCTCATGGGAATTCTGTCAAGACCGCCACCCACTGGCAACCAGCAACGGCACACTCTCAAAGCGGTTCACCGGTCCGGGATCGGGAAGCGGAACCAGGTCGAGCTTGATGACGTGCGTTTGAATCAGATAAGCCGTCTGCCGCCACCGAACGGTCGTGTAGGCGCCTTCGTTCCAACCGTAGGGTGAATTCGGAGCCGGCGCCAGATCGCCGGGCTGTTCACCTTCCTTAAGGAAGCTGATCCATCCCAGAATCCACACCCGATGGCCGCCTGCCAAAGTCGCCGCGATCCTCTTGTGAATCTCGGCAATCGGATTCGCTTCGGCCATTTTGTCTTTGAACATGTCGTAACGATGGATGCGATACTCGGTCAACTGCGGCACCGTCACCCAGGGAGTCGGCCCCTTGTAGTAGCGCGCGAAGGGCACCCCGAAGAAGAAAGGATTCACAACGATCAAGTCATCTTTGTCAGCCAGCGACTCCAACTTGGCTGCCACAAGATCGACGTTGGTTTGCCTGGTTTGGGTGGCATGCCAGGTGTTCAGGAAGGTGGCCGCCGCCAGAACCAGGGTGAATACGACGCGCACGATCCTGCCCGGAAAACTTACATCGCAAAACACGGCAAGACCGGCATCCAAGAGCGCGGCCAGGATGGCCATGATCGAGAGGTAGTACCACACCTGCGTGGGGTAGGAGAGCGCCTTGAGGAAGCATGAGTAGCCAATTATGGCCGTGACCAGCGCCGTCAGGATGTAGAGCGCACGGTCCTTCCGCTCGTCAGCGCCGGGCGCCGATCTCCGAATCAATTGCCAGATACAAGTGGCGATTGCCAGCGGCACAAGGGCCAGCCAAATCCAGTAGACAAGTCCTCCCGCTGGCTCCAGGGCCTCGCGAAACTTGGCCATCATCCAGGTGATCGTAAAATCCTCCATGCGAAAGACGCGATTCCAACTACTGGCCCGTTTCATAGCCGGCAAGTAGGGGGTGAGCGTGACCGCGGCGGCCATTCCAATCCCCAAGACATAAGCAATTCGTTTCCAATCGCGATGCCGCAAACCGACCGCGACGCCGCCCATTCCCGCGGCAAACAGCAGGATGGAGTTATAGTAGACGCAATGCACGCTTAGAATCGCCAAGACGCCCGCCAAGAGAAGGCGGCGGGGACGAGGATCTTGCACCGTTTTCCAGATCATGCCCAAGGTCAAAAGCATCAACACAAAGCCGAAACCGTAGGCCCGCAAGGAGTCGCCAATGATCAAGGCCGTGGGGCAAAACCCCAGCAGCGCCAGCGCCACCAGGGGCACGCGGGAGCCCAGGGTCCGGCAGCACCAAACCAGGCTCCCGACGCCGCCGATGCCCACGATCAGGCCGAGAACCCGAAAGCCAAGCTCCGTTCCAAGACCGGCAAAAATCCATGTCCGGACGGCAAGAAACCAGAGAACGGGAAACGAATCGTATTCGAGATTCTTGGAGATCTCGCCCAGGGACGGCATGGATGCCATGCTGGCCGTATTGATTTCATCGCGCCACAAAGCCCCGGCATGGGTCATCCGTTGCCAGTGGAAGAACATGACCGCCAGGGCCAGCACGGTCCAGCATACGACTTCCGCGCGCCCACCCAGGAATTGCCAATTCCGCCTGCGCCGGCGCGGCTCCGCAGCGGGACCGCGTGCAGGTTGTTCCTCGTGGTGCCGCGATCGAGACTTCTTCATTGTTTTTGTGCCACCAAGACCGCCTGGACGTACATGTCGCGCATGCCGAAGTAGAAATCGATAAGCTTGAAACCGGCCGCTTCGAAGAGCGGTTTCACCGCTTCCTTCGAGCGGAAAAGCGAGACCTCCGCCGGGTGCAGGCGAATGTTTTGTCGCAAGACGCGGTTGATAAACCAGTGCGCCGTATTCAGGACCGCCACGCTCGTAGCCCGCGCGTGCGGCCAGAGGATGACTAGCTTGCCGCCGGGCTTGACGACGCGGCCCAACTGTGCAAAGATCTTGTGGGCCTCGTCCGCGGTAAAGTGCTCGAGTACTCCCAGATTGTAGGCGCCGTCGAAGGAGTTGTCCGGAAAGGGCAGATCCATGATGTCCGCCTGCTCCACGCGGTAGGCGCGGGGATTGCTTTTACGGCAGAGGTTCAGGGCCGAGGCCGAGATGTCAACCTCGGTAATCAGCATCTCGTATTGGATGTCCCGGTCCACCTGGGCACTGCCGCAACCTGCGTGAAGCAAATGCGAACCCTTGGCAAAATGCTTGCGGATGAAGCGGTTTAACTGCGGCTTGATGATCGTATTGCGGTAGATCTTGGCGATCAGGTCGTAAACGACGCTCGTGCCCCGTTTCTTCTTGTCCCAGTATTCGTCCCAATTCTGCGGATCGACCAACTGCGGGTTAAATTGCGTAAACGGCTCGGGCAGGCAGAATTGCTCCGGGTTGAGAAGCGTGGCACAGTACAGCTTGCCAATTCGTCCGGCACTACTCATCGCGTCGGTGATGCGCATCTTGGAATGGCCGTAGGTCCGCTTGGGCAGCACGATCGGAACCTCGCGCACGACAAAGCCATTCCGAATCAACAGAAACAGACTCTCGAAGAAGAAGGCGTATCCCGCCGCCGCGACGCGGTTAAAAATGTGCCGCGGGATACGGATCAGATCGTAGACGCGAAATGCGCCCGTCGCATCATAGGGCATTTTGAGGAGCCGGCACGTAAGAAAGTGGCCGATCCCGGTGAGTAATTTCCTCAACAAATTCCACTCGTCCAAACTGTTGGCTTGCATCCAGCGCGAACCAACCACGATCTCGCACCCCGTCAGGGCATCGAGCAACCGTGGCACGTCGCTGGGCGAATGCGTAAAATCGCAATCCATCGTCACTAGGCGCTGGTAACCGCGCTCATAGGCCCAGATGATGCCGGCCACATGCGCACTGCCGATTCCCAGCTTGCCCGTACGATGAATCACCTGAAGTCGTGTATCGTTGGCCGCCAGGTCGTCAAGGATGCGGCCCGTGCCGTCGGGCGAGTTGTCGTCGAGAAACAGGATGTCGGCATCGAGACCCAAGGCCACAAGCTGCTTGTAGAGCTCCGGCGCATTTTCGCGCTCGTTGTAGGTGGGAATGAAGATTAACGTTTTAGTTGGCATTCCTGGCCTCCTCGGCCTGAACGAGAATTTGAACTAATTCGGCAAACGAAACGGAAGGCTGCCAGCCTGTAGCGGCCCTTAAGCGCACGGCGCTGCCGACGAGACTTCGCCGCTGCCGGGAAATCAGGTTCGGCGCCACTTCCACGTGCGATTTCCAATCGAGTCCGACCAGCTCAAAAGCCGTTTCGACAAACTGCCGCACGGTGCGCGGCTCGCCCGTGGCGATCACAAAGTCGTCCGGCTGGTCCAATTCCAGGATCCGGGTCATCGCGTCCAAGTAATCGAGAGCGTATCCCCAATCGGACACCGCATCGAGATCGCCGAGGACGATTTTTGATTGCAAGCCGCGTTTGATGGCCACCGCGCCGCGGACGATCTTCTGCGGCACGAAAGTCGGCCCGCGCAGCGGCGACTCGTGATTATAGAGTATTCCGGTCGCGGCGAACATCGCGTGAGCGCCGCGATAATACTTGACGCAGCGCTGCCCCGCCGCCTTGCTGATTCCGTAAACGCAGTCGGGGTTTACCGGAGTCGTTTCGTCCTGCGGCAGGCATTGCGGCACCCCGAAGATGCGCGCCGAGGAGGCATAAAACAGTCGGGTCTCGGGCGATCGAAGGCGAATCGCATCCAGAAAATGCAGCAAGCCGGTCACATGCACCGCAAAACTCTTTTCGAATAATTCGCGGGTTTCCTCGAGCTTTTGCTCGGCCGAATGATGGAACGCCGGCAGGTAATAAACCCGGTCCGGTTGAACAGTCGAGATCAATCCATCAACGTCGCTCGGTTGGAGGATGTCCACCGGCGGAATGTTTCCGCCGTCGCTCGATCGCGCATGGCCCTTGGCCACGCCGACGACGAAGTCCCCCGCAGCGCAAAGCCGATCGAAGAGGAGCCTTCCGTCCTGTCCATTGCTGCCGACGACAACCGAGCGTTTCATTGTGCCACAACCTCAATGCGCGGCATCGGGAAAATCAACTTGCCGCCGCGGCGCAGGAACGCGGATTCGCGTTCGCAAATGTTGTCGCGGAAATGCCAGGGGAGTACGAGCAGATAATCGGGCTTGCGAGATTCCGCGTCAGCTTCGGATATGATCGGAATTCTTGTGCCCGGCGTGAAGCAACCGTATTTTTCCTCGTTCACCTCCGCGATAGCGGGCAGCAGCTCCGGCGTGATGCCGCAGAGTTGCAGAATCACGTTGCCCTTGGTCGATGCGCCATAACCCAACACCAGGCGGCCCTCGGACTTGAGTCGCGCAAAAGTGCGACGAGCTCGTCGCGGTGCGCGAACGTTTCCGCGCGAAAGGCATCGAAGGGGGCGAGCGTGTTCAGCCCCAGAGAGTCTTCCTGCGACAAGATGTTCTTAACGGCCGTCGAGTTGGCGGCGTAGGGTGATCCCCGCTTGGCGACGGTCACGGACGAACTGCCGCCGTTAATACCGTTGAATTTGACGTCCAAGACGATGAGGCCGGCGCGATCGGCCATGTATTTGATTTGTTTCAGCGCGTAATACTCAAGATGCTCGTGGCAGGCGGTGTCGTAGGACTTCGTCGCCAGCATCGCCGGGAGATAGCTCTGTTCGAACCGCCAAACTCCATCGTCGGCGAGGATGGACGCAACGTCACACATGAAGTCCATCGGCCGGTCGAGATCGTAGAACATGGCGATCGACGTGACGATCTTCGCCTTCCGGCCGCCGAAAATGCCGCGAAAACGCTGCGCCGAGAAAAAGTCAGCAACGCGGCGAATATGGGGTTTGTAGTATTTTTCAAAACGGCCAGCGGTCGGGTCCATGCCCGCAAGCTCCGGGCCGCTCTCCGGATAAAACGACAGGAGCGTACCGTCGTTGCTGCCGATGTCCAGCACGATGTCGCCCGCGGCCGGCCGCGCCAGGGCCGTGAGATCGCGCACGATGCCTTCCAGGTGCGCCAACCATCGATCGATTCAGACCCGAACGATAGCCGTAGTCGCCGCCATACAGCAATCCCAGGTCGAACGTGAAGCGGCTTTGCACCAACCCGCAATGATCGCCATCCTCCGCGCCGTGGCACTTTACGAGATCCATCGGAGCACAGGCGACAACCTGCTCCGGAGACTTCGGGAATATGCCGGTAAGAAATTGTTCGCCAAGATCCAGAACGGACACCAGGTTTTGGTTCCGGCAAATCCGGCAACTGTCAATTTGCTTATACATTCTTGATTGCGTCCCCCCCACCGGGCAAACTAAAGGCGGTGCTGGTGCTTGAGCAGCTCGATATCGGAATCGACCATCATGCTCACCAATTCCTGAAACGACGTGCAAGGCCGCCAGCCTAGATCGGCGCGCGCTTCGCGGCATTGCCGATCAAGAGATCGACCTCGGTAGGGCGAAAGTAAAGCGGATCGACGACAACATGCTGCTTGTAGTCGAGTCCGACGTGAGCGAAAGCCGCTTCACAGAATTCGGCCACGGACCGCGTTTCTCCGGTGGCGATCACGTAATCGCCCGGTTTTTCCTGCTGCAGCATCAGCCACATGGCCTCGACGTAATCGCCAGCGAAACCCCAGTCCCGCTTTGCTTCCAGGTTTCCCAAGGCCAGCGCCTTCCGCAGTCCGAGCTTGATCGCGGCCACACCCAGGCTGATCTTGCGAGTCACGAAGTTCTCGCCTCGCCGCGGCGATTCGTGGTTGAACAAGATTCCATTGCAGACAAACATCTCGTAGGCCTCACGATAATTTACCGCAAGCCAATGGGCATAAACTTTGGCTGCCCCGTAAGGAGACCGCGGATAGAAGGGGGTCGTCTCCGTTTGCGGAATTTCCTGCACTTTGCCGAACATCTCCGAGGAGCCGGCCTGATAGATTTTGGCTCGAGGCCGCTCTCGCGAATTCCTTCGAGTATCCGCAAGGTCCCCAAGCCGGCCACGTCGCCGGTATACTCGGGGATCTCGAAACTGATCTTCACGTGGCTTTGGGCGGCCAGATTGTATATCTCGTCGGGCCGAACCGACCGCAGCAGCCGATTGACCGACGACCCATCGCACAGATCGCCATAGTGCAGCACGATATTGCCCCAAGGAACGCCCGCGGCGCACGACTTGGCGTCGGTGATGTGATCGATCCGCCCTCGATTGAAGGTGCTGGCGCGGCGCGTCAGGCCGTGTACCTCGTAGCCTTTGCTGAGCAGAAGCTCCGCGAGATAGGAACCGTCCTGGCCTGTTATGCCCGTTATTAGTGCTGACTTAGCCATGTAACCTTTTCAAGCTCCAGCGACCCGATCAAAAAACGCGCCCGCCTTTGATGCCCGGCCCGCGCGATCACCTAGGCGCACTTTCACTGTTGAAATGCAAATGATCAGCGTTCAATTAACGTCCGATCCATTCCGCCGCCTCTAGCAAGTCGTCGGCAATGAAATCCGGCGCAACCGTCCCCGCCGCTTCATGCTCGGCGCCGTAACCTGTTCTCACGAGCACGGTTTTCGCACCCACGGCCTTGCCCAGGTCGATGTCGGAAGGCTTATCGCCAATGACAAAGCCGTCCCGAGCGCAAAAGCCCAACTCGCCTGCCGCTTGCTCGAGGAGACCCGTCCGCGGTTTGCGGCAGTTGCAGTCGTCCTCCGGCGCGTGCGGACAGACATAAATCCCGTCCAATTCTACCCGATCGGCGGCCAATAATTCTATTAAACGATTATGCGTTTCTTCCACTTGGGCCATATCGTAATATCTGCGGCCCACGCCCGACTGGTTTGTGACCACAATCATCCTCAGGCCCAAGTCGCGCAACAACCGGAGCCCTTCCGACGCGCGTGGCAGTAACTCCACCTGATCGGGGGATGAAAGATAGTCGCGCTCGGCATTGATCGTGCCGTCGCGATCCAGGATGGCGAACCGGCACCGAGCGGAGCCGAATCGCGTGCCGACGCCGCCTTCGGGAATCAATGTTGTGGTGAGGTTGAACTGTCCCATCAAGTTCCCGAAAAGCGTGTCAGCGAAAGTGCATCGTAACCGTCGCTAACGGCACTGTCAATCAAGATCATCGGGCCGAACGCCGGATGTGCCTAAAGTCTCAAATGAACGGAATCGCTTGTACCGGTCATACGCTTTGAAACGTCAATTCCGGTTAGCAAAGCGGCAAAGGAAAAAATCAATTTGCAGGCCCAAAGTCTTGGGGACACGGATCGTTTCTGGTCGTGAATCGTGTGGTAGATTTTACAGATTTTGGCGATTCTCCCCTTGCGCCGCATAGATTGCCGGCCCGACTGACGACATTCAATACAATGGACGCGACAGCCACCCTCTGGGTCAACGACAGCCCTGCGCCCGCCGCGAGTGATCCGCCGACAGGGCGCCAGCGCAGCGGGTCGGCCGAGAAAATCGTGCCGCTGGGCAAGCTGCCGGCGCGGCTGAGTGCGGACCGCAACGAAGGTTGCACGATCGTCCATACGCACGGCACGTTCGATCTGCTGCATATCGGCGTCGTTCGCCACCTCGAATGTGCCCGACCCAGAGGCGCCCGGCTGGTGGTCACAATCACGCCCGATGCCGATCTGCTCCGCACGGGCGCGAAGCCGCTATTTAACCAGGACATGCGGGCGGAGGCCCTGGCAGCGCTGGAATGCGTGGACTATGTGGCCGTGGCCCGCGGCGCACCGGCCGCCGATACGATCGTGACCGTAATGCCCGATATCTATGCTTTCTGGGACGAGGGCAAGTCGAGCGACAGCGGCAAGGCGCGGCAGCGCGACGAGGCCGCAGTCAAAGCGGTCGGCGGGCAGTTCATTCAATCGCCCTCGGCCGATGCCACGGTCCGGCTAAATCACCACCCCTCGCCGCTGGTGTCGCGCGAGGCGGGCGAGTTCCTTGGTTCGCTCCGTGCCCGATATACGCGAAACGACGTGGCCGCGGCGCTGGATAAAATTCGCACCACCTCGGTCCTCTATATCGGCGAGACGATCATCGACGAGTACCAGTATTGCGAATCGCTGGGCAAGTCGGGCAAGGAGCCCGTGCTCGCGGTCCGCTACGTTTCCGACGAGAAGTTCGCTGGCGGCGTACTGGCCACGGCCAACCAGTCGGCCGCCTTTTGCGATAATGTCGGCCTGGTCACCCTGTTGGGCGAAAACGAGTCGCACGAGGATTTTGTCCGCGCGAAGCTCAATCCCAGAATTGACTCGTCGTTCCTCTACATGGCGGCGCGGACCATCGTCAAGCGGCGGATGGTCGAGACCTATCCGTTCCAAAAACTGTTCGAGGTCTACTTCATGGACCCCGAAATCCCGGAAGCGGCCAACCGGGCACTTTATTCCAAGCTGCAAGCCATGCTGCCGCGATTCGAGGCGGTGGTGGTGACCGACTACGGCCACGGCATGTTGACACCGGAAATCGTCGAGTTGCTATGTGCGAGCGACTGTTTTTTGGCGGTCAACACGCAGACCAACGCGGCGAACCAAGGTTTCAACAGCCCCTCGAAGTATCGTCGCGCCGATTTCCTCTGCCTCTCGGAAAAAGAGCTTCGCCTGGAAGTCCGCCACCGTACGAAAGACCTGCAAATGATCATGGCCGAGACGGCCGAGCGGATGGCCTGTGCCCAGATGATGGTCACGCGCGGGCGAAGCGGCAGCTTGTGTTACCACGTTCGCGACGGATTTGTGACGGTCCCTTCGTTCACTGCGCGGATCGTCGATCGCATCGGCGCGGGCGACGCCTTGCTGGCTGTCGCCTCGCTCTGCGCTGCCAAGGATGTGCCGATGGAACTCACCGGCTTCATCGGCAACGCCGTCGGCGCTCGGGCCGTCGAGACGGTGGGCAACCGCAGCGTCGTCTCGCCCGACGACCTTTCGCAGCAGATCAACGAGTTATTGAGTTACGACCATTGGATATCAACACAATGACATCTACAACTAAATGCCGCGTTTTTGTTCCCGGCGGGGCCGGCTACGTCGGCGCGGTGCTTGTGCCGCGGCTACTGGAACTGGGCTACGAAGTCCACGTCCTCGACCTCTATATCTACGGCGAAGCTGCGCTGGACGCGGTCAAGGATCATCCGCGGCTGCGGCAATTCAAGGGCGATGTCCGCGATCGGCATGCGGTCTGCGCGGCCGTGCAGGGCTGCGACAAGGTCATTCACCTGGCGTGTATCTCCAACGATCCCAGCGTGGAGCTTGATGCGAATCTCAGCCAAACAGTGAATTACGAATCGTTCCTGCCGCTGGTGCGAATCTGCAAAGATTCTGGCGTGCGGCGGTTCATTTTTGCCAGTTCCGGCAGCGTCTACGGCGTGAGCGAATCGCCCAACGTGACCGAAGAGCATCCGCTCGTGCCCGTTTCGCTTTACAACAAATACAAGGCGATGTGCGAGAAGGTCCTTCTGCCCGAGCAGACGGCCGACTTCGTGCCAATTATTGTCCGCCCGGCTACGATCTGCGGCCATTCGCCCCGCCAGCGGCTCGACCTGACGGTCAACATCCTCACGAACCATGCGGTCAATGCCGGAAAGATCACGGTCTTCGGCGGCACGCAAATGCGGCCGAACCTGCACATCCGCGACATGATCGATCTCTACACGCTGCTCCTGGAAGCTCCCGACGAGCAAGTGGCCGGGCAGATTTTCAACGCCGCCTATCAGAATTACAGCGTCGCCGAGACGGCCACGGTCGTCCGCGAAGTTGTCAGCCATGAGATGCCCGAAAAGGATGGCATCGAGATCATCACCACGCCGACGGACGATAAGCGGTCGTATCACGTCAATTCGGACAAGATCCGCAAGGTGCTCGGCTTCGTGCCGCGGCACACGATCGAAGACGCCGCCCGCGATCTGGTGACGGCCTTCCGCGCCGGCAAGCTGCCCAACGCGCTCGATGGCATCGAGTATTACAACATCCGCCAGATGAAGGCAATTCAACTCAAATGAACGTAGGGTGGGACAAGCTCGCTTCCAGCGAGCGCAGGCCCACCGTGAACGAATCGAATACCAACTATGGTGGGCCGGCATCGCTTAGGCTCGCTGGTCCCACCCTACAGCAACCATGTCCCGCGAAAAATACCTCGTTATCGGCAGCAACAGCTTTTCGGCGCGAGCTTCGTCGCGGGCCTGTTGGCCAACGGCGCCGAAGTGCTGGGCATCAGCCGTTCGCCGGAAGCCGATCCGGTCTTCCTGCCGTACAAGTGGATGCCGCACGAGCGATTCACGTTCCGTCGGCTTGATCTAAACCGCGATCTCGCTGGAATCGAAGCCGAATGGAACAGTTTCCGGCCCGATTACGTGGTGAACTTCGCCGCCCAGGGAATGGTCGCCCAGAGTTGGGAGAATCCGGAACATTGGTACCGCACGAACACGCTGGCCATGATCCGCCTGCATGAGCGGCTGCGAAAATACGCCGGGCTGAAGATGTTTGTCCACGCCTCGACGCCCGAGGTATACGGCAACACCAGCGGCGTGATCCGCGAGGATGCGCCGTTTAATCCGAGCACGCCCTACGCGATTTCCAAGGCCGCTTGCGACATGAATCTTTTGGCCCTGCAAAAGGCTTACGGCTTCCCCGTCGCCTTGACCCGCGCGGCGAATGTCTGCGGCCCCGGCCAGTCGCTCTATCGCATCCTGCCGAAAACGATCCTCTGCATTCTCACCGGCCGCAAGCTGCGGCTGGAAGGCGGCGGCACAAGCGTCCGCTCATTCATCCACATTCGCGACGTGGTCGATGCCACCGTTCGCATCTGCCGCCGGGGCACGCCCGGCGCGATATACCACCTTTCGACCGATCGCCGCGACACGATCCGGGCGTTGGTCGAGGAAATCTGCCGGCAACTCGGTGCTCGTTTCGAGGATTGCGTCGAGATCGTCGAGGGCCGTTTGGGGCAAGACTCGGCCTACTTGCTCGAAAGCACGAAGGCCCGCGGCGAACTCGGCTGGCAGCCGCAATGCGGCCTGTGCGACGCCATCCGCGACACGGCCGATTGGATCAAGAAGAACCTCGACCGGCTGAAGGAGATGCCGGATCAATATGTTCATAAGGAGTAAATGGGTGGCACGTCCCTGAGCTTGCGAAGGGCGTGTTTAATCAGCGTCACCACGCCCTTCGCTTGAAGCTCAGGGACGTGCCACCCGATACAGTGACCTGCAAATGCGATGATTTCAGAACACGCAACAATCAGTCTTGAAGCCATGCAAACCATCGCTCGCGAGATTCGCGGCGACGTGGTGGCGATGTCACATGCGAAGAAGACGCCGCATTTGGGCTCGTCGCTGTCGTGCGTCGATATCGTGGTGGCGGCCTATTGGGGCGTGCTCCGCATTGATGCCGATAACCCGTGGGAGCCGGGCCGCGACCGCTTTATCTTGAGCAAGGGCCACGCGGCCACGACGCTCTACGCCGCCTTGGCCCGGCGGGGCTTCTATGACCCCGCGCGGCTGGCGACCTACAACACCGACGGCGGACACCTGGCCGAGCATCCCTGCCTCCGCTGCGTGCCGGGCGTCGAGGCTTCGACCGGCTCCTTGGGGCACGGCCTGCCGCTCGCCCTGGGAATGGCGTTGGCCCAGCGTATTCAGGACTATTCCTACCGCTGCTTCGTGCTCATGAGCGATGGCGAGTGCGAGGAAGGCTCGGTCTGGGAAGCGGCCCTCTTCGCCGCCGCCCAGCGGCTCGACAACGTGGCCGTAATCATCGACTACAACAAGTGGCAGGCCACCGGCCGCAGCGACGAAGTTATGGCCCTCGCCCCGCTGGCCGACAAGTGGCGGGCGTTCGGCTGGAACGCCTGCGAAGTGGACGGCCACAACATCGCCGAGTTGCTGGATGCCCTGGAAAACGTGCCCGACGGTTCCGGCCGGCCACTGGCGATCATCGCCCACACGGTGAAGGGCAAGGGCGTTTCGTTCATGGAAGATGACAACAATTGGCACTATCGCACGCCCACGGCGGAAGAGTTCCAGGCCGCGCAAAAGGAGCTGGGCCTCGCATGAGAAACGCCTTCGCTGCTACGATCACCGAGCTTGCCGGCGCCGACGACCGCGTCGCCGTCCTTTCCGGCGACATCGGCAACCGGCTCTTCGACGACTTCAAAGAACGGCATCCGTCGCGGTTCTACAACTGCGGCGTGGCGGAGGGGAACATGACGGGCATGGCCGCCGGCATGGCTATGTGCGGCCTGCGGCCGTTTACTTACACGATCACGCCCTTCGCCACCACCCGCGTAATGGAGCAGATCAAGATCGACGTTTGCTACCACAATCTGCCGGTGACGATTGTCGGCACCGGCAGCGGGCTTTCCTACGCGTCGCTTGGGCCCACGCACCATTCGCTCGAGGACGTGGCGTTCCTCCGCGCGATCCCGAACATGACGGTTGTCTGCCCGGCGGACGTGGCCGAGGTCCGTGCGGCGCTCTCCGCAATTCTGGAACTCGACGGCCCGGTCTATCTTCGCCTGGGCAAGAAAGGCGAGCCGACGGTACACGCAAGCACGCCGCCGCTGGTGATTGGCCGCGGCCTGACGATCCGCAAGGGCAGCAACGTCTGCATTTTGGGACTGGGCAACATGGTCGCGCCCTCGCTGGAGGCTGCCGCAGTGCTTGACGGCCGCGGCATCTCGGCCATGGTCGTGAGCATGCACACGGTCAAACCGCTGGACAAGCAATTGCTTCGCGACGTGATGAGTCGTTTCCCCGTAGTGGCCGTGGTTGAGGAACACAGCCGCATCGGCGGGCTAGGCGGCGCGGTCGCCGAGTGGACGCAGGCCGAGTCTGGAAGTGTCAAGGCGCGGCTGATCTCGCTCGGCACGCCCGATCTGTTCCCCTCCGATACCGGCTCACAGAAATACTTGCGGCAGCGCTTCGGGCTCGCCCCCGATGCGATTGCCGACACCATCGAGCGCACGTACCGCGCCGAGACGAAGCCCTAGGGAACCGTAACCGATGAATGTGAAGAATTCGCCAGGAAGGGTGGCACGCTCTGAGCTTCAAGCGAAGGGCGTGATTGCGGCCCAGCCACGCCCTTCGCAAGCTCAGGGATGTGCCACCCATCGCTCAACCTTTTGTTACGGTGCAGTAAGGAGACACGCGTGATCATCGGCGTCGATTTCGACAACACGATCGTCTGCTACGACGGGCTGTTTCACAAGCTGGCGGTCCAGCAGGGCCTCATACCGTCCGGCATAGCACCGGCCAAAAACGCCGTACGCGATCATCTGCGGCAGATCGGGCAAGAAGACCGCTGGACCGAATTGCAGGGCTACATCTACGGTCCCGGCATGAGCCAGGCCCAGTTGTATCCTGGCGTGCTGGAGTTCTTCGATCGCTGCCGCCGCGAAGGTGTGGAGGTGTTCATCATCAGCCACCGCACGCGGCACCCGTTCCGCGGCGAGCAGTACGATTTGCACGAGGCGGCCCGCGTGTTTCTCGCTGCACACGGCTTCGACGACCCCGCACGGATCGGTTTGCCGCTGGACCATATCTGCTTCCACGAGACGAAGGCCGAGAAGATCGCACGGATCAACGCGACCGGCTGCACGCATTTTATTGACGACTTGCCGGAGGTGCTTTCCGCACCGGAGTTGAACGAGAACGTCGTTCGTGTTCTTTTTGATCCTAACGGCCGGCACGCAGATTTTTTGGGACGCCGCGCGGCGTCATGGCCGGCGGTGGAAGAGCATTTGTTTTGTAGGGTGGGACAAGATCGCGTAGCGAGCGCGGCCCACCAATTCTAAATTCCGACACCGAACTTGGTGGGCCTGCGCTCGCAAGCTCGCTGGTCCCACCCTACGATGTCATTGCCGCCCTGCTATCTGAAGCCGGTCTTTCGCAAAACTTCGACCTCGCGCCCATTTCCGGCGGAGCGAACAACCGCGTTTTTCGCGTCGAGAGTCAGGGCCGACCGCTCTTGTTGAAGGCATACTTTCATCATCCCGACGACCCGCGGAACCGGCTGGCAGCGGAGTTCGCGTTTTCCCGCTTCGCCTGGGACTGCGGCATCCGCTCGATCGCGGAGCCGATCGCCTGCGACAACCAGAACCGCCTCGGCCTCTACGAATACATCGAGGGCCGCGCGCTAGCCGCCGGAGAAATCGGCCCATCAGAGGTCGATCAGGCCGCTGACTTCTTTGTGGCGCTAAACCGGCAAGAGCTCGATGAGGCGGCCGCCTCGTTGGGCACAGCGTCCGAAGCCTATTTTACGCTCACCGAACACCTGAATTGCATCCAGCGCCGTGTGCAGTATCTTCGCCAACTGAACCGCCAGTCGCAGCTTGATCATCTGGCTGCCGATTGGCTTGAATCAAAGCTCTCGCCCGCGTGGTTTCGTGTTCGAAAAGAAGCGGAATGTCAGGCTGCCGCGAGCAGCCTATCACTGGACGAGCCGTTGGCGCTGGCGGACCGCTGTATTTCCCCTTCGGATTTCGGCTTCCACAACGCGATCGTTGCGAGCGACGGCCGGCTACGATTCATCGACTTCGAATACGCCGGCTGGGACGATCCGGCGAAAACTGTTTGCGATTTCCTCTGCCAGCCGCGGCTGCCGGTGCCCGCGGAATTCGCCGGACGGTTCACCGACGCCGTATTGGCCAACTGCTCCGACGCGGCCTTCCATCGCCGACGCATTGAGGTGCTGCTGCCGGTCTATCGGCTGAAATGGTGCTGTATCATGATGAACGAGTTTTTGCCCGTCGGCAGCCGGCGGAGGAGCTTCGCCGGCGACACGACAGACCGCGAACAGCAAAAGCGACATCAACTGGAGAAGTCCGATCGGGCATTGCAGTTGATCGGAATCTGAGGAACATTATGGCCTACGTCGATTTTCTCTCCACCGTCCACAAGAGCACGAAGCGCGATTACGTCGCCCGCGTGACTGAGTTTCCCAAGGCGGAAGCGGCGAAGCTGGCGAAGAAGTGGGACGTTGATTACTGGGACGGCGACCGCAAGACGGGCTACGGCGGCTATCGCTACGACGGCCGCTGGCGAAAAGTGGCCGACGCGATGGTCCAGCACTACGGCATCCGCCCCGGCGACCGCATTTTGGACGTTGGTTGCGGCAAGGGTTTTATACTTTACGACTTCCTGCAGGCCGTGCCGGGCGTGGAGGTCGTCGGCATCGACGTATCCGACTATGCCATTGAGCACGCCAAGGAGGAAGTCAAGCCGTTCGTGCTGGTGGCCGACGCCGCCGAGTTGCCATTTCCCGACAAGAGTTTTGACCTGGTCATATCGATTAACACACTGCACAACCTCTACTGCTACGACTTGCACAAGGCGCTCAAGGAGATTGCCCGCATCGGCTGCCGAAATCAATATGTCTGCGTCGAGTCGTACCGCACGGAAGAAGAAAAGGTCAACCTGCTCTACTGGCAGTTCACCTGCGAGATGTTCTGCACGCCGCGAGAGTGGCAATGGTGGTTCGACCAGACGGGGTATAAGGGCGATCATTCGTTCATCTATTTCGAGTAATCCATGAAGACCCTAGCCGCCATCCTCGTAGAACAAAAGGCCCCGCTTGTGCTCGAAGAAATCGAGCTGCCCCGGCTCGCGCTCGGGCAGGTGCTCGTCAAAATGCTCGCCAGCGGCATCTGCGGCTCGCAAATTGGCGAAATCGACGGCGTGAAAGGCCCCGACCGCTTCCTGCCGCACCTGCTGGGCCATGAAGGTTGCGGCGTCGTCCTGGAAGTTGGCGAAGGCGTCCGCACGGTCAAGCCGGGCGATAAGGTCGTGCTCCACTGGCGCAAGGGCGCCGGCCTGGAATCGACGACGCCCATCTACGGCTCGAAGCTCGGCCGCGTCAACGCCGGCTGGGTCACCACGTTTAACGAAATGACAATCGTCTCCGAGAACCGCGTCACCGCGATTCCCGCCGATTTCGATACCGAGGCGGCGGCTCTGTTGGGCTGCGCGGTTACGACCGGCTTCGGTGTGATCAACAACAACGCCCAGCTCAAGATCGGCCAGTCGATCGCCATCTTTGGCGCGGGCGGAATCGGTCTGAACATCGTGCAGGCCGCGGCGATGGTCAACGCATGGCCGATCATCACCGTCGATCTGTTCGACAACCGCCTCGCATTGGCCGAGAGCCTGGGTGCGACGCACCTGATCAATTCGCGGAATCAAGACGCCGAGGCCGAAATCCGCAAAATCATCGGTCCGCAAGGCGTCGACGTGGCCATCGACAATACGGGCAACGTCAAAGTGATAGAAACGGCCTACCGTCTCACGGCGGCCCGCGGGCGGACGGTGCTCGTCGGTGTGCCGCCCAAGGAAAGTGCCGCGTCGATCAGCACGCTGCCGCTGCACTTTGAAAAGACCATAACCGGCTCGCATGGCGGCGAGTCACTGCCCGAGCACGATATTCCCAATTACGTCCGCCTTTGCCGAGCGGGCAAGCTGAAACTTTGTCCGCTGATTGGCAAGCGCTATCCGCTGACCGAGATCAACCAGGCCATCGACGACATGCGCACCGGCGCGATCGCCGGGCGAGCGATAATCGGAATCGCGAACGAATGAATGTAGGGTGGGACAAGCTCGCTTCAAGCGACGCAGGCCCACCATGAACAAACTAAAACCCACTCTTGGTGGGCCGGCATCGCTTAGGCTCGCTTGTCCCACCCTACAAAAAATCCCATGATTCAAACCCGTGAACCGCAATACGAAGTCTGTTTCGATGTCCTCCGCGACTCGGGCCGCGCGAGCTTTGGCCTGATGAGCAACCAAGTCTGGCACGACGACCCCCGGCGGCTCTGTTTCCTGCTCGCCCGATACAAGTTCGTCGCCAAAATGTTCAGCGGCCTCTCCAATGTGCTGGAAGTTGGCTGCGCGGACGCTTTCGGCACGCGCGTGGTGCGGCAGGAAGTCGAGCATGTCACGGCCGTCGATTTTGACCCGCTCTTTATCGAAGACATTCAGGATCGTGCCGATGACCGCTGGCCGATCGAGGCTCGCATCCACGATATGCTCGTCGGCCCGGTACCGGGCCGCTTCGATGGGGCCTATGCGCTGGATGTTCTGGAGCACATTCCGGCTGAACAAGAGCACACGTTTGTCGGGAACATGGCCGCCTCGCTCCACGAGCATGGCGTGATCATCCTCGGCATGCCGTCAATCCAGTCGCAGACCTACGCCTCGCCGCCCAGCAAGGCGGGCCACGTCAACTGCAAGGACGGCCGCGGGCTGAAGGAAACGGTCGGGCGGTTCTTCCACAACGTCTTCATCTTCTCCATGAACGATGAAGTCGTCCACACCGGTTTCCACGCCATGGCCCATTACTTGATCGCCCTGGGCTGCAACAAGAAACGCGGGTTATGAAAGTAACGGAAACGATGCTCGTTATCGGCGCGGACGGCATGATCGGCCGGGCGTTGGCCGCGCCTCGTACGCGACGGCTACAACGTGATCGGCACATCGCGCAATGTCGAACCCGGCATGATCGTGATGGACCTCGCCCGCGACGCAGCTCAATGGACGCCGCCGAATGCGACCGTAGCTTTCCTCTGCGCGGCGGTCACATCGCAAGAGACATGCCGCAATGAGTCGGCTGCGAGCCGCGCGGTGAACGTCAATGCTACCCTGGCATTGGCCGAAAAGCTGGTGCAGCAAGGCACACACGTCATTTTTCCTTCGACGAACCTCGTGCTATCGGGCGATCGACCGTATCAAACGCCTGACGATCAATATGCTCCGCAGACCGAATACGCCCGGCAGAAAGCTAATGCCGAAAAGTGTTTGCGGCATTTGCCTGGCACGTGCATCGTGCGGTTCACAAAGGTTTTCGGCGGCGGGACTCCGCTATTGCGAAACTGGTGCGAATCGCTGCTTAAAGGGCTGTCGATCCGGCCTTTTGCCGACATGCCCATGGCGCCGGTGCCGCTGGACTTCGCGGTCAGGGTCCTCGTCGCAATTGCCGCCGCACGCGCCGACGGCATTGTGCAGGTCTCGGCCGCCGAGGACGTTACCTACGCCGCCACGGCCCAGTTCGTAGCCAAGCGCCTTGGAGCGGCTGACGAACTCGTACAACCGATCACCGTAGCCGAGTCCGGCACGCCAATTGAGCATTTGCCGCGGAACACCGCGCTGGACACGTCGCGGCTGCACGCTGAATTCGGATTCAAGCCGCCGTGCCCACGAGACGCCATTGAATTGGGGATGAAACCGACAAATAGGACAGGCCAAATAACGACCGGCAATGCCATCGGCTTGCCCGACGGTTATTTACGCTTGTCGCTACAAAGCGTTTGCTCCTAACCTCTCTTCTTCCCAATCTCCGGCGGCGGCTACGCCGCCGCCGGAGAATGGGAAGAGAAGGGTTGTGGGAGGCGTGTGAGTAGCTTTGAACGTGAAGTACCACCGGGCAAGCCGGTGGCGTTCGACGTTTGTAAGCTCTTGGATACTGAAACCATGAATGCAACTCAATCCGAACTTATCGCCCTAGGTGCCGACATAGCCTGCCATCTCTGTGGCGCGTCGGGCTTGCTGGAATTCCCGGCGTTTCGCGAGTTCCGCCGCATCACCTCCGATTGTCGCCCTTGGCCGGCCGGAGGACGATTGTGCGGCTGTCCGAACTGCGGCACGGTGCAGAAGATCGTTGATGACGAGTGGAACCGCGAAGTGGCCGAGCTTTACGCCGGCTACGCGATTTACGATCAGGCGGCGGGCGCGGAGCAGGCCGTCTTCGATCAGGCCAACGGCGCGGCCACGTCGCGTTCTTCTCGGCTATTGGCCGCGCTTCGTAATGCAGTCGATTTGCCCGGCAAAGGCCGCATGTTGGACGTCGGCTGCGGCAATGGAGCCATGCTTCGCGCGTTCAGTCAGACGATGCCATGCTGGTCGCTCGCCGGCACGGAGATGGGCGAAAAATATCGCCGAACGATCGAAAGCATACCGGCTGTCGAGCAGCTCTACACTTGCCAGCCGTGGGTGGTGCCGGGCGAAGTCGATGTCGTCACGATGATCCACGTCCTGGAGCACATCCCGCATCCCGAAGCCTACCTGAAGCAGCTTGTAACAAAACTCCGGCCCGGCGGCTTGCTGATTGTCGAGCTGCCGCATCACGTGGCCAATCCGTTCGAGCTCTTGATCGCGGACCACTGCACGCACTTCGCCGCCGACACCGCCGCCGCGCTCCTGCAACGCGCCGGCTTTGAGGTCATGCAGACCGCTGAAGACTGGGTGCCCAAGGAGTTGACGCTCGTTGCTCGCCGGCCGCAAGCGACCACATCGGCGCAAGTGGGGAAAAGCCCATCGCCGGCACGTAGCAATTGGCGCGACCGCATCGCGTCGCGGCTTGCTTGGCTCGAAGAGATTTCTGCAACGGCCGGGAAGCTGTCAGCCCAGCGTGAAATCGGCCTTTTCGGCACGTCGATCGCCGGCACCTGGCTCTTCGCGGAGCTTGAGGGCCGCGCGGGCTTCTTCGTTGATGAAGACCCGCATCGCATCGGCACGCGCTGGCATGGGCGGAGCGTCTATCATCCGCGGCGAGATTCCCGCTGGTTCGAGTGTCGTAGTCCCGCTGCCGCGAACCTTGGCCGAGAGCATCGCCCGCCGCATCGCCCGGCCGGATTTCGAGCTTTGCCTGCCGTCGTCGATGGGAACCTAGTTTCTATCGGAGAGAGGCGATTAGCGGTATAATGGATTTGCCGTCCAATTATCGGCAAAGCACCTATTATGCCGCAACTTACTATTCCCAACCTTGATGACCGCACTTTAGAGCATCTGCGCAAGCGGGCCGCGGATCACGATCAACCGGTCGAAGCCGAGGCAAAGGCAATTCTGGCGGAAGCGTTGCGAACGCCTCCGGTTGATCGGTGGGCCGTCGTAAACGCAATGCGCGAGGAGCTGGCTCGCTCGGGTCGAGAGTTTCCGGACAGTACGCCGCTCATCGCCGAGGACAGGAACCCGAAGCAACAATTCACGCGACTGGCGGAAGAATGGAAGTCCAGCCGGGGCCACAGTTCCAAACTCGCAGACCTGGCAATGCATCCCGCTTATCAACAGATCATCGGGATGGGCGAGCGCGCCGTTCCCCTTTTGCTGGAGGAGATGGAAGCCCATCCCGATCATTGGGACTGGGCGTTGCGAGCCATAACCGGCTTCGACCCCGTGCCGAAGGAATCGTGGGGCAAGCTGAACGAGATTAGCGCGGCTTGGATTGATTGGGGAAAAGAGAGAGGTTACGCGCATTGATGATCGAGTTTGCGGCCTTTCCCAATCTGCGCGCTCGGCGCACCGCAAGACCAGCGAGCCTGCCAGCCAAGAAAACTGCATCGCGCACGCGGCGGGGGCGCGGGGCGAATGGTGGGAACCCATCTCTGACTGAGGCGATTGCGATGAATGCTTCCGAATCCAAACGCCGATGGTTCCATCCAACGCCGGGCTGGCTTGTGCTCGTCTCGCTGGCGACATCGGTGTTTCTTCTGCTATCCCACCGGTATCAATGGTTTGCATTTAGTCAGTACAGGTATGCGACTACTCTGTTTATCGTCACGAACGTCGGAGCCACGCTTCTATTACTACTGTTGTGGTTCGTCGCGGCTTTGCTGTTTCGCAGGCGGTTTCAATTCACGATTCGATCATTGTTGATCATGGCTGTTGCTATCGCTCTCCCATCAGGTTGGATTGCATCGAGGATGCGCGAGGCGGAACGGCAGCGTCAAGGCGTTGCCTTGGTCGAACGTTTAGGCGGCGACGTTCATTTGTATGCATACCACATGCCAGACCTGTGGGAAAAGATGCATCGGTTAATGCCGGACGTTGTTTTCGAGGAAGTTGAGTTCGCCGAGTTCAAGTCGAATACGATTGAACTGTCCCCCACCGATTTATCGGAAATGGTCAGGCTCCTACCGCATATCCAAATCTTGTATCTGAAGTCCAGTAGAATCACCGGCAAGGGAATAGAATCGCTAGGTGGATTGACCGAACTAGTATGTCTCTTCTTGAACCATACCGGGATTACGGATGCAGGATTGGAACATCTCAGATGCGTTAAGAGCCTTCGAGCATTAGTACTCGACAGCACGGCAGTTACGGATACGGGCATAGAAAACCTGGCCGCGTACAAGCTCTGGCAATTGCATCTCAATGACACTCAAGTCACCGATAGAGGAATGACGCATATTCTGGCACCCGGAACGGACATTCTTGGGGACTGGTTGACTTCGCTTGCCCTTAATAACACCATGGTCTCGGATATTGGCCTAAAGCACCTCGAAGAAAAAACGCAACTCCAGCAGTTACTTCTAAGCGGCACGAGGATTACGGACGCGAGCGTAGAACATTTTGCAGGCCTACCCGACCTGCGCGAGCTTGATCTTTCCAGAACCAAAATTACGGATGGCGGACTACAACGACTGCAGACTACAACAACCCTCCTCGACCTGAATCTAAGCGGGACACAGATTTCGGACGCAGGGCTCGAATTCTTGAACGGAATGGACCAACTTCAAGAACTAAACCTCAATAACACGAACGTGACGGACCGTGGGCTGGAACGTCTCGTTGCGCTGAAACCCGAGGGGCTGGATATGCCCGGGAAGTTGTCGCTGATCGGCACCAAGACGACGAAGGCCGGAGTAATGAAACTCCAACAGGCATGGCCGAATTGTACGATCGAACGCTGACACAGTCGCCTTTCGCTCCGCGAAAGTAGCGCAACTTTCGCGGAGCGAAAGGCGACGTTCTCACTCCGCCGCCTTGAACTGAAAATTCCGGCTCTGATTCAAAAACTCCAGCGGGTTGTCATAAACCACACGGCGGATCGTCGCCTCGCTGTGCCCGCGGCGGCGCATCTGGAACATGAATTTCGGCACTGCCAGCGGGTCGGACGGGCCCCAGTCGGCCGACGAGTTCACCATGATCCGCTCCGCGCCGTATTGCTCGATAAGGTCGGCCGCGCGTTCGGGCGTGGCTTTGGTCGTGGGATAGAGCGTGATGCCGGCCCAGTAGCCTTCGTCCAGCACGATGCGGATCGTCTGCTCCTCGCAATGGTCGATGCAGACGCGGCTGCGGTCGGTCCGCGAGTCGGCGTGCAGGAGGTCGAGGATCATCCGCGTGCCGCGGTATTTCTCCTCCAGGTGCGGCGTGTGAAAAAGCATCTGCTCGCCGCGGTCTAGGGCGAGGGCGATCTGTAGTTCGAGCGTCTTCGCCTCGTTGGCCGTGCATTTGTTCAGCCCGATCTCGCCGATGCCCAGTACGCCGGGCAGATCGAGAAACTCCGGCAGCAGGGCGACGACCTCGCGGGAGATGTCGAGATTTTCGGCCTCTTTGGCGTTCATGCCCAGCCAGCAGTAGTGGCGGATGCCGAAGTTGGCGGTGCGCTTGGGTTCCCATTCGGCAAGTTGGCGGAAGTAGTCGCGAAAGCTCTCCGGACCGGTGCGGTCGAAGCCCGCCCAGAACGCCGGCTCGACGACGGCCACGCAGCCGGCCAGGGCCATCGCCTGGAGGTCGTCGGTCGTCCGCGATGCCATGTGGATATGGGGATCGATGTAGTGCATGGTTAGGGCAGGGAGCGGGGAGCGGGGAGCAGGGAGCCCGGAATAACAATCACCATATCGGCGTAGTGCGTGTTCATGCTTTTCTCCAGCCGGGCTCGTAGGGCAGCGAGAAGAGCATTTGCAATTCTTCGGCCCGTTTGCCGCCTTGGCGGCCGAGTAGGCCCAAGGTCTCGCGGATTTTTTCCAGCCGCTGGTCGCCGGCCGCCGAGCCCTTGCCGGACTCAACGCTGCCGCGTCGATGCGGTCCAAGGCGGCGGCCACTTCCAGCAGCTTGCCGCGGACGGTGAGAAACTCCCGATCGAGGATTTCGGTTGCGGTGGCGGCGTGGTGCATGATCAAGTCTCCTGGCTGACAATCTCAATTGTCGCATGCCATAGCGCGGACCGCAACCGGTGTTAAAGTTTTCCGGCCTTAACGACGATAAAGAGTACGGGCTACTGTAGCTCGGCGTAACCAAAACCACCCGCGAACGAGATAACCACGCTTGGCGAGCGGACTTGCGACCACCCTCGAACTCCTGACAAACACCGACAACGAGGCGGCGGTGCAAGTGCTTATCCCTGCGCTGGATTGCCCGGACCCGGCCGTTCAGGAAGGCGCGCTGGTGGCTCTGCTCAAGCGGCGGACGGCCGCCGGCGGACGCGAGATCCTCGACCGGCTGGCCCAGATGAAGCCGGAGTGGAAGACGATCGTCCGTCAGCACCGCAGCCGCATGACCGGGGCGATCCGTGACGCCATCTTGGACGACGACGATACCGTCTGCGAAAAAGGCTGCCGCGCGGCCGTGACTTTCCGCGACTACGATCTCGTGCCCACGCTGTTGACCGTGCTGGACAGCCCCGACCAGCCGCATGCCGACCTGGCCGCCAAGACGACGCTGGAACTGGTGCAGGCGTTGTGCGATGAACTGGCCGGCGGGCGCGACCCGAGCGATCGCCGCGATCCGCAGATGGTCCGCCGCTACGTGCTCGGCAGCCTGGAATCGTCGGTCCACCGCTTCGGCCAGCACAAGCGCCGCGAAGTGGTCGAGAGCTTTCTGCTCTTGGTCGATCGCGACAACGCGGCGCTGCGGCAGATGCTCGGCAACGGCCACCATACGGCCTTCCCGGCGATTGTCGACGCGCTGGCCAAGAGCCCGCAACGCGGCGTGTTGAAGCTGCTGCTGAGCTTCCTTGAAGATCCCCACGCGCCCGCCTCGACCTTCACCGTGCTGGGCGGGCGGAACGACTCGCGCTTCGTCCATTACCTGATGCGCAAGATCGGCCGCGAGCCGACTACCGCCGTGGCCGCGAACCTCAAACGCATTACCGCCATTCCCTGGCTGGCCGAGTGCCGCCGCATCGTCGACCAGTTGGACGACGCCGGCCAGCACTCGGCCGTCCGCTTCGTGACGGCATCGGGCGTCCAGCGGCAGCAGGCGTTTACAGTGATTGAAACGGTTCTCCTGAACGGCAAGCCGGGCGGACGCCGCGAGGCCGCCCGCGCGCTGGCCGATTTCCCCGGCAGCGAGGCCAACAACCTGGCCATGCGGGGTCTGGCCGATCCCGATCCCCAGGTGCAGGCAAACATCATTCCGCAGCTCCGCGGCCGCGGCATACCGGGCGTCTTGCACAATCTGCTGGAGCTGGTCGAAAGCCCTTACGCGGTCGTCCGCAAGGCCGTGCGGGAGAGCCTCTCCGAATTCAGCTTCAAACGCTTCGTGGCTGCCTTCGACATGCTGGACGAGGATGTCCGCCGCAGCACGGGACGGCTCGTCAAGAAAATCGATCCCCAGAGCGTGATGTTGCTGAACGACGAGTTGCGGTCGCCCATCCGCACGCGGCGGCTCCGCGGGCTGGCCATCGCCCGCGCGATCGACTGCGTGGAAAGCGTCGAAGGAGCGCTCATCGAAATGTTGGAAGACGAAGACCACTTTGGTGCGCATGGAAGCCGCGTCGGCGCTGGCACAGGGCGTCACGCCGGCCGCGACGATGGCTTTGCAGCACGCCACTAGCGATTCGAGCGAGGTCGTCCGTGCGGCGGCCGAGCGCAGCCTGGCGGAATCGGTGCAGAACCGCCGTGCGGACGGCATGGCAGCCGCCCGCGGGAACTCGGCGCCGGCGGCTTTGCCGGGCACGCGGGAGGGCCTATGAGCGGATTACCCGCCATCACGGCGCCTGCGACGCTGTTTGCCGAAGTAAGCCGGCGCGACAGCTTGAGCGAGAGCTTTCGCAGCCATGCGGGCATGGGCCGTGACGACGTGCTGCTGGGCCTGCTGATGGCGGTGACGCTGGTCGCGGGGCTGTGGGCCGCCACGCGGCTGCTGGGACTGCGCCGCCGGCGCCGGAGTCATCATCATCCGTGGCAGCTTTTCCGCGCGCTTTCGAAGGCCCATCGCCTAATGTGGTCCGACCGCATGTTGCTATCCCGCGTGGCGCAGCAGCAAAGCCGCCGCGATCCGGCGCGGCTGTTCTTGGAGCCGCAGCTTTGGGACGAGCAGGCGCTCGGCCCCGCTTTTGCCCTCGAGTTCGTCCGCCTGCGGACGTTGCGGCAGCAGATTTTCGACCGGGCAACTTCAAGCAAGGTCGTCGAAACGGGTGCGCGGCGCACGACCTCCCGCGCGATAAACACCACTCTGCTGCGGAACCCTGATCCCGCGCCGGTCGAAGGGGGAATTGAAACTGTCGGCAGCGGCGGTCATGTAGGCAGGTCGAGCCGGAACACGGAAGCAAAGCCCGCTCAAGGCGGCGCGAAGGCCGCCTCGCCGTTGTTCTCCAGTTCGCCCGCGCCGACGCTCGACCTGCCGCCGTGGACGGATGTGCAAAGTGTGGAATCCTAGTGGCCGTGTGGCACGTCCCTGAGCCTCAGCGAAGGGCGTGTTTGCCGCACTGCCACGCCCTTCGCTCGAAGCTCAGGACGTGCCACCCAGCCGTTCTAAGCCAGCGTTAGAAGCCGGAGTTATCCGCCTTGGAAGCAGCGGCCGGCTTTGCTGCCTTCGGTTTCGGCGCCACGGCCGGCCGATCGCTATCGCCCGCTGACGCACCCGCGCCGAAACGCTCCACGGAGCTGGACTTCTGATAGTTCACCCGCGCCTTGAAATCGGCCAGCGACCAAACATGAAGTTGATAATGCGCGGCGTCGCGGAGGATTTCGGTGTTGGCCTTTACTGCATCGGGAGAAGCCGGCGCATCGCCCTGGACGACATACTGCGTCGTCCCGGGGTTGATTTGCCCTTGGCGGTGGCCTTGCTCGTCGAGCCAGCAATCGACCACGCCGCCGTAGTTCTTGATCAGCCCGACAGCCGTGTTGACCTGGTTGTGGCCGTCGCCGTCGAGGTTCAAGATGCCGGTCACGGCAAAATGGTTCTGCTGCCCGGGCGACCAGAAAGCGGTGAAGATCTTGTCGTTGGCCGTCATCGGATCGGCAAACTTGTCGTCCAAGATGCGGCATTCGGCCTGGTGGTCGGCGACGATGCGAGTGACCTCGATGTTGCCCTTCTCAACCGCCTTGGCCGCGGTGTTCGACTCAGCGGCGTAGACGGCGAAGCGGATTCCCCGCTGCAACGAATCGGCCCGGCCGCGATTGATCCAGACCGTCTTGGAGGGCAGGCTGACCCAAGTGATCTCGCCCGACGGCGGATCGGGATCCGGCCGGTCATTCTCGCGGATTTTCGCGATCAGCGGCTGCATTTCCTTCTCCTTATCTTTGAGCGCCTTCCGGGCCGCTTCCGCCGCAAGTTCCGACTGACCCGCCTTTTGAGTCAAGATCTGACCGGCCTGCGTTGCTTGAGAAAGGGAATGTTCATCCCTCGTCGCCACCTCAATCGCGTGGTTCTTGTCATCCTCGATGGCCTTGCTAATGCGGTCCGTCTGCTCCTTAAAGCCCTTGTCGAGCGCCGTAATTGCGTTCTCCTTGGCGAGCTCGCGGTTGTGGAATGTTGTCTCCAGCGTGGCATAGGCATCCCTGAGTTTTTTCAACTCGGTGGTGCGGTCGTCCAAAGTCTTGCAGAGTCCGACGACCATCTGGCTGTAGCCCATCACGACGGCCGGCTTCTGCTCGCCCTCGGCGGCCGGCTTGGGGGGCGCCTGGCCGGCAAGCTGCAGGTCCTCGTCGAACTTCTTGTCGATGGCCTCGCTGTCCCACTCGCGGTTGCCGATAATGGCCTTTGCCCGATCGTACTTTTCTTCGACCGTCTGCTTGTCCTTGTTGGCCTGTTGGACCTTGCCTTCGGCCGCGACGGCCGCATTGGTCTTCTCGAAGGCCTGCTTGTTGTAGAGGTAGGTCGTCACGCCCAACACCACGTTGAGCATGATGGAAATGATCAACACGATTTGCAAACCTTGCGTTGCACGGGCCATGGAATTGTCCTCCTGAGAATGTCCGCCGGGATGGCAGGCGCCAAGCTAGGGCGAACACTCCGAAATGCTTAAGCCGGGGGGGGAACCTTCGTGCGCTGGAATAGGAAACTAGATTGCCTCTTTCGGTCTCTCGCCCCGCGCGGCGGTTCCGGTAGACCGACGGGGTCAATAGGCCATTCCCACGATGGGAAATTTGCACACCTTCATTCTAATACTGCGAAAAATGAGTGTCAACGAAAGAACATGGATAACGGCTTCCCTCGACGGCGGCTGCCAAGCCTGTTAAAATACGTGAGTTATTCGGCGGCTACCCCCCGGTAGTGTTTGCCGCCGACGGTATTGAAAGGTGCGTTTCGGAGCAACAATGACTTCAAAAGCGCGACGGGTGGTCATATCGGGCGTCGGCCTGATCAGCCCCTTGGGAAGCACTAAGGAAGCCTTGTGGGAGGCGCTATCGCAGGGCCGCAGCGGCGTCGTGCCCTTGGACGTCGCGGAGGCCGTGCCCCTGCATGTCCGCGTGGCAGCCGCGGCAAAGCAGTTCACCGCCGACATCGACGACTTCGGCCCCTTGGAGAAAGAGCAGAAAAAGCAGATCCGCAAAAAGCTCAAGGACATGTGCCGCGAATGCGAGATGGGCGTGGCGGTCGCCCAATTGGCGCTAACCGATTCCGGCTTGCAGACGGGGAAAATCGACCCTGAACGAATCGGCATCAGCTTCGGCACCGACTACATGCTCAGCCTGCCCGATGAGTTCAACGAGGGCATACGGCAATGCGTCAACGGCGACGGCCGATTCGAGTTTCCCCGCTGGGGCGACGAGGGGCTGCGGAAGATGTCGCCGCTGTGGCTCTTGAAGTATCTGCCCAACATGCCGGCGAGCCACGTGGCGATTTTTAATGACCTTCGCGGCCCGAGCAACTCACTCACGCTCCGCGAGTCCGGCTCGAACCTGGCCGTGGGCGAGGCCTTCCAGATCATCCGCCGTGGCCATGCCGACATGATGGTTTGTGGCGCGACCGGGACCCGGCTGCACACGATGAAGCTCATGCACACGGTGACGCAGGAAGAGGTCGCGACCGGCAACGGCGACCCGACGAAGGTCAGCCGGCCCTTCGATCAAAACCGGAGCGGCATGGTGCTGGGCGAAGGCGCCGGCGCGATCATCATCGAGGAACTGGAGCACGCCCAGGTCCGCGGCGCCACGATCTTCGGCGAAATCGCGGCTGCGTCGTCACGGGCGGCCGCCTCGCCGCGGCTGGTCGCAAGACGGAAGGTGGCGTTGGCCAACGTCTTGCGGTCGCTGTTGCAGATGTCCGGCTGCCGGCCGGAGGAGATCGACCACATTCATGCTCACGGTCTGAGCACCCGCAGTTGTGACGCCGAGGAGGCCCAAGCGATCGCCGAGGTTTTTGGCGAGCGCGCCGCAAAGCTGCCGGTCGTGGCGGCGAAGAGTTACTTTGGCAATCTCGGCGCGGGCAGCGGCATGGTCGAACTGATCGCCAGCCTCATGGCGATGCGCGCCGGCACGCTCTTCCCCACGCTCAATTACGTGACGCCCGACGCCGAATGTCCGATTCACGTCGTACGCGACCAGGCGACGCCCGCTGGCAAGCAGTTCATCAACCTGAACGTCACGCCGCAAGGTCAGGCGAGCGGGCTGCTGGTGCGGCAGGTTTAGCTCCACATCGCGGAAATCGGCACGGCGTGGATATTCTTGGCGAACGGCACGACCGCCTTGCCCAGATAAAGGACGATGCCGCGGAGAAAGCGCTCGCCGCTGACGTTGGCCAGCGCCTTGAGCCGCGGCACGTCGTGGGCGTCGAGCGATGTGGTCGCCTTGACTTCCATACCAACGATTTTACCGGCCGCGTTTTCCAGCACAATATCCGCTTCTTGTCCCGCCTCCGTGCGGAAGTGAAACGCGCTGACCCGCGCGGCTGCCCAGCCCAATTGCTTGATCAGCTCCATCGCGACGAAGTTCTCCAGGAGGTGGCCGAGCAGCGCGCGATCGGCTCGCAACCGTGCGCGATCCGCGGCCAACAGATGGCAGGCCAGGCCGCTATCGGCGATCAGCAGCTTCGGCGACTTCGTCAGCCGTTTGCCGATGTTCGAAAACCATGCCGGTAGGAGACGCACGAGAAACGTCGCTTCCATAAGCGCAAAGTAACGCTTCAAGCTGCTTTGCGAGATCGACAGCGAACGCGAAAGGTCGGCATAGTTCACGAGTTCGGCGACTCGCGACGCCAACAGGGCGAGCAAGCGGGGAAGTTCCGCAATTCTTTCAATGTTGGCCAGTTCGCGCACGTCGCGAGTGAGAATGGTCGTGACGTAGGAATCGAACCAGGCTTGCCGCCGAACCACGGATTTGCGCGAGACCGCTTCGGGATAACCGCCGACGAGCATTCGCTCGATTACATCGTCTTCGCGCATGCCCGCGGCTTCGCTTGGCTCGAACTTCGGGGCGAATACCTTGTTGACGAACGTATTTGGGTGGCCAAGCAACTCGCCTTCCGAGAAAGGCCAAAGGGTGTGCAACTCGACCCGCCCGGCAAGCGTGTCGGCCAGACGCGGCAAGGCCAGGGCGCTGGCCGAACCGGTGAGCAGAAATCGCCCTGGGCGGCGGTCTGCATCGACGGCCGCCTTGATCGCCAGAGCGAGGGCGGGAACCCGTTGCACCTCATCAAGCACTACGGCGCGAGGCAACCCGGCGACAAAACCCTCCGGATCCGCATCCGCTGATGTGAAAACCGCCATCGTATCGAGCGATAAGTACACGGCTGGATGCAGCTCTTGCGCGATTCTTTGAGCTAAAGTGCTCTTTCCTGTCTGTCGTGCGCCGTGCAGAAAAACAACCGGTGTATCTTGCAATGAATCAACGACGCGGGGAGTGATATTGCGACCAATCATTCATGGAAATATACCACACGCTGGCCGGAAATCAACCAGTTACTGGTTGATTTCCTTGACACTTGCATCGAAGAAATCGACCTCCAGGAAACGGTTTGCACGTAAAAGCCCACTCGGCAATCGGGATCTGCCTGACGGTTTTCTAGCCACACGTGTCGCTACGTTCGACGCATCTGCCGTGGCCCCCTGAGCAGTCGTGACGCGATATCTCTGCCCTACATGCTTTACGCCAATTCGCCAAGTGCAGCTCCGATTGGGCGCGATGTGCTTCCATCGGCGTCGCTGAATCGGAACCAAGAGAGAGACTATGCGCATTTGTTCCCCCATTCCTGGCCCCAATCGTCGAAGCGGCTTTACCCTTGTCGAACTGTTGGTGGTCATTGCGATCATCGGCATATTGATCGGTCTCTTGTTGCCGGCGATAAACGCGGCGCGGGAATCGGCCCGCCGCACAAGCTGCACCAGCAACATTAAGCAGATCGGCCTGTCCCTGCTCAACTATCACGACGAACTGGGCTCGTTTCCGCCCGGCTACAGAAGCAACCAGAAATACAGCGACGGCTCGAGCGACACGTCGCCCGGTTGGGGCTGGAGCGCCTATATTCTTCCGTACATGGAGGAGAGAGCCGCCTACAAAGCGATCAGCTTCAACCTGCCGGTCGAGTCGCCGCAAAATGCGATGGCGGTCCAAACGAAGATCAAGACGTATCTTTGCCCATCCGACATGCCGCCGCCGGGCGCGTTCGCGGTGACGGACGATTTTTCGAAATCGCTCGCTTCAGCGGCTGCTTCGAGCTATGCGGCCTGCTGCGGCAGTGACGACTCGGACACCAGCGACGCGACCGGCTCGGGAGTCTTCTACCGCAACAGCAAGACCCGCATGGCCGACATCACCGACGGTGCGAGCCACACGATCCTGGTCGGCGAGCGGGCGTGGGCCTATGCCCAGGGCATTTGGGCGGGCGCGATCAGCGACGGCTCGATCAAGCGCGGAGCGTTGAACATGAATCCCGGTTCGCCCAGCGGCTCCGCGCCGGCTCCTACGCTCGTGCTGTCCCACAACCACTTGATCACATGCACCAACGATACCGATGGCGGGCTGGACGACTTTTCCAGCCTGCATCCCGGCGGAGCGAACTTCGTTTACGCCGACGGCTCGGTCCACTACGTCATCGCCATTCCGGGCGACAATGCCGACGGCAGCTACACTCAGCAAGGCATCATTTTCCAGACGCTCGGCACCCGCTCCGCCGGCGACAACCTTCCAGCCGGCTCCATCGAGTTTTGAAGCATGAAGGCTGGCAGGATTCTAATCGCGATTTTTGCCGTCACCGCCATCAGCGGCTGCGGGCACAAAGCAGGGCCTGCGCTATCCGGCGGCAAGCCGCCTAACTATTGGGTCAAGAATGTCTCCAGTCCCGACAAAAAGCTGCGCAAGGAGGCCGTGGAGAAGCTCGGCAACCTCGGCGTTGCGAACGGCGATGTGCTGCCCGCGTTGACCGGCGCGTTGCACGACGTTGACCCGCAGATCCGCGGCGAAGCTGTGCTGGCGCTGGCGAAGCTCGGCCGTGAAGCAAAGCGGGCGATTCCCGATCTGGAAGCGCTTTCGCAGCGCGATTCCGACGCCAAAGTCCGAGGCTACGCAGCAAGAACGCTGGAGAAGCTGCGTTAACATACGACGCCTCATTCGCGTTTCAGGGGGCGGATCGCTATACTGGTTGGCATGTATCGCAGTCTCTTGGAATGCGTTCGCGATCTTGAAGCCCAAATGGAACTCGTCCGCGTCGACGAGCCGATCGACCCTTACCTGGAAATGGCAGAAATCCAGCGCCGCGTCTTCCGCGCGGGCGGGCCGGCGATTCTCTTCACTTGCCCCAAGGATTGTCGCTTCCCCATGCTCGGCAATCTCTTCGGCACGAAGAAACGGATGCGATATCTGTTCCGCGATACGCTCGATTCCGTCGCGCGGCTGATGCGGCTCAAGGTCGATCCGGCGGAGTTCTTGCGGCGACCGACCAAGTACCTCACGACCCCACTCGCTGCATGGAACGCCCTGCCGCGGCGCGTGAGGACCGGGCCGGTTTTGGCCTGCACCACTACGCTCGATCAGCTTCCGCAGTTGAAGTCGTGGCCCAATGATGGCGGCCCCTATGTCACGCTGCCGCAAGTCTACACCGAAGACCCGCGCCATCCGGGCGCGGTGATGAAGTCGAACCTCGGCATGTACCGCATCCAACTCGGCGGCAACCGCTACGCGCCGAACCGCGAGGCCGGCATGCACTACCAGATCCATCGCGGCATCGGCGTTCACCACGCCGCCGCGTTGGAACTGAAGCAGCCGCTCCGCGTGAACGTCTTCATCGGCGGCCCGCCCGCGATGACCGTGGCCGCCGTAATGCCGCTGCCCGAGGGCATGAGCGAAATCGCCTTCGCGGGCATCCTCGGCGGACGGCGCATCGCGATGGCCGGCCCCAAGGGCCAGCTTCCCGTCCATGCCGAGGCCGACTTCTGCATCAGCGGCTACGTCGATCCCGCGCGGCAACTGCCCGAAGGTCCCTTCGGCGATCACCTTGGCTATTACAGCCTGGCCCACGATTTTCCCGTGCTGGTCGTGGAGAAGGTCTATCACCGCAAGGACGCAATCTGGCCGTTCACGGTCGTCGGCCGGCCGCCGCAGGAAGACTCGATGTTCGGCGTGCTGATCCATGAATTGGTCGAGCCGGTCCTGCCGGCGACGGTGCCCGGCGTGAAGGCCGTCCATGCCGTCGAAGCGGCGGGCGTGCATCCGCTGCTGTTGGTGATCGGCAGCGAGCGTTATGTGCCCTACGAAGGCCGCCAGCGCCGCGCGAGCTGCTCACACAGAGCAACGCCGTGCTGGGCCAAGGACAGTTGTCGCTTGCCAAGTATCTCTTGATAACGGCTGTTGAAGACGCGCCGGGGCTGGACATCCGCAACGTGCCCGACTTCTTTCACCATGTCTTGGAACGGGCCGATTGGCGGCGCGATCTGCATTTCCAGACCTGCACCACGATCGACACGCTGGACTACAGCGGCGATGCGTTGAACCAGGGCTCGAAAGTCGTGATCGCCGCCGCCGGGCCGCCGCTGCGGACGCTGCCGGTGGCGATCGACAGCCGCCTGACCCTGCGCGACGATATGGGCTTTTCTCGGCCGATGGTCGTGTTGCCGGGCATCCTTGTGGTACAGGGGCCGGCGTGGCGCGGTGAGGGTGGAGGCCCGGATCGTGCGGTCGAACGTTTCTGCGCGCGCTTTAATCGCGCCGACGCGATCAACAATTTCCCGCTCGTCGTGATCGTCGATCAGGCCGATGTCGCCGCTCGCACGCTCGACAACTTCCTCTGGGTCACGTTCACGCGGAGCAATCCGGCGGTGGACATCTACGGCATTGAAGCCTTTGTGCGCGACAAGCATTGGGGCTGTTTGGGCTCGCTGGTGATCGACGCCCGGCAAAAGCCGCACCACGCTCCGCCGCTCATTGAAGACCCCGACGTGAGCAAGTGCGTCGATGCCTTGGCCGCGCGCGGCGGGCCGCTGCATGGGATTATTTGATTGCTAATGAAGCCGGCAGCGATGATGGATCGGTACGGTTGCCGGAGCGTCACCGTCGACGCCAATCCACCCTTGCTTCTCGGCGGGCACGTGGTTACAGTAGGGTATTGGGGAACCAATACTGTTTGCGTGAAAGGAAGTAACATGAGCACCGCGGAGATACTAGAGGAGATCCCGAAGCTTACTTCCGCCGAACGGCGGCGCCTGCTTGACCGCATCATGGAAGTCGAGGATGAGGCGGTCGTGCTGGACGCGATGCGCCACACGGCCGATGAAGCATTCCAGATTCTTGATGCAATGGAGGCCGAAGATGCCTCGCGCGAACCCCGGTGAAGTATGGATCGTCGATTTGGGAATGGCCGCGAAGGTCAGGCCGTGCCTGATTATTAGCGATTATCCCAGCGACGATGAGCTTGCGCTGATCATTATCATTCCTCACACGACTGCGGTGCGCAGCAATCGCTGGGAGCTTCCGGTTCCCAAGAAGTTCCTCAAAGATGGAGCGTTCCATCTCCAGCAACTCCAATCGGTTCCCATCGTCCGCCTTCAAAAGAAGATCGGGAACCTCGCGGCGGAAGAGCTGCAAGCCGTTCGCGCGAAGCTGAGCGAACTCCTCCATCTCGCATGAGTTTTTGCGGTGCGATACTCTCAAGCGATTCGTTGTCCCGTTCAAGGAGCGAAACATGCGGCGCGATTCAGAACACGACAGGGAGGATGACGAACCATCATGGGGCGAACAAGCCGGGGATGACGACGATGACTACACCATCCCTTGCCCGTGGTGCAAGCGGCCGATCCACGAAGATGCCGAGCAATGTCCGTATTGCGAGCACTACATTTCCGAGGAAGACGCCCCGCCGAAGCGCAAACCTTGGTGGATCATTGTCGGCGTGCTCATTTGCTTCTATTTGATCTACCATTGGATGTTTTAGGGACGCATCCGATCCATTTGCAACGAAAACTCGCCTGCTTGTGCAAGCGGTCACCCAAAGAGGCGAATATCTTTGAGAAGTTGCGTCCTTTTTTACACCAGCGCAGCGTATATAATCTCTTTGCGTTCATCAAAAAGTCAAAGAGTACTTGATCGCCGAGTATCAGATGAAATTGCGGAGGAGAACCATGTACTACTATTTCGGTTCGGGGACGAAGCGCACTGCCCTATGCGGCATCGCATTAACTTTCCTTGCAACGTCAGGCTGCTCTTCGGCGTGGTCGTATGACGATACGAGTATCCATGGTGGATCGACTGACCATTTACCCCGGGGGTGCCTGAGCGTACTAGAGCAGGAAGATCCTGTCGGTCAAGTGGTAGTGATCGTGAAGTTTCCCAAGCCGATTGACGTAGGATGGCTAACGGGATTCGGTCATTCTGGAAATGGCGACGATTCAACAACCTGGGAAGAGCTTTCAAAGGTTCGCTTCGAGAGCGATCACAAGCAAGTCCTGACGGTAAAATGGCAATACTCCACGAAGACACGCAAGATAAAATTTGGTGAGAAGGAGTTCGATCTTCCGAAGGGAAAAGTGGCCGTGCTCGGTTACGATATAGAGTCGAAACCTACCTTTGAACTTCGCGATAATTCGCTCAAGGTTTTGGAGGCATTGCGCAAGGAATTGGGTGATTTCGAAGGTGAATCTAAGCCGGCCGAGTTAGACGTAAATCCGAAATTGGCGAAGTAACGCGACACCGCCGCGTTTTTCTAACGCGCTTCCTCCGCGAAACAAACGACCACCGCCACCGCGCTCGCGTCCGTCTGGCTCTGAATCTTGCTCCCCGCGGGCACGGTCCAGTCGTTGCCCATGATGTTATCGGCCCGTCGGCGATTGCCCCAGGCCGCGTCGGCGTTGGCCTGCATCCAGGGCAGAAACTCGGTGCGGCCGCAGTCGTGGACGAGCAGCTTCATGTAGCGGACGAAAATCCCCTTGAACGCGCCTCCATTGCCCTGGCCCTCGTCGCGAAGGATATGCCGGTCGGTAACACACAAGTTCGTCATGGTCCACTCGGCCGTTTTGATCGCGTCGTCAAGGTACGTCTTGTCCTTCGTCTGTTGATAGAGCAACGCAGCAGCGCCGATAAACGTCCCCTGATTGTACGTCAGCGAGAAGCGGCCGATCCGCGGTGCGCCCCCACGGCCGCGGCGGATGCTGTCAAACACTTTTCCCGTGCCGTCGGTGAGCGTCTTCTTCTGCCAGGCGTAGAGGCTTTTGGCTTTCTCCAAGTAGGCGGCGTCTTTCAGCAGCACGGAAAGCCGGACGGCGGCAATCACCGCGGGGCTGTTGAGGCAGCTATTCTTGGATGTCCGCCGGTTGATCCAATAGAGGCCGCCGCCCAGCGTGTCGTCGTGGAAGTTGTCGTAGACATAGTCGAAGCTGGCTTTCGCCTTCTTCAGATAGCGATCTTCGCCGGTGATCTTGTAGGCCCGCGCCAGGCGATGGCCCACCAAATGATGTCGTCGTTGTACATGTTGGTGGTCCAGTCAGGATAAACCTTGACGAAGCCATCATAGACGTCGTTGATCTGCCGTTTGAGTTCCGCGCTGGGACTGCGGTCGTACTGGTCCATCACCGTGTCCCAGATCTGCGCTCGAACCAAAAGTCGGCCTTCTCCGGACCGTGCTCTTCCTTGCGGAAGAACTTGATATCCGGATCCCAATATACTTTGTTCAGTGCGGCGAAGGCGGCATCCGCGTCCGCGGGCGTGACCGCGCAGGCGGGCGCGGCGAACGGCAGCGGGCCAAGACTGACGGCAAGAAAAACCATGACGATTGAGCCGATACTTTTCGAAATGCGAGAATTGTGTGTCATGTTTCCCTTCCCAGGTTTTTGCAAGGTCTAATATAGGAATTGGACAATGCTCGGTCAAGAATCTGAATAAACGCAGCGCTTCTCGACAAAAGGCTGTCCGCCGCGGCCACGTGCGACGCGCCACTCGCGGCTCGTTGCACGGAATAGTATAGTTGGAACTGACCCCGTTGCTAACTAAACGACAGAAAATGTTCGGCTGGTCGACGCCAAAATGCCCCGTGGAACCCGACGTTCGCGCCTGGGTAGACGATCGCATGCGCTGGCTGGTCGGACAGTTTGGCTGGGAGATGTTGATCGAAAGTGAGATTATCCTGCCGGTGCCCGAGCATTTCCCCGCGCCTTACGACGGCTCGAAAGAGGCCATCCGTGAACTATTCGAACAGGTCTGCGAGTACATGAACGTTGATCAGGAAAAGATCGACTTGAAGCTCTATAGCGAGAGGCGCGACGCGCGGTCGGCGCTTGGGCACTATTCCACCGCAGGAACCGCTGGACTCTACGAAGCGGGCAAGGAGCGAACGACCATTTGGCTGGAGTCATCCAACGTCAACGATCCAGCGTCCGTCGTCGCGACGCTGGCTCACGAATTGTCTCACGTCCACCTGCTCGGTGGCGGACGGATCTCGCGCGAGGAGCTCGATCATGAGCCGCTGACCGATTTGGCAGCGATCTTTTTTGGAATGGGCGTGTTTACCGCGAACTCCAGCCTTCGCGACCGCGCCACCGACTACGGCAACTGGTCCCACTGGAGCATCTCGCGAACGGGCTACCTGGTCGATGCGGTGCTTGGCTACGCGCTGGCGCTGTTTGCTTTTGTGCGGGACGAGATGTCGCCGTCATGGGCGCGGTTTCTGCGCCCGACATCCGAGTGTTGCTTGGCAAGTCGCTGGCGTTTCTGGAGCACGTGGGCGACGACGTCATCGCGCCTGAATCCGTGCAACAAAGTTTGGCCGTCGGCCCGATTCGCCGGAACTTGTCGCGCGGCTGCTGCTAAGGCCGCGGGATCGCGAGCGGGCCGCATGTGACGATGCCCACGCCGCGCACGATGCCGAGCATACGGAATCTGACGACGCCTTTACTCAAGCTGTTTTTCTCATCGAGCAACGGCGCTGGGACGACGCGATCCGACTGCTCGACGGGGTGATTCGCGACGATCCGAGCGACGGGGAGGCCTATCAGCAACGCGCCGTGGCGAATATGGCGATCGATAACCTGCGCAATGCGCTGGCCGATGCAGAACAGGCGGTAAAGTGTGCGCCGGACGACCCGGAGACGTATCGCGTCCGCGGCGCGCCCACCTCGAATTGCAGCACTATCCGTTGGCTATTGACGACTTTACGGTTTATCTCAAAGAGGAAGACGACGGCAATGCCGCCGCGGGCCGCGCGGGACCGGTCTACTACATGCGCGGGCTGGCCGCCAGTCGGCTGAATGAACTATCGGACGCGGCCGCCGACCTTTCGAGAGCCATCCGCAGGCTTTCGAATTGGCCCGATGCTTATGAGGCCAGAGCCGATGTCTATGAAAGGCTGGGCGAGTTCGCGAAGGCGAAAGCCGATCGAGCCGCGGCCGCCGAATTGCGGGCCGAGTAACACTAGAATACCCTTGCCTAGCTTGAGCAAGCCAAATTGCCAAACTAAAGGCAACAGGCTTTCTGGCACAACCTATCCCGCAATCGGCGTGAGTTGTTGCTTCAGGATGGCCGCAAGCTTGTCAATGCCGACAGAGTCCAAGGCGGCGGCTCCCGCGAGAAACTCCTTAATTGTTTTCGTCGAAAGCCCAGCCTGATGGGCCAATTCCCTGTGATCGGTACCGCTTTCAAGAATGGCGCGTCGCAACTGGCCACTCACTGTCGGCTCGCGCGTTGCCGCGGCACGCAAATCGTCTTCGACTTGCACAGCCTGCTGACGAAGCTCCGGCAAATCTTGCTCGAGTTGCCGCCGATACGTCTCGAAATCCTCTCGCTCTGCGACCGTGGCAGACCGCGTAATCCGAGGTTTGGCGGGATCGTTCATCGATTCACCTTGGTTCGTTGACTTCGTACGCTGTCACCGGCAATATAGTCATGTCATCCAACTTCTTATAGACAGCCATTATATATCGACCATCGGAAGCATAACCGAACGCAACGGGCAGTTTTGAACTACGACTTTTCCCAACGCTAAGGGGATGCGAAATTACTTCTTCAAAATCCTCCGGCAATAAATCGTGTTCCTCAAGGTGCTCAATCGCCAAGTCTGTCCAAACGAACTCGTAGAAGGGCATAGCTGCGATCAGCTTTCTTTGAACACCGACAATTCAATCCTACAATCCTAGCTTGCGAGAGAAAAGGTCGGGGCCGAAAACCCCCTAATCGGGCAGGCCCGCCTGCTACTTCTGCGCCACGCTCGCTTTATTGAGCTTCCCTACCGTCTCCTTCACCACGCTCGCCGGCAGGGCATAAGTGGCGACACGGAGCGCGCGGGCGATGTTCACGCCCACGCAATGGCCGTCGATATCGACCAGCGGGCCGCCGCAATCAGTCGGCGAAATGCCCAGGTCGTTCGGAATCACGTTGCTAAAACCCCAGCGGCGATCGCTGAACGGGCCGCCGCCCCAATGGTCCTGCGGCAGCCGGCCCGGCGTACGGCCGAGCGTCACCTTCAACTCCATGTCCTTGTCTTTCCGCGAGACGGAGAGAGAAACATTCTTGTTGGGGGGCATCCGGCTCAGCTTGTCGATCAACTGGTCGCTGGACTGAAGCGTTTCGCCGTCCAGGCGCTTGATGAGGTCGCCGTTTTTCAGTCCCGCCTTCTCGGCCGCGCTGCCGGGCGTGATTTCGGAAATCTCCGCGCCCACTTCCACCGGGGCAACGCTGATGCCGAGCCAACCGTGGCTTTCGCGCGACGGGCCGGGCATCGGCTGCGGCACGTCACTGACCACGCCGACCAGCAACGAGTCGCGCCCGTTCATCGTGGCCTCAATCATGCTGCCGGGCGAAGGCGGATCGGCCCACGTCACCGGCGTGAGGTTCTTCGCATCGACGCGGAGCAAGGCAATGTCGGTCGCATCGTCCGTGCCGATGACCGTGGCCGAAAGCTTGCGACCGTCAGCCAGGCGGCATTCGGGCTTTTCGCCCAATTGGCTGGCCTTGGTCACGATCAGCCCGTCGGTCGAGACGACGGTGCCCAGCGCGACCGAATGACCGTCGCAAGAGACTCGGACAGTGGCCGCGGCGGCGGGCGCGACCACCGGCTTGAGCAGATTCTGGATCTGCTCGTTGTTCATCAAGTAGCTCGACTGCCGCCGGGATGCGCGGCGATAGTCTTGCCAGCGATTGGCGGGCTGCGCGTCGGCCGACCACGGCGCGGCGGCGAGGAAGGCTAGGAACAGAAACAGCAGGGAGATGGTTTTGCGGGTCATATGCGATGTCAGGTTTTGGCGTGCTGTAGGGTGGGACAAGCTCGCTTCAAGCGAGCACCGGCCCACCATTGCTTTCACGTCGATTATGGTGGGTCTTCGCTGCGCTCGACGCCACCCTACTTTCTCTTCTCCAACGTTACTTCGATCTTCTTCGTTTCCTCGCCGCGGCGGATTTCCATGACGAGCTTCTCGCCCGGCTTGTGGCGGCGGACTTCGACCGTCAGGTCGTGGAAGATGCGGATCGGCTTGCCGGCGAAGCTGATGACCGTGTCGCCGACTTTCAGCCCCGCCTTGTCGGCCGGGCCGCCGGGCGTGACGATGCCCAGCTTGGGCAGGTCCACGCCGATTTCCGATTCAACGCCAACGATCGCGCCGTAGCCCGGCTCGAGATCGTCCATGTCTTCGCTTTTGAGCAGGCGGTCCCAGTAGCGCTGGAAGCGATCGACGGAGACGTGGCGGTTTTCCAAGAGCGAATCGCCGCAGGTGGAACTGATGCCAATCACGCGGCCTTCCATGTCGAAGACCGGGCCGCCCGAATCGCCCCCCATGATGATGCAATCGGTGGCGATGTCGTATTCGCAATGATGATAGACGCGGCCGAGCCTCACCGCCGGGTGGCGCTGCTGCAGGTCGAAGCTGATCGGGTAGCTCAAGGCGATGCACCACTCGCCGAGTCGGATATCTTCCGGCTTGGCAACGTCAACATGCGGCCAGTTGCCGCGGTCGGTGATTTTCATCAACCCGGCATCGCCCGCCTTGTCGTTGCCGAGCGTTACGCCGCGGGCGGACCGGCCGTCGGCAAACGTGAACCGCACGGACCTGCCCGCACGGCCGCCGACGTGGGCCACGGTCATCACCAGCCCATCGGCACTGACCACGACGCCGCTGCCGCCAGAGACCTGGACCACCGCCGGGCGGACCTTCGCCACCAGCGCCTTGACATGCTCGTTGACGGATTTGAGTTCAGCGAGGCTGGCCGGGCTAGGGACATCGGGGGGCGTCGTCTGAGCGGGGGCCGGCTGGGCGTACAGGGCCGTGGCCGAAAGGAGCCCGGCGAGCGCGAAAAGGATGATGGCTGTGGATCGCATTAGGTTGTTGGAGATGGCGGGAGGGAGATCGCGGCGTCCGAATTGCCCAACGGCGGGGGTGCGGCGCGAGGTATGCGGAAAATGCGGTAATAAGATTGTACAAGCGCGGCCGGGAAAAGCCACCTTGGGACACCGATTTTGGCGGTTGTCGCCGGCGGCAGGCTGCTAAAGACGGCAATTTTGAAGGTGTCAAAAAGGCTGGATGCGGACAAGTCGAGCGATTGGTGTGGACATATTGCCCCTATCTTCATTCATCATCAAACCCCGCCGGAGGCCAAGAGTTTCGGTTCCGCGCTGGAGTTCCGCCTTTAGGCGGCAAGCTTAACGACCTACGGCGCCTTTACGTCCTTCAGGTTTTCATAGAGTTCCATGGCTTCCGACCTCATACGGAACGGGTGGCCGGATTTGACGACTTGGTCCAACACAAGTTTGGCTTTGTACTTCAGCCCATTGTGGCCGTTGTCATTGTGATCGAGTATATAGGCCAGATATGTAGCCACGTCCGGGTTGGCCACGTTGCCATTCGTTGCGCGGAGCACCGCATCCATCGCGGCGCTAGCGAGATCAAACTTACCCACCCGGAAATAAACCCAACTCAACGTCGCAGCGGCTTCGACGCCATGGTTGTTGTCCTTGTTGTTTTGGCAGTTGGCGTAGGCCAAATCGAGCGCCTTTTCCTTTTTCGCTGCGACGTTTTCTTCGGCGAGGGCAAGTGCCAGTTTGTCACGAGCGTCGAACTCTTGAGGCGCTGCCTTGTAGACCGCTTGAAAGTGGTTCTCTGCACTTGCCCATTGCTTTTTCCAAAGTGCGACTTCGCCGGCAAGCATCTGGCCAGCGTTGCTATTGGAATGCTTCCGCTCATTTGCGGGACGGGCGTTATCCATAGCTTGAATTCTCAGTGCCGCATCGGCCTGCTCCTGAGCAAGATCAGTTTCGCCGCTATTTAGCGCCCAATCTGCAACGATCACACGAAGGTTCAAGTCATCGGGCGCTTGTTTTAAGGCGTAGCGAAACATGTTCTCGGCACTGCGGCTGCGGTGGCTGAATGGCGGATGCTTTTTCTCATACTCATCCATCAGTTGCGCCATCATGGCCGCTGCCAGTGGCAAGCGTTCCAACGTATGGTTCTTTTTCGCGTTTCCTATATCGATTTCTTTGGCACGCGCAAGTACTTCATAGGCGGCCCGCAAAGCGTTTCCGGATTCCTGGCCAGAATCGATGTTGCGAACTATTCCCGACGCGAGACGTTGCAAAGCATCAACGTCGTCGGGACATTTCTTAAGATACTCTTCGAGTCGAGTTTTGGCCTCGTGCCATAGCTCGCGGCGCTCAGCGACTTGCGCCATCCCGTTCAGCACGTCGCGCTCGATGAGTTTCTTGTAATCGGCATCCGAATAGCCCGCCAGCAGTTGCTTGGCCTTATCAAAGTCCAGTTGTGCTTCGGCATTCCGATTTTCCTGCAAAGCGATGCGACCGACGAATATCCACGGCGTAGGATCTTTTGGATACTCGGTAACGGCCTTTTCCAACGACTGTCGCGCGGCCACCGGTTGACCGGCGCGCTCAAAAAGACAGTACAGCAAGACATATTCCGAACGTAGTTTAGAGAATTGGCGAGGCGATCCATGCAGTTTATTGATAGCTTCGGGAACCTTGCCCTCGGCGAGCAACTGCATTGCCTTTCCGAGCTCCCCATAGTCTTTTGGATCCGGTGTCGAGGCGGGCACGAAGGGAGTAAATGTCTCCTCTGGCCTGGCGCCGATCGGCCTGGACAGGGGCGGATTCGAGTTCTCGAGAAGTTCGATCGGTCCGTTGAGAACGAATCCAAACGAACTTGTCGATTGAGTCCATACCGAGGAGATATTCCCAGCGGTTGCCGCCGCCTGTCCCATCATCGCCCGCTCGACCGATTCGGGAAAGACGAGGCCGTTGGCAGCGGCGGTAGTTGGATCGGCCGCGAGTGTAAAAGAGTTGGCCCCCAGCAATACCATCAATAAGGCAGCGGATGACTTGACGTTCATGGCCGTTCTCCCAGAATAGAAGTGTCGCACCGCTTCATTCTATACCGCCAAAGGCCGGCAGCAAGCCAAATCGCGGGCAGTTGCCGGCGGGCAATGCGCTGTTTATGATTCAGGGTATATAGTCCGTTGAATTAGAGGCCGCGAATCGTGTACGAACGACAGGACCCCTGCCAGCTTGCCTGGCAGGTGAACCAGATTGATGGCTACAGCCCAACGAAAAAAAACTCCAGACCCCTGCCAGCTTGCCTGGCAGGTGAATCAGATTGTCGGCTACCCACGACGATAGCCCGGCAATCTCCTTCACCCCCGAGACAAGCTCGGAGGGGTCGAAATTGTCTCGCAAGTCGCGCGCTAGCCGTCAATCTTGTTCACCCGCGTGACAAGCACGCGGGGGTCCGATGGCCCATGGCCCACCCGCGCGCGAAATTGCTCGCCGGTATGCTGTTGTTTGCCGCGCTCGCCCTTTCGACCTCCGCGGCCCGTGCCCGCGACCCCGATTTCCCCTTCGTCCGCCAAGACAAACTGCCGGCGTGGCCGCCGAATGTTACGTGGCTCAATACGGCCGGGCCACTGGAACTGCACGACCTGCGGGGCAAGTTCGTGCTGTTGGACTTCTGGACCTACTGCTGCATCAACTGTATGCACATCCTGCCGGAACTGCATAAGCTGGAACAGGCGTGGCCCAAGAATCTGGTCGTGATCGGCGTCCACTCGGCCAAGTTCGCCACGGAGCAGCAGACGCCGAACATCTTGGCGGCCATCCAGCGCTATAAGATCTCGCACCCGGTGATCAATGACGCCCGGCACGAGCTTTGGGACCTGTTCGGCGTGACGGGCTGGCCGACACTCATCCTCATCGACCCGGAAGGCAATATCGTTTCAGAAGGCAGCGGCGAAGTCACCTTCGAGCAAGTCGACAAAGTGCTACGCGGCGCGATGCCGTACTATCGCACGCGGCATTTACTCGATGAGACACCGCTGCGATTCGATCTGGCGGCGAAAAGCTCAGCGATAAAGAATGGGCAGTCCATCGCAACGCCCTTGCGATATCCAGGAAAAATCCTCGCCGACGAAGCTTCCGGCCGGCTCTTCATCGCCGACAGTAATCACAACCGCATCGTCGTCGCCCAACTCGATGGCACGCTCGTGGACGTGATCGGCAGCGGCGCGGCGGCGCGAAGGACGGCGACTTCGCCACGGCCGAATTCAATCAGCCGCAAGGCATGGCCCTGCACGGCGAAGTTCTTTTCGTGGCCGATACGGAGAACCACGAGATTCGCCGCGTCGATCTGGCGGCGAAGGACGTCACGACGGTAGCCGGCACCGGAAAGCAAGCCCGCGGCAACGTCGTCGCTCGCCGCAGTATCCCCAAGCATACGGCCTTGAGCAGCCCGTGGGACGTGCTCGTCCACGGCGACGATTTGTTCATCGCCATGGCCGGATGCCACCAGATTTGGCGGATGAAGCTCGACGGCTCGGTGATCGGCCCGTATGCCGGCAACGGGGCCGAGGATATAGTTGACGGCCCTCTCTTGCCCGTGAGTTCGTTGCAACCGGCCGGCGCTTCCTTCGCGCAGCCGAGCGGCCTGGCGTGCGACGGCACGTGGCTCTATGTGGCCGATAGCGAAGGCAGCTCGATCCGTGCCGTGCCGCTCAACCCGCGCCGCGAAGTTCGCACGGTTGTCGGCACGTCGCGGCTGCCGGCTAATCGGCTGTTCACTTTCGGCGACGTGGACGGCGCGGCGGTCACGGCGCGGTTCCAGCATCCGCTGGGCCTGCTCTATTACGAAGGCAAGATTTACGTGGCCGACACTTACAACAGCAAAATCCGCGTGGTCGATCCGGCAAACGGAAGCGTGCGGACGCTGGCGGCGAAGGTTGAGAACGAGGCGGCGGCTAAAGGAACATTTCCCTTTTCGCTGGGACAAAAATCGGGACCGTCGCCCTTCTTCGAGCCCGGCGGCTTGACCGCGGCGGGCGGTAAGCTCTATGTGGCCGATACGAACAACCATGCGATTCGCACAGTCGACCTGAAGACCGGCGAAGCGACGACGCTGGCGATCGCCGGCCTGAAACCGCCCGAACCGCCGGCGCCTGTAGCCAAGCGTCCGCCGGGCGGCGAGAAGCTGCCGTTGACGACGGTCCGCGTGGACCATGGGCAGGTGCGGCTGCGGGTCGAGTTGGAATTGCCGGCCGGTTACGAACTCAATCCCGTCGCGCCGCTGGAGTATCTCGTCGAAGCGAGCGGCGCTTCCGGCGCGGTGTCGCGCGAGAGCATTGGAAAGCCGGTCCGCCTCGAAAAGCCCGCCGCGCAGTTCGAAATCGCCTTGCCGGTGAGCGCCGTGAAGGTCCGCGAAACGCTCCGCGTGAGCGTCAACTACTATTACTGCCGCGAAGGGGCGGAAGGTATTTGCAAGGTCGGCAACGCCGTCTGGATCGTGCCGCTGGATTTGTCGGAATCGGCAGGGACGGAGGTCGTGAAGTTGAGGCACCGGGCCCGGTAGTCATTGCTTTACGATGTTATCAACTTCGCGGAGTGACTTCAAACTCAAGCCTCGAACGATAGAAATGGACGTCGAATTCCATAAAGAAATTGGATTGTCCAAGAATCAGCGGCACTTTTTCTTCTCTTGCCCACGCGAATGCCAGTCGCACAACGGGAAGATCGCCAATCGTGGCAAGCGCGAAGGCCGGAGCAGCAGGTATGTTTCCCAGGCTTCCAGATAGAGGGATGACTGCTTTTCGCTCGTCCCACCTCATACCAAGGCGAAGACCGATGCCATACGGCAGCACGCTGACCGTTGCACCGCTATCGACCAAGCCAAGAACTTCAACCGAATTGCTGCCATTGGTCAAAATGAGCGTGACGCGGGGAAGGCTATCGTATTCGGTCTGTGCCGGATCAGTGGTCGAGTAGCGAAAGCGCATTGCGATCAAGCGTACTAGGATTCGGCGGCGTTCAGCGCATTCAATAGCGCCTCGCCTGCACCGTAGCAGTCGTACGGCGTATCGAGGTGATAAGTCTTATGTGCGACGAATGGCGAGATATCCTCTCGCGAATCCAGATCCTCCGCCAGGACGCGAATCATTCTGACCTTCTCCGCGGCAGACAGTTGTTCGACTAGCGGGATTAGTTCTGTCAGAGTCATTGTGCTGTTCCTAGTATGCAAGACTTGCTATTCTGTTCACTCCTATAATGGCTCAGTGCCTCCCTTTCATATTAGCAGTTATCCCTTGACTGATCAACCGTCGTCAATCGACAATCAATACGCTCCCTTGCAGCCCAGCACCTTCATTGGCGTCCGCACGAGTAGTTCCAAATCGGTCTTGAGGCTCTGGTTGCGGACGTACCAAAGGTCCATCCGCGACCACTCCTCGAAGCCGATGTCGCTTCGCCCGCTGACTTGCCAGAGGCACGTCAGCCCGGGCTTGACCGACAGGCGGCGAAGCTGCCACGGCTCGAAGCGGGCGACTTCCTTGACGTCCAGCGGCCGCGGGCCGACGAGCGACATCTGCCCGAAGAGGACATGAAACAATTGCGGCATCTCGTCGATGCTCGTCTTCCGCAGGATGCGGCCGAGGGGCGTGATCCGCGGGTCGTTGCGGTTCTTGAAGATCGGTCCGCTGCTCTCGTTCTCGACCGTGTGCTTGATCTTGTCGGCGTCCAGCCGCATGGTGCGGAACTTGGCCATCATGAATGGCCGGCCGAGGTGCCCGGCACGCCGCTGCCAAAAGAGCGGCTTGCCGCGCGTAGTGATCATAAGCACAACGAGCACCCCCAGCAGCACGGGCGAAAGGGCCACGAGCACCGCCAGCGCGCCGAGGATGTCCATCGCCCGTTTGACGGCGTGATACGTGGACGACGAATTGCCATCGGGGGTGACGATGGGCAGACCGAGGCTCAAGTTCTGGCCGACGATGGAAGGAAGCGCGGTCAGGGCGTTCATCTGGATCATCGCGAGTTTCTCAAAGGTGTCGTTCAAGGTTGTGCGGCAATGGGAAGAGCAAGGAGCGCGCCAATAAGACGTTTGTCGTGCGTGCGAGCCGCGTTGTCGGTACAACTGCGAGAACCGGAAGGAAAATGGCCTTTTGGCGGCGATTTTGCTGCGGTTGCATGTTGCGATTCGGCAACGTGCAGAGCGTGGAAAGCAACGCGGAAGAGCGCGGATGACGTATGGTTGAAAGATGGAATTCCTCGCCGCGATCGCCGTCGTATGCCTGCTGGTTTGGACCGGCGCGGTCCTGCTCGCGGAGGACCGCTTGTCGGCTGCCTGATCTTTCTGGCCCTCGCCACCTGCTTCAGCTACGATTTCCTCAATTTCAATGCCGGCGTGACGCTGACGATCGACCGCGTCTTTTGGATCGCGGTGATGCTGCTGGCCGTGATCTGGCGGCAGCGCGGCTGGAGCGTGCCCAAGCCGCTCAGCACGGCAGACAAGCTCGTGCTCGCGCTGGTCGGCTACCTCGCCGTGCGAACGGTTTTCACCGATCCTCACGGCACCGGCATGATGCCTTTCGTAAACCTCGTGCTGTGGTACGTCATGCCGCTGGGCATTTACTTCGCAATGCGGCAGACGCGGATCGATCGCCGCGAGAATGTCATCGTGCTTGCCAGCCTGACGATCTTCGGCCTCTATTTGGCGGCGATGGTAATCGCCGAGCGGTTCGAGGTCTATGACGCCCTCTTTCCGCGTTACATTGTGACCTCGATGACCGACAAGACGGCCGAGTTCGTAGGTCGTGGCCGCGGCCCGCTCTTGCACCCGATCATTACCGGCATTCAGTTGGCGGCCTGCTTCTTTGCGACGTTGATGTTCTGGCCGCGCAGGGCGGCTAGGCCGCTGCGGCATTTTGCTGGCCGCGGCTGTCTTCGCGCTTTCGTTTTACAGCACGATGACCCGCAGCGTCTGGATGGGCGCCGGGCTTGGCCTCGTTGTTATCCTCGGGCTGTCCATGCCCCGGCACTGGCGCGCGCCCGTTTTCGGCGCGACGGTCCTGCTGGCCGGCCTTGTCGCCGCAACGAATTGGGACCAGTTCGTGGCCTTCAAACGCGATAAAAACCTGACCGCGCGAGAAACGGCCGACTCGGTGACGCTGCGGCCGGCGATGGCCGAAGTGGCGTGGCTGATGATCCTCGACAAGCCGATTTTCGGCTGCGGCTTCGGACAGTACATCCCGGAGCATAAGAACTACCTCTCCGACCGCTCGACCGAACTGATCTTGGAGAAGACCCGGAACTACGCGCCGCACAACCTTCTCTTCGGCATTGCCACCGAGACCGGGCTGGTGGGTCTGTGCCTCTTTCTCGCCCTGCTCTGCGCATGGGGCTTCGACGCCTGGCGTCTCTGGCGCGGCGTGGAATCGCCACTCTGGATTCGGCAGCAAGGGTTGTTCTTCATGGCCGTCCTCTCGGCGTATCTCGTCAATGGCATGTTCCACCACATCGCCTTGATTCCGATGTCGAACCTGCTCTTGTTCTTCGCCGCGGGGATGAATGCGGCGGTGATCGACCGGTCCCCTCGCCCGCCAGCAGAGGGCTAGGGCGGCATTTCTCAACGATGCGATCATTAGACAGGCGGTCGCAAGGGGCCGCCTTTGGTATAATGCAACGAATTAAGTGTCAAAACAAATCAGGGGAGAGCGATGACAAGTTTATCGATCGAAGAGGCGCAGGCACGGTTGCCGGCCCTGGTACATGGCCTTAATCCCGGTGACGAAGTTGAATTGACCGAAAATGGCCGACCGCTCGCACGTATTGTTCCCGCTACGACACCGGTCCCAGCGCCCCGTCGTCCGGGCACGCTGCGCGGCACAGTCCTCTATATGGCTCCTGATTTCGACGCGCCGCTGGAAGACTTCAAGGAGTACATGGAATGAGGATCCTGGTCGATGCCCATGCTTTGATCTGGTACGTCGATCAAGACCAGCTTTTCAGTACTGACGCGCACGCGGCAATAACCAGCGCGAACAACGATCTCTTTTTGAGTGCGGCGACGATCTGGGAAATCAGCATCAAGGTGGGCCTGCGGAAGCTGTCCCTATCGCTGCCGTATCGCCAGTGGATGAACAAGGCTATTGCGGACCTCCGGCTGGCGTCCCTTCCGATCATCGTGGAATACGCCAACGCGCAGGCTGCGTTGCCGCGGCATCATGGCGATCCGTTCGACAGGATGCTGGTTGCGCAAGCACTGTCCGAGAGGCTTCCGATCGTAAGCGCTGATGCCGTGCTCGATCAGTATGGAGTGACTCGGATATGGTAACTGAGTCATTTGAAGCCACCGCCGAGCACTCGACCGCCGGCAGCGCGACTCGACCAATTCAGGGTTCGATCAAATACGCCTGTCCGTCCATGTTCAGCATCACCGGTTCGTCCATCGCCAGGTACTGCGACATCGTGCGGCCGTAGCGGTTGGCCAGGTCGAAGTATTCGCGGCTGAACTGTTTCACGCGGCGGGCGTTCTGCTGCTGCTTGTCGCTCAATTGCGAATCGACCCACTGGTTCTGGCGGCGATAGAACGTGCGGTTGCCGACGTTGCGGACGCTCGACTGAGCCTGCTCGGCTTCTTTCGCCACGTCCTTGCCGTAGGAGAGTTCCCCGGCTGCGTCGGCGGCTGCCAGCGCCGGCGCCGCGGCCGGAGCGGACATCACACCGCCGGCATAGCCGCCTCCGCCACCCGCGCCGCGCATTCCGCCCGTGCCCATGTGGCCTTGCGGCTTGGCCGCCGCAACCCGGCCGAAGCCGCTGGATGCTGCTGGATTCTCCCGAAGCGCCTTGGCTTCGGCATAGTTGTTGTCGGCCGAATACTGATAGGCCTTTTGGAAATCGCCCTTCATGGCCCGTTGCGCGGTGCCGGCCGCGCCGCCGGTCTGCGAAAGCGACTGCAGCCGCAGCGTGGCGCGGTCCGCGTTGCCGGCCACGTCATGCAGGTTCGTATTCTCGTCGGCCATGAACGACGTGTACGGCGTGAGGATGCCGTGCCGCGTGGCCAGTTCGACAAGTTCCTTCACCAACTCCTCGTTGCTGGCCGTTCAGGTCGATCTGGTCGAGGATTTCGCCCACGCGGCGGACGGCCCAGAGCTTCTCGATGAAGGCCATCGACTCGTCGCCGCTGTGCTCGACGAACGTGGCGGGGAAGTCGAACCGCTCTTCCCTTGTCCAGTGCTACTGTCGCCGATCTTGCCGGTGACGACGACCTTGGCCGTCGCCCGAATGTTTGTAGCGGCCCACGACCACCAACTGGTCGCCGGCGAACAGGTCGGTCGCCTCTTTGGGATAAATGCGATTGACCGGCCGGCCCTCCTCGGTCTTGGCCGTGTCGAGGTCAAATCGGATGTTCATTCCCGTCAGCACGGGCGATTCGATGCGGTTGTATAGCCTGCCGACGTGCTCCTCGATGTTCTCGTCGGGCCGCACGTATTCGCTCTGGCCGAAATTCTCCCGCACCAGCTTGTCCAAGAACCGGGCGTTCAGGTCGTAGCCCACGCCGAAGCAGAAGATCCGCGCGTGGACCTTGTTCCATTCCTTCGAGTTGGCGACGATCCGCATCTCGTTCGTTTCGCCCACGGTCGGCAGGCCGTCGGTGAGGAAAACGACGTAACTCGGCCGGCCCGAGTCGTTGAGCTGGCCGAGCGAGATCCGCAGGGCGTCGTTGATGTTCGTGCTGCCGCCGGCATAAAGCCCCTCGACAAAGCCCAGCGCCTCACGGCGGGTCTTGTCGTTGTAGCGCTGCAACTCCGGGCGGAACGATTCGACCTCGCTGTCGAAGGCGATAATGTTGAACAGGTCGCCCTCGCGGAGATTGTTCAAAACGTGCTTCAAGGCCGCGCGGACCTGCTCGATCTTCTGCCCGCTCATGCTGCCCGAGCGATCCATCACCAAGAGCACCGTCTTCTTCGGCCGCTCGCCGCCGTCCTTGATTTGCGGGCTGGCCAGCAGGAGGAAATAGCCGTCCTCGCTGCCATTCGGCCGATAGCTCAACACTCGCGTGCTCACCTTGCCGCGGCCGACGTCGTAGAGCAGGCGGAAATCGGATGCGGGAACCTGGTCCTTGGCCGTGAACGTCACCAAGGCATGGCGATCGTCCGGCCGCTTGATCTCGACCGCATGCGTGGGGCTGTAGAGGTTCTTGATCTCTTCCTGGCTCTCGATCGAGATGCGGAAGTCGATCTTCTCCACCGCGCTCGATGTGTACTTGGCCGTGCTCAGCGGGAAGAGGAAATCGGTCATGCCTTCTTGCTTGCGGCAAAGCTGCGTGTAGCGGAGCGAGACGGTCCGCTTTGCCCCCGGAGGCACCGGAAAGACGCTCGTCTTGAACATGCCCGTGCCCACCCATTCCAGCAAGGCCGGGTCGCGGTTCTTGCGGACGATCTCCTCGTATTGCCGCCGGGCGGCGTCGGCGCTGAGCAGCTTGGCAGGCATCTCCCGGCCATCGACCAGCAGCGTCATGCGGTCGATCGCACCGTCATACGGCAGCGGGAAAATGAAGGCCACTTCCATCAGGCGGCTGCCCGTATTCACGAACGACTGCGAAACCTGCACCTTGGCCACTTGGTCGATAATCCGGGCGTCAACATCCAGGGAGTCGATCTTGTACGTAACGACCGGCTCGGATGGCATCGGCCGGGGAATGGGATGGGGATGCGGCGGCCAAATGATGATCGGCCGCGGCAGACGCACATGTTCCGCCGGATCAATGACCACGAGCAATCCCTGGGCCCAGCTCGGCTTGGGAATGGATACTGCTAGCGCGGGAAATAGAAATAGAACGAAAGCGACCCACCGGCCGAATCGGGCGAACATGGCTCTGCTCCTTTACTCTGGGGTTATTCTACGCATTTTCGACGCTGCCGGCCGCCAAAGAGTTCCCGTTACACGCGCAGTTTTCTCCTCGCAGGGCCGAATCTCGGCCACCGGGAATCCCGGTTTTGGAACCGAATTCCGCCCAGAATCCCCATTTTCTCCTCTCATCGCTCGGCATTCGCTGCCTGCCGTCCGCATCAGTCCGGAGCAGATAGGAATGCCTAAAACTACCAACTACACCGTAGTAGCTCGGATGCATCCGGCAACGGGCAAAGCTGCTGGGCGGCAAGTGCCGAATCCGCAGTCGGCCCGGCCAAGGAACGCGGGTGATCGTCAACCTGCCGATCGTGGAGAGGCAGGAGGAGGAGTAGGGCCGATCGCATTACCAATACATCCGCCAAAGTCGGCGTAAGCGGCCCTCCATCATTTGACCTTCGCCCGGTTGAAACGTAGCGTTTCCTTGGACGATTCTCGTTTCGCCACTTGCCACGCCCGCGACTCAATTCGCTATGACTATGCCCACAACGGACACCCCTTCGCTATCATCCTTGGCCGAGCTTGGCGGGACCGAACTAATCGACGCGGCCATTGCCACACTTGGAATCGCCGGGACGCAACCGGCGGGCAAGGCCCCTCGCGGGATTGCGGAACCGAAAAAGGTGCGGAGTAATTCGCCTGATGACGCCGAGGAATCGGCAACGGAATCGGTTTTGACTCCGACTGATTCAGCGCCGACGGCGGAGGAAAAGCCGTCGCTCGACGCGCTCGTCGATCGTATCCGTTCGCTGACAGTCGCCAAGGGGTCAACGGCTGAAGGCGAACACCCGAACCCGAATCCGCTCCCGAAGGGCGAAGGAACCAAGCCGCAGCGCAAGCACTTTGTTCCCCAAGAGCCTAAATCGTTCCAAGAGGCCGGGCTTAACGACAGCCTCGTCGAAGCGCTGACGCTGAAGTTCCTCATGGCCCGCGGCGATGCCACCGGCCGCGAGATTGCCGATCAGCTCAAGCTGCCGTTCCTGCTCGTCAACGAATTGCTCCGCGGGCTGAAGAGCGAACAGCTCGTCGGCTATCGCGGCGGGGCGTCGATGAACGATTTCGTCTACCAGCTCACCGACGTGGGCCGCGAACGCGCGAAACGCTATTGGAACCACAGCACCTACTTCGGCGCGGCGCCCGTCTCGCTGGAAGATTACGTCGCCAGCGTCAAGGCCCAATCGCTCGTCGGCCAGCAGACCACGGTCGAGCACCTCCGCCGCGCGTTCGGCGACCTCGTGCTAAGCCAAAAAATGCTCGATCGCCTCGGCCCGGCCGTGAACTCCGGCCGCGGCCTGTTTCTCTTCGGCGCGGCGGGCAACGGCAAGACGAGCATCGCCGAGCGGGTCACCCGCGCGTTCGGCCAGGAAATTTGGGTCCCCGCGCGATCGGCATCGATGGCGAGATCATGCGGGTCTACGACCCGGTTGGCCACGAGGAGATGCCGCTGGAGCAGTGCGACGGCGTTTACGACCATCGCAAGATCGACCGCCGCTGGGTCCGCATCCGCCGGCCCACGATCATCGTTGGCGGCGAATTGACGATGTCGGCCCTGGAAGTGATGGTGAACTCGACCACCGGCATCTGCGAAGCCCCGCTGCAAATCAAGAGCAACTGCGGTACGCTGGTGATCGACGACTTCGGCCGGCAGCGGATGCCCGTCGAGGAGTTGCTCAATCGCTGGATCGTCCCGTTGGAGCGGCGTCACGACTTCCTCAATATGCCCAACGGCCAGCAAGATCGAAGTGCCGTTCGACCACTTGATCATTTTCTCCACGAACCTGGAGCCGCGGGACCTGGTGGACGAGGCGTTCCTGCGGCGAATCCCGTACAAGATCGAAGTGGCCGACCCGACGGCCGAAGAGTTCGAGCACCTCTTCTACATGTTGGCGGAGAAAATGGGTTTTCCCAAGCGGCCGGCGGCGTTCAAGTACCTCGTCGAGCATCATTTTGTGCCGAAGAACCGGCCCTTCCGCTACTGTCATCCGCGCGACCTTCTCATGCAGGTTCGCAACTATTGCAGCTACAAGGACTGCCCGCTGGACATCACGAACGAGTTCATCAATATGGCGGTGGAGAATTATTTCTCGGTGATGTGAGATTTTGGGCTGCGGGTGGCACGCAATGAGCTTCAAGCGAAGGGCGTGGTTGACGCGCTGTCATGGACGTCGCAGCTCGTAGGGTGGGACAAGCGAGTCTCGACGAGCACCGGCCCACCATTTCGCGCGGGAATCACATGTCGGTGGGCCGGCACTCGCTTGAAGCGAGCTGGTTCCACCCTACGGCTCTTCCCCTCCGCCTTCCTCAAACGCTTGCCGTTCAAACGGATTATCGCGATACGGTCTTCGCCCCATGATCCAAAGAGCGAGCGAGCAGCCCAGGTAGGCAGGGCCCATCAACGGTCCCCAGCGCTCGTACTGGCGGACGTGGACCCGTTCGTGCTCGCGTGTGATGTCCAGCGCGGCGCGGGACTGCCCGAGCACCGTATGGCCCAAGGTGAATGCCATCGCGCCTTCGCCGAAGAAGAACTGCTGCAATAGCCACTTCACGCCGCCGCCGTAAAACTCAATGACGCCGCGGCGGACCTGGACACGGCCGCCCTTGCAGAGGCCTATGCCGCCCAGCAGCAGGCCAATGAGCGTGTAGGGCGAGGCCCAGAGGATGGCAAGCAGGTGGAGGAGCATAGATTCGTTGGTTGCGAGCTTTGGATGCCACTGGCTTGCGGTCTGTTGGTTTAGTCGAAAAGTGACCGAAGAATACGGACTTACGACGACGGCATTGACGTAACTCCTTATTCATCGGTGCATCTCGGCATTAAATCGACAGCCCGCAAGCGGTCTGTTGGTTTAGTATTTCGAATGTTTTTGAAACGGCGGGGACGGAGGACCCCTTAATGATGTACCGTGCAGGTTTTTCTTTTGTCGATCGGGGTTTCTCTCTCGTGCGGGAGTTGACCGCAACGCGAAGCACACGCCAGCGTTGGAACCTCGCCCGCGCAGTCCTCCTGGATTTCCTATCGTTTCACATTCAACGCTATTTCCTTGCCCTCGGCGCGGAGTGCCGCGAGGGCCGTCATCAGTTTCTTCAAGTTGTAGGCCGTACATACCCAGCACCACTCGGTACGCACCTTCTCCAGACTTCGCAAGAGAAATCGGCGCACCTCGAAGAGGTTCTTGATGATCGCAAAGGGCGTCTCGCCAATATGCATGCGGCGGTTGTATGTCGTCCGCGCTTCCTCGGTCTGCATCTTCGCGTACATCCGTTCGCGCAATGGGTCGTGTCCGTCTTGCGAGACGCTTCGCCCGCGTTGGGAGTTCGGATCGCGACAAACGCCGCTCAGCGGGCATCCCTCGCAGTCGCGGCAACGATAGACGTACCGCGCTCTCTCGCCCCTTTTCGCGTTTGGTCTGCTCAAACTCCACCACGTGCCCCAACGGACAATAGTAACAGTCAGCCTCGGCGTTATATACAAAGCAGGACTTGTCCAACTTCTGCTTGTCGTTCCGCGGCAACTGAGGCCATTCCGTTTCCGGCACAGGCTGCCGCGGGTCGTCACGTTTGGCCGGGTTGCCTTGCTGGGGCGCCGGAGAGTGAACGGGCGTGTGGAAACTCACTTGCCGCGCCTCCATGCCCGCCAGGTTGGCCCCCGTACCGAAGGCTTTGTCCGCCGAAAGGTTCTCGACCTTTTTGCCGAAGTTCTCCTCGATGCGGTCTGCGCTGGGCAGCATCTCGTTCTGCTCGTTGGGCCCGGCGATCACGTCGCAATCGACGATGAAATCCCCGCTTCCATCCGTCGCCGCCAACGGCGTGTAGTTGGGGGCATAGCCGCCTTCCTTATTGGGCATCACGGTGGAATCCGTGTCGGCCTTGGGCATCTGCGCCGGCGTCTTGATTCCGTCCTTCTTCCGCGCCGCGTCGGCCTGGCGAAGCTCTTCCAGCACCTGCCGCAGCTTCTCCTGGCGTTTCTTGGCGTCGGCCAACTCCGGCGGCAGCGGCTGAGCGAAGCGATCCTCTCCCAAGCTTTTCTCGCCGGCATCGGCCGCCTCCGCCTCCGCGAGCATGGCGGCAACCTGCGTTTCCAACTCCTGCAACGCGGCCTCGACTCGCTCGGCCGTCCAGGTATGAAAGCGACTGGCGTTGGCTTTGACGCGCGTCCCGTCAAAAGCGACTTCCAAGAGGCGGATGAATCCCATGCCCATCGCCACGCGGCCGATCTGCTTGAACAGGTCTTTCAACGGCTCCTTGAACTTGGTGCGAAACTGGCAGAAAGTCGAGTGGTCGATGCGGCGTCCTTCCGCCAACCACATGAAGTCGATGTTGTGGCCGCAGACGTATTCCAGTTGCCGGCTGGAGCGGATTCGCCGCACCAGCCCGTAGAGAATGACCCCGGCCATCACCCACGGCGGAATGGGCGGCTGCCCGACGTGGCCGTTATAGGTCTGGGTCCAGGCCGACCAGTCCAGGGCCTTCAAGATCTCCTCCAATTGCCGGACGGGGTGGTGCTCGTCAACGCTTCCGTCCAGCGTGGGGTACAACAGAAGCGTCTGCTGCCGATCCAACCCCGGTTTCGCCCAGTATTCCATGACTCGCTTCCTTGCAATACTTCGACGTAGCAATTGCCTGCATCAATATCGACAACTATAAACAACAAATCCGAAATCGCGAATCCCCAAACCGGGTGGCGCTATCGACTAAATCGACAGACCGCAAGCACGGTGGCATAGAATCTGTTTTTGCTCACAGCACTTGTTCACCTGCGCAGCGGCGCGTTGAATAATGATGTCGGCATCGCCGCGTACCGTATCGGCGTCCGGTGTTGGACCGCGTCAGACTAGAGAGTAACTCAATGGCAAGGAAGCGCTACCGGGGACATTACTGCTGGGCCTGCGGGCGGATACGGGCCAACGAAAAGTTCTCCGGCCGAAACCATGCCCGGCATTTGTGCAAGGAGTGTGCCCGGCTGGGCAAAGATGAATTGGAATATCGCCAAGCCGTCTGCGATATGGATCGGCTGCTGCGTGGCGGCCAGCGGATTCCGCGCAAAAGGCGGGAGCAATTCCGCAAGTTCCTGGCGCACAAGAACGAACGTGTCCGCCGCACCGCCGAGGAGATCGAACTCGCCGGTGCCCTGGACCGCGCGGAGACACGGATGTATTGTGACTTAGACGAAGTGTTGCTCGAGCTAATGGGCGAAGGCGTCTTCGTGCTTGCCGATCCCGACGGCGAACCGGAAGGCGAGGAGGATACGGAGATTCCGGAAGATTGGCCGTGGCTCGCCGAACCGCCGTTCGCCTGGGACGAATGATTGACGTTTTGCATCGCGGCGACGGACGGAATACGATAGAGTAGAAGTCGCATGAGCATTGCGGAACCCAAACCCGCCGAATCCAAGCTTCGCTGGTATCAATACCGCCTGCGAACGCTGCTCGCAGTCGTCACATTATTTGCTGTCTTGTGTTCGTTGGCCAAGTGCATCGGATTGGGAGCAGTCGTCGCCGTTACGGTCATGGTTGGAATTGCCGCGTCGGTCTTCTTGCCGTTTTACCTCAGCGGGCAATGGTTGATAAGGAATGGACGGCGACTCGCCGGACTGGGTTACATCGTGTCGGCCGCGCTGATGGCTTTCCCGTTTGTCGTCTACATGATGGTTAAGTTGGTTGAAACCGTCGTTCTCGGTCCGGAATCTGGCGATGGCAACCCCATTGAGTTACTTGTGGTGCTCTTTCTGACGGGCTGCGGTTTCGCCGGCTTGTTCGTATGCTTTTATGTGAGTTTTTCGTTCTTGGCAGATCACGAAGTACAACGAAATCTCCATAGAGAGAAGACTTCCGCGCAACAATCGAGTGACGCTAGCGCGAAATCGCGGCGTCCACAAAATGGCGATCAACAATGAAGAATTGATTCGCTTCGCGCGGTGGGAGCCCGTTGCACCAAACTACGACCGGAACGAATCAACGATCCAGAAGCATATTCAGCCGATCTTGGATCGAATCGGCGTATCAGAAGCTGTTTTGGGGAGCAATTTTGAAAAGGTCGCGTATAGCGTATTCGAGGACGGTGGACTGAGTAATCTGAACATTCGCAGTTTTCAAGCCGGTCAAACGGCGAGATGTACGTAGTTTTCCAGGGCTACAAGTAATTCATGAAGGTCGGCCTTGGTGCCCGACTTGGTGTTTATTGTATTCGCGAGGATAACCGCGGCAGGATGCGGAGCATATGAGCGAGCGACCATTCCGTGTCCCAGTCGCCGAAACGCCGACGCGCAGCCCGCGCTTGCGGAAGTTTGTGGCCCTCGGTGATATACCACAGACCGATCACGCTTTGCATCATCCACACCCAGGGCGACAGCTTCTCGATGCTCTGCCGGCACCAGTGTTGTGGGGCTTGAATCTTCATCACCTGCTTGCTCGCTTTGAAGGCGACCTCGATCGACCATCTTCGCGAGAACGTGGAGATTACCCAACTCAACTCGGCGTTCACATCGGTGGTGAAGAGATACTTGTCGGCGAACTTGCCCTTCGGGTCGCGTACCAATACCACAAGAATCGGCAACAACCCACGCACCTCGGGCCAGACTGCCTGGAAGGAAAGCACCTTCAACTTGCGCGTTACGCCGTAGCACGTCGCCTTGACGGTTTTCCAAACCCACGGCCCTTTTCCGCTGCGGTTGCCGTCGGCCTTCTTGACCGCCTCTTTGGGGTTCGGAAGACGAGGACCTTTCGTCGGCTTTCGCCCACGCTTGCTCTTGGATTGCTTGGGCACGATCGAATCGTAAATCGCCGCGTCGGCACGCATCACGCCGACGTAGGTCACGCGCGGGTCGAGATCGGCCAGGAGATTGCCCGCGGAATAGGCCCCGTCGCCGATGAAAACCAGCTTTCGATCGGGAAACCAAGCCAGCAGATCCTGGAGCATTTCTTTGGCCAGCGTGGCTTCGCTGGGGTGATTCTTGCCGGCAAGATGCAACTTGGCATAGATCGGCAAGCAGTAAATCTTGTTCGTTCCGGGAATGCAAATCGCCAGTCCGATGACAACCCAGTGATTGCCGCTGGCGGTCGCGACCCGTTTGGCCGTCGAGGCTACGGCATCGCGGAACCAGCCCAAACCGTAGACGTGCTTGCCGCGCTTGTGCAGCAAGGTATCGTCAACGACCAGATACAACAAGTCGCGCGGGTTGAGCGCGACAACAATGGCTAGGGCCAATTGGCGGGCCAGATCGTGGACGGTCCAGGCCGCTCGACTGAAGAAGTTGTAGAAGCGGTCGAACGGATGTCGCTCTTTCCGGGAGATAGGCGTATCGGCTTGGATGGCTTGAAAGACGCCGAACTCGGTTCGCTTGCCCAGGCACATCGCCCAACCGAGCAACACTTCGATGTGCGTCTGGAACGATGGCAGAGTGAATGCAGGCAGCAGGCATTGCAGAACGGGGTCGAGAGAGGGTATGCTCGTAAACATGGACGGGGACCTCCTTGTCCTTTGCGCGTCTTGCGACGCTTGTAAATCACGCAAAGTGTACAAGGAACCCCGCCCTCTTTTCATCATCAAATTCCATCAAAAAATCTGCGAATGTTCAGTAATTACTTCGCCTTTTTTGTCCTTCGTCCACACGACAATGGTCGTATGGCAGGTCCGTACCGCTGCCAAACTGGCGTTTCCGTCTATCTCAGCCTGCTCGCGCCAATCGGGGTGTTTGGCCGTGCTGAGCGTATGGGTGGGCGTGACGTATCGTTCCCTCCATATCTGGAACTAGAAGACCTGCTTGATCCGGATGCACCTCACGATTCGCTTCCATCCCTAGTCGTGACGGCGGTTCACGCAACCGAATATCGTCTGCTTGGTTCTTTGGATGCGCGACAACAGTTGCCTGAAGGAATTGAGCCGTATGAGTATTGCATGTGCCGTGAACCGTGGGACCGAGTCTTCCATGTGCTATTCGCGAATACGGACTGACCGGCTCGATGAATCCAATTGACATTACATGTCCACATTGTGATGCGATAGTTCGCGTGATTACCGTCGCTTGCGGCGTTGTGGATGAGAAGAAATGGTTCGCATGCCCTGATTGCAGCAAGCCGCTTTTTAGCTGGGAAGGGGCGCGGGTATATGACATTGAGCGCGTGGTAAAGCATGGGAATGTTGAGCGGCCGATGGAAGACCTTTAGATGCCCCGTCGCCAAGAAACCGTTGAAATCCATCGCGACCCCGAGGCGGTCTTCGACCTGATTCACGACTACGCGCAGCGGTTGGAGTGGGACCCGTTTCTGCGCGAAGCCCGGATTCTTGGCGGGGCCAAGGAGGCCGCGAGGGGCGTCGCGACGCGTTGCGTGGCGCGGAACGGGATGGCGATGGAGACTGTCTACGTTTCCTTCAATCGGCCGCACTCGGCCGCGGTGAAAATGACTTCCGGCCCGGTTATCTTTGGATCGTTTGCAGCTACTTGGCGGCAGGGGCCGGTGCTGGATGCCTTCACGAACATCACGGCGGAACGTGATGAAAACGGCTCGCGGCCCGGCGTGACCCGCGTCGTCTACGAGTACCATCTGACCGGCCGCCCGCGCTGGCTGCGGTGGATTGTCGATCCGCTGCTCTGCTGGGTGTTTTCCAGGGAATCCCGCCGCCGGCTTGCGGCGCTGAAGAAGGCGCTGGAGCGCTAAGCGGCCGATGCCTTCCGGCCAACGACCGCATCGCGCAAAACATGTTAAGACGGGCGATTACAACTTGACCCGTCCGAGCGTGACCGTATCCGTCGTCGCGTCAAGCCGCGCCGTGAATGTGCGGCGCTGTTCTCGATTGCGGCCGAAATTGGTGAATATCTCCACATCGACCTGAACAGACCGTGCCGGCGCGGCCGGCTTGGCAAAGGCTGCTTGGATCAGGTACTCGCCATTGATGGCTCGGCGCACGAGATATTCTTCGGGGCCGAGAACCGCTGAGCTGTTACTCGCCAGGCCGCCGATCCTGGTCGCGCCGCGGCCCGCGTCGGCCTTGTCGCCGTCCGGCTCCCTCACCACGAGTTGCACTCCGGCCTCGGGATCGGACCACGTCACCACGATCCGCAAGTCGAGGTCCAGCAAGCGGCAAAGCCGCGCGTCGATCTCCGGCCGCTTGACGCCAAAAGTGGTCGCCCGCACCGCAATGCGGTTCAGTTCCATGAGCACGGGCAACTCGATCTCTGCAAACCGGCCGTCCCAGCGCCGCCCGACGATTTCCGCCAGCAACTTCATCGCGCGGGCGTAGTCGGCGGCGATCTCGGCTTTGCCGCGCGTTGCCGCGAGCGGGTCGCCGCGCTCAGCCGATTGAACGTGCGACGATCTATTGGGGTTCAGCGCGGTGCGGGCCTCTTCCGCCCGCTGGTCGAGCACGAGGGCCAAATCGCGATACGATTGCGGCTCGTTCGGCTGCCTCTTCAGGATGTCTTCGAACGTCTCGACGGCCAGGTCGTAAGCGCCGGCCCGCGCCAGGCGATGTCCCATCAGACGCGCCAGTTTCATATCGCTGCCATTCAGCTCGGCAAGGTTGCTGAGGACCTGAATCGCCTTGTCGGTCTCGTGCTGCTCGAAGAAGAAATCGGCACACTCCAGATAGAAATCGGGCGATCGCTCAAACCGCCGACGAAGCTGCATGTAGGCGGCAAACGCGCGGTGGGCCGCGGCCGCATGTAGCTCTTGCAGATAGGTCGCCTTGGGATCGCGAGGCTGCAAGGCAACCTGCGCCGCGTGATAATGCCGGAACGCTTTTATGGAAAACTGCCCGGCGTTCGCAGGCGCGGCAGGATTGTCAGGCTGCGGCGGGCCAGCGCCGGCCGGCGGCTGCGCGGGCATCCCGCCGCCGAAGAAGCCGCCACCCATACCGCCAAGACCACCGCCCATACCGCCAAGGCCGCCACCGCCCAATCCGATTCCGCCGCCCATACCGCCGCCACCCATTCCCATGCCACCCGCGCTCATGCCAGCCATACCGCCGCTCATGCCGCCTCCCATCGTGCTGCCGCCTTGGGACTGCGTGGCGCTCGATTTCCCAAGGCCTGAGAGTGGCTGACCGAAGCCCATTCCGAATCCTGAAGGAGCGGCCGGTCGCTGCGGATGACGATTGCGATCGGCGGCAGCCGCGGCGGAAGGATGCCGCGCGTCGGTGGACCACCACTTCACCCGCTGTTGCCAAAGGTGGGCAACCTCGTCGATCTTGGCACGCCGCTCGGCACGCTCTGCCGCGGCGGCTTGCGTCGCGTGGTTGCGCGCGCCGGGCGGGTTAAGCCGCAAGTATTCCTGCTCCATCTCCGGCGAAGAGTCGGGCGGCTCAATGCCGTACATCAGGTACTGATCGAGTGTTTCCAGCACCATGAGCGACGTGCAGGGTGTGACGATGCCGTACTGCTTGCCGAGCTCGGCGATCTCTTGCTGATTTCCAAGCTCGTCGTCCAGCAGTCGGTCGAGCCGCCGCTGGGCCCATATTCGGCGCAAGAGCGATCCGCTGGTCGCGGTCGCGGCGTCGATGGCAAAAGTCCGGTCAACGTCGGGCGCCCGGTCCGCATGGTATTGAAGCGCGACGGTCGCCTGGGGCGATTCCAACCGCCCGACAATGGAGAAATGCCGCTTGCCGGCGTTCTCGTTGGACAACAGCTCGGAGACGTTTCCGGCGGTGGCCTTGGCCGAAAGGGGCCGATAAGCCGGCTGTCGGATGGCGGCGAGCACTTCCGCGTCGCCGCGGCGCGTGAGGTCGAAACAGAGGCCGCCGTTGTCCGCCGCCAGACGTTCCAGCGCGGCCCAATTCGAATTCGACCTGCGCGGAGAAGACGTAAAGCGGTGCGGCAAGCGGCGCGGGGTCGGCCCGGCCGAGCGTAGAAATGCCGTCGCTGAACAAGAGTGAGCAATCGGCCTGCGCCGCCGGCAACGTTTTCCTTGACGGGCGCGAGCGCGCCGAGACGTGTGCCGCCGTCGTATTCGGTTCGTTTGAGAACGTTGATCAGCCGTTCGGCATCCTTGGCAGAAAGATTGAACCGCCGCGGCGGCGAGAGTGAATTCCCGCAAGAGCACGAGATCGAACTCGATCGGTTTCGGGCTGGCGGCGGTCCACTCCTTCAGCAGTACACGCAGGCAAGAGAATTCCCGCTGGTGATCGGCCGCGGCCCGTGAGCCGGAGGCATCCCAATAGAGCGTCACACGCTTCGGCCTGAACGGCGGAGTGCCCTCGGGAGCGGGCGGCGGCAGGTCGTGAACGGCAAAATAGACTTGTCCGTCGTCGGCCTTCTCGACTTGCACGTCCTGCCTTTGGACTTCCGGCAGCGCCACGAGCAGGTCGTCCTTGAGGAGGGCGTTATCCAGTTTCGTTTCGGCGACGAAGCTGTCGTGCCATCGCGCGAAGTGAAAGTTTGCCGGAGCGGCTTGCGCAATTTTCGGTTTGGCCGCGGGATTGACCACTTCCACGCGGAGTGAGAACTTGGCGATCGGCTGCGCAAAGCGGAGCGGCAAACGGTACGATACGCCGCCGGTGGCGTCTTCCACCTCGCTCACGTATTGCACTGCGCACGACGCGCCGGCCACCGCCGGGAATGGGAAACACGCGGGTACGGAAGTGGTCGCGGTTGGTCCATTCGACCAGCCCCGGATCGACCTTGCGGTTCTTCTCCGCTTCAAAGACCGTGTTGGCCCGCTGCTTCTCCACGGGCACGCCATCGACCATCTTGCCTTGGATGTCCAAGGCATAGCCGCTGACCGTCGCACCGGCGGGCAGCGGAAAGTAGAGTTCGCCCTCGGTGTTTCGCGCGAGGGGATTGGCAAAAGTCATCGTGGCGGAAGTTTCGGCGAAATAGCCGGAGATCCGCACCTCATAGTTCAACTCGACGAGCCCCAGGGGCGTCGCCTTCCCATCGTCTTGGACGATAATCGTGGGAACCGATACCTGGGCGAGAACCGGCAGTGCCGTGCCCAATACAAGAAATAACGGCAATAGCTTTCGCATCGCCATGCCTCCTCTGCTGTTCCGAACAGTTTGGCTGACTTGCCACGTAAAGCTGTTTACGCGCAGTCAGCCTAAGACCGCTTGAGCGGCTTGTCAAGCGGCATCCGCAGGGAATATCAGATTTCGTTGCGGGCATTGGAAAACCCCAATCGCCCGTGTGTGACAGGCTTTTCTGGCACGGCTGGACACTACATCATAACCCGACGCGTAAGCGAGGAATTGCCCGATTGTCCTTCGCTTACGCTTCGGGTTGCGAAAATCCCGCCAGGAAGACTGGCCGCGCACATGCGTCCGCGGTTCTTGACGGTTACCGATTGCGGCCGCTATCATAACCTTTTTGCTAGGCACTTCCTTTCCAATAAGTTTGACGGCATCATGCAACTTTTTATTGATACGGCCGACATCGCCCAGGTTCGCGAGGCTTACCGCTGGGGCATCGTTGACGGCGTAACCACGAATCCGACCCATGTTTCCAAGACCGGGCGGCCGGCGCGGGACGTATATAAGGAGATCTGCGCGGCCGTGAAGGGGCCGGTCAGCCTGGAAACGATAGGCACCGACGCCGCGACCATCGTCGCCGAGGGCAAGGAGTTGGCTAAGATCGCCGACAACGTCGTGGTCAAAGTCCCGCTGATGCTCGAAGGGCTCATCGCCGTCAAGCAGCTTAGCGACTTGGGGATCAAGACGAACGTCACCGTCACGTTTTCGCCGCTGCAGGCGATGCTGGCCGCCAAGTGCGGGGCGACGTACGTCAGCCCGTTCGTCGGCCGGCTCGATGCGGTGGGGCATATCGGCATGGACCTCGTGCGGCAGATCAAGACGATCTACGATAACTACGGCTTTTCGACCAAACTGCTGGTGGCGGCTGTGCGGCATCCGGAACACGTGCTGCAAGCGGCGCTTGCCGGGGCCCGGTCTGCACTATGTCGTTTGACGTGTTGAAGCAGCTTTACGACCACCCGCTTACCGATATTGGTATCGAACTGTTCCTCAAGGACTGGGCGCAGGTGCCTAAGTAACAGAAACTGGGTGGCACGTCCCTGAGCTTGCGAAGGGCGTGGTTTCGTGCTCCCACGCCCTTCGCTTGAAGCTCAGGGACGTGCCACCCTAAACCGCAAACATTATGGAAACGAAGAAACTCTATCTTAACGGCCGTTGGTGCGAGGGCGGCGCACCGATCGACGTGGTCAATCCGGCGAACGGCCAACTCGTGGGACGCGTGGCCACGGCCGACCGCGCGGTCGTCGCCCAGGCGTTGACCGATGCGCATGCCGCGCTGGCGCATGGCGCGGCCTGACGGGGCGGGACCGCGGCGCGGTGCTGAACCGCATTGCCAACGCCGTCGAGCGGCGGAGCGATGACATCGCGCGGACGATGACGCTGGAAAATGGCAAGCCGCTGGCCCAAAGCCGCGGAGAGATGGCAATCACGATCGACCATCTCCGCTGGTTCGCCGGCGAGGCCGGACGGACCTACGGCCGCATCGTGCCGAATCAAGTGGCCGGCAAGCGGCATATGGTCCTGCGCACGCCGATCGGAGTTGTGGGGGCCATCTCGCCGTGGAATTTTCCGCTCGTGCTGGCCGTGCGAAAGATCGCGCCGGCGCTGGCGGCCGGTTGCACGGTCGTACACAAACCGGCCAGCGCCACGCCGCTTTGCTCCGTGGCGTTTGCCGAAGCAGTTGAAGAGGCCAAAGCCGCCGTCGGGCATTTACCAGTTAATCAATGGCAAGGCTAGCGAGATTGGCGCCGAGATGCTGGAAAACCCCATCTGCCGCAAGATCTCGTTCACTGGATCCACCGAGGTCGGCCGGCAATTGATCGCCGGCGCGGCAGCACAGATCAAGAAGCTTCTCGCTGGAACTTGGCGGCCATGCCCCGGTCGTGGTCTTCGCCGACGCCGATCTCGATCGGGCCGTCGAAGGGACGCTTTTCGCCAAGGTTCGCAACACGGCCCAGTCCTGCATCTCCGCCAACCGGGCGTATGTCCAGCGTCCGATATACGATCGCTTCGTCGCCAAGCTCGTCGAGCGCACCAAGCTCTGAAGATCGGCGACGGCCTGGAAGAGGGCGTCGAAATCGGCCCGTTGATCGACCGCCGCGCCGTCGAGTTCGCCCTGGAGCACGTCCGCGACGCCGTGGCCTGCGGGGGCAAGGTCGCGTGCGGCGGGCAGGTGTGGGAAGCCAAGCCGCAAGGCAACTTCCTGGAGCCGACGATCCTCGTCGACGTTCCGCAGAAGGCCCGCTGCATGTACGAGGAAACCTTCGCCCCGGTCTTGCCCGTCGCGGCCTTCGACCACGAGGATGAGGCCGTGCGGATGGCCAATTCCACGACCTATGGCCTGGCGGCGTATGTCTTCACGCAAAACCTCTCCCGCGCCTGGCGCATGGCCGAGGCGGTGGAAGCCGGCACCGTGGCGATCAATGACTCGGTGCCGTCAACAAGCCAGTGCCCTTTCGGCGGCATGAAGGAGAGCGGCTGGGGCCGCGAGCTGGGAGTAGAAGGCATCGACGCCTTCCTCGAAACGAAGCATATTTCCCTGGGAATTGACGAGCGGCCATGATCGATGTCCTGATTACCGAGAACATTGCCGGGCAGCCGGTCGATGATCTGAAGCAGAAGTTCAAGGTCACTTTCCAGCCCGAATTGTGGAAAGACGGCGGCGGACTTTCGGCCGCCGTGGGCGCGGCGAGGGCGCTGATCGTCCGCAATCAGACCTGCGTCACGGCCGAGTTGATCGGCGCGGCCGGCCGGCTTGAGGTGATCGCCCGAGCGGGTGTGGGGCTGGACAACATCGACGTGCGGGCGGCCAGCGCGGCGGGCATCGTCGTGACGTCCACGCCATCGCAGAATTCGATTTCCGTCGCCGAATTGGCGATTGGATTGATGCTGGCCTTGAGCCGCAAGATCGTGGCGGCCGACCGGCACGTCCGCGGCGGCGGCTGGGCCCGCAACCAGTATATGGGCGGCGAACTGTGGGGCAAGACGTTGGGCCTCGTCGGGCTGGGACGGATCGGCTGCATGACGGCCCGACGCGCGGCGGCGTTCGGCATGGACATCGTAGCCTACGATCCTTACGCCGACCTTGACTCTCCACTGGTGGCCGAAGTACGGCCGCGGATGCTTCCGCTGGACGAACTTTTGGCCGCGGCGGACGTCGTTTGCTGCCATGTGCCGCTCACGCCCGAGACCCGCGGCTTGATGAACATCGAGCGGTTTCGTCGCATGAAACGCTCGGCCGTATTCGTGAACGTCGCGCGGGGCGAGATCGTCAACGAGGCCGATCTGGTCCGCGCGTTGCAGGAAGGGCTGATTGCCGGCGCGGCGCTGGACGTTCGCGAGCGCGAGCCGCCGGTCGTCGGCGCACTGGAAACGATGGAAAACGTGGTCCTCGTGCCGCACATCGGCGCTTTCACTCACGAGGGCCAGCACCGCGTGACGGCGGCCGTCTGCCGCGACGTGGCGGCCGTGCTCGCCGGGCGGCCGAGCAGAATTACGTCAACTTCGCCTCTCCTAAACGTTAGCCGTCGCGGTAAGAGGCTGTCATGGCAAATCAGGCCGACAACACGCAACCCGCCGCCGGCCTGTGCGCGCCGTGGTATCGGGGCGTCACGCGTTACCAGTGGTTGGTGCTTGTGATCGCCTCGGCTGGCTGGGTCTTCGACGCCTATGAGGGCCAGATCTTCACGATCACCCGCGGCGACATGCTGGCCGAAGTGATGCAGGTGCCGAAGGACTCGCCGGCCGATTCGCCTGAGATGAAACAGATAAAGCAGCAGGGCGATAATCTCTTTGCCGTTTTTCTTCTCGGCGGCGCCTGGGCGGAGTCCTCTTCGGCACGCTGGCCGACCGCTGGGGGCGCAAGCCGGTGCTGGTGTTGACGATCTTGTTCTATTCCGTCTTCGCCGGCCTGACCTACTTTGTCACGGCGCTCTGGCAGGTCGCCGTATTGCGGTTTTTCGTGGCAGTGGGCGTTGGCGGCGAATGGGCCGTGGCGGCGACGCTCGTGGCCGAAGTCTTTCCTTCCCCGGCCCGCACGCACGCATCCGGCATCTTCCACGCCACAAGCGCCTTGGGCACGGTCCATGCGCCCGTCGTAGGGCTGGTCGTCGGGCGCACTGGCGCTGGGCCTATCTGCTCAGCGTCCTGCCCGCCTTCTTGATCGTCTGGGTCGTTGCGAAAGTCAAGGAACCGGAAAGCTGGGTCAACGCCCGCGACCGCGCGGCGGGTGGACTCGGCGATAAGCTGGGCAGCTATCGCGAATTGTTTGGGGACCGCAGGTGGTGTCCGCGCGCTCTGTTGGGCATGCTATTGGCTGGGGTCGGTCTGGCCACCTGCTGGGCCGTGTTCGCCGCCGGAAAGGATCTTGCAACGCACGTCTTGCGGAGCATCGGAACGCCCGACAACCTTGTGGACAGCCGCGCCAACTGGGCCTACATGTTCGAGATGATCGGCTCGGCGGCGGGCATGTTGGCCTTCGGACCCGTTTGTGCGCGGCTGGGGCGGCGCTTTTCCTTCGCGCTCTTTCAGGCGTTGGCGCTGGTCATCGTGCCGATCACCTGCTTCGCCGCGCGGAGCTATGCCAGCCTGCTCGTGCTGATGCCGGCGTTCGGTTTTTGCACTTTGGCTATTCATGCCGGATTCGCGATCTACTTTCCCGAGTTGTTTCCCAGCCGCTTGCGTTCCACGGGGGCAGGCTTTTGCTTCAACGCCGGCCGCTTGATCGCCGCGCCGCTGCTGGCTTTGTCCGGCTGGCTGAAGACATTGCCCGGCGTGACGACCACCGGCGCGATCGCGCTGATGAGTCTGCTCTACATCTTCGGCATCCTGCTGGTCTTCGTGCTGCCGGAAACCAAAGGGCGGCCGTTGCCGGAGTAGCCCCACCGAGACGCGGGGTCGGTGGTGAGATCGGTTAGCGGCCGCTTGACAAGTTCTCGATGATGCGAAGAAGCGGTTCAAAGAAACCGGCTACGTATAGCTGCCATACGGTAATGACGAGCAGCAAGTGAATTCCATTGATAATCAAGCGCACTCGACGGTTTTTGATCAACCACTCCTTGGCAATACTAATAAGAGCAAGCGCTGGCAGAATCCAAGGATACCAAGACGAAAGTACAAACCGGGATAAACGCGGCAGTTCCATGCCAAAATCGGCAAGTATCCTCTGAAGGTTTTGCCTTGATGCAACGATCTGGTAGGTGACAAACGAAGTAATAAGCAGGCTAGCCGCAAGTACGATCAACGAACAAATGCGCAATCCGTCGGACCAGGTGCTTTCCGTTTCCTGACGATTCATAAAGTGCGGTCAAACTATGTCAATCTCCAACAGCCGCGCCAGCGCCGCAGCATGTCGGCATGATGCCCTGCATGGATCGAAACATGGTGCGGCATGGCGTGATCCAAGAGGTCCACGAACCACGCTTGCGGGTCGCAGTCATCCAACTGCACCAGGGCGTTCGTGCCCATCAGCGGACGGCGAGGGCGGAGCGTGCGGCCCTCGCGGACGGCAAGGCGGTACTTGCCCTCGAAGCGCCATAGCCGCCAGAGCGTGACGGGCATGTCTGCCTTCAGTTCCGCATCGAGAACGGCCGGTTTTCCGGAATTGAAATGCCGCGCGATCCGCTGGCAGCCCGGCTCGCCCGGCGGCGGCGACAGCGACATCGGCGACATGCCGCCGTGCCAGAACGTGATCGTCGAGTGGTCGTGTGCGAGCCAATCGGTCAGATAATAATGACCCATGCCGAGCCGCTCGCCGATCCAAGCGGACAAGGCCCCGTCGATATCGCCTTCGCAGGCAATCGCCAAGCCCTCTTCACTCAGCCGGGCCATCCCCAGGTAGGGCCACTGGCCATAGACATTCGGTATCTCCGGCCAGCAACGGACCGCCAAGGCGTCGTATTTCTCTACGTCGAAGTAGTGCCGCATCGCCAGATAGAGGCGCGAGGCCATCGGCAGATCTTCATCGCTCGTGTCTTTGTGCTGAATGCCGAGTTGCTTGACACGGGCCACGTCGTCCGCGACGGCGCGGTCGTCGATTGCTTTGACGATGTCGCCAAACTCGACCAGCGTGTGCGTTTGCATTTGAATGCCGAGTTCGCGGTGCATCGTGAACAGATCGCCTTGCATGGTGACGAAGCCCGGCGCCTGCGTTCCGACGATCGCCATCCGCATCGTGCGAGCTTTCGCACACAGGCGGCCCGCGCGACGGCCTCGCCAAGGCTTGCCACGGTGGCGGCCTCTTGCGGATGTCCGTAAACGGTCTCGCACGTGCGGCCCAAGTGCCGGAACGACGACGCCCAGACATGCGTGCCGACGAGCGAACAAGAGCTGACCATGTCGCCTTCCGGGTTTTCCGGCGTCGCCCAAAAGACCGGCGGATCGGGCCAGAGTTGCGCGAGCGTGGGCGACAATCGGCCGTCGGACATCGTCGTTTGCAGCAGGACGACGGCCTCCACGCCCGCTTGCTGGAATTCCGCCATGGCGGCGCGGAGCGAAGCATCATCGACAACCTTCGCGGCCGGCTGAATAACATCCCAATCGGGGCGACGAACGGCCTGGCGGACCTGCTCGTCGACGGCAGCTCCCCAATTCATGTCGAACCCCGGCCGTTTGCGGCCGAGGAAGATCAGTCCGATTTTCAAGAGCTTTGAGCTATGAGCCATGAGCATTGAGCCGTAGGGTGGTGTCGAGCGCAGCGAAGACCCACCATTTGTCCAAGGTTTGTGGTGGGTCTTCGCTGCGCTCGACGCCACCCTACCCAGGTTCCTTCAACTCAAGCCGCGATTCGCTTCCAGTCGATCGGCTCGCCCTTTTTGATCAGCGGCAACTGCGGCGGAATCAAATGCGGGTACTTCTGCGCCGCGCCGCAATTGTAGACGACCACGCGGTCGTCCGGCTTGAGCCAGCCGCGCTTTTGCAAGAGTTCGATCGCGCCGACGCAGGCCGCCGATTCCGGGCAGATCAGGATGCCCTCATTGCGGCCGACGAGCTGCATCCACTCGCGAATGCGGCCCTCTTCCACGGCGACGGCCGTGCCGTTGCTTTCGCGGACGGCGTCGAGAATCATGAAATCGCCCACCGCGGCCGGCACGCGAATGCCGCTGGCGATGGTGGCCGCGTTCTCGAACGGCTTCGGCGAAACGCTCGCCCGCTTCGAAGGCGCGGACGATCGGCGCGCAGCCGTCGCTTTGCACGGAGACCATCCGCGGCATGTTGGCTGATTCGAGCCAGCCCAGCTCGCGCAGTTCGTCAAACGCCTTCCACATGCCGATCAGCCCGGTGCCGCCGCCGGTCGGGTAGAGGATCACGTCGGGCAGGTGCCAGTCGAACTGCTCGGCCAGCTCCAGGCCCATCGTCTTCTTGCCTTCGATGCGATAGGGCTCCTTGAGCGTGGACATGTCGAACCAGCCCATCGCTCCGTTGCCCTCGCGAACGATCCGGCCGCAATCGGTGATCAGGCCATTGACGAGGAAGACCTTGGCACCGGCGAGCACGGCCTCGAACTGGTTGATGGCCGGCGTGTCTTCGGGCATGAAGACGAAGGCTTCCATGCCGGCGCGGGCGGCGTAGGCGGCCATCGCGCCGCCGGCGTTGCCGGCCGTGGGAATGGCGACGCGGCGGAGGCCGAACTGCTTTCGCCATGCTGACGGCCACGGCCATGGCCGCGGCTTTTGAAGCTGCCGGTGGGAAGCTGGCTTCGTCCTTGATCCAAAGGTTTTTCTGTTTGACTTTTTCTGCCAGGCGCGGGCAGGCCAAGAGCGGCGTGGACCCTTCGCCAAGCGTGACGATCGACGAATCGTGCTCGACCGGCAGCAGCTCGCGACAGCGCCAAATGCCCGGCGGGCGGCGGACGATGGTTTCGCGGCTCACGGCCTTGGCTACGGCCGGCAGATCGTAGCGGACCCAGATCGGCCGGTCGTTGTGAAGTGTATAGACTTGGCCCGGCGGCAGTCGCGTGCCGTCGATAGCGCCTTCAAGATGGGTAACAAAGGGATTCATCATTTTCTCCTTCACCGGATTGTACCCTGCCCGCGAGAAAATACGAGAGGTTCGAGCGTGACTTGCGCAGCGAGGGCACGCGGGAACCTTGACTCGCCGGATTGTCTGCATAAACTGAATGGCGCGAAAGGAAATCAACAACTTCTGACCGGATGATGAAATCCCTACTTGGAAAGGACAATCTCGATGAGTGCGAAGGTTCTCTTTACGGCCAAGACCCACACTACCGCGGGCCCCAAGGGCACCGGGCGAAGTAGCGACGGCTTTGTGGACGTCCAATTGCCGGAGCCGCATCCGGCGGCCGAGAATCTCTTCGGCGTCGCCTGGTCGGCCTGCTATCTGGGCGCGCTGGGCCTCGCCGCCGCGCATAAGAAGATGGAACTTCCGGCCGCGGCAGCGGTTGACGCGGAGATACACCTGAATATCGACAACGGCGCCTTCTTCCTCTCTGCGCGGCTCGACGTGAGCCTGCCGGGCCTCGACCGCGCGGTCGCGGAAGAGTTGGCCCAGGCCGCGCACGGGATCTGCCCATACTCCAAGGCCGTGAATGGCAATATCGCCGTGGAGACGAATGTCGTCGAATGCAAGATTATCGTGGGAAGAGCGTGCGTGAAGCAAGTTTCGTACAGGGTCTGCAAGGGAAGCGTGCTACACGAAGACGATCAATTGCTGGCATTGTGTGCCAAAGTGCGACGTGAGCGGGGAGGAAGGCCATTCGGACTTCGACAAGCTCGGCGAGTTGAGCTACGCCGACGAAGACACGTTTCCGGCGACGTTCTGAGAACCTTCGGCGCGTGCCGGCGCTCGAGACGGTCAGCACAAATTCCGCGTACCCACCGGCGCGGCCAGTTCCCCACGCACCCTACGGGTGGTACAACAGCACAACAGCACCCTCGGGCAAGACGACGATTACTGGGTCGGCGACGTGGCCATGCGAGGGAGGGCGGGCCGGTGCGCCTTCCCTCGCCTGGCCACTTGGTTTGCCACTTCTCTTAGGGTAGAATAGCTCGGAGACGGGAAATCAAGTTTCCTATCCGGAAGTCCTCAGGCGAGCCCCACGGCGTTCACTCTTACCGGGTTCCAGACAAGGATTGCTTAGCAAGTCGGGCAAATGCCGATAGGAGACAGAAAGTGGGGACGCATGCACCCTTGTTAGCTGACCGCCCTGCTTCGCCATTACTGGACAGCCTAGTCCTATGAACGCCGACATTCTCAAACGACTTGTGCGGGCCATTGCAATCGGCTCGCCGGACGACCTGACGCGAGTTGCGCAAGCCGTGATTGAGTCAGAGCGGCGTACCGGACATACGAAGCTGGCTGAGAGCCTTGAAGAAATTCTAAGAAGGCGCGGCCGGCGAAACGCGAAAGCACTCCGTCAGGTGACATCGACCGAAGCATGCGGCAGTTACCATTGAGCCGTCGGCACGGCGAGCTCCTTGCCACGATCATCCCTCGCGATGCCCTTGAACATCACATGGTGCTGCCCCCCGAGATCGAAGAGAAGTTTGCAAGAATCGAACGTGAATATGCCGCTCGGGAGCGACTAGGAGCCTACGGTCTTCGCAATCGCAAGACCGTCTTGCTTTACGGTCAGCCGGGTTGCGGCAAGACGCTTGGGGCGAAACGATTGGCATGGAACACCGGCCTGCCTTTGCTGAAGGTCCGATTTGATGCCCTTTTGTCCTCGTATTTCGGTGAGTCGGCGGCAAATCTGCGCCCGTATTTGAGGCTGCGAGAGAACGCCCCTACGTCCTCCTGCTCGACGAATGCGATTTTATTGCGCGGTCGCGCGGCAGTTCAAACGATATCGGCGAAGCATCTCGGATTGTGAATTCTCTCTTGCAATTGATGGAGGAATACGACGCGCCGGGGCTGTTGGTCGCTACCACGAACGTGGAAGAATCGCTAGACAATGCCTTGTTTCGCCGTTTCGACGACGTGTTCCAAGTTCCTCCACCAGGTTCCAAGGAAATCGAAAAGTTGCTCAGAACTACTTTGGCAGCCGTGCAGGTGGCGGAGCCAATCCAGTGGGAAACGCTTGTGAAGCAGCTTACTGGCGTTTCCGCCGCCATAGTCGTGAAAGCCGCGCAAGATTCGGCAAAGGCAGCCGTGCTTCGTGGCGAGAAGATAATCACAGGAGCCTTGCTCACTAGCGCCATCAATGAGTTGAAACACACTGCCGGCGGGGTGAAAACTACATAAGAGATGCCGCCGCCAGCCCACCACTTTGAACATTTGCCCCTAATTCTCCGCGACCACGGTCCCGCCCGTTTTCCGCAGGCTCCTATTCCGGAAAACTCAACGACTGTGGCGAACAAGGTCAATCGCGCCGGGCACGCCGGCGGCCTACGGACTCTTTCCACAATACTTTCGGCCAATTGGCGCGCTCGGCAAACAACGCGAGTCGAAAGTGGGCTTCCAGAAATTGAGGCTGGAATTCCTTTGCTGCTGCGTATCGACACGTCGCTTGATCTCGACGACCTTCGCCGTCAGTTCGAGTTTGAGATCGTTTCTGAGCAGGAAGAGGGATTCGTGATCATCGTTTCAGAGGACGTCGATCTGATCGATTTTCAGCGGAAGTTGACTGATTTTGCAGGCGGTATGACCGGGTCGGCCAATATCGCCAATATCGCCAAGATCCACGAGGTTCGCTCAGACCTTACCCAGGAGGAGCGCCTGGGCTTGATACTTACCGATACCCTGCTACACGAGTGGGCGACGATGGCGGATGACTCGCTATACATATGCGACCTAAGCGTGACGTGCGTCGGAAACTGGGAGATCCCGCCGAAGCCTTCCCATAACCCTCGTTGGAAGCCGGAGACATGGGCTCGCAAGGAGAACGAATGGTCGAGCCGACGTCTGGAGGCATACGACAAATGGGACGAATTGAAGGAGCAGCGACTGGACACGATACGCGAAATCCTTAATCACTACCAGGGCGAAATTCTCCTCAATATCGACAACGCCGACGTAGAAGCGTTGTCCCTTCCAGACAGTTTCACGTTGCGTCTTAAGATCTCCGGCAAGGGGCTACGAGACCTCGTTCTCAGTTATCCGTACATTTTTGAGATTACCGAGCCGGACGATATCGAGACGCCGCAGCAAATTGCGCCAACCTTGGGAGATTTCAGGCCCAGCTCGAAATTCAACCGCCTGACCCCGAGGCACCCGCCGTGTGCGTCATCGACAGCGGAATCCAGGAGGAGCATTTCTGGCTTGAGCCGGGCATCGATAAGCCCGAGTCACATTGTTTCCTATCGGGCGTTGTCGGCACGGACGTAGCGGATTATGTCCCGCCCAGCGGGCATGGAACTCGCGTCGCTGGAGCCGTGCTCCACGGCGAAACGGTGCCGACCAACGGCGCTGTAAAGCTTGAAGCGTGGATCCAGAATGCACGTGTTCTCGACGGGGACAACCGCTTGCCTCCGGAAATGTTCCCGCCAGCGGTTATTCGAGATGTTGTAAAGCGCTACCACCATGGTAGGCGTAAGACTCGTATTTTCAACCATTCGATCAATGCCAATGCCGCGTGCCGGACTCGGCACATGTCTGCCTGGGCAGCGGAAATTGACCTGCTATGCAACGACTACGACGTGCTGATCGTCCAGAGCTCGGGTAATCTGCAAACCTCAAATCCTGGGCCCAAGCCGGGCGTGGCGGAGCATATCGTGGCGGGCCGCCCATATCCCGATTACCTCAGCGAAAACGCCTGCCGCGTTGCAAACCCGGCGCAGAGCATGCAAGCCCTGACGGTTGGTTCGGTGGCCTATGGCGTCTTCGATCAAGACGGGTGGATGAGTTTTGCCGACGACCCAGGCCACCCCTCCGCGTTCAGCCGCGCCGGGCTTGGCATTTGGGAAGCCGTCAAGCCAGAATTTGTGGAATATGGCGGCGACTACATGGTAAGTGGCACGGCTGCACCCACGATTGACACGCCCCAGGTGGCAAAGGAGTGCTATCCTGAACTGGTGCGAAGCACAAGACATGGTGGTCCCGCCTTTGATCGCGATGAAGTAGGTACGTCGTATGCCGCTCCCAAGGTGACAAGGATCGCGGCACGTCTACAAGCCATACTGCCCGATGAATCGTGTCTCCTCTATCGTGCATAATTGTACAGTCAGCCCGCTGGCCCATTTGGGCGGACCAATTGACGCCGCTCGAAAGAGCGGATGTCTTACGGCGCCTAGGCTACGGCATTCCGGACATCACGCGGGCGACGGAAAACAACGACTATCGCACCACGTTCATCAGCCACATGGACCGGCACATTGGTCCGGGTGATTGCCACATCTACCAGGTGCCGATTCCAGAGGAATTGCGACGCCCCGGCGAGGATTTCGATATTCGTATAGATGTCACGCTGTCTTATGTCGCGGCGCCTCGGCGCACCCGCCGCACACAGCGCGGCTATCTGGCAACCTGGCTCGACTGGATCAGTAATCGCAAAGGTGAATCACTGGAAGCATTCCTCAGCCGCGCTTTGAGGTCGGAAGAAGATCCGTTGCGAGAGGGCTTTGGAAGTCTCGGCTGGACGATCCAGACGAAGCCACAATGGGGAATGCCGGGCGTTAAACGCGGCGTGGGAACAGTGCAAAAGGATTGGGCGATCGTGAAATCAAACGCCCTGCCGGACGATCTGTGCATTGCCGTGCGCGGGCATCAAGGCTGGAGCCGCGATCCCGATTCGGTTGCGCCTATGCCGTCGTGGTGACCTTCGATGTCGTCGGCGAGGAACTGTCGATCTACGAACCGCTGAGAACCGCCGTCCTTGAACTTCAGTCCGAGGTCGAAGCAGAGGTCGAAGAAGAACTCGAGATGGAAGCCGAGGAATAGCAGCTAGCGATTCGATACCACGCGTCTTGGCGACGATCGGGCCGGGAGGAAAAACGGGACGTCACCGATATTTGATATTATGTGCAATTAATTGTAAACATCTAGCAATAATGAGTGATGCCCCTTCCCCTTTGGAAGCTTTTCCGTCCGCCGCGGCAAGTTGACATTTAAAGCCTAACTCCGCGACTTTGCCCCCGCGACTTGGCCGCGATTTTGTAAAAGGTGTCTATAGCGACAATTACTTTTCCGGTCTGACGACAATTAGAATTCCCGGTTGAGGCCAGTTGAGGCTGGTCAGATAGACTGTTGCAAGTCTCCGTAGGAGGGGGACTTGCAATGGTCACGGATGAGCAGGTGAAGCGGTTGTGGCAGGTGTTGTCGTCAGGGAAGACTCTGGTTCAGTCGGCAGACAAGGCGAGCATGGACGAGAAGACGGCGAGGAAGTATAGGCGGCTGGGTCGGCTTCCCAGCGAAGTTGTGCCGGATCGCTCGTGGCGGACACGGGCAGACCTGTTTGCCGAGGTGTGGCCGGAAGTGCATGCGCAACTGCACGAGGCGCTTGGCCTGGAGGCCAAGACGCTGTTTGGAGCGCTGCAGATCAAATACCCGGGGAAGTTCGACGAAACGCAGTTGCGCAGCTTTCAGCGTGGCGTGAAACGTTGGCGAGCGACGGCCGGCCCGGCGAAGGAGGTGTTCTTCAGCCAAGTGCATCATCCGGGACGGTTGTGTGCGTCGGATTTCACCCACATGGAAAGCCTGGCCGTGATCATTGGCGGGCAGTCGTTCGACCATCTGCTTTACCACTTCGTGCTGACGTACTCGAACTGGGAGTCGGTGACGGTCTGTTTTTCCGAGAGTTTCGAGAGCCTCGGCGAAGGACTTCAAGACGCCCTGTGGGAATTGGGCGGCGTGCCCGAACGACACCGCACGGATCGGATGAGCCTGGCGGTCAACAACGGATCGGACATGAAGGAGTTCACCGCGCGGTACAAGGGACTGTTGGGCTACTACGGGATGGAGATGGAGAAGATCCAGCCCCGGGAACCGAACGAGAACGGAGATGTCGAACAATCGCATCGGCGTTTCAAGGAAGCGGTGGAGCAGGCCCTGTTATTGCGTGGCAACCGGGACTTCGAGAGCCGTGAAGCCTATGTACGATTCTTGAAAGAGCTGGTGGCGGTTCGCAATGCGGGCCGTCGCAAGCGGCTGGACGAAGAGTTGCCTGGCCTTCGGCCTCTGCCGGATCGGCGACGGGAGAGCTGCAAGCGAATCCCGGTACGCGTGGATACGGGGAGTTTGGTCCATGTAGACCGAAATGTTTATTCGGTTCCCAGCCGCTTGATTGGCGAGCGGGTCGAGGTGCGATTGTACGTGGAGCATGTCGAGGTCTGGTACGCCCAGAAGGAGATGGAGCGCTTTCCGCGTTTGCGCGGGCGGAACAAACACGCCATCAACTACCGGCACATTATCGACTGGTTGGTGCGAAAACCGGGGGCTTTTGAGAACTACGTTTACCGGGAAGAGCTGTTTCCCACGAGCCGCTTTCGCATGGCCTTCGACGCCTTGCGGGAAGCGCAGCCCAAGCGCGGTCACAAGGAGTATTTGCAGATTCTCTATCTGGCGGCAGGCCACGGCGAGACGGCCGTGGACGAGGCGTTGCGAACGCTTCTAAACAGCGGCCAGCCCGCGACCCGGGCCGCGGTCGAAACGTTGGTCCAGCGGGCCGAGGAAGTTCCGGCGGTCACCGAAGTGACCGTCGAAGTAGTGGACTTGTCGGATTTCGATGACTTGTTCTTGCACAAGGAGGTGTGGGATGGGTGCGAAGGGGGATTTGAAAGAGAAGTTGGCGGCTTGCTTGCGGGAACTGCACTTGCCGACGTTTCGGGAGTGTTTTGAGGAACTGGCCCGACGGGCATTACAGGAGACGGCCAGCTACGAGCAGTACCTGTTGGAACTGGCCGAGCGGGAATGCCAGGGCCGCTTGGCAAAGCGGACCGAGCGGCTGCTGCGGGATTCCCGTTTGCCGCTGGAGAAGGATCTGGCGAGCTTCGACCTGGCGCGGTTGCCGGCGAAGGTCTCTCGCCAAGTGCGGACGCTCATGGAAGGCTCGTTCGTGGACCGCCGCGAGAACCTGTTGTTGTTCGGCAAGACCGGATCGGGAAAGACGCACCTGTTATCGGCGATCGCCCAGGAATTGGTTCGCAACGGACGGAAGGTGGTCTCATGGTCGTGTGCCCTGCTGGTTCAGGAACTGTTGGCGGCCAAACGGGATCTGAAGCTCAACCGGGTGCTAAAGCAGATGTCGAAGTGCGAGGTGCTCTTGATCGACGACATCGGCTACGTGCAGCAGAGCCGGGAGGAGATGGAGGTGCTGTTCACCTTGTTGGCGGAACGCTACGAGCGCGGCACGGTGATGCTGACCAGCAACCTGCCGTTCTCGAAGTGGGAGACGATCTTCAAGGATCCGATGACGACAGCGGCGGCAATCGACCGCCTGGTGCATCACAGCGTGATCTTGGAGTTGAACATCCCGAGCTACCGGTTGGACGAGGCCAAGCGAACCAAGCCGCCCGACGCGGCCTGAGATTGGCGAGGGCCACCCGCGGCGGCGTGCGGCCCCCCCTTTTGTTTCGCTCCGCTGCGCTGCGCTTCACAAAAGGGGGGGCCGCACGCCTCTGGTTCTCAACCGGGAATTCTAATTGTCGTTCAAGGGGAAGAGTAATTGTCGCCGAAAGCCCCAGAATACGTCACGGCCTACAACGACCGGGGCAACACCTACGGGCTACAGGGCCACCATGCGAAGGCCATTGCCGATTTGAGCGAGGCGATCCGCCTTGGCCCGAAAGACGCACAAACGTACTACAATCGTGGCGTTGTCTACTCCCACAAGGGCGACCACGACAAGGCGATCGCCGATTACACAGAGTCCGTCCGGCTCAACCCGAAGGACGCCGATTCGTATTACAACCGTGGCACGGAGTATGGGAATAAGGGCGAGTACGACAAGGCCATTGCCGACTACACTGAGGCCATTCAGATCCGTCCGAAATTTGCCGAGGCATACAACAGCCGGGGCTCTTGCCTACGACGACAAACACGACGAAGATAAGGCGATTTGCGACTATAACGAGGCCATTCGGCTCAACGCAAAGTTCGCCGAGGCGTACAACAACCGAGGCGATGCCTATAGTAACAAGTTCGAGCACGACAAGGCGATTGCCGATTTCACCCAGGCCATCCTTCTGGACCCGAAGTACGTCTTTGCGTATTACAACCGTGGTAATGCCTGCGATAGAAAGGGCGAGTACGACAAGGCGATTGCCGACTACACTGAGGTTATCCGCCTGGACCCGAGGGATGCCGATGCATATTACGGGCGGGGTTGGACGTACGGAACCAAGGGCGACCAAGAAAGGGCGATTGCCGACTATACCCAGGCCATCCGGCTGGATCCGAAGAATGCCGAAACGTATCGCGATCGTGGCATCGCCTTCGAGAACAAGGGCGAATACGACAAAGCCATTGCCGACTGTGCCGAGGCGATCAGACTCGACCCAAACGACAACATGGCGTATACAATACGGGGAGATGTCTGCGGGCGTAAGGGCGACTTCGACAAGCAGATTGCCGACTACACCGAGGCCATCCGGCTCGATCCGAAATACGCCGATACATATTACAATCGGGGTCTCACCTTCGCGCGGAAGGCTGAATACGACAAGGCCATTACCGACTTGACGGAGGCGATCAGGCTCGATCCGAAACGCGCCGATGCGTATTACAATCGGGGTCTCACCTTCGGGCAGAAGAGTGAATACGACAAGGCCATTGCCGACTTGACGGAGGCGATCAGGCTCGATCCGAAACGCGCCGATGCGTATTACAACCGCGGCCTCGGCTTCGGGCACAAGGGCGAAAACGACAAAACGATTGCCGACTTGACGGAGGCTATCAGGCTCGATCCGAAACATGCCGATGCGTATTTCGAGCGCGGCCTCGCCTTCGGGTACAAGGGCGAAAACGACAAAGCCATTGCCGACTTCACGGAGGCTATCCGCCTGAATCCGCAGAATGCCGCCAAAGCCTATTGCAATCGAGGCGTCGCCTTCGGGAACAAGGGCGAACATGACAAGGGCATTGCCGACTTGACCGAGGGCATTCGATTGGACCCGAAAAATGCCTATGCGTATTACAACCGGGGCAGTGCCTACGGGGATAAGGGGGAAAACGACAAACAGATTGCCGACTGCACCGAGGCCATTCGGCTTGATCCGAAGATGGCCCAGGCGTATTTCAACCGGGGCAGTGCCTACGGGCGGAAGGGTGAATACGACAAAGCCATTGCCGACTACGCCGAGACCACTCGGTTGGACCCGAAATGTGCCGATGCGTATTACTGCCGAGGCTTGGCTTACGAAAAGAAAGGCGACAAAGCCAAAGCCGAATCAGACTTCGCACAGGCAAAGAAGCTCGGCCATAAGTCCCCGTGAAAGTCCCTTTTCTCCACGGCCGGCAATCGACGCCGGGCGGTGCGAAGCAGACCTATCTCAACGACGCGATTTGACCTTTTCCGGCCGGCGCATAAGATCAAATGGGGAGGGATTTTGCCTCCCCATCTTCTCAGGTGCATGGTCCTTTGATTCAGAAAGGGTTTCTAAGATGCAAACCGCAAAACAAATCTCTGTTTCGTTGGTGAACAAACCCGGTCGTCTGGCCGACATGTTGAACGCCTTGGCGAAGGAAAAAGTGAGTTTTCGGGCGCTTTCGGTCATGGATTCCGGCACACGGGGCACGGTCCGCTTCGTGCCCGAGAATTTCGATAACGCCATCGAGGTGCTCCAAGGCATAAACGTTCATTACGAAGCGGCCGATGTTTTGCTGGTCGATATGCCCAACCAGTCCGGCGCATTCCGCAAGATATGCGAGAAGCTTGCCGCCGAACATCTGAACATCGACTACGCCTATAGTTCGTTTGCCAACGGCAAAGGCGTGAAGGCGGTGGTCCGCGTGAACGATCTGGCCAAGGCCCAGCGCGTGCTCGGCGAGAACACCGCGGCCGGCCGTGCCCCCCGGCGTCCGGGCAGGCGGCCAGCATTTGCGAGATAATTGATTACCAGCGCCGTCTACGGGAATCGCGAACTGTTGCGTTCCAACAAAGTGGAACGCGCAAGACCGATCCCGACTTATGAATCGGAGCGATGTTGCGATCCGCCCAGTTCTTCACTCGCGTGGTTTCGAGCAGTCCGGGACGCAATGGCCAGTATATCCGCGAGACTCTCTGTCATTGGGCGCTTGAAAGGATACCACCCGTGGGCGCTTCAAAAGGTACCAGGGAAGGCGGTTTCTGTGTGGAAGGGTGAAATTGGTATCCTTTGGAGTCAGTTCCCGGTCCTATCATCGGCTGGGGACCCGGTGGGCGCTTTGGTATCCTTTGGCGCTTTTTCGCGGGTGGCCAGGCGATAGCTCCTGCCGGTGATCTGAATCATCACCGCATGGTGTAAAAACCGGTCGAGAATCGCCGTGGCGCTGGGCACGTCGCCCAACAGTTTGCCCCAATCCTCCAGGGGCCGATTGCTGGTCATCAGCGTCAACTTGACCTCGTGGCGGCGGAGCACGATCTCGAACAGATACTCGCCGCTGCGCTTGGGCAGTTGCTTCATGCCCATGTCGTCGATGATCAACAGGTCCGGCTTCAAGTAGCGTTGCAGAATCCGCTCCTGGCCGGCCAGGGCCTCGTCGTGGAGGAAGTCGCGCACGGTGTCGAAGATCGAACGATAGTAGACCGTCGCGCCGCAGCGGATCGCCGCCAGTCCCAAGGCTTGGGCCAAGTGGCTCTTGCCGGTGCCCGGCGGTCCCACGAGCAGCACGTCGCGGCGCTCGCGGACGAAGCGGCCCGTGGCCAGGTCGAAGACGCGATCCTTCTTGATGGAAGGATTGAAGCCGAAGTCGAAGTCCTCCAGGCGGCGCGTATCGCGGAAGCCGGCGGCGGCCGTGCGGCGGTTCAAGAGGCGGCTGTTGCGGACCAGGAGTTCGTCCTGCAAGAGCAGTTCCAGGAACTCTCGATGGCCCAACCCGGTGGCGGCTGCCTCGTGCAGGCGGACCTCCAGCGAGTCGGCCAATCCCGAAAGGCGCAGTTTCTTTAGCGTAGTCAACAACTGATCGTACATCGTCATCCTCCTTGGATCGCGGTCTTGATGAACTCTCGGTACTCCGCCAGCGGTCGAATGACCGGATGGGTTTCGATGAACTCCAGCGTCTGTTGCGCGGCGGCGGTTTGCCGCTTCAGCAGGTTCTTCACGATGCGGTAGCGGAAAGCCCGGCTGCGCCAGGCGGCGTCGCAGGCGGCCTCGATCGCCGGGGATTCGTAGTTGCGGCTGAGGGCCAAGAGGCCCTGCACGATGCGCCATGCCGCGGATGCCGTGCTCGCTCAGGGCGGCTTCCGCCCAAACGCAGCGAAAAAGGACCTAAAAGCCGCACTTTTCCCAGTAAATAGGCCGCTCCCCGCTCCACGCCGCTGATCTTCTTGTCGTCCAGATGCTCGTTAAGCGTGCTGAACTTGCCCGGCTCCTTGCGGCAATGCACGGCCACCTGCTCGAAGCGATGATTCAGGATTCGCACGATCTGGCTGTTCCAGCGGACCCAGACTTCGCAGCCCAGATATTCCGGCGGCGCCGAGTAGAAAGAACGCTTGATTTCGATGTGCCCGTCGCGGCTGACACGCCGCATCCCCTCCTCAAAGAAAGGGAACCGCTCCCGCGGCAACGGCCCCAATGCCGCGCGTTCCCCGCGTTGGAACAACTGGCCCACGTGCTGCTTGTATGTTGGAAAAAGGAAACACTGATGGGTTGCCAAAGGAAATGGAACTTGTTCAGTTGATGGGAGTCTTTTCGGGGGCTGCTGCAGCAGCCCCCGAAAAAATCGCCGACGAGAGATCGATCGTGTCCTGGTCGTTCCAAGACCGTCACGAAGCGGGATCCTCGTCGGCTTCGTAGTACCAACCCGGACAGCCGCCAGAGCCGTACGAGAACATCGGCGGAGCTCGCAAACGCAAGAAAGGGCCTCTACTATGATGGATATAGTTCTCCCAACTCTCTCGTTCACGGGTATCAATGTCTCGAAGAAGTCCTTGGATGTCGGCATCTTGCCATCGGAGGAGGTCTTCTCTGTGTCGCACGACACGGAAGGTATCGCACAACTCATTGAACGTTTCAAACTCTTGCGGCCGGCGCTGGTTGTCCTTGAGGCGACCGGCGGCCTGGAGGGTCGCCTGGCCGCGGAACTTATCAACGCCGGCCAGCCGGTTGCGGTGGTGAATCCCCGCCAGGTTCGCGACTTCGCACGAGCCGTTGGCAAACTCGCCAAAACCGATCGCATCAATGCCTTGCTCCTGGCGCAGTTTCGCCCAGCAGGTCCGGCCGCGATTGACGGAGAAAACCTCGGAAAAACAGGCCGAACTGACGGCTTTGGTAACTCGACGCCGCCAGCTCATGGACATGCTGACGGCTGAAACCAATCGCCGGCATTCCGCCAGACGACGAAAGCCTGCCGCAGCATCGACAAAGTCGCCGAACTCTTTAATAAACAGATAATAACTATTGAAAAAGAGATCGCGAAGCTCATCGAATCCGATGATGATTGGCGCACCACCGACCAACTGCTGCGATCCGTGCCCGGCGTCGGACCGGTAACCAGCGCCGCGCTCGTCGCCGAATTGCCCGACTCGGTCGGCTCAACCGCCGCGAAATCTCCGCTCTTGTCGGCTTGGCGCCATACAACCACAACAGCGGAAAGTTTCGCGGTAAACGCTCGATCTGGGGTGGACGCGCCAGCGTCCAAAGCGCCCTTTACATGGCGACCGTCACGGCCCGTCGCTGCAATCCCATCATCCAAGCCTTCTCCGAGCGCCTCCAGAAAGCCGGAAAACTCTACAAAGTCGTCCATACCGCCTGCATGCGCAAACTGCTTACCATCCTCAACACTATTACCAAAAACCACGAATCATGGTCGCCAAGAATCGCGCCTCAAAGCGCTTGACAAAAAACACAGCCGCTTCGTGGTGCCGTGGATCCGCGTATCGGCGACCGTGCGTTCCCACTCGCGCAAGTGATCGTTCTGGGCGGCCAGCGATTCGAAGCTCCGTCCGCGCAGGCCGTTGCACTTCACGTAGGCCACGCCCCGTTCCACCTTGCCCTTGTGTCGGGGCGTTCGCGGCCGGGTGGGCAACAGCGTGAACTGGTAATGCCGGCAGAACTCCAAGATCTTCGGATTGAGTTCCGGATCGTACCAGTCGGCCTGGCTGACCACGGCCTTGGCATTGTCGAAGACAACCGTCTTGGGCACTCCCCCCAAGGCCCAAAACGCATTCTCCAGGGAACGAATGAATGACTCGGTCGTCAGCCGCCGCACAGCCTCGCTATAGCCCTTTCGCGAAAAGCTCAGCACCGAGCGAAAGACGTGAGTCCTGTGCAGCTTCCCGTCCGGCGCCTCGCAGCGGGCGCCCGTGCCGTAGTCCACTTGCATCTCGTAGCCCGGCTCGACCTCAATGCGGCGGAACGGCAGTTCCTTCCGCTCAACGAGTTGCTCCACGAACCGCCGCACCGAACTGTACTTGCCGGGAAAGCCGTGCTCCTGCTGCAAATCCTGGTAGATGCGCATGCACCGTCAGGCCCTGTTCGAGCTTGGCCAAAATTGTCTCGCGGTACGCCCCGCAGAGGCTGCGGCACCGCTGGCCGGCAGGCTCCGGCGGACACTCGGACCCGGTGGGCGCTTTGGTATCTTTTGAGCTCTCGCCGCCGGACGACCCGGTGGGCGCTTCGCCGGTGGGCGCTTTGGTATCCTTTGGCGGAAGCGGCTCCAAATGACGCCGGACCGCCTTGCGGCTGATTCCCAGCGTCTTCGCGATCCGCCGCTGCGACATGCCCGTCGCACGTAAACTCTTAATTGACTGTACTTTATCCATTGCCAGTTGGTTCGCCATGAGCTGCTCTCTCGCGGTGGTTCGGATGTGCCAAACCACTCAAGAGAAGCTCTCACAGTCACTGTTCCAACTGGTATCCTTTCAAGCGCCCATCACTGGTATCCTTTAAGCGCCCACTGACACTCTCCAGTTTCGCCGACAATACGTTTCTAAGCGAACCGGATTTGGCAACCCTGGGTCATGTACCCATCCCCCATACCACACTATCGCATGCCGCTTTAACAGACGCCAGGGCTGCCGAACAATTACAAGGACAGGCACTTTGGGCTTGCGATAGCTGCCGCGACGATAGATGGTTTCCAGTTGGCGAAACCAGCCGTCGCTCTCTCGCCACTCGACGTGCGTAAGCCGCCGCAGAAGTCCTGGAATCGCGAAAAGAAGTACTCCGCGTCGCGCCGTCCCCATCCACGATGGGACTTCAGCGCGAGCTTCATCATAGTATACGCCCGCTGTCATCGCGGCCGCCGCAATCACACAGTCTTTCACGTTGGGCTTCTGACGTATGTGTTCCAGGTGAATCATGGACTTCCCTTTTCATCACCCACCGCGGGTCGCACACGGATCTAAAGTTCCTTCGGTCGCGACTGAAGATCGAAGACCCGGCGGCCGCGAGCGTCGCGCTTTTCGTTCCAGACGAAATCCACGGTCAAATACCGCGGACAGTTGAAAACCGTCGGACAACGGCCAAGCACAGAACTCGACCAACGAGCGGAAATACGGGATTTCGAGTCGCTCGTCGAATACTACCGAATTTGCCATCTCCACGCCTCCGCTGAGATTCTAGCATCGGACAATGGACTGAGTCAAATCGTCGCAACGGAAAATGAGGGTGTTATTGATTGGACCATATAAGATATGCTCCAGCCTTCTCGGTAGAATACAGGACCATGAACGACATTCCCCTACATCTACCGCAAGGTGCTTGCCGCCAGGCCGACGGCGACTTGCTGTGGCGCGTCTGGGCGCCGAACTGCAAACGCATGTACCTCGTGCTCCTGCGCGGCTGCCAGACGCAGCGAATTACCATGCAGCGGGAAGGGCACGGCTATTTCGTGCATCACGGACAAGTCAACGACGGCCAGCGATACTGCTACGCCCTGCCGGACGGCCGGAACTGCCCGATCCGGCCTCATGCTGGCAGCCCGACGGCGTACACAAACCTTCGGCCGTTTACTCGCCCGGTCATTTCACGTGGAGCGATGCGGCGTGGCGTGGCATCTCGCGCGAGGAACTGGTGATCTATGAATTGCACGTCGGCACCTTCACGCCCGAAGGCACGTTCGCGGCCGTCGTTCCGCGTTTGGCGGCGCTCCGCGAACTGGGCGTCACGGCCATCGAAATCATGCCGGTCGCTCAGTTTCCCGGCACACGCAACTGGGGCTATGACGGCGTTCATCCCTACGCGGTTCAGTCGAGCTACGGCGGTCCGCGCGGCTTGCAGGAGCTGATCGACGCGGCCCACGGCCACCGCCTGGGCGTGATTCTCGACGTGGTCTACAACCATCTTGGCCCGGAAGGCAATTACCTATCGCGGTTCGGTCCCTATTTCACCGACCGCTATCACACGCCCTGGGGCTCGGCGGTCAACTACGACGGCGCTGAGAGCGATGCCGTGCGGCAGTTCTTCCTTGACAACGCCCGGATGTGGGTTCGCGATTTCCACGTGGACGGCCTGCGGCTGGACGCGGTGCAGACGATTTTCGATTTCTCCCCGCGGCATATCCTGGCGGATATTGAGACGGCGGCGCACGAAGAAGCCGAACGGCGAAAAATTCCCGTCCATGTCATCGCAGAGACCGACCAGAACGACATCCGGCTGCTTCAGCCGCAAGACCGCGGCGGGTACGGCCTGGATGCGGTTTGGTCCGACGACTTCCATCATGCCATTCATGCCGTGTTGACCGGTGAACGGCATAGCTACTTCGTCAACTTCGGTGCGGTCGATCATTTGGCCAGGGCGTTGAACGACCCCTTCGTGCGCGACGGCGGCTTCAGCCGCTTCCATTGCCGCCGCCACGGAACTCCGGCAGGCGATATCGACCGCTCGCGATTCGTCGTTTGCATCCAGAACCACGATCAGACGGGCAATCGGCCATGCGGCGACCGGCTGGCAAGCCTGCTATCGCCGGAGGCGCAGCGGCTGGCCGCCGCGCTAATGCTGATTTCGCCTTGTACGCCGATGCTCTTTATGGGCGAAGAGTATGGTGAGACGCGGCCGTTTCCGTTTTTTTGTTCTTTCGACGACGCAGGCCTGATCGAAGCGGTGCGCCGCGGCCGCCGAGCGGAGTTCGAGGCTCTGAAACACGAGCCGAACGTCGCATTCCCCGACCCGCAAGCGGAGGCGACGTTTCATAGCGCGCGGCTCACTTGGCAATGGCCCGATGGCTCGCCGCAGGCCGGAATGAGGCGGTTGTACGCCACCCTTTTGGCCGCGCGGCGGAAATGGCCCGCGCTCGCCGATCGCACCCATACGGCGGCGAGGTGCCTTGGCGTAAGATGGACTTCCGAGTCCGTCTGCCGTAACCGGACGGACCCGGAGGTCCACCCTTCCGCTCTGCTCGTCGTGGAACGAGGGAGCGATGGCAATCGCATAGTGGCCGTTGCCAATTGCACCGGTGAGCCCTGTGACATGCCAAATCTTGATTATGGCCACCGAACCATGCTTTTAAGCACGGCCGCTACGGAATTTGGCGGCCCAGGGGCAGCCGGCGACGTGTTCTCTCCAATGTTGCCATTTGAGATGCGAATATTGCAGTAGGGTGAGCCGAGCGCTCCCAGTCCCACCTCGTCCGTTGTTTTGCAAGTATCCCGAGCAGAATTCCGAACCAACCATGCTTGACGCACGTACAGTTTACTGTACAATGAACCATGCTTTGAGAAGGAAAGGCGATGAATAACCGTATTTCGTACGTTGATAAGAAGAACAACGAGCCGGAAGATCGTGCAGAGCCGAGGCCGATCGGCGCCATCTTGGCCGAGCTTTTGGCCCAGTATCAGGCCCGTTTTCCCGACGCTCGCGTCTCCATCGTCGAGACTTCCGCCGCAGCCATTTGACCCCATATCCATCAAGCCCATTTCGATCAAGGAGGATTATCATGCTCGTACTCAGCCGCAAAGTAGGCGAAAGCATCGTGATTGACGACCATATCAAAGTCACCGTCGTGGAAATCCGCGGCGACAAGATTCGCCTTGGCATCGAGGCACCAAGGGATATCGCCGTGTGGCGCGAGGAACTGGCCGCCCGAACTGCCGCGAACGAAAGGAGAGAACTGGCGATGGTTTGAAAGGATCAATTTGCCGGACGCCCGAGCGCGTAGGGTGCGTGAAGCGAAGCAGTGAGAAATGGTGCGTTGCGCACGGACGTCAATGCCGTGTTCGACCGTTAATCCAGCGTTTGACGGCTTCGCGTAACGCACCATATCGTTGTGTTCCGTGCTCCACACACCCTACCGCGCACTCAATTCGCCGGCCGCCGGAGCCAGGATCGCAGCGTGGTCTGCCAGAACAGGGCATTCTGCGGAACTGGGTCCCCTTCGACGCTGGGCGGCCTGATGCCATTTTGCAATGCAAATTGCGAGTCGCCAAGCAGGAACGCCTGGCCGTTTTCAAGTCGGTTGCCGGCAATCACTATCGGGTTGCCGGGCCACGTGGTCCCTGCCGCCATAGCGGACAGCGCGACGGGCCATGCGGAGTGAAATCGCATAAACTGATTCTGACCTGATGGAAGCCGGGCCACGTCCGGCGGCACGTCAAACTCATGCGCCATCGCTCCCAGCGGCTCAGTCTCCGGACTGTTTATTGACGGCGGCAGTGGCATGGCGGCAATTTGCAGATTGAGCGCATCCAGCAGCGGCCGGCTGGGCCCGGCGTCGGGCGAGCCGGTCATGCAAAGGAAATTGCCGCCGCGCTCAATATAGGCTTTCACGACCTCGATCTCGCTCCCGCGGAACTGCTGGCCCGGCGCGACGGAAATGACCATCTTCGCGCCGGCCAGCCGCTCCGGCGACAAATCGGGCGCGAGCAAGGGCAGATAGTCAGCCTCGGCCAGAACCCGCATGAAGTGGCCAGTGCCGTCATCGCGCCACGGATCTTTGCTCATCCCTTCCAGATGCGAGCCGTCGACATAAATCACCGGCCGCTGACTCGACTTGGCCGCCGAGGGCAGCAATTGAGGCGTCGCATCGTTGAGCCGGTCGCAAGCGATCACGGCCATCGCCAGTACGAGCGCCGCTGCTGCCAAGGGCAACGGATCGAAGCAGCGGAATAATAGCACGACGGCCGCCACGGCTGCAGCAAAGGCAATAAGCTGACGCCACCAAGCCAGCGGCGTCGCCGTCTTATCGGCAAGCGACGCGAGCAGAGGACCGCAGAACGTGTAGGAGAAGGGAATGCCGTCGTTGCTCAGGCAAGTAGCGTCGCCCAGTGCGACGACGCTGCCTTGACCGAAGTTCCGCTCGGCGGCCAGCACCAGGTCTCCCAGGCGGCTGCCCGGCGAGTAGGAAAGGGCCTCGCCGCGCATCGGATCGCTGCCAAGTTCGTTCCAGCACCAGCGGCCCGCCAAAAGCGGCGCCACCGGCCAGGCGACTTTAATGCTTGCGGCGCGCTCGATGCTGAAACAGCCCTGCCCCGGACGGCCGGTTGTGTTCGCCGCGTGTGGAGCGGCGAGCAGATTGCATTCCCAGCGCTCGGTGAGTGAGTTGACCGTGTCGTCGCGGAAAGACATTCCGGTCGGTTCCAAGAGCGCGTTCAGCGCATTTTCGCCGACGCCCAGACGGGTCTCCGGCTCGCCGGCGACGATCAGGCCGCCGCCCGATTTGACGTAGCTCCAGATTCTCTTCCGCAAGTCGTCGGGCATTTCACCTTTTCCCGCGCCGCTTTGGATGGCATGCCCGGAGGCAGGACGATCAGTACGGCGGCGTCGCGGAGGTCGCCCGCATTGAGATCTTTCGAGACGACAAACTCCCCGCCCAGGCTGGCGACCAAGGCCGGCAAGAGACCGTAGCGCTGCGAAAGGCCCGGCGGGACATTGCCGGGGTCGCTCGTCGTCCAGTCGATCGTGCCGTCGTCGTAGGCCACGACCCGCCGCCCCGTGAGGTCAGGTTTGACGGGCGCAATGCCGACGGCCGCGGCGGTGAGGAGCAACAACCCGGCGGGAGCGAAACGGAGCCACGCAGTTTGCGGACGAATCGAGTTGGAATCCACGACGGGGTTGTCGATGATGCGCCGCTCGCGGCGGTCGCGACGCTTTGCGCTTGCGGCTTCGCCGGTCTTTTCAGTATTTGTCTTCTCGGGGGCCGTTTCCTCGATCGAGACCGGCCAGGACACCGAGCGAATCATAATCACGGCTACCGCTGTCTGAAGGATCATCGCCAGCAATGGCAGATGCCAGGGCAGCATGGTGTGGACCGCGTTGCTCCAAGTCCAGAGACCGAGATGCGAGGTATCCGAAGTAATGACGCGGGTCCGCGGCGGCAGCGTAGCGGCAAGGTCGTGAGCGCAGGCCAACACGACGAGATAGATGGTCTGTGCCGCCAGGATTGCCAGTCCGGCGAATGCGATTCGTTTGATGCTTGGCTGCGGCGCTGATCGGTGCCAAGCGATGGCCAGCGCGGCCATGACGACGAGAAAATCGATGCCGCCGAAACTGGCGCCGATCAAGAGCGGCCTACCGGTCAACATCGCCGCCAATTGGCCTTCGGTGCGGCCAACGATGTCGGCCAGCGCCCAACCGGAGGCCGTGTCTTCGATGAGGAGTCGCGAGACGGCGAGCGCGGCCGCGGCCAGCGCCGTTGGTCCGGCTACTCGCGCGATCATGCCTGGACGGACGAAGGCCACCGTAGCCAACAGCATCGCCACGGCCAGGATGTTGACCACGGTCAGCGCGGAAGCGGTCATCAGCACGGCGACGACTGCCGCCGCGGCCAGCGTCCATCGCGCCGTCGTCCCACTGCCTCGGACGGCAAGCATTACTACGGTACCCAAGGCAAGCCACGTCAACGACTTTTGCAGCGGCGGCGCGATCCAGCCCAGAGACCAGGCCGCCAGCCACGTAGCCACAAGGCCGCAAACCAAGACTATCATCGCCTGCGCCGGCGGGGGAGCGGATGCGGTAGAATTCTGCGTCGAGGATGGAGATTCCGTTTCGAGATTCATGTCGTCGGCGCAGTTGCTAGAATTACCTGCTAGTTATGAGTAATAGCAGATATCCTATGTACCATGCGCGGCCAATGCTCTAAGTATGGCGACTTACGTCGAAACTGCAAGAGGAACAGTCTATGATCGACGCAGTTAAACGGCGGCAGTTGTCGTCGCATCTTCGCCAGCTTGTTACCGGGCGCGCGACAAACGACCAGTTTGACGAATGGTATTACAACGACTACGAAGTGTCGGAAGATCGCGCGGTAAAAGAAATCGCTGCGTTCGGCTACTGCCTTTACAGCAGCGATTTGGTATGCCCGTATCGCTTGCGCAGAATTCACGCACTCGATAAGGAAACTCGAAAGACCGCCGCACGTTGCGTTCTGTTCCTGCGATCAAGCCTGGAATATGAATGGCCGGAACGGCCTGACTCGCCTGCCGCGCGATTACTGAAAGGCCTGGCACTTTTTCTCGGAGTGCCCTTGGGAATCGTGCTCGCCTTGATTTCATTACCCTTGCTTCCCTCGCGGGATTACGCATTTGGAATGTGGCTGGCGGTTGGAGCCGTAACAATTTTACTTCTCAGCGTATGGCTTTCGTGGTTTTGGAATCCCTGCGCCGCGCAGTTCGAGAAGTGGTATCATTCGGGCAATCACTCGGTCTGGCCATTTCTTCGCACCGAGGACTTTGATCGATTGCGAGGGAGAAACGCATAAGGACGCTAGCCGGCCTCGTCGCGCTGTCGGCCACTTTTACGCTTCGCCCGAGCGAGCCGTGCTTTTTGCTTGACAGTTAGAGGGCCGAACGAGTCGCCGATAAACTCACGGTCGAATTCGACCGTAGCCTTACCCAGTTCGGCGGTGTCCATTTCATAGCAAGGTTTTGCGTTCGACGCAGCTCCTTTTGAGACCTTTCGGCCAGGCGGCGTTTCGGCAACAGTCCTTTTCGATCTCTTCATTTTCACCACCTCCGTTTACGTGTCCCTCTCCTCGTGCGCCTTCTTCTTCGCCTTCAACAGCCGCTCCGTATAACTCTCCTCCTCCTTCTCCGCGGCGATCGAAGGCTTCGCGCCGCCGGGCGGCGCGGCGGCGGGCGGCGGCGCCAACTCATCCAACGATTTTTCCACGTCGGCCGGCGCGTCCGCGGCGCCTCGAAACGCGTTGCGGCGCGGATTTGTTCCAGGTGCCCGGTCACTTCCGCCTTGCGGCTCTTCAATCGCTCGATGTATTGCGGCTGGGCCGGCGCGGCCTCGCGGCGGAGCACGATGTCCAGCGCCCGCGTCCAGAGCGGCAGCAGCCAATCGAAGTTCACGTTCACGCGGCGAATGAACACGTCGCCCAGAAAGACGCAACTCGCGAGCAGAATTAACCAGTGCCAGATCTCCTGGCTGCTGGCCGCCTTGGGCAGATCGTGGCGGAAGGTGTTGACCGCGTGCAGCTTTTCCCAGTTTTCCGGCGCGTTTTTGTCCTCGATGATTTTCCCTGGCGGACCGTCCTTAGGCTGCGGGGAGGCAAGCTGCGCGATCAGCGCCTCGTTCGGCCCGCGATCGCGGAATTCGGCCGAGTAGGGCACCGTCACGCCCGTCCGCAGCGGCGTCATGCCGCGGCCGGGGTTGATTGTCACGAAGTAACTGCCCGGATCGTGGACCTGAAAGCTGCCGACGTACCGGCCCGGCGCGACCTGTTCAATTTCCACCGGAATCGGGTTCTTCAAGTCGGGGCCGACGGCCGTGCCGGACATCGTGAGAAAGTTGAGAAACTTGTCGTTGTTGTCCAGAGCCGTGATGACGACCCGCATCCTTCCTTCCTGCGGCTCAAAAGTGGTCGTGAATTTTCCCGAACTGCCCGACGGCCGCATCGACCAGCGGATGACCTGGCCGAAAAGCTTGTCGTAGACCGGGCGGTTGGGCCAGTCGGAGGTCCAGGCCAGTCCGGCGTCGGTGGTGAAGGCCACCGCGCGGCCGAGACCATAATTCCAGCCGGCGAGGATCGTCGTGTTATCTTCGCCGCCCGGCTTGGTGGCGAAGAGCACGGTCTCGACCAGCGGGTTGTCCTTCTTGCTCGTGAGCACGTAACCCTTGATCGGCGGCAGCTCGTCGACGCCGGCCAGCATCTCGTGGAGCGTTTTCTGTTTCACGGCGAACCCCGACTTCTGCTCGTACAACAGAGGGCGGGAAACGCGGCGGGCCTCCTTCTGGAAAATCCGCGGCAGGGCCTTGGCGGTTTGCGATTGCTTCACCGAGTAGTATTTGCCGCCGCCCATCGAAGCGATGTTCGACATGTTCGCGCTTTCGGCGGTGCCGTGCGCATCGACGGCCACCGTGGAGATCGTCACGCCCATTGCCCGCAGCCGATTGATCGTCGCATTGGACGGCGGACCGGGGTCGCCGTCGCTGATGACGATCATGTGCTTGACCGCCGGCGGTTGAGGCAGCGTCATCAAGCCGCCGAAGCCCTGCTCGGCCAGCAACATGCCGGGTTCGAAGTCAGGCATGTCGCCGGGCGTCATTCTATCGACCGCCCCCAAGAGGCCGCTGCGATACTGGCCCATATCGACCGGCCCCGACTTGTAGATCCACCGCTCGACTCCGTTCCACTGCATTACGCCGCAATAATCCTGGCGCTAAGGGCCTTGATCGCCTCCTTGGCGACGAGTTTCTGCAGAAAATTGCCTTGGGCGATCTCGCTGGCATGCATCAAGAGCACCAGCGCGCCGCGGGGGGCGACCTCGGCATTGCGGATTTGGAAATCGACCGGCATCGCTTTCTCCAGCTCGGTGCCGGTCCAGCCGCCCGCGCCAAAACTGTCCGGGCCGCCAAGCATCACCAAGCCCGCGCCCATCTGCTGCGTGTTGCGAACGAGCATGTCGATCTGCTCGTCGCTAAAACTCACTTCGTCGCTGGTCGCACGGGGCACGTTGGCCAGCACGATCGTGTCGTAGATTTGCAGATCGGCCAGACTGGAGAAGAGGCGGTCGGTGCCGCGGATGGCAACTTCCAGCCCTTGCTGCCGCAGCCGCTCGGCCAAGAGGTCGTGCTCGTGCTCCTTGCCCGGCTCGCTGCTGACGATCAAGAGCACTTGCCCTTTGCCGGCTACGTGAGTGAAGGCGGTCGCGCGGTTGTTCTGCGGCATGGCGTCGTCGGCCGGGTTTTTCGGCACGAACTTCGCCTCGTAGGTATAGAAATTCGAGCTGTCGATCGTCTGCCGCACGTTGAAGACCGACTTGCCCGGCGGCAGCACGATATCCTTCTCGATCGGTTCTCCGACCGGCTGGTCGTCGACGATCTTGGTGACGGTCAACTTGCCGGGCACGTTGCCGTTCCACTCGGGCGTAACGTCGCAGTTGTTCGAGAGCACGACGCGGACGTCGAACGGTTCGTTGCGGCGGATATCGCTGGGCAGGATCACGCGCTCGACGGCCACTTCGGCGCGGCTGTGATAACGGACCGGCACGATATCGACGCCGATGCCCGAGGCCGCTACCGCCTGAGCCTGTTCGACGGCGTTGCCCTGGTTCTGGTTGCCGTCAGTCACGAGCACGATCCGCCGCGCGGCGTCTTCAGGGAAGGTTGCTTGGGCGAGCTTCAAGGCGGCGGCGATGTTCGTCGCCTGGGCGTCGAAGGGCGTCTCGATGCGATTGCCCATCACCACGTCGTCGTCCCAGACGGGGCGATCGATCACGGCGTCGCCCCCGAAGACGATCACGCCCGCGCGGTCCTTGTTATGGCGATGGGCTTTGACCTCCTCGCGGACGTACTTGATCATACCGGCGCGCTGCTGTTCCGGGATGCTGAGCGACTGATCGAGGAGATAGATCACCGTGAGATCATTGTTCGTGCGGACGAGCTGCAGATCGGCGGCCGCCAGGACCAAGAGGACGACGACGGCGGTGCGGAAGAGGATCGCGAACCATTGGCGGATGCGACCCAGCCCTGCCAGGCGGCGGTAGCCCAGCCACCAGAGCCACGGCAGCAATACGAGCAGCGCGAGGTAGGCGGGCGAGACGAAAGTGGGGTGATAGGAAGGCACGACTGTACTCAAGGATCATCTGGATTGACGACCGACACACCTTCCAATCGGGCCACATCAACGAGGTGCTTGTCGGCGCAGACGAAGTGGTGCAGGCCGAGTCCTTTGGTCAACTCGATGCGCCGCGCCCAACTGCATCGCGTCGAGTGTTCGAAGTCGCCGCAATTTGGCGTGTTTTTCGATGAGTCTTTCGGCCATTCTCTGGTGCGGTCGCAGCAGATTCTTGACTACCAGTTTCTTGCCTTGAATGTCGGCGGCAAACCGCTTTTTGAGGAGCTTGTAATCGGTTTCATCAATCTTTCCGTCACGGACCTTTTGGCTGAATACCGACTGGATTTCGATCACCGTGAGCGAAGATATGTAGAATTGGCTGCTCGCATCGGCCAACAGAGCCAGCATCTTGGGCGTGCCCGTTTCCACGTGGTACGCCTTGGCCAGCGCGCTGGAATCGAGGAAGTAACGAGGCATCAGAACCGTTCGTCCCTGTGGCATGCAAAATCCTCAACGAGGGAGCCTGGAATCTTCGCCAGCGCCTGCTGGACCTGCTCATGCGTCACTGTCGCATCGGCATCGGCGGCAATGATAGGCACGTAGCTTTCGTCCGATTCCTCAACAGCCGTGGCCGCGCGGACTATTGCAATATCCACCTGCTCGTGCTCATTCAGGTCCAGCGGCGCGAGGGGCCGCAACATGCCGGACTCAAAGACTGCGGAAACGTAATTGGTTTGCATATCAGTATTATATCGCGGCTCTAGTTGCAACGTCTATGCCCGAACGCTACTTCTTCGTTGTCAGGCTTTTTGCCGGGTGGCAGGCCGCATGTCGCGGTGCTACTATGGAGGGAACGCTACGCGCGAATCGGGCCGAGCGGGATCGCAGGAACAAGGACAGCAAAGACAATAGAACCTCCCCCGCGAGACTATCGAGACCGCCGATGCCCGACATCAACACCACCAGCAAGCAGATCATCGTCAACGTTGAGAAGGCGATTGTCGGCAAACGCCGGCAGATCATCCTCACCCTCGTCGCCTGGCTCAGCGAAGGGCACATCCTGCTGGAAGACGTGCCGGGCGTCGCCAAGACGATGCTCGTGCGGGCGCTGGCTCGCAGCGTAAATGGCTCGTTTAAGCGAATACAATGCACGCCCGACTTGCTGCCGACCGACGTTACGGGCGTTTCCATCTTCAATCAGAAGAGTACGGAGTTCGAGTTCCGCCCCGGCCCGATTTTCGCGCAGCTCGTGCTGGCCGACGAAATCAACCGTGCAACGCCGCGGACGCAGTCGGCGCTGCTGGAGGCGATGGCCGAGCGGCGCGTGACCGTCGACGGCATTACGCACGAACTCGCGCCGCCATTCCTTGTGATCGCCACGCAGAACCCGATCGACCACGAGGGCACATTCCCTCTGCCGGAAGCGCAGCTCGACCGCTTCCTCATCCGCCTGAGCCTCGGCTATCCGACTCTCGATGAGGAAATCAAGATGCTGGAGATGCTCGAGCGCGGGCATCCTATCGACAGTTTGCAGCCGGTCGTCTCGACTGCCGATTTGCTGGCGGCGCAGCGCGCGGTCCGCGAAATCCACGTCGATGCCAAGATCCGCCGCTACCTGACCGAGATCGTTCACCGCACGCGGCAGCACGAGGACGTGGCGCTGGGCGGGAGTCCGCGGGCGTCGCTGGCCTTGTTTCGCACGTCGCAAGCCCTGGCCGCCCTCAATGGGCGGAACTTCGTGCGGCCCGACGACGTGAAGAACATGGCCGCCGCCGTGCTCACGCATCGCCTCATCCTTCGGCCGGAAAGCCGCCTGCGGAAAGTCACCCCCGCCGCCGTCGTGACGGAAGTGTTGGAAGCAGTGCCCGTGCCGGTCATGGCCACGGAGCACCCTTAGAACAGCAGTTGGAGCGGCTAGGGCGAATCTCCGATGTCGGGTTGGCGGTCCGTTATCGCCACAGATTTGATTTGCGTACGAATCGCTCCTCGAATGCTTCGTAGCGAGCTTGTTCCTCAGCGGTTGGATCACGATCCTCGTTTTCGCATCCAGTGTATGGTGACAAATCAGCGCCTGATTCATTTAGCACGATGGTCGCACACTGGAAGCAGCGACGAGGCGAGGTGACCCTGAATGAGCCGCCACAGGTGCAGAGATTCAACCCTTTTTCGATACCCTCGAGTAGTTTCCCGCCATCGAAATCCTCGTTAAGTTGGCTGCGAAGACTTGCGATACGTGAATCGTAATACGATATCTCGACGGCAGTTGGGCAACAATCACAGTACAGAAGCCAACAGTCGTAAAATGGAGAATGGTCAACGCGGAAGAGTTTCGCATTGCACGAGGGACAATGGACGACGGCGGCACGCAACCAATTCTCGTCGGTTTTGTCAATCATATAGGATCGACCAACGGTGTTCTACTGGACGCCAAGTTTTGTGCCGCTTGCCGTGTTTTACATCCACGCCAATTTTTCTGGCAGTCTCGGGTTTAGATTCGCAAATCACTCCCGTGCCGGTCGAAAAATCAATGACGCGAAGCGACATACGCCTCACCGGCGCGAATTACCTTCTGGAGCATTTCCGGGTAACTAATGAAGATCCGCGCTTCGCCGGGCACGGTCAGAGCGTCTTCGAGAATTCCAAGTTCGTGCGATGGATCGGCACGCCGGAGAAGACTCGCGATTCGTTTGCCGAATTCGGTCAACGGCTTTCGCAGGCGCAGCTTGCGCAAGCGGCGTCGAATGTCTCCCCTACAGACAAAGATATTCGGAAGGATGTGGCGAGCGTCCCTGTCATCGTGAATTGTGATTGCGGCCAGAAAGCCCCGGCTGCTTTTCGGCGCGGCACAAACCTCCGCCAAGTACTCCAATGCCATATCGAGAAGAAGCAATTCGGCAGAGCGTCCGCGGCGAAGGAACGGCTCGATTTGCTCGTAGCGCGAATAGAGCGGTATCTCGTCAAAAAAGCCGGCCTTTAGCCACCGGCGCGGGTCGTCCAAACCCTCGGCGCAAGAACGCGACGGCGAAAATCTTCAAAGGTTGTTGCAACAATCATTAGACGTTCCACCCTGCCCGACGCAGGAATTCTCGTTGCTTTTCGGTTAGCCCGTTGGTGTGCTTCCACGTACCGTCCATGTTCACCGCCGGACTGCCCGCTCCCGGTCCGAGATGCGCATGCCACTGCTCGCCTGGGATTCTCGGCGGATCAATCCGGTGGATTCCCCGTGGTCCTTGGCCTCGCCTCACGATCTCCGCAGCTTGACTCGGCGTCACAATGATCTTCTTTCACTGACACCGGGCAACTCCGGCAGTCGATCCCGCGATCTATTCTACTTAAAGGAGTGCGCGGGAGCAATAGAATGGTGCTATCATGAAGGGAGGTACTTAAGGCTGGTCCATCATGAAATGGTTCGCTGCCGTTACACTTCTATTGATCATCGCCATCGCGTTCCAACTGGGGCTGCTGGCCTACGCGATGTACGCCCTGCTGCTGACCTTGATCGCAAGCCGCTGGCTGAGCCGGCAGTGGGCCGAGAACCTGGAGGCGGTCCGCGAATGCAACCGCGTGGCCGTGAATGTCGGCGACAAGGTGGCGGTCGTCGTGACGCTGCGAAACCGCGGGCTGCTGCCGGTGGCCTGGGCGCTGGTTGAGGACCAATTGCCCCGCCGCGCGACGCACATTCAGCCGCCGTCGCTCGGCCTGCTGGGGCGCCGGCTGGGATTGTTCTCGTTCCGGTCCGGCGGCAAGGCGACACTCTTCTATCAATTGCAGTGCAATCGCCGCGGCTACCATCAGATCGGCCCGCTAATGGTCGAGACGGGCGACCTTTTCGGCCTCCATCGCCGCTATCGCATGTTGACCGCGCCGCACTTCCTGCTCGTCTATCCGGAAATCGCTCCGCTGGAAGGCTACGATCTGGCGTCGCGGATGCCGCTGGGCGAAATCCGCATGACGCATCGCCTCTTCGAGGACCCGACGCGGATTGCCGGCGTGCGGGCTTACCAGGCGGGCGATCCGCTTAACCGCGTCCATTGGCGGGCGACCGCCCGCTCGGGATCGCTGCAATGCAAGGTCTATGAGCCGTCGTCGGTCGCCGGGGCGACGCTGCTGTTGGACTTCCACCAGGCCGATTACGCGCCGCAGCACGAGCCGGTCCGCTCGGAGTTGGCCGTCTCGGCGGCGGCTTCGATCGCCCACGCGGTCTATGAGATGGGTCATCAGATCGGGCTGGTGACCAATGGCCGCGACGCCGCCGACCGCATTCGCCAGGAGGGCTGGCAGGGCGACCTTCGCACCCGCGCCGCGGCTCGGAAGACGGCGGAAATGGCCGAGCACAGCGACCGCTTGCAGCCGCTTGTGGTCCCCACGCGCCGCGGCGCCGATCAATTGCTGCGAATTCTTGAAACCTTGGCCCGCGTGGAATTGACCGACGGCCTGAGTTTCCCTCAATTGATCACGGAGACCGCTTGCCGGTTGCCGCATGACGCCACGGTGATCGCCGTGCTGACGACGCTGACGGCGGAAATCGCCGAGGCGCTGGGCGAGCTCCGCGGCCGCGGCATGAGCGTTACCGCCGTGCTCAACGTCTACGCCGAAGACGATTTCGTCCAGGACGCCGCGAGGCTGCTGGCCCTAAGGATTCCGTCATTTTATCTGCCGGACCGCGAGGCGATCGTCACCGTATGCCGCGAATACAGGATGGGTCATGGCCACACGGTATGACAAGACGCTCGCCGACTATCTGGTTATCGCCGTCAGCCCGGCGCTGATCATGACGCTCGTAGGCAGCCTCGTGTTTTTCCTCTTGGAGGTCTTCTATCAAGGGAACTTCACGGGGCGGCTGCACTACATCCTCTCGCTGTTCATCTTTGCCGCCGTGCTCGTCGGTCGCATTGCAATCGAAGACGGCAAGGAACGAGCGGCCATGTTCGCGGTGCCGCTGGCCGGTGCCACGCTGCTGGCCATCTTCCGCTTCGTAGAGTTCCAAGGCCCGCTCGGGCAAGCCAGCTTCCTCATCAACTTCGGCCTCGTCGCGCTCATCTGGTGGTGCGCTCACAAGTTGACGTGGGATTGCACGATGATCGACGAAACCGAGCCGAGTTCCGGCGAAGGGCTTTTGGACGCCGCCGGACTCGGCGAAAGACCCGTAGGGTGGGACCAGCGAGCCCCGCGAGCGCAGGCCCACCGTGACCAGCACTGGCTTCTCGCATTGGTGGGCCGGCGCTCGCTAGCCTCGCTGGTCCCACCCTACCCAAGCCGCACGCGCCCGGCGTCTGGATCGTCTACTTTTCCTTGGCCGCGCTGCCGCTGTTCGGCCTCGGTCAATTGGCGATTCCCGTTTACCAGGAAGGGCGGCGGCGGTACGCCTTCTTCCTTCTGGCAATCTACGTGGCCAGCGGCTTGGGCCTCTTGTTGACGACCAGCTTTCTGGGCCTGCGCCGCTATCTTCGCCAGCGGCGGCTGCCGATGCCCATTCTCATGACCGGCACTTGGATCGCGCTGGGCTGCGCATTGATCTTCGCGGTGATGGGGCTGGCCGTGTTGCTGCCGCGGCCCAACGCGGAGCTTGCCGTCTCGCAGTTCCCGCGCGTGATGGGCTCGCCCGACCAGAAGCCTTCACCAAATGGAATGGGGAAGGACGGCGTCAAAGGCGACGAACCGGGCCGGCCAGAACCCGGTCAGAAGGGCAAGCCGGCCCCCGGTCACGATGACAAGACCCAGCCAGGCGGAAAGCCGGCTGACAAAAAGGACGGAGGCAAGCCGGAAGGTACTAAGCAGGACAGCGGTAAAGACGAGGGCCAAAAACAGGGCGATGGAAAACAGGGCGACGACAAATCGACGGACGACAAGGCATCGAAGCAAGGCGACGACGACGAGGCACGGAAGCAGCCCCAAGGAGATGCCAAAGAGCAATCGGCCCACGACGAGGCAAAGGGCGAGCAGTCGCAGTCCCGCTCGTCGGCCGACGGCGGCGACCAAAAGAACTCGCAGAACGGCCGCGATAACTCAAATGCCGAAAAGAAGCCAGAAAATCGGTCGGGCGCCGAACCGGCGCAGCCTGAGCCCGACAACCGCCCTCCGGACACACCGCCTCCGCCGGACCTTACGTCGATATTTGACTGGCTGCTACCGCTCGCAAAGGTGCTTTTCTATCTCGTGATCGCCGGGCTGGCGGCCTTTTGGGCCTGGCGGCACCGCGCGGGAATCATGGCGTCGCTGCGGGACTTGTTCGCCAGTCTGCGTTCACTATGGGAGCGACTCTTCGCCGGGCGGTGGAAGGCCACGGAAGCTGCCGCGGCAGCGGCAAACGGCCCGCCGCCACCCCGCCGCTTTGCCGATTTCGCCGATCCATTCGCCACGGGCATGGCCAACCGGCTTCCCGCCGATCAACTCGTGCGGTATGTCTTCGCGGCACTGGAGGCATGGGCACGCGAGAACGGCTGCCCGCGAGAACCGGAGCAAACCCCGCACGAATTCGCCCGCACGGTCGCCGGGCGCAGCGCACGCTCCTGCCGGGAGCGACGTGCCTCGCCGATCTCTATTGCGAAGCAGCCTACGCTCCCGGTCAGTTAAGGATTGTCGACATGCACCCGCTCGAAGAGTTTTCGGCGCGGTTGTCGCGCCCGACCGGTGGAGGAGCGCGAGGTCGGGGTTCGCAAACCGCCAACGTTCAGTTCTTCAGCGCCTGCACCAAGCTCGTGAGCATCGCCTTGGCGTCGCCGAAGAGCATAAGCGTGTTGTCGGCAAAAAACAGCTCGTTCTCGATGCCGGCGAAGCCGGGATTCATGCTCCGCTTGATGACGAACACGGTCTTGGCCTTGTCGGCGTCGATGATCGGCATGCCGTAGATCGGGCTCGACTTGTCGTGCCGGGCGGCCGGATTGACCACGTCGTTGGCGCCGATCACAGCGCCACGTCGGCCTCGGGCATATCGGGGTTGATCTCGTCCATCTCGACAGCTTGTCGTAAGGGATCTCGGCCTCGGCCAGGAGCACGTTCATGTGTCCCGGCATGCGGCCGGCCACGGGATGGATGGCGAACTTCACGTCCACGCCGCGCTTGGTGAGGGCATCGTACAACTCGCGGACGCGGTGCTGGGCCTGGGCCACGGCCATGCCGTAGCCGGGAATGATGACCACGGTCCGGGCGGCGTCCATGATCTGGGCCGCGTCTTCGGCCGTGGCGCTCTTGGCCGTGCGCTGCTCGACGGCCCCGCTCGGCGGCCTGCACCTGGCCGAAGCCGCCGAACAGCACGTTGGCGAACGAGCGGTTCATCGCCCGGCACATGATGATCGAGAGGATCAGGCCCGACGAGCCGTCCAGCGCCCCGGCGGCGATCAGCAGCTTGTTGTCCAGCACGAAGCCCATCGCCACGGCCGACAGGCCGGCGTAGGAGTTCAAAAGGGCGATCACCGTCGGCATATCGGCGCCGCCGATGGGGATGATCAGCAGCACGCCGAAGGCCAGCGAGAGCAGCACGATGACGGGAAAGAGCAGCCACCACGTCGGATGCCACACCAGCAGCACGCCGCAGAGGATGGCGAAGCCCAGCAGCGAGAAGTTGATGGCGTTTTGGCCCTTGTAGGTGATCGGCCGCGTGGGGATCGATCTCCTGGAGCTTGCCGGCGGCCATCAGACTGCCGGTGAAGGTCAGGAAGCCGAGGATGACTTCGGCCACCAGGGCGCCGGTGGAGAACGTGCGGACAGTTCGTCGGGATGCAGTCGATAGCGACAGATAGTACTCCGCGGCTCCCACCAGGCCCGGCCGCCAGGCCGCCGAAGGCGTGCGACAGCGCGGTCCGCTGCGGCACGGCCGTCAGCGGCACCATCGCCAGAGGCACGCCACACGATGCAGCCGACCACGATCGGCGACGACGATCCAGTGATAACTCGATGTCCGGGCAGTAGCAGCGTGCCGCCGATGGCCAGCCACCATCGCCGCCACGCCGGAAACGATGCCGCGCCGGGCCGTGCTGGGGTGGCTCATCCACTTCAGCGAAAGGATGAACAGCCGCGGATACGCAGATCAGATACAGAATCTGGATGACGATGTCCATGTTCATGACTTGCCGGCTCCCGCTTCTTGAACATCTTGAGCATGCGGTCGGTGATGCAGAAAGCCGCTGACGATGTTGGTCATCGAGGCGGCCACGGCCATCGAGCCGAGTATCGTGGTGAAGCTCGTTTCCCGCTTGCCGGCCAGCACGATCGACCCCACCACCGCGATGGCGGAAATGGCGTTGGTCAGCGACATCAGCGGCGTGTGCAGCAGCCGCGACACGTTGCGGATCACCACCAGGCCGATGAACGTGGCCAGCAGCAGCACGAACAGCAGCGGTGACGAAGGTCCGCGGATTGCGGGTCGATCGAGGCGTCGTCCGCCAGAAGATTAGTGGCGAGAGGAACATGACTTATCCTTTCGTTCGCAAATGGTGGGCCGTGCGCTCGCTTGAAGCGAGCTTGTCCCACCCTACAAAAACTGCTGCACCTTGGGGTTCACCACCTGCCCGTCGCGGGCGATCAGCGTGTCGCGGATGATCTCGTCTTCCAGGTTGATTACGATCTGCTTGTCCTTCACCAGATTGAGCAGGAACGTGGAAATGTTCTTGGCATACATCTGGCTGGCATGCTGCGGGACTTCGGAAGGCAGGTTCAACGGGCCGAGGATCGTCACGCCATTGTGAGACACTTGTTGGCCGGCCTGGGTCAGCTCGCAGTTGCCGCCCCGCTCGGCCGCCAGATCGACGATGACCGATCCGGGGGCCATGCCCTCGACGGCCGCCCGTCGTGATCAGCACGGGCGACTTCTGTCCCGGCACGGCCGCCGTGGTGATCACCAGGTCGCATCTCGGCCACGTCCGTGCCATCAACTCCCGCTGCTTCTTGATAAAACTCCTCGTCCATCTCCTGGGCGTAGCCGCCCTTGGCCCTCGCTAGCGGAAGTGTCCAGCGGCATCTCGACGAACTTTGCGCCGAGGCTCGTGATCTGCTCCTTGGCGGCCGGGCGGACGTCGTAGGCCGACACCGCCGCGCCCAGCCGCCGGGCGGTGGCGATGGCCTGCAAGCCGGCCACGCCCGCGCCGATGACGAACACCTTGGCGGCGTTGAGCGTGCCGGCCGCAGTGATCAGCATGGGAAAGATCTTCGGCAGCGCGGTCGGCCGCCAAGAGCACTGCGCGATAGCCGGCAATCGTCGCCTGCGAGGAGAGCACGTCCATCGCCTGGGCACGGGTGATCCGCGGCAGCAATTCCAGTCCGAAGAGCGTGGCGCCGGTCGCGGCAACCTCTTGATTCGCCTTCGGCTGGCCCAGCGGGTCGCAGAGGCCGATGACGATTTTTCCCGCGGCCAGTCGCCGCAGGTCGTCCTTGCCTTGCTCAGGATTGGCCCCGCCGGCACGGACCTGGAGGATCACGTCGGCGGCAAAGACTTCGTCGCGGGCAGGTACGACCGTGGCGCCTTTGTCCAAATAAAGCGAATCGGGAAAGCCGGCCGCCGTGCCCGCACCGGCCTGCACATGGACTTCGATCCCAGCCTTTGTTAGCGGGGGGACGCTGCCCGGAATCAGCGCAACCCGCGATTCGCCCGGAGAAGTTTCTTGCGGAACCCCAACGATCATGGTTCAGCTCGCTTGGTTAGTGGGCAGACCCTCCAAACCTGGTAGCTCCGGCATTATGGCCATTGACTTTGGCTTTTGAAAACCCCCTCGACATAGTGGGTTTCACGGCCGTGAAGTGATTTCTTCTCTTCGCGATTTCCGACGCCCTTGTCACAGAGCCCAAATATGGCTAAATTAAAGGATTCCCGCCTTTGGGGCCGAGCATCCATTGGCCGGACGATACTTTGACTGCATTAGGATCGTAATCATGCTGAAGATTGCCAAAACGTACATGGCCAAGCCGGGCGACTTGCAGGCCAAATGGTGGCTCGTGGACGCCACCGATAAAGTGGTCGGCCGCGCGGCCAGCGACATCGCGATGGTCCTCATGGGCAAGCATCGCCCCACGTACACGCCCCACATCGACACCGGCGACTTCGTGATCGTGGTCAACGCCGAGAAGATCATCTTCAGCGATCCCGACAAGTGGGAAGAAAAGGAATACAGTTGGTATACGGGCTACCCCGGCCAGCACCGCGAGACGGCCGCCGCCCGCCGCGCCCGCCGCCCGGAGAAGATCATCTCCGAGGCCGTGCGGCGAATGCTGCCGAAGAACAAGCTCGCCTTCAAGATGTTGAAGAAGCTGAAGATTTATGTCGGCGGCGAGCATCCGCACCAATCGCAGCAGCCGCAGCCGCTGGAAGTCGCGGTCAAGTAAACATTCCATAACGAGCAAGAAACATGGCAGAAGCAACCACCACACTCAAAGGCCGCGCCGACGACATTCTAGGGACCGGCCGCCGCAAGACCTCCTGCGCCCGTGTTCGCATGCGTCCGGGGCAAGGCACGATCATCATCAACAGCCGCCCCTTCGACGAATACTTCCGCAATATCTCCAATCAGAACGCGGTTCTCGCTCCGCTGATGCAGACCGGCAAGCGCGAGGCGGTCGATATCATGATCCGCGTCAACGGCGGCGGCATCACCGGCCAGGCCGACGCGTGCAAGCTGGGCATCGCCCGCGCGTTGAAGAAGTCGGGCGAAGACCTCGACAAGCTCCGCGAAAACGCCCTGCTCACGCGCGACGGCCGCATGAAAGAGCGGAAGAAGTACGGTCTCCGCGGCGCACGGCGTGGGACGCAATTCTCGAAGCGGTAAGGTGTGTTGGAGTCCCGGCTTTAGCCGGATTTCCGCCTAAAGGCGGTTACTCCAGCGTCAACCTCACGGCGGAGCGTGAGGAGTACAGAATGGCCAAACGGATCGTCCTCGTCGGCGGCAGCGGTTTTGTGGGCCAGGCCCTCGCCGCGAGCCTCTTGGCCGACGGTTACGAGGTCCACGTCCTTTCCCGCGGCACGGCGTCGCCAAAGCTTCTCGGCACGGTCGTTCCGTGGGACGGCAGAACGGTAGGCCCTTGGGCCGAGTCGCTGGAAGACGCGGCGGCCGTAATCAATCTGACCGGCAAGAACATCAACTGCCGCCCGACGAAAGCCAATCTCCGCGAGATCGTCCGCTCACGCGTCGATTCCGTGAAGGCCGTTGGCGAGGCAATCCGTCGTTGTAGCCGCCCGCCGCGAGTTTTTGTACAGACAACCGCGGTCGGCATCTATGGCGACTCGAGCGACACGCTCTGCGACGAATCGTCCCCGGCCGGCGGCGGGTTTCTGGGCGAGACGTGCCGCGCATGGGAAAAGGCGTTCGACGACAATCCAACGCCGGATGTCCGCCGAGTCGTACTCCGGCTGGGCGTCGTGCTGGGCCGCACCGGCGGCGCATTCCCGCCGCTGGCTCGACTCGCCCGATGCTTCCTTGGCGGCGCGCTCGGCAGCGGTCAACAATATACCAGTTGGCTGCACTTTGCCGATGCCGTGCGAATCTACCGCGCGGCGGTGGACCGGGACGATTTCCAAGGGACCTATCTAGCCGCGTCGCCGCAGCCGGTCACCAACGCCGAGTTCATGCAGTCTTTGCGAGCGGCCGTGCATCGCCCTTGGAGTCCGCCTGTGCCGGCCATGGCCGCACGGATCGGCGGCTGGTTGATGGGCGTCAACGTCAACTTGGCATTGGCCAGCCAGCGCTGTATTCCGCGACGATTGAAAGAGCAGGGTTTTGCGTTTGAGTTTTCTGAACTTGACACTGCACTACAGGAACTGGTCCGTTAAGGACTGCCTTGACAAACGCTAACCGGATCTGCCGCCCTAGTCGGTTCCTACTGCGGTCCTACTCCGCTCCTGCTCTCCAAGACCCCGAGAAAACAGGCGAAAACTGCGAATTCCAAACCCGAAGAAAAAAACGTCTTTCCTCCTTGGCAAAATGTCGCGCAGCCCAGGTTGCTCCCGTCTCGCTTGCTCGCCGCCTCTTCCGACGCAAGGCACTGGAAATCGTTTTGCGCATCACGGCCACTTTCGGGTGGTCGGCGGCTTGCCGCCGTGTCGGGCCGCAACTCCTTGCCCGCCAACGACTTGCGACACCGCTCCATTTGCGCAGCCGAGCGCACAAAACGCGAAGGCGGTGCGCAAAACGCGCAGAGAGGTAATAAACACGTGTTAAGAAACGACCTACTCGCCCGGCTCGGGCGCTTCGACCTTCTCTTCGCCGACGGCGTCGCGGAGCTTCGCCATCGCGCGGGCTTCGAGCTGCCGAATCCGCTCCTTCGTCACGCCCATCACGCGGCCGACTTCCTTCAAGGTCATCGGGTTGTGATTGCGGTCCAAGCCGAAGCGGTGGCGGATGATCTGCCGCTCACGCTCGTCGAGATGCTTGAGAATCCGCGAAACTTCGGACTGCCGTTCCGACTGGGCCAACTCGCGCCGCGCCGCCTCCACATGCACGTCCGTCACGACCATCAGCCGCTCCTCGCCGCCGGTGCGGAAGCGAGCATGCTGCTTCAACTCCGCGGGGATCGTGCGGGCGAAGTTCTTCATGATCGCCCAGGAGGCATACGTGCTGAAGCGGAAGCCGCGGGCGAAGTCGAACTTCTCCACGGCGCGGATCAACGACATGTTGCCGTCGCTGATCAACTCGAAGAGATGGCCCGGCCCGGTGGCGTAGCGCTTGGCGATCGAGACCACCAGCCGCAGGTTGGCGCGGACGACGTCGTTCTTGACCGTGTTCGCGGCGGCGGCGAACTTCTCGATCTGCGTCATCATGGTCAGGCTCGGCCGCCGCATATCGAGCCGATTGCGGAGCACCGCTGCCTTGTGCTTCAGGTAGTTCATCTTGCGGAACAGGTGCTGCTCCTGTTCGCGGGTCAAGAGCGGAGTCTCGTACATGCTCGCCAGGTACGGCGGCAGGCCGGCCGGCCGCGCAACCGCCTTGGCCGGGCGGGGATTCTCCGGCGACGGTCCAAGCACGACCGACTGCTGATTGGCCGACATCCGCTTGAAACGCTCGTTGGGAATGTAGTCCAACTGCAATTCCTGGACGCGCTTGACCTGCTCTTGGGCAACGATTCGCGAGATCCGCGAAGGCGTCGTGCGGAACCGCTTCGCCAGTTTTGCCAACGACTCGCCGTTGTCCCGGCGGCGGACGATTTCCTGTCGCCGGGCAGCTTCTCGTGCCCGTTCCAAATCGGCCGCATCGGGCCGGGGCTGGAACGTGTCGCGAGCGCCCTCCGCTCGGGCTTGGTGGCTTTCCAATTGCCATTGGACAGCGAAGTTTCCCTGGTTCGGACGGGCCGCCGCCACTCCGCCGCTGTTGCTCTTGAAGTGGTTCGCGGGGTCGTTAGGGTGGGGGCCGCTGGAATAGGTTCGTGGGTCAAGTTGTCGTGTTCTTGCAATGCTCATAATGCTCACCGCCGTGTAAACGTCGAACTGTCTAAGTCGATCGTTCCGTGTCCTATAGTCTGTTTCCGCCGGAAGCCGCCTGCCGACTTCGCATTGCCCTATCTCAGGCCGTTTTCCTGGCTCCAACGCTATTTTACGCAGTAAAACGTATTAAAAAAGATTCCTGATGCGCTGATTAATGAACGGGTTCCGTCCGAACGCCGCTCCTGTGCTGTAAAGTCAATCGTGGTAACCATTTAAGTCATTCGTTGCACCACCGCAGCGCGATTGGTTAACCGAAAGCTAATCGACTGTATGGTGGACACTTGGGGTTGATCGCCGGTTCGCGTCATATTTAAGTCCTTATGCACCATACAGTTAGCGTCGATAGCCCGATGTCACATGGAAATGTACTGCTACAACCGAACGATTCTTGAGGACGAAAAGGCGGCCGCGCTGCCACGTCGATTCGCTTGAAATGCTTGTTGCCTAAGCATAATCTGCCCCGCTTCGGGCATTCGCCGCAGGTCTGCGCAACGGCAAGCCTTTGTGCGGTCGCGTCTTCTTTCCCACATGACAACCCGCGTGATCGAACCGTTTTGATTCCGGTCAAACCTGCATAGTTCATGCGGAAATCACGGCTGTGGCGGGCTATTCGCCTGCTAAATGGCCGTTTGCCAATCGTGGCAATTTGGCGGCAAAACTTGTGAAAAATCGTGCCCTTAGAGCGGAAGGGGGCGCGGTTTTTGCTAGAACCTGAGCCAAAGGCCCAAACGAATGGCGTTAATTGCGGCACGCGGTGAAAAAGTTGATATACGCTACGATGGCAACGGCCCCAGACCGTTTGATTCACTCCCCTACGCACGAGGACGACCTTCGCGTTCTGGCTGAGATCGCGCGACTCCTGGCCACGCAGCACGGCCAGCGGCAAATGCTCGCCGAGGTCCTCAAGCTGCTCGATGAGCGGCTCGCGCTCATTCGCGGCACGATCATGCTCCTCTCGCCCGACGGCAGCGAACTGATCGTGGCCGCGGCGCCGGCCATTCCCGGCCACAATCAAAGCCAATACCGCTATCAATACGGCGAGGGCATCATCGGCAAGGTCGTCGAGACCGGACAGCCGGCCATCGTCCCCCAGGTCTTCGAGGAGCCTCGCTTCACCAACCGGCTCTACCAGCGGCAGCCGGATACCGACGGCGACATGGCTTTCCTCTGTGTGCCGATCTCGCTGGGCCGCGAAGTGGTGGGCACGCTCTCCGCCGACGTGGCGGTGGACGATCCAGACTTGCTTCAAGAACGCTGCCGCTTCCTGGAAATCGTGGCCAGCATGATCGCCTACGACGTCAAGTCGCGGCGGATGGAGGAATCGCAGCGGCAGATGCTCGAGTCGGAGAACCTGCGGCTCCGCGACGCCCTCAAGGAACGCTTCCGTCCGGAAAGCATCATCGGCAACTCGCACCGCATGCGGGAGGTCTACCTCCGCATCCACCAAGTCGCCTCGACGAACACCACCGTTCTCATCCGCGGCGAGTCGGGCACGGGCAAGGAGCTCGTCGCCTCGGCCGTACATTACAACAGCCTGCGGGCCGCAAAGCCGCTGGTGAAAGTGAGCTGCGCCGCACTGAGCGAAGGCCTGCTGGAGAGCGAACTCTTCGGCCACGAAAAGGGAGCGTTCACCGGCGCGGCGTTCAACCGCATCGGCCGCATCGAGGAAGCCGAGGGCGGCACTCTCTTCCTCGACGAGATCGGCGACTTCTCGCCGGCCGTCCAAGTGAAGCTGCTCCGCGTCCTGCAAGAGCATGAAATGGAGCGCGTCGGCAGCAATCAAACCATAACAGCCAACGTGCGGATCATCGCCGCCACGAATCGCGACCTGGAGGCGCTGGTCGAGGCCGGCCTCTTCCGCCAGGACCTCTATTACCGCATCAACGTCTTTCCGATCGTCTTGCCGCCGCTCCGCGACCGCACGGACGACATCCTGCTCTTGGCAGACCATTTCGTGGCCAAATACGCCCAGCGGCTCAGCAAGGACGTCCGCCGCATCAGCACGCAGGCGATCAACATGATGACCGCTTACCACTGGCCGGGCAACGTCCGCGAACTGGAAAACTGCATCGAATACGCCGTCTTGCTCAGCCGCGACAACGTGATCCACGGGCATAATCTGCCGCCGACGCTGCAAATGCCCGACACGGACGACGCCGCCCAGGTCGATTCGCTGCGGCACCGCGTGGCGGTGCTGGAGAAGGACATGATCGTCAACTCGCTGAAGTCTTGCCAGGGGAGCATCAACGCGGCCGCGCGGCGATTGGGCATCACGGCGCGGATGGTCCGCTACAAGATCAAGAAGCTGCGGATCGACTACCGGCAGTTCGGGACGAAGTGAGCGTAGCGTGAGGGCATATCTCGCTGCACGCCGTTTCGGCCATCTTCACGGTGCCGTAGAGTCGAGAAATCAAAGTGCCCGGCAGATTTGACAGGCCGTTCCCCGCCCGCGTAGGATAAGAATGGGAAGGCCATCCATTTTCGGGGCATGGACAAGGGATTCATGGAATGGCGAGCGCCACGCTGGCGGGAATAAACCCGCCGAGGTTTCGGGGTTAGTATCATGGCTGAACAACACGATGGATTCGCCAGGGACGAAGTTTCCCGCGGTTTCCATGGAAAAAGCGCGGAAAATGGGTCGTTTGGGGTGTCCGCCATTGCCGGCGTGCCTGCTCTTGAAGGGGCCGCTGAGGACGATTTTCATGAGTTTTGGGAAATCGTCGAATGCATGGGCGAGGAGGGCTGGGAATCGGCCATTGCCGCCTGGGAATCGGCCGACACCCGCCGCGGCGAACTAAAGGCTGTGTGCGCGGCGGGAAGTAGTGGGACGACTGAAGAGCCAGCGTTTGCCGGCGGAATTGCCGATGTGGCCCAACTCAAAAAGGTGGAGAACCTTGCTCCGGACGGCAAGCCGGCCATCCCGGTTCTCGTGGAACTTCTTCAGGATCGGGACGAGCGGGTTCGTTTTCTGGCCGCCAGCGTGCTTGGCGGGATTGGTCCCGACGCCGGAAGCGCGATCAAGGCCCTCACGGACTTGCTCAAGGACGAGAGCAGGGCGGTGCGCCGAATTGCGGCCAAAGCCCTGAAGAAGATCGGGGCAGAGACGTAGGGTGCGGTCGAGCGCAGCGAAGACCCACCAATTCGCCAACTCATGGTGGGTCTTCGTAGGACTCGACCACACCCTATCTCTGAAACGCTTTCGCCGGTCAATGGGCGGTTTTTGCTTTTTTTCCTGTTTGGTATACACTGATAGATGTCTCAGGCGGAGGATAGGGCAACGCAGGGGTGCGACCCGAGCGCCGTCTGGGATCCGCGAGCTGATCGGCCTGTCTCCTTACGAGGCAGGCCGGTTCTTTTTGTTCCAAGCGTTTTGCTTGCAGACTATTCCTTTCAGACCATCGCTTATCAGCTTGTGGTTCTAATGCGTTAAACCCAATCGTTCTATCTGCGAACATTTAGCGGTTTTGGTAAAACCAACAATCTCTACGTGCTCTGGCAGCAGCCGGCGCCTGCCGGACACCAGCCACCCACCGGACACAAAATGGACATGCGGCCCGGACGGTCCAATTACAAATCAGCCTGGCCTGCACCTGACGTGCCGCAGCGGACTATAGGGTGACGGGACTGGTCCGAACGCATGTTCGCAGGAATATTCTTCTCCTCTTGCCGCGGCAACCTCGACGGCGCACCGCGGACGCTGCCCGGCCTCGCCGGGGGATTCGCCTCGTAAGGCGTACGCTTCTTCCAAATGATGAACACCAACTCGGCAAGTTCGCCGGCCAATGCCACCTTCGCTTTGTTCTTGTTGACGCGGCCTCCAAAGGTCAAACGCGCGTGCCTTTGACGCAAGCGGTCGCCGCGCACGCCGCGCGTCAGCAGCGCCACCGGTGACGGCCTCGATCAAGGCCCAACGCAACGAATGATTGCAAGCCTCGCTACAGTGCCGTATGCCGTGACGGTCCGCAGAATCGTCGCTCAAAGGCGCCGTGCCGGCATAGCTGCGCAGATGCCGCGCCGTGGGAAAACGGCTGATCTCGCCAACTTCCGCGCAGGATCACGTGCGCCAGGATCAACCCGATCCCCAGGGATCGTCTGCAACAGGCGGACGATCTCGTCCTCTTCCAGATGCTTCTCCATCCACTTTTCAACCACCGCGATTCCCTGCACGATCTTGTCGAGAACCTCCAGGGAATTGGCCAGCACGGCGTGTGAGGCTTCCGGCAACACCAACTGCTCCAGGAAGCGACGCCCTTGCTTGCCGAACAGATCGCTATAACCGTGCAGAATCCCGAAGCGGTGCAACAGAGCGTGGATGCGGTTTTTCATGCCGGTGCGCAAAGAAGCAAGAGCCATGCGGTAACGCGTTCGCTCGCGAATCTGGCGTACGTTCTGCGGGGCGAGGTAGCTGGCGGGGAAGGTTCCCTGAAGTTGGAACTTCGCCATGCGATCGCTGTCGCAACGGTCCGACTTGGCCTCGTGCCGGGACAGGGCCTTGAGGGCCGGGGGATGCCCGAGGCGAGGGTTGAACTTCAATTCCTCCAGCAGGTCGGCGATCCAAGGCCAACCAAACGCGGCTTCCATGCCTACGAGCGTACTCACATCGAAGCGGCTTAGCCAGTGACGCATCGCATCGCGATCATCGTGCTCAAGACGGGCACGTTCGATCACTTGAAACTGGTCATCCGCTACCTTTTGCATTACACTAACCTTACTGAACTTGCGATGGATATCCCATCCAATAGCTTGCGACGACATTGCTGCCTCCCGGGGGAAAAAGGGTGAATGTTGTTTCCATACCACCCATTCTCGCCTCGGCGAGGCAGCGTTTCATCCCATTACTCGCGGGCACACCCACCTCGCTCGTTCGAGAGGCAATTCCACCACGGCGGAGCGTGATGAGTACCGCTCACTGGCCGGCGAGGCGGTCGAAGGCGTCCAGCACCATCTGGCCGGTGCTGCCTGGGCTGAAGAGAAACTGCTGGACGGCGGTTTCCTGGTCCGGCAGCAGCCCGGTATTGGAGAACGTGGAAAGGATGTACTCGGCGTCGCCGCGGGCGATGCCGTAGAGGTGGAAAAACGCGGCGTCGAGTTCGGCGCGGATTTCCGCCCGTTCGCGCTCCTTCCAGATATGCACGCCGTCGCCGCGCGAGCCTTTGAAGCCGCAGGCCGCGGCGAGCGGGATCATATCCTCGGCCGTACAAGTAAGTTTTAAGACCCGCTCGCTGATCCACTTTTCCAACGTCTCCTTCTTCGTCCACGGGCGTTTCTCGGCGTAGGTATCTGGGGTGAGCGTGGGGATCTGCTCAATGATGAAGAAGTTAAGATGCGCGTTGTTCGCTTTTTGGCGGACCAGAAAATCGAAAGCGTAACAATTGAGGTTTCCGGCCAAACAACAGAAGCAGCGCCATGCGCGATCTTCATCATTCACAATGAGCGGGAGCGTGTTGGAATAAGCTGCAAAGGGGCTTATTGCGGCAACCATCGTGCGAGTGTCATTTGCGCGGGCGATGTCGTGGAAGCCGATGGCGGCAACCGAAAGCGACTTCGGCGCTCGCGCGGCGATATCGGCCTCGGAAACCCAATATCGCCCAACCGGCAAGAATTCGGGATTCTGGTGGTCAACCAGCGAGACGGCCTCGGAGGCATAATTCATGTAGGCGTTCTTGACGTTCATCGTCACGCTCAACGCGCGGTGATCGTAGTCGCGAGTCATTTTCGCCTCCATTAGCGGAAGCGCCCGTGCGTCTTTCTTGACGTAGCAGTTGCCGGCAAGCTTGTAGCCCTGCTTCTCCCAAGCCTCGCCCTCGCCAAACAAACCCGCATCGTTGGTTTGGTCAAACATTCGCAGAAACCGTACGCCCCAAGGATTGCCGCCTTGCTTGCGGCTTTCGTCGATAAGGACGGGGACCCGCTTGTACACGCCCTTTGCCAACTCGGCGTCGCGTTTGCCGCGAAAAATGGGGCAAGTTAGCGTGTTGGGATTCAAAAGCTTTATATCCTTTGCGGAAAGGACAACGTGCCGCGGCTTCTCGGCGATATCCTCGACTCGCTCTGCCCAGAAAACAAAGTCCATTCCCTTCGACAGTTGTTCGGCGCCGCCGAAAAGCAGCACGCAGAACTTGAGCCGGCCCTCGACATCGGGAAACAACCCCAGGCGATTGACGAAGTCGTAAACGGCCGTAAGGGTTTTGCTTGCGACCAGCGCGGCGAAGAATTCCTTCGTCGTGTGGTCTGTGGCAATTCCGCTCGGCAGAAGCAAGCCGACACGTCCGCCGGACGCAACGATACGCCGGGCAAGCTCCGCGAAGAGCATATAGAGGTTAACGTCGCCCTTGCCGGTGAGCGCGAATCCGGCATCTTTCGTGCGAACGTACTCGAGCATTCGCGATGCGCTTGCTTGGGCGATTCGATAGCGCCCCCACAATTCGGGGTTTTCGGCTTCTAGTGCTGCAATCAGCTTTTTTCGATCCGCAGCATTGGCGGCCGATCCAATCTCTGGCGAACTCACTCCGAAAAACTCGCGTTCTTCCAGCTTCACCCGCTCCCAGGGCGGATTGCCTATGACACAATCGAATCCCGGCTTATCGCGGCCGAAAATCGCGGGAAAGGCCGATTCCCAGCCCATCGCACGAGGACGCTTCTGATCGTCGGCATAGCCGGCGCGAACTAACTCCTCGTCGCCAACCAGGCTATTCCCCCAAATGATGTTGTGCGAAAGATCGGCCAGCGTGTGGCCCTTGCGGGCGGAGCGAATCCAGAGCACCAGTTGCGTGATTTCGACCGCTTGCTCGGAAAGGTCAACACCGTAGAGATTGTTTTGCAGGATCAAGTCGGGAATCGCGTCCTCCAGCGCGGCGATCTCCTCGGCCGATTGGCCCGCGCCGGCCAGCCCGTGAACGACCGCCTTGTAATGCGCGTCCAAGGCTTCGTAGGCGCGAATCAAAAACGCGCCGGAGCCGCAGGCCGGATCGCACACAGTCAGCTTTTTGAGCACTTCCAAGCAGCCGTTCCAATAGGCGATCAGCTTCTGGGGATCTTGGTCCGCGCGGGCCTCGGGGTTCACTCCGTGCTCCACTTGAAGCGCGGCGAAGCGCTCCAGAAGCAGGGCATCGACCGTCCGCTCGACGATCAGGCCGGTAAAGGCGGGCGGCGTGTAATAGATGCCGAAGCGCTTCCGCTGGGCACTCTTGGGCATTTTCGACGGCGGCGGCTCACCTGCGGCCGTTTTCGCCCGCGCGCCTTTCTTCCGCGGCGCCAGCGGCATCGTGCCATTGGCAGTTTCGGCATCCTCCGCACCGGCCATGAGCGCAAAGAGCCCGCCGACGCGGAGTTTTTCCAGTTCGGTGATCGAGCGCTCGAAGAGGTGCCCAGGACATCGACGTTGACTTCCTCGGAGAAATCGTAATTGCCGAAACCGGCGAAGGCGTTGGTCCATTTTTCCTCGGCCAGTTCCAGGGCGTTGATCGCCGGATCGTCGGCGAAGAGTCCGCCGTTGAAGGCGGGGATTACCCGCTTGCCCTTTGCACTTTGTCGACCGCCGTGAACAGGTCGAGGAAGTTCTCCCAGGCCGGATTCTTGGCCCGGCTGTACATGCGAATTTCGCTGCGCGTTGTTTCCAGCAGCTTTTCGGGCAGCAGTTCCCGGTCTTCGCAGAAGGCGATAAAGATGATGCGGTCCAGGAGCTTTTGGGAAATGCGGATCGCCTCGTTGAGGTCCTTGCCCTCCTTGCGGTTGAGGTGCTCGATCAATTCCAGCCGCCGCCATTGGTACTCGCGATAAAGCTTGTCGCCCACGCCTTTCTGGCGGTCGGCCGTCTTGCGGAGCAGTTCCAGCGCGCGGCTGCTGCCCGGCGCACGACGCGATCAGCCCTCCGCGCTCGAAGATGCAGTAGAACTGGTCGAACCGCGCACGGTCGCGGAGTTCCTGGAGGTCGAATTCCTCGTAGACGAGCGTTCCTTTTTCGCGATGGTAGAGGCGGATGGTGCGGAAGTTGGAAACGATGCCCCAAGGGCAGCCGGGCAGCGCGTTGAGATAGTCCCAACATTGCTGCACGGGCATGCGGCCATTGGACGTGTCGCGATCGAGATCGGTCATCGCGCCCTTGAGTTCCACGACGGCCGCCGGCATGCTCGATCGGGGAAAGTGTCCCAGCGCCGCGTCGGCCGCGCCGACTTCCTTGACGTGGAATTCGTATTCCATCTGGTAGTCGTCAGGGCTAGCCGTTTTGATTTGGTAGCCCAGCCCTTCACCGAAGAAGTGGCCCAGAATTGGCCGGCGATCGACTTTTCTTTGTATTGAGGAAGGTGCCCGGCGGTTTCCAAGTCGGCCCAGTGCAGGGCGATTTCATAGGCGCGGTCCTGCGCCGCGCCGCGCAACTGGACTTCGACGGTGGCCTGGAGCAGGAAGCGCGGGATGAAAAGCGCCCGCTGGCGGCGCAGCCGCCGCTGTTGGCTCCGCGCCTGTTCCTGAAGCTGCCTCGCGTGAGCGTCGAAAAGGTTGTCGTTTCCGTCGCTGCGGGTGTTTGATCGCGGCATATCCTCGCCCGGACCCATCGGTTGAAACGACCGGCCCAACCGCGGCACCGGCTTGATTCAATATCTGATAGGACAGCCGCAGGGATGTCAAGGCATGGGATGGGTCGCTAATCGCGTTATTGCGGCCGCGATCAATTGCGAATGTAATCCTGGTCGTCGTCACTGAGCTTTTCCAACGGGATGCTGATCACGGCGCCGTCTTCGCGCACGAGCTTGACGACCTGATTAGCCATGCCGCGGAACGTGGCGGAAATGTGGTGGCTTCCCGTGGCATCGGTCCATTGGCGCGGCTTGGCGGCGTTGGCGGCGCGGGCCGCCGCGGCTTCTTCGCGTTTTGCTTTCGCCTCTTCCAGGGCGGCAAGCTTGGCCTTCTGGCGATCGGATTTGCCCGCCGCGCCTTTCTTTCCAGGATTCCCCGCGGCCGAATCGTCGCTTGCCGTCTCGTCGCCGGCAGCCGGGCCGCCTGCCGCCGCCAAGGCTTTTTCGACCAAAGGGCCAAGCGCCTCGCCGCGCAGCGTTAAGGCTCACCACCTTGCCGTCGCGGCCGACGAGCATCAACTGGGGAATGGAATGAATGCCGTAATAGTCGGCCAACGGCGACGCGGAATCGGCGTCGCGGCAGATCGTCCACGGCACTGCTTCCTTCTTGACGAAGTCCGCAAGCTGGTCGCGGTCCATCTGGTCGAGGCTGATGCCCAGCACGTCGAATCCTTTCGCATGGTACTTCTCGTAGTTGGCCTTGATGTTGACGATTTCGGCCATGCAGGGCCCGCACCACGTTGCCCAGAAGTCGATGAGCACGACTTTGCCGCGGTACTTTTCCCACTGCAAGGGCTTGCCATCCAGGCGCGTGCCCTCGACTTGCATCGGGTTGCCGACAAGTTTCAGCCGCCGCACGAGCCCCTGCATCCCTTTAGCCGCTCGGGCGGTTTGCGGATCGGCGGCCAGCAGCTTGGCCAGGCTCTCGTAGGTTTCGGCCGCCAGCTTGTCGTCGCCCGACTGCTCGGCGATTTGGCCGGCGGTCGTTGCCAACTGGGCATCGGCAGGCGCAAGAGGTCCTTTCGCCAGATACGACTTGACCTCCTCCAGTTGTTTGCGAAAGCCATCCCGATCGCCAGCCACCGCTTGAAGTTTCACGGCGAGCAATCGGGAGTGGAGCGTGCGGGCCTGCTTGGCGTGCCCTTGCTTCTTGAGCTTCGCTTCCAGCCTGGCCAACTCGTCCGCATCGTTGCCGAGGCTTGCCGTGACCTGGACCGCCAGGTCCAACTGCTGGTCGTTGGCCTTGCCGGCCAGGATGTTGCCGGCGGCCGCGCACATTTTGGCCGCGCTCTCGGCATCCTGCGGCCGCTGCTTCATCAGTTGTTCGAGGAAGGCCGCTTGCTTGTCGGGACCGCCGGCGGGCACGGCGTAGGGGTCGTTATCGTCGGCCCACGCAGGCCACCGCCGCGATCAAAAGCAACACAACCGCTACCGGAACTTGCCACGGACGATTCATGATCGAGACTCCCTTGCCTGGAGTAAGTGTTGTAAGACTTGCGGGGCATTATAACACGCGGGGATAATCGCGGCAATAAAAGGTGGAGCCTACGATAGCGGGAGGGAGATGAGTTGGTTTGCCCTAATTCTACCCTCCTGGCGGCGGGGTGTAGCCAGGTCAATCGTGCGTAATGTATTTGCAACGCAACAAGACGGCGCATTCGATTGCGGAGCGGCCGAACGAGGTGTTCCCACGCGAGGCGGTGTTGCCCGCACGGCATCGGAATTCAGATGAACGTCAGCGTATTCCCGCAGTCCCCGAACGGTCGCGGCAAGCCCCTGTCGCTCCAGCGAAGCGATATACGCTTCAACGCTCAAGGGCGGATTCTTCAGACTTTGACGTTGTCGTTTGGCCGCCGCACATACGACATCGGGAGCAAGGTCGAGTTGCTGCGCGAGAAAGTCGTCGGGATGCTGCGCTAGGATGCCATGCGGCTTGAGGGCGCCTTCCGGAAAATCCTTGAGGTTGAACGTCAGAATGATGTCCGCCTCGCAACTAATGGCCGCGGCCAGGACGTGGCGATCATCAGGATCGGGCAGGGCCAAGGACGGAATGAGCACCTCGTAGCCAGTGACAAGGCAATTCGAAATGTGGGCGTTCATCAAATCGCGGATTCTCTCGGCTTGCCGGCGGGAAACGTCCGAATAGTCTCTCTGAACGTTGCGCATCCATTCTTCGTGGATATCATTGGTCCACCGTGCCCGATATAAGCCCGTCATTGCCAGGTACATCAGGAGGCTGCGCAGCGGCGCCGGTTAGAGCACGCAGGCATCGTACACGATAGTTAGGCTCATTCTTGATAGCCGAGCCCCAGTTCCTGATCGAGAGCAGACAACTCTTCAAGTGCCTCGAGGCGGTTGCGGTCCATGGTCTGTTTGAAGTCCAGCAGATCCTTGAGCATGACCCGGCGATGCGTTCCAACCTTTCGGTAGGGAAGGGCACCCTTATCAAGCTGATCGATAAGAAAAGGCCGGGAGACATTCAACGCTTCCGCCGCTTGCTGAGTTGTCAGTTCGGCGTGGATCGGAATCACCGTAACCGCGTTCCCTTTGGCCATTTCGGCAAGGATGTCGTTAAGCAGCCGAAACGCCGTGACAGGGATCGAAATTGCTTCCCCTGGCTCATTCTCCGGCTCAATTCGCACACGAACAGCATTCTTGGGCTCGGCAGCGAGGACCCGGCTCAATCGCCGGCTGGATTCCAAGGCGATTTGTGCGTCCGCCGCCGTTGGGGGAACGCCCTCTTCCATTTCGGTGAGCGCTGTAGCCATATTCGCCATTCTCCAGGCAATGGAACTATACCGCGCAAACGCAGCGAATGCAATATGTGAAGCAAACGAAGCCGATCACAGAAACGTTGGAATTAAGGAAGGCGGGATCAATCGTGCGTAATTGGATTCCCCGCGTCGTCCAGCGAGAGCGGCTTGGCCTTCCAGATTTTTATCGCCGCATCGTTGTGCTGCCTTTCGCCGGGCGTACTGCGGCCGTCGGCAACGTACTTCTTTAAGAGATCGATCATGCGCTTCACGGTCTCGATTTGCCGGCCGTAGATGTTTTGCCGTTCGGATACGTCGCCATGCATGTCGTAGAGTTGCACGGCCGGAAGGTCGCGCTCCGCGGCCGAGCCGGGCTTCGGGTCGCTCCAGCCGCCGGAACCGGGGCACAGTTCCAGCTTCCACTTGCCCTGCCGGATAGCGAACGAGCCGTTGTTGGAGTGATGCACGAGGGCCTCGCGGACCGGCGCTTGAGCCGTGCCGAGCAGGTCCGGCAGGATGCTGACGGAGTCCTCGCCAACGTCGTCGGGCAGCTTGGCGTGCAACAGGTCCGCGCAGGTGGCCAGCAGGTCCATCAGGCCGATGATATCGTCGCAAACGGTGCCGCGTTTGACCTTGCCCGGCCATCGGGCGATGAAGGGAATACGGTGCCCGCCGTCCCAAATGTCCGCCTTGTAGCCGCGAAAATGGTAGCTGGGAAAATGCCCCTTGGCCTCCAGCGCAGGGATGCCCGCGGCGGGCGAACAACCGTTGTCGCTGGCGAAGACGACGAGCGTGTTTTCCACCGCTCCTCTGCGGTCCAGGGCCGCGAGCACCTGGCCGAGCGACCAGTCCACTTCCATGACGAAATCGCCATACTTGCCCAACTGGCTCTTGCCCGCAAAGGCCGCGGAAGGCGCAATCGGCGCGTGCGGGGCGGTCAGTGGCAGGTAAAGGAAGAAGGGCTTGCCGGCGTCGGAATGATGCTCGATGTATTCGACAGCTTTGGCGGTAAGCGTGGGGAGGACGGCGGCAGCTTCAAAGCCGGGCGCCTTGAGGCCCGCCCGGCCGAACTCGTGCGCGGCGGCCTGGGCCGTGGGGAGGGCCGCCGCGCGGTCGTTCTCGATGAAGGTGTACGGCGGCATGTCCAGCGACGCGCTGATGCCGAAGTAGTAGTCGAACCCGTGAGAATTCGGACTGTCCTCGATTGGCCGGGAGAAATCGACGTTCGCGCCGCCAGCGGCCGGCTTTTGCCCTTTGGCGACGGGCCATTGAATTCCCAGATGCCATTTGCCGATGCAGGCGGTCGCGTAGCCATGCTGCCGGAGGAGCGACGCTACGGTCAGGCGGTTCTTGGCGATCAGCGGCGGGCTGAATCCACCCAGCACGCCCGATTGCAGATGCGTCCGCCAAGAATAACGCCCGGTGAGGATGCCGTAGCGGGTCGGCGAGCAGACCGACGAGCCGGAATGCGCGTCGGTAAACCGCATCCCCGCCGCCGCGAGGCGATCGACGTTGGGCGTGGCGATCTTGCAGTTCTCGTTGTTGCAGTGAACGTCGCCGTAGCCCAAGTCATCGCAGAGGACGTAGACGATGTTAGGGGCGGAGCGGACTTCGGACCGTGCCCGCGCGGATAGCGCGATCATGGGCAATGCAATCGCGAAGAGCGAAAACAAGCGTAATGCGGCGTTTTTCATCGTTTGGCTCGTCTATCCGAGGTTCACTCGTGTTCCAAACAAAGCACGGTCGCGATCGCGTCGGGCATGTGCGGCGGCAACGGCACGGTCACGCGGTCGGCTTCCTGTGTGACCGAGAAGCGGTTTGCCACGATCGGCCAACAGATACGCCTTAGTCACTTTCGGCTTCACTTCCTTCAACTCGAATTTGCTTTCCGGCCACTCGAATATGTGGATAAAGAGCTTGCCGGTCTTTGTCGTGCAGCGCCAGCCGAGTGCCCCTTCGTTCTTGGTCCGGCCACGGCTATCCGGCTTGCCGGGCTTGCCAAGTTCGTAGCCGAAGGCCGTCGGCCCGGCGCCGTAGATCGACTCGCCGTTGACCTTCAGCCACGTGCCGATCTCTTTGAGCCGCTCGATGCTCGGATCGGGAATCAGGCCTTCGGAGGTCGGGCCGACGTTCAAGAGGTAGTTTCCGCCCTTGGCGACGATGTCGATGAGATTGCGGACGAGCGCGGAAGTCGATTTCCATTTCTGGTCGGCCTTGTTGTAGCCCCAGTGACCGTTGATCGTCATGCAAACCTCGAAGGGCTCTTTCGCGCCGCCCGCCGGAATGTATTGTTCGGGCGTGCCGTAGTCGCTGCCCGCGCCGAGCCGGTTGTTGATAAGGCACGCGGGCTGCGTGGCGTGGATCATGTTGACCATCTCGTCGGCCTTCAGCATCGTGGCCCGATCGGGCGACTTGAACGCGCCGCCGCCGTCGAACCAGAGGATGCCGATGGGTCCATAGCCGGTGAGCAGTTCATGGACTTGGTCGCGCATGTAATCGGCGTACTTCGCCACGTCGGCGTCGTCCTTCGGGTTGCCGTGGAAGCCGCGCTGCGAATAGACGGCCGGGGAATCGGGGTTATGCCAGTCGGCGATCGAGTAATAGAAGCAGAACTTGATGCCCTGCTCGCGGCAGGCCGCGGCAAGTTCCTTCATGGGATCGCGGCGGTAGGGCGTGGAACGGACGATGTTGAAGTCGGAAAACTTGGTATCGAACATGGAGAAGCCGTCGTGGTGCTTCGAGGTGATGACCAGGTACTTCATGCCCGCGTCTTTGGCTGTCTTGGCCCACTGCCGGGCGTCGAACTTGACCGGGTTGAACTCAGCGGCGTACTTGTCGTACTGCTCGCAGGGCATTTTGGTTTGAAGCTGGAACCACTCGGCGTAACTCGTCTTGCCCTTCCACTCACCCGCCGGGACGGAGTAGATGCCCCAATGGATGAACATGCCGAACTTGGCATCGCGGAACCAAGCCATCCGGGAATCGCGATCGGGCTTTGCCTCGGTTTTTGTCTCGGTTTTTACTTCCTGGGCGGCGGAACAAACGGCCGCGGCCAGCACGGCTGCGGCGAAGACGGAAATGTGCAGTTTACGCATGGTTCACCGTTGATAAATACGTGCCATAGAACAGCCATTGATTGCCGGCGTTGGGCTCCATCAGCCAGTTCTTCGCGCTGTGGACCATGGGAGTATCGTAATCGCCGCACAATTGCAGGGCAAGCGGGCCCATGCTCGCCGTCAACGGCGATTGATAGTTGATCTACAATTCCAAGGTGAAGTATCAAACGCACGCTTTAACCGTATGCAACTTATTTCCCACGCCTGGTTCCTAACCGGCCCGACGGCCGTCGGCAAAACGGCGGTCTCGCTGGCGCTGGCTGAGCGGATCGGCGCGGAGATCGTCTCGATGGACTCGATGGCGATCTTCCGCGGCATGGACATCGGCACGGCCAAGCCGACGCCGGGCGAGCGGCGGCAAGTGCCCCATCACCTGATCGACCAGGTCGAGCCGCACGAGGATTTCAGCCTTGCTCAATACCTCGACGCGGCCCACGCGGCTGCCGAGGAAATCCGCGAGCGCGGCCGTCAGGTCCTCTTCGCCGGGGGAACGCCGCTCTATCTCAAAGGGCTGCTGCGAGGGATTTTTCAGGGGCCGCCCGCCGACTGGGAGTTCCGCCGCGCGGTCATGGCCGAAGCCGCCGCGAACGGCCCCGACTGGCTGCACGCGCGGCTACGCGCTGTCGATCCGGCCGCGGCCACCCGTCTGCATTCCAATGACACGCGCCGGCTTGTCCGCGCCCTGGAGGTTTTCCACTTGACCGGCCGCGCGATCAGCGAGTTGCAACAGCAATTCAATCGGGCGACGCCTGCCGAGTCGTGCCGCGTGTTCGTGCTCGATCGGCCCAAGGCCGAACTGCACGCCCGCATCGACCGCCGCGTGGAGGCCATGTTTGCCGAGGGGCTTGTCGGGGAGGCAGAACAACTTCGGAGCAATCCATGCGGACTGAGCAAAACCGCGCGCCAGGCGGTCGGCTATGCCGAAGTCATCGACTATCTGGATGGCCGGAACGATCTAGCCACGACCGTTGAACTCGTGAAGACGCATTCCCGCCAGCTCGCCAAACGGCAGACGACCTGGTTCCGCAGCCTGAGCGAGTGTCGATTCATAGGTATAGAAGGCAACGCGTCGGCTGAGCAAGTGGCGGAAAAGATTGTCAGCGCCGGCGGAACGTAGCCTTTGCCATCCCGCTCGCCAGATCCAACTCCGCCGCCAGGGCGTTCATCCGCGCTTGCTCGGCCGTCCGCGCAAGGGATCACGCTGCTCACCACCGTGTCTTTCAGACACCAAGCCAGCGCCGATTGCGCCATCGGCACGCCCGGCGGCAGTTCATTTCGGCGGATTTCCGCGATCTCATTGAGCCATTGAGCCCGTTTCTCGGCGTCGATTGTGGATCGCATGTCGTCAACCGCAAACTTGTCTTCCGACGTGTACCTTCCGCTTAAAAACCCGCTCGCAAGCGGTACGCGGGCGAGGATGCCGAGCCCGTCCCGCCGCGCAATCTCAAAGTAATCATTCTCGGCGCGGCGATCGAGGCGGTTGTAATAGACCTGCAACACCTCGACGCCGAACTTGCTCGCCTCTTCAGCCTGTACGATACTTCCTCTGCCGACAATCGACGCGCCAGGCAGCGAATCTTGCCCGCGCGCTTCTGCTGCTGGAGCATGTCCCACAGCTCTTGTTGGCGGAACATCTCGTCCGAGCCCGAATGAAACTGGTAGAGGTCGATGCAGTCAGTCCGCAGCGCGCGGAGTGAATCTTCCAACTGTACGCGGACTTCGCCGGGCGACAGATGCCACGAGCGCTCCAGAAATCCGTGGAACTGGTGCCCGAACTTGGTGGCGACGATCCAGCGGTCGCGCCGCGCCGCGCCAGGTAGTCGCCGATCAACTTCTCCGACACGTGATCGCCGTAACATTCGGCTGTGTCGATGAGATTGGTCCCCTGCTCCGCGGCCGCGTCGAGAATGGCGTCAACTTCCGCCTGCGCATAACTCCGTCCCCACTCGCCGCCGAACTGCCAGGTGCCAAGTCCGACGACGGAGACTTCAAGGCCGGTCGATCCGAGTTTGCGGAAACGCATGGGAAGATTGTAGCCGACGACTCCGCGCGTTACAATTCCGCCAGTGACTTAGAGGCTCGATCACAACCGATCAAATGGCACGATTGACGCAGCCCGAGGATCAGTTTTGTTAGAGACTCCTAAAACATCCAAGCCCTGCCATGTCCTCCATCTTTCTCACTGCCCAATGGCGCTACCTGGTCATGCGCAACTATGCGATCGACCCGGCGGCGCTCCAACTGCTGGTTCCGCGGGGCACGGAACTCGACTTCTTTCAGGGCGAAACCTACGTCAGCGTCGTCGGCTTCCGCTTTCTGGAAACGGAGATTTTCGGCGTGGGCGTCCCGCTGTTCCGCAATTTCGAGGAGGTCAACCTGCGGTTCTACGTCCGCCGCAAAGCGGCCGAGGGCTGGCGCCGCGGCGTCGCGTTTGTCCGCGAATTGGTGCCCCGCCGCGCGATCGCCTTCATCGCCCGCACCGTTTACGGCGAACCCTATAGCGTTCTGCCGATGGGCCATTCGATCGAGCAAAAAGACGATTCGCTGCACGTCGAGTATCGCTGGAAGCGCGGGCAGACGTGGGAATCTCTCGGCGTCTTGGCCCGCGGCGAGCCGCAACCGCTGGTGTCCGGCAGCCACGAGGAGTTCATTGCCGAGCACTACTGGGGCTACACGGCCCGGCGCGGCGGCCTGAGCGAGTACCACGTCGAGCATCCGCCCTGGCGGATCTGGTGCGGGACCGAAAGTTATCTTCATGCCGAAGTCGGCACGCTCTACGGCGACTTGTTCGTCGAGGCCCTTTCCGCGCGGCCTGTTTCGGCGTTTATTGCCGAGGGATCGCCGGTGACTGTGCATAAGCGGGAAAAAGTCGCGGAAGAGGTGAGTCAAGCAAGGCCATAGACAAATGTTTCACGCAGACGGTAGAATAAACAGATGTGCTGAGCCATTGCAATCAACGCTGAATGCCTTTAAGTACCAATGGAGCGGAGTCTCATGACAACCGCCGAAATTGTTGACATTGGGGACTGTCAGGCAGTGAAGCTTCCGGTGGAGTTTCATATCGACGGCGAAGTCGTCTCGGTCCGCCGTGAAGGAAACTCGCTTATCCTGGAGCCGATGGCCAGCCCGCAACCCTCGTGCAACGCTTGGCCAGAAGACTTCTTCAACCAAATCCACATCGAGGATCCGAAGTTTGTGCGTCCGGACCAGGGCTTGTTGCCGCCGGCTCCGACGTTCTCCTGATTTCGTTGATTGATCGTGCGCTATTTGCTCGACACAAACACGCGCATCGCCGTAATGCGGAAAGTGCCGATACGGCCGGCCGCGCACCACCACATCCCCTTGTTTGCCTTGCTGCCCGGCGGACGCCGGGCGGCAAGGCAAACAAGGGGACGAACGTGGCAGTTGTGCGACGAGCAGACGGGGCCTGTCCAGGCCGAGATCGAAGCGCGGCAAGCCAGGGCGCTGGCCTATGGCAACAAAAACGGTCCGCCTTGACTTGTCAAGGCGGACCGGAAAATGTCAGGTCATCAAGCTGAGGTCAGTTTTAGTGCAGCAGCGAGAGGACGTTTTCCGGGTTCTTGTTGGCGATGCTCAACACCGCGGTGCCCGACTGCACGAGGATCTGCTCGCGGGTGAGGTTCGCGCTTTCGGCGGCGAAGTCGGCGTCCTGGATGGTGCTTTGCGCGGCGGTGAGGTTGGTCACCGCGTCGGTCAAGGCGTTGATGTTGCTATCCACGGTCGACTTCTGGAAGGCGCCAAGGCGGCCGCGGAGGGAGCTGACCTGGACGCCGGCGGCCGCGGCGATCTTGCCCGCCAGCGACGGATCGGTGGCAAGCGAGGCGTCATTGCCCGATGTCAATTCGTAGAGCTTGCCCATGGTGCCGCCCAAGGAACCGGTATCGACGCTTTGGATGCCCAAGCGAGCCTGCTCGCTCGATTCGACGTTGGGACCGAGTTGGAACAAGGCGCCGCCGCCGTTGATGTTGAAGTTAATGCTGCTGCCGACGCTGAGCTGACTCGGATCCAGATCGGCCGAGAAGGACAGAGTGGACGAGTTGAACGACACGGTGTTGCCCGCGCCGGTCGCCGCGGCATCGTTGACCGTGGCGGCGATGTCGGTTCCGTTGGCGTGGTTGGACGTGAGCGAACTGCTGAAAGTCCCGCCGGTCCCTTCGTTGACCACCTTCACATTGACGAAGGCGGTGCTGCCGTAATCGGTGGAATTGAACAGGAGCTGATCGCCGGCCGTGGTGGCGGCCACGCCGGTCGAATCGGATGACTGATTCAAGGCCGAAGCAATCTGGGCCGCGGTGGTGCCCACGCCGAACGAGTAGAGCTGGCTGCCCTGGTCGCCGCCGATTTCGAGAGTCAAGGCGGCCGCCAGGCCCGAGGTGCCGGTGCCGCCCGACAGCACTCCGCCGATGCCGCCGCCGGCAAGTGTCCCATTCAAGGCGTTGGAGACGCCCTCAACGCCCGCGGTCGTGTTGCCGACCGCCTGGATCACGTCGCCGCCCGTGCCGATTTGGGTGGAATCATAACCGCCGGCAGCGACGCCGGTGACATCCAGCGTCGTAAATGGATTGGCCGTGCTTCCGGCGGCCGTGGTGACGTTAGCGCCACTGGCGCCAAACAAAGCCGTCAGGTCGGCGGCGGTGTAGGTGCCCACTCCGCCCGCGCCGCCGGTGCCGCCAGTGGCCGAGAGCGTAATGGTAAGTTGCCCAGCGCCGCCATTGCCCTTGGAGTCCCACTGGATTCCGGAGGTCGCGCCTTGTTGCACCACAACGCGAGCGCCGTTGGCCTCGCCGCCGGTCGCGGTGAGTCCAAGCGCGTCGGTGCCGTCTAATGTGACGGTAGTTACCGAGTTAGCCGCTGTAGCCGTGGCCGGTCCATCGACCGCGATGCCAGTAGTCGCGTTGACGGCCGTATTCACGTTTCCAGCCTGGACAACGTTTGCCGAAAAGACCTGCTGGCCGATGCCGTTGGTGTAGGCGTTGATCGCTTTGGCGATCGAAGCAAGGCTCGTCGAGCCGCCGTTCGTCGCGGAATCGTTGACCATCACGCTCAGGTTGCCCGACGAATCGACCGTCACCACGGGGCCGCTGCTGGCGTTGCCTTCAGTGAAGGTGACCGTGGGAGTCACCGCGCCGGGAACGAGCGAGGTGATTTTCAGGCTCCCCGCGTCGCCCGTGCTTACTGTTGCGCTGGCGGCGGTGGTGCTGTCGTTGGTGGCGCTGAAACCCTTGGTGGCGAGGGCCGTACTCGCCGTAGCGGTGAATTGCGTGTCGCTGTTGATGGCGTTGGCAATCGTCGTATCCGAGGTCAGCCCGGTGTTGGAAACGGTAACGTTCAGTGTTTGCGTGGCGGAGTTAAACGCGGCATTCGCCGATCCGGCCGCGACCGAGCTGCTGGTGCTGAACGCAACGCGGATGCCGTTGGAAGTCGTGCCGCTGGCCGGCGCGGTCACGGTGATCGAACTTCCGTCGGCGAAGGATACAGTTCCGTTGGCCTTGGTATCGCTGGAGGCGCCGTCGTTGATCGTCGCGCCGGCCGTGGCCTGCGTGGCCAGCGCGGTAACCTTGATATTGACCGCAACGCTGCTCGCCGTGCCGAAGTTGGCCTGGTTGACCTGGAGGTTCTGGACCGGGGCATAGCCCGTGCCCTGGCTGACGTTGAAGCCCAGGCTGCCGTCCAAGAGTTGGCGGCCCTGGAACGAAGTGGTTTGGGAAATGCGGTTAATGGCGTCCAGCGACGAGTCGATCTGCAACTGATTGGCGGCGATCTCGCTGGGGCTCATGGCCGCCGTGTTCGCGGCTTGCGTCGCCAACCCTTGAATACTGGTCAACAGCGAACTCACCTGCGACAGGGCGCTATCGGCGGTGGAGATCATCTGGTTCGCCAACTGGCTGTTGGAAATCGCCTGCTGGCTGTTGGCGATATCGTTGCCCAGGGCGGTTGCCGCGATCATCCCCGCCGGGTTATCGGAGCCCGAGTTGATCTGCAAACCGGTGCTTAACCGGGTCAGAGTGGTTTGCAGCATGTTGTTTGACGTGTTCAACGTCTGCTGCGCGGTGAGCGAGCTGATGTTCGTATTAATTCGGGTCATTTCGTTGCCTCAAACAAAAAAAGTAGTGTGTCCGAAGTGCGGGGAATCACTCGCCTGTGAAACAAACAGTGTCGGGTTTAGCCGGCAAGCTCGGGGAAACCGGTCGGCTCGGTCAATTTGCCTTTGGTCGATTGTTACGGGCCAAGCCCAAATCGATCGCAGACCTATAGCAAACTATCAAGTCAATCGACGCGATAGTTTGCGAACTTTAGGTAATCTACGATAGCATCCACGATCTAGCAGACCTCGTCTAGTTTTTTTCGGCTTCAAGGGGATGCGATTGCAGCAAAAGTGATTCTTAACGCACGCTCAGAGTTGATTCCGTCGGTATAAAACTCACATTCGGAACGCTTTCACTACACCGCGCCGTCTCTCTTGTTATTACTGTTGCCGACGGCAGGCTGCGGCTCGCGATTTTTGCCGCCGCCGGAAAGACGGCCTTCACGTTTGATGGCCTCATATACTTCTTGGCGATGTACGGGCACCTCCTGCGGGGCTTCGATGCCCAGGCGGACTTTATCGCCGCGGATGTCAACGATGGTAATCACCACCTTGTCGCCGATCATTATGCTTTCATCGCGCTGTCTGGATAAGACGAGCATCGCTGGCTCCTTGGTTCTCAGTGCTTGATCGTGTGGCCCTTACCATCGAGGGCGTTTTGCTACATCTCGCCCATCGTAATCACTGCGTCGCCAGAGAAAACAGACGCGCAAGTGTGCTTGGGGATGTTCGCAAAGTTCCTATCGACTGCTATCGTTCTGACAAAATAACAAAACAACAAAGTTTGGGTCGTATAGGCAATGCACGTAGAAGATACTGCCCTGCCCGTAGCTTTCGTCGCGTTTGAGACTGGCTATGACGTTTGGAATAAAGGTTCTTAGCCGGTCACCACCTGATGCCGCGCGACGAAGGCCGGATCGATGTCCACGCCCAGGCCGGCGCCCGTGGGGACTTTGATCTTGCCATCGACGACCTTCAGCGGCGATGTGGCGCAGTGGAACTTCACTTCCGTTTTGAGCCCCTTGAACTCGTGAAAGGGCGCGGCATTGGGAAGCACTGAAACAAAGTGCATCATGTAGAGGTAGCCCAGACCGCCGCCGCTCATGTGCGGCGTGCAGGTCTTGCCGGTGGCGGCGGCCATGCGGGCGACCTGCATCGAGCGAATCATTCCGCCGAAGTAGTAATTGTCCGGCTGAACGATCCGCACCGCGTCATTGGCGATGAGCCAGCGGAAGCCGTGCAGACTGTATTCCTGTTCGCCCAGCGCGATCGGCAGCCGAAGCGCGTCGGCAACTTGGCGGGTTTCCTCGCGCCAGTCGAACATTACCGGCTCCTCGAAGAAGCCGTACTTGTATTCTTCCAGGAGCCGGCCCGCGCAGATCGCCTCTTCGACGGAGTAAAAGCCGTTGGCGTCCGCATAGAGGGCCATGTCGTCGCCAAAGGTCTTGCGGACAAGCGGAATGATCTTTTCGGTTCGCCCCTTGGGGCCGACGGCGCGGATGTCGGCCGTCATGAACATCAGCCCGCCGATTTTGATCTTCAAGGCGCGGGAGTTGTATTCGGCGACATCCCGCCGGATCAACTCCATCGATTCCTCGACCGACTTCTCGCGGTATTCGGTCGCCTGATAAACGGGGATGTTGGTATGACGGATCTCGCCGATCAACTGGCCAATCGATTTGCCGGCAATGCGGCCGAGCATGTCGAGGATGGCGAACTCGATGGTGGCCAGCGGGATGCCGATGGCCATGCCGTTGAGGCGGTAGTTCATTTGGTAAACGAACACCTTCTCCATGAGCAGGTCGAGGTCGCGGGCGTCCTTGCCGAGGAAGAACGGCTTGAGGCGCAGAAGGAAAACAGGCCATAGCTCGCTGATCCCGGAATGGGCGACGGAGATGCCCTCCGCGCCGTCGCGCGAGCGCACGCGGCACAAGAAGCTGCCCTTGTAGCGCAGCAGTTCCAGGCTCTCGATGATCACGGGCGCGGCGAACAACTCCCGCTTGAGCACCGGCTGGCGGAGGATTTCATCCAGTTTGGCGTAGCGGGTGTGCAGGGCCGGCGCAACGGCCGCGCCATGCGCCGAAAGCGGCAGGCCCGCCGCCATGCCACCAAGAACGCCAGCTTGAAGGAAGTTACGACGATTGGATTTCATTGAGCGCTCCTTTCGAAGGAAGAAAGACATTCTAGGCGGCCGACGGAACGATCGGCAGCCGTGTGCGGCGATATCAAGTGGCGATCCGCGCCAGCCTCCCATTTCGCAGCCGCTTGGATTATAATCATCGAAAGGACGCGCGCGATCATGTCGAACAATATTATTATCGGCTGGGAAAGGGCGCTCATGGCGGCGGAGAAAGTCAAAGAGCGGCTGCGACGGGCAATCGGCGCCCTTGAAGCCGCCGACGTGCAGTATGCTGTTGTCGGCGGCAACGCGGTGGCCGAGTGGGTAGCTCGGGTTGATGAAGAGGCGGTGCGAAACACTCGCGACGTCGATCTTCTCGTCCGTCGCGCGAGTTTTGCCGCCGCACGGTCGGCGTTGGAGTCTGCTGGTTTCATATATCACCAATTGTTGGACGTTGACATTTTCATCGATGGTCCGCAAGGCAAGCCAAGCGCCGGGTTGCATCTGTTGTTTGCCGGCGAGCGGGTGCGCAGTGGAGACGAGTTTCCTTGTCCCGATCTTGATGAATCAGAAAGCGCCGCCGAGTTCCAGGTCGTGACCCTTCCGGCTTTGGTGCGCATGAAACTCACTTCGTGGCGCGACAAAGATCGCACCCATCTGCGCGACCTGATCCAGGTTGGGCTTGTTGACGCGGCCTGGCCCGCGCGGCTTCCCGCGGCGCTTGGTGAGCGATTGCAGCAACTGCTCGATAATCCGAACGGCTAACAGCCCCAAAGCTGGCCTTGCCCCACAATCGGGCCGCAAGTACAATCCGCATCCTCTTCGTGTGTCTCTATCTATGGTGATGAGGTTGCCGCATGACTTTTCGGTCAGCGACGTTCTCTGTAGCACTATGTTTGGCCGCGCTTGCGGGCTGCCAACTACCATCGTCATCTCGGCAAACGCCGCCGGTCCCTGGCCAGCAGCCGATCGCGGAAGAATCGTCGTTTAATCCCTTGGGCAAGTTCGAGAAATCGATGATCTTTGCCCCAAGTCAATATCCAATCGGAAATTGGCAACCGGCGGGACTCACTTTCGAGGACGCCTCGTTCACGGCCATCGATGGAACCCGATTGCACGGTTGGTTTGTTCCACATCCGCAGCCGAGGGCGGTCGTGCTCTTCTGCCACGGCAACGGCGGCAACGTTGCGCTGTGGGGCGACGAGTTGCGGCTCTTGCGCGATCGCATGGGCGTCTCCGTACTCGGCTTCGACTACCGTGGCTACGGACGCAGCGAGGGAACGCCCAGCGAAGCCGGCGTACTGGCCGACGCGCGGGCGGCGCGGACCTGGCTCGCGCAACGAACCGGCATCCCGGAAAACCAGGTGGTGCTCATGGGCCGCTCGCTCGGCGGCGCGGTAGCCGTCGATCTGGCGGCGGACGGCGCACGGGGTCTGATATTGGAAAGTACGTTTACCTCCATGCCCGAAGTCGGCCATGCGGCCATGCCCTGGCTGCCGGTGAGGGCACTCATGCACACGCAGCTCAATTCGCTCGCCAAGATCGGTAAATTCCACGGCCCGCTCCTGCAAAGCCACGGTACGGCCGACCGGCTCATTCCCTATGCGATGGGACGACAGCTTTTCGACGCCGCCAACGAACCGAAGCAGTTCGTCGCTATCCAAGGCGGCGACCACAACGACCCGCAAAGCGACGAATACTACGCGGCTCTTTGGGCGTTTCTGGACAGGATATAATTCGCGCGCTTTCTTCGACATTCGTCATTCGTCATTCGTCATTCTTACCATCATCTCAACCTCTTCACGTCCACCGGCAACCGACAGCACATCTCCAGCGCATCCGGCCCGTCATCGTGCTCGGCCAGGGGGAAGTCCATGAGTTGGTTGACCAGCCGGCGGCAGCCCGGCGAATCGGCGAGGAACCGCAGCTCGCGGTTGGTGATGTAGCGCGTCAGACGGCGGATGCGCCCCACCTTGCTAAAGCCCTCCGACCGCATCTCCCAGACCGACCAGCGCGATTTGTGGAACCGCTCACCGCATTGCCGGTGGAACTCATGCACCAGCAGCTCTTGAAACTGCTCCGCCTCGATGCCGACGAAGTCGGGCTGGTAGTGGTCGCAAAAAGCGATCGTGCGGCAGACGACCTGCGTGAGCGGGATGCGTTCCACGATGGCGTCAACGTAAAGCATGTCGTGGTTGACGCCGAGGAAGACGATCGCCGAGTAATCGCCCGGCCGGTCGGCGCGGACCCTTACTGGCGTCCACACAGACCACGCCAAGCTGAAACTCGCGGGGCCACTTTTCGCGCGGGCACCAGATTTCCGGGCCGAATAATTCCGGCGGCCAATCGGCAAGCGTCGCCTGGGCCGGGTCTTGCTGGTACAAGGCAGCGAACGCGCGGGCGTCCTGCTGGCGGATGAGTTCGAGGGATTTGAACTCGGGCCAGAGTGCTTCGCCGGGAAGGCGGGGGTCGGCTAATGATGAATGACGAATGTCGAATGTCGATGGAAATTCAAATGACGAATGTCCAAATGGTTCCTTCGTCATTTTGGCATTCGTCATTGTTTCGACATTCGTCATTCGCTCATTCGTGCTTCCGTTCGCTTGCGCTTCAGGCATGTGTATGCACACCGCCGGCAGGCACAGCACCTCCCACTGGTCCGCGGCGCGGTCGGCCATCTTTTGCAGGAGGCGGCCGGCCAGGTCGTCGCGGTGCCAGCGGGTGTGGGTGAGCACGATCCAGGCATCGGTCGAGAGCCGCGTGTAAAGGTCGTTGGCGTACCAGTCCCAAATCTTCTGACGGATGGTCGAGCTGTCGGCGTCCTCGCGCTTGCCGAAGGGGTCGTCGATGATCGCGCCGTCGGCCGGCAGTCCGGCGATCGACTGGCCGACGCCGGCCGAGCGAAGGCTGCCGCGATGCCCGGCGATCTCGAAGAAACCCATCGTCCGCCGCGGCAGGAACAGCCCACGGGGCGAGCGCGGGGTCGCCAATCGAACCTCGCTGAACAGTTGTCGGTATCGTTCGTGGTCGATGACGCGCTGCACGTCGCGATTCATGGCCACCGCCAGCTCATGGGTGTGGCTGGCCGCGATCAACCGGAAGTTTGGATTGCGGCCCAGCATGTAGGCCGGGAAGCGGCGGCTCACCAGTTCGCTCTTGCCGTGCTGCGGGGGCATGAAGACCATCAGCCGGCGGCAACTGCCCGTTGCCACCCGGTCCAGCATCGCCGCTAGGTGCTCGTGGTGCCAGCTCGCCCGGTAGTTCGGTTTCGTCTGCTGGGTGAAGGTCAGCAGGTTCGTCCGGGCATCCTTCTTCTTCTCGACGGCTGGCATCCATTTCTGCTCGCAAATTGTCCATGGCTTCTCGAATTCTTTGTAACTGATCATCGTCTAGCCTGTCCACTTGTTCTTGGGTGAGGAATTGCATGAGGATTATGTATTCGCGATCGGTCATTTGCCGGGTTTTGGGCGGAGAATCGTCCTTTTCGGCGGCGAATTGGCGGAGGGCCTTCAATGCGGCCACGGCGGCCTGGAGGAAGGTCTTGTCGCCGGGACCTTCTTCGCGGCGGGTTGTGGTCTTCGGAGCTTCTTTTTCCGGGTCTTTTTGCTCGGTGGTCGTGACTTTGGGTTCTTGCGAGCGCCGCCAGCCGTCCATCGCTTCGCGGTAGACGGTGGCACACTGGGTCATGGAAAGGACGCTCTTTTGCCGCGCGGCGGCGCGTGCCCAGCGTTTCTTGAGCTCGCGGAGGTTGCGGGCGACGATCAGCGGTTTGGAGCCGAGCGCCTCGGCCATGTCGGCATTGGACCAGCCTTCCAGGTAGAGCCGTTCGATCTCGGCCAGGAATTTCAAACGGTCGGTGGCCGGCGGAACTTTTTCTTCGGATACTTCGTTCATGGTTTCCTCGCGTTTTTCAGGGGTTTTACGGGGTATTTTGGGAGTAGACGAAGGGTAGAAGTCGAGCAGAAGCGGAGTAGAACGGCAGTAGGGTGCGAGTACGATTCGTGTAGGGCTGGAGTAGGAACAGCTCTTGTGGCGGCTGGTATGATGGTGATGTTGGTCATTGGGGTGGAGTGGAGACTGGGTGCGGATTTTCGGCTCGCTGGAGCGGTAATTGTCGATGCCACCCGGCGAGCGGTCTGTCGATTTATAGCCGCGGAGCGGCGATAGCTATTAACCAGGGGCGTGAGCCCCTGGGAAACGCCCGAACTCGATACCATAGCCGCGGAGCGGCGACAGCAAGTCGGCCAACTTTCGCCTCTCTGGGGCTACCTGATCGTCGTTGCTTGTCACCAGGGGCTTACGCCCCTGGTTATTCGCTTCCGCCGCTCCGCGGCTAAGGGCACAGCCGTTGACCAAATCGACAAACCGCAAGCCGGTGGCATTGCGTCCGGCTGTAGTGGTCACACATTCCCTCGACGGGAACAGGCCCGTCGGGCGCCGGCGATGCTTGGGCTGGCGACCAATATACCATAATTCTAAACTCTTGTCAACAACTGTATGAACCGGCGGTACAAAACTGCCGCAACTCCTTTATTGACACGTATTTACGACTAGTGGCTTTGTTTGCGCCCTTGGGTGGCCGCCGGCGCCGGCGCCGACCCAAGTCCTTACGCAGCAAGGAGTTGGGAATCGAGCGGAGAAATCACCGATTCGTGCATAGCAAAAAAGAAAAGAAAATAACTTCTTTCGGGGGGGGCATGGACCCGCCGGGCGCGATGGTTGAATGAGAATAATTAGTATTCCATAATATGGGCTCTCCCATCACTCTAACCGCGGGAGTTAAGCTGGCGTGTTTCAGTACGATTGTCAATGCGATCGATGTGGCGCCATGGCACGCGTTACGCATGCAAGGCTACTTCGTTACCGGCTCGACGACGGCACGGAAATCCCTGGGACCGATTTACCCGTGTGGTGTTTCTCCTGCAAGTGTGCTAGCGCGGGAGAAGCAATACCAGAGGTCGGGCACTTTGAGGAAACGCTTCGTCGGTTCGAAGAAGCTGGCATTGACGATGATGATAAAGATGGTGCCAGATTTACCCGTCGGGACCCTGCTGCGAGCCACGCCGAAAAGCTTCAGCGATGGCGGGCCGGTCTAAGATGGCGAACCGCTCGGCGATCCCCGCCGCGATGCCTGAAATGCGGGTCGGTGTCGATCACGTCGCTGTCATTTGAAGACGATTCATTTGAGCATCCAGAGTGTGGTGGCCGGTTTCGTGTTGTGCATAGCTGTCACGCGTATCAAGGGTGGTTCCAGGTGCTAACGTCCGAGGGACTTCCTTGGAGCGAAGACGAGCGGCTGCCAAAAGAACATTTCGTTTTCCCTATCGAGATCGGTGTGCAGAAACCCAAGCGCGGAAAAGTCAATCCGGGAGGTCCTGGGCCATAACCAGCGTCTTATTCGAACTATGAACCAAACCAACCGACGCACGTTTTTGAAACAGTCCACCGCCGCTACGGCGCTGGCGGCCCTAAGCGGTTCGCCCAGTCTGGCAGACCAGACGCCGCCCGCAGCCGCGGCCAGCGAACTCCCCTGGTATCGCCGCACGCTCCGCTGGGGGCAGACGAACATTACGGAAATCGACGCGGCCGAATACGATATCGCCTGGTGGCGCCAGCACTGGAAGCGGACGCGGGTGCAAGGCGTGGTTCTCAATGCGGGCGGGATCGTCGCTTACTATCCGAGCAAGTACCCGCTGCATTACCGCCCACCGCAATTGGGCGATCGCGACCTCTATGGCGAACTGGCCAAGGCGGCGCACGACGACGGCCTGGCGGTCTTCGCCCGGATGGATTCCGGCCGCACGCATGAGGCGTTCTACAAGGCCCATCCTGACTGGTTCGCGCGACGCGGCCGGCAGGCCGTTCCGCACCGGTGAGCTTTACACGACCTGCGTCAACAGTCCTTATTATCAGGAATACATCCCGGGCATCTTGACGGAAATCATCGAGCGCTCGCACCCCGAAGGGCTCACCGACAACAGTTGGAGCGGGCTCGGGCGCGATAGCATCTGCTACTGTGAGAACTGCGCGAAGAAGTTCCGCGGGCGGACCGGCAAGAACATCCCTAGCGAGAAGAATTGGGACGATCCGGTCTATCGCCAGTGGATCGAGTGGAGCTACGCGCGGCGGCTGGAGATCTGGGACCTGTTCAATCGCGCGACCAAAGCGGCGGGCGGGCCGCGTTGCCTGTGGGTCGGCATGAACAGCGGCTCGGTCAGTGGGCAATGCCGCAGCTTCCGCAACCTCAAGGAAATCTGCCGCCGGGCCGAGATCTTCATGCTCGATCACCAGGCCCGCTCGGATTCCAGCGGCTTCCAGCAAAACGGCGAGACCGGCAAGCTCATCCACGGCTTGCTCGGCTGGGACAAGCTAATCCCAGAGAGCATGGCCATGTACCAGACCGGGCATGTGACCTTTCGCAAAACGAGCAAGCCCGAGCCTGAGGCCCGGCTGTGGATGCTGGAAGGGTTTGCAGGCACGATCCAGCCGTGGTGGCACCACGTCGGCGCGTCAAGCGAAGATCGCCGCCAGTACCGCACGGCCGAACCGATCAACCGCTGGCACGAGGCGAACCAAGAGTATCTCGTCGGTCGCGAACCGGTTGCCAGCGTCGGTGTGGTCTGGTCGCAACAGAACACCGACTATTATGGCCGCGATAATCCCGAGGAACTCGTGGAACTGCCTTTCCGCGGGATGAGCACGGCGCTTGTTCGTGCCCGCATTCCTTACCTTCCTGTTCACGCCGACGACATCGAGCGCGACAGCGGGAAGTTCTCCGTCCTGGTCTTTCCGAATCTCGCGGTGATGACCGAGAAGCAGTGCGCGGCCGTGCGGCGATTCGTCGAGCGAGGCGGAAACCTGATCGCCACAGGGCGGACGAGCCTTTACGGCCCGAGCGGCGAGGCCCGAGCCGACTTCGCGCTGGCGGATGTTCTTGGGGCACATGTCGCGCCGGAACATGTCGCTTCTGCTTCGGCCGACCGAAGACAAGCAAGCGAAACGCTCCACACGTATCTGCGCCTTTCGCCCGAGCTGAGCGCAGGAGTCTACGGCCCGAAGATTGCCAACCAGCCGCCGCCTGTCGGGAAGCGGCATCCCATTCTCGACGGTTTCGACGAGACGGATATCCTGCCGTTTGGCGGCTCGCTAGGAAGCGTCCGCGCCGCGTCGGGCGCTACGGTGCTTGCCACCTTCGTTCCGCCCTTCCCAATCGCTCCTCCGGAAAAGTCCTGGATGCGCGTGCCGCGAACCGACATTCCGGCCATCATCCTCCCGGCGACCAAGCAAGGCCGCATCGCCTACATGCCGGCCGATCTCGATCGCCGCTACGCCCGCGACAACTTGCCGGACCACGGCGACCTGCTGGCCAACTTGGTCCGCTGGGCGGCGGGCGACACGATTCCCTTGGCAGTGCATGGACCGGGACTTGTCGATTGTCATCTGTATCGCCAGCCGAAACGTCTCATCCTGCACTTGGTCAACTTGACGAATGCCGGAACCTGGCGCGCGCCTGTCGATGAATTGATCCCGGTCGGTCCCCTTCACGTTAAGGTCCGGACCCGTGAAGGACTCCGCGTCAACAAGGCGAAGTTCCTCGTTTCCCGGCGGGAGGCGGCAATGACTATAGAGAAAGACTGGGCGGTCATCCAAATTCCATCGCTCGTTGACCATGAAGTGCTTGTAATGGAGTAGATTCGTGGCAAAATAGCGCACGCGCCTGCCGATCGAACTTGGAGGATTGACCATGTCTGCGTCCGCCGCGTTACCGAATACCGAGATACCGCAGGGCGGCGTTTTGCCCGGCCGCTTGCGCTCGATCGATGCTTATCGGGGCTTCGTGATGTTCCTCCTCATGGCCCAGGCGTTGCAATTGACCCATATGGCCAAGATGTTCCCGGAAGGCAAGTTCTGGGGGTTTCTCGGCCATCACCAAGATCATGTGCAATGGGTGGGCTGCATCCTGCACGACATCATTCAGCCGTCGTTTTCCTTCCTGGTCGGCGTCGTGCTGCCGTTCTCGATCGCCAACCGGCTTACGAGGCAGCAGTCGCGGCGGCGGCTCACCATCCACGCCATCAGCCGCGCCTTGATCTTGATCTTCTTGGGCATATTCTTCCGCTCGCTCGGCAGCGACCAGACCTACTTCACCTTCGAGGACACGCTCACGCAAATCGGCCTGGGCTATGCTTTTCTCTACTTCCTGGCCTGGCGGCCGGTGTGGATGCAGTGGGTCGCGCTCTTGTTGATTGTGGTCGGATATTGGGCGGCGTTCGCGCTCTACCCGGCTCCTGACGCAAACTTCAACTACGCGGAAGTGAAGGTACACGACAAATGGCCGACCGATAAGAGCTACGCGGAGACCAAGCTCTGGAACGAGAATGTCCACGTGATGCCGGGCTTCGCCTCGCATTGGAACCAAAACAGCAATCTGGCCTGGAAGTTCGACACTTGGTTCCTGAACCTTTTCCCGCGCAAGAACCATCAGGCGTTTGAGGCGCATGGCGGCGGATATGCCACGCTGAGCTTCATTCCCACGCTGGGCACGATGGTCCTCGGGCTGCTTGCCGGAGGCGTGCTTCTGAGCAGCCGCGGTCCGTGGCGGAAGGTGCTCTGGCTGGCCGTGGCGGCTACGCTTTGCCTGGCGGCCGGCCTGGCGGCGCATTATTACGGAGTCTGCCCGATCGTCAAACGCATCTGGACGCCGAGTTGGACGCTTTTCAGCGGAGGAATAAGCCTCTATCTGCTGGCGGCTTTTTATGCCGTCGTCGATATCTGGCAACTTCGCCGCTGGGCGTTCCCCTGGATTGTCATCGGCATGAACTCGATCGCCGCCTACGGCCTGGCCGAGGCGTCCGAGGGCTCGATCGAAACGAACCTCAAAACCCACTTCGGCCACGACACGTTCAAGTGCTTCGACCGCTGGTTTCATCTTCCGCCGGGCCAAAGCTACGAGCCGGTGTTCGCCGGTGTGGCGATCATGCTGGTGGTCTGGCTGATTCTGTACTACATGTACCGCAACAAGATCTTTGTTAGGATCTAATCTTTCCGAGGCCAGCTTGACCGACCGAGACCACGGGGACGCGCCCCCCCTTGCTGGCCGTCTGGAGCCGCGTTGTTTTTATTCTTTCCGGGCCGAATTAGGGATTTCCGTCCGGCATCAGAGACCGGAGCGCGAGCGAGAGGGGTGCGTTTCCCCACTCGCTTGCGCGTCGGGCTTCAATTTCGTTTCCCCCCGCGCACTGTATTAAGTCACTTTTTCTTGCTTTAAAATTCTCTCTTTCGGCAGAATGGCAGCACTGGGTCGAATCCGTCATTTTTCTTGTCCTGGATCGGATTGACGTAAATCGGGGTTTGGACTGCAAATGCACGTCCGTAGGTTCCTAACCATAGAGTATAGCCATGTCGTCTCGGCACTTGTCGGTTGAATGCTTGTTTTCCAAAGGAACAGTCAAGAGTCGATCCAGTTGGATCGCTCGCATCGTGGGGGCTCTCGCCGTGGCGGCGGTGCTTTGTTCCGCGTCGGCCGCATCGGCGGCGGCGACGGTGTTTACGTGGGGAAACGTCAACTCCGATTGGGGCGCCGGCAGCAATTGGACGCCGGTGGGTCCGCCAACTGGCGGCACAGCCGTCGCGCAATTCACCAGCGCGGCGTATGGCTTCCAACCAACGCTCGTGTCGACCAGCCAAACGCTGGCCGGCATTTGGGACAACGGCGCCGGCGCCGTGACCATCGGCGCCACTTCACCCTTCGCGCTGACGCTCTCAGGAACCACCATCAACGGCACTTTGACGACGGGAATTGAGGCTCGACAGCGGGGCGGGCGCCTTGACGATCAACTGCCCGATTATCATGAGTTCGGCGCAACAATGGATCAACAATTCCGCCAACCCAATCACGATCAACGGCACCATCAACGGCGGCGGCAATTCGATGACGCTCAACACCGTGGGATCGGGCTCGCTAGTGCTCGCCGGAAGCGTGGGAAATATGTTCGCGGGCAACAACAACTTCGGTAATGTGACGATTACAGGCACTGTCGCCGCGGGCAAGGTTTTGTTCCTGGGCTACGACAGCCTGGCGGCAAACAGCAGCGGAACTACCACGATAGCCGCCGGGGGATTGCTGAATCTCCTTTCCGGCAATACCAACCTGCCGATCACCAGCAACGTCGTCGTCAATGGCGGGACGATACAGAACGTGAGCGCTACGACTGCGGACACCGTAGGGATCGGTTGGACTGCCAACCAAGCCGGGGTTCTGACGATCAATAGCGGATTGGTCAACTTCGCCGGCGTCACGGTCAACTTCGGCCACGCTCGCGCGGGCACCCTCAACCTCAACGGCGGAACCTACATCATGAGTACGGAGCCGACGGCGGGCAGCGGTACGATGAACCTCAACGGCGGGACACTTCAGTTGAACGGTTCCATCGCGACCTTCGCGCCGGCCGCGATAACGTTGAACGCCGGGAACGGCGGGGCAAACTTCAATGTGCAAGGCTTCGGCACCAACATCACCTCGCCCCTCAAGGGGACGGCGGGCGGCGGTTTGAGCGTTTACGGAACGTCCTCCGGGACACTGGGGCTTTCGGCCAGCAATACGTATGCCGGGGCGACGCAGATCAACGGCGGCCTGGTGGCCATTACCGGCGCCGGCAACCTGGGCATCGGCGCCGCGTTGACGATGAACGGCGGCCGAATCGACCTTGGCGGCACGACGCCGGCGGTCACCGCGGTAAACATCACCGCCGCCGCGGCGAACGGCAATACCATCCAGAACCGCACGCTCAACGGAACTTCATACACGGCCAGCAACGCGGCGGGCAATGCCGTCGTCGCCGCCAATCTTTCCGGCACCAGCGGGCTGACGATGTCGGGGACCGGCGGACAGTTGACGCTTACCGTCCCCAGCCAGTTCACCGGCGCGACGAACGTCACCGGCGGCACGCTGGTCTTGAATTCCATCGGCGCTAACACCGGTTCCTTGCCAAGTACATCAGGCGTCACGGTCGGGCCGGGGGCCACCCTGGCCGCCCAGGGCGGGGCGTCGATCGGATCGGGCCTCACTCTCGCCGCCGGCGCGAATCTCAATCTGAGCGACGGCAGCGCGACGACGTTCTTCACGGTCAACGGCAGCCTGGGCCTCAACCAGGGATCGAACATTGCCGTCGAGCTGAGCAACGGCAATGCCGATCAGTTGAACGTCACGGGCGTGGCGTCGTCGGCCGGCACGAGTACCGTGAACATCTCTACCAACGGCAACAGCCCCATCGTCTTCGGCCCTTACAACCTCATCACCGCGGCGAGCGGCCTAGCGGTCGGAAACTTCACCCTGGGCTCCAAGCCGGCGGGCTTTAATTCCTACACGCTTTCCACGCCGACTGACGGCGCGCTGGTGTTAAGCATCACTGGAAACCCCACGCCGGCCACGGCCTACTGGACGGGCGCGGCCAGCAGCGCCCTTGCCGATTCCACGAACCAGTGGGGCGTCGGCAGCACCATCAGCACCAGCAATTGGAGCACCACTCCCGACGGCCTTACCGATCCGCAGCAGGTGCCCGGCGGGTTCACCAACGTCTATTTCACGGCCGCCAATGCCACGGCAACTTCCGGCAGCCTTTCGACCACGTTGGACAGTAGCTACTCGATCAACAGCTTGACGTTCGCCGTGCCCTTCGCGACGTCGATCGCCAGCGTCGGCATCAACACCAACGGCAACCTGCTGGCCATCGGTTCCGGCGGGCTGACGCTGGCGAGCACGTCCAACGCGGGCGTCTCGATCAACGGTTCGGGCAGCGTGATCGTCAACGGCAGCCAGATCTGGGCCAACAACTCCAATAGCCAAACGCTGACGGTCTCGGCGCCGATTTCGTCCCAGTCCGGCGCCACCACGTTGACCTTGAACGGGACTGGCACGGGCGGTGTGGTCTTGGGCGGCCAAACCAGCAACGGAGTGAGCGGCGGCACGCTCTCTCTGGCGCTGAACAACGTCGGCACGGTAACCTTGGGAGGTTCGAGCGCCAACACTTATAGCGGCGGCACGACCATTTCCGGCGGACTGGTGCAAATGGCCGGCGCCAACGGCCTTGGCATTGGGGCCCTGACGGCGAACGCCGGCACTCTCGACCTGGCCGGCTTTTCGCAGGCCGTGGGCAGTTTCTCGGGCGCCGCCGGCACAATCTGGAACAACAGCGGGGCGGGGCTCTCCACGCTTTCCGTCGGCGCGGGCGGCGGCACCTACTCGGGCCTGATCGCCGATAACGACGGCGTCCACACCGGCGGCACGGTGGCCGTGAACGTCACGAATGCCGGCGGCGAACTGACGCTGACCGGTCCAAACACTTATAGCGGCGGCACGACCGTCAGCGGCGGCACGCTCAACCTCATTAACAATACGGCCATCGGCAGCGGACGGCTAACCATGGCCGGCGGCAACCTGGACAATACCACGGGCGGCTCGGTCGTTCTGGGCAACGTCCCGCAGACCTGGAACAGCAGCTTTACCTACTTCGGCGGCTCGCTGCTGAACCTGGGGACGGGCCCGGTGACGGTCAACGCCGCGACGACCGTAACGGTCCAAAACAGCTCCGGCACCTTGGAGATCGACGGCAACATCACCAGCGGCACCTCCGCACTTTCGACCGCCGGCGCGGGGACCGTCGTGCTCACCGGCAGCGATTCTATCTCGCTCCCTGCCGCCGGGAATGTGGGCTCGTTCGCCAGCAACGTGCTCTCGACGGGCACGGTGAGCTTCTCTGGAGGAAACTTCACGACCCAGGCCGGATCCACGCTCACCATTGCTTCCGGCCTGTTCACAGTGAACTCGCCAAGCGGCGGCGTCACTGTCGTCGGCAACCTCACCTCCGCTACGACGGCCAGCATGGTGGTATCCGGCGGAACCTTTTCCCAGACCGGCGGCAACCTGGTAATCGGTCAGCACGCACCCGGTATCTTGACGATCAACAGCGGTCTAGTGGCCCTGACCAACGGCTTGCAATTCGGCAATGGCGCCGGCAACTCCTCCGGGACCGTGAACCTCAACGGCGGGCAAATCAACACTCCATCCCTCAGCACCGTCGTTGGGTCTCCCGCCAACATGGTCAACTTCAACGGCGGATTGCTCCAATTGACCGCCAGCAGCGCCAACCTGTTTGCGCCGCCCGCCGATTTCACCGTGAATGTCGGCGACGGCGGCATGTTCATCAACCTCAATGGCTACAGCACTACGATCAGCAACGTTTTGAACGGGACCGGCAGCGGCGGTCTGACCGTGTACGGAACATCCTCCGAAACGCTGATCCTTTCGGCCAACAACACGTTTAGCGGGCCGATGCAGATCAACGGCGGCCTGGTGGACATCACGGCGACACAGTCCTATACCGGCAACACCAACGTCAGCGGCGGGACCCTGGTCGTCAACGCCTCCGGCGCCAACAGCGGCTCGCTGGGCGCCACCAACGTCAGCGTATCCGGCGGCGCCACCTTGGTCGCCCGCGGCAATACGCAGATCGGAACGGGCAATCTGAGCGTCGCCGGCGGCGGGACCCTCGACCTCCGCGACAATTTGGCGACCACCAACGTCACCGTCAACGGCAATCTCTCACTGGGCAGCGGCACGCAAGGCTCGAACCTCTTCATCGAGCTGGGAAACTCGATTAACGACGCGGTAAACGTCACGGGCAGCGCCGCGCTGTCGGGAACGAGCACGATCAATCTCTCGGCCATCGTCGGCAGCAGCCCGCCGGCCGGGCAATACGATCTGATCAACGCAAGCGGCGGCTTGAGCGCGGGAAACTTCAACCTGAGCACCGGTCCCTCGCTGAAGGGTTTCAACACCTATTCGCTCGCCGCGACCACGCCGACAAATCTCATCTTGACGGTCAGCGGCAACGTCACTCCGTCTACTGCCTACTGGACCGGCAAGGCCAGCACCGCCTTGGCCGATTCGGCCAACCAATGGAGCGTGGGCGCTTCGATCAACACCAGCAACTGGAGCACCACGCCCGACGGATTGACGGACGCCTTGCAGGTCCCCGGCAGCATCACCGACATCTATTTCACCGCGGCCAACGCCACGGGCGTTTCGGGCAGCTTGACAACCACGTTGGACAACAATTATTCGATTGCCGGGCTGTTCTTGGCGGCATCGTCCGGTTCGATTACGGGCGTGACGATCAACACCGACAGCTATGCACTGGCCCTCGGCGGCGACGGGCTCACGCTGGCGGCGTCGAATGCGAGCGCAACGATCAGTGGCTCGGGCTCGATCGTGCTGACCGCAGGCCAGAACTGGGCGAACAACTCCAACAGCAATCCTCTGACCGTGACGGTGCCCATTTCCGCGGTGGGCTCCGGCTTTACCACGCTTTCGCTCAACGGCACCGGCTCCGGGGGAATGGTCCTCAGCGGCCCGATCAGCAACGGCCCGGGCACGCTGAGCCTGTCCTTCGCCCAATCGGGCACGACCCTCTTCGGCGGCAGCATCGCCAACAGCTATAGCGGCGGCACGACGATTTCGGCCGGCACGGTGAAGCTTGGCGGCTCCGGCGCACTGGGAAACACCGCCGCGCCGCTCGCCATCAACGGCGGCGTGCTGGACCTGAACGGCTTTTCGCCGACCGTGGGCGTGTTTTCCGGAGGGCCAGGAACAATCCTCAACAACAGCGGTTCGGGCGTAGCCACGTTGACCGTCGGCCAGGGGAACGTCAATTTCTTGAACTTCGGCGGTACGATCACCGACAACGACGGTGTCCACACCGGCGGTGCCGTCGCCCTGAATATCGTCGGCAGCGGCGAATTGACGCTGACGGGCACGAACACGTATAGCGGCGGCACCACCGTCGGCGGCGCCTCGACGCTCAATATCCTCGGCAGCTCCAACATCGGCACCGGCATGTTGACGATGGCCGGCGGCAGCCTGGACAACAACGGCGGCGGGCCCGTCGTGCTGGGCAACATCCCGCAGACCTGGAACGGCAGCAGTGCAGGGTACCTCGGCGGCTCGCTCCTCAACCTCGGCACGGGACCCGTCACGGTCAACGTCCCGACTTTCGGCGACAATTACTCTTCCCCTTGAACGACAATTAAATTCCCGGTTGAGAACCAGAGGCGTGCGGCCCCCCCTTTTGTGAAGCGCAGCGCAGCGGAGCGAAACAAAAGGGGGGGCCGCACGCCGCCGCGGGTGGCCCTCGCCAATCTCAGGCCGCGTCGGGCGGCTTGGTTCGCTTGGCCTCGTCCAACCGGTAGCTCGGGATGTTCAACTCCAAGATCACGCTGTGATGCACCAGGCGGTCGATTGCCGCCGCTGTCGTCATCGGATCCTTGAAGATCGTCTCCCACTTCGAGAACGGCAGGTTGCTGGTCAGCATCACCGTGCCGCGCTCGTAGCGTTCCGCCAACAAGGTGAACAGCACCTCCATCTCCTCCCGGCTCTGCTGCACGTAGCCGATGTCGTCGATCAAGAGCACCTCGCACTTCGACATCTGCTTTAGCACCCGGTTGAGCTTCAGATCCCGTTTGGCCGCCAACAGTTCCTGAACCAGCAGGGCACACGACCATGAGACCACCTTCCGTCCGTTGCGAACCAATTCCTGGGCGATCGCCGATAACAGGTGCGTCTTTCCCGATCCGGTCTTGCCGAACAACAACAGGTTCTCGCGGCGGTCCACGAACGAGCCTTCCATGAGCGTCCGCACTTGGCGAGAGACCTTCGCCGGCAACCGCGCCAGGTCGAAGCTCGCCAGATCCTTCTCCAGCGGCAAACGGGAATCCCGCAGCAGCCGCTCGGTCCGCTTTGCCAAGCGGCCCTGGCATTCCCGCTCGGCCAGTTCCAACAGGTACTGCTCGTAGCTGGCCGTCTCCTGTAATGCCCGTCGGGCCAGTTCCTCAAAACACTCCCGAAACGTCGGCAAGTGCAGTTCCCGCAAGCAAGCCGCCAACTTCTCTTTCAAATCCCCCTTCGCACCCATCCCACACCTCCTTGTGCAAGAACAAGTCATCGAAATCCGACAAGTCCACTACTTCGACGGTCACTTCGGTGACCGCCGGAACTTCCTCGGCCCGCTGGACCAACGTTTCGACCGCGGCCCGGGTCGCGGGCTGGCCGCTGTTTAGAAGCGTTCGCAACGCCTCGTCCACGGCCGTCTCGCCGTGGCCTGCCGCCAGATAGAGAATCTGCAAATACTCCTTGTGACCGCGCTTGGGCTGCGCTTCCCGCAAGGCGTCGAAGGCCATGCGAAAGCGGCTCGTGGGAAACAGCTCTTCCCGGTAAACGTAGTTCTCAAAAGCCCCCGGTTTTCGCACCAACCAGTCGATAATGTGCCGGTAGTTGATGGCGTGTTTGTTCCGCCCGCGCAAACGCGGAAAGCGCTCCATCTCCTTCTGGGCGTACCAGACCTCGACATGCTCCACGTACAATCGCACCTCGACCCGCTCGCCAATCAAGCGGCTGGGAACCGAATAAACATTTCGGTCTACATGGACCAAACTCCCCGTATCCACGCGTACCGGGATTCGCTTGCAGCTCTCCCGTCGCCGATCCGGCAGAGGCCGAAGGCCAGGCAACTCTTCGTCCAGCCGCTTGCGACGGCCCGCATTGCGAACCGCCACCAGCTCTTTCAAGAATCGTCCATAGGCTTCACGGCTCTCGAAGTCCCGGTTGCCACGCAATAACAGGGCCTGCTCCACCGCTTCCTTGAAACGCCGATGCGATTGTTCGACATCTCCGTTCTCGTTCGGTTCCCGGGGCTGGATCTTCTCCATCTCCATCCCGTAGTAGCCCAACAGTCCCTTGTACCGCGCGGTGAACTCCTTCATGTCCGATCCGTTGTTGACCGCCAGGCTCATCCGATCCGTGCGGTGTCGTTCGGGCACGCCGCCCAATTCCCACAGGGCGTCTTGAAGTCCTTCGCCGAGGCTTCTCGAAACTCTCGGAAAAACAGACCGTCACCGACTCCCAGTTCGAGTACGTCAGCACGAAGTGGTAAAGCAGATGGTCGAACGACTGCCCGCCAATGATCACGGCCAGGCTTTCCATGTGGGTGAAATCCGACGCACACAACCGTCCCGGATGATGCACTTGGCTGAAGAACACCTCCTTCGCCGGGCCGGCCGTCGCTCGCCAACGTTTCACGCCACGCTGAAAGCTCGCAACTGCGTTTCGTCGAACTTCCCCGGGTATTTGATCTGCAGCGCTCCAAACAGCGTCTTGGCCTCCAGGCCAGGCGCCTCGTGCAGTTGCGCATGCACTTCCGGCCACACCTCGGCAAACAGGTCTGCCCGTGTCCGCCACGAGCGATCCGGCACAACTTCGCTGGGAAGCCGACCCAGCCGCCTATACTTCCTCGCCGTCTTCTCGTCCATGCTCGCCTTGTCTGCCGACTGAACCAGAGTCTTCCCTGACGACAACACCTGCCACAACCGCTTCACCTGCTCATCCGTGACCATTGCAAGTCCCCCTCCTACGGAGACTTGCAACAGTCTATCTGACCAGCCTCAACTGGCCTCAACCGGGAATTCTAATTGTCGTCAGACCGGAAAAGTAATTGTCGCTATAGATCCCGACGACCATCAACGTCCAGAGCAGCGCGGGCACGCTGGAAATCGACGGCAACATCACGAGCGGCAGCTCCTCGGTTTCGACCGCCGGGCCGGGAACGGTGGTCCTGACCGGCAACAGTACGATTTCAGTCCCCAGTCCTTCGAACGTGGGCTCGTACGCCGCCGCAAACACGATCTCGACGGGCACCTTGAACCTCTCGGGAGGCAACTTCGTCCTGCAGCCCAGCGCGACTTTCACGGTCGCCAGCGGCCTGGTCAGCGCCTCGGCGGTAGTGGGCGGCGTGGGCACGGTCATCGGCAATGGCGCCGGCGGCACCGCCTACATGGTCGTTCTCGGGCGGCACGTTCCAGCAAGGCAATGACTTGCTTTACGCCGGCCAGCACAGCATCGGCGTGTTGACGATCGAGGGCAGCGGCGTGGTGGCTTTGGGCACGTCGCCACTGGCTTTCAGCTACAACGGCGGCGTACCGGGCAACACCTTTCAATTGAACGGCGGCACGCTCCAAGCTTCGGGTTTTAGCTCACCCTTTAGCGTCGGCGGCCAGACGCTGAACTTCAACGGCGGCGTGCTGCAATTGACCGCCAGCAGCGCGAACTTGCTCGCGCCGCCAGCCGATTTCACCGCCAACGTCGGGGACGGCGGCATGATCGTCAACCTCAATGGTCACAGCACGACGATTAGCAACGCTCTTCTCGGATCGGGTTCTGGCGGTCTGACGGTGTTCTCCGCGAGCAGCGGATCGCTGACCCTGACCGGCACCAACACCTATACCGGCGGAACCTACGTCGAGGGCGGCAGTACCTTGATCGTGACCAACCCCGCGGCAATCGAGGACGGGACCAACCTGTTCGTCGGCAGCGCGAACCAACTGTTCGGCGGCGTGGTGCCGGCGGAGGCCGGAAGCGCCATCTCCGCCCCCGCGGTTACCCCGGTGCCCGAGCCCCAGACGCTCGCGCTGCTCGCGGCCGCCGGCGTATGCCTGCTGCTTAATCGCCGCCGGCGCGGGCCCTTCCGGCGAGAGTGACTATGAACGGAAATCTCGCGCGCTAGTCGAAGACCAGCGTGCCGAATTTCTCGTACTCGTGGAAAGTCCCGCCGACGGGCATCCACGCCCATGACGTGGACGGACGCTCGTCGTAATCGACGCGATAAAAGTTCGCCCGCCAGCGGTCGCCCGGCCGCGGCGGGACGTTGCGGAGCGGTTTCAAGAGCGCGTAGGGCACGAAGACCTCGGCCGTCCAACCGGTGATTGCGGCGCCCGGCTTAGCCGCGCCGCCCGAGACGGTCACCGCTTTTTGAACCTTCCGCGGGCCTTCGTAGTGCCACGGCCGCCAGCCCATGAACGTGTGGTCGAAGTTCGGCACGAGGATCGCCAGCTCGTGGTCGAGCGGAGATATCTCGTATTCCAGATAGACGCTCTGCCGCTCGTCGGGCCAGAGAAAGAACTCGAAGACGTCTTCGAACCACAGGTCGGCGAAATCGCGGTCGATCATCGCCGACAGCTTTCGATCGCTGCCGGTCATAAGCACGTAAACGCCGGTCGGCGAGTAGAGCATTTTGAAGCGGGCATCGTAGGGGAGCTTGCCGTCGGGCAAGCGGTTCATCGCCGTCCAGGCGGTCTTTTGCCATGCCGGCGCGGAGCCGTCGCCGGTGACCGCGAAGTCGTCCGTCCGCTGAATGCGAAGCGATTGTCCCGCACCGGCCCTATCCGGAAGTGGCGAGTGGGAAGTGGCAAGTGGCAAGTGATTGGCAGGCCGAGACGGGAGCGACCGTTCCCCACTCCCCACTCCCCACTTGCCACTTCCCACTTTCTCCTGGTCACCGAAGTAGAGCAGCCGCTCGGCGTTCTTGTAGTAAATCTTCTCCAGCACGTCCTTGGGCAGGAAGACGCCGTAGATCATCCAGAAACCTTGCAAGTGGTGGCTGGGCGTGGAGTCGAAGTATTCGTCGTCAGTTTCCAGGAAGCGAAAGTACATGCGGTACGACGCGCGATTGCACGGCGTGTCGGTGCCGAACATCAGCCGGTCTTGGTACTTGATGAGGAACTTCCGCGCCGAGTAAGGCTGCCGGCCGATCTCGGAGATCCGCGCGTCGAAATCGGTCACCAGGTTCGGATACTTGTCGAGCCACTCGGACAGCTTCGCCAGGTTCTCGCCGTAGTTGCCCAGGTGGGCGCCGATGAACGTCGTCTGCGGATGTTTGGCCACGGCATGGATAAAGGAATCCAGAAGCTCCTCGTACGTGGGAAAATCCTTGCCGTAAAAGAGCCAGTCGGGATGCTGGTTCAGCTCGTGCCAGCGTTCGTTGTTCTTGTCCAAGGGCGTGAAGAAGGCGGCCGGGTCGGCCGTGTGAATGACGATCGGGCGGTGGTGCTTGGCGCACATCTCCTAGATCGCGTCCATCTTGGGGTCGTCCGGCATGAGGTACTTGCCGTTCTTGAACTTGAATTCCAGGCCGAGCGACTTGTGGAACTTTAACCCCTTGGCGCCCATCTTGAAGCCCTGCTCCAGCCGATCGGCCTCGCGGCGGCTCCAGTCTTCGTCGTCGAGCCCGTCGAAGTTGATTTGGGCGAACGTGAGAAACCGTCCGGGATGGGCTTCGTCGAGCGCGGCGAGCGTTTCCTTGAGTCGGTCGCCCCACATGCCGTCGAGATCGACCACCGTCCGGACGCCGGCCGCGTCCATCTCGTCGAGATAGTGCTGCACGCGCGCGGGCGTCAGGAACGCCTTGCCCGTGCCGAGATGGTTGTGGTCGTCGATGACCGGAAACATGGGCTTGTCAACCTTGGTGGTTTTAGTGACGAGCATGGAGCGCGGCTTCCAGTCGCGGAGCTTCAGATCGCGGATGTCCTGCGACACGCCGCAGCGGCCCGCTGACAGATAAACGACGCTTAAAATGCTTATGGTGAACAATGAAGAACGCTGCATAAAAGGCTCCTTGTTGGCAATGACAGTATCGACCGATAGTCGCTAAAGCGACGCGCATTGTATGTCGGCATGGCGACAAAGGCAAAATGCGGATCACCTGACCGCTCGGTTCGCCTTACCGGGGATCGCGATGATCCAGGGATGATCGGTCATTGTCAAATTGATCGAATCGACCCCGCCAAGGCTCTGGACGGGTTCCGTACCGGCCGTCGGGTCGTAGACTTTCACAAACGTTTGGTGGCCGCCCAAGCGAAGTTCGATTCGATCCGCTCCCTTCACCCGCTCGCTCCAGACGACGAGGTGAAACGTGCCATCGCTGTTTTGCAAGAGCATGTCGTGGACTGTGTCCGGCTTTTCGGGAATCAAATAGGCGAACTCTCCCGGTTCCCGGAGCGTTCCCTGATCGGAAGCTGTTTTGTCGGCCAGGATCGTTGTCAGATTGTGGAGATATCGGGCGGCCATGCGCGACGCGTAGCGGGGATCGTAAAACCCGAACCGCTGGTTGCCTCCTTCGTCAGTGCGATCGCGGAGGATGTAGACGGAAGTGTGACTCCAGCCGCGCTTGAACTGATCAAGATAAAGGCTGAGGAGGTTCGGGCCGTGAATTTGCTCCGTTACGCGGTCGTCGATCTGGCAGCCGGTCTCCGTGGTGATGCGCGGCAGGGTCAGGAGTTCGGCCTGGGAATAACCGGCGAAGTGCTTCGCCCAGGTCCGGCCATAATTGCCGTAGAGTCCATCCACCTTGCACGCCGAAGTGGGATCGGCCGCGTTCCAAGTCTTGTTGTCCGCCAGTCCCGGCGAGGCCGGATGATAGATGTAGTTGTGGCAGACGGCGAAGTCGGCATACTTGGTGCCGTCGGGCATCAGCGCGCCGGCGCCGCTGGGGATAGTCAGGAACTGCAAGCCGACGTTGTCCCGCTCCGCGCCGTTTTCGCTGATCGACCAGACCGGATATTTCTTGAGCAAGGGGTCGCTCTTCACAGCTTCGTACAGGTCTCGCTGCAACTTGGCGACGGCCATCCACGAGGGCGCTCGCCCGCCGCCTTGTTCACCTCGGTACGTAACGCCCCAGTTGTTCGGTTCGTTGTTGCCCTCGAATGCCAACAGGGCGTCGGCGGCCGCAAGTTGCTTGGCGGTCGCGATGAGCTTCTTCAAGTCGGTTCCCCCGCTGACCAGCCCCCAACTGAACCGCACGCCGGTCCGACGATGAAGATCCAGGTAGGTCTGTATCGTAGTCGCGCCTTTGGCAGAGAGGCCCTCGATGCCGCCCCGCACCCAGCGGAAGCCGGCGTGCTTCACCATCTCAGCGGTTTCGTCGATCGGCTGGCCGCGGTCGGGAAAGGTGGTATCGACGCCGATGCTATCGAGGAAATCCGTCGTCTTGGCGGCCGTGATTGCCGCGTCGGCAGCCCGGGCCGCGCATGGACCTTTGCAATACGAAGCGACGAGTATCAAAATGCCAAACATTAGGCGGCAGGAACGATTCATGGTGCGGTCTCCTTGTTCAGGCGGTTTCCTTGTTTAGACTGTCGAGTTCTTTCAGGCAAGCCGGGCAGTACCACGGCGCGGGCGTTTTTACGGGTCTCGGGCTGCGCTTGCGGCACTTGGCGCAATGGAATCGCTTGCCCTTCACGGCCGTCTTAGGGCGGGCCTTCTTTCCTGTCTTGGGAATGTTCTTCGACATCGGTTAGCTCGTTCGTCACGGCTCGACGAACGGAAGATTTCGAATGAAAGTTTCGAACGTGCTCCGCAAGGCGCCCTGCCGGTTGCGATACAAGGCCCCAAACAGGAATGGAGGCCAGAGGAAGTGAATCACTTGGACCATCTGCACCGACTGGGCGCGAACTGCCCGATTGCGGGCGTCGGCAACATAAGTGCTCAGCAGCAAAAAGCCCGCGGCGATCGCCACGAGGCCGAGGACCTGGAAGATCAAACCTCCCACGAGAAGCGCCTTGCTGCGCGGCACGTCCAAAGCATACTCGATTCGCGTTTTATTCTGGCCCACGCGCGCGAAGTGGATCGCTCCTTGTCGGACATATCTTCCGATGCCAGTGCTCGCCGCATCACCCTCGAAGGTCACCGATTCGGCCGTGCGGCTGATGATGCGAACCGGTCCCAACTGTCCCACGCTGCCCTTGGCCAGGATCGACGCCCGCGCGACGCCAGGCCCTCCGGCTCGCCTTCCACTTCCGCCATGCCCTGGATCGCGAGCCTTTTACTCGGCTCAATTTCATCGAATTGATCATCGACGCGCGGTTCTCGTGCCGACGCGAGGAGGTATTGCAATCCGGCGAACCAGATGACGCAAGCCACGGCGGTAATAGAGTACACAATCAGGTGTGCGGTTTGTGCAGTCATAGGTGAGTCAAATTCTATCGCTAATCGGGCAACGACGCAGGGCGGTCGTCGCGATCCTCTGGTTGGAACTTCGCGTCAATGTATGTCTTTCGACGGTTGACGTGCGTCTTCGTGATCGAGTTCAACGCACCAATCGCCGCGAGAAGCAGCAACGTCCCCGCAAGGGCTCCGATTCCCGCCCCCCACGCCGCACCGACCAGAGCCAAGCTTTGATGAAGATTCACCGCCCAGAGAATCGCTCCGGCGAATGTCCCTAAGATAGCTCCTGAGAGGCCAACCAAGAATCTACGCAGCACGCCGTGTCGTAAGGCTATGATGCCGGTCGCCAAAAGCCAGCCGCCGACGGCTCCCAGGATTGCACCGAACGCCAGCAGAAGGACGGTGGCGAGGAACCCGCCCAGCAACGCCCCGCCAATCGCAGCGAATAGCGTAAGGAACAGCTTGCCGAAGCTGTTTCGGGTAACTAGCCCGATGAACGAACCTAGCCGTGCCCCAGGAACACCGCAAATCACCGCCATGACGCCGGCGGCGATCTCGACGATTTCGGCGGCCCCCGGCACAGCGCCGATGGCCGATCCTACGGCCGCGCCGTAGATGCCGCCGAGAACGGCGCAAACGGCGAGCGCCTTCAGCAGCGACCGCCTGCCGTGAAGCTTGACTGCGAATTCGTTCGGATAATCGCCTTCCGCCATTACCTGATTTTCCCATGCTTGACTTGTGCCGGCAAGCAGTGCAAGGCGGCTGGCGAATGATTACAATCTTTGCAGACTTTCAATGCCATACCCCGAGGTGCCACATGTGCCAAGCTAGAAACTTCTTGCTCCGCGGCCCGATTCGGCCGATCGCCATCTTTACCATCGTTGCCGCATCCCTGACTTTTGGCGTCGCGCAACAATGCCGCGCCGAGGATGCGCTGGAAAACCTCGCCAAGCCGCAGGAAGGCCGCTCGATGCGGGCGACCTCGGCGATGCGCGTCGGCGAGGTGCGGCGCGGCGGCGCGATGAAGCTCAACCCCAAGGGCGATTTCAAGGGCGACCTCGACGAAGACAGCAATTGGGACAATTTTACGATTCCGCCCGGCAAGACCCACGTGCTGCTCGACGAGCAAGGTCCCGGCGTGATCACGCACATGTGGATCACCTTTCTCGGCCCAGAAAAGCAGAAGTGGGCGCCGAAGGGCTCGGCCAACCATCAAGAGATGCTGCTACGCATCTACTGGGACGGCAGCAAGCGGCCGGCGGTCGAAGCCCCGCTGGGCGACTTCTTCGCCAATTGCTTCGGCAAGCGCCGCGAAGTTGTCAGCATCCCCGTCACGGTGGCCGACGGCACTGCCTACAACTGCTACTGGCGGATGCCCTTCCGCAAATCGGCCCGCATCGAGATCGTCAACGAGAGCGATAAATCGATCGGCCTGCTCTACTACAACATCGACTGGATCAAGAAGGACCGCATCGCCGACGACACGCCTTACTTTTACGCGCAATACCGCCAGGAATACCCAGTGAAGAAGGGCCAGGATTACGTCTTCCTGGAGACCAAGGGCAAAGGGCACTACGTCGGCACCGTGCTCGCCGTCCGCACGCGCAGTCCGAGCTGGTTCGGCGAAGGCGATGAGAAGATCTACATCGACGGCGAACCGAAGGCCTCGATCTGGGGCACGGGCACGGAAGACTATTTCCTCTGCGCCTGGGGCCTCAAGCGGACTAGTACGCCTTATTTCGGCGTGTCTTACTTCGATCAATGGGGCATCGTGGGCGGGCATACCTCGGCCTATCGCTGGCACATCAACGACCCGATCGTGTTCAATACGGGCATCAAGGTGAGCATCGAGCACTTCGGCTGGCTGCCGCCCGACGAGAACCCCAAGTATCGGTCGATGAGCTGGAACGAGCGCGAGGATGATTACGCCAGCGTGGCCTTCTGGTATCAGACGGGCGAATCGACCTTCACGGCCCGCGCGCCCATGCGAGCGAGCGCCGGCTGCCTAGCCTGGAACGGCTCACTGTGCCGGCAGCCGATTTCGCCGACGTCAATTTCGCCACCGCGGAGAACCACGGCGCGGGCGACACGACGGCCCAACCGCTCGATATCTACGATGGCGGCAAGCAGTTGCTCTACATGCCCAAGAAGGCCGAGGGCGCGTGGATCGAGATTCCCTTCACGGTCGAGAAGAAAGAACCGCTCCGGTTGCTGCTGAACGCGACAAAGGCCGAAGACTTCGGCAAGTACCGCATTTCGCTGAACGGCGTGACGCTCTCCAAGGTGACCGACTTTTACAGCCCAGACATCGCCGACGAGGAAGTCCACCTGCTGGACTTCTGGCCCGAGCCGGGCAAGTATACGCTGCGGCTGGATTGCGTGGGCAAGAACGTGAAATCGGCCGGCTATTACGTCGGCTTGGAGTCGCTGCGGTTGCGCGAACGGCGGCCGCGCGTGGCGGAAATGGCGCATGAAAAGGACCGCGACTGGAAGAGCAAACCACTCCTTCACGACTGACGGAGTTGTCACGGGCATGGCGACGGTCAAACGCATTGCGCTCTTGATGGGGCAGGACATCGGCTATTGCCGGGGCGTTCTGCGCGGCATCCATGCCTACGCCGTTGACAAGACGAATTGGCTCTGTCGCGACGCCGCGCCGGATATGAAGATGCTCGGCCCTTGCGGGAATGGCAACCTCATGGAATCATCGCCCACCTCTTCGATGCAGCCTTCGCGCGTCGCGTGCTGGCGCTGAAGCGCCCGCTGGTCAATATCACCAGTACGTTCCTCGATCTGCCCGCGCCGATGATCGACGTGGACAATCGTTTGGCGGGCCGCTTGGCGGCGGCGCACCTTCTGGACCGCGGCTTTCGGAATTTCGGCTTCTTCGGCAATAGTTGGACCGGGTTTTCCATGCATCGCGAGGAAGGGTTCCGCGAGGCTCTCGCCGCGGCGGGCCATGACTTGACGGCTTGCTATGCCGAATTCCTGCCCCGCCGGCCCGCCAATGCGACTTGGCAACTGCACGATCGGCACGTGCGTGATTGGCTGATGGCGTTGGCCAAGCCGGCGGCCATCTTGGCCTGCAACGATTACCCGGCGCGTCGTCTGGCGGAAATGTGCCACCAATTGAAGTTGCGCGTGCCGGAGGACGTGGCCCTGTTGGGCATCGATAACGACGAGCTGGAATGTCTGTTGTCCTTGCCGCCGCTGTCCAGCGTGGTCAATCCGACGCACAAAATCGGCTTCGAGGCGGCGCGCATGCTCGACCGCTTGATGTCCGGCCGGCAGCCTCCCCAGACGACAGTCCTCATACCGCCGGCGCACGTCGTCACCCGCCAATCCACGGACATCGTCGCCGTCGCCGACACGGACGTGTCGGCCGCATTGGCGTTCATTAGCGTCCACGCCAGCGAGAACATCGGGCCGGCGGAAGTCGTCAAGGGCCTGGCCATCGCCCGGCGGGCGCTGGAGTTGAGATTCCGCAAGCTGTTGGGCCGCTCGATGCTCCAGGAAATCCAGCGCAGTGCGCATCGAGAGGGCGAAGCGTCTTCTGGCCGAGAGCAACCTGCCGATGCGCACCGTCGCCAGCCGCTCCGGGTTTTCCACGCAGCAGCGTCTGGCGCAGGTCTTTCGCCAGGTCACGGGCGAACCGCCGACGACGTATCGGCAGCGCTCGCGCGGATCGCGGTAGCGCCGCGGGGCTATGTGCAATTTGCGCAAAACGATAAAAGATTTGCGCAACAAGATACGCGCTGATGCAAGAGTGCCGATTATAATCAGGATGGCGGTGAGGGGGTGCGAGTCGTGCGCAGTCAGGGCACGGCCAAGTGCGGGGGTACTTCTACAACTAGGAAGCCTTATTATGCGCGGGACGAAATTACCTTGTTCAATCGGTCTACGCTCACTCGGTCTGCTGCCGGCTATATTCGCATCGTCGCTTGCAGCCACAGCGTCCTTTGCTAACACTTATTCGTGGAACAGCTTGGCGACCGGCGCCACGTGGAATGTGGCGTCGAATTGGAGCACCGGCGGGCCGCCGATCAGCACCAACGTCGCCGAGTTCAATTCTTCCAGCTACGCCCTGCAGCCGAGCCTGACGGCCGCGTCCAGCGTGGGCGGCCTTTGGGATGCCGGCATCGGAACGGTCAGCATCAGCGGCAGCGCGCTGACGCTGAATGGCGGCGTGCTCAGCGGCGGCTCGACGAGCATTGAAATGGACTCCGGGGCCGGCGCGATGACGATCAGCGCATCGCTGGCGCTTGGCAACGCGCAGACATGGCTCAACAACTCCGCGGGTTCGTTGACGGTTTCTGGCAACCTCGCCACCAACGGCAACACGCTAACAACGGCCGGCAACGGAGTGATGGTAGTCTCGGGCACCGTCAGCGGCACGGGCGGATTGACGGTGAACAGCGGCATGCTGGCGTTGACGGGTTCAACACTTTTTAGCGGCTCGACCAGCATCACGGGCGGCACGCTGAGTTTGGGGCTCCCCGGCGGCACCGTTCGAGCGAATACTCTGCTCAACACGGCCGGAATCACCATCGGCCCGGGGGCAACGATCGTGGTCGGCACCTTGGACAGCGCCGGAGCACCCAACGGTCCCATGGTTATCAACGGGCTATTCTTAAAGGGCCTCGGCGCCTTTGCTGACTTTGATCAGTTGAACCGGCCTGTCACTCTCAGTAACGGAACGATTCAATCGGCCGATGCCGGCGGCGGCGTGAATTCCGTCTTTAACACCGGTTCACCTTCACTCAACGAGGCATTGGTCTGGGGCCAGGGGAATAACGCACGCACGATTTCCACGTCGGCCAACACAACCTCGTACATCATTGTGCCCGCCAACGGCTACTTTTGGCTGCGTCAAAGCGGCGGTTCGGCGGGAGGCGTGCAGGCCGATCAGCCTTTCTTCACGACGGGCGCGAATTCGACTCTGAACGTGAACGCCAGCCTTGCCCAGTACAACAATGCCATCAGCGTCGGGGACGGTGTCAACATTAGCGGTTCCGGCACCGTGGTCTTTGCTCCCCCGGCGGGCTTCCCGAGTCAGTATTGCCGCAATACGAACATTATCAGCGGCACGCTCCAGGTGGGTAATACCGGCGCAATACCCTACGGGCTTGTTGGGGGCACGTTCAACACCAACCGCATGTACAGCAACGTTGAACTCGACGGCGGCGCGACTGCCGCCGGAACGCTCGACCTGCATGGCAACAGCATCTATATCAACGGCTTGCAGGGCCTAACGGGCACTGTCTTGGGTACGGTGACCAATGGCGCAGCGGGAACGACGGCCACCCTGACCGACCTGACGCTCAGCGGCGGAACCTTCACGAGCCTGCAACCACTTACGCCGGCGTCCTGGCGAATGGCGCGGGAACCCTGGCTTTGGCGGTCGGGGGAACAGGCTCATTGACACTTACGGCGTCCAATACGTATAGCGGCGGCACCACAATCGGCAGCGTCACCACCGGCACCATCGCGGTGAGCGGCGGATCTCTGATCTTGGGCTCTTCAACCGCCACGCTAGGCAGCGGCAACATTACGGTCGGTACGGGCGGCTTTCTCGAACGTCTCGAATTACCCCGATCCCGGCTACAACATCACCGGCCACACGCTCACTGCCGGCCGCACGACCACGCCGGCCACGGACATCAACGGCAGCTTGAACTTGACGAACGCGGCCCTCATCCTCAACTCGGGCGGTACTTTGACCCTCTCGGCCTCCAACTCAGCCACCGGCAGCCTGTCGCTCACCAACGGTACGCTGGGTTACGGTCCAAACAACCTGGTCAGCCTGGCCGGCGCCCTTTCGCTCGGCGGGACTGATTACCTGACACTCACCGGCTTGCTTGCCAGCAGCTCCACCGGCACCGTCTATACGCTCGTCACTGGCAGCAGCCCGGTTGTCGGCTTCGTTGCCAACAATTGGATCGTCACCGGGAGCACCAACTCCCGCCAGCAGTACTCCGTCGGAACTTCCGGAGACGCGCTGACCCTTAGCGTCACCGGCGTGGCCGGCAACCTGATCTGGACGGGCACGGGCGGAACGCCCAACACCTGGGACACAAACACCAGTCCCAACTGGTACAACACAGCCACCCTCGCGTCCGACAAGTTCCAGTCCGGCGACAACGTGACCTTTACCGACAGCGCGGGCAGCGCCACGGCAAACGTCGTGATCAACAACACTGTCCTGCCCGGCTCGGTTACGGTCAGCAACACGGCGGTAAACTATACCTTCAGCGGCAGCGGATCGATCGGCGGCAGCACTGCGCTGATGATGAACGGGCCCGGCGTGCTGACGGTCGCCACCAGCAATAACTATACGGGCGGCACCTTCATCAACGGCGGCACGCTCAAGGTGGGCAACGCCAACGCCCTACCCAGCGGCGCGACCGCAGGCAACGTCGTGCTCAGCGGCACGGGCGGGGTCCTTGATCTCAACGGCACGCCGCTGACCTTCATCAACGGCCTCTCGGGCGGCGGCGCAGCGTTCGGCCAGGTGATCAATAGCGGCGCGGGCACGGCGGCTCTGAGCCTGGTGAACGGCGGCGCGGCGGCGACCTTCTCGGGCACGATTGCCGACAACAACGGCAGCGGCGGCCAAGTGGCCCTGATCATGAGCGGCGCCGGCGGGTTGCAAAACCTCTCCGGCTCGAATTCCTACTCGGGCGGCACGACCGTCAGCGCCGGAACGCTGCAAGTGGGCAGTGCCAGCGCCTTGGGCACTGGAGCACTCGCGGCCAACGGCGGGGTCGTCGATCTGGCCGGCTTTAGCGTCACGGTCGGCAGCTTCAGCGGCGCGGCGAGCACGGTCACTAATAGCGCATTCAGCCCCTCGACCCTGACGATCAACCAGTCGATCGCGACCACCTTCGGCGGCAAGCTGGCCGACGGCGCAAACCCGTTGGCGCTCACGATGGCAGGCAGCGGCATCCTGACCTTGACCGCTGCAACTACCTATAGCGGCTCGACGACTGTCACCGCCGGCACGCTGGCCCTGGGGGTCACTAATGCCGTGCCGAGCACCGCGGGGATCATCGTTGGCCAAGGCGCAACGCTCATGACCACTGTCGCAGATTCCAACCTGCAATCTTCGGGGACGACGCTTCCGGGTTCCATGCTCATCGGCGGGCTTTTCTTTAAGGGCCCCGGCAACTTCGGTGAGGGGAACCAGTTTGCCCGCACGAGCATCTTACTCAGCGGCGGAACGATCGCCTCGGCCGATCAAGGCAATATCGGCGCGACCGACATCATCTCGGGCCTTGCTCCCGGCCTTAACGTGGCGTTCGTGTGGGGCGGAAAGGGGACGACGGGCGGGACGATCTCCACCGTGGCCAGCACGACTTCCTTTATCAGCGTTCCCAGCGGCAGCTACTTTTGGCTCTGCACCGCCGGCGGCGCGCAGCCGCTTTCCAACGAGCCCTTCTTCGTCACCGGCCCCAATTCGACCCTTAACGTGAATACCAGCTTGGCGCAGTATAACGACTCAGCCACCGTCGGAAACGGCATCAACATCAGCGGTTCCGGCACCGTCGTATTTAACCCTCCGGCAGGCTTTCCGAATCTCTATTCCGACAACACCAACATCGTCAGCGGCACGCTCAAGGTGGGCGGCACGGGGGCCATTCCCTATGGAGTGCTGACCGGCGGATCCATTTCTAGCAATGTGGAACTCGACGGCGGCGATACCGTCGCCGGAACGCTCGACCTCGCCGGCAATAGTATTTTCGTCAACGGGCTACAGGGCCTTTCGGGCGTCGTCGCGGGGGCGGTGATCAACAGCGCGACCGGCACGACGGCGACTCTGACCGACTTGACCCTTATGGGCGCCGCCACACAGGCCTCGGGCGCCAGCGGATCGAGCATAACCGTCTACTCCGGCGTCCTGGCCGATAACGCGGGCGGGTACCCGCTTGCGGGTGGCGGCAAACTGGCTTTGGTGGTCGGCGGGACCGGCTCGTTGACTTTGACGAGTTCCAATACCTATAGCGGCGGCACCACAATCGGCCCCGTCACCGCCGGAACCTTGACGGTGGCCGGCAACGGCTCCCTGATCCTGGGCGCGAGCGCGACCTGGGCAGCGGCAAGATCACGATCGCTGCGGGGGGCTTCTTGGACGTCTCGAGTTACCCCGACCCCGGCTACACGATCACCGGCACCACGCTCACCGCCGGGCGCACTTCCAGCCCGGCCACGGACATCAGCGGCAGCCTTGTCTTGCAGCAGAGCGCCCTCATCCTCAACACGGGCGGCACGTTAACCCTCGCCGCCGCCAACGCGGCCACCGGCGGCTTGTCGCTCACCAATGGCACGCTGGGCTACGGCGCAAACAACCTGGTCAGCCTGGCCGGCGCCCTTTCGCTCGGCGGCACCAACTACGTCGATCTCACTAGCCCGCTCACTACTGGCAACACCTATACGCTCGTTGCCGCCTCCGGTGTTCCGACGCCCAGCAATATGTTTGTCTTCGGCGACACCAGCCCCAGGCAAACCTATTCCTTCGCTTCCGCCAATGGCGGAACGGCCTTGACCCTGACGGTTTCCGGCTACATCGGCAATTTGATCTGGACGGGCTCGAACGCGACGCTCGATACTTGGGACACCAACACCAGTCCCAACTGGTACGACACCAGCATCAGCTCGACCGACAAGTTCCAGAACGGCGACTACGTGACCTTCACGGACAGCGCGGGCAGCGCCCACGCGAACGTGCTGATCAACAGCGCGGTCGTTCCGGGGCTCGTTACGGTCAGCAACACGAACGTAAGTTACACCTTCAGCGGCAGCGGGTCGATCGGCGGCAGCGGCAGCCTGGTGGTGAACGGCCCCGGCACGCTGACGATTGCTAATACCAACAGTTATACAGGCGGCACCTTCATCAACGGCGGCACGCTCAAGGTAGCCAACGTCAACGCCCTGCCCAGCAGCGCGACGGCGGGCAACGTCGTGCTCGGCGGCACGGGCGGCGTCCTCGATCTGGGCGGCATGCCGCTGACCAACATCAACGGCCTCGCCGGCGGCGGGGCAGCTTTCGGCCAGGTGATCAACAGCGGCACCGGCACGGCAACCTTGAGTCTGGTGAACGGCGGCGCCGCGGCGACCTGCTCCGGCGCGATTGCCGACAACAACGGCAGCGGCGGCCAGGTAGCCCTGCTCATGAGCGGCGCGGGCGGGCTGCAAAACCTCTCCGGCTCGAACAGCTACTCGGGCGGCACCCAAGTGACCGCCGGCACGCTGCAAGTGGGCAACGCCGGCGCCCTGGGCACCGGGCGCTGGCGGCCAACGGCGGCGTGCTCGACCTGGCCGGATACAACGTCACGGTCCCGAGCTTCAGCGGCGCGGCGGGCACGGTCACTAACAGTGTCTTCGGCGTCGCGACGCTCACAGTGAACCAAACAAGCGCGACCAGCTTCGGCGGCACATTGCAGGATGGTTCCCTGAATTTCAGCCAGTTGGCGCTGACGAAAGCAGGCAGCGGCATGTTGACGCTGACAGGGGCGACTGGATTTAGCGGCTCGACGACTGTTACCGGCGGCACGTTGGCCTTGGGGGCTGTCAATCCCCTGCCGAATTCGAGTTTGATCTACATCGGCCCCGGGGCGGCGGTCGTAACGACCGTCGGGGAAGCAAACGCCACCGGATCGCCCACGGCGCCCATGATCATCAGCGGGCTTTTTGAGAAGGGCGCGGGCAACTTCGCCGACTACGCCCAGTTGAATCGGCCTGTCCTCCTTAGCGGCGGAACCATCGCCTCGGCGGACGTCGGCCAGCTTAACGGATATACGCCCGATGGAACTCCTCTGAACATCGCGTTTTCCTGGGGCCAAGGTGGCCCGACGGGCGGGACGATCGCCACCGCGCCGGACAGCGGCACTTCGCTGTTTACGGTGCCCGCCAACGGCTACTTCTTGATACGCACCAAGGGCGGACAGGTGAATCCGCAGTCCAACTTCCCCTACTTCGTGAGCGGCTCGAATTCGACCTTGATCGTCAACGCCAGCATGTCTCAATTCAACGATAACAATCTCTACCTCGATGGAATCAACATTGCCGGTTCCGGCACGGTGGTCTTTGCACCGCCTGCCGGTTATCCGAATATTTATTCCGACAACACCTCGATCGTCAGCGGCACGCTTCAAGTGGGAAATACCGGGGCCATTCCCTATGGAACACTTTCCAATACGGGCGGAAACGGCACGCAATACGTTACGGCCCTCTACAGCAATGTCGAGCTTGACGGCGGTGCGACTCCCGCGGGAACCCTCGACCTGCATGGCGTAAGCATTTTCGTCAATGGCCTTCAGGGCTTGCCGGCGCTTTCTTGGGGACAGTGATCAACAGCGCGACGGGCACGACAGCCACTCTCACCGAAGGCTATTACACCACTGCGCCAACCACCTTTGCCGGCGTCTTGGCGAATGGAGGCGGCACCGTGGCTTTGACGGTCGTCGGCACGAATTCGTTGACGCTCACGGGACCAAACACTTATTCGGGTCCGACCACGATCAGCGCCGGCACGCTGCAATTGGGCGACGGGACGCCGGGCGACGACGGTTCGATTAACAGCACCAGTGGCGTGGCCGACAACGCCGCGCTGGTCTTCAACCTGGCGGGCAGCCAAACTGCCTCCTATGCCATCAACGGCAGCGGCAGCCTGAGCGCGACAGGCATGGGCACGCTGACGCTCAGCGGCACGAACGGCTACCAGGGCGGCACGTTCGTTGAAAACGGCATTTTGATCGCGGCCAACAACGAGGCGATCGCCGACGGAACGAGCTTGACCGTCGGCGATCCCACGTTGTTCCCGGCTCCAGTCGTGCCCATGCCGGCGGCATCCGCGGCGGCGATTTCGCCGGTGCCGGAGCCCGGTACGCTGGCTCTGTTGGCCGGCGGAGCAATTCTAATCGCTATCAGCTTCCGGCGGCGAAGGAAAAAAGTCCCCGTAGCCATTTAAGGTGACATCGTTGGTTTTCGCCCTTCGGCGCATCGCGAAAAGGGTATCGAAGCGAAGACGGCGGCGCTGGTTCGCGCCCTCGCCACGGTTTGTCCGTTAATAAGGAGCAATCCATGCCAAGACGAGCGTTTACCCTCGTGGAACTTTTGGTGGTCATCGCCATCATCGGCATCTTGATCGCACTGCTTTTGCCGGCAATCAACGCAGCGCGAGAGTCCGGCCGGCGGACTTCGTGCCAGAACAATCTGAAACAGCTTGGGCTGGCGTCTTGGCCAATGCCGGCGATCATTACGAAGTCTTCCCGTCGGCAGGCCAGAGTTCGCCCGCTTCGTCCTGGACAGCGCGCATCCTTGCCCATCTGGAATATCAGGGGTTGGACAAGCAATACCACTACAACGTTGACTGGAGCAACCCGTCGAACGCACAAGTGGTGCAGACGCTGGTGCCGGTCTTTATCTGTCCCTCGGCGCCGCCGGCGTCAAAGCGCTTTCAATTAACGGGAACAGTGAACGCCGCGCCCGGCGACTACGGGGCGGCCACGGGGGTCAAAGCGAAGTTCTATCAGCTTGCCGGCCTCACCGCGCCCGCCATCCTGGACGGCGGCCTGTCTCCCACGGGCCCGACGCCGTTGTCGAAAATCATCGACGGCACGGCGCACACTTTTCTGCTGGTCGAAGACGCCGGCACGCCGCAGTTCTGGACCAAGGCGGGCTTGCAAAGCACCAGCGATTCGCCGTCCAACTCCAGCAACCAGGCAGTCGTCAACGGAGTTGTCCAAAACTCGGCCTGGGCCGATCCGCTTTCGCACTGCCCTATCGACGGCTTCACGGCCGACGGACTCAACGGCGGCACCTACGTGATCAACGTCACGAACAACCACGAACTCTGGTCATTTCATCCGGGCGGCATCGACGCCGTCTTCTGCGACGGAAGCGTTCATTACATCCCGGAGACCACCGACAACACGATTATCGTGGCCCTGGCCACTCGGGCTGGAAACGAGCAGATAAGTTACAGTTACTGACTCGGAGCATGAGTCAGGAATCTGATTTTCACCGTTACGCTGGCGGCCTGCCTTGCCGTTGCCGAAGGTGAACTCCAGCCCTATTCACCAAGGGCCACAAGACTTTCGTCACTGTCGGGCGAGCCGTCGGTGGCCTATCGGCAGCGGGCGGAGCCCTCGCTTAAGCCGCGGAACGCTGTGTAACTTGCGCAAAACGATAAAAGATTTGCGCAAATCATATGCGCGCAAAAAGGGATTTTTCCAGCCATTCCAGTTAAAATGAAGGTGGGGTGCGCAAGCTCGTGCAAGCTTTGAATCCGGTGTCCGTGCAATCGCTGGCGGCTCAATCCTTAAAGGATCGACCCGCTTTCATTGCAAAACCAACTCATCCATCCAATGTTGGTGCTTATCGAGTTTACAGTTTGATTTAACCATTCAACTCCATTTTCGGACGACAAGCAACGAGAGGTCGGGCAATGACGCGTTCAATATCAGGGCGGCCCTTGGCAATCCAAACGGCTTTGGTTTTTGCGGCGTTGGCATGTGCGCTCGCATCGGCGCCGGCGCGGGCGGCGACGACGACGTACTGGTGGGACACCAGCGCGACCGCGGGCTTGCAGGGCGGGACCGCCTCGATCGGCGGCACCAACTGGGGTACGAGCACTGTTGGAACGTCTTTGGTCGCCTTTGCCAACAGCGGCGCCGTGGTTTTCAACGTCGGCACCACGCTCAGCTACACTGCCAGCGAAAGCAGTGCCCATACTTTCGCAAACTGGTTGGTGGATGGTTCCAACGTAGTTAATTTCATTCATACTTCCAACGTTTCGGATACGTTCCTGGGCGGCATCACGGTCCAGGGCGTCAGCACGATGACGTGGGCCGGTTCCGACGGCGGCATTCTCGGCACGCCCTCCCTGACCATCCAAGGCAGCAGCGCCAACGTCTTCTATGACAATAACAGCGGCGCCAAGGTATTCAACTTCGCCGCTCTGACGTTCGGCGGCGGCGCCAATCTGCTGAAAAGCCAGGACGCGACGGCCGCGATGAATCTCGTTTTCACCGGCATCTCCGGCGGCGCCGGCAACTCGATTGACTTGGGCAGCCTCAACATTAGCGGCACCGCGTCCGGCAGCGGCCTGACGACCCTTACCATGAGCAACGCGAACAGCAGTACCTTCGGCGGCGTGATCTTCGGCACCGGCAATCTGGTCAAAGCCAACACGGGCACATTGATTCTCACCAACAGCGCGTCAAACACCGGCGTCACGACGGTCAGCGGCGGAACGCTCGTCTTGCAAGGCAACGACTCGATGAGTTCGACCGCCACCGGTCGAACCACCAATATCGGCGGTCCGGGCGCGACGCTGGTCATCCAGGACAACGCGACCCTCACGACCCAAGGCGTCATGGGGCTTGGCTCCAGTTCCGGCACGAATCCCGGCAACGTGGTCCAAACGGGCGGCGCGGTCACGGTCGCCGGCTCTAACGACGGCGGCGGTTTTCGCGCCCTGATCATCGGCGAGTGGCCCGGCGAATCCAGCCTGTATACCCTCTCCGCCGGCACGCTGAACGTGCCCAACGGCATCACCTATGTCAATTGGAACGCCACCGCCGGCAGCCTCGCCATTTCCGGCGGTTTGGCCAAATTGAACACGATACAGTTTGGCGCCAACGGCGGCAGCGGCGGCTACACCGGTTTCTTGAATCTCTCGGGAACCGCTAGCCTGTACGTCGGTTCGGGCGGAATGACTTCGGGAACAGCTTCGTCGGCCTTTATCAACCTCGCCGGCGGCACGCTGGGGGCCTACGCGAGTTGGTCCTCCAGCCTGTCGATGACCCTCGGCGGCGCCGCCACCATCAATACCGGCGGCAACGGAATTACGCTCAGCGGCAACCTGAGCGACAGCGCCGGCACATCCGGCAGCCTGACGAAGATCGGCAGCGGCACGCTGACCCTCTCTGGCACCAATAGCTACAGCGGGCCGACAACCGTCAGCAATGGCACACTCCGTATCGGCAGCGCCGGGGGATTGTCCGGCGGCTCCCTCGCCGTCAATTCGTCCATGCTCGATCTTTCCGGGGCGGTCCCGGCCCCGGTGACCTTCTCCGTCGCTGCACTCAATTTGAGCGGCGCCTCGCTCAACTTCGGCATCACGGGTGGAGCGGGAAATTCGCAAACCCTCATTTCAACCGGTCTCACTACGCTCACCGGCGCCAATACAATCAATCTGGTCAGCGTCGGCGCAACTCCGCAAGCGGGCGATACCTACACGCTCTTGACCGCCGGATCGGGCACCGCCGGAACAGGGACATTGACGCTGGGCAGCACCTTCCCCGTCGGCTTCAATCATTGGCTGTTCGGCAGCACCGGAACGAGCTACACGGCCGCGGTGGTTGGTACGCCGACGCCGGGGACGGCCTACTGGACCGGCTTGGTCAGCTCGATCTGGAGCGACGCCTCAATGGCCCCCTCGAGCAACTGGAGCACCGATGTCACCGGGGCGACCGATACCCAGCAGGTGCCCGGCAGCACCACGGACGTCTATCTGGCCGCCAACGGCGCCGGCAATCTGTCAACAACATTAGGCACGGATTTCTATATCCAGAGCTTGCACATGATCGCCTCCACGACAGCCGCGATGACGATCGCGGGCAGCAACACGCTGACGATTGGCGGCAGCGGCGGCATCACCTTGGATTCCGGGGCAGGCGGACTGACGATCAGCACGAGCGGCCTGGCGATGGCTCTTGCGCAGACGTGGACGAACAACGCCGCCAACCCGCTGACGGTGAATGCCGTGGTGAGCGGCAGTGGCGGGCTGACGACAACGGGCAGCGGCACCATCGTCCTGGGAGGCGCCAATACAAACAGCGGTGGATTGACGATCAATGCCGGCGTGCTGCAATTGGCAAACACGGCGGCACTGAACGCCGCCGCCCCCAATGCGGTGAGCTTCACGCCCGGCAGCAGCGGCACGCTGCAGTTGAACGGCAACAGCGCGGTGGTCAGCGGCCTCGGCACCGATCCGTTTACTCCCGGCGCGGCGGTCGTGATGAACGCCAGCGGCGGGTCTGCCGCGTTGGTCGTCAACACCGCGATTGCCAATACCTACGCGGGAACCATCCAGGATGGCCCTGGCGGCGGCGCTCAGATCTTGGTCAAGTCCGGCATCGGCTCGTTGTATCTAGCCGGCAGCAATAGCTATTCGGGCGGCACAGCCTTAACGGCCGGCAATTTGACCCTCGGCAATGCCGCGGCCATCGGCAGCGGGACTTTGGCGATAACCGCGGGAACGTTGGACAGCGGCGTGCCCAGCCTCGTCTTGAGCACCAATAATCCTCAGATCTGGAACGGCAGTTTCACCTTCCTGGGCACGAACGACCTGAATCTCGGCAATGGCGCGCGTGAGCTACACGGGCGGTCCCACCTTGACCGTCAGCGCCGGCAACCTGGAGGTTGACGGCGCCGTCACGGGCAACAACTCGACGTTCACCAAGGCCGGCGCGGGAACGCTGATCTTGACCGGCTCGAACAGCAGTGCCGGCGGCGCGTGGGACGAAACCGGGGGAACGCTTCAGTTCGAGGGCAATGCAAGCCTCAACCTGACCGGCGCCACCAACGCCATAGCCATCGCCATCGGCGCCGCTTCTGGCCCGACAATGGTCCTCCAGGACAACGCAACGATCCTGGCCCAAGGTTTCGTCAAGATCGGAAGCTTCGCCAGCGGGAATTCCGGCAACGTCGTACAATCCGGCGGCCTCTTCACGATCAACGGCGCCGATACGGCGAATCAAAACCGCGCGCTGACGATCGGCGAGTTTGTGAATGAAAGCAGCACCTATACCCTTACCGGCGGCACGCTCAACGTGCCCAACGGCACGACGTACCTTCCCTATCACGCCACTGCCGGCACGCTCAACATTTCCGGCGGCGTGGCGAATTTGAAAACGGTCCAGTTCGGTGACGGCGCACACGTCGGATACCTGAATCTCTCAGGAACAGGAAGCCTGTACGTCGGTTCGGGAGGAATCCTCTCCGGATCGGCGCAACGGCCAACATCAATCTCAACGGCGGCACGCTGGGGGCCTACGCATCGTGGTCTTCCAGTCTGTCGATGACCCTCGGCGGCCCGGTTACGATCGACAGCGGCAGCAACGGAATCACGCTCAGCGGCGGCTTGAGCGATTCCGCCGGCACCTCAGGCAGCCTGACGAAGGTCGGCGGCGGCACGCTGACCCTCTCCGCCAACTTCAATAGCTACAGCGGTCTGACAACCGTTAGCAACGGTACGCTCCGTATCGCCAACGCCGGGGCCTTGTCCAGCGGCTCCCTTGCCGTCAATTCGTTGAACGCTCGATCTTTCCGCGGCGGGCCCAGTTCCGACGACCTTCTCCGTCGCCGCACTGAATCTGAGCAGCGGCTCGCTCAACTTCGGCATAGCTGCCGGGACGGGCAATTCGGAAACCCTCTACTCAAGCGGCCTCATTACGCTCACCGGCGCCAATACGATCAATCTGGTCAGCCTCGGCGCAACCCCGCAAGCGGGCGACACCTTCACGCTCTTAACCGGATCGGGCACCGCCGGAACAGGAACCTTGGCGCGTAGGCGCGTACCATCCCCGTCGGATTCAACCAATGGCAGTTTGGCAGCATCGGCACGAGTTACACGGCCTCGGTGGTTGGCCCGCCGACGCCGAGCACCGCCTACTGGACCGGCCTTGTCAGTTCGACGTGGAGCGACGCCTCGCAGGCCCCCTTGCACAGCAACTGGAGCACCGATATCAGCGGCGGGACCGACACGCAGCAATTGCCCGGAACCACCACGGATGTCTTCCTTGCCGCCAACGGCGCCGGCAATTTGTCAACGACATTGGGCATGGATTTCAGTATCCAGAGCTTGCGTATGTTGGCCTCCACGACGAGTGCAATGACGATCTCAGGCAGCAACAAGCTGACGATTGGCTTTGGCGGCATCACGGTGGATTCCGGAGCAGGCGGCCTGACGATCAACGCCGTGCTGAGCGGCAACAGCGGCCTGGCCACTTTCGGCGGCGGAACCCTTGTGCTAGGCGGCGCCAACACGTTCATCGGCGGCTTGACGATCAATGCCGGAGTGCTTCAACTAGGCAGCACAGGGGCAATGAACGCCGCCGCGCCGAACGCGGTTACTTTTACGCCCGGCAGCAGCGGCACGATGCAGATTAACGGCAACAGCGTTGTGATCGGCGGTCTCGGCACCGATCCGTTTACTCCCGGCGCCCCGTCGTACTGAACGGCAGCACGGGTCCGCAACTTTGACCGTCAACACGCCGAACTTCAGTACCTACACTTACGCGGGAACCATCCAGGATGGTCCCGGCGGCGCTCTGTCGCTGGCGAAGGCCGGCAGCAGCGGTACGCTGTACCTCGCCGGCACCAACAGTTATTCGGGCGGCACGACCTTGTCGGCCGGCAATTTGACTCTCGGCAATTCCGCGGCCATCGGCAGCGGCCCTTTGACGATCACCGGCGGAACGCTGGAAACCAATACCAGCAGCCTCATGAATATCGCCGCCAACGTGACGTATAGCGGCAGTCCCACCGTCACGGTTGACGCCGCCAATCTGGAGCTCGACGGCGCTTTCAACGGAACTTCGGGTCTCACGAAGAATGGCCCGGGAACGTTGGTCTTGACCACGGGCGGCAGTTCCAATAACACGTGGATCGTCGGCCAGGGAACGCTCCAGTTGCAAGGAAATTCGTCGCTGACTATTGCAAACGGCAATAACCGGTCCCTGAATGTCGGCAGTCTGACAAATACTACGCAGACGCTGGTCATCCAGGACAGCGCGAGCGTGATATTGTCGGGCCAAATGGGGCTTGGGTCCGTTTCCACCGGAATCGGAGGCACGGTGTATCAGACCGGCGGTCTTCTTGAGGTCAACGGCGACAGACCGGGAACCAAAACCGCAGCTTGCTGATCGGCGAGTGGGTCGGCGAGACCAGCAATTACTATCTCTCCGGCGGCACGCTGGACGTGCCCAACGGCGCAACCTTTGTCTGCTATAGCGGCACCGGCAGCAGCCTCTTCATTTCCGGCGGCCTGGCCGAACTGCAACAAGTCAAGTTCGGCGCTCAGAGTAACGACGAGGGAAACCTGACACTGTCAGGAACGGGAGGCCTCTACATCGGTTCGGGCGGAATCATCAACGGAACAACGGGAGCCGCTTCCGACACCTACGACATCAACCTCAACGGCGGCACCCTGGGGGCCTATGCGTCATGGTCGTCCAGCCTATCGATGACCCTTGGCGGCCCGGTCACTATCAATAGCGGCAGCAATTCGATTACGCTCAGCGGCGCTCTGGGCGACAGCGGCAGCAGCAACGGCATCCTCACCAAGGTCGGTTCCGGAACGCTTACCTTGAGCGGCACGAACAGCTACGGCGGCGGGACGATCGTGGAAAACGGCGCGTTGATCGCAACCAACAGCGAGGCGATCGCCGACGGAACGAGCTTGACCGTCGGCGATCCCTCGTTGTTCCACGCGCCGACGGTGCCCGTGCAGGACGCATCCGCTGCGGCGATTGCAGCGGTGCCGGAACCGGCGACATCGGCGCTCTTGGCCGTGGTCCTCGCGAGTGCGGTTGTCTATCGGCGTTTTCGGCGGTATAAACCATAGCTTCCGAGATATCGACCCGGGACTGGATTCGCCGGCTATCGCCGCCGGCAAACACTGCGCGCCGGCTTCCGGAGCGACTCGCGAGCCGTTTTTCGTTCCCGTTATGCAGCCAAGAGTTCTTCATGAAATGCCATCTCAGGTTCCTATCGGCCGCCGCTCTCGCCGTAACTTGCTTTATTGCCGCTGACGCCTGGGCCGATTGGCCGCAATGGCGCGGTCCCAACCGCGACGGTCACTCCTCCGACGTCGGACTGCTCAAACAGTGGCCGGAAGGCGGACCGAAACTCGTGTGGAAGGCCAGCGGATTGGGAAGCGGCTACGCGACCGTGAGCGCGGCGGGCGATCGGCTCTTCACGATGGGCGACCGCGGAGAAGCCAGTTGCCTGATTGCCCTTCGTCGCACGGACGGCCATGAATTATGGGCGACCAAGGTCGGAAAATCCGGCGCGCTTGGCCGGGGCGACATCGAGGGACCGCGCTGCGCGCCGACGGTTGACGGCAGCCGTGTGATCGCCGTCGCCCAGCGCGGTGAAGTGCTCTGCGCCGACGCCGCCGGCGGCGCGGAGATCTGGCGCAAGGACCTTGCGAACGATTTCGGCGGACCGGTGCCGGAATGGGGCGCGTGCGGAATGCCGTTGGTGGATGGCGATAACGTCATCCTTGCGCCGGGCGGCAAGCAAGGCAATCTCGTCGCCTTGAACAAAACGACCGGCAAACTGATCTGGCGCAGCAAGGATCTGAACGACAAACTCCACTACACCTCGCCGATTCTTGTCGAAATCGGCGGCGTCCGTCAGATCATCCTGCTCACCACCGCCAGTGTCGCGGGCGTTCAAGCTTCCGACGGCCGCCTCCTCTGCGCACAGGCCAGAAAAGTCGGTTCGGTCGTGGCCCCCACGCCGATCTACCACGAGGGCCGGGTCTATGTCAGCTCCGGTTGGGGCGCCGGCTGCAATCTCTTCAAAATCACGGCCGACAAGGGACAGTTCTTGGCCGAGCAAACCTACGCCAACAAGGTCATGACAAACCAGCACGGCGGCGTCGTGCTCGTCGGCGAGCAGCTTTACGGATTCTCCGAGGGCAAAGGCTGGACTTGCCAGGATTTCCAGACGGGAAAGGTCCTTTGGCAGAATCGCGGCATCGGCCAGGGATCCTTGATTTACGCCGACGGCCTGCTCTACTTGCGGGCCGGTGGCGGCAAGGGGACCGTGGCGATCATCGAAGCCTCTGCCGACGGCTACAAGGAACTGGGCCGCTTTGATCCGCCGGACCGCAGCGACAAAAACAGTTGGCCCTATCCGGTCGTCACCGAAGGACGCCTCTATCTACGCGACCAGGACACGCTCCAGTGCTACGACGTTCGGAGCAAGTGAAACGAACGAGCCCCCCGGAGATTGTTAGTACGAATACATCCAGCAGGTGCAAACGCCGGTCGATGCCATGTCCGCGCCGCCGGGCTGGATCGCAGTTCCCTGGAACTCGGATAACACGCCCGACGTGACCGCGCCGCCGATCGAAGGCGACCAACCGCCCGACGACAACTCGTTTCCCCCGCCCGACCTTCCCCCGGCGATGACCGGCGTTCTGTTTTACACGACGACCGATCCCATTATGCCGGGCGATGATCTGGACGGCTTTAATTAGGCCTACTCCGGCATGGCAGAGGACAGCATGTCGGTCGTCAGCGACGCCGTCACGGCTTCGATCAATTCAAGCACGACCGGCGTGACGAGCGAGGCGATCTCTCCGACGCTGGTTCCCGAACCGTGTACGATCGCCCTGCTGCTGGCGTCGGTGAGCGTCTTGCTGCTTAGGCGCCGCTGCTGACGGTTCGTTCTTGCTCAGCACGCGATGTCGTCACGGCACGACTCGTGATCCAAGATACCGTTCGATTTCGGTAGCTGACAATTCAGTCTTACCCCGGCCGGCCTCAAGTTAAACTTAACGTTTGAAGCCTGAACCCGATGGCTTGCTGATCGCAGGCTGACCCTGATGACTTGCCAAGGCCTTACGATTCGTGTCGATCGCTCGGGCACGCGGCCGCCTTGTCCCACTTATAGATGTCTGTCGGCAGCTTCTCCAGTGCCTCTCGTTCCTCGGCAAGGTAGAGGATCGCAGCATTTTTTGAAACGTATGCTGGCGGCAACGTCTGCGGGTCGCTCTCCCAATCTGTAAGATTCCTGCCGCCTTTCCCTCCACGATGAAACATGGAAAAGAGCGTTTGATACTGGCGAGGGGCGACCACCGTGAATGGGCAAAATACGACCTTCCTTGGCAGCAGCGCGTCGGTTTCGGGGTCCAATTCGACCTCTTCTCTATATAGAATCCCCGCTCGGCTCTTCGGGTAAGGTTCCAGGTACACCACGCGTCGGATGCCGGCGGCGATAATATGCTTGGCGCAATTGTGGCACGGAAACGTTGTGACGTACATTGTTTGACCGTCAACCGCAACGCCCCTCCGCGCTGTCGATCAACGCGGCCATCTCCGCATGGACTGGACGACTAAACTCACCTATATCCATAAACTGTGTCCCGTTAAGGTGCGGCAATACATCTCGCATTAGCATATCAGGAGTCACATGGATGTCCGCTCGAAGCCAACCCGTATCGCGGAGCTTTCCTAGCAATTCGCTCAGTACACCGATCTTGATTTTGCGGGCGCGATCGTCACGCTTGTAGTACAACACCGGTTGATCCCTCGCGTCGGGCGACGCTCCGTCCCAGTAGAACCCTCCGCCTGCTCGCGGAACTTCGTTCACGCCAACGGCAATAATGTCCAGATTCTTGTCTTCCGGCTTGCGTGGAACAGGAATTTCCTCTTTTCCGTATTGGCCGCGCCGCACAATGACTGCTCCGACCTGTCGATTCTCATCCGACGACCTGAGGGAAGCCGCGCGAGCGAGGTACATCGCGTATTCGTCAGGGCTCGGCGTCCGGAACGGATTACCAAAGACCAAGTCCAGAAAACGATTGACTTCTCGTATTTCCTGTCGCTCGGTAACCTTCGTGAAAAGATCTGCTTTCGGATGCGTGTCCCGCGTGTTTTGGCCGAGTCGGCTGTCTTGCTTTTCGTCGCGCTCTATCAATTCGTTAGCCTCTGCCATGAACCGTGACGCCTTCCCCGGCTGTCCTTCGGCTTGCGCGACTCGATCCGCCATTTCGTCAACCCGGTTGGCGCAGCGCACATTCCCAGCGATCAAAAGAAACGATGCCCCGAATACGCTTCGAAGGAGCTCCACCTCCTCGGGGTGCTTGAGTTGATGCAGAATGCAAGCGTGGCCCGTAGCGGGGCTGTCCGGATTTCCGGATTTCTTCGCTCGGCGAGCTCGAATTTCCGCGATGGCCGCCCGCGCCAACGCTCGCCGTCCTGGAGTTTCTCGCGAAACGCGTCGCCCATGTCTTGGAGATGTTTGATGCGATGGAATTCGCCGGTCCCTTGCTGCTCCTGCCAGGTATCCGCTTTCATTAACAAGTCCGACAATCTGATAGGCTCACCACACGTGTAGGCGAATGTTGCCAAGTGGTCCTTAATCGCGCACGACAAGTCTTCCATGCGCGTTCCGAGCGGGCCCACAAGCCCAAAGACCAACTCCGGTCTTTCCCGTTTTTCAGCATTATCTTCTAACACTACAGCGCATCTTGGTTTTTATCTAGGGTGGCATCGGGGTAGCTGAGCGACATCAATGCCGTGCTTTTCGAGTTCGCAATTTCTTGTTTTGGTGTGGCTCTTGCGGGCTTGGGCATTACGCCGTTGCCAATAGGTAAGTCGTCGAGTCGCGTGGTTGAATCGCGCGGATCGCGCCGGCTCAGGCAGCGGCAGCGCATCAATTAAGGCGTTCGTGGCCATGTGGACTTGCGGCAGTGTGATCTCCGGATTTTTCCCCCCTCAGTCGCTCCGTTTGACGGGCCAGGAATAAATGGCTGACTTGCGTGATCAACAAATGGCGTTTCAACGCCGGATAGCACCGCACCTCGAAATGGGACAGTCCCAGTTCGCTTTTTTCGTCTTGCAGACAGCGCTCCACCGGCCAGCGCCCGAAGGCCACATGCAAGATCGTTGCCAGCGGAACACCGGCCGCCGCATTGCTCATAAAGTATTTGACTTCGTCCGGATGAAGCGCGTTGCGTGCCATGACCAACCAGTACGGTCCCACGCTGCGCGGCAGCCAGCAAGGCACGCACTTGACCTCCCAAACCATCGGCCCTTTGTCTGTGTCCTTGATGTAATAGCGTTGCCAAGGTTGGCACATCATCGCCCGCGAGTAGCGACACAAGTTCTCCACCGGTTTAGCCGGCGTGCCCTTGGGGCCGTGCGGGATCGTGCAGCCACATCGCAAAATTCTTGGGGATTTCCAGGACAAATCGCAGGCCGCGTTGTTCCAGTCCCTGCACGAAAGCAGGCTTTTGCGAGTACCATTCATCCGCCGTGACCCAGGCAAAGCGCACCTCGTTGGCCGCCGATCGATCCAACTGCTCCAAGGCAATGTTGTACTTCGGCCGATAGACGAGTTCATCGGGGATCTTCGCTTTGCGGCACCGCTCGCGGTCTTCGTCCCAGCACTTCGGCAGATACAAAGAACTGTCGAGCATGGTGCGGAATTTTCCATCGAAGCTGGTGTATGTCAGATGCACGGTCATCACGCAGTTGTCGATCTTGCCGGTGTTGCCGCAATACTGCCGCGACACGCCCGCCGTTTCGCAGCCCTTCTTCGGATGCCCCGACTCATCAATGACTGCGATCGCCTGCGGGTCTGCATGGTCGCGAGCGACAAGTTGCTGGACAAGTGCGGTCATGCGATCTTCGTCCCACGCATCGCTGGCCAGGAACTCTTGCAACGTTCGCGGCTTCACGTTCGCAGCGAGTGCGATCGGTTCGATGCTTTTGCGGGGCAGTTGTCCCAACTGCCCCAGGATGTAGGTTTGCAACTTTCCACGCGGCTCCGAGCGACCGAAACAATCCGTGAACTGGTCCAGAAACCCCGCCAACTCCGTCCCCAAACTCACAATTTGATCTGCGGTCATCCTTGACCTCCTGAAATGTTGTATCGCCCCTCTGTTCAACTGCCCAAAGTCATACCATATACTGATTTTCCGGTAAAGTGCGCTGTAGTATTAACATCGGCTGTCTCCGCATAAATTAGCTGTTCGTGTCCTAAACCCATTCGACGCGCCCGTTCCGAATAAAGTAATGGCACCGCGATTGCGCCTCCCGCGAATCAGCGCTCGGCGAGATCGTTAGCCGGCCTTTGGAGGTCGTGGACCAACTCGGCAATCGGGCTTTGTCGGTGTTAAGCATGATTCTGTGCCCCGTTCGGCACGGGCAATCAAATACGATCCATTTCGGTCGAGAGGGTGACCCAACCAAGACTGCACCGTTACGGGGCAGTCGTTGCGGAACGTCGTCGGCCGACTCGACCACCGCGACGACTCGCCAGCGGAAAAACGGCAGCCACTGCCACCATGAAATCTTCATTTTGTCGGCCATGTTTGCTCCAAGAAGGGTTGGCCCGCCCCGAGTCCGAGCTTGCAGCTAGACGAGTGACAGTAATGGCCTATCCGTGGGGTGGCCACGTTCGTTGAAATCTCGCGTTCGTGGAAGCGCAAGAGGATTTCGCTTGGCCGCGGCTAGGGGCCGAAACCAATCAAACGATCCAAAAGCTCGCCGACGGCGGTCGCGGCGACCATTGTCGTAAATGCCACTACAGCAGGCTCCGTTCGCGCCAGCGCCGTCGCGTAACCCTCATTCTCTCGGCGCACTCGCTCCTCTGGAGTCAGCAGTTCGCTGCCGGCGCGCGCAGATCGATTCGGTCACGGCAAACAAGGCATGCCTGGCCTGGCGAGAGCACGGTTACTCGGCCGTTGATTCCCGTTAGGCGGCCGTCGGCGTCGCTGGTTATTAGAACGCCGCAATCGATCACAGGCGTCATCAGATAGGTCGCTAGCCGAGACAGCACCAAACGGCCGGCGTTATCGTCTGTGCAACCGAACAGGAGATCGCATCCGATCAGTTTCCGCGCGGTCGGCTCCAATGTAACCATTGACTCGACTGCCTGGCATCGAAGTTCGGCGCAATTCCGAGGAGGTGTCCCTTTAGGACATGCACCTTTGGCTGGCCGACGTTTGCCAAACTTGACCCGTAAACGCGGGTGAGATTGTTTTCCGAGAGCACGTCCGGGTCCAGGAGGGTTAGATGCCGCACGCCCAGGCGAACAAGCTGTTCTGCGACCGCTGAGCCGGTCCCGCCGCAACCCACTACCCCGACCCTGAGATCTGCGAGCGTTTGCTGCACATCGGGTCCGAATGCCCTCACGTTTCGGTCGTAAATCGCCGGCAGCGCTGGCAGTGTTGAGTCGAAAGCGCGGGTGAGATTCCAGCTATCCCCGACCTGCCACAGCCGTTCCACTTGCGCGCTCGCACCCCTCAGCCTGCAAATCTCCCGTGAATGCCAGCCCTGTCGAACGTGGAGAGAAGATCTGTGTTCCATAATACTTGCTTCCGGAGCGGAGGCGAAAGAGGTCCGAGATTTCGCGGTCCACCGTCCGATCGTGTTCACTTTTCTCCGGAAGCGCATCTTGGCCCGGGTGCGTATGGACCCAAATTGGCGTTGCTCCAATAGCCTCGGCCTGAGCCAAGGCATACACATATCCCTCGGAGCGAATCGACATGCCGTCCCAATCGCGGCGGGAATAAGCCGATTCCGGGACCCAGAGGATTCGCCGCCCCAATATCCTCAAGTCGCCGCTAGGCGCCTCGGCCACGCTGACGAGCATCACGCCGGCCGTTTCGATGTGGAGTGCGGCGACGGATTGGACCTCTTCCACCAAGGCCTGTGGAAGCACAACGGATACGGTCATCGACGGTCCCCAGCGCACGAGCTTTCAAGTTCTCGTCGCACGAGGGCGAGGTAGCTTTCCAGGCCGTCAATGCCCGACCGCCATTGCCCGGGGCCAAGGTGCCGAGACCATCGCTGCCAACTTCGGCCCGCGTACGCCTCCCTGACGTCCGTTGCGGGTATAAGGCTGCCGTCCGACCTTCCAAGGGGAGGGTCAAACCACCACATGTCCGGAGCAACGTCCGGATACCCCGGCTTGATTCTAATGTAGTGCCTCTTAAATAAGTGAACTTAAATGGCTCGGCTTGCGTAGTATCTTCATGCCACGGAGGATACTGTCATGCGAGTCGCCCAAGCAGTTGCGTTGACTGAGGAAGAACGAACGACGTTGCTCAAATTGTCGCGTGGTCGAAGTACGCAGGCGCAAGTTGTATTGCGTGCGAAGATCGTACTGGCGGCTGCGGATGGTTGGCAGAATGACAACATTGCGGAAGAGCTTGGTTGCACACGTCGAACGGTTGCCACTTGGCGAAATCGATTCGCTACCGACCGTGTGTCCGGCATCCTTAAGGACGCACCTCGCAGCGGACGGACGCCAACTGTGCGGGATGTTAAGTAAGGAAGTTGAGATCCTCCGCAAGACCACGCAGGAAACTCCGGCAAATGCCACGCATTGGTCGACGCGAAGCATGGCCAAAGCGATGGGCGTCAGCAAGGCGACCGTCCAGCGGGTGTGGCGAGACAACGGCTTGAAGCCGCACTTGATAAAGACGTTTAAGGTCTCGAACGATCCGCGCTTCGTTGAGAAACTGGTTGACATCGTGGGCCTGTATCTGAATCCCCCGGAACACGCACTGGTGCTTTCGTGCGATGAAAAAAGCTCGATCCAAGCGCTCGACCGAACGCAGAAAAGTTTGCCGATGTATCCGGGCCGCTTGGGAACGATGACGCACGACTACAAACGAAATGGAACAACGACCTTGTTCGCGGCAATCGAAGTCGTCGAAGGCAAAGTAATTGCCGAGTGCATTCCCAGACATCGCCATCAGGAATGGCTGAAGTTCCCGAAGAAAATCGACGCCGAGACGCCCGCCGACTTGGACTTGCATCTGATTGTTGATAACTACGCGACACATAAACACCCGAAAGTTCAGAGCTGGCTGAAACGGCACAAGCGATTCCACATGCACTTCACGCCAACGAGCAGTTCGTGGCTGAATCTGGTGGAACGATGGTTCCGCGATATCACCGACCAACGCATTCGACGCGGCGTGTTCAAGAGCATTGCTGAATTGGAGCAGGCCATTGGCGACAACATTAAACATCACAACGCTAACCCTAAGGGCTTCGTCTGGCTCGCCAAAGCTGAGGACATTTTGGAAAAAGTCCGACGTGCCCGCAAAACACTCGATAAAATCCCATCAGCCTGAGACACTACACTAGCTTCCTGCGGCGGTTGTTGGAACGGCGGTGGGGTCTTACAATACTCTTCATGCCGTATCGCAATCTGGCCGATTTTCTCGAAGATCTGGGGCGGGCCGGGGAACTGGCCCCGGTTGACGCCGAAGTCGATCCGTGTCTTGAGGTCGCCGAAGTGACCCGCCGCGTGGCCCGGCAAAATGGGCCGGCGCTCTTATTTCGCAATGTGAAGGGCCACGACATCCCGCTCGTAACGAATCTTTTCGGCACGGAATCGCGGATCTTACGGGCATTGGGCGCGGATTCGATTGAAGAGGCGACCGCGCGGATTGATCGTGCGCTGAACGGCGGCGGCAGCGAGGGCTGGCTGGAACGGCTCCGTTTCGGCGGCAAGAGCGGCGCGGCGGCGAGCTTTGCGGCGAATAAGGTCAAGTCGGGGCCTAGTCAGCAGGTGGTTCGGCTGGGCAGCGATGTCAATTTGCAAGACCTGCCGCTGTCGCCATGGGGACCGCAAAAACACCCTACGATGTTTTCCGCATTAATGCTATCGGCATTCCCTGAGACGCACGCCCAAATCCTCTTACATGGCAACGTAAGTGTCCTAGGACGAGATTTAGCCTGCGCGAATTGGTCGGAGAATGCTTACCCGTCCAGAGTTGTGAAGGCATACCGCGACGTTGGCGGACGGATTCCGCTGGCCATCGTAGTTGGCGGCGATCCTGCGGTGAGGCTAGCGGCTAGCGCACCGCTCCCGTCAAGTGTCGATCCGATTGGTCTAGCAGGCTTACTGCGCGAAAGGCCGCTGGACGCGGTCGCTTGCCAAACTATTGATTTGCAGGTGCCGGCTGAAGCTGATCTTATTATCGAAGGTTGGATCGATTCTGCCGATGTTTCATTTCTCGGAGCACTTGGTTCTTTGTCGCAAGCTCAATCAATACACGTAACGGCCGTAACCCATCGGGCCAACCACGTCCTTTCGAAGTTCGTTCCTAGCGTCGATAGCAGCGACGCCTACAACAGTGAAGCATTCGTCTGTGATCGAACGCTTGCCAGGATATTTCTCCCTTACTTAAAAACGCGAATACCGGAACTAGTTCACTTCGACATGCGGCCATACTCGCGTAACACCGGGACAGCCGTCTTGGCGATTGAAAAGACCTATCCTACGCAGGCACGGCACGTAGCCACAGTGGCTTGGGGCATGAAGCCGTTCAAGTTTGCTCGGCTGCTGGTGATCGTTGACGCTGAAACCAATGTCTGTGATTTGGATCGCGTCCTCGCGGAGACTGCGCAAATTGCTGATTGGGAGAATTCTGTCTTTGTGTTGGACGGGAGCAGCGAAGTGACCGGAACGGTGAAACGCCGGATCGCCATCGACGCAACGCGTCGTTGCGCTCGCACGCGTCATGTTCAAACCGAAACACTCGTCACCGACCGCTGGGCCGAATACGGCCTTGGCCCGGAGTCCGAGCCATGAGCGGCGGCGAAACTACCCCCGGCAGCCTCGACAAATCCTCCGACCGTGTGCGGCGGATGTTCGGTTCCATTGCCGGCCGTTACGATTTGTTGAACCATGTCCTTTCGCTGGGCATTGACCTCTACTGGCGGCGGCAGACGGTGCGATTCGTGCCGCCAATGCGAGATGGCAGCCCGATCCTTGATGTCTGCACCGGCACGGGCGACCTGGCCCTGGCCTATTGGAAGGCCAGCGGAAAGACCGCCTGCATCATGGCCACGGATTTTTGCCCGCCAATGTTGGAAATCGCCCGACGGAAGGCCCGCCGCGCGGGGGCCGAAAAGCATATCGTCTGGCTGGAGGCCGATACGCAACAATTGCCCCTCGAGTCCGACACGTACCAGATCGTCTGCGTCGCTTTCGGACTCAGGAACGTGAGCGACACGGACCGCGGACTGGCCGAAATGGTCCGCGTCTGCCGCCCTGGCGGAAGCGTGGCCGTGTTGGAGTTCTCCATGCCGACGCTCTGGCCGCTGTCGGCGCTATATCGCTTCTATTTCCGCCGCGTCCTGCCGCGGGTCGGCCAGGCGTTGGCGAAAAATGATCAATCGGCCTATAATTACCTCCCGGCGAGCGTCAGCCAGTTCCCCCAGGCGCGGAGTTATGTGCGCGGATGCAGGCCGCCGGGCTGTCGCAGGTCGAATTCCACCCGTTCACGCTAGGGATCGCGACGTTGTATGTGGGAGCGAAGTAGGTCCTTTCTGCCGGAAAGGACCAATGTGCTCCGCGCACGGAAGCGGTTAGGGACCATGCCCGGTTTGACGCAAAATGGTCCCTCTCGGCAAGAGGGACTTACTGGACCGCACCATGAAGAAAAACATCGTCGTCGCCATCACCGGGGCCAGCGGGTCCGTCTATGCCACGCGGCTTTTGGAAACGCTTTACGCCGTCGGCTGCAACATCCATCTGGTCATCAGCCCCGCCGCGCAGACGGTCTTCAAGCAAGAACTCGACCTGACCGTCAACCTCGACGAGTTCTCGCCTTCGATGCTCATGCTGGACATCGGCTCGCGGCCCAACGACCGCAAGCTGCAAGACCTCCGCACCATGTCGGGTGTTACGAGCGACGAGAGCAACGTACTCTCGGCCGGTTCGGTCGAGGAAGGCACGCTGACGTATTATCATCATTGCGATTTCATCGGCGCGATCGCCAGCGGCTCATTCCTCACCGATGGCATGGTAATCTGCCCATGCTCCAGCGGCACGCTGAGCGCGATCGTTCACGGCACCAGTTCGAACCTGATCCACCGCGCGGCCGAAGTCCACTTCAAAGAGCGCCGCAAGCTGATCCTTGTGCCGCGGGAGACGCCGCTTTCGCCGATGGCGCTGGACAACATGAAGCGGGCCGCCGAGTACGGCGCGGTGATCCTGCCGGCAATGCCTGGCTTCTATCATGGCGCGAAGACGATCCGCGACCTGATCGATTTCGTCGTCGCGCGGATTTTGGATCAGCTTGGCATTCGCAACTCGCTGATGCAGCGGTGGGGAGGGGAGGAGTGAGCCTTCGCCACCTTCTGGAGATGATCCGCTTCAGCCACACGCTCTTCGCGCTGCCCTTTGCGCTCCTGGCGGCGGCAATGGCGTGGAAGCTGAACGCCCTTGAAACGCCGCCGCGGCCGTTTGGCTGGCTCGACCTTTTGGGCATTCTCCTCTGCATGGTCACCGCCCGCAGCGCGGCGATGGCCTTCAACCGCCTGGCCGACCGGCGGATCGATGCGATGAACCCGCGAACGCAAATGCGGCACCTGCCGTCTGGCGTGCTCAGCGTGGGCGGCGTGCGGGCATTCACGGTTCTCTGCTCGTTCGGCTTCGTGGCGGCCACCTTGCTTTTCCTGCCGAATTGGATTCCCTTGGCAGCTTCCTCGCCGGTGCTGTTGTTCCTCTTCGGTTATACCTACGCCAAGCGTTTCACGGCGCTTGCGCACCTTTGGCTGGGCGTTGCATTGGCCTTGGCCCCGTCGGCCGCGTGGGTCGTGATACGGGCCGAATTGACCTGGCCGCCGCTGGTCTTGAGCGCGGCGGTCGCGCTTTGGGTGGCCGGGTTCGACATTATCTATTCGTGCCAGGACTACGCTTTCGATGTCTCCTTGAAGCTCTACAGCGTGCCCGCCCGGTTGGGCATCCCCGCGGCGCTGCGCGTGGCGGCCGCGTGCCATTTTGCCATGTTCCTGCTCTTGGCCGCGCTGCCGTGGTTTTATCCGCTTTTCGGGGCGATCTATCTGACCGGTGTGGCGGCCATCGGCCTCTTGCTGCTTTACGAACACTGGCTGGTACGGCCGGACGATTTGAGCCGCGTAAACCGGGCGTTTTTCCACGTCAATGCTGTTGTAAGCGTTGGCTTGCTGGTGCTGGGGCTGGTGGAATTGCTGAAGTGACCCCCATGTTCCGTAATAGTTGACATCCGCGTCCGGGCTGTCTATCTTGTAGTCAATCCGAATGCCTCAAGATACCGCGCGTCCGACCTGCCTCCGTCGCATTCGGCCCACCTTTAGCCACCTGGATTTCTCGGCCTCTTGCGTCCAATCGCGGCGTGCGAGCCCATTCTTCTGTGCTTCAAGAAAGGAAGGACATTCCATGAAACAACAAGCCAATCGGCGAGACTTTCTCAAGGCCGCGGCGACCGCGGTGGCCGTGCCCTATCTGGTGCCCGGCTCGGCCCTGGGGGCCGAAGGGCGGCCCGCGCCCAGCAACCGCATCGTGATGGCCGGCATCGGCATCGGCAACCAGGGCTCCGGAGACCAGGGCGCTATCTGGGTCGCGGCGATGTCCAGTACGTGGCCGCCTGCGACGTCAGTGAAGACCATCTCAACAAGGCGCTGGACCGGGCCAACAAGCATTACCGCAACAAGGATTGCAAGCCCTACCACGATTTTCGCGAACTGTTGGCGCGCACCGATATCGACGCCGTTCACGTCGCCACGCCCGATCATTGGCACATCCAAATCGTCGTCGAGGCCTGCCGGCATGGGAAGGATGTTTACTGCCAGAAGCCCGAGACACGAACGCTGCGCGAGGGACCGATCGTGGTGGCGGCCGCCAGACGCTATAGCCGCGTCGTTTCCGGCGGCAGCCAGCGCGTGCTGGAGGATTATCGCCCCGTAGTCAATAAGTGCTGGAGCGGCGAGATCGGACCGATCAAGTCGATCAACGTCAATGTCGGCCCGCTGCCGCAGCTCTGCTATTTGCCCGGCGAGCCGGTGCCCGACGGTTTCGATTGGGACATGTGGCTTGGTCCCGCACCCTGGGCGCCGTACCATCCCTATCGCTGCAGCGGCAGCTACAACATCAATGGCTCCTGCTGGCGGTCGTACTCCGACTATTCCGGCGGCGGTATGACCGACTGGGGCGCGCACCACTTCGGCGGAGCAATCTTTGCCATCGACTGCCGCGAGTTGGAGCCGGAGGAAGTCACCTATCACAACGACGACGGCAAGGAGTGGCTGACCTACCGTTACGCCAACGGCATCCTCCTCACGCACAATCGGCCGGGCTACGGCAATCTCCAGGTTGAGGGCACGCCGGGCGAGAAGAAGGAAGCCAAGACCGTCCCGACCTACAAAGGCCAGGGTGGCATCTACGGCGATTTCATCCAGTGCGTCAAAACCCGCGACAAACCGTTCCGTGACATCGAACTGGCGACGCACACCGCCGCCGTCTGCCACTTGGGCAATATCGCCTATCAACTCAAGCGGAATCTGAAATGGGACGCCGCCAAGAACGAGTTTCCCGGCGATGAAGAGGCCAACCGCTTCGTCGATCGCGCCCGCCGCGAACCGTGGACGCTGTAAGAACAAACAAACACTCAAACAATAGACATCATCCATGCCAGATCAAACACTAACGCAACCGACACCCGAAGCGAAGCCGAAGAAACCGGCTAAGAAGAAACCCGCTGCCAGAAGGACCGCCGTCTACGAGACGCAGTACAAAGGCGCGCCGGACGCGGCCGACCTGCAAAAGGCCTTCGACAACTTGAAGACTTTCGACTGGGGCGCGGATATCCCCAAGTTCCACGCCCTGCTGGGCGCGATCGAGGACGCCGTGCCCGCAAGCCACGGCGACCCGGCCGTGCGAAAGGACCTGGAAACGAAGCTCGTCGCGGTGCTTAGCACGAGTGCTTCGCGCGCGGCCAAAGATTACGTCTGCCGCAAGCTGACGATCATCGGCACCGCCGCCTCGGTGCCCGCGCTGGCCGCGATGCTGCCCAACAAGGACCTTTCGCACATGGCCCGTTATGCCTTGGAGCGGATTCCGGCGTCGGAAGCGGCCGAGGCTCTTCGCGAGGGGCTGGTCAAGACCAGCGGCGCGGAAAAAGCCGGCATCGCCGGCTCGCTCGGCGTCCGCCGCGATGCCGAGAGCGTCTCCGACTTAAGTGCGTTGCTCGCCGATAACGATGAGCAAGTCGCGCTGGCTGCGGCCACGGCCCTGGGCGACATCGGCACTGCGGAGTCGGCCAAGGCCCTGCAAGACGCCTCGGTTTCCGCCGAGCCGGTCAAGCTCCGCATTGCCGACGCGCGGTTGACGGCAGCCGAAAAGTTATTGGCCGCCGGTGACCGCGCTGCCGCCAAGAAGGTCTATACTTCGCTGATTGCAAGCCCGCTGAAGAGCGTCAAGCTGGCCGCGACCCGCGGGCTGCTGATGGCCAGCGGCAGTTAATTCCATCGCATTAGATTTCGAACTGGGTACTGCGTACTTAGTACTCAGTACCCAGTCGCTTGTTGCGCACACACCCAAAATACTGCCATGAAACATCGCACGCTGCTGGCCTTGTTCGCTATCGTAATACTCGTTGCGCCGCGGCACGTCCGCGCGGACGACGATGTCGTGCAGACGGTCATCAATCTGGTTTCCGACAAGGACAAGGACGTTCGCGCTATCGGGCTGGAGCAGGTCCGCGATGAAGCGAAGGGGGCCGACGCGACGCGGCGGTTCGCGACGCTGCTGCCAAAACTCGCGCCTGAGGCCCAAGTGGGGCTGCTCGGCGCGTTGGCCGGGCGCGGCGACGCGGCGGCCAAGCCGGCGGTGCTCGATCTGCTGAAAACTCCGCAGGGCGAGGTCCATGCCGCCGCAATCTGCGCGCTCGGGCCGCTGGGTGATAAAAATGACGTGCCGCAACTGGTCGCCTTGCTTGCTAGCGAGAAAGACCAAAAAGATGTTGTTGCCGCGTTGACGGTTTTGCATGGCGATGGCATTAACGCAGCTCTTTGCGAGCAATTGAAGACGGCTGCGCCGGCAGCTCGTATTGCGATAGTGAAGCTCCTTGTCGCCAGGCACGCGATCGATAGCGCGGCTGCGCTCTTGACCGCTTCCAAGGACAAGGACGCCAAAGTCCGCGCGGCCGCGCTAAAGGCGCTGGGGCAGTTGGGCGGCCCCGACTTAATCGCCAAATTGGCCCGCGAGATCCTCGACGCCAAGGACTACGCCTCCCGCGAGGAGGCTGAAATATCGCTGGCCCTGATCGCGCGGCGCGATCCGAAGAACACGGACCCAGGGGTGCTGCTTTTGAATTCAATGCGCGGAATGAATCAGAGCGAGCAAACAAAACTATTGCCGGCGATAGGACGTATCGGGGGACCGTCGGCAAGAAAGGCCGTTGACGCCGCATTTGAGGCCGCGGATGACGAACGCAGCGCTGCAGCATTTGAAGCTTTGTGTAATTGGCCCGACGGTAGTGTGGCGCCTCGGCTGGCCGAGCTTGCGGGCACCGCAGCCTTCGTGCCAGGTATAGCGGGAACTCTCGTCGATGCCTTGATCCGTGTTGTCGCCATTGCCCGACGGCCGCTCGGACTCCGAACGGTTAATAATGCTCAAGAAAGCCAGGGACTTGTGCCGGCGCGACGAGAAACGGACTGCCACAATCATCAAACGTGCCCGTGCGATTCGCTCGCTCGACACGTTTCGTTTCGTCGCGCCCTATATGGACCAGCCGCAGTTCGCGCAAGTCGCCTGTGAAACGGTTGTTGAATTGGCCCATCACAAAGAACTGCGGCAGCCCAACAAGGTCGAGTTCAACAAGGCCCTCGACAAAGTCATCCTGCTCAGCAAAGACCCCGAGGTGATCTTACGGGCGAAGCACTATCTCAAGGACGAAACCTGGGTGGAGAAGCAGATCAAGGGGAAGTAGCTTTCATCGCCGCGGGCAGGAACCTCACGATGTCGCTCGCGATCAGCGACGCCTCTCCCAGTTCCTTGGCCGCCAAATCGCCGGCCAGGCCGTGCAAGTAAACTCCCAGCCGCGCCGCGTCGTAGGGCTCAAGATGCTGGCAGGCCAGCGCCGTGATCAGCCCGGTCAGCGAATCCCCCGATCCACCGGTGGCCATGCCCGGATTGCCGGTCGAGTTGTGCCAGTGGCGGCGGCCGTCGGTTACGAAGGTGCGATGCCCTTTTAGCACGACGACCACATTGCACCGGGCGGCAAGCTCCTGCGCGGCTACCTCGCGCTCGTCGGCCGGATAGTCCTGCCCAACCAGCCGGGCGAATTCGCCCGGATGCGGCGTGAAGACCCGCGGCCCGGCGTGTTGCGCGAGCGCGTCGCGATCAGCCGACAAAGCGTTCAATGCGTCGGCGTCGCAGACCATCGGCCGCGCGATCTCCTTGTAGAGTTGTTGGATCATGCGGTCCAGATCGGGCGAGCGGCCGAGGCCCGGCCCTATCGCCACGACGGTCGCCGCCTGCGCCAACTCCACGATCCGCGCATGGGCCGCGCCGCTGATGCGGCCTTCCACGTCGCAGGGCAGCGGAGCTGTCATGTAAGAAGGCTCATGCGCAGCAACCGATTCCAGGCAGCGGTCCGGCACCGCCACGCGCACCAGCCCAGCGCCGCCGCGCAAGGCCGCCATGCCGGCCAGGGCCGCCGCGCCGGTCATGCCCCGCGAGCCGCCCACGATCAAGGCCGTGCCGAACGTGCCTTTATGCGCATCGGCCCGCGCGGAGAAAGAACCGGAAGCGTAGGGTCGCGGGGAGACATTGTTCAGTAGGTCAGCTCCTTAATCTGCACGTTCCTGAACGCCACGGGGTCGTTGTGGCCGCAGAAGCCGAAATGGCCGCGCGTCGAGAGCTTGCCCGGATGCGGATGGTTGGCCATGTATTCCTTCACTTCCGTCAGGTCGGTCTCGGTGACGAGCGTGCCGTTGAGTTCCATCTTCAGCTTGGGGCCGACGGCCGTGACCTCGATGAAGTTCCACTCGCCCACCGGCCGCAGGTAGCCGCGGTTGACGGCCGTCATGCCGTAGGCCGAGGCGCAGTATTGCCGCGGGTCGAGATGGTCATAAACGTGGGCCGTGTCGTCGAGGATCTGGCATTCGCATGTGCCATCGTAGGCCCCGTCAATCCTGCCTTTGGGATCGCCCGGATAGCGGATCGCCAGCCCGTTGTTGCCGGCCGGCGGCAGGCGAAACTCGACGCGAGCGACGAAGTCGGAGTATTCGGCCTCGGTGTAGATCGTGCCGCCTTTGTTCGGCCGACAGAGCACCGCGCCATCTTTCACTTGATACTCGTCAACAGGTCCCGCCCAGCCGGTGAAGTCCTTGCCGTTGAAGACGGTCACAAAGCCCTCGTTGTTGTGCTTGCGGAGAATCTCGTTAGCCTCGTCGCTCGGTATCTCGCGGACGAACAAGTTCCGCCAGCGGATTTCGCCGCCGTGGGTCTGAAGCTGGATCGGGCCGGTCTTCATAAGCGGCGTGGCACGGTTGTATTTCGGCGGATGCACCGTCTTGCGCCAGTAGTTCTCCAGCCGGGCGTGATCGACGACCAGCTTGTCGTTCAGGTAGACGGTCACGCGCTCGCCCACCATGAGGATGCGGAACTTGTTCCACTCGCCGAACGGCTTGTCGGCCAATACGAGCGGGTCCTTGCCGGGCGAGCCGGGGCTGTTGTTCCACAGGCCGCCGCTGCCTTTGTCCGCGCCCAGATTCCACTTGCCGCCGGCCTTGGTGTAGTCCCAAATCTGCACCTGCGGCGTGCCGCGGAGGTAAACGCCGCTGTCGGCCAAGGGAACAGTCTTATATTCCAGCAGCAACTCGATGTCGCCGTAGTTCTTGTCGGTCGTCAGGAACGCGCCCTTTCCGTCATTCACCAGCTCGTCGCCTTGCACGCTCCAATGTTGCCGCGTCTCGGCGGTCCAGGCGTCGAGCTTCGCCTTGCGCTCGACCTCCGGCAGCGCGGCCAGAGTGAACAGGCTGAAGTCCGGCATGCCGTGCCAGCCGCTCAGGTCTTTGCCGTTCCACAGCCGCGCGAAGCCCGGCGGCGGCTCGTCCGCAGATGCGCACCTGGTGTCGAGCGAGACGAGCAAACCCATGAAGAGAAGGCTGAACACGGCACTAAGACCGGGGCAATAACGCATTGATGTCTCCTTGATGAATCGGGAAATACATTGCTTGTGGACCAGAACTCGCTATGCGGTCTGGTCCGATGTTAAACGGCACGCGCCGGCAGTTGCTCGAGTCGCGTAATATGCACCAGGTCGATGGTCGTAAAGCGTTCCATTTGCGGATAACCTTCACCGGCGTCCCCGTTGCCGCGACGTGGCGCGATGCCAATCACGGCTGAATGGCTGCCCACGAGCAGCATTTCGGGATGCCGAACATCAAACGTCCCGCCATCAGAGACATAAATGCGGAATGGCCGGAAAGGACCGGCTTGAAGGGCCTCAATAAGATCGGTGCGGCGCATCTTGAACTACCTCCGAGTCCTATTCTAACGCCGCGAGAGAACGGTGGCAATCGTTACATCGACCGCGTCCGCGGCATCGGAATTGGCGGCAGGCCCTGCCCTGAGCGAACGGAGTTCTGCGCTGCGATCGCCTTAGCCAATGCGGCATTGTAGAGCGTTCGCTGGGCACGTTCTTGCGGCGTCGTATTGTCCAATCGCCACTTTTGGGCCTGTAGGCGCCGATCGGGCGTCCGAGGGCCTCGACTGCCGGGGCCATTTCCCGATCCTCGCGATGTGCCGGCATTCGCGTTGTCGCCGGATGCTTTGTCGGACTGTCCATTCTTGGCGGCTGCCGCGGCTCTCTGGTCGAGCTGCTTTGCCATTTCGGCGGCCCGCTTCTGCGCGAAGGCCTGCGCTCTTTCTCCGACATGGCGAGGAACCGGTCCATTTCTTCTTGACGGCGGCGGCGGCCTTCTTCGCGACGCGCAGCCGATAGTTGGTCGCGCTCCGCTTGCGTCAGCCCCAGCGCGTCGATCGACTTCCGCGTATTCTCGTCGAGACCGAATCTCCGTTGTCCGGAACTCACAGGCTGGCTACCGCGATTTTGCGCGGCCGCGGCGAGCAACTGCTCAGCCTTCCGCAGTCGCGCAAGTGGCTGTAATGTTTCCACGCCCAAACGGACCCGGAGAGCAGCAGGACTATGGCGACCGTCGTAACGATTATCAGTTTCCACGGTTTTTTCTCCGCCGGTTTTGGCTTCGCCGCAGCCTGTCGGGCGGCTCTAACTTCGGCAGTTGTGGCATGCATGATTGATTTCCTTTCGCGGTTGCACAATGTCGTCTTTCGCTCCGCGAAAGCAAGTGAACTTTCGCGGAGCGAAAGACGACAATCAGTAATCGACGTGTCCGTCGCAATACAAATAATTCCGAGAGCCCGTGGTGCCGGCCGCGCCGTGGAAATCATCGTAATCGTAGAGGATGAAGACGGTCTCGGACGGCTGGCCCTTGCAATACTGAGTCATGGTCTTATTGGCGGCCTTCCCTTCGGGATACTCATAGCTCAGGCCCTCATGCCGGAAGTACGTCTGGCCGCTGTCGCCCGGCGACACATCGTCCGGACAGCGAAAGATCGTCTGGTCCTTTTCCAGGTAGCCCGCCAAAATTGCCCAAATCGGCTTTTTGCCGGGCATCGCGGAGGGCAATTCGGCCGCGTCGGGATACAGAGCCCTCTCGCCGCCGGCCGCAAAGTAGCCCGCGAAGGCGATGCCGATCTGATGGAGGTTCGTCTGGCATTGCACGCGGCGGGCGCGGGCCCGCTGCGCCGACGGCCGGCACCAGCAGGGCGGTCAAGATGCCGATGATGGCGATAACCACCAGAAGCTCGACGAGCGTAAAACCGCGAGACTTCGCGATGGGCACTGTCCCGATTTTTGTGTAAGCAAAAATGGGACTGTCCCCTTGGCTGCGTTGTTTGTGAATGTTGGTGCGCATATTGCAACTCCCTTAAGGTCAGAGCATTCCATCTCCGCAGACCCGCACCATCGGCGGATCGGGAATCCGTTGTGAGTGTGTAACGAATGGAACTTGAGCGGCATACGCGCAAACCGCGGCGATCCGATCCCCCAGATGTTCGCAGAACACCGATCGGAGCGCACGCGACGCTACACCGCATGTGGCGGGATTTTTTATTGCTGACGTTCCGCAAGCAACGCAGACGCCCGCTTTTGGCAACGGCCAGATTCCATACCAACCGCTACGAGATTGTTTAACCCCGCGCGTGTAAAAAGGTTTCGCAAAATCTTCGCGGCGGAAAGAAAACACTTCGGATTGGAGCGCATCGTGTAAATCAGGTCGGGCATTTTTCTTTCGTTTTCGAATTCGTGGTTTTCGCCTTGTTTTCTTCGGTTTTGCTGAGCAGGACCTGAGCAGGACCTGAGTGGGATGCGAGTAGGACGACAGTAGGATGCGAGTGGAAGCGGAGTAGAACGCGAGTAGGGCGGCAGTAGGACTACGTCTTTTGATCCCATTTGATCCATTCGCTGGCGGGGATGTTTTGAGCGATGGCTACATAATCGGCGACGGGCAAACCACGCCACAAAAAGAATTCGCGTGTGCATGTCGCAATCTCCGAGAAATCGGCATGCGTTTAACTCGAAGGTCATTAAACAAAGGATTGGGAAGCATTTGGAAAGTGCTTGGGAAGTGCTTGGGAACGAATGGCAGCGTTTGGCAGCGGTTGGGATTACAGGGGAAACGATTGGGGCAAGTTGGACCAGGGGAGGTGAACCGCGAAGAACACCAAGGGCACAAAGGCCGCGGGGGGGGGCGCGGATGAAACGCAGATAGAACGCAGATAGAACGCGAAAACACTCCGCGGCTCGATCTCCGATCCTTCATCCCTCTTCTCCTGCGGTCGTCAATATACCACAACGCCGGTTGTTGTCAACAGTTGTTAGGTTTTGATGGTACAAAACGTACGTAACTTCTTGCCCAGGCACACTTTAAGCCGCCTCGCGAATGTCTGCGCACGGCCCCTGCGTGCGGGTGGCTGTGAACTGGCGTGTCGGCGCAAGCCCTTATGCCGCAGGGAGTTGAGGAATCGACGGGAAACGTCCGCTTCGCGCACCGGGCAAATCGCCGAGAAAAGATTTTTTTGGGTCGCAAAACTCGTGCTAGGGCACTTTCGAAGCCAAGAATGCGGATTTAGCTTGCCAAGGTCAAAGGTCGGCCTGTCGCATACCTTCCTCCAATTCCACATCCCGGAGGGATACAAGCGATTAGCCCCGGATCGCACAGCGCATCCGGGGATAACGAACGCCCTACCGTTCGGGACCCCGGAGGGGTCGAAGCGCCGCACCACTGCGACCCCTCCGGGGTCGGCGTACATATTGTTCGACATAACCGGGGGTTCGCTGCGACCCCCGGCTAATCTCTCAGACCCCTCCGGGGTCGAAACGAGCCACTCGAAATTCAGGTTTTGACAAGGTGCTAGGTCACCGGCCTTAACGGCACGGGCAGGCGACCGGCGTTCAACGTCTCGGCGATTCCCGCCGCTTGCTCTTGGCTGAACCTGCCGGTGATCTTGCCGCATTTGGAGATCACTTCATCGATAAACGGCGCGCAGATAAGCTCGCCATCCAGGATAATGCCCAGCCGATATTTGAAGTTGCCCGACCGGTCCGGCAGATGCTCGCCGGTCAGTTTGGCGAGCAGCTTCGCGCTGGCATCGTCGAGTGTGAAGTTGATGCACGGGCCGCTTTTGTCCGTGCCGACTTCGGCATTCGCGACGTGTGCGTCGGGTACGCCAGCGGGGACGACGAGGACTTCCTTTCCATTCGGTATAAGAAATCCCACGCGCGAAGTGATCTCGCGGAAGTCGAACGTCTTTTCCTGCCCTTCTCGGAGCGGCACCCACAAGGCGAGTGACTTGGGTTGGTTGTGGCGGTCGGGCATCGTGGCGGTGAGCAGCATCCCAAGTATGCCGGGGCTGTAACGAAGTTCGGCCCCCGAGATTTCGGGTCCCGAGCTATCTTCTGCCAAATAAATGGCCGCACTGTCTTTATGAGGATTGGCCATGATGCGGAATTCCAACCTCCCCGGCCGCGCCAGCAGTCGCTCCGCCCGGCGGCGGTCCGCGTTATCCGCACGGAGCAACGCGACCTCGATCCAACCGGCGTCCAGCAACCGCACTCGAGCAAGCTTCTCGCCGCCGGCATTGAGATTCCGCTCGACCGCCGCGAGCAGCTTGTCCGTCATGTCGGCCTTCGTCGCGTCCTTCCCATCGCGATACGGCACGTGATAGAGCAAGATCGGCCCGCGCGGCCGCGCCGCTTCGCCGGGCTTGGCGGGAGAAACCTCCGGCTCGGCGGCGGCCTTTTCCTTGGCCAGGCGGGCTTCCGCCGTAATGCGATCCTTGCGGACCGCCAACAAGTCGGCTTCCGATGTCCTGCCGTTCTGGAATCGCGCCTCGACAACCTGCTCGACCCGTCGTCGATTCTCCAGGAGTTTCTGAAGAATAGCGATCTTCGCAGCCTTCGCCTCGGCCGCGTCAAGCTGGACCTCAAGGAGATTATCCGACGCCGCGGCACGATCGATGAAATCAAGGGTACCGACCCTGTTTTGCGCGTCAGCTATCAAAGACGCCTTCGCCAACGAGATTATCATCTCGTCTTGCAGCTTCCTTATGCCTTCGTTCTCTCGCTTCGCCACCGACGACGTAACCCCAGTTTTCGCCATTGCCTTGACTGTTTCGAGCCGGATCTCGGCGTCCAGGCGACCGGCCTTGGCGCGGTTGACCTCGGCCTCCGAGCAATGTCCGTCCTTGTTCATTCGTTCCCAATACTTTTCTGCGTCTCGCTGGTTGGCCAGCATCGCCTCGAGAATCGAAATCTGCTCGGGCTCGCTTGCCGCGGCTTCAAGTTGCGCCTCCAATAATTCGCTCAATGCCGCCGACACGTCGGCTTGTGTCGCCTGGCCACTTCGCCACTCCGCTTTGACGGCCTCAAGTGCCTTCCGCAACGCCTCGATCTTCGCAGCTTGTGCCTTCCGCTCAGCGTCGGAAAGCGCGGTTTCCGGATTCGTCGCGGGTGGCGGCGCGTGAGCGCTGTCGGCGGCCGTCCGCTGGAAATCGCCCGTGCCGGCCGGCGGGGTCTCCGGCAAGTGCCTGGTACTCTCGTCAGTTTTCGCCGGGGTCGGCACGGAAGCCGATGCCCGCCAGTAGACGCAGATTACCTTGCCGATTACGTCTTCGCGGGCCACCTTCGCGTTCGGCTCGCCATTGCGATTGACGATTAGGTCCACTCCTTCGTTGCGTACGACGCGGCCGACGTTGTTATGTCCTTCGAAGCGGTAGACGATCAGGTCACCGCGTGCGAACGTCTTTGTCATTTTCCAAGCAAGAAAACGGCTGCCGCTGGGCAGTTCCGGCGAGGCCGAGTCGCTTGGGACGACGAAGGCTTCGCAGAGGAACGCGCGTACGATGAGCAGGACCATCAGTATCACGGCCGCGAACACGACCGCTTTGCGCAGCCACGATTTGCCGGGCCATCGGACTTTCTGCCGAGAAGCGGCTTCGATCACGTGAGCGACGCCAATCAGCCCGAAGAAACCGAACAGTACAGAGAAACGGAAACACCAGTGCAAATTCGGCGACACGTAGGCCACTGCATAGAGAAACCCGAGGAAACCCAGCGCGGAGAGATTCGCGCAGCGGTACGCCAGCCGCGACGTGAAGGTGATGCCGAATACCTTGCCGACCAGCCAGCCCCAGCCCGAATCGGGGGAGCGCCACGCCGTTTCGTCCATCGTTGCCGGCGCAGCCGCAACGAGCGCAGCTCGACGCTCTTTCATTTGAGAGGCGACCAACGCAAAAGCCGCTCGCACGTCCCGCCGGCTCAGTACGACCAAGGCCCAAATACCGATCGGCAGGCCGATCAAAGTGGCCGGCGAAAAGACGACGGCCAACGTGCTGGCAATAACAGACTGCCAGTAGCCTTGCAGCTCCTTCATCTTCGGCGCCAAAAGTATCTGCACGACCCACGCCGCGATGAGCAGTGGCGGGACGAGCATGATCAAGTCGCTCTTATTGCCCAATTTCGCCGCCAGGGAAATCACCGCAATCGAAGAAAAGGGGACGAACAGCAAATGGACGAGTACCGTGAGCTCCAGACCGGCGTACGGTCCGCTGACCTTCCGGACCGCCTGTGCGATGGCAGCGGCAGCGGCCCCGTCGTCTGCTTGCGCGGACTTTGGCGTTCCCGCGATGGTCTGCAACTCAGATTTGACTTGGCTCGCCTGCTGATACCGCCGCTCGGGTTCCTTTTCCAGCGCACGCAGCACGACTTCGTCCAGCCGCACGTCAATCTGCACCTTCTGCGACGGCGGGGCGAAGCGGCCGATCGGCAATTCTCCGGTCAGCATCTGGTAGAAAACAACGCCCAGCGAATAAATGTCGGCCCGATGGTCCACGTCCTGCGGGTGCTCAATCTGTTCCGGGGCCATATAGATGGGCGTGCCCATCACCTGGCCGGCGCCGGTGAGCGGGGCGGAAAAGGGGACGGTCCCAATTTGTGCTAAGCACCCTTCGGGCCGTTGCGGCAAATGGGGACTGTCCCCTTTTCCGGCCATCAGTTTGGCCAGGCCGAAGTCGGCGATTTTTACCTGGCCGTCTTTGTCCAGCAGCACGTTTTCCGGCTTGATGTCGCGGTGGACCACGCCCTTGTCGTGGGCGTATTGCAGTGCCTCGCAGATTTGCGGCACGATTGCCACGGCCTCCCGCGGTTTGAGCTTGCCGCTCTCCATGAGCTGCCGCAGATTCAGCCCGTCAACGAATTCCATGAGAAAATAATAGAGGCCGCCAACAGCCCTCACCCCCTGCCCCTCTCCCGGAAGGAGAGGGGTGCTTGCGTCGCCCTCACCCCTGCCCGTTCCCGGAGGCAGAGGGGAAGCCGCATGGCCGAAGTCATAGACGGCCACGACGTGCGGATGGCTGAGCATGGCCATTGCGCGAGCCTCACGCTCGAAACGATCTGCGAACGCCAGGTCTTTTCCTACCGAAGGCGCTAGGATTTTCAGGGCCACCAGCCGGTCGAGGCGCTTTTGCCGGGCTTTATAGACCACGCCCATACCGCCACGGCCCACCAGTTCCAAGATCTCCAGGTCGGGGAACAGCGGCGCCAGTTCGGCCGGCGTGGGCGGAGCGAAGTCGGCCGCCGGGCTGCTTGCCGCGCCGCCTGTCGTCTCCATTCCACGCTTCAGCAGGCACGCTGGGCAGAGCTTCCTCAGCGCCTCGGGGTCCAGCATCGCCCCGCATTCAGTACATCGTTCCGGCTCGTTCATCCCATTGGCCCTTGTGACTTGCCTTCAGTCCGTCTCTACCTACTACAGAGGAAAAAAGTCGAAAAGGTTCCTCGAATTCGCCAAGATTTCATGGACGAGCCGGATCGAAGCCCGACGCGCAAGCGAGTGGGAAAAGGCCCCTCTCGCTTGCGCTTCGGGCTTCGACGGACGCTGGGGCTCATTTCGCCCGCGAACAGCATCTTCACAAGCAGCGCATAAGGTACTGAATCTCCTCGTCGATTTCCTCGGGGCTGGCGACGGTATGGGCGATTTCGGCACGCAACCGCTGCCGGAAGCGGCGGCGAAGGCGATAAACGGCCTTCTTTACGGCATTTTCCGTCATTCCGAGTTCCGCGGCTGTTTGGGCATGCGCGACGGCCGAATCGCCCATGAGGTATGGCTCCAGGCGGTCGAAGAGCAGGGCCTTTTCCTCGGCAGCGAACTCCGTCCGCAGTCCTGCAAGCACCTGCTGGAGGACTGCAATCGCCCACTGCCGCTCATAGAGCTTTTCAGGGGTCAGGTCATGGGCAGGCTCCCGGCTGTAGCGCGTATCGGCGTAGGCCCCGTCAAGCGGTACGATCGTCTTCCCGCCGCCGCGTTTCTGGGCTCGGCTTCGGTCCCACTCATCGGCCAGGAAATGCTTCATCGCGGCCAGGAGGAACGCGCGGAACTTGCCTTTCTGACGATCGACATCCGCGAGCCAATTCTTCATCAGCAAGCGGGCGAAGAACTCTTGGGTCAAGTCCTCGGCCTCGTGGGTCTCGTAGTTGCGGCGGCGGACGTAGGCGTAGAGCGGATACCAATAGACGCCGCACAACTCGGCCATCGCCGTAGCGGCCCGCGGTGTCTCGGTTCCCCGCGGCCAAAAGCACGACCGACCAGCGCGTCGCCGCAAACCCGCCCGACGATGCGTTCGGATCGGCCTTTGATTGCGGCAAGCAGGGAGTGGCTGACATCGGGCTCTCGCCGGGTGGAGGTGAACGGCCGGTCGCAGGGATTGAAATGCGGCCGGCGGCATCCTTCCAGATTACCCAGCAAGAGGGCCGCTGTGAAGTGCGGCAAGTCACTATCAATTCAGGAATGGGAGGAAGATGTGATAAATCAGTAGCGTTCTTTGGTCTTGCTGGTGGGCTGATTGGAAAACGCGAGAGTCGGCTATCAATTCCGCCTTCACCAGTTCGTGCGGGGGATTTAGTCGCAGTTCAGCTCGACGACCGTGGAGTGCCTTGTTAACCGCATCTATCGCGGTAGATACAACACCATCCATCACGTATCCTATCATTCCGCCGCAGTCACACGTTGCGGGATATTGACCTGAAATGAAGCATCCCATTCCTTCTTCACCCACGTAGCTTGCGGCCTCGCTGTCGAAGCGAGTCGGGTACGTAACGTTCAAGCGTTTGCACTCGAACACGAAGAAAGCGTCAGGATGGCGCGAGAATGAGTCGATGCAGATATCAAGCTCTCCGGACTCGGAATCTGACTCGGCCGCAGCTAGCTTCTGCCGGTAATGGAATTTGAAGGGCAGCGGATTCCGTCGCATGACGTGCTGAAGGTGCCCTAAGAAGCAATTGGTAATACGGTTTTCGATTGGCTTGTCGGTAGGCCGTGATGCTCGGGGCCATTCGTCAAGAATCAATGCAAAGATTGCCGGCAGCAGATCTGTCGGGAAGGCATCGGCGAAGGGATCGAACGAACCCGCAACATTCATTTGCGAACCGTTTTAGATTGGTTGATGGCGTGAAATACGGTATCGGCGTCATTCAGCGCAGACGACCTGGTCCAGTTCCCGAGCAAATCGGGCTTTAGAATGCGGATCGCATCGGCTCCGCGGTCGCCGAAGATGATTCCACGCAAATAGGCAAACGCGCCTTGCTTACTCGTCGTCACCTTTGCGAGTTGATCGACGACTTTTGCCAGTTGCCCGTCGTAAGTCGTTTCACGGGGTTCCGTTTTTTTGGCGGCTTTTTTGATCGAAACGAGGACCATGCCAGTCTCGGGCATGGTTGCACATTCGGCGTAGAAATGGAATGGCTGATTTTTGCCTTTCGGTTGATCGATTCGAGACCATTCGTTCAAAATGTTGCATAGCAAATCGGAGTAGACGTAGCGATCTTCGAGTTTCGTTGTTTGAAGCGTCGCGATTTTCGAAGTCGGCGACGACGGAGTGGAACTTGGCTCATAGACCGAATATGTGTCTTCAACGAGCATTTTTTCCTGCTCGGACAAATCAAAGTATTCATAAACGAGCGGCTCAAGCGCGGCTTGAAGCGATTCCACCTTTCCTTTCCGCGATTGCTCGACGGACTTTGCCTTCAATTGGTAGTCGGCTTTTCCCTCCGCCTCTTGCTTTGCATTTTCGTATAGGTTTGCGACGAATCGCTGCGCGTCTTTCATATGGGACGCCACCTCTTCAACGATTTCGGCGGCGCGCGGGCTAACGTGCGGACTTCCGGGCAACGGAAACGGGAGTCGCAATAATTCATGGACGAGCACTCGATCTCGTTCCGTTCCCCAACTACTGGCGGTGTGAAAAAGAAAATATGCGGCGAGCTTGGACCTCGCGTAAGCCGTAAAAAACCTCAGTAAGCTCTCATCGTCACGGGCACCACATATCCCCGTCAGAGAATCTTGATAAAAAACCATTCCTGTCGCCGATTCGTCAGCGAGAATTGATGCATCCGCAAATGCGAATTTAGTGAAACCGTTATTGATAAGCACCAAAGGTGGCTGAAACAGTCGCTTGTCTGGCGATCGATAAAAATGACTCAGGGATGCCTTACGTTTCTCGGGAGGAGTATCGCCTGGCGCTCCCTTGCATCGCACTGAATTCAAACGATCTCCTAACGGGATGCAGTCTCCCGGAACGACGAACGCTTGTAGGTCGGCATCCTTTGTAGCTACAAACGGATCGCTTAACTTGCCCGGTATTTTTTTCTTCTCTCTTGTCTTTCCCGGGTCATCGTCGTAAAGCCGATACCATGGCTTGAATCCATGCCCTTTAATCCATCGCTTTTCCGAATTCGGTTCTCCTGCAATCTCATCTAGCGGTGCGAATGTGGCAAGGCAGTCGAGAAAGCGTAAATCTCGCACCGTTCCCCAGAGGTAAGTCTTCCACAATACTGACGCCTGTGATCGGTCACACGCAGCCAACAGGTTTTTCGAAGCAATCCATTTTCGGTCATCGGTGGAAATCGGCACTAAGCCTGAACGCGGGTCTTCTTGTCGAACCTTAGGAACAACGTATTCGATTTGATCCGCTGCGGAATTCTGTCCATTGCCGCCGAATGTCGCGATAAAGCAGGGGCGGGATGCGCCGGGAAAGAGGAACTTGCGGTAGTCGGCAAAATGTAAAACGCGTTCAACATGAAATCGCCCGAACCAAGCCTTTTGAAATTCATCGGTTTGATTAAGTAAGACTTCCGACGGCAGCAAAAGCGCAATTCGTCCCGTCTCATTCACGGAGCAGGGGGCTTTCCACATGAACGCGTGCGCAATCTGCCGCTGAGGTAAGAAGATTGCTTGGCGCTTTGCAAACGCCTTTGGCGCGTCTGAAAGATACGGATTGTGCTTTCCAAATATCCAATCTACGGCCTTCTTATCGGCCTGCTGATTTCGTCCAACCCACGGCGGATTCCCGACAACAATGTTAAAACTATCCGCAATCGGTAACATGGTCTCGAAAAAGTTGCCTTCGAAGACCGCCGGCGTTTCCGTATTCTTGTACCGTTCGTCTTGATATGCCAGCAGGCTCGGCAAGACTTTCCGTTTAGTTTTTTTAAGAAAGTCTCGCAATGATTGCGGAGAGAACTGGTCCAGGAAGGCAACGTAAAGGCTGAAGCACGTGATGCGGCACGCGGTCTTGTTTATGTCGACTCCGACTAACTGGCCAGTCAAAACTTGGCGAAACTTCGCCTCTTTACGTGCGAAGGACGCTTTGGGATTTTTACGATTCCATTCCTCAGCAATTCGATTAAATAAAACGACTAAGAAAATTCCCGACCCGCAAGCCGGATCGAGGCATTTTTTGTCCAAAAGCGTGTCGAGGGTGCCCGTCGCTTCATCAACAACCGCTTCCGCCAAATGCTTCGGCGTGTAGAACGCGCCCGCCGATTTTTTGCCGTCCGCGTCTTCGTCTTCCAGAAACTTCTCGTAAATAGCGCTAATCGTTTCGACGGGGACAACGGAAAAATCATACGCCCAAAACCCAAATGACTGTTGGCCGCTTTGAAGCGACTCTCCTTGAAGGAATTTCCTCAGCCAAACGACGTTGGCGTCGGTCACGTGTTTCTGTTCTGCATCAAGGTCCTCGTCAAACATGCTGCCATTGAAATCCTTGCGAAGCTGCGCGAATAGCTTGTAAAGCAATTCCTTCGCTCGCGCCGGGTCGTACTCTCGAAGCAGATCGACCAGTTTCAAGACATTCTTCCTACGAATAAACGGATAATCTTGTAGATCGATGATCCCGCGATCAACTAGATAACACGTGAAAACAATCCTTCCTAAGAGGGAGTGAACCCGCTTGCGTTCTACGGCGGTGCCATCTCGGCAAAGACAATCGCCAACCGCAGCAAGATCATCGAGAAGCCGGCTGTCAACGGCGCTCTTCTGGTTAAAGGAGCCCGAATGCTTGCGGTAGTATTGCCCCGACGCGATCTGTTTGACGAATCTCTCAAGAGCATTCGCGGCGTGTGCGAGGCTTTCGATAAATGCGACGTGATCATCCACCGCTGCCGCGTCATCGTTGCTTGGTGCCGACATGCCCGAGAATATCAAGACCCGGTCCGGATCCTGAATAACTAGCAACGTCGCAGTACCTTGGTTCCAGAACTTCGTGTGCAGTGCGTTCACCTCCGACCGGCGAACGGGACGCTTGAAATTCTAAGATAGACCGTGGGCTTGCCCTCTAAACAAAGAATTCCATCGAGTTCTAGTTCCGTGAATGCCCGGCGCATATAGTGCGCTTGGCCGCGAACGCCACGTGCCGCTACATCGTCCAGACTGCCAAAGTAAAGTTCCTTGACAGAATCGGGCAAGCCAAACGTCTTATGTTCATCGGCCATGGCTAGTCATTTGCAAGGTGCGTCGTCTATACTCTATCATTATAGCACAGTTGTACACATCCGGGATCCACCACCCATAAAGTGAATCCTACTGTTGACGAAGGGCATTGCCACCCCCGAGACTATTCAAGGCGACCGCTCACAACCCGCGTATCTTCCTTGAGAACTGCGGATCGTCCGCGTAGAGATAGGCGCGGTAGTTCACTTTCGCTGCGGCTTTCGTCTCGTCGAACGTGCCCTTCTTCTCGATCAGGCCCAGGTCGTAGGCCATCTCGGGCGCATAGCCCGGCAAGAGGACGTGGTAGTTGTACGGCACTTTGTCGGGCAAGAGACGATTGACGTGGTTGCGGATGTTCGTCGTGCAGTTGTTCGTGATCGAGTTGTAGAACTCGGGCTCGCGGACGAGCTTGTTCACCCGCCCCATGATGTCGACGAACATCTCCTGGGCCTGCCGCGGCGTGGCCTTCGTGCGATAGATATAGGCCTCTTGCTGGAAGCCGGTCGTTTCCTTCCAGAAGAAATCATGCTCGTCGGTCAGCACGTACATGATCGTGTATTGGTTGAAGAAGCCGGAGAAGGCGCTATAGGACTGGCCGGTGCGCTTGCGGATTTCGACCGAGCTGATGAAAAAGTCTTTGTCCTCGAATCCGAAGCTGAGGGCCACATGGGCGATCGCCGGGTTGTCGTTGAACGGCACGACTATTAAGTCGATCGAGGTCAGCTTGCGGAGATCGTAGGTCTTCGTGTAGAGCCGCACGGTGTAGTCGTCAACCTTGCGGTAGTAGGAATTGCGGATGTTGTGGACCGTGACCAGGTCGCCGGCGAACTCGGCCCACGGCAGCACGGCCTGGTCGGGCGTCCAAGGGCCGTCGTTGCTCGGCACGACGAGCCGCGCGATAGGGCCGTCGCTGGCGAGTTTCGGCGCGGGGAGATACGAGGCGATATCGAGCTTGGAGGATGAACTGCCGTCATTGAAGCCCGACGCGCGAGCGAGAGGGGAATGCGTCCCACTCGCTTGCGCGTCGGGCTTTGATGCGGGGTCGGACTCGGAGGTCCAGCCTACCGTTTGCACCCGGCCGCGGAGATTGCCGTCGCTGGTGATCGGCAGCGGAGGCGGATCGCGCGGAGCGTCCAAGGCGGCGGTACCATTTTCGCCTACGCCGGCACAGCCGCCGGCAAGAAATGCCGTCAGGCCGAGAAAGACCGCGATCCGCCGCAGCCCCTCGGCACCGCTGCCCCCCTTGCGGTGGTGGCTTCCCGAGACGTGCATGGCGGGAAAGGTAATCTAGGCGGCGATTTGTCGCAAGGGCAGATAAGATAACGCGAACAGTGGGGGTGTACGTCAGCTTTTGCGCGGTCCGGGGAGAAGCAAGAAACGTCAATAGGAGTTTTTGCGGTTTATCGGTTAAACTGGGTGGCCTGAAGGGACGTAGGAAGGATTTTCATGGACCAGGAGTGATTGTCATGGACGACAAGGTGCAGATTTTGAAGGAGAAGCTGGAGCGATTATTCCACAAAGCAGCCGACATTGCCGTCGAGCTTCAGTGGCCAGAAGGGCAATTGGGAAAGCCGATTCACTTCAGCCAAATCGAGGCCGCGGCGCACGATGTCGGGGTCCAACTGAGCCGCCGCATTCAACAGCAAGCGGCACGCGAGGTGGCGGCCAGTTCGCCTGCCGCCGCCCCCTGCCCCAAGTGCGGAACATCCTGTGGCCTGAAAGTCGTGAGTCGTATGATCAACTCGACGGATGGGCCGATCGAGATCAGCGAACCCAAGGGCTATTGCACCCGCTGTCGGCGGGCTTTTTTTCCCTCAGCGTGAAGCCTTGGGACTGGACTCGCGGGAATGCACGCCCGCATTGACGCAGAGGATGGTCTACGCTGGCAGCGAGGCGACGTCGTTTGATCGCGCGGCGGTGCTGTTGAAGCAGTTGGGCGGCAATGAAGTTTCGGCGAAAACCATCGAACGCGTCACGATGGCTGTTGGCAACGAACTGACCGAACTGCGCGACGCGGAAGCAGCCGACAACTTGCCGACGTGTCCGACGGTGGAGGCGCCGCCGACATTGGCCGTAGTGCAGTGCGACGGAGGCCGCGTGCAAACGCGCAGCGAAGGCTGTGGAGCGGGAGTGCATGAGCAGCAATGGCGCGAGACGAAGAACGCCGGCCTGTGGCGAATGACGCATCAGACGTTTGACCAAGATCCTCAACCCGAACTTCCCTCGGCCTTCGGCGATCCGGAAAAAGTGGCGCAATTGGCCGGAAAAGAGCCGCTTTCTCTGGCTGCTCTGCCCCAGGAAGCGGTGCTCGACAACGCATCGTGCCCTGTGGATTGGCGTCCTCAACGCATCGCTCGGACGTGTCTGAGCAGCATGGTCGCCTCGCACGAGTTCGGTGGACAGATGGAGCGCGAAGCGAGTCGCCGCCGCTTCTTCGAAGCCGCTGCACGTGCGTTTCTCGGCGACGGCTTGGCCTGGAACTGGTCGATCCAGCAGGCGCATTTTCCGGACTTCATTCCCATCCTGGATTTTGTCCATCCGCTGGAGTACCTTTACACGGCGGCATCGGTCCTGGCGGGCGAGGCGCAACCGATTTGGAAGTGCTACCTCGGCATGGCACAAGCCTGTTGGCAGGGCCGTGTTGACGAGGTAACTTCGGCGCTGCGGAAATGGCTTGCCGACGAGGGCATTGACGCCGAGCACCCGCTGGCCGAAGATGATTCACGTCAGGCAGTGGCCGTGGCTCTGCGCTATCTGGCGAACAACCGGGAGCGCATGGACTATCCGCGTTATCGGCGGCTTGGCCTGCCGGTGACCAGCGCCTTGATGGAGTCTCTGGTCAAAGAGGTCAACTATCGGGTGAAAGGGACGGAAAAGTTCTGGAACGATCCCAGCGGAGCCGAGGCGATTCTCCAAATCCGCGCCGCGGCCTTGTGCGACGATGACCGCCTCGCACGTTACCTTGCCCACCGTCCGGGGTGTTCCTACTACCGCCGCTCCACCGCCGCTGCACTTTGACTTACAAAAGCTGACATGCACCCGAACAGTGGCGCTAAACGCCCACCGCGACCTCGATTTCGTCAGCCTCAGATAGCGCTATCGGTATTTCATCGCCATACTCGCGCATGACTTCAAGGTGGCCCTCCACCGCTTCGCGAATGTTCCGCAATACTTCCTCACGGTCCCGTCTCGTGCTCACGCAACCGGGAAGGTCGGGCAAGTAGGCCGAAAGATTGTTGGGTCCCTTCTCGATAATCACCAGGAATTTCAATTGCGTTCCTCCCTCGGAATGCCTGCTTGTCGAAGAATGCTGTTCAAAGTCTTGGGGTGCAGATCGTCGTTCAAGTTGCCTGGCACCGTTACCGTGCCGGGCTTTGTCGGATGCCGAAAATGGTGGTGACTGCCACGGACGCGCACCTTCTGGCAATCATCTTGCGTCAGAATTCGAAGGATTTCTCGGACCTTCATTATAGCATCCTTGTAACGTGCTAACTCTTCTTTCGCTTGCCGCGGTTCTTGCCGGATTCCTTTCGCTTGGCCTTGATCTTCGCATATTTTCCGCCGCCGCGGGGCTTGAAGCGCAGGGCATCTTGCTCTTGGTCGCGGCCCAGGAGCCGGAAATCAAGCTCGCGGCGGATCGGATCGACGCGCGTGACGACGACCTTAAGCCGATCGCCGAGGCGGTAGCGATTGCCGAACCGCCGGCCGGTGAGCGAGTGCGTCGCGCGGTCGAACGTATAGAAATCGTCTGCCAGGCTCTCGGTGCGAATCAGGCCTTCGGCCGGCAGATCGACGCCGGCGACGAAGAGCCCGAAGTTTTCGACGCCGGTCACCAGGGCGTCCATCTGCATGCCGACGTGATCGCTGAGATAGGTGAGCAACTTGACACGGGTCAGATCGCGCTCGGCCGCTTCGGCCCGCTGCTCGCGGTCGCTGCAATGCTGACCGAGAACGACGAGCTCAGCCTTGTGCAGTCGCGATTTTCGCTTCGCAATGTAATCATCCAGCAGGCGGTGGATGTGCAGATCGGGATAGCGGCGAATGGGCGACGTAAAGTGGCAGTAGCAGTCGCTGGCCAGGGCGTAGTGGCCTTCTTCCTTGGGACTGTAAACGGCCCGTTGCATCGACCGAAGCACGGCATAGTTGACCGCGTGCTGCTCGGGCTTGCCAACGACGGCATTTAGCAACTTCTGCAACTCGAAGCGGTCATGCAGCCCCACAACCGGAACGCCCAACTCGCGGACGAACTCGGTGAGGGCCTTCAACTTGTGCGGGCTGGGCGAATCATGGACGCGGCGCAAAAAGGGCACGCCCTGCTCGCGGAAGAGTTCGGCCACCGATTCATTGGCCGCCAGCATGAACTCCTCGATCATCTGGTGGCTCTCGGTGTCTTCCACGACGTGCGCCCCGTCGACGCGGCCCTCCTTGTCGAGATCGATCTTCACTTCCGGCATCGTCAGCACGAGCGAGCCGTGGCGGATGCGGCGGCGGCGGAGCAGCATCGCCAGTTCGTGCATGTGGCCGAGTAAGGCGTGTACGGGCGGGGCGAGCTTGGCAGTCCCCTCTCCCTCCGGGAGAGGGCTAGGGTGAGGGCTCTTGCGGTAACCTTCGGCGTGGCTGCCCTCACCCCCAGCCCCTCTCCCGGAAGGAGAGGGGAGATTTTTTTCCGCTGCGCGTTCCGCCAGCAACGCGTCGACCTGCTCGTACGTCAACCGCTTGCTGCTCTTGATCGCCGCGGAATGGAACTCGGTGTGCGTGCGGACGCCTTCGGGCGAGTAGTCGATGAATGCCGTCTTCGTGTAGCGCACGCGGTCCGGTTGCAGACTCGCCAGGCCGTTGGAAATCAGCTCCGGCAGCATCGGCAAGCACGCGGTCGGGCAGGTAGACGCTCGTCGCCCGATTGTGGGCCTCGCGGTCCAGGGCCGTGCGTGGGCGGACGAAGTGCGACACGTCGGCAATGTGGACACCCAGCCGCCAGTGGCCGTCGTCGAACTTCTCCAGCGAGATGGCGTCGTCGTAGTCGCGGGCGTCCACCGGGTCAATCGTGATGATCGTCTGGCCGGTCAAATCGAGGCGGTCGCCAATCGATTCGTCAAAACGGTCGGCCTCCTGCCGGGCATCGTCCAGAGCGTCCTGGGCGAACTCTTCGGGCAGGCCGAACTCGCGAATGATCGAAAGCGTGTCGACGCCCGGCTTGCCTTGCGGCCCGAGGACCTCGACAATCACGCCCTCGCCGTCATGCACGGGCGAGGGGAAGCGGATCATTTCGATGACCACTTTGTCGTCCGGCCGTGCGTTCTTCGCGCCGGGATCGCCGACGAAAATCGGCTGGGCGAAGAGCGTGCCGTCGATCTGCACGAAGGCGGAGCCTTGCGACTCGAAATAGGCGCCGACGAACTGGCGGGTTTGCCGCTCGATGATTTCCACAATGCGGCCGCGCGGGCCTAGTCGAGCGCCAGCGTCATTGTGCTGAGCCCGCTTGGCCTCCTTGACTTCGACGGCCACCACGTCGCCGCCAGCCGCATCGAGCGTATATTTGGCGGGGACGAAGATGTCGTTGGCCCTCGGGTCGTCTTTCGACTTGGGGTCGCGTTCCTCGCCTGTCGTCGGCGACGGGCGGACGAAGCCGAAGCCCTTTTGGGTGCGATGGAAGACGCCAACAACCCGCGGCCGAGCGTGCTCGGAGCGTTTGCGCTTTCGCGTCGGCTCGGGCCAACGGAACAAGTCCGAAAGCCGCTTTTCGGCATCTTGTGTCCCCTCCCCTTCCGAGACAAGGGCAGAGGGTGACGGCGAATTGCTCCCCTCTCCTTTTGGGAGAGGGGTCGGGGGGGAGGGCTTGTCGCTTGCGACCGGCCGCACGATATGGTTCGAGGCGTAACTCACCAATCCTTGCTTGACCAGCCGCTTCACCATACGGCGGACGTCGGCCACCTCTTCGGGCGGCAGATTAAGTCGCTTGGCGATGATTCGCGGCTTGATTGGCTGGTAATCCGGGCGGTTGACGAGTTCGACGATGGCAGATTGGAGTTCGTGTGGGGACATGATGTTTGCAGGTTGAGGTCGCCGAGGATTGCAACTTTAATCGTTCGCATTAACCTAATGCAGCTTTGACGACGGAGAACAACTGGTTCTTATCATCAAAAACGGCGGCGGCTTCGTAAATCGACTCGGTCGATGCAGCATACGCGTCACCTTGGAAGGCGAACAATACCGCAGATACCGCCCTTGCCTGCGCAAACTTTCGCACGTAATCGCCAATGCTTATGCGCCCCTCGTTAGCGGATTCCTGCAAATCGAAATACTCTTTATCGAGGGATTCTATGAGGGCTTCCAATTCGGACTGCTTCGATGCCGAGAGCGCTGACCGTCCTTTTCGAAGAGTCTCCAATGCCTCCTCAACGAGCGGATGCCGAAAGTTCATATGGCTGGTGGCGAACTCACAAGCCGCAAGAGCAGCCGCTCGCTGTCTGTCTGGAGTTTCGTGCCGCAACTTCTCGACCAAAGTACGCGATATCGTCTCAAGTCGGTTCATTCGAGATCGCTCGTCGGACGGCGCTTGCGCATTTGCAAGCCGCGCCATCCAAACTTGGTCATATTACGTTTGCCGATCCGCACAAGCCATATCTCAGCTTCGGGGTTTTGTGCGAAAACCGCGTCGGTCGCGGACAAAACATCGGCGTTTAATGCGTAGAAGCCAGATTCGACATCAATGGCGACCACCTTGCCGTCGTGCTTGCTTTCCATTTCCACGCGAATGGCTTCGTAGATCTCGTCGCCGCGCCTCGCTATCTCCTCGATTGGAATACGATGTTCTGGCATTGTTGTGCCTCCGGAACCGATCTACATTTCCATTTCATTGTATAAAGGCCGTGAATAGCAGACAATTCAACCAGTCACGGAGCGGCTGCCATTCAGCACGCCCTGCTCCCTGCTCGTCACTCCCGCCTCGCATTCCCCTTAAACAGCTTCCGCTCCAAATTGGAGTAATACGCCGTCCACGAGCTATCGACATTCGGATCATCGCGCAACAATTGCTGAAAGGAGTTTACCTTGGCGTCTAAATTGTCTAGGCAGTAGAGGGCGACCGCTTCCAGCGTCATGGGCAGCTTGGGGCTGCCGTAGCCGTATTCGCCGTGGTGGCTGATGATCATGTGCTTCAGCCTGCAGCGCGGTCTCTACGGGGAACGCCTCGCCGGAGAGCTTTTCCGCCTCGGCAATCTTCCCATCCAACATGCCGACGGCCATCACCAGGTGGCCGATCAGCTGCCCTTCGTCGCTATAGCTCAGGTCTTTCTCGTAGCGCAGTTCGTCGATCTTGCCCAGGTCGTGCAGGAACGCGCCCATGAGGAGCAGATTGCCGTCGATCTGCGGATAGCATGGGCTGACGCGGATCACGACCTCCATGAGGTTGACGACGTGTTCCAAGAGGCCGCCGAGGTAGGCGTGGTGGTTCTTCACGCCGGCCGGGCGCGGGCGAACTTGGCCATCAGGGTCTGGTCCATTAGGAAACATTCCGCCAGGTTTTGCAGGGACGGATCCGTAAGGCCGCGGAGGATCTCGCCCAGGCGGAACACGAGCTTATCGACCTCGACCGACCGCAGTGGAGCAAAATCGTCCGGATCGACCTCTTTCGGCGAGGCCCTTTCCAGGTGCGTGGCGATCAATTGCACAGCCCCTTGGAACAACTGAGTGGTGCCTTCCACGTGGACGTAATCGCCATTATCGAACGCCCGATAAACCGAGTCCGAGGCATTCCACATCCGCGCGTTGATCTTGCCCGTGCGGTCGGAAAGTTCCATCTGTAGATAGAGGTTGCCGTTGCGGTTCGGGCGAAGCTGCTTTTCCGAGACGAGGAACACCTGGTCTACATTATCCTGATGGCCCAATTGGTTCACGAAGCGGCGCGACATCTATTATCCTTGCGGGGACGAGACGGAAAACGGAGGGAAACCTTGAATTTTACCGGCGCGGGCGATACTCCACAAGGGGTGGTACGGCACCGGACTTGCCACGTTCCGCCATTCGCCCCTACAATGCGAGTTTTCCAATCCGCCAACCCCGTTATTGCCCATGCTCTGGTCCCGCTCGCTCATCCCGACGATGAAAGAAACGCCCGAAGGGGCGGAAATTCCCAGCCACGTCCTCATGCTCCGCGCGGGGCTGGTCAACCAAGTGATGGCCGGGGCGTATACCTATCTGCCGCTGGGGCTGCGGGCCTTGAAGAAGGCCGAGCGGATCGTCCGCCAAGGAATGGACGCCGCCGGGGCGGTCGAAATGCTCATGCCGGCCCTGACGCCGATCGGACTCTTGGAGCAAACCGGCCGCGTCGCGCGCCTTCGGCGACGTGCTGATCAAGTTCGAGGTCAAGCGGCAGAACCGCAAGGTGCAAATGGCCTTGGGTCCCACGCACGAAGAGATCGATCACCGATCTGGTCTCGCAGCAGAGTCAACAGCTATCGCCAGATGCCGATCACGATGTACCAGATTCAGACCAAGTTCCGCAACGAAGAGCGGCCGCGGTTCGGCGTGCTCCGCACCAGCGAGTTCCTCATGAAGGACGCCTACAGTTTCGACGCCACCGTCGAGGGCCTGAACAAGAGCTACGACGCGATGTACGCGGCCTATTGCCAGCATCTTCAGCGATTGCGGGCTGGACTACCTGGCCGTCGAGGCCGAGAGCGGGCCGATCGGCGGCGACGCCAGCCACGAGTTCATGGTCCTGGCCGACAACGGCGAGGACACGGTGCTGCACTGCAAGGACTGCGGCTATGCGGCCAACCAGGAGAAGGCCGAGATCGGCGTCCGCGACGCACGCGCTCGCCAAAGTTCGCCCCGGAAGCGCTCAGGAAGGTGCCCACGCCGGGCGCGGCCACGATCGAGCAAGTCAGCAAGTTCCTCAAGTGCCGGCCGCAGCGAATGATCAAGACGCTGATCTACGTGGCCGACGGCAAGCCGATCGCCGTGCTCGTTGCGCGGCGACCACGAGGCCAACGAAGGCAAGATTCGCCGCGCGACGGGAGCGGCGAAGGTCGAACTGGCCGATCCGACGGTGATCCTACAGGTGACCGGAGCCGCCGGTCGGTTTCGCCGGGCCGGTCGGCCTGAAGCAGCCGATTCCGATTCTAGGCCGACCGCGAGATTGAGTCAATCGTCAACGGCATCACGGGCGCCAACGAGGCGGAAACGCACCTCACGGGCGTCAACCTCGGCCGCGATTTCCAGGCCGACCAAGTTCGCCGACCTGCGCAACGCGGTCGACGGCGACCCGTGCCCGCGGTGCACGAGCACGCTGGCCATGCGGCACGCTATCGAAGTGGGCCACGTCTTCAAGCTGGGCACGAAGTATTCCGAGGCCCTCAACGCCCGATTCCTCGACCAGACCGAGCAGCTTCGACCGATCATCATGGGCTGCTACGGCATCGGCGTGAACCGCATCATCGCCGGCCTTGATCGAGACCTCGCACGACGCGAACGGCATCATCTGGCCGATGACGCTGGCACCCTACGAAGTGCTGCTCGTCGCCGGTGAAGGTGACCGACGCGGCCACGAAAGAAGCCACGGATCGGCTTTATCAGCGAATTGACCGCGGCCGGCATCGACGTGCTGCTTGGACGACCGCGACGTTCGCGCCGGCGTGAAGTTCAAGGACGCCGACCTGATCGGCATTCCGCTCCGCATCGTCATCGGCGAGCGCGGGCTAAAGGACGGCAAGTTGGAGATGAAATGGCGCTGGGCCAAGGAGGCCGAGCTAATCGACGTGGAAGGCGCAGGCCAGCGGATCGCGGGCCTGGTGATCGAGGAACGCAAGGAGAACGCGCGGTTCCGCGGGCGCTGACCTTACCGTCTCACGCCTCGGTACTGGGCGTTGCCGAAACCGAGAATAGGAAAGAAGATGAAGCCGAGCAAAGCGAGCCCGAGTCCGAAAAGCGCACTCTGGCCGAAGTTCTTTGCAATGTCCAAGCACATTATGATCATAACAATCACGCCGACACAGGGGATGAACACGAGAATCAGCCACCACCATGGCCGCCCTGCAATCTGAGTCATCACATAGACGTTATAGATCGGAATGATCGCCGCCCAGCCTGGCTGTCCAGCCTTCTCGAACGTCTTCCACAATCCGGCGATTACCACAACGATAAGCGCCAGTTCGATAATCACGAGGACTATGTCAAACATACCGCGCTCCTCGCCGTGAACTTGTGCCAATAGACACAGCGTACCAAGTGTTCGATTCATTGGAAAATCCCTTTTGAAGAAGAAGTAGTTCGAGAGAAACATAAGCTCCGACATCAACTTAACAGAACCGCTCCTTTGGGTCAAGCAAATTGGCCGCGTGGTGTAGTCGTCATTTGTCCTTGCGCGGCTCGAATTCGAATAAATCCGGAGCCGCGCTGCGATTCTTCTTAAAAGAACAAAGTCTTACCGCTCCTGCCAATGCAACTCGCCTTCAGTTCCAACGCCTAACTGAACTTTCCGCTCGAAGAGGCTGTCGCCCGGATCGCGGCTTCGATAGGGCTCATTGCTCGTAGTACTCATGGACTGCTTCTGGAACCGCTGCCAGCGCGGATCATCCGCGTCAAACGCGGCACACCATTCCTGCTCGATCCAAGCAAGATCGAGCAGGCCGCGATTGGACGACAGCAATGCGGCAATATCGGCCACGTCCTGCGGGCGGGCTGCCGTTAATTTCAGAAGGATCAGCCCCTCCGCGGTCGCCACACGGAGAGGATTGCCAAAAACCGGCGTGTCCACCGCGCGATCGAGAACGTGCTGGTACATCGGCACGACGGGCTTCAGCCAATCAATCCGGACCCCATGGAAGACAAATGTCGTGATGTGATGTTGTACGAATTCTTCAATCGCTTTTCGTTCGTCGAGAGTGAATCCCTGGGCGATCAAGTCCTTTAACAAGCGAGGCAATGCAAGTTGCGGAACGGAAAGCAGGACGTCAACGTCGTTTGTCGCCCTGGGTCTGGAACGAGTGCCAACGGCGATTCCGCCGATAATCGCATATTGGATATGCGCGCGATCGAAAGTGGCGCACAATCTGGCAACCGCCTCTATCAGCGTCGGTGCAAGGCCGCCCAATTCAGACGCCATGTCGTTTGAATACCCGCCGTTGGGCCTCTTGCCATTGCAGCTCCGCTTCGAGCATCTGTGCCTCGATCGCGGCCCTGCGAGGATGACTGCGAAGTTGCTGAAATCCGGTTTCCAGCACTTCGGCAAACTCGCGAGCCTGTTCCGCGAATGACATCCGTCGAAACCGCATGGCCTGTTCGGCGATCACATCGGCGGAACGTGGGAACTGAATCGGAATCTTCATCGAAATTGTGCTAAGAAACCCGGGTTCTTTCTACTCGTCCAGTGTAGCCGGGGAAACCCGTAGGTCAAGGGGAAGCGATCTCGTATAATGGCCCTAGCCTATGGCCATTATACGTCGCACCGACCGCCATTGCACGCTTCTGTGATCCGTTACTCATGCAACTTGCCTTCAGCTCCAACGCCTACCTGAACTACCCGCTCGAAGAGGCCGTCGCCCGCATCGCGGCGATTGGCTATTGCGGCATGGAACTGCTGGCCGACGTGCCGCACGCCTGGCCGGCCGGGCTGCTGCCCGAGCGGCGGCGGGAAATCCGCGCGTGTCTCGACCGGCACGGCATGACGATCTCCAATATCAACGGCTTCATGATGAATGCCGTCGCCGACCCGCGGCAGCCTTACTGGCATCCCTCGTGGATCGAGCCGGACCGGCACTATCGAGCCATCCGCCGCGAGCACACCAAGCGGGCGCTGCAACTCGCCAAGGACTTGGGCGCTCCCTCGATCCAAACCGAGCCGGGCGGTCCTTTGGAACCGGGCCAGTCGTGGCAGGCCGCGGCCAATGTCTTTTACGACGAGATCATGCCCTGCGTCGAACTGGCCGAGAAGTTGGAAGTCTTCCTGCTGATCGAACCGGAACCGGGATTAATGATCGAGCGTTTCGAGCAGTACCTTGATTTCGCCGGCCGCATCAACTCGCCCTGGGTGGGGCTGAACTTCGACATCGGCCATGCCTACTGCGTGGGCGAGGACCCGCAGGACTGGGTCGCCCGGATGTCTCCGCACACAAAGCACTATCACTTGGAAGACATCCCGCCTTCGCGCGAGCATCGGCACACGATACCCGGCCGTGGGGCGATCGATTTCCCCGCCGTATTGCGCGAGATTGCCAAGAGCGGCTACGCGGGCTGGGTGACGATCGAGCTTTATCCGTATATCGAGAACCCGGATGAAGCGGCGCGGGAAGCGCGGGAATATATTGAGCGAGCCCGGCCGGTCAATGTATAATTCAATTAGAGATCAATAAAACAGTTACCTGCTATCGAACAATCGGAGAGCATTGGTCATGAACATTGATTTTAGACCTACCGCGACGCCCGTCCGTCAGCCCAAGTATAGCAATGAAGAAGCAGCTCGAAGGGGAGACGAGTTGTACGAGAAGTTGGTTCATCCTCGACTCAACGCCGAGGACCACGGAAAGTATGTGTCGATCGACATCGACTCCGGAGAGTGGGAAATGGATGCCGATCGACTTGCACCTGCTTTCCGGTTGCGCGGCCGAGTTCCCGACGCACAAATCTGGACAACTCGCGTTGGGTACGGTTGGACCGTTCGTTTCGGCGGCGCGACCTTGAGGAGGTAGGCGTGATACATGGCATATTTGTCGCGAACCAGGGACCGGTCATACCGCTTACACTTCGCGACACCGAGGGATTCGAGTGGAAATTCAATGCTGTTGTCGATACGGGGTTCAATAACTGGCTAACGTTGCCAAAGCATCTCATCGAATCGTTGAGATTAAACTACAACGAGCAAACGTTCGCGATTCTCGCCGACGGCCAGGCAAAGCCGCTCGCGAACTACAACGCTACCGTAGTTTGGAATGGCCAGCCTATGACCATTACGGTCGAACAATTGGAGTCAGAGCCTCTTGTCGGCTTGCGCCTGCTTCACGGCTTTCGATTCACGATGGAAGCCACGGAGTCTGGCGCAGTTCACATCGAGCACTTATGAAGTCAGCTTACGACGATCCCGAGTCCTTCTCTCCCCTGCAAAACTACCTTGAGCTGCTCGCCTGCCGAACGTTTTCACCGCGGCGGCCGATGTGGCGATGGGGTTCTTTTTCGTCCAGGCCGGGTGGGCATTCAACAATGATGTTCGGCCGCCGTCGCTGCCGCCGATCGGCATATTGACGGTCGGCCTGCTCATCGCAGCGTCGGCCGCGCTCTATCTGGCCGGCATGGTGCTCAACGACGTCTTCGATATCGAACTGGATCGCGACGAGCAGCCGTACCGACCGCTGCCGTCGGGCCGAATCTCGTTGCGCGCCGCCCGGCGGCTGGGCTGGAACCTGCTCAGCATCGGCGTGATGCTGGCCGCGGCTGCAACGGTCCTGCTGGAGCGCGTTCCGTCTGCCCACGCCGATAGCCTATTCATCGCCTGGCGGCCGGCCCTGGTGGCGGCAGGGTTGGCCGTGCTCATCGTGCTTTACAACGCCGGAATGAAGCGGACGGTTCTCGGCCCTCTGGCGATGGGCGGCTGCCGCACGCTGAACGTTCTCTTGGGCATGAGCGTGCTCCGCGAGAATTGGCGGATCGAGCACTGGATCGTCGCGGCGGGCGTGGGCGTTTATATTGCGGGCGTGACCTGGTTCGCACGCGACGACGCGCGACGCAGCGACCGCCGGCAACTTACGGCCGCTGCGCTGGTCATGTTGGCCGGTGTCGCCTTGGTCGGTTTGTTGCCTTGGTTGAGCGATGAAATAATGCGCAAGATGCCTACCGAATTATGGCGCTGGGCCGTGTTGATTGTCGTGCTGGCCGGATTTGTAATTGCGAGAGTCGTGCCCGCGATCTTGGAACCTTCGCCCGGTCCGGTGCGCGCGGCGGTAGGTCGCTCGATCACGGCGTTGATCTTTCTCGACGCGGCCGCCTGTTTTGCCGGCGCGGGCGCTACGTATGCGATTCTGATTGCCGTGCTGGTCTTGCCTTCGATCGTCGTCAGCCGCTGGGTACAATCGTAGCAATCGTCTATGCTTCTCGGCTACAACACCAACGGCCTGGCGTATCACGACCTGTTCGACGCTGTCGAATTGTTGGCGGATATCGGCTACCGCAGCGCGGCGATCACCATCGACCACATTGCGCTGCCGCCCAGCGGAGCGGATCACGACCGCAAGCTCGAAAGGCTGCGACAGCTTCTGGAAAGGCACGGGCTGCGCTCGGTAATCGAAACCGGCGCGCGTTATCTCTTGGATCCCGCGCGAAACATGAACCGACGCTAATCAGCACCGACCCGCGCGGACGCTCAGCAAGGATCGAATTCTACAAGTATGCCATCGACATGGCAGCCGCCCTGCAAAGCGATTGCGTCTCGCACTGGTCGGGCCGGCTGCCGGACGCAAGCCTGCGCGGCGAAGCCATGAAGTGGCTCGTGGAAGGTCTGCAGCATACGCTCCAATACGCCGCTGCACGCCACGTCACCATCGGTTTCGAGCCGGAACCGGGAATGCTCATCGATACGATGGCCCGCTGGGAGGAACTGCTGGGCCAGCCGGGCATGGAAGACCTCTGTCTGACGTTGGACGTGGGCCATTTGCACTGCCAGGGCGAAGGCCCGATCGACGCAGTAATCCAGCGCTGGGCGCCGCGACTGGTCAACGTACACATCGAGGACATGCGCGCCGGGCGGCACGAGCACCTCATGTTCGGCGAGGGCGAGATCGACTTTCCGCCGGTCCTCCGCGGCTTGCCGGCGTCGGTTACGTCGGCGGCGTCCACGTGGAACTTAGCCGCCACAGCCACGAAGGGCCGATCGCGGCACAAAAGGCGTTCGATTTTCTGTCGGGCGTCCTGAAGCATGGAGCCGGGAGCGGGGAGCAGGGAGCATGAAGCAAGCGCCAGGGGACTAGCGAAGTCAATGTCCGCCAGATTACAATACGAGCTTGATCTACAGCACCGCGTCCGGCCTTGCCCCGACTCCCTGCTCCCAGCCCCCTGCTCGCCGCCCTATGTCTGCCATCGACATTCTCTTTCGTGAACTTCGCACCGCCAAGCGCAAGGCCCTGATGCCTTTCATCACGGCCGGCGACCCCGATCTGGCTTTCACGGCCGACTTGCTTCGGACGCTGGTCGCCCGCGGCGCAAGCCTCTGCGAGTTGGGCATCCCCTACAGCGATCCCATCGCCGACGGGCCGGTGATCCAAAGTTCCTACACGCGAGCTCTTGGGAACAAGGTCAAGCTTTGCCGAAATCTTCAACATGCTCGGCGGCGTCATGCCGGACCTGAAGGCCCCCGTGGTGTCGATGGTCAGTTACGCAATCATTTACCGTCAAGGGCTGGAAGCGTACGTGACCGCGGCGCGCAAGGCGCGGGCTGGCCGGGGCGATCGTGCCCGACCTGCCCGCCGAGGAGTCGGCGGCGCTCGCGGAGGTTTGCCGGCGACAGGACTTTTCACTTGTGCAGTTGATCACGCCCACGACGCCGCGCGAGCGGGCGCTGAAAATTGCCGAGCGGGCCAGCGGCTTCATCTACTACGTCTCCGTGGTCGGCATTACCGGCGAGCGGAGCGAGTTGCCGCCGGAAATCCTCGAAAGCGTAGCCTGGCTGCGCAGCCAAACGCCGCTGCCGATCTGCATCGGCTTCGGCATCAGCCGCCCGGAGCACGTGCGAATGCTCGCGCCGGTGGCCGACGGCCTGATCGTTGGTTCGGCGATCGTCCGCCGCGTGGCCGAGGCCGCGACCCGCCCGCGCGATCAAGTGCTTCGCGAGATCGGCGACTACGTGGCCGAGTTGATCGTTGCGCTCGGGTAGGTACGGTCTTCTCGTTCATCGGCCTCCGTCGGGCAACTGGACTATTTCTCCTCCGGCGCGAGTCGAAAGCCCCTGAAACGTCGGCAGATCGATGTCGTACGATAGAACGTGGCCAGAACCGTCGGCACAAATAAACTTCGCCAGGTTTGGGTGATAGCTCCAGAAGTGATAATCGTCCGCGCCGTCATCGGTCCCCGCGGAGAGGCCGGCCTGTGTCGACATGAGGTTGTCGCCGTCGCCGGAATTCATCGCATCGCCGGCGCCACAATATGGCCAGCCATAGAGCAGTTGGCTGACGCCGCGCTCACCCATGATGAGAGTGTGCGAGAGGCCGTCGGTGACCTTCGACACGGTGATCGCGTCATTGTAGGTGGAGTGCAGCAGGATGCCATCGGTCTTGGTCGGCCATGGCGCCGTGCCGTCTACGCCAAGGTAGCTGCCGCAGGCGTAGTCGCCGATCAGCCCTTGAGGGTTTTGTATGACAGAGTTGATTAGATGATCGTCGGGGCACTTATCGCAATTTGGAATACGCGCCGACGGCTTCAACGCCGGCGGCTGCACATTGATGAAATCGAAACACTCGCCATTGTATGTGAAGCCGGGCTCGCACAACTTGTAAATATCGTTGCACTCAAGGTACGGCAGGAGCCGTGCCTGGAAGCCCCACCATCCACCCTGCCAATTGAGAGGGTAGTTGTTCGGCAAGACGTTGCCCACCGGATAGACTCCGTTGTGGGCCTCCTGATAAGTGCTCAGCGCCAAGCCCCACTGCTTGAGATTGTTCAGGCATGTCATTCGCCGCCCGGTCTCCCTTGCCTTTGGACAGCGGGCAGCAATAAGGCTATAAGCACGCCAATGATGGCGATGACGACCAGCAATTCGACGAGCGTAAACCCGGCATTGCGACAAGACCGTGGCGACATGGCCGCTCCATAGTTCAAGACCAATTCTCTCACCGCCCTATGCACTATTCTACGCGGTCGGGTTTCAAGGACTTATCTGCTTCACCAGGTGGGCGGCAACTGGAAGATTTCGCCCTTGCGCGGGTCGATAGCGCTTGCAAGGTCGGCAGGTCGATGTCGTACGAGAGGACGTGACCCGAACCGTCTGCGGTTATGAACTGGCACATCTCAGGGTGATAGCTCCAAAAGTGCAAATCGTGATTTCCGTCGGGCAGTCCTGGCGAGAGGCCGAGTTGCGTCGATAAAAGATTGTCGCCTTCGCCTGTGCCCGTGTCGCCGTAACCGCAGTAAGGCCAGCCAAACTGCTCGATGCTCACACCGCGTTCACCCATGATGAGCGTATGCGAGAGGCCGTCGGTGACTTTTGCGAGGCTGATGGCACCGCTGTACCTCGTGTGGAGCAAAATGCCGTCGTTCGCGGTTCCTGACGTTCCCATTACCCCCATATAGCTTCCGCAGGCGTACATGCCGTCCCCATTGCCGGGGCCGGGCAGCGTGTCGGGAAGGCCCGCCTGCAGGTCGTCGGGACACTTGTCCGTAGGCGGGATCATCAAAGCAAAATCATTTCCCTTGGACAAAGTCGAAACATAATCGAAGCAGCCGTTAATGCCGGTGTAGTTGAAACCGGGCTCGCACAACTTGTATATATTGTTGCACTCAATATATGGCAGGAGCCTGGCCTCGAATCCCCAATATCCCCCTTCAAAACTCAAGAGAGGATTTTTCGGCGCAACGTTGCCCACCGGAAAAACTCCGTTGTGGGCCTCCTGATAAGTGTTCAGTGCCAAGCCCCACTGCTTAAGATTGTTCAGGCACGTCGTTCGCCGCCCGGTTTCGCGGGCGCTTTGGATGGCGGGCAAGAGCAAGGCGATAAGCGTGCCAATAATCGCGATGACGACCAGCAACTCGACGAGCGTAAAACCGGCTTTGTGACAAGTCCGTGGCGACATAGCAACTCCATAGTTCAAGGCGAATCCTCTCACCGCTTCAAACTTTATACTACGCGATCGGGCGGCAAGATGGACTTGTCCGCATTACCATGCAGGCGGCAACTGGAAGATTTCGCCCCCTGCGCGGGTCGAAAGCCCCTGAAACGTCGGCAGATCAATGTCGTAAGTGAGAACGTGGCCGGCCCCGTCGACACTGATGAACTGACTCAGGTTCGGGTGATAGCTCCAGAAGTGATAGTCGGCGCTCCCATCCGGCGCACCGGCGGAGAGGCCGGCTTGCGTCGATAGGAGCATGTCACCGTCGCCGTTCTCCTCAGCCGTATTTCCCACGCCGCAGTACGGCCAGCCATAGTCTTCGTCACTAACTCCGCGTTCGCCCATAGCGAGCGTGTGCGCGGCGCCGTCGGTAACCTGCGTCAGCCTGACCGGCGTGCCGATCTTGGAATGCACCAAAATGCCGTCAGTCTTGGGCGTCGGCGGTCTTCCACGCACCCACGGCACGGAGCCGTCCACGCCGAGATAGTTTCCGCAAGCCCATTTGGAGCTGTCAGTATCGACGTAGATTGCGCCGGCGTGCAGGTCGTCGGGACATTTGTCGCATGGCAAGATCATCACGGCAGGATTGTTGTTCGCGGGCAGGCCCTCTATATACGTGAAGCAATCTCCTCGATAGCTGAAGCCGGGCTCCAATAGCTTATCAATGTTCGCGGCTTCCAAGTAAGGCAGCAGCTTCGCCTTGAACCCCCACCACCCGCCAACCGGGTTAATGACATAGATACTTGGCGGCTCTACATTGCCAACGGGAAAGACTCCGTTGTGCGCTTCCTGATAAGTGTTCAACGCCAAGCCCCACTGCTTGAGATTGTTCAGGCAAGTCATTCGCCGCCCGGATTCCCGAGCGCTTTTGGATGGCGGGCAAGAGCAAGGCGATAAGCGTGCCAATAATCGCGATGACGACCAACAACTCGACGAGCGTAAAGCCCCTTTTGCGGTTCGAGCATTGCGACATGGTAGGACTCCAGTAGTTTATAGGTGGTCGAGCCTATAGCTTGCCACTCCCGCTCAGTCCTTAAGCTTGAAATCTTGGATGTACTTGCCGTCATCGACTACCGTCGCTGATATAGTCCATTCGGACTTCGCTGGCGGGCCGGCTTTCGTTGCCGGCCAGGCACTGGTTTGCTGCGCGACGCAACAGCCGGGTCCCGGTGAACAATACGCCGCACGACCACCTTGGTCGGTCCGGCTGTCGGGCCGTTGCTGCGACCGAAGCGAAATTCGCCGTTTTTCACGCTGCCATTGGCGACGGGCCGCTTCCCTTCGAGAGGCAGAAAACTGATCGAGGCGTCGAATTTCTCGCCTTTCGCGGTCTGCACTGTCCCGTGAATAGGCAAGCGATCGATTCCGCCACGCTGGCACCCCGCCGGAAGCAGCGCTAGCGAGAGACAGAGTAGTGCAAATATGGCTCGACGGTGGCTCATGGCGGTTGTCGTTGAAAAGGCCCTTCCGGAAACGCGCCGCGGTGGAATTTGAGACCCTGCCTAAGCCGCGTTGAACACGGCCAAAATCCCTCATTAATAGGAATAATACCACCAGTTTAGCACAAATCCACATGCGACGGATAGCAATTGCACCGATTCTATCGTCAAATCGGCAGTGATGGGACAACATTGTGATCCCAGGCACGTAAGGTGCGGGCGATGAGCTACACCGTTCGGAGGGGCAATCACCGCGCTCTGGTCCGCCGCAAGATTAGACTACTTCTTCCCGTTATTTCTTTTCTGGCGGCTTCTCCACAGGAAGCTTGTACTGTTCAGGCCTTTCGCGGAGGACGCGGCGGAGCCAGGCCTCCGGATAGCCGACCTCCGGATAGCCCCCATTGATGTCGCGGACGTAGCCGTCGTTGTATTTGACGATCAGGTGCTCGGCCAGTTGCCGCCAGCGGGCGACCGTCTGCTCGGCATGCATCGTCGAATAATCGGTCAGATAGCGCGTCATCAGGTTCGGGCTGGTCTTGCTGAGCCTCCAGTGCCGTCTTCTCCACCGCCGGCTGTAGTGCCAGGAAATTCGATTCCAAATCCTTTTGACAGGCTTGGATTTCGGGAATCATCATCGACCATTTCAAATAGGCGTAGTTGCTGACGAGGTTGAACGTCCACCAAGCCGAATCCATCGTGAACTTTCGGTTCGAGCCGGTAATGATGCAGTTGGGCACTGAATCGACGCAGCAATAAAACGGCATGTAGCAGTTGGTATAGGTGTCATCCACGCCGTACCAATAGACGCCGCCGATCGCGTCTGGCAGCCACAACCGCAATTGCGCCACGAAACTGAACGCCGTCTGCTGCGTCAACATGGGCCGCTCCCAGACATAATCGACCCCGTCCACTTTCCAGGCCAGCGGACGCCAGCGGTAAGGCAGCCCATACGGTCCGGCTTCGATGCCCTGCGTCATGTCGAACTCGGTGCCCTCGAAGTGGTCTCGCATCAACGCGAAGACGCCGGCGACGCTGAGCTTGGCGTCCGGCGGCAGCCAGAGCGGATAGGGCGCCGCCTCGGGCTTCCCGCGATGGTAGTCGGGGGATAGGTGTTTCGACGGCGCTACTCGCCGCAAGATGCTCCACAACCTGGTATCGCCGACCCGCCGCTGAATGGGAGTTTTCGGGAAATAAACGTCGCAGAAGCGGAACGGCCGGCCCGACTTTGGATCGTACCATCCGTAGCTCTCGGCGAAGCTCTGCACGTTCGCGCTATACAGGCAATTATCAGGATCGTCGCGCGTGATCTCACCGATCCGCGCCGTGTTGGCTGTGCAGGAGACCTGTCCGTCGGGCACGCGGACCGCCGCCCACACTGCACCGTGGCCGCCGGGCCCCGTGCCCACCATCTCCAGAATCCATGCCTCCTGGGTATCACCGATGGAGAACGATTCGCCCTCGTCACCGAAGCCATATTTCTCGGCGAGTTCCGTTATCACCTTGATCGCCTCGCGCGCGGTGCGTGCCCGCTGCAAGGCGAAGATCATCAGCGGCTCGCTATCCACGAGCCCCATCGGGTTGTGCAGCTCCTCGCGTCCGCCGAAGGTCGTCTCACCGATCGCGAGCTGATGTTCGTTCATGAAGCCCAGAGTCTTATAGGTGTGCCGCACTTGGGGAATCTTGCCCGGCGGACGCTTATCGTCGGGCGTGCGCGGCGGGATATCGATCATTTCGCCCGGCTTATGATCGGCGGCCGGGATGATCGGCAGTTCGTTGTATTGGCCGGCCAGATCGCAGGCATAGGCGATGATCACCGCGCCGTCGGCCGAGGCCCCTCGGGTGACGAGGATGGTCGAACAGGCGTGGGCCGAAGCGGCGGCGAGAAGCAGCAGTCCGGCGGGAAGGCATCGGAAAAGGGCGCGATCCGGCCGCGGCGCGAGGAGATTGGATTGCATTATACTAATTCGAGGGGGTTGGTGTTCTTCAATACTTCGCCACTATACCGATAGTTCTTAAAATAGCGGTTGTCAAGCAGTGTAGGCGCTCGATCTCGGTCAAGCAGGAGTGCCTGTCGTCGGCCGGCGGAATTTCTTTGCCAATTTCGCCGTTCTCGATTTCCTCGCGTTTTCGCGGGGAATTTGGGGTCGTTGGAAGACAGGACGAAGACAAGGCAGAGATAGGATGAAGATAGAACCGAGATAGGATGAAGACAGGACGAAGATAGGTTGCGCCAAGAAGCTTGGATAAGGAGGAAAGTCGAATGATTTGAAACCTTGTATTGGGACCTTGCGGGTAGAAGCCCGTCCAGGAGAGCCTGACCAGCAGCTGGAAGCGAGTCTTGCGTGAGGAAGGGCAACCGACCTTGCGAAGCGTAGACAGCGAGCTCGAAAGCCATGCTATTGAGCCCCGAAATCGTCCTTACCGTTGACGCCCTCGTCGTCCTATTAGCGGGGGCCACGCCCAGCGTGCCGCAAGTGGTTAGGCACGCAGGGGCCGGCCGGGGTCTAAGAACATGTGCAAACGGGAATCGAGGTTCCCCAGGAACTTGGGAGATCCTGTCGTCTCCACGGAAGCATTCCCGGACGGGGATACCGGGCGAACAACCCCAGGCCCGACGTTGCCACACGCAGCGGCGGCGGGAGCGAACTATGCGTGGTCCCGTGGTACCGCCAAGCGAAGGAAACGAAGCGCGGCGGGAAGGGCGGCAGGAAGTCGCAGTGCCTTGATAGTACCGAGGAAGCCGGGGAACTCGACCCGCGAGGACCCGGGGGATGGGAAGCGAGGCATCGAGTAACTCGCCCGTCGGCAGGCAACACCTGGAAGGCATCGAACTTCCGTTGGTGTCAACGCAATGGCGACGGATAGTACAGTACGGGTTTGTCACGGCGCTAGCTAGGTTGTGGCGAAGCAATGGGGTTACTTGAGGAACCGGATGCTCTAATGCGGGCACGTCCGGATCTGTGGGAGCCCTGGGCGGGCAACCGCCCAGGGCCACCCGGCATTACGTCTTGTGGGGTAAATTGTAGCGGCATGATGTTTTGTTCCTTGGGCAAAGCGTTGCCTACTTTCGCCCCCTTGGCGATTGGCTCGCGACCCTCCCGCACTGGATTACGGCTCCTTGTGTATTCATATGTTAACTAATCCAAGCATTTGTATATATAGACGCTCGAAGTCGCCGGATTATTCCCGCAATCCGCGCGGAATTCTTGGTCTCGCGTCCGAAGTCGATGCCGGGCAAGGGTTTAGGGCATGAAAGAAGTTTTTCAGGGAGGGTTGAGAGGAGGGATCGCCCCCCAGCTCAGTGCCGCAGGAGCGGCCTTGATCTCCTTCTCCACCACCAGCCCCTGCGGCGGTAGAGCGGCGAAGTGGAAGAATGTCGCCTTTGAATCCCCTTCTTTGAGGAGTAGAATGGGGCACAGCGGCCGGGTTCCAGCACCCGCTGGGACGAGCCAATTCTGCGACCGTCTGGCCGAGTCTGGAGCGTTGAGCAAACCCTAGCGATTGGAACGAGCCGCTAGCGCACTTGCCGATGAGATCTAGGGCCGGATTTTTTCCACTCGCAACATCACGACGATTTGTTGCGTTTCGGCATTTGCCGCGCCATCGTTTCCGGTCACCCAATCCTTCCAAGAGGCCTCTTTGGCTTCCGGCTTCGGTGCGGGGTTCGCTCCGGCAATTAGCAGCCATTGCCCCGGCTTGAGAGAGACGCCGCCTTCCATGCGAACGGTGGCGACCTCGGGGACCTGAAGGGTCCTCCCGGAAGCCTCGCCGGCGAAATACACCGTCTCCACTTTTTGGATCTTGGCCATCGACACCGCGAAGTCGAGGTGGATGAATTCCGAATCGTCCGCCGTCGGCCGGAATTGAAACTTGGTCCCTTCTGATACGACGCGAACTTGCGGTTGCATCGCACCCTTGCCGGCATCTTTCAATCCGACGATGAACGGGGTTTGAGAGACGTCCGCTATGTTCGCCGTCTGCCCGTTGAACATCGTGACCTTCGGCGCCTGAAGAATGTTGGTTTGTTTACTCGATTGGCAGCGGTTGAGCCACGTTTCGCCTTCTTGCTTGTCGAGAATGCGGAACCGAACGGGGGAAACTGTTTGGACGATGAACTGGGCTCGCGAAACTTGCGTACCTTCGTGACTTCCCAAGGGCCGATCGTAGGCTAAGTCCTGAATCTCGCCTTTTTTCACCGCATCGGATTCGGGCGATTCCAGGGGCGCGTGCGTTGAGTCGGGCAGCACCTGCATCATCTCATCCTCAAATAGTGACACGAAACGTGTCTCGACGGCGATCTGCACTCCTCCGAACTTGCCGAAAGTATCGAGCCGGGCGGCGATTTGCTTGTGCCGGGCAGCGGTGGCTTCGACGACCAGATTCGTGCCATCCCAAAGCGTGTGTTCACCGTCGTTGCGCGTGCGGGCGGCCGAGGGCGACGGCTGCGGGCCAACTTGCACCCATGTTTTCAAAAACTGCTTCGCCTCGATTTCGGTAATCCCCCGCTGCTCGCGAACCGCATCCAGCGCCGCTTTTGCGGGATAGGACACGACGTGGGTGGCCGTGGTTTCGTTCGCGCCCGGCGATGCCGGCTGCTTCGCGTCCTCCGCAGCAGGTGAACTTGTCGCAGTCGGCAACAATGAGATGGCCATGATCGCCGCGCCGAAATACTTCACCGACGATTGTCGAAGGGTTGAATTCGCTGCCATCATTTTCGCTCCTTGTTCGTGTGTTGGACGAGACGGACAATCTCAGGTCGCATCAGAGACCGCCGCATGGGCATGAACAAACCTTGCGCAACGTGATAAATCGGGAGCGGATTGTTCCATTTGCACGAATCGAAGGCAAGTGCAGTTTTCAAGCCATTTTTCAGATTTTTCCATGCCGACAGCATGAGTCTTACTCTTTTTGCAGTGAGCCGCTAAAATGTCCCAATGCCGATTATCTCCATCGACAACCTCTCGAAGTCCTACCGCGTCTTTCAGAAGAAAGAGGGGCTCGGGGCTTCCGTCCGCGGATTGTTCCACCGCGAGTTCAAAACCGTCGAAGCGGTTCGCGGAATCGACTTGACCGTCGAGGCGGGCGAGTTCGTCGCCTTTCTCGGACCCAACGGCGCGGGCAAGACGACCACGCTCAAACTGCTCTCCGGCGTGATTACGCCTACGGGCGGCGCGGCCACGGTGATGGGCTACGTGCCCTGGAAACGCGAAAACGCCTACCGCCGCCGCTTCGCCCTGGTGATGGGCCAGAAAAACCAGCTTTGGTGGGACCTGCCCGCCGCCGAATCGTTCCGCCTGCACCAGCAGATCTATCGCATCGAGCCGGAGCAGTTCGAGAAAACCCGCGACGGCCTGGCGGAAATGCTCGACGTGCGGAAGCTGCTCGGCCGGCCGGTCCGCGAGCTGTCGCTGGGCGAGCGGATGAAAATGGAGCTTATCGCCGCGCTGCTCCACGGCCCCGAGGTCCTGTTCCTCGACGAGCCGACGATCGGGCTGGACGTGGTCGCCCAGCACAACATTCAGACTTTCCTCCGCGGGTATCAGCAGGAGCGGAACGTGACGATCCTGCTGACCAGCCACTACATGAAAGACGTAATGGCCCTCTGCCGCCGCGTGGTGATCATCGCCCACGGGCGGATCATCTACGACGGTTCGCTGGACGGGATTCTCGATCGCTTCGGCGGGCAGAAGGTGATCTCACTCCTGGTCGCCGATGGCCAGATGCCCAAGGACTTGAGCCGCTTCGGCGAGGTGCTCTCGATCGAGCCGCCGCGGGCGAAGCTGCGCGTCGAGCGGAGCCGCGTGACCGAGGTGCTTTCGGCCATCCTCGCGCAACATGCGATCGAAGACGTGAGCGTGGAAGACCCGCCGCTGGAGGAGATGATTGCGAAAGTGTTCAGCGATAACCGGGAGGAGAAAGCTGAATGAAGCTCTACTTCACCGTCCTCCGCACCAGCATCGCCGAACGGCTGGTCTACCGGGTCGATTTCGCGCTGGGCACGTTGATGCGATTCCTGCCGATCGTGACGCAAATCTTCCTTTGGCAAGCGGTCTTCGCGGGCATGGGCGGTGGAAACGTTGCCGGCTACAGCATGGACAACATGATCGCCTATTACCTGCTGACGATGGTCGGCCGCGGCGTTTTCCACCATGCCTGGGCTGGCCGGCGGCATCGCGAAGGACATCCGCGACGGCACGATCAAGAAGTATCTGCTGCAGCCGGTCGATATGTTGAGCTTCGTGCTCATGAGCCGCGTCGCCCACAAGCTGGTCTATTACGCCGTGGCAATTTTCCCGTTCGCTCTGGTCTTCTGGCTCTGCCGCGGCTATTTTGGCGGCTGGCCCGACGCGACCACGATGCTGGCCTTTATCGCTTCGCTGGTGATGAGCTTCCTGCTGGGATTTTTCATTGAGGCGACGCTCGGCATGATCGGCTTCTGGTTCCTGGAGGTCAATTCGCTCTTGTTCGTTTACATGCTGGCGAGTTTTTTCTTTTCCGGGCAGATGTTCCCGCCGGAAATGATGCCCGGCTTCTGGCCCGCCTTGTTGAAGGCGATCCCGCTGCAATATCTGGCCTATTTCCCGGCCGCCGTGTTCTTGCATAAAGTGACCGGCGCTGCATTGGCCTGGGGGCTAGCCGTCGAAGCCGTGTGGGTTGTGTTCTTCATCGTGGCATCGCGCGCGCTATTCAATTACGGCGTGCGGCGCTGACACCGCGTTTGGAGGTTAAAACGTGAAGGCCGAATGTCGAATGTCGAAGCAAATCCGAATGACGAATGTCGAAAATTGCTTCGAGCTTTGTGCTTCTTGCTTGTTTCGACATTCGACATTCGACATTTGATTTTGGAAGCGTTCGCACCATGAGCACCGCAACTACCTACTGGCGCGTCTTCCTCACGTTCGCGCGGAACAGCCTGGTCCGCGACATGGCGTTCCGCGGCAACTTCATCATCGATACGATCAGCTCGCTCGCCTGGGCCGTGCTGAACGTCGTCTTCTACCAGCAGATATTCCGTTTCACGCCCTCGCTCGGCCTGCAGACCGGCTGGGAAAAATACCAGTTTTTCGCCTTCTTCTCCACGGGCCTGATCATCAACGCCCTGGGACAGATGCTCTTCATGACGAATATCGACGAGTTTACCGATTTGATCCGCACGGGCGATCTTGACTTCCTGCTCTTGAAGCCGATCGACACGCAATTCCTCATCTCGTTGAAACGGATCGAGTGGTCGTCGCTGGGCAATTTTCTCGTGGGCGCCGGATTCCTCACCTATTCTTTGCTGCATTTGACCCTCGCGCCGGGCGCTTTGCAGGGCGTGCTCTTTTTGGTCTACCTGCTCTGCGGCCTGGCGATTTACTACAGCCTGATGATCTCGCTGGGGGCGTCAACCGTTTGGATGGGCCGGAACTTGACGCTCTACGATTTCTGGTTTTACATCACGACTTTTTCGCGCTATCCGATGGAGATTTACCAGAAATCGACCTTCTGGCTCGGCCCGCCGCTCGGCTTTACCTTTACCTTCATCATCCCGGTTTTGATCGTGATCAACGTGCCTGCGCGGATTCTGGTTTGGCCTTTGAAGGAACAAAACTGGCCCTTGGCAGGCTTTGCGATCCTCGCAGCGGTAGGCAGCGTGGCCGCCTCGCGCTGGCTGTTTCAGGCGGCGCTGGGGAGTTACCGCAGCGCGAGTAGTTGAGTAGGTCGTTACATTGAAGCCCGACTGTGCAAGCGAGTGGGAAACCTTACCCACTCGCTTGCGCGTTGGGCTTTGATTCACTCCACTTCGCTCGGCAAGCGGGACCTACTTGACGATTCGCCCGATCGCTTCCTCCCGCTCCTCGCGGGTCATTTCATATATCGCGTCCCACATCGCTTCATCTTGCTCGGTCCATTTGCAGTCGCGGCGGCCGATCGCGGTTCGCGCGGTGGCGTAGAGCGGCTCTTTGCCGCGTCCGGGACCGATCGCGCCATTGAGATACCAGGTGAAAGAGGGGATGAACTTGGGCATCAGCCTTCCGCTCGCGACGAGCACGCTCATCGCGCCGACGTACGCGCCGGTGTTCAAGAGCGTGCCAATAGACGTCTTCACGTGATCGCCGATCAGGCGCCGACCTTGTCCGAGCCGGTGCTGATTTGCGTGCGGCCGTCCAAGCTGATCTTGACCTTCGAGTAGTCGTTCTTGAGGTCGCTATTGGTGGTCAAGGCCCCAAGGTTGACCCATTGGCCGACGTAGGCGTGGCCCAAGAAACCGTCGTGGTATTTGTTGGAATAGCCCTGAATGATCGAGCCCTCGACCTCGCCGCCGATGCGGCACATCGGGCCGATCGAATTGCCCGCGCGGCACTTCGCGCCCAGCAGCACCGTGTTGCGGCCGATGTAACACGGTCCTTCGATGCGGGTGAAGGGATGGATTTCCGCCGCTTCTTCGATACAGATTGGGCCTTGCTCGGCATCAAGGACAACCATCGGATGGATCTTTACGCCGGGCGCGATGAAGATGTCGTTGCGGCTGCCGCGAATGGCGCAGGGTTCTTCGATCGTACCTTCGATGCCGCTGTGGTTCGCGGCGCGAAATCCTCCGTCAATTGCCGACTATTTGCTAGTATCAATTCCCAGGTGTAGTTCCACGCCGGGAGCGGCCCGCTTTCCGCGGGAAGTTGACGCCGAGCCTCACTCAGCAGCGTGTCGAGCGAATCGCCCGACAGCCTCGCCAAGTCGGCTTGCAGAATCCTTGCCACGACGAGTTCACCGCCGGCATCGACCGCCACCCGGCTTGGTCCCGCGGTGAAGGGCCGGACGGCCTCAGCCTTGACGCGGGCATCGACCAGCAGTAGATCGGCGCCGGAGAGGCTTCGCGGATCGTTCACCGGCACGGGCGTCACCTGGTGGTAGGCCGCAGCGAGGTAGTCGGGCATCCAACAGGCCGTTTCCGCCGTCATGGTTGTGATGGTCAGTTTCGCGCCCAACGTCCACATGCCGGACCACAGGTCCCAAATCGGCCGCGAGAGGGCCAGGGGATAAAAGTTCCGCCGCTGGGGCGTGGGGCGATCGAAGAGAATCAGGCGCATGATGGAACTTTACCGATGTTATTTGGTCGCATTGTCGCTGGCACCGCTGGAATTGTCAACGCGAAGAGAACTCGCAATTGAGCGATTCCCAAGTTTGCGATAGAATAAAATCGGTGGGAAACTGACACGAAAGCAATTGGAAAGGCATATCATGGTGCTCAATATTACGTCTGACTTAGAGGTTGTTCTCAACGAGGTAGCAGCCCGCCAAGGGGTTTCGCCGGAGGAAGTGGCGATCAAGGCGTTGAAGGATCGATTCGTGCGCCGAAGATCGAGCCGCAAGATGACTGGGGCCGTTTACTACTGGCCGCGAGTTCGGACTGTGGAGTGTCTCTTTCAAACGAAGCCGTCAGCAGCGAAGGAATCTACGATTGATGGCCTATCTCGTTGATACGAGCATTTTGGTCCGACTGGCAAACCGCGCGGACTCGCATTTCGACGTTGCGGCCGAGGCCATGCTGCATCTGCACAATCGCGCCGAGATTCTTCACGTAACCGCACAGAACTTGATCGAGTTTCGCAATGTAGCCACTCGGCCAGTTAAGAATAACGGTCTTGGACTATCGTTGGCCGACGCAGAAGCCAATGCGGCCAATTTCGAAATGACGCTGCCATTGCTTCCGGACACGCAAGATATCTTTCCAACCTGGAAGGCGATTGTGACATCGCTTGGGACCATCGGGAAGCAGGTCCACGATGCACGTCTCGTGGCCGTCTGCTACGTTCACGGCGTTAAGAACATCCTCACCTTTAACGCTTCGCACTTTTCCGCATTGGCAAAGTACGGTCCCGGCATCTCGGTTATAGGATTCGAGTAGAAGCCGAGTAGGAATACGTCTTTTGACCATTCTCGTTCTCAGTCGTCCGGCAATCAGCGGGTCTACGGCTTCAACGCGGCGCAAATGCCGTCGATGGTCACGGTCATGCGGACCCGCTCCAAGATCAGCATCCCCTCGCTGACAACCTATCCTTCGTTCACCACCTGGACCAAGTTCAACGTCAACAACCAGCCGCTGCTCAAGGTTCTTCCCGAAGGCAACAGTATCGCCTTCGGCTACGACACCAACTCAACCGGCGTTTCCAATTACAACCGCCGCGCCGGGCTATTGCTTAGCGTCACGGCCTTTCCGGGCAATACGATCGGCATCCCCGCTCCGCGGGACGGCGCCAGCAGCGGGCAGACGCGGCTTACCGTAAGCTTCTTCTACGACCCTATTTTCAATCAGCTTTGCGCGACGATCGAGCGGCGGGGAAATCCGATCGATATCACCGGCGAAACGACCACGTACTTTACGCCGCAGAATCCGCCGTTTTCGCCAACGTCGGGCACGGACCAAGAATTTGCGCGGCGCTACGCAACCTACACGAACTACGATTACCAGAAGGACACGCAGGGCACTGTCTCCGGCGATACGGATTTGCAGGCGAAGCTGGGCCTCGGCCTACACGAACTACGATTACCAGAAGGACACGCAGGGCACTGTCTCCGGCGATACGGATTTGCAGGCGAAGCTGGGCCTCGGCAGCGGCGACATCGACGATCTTTATTCCTACGTGAACAATCAGTACACGGCCGCTGGATTGATCGGCTTTCCCAGCGGCCTTGGCGACGTCAATGGCGATGGAACCGGAGACGGCGTCGATCTCACGACTCCGGCCGCCACGCATCTCGGCAATGTCGTACAAATCCAGCGTCCGAGCGTCAACCTCATCAACCGCGTTCCGTGGGACACGGGTACGACTTTGCAGGCCCGCATCGAGGTTTTCACATCGAACCTGCGCGGCCAGAGGACGACGCACACCGACGCCAACGGCAACGTGCGGGTCTCCGTCCGCTATCCGTTCAACGATCCCGAAGGCAACGGCGGCATTGTCCTGCCCGGACCGACCGACCCGCCCGATCTCGCCGGCAAACAGTACGGGCGACTAAAGGAAACCCACGCGGACGCGAATCCGGACGATGTGTTCTCGCTGGTCGGCCTCGACGGCGACTTGAACGATTTCCAGCCCAGCGGCCCGGTGGTTCCCCGGAACAATTCCGGGATCGGCTATCTCGATCTTGTGACTCGCTACGAGGGCGGCAGCGGCGCGGCCGGCGGCAGGCTCGCGCGGCGTGCGCCTACGATCCGCTGGGAAATCCCCTAGCCGTGACCGATGCGCGCGGCTTTACGTGGCGTTTCGACCGGAACGAACTGGGCGAAATCTATCGCGCCATCTGTCCGCAGCCGTACAACTTCCTCGTGGAGAACTTTTTTGACGCCGATCGCAATACGGTTCGGGTCGATACGCAGGACATGCAGCCGGCCTTCGACTCGGCCGATCCGACCTCGGCCCGGTTCGCGCAATTCACGCCATCGGGCAGCGGCAACACGGCCCACGTCGCCATGCAGCCCGGGCCGGGCGGGAGCGTTCGGCCGGGCTGGTTCACCAACCTCTATACGTTCGACATCCTGGACAAGAAGACCCAGGGAGACATCGACGCCACCGGTTCTACGCCCGCCAATCTCGTTACGACGTTCCTTCGCGACGCCAACGAAAACATCGTCCTGATCACTAAGCCGCAAGGCAACATCGTGGAAATCGACTTCGACGAGCGGGATTTCCAGATCGCCGCGCGGGTTGGCCGCGACGCGGCGTCGGACGAGCCGGGGGCGGTCACCGTCATTGCCCGCGACGGAAACGGAAATCTTCTACAGATCATCGCGCCCGCGCCCAATGGGGCCAGCAGCGGCGAAATCGTGAGCGTGATGATCGACGACGCCTTCCGCGGCGCGGCTTTGCAGACGTTCATGGGCGTTTCCGCGGTGCTGAACACGATCGACGGTTTCGACCGCGTCATTCAGGCCACTGATCCGCTGGGGAACTTCGTCGATACGGGCGCGGGTTACACGAGCGGCAATCCGTTCCTCGATCCCGACGGCCGAATTATCCGGCGAGACAGCTACGGCACGCGCGGCGACGGGACAACGGATATCGTCAAGCTCGCTAGCGTTCAGATGCGGTTTGACGAAGGAGGCCGGCGATATGAAGCGCAGCGGAACGTGTTCGTGGCCAGCGGCACGACCCTTAACTCCACCGGGCGCACGATCACCCACGACCCGACCGGCTGCCTGCAAACCAACTCGATCACGCCGCGCGGTGGCCCAGCGGTCCAAATCTACCCGCTGTCCGGTGCCGAACCGACGTATGTTCTCACCCGCAACGTCTTCGACCCGGGCGCGCGGATCGTCGTTGCCCTGGCCGATAATTCGCAGCCCACGAGCCTGAGTTACGACGGCGCCGATCGGCAGACTGGGGTGTTGGACGCGCTGGGAAACGCCGTCGCTAACACGTTCGATCCCGCAGGCAACCTCGTCGTGGCCGTCCGCACGGAGAAATGCACGATTGCGGCGACGCCTGCGCTGCCGACCGAGTCGTTCGCCGCGGCGGCTTATTACGACTGCCTGAACCAAATGGTGCTCCAGGCCGCGCAAGGCGCGGACGGCAATTTGAACTCCAACATCATCGGCTTAACCGGGAGTGCCTCCTTCTGGGACATGGCCCCTTGGAACGTGGCCAGTTCCACACTCGTTTCCTGCCAAGCCTTCGACAGCCGCGGAAATCCAGTCCTTTCCATCGACCCCAAAGGAAATTCGGCCGTCACGATTTTCGACGGGGCCAGCCGCGCGGTACAATTTCAGCAGCACTTGCGGCAGCAGGGCCAGGGCCAGAACCCGCCCGCGCCGGGCCAGACGCTCCTGCCGGGCGGTGGTGCGGTCGTCTCGACTGCCATCATTCTCGATGGCAACTCGCGGCGGACACAACTCATCGACGATCGAGGCAACGCGACGCGCTGGGAATTTGACACACTCGATCGGGAAATCAAGATGATCTTCCACGACGGCTCCACGCGGACGAGCCAATACGATGAGGCCAGCGACGTAATCACCTATACGGACGAGAACGGCAGCGTCTTTACCAATCTGTTCGATGCGCTGGGCCGCAAGTATAGCTCGAGCATCGTGCCAAACACCGCGGTCGGCGTTTCGACGACCACCGTTCTACAGACATTCGCATTCGACGGCCTATCGCGCATGACGAACGGTCATAACGAGGGCTTAAGCGGCTCCGATCCTTCGGACGTGAATCTGTTCTACGACTCGATCGACCGCGTGCTGGAAGATTCACAGTCCTTCGCCGGCAACACGCGCGACGTTACGAACACTGCGTTCAAGTCGTACCCGGTGACTCAGTTCCAATTCCCCGGCACAAGCGGCCGTAAGGTTGACAACGCCTTTGATGCCCTCTACCGCCGCGTAGCGGTCAAGGAAGACAGCACCGGCGACAACATCGCCTCCTGGAGCTTCTTCGGTCCGTCCCGCGTGGCGCAGGTCACACTCGGAAGCGGGCTGCTCTGCACGATGATGAACGGCCTCAATAGCGCGGTGCAGCCCGGCGTTCCCAATCCGCCCTGGGGCGACGCGACGACCGGCCGGCTCGGCTACGACGGGGCCGCACGGATGATTTCCAAACGATACCTCTGCTTCGGGTTCGTAGTTCCATTCCAAATGGTCGCCGCCTTCACCACCGCCTTCGACCGGGCGAGCAACAAGCTGTACGAGCGGGCCTTGCACGCGGAAGAGCGGAGCCATCTCTACGAGCCGTACGATTCGAACCAGATTCCGCAGGGCGGCTACGATTCGTTGGACCGTTTGCTCCAATACCAGCGCGGCACGCTTTCCGCCACCGGCGGCGACGGGGGCAATGGTGGCGGATCGATCGTGACGGGCGAGGCTATCGAGCTTTCCGGCACGAATTCGCAGAGGAGTTATCTGTTGGATAGCGTCGGCAACTGGCGCAATACGCAGTTTACGCCCGCCACCACCGGCACTCCGACGCAGACGACGGAAATCCGCCAGCACAACGGCCTCAACGAAATCACGCGATACAAGCGCGGCTCAAGCGCTCCGGTCATCCTGGCCTACGACGGCGTGCCCGGCGCGTCCAACGGCAACCTGACGTTCGACGGAACGTTGACGTACCAGTGGGACGCGCTCAATCGGCTGGCCGTGGCGATGAGCGGTGATTCGCCGGTCGGCAGCTATTACTATGACGCGCTGAATCGTCGCATCCGCAAGATGGTGGGCAGCACGACGACGGACTTCATCTACTCCGGTTGGCGCTGCCTCGAGGACCGCAACCCGTTCGGCGGCGAAGGGGGCTCGACCGACACGCCGCTCGTGCAGTACGTGTGGGGCCGATATCTGGACGAACTCTTGCAAATCACAACGCTCGTTCCGATCGCGACCGGCTCGGGCGAAACCGCGAGGACCGACGAAGCCGGCACGTACTACACCGTGCAAGACCTCTTGTATCGCACGACGGCGACGGTGATGCTCTCGCCCGACGGCACGGAAGCCGCGATCGTGGAAGCCTACGATTTCGACGCCTACGGCAACACGCTGATCTTCAACAACTACGACACCGACTATAACTGGTGGGGCGACGACGCCGTTCAGGTTTCCAACTCCCTCTGCCAGTTCCTCTTCACCGGCCAGCGGTTCGATTCGGAAACGGGGCTTTATTATTACAAGCGGCGGATGTACGCCGCAGTATTGGGTCGATTTTTGAGCAGAGATCCCCTGGATTATAGTGCCGGCGGAATGAACTTATACGCTTATGGCGACGGGAACCCAGCCACATTATCAGACCCGACAGGCGAGGGTGCGGCACCGGGTAGTGGCCTTCCGGGCCACAAGCCTTGTAGGCCACCGCCGGCGACTCCGCCGACACAAGGACCAGTTTCAAATCAAGCGCTTGTGGGCTTTGTTGTCACCGAACCAACAGTTTGCGAACAAATCGCGTCCGGCGCCTCGGCGCTTGGCCGCGCTGTGACAGCGCGGGTGGCGCGTAGTTGGGGCCGCCGGAACCTTCATTTGCGTCATCCTGGATGCGACGCCCTGCCAGGCCCCCATGCCAATCGACATAAATCCTCCGCTGGGGGGGCAACAAACCACGTGTGTGCGTGTTGATAGGCTCGGGAGGTTGTAATGGAAAGCGCGGAAAGCCTGGGCTCAAGCGATGCACTTATTCCTACGACCACGGTCCTGCGGAGGACCATCCAATTCCGTGCGGACCGGGCAACTGGGATCCGGACTGCCCCTGGTATCTTGAACTCGGCTAGAAGGCGGCGTAGCTCATGCAATCAATCGTTGCGGAACACATTGAACAATGGTTTGCGAGCCATAGCGATGGCGACTTCGTGCGGTCCCCGATTTCGGCACCTTACTCGGTGATTTTTCCGAGATCGCTGGAAGGCAGGTTCGTATACTCGACCAAGCCTGCGGTCACGTCAAAGGCAATCAATCGAATCGTCGCCACTAAGTACGACTTCGGGTTGATTGGACGGTATGGGCTTCCAACGATCGGGGACGTACCATGGATTCGGCAACTTGCCGGCGAAGCCCCGCTGTTGTTCATTGGAGACCTGGATCCGGCAGACTTGATGATCTTTGCGTGGCTACGATCGACGCTTCAGCCAAGTCGGATTCGCTTTGTCGGAGTCAGCGACTCGCTCGTCGCCTCTGCGGGGACTACTTTACCACAATCGAGCTATATTGTCTGCTCTCCTTCTGAGCGCGAAGCGATTCCCGAATTGGAACAGTTTTTTCCGGATTTTCGAAACGCGATTGGCGAGGATTGCGCTAGCGTTCTTGCTGGAGGCGTCAAGCTCGAACTAGACGCGTTAGCAAATACAGACTGGAGTGTCGCATTGAAGGAACAAAGCGGACATAACTGACGAAGAGCATCTTTGATATGTGTTAAGCACAATAAACAGTTATCGTGATGAGAGAAAAGGTGAGAGAAAAGAGAGAAAAGGTGACAGCCACCAAAATTGACGAGGATAGGCAATCGTGGTAAAAAGAATGCATGGCGCGGCCGCTGCGATACACGCCGGGAGGGATGGTTTTCCACGTCTTGAATCGGGGCGTCGGCCGCCGTGCGCTGTTTACGAAGGACGAGGACTTTCTCGCTTTCGAGCGCGTGGTCGGGGCGGAAAAGGGTCGTCACCGATATTAGTTAACGACAAGAAACAGTTGTGATGGATTGCAGCGGTTTCGCGAGCCGAAACGGGGAGCGAAACCGAAGGGACCGATACGGCAGCGGAGGGCTGAGGTCAGTACTCAGTACCCAGTAGTCAGGAGTCAGGAGTCAGAAGTTAGAAGCAACAAGCCCTCACCCGGCCTCTCCCAGTGGGAGAGGGGACATTGAAGCCCTTACCCGGCCTCTCCGGGAGGAAGAGGAGACATTGGAACCCTCGCTCAGCTTCTCCCGGACGGAGAGTTGACCAGGATCGGAGCAAACTATGCACACCTTATCGAACTATAACGACACGGGGATCCTCATCGTCACGCCGGAGGCCGACCTCTCCGCCGACCGGCAGGCACTCAACTCCAACTTCAAGACCGTCGTTAACACCTTCGTGCCCTACAACGGCGCGACTGGCGATGTTGATCTTGGCAGCCATTCGCTTACGGTCGGCGGCTCGGCGGCGGAGATCAATAACGACGGATCGGCTTCGTTTGTCGCCACGCCCGGTGCGACGGCCGTACACGTCAACACGCCAACCACGGCGCTCAACTTGACGGGTCTCCCCACCTCGCGAGCCGGCCTCTCGGCGGGCGATCTCTGGCTGGATGCCAGCACCGGGTTGTTGCATTGCCTCCAAATCTTCGGCCCGTTCCCCTACACTGGAACTACCGCCGACACCGCCCCGGCTTCCAACGGGGAGGCGGGCAGTTCAGCACCGACGGACGGTTCGGGGTACTACGCCTTCAATATTTTTGGCGTGGATAGTTCCAGCGTCGATCACTCGAGTCTATTGAGTGCATTGCCCGACGGCGTGATTTTGCGGGTAGACCAAGTCGGCGGCGGCACGCTGGGAACGCTGACCTACGATGCCGGCTCCTCTGTCTGGATCGGCAGTTACCTTTATTTTGTCGTGCGCCGGGTCAAGGTTTTGCGGACGTTCATGGGTTATCGCTCAATTTGACGTTTCTATTCTGACCTGAGGAGAAAAGGAGACATCGAAAGCGCCGGGCAAAACCGGCGTGGAGTAGCGGATGAAGGAGCCGCATGGAAAAGGATTAAGCGAACCGTGGCAACCCCGAGTCATGCGACGCAATCACACCAGCGGCTCGCCGAACGGATCGTCGGCAATTGTGTCGATGGGGCGTTCCAGGGGATTCTCGGCCGACGGGCTGGGAATCTCCTCGTTGACGGCGCGGACTACCAGGCGGCTCGATTCGACCTTGATCACGCGAACCGTTTGCCCCGCTTCGATGACCATGCCTTCGCTCATGGCGTCGAGCGTTTGCCCATCGACGGCGACGACGCCGCTGGGCAGCATCCGGCACTTGGCTTTCCCAAGCCGGCCGATCAGGCCCTTGAGCTGGCGGCGGAGGTGATCGTCGGGCAGGACGTCCTCCGAGCGCGGCGCGTCCAGCAGTACGGCCTTGCCGACAGCCGTTCGCGGCCATAGGCGAAATCCAAAAGAGATCAGAAGCGGGATGCCGATCACAACCGCGGTAGTCATCGAAAGACCGAGAGCCGGCCCGCTACGGAAGCCCAACAAGATTGCGCCCAGCAGGGCCGCAGCGGAGAAAAACGCCAGGATTCCGGCGGTGGGAAAGAATACCTCCAAGAGCGCAAGACCTAGCCCGAGAGCCAGCAACAAAATGGGCCACATCCACTCGTACATTGCGCGAACGATACTCCCTCGACCGCCGTTTTACCGGAACGCCTTGTGGCGACATATCATTTTACCACGCGGCCATCGGGGAAGCCATTGACGGAAGTTGGAGTCCCGGCTTTAGCCGGAATTGCCGCCTGAAGGCGGAACTCCAGCGCGAAGCCATTGAGCGGAACCGTAGAGGCGGCGTCCCGCCGCATTACTTAAAAGCGGCGAGACGCCGCTTTTACGTTGCCGGCCAGCGTTCAATCGCGATCAGAATCGGGGAATTTCAGCTTGAGCACGTAGGCCTCCCATTCCTGCTTAAACTTGTCCATGTCGTCGCGGCGAAGCACGGTCTTAAGAGTTTTGTAGCCCGTGGGGTCGTCCTCATGGCCGGCGAGAAAGAGGCGATAGTAACGTTGCAGCAGCCCTTTTTCCTGCAAATAGTAGCATAAGTATCGTGCCTGGGCGTAGTTGGGGCCGCGGCTCTGTTCGTAGAACTCCGCATCGGTCGTGCCGCACAGTTCCTTAAACGACGGGAGCTTGTCGTTGCGAATGGCCCTTTGCAGCCCGGCCAGACGCCAGTTGGTGAAACCGTGAATCGCACCCGCGACCTCGCCCGACTGCTCGTAGAGCGAGCCAAGGCCTTCATTGAACCACGCCGGGCAGTTGGGAAAATTGGCCGCCACAAACGGATGCACAATCTCATGCACGAGCGTACCGCCGCCGGTGGCGATATTCATGACTAGAGCCTTGTCCTGCTCAGAGAAATAGCCGTAGGGCGTGTCGGGCGTCTTGCCGAAGAGCTTTTTGACGTTCTTCTCATAGCTCTTTTTGTCCTTGAAAAGCCAAATGTCGAGGATTTGCTGCGGATTCTTAGTGAAGTAAGCCTTTTTCAGCTTTTCAACCGCCCATTTGACGGTATCTTCCGATCGGCGGCGGACCGTATCGGGCGGTTCGTCTCCAACGACCACAAACGGCGGTGTGACGACGATGGTGAAGTCAGCGGAAGGCAGTTTCTTCCGCAACTGAGCGACGTGTGCCGCGTAGTCTTCTGCGGTGAACGTCGATGTTCGGATTGATGGATTTGACTGCTCTCCGACCGTAATCGCGACCGTCAAAGAACCCGCAAGAAAAGCAGGCGCGAAAGATATCAGAACCGGGACTCGCATAACGAAATACCTCATAAGTATGTTCAATTCTGCAATGAGTGTTCAATTTTGCTGTAGCGAAATAGAGCAGGCGGGTCAACTTCCGTTCGGGCTACGAAAGCATGACCCGCCTGATATTGAAGGGAAGCTTGAGCTTCAACCCATTAGATTGCAATGGACTCCATACCGGAAGGGGATGTGGGGACCTCCTGTTTTTCCAACGGGCTTGCGCGACTGCCAGCGCTCCTTCGATTGCCTCTTAAGGAGCCCAAAAAACGCCGATCTTGAGCTGTTCCGTTCTCTAGTTTCAGCGTTTTTTGGGCGTCCTGTATCGTCCGGCCCCGTAGCTTGGCCTCTTCTCTAAACCAGCCCCGTCTACCGTGCGAGCGAGGAAACGCGGTGCCCCTCTCTAGCAAGCGGTGTGCCAATTTGCAGGGCTGAAGCGTAATCAAGATAGAATCATGCCGATTGACATTCATAGCGGCGAGTGGCAGAATGATTGGTTGATCCGTATTGGGCGATTAGCTCAGTTGGTTAGAGCACTAGCTCGACAAGCTAGGGGTCACAGGTTCGAGTCCCGTATCGCCCACTTTACTTAAGTCTCGCCGAGAATTGGAGTTAGATTACCTGCCGGCGGTCGGCAGTGCGGCAACAAGTGTCTTGCAAGAACGGTACATGTACCGTTCTTGGGGCCTTGGAGCCGCATCATGTATCCCAAAACAGTATCCAAACGTCGGCCTCGTCAACCTTCTTACCGCCTTCACAGAGCCAGGAATTGTGCCGTTGTCACCATCAACGGCAAAAATCACTACCTTGGCCCCTACGATTCTCCTCGTAGCCACGAGGAATATGCCCGCCTGATTGCACACTGGAAAGTGGACGAAGGCAAGGATCGGGGAGCGGCTGCCTCGGCTTCCACAAATGGCGAGCTTACCGTTAATGCCCTGATCCTCCGCTACCTGGACTTCGCCTCCGGGTACTATGTCAAGCATGGCCGGCCAACCGGCGAGGTCAATAATATCTGCCATGCGATGGCCAAGCTGAAAGAGCTTTTCGGACGCACCAGCGCCAAGGATTTCGGGCCGCCGGAGTTGGAGATTGTCCAGCAAGCCATGATCGGTCCGAAACTGGCGAGGACGACCGTCAACAATCGGGTCAGCCGGATCAAGCGGATCTTCCGCTGGGCAGAAAAGAAGAAGCTGGTCCCGTCAGCCACCTACCATTCACTGCTCGCGGTGGAGGGACTAAAACGCGGGCGTACGGCCGCACGCGAAATGAAGCCCGTCCAGATCGTCCCGGATTCAATCGTCCAGGCGACGCTCCCGCACCTCAACGAGCACGTGCGGGCGATGGTCCAGGTGCAGGAACTCGCGGCAATGCGGCCGCAGGATATTCGCAACATGAGGATCGGCGATATCGAAATGACGAGCGATGTTTGGATCTACCGGCCCTGGACGCACAAGAACGAGCATCACGGTCAGATGCGGGAGATTGCCATCGGCCCCAAGGCCCAGGCGATCCTGAAGCCGTATCTTCAACCAGATGATCCTCTGGCGTACATCTTCAGCCCCAAGAGTGCGGTGGCTGGTGTACGGGAGCGGCGAGCCCGCGACCGGAAGAGCAAGCGTACGCCAAGCCAATTGGCGAGGAAGCCCAAGTCCCGGCCGAAGCGTCAGCCGCGGGACCAGTACGACAAAAATACTTACACTCGGGCCGTGACGCGGGCCTGCGAAAAGGCGGAGGTTCAGCACTGGCATCCCCATCAACTTCGGCACAATGCTGCCACCAAGATCCGCAAACGCTATGGGCTCGAAGGGGCTTGGGCGGTTTTGGGCCATAAGATCGGCATCGTGACTGAGATCTACGCCGAGCGGGACGTGCAGAAGGCCATTGAGATCATGCGGGAGATGGGCTGACGACAAGTACGCGAGTCCTAACCGTCCAGATCTCCCAGCAATTCGAGGGTCCGTCGATCTAAGCCTTCCAAGCCAGCCGGCGTCTCACCTTGCAAAGTACGGTATTTTTGGATTAGGGCTAGGAAGTTCTCAAGGACGTTCTCCGGGGGTATCTTTGACATATCGCTCAAGGTAATCAAAGCCACCAGCGGCATATTCCTCAAAAATCGTTGCCAATTCGTCGCCCTGTGCGGCGTCGGGGTCAAGCACGGCGAGATCCTTCTTTGCCGCCAAAGCAAGGGCATTGATGAAAGCGTCGTCCCTGTTCTTTTCGAAGACGCTCCATCGTATGCCCTCGCCACCTGAATCGAGCTTCTGTCGGGATCCAAATCGATAGCCAACTGCAGTAGCGAACATCATGACGGCTTGCTTGGTTTCAAACACTCCGTCGTTTACAAGTGTCTCAATGAATGCGTCGTACTGCTTGGGCGGTTTGATGCGGCGTGGTTCGGTCATAGGGAAACCTCCTCAAAGGTAGTTCGTTCATAGCCATCGTGCGACTGCACGACGTAAGGATACTTCCCGCCGCGCAATTCAATGTCGCGGGAGCGGTTCTTCCGGGTTTCGCACTTCAAGACCCACTCCTTACCAATAAAGGGCTGGAGTTCTTCTTCCACCTCGCGCCGCCACTGCGTTTCCGATACCAAGAGGATGATCTGAGGTGAAAGAGTCCGGATCCATTTTGCAACGTCGCGCCGATATTCGACTTCCAAGCTGCCAAACGCGGAATCGATAACCAGAGGATATAAGCCTCCTCGAAACAGACTTCCGGTTCCTTTGGCTTTCTCCGCGGTCTGCCGGGCCTTGGCACCCAACGCCCCCACGAAAGCGAGACTGAGCACCTGTTTTTCGCCCGTCGACGCTCCACGTACGTGCTCTTCTTCTCCGCCGATGTCCTTGGTCAAGGAAAGTCGAAATCCCTCCTCCAAGCGGGCTCGATAGTCCTTGATTGAGATCCGCCCCCAGATTTCGTCAAGCTGCTGAGCGAGGTCTTCGTGCAACTCAGCGTAACGAAGTTGACGTATCTTCTTCAGAGCGTCAACTACATTGGCGACCGCAGAAAGGCGAGCTTGTGCTAACTTGCCTTCCTCATCTGCCCGCTCAAAACTCCGCAGTTCCTGTTTCTTCTGGGAGATTTGCTCGTCAAGTTCTTCAATACGACGGTTGATGTCGTGGATCTTCAGTTTAATGCCGTCCATTTCCGTGTTGATTTGCCGGCGCCGCCGTTCAAGCTTCTCTGGGTCTTCTCCCTGGCCTCGATCGCCGATCTTTACGGAAAGCTCATCCAGCAGTTCACGCACGCGGCGTAACTCGGCGAAGAGTTCGCTCCGCTTACTTTGCAAACGATCGAGGTCGATGACGCAATCTTCCACGCGCTTGTCGTACGCGTTGAGCTCAGCCTTCGTCGTGGTCGTCACAGCCTCCAAGTTCTCGGACGCTGTGCGGGACCGCCATGCATCAACGCTCTGGTACTCCGGAGAGCCAGGGCTGAGCCTGCCTCCGCAAATACACTTCCCTGCCTCCAGGAGATCTTGCACGAACTGCCGCTTGATCGGGCCAGGAATCTGTAGCTTCTCGCGAGCGCTTTCCAGCGCCGCTTTTGCTTCGCGGATCACATCCGGCACGAGCAGAAGATAGCCGCTTCGCGAAAACGCACGGGCCAGCTCCGTCTTGCGCTCCTTGATATCGGCCTTGATCGTCTTCTCGCGCTCTTCGGCAGCCTTGCGTTGGGCTTGCAACCTTGCCAAGTCCGGCATTGTAGCCAGCTTAGCGTCGATGGCCTCCAACTCGGTTTGGAGACTGGTAAGGTTCGCCCTTCTTGTTTCACTTCCTCCGAGAGTTTCTCGCGTGCGGCACAGAGTTGCTCGTATTGCCGTTGCACGAGCTCACCCTGCTCGCCTGCATGATGCGCCACGATCTGCTGCAATTTGCGGGTCGGATCTCCATCCAGGTGTCCGATGGCGCGGTCGAATATCTCGATATCAAGGAGCGTGCGTACACCGTCCTCGATTTGTTCGTAAGCATCGGCTCTGGCGAGCCGTTCAATGCGCTCGCCATTGAAGAAGAAGAAAGGCTGAAGCCGCGGGGGCAGCATTCGCTCCATTACAACTTGTGGGTTGTTCGGCTCGCGGACCTCTCCCGTCTCGTCGATAAAGCGCACTGTGATTGTGCCTGGATCGACGACGCGTCGCGACCCGTCGTCTGCTTTCTCAACTTGCATCGATCGCTCGCAAGTGTACTTTGTCTCGCGCTCCCGAAAAACGGCTCGAACGGAAGTCTTCATGCGTTCGCCAGGTCGTAGCTGCGAAAATGTTGCTTCCGATTCCAGGTTTCCCTCAAAGTCCGGGCTACACTCCCCGTAAAGAAGCCAAGTGAAGGCATTCAGTACTGTGGTCTTTCCTGAGCCATTGAACCCGTGAATGACCGTCACGTTCTTCTGGCCGTCTGTCGCGAACGACAGCATCTGCTTACCCGAGAACTGCCGGAAATCCCGTAGCGTCAATTCTTCAAAAATCATCGGATGGTCTCCGTAATGACCTTCCACAGGTCATCGTTAATGCCTCGTGGTTTCTGCATGTAAAGCTTTTCGCGTTCCGCGTCAATCACTCCCGAGAGAAGCTTCCGCTCGTCCTGGCTAAGCGACTGAAGAATGTCGCGGATCTTGGCCTGATTTTCAATGCTACGATTCTCCATGGTCTTCCTCCGATTGATAGTCGAGAAGCCCTAATCGATCACGAAGGGGCAAGAGCGTTCCCATCGCCTCCGGTCCGTTGACGGCGAGCGAGGCAAATTCGTAAATTCTACCTAGTTCCCTCAGAAACAAACGGCGCGTGACGCCGAAGAGTCCGCTCGTCGGACTCAATGCATCTGGCGGTGGTTCGACAATAAAGTCATAGATCTCCGCAAAATCTTTCCCAGCGCCCGCCGCAGAATGCGACCTCGCCGCTGAATGAACTGGCGAGGATTCGTGCTGCTGGCAAGTAGGAATGCCCGACGAATCTCTGGGATATCGACGCCCTCGTCAAGGCAGCGGATGGCCACTAAAGCTTGAACGGCTCCTTCCTTGAACTGCTGGCGTAATCTTGTGCGCTTCGTAAGCGGCGTATCCGCAACGTAGCGAGCCACCTGCATTCCCAATCCCTTTCCTAGCGCTTGAATCACAGCGTCGATGTGCCTGACAATTGCCGAGTCGGTTGCTGCTTCAACACTCCCATCCCCGCAGTAAACAAGGTTGTGCGTTGTATGGACGAGTGGTGAAATGGTCGCTAGCAGTTTCGGAATCTTGCCCTTTGCTGTTGCGAGAAGCCTGGCTCGCTTTATCAGCAAGCTTTGCAACATTGGGGATTCGTCGATTTCTTCTCCGTCTCCCAACAGCCGCCCGATACGTCGAGTCAACTCCAAGTAGTCGTCAAATTCGTCGTCGGCGAGCTGGACCAGCACTGGGCGGTAGAAGTACTTGCACAGAACGCCGTCAGCAAGTGCTTGCTCCAAGGAATAGCGGAAGACGGCATCCCCAAAGAAGTCCCGAATGGACCGCGTGCCGCACTCGTCGTACTTTCGTTCCGGCGTCGCGGACAAACCTAACCGGTACGGCACAGATGGAGGCAATCGAAGTCTCAAGTTCTCCGCGCCAAGATTATGGACCTCATCGGCGATCAGCAGGGTATGCGCCGGCGACGCGTTGAAGAAGGGCTTGGAAAGCCTTCGACGCGAACGTGGCGTTAGACACAACTACACTTGCGAGCGGCCGAGTTCCGGATGAAAGGCTGAACAGGATTGCGGACAACGGTTCATACCACTGATTCTGATCAATTGCGCAAAGAACCGGACTCAACCCAAACCGATCAGCTTCCTCGATCCACTGTGCTGCCAAGTGCAAGAACGGGCAGACGATGACAATGAGGATGGGGCCACCCAATGACTCATATAGCTTGTTGGCAATTGCGAGAAGCGGTTATCGTCTTACCGCTTCCGGTGGCCATAGCAAGCACGCCGCGGCCATTATGTTGAAACCAAGCCTGAATAGCTTTCTTCTGATGATCCCGCAACCGGATGTCCGGCGGCATCCGCAGGAATTCTTCAATGTTGGAGAGACGCCCGACGTGCGTCAAGTCCGGGATCTCATCAAGCCTGTCAGTGGTGAGCACATGAACTCGATCTTGACTTGAACGGGCGAGCAAGAGACCCAAATGCGCAGCGCGCGGGAACGGATGTACATCGACCCCTGCCGTCTCGTTTTCCCACAGTGCCTCGAAATGGCCGACTTTCTCCGCCGCACGCCTCCGTTCATCGGCGTTCCAAGAGCGGAATACGTCCACTGATTCGAAATTTGATTCGAGACCCGCCAAGGTTTCGTTTGCTGATCCCGAAAACGTGACGACCTGCTCCTCCTCATCGCGAAAAACTCCCAACTTCTCGTGATAAAGAAAGTTCGCACGGCGCCCCGTTAGTACCGCAATCCTTTCGGCGACAATTACTCTTCCCCTTGAACGACAATTCAGAATTCCCGGTTGAGAACCAGAGGCGTGCGGCCCCCCCTTTTGTGAAGCGCAGCGCAGCGGAGCGAAACAAAAGGGGGGGCCGCACGCCGCCGCGGGTGGCCCTCGCCAATCTCAGGCCGCGTCGGGCGGCTTGGTTCGCTTGGCCTCGTCCAACCGGTAGCTCGGGATGTTCAACTCCAAGATCACGCTGTGATGCACCAGGCGGTCGATTGCCGCCGCTGTCGTCATCGGATCCTTGAAGATCGTCTCCCACTTCGAGAACGGCAGGTTGCTGGTCAGCATCACCGTGCCGCGCTCGTAGCGTTCCGCCAACAAGGTGAACAGCACCTCCATCTCCTCCCGGCTCTGCTGCACGTAGCCGATGTCGTCGATCAAGAGCACCTCGCACTTCGACATCTGCTTTAGCACCCGGTTGAGCTTCAGATCCCGTTTGGCCGCCAACAGTTCCTGAACCAGCAGGGCACACGACCATGAGACCACCTTCCGTCCGTTGCGAACCAATTCCTGGGCGATCGCCGATAACAGGTGCGTCTTTCCCGATCCGGTCTTGCCGAACAACAACAGGTTCTCGCGGCGGTCCACGAACGAGCCTTCCATGAGCGTCCGCACTTGGCGAGAGACCTTCGCCGGCAACCGCGCCAGGTCGAAGCTCGCCAGATCCTTCTCCAGCGGCAAACGGGAATCCCGCAGCAGCCGCTCGGTCCGCTTTGCCAAGCGGCCCTGGCATTCCCGCTCGGCCAGTTCCAACAGGTACTGCTCGTAGCTGGCCGTCTCCTGTAATGCCCGTCGGGCCAGTTCCTCAAAACACTCCCGAAACGTCGGCAAGTGCAGTTCCCGCAAGCAAGCCGCCAACTTCTCTTTCAAATCCCCCTTCGCACCCATCCCACACCTCCTTGTGCAAGAACAAGTCATCGAAATCCGACAAGTCCACTACTTCGACGGTCACTTCGGTGACCGCCGGAACTTCCTCGGCCCGCTGGACCAACGTTTCGACCGCGGCCCGGGTCGCGGGCTGGCCGCTGTTTAGAAGCGTTCGCAACGCCTCGTCCACGGCCGTCTCGCCGTGGCCTGCCGCCAGATAGAGAATCTGCAAATACTCCTTGTGACCGCGCTTGGGCTGCACTTCCCGCAAGGCGTCGAAGGCCATGCGAAAGCGGCTCGTGGGAAACAGCTCTTCCCGGTAAACGTAGTTCTCAAAAGCCCCCGGTTTTCGCACCAACCAGTCGATAATGTGCCGGTAGTTGATGGCGTGTTTGTTCCGCCCGCGCAAACGCGGAAAGCGCTCCATCTCCTTCTGGGCGTACCAGACCTCGACATGCTCCACGTACAATCGCACCTCGACCCGCTCGCCAATCAAGCGGCTGGGAACCGAATAAACATTTCGGTCTACATGGACCAAACTCCCCGTATCCACACGTACCGGGATTCGCTTGCAGCTCTCCCGTCGCCGATCCGGCAGAGGCCGAAGGCCAGGCAACTCTTCGTCCAGCCGCTTGCGACGGCCCGCATTGCGAACCGCCACCAGCTCTTTCAAGAATCGTCCATAGGCTTCACGGCTCTCGAAGTCCCGGTTGCCACGCAATAACAGGGCCTGCTCCACCGCTTCCTTGAAACGCCGATGCGATTGTTCGACATCTCCGTTCTCGTTCGGTTCCCGGGGCTGGATCTTCTCCATCTCCATCCCGTAGTAGCCCAACAGTCCCTTGTACCGCGCGGTGAACTCCTTCATGTCCGATCCGTTGTTGACCGCCAGGCTCATCCGATCCGTGCGGTGTCGTTCGGGCACGCCGCCCAATTCCCACAGGGCGTCTTGAAGTCCTTCGCCGAGGCTCTCGAAACTCTCGGAAAAACAGACCGTCACCGACTCCCAGTTCGAGTACGTCAGCACGAAGTGGTAAAGCAGATGGTCGAACGACTGCCCGCCAATGATCACGGCCAGGCTTTCCATGTGGGTGAAATCCGACGCACACAACCGTCCCGGATGATGCACTTGGCTGAAGAACACCTCCTTCGCCGGGCCGGCCGTCGCTCGCCAACGTTTCACGCCACGCTGAAAGCTGCGCAACTGCGTTTCGTCGAACTTCCCCGGGTATTTGATCTGCAGCGCTCCAAACAGCGTCTTGGCCTCCAGGCCAGGCGCCTCGTGCAGTTGCGCATGCACTTCCGGCCACACCTCGGCAAACAGGTCTGCCCGTGTCCGCCACGAGCGATCCGGCACAACTTCGCTGGGAAGCCGACCCAGCCGCCTATACTTCCTCGCCGTCTTCTCGTCCATGCTCGCCTTGTCTGCCGACTGAACCAGAGTCTTCCCTGACGACAACACCTGCCACAACCGCTTCACCTGCTCATCCGTGACCATTGCAAGTCCCCCTCCTACGGAGACTTGCAACAGTCTATCTGACCAGCCTCAACTGGCCTCAACCGGGAATTCTAATTGTCGTCAGACCGGAAAAGTAATTGTCGCTATAGACACAGTGTTGGTCGAGCAGTCCATGCAAACGGATCGTCCGCTGGACTAACTCTTCTGGGCTCACCCGGTCCCGCATCACCGCCGTGTAGGCGTTGAGCAGCTTCCACACGTTGTCCGGCTGGTCAGCTTTCGGCGACAATTACTCTTCCCCTTGAACGACAATTAGAATTCCCGGTTGAGAACCAGAGGCGTGCGGCCCTCGCCAATCTCAGGCCGCGTCGGGCGGCTTGGTTCGCTTGGCCTCGTCCAACCGGTAGCTCGGGATGTTCAACTCCAAGATCACGCTGTGATGCACCAGGCGGTCGATTGCCGCCGCTGTCGTCATCGGATCCTTGAAGATCGTCTCCCACTTCGAGAACGGCAGGTTGCTGGTCAGCATCACCGTGCCGCGCTCGTAGCGTTCCGCCAACAAGGTGAACAGCACCTCCATCTCCTCCCGGCTCTGCTGCACGTAGCCGATGTCGTCGATCAAGAGCACCTCGCACTTCGACATCTGCTTTAGCACCCGGTTGAGCTTCAGATCCCGTTTGGCCGCCAACAGTTCCTGAACCAGCAGGGCACACGACCATGAGACCACCTTCCGTCCGTTGCGAACCAATTCCTGGGCGATCGCCGATAACAGGTGCGTCTTTCCCGATCCGGTCTTGCCGAACAACAACAGGTTCTCGCGGCGGTCCACGAACGAGCCTTCCATGAGCGTCCGCACTTGGCGAGAGACCTTCGCCGGCAACCGCGCCAGGTCGAAGCTCGCCAGATCCTTCTCCAGCGGCAAACGGGAATCCCGCAGCAGCCGCTCGGTCCGCTTTGCCAAGCGGCCCTGGCATTCCCGCTCGGCCAGTTCCAACAGGTACTGCTCGTAGCTGGCCGTCTCCTGTAATGCCCGTCGGGCCAGTTCCTCAAAACACTCCCGAAACGTCGGCAAGTGCAGTTCCCGCAAGCAAGCCGCCAACTTCTCTTTCAAATCCCCCTTCGCACCCATCCCACACCTCCTTGTGCAAGAACAAGTCATCGAAATCCGACAAGTCCACTACTTCGACGGTCACTTCGGTGACCGCCGGAACTTCCTCGGCCCGCTGGACCAACGTTTCGACCGCGGCCCGGGTCGCGGGCTGGCCGCTGTTTAGAAGCGTTCGCAACGCCTCGTCCACGGCCGTCTCGCCGTGGCCTGCCGCCAGATAGAGAATCTGCAAATACTCCTTGTGACCGCGCTTGGGCTGCGCTTCCCGCAAGGCGTCGAAGGCCATGCGAAAGCGGCTCGTGGGAAACAGCTCTTCCCGGTAAACGTAGTTCTCAAAAGCCCCCGGTTTTCGCACCAACCAGTCGATAATGTGCCGGTAGTTGATGGCGTGTTTGTTCCGCCCGCGCAAACGCGGAAAGCGCTCCATCTCCTTCTGGGCGTACCAGACCTCGACATGCTCCACGTACAATCGCACCTCGACCCGCTCGCCAATCAAGCGGCTGGGAACCGAATAAACATTTCGGTCTACATGGACCAAACTCCCCGTATCCACGCGTACCGGGATTCGCTTGCAGCTCTCCCGTCGCCGATCCGGCAGAGGCCGAAGGCCAGGCAACTCTTCGTCCAGCCGCTTGCGACGGCCCGCATTGCGAACCGCCACCAGCTCTTTCAAGAATCGTCCATAGGCTTCACGGCTCTCGAAGTCCCGGTTGCCACGCAATAACAGGGCCTGCTCCACCGCTTCCTTGAAACGCCGATGCGATTGTTCGACATCTCCGTTCTCGTTCGGTTCCCGGGGCTGGATCTTCTCCATCTCCATCCCGTAGTAGCCCAACAGTCCCTTGTACCGCGCGGTGAACTCCTTCATGTCCGGTATCCGCACAGCAGTACCATGTGACGCCGGTCGGCAACGACCGGGGGCGCCGGCGTCAGCGGGCGGCTAGACGCCGGCGGGCGGCCTCGAGTTGCTTGCGGTCGGCTTTGTCTCGCCGCTCTTCGACGCGGTACATGCGGATCGCTTCCGGGTGGCTCTGTTTCCAAACGTCGGGCAGCAGGCTTTCGTAGTCCGTCGAGCCCGCCAGCAATTGGTCGAGCACGTCTTTGACGTAGACCCCGACATCGAGGTCGTGTCGCCGCGCGCTGCTCACCAGGGTCATCATCATCGCACTTTGCTCGCCCCCGGCCACGCTGCATACGAACAGCCACGCCTTGCGGCCCATGGCCACCTGCTTCATCAACTGCTCCGCTGAATTGTTGTCGATGGGAATCCGGCCGTCCCGAACGTAGACGTTGAGTTCCTTCCAGTGGTTGCGAATGTACCGCAACGCTTCCGAGAAGTCGCTCTTCGGCAGCACTTCCTGCAAGGGCCTCGTCTCCAGCCAACTCCAAATCGCGTCCAGGATGATCGTCGATTCGCGCTGGCGCAACGCCTGGCGGTCCTGCCAGGTCATGTCCTTGGCACGGGTCTCGATATCATACAGCGCCTGGATCATTCCCAGCAGCAATTCGCTTTCCTTCGCGTAGGTTATCGCTTCCACGACCTTGCGGCGCAGCGTGCCCCCAGCAGGCGGCGAACGTCAGACGTTCGTCGCTGTGGATCACTACGCTCAAGTTTCCCGAGAAACAATCTCCCTGCACGATACATCGGCTGTTGCGGAAGAAGTCGTCGGGGCCGTCCCGGTGCCGCGACACGCGGAAGTCGAAGATGTTGTAGGGTGCCAGGTAAAGGCCCATATAGACCCACATCTTGGCGAGCAAGCTCGAATCGCCTTTGGCACGCGCCTCGGCAACCTTCTCGACCAGACGCTTGCTCTTGGCGTCGCCGGGAATTACCACAGGCGGCGTCTTCGGCAACAGCATGCGGCAACCCGTGTCGTCGATGGCCACGCCCACGTCCTGCTGAACCTTCCACGTCATGTGAGCGATGAAGGGCGCGATGACGAACTGCACCTGGCTGACGAGGTTCAACAGCGTCGAACGGCTGGGCGTCCAGCCGCTGCCGGCGAACACGTCCTGGTGCCGATAGATTGGCAGGTGGTGGAACCACTTGCCCTCGACCACCGTGGCCGCCACACTGGTGTCGTAACGATCACCTTCCACTAGCGACGTGGGACGTTCCGGCGAAGCCACGCCGCAGGCGGCTTCGCCCGGACAGACATACTTCGGGTATTTCTTCACCAGCACGTACAACTCGGGACGCTTGTAAACCAGCGTCTCGGTCGTATCGTAGCCCATGGCCTCTCGCTCTCCGTGCGTGGGGCAGTTCTTCTGCGCCTCATTGCCCTCGATGACCTTCTCGATCCGCGGCAGATGGCTGGGCAGCGACTCGTCCCGTTTATTCCTCTTCACGGCGCGTGTCACCGTGTATGTCTGCACGATCGCTTCGGCCTGGGCCTCCGCCTCGGCCCGAGCCGCCTGGAACTCTTCGCTGTTTTCAAAGGGCAGCAAAGACTGGTTCTCGGCCGAAAGGATGCGCTTTCTCGCTGCGATGCCCGTTGATGAAATAGCTCAGCAGCTTTCGCAGCTTTTGCATCTCTGTCGTGAACTCCTCGATCTTCTGATCTTGCGATGCGATGGTCGCAGCTTGAACACGCAGCAGCCCCTGGCAGGCATCGAGATCGTTGGGAAGTTCGTATGCGTCGATCATGTGACTGATGATAACAAGATCGTCAAAAAGCGCAATAGCGCCTTCGCGCAAATCGGCGAGATTCCGAAAAATATTTTGCGGCGAAGGCGCTGCGTTGCGCCGTTACGAACTGACGTGTCCCAATGCGGCAGATTTCGCCGCATCGAACGAATACCGGCGACGACGTTTCACGGTCGCCAGTTCAATGCCCGAGAGCAACAACGCGAAGTCGGTGGCGTCGATTTCGACCTGCGTTCCGCTGGCGCGCCTTGCGGCCTCTGGAAGGTGCCGCGTTCCAAACGCTTCATCCAAATCGCCAAGCCATCCCGATCCCAATGGATCAGCTTGATGCGATCCAAGCGGCGGTTGAGAAACAGAAACACGTCTCCGTTGCGGATGTCGCGTAGGAACTCGGACTGCACGATGGCGTGCAGGCCGTTAAAGCTCTTGCGCATATCGGCAGGCTTGGCGTACAAGTAGATCTTCGTCTGCCCCGAGGGAGACAAAAGCGACGAGTGCAACATCGCGGGCGCCTTTCATGTCACGAACGCACGACGACTTCGTGGAAGGCGTCGGAACACTCCGGCCGCGCACGCTGAAGTGCCTCGGCGAGACAACAAATCGCCTCCAGGCAGTCGGCCGGCACTGACACCTCCACTCCGGCCTTCAAAGAAAAACGCACCACGGCAGCGTGCGCACTCTTGCCTGCTGCGGCTGCGGGCTTCACGGGCAGGCGACTCCGCCGCGGCGGAGTCGCGGTCGAGGTGGACGGCCTAGCCGATTTCGACCCGACACGCTTCGCCCAATAGTAGAATGTGCATACCGATATCCGTTCTTGTTCGCAGAATCGGGTGACCGAAAGCCCACTCGCCCGAAACCGCTCGAACCGCACCTCCCACGCCCGCCGCTTCTCAACGTCCTGCCGACCCACCATGACTCTCGACTCCGAAATGTGACTGAACTTGACCTATCCGGCCAGTCCAAGCCTACACCCCAAAATGGCCCGCCGCCGGCCAAAGCCCTGATGGTGCCCATGTACGGTCACCTCTAATGAACTATATCCGAGTTTTTCGGCACTTTTCCTCGAGCCGATATCCACTCGGGCCGTCGGGGTCAGGCCGGCGTTTTCGACTTTCCCAACAGTTAAGTCGATTGAAGTCGCGACCCCACCGAGTTCGCCGAACTCGCCTTGGTTGGTGACTAAGATCGAAGGCTAAAAACACTCCGCCGCCAGCACTTCTCCCTTCCATCCCGTCCTGGGCTGCCGGAAGCGGCCCAGGACGGGACGGAAGCGCGAGCGATTCGGCTGTTGGTTGCGAGTAGCTTTCCAATCTCCTTCACCAACCGCGACAAGCTCGGCGGGGTCGCTAATCCAGGCCGGCCCCGGGGGCCGGCCGGCACTTTCGTCTTTCAAAAGTCGCGAGTGCCGCGTCGCACGGATTCCGATCGGTCCCTGCTGCCCCTGCGGCCGAGCCGCAAGTCGCCGCCGCCGGGCACAAAAACGGCCGAATTGTGCTATGTCACAAATGACCCGAAAATTCTTTAACCCGTTATGCGGCAACGACTTGTGGAAATTCCGAAAAGATTTCTTCGATTTTCGCATAGCGCGGCATTCGGATAATATATATAGAGATGTTATTTACTGTAAACAATGAGATGCAGTGGAGAGTGGGAAGTGGACAGTGGAAAGAGATTCGAGATGAGGGATGAAAGAACAGCGATCGGCGGTCGGAAGTCAGAACGTCGGGATGCGCGGCTCAGGCATTCGTGCAATTCGCGTGATTCGTGGTTTCTTCCTTCCTGCCTCCCGCCGTTCCCCTCCGATAGCCACATCGCCGAAAAGTGAAATGCCCGGAAGACGTAGCCCTGCCGCCACCCTACTGCCGTTCTGCTGGCATCCTACCCCGATCCTACTCGGCTTCTACTCGCATCGTACTCACACCTTGGCTCAAAAACCCCGAGAAAACAAGGAGAATTCGCCATATTCAACTGCCGAAAACTTTTTTCCGCCCTCCATGCTCCTTTCTCCATGCTCCCCGCTCCCTGCTCGCTGTAATTCCCAACCGTTCCCAAGTTGTTCCCAAACCATTCCCAATCACTTTCCAAGTTGTTCCCAAATGCTGCCAAACCTCCCCAAACCTGTGCTTTTCCCCTCGGGCCATAAACACATGCCGTTTTCCCGAGAGTCTTCACGATCGCCCCCGCGATTGTTTTTTTGCGAGCCGAAAGACGTGGCCGCGAAAGAGCGCAAAGAACGCAAGAGGGGATGCAAAGGTCCGCGCGTCGGCCCTTTGCGATCTCTGCGCTTTTTCGTGGCCGCGCCGTCCGTGTTCCATCCGCGTTTTATCCGTGGCTCCGTCTGGCCTTCGTGTCATTTGGGTATTTCGTCATTACCGACTTGACTTCCCTCCGATTGCCAGACAGATGACAAGACCAATGGCCAAAAGATGTATTCCTACTGTGCGCCGTGAATGTTTGTGTGTTTCAGCGGGTGGAAGTCCCGCCTGGGAAGGGTCGCTTGCCCAGTAGCAATCGAAGCGGCGGAGGAGGCAACGAATCCGTCGAGAGCCTTCGATGGAAAGGGTCACTTATGGTGATTCCGCGAAGATGCAGGCCGTAACGCAAGTGAATGCTCGATGAGGCCTCGAAACGACTAATGTGGAAGCCGACCTTGCAGTAGGTCGGGGAAGGCCAGCGTGGCAAGGGAAGACAGCGACAAACGCACCTTGCCGGTCCACCGGGGTAGAGAGCGAGCAGCATGTATCGAAGGAATGCACAGAAAGCACGGGAAACCGACGGTGACAGCGGCGGCAGCCGCAACGGGCAGCCCGCGAGGGCCAGGTCCGGTCGCGTCGGTGGCGGAGAGGCTCGTAGTAGCGTTGAAACCGGGTAATGCCGGTGGAGCGAAGGGGCCTCAGTTCAAGGATCAGCGTACGAATGGAGGAAGGCACAGAATGATTGGCGACAAGCCTACCAACATCGATCCGTTGCAGAAACTCCGCGCGGCGCTGCATGACAAAGCGAAGAGTGCGCCCAACTTTCGTTTCTACGCCCTGTACGACAAGGTGTATCGCCGCGACGTGCTGGAAGCCGCCTACGCGCAATGCCGTGCCAACGACGGAGCGTCCGGCGTGGACGGCCAGACGTTCGAGGACATCGAGAAGTACGGCGTGGCAACGTGGTTGGACGAACTGACGGAGGAATTGCGAACGAAAAGGTATCAGCCGCAACCGGTGCGGCGGGTTTACCTGCCGAAACCGGACGGGAAGCAAAGACCCTTGGGGCCCTTCCGGACGACGGGGAATACTAATAGAATGAAAGTGTTGGTGGGTCTTCGCTGCGCTCGACGCCACCCTACTCCCCACGGAAATGGGCCCGCCCATCGGTTGACATGGAGCTTACCTACGCCTGTCTCTCTTTGCCGGGGCCGGTGCGCAAAAACAACGAGGATTACGTCGGCTTTTGGGAACCGGCGGAGGAAGAGCAGCGCCGCACGCACGGCGCGGTCGTCGTCATCGCCGACGGCGTGGGCGGACAGGACAAGGGCGAGGTTGCCAGCCAATTGGCCGTGGAAACCTCGCTCAAGCTCTTTCGCGAAGCCAAGGACAACGTACCCCCGCGCAACGTCCTCTGGGACCTGGTGAACGCCGCGAACCTGGCCGTTTACGACAAGGGCATGGAAGAGCGCGGCAAGGGCCGCATGGCGACGACGCTGATCGTCTCCATCTTTCGCAATACGGAAGTCACCATCGGTCACGTCGGCGACACCCGCTCGTACCTGGTGCAAGGCGGCAAGGCCCAGCAACTCACTTCAGACCACACCTACGCCGCCATGCAGCAAAAGCTCGGGCTGATCTCGGCCAACGAGGCCGCCCACAGCGAAATGCGCTCCATGATCATGCGCAGCATCGGCCGCGAACCGACCGTGCAGGTCGATCTCTACAACGTCCGCGTGAACCAGGGCGACTACATCGTCCAGTGTACCGACGGGGTACACCAATTCATGACCGAGGACGAACTCTGCGAGATCGTCACCCACGCCCCGCCCGACGAAGCCTGCAAACAACTGCTGGCCCTGGCTGAGAAACGGGGCACCGAAGACAATATCACCGTGCAGGTCGTCCGCGTCGACCGCGTGGAAGAAATGATGCTCTATCGCGGACTGCCCATCTACCGCGAGGTATCCCAGCCTATGAGTCACGAAGTTGAAGTCGGCCAAACGATCGACGATCGTTTCCAAATCACGGAACTCGTCGCCCGCAGCGGCATGGCTACAATCTTCAAGGCCATCGACCAGAAGACGGGCGAGACCGTGGCCGTGAAGATTCCCTTCATGCAATTCGAGAGCGACCCGGGCTTCTTTAGCCGCTTTGAGCGCGAGGAATCGATTGGCAAGAAGCTCCGCCATCCCAACGTGCTGCGGATTATCCCCGTCGAAGAAAAGAGCCGGCCCTACATCGTCATGGAATTCCTCCAGGGGCGGGAGCTGCGGAGCACGATGCAAACCGTCGGGCGAATGCCCGTCAAGGACGCCTTGGCCATCACCAGCCGGATTTGCGAGGCGCTGGAGTATCTCCATTCGCAGAACGTGATCCACCGCGACTTGAAGCCGGAAAACATCATGCTCTGCGACGACGGCAGCATCCGCGTCATGGACTTCGGCATCGCCAAGGCGGCCGGCTTGCGGCGTTTGACGTTCGCCGGTTTTTCCTCTTCGATGGGCACGCCCGACTATATGGCGCCCGAGCAAGTGAAAGGCAAGCGCGGCGACGCCCGCACGGATATTTATAGCCTGGGGGCAATGCTCTACGAAATGGTGACGGGCGAAACTCCCTTCGAAGGCAACAATCCCTACGCGATCATGAACGCCCGGTTGATCGGCGACCCGGTCGCGCCGCGAAAGCACAATCCGGATTTGTCGCCGCAGGTCGAGGAGATTATCCTTCACGCCTTGGAGCGACAGCCGTTCGACCGCTATCCTAACGCGGCCGCCATGAAGGCCGAGTTGGACAACCCGGAGCAAGTGCAACTAACCGGGCGTTGTGACCGCCTCCGCCCACCAGTCGCGTGGCTGGGCATGTGGCACAAGATGCGGATGTATGTCGTGGCCGCGCTGGTGCCGGTGGTCGTGGTGGTGGTTTTGATTCTTGTGTTTCGGAAGCGCTAAGGACTTAGCCCAATCCGACCCAGAAATTATGCGCGGCGTGCGCAAGACAGAGCGGCCACAATCGGCGAAACCAGCAAAATGCGATCGCATTCACTAGCCCCACGACCGCGGCCGAAATCGTGCCCAGAACGCCTTGATAGACGTGGTAACTTGCAAACATCGCCGTTGTGATGATGACGGCGAGCCATGTTGACGACGTGAGCCGCTCAAACCTTGTGATTAAGTACGCTGCGCATCACTAGTTCTTCCGCGAAACCAACCGTTCCCTGGGCAACCACCAGTAAAACGATGCTGGCGACTCCGTGCGTCCCTGCGCTATATGCGGAATGTCCAGGCGGCGCGGAGATCAAGCTGTGAAGAAAGGAGGGCGGCAAAAGTCCTAAGGCGATTCGGTAAGCCGCAGTAGTGGCTAGCGAGATAGCGAAAGCCCCCGCAACGTCGAGAAACCATTTCGGGCGCACGATGCCGAATGTTCGCCACGGCTCGCGCGACAATGCGATGATTACAAGCACGGGCAGGCTGGTTTGCAGCGAATCGATTAGCAAAAGCAACAAGTGATACGGAACTGGTTGTGGCTGACGAGGCGCACGCGAGCCCGAAATGTCGGCAACTGCCGAAACCAAATAAGGGACATAGGCAAGGAATAGGACCGCAATCACTTCGATCCAGAGTTGAGTCGTGGTTCGTCGGTTGGGGATGGGAGTTTCTGGCAGCGCGCGGCTGGGGCGCAGTTTGGGGGACGGCCGGCGCGGCGGTTTCGGCGGCCGACGGCGGTTCCACCGGCGAGTCCTCGACGATCACCGCGTCCGCATCTTTCGCATCACCTAACAACGAGCCTTGCCGGTCATCCGGCACGTCCACATAGTTGCCGCACGCCGGACAAGTTTCCACAAATCCGCGCGATGCGGCCGGAAAGGTGAGCATGATGCCGCATTCTTGACAGGGGAACTCAACGTCTTCGTCGTCTCGGGCGGAGAGCCGGCCCGACTCGCGCCGCGGATTGTTCACCTCATTGACGATTTCACGCGCCCGTCCCGAATCGCCCTCTCGCACCCATAGCCGTGGCGCGGTGGCTTCACCCAAGGGCAGCCAGCCGCCGGCGGTTCCCAGCGTAGCGCCGACGACCTCGGCGCGAATGCCCTTGTCCGCCAGGACATCGGCGAGAAAACCTGCCTCCGTGGCGTTCGCCGCGGAACAGACCTCGACGATGCGGTCCGCGTCAGCCTCGTTGAACGTTTCCTCCGCGACCTCCTCGTCCTCGAACCACCCGGCGTTGATGTATCTCGTTGGACTGGCGAGGAAATCGGACCACGACATGCCCCGAAAGGTTACGAGGCTCTGTTTTTCGCCGTCATACGAGCCGTATTTGCGCAGCGACGGAATATAGACGAGCATTCCCCGCGGATCGTACGCTTCGCACGTTTTCAAGAGGTCGAGGCCCCGCATAACGCACGTCGCTTCGCCCTGCTCGGCGCTAACGGCCAGTTCGATTTCCTGAACCTCGTCCAGCGCACGCAAGGTGAAAACGCCGATCTCGCATGCCCGCGCATCGTATCGCAACCGGCGATCGGTCTTGAGAAACGCAACCAGGTCGTCGGGCAATTCGTCCTTAAGCATGGAATGTATTCCTCGAAACTCCGACTGTTGATTCTAATCATCGCAACGCACCGACACAATCGGCCAAGGTAAACCAAAGACGCCGCATCCCGGAGGGATGCCTGCCATTAGCCCCGGATCGCGCAGCGCATCCGGGGACTGTGAGTTGATCGCGTTTTTTCGACCCCAGAGGGGTCGCAGCGCGGCTTCGACCCCTCTTGGGTCGAAATATGTTTGATGCGATGCAACCGGGGGTGCGCTGCGCGATCCCCCGGCTAATGGCTAATGTCCAGATTCGGACGGGTCCGGGCAGTGCTTTCCATCTTCTGGGGCTGACGGCGCATGAAAGCCACACCAATCCGATTCGCTAGCGTCTGATCCCGCCGACTCCGCCGAGCACAGAAACGGACACGCCGACACAACGGCTGTCATCAGATGAACGGCGGCAAATCGGAGAATCACGCGACAATCTCTCAGTTAATGCCAGTTGGCTGAGAACTACCCTTCATTCGCCTTCATTATACTGGCCTATCAAGTTCCGCAGCAAGGCCAGAATGCCCGTTAATCCGCCGCCGCAACCGTCGAAAGCCCTTTAACGCGCAAGGTCCACGGCAAAGTTTGTCGGGGCCGCGACGGTCTGTAGCGGCGCGAACCGCGACGAGGCCGAGCGGCAGCCGCCGAACGGATAGAAGGCGAAGCCAAGGTACGAGTCCACCGTGCCCGACGAGGCGGGCGTAATGAAATTGCCTTGGCCGAAAGAGCGCCCATTTATCGGTGAGCGGCACAAATAGCTGCGCCCGAAAACGAACGGGTTGTTGATGCGCGGAAGATCGCCGAGCACCACGTTGACCTGCCCGTGACCGTCGGCCATGCCTCCCCAGATCATCGTTTGCACGCCGCCGTTCCAAGTCTGGCTCCAGTAGATGTTGGTTTGGCTGATCGGCGTGAGCGTGACGGGGATGGTTGTATAGTGGCCGCTGTCACCGTGGTCGCTGATCGCCGACCAGACGCCGAACGACGTGCATGGCGTAAGTTGATAACTGACGTCCAACCGCCATTGGCCCATCGAGAACGAGTCATAATAGTTTTCCGACATGAAGTCGTAGACAACGCCGACGTTGATGCCGCAGTCCATTCGATCGAACAATCCAAAGGTCGTATAGCTCTGGGTGCGGCCTTGAAACCCGAACGCTCGCTGCTCCACCTGCACCGCGTCGCCGGTGGCGTCCAAGGCGGTGCCGATCTGAGCCCCAGGCCGATCGATTCGACGAGCGGAACGCCCCAGTTGACAGCCGCCCGGCCGCCGAATTCGGCGTTCACGCCGAAGTCTTGCGGCTGCTTGGAACCGTCCAATCCGCCGAAAAACGAGAGGGTGTCGAAAAGCTTGCAACAATTACACGCAAAGGGCGAGCATTGGCCGTCGGAAGCGTTCGTTTCCATCGGCTGTGACCCGCCAACCGGCTGAACGGCAGGGCTAGTCCCGTCGGACGGAGCAAGATCCCATGACGAAAGTGGGCTTGGTGCAACTTCGTCCGACGCGCGGGCGACATTTACAAGCGCGATCATCGTTAGAATCGTTAGGACCGACACAGTTTTTCGCCGAATATATGCTGCCATGATTAAAAATGGGTTCGTAAGGCATGGGAACGCGGTCTGTTATAGCGACCGCAACGTTTTTACCATCGGCCCGTATAAATCGGCTATTGAACGTTGTTCCCGCTGATCGGGTTCTTACGGATGGAATGGCGGTGCCAACTATGCCGGCTGCGGCTTGCGATAATTATCGCATTTTTCGAAGGCGCGGCGCGACCTTGCGGACTGACGTATGTTTTTCGGCTGCGCGCTTGGCGAGTTTACTTGAAAACTCGCATCGCAGTGCGCGGCGATCAAATCAGGACCGCGGAAAAGAGTAAAGCGATGACTTCCGATATGCTCGCCGGCGAGTGGCCTTCCTTAGTTGACGCGAACGATCCGATCTTGGAACTTGAAGCTTCCGCGCCGCGGTCTCCGCAGTCAGCCGCGAAGCCGCAGGCGAGCAAAGCAGCCGCGGGCCTCGATCGGTTCGAGATGTCGCGCCTTGTGGGCTCCGGGCCGGACGGAGTCGCCTACCGCGGCGTCGATCGTCAAAGCGGCCGGCCGGTGGAAATACGCTTGCTTGCCGCGGCCCGTCGCACGCCTGGCGCATCGAGAACATCGCTGCCCGATTGCGATTGCTCGGCTTGCTCAATCATCCGGCCAGCCCGCGGCTGCTTGTAGATGCTTGCAATGATTCACCATCGTTTGTGGCCACCGATTCCGCGAGCGACGAGACGCTTCAATCACGGCGCGCTTCCGGCGGACTTCCCCAAGAAACTGTTTTCGCAATCGCGGAGCAACTCTGCTCTTGCCTCGTCGCCGCACACCAGATCGGTTTGCACCACGGTATGCTGGAACCCGGTGCGGTATTCCTCGACGAGCAGCTTGGAGTGCAAGTCGATTTGACGGGCTTGCGCACGTCGTCCGAGAGCGAAGGCAGCAGCGCATTCCTTGCGCCGGAGTCCGTGGCCGGACAAGCTTCGGACGCGGCGGCCGATATCTATAGCCTCGCCAAGCTCATCATTTGGATGTTCCTGGGCGACGCCCGGACGGACCACACGCAGCTTCACTTTGACCGTACCGGGCGGCATGGCGCGGCGATGCACCAATTGCTCAGCCGTGCGGCTTCGGCCGACGCCGTGGAGCGTCCTACCGCGCTTGAGTTCCATCAAAACCTCCGGAATCTGCTTGCGAATCCCGTCGAGTGCGATCCGCCGGCGATCCCTGAGTCGTCCTTGTGCGACAAGACGGGCGAGATCGAGGTCTTGGTGGGTCAGCTCGTGTCGGACGGTGGAACCACCGACGAAATCACCCCTACCGGTTCTACCACCGACGCCCAGGCAAATCCCGTTTCACACCGGCATCTCACCGAAGGCGATACACTGGGCCGCTATCAACTGCTGTCCAAGCTGGGCGAAGGCGGAATGGGCGCGGTCTTCAAGGCCCAAGACCAGGCCAGTGGTCAAATCGTCGCGATCAAGGTATTGAAGGCCGCGTCGGCCGCAAAGGCTTCGTCGTTGCGGCGCTTTCAAAAGGAGGCTCGCCTCCTGGCCGCCGTCAACAACCCATACGTTACCAACCTCATCGAAGTCAACGAGGAGGACGGGCTCCACTACATGGCGTTGGAGTTCGTGGAAGGTACGGACCTTAAAAAGAAGCTTGCCGACCTGGGACATTTCGAGGAAACCGAGGCGCTCGCCATCGCCGCCAACGTCGCCCGTGCGCTGCTCGACGCGCATCAGCGCGGAATCGTACACCGCGACATCAAGCCGGAGAACATTCTCGTACCCGCCGCCGCGGAGGATGGACAACTCTCGATCAAGCTCTCGGATTTTGGCATCGCCCGCAGCGTCGATCAATCGGAGTCGCTGGCGGTCACGCAGGCCGGATCGTTGATCGGCACGCCGCTCTACATGTCGCCGGAGCAATGCAAGGGCGGCGGCGATATCGGCCCGCCGTCGGACATCTACGCGCTCGGCGTGACGATGTTCGAGCTGCTGTCGGGCCGGCTGCCGTTCGTGGCGGACGATCCGCTGAAGCTGGCGGCCATGCACTGTTTCGACGCGCCGCCCGCGCTGTCCACGATCGACGGCCGCATCAGCGATCGCACGATCGCCATCGTGGAAAAATCGCTCTCGAAGCGTCCCGATGACCGCTATGCGGACGCCGGCCAATTGCTGCGAGAACTTGACTGCCTGCTCCGCGGCGAGCCGGCATCCATCGCGCTGCATCCCATTATTCCGGACGCGGCCGATGGGCAACTTGTTGAGGCCGAGTATGTCTTGGAGTTGCAATGCTCACCGGAGCAGCTCTGGCCGTTCGTCGCCAATACCGAAAGATTCAATCGGGCGATGGGCTTGCCGCCGGCTGAGTTCACCAACCGCGAAATACCCGGCCGCGGCGTCGTCCGCATGGCCAAGGTCAAGTACGGACCGATGGTGATGGAGTGGGTAGAGAATCCGTTCGAGTGGATCGAAGGACGGCGTATGGGCGTGCTGCGGGAGTTCCAATCGGGACCTTTCAAGACGTTTGCGAACATCGTCGAACTCAAACGCCGCGCCGACGGCGGCACGCGGCTCTCGCACATCGTGAAGTTCCTGCCGCGAAACGCGCTGGGGCGGCTCGTGGCCGGCATCGAAACCCGCTGGCGGACCCGCAAAGCGATCGAGCGTGTCTACCGCCGCATCGACGAAACGCTCCGCGATGAGCAGGCCGCGGCGCGAAATGTCGATCCCTTCGAGCCGGCGGCCAAACTTTCCACGGCGCGGCAGGCACGGTTCGCTGACCGCACGGATCAACTGGTAAAACGCGGCGTGGTGGCCGAATTGGCGGAGCGTATGGCCGCGTTCGTCGCCTCGGCGTCGCCTCAGGAGGTTGCCCGCATCCGGCCTGTGGATTTGGCCGACCGGCTGCAGCGCGAACAGGAAGAGGTGCTCGTCGCCTGCCTGCACGCAGTGGCTGCCGGCATCCTGAAGTTGCAATGGGACATCCTCTGCCCGACGTGCCGCATCGCTTCCGATACGCAATCGACGTTGCGTGAGATCGCCAAACACTCCTTCTGCGAGGCCTGCAATCTGGACTTCGAGCCTCGACCTAGCCAACTCGGTCGAGCTGATTTTCTGTGCCCATCCCGACCTGCGGGACGTCGCGACCGGAACGTACTGCGTTGGCGGACCGAGACATTCTCCACATGTCGCGGCGCAGCTCCGTCTGGCAGAAGGTGAGCGGATGGAAGTCAATCTCGCGCTGCCGCTTGGCCAATACATGCTCCGCAGCCCGCAAATGGCGAAGACGGTCCCCGTCTGTATCCAGCCATCGGGCGCCCCGAGCCATTGCGAGCTGCTATTGTCGCGCATCGCGGGGTCCAAGACGACGCTTGCGCTTTGCGCCGGCGGCCAGGTTATCACCATTGAAAACGACCTCGCTCAGCCTCTCGTGTTGCGCCTGGAACGGACCATCCCACGGAGCAATGTCATAACTGCCGCGCAAGCATCGGCGACCTCCCTGTTCCGCGAACTGTTTCCCGAAGAAACACTCGGCAGCGGCCGGCTGATAAGCGCCGAGCAAGTGACCTTGCTGGTTACGAATATCGACGGCATCGACGCCCTTTATGAGCAGTCGGGCGACGCCAGCGCCTTCGCGCTGGTGCAAAGCGTCACCGAGGCGATCGGCCGGCAAGTGCGCCTCGGCCGCGGCGCCGTGGTCAAGTTCGTCGGCGAATCGGTAGTCGCCGCCTTTGACGATCCGACGGATGCCGTCGAAACGGCTCTAGCCCTCCAACCGCTTCTGGCGAGCGAAGCCGAGACCGCCCGCATTCGCATCAATGCCGCTATTCATCGTGGTGCGGCGCTGGTGACCACGATCAACGACCGGCTCGATTACTTCGGCTCGACCGCGCGCGTCGCGGCCGCCTTGCGCAGCGCGCGGCGGACGGGGTCGTATTGTTGTCGCAGGACGTCGTAACGGATCCGGCCGTAGCTCAGTTGCTTGGTGAGCGGCAAATCGTCCCCCATTGGACGCGACTCGACCTGCCCGGACGGCCGCGGGAATTGATTCAAGTCATACAAGCGTCGTAATCGGCCATTTCCGCGCGTCCGGGTTTGCAATGCGTCCGCGACGGACTAGGTTTTCAAAGAGATCAATTTGCGTACCACTATGATTAGCACCAAGATTTCCTCCGCTGCTGCCGCCATCGCCCAAGATTGGTATTTGAAAGAGTGCGGCGAGGACAAAGCGGATGGCCGCCAATGGTCGCTAGGCAACTTTCCCTTTACGATCAATCGCCTGCCCGAAGCGTCGCTGCATATCAACCACGGTTCAATTTCCAAGCGGCACGCGGAAATCACGTGTGATGACTCCCGGCTGTTTGTCGAAGATTGCGGCAGCACGAACGGCACGTTCGTCAACGGCAACCGCGCCGCGGGCCGCATCGAGCTGCGCGACGGCGACCTGCTGCAATTTGCCAACGTCGTCTTTCGCCTCGGGCGGCACGAGGCGCATCAACAAGACGGCACGATGGAAGAAAGCGTCCTTCCCTGGCGCAGACGCTGCTGCAATTCGAGCGGCTGATGAGCGACAAGGCGGTGTCGCCGCACTTTCAGCCGATCGTCCGCCTCGCGGACTCCCGCATCGTAGGCTTTGAGTTGTTGGCCCGGAGCACGTTGGAGGGTCTCACCAGTCCCGCCGACATGTTCGCGACCGCAAACATGCTGGGCCAGGAATGTTCCCTGAGCGAACTGATGCGCGAAGTGGGCGTCCGCAAAGGATTGCGATTGACCGACAACCCGTTGCTATTCGTGAATACGCACCCCAAGGAGATCGTTACGGCGGACCTCGTCAAGTCGTTGCACGAACTCCGCAGCATTGCCGAGAAGATGCCGCTGGTTATCGAAATTCACGAGGCTGCGATCACGGAAAAGCGGCAAATGCTTCAGCTCCGCGAGGCGTTGACCGAACTCAAGATGCAGCTCGCCTACGACGACTTCGGCGCAGGCCAAGCGCGATTGACTGAGCTGGTCGAGTTCCCGCCCGATTACGTGAAGTTCGATATCAACCTGGTGCGCGACATCGATGCCGCCGCGCCGGGCCGCCGGGAAATGCTGGCCTCTTTGGTGGGCATGGTTAACCGGCTGGGTATTATTGCCTTGGCGGAAGGGATCGAGACCAAGGCCGAATCCGAGACGTGCAATCGACTTGGCTTCCATCTGGGCCAAGGCTATTTTTACGGCAAGCCAGCTCCTCTTATGGAAGCTCACGCCAGCCGCTGACGGCCACGCAATACCTCATAGGCAGGGTGCCGCCACCAACTTTCGCCTGATTCCTTTACCCCCCTTTGCAATCAATGTGAAAACGGCTAAACTTGGGCTCTTGTAGGTTATTACAGAACATAGACTGGAAGAGTTCAAGCAAGAAACGGTAGGAGGACGGTGCTTCGCCACGCAGAGTGTCGAAGTCAGCCCAACGGGAGCCGTCGCGGTAGCTGATGACCATAACCAAAGAGCGGAAACAGGAATTGATCGGGGGCTTTCGGCGTAAGCAGGACGATACCGGCTCGCCCGAAGTCCAAGTCGCCATTTTGACGACCCGCGTCAACGGGCTGACCGAGCATTTGCGCGAGCACAAGAAGGATTACGCCTGTCGACGCGGCCTTCTGATGCTCGTCGCACGTCGACGACGGCTGTTGGATTATCTCAAGAAGATCGACCCACGGCGCTATCTCGAATTGATTCGCCGCCTCGAAATCCGCAAGTAGCCCGTTGCGGTCCGCTACTGCCAAATTGGTGCGGCAAGAACTGGAACAAACGATTACCATAAACGGAACTTTGTTTCACGTTCCCGCGCACGCACCAAGGAAAGGACTCTTCCCTCAGCAGTAAAGGCAGGAACTAAGTTGAAAGTACGTGTTGAACGGAAGATTGGAGCCAGGTCTTTTCCATCGAAACCGGCGAGTTGGCCAAGCAGGCGGCCGGTAGTTGTCTGGTGCAATATGGCGAAACGGTAGTGCTGGTGGCCGCGGCCACGGGGCCACCGCGCGCCAGCGGCGATTTCTTCCCGCTGACTTGCGACTATCGCGAGCGCGTGGCCGCGGCGGGCAAGTTCCCCGGCGGATTTCTCAAGCGCGAAGGCCGGCCGACGACCAAGGAGACGCTCACCGCCCGGCTGATGGACCGGCCCATCCGGCCGCTGTTCCCCGAGTGGTTCCTCGACGAAGTGCAGATCCAGAGCTTCGTGCTGGCCAGCGACCGGCAGAACGACGGCGACGTGCTGGCGATGAACGGCGCCTCGGCCGCGCTTGGCATTTCGCCGCTGCCGTTCCAGGGCCCGATCGGCTCGGTGCGGCTGGGCTCATATCGACGGCGAGTTCATTCCTTTCCCCACGCACGACGAATTGGAGGAGAGCGATCTCGACCTGATCGTCTCGGGCAGCAAGGATGCGGTCCTGATGATCGAGGGCTTCGCCCGCGAGATGCCCGAAGAGCCTGCATGGCCGAGGCGATTGCCAAGGCCCACGATTATGTCCGCGAGATTTGCGACATGCAGATCGAGTTGGTCGCAAAGGTCGGCGTCGTCAAGAAGCCGTACTATGTCCGCTCCGGAGCCGAACCCGTTCCTCGCCTCGATCCGCTCGAAGTACTTCGAGGAGTTCAAGCAGGCCAAGCAGACCGAAGGCAAGCAGGCCCGGGCCGAGGCCGTCACGGCGCTGAAGGAGCGCGTGATGGCCGAGTTGATTCCCGATCCGCACGGCCGACGGGGCCATCGACGCCGACAAGTTCGCCGCGGCCTGGCAAGTCGCTGGAACGCGCGGCGATTCGCGACCTGATCCTCTCCGGCACGCGGCCCGATGGCCGCGACCACAAGACGCTGCGGCCGATCGACTGCTAGGTCGACGTGCTGCCCCGCGTCCACGGCTCGGCCGTGTTCCAGCGCGGCGAGACGCAGGCCCTGGTCACCGTCACGCTGGGCACCGGCCGCGACGAGCAGCGGGTGGACGGCCTGGTCGAAGAGTACTCGCAAGAAGTTCATGCTCGACTACTACTTCCCGTCGTTTTCGGTGGGCGAAGTGCGGCCGATCCGCGGGCCCGGCCGTCGCGAAATCGGCCACGGAGCCTTGGCCGAGCGGAGCGTCAAGCCGGTGCTGCCCGACCCCGAAGATTTCCCCTACACGATCCGCATCATCTCCGACATCCTGGAGTCCAACGGCTCCAGCTCGATGGCCACGCGTCTGCGGCGCGACGCTGGGCCTGATGGCCGCCGGCGTGCCGATCAGCAATCCCGTGGCCGGCATCTCCGTCGGCCTGGTCAAGGAGGCCGACCGCTGGACGTCTGCTGACCGACATCATCGGCGACGAGGACCACTTCGGCGACATGGATTTCAAGGTGGCCGGCACGCAGAACGGCATCACCGGCATCCAGCTCGACCTGAAGATCAACGGCATCAGCGAGGAGATCATCGGCGCCACGCTGGCCCAGGCCCGCGAGGCGCGGATCGAAATCCTGCGCAAGATGCTGACGGCGATCTCCGCGGCCGCGGCCCGAGATTTCGCCCTGGGCCCCGCGGCTGCTGCGGACGCACATCGACCCGGAGAAGATCGGCCTGCTTGATCGGCCCGGGCGGCAAGACGATCCGCTCGCATCCAGGAAGCGACCGGCGCCGTCGATCGAAGTCGAGGACGACGGCACGGTCACCATCGCCTGCCAGCGACATGCGAAGGCGGCCGAAGAGGCCCTGCGCCGGGTCGAGGCCCTGACCGGCCTCGGTCGAGGTCGGCCGGATCTACGACGGCCGCGTGACCAGCATCAAGGATTTCGGCGCCTTCGTCGAGATCCTGCCCGGCAAGGACGGCCTGTGCCACATCAGCGAGCTGGCCGACGGCTACGTCAACAGCGTGGGCGACGTCTGCAAGGTGGGCGACGAGATGCAGGTCAAGGTGATCGCCATCGACGACCAGGACCGCGTGAAGCTCAGCCGCAAGGCGGCCTTGAAGGAGTTGGGCATCGTCAACGACAAGGCGCCGGCCAGCGGCGGCGAGCGTCCTCGCGCGATGCCGGTCGTGAAGGCGGTGGCCGCGAGGGCGGTCGAGATGGCGGTCGCGGCGACTACGGCCGCCGAGGCGGCAATGGCCATGGCCGTGGCCGCGAGCGAGACCGGGTGTAACGAACGGGATCTCAAATCTGATATCTGAGATTGTAGGGTGGGACATGGTCGCGTCGCGATCTCGTCCCACCCTGCGTTATTAGTCATCCCAAAGGCGTGCTTATGTCCCCTGACGCCGTCAATCAGCGGCTGGTCGATCAGTACACCGAGATCGCCCGATTGGCCGGCGGCCTGGCCCACGAGATCAAGAACCCGCTCTCGACCATCCGCCTGAACATGGAGCTTTTGGCGGAGGACTTTCGCGACAGCGAGATGCCCCGCGAGCGCCGTGCGATGCGGAAGATCGAGTTGGTCGAGCGCGAGTGCCAGCGGCTGCAGGACCTGCTGGACGACTTCTTAGATTTCGCCAAGGTGCGGCGGCTGAAGCTCGAGCCCAGCGATCTGAACGTGCAGGTCCGGCAGGTGCTCGATTTCTTTCGCCCCAAGGCGGCCGAGGGCCGCATCGAGATCATCGACTATCTCGCCAGCGACCTGGCCATCGTGGCGCTGGACCGCGAGAGGTTTCACGGGGCTTTGCTGAACCTGGTGCTCAACGCCCAGCAGGCGATGCCCGACGGAGGACAGTTGGTCGTCCGCACCTACAACACGGCCCAAGGCGTGGCTCTCGATCTGATCGACACCGGCTGCGGCATGGAAGCCGAGACGCAGGCCCACGTCTTCGACGCCTTCTATTCGACGAAACGAAGCGGTTCCGGCCTCGGCCTGCCGATCGCGCGAAAGATCATCGAGGCCCACGGCGGCCACATCTTGCTGCAGAGCGAGCCCGGCCGCGGCACGCAGTTCACCATCTACCTGCCCGTCCCCCCGCGTCTGCCCGGCGACGGGCGCGGACGGTTTACCTGTCGGCGGCGGAGCAGGGGTGACATAGGGCAGGTTTCCAACTTGCTTAAGTCAGTGCGGGCGCAGCACCGCTACCACTTCTCCGTAAACTGGTCCGGTCAATACGTCCGGGCTTGCGTGTTCGATGTCTTCCAGTTCGCCAAGCTTGCTGACCCAGCGGCCATCGGGCAGTTGTCTGGCTGCGTGCGTCGGAGTCCCGCTGAGAGCGTAGATCGCGACCTTCTCAAATCCGCTCTCCTGGCTTGCATTCTCACACGGTTCATAACCCAACCCTGTGAACGCCTGCTGAAAAGCTGCCACGCTCTCTTGCCGCGCGGCTTCCGGCGGCCAATAGGATAAACCAGTCGGGTCGGGCCACGACCAAAACCGTTGGTCGCCAGCCGCGAAGGCAACGCAGTTATATTCGTCCGTGGCGGGGCTCGCAAGCTTGTGGTTTTGCAGCGTCAGATTCGGAAATGCGCGGCGGAGGTCCATCGATCACAGGTATCCGTGTTCTCGCCCCCAATGCAGCCACGCTTCGGCTAGTCGCGGGACATTCCCCGCATCCGCCGCCGATACAGGGTCTTCGCCGGTTATCGATTTCAACGCCCAGAACCAGTGGCCTTGCCGTTCCGACAGTTCCTTGAATATCAGAGGCAGCGCTTCCGGCCCAAGCCCGATGATTTGTTGATACGCGGGATGCATCGCCTTTGCCGTTGTGGACGAGAGCAACTGACATTCGTCGCGCCACTGCGCAACGAGCCGCTGAAATCGCGCCCGCAGTTTTTCGTCGTGCGCTGCGTCTTGAACGATGTGCGAAGCCATCATTTCCATCTTGTGAAAGCAAATGCCTCTCTAATTATACCTTCGACTCTCTCACCTATCCATCGTCACGCCGAACTGCTTCATCACGATGCTAAACACGTCCGTATCGGCCAGCACCTTGCCCTCGGGCAGTATCGGCTTTGACGCCAGCAGGACCGTTTGCTGCGATCGGTCAACCGCCGGCGCACCGTGCGAGCCGCGGATGAGCGTTGCGTCCAGCGGGATGCTCCGCGTGGCCATGTCAACGTGCAGTTCCACTGGGTCGTAGCCCGGCTTGCGGTGGATATCGACCGTGCGGGCAAACGCCGGCGAGTTCGCGTCGTCGAGCCAATAGTAATAGGCCTGCCAACTGTTCGGCGCGGAGATCAAAATCACCTCGCCGCTGCGGGCATGGTCCATCGCATAGCGGCCGCGCTCGTGGCCGACCAGCACTTCGGCGATGCCGGGCTGCGATCGGAAGATGCCGGCGACTTGCTCGATCGTCGCTTGATCGGCGTTTGCGACGAAGACGTGCGAGAACTGATGGTCGGCCAGCGCCCAGGCCTGGCTTGCCGCAAAGTCGATGACTCTCGCCGCTGTCCCGCGGCAATACGGATAGCAGCCCCGCCTCGCGGAGCACGCGATTGGGATACGTGACGTGATCGACGGCCGTAATCGCGTATTCGCCCGCCACGAGCCAACTAAGATCGTCGCCGTAGGCGTCGTTCATCGCCTCGTGAAGCCTGCCGATCTCGGCGTCCAGTTCGCCCAGCGCGGCAGTCGCGGCTTGGCTGTCGGGACCGAGCTTTTGGGCGGCGTAATCGAGGTGCGGCAGATAGATCCAGAAGAAGTCGGGCAGCCATCGCCGCGCGGCGACCGCCGCGGATTGCACGATCCAGGCCGTCGAGCGGATGTTCGCCATCGGGCCCCAGAAATGCTGCAAAGGAAAGTGGCCCAGCTCGTCGCGCAGATCGCCGTAGAACTCGATCGGCCGCGTGTAGCACCACAGCGACTCGCTGCCGTCGGGGTTGTGGATCGGCTTGGGCGTGCAGATGAAATCGGCCTCCGCAGCCACGCCGTGCATGGCGAACCAGACCGCCGAAGTCACGGCCCCTTCCACGTGCGAGAGCAGGTCCCAAATCTGCGGCCGCTCGATGCAGTCGTTGGGCGAGGTCCACATCTCGACCTGCCGCTTCTCCCGCCAGTAGAACCCGTTGCCCACGACGCCATGCGCTGCCGGCAGCCGCCCGGTAGTCATGTTCGCCTGCACCGGGCAAGTCACGCAAGGAAAACTCGGCACGAGCGCGGCGATCTGCCCGGCCGCGGTAATCGCGCAGATCGCGGCATGGCGGCAACGTCTTTTTCGCGGAGACCTGGAATGCTAAGGAGGATCAGTGGCATGGCGGGTTCCAATTTTTCACTCATGGTAGCAGCGACGCTTGCCGCCTGCGAGTGTCAGAATTGAGACTTTTGGCACTGGAATACTGGAAGCTGCGGAGAAATGCCGGCTGAAGCCGGAACTCCAGCGCGTCTCACGCCGGAATCTCGACCCATTGCCCGCGCTTGGCGCTTTCCAGCACGGCGTCGCAGACCCGCTGCGTCGCCAGGGCGGTCGCGCATGGTCGGCTCGAATTTCGGCCCGCCTTCGAGGCTCGCCAGGAAATCGGCAAAGCCGTTGATGAACGTGTGTTCGTAGCCGATCGTGCAGCCGGGCACCCACCAGTTCTTCATGTAGGGATGCTCGAAATTCGTGACGTTGATCTTCTGCCAGCCGGTCAAGTGGTCTTCGATCTTCTTGCCGGTCGCCGGGTCGGCGTAGCGGAAGAAGTCCAGCAGGTGCGGGTCTTCCAGGTCGAAGAAGACGGAGCCGTTCTCGCCGTTGAGCTCGAAGCGTGTTGTAGTTCTTGCGGCCGCGGGCGTAGCGGGTGCTCTCGAACGTGCCCATCGAGCCGTTGGCGAACACGGCCAGGAACATGCAGGCGTCGTCGATCGTCACCGGCTCGACGCTTGCCCGTCTCGGCGTGCTTCCGCTCCTTGACGAACGTCTCGGTGTGGGCCACGACGCGGCGGATCGGGCCGTTGAGCCATTCGGCCGTGTCGATCGAATGGGCCAGCAGGTCGCCGGTCACGCCGGAGCCGGCCACGCGGGCGTCCAGCCGCCAGAGGGCGCAGGCCGCCTTGCGGCACGTCGGCGCGAGATCGTGTAGTCCTGGTTGTAGGTCGCGCGGTAATGGAACGGCCGGCCGATGCGGCCTTCGTCGATGATTTGCTTGGCCAGCGAGATGGCCGGCACGCGGCGGTAGTTGAACGCAGACCATGTTGGCCACGCCGGCCTTTTCGACCGCCGCGACCATTTCCTCGGCCCTCGGCCACGTTCATCGCCAGCGGCTTCTCGCAGACGACCATCTTGCCCGCCTCGGCCGCGGCCAGCACGATCTCGTGGTGCAGGATGTTGGGCACGCAGATGTCGATCAGGTCGATGTCGTTGCGGACGACAACCTTCTGCCAGTCGAGTCTCGATCGACTCGTAGCCCCACGTTTCGGCGAACTTCTCTGGTCTTGTCTTCGGAGCCTTCGCGCGCGCAGCAGGCCTTCAGGACCGGCTTGTGTTCTGCCGGGAAAGAAATGGCTGACCTGCAGCCAGGCGTTGGAGTGGGCGCGGCCCATGAAGCCGTAGCCGAGGGTGGCGATGCGAAGTTGTTTCGACATGGATATGAACTCTCCGTGAAAGACAGGAACAAGGTGGTCAGAACATCAGCATATTGCAGCCGCCGAATCTAGGCACCAATGTGGAGGGCGTATAGCAGTGACGATTAAGCGTTAGCCGAAGGAAGGCCAATACATGATGCATCTAATCACCATGAAAGTCAGAGCCAAGAACGCGAGAATACAGACGATGGTTTCGCCGCAACGTGCTTTGCGTCGCTCCGGGCGCGTTAGGTTTAGAAAGACACGAAATGGCAATGAAACAAGCATAAGAGTCAGAAAACCTCCCACAATAAGTGACCCGCCAAGCATCGCAGCTACGTAAAACACGAAAGAATCGTGGGAGATACCATCGACAGCACAGCCCCTGAGCAGAACCAGAAGTGATATCGCCACCCAAGCACCCAAGGTGGCCGATTGCCAGCGTCGATTCGTTTCTCCGACTACATTATTCTCCATAAGCAGCCTCTAACCGGATTCTAACGCACGCCAGGGGTCCTGCCAAGTCGGGAGCTTACGGCAAGGTGTAATCGGGTCTAATGACGGGCTACTCGCTCCATCCGTGCTTATCCCGCACGGCCATCATCGCCTTCAAAATGCTCACCCACGTCTCGCGCTTCATCATTACGTCGTTGGGGAACATGCAGCCGTCCCAGCAGATGTGCGGCAGCGTTTCGTCAGTTCGCCTTTCTCGTCGCGGAGCCAGTAGCCGGCGTGGTGCGGCGATGTCGAGCTTGCCTTGGGGTCGTTGGGCAGGCAGTGGCGGCCCGTCTTGTCGTGCGTGCCGGTGCCGTGGACCGTGCCGTCGTTCTGGGCGACGTGGAAGTCGATCGTCCAGGGCCGCAAGGCAGCGGTCAGTTCGCTATAGGCTTCCTCGAACTTTTCGTCGTCGCGCCAATTGAAGTTCGCCGGCAGGATCGCGTCCTCCGGCGGCGTTGTAGCCGAGCATATAGAGCAGCGTATGGGCCATGTCGGCCTGAAACCGAGCGTCTGCGGGCGATCGACCATTTCCAGGAGTTGCAGCATCCGCTTCCAACTATGCATGCCGCCCCAGCAGATTTCGCCTTCGGCGGCCAGCCGCTCGCCGTGGTCCTCGGCGATGTCGCACGCCTCGCGGAAGGTCTCGGCAATCTGCTTCTGATTGCCCTCGGGTCTTCGTGCCACGGTTCGACGGGCGCAGGCCGAATCGATCCGCACGACGCCGTCGGGCCGCACGCCCAGCTTGCGCAGCCGCTCGGCGATGCGGCAGCCCTTGCGGACCTGCGTCGAGGAACTTCGCCCGTTCGTCGGGCTCGCCCATCGCCGAGCCGCCGCCGGTCGGCGGCCAGACCGGCGCGACGACGGTGCCGATCTCCAGGTTCCGCGCGCGGACCTTGTCGGCCAGCCGGTTGAGTTCGTCGTCGCTGGAGTCGATATCGACGTGCGGCGCGAAGAGGAACAGATCGACGCCGTCGAAGCGGATGCCCTCGACTTCGGCGTCGGCCGTCAGGTCGAGCATCGTATCGAGGTCGATCGGCGGCTCCGCGCCGGGGCCTTTGCCGACGACGCCCGGCCAGGCGGCGTTGTGAAGTTTGGGGAAGTTGTTGGGATGTTCGTAGGTCACAGTAGGTGCGGGATGAGAGATAAGGGATGAGGGGATGGTATTTATTTCTATGGCTGCCGCGATGCCGTCTCGGCCCAGTGGAGGAACGCGCGGACGACACCGTTTTCGCCGATCTCCTTGCCGCGGTCCGCGCATCGCATGAAGTCGGCAGGTGCTGCGAATGGAAAGGCGGCACTGTGGTCGATTTGCTTGTATTTGCCTTTCGCAAGCTTGTAAAAGCGGAGTTGTCCGCACTTGCGCACTCGCCAGACTTCCGGCACGCCGATCTTGGCGAATACAGGCAGTCGCGGCACCGAAGTGTTTCTAATGTCAATTTCGAGTGCCAAGTCCGGCGGCGGGTCTTGGCCCGGGTCGTAAGTATCTTTGCATCGCATCAGCGACTCGTGGGCCAAATAATAGGTTTCGTCGGCTTGGAGTCCGCACCGCCCATCAGCCGATTGCAATGTCATCCTGCCAACGCTTTGAATAGGCGTATTGGAGGCAAGGGCATACGCTTGGACCATTCGCGCAACGAGTATTGCCACCCAATAATGCTTTTCGGGGGGACCGGTTATCTCCAAAAATCCTTGGTCAAAGGTGTGCCGCAAGTTGATGCCGGGCGACGCGTCCAAAAGCTTCACATAGGCTTCCGGAGAGACCTCGTAAAGTTGGCGATGTATTTCCAGCGTGCCGCGATTATAAGCAGGCTGGACACAATTTGTGCCGATCGCGTCGAGGACGGCTCTGTACGTCTTTCTGGGAACGCCGTACAGTACTACGGGCTCGAATTCGGTCGAAGGCTGACGGTTTTGTGCGATCTTCATTATGCAGCTATTCTCCGGCGAGTCGAAGCGCCTCCGCCTTGAGGGCCGCACCGAGGTAAAACCCGTGCGCCTCGAGTTTTTCGATTAACGGCCGTACCGCCGCGATTATTCCCGCCTGCTTCGCCTTGAGAAGGCATCCAATTGTGCCGATGACCTGCAAGTTAAGCTGCTTTGCGACTGAACGCGCCTGCCGATCATCAAGGATTACGCGGGCTCCGTGTTCGACGGCCAACGCGATCGCCTCCGCTTCACCGCCATCCACGGTAAGTCGAAGCGAGTTCACTAGCGCCGAGTTCGTCGGCGGTTCGATTTTTAGCCAGTCGCGCTTTATGCCGACCTCGCTATCCACTGCTGGGGGGACCAGAATCGGCTCGTACAACGCCGGCAGGATATCGAGACTATCAATTTGCTCCAGCGCGATCAAACATGCGCTGTCCGCCACGACGCGCTTTCTCACGAGTTGAGTTCCTCCGCGAGGTCTTCCGAATCATAATTGAAAATGGGGACCTTGTGTTGGCCTAAAACCTCCATGAATGCCCGTTTGGAGAATCTGGCAAGCCGAGCGGCCTGGCCTAGCGATACTCTCCCGGCCTCGTAAAGCTTTACGGCGAACAAGACCTTCGCCTCGTCTTCGGACACGGTTATGGGCAGTTCTAGGTTGATCGTGTTCATCATAGGCACCATAGGTTTTTCAATTTGTTCCGTTCTCCGTTGGCCGACGACACCCGAAGTTTCGTCTATGCCTCAAATTCTAACTCACTACGAACACGCGAACAAGATGCGCATCATATCGAGCGTTCACCGATATCTAACTCGGAGTCAATCTTCGTCGCAGCCTCCAAGCACACATCCACAAACTTGCCGATGCGATCCTTCTGCTCCTCGGTGGGGAGATCAAAGAATCCTGGCTCCTTCTCGAAATCAAGCCCGTGGAACCAGATCCGGCCAGATGGAGCGTCCGCGTCTGGTTCGATTTCTCCGAAACCAATTGTCTCAACCACGTTTTCGCTCACACGAAGGGCCGTCGTCTGAAAGAACACGATGTCCGGCCAGTTTGAATAGCAGACACCAATCCAGCACTTCTTGCTAGGCAACACCCAGCCGTAATCGTTCTGGTTGACGTTCAAACGTTTTGCAATCTTGCGCTCCGAGATTGCTTCCTCGATCATGAACATCAGATTGAGGAACGATCTCACTCCGGACGCGAGCGTTGAACTCACCTTTTCCATCGTACACCTCTTCGCCTTAAGAAAGTCGACGAATTGCTCAATCAGGAACTTGCCGATATCGGTCAACTGCACCTGCATCGTCTCGGTTTCTTCTTTGAGCCACTTCGCGACATGATGCCAGTGCCATTTACAATCAACTAACGCGTTCTCTTCATCCGAAAGGACTAGCGGATGCTTAGTCAGCAGCACAAGCAAGCATTGCGAAAAGCCGTGCTTCTTCTGTTCGCTGACCAAGTTCCGCCGATAGTTCTTCAACTGGCCTCTGTGGCTCGCGACCCAATCTCCACCTCGATGTAAATGAGCTGATCATTCGCGCAAATTCTCATGTCCGGGCGTTTCCCGTCGCCTTCTGTGGTTTCCTGCGTGGCAATATCGACACGCTTTACGCATTCGGCCGTCACCTTAATACAGTTGTTGGATAGTCGAGACAATAGGTGGACCGCAAGTTCAGGTGATTCGTCACAAAGATGTCGTAGCAAATGCGCGAAAGCGTCGGTGAAGAAGTTCTCGTCTTGCCGAATCGCCCATTTGTGCAATGCTACGAGCAGATTGTTTTCGACCATACATCACCGCCGCGCATGATCTCCAATCTTCGGCATATTCTTATGCACGTCGGGGCCGAAGTACCGCAGCCCCACCAGCGGCTCGCTGCCGGTGTTCTCGATTTCGACGCCCGCGCGCGGCGGCTTCGTGCGTGATGAAGACTTCGTCCCAGCGGCTCCTCGCCGAAGTGGATCATCACGGGCGTTTGCAACGCGAGCTTGCCCATCCGGCCGCTGCCTTGCACGGTGATCCAGCCGCTGGCGCCCGGATCGCGGAGCGTGCACTTCGCCCCCGGCTCGACGGTCAATTCCTTGGCGCGAAACAGCTGCTGCGCCGTCGAAGTGGCCGTAGTCGATCCAGCGGTCGGTGTAGCCCGGGCCGGAGCGCTCCTGATCGACGATCGGCTCGACGTAGTTGTGCTCCTTGAAACTGCGGATCGACGTTCTTCTCCCAATCGAGTTGCTCGATGATGAAGTCCAGGTCGCGGTGCTTGTCCTTCGGCACGTCCTTGACCAACAGCGCCCAGGGCACTTCGCGGCCTTCGACCAGCGACTGGAACATGCCGAACACGTCGGAGCCCCATTGCGGCTCGTAGGTACACAGCGAGCCGGGGGCGTGCAGCACGCCGGCCGGAATCATCCAGCCGGTGCCCGGCTTGAGCCGATAGGCCTTCGAGAGATCGAGGATGCCGTTGTCGCCCTTGTTCCAGTTTTCCAGGCAGCGGCGGACGTCGGCCTTGGTCGTGCCCGGCTCGAGGCCCATGAACGTGTAGTCGAAATGGTTCTCGGCGGCGTTCAGTTGCGGCGGGAAGTAGTAGCTCTCGGGCTTGCCCTGCTGGCCGGTCAGTGCGGCGTGCTCGGCCTCTGGTGCATGTGATGCGGGATGGGGCCCATGTTGTCGAAGAACTTCGAGTAGACCGGCCAGCGCTTGTACTTGTCGCACATCGCCTTGCCGATCGAGCCGCGCACCGGCCTCGGCCACGGCGTCGCGGAGCAGGAACCGCTCGCCCTCGAAGACGACAGTAGCTCAAGCCCTCGTCGGGCGTGCGGTTTTCGTTGGCGGCCTCGGTCGTGCTGGCGAACCACCGCTCGTCGATGCCGCCGCGATGCGTGCCCAAGGCGTACCAGTCGGTCGGGGCCAGCTTGATCCGCTTGCCGGGATGCAGGAAGCTCCGCGGCACCCAGGTGGGCGTCAGCCGCAAGAGGCCCTCGCCGGCGTCCAAAGCGCGGCTCAGGACGGCCCCGATATTGTCTTTTTTCACGATGGATGATGCGCACATAATGGCCAAAACTCGGAAGAAGATCGGAATGAAAACCAGGAGAGTAGCGGCGATTTTACCATAACTGGAAGGGCGGTCGTAGTACCGGCTTTTGCCGGATTTGCCAATGTTTGAGCTCGCCTATACACTGATATGTAAGGATAGGGCCATATTTGCACGGCAGTTTGGAAGCGGCCGACTCCTGGGAGGCGCGTGCTATGAAGAAGCTGTTGGTCATTCTGGTCGCCGTCTTAGTAGTCGGTGGTCTAACAGCTACGATAATCCCGGCCGTCGTATCATCACGCGAAATCGGCCGCCGGGCCGAATGCGCGAACAAGGGCCACAACTATTCTGGTGCGTACTTAAACTACTCGCCGGACGCTCTTATGCGAACTAGCGCTACGCGGCCCCGCCCATGAGGACGACCCAATAAGTCTAACCCTCCGTCACTTCATCTACCGCGCCATCAACGCGGCCAGTGCCGAGGGCGAAAGAGCGTGCTGGCGTTTCGGATCGTCCGGCCACGCCGGGTCGTCAACAAACTGACGAACAATCGCCGCATCGACGGCCCGCGGGCCGGCCTGCTGAACTGAAGTGGCAGGGGCAGGTGCGAATGCGCGAGGGTTCGATTTCCACCCCGCAAATTCGAGCCTTCGCAGCGCGGCGGCGACCAGCGCCTGTTTCCCGGTCGGCGCGACGACTGCGGCGGCACTACCATTGGCAACTGGTGCCGGCTGCTGCGCGGGAATCGCCGTGTCGGGCACAATCGGGGCGGGCAACGGCAAGCCAAATGCCGTGCTTGCACCTGAGCCGACGGTCAAGTTCGACCCGCTGAGAATCGAAGCAGCGCTCAAGATAACCAACGTGCCCGCAGTGACGGTCGTTCCGCCGCCAAAGCTGTTCGTGCCGGAGAAGCGCGCCGTGCCGCCGCCGTCGGCCACGACCACGCCGCCCGAACCGCTTATATTGGACGTAAAGTCGGCCCGCCCCATGCCGCCGCCGACGGCAAGCGTAAAGCCGTTGGTGTTGATCGCCTGGCCGAGCGTGATGTCCGATCCGGCGCTGCCCGTCAAAACGCTGCTCGCGCCTGTCAGCGTCGTAGCGAGATTGAAAGCCGTGTTGCCCGCCGAGGCGCTGCCGTCCACCGTGCCGCTGAGGTCGATCGCATTGCCGCCGATTGTGTAACCGCCCGCACCGAACACGATATTGCCGAGTTGCGTGCCCGCCGTGAGGTTGTTCGTGTTCGTCAGCCGGCTCGCGCCCACGGGGAAGATCACGTTGTCGCCGGCGACCGGCACGACGTGATCGACCCAGTTGTTTGTATCGCTCCAATTCGCGGTCGTCCCGCTGCCGCCGCTCCAGACGCGGTTGATCGCGCCGAGTTGGATTTCCCACGCCCCGCGCCCGTATGTTGACGCGGCGAGGATGGCCTGGCCGGAGATTATGGCCAGTTGCAGATCGGTTACCGGCGAGTTCGGCAGACCTTCCCCGAATCGCGACCAGTAAGTGCCCAGGTCGGCAGACTGGTAGACGCCCCGTGCCGTGGCGACATAGAGCACGGGCGTCGCCGGCCGCCAGTCAACGGCGATGCCGTTGGTGTAGTCCTCCGACGGCAAGTTGTTCGTGATTTCGGTCCAGGCCGTGGAGCCGCCGTTCGTTGTCATCCACACGCGGGCCGCGCCGAAGACGTTCGTCGGGAATCGGCCCGGCACGATGAACACCTCGCTGGCATTGGTGGGATTGACCTGAATGGAAACGATCTGGTCGAAAGAATCCTTGGGAAGCCCAGTGTCGATCTCGGTCCAGTCGGTATGGCTCGCACCACCGTCGTCGGTGGTGACGAACACCTTGCCGTCAGACGTGGCCGCGTAGACGGTATTTGTGCTCGACGGGGCGATTGCGATGGCGGTTACATAATTGTTGGCCGACAGCACCGGGCTGATCGCCGACCACGAGCCGCTGGCGTTCGTCGTTTCGTACACCGTGTCCGTGCCCACCAATAGCCGCTGCGAATTGGTTGGGTCCATGACGAACGCCTTTTGGGCGGCGTATCCAAGGCCATAGCCGGCCAGCGTGACAGGGATGCCGTTTCCGGCTTCCGTCCAGGACGCTCCGCCGTCGGTGGACTTGAGGATAAAGCCGTTCGTGTCGAAATCGGTCGGCGCGTAGCGGTAGAGCTTGTTGGGCGCGGTCGGATCGACGAGGATTTTGCCCACCTCGCCCGCGCCGGCGCCGTCCTGGTTGTTCGGCACTTGCCCCGTGGAGTTCCATACCGGATAGCCCGTGTACTTGATCGCGGCGAACTGGTCCTGCACCAGTCCGTAGGCAACATCTTGCGTTGGTCGGATCGAGGGTCAGCGTGTAAAACTCGCTCGTCGAGAGATTGCCCTGCTTATTGATGAAGTTGGCCGTAGCGCCGATGTTGACCACGCGGTATATCCCGTGGTCGCCCGTGAGGACTAAGTCGCCACTGTCATCGAAATAGCCGCCGACGGGGTCCTCAAAGTCGTTGATCAAAGTCCACGTCGAGCCGCCGTTGGTGCTTATATAAACCGTGTGGTCGCCGTTCACGTAAACCGTCTGCGCGTTCGTGGGGCTCACCGTGAGCATGATATGCCAATAGCGGGCCTCGTCGGCGTCCGGCGCGGGCAGGCTTGGCAAGGATGTCCACGTCGTGCCGCCATCCATCGAGCGGAAGCGGTGCGGCAGGCCGGAGGACGATGCGCCAGGCAGCGTCGTGTCGAACGCCGTGACGTAGAGCGTCGTGGCCGACGTTGGCGCCACCACGACGCGGACGCTCGCGCCGACGGCCGTGCCAGTCACCATGCCGCCGCCCAATTTCGTCCACGACGTGCCGCCGTTTGTCGTCTTGAATAAGCCGTTGTTGGCCGAGTTGGAGTCTTGGGTCAGCCCAGCGTAGAGGATCGAGGAAGTTCGTCGGGTCCATAGAGACGTCCGACGCCCAGCCGGTATGGATCGAGGCGGTGGTGTTGGTCCAGGTCGCGCCGCCATCGGTCGATTTGTAAACGCCGCCGGAATTCGTGTTCGGCCCGTAAAGTACGGTGACGTAAAGCATATTGGCGTTCGCCGGATTGACCACCAGCGAACCGAACGCCACCTGGTCGAAGATCGAAGTGCCCATGACGACCCAGCTTGCCCCGCCGTCGGTCGATTTGAGGATGCCGCCGCCCGGCCCGGCCGCCGCGGCGTAAAGAATCGACGGATTGCTCGGGCAGACCACGAGCGATTTGAACGCGGAATCGCCGCTGCCGGTGACGGTGCTCGACTGGGCGTCCGTCAGCGGCGTCCAGGTGGGCGAGGCCGAAAGCCAATCGGTCGTCTTCCATACCCCGCCCCCGTCCGCCGCAAGGTACATGACGTTGGGATTCGTCGGATCGGGCGCCGCGGTCTCGATTCGGCCGGCCATGACCGGGCCGGAAAACTCCGGCGACTGGGCGATCGCGTCCGGCCCGAGCTGCGTCCAGGTGGAAGTGCTCAGAGAAGTCGACGTGTACGGCAACTGCCGGTCTCCGGCAAACTCCGACGTATTGCCCGACGGATCGGTCGCGGTCACCGTCACCCAGTCGCCCGCGGAGGTTGTGGCCGAAAGACTCGCGGTGAAGTTCGCCACCCCTGATACGCTCGTGTTAGCGGTTATCGAGCCCAGATAGCGTTGCCCTTGCCCGTAGAACGTTACGTCCGGCTTGGAACTGGCGTAGAAGTCCAGCGTGTAGGTCGTGGAGGCCGCGCTGTTGAGCACGCCTTGGATGACCGTTGTGGCGCCGGGCGTGCCGCTCGTAATCAGCGGATAGTTTTGCAGATTGTTGGGGCCGGTGGCGGTTCCGGAGTGGTTCACTTGCACGCCCGTGCTGCCCAGGTCGATGCCAAAGCCATTGCCGTAAATCTTGTTTGCGCGAATGCTGTTGCCGGTCGTTCCCGTATCGGTGACGGCGACCCCGTCGAGCGTATTGAATTCGATTGTATTACCCAGCGCCGCGCTGCCGCCGACCTGGTTGTTTTGCGCTCCATTGGCGATGTTGACGCCGTTCTCAGCGTTGGGCAGCGATAGCGTGCCGGTCTTGTTTGTGCCGATCCAGTTGCCCGCCACGATGTTTGAGTTCGTCCCGGAATCGGTTATCGTCACGCCGCTGTACGCATTGCCGGCGATGACGTTCCCTTCGCTGGCGGCATCCGTGTCGGTCCCATTCGTCCCGATTCGATTGGACTGTGCGCCGGCGAGGATCAAGACGCCGTTGTTTCCGTTCGCCAAGACTGCCGTTCCCGCGGCGTTGGTGCCGATGAAGTTTCCGGCGACGATGTTGCCGGTCGTGTTGGCGCCGGAGGAAGTGCCCTGGATCGCCACTCCTTGGTAGGCATTGCCCGAGATCACGTTCGCTTTGGATGCATCCATGACCCCGCTGCCGTCGCTGCCGACGCGATTATTTTGGGCACCGTCGGCAATATAGACGCCGACGCCCGAATTCGCCATCGCCGTGCCGCCGGTCGCGTCAATGCCGACGTAATTCCCGGCGACGACATTCGAGTTCGTGCCGGCGTTTAAGATATAAATGCCCGGCTCTCCCGCGACGGAACCATTGCCGGAGACGACGTTCCGTTCCAAGGCTGCAATCGCGGCCGAGCTGGTCCCATCATATCCAATCCGGTTGGACGTGGCACCGCTGAGGATGTCCATGCCGCCGTAGTAGTTAGGCAAGGGTTTGGTCCCCGTCCAGTTCGTGCCGATCAAGTTGCCGGCCACGACATTGGAACTGGTTCCGGAATCGGAAAGTGCAACTCCTTGGCCGACGTTTCCGGATATCACATTCTCTTCCCCGGCCGCGTCGAAATCGGACCCGTTGACTCCAATTCGGTTGCTCTGCGCACCGCCATCGATGAATATGCCGTCGCTGCCGTTGGCTAAGATGCCTGAGCCCAGGTAGTTGGTGCCGATGTAATTGCCGGCCACGATGGTGCCGGTGGTGTTCGCGCCGGACGACGTGCCCTGGATGACAACTCCCTCGTACGTATTGCCGGAGATGATATTCCGTTCGGCGGCGTCATTGACGACATTCTCTCCTTTGGCCCCGATCCGCGTGTTCTCTGCGCCGCCTGCCACATAAACTCCGACGCCGCCATTTGCGATCGCCGACATGCCTGTTTTGTCCGTGCCGATGAAGTTGCCGGCGACGATATTCCCATTCGTTCCGGCATTGGCGATGTACACCGCCGCCGCGCCGTTGGCGGTGCCCGTGGTGAAGCCATTTCCGGAGATGACGTTCTGGATGATCTGGTTGCTCGGCGAGCCATAGACGGCGATTCCGCCGCCTGCGTTCCCGTCGGCGGCCGCGCCGGTCGTGTCGGTTCCGATGAAGTTGTTTTCGATGATGTTCGAGCCGCCCGTGTTCAACACGATCGCCGTGCCGCTGAAACCGGTGATGTCCAATCCTTTGATGGTGCAACCGCCGGCGCCAATGTAAAGGCCGTCGATGAACGAGCCGCTTATCATCGACCCATCGATCTGGATCAGCGGGCTGCTGGTGTAGCCGGTCTGCGTGGTGCCGTCGATCGTCACGGGATTGTTAAATACCGGCAGAGCCGTGTAGGTATAAAGTGGATCGACCGACGTTAAATGGATGGTATGCACCCCGGAGCCGCTGATGTTGAACGTAACGGTGTTGCCGGCGGAGGCCTCGGCAAGGGCGGAGCTCAGCCCGCAAGCTGCCTGGGCCGCTGTCCGTGGTCGTCGTGACCGGGAAGTTTGTGAGCATCAGCCGATCTTCCAGCGGCTCGACGCGAAGCCGTGCCGTCCGTTGAAGCAGCCGGGCTCGTGCCGAACGAGAACTTTTGTGTTTCCGCAACCACGCACGAAGAGTATTGGACAACATCGGCGTCTCCCCCAATTATCCGAAAGATATAAATGAATTGCAGACCTGCATTCCCCCGCGGCCAGAAATGGGCAGGCACCTTACATTGTCGCTACCGGGGCGGAAATCGGCAAGGTTTGGCCGGTCAGCGATTGACAATTAAGAAGGCATTGCGCGTTTGCGAAGTTCGATTTAACGTGCCAAAACTCGCGTCGAACATCGTTCTGACGTACTGGCAAACGATCAGGCAGATTTTTCCGCGAAAAATCGATAGGCCCGCTCAGCGCTCGCGCGGCCGATCCCCAAAGCCTCCTTCAATGCATAATCCTGCCGCAGCAGGTTCCCCATCGCCTGCAGGCGAAGTGCTTCCGCCATGCCGATCTTCTCGGCGAAGCCCATGGGCACCGCCGGAAATGGAAAATCGCTCCCGTGCAACAATCGCTCGCGGGCGATCTTGTCATCCAGCAACCGCAGAAAATCCTTCGCTCGCCCCAGACCGCCCAGCACCGCCGTATCGCCCCAGAGATTCTTGTGTTTCCGCACCATCGCCAGGAAATCGGGCAGCATGTCCGGCTGGTCGCCTGATCGGCCCGTCCCGCAATGGCAGGCAACTACCGTGCAGCCTAGTTCCAGCGCCAGTTCCAACTTCCGCGGATTCGCCAGACCCGAGTTGACAATCGGCGATGCGTGCTCGTGCCCGGTATGGACCATGACCACGGTTTTCAAGGCAGCGCATCTTTGAAAGAACCGCGTGTGCTTCTTGTCCGCCAAATCGACGCCTTGGATGGGCGGATGTATCTTCAGCACTCGTGCCCCCTTCTGGATGCACCGTTCCAGTTCCGCCACGGCGTCTCGGCGATCAGGATTGATCGAAACGCACGGCATCATCCGCTTGGGATATCGCGCGACAATCTTGAACAGGTAATCGTTCGGCACATAGACGGGCGTCCGCGTCCAGTCGGGTTTGCCCGCGCGGTCATAAACGGCATCCTGAGCGTAGATCAGCGCTTTGTCGAGGCCAGATTGCTCGACCTGCTCCGCCAGCGCGAGAACGTAACCTTCGTCGAGTGTCTTGGCCCGCTTTTCGATGCGCAAGAACTTCAACAGGAGTCGGAAGGTCGGTCCGTTCGTTATCTCCTTCGACAAGCGGCAGCCTGAATTGTTGTCGCCCTTGCCGAAGAGGTGAACGTGTACGTCCATGCGTGGCGCGGCTTTTCGGGGGTCCTCGGTGGCACCGCGCATGGATTCGCTAGCTAGCCAAGGCGCCGCCGCGAGCCCAGCAAGGACGGCGCGTCGGTTGATTCTCTTTGACATTATCGTTGCTCCGTCGAGTGCAAAACAGGAGGTGTAACAGAATAGCTTGAGCGGTCTTGCAAGTAGGGTGGCACGCAATGCCATTTCGGAATCAGGTTAGTTTTTGGTCGAAAGTTTTTGTTATGACTGACTTTGCAGCAACAACCTGCCGCGGCAAGTCGCCTGCGAAACTGGTCGTGCATAAAAAAGCCGTTCCGCCAATGATAGGGGCTTACCATCCAAAACCCTATCATGGAGGAACGGCAAATGACGCACGCAAGGAAGCAGGCCCGCCAGCGACGGCGGGCCAAGTCGCTGCTTGGTTCGATGCGGGATTTTCTCACGCCGGAGGTTTTCAAGCAAGCCCGAAATGCCGCGATACGAAGGAAACATCATCATGATCAAGTCGGCCATTCCCGTCATCGCCGTTTCCGACTCCGCGAAGGCAGAGGATTACTATTGCACGGTTTTGGGATTCCAGCGGACGTTTGCCTACCGGCCGGACCCTAAGCTGAGCGATCCGTGCTACCTTGGCGTCGCTCGCGATGGCGTCGTTCTCCACTTGCAGTCGTTCAAGAAAGAACGGGCCGGGTTGACGGACGCATTTCTATGGGTCGAGGATGTCGGCCGGCTGTATTCAGAGTTTTCCTCGCGCGGCGCGATCTGCAAGTTGCCGCCGACCGATCAGACTTGGGGAAATCGCGAAATGGGGATATGTGACCCGGACGGCAACGTGCTCGTTTTTGCGAGCTGCTATGCAAAGATCACAAAAACCTGAGCCCCCGTAAATGTTCTATTTGGCTAGCGGCTCACCGCGGTGGTCCAGAGTTTTCGCAACTCGTCGGGGCTGGAAACTGTCGCGGCCGCGCGGACGATTTCTTTAAGTTGGTCGTGGTCGGTTATCGGCCGAATCTCGGCGATGAGTTCGTTGCATGCGGCCGGGAAGCGAGCTTCCAAGATCGTCTCAACGCTCTCGACAAAAGCATCGATGCGGCCATATCGTTCCGGCGTAGTGATGAAAGGCATGAGTTCTTTCTCCTCGTATTGTTTTACTTCGGTCCAAAACTCCTGAGCCAGGGGCTTGGGCAGATCCATCATCCAATCGATCAGCTTGAAAAGCTGGCGGACTTGCAACTCGGTCCAACCTCGCCGGCGAAGGCCCTTCACCAAGCCGAACTTCCGTTCTTTCCGCTGGCCCAAGTCGCGGCGAGTCTCCTGCGTGTCCAAATGGGCCAGGACGACCGTGGCGAAGGGATTTTGGCTTTCCTCCAACTCTGGCCGATTGGCCGCATAGTCCAGAAGCTTGACGACCGGGAAACGGAGTCCGGCTTCCGTGCCTCAAAGTTGATAGCCGTAACTCTGGGGACGCCAATCGGGATTGTCGTCGCCTAAAACAGCGAAGCTGGCCACCTTTCTATTATACATGACGAAGATACGGCAGTTGTAGACGTACATTCGCAAAGGGAAGTCGGTCTCGTCGGTCATCTGCACCTCGATGTGGACCAGCACCCACTGCTCAGCGCCACTCCGCAGCCAGACCTTTACCAGCTTGTCGACGTACCGCCGCCCGATCTCCGCTTCTGGCGCGATTTGCTGGAATTCCTTGTCCAACGACTCGCAGGGCCGGCTCCAGTCGATGTCGGCGTGCGCCGCGGGAAAAAACAGCTCCAGAAAAGACTCGAAGAATACGTCCAGGGCTTCTTTCCAGGGGCTATCAAAATCGCTCATAGGGAATTCCGTCGGGTCACACTATAGCAGATTCTCTTGCACCGACGGAAGCAGGACGAACAAAGCAGCGGCGGTTATGGTCGATTCAAAAGAAGCCGCGAACAGCGCGCATTGCCCCAGGAGGGATGGCTTTTCACGTGCTCGGCCGTGGCAATGCGAGGCGCGGATCGTTCCCTAAAACCGATATTGCCGCCGGCAAAGACAGAATCATTACAATCGGAACATGCTCGACAGCCAATAATTCCCGCAACTTAGACGGCTAACGCCAAACACGACATCGTGCTTAATCGACACAACCCGAATGCGCCGCTCGCGGCGGTTGGCTTGCCGCGGCGAACCGTCCAGAAGCACGCGTCCCCTTACCGATAAGACTGCTAGATTTGTCGATTTCCCTACATGACTTCCTTTCGATACAAAACGGCGAAACGACCGGGCAGGTCATTTGCGGGGGCACTTGCTGCGCCCTTGGCTTGCCTCGCGTTTTTCGTTCGTCTTGCCGCTGCACAAGAAATGCCGGAGAACAATCCGCCGGCTGGCACTTGGCAGAACGGACCGCCGCTGGCCGCTCCCCTGTACAACCAGAATTCGCAGATGACGGCGATCCAGGCGCCGCCGCCGAATCCGGCCGATCGCGTGCTGCCGATCAACCTGCCGACGGCGCTGTGCCTGTCGCAGGCGCGGCCGCTGGTCATTGCGCTGGCCCAGACCAGCGTAGAGAAAGCGGCCGCTCAGCTTCAAGGCGCGAGGGCGCTGTGGCTGCCGGACATCAATGTCGGCGTCGGCTTTTCTCATCTCGACGGGGCGAACCAGGGGTCGGACGGAGTCGTGGATCGCGCCGACTTCGGATCCTATTCCGCCGGGGCGGGCGCGACAATGAATCTTGGCGTGACCGACGCCATCTTCCGCCCTCTGGCGGCGTGCCAGGAATTGTCCGCCAGACGCTTCGACGTGCAGGCCGCCCAGAACGACGGGCAGTTGACGGTCGCGCAATACTACTTCGACGTGCAAGAGGCCCGCGGCCGGCTGGCTGGCGTTCTCGATTCGACCGCCAGGGCGAAGGAACTTGTCAGACGGATCGAATCGCTGGCCCGAAGCATCGTGCCGGCAATGGAGGTCGATCGGGCACGCGTGCTGGCGGCCGATTTGCAAGCGCAATCCGCCGCCGCGCGAGGGGCTTGGCAATCCGCCAGCTCGCGGCTTACGCGGGCGCTGCGGCTGACGCCTGGCTCGGTCGTCGTGCCGCAAGAGCCGGCGCATCTGCAAGTCACGCTGATCGCGCCGCTATATACGGCGGACGACCTCGTTCCCTGCGGTTTGATGAACCGGCCGGAACTGGCTTCGCAGCGGGCGGCCGTCGAGGCGACGCTGGAACTGCTGCGGGCGGAAAAAATGCGCCCCTGCTGCCGAGCGTCGTGCTGACGGGCAACGGGCCGGACGGCAGCACGATGGGCGGAGTGTTCGGCGGCGGACGCGGTGGAAACTTCAGCACGTCGTCCGGGCAGTCCGACGTGAGCGCGGGGCTCGTTTGGACCTTGCAGAACATGGGCGCGGGCAATCGGGCGCGGGTCCGCGAGCGGTCCGCCGACCAGGAACGGGCCTCGATCGAGCTTGCGAACCTTCAAGACCGCGTCGCCGATGAAGTGGTCCAGGCCTACACATCAACGGAGGCGGCGCGTGGCGAAATCGCGGCCGCGGAGATCGCGGTCCGCGAAGCCCGGATCACGCTGGACGGCACGATGAAGGGCCTTAGCGAAGTCCGCGGCGCGGGCAATCTGCTTCAGCCCGTCAGCCGCCCGCAGGAAGGCGTCGCGGCCTTGCAACAGTTGAACCAGGCCTACGCGCAATACTTCGTCGCGGTCAACAAATACAACAAAGCGCAATTCCAGCTCTATCACGCAATCGGCTATCCCTCGCGAATCATGGCCTGGCAGCAGCCGCCGAGCGAGGTTCCGGCCCCAACAGAACGACTTCCCGAACCGGCTCCGGTCTCGCAAAATGCCGCTCGGCCAATGGCTCCTTACTATCGGTAAGGAAGGGTTACGTGTGGCACGTCCCTGAGCCTCAAGCGAAGGGCGTGGTTTTCCGCCTCATCACGCCCTTCGCAAGCTCAGTGACGTGCCACCCAATTCGCCGTGCGTGCGCTATGTGCAGCCGAGACGGCTGCACCACGCTCATCAAGCCGCGCCGCCGATCGTCCCCGTAAACAACCGCCACAAGATGCGCGTGGGACGGATTTCACGGACCTGGTTAGTCAAGCCGGAAGTGTAGAGGTATACGATCAACTTGTCGCGAACGGCGCATCGGGATATCGACGAACTGCACGCCCGCGCGGTTTCCACGCGTCCTGATGACCGTCGCCGTGAGGTCGCCGATGCCTTCAAGAAAGAGCGTGAACCGTTCACTTGCCCGCAAGTCACCGGCATCATCCAGCAGTGCGCCGCTCAACGACATGTTGACGACCTTGCATAACCGCCTTCTCGCTCCCGCGGCGAGCGTCGCGGAACATCCGATGGGAAAGCGCTCTTCTTGCCGCGGACAAGCCCGCTGGAGCACGGCCAGCAGCGTCATTCCGAACAAGACGAGGTTGCATAGCGACCAGCAGATGGCAATGATGATGCCGGTCTGGTTATAGGTCCGCCACGGCGAGCGGCAACCGACGATGATTCCTCCGATCGTGACGACGATGAGCAGCACGAGGCCCCAAAACGCCGGTCGATCGCCGCTTTCAATCTTGTTGCTTTTTCCCTTGGGCGTCACGCGAAACGGCTGGCCGAAGGGCTTGATCAACGCGCTGACAACCTCGGGGAAGATGCGCGCGGAAAGATACAAGGTTGTTGCTGCCGAGAGCAGCGGCGCGCGGGCGTGCGGTATCAGCCAACGCCCCAGCAAAAAAGAAGCCAAGCACGCCGGTCCCTGGTAGGCCATCAGCTCGGCCGTCGATTTCACGAAGAAATGCGTGTAGCCGGTCCAAAGGTAGACCAGCGGCAAGATGGCAAAGAGGATGCGGCAGGGAAAATCCATCAAATAGTGCAGCGGGAAGAAGAACAGCCAGTCGCGGAACTTCAGCCCGGCGGCGTATCGCCGCATCATCAAGTACATAAGTTGAATCGACCCGCGGGCCCAACGCCGCCGCTGGATCAGCAGGCTCTTGATGTTCTCCGGGGCCAGCCCGAGGCTGAGCCGCTCGTTGAGGTAGCGAGTGATATAACCGTCGGGCAGCATCCTTACCGTCGTGAGGATGTCCTCGGTGATCGAGTCCGTGGCGATTCCGCCGAGTTTCTCCAGGGCGTCGCGGCGGAAAACGGCGCTCGTTCCGCAGCAGAAAGCGCGGTCCCAGGCGTCGCGGGAAGCCAGGATCGCGTCGTACCACTCTCGCTCGTTGTCCTGCATGACATCGGACATGCCCAGATTGAGCTGGAACACGTCGGCGTTGAAGAAATGCTGGGGCGTCTGCACGATCGTGATTCGAGGGTCGGCGAAAAAGAAGCCGACCGTGCGATAGAGAAACCTGCGGTGCGGAGTGAAGTCGGCGTCGAACACGGCGAACAACTCGCCCTTGGTGAGCTTGAAAGCATGGTTGACGTTTCCCGCCTTGGCGTGCTTGTTGTCGGGCCGGCGGAAGTATCCGACCTCCCTTTCCGCACAGAGATCGCGGAGCCAGTCGCGGCGGCCATCGTCCAACACCCAGACCTTGAAACGCGGGTAGTCGAGGGCCTTTGCGGCCACAATTCCCCGCTCGACAAACTCCCGGCCCTCGTTGTAAGTAGTGAGAAACACGTCCACTTCCGGCAGGCTCTCCGGCGGCTGGGCACGCAGCCATTTTTCATAGCGGTCGGCTTCGGCCGAACGGTCGGCCGCTCGGCACAGCGTGACAAGGAAGATGACCATGCTCACGCAGATCAGCGTCTCCACCGCCAAGGCAAGCACGAAGAACGCGCCGGTCCCAAAAGTGAATTCCGCGGGGGCGGTGGACGTATAACGCCAGAACAGGTATCGTGCCCAGCAGGCCAGGGTAATCGAGACGACGAGTGTTCGCGTCCAAGTTCGTTCGCGGGGCAACAGCGGAACGACGCCCAGAAAGAACCCGAGCACCGCGAGGTTTGTTGCCCATGCCAGGTTGACTATCATCGCGGACGGCCCCAGAAGCGCGGCGGGAGTCAGTTGCCCCGATGCCCGAAGAGACTCTTCAAGGCATCGCCCGTGGAAACAAAGGTCACTTCCGCCGGCAGCCCGATGGGAAGGGCCAGTGCGCTGTCGCCGCTGCCAAGCGGTTCGGTTAGAGCCAGTATGACATGGATCTCCTGCTGCGTCGTCGAAACGGCCGCCGCGGCAAGGCAAGCGTCGGGCCAGGGAAGTCCGTGGCCGAACACCTGTTTTACGACGGCATTTCGTTCCTTCCGCGATCCAGGCAATCGGACACGGGCCGAGTCGCCCGGCCGGATGCGTTTCAAATCGCTCTCGCCAACGACCGCGTCGATGAAGATCTCGGCCGGATTGACAATATCCAAGAGCGGGCTATCGGCCTGGACCGGCGTATCGTCGCCGGCATGCCGCCGCCAAACGACCGAATCCGCCGCCGCGACCGAATCGAACCTTGCATGGCGAGCGAGGCGATCGGCCGCCGCGCGGATATGCCGCTCCATCTGGGCCAGTTTGGCCTCGTCCTGCCAGAGCGCGGCGCGCCTCCTCGATGCGGCAGTCCAACTCGTGCAGCCGCTGCGTCGAGAACGACAGGTCGTTGCCGCCGTCTCCGCTGCCGGCATCGACGCCGGCGCGAAGCTCGCAAATTTGCTCATCGAGCTTCTCGACGATTTTCTCGGCCTGCACGACGGAGTGGCCTGCCGCCTCGGCGGCGAAGCGCGCGGCGCTGCCGTCCTGCTTGCTCACGCTCCCACTCCCTTGGAGCCGCCGAAGCTGCTCTTCCTCGATGTCGCGTTGTTTCTTCACGGCCCGGGCGTTTTCCAGCGACGCCTTGGCCCCGTCGCACTCCAATTGCAGCATGCGCGCGCGGGCTTTCCGGTTTTCCGCGGCAGAAGCCGAGAGGCCGTTCCGCAACTCGGTCAGGCTCGCCAGTTGCCGCCGGGAGCCGGCAATTTGCGACTCAACGCAGGCCTTTTCGTCGCGGAGCGAATCGAGGCGGTCTTCGTCAGCAAGCGAATTCTTAACCTCAAAAAGCGCTGCGCCTGCGAGGGCCGCCGCCCCGCTGGTCGGAGCGCAGTGGAACTTCACGTTGCCGTCGATCGGCGAACGGAGAGTCAAGATGGGAGCGTTCACGCGCGCATTCGTGCTGTGCAGCTCGCACATGAGCGGGACCAATGCCCATGCGGCCAAGATCAGCAATCCACTGCCCACGGCCAGCCGGACGATCCGAGTCGTCCTGCTGCGCGGCGCGGAAGTCGGCGGGGCAAGCGGAGGCAACACGGGCGCCGACGGCAGCTTAACATCGTCCGCGGGCGTTTTGGCGCAGTCGGTTCCGCACGTCCTTCGCGAAGAAGGCATTGCAGTTGCTCCTCGATCTTCTCGATCTGCTGGTCGAGATGACGCGCGTCGGTGGCGGCGGGCAGCACGGCCTGGGTGGCGCTGGCTGGTGTGACAGCGTCGGGCATGTGCCTGGGGGTCCGATTTCTATTGCGATCGCTCGGTGTTGGTCGCTCCCGAGCCCTAAGCAGCCCGAACAATCCCGCGCCAGGAGATTCCCTCCTGTCGTACGCGCAGCCGCAATGGCCGCGCCGCGTTCGGTTCTATCAGGGCCTCTAAAGAATAGGTTGGTTTCTCACACGCGAGAGATGACCTTCCCGATGGCAGGCAACTGCCCCCCTACAGCCGGGAAAAAGCGCGCACTCGCTACAATCCAAAGCGTGGCGGCGGCGTGCCGCCAGTCCAACCATTACGTCCTCGTCCAGCGGTATCGCCGGCGACGCACGACGACAGCCGTTGCGACAACACCCGCGGCCAGCAATGCCAGCGATCCCGGTTCGGGCACTGGCGAAACCGCCGTGGCGGCGCTCGCAGGGATTTGCGCCGCAGGGACAACCGGCGCGAAGAACGACCCCGCGGAACCGACAAACAAATTGGTGCCGTCCTCGATCCCCTGCGGCGAAGTTACGACGAGCGTGCCGCCTTCGACTGACGTGCCGCCCGTGTAGGTGTTTGTGCCGTTCAAAGTAAGCGTTCCGCTGCCCGTCAGAACCAGTGCGACCGTCGCGCTTGGGGCATTGGGTCCGTCAACGATCGAGCCGCCATAGGTGGTCGTGGACGACGACGACTGGCCGACCGTCAAAGTGCCGCTGCTGACGGCGGTGTTGGTAATCAGCGCGGCGGCGTTGCCAGTCAGCGCGCCGACCGTCGGGCTGTTGCCGTTGAGGTCGAGCGTTGCGCTGTGGATGGTCAAGGGGCCGGTCAGCGCGCCCAAGCCGGCCGAGTTGCCGAGAGCGAGTTGCAGCGTTCCGCTGGAAATGGTTGTGCCGCCGATATACGTGTTCGCGCCGCCCAGAATCAACATGCCCGCGCCCAGCTTCGTCAGTCCGCCACTGCCGTTTTGCGATAGGTTCTGGTTAATGGTGACGGTGTTGCCCGCGGTATCAATGATCGCCCCGCCGTTACCCACGAAGGCCGCACTGAGGTTCTGCATGAAACTGGCGCTGCTGCTGCCTGAGACGAGCGTGCCACCGTTGAAGTTGAAGATGCTCGTGCCGCCGCCGCTAGCGATGTCGCAGTCGGACAGGACTACGCCGCCGTTGAGGTTGAACGTGCCATTAGGAGCAGTTGTGCCGCTCTTCTGGGCGAGCGTGAAGGCGGTGTTGACCGTGAGAGTGCCGCCACCGATGGTAAAGATGCCGCGCGGCTGGCCGCTATTCGACGTGTTGATGGCGGTGGTCACTCCCACAAGCATCGTGTTCACATTGACCGTGCCCGCGTTGAAAATGAACGTTCCCGTGGGGGTCTGGCCGTTGAGCGTTCCCGCGCTCGCGCTGCCCAAGGTCAGGATGTCGATATTCGCGTTGGCGGTGCCGCCGGTCAGGTCGATCACACCCGAAGGATTGTTACCTGTGTTGTTGACGTTGTACAAGCCGAGAGTGACCTCCGCCTGACTGCCGGGACCCGTGGCGCCGTAGAGGTTGAAAGTGCCCGGCTGCCCGTTGAACGTAACAACGCAGCCCTGCGGGTTGACGGCAACGCCTGCCTTCCCAGTGCCGACGAACAAGTTGGCGACATTGAACGTGTTATTGGTGCCCAGGTACAGTATTCCGTAGGTGCCACCTTGGTTGTTGGGGCTCTTGCCGACATAGACGTTCTGCGCGGTGATCGCGTTGCTCGCCGCCAGGAACAGCAGGCTTGCCCCGTTGGCTCCGCCGGTGGCGGGGTTGATGTTCATGTCGAACTCGTTCACGTTGGCCGTGAAGGTGCTCAGTCCGGACAAGTTCAACGTCGTTGCCTGGCCGAGGGTCCCGCCCGAGTTCATCTGGATCGAGCCGTTGGTCGCCGTCACGACGAGCGCGCCGAGCCGGCCACCGTCAAGGAAACGTTGTTCTCGTTGGTGATGCTGCTCAGGTTCACCACGGCGCCGGCTGTGCCGCTGACGATGCTCAGCGACTGGCCGGCGCCGATGTTCTGGATCACCGACGCGCCCGTGGCCGTCAGACCTGCGATCGTCTGGCTGGTCGTGCCCGCCAGGTCAACCGTCGGGCTGCCGCTGAAAACGAGCGACGTGGTCGCGGGCAGGGCGTTGGTTGCCAACAATTGCAGCGAGCCGCCTGAGACGGTCGTCGTGCCGGCATAGACGTTCGTGCCGGCCATCTGCAGCAGCCCGGCACTGACCGTGGTATTGCCGGTATAGAGATTGTTTGCGACCAGCAGCACCGAGCCGGTGGTGGTCTTGTTCAGGCTGACGCCGCCGGCAAGGACTGCGGTAACCGTTCCGCTCTGGGCGGCAAAAGCATTGGCAGTATTGCTTTCCGTGAGCGTGCCGTTCTGGACGATGCCGCCCTGGAAGGTTATCACGCCGGACGTGCTCTGGCTCTGCGTGCCCAGGTCAAGCGTGCCCCCGGTGATAGTGATGGCGGACACGGGGGGCAGATAACCGTTGGGCGCCGCCAATTGCAACACGCCGGCGCCGACCGTCGTTTTGCCCGTGTATGCGTTGGAACCGCCAAGCACGACGCTGCCCGTGGTCGTCTTGTTCAGGCCGACGTTGCCGGCCAGGACTGCCGTGACGGCACCACTTTGGGCGTCGAAGGCCGAAGCGCCGGCTTCGGTGAGTGTTCCATTTTGAGCGCTGCCGCCCTGGAAGGAGATCAGACCGACTGTGCTCTGTCCTTGGCCGCCTAGGTCGAGCGTTCCGCCGCTGGTGGTTATGCCTCCGATTGTGCTCAGGCTATTGCTGCCGCCGGTTACTTGCAGCAGCCCGGCGAGGACGAGCGTGCCGCTGTCATAGGTGTTCGCGCCGGTGAGCGTCAGCGTGCCCGAGCCGGCCTTGGTGAGACTGAATCCCGTCCCGCTGATGCCGCCCACGCTGAGATTGTTTCCCAGCACGGTCACGACGCGGCTGGCCCCCAACGCGACCGTGCCGGTGCCCGTGTCGAGGCTATTGCTGCCGTTGAAGACGATGTCGGCATTCCAGCTCTGCGAGTTGTTGGTGGTCAGCGCGACCGGCGTCCCGCTGGTGTTGTCCAACGTGCCTCCGGCAATAGTTAACAGGCCGCCGCCGATGGCCGACGGGTCGTTGATGTTCAGCAGTCCGGCATTAAGCGTAACGCTGCTGACGGCCTGAGCGAAATTGGCGCTGAGCGTGCCGGACCCAGAGGGTGCCCCGATCGTCAGCGGTCCACTGCCCAAGGCGCCGATGGCGTTGGCATTGAGCACGGCCGCGCCGAGCGTGACGGCGCTAACGGATTGGGCGAAATTGGCGTTCAGCGTGCCGCCATTCACCGCCAGTGATCCCGTACCGAGCGCCATCGGGCTATTCAACGTAACCAACCCGGCGCTGAATGTCGTACCGCCGCTGTAGCCGTTGGTATTGGCGATGGTCAGCGATCCCGTGCCGCTCTTGACAAGATAGGTCGGCGAACCGCCGTCGATGATGCCATAGGCGCCGCCGAAGCTGTACGACGCGGCGTTGTTGTTGATGGTCACGCTGATTGGCGCCACGTTGCCCTGGCTGATCGTCACCGCGATCGTGCCGCTGCCCGCAGAGTCCGTGAAGTTGTCGTTGTCGCCAGTGATGAATGTGGTCGGAACTCCGGAGGGTTGGAGCGTCCACGCATTCGTGGTTTTCCAATCGGTCTGCGTACCGTTCCAGAAAGGCGTCTGGCCGTTGACCTGGTAGTCGATTTCGCCCGGGTTGTTCAGCAATGCGGTCGTCTGGCGGGCGCCGAGCGAGCCGGACTGTCCTACCGAGAATGCGGAGAAACCGCTGCCGCCGATCGAGCCGTAGCCGATCAAGCGATAGGTGCCGTTGGGCACGGGCACATTGGGGAAGTTGATTTGCAGCGAGCCGGCGGCGCCGCCCGCCGTCAGGCTGCCGGCCAGCAATGCCACACTGCCCGTGTTGGTGAACGCGGGCATGCTGATCGTGCCGTTGCCGCCGAAGTTCAATGAAGTGAGCGTCAGCGTGGTCGAGCCATTGGCGCTGACGTCGATGCCGCCGCCGGGCGAGACGAAGGCATTGCCGGCGCTGCCCGTGCCGCCAAGCGCCGCGCCGGCGGCCACGTTGACCGTGCCGCTGGAGGGCAGCGAGCCGTTGACGTAAAGTCCGCCGGCGTTGACGTTAGTCGGCCCGGTATAGGTGTTTGCGGCGGCGAGGTTCCATTGACCGGTCCCTGACTTGACCAGACTTGTGGTGAAATTCCCCGGGTTGCTGTCGCCCACCACGGCCCCTAATGTGCCCGCGGCCGCTCCCGCTCCGCTGCCGGTCAAGGTCAACGTGGCCGGCGCCGTGGTGTTCGCAAATGCGATCGCGCCGCCCGCGCTGCCGATCGTCATGGACCCATTGGCGTTGCCCGACGCGTCCAGGGCCGCGGCGCCGCTTCCGCCGACCGTGAAGAGCCGGTTCGTGCTCGCCGGGACGCTGCCCGTGTATTGCAGCGTGCCGCCGTCGATGACGAGGTCCGCGGGCGATCCGCTGGCCGATCCCTTTCCGATCGGGCTGGGCATGTTCACGTTGGCAAGGAACGTGGCGTTGACGGCGCCGTTGATGGTCGTGGGACCGACGAAGGTGCTGCTGCCGGCCAGCGTCAAGACGCCTGCGCCCGATTCGGTCAGGCCGCCGGTGCTGGTGCCGCCGGTCGGCTGCAGGGCCTGTGCGATGGTGATGTTGTTGCCGCCCGGAACGATGAACGCCCCGCTGTTGCCGACGTTTGCGCCGGTCAGCCCTTGCATGAAGGTCGTGCTGCTCGCGCCGGCCATGAGCGTGCCGCCGCCGAAGTTGAATGTGCTCGTGCCGCCGCTGCTTTGAATGGGGCAGGCGACCACGGCCACGCCGCCGTTGAGATTGAACGTGCCAACCGGCGGTGTCAGTCCGCCTTGATTGAAGCCGAGGCCGAAACTGTTGTTCACGGTAAGCGTGCCGCCGCCGATGGTGAATGTTCCAAAAACCCCGGCGCCTGTGCCCGCCGAGTTCGCCACGGTCGTCGCGCCCAGGAGCAAATTGTTCACGTTGACCGTGCCCGCGTTGAAAATAAACGTCCCCGCGGGGCTTTGGCCGTTGATGTTCGCCGCGCTGCCGACGCCTAGCGAAAACGTGTCGATATTCAAGTTGGCCGTGCCGCCGGTCAAATTGATGAGGCCCGTTGGGCTGTTCCCGGTGCCGTTGACGTTGTACACTCCCATCTCGACTTCCGCGCGGCTGCCGGGCCCGCTCGCGCCGTTAAGCGTAAGTGTGCCGGGCTGTCCGTTGAAGGAAATGACGGAGGCGGTGCCGCCGCCGCCGCCTTCCTTGCCGACGGCAACATAGAGGTTGCCGACGTTCAAGACGTTTGACGCGCTAGGTAGAGCAGCGCGTAACTTGGGCCCTCGTTGTTCGGGCACTTCGCCACGTAAAGGTTCTGCGCGGTGATCGTATTGCTGGCCGCAAGAGCCATCAGGGAGTACCCGCTGGTGCCGGCGTTCGTGGAATTGACGCCTACGTCGAGTTCGTTGACGTTGGCCGCAAAGGTGCTCAAGCCCGACATGGTAAGCGAAGTGACGTTCGTGGCCGCCGAACCCGTAAACAGCGCGAACGTGCCGTTGGTGGCCGTCACTGACAGCGTGCCGGAGCCGGCGACCGACAAGGCGACGCTGGTGCCGTTGGTGACGTTGCCCAGGGCCACCACGTTGCCGTTGGAGTTGCTGACGATGTTCAGGCTCTGCCCTGCGCCGATGGTCGAGATGGACGCCACGGTCGATGCGGCCGTGCTCGACGCGATGATCCCGGCGTAGGTGGGGCTGTTCGCGCCAAGGTTCCACAGCGAAGTTCCCGCAAAGCCCATCGCGCTGGCGGCGGGCACGGAGTTGGCAGCGCCGAGATTTAGCGTGCCGTTGCTGATCGTCGTCGTGCCGATGTAGCTGTTCGACGAGCCGGCGAGCGTCCAGGTGCCGCCGCTGTAAGCGATGCTCAAGGCATTGACGCCGTTGTCGGTAATGGGCGAAGCGTTGGGCATCGTATAGGACGCGGTCGAGGCCTGCCCTAGGGTAAGACTCGCGGCGTTTGAGTACGTGTTGGTGATGGAGCCGAGACTGATCAAGCTCGATGGCACGGAGTTGAAATTGATGATGCCTGCCGGCCCCGTGACGGAGGTCGTGCCGGCGATTTGCAATCCGTATCCGCTGGTGCTCGCCAGCGTCAAAAGCGACGTGGTTGAACGCGCTTCCCCCGATGCTGAGATTGTTGAATTGAAAGACGCTGCCGGTATTGCTGCCGCTAAAATGGTTGAGGTTGACGGTGGCGCTATTGGTGACGTTGAGGTTGTTGCCCGTCACGCCGTTGCCGGTAACGATCGTCTGGCTGCCGCCGCTGCCGTTGGCCAGCAGCGTCAGCGACGTGATCCCGGTGTAGCCGTTAACAGTGCCGGCTGTCGAGTTCACGGCGCTGTACAAGTTGATCTGGCCGGTGCCGAAGGCTTGAAGCACGTTAGTCGAGCCGCTGTTAGAGCCTTGCAGGCCAGCATTGGCCGAACTCGGGACAGAACTCGTCCCGACCAGGCTGCCCACCGAAATGATGCCCGAATAGTTGGTATTAGCGGCCGCGAAAGAGACTAAGCCCTGGCTCTGGCCCTGGTTAATGAGGACGCCATTGACGATACCTCCGCCGATTTGCAAGGCGCCCGTGCCGCTGACGGTCGAATTGATTTGCAGGACTTCGGCGGCATCTGCCCCCAGCGCCGAACTGCTGGTGACGCTCATCGTGCCAGCCAGCGTAGCCACGTCGAAAGTCCCATTCCCCGTGCCCATATTGATGAAGCCGCTGTTGAGGATCAGATTCACCGTTTCGATTCCCGCGCCGTTGGTGCCGGCGGTTTTAAACGTCATTTGCGAGCTGTACAATGCGCCGGTGGGCGAGAGCGTCAGGGAGAGGCCGGGAAACGTGTGTACCACATTGTCTGGGGGCGTGCGGATCGCGAAAGCGCCGGCCACGACATAATTATTGCCGGCCACTGCGGCCACTCCTGGGCCTACCCCGGTAACCGAAAAGCCGGACGCGGCGCCGGTCAAGGGATTGGTAAAACTCGATGTGTTTAACGCGTCGGCCGCCGTGAGATATAAGGTTGACTGCCCTTTGGCGAACGGGACCGAAACGGTGAAGAAAATCGCCGCCGCCAGGACAGCCATCAAGCCGCGAACGGAAGAATGTAGAAATGCAAGCACCGGTCATTCTCCTAATCACTGAAACTAGTCGGGGAAATTAATGCCAGCGCGCGGACGATGACGATACGCTCGAAAACTATGACTCGCTCGCCGGCCCCTTGCGCGTCACCCCCCGGGAACCCAAGGCATTGGGCTTTCATTATAAACAATTCCGGCAGAAACGCATAGTATTTCGACGAGAAAGTGCTCAATTTGCTTCTTTTTGGCGAGGCGATGGGAAGGCTAAAACCCCAATAGAACTGCTTTTCGCGTATTGCCGCAACCAAACTTGCGAAAAATTACTGAACGTGCGTATATGTCCCAGCGCGATCTTGTTTCTGGCCAACGCCAGTTAATTGCCGTCGATCGGCGATGACGGCGTCAAGAGCGCAGCAAACAACGCGGGATTGCCGGCGGTCAAGCTCTTACCGCCGGCAATCGCCACGTAGTTCAGTTCAAGTTGAGCGGGTCGGTCTGCTTCTTCCGCCGCAAAGCTGCGGCCAGGGCGGCAACACCTGCGGCCAGCAGGGCCAGCGTACCCGGTTCGGGCACCGGCGAAACCGTCGGGGCGGCGTCACTGGGATTTGCGCAACGGGGATAATCGGCGAGAAGATCGATCCGGCGGGGCCGACGTACAAGTTCGTGCCGTCCTCGATCGCTGCCGGATTCGTCACGATCACCGTAGCATTTTCAACCTGCGTGCCGCCCTGGTAGGTATTTGTGCCGCTTAAGGTCAACGTGCCGCCGCCGGTCACGGTCAAGCCGCCGTCGGGACTGCCAAACAAGGCCGGGTCGGGCACCAGCACGGGCACCGCCGTATTGGAAATCGTGATCGCGAGTCCGTTGGTATCGATACGGGCGCCGCCCGCCTGGACATAATCGTTGCTGTTGGCCAGGAAATTACCGTTACTCGTGCCGGTGCTTGTGCCGGCCGTGGCTTGCAATACGCCGCCATTAAAATAGAGGTTGCCGACCCCGGCGCCATAGGTGGCAACACCATCGGCCTGGATGGTGCCGCCGTTGAGGTAGAAATTGCCCACATTGGAGTTCTCGCCGAGCACAAGACCGGTCGTGTTCGTGACCAAGCCGGCATTCATGTTCCATGTGCCGTTTCCGCCCAGGGAGCCGACAATGATATTGGTGCCGCTGCCAATCTTGTTGATAGTGCCGCCCGTCATCGTCACAACGCCCGTGCCGCCGGCTCGCCCGACGGCGAGCCAACTCCCCACGGTGAGTTGACCGCCCGACATGTTGTAGACGCCATTGCCGTTACCGTCTTGGCCAACCCACATTTCGTTATTGTCGGTGATAATGCCGCCGGACTGGTTCAAGGTGCCGGAGGTGAAAGAGGCAACGCCGGCGTCATCGCCGAGATTAAAGTTGCCGCCGCCGGTCTTGTTGAACACGCCGCCGCTCATGTTCACGACGGCGGACCCGCCGCCGCGGCCGAGGTCGGTCCAAGAGCCCACGTTCACCGTTCCGCCGGAGAAGTTGAATGTGCCGACACCGCCCGTGCCCTGGCCGACCCAAAACTCTCCGCCGGCGGTATTGATTGTGGAATTACCGCTTTGAGTGAGCGTTGCGACGCCGCTATTGCCCACGACGAATTGGGGGTCGCCGCCGGTCGAGGTGTTTGTCACGCTAGCGTTATCGACAAGCAACATGGTGGCCGTCCCGCCGTTGACGCCGAGATTGACCCCATTGCCGGCGGCGTTGGAGGTAAGGGTCACCGAACTGCTGCCAGAAATGCTGAGGTAGCCGGTGCCCGTGGTATTGTTACCGTCGAAATCGGTGCCGCCGACGTAGACCGCCCCGTTGACGGTAACCTGGCCGTTGGGGATAGACATAGTGCCGGCGCCAAGCTCGCCGACGTTAATGCGAGCGGCATTGAGCACGCCATTGGTGAGATTATAGGATCCGCTGGCGCCGCCGCCGACTCCCATGCGGACCCAGCCGCCAGCGTTCGCGACACCGCCGGTCTGATTGAACGTGCCCTGGCCGCCATCGCCGGCGCGAATGTCCCAGCTTGTCAGCGTGCCGCCCTGGAGGTTGTAAGTTCCCACGGTGCTGCCATTCAGACCAATCTCCATATTGTCGCCACCGTCGGGCAGGTTCACCACGCCAGCGATTTGCGTTACCGTGCCTTGCGAGCCACCGTTTTTGGCCACATTGAACCCGCCGTGGATTGTGGCCAGGCCGCCGTTGATGTACATGAAGCCGGGTCCGCCGCCGCGGTCGCCGACGTTGAATTGATTCCCGTTCGTGTAGACAGTCAAGGTGCCGCTATTGAGAGTATAGGTGCCACTTCCGCCGGCGGCAATCGACGCGAAGTTAATGCCGCTCGCACTGGTGCCGAGATTGACCACCGAGTTATCATTTTGCGTGAACGAGCCGGCGCCGGTCGCATCGAAGCCGCCGATGCGGAAGAAGCCGCCGTTCCCCGCGATGTTCAATGTGCTGCTGCCGCCGATGGTGTAGCTGCCGGAGCCGGCAATGCCGACGCTCAATTGGCTGACCAGATTGACAACGCCGCCACTTTGCATCATCGCGCCGACCCCGCCCAATCCCGCGCCGAGACTCAGCGCCCGCGGAGATCGTTCCGCCGCTCAGGGCATAAGTGCCCGCCCCGGAATCTCCGATCGTGAGCGTCCCGCTGGGAGAGTTGACGAGGCCGCCGTTTTGCGTCAAGGCGCCGGTGGATCCAATGGCACTCCCAAGCGTAATCGAGTTGCCCGAGAGCGTGCCGCCGCTGTGCACGGCAGCGGACGCCGAATCGCTGACGCTGGGCCCGCCGATGTAAGTTGCGTTGAGGCCGCTGGTGTCGCCCAGCAGGCCGCCGGAATTGATGACGAGATTGCCGCCGTGGATGTCCGTCTCTCCGGTATACGTATTGGAATTGTTGACCGTAAGCGTGCCGACGCCGTTCATGACCAGGCCCGTGTTGCCCGTAATCGACCCGGTGCCGGAAAACGTGTAGGCCGTCGAGGCGCTGGTCATCGTCAGCGTTAGCGATCCCGGTCCCAACGCGCCCACCAGGTTGACCACGCCATTCGCCGACCCGGAGTCGGTGAACGCTACGTTGTCAAGGGTATAGAAGTAGTCTGGCGCGTTGCCGGCGCCGGTGTTGAGCCAATTCTTGGTGGTGGTAACGTCCCAGGCATTGCCGTTCAGCCCGCCTGCCCACAGCAGGCTGGCGGCGGAACCCGTCGACACGTTGAGATCGACCTCCGTCAGCGAACTGCTCAGTGAGTACGATTGCCGGCTTACCGGTAGGCCAGTCAAAAGCAGCGAGCCGACCGAAGTTGAGTTGCTCGGCGCGAGAATCAGGGGGTAGCTCCCCAAGGCCAGCGCATTGTTCAAGAGCGTGGAGATGTTAATCACCGTGCTGTTGGCCAAGCTCAAGTTGCCGGCGACATCGATCTGGTCGTTGCCATTACCTGTGCTATTTGAGAGTTTGAAGGCCAGGATGCCGCCGCTGGATGTCGTCAAGCTGGCGGGTTGGGCCGTCCCCGTCGCCAAGAGATTCGAGAAGGTGTAGCCGGATGCGAACGTGGCGCCTGAGCCGACGGTGACGTTGGGCACGATCGTATCGGTGCTTAACGTAGCGCCGGGACTCACAGAGATGGAGCCGCTGAGTGTCGGATTGCCGGTGATCAAAAGCGTTCCGGCGTTTACCGTGGTAGCTCCGTTGTAGATGTTATTGCCAGTCAGGCCAAGTTTGCCGGCGCCTCGCTTATGCAGCCCGCCATCCGGTCCGCCAAAGAGGGCGGGATCACTCGAGATAACACCTTGGTATTGGATGTTATTCCCGTTGGTGTCGACAATAGCCCCGCCGGCCTGCACGTAACTGTTGAAGTTCGTGGTCGGCGAATAGGCGGTATTGCCGGCCGTCGCCTGGAGCACGCCGCCATTGTAATACAAATAACCCGTTGCGCCGTGCCGTAATTCCCCAGGCCGGTGGCCTGGACAGTGCCGCCATTCAGATAAAACGTGCCCGTGTTGCTGTTCTCGCCAAGGATCAGCCCGGTGGTATTGGTAATCAGGCCGGCGTTCATGTTCCAGGTGCCGTTGCCTCCAATCGATCCGACGATGATATTGCCGTTGCCGGTCTTGTTAATAGTGCCGCCGGACATGTTGACCACGCCGGTGGCGCCGTTGCGGCCCACGGCGAGCCAATTGCTAACGTTCAACACACCGCTGCCGGAAAGGTTGTAGATGCCGTTTCCACCGCCGTTGTTGCCGACCCAGAATTCGCCTCCGCCACTGGCATCATCAATGGTTCCACCGGTCTGCGAGACGGTGCCGGAACCAACTTCGCCGATGTGGAAGTTGCCCGTCGAGGTGATCAAGCCGTTGCTGATGTTCAGCACGCCCTGGCCGCCGGAACCGTTCCCGCCGACAAAGAGATTCATGCCGCCATTGGTCGAGCCGTCGGCGTTCTTGCCGATATTGAGCGTGCCGCCGGTAAGATTGTAGGTTCCTGTCGCGTCGCTGTTGGCTCCGATGTAGAACCAGTAGCGGAGCTGCGCGACGCCGCCGCTCTGGTTGATGGTGGCGGTGCCGTCAATGTTGCCAAGATCGCCCGTGTAGAGCGTGCCGCTTTGCAGGTCGTAGGTGCCGTTGTTGCCCGAATTATACCCCACTTGAAGGCGGCCGCCGTTGGTATCGATCACCGAATTGCCGGACTGAGTGAGCATCGCGTTGTTGTTGACGAAGAACCAACCGGTCTGGGTTTTGATCGATGCGTTGTCTGACATCGAGACGGTTCCTCCTGTCGCTCCCGAGCCGTCGCCGACAATGATGTCGCGGTTCACTGTGATGGCGCCATTGCCGTCGATATTGACCTGGCCCGTCGATCCGTTCGTACCGATGTGGAAATTGTCGTTGTTTCCGCCGGTGCCCGTCATGTTGAACTGCGCGTTGTTATGCACGTTGAGGATGCCTGATCCGCCGGCGTTCCACTGGCCAAGGGTCACAAAGCCGGCGGCATTGAACTGTGCCGAGTTGTTGAGCGTGAGGATGCCCGTGGAGGCGGAGCCATCGCTCCAACCGCCGCCGATCTCGGCCCCGGTGCCGTTGTTAGTCGTATTGACGATCGCATTGCCGTTCATCGTGTAGGAACTGACGTTGGTGGAGGCGAGCAGAAGCTGTCCTCCGCCGTAAGCGTACATGCGGCCCACTTCGAACCAGTTGTTAACAGTGACCGTGGTTCCCGTGCTCTGCACGATGTTGCCGACCGGGCTTTTCGCCGTTAAAGCTGTTCGAGTCGCCGGCGTAAAGCTCGGCGTAGGCGCCATAAGCTCCCGCGGTATCGAAAACGGCGGTGCCGCCGCTAAGAACCTCGGGAATGTCATTGACCGCCGGCAACGCACTGGTGCTCCAATTCGCCGTGTTATTCCAGGAGTCGCTGCCTGAGTTCGTCCAGTAAACATTCGCCGCCGAAGCCGCTGAAGCAGAGAGCAGTATCCCCGCAGCAAAGAGTGCGACGAGCAGCGCCGCAGCAGAACCGCGCAACGCGGAGACGACGCCGAAGAGACGTTTGACAATACGAACCTTCATTGTACGCTTCACAAAAGTACCCGCTGCATCAGTCGAGTAAAAACGACGAATAGCTGCCATGACAATTCCCTTTCCAATACCTGGAGTGATTTCGATCAAAACGGCGACGTAGCTCTCCATCACCCAAGGAAGATCAGCGGCGCGGCGGCCCCGCACTTGCCCAGTAACCCAGGAGCCCTAATGTTCAGTCTACACATTTGCGACATGCGCTGCAAGCATTTGGCCGAATTATTTCTTCGTTCCTCGATCGCATTATTCGCACACTTTTTGGCGATAATTACGCGTGATTTCCGCAGCGTGTCGGCGGTTTAATTACGCGTTAACTCGCCGGCCTGTCGGACAACATGAGCGATAATACAGAATTGTCGCGCCCAATTCGAAGAGCGCCGTCAACGCAAGGGAGTTGCCCGGTAAGCAGTCCTCAATCGTCGTACGACGACAGTGCAAAAAACGCTATGATGGCGATCTGCTACAACGACCGCTTAGAACCGAATCTCGCCGCCTAGACGGAGGCCCTGTGCCCAGAAATACGACTGATTGAGCGTATTGGGCAATTGCGTGGTGCCGGTCAACGAACCAAACGGATAGCCGGTCATTGGCTCAGCGATCTGGTCCGCGGCGCGGACTACCGCCGACCAGTAGAAGATGTCATAACCGACCGTGACCTTCACGTGCTCCATGACCTGGTACCCGGCGGTTACAGTCAATTCGGGTATCCACGAGAAGACGTTTCGCGCGATTTCCTGCGATGCCGTCTGCTGGTTGATGCCTAGCTGGGCAACGCTCTGGTCGACGCGGTAGAGATTGAAATACTGGAGGTCCTGGTTGTTTACGCCGATCGCCGCCTTGGCCAGCACGTCCAGCGACCAACGGCCGCGGGTCATCGCGGCGTCGAGTCCTAGCTCCCAGCCGTTGAAGTTGTTAGTCGCTCGATAGTTGTAGACATTCGTGTACTCCGTCCAAAGATTCGCGCTGGCCGGGTTGACGTCCATTTCGTCGTCGCGGGCATTGACCCCGTCGATCAAGCGAGTGAAACGGTAGCCGCTGACGGCGTCCAACCGGAACGTACGTGCGGACGAATCGGTCCACGGCACATCGCCGTCTTTGCCCGCCCATTCCGCGGCGCGAAGGTTGCGGCGGAGCCATAGTCCGGCCGACTGGAAATAGTCGCTCGTATCGACCGTGACGCGGCCCGCGAATCGTGTCGGAAAACCGATGCCGCTGACCTGCGGATTCGGGTTCACCAAGGGATCGGCGTTCGGATCGAAGATCGCCCGCACGATGGGAAAGTAGGTGCCGTTGTCGTATCCATTGGAAAGGCCGCTATCGTAGCTGTCGGGCTTGCCGCGGAAATCAAAGTATTCGCCTTCGACGCCCCAGCAGTGGCAGCAATCCAGCCACATGCCCATATCAATGCGATAGCCATCGTGGTCTCCGTCGCGGACGGTGCGATCGCCGAATACCGTCTCCAGGGCGCCATTGGCCGTTTGCGTGGAAACCATTGGCGGCAGGTGCGCCCTGTTCGTCCACCAGAGCATGTATTCGCCCTGGAACCAGAAACGGCCCGGCGCTCCCATGAAGCAATCATCGCCGCCTGGCATTTCCGAATAGCACGGCGGCGAGAAGGTGTCCTCCGGCATCTGCAAGGTCGAGGAAATGCCCTTGGAGACAGTCGCTTCTTCCTGGAAAGGACCCGTGGACGCCTCACCAGCCGACGCGGAAGTCGAGCTTGTCGTGAACTTGTCGAAACCCGCAAGCTGAATGTCGGCGGCCTGGCTTCGCGCGCCGCCCGCCGCTATGAGTCCCAGCAGCAGCAAACCGGCTCCTTTCCCAAGGTTCCAGACAGTATTCATGGTTTCCCCCCTCGATAAATACGGAATTGATCTATTTGCGTCGTAATGGTTGTGCGGGTTGCGACGACTTTTCCTTTGGTATCGAATCGGACGGTTGTATCGATTGCCATTAGGTTCGGTTTCAAACTAGGTTGTTCTGGGGGTTTGGTGGAAGATTTTCCGCAAGCATGTTTTGGTGAAATTAGGGAATCTTTTCCCTAGGCGCGATGTTTAACGAGAGAACTCTCCGGAAAGGTCGCTGAATAAGACGCAGATTGACACGACAGCGCGCTGGAGTCCTGGCGTTAGCCGACATTGCACAGTAAACCGCCTGAAGGCGGGGTCTGCAACGGAACTTGCCCTCCGAGCCCGTCTTCTCCTAGAATGGAGGGTTTCGGCAAGGCTTGAATTGCTTGCGCCGGATGCGAATTGACCCTCCGTAGTGGGCGGGTCGTTTTCCGTCCCGGCAGCCCCCGTGTACATCGATGGCAGATTCCGACATCGTCATCCAAGGCGCCCGCGAGCATAATCTGCGCGACGTCAACCTCGTGCTGCCGCGCAATCAGCTGATCTGCTTCACCGGCGTCAGCGGTTCGGGCAAAAGCTCGCTGGCCTTCGACACGCTCTATGCCGAGGGGCAGCGGCGCTACGTCGAGAGCCTGTCGAGCTTCGCCCGGCAGTTTCTGGGCCAGATGCCCAAGCCCGACGTCGATCTGATCGCCGGCCTGAGCCCGTCGATTTCGATCTCGCAGAAGTCCGGCGGGCACGAACCCGCGCTCGACCGTCGGCACGATCACCGAGATTTACGATTATCTGCGCGTGCTCTACGCCCGCGTCGGCAAGGGGCATTGCCCGGAGTGCCGCCGGCCGATCACCGCCCAGACGCGCGAGCAGATCATCGACCGGATCTTGGCGCTTGCCGGCCGGCACGCGGTTCCTGGTGCTCGCGCCGCTGATCCGCGGCCAGAAGGGCGAGTATCGCGACCTGTTCGACGACCTGCTGAAGCAAGGCTTCGTCCGCGCCCGGGTCGATGGCCGGGTCGTGCGGCTGAGCGACGATCTGCGGCTCGACCGGCAGATGCGGCACAACATCGAAGTCGTCATCGACCGGCTGGTGGCCGGCCCGAAGCTTCGCGCCCGGCTGGCCGAGGCGGTGGAGCTGGCGCTGAGGCTGGGCGAGGGGAACCTGATCGTTGCCGTCGAGAGGAGCGGGCGAGAGAGCCGCGAAGCGAGACGCGAAGACGCAGAAGTCGACAGCACGTCGGACAAGGAAGCGGCACGGCTCCGCCGACTCGCATCGCCATACTCGTCTGCGTGCCGACATCTACTCTCTCCGCCCACTACGCCTGCACGCATTGCCAGACTGAGCTTCGAGCCGCCCAGCCCGCAGTTGTTCAGCTTCAACAGCCCGCAGGGGATGTGCCCTGAGTGCGACGGGCTGGGCGAGATCTACACGTTCGATCCCGAGCGGCTGATTCCCGACCCGACCCGCTCGTTCCAGCAAGGCTGCATCGAACTGCTGGGCCCGTGGCAAGAGATGGGCCGCTGGCGGCGGCACATCTATCCGCGGCGTGGCCGAAACGCTGGAACGCAAGCTACGGCCTGCCGTCGGGCACGGTGCTGGAAACCGCCTGGGAAGAACTCGACCCGCGCGTCGCAACACGCCCTGCTCTGGGGCACCGGCGACGAGCACATCACGTTCACCTGGCGGAGCGGCCCGTCGGGCTACAAGTGGGGCGGCAAGTTCGAAGGCATCATTCCCAAGCTGCTCGTCGCAATACCGCACCACGCAGCAGCCGCATGCAGCGGCGGCAACTGGAAAAGTACATGCGCGATCATCGGCTGCGGACGCTGCGACGGCCGCCGGCTGAATCCGCAGGCCCGCGCGGTCACGGTCACCAGCCGCTGCCGAAGTTCGACCGACCGGCACTCGAGCGCTCGCTGCCCGGAGGTCTGCGGACTGTCGGTCAGCGACGCGGCCGAGTTCTTTCCGCGACTTGGAGCTCGACGCCACGGGCCACGACGATCGCCGCCGAGGTGCTCAAGGAGATTCGCGGCCGGCTGCAGTTTCTCAAGAACGTCGGCCTGGACTATCTCACGCTCGACCGCACCGCGCCGACGCTCTCCGGCGGCGAGATGCAGCGGATCCGCCTGGCCGGGCAGATCGGCTGCGGCCTGGTCGGCGTGCTCTACATCCTCGACGAGCCGTCGATCGGCCTGCATCCCCGCGACAACGACCGGCTGCTGGAAACGCTCGCCCAGCTGCGCGACCAGGGCAACACGGTGGTCGTCGTCGAGCACGACGAAGACACGATGCGGGCGGCCGACCACATCGTCGATTTCGGCCCCGGCCCCGGCGTGCGCGGCGGCGACGTCGTCGCCGCCGGGACCGTCGCAGACGATCGCCGCCGAGCCGGCAAGCCTCACCGGGCAATATCCTCTCCGGCCAGCGGCGGATCGAAGTGCCCGCCATCGTCGCCGACCGCAACGGACGCGGCCGAGCTCGTCGTCCGCGGCGCCGCGCACAACAATCTCAAGAACATCGACGTCGAGATTCCGCTGGGCGTGTTCGTCTGCGTCACCGGCGTCTCCGGCTCGGGCAAGAGCTCGCTGGTCAACGACATCCTGGTCGAGGCCTTGCGCCGCGATCTCAACGGCGGGCCTCGGCAATCCCGGGCGCGCACGACCGGATCGAGGGCCTCGAGCACCTCGACAAGATGATCGCCATCGACCAGTCGCCGATCGGCCGCACGCCGCGCTCGAATCCGGCGACCTACATCAAGGTGTTCGACGAGATCCGCCGCCTGTACACGCAACTGCCCGAGGCGAAGGCCACGCGGCTACAAGCCGGGCCGCTTCAGCTTCAACGTCAGCGGCGGCCGCTGCGAGGCCTGCGAGGGCAACGGCTCGACGAAGCTGGAGATGGATTTCCTGGCCGACGTGTGGGTCACCTGCCCGGTGTGCGAGGGCCATCGCTTCAACCGCGAGACGCTGCAAGTCCGCTTCAAGGGCAAGTCGATCGCCGACGTGCTGGAGATGGACGTGCAGGAGGCCCTGGCGCATTTCGAGAACATTCCCGACGATCCGCCACAAGCTGCAAACGCTGCACGACGTGGGGCTGGATTACATCAAGCTCGGCCAGCCGTCGCCGACGCTCTCCGGCGGCGAGGCCCAGCGGATCAAGCTGGCCCGCGAGTTGGTCAAGAAGAGCACCGGCCGGACGCTCTATCTGCTCGACGAGCCGACGACCGGCCTGCACTTCGCCGACATCCAAATGCTGCTTGAAGGTGCTGCACGATTTCGTCGAGGCGGGCAACACGGTGCTCGTCGTCGAGCACAACCTCGACGTGATCAAGACGGCCGACTGGATCATCGACCTCGGCCCGGAAGGCGGCGCGGGCGGCGGCCGGATCGTCGCCGCCGGCACGCCGGAGCAAGTGGCCGAGCGAACAGGCGTCGTACACCGGGCAAGTGCTGACAGCGATGGCTGGCAAGTGTGCCGCGCCGACATGCGAGCTCGGCGCATCTGGCAACGCATCGCCAAGCACGGCGTCCAAGCGTCGCCCGCGCGCCGAACTGGCCACGTCCATCAAGGTCCGCGGCGCCCGGCAGCACAATCTCAAGGACATCGACGTCGAAATTCCCCGCGACCAGATGACCGTCTGCTGCGGGCCCAGCGGCATCGGGCAAGAGCTCGCTGGCCATGGACACGATCTACGCCGAAGGGCAGCGGCGCTACGTCGAAAGCCTCAGCTCCTACGCCCGGCAGTTCGTCGGCCAGATGCAGAAGCCGCAAGGTGGACCACATCGAGGGCCTGTCGCCGGCCATCGCCATCGAGCAGAAGCACGCCGGCCACACGCCGCGCTCCACGGTCGGCACGGTGACCGAGATCTACGACTATCTGCGGATCCTCATGGCTCGCGGCTCGGCCAGCCGTATTGCCCGGCCTGCGACGTGCCGATCGGCACGCAGACGGCCGACGAGATCATCGACAAGATCATGGCCGCAGCCGGCCGGCACGCAGCTGTACCTGATGGCCCCGCTGGAAATCGAGGTCGGCGAGAAGTACGAAACGCTTCTGGGACGAGATCCGCGCGGCCGGCTACGTCCGCATGCGCGTCGACGGCCAGACGCTACACGCTCGACAAGCCGCCGGAGATCGACCGCCGCCGCAAGCACGCGTCGAAGTGGTCATCGACCGCGTGACGTTCGCGCGCGACGCCCGCAGCCGCGATCGCCGGCAGCGTGGAGAACGCCCTGGCCCTGGGCCGCGGCGTGCTGCACGTGGCCTATCCGCGCGACGACGTGCCCGAGCCGCACTGGCCGGTCGAAGTCCACAGCCAGCACTTTGCCTGCGACAGGTGCGGGCGGAGCTTCGAGCCGCTCACGCCGCACAATTTTTCGTTCAACAGCCCTGGGCTGGTGCCCGGCCTGCGAAGGCCTGGGCATGCAGACGGGCACCAATCCGGCCGCCCTGCTCCGCGATCCGAAGCTGACGCTGGCCCGAGGGCGCGGTCGGCTTGTGGCCCGGAGCGTCGCAGCCGGCTCTTCGCCGCGATGCTCGACGGCCTCTGCGCGCGCGACCGGCATTCCGCTCGACGTGCCCTTCGAGCAACTCGGCGGCAAGCACCGCCGGCTGATCATGCACGGCACCGGCGAGAGTGGTTCGACGTAGATGCACGGACAGCAGCGAGCCGCGAGCAGCGAGCAAGGGCGGCTCGCCGCGCCGTCCCCGCTCCTGCTTTCGCTTCCAGTACAAGGGCCTCTATCCGGCGCTCGAAGAAGCCAGCCGCGTTTCGCCCGGCTTCCGCGGCCGAGCTGGAGCATCTGGTCGACGAGGTCGAGTGCTCGGTCTGCGGCGGCAGCCGGCTGCGCGACGACGCGGCGGCCGTGCGGTTCCGCGGCCGGACGATCGACGAGATCTGCCGCCTGCCGCTGGGCAAGCTGCTGGCCGAGTTCACAGGCCTGGAAGCTCGACGGCCACCGAGCGCAAGATCGCCGGCGAAGTCTGATCCGCGAGATCCGCAATCGCGCTGCAGTTCCTGGTCGACGTCGGGCCTGGAATACCTGACGCTCGCCCGGCCCGCCCCGACGCTCTCCGGCGGCGAGATGCAGCGCATCCGCCTGGCGGCCAGGTCGGCAGCGGCCTGTGCGGCGTGCTCTACGTGCTCGACGAGCCGACGATCGGCCTGCACCCGCGCGACAACCGCCGGCTGCTGGACGCCCTGAAACGCTGCGCGACCTGGGCAACACGCTGCTGGTGGTCGAGCACGATCGCGAAGTGATCGCCAGCGCCGACCAGCTGCTCGACTTCGGTCCCGGCGGCCGGCCGCCACGGCGGCCAGATCGTCGCCCACGGCACGCCGGCAGCAGGTCGCCAAGCGCCGCGGCTCGGTCACCGGGCCATATCTCTCCGGCAAGAAGGCGATTCCCGTGCCGACGAATCGCCGGATGCAGTCGAGCAAGGAGCAAGGCAGCGCAGCGGGAAGCACGGCGAAGCGAAGAAGCGTCAGACGCACGAAGTCGCCGGCGGCATGCCGACTGCCACCGACTCCCCGCTGCCGCCCGCTCGGCGGCTGGCTCGAGATCGTCGGCGCCCGGCACAACAACCTGCAAGAACATCGACGTCCAGATCCCGCTGGGCACGTTCACCGTCGTCACCGGCGTCAGCGGCAGCGGCAAGAGCTCGCTGGTCGAGGACGTGCTCTACACCTCGCTGGCCCGCACGCTGCACCGGGCCAAGACGTTCCCCGGCGCCCACGACGCGATCCGCGGCATGGAGCAGATCAACAAGGTGATCCGCGTCGATCAGCAGCCGCTGGGCCAGACGCCCACCTCGAACCCGGCCACCTACACCGGCGTGTTCGACCTGATCCGCGCGCTGTTCGCCCAACTGCCCGAGGCGAAGCTGCGCGGCTACACGCCGCGGCGGTTCAGCTTCAACGTGCCCGGCGGCCGCTGCGAGAAGTGCGAGGGCAACGGCCAGCTGCGCATCGAGATGCACTTCCTGCCCGACGTGTGGGTCGAGTGCGACGCCTGCCGCGGCCAGCGCTACAACCCGAGACGCTGGCCGTCCGCTATCCACGGCCAGTCGATCGCCGACGTGCTGGACATGCCGTGCGGCGAGGCGGTGCGAGCTGTTCGAGAACATTCCCAAGATCCGCCGCATCCTGCAAACGCTCTGCGACGTGGGGCTCGATTACCTCACGCTCGGCCAGCCGGCCCCGACGCTCTCCGGCGGCGAGGCCCAGCGCGTGAAGCTGGCCGCCGAACTTGCCCGGCCCGACACCGGGCAGACGCTCTACCTGCTCGACGAGCCGACGACCGGCCTGCACTTCGACGACATGGCCAAGCTGCTCGACGTGCTCAACCGGCTGGTCGATTTGGGCAACACGGTCGTCGTCATCGAGCACAATCTCGACGTGATCAAGACGGCCGACTGGGTGATCGACATGGGTCCCGAGGCCGGCGACGAAGGCGGCTACGTCGTGGTCGCGGGCACGCCGGAGGAGGTGGCGGCGTATGCTGGAGCCGGCGACTGCCGACGTCAGACCGGCAACGACGAGAAGGGACGCGGAGCCAGCTCAAAGCCACCCGTCGCCACGCGTGACGAAAGCACGCCGTCGCATCCGCTTTCCCTCCCACACCGGCGTCGCGCTCGCCCCGTCCTGGCCGCCGGGCCGCTACGTGCCGCGAAAGCAGTTCGACTTCGCCGCCGCCGAGGCCGACGCAACAGGGCGACCTCGACATCACCGAGGTCGGCAGGACGCCCGCATGCCGTGGGAGATCGACGGCCGCCGCTGGCACACGGTCGACCGCGTCGGCCGCAACGGCAAGCCCTGCCGCTGGGACGGCCGCATCCTGGCCGAGGTGATCGACCGCATCCAGGAGCAGCTGAGCGCGATCCTCGTTCAGCCGCCATGAACCGACTGGAACACCCGCACGCGTGGTGGAGATTCGCGCGAGCAAAGAAATCCGACGGCTGGTTCTTCCACGCCATCACCGGCGAGGAGTGGCTGTTGAAGATGAAGTTCCGCACCGCGCGGAACACGTTCCGCGCGACGAGCTGGTCGCGCGGCTGGACCTCAAGCCGCTGAACGACATGCCCGAACTGCCGCTCTACGGCACCGAGCCGCGCGTGAAGTCCGCAGGAGCTGCGCGGCCCGTGGCAGGAGGTCGAGCTGCGCGTCCACGGCTACAGCGAGATCGACCGGCCGGAGTTCTGGAAGTTCGTCGATCAGGCGGTGGCCGGCTTCGGCAAATTCACCGAAGCGGGTCCAGGAGCAGACCGACATCTTGCAGCCCTGGAAGCAGCTTGGGCCGGAAGTGGCATTTCGCCCGGCGCGGCTTTGTCGCTCGGCACGAAGGTCGAGTGGGACGCTGGACGTGCTGGAAGAACTGTTCGACCATGCTCAGCGCGACGGCCCCCTACGGCCAGATTCTCTGGAACAACAAGCAGGTCGTGCCGATCTTCGTGCCCCAGCAGCGCGAGCCCTGGGCGGCCGTGCAGACGAAGAAGCTCGACGCCGTGTACCTGCACCTCATCGGCCCCAAAGGCCGCTTCGCCCAAGGCCGCATCGCCGGGCTAGGCTTCGACGCCGAGGTCAACGGCGAGAAGCCCGGCATGGACGTCTTGCGAATGAAGTTTCGTTCCGCCGAAGACCTTCAGCGCGGCGATTTGGCCGGGTTTTTGAAGGAGCATCTGGCGGCCCTGGGGAAATAATTATTTCCCCTTCTTCTCCGCATGAACCACCAGTTTCCCGACCGCCTCTTTCAATTTCTCCTGCCCGGCGGCGTCTTCGGAAAGCGCCTCGGCATGAAAAGCTGGCAGCAGATGTTCCCAAATCGCGTTCAGCTCGCCTTGCATGTTGCCCGTCTCGGCGGTGATGGCGACGACCGCATCCTGGTCGGGCATGACGACGCAGAATTGCCCGGCCGCGCCGTCGCCCCGGAAGCAATTATGCTGGCAGCGCCAGAATTGAAAGCCGTAGCCTTGCTGCCAGTCGCCGCCCATCTTGCTGTGACTTTCCTTGTCGTTGGACACTTGCTTGCTGGTCGCTTGTTCGACCCATTCCCGCGGGACCAACTGCCGGCCATTCCACATCCCTTTTTGCAGGTAAAGCTGGCCGAACTTGGCGATGTCCTCTGTGCGGACGAAGAGGCCGTAGCCGCCGAGCGAATTGCCTTCGGGGCTGCTGTCCCAGCGCGGATTCTCGATGCCCAGCGGCTCGAATAAGCGCGGTTTGAGGTATTCCAATTCGGTCTGCCCGGTCACTTTGGTAACGATCGCCGACAGGACGTAACTGCCCATCGTGTTATAGAGAAAATGCGTGCCAGGCTTGTGCGGGACAGGATGGGCAAGGAACTGTTTCACCGACGGCCCGCCGCCCACGGCCTTCGGCTCGGTCTCGTGCCCGCAAGACATGGTGAGCAGGTCGCGGACCGTCATGGCTTTGAGGTTGTCGGAAGGATTGGCGGGGGCGTCGGCGGGAAAAAACTTCAGCACCGGATCATCGAGGCTCAGTTTGCCGTCGCGGATCGCCAGTCCCACGGCAGTGGAGTTGAAGCTCTTGCTGAGCGAATGGAGCACGTGCGGTTTGTCGGCCGCTTCCGGCTTCCACCATCCAGCGGCGATCACATGACCGTGCCGCACGATCATGAAACTGTGCAGGGTGTGGATGTTTTTGTCCACGGCCTGAACGAAATCGAGGATCGCCCGCGACGAAATACCTTGCGCCTCCGGCGTGCTCCGCGGCAGCGGGCTGACGGCATGGCCAAGCGACGCGGCGGCGAGACAACACGCGAAAATCGCGGGAAACAGTGAACTACGGGCAAAGATAGTGCAGTTGGCGAATACCGACATAAGAGGCCTTCTTTCTGGTTTGGAGAAATAGGTACTCAGAAAAGGATATACGCCAGGCGGAGTGAGTTGAAGATGTCCCTAGGACCATCCAGGCTTGAAGCACCGCGCATCAGTAATTACTACCGGTGAAAACTAATCGACGCCACACGCCGCCTAGGTGTTCGGTCCCCGACAGCTTGACAAGCCGCTGCAGCTTGTCCATACTCAATAACCAGCGTATTCAATATGCGAATCCTGCCCGAAAGCAATCAACAATTTGTTGAATGAAGCGATAGTGGTCCTTGAACGACAGCCGAATTGCAAAAGTTCGGTAATTCGCGCGTAGCGCCGCTGCGGCGTCCCACCGAATCGCGAACCACCACGCCGGCTTGCCGGACCAGAGTAAAGGAGATGCAATGCTCGCTCGCAGGACAGTGCTTTCCGCGCTCGCCGTCTTGCTGCTTTCCTCGCCGGCCCTGTCGCAGCCCGTTCCGATTCCCGTTCCTAACTACGACTTCTCGGATCCTTACGTGGCCAACTTTCCCCCTTACGCCGTGCCGGGCACCTCTGATTGGGTGCAGTCGCCTCAGCCTGCCTGGTGGACCACTGGCAACGGCCCATGGCAAGACGCCGTCGGCACCTTTGTGAACGTGCCCTCCGAATGGATCGACAACCTTGTTCCGTCTGGTGGGACGTCAGTCCACCAGCAGGCGGCTTTCATGTTTTCTGATCCCGGTTTGCAGCTTTCCCAGACACTGTCTTCCACTTTTCAGGTCGGCGAAGCGTACCAACTCGCGGTGAGCATTGAGGGCGGCGGCCAGGGCATGCCGCCGGGAACCCCGATGGAGATCGGCCTGTACTATCTGGACTCAAGCGGGACTCAGGCCACGCAGGTCATGGTCCGTACGACGACGGTCCTGAATGACCTTGCCTTATCTGGCTCGCCGGGTTCTTATATTTCTCATTTGCCTGACCGGTATTTGGCCATACCGGCCGTCGCCGCTGGCGATCCCTGGGCCGGCCAGAATATCGGCATCGCCCTGATCCAACCCAATAGCGGCACCACGGGCGGCTACTGGGACGTTGATAACGTGCGGCTGACGAACGCTCTCCCGGCCATCTGGACGGGCGCTTCAGGTACTGCGACTTGGAGCAATTCAAGCAACTGGACGAACGGCGTTCCCAATTATGCCGCGGCAACGGCTGTGATCAATGCCCCTGCCGCTTCACCGATTACCGTTACGCTGGATGGCCCGCAAACGGTGGGAACTCTCTCGCTGGGCGCGTCGAATGGCGCGAGCGTGACGATCAGCGGCACGGGCGGCAATACTTTGACCCTGAACGATTTGGGAAGCGGTGCCACGATTTTCGCCCTCAGCGGCAGCCACGAAATCGACGCCCCGGTGGTTCTGGCTGAAAACCTGACCGTCAGCGGCAGTGGGACGCTGACATTCGGCGCCTCCAGCAGCATTACCGATAACGGCAGCCAGTACTCGTTGACAATGAGCGGTACGGACGGCACACTGATCTTGAGCGGCAGCAACAACTATAACGGCGGGACGAACGTCTACGCCGGCACGCTGATCGTGGCCTCGCCAACCGGGCTGCTCGACGGGTCGGCCTTGACCGTCGGCACGAGCGGGGAGTTCGCCGCACCAATCCAGGGCTTGCCGATCCCAGGCTCGTTGGACGCACAGTCTGACGGTGTGGTTTCCGCTGTACCCGAGCCGGGGACTTTCGTGCTCTTGGCCGTGAGCGCAGTGATAGCCCTTGTCGTCATGCCAAATCGGCTCAAGAAACTACCCGCGTCGGGGGTGTGAATAATCGGCTGGCGGAGTTGTCTTTATCAGCGGTGGCAAAGTTGTCGCCAAGTGATCTTCGGCATGGTAAGATAGGGCGTTTCTAATTGATCCGGCAAAATGAATCTCCCTACTGTGTAAAAGGAACATGTGATGTTTGTTCGTAGGTCGTTGTTTTCCACGCTTGCCCTCTTGCTGTTCGCCTCGCGGGCCTTTTCGCAACCGATTACCGTGCCCGACTATAACTTCTGGGACCCTAGCGCGGGCACGGCTAACTTTGCGACCGCCACGAGCACGAGTGCCGGACTCGGGAGCTGGCAAGTGCCGCCGCCTCCGAACGGGTATCCTGCTGTCAACTGGTACGAGCAAATGGGAGTCTTCTACAACAGCCCGACTTTCGAGACCATCACCAATCTCAGCGGGAGCCAGGACGGCTACTTGATCGACACTCCCGGTCTGGCGCTATCCCAAACGCTTTCCTCCGCTTTCCAAGCCGGCAAGTCCTATCAACTTACCGTGGCTCTCGCGGGCGGCGGCCAAACCTCGACCATGCCGCTTAATGACCCAATTGATTTCGGGCTCTACTATATGTCCGGCGGAAGTCAGACCTTCATAGGCACGACGGAGGTGAAAAATGACAACAGCGGCTGGAACGCCTCGCTCGGATACATCGACCATTTGGTAGATTACAATTTGACTATTCCACCCGTCGGCGCGGGCGATCCGTGGGAGGGGCAGAACATCGGCGTCGCGTTGTTCGTGCCCGGTAATGCCGATAATAGCTTTTCCTTCTGGGACATCGACAATGTGCGGGTGCAGGCAGTCCCGGAACCGGGTTCCTTGGCGTTGCTTCTCGCGACAGGATTGAGCATCCTCGCGCTGGGGAGAAGGTGGTCGTCGAAAAAGAAGACGTTATAATCAGGGGAGGGCAGATTGACCGGCCGTCCAAAAGCGGGATGAAATGGCATTTCCGAATACAAGCGCAACGCGCTCGCGGGTTCACTCTGATCGAGTTGCTGGTCGTGGTCGGCATCATCGCCATTTTGGTAGCGCTCGTTTTGCCGGCCATTTTTACGCGCCCGGGCCACGTCCCGAAGGGTCACGTGCCTGAACAACCTGCACCAGATTGGCCTTGCGATCAACACGTATGCCGAGCAGGCTAACGGGTGCATCCCATTCGGCCCTAAAGCTCCGCCGATAATGACGGCCGCGGATTTCTACCCGTCCACCGGTGCGCCGACGTCGCTGGTCACGCTGATGAATGGCAGCCCGGTCGGCTTGGGGCTGTTGCTGCAAAGCGAAGTTGAGCGGTCGCCCCAAGTCTTCTTCTGCCCCGACAGCGACCAGCCCGATATTGCCCAGGCAGAGTTGAAGAAGGTCGGCATCCAACAGGCTCAGTGCAGTTACTTCTACCGCCATGCCTCGGTCACTCTGCAATTCGATCCGTTCGGTGTCGATGTTATGTCGCCGGATCACATCAGGCTTGACAAGCTCGGCGTCAACCGCAACGGCGACCCGATTCGCGCACTGGTCATGGACACACAGTTTACCGTGTCGCCAGACTTTGCGCAATTCGGCATTTATACGCGCACTCACCATCAACAGCAAATCGTTAATGTGCTCTATTCGGATGGCCGTGCCGTCTCCGTTTCCAATGCTGACGGCCGTTATAACGTCACGCTCGACAACTATGACGCGATGACCAATGCGTTCAGCGTAATCCTGGGCGCAATGGAACAAGCGGACGTGGCGCAGTAGTCTTCAACACGATGTCCGAATCGCTTCTTCCGCATCGCTTCCTTTTTCGCTTCTCGGCGCCGTGCAACTATCGCCATCCGCTCTGGAAGCCGGGCGGCGCGGGACTCGATGAATCATATCGGCTGGTCGGCCTGGCGGAGTTGGATGACGAACCGGCGGTGGCCGAGATTTCGGCCGCGTGGAGCGAAGCCGGCCTGGTTTTAGTCGCCAAAGTCAGCGGAAAGAAGCAGCCGATCTGGTGCCGCGCCAGCCGTGCCGAGGACAGCGACGCCTTGCAGGTCTGGATCGACACACGCGACGTCCGCAACGTCCACCGCGCAAGCCGTTTTTGTCACCGCTTCATCTTCCTGCCCAGCGGCGGCGGCAAGAAGCTCGACGAGGCCTTCGGGCAATCGCTGCCGATCAACCGCGCCCGCGAGCCGGCCCGGCCGGTCGCGCCGGGCGTGTTGAAAGCCGTCGGCCGGGTCCACTCCGACGGCTACGTGCTGGAGTGTTTCGTGCCCGCCGAAGCGATGATCGGCTTTGAGCCGGCCGAACACCCCCGCATCGGATTCACCTATGCCTTGACCGACCGCGAATTGGGCCACCAGACGTTCAGCATCGGTCCTCCGATGCCTTACGACGAAGACCCCAGTCTTTGGGCGACATTAGAACTGGTGGGGAAGGGCGAGTGACCGATTTCCTTCACGGCTCGGAGGAAGTACAATGGATTTGAAGTACAAAACTCCGGCTCCAGATCGAATCTGAAATGTCAAATCTCAAATCCCTGATTCAGCTTCTTGTTGCGGCAACCGCTTGGCTCATGGCCGCCGGCATCGCCTTTGCCCAGCCGAATCAGCCGGCCGGTACCGGCGCAACGAGCGGCGGCGACGGCACGGCCTACATGCTTCCTTACATGGTCGTGATCCTGGCGCTCGTGCTTGCGATGCTGGTCGTCGCTCGGTCCAGCAGCCGCCGCGAACGCGAGCGGCCGGCCGGATACGTTCAAAAGAAAATCATGGAAGACGAGTAAGGTGCGTGAAGCACGGGAACACTCGGTCGCTGGTGCGTTTCGCGAAGCTTCACACCTTGTTTGGCGCAACACGAAGGTTCGATCCCGTGCGCAACGCACCAATTCATCCGGCTTCGCTTCACACACCCTACCTCTTCACACGCCCTACGGTTTGGCGCCGGCCCGCAATTGCCGTGTGAGGAATTTCGGCGGCTGGATGGCATGGCCGCCGGTCCAGTTCGCCGGCACCCGCGCGGCAAAAAAAGCCGCGATCCGCTGCACGACGAACTGTTGTTCCTCGGCGCGAAGTTCGGGGAAGATCGGCAGCGCGAGCACCTCTTCGGCGGCGCGGGCCGTCTCCGGCAGGTCCTCGGGCTCATAGCCGAGATAGCGAAAGCACTGCTGCTGGTGCAAACCGAGCGGATAATAGATTTCCGTGCCGATCTTGGCTTCGGCCAGGAACTGGCGGAGTTGTGACCTCTGCCCATCCGGCACGCGGACCACGTACTGGTTCCACACGTGTCTCATGCCGGGCAGTGTTTGCGGCAGGGTCAGATTGTGGTGCAGGCCGGCCGTCGTGAAAAGCTCGGTGTAGCGCTCCGCATTCGTCTGCCGCAACGTAATCCACTGATCCAACAAGGGGAACTTGACGTTGAGCACCGCGGCCTGGAACGAATCCAGACGGCTGTTGATGCCGATGCTGGAATGGTAGTAGCGCGGTCTCATGCCGTGGCCGCGGAGCAGGCGCAGTCGGTCGGCCAGGTCGTCGGACTGCGTTGTCAACATGCCGCCGTCCCCAACCCCGCCCAGGTTCTTCGTGGGATAAAAGCTGAAACAGCCGACGGCTCCGATCGAGCCGACGCGGCGGCCGTGGATTTCCGCGCCGATCGCCTGCGCGGCATCTTCCACGAGCACAATGCCGTGCGGCCGCGCGATCTTGGCCAGCGCCACCGTATCGACCGCCTGGCCGAACAAGTGTACTGGAATGATCGCCTTCGTGGCGTGCGTGACCAGCGTCGCCACGTGTTCCGGATCGATGTTGAAGGTCTCAGGATCGATATCGGCGAAGACCGGCTTGGCGCCCAGCCGCGTGACCGCGCTGGCCGTGGCAAAGAAGGTGAAGCTCGGCAGGATGACTTCGTCGCCCTTGGAGATGTCCAAGGCCATCAAGGCCAGCAGCAAGGCATCGCTGCCCGAGGCGCACCCGATCGCGTATCGGGCCTGGCAATATTCGGCCATGCTCTCTTCGAGCTTGGCGACTTCGGGCCCGAGCACAAATGCGCCGCTGTCGCACACTTGTCCGAGCGAGGCCATAATCTGCTCGCGTAACGCCGAGTGCTGCCGGGCGAGGTCCAAAAGCGGCACGCCCTGAGTGGTCCCATTTTGACTTCCCTGTCCATTAACCGTCGAATTCATGGTTGTTGCCCGCTCGAAAAGAAGAAACCGCCCGCGATTTCCGGCATCCATGCGCGGGTTTGCGGCGGAGGGTGGCAAAATTACTCGTTCAGCCGTCGAGAGTCAACGGCAGATGGTCGGGGCAGCTAGCAGGGAGTAGCCCGCGGAGGGGGAAAGCGTTCGTATCAAGTCCTGATAGACCGCTCACGGGTGAGAATGATCCCAATCCGAGCCGGTGGCATTGGATGCTTCAAATCGGGACAATGTTCTGCCCATTTCCTTGGGGCTCGGACAGATTGCTAATCCTTGCCGGCTTTGACCAGTGCTTTCTCTGGCCCCACTGCTCGTCGATGGCTTACCAGTTCAAACTGCGATCGCACTCGTCGCGAAGTTTGCGCTGCTGCGCCGCGTCCAGAATTGCAAGTATCCTTGTCGCAAACGATTGGTTGACCGTCGCTTGCGTTTTCATAAAATCGTCGGACATTTGCCGACCGCGCACCCGCTGTTCATCCGTTGCGCCAATTCCCGCCGCGAGGGTTCGATCCGCCATGACCTCGCTGGCGTGACGCCCTACATAAAGATTGTCGAGCTCTGATACTTGCTTTGCGTTTAGGATTGTGTCCACGTCCTGACTAGTCTTGGCGTCGAGCAGATTCGCGTTGCTCAGAACTTCGCCAAGATCGCGAAGGGCCTCGTTTACGGATCGTGGTGCTGGCCCTGGCAACGCGCCGCCGTTGTTGCTCGCGGCAACTGCGTCCCGATACTCATAGCTCGTCGCCGCTAGTTTCCGGTCAAGGACGCTGCGGCTTCTTGCGTAGGTGTCTGAGACTTCCTTCACCCGATCTTGCTGCTGCGCTGTCAATGCCAAAAGGCCACGAATAGACGCACTGCTTAGCTCACAAGAATGGCCGCGCGGAAACCAAAGATCGGCGATGTGGCCGGGATCATCATACTCCTTCGAGCAGATGCCTTCGTATTGACCTTGACGAATTCCATCAGACAGATACCGTAGCTGCTCGCGTGAAAGCGTGCCCAAGAGCTTATTGAAGTAGCCGCGCTCCTGTTCGGCCGCTTGGCTCCCCCAAGTCCGCTGAAGCGTCTCGAACCGTTGTCGCTGATCCGCTGTGACCGCCAGCATCTTTTGAGTCTCGGGATCGCGTAACATGACGCAAGCCCGAAATGGTAGGGCGCGACGCTTGTACTCTCCCAACTGATCTGGGGTAAGTACCTGCTCTACTCTTTTTGCGCTCAACGTCGCCAATTCCCGGTGAATGTGCATCGGTCCCTTGGATCCTAACGGCCTCCCGACTCTCAAAGGGAAGCTTGCGGTAATCTCTTTCAAGCGCCTCAAGTCCCTCAGTTACTTGTCGGAGGCCATCTGCGGCGATTCCCTGAAGCTGCTTCTCCTGCTCGGAAGAGATTCGCAGCGCCTTTTGCATGTCTATGCGTGCGATCAAGGGGTACCCTCGAAGCGACGCCAATTCCGCCGAAACGCCGGGCCTTGGACCCGCGAAAACCCTTACGATAGTTCCGTCGGCGGCGAACGCAAGCGAGGCGATCTCAGTGCAAGTGCCCAACGTGGCGAAAGCCGCAATAATGGAAGGGAGAATTATCGCGCCCCGCCGCTCACTCGGAGATGGTCTATAGGAGTGCATCTGAATAGTTCCTAATTCTAGGTAAGTCAGGCCTCACGAGACGGTCGGACGCTAATCATCGCGTTTGCCGCAGTCCCTCGACGACCGCGCCGCCTCGTGGCTCGCGTCGTGCTCAAAGAGGGCGCCGGCTCAGGCCGCCACGCTATGACCGGGACTTTGCTTAATTGTCCCGGGCCGAACATACCCCGTCAAGCCGCGATTGGGTGCATTTCCGTTCTTGCATCGGGCACCGGCGTTGCCGGTGCCGCGGAACGGCAAGGCGTAAATAGCCGCGGGTGGAGCGCAGGGCAACGCCCGGAATCAAGACCGTGGGATGTATGCTGCGTAGCGGCTTTACGACAGGCCAATGCGAGCGATTGTGGCGCCGCTACGCGGCTTTTTTCAATTTCTGCCGGCGGCCGGGCGTTTCGCCGCGCTACACACCCGGCTATTCAAATTGCGCCGCTCCGCGGCGGTTTCTCGGCCGATTCGCGATACGGGTATCCGTTCAATCATGCCCAGAAACGGGAATGCACCCCGGCCGGGCGGAATTCCGCACGGATTTCGTCCGATTGGCACGATATATGCTATCTATTGTATACTGGTGTTTACATACCCAGAAATGGCAGTCGGCCGACTTGACCCGTCGCGAGATGCGCCCAACCCCTACGTGCGGAGGGTCCCTCGCCACCATCGCTCTGATGTGTTGTAACCTATTGTCTACACACGACTTACGGCGGCGGCCCGCAATGCGCCCCAGCGGTCGTTTTTCGCTGGGGCAGGGCGCATCGCCGCGAATTGACGATGCCAACCGAGGCAAGAGAATGCCATAATGGCAGTCGCCAGAAGAATGATGAATTTCGAATGACGAACGAATGACGAAAGATTAAAGCAAAGCGCATGTGCGATAGTTCCCCTCCAATTGCCAAGGCGCGCGAAAAAAGAAATGGTCACAAGACGTAATCCTGTGTCGGTCCTATCTCCATCCTGTGTCGGTCCTGAGTTCGTTCTGGGTCGGTCCTGGGTCAATCCTGCTCGTAATCTGGCTCGGAAACCCCAAGAAAACAAGGAGAATCCGCCATGCTCAACTTCGAGGAGTTTTTTTCGCCGCCGCGGGCCCTTGCAGAGCTTTTGCCGCCGCTCGTGAACGCACCACTCGGCAAGCCACGCACCAAGCGTGCCTAGATTAACAAGTGACGCGCTCATGCATAAACCATTTGCTTACCACAGTTTACAACGACAGACATGCCACGCACCAACATCGCGAAAACGCATCGGCGGTGCATGGTGCTTGGTGCCGGCGGTGCTTGGTGCCGAAGCGTCGAGTATTTCAGGATTTCCAACCGGACCTCGCCGCGGAGTCCGGCTGGAGAGCCTATCGTGCGTTCGCCTTTCCCACCCGCTAGTCGGAGTGGGTTCCAGCCGGTAAAATGACAACTAAAACCTGACAGCTAAACCTCGCCCGGACAACCGTCCCTTTGCCGGCATGAGAAGCAAGTAATGGATTTCAGCGTCGATCTGAATATCTTCCGCGGGCCGCTGGACTTGCTCCTCTACCTGGTGCGCAAGCACGAGGTGGAGATCGTCGATATTCCGATCGCGCCGATCACCGACCAGTATCTGCGAATACTTGGCGGTCATGGAGCAGCTCGACGTGAACGCGGTGGGCGATTTTCTGGCCATGGCCAGCCTGCTGATCGAGATCAAGTCGCAGCAGGTGCTGCCCCGCGCCGACGAGGTCGAAGAGGAGATGGAAGACCCGCGGCAGGAACTGGTCCGGCGGCTGCTGGAATACAAGAAGTATCGCGACGCGGCCAGCATTCTGGACGAGCGAAGCCGCGCCTGGCAGCAGCACTATCCGCGGCTGGCCGACCGACCTGCCGCCGCGGCAGCGGAACCTGGCCGAGGAGCCGATCCAGGAGGTGGAGCTGTGGGACCTGGTCAGCGCGCTTCGGCCGGATCATGCGCGAGAACGTCGCCGCGCGGCCGTCGAACATCGTCTACGACGACACGCCGATCCACGTCCACATGTCGCGGATCCACGCCCGGTTGCACGAGCACGGCCGGCTGGCGTTCCGCGAACTGTTCGACCCCAGCATGCACAAGTCGGCGCTGGTCGGCATGTTCCTGGCCATCTTGGAGCTGGTGCGCCACCACCGCGTCCGGGCCGAGCAGAACGACCTGTTCGGCGAAATCTGGATCCTGCCCGGCCCGGACGCACGGCCGCGCCGCTCGGATCCGTCGAAAGTCGATAACTACGAACACGGCACCGGCTATCGAGGACATCGCCCCGCTCATGATCAACAACCTGCCCGTCAAAACGCTCGTCCACAAGGACCTCACGATCGAGGGCTATTCGCGGGCGGCGGTGCAGACCTATTGGCGGATCCCCGAGTTGAAGCTCGGCTTCGATCTCGGCGCGCAGCCCTGGTCGTTCATGGGCACGCCCACCTGGTTCGTCTCGCACACGCACATGGACCACATCGTCGCCCTGCCGGTCTATGTGGCCCGGCGGCGGATGATGAAGATGGAGCCGCCGGTGATCTATCTGCCCGAGGCCGCGATCGAGACCGGTCGAGAAGATCCTCGGCTGTTCAGCCGGCTCGACCGCGGGCGGCTGCCTTGCGAACTGCTGCCGGCGCGGCCGGGCGACGAGATCGAGCTGTCGCGCGAGCAGGTGGTCACCGTTTCGGCCACGGCGCATACGGTGCCCTCGCTGGGTTTCGTGGTCTGGGAGCGGCGGCGAAAGCTCAAGCCCGAGTTCCAAGGGCTGGCCGGCGATCAGATCCGCGACCTGCGGCTCGGCGGCACCGAGGTCACGGCCGAAGTCCGCATCCCCGCGTGGCCTACCTGGGCGACAGCTCACCCGGCGGGCCTGGACGCCTGCCCGGCCATGTACGAGGCCGAGGTGCTGATCATGGAGATGACGTTCGTCGCCCCCAGCCATCGCAAGGACAAGATCCACAAGTTCGGCCACATGCACCTGGACGACTTCATGGAGCGCGCGAGCCGTTTCGAACGAGCTGATCATCGCCACGCACTTCAGCACGCGGTATCATCCCAATCAGATCCGGCACCATGTCGAACGGCGCTGCCGGACATGCTTGGGGGACGATTGCACTTGTGGCTTTGACAAACCATGTCCGAAATCGTCCGATTTTCCGTATCGCTTGAAGACGACCTGCTGGAGCAGTTCGATCGCTACTGCACGGAGCAGCACTTCGCCACGCGGAGCGAGGCCGTGCGGCAGTTGATCCGCGACAAGCTGACCGCCCACGCCTGGGAGTCTGACGCCAAGGACGTGGCCGGCACGCTGACGCTGGTCTATGACCATCACCGCCAGCAGCTTCGCGATCATCTGACGGCCTTGCAGCACGACCACATGGAACTGGTCGTCTCCACGCTGCACGCCCATCTGACGCACGATCTCTGCCTGGAGGTGATTGTCCTCCGCGGCCCGGCCGCCAAGCTGCAGGAGATCGCCGCAAAACTGCAAGGGCTCAAGGGGATTTTGAAGGGCGAGCTGGTGATGGCGGCGGCGAAGTAGGAATCGCCTGATACCTCGACTTTACCATAGTTCAGTGTTACAATTACGGCAGCCGTATTACTGCCGCGAGTCGCGTACCATGCCGAAGCGTATTGCCATAACTCTGCTTTTGGGAATCGTCCCGCTCCTACCGGGCACTTTTGCCGCAGCCCATTTCCTGGTCCTTCTGCCCTCGACCGATATTGTGGAAGACCAGGACAGTCGCACGGTCAATCTCGATCTTCGTTTCACGCATCCGATGGAACAGGGCCCAACGATGAACATGGGCCGGCCGCGCCAGGTCGCCGCGCTGGTGGGCGGCAAACGGATCGATCTGGCCGGCAAGCTCAAAGGCCGCTATGATCGACGGCAAGTCGGCCTACCTTTGCTCATTGGAAACAAAACTGCCGGGCGATTATGTCGTCTATGTCGAACCGGAGCCGTATTGGGAAGCGGCCGAAGGTAAGATGATTATTCATTACACGAAGGTCGTGATCGACGTGCTCGGCGCGGAAAGCGGCTGGGACGCTTTGGTCGGCCTGCCCGTCGAGATCGAACCGCTCGTGCGGCCCTATGGCCTGTGGACCGGCAATATGTTTCGCGGCATCGTCCGGCACGACGGCAAACCGGTGCCGTTCGCCCGCGTGGAGGTCGAGTATTTCAACGAGGGGTTGAAGGTGAAGCTTCCCAAAGGCGCGTTTGTGACGCAAGTCATTAAGGCTGATGCCAATGGCGTATTCTCCTACACCATGCCGCGGGCAGGTTGGTGGGGGTTCGCCGCGCTGGTTGCCGGGGAGAAGATGAAGAACCCCGAAGGAAAGCTGGTTGACACCGAGTTAGGCGGGCTGATGTGGGTAAAGGCGGTTGACATGAAGTAGGGTGCGGTCAAGCGCAGCGCAGACCCACCAGGAAATTTTGCAATGCATATCGGTGAAGGCATATTGACGACGCCCGCGGGGCAATGCGTGTTAGCGGCCGGAGCCATCGCCGCCGCGGCCGGCACGTTCGTCGGCCTCCGCCAACTCGACGAAGAGCAAATCCCTAAGGCGGCCGTGCTCGGATCGGCTTTCTTCGTCGCCTCGGCCATTCAGGTGCCGCTGGGCGGGTCATCAGTCCACCTCGTGCTCGGCGGCCTGATGGGCCTCGTGCTGGGCTGGGCCGTGTTCCCCGTCGTGCTCGTCGGGCTGATTCTGCAGATGGCCTTCTTTTCCATTGCCGGACCAACCGTGCTCGGCCTGAATACGGTCATGATGGCTTTGCCCGGCGTAGTATGCTATTACCTGTTTGGCGCGGCGGTTCGCGGTACGGGCCGTACGACCATCTATGCGGCCGGTTTTGCCGCCGGGGCGACGGGCGTCGTTCTCGGCGCGCTGTTATCGTCATCGGCGTTGCTTTTTACTGACCGCACTTTCGCCGTGCTGGCCGGCGGCTTCCTCGCGTTGCACTTGCCGGTGGCGCTCATCGAAGGTTTGGTGACCGGCAGCGTCGTCGTCCTGCTGCGGCAGGTGCGGCCGGAGGTGCTGCGTGCGCCGCTGTTAGCTCCAATAGCGAATGAGGCGGCCGATGGCTAGAATCGCTCTGGTCTTGCTACTCCTCACGCCTGCGCCTGCACTGGGCCACAAATTGAACGTCTACGCGCAAGCGCAGGGTTCCGTAATTGTGGGCCGCGTCTACTTCCCCGGCGACGTGCCGGCGCGGCAAACTGATGTGATCGCCCGCGATAGGTCGGGCCGTGAGTTGACGCGAACCAAGTCCGATGACCATGGCAACTTCACATTCCCCGCGAAGGAGAAGATCGACTATCAAATCACGGCCGAAACGGCCGACGGCCACGCGGCCAGTTACACGCTGTCGGCCGCCGAATTGCCGGACAGCTTGCCGGCCGATGCATCCGAGTCCAGCAAACAGCCTCTCGCTTCGGTCAAGCAAAGCGATCCGCACAACGCGGCAAGTAACGGCCCTACTTCCGGCCCGCTCAGCGAGCAGATCGAGGCCCTGCGGAAACAGATTCAGGCATTGCGAATTCAAATCGACCAGTCGGCGCAGCAGACCCGCCTTCGCGACTTCCTGGGCGGCATCGGCTATATCCTTGGGCTGGCCGGCCTGGGCTTTTACTTCAAAGCGCGCCCGCGGATTCCGATGCCAACATCGCCAAAGAAGCATTGCGTTCAGAGTACTGAGTAGTGACTACTCGGTACCGCTCGCCACGCCAAACTTACCGCCCATGTTCTCCCACGTCCTGCACCCGATCCACCGCAACGCATCGTACCTGTCTGACGTTCGATCCCGCGCGAGGATCGTCTTCGCGGTCGTCTTAACCGTGATCGTGGCGATCTCAAGGGGCATGCCGGCGTTGATTCTCGCATTGGCCGCGGGGCTGCTGCTAGTTGCCGCCGCGCAGGATTTCGCCCGGCGACTTGCTGCGTCGGATATTGCCATTGGAGTTGCTTCTGGCCGCGTTGACGATCTTGCTTCCCTTCCCTGCGTACAACCACCAATCGTTGTGGCTGGCGGCTGTTATTGCTCTCAAAGCCAACGCGGCGGTGTTGGCGGTGACGGCGCTTATCGGCACGATGGACGCGGTGACGCTGGGCCACGCGCTGGCGCATCTTTATGTGCCTCAAAGGCTTGCGCAATTGCTTCTGTTCATGGTCCGCTATTTCGACGTCTTGGGCCGCGAATACGTCCGGCTGCGGGCGGCGATGCGGGTCCGCTGCTTTCGGCCGCGGATGAACGGGCACAGCTACCGCACGTTCGGCTACCTGGTCGGCATGTTGCTCGTGCGTAGCTTCGACCGCAGCGAGCGAGTGCTGGCGGCGATGAAGTGCCGCGGGTTTCGCGGCCATTATTTCATGCTCGACCACTTCGCGTTCGTGGCCCGTCGCGACATGCCGTTCTGCGCGGCGATGTTGATGCTGTCGGCGGTTCTGCTGGGCATGGAGTGGATATGAACGAACCGCTGATCGAGTTTAGCGACGTCGATTTTGCCTACGATCCGGCCCGGCCGGTCTTGACGGGCTGCAATTTCGCGCTCTGCCGGGGCGAGCGCGTGGCGTTGGTTGGTTCCAACGGCAGCGGCAAGACGACGCTTTTGCAACTGATCGTCGGCCTCTTGCATCCCTCGCGCGGGCAGATCGCCGTCTTCAGCCAAGAACGCCGCACGGAGGCCGACTTTCACGAAGTCCGACGCCGCCTGGGCTTTTTGTTCCAGGATGCAGACGACCAGCTTTTTTGTCCCACCGTGGCCGAGGACGTGGCCTTCGGCCCGTTGAATCTCGGCAAGCCGCGCGAAGAAGTCCGCCGCATTGTTTCGATAACGCTAGAGTCGCTTGGCCTTGCCGGCTACGAGCACCGCATCACCTATCATCTTTCCGGCGGCGAGAAACGTCTGGTCGCGCTGGCCACCGTGCTGGCCATGCAGCCGGACGTATTGCTCTTGGATGAGCCCAACGGCGAACTCGACGAAGCGGCCACGGATCGGCTCGTCAACATTCTTACCGGCCTGCCACAGGCGATGGTTGTCGTTTCGCACAGCCGCGAGTTTTGGGAGCGGGTCACTACCAGTGCAGTAGAGTTGCGGGAGGGAAAAGTCGTAACGAGCCGATTGTAGATTTGCACGGGCAGTTTAGCGGTGCGCGTGGATAGAACAATTCTCGGAATTGCATTTGCGGCCAAGAATGCGGCTGAACTTCAGTCGATTTCGGGCGAAGTATTGATAGAAAGCATCGGCAAGCCAGCGAACGCCCGGCCAGGCTGTTGGCGCGAGCAACCAGCCGCGGCCGACGGCCGCATACGCCGCGCGCAAAGCGTCCATCGCCGCGAGTACGCGGCCGTCCGGCAGCACGACATACATGACTGTTCGTACTTGTTCCGCGGTCAGCCCATAGCGGTTGGGGTCGAAAGCCGGATCGGAGATGTCTTCCGGAATGACGCGGTTTTGGCGATCGCGGCGTTTCAAGCCCTCGGTCGCCCGCCGGCAGATCGAGCATTGGCCATCGTAAAGGAGTTTGAGTTGTTCGGACATCGCTGTATTCTATGCCCGACGTATTCTCAGCAAAAGTCCCGCGATTGCGACGTCATGCCGTCGAGATGGACGGAACAATCCTCCAGCTTGGCGACGAGGACATGGATATTTTCCTCTTTCCGCTGCAAGGGACCGGAAGCGACGAGCACCGTGGCGTTCAAGGCGATCATGCGAAAACGCTTCCAGACTTCCGGGCGGATGATCAAGTTGGCCGTCGCCGTCTCGTCTTCCAGGGTGACGAACGTGATCCCCTTGGCCGTTGACGGCCGCTGCCGCACCAGCACCAACCCTGCCACGCGAACCCACTTGCCGTCGGGCCATGTCCGCAATCCGCTGGCCGGTATGACGCGGAGCTTTTCCAACTCGCCGCGGAGGAACGAGAGCGGATGCGCCAGGAGCGAAAGACCCGTCGTGCGGTAGTCGGCCAGGACTTGCTCGGCGGGCGTCATGGCGGGGAGGAAGTGGGAAGTGGGGAGTGGGGAGTGAGAAGTGAAATTGCTTTCTTCCGCGGCGGCATCAAACAGCGGCAGCGGCGTGGGGTCCTGCGCCAGAGCGTCCCACAGCGAATGGCGACGGTCTGTTTCGATGGAAGCGAAAACGCCCGCGCGGGCCAGCCGCAGGATGACCGCGCGGCCGAAGCGCGTGCGGCGGGTGAAATCGTCGATTGATTCGTACGGGCGTTCGCCGCGGCAAGCGACGATCCGTTCCCCGGCCAAGCGCGGCAGGCCGCGGAGCATGCGGAAGCCGAGACGAAGCGGCAGGGAGCGGGGAGCAGGGAGCAGGGAGTCGGTTTGCTCCGGGCTCTCTGCTCCCTGCTCCCCGCTCCCTGCTTCTTCCAGCGTGCAATCCCACTCGCTTGCGTTCACGTCGACCGGCCGCACCTCGACGCCGTGCTCGCGGGCGTTGCGGACCAGTTGGGCGGGGGCATAAAACCCCATCGGCTGGCTGTTGACGAGCGCGGCGGTGAAGGCGGCCGGATAGTGATGCTTCAGCCAGGCCGAAACGTAAACCAGCAGGGCGAAACTGGCGGCGTGCGATTCGGGAAAACCATACTCGCCGAAGCCGCGAATCTGGCGAAACACGGCCTCGGCAAATTCGGGCGTGAAGCCGCGGGCGAGCATGCCGTCGAGTCAGCTTGCGGTGGAACTGGTCGATCACGCCCGGCCGCCGCCAGGCGCCCATCGCGCGGCGAAGCTGGTCGGCCTCGCCGGGCGTGAAGCCGGCCGCCACGACCGCCAGCCGCATCGCCTGCTCCTGAAACAGCGGCACGCCCGAGCGTCTTTTCCAGCACCTCGCGAATCGCCTCGTTGGGATACTCGACCGGCTCTTCTCCGTTGCGGCGGCGCAGATACGGATGCACCATGTTCCCCTGGATCGGCCCCGGGCGGACGATGGCCACTTCGATCACCAGATCGTAAAAGCAGCGCGGCTTCAACCGCGGCAACATGCTCATCTGTGCCCGGCTTTCGATCTGGAACACGCCCATCGTGTCGGCCCGGCAGATCATCTCGTAGACGCCTTCGTCGCCTTCGGGGATGTTGGCAAGGGTCAACTCCGTGGGCAGCGGAAAAGGATGTAGGGTGGGACTAGATTGCGTAGCAAGCGCCGGCCCACCATGATGCTTTACCTCGTTCATGGTGGGCCTGCGCTCGTCAGAACGTCCCGGGTACTCCGGATCTTTTGCTCGCTGGTCCCACCCTACATTTTGTTGGGATGCATTGCCGTAATGCTGCTTCACCAACGCAAAACATTTGCGGATCGCGGTGAGCATGCCCAGCGCCAGGCAATCGACCTTGAGGATGCCCAGCTCGTCGAGATCGTCCTTGTTCCACTGGATGACCGTGCGGTCCGGCATGGCCGCGTTTTCGATCGGCACCAGTTCGCACAAGCGGGCCGTGGGTCATGACCATGCCGCCGACGTGCTGCGAAAGGTGCCGCGGAAAGCCGATCAGCTGCCTCACCAGGTCGATCAGTTGCCGGCCCAGCGGCGAGTTTTCGTCGAGGCCCGCCTCATGACGCGCAGCGCAAGCACCGAGCGTGAATTCAACGGCACGGGCGCCGGATCGTGTTTGTCCCCACTCGGCTCCCTGACCTCTGACCTCTGACTTCCGACCTCCGACTTCTGACCTCTGACCTCCTCCCGATGCTCGATCCGCTTCGCCAGCCGATCGACCGTCTCGATCCGACAGCCCGAGTGCCTTGCCCACGTCGCGCACCGCCGAACGCGGGCGATAGGTGATCACTTCGGCCGTCATGCCGGCCCGCTCGCGGCCATATTTCTGATAGAGATATTGCAGCACTTCCTCGCGGCGCTCGTGCTCGAAATCGACGTCGATGTCGGGGGCCTCGTTCCGCTCGCGGCTGACGAACCGCTCGAAAAGCACGTCCATCCGCTCGGGATCGACCGAGGTGACGCCCAGGCAGTAGCAAACGGCCGAGTTGGCCGCCGAGCCCCGGCCCTGGCAGAGGATGCCGCGGCCACGGGCGAACAGCACCAGATCCCAGACCGTGAGAAAGTAGGCCTCGTAGCGCAGCTCCTCGATCAGCCGCAGTTCGTGCTCGATCAGCCCGCGCACCTTCTCCGGCACGCCCGCGGATAGCGATCCGGCGCGCCTGCCCAGGCCAAGCGGGTCAGGTATTCGCATGGGCGTCTGGCCGGCGGGGCGAGTTCTTCGGGATATTCGTAGCGCAGTTCATCGAGCGAAAAGGTCGCCTGGGCGGCGATTTCCAGCGTCCGCTCCGAACGCTGCGGGATAACGCGCGAAGATCGCGGCCATTTCTTTCAGCGGACGCAGATATCGCTGAGCGTTGGGGTAGAGCAGCTCGCCCGCGGCGGCCACCGTGCAGCCGTGCCGCACGGCCGTGAGCACGTCGCTGAGCGGCTGCCGCGCGGGCTCGTGGAAGTAAACATCGCCCGCGGCCGCCAGCGGCACGTTCGCTTCTTGCGCCAGCGCCGCGAGCTGATCGAGCCGCGCTTGATCGTCGCCGCGGTAGTGTAGTTCGGCCAGGAGATAGCAGCGGCCGGGGAAGATGTCGCGGCAGGCGGCGAGGCAAGAGAGAGAGAGGGGGAGAGAGGGAGAAAGGGAGACGCCGCACACGCCCACTATCAAGCCTTCGCTCAAGGCGGCCACATCATCCAGCGTCAGCCGGCATTCACCCTTCTCCGCCCGGCGGCGGCCGAGGGTAATCAGCCGGGCGAGGCGGCCATAGGCGGCGCGATCGGTCGGCCAGAGGACCAGCGGCGGTGCGTCGTCCGGCGTGACCTCCGCGCCGATGACGAGCTTCATGCCAAGCTGCTTGGCGGCCACGTGGGCGCGGACCACTCCGGCGAGGCTGTTGCGATCGGTCACCGCCACGGCCGCGTAGCCCAACTTGGCGGCGCGTTCCACCAGTTCCTCGGGATGCGACGCGCCTTCGAGGAAGGAGAAGTTCGATTTGGCGTGAAGTTCGGCGTACATTCAATCAAACATCCCGTGCAAGAACCACGGGCCGTCGGGCAGGCGGTGAAAAATCCAGTACCAACAGCCGGCGGCCGTTTCGACGCGATAATAGTCGCGGGCCACGATATGCCCGCGCCACCAGCCGGTTTCGATCCGTTCTGGCCCGATGCGGCGTACAATCCGCTGCGTCAATTCGTCGGACAGCCGCACCGGCTCGGCCAACAACCGCAGCGGACGCGTAGGGTGTGGTCGAGCGTCGCGAAGACCCACCACTTTCGCTTTTTTGGCGGGTCTGCGCTGCGTTTGACGCCACGCGACGCTCACCAGCGGCGCGTAGTGGCAGGCCAACTCCGGCTGGGCGTCGGGAATCAATCGGACCCGCGCGACGCGGGTATGACCCAGACGATTGCTGAGCCGGTCGATCAGTCCGGAAAGATGATGCGACTGGACGCGGGCCTTTTCCTCAAACATTTCCTGCTGCCGCAGCTCCAACGGGGCCGTGACGGCGGACAGGCGGATCGCCTCGACAGGGCCGGGCAGCCGCAGCGACTCCAGCCGCACTTGCAGCAATTGCAAGAGGTGGTTCGGCCAGGCCGTAGGACGAAACAGCCCCACGGAAAAGGGGCAGGGAGCACGGAGCGCGGAGCAGGGAATCTGTCTCCCCGCTCCCCGCTCCGTGCTCCCTGCTCTTTCGTCGCCGAGGCACGTCAAGCGGCATTCCAGCCGCATGGCCCCGCGGCCGGCGCGGGTGAGCATGTCGGCCAGGCGGCGGACAAGATGCTCCAGGGCGGCATCGATCGTCTCCCGCCGCGCCGTGGGAAACTCGGCCGACCAGCGGACCTCGAATTGCGGCGGCGGGTCCCAGGCCGGCAGCGGTTCGGGCAGGCGGCCGGTCACGCGGTCCAGGCAGTCCAGCAACTCCGGCCCAAACCGCGAGGACAGTTCGCGCCGCGGCAAGGCTTGCAACTGCTCGATCCGCCAGACGCCCAGGCTGTGCAGCAAGGCGATGATCGGCTCCGGCAGGCGGAGCGCGGGGAGAGGAAGAGAGGAAAGCGAGGAAGGGGGAAGTGGGGAGTGGGAAGTGGGAAGAAGAGCGCAGTGCTCAGTACTCAGTACTGAGTACTCGACACTCTCTTTTATCCTATCTCCTCTCCCTTCCTCACTTCCCACTTCCCACTTCCCACTCTCCCCGTACCCCGCCAGCGCCCAGGCCGCGCCGCACGTATCGGCCACGGCGGCGCGAAACTGCCAACCTTCAGTACGCAACTCGCCGATGATCCGCTCAACCAGCGCCGCTTCGCCGCCAAACAGGTCAAGGACTCGCGTAATGTCCAAGAGCACGCTATGGGGAAAAACGTCCGGGTCGATGCCCACCAGGGGCGTGAACTGCTTGCAGCGTGCGGCGACGGTTCGCAAGGTTTCGACCGGAGTGGCAGGATCATCGAGTTTGATGCAGACAAAGTGGTTCATGATCCCCGTCCTCGCTTAGCCACCGTCGCCGTTGGCTCCGGGTTAAACGAAAAAGGATGCGATTCATCATCGACCTCCACTTCGACGGTTTGCTCGCCGCAGCCGCCGCGGCAGCGCAAGATGATGATGCGCGCCCGTCGCCGACCCGCTTCGCGGGTGCCCCCCAGCGGCTCGACCAGCAGCCGCACGTCGGCCCAGGAGGGCTCGCCGCGAACGGCGGACGGCCGGATCAACAGGCCCAGCCCGCCTCCCTGCTCCGCGGCCAATTGCAAGCGGCGAAAGGTGCGGCCATCAAGTTTGCTTTGATCCGGCCAGGCCACCGCCGCCGCCACCGCCGGGCAGCGAAGGGCCTGGTCCAACGCCCATGTGTGATCGGCCTGGCTGCCCGGATGGACGACGATCAGCCGCGACGGCTCTAGGCCCAAGGCAATCGCCGCCGGTGGATAGAACTCGCCGCTGGCGTCTACCACGACCACCGTGCGGCCGTCTGGGGACAGTCCCGATTTTCGTACCAACGAAAATGGGACTGTCCCCTTTGAACCGCCCAGAACCTCGGCGGCCGCCCGGAAAGCGAGCGTGGCCGCGCCGTCGCCCGGGCCGCTCGTCAGCCACTCCACGAGCGTGCCGGGACGGAAGCCGCCAGCGGGCAAAAGCCGGTCCAGCGCCGGGCAGCCGCTGGAGACGACCGGTACACACTCCGCCGAAGAGGGATCCGCCAGCGCATGCCGCCACGCCGCCCCCTCCCATTGGGCAAGCTGGAGGCGTAAGGCCTCGACTCCGAGATGCTGGCAAAGACCGCCCATAATAGTGTACCTGCGTCAATATACTATACACTTGTATCGTATTTGAGGTCAAGCCTAATATCGGCTGGAGAAGGGACTGGAATTCAGGGCGCAGAAATCGCTAGACAGAGGCGGACGACGGACGCGAGCGGCAAATAGCCGATCGCAATACGTTCGAACGCCACTAAACCGAAGTCCTACGAACTCAACACAAACGTGTTAGTAGGGCCAATATACGTAAAGACTGCCCGTGCCAGAAAATCGCGGCCGAGCAGGCATTGAATGTTCTGGCCCTTCAGCGGCGCTTCTGTGAACAGCGCATCGAACGTCACCGGCATCATGAGGCCGGCGGTCGGAAAGAACATTAAACGAAGAAGATACCGGTCGCAGGGGAAATTCTGCGAAGATGGAGTATTGATAAACTGCGTCCCGACAGGAAACAGCCCCAAACTCTGGGGAAGTCCAGATCGAATGACGCTCCGCGAAGCGCCCGTGTCGATCAGCGCCGAAATATTGATCGGCAACGGAACGACAGCCCCGGCCTTTTGCATTACCTGGATCGCCGGTGCGCTCGGGCCGATCTGCACGTCGATAACCGGTCCAATGGCTTGCAAATTGGAAACTTGGGCAGTTACTACCGGCATGTTATACCGCCAAAAGATCGCTGACGAAGTTGTCCGGGCAATCGACTTCGGTGACCTGCTTCACCAAAAAGGGAACATTCCCGAACCTTTCGTATCCTGCCTTGATCGCGTCCGACTCCGCATCGAACGTATCGACCAATTGCCCGTCTCGAATAAGGACGAACTTGCCTAGCGCTTGCGGCAAGAGAGTCGGCTTAGCCGCTTCGTACGCAGCCAGTTCTTTTTCCAAAACAGAGGACTCCATAAAATCAACTCCCTGTTATGCGAGATTCGCCGATCGCGTAACCGTGCCTTTCCGGCACAAGCACTCCACGCACCTATCATATTATACGTCGCCAAACGAGAATAGCGATCCCGCCCTAAATCTTCCGCACCACCACTCGGATGTCATTCATCCAATTAAAATTCCACGCGCACATCGCGGCCTTCATCGCGGCGAGCTTCAAGGGAAAGAGCGGCCCCGCGCGGCCGGCGCGGCGGCGGCTGGCGGCGTAGTGCGAGACGGAGGCATAGCCGCGATAGCGCGAGAGGATTTCAAACTGCCCGAGCCGCCGCAAAATCCGCATGAGCGAGAAATACGAAAGGTAGTAGTGCAGCCCGACTTGCTCGTAGCCGAAACCTGGCTCGCGCGTGGGCACGTCGCGGCCCAGCCAGCGCGCCAATCGCGTCTTCAACGGCCGCGGCAGCCAGTGGACGAAATAAAGCCCCGTGTCGTGCTGATCGCACAAGGCAAGCTGGTTCGGCGTATCGATCCACATGAGACCGCCGGGCCGGCAAAGTCGCCACATTTCAGCCAGAAGCGCCGGCTGGCGATCGGGCGGCAGATGCTCCAGCACCTGCGAACAACTGACCAGGTCGAACTGTTCCGATGCAAGCGACGTGGCCGCGGCGTCCATCGCGGCCGTGCGGATCAATGTGCCGTACCTGGCAGCCAGTTCCGCCGAAAGCGCCAGCGCCTCCGCGTCCAGATCGACGGCCGTGACCTCCGCGCCGCACAAGGCGTAGGCAATCGCCTCGGCCCCTAACCAACTGCCCAGCACCAGTACGCGGCGGCCGACGGGAGGCATCCAATGGCCGAGTTGTTCGACGAGCCGCAGTTCCTGCGCGACCGCGCGGCGATGCTTGGCCCATTGACGCTCGAAATCGAACGCCCAGTATCCGGACGCCGCGGCGAACTGTTTCCCACGGGCGAAGTAGTGCTGAACCCGCTGCTTCCAATCGGGCGTGTAGATGGCGTCGATGTCAATGTTCATAGACCATTCCCACGCCCGTCATTTCCGGCGTCACAAGGGGTGTAAGCACCATCGGGCCCTTCTGGCTCTCGGTCTTATTGACGGACTCACAGGCAAGGTAGGCCATCCACCAGCCCAGCCAGACCTGTGAGAGATAGTGGACGTTGTCGTTGATCCGCGTCATGCCCGTCCAGGGCGAGCAAGCGTAAAAGAAGCACTTGGCCAGCGGGTCGTCCGTCATGCCGGCCAGGGTGAGATAGGGCACGGCGCCCATGAAGGCGTGGCCGCTTGCGCCGTGCGAGCCGTGAAACGGCCGCCAGTAGGATTGATCGGCGAAATCGGAAGGCCGACCGCCGCCGGTCAAATATTGCACGGCGAGCAAGGGCGGCGCTCCCACCATGAGCGCCCGTGTGGTCCGGTCGCCCCATTCGCCCAGAAGACCCATGCCCGGCACATCGTCGAAGTATTCGCCTACGAACTTGGCGGAGACGTAGACGGGAATCGTGTAGTAGCCGTTGCCCAGCGGGCGGAAGAAGTCCGATGCGCGGTTGGTATCGCTGGAGCGAATGTGCGTCTGATACCAGGCGCCAAAGTTGGCGTCGAGATTGCTGTTGGCAAAGACGGCTGCCGGGGCGAGAATCGCCGCGAACTCGATCGCAGTCCGACGGCTGTAGTAGTTGCCATAGTCGTGCCATACGTCGTCGCAGGTCGAGGCAAGAATGTCTCGGAACCGCCCATGAAAGTTGCCGTCGGCCGTCGCGCCGCTCGTCGAAGGCGGCCGCGTGCCGTCGTCCGCTGCGCCGACGGATAAAGTCCCACTTTCCCCGGAAGGCGATTCTGGCGAATCCCACGTCACAAACCTGGCGCCGCCGCCGGGACGTGACGAGATATCCCCGGCGTCGGGCGAAAGGAATTGATCGGGTGCGCGGGGCGTTAGGATATTGCAATCGGTCGGCAAGAACCGATCATCGTTCGCAGAAACGGCATAGGGCTCGTCCTCCGTGATGCGATAGACCGTGGTAGTTCGGGCGGGAGCGTTGTCTGTGGCAGATGCAGCCGCATCAAGCGGCCTAGCGACCACAAGCGGATCAAGGCTCGTCGCCGGCGTTTCCATTTGCCGGCAACCGGACGCGCACGCCACGATCGCAAGCAAGAAAACGGCGATCCTTGCGCCAACGGAAGTGACGGCGTTGCGAACGGCCTGCACGAGATTCCCCGATGGTTGCCACAACGTGCCCTCGGGGGATGCTATTAAAAACAGGCAATTTACACAAGATCAATCGAAAAGGCGGCTATTTCTCAAATATGTCCTTTTCATCGTTCTTCGGCGGCGGTTTCTTCTCCGCGGAGCCGTCGGGCTTTTTCGCGTCCGGCGGCTTGGTTTCGTTAGGTTTTGGCTGCGGCGCGGGTTCTGGCTTGGCGCGGGGATCGTCCATCACCGGATCTTTGTCATCCTTAGGATGATCTTTGTTCGCTGCCGGCTTGTCGGCGAATGGATCAGGGACAGACTTGTCATCGGGCGCGGGCTTGGCTTCCTCCGCAGGATTCTGCTCGGCGGGTTCCGGCTTTGCCTTTCCAGATGGGCGGCGCGGCGTTTCAGTGCTCTTGGCCGCGGGACGCGGCTTGTGGGAACGGCCCGCCTTTTCGCCCAAAGGGCTGGAGAGAGTTATAACCACCGAATCGGTGTGCTGGCAAACGCCGGGCCGAATGTAATAGCCCTTTGCCGACACTTTGTCGCCGGGCTTGGCCATCGATAGATCGGAAAGATCGAGCGCGATTTCGGCGTCGGGCGACAGCTCCACGGTAATCTTGTGCTTGAAGAAGCGATTTGGCGCGTTGAGTGTAAGCTTACGGTTATGGTAGCTGACAACTTGTGCGCAAACTTCATACGAAGCGACATCGGGCACGGATGCAGCGGGACTCTTGCCCGCGTGTCCGCCGCGCTTCGGCGATGCGCCGGCCGCCGGCGTATCGCCCGCACCGGGAATGACGGGCTCGGCCCCCGCTCCCTGATCGGGCGGCGGGCCTTGGCCCGGTGGCTTCGCTGGATTTGGCCGCATATTGGGAATTTGCATAACGCCGCCCGCGCCGGCAGCGTCTTCTTCATCGCCCTTTGAGTTCTCATTGGCCAGTTCCACGCCAAGCGTGCGGTTGGCGACTCCCTGCGTCGGCGTGAAGATCGTGATCTTGTCGAGATTATCCTGCGCCTTGCCGGTCTTCTTGTCGATGGAGGCAATAAAGCGGACTGACACTCGTGGCGTGAGCGTTTCCGGCACGGCGGTGCCCTTGATCTTGATTTTGGTGCCGCCGCCGAGCGTTACGTTCCAGTTATTTCCGTCGCCGCCTTTCACAATGACGCTTCGCGGCGTAACCTGGACCACGTCGCCGACGACATTGACGGGGTTGAGAGTAATCATTTTCTGTCCGGAGGCGGTCAGCGCAACGCCTAGGACGAGGCACGCGAACAGGGGCAAGCGAAGTGTCATGTCTACTACTCCTACTGATAGTTCTCCACGTAAACGCACGATGGCTGGAGACGCTCCACGACCTCGGAGAGTTTTGTTGAGCCGTTCGGGCTCGCCGCGCGGGGAATCTTGCGGAAAAAGTCGGACGGGAATTTGTCTCTGTTTTCCTTTATGAATTCGATCAATTTCGAGGCGGGGATCGCCATGCCGTAACTTTCGCTCAATTCTCCCCCGGTCCCCGTCTTGCGGCTGTTCATGCCGGCGATGCAACATCCGGCAACGCTGCACAACGGGCCGCCGCTGTTGCCGTGCTCGATCTTGCAATTCGTAATCAAGAAGCCTTCTCGATCGTCGATCCCGCTCACCAATCCGTTCGTCAGCGTCGACCATGAGTTCTGGCTCAACATCCCTGGCCAACCGAATGCGCAAACCTCGTCGCCGATCTTCACGTCCTTGGCGGCGAAGGGAATGGGCTTGAGCTTCTTGTCCGCAGGCAAGTCGATCTTGAGGATGGCCATGTCGCCGTCGGGATTGTCCGCCACGACGTTGGCCGTGTACCTCTCCTCCTCGCCGTTGAGATGCACCATGACCTTCTTGGCTTCGGCGATCACATGGTGGTTGGTCATGACGTAATTGCCTTCGGCGATGCAGAAGCCCGATCCGGAACCGTGGGGAAATGCCTCTTCCGGACCCGCCTTGCCCGATACCTCCCGCTCGACCTGGGCGATCAAATGCCGGGCTAGGGGGCTTTTTGACGGGAAAGCCTTTGCTTCCTCGCACTTCTTCTTTGCGGCGTCTTTTTCACCGATCTGATCCAGCAGCGCGGCGGCGAACGCGTGGAGCACTGCGCCGATGTCGGCGTGTTTTTTGAAACTGTGCCTCGTCTTCCAGCGATCGAAGTCCGCCACCTCTTTCTTGGCGTTGTCCGGATTGGCATGCGCATGAGCAAATCTTATCATCCACAAATTCGCTTCTTGCTCGGTAACCTCGTTGCTCTCTCCCTTGGGTAGCTTCTCCGCCCAGCCCTGAATCGTGTGCTGGTATATGCCGTCGAGCTTGTTGAACTCCAAGAAACTGATCGTCCGCTTGAGCAGCGCGGGATCCGGCTTGTCGCCGCCGGCCTTGATGCGATCCAACATGTCGAACAGCGTCGTGCGGTCCTTTTGCCACTGGTCCATCAGCGCCAGGAAGGGCGTGATCCCGTTGATCGTGTAGTCTTCCATGATGCCGAACGGCCTCTTGTCCGAATCGGTCACGACCACCGTGGGAAAAACCGTGATGCGGAACTTTTTGGTAACTTCCCGGTTGCGAATCAAGTCATGGACCTTCTGCTTCGCTTCGTCTTTTTCGGGATTGTCGATGTAGACGCAGACATATTCCTTGGCGGCCCGTTCGACGAATTCCGGACTGGTGGCGATGGATTCGTTGAATCGCGACGAACGGAATGCACTGGCCTTGGCGTCGGAGGCATCGAACACGATCAGCACGTTCTTATGCTGATCGGCGGCCGCTTTCTTGGCCGCGTCGAAGTCCTGCTCCCAGTCGATGCCGCGGTTCTCGGATTCCCAGCCTTTGACGATGTAGGAGTCGTTCTCCGGCAGCAGCCGAGAGAATCTAATCGGCTTGTAGCCCTGCCGTTGAAGTTCGAAGGCGTATTGGTGGTCGGTGTCGCGGGCGCAGCTTGATCTCGACGGGACCCGAGTCTGGGATTTCCTTCAACTCGCCATTGATCATGAGCGTTGCCCCGCGGCATCGCTCTCTGGCCAGTCGAAAGTGAACATGAGCATCGGCACGCTCGGATCGATTGGCTGCATTCCCTGCTTCTTATCGTCGGAGGAGGCCGTCGAACCTGCCGGTTTGCGCGCGAGTTGAAGTAGATCGCGCCGCCGACAATTCCAACGATGGCGAGACAGCCGCCGACGATTCCGGCGATAAGCATTCCCGAACCGGACTTTTTCTTCTTTTTCAGGCGCTGCCCATGCAGGGGACGTCGATTCCTTCGCGCCGATTTTCGGACCGACGGAATCATCGTCTGGCACAGAACTTTCGCGCACCGCAGCGCGATGCTTCCCGGATCGTTCGCCGTGATGTTTCCGTACCGTGGCGGCATCTTCGAGGAAGCCAAGGGTGTCGTCCCCGGTTTGTGCAAAGGCCATTTCCGTGTCGTCGGCGTCGGCAGCGACGGGCATGACCGGCGCGGACCGCGCGGGCGTCGCCGCCGCGGGGACATTGACCGCGGCGCTGCACTTGGGACATTTGATCTTATGGCCGGCATATTGATCACCGACCTGATACTTCGCCTTGCACGATGGACATTGGCAGATTACTGACATCGGTCGCTCCTGGCTCGAAGTCTCGTAAGGGTGACAGCCTTTGCAACGTGACGCAACCCCGCGGGGTTAGGGGCAATCAGTCCGCGAGGAGAAGGGACACAACCCCTTCCATTATCGCCCTCGTCTACTTCCCTTGCAAGCCAGAGGTGCGGAAATCTAACGGGAAGCGGCCACGCGATCTTTTTTGACCGAATTCACGCGTATTTTGGACGTAGTAAATCAGTCGCGGTCCTTGGGGCGGTCACTGCCATCGGCCTTGCCGACGTACGGCGTCTGCCGCTGATAGCTGGCTAGTCGCTCGGCGATCAAGTCGGCCAGCGGTTTATTGCCGTGACCGTTGGCCAAATTGATTGCCGCTTGGGCCTCCTCGACCGCGCGAGGGAATTGACCATTTTCCGCATAGGCGGCCGCAAGCGTATCGAGCGCCAGCGGGTCTTGCCTATTCGTCAATTTGACGATGCCGTCGGCAATGCCCAGCGCCGCCTGTGGATCGCGCAATTGCGGCTCGGGGCTTGTGGCGAAGATCCAGGCCATGGCAATCCATGCGCGAACCGCCTGCTCGTGCTTTCCACTGCCCTCGAACCGCTTGCCGAATTGTTCGGCCAGTTGCCGCCGCGCGGGAGCGGGCGGAGCGGGCAATTTGCTGAGCCATAGGCGAAGTACTTGCCCGCCGTCGCGGTAGTCACCGTGGAGGAAAAGCTCTTGCGCCAAGCGGTCGATCGCCAGCATGTTGTTGGGATTGACGGCAATTGCTTCTTTGAATGCCTTGACGGCTTCTTCGTATTTGCCCTGGGCCAAGGCGATTCGCCCCAGGCCAAAATAGGCTTGGCTGAAGTTCGCCAGCGCGTCGCGATCGACGACGCTTCCGGGCGTGTAGAACGCAAGAATGCTGGCGTAGTGCTTCGCGGCTTTGTCATACATTGCTTTGTCATTCGCGCCCAACTGCGTGTAGACTTCGCCCAAGTTGAGATGTGCTTCCAGCAGCGACGGATCGAGCTGAACGGACCTTTCGAACTGCTCGATGGCCTGATCGAGCTTGAGCTTTGCCAGTTCGCGCAGAGGTTTTACCTTGGCCGCTTCCGCCGGGTCGGTCTTGCCCTTGGCCTCAGCGGCGCTGGCTTCCAACTCGGCCTGTTGACTTCGCCGCAGCAGCACACGGCCGAGGTTGTTATGCGGTCGCGGGGAAATGTCCTTCAACCGAACGGCTTCACCGAGGTGGTGCTCCGCGAGATCGAGGAACTTCTTGCTCTCCGCCGGGTCGGACGTCTGGCTGGCCGCCTCGGAGTAGGCGTAGCCAAGGTTGCTATGAATATCGGTGGCCGTGGGTCGGGACGTAATGCCGTGAATCCAACTCTTCTTGGCGGCGTCCTTGTAGTAGAGAACTTCCTTTTCGTAATCTTGGGCTTCCTGGGTCTTGCCTTCCGTGAGAAGCTCGTTGCGCTTGGCTTCTCGCTTTTGCGCTTCCTTCCACAGATAAACGCCGTGGTTGTTGAGCATGTTCCAATTGTCCGGCTCGACGTCCAGAGCGTGCAAGAGGTGCGTCTCCACATCGCGCCAGGATTGGATCTGATAGTTCGTCCAGGAGGTCCAAGAAGTGAGGACCAATACCGCTCCGCCGGCCGTGGCAAAGAGCAGCAGCGGCCGCCACCGCGGGAAACTGTCTATTAGTTCGCCGATCGTCCAAACGATGGCCACGAACAGGCCGACGTAGGGGACGTACGTGTAGCGGTCGGCCCACCTCTGTTCGCCCACCTGAACGAAGCCGATCACCGGCACCAGGATGCCAACGTACCAAAACCAGCCGAACGTTATATAACGGCGGCCGAGAAAAAACGCCGCGACTGCCACGGCCGTCATGCCGACGACTACGGCGACTCCTATCAAGAAAAACTCCGGCTCGACGTACGGCAGACCCTGCTTGTCCTGGGCCAGCAAGTGCAGCGACATCATCTTGCCCGGCCAGAACATTTTTCCGACATATACGCCGAACGACTTCATCACATTCTGGATGCGAAAGAAGATGGACAGATCGCTGGTCGAGGCCATCGAGCCACCGTGGCTCTGAGCGATCGGCGTCACCATGCTGGAGACGACGGCCAAGGCAAAGAGCGGCGCCTTTTCCACAACCAACGCCAACAGGCGCATGATGGTGCGGTGGGGCTCCGGTGATGTCCGCGGCGGCGAGGCCTGCGCGTAGGCCGCGACCGGCGGCCGCCGTCGCTCCCGCGCGCGGCAACGCGCTATTCTCGACGGATCGGAAGCGGCCGGTGCGAGCTTTTCCTGCCGCTCTGCGGGCAAGGGATCGACGCGTCCCAGCGGCCAGTAGTCCAACAGCAACATGATGAACGGCAGCGTCACCAGCATCGGCTTGGCGAGAAGACCCAGCATGTACAACAGGAACACGACGCAGAACAACCCCAAGTTCGTGCGGCGGCCCGCTATTGCGTCTACCAAGAGGCTGCCGAAGACGACGAATATCGCCACCGCGAATTCGCAGCACCAGATTCGCTCCACGACCGTCTGGAACGGATTGTTGTACCAAGCGGGTGCGGCGGGCGATTGCGGCGGCGGCAACTGGATCCAATTCAGCACAAGCAGCAGCGCCGCGACGCTGGCAGCGAACACCGCGCATTGGATCGCGATACTGGACCGCTGCTGAATCGCGGCAAAGATTCCGCCGGCAATTGCCAAAAGCACGGCCGCACCGCCGATTCCATTGGTCCATTTCTGAGCCTCGCCGCCCTCGAATGACTTCAAGCTCCATAGGCTTGCGAGCAGGACAAATCCGACCAGCGTGAACGCCAGCAAAATGCCGCAGTACTTCAGGAGCCGCGTGCGGCCGGAAGATGCCGCAAATCCGCCTGCGGCGCCGACCGCGAGAATAAACAGCATCGCTAAAGCGGCAAAAATCGGGCCGGTCAGCGACAGCGAATCGTACCCATTGGGCATCGCGCGGGCCTCATGTCGCTGGAACAAGATGACTTGCCACAGATACCAGAAACACTGGTTGTACCAAAGCCATCCCAGGATGCCGACGAAGCCGGTAAGGCTTGCCGCGAAGAGAAGCGATCCGCCGTTAAACCGCGCACGGGCGCTGTAGCTCACGTAGGCGTGCAACGTCAGCAGGCCGAAAAAGGTGCTCAACACGTCCTTGCGTTCGGCCACCCAGGCCACCGATTCGACGTGCATCGGATGGACGGCGAACATTGCCGCCACGGCCGCGCTTCGCCATGATTTGCCCGTCATCCGCCAGAATAGCCCGAACAGCAAGAGCGTATTCATCGAGTGCAGGATGATGTTCGTGATATGATGCCCGCCCTGCCACTGCTGGTAGAGCTGCACGTCAAGCATGTGCGAAAGCCAGGTGAGCGGATGCCAGTTGCTCTGCTCGAAGGCGGTAAACGCCCAGTAGACGCTCGCCTTGAAGCGTTCGACGTTGGTGAACAATGGAAGTCCGCGAAGAACGTCCAAGTTTTCGCTGACATAGCCTGGATCGTCAAAATAGACGAATTGAAACCGCCAGACGGTAAAATAGGCCGTCACGACAAAAAAAACCAACAGCGTGCAGATCAGCGTTTCGCGCGTGGTCCAGCGAAAGACCGGCCGAACGGCCGGCTGCGGCTTTTGCGGCTGGGCCGGCGGCGTACGATAAAGATTCTGGACCTTTTCGGCCATGCTAGCGGGAAGATTCGGCTGCGCCGGCCGATGCCAAGGCCAACGGCGGAGCCATTTTAAGAGCTTGTCTAAATATGCGGTAAACATTTACTATAATCGAGATGGGCCGTAATGTAAACGTGCGCGACGGTGCGCGGTGCCGATGGCCGTGAAACAGGCCATATATCCCATTCTTTGCAATCTAACGGACGCCTTTGACCTGCCTATGGGAGACCTCAATCGACTATTTCAGAACAATCGGGAATGGGCCGACCGCATTCGCCGCCGCGATCCGGAGTTTTTTTCGAGACTCTCACGGCAGCAATCGCCCAAGTACCTCTGGATCGGCTGCGCCGACAGCCGCGTACCGGCCAACGAGATCGTCGGCCTGATGCCGGGCGAGCTTTTCGTGCATCGCAACGTGGCCAATGTCGTGGTGCATACCGATCTGAACTGCCTCTCCGTGATCCAATTCGCGGTAGACGTGCTGAAAGGTGGCGCATATTATCGTCTGCGGCCATTATGGTTGCGGAGGCGTGCGGGCCGCCTTGCGCAACGACCGCCTGGGGCTGATCGACAACTGGCTCCGCCACGTCCAGGACGTTCAGGAGAAGCATGCGGCTCAGATTGCCGGGCTGACCGATCCGGAGGCCGCCTGCGATCGGCTATGCGAATTGAACGTCATCGAACAGGCATTGGACGTTTGCCAGACGACGATCGTCGGCGACGCCTGGCAACGCGGACAGGACGTAACCATCCACGGCTGGATCTATTCGCTTGCCGACGGCCTGCTGCGAGATCTGAAGATTTCAATTGCCAGACCGGATGAAATCGAGAATGTTTATCAGAGCGCGCTGGCGGCTTTGGGATAGGTTTTCCCTGACTAGCCACGTCACGCCAGCAGCACTGCGACGATGCCCGCCAGGAAGACGCCGTCGGCCACGCCCGCGCCGCCGATCGAGGCGACCGGGGCGCCCAGGTCGCGGATCACGCCCAGATTGAGAACATCCGCGCCCAGCAGCGTGCCAACGCTGCCGGCGATGTAGGCCACAGGAGCAGCGTGCTTACGCGAAATGAGGATCGCCGCGAGGGCCGCGACAATCGGCGCCACCAGCGGCGAGATGGCAATTCCCATGCCACGGACCGGATGCGCCATCCAATGCGTCACCAACGTCACGACCAGAATCGCCACGCCGCCTTCGAAGTAAAGTTCGTTGCGGGCCAGCAAGTAAAGCGACAGCGCCACGGGGATAACCGCGCCGCCCAAATTGACCGCCAGAATCGTCTTGTTCTCGTGCTCCCATACCGGCACGACATAGTCCACGCCGAGATACCTGAAGACCTTCTCTCTCTCGATGTTCTGCGCAGGAAATTCGGCAATCGGGATGTTGATCGCGCTTCCGCCCAGCGTCAACAGAAGGATGCCGAGAACGTAGCGGCGACTAATGCCCATCTTTTCGTAGGCATAGCTGATTACTCCCGCCTGCACCAAGGCGACTGCGACGACGAACAGCAGCCCCAGCAGCATGTACGGCGTCGTGACAGGAAAGTTGAACATGGCTTTTTTCCTCGCGGCAAGCGAATTCTAGCGAAACATCCATGCCGGGCAAGCGCGGGGATTGATGCCGCCGCACGACGGACGTACAATTCCGCCAGTTTGTCCTTAACCATAGCGAAAGGAATAAAGCGATGTCGGCATCCACAACATTCCTCATTGACAGCCCGGCCTGGAAAGCCCTGCAAGCGCATTACCGCGAGATCGGCGAGACACACCTCCGCCGTCTCTTCGCTGACGATCCGCAGCGCGGCGAGCGGATGACCGTCGAAGCCGCAGGCTTGTTCCTCGATTATTCGAAGAACCGCATCACGGACGAGTCTCTGAAACTTCTCGTTCAGCTTGCGGAGCAGTGCGGGCTGCGGGCTCGTATCGACGCCATGTTCGGCGGCGAGAAGATCAACATCACGGAGAACCGCGCCGTGCTGCACGTCGCATTGCGGGCGCTGCGAGGGGCGACGATCACTGTCGACGGCGAAAACGTTGTGCCCGAGGTCCATGCCGTGCTTGATAAAATGACCGCCTTCGCCAATCAGGTCCGTAGCGGCGCATGGAAGGGGCATACGGGCAAGCCGATTCGAAACATCATAAACATCGGCATCGGCGGCTCTGACCTGGGCCCGGTCATGGCCTACGAAGCCCTCAAATTCTACAGCGACCGCGGCCGGACCTTTCGTTTCGTCTCCAATGTGGACGGCGTCGATTTCGTGGAGGCGACGCGCGATCTCGATCCGGCCGAGACACTGTTCATCGTCTCGTCGAAAACCTTTACGACATTGGAGACAATGACCAACGCGCAATCCGCCCGCGATTGGCTGCTGAGCGGACTGAAGGCCGGCGTGGAGGCGGTCGCCCGGCACTTCGTGGCTGTTTCCACGAACGCGGCTAAAGTCGCCGAGTTCGGCATCGATACGGCCAACATGTTCGGCTTCTGGGACTGGGTCGGCGGGCGGTATTCGATGGACTCGGCCATCGGGCTATCGACGATGCTCGCGATCGGGCCGGAGCATTTCCGCGCGATGCTGGCCGGCTTCCATGAAATGGACGAGCACTTCCGCACCGCGCCCTTTGAGCGGAACTTGCCGGTGTTGATGGCGCTGTTGACTGTCTGGTACACCGATTTCTTCGGCGCCGAAACGATGGCCGTGCTGCCCTACGAGCAGTACATGAAACGCTTCCCCGCTTATTTGCAGCAGCTTACGATGGAGAGCAACGGCAAGTCGGTCACGCTGGACGGCAGTCCGGTGGCCTACGAGACCGGGGCGATCTACTGGGGCGAGCCGGGCACGAACGGCCAGCACTCGTTCTATCAGTTGATCCACCAGGGGACGCGGCTCATCCCCTGCGACTTCATCGCCTTCATGGAAGCGCTCCAGCCGCTTGGCCGGCACCACGATCTCTTGGTGGCCAATGTTTTTGCCCAGAGCGAGGCCCTGGCCTTCGGCAAGACGGCCCAGCAGGTGAAAGCCGAGGGCACGCCCGATTGGCTCGTGCCGCACCGCGTTTTCCAGGGCAACCGGCCCTCGAATACGCTCCTCGCCCAGCGGCTCGATCCGGCGATGCTGGGAAAACTCGTCGCGCTCTATGAGCACAGCGTTTTCACGCAGGGCGTGATTTGGAACATCAATTCATTCGACCAGTGGGGCGTGGAGCTAGGCAAAGTGCTCGCCCAGCGGATCGTGCCTGAATTGGAAGCGGCGACGGAACCGCAATTGGGGCATGATAGTTCGACGAATGCGTTGATTCGGCGGTATCGGAAGGGCAGGATGGCTTGAGTATCCACTTGAACGCAGGCGGCTAGCCGCGGACAACCAGTCCATCCCGGCCGAGTTCGAGAAATGTGTGTGAGTCGAACTCGCGCACAATGTCCGGAATAAGGGGCACGAAGAGCGCTTCGAGTTCGCGGTTACTAATGTTGCCAGTCGAAATCAAAAGGAGCTTGGGGGGCAGCGTCGAAAGGAGGTGGGAGTCAACGAAATCCGCATCCTTGCTGATCAGAATTCGTTGCTCGCGTTCCACGATTTCGTTGATTTTTCCGTCCGTCGCGCGATTGCCGTCCGGAAGGTCCAGAGTGTGGATGGCATCGCAACCGGCAGCCGACAACCAAACCGCCATTCGCCGCGGAAGTTGGGCATCTACGAGAAACTTCATTGCGCCACCGGTTGCAAGCGGCGCGTCTGTGCGAGTCGTGCGGCATAGGCTAGAACCGCAAGTAGGTCGTCGCGCTCAAGATCCTCGAAGTCCGCTAATATTTCTTCGATTGTCATTCCCGAACTAAGAAGTTCTAGCAGATTCTCGATAGGATAACGCAATCCGCGCACGCATGGCTTGCCGTGGCAAATACTTGGGTCGATTGTGATACGTGAGAGTAAAGGGTTCATATTTCCGTTTTCAGTATAGTTGCGGGACACTGGCTGGACAAGCTCGTGAAGGCATTTACCAACCATGCCAGCCAGAATTGTAGCAATGCGTTTTGTCTCGTAGGCGCAATGACGTGTTCCCGCCACCAATCAAGAACGTCGCCGCGCCACCGTACACCTGAGAACTCGGTGGTTCGCCAATTCGTGTGTTGAGATTCCATCGAGAAAAGCAGCCGATCGTCGCGATGAGTTCGTCGAAATCGCATGCGAACAAGGACGTTTTCGGCGACATCATACTCTCCGAATCCTTTGGATGAAATCGAGAACTTAGGATGCTCTACATCCCTTATCCATACGGCGATCTTTGCGACGAATTCGATCGAAGTTTCGGCGGAAGTATTCCGCAGAACAGGAACACAAATATCTTTGACCGCGGCCAAGAGGACTTCCAACGGCGGATCGAACTCGTCTGCTTTTGTTGCCATTTCACGCTGGCGGAAGAAATAATCCTTGCTCGTTTCTAGGCCGAGCCGCCTTCCAGCAAATCCTTCGCCGCTGCGCCCATCTGCGCGAAAAGGTCCTCCAACTCGCCGACATCCACCGCCGAGAACGCCACGCGGATGTCGTGCTCGCCGTCGGCGATCACGCCCACGCCGTACTTGTCCAACAGATGCTTGCGGAAGGTATTCGCGTCGATGCCCTTCAGCTTCACGCACATGAAATAGCCGGCGTTGAACGGGTAGGCTCCCAGCAGCTCGGCGTATTCGGGCTTCTTGAGAATCTCGTGGCAGCGATCGGCCGCGCTTCGCGGAGGATGTCCTGCTTCTCCTTGCGCTCGGCCTTGATCGTCTCGCTGGAAAGGGCCTTCACCAGCACGCTCTGCGCCGAGTGCGAACAATTCGAAACCGTGGCTGCGGATCGCCCCGGTAACTTTTTTTTCCAACGCCTTGTAAAGCGACTCGGTGCTCGTGGTCGCCCGCGTGCCGAACGTCAACATGCCGGTGCGGAAGCCCCAGACGAACTCTTCCTTGGTCGGCCCGTCCACCTTCACTGCCAGGATGCGCTCGTGGCAGGTTGGCCAGTTGCGCGAAGAGCGATTCCTGGGCCAGATCGTCGCCGTAGAAGAGGCCGAAATAGGCGTCGTCGGTCACCACAATCAAGTTGCGGCCGTCCTCGGCCGCCCTCTGCAAGCACGGCGACGATCTGGTCGGCCTCGACGGCCGTGATCGAATAGCCCGTCGGGTTGTTGGGGAAGTTGAGCATAAGCAGCGTCTTCCAACCTTCCGGCCGAGTGGCCAGCGCCTGCCGCAGCGCCTCGACGTTGAACCCGCCCGCGGCGTTGAAGAACGGAAACAGCGCCAACTGGGCCTGGCATCCGCACGCCGATAGAGCAGATCGTAATTCTCCCAGAACTTGTCGGGCAACAGCACCACGTCGCCGCGATCGACGAACAGGTCGCCGACGAGGCTCAGGGCGTGCGTCACGCCGCCGGTGACGATCGGCAGCGAAATGCTCTTGCCCGCCAGGCTCGGGATTCTTGCGGAGCATTTCCTCGCGCCACTTCTTCCGCAGGTCGGCGCGGCCCGTGGCCGGGGCATAGGTCAGCGCCTCGGCCGGCGTCAGGTCGTTGAAATACTTCATGATCGAGGGCAGGAACATCGGCTTGCCGTTTTCCCGGGCGATGCCGATCGTGGCGTCGTAGCCGCTTGGCCTTCTCCTTGGCCTCGGCGCTCTGGGCGAGAATGCCCTTGGGGAAGAACAGCCGCTTGCCCAGCTCGGAAAGCATGGCGTAGACGTGCGGGTTCTCGCGCTCGATGATCTCGTTGAGCTCCGTCGGCCAGCGGGCGGATTTCGCTGCCCGGCTGCAGCAGCGAGAGCGGCGAGTTGCGGAGCCGCTGCCGTAGTGCATTTCCAGTTGGTCCCACAAGCTCCTCGGGAAGGCGGTTGCCGAACTGCTGGAAGAAGCCGGCGACCTCCTCGGTCTCCGCGTACCAGTCGTTGCGGTTCACGGCAAACAGTTTGTCCAGCGTTCGCGGGCGGTATGTCCAGGCCGGTCAGGTCGAGGCTATCGGGCGTGGGCACGTAGCCGATCGGGCGTCGGCACCGCGTCGGCCTCGCCGCGGCAGCGGTCGAGGATCCACTCGATCACGCGCAGGTTCTCGCCGTAGCCCGGCCAGAGGAACTTGCCGTTTTCGTCGGTGCGGAACCAGTTGACGTGGAAGATCTCGCGGCGGGTTGGTCATCCGCCGGCCCATCGTCCAGCCAGTGCTCGAAGTAATCGCCCATGTGGTAGCCGCAGAAGGGCAGCATGGCCATCGGATCGCGGCGGACCTCGCCCATGCTTGCCGAACTGGGCGGCGGTCCGCTCCGAGGCCATCGTGGCGCCGACGAACACGCCGTGCTCCCAGTCGAACGCCTCGTAGACCAGCGGCGCCAGCGAGGCCCGCCGGCCGCCGAAGATGATCGCCGAAATCGGCACGCCGTGGTGATGCTCGGCGCGGAATCGAGGCGACGGGCATTGCGTCAAGCGGCGCGGTGAAGCGGCTGTTGGGATGCGCCCCCAGGACCGGCTTGCCGTCGGCGTCCTTCATGCCCGGCTTCCACGGCCGGCCTTGCCAGTCCGCAGCCTTCGGCCGGCGGTTCGCCTTCGCCGCCTTCCCACCACACGTTGCCGTCCTTGGTCAAGCACGACGTTGGTGTAGATCGTGTTGCGGCCGATGGTCTTCATCATGTTCGGGTTGCTCTTCGAGTTCGTGCCCGGCGCCACGCCGAAGAAGCCGCGTCTCGGGATTGATCGCCCAGAGCCGGCCGTCGGTGTCGATCCGCATCCAGGCGATGTCGTCGCCGACGGTCCAGATGCGATAGCCCTTGATCTTCAGCCCTTCGGGCGGGACGAGCATGGCCAGGTTGGTCTTGCCGCAGGCGCTGGGGAAGGCGGCGGCGATGTACTCGACGCGGCCGTCGGGGTGTCTCGACGCCCATGATCAGCATGTGCTCGGCCAGCCAGCCTTCGCCGCTTGCCGAGGTAGCTGGCGATCCGCAGCGCCAGGCACTTCTTGCCCAGCAGCACGTTGCCGCCGTAGCCGGAGCCGCACGCTCCAGATCGTGTTGTCCTCGGGAAAGTGCAGGATCAGCCGGCGCTTGATGTCCAGGTCGGCCTTGCCGTGCAGGCACTGGTGAACTCGCCGTCGGCTGCCAAGTTGCTTCAAGCACCGCCGCGCCGACGTGGGTCATGATCCGCATGTTCAGCACGACGTAGATGCTGTCGGTCAGTTCGACGCCGATCTTGCTGAAAGGCGAGCCGACCGGCCCCATCGAGAAGGGGATCACGTACATCGTCCGCCCGCTCATCGAGCCCTTGAAGATTTCGCCCGCCCGGCGATAGCCTTCTTCGGGCGACATCCAGTTGTTCGTCGGGCCGGCGTCCTCACTGCAGCGTGGTGCAGATGTAGGTCAGGTCTTCGGTCCGCGCAACGTCGTTGACGGCCGTGCGGTGATAGAGGCAGCCGGGCAGCTTCTCCTGGTTCAGGAGCGACCATTTCGCCGGTCGCGACGGCTTCCTTCGTGAGGCGTTCCTTTTCCTCTTCCGATCCGTCGATCCAAACGATGTGATCCGGCTCGCACAAGCGGGCCATCTCTTCGACCCACTGTTGAAGTTCTCGATGCTTGATCATGGGACTAATGTGTTGGTTAAACCACCTATTATCGTCGTCGTGGTTCTAGCAGACCAGTACCCCCGCTAAAGGACGTAGGCGAAACGCGGAACGAAGCGAAACTGTAACGTAGAGTTGAAATGACAAATTGGTAAACGGGCATTCGTTATGAACGTCAACCCATTCTTGCCAGCATCTCGCACGAGCGCGACATTCGCCGAATTGGCATACCGCATCGCGCGGCGGCTGACCAGCTTTGAAATCGGCCAGGTGCTGCGTCTGGAATTGGCGTCGGCTCTTCCGCAGCCGCAGCCAAAGCTCGAACTGGAATATCGCTTTCTTAATTGCGAAAATGTGCGAGCGGCCGCGCTCGATCCTCGTCATGAACTCGAGGCATCGATTGCCGAGCGATTGCAATCTAGCCGCGACTTCTGCTTCGCCGCCTTCCACGGCGACCGGCTGGCCAATTATTCCTGGTTCGCCCTCGAGACAATCGAGCCGGAGCACAGTTTCGGCGCCGGGCTGAAATTGCCGCAGGATACCGTCTATTTGTACAAGGCCTACACCGTGCCCGAATTTCGCGGACGGCAAATACACGGCGCGGCGCTCTCGCGGGCGGCCGCGCACTTCCGCCAGCGCGGCTCGGTTCAAATGATCGCAATCGTAGACTTCGCCAACGGGGCATCGCTGCGGAGCCATGCGAAACTCGGCTTCCGCCTCGCCGGGCGACTCTTCTGCATCGGCCGCCGGTCGATTGGCTGGCGATGCGGACGGTTGCTGCGGGCGTAGGGTGTGGTCGAGTGCAACGACGACCCGCCACTATCACTTCGCGCCGCTTTGGCGAGTGCCTTTTCTCCACGCCGCGGCCAAAGCCATGTTGCCAATTTGCAACACATGAACTTGCGGTCGAACTGCAATTCGACCAGCAGTGACAGATTCAAAAGCACGAAGGTTGCTTGGCATTGCGTTTGCATACTCTCCTGTTCGACCGTAACAACTCCTCCATCCCGAGCGACGCCCATGCACGCGCGAGAACTTGTCGAACTGGCCGCCATCCTCTCCGCCCAGGGACCCGTGCTCGTCCGCGGCGAGACACAACTCTCCAGCCAAGGCGTGCAGCAGTATTGGACCGCGTCCAAGTGCCGCCTCGACCGCTGGACGAGGAACCTCAAAAGCTTCGCGGCCGATGCCACGCACTCGGACGCCACGGCAGCCCGAGTCAAATGGCCGTTCCTCCGCGGCGTGTTGGAAGAAATCTTGACGGGCGAGGTGCTCACCCGCACCTGGACCGCCTTGCTCTGCCTCTACGACCGGCACCGCGGCACGAGCGAGTTCGAGTCGCTTTCTCGCAGCATCATGATCGGCCACATGGAAGCACGGCATCGCGTGCTTATTTTGCTGGTCCGCGGGCCGGGCGTCGACGCCGAAGGGGCCGTCAAGCTCAACCATCTTCGCCGCCGCGCCGAACGCTGGACCGATCTGTTGGTCGGCCACCTTGCCCAGCTCGGCGACGTGAGCGAGTTCGCCTGCAACGTCCAACGTGCGATCGAGTTTTCGCGGGACCTCGACTATCAGTCGAACGTCAAAAGCGGCCGGCACGCGTGGCCGCTCTTGCAAGCCTCGCTTCGCGCCGCGTTTCGCCGCGGCATGGCGCCGGTCAGTCCCAGCGAAGACCTCAACGCTCAGATCGGCTCGGCGATTCTCGCCAGCTTTCCCGGCGACCTTTTCGACTCGACCGGGCTCTTCCGCTCGCTATGGCTGCACCGCATGGCCAATGTCACCAGCGACGTGCAAGTGATGATCGACTCGCTCGTCGGCAGCGGATCGTCGCGCCAGTGCGAGGGGCTGGAGCGGTTCGGAAGGTAGAAACGTACATGTTACTCGCCCCGCCGCTGCCGATACTCGCGGCTGGCCTTCTCCATCACGCGGCGCTCCTTGGCCGTCAGGCTATGCTCGCCCTCGCGATGGATCTTCGTCAGGATGCGATCAACCTCGTCGTCGGTCACCGGCTCGGCGGGCCCGTCGTCGGGCTTGAACACCTTCAGCGGCGGCCGACTGCGGGTCTTAATCCAGGCGACGGCCGGCTTGACGATGTTCCCCAGGTTCCAATGGAAATTGAAGTACGCCAAGGCGAACGCCGCTCCGCCAAGGTGGGCCGCATAGGCGACATGCTGGTCCGCTCGGCCCGTCGCGCCGTAGATATCGTAGCCGATCGCCAGCGCACCGACGAGCCAGGCCGGCAGCGGCAGTACGAACATGACCAAAAGTGTTCGCCGTGGAAAGAGCAGCGCATAGAATACGACGACGCCCGCTATTGCTCCCGATGCGCCGAACATTACGTCGCGGATCGGCATTAGAACCGTTCGTCCATCCGGCCATGCGCCTGTCGGAAACTCGCCCGGAAAGAACCGCGTCACTGTCATCCACACAACCGAAGCGAAAACGGTCATCGTCGAATAAAGGCGGATGAACTCCCTTGTCCCAAACCATTCTTCCACGTCGCGGCCCAGGAAAAACAACGTCAAAAGGTTGAAGAGGATATGCTGGGCACCCCAGGGTCATGCACGAAACCGCACGTGAGAAACTGCCACCATAACCACGGATGACGCAGCGTGTCGTCGCGGTCCTCCAATCGAGATTTAAACTCCTTCTTCTCAGCCGCGCTTAATTGCTCGAAGTTCTTTTCATTCTTTTCCGCGGGCGGATTGATGTGGGAGTGGGCCGCAAGCCATTCGACAACCGGCCCGTCGCCGAGACGGCGATCACCCGGTCTCGTGATTAGTTCCGCGGCAAAAACCGCCACATTGATGAGAATGATGGCGACGATCACCGTGCGGGGCGCCGCAGGCGAAAACCGCTTCCTCCCTGGCGGTAGTAATCGCGATCGTAGATGCCCACGCCCTTAGTTCGCCCTCGCGCCGCTGTATTGTGCCATGTTTCGCGTGCGGCGATCAATTTCTTCGGCCGCATCTTTCTGAATCTTGGCGATTTGTTTGGCGGCCTCCGCATTAGCGGCCATCGCCGCCTTCACGGCTGCTTCGTTGAAGTTGAGCATTTTTTCGAGCGCGGTGTAGTACACCGACGTCGCATCTCGCTGCTTGAACTCCCAATCTCGCTCGTTGCGGGCCTGTGATTTTTGCTTCTCGGCGAACGCCAGTTGCTGATCGGAATCCGTCTTGGCGGCCGTCAAATAGGTCTCGTCGCGCTCCATCGCGTTCTTTCGGTCGTCGTACAGCGTCCGGTCCACCTCGCAGACGCGCATGATCTCCAGATAATCGCGCGAGCTTGCGCTCGAACGGCTGGCCCGCCACTACTTGCCCATCCACAACGTACTCTTCGGGCAGCCACCACTTCTCCTTCTTCCACTTGTCCTGTTCCGCTTTGGACAAGCCCGGATCGGGATCGGGGAAAAACTTCTTCCTCAGATCGTCGTTCAACGAGGCAAAAAGCTCATGCTGGTCGGCGGGCATCATTTCGTAGAGCACCCACAACGCCGTCTTGCTATGCGCAAGTTGTTCTCCTGGAGTTTCGTCAATTGCGTGGTGCTGACCATCCCAACGATGTTCTGATTGATGGCCTTTACGGCGAACTCGCCCAGGTACTTGACCGACGACGGCTCATCGCCTTCCTCAAAGGCGTAGACCAGCATTTTGTCGGATATGCCCGGATCGTCGCTGCTGACGGCCACTTCGGTACGGCCCGTCTTCACGCCATTGACCACTTCCGGTTGGACCTTTTTTACCTGGCAATTCGTCCAGATGCGGCCGCGATTGTTCACCATGCGGCCCAGGTCAAAGCGCAACTGCTGAACGCCAAAGGTCTTGTCGAGCAGCGGGTGTTCGTGATCGGCCGTGCGGAGCGAGACAATTTCCTCGCGGATGTCCTTCAGCTTTCTCTCGAAATCGGCCGCCTTGTGTGACCAATAATCAAACGTCTTGACCGTGCGCAGCGCCGCGTGAAAAAAGACCAGCGACGCAATTGCCAGCAATCCGAGCAGTACTTTATTCCAAACACTCATACGTTAGATAGTATTCAGTCCCCAAAAGGGTGTCAAGCATTTACAATGCTGTCATTTTCGGACCTGAAAAACTCGCCTCCTCGATTACGGCTTCCACAGACCCCTCACGTTAGGTATTCAAGACGCATCGCGCTACGCAATTGACGTTGCCGCGATTCTGGCATTCTGCGATAAAGCCGCACCCTAACTGCCCTAAAGTGGCAGATGGCGGCGGTACGTGTGTGCGGCTAAGGAGGCCGTCCACTTCGTTACCCACCGTAGCAAGCACAAAATACTTAGTTCCAACGACTTAGCGTGCCGTCTTACCTCTCGAAACTACTGCCGATTCGCGGCCAGTCGTGCCTGCCGGAGCATGCGCCGGCAGGTGGATGGATCGTGCCCGCTGCCTTGTTGGCGCTCTGCCTCTTGCCGCGAGCGGTCATGGCCTGGAGAGTGCCCGGCATCTGTCCGGATTCAGTTCTCTATATACGATTGGGCAAAGCCTTTGAGGCCGGGTTTTTTGAGCAGGGGCTGGGGGACATTCGCTTCAACATCTATCCGCTCATTCTCGCCGCGCTGCATCGCGCCGGATTCGGCTGGGAAATGTCCGGCGCGGTCTGGGGCGTCGTCATATCCAGTTGCACGGTGCTGCCGTTATACGGTTGGATTCGCCGCGCCTTCGACCAGCGCACGGCGCTAGGCGCCGGATTTCTCTACGCCGTTCACCCCGGCCTCATCCGCTGGAGCGTCGAAGTAATTCGCGATTCAACCTTCTGGTTCCTGCTCGCCGGCAGCGTCTATCTGCTCTGGCTGGCGATCACCGAACTTCGCTGGCGATGGTTCTTGGCCTCGGGCGTCACAATTGCCCTAGCGTGCCTGACGCGGTTCGAGGGGCTGGCACTGTTCGCGCTCTTGGCGGCTTGGTCGCTGTGGCGGGCATGGCAGGGAGCACGGAGCACGGAGCACGGAGGGGACTGTCCCGATTTTTGCGTTAGCAAAAATGGGACTGTCCCCTTTGCCGCTCTCCACTCCTCCCGCTCCCTGCGACTGCTCGTCGGCGGGTTGGTTTGCGTTGCCATGTATCCTCTGTCGCTGCTCTATGTCAACTGTCTCTGGTATCACGGCAACGTGACCGGCCTTGTGCGAACGCAGCCCGTGGAACTCGCTCGAGATTGGGCCGAGGAGTCGTTATCGGGCAGGCCGGAAGCTAAGACGCTCGCGCGGCCCGATTTGCTGCCGCCGCTGCCGTGGTGGAAGATGGCGGAACGCTTTGTGACTGGGTTCTTCAAGGGCCTGTCGCCACTGTTTCTGCTGGCGCTAGGCATTGGAATCGCTACGGAAGGAGCAATCCTGCGGCGGCCCGATTATCGCGCCATGATCGTTGTAGCCGTGCCGATCCTGCTGGCCGTTTGGGTCCATCTTTACTGGTCGCATGAAGCGGGACCGCGATACTTCTTTCCCATCGTTATGCTGGTCGCGCCGCTGGCGAGTCGCGTTATGTGGCGCGTGGCATCGCTAATCACAACCCGACGCGTAAGCGAGGGAAAAACGATCTTCCCTCGCTTACGCGTCGGGTTGGGAGCGGTTTCACCGGCATTCAGTGTCGGAACTGCGATCCTTGCCGCCAATATGCTCATCGCGTTCAGCGGCGATACGCGCAGCCGCGCGGAGGCCGTGGAAGTCGGCCAGTGGGTCCGCCAGAGCTACGGGCCGGCGGCACGCGTCTACGGACCCGACGGCTTGACGCAGGTCGTGGCGTACTACGCCCAGGCGCTCGGCGTCGTTTCCGGAGCGGGCCACAACGTCTGCGGTCATTCGCCAGATCAACCGCTGGCGACCCGCCGTAGTGCTGCTGGCTGCCGACAGCCCCGCTTCGTCGTGCGACGAGATTCTCAAGCGGATTAAGGACCTTGGGTTCGTGCCGATCGATGAACGAAGGCTCTGGCCCGCCGGTCAAAGAACACATCAACATATACAGAATATACAGATTATGATACGGCCCGCGGCATCGGAACCGCTTGAATCGACTAATCGCACGGCGGCTGGTCTCGGGACCGATCACGGCATTTTGAAAACGGCGACTTGCAAATTCCGGATTTGAAACTCTGGAATTGCAGTTCCCATACCGCCCGGCACGGACGCCGGGCTTTGGCGCTATGGATGGCGACTGGATTTACTTGCTGATACCGATGGCGGTGGCATTGGCCGTCTCAATCGCGACGACGCCGCTCGTGCGGCGCGCGGCGCGGCGGTTGGGTGTGCTCGCGCATCCGGACACGGTGCGCCGCTTCCACCCCGGCCCGATCCCCTTGCTGGGCGGTGTGGCGGTTTACATCGCCTTCGCCGCCGGGCTGCTCACCGCCCTGGCGCTCGGCGGCTTCGGACACCGGGAGCTGGCGCATCTATGTTGGACGCTGATTCCCACCGCCGCCCTGGCGTGTGTCTTCGGCGCGATCGACGATTCCTGGAACCTTCGCTGGCGGGCAAAACTCGTGCTCCAGTTCGCGGCCGCGCTGGCCGTCGCCGCGGCCGGCATATCCGTCGATTACATCGTCGTCTTCGGCTTCCGCATCGAATTGGGCCACTGGGGCATGGCGCTGACCACGTTCTGGCTCATGGGCTGCATCAACGCCTTGAACCTGATCGACGGCCTGGATGGCCTCGCCTCGGTCGTCGGACTTTCCACGACGAGCATGATGGGCATCATCGCCTTGAGCACGGGCAATGTTCACGTGGCCGTGGCAAGCCTCGTGCTGACTGCGGCCCTGGCAGGATTCCTAATCTTCAACCGCCCCCCGGCGAGCATTTTTCTGGGCGATTCCGGCAGCACGTTTCTAGGCTTGATGATCGGCGTGCTGAGCTTTCAGGCCAGCTTGAAAAGCACGGCCACGCTGTCGATCACCGCGCCGGTCGTGCTCATGACGATGCCGCTGTTCGACGTGGTGATGGCGATGGTCCGCCGTAAGCTCACCGGGCGGCCGCTCGCCTTGGGCGACCGCCAGCACATCCACCATTGTCTCTTGGATCGAGGGCTCGGCCCGTGGCAGGTTCTGGGGATCGTAGGGGCGTTGTGCCTTGCAACGGGCGCGGCTGCCACCGCTGCGACGCTCTTTCGCACCGATGGGTTGGCATGGGTCGTCGCATCCACAATCGTCGTGCTGATGATTCGCTTCCGCGTTTTTGGACATCGCGAATTCGGCTTGATTGACAGATTTGTGCGCCGACAGGCGGAAAATTTAAGTCAGGCGATTTTTCTCCCGAAGCAGTTGCCGCCCGGCCGATTAAACAGGAGATATCCCGAGGCCGACGAAGCCGCCATAACCAAGCCTACCGTGGCCACAGACGACGCCGTGCCATCTCTTGAGAAGCGAAAAGCAGCATAAGGCAGGAAGCCACTCCCATGTCCGTTGGCCGAATGGAACCATCTTTGCGAATTGTCGGAGCGGGCCAGCTTCGCGGGGACGCTGCACCGCCGCGACTTGGACGTGGGCGTCATCTACACCGGCGAACGTGACTTGATGGCTCCGCTGCTATCCACGATGAAGGCATCTACCGGCGGCCTGCGTTATCGCCTGTTGCTTGTCAATAACGCCGTCGGCGACGGCGTGGAGTTGTGGCGGAAGGCGATCCCGGAAACGGCCGTTTTGAAGAACAACAAGCGGTTGAGCTATGCCGCCAACATGAACCGCGTCGTGGCCGCCTCGACCGCCCGATACGTTCTGTTGATGAATACGGACATGTTCTTCGATCCGCGGCAGAACTGCCTCGCGCGGATGGTGGCATTCATGGACGCTCATTCCGACTGCGGCGTCGCCGGCTGCCGAATCCTGCATGTGGACGGCCACAACGCCCGCGCCGCCCGCCGATTCCAGACGTTTTCCGTCCTCCTCGCGCGGCGCTTCGGCCTCGGCCGCTTGATGCAGCGGACGCTGGATCGCTATTTCTATCGCGACCACGCGCCGGGCGAGTCGTTCGATTGCCAGTGGCTCTCTGGCTGCTTCCTCATGCTCCGCAAGCAGGCGGTGGAGGAAGTCGGGCTCTTCGACGAGAGTTTCGGCAAGTATTTTGAAGACGTCAACATCTGCCTGCGAATGGCCCGCGCGGGCTGGCGAGTGATGCATCACGGGGCAACTAGCGCCTTCCACATCGAGCAGCGTGCCAGCCGGCGGCTGCTCTCCATCGACGGCCTGCGGCACTTCCGTTCCTATCTCCATTGGCTGCGAAAGTGGGGTTACCGCGCACCGGCAGAAGTGGTGCCGGTAAGGAAAGTCGCCAAGGCGGCATGAGCGGTCAATTTCTTGCGATTTACCCGCTTTCCGGGATTTGCTAGACTGCCTCCGTGTTGCTTCGTCATTCCCTGTCACGGGGGAGTACGGTCATGACGTCTTTGCTGTCGTGTGTTGTGGCGACCCTTGCCTTGGGCACAGATCCGGATATGAAGGGGTTGCCGTTCGGCATTCCGCCCGCGCAGGACGATGCGGTCATCGCGCACGTGGCTCCGCCGCACTGTCTCTTCTACGTCAATTGGGCGGGCACGACCTCGCCGAATCCGGCCAGCGCGAGCGAGACGGAGAAAATGCTCGCCGAGCCGGAAGTGCAAGGATTCTTGAGTGCGCTGAGCAAGGCCTTCGCGGCTTATCAGCGTCAGGCGGACGAAGCGACGAAGAAATCGGACCGCGAGGAGTTGCCTCCGCACGGGTCTCCTTCGCCAGCCGCACATGAAGCGAAATTCCGCATCTGGAACGAGGATATCGGCGACTTCCTGGGCATGCTGCTCACACATCCGGCCGCCCTCTTCGTAGAGAATGCCAAATTTCCAGCGCCGAAACCGGCGGTCGACAAGCCCGCCGCCATCAATTGGTCGGACGCCGAGATTCGGGCTGGCATAGTCGTTGGATTAGGCCCCGACGCGAGTCAACTTCGGGCGAAGCTTCTCGCTATACTGAATCAGAATCAGGCCCACATTGCCGGAATAGATACCAAACTGGAACGTATCAAGATCGCCGGCGAAACGTGGTATCGCACCAAGTCGCTTACGCCGAACGACAGGAATGTCCTGACCCTCGGCTTCCACGGCAAGTATTTTGTCGCCGGCATCGGCAAGGGCGCGGTGGAAGGGATACTCGCCCGCTGGAATCGCCCTGCCCCTGCCTGGTACGACAAGGCACTCGCGCAAACGCCGGTTCCGCGCCGCACGGGGATCGTCTATCTCAACGTCAAAATGCTCTGCAAAAGTCTGCCCTGGCCGAGCAAGCTTCAAGAGGCCATCGTGTGCAAGTATGTCGGGCTGGATAACGTCAACTCGCTCATCTCCACTACGGGGCTCGACAAAGACGGTATGATCAATCGCGTGCTGCTGGCGCTCGACGGCGAGCCGCACGGCTTGCTAAACCTGTTGGTTGCCGATAGCGCGTTGGCCGCAAAAGACCTGGGGCCGATTCCGAGCGATGCCTTATTCGCCATTGCCGCACGGGTCGACTTGGAGCGATCGTTTAACGCACTCATTGCGGCATATGACCGCGCGATCCCAAAATCGAGAGAAGACCGCAGAGAAACTCGAAGCGATCAAGGCGAACCACTCGACTGCCCTGCTGCACGGTTTGTTCTCCTCGCTAGGCGACGTTTGGTGCGTCTATAACTCGCCAAACGAAGGCGAAATGCCCTTCATGGGCTGGACGGCCGTAGTCCCCTTGCACAACCGCGCCGTGCTTATGGATAACCTGGAAAAGCTCGCGGCGTCCAATGACTCTAAGCACGACAACGACAACCAAATTGTCAACCTTGTGCAGCAACTTGCGGTCCTTAAGGCGAGTCCGGGGTTTAAGAAGTGCAACTTTGCCGGGCATGAAGTCTATTGTCTGACTGGAGAGGTCATCGTACCGACGTTTTGTATAACCGACCGCGAATTGGTGATGACTCTCAGCGTGCCCGCGATGAAGGCTTATCTTGCCCGGAAAGAGCGTCGCTCGCTGGCCACGCTGTCGAATGTCAAGCTCGCCTTGGATGAAGTCAATCCGCCTTCGGCGCTGGGTTATTGCGATACGCCGCGGGTGTTCAGTCTTCTTTATCCCGTATTTTCGCTCTACGCGAGCTTGGGATCAACGGCAGCGCAAAAAATGGACGTTGAATTGGACCCGACGTTCTGGCCTTCAGCGCCTTCCATCCGGCCACATCTGTGTCCTGACATTACCACGCTCAAGCGGACGCCGCACGGCCTGGAACTCACCTGCCGCTATTGCCTGCCGACGGGCGGAATCAACGGCCCGTTGTGGCTGATCGCGCTGGCAGGCGGAGGTCAGGACATTGCCTTTGCCAACTTTATGCACCAACCGATTTCTGTGCCCGACACAGATAACTCGCCGCCAGGATCGCGTCCGGCGGTCAACTGTCCCAAAGATCCTAATGTTCTCGCACCGCCATCACCGCCCGACACTGTCCCCGGCGTCGAGCCAGCATGGGGCAACAGCGATGCGCCCCTTTCGCCGCCGCCAGGCATGCTCAAGCGTCTGCGCCGCCGGTGTCGGGACCCTATGCTCCGGCACGGAGCACAACGCGCCGCAATGTGCAAACCTGGGCGGCGGCGAGGCACCGGCGTGGAATAGTGCGCCACACGACGGGACATGCCAGGCTGTGATGGAATATGACGAGTGTTCTCCACCAACGCCATACGCTGTGCCGGAAAGCGCAGGACCCGAACTCCTGCCAACTTTCTTCGGCGCCGGACCAACCAACGGCGCAAACCGCTTCCGCACAGGCAGTGCCCGTCTGCCCAATAGCCGCCGGCTGTCCAGCCATCGGCTATCCAGCCATCGGCTATCCAGCCGCCACGGTCTGCCCGGCAGCTCCTTACGCCGGCACTCCAGGTTCCTGTCCTGCGCAAGCCCCCATGGCGGCACAAGTTCACTTTCGCCCTATGGAATGCCAGTGGTGCCCCACAACACCTGTCCGACGACCGGCCCCCACATTCCCTTGGGTATCGCCCGTGCCGCGCCGTCCTGCGGTTATGCGCCTTCGGCTTACTACGGTGCTCCTACGACGACCACCCCCTACTCGCCGCCCCTAACGCTGCTCCCTACGGTTATGGAAGCTTCAATAGCAGTCTATCGCCTGTAACCGGCGGCGTGGCGAAGAATCCTTCGTTTGGCACGGCAATGACGGTCTCGGACGTTATTGCGATGACTCGTGCAAAGGTCGTCAATGATTTGATCATCAGCCAATTCCGCAACCACGGCTTGGCCGCGCCCTTGCGTCCCGCCGATATCATTACGTTGAGCCAGAGCGGCGTCAGCACGGAGGTGATCATCGCACTGCAAACCGCCGTGGCGAAAGATGAACTGTGCGATCCCAGTCCTCATCAGGCCGCTCCCACGGTTTTGCACTCGAACAATGAGACATCGCCATTGCCGCGCGCGGGCAGCGCCCCGGCGGCAACTTCCAACGATCCACCTCGCCGAGCTCAGGAAGTGATCTACACTTCGGAGAGTCTTCGCCTCACGCAGGATGAATTGGAGCGATCGAAGCTGTCCGGCGCAAAGCCGTCCGCGGAGCCGCGCGACTTCAACAAAGAGTAAGACTCACTTTGGGACAATTCGCGGGGACATTTTCGGATCCAAAAGAGATGCGAGCTATCGTATCGGATCGCGTAGCGTATCCGAAGTGACCGCTGCATCGCCGCTTTCGAGCGCAGTTTTGCGCAGAACTTAGTGCAGGCCGCCTGTCGCTTTTTTTGTATGGATTCTCTTGGAGGAGAACTTTCGTCGGACGTGTCCGCACTTCGTCATCGGAGCATCTCTTAGACCCCAGTTTGGCATTTTATTTGCAGACGGGTGGCCGCCTCACGTCTCCCCTGTCCCTTGGTGCGCCGTCGCGCTGACAGGCGAACTGGATTTGGTTTCATTCACCTCACTTTAAGAAGGAAGTGTCTCATGAAGTTCGGAACTTTTTCATCGCTCTCCAGCGCGGCCTTTGCCGCCGTAATGTTGACGTCGCTGGTAACTCCGCAGGTCGGCCAGTCCGCGCCGCCGGGACCGGTCTACGCCCAGCTTTCTAGTTCGATGAGCCAGCCCGCGAGCGTAACAGGCACGCTCGTCAAAATGGATTCCAACGACGCCCTAGGCGGCGTTGGTCATGACGACAAGGGCAAGAGCCCCCGATGTGACGATCAAGGCGGACGGCGTCTATTTCATGGTCGCCGCCATCCAAGTGGGCAAGGAAAAGGGCGACGCCGACGACTACATTGACGTCTGGATGAAGCAGAATGGCAAGGACGTCAACAACTCCGGCTGCCGCCAGGCCATCAAGGACCCGAAGTTCACTACAGTGCTCGTCTGCCAAGGCATTGCGGAGTGCAAGGCCGGCGACAAGTTCAACGTGGTGATCTCCTCGAACTCGGCCGACAATGGCGTCGGGATCATCAAGATCGCCCCCAAGGGCGAGCCGGCCATCCCGAGCATCATCTTTTCGATCTATAAGATCAACTGATAAGACCGCATTAGATTCGCTTAGGAACTGGTCACAAATAGCGTCCTCAGTCAAGCGAGCCGGAGGCGTGGGCCTCAGGGCCGTCGTTCGCACGGCCGCCCGGAAGCTGATGCATACGGCTCGCCCCGGCGCATCTGGGTCCGCCACGGATGGCGGATTCCAGGCGAATTCATCCGGTGTTAAGCAGTCGCCCCCTTGCATAATCGGTCGCCGTCTCATATCCTGTTGGGACCATCGCGATTTCCCCAGAGGCACGAAACAATGCTCACCAAAATACAGTTGCCCAAGGCCTTCTCCGTGCGCGACGAGCACGAGTTCTATCCTATGCAGCACCTTATGGCTCGGCTCAACCCCGAACTGATGGTCAAGCAGGTCGCCACCGGCATGCATGTCGAGGGCGGCGGCACGGTGTTTTGGGGCGTGGTGTATTCGGACGAGGCTCGGCCGACCAAGCAGCAAGTAATCAATGTCCTTCGCGACGCCGGCTTCGACTTCGGCCACAACGAATTGACGCGCGTCAAGCTCGCGTGGGACGGTGAAGAGTAGGGTGGGACAAGCTCGCTTCGAGCGAGCTCAGGCCCACCAATGATCGCGGCAAGAGTCTTGGTGGGCCCGCGCTCGCAGGACTCGCTTGTCCCACCCTACGTAAGCTGAAAAAGTCCAAGCTGGCGCTCGACGATCTCCGGCGGCGACCACTGCCCGGCGAGCTTGTACGAATCGCTATCGAGGTCGGGATTCTTGCACGCGCAGACGTGGACCTGGATGCCGTACTGACCGGCAATCGCCGTCAGCCACTCAAAGATTCGCCGTCGCCGCGCCACTGGTAACACGCGAACCGCGCTCGAGAAGCCGGGCAGCCGTTTGTTGCCGCCGCCATCGAACGACTGCACGAGGCGTTGATAAAGCTGCGGCCGACGGAGCCGGTTCCGCAATTCGTTGACAAACGCCGGCCGCAAGACCAGCACGCCCGCGGCGATTTCGCGAATGCCCGCATCCGCCAAAGCGGCGCACAGCCCGTGCATCGTATCAGGATCGTCGGTCACACCGGGCAAGATCGGATCGACCCGCGCCAATGTCGCCACGCTGCCCGCGGTAAGCTGCCGCATCTGCCGCAAGCGTGTCTGCGGCGTGGCAGTATGCCGCTCGAAGATTCGCACTGTTCGCCGATCCGTCGTCACCAGTGGAATGATCGCACGGACCAGCGGCGCGTGGGCAAGCAGCAACTTCATGTGTCGCGGCGGAATCCGCGCTTTGGTCTGAAAAATGACGCCGATCCCTCTGCCCAGCAAGTATTCAAGCACTTCGTAGGCAACGCCAAGCAAATCCGGCACGCCTTGGAACGGATCACTGGTGAAATCGAGACAGATGGCGGGCGGGTTGGAACCGCGCCGCGCGATTTCGTTGTGAAGCCGCGGCATAACGTCATCGGCGACTGCGACTTTGTCCGTGCCCCTCGATCCGCACACGCCCTCGGCAAAACAGTTGATGCAGCTTTGCGTGCAACCCGCGGCCAGGCGCAGCACCGGCATTGGACCCAGGCATGGCAGCCGGGCCGGTGCAAGAACGCGAGATTTTCGCTCCAGGATCGTCAGTCCCATAGGTTAACGCTGGCCAAAAAAGAGAGATTCGTAACCTCCGCTCAATTATACTGAACGCCTGAACACAAGGCAAATTCCGTTTTTGACCCGTAACATCCACAACCGAGCAGCGTAATAGAGTGGTGGAAAGCGTTCCCCTTAAAGACGCTTCGCAGTACCCCAAACCACGTGCCAACAAGGATCAATTGCCATGCTAACCTTCCGAAAGACATTTACTATCCTGCTCACGTTGGGTCTTTTCTCGCTTGCTCCTCTGGCAACCGTTCGGGCCGACGATGCCGAGGCGCCAAAAAAGATCCTACCGCCGCGAAACTGAAACTGAGCGACCTGGCGCTCTCCAAGATCAAAGGAAAAGCCAAGGGTAAAGCTAAGGTGAAAACCCCGCTCTTGCAGCGACTCGCCGAAAAGCGCGCGAAAAAGTAGTTCGGCCGGCGTAATGACGCCTATTTGGCATTCAATGTCGAGGACGGCCTCTGGCACGCCACCGCGAGACGCCGCACGGCGCAGTCCGCAGCCTATCGGCGGTGCCCACGGTCGTTCAGCCGCGGCTGCCGGAAGTCCCGAAAATGAACCAGAACCCGGTCGTAGGCGGGCGACCGCCAAGGCCGGCGGGGAAGTAGGTCCCGCTTTGCACTCCATCCGCTTCATTGGGAATTACGGCGGTCCTTGCGCCGGAGTTTCTTCCAAGTGTACCCTGCACATTCCGGATGAGCGCGTCGAAATTCGCGGCGTCCTTGAAGGTTGGCAAACCATCGCCAGTTTAGCCATTGTCCCAGGCGTTCCGCCTCTCGTCTCAATTTGGCCTCGGTTGACGATAGGCGGAAGCGGTGCCAACCAGTGCATATCCGATAGCGGATGGCGAAGACGCACGCAACGTATTCTTGTTTCTGACCTATCGGATCTTCGTTGATCTGAAGGAAGCAGCCGCCGCTCCGGCTAGTCGGCTTGCCTGCCTCATACCACTTGATGATTTGTCCGTGTAATTCGCGAGGAGCGTCTTCGCCGATTACATGCCGCAGCGCGGCAGGCGAAACCTCCAGCCAAGAAGATTGATCATATTCTCCAGCCTGGCTCGGATCTCGTCGTCCGTTTGTCGCATAGAGTTCATTCACACAACAGAGTAAAGAACAATTTGACGAGTGCTAAGGGACGTGTTTCATGGCTCGCTGAATCGCCTGCTCGACCGTGATTGGCTCCGCCTTCCATGCGGGGACGACATATTGATCGAGGTGATGGTCGTCGCCTATGTCCGTCGTCCAGTCTCGCAATTGGCCTGCGTCATCGAACAGGTAGCAGGGAGGCCCGCTCGCCAAAGGATCAACCGTGCCCCATATTCTGGGCAGCGGGCCGATCCATACCAGCCAATCGCGGCCATCGACCGGCACGATCGCCAAGCGTTGGGGAGCGGGCATCGACGCGGCAAAGTTCTCGACTGTGAGGGTGCCGGTCGGGATTTGAGCTCGTTGTATCGCGCGGACCCAACCCACGGCATAGAGAACTGCGACGATTAAAATCCACGGTAGAAGTCGAATGATACGTGAACGCATCGAACCATTCCTGCTGCGTGCTGCGAGGCGCAACACTAGATCCTATTTTACCGGCTTCAACGCGCCGCCGGCCAGCAGCACCTTTTTCCGTCCAGCGCCGGTAGCAAAATCGACCGTCGCAGTCCGTTCATCACCGCTGCCGCCGAGTGCGACGACCTTGCCGAGGCCGAACTCGGAATGCAGGACGACCATGCCTTGGCGGAAGGCGTTGGGATCGACGGCGGGGCGAGTGTCGGATTGTTTTAGCATTTCGGCCGCGGTCTGGAGGCGCGGGCCAGTGGCCGCTGACGCTCGTGCGCGTGGTGCGGCCGTCCCGGCTGCTATTGCAGGCGGGACGGCCGCACCACTCGGCTCATCATGCCTAAAGACCGGCTCGTGGTCCACCGGCATGTCGTCGATCTCGACGACCCGCGTCCCTTCGGGCTGATGGACCTCCATCTCGCCACGGGGCAGTTCCATGAGAAACGAACTCGGGATCGCTGGCTTCCGCTCGCCGCGGAAGTCGCGGTACTCGGCGCGGCTGATTTGCAGGCGCTGCTGTGCCCGGGTGATGCCGACGAACATCAGCCGCCGCTCTTCTTCCAACTGCTCGGCCACGCCGCGGCTTCGCTCGTGCGGCAAGAGGCCCTCCTCGACCGCCACGAGATAGACGCAGGGAAACTCCAGGCCCTTCGAGGCGTGCAGCGTCATCAGCGTCACGCGGTCGAGTTGCGTTTCCCACTCGTCGGTATCGTTCACCAGCGCCGTCTCTTCCAGGAATGCCTCCAAATGTCCGACCCCAGGATGCCGCTCGTCGAACTCCCGCGCGACGGTCAAAAGCTCCTGGATGTTGGCCAGCCGTTCTTCGTCCTCCTCGTCGCCGGATGCCTTGAGCATCGCCTCGTAGCCCGATTCGCTGAGGACGAGCCCGAGCAGTTCCTCGATCGGGCCGACGGCGGAGATCAGGCGGTCGACCATCGCCACGAATGCGGCCACCGGCTTGGCCGATCGCGCAACTGACTTTCTCCACCTGTCGAACCTCGCGGGCGGCGTCCAGGAGCGAAAGCCGGCGGTGCTGGGCGTGATGGGACAGCCGCTCGATCGTCGTCTTGCCGATGCCGCGGGTCGGCGGTTGATAACGCGGAGCAGGGCCACTTCGTCGTGCGGATTGTTGACAAGCTGCAGGTAGGCCAGCACGTCCTTGATCTCCTGCCGCTGGAAGAACTCGACGCCGTTGACCATCTGGTAGGGCACCCCCACTTCGCGGAGGGCCAGCTCGAACGAGCGGCTCAAGGCGTTCGCGCGATAGAAGATGGCAAAATCGCGGGCACGCTGCCGCCCGGCCGCGATCTCGCCGACGATCTCCGCGGCGATCGCCTCGGCTTCTTCCTTATGCGTGCGATAGGTGGTGAGGCGGACCGGCTCGCCGGCGTCGTTTTCGGTGAAGAGGGCCTTCTTCTTCCGCCGCAGGTTGTGTGAGATCAGGTCGTCGGCCACGCGGAGGATGCGTTTCGTGCTGCGATAGTTCCGCTCCAGGCGAACAACGCGGACCTGGGGAAAGTCCTTCTCGAAGTCGAGAATGTTGTTCAAGATTCGCCCCCCGCCAGCCATAGATCGACTGGTCGGGGTCGCCCGTCACCGCCAGGTTCGGATGGTCGATCGACAGCGCTCGGGCGATCGCATACTGGGCCAGGTTCGTGTCCTGGTACTCGTCGACCAGGATGTAGCGGTAGCGTTCATCGAGGGCCGCGCGGACTTCGTCGCTTCTCGCAGGATCATGGCCACGTGGAGCAGCAGGTCGTCGAAATCGACGGCGTTGGAGTCGCGGAGCTTGGCTTGATAGGCCGGATAGACCTGCTGCACGATGCTGCCCAGCGGATTGCCGGACCGCGGCTGATATTGGTCGGGAGTGATCAGATTGTTCTTGGCCCAACAGATGGCGCGGGCGATCGATTCGGGCGAGGTAAAGGCGGCATCGACGTGCAGTTGGGCCATCGCCCGGCGGAGGGCTGAGGCGCTGTCGCCCGTATCGTAGATCGTGTAGTTCTCCTCCAGGCCGACGAGCGAGGCGTACTTCCGCAACATGCGGGCACAGAAGCGGTGGAACGTGCCGATCCAGACGTTGCTGCCCGGCGCGAGCCGCTGGACACGGAGCCGCATTTCTTCGGCCGCCTTGTTGGTGAAGGTCAGGGCGAGGATTTGGTTGCCCGGCACGCCGTCAGCCAACATGCGGGCGATGCGGTGGGTGATGACGCGGGTTTTGCCGCTGCCCGGCCCGGCGAGGATCAACAGCGGGCCGTCATGGTGCATGACCGCCTCGCATTGGGCGTCGGTGAGGTTTTCCAGAAGATGTTGCATAACCTTACTAATGCATTCCAGCAGATCTCAGGGATAAACTCTTAGGTGGCGATCATCAAGGTGAACTGGCCAAACTGAAATGCTGCACTCCGGCCGGGCGTGGTGGAACTTCTCTAACCCTTTCGCGGTGACCTTGGTGTGAGAAAGGGATAGATGTTGGAGATTGGGCAACTTTTCGAGGTGCGACAGCCCGACATCGGTAACTTGGTCGCCTCCGATCCACAACGCTTCGAGTTGCGTGAGCGCTGCCACGTCCGCCAGTCCCGCGTCCGTGTATTGCGGAAAGCAAGGGTCCATAGGATTCCACTGCGGATCGCGTTTCATGTCATCCCTGCACGTCAAATCTGTGACATCGCCGAAGAAATCGACTCCCAGCAGTTTTGTAAGCGGCTCGGGTGCATGCGGCGGCTGGTTATCAGGTATTTGCAAGCCGAGGGTATACCCCACGATCACGCCGTCGGTCTTATGAATCCGCTCAATCAACTCCGCCTGCCCGCGCGCCTGCTTGATCCTGACGGCCAGCCAACTGCACACCACGGCGCACAAGGTGACGAACACCAACAGCGTCCGCAGACCGAACTGCACCGGCCGGCGAAAGGCAAGCACCAAGAGGATCCATGCCGGCAGCAGAATCAAGACCGCCCCTACGACGGCCACCGCCAGCAAGACCGGCCAGCCCTTATAGTAATAGAAGCCGAACCACCGCAAGGGCACGCGCTCCACCGCCGCCAAGATGGCCGTCGCGGCCAGCGCGCCATAGACGAGCCAGGCGGGCGTGGGATGAAACCAGCGGCGGGCAGCGACTTTCGCGTCCATGCCGCTTATTATAGCCGACGCCCCGCTGCGCTCCTACCGTTCGTTTCGCAATGACGTTCTCATACATCACGACGGAGCGTGATGAGTACGTTAGCGCGTAAACGCGGCGATCTTAAAGAGACACGCCGGACCCGGGAACGGGAAGCTCTTCGTTTCGACTTCGGTGAAGCCCACCGCTCGGGCATCGGCCAGGCAGTGCGCGATATCGGAGACATGGTAGTGACCGGAAAAGCCGACGATGCGGCGGCCGAGCTTGTACATCCAGTTTTCCGTCGGGCCGCAGATGACGAGGCGTCCGCCCGGCGCGAGCTTTCGGCCGAGGTTTGCGAGCAGTTCCTGCCGCTCCTCGATGTGTTCCAAGACGTCGGCCGCGATGATGGTATCCATCTGGCCATCAGGAACGCCTTGCTGCCAGCGGTCGGCCGCGAGCAGCTCGACCTGCTTGAGCTTGAGTTCCGCGACGAGGCGGCGGGCGATGTCGAGGTGCAGGTCCGTGCCGTAGACGGTGCGGCCTTCAGCGGCTAGCCGCGAGAGCAACACGCCTGTCCCGCAGCCGAAATCGAAGACCTTGGCATTCGGGCGGAGGCGGGCTTGCTTGACAACTTGCCGCAGGCGGCCCCAAAAAACCCAGCGCGAAAAGGGGTTGCCCTTCAGATAGGCGGGCACGGCCATTTCATCGGTGATGTCGCGTCCCAGCCGCTTGGCTGCTTCGCGATGGGCGGTCGTTATGGCCGCACAGAGTTCGGCGGTCTTGGTGAAGTGAAGTGTTTCTTGGTACATGACGGGTTCCTCCTTAGCAATTCGTGGTGGGTCTCGCGGAACTAGACCACACCCTACGGGTTTTCGTATAGGCTCCTACGCGGCTCGGTGTTGTTGCCACGAGGGCGGTTCTTCGTTTTTATCAATGGCGATCGTGTCAGCGGCCTCTGGTTGGCCGATTAGTTCGCGATGCCGGCATTGGTCCGGCTGCCCCTGGATGTCCAGGCCGATGGTTTGCAATAAAAACTGGAATCCCATGATCACGGGCAACGCAGCCAGCATCACGGTGCCTGCGGTGGCGGCGGCGCCGTAGCGCACGGAATGATACAAGTGGACGGCACCGAAGGCCGTGCCGGTCGCCAGCAGCAGCAAGCCCGCCACGAGGTAGAGCGAGGCGATGCTGAAATCGCGGACGAAGTACTGCGTCCAGAGCCGGCGACGGAAGCCCTTCATCAAAGCTGCGGGGAAGTGTATGAGCGTGTCGAGTTCGGAGAGGTGGCTCGTTTCCTCGCCATAGAGAGCCGGGATGTAAACGTCCTGGACCACCGCCCGGAGCAGGCTCAACTCCAGCAACATGCTGCTTTCAAAAAAGTATCGGCGGGCGATGTTCTGCTCGTCCAACAAGGGGACGAGCGCTGCTTGAATGGCCGTGTAGCCGTTGGTGGGATCGAATAGGCTCCAATAGCCCGAGGCGAGTTTTGTCAGGAACGACAGGCCGACGTTGCCGATCCGCCGCAGCAAGGGCATGGAGCGAAGCTGCCGGGCATGGAGATATCGATTGCCCTTGGCGTAATCAGCTTCGCCGCGGACGAGCGGAGAAATAAGCGCGGGCAAGTAGCGGGGGTCCATCTGGCTGTCGCTGTCCATCTTCACGATGATGTCGGCGCCGAGGCGATGGGCCTCGCGGTAGCCGGTCAACATCGCTCCGCCGACGCCCTGGTTGACTTCGTGCCGCAAGTAGCAGATCCGCGGATCGCGGCGCATCGACTCGGCGACAACTGCGGCGGTGCCGTCCGGGCTGCAATCATCGACCACGACGATCAGCGCGACCGACTCCGGAACGCCGGCGAGCACGGCGGCGATGTGGCGCTCCGAGCGGTAGGCCGGAATCACCACGGCAACTCTTTTTTCCGCTTGGCCGGGAGCAGGCTTCATCGATCGTACCTCGACGGCTTGTGTGGAAGCGGCAGGATGCCGCTTCCACCGGTTTCATCAAAATGTTTTGCGCGACGTGTTGCGGGCGGCGACCGTGGCAAGGTTGGCTAGCGGCCGATAGGAAACCGTGCCGCGAGTTAATTCGACCGGCGCGCCTTGCCACGCTCGCAAGCGAACCCAGCCCGACTTCGCGCCCGGCGGGATTTGGCAATAAATCGAAAGGCGGTAGTCCGCCTTTCCAGCGCTGGCACCCATCACCTGATCGAGCACTTTGCCCGCGGCGTCGTACCAATAGATTTCGGCCATCGGGTAGGTCGAGTCGGGCGAACTCAGGTCGAGTTGGACGGTACACATCTGGCCCTCGGCCGGCGGCGGCAGACGATGGCCGATCTGCCGATCGGGCGCGGCCAAGACGGCGCTCTGCGCCGCTGCTGCCGAGGCGTCGCCGTACAACGTGACCCAATTCGTCGGACAATCGGAGCACTTCCAGTCGCCCGGCAATTTATCCAGAACGGCGGGCAACTGCTGTCGGGCGGTGAGCGGCGCAGAGGCCGGCGGCGAGGCCACGTCGTAGATCGTCATCGTGCTGCGCGCGGCGACCGTGCGGGCATCGGTCCAATAGTGCGATTGGATTTCGCCTTCGTCGACTCCCACGGCCGTCGTTCGCGCGTGATCGACAATCCAGTAACGGATGTTGTTGCGGCGGCAGAAATCGGCGAACGAGGCGACGTCGTGTACGCGATGCACGGGATTCCACCAGAAGTTGTACTCATACGGCCGTCCGCCGACGAGGTAAACGCCTTCATACCCGGTGCAGATCACGCCATCGTCCGGCCCAAGCGATTGGTTGAATTGCCGTACCGCCCCGTAGCCCGGAAAACGCAGGGCGAGCTGCTCTTCGCGCGTGACCACATGGGCATACTCATTCCAAGGAGATTGGTAGCAGTTGAAAGGAAGCGGCGAAATCAAAAGGCCGAGGAAGGCAACGCCGATGATTGGGCGGATCGCGGGCCGATCCACCTTCCATGCGGCCAGCAGCGGAAGCGCCGCGACTGCGCAACCGGCGACCAGAAGCGGATAGACCGGCAGCCAATAGCGAACATAAGGCGTGTAGCTGACGACGCAAGCAATGCCGATGACGCCGGCGATGACAAGGTCCCACCAGCGCGGACCGGCGTCAGCGTAGGGTGCGTGAAGCGAAGCCATTGTCGTTTGGTGCGTTGCGCACGGAACGTTGACCGTCGATTTATGCCTACCTTGTAGGTTGGCGGCTTCGCGCAACGCACCGTTTGAAAGTGAAGTTCCGTGCTCCACACACCCTACAACGAAGCGAGCCAGGAACCAGCACGGCGCCAAAGCCAGCACCCAAAAGCCGACATAGCCGTCAAAACCTTCGTAGAATCTGGAAGTCTGGTAGGTTGCCGCCCACGGGAATGCCAGCGCTCCGCCGATACCGGGCGAGAGCTTGAAGAAGCCCTCGTAGACGTTGTGCAGAGCAATGTCGTTGGTCCAGTAGGGCGTTGGGAACCAGTTGTGCAAGTAAGGATAAAACGGGTTGCCCGTTCCGGCGTAGACATAGACGTACCAAGGGGCGGCGGCGGCGACGAGCATCGCTCCGCCGGCCAGCGACCAGCCAACGGCCCGCGGCCAGGCGCAGCGGCGAAGGAGCGTGGCGAACATGATTAGGCCCCACACCGCGGAGAAGATCAGCCCTGGGTATTTCACCTGGTCCATCGAGGCCATGATCGCCGCGGAGAGTATTATGCCCCGCCAGCAAGGCGGGTTCAAAGCGCGAAAGAGGACGATGAACCCGGCGGTGCAGAAGAGCGTCACGAAATGGTCGATGTAAAGCGTCGTCGCCAACTCGACGAGGACGGGGCAACTCAGGACCGCCGCGCCGGCGAAGAGCGCCATTCGCCGCGAGCCACAGCGCTCATACACCTCGTCCACAATCAATGCGACCAAGGCCACGAGCGCGAGCCACGAAAGCCACTTCGCCGCGGCATCGCCGCCGACTGCGGCAAACGCAGCGTAGCAGCTTTGCGCCGCCATCGGCTGGAGGCGGTGCCAGCAGGCGTACTGATGCGAAAATCCCTCGTCTTGCACAAGTTGATGAATATAGGGCAGATGCACGCGCACGGCGTCCGAGCGGGTTTCACTCGAGCCCGCGCCCACAAACGCGACCGCGAGAATCAGCCAGATCGCTTCCAGCCAGCAGAGCTCGAGGACGTTGAATGTAGCCAATGCGTGCAGGAGGCTTGCCGGCGTTCGCGGAGCATCATAACCCGACGCGTTAGCGAGGGAACTGTGTGCCACCTCGCTTACGCTTCGGGTTAGGATTTTTTTCGACCCCATGCAGCAGATGATCGCGCCCGGAAAGGCGGTTGCGACCGCGACGAGCGCCACAATCCAAGGGTTCAACCAATGGAGAATCCCCAAGAGAAAGCAGAGCGGAACCAGCGCGGCGAAAGCGGCGGCGGAGGCAACGCCCCAGGTGGCATATCGCAATCCAACGACCTGCCCAAGCAAACGCCGCATGCCACATGCGGCACACGCGGCCCAAAGCAGTATGACGAAAAGTCTTATTACAAACGTCGCGTCTTGGGCTATCGCCAACAGTGCGACGGTCGATACGAGCAATTGGAGGCCGATCAAAACGCCCGCGATGGCCGGCCGCAGGATGGCGGCCCCCAGCAGCACTGCGACAAAAATGCCCAATTGCCAAACGAAGAAAAGTGTGAGGGAGTGCGTAGTTTGCCACGCGCTGACCACGTAGAGCGTCGCATGGATAAGAAACCATGCGGCTACGACGACGGCGGCCGCGTCAATGGGCCGAATCCGACTGCGGAGCTTTGCGAAAACAGGACCGATCAAGGCCGCTCCTCGCGCGGGAGTCTGGGGAATATGGAGCAGCCGGGCAATCGCGTTTCGACGGTTCGCCCGACCGCCGCTTTCGAGGCCAGAGACTACCCAGAATCAATATCTTCCGCAAGGCGGATTTTTAGGCAGACAAAGCTAAGGGTGTACGTCAGCTTTTGCGCGGTCCGGGGAGAAGCAAGAAACGTCAATAGGAGTTTTTGCGGTTTATCGGTTAAACTGGGTGGCCTGAAGGGACGTAGGAAGGATTTTCATGGACCAGGAGTGATTGTCATGGACGACAAGGTGCAGATTTTGAAGGAGAAGCTGGAGCGATTATTCCACAAAGCAGCCGACATTGCCGTCGAGCTTCAGTGGCCAGAAGGGCAATTGGGAAAGCCGATTCACTTCAGCCAAATCGAGGCCGCGGCGCACGATGTCGGGGTCCAACTGAGCCGCCGCATTCAACAGCAAGCGGCACGCGAGATGGCGGCCAGTTCGCCTGCCGCCGCCCCCTGCCCCAAGTGCGGAACATCCTGTGGCCTGAAAGTCGTGAGTCGTATGATCAACTCGACGGATGGGCCGATCGAGATCAGCGAACCCAAGGGCTATTGCACCCGCTGTCGGCGGGCTTTTTTTCCCTCAGCGTGAAGCCTTGGGACTGGACTCGCGGGAATGCACGCCCGCATTGACGCAGAGGATGGTCTACGCTGGCAGCGAGGCGACGTTGTTTGATTGCGCGGCGGTGCTGTTGAAGCAGTTGGGCGGCAATGAAGTTTCGGCGAAAACCATCGAACGCGTCACGATGGCTGTTGGCAACGAACTGACCGAACTGCGCGACGCGGAAGCAGCCGACAACTTGCCGACGTGTCCGACGGTGGAGGCGCCGCCGACATTGGCCGTAGTGCAGTGCGACGGAGGCCGCGTGCAAACGCGCAGCGAAGGCTGTGGAGCGGGAGTGCATGAGCAGCAATGGCGCGAGACGAAGAACGCCGGCCTGTGGCGAATGACGCATCAGACGTTTGACCAAGATCCTCAACCCGAACTTCCCTCGGCCTTCGGCGATCCGGAAAAAGTGGCGCAATTGGCCGGAAAAGAGCCGCTTTCTCTGGCTGCTCTGCCCCAGGAAGCGGTGCTCGACAACGCATCGTGCCCTGTGGATTGGCGTCCTCAACGCATCGCTCGGACGTGTCTGAGCAGCATGATCGCCTCGCACGAGTTCGGTGGACAGATGGAGCGCGAAGCGAGTCGCCGCCGCTTCTTCGAAGCCGCTGCACGTGCGTTTCTCGGCGACGGCTTGGCCTGGAACTGGTCGATCCAGCAGCGCATTTTCCGGACTTCATTCCCATCCTGGATTTTGTCCATCCGCTGGAGTACCTTTACACGGCGGCATCGGTCCTGGCGGGCGAGGCGCAACCAATTTGGAAGTGCTACCTCGGCATGGCACAAGCCTGTTGGCAGGGCCGTGTTGACGAGGTAACTTCGGCGCTGCGGAAATGGCTTGCCGACGAGGGCATTGACGCCGAGCACCCGCTGGCCGAAGATGATTCACGTCAGGCAGTGGCCGTGGCTCTGCGCTATCTGGCGAACAACCGGGAGCGCATGGACTATCCGCGTTATCGGCGGCTTGGCCTGCCGGTGACCAGCGCCTTGATGGAGTCTCTGGTCAAAGAGGTCAACTATCGGGTGAAAGGGACGGAAAAGTTCTGGAACGATCCCAGCGGAGCTGAGGCGATTCTCCAAATCCGCGCCGCGGCCTTGTGCGACGATGACCGCCTCGCACGTTACCTTGCCCACCGTCCGGGGTGTTCCTACTACCGCCGCTGCACTTTGACTTACAAAAGCTGACATGCACCCACCCGCCGGTGTGAGCGTCTTGGTCGTGGGCGGGAAATTTGGTACAAGAAAGGCTGGTTGGGAAGTTTACCTATTTTCCGGTCGAGAATTTTGGAGGAAGCCATGGAAGGCACAAGAATGTCGGAAGGATTGACGCCCGAGGAATTGGCGGAAGCCGAACGGAGCTTTGAAGTTATGAAGGAAGCCGTACAGGAGGATCTTTGGCGGATCGCCTGTCTGATGGCGGGCAAGCCGATTGAGCGGTTGCTTGGTCGCACGGAATTTGAATTGCGTGACCAAGTGCTTCGCCTAGGAGCCAAGGCCGTCGAGACCGCCGTCAACGGGCGGAAAAAAGGGGGTACCAAGGGTGCAGCACGGTCTGTGAGAAATGCGGGGCCGACGCGCGCTTCGTCGAGTGGCGTGACAAAACCTTCATGAGCTTGATGGGCCCGATCAAGGTTTCTTCGCCCTACTATCATTGTCGTGATGGTTGCGGCGGGGGGTGCCGCTCCTTCGATCCCTTGTTGCGGTTGGGCGCACAACCGCTGACTCCGGCCGCGGAAGAGGTCTCGGCGATGGCTGGTGTGCTGGGCAGTTTTGCCGACGGGGCCGAGCGGGTGTTGCGAAAGATGGCCGGGTTGCGGCTGAGCGAATCGACCGTCGAGCGAACCACCGAAGCGGCCGGCGAGCGGGTGGCAGCGCAATTAGCGGCGGGCGAGTCGTTGGGTCCGAGCAGGCCATGGAACTGGCAAAAGGACGCGGCGGGGCGGAGTTGCGCCTACGTTAGCGCGGATGCCACGGGCATTCGTCAACAAGGCCCGGGAGGCTCACAGACTGACGGAAAGATGGCTTATGTGGCGATGGTGTACAACGCCAATAGCGAGCACGATTCGACACGGCCACCTCCCCGGCAAGTGCGGTATTTATCGGGTTTTTACGACTTTCGGACGTTGGGTCGTCAATTGCACCGCGAGGCACTTGAAGTTGGCCTGACGAACGCAGAGCAACAGATTGCGATCTCGGATGCCGGCAACGGTTTGGAAGATTTCTTCCGCACCTACTTTCCCAAGGCGGAAGTCATCCTGGATTTCTGGCATGCCAACGAGCACTTGGTGGAGTTGGGCAAAGTGCTTCATCCCCACGACGAATCTGCGCGGCAAAACTGGACAGACGACATTGCTCATCGTCTCAAGCATGAAGGCGGATCGACAGTACGTGCATGGTTGGAAACGCTGGATATGACTTCGGCTTCCACGGAGGTGCGGGAAGCGCATCGTCGCGAGACACAATTCTTCCGCAACCATGAACACCGCATGGACTATCCGCGATACGTTCGCAACGGCTGGCAAATCGGCTCCGGCCCAGTGGAATCAGCTTGCAAAACCGTTATCGGAAATCGCCTCAAGGGCGGGGGAATGCGGTGGGGGCAAGCCGGCGCCAACGCCGTCTGCCACCTTCGCGGGCTATATCTCAGTGAGCCAGCCTGCTGGGAATCATTCTGGAACCCGAACCCCAACTAATACTACAGCGCACTTTACCGGAAAATCAGTATATGGTATGACTTTGGGCAGTTGAACAGAGGGGCGATACAACATTTCAGGAGGTCAAGGATGACCGCAGATCAAATTGTGAGTTTGGGGACGGAGTTGGCGGGGTTTCTGGACCAGTTCACGGATTGTTTCGGTCGCTCGGAGCCGCGTGGAAAGTTGCAAACCTACATCCTGGGGCAGTTGGGACAACTGCCCCGCAAAAGCATCGAACCGATCGCACTCGCTGCGAACGTGAAGCCGCGAACGTTGCAAGAGTTCCTGGCCAGCGATGCGTGGGACGAAGATCGCATGACCGCACTTGTCCAGCAACTTGTCGCTCGCGACCATGCAGACCCGCAGGCGATCGCAGTCATTGATGAGTCGGGGCATCCGAAGAAGGGCTGCGAAACGGCGGGCGTGTCGCGGCAGTATTGCGGCAACACCGGCAAGATCGACAACTGCGTGATGACCGTGCATCTGACATACACCAGCTTCGATGGAAAATTCCGCACCATGCTCGACAGTTCTTTGTATCTGCCGAAGTGCTGGGACGAAGACCGCGAGCGGTGCCGCAAAGCGAAGATCCCCGATGAACTCGTCTATCGGCCGAAGTACAACATTGCCTTGGAGCAGTTGGATCGATCGGCGGCCAACGAGGTGCGCTTTGCCTGGGTCACGGCGGATGAATGGTACTCGCAAAAGCCTGCTTTCGTGCAGGGACTGGAACAACGCGGCCTGCGATTTGTCCTGGAAATCCCCAAGAATTTTGCGATGTGGCTGCACGATCCCGCACGGCCCCAAGGGCACGCCGGCTAAACCGGTGGAGAACTTGTGTCGCTACTCGCGGGCGATGATGTGCCAACCTTGGCAACGCTATTACATCAAGGACACAGACAAAGGGCCGATGGTTTGGGAGGTCAAGTGCGTGCCTTGCTGGCTGCCGCGCAGCGTGGGACCGTACTGGTTGGTCATGGCACGCAACGCGCTTCATCCGGACGAAGTCAAATACTTTATGAGCAATGCGGCGGCCGGTGTTCCGCTGGCAACGATCTTGCATGTGGCCTTCGGGCGCTGGCCGGTGGAGCGCTGTCTGCAAGACGAAAAAAGCGAACTGGGACTGTCCCATTTCGAGGTGCGGTGCTATCCGGCGTTGAAACGCCATTTGTTGATCACGCAAGTCAGCCATTTATTCCTGGCCCGTCAAACGGAGCGACTGAGGGGGGAAAAATCCGGAGATCACACTGCCGCAAGTCCACATGGCCACGAACGCCTTAATCGATGCGCTGCCGCTGCCTGAGCCGGCGCGATCCGCGCGATTCAACCACGCGACTCGACGACTTACCTATTGGCAACGGCGTAATGCCCAAGCCCGCAAGAGCCACACCAAAACAAGAAATTGCGAACTCGAAAAGCACGGCATCGATGTCGCTCAGCTACCCCGATGCCACCCTAGATAAAAACCAAGATGCGCTGTAGTGCTAATTCTTACCCACAGATTTGACGCCCACACCCCCGGACCGCGCAAAAGCTGACGTACACCCGGAGATCAATAGTCCCGCAAACTGACATAGCGTCATAACAGCCTTTGGCGTATGATGCCGCCGCAAATGCCCGTTTAGCGCGGCAAATTGCGCCTATTTCGTGCGGAAAGGACTTCGCGCGGAAACGATGTCCAAGCTTATCAACCGTTGGACATGATTCGTCAAGGAGGACGGTCATGAATGCGCTCAAGAACATTCTGTTTTTCGGGCTATTGATTGCGGTCTTGTGCGGGGTTTATCTCTCGCTGAGCCGGCAACCGGAGCAACCGCTGCCGCCGGAGTTGGCGCGCCAAGCCACACCGCCGGTGATTTCGGGGCCGCCGGCGCTGGACTTACCGAACGCGCCGGCCGCCAATGGCACGGCTTCAGTCGGACCGCCGCAAGCGCCGACGATGAAGGAATGGCCCACCGCGCCGGCGAATGGCGCCCCCGTTCGCGGCGCAACCGTCCCCGAACGTGCCGCCGGGGCAGCGCGAAACTGCCCTCACCCCCGGCCCCTCTCCCGGCGGGAGAGGGGAGAATGCGGCCGAGAAGATTGCCTCGTTGCCGCCGCCGCCCGTCAACACGCCACCGCCCGGCCGGGACCCGTTTCGCAGTCCGAAGTATCCCGCCGGCGTGACCAATCCGACGCAATCGGGAAGCATGGCGGCCGCGGGCAGTTCGTCGATCGCTCCGCCCTGGGCGGAACAACCATCGCGACTCGAAGGAACCAAGGTCAGCAATCCTGGTCCGCCGCTCGAGGAACACGCCCGGACAACGAGCATCGACATGATATTGCAGCAAGTCGGTCTGAAGGTCAACGAAGGAAAGCTCGCCGATGCCTTGTTGATCCTCAGCCCGCTGTATGACAATCCCGACGTGCCCGAAGAAAAGGCAAAGAAAATCACCGAAGTTTTGGACTACATGGCGGCCAAGGTCATCTACTCTCGCGAGGACTTGCTGGAGCCGCGGTACGGCGTGCGGCCGGGCGACACGCTCGATTCGATCGCCGACCGCTACAAGGTGCCAGCCTTGCTCTTGGCCCGGATCAACGGCATCAGCGATCCGCAGAACCTCTCGCCCGGCAAGGAGTTGAAGGTGCTCAAAGGGCCGTTCATCGCCAAGGTCAGCACGGTGCGCGGGGAGATGACGTTGATGCTGGACGGCCGCTATGCGGGGCGGTTCTCCATCAAGATCAGCAACGATTTGCAGCAGGCCACGGGGCTTTATAACGTGCAGGCCAAGAGTGCCCCGGCTTCCAATGGCGCCTCGGCAAAACCACAATGGATTGAGCTGGGCAACGCCACCGGCAAAATCGGCATCGAGGCGTCCTCTGAATTGCGGACCGCAAACTCGGGTCATCTCAGCACGATCTGGCTCAGCGAACAGGACATGGACGACGTTTACGGCATCCTCTCGGTCGGTTCGGTCTTGATTATCCAGCGGTGAAGTCGCGCACGATCCATATCGCCGCCAGCTTCGCCATCGTGCTGGTGGCCTATTGGACCTATGCGCTGTTGGCTTTGCCGCTGATCGAGACGCAGGCATCCGTCGGCAAGGGCCCGGATACCACGGTTACTGTTGATCCCGGGCCGCCACCGATTAAACCTTGGGAATCTCTCTTTCCCGAAAACGCATGGGAACACCGCGAAGCCAAGGTCATCTCCAGCAACGATCAGGTCCTCCTGCTCTGGAAGACTTACTCCAATCACGCCGACGGCTGGGTCGATCTCAATCCGCTGACGATCATCTTCATGACCGACGAAACGGCGCTCGATCCGAAAGAGCGCTTTCGCCATGCGATGGTCATGGAAGTGCCCGGCGGCGCTAACCTGCATTTCGACCGGCCGCTGGACCTGAATCGCGGCACCGGCATCGGGCGGCTGATCGAAGGCCGGCTGCGCGGCGAAGTGAACGTCCGCAGCCAGGGCAAGAGGCCCGACCACCAGGACGACCTGCGCATCCTCACGCACGACGTGGAGGCTCACGGAGCAGCGGATCACCACGCCGAACCTCGTCGAGTTCTGGTATGGCCCGAACTGGGCCCGCGGCCGGCAGATGGAAATCAAGCTCCTGCCGCGGCTCGGCCCGCGGGTGGCGAACCAGGAAGGTCCGAACATCGGCGGCATCAATCAAATCCAACTCGAGCACGTCGAGCGGATGCACTTGGAGATGGGAACGACGGCGGGAAGTAAAGGGGACAGTCCCATTTTCGCTGAGACGAAAACCGGGACAGTCCCCCGGCCCAATGGTCCCATGATACCGGGCGGCTTTCCTCGCAATCCGGCCCCGTGGATATCACCTGCCAGGGACCGTTTTGCTTCCACCTGGTCGACGATCAAGTGGCCACGTTCCGCGATCGGGTCAACGTGTTGCGGTCCCATCCGGACGGCCCGAGCGACCGCTTGACGTGCGAGGTGCTTTCCGTTTTCTTCACACGCCCGTCACAGACGGCCGCGGGGCATCCGCCGGCCGCCGCGGCGGCAAAAGGCAAGCCCAACGCGCCGGGCTTCGACCTGCAGCCCTCGCGCTTCGAGGCACAAGGCTCGCCCGCCGTTTTGACCGTGCCGATGGAACGCCTCGAAGCCCGAGCCGAGCGATTGCAATACAACCTGATCGACGGCCAGGTTTTTCTTGAAGACCATCGAGAGGCTGTCGTCAAAAGGGATCGCGATGAAATCCACACGCCCAGCCTGCTGTGCGTGCCGGGGCCGCCGGGCCATCAGAAAATGTTGCAATTATTGGCCGGCGGGCCGGGCTGGCTCCGCGGCGAGATGGCCGATCGGCCGGGAGAAACACTTGAGGCCCGTTGGCAGACACGGCTCGAAATCCGCCCGCAGGAGCAGTTCCAGGTCATTTCGCTGACCGGCGGAGCGGCACTCGCTTTTCAAACGACAAACCAGCTCGAAGCCCGCGAAATCCACTTCCGGCTGCGCGAAACGCCACCGCCCGCCGCGCCCGACGGCAAACCGGCCGCCGAGACCGAGCTTCAGCCAGATCAATTGTTTGCCGTGGGCAATGTCGTGGGCAATTCGCCGCAGTTCTCGTGCAAAGCGGAAGAGCGGCTCGACGTATGGTTCACCAGCGCGCCGCAATCGTCCCGCGGAGCCGTTGCCGCGGGTGACTCCGGCAGTGCGGTTCCACCGTACCCGTTTACGGTTCGTGCGACGCCGGACAACGCGTTGTCGGCCAACCGAACGAACGTGTCCAATGTCCTCAACGCCGCACAGGCGCCAGTCGCCGCGCCTGCGCCGTATGTGCCCTCGACAGCAGTGCCGCAAATCGCCGCGTATGGCCCGCAAGGTCCCCCCGCTCCCGGCGCGGCAACAGCACATGGAAGTCAGCGGACGCCAGATAGAAGCCCATGTCACTCTTCACGACCGCCAGCAGGGCGATCTGACTGAAGTCAAGGTGATTGATCGCGTCCACTTGCAAGAGACGCAAACCGCGCAACCGGGCGATCTGCCGCTTGTCGTCACGGGCGATTGGCTGCACGCCATTGACGCCAACTCGCCGCGGGCCAAGGTGACCGTGCTCGGCGAGCCGGCCCACATGGAAGGCCGCGGCATGAGCCTCACCGGCCCGAGCATCGCCATCGACCGCGGCGCGAACCGGCTCACGATGGACGGGGCCGGGTTCCTGGAACGGATCCTCGACCGCGACCTAGAGAACCGCCCACTCGGCCACCCAGGCACGCTCCGCGTCGATTGGCAAAAGGCGATGATCTTCGACGGCCTCGTTGCCCATTTCCGGGACGCGGTAAAAGTCCGCGGCGAGACGCAAGTGCTGGAAACCGGCTTGATGGACGTCGGCCTGGAACATCGCATCAACTTTTCCGACGCCCAGCCGCAGCAGCCGGGGCTCCAGCAGCCATCGCTCCAGCAACCGGCAACCGTGGAAACGATCCACTGCGGCGAGGGTGTCTATGTCGTCAACCAATCGTTCGAGGCGGGGCAGCAGGTCTCCTGCGACCATATCACGCTCAAGGACCTCGACATGAACAACATCACGGGCGAGTTCCACGCCACCGGGCCGGGCCGCGTGATCAGCGTCCGCCATGGCAGCAGCCAAGGATTCAACATCCCCGGCGGGCCGCTGGCCGGCGCGGCTGCCGGCGGCGTGCCGGTGCGGCCCGCCGCATTCGCGCCAGGGCAGCCGCCGGCGGCCGCTCCGCTTGAGTGCCTCGACCTCCACTTCATGACGTTGATTACCGGCAATAAGAATCGCAAAGACCTGACCTTTCACGGACAAGTCCTGCGCGGCACACGCCGCGGCGCAATCGTGGAACACGACGCTGGAGGACGACGATCCCAATCATCTTGGACCGCAGGCGTTCGTGCTGCACAGCGAAAGCCTGGAGGTTGCCGACATGTCGCCTGTCGGCGGCAGCGGCGGCAACATGGAGTTCCAGGCCCGCGACAACGTGATCGCCGAAGGTGCGCTCCCGCCCGGCGCCGATGGCAAGCTGAGTAACTTCTACGCTCGATGCGCTCGCTTGAGCTATTCCCAGGCCAAGGACCAATTGATTTTCGAAGGCGATGGGCGGAGCCCTGCCGAGCTTTACAAGCAAAACGGCGAGGGAACGACGCTGTCGCCCGCCAAGGCCGCAAAGATTATCTACTTTCCCAAGACGGGCGAGGTGATCGGCAACGGTTTCCAATCGCTGGAAATGACTCCGCCGCCCGCCAAGCCCGCTCCGCCGGCCGCAGGGCGATGAGGGCTGCGTTTCATATACCCGCGGAGTCGCTGAATTCCATTGCCATCAGCTCCTCGCCGCGGATTGCGTCCGTCAGGGAGTAGGTGCCCATTCGCACCAGGGGCGGCGAGTAGATGTGCAACGTCACCAGGTCGGCGGCGCCGGCTTGGAGGTTGGAGATCTGATGCATGTCCGTGTCCTCGCTGCCGCAGACGCCGTCGGCGGCCAGGTCGCGCGAGAAGACGGCCTTGATGTGGCCGTTCGGCGCGCTCGAAGATCGTTTCAGTCAGCGTGCCGCGCAGCACGCGCACGCCGCAACTCGAGCCGGCGTGGTCGTGGATCGGCGACCGCTGACCGTTTTTCCAGCACATGACCCACGCGTGATACCCGCGCCCCTCTCGCAAGGAGTTGCGGGCGTATCCCTTGTTCGAGAAGCGGACAAACTCCGCCACGTCGTCGCAGTCAATCTCCAAGTCCGCCAGGCGGCTGGTCAACTCGGCCAGCGGCACACGGCCGTCGAAATCGTCCAGGTAGGCGAAGAGTGCGTCCAAAAGAAGTGCCATAACAACTGATAAAGTGACAACGTTACATTCCCTGCGACCAGTGACAATATACGGGGATAAACTCGCCCGTCAAGGACTTTTAACTGAATATGGCATTCTTCAACTTCCGCCTTGCGCGACAGCGCCTCGCCCGGCAGTCGGCATGGGCTTGCGCGGCAAAGGTTCGTCGCGGTTGGCCGCCAGGTAGGCGAACCCGGCGGCGATCGTCGCCATCTTGACGCAGTCGTTCGGCTGCAGGCGCTCGAAAGTGTCCATGTTCGTATGATGGGCGACGGTCTCGTATTCGATCTCATCCTGGATGAACTGGAAAGCCGGCAGGCCCACGGCATCGAACGACTCATGATCGGTGCCTCGCGTGTTGCGGATGGTCAGAGTCGTCATGCCCATGCTGCGAAACGGCTCCATCCATTCCTTGAAGATCGGCCCAACCGCGGCATTGCCCTGCAGGTATACTCCGCGCAAAGCGCCGCTGCCGTTGTCGAGATTCAGATAGACGTTGAACTTCGCATGTTCCGGCTTGAGTTCGAGCGGACCCCGCGGCCCGCCGAACCGGCCGCCGCCGACATTGCCTCGATCGGCCGGCGCACCCGGAAGCGGTTTGCGGCTGGCGAAGTGGGCGGCCACGTACTCTCGCGAGCCGATGATTCCCTGCTCCTCGCCCGTCCAGAGGCCGATGCGCACGGTGCGCCGCATCTTCACGCCGCTGGCTTTGAGGATCCGCATGACCTCGAGCATAGCGCACGAGCCGACGCCGTTGTCGGCCGCGCCCGTGGCGGCGTGCCACGAGTCGAAATGTGCGCCGAGCATGACCACCTCGTCCGCCTTGTCGGTGCCCGGTATTTCGCCCACGATGTTGAACATCGGCGGATTCGGATAATAGGTGTTCTCGATATCGGCTTCGATGACGAGCGGCTGATTCTTCGCGATCATGTGCGCGATGCGGCCGTACTGCTCGGCCGCGACCATGATCCTGGGAACGCTCTTCTCGGGATCGGTGGCGCGATTGCCGTCGATCATATAGAGCCCGTGCCCGCGCGCTTGCGTCGAAATGACGCCGAGCACGCCCTCGGCGGCAAAAAACTCGTTGCGAGCATTGGAAAACTGCCGTCCGCCGCGGCCGCCGTATGGCCGCCGCGGCTGCGACTGCGCGTCTGCCGGCGGAGCTGCCGGTGCGTTCGCAGCCGGCGATTTTGGCGCTGGTGAAGTTGGCGCCGGCGAGGCGGCCGGCGCTGCTGGTGTGGGCAAAGTTGCCGAGGCTGAAGATGTTGTCTTCACTGTAGGCTCTTTCGGCGCCGCCGGCTTGGCTGGCGATTCTGGCTTAACAGTTGCTGCCGGCGTCTTTGCCGCTGGAACCGAATTTCCGCCAGCCGCCGCGGGTGCAGCGTCAGGCGCGGCGCCAAAGACGCTGTCCGCGTCCTGGCGTCGTCGCCTTTTCCATGGCGAGCAACTCATCGTTCGTGTAGCGTTTCGCGGGAGCGGCCCATTGCGCCGGGACCTCGGGCGCCGGGGCGGTGATGACCCACTTGCCGCGGAGCTTTCCTTTGTACTTTGCCAGGTCCGCGTCGGTGTTGGCGGTCACCATCACGACCTCGCCGCTGACAAGGCCCTTCGTGCCGGGCGTCCATCCCATCGGCGTGCCGGGGATGGCGAATTTCTGCGGCGCGACGGCCTGCATGTAGAACTTGTCGTTGGTCCAGCCGCGCTCGAATCCGTTGCGATTGGTCCACGGCTCTTTCTTAACGTTGACCAGGCCCCACTGCTTCATCTTGCCCATCGCCCAGTCGGCGGCTTGCTCGACGGCCGGCGACCCGGTAAGCCGCGGGCCATAGACGTCCGCCAGCCAACTGTTCAGCTCCATGACTTGCGAGTGCTGCATGCCTTCGGCTTTGATCTTGTTGATGTCCGTCAGATTGATCGTCTCTGTCTTCTTCTCTGCCGCCCGAAGCGGCAAGCCGACAAAGAGCGCCAAAAGCGGCGCCAGCCAATAACATTGCTTCTTAATCATCGTTTTATCTCCCTTTTGCGGACGGCGAAAGGCGGCAACCAGGGTGGCACGCTCTGAGCTTCAAGCGAAGGGCGTGTTTGCCATACTGACATGCCCTTCGCAAGCTCAGGGACGTGCCACCAGTCAACTTGCTCTGTTACAGCACTTTAGCCTACTGCCCGCTCTTGACCCCGTCAATCGTCGTCGCCAGAACGGCCCGGCGGCAAAAGAACCATGCCTTGGTGCGTTTCATGCACCGCTTTCGCGTTTTCTCGGACTGTTCATTGCCCTCATTTTACTGCGCCGCATCGGACGGCACTACAACTGGACTAAGTCCAGGGGGATTTGACTGCCGCCGCGCCGACGGAGACCCTCGCCACTCAAACAACCATCAGCGCCCGGAGTGGGCAAAGCGTGGTCGTCGGTTTGCAGCAGACCAAGCAACAGGCCCGGCAGAGCGAATTGATGATTATCGTCACGCCGGAGTTGCCCGGCAATGAGCCGACGCCGGGGGCAAGATAGAAAGACGTGTTTTAGTTGCACTCCGCATCGGCTTGGTATAATGGCGATTTCGGCGATTGGCCCGCAGGATGCTCGCGGCGCGAAAAGGCGGCCGCGATAAGCATAGGTCGATTCGCTACGCCACCCCGATCAAGCCGGGTAGACAATGACGGAGCGCAAACAAGCTGAGCGGATTCTTTTGCCCACGCGTACGGCCCGCTATATGCGCTGGGCCGTCTTGCTGACCGCCCTTTTTATGCCGGCGCTCGCGGCTGCCGCCGATGCCGCGAAGGATGCTTATGCGAAAGGCAGCGTCTGCCTGGATAAACAGGATTACGACGGTGCGCTGGACGCTTTTGCGGAAGCGATCCGGCTGGACCCGAAAGACACGAAATCCTATGTCGGTCGCGGCCGTGCGTATGATGGCAAGAAGGAATACGACCAAGCGATTGCCGACGAAAGCGAAGCCATTCGGCTGGATCCCAAGAATGTTGAGGCGTACTGCGAGCGCGGCATTGCCTACAACGACAAGGGCGACTTTGATAAGGCGCTCGCCGATGGAAACGAGGCACTCCGACTAGATCCAAAGAACCTCATGGCGCAGTGCGTCCGCGCCGCCGCCTACGACAACAAGGGAGAACACGACCGAGCGATCGCCGAGTTCGACGCGGCGATGCGGCTCGATCCGAAGAGTTCGCGCGCCGTTAGCGGCCGAGGCTATAGCTACCTCAACAAGGCCGACTTCGACAAGGCCATCGCCGATTTCAATTCCGCTTTGCATTTGGACGGGAAAAACGCGAAGGCCCTCATCGGCCGCGGCATCGCCTGGCAGGGCAAGGCCGACGACACAAAGGCTATCGCCGACTTCAACGAGGCAATTCGCCTGGATGCGAAGGATAAGTACGCATTCGTCAACCGCGCGTGGATATACTCGCGAAAGGGCGACTACGACAAAGCGATCGCAGACTATACGGCCGCCGCAAAGCTGGCGCCGAAGGTTGCCGCCAGTTATTCCGGACGGGGATACTGCTACCACAGCAAGGGCGACTATGACCGTGCGCTCGCCGACTATTCGGCGGCCATCGGGCTTGACCCAAAGGATGCCGAATCGTACAGCTATCGCGGGTTGCTTTATGAAGCCAAGGGCGAGCACGACAAGGCGATGGCCGATTTCAACGCGGCGATTCGTCTCGACCCGAAATGCGCGGTCGCGTTCAGGAACCGCGGCGAGGTCTATCACACCAAGGGGGAAAACGCCAAGGCGATCGCCGACTTGACGGAGGCTATCCGCCTTGATCCCAAGTACGTTGACGCATACCTCAGCCGCGGCATGTTCAAGCTGACAAAGGGCGACCGCGACGCCGCGATTGCCGACTACAAGGCGGCTGCCGCCGCGGACCCCAAGAGCGCGGCCGCGCGTGCGGCATGCGCATGGTGCTACGTTCAGCAAGGCAACCTCGACAGGGGCGTAAGCGAGTATTCAGAGGCCATTCGATTGGACCCGAAGCGCAGCGAGACCTACACGAACCGGGCGTGGGCGTACGTGCAAAAGCAAGAGTTCGACAAGGCAATCGCCGACTATAACGAGGCCATCCGCCTGGGAGCGAACGATCCTGAAACGCTCGGCGGCCGGGGTCAGCTTACTATTCTACGAGCGACTACGACAAGTCGATAGCCGATTATACTGCGGCAATCCGATTGAATGTGAAAGATCCGACAATTTACACGAATCGTGGCCTTGGCTACGAGCAGAAGGGCGAGCACGATAAAGCAATTGCCGACTACAACGAGGCCATCCGTTTAGACCCGAGGAATCTCGAGGCGCGCTATGAACGCGCCGCCGCTTACGACAACAAAGGCGAACACGACAAGGCCATTGCCGAGTTCACGGCCACGATGCAGCTCGACCCCAAGTACTCGCCTGCCGTTAGCGGCCGGGGCTTTGCCTACCTTAATAAATCCGACGTTGACAAGGCAATTGCCGATTTCAATTCGGCTTTGCGACTGGACGGGAATAACTCGCAGGCATTTTTCGGCCGCGGCGCTGCCCTTGCCGGCAAGGGCGACGACGGCAAGGCGATTGCCGACTTCAATGAGGCCCTCCGCATCGACGCGAAAAACCACTACGCGTTCATCAATTGCGCCGCATCGTACGCGCGAAAGGGCGAATTCGACAAGGCCATCGCCGACTGTAGCGAGGCCATACGGTTGGACCCCAAGGCGGCCGACGCGTATTATCGTCGCGGCCACCTCTACAGCACCATCGCGCAGAACGACAAGGCGATCGCCGACTTTACGGAAGCCATTCGGCTGAACCCTAAAGACGATCTTGCGTACGGCCATCGGGGCTGGAATTACATGCAAAAAGGACAACTGAAACTAGCCCTTGCCGACCTCGACGCGGCGGTGAAAATCAGCCCGAAATCGCTTCTTAATCTCGAATTGCGCGCTGCGCTGCGGATTCGCCGCGGCGATTACGACGGCGGAATGGCCGATCTGAAGGCCGCCGTCGCGATCGATCCTAAGGACCCGGCGGCACGGTTCGAGTCGTTGCCCAAGAGGCCGCTCACGGCGACGGAAATCGAGCAGGGCAAGGAGCAAGTCCGCCAGATGTTGCGAGACCGGCCGGCGATGGCGGAATACGGCGAGAAGGCCGCGGTCTTGCGCGACTGGGCGTCGCGCAAATTCGCCGGTGAGGACTTGCGCCGAGGAATCATTTGGGACGCGTCCGAGCCGCTCGAAGCGGATTCGAACCATCACCCGCCGACAAACGAACAAGTCGGCCGAATCAGGATTCGCAGGACGCGCTGCGACGACCCGAACAAGGGCAAAGCGCAGACCTTCGAAGAGATGTGGGAAGAAGCCGTGTTCGAGTTGTACAATATCACCAGCGCCGAGGACTTCATTCGGCTCGATCGGGAGGGGCTCGCGGGACATTTGACCAAGGACGCCTATGTTACCGGCGTCGTGGATTGCGAGTCTCGCGCCGCGGAAAAAACGCGGGCGTTCTACATTCACGTGTTCGCACCCTGGGCGGCAAAGCATGGCGTGGCGAGCGATCCAAAATTGTGGTACGTCGGCGTGCGAGTGGACTGTAAAGAAAACCTTACGCTTCTCCAACATTGATAAGCACTCGCGCTATTGGACGAATTACGAGTTGCATTATGACCAGATGGTCGTCGATTCTCTCGTCGAGAAGGGCGAAACGAAGCAGGCGATTGCGGCGGCCGCCAAGTTGCTGCGACGAGCAATCACGAGCGATCAGAAGGCCTGTGTTTATTCCAGCATCGGCCAGGCATTCGTGAACAACGGCGATTACGGTCGCGCAATCTCCGATTTCAGCGAAGCGATTCGGTTGGCTCCCAAGGACTGCGCAAGCGCGCATCGACCGCGGCCAGGCCTACGGCAAAAAGGGCGAGTACGACAAGGAAATCGAAGATGATAACGAGGCCATCCGCATCGATCCGCATAACGCCGAGCCGTTCGCCGACCGCGGCTGGGCCTACGGCGCCAAGGGAGATTACGACAAGGAAATCGCCGACGAAAGCGAGGCCATTCGCATCGATCCGAAATGCGCCAAGGCGTTCACTTTCCGCGGCTGGGCGTACGGCTGCAAGGGCGAGCGCGACAAGGAAATCGCGGACTGTACGGAAACGATCCGCCTCACGCCAAACTACGCCGAGGCCTATTCCCTCCGCGGCACGGCGTACAAGGAAACATCCGAATGGAACCGCGCAATCGCCGATTTCAGCGAGCTCATCCGGCTGACGCCCACGGACCCCAAGGCATACCTCCGCCGTGCCGACTGCCACGCGGACATGCTCAACTTCGATGGCGCGATCGCGGACTATACCCAAGTCATTCGGCTAATGCCGAGCACGGCGGAAGCGTTTGCCAAGCGGGGCAACGCCTTGCTTCATAAAGCAATGGACAGCGACAACCTTCCTGAAGAAGCAAAGGATGAAAAGGGCATTGCTGATTATGCGAACAAGGCGATAGCCGACCTTACCGAGGCGATCCGGTTGGACCCCAACGACATCGAATCGCGCTGCAATCGCGCTTCCGCGTACGAGACAAAAGGCGACTTCGACAAGGCAATCGCCGATGAAAACCACGTCCTTCACGAAAACTCCGGGTTTGTGCGCGGGTATTACCTCCGCGGTTTGGCCTATGAGAAGAAGGGCGAACACGATAAGGCGATCAAGGACGAAAACATCGCGATTCGCCTGGAGCCGAACGACGCCGAAGCGTACTACGTCCGCGCCAAAGCCTACGAAAAAAAGGGCGAAAAGGCCAAGGCGGCGGCGGACCGTGCGATGGTGGAAAAACTTCGCCGGGAGGGGCCGCTGCGCCCCTGATCGACGTGCGCCGCCATCCCGCGGGTTTGAGTGCCAACTGCAAGTGCGAGAGGAGGCACAGATCTTGTCTGTAAGGAAAACCGAGGGGCGAGCGGCAGCCCAATCCGGCTAAGTGGCATGAGCGCTGGCGGCAGCCGCATGCTGAGCATCCGCGGCCGCTGCGTCGAGAAACGGCTGTACGCACCCGCGGACGCTGGCGATCGAAGCGACGCCGATGCCGAAACCGGGCAGGGCGTTGTGCCAGACCTCATTACCGTTAAGCGGGTCAAGGCAATACGTGTATCCGACAACGGACACGATCAGGCGATCGCCGTCCAGCATTAGCGTGACGTAGCCCGTTCCTTGCGGGCTCTTCCACTGCCAGATCAGTTCGCCCATATCGCGGTGCAGGGCAACGACCCTGGAATTGAAGCCGACAAAAATGAATTGATCCATAATGTAACCTTACAACGTGAGTGCGCCCGCAAGAAAAGCGGCGATGACCGCGCCGATGAGCGGACCGACGACGGGCACCCACGAGTACGCCCAATCGGCACCGCCCTTGCCGGGAATAGGAAGGAGGGAATGTGCGATTCGCGGGCCCAGATCGTGCGCCGGGTTGATCGCATAGCCGGTAGGTCCGCCAAGCGAAAGCCCAATGCCCCATACTAACGTCCCGACCAGGAACGGCCCGAGCCCAGCAGGAATTGCGCCGACGTTCTTGCCGAAGATGGCAAAGCAGCCGAAAACGAGCGCGAACGTGCCGATGGCTTCGGTGACCATGTTCCACGGCAGCGAGCGAATTGCCGGCGCGGTGGAAAAGACGCCCAGTTTGAGTCCTTTGTCTTCGGTGCCTTCCCAGTGCAGATAATAGGTAAGGAAGACGAGGATCGCGCCGAGGAATGCGCCGAGGAACTGGCCGGCGATGAGTTGCATGCCGGTGCTAACATCGACGCCGGCGTCGGTGTGGACGCTGTGGCGAATCATCTCCGCAACCGTCACGGCCGGGTTGAGATGCCCCGGCCCGCCCAAGGCCTTCGACGTGTAGACGCCGATCATGACGGCGAAGCCCCAACCGGTGCCAATGACGATCCAGCCCGAATTCTGGGCTTTGGACTTGTTCAGCAAGACGCCGGCCACGACGCCGTCGCCAAACAGGACCAACATCATCGTGCCGAGAATCTCCGCGATCATGGGTATTGCCTCCTTTTGAGTCGTGAAGTAAACATGGTAGTCTGAGTTCGTTTAGAATGGAACAGCCATGTCCGAAGCCACCCAAAGAAAGAACTGCCCGTTTTGCGGCGAATCGATCGCGGCCGCCGCGAAGAAGTGCCGCTTCTGCGGCGAGATTTTCGACGAAGAACTCCGCCGCGCGAACATGCCTACGCCCGATGGCATGGAGCGGATGTTGGTGCCCATCGGCCGGCCGATATCCTCCATCGCGTCCGGCTATCTGGTGCTGTTCGGCATTATTCCCGTGTTTGGACTGCCCTTCTCCGTCGTAGCGATCGTTACCGGAATGGTTGCCTTGAAGGCCATCAAGAAGAATCCGCGGCTTTCCGGCTCGGTGCGAGCTTGGTTCGGAATCATCGTCGGCAGCATAATGACGTTGATCTCGCTCGCGGGCCTTGTGGGCCTCATCGTGGCGTGGACTCAGCGCCGCTGAGGGACTTCGGTGAAATGCGAACGAAGCATATTTGCCTTCGCATACGCTGCCTTCGCCTCAAAATTGCGTGAATCATTCAGCGCAATCGCCACTTTCCACATTTTTGCCAGCCGAAACCGAAACTATTCCGTGCCCACGGTGTTATAATCTATTACCGGCTCCCACCTTACTACATAACGGAGAACTGCCAATGGCCGGCAAATGGGTCTTCGCCGTACTCTGTGTACTTCTGATTTCGGGTAAATATGCCTCCGCGGGGGATGTCACTCCGCCGCTGCCGGGCAGATTTGCCGCGCCTCACCCGCATGAAGAGCCTGACTTCCGCCGCCATGTGCTGCCGATGATGGGCCGCATGGGCTGCAATTCACGGGCCTGCCACGGCTCGTTCCAGGGCCAGGGCGGGTTCCGACTCTCGCTCTTCGGCTACGACTTCAAGGCCGATCACGATGCCCTCACCGCCGGCAAGGAGCCGCGCGTCAACCTGAAGAACCCCGAGGATAGCCTCGTCCTCTACAAGCCGACCTCGCCCGACGACCACGGCGGCGGCCTGCGGTTCTCCAAAGAGAGCTGGCAGTACAACGTGCTCCGCCGCTGGATCGATGCCGGAGCGAAGGGCGTCAAGCCGGGCGATGCCGAGTTCGCGAAGCTGATCGTCACGCCGGCCGAGATCATGTTCTCCAAGGCCGGCGAGACGCGACAACTGAAGGTCGTGGCCCTATGGTCCGACGGATCTTCCGAGGACGTCACCGCGATCAGCCGCTACCGCAGCAACGACGACGCCATCGCCACGGTGAACGAGGAAGGGTTGATCACTTGCCGAGGGCCCGGCGATTCGCATATCGTCGCCTTCTATGATAACGGCATTACGCCCGTGCCGGTGATGTTGCCGTGGAGCGATAAGACCGGCGATCGGTATCCACAGGTCGCCGCGCCCACGCCGATCGACAAATTGATCGTCGACAAGCTCCGCAAGGTGGGCATCGTGCCCTCGCCCGGCTGCACCGACGCCGAGTTCCTCCGCCGCGTGAGCCTCGATGTGACTGGCACGCTGCCGACGCCGCATGAGATCGAAGTCTTTCTGGCCGACCGCTCGCCCGACAAACGGGCGAAGAAGATCAACGAACTGCTGGAGACGCCCGCCTACGCCGCTTGGTGGACGACCAAACTCTGCGACCTGACGGGCGACAACCCGCAGCAGCAAGGCACGCAATTCTTCCAGCGCGAGCAGACGCGGCAATGGTACGAATGGATCTATCGCCGCGTGGCCAACAATACGCCTTACGATCAGATCATGGCCGGGCTGCTCTTGGCCAACGGCCGCGAAAAGCCGGGCCAGTCGTTCACTGATTATTGCCTTGAGATGGGCTCCTACATGAAGCCGGGCAACGAGATGGCGTTCTCCGCCCGCAAAACGATGCCCTATTTCTTCGCACGGCGGAACGTGCTCAAGCCGGAAGAGAAGGCGCTCAGCGTCACGTACGCGATGCTCGGCTTGAGGCTGGAATGTGCGCAGTGCCACAAGCATCCTTTCGACCAATGGACGCAGAAGGATTTTCAGCAGTTCCAGGCGTTTTTCCAACTCGTCGACTACGGCGTCAAGCCGCCGTCGGGACCCGAAGCCAACAACCTCCGCGCGGAGTCGGGGTTCAACAAGCTCGGCACGACCAAGGACCGCCGCGCAGTCATCCAGGAGATTCATGACCGCATCGACAGCAACAAGCCGGTGTTCTTCCAGGAGTTGTATGTCGCCAATCCGCAGCAATCGAAAAACGTAGCACGCGCGTTTGGCCAGGAACCCTCAGTTGGCCAAGAACCCCAAGTTCCAGCAGCAGTTGCAGAAGAAAGGCGGCGCAGGCTCCGCGCCCACGGTGACACCGAAACTGCTGGGCGGCGAGGAAGTCTCATGGGCCGACACGCCCGATCCGCGTGTCAAGCTGATGGAATGGCTGCGGCGGAAGGACAACCCCTACTTCGCTCGCGCATGGGTGAATCGCGTTTGGGCCGCCTATTTCGGCGTGGGCATCGTCGATCCGCCGGACGACAATAGCATGGCCAACCCGCCCAGCAACAAGCCGCTGTTGGACTATTTGGCCCAGGGCTTCGTCGCCCACGGCTACGACATGAAGTGGCTCAATCGCACGATCCTCAACACGGCCGCCTACCAGCGAAGCTGGAAGGAGAACCCCACGAACCGCCTCGACAACCGCAATTTCAGCCGCTCCCTCATTCGCCGCCTGCCGGCCGAAGTGGTGAACGACGCGCTGGTCGAGGTCACCGCTAACGACTATAAAGCGGCGTCGATGCGAAGTTCGATCCTCGATCGCGCGATCGGGCCGGCCGTCGGTGGCGGCGACCGCTACTTGCTCATCGCCTTCGGCGTGCCGGACCGCATGGTGACGTGCGATTGCTCGCGTTCCAACGATCCGTCGCTCGTGCAGACGATTTTCCTGCTGAACGATGCGAACCTCCGCGGTCGCATCGACAACGGCGGCTGGATGCAGCAGCTCCGGCAGCAACAGCAGGCTCGCGGCCCGCAGCAATTTCGCGGGCAGCAGCAGTTTCGAGGGCAGCAGCAAAAGCCCGGCGCCCAAGTTGCCGCCAAACCGTTGAATCAGGACGAGTTGATCCGCTCGGTCTTCCTACGCACAGTCGGGCATCCGCCCGACTTGAACGAAAACCTAGAGGCCCACAAGCTGTTCGCATCCGCCAAGACGCCGGTTGACGGTGCGCGAACACTGCTATGGACCATGGTCAATACGAAAGAGTTTATTGTGAATCATTAAGATCCCTTCTCCCTCTGGAAGAGGGCTAGGGTGAGGGCGTGCGTGTAACGTGGCCGATCATGCCCTCACCCCCGGCCCCTCTCCCGGAAGGAGAAGGGAGAATAAGCGAAAGGCAGTTCCCATGTCCATCTTCTGCGACGGCATCAATCGACGTGACTTCATCCGCATCGGCGGCCTGGCCGGTGTCGGCATGAGCTTGGCCCAGTATCTGCAAATCGCCGAGGCGGGCGAGGTCCGCCCGGCCAAGGCCAAGGCGGCGATCTTCATTCGCCTCAGCGGCGGGCCGAGCCACCTCGACACGTTCGACATGAAGCCCTCCGCCCCGGACACGCACCGCGGCGAGTTCCGCGAGATCTCCACGAAGATCCCCGGCATCCGCTTCTGCGAGCACTTGCCCAAGCTGGCCCAATGCTCGGACAAATTCGCCATCCTTCGCGGCGTCAGCCATTCGCTGGCCGACCACCGCCTGGGCACGAAATATATGACCACCGGCAACCGCCCGCTGCCTTCGCTGGAGTATCCGGGCTACGGCGCGGTGATCAGCCGTGAACTGCCCGGCCCCGCCGATCTGCCGAACTTCGTCGCGGTGCCCGGCGGCGACGAAACGACCGGTTTCCTCGGCGTCGAATACGGCCCGCTGAACACGGGACAAACGCCTAAGCCGGGCAAGAAGCTGGAAATCCGCGGCCTCTCGCTCAACGGCGGCGTCACGCTCGCCGACCTCGACCGCCGCCAAGACCTGCTCAAGCGCTTCGACCACGCCTTCGATTCGCTCGCCAAAGACGACAAGATCTTGGCCGGCCTCGACCGCTTCACGCAGCGGGCGTTTTCCATGATCCGTTCGCCCAAGGTCCGCGCGGCTTTTGATCTCTCGCAGGAATCGGCGGCCATCACGCGGCACTTCAACGAAACGCCCTTCGCGCAAAGCTGCCTCTTGGCCACGAGGCTGGTGGAGACGGGCGTCCGTTTCGTCACCGTCAGCTTTGGCAACTGGGACACCCACGACACGAACTTCTCCCGCCTCAAGGATCAACTCTTGCCGCCGCTCGACTCGGGCCTCTCCGGGCTGTTTCTCGCTTTGGAGCAGAAGGGCCTCTTGGAATCGACGACGGTCTTCGTCACGGGCGAGTTCGGCCGCACGCCCAAGATCAACGCCCGCGGCGGGCGCGACCATTACCCACGGGCGATGTTCTGCCTGATGGCCGGCGGCGGCATTCGCGGCGGCCAGGTCGTCGGCGGCTCCGATGACCGCGGCGAAGTGCCCGCCCACGATCCTTTCACGCCCGACGACGTGGCAGCCACATTCTACAAGACGCTGGGCATCGACATCACGAAGGAATACCACACGCCCAGCGGGCGGCCGGTGATGATCGTGCGGAACGGCAAGGCGATTGAGGAACTAGCGTAAACGCCTTCGCGAGACTCGCGCGCCCACGCGGCGCGAGAGGTCTGGTTTACGCATCCTGGATCGCGACGCCGCGTAAGTGTAGCTCCATCGGCGTGCTCGTTCGCCGAGAGACGCAGGAAACGGGGCGCAACTCTTATCTCTTTTCCGTAAATGGAAAAAACGGGACCGTTGACCCGATCGCAGTCGGGTGGTAGCATTGTAGCATCTAACGCTAGTATGGGGACTTGCCGAGGAATCGGCTCTTACGAAGCAAGTTCTCGGGGAGACGCTGAAGATGCACCTTCGCTCGGTTTTCCGCCCCGTGTGGCAAGTGGCGATTATCCAACTCGCGGCCGTATTGGCCTTCGCGGACGAACCGCCAAAACGGCACCCGGTACCCGACGAAGCGGCGCAGGCCGCGGCGATGAAACTCGTGCATGAAGTCTACGGAGCCGATTTGGACGCGGCGAAGACGGCCGACCAGAAAAAAGCTCTCGCCAAAAAGTTGCTCGCTAAGGCGCAGAGCAGCGGCGACGACCGCACCGGCAAGTACGTGCTTCTCAAGGCGGCCAAGAGCATCGCGGTGCTGGCGGCCGACGCCGACACAGCTTTCGAGGCAATCGACAGCATTGCCGAGAGCTTCGAGATCGACGCCTTGCCCATGAAGGCGAATGCGCTGGACGGCATGGCGCACAAGGCACGTTTTGCGGCAGATCAGGTGTCTATAGCCCAGCACGCGCTGGGGCTGATTAATGCGGCGATCGCCGCGGAACGATTCGACCTGGCAGGGCAACTCGGCCAACTCGCGCTGGAGACGGCCCGCACGGGCGCAATGCGCAATTGCTGCGAAAGGCACAAAAAGAAATCGCCGAAGTCCGGATGAAGGCGGACGCCTGCCAGGAGGCGAAAGTCGCTCTTGAGGTGTTGCGGAAAGACGCCAACGACGCGGCCGCTAGTCTCATCGTTGGTAAATACCGCTGCTTCGTCTGCGGCGAATGGGAGCAGGGCCTGCCCTTATTGGCAAAGGGCGGCGACGCCGACCTGAAGGCGGCAGCGACTGCCGAACTCAAAGGCGCCGCCTCGGCCAATGAGCAAGTAAAACTGGGCGATGCCTGGTGGGACTTGGCCGAGAAGCGCAAGGCGAGGCGAAAAGGCATTGTAAAATCCCGCGCGATACTGGTATGGTCAATCGCTCCCGGCGTTAGCCGGGTTGACGAAAGACAAAGTTGACAAGCGCATAGAGGACTCGCAAGCCCTGGGCGACGCGCCGCCAGCATCGCCCGCCGCGAGAAAGAATGGCTGGGTGTTGATCTTCCGCTCGTCGGACCCCTCGGTTTGGAACACCGACTCATCGGATAAGAATTGATTCGCGATTCCCTTGGAAAAAGCGCCCGCGGATATGCGCTTCCTGAAAATGCAGTTGAGTCGAGAGAACTACGTGGTCTTTCCGCTTACCCAGGACAAACTCGGCGAACGGTGCCTCCAAGACAAATACGGTTGGGAAGGGCGCAATCACGTCGCTTGGGGCGGGCGACAGCTAGGATTGTTCGATGCTAAAACGCGGCGAAATAGCAATGACGTTTGCATTGCCTACGAGCTGCCTCCGGTGGGTGGACTTTCGGGTTGGGGGTTCGGTTTTAAGGAAGGTGCCAATGTTCAAGGCTGGGCGTGGAACGGAAAGCCAATTGATAGCACCGTCATGGAAATCTATGTCACGTCCGGCGCACTTTCGGCGTCTGAACGACGGCACTTGCTGAAATGATCGCCTCACATCCGAAAATGGCTCTTGGCCGCGCGGCTGGTGGAAACGGCGTCCGATTCGTCACCGTCAGCTTCGGCAACTGGGACACCCACGACACGAATTTTCCGCGCCTCAAAGACCAACTGTTGCCGCCGCTCGACTCCGGCCTCTCCGGGCTGTTTCTCGCCCTGGAGCAGAAGGGCCTGTTGGAATCGACGACGGTCTTCGCAACCGGCGAGTTCGGCCGCATGCCCAAGATCAACGCTCGCGGCGGCCGCGACCCCTATCCGCGTGCCATGTTCTGCCTGATGGCCGGCGGCGGCATTCGCGGCGGGCAGGTCGTAGGCGGCTCCGACGCCCGCGGCGAAGTGCCCCTCCACGACCCAATCACTCCCGCTCCTGGCTGCTTGATCCACCGCTCGTCTTACGGTATGCTGGCTACAGCAAGAGGGATCAAATCTCCTATTAGGAATAGTGGATAGAATGGAGAGGGTGGCTCGGGTTGGAAGCGAATTTCGCCAAGAGGAGCAGTTAGCATGAGCGAGTTTGATTGCAATCAAGAAGTCGCGATGCAAATCCGACGCGATCAAAGCTGGAAGGGCCGGCAATTCAAGTTGGGTGAATATGTGGCTCTCCTGGATGGAATCGTCGTCGCAGTGGCGGACAGCCCTGAAGGAGCCGTATCGGCGTTGCGTTCGATCGATCCGAAGCCGGCACGAGGTATGGTCGTTCACGCGAGCCCGCCGGTTGTTGCGGTGATCCGTTGATTTCCTTTCATGGCTATTGCGTATTTCACGAGTTTGGCGGACGCGGAAACCGTCAACATTGATTTCCTTTATCCCGACTGCGGCATCGCCACGATGCGGTTGTTGGTCGATTCGGGCTTCACTGGTGAGGCAAGCGTTCTCCTCTCCCGCGCGACAGTCGGCTTGATCCATGCTAGTGTGGAACGCATGGGGACAACCGGCGCAATTTCAGGTGCGCAGGACTGCGGTCTGGTCAATTGTAGCGTTCCAGACCTCGGTTTCGCGCGAATGGTGACCGCAATTTTCTCGAATCTTGCGCCGCTAAGTCTGCCGGTAGGCGTTGATGGAATGGTTGGATTGACGTTCCTTCGACATTTCACGCGTTGGGGAGCAGAACGAACGCCGGACCACGAATGGCGATTCTTCCTGGAACGTGTGGGAGTGTGAACGCCGGCGGCGGGCCCGACCACTATCCGCGAGCCATGTTCTGCCTGATGGCCGGCGGCATTCGCGGCGGGCAGGTCGTCGGCGGCTCCGACGAGCGCGGCGAAGTGCCCTCCCACGATCCGTTCACGCCGGACGACGTGGCGGCCCCAGTCTAAATGACCTGGCTACAAGACGCTGGGCATCGACATCACGAAGGAATACCACACGCCCAGCGGCCGCCCGGTGATGATCGTGCGGAATGGCAAGGCGATTGAGGAGCTGGTGTAACGTCTCTGTTTTACAGGTCCGCGCTGCGCAGCTATAATCCACTGACAAGGCGGCGGTAGGCAAGGGGAGGCGCTAAATGACTCTTACTAACGAACAAGTGCAAGCGGTTAGAGGCGGCAAACCGGTGCCAATTGTCCCGCCGGAAGTGGGACAGGAGTGCGTCATGCTGCGTCGGGACGTGTATGATCAACTTCGGGAAGCTTCCATTGCCGATGAATTCGATCCCGCGCGGTTTTATTCGCTCGTCGGGGAACTCATGGCTGAAGATGATGCGAACGACCCCGCCCTGGAAGGCTATCAGAAGTACAAGCGGTGAAGCGCGGCGAGGTTATTATTGTCGATTGCGCCGCCTACGATCCGCGGCAGAAGGTTCGGCCGGCGCTTGTGGTGCAATGCGATCGCGACAACGTGCGCATGCGCAATACGATCGTCGCTTTGATCACCGGCAATGTGCTCTGCGCCGGCGAGCCAACACAACTCCTGATCGATCAGAATCATCCGGATTTTAGCGCATCCGGGTTCCATAAGGGTTCTGTCGTCAACTGTTCTAATCTTTTGACAATTCGGCAGCGGGACGTCATACGGGTCATAGGGCAACTATCTCCTGCAACCATGAATCAGATTGAGGGCTGCCTCAAGTCGGCGCTGGAGATAAAATAGACGATTCTCGCCCGACGGCGTGGCGGCCCCAATCTAAATGACCTGGCTACAAGATGCTGGGCATCGACATCACGAAGGAATATCCCTCGCCCAGCGGCCGCCCGGTGATGATCGTCCGCAATGGCAAGGCGATTGAGGAGTTGGTGTAAGCGTCTTCGCGCGCAAACCGTTTGACTTATGCGGCATTTTCTGCCATACTAAGATCAAGTGTTCCAATCGCGAGATGAATTGTTCTTGCGAAAGTGTTTCCTGCTGCGGAACGCTGGCGGCGGCCTTTAACCATTCCGCCCAATTCAGTTTTGTAAAGTGCGCTGGGAAATCGCACCTGCCACGGAATGCCGACGCGCGCGGAACGCCAACGCGATTGGCAAGTGACCGCCGGCACGTCGGGTGTAGGTTCGCTAGTCGCGCTGCTAAGCGGCACGGGGAGCCAAGGCGGACCGGTCAACTGGACCTCGGGCGCCTTGGTCGGCATCGACACAAGCAGCGGCAACACCACCTACGCCGGCGCAATCACCAACACAAGTGGCGGGTCGCTCGGCCTGATTAAGTTGGGCGGAAATACTCTGACCCTCTTGGGCACCAACACATACACCGGCCCGACAACTGTGCAAAACGGCACGCTCCTACTCGCCGGCCCCAACTCCTACCAGGGCGGATCAATGACCGTTTCCGGCGGTACGCTGGATGCCGGAGGGCAAACTTTCGCCGCCACAGCGGTGACGCTCAATTCGGGGGCCATCAACGACGGCACGCTCAATGCCACCGGCTACAGCGTCGTGACGGGTTCGATTGCCGCCAACCTTGGCGGAAACACGGCCGCACTGACCAAGTCCAACAGCACGACGGTAGTCATTCTTTCCGGCAACAATACCTACGGCGGAGCGACCACCCTGTCGGGCGGCACCTTGCAGTTGGCATCCAACAGCGCCGTCGGTCCGGGCAACCTGATCTTCAACAACACCGGGGCAGCTAACTCCGTGATCAACATCGTCGGCCCCTACAGCCAGACAGTCGCCAGCCTTTCGATGATCGGTTCCAACACCGACACGATCACCGGTTCCAGCGGCAGCCTTACGGTCAGCGGCGGCAGTGTGCAGTTGGGCAGCGACAGTAAAACCTCGGTTATCAACTTGTCCGGCCTGGGCAGTTTCACTCAAAGCTCCAATGGCGCGCCATTCGTCGTCGGCGTACAGACCTATTCAGCATCCACCTGCAATGTCACGGTAAACATGACGCCGTCGAACTCGATCACCGCGTCGAGCGTCACGATCGGGACCCAGTGCAACTCCGGAACTCCCAGCATCGTAACCGTGAATATGGGTCAGGGCAATGTTTTCGCCACGGGTGCATTCAACGTGGGGCAGGCGCGAACCACCACGCTCTTGCAATTCGCCTCGGGACTGACGAACCCCACCGTAACGATCAGCGGAAGCTCCGGCAGCACCAGCCGCACGCCTTTTTTGATCAGCCTGACGGGCCAGGGCAATAATATCGCCACCTCCGGCACAGCGGACTTCAACGGCGGCACGGTGAACGCCTTGGTGAGCACCTTGGCTGTTGGACAGGTCGTCGCAAACGCCCCGACCGGAGTGACGGGCGTTTTCAGGATGGGCGCCGGCACGGTTGACGCCCAGACAATCGAAGTGGGACAAATCATCTCTCCAGCTACGGGCGGAGGGGTCACCGGAACCTTCACGATGAACGGCCCGAATTCGCTGGTCGTCGCGAACACGATAAACATCTCCGACAACACCGCAGCCGGCGGTAGCGCGACCGGCACGTTCAATCTCAATGGCGGAACGCTCGTGGCCGGCACGATCCAACACGGCGGCGGCTTTGGAACGGCTACCTTCAACTGGAATAGCGGCGTCATCGGCCCTTATAACAGCGTCACCGGCGGGACGGCCAATCTCACCATTGGCAGCAACCTGACCTTGGCCATGGCCGCCACGGGAGCGCAATCCTTCTCCATCCCTGTTGGCCAGACTGGCACGATCAATGCCGCGCTGGCCGACGGCACGCCCGGCGCCAGCCTCAATGTCACTGGCGGCGGATCGCTCATTTTGACGGCGGCCAACTCCTATACCGGACAAACCTCGGTCAACGGCGGGGCCTTGACGCTGTCGGGCTTCGGCCAGATCAACTCCTCCAGCGGCATCACCGTGAATGGCGCGACAGCCAAGTTTGTGCAAAACAGTTCCAATGCCGTCAATCCCAACGTAACGCTCACTCAGGGCTCGGTGGACGGGACGGGCATGATCAATAGCGTGGCGGTGGCCAATACGTCGGCCGCAATTGTCACCAACGGCGGTGGCTCGACCTCGCCGCTAGCGATCGGTTCCTTGAACTTCAATGGGGCGGCAACGGTGAATGTCAATACGTCGGGCGCGGCGGGCCTCATCGTCACGGGCGCTTTGGTCACAACCCCGTCGGCCGGCCAGGTGACGATCAACGTTACCACCGCCCCGGTTTGGGTCAACGGCAACACCTACGACCTGATCAGCTACGGGAGCTTCGCGGGCAGCCTTACCGATTTCAACAAGGGGGCCATCGCGGGGCTGGGCGCCCGCCAGACTGCCACCTTAGGCGACACCGGCAACTCCAGCGGTTACATTACGCTAGCCATCGCGGGAGATTCGCCCTACTGGACGGGCCAGGCAAGCGGGCTGTGGAGCACGACCGCAGTCGGCTCGCCGTACAACTGGAAATTGCTGAGCGGGCAAACGGGCACTGAGTTCCTGCCCAATGACCAGGTGTTGTTCAACGATAACGCCATCGGTACGACCAATGTGAGCATCACGAGCGGCAACGTCAACCCGCTGAGCGTGACATTCTCCAACAACAATCTCAGCTATTCGGTCAGCGGTTCTTACGGGATCGTCGATTCGACCAACGGGGTGACGACCTTGGCGATCAACGGCAACGGCCGCGTAACGATCAGCACCTCGAACAGCTTCAGCGGCGGCACGACGGTCAGTTCCGGTACGCTGCAATTGGGCAACGCCGCGGCCCTGGGCACCGGCGGGCTGGCGGCCAATAGCGGCGTGCTCGATCTGGGCGGATTTAGCCCCTTGGTGACCAGCTTCAGTGGGGCCTCGGGCACGGTTACCAATAGCGGCACGGGCACTTCAGTCCTCACGGTCAGCCAGACCGCCGCGACCGTATTCAGCGGCACGCTGACCGACGGTCCGACCGGCTTGGTGGCACTCGTGAAACGGGCTCGGGCATGTTGACGCTCGTTTCCAATAACACGTATTCCGGCGGCACCACGATCGCCGGAGGAGTCTTGAATATCAATTCCGACGCTTCCTTGGGGCAAGACAATGGTGGACTTGCCTTCACGGGCAATGGAGGCACCTTGCAATTCGCTTCCGCGACCACTTTGCCTGCCAGCCGCGGCGTCAGCCTCAGCGGCAGCGCCGTGGCGACTTTCGATACGCAAAACCTCAGCCCCATCACCATCGCGGGCACGATCAGCGGCTCCGGCGGCCTTGCAGAACTCGGCAACGGCCTACTCGTGCTCACCGCTTCGAACACCTACACGGGCCCTACGACGGTCAGCGCGGGGAACCTGCAGATTGGAAACGGCAGCAGCGGAGAATTCCTCGCTAGCTCGGCCGTCAATCTTGCCGCAGGGACGACCCTGACCTTCGCCCACACCGACTCGCTGAACTACTCCGGCATTATCAGCGGCAGCGGCGCGGTGACCGAACTCGGCCCGGGGATTCTGACCCTGTCAGGCAGCGCGAATTACTCCGGCGCCACAACCATCAGCAGCGGCACGGTGAATATGTCCGGCAGCAGCTTGCTCGTCGGCGCGATCGGCGGGAATGGGACCTTAATCGTCTCCGGGGCCGTCCAAACCAACGACGGCGCCAGCGGCGTGGCATCGACGGTCGGCAACGTCGTGCTGGCGGGAGGGCAGTTGCAGCAGTGGGGCGACCTCGGTACAGCCGCCAATGTGGGCACACTGACGATCACCGGCGGCTCACTCGTACAGCGTGCGACCACTCGCAGTATCTATGACAACACCTACGTGCAAGGCAGCTTCCAAGTAGGCCAGCCGGGCAACGGCAACGGCTTTGTCTTCCAGGGCGGCCAGGGTCAGGTCTTCGATCTCGGCGGCGGCAGCCCGACGATCACCTTCATCGGCGACACCAATTCCGGAACGATCGCCAGCACCATTCAGAACGGAACCTTCGTGAAGGCCGGTTCCGGCACGATCGTTTTCACCGGCAACAATACTTACACCGGCGGCACTTTCATCAACGGCGGAGAGATCGGCGTGGGCAGCCGGGCGCCCTTCTCGCCGGCACGACAATCACATTCGGCGGCGGCGCAGGCTTCAGTTCTCCGCCGCCAACACGCAGGACTACTCCGGCGTTATCCTCAACAGCTCCAGCGCGGTTACCATCGACGGCAACGGACAAACGGTGACTTTTACGGGCGTGGTCGGTCCCTCGAACACCGCTGGCTTGACCAAGATCGGCAGCGGTACGCTGGTGCTGGCCGGCAACAACACCTATAGCGGCGCTACCGCGGTTTCGGGCGGCACGTTGGTCCTCGCCGGAACCAATGCCTACGCCGGCGGCACGAACGTGCTGGGCGGCATCCTGAACGTGAATACCGACGCCGCCTTGGGCCCGGATAGCGGCGCGATCACCTTCGGCAACGGCACCTTCCAGTTCGCAGTGCCGTTCACGCTTCCTGCCGCCCGCAGCATAGTCACCAATGGCACCGCAACCTTCGACACCCAGACGCTGACTGTCACCTCGACCATCTCCAGCGTCATCAGCGGCTCGGGCGCCTTGACCAAAACCGGTTCGTCGAGCCCGGCGAACCCCAGTCCGTTGTTGCTCAGCGGCGCCAATTCCTTCACAGGGAACGTGACCATCAACGTCGGCAACCTGATCATCAATAACAGCCTTGCCCTGGGCACGGGGACCAAGACCATCACCATCACCAACGGCACCGCGGGCAATCCGCAGTTACACCTCGATCCAGGGCCGGGCGGAAGCATCGTCCTGCCCGCGAGCTTCGGCTTCGCAACCAGCAACACGGCGCCTGTTCTGGTAACCGATCCCACCCAGGGTACGATCGTTAATGATTCGGGCAACAACGTGATCGCCGGGAATTTCAACTTGACCTCCGGCGGCGGCGGAACGGTGCTCACGGTGAATTCTGGAACCCTGGCGTTCACCGGCAACTTCACACCCAACACGACCGGGCGTGTTCTGGACCTGCGCGGCAACGGCGCAGGCGCGATTAGCGGCATCATCGCCAACGGCGGCACGCCGAACATGCCGCTCTATCTCGACAGCGGCTCGGGCACGTGGACGCTCTCAGGAGCCAACACTTATTCCGGCCCGACTGCGATCAACTACGGCACGCTAAATGCCACGCTCTTGACTGCGGCGGCTGCGCCCAGCAGCATCGGGGCTTCGTCCAACGCGGCCGCCAACCTGGTCATCGGCGGCGGCGCACTGCTGTACACCGGCACCGGGGCCACAACCGACCGCCTTTTCACGATCAATCCGGCCGGAGCGACGATCAACGCCTCGGCGGCGAATAGCGCGGCCTTAACTTTCAGCAATACGGGAGCGAACGTCAGCGCCGATGCCGCCAACTTGAACGTCACGCAATCGGCGACCAACCCCAACCAGCTTTCAGTCATCCCGGCGATCGGCGCCACCGACGCGCTGGCGGTGGGCATGGGCGTCAGCGGCCCCGGCATTCCCAGCGGCGCGGTAATTACCGCCGTCGGGCCCTACACGATTACTCTCGACCAAGCCGCCTCGGTCAGCGGAACGGCCAGCATCTCCTTCGCGCCGCTCAATCGCACGCTGACCCTCACCGGCAGCAGCAGCGGGGCCAATTCCCTGGCGAGCCCTGGCCGACTCGGCCGGCGGCGGGAAATTGTCCGTTCTCAAGAACGGGCCGGGGGTTTGGCAGCTTGCCGGAACCAACAGCTACAGCGGCGGGACGTTTGTCACCGATGGCACTCTGATCGCAACGAACCCTGCAGCGATTCCGGACAACAGCAACCTGTTTGTCGGCTCGGCGGACGCCATCTTTGCGCCGGTCGTTTCTAGTGCGTCGGTCTCGGCAGCGTTGGTATCGTCGGCGCCGGCGGCCGAAGTCGCTGCGGTGCCGGAACCTGCCACGCTCGCGCTGGCCACGGCCGCGTTGCTACTGCTCCGTCTTAGGGACGAAAAAGGCGACGAAAAAGGGGATAAGTGAAAGCGCCGGTGAAAGCCGGCATGGAGTAGCGGATGAAAGAGCCGTATGGAAAAGGAGTAGCGAACCATTCCAACCCTGAGTCATGCGCCGGCGGTGGTAACATCGCGGGTGAGGCGTTGACAGGGGCACACGCAGGCCAGCCATTGAGCTCCGAAATCACTTTTTCGGCGTGCCGACCTTGTACTGATGTGGGGAAGGCAACATGAGCGGCGACATCCATCGCAAGCCGTCGCAAGACGCCGCGGAGTCGAAGACCCTACGCATGCGTGGAAACTCTTTGCACGGAAACCGGGAGACCCTGGAAACTCCTGCGTCGCAAGGTGCAGGACGGGCCGAAAAGGCGAATCGCCGTACCTCGGACATGCATGTTTCCAGGGAGTCGGACGGTCCCATAGTACCCAAGAAGCGGGCGAACAATGCCGGCCCGACGGCGGCGGCGGAGTCCGTGGAGGGAAGGGGATCGACCAAGGGAAACGCCCAGCGAACCTTACTCGCGCCGGACACAGCGCCGGGAAAGCGAGACATCGGATTGCGGGGCGTACGAGCAGCAGCGCGAGCGACTGATCGTCACCAACCCGAGGTAAGAGCGATCCGGCCATAGGCCACTCGCACGGCGCACATGTCGATGCCTCGCTTTCCGCGGCTCTGAGTCCGCAGCGAGTAAGACTTGCGTATCGTTTCCCTTGGTCGGTCCCCTTCCCTCCACGGACTCCGCCGCCGCCGTCGGGCCGGCATTGTTCGCCCGCTTCTTGGGTACTATGGGACCGTCCGACTCCCTGGAAACATGCATGTCCGAAGTACGGCCATTAGCCTTTTCGGACCGTCCCGCGTCTTGCGACGCGGGAGTCGCCAGGGTCTCCCGGTTTCCGTGCAAAGAGTTTCCACGCATGCGCAGGGTCTTCGACTCCGCGGCGTCTTGCGGTGTCTTGCGATTGGCGTCACCGCTCATATAGCCTTCCCCATATAAGTACAAGGTCGGCACGCCGAAAAAGTGATTTCGGAGCTCAATGGCTGGCCTGCGTGTGCCCTTGTCAACGCTTCACCCGTCGTGTTACCATGACCGGCGCATGACTCAGGGTTGGAATGGTTCGCTATTCCTTTTCCATACGGCTCTTTCATCCGCGACTCCATGCCGGCTTTGACCGGCGCTTTCACTTATCCCCTTTTTCGCGCCCTTTTTCGTCGCCTTCCGCTTATTGGTCACTTGCTTCACTACATTCTTCTGTTAGAATCGCACCGGAGGCAGAAGATCAAGTTTCCGCTCAGCCAGGAACTTGGCATCGGCGGCGAGGGATTGCAGTGATGACGGCTTGGCGATCGATCATGGCCGGCTTCTTCGCCGCGGCGAGCGTAACAATGAGCGTTTGCACGGCCGCGTCGAACTCACCGGTAGTCGTTCGCGAGAATGACGGCGCCGTCACGCTGGAAAACGGAATAATTGCGGCGACCATCCGGAAGGACGATGGCAACCTCCTCTCGCTACGATTTCGCGGCGCGGAACTGATGAGCCGTGGCGGCGGGTATTGGAACATCTACGGCAACACCCCCGGTCAGGCGTACACCGAGAAGAAGCCCTCGCCCTCGGTCTTCCGCGTCAGCCAGGATCCGACGAAAAACGACGGCGCCCTGGGCGAGATTACTCTGCGGTTTCCTTACCGCAGCCAAGCAGAAACCGTTCCGTTAGATATTGAAATCCGCTACACTCTGCGGCGCGGCGATTCGGGGCTTTACGGCTGGACGATTGCCGATCACGCGGCCGAGTACCCGCCTTTCGATGTCGCCGCCAGCACCGTATGCCTGAAGCTGAATCCCGACGTCTTCGATTTCCTCTCGGTTGAACGAACGCCGCCAGCGACATATGCCCGCGCCCGAAGACTGGGTCCAAGGCGGGTTGCTCAATCTCCGCGAAGCGCGTCTTCTTAAGACGGGCATTCATCGGGGCGAAGTCGAGCACAAGTACGACTACAACGTGCTGCTATCCGAAACGCCCGCTTGGGGCTGGAGCAGCACCAAGCGGAAGCTGGGACTGTTCCTCGTCAACCCCAGCATAGAGTACCTTAACGGTGGCCCGGTGATGGTGGATTACGTTGGCCACCTCGATGGGAAACCATCCCTTCCGGCGGATCCCACGCTGCTACTGATCTGGCATAGTCCGCACTACGGCGGACGACCGATCCAGATCAAGGCCGGCGAACGTTGGCGAAAGATCGTCGGTCCGTTCCTGCTCTATGGCAACGCGGGCGCCCAGCCGCGCGAGCTATGGAAAGACGCGCTCTGCGCCGCCGAGGAGCGTGCAGGCTGGCCGTTTATTTGGGCCGAATGCGCCCGGCTATGAGCACGCGCAACAGCGCGGGAGCGCCCGCGGCCGACTCGTGATCCACGATCCTCTGGCGCCCGGCGTCACGGCGTCCGGGGCATGGGTCGGGCTGGCGCATGCGCCCTACCCGGCGGCGTTCGCCCGCAAAGGAGGCGTTTCGATCGATTGGCAAACCGACGGCAAGCACTACCAGTATTGGTCCCGTGCGGAAGCCGACGGGCGGTTCAGCATTCCGAACGTGCGGCCGGGAACCTACGTCCTCTATGCATTCACCAACGGCGTGCTCGGCGACTTCAGCCAAGCGGACGTGCGGGTCGAACAGGGCAACGCCACCGAACTCAGCGATTTGAAGTGGGCGCCGGTGCGCTATGGCCGGCAGCTCTGGGAGATCGGCATCCCCAATCGCAGCGCCGTGGAATTTCTGCATGGCGATCATTACTGGCAGTGGGGACTTTATAACCTCTATCCCCAGGAGTTCCCGCACGATGTCGATTTCATCGTCGGCAAGAGTGATTGGCGGCGCGACTGGAACTACTGCCAGCCCCCGCGGCCCGACGGCCATGGCGGTTGGAAGAACACGACCTGGCGCATTCGCTTCCCGATGGATCGCGCTTATCAAGGCACGGCGACGCTTCGCCTTGCGATTTGCGGCGCCCGCGGCGGCCCGGTCGATGTCGCGGTCAACGGAAAACCGATCGGCAGCACGGGCGACTTGCCCGAGTCGGGTGTGATGCATCGCGACGGCATTCGCTCCGACAGCCTAACGGAACGAAATCTGAAATTTGACGCGGCGCTGCTCAAGGAGGGCGAAAATGTCATTGAATTAACTAAGCACGTTCGCACATGGACTGACGGGGTGCTGTACGACTACTTGCGCCTGGAACTCGCGGAGAACGAAAAATGAGCCTGTCTTGCCTTGTAGTAATGACGGTTCTGGTCGCCGCCGCGCCGCCTTCCGTGAGTGGCGAGGGAGCTAAATCGAGCGCGGCGGAAGTGCTTGTCGCCGCCCGCGCCAGCCGGGCCGTTTGGAACAAGGCGTTTCCCAGTCCACAGTCAGGCTTTAATTATCACTGCGTGAACCTTTCGGGGTGGCTTATACGGATATTAACGTCCGTTATAATCACGTTCCGGCATTGTGGATCCTGGATCAACCTCGCAGGTACTTATTGAACCAGTCGTTGAAACCGAACGGGGGGAACCGAAACGAAAACGGGGATAAGGAACGAAAACGGGGATAAGTCCAATTGGAACGAAAACGGGGATCGGGGAGAAATTGGGTCGCGGTAGGGACGGCCCTTGCGGGCCACCCCCCGCACAGATCCGTACGTGAGGAACTACCTCATACGGCTCTTACCTTGGGTCGAACGATCCGGCCATCAGGCCACTCGCACAGCGCACGCATTTCGATGCCTCGCTTTCCCGGCTCTGTGTCCGCAGCGAGTAAGACTTGCGTGGCGTTTCCCTTGGTCGATCCCCTTCCCTCCACGGACTCCGCCGCCGCCTTCGGGCCGGCTTTGTTCGCCCGCTTCTTGGGTACTATGGGACCGTCCGACTCCCTGGAAACGTGCATGTCCGACGTACGGCGATTCGCCTTCTCGGACCGTCCCGCGCCTTGCGGCGCGGGAGTTTCCAGGGTCTCCCGGTTTCCGTGCAAAGAGTTTCCACGCATGCGCAGGGTCTCAGACTCCGCGGCGTCCACGAGCGGCTTGCGATTGGCGTCGCTCATGATGTTGCCTTCCCCTTGTCAGAACAAGGTCGGCACGCCGAAAAAAGTGATTTCGGAGCTCAATGGCTGGCCTGCGTGTGCCCCTGTCAACGCTTCACCCGCGATGTTTACCACCGCCGGCGCATGACTCGGGGTCAGAATGGTTCGCTATTCCTTTTCGTGCGGCTCTTTCATCCGCTACTCTATGCCGGCTTTAACCGGCGCTTTCACTTATCCCCTTTTCGTCGCCCCCCTTTTCGTCGCCCAGCACAGCCACGCCGCAGTAGTAAAGAAAATTCGTTGGCCCGTAGCAGCGAAGGTAATAAGGCACCATGACCGCCACGAAAGCCGTGTAAAGCAGTTTCACGGCAAGCGGAACGCGCCGCCCGATCGCCCCCACGTTTCCTCGTTGCTCCGTATTCGACATGGTTTCTCCTGTGGCGATATCGCTGCGCACGGTCCGCCAGCCTCAATATATCAACGGGCGTGGAGCCGGCAAGAGTATAACGCGTCAGTCGCGACGATCCGCGTTTTGCTCAGAAGTCCCGCGGCGGGGCCGCGGCAGTAGAGAAAACTCTGGCCGAGATCGAAGCCGAAATGCACGCAGCCGGCGTACCCGCGCTCGCTCTTTTTCACAGCAAATCATGCGTCTAATGAACAACTAACCTCGTCTGCTATTTCTATTCGCTACCCTAAGAAACCCACGGCGGGTGCATTCCCGTTATTGCTGCCTCGTCAGGCCGCGTGCGTGAGTCGGCCGGAGCCGGCAGCGCGGCGGTGTTTTCGCGGGCGTAGCCAGTTGTTCTTCCAGCGGTCGTCCTCACTCAATTGAGCCGCGCGCAATTGCAGCATCGCTTCGGCGCCGCCTTCCAACCAGAATTTCTCGCTGCCTTTCACGCGGCGGTTGATTTGCTTGATCGACGACTCGACGGGGGCGCTGCTGATGGGCAAGCCCAAGCGGCGGTACTCGGGATAGTTCATTCGCTCGCGGTTGTTGGTCACATAAGTCAGCGTCTCGGCAACGGTCAGCTTTCTGGCCGCCGCGGTCGGGCCCTTCTTCGCCAACTCCGCGGCCGCGGCGCGGAGGCTCGACAGCAACAAGCCGACCTTGCCCGACCACGCCCAGCGGAGCCATTGTTCGTACGTCTTCCAGCTCCGTGCCGCGTCGCCGCCGCGATACGCGTGGGCCGCCTCGTAAAGGTATGCCAGCAGATGAAGGAAATCCAAGATGGCGATGAACCCCGCAGGCAGAAGATGCATCTCGTAGATCGACCAGTTGTACGCCTGGCCGTCGCAGACGCAGCCCTTGCGTTTCGCTCGGTCCAATCCGCGACGATGCACTTCCGCCGCTACCTGCCAGCCGAATACGTCGCTGTTCTCCATCGTGGCCACGACCGTCCTGACCCGTGCCAGCATTCGCTTCCTCCGACGGGCGGATTTCTTTCCTTTCTTCCTCTTCTTCGACGATCGCCTTGCCTTGCGGTCCTCATTGCTCCGTTCCACGGCAGGCCGGCTGCGACGCTTGATTTCCGACGCCAAACGGGCCGCTTCCGTGGGTTCCAGGAATTTCGACGGCGGCTCCGGCTTGGGGTCCGCCTCTGCCACCTTCGTCTCCAGCGTCAAACAACACGCCACCTTCGACTCGCGCCAACTTGCCTCGCTGACGCCCCGGCCGCTCTCCTCGGCACGCGTCTGCAAACGACCGCCGTCGAGCATCACTGCCGCCGCTCCACGCGGCGGCTCCTTGTAAGTTCGTTCCAGTTTGGCCTGGCGAAATCTCTCGACATTTTCGTCGCGGACTTCGGCCCATTCGTCACCAATCCGCTCGCTCAACCGCTGAAGGTGCGTCGCACTTATCTTTACGCTCAACAATTCCTGCAAGTCATCGCTTGCCTCAGCGAACGACGACGACTTGCTCGCCTGGCGAACCGCTTTCGCCAGCACCATCGGGCTGAAACCTTCCGTTCCCAAACGCAACCGAACGTCTAACGGAAAAAAAAATGACCCGGCATTTCGCACACCGCCAACGCTGGCGGTGCATGCAAATGTCACCCGCAAGCGTGGTCATGGTCCGCGTGGGCAACTTGTCGCCCTTCCGCTCCGCCGGCGTTCCGGGCTGACCACACTTCGGGCAGCATGTCGTGGAAGCCTGCGCCGGCTGCGCCGCGGCATCCAAGCTCACGTGCTCTTCCAAAAGAAAGGCCGCGAGTTCCCTGCCGATCAGCACTGCCATAGTCTCCCGCTCCGTGAGCGTCACTAATTCCTCCTGGCTCTTACCCTCAAACATCCGTCGATATGCGGTTTCCGTCCGTTGCAACCATCGCTCGTGAAGAGTCCCTTTGCCTTCCATGGCAATCCTCCGTGTTGTGCCGGTTTTTAAATCAAACGCCGCCCCAGTCTAACGTAAAAACGCCGGCGCAGGAACGGGAATGCACCCACCCACGGCAGAGCTTTTGCAAGTCTTGCAAGTATCTGTTATGATAACGGCTGAAGCAGAGTTCCGATCCGCTCAGGGGGCGACGGTTCGCTCGCGCTGCCGGCCAACGGCGAGAGGATCGGCATGGCTAAACGTATAGCAACTTTCGTACTTCCCGGCATGGTTCTCGCCACGGCGAGTCAAGCAGCCGACTATTCCTGGCAAACAGCATCGGGCGATTGGTCTGCGGCGTCGAACTGGGGCGGAACGCTGCCTACAAACAACTCCTTAGCCTATATCGTCAACGGCGGGACTGCGGCCCTCACTCAGAGCGGCGGGGCCTACGAGTTGCTCTTACTCGGCTCCGCCTCCGGCAGCGGAAACATCCAAATGACCACCGGGTCCCTCTCTGGACAAAACCAGATCGTCGGCGATTCCGGTACCGGAAGTTTCTCGCAATCCGGCGGAACCAATTCGGTCAATAACGATATGTCCATCGGTGGTCCTGTGGCTGGTGGATTCGGTTTGTATACCTTGAGCGGCAGCGGCTTGCTTTCCGTCTCGATTACCTTGACGCTTGGCGATGGTCCAGGAACCAGCGGGACGTTTAATCTCAGTGGAAGCGGCCGGTTGTCCGCAAGAGATGAAGACGTTGGCAACCTTGGCGCGGGAACCTTCACCCAGTCGGGCGGAACGAACAGTTGCACCTTTCTCGGTCTTTCCGGCGGACTTGGTTCTGCTGGCACGTACAACCTCAACGGCGGGCTACTGACCATTTCATCATTGTTCGCCTCCGGCGGAAGCGCCGCGTTCAATTTGAACGGCGGCACGCTTCAGGCGGGCGCTTCCTTTTCCACCGGCTTGCCCATGACGCTGGGCACAAGCGGCGGGGGAGCGACCATCGACACGACGAGCTTCTCGTTAACGCAATCCGGTTCTCTCTCCGGACCCGGCGGACTCACCAAGGTGGGCAGCGGCACGTTGGTATTGAAGGGCAACAATACCTACGCCGGCCTAACCGATGTCCAGCAGGGCCAACTCATGGTGAACGGGTCGCTCGCCGGCCTCGTCGCGGTCGATAGCGGCGGGACGCTCGGCGGCACCGGCAGCCTGGCCGGCGCAACGTTGAGCGCCGGGCGCATCTCGCGCCGGGCACGCTCGACGTGAGCGGCAGTCTCACGCTGCTTGCCGGCTCGGCGCTGGACTTTGACCTCGGCTCGCTTGGCAACAGCGATGAAGTTTTCATGCCCGCCGGCGCATTGAGCCTCGCCGGCCAGCAATTCTCCGACTTCCACTTCATGCCGCTGACAGGCTTCGGGCAGGGCACTTATACGCTCATCGACGCTCGCTCGATCAGCGGCGGCCTGGCGCCAACACCAGCGGCGCGATTAACGGCCTGCCGGCAAGTCTCGCGGTGCAAGGCAACAATCTGGTGCTCAACGTCGTGCCGGAACCGTCAACGCTGGCGCTTTGAGCGCGGGGGCGATCTGCATTGCCGCATGCGCGACGCGGAAGACATGGCCGACGATTACCGCGTCGGCGCGGCCGGCCACCAGCCGCAACAGTGTACCGGGCTCCGGGACCGGAGCGACCCTTTCCAGCAGGTAGCGCGCAGCACGTTCCGCTTAGAAATCCCGCGGCGGGGCGGGGCGGCCGTAGAGAAATCCCTGGCCGAGATCGAAGCCGAGTTGCACGCACGTGCCGTGCTCGCCCTCGGTTTCCACACCCTCGGCCAGCGCGGCAATTCCCAGGTTGCGGACCATCTGCACGAGCGTCGACACGACCTGCTGCCGCTGCGCGGTGGCGACGTCGATGCCGCGGATCAGCGACATGTCGAACTTCACGTAGTCCGGCGCGACCTCCGCCAGCTCGTTCAGCCGCGATTGGCCCACGCCGAAATCGTCATAGGCCAGCTTGATGTCCAGCCGCCGCAGAAGCTCCCGCAACTCGGCCAATTCGACCAGGTCGGTGACGGCCGACTCGTGGATTTCCAGCGCCAACGGCTGGCCCGGCCAGTTCGCGCGAAGCTTCTCCAGCGACGGGCCAAGCCGCGGGTCGGCCAGTTGCGCGGATGCGTATTGAGGAACAAAAAGGGCGGCGGCGAAATCGCCTGGCTTACCAGCACGCCCTCCCAGCGCAGCATGGAACTCAACTCGACTTGCAAATTCAGTTGCGTCGCCACTCCGAACATCTCCCGCGGCGATTCCAGCCCGAAAAGGCGGCTGCGGGCGAGCACCTCGTAGCCGACGACGGCACGGTCGCCGAGCGTGACGATCGGCTGGAGGGCCGGCGAGACGGTGCGCTCGGCCATCAACTTGTCAAAGAGCACCAGGGCGAGGGCCTGGTCGCAGGCGCTTTCCCGCAACGTGCAGGGGCTGTCCTGGGTCGATTGCATGCGCACGCGAAAGGGCAAATTGGCGAACTGCACCAGATCGTCCTCGGTCACCGCCACCGGTTCGGAAAGGCGGCGGCCGTTGACGTAGGTGCCGTTCGTGCTGCCCAAGTCGCGGAGCACCAGCGAACTGCCAACCTCCGAAATCTCCGCGTGCAGCGACGAAACCGTCTTGCACGACAGCGAGAGATGCAGGTCCTGGCGGCGGCCGATCGTGAATGGAAACGCATACAGCGGCACGTGGCGCAGCGTTTCGGCGCTGTCGAACGGGCCGACCAGGAACCACACGGCGTTGGCGGAAGTCGCGGACACTGAAGCCATAAGATTGTCTAGCATACACATTGGCAGGGTGACGGATTTTTCCGCGCACGGGCAGTTTGCCATCGGCGGAAAGGCGGAATTTCCCCACCCGGCGACGCTCTACGCGCATGACGACGGTTGTGCGCTTTGCACAAACGTGAGGGATGCGCGTAACCGCCGAAAACTTTCAAATAGTATGCATTTTTTCGCATACGTGCGGTACTTCGCCCTATGCTTCACTTAGCAGATGCCCGGTAAGAAGATGCCGACAAGTCACTAACGCGACGGACTATGAGCGCAACAGTTGAGTGCGAACCCGAATGCATTTCTCCCATGCCCATCGCCTTGGGTACATTATGCGCCTCGGGCGTGCTGGCATTTGACTTGTTTCTGCCCGGCGAAAAGCCCGGCCAGATGGTCCTCTATCGGCAGCGTAGCCACCCCTTGGACCAGGAGGACTTCCAGCGGCTTCTCGAACGGGGCGTTCGCACTCTGTTTATCTCCGGGGCCGACGCGGACGAATACCGAGAGCACCTGCGCGACAGCATCATCTCCAACGAGGCCCTGTCGCCGGTTTACCGCTACCAGGCGCTGCGCGAGGCCGCGCGGGCCGTGCTCTCCGACGCGCTGGCCCGCCACGATTGCGGAACCGCCGTCAATGTCGCCAGGGACTTGAGCCGCGAGATGGTCCGCACGGTCTGCGAATCGAAGTTGATCGTCAGCGAACTGCTGAAGGCCATGTCGCACGACTACAGCAGTTTTGCCCACGCCGTGAACACCGCCACTTACTGCTTGCTGCTTGCCAAAAAATGGGGCGTATCGGACGGGGAAGAGCTGCTGCAGATCGGACAGGAGGCGCTCTTGCACGACATCGGCATGCAGAACGTCCCCCGCCACGTGCTCAACAAGACGGAAAAACTCGCGGCCAGCGACCGGCAGCTTGTCCGCCAGCACACGACCGAAGGCTTCCTGGAATTGTGCCATCGCGACGACCTTACGTTCGGCCAACTGATGATGGTTTACGGGCACCATGAGCGGTGCGACGGGCTGGGCTATCCCGCCGGCCTCGTGCGATCGGAGATCCATCCCTACGCGCGGCTTTGCGCGATTGCCGACGCATACACCGCCTTGACGGCCAATCGGCCGCACCGCCTGGCGTCGCGAAAAGCCAACGTGCTGGAGTACCTGGACCGGCAGGCCGGCCGCGCGTTTGACGAAGAAATGACGCTCTGCTGGATAGCGACGGTTGCGAACAAGATCTAAAGGAACAAAATGAACGTAGCTTCCCAAAAAGCTGACGCGGATTTGGACGGTTTGTTCGAACGGCTGACGAAGTTGGCCGACGATGCGGGCGCCGTCGGCCGCCGCAAAGGCTCGCCCGTTCCGGCGGACAACTCCGATCACTCGAGGTTCGTAGCGCGGGACGACGAGCTTGCTGTCGCCGCGACGGCCGGCGGCCCATCGAGTCCCGGGGGCGACGCCTTTTTGCCCATGGCGCCCCGGTCGCTGGCGGAGACGGGCGTCAGCGAAAACGAGATCGAGGCCATCATCTTGCGCCTGCCTGACGCTGCAAGGCAGCATGACGGGGGCCGAAATCGCCGAGCAAATCGGACTTCCCTTCACGGTGATTGAGAAGCTCCTGCACTACCTGAAAGCCCACCGCCTGCTGGCGCACAAGAGCGCAGGGACGTTGAGCGACTTCACCTACGAAATCACCGAATTCGGCGCCGGCAAGCTCCGCCATAACGGCGCGCACTGCACCTATTGCGGCGCCGTGCCGGTTTCGCTGAACGAATACAATGCCAGCGTGGCCGCCCAATCGCTCACGAAACTGGAGCCGCAGCCGGAAGACCTGAAACGGGCCTTCGCCGACCTCACGCTCAGCGACGAGATGCTCCGCCGTCTCGGATTGGCCATCGCCGCCGGCAAGGGCCTCTTCCTCTACGGCCAGCCGGGCAACGGCAAGACGAGCGTGGCCGAACGAATCACCGCCGTTTTCGGCTCGAGCATCTGGATCCCCGCGCCGTCAGCGTGTGGGGCGAGATCGTCCGCCTCTACGATCCCAGTTGCCACGAAGAGCTGCCCCTGGCCCGCGGCGATCAACTGCTGGACGAAGAGAAGGTGGACCACCGCTGGGTCCGCATCCGCCGCCCAACGATTGTCGTCGGCGGCGAGCTCACGCTCGATAGCTTGGAAGTCACCGTCAACAAGAATACGGGCGTAGCGGAAGCGCCGCTGCAAATGAAGAGCAATTGCGGGACGCTGGTGATCGACGATTTCGGCCGCCAGCGGATTGCTCCCGCGGAATTGCTCAATCGCTGGATTGTGCCGCTAGAGAAGCGGCACGACTTTCTGCTGCTGGCCAGCGGGCGGAAGTTCATGGTCCCCTTCGATCAGCTCATTATTTTTTCCACGAACCTGGAGCCGAAGGACCTCGTGGACGAGGCGTTTCTCCGCCGCATTCCCTACAAGATCGAGATCGAGAACCCGACGGTCGAGCAGTTCCGCTCGCTGTTCCAGGGCACTTGCGATAGGATGGGCCTCGAGTTCGACGAGTCGGCGCTCGCGCACTTGCTGGTGACGCACTATCAGCGCGCCGGCCGCGAGCCGCGGTTCTGCCATCCCCGCGACCTGCTGCAGCAAGTCTCCATCTACAGCAAGTTCTTCAAGGCGCCGCCCACGGCAAACGCGGAGGCCATCGACATCGCGGCGCGGAATTACTTCTCGACGACGGGGTATTAGGCCGTCGCGAGAGGGTGAAGCCTTTCACGAGAAGCTCGCTGAGGCGCAGTGGCCCACTGGCGGAAGAGCGTGCCGCGGGGCGAACGGACGCGATAGCCGACCGCCAAAATGGCATCGAGATTGTAATGCAAAGTACGGTATCGTTTTCCATCGGCGGCAGTTGTCAAGTATTCCTTGACAACTGACACTTGATCTAACTCCTTTTCATCAAAGATGTTCTGAAGATGCAGGCTGACGTTCTGCTTGGTGGTTTGATATAACTCCGCCATCCCCGATTGAGGTAACCAAACGGTCTGGCTGTCCAGGCGAACCTGAAGATTGAGACCGCCGTCGCGGTAAATCAGCAGCCCTCCACTGCCGGGCGGAGGCGCGGGGGCCAAGTTTCCTTCGCTCATGCTTGCTCTCCTTACAGAAGAAACTCGCTGGGGTTACTGAGAAACCGTGCTCGCCCGCTTCACGCAAACGCTTCGGGCAGCCCTTTAACAATCTTCACCGTCTCCACGCTCACCCGCACCACCTGCCCGACCAGCCGCACGATGTACTCTTCGTCGTCCTCGCGGTTGGGGTCGCTCTTGATGCCGCTCCGCTTGTCCTCGCTGAGTTGATACTGGTCGATCACCCACTCCAGGGCGCTGCGGTTGCCGAGGCGATACTCGCTCGTCTCCGGCGGAATGCCGCCGAGCGTGAGCGACCGGTTGACCACGAGCGTGGTCTTGTCCTTGCTGAGCTTCATCTTCTCGACGCGGTAGGAGAGCGGCACGCCGGGCGTTTCGATCCACTTCAGCGCGTACGGCTCCAGCGTTTCATAATCCAGGTGCAGCCGGGCCAGCTTTTCGCCCGCGTTGGCGAAGGCGGAAGTCGGGGGCGAAGGGAATCCGCGGCAACTCGCGTTTGAGGTTGTCGGCGAATTTTTCGCGGTAGCCCCGGTGGTGCAGCACGCCGTAGACATAATGAAAAATGTCCCACTTGCCAATCTTCTTGTCTTTGTAGTGCGTACGGAACTGATCGAGCGCCCAATCGGTGAAATCCTCGCGGCGACGTTCTATTCCCCAATGGTGTAGTTGGTTCCTTCATCTGCGTCGGGTCGGACTACGAATCCGTTCAGCCTGTAGCCAGTTTTCTTCCAATCGATCAAACACAACCAGCTTCACATTCGACGGTCTATTCGTGAAGTCAGCGATGGCTTCGTATTGGAACAGCCATATCTGATACTTGCACCCAACTTCGCTGGCCTTCCGATAACTTCTCCATTCAGCCTGACTTAGGAAGAACGCTGGTGTTGTCCTGGCAGCGGTAATCTTCTGGGCTTTCACTTCGATGAACAGTTCGGCACGCTCCACATCTGCGTCCCAGATGTCGATGTCCGCGATGATGCCAAGAGCGCGAATCTCACTCCGCTCTGAGTCAAGATACTTGTTTCGCCAAAGACAGGCGTATCTCGGACTCGGAAAGTCCACCTCTGCAATGCGTGCTGCCAATTCTTCAGCAGGCCACCCGATGTCTCGTAAATTACGCTGGTCGATGAGTCGTCTGTGCTGCCATGCTCGACGGGGCGCTGTCCGCGCCTTCACGTGTGGAGCGAGCCCTGGCGGCGTCACAAGCCCGATCGGCTCGGTAAGCCGTAGTTCCCAAACGTCAACATCATTGTGACGATTTCTGTCGAGCGTTCCAATAAGCAAGAATGGATCGGGCCGCACGAGGCCGGGAGGGGCAAACCACTCATAGAGAGCGGTCAGACTCCCTAGACCATCCTTGGTATTGCGAGAGCATAGCGACACCTTGATTTCAGTCTGCTTTCTACTGAAGCTCATCGTTCGACGATGAATATACCTGTCCGCTCCGACGGAAATGTATACGCTTCGACTACCCAGATCCCCAATCTCAAAATCATCCATTCTATAAAGAAGCTGCGCAACGTCGTCATCGAATACGAAAAACATTTCCCGATCGTCACCCGAGTACAAATGCAATGTTCCGCTTATGTTCATAGTTGTCAATATATCATTAGAGTTGGCGTGGATTTGTGGCAAGACGTACCGCTACGCTCTGTCATTTAGCGACGAAACGATCGCCGTGGTTTCGGCGCTTACACGAATTACTTGACCGACAAGGCGAACTACGTGTTCCGGATCATCATCGCGGTTCGGATCACTAACGATTCCCGTGCGCGGATCGGTAACCAACTGGTATTGATCGATTACCCACTCAATCGCGCTACGATTTCCCAATCTGTATTGGAATACTTCTGGCGGTATACCTCGCAATGTAAGGGATTGATTCACGGTTAATGCGGTTCCGTCCTTGCTAAGTCTCATTTTCTCGACTCGGTAGCTTAGGGGCACTCGAGGCGTTTCGATCCATTCCAGCGGATACGGCGGCAGGTTTTCGTAGTCGAGATGCAAATGCTTTAGTAACTCCCCAGCTTTGGAGATCCGCCAGAAGTGTTTGGCCCAAGGGATGCGCGGAAGTTCACATCTTAGGTTCGCGCCGAACCTCTCGCGGTAGCAGGGATCATGCAGTATTCCATAAGTGTAGTGAAAAATGTCCCACTTGCCGATTGAATCGTCGCGGTAGTGTCGTCGGAACTCGCCAAGCGCCCAGTCGGTGATGTTTTCGCGGCGGTTCGTCCCGTCGTCATCGTACACGTAGAAAGGAAAACTCTGTCCCTGCCGGCCCCCGACGTGCAAGCACGGGATGCAGTTCAGCATGATCGCCGAGAACTCAATTTGAGGATCGTAGGTGACGTTGATCACCGCGTTTTCGATCTCCGAGCGCATATTAGGAAAGAAGTATTGCTGAAGGTAAACGCTGTTATTGAATAATTGATCAAAATAAAGAAACATGCGAGTGTAGGGACGGAACATTGCGCGACGAATGGCTTCCGGCGCGAACGTTCCGTGCTCGTGACGAGCAAGGCGCTGCTTCAGTGTTCCGTCCCACTGGACGCGGGAATTGTTGACGAACTGGTCAACACTTTGGTGGACTGCCGGCACGCCCGTAGCGGTCTACCTCGGCGTTGTATTGCTCAATGAATTCTCGCATCCGCAATGTTAGTCGATCTTCCGAAAAGTCGTACACGACGTTGTCACGATTGCTCTTTATCCCTGCGGAGTAGGTTCCAAATAAGACGCCCGTAATAGGCGACGTTCGCGATTGCTTTGCGGTCTTACTTCCAAGAGGTAGCAATGAGGCGAACTCATCAGCATTGGCGGGCTTCCGCCAACGGTGTTGGGCGTCGTCCGGTATCTTAACCCAACTAACATTTTGAACACTGCTCAGTTTCGAAAGCAATGCGAGTTTTTCTTGCCTTCGCCAGTCTTCCTGTACTCGATAATAGAATACGTCATGCCCGCTCTGCGTCGCGCTCTTTACAGCTATCGTGATCCCAACGCCGACTTGAATCCCGAAAACATTGTGCGTGGTCCCACTGAGTTTCGGGTTTTCACGAACATCCCCATGCAAATCGAGATGGTAAACTTTACTAAAATCCGCACGGAGATGTTTGCGCATCCCACTAAAAGCGTGCTTCGACACGAACGAGTTATTTGTTATGAAGCAAATGATTCCGGCGCGATTTGAAAGGCGGTCCAATGCCCACTTGAAGAATCTGACAAAAGGATCGTATAGCTGAGCCTTTAGCGTTGCGTCAGAATCCTTGACGTAGGATTCCCGGATCTGCGCGTTGACGACAGGGTATTTCCGGTTCTTGTTGTTATCGTTTTCGTCTTCCGGGGCGGCGTTATACGGCGGGTTCCCAATGATAACGGTAATCGGCGTCCGCTTCTGCCGCGCGACACGCTCGGTGTTCTTCTCAGTCATGAACCCCATTTGCGCCTGCCGCGCTTCCGCCAAATCAAGCGTATCGACGAAGCACAAGCCCTCGAACGCCTCGTATTCGCCGGTCTGCTCGTAATACGCGTGCTCGATATTCAAGGCCGCAATGTAATACGGCAGCAGCATGATCTCGTTGGCGAAAAGCTGCTCGGTGTAGACCCGCTTCAAATGCTTCTTGGGAATCCGGCGGATCAGGTTGACGATGAAATTGCCCGTCCCAGTGCAGGGGTCGAGGATATTCACGTCCTTGTCGCCCAGCGACTTGCCGAACTCCTTTTCCAGCACCTCAGCCACGCTTGCGCACATGAAATCGACGATCGGCTGCGGCGTGTAGACGATGCCCATCGTGTCGGCCAGCTTCACGCTGTAGCCCTGGAAGAAGCGCTCGTAGACCGTGTTCAAAAAGTGCTGCTTGTCCGACCATTCGGTAATCGTCCGGGCGGCGTTTTCGATGGCCACGTAAAAGCGGTCAAGGCTCTTGAGGAATACGTGGCGGTCGAACGATTTGCTCGTCAAGGCGTCGATAACCTTTTCGATCTCGGCGGCGATCGCGTTGCGGCGCGTGAACTCGGGGTTGTCGAAAATCTCGCGTATCAGCCGCTCCGTTAAGAGGTGCTGCACGAGCATGTCGTCGACGGCGTCCTCTTGAATGCCCGGATTCAGGGCCGTGCGGCACATCTCGATGAACGATGCGTAGGCTTCCTTGAACTTCCGGTTGCTGGCGTGGACGTTGACGATCTTTTCCTTGAGGTGCTTGGCGATGTCCGGCACGCGCTCCTTGAACTCGTCAACCGCCTTGCCAAAATTCTCGATCTGCGGTTCGACGTAATCGAAGAACGCCTGCAGCAGCCGCCCGAGCTGCTCGCGGTCGCGGAGGTCGATGCGCATGACCTCGCTCTTGTTCTGCATGAGGACCGCCGTGCGGGTGTCCTCGAAGATGATATTCCCCAGCGGGTAGCCCTTGGCGATCTTCTTGGCGATTTCCACATCGAGGTTGTCGTCGGTGTCCTTGGCCTCCCAGTGGCCGCGGACCAGTCCCATCGGGTCTTTGAGGGTGGCGTCGGGGCGGATACCCTGGCCGCTAAGCTGCGGGATCAGCGTCCAGTGGTGCCGCCGGGCCGTATCGGCTAGCAGCGATTGGAATGCCACGCTTACTGCGCCCTCATGCGTGGCGTATTGCTTGGCTAGTTCGTCCAGCGTGCCATAATACGCGTCAATCTGGGCGTTGAGAGTTGACTGCTTTGCCATGCTTTTCCAGGTTGCCGCGACACTAGATTTCTCGCATAGGCCCTTAATCATCGCTGGAACGAGAAACTTCGTCAAGATGCGGCATGACTCGTCGTGCGAAGACGACGGCGCGCGAAAATGCCAGCGGTTTGCCCGGTGGAAGTTTACGCTCATCGCTACAACGAAGCGTTTCGCGCAAATCCTTTCCTTCCCCCGCATTTGCAGCGTCGGCTCCACGGTCGCTGCAAACACGCCAGACGGCATGGTAGAGGGCCGTTTCCGATGTAGCGACGAACGTGACGCTCCACCGGGCAAGCCGGTGGCATCGCGGAACGTAACCCGGCAGTGCCCGCCGGATGGCCATCAATCCGCTTCGCCCACGTAGGAACGCGCGAGAGGGTCCCGCGACGTCCCCTAACGCCGCGGCAAGCGTCCGCGACAAGGGCCGCCCGGCCACGCGCGTCTTAAAAACATGGCCGAATTGTGCTATGTCATAAATGACCTTGAAAAATTCTTTAACTCGTTACCCGGCAAGGACTTGGGGAAATTCCGAAAAGATTTCTTCGATTTTCGCATAGCGCGGCATTCGGATAGTATATAGAGACAGATGTTTACACCAAGTGAGAAGTGAGAAGTGAGAAGTGAGAAGTGAGAAGTGAGAAGTGAGAAGTGAGAAGTGAGAAGTGAGAAGTGAGAAGTGGACAGTGAGGAGTGAGGAGTGAGGAATGAGGAGAAGAGATCGAGGATGAGAGGACACTGCCGCACCAATCTTGCCCAGTTTAACAGCTCTTTCACCACCACACAACGGAACGCAATATGTTATCTGATAATAACGTACGTGACCATTCAGGGCTTTTGCACCGGCCGGTGCAAAACCGCGGGGCGGTGCAAAAGCCGCCGCGCATCCGCGTTTCAAACTCATTGCTCCAAGTTCCCCGCTCCTGCTTTCCTGCCAAATTGGCGGACCATACAAAAAAACACCCGATAACTGGAGAAGTTTGCGGCCCCATCCTGGGGCATTCCTGAGTGCTTTCTGTCTCAATCCTGTCTTGTTCCTGTCTTTTTCGCACCCACAAAACCCGTAAAAATACGCCTATTTCGAGAATTCGGCGCGGTAAAAAATGCGATCACCGAAATCGCGATTCCTCCCGCCGCGCCGGGCTCAAAATGACAGTCGAGCGAAAAGCGTTGCTTTTCGCGGATGCAATGACTGATGGCAAGAAGTAAGCCCCGACGTCGATCGTTGTCGAGCCGGCCGCGCAAGGGCACACACAGAACGCAAAAGATGCCGCGTGGCGCGATTGTGCCGCTTGTACTGGGCGAGGCTGCGGCCGACGGACGAAAATGGCATCGCGCCTTTACGGCAACGGCCGCGCCGCGCCGCCTTGACCTAGAGTTGGGCTGGAGAACCATATTGGCAAGAACATCATGTTGACAAATACGCTAGACATCAACGAGGGCCTGCTGGCTTCCTTGCTCTCCGACGAGAACTTTGTGCCCACGCGGCCGGCGTCGCTCGAAGAGACCGGACTGGGCGAGGAGTTCGTCGAGCAGGCGATTTGCAAGTATCTGGCCGTTTTCGGCACGAACAAGGGCCGCTCGGTGGCCGACCATCTCTGTTTGCCGTTCAATATCATCGAGCCGCTCTTGCACACGCTGCGCACGAACCAGCTCATCGTCCACGCCGGCGCCGCGCCGTTTAACGACTATTATTACAGTCTCACCGCCCAAGGCCGCGCGCGGGCCACGACTTACCTCGGGGCCTGCGGCTACGTCGGTCCGGCGCCGGTGCCGATGAGCGATTACGTCATCTCCGTCGACGCCCAGTCGATTACCGCCGAGAACCCCGGACCCGAAAAACTTGCCGAGGCCGTCCGCGGCATCTCCGTCGATCCGTGCCTCTTCGAAAGTCTCGGCCCGGCGATCAACTCCGGCGCCGGCATGTTCCTCTACGGCGCGCCGGGCAACGGCAAATCGACACTTGCCAAGCGGATCACGCTCTGTTTCGGTCAGGAGATCTGGATCCCCCACGCGATTTATGAAGACGGCCAGATCATCAAGTTCTTCGATTCCGCCTACCACCGACCCGTCATCAACGACGAGCGCGGAGTCACCAAGTGCGGCGAGCACGATCGCCGCTGGCTGAAGGTTTCGCGGCCTACGGTGGTCGTCGGCGGCGAGCTGACGATGGACAGCCTCGATCTGCGGCACGATCCGCGGAGCAACATCAACGAAGCGCCGCTGCAGATGAAGAGCAACTGCGGCTGCCTGCTGATCGACGATTTCGGCCGCCAGCGCATCGAGCCGGGGCAGTTGCTCAATCGCTGGATCGTGCCGCTGGAAATGAGGCACGACTTCCTTACGCTGCCCACCGGCAAGAAGCTTCAAGTGCCCTTCGACCAATTGGTGATATTCTCCACGAACTTGGAGCCGCGGGAGCTGGTCGACGAGGCGTTTCTGCGGCGGATCCCTTACAAGATCGAGATCGGCGACCCCAGCGAAGACGAGTTCCGCGGGCTGTTCGAGCTTTATTCGCGGACGTTCGGCTGCGAATATCGCCGCGAGGTGGTCGACGACCTGTTGGCCCGGCATTTCCGCGCCGCGGGCCGCCGCTTCCGACGTTGCCACGCCCGCGACCTGCTGCTGCAGATCCGCAGCTATTGCAACTACACGGGCAAGCCGATGGAGATGCGGAGCGAATACTTCGACCGGGCGGTAAAGACGTACTTTACCGCGCTGACGGGAGAGAACGATTAGGGTGCTCGTAGGGTGGTGTCGAGCGCAGCGAAGACCCACCGAGAATCGATGCGGATTGGTGGGTCTTCGCTGCGCTCGACCGCACCCTACATGACTTCAACTACTCGCGATGAGCACTGCCGGCCCAACAATATTCTCACTGACTGAACCGATCCCAGGCTACGTGATTCGCGAGCGGTTGGGCGCGGGCGGATATGGCGAAGTCTGGAAAGCCGATGCGCCCGGTGGGCTGACCAAGGCGATCAAGATCGTCTACGGCTGTCCGGACGGCGAGCGCGCGGCGCGGAACTGGCCGCGCTGAACCGCATCAAGGAGGTTCGTCACCCGTTCTTGCTCTCCCTGGAGCGGATCGAGCGCGTCGACGGCCGTTTGCTCATTCTTACGGAGCTGGCCACTTCGAACCTGAAGCAGGAGTTTGACAAGCATCGCGCCGCGGGGCAAGCGGGCATTCCCCGCGACGAATTGTTGGCTCATCTGCACGACGCGGCCGACGCCCTGGACTACATCAGCCAGCAACACTGCCTGCAGCACCTGGACGTCAAGCCGGAGAACCTGCTGCTGGTCGGCGGCCGCATCAAGGTGGCCGACTTCGGGCTCGTCAAGGATCTGCAGGAGGCGAACATGTCGATCGTCGGCGGCATGACGCCCACCTATGCCGCGCCGGAGCTTTTCGACGGCCGTCCCAGCATCCACAGCGACCAGTACAGTCTGGCGATCGTCTACCAGGAAATGCTCACGGGCGGGCTGCCCTTTGAGGGCCGCACGACCGCCCAACTCGCGGCCCAGCACATGCACAGCCGGCCGCGGCTGGACCGCCTTCCGTCGAGCGACGAGCCCGTGGTCGCACGCGCCTTGGCCAAAGAGCCCGAGCAGCGGTTCAGCAGTTGCCGAGAGATGATCGAGCGCCTGCTGGACGTCACGCCCAACGCGCGGCCTCGAGCGGCACGGCCGGCGGCGCCGAAGATCGAACCCGCGCAGCCGTCCGATCGGATGGAGACGGAAATGGTCTCGCAAGACGAGATTTCCACCGCGCGGATGGCCGCCGCGCAGCCGGGCGGCCACAAGACGCTGATCGCGGACGAACCGACGCCGGCGCAAGATCTGCCCCCGATGCGGCTAGACGACGCGGAAATCGAACTGCGGCCGACGCTTTTTATCGGAGTTGGCGGCCTGGCCGTTCGCACGGTGCATACGCTGCACGAGCGGATCCATGCGCGCTTCGGCGATTTAGCCCCCCTGAGCGCCTTGCAGTTTCTGCTCTTCGACACCGATTCCGAAAGCTTGCGGTCCGCCACGGAAACCGGCCCGGCGCCCTTGGGCAACGGCTCCGCGGTGCTGCTGCCGCTCCGGCCGATGACGGAGTACCGCGGCGATTCGAGCGGGCGGTTCCATTGGCTGAGCCGCCGCTGGATCTACAACATCCCGCGCAATTTGCAGACGCAAGGTCTGCGACCCTTGGCGCGGCTGGCGCTGGTGGACAACATGGAGCGCGTGATCGAGCCGGTCATGCGGGCGCTCCGTGCGGCGTCGGACCCCGCGGGGATCGTGATGACGACGACGGCCACGGGCCTGCCCTTTCGCCATCCCGCGCCGCGCGTGTTCATCATCGCATCGACCACCGGCGGCACCGGCAGCGGAACCGTTCTCGATTTCGGATACATCGTCCGCCAGGCGCTTCGCGAACTGCAACTGCCCGACGACGCCATCTGCGGCATCCTGGCCCATTGCACGGGCCGCAATCCGCAGCAAGGCAAGCTGCCGATCGCCAATGCCTACTCGCTACTGGGCGAATTGAACCATTACATGGACCCGCGGCGTCCTTATCCGGGCGACCCGGCGGCGGGCTTGTCGTCGTTTCCGGCGGAGGACGCGCCCTTCAACGACGCTTACGTGGTCCACCTGGGAGAAGAACTCGACGGCGAAGGGTTTACGGCGGCGGTCGATACGCTGGCGAAGTATCTTTACTGCGGGTCGCTGACCGGCGCCGCCACGTTCTTCGACCGCTGCCGCCGAGCGCAAGCCGACGACGAGCGTTGCGCCGGCGACAGCCCCACGCTCCGTACGTTCGGCCAGTGTACGATAGGCTTCTCGCCCGACGACGCATCGAGCGACAAGCTGGACAATCTTTGCCGAGGATTGGTTGCGCGGTGGCGGGAAAGCGCGCGGACGAAGAGCCGGTGCTTGCGGCCTCGCTTTCCGACCCAACGAGCCTTTTGGCCGAGCAGTTCCCCGAGGACGACTCGCGCGAGACGCTGCGTGAGGAAGTCGTCGCGCGGGCCACGGAAGCCGGGATTTCGCTCGATCGCGTCGTGTCCCGCCTGCAAACGCGGCTGGCCGAGCAGATGGGCAACGACCGCGAATCCTATCTCATCAAAGTCCTGGAAGAACTGGTGAACAACTTCGCTCCCAAGCGGGGTTTCGTCGCGCGGATGCCGCCGGGCAAGGTCATCGTCGAAGCCCTGGACGGGATCGTGCGACGCCAAAGCAGCGAGGATGCCGAGCGCCTCTGTCTGGAATCGGCGATGGACGCTCCCCTGCAGGAGATTCTCGAAGAGGTGTCTGGAAAGCTGCGGACGTGGCTGCTCGCGTCGGCCAATTCCCGCGAACATCGCCTGGCGGGTGCGCTCGGGATGGCCGACCAATTGGCCGATCACCTCCGCGACATCGGCCGGCAGGCCGGCGAGGCGGCCCAGTCGCTTATCAAACCAATGCAATCGTTGAAGGAAGCCTTGCTGGGCGACCCCAACGGCGGGAAGAACTGGCTGCAATTCCGCGGCTACTTTCGCAAACGGCGCCTCGTGGTAGATAGGGGGCTCTCCGAGTATTTTGAACTTCGCTTGCACGAACTCGTCCTCAGCGCCTTCTGCCGCCTCGCGCAAGGCGCTTGCTCAGGTCTCGTTGGTGCGCGACAAATTGCGAAACGTGGCTACGGATTTGCACCGGCTCTTTCCGCCGGCGCCGGCAGCCGCGGCGGATGGCGATGCCCCGCGCTCGCGCGTTAAGGCCGCACAACAAGCGGCGGCACAACAGATCGCCGTCAATCAAGAGGTACTCCTGGATGAAATGGAATCGGCGCTCGAATCGGATCTGCGCCGCCTGGTAACGACCGAAACCGACTGCAGGCGGCTCGGGCTCGCACAAGCCATTCGCACGGTCGCGACGGCCGTCGTCCACCGCAAGTTGCGGCTGGTCGCAAATGAGTCTTTGAGCGCCGCGCTACTGGGCCGCTCCGACGATCCGCTCTTCGACGTTCCCGCCGCACTTCAAGCCGCCGTGCCGGCGCGCTTTGAGATGTGCGGCGGCCGGCAGCGTCTTCTCGTCGTAGCGCCCGAGCCGCTGGCGCCGGCAATTACGCCCGAGACGTTGGGCGAGGCCGTTACCGCTCTGCCCACAGTCGTCACCGATACCCATGCCGACATGCTGATTTGCTACGAAGTCGAAGGCTTGACCATCCCGCGGGTCGCCTCCGTGGTGCTAGATCAGCGATTTCAGGTCGTGGAGGCCGCCTCGCGGCTGCACACGCGAACCGACGTGCCCTGGACGCCACTGTAACCGAACCGGTTAGTTGGCTAGCGTTACCGGCCCAGGCGACCGTAACTCGATGCGGTTATTGGGCTACTCTTCCGGGCCTTTGCAAAACCGGGAACGACCTGCGGCGACCAGTAAGATGTCGTAGCAGGACGATTTTTCGGAACTTTGTTACTATCCCCGCGCAAATTATTTGATTTTTTGGCAGATGTCTGGGATACTGAACCACCGACCTCAACTTGACTGTCACACTGGAAGTTTCGGCTTGCGGGGTCGTATCGCCAGAATCGACTACTATGATTTCCACTCTTCTCATTGCGGATTCCGCCGCGGATCCAATGGTCGCGGGCGTTGCCGCTTTCGCAATTCTTTGTGGTGTCGTTCTGCTGGGCGGCAGATCGGTGATCCGCGTCCCGTATCAAATACTTCGGAGTTGCCTGCCGCGCGCCGCGCCACGAAACTGTGACGTGTCCGAGCGACAAATCGCCCGATCCGGCTCGTCATCCCGGCTGAAGACCTTGCCGGGCTTATTTCATGTCCCATGCCCGCAGCCACTCGGTCTTGTCGGGCTTCATCGAGAATTCGGAGCGGAGGTGCTTCTCCATGTCGGTCATGTGTCCGCCGCCGTAAAAGATGGCAATCTTCTTCTTGCCCGCGGCGATCTGCTTTTTGAGGACATCCAGCGCCCGCTTGTTCCGTTGGCCGATGAGCGTGGATCCTTTGGGACCGTCCAGGATGGCCATCGCGCCATCCGAGTCGTCGAACTGCTCGGCCACGACTCGCTTCAGGGCCAACGCCCGATTCTTGTCGAACAGGGCGAAAAGCAACTGCATGTCATTGCCGTCTTGCCCGCTCGCCTCCTTGGCGACGCCCAGCGCGATCAGCCGCGCGATGATATCGGCAAAGCCTTCGTTGTGGTCGCGCATCGACTGGAGAAACTCGTCGGGCGAGAGGTCGGCATGGACGAAGTTCTTCCGCGTGTAGTCGATCTCATCAAGCTGGTAATCGAGCTCCAAAGCGTTCTTCATGCCGATTTGCACGGAGGAGATCACGTTGCCGCCTTTGTCCTTTCGGCCGCCCTTGGGGATCCGCGTGCCTGCCGGCGCGACGAGTTCGTAGAGCACGACGTCGTAATCTTTGAAACGCTTATTCAGCTCCTGGTAATAGCTCTTGTCGGCGACGTGGACGGCCGCGACCAGATCGACCCGCACGTCGGCCGCGCTTGGCTTCGCCGGGCGAAAACTGACGATGGCCGTCTCCAGGCCGACGACGCGGTCTTTGCCGTCGCGCGCGATCCGTATGTACTTGGATTGATCGGCTTTGTCTTGAGACTTGGCGGACGGCTTTTCGGCAGCCTTGTCGGCGGCGACGGTGCAATAGCCGCCGAGCACAAGGGTTACGCCACAGGCGATGGCAACGCCCCCGCGGCAGCAATGAACTTTATCGAACAACATGGGAAGACCTTTTGTAATGGAAATCGAACAAGTTGGCTACGTGAAGTATATCGTGGAGGCGGGAATCCGCCACATGCCGCGGGGAGGGATGCTCGATGCGCGGCGTCGCTTCCTCGCCCTCGGAAAAGGGGCCGGCGCGTGGGGAAAGGCATAATGGAAAGCGAGGTTGCCCTGTGCCCCGCAGGGGCTTGTCCCCGCGGAGCTACGAATTGGGTCATTTAACAAGACCCTCACCACCCCCCCTTCTGATTTATCCAGGTAGCCGATTTGGACGATTTTTTAACATTCCTTCCGCATAACCCTCAAAACTTACCGATATGCCGAGGGTTAGATAGTAGTAAGGCGTGCGCGGCGTCGACAGGCGATAGCCCCTCACGCTTAGCCCTACGAACTAGCGGGCTTAACACAAAGCTCCTGGCTTCGTGGAACATCCTTGACTTTTCGGCTATTGCCGAACACTATCGAATAATGGGTTGTTGACGCTTGGATTATGTAAATAGGGACTCTGGGTCAATTTAGCGGCTTATGCGGCTCACACGTTGGACATTGACCAGGCTCAAGGCGCTTGACAATAACATTCGATTTTGATGAAATGGTAATGTAGGGCTACAGAGGAATATTGCGCAAACGGCAAGGCTCGCGCTTCTACAGGTTTTTGCTGACAGAGGGAGGCTCTGATGTCCTGGTTTCGCTTCGCTGGCGCATTGCGCAAGGGGACGAACCGTGATGGTTTCTTGACCCGATTTTTTTCCGGCGCAAGGTCGAATTCCCGCCGGGCTGGTTCTCGTGGGCGCGCTTCCAAGAAGCGCAGTTTCGACTTGCAGCGCGGCCGCATGCTGGCCATCGACCCGTTGGAGTCTCGCTGTCTGCTCAGCGTCACGCCGGCCACCCTTTCGGCGATCGTCGTCAATCAGACCTACGGCGCGGCTCAATCCACAAACACGGCGCATAGCGTGGCCGTCGACAACTCCGGCGACTTCGTCGTCGCCTGGACCCGCAGCGGCACGTATACCGGTTCCTCCGGCACTGCCTTTCCGGTTACGAATGTCTATGCGCACTACTATACGAACGCGGTCCAGCAGGTCAACTTGCCCACGTCCCTGCTAACGACCACGGGTACAAAGCAGTCCTACTTCTCGCTGAAGTACAACGATCAGACGGTCTCGCAGATCTCCATTACCGGCGAGGCGCAGGCCCCGCTGGGCGACCCCGCAGGTTCGCCGTTCCCGGGCTTTCCTGGCGTCGTGGACACGAACATTTCAGGCACTTTTTTGCTCTTTTACAACGCGACCGGCAACGACACGCCGGGCCAGTCGGATCCAACCGTCAATGGCGGGACGCAGTTGGACCTTTTGACGGTCACTTATAATGAAATTGCCACCTACAACGCCGCAGGAGTGGAGATTGCCGGGCCGGCGATTGCCGCGGAACAGATTCAGAATTGGCTGAACGCCTTCGCGCCGGAGGCAGCGAGCGGCAGCTTCGCGGGCAGCGACGCCACGCACGCGACCGTCAATGCCACCGACCCGCACACGTTCGTTATCGACTACGGTCAGGCAACGCAAGGTCTGGACCAATCGTCGCTGCTGCAATACGTCGGCACCGAAGCGTCCGCCGCCTCGCAGAACCTGACGTTCACTTCCACGGCCGGTTTTACGACGGCCTACTACACCGGCCCCATGGGTACCGTGCTCCCTGCCCAGCCCGTGACGACGCCGAACGTAGTCCTGCCAGCGAATATTGCGCTCCAGGTGGGCACTGTGCAGACGGCGCCGTTCCAGTTTGACATTAATAATACGACGGCCACGGCGACCGCGATGCAGACCGCGCTAGTGAACGCGGGATTTGCCGGCGCGACCGTTACTCTGTCGCCGGGCTTCTTTGTGGCCAATCCCGAGACCGTTAGCGGCGTCAACATTTCCGACCAGTTCACGGTGACTTTCGCGACCGCCGAGCCTCCGGTCCAGTACGTCGTGCCTGCGAGCAATTTCGGGCGCTGGCCCCGCAACTTACGTTCTCCAATGCAGCGGACGTGAGTTCGCTGACGGGTTTTTTGCCATCGGTAACGATTTCGACGCTGGACAAGCCGTTCGCGATCAACAATATTCCCTTTTCGCAGACCAACCCCACGCTGACGGCCGAGGCGATTGTCGGCGCATTCCAGGCGCAGGTCAATGCCTTTTCGACCGGCGTTGCGCCGATCAATTTCATTAGTCTGTCGCCGCAGACGAACTTCAACGTTGTCGGTACTATCCCGATCCAGAACCCCTACACGGCCCCGATCTACAATAACGTTGGCGTCTCCACGGCAAATTCGGACGTACCCGTAACCGGCTGGGACCCAACGGTCACGGTCGCGCCCGTCATCCAAGTCAATACAGGTACCAGCGACACATCGAGCTTCACGCAGTTCACCGTCACGTTCACCAGCGCAACGGGGACCATCGTTGAACGCTCCGCTCGTGGTTACCGGCTTCACCACGGCCAACGGCGTAGTCACGCCCGGCGGGACCACAACGCTGGACGGCACAGTGACCCTGCCGACGAACGCCGCGGGCTCGACGGTCACGGTCGTCAAACAGTCGGGCAACGAGTTCCAGGTCAACCCGACGCAACCTGCTAGCGTTTACACGGCCAACCAAGCACCCCTGAATGCCTCGCAGCCGGCGGTAGCGATTGACGGCTCGGGCGATTTCGTCATCACCTGGGCGGGCGAGGTCTCGCAGAACCTGGCGCCGAAGAGCTTCACGGATGTTTACGCCCGCATGTACGCGCCGGTGGGAGTCACACCCGCGGGCACGGCGGTGCCCAGCGCGGTCAGTAGCGACCTCTACCAGCAACAGGTGTTGCAGTTCGCCTTCCCGGCCGGATCGGCCACGCCGACCACTGGCGAAACGTTCGAGTTGCAGTTGGGCTCCTTCGTGACGAGCCCGATCACGTGGGACACGAACCTGAACACTACCGCGTATAACATCCAAACAGCGCTGGCGGCCAACCCCGCGTATGCCGACGTGATGGCGGTGAACCCGAATTACATCCCCCTGGCTGTCTCGGCCCAATCGAGCGGCAATCCTTATGATTTCCTGGTGGCCTTCAACGAAGGTGGCATAGCAGAGGCGCCCATCCAATACGTGGCGGACCCCACGAACGCCGCTGCCTTCGACTTTGACGTTCAACGCGACGCCCCAGCAGTCGTTCACCGGCGTGCGGTTGACGACCAATCCGACGCAGGGGCTGACGTTCGATTTCACCGCCGGCCCGCCGACGGCCACGGGCAATCTGGGCACCTTCCAACTGCAAGTTGGCTCGTTCAGCACCGCGGCCATCAATTTCAGTTCCAGCCCGACTGTCACGGCGTTAAACATGCAGAACGCGCGTGCGTGCGGCCGGCTTTGCCGGCGTGGCGGTTTCTGCACAGTCCGTGACTTCCACTAGTCCGACCTTTTTCGTATTCACCGTGAATTTTTCGGGTTACGATGTGCCGCCCATCGCATACGTGCCAATTGCCCCGGCATTGGGCGGGCTCCCGGCCAGCGTCACGATGACCAATGGCGGCAGTGGTTTGCCGGCCGCCGTGCAAGCCGGCGGCTTCGGCGATCCTTACACCATCCAGGTCAATGCCAATTACACGAATCCACAGTTCCAGCCCGCCGTGGCCATGGACCCCTACGGCAACTTCACGATCGTGTGGGCCAATCAAGGGCCGGACGAAAGCTTTTTCAACGACATTTCGATGCAGTGCTTCGACAACACCGGCAATCCGTTGGGCACGGCGCTGGTGGTCAACCAGGATCCGACGAACCCGGCGATTAACTATAATAACGACACGAACTTCGCTCCCAGCGTGGCGATCGGGTTGAGCAATTTGAATCCCGCCGCCCCGGCGACCGACAACATCATCGTTTCTTATACGACGGCCGTCATTCTGCCGTCGCTCATTTCCGTATTTCCCGACGGCACCGTTTACGCCCGTGGTTACAGCTTCAATCCGGAGCAGAAGCAGGGCCCGGCCCCACTGCCGTGGAACCAGCTCCAGGTGAGCGGCAACGGCGGGCTCAGCACCGTGTCGATGGACGGTCAGAATAATTTCTACGTGGCCTGGGAACAGGTTGCCGACCAAGACATCGATAAGTTGCAGACGGAGGGAATCTACGGCACGGAATACCAGATTCAAAACTATACCAGCGGCGCGGCGCTGGCCGCCCCCGTGCAGCTTCGCCCGAACTTCCGCATCAATTCCTCCAGCGACGACACCACTTCGACGACTTTCTGGCCCTACTTGCAGGAGCAGCGCAGATCCAGGCCACGATCAGCGGCGACATCGTCACCAGTTACCAGGGTTACGGCCCCCAGGTTTCCGACAACATCAGCGTCCCCTCCTCGTTCTTTACGTCGCTGTTCTCGCTGGAGCAGCAGCAACTGAACTTCAGCTTCACGGGCAGTCCGTCGTCCTTCACGTTCGAGCTGCTGGTGGGCTCGACTCTCACGGCGCCGATCGCCTTTGGGACCAGCGCCGCGGCGACCGCCGCGAACATTCAGGCGGCGCTCCAAACCACGCTGGCCAGCCTGGGCTTTAACACGGTTTCGACGGTCCCGATCGCGACCGTTACGGGAAGCGCGACCGCCGGCGCCAACCCGACGTACACGTTCAAGGTGACCTTCGGTATCGGCCCGAACGAGCCGCTGCTGGCGCTGGCGGGCGCGTTGCCCGCCACGGTCACCTTCGCGAATTCCGTCGCCGTGCCGGCAACGGCCCAGCAACTCACGTTCACGCCGGCCAGCGTGCCGGCGACCGGCGCATTCGAGTTGCAGACGGGAGGGCAAACGACAGCGCCGATTTATTTCGACAGCACCAACCCGGCGAACACCGCGGCCAACATTCAAGCCTCGCTCGTGAATCTGGGCTTTACGGGCACGACGGTCACCGTGGACGCAGCCACCACGACCACGTCGTTCGTCTTCGACGTGACCTTCGCGGCGGCGCAAGCACCTTGCAATTTGTGGCCGCCACCGCGCCGCCCGCCAACCTCGCTTTTTCCGCCGCAATCACCACGGCGTGGAACAATGCCGACCTGCTGGCCTATTTCAATCCTCTCACAAACGGCGCGGCGAATGCCCTCGTCGGCTCGGGCAGCGCGGCCAGCCAGCCCTCGCTGGGCTACGCTGCCACGCTCTACCAGGACCTGTTGGGATCGACTGACGGCAACGCGGCCGCGGGGGACAATTTCACGGTCACGACTTCCATCGATCAGGTGTTGTTTGGAGCGGAATACGAGCCGCCCGCAGGCGTACCTGCTGCCACGCAAACCCAGATGTCACGGCTGGACGCCATCCTACAGAACGTGGCGGGATTGCTCCGCGGCGAAGCCGCGGGCGTCATGACCGCGCAGTGGGACGCCAATTCCGTTGACAGCACGAACTCGACTTACTCCGACAATGTCGTCAGCACGCAGCGCACAGGCGAAGAGCAGCGCTACTACCTGGTAATTCCCTATGACGTGCAGCAGGGCACTTTCCATCTCCAGTTGGCCTTTCCCCCGCCGCTGGAAAGTCCCAATGACGTTGGTCTCGCCACGGGGAATGCGACCGTCACCACCGGGGCCATCAACATGCCCTCGACGGCCGCGAACAATCCGGGCGGACCGATCAATCCCCTCACCACCGCCGAAAACATTGCAACGGCCATCGACAACGTGCTTGGCTACGGTAAATTCCAGCAATTCGTCGGCGGCAATAATATCCAGTACGGCGAGGGCTCGGTCAACGTGCGGACCGTGCCCATTAGCGAATTGAACGTCCGCCTGGGCACTCAGTTTCAGGTCCCCAGCACCATATACAACTACGCGGCGACGAATCCCACGAATGCGACCAACGCGATTACACCCACGACTTTCCTCACGAAGGTAAACCAGACGGGCACTGTGACCCGGGCTCCCGCCGCCGGCTACAACCCTATCAATGCCGTCGTCTTCGAGTTGACGTTCGAAGGACAAGCGCACGACGTTCCGATCTCCTTGGCGATAAGAAATCTGCCGGGAGACGGAGACCAGCAATGGGTTCAGAACAACACGGTCACCGCAAGCACGACCAACCCACCTGGAAAGCCAACGGTCACGCCGACCTACGCCGAGGGCAGCGCCAGCCCGCCGAAGGTTTTCTTTGGCGACTATACCGGCAGCACGGGAGTACCCCAATACAACGCTTCGCTGGCCGTGACCGCCGCGGGCAATCAGCTCGTCACCTACACGAACCAACTGTTGCAAACCGACCAGCTCACGCCGGTGACCGACGCCAGCGGCAACCTGGCGTCCAACGTGTACTACAACCAGCTCAACGAGTCAACCGACATCGCCGGTCCGCACCTTGTGAGTTGGACCGACGGCAACGGCGTCGATTTGCTCAATACGCCAAAGGCCAGCGCGGTGGGCGTGAACTCCACGCACATGGTGCTGACCTTCGACGAGCCGATGCTGGCAGACAACCCGGCGACCGACCCGGACAGCATCTACAACATTGCCAACTACCAGATCTACGACAGCAACGGCAACCTGCTCTCCAACGTCATTTCGCACGTCGATTACGGCCTCAGCGAGGTCTCCCAGGTGGCGGGCCTCTATGGTTTCACCAACATCAATTCAACGTCGTCCGTTCCCGACAACAAGTGGGAAGTCGTGCTCACCATCAACGACACGAACACCGCCACCGGGGCGCTGCCCAACGGCACGTACACTTTGAAGTTGCTGTCCGCCGAGCACGCCACAACCGGCGGACAGACGGGCCTGTGCAACATTTTCGGCACGCCGCTGAACCTGACCGGCTACAACCAGCCCACCTCCGTGCCTTTCCTGGACACGGTCACCATAAGCAGCTCGACCAATCCGGGCACCGAGCCGATCCCGCCGGGCACGCAGCAGCAGGACGCGCCGATCAACGCCACGCCCTTTGTGGGCGGCCAGCAGTTCGACCCCTCGGTCTCGTCAACCAATGACTCCGGCGGCACGGCGCTGAACGGCAATTACGTGGTCGTCTGGTCCAGCCTCATTAACGGGCAGGCCAACATCCTCGGCCAGATGTACAAGTCGTCCGGCGTGCAGATCGGCGGCCAATTCATCGTGAATACGGCCCCGTCAACCTCGTGGAACACGCCCGTGGTGGCCATGGATGCCGCCGGAGACTTCGTCGTGGTCTGGTCCGGCCAGGCGACCGGCGCCGCGTTGAGCGATATTTCCGACATTTACGGGCGTGCCTATAACGCTAACGGCCAGGCGCTGACGTCGGAGTTCCTCATCAGTCAGTTTGTCTCGGGTGTGCAGACCGCCGGCGTGCAGTCCGAGCCGTCCGTGGCCATGTCGCCCGACGGCACGTTCATTGTCGCCTGGGCCAGTTCGCCGAATTACACGGGGCTGAGCAACTCGAACAGCTTCAACTCGGCCATCTTCGCACGGGAGTACGACCAGGGCGACGTGCCGATCGGCAACGAGTTCCAAGTGACGCCTTCCTCGAGCAGCGCCAACACGCTTCCCAGCGTGGCGTTGGACGCCCACGACAACTTCGTGATCACCTGGGAGGGTGACTTCCAGAGCAGTTCAACGTGGGGCGTGTACGGCGACTATTTCACAGCGGCGAACGGCGGCGGCGCCGTGCTGCCGACGAGTTGGACTTCCAGCGGCGTGAAGCTGCTCAACCAGCAGCCCAACTCCCGCGGCAGCTTCACTTTGGAGACAAACTTCGATCTGTACAATACCGGTCCACGGGTCGCCATGATACCCGCCAGCGGCACGGCGCCGGCCGGCTTCGTGGTCACTTGGGCCGATTTCGTCAGCGGCAGCTTCTCGATTTTCGCGCAGCAATTCGGGCCCAACGGCACGGCCAATTCCACGGGCGCGTTGAACACCGCTTCGACGATCATGGTCAACCCGCCTCAAAGCTTTACCGGCGCGGGCTGGCAGCTTATGCCCGCGGTGGGCGTCGACCCCGAAGGCGATATTGGAATCACCTGGACGACTTACGGCCAGGACAATGCCAACAACGGCATTTCAGGCGTGCTGGATTACGGCATTTACATGACGATCTACTATTCCAGCACGTCCGGAAAAGGCCTCGCCGGGACCAACTCCGGCGAGTTCCGCGTGAACGCGACGACCTTGGGCAACCAGTCCGCGCCTGCCATTGGCTTCAATGACTTCGAGAATGACGCACTCATCGCCTGGGTGGGCCCGGCCCCGGCCGCCGTCTTGGCCACGGCGGGCAACGCCAACGCCACGGCCATCTACGATCGAGAACGTCGATCCGCCCAACACGCCGCCCAGCGTGCTGGTGCCCAACGCTCCGAAGATCTCGGCGGCGAACACGACGGTGGCCATCGGCGCCTCCGCGGCGAAGGCCACGTTCACGGTGACACTCTCGGCGCCGACTACCAAAGCGGTCACCGTCCACTACACGACGAGCAACGGCACGGCGATCGCCGGAACCGGCTACACCGCCGCGTCGGGATCGATCACCTTCGCCCCCATGCAGACGACGGCGACGATTCCGGTCAACGTGGCCGGCCTTGCCGGGGGAGGAACCGCCAATACCTCCTTCTCGCTCAACCTCAGCACGCCCAGCAGCAACGCCACGCTTGGGCAGGCGACTGGCACGGCGACCATCACCTACTCCGCCCGACCGTCATCCTTGCGCCCGTCAGCCAAGCCTATGTCCTCGGACAAAGCATCACGTTCAGCGCGGCGGCTGGCGGCACGCCGAAACCCACCGTGCAGTGGCAGGTCAGCACGAGCGGTCTCAACTGGACCAACATCGCCGGCGCGACCAGCCCGAATTACACCTTCACTCCAACTGCGGCCATGTCGGGCTACTCGTATCGCGCCTTGTTCGCCAACAGCGGCGGCACGGTGGCCACCGCCCCGGCCACGCTGACGTTGAACACGCCGCCCGCCGTGCTCAGCAACCCCATCAGCCAGGCGGTCAACACGGGCACAACGGTCACTTTCACGGCCGCCGCCAGCGGTACGCCCGCGCCGACCGTGCAGTGGCAGACGAGCACGGACGGCGTCCACTGGATTAACATCGGCGGCGAGACTTCCACGAAGTACCAGGTGACGGCTGCTGCCAGCACGTCCGGCCACATGTACCGAGCCGTGTTCACCAACTCGCTCGGCAGCGCCGCATCCAACCCGGCAACGTTGACGGTTTACACGCCGCCGACCATCACTTCGAACCCCGTCAGCCAGTCGGCGGCCGTCGGTTCACAGGTTACGTTCACGGCCGCCGCCAGCGGCACGCCCGCGCCTAGCGTGCAGTGGCAGACGAGCACCAACGGCACGACTTGGACGAACATCGCCGGTGCCACGTCCAACAGCTATACGTTTACTGTCACGGCCGCGATGTCGGGCCATGAGTATCAGGCCATGTTCACCAACTCGCACGGCCTGTACTCCATCACGACCGCCGCCACGCTGACGGTCAACTCTCCTGCGGCTGTGACGACCAACCCCGTCAGCCAGTCGGTTACCGCCGGTGCGACGGTCACGTTTACGGCCGCCGCCTCCGGCGCCGCCGCGCCGACCGTGCAATGGCAGTCCAGCACCGACGGAACCACGTGGAGCAATATCTCCGGCGCGACCTCGGCCAGCTATTCGTTCACGGCGACCACTGCGGCATCGGGCACGCAGTACCGCGCCGTATTCACCAATAGCCTGGCAACCGCTACAACAACTGCGGCGACGCTCGCCGTCAATACGGCTCCGGTCGTGACGACGAACCCGACGAACCGATCGGTCGCCCCCGGCGCGTCGGCCAGCTTCACCGCCGCCGCCACTGGCGCGACATCGACGCAGTGGCAATCGAGCACTAACGGCGGCAGCACATGGAGCAACATCGCCGGCGCGACCTCGGCCACGTACACCGTGACGACGACCACGGCGATGTCGGGCTACGAGTACCGTGCCCAGTTCTCCAATTTCTACGGCTCGGTAACGACGACCGCCGCCACGCTGACCGTGGGCGCCGCGCCGGTCATTACGACCAACCCCGTCAGCAAGACTGTGGGCGTCGGTGCGTCGGTGACGTTAACCGCCGCCGCCAGCGGCTCTCCCGCGCCCACCGTGCAGTGGCAGACGAGCGCCAACGGCACAACATGGACGAACATATCGGGCGCGACCTCCACGAGCTACAGCTTTACGGCAACCGCCACCATGACGGGCTACCAGTACAAGGCCGTCTTCACCAACTCGTCGGGCACGGCCACGACCTCGGCCGCCACGCTGACGGTCAACATGCCGCCGGTCGTGACGACCAGCCCGATCAGCCAGTCGGTCAACGCGGGGCGCAGGTCACGTTCACAGCCGCCGCCACGGACGCGACGACGCTCTCGGTGCAGTGGCAGCTTAGCAATAACGGCACAACCTGGACCAACATTTTCGGCGCAACGTCAACCAGCTACGCCGTCACCACAACCGCCGCGATGTCGGGCAGCCAGTACCGTGCCGTATTCACGGACACGTCCGGCTTGACCGCGACCACAACCGCTGCAACATTGACTGTCCTCAGTGCCCCGGTCGTTACCACCAACCCAGCCGCGCAGACGGCCAGCGCCGGCGCCACGGCCAGCTTCATGGCTGCCGCCGGCGGCACACCCGCGCCGACCGTGCAATGGCGGGTCAGCACCGACGGCAGCACGTGGAACAACGTCAGCGGCGCGACCGCGACGACATACTCCTTCACGGTGACCACTGCGGCCAACGGATACCAGTATCGCGCCGTCTTTACGAACTCGCAGGGCACGGCGACCACATCCGCGGCCAGGTTGACGGTCGTTGCCATGCCCGTCGTGACCACCAATCCCACGAGCCAGTCGGTCGTCGTCGGTACGACGGTCAACTTTACGGCTGCCGCCAACGGCGCATCAACCACGCAGTGGCAGTTGAGCACCAACGGCGGCGGCGTTTGGAACAGCATCTCCGGTGCGACGGCAGCCACATACAGCGTCACGGCCACCGCGACGATGTCGGGCTACCAGTACCGCGTTTTGTTCACCAACGCGTCCGGCTCGGCGACATCTTCGGCCGCCACGCTGACCGTCGGCACTCCCATCACCATCACGTCCAACCCCCAAAGCACGGCGGTTGCCGCCGGCACGTCGGTGACCTTCACAACCTCGGCCATCGGCAGTCCCGTGCCCACGGTGCAATGGCAGGTCAGTTCCGACCATGCCGCGACCTGGACCAATGTCGCGGGCGCGACCGCGACGAGCTATGCCGTGACGGCGACCGCTGCGATTTCCGGTTACGAGTACCGGGCCGTCTTCAACAGCGTGTTCGGAACGGCGGCAACCTCCCCCGCCACGCTGACGATCTCCGCGGCGCCCGCAATAACGGCCAACCCCACGAACCAAGCGGTGGCCGCCGGCGCGACAGCCAACTTCACGGCCTCCGCCTCCGGCGCGACCTCGACGCAGTGGCAATTGAGCACCAACGGGGGCAGCACCTGGACCAACATCGTCGGCGCGACCGCCGCGAGCTACAGCGTCACGACTTCCGCGACGATGTCCGGCTACCAGTACCGCGTGCTGTTCAGCAGCCCGTCCGGCTCGGCAACGACTTCGGCCGCCACGCTGACCGTGGGCACTCCCATCACCATCACCTCCAATCCCCAAAGCAAGTCGGTGGCCGCAAACGCGTCGGTGACCTTCACAACCTCAGCCGTCGGCAGTCCCGCGCCGACAGTGCAGTGGCAGGTCAGTTCCGACCACGCCGCGACCTGGACCAATATTGCCGGCGCGACCGCGACCAGCTACACGGTAACGGCGAGCGCCGCGATTTCCGGTTACGAGTACCGGGCCGTCTTCAACAGCGTATTCGGAACTGCGGCCACCTCGCCCGCCACGCTGACGATCACCTCAAGCACCCCGCTGCCGACGATCACGGCCAACCCACTCAGCCAGACGGTCGCCGCCGGCGCAACGGTCAACTTTACTTCGTCTTCCACCGGCGCGACGGCGACACAGTGGCAATTGAGCACCAATGGCGGCAGCACCTGGACGAACATCGCCAGCGCGACCACGACGAGCTACAGTTTCACGGCTGCCGCGGCGATGTCGGGCTACAAGTACCGCGTTCAGTACACCAACGCGGCCGGCTCGGTGTTGACGTTGCCCGCTACGCTGACCGTTTCCGCGCAGTCGGCCATGCCGGTCGTAACGACGAACCCGGCAAGCCAGTCGGCCGTCGTCGGGCAGAACGTGAGCTTCACGGCCGCCGCCACCGCGGCATCCACGCCGACTGTTCAGTGGCAGGCGAGCTTCAATGGCACGACCTGGGTCAACATCTCCGGCGCGACCTCAACAACTTACACGTTGACCGTGGCTGCGACACAAAACGGCTACTACTTCCGCGCCGTATTTACTAACAGCAGTGGCTTTGTGGCAACGACCGCGGCCAGGCTGACGGTTACGGCCGCGGCTGGCGCCAAGCAAGTCAAAACCGTCGCCGCTCCTGCGGGGATCAACGTGACCAGCACCCCGACCTCGGCGGTCAAGACGAGCCTGAATGCGGCCGCCGTTGACGCGGTCATGGTCCGAATTTAACCATGCGGCGTGCCACTGCAGTTGAATGAATGGCATCCGTTTCCGATAAGCTAGCGCAGGCAGTCGAGCACCACCAAAACGGCCGCTTGGAAGCCGCCGCGGAAATCTACCAGAGTATTCTCCGGGCCGATCCCAATCAGGCCGATGCGCTGCATTTGCTGGGTGTGATCGCCCATCAGGTTGGCCGCCACGAATCGGCCCTCGACTTTATCGGCCGCGCGGTCCGGATCCGCGGTGACGTAGCCGTCTTCCACAACAACCTGGGCGAGGCCTACCAGGCCTTGAAGAAGTTCCCCGAAGCGGTCGCCTGCTATCGCCGCGCGCTGGAGTTGATGCCGGAGTTCGCCGGTGCCCACAACAACCTCGGCAACGCCCTGAAGGGACAGGGAAAGCTCGACGAGGCCGCCAACTGCTACCGCCGCGCGGCGGAGCTCAAGCCCGACTATGCCGACGCCCATTACAATCTGGCCAACGTGTTGCGGGAACAGCAAAAGCTCGACGAGGCCGTCGCCTGCTATCGCCGGGCGGTGGCATTGAAGCCGGACCACGCCGCCGCCCACGCCAACCTCGGCAACACGCTCAAGGAGCAAGGCAAGCCCGACGAAGCGGTCGCCAGCCTGCTGCGGGCCCTGGAGCTGAAGCCCGACAATGCCGAGGCCCATGGCAATCTGGGCGTGGCCTACAAGGACCAAGGCAAAAGCGAGGAAGCCCTCGCCTGCTGGCGCCGCGCTGGAGTTGAAGCCGGACTTTCCCGAGGCCCACGCGAACCTCGGCAACGCCCTCCGCGAGCAGGGCAAGTTCGCGGCGGCGGCCGCGAGTTGCCGCCGCGCGGTGGAGCTCAATCCGGATTCCGCCGCCGCGCACTCCGGACTGGGCAACGCGCTGCGGGAGCAGGGGAACTTTGATGAAGCCCTCGGCCACCTCTGCCGCGCCGTGGAACTGAACCGCCGCCGCGCCGAAGCGCACCTCGACCTGGGCAACCTCTTGAAGGAGCAAGGCAAGTTCGACGACGCCGCAAGGTGCTACCGGCGGGCGCTCGAGCTGGAGCCTGACAACGTCAACGTCCTGGCGAGCCTTGGCCATTGCCTGCAGAAGCATGATAAACCCGGCGAGGCCCTGGCGGAATGCCGCCGCGCGGTCGAATTAGGGCCGGACAACGCCGACGTGCATTTCTTCCTCGGCGGCGTGTTGAAGGACCAGGGCCGGCTCGACGAGGCCCTGCCCGAGCTTCGCCGCGCCCTGGAATTGCGGCCCGACTTTGTCGAGTGTCTCGGTACGTTGGGCGCGCTGTTCGAGGAGCAGGGCAAGCTCCGCGAAGCGGAAGAAGCTTACCGCGCCGCCCTGCGGCACAACCCCCGTACTCCCTTCTCCCATTCCAAGCTGCGCAGCTCCTCCGCGGAAAGCTCGGCGAGGACGAAGTGGCGGCCCAGCAGCGGCTGCTGGCGGAAACCGATCTCACCGACGTGCAGCGCTTCCTGTTGCACTATGGCCTGGCCAGCGTCCGCGACGCGCGCGGTGACTACGCCGCCGCCGCCGAGCATCTCGTCCAGGCCAACGCCCTGCAGCACGCCGACTTCATCAAGCGCGGCCAGCCCTACCGGTCGGACACCTACGAGTCGCTCGCCGCGCAGCTCATCGCGGCCTGCACGCCCGAATTCTACGAGCACGTCCGCGGCTTTGGCCACCAAAGCGAGCTGCCCGTCTTCGTGTTCGGCCTTCCGCGCTCCGGCACCACTCTCATCGAGCAGGTTCTGGCCAGCCACTCGCGGGTCTTCGGCGCGGGCGAGATTAAGCTGGCCGGCGATACGCTGGCCGGGTTCGGCGCCGATGGTTCCGACGCGGTCGAGGCGATGCGGCGGATGGACCGCCCGTCCGCCGCCCGCGCGGCCGAGCGGCACCTCGAAAAACTGCGGGTGCTCGCCCCCGCCGCCGAGCGCATCGTCGACAAGATGCCGGACAACTACCTGCACCTGGGCATGTTGGCGGCGCTTCTGCCGCGGGCGAAGTTCATCCATTGCCGCCGCGACCTCCGCGACGTGGCCGTCTCCTGCTGGATGACGCCGTTCGAGGAAGTCCGCTGGGCCAACGACCAGCGCGACATCGCCGCTCGCTTCCGTGTCTACCGGCAGATCATGGACCATTGGCGGCGGGTATTGCCGGTGCCAATCCTGAACGTTGACTACGAGGAAATCGTGGCTGACCTGGAAGACGTGTCGCGGCGGCTCATCGAGTTCTGCGGGTTGCCGTGGGAGCCCGGCTGCCTGGAGTTCCACCACTCGAAGCGGGCGGTCAGCACGGCCAGCGCCGCGCAAGTCCGCCGACCGGTCTACAAAACGTCGGTCCAGCGTTGGCGAAACTACGAGCCCTACCTCGCGCCGCTCTTCGCCCGGCTGGACGATATGCCGTAGCTTCGCCTCACCACCGTAATACTTTCCGCAGGCCCGATTGAGGGTTTTCCGTTCCGCATCAAAGCCCGAAGCGCAAGCGAGGGGGGTGCCTTTTCCCACTCGCTTGCGCAGTCGGGCTTCAATTCGCTTCCCCCCGCGCACAGTATATATTGAATGCATGGCATCTTTGTCCGAAGCGGCGGCGCACTATAACCAGGGACTTGTCTTCAAGGACCAAGGCAAGCTTGCCGAAGCGGCCGAATGTTGGCGGCGGACCATCGCGCTCGAACCCGGCAACACGCAGGCGCTCAACAACCTCGGCAACGTGCTGCGGGAGCAAGGCAAGCTGGACGAAGCAGCGGCTTGCTTTCGCCGGGCGCCTCCAGTTGCAACCGGACCACGCCCGGCTGCACTACAACTTGGCCAACGCGCGTGCGGGACCAGGGGAAGCCGGAGGAAGCGGTTGCCGCCTACCGCCGCGCCGTCGCGCTGGTGCCGGATTACGCCGAGGCGCACAGCAATCTGGGCAACGTTCTCCGCGGCCTCGGCCGGTTCGACGAGGCTGAGGCATGCTGGCGGCGGACTACGGAGCTGCGGCCCAACTTCGCCGAGGCCCACTTAAACCTCAGCGTCGCCTATACGGACCGGGAGAATTTCGCCGCAGCGGCTGCCTGCTGTCGCCGCGCGCTCGCGCTGAAGCCCGATTTCGCCGAGGCGCATAACAATCTGGGAAACGCGCTGCGGGAACTTGGCGCGCTGGAAGAGGCCATCGCCTGCTGTCGCCGCGCCGTTGCCTTGAATCCGACGCACGCCGAGGCCCACAATAATCTGGGAAACGCGCTAAAGGACCGCGGCGAGTTCGACGAGGCGATCGGCTGCTATCGCGGCGCCGTTGCGCTCCGCCGGGATTTCGTCAAGGCGGCACATCAACCTTGGCGCCGCGCTGCTGCAGTCGGGCGACTTCCACGGAGCGGCGGAATCCTTCCGCGCCGCACTGCAATTCGATCGCGACAGCGCCTCGGCCCATTTCCATCTCGCCGAGTTGTTGGGCGGAAAGCTGCCGGACGACGACCTCGCGGCGCAGCGCCGCTTGCTCGCCGAAAGCAACCTGGAGGGCTGGCAACGGATGCTGCTCCAGTACGGCCTGGCCCACGTGTTGGACGCGCGGCGCGACTTTGCCGCGGCGGCCGAGCATCTCGTCGATGCCAACGCGTTGCACCTCGCCTTGTGGCGGAAGCGCGGACGCGAATACGACCCGTTGGAGCATGAGCGGCTCGTGACGGGCGTGATCGAGCCTCTCGACGCCCGAATTCTTTGCCCAGCGCCGCCATTGGGGCACGGATGGAGAGCAGCCCGTGTTCGTCGTCGGGCTGCCACGATCGGGCACGACGCTCGTCGAGCAAATACTGGCCGCCCACTCACAAGTCTGCGCCGCGGGCGAGATAAGACTGGTTCCGGCGACGCTGGCGGCGCTTACCCCGCCTGGCGGAGACCTCCTTGCGGGAATCCGCGGTGCGGACCGCCAGCTTGTCGGAAGACTTGCCGAGCGGCACCTGGAACGACTCCGCGCTGCTAGGCGGCACGGCCGTGCGCATTGTTGAACAAGCTGCCGGAAAACTATCTCTTTTTGGGGATGTTGGCGGTTCTCTTTCCGCGGGCGAGATTCGTACATTGCCGTCGGGATTTGCGCGACGTAGCCGTTTCCTGCTGGATGACGCATTTCCAAGAAATCCGCTGGGCGAACGACCTAGATCATATCAGGGCGCATTTTCGTCAGTACCTTCGCGTGATGGAGCACTGGCGGAAGGTACTGCCGGCGCCGCTGCTGGAGATAGATTACGAACGAACCGTGGACGACCTGGAGGGAGTGGCCCGGCAGCTCGTCGCTTTTTGCGGCCTGCCGTGGGAGCCGGGGTGCCTGGATTTTCACTTGGCCAAGCGAGCCGTGACCACTGCCAGCTCGGTCCAGATCCGCCAGCCGGTTTATAAGAACGTCGGTGGCAAGATGGCGGAATTACGAACAACCGCTGGCGTCACTTTTCGCCCGGCTGGAGCACTTGCCGTGACCGTTGATGCCGCCGCCGTCGATGCGCGGCCTGATCAGGCCGAGTTGACTATTTCTCTTATGTTAGCCGCTCACTTGGAGGGTTTCTTGAAAAGAGCCGTGGTGCGGAGGGCTTTTTTGTCGCAAAAGCCTCGGTCGAATCCTTGACAGGACTACAGTAATCTGCATAATGAACATTGATTCGCACGTTTATTCGCCCCAAAATTGAGGCAGCGCCGCATCGCGGCAATTGTTTTCCCGCTCGTGAGGAAAGTGGTTCCCGAGGATGCATTCTCGATGCACCCGTAAAGCGACGATGACGGATCAAACGTCTTGGTCGCGCATGACTCTCGGGTACGCGCGAATCCTCATCCATCTCTGGGCAATTCACCATTCCTGCTGATCTCAGCGGTATTTTGGCCATTTTGCCCTTTGCGGTTTGAGGGGGCTCAGGAAATTGGTTATTGCGATTTCGCTCGGAGCAAAAAGACTCAAGGACGTACAAGATCACCGTATCAACCGCCAAGACAACACTGACTGCCGCCGACGGTATGTAGAGAGTACTCCCATGATATCCCTCGTTTCTCGCTATTCATTCGCGCTACTATTTGTACTCACCATCGCCAGTGCGGTATCTGCCCGTGGCAGCCTACTCACGTTGACCGACCATAATTCGACGGTAAATCTTGACGCAGGTAGCCAAGCCGGCGTTTATCAGTGGCAAGTTGACGGCGTAAATCAACTTTACCAGCAATGGTTCTGGTATCGCATCGGAGCCACAGGCGGTGAGTCATCTATTGACACGTTGAGCGCGGCAAGCGGCGGGACGACCTCCGCCAATTCCGCACTAATTTCCTATGCCGGCAGCAATGGGCTGACGGTTAAGGTCAGCTACCAATTGGCCGGCGGGGCTAACGGAAGTGGAGCTTCCGACTTGCAGGAGAGCATCACCCTGACCAATACCAGTGCCCAATCGATGGACCTCCACTTCTTCCAATACTCGGATTTTGATTTGAACGGCACAACCGGTGGCGACTTCGTGCAGTTTGTCAACGCCAACACGGTCGATCAGTACAAGATTACGGGCGGCAGTATGGAAACGCTGGGGGAGACGGTTCACACGAACGTCGGCCAGTCACTACGAGGGTAATTTCTATGCCAACACGTTGAATTCGTTTAACGATTCTAACCCGACGACCCTGTCTGACACGCCTGCCATTGGCACTTCCTTGGGACCCGGAGACATGACATGGGCCTATGAGTGGGATAGAACCCTTGCGCCGGGAGGGCAGTTAATTATCAACAAGGACAAGGGAATAAGCGTCTCTGCGGTTCCGGAGCCTGGGACTCTCGCGTTGCTCGGAATCGGCGTATTCAGCGTCTGTATCGGCGTCCGATCGAGACGCCGCACCGAACGAGATGTAGCACCGGTCTAGTGGCGCAAAACAACTAGTTTTTAGGGTAAACAACCACCCTTTCTAGCTGGTTACGCGCCGCTAATCTTGCGCAGTTTACCAGAATCGCGCCCGATTAATCGGAATTCCTGGCAAAGTTTGCCTTTCTTACTCAACTGTAATCCTCGGCAAATCCGATAATACCGTCACATACGGCAGTCCGGTCGTGCTTTGGCAGTTGTACCGGGACCCTACTCCAATCCGTCACGGGAGTACATGTGATGTTGTCGAATCGATTTTGTTTTGGATTAGCAGCCTTTCTGTTAGCGGCAACCGCGGGCATCCAAGCCTACGCGCAAGACCATGAGCTCGAAGGCATGGCGATAGCCCAGCCTGCGGACGTGCGGCCCTATGACAATTGGGCGGAGCCGAGGAACGGCCTGTTCTTCACTTTCGACGGAATCTACTGGCACATTTCTAACCCGGCAAAGACGAGCATCGGCGATCCGACGCTTACCCCGACGGTCTTCGTGGGTCCGGGCATCGGCCAGTCGTTCGTGGAGACCAACTCGTTGGACACGCCCAATGAATCCGTGTGGAAGTGGGGCAATCGCATGGAGCTGGGCTACGTCGAAGGACACAACGGTTTCATCGTCACCTCGCTGAGCACCGAGAGCCAGACCATGGAGGAGTCCGCGGCGAACGCGTACGTGGTTTTCAACGATCCTGCCTTCGGCCCCATCGGCTCGCACTTCCTGGATACCGTCCTGGCGTTCGTGCCGGGCACCAATATTGCCGCGGCTATCGGTGAAACCCCGATCAACTTCACTTCGATCTATGTGCAGAGCAAATCTCGGCTGCAAGGCGTCGAAGCCCTCTATACGTATCGCATGGACGAGTTGCACCTCGGCGGTCAACTGGAGTTCATGTGCGGCGGCCGCTACTTCGAACTCAAGGACCAGTTCTGGGTCAATGCCTCGGGCGGCAACTTGACCGACTCCTTCTGGAACACCAAGTCGCACAACGAGATCGGCGGGCCGGAAATTGGGGCCCGGTTTTATCAGCCTTGGGGCCGATTCGCCATCTCGGCGGAAACTCGCTTCACCGCCGGCATTAACGCCCAGTCACTGGCCCAAGACGGCCTGTTGGGCGCGCATTGCATTTGCCCATACCGACCGCGACGGTCCCTACTATTAACACGCCGCCAGAACCGACTCTGATTGGGCCCCACAGCCTTTAACAACTCCACACACTTCATCGAGTTCTCGCCCATCATCGAGCTTCGCGTCGAGGCCCACATGCAACTGACGAACATCATCTCGGTCAAAGCAGGGTACACGGGGATGTTCGTCAACAACGTCGCCCGCGCCAGGACATGGTCGACTACACGGTGCCCACGATGGGCATCACGCGGAACCTGGAAGGCAACCTGCAAAACGTGTATATCCAAGGCCTGAATCTCGGCATCGAATTCAATCGCTGAGAATAGGTCCCTTCTGCCGGAAGGAACCGCTGAATGTCATAGCGGTCGGCGGGAGCGAGCCAACGCATCTCTTTCTGGTCGTGACGGACGTCGGGGCAGCGAACCCACAAGGTCGCTGCCCCGATTGTTTTGTTTATCAAGCGATCAGTACCCTTTCTGCCAGCCGATCGATCGCGCTCGACTCGCAAGTCGCGAGTTCATCCGTTGCCGCCATGTCGTGCAGCCGCCGGCTCAGTGCGGCCAGTTCCATGTGCCGCACGTCGGCCGCGTTGAACTTCTTCAGCGGCACGTAGTCCAAAATGCTGGGCGTGCCGAAACCCTTGCCGCCCGCCACGCTGTGCGCGGAGACCAGATCGTGGACGAGCGCGCTGTTCAGTACCGCGCACAGGAAATGGGCCTCGTCGCCACTTTCGCAGGCGATGAGCACGCACGTCTCCTGCGGCACAAGCGGCCGCGGGCCGAGAAGCGCGTGGTCGATCGTCTCCACTACCGCCGCGCGGATTTTGCGGTCCATCCGCCGCCAGATCACCTTCGCGCCGGCGAGCGTGTAGGGTCCCACGTTGTACATCGAATAGAACGGCCAGCGGTCCTGATAACGCCGATAGGCGGCCCGCGCGGTCAGAAGCGGCTCGAATTGCCGCAAGTAGGCCAATGTCCGCGGGTATTCGCGGCGCATGCGGGCTTCGTCGATGCCTCTTCGCGTGGCCGGATCCTGGGCCAGAAGCAAATAACCCGATGGCCGCGCGGACCAGCGGTCGACGCCCGACCAGCGAATCAGCGGATAGACCAAATCGGGCTCGATGACCGTTTCGACGCATTCGGCGGCACGCTTGGCCTTCGCCGGGCGATTGCGAACGCGGATGCCGTGCTCATCGCCGCCGAGCACGTCGAGCCAATAAACCGCGTTGGCCCCGCCGCTGTTCGCACCGAGATGGGCCTTGTATTCTGCCGGGCCGATCGAAGCCCGAAGCGCAAGCGAGCGGGGATAACCGCCCGCCTCACTTGCGCTCTGGGCTTCAATGACGATCCACGGCGAAGTGGGTCGCTCGGCCTCGATCGGCCGGGCCAGCATCGACGTCTTGCATGCCGCGGGCAGCCGCTCGCCGCTGGCGCACGCCGTCCACTTCACGTAAGGCACGGGATAATTCGTCGCCTGCCCTTTTTCGAGCGTCACGACGCTGGTCCAGTTGGCGGCGTCGTCAAACGGCCGAACCTCGACCATGTCGTCGACTCGCAGCACGCCCAGCGGCGGGCCGTCGGCACAGATTTGAAAGCGGCGGAAACCGTCGCCCGCACCTTTGCTCTGGAATAGCGTCTGCGTGATCACCATGCTCAGCCGGCCGCCCGTGCGGAGGTAGCGGTCGGCGGACGCGTAGAGCACGAGCATCGACAGATCCTTCTTTCCGCCGCCGTGCCGCGCGTCGTTGCCGGAAAGCGAGAAAAGTCCGTACTGCCGCCAGAGCGGCTTGGTCGCCTCGCGGTAATCGCCCGGCAAGTTGTCCCAGGCGATCCAGGGCGGGTTGCCGACCACAAAATCATAAGTCGCCTTTCGCTCCGCGAAAGTTGCGCTCGTTTCGCGGAGCGAAAGGCGACTATCGAGCACCGCGTCGCGGGCGAAGACCGGCACTTCGACGCAGCCCTCCGCCGGTAGCAGGTCGGCGATGGCCAGCAGATAGTTCGCCCGCGCCGCGGCGACGGCCAACGGATGAAGGTCGAAGCCGACGATGCACGTGTAGGGTGGGACAAGCTCGTTTCCAACGAGCGCCGGCCCACCGCGATAGGTCGTTACACACGAGTTATGGTGGGCCTGCGCTCGCTGCGATCCCTTGTCCCACCCTACGCGCCATCGTCGCAGCGCCGCCAAAAGGAACGTTCCCGAACCGCACGTGGGGTCGAGCAAGCGACCATTGCCGACGTAGCCGACCTGATCGAGAACATGCTCGGCCAGCCAGCCGGGCGTGTAGAATTCGCCCAACGCATGGCGCACGGCCCGCGGAAAAAGCGATTCGTAGAGCGGTTTGAGCAAATCGCCGCCGGCAGCGGCAAAGGCGACGATCGCCGCCGGATCGTAGTCGGCAATCCGCGCGGCTGCCGCACGTGCGGCTTGCCCCAGCGGTTCGGACCAGGCCGGCACGATCCAATCAAACGGTTCGCCGGCCCAAGGATCGGTCACCGCCAGGGCCGAGAAGACGTCGCCTTGCATGAGCGAAGCGATTACCTCTTGAACGTCGCCGGTCGCAGCCTCCTCGGCGGGCGACTTGCGGCCGCGCGTGGCCGCGATCGCGTGGCCCACCACGAGTTTCACCAGCAGCACGTACCACGTTTGCAAGGCGAAGAGCACGACCTCCGGCCGCGCTGGGTCGTGCGGGACATCGTAGTGTCGAGCCAAACGGTCCAACCGCGCCTTGGGCCGCGGCCAGTCTTGGCCGCACGTCTTGCGAAACAGCGCCGCCCAATACTGGAGCGACCTTTCCGCGGCCCCGCCGGCGCGGGCCTCAATGGCCGCTGTCATCGCGCCGCGCCGCGCCGCGTCACGTCGGCGCGGCTGCCAAAGTCAGCGATGATTCGTTCGGGCAATGCGGTCATGGTGCTTCAGGTGGCTGATTATAACCTTAAATTGGGCAACTAGTGCAGTTCGCTGGAGTCCCGCCTATAGAGCCTGTCCGAAAACCTGTAGGGTGTGGTCACGTTCTACGAAAACCCACCATGGATTGTCGGGAATTGGTGGGTCATCGCTGCGCTCGACGCCACCCTACGACCGGTTTTCGGATAGGCTTCTTAGGCGGTAGTTTTTGGATCGCACCGGCTGCAAGCCGGAACTCCAGCGAGCACCAGGCACCGCCTGCATGATTTTGCGGCGGTGGTGCGTGGCTCGCTTTTCGTTGTAAACTGTTGGTATCATACGGTTTAGGCACGTTCGCTACGCGTAGTACTCTGGATAACGATGGTGCTTGGCTGGCCGGTGGTGCTTGGTGGCGGCCCCACCAACGCACCAACCGGCACTTAAGGCACCACGCATCGCACCAAGCACCGCCGACACGATGTTGCGGCGGTGGTGCTTGGCATGTCGGTATGTGTAAACTGTTGTCACTTACGGAGTTAGGCATGTTGGCGTCAGGTGGTAAGATGGGCAACCTTGGTGCGTCGGTGCTCGCCGGACGTGGCGGCGCCGGGGAACCGCGCCGCCGAGTATCGGCCGTTGGAGCGGACAATCGAAGCCCGAAGCGCAAGCGAGAGGGGCCTCATTACCACTCGCTTGCGCAGTCGGGCTTCGATCCGATTTGTCCTGCGAGACCCACCACCGACCGCCACCAGCCTCGCGGCATCGGCAGCGGTGGTGCCTATCCGGCCGCCAGAGTTCCCGTTTTGTGGAGAATTTTTACGACGACCGAAGACTGCGCGTCGCAAGGTCGGAGGTGAATGTAGAGGAACAACTGAAGGAAAAATGCCCGCGAGCCGCCAGCCGTGTCCTTCGTTGCCGATTTCCTTCCCAATGCTCCATCCCCGCGATTACAAGCCGCCGTAAGACGGGGTCCTGAGTTCGATTCTGAGTCCTTCCTGTCTTGTTCCTGTCTTTATCGCAGGTAAAAAACGCTGAAAACACGGAGACTATTGGAAGGAAAAGCCATACTGCCAAAAATGATGGGACCGAACGATCCAAGCTCGATTTCGTCAGGATGGGCACTCTGGGGTTTTTGGGAGGCGATGCCTCGCGATTCACTTCCAGTGCTTCTCCCAAAAAACAAGACCCAATCCACTTGACGGACGATATATACTTGTGTATACTACTCCATATCGAAAGCAACATTTCCTACAATAGGAGCCTGAGATTGTGATCGCCGCAGCGCCAACGAAAACGAGGAGTTCCATGGCAAAGAAAACCGCACCCGCCAAGGCTGGCCGCTTGCCCGACAGAGAAAACGGCAAGGGCGAAAACGGCAGGCCGAACGTCAACGCGATGCTGGCCGCCCATCCGGCGTTGAAGAATGACCGTCGCCCAGATCGAGAAGCAGTTCGGCGAAGGGGCCATCATGCCGCTTGGGCGCGAGCACGGCTGCCAGATCAGCGGCATCCCCACCGGCAGCCTGTCGCTGGACATGGCCCTGGGCGGGCAGGGCATTCCCAGCGGCCGCGTCGTCGAAATCTTCGGCCCCGAATCGAGCGGCAAGACGACGCTGGCCCTGCACGTCGTCGCCCAGGCCCAGCGCACCGGCGGCATCGCCGCCTTCATCGACGCCGAACACGCCCTCGATCCCGGCTGGGCCAAGAAGCTGGGCGTCGAACTGGAAACGCTGCTGGTCAGCCAGCCCGGCAGCGGCGAGGAGGCGATGCACATCGCCGAGATGCTCATCAAGTCCAACGCCGTGGACGTGATCGTCATCGACTCGGTGGCCGCCCTGGTGCCCAAGAAGGAACTCGAGGGCGAGATCGGCGATTCGCACGTCGGCCTGCAGGCCCGGCTGATGAGCCAGGCGATGCGCAAGCTGACCGGCGTGATCGCCAAGAGCCAAGACGGCGTGATCTTCATCAACCAGATCCGCGAGAAGATCGGCGTGATGTTCGGCAGCCCCGAGACGACGCCCGGCGGCCGGGCCCTGAAGTTCTACAGCTCCTGCCGCATCGACGTCCGCCGCATCGGCCAGATCAAGGAGGGCGAGGAGGTCGTCGGCCAGCGGGTCCGGGCGAAGGTGGTCAAGAACAAGGTCGCCCCGCCGTTCCGCGTGGCCGAGTTCGACATGATGCACGACCGACGGCATCAGCTACGAGGGCGACGTGCTCGACCTGGCCATCGAGCGCAGAAGCTGGTCACCCGCACCGGCGCCTGGTTCCGCTACGGCGACATGCAACTGGGCCAGGGCCGCGAGAAGACCCGGGACTATCTCAAGGAGCATCCCGAACTCGTGGCCGAATTGCGGGAGAAGCTGGCCGCCGGCCACGCTGCCAAGGCCGGCAAGACCGTGCCGGTCGCAAAGGATGCCATCGAAGCCGATCCTGAAGGGGAGACGCCGCTGGAGGAATGATGTGCGGTGATGGCGTATAATTGATCGACTCGGCCGGCATGGACCGTCTGGCCTTAGTGCAAATGAAAGCATCGCAAACTGAGGATTTTTGAGAAGGCGGTTTCTCGCAATGAAGCAAGCTGTCATTTGTCTGGTACTTGCCTCGGGAGTAGTCCTGGCCTTGGCGACCACCGCATCGGCTCAGGAGCCTACCGGTCTGGAAGCCGCTGCCACCCTGGAGCGCTCGCTCGAACGGACGATCGCGGGGACGGAAAAGTCGGTCGTGGCGATCGCCCGCGTCCGCAAGGATCAGCCGGGCGATTCGGTTCGACTGGAAGTCCGCCCGGATCCGTTCGGCAGCCAGATCGCCCCCACCGATCCCAATTTCGTTCCCAACGAATACGGCGCGGGCGTGGTCGTCGATCGTCACGGATTGGTGCTGACGGCCGCGCACGTGTTAGGCGATGAAAACGACAGTTACTTCATCACGACTTCCGAGCGGCGCGTCTATCGGGCATCAATCAAGGCATCCGATCCGCGGAGCGACCTGGCCGTGCTCAGCATCGACGGCGCGGAGGCTGCATCGGCCAACTTCACTCCGATCCGCCTGGGCGACGCGTCTTCGCTTCGAAAAGGGCGGATCATCGTCACGCTCGGCAATCCCTACGCCATCGCGCGTGACGGCCAGGCCAGCGCCGGCTGGGGCATAGTCTCGAATCTCGGCCGCAAGGGGCCGCTCGCGCGCGACGAAGCCGAGCCGCGCAGCGAACCGCTCCTGGAGCGCTACGGCGGCTTGATCCAGACCGATGCCCGGCTGCACTTGGGAACCAGCGGCGGTCCGCTCTTGAACCTCAAAGGCGAGATGGTAGGGCTGTGCATTTCCACCGCGGCCGTATCAGGCTACGAGTCGCCGGCCGGATATGCCATTCCGGTCGACGCCATGTTTCGCCGCGTATTAGAGGTGCTCAAGCAAGGCCGCGAGGCAGAATATGGCCTCTTGGGCATTGGGCCGGGCAATCTGACGCCCGCGGAAATCGCCGCCGGACGGCAAGGCATTCACGTGCGGCGCGTTTACGCGAATACGCCCGCCGCCCGCGCGGAGCTGCGCGGCGACGACATCATCACCTCGGTCAACGACAGGCGGGTCTACGATTCCGACGGATTCGTATTGGAGGTCGGCCGCTTGCCGGTGGAAGCCGTAGCGCGGCTCGGCATCATCCGCGGCGACGTGCGGTTGTCGAAAGAAGTCGTACTCACGAAGTCAAACGTCCGCGGCCGCAAGGTCGTCACCAACCGGCCCGACGCTTGGCGCGGCATGCGGATCGATTACGCGTCGGCTTTCTTGGACGCCGCGCAGCCGCTGCAATTCGCAACGTCGGGCGACGCCGTGATCGTTTCCGACGTTGAGGCGAACACGCCGGCCGCCGCGGCGGGCGTAAAGCGCGGAATGCTCATCAGCCAGGTCGATGGCCGGACTGTGGGAACGCCCCGTGATTTTCAGGCGGCCGTTGCCGAAAAGAGCGGCGCGGTGCAACTGAAGCTTGACGCGACCGACCCGGCCAACTCGGTCCTCGTAGTGCCGCCGGGCGGCTAACCGTGACGGAAGAATGCTAGCAGCGATAGCAATCGCTCGTCCATTCTTAAAACCGGCCTTGACGGCAGTTCTGAAAAGCCATATTCTCCCCGTCACCTGATCGCACTCGCAGCCGCATGGATGTGGTCTACGCAAGCGCGATCGGTGCGTCGATGAACAATGATCCACGTGGGTGGGTCCGCATCCGGGAAGTCCGCGACGACGGTCTTCCTGCGGACCACGAAGCGAGTACCCGCCTGCAAGGAAGCGGGTGGGTCGCTTCGAACGCAAGACAAAGCGAAATCGTCCAATCGCTCCCGGAAGAGTCAGTATCCTTCGCCCCCCTGGGATACGGACTTTCCGGGGGCTTTTTTTGCGCTTGGGCTGATCGCAAAGACCTTGCCTGGCGGTTGTCTACTCCCAGTGCGCGGTGTTCCCGCCAAGGTACGCATCGTAGACGGCTTTCAGCGCGGCGGTATCGACGGCGCCTGCGTGGATCCAAACGCGGTAGCGAAGATGGATTGGCACGCCCGGCGGAAACGTCTTTCCGCTCACGCCCGGCCAGCCCAGGCACAAGGGACCGTAATGCCGCGTGAGCCAGGTGGGCGGATAGTCGGGATGGTCGCGCGGCACGAAGATCGCCGCGCCGCTAAGCTCCTTCGGCCCGGCAAACGGATACGTCATGTCGGCCCACGGCAGCGGAGCTTCGGAGAGGTCCTTCGCCGGTGCGCCGCTTGGCACCGTGATCACGGACTGTTTTTGGTTCTTGACCGCGAAGCGGATCGTCAGGCCGCCGTAGCTCTTGCCCTCCGCGCCGCGGAGCGTGATCGGCCGCTCGACGGGAATCCAGGTGAAGTCGAGATCGACGGCCCGCTCGGTCGGCGTCGCCTTGGCGACTTCGATCCAGACGCGTTCGATCATCACCTTCTTGTTCCCGACGAACCAGCCGTTTTCGACTCCGAGCACCGCGGCCAGCGGACCCGTGTCGCATGCCAATCGGGCGACGGTACGCTGCTCGATGTCCTTGTACATCCACAGGTCGTGCTTCTCGCCCTCGATCTCCACGTGCGGCCATGCCCAAAAGACGCCATGATGGTGATAATGGTCCTTGGGGAAGTCATCGGTCAGCACTTCGCCATTGAGGCCCCAGAGTGGATGAATATAGCAAGCGCGGCTGCGGCGATTGTCGCTCTTGGGAACCTTGGCATTGGTAATCACACCATAGTTGTAGGCCAGCACCGGCTTATTGTGCTCGGTGAGCCGGATCGTCGCGGCTTTGTCGTCGGTGAATGCAAAGGCGGCGGGCGATGGAGCACCGCCGGTGACGGGCAGCAGGCGAAACCGCCGCGTGCCGCCCTCATCGCCGGACGGCGGGATGTCCGCCACAAGTCGGCCGCGGTCGCGATTCACCGTGCCGTCGGCCGCGATGCCGCATACTGCTTGCGCCGCGTTGGGGCGGCCGCTTCGGTCAATCTCCACTAGTTGCCAACCGGACTTGCTTTCCGATTTCGCCGGCAGGTCGATTGACACGTGCATCGCTTTCTTTGATGCCGGTACGGCGAGGATCGGCGACTCGGCTGCCGCCGATGCGAGCGAGCTGCCGAACAGGCAAATGAACATGATCGAGCCGATGGGAAAGCGCTGCATGGTTATGTCCAAAAAGGAATGAGATTCTGCTCGCGGCGGATGTTGCGAGGCTTTGTCCTAATATATACTGTCTTGATGTATATACTAGGCGCTTTCCAATTGCAACCGGGTATCGATATGTCGTCAGATCGCCGTGCCGCGTCGTTACGTTTCCTTGGTCTTGCCTCGCTACTACTCCTGCTCGGCCAAGCCGCCGCGCTCAAGGCCGCGGAAAGCTTCGAGGTCACGAAAACCTTCGACAACTGTCCTTTCTCCTGCCGCATTGAGCCGGCCAGGGCAACTGACACGTTCGAAGTCTACCGCTTGCACTATCCGTCGCCGGTGCGGACCTCGGTCGAGCCGAACAACACGGTTCCCGCCGAGCTTTACATCCCGCGCGGCATGAAGCCGGGCAGCCCGAAACGTCCCGCGGTGATCTGCCTCCACATCTTGGACGGCAACGAGGAGCTCGTCAAAATCTCCTGCTCGGCTCTGGCCGCCCGCGGCATCCCGGCGCTCTGGTTCAACTTGCCCTTCTATGGCCCGCGGAGTGCGACAGGCCGACGCCTCGCTCCCGAAAGCGATCCGACCCTCTTCACGACGGCCATCGCCCAAGCTGTTCAGGACGTTCGCCGCACGGTCGACGTCCTCGCCGCCCGGCCGGAGATCGACCCCGATCGCATCGGCGTGATGGGCATCAGCCTGGGCGGAATCTTTGGCCGCCACCTCGGCCGAAAACGAGCCGCGGATCAACCGCGCCGTCTTGGTTCTCGCCGGCGGCGACTTGCTGCCCGTGCTTTACCATTCCAATGAGACCCGCGGCGTCAACGATCGCTTGCACCGCTTGTCACCGGAGCGCCGCGGCGAGATCGAGCGCGCGATTCGCGACGTTCGATCCGCTCACCCATGCCGGTCAATTGCGCGAGAGGGCACAGGCCGGCAAGGTCTTGATGTTCAACGCCGGCAGCGATGAGGTCATCCCGCGGGCCTGCACGGAAAAACTCGCGACGGCGCTAGGCATTGCCGATCGCGTTCATTGGCTCGACGGGCTGGGGCACTATACGGCGATGGCCGCGCTGCCGGAAACGCTGCGGGCCACGGCCGATTTCTTCGCCCAAGATTTGCCCGCCGGTGTGAAACCGCCCGAAGCGGTCAAAGACAACCACTCGCCGCAGCGTTCCATAGCCGGGCTGCTCAAGCAGTTGGGCGATTTGCTGGCCGCCGAACCGAAAGAAGGCCATTGTCACGTCGCCGATGTCGAAGTGGCGTTCGCCGGCACGGACGGCAAGAAGATGGCCGGCCGGCTGCGGCTCATTGTCGGGCAGAAACCGAAGTTTAGCATCTACTGCCAACTGCCCGGCATCGGAGAGGCGTCGCTGGGCTACGCGACATATCCGTGGATGACCGATGGAAAGCGGATCGTATTCAAGGGCAGCGCCGCCGACAACTCGCCCGACACGGCCGTGGTGATCGGCGATCCAAAGCAGCTCATGAAACTCCGCGTCCTCGCCGGTGCGCTGGCCAGCGCGTCGATAGCGCCGGATATTCTGGACCGTTGGGCGACGATCACCGATGACTCGGCAACCAGAGAGGCGCCCGCCATCCGCATTGTCCGCAAGGACCGCCCACAGGATTACGTCCGGATCGTGCTCGAGCAGGATCGAAGTGCCCCCGCGAGCGCGACGTTCGATATAGAAGGCATCCGCGGCACGGCAACGTTTCACGCGTGGTCCTTCAATGCGGTCGCGCACGACTCGATGTTCCAGGAGCCGGTTGGGCTGCCTTCCAATGACGTGCCTGCCGCCGACTTGACGCAAATGTTCTCGGCGGCCCTGAACTTCGCCGCGGAATTGTTCGACAAAATGCCTCGCGCCTGGGCGGGAAAGGACATCCGCGTGATCGCGAAGGACCCGGCCGGGCACGGAATCCTTTGCCAGTCGCAAGCCAAGACCATCTTGATCGTAGATGGCACGCCCGAGCAAATGGGCGCGGCCCACGGAACGCTGCTCCGCGATTCGATCGGCAAGACGCGCAAGCGCGTGCTCTATCTGGTCGGAGCGGGCGAAAGCCTCCATTCCGGCACGTGGTGCTTTGACCGCTTTGCCGAGATCGAGCGGCGAACGAAGCCGTTCTTGCCGGAGCGCTATCTCACTGAATCAGCACTTTAGGCGAACGTCGGTTGTGATCGGTCAAATTGGTCTTTGCAAAAAAGCGGCTCTCGGCGATTGTTGATGATTGTATAGGTCATCTAATCCATCGGGAGAGCCACGGATGGCTAAGTATAAGCGTTCGTCGAATCGTCCGCAACCGAAACATAAGAAACACAAGAAGTCTCAGCACGATAAACGCCGGCGGCTTCAGAGTCGGAATCCCAAACGCAAGAGGACAACTGCCGCCAAGGTGCCGTTGACCGGCGCGATGCAGTCGGCGGTTTCCGTCCTGCAAGCGGTCATGGACGCCAGAATCGCTGCTCGCTTGGCAATCGTGGTCGCCGGGATGTTGCTGGCCGACGATCGACGCACTGCCAGCGCCTGGTTCGTCGCGGCGGGAGTGCGAGATGATTGGGACCGCTTTTACGATTGCCTGATCAGCGTGGGCCGAACGTCGGAAAAGCTGGCCGCGGCCATGCTCGGCTTGATCGTGCAGAAGTTCGCTCCTGCGCTCGGAGATCGCATCCTTCTGGCCATGGACGACTCGCCCACGGGCGCTATGGACGGCACGTCGAAGGCGCCGGTGTCCATCACCATCCGACGCCCGGACCGGCGGACGGCAAGTGGCTCTACGGACACAACTGGGTTGCCCTGGCCTGGCTGGCAGGGCATCCGCTGTGGGGCGTGATCGCGCTGCCGCTGCGCTCGATGCTCTACGTCCGCCAAGTCAACATCCCCAAGCTGGCAGAAAAATATGGCTGGGAATTCCGCACCAAGCACCAACTGGGCGTCGAACTGTTGACTTGGTTCATGCAGGCGATCGGCAGGCTGGGAGTGAAGGCGAAGGTGTGGCTGGCGGTCAACGGCGCTTATGCGGCGCAACCGTTTCTCAAACCGATCCTTGGCTTGGGCATCGTCGTCGTCAGCCGCCTGCGAAAGGACGCTTGTCTTTACGACTTGCCTGAAAAACGCGATCCCCGCCGCCGCGGACGGCCGCCCGTCTATGGCAAAAACAGAATCCACGTGGCGAAGCGTGCCGCGCATCGGCGGGGCTGGCAAACGATCACCTACCATTGCCGCGGCGTCGAGGCGACCCGTCAGTACAAGACCTTTCTGGCAACCTCGAAGTTGGTTGGCGGCCAGATCCGCGTGGTGCTGCTTCGCTTCGAGGACGGCAGTTGCGGCACCCTATTTCTGCACGGACACGTCGGTGGACGTGCGCGACATCCTGGAAGCCGTTGCCGCACGCTGGACAATCGAGGAACACTTTCACGACGTGAAGGAGGTGTGGGGCGCGGGACAACAGCAAGTTCGCAACGTCTGGTCGAACATCGGTTGTTGGCACTTGAACCAATGGCTCTACGCGTTGGTCGAGTTGTGCTGTTGGGACCAGCCGGCGTCGGAGCTGAGCGACCGTTGCGAGCGTCCCTGGGACAACCCCGATCGGCGTCCCTCGCACACCGACCGCCGTCGCTGGATTTCGCGGAAAAACCTGCATCAACAATTTCTCGCCGTTCTGCCCAACGCACACGACATGCATAAATTCCACGACCTCGTCGCCAGCCTCCTCAACCTCTGCGTATAATCTATCCACGCGTACCTGCACCACCAGGAAAATCACCTAAAGTGCAGACTGAATGCGACGCCCTCGCCCGCGCGGCCTGGCTCTCCGTTCGCGATGGCCGCGCGGCCAACTTGTTCCCCGAACGCTTCCATTGCAGCGGCGTCGCCGTGTGCGGCAAGGCGACGATCGACGGCAAGGTCCTGCACGCCCGCGTGCTCGATTACATGCGCGACATCCGCCTGCAGGACGCGGCCGTGGTCACCGTCTTTATGCCCGAAGGCCGCAACAAGTGGATCAGCCAGGGCTATGCCGGGCTGATCGGCACCGTCACGGCGATGAACGAGCGAGGCCTCGCGATCGGCGAAATGGGCGGCCGCGGCGAAGGCGATTGGGACGGCACGCCCATGACTTTCCTGCTCCGCGAGGTCATGGAGCGCGCGTCAACCGTGGAAGAGGGTCTCGAAATCCTCCGCCGCTCGCCGCGGACTTGCGAATACTACTACGTGCTCAGCGACAAGTCGCGGGCGATGGCGGCCGTGCATTGCGACGCGCGGCAAATCACGGTCCTGCGGCCGGGCGAGCAGCACCCGCGGCTCCCGCACGTGCCGGAAGACACGGTGCTCGTCTCCGGCGGCAGCCGCGCCGAGACCTTCGAGCGCGCGGCTCACGGAGCACTACGGCAAGATCGACCCCGAGACGCTCATCGACATCATCAAACGCCCGGTGGCGATGAACAGCAATCTTCACGACGCGGTCTTCCGTCCCGAGACGCTCGACCTCTGGGTCGCCGACGCCGGGCGATCCACGCCGGCTTGCGATGAGCCTTACGCACATTTCAATCTGGCGGAACTTCTGCGGTTATATGAGAAGGTTCAAGGAGGAAAGTAGGGTGCGGTCGAGTTCTACGAGACCTACTAGAAACCTTGCGAGTTGCCGTCGCACGTCGTAAAATGCTCCTGCTGCAATGACCATCGCCCAATTGCGAGCAACGATGCTGATTCCCGATCAAGCGCGATTTGCGATTGCCGCTGCGATGCTGGCCGTCTGCACGCAAGGGCTTTCGATGGCAAATGCCTCAGAACCAGTTCGGCTAAAGAGTCGAGCACTGGGAAACCGCGCTTATTTTAGTCCGTTCAAGGCAAGGCGTATTCTTCGGCCGTTTACTAACGGCGCACCCGCTTGTTCGGAGACAGGCGAGCGCACTCCGAAATCGGCAATGCAACAGTCTTTCAAGTTCAATCCGCACGATTGTGGAGTTATCGTGCCCGTGCAAATCGGAACTAAGGAATATCCGTTCCTTTTGGACACCGGTTGCACCTTGAACGCATTCGATAAGTCGTTGCAATCCTTTCTAGGCCATCCGGTTGGAACTACGGATGTGCGGGATGCCACGGGTAAGTTTATCTCGCTCGATCTGTACCCTGCTCCTGATGCCTACGTTGGCTCGCTGCCATTGGGAGAACATCGCGTTGAGTGCTGCGACTTAACGGAATTTCGCGAGGCTTATGGCCGTGACATTCGTGGCATTCTCGGCATAGACTTTTTGAAAAACTGGATCGTCGCCATCAGCTTTGACGAGGGGCGCGTTGACTTCCTACCGCCTGAAACGAAAAAACGAGATGCGTGGGGCGAAAGCATTCCGTTCGAATACGGCGATAGCGAAATGCCGCGGATTCATGCTACATTCGGTGAGGACTTGCGGACCTTCTTCGAGATCGATACGGGATGTTTTGACACAGGAGACCTAAACGAGGCAATTCTCAGTGTACTTTGCGACCGTCACGAAGCGCGCATTTCTGGCAAGGGAAGGGCGGTAGCGCTGTCCGGTATGTATTCGCCCAACGTAAGTCGCCTGTCACGTTTATCCGTTGGATCATTCAGTCACGATAATCTTCGCTTCAGCGGCGGCCGTACGAATATCCTTGGGCTTGGATATATGTCGCGATACCGAGTCACGATCGATTTCCCCAATCAGCAACTATATCTGGCAAAGGCAAAGCATTTTGCCGACTACGATCGAGGCCCCATGACCGGCCTGGCTTTATTGTTCAAAGCACGTGGAATTGTAGTCGAGTCCGTCGATGAAGAAGGCCCAGCCTATGCCGCCGGTTTGCGGGCTAAAGACGTCTTGGTCGCACTGTGCGGTAGATCGGCGTCTTTTCTGAAGCCACCAGAGATTGGTCGAGTGTTCGCGAAAGCAGGGCAGCCGCTGACGTTGACTGTCGAACGTGATGGCAAGCGAATCCAGACGAGCTTCACTCCATACGAATACGAAGACGAGCCTCGCCCCAAGGGAACACATGCCGGGCCGAATGGTACCGGTACGACGTCGCCGACAGTTGTTTCTGCTGTCAACCCTTGCTCTTGTCGCCGATTTCAGACACGTCAATTTGCTTTTGGACGGCTTCGCTGCGGGAATCAACGCCGATAATTCGGGAACCCGGACAAACCTTATGCGCAATTCAACTTTGCCGAACTTCTGCGGTTCTACGCGAACTGCAGTCAGAAATCATTTTCCACCGACAAATAGGGGGTCCACGGTTGTTTACCAGCCAGGATTTCAGAGTGATTACTGTTGCAAATTGGGCGGAACTAACCGGCTGTGTTGTGCGTCTAATGGTTGCCATGTCTTCAATTAATTCCTCGGCGCAACTGCGTAGAGCAGCCGCAACGCTATTGTAAGGACGTCTCAAATGAAAACGTTTCTCAACATCCCGGCCTTGACCTTTCTGCTTATGGCGGCATCCAGCCCATGCTTCGCCATGATGTCCATCGAGGATGTCTCGAAGGAGCGAGCGAAAGAACTGGGGATGGAGATCCGGACGAAGGGGGCAGGGCCCGATGATCTCCGCGTGGAGCTTGAGTTCGCGACCAAAGGCGAATTCAAGGACTATGGCCGCGTCGATCTGGAAATCAACGAGGGAGGGAAGTTGCGGCTGTTCGCGTCATTGAAGGAGGAACAGTCGCGGCCGGGGCACGTCGTCGTCAGTTTTGCCGCGGACCGGACGAATCTGGATAAGATAATCCTACGGGTAGTGGTCGGGATGCCTCGGGACATGGTCGGCTACGACCTTCGGGTAAAGGATTTTGTCGATCTGGAGAAACTCAGGGTGCCGACCAAGGCAGAACAGCCCCCTGAGCGCAGAAGTCTGATGAGCATGATTTCCGCTTGGCGATATCCCGATTCGACAATTCAAGGCGCGACCATGAGCGATGGTGAAACGGTCAATAGTCTTGGCGAGCGAACGACTCCCTCACTGAAATGCAAGACTGTGTTTACCACTCCCGATTCGGTCAACAAAGTGCTCGGCTACTACAAGTCCAAACTCAAAGCCGTTCCCAAAACGGCTGCGGAGCCGCAATCACCAGAGAGCGAGTCCGGCCGGTCCGTAACATTCCACAACGATTCAGACGGCCGACCGATTGCCCTACATGTGATCGTGGTCAACACGGGCAAGTCAACTACCACGCTTGTGATTAGTCGTGGCCAGAACGAAGCCCGGACGCATATCGCGTGGACTTATTACTCGCGTCTTTAGTCGTCAAATGCTTTGCAGGCGATCCTTGAAGTGAGCAAAAAGTTGATTAAAGGATTTAACCGGCCTTGATGGCGGCCGCGGCTGTACGCGATGCTTTCGCCAACCCTGGTCGCTAGCGACCGCCGTGCGCTGTACAATATCGGAATCTCGCAAGAAACTTAAACTTCCAAGGAGAACCGGCCATGAACGCCAAAGCGGCCCGCGAACGGCTCTATCTGGGCGTCGATATCGGCGGCACGAAGCTCCAGGCATCGCTGGTCGCCGAGTCGGGGACCATCCTCGGCCGGCAGCGGCAAACAACGCCGCGAACCGGCGGGCCGGAGCAGGTCCTCGCCGGCGTCGAGGCGGTCATGAAGTCCGTGCTCACTGAAGCCAAACTGGAAACCACCGACCTGACGGCCATTGGCGTCGCCGTGCCCGGAGTAGTCGATCCAACTTCGGGCAATGTCGTGGTCACGCCCAACATGAGCCTCACCGGCGTGGCCATCGGCGGGCATCTGGAAAGCTGCTTCCGCGTGCCGGTCGCCATCGGCAACGACGGCAACCTCGGCGCGTACGGCGAGGCGTGGCTCGGTTCCGCCCGCAAGGCCAAGAGCGCGCTGGGCATCTGGGTGGGCACCGGCATCGGGGCCGGCTTCGTGCAAAAAGGAAAGGTGTGGCGCGGGGCCCGCGAGTCGGCTTGCGAGATCGGTCACATCGTCATGCAGATCGGCGGGCCGGTCTGCGGCTGCGGCAATCACGGCTGCCTGGAGGCCTTGGCCAGCCGCACCGCCATCGAGCGCGACATCCGCGCGGCCCTGGCCGCCGGCGGCACGAGCAAGCTGACGGAAGTCTCCGGCGGCGACCTGAGCGTCATCCGCAGCGGCGCGATCCGCAAGGCGCTGAAGGCCGAGGACCCGCTCGTCACCGGCATCCTCCACCGCGCGGCCGAAACGCTGGGCTACGCCTGCCTCACGGTGCGGCACCTGATCGACCCCGAGGTCATTGTGCTCGGAGGCGGGCTGATCGAGGCGTGCAGTGAATACATGATGCCAATACTTGAAAACATCGTCGGCTCGGATCGCTTGCCCGGCGCGGGACGGCGGCCACGTGCTGCTCTCGGCCCTAGGCGACGATGCTGTGGTGCTGGGGGCGGTGGCCCTCGCCCGGCGGCAGGTCGGCCGCAGTCCGTTCAAGAAGAAGTACCGCGTCGAGCCGACTTATCCGGAGATCGCGCGATTCAGCTTCGGCCAGATCGTGGTCGGCAAGAAGGCGTTTGATGGCGACATTTATATCCAGGTTTCCGGCAAGGTCAAGTCGCGGAGCAAGGAGTTCGCCGCTCGCGAGGGCGAAACCCCGCAAGCGATCGGCGCGAAGGAAATGGAAGAAGTCTGCAAGGGCGGCCCCGAGGTGCTTTTTGTCGGCTGTTCGAAGGCCGGCGAGGTCTCCTTGACCGAGCAAGCCCAGCGCTATCTGGCGCAGCGATCCATTCGATGCGAAGTCCGCTCGGCGGTGCAGCTTGTTGATGATTACAACCGTTCCAAAGGGCGCAAGGCGGCGCTCATCCATGTGATGTAGCAAGCTCGCACTGGACTCACTCGGTATAATTCGTATATGATCGAATCGTCCGCCTGGGCGCGACGCGTCGTGGAAGCCCTCAAGCGCGAGCTTGCCGAAAGGGCCGCGCCGCCGGAATCGACCTATCGCCTGCAACTGGGCCGCGAGACGATGACTTATCGCCACGCCGCCCAGATCGTGCCCTATTTGCATGAACTGGGCGTGAGCCACCTCTACACGTCGCCCGACCGCAAGGCGCAGTCCGGAAGCGCGCACGGCTATGCGATCGTCGATTACGATTCGCTCAATCCGGAACTGGGCGGCGACGAAGATTACCAGGCACTGGTCGCGGCACTGCGAGAAACCGGCATGGGCCGGATTCCCGACATCGTGCCCAACCACATGAGCGCCACGCCCGGCGAAAACCCGTGGTGGACCGACGTGCTGGAGAACGGGCCGGGCTCGCCCTACGCCGCGTGCTTCGACATCGACTGGGACCCGGTCAAGGAGGAACTCCATAATCGGCTACTGCTGCCCTTGCTGGGGCAACCGTATGGCGAAGCGCTCGAATCGGGGCAGATGCGCGTGGAGTACCACGACGGCGCATTCGGCCTGCGGCTCTACGCTCTCCTCTTACCTCTGGATCCCAAAACCTATCCGCGCATACTCGCCCGCAATTTCGACCGGCTCAAGCAGGCCCTTCCGGCCGATTCGCCGGACCTATTGGAACTGGAAAGCATCATCACGGCGATCGACCATCTTCCCGACCGCTGCCAGCAGGGCGTCGAAGCGGTGCGCGAGCGGCAGCGAGAAAAGGAGGTCGTCAAGAAGCGGCTTGCCCAGCTTGCGGCGCAATGTCCGGCCGTGGCGGAGTTTGTCGCGGGAAACCTTACGGAAATCAACGGCGCCGTCGGCAATCCGGCGAGTTTCGATGATCTCAACCGCTTGTTGGATGCCCAGACTTACCGGCTGGCCCATTGGAAAGCGGCCGGCGACGAGATCAACTACCGCCGCTTCTTTGACGTCAACGATCTGGCCGCCGTCTGTATGGAGGACGCCACGGTATTCGAGAAGAGCCACCGGCTGGTGTTCGAAAAGCTCGCCGCGCGCGAGATTTCGGGACTTCGCATCGACCACATCGACGGGCTCTTCGATCCGGCCGATTACCTTTGGAAGCTGCAGCGCGGATGGGTGAGGGTGCTAGGGCAAAAGGTTTTGGCGGAGTTGGCGAGCGTAGGATGGACCTCCGAGTCCGTCCCGCATCCGCCAGACGTACCGGGAGGTCCATCCTACAATAGCGCGGAAAAACCGAACGGATCTGAAAGCCAACCCCATGATGCCGTGCCCTCTTGGTCCGATCTCGAACCGGCCGTTTTTCAAGCGGTCTTCAACGACGAATGCAGGAAGCACCTGCCGCTCTACGTCGCCGTGGAGAAGATCCTCGGACCAGAAGAACCGCTGCCGCGGGAATGGCCCGTGGCCGGCACGACGGGTTACGACTACCTGCGCTGGGTCAATGGCGTCTTCGTCGATTGGGACGGGCGCCATGACTTGGTTAAGTCGTTCGCTCGTTTCGTCGGACATGTCGCCGATTACCGCTCCGTAGTCCACGAGTCAAAACTCTCCGTGCTCCGCAGCGCCATGTCGAGCGAGCTTCAGCTTTTGGCCCGGCGGCTGAATCGCTTGTCCGAGCGGCACCGGCGGTTCCGCGACCTGACGTTGAACATGCTCCGCCTGGCGCTGCGAGAGATCATCGCCTGCTTTCCCGTCTATCGCACCTACCTTCGCCCGCACGAGATTTCGGAACAGGACCGCCGTTTCGTCGCGCGGGCCGTCGCGCAGGCCAAGCGCCGCAACCCCGATCTCTCCCCGGCGGCGTTCGACTTCGTCCGCGACGTGCTTCTGTTCGAGCAGCCGGCGCCGTTGGATCTCGTCGGCTGCCGCGAGCGCGAGCAGTTCGTCGGCCGCTTCCAGCAGGTCAGCAGCCCGGTGATGGCCAAGGGTGTCGAAGACACCGCCTTCTATCGCTACTTTCCGTTGAGTTCGCTCAACGAGGTGGGCGACGATCCGGCCGGCCGCTCGATTAGCTTGGACGATTTTCATCGCGAGAACGCCGCGCGGCTTGCCGATTGGCCAGGCTCGATGCTCGCCACGACGACGCACGACACCAAACGCAGCGAGGACACGCGGGCGCGGATCGACGTGCTCTCCGAGGTCCCGCAGGATTGGGCGCGAGCGGTGAATCGTTGGGCGCGGCTCAATCGCCGGCATCTCCGCGAAGTGGACGGGATGGCCGCGCCGAGTCGCGCCGACGAATACCTCTTTTATCAGTCGCTGCTGGGGATTTGGCCCTTGCAGCCGCTCGACGAATCGGGGCACGACGAGATTGTCGCGCGGCTCCAGGCCTACATGGAAAAGGCAACGCGCGAGGCCAAGTTGCGGACGAGTTGGTTGAACGCCAACGCTGACTACGACGCGGCGGTGCGGGAGTTCGTCGCCGCCGTGCTCGAACCGTCCGCGAAGAACCGATTTCTGGCCCAGTTTGTCGATTTTCACGCCGACATCGCCCGTTTCGGGCTGTTCAACGCGCTTTCGCAGGTGTTGTTGAAACTGACCTCGCCCGGCGTGCCGGACATCTACCAGGGCCAGGAGCTTTGGGACTTCAGCCTGGTCGATCCGGACAATCGGCGGCCGGTCGATTTTGACTTGCGGCGGAAACTGCTGGGCGAGCTTCAACGTGAAGTTGCGCGGGGGCCGGCCGCACGGCGAAGGCTCGCTCGCCGGTTGGCGCTGAAAACGTCCGACCCGCGTTTGAAAATGTTCGTCGTCTGGCAGGCGCTTCAGCTTCATGGCCGCCATCCGGAGATCTTCCGCACGGGGCGGTACGTTCCATTGGCCGCCGAAGGCGCTCGGGCAAATCATCTGTGCGCATTCGCCTGGCAAGCCGAGCCTGCCAGCGCATCGGCGTGTCGAAACGTCATCGTCATCGTGCCTAGATTGATGGCGCGTTTGGCCCGCGACTTGGGCCGGCGAGCAGACCGCGGCCGAGTGCCGCTGGGACGGACCGTCTGGCAAGATACGCGAATCCTGCTTCCCGGCGGCGGGACGCGCCATTTCACCAACTTGTTTACCGGACAAGCGTGCCCGCTTCACGGCGAAGCAATCCGCGCCGTCAACGTGTTCGCGGAGTTTCCCGTGGCAGTGTTGACCGACGAACGCTGATACTTTGTGGTCAGCAGTTATGAAACGGCGCTGAGCCGAGCCAGGCTACCAGCAACCACCCGAACCTGTAGATCGAAATTGACCAATAGAGCCATTCCAAGGAGTGGACTCGCATCGAGCACTTCGACCGTTATCGGTTTTACCATTCCATCCCAAATCGAGGTCGCAGCGTAAACATTCAGCCGTCCGACGGAACGATCAGCCATTACAGCCAGCGTCCGGGATCGGTAGGTCAGTCCCAATTGCAGTATTGTCGCTGGCGGCAACGTCAGCGAGCCGTTGAAGCCTGTGTCGAGGAGCGCCTCGATCTGGTGCTCGTTTCCGCGCGAATCGAGTATCGGCACACTGAACAGAATTTCGTGTTCGGAGTTGACTGTGCCGAGAATCATTGAAGACCCTTCGGCACGCGCCGGCCGCCGATATGATAGGCGGTCGCTCGACCGACTCGCATCAGCCAGATTTGCGCGTCTCGACGGCGTTGCAAGAGACGTTCTGTGGCCTGAAAATCGTCGCGGTCGATCTCGTAGTCCTCGGATTCAGCGTCGATTGCCACAAACTTCCCATCATCGTCGGGCTTCAGCGCAGGCTTAATATGTCGATCGTACAGGTCCTGCCCGCGTCGTTCGACTTCGTCGCTACTGAGTCTTGCCGCCGGTGCAGCCATCGTTGTCTCCTTCGAGTAAACCTCAAATACCAATACTATTATAACGCAGACTCTTAGGGATGAGTGAAACCTCTGGCAGCCGAAGCGATCAAAAAAAGTACGCGCGGCTATTGCACAAGTCCTGCAATCGCCTTGAAATCCTCTTTAAGCGACTGATACAAATGCTGATAGACCGGGAATCCGGCATCGTAGACTTTCTTCGCGGCGGCCTTGGGCGCGGTCTGGCTGACGACGCGGATCGTCGCCCGGCAGGCCTCTTCGATGTTCTTGAACTCGCCCGCGCCGACGGCCGCCAGCAGGGCGACGCCGTAGGCCGGCCCTTCCTCGCTGTTGATGGTGACCACCTTGCGGCCGAAGACGTCGGCCTGGATCTGCCGCCACAGCGGGCTGCGTGCGCCGCCGCCGGAGGCGCGAATCTGCCGGATCGGCACGTCCAAACCCTCGAAGATCGCCAGGCTGTCGCGCATCGAATAGGTCACGCCCTCCATGATCGCGCGCGATCAGGTGGCCGCGCGTGGTGCGCGAGCGTCAGGCCGATGAAGCAGCCGCGAGCGTCGGGGTCGGCGTGCGGCGTCCGCTCGCCGGAGAGATACGGCAGGAAGAACAGGCCCTGGCTGCCGGCCGGCACGGCCTCGGCCTCCGCGGTGAGCAGTTCGTAGGCGTCGATCTTTCTCTTCTTCGCCTCGGCCACGATCGGCCTGGCACAGTGCGTTGCGGAACCATTGCAGCGAGCCGCCCGCGGAGAGGTGACGCCCATCATGTGCCACTTGCCGCGAACGGCATGGCAGAAGGTGTGGACGCGGCCCGCGGGGTCGATCTTCACCTCGTCGCTGTGGACGAACATCACGCCGGAGGTGCCGATCGACGTGGAGAGCACGCCCTTGGCTGACGATGCCGTTGCCCACCGCGCCGGCCGCGCAGTCGCCCGCTCCGCCGACGACGAGGCAATCGGTCGAGAGGCCCAATTCGGCCGCGACCGCGGCGTGAGCTGGCCGGTGACTTCCTCCGATTCGTAGCACCGCGCCAGCAGGCTCGACGTCGAGTTCCAGCTTGGCCAGCAGCTCGCTCGACCAGGTTCGCTTGGCCACGTCCAACAGCAGCATGCCGCTGGCGTCGCTGACTTCGGTGGCGAACTCGCCCGTCAGGCGGCGGCGGATTTCATCCTTGGGCAGCAGCACTTTCCTGGTCTTCGTCGAAGTGTCTCGGCTCGTGGTTCCGCAGCCAGAGGATTTTGGGCGCGGTGAAGCCGGTCAGGGCCGGGTTGGCGACCATGCGGATCAGCTCGCCGCGGCCGCCGGCGCGCTGCTTCGATCTCGGCGCACTCGGCGGCGGTCCGCTGGTCGTTCCAAAGGATCGCCCGGCGGATCGACCTTGTCGATTCTTGTCGAGAAACACCGAGCCGTGCATCTGGCCCGAAAGGCCGATCGCCTTGACGTCGGCCGGCTTGAGCTTGGCCTTCTTCACGACCTTGCGGACGGAGGCGACGGTGGCCCGCCACCAGTCGTCCGGGTCTTGCTCGCTCCACAGCGGCTTGGGGTGGTAGCAGCGGATAGGTCTCCATGGCGGAGGCCAGGATTCGGCCCTTTCGGGTCGATGGCCAGGGTCTTGGTGCCGGAAGTGCCGATGTCGATGCCCAGGAAAATGCTCATGGCGGTGCTTTTTGACTGCGAGGTGAAACGGTCGGGAGGTTCAGAATAGGTGATTCTAGCGGGCGATGAGGAGGGTGGAAAGGGTACGAATCATACCGCGATTTCAAGATGCACATACGCGAAACAAAAAGCGGTAGAATGAACCGGCTTGTGACAAACGCCAGTGCCGCGCTTCCGGGATGACATCGATGGGCTGCCCGCGATTGATAACTTATCCGAACAAATCCTCACGCAAAGGCGCAAGAGCGCGAAGGCGCGACGACAGGAATCTGAAGATAGGACATGTGTCGGCCCGTGTTGCAAGGTACGTGTCGATCCTTTCCGCTCTGCCTCTGCGCCTTTGCGTAAGTTTCATCGCTCTATCGTTCGGCTGTTCTTCAAAAGACTCGAACTCCGATGCGAGCACCGCCAAACGCCTTGCCGGCGTGAAGCTCCATCTGGTTGTTGCTGATGACCCAACCATCGCCGCTGCGGTGAAGCGGCTGAAGGACGAATGGAACGCTCAAACCGGCGCCGAAGTCGAAGTGACCGAGTGCAAGGAAAAGGACCTGATTGACGCGGCGAGCCTGCCGGGCGATGCGGTGATCTGCCCGGCACATTTGCTGGGACAGCTTGCCGAAGCAAAGCGGCTCGCGCCGGTGCCACACAGTATCGCGCAGAACCCTGATCCGCACAGCGCGTGGTCGCAAAACTTCCCGCTCTTGCGGAACCAGGAGGCCGCCTGGGGCAACGAGGTCTACGCCGTGCCGCTGGGCTCGCCGGTATTCTGCTGTTACTATCGCGCGGACCTGATGGAAAAGCTCGGCCGCCGCCCGCCGGAGACATGGCAGGAATACGCGGAGATCTCGCGGCTGCTCCGCGATGCAGGTGCAAAGTCGGGCGTGAAATATGGAACCGTCGAGCCGCTCGGGCGCGGCTGGGCTGGCCTGATGCTATTGGCCCGAGCCGCGGCCTATGCCAAGGAACGCGATAACTACACCACGCTCTTCGACGACAAGACGTTTGAGCCGATGATTGCCGGGCCACCGTTCGTACGGGCACTAACGGAACTGGTCGAGGCGGCGAAACTCGGCCCGGCGGAAGAGTTGGACTTCGATCCGGCGGCTGTCCGAGCCCAGTTCTGGAAGGGCACGACGGCGATGGCGATTAGTTGGCCGACTGCGGCGGCATCCGGCTCGGCCCACGCGCAAGCAGTGGACGGCATGCGGAGCCTGCCTGCTGCTTTTTCCGAACTGCCGGGCGCGACGGAGGTTTATCGTACACCTAGTGGCACCTGGGAACCCCGAAGCGCCGACGCCGGCCGCCGGGTGCCGCTCTTAGGTATCTCCGGCCGCATGGGCGTCGTCCGTGCGGGCGGGCAGCACGTCGATGCCGCCTTCGAGCTTCTGCTCTGGCTGAGCGATCCGCAGTGGAGCGCCAGGTTTTTGCCGGCAGTCCGGCCACGACGCTTTTCCGCAACGACCAGATCTCCGCGGCAAAGAATTGGGTGGAAAGCAGCGCTTCCACGACTGCCGCGCGGCAGTACGCCGAGCAAACCTCCGCCACCCTTTCGCGAGGGCAGTTCCTGGCCTCGCTCCGCCTGCCGGGCCGGGCAGAGTATCTTGCCGCGCTCGACGAGGCCGTCCGCGCCGCGGTCCGCCGGCAGCAATCGCCCGGTGACGCGCTGAAGCAGGCGGCCGACAAATGGCGCGCGATTACCAGGCGTTACGGTATGGAGAAGCAAAAGGCCCAGTACATGCACAGCTTGGGGCTGGAATAAGTGCGGGTTGCGAGGAAAGCAGTTCGGTTTTGGGTGGCACGTCCCTGAGCTTCCGAAGGGCGTAGAGAGTCCAGCTAGCTAGCCACGCCCTTCGCTCGAAGCTCAGGGACGTGCCACCCTCCTTGACCCATCTTGATTGGTCCGATTTTGCCGGATATTCAGCCCTGTCTGGCTGTGCGGCTGACGCCCATTATGACACTTCTCGCGAACGCGCCGTGCGACGAAAACGGCCTATAACGGCTTTGCCAGCGCATGGAAGCCGAGCCCTGGCCGGCACGCCGAATTCGCTCATTGCGGTCCGAAAATCCGGCCGATCCGAAGCATCAGGGAATACCGTTGCGAAACGACGAGAGCGCTCAGCGATGAAAAAGCGGCATTACACACAAATCACGAATTGGCTGCGAAGACGGCCCGCGGTGGCGATCGGCCTTGCGGCGATCGTCTGCCTCACCGGCCGAGCGATCTGGCCCAAGTCGCAGCCGGACAACCGGCCTGTCGCCGTGCCGGCGACCTACGCCGATTCGCCCAGTTCCGAGCCGCTACCGCCGGCGGCAGCCGTCTCGGCGGTCGTAACACCGCTGCCAGCGGTCGAGTGCGGTACGTCCTCCTCCGCGACGCCGGTGCCCGTCGTGGAAACCGGACCGGAGCTTTTTGGCCAGCCACAAAAGCCATCGGTGACAAGAAATGCGATGCCGGCCGCCGCGCCAATGCCGCCCACCGATCTGCGACCCGCAAGCGGGTGCCCCGGATGTTCCCCGACAGCGATGCGCCTGCCGTCTCCTATTGCAACCGCTGCACCGCCGCTGCCGCTGCCGCCCGTGAAAATGATGCCGCCAGTCGTGCCTGGCTGCGCCACAGCCGCCGCGCTCCGAAGCGATGGAAATGATCGCTCGGCAAGCGGACGAGAAAACTCGCGAAGGATTGGACTTGGCGGACCGCGGCGCATCGTTCGCGGCGAGAGCCGACTTCATCGCGGCGTTGCGACTCGTCGCCCAGGGCTTGGATAACGACGAGGGCGGAAAGCGACACAGCCAAGCGCTGAGCGCGGCGCTGACCGCCATGAAGGAGGCCCAGGACTTCCTGCCGGGCGCTGGAAAGACCGAAGGGGATCTCGACATTCCGTCCATCGTGGCCGGTCATACGACGCCGCTGTTGAAGAACGTGCCGCCGGGGCAATTGCAAGCCATGCGAGCGCTGAAGCAGTACTACAACTTCGCCCAGGAACAATTGCGGCTGGCCGTCGGCCACGAGGTTGCCGGGTCAATGGCGCTGGGCGCGCTCGGCAAACTTCACGCCGCGATGGCGGAAAAAGGCAACTCCGAGATGCCACTCCCCGAGGCCAAGGCCATCACCTTTTATCAGGCCGCGGTGCTGGTCTGCCCGCAAAACTATATCGCGGCGAACGACCTTGGCGTGCTGCGGGCACACAAGAACGACTACGCGGCGGCGCGCTCGGCGCTGGAGCACAGCGTGAAAGTTTGCCGCACCGCGGAGAACCTCAAAAACCTGAGCGTCGTCTACCGCCGTCTTGGCGATGCCCGGCGGGCCGATCTCGCGGCCCATGATGCGCAAACGGTGAAGACGGCCGAGGTCGCGATGCAAAAGAGCGGCAACCTCTCGGCGGGCGGTGCTGTCCAGTGGGTCGGTCCCGAGGCTCTGCCCGCGCCATCGGCGCAATGGGCGGACGTGCCAACTCACCCAGCCGCGGCAGCCGCACCCGTACCAACGACGGCCAACGCCGCAGCGGGCCAGCCGCCGGCGCTGCCCGCAGCCCCCGTTTTCCGCTAATGAGACGTAGCACAATAGTCAGTTCAATGAGAAGGGTGGCACGCTCTGAGCTTCAGGCGAAGGGCGTGGTCGGACCGCAACCACCCCTTGAATAGGACGTGAACGCAACTATGAAGACCATGCAAATGATTCGACTTGCCGCCGTGATGGCCGTTGCGACGTTCGCCGTAGCGGCTACGGGGCAAGATGCCACGCTTCGGCCCATTCCGTACGCACCGGTCTACTATCCGTCGCCCGGCCAAGGGCTGGGGCCGGCCGCGCCATGTCCGATCTGCGCAGTCGATGGTTCGCAGTGCTGCGTCTGCGGCAAGTGCGGCCGGCCGCGCGAGGCACGCTGGGAGGATGCCCGCTTCATCGCCTGGCAGGCCTATGCCCAGGGCGAATACGTGGGCCACGCCCGCACTGCGCACGTGCCCGATTATCGCCTCCGCGTCGACGACCAGTTGGACATGCTCTATCGCATCACCCGCGACGAGACGCGCGACGCCCTACCGGCTCAACGTGGGCGACGAGGTTCGCGTCGAGTCGTTCACCGATCCCGACCTGAACCGCGACCTGATGATCGCAGCCCGACGGCACGATCACCTTGCGGCTCTTGGGCCAGGTCCACGCCGCGGGCCGGACCGTGGCGCAGCTCCGCGACGCCCTGGAGGAGCAGTACAAGAAGTACTACAAGGTGCCGTCGATCACGGTGACGCCGACGAAGGTCAACACGCAGTTGGACGACCTGCGCAACGACGGTCGACCGCCGCTACGGCCTCGGCGGCGGGCAGGGAGCGAACGTCCGCGTCACGCCCGACGGCACGATCTCGCTGCCCGCCATCGGCTACGTCCATGCCCAGGGCCTGACGCTGAGCGAACTGCGGCAGGAGATCAACGAGCGCTACCGCGAGAAGATCGAGGGCATGGAGATCATTCCGGTGCTCGATACGCGCGGGCGCCGCGCTTCGTCTACGTGCTGGGCGAGGTCCGCAATCCGGGCCGTTTCGAGATGGTCGAGCCGACGACCGCCCTGCAGGCCATCGCCATGGCCGGCAGTTGGAACGTGGGCGCGAACCTCTCGCAGATCGTCGTCTTCCGCCGCGGCGACGACTGGCGGCTGATGGCCACGATGATCAACCTGGAAGGGGCCTTGCGCGGCAAGCAGCCCTGCCCGCATGGCGAAATCTGGATGGACGACACCGACGTGATCATCGTCCCCAAGGGCCGCATTCTGGAGACCGACGATTTCATCAACCTGGTCTTCACCCGCGGCCTGTACGGCGTATTCCCCTTGCAGCCGAACTTGACGTTCGCGAAGTTGGCGACGATTTAGCGGCTACTCTTTCGCCCGTTCCAAGTATTCCCCCGTGCGCGTGTCGATCTTGATCAAGTCGCCGATGTTCGACGAACACCGGGCAGCTGGAACTCGGCGCCAGTCTCCACCTTGCACGGCTTGGTGACGTTCGTGGCCGTGTTGCCGCGGGCGCCCGGCTCGCAGTACTCGATCTTCAAGACCACGTGGTTCGGCGGCGTGACGGTGATCGGCATTGCCGTTGTAGAGCACCATGCTGCAGACCATCGCCCTCCTTGATGATACTTCCAGGCGTCGTCGACCTGCTCGGGGTCAGCTCGTACTGCTCGTAGTTCGCGTTGTCCATGAAGACGAAATTCTCGCCCTGGCGGTAGAGATACTGGGCACTGATCTCCTCGACATCGGCCGCTTCGAGCGAGTCGCCGCTCTTGTAGGTGCGGTCGAGCGTCGTGCCGCGGATGAGGTTCCTCAGCTTGCATTTGTAGAGGGCTTGGCCCTTGCCCGGCTTGACGAAATTGCACTCGACCATGAAGTAGGGATCGCCGTCGAGCTGGACCTTAAGGCCTTTTCGGAAATCGCTGGTGTTGATCGTGCCCACGTCAGTTGTTCCGCTTTGCTTTCTAAGTTACGATTGCTTCAAATGGAATCTACTCTTGTCAGTTCTGCTTTCTCTCGTCCCGCAGCCGACGCCGATAGCGACGATTCGCGCGCGGTCCTTGCCCAAGCGATCCGCGATCCGCTGGAGCTTTGTCGGCGGCTGGAGTTGCCGGAATCGCTGGCCGCCGAGGCCGCGCGATCAACGTCCGGCTTTCGAGTGCTCGTCCCAGAGCCCTATCTCGCCCGGATGCGACCGGGCGATCCCGCCGATCCCTTGCTTTTGCAAGTTCTCCCTCGCGAGGAGGAACTAGCCGACGCGCCGCAGTTTATGTCGGACCCCCTGCACGAGGCAGAGATTCTCCGCTCGCCGGGGCTTCTGGGAAAGTATAAGGGCAGGGTCTTGATCGTAGCAAGTGGAGTCTGCGCCGTCCACTGCCGTTTCTGCTTTCGCCGGCATTTTCCTTACACTTCTGTGCTTTCCGGCGCGGCATGGTCGGCCGTTTTGAAAGAAATTGCGGCCGATCCGACGATCGAGGAAGTCATTCTCAGCGGCGGCGACCCCTTAACGACCCGCGACAGCCGTCTGGCCGACGTAGCCCAAGAACTTGCCGAAATTCCGCACGTTCGCACGTCTGCGAGTCCATTCGCGGCTGCCGATCGTCATTCCGCGGCGCGTCAATGACGAACTTCTTGGCTGGCTGCGCGGCACACGGCTGACCACCTTCATGGTCGTGCATTGCAATCATCCGGCCGAATTAGATGCTGCAACCGGCGATGCGTTGGGCCGGCTCGTCGATGCCGGCGTGCCGGTGCTGAATCAGGCCGTGCTCATGCGAGGCGTCAATGACGAGATCGATACCTTAACCGAATTGTGTACACGGCTCGTCGATTTGCGAGTCATGCCTTACTACCTGCACCAGCTTGACCGCGTCACCGGGGCGGCGCATTTTGAGGTGCCCGTAGCACGTGGCCGCGAGCTTGTCCGTAAACTGCGGGCCCGCCTGCCCGGCTATGCCGTGCCGCGATATGTTCGCGACGTGCCGGGGGCGACGCATAAGGAAGTATTGGAATAGTCGCTTCCTTACTTCGGAAGATTAGCTCAAAACCCCAACCCCAATCCGTTGAGGACAGAATAAGTGGATCGTGGTCAAGAATCCTCGTCCGATGCTCTGTGTCCGGGCCGGCGGCGTTTCCTGAAGACCAGTTTGGCCGCGACTGCCGCCGTGACACTGCCCGGCGCCACGCCGACAAATCCGGCCGCCGCGGATCTGCTGCCCGCGGCCGAGGTCCCGCCGTTTGAACTCGACGGACTCGGCATCGCCGACTTGCAGGAGGGATTGCACAGCGGAAAGTGGACGGCCCGCGCTGGTGGAGAAATATCTCGCCCGCATAGACGCCATCGACCGCAAGGGGCCCTCGCTGAACAGCGTGATCGAGGTCAACCCGGACGCCCTCGCCTTGGCCGACGCGGCGGACCGCGCGCGCAAGGAACATGGCCCGCGCAGGTCGCTTGGGCCGCTACATGGCATCCCGGTTCTGATCAAGGACAACATCGACACCGCCGACCGCATGGCCACGACCGCCGGCTCGCTGGCCCTCGTCGGCGCCCGGCCGCCGCGCGACGCTTTCCTCGTAACGCGGCTCCGCCAGGCTGGGGTCGTCTTCCTCGGCAAAACGAACCTCAGCGAATGGGCAAACATCCGCTCGAGCTACTCGACAAGCGGTTGGAGCGGCCGCGGCGGGTTGACGAAGAATCCCCATGCGCTGGACCGCAACCCTTCCGGCTCCAGCTCCGGGTCCGCCGTCGCGGTGGCGGCGAGCCTCTGCGCCGTCGCTGTCGGCACCGAAACCGATGGTTCCATCGTCAGCCCCTCGTCCGTCAACGGCATCGTCGGCATCAAACCGACCGTCGGCCTCGTCAGCCGCTCGGGCATCGTTCCCATCTCCCACACGCAGGACACGGCGGGGCCCATGGCCCGAACCGTCCGCGACGCAGCGGTCCTGCTGGGCGTTCTCGCCGCCGCGGACCCCGACGACGCCGCCACCGCAGCGGGCAAGGACCGGACGGCCGTCGATTACACGAAGTCGCTCGATCCGGGCGGCCTGCGCGGGCGCGGATAGGCGTCGCCCGCAACTATTTCGGCTTTCACGACGCGGTCGATGCCGTTATGGAAGAGTCGCTGGCCGCGCTCCGCCGCCAGGGGGCGATTCTCGTCGATCCGGCGGAATTGCCGAACATGGACAAGTTGGGCGAAGCAGAGAGCGTGGTGCTCAACTACGAACTGAAGGCGGACCTGAACGCCTACTTGGCTCGGCTGGGTCCAGGCCGCGCCGGTCCACACGCTGAAAGACGTGATCGCCTTCAACGAACGGAACCGCCGCACCGAGATGCCGTACTTCGGACAGGACCACTTCATCAAAGCGGAAGCCAAGGGACCGCTGACGAGCAAGGAATATCTCGACGCCTTGGCAAAGTGCCGCCGGCCGGCGCGGACCGAAGGCATCGAGGCGGTCATGGATAAGCACCGGATCGACGCCCTGATAGCGCCGACGGAAGGGCCGGCGTGCCTGACCGATCTCGTGGTCGGCGACCGCTTCCTCAGCAGCAGTTCACAGGCCGCGGCCGTGGCCGGCTGCCCGAGCATCACGGTGCCGGCTGGATTTGTCTTTGGTTTGCCGGTTGGCATCTCATTCTTCGGCCGGGCGTGGAGCGAGCCGACCCTGATCCGGCTGGCATACGCCTTCGAGCAGGCGACGCAGATCCGCAAGCCGCCGCGTTTTCGAGCGACAGCAAACTTGCAAGGATAGGCGGTTACGGCAAATCGTCGAATTCGGCCTGCGCGTGATCGGCAATCGAACTGCCGTCAATGACTTTCCTGCTCGCGGCCGCGCAGAGCCGCCATTAGCGACGTGCCGGCCCCTACGTCCGCGCAGTCGAAGGGCGTATACACATGGTATGTCTTGTGAGGAACCAGCGGAGAAATGTCTCGCGCCTTGTCGAGGTCGTCTGTCAGCACGCGAATCAGTTTGAGTTTGTCGGACGTGGACAATTGCTCGATTTCGGTAATCATTCAATTAAAGTCATTTCTCTAATGCGAGAAGCTTTCTCTTCCGGTACTCGTCCGTTTCCCGAATTTTGTCGATATCCACCGTCTTCGTGACGTGCCAAGAGCCATTCTCGTTGGACAGTATAACCAATTCCCCCGATCGCAGATGAGTGATTACGCGTCCTTGCTTTTTTACCAGTACTACAGCCTGCTTGCCTTGCCGATCAATACCTGGGCACGAGACATCAACATCGTAACTCGGTTCACCTCGCGATTGGATCAATCGCTGAACGGCGGCCTCGTCGCTCGGTTCAAGCTCGTATGGCAGATCTGCTGCTGGCCGGCGACGAATCGGGTATGCCCTTTCATTCTTTCTCAGAAAGTCCTGAATTGTTTCTTGTTGCAATTCCGGTATTAAGCTGGGAGCTTCGTTGAAGTCGAAGAAAGGCTGATACGACTTCCTAGTCGTCGCCAACGTTTCCTTTGCCAAAATGTTGTAACTTGGCGCTTGTTCGGTCAAATATGGCGTCAAGGCGGCCGATAGGATGCGATAATCGGTGCTCGAAAGTCCCTGCCACCAATCCGACGTATAACCTGCGAGAAGAACTGCGATCAGTGTGGTTATCAAGAGCAATGTTCGCAGACTGAATTGAAATCTGCGTCGCCCAGACTTAATCGCAGTGTGTTCCATGGCACTCTCACCCACACCCACACCCCCACCGCCGCCTTCAAGGCAATACCTCGATAACTATGTCAGGAAAGTTCTTCAATCGCAAATCGTTCGTCAAGAATCGGTCGCACCGGTTCTCCACCGCCGCGGCAAGATGCAGCGCGTCAAGCGCACGAAAGCGATATTGGGCGCGGATGGCCGATGCGCGATCGCAGACGACCCGGGTTATGGGCAGAACATCGACTTTCGAGGACCCGAAGAAACTCTCGTATTCCGCCAAAATCGCTGTGTCGGAGGTTGCGAGCGGCCCCACACGGCACTCCATTCGCACCAACTCACTCAGCGCGACGCGATCCCCGGCAGCGAAACCCGCGCTAAAGTAGGCAGTCGCCCGCGCTCCGAATGCCGCTGGTTGCTCGTTCAGATAGATCAACGTATTGGTGTCGGCGAACACGATCATTTTCGCTGCGCTCTTTGCCGACGTGCTTCCTCATGCAATCGCTCGATTTCCCGCATTCGTTCTTCGTCCGCGTCGCGCATTTCGTTGATCTCGGTGTCAATCTCCTCCTTCGTGCGTGCAACCGCCCCGCGCGCTTTCCGCGCTGCCCAAATAGACTGCAAAACGGACCAAGTGTCTTCGCGACCGGCCGGCTGTTCCGGTTTCTCGATCGTCACGTGGACCGGCCCCGGCGGCAAATCTATCCGGGAATCTACGTGCAGGAACCCGTCGTTTGTTATCAAGCCATCAACGGTTAAATGTGGCGTTTCCATCAAGTGTTCTCCAGTTCGAGAGTAGTCTCGTGAATGCCTCACACCCCCACTGCCGCAGCCTTCCGCGAGGCCCGTTTACGGTCGTGCTCGTTGAGCAGGATCTTCCGCAGGCGGATTTGCGTGGGCGTGACCTCGACCAACTCGTCGTCCTCGATGAACTCCAGCGCCTCTTCCAGCGACATCCGCCGCGCGCGGCTTCAGCAGGATGTTGCGGTCGTGGCCGGCCGCCCGCATGTTGGTGAGCTTCTTTTCCTTGGTGGGATTGACGTTCATGTCGCTCGCTGCGGCTGTTCTCGCCGACGATCATGCCCTCGTAGACCACGTCGCCGTGGCCGACGTGCAGTTCGGCCCGCTCCTGCAAGCTGTCCAGGCCGAAGGCCACGGCCTGGCCGGCCGCGATCGAAACCAGCACGCCGGTGGCCGCGGCCGGGATCTCGCCTTCCATCGGCTCGATAGCGCCTCGAAGCGGTGGTGGATCACGGCCGTGCCCTGCGTGGCGTTCAACAGCCGCGTCCGCAGGCCGATCAGCCCCCGCGCGGGAATCGAAAAGACCATGTACGAATAGTCGTTGTGCGATTGTCATCTCGACCAGCTGGCCGCGCCGCTGCGCCGACCAGCTCCATCACCGGGCCGGTCTGGTCGTGCGGCACTTCGACCACCAGCGACTCGAACGGCTCTTCGAGTCACGCCGTCGATTGTCGTGGAAGATCACGTGCGGCTTGCCGATCGAAAGCTCGAAGCCTTCGCGGCGCATGGTCTCGATCAGCACGCGAGAGGTGCAGGAGGCCGCGGCCGGCGACCGAGAACTGCTCGGTGCCGGCGATCGGCTCGACCCGCAGGGCGACGTTCTTCTGCAGCTCCTTCATCAGCCGCTCGCGGAGGTGGCGGCTGGTGAGGTACTTGCCTTCGCGGCCGGCCAGCGGCGAGGTGTTCACGCCGAAGGTCATTTTCAGCGTCGGCTCGTCGACCTCCAGCCGCGGCAGCGCCCGGCGGCTCTGCGGCGTCGGTGATCGTGTCGCCGATTTCGACGTCCTCGAGCCCCACGAGGGCCACGATGTCGCCGGCGTCGGCCTCTTCGACCTCCGTGCGGCCGAGGTCCTCGAAGACGTAGCACCGACACGACCTTGGCCGGCGTGACTTGTCGTCCGGTCTGCATCAGGGCGACGTCCTGCCTCGCTGGACCGTGCCCGAATAGATCCGGCCGATGGCGATGCGGCCGACGTAGTCGGACCAGTCCAGCGTGGTGACCAGCATTTGCAGCGGGGCGTCGGCGTCGATCTCCGGGCCGGGAATCTTTTCCAGGACCATGTCCATCAGCGGCTGCGATCGTAGTCGCCGTGCTGCTCGGGTCGTGCGGTGGCGTAGCCGTGCTTGCCGCTGGCGAAGATGTAGCGGGAAGTCGGCCAGCTCGTCGTCGGCCCCCAGTTCCAGGAACAGCTCGAAACCTCGTCGAGCACTTCGTGCGGCCGGGCGTCGGGGCGGTCGATCTTGTTGATCACCACGATCGGCTGCAGGCCGCACTCCAGGGCCTTGGAGAGCACGAACCGGGTCTGCGGCATGGGCCCTTCGGCCGCGTCGACCAGCACCAGCGCCCCGTCGGCCATCCGCAGCACGCGTTCGACCTCGCCGCCGAAATCGGCGTGGCCGGGCGTGTCGATGATGTTGATCTTCACGCCCTTGTAGGGGATGGCGATGTTCTTGGCCAGGATCGTGATGCCCCGCTCGCGCTCCAGGTCGTTGGAGTCGAGGATCTGCTCGCCGACCAGTTGGCGTGTCGCGGAACTGGCCGCTTTGCCGCAGCATGCAGTCGACCAGCGTCGTCTTGCCGTGGTCGACGTGGGCGATGATGGCGATGTTGCGAATGTCGTTGACGTCGCATGGGCGGTGTCTCCTTCTGGGCTGAATAAAATCACAACCCCTAGCACAAGCTCACGACCCGCCCGGCGAACGCAGCCCGGCGGCGACATGCGGTTATGTTAGGGGTTTGACGTTTATCAGATTTTATAACACCAATGCGGGGCAGTCAAGACGGTCATACCGACGGCAACCCTGCCCCCCCAAAAAAACATGTGGAAACAGGCGACTTCATCATGATTCGATCCGCGAGAAGCTTTTCCGCCGCCGGAAGGCGGCCGCCGCGATTCCCGCGGCCATTAGCAGCGCAAGCGTGCTCGGCTCGGGCACCGCCGAGGCCGCCGCCGATGAACCGATTGCCGAGGCGCCGAAAACGAGCGCGCTCGCCGCACCGATGCTTAAACTGCCTTTGTCGGGCAGCGCGGCGGGTGTAGTAACGATCAACGTCCCGGCCGGGACCGTGGTCCCGCCCGTGTACGTATTGACGCCGGAGAACGTCTCCGTGCCGCCGCTGAGCACGAAGGCGACCGTACCAAGCGAGCCGCCGCCCCGAATTGAGCCGCCGAATATGCTCGACGTGCCGGTCGCGCTCACGGTCAGGACGGATGCGAAAGCCGTGTTGCTGTTGATGACGCTGCCGCCGCCGGAGAGCGAGGCCACCTGCTGGCTGCCGCCATCGAGGTCCAGCGTCCCGCCGGGCGCGATGGTGAGGGGCGTGGCACTGGGCAGAACTGAGACGACCGGCGCGAGCTGCGTGTCCGGGCCGGCCAGGCTAGAAGCGGCGAGTTGCGACGGCGCGAGCGCTGCATCGTAGATCCGCACTTCGTCGTAGCTGGCGTTGGCGTCGTTGTCCGAGTATTCCGAGCGGCCGAGCCACATGTTCGCCTGCGTCAGCTTGGAGATGTTCCAAGTGGTGACCGTGCCGCCGGAACCGAGCAGGTTGCCCGAAGTGTCGTACTGATACCAGTGGAGCGTCGAACCCGCGCCGCTGGGCGTCACCACGAGCGAGACGTTGTATTCCTTGCCCACGGTGAAGCCGACCGAATTTGAGTAGTTCACGGAATTGGCTGCGACCACGCCCGGCGGATTCGTGCCTTGCGTCCAGGACCAGAAGAGATTGCTGTTGCCGCCCGCGGTGGAACCGAAATCAAAGATTCGCGACCAGTTTTGCACGCCGTTTTCCGTGGCCCAGACTTGGACCGTGAACGGAGCGTTGCCGGTCGGCAAGAGATTGCTGCTTCCATTGCCCAAGGAGACGTAGTTGACATGACTCGAACCGCTGCCTGCAACTGCGACTGCGTTCGCGCCGAGCGCGGTGTTGCTGCCGCTCAAGATGGCGGCGACGCCGCCCACCGAATCGGCCAGGCTGTTATCGAAACTCCAACGGTGCGCAAGCCCGGCCGGACCGAGTTGCAGCGTGCCGCTGCTGACGGTTGTCGCGCCGGAGTAGTTGCACGAGCCTGTGAGGGTCAACATGCCGCCGCCGAACACGGTCAGTCCGGCGCTGGTATTGCCGCTATTGAGCACTGCGGCGGCCGAGGCACTGAGCGTGCCGTCGGCCCCGACCACACTGACCGTAGGCGGCGACGTATAGCCGCTGCCGGGGTTCGTGATCTTGAAGCCAGTCAGGTTTCCGTTCGCATCGATCGTGGCTTCGGCCGTCGCCCCGCTGCCGCCGCCGCCGGTGATCTTGACGGCCGGCGCATTGTCGTAGCCGTTGCCGCTGGCGGTGATCGACTGGACACCCTTTCCGGACGGAGCCGTCAGGTTTGACGAAATCGCGATCGTCTGCCCATTGGTATTGATGACGGCCCCGCTGGAACCGACCGTCATGTTGGCCAGTCCGTTGACGAAAGTCGTCTGGGCGCCGGGAGCGGCCGTGAGGGTTCCGCCATTGACGTTGAAGATGGTCGTGCCAGTGCCAGTTGCCGTGATTTGAGTAGCCGCGAGGACGCCGCTAATGAGATTTACCAGGCCGCTGCCGCCGGAAGCCCCGCCGAGCGTCATGCCTCCGGCGTTGACGTATGCCGAGTCAACCACGGTCAGGATGCCGAGGCCGTTGGCATTGCCATTGCCGAGGGACGTCGATCCGAAGCTGGCCGTTCCACCGCTTGCGGTGTAAAGGCCCCAGCCGGACGCGCCGATCTGGACCGTGCCCACACTGTTGGTAAACGTAGACTTGCCCGACTGGTTGATGATGGCGTTGCCGTTGTTGTTGACGAGCTCCACGTTGCCGGCTCCGGCGTGGACAAGCGTGCCGCTGCCGCTGAGGTTTAGCGTGCCGAAGCCGGTGTTCGCATTGCGGCCCAGGGCCAGCCAGTTGTTGACCGTTACCGTTCCGCCCGACAGGTTGAAGACGCCGAATCCATTATTGCCGATCCACATTTCCCCGGCGGCGTTCACGGCGCCGCCGGTCATAGTTGCTATGGTGGTCGCACCGGCACGTTGCTGAAGACCATGCTGCCGGCTCCGGTGGTGCTTGATGTCAGCGCGCCGTTGGACATGTTCACGGACAGGTTGTCGCCGGAGGTCGTGCCGATGGTGACGGACGCGGCCGACGTCAGGCTGCCGGAGATCGCCAGGCTGCCGCTGCCGGTTTGTGTGTAGGATCCCGCGGCAAGACCGCCCGATACCGTCAGGCCGCCGCTGCCCGACTGTGAAAGCGCGCCGCCCAGGCTGCTAGAAGTGCCGGACAAGGTGAGTTGGCCGTTGCCTTGTATGAGCAGACTGCCGCTGCCGCTGATCGCGCCGCTGAGGACCTGATCTGCGGCGGTGGCGACGACCAAGCAGCTATTATCTACGATTGCCGCGGCGTAGTTGCCGCCGCCCAAGTTACCCGCGCCGCCGAGTGTCAGCGTGCCGGAACCGATGGCCGTCCCGCCGCTGTAGGAATTGCTACCGCTGAGCAGTAAGGAGCCGCCGTAGGTCAGCGTCAGCGATTTCCCCGGCCCTGAAATGTTCCCGGAAATCGCCAGCGAGCTGTCTGAGGAAAGCGAAATCACCAGGTTGCTCGCCAGGCTAACAGGGGCCGAGATCGCTTGACTGCCGGAGGTGACAATCACCTGGGCGATGTTGCCGGTGTTGCTCAATACTAGAAGTTGCGTCCCGCCGGTGCCGGAGGTTATGTTGTAGCCGCTGGCGGCATTGGCCGTATTGGCCAGATAGAGCGCGCCGACGGTCTGTTGCCCGTCGAGCGTGACATTCAGCAGCGAGGAGGAACTCGTTGCCAGTTGCAGATAGACGTTCGTGCCGTCGCCGTTGGGAACCGAACTGGGGTTCCAATTGGCGGAAGTGGCCCAAGACCCGCCGCCGGCATGAGTCCAGAAGGTTCCCGGTTCGGGAACTGAGCTGACTTGATAGTCGAGGCCCAGCGACGACGGCGGCTGCCCGGAGGCCAAGTAAATGTCACTGTGGGAAGGCAGAAGCAATTGGGCGGAGGAATAGGTTTCAAGATCAAGCGAAAGTGAATTAGAATCCACGTCAACACTAAATGAGGTGGTCAAGTTTGAGGTATCAACAATAAATGGCACGTGTACATCGAAGAACCCCGCGTTGATCATGTTTGCCTGCAAGAATCCGCTCGTACTGATACTGTAGGCGTCGTAGGGGCCGTTGGAAGCGATCAGCTCACCTTGAATGGTGGCGAACGTGGGAGCGGAAAGTACAATCCTAGCAAGCGCTTCTGTTGAGGTCTGGTGGAATCCGTTGTTGCTAGGATTTGGCGTATTCAGCAGGGTGAATTTGGCCGGGAAAGAGGCGTACATCTGGAGCGGTTGTCCGCCATTGGCAGCTATGGCGGCACTTAATGCGGGAGTATTGGCAAACGCCACCTGATAGCCTTGGAGGGACGCGTTCGCGTCTGGGTACCCGATGCCAGAATCCGTTGCGGTGGAGGACGCCGACAATCCAATTATTGACGCGTGAGCCTCGCCGTACCTATTCGGGTCTGATGTCACGGCGACTAGGTTCTGCAAACCGCTTATGTCACCTGTATAACTCTGAGATACATAGTCGTTGAACTGCGTCGGCCTAGCGTTAGCTGAGGCACTGATCGTTTGCGAGTAGGCCACCATCGGGGCGAAACAGCACAAACACACAAAGAAGCCTAAGCAAATCTCATTGGGTTGCAACCGCCGCTTCGCGCTGGCGCGCATTGCGCCGAAGCCCAACCGCGTAACGCGGAGGTCGTTGCCGATCGCGAACATGCCAGTCGTTTGGGCAAGCTCCTGCCGCCGATCGGCTTGAGAATAGGTGGTAGTCGCCATTATACGTTCCTCTCTTGGGTTTTCATTAGATTGATTGGACTGCGACAGGTCGAAAAAGGGGATCGGAACTAAGACAACGGAACCGACTGCAGGTGTGACCACGCGGCGTCCTCCTCCGGCCGATTCCAGTCGGCTAATTCTTCTTCGCTCAAGAGCGCGGTTTCCGATACCTGCGCTGGTTCCTCGTCCAGCACCGTGACCAAGGCGGGGCGAATGGCGGGCAAGTTGACGGCTTACCGCGCAACCACTTACGAAAGTTCAAGTGCCATTCACCCCACCCTCAAGTGCCATTCATCCCACCCTTACGGGTGTAGATTCTAACGCTCCGTTGCGGGGACCGCAAGGGTTTCAAAAAGACCGCAAGTCATATTCGTAGGAAACCTGATTTCCTGCCACAGAACGATGCTGCCGTGGCAAAGATTCCCACCGCCAGCAGCAGAGCAAGCGTTTCCGGCTCGGGGACCGCCACAGGCGATGCCTCTCCCGTCTGCGGAAAAACGATCACCGGCGAGGTCATTACAGGGGAAGCGAAGATGGTTGTGCCCGCCGCTCCGATGGACAGATTTCCACCATCGGGCAGCGCGGCGGGTGTCGTAACGATCAACATGCCGGCCGCGACCGTGGTCCCGCCCGTGTACGTATTGATGCCGGACAGCGTCTCCGTGCCGCCGCTGAGAACGAAGGCGACCGTGCCCAGCACGCCGCCACCCCGAATCGTGCCGCTGAATGTGCTCGACGTGCCCGTCGGGCTCACGGTCAGAGCGGATACGAATGCCTGGTTGCTGTTGATGACGCTGCCGCCGCCGAAGAGCGAGGCGACCTGCTGGCTGCCACCATCGAGGTCCAGCGTCCCGGCAGCCGCGATCGAGAGCGGCGTGGCACTGGGCAGAACTGAGACGACTGGCGCGAGCTGCGCGTCCGGGCCGGCCAGGCTGAGCGCGGCAAGTTGCGACGGCATGAGCGCTGCATCGTAGATCCGCACTTCGTCGTAGCTTGCGTTGGCATCGTTGTCCGAGTATTCCGAGCGGCCGAGCCACATGTTCGCTTGCGTCAGCTTGGAGATGTTCCAAGTGGTGACCGTGCCGCCGGAACCGAGCAGGTTGCCCGATGTGTCGTACTGATACCAGTGGAGCGCCGAGCCGCGCCGCTGGGCGTGACCACGAGCGAGACGTTGTATTCCTTGCCCACGGTGAAGCCGACCGGGTTGGGGTAGTTCGCGGAGTTCGCGGAAACCACGCCCGGCGGATTCGTGCCCTGCGTCCAGGACCAGAGAAGGTTGCTATTGCCGCCGGCCGTCGATCCGAAATCGAATATCCGTGACCAGTTTTGCACGCCGTTCTCGGTGGCCCAAACTTGGACCGTGAACGGCGCGTTGCTCGTCGGCAGGATGTTGCTGCTGCCGTTGCCCAAGGAGACGTAGTTGACATGACTCGAACCGTTGCCGGCGACCGTGACGGAATTGGCCCCTAGCGATGTGTTGCTGCCGCTCAAGATGGCCGAGACGCCGCCGACCGAGTCGGCCAGGCTGTTGTTGAAACTCCAGCGGTGCGCGAGTCCGGCCGCGCCGAGTTGCAGCGTGCCGCTGCTGACGGTCGTCGCGCCGCCGTAGTTGCATGTGCCGGTGAGGGTCAACATGTCGCCGGCCACAGTCAGTCCGCCGCTGCCGCTGATCGCGCCGCTAAGAACCTGGTTGGCAGTGCTGGTGATGACCAGCGCACCGTTATTGACGATTGCCGCGGCGTAGTTCCCGCCGCCCAAATTTCCCGCGGCGCCGACGGTCAGCGTGCCGGCGCTGATCGTTGTCCCACCCGTATAGTTGTTTGTGCCGGCGAGTGTCAACTTGCCGCCGCCGGAAAGAAACAATCTGCCGCTGCCGCTGATCGCGCCGCTAAATGTCTGATTGGCGGTGGTAGCTACGACGAAAGTGCTATTGTTGACGATCGCCGCCGCATAATTGCCGCCGCCCAACTTGCCCGCGCCGCCGAGGGTCAGCGTGCCGGCGCTGATGGTCGTCCCGCCGCTGTAGGTATTGCTGCCGCTGAGCATGAGCGAGCCGCCGTAGGCCAGAGTCAGCGATTCGCCCAGGCCGGAAATACTGCCGGACATCGTCAGCGAGCTGCCCGAGGAAAGCGAGATTACCAGGTTGCTCGCCAGGCTCACGGGGGCCGAGATCGTCTGACTGCCGGAGGTCACGATCACCTGGGCGGTGCTGGCGGTATTGCTCAAGATCAGGAGTTGCGCGAGGCCCGACGTGCCGGCGGAAATGTTGTAGCCGCTGGCAGCGTTGGCGGTATCTGCCAAGTAGAGCGTGCCGACGGTTCGTTGCCCGTTCAGCGTAATGTAAATCGGCGAGGAAGCGGTCGATGCCAGTTGTAGATAGACGGTCGTACCGTCGCCATTGGGCACCGTGCCGAACATGCAATTCGCAGCGGTGGCCCAGGATCCGCCGGTAGCGTTGCCCCATGTCGCGGAAGGCGTCAGCGCCTGGCCGGTGTAGAGGTAAGCCCGCGCCACGGCCGCCTGGTCATTGAGCGCCCAGGAAGAAAGCGTGGTCCCGGTTATTGGCCCGCCGCGGCCCCAGAATTGCCCGTAGTGGCCGTTGGTGTCCTGCATGTTGCCGTAAAGGTACTGCATGCCGCCAACGACCTTGTTCAGGTATTGGGCGTTGTGATCGATCTGGTAGAGGTCCAAGAGTCCATCGACAAGTTCGAAAGCCCAGAATCCTTCATCGTTAATTGCCCCCGTGGACGAGTTGAAATATCCGGAGATCGAGGTATTGGCGATGGTCTCGGCCTGGGTGAGATACGTCGCGTTGCCCGTCGCCTTGTAGAGCTGGACGTTGCAGGAAATGGCGTCGCCCGCCGAGTTGACGATCGGCGTGCCAGTCGCGCTGCCGCTGCTGATTTGGTACTGCTGGTAGAATAGGCCGTTGGAGGTCTGCGTGTGCGTGGCGGCCCAGTTATAGAGGCTGGTGGCGTCGGTGAGATAGGCGCTCTGGCCGGTGATCTCATAGAGCAGTGCGGCGGCGCAGGCGCCTTGCAGCGTGCTGACGCTGTCCTTGAAAGTGCTTCCCGGATTGAAGTAGATTCCGCCGCCGCCGGCTCCGTCAGAGCCGGAGAGGACGAAGGTCTCGGTCTGTTCCGCGCGAGTGAGATAGATCGGGTCGCCGGTGATCTGGTAAGCCTGGGCCAGGGCCACCACAACGTGAGCGTTATCGTCGTAGAAAAGCGTCGAGCCGGCCGCGGCCCCGCTGCGATAGCCGCCGGTGGATGCGTTCCAATAATTGTTGTAGAACTGGTCCGACAGGCTCCGCAGAACGGGTTGGTACTGAACCGGGTTCAGCGCGGCGAGCGAGTCGTCCACGCGAAGCATCGTGCTCAGCGGCCAGCAGTAGGCCGTGCCATTGGAGCCGCCCGACTGGCTCCCGCTCAGCGATGCCACTTCGGCATACAGACTTGTGCTGGGCACGCCCAGCGAACTGCCGATGCTCTGGTAGACGGCGGTTCCGCGGCTGGTCCATGTCGGGCCGGTTTGGGCCGCCGCCTGACCGGAACTGATCACGAGGGAAAGCAAAGCGAAGGTGACCGCCAGGTTTCTCACCGGATTCTGCTCGCAAACGTTGGGCATGAGCCAACTATTATCACGCTTGCGGAAAGCGATGTCAAACTTTGGACAGGTCGGCCGTTCCGGCGGAAACTGCCAACGGCTTATCATTGGCGTTTGCCATCGGGTGCGCAGGAACAACTTCGCTCCGCCGAAATCGATCACCGCGGAGAAATACTGCAACATGTCCGCGGCCAGTATACCGTCCCAAGGTGGAAGTCCTTCACTCTTGCGCCAGTCGTTAAAGTCGGACATGTTCTTGAGAATCACTTCCAACTGGCCGGAAATCGGGCCGAAGGCGTATCAATTCACCTTGGTGAATTCGAGAGGAACCTTGGAACCGCCGAGAAAACTAACTGTCATGCGGGACTTCTTGGGCGGCGGCAAGTTCAGGCGTCGGGCGGCCGCGGTATCAATGTGGCTGAACTGCGCTCCGGTGTCCACCAGCAACACGACGGGCTGCCCGTTGAACTCAACGGCAACGTCCGCCAGACCGCCGGCGTGCAGGGCGAGCGGCAGTTCGACGTATCCCGCCTCTTTGAGCCGGCGGGCGCGCTCCGCGGCGGCTTCGGCGGGAGGTTGATCGGCGCGGTCCCATAAAAAGAGCTTTGCCGATCCATTGTCGATGACCGCGGAGTGTTCTTTAAGAAACGGTGCGCCCAACAAGCCGTCGCAGGGGGGTCGCCCAACTCTTTGCGCGGAGCGTTGGCGTCTTGATCAACCAACAGGGCCGCGAGTCGCAATCGCGCGCCACCCAGGGACAGATTCTCCAGAACGACTTGCCGCGGAGGTTGGGTTTCCTTGACGCCAATTAACCCACGAGTTGCCGGTTCGCCGGGAAGCTTGAATCGCTTTGCGATTGCGGGCTCGATCATATTATCGGTGTTGCCGGTGTCCAAAAAAAGCAGCAACGACTCCCCTTGAAATTGTGCGGTCACGTCGAGCGAAGCGATCTTGCTGCGATGGAGCGGCACCTCGACATACTGCTGTTTGGCGAGCAGCGGAGCGAGATCGAATTGGGGCAAAACGTCGCGCCTCCCTCCGCATCCACCAGAAAGCGAGAGCGGCCCCGATGGCAAACACGACCGCACTAACTACGATGAGTGGCTGTCGCTTCATGGAAGTGATTCTACGACGACGATATCGCGGCCGCAAGCTCCCGCATTTGGGTCTCATCCAGTTTCAAATTGGCGGCGGCGACGTTTTCTTCAAGATGGTCCGCGCGGGAAGTTCCCGGAATCGGCAGCATGACCGGCGAGCGCGCCAAGAGCCACGCCAGGGCGACTTGAGACGGAGTGGCCTTCCATTCCGCGGCCGCGCGTTGGATCTGACTCTCCGTGCCGGAAAGCTTGCCGGCGGCGAGCGGGAACCACGGAATGAAGCCTATATGCTGTTGTTCGCAGTACTTCAGCACGTCTTCCGACGCCCGATCGAGAAGGCTATAGCGGTTCTGCACGCTCACGATTGGCACGATCGTCTGTGCGTGTTGAATCTGCTGCACGCTCACTTCGGACAAGCCGATGTGCTTGATCTTGCCGTGCGCTTGCAGGTCCTTCAGCGTGCCGATTTGATCCTCGGCTGGGACCTTCGAGTCGATGCGATGCAACTGATAAAGGTCGATACGGTCTAGCCGCAAACGCCGCAGGCTGTCGTCGCAGGCAGGCGCAGATGTTCCGGTCTGCCGTTTTCGACCCACTTGCCAGGCCCCGGCCGATCGAATCCGCCCTTGGTGGCGATGACAAGCCCGGCTGTATAAGGATGCAGCGCTTCGGCGATGAGTTCTTCGCTTACGGCCGGCCCGTAGGAGTCGGCGGTGTCGATGAAGTTGATCCCCAACTCGACCGCCCGCCGCAAGACGCGAATGGCCTCGGCTCGATCCGCGGGCTCGCCCCAAACGCCGTCGCCTGTGATGCGCATTGCGCCAATCCCAAGCCGCGTGAAGCGGAGGTCATTTCCGATCACGAATTGGCCAGCTTTTTGAGCAAGCTCCTGCCGCCGATCGGTTTGAGAATAAGTGGTCGTCGCCATTGTCAGGTTCTCCCTGCGGTTTTCATTACATTGATACGCCGTTGGGCGATGCGAGAGAAGGGCCGAAGAAGGTTGATTCGTAGGAATAGCGGACTCATCGTTGATGTGGCGATGGCCCGAAGCGCGGCACACTTTGGCACAAAATGGCACACTTTTTCGCGGGTTTCTACTCATTGTGGGGCATCCGTTTTCACAATCATGCACCATCGGGGGCATAAACTTTTCAGCCAAGCAGGCGTTGCGTTTGGTTCGCAATCATCAATTCTTCATTGGTTGGTATGACCCAAATGGCGAGTTCGCCTTCCGGCCGGCTGATCCGCGGTCCGCCGCGCTCGTTTGCCGCCTCGTCGAGAGTTGCACCCAGCCAGGCCGCGTCGTGGCAGACACGCTCGCGGATGGCGGCCGCATGTTCGCCGATGCCGCCGGTAAACACCAGCGCGTCCAGGCCGCCCAAGGCCGCCGCCATCGAACCGAGTTCGCGGCGGATGCGATAGACGAAGAGGTCGATCGCCTCGGCCGCGCGGGGATCGCTGCTCGCCAGCAGCGTTCGCATGTCGCTTGATATTCCCGATATGCCCAAGAGGCCCGATTCGTTATAAATCATGTGCCGCAGCTCGTCGGGCTGCATGCCGCGCCGCTGGATCAAGAAGAGCATGGCGGCCGGATCGACCGAGCCCGCGCGAGTGCCCATCAGCAATCCGTCCGCCGGCGTAAGACTCATGGTGGTCGCAACGGAACGCCGCTCGCGCATGGCGCACAAGCTGGCCCCATTGCCCAGGTGGGCGGCAACCGTCCTGCCGGCCGCCGCGCCGGCGTCAAATTTCGGCAGGACCGACGCGATGTATTCGTAGGAGATCCCGTGAAAACCGTAGCGGCGTATGCCTTGCTCCAGAAAACGCCGCGGCAGCCCGAAGCGCTGGGCAACCTCGGGCTGCGTGCGGTGGAACGAAGTATCGAAACATGCCACTTGCGGCAAATGCGGTGCGCGGGCGGTCACGGCGCGAATGGCGGCCAGGTGGTGCGGCTGATGCAGCGGGGCGAGCGGGATCAATGCCTGGAGTTCCGCCAGCACGCCATCGTCAATGCGAACCGGGCCGGTAAACTTCACGCCGCCATGCACGACGCGATGCCCGACGGCAATCACGCGATTGCCGTTGCCGTGCGCGGCACAGCGGTCGAGTATGATCGCTAGCGCGCGCTCGTGATCGACCGTTTCACCGCCTGCCAAGTCTTGCTTTTCGATCGCCGCGCCGTCAGCCCCTTCGAGAACGAATGTCGGCGACGTGCCGATCCCCTGCACTTGCCCGCGCGCGGCAGGCTTGAGGCCGTCATCGGGCGCGGATCGGTCCCCCTCCACCGTGAAGACGGAGAACTTGAGGCTCGACGAGCCGGCGTTGAGGACCAATATCGCGTCGGGCAACGAAACTACCTCAGTACGGCCACTTCCAATTGGCGGCTTCCGGCAAGTCGACGCCGTTTTCGTGCGAGTAGTTCACGCACTCGATCTGCTTGTTGCGGAACTTCTCCTTGGCGTGCGCCCCGGCAACCTGGAGCCTGGGCACGCGGTCGATCACGTCGATTGCCAGCGTGAAGCGGTCGATCTGGTTCTGGATGGCCAGCTCCAGCGGCGTGTTGATGTTGCCCTTCTCCTTGTAGCCGCGGACGTGCAAGTTCTGGTGGTTGTTGCGCCGATAAGCAAGCCGGTGAATGAGCCACGGATAGCCGTGGAACGCGAATATGACCGGCTTGTCAACGGTAAACAGGCTGTCGAAGTCGCGGTCGCTCAGGCCATGCGGATGCTCCGTGTCGGGCTGCAAGCGGAACAAATCGAGCACGTTGATGAAGCGCAATTTCAAATCGGGGAATTCTTGCCGCAGCATGGCTGTCGCCGCCAGCGCCTCCTTCGTCGGGATGTCGCCGGCCGATGCCACCACAACGTCCGGTTCGCAGCCTTCATCCGTGCTCGCCTTCGGCCAGATGCTGATGCCCTTCGTGCAGTGGATGATCGCGGCGTCCATGTCGAGATACTGCAAGTGGTTCTGCTTGTCCGAGACGATGACGTTGATGTAGCCCTCGCTCCGCAAGCAGTGGTCGGCGACCGAAAGCAGCGAGTTCACGTCGGGCGGCAGGTAGATCCGCGTGACCGCCGCGCTCTTGTTCACCACGACATCGAGGAAGCCGGGGTCCTGGTGCGTGAAGCCGTTGTGGTCCTGCCGCCAGACGGTGCTGGTGATCAGCAGATTCAGCGAAGCGATCTTCGCCCGCCAGGAGAGGTGGTTGCAGATCGTGAGCCACTTGGCGTGTTGATTGAACATCGAGTCGATGACGTGGGCGAACGCTTCGTAGGTGCTGAAGAAGCCGTGCCGGCCGGTGAGCAGATAGCCCTCCAACATGCCTTCCAGCGTGTGCTCGCTGAGCATTTCCACGACGCGGCCATCGACGGCCAGTTCGCAGCCGTCCGCATCTTCGGGAAAATACTCTTCCAGCCAGAGCTTCTTCGATGTTTGGTAGATCGCGTCGAGTTTGTTCGAGGTCGTTTCGTCCGGGCCGAAGACGCGGAAGTTCTGCATGTTGGCCTTCATCACGTCTCGCAAGAAAACGCCCAGCGGACGGCAGTTCTCGGCCTCGATCGTGCCGGGCTTTTCGACCTTGATGCCGTAATTGCGGAAGTCCGGCATGCACAGCGCCTTTTTTAACCGCCCGCCGTTGGCATGAGGATTCGAGCCGATCCGCCGCTGCCCCTTGGGCGCGATCGCCTTGAGGTCGTGCCGCAAGCGGCCCGCTTCGTCGAACAACTCGCCCGGCTTGTAGGACCGCATCCACTCCTCAAGCTGCTTGAGTCGTGCGGGATCCTTCTTCACGTCGGGCAGCGGAACTTGATGGGCTCGCCAGCTTCCTTCTAGCTTGTGGCCGCCGGCCTCGGCGGGGCTCGTCCAGCCCTTGGGCGTTCGCAGGACGATCATCGGCCATTTCACGCGATCGGCCGTGCCGCTCGCGCGGGCCTTCTCCTGCGCGGCCTGGATTTCAGCGATGCACGTTTCCAGCGTCGCAGCCATCGCCTGGTGCATGGTTTCCGGATCGGAACCTTCGACAAAATAAGGCGTCCAGCCCGTGCCGCGGAAGAAGGCTTCGATCTCGTCGTGCGGCACGCGAGCCCAGATCGTTGGGTTGTTGATCTTGTAGCCGTTGAGGTGCAGGATCGGCAGCACGGCGCCGTCGCGGATCGGGTTGATGAACTTGTTGATGTGCCAACTCGTGGCCAGCGGGCCGGTCTCCGATTCGCCGTCACCGACGACCGCCGCGACGATCGTTTTCGGATTGTCGAACGCGGCGCCGCAGGCGTGCGAAAGCACGTAGCCGAGCTCGCCGCCTTCGTGGATGCTGCCCGGCGTCTCCGGCGTGCAGTGGCTGCCGATCCCGCCGGGAAAGGAAAACTGTTTGAAGAAATGCAACAGGCCCGCTTCGTCTTCGCTGCAATCGGGATAGATCTCCGAGTACGAGCCTTCCAGGTAGCACGGGCCGAGCACGCCCGGCGCGCCGTGGCCGGGCCCGGCCATGAAGACGACGTCCAGTCCTTGCTGCTTGATCGCGCGGCTGAGATGGATGTGGATGAAAGCCAGGCCGGGGCTGGAACCCCAATGGCCCAGCAAGCGGTCCTTGACGTGCTCCGGTTTGAGCGGTTCTTTCAGGAGCGGATTGTGCTTCAAGTAGGTCATGCCCAGGGCCAGATAACAGCAGGCATGCCAGAACTCGTTGAGCTTTTGCAATTCCTCCGCGGCGAGCGGCTCTTTGTCGATCGTAGCACGGGCCTTTCCGAATGCACTGATGGAGGACGCCGCGTGACCGTCGCTATGCGCTTTGGCGCGAGTGGCTGTCGCTGTCATTGGAGACTTCCTTTATATTGGGCGGATGGTAGAGAGGCGGTTTGGATACCAAACGCGAGAGTGAGAGAAAGAGCAGGCGAACCGTTTCGTTGGAGGCCGGAATTCGCGGATAACTGTTGATAATCGTAGCACTGTTCCAAGCGAGCGGCTAGTGTTGGAAAGGGCCAATTTCGGGGGCGATTCGTTTGGACGGTGGAGTTTGTTTCGGTGACTGCATGTGGCCAGTCCGGAAAAGTGAATATAGGCAAGCTAGCAAAGCTGGTTGAGCGGATGGAAACCGCCGAGGGCACTCGCGCGTACGGCAGCTACCGGCGCGATCACATTGTTGTCGCCCCGGGAAAGCCGGAGATCAGCGGCTCGAGCGATCCGGCTTTTCGCGGTGATCCGCAGTGCTACAACCCGGAGGAACTGTTGATGCCAGCCTCTCCTCGTGCGACATGCTTTGGTACCTTCATCTCTGCGCGGTCGGTAAGGTGGTCGTTATTGGCTACGAAGACAAGCCCTGCGGCGTGATGGAAGAGGATGCCGACGGCTCAGGAAGGTTTACAGAGGTCGAACTTAGGCCGATGATGCTTCTTGCGCGGGGCAGTGATCCCGTAACGGCGGCCGAGTTACACCACGAAGCCCACCGGAAGTGCTTCATCGCGAACTCGGTCAACTTTCCTGTGCGGGTCTCTCCCAGAATCGAATTAGCGTCAGAACGATCCACGGGCTAGCCGCAATGCTCCAGAGAGAGCAGCATTGTGAAGTAATCGCGGAGATGGCGGTTCAATAAAAAGTGCTCGCGGACGAACTCGTAGCCGGTCTTGCCCATCCGCTGCCGCTTCTCGGCGTAGCGGAGCACCCTAGCGAATGCCGCAGGCCGCGACGGAGGGCAAGACGAGAAAGCCAGTGCGGTAGTTGCGATCCTGGAGCGCGATGCCGCCGCACGCGCCGCCGTTCACCGGCTTGCCTTTCCGTAAGAGTTCCGTGACGGTCAGACCAAAACGCTCCTTGAGCGACTTCTGCAAGGCGTTGATGGCGCGGCGAGAGTCGGGGGGAGCATGAGCACCTTGAGGTCCTGGTCGTCGCCCGCCCGAGCCATCGCCTCGCGCAATACTTCCGCGCCTTCTAAATCGCCGACAGCCACTCCCCCCGTTAGCATGGGACGCGGTTCCAGATAGGAATTCTTTGCCATTGTTGACGAGCGTATGATCCCTAACTATTATGGCGATGCTGCATATTGTTTTTTACTAACTACCTTTACGCGGGAGACGGCATCATGTTCTGGCGAGCGAAGCGAAAGAATAAGGTGCGCCCTAATCGGCGCGCGAGAACGTTGCGACTCGAGTCACTCGAATCGCGACAAATGTTGAGTGGCGTCGTCCAAGTGCAAACCTATCCGCTGATCGCGGCCGGGTTCCTCAACTTGGTCGGCGACAACTCAGTGCATTCGATCGAAATGACATCCACCGCCGGCGGCGGACTGGATGCGTACACCATCACCGCCAAGGACGGAACTCTGTTCCAACTGAATGGGGCGGGCGCGACGCTGACGTCGCTCCAGGTGAACGGCATCACCAATGACATCTCGGTCAGCCTTGGAATCGGCGGCCCCAATACGTTTGACTTCGAGGCGCCGGCCGCGACAGCGGGCAGCGTTTCCACCGTACTGGCCAATCTCAATATCCTTAACCAGTCGGTCGAGACGAACATTATCAATAACGTCTTGATCCAGGGCAACTTGAACATCCATACGACGAGCTTTGGATACAAAGAGCTCGACATGCTTGGCACGCAGGTCAACGGCTATACCGAGGTTAACAATTACACGTCCACCGACGGCGCATTTCCCCCATCGGGCACGCCGACGTATGCCGGTGACTCCTTCACGAACATCGTCAACTGCACGCTCGAAGGACTGAACGTCAAGTCGATCGAGTCGGAGGCACAGCCGGTCAATACGGCAGCCGGCGCCGGCTTATCGGACCCCGGCCTGGCTCTCGAAATTGACAACGGCGTTGGCTTCAATGTCATCAATGTTCAGAGCGTCAGCCCGCTGCCATCCAATGAGACCACCGGCCTGACCAGGTCGCAGATCGGCTACCAGACCACGACGCCAGGAGATGCGCTGGTTATCTCGAACAACTTGGGCGAAAGCAAAGGCTCGTTCTTCGGCGGCGGCAGCATCACCACGTTCACCAACGGCGGCAATGCTCCCAGTCCCGTCGTTTACGGCAACGTCGTAATTTGCAATGGGGAAACATTCCCGCTGCAGTCCAACCAGACGAATTTCGTCGGCACCGTGGTCTACGGTTCCACCGACGTTCACAACGATCCGCTCCTGCCCGGCGGCACCACGCGCACGAGCGTGCAAAGCAGCACGCTGGGCGCAGTTGGTGAATAACGCGCCCGTGGAGGTCGTCAATAACGGCATTGGAGCGAACCAGTTCCTCATGACCGGTTCTCAGATCCCCTGGGGCCTGGCTATCGTCAACGCCGATTCGTCGTATGGAAACTCGACGGTCATCGATTCGAGCTACATCGGTCAGATGGCTTCCGGCGCGGCGCCGCAAGTCCCGGTGTCTTTCGACGTATCCGGTCCAGGGAGCGGCGACAGACTCTACGTTGCCGGCAGCACCGACGGCGTCGGCGGTCCGGATGCGTTTGTCCTTCGCAATAACTCGGTCGTCAATGGTGGAGTGGATCTGCAACTGGGCAGCGGCGACAAGAACGTCGCCTTGGACAGTTCCCGGATGCTCAGCTTCGAGATGACTTCCGGCGTGGGCAACGACAATCTCTGGATAGGTGGAACGACCATTACTACCAACGTCCTTATTACCTTGGGCACCGGCAACGACAACATCTGGCTGCAAAAAGGCAACACGAACCTTGCGCCGGATTCGCTGCCCGATGCGCTCAGCGGGACGGTCATCGTGACATGGGCCACCGTGCCTGGCGTCAGCAATCTGACGTACGATGCGGCCGACGCCACACAGGCGTTCCCGTTCTTCCTGCCTGACACCGTAGCCACGGTAGCGGTTGCAGCGATACCGGCATGGGCTTTGGTGCCCTCAGTCTAAGAATTTGAGGAACTCGGTAAACATCAAGACGCCGTGTCTCGCTCGCGGGCCACGGCGTCGTTTCTACAAGATCATCTCCGCGAACCGTCACCGACATGCCGCTGGAATTCTTCGCGGCATCGGCCGCCGGCGAGGACGCCCAAGACACGAATGCCAAACATAGTAAAGTTGTAATGCTCGTTGCATTCATTAAGTGCTCCTTGACCTCACTTCGCGATGACCAACGTGGCCTTGCGGACGGAGAAAGAATCGTTGCCGGAGAAGACATAGGCGAGCGTGCGGCCGTCGGCGCTCATCCACTTCGTGGGGAAGCTGGCCGTTTCGCCGGGGCCAACGTCCCAGTCGTTGGTGAAGAAGACCGTCGTCCACGGCCCCCACGGCTCCGGCGCGTCGTAGACGCCGAATCCGCCCTGGAATCGCAGCCCCTGGGGATGGCGGCTCTCAGGCAGAATTTGCACCCAAAGGTAGCGGCCGATCGCCGCGTCGTATGTGACTGCCGAACGGTAGCAGCGGCCCGGATGCCGGAAGACCGCGCCGCGGTCGGCGATGTTTTTCGACCACAACGGCATTCCTTGCTCGTCGCGCCGCACGAAGAACTCGTATGCCTCGCGCTGGCGCAGCTTTTCTTTCGGCACGCGGGCGAGCACCATGCGGTCCGCCGCTTCGTAGGCGTTGTCGCTGTCGGGCGAGTAGATGTAAACGAACGCGTCGCGAGCGCCCGCGTAGTCTTTGCCGAAATTCAAAAACGTCGGGCAACCGAAGCTGGTCGTGAACTTCCAGTCGGCCCAGGTCCATGATAGGCCATGATCGCCGGACCAGGCGAGTTGCGAGTTGCCAGCGTTGCGGGCCAGCATGTAGAGCACGCCGTCTATCGAGAGCAGGCCGCTCGCCTTCTTTCCGCGCGGGCCATTGCCGCGAGTTTCTCCCGTCGCGGAACGGATATTCACGCCGGCGAAATCGGCCGCGCCGCCCGTCACGCGGGCAAAACCCATGCTCAGCTTCTCCGGCGTGAAGGGCTCGAAACCGTTTCCGTCGCCAAAGGAGGTGTAAAGCGCGTCGTCGTCGGCCCAGGTCATTGGCCAGTTGTCGCCGCCCGGTGCGCGGCGGACAATGCTCTCCTTGGGCGCCCATTGGATGCCCGTAATCACCGACGAGCGATTGTAGGGTGCGGTCAAGCGCAGCGCAGACCCACCATTACCACGCGGCTCTTGGTGGGTCTTCGTGGAACTCGACCGCACCCTACTTGCCGCCGGCTTTTCCAGTGCCGCCATCAACGGCTCGAAGAGCAGTTGCCGGTAGACATCGTGATAATCCGTCGGCATGTGGGCGGCGTCCATCAATTCTCCGCCCAGCCGCACGACAATCAACTTCAGGCTTGGAACCGCAAGCAGGATCTTGTGGCCCGCGCCGGAGCCGAAGTAGGCATCGCGCGGCAAGACCGGCCAACTGCCCTCGGTATTGCACCACCAACCGACGCCGCAAGGGCCGGGCGTGCCGACGTCAGTCGTCGTGGCACGGACGGACGCAGCGCTCAGCAGGCGCTTTCCGTCCCAATCGCCTTCGCGGGCCATAAGCCGGCCGATCCGCGCCGCCGCCCGCGCCGTAAAAGCGCCTCCGCCCCACGAGGCGACCAGCGGCAGTCCGTCCACCGTGAAAGTCTTGCCATAGCCGACCGACCAATCTGCGTCGCCGACGCCGATGGGCCGCATGACGCGGTCGCGAAGCAGAGCGCGGATGTCCTTCTGCGGCGCGGAACGCAGCGCGGCGGTCACGCAATAGGTCATCATGGCGATGCCCGGATTGCTGTATTCCATTTTGCGCCCGGATCGAAGATGAGCGGTGCGCGATCGCGGGCAATCGTGAAAGGATCGTTCGGCACGGGCTGCTGTTTCCAGAAATCGCCTTTCCAGCCGGCCAGTTTGTCGTGCGGCTTGTCGTCCTCTTCGGCGTCCTCGATGCCCGACGTATGGGAACCGAGCTGTCGCAGCGTGATCCGCGACCTGCGGAGATCGCCGCGCCACTGGGGAATGAACTTCGCCGCGGGATCATCCAAGGCGAGCCGGCCATCGCTCATCGCAACCGCCAGCGACACGCCGCCGACAATCGCCTTGGCCAGCGATGCCGTGCCGAGCTTCGTTTCCGCGGTGACGCGCGGTGCGTACCACTCACAGACGATCGTATCGTTGCGAATAACGAGGAACGCCTGAGTGCTGCGGCGTGCGAGATCCGCACGCAAGGCGTCGAGCCGTCGAGAGGAGAACCCCTGACTCTCCGGCGTGCCGGATCGCCACACATCGTCCGCCGCAACGCTTGTCCGTGCGATCATCGGCACAAGCATCAGAGCAGTTGCGATCACAAGGACGTCAAGATAATGATCTATTCGTGTTGGCATTTGATATCAAAGTGTGCTACCGGGGCTGGCGAACCGCTCGGCCGTTTTTCTGGAGATGCTGTCTTCCCTCAGCAATCGTTTGATCGATTCGTCGAGCGTGCGCATGCCGTCGGCACGGCTGGTAAGGATGACCGTGTCGATCGAGTCCAGCTTGCTGAAGCGAATCGCCGCCGCGATTGCCGGATTATTGAACATGATCTCCAGCGCCAAGACGCGTTTCTCGTCCTCCCGCACGCTGGGCAGCAGATGCTGGCTGACCACGGCACGCAGGCTCATGGCCAACTGCGAGCGGACTTCCTGCTGGACGGCCTGGGGGAAGAGGTCGGCGTATCGCGAGATGGCTCCCTTGGCGTCGCGGGTATGCAGCGTCGAAAGGACGAGATGGCCCGTCTCGGCCGCGCTCAGCGCCATCTGCGCCGTGTCGCGGTCGCGAATCTCGCCGGCCAGGATCACGTCGGGGTCTTGCCGCAAGGCGTATTTCAACCCGTCCGCGAACGTGTGAACGTCGCGGCCGACTTCCCGTTGCGTGACCACCGACACGGACGTTTTCGGGAGCAGGTACTCGACTGGTTCTTCGACCGTGACGATGCGGTAACCGCCCTCCTGGTTCAGCAAGTTTATAAGCATCGCCAAGGTGGTCGATTTGCCCGAGCCGACGACGCCGCAGATCAGCACCAGCCCGTTGCGAAAGTGGGCAAGCCGCTGGGCAAGGTCCTCCGGGAAGCCGGCCCATTGGAGGTCCGGGATGGCCGACGGGATGACGCGAAAGCAGGCCCCCATTTGATCGCCGCTGAGGAAAAAGTTGACGCGAAATCTCGCCCCGCGGCCGCCAAGCGTCAGTTCGAGCGAGAAATCGACGTTGCGATCGGCGCGAAACCGCCCCATCGCGTACGCCGGACAGAGCGGCGCCAGCAATTCACGGGCGGCTTCCGGGGCGAACGCCGCCGAATCGAATTGCCGCAATCGGCCATGCACGCGCAGCGTCGGCGGGTAGCCCGGCACGATGTGCAGGTCGGAAGCCCCGGCCTCGACCGCCGTCGCGAGCCAGTTGCGGATTTCCGCCGGACACGCCTCGTCGGCAAGATTCACAGTCGTCATCAGATCGCCTCGATTCGCGGCATTTGAACCCTGCCGATTATACTGCTCTCGGCGATTACTGAATACCGGGCGGACGCTCACGCCACCAGCACATCGCTTCAGGGCGTTGATCGCGCGGTGCAAGTCGCGCGGGAGCATAACCTGATTACTTTTGTGTCATCGTGATTTCACAGCGCCAGGGCCCTGCTTCGGTCCGCTTTCGACGCTCAAGAACGCACGGTTCCCATCGCAACGGTAGGTGAACGGCTTGCCGTCATACGGATTCACGGGTATCGGCACTTCGCGAATATCTGTCAACTGCCTTGGAAGGCTGCCGTCGTGCGCGGCCGCGTAGATCCGCAGGGCTTCGAAGATCCGCAGGCGGGATATGAAAAATGGCACCCGCGTTTCGACCCTCTTCAGGTCAACAAAGGCCACCTGCCCGGACGCGGCCAGCGGTATGATCTCCTGGCGATAACCCTCGCGCATTTTTCCTTCTTGTCGCTGCCATTCGGCCGCGGCATCGCCGTAGCTCAAAAACCAAACTTTGTACTGTTCATCACTCAACTCCTCATAAAGCCTGACGGTAAAGAGGAGGATAACTTGTGACCGCGGCATTGCCTCGACCTCGGCCTGTTTGCGCCCGTTGTCGATCAGGTACTTCTTTGCACGCGGGTAGCCTTCGGCGATTTTTGTCACGGGCGCGTCGATGTGGTACTTGGAGCAGTCTGCCAACAGCCGCGCCAGCAGGTCGTCCCACTGTGCGTTGCTCAGCCGTTTTTTGTCCAAATCCCTGAGATACGGCGTCCCGAAATAGAGATTGTTCATTTCCGATTCGAAGCCGGCGTGGTAATCAATGAGCGGCTCCGGCACCATCACCAAAGACCAATACAAATTTGGGGCATCCGGCTGTTGAATGAATTGTTCGACCTGCTCGGCAGTGAGCGTTGCGATCTGCGTGCCGAGGGCCGCCGAGATGAACAAGTGGCGATGTCCCACGTCTCGCGCGAGGGCGAAGCCGGTCTGGAACGTATGCACCGCGTCATCGTATTTCCTGTCGGCTATCTCCCGGTGCGCCTTGGCGGCAAGCAGCAGGCCGCACGATCGGCGTGCCCTCAACTCGGCCGCATAAGGGTCAACGATCTGCAAATCGCACGGAAGCTCCCAATCGCACGCATCGAAACGTGCGGCATAGTCGAGCTTCGCAAAAATGCCATTTTCCTGGAGCTTATCGACAATCGGCTCCCTGGCCCGGAATTCCTTTTCGCGCGGATCGCCGATGGGGATGGCCATCCACGCCTCGATCTTGTCGCGCGTTTCGCGCTTGTCGAGTTCGGTGAGCAAACTCCCGTTGTAGTAGGCTAAAAGCTGGTTCCACCACACCGCCGCGTTGCCCGCGCGGCGTTCCAGCAGCGGCGGCAACAAGCGATACTTCACGCCGGGCGGAGTTCGGCCATGGGATGGAGCGTGATTTGCAGAGGCTCTTGCGCTTTGCGCGGAGGCGATGCGCTGTCGCCCGCTGAGAGCGACCCGGCGGCGAACGATCCAACGCACGCGGCGAGAATGTATGACAGGTTTCTCATTGTTTTGGATCCGGTTTGGGTGACAGGTGAGTGGATGTCGCTTGAATAACGCATGCACCGTCCTCCGTTCGCGCTACTCTTCCTCGATGATCTGCTTGAGCAACTCGTCGGTAGAAGCGGTTTCGCGGAAGCGGCGGCTGAATTCGATGGTGCCGTGATGTCTGGCAAGCAGGTGATTGCGCCGTCCCGCACGATTTCATCGCGCAGACGAGCGTAGTCGATCATCGCCGCAATGTGGCTATCCGACGGCACGACAATGTCCGGCCATGCCACGGGCGCCGCCGGCGCTGCGGCCGTCTGCGGAAGAACTCCGGCAGCCGGCGAATTTGCGCCCGCGGTCTCGCGGCGACACAACAAAGCCAACAGCACGGCTGCAACGGCCGTCATTGCGGTGAACGCCGTCGGCCAGCCGTAGAGGCGCAGCAACGGTCGCCTGCCGGCGAAAGCCTTCATCGCCGCTGCTTCTCCCGCGCGAAAGAAGAACGCTTGGCGGTCCAGTTCGGCCGGTTTTGGCTTCAAGGCGGCCAGAGACTTCTCCAGCGGCGTCAATTCGGGAAACTCCGTCATTGTCTGGTCTTCGTTTCTTGACATTTTCCGTCCAATCTCTTTTGTAAGGCGACAATGCCTTGCTGATAGCGGCGATAGGCCGTGCTGAGCGACGTGCCCAGCAACCGGGCGGTCTCCACCAGCGACAGACCGCCCCAAAGCCGCGCCACGATCGCTTCGCGCTGGTCTAGCGGCAATTCGGCCAGGGCTCTTGCGGCAACCGCGGCGTCCAACCGGTCGGCGTCGCGCGACTCCAGCCACAATTCCGCCCGCCGCGCCGCGTGCGCCTCATGTTGTGTGCGGCGACGCGCCGATTTCGCCGCATTGATGGCCTTGTTTCTTGCAGCCGCGTAGAGCCAGCCGATAACGTTCTGGGGAACCGACGGTTCCCGCATCAGCAACATAAACACGTCTTGGACGATGTCCTCCGGCGTGTCGCACCATTGCCGCACATAGAGCGCCAGCGCCGCGGCATGAGCGTCGAGAAGCTGCTCGAGCGTTTCCGCGTTGACACACATCCGCTTTTGCTCCTGCACGGGGCTATTATAAAGGCCGCCGCCGCCGCACTTTTTTTCGTGAAATAGCTGAATTTTAATGTATTCTAGTCCGCCCCAAGGCGAGACTGCCCAAGACGGGGAATGTCGCTTGGGCTTGCTGGGGATGCTCCAGCGAAGGAGCATCGTGAAAAAGTCGTGGAGGCAACGGTTCGAGAGGAAGCGCTCGCGGTCGAATTCGTAGCCGGTCTTGCCCATCCGCTGCCGCTTTTCGGCGTAGCGAAGCACCCTAACGGATACAGTAGGCGGCGCCGGCGGGCGAATAGACGAGATAGCCCGTGTGGTAGTCTATCAACTGTGATCCATCGTCACATCGTATGCCGGCGTAGAGGTGCGCTTCGCCGTCGCTGTAGCCGGGGATGTCGCGACAGCCTGGCCGCGCTCGTGCCGACCCCACCACGCATCTGCCTCGTCGATGGACCAGGCGCTCACTTCCGCGCAGCGCGAGATCATCTGCGCCAGTTCGCGCCAGTCTGCGGCCGTTTGGCCCGCGATTTTTCCAGGCAAGCCAGCAGCGCGCTTTCAAGCTGGGCTGGAATTGGAATGCCGCTGCGCAGCGAAGGAGGCGTAGGGGGCGTGTCCACGTGCTTGTGGCACAATTCCACCACGTTCTCCGCATCGAAAACCGGCTGCCCCGTCAGCAGAAAGTATCCCACGGCCCCCACCGCATACAGATCGCTGCGCACATCGACGGAGCCGGGCATTTGAATCGCCTCCGGCGACATGTACAGCGGCGTGCCCGTCAGCGACCGCTGGTCCGTCATTCCCGCCTGCTTTTGATCGTCCAGCGCCTTCACCAAACCGAAGTCGAGCACCTTCACCACGTCCGGGTCGCCGCCGCGGCGATTGAGCATGATGTTTGCCGGCTTGATGTCCCGATGCACCAGGCCTAGCGAATGCGCCTCGTTAAGCGAATTGCACACCTGCGTCAGAATGTGAATCACACGCGGCACACTCTGCGGCCCGTAGCGTTCCACCAGCGATTGCAAGTCGATTCCATCCAGATATTCCATGGCATAATAAAAGACCCCTTCCGGCGTCCGGCCATAATCGTAAATCGCGACCGTATTGGGGCTGTTCAACTGACTGGTAATTTGCACTTCATGCTCGAACCGCTGGATCGAGCCTTCGTTCACTCTTTCCACGTTCAGCATCTTGATGGCTGTGGGGCGACGCAGCATCGCGTGATGTCCCCTGTAAACAACTCCCATCGCGCCGGCACAAGCTTCTGTTCGAGCTTGTACTGTCCAATCTGCTGCGCCTCGATCGCCGCCTTCTGGGCTTCGCGACGCAGCCGCGCCGCCAGTATCGTGAACACAAAGATCGCGGCGGCACTCAAAACCAACAGCACAAACAATCCCCAAAACGTCCATCGCAAAATCGCGAGCGGGTGAAACGCCTCGGCGTAGTTGATCTCCGTCGCCACACCGATGTCCGCGCCGGGCAGCCACTTCCACGCGCCCACCACCGGCACTCCTCGATAGTCGCGATAGCCTTCCACGTTCACGCCCGGCCTGCCGGCAATCGCCTCGGCCGCCATATAGGTGAGCGGCAAGTCTTGGCACCGCGTGCGGGGGCGGAATCCTGCCGTGATGTCTCCCCCTGGATCGCGCAACAGCAGGTTCAAGAGCGACTTCGATCCCTCCTGGTCCGGCAACAGGCCCAGCAAAATCATGCTCTCGTCGAAGCGGCTGTTCGATACCATTCGGCCGGTTCGATCGAACGCAAAAGTTTCTCCGGTCGCGCCAAACTGACCCATTTGCAGAATTCGAGTAAATTCAGCCTCCGGCCGGATGCGAAGCGCCAGGCGCCGACGACCTGAAAACTCTCATCGCGGATCGGCGCGGTCACAAACATCGTCGGCACGTCAGTCTGCAAGCGGCCGGACGAATCTTTCAATGCCACAACGCTGGGGAATGGAGCGGACAATGTCGTCTCCCCGTTTCACGCCGCAGAAAGAAATCCATTGAATTCCGGAACATCTTTCAAACCGACCAATTCCGGACTTGTCGCGGCCACGATCCGCTTCTGCTTGTCCGTGACCAAGTCGCGCATAATCGTGCGCGGACATCGCCGGCCCCAGGGCCTTCTCGAGCTTCTTCCGCAGCGCGGCCATCGCGCTATCGGTCGTCTTCGCGTCCGCCTCGGCTGGTTCGAGCAATTGATAGGCCAACTGCCGAACTTCCAGGCTATTGGCCAGGGACTCCGCGTTCGACTTCTGGATATTGAACCATGTCTCCATCATGGCCGATTCCACATCCAGCATCGTCGCCACCTGCGACCTCAGCGACTCCTTCATCGTCGTTTCAATCGCATTGCGGACAACCAGGCCGATAACCGATAGCAACACGACAGCAATAATCGGCCAGATCCAAATCTGCTTTTTCAGAACAAACCCGTGCCCGAAATCGTTCGCCCCACTTTCGACGTGGCAAATGTCATGTGCGGCCCTATGCGCACATTCCCGTTCGCCGAAGCACGAAACCACTGTAGCGGGTTCAAGTTCATAAGCTGCAAGCGCAGAGTATGCACCCAAAATAAAATCGGAGGAGAATATAGTATAATCTCCGCGCCGCGCCGGAGCGAACTTCCCGCCGAATTCAACGATTTCACCGTCCCAATCGGAAATTCGATTTCCTCTCGTAGCAACGATTGTACCGCAGGAGGCGCGTGCATTTAAACGTGAGGATCGCCGACTACCGCCGTTTGCAGCGGAGTATCGCTATCCTGCCGCCCAGTAGCGTCGCCGCGGCGGCTACGCGCCAGCAGCAGCGTGCCGGGCTCGGGCACCGCGGTCGGATTGAAGTTGTTGAAAGCCAGCCCCAAGCCGCTGGTCTTGCTGCCCACAAAGGTGATGCGGACCTTGTCGAATCCGGCCGGCAGACCGGAAAACGAAAAGACCCACGGCAAGCCGTCCAGCGCGAGATTGTCGCCCAAGGGCGAAAGCTGCGAGGTGAGCACATTGTTCGCGCTGTCGAGGGCCTCAACTTGCCATTGTTCGGTGTTCGTTGGGGTGCCGTCGATGTCCCATATCTCGCCGGAAAGCGCGGTGATGATTTGTGTCGTGTTGTAATCGACGATAAAGGGCGGCGGCGGAGTGCCCGGCTGGAGCTGACGCAGAAAGAAGTTGCCGAGCTGGCCCGCCAGGCCGCCGTTGGCGGTGTCGTTCACGCCCGTGTGTTCGTTGGCAAAGCCATCCGTGCCGTCCTGCCCATAGGCCTCGAAGACCGGCAGGGTATCAGTTCCTGGGTCGAAGGAATTATTGCCGTTGTTGTCGAAGAAGAAGGCGACGGTCCCGCCGCCGGCAATATTGTAAGGCGCGGCCAAGGCGGCATTATCGACGGGCGTTCCGCCGCCGGGCGTGGTTTCAAAGTCGATCACCGCGGCAGCGGCGGGTTGCGAAACGCAAGCCATCAAGGCAACGAGCGCGGATGCGGCGGCATGAAGGGTTTTCATGAGCGGACTTTCGAGGCGTTGATGAGGTAAAAAGAAAAGGGGTTCTATCAAACAATCGCTGCGATCAGCTCTCTGCAACGCCCAGACGCAGCGGCGCGGCGGAAAGCAATGCCATGCAAGCATAATTTCGCGCTGCACAGTGCGATACGGAGCAACTGGGGAGTATCTGGGGAGTATCTGGGGAGCATGTGCCGGGCGGGGCACTAGATTCCTGCCAGCGAGGGCAGCATCGTGAAGTAATCGCGGAGATGCCGTTCCATAAGAAGTGCTCACGGACGAGTTCGTAGCCGGTCTTGCAGAGTGCGCTGGCGTTTCTCGGCATAAAACGGAGCAAGGAGCGGATGTTCGTATCCTACCGCAGAGTTTCGGCCAATCTTGAAAAGTGGGGCGAATGCCTTGACTGCCCGGAATTCGAGCACTAATACAAGTTAGGAATGGGCAGAATTACCGTGGAATCGGCATCCCCGGCGGACATTGTCCTACCAACCCAGCGTTGGCGGTAGGGAAAGCACCCTGCACCAATAACATAGGACGCCATTGACGACCCTTGGTTATTTGGCTAAAATACCAAATAGGCAATGACCGATAAGGTTGGATAATGGACGCCAAAGCCCGTACCAAGTACCAGTCTCGCGCAAACGTCATCAAGGCGATGGCACACCCGACGCGATTGTTCATCGTGGATGAACTGGCCAAGCACGGCGAGCGATGCGTGTGCGATCTGACCGAGTTGGTCGGGGCGGACATTTCCACCGTGTCAAAACATTTGGCGGTGCTAAAGAATGCCGGGATCATCGACGACGAAAAACGCCGGAACCAGGTCTTCTACCGCCTACGTGTTCCTTGCGTTATGGAATTCTTCCGCTGTGTAGAAGCCGTGATCAATTGCGAAGGGCCAACTTGTAAAGCATGTTCTTGTAAGAGGTAGACGCCAAGGGCGACTGCGGTCGCCCTTTTCGACCACTGATATTTGGCAATTATGCCAAGGAGCAAAATAGGTCATGCCTGATGCCACGCACTCCCCGCCCGGTTTCCTGGAAACCACGATCGACAAGTTCATCTTTAAGGTCGCCACGGATCGGTTCTACACCTCCGAGGGCATTTGGCTGTTGGAGGAAGAAGGCGGCCGAGCGCGCTGGGGATTTCGGATTATCAGCAGCAACTCAACGGCGATATGGCGTTTGTCCATCTCAAGGCCGTGGGGACCGACCTACGCCGGGGCGATGAACTTGCCGAGATTGAGACGATCAAGGCCACCACCAGTTTCACATCCCCGGTTGCTGGTCGGGTCGTGGTGGTCAACTGCAGCTTGGATCTGTCGCCGGAACTGGTCAACCAGGACCCGTACGGCCGCGGTTGGCTGGCGGTAATCGAAATCAGCGACTCGCAGGTGAATCGAACGGCCCTGCTGGACGCCGACGCCTATCTCGCCGCGATCCGCCGGCAGGCCGAAGAGGAGTTGGCGGGATGAACGGCCGAATAGCGACTTACCATACGACGGTCTGCTGGAAGGGCGAACGTTGGGGCCACATCGTCATGGGCAACGGCCCGGAGTATGACTTCTCCGCCCCGCCGGATGCTCACGGCCATGCGGACATCTTCACGCCGGAAGACGCCTTTGTGGCCGCCGCGAACACCTGCGTGATGATGATGTTCCTGTGGGCCGCTGAGCGATTCAAGTTGAAGCTGCTCTCTTACGAATGCCGCACCGAGGGCACGAAGCGCATTGAACTGGATCGCACGGAGATTTTCACTCGACTGGACTTCAAGCCGAGGATTCGGGTGGCGGCCAACGGCGGAACCGGTAGCCGTAGTAGACAGCCGAGTGCGGCGGGCGCTGCAATCGGCCCAGAAATACAGTCTTGTGGCCAATTCGGTGAAATCCGAGATCGTTATCGAACCTGAGATTGTAATTGAGGAAAACGCGCCATGATCATTCAAATATTGGGAACCGGATGCACCAAGTGCAAGACGCTCTATGAACTGGCCAACAAAGCTGTTGCTGAAATGGGCGTCGACGCGCTGGTGGAGAAGGTCGAGGACATTCAGCAGATCATGGCATTCAAAGTCATCATGACACCGGGCTTGGTGATCGACGGTTACGTGAAGGTCGCCGGTCGGCTACCAAGCCTCGACGAGGTCAAGCGGCTGATTCTCGAGGCCAAAGCAGCCTGCCGAGTAACGTCTTGAATTGGAGGCCCATTCATGATCGACAGAGAAATCCACCGACAAATCATGGTCATTCCTTGCAGCGGTATCGGCAAGGTGCATGGACTGATTGGCCGCGAGGCGGTCTACCAGGTCATCGACCGGCTCGTGCCAAACCAGGCGGATACTGTTTGCCTGGCGCTACTGGTAACCGGCGATGCGGAAGCACGCAGCAAGGTCCAGTCCCTGCCGTGCATCACCGTGGACGGGTGTCCGAAACTCTGCGCCAGAAAGAATGTCGAGCTGGCAGGTGGCCAGGTAGTCCTGGGGGTGCGAGTCTACGACACGCTTAAGCGCCATCGCGGCGCTCAGTTCGGATCACCGACGGCCTTGAGCGACGAAGGTTGGACGGCGGTTGACGAGATTTCCGACGAGATCGCCCAAACCGCTCGGCAGTTGACCGGCCCGGATAGGCAGGAGAAGTGACAATGGCGGAAATCACGAAAGTCGGAATCATTTGCTGCAGCGGGGAGAAGATTCCCGGCGGGACAATATCCAGGTTGGCGACCCGCCGTGTCCTGGAATTGCTTCGGCCGCAGACAACGGTCACCCTCTGTCTGCCGCTGTTTCTGGCGGGCGAGGAGGCAGGAACGCCGTTTTGCCCGACAGCACCCAACAATCACCGTCGATGGCTGTGAGAAACTCTGCGCCAAGCGGGGCACAGAACAGTACAGCGGGCAGGTGGCCGCTTCGCTAGTGGCCTCGGACATTCTCGGTGCCCGGCTAAGCAAGTGTCACCGTTCGGCGCGGGAATACGATAACTCCGATGAAGAAGCTGTTTGGATTTTGGCGGAGCGGATCGCCGCCAAAGCGGATGTCTTGGCGACGACAGCCCCACCGGAGCCCGTCTCCAGTTCATCGTCGGCTTCATGCGGCTGTGCCTGCGGTAATGCTCCCGCGGGAGGAAGCCTCTCGATCAATGGCCGAGCCGTTGCGGTAAATGGCCTGCCGTTGATCTTCGAACACCTCTACAACCAAGGGTTGCGGCTGGGCGAAGGTTGTGGCAGCCAACTTCTGGAGACAGTTCGTATCTACCACGAGATCTCGCTTGGCGAAGACGACTTCTATCAAGATGCATTGTCAAGAGCCTATCAGGAATACTGCCAGGCGCGAAACTACCGACAAGCTGACAAGGAGAATTGGAATGGAGGTCAAGAACGCTGTTGCCGTCTGCTTGATCTCGCTCTTTTCGGCGACCCTGGTCGTGTTAATTGCACGGTCGCTTGACTCGCAAGCTGCTACCAGACTCGAGCCGAAACTGACCCAGATCGTCGAAGAGCTTCAGGCCCTGCGCAAGCAAGGCGGGACATCAGGTTCCCCGACAACTGCCCGCAGGACCGATTCCGTGGAAGATGGCCTGGTTGTCTACTACTTCCACGGCGACACCCGCTGCCCGACCTGCCAGGCGATCGAGTGCCAGTCTCACGAGACGATTGAGGCCGACTTCGCGGAACCCCTCCATCGCGGAAATCTGATGTGGAAGATACTCAACTACGAGGAACCGACCGTCGCGCCGCTGACGAAGAAGTTCGAGATTCAGATGCCCGTGGTGGTGCTGGCCAAGATGAAAGGGGGACAGATCCAGGATTGGAAGCGGCTGGACGAGGTGTGGGCTCTGGTCGGCGACAAGCCTGCCTTTGCCACGTATGTCCGCGGTGAGATCATGAAGATGCTGCGGGATGTGCCGGTCGGTTCGCCGGTGCCGGCCACGGCCGGCCCGAAGTCGTCTTCCTCGAAGCCACTCGTAGGTGACCTTCCGTTGCCCGCCGCGGCGCCGGACCTACCCCTGCCCAAGTAACGAATACTGTGTTCCGTGCCAACTTTTTTCAAGGAGATGAACTCATGAAACGGACTGCGACAATGGTCGTGATTCTGCTGGCTGTGGCGTCGCAGGCGCCGGCGGTCGCCGAACACAGCGTCGGCCGCCGATGCCCCCAAGGATCGCGTAGTTGTGATGTACTTCCACCGCACAAAGCGATGCCCGACCTGCCTGAAGATGGGCGGCTACACCGAAGAGGCGGTCACGAAAGGAATGGCCAAGGAGATCAAGGAGGGAAAGGTGTCCCTTTACTTCATCGACTTCCAGGACGAGAAGAATGCCGCCTTCACCATGGCTTATAGCATCACGGGGCCAACCTTGATCGTCGCCAAGGCGTCGAGGGAGAAGGTGGCGGAGTACAAGGAACTCAAGGAGATGTGGACAAAAATCCGCGACAAGGACGCCTTCCTGGAATACGTCCAGTCCAACGTCAGGTCCTACATCAAGTAGACGTGACCATGATCGCGTACCTGCTTTATGCTGCGGCAGCGCTTTATCTCGGCGTGCTTACGTCGATCAGCCCCTGTCCGCTGGCGACCAACCTCGCGGCGATCTCTTATGTGGGCGGCAAGGTAGGAAATTCGCGTGCAGTGGTGACGGCTGGCTTGCTTTACACGGCGGGACGCTGTCTGCTTTACCTTGGGCTGGCGGTCCTGCTGGCCACCACGGCGCTGTCGATCCCCGGCATATCGCTGTTTCTCCAAAAATACATGCACTTGGTGCTCGGGCCGATTTTCCTTGTGCTTGGCATGTTCTTGGTGGGGCTCGTTACAACGAATCTGGGCGGCGCAAGCATGTCCGAGGCAATGCAGAAGCGGGTGGACGCAATGGGCATCTGGGGTGCGATGTTGCTGGGCGTGCTGTTCGCCGTCTCGTTTTGCCCGACCTCGGCCGCCTGGTTCTTCGGCCTCTTGGCGCTGATGATGGGGTCGGAGGCAGGGGCGATCACGACGGTGCTTGCCAAGATTGGCATTACGTTGCCGCAAACATCGCTTCCCGGGAGCATCGTCGTTTTGCCGATCGTCTACGGCGTTGGCACCGCGCTGCCGGTGATTCTCGTGGCCTTTTTGCTGGCCTACAGCGCCCAGTCGGTGGGTAAGACGTACAACATGCTGTCGAAGATCGAGTGGTGGGCCCGCCAGGTGACAGGATGGCTGTTCATTGCCATTGGCGTCCATTTCACTCTCAAATATGCCTTTGACGTGGACCTATTGGAACCCATTCGCAGGCTTTTGCATTAGACCCCGGCCAACGTGGAAAACCTGTTAGCTGCTCACACCACCAGCACGTCATTCCCCGCATGCTCCAGTGAGAGCAGCATCGTGTTGTAGTCGCGGAGCTGGCGGTCTATTCGAGGTGTTTGTGCGCGAATTCGCAGCCTAGTCGATGTGAACGTCGGCGCCCGCGGTCAATTAGACGAAGCAGCTCGCGTCGCGCAACGTCTTAAAAGCACGCGCACAGCTAACCGTCCGCCGGACCCTCAAAATGATCGAGGCCGATGGTCGTCTTGCCCTTTTTTTTCAACATTGCCTCGAGATTGTCCTCGTTCTTCTTGACCAATCCCGGGAAGTTCATGAGCGGGGGGATATACATGCGATGTTCCATGACGAGGCGGCGGGCGGCCTCGCGCATGGGATTGACGTGGCGCTCCACGGTGCGCTCGACGACGTCCATCATAGTTGGCTGGTAGAATTTGTCGGCATCGAAAATGGTATTCACGATCACGCTCGTCGGCGCAGCAGACGAGATACGCCCCCATCACCGGGCAGGCGCTGAAGAGCTCGGAGCCCACGCGGGAGCCGATCATGATTTTGTTCGCCGCGTTCTTCTCATACACGTCGATAATGATCGCTCCAACGAGCATCGCGAGTTTTGCGACGCCGGAGGCAATGCCGATGGCGGCGCTGGTCGCGGTGCCGCCGTCGACGAGAACGCCAGCCAGCTTTCCGCCAAACGCGGCGATTCCGACGCCCAGGCCGGCGACCTGGTTCGTCCGCTCGCGATCGAGCATGATGACGATGGCCTGCATCGCTTTATCGGGCTCGTCTGCGCTGAGCGTGCGCTGGCCGTGCATCGTGCCCTTGCGCACGCGCCACTCCGCGAGAAGTGTGGTCGCCGCGCTGACCACGGCACCCCCGCCGGCCGCAATGACACCGACGAACGGTGCGCAGGCCGCCGCCCACTCCGCCGTGAAACTCGGCAGCACCTCGACGAGGCCGGCCATGACGTCGCGATAAATGTCGGGCGGGATGATGTCCCTGAGCAGCCTTTCCACAATGTGAGGACTTTGGATTTGCACGTTCATCGACCCGCCGCTGACCGCGCTGCCAATCGCGCCGGAGCGCTCTTGACGCCTTTCACGATGGCGCCGCCGCTCAAGGTGTTGGCGCCAGTCACGACGCTGGTGACGGCGATCTTCGCGCCGAGTTTTCCGAACATGCCCGCGCCGGCGAGTTTGGTCCAGAAGCCGGAGCGATAGACGAGCTTCTGTCCCCGAAACAGATCGTGTACGATGGCGCGGGACTCGTCGCGGGCGTGCGAAAGCGCGACCATTCCCGCGCGGGTCCTTTCGGGACCGGTTTCGCCGAGGAGTTGCCGGTGAAGCGTGTCAACGGCGTTGCGCTTGTTGCGAACGCTGTTTTTCCAGTTCGGCCCCTCCTTTTGAAACCAACGGACGAGCGCCTTCATGATGGCGTCCTTGTTCGCGGCGGTGGGCGCGGTCTCGTAGGTCTTGAGCGCGGCGTCGATCGCTTTCAGTTCGCTGCTGCGGATCGAAGTAATGCCGCCGTCGGTGAGTTTCAGCCATTCGCGTTGGGAGATGAGGTCAGGCACGTGTAGTTAATCCTGGGGTGTTCCTGCTGCGAAATGCGTCGCGGGACGACGGCTATCGCAAGTCTAGCTTACCCGCAAGACGTGGCAAGTCAAAGAGCGGGTGTCAAGATTAGCTGTTCGCCTGCGTCGGCGTGTCAACCCGTAAACTTGTTGATAAACCCAAGTGTGACGACCACGGCGATCGACGTGAAGATAGCAAAACTTATCCAGAGGCGGATACGACACGCATTGAACTTCATTGCAACGTCGTAGTGCGGCGAGAGCGAATTGGGGTCGCGAAGTATCTGGCACCGATCGCGCAGCCGATACCATTGTGCCAAGCGCACGAGACTCCAGATGGCAAAAAACGGTGTCAGGATCTGGAGGACGCAAACCGCAAATGCGCATAGCGCAAGCATGGCACCGGCATCTCGAACGATGCGACCGGCCAAGGCGGTGTCCTCATCGTCGGCAAACGGATCGACTGAACCGATGGGGTACCGCTTTGCAGCGGACGCTTCTGGCGGCACGCGGGCCTCGTCGGCGAAGGCGGTTGCGATGTGAACGCCGGTCTGTTGATCGAGACCGCACTGCACGCAAATCACGGCGTCTGCCGACAGCGGGGCGCCACAGCTTGGGCACCTATCGGCAGAAGGAGTCGGAGAGGGCATCGTTCAAACTCCTCGTCGGCAGATTGCGGGGTACATCTTTTATTGGAGGGTTCTACTCCTTGGTATCATTGTATCGTAGGCGAAATGTAAATTGTAAAGCAATACTAGGACCTCTTCGCCTTCGCCGTCATCGCCTTTTTCAACTCCGCCGCGCGGGGCCGGTCGTCAATGTAGTCGGCTTCCCAGAAGAGGATTTGCTTGGCGTCCAGGGACTTGGCAAGCTGGTAGTCGCGGTCAAACTCGACGGGGTTTTGCGGGACCCAGGCGTAGGTCCAGAACGTCAAGCTTGTTGCCGGTTTCTTCAGGCCCTTGAACGCGTCGCAAGCGAGCGCGGCGAACGCGGATTCGCTCAGTTTTCGCCGCGTCGCTTGCGCCGCGCTCTTGCTGGCTCTTGAGCGCAGCGCCGCCGATGCGCCGCGGCGGTTTCGCGGCGCGATCCGCTTGCGCGGCGGCCGAAAGTCGAATCGCCTCGGCCGCCACAAACGGCACGACAAAGGACCATGTCTGCCGCTTCTTTCCTTCTTTGAGCGGATTGTTGTTCACGTAGCGGATCGCGCGCTCGACCGCCGCCGCCGATTCCAGGTAGACGTTCCAACCGTGTTCTCCCGATAGCGGCCGACCGTCCCACAAATCCTGCTCCCTAAGCGCGTGCGTGGCGCGGCTGCGGAGATGGCCGACGACCTGTCGGATGCGGCGCTCGCTTGCGCCGATCACAAGGTGAACATGGTCGGGAAGTGTCGCACACGCATAGACCTTATACGGCCCCTCGCCGATTGCCTTGGCGAACCCCCGGCTGATCTCCAGCGCCTGGCGGCCGGTGATGATGGCCGGCGGAAACGCAAGTGCCGATTTGGCCTCGCGCTGCCAATTCGGCGGCATTGGCCGGCGCGACGCTATGCCGCGTGTTTACCTTGGTCGGGGGACCGTAGCGGAAAAGCTCCCAGTTTGCGACGTAGTCCGACCCCGACCCGCGCGGATCGTTTGGGAGCCAGAATCCGTACATGCTGAAAATGGAATGATACGCGAGAATCATCCGCCGTCCTCCCAATCGTTGAGATTTCGCCGTGCTCGCTTGCGACGCGCTCAAGTGATATTCTGACGAGTTTCAGATTCAATCGCAACAGCCTGTCAGGCAGCCGGTATCGAGCGAGCGCGTCGAGTGAAGAATCTAGCCACGGCCCCAGTTTCGATTCCCGATTCCCGGGATGATGAGTACATTCCCTCACCCCTCAATGCTCCCCGCTCCCTGCTTGTGTCATTGCACCCACAAGACGTAGAAAACACCGAAAAAGCGCCTACTTGTGTCTACTTTTGTCTACTTGGGCCTGGTTACTGCGTCGCGGCGGCAATGCCGGCATGCTGAGAACTCTTACAATGGAACCAACCCAATCAAGGTGCGCCGCCATGAAACGAATTTGCTCCGTAGCGCTGGGACTGCTTCTCGCACTCTCAGCCGTTTTCGCCGCCTCCGCTTCGCGCGGCCGCGCCCGCGCGTGTGGACGTCATCCTCTGGTTCGACACGGAAGATTACCTCTTGCCGGCCGATGACGATGCCGCCAAGCGGCTGGCGGAGATCCTTACCCAGCGGGATATTCGCGCCACGTTCAAGGTCGTCGGTGAAAAAGCGCGGGTTCTCGAGCGCCGCGGTAGAAGCGACGTGATCGCGGCGCTGAAGAAACACGACATCGGATACCATTCCAACCTCCATTCCGTCCACCCCGCGCCGGCCGAGTACCTCGCCGACTGCGGGCTGTTGGACGGCGTGGCGGAGTTCGTCCGCCACGAAAAGCAGGGGGCGGCGGACGTGCGGCGAATCTTCGGCCGCGAAAAGCTCGCCTGCTACGGTCAGCCCGGCTCCTCCTGGGCCTGCCAGGCGATTGTCGCCCTGCCGGAGATCGGCGTGGCGTCCGTCTACCTCGACGAGGCCTCGCACGTCGGGCTGGGCGAACAGCCCTTCTGGTACGCGGGAGCGCTCAACGTATTCAACATGGGCAAGAACTTGACCCGCATGGATTTGCACAAGGCCGACTCGCTTCTGCCGGCGGAGGCCAAGGTCGCGGAGATAGCCCGCCGCCTTGGCTCGCATGGCGGAGGGTTGATCAGCATCTACTATCACCCCTGCGAGTTCGTGCATCAGAGGTTCTGGGACGCCGAGAACTTCAGCCGCGGCGCGAACCCGCCGCGGGAAAGTTGGAAGGTCCCGCCGCAGCTTCCGGCGGAAGAGACGGAAGCGGCCTTCGCGCGATTCGAGAAGTACATCGACTACATCAAGGCCCAGGGCGTCCGCTTCGTTACCGCCGACGAGCTGCCTTGCATGTACGCGGATCGCGTCCGCAGCGAGGGCCTGACCGAAACGGAACTAATAGCCGTGGCCACGAAGCTGGCCGATCCGAGTGCAAGCGGCGTGGACGATCAGGTTCTCTCGGGCAAGGCCGTCTCCCCGGCCGATCAATTTGAGCTATTAACGATGGCAGTGGGCGACATGATCGACGGCAAGATCGTCACGTTCCCGCGGGTCGCCAAAGGGCTGCTGGGGCCTGACTCCGCTCCGGGCTCGGCGGGCGACGGCGGTCAAACCGTCCCCTGGCCCGCGTTTCGCGATGCGGCGCGGGACGTGCGGGACTATCTGCGCGTGCATGGCCGCGTGCCGGCCCGCGTATTCATCGGCGCCGAAAGTGTCACCCCCGCGAGTTTCCTAGGCGGCCTGGCGTTCGCCTACAAGTTTGAGCGTGAACACGGCAAGCCGCCGCTGGCGGGCGTACCATTGGGCAAAGGTCTCGCCGTTCTCACGGAGCGGAACGTGGCGCAAGATTCTCCTGAGCTTTTCAACTGGGTGATCCATAAGCCGGGATTCCATGCTGCAAAGATTCTTGACGTCGCAAGACTGCAGGCGTGGACCTTGAAACCGGCCGTGCGGTGCGGCTCACCGGCAACCGATCACACCACCAGCACATCATTCCCCGGATGCTCTAGCGACAACAGCATCGTGAAGTAGTCGCGGAGGTGGCGGTTCAAGAGGAAGTGCTCGCGGACGAACTCGTAGCCGGTCTTGCCCATCCGCTGCCGCTTCTCGGCGTAGCGGAGGAGGTACCGGATGCGGTAGGCAGCGCCGGCGGGCGAGTAGACGAGAAAGCCCGTGTGGTAGTCGTGGACTTGCAAAGCGATGCCGCCGCACGCGCCGCCGATCACCGGCTTGCCCTTCCATAAGGCTTCCGTCACCGTCAGGCCGAAACCCTCCTTGAGCGACTTCTGCAAGACGACGACCGCCGAGCGCTGCAAGGCGTTGATCGCGCGGTGCGAGTCGGGCGGGAGCATGAGTACCTTGAGGTCCTTGTCGTCGCCCGCGCGGTCCATCACCTCGCGCAAGACTTCCGCCCCTTCGGGATCGTCGTCGGCCGGCCCGCCTACGAGGACGAGTTGCAACTCAGGGTAATACGGCTTTACCAGCCGATAGGCCTCGATCACGCCCAGCGGATCTTTGAAGCGATCGAAGCGCGAGACTTGCAGCAGCATCGGCCGCTCGGGATCGACGCCCAGGCGCACGAGCGTTTCGATACGCTCGGTCTCCGGTATGGGGCAGTTCTTGTCCGATGTGGCGTCGATCGAAGGCGGGATCAGGTAGAGCGGGCAATTGGCCGGCCGGGCGAACGCGGCCATCGAGAAAATGGCAGCCTGATAATGCGGCAACGCGCCTTCGAGGTATTTCCAGATCGCCCGATCGGGTCGCGAGGCGTCGATGTGGCAGCGCCAGATCCAGCGGCCGACCCGCCCAGGCGGCGTGAACTTGGGCAAATAGATCGGCTGCGGATCGTGGATGAAAACGACGTCGGCCTCCAGCGCCAGTTTTTCGGCGTTCTGTCGGTTGACTTCGTGATGCAGATCGAAATCCCGTTTGTAGAGCGTGACGGGCAGCCCTTGCATGCCGTTATGAAACGACTTGGTTACTTTGTAAAAGTCGGGCGTGCCGGCGACGACCTCCCAGTGCGTGTCCAGGCCCAGTTCGTTCATCAGCGGCACCATCCAGCCAAGTATCTCGGCCACGCCGCCGCCGGATTTCGTGGAATTGACGTGGACGATCCGCCGCCCGCTGAGGCGCTCGGCCAGCCGACGGAGGCGATTGACCTCCTGGGTACCGACGATCTGTTCGTAGCGTTCCAAAAGCGTCATGTCGGCACCTGCATCAACGTGGGATCGATCGACAAGTGATGTTGAAGAATCTCGTAGATCGCGGTCCGAAGCTGACTGAGATTCAAGGCGTAAAAGTCGATCTTGCGAAGGTCTTCGACCAGGGCCGGCTCCACGCCGTAGGCTTCCAGCCACTGCGAGAAGTCGTCGGTGTGTCCGCCCGTGCGGCGGCGGGCGTCGTGAACGTGAAAGAAAAGCGAGCGGAGCGGCATGCGGCCGATGGCCTCGGCGAGGGCGACAGGCGTCTCGAAGAGTTGGCCCGTATTGTAGGCCACGAGCCGCGACTCGACGAGGTACAGTTCCAATCCTGGCCGGCACCAGGGAATGCGATCCAAACCCCAGAGGCGTTGCTCGATGACATCCGAAAGGGTTTCACGGAGGGCTTGAGTCGACGGCTGCCGGTACGGATCGATCAGCCCGAGTTGTTCGCCCAGCGTATGGTCGCCCAACGCGTCCCAGGCCCAACGGGCTAAGTCGTTGGGGAACTCGTAAAGCTCAAAATGGTCCTCCAGTGCGCAACGCAACATGTGATGTTCGATGACCGCATCGGAAACGACGCGGAGTGCGTCGGACAGCTCGCGAAGATTGCCGCACATGCGGCCCGTCGCGCATCGTGCCAGGCTACAGTCACAAAGTTGAAAAGGTTCCATGTTGTATGTTGTTTGCAGCCTGACTTCTTTTGGGAGAGGGTTATTGGGCGAGGTCGCGCCTCGCCCTCACCTCTCCCAAAAGACAGGGGGAGGGCTCGATTCGCGGCATGGCACGCAACTCCTTAACTACCACCATCGGCGATATCCGTACCACGGCCGGCCCACGTAATAGCCCGGACGGCCATAGTAGCGTCCCCGGTAGCCATTGTAATAATACCCGTAACTAGGGTAAGTGTAGTAGGTGGTTGTCGGTGCCGTGTATTCGACGGCCGGAGGCGCAACCGGTGCGGCGTAGGCGGTCGTGTACCCGCCGGCCGATTCCGGATAATTCCAGCCATACTGGTCCGAGTAGATCATCCAGCGGTTCTCCGGCGTATAGTACCACCAGCGATTGTTATCGAACTTATAGCGCCAGCGGTCGGGGCGATTTTCGGCAATCTGGTTGCCCGCCACGGCTGGCCGACCCACCGTAACTTGCGCCGCTCCAGGCACCGTGACATTTGCTCCAGTGTTGGAGGGTGGCGGCATCTGATTCGGCAGGGCTATGCTTTGCGCACCGTGCTGCACGGCGCCGGGTACATCGACCGCCCAGGCTTGATAAGTTGACAAGGCCGCGACAGCCAGTGCGGCCAACATTGCACGCTTCATGTTCATGGTTTTACTCCTTTGCAATTGAACCAAGGACAATACTTGTGGTACGAAACTGGTTTCCAGCCGTGCAAACAGCGTTCCGCACGCAAAACGCGGACGATCGCCGGTGATGCGGTCTTTGACGCGCCGACATCGCCCTGCAAGAAACGCATGGAGAACGATTGGCAACCGCTCTGGTTCAGAACCGCCCACCCTTCCGAGTGCAATTAAATCTCGAACCTATGCACTTGTGAATGACCTGATTTGAGCAAGTCGCAGTTGGGCGTAGTTTCCGCGGCTATCTCAGCGAAAACATAATTCGCGGTTCCCAGCGGCATGTCACTTGCATAACGAGAGGCAAGGCAAATCTAGGTCTGGGAAAACTATGAACTAGAGGAGCCAATCGTCGACGACTGAGTCGTTTGGCACGTCAAGAGCAAAGTAGCCCAGGTCCAAAGTCAAAGTAGATTTTGTTCAGGAGGATAGTCATGGTCAATCAACAGATATTGCAAGGTCGTTGGAACGAGATAAAAGGCCGGATTCGCTCCCATTGGGGGCAACTGACCGACGAGGACTTGCCCCAATTCCACGGAGAAGTCGACAAGTTGATCGGCGTAATCCAGCGGAAAACGGGCGAAGGGCGGGAGGCGATCGAGAATTATCTCAACGAAGTTTCCGGCACCGCGGCCTCCGCGTTTGGACAGACGGCGGAAAACGTCCGTCGTTTTTCCAATCAAGCAGCCGAAAACCTCCAGCACACCGCGCAGCAGGCGGCAGAGCAATTTCGGGTCGGGCTTGACGGGGCGGAACGCTTCGTTCGCGATCGGCCGCGAGAGTCGCTGGCGATTTGCTTCGGCGTCGGGCTCGTAACCGGTGTCCTGGTGAGCATATTGCTCAGTTCAAAGTAAAAAAGATGGTTGCCCACACCTCATCCGCCGATTTGCAGCGGCAAATGCGGCAGGTCCGCAAGGATCTGGACGCGCACTCCGAAGAGATGGTCAAGCAGGCCCGCAAGCAGCTTGACTGGCGGGGATTCATTGCGAAACATCCCTTCGCCATCATGGGCGCGGCTGCGGTGACGGGCTATTTGCTCGCGCCGCGCCGCGTCCATCTGCGCTGCCTCGACGAAAAGGTAATCAAGAAGACCGTCGAGGAGGCGATAGGGCGGACGCGGTCCGTGCCAACCGCCCCGAATGCGGCAGGGTTACTCGCCGGCCTCGCGTCAATGGCGATGGGGCTAATCGTGCGTGAAGGCGTTTCCTTCGCGACCCAATTGGCGCGAGACCTCTTTGACGCGCGCTCGAAAGCGGCGGGCGAGGATGCAGCCACTTTTAACCAGCCGTCGACAACGGCTAGAGGCGGGCAAGCGGTGACCAATGGAGAACATCCATGATCGCTGTAGAGACAAATCACGAACCGGCTGGTCACACATCAGTCGCACGGAGCGCGGCCCGCTTAGCGGAGGATTTGGTCGCACTGGCCGGATTGAATTGGCAACTGTTTCTCAGCGAGGCCCGGGAATATGTCTCGGGACTGGTTGCAGTTGTCATAATGGTCGCGACGGCGGCCGGATTGATTCTGTCGGCGGTACTCCTGGCCCTGGTGGCGATCGCGTTCAAGTTGAATGCGGAGGGAATGTCGCCCGCCGAATCCTGCGGGTTGGTCGCCTTGGCCACGATCGTCGGGGCCGCGGCGCTGCTATTTTGGAGTCGGACTCGCATTCAGGGAATGGCGGGCGCGTTCATTCGCTCGCGAGCGGAAGTCGCCCAGAACGTTGCCTGGATCAAAGAGATAATCGCCGCACGAAAGGGCGATCTTAGTGACAGATGAATCAGTTGGAGAGATTCTCGTTTTGGCGTGTGGTTTGCAGCAGTCAATCTGCGAATGCCGATCGGGCGGAAGGACAGCGCGTCCACGTGCGGCTTTGTCCATTACGCTTCAACACATTTTGAAAGAGGATTACTATCATGGTTGCTCCCCCTGTAGAAAAAATTGAAAACGATAGCGATTCGCGCATCAAGGAGCATATTCGCGACGAGACGAGCGAGCGGCTCGCCCAATACGAAAATGCCAACCCGCACGATCTCACTTACCGGCTCGTTGAACTCGACCGAGAATGGGATGTCGAACGCGTTATCGAATTCGCGTTCAGCGGCGCGGTGCTGGGCGGAATCGCACTGAGCAAACTCTCCAACAGGAAGTGGATATTGTTCCCGTGCTTGGCCGGCGGCTTCATGATGCAGCAGATTCTGGCCGGGTGGTGCCCGCCATTTCTCGTGTTGCGCCGCCTTGGTTTCCGCACGGCGGCGGAGATCAACCGCGAGCGGATGGCGCTGAAGATCATGCGCGGCGATTTCGCGCATCTCGGCGTTCCTTCGGGCCAGGTGGGACTTGCGTCGCAGAGTTCCCTGGTCGACGCCGTCGGGCAGTGAATCAAATATCAACCCTTTTCTTTTGACTGCTTAACTAATGGCGTTCAGCTTTTTAGGAGCAAGAATATGCGATACATGGGCATAACTAGTGGATTGTTCTCCGCGGCGCTTGCCATACTTGCGATCCAGTCGTCAGGGGCAAACGCGCAGCCGCCCGCGCCGGCCCCCGTTGGTCCAATGACGAACGCGGAAGGCAACATTCCCGGCCAAGACGTTCTGACCCGCGGCCCGCTGCACGAGGCGTTCGCCGCCCCGGTAAACCTCAGCGGAGCAGTTCCACCGATCGCAACGAAAAGGCCGCCCGAACCGATCAATGAAACGCCTTCCGCCTATCAGCCGCAAGGCGAAGGCGCCGTATGGATTCCGGGATACTGGGACTGGGACGACCAGGGGGGCAACTATATTTGGGTGAGTGGAATCTGGCGGAATCCGCCGCCGGATCGGCAATGGATCGGCGGCTACTGGACGCAAACCGCAAACGGTTTCCAGCGCACGCCCGGCTTTTGGACTGCGGCGAACACGGAAGAAGTCCAGTACTTTCCGCAGCCGCCGGCGCCGCAGGAGCAGGGACCTCCCGCCGACGCACCGTCAGCCGATGCCATCTGGACGCCCGGTTGCTGGACCTGGCAAGGCAACCAATTCACCTGGACGAATGGCTTCTGGACTGCGGCCAGGACGGGCTGGGTTTGAGCCCCGACGTGCTACTCATGGACGCCCCGCGGCTATGTGTTCGTCAACGGATATTGGGATTATGACCTCGATCACCGCGGGCTGGCGTTCGCGCCGTTGGCGATCAGTCCTGCCGTCTACCAAAGGCCGGGATTCGTCTACACGCCTTCGGTGGTGATCGATCCGGGAATTCTCAGCTTTTATCTTTTCGCGCGGCTGGCGTATTGCCAGTACTACTTCGGCGATTATTTCGGCGCGGAGTACGATCGACTGGGCTTCTATCTCTGGTATGGAGTGAATCGAATGGGCGGTTTCCGTTACGATCCCTTGTTTACTTACGATCGCTGGTATTATGGCGGGCGCGACCCGCATTGGATCGAGAACCTCGAACACTGGCATACCTACTACCGCGACCATCCTGAGGCCCGTCCGCCGCACACATTCGCCCAGGAGGAGAAACTCGCGGCCACGCGGACCGATCGGGCTGATCGCCGCTTTCTTACCATCGGCCAGCCAATCGCCAGCGTCGCCCGGAGCTCGGCGTTCCCCGTTCGGCTTGCTCCTGTAACAGCGGCCGACCGCACGAAGGCGTTGGATATCGTTCGCTCGCACCAGGCATTTCAATCGGAGCGATCGCGGATGGAGTCTGCCGCGCAGAGAACAACGTCGCCGGGCAAAGCCACGCTGCCGCATCGCGAACATGCCATCAGTAGCGTTCGTCCCATGTTTCGCCGTGCTTTTCGAGCAGCACGCGGTACTCATCTTGATAGGAGCGCTTCGCGTGATGCTCCTCCTGCCTCTCGATGTAGTCGCGGACGGCTTCCAAATTGGAAGCGCTGACGGAAAACACACGTTATCCAGCCTGCCATGCGAACTCCAATAGTTGTGGATCGCGTTCTTTGATCCAAGGCGACGAGGTCCGCTTGAGTTCCTTGACCCAATCAGCCTGGGTAATGGTGCGGCCAAGACGGCCAAGGATGTGAACGTGGTCCTCCACGCCGCCAACGATGACGGACGGGCACTGAAGTTGGCCCGAGGCGCTGCCGAGCCATTTATGCATTTCGGCGCGGATGACCGGATCGCGGAGAAAAGGTCGGCGATCCTTGGTGGAGAAAACGAGGTGCAGATAAACGTAAGCGCCCATCAAAGCCATTCTTGACGGCAGGGGTAGATTGAAGGGGATTGGTTTTTCTCAACGATCTCTTTCCATTGGAGGTCCCATGTCTCGTTTAGTGCCTGGCTACAAAGTCCAAGAGTGGCAGCGGCGGATGAGGAGATTTCGGAAGTCCCGGCATTCGGTTGTCGAATTCTGCCGTCAAGAAGGCGTCTCGGCTCCATCGTTCTATCATTGGAAAAAACGTCTCGCCCAAACGGCTGATTCCAAGCTGTCCCCCAGCGAAGCGCCAAGCGGCTTCCGCCCGGTGCGGTTGCTGCCGACGGCGGGCGTTGGCGTGCAACTGCCCGGCGGCACGCAAGTGGTTGTGCCCAGCGGCGATGCCGAGAGTCTGCGGTTGGTGATCGATCTTCTGGCCCGCGCCGACGCTGAGCGTCTGGGATACGCCCGCCCATGCTGAGTTTCGCCCCCAATATCCGCATCTTCCTCCATGTCCGGCCGACGGACATGCGGAAGAGTTTCGACGGCCTCTGCGGGCTGGTGCGGGGCGTGCTGGCGGCCGATCCCTTGGACGGCAGCCTGTTCCTCTTCGTCAACCGCCGCGGCGACCGCCTCAAGGCGCTGTGGTGGGATCATGATGGCCTGGCGTTGTTCTACAAGCGGTTGGAGTCGGGCACGTTCGAGATGCTGCGGCCGGAGGGCGAAGCGGCGGCCGTGGAACTCGACGCCGCGGAACTGGCCATGCTCCTCAGCGGCGTGACGATTGGCTCGGTGAAGCGTCGCAAGCGTTACGCGCGGGCCGGCTGAAAGCGGCGCACTGTCGCGACACGTCGGGTGGTTGTTTGCCGGGGCCTTTCGCGCAGCACGCGCGTGAAAGGCCCCGGCTTCGTTTGGGGGAGAATTCTTGGCAAAGTGTGCTTGTCCATTCCCCAAGCGTTGCTATGATAAGAGCTATGAACGACACGCAACTGCTTCCCGACGATCTTTCCGCCTGCCAGAGGCTCGTCGTCGAGCAGGCGCGGGCGGTCCTGGAGCAGAGCGACGAGATCACGAAGCTCAAGCAAGTGGTCGAGGAACAGCAACTCACGATCAACAAGCTCTTGCAGCAGGCCTACCGCAATCGCAGCGAGCGTTACCGGGAAGACCCGCAGCAGATGCAGATCGACTTCGGCAACACGCCGGAGGCGGGCGACGCGGCGGACGGCCTGACCGAGGCGGTGCAAGAGGCGGAGATCGTCATTGCGGAGCACAGCCGCCGCCGGCACAAGCCGCGGAAGCCACGCAACGAGTCGCTGCCGGCGCATCTACCCCGCTACGAGGTCACGCTGGAAGCGCCCGGAAGTCAAGCACTGTGCGGAGCATGGCGCGCGGAAGTTGATCGGCTACGACGCCCAGGAAACGCTGGAGTTCGAGCGGCCCAAGCTCAAGGTCCGCGTGACGCGGATTCCCAAGTACGTCTGCGAAGGCCAGGCCGAATGCGGCGTGAAGGAAGCCCCGCGGCCGGAGGGCCTGATTGAGGGCAACCGCTACGACACGAGCGTGGCCGCCGAGATCGTCACCGCCAAGTACGGCTATCACCTGCCGATCTATCGCCAGCAGGATTACTTCGCCGGCAGCGGCTGGACGCCCTCGCGGGGCACGCTCTTGAACATCCTCGTGGCTGCGGCGGCTTGTCTTCGCCCCTTCGTGCGAGCAAGTCATCGCCAGCGGCGTGCTGGGCACGGACGAAACGCGGACCACCTTGCTCCTGCCGCCGGAGATCCCCGCAATAATCCCCGGCGACGCCAAGTCGCAACGGATTCACGAGGTCTTCGCCAAAGCGCGGGCCGAAGGGCAGCCGAGCGTCTCGGGGCGGATGTGGGCCTACCGCAGCCTGACGGTGCCCATCAACGTCTTCGACTTCACCGTCAGCCGGCACCGCGACGGGCCCGACGAGTTCCTCGTGGCGGGGAATTTTACCGGCACGATGATGGCGGACTGTTATTCGGGCTATCAAGGCATCACACTGCGGAGCGAAGCGCGGATCGAACGCGCCGTGTGCAACGCCCATGCGCGGAGAAAGATCTTCGAGGCCCGTGCGAGCGAGCCCTTGTTGGCCAGCCGCTTCCTGGCGATCTATCAAGAGTTGTACGACATTGAGGACCGCGGCAAGGCGTTGCCGTGCGCAGGAGCGGGAGGCATTGCGCACGGCCGCGGCGCTGCCCGCGTGGCAGCGTTTGCGGGAACTGTTGGACGGCGAGGCGGTCGCGCGGGTGCTGCCCAAAGAGAAGTTCGCCGAGGCCTTGGGCTATCTGCGGAACCAGTGGGATGCCTTACAGGTGTACCTGGACCACGGCCGCTTGCCAATCGACAACAATGAGACCGAGCAGTTGATGAAGCAGGTGGCAATCGGACGGAAGAACTGGTTGTTCGTGGGCAGCGTGGCGGCGGGCGAGCGCACGGCGGACTTCCTCTCAATCGTCAGCAGCGCCGTGCGGAACGACCTGGACGTGTGGGCCTACGTGAAGGAGATGCTGGACCGGCTCTTGGCCGGGGATCGGGACTTCGCCGCGCTGCGACCGGACCGTTGGGCGGCAGAGCATCCCCAGCACATCCGCGACTATCGGACGGAGGAGCGCCGCGACCGGGCTGATGCCCGGCAGATGCGTCGCGCTCATCGCCGCCGCGCGGCGTCCCCCGCTAGCTAGCCCCCATGCGCCTCATGGCCCTGGTTGGCGCTCACCTATGGGGCGCGACGCACATCATCCTCATTCAGGCCACGCCGCCGGAGCACGTCGAGCACCGCAACTTCGTGGAGGACGCCGCGGCCGCCTTCAGCCATCTTTACGATCAGGCCCAGCGGGTCGATGCCCAATCGAAACAGCACATCGTCGTCTTCACGCTCGCGCCGCGACCGCCGCACCTCTGTGTGCTCGATTTTTCCGACAACCTGATTGATCGCGCGATCGCCAAGGGATACCAGGAAGCCCGCGGGACGAACTCCGAGGGCGATCCGTCCGGCCGCAGTTTCCGCAAGGAATTAGGCGAGCCGGTGTTCTTGGAGGGGGAGGCGAAGTAATCTACTTCCGTGGCAGGCGTTTGATTCGCACCTTGCCGCGAGCACGGACATCCATCTTCAATTCATGCCCTTTCAGCAGGCGCATCCCCACAAGCGCCTCGGCATTTGACTCGTCCACATAAACCTTGCGTACCTTTCCGTCCCAACGCACCTTGGCAACATATACGTCGAAGGTGCAATGGCTGCCGTCGGCCATTGCAAAAAGTCGCCAAGCCTTCCCAACGCAAGCCTAGCGCACGGACAACGGAAGGCGGCAAAGTTAGCGAGGCAGTGTAACCGGTATCAATAATTGCCTCTATTTCCCGCTCTCGACCTCTTGGTCCCAATATCGTTAAACGGATTCTTGCCTCGGCAGATTTGACGATACCGGTGATCATTAGTTCTTCCGCCGCCAACCGCCGATACGATGCGTCGTGCGGTAGCCGACGCGTATGAACCAAATCTGCGCCTGCGGAACGCGGGCTCGAAGCCGCTCGCCAGCACGCATTTCGTCGCGGTCAACCTCATATTCGCCAGTTTCGATATCGATCGCGGCAAACTTGCCCTTGTCTCCGGCTTTGAGGTTCGGACGGACTTCCTTTTCGTACATGGCATCGCCGCGCTTAGCGAACTCCTCTTTGCTATAGCGGCGCGTGACGGCTTCCATATTCAACCTCCCGATTTGCACAGAGTGTGGTAATCCATATTTCAAGTATACCAAGCTCTGAGTTCCGGGGCAGGTTCCTGCTTGACGGATGTCTGGTTAGACTGATTCACCATCGCGGCAAGGGAGACGCGGTCCGCGTAGGTTTTTCGCCATGTTTGGCATCAACAGACACGAACCTTGTACTGAAAGCTCGCCATGTGGGCTTTCATCGCCTGATCAATCGACGCTCTTGCGTCCGCGATTTTCGATTCGTCGGTCACGCGGTACGCCAATTCCATCTCGCCCATTCCGCCGCCAACGCCGGAGACGATGCCAATGCCCGCCGAGTTAAGAGCGGCCTCAACAGCATTTCGCGCCGCGAGTTCATCGCGAGTCGGCCATTTAGCGGATACGGGAATCGTAATCTCGAGCGTAACCACCACTAACCCTCAATATCTACGGCATCTGGCAGCTCAACCCTCCCGACGCCTGCAAATAGCACTGCTGCACGTAATCCGCCACCATGCGGTCGGCGCTGAATCGCCAGCCGAGCGTGCTGATCGAGTTCATCATGCGGCGGATCCAGTGCCGCGGCAGACCGTCGATATCGCGGTCATAGAAGAGCGGGATTACTTCCTCGGTGAGCACCTTGTAGAGCGAGGCGCCGTCGCGCGTGTCGGTGATGCGATCGTCGACGTGCTGCGTCCCCTTGCCGATGGCGAAACCGTTCGTGCCGTCAAACGCCTCGCCCCACCAGCCGTCAAGGATGGAGAGGTTCAAGGCGCCGTTGAGCACCGCTTTCTGGCCGCTGGTGCCCGAGGCTTCCAACGGCCGCCGCGGGTTGTTCAGCCAGACGTCAACGCCTTGGATCAAATGCCGGCAGACGTTGATATCGTAGTCCTCGATGTAAGTGACGCGATTGGCGAAGCGCGGGTCGAGGCGGAGATTGGCGATCTTCTTGATCAATTGCTTGCCCGGCTCGTCGGCCGGATGGGCCTTGCCGGCGAAGACGAATTGCACCGGCCGCTGCGGGTCGTTGACGATCTCGGCGATGCGGTCGATGTCGTTGAACACCAGGTCCGCGCGCTTGTACGTGGCGAAGCGGCGGGCGAAGCCGATCGTAAGGATGTTCGGGTCGAGGATATTCCGCGCGGCTTCGACCGCTTCGTCGCTCTCGCCGCGGCGGCGGCACTGCCGGCTGATGCGGCGGCGGACGAACGCCAAGAGCAGGTTCTTCAAGGCATAGTGCGTCTCCCATAACTCGCCCGGATCGACATCGTAGATCCCCATCCAGATTTCCGGATCGCTAAGCCGGGCCATCCAGCCGGGCTCGAAGTTGCGGTCGTAGAGCTGCATCATCTGGTAGGCGAGCCAGGAGGGAACGTGGACGCCGTTGGTGATGTGGCCGATGGGGATTTCCTCTTCCGCCCGCCACGGCCAGAGATGGGCCCACATCCGCCGCGAAACGTGTCCGTGCAGATTGCTCACGGCGTTGGCCTTGCGCGAAAGTTTCAAACCTAGCACCGTCATACAAAAAGTTTCGTGCTCGTTCTGTGGTTCGACGCGGCCCAGGCCCATCAATTGATCGAAGGATATGCCCAATTCGTCGCGCAGGGGACCGAGGTGTTCTTCGATTAAGTTCTTGTCGAAGCGGTCGTGGCCGGCGGGCACCGGCGTGTGCGTCGTGAAGACCGTGCGATGCGCCACTTCGTGCAGGCCGACCTCAAAGCTCACGCCGTCCTCTTTCATCCGCTGCCGAATCGCTTCCAACGTGGCGAACGCGCTGTGTCCTTCGTTGAGATGATAGACGCCGGGCGTGATGCCCATCGCCGCCAGGCGCGGATGCCGCCCACGCCGGCCACGAGTTCCTGACGGATGCGGACGCGGGTGTCGCCGCCGTAAAGCCGCGAAGTCAGTTCTCGATCTTCGGGACTGTTGCTCGGCACGTCACAATCCAAGAGGAAGAGCCGCACGCGGCCCACGCGCATCAGCCACACCTTCGCCAGCAATCGGCCCGAGCGCGTGTCGATCTGCACGGTGATCGGCTTGCCATCCGGACCTCGGGCGGGTTCCATCGGCAGATTCTCGACCTTCGTGTCGAGGTATTCTTCCTGCTGATAACCCTGCGGGTCAAGGTGCTGCTTGAAATAGCCCTGGTCGTAGAACAAGCCGCATGCCACCAGCGGCACGCCCAGCGCGCTGGCGCTCTTGATATGGTCGCCCGAAAGCACACCCAGGCCGCCCGAATAGATCGGCACGGATTCATGCACGCCGAATTCAAGGGAAAAATAGGCCACCGGCCGCGACCCGAGCACGCCCGTATTCGTGCGGCCCCAGGCCGGGACTTCGTTCATATACTCCTTCAGGCGGCGAAAAGCCTGGTTGATTCGGCTATAGAGCACCATTTCGGACGCCCGCATTTCCAGCCGTTCGGGCGTGAACTCCGAGAGCAGGGCGATCGGATTGTGGTCCAACTGCCGCCAGCGGATGGGATCGAGATCGCGGAAGAGGTTAATAACCTCGTGGTTCCAGCTCCACCACAGATTTCCGGCCAAAGCGATGCATTTTTCGTGTAGAGTCTCCGCTGTAAGCCCATACGAGCTCACGGGTTCCATCTCTCTGTCCGCAACAAGTTCGATCTGGCTCATATAAGTACGCCACTGGGGTTGGTTATAGTGTTCGCGGGTCGAGACAAGCCGTATTCCGCAGAAGTCATATAAGCCCGAAGCACGAGCGAGTGGGCGTATTTCGTCCATCGCTTGCGCCGGGCTTCGATCATTTCGACCCGCGAGCGCTATATCAATGAAATAACTACCCGAAACCGGGATTATACGACAACGGGTGGTGTGGAGGCTAGGAGTCGGCGCGACAAAAACGGGCGTTCCCGCAGCGTTTGGGGAATGCTTTGCAAAAAGGTAACGATAACTCAGTTTGCTCAAAACGCGAAGATTGCGCACGTTATCACTTGACTCTCCTCGCCCTCCCGGAGGGGGCACGGCGAGGGGTCGAACAGCACTATTGCCGCGCTCGCAGTGTCTTGGCGTTGTTCTCGCCGCCGTTCAAAAGGAACAACAGCGGCTGCGGTCGGTCGGTCTCTTCGATCCATGGCGTGCGCTTCGCCCAGGCGCGACGGAAAGCACATTGGTCATGTCCATCCAGTATTGCAAGCGGCAAGGCTTCAGGCCCCAGACGGCGTGAAAGTGGTTCGCCGGGGCGTATTGCTTGTACTCGCCCATCGTGGCGTACTTGGGCACGATCCAGGTATGCGGCCACGTCGGGGTCGAAGTATTCGCCACCGCGACGGCCAGCTTCTCCGGCAGATCGACCGTCGTCGCTTCGTCCCAGACCATGCTGAACATGCCGGAGAGGGCACTGTAGGTCAGGCGGCTAGCCATGCAGTCGATGCCGCCGGGCGAGAAGAACGTCACGCTGTTGCCGCCGCCAGGGAAGTAGTACAACACCGAGCCCGGCAGCGTGATGCGAGACATGATCGATTCCACCGAGTCGCCCGGCCGCCCTGCCCAATCGAAACTGGCCGAGCCGCTGTTGTCGCCATCGACGATGCCTTTGAGTGCCCAAAGGTCTTTGGGGCCGAAAGAGATGCCAAGCTTCGTCGCCAGATCTTGAATTTCCCACGGTTCCCAAACCTTGCGGAAGTCCATGAAGAGCGTCGGGTTGCCGCCGGAGAGCCACGAGCCGAAGAGCATCGTCAAGAGGCCCTGCGTATCGGCCTCGGTGGCGAAAGGCAGTACCGTCTTCTTGCCGTTGTGGTCGAACGTGGAATTGAAGAGGCTTTCCATCACGTCGGCGATCGGCAACGGGATGCCGCGGCGGTCGCTGCCCCATTCAAGCTGGTTCATGAACCCGCCGCCGACGGCTTTGAGCTCGGTCATCAGGTCGCGAATGATCAGGTAGAGGGCCAGCGACTGGTTGAACTTCTCCGCGCCGTCGGGCTGGCTGAGGTCCAGCCGCGGGCCGATGTGCCGATCGATCCAGGCCCGCAAGGCGGCAAGCTCTTTCTTGTCGTACGAGCCTTTGTTGAGCATGTCGGCCAGCAGCTTCATATCGAGCCGCGTCACTTCCAGGCCAAAGGTCCGCCGCGTGGGGATGACGTGCGTGAGCGCGGTTTCCATGCCCATCGAGTCGTGACCGAAGACGACGACGCGGCGGCCTTTGAGCCCCGCGCAGGTCACGGCGGCATAGGCCCAATCGACGAGCGCGGCGACGGTTGAGTCGGTCGGCTTGGGATCGTCGCCCGTATCGGGCCAGGTGCCGACGTTGAGGTGCGCCAGCTTGCAGGTCTGTGCCAGCGCGCCGTTGAGCGCATGGGCATAGACCACGCCCGGCTTGGGGCCGCTGTTGCCGCAGGTGATATTGATCGGGATGTCGCCCGGCAGATGGGCAAGCAAGCTGATGAACGTGAGCTGGGGGAATGCCCAGGTATCCGGGGCACAGATCACGGCATCGACACCCGCCTCACGAAACTGCCGGCCGACCGTATCGGCCTGCGGCTCACCATCGACTAGAAGCGGCGACCAGACGACATCGACCGGCCGGCCGTCGGGCGTGCGGACGTTGGCGGCCACCAGATCGGCGATCGTCTTGACGATATTCGCCGCCCGCTGCCGCGACTCCTCGTCGATCCGCGGATCGCCGGTGCCGACGACTCCAAAGGTGAATGTTTTGGGTTTAGCTTCTGCGGCGGCAAGCTGTCTGGCGGGCATGATTCTTCGACTCTTAATACAGTAGGATTCGCACCCAGGAAAAGGGCGATTTTAACAGATTTTTCGAGACAGGGAATCAGGCACACGTGGCATGTTCTGCCTCGGATTATTCACAAGTGGTAATTTGTAGGGTGGCGTCGAGCACAGCGATGACCCACCAATTTGCGATAATTCATGGTGGGTCTTCGTAGGACTCGACCACACCCTACTGGTTTTCGGAACGGCTTTAAGTGCCACGAGCAGCAATCCCCTCCTTGGTTGTTTGGATTCTCGGCGATTGGCCAAGCCGCGGGGTTGGACAGCCGCTTTCCGCCGACTTTTCGGTGCGGAAAAAACACCGCTTCCGTTCGCGCAATCTGTCGGGCAAATGGCGTGTGTTTAATGGGACAATCATTTTAGGAACAATTGGGAATGATTTGGGAATCGTTTGGAAACTGCTTGGGAACATTTGGGACTGTTTTATAACACATGATAACTCTTGGGAATGGCTGGGCCGTTTTGGGAAAACACAAAACACTCGGAACACACGAACAGGAGGCGGCCACGGATGGAACGCGGATTGGGTGCAGTGGGAAGTGGGAATTCGCATTCAATTTATTTTTGAGGCCTAGCCGGCCGCGAGTTTTGCGATATTCCCGCAGAAATCGGCATACGATTAACGGCAATGTCTCCCGAATTTTATATAGGAATCGCATAGAAACGTCATAGAAAGTGCATAGAAATGGCATAGGAATGGATAGAAATGCATAGAGCAGGGAATTCGGGATTTGGAGATTTAGCGATTTGGGGGCGGACGGCGAACCGCGGCAGGTCTTTGGCATTGAACATTGAACCTTGTGCATTGAACCTTGATCTCCTTTACGTATTCACTACCCACTACCCACTGCTCACTCTCCGCCTCCCACACCTTTCCGCTCAATATACACTATTCTAAGCGTCTGTAAACACTTGTATGGCTTGTGTGTGCGTTCTTGAGCTAAAGCCTTTGCCGGGTAGGGTTTACGACGCCGGCTAAAGTAGCGCGAATTCGCCATCACTTAGAGGGTACCACTCATTGTATCGTCGTAACTCGTTATGACATAAGGGCTTGTGAATCGGCGGCGGGGCGGCGGCATTGCGTCATTTTGCCTTCCGCAGGCGACGGAATTCCAAAATAGTCCAAAATTTCCGCAAAGTGGGGGTCTCGCAGGCTACGCCGGATCTTGTTCCTACGGCGATGGTGGCTACAATCGAGGAGAGTGTGCGGTGACGGGCGGTCCTCAAGGTCGCGCGGAATTAGCTGCTACGACGCCAACTGCCGGACCTTGGCGGCCCGCTGCTACAAGCGCTCTCGTCAACAATTAGTGAAGGCGCGCTAAAATGAACAAGCCAATTTGCAAGGATGCGGACGAACTTCGAGAACTGCTCTACGCGGTGGCGGCGAAGCTTACTAAGACACCGAAAGAAAAAGCACATCGGAACCAAGATTATCAAGAGTGGTCCGGACGGACTTCAGGTGACGGTTATCTTCAGTATAGCGACCATCACCGCACTATGTTCTGAATCGCAACTTGACGCCCTACTGACCCGACTTGAAATGGACTTCGGACCGGATATGGGCGTATATCGTGACCTAACAAGTCTCAAATTGTCTCGGTTTATTTCCGAAGGTGGACCGTGGGAACTTGAGATGGTTCCCGGCATCAAGTATGTCTACGAAGTTGGCAAGCCGATCACCGCGCATATCTCTGGCGAAGCACTGTCACGCAGCAACCCAGAGAGACCACGCCCGAATAATGAGCAAGGGTCGCGTCCGGCCCCGGAGGCCGCCTATAAGGAACGGGACGATTCGCCTGCGTGGCTTTTTCACTGCACCGCAAAACCTGAAACTCGGAGGAATCAGGGGCACGATTTTGCGCCTTTTCCGGCCTCGCACACAATGCTTATCAACAGGCAAGTGTTTTATTGTGCTAATTGCCCGTGCCTTTGCAACAGAGTGCCGCCTGTATTTTTCTTTGCCGCGGTTGCATATTGGCAAAGCCATGGTAGAATCGCAGGGCCGACGCGCACTTTGGGTAGTTTAGGGTAGCGCGATAATCTCGTTTATGGTAAACCTATTTCTTTCCAAGGTGGTTTGTACAGAAGTTTCCACGGAGAGCAAGAGATGGGTAACGAAGTGGATGATGTTGTTTCGATTCGCGAGTTCATTATGGATCTGGAAGACCCACGGAGCACGATCAATCGAGTCCATCTGCTAGGAGATTTGATTGTCATTTGTGTATTGGCGGTAATCGCCGGGGCCGACGGACCGAAGGCGATTGGAATCTGGGCGAAATCCCACAAGGAGTGGCTTCAGCATCGCCTGAACCTGCCCGGAGGAATTCCGTCGCACGATACGATTGGGCGGCTGCTGGCCAGTTTGAAGCCACAGGCCTTTCAGCGTTGCTTTGAAGCATGGATTGCCACTCTGAGTGGACCTGCCGAGGGTGAGACCGAGAATGCGCGGGAGCACATTGCGATCGATGGCAAGGCGGTGCGTCGGTCGCACGATCGGCGTCGCAATTTGGGTCCTCTGTTCCTGGTCAGTGCCTGGTCGGTGCGTCGCGGCATCAGTTTGGGCCAATTGGCCACGGCGGAGAAATCCAACGAAATCACGGCGATTCCCGAACTTTTGGACCAAATCGACGTTACCAATGCAGTCGTCACCATTGACGCCGCAGGCTGCCAACGGGAGATTGCGGAGAAAATCATCGCTGGAGGTGGCGACTACCTGTTGGCGCTGAAGGGGAATCAAGGAACGCTCCATGACGAGGTTGAAGATTATGTACTGGCGAACATGGAAAACGACTTCGCCGATGTCCCCGCTAGAAAACATGAGGAGGTTGTCAAAGGACATGGTCGCATTGATACCGTTACCTATTATCAGATGCCAGTGCCGGACTGCCTGACGACCCGCGGAAAATGGAAGGGAATAAAGACTATCGGGGTGGCAATCCGAATCAGCAAGACAGGCGATCAGGAGACGAGCGATGTACGGCACTACATCAGTTCTACGAAAATGGGCGTGCGCCGATTTGCGGAACGTGTTCGTGGACACTGGGGAATTGAAAACACATTGCACTGGTGTCTGGATGTCACGTTCCGTGAGGACGAAAGCCGACTGCGAAACCGTCATGCGGCTGACAATCTGGCCTGGCTCAAACGCTTCGCCATCAGCCTCCTCAAACAGCAAACCGACAAGGAAAGCGTTGCCATGCGACGCAGAATGGCCGGTTGGAATCCTGACTACCTCGCGCAAGTCCTTGGTATTTCAGAGACTTAGCCCAAGTTAGAGACTTTTTGTTGTCGGCAAAGGACTTACGTTCGATTTCGAGCTTTTATTTCACTACATATGGTCAATGTTGTCGAGGCGGCGGAGCCGCCGCGGCAACGTTAGCCCCAACCGGTGGAGTAGCACCGACTGGGCTTCGTCCGGTTCCGTCACGCAACGCAGCGTGATTTGTCGCTCTGCTCCGCAAGTGTGAGCGCCAACCAGAGCCATGAGGCGCATGGGGGTTAGCTAGCGGGGGACGCCGCGCGGCGGCGATGAGCGCGACGCATCTGCCGGGCATCAGCCCGGTCGCGGCGCTCCTCCGTCCGATAGTCGCGGATGTGCTGGGGATGCTCTGCCGCCCAACGGTCCGGTCGCAGCGCGGCGAAGTCCCGATCCCCGGCCAAGAGCCGGTCCGGCATCTCCTTCACGTAGGCCCACACGTCCAGGTCGTTCCGCACGGCGCTGCTGACGATTGAGAGGAAGTCCGCCTGCGCGCGCCGGCCGCCACGCTGCCCACGAACAACCAGTTCTTCCGTCCGATTGCCACCTGCTTCATCAACTGCTCGGTCTCATTGTTGTCGATTGGCAAGCGGCCGTGGTCCAGGTAAACCTGTAAGGCATCCCACTGGTTCCGCAGATAGCCCAAGGCCTCGGCGAACTTCTCTTTGGGCAGCACCCGCACGACCGCCTCGCCGTCCAACAGTTCCCGCAGACGCTGCCACGCGGGCAGCGCCGCGGCCGCGCGCAATGCCTCCCGCTCCGCGCACGGCAACGCCTTGCCGCGGTCCTCAATGTCGTACAACTCTTGATAGATCGCCAGGAAGCGGCTGGCCAACAAGGGCTCGCTCGCACGGGCCTCGAAGATCTTCTCCGCGCATGGGCGTTGCACGCGGCGCGTTCGATCCGCGCTTCGCTCCGCAGTGTGATGCCTTGATAGCCCGAATAACAGTCCGCCATCATCGTGCCGGTAAAATTCCCCGCCACGAGGAACTCGTCGGGCCCGTCGCGGTGCCGGCTGACGGTGAAGTCGAAGACGTTGATGGGCACCGTCAGGCTGCGGTAGGCCCACATCCGCCCCGAGACGCTCGGCTGCCCTTCGGCCCGCGCTTTGGCGAAGACCTCGTGAATCCGTTGCGACTTGGCGTCGCCGGGGATTACCGCGGGAATCTCCGGCGGTAGGAGCAAGGTGGTTCGCGTTTCGTCCGTGCCCAGCACGCCGCTGGCGATGACTTGCTCTCGCAGATACAGCACGAAGGGGGCGAAGACAAGCCGCCGCAGCCACGAGGATGTTCAACAACGTGCCCCGCGAGGGCGTCCAGCCGCTGCCGGCGAAGTAATCCTGCTGGCGATAGATCGGCAGGTGATAGCCGTACTTGGCGGTGATGATCTCGGCGGCCACGCTCGTGTCGTAGCGGTTGCCCTCGACCAGGCCCTCCGCCCGCGGGGCTTCCTTCACGCCGCATTCGGCCTGGCCTTCGCAGACGTACTTGGGGATCAGCGTCACGCGGACCTTGAGCTTGGGCCGCTCGAACTCCAGCGTTTCCTGGGCGTCGTAGCCGATCAACTTCCGCGCGCCATGCTCCGCACAGTGCGTGACTTCGTCGGGGGCTTCCAGCGTGACCTCGTAGCGGGGCAGATGGGCCGGCAGCGACTCGTTGCGGGCCTTCCGCGGCTTGTGCCGGCGGCGGCTGTGCTCCGCAATGACGATCTCCGCCTCTTGCACCGCCTCGGTCAGGCCGTCCGCCGCGTCGCCCGCCTCCGGCGTGTTGCCGAAGTCGATCTGCATCTGCTGCGGGTCTTCCCGGTAACGCTCGCTGCGATTGCGGTAGGCCTGCTGCAAGAGCTTGTTGATCGTGAGTTGCTGTTCCTCGACCACTTGCTTGAGCTTCGTGATCTCGTCGCTCTGCTCCAGGACCGCCCGCGCCTGCTCGACGATGAGCGTCTGACAGGCGGCAAGATCGTTCGGAATCAGTTGCGTGTCGTTCATAGCCCTTATCATAGCAACGCTTGGGGAATGGACAAGCACACTTTGCCAAGAATTCTCCCCCAAACGAAGCCGGGGCTTTTCGCGCGCGTGTGCTTTACGAAAAGCCCATCACCAAACAACCAGCAAACGTGTCGCGACAGCGCGCCGCTTTCAGCCGGCCCGCGCGTAACGCTTGCGACGCTTCACCGAGCCAATCGTCACGCCGCTGAGGAGCATGGCCAGTTCCGCGGCGTCGAGTTCCACGGCCGCCGCTTCGCCCTCCGGCCGCAGCATCTCGAACGTGCCCGACTCCAACCGCTTGTAGAACAACGCCAGGCCATCATGATCCCACCACAGCGCCTTGAGGCGGTCGCCGCGGCGGTTGACGAAGAGGAACAGGCTGCCGTCCAAGGGATCGGCCGCCAGCACGCCCCGCACCAGCCCGCAGAGGCCGTCGAAACTCTTCCGCATGTCCGTCGGCCGGACATGGAGGAAGATGCGGATATTGGGGGCGAAACTCAGCATGGGCGGGCGTATCCCAGACGCTCAGCGTCGGCGCGGGCCAGAAGATCGATCACCAACCGCAGACTCTCGGCATCGCCGCTGGGCACAACCACTTGCGTGCCGCCGGGCAGTTGCACGCCAACGCCCGCCGTCGGCAGCAACCGCACCGGGCGGAAGCCGCTTGGCGCTTCGCTGGGGGACAGCTTGGAATCAGCCGTTTGGGCGAGACGTTTTTTCCAATGATAGAACGATGGAGCCGAGACGCCTTCTTGACGGCAGAATTCGACAACCGAATGCCGGGACTTCCGAAATCTCCTCATCCGCCGCTGCCACTCTTGGACTTTGTAGCCAGGCACTAAACGAGACATGGGACCTCCAATGGAAAGAGATCGTTGAGAAAAACCAATCCCCTTCAATCTACCCCTGCCGTCAAGAATGGCTTTGATGGGCGCTTACACGGCAGCGGGGCAGGACAGCCGGGTCAACAGCCCAATCGCCGGGAAGTGTTCAAGCCGGTTGTGCCTGGCGGCGAATCGCCCGCGCCAGCGGTCCCGAACCGTCTACCGCCGGCCGCGTCCCCGCGGCCCGATTTGGAACACCGAGCGAATCCGGAGCCGGTGCGACCGCCGCAAGCCGAGCATTTCCAGCCGCAACCGCAGCCGCAGCCTGAACATCGCCGGCCGGAACCGCAACCACAGCCTGCTCCGCGCCATCCTCAGGCGCCGCAAGTGGCTCCGCCGGCACACAATCAGCCCGCGCCGGCCCGTGGCGGCGAACGGGAGCCAGAGAAGAAGCCGGGCAAGGGCTGAAATTGACTGTGAATTTCACGAAGGAAAAGATATGAGGGAGCGTTTGTCTAGAGCAGCCGGTTTCCGCTGGACGCAAGGGCACGGGAGCCGCCGCGAACGTTGGGCAGTTCTCGGATCGCGACGGAGGAACTGATTGAGATTCCGTGCAGGCGGAGCTTGCTGCGGAGGCAGCCGCGGGTCATTCCCAAGATGGCCGCGGCTCGAGATTGATTTCCGTTAGTATGCCGGAGTACGTGCGTCAAAAGGATCGACTCCATGTATCGCACGCTGTCGGCGTATAGGGAATGGGAGCCGCCGCGTATTTGCGCTTCCGCGAACTCCACGAATGCCGCGTCGCCCGGCAAGTGGATCGTCGCCGCCTCGGCCGCCGGGACATCCGCAGCGACCTCGCTAGGCGCTGTTGGCTGCGGCGTGTCCTTCCCGCCGTTTCGCAATTCGGCCGGAAGGAAATCAACCAACAACTCCGACCCGATAGTGTGCAACATCGCGTGCTTCAGCGCGGTCTGCAATTCACGGATGTTGCCGGGCCAGCAGTAGTTTTGCAATCGTTCCATCGCCTCCGGAGCCACTGACGTGATCGACTTGCCGATGTCCACGTCGAATAGGCGGAGATAGTGCTCGACCAGGATCGGAATGTCGTCGCGGCGATCGCGGAGCACCGGCAAGGCGATTTGGTACCCATTGAGGCGGAACGACAGGTCCGCGCGGAACTCATCGTTAGCCACCATCGCGTCCAGATCGCGGTTCGTGGCGGCGATGATCCGCACATCGGAAGTGATCGTCTCGTTTCCTCCAACTCGCTGGAACTCCTTTTCCTGGATTCGCGGAGGACCTTGCTTTGCATCAAGAGCGGCATATCGCCCACCTCGTCGAGGAAAATCGTACCGCCGTCGCACTCTTCGAATTTGCCGATCCGCTGCCCTACAGCGCCGGTGAAGGCGCCCTTCTCGTGCCCGAACAGCTCGCTCTCTAGAATGGCTTCAGGTATGGCGGCGAAGTTCACTGCCATGAACTGCTTGTCGGCCCGGTCGCTATGCTCGTGGATGGCGTGGGCGACGAGTTCTTTGCCCGTCCCGCTCTCGCCGCGGATCAGCACATTGATGTTTTGCGCGGCGACGCGGCCGATCGCCTTGTATACTTCCTGCATGGCCGGGCTGGCGCCCAGCAGCGCAGAGCGCCGAAGCGATGGCGGCGGGGTCAACCTCGGCAGCGTGATGGTCGTCGCCGTTGCCATTGAGGCGAATGCGAGAACTGATGTGGATGGCGCGGCCGATCACTTCGCGGACTTGCGCCGCGTCCAGGGGCTTGGTCAAAAAGTCCATCGCGCCCAGGCGCGTTGATTCGATCGCCACTTCGCTCGCGCCGGGGGCCGTCATGATGACCACCGGGAGCGCCGGATGCACCTGGCGGATTTCCTCCAGCGCGGAAAAATCGCCTCCGCCAGACCGTTCTACATCAAGGACCACCACGTCGGGTTCCCCATCCGTCGCGCTCTGAATTGCCTCTTGCCACAACCCGGCCCGGCAGACCGTGACGTCGGTGTCCGCAAAACAGTGCTGAAAAGTGCGAGTGACGTTCCGGTCATTGTCAACAATTAAGAGCGACGGCATGAATCTGGCTCCTCCCTTACGAAAAACCCCTTTACCTGAGTGGTTCCCTCGGTCGATTCGGTTTGCCCGACTTGGTAAGCAATGACAGCGGCGAACGATGCAAAAAGTCGCACATTATCTTGCCGTGCGGTTCATTGCACCCTGCTGTCGTCATTTGAAATATAGGCGCGACCGCGCGCGGGAAAGCCCTAGCGAATTCAATTCGTTGCCAAAGGACTTTTCAAACTGAGAAATCGGGGTAATCACTAGGTCAAATTACCTGCCCGACAATGTTCCTACCAAATTGTTCGAAAGTCGTAATTGAATTGGCGAGCGAACTCCTCCCGATAATTGCCGTTTTCCCCGACAATCGGATCTTTCATGACGAAACCTTTTCGGCTCCCACGTTACTCTTGACGGGAAATACCTGAGGTGGCCTCGGCGGAAAGGATACGACCTTGGCGCCGCTCAGCTTTTGTTCACGCCGCAATTCCTCGCACATCGCGTGCAAGTCGTAATTGAACTTACGTGCAAATTCCTCGCGTACCTTTCGGACCTCCGCGACTATTGGATCATTCATGATCTTCACTCCTTTCGAGCATTTCTTGGGGCGTACAAATCACTCCTCATCCTTCAAATTCCCCTGCGTCTCGCCCTTCACGCGATACCGCAAATAAGCATCAAGAAACCCCTGGATATTGCCGTCGAGCACGGCGTTGAAACTGCCCATGTAGTAGCCGGTCCGCGAGTCCTTCACCCGCTGATCGGGATGGAGGAAGTAGCTGCGAATCTGCGAGCCGAAGCCGACCTTGGGCTTGGCCGTGTACTTGGCGGCCGCCTCGGCCTCGCGTTTTTCCTCCTCGATCCGCGCCAGCCGGGCGCGCAGCATCTTCAGCGCCATCGAGCGGTTCTTGTGCTGGCTCCGCTCGGCCTGGCAGCAGACCATGATGCCGGTGGGGATGTGCCGCATCTGGATGGCGCTTGAAGTCTTGTTGACGTGCTGCCCGCCGGGGCCGCTGGAGCGAACTGCCTTCACGTCCAGGTCCTCGTCGCGGATTTCGATCTCGACCTCGTCGGAAACTTCCGGCGAAACATCGATGGCAGCGAAGCTCGTCTGCCGCTTGCCTTCGGCGTTGAAGGGGCTGATCCGCACCAGGCGATGGATGCCCTCCTCGCCCTTCAGATAGCCATAGGCCATCGGGCCGCGGACGGCGATCGTGGCGCTGTTGATGCCGGCCACTTCGTTGTCCTGGCGGTCCATCAGTTCGGTGGAGTACTCGTGGTCGCCGGCCCAGGCCGTGTACATCCGCAAGAGCATTTCGGCCCAATCGTGGGCGTCGGTGCCGCCATCGCGGGCGTTGATAGTGAGCAGGGCCGAATTGTCGTCCAACGGGCCGCTCAAGAGCGACTTTGTTTCCAGGTCATCGAGCATCTTCTCCAGCCTCTCGACCTCGGGCGGCACTTCGGCCGCCATGCCTTCGTCCTCGGCGGCCATTTCGATCATCGCCGCCAGATCGTCAGCCGCGCGGATCGCTTCCTCCAGCGGCTTGACGAGGCTCTTCAGGCCCTTGAGCTTGCCGACGACTTCCTGGGCCTTCTCGCGATTGTTCCAGAAATCGCCTTGGCCCATCTGGTCCTCAATGGCCAGGATTTGCTTCTTCTTGCCCTCGAAGTCAAAGAGAGTCCCTGAGCTGGAGAATCCGCTTCTGGATGTTTTCCGACCGGTCGATGTATTCGCGTTCCATCATTGAGACTCCTGAAGAAATGCAACTTGGACGCTGGAATTGTACACACCGACGCGATATCAGGATAGGCGTGATTGGCCATATAGTTCAATACTCCCGAACGCCCGTTTTTCAGGCTAACTGGACGATTCGTCCGCACCCTGATACAATTTCCCCATGCGGCCGCTGTTTCATCCATCGGTTGACGAAATCACCGTACAGGGCATCCTCTATGCCCTCTCCGATCCGGCGCGGGTCCGCATCTTCTTGGAATTGTCGGACTCCGACTGTGCCAAAACTGCTCGACGTTCATCAACATCAACAAGACGCCGCTGCCGAAATCGACGCTCTCGCAGCATTTCAAGGTCCTCCGCGAGGCAGGGTTGATTCATAGCGTCCGCAAGGGGGTCGAATTGCAGAGCGAGGTCCGCTGCACCGACCTGAAAAAGCGCTCGGCGCGATGATCGGCGAAATCATCAAGGCGTATCAGGACGAGGCGAAACGCGCGTAGGCGGGTGGCACGCTCTGAGCTTCAGGCGAAGTGCGTGGAGATCGGCGAAATCACCTCCTTCGCTCGAAGCTCAGGGACGTGCCACCCAATCCACCTTGTGCGAAGTTTTGTGGTGGGTCTCGTAGAACTCGACCACACTCTACATTACTGGGCGATCACGGCCGCGGGAGCCTCGTGCTGGTGCGGGGCACGCATCGGCCGGTCGCCGCGGAGTTTGCGGATGACGGTGTAAAAAACGGGCGTGATGAACGGGCTTCCAGATGACAACTCCCTCAAGCTAGGCCGAACAGTTATTATCACGTAAACGCCAGCCGCAATTGCAAAAGTTTTTCGCCACAAAGCCGCTGACGAGCGGGCAAAATGATTGACACGGTTGAAGTATTTGCTTATATTGATGTGAGACGCTGGCGCTATTCGGTGCTCGCGCGGTATCGGATTAGGAACTTCAATTCCTTTCGACTCATCGACGTGATTCTACCGGTGGGCAGGCGGCAAGCCGCGAAGAGTCTGCGAACCATCTTTTGGAGAACTCCCGTGCGCAAGCATATCCTCGCTTTGCCCTTTTTGGTTTTGGCCTTGACCCTCTCGACCTCATCGCTTCTGTATGGCCAAATCACTGGTTTTGGCGGAAGCGCCAATACGGGTTGGACGCCCAACGCGAAATTCTTTCGCAAGTGCAGCGGGTGTTCCCAATATCAATGGCACTGGTACCTTGTCGGATGTGCTGAATCTCACCACCGCGGATAACAGTGAAGCTACCAGCTACAATTACAACACTCCGCAGAATATTACTAACTTTATGGAGTCGTTCACGTACACCGACAACAGCACCAATGGCGCGGATGGAATTACCGCCATTTGGCAGAACGCGGGAGCGACTGCCCTGGGAGGCGGCGGCGGCAATCTGGGATATTCAGGTATCGGCTCGGCTGCTGGTTTTGCGATGAATATCTATAGCGGCAATAGCGGCAGCAGCAGTGGGTACAACGGCACGGTGACGGCCGGAAATCCCGCGGCCACGCCGACTCCTGGCGGGGTGAACATAGACTCTGGTGATCCGATCAACATCGTCCTCAGCTACAAAGAGTCCGACGGCGCCTTGACGGAGTCGATGACCGACCCCATCACCAGCCAGAGCTACACGCGGGTCTGGCGCGGGATCAGCATTCAGGGTCAGGTAGGTGGTACGACCGCTTTTGTCGGGTTTACGGGGGCTACTGGCGGCGTTAACGCCGCCCAATCCATCACGAATTTTCAAATTTGTCCCCGGAGCCGCGAACCCGACCCCCATCGCGCAAATCACGCCGGTGAGCGTGACCGGGTTCAATCAGAATATGATCATCTCTGCGGCCAACGGTGCGGCCAACGTCACGGCCACGATGGACTCAGGAACCGGGCTGGGTGCCGGTAACAATACGTACTACGAAAAGGGGTTTAATGCGGGATCAACTGCGGCGGGGCTGCCGCCAGAGAACATCGACTTCGGTAGTGCTACGGATGCCAATCACACGTTTGAGTTCGCGAGCAACGGGCCGGGCCAGAACGACGCCTTAATGCTAGACACATCGAGCCCGTCGGGAACGCTGACGCTGAGCGGTTCGACAAAATACTCTCAACTGTCCTTCCTGCTTGCAGGGGCGAACGGGGGCACGAACGATGCGCCTCTCAGTCTCACAATTAACTATGCGGGTGGCGGGACTCAGACGGCCACGATATCCGGCCCAGACTGGTTTTTCAATACCCCCATCGCGGTCAACGCGAACGGTCGGTCAGATGTTTTCGGTAACTTTGATAGCGATACCAACGGTAATCCCCGCATCTATCAGCAAGACCTTACGCTTACCGATACGGTTGATCGGGTGACGAGTGTCAACTTCTCGTATCCGGGCGGCAATCGGGTGGTCGTTTATGGGCTAAGCGGCCAGGCACTTCCCGTCCCGAGCCGCAACATGGGCTCTGATCGCTACCGGAGCTTTGGTGCTCTGTATTCGTCGCAGGTTGGCGCCACCGGCAGCTTGAACGCCAGCCGGAAAATCAGCCAATTTCAGTTCACGCCCGTTGACAAACAGGCGATTAAGGTCCTGCCGATTCTCGATTCGGGCGATATCTCTGCCGGAACGTTTCAGCGGAACGAGATCAGTACATTGGGTGGGACGGCACGCGGCGCGTGCCTACTACCTTGGTCTACGGCGCGATCAATCCCGGCGGGGCGTCATGATGGTGCGGGGCTAGCATCGGCCGGTCGCCGCGGAGCTTGCGGATCACGGTGTAAAACACGGGCGTGAGAAAGAGGCCGAAGAAGGTGACGCCGATCATGCCGTAGAACACGACCGTGCCCAGCGCGTGCCGCATCTCGGCGCCCGCGCCCGTGGCGAACAACAGCGGCAAGACGCCAAAAATGAATGCGAAGCTCGTCATCAGGATCGGCCGCAGCCGCAGCCGGGCCGCGTTGACGGCCGCCTCCGCAGCGTGGACTTTCTGGTCGTGCTCCTGCTCCTGCTTGGCAAACTCCACGATCAATACGGCGTTCTTTACGCTCATGCCGGCCAGCACCACGAAGCCGACCTGCGTGAAGATGTTGTTGTCCAGACCGCTGAAATGGACGCCCGCAATGCCGCATAGCAGGCACATCGGCACGATGAGGATGATCGAAAGCGACAGCGCAAAGCTTTCGTATTCGGCCGAATGCGTGAGGAAGACGAACAGCACGCAGAGCGGAAAAACCCAATAGGCGGTATTGCCTTCCCGCTCTTCTTGATAGGCGATTTCGGTCCAATCGTAGCTGAAGCCGGCTGGAAGCGCCTTTCGGGCGATATTCGTCATGATCTCGATGGCCTGCCCGCTGCTGACGCCCGGAGCGCCGCGCCGTTGATGTCGGCGGAAGATAAACTGTTGGTAGCGGTTGATGCGGTCGGTGTCGGAGATCATCTTCATGTCCATGACGGCGCCGAGCGGGACCATTGCGCCCGCGGCATTGCGGGTTTTCAGTTGCGCGACGTCGGTGGCCTGCGCCCGATAGGGCGCATCGGCCTGCGCAATCACGCGGTAGGTCCTGTTGAGATAATTGAAGTCGTTGATATAAAAGCTGCCGAGATAGACTTGCAGCGCCAGAAAAACGTCGGTGACGGCCACGTTTTCCTTCTTGGCTTTGACGCGGTTCACATTGGCGTACAACTGCGGCACGCCGGCGCGGAAGTTGGTAATAATGGGCTCGCGATGCGCGGGTCCTTGCTCGCCTCGGCGATCACCGCGCCGGTGGCGGCCTGCAATTGCTGCGGCGTGGCCTGACCGGTGCGGTCTTCCACTTGCATTTTGAAACCGCCCGCTTGCCCGATGCCTTGCACCGGCGGCGGCTGGGCCACGAAGCAAAAGGCATCCTGGATCGGGCTGAGCTTTTGATAGAGGTAGCCGGTAATCGCGGCGGCCGATTGATGAGCCGGATCGCGAACGCGTTCGTGAAAACTCTTCAGCGGCAGGAAGGCCACCGCCATGTTCGTCTGGTTCGTGCCGGTGAGAAAATTCAAGCCCGTGATCGCGAACGTGCCCTCGACGCCGGGCGTCTTCATGGCGATGTCCGAAACCCGGTCCAGCACGGCCTCCGTGCGATCGATTGAGGCGGCATCCGGCAAGACGATGGCGGCGATGAGGTAGCCTTGGTCCTGCTGCGGGATGAAGCCGGTCGGCACGGTCCTGAAGCCCAGATACGTCAGGAAAAGCAGGCCGCCATAGACGACCAAGGCCAGGGCCGAAAGTCGCACGACGCGCGTAAGCACCGCCACGTAGCCGCGATTCAATCCTTCCAAGCCGCGGTTAAAAAGGTGGAAAAACCAGCCCAAGAGCGCGTCGACACCCCGCGTGAACCAGTCCGGCCTGGCCGCGTGCGGTTTGAGGATCAGCGCGGCCAATGCCGGGCTGAGCGTCAGCGAGTTGAAGGCCGAAAGCAGCGTGGAGAACGAGATCGTCAACGCGAACTGCCGATAGAATTGCCCCGTGATGCCGCTGACGAAGGCGACGGGCACGAAAACGGCGGTCAAGCCGCAGGCGATGGCGAGGATCGCCGGCGTAACTTCTTTCATGGCCGCATACGACGCCTCGCGCGGCGAAAGCCCTTGCTCGATCCAGCGATCGACGTTTTCCACGACCACGATGGCGTCGTCCACGACAATGCCGATCGCCAGCACCAACCCAAACAAGGAGAGATTGTTCAAGGAGAAGCTGAAGACCCACATCACCGCGAATGTGCCCACCAGCGACACGGGAATGGCCAGGAGCGGCACGATGGCTGCCCGCCAGCTTTGCAGGAAGACCAACACCACCAGCGCCACCAGGCCCACCGCCTCGAAGAGCGTGATCGTCACGTCGGTGATGCTGTCGCGAACGAACTTTGTCGTGTCGTAAGGGATCGAATAGTCGATCCCGGAAGGAAAGTCGGGCATCGACTTCAACTCCTTCATTTTCGCGTAGATCGCGTCCGCCGTCTCGATCGAGTTGGTGCCCGGCAACTGGAACACGCCGATGCCGACGGCCGGCAAGCCGTCGTAATGCGTGCTCGTGGAATAATCCGCCGCGCCGAGTTCGACGCGAGCCACGTCCTTGACGCGAGTCACACTGCCGTCGGCCCCCGTCTTGACGACGATCTCACCGAACTCTTTCGGCTCGGTGAGCCGACCCTGGGCATTGACCGTGTACTGGAATCGCGCTGTGCCTGCCTTCAGCGGCTGGCCGCCGACGACGCCCGCCGCCACCTGGATGTTTTGCTCCTGTACGGCGGAAATGAAATCGCCGACGGTCAGCTTTCGCGCCGCCAACTGCTCCGGATTCAACCACAGCCGCATCGAATAGTCGCGGGCGCCGAAAACGATCAAATCGCCCACGCCCGGCAGCCGGGCAATTTCGTCCTTGATTTCCCGCGTAACGTAATTGCTCACGTAGAGCGGATCGCGGCTGCCGTCCGGCGAGTAAACCGCGATGCCGAGCGTGATGTTCGGCGAGGCCTTCTTCACGATAATGCCCTGCCGCTGCACTTCCGGCGGCAGGAGCGGCTGCGCGATGGACACGCGGTTCTGCACCTGCACCTGGGCGATGTCCAAGTTCGTGCCGAGCTTGAAGGTCACGGTCAAGACCATCGTGCCGTCGTTGCCGCACTGGCTCGACATGTACATCATGCCTTCCACGCCGTTGACCTGCTGCTCGATCGGCGTGGCGATCGATTCGGCCACCGTTCTGGCGTTCGCGCCGGGATAGACAACGGTCACGGTGACGGTCGGCGGGGCAATTTCGGGGAACTGCGCGCTCGGCAGCCGGAAAGCGGCGATAGCGCCGACGACAACGGTAGCGATCGAGATCACGGCGGCAAACACCGGCCGCTCGATAAAAAAGTTCGCAAACTTCATTGGCGAGCCCCCGCCGAAGGCTGGGGGACTGTCCCAGTTTTTGTCTCAACAAAAACGGGACTGTCCCCTTTGGTTCGGTTGGGACTGCCCCCTTCGCCGCCGGGCGCGGGCTTCATCTCGACCGACGTATCGCGCTCAGCGACAATCGTTCCCGGATCTGAGAACGTCCCCTCCTCCGCCTTGATGGTCACTTCGGTCGGCGCCACCGCGGAGCCGGGCCGGGCATGCATCTGCCCATTGACCACAACGCGATCCGCGGTCGTTATGCCGGATACGATCGAACGCAAGCCGCCAAACAACGCCCCCAACTGTACCGGGCGGACCTGCACTTTGTCGTCCTTGTCCAAGACTAGCACGTTGTGCTGGTTCTGGTCGCTGCCAATCGCCTCGTCGGGCAGCAGCAGCGTAGGATACCGCCCGCTGCCCGGCACCCGCAAGCGGGCGTAGCAGCCCGGAATAAGCTTGCCCGCCTTGTTCGGCAAAACGGCGCAGACGCGCATCGTGCCGGTGGTTGCGTCAACGTGGTTGTCCATGAAGTCGATAAAGCCTTCGTGCGGAAAGCCGGTTTCATTTTCGAGTCCGACGTAGCAGGGCAGTTTTCCGTCGCGGGCGCTGAGCAGCTTTCGTTCCGCGGCGAGCTTCTGGTACTTCAATATCGAGTGCTCATCAACGTCAACGTAGCAGTACATCGGAGCGACCGAGGTGACGGTCGTCAACAGCGTCGGCGGCGCAGGTCCCGCGCCGCCCGTGACGAGGTTTCCCACCGTGACCAGCTTGTCGCTCACTCTTCCGTCGATCGGCGCCAAAACGCGGCACCATTCCAAGTTCAATTGCGAAGTCGCGACCGCCGCTTTCGCGCCGGCGAGAGCCGCCGCCGCCTGGTCGCAAGCCGCCTTGGTGTTGTCAAAATCCTGTTCGGCGACGGCGTTCTTTTTCTTCAGCACGACCATGCGGTCGAGGGTAATCTTCGCAAGGGCCAGCGTCGATTCGGCCCTTTGCTGGTCGGCGATTTTGGAATCGAGATCGGCCTTGAAGGGCCGGTCGTCAATTACGGCCAGCAGCGCCCCGTGCTTCACGATCGCGCCCTCTTCAAAAGGCATCGTCATAATCAGCCCGCTGACCCGCGCGGCCACGTTGGCCATCTCCGGCGATTGCAGGTGCCCGGTGAACGTGTCCCACTCGACGACTTCTTTTTCCAGCGGATGGGCGACACTCGCCGCCGGCGGCGGCGGCATTGGCGGGCTGGCTTGCTTACCGATGCATCCGCTCAAGCCTGCTAAAACTAACAACGCGGCGAGGGCAACGCCGCGACGAAGTGAAGCTCCCCTCTCCCTCCGAGGAAGCGGCAGAGGGTTAGGGCTTAACAAAACTCCCCTCTCCCTTTGGGAGAGGGGCAGGGGGTGAGGGCTTGAACTGATGCCAGCCCGCTCAATCTCTCCCGAAAACTCTGCCATGCCAATGTATCCGGCTTGAATAATTCGATTGTTCAGCAATTACGAACCTTGGTATAATAGGGATATTGATTTAGGAGGTCAAGCCCGCTCCGCACGAGGCCACGTTTAATCATAGTCCGAAGCGCAAGCGAGGTCGAAGTTTTTGGTGCCCCCTCGTCCGTGGGCGGTCCCAGCATATTGGTGACCGAGAGCGACGGCAAAAGGACTTGGCACGAACTTACTTCTCGGCCTTCGGCAGTGGCCGGAGGATGGGACAGGGGTGCGAAGAACTATCGCAAGTCCTTGTGTCCGTACCGCTCAGCCAACCCCGCGAGGGTCCGATTATCCGCGATCTCGTCGTGGGGAATCAGCACATACTGCCACGGCTTGCCGCCATAGCTCCTCGCGTGATCGCTGGCCTGTTTGCACCATTTTCCGGCGGCCGCCTTCTTGGCCAGCACGTCCGCATCCTCCATCGCGCCTCTTTCCTTCGGCTCCAGCATATAGATCACCGCGTCCGTCTCGGCCACAAAATCGGGCTGGTATTCCTTGTGCTCGCCGGCTGAAGGATAGAAAATCTGAAATTGACCGTTGGCGGGCTTGAACCATTTCTGCGATTCCCGTTCGAGAATGACCGCCAGTTTTCGCTCCGAATCCGATTGGAACTTCTGCACCGGGTACAGGCACCGCGCGAAGTCGCCAAACACGTATTTCGCCATGTTGCTCTTGTCGCTGGGCGGATTGCGGTAGTCCCGCACCGTTTCCGTGGCCGACCCGGTGAATGCGCAGGGCTTCAACTCGGTAAACCCCTTGCTCACCTTGACCTCGTAGCCTGTCGCTTCCTCCCAATAGTGGTCTTGCATCTGGACGTGGATGAATTGCGCGATGGGACGCTGGTGGCAGCGGAGCACTTTCCGTGCATCCTCTTCCGAAAGGTAGCCGCACAAATGCCGCACCGTCTGGCCGGCAAGATCATACAGCAACTCGGCCTGGTCGTCGTAGGAAACGTCGTCGAAATCAACGAGCCCGCTCACGACGTAATCCTCCATGCGCGCCTCTTCGATGCCGCCCTTGCCTAGCAATAGAGTTTCCCGCGCCTGGGTCCGAAGATGCTGTATCCAAAGTTCCTCGGACGGCGGCTGGAAGTTCATCCCCTTCAGTTCGAGCGTGAAAGGGTGAAATCCAGCGCGAACCTCGCCCGTCGGCACGACGAGAATGCGCGGAATATCGATCGTCTGCGCGACGACCAATTCGGCCGTCCGCGCCACGATCGCCGCCACGTCGATCTCACCCTCGACGCCGGGCAGTTGCAGTTGCGTCGGCCGCAACTGCGCGAACACCTCGCGGACGACCTGAGCCTGCACTTCGGGTTTTTGCAGATAGGCCACGCTGGGCACGGTCTGCGGCTGCCCCTCCAGTTTCCGCATCACCTGATAGGCAACCTGCGCGGCCTGTTGCTCGATCGGCGAAGTAAACGCCGGCACGGCGGACGCCGCCGCGACAAGCGTGCTGCTGGTGACTTGCGCGGGCTGAATCCCCAACTGGCTGGCCAACTGCGGTTGCGACACGACCGTAACCGTTCTCTCGGCAATCTGGTCGCCGTCCAGCACCACCTGTTTCAAGCGGATCGCCGAGCCGGGCTTGTTCGCCTCGTCGACGATTTCCTGAAACTTGTCGTGCGCGACGATGTTCAGCGTATCGACCGTCCATACGCCCGTGCGCTTGCCGTAGGGCAGGCGCAGGCCGCGGCCGATCGATTGCTCGATCAGGGTGCGGGCATTCGCGGCCCGCAGCGGCACGATCGTGTAGAGGTTCGTCACGTCCCAGCCTTCCTTGAGCATGTTGACGTGAATCACGATCTCCGTCGGCTCGTCGGTATGTTCGACCTTTAAGAGCCGCTCGATCATCTCGTCTTCTTCCGCACCGGTCTTGCTCGAATCGACCTGTATGACCTTTTCCCTGTAGCGGCCCTCAAAGAACCTGTCGGACTTGATCAACTCCAGCAGTTGACCCGCATGCGTCGTGTCGCGGGCGATGACCAGCACGAACGGCTTGACGATTTCGCCGGTCCGTTTCGCGCGCGTAGGTCTCCAGCTCCACCTTCACGCTCTCGTGCAAGCGCACGCCGTCTTCCAGCTTCAACTGCTCGATTTCCTCGGGCGACATGCCGGCCGTGGAGAAATTCTTGCGCGTGACGACGGCCGGTTCCTTGACGAAGCCGTCCTCCATCGCCCTGCCAAGCGGGTAGTCGAAGATGACGTTTTTGAATGCCACCGCGCCCTTGTTCGTCTCCACAAATGGCGTGGCCGTCAGTTCCAGGCCGAGGACCGGCTTCAGTTCGTTGATCGCGCGCACTGCCGGCCGATGCGCGGTAGCGGTGCGATTCGTCCATGAGCAGCACGAGGTCGTCCAGGCCGGCCAGATAATCGAAATAGCTCTCGCCGATGTATTCGGAAAGCCGCTTGATCTTGGGCGACTTCCCGCCGCGAACCTCGCTATTGATCTTCGAGATATTGAAGATGTTGACCTTGCACTGGAAGGCGTTTTCCAAAAGCGGTCCGGCCAGCGCCTCGTAGTTGTCGCCGGTGATGATCGCCGGGGCGTCGGTGGCGAATTCGGCGATGCCCTTGAACACGTATTTCGGCGTGTTCGGCGTGAAGTCGGCGATCAGCTTGTTGTAGATCGTCAGATTCGGCGCGAGCACGAAGAAGTTCTTGAAGCCGTGCGCAAGATGCAGATAGCTGATGAAGGCGCCCATGAGCCGGGTCTTGCCGACGCCCGTGGCCAGCGCGAAGCAGAGCGAGGGGAACTCGCGCTCGAAGTCGGTGACCGACGGGAACTCCGCGCGGATGGCCGCCAGCGCGGCGTTGCGGTCGGCACCCTTCTCGGGCGGCGCAATCTCGGTGATGCGGTCGAGGATTTCCAGCGACTTGCCGCTGCGGCGGCCGCAGGCTCAGGCGGCCGGCAATGGCGTTGACGTGCCGGTTCATGGCGCAACCCCTTCCGTATCGAACAGCGCCTGCTGCCCTGATTTGCGGGGGGCCTTGGGCAGGTTCTCGACCTTGAGGCTGTAGTCGTCGTGGCCCCACTCGCAACGTTCGAGGACCGCCTTCGGAATCTTCTTGACCGTGAGGTTCGGAAAGCGGTCGTCCTTGCCGCGGAACGACGTGCAAAGCACCAGCAGCGTGCGGTCAGGCCCTACCTCGTCGCTGATCTGGTGCAATTGGTCGGCGGTCAGGTGTTGCGTGGTGACGTAGATGAAGTCCCGCTCGGTGGAGTGGCCGTGCTGCCAGTAGACCGCGTCGCTGGGCGCGTACTGGAAGCCTTCCAGCTTGCACAAGCCTCGGCTAGCATCACTGCGTTGAACTGTTTGGAAATGACCAGTCGGCCCCACTTGTCGGTTTCCAGCAGCGAGGGCGCGAGGCGGTAATAGCGAAAGCCGCCGCCCCCTTTCCAGCCAGTGGCCTCGGTAACGCCGCCGGGGTCTTCGCCGTCGATGACCTTCTTGAGGCGGGGAATGATGTGCGTGTGGCAGTGCTCGCCCAACTCGACCATGATCCAGCGACGGCCCATCTTGTGCGCGACCGCGCCGGTCGTGCCGGAGCCGGCGAATGAATCGAGTACGAGGTCGTTGGCATTTGTTGAAATATGCAATGCCAGCTTTAGCAGTTCTTCCGGTTTCGGGGTCGAAAATGGCTCGATCTCGGGTAACAGTTTCCGAAGATGGTCTCGCTTCGCGGATTGATTTGAACCAGCTTCTTCGGCTGTCCACCAGGTTCGTGGTACAACCCCGTCTTGCACGTCAGTCAAATATCGCTTAATCAACGGCATTCCGTTTCCGTCTGCGCCGAAGTAGACCCGCCCCTCTTCAAGTGACTTCTCAAAATTCGCCTTGGAAAATCGCCAGTAATTGCCCTTTGGCGGAAGGACAACCCGCCCGGACGGAAGCGTGATTGGATATAACAAAGACTCGCCGCCACTCTTTGCCGTACCATTATCTCCCTGAAGCCAGGGGCCGCGCGGATCATTGTCTGGATTTCGGTATCGAGCCTTTTGAGCATCGGTTCTTGGCAGAGGATTGCGAATCTTTCGCCAAAGATCACGATTCTTTACGAACAATAGAACATGATCGTGCGCGCTCGAAACGTCAGTGTCATTTCGACGCCCCTTGTCTTTTTCCCACGCAAATGTCGCGACGAAGCTCGCGCCGCCAAACACTTCATCGCATAAAACCTTCAGATAATGTGCCTCCGTATCGTCAATTGTAATCCAGATCGATCCATCCTCTGAAATCAGCTTACCGAGGATCTCTAGTCGTTCGCGCATGAGCGAAAGCCACAACGAATGCTCGATTCCATCGTCATAATGCTCGAATGCCGCCCCGGTGTTGTACGGCGGGTCAATAAACACGCACTTAACCTTCCCCGCGAGCTCCTGTTCCAGGGCTTTGAGAGCGAGCAGATTATCGCCGAAGATAAGCCGGTTGTCGAAGAGGTCCTGGTCGCGGACGCGGTGCGGGGCGTGGTAGCTCTTTTCCGGGTCCTCTAGCAAGACTCGCGGCTCCAGCTTCGGCCGGTTCTCCTTGCCGATCCAGGTCAGTTCCAGTTTCTGCTTCCGTTGCGTATTCATGGTTCGCTCTTGCTCCTCTCCAGCGCTGCGCGCCCGGCCGCGGTCAGGCGGTACTTCTGCAGCCGGCTGTTGGGCTTGTCGGGAATGGTCATCTCGATGAAACCGGACTGTAAACCAGGAACTAAGTATGCCTCGCGAAAATGGTCTTCGTGCTTCAAACCGAGCGCGGATTGGAGCTCCCGACGCGACATTTGACCGTGAATTGCCACTAGCAGCCTCACGACTTCCCCGGTGACTTCCCCGGTGACTTCCCCGGTGACTTCCCCGGTCAGCCCTCCCTTTAACTCCGGGTGAACCGGCAATTCGGCCACAAAATAAGTGCGGCCCTCGTCGGTCGAGAACCGCGGCGGCGGAGAGCCGTTATTCGTCATCGCCGCGCGGATGATGGGAATGCCCGTGCAGCGGCCTTCGGTAAGGTCCAACTCCTTGAGGAACTCGCCGATGCGGCGGTTGCGATAGCGGCGGGCGAAAACCTTGCCACTGTTGAGGGTTTCGACACGGATCGAGGCGTCGGGGCCGGGATAGCTGACAATGTCGATCCCCTCCGGATTAACGCGCACCTCGACCGGCTCGCGCTGGTCGTAGCCGCGATGATAGACGGCGTTGACCAGCGCTTCTTCGATTGCCGCCAGCGGATAGTTGAAGAAGCGGGTGGCCTCGGCGCGGTCGGCGTGCTTGACGACCTTCTCCCGAATGACATTGTTTTGGATGTAGCGCAGGGCATCGCGGACCTGCTCGTGGATCGGCCCGCGGAGCGTCTTTTCGATCAATTCGCGGCCGCCCGGCCCCTGGGGGAAGATTACCACGTCGATCTGGCTGCCCGGCAGGAACTCTTCGGGCGACTCGTGGAAGAACAAGACTCCCACGTTGCGCGGCTTGACGAACTCGTCGCCGCCCTCGACAAGGTTCATTTGCCGCGCGAGCTGCACCAGCGGCATCTTCGCTGCTTCCGCATAGAGTCCGCTCTTGACCTCATTCAAGTAAGCGCGGATCAGCGGCACGCGCAGGTCCTCCACGGCTGCCTTGTGGCAGATTCTATCGTCAAACGGAATGGTCGCCGTGAGGCTGAGCAGTTCCCGCTGCTCGTCGCCCTTGGCCTCGACCGTGCTGGAGTAGCGGCGGATGTAGTAGTGCGCGGAGCGGTGACGGGCAGTGACTTCCTTGGGCGCGGAATAGGGCCGGTTCTGGCCGCCGGGCGCCCAGAGCACGATCAGATTTTTGCCCTCGAACTCCTCGATGCTGAGGATGGGGAAATAGGCCGGCTGAATCAGATTGCAGTAGCCGAGCAGTTCCTGCTGAATCTTGTCCAATTGCTGTTCGGGCACGCCGACGGGCGGGAACTTCGGCTGGCCGTGCCCGTCGCAGTCCTGGCCGATGATGACGTAGCCGCCGCCCAAGTTCTCGAAATCGTTGGCGAAGGCGCAGAGCGTGCGGACCGTGGCGTCGGGGTTCCAGCCGGCCTTGTATTCAATGCGATCTCGCTCGACCTTGCGCTGGCGGAGCAGGTCTTCCAGGTTGATGGGCAGTTTGACGGACACCTTGTTTCTCACGCGAGCCTCCACCGGCAAGACAGCACCGTCTCCATCGAGGTTCGTTGCGTGAGCTTGCTTTCGATGTCGGCGATCAGCCGCTCGCGGCGCTGGTCGATCTCGTCCTGGGCTTCAAAAAGCGACTTGCGCTTGGCGTTGCGCTGCAATTCGAGGGCGCGAATCTGCTTCTGCCCTGCCAGTTTCTCCTCCAGAGAAAGCGCGAGCGTGGCCGTCCGCTTGGCCTCCTTGATCTGGCGGTCGTAATCCTTGATCTCGCGTTCCAAAGCAACCTTGAGATCGTCGGCCCAGTGGTCCAACTTGTCGGCTTCCGCCTCGAAGAGCCGCGCGTTGCGCTCGGAAATGGTCTGTCGAATCGCCGCCTGGCGGCGGGAAGTGTCGTCGGCAAGCCGCGGATCGGGCGGCGCGGAAGGCAGTTCCTCGACCGAAATCGCCGGCAACGAGAATATCCGTCGCGCGGCTCATCGGCGATTATTTGCCCATCGTCCGGCGCGGCAGCGATTAGCAGATAGTCCTCAGCCTGGTCCAACGATTCGACGGTGAAAAGGCTGACGAGCATTTCGCCGGCCTTTCCCGCCAGCGGCCGAAGGCTGGCAATCGTCGGCAGCGTGCCCGAATAGTCGAAAGCGATCTCCGCCCGCTCGATGCTGCGCTCTTTCGCCCGCGCACAATCTCCGCGGCCAACGGGTGTCCCAACCGGTAGAGATGCGCCTCGCCGCTACGGCGGGGAAGCTCATATAGCCCGAGGGGAATATCGCCCGCACTGGGGAAGGGATTGGCACTGAGACGGAACGCCTCTTGTCCGTCGAGAAACTCGGCGTTTCCGTTAAGTTCGTAACGGGTCAACTGCATGAGCAGCCGCTCGTACCGGTTGAGATAGTTCCGGCTTTGATCGAGGCTGATCCGCAGCTTGTCATGCACCTCGTCGTCGAAATTCTCCAGCAGTTGCCTTCGCGTGCGCGTCATGGCATCGTTGATCTGCGACCCGAGTTCGAGCTGCAATTGATCGAACGACGCCTTGATTTCGTCGGGCGTGCGGCAGCGCTGGTAAATGCCGGCGATGCGTTTTTCGAAATCGACGCCCGACTCGATCGCGCCGAGCACTTCATCGCTGGCCCCGAAGACGCCCTCGAAAAGCGAGAATTTCTCCGCCAGCAGCCGAAACACGCGCTGGTCCGCCTCGTTGTTCCGGTTGAGAAAGTTCACCACCACCACGTCATGCTTCTGCCCGTAGCGATGACAGCGGCCAATGCGCTGCTCGATCCGCTGGGGATTCCAGGGAAGATCGTAATTCACGACTAGCGAGCAGAACTGCAAATTGATGCCCTCCGCGCCCGCTTCCGTGGCAATCATGATGCGGCCCTGCTCGCGGAAATAGTCCACCAGCGCCGGACCGCATGTCAGCGGACTTGGACCCGGAAACGCGGTCCGTGCCGGCGTGGCGTTTCAACCATTCTACGTAGATCGCCCGCGACAGCGGATCGGTATTTGATCCATTGAATAGGACGATGCCTTCGCTGTAGGGGCTGTCCGCCAAAACGCGCTGAAGATACTCCTGGGTGCGGCGGGATTCGGTGAAAACGATTGCCTTTTGCGCCGCGCCCAGGCGGTCCGCCTCGGCAAACGCGACGTCGAGCGCCGCCGATAGCGCCTTCCCCTTGGCGTTGTGCTTGATGGAAACCGCCAGCGAGCGGAACTCCTCGAAGTCGCGAATCTCCTGGCGGATAGCGGCGCGATCTTCGGCGGTGAGCGACCCGGCGTCCGCCGGGTTGTCTTCTTCCCATTCCTCCGCGGTTTCGCCGAGCGCCTTCGTAGTCCTCTTCCAGAGTTTCTTCTAGTGGCTGCTTCGGCTCCGACGCGGCGAGTTTAGCCGTCAATCGCTTGGCAAGCGTGTCAGTGCGCCGGCGATGGCGAACGTGGAAGAGGCCAGCAACTTCCGCAGCACGAGCGTCATCAACGATCGCTGGCTCGCGGGCAAGGCGTGCAAGTTGTCGCGGCGGAGGTACTCGGAAACGAGGTCGTAGAGGCGGTCTTCGCTTTCGGCCGGCGTGAACTCCTGAACCATTGGGTGCCGGGCAGTGAACGGGACATAGGCCGTGACCTGGCGGCGCAGCGTGCGGTGGCAGAGCGGTTTCAGCCGTGCCTTGAGGACATCGAAGACATTGTCGTCGTTGAGATGCGCGAATTGTTCGCGAAAGCTTTTCAGATCGCCGAACGCCTGCTCATCGATGAAGCTGACGAGGCCGAACAATTCCAACAGCGAGTTTTGCAGCGGCGTGGCCGTGAGCAGCAGTTTGGGAACGTCTCGCGAGCGCCATGCTTCAACGTGTTGGCGATGACGTTGCTCGGCTTGTAGACATTGCGCAAGCGGTGCGCCTCGTCAATCACCACGAGTTCCCAGCGGACGGCGTTCACGTCGGCGGCCTTGGTGCGGGCGAATTGGTAGGAGCAGATGACAATCGCGTCGCCGATTTCAAAGGGCCGGAGGTTTCCGGCTTTGATCGCCTGGTTGTAGGACCTCGATTCGAGGATCACGCAGGGCAAAAAGAACTTCTCCTGAATCTCCTGGTGCCATTGCTTGCGAAGATTGGCGGGCGTTATCACCAGGATGTCGCCGTTTGCGCTTCGGCCCATTTTTGCGAGAGGATCAGGCCCGCTTCAATGGTTTTGCCCAGGCCGACCTCGTCCGCAAGCAATGCCCCCTTAGAGAGTGGCGAGGAGAATGCGAATAAAGCAGCCTCAATCTGATGGGGATTCAGATCCACCTGCGCGTCAACCACGCGCCGGCCAGCTTCTCGATGCTGTCGGACGAACACCGCTTGGTGAGTTCGTAAGCGAAGTATTTCGCGTGGTGCGCGGTGAGGTTCATTCGACCAATATAACGCCCCCTCTAATTGCCTGCTAGCATGCCTGAATCTCCCCGAATCGCAGGCGACACTTGCGCTGTCAAGGTCGAGTGTCATTGCAATTGCCGTAATGCGGGGCATGCCCTCAGCGCGACCGCCCGGCTAACCGCTCGGACGCCTCCGGGACACATTAGCCATTAATCTTGCGCTGCGGGGGGCAAATTCGCCGGGGCGTGTTTGGAGCCTGAATTATTCCGGAAATTTCTTCCGCGACCGGTTGCGGGCGATTTTTCACACAGGAGCACGCTTCGGATTCCCAAACCGTTATGGGCAAAGGACTTGCGCCGCCGAGTCGTTTTGATGCCGCCTCCTGGGCGGGGAAATGTGCGCACAGACCGCCGGCGGCGCAAACTGCGGCCGCATAAGGACTTGCGCCAAAAACGTACAAACTATTGATTACAACTGTTGACACAACTTGAAAGGTGTGGTATATTGGCTCGAAAGAAGAAGTGGGTAGTGATCGGTGAGGAGTGAGTAGAGGAAAGAGATGAAGGATAAGACATTCAGCCACGGATGGACACAGATGAAACACGGATACAGTCCGTGTTCAATCCGAGTTTCCTCCGTGGCCCCGTCGGGTTTTCGTGTGTTTTGTCTGTTTCGTGGTTTCCGCCCGCCGGACTTCCCCACCCATTGCCAGATGACTGAAAAAGCGAACGGCCAAAAGACGTATTCCTACTCGGCTTCTACTCAAGTCCTGCTATCGCCCTACTGCATTCCTATTCTGGTTCTACTGCGGTCCTACTCCCATCCTGCCTAGCAAAACCCCAAGAATAACGGCGAAAACCGCGAATTCCAAAACCGAAGAAAAAGTCCGTGCAAAACAACAACATCTGCACCAGCAACCGTCACTGCAAAATGTCTCACGCAAAGGCGCAAAGGCGCAAAGACAGCAGAGAGAAGACAGAAAAATGGACGACAGAAAAATGCCCGCGAGTTGCCGACCGTGCCCTCACCCCTGCCCCTCTCCCGAAGGCGAGGGGAAGCGGAGAGCAGCGCTCAGACTGGGCTCTCATGTTCTGCCATCATTTTGCCGTCAACTCCTTGGCGAGCGATGCGCATCGGCGCGAGGATGGTTCGAGACTGCGCATCAAACTACCGAAAAGTGTGCCAAATCGTGCCAAAGCGTGCCACGCATGCAGTTTTGCCGCGGAAATCGCGGGTTCGCAAGGAGCTTGCAAAGTGTCAAATGGCGTCAAACCGGTGCAAAACAGCGTCAAACCAGTGCCAAAAGTGCCATTTTTGGCACTGTCGGCCGTAAGTTGACCGAGGTAATGGAAACGAAATACAATGACGGTTTACCGTTCGTGCTTGCTTTTTCCCGCGCGGCCAGTGAGATAACCAGTGAGATAAATGGTCCGCGAAGATCGGGCCACGGATTTTCCCTTATGTCCCGCATAGTCCTTGCCATGTCTGGAGGTGTCGATAGCAGCGTGGCGGCGTGGCTGCTCCGCGAGGCGGGCCATGACGTCATCGGCCTCTTTATGCGCCACGGCCATCAGGAGGCGACCTCTTGCTCGACCTCGGCGGCCGGTGGTTCTCGCAAGCAAGGTTGCTGTAGCGTTACCGACGCGGGTGACGCCCGGAAGGTGGCCGAGCGGCTAGGCATTCCCTTTTATGCCATCAACTTCGAGGAAGAATTCGGGCGGATCATCCACTACTTCATTTCCGAGTATACCGCTGGTCGCACGCCCAATCCGTGCGTCGTTTGCAATACTTGGCTGAAGTTCGGCAAGCTGATGGAGTACGCCCAGAGTGTGGGCGCGGCGGAGATGGCTACCGGACACTACACGCGGTTGGTCAAAACGCCCGACGGTCGAACTGCTCTCTGCTCGGGACTTGATGCCAGCAAGGACCAGTCCTACGTGCTTTGGGGCATTCGGCCTGACGTGCTCACCCGATTGCGTTTTCCTGTGGGCGATTACTGCAAGGAGGAAATCCGGCGCATTGCTGATCGGCTGGGGTTGCACCACGTTGCCGAAAAGCCCGACAGCCAGGAGATATGCTTTGTCCCCGATCAGGACCACGCTCGATTCATCCGCGCTAACCGTGTACCACAGGACACTTCGGGCGCGATCGTCACCACCGACGGCCGCGAGGTGGGTCGTCACGAAGGCGTTGAGCGTTTCACCATCGGTCAGCGGAAAGGGCTCGGTGTCGCCTTCGGCGAGCCGCGTTATGTGGTGCGAATCGACGCCCAAACGCGCGAAGTGGTTGTCGGCACCAAGGAAGACCTTGCCCGGCATGAACTCACCGCGCGGGGAGCTAATTGGTTCGTTCGACAGGAAGGGCTCACGGAGTGCCAGGTAAAAATCCGTTATCGCAGTCCCGCGGTGCCGGCCGTGGTTGAAATGCTCTCGGAAGACCGCTTCCGCGTGGAGTTTCTTGCTCCGTGCTACGGGGTTGCGCCGGGGCAGGCGGCGGTTTGCTACCAGGGCGACGAGGTGCTCGGTGGCGGCTGGATCGATTGACACACCACCTTTAAGTGTCATTAACAAGGCTGCGGACGGGTTGTAGACCGTTAAGAATTCAGCGGTTTTTCCTACAAAATCGTTGACGAAACGGACAAAATGATTATGCTAAAGCTATGGGTCGTAGGGCCTGCGGTTGCCAGGAGCGGCATTTACCAAAAGATTTGGCAAAATTCGGAGGCAGCGGTCGGAATTCTCAGGGGGAATGTCAGCATAGGCTCTTCTTCGCCGCGCATGACGCGCGACGGGCTGACTCGCATTCCATGCCCGCTCAGGTTCCGCGTTTGATAAGATGGCAACGCTCAAGGTATCGGCTACCGGTGTGCCCGTAATCGTGGGCGTTTCTCAGGCGATTCGCGAGGTGCTTCGTCTGGTCGATCAGGTTGCGGCCACGGACTGCTGTGTCCTGATTGAAGGCGAAAGCGGCACGGGCAAGGAGCTTATCGCGCGGCGGCTGTTCGCCAAAAGCCGCCGAGCAGACCACCCGTTTATTCCGGTCAATTGCGCGGGCGTCAACGAAAGCCTCTTCGAGAGCCAGTTCTTCGGCCACGTCCGCGGAGCGTTTACCGGCGCCGAGCAGACCATGCTCGGCGTGATCCGCACGGCCGACGGCGGCACTGTCTTCCTTGATGAAATCTGCGAGTTTCCGCTCGTCCTGCAACCCAAGCTGCTCCGTGTGCTGCAGGAGCGCGAGGTGATGCCGGTCGGCAAGCCGTCGCCCGTGAAGTTCGACGCGCGATTCCTCGCCGGTTCGAACCAGAACCTGGCGGAAATGGTCCGCGAAGGCAAGTTCCGCCGCGATCTTTATCATCGCTTGAACATCGTGCGAATCCCACTGCCCTCGCTCCGCGAGCGGCCTGAGGACATCAATCCGCTCTTGGACCATTATCTGCTGGTCGCCGCCGACCGCTATCAACGGCCGCCCGTCGCACTCCCGTCTGCCGTGCGAAGCCTCTTAACAGGCTACGCGTGGCCGGGCAACATCCGCGAGCTGTCGGCATGGGTCGAGCGACTGTATGTGACGGGCCTCTCGCCCGAAGTCCTCTTGGACATGCTGCTGGGCGAGTCGAGCCAGACCGGCCAAATCAATCCCGCCGGGCAGATGACGCTCAAACAAGCCGAGCGGCGAGTGATCGCGCAGGCGATGGAGTCTTCCAATTTCAACCAGCGCAAGGCCGCCCGCATGTTGCAGGTGCATCGCGCGACGCTGGCGCGGAAACTACGTACCCATAAGCTCGATTAGTCATTTCTCCTCCAGAAGCTTCCGCAGCTCGCGGCATATACGCCGCACGCGTTTCCACTCGGCTATTTCCTCGGCAAGATCGACATTGGATTCTTCGATCCAGCCTTGGCGTAATTTGCCAATGCCGTTCTCGCCAGGGCTGCCGACCTGCGCCGTGCCGCAGCCGTCGGTATCCGCGTAGAGGTTTTCGCCGATGCGTCGAAGCCCTTGTGGATTGAGGAATTTTGCAAATTGGATAGTGCCAGCCTGTTGGAGTGTGCTGGAGTCTGGAGTTCGCCAGGAAAGCGCCCCATCAGAACTAATCATGATGCCCGTGGCGTTGTGGGGGACCACAATCGCCGGCTCAAGAACACGGCAACTATCGGCCGCCTCCACGACAATTTGGCCGGTTGCGTTCAGACAGAATTGGCCCGCGCGGCAATGATAGATCGCGCCGGATGCGTCCTTGACCTGAAAGAAACCGTCGCCTACGATGGCCAAGTCCCACTGGCGGCCAGTACGCTGCAATCGGCCTTGGCGAAAATCGATCTGCGTGGCGGCGACCCGGCTGCCCGTGCCGACGGAAAGCCCGGCCGGCGATTCTTGGCTGGCTGCGTCTTGTTCGCCCGGCTCGGCTTCTTCTTCGTAGTCATCATCGGCAAGCAGGACCTGCGAACGCTTGTAGGCGGGCGTTTCTGCATTGGCGATGTTGTTGGCGATCACTTTCAGTATCGTCTTGTAGTTCTCCAGGGCGCGCTGGAGCGTGCGTCGAGCGTCGCGGTCGTCTGGCGCGGAAGAGTGTATCTTCCGAGCCGTGATTGCCTGCCGCCTCGCGCGCGAACCTGAAGCCGGCGGCGCGGCCTCGGCGGCCGATGACCAAACAACAAAGCCCGCCAGACTGGCGATTAACCAATATCGAAACAGCCGGTTCCTTCCGCTCGATCCCATCGCAACCTCCGTGCGGTTTGATTGGTGGCAGCCCTTTTAATACCGGTAATAATCCGGCTTGAACGGCCCGCTTACCGGTATCTCAAGTACTCGGCCTGCTTGGCCGTGAGCTTGCGTCAGCTTCACGCCAAGCTTCTCCAGGTGCAGCCGGGCGACCTCTTCGTCGAGCTGCTTGGGCAGCATGTGCACGCCGAGCGGGTACTTGTCCGGTCTCGGTCCAGAGGGCCATTTGGGCCAGCACCTGGTTGGTGAAGAGTTGGACATCACGAACGACGGATGGCCCGTGGCGCAGCCCAGGTTCACCAGCCGGCCCTCGGCCAGAAGCAGGATCGAGTGGCCGTCGGCGAACGTGTAGCGATCGACCTGCGGCTTGATTTCGACCTTCTTGACGTTCTTGTGGCGTGTTCGAGCCAGGCCACGTCGATCTCCAGGTCGAAGTGCCCGATGTTGCAGACGATCGCGTCGTTCGGCATCGTCTCCATGTGCTGGCCCATGATGATGTCGCGGCAGCCGGTGGCGGTGACGAAGATGTTGCCGCGCGAGCCGGCGTCTTCCATCGTCGTGACTTCGTAGCCTTCCATCGCCGCCTGCAAGGCGCAGATCGGGTCGATCTCGGTGATGATCACGCGGGCGCCGTAGGACCGCATCGAGTGGGCGCAGCCCTTGCCGACGTCGCCGTAGCCGGCGATGACGACGACCTTGCCGGCCACCATGATGTCGGTCGCCCGCTTGATGCCGTCGGCCAGCGATTCGCGGCAGCCGTAGAGGTTGTCGAACTTGCTCTTGGTGACCGAGTCGTTGACGTTGATGGCCGGGACCAACAGTTCGCCGTTGCTGTGCATCTGGTACAGGCGATGCACGCCGGTCGTCGTCTCTTCGCTGACGCCGCGGATGCTGCCGGCCAGCAGCGTGAAGCGCTTGGGTCTTCGCTCATGCTGCGGGCGAGCGTGGTCGAGAGTGCCCGCTCTTCGTCGTGCTCGGCGTCTTCGCATCCGGCACTTCGTCCTTGGCCTCAAGCTCGGCACCCATGTGGATCAGCACGTCAGGTCGCCGCCGTCGTCGAGGATCAGGTTCAGGGCTTGGCCGTCCGGGAAGCAACGATCTGCTCGAATTGCACCAGTCGACTTGGAGCTGCTCGCCCTTCCAGGCGTAGACCGGCACGCCGGTGGCGGCGATGGCGGCGGCGGCGTGGTCCTGGGTCGAGAAGATGTTGCAGCTGCTCCAGGTGACTTCCGCCCCCAGCTCCGTGAGCGTCTCGATCAGCACGGCCGTCTGGATGGTCATGTGCAGGCAGCCGGCGATGCGGGCTCCGGCGAGCGGCTTCGTCGCGCCGTACTTCTTCCGCAAGGCCATCAGGCCGGGCATTTCGTTTTCGGCCAGCTGGATTTCCTTGCGGCCCCAATCGGCCAGCGACATATCGGCGACTTTGTACGGCAACTTGGTTTCGACGGAAGACACGGGTATTGACTCCTGATTTGCTTGTGTATTAACTATAGTACGCCCTATGATACTAGGCGGGCGGGGGGTTGGCAAGGGAGCGTGATGGCCTTGCAAATCATGCCCGAATCTCGTGGAGAAGCGATGAAATGACTCTTACGATTGAACAAATCCAAGCGATTCGAGATGGCGAGCCTGTCCGGTTGATTCTGCCGGAGGTGGGAGAAGAATGTGTCGTCGTTCGGGCGACAGAATACGCCGACAGTTCCATGCCCTCCCCAGGCCTCGACCCGCGGCAAGCATACGCGGCAATTGACGAGGCCTGGAGCGAAGATTGGGACGCACCGGGGATGGAGGAATACGATCGGTATGAGGAGCATCGCAAGTGAAGCACCGTCGCGGAGATGTCGTACTTGTATATTACCCGTTTGCCTCGGGAGTTGGAGGCAGCCGGCGGCCAGCTTTGATCGTGCAGAGCGATGCTTATAACAAGCGGTTCAGAAACACGATCGTGGCGCAGATTACGACGAACCTCTCCCGCGGCAGTGATGCCGCGCATCGCTTGGTTCGCGTCAATACGGCGGAAGGAAAGGAATCCGGGCTTCTGCAAGACTCGGTGATCTCATGCATCAATCTGGCGACCGTCTTGGAAGATCGCATTGATCGGGTGATTGGAAAGCTTTCGGACGAGTCTATGAGAACGATCGACGCTTGCTTGGGGAGCGCCCTGGATATCGACGCGAAAACCCAGTAGGTTTCTGACAGTCGAGGAAGTTAACCTGATATGAGCCACTACACTCATTTTGGAATCGAACGAGAGACAGAGACTACCGACGCAATCCTCGACTTCATCCAAGGCTATGTGCGGAAAAAGGGATGGTCCGAGGATTGCCTTGCCGATTTTCGAGAAGCCCTGGGGGGCGTGGGTGCGGTGAACAAGATCTGCGGCGAGGACTTGGAGGAATTGGTGCGCGCCATTTCGACAGTTTTTCCGAGGGGTTGGTTTGGAGTCCGCAGCTTCGGTGAGGAGTTCCGCGATGTATGGATACGCGAGTTTCGATCGGGTGACCTCCTCTTTTCCAATGGCCCATTTGAGGAAGAAGCCTCAATTGAGGAATAATGAGCACGTCGTATCTCCGACGCACAAGCGGAGGACTAAACCGTTCCACTCGCTTGCGCTTCCGGCTTGTACGGTGTCACCCCGGCGGCCAGGCCATCGCCCGGCCGCCGAGCAAGTGAAAATGCAGGTGCGCGACGCTCTGGCCGGCGTCGGGGCCGGCGTTGGCGACGACGCGATAGCCGCCCGACAGATTTCGCGCGGCGGCCAGCTTTTGCACGACGACCAAGAGATGGCCGACCAGCGCCGCGTCGGACTCGGTCAGGTCGGTCAGCGAGGCGATTTCCCTCTTGGGAATGACCAGGATGTGGACCGGGGCCTGAGGATTGACGTCCTCGAAGGCCAGGCAGAGATCGTCCTCATGCACGATCTTGGCGGGAATCTCGCGGTCGATAATCCGCTTGAAGATGGTTTTGCTCATGGCGGGGTAATTTTCTAGGGCTTCGTCGCGCGGCAGCGGTCGATGCTCGGTTTGAATATGATTTTGTTCATTGCCCGCCGACTCCGAAGGCTTCGTCGGGCAGCAGGATCGGAATCTCGTCCACGATAGGATACAGCATGCGGCCGTCCGCGCGGAGCAGGCCGCCGTCCAATGGCCGCGAAACGATTTGCCCGGCGGCGTTTTTCAACTCGCCGCGGGCGATCGACTGATTGAGACGATCAATCAATGCGGCGTCGGCTACACGCAGGGTTGCATGATTCTGAGGACAGACGAACAAGTCAAGTGGAAGGCAAGATTGCATCGTTCTTTCTTTGTGTTCTCTGTGCTCCCTTGCGGCTGAATTGGGTTTTTGCCACGAAAGTACGCAAAAAGCACGAAAAGGATCGGAAGAGACTTGCCCTTGCCTATCGTTTGCCGATCCAGGCTCACTTATCTTCTTCTTCGTATGCAATCCCTCACTCCGCCCCGCCCATCCCCTTCACCTCGCGGCGCACGTCGTCGCGGGTCATCCGCACTTGCATGACGGGCAATTCCGGATCGGGCAGTTCCTCTTCCTCCGGACTGTCGGCCATGACGCGATCGACTTCCTGCTCCAGGGCTTCCAGCCAGGCGGGCACGTCAAAGCCGGCGCCGGAAACTTCGCGGGTGAAACTTTCCAGTCCCGCCTCCAGCCGCGAGAAGCTCGTTGGCTCGCCGGGCAGCAATTCGGGCGGATTGGGTCTGCCGGGCGCTTCTTCCATCGCCGGGCCGATCAAGGCGCATGAGCCGATCGACCAGGAGCGGGCGGACGAAGCGCTCGCCCAGCCGATCGGCGATGCTCGGCAGCCTCATGCCGTACTTGCGGTTGAGGCGCGTTGAATTTTTTGAGGTGGTCGTCGGCGATGCTCGCGGTCCGTTCGGCGACGGCCGCCCGCCAGACGTCGGCCGCTTCGTCGTGCCCGCCGCGGACCAGCACTTCGTGGGCGAGAACCACCGGCAGCAGGTTCCAGGCCACGCGGTCGTAGCTGGCCCGCAGCCGCAGGTAATCCAGCAGCGTGTAGAGCATGTCGCCGCGGTCGGACTGCGTGGTCGTGCTGTTGTAATCGACGTACTCGGCGTAGTTCTCCACGACCGCTTCCATGGCGACGGTGAGCCAGCGGACGGCCTCTTCGCGCGGCAGCCGGTCGCCCAGGTCGTCCAACAAGCGGAAAAGCTCTTCCTCCTCGGGCTCGTCGGCGAGCGAAGTCAGCCAGGCCTCGACGCCCTGATGCAGGATGCCGCGGAGGTTGCCGTGGTTCATGAATCGCTGCGTGAAGAGGTCGCGGCCGTAGTGCTCGATGAACTGCTTCAGCTCGGTCCAAGGACCGCGGTTGTTGACGGCCTCCAGCACCGAGAGCCGCACGCCGCGGCTGTGCACCAGCCAGGCGCGGAGCAGGGCTTCGGTCGATCTGCTCCAGGAATTGCGATCAGTTCGCTGTCGTTGCCGGGCTCGCCTCCGGTTCGGTCCAGCCCTCGCTCGCCGCCACCAGGGCTGCGGACGATCGCCCGGCAGCCGATCTTGAACATCTGGTCGAACTCGGTGATCGCGCCGGGGCCGACGGGATGGTTCGCCTCCATCTCCTGGATGGTGGTAATGAGTTGCATCGTTTCCTGCAAGAGGCCCAGCCGCGGCAGATAGGCCAGCAGGCGGCGGAGCACGGCCTGCAGGCCCCGCGAGGCGACGATGTCCTTGGGCTGGCCGCTGCGGGCCAGGGCCACGTAGAGCAGCGTCTGCTCGCTGAACGCCGAGATCAATTTCCGCCAGACCTTGCGGACGCCTGCGGCATCGCCGCGCAGCACGGCCTTCATCGCCGCCTCGGCGGGCTCTTCCCACGCTTCCTGACCTTCGTTCCGCATTGTGGCGGTCCATGACCGCGCGGATCATCCGCGCGGCGTCGCCCGTCTCCACGCAGGCGGCGATGATCTGCTCCAACAGCATCTCCTTGACGCTGCGGCGGCGCTCGAATTCCACCAGGGCCTCCTGCGTGCCGCGGGGCGGCGGGATGCGATAGCGATAGCCACGGCCGCCAGGAGATCGAGAAGCTGCTGGCGGTTCTTCGTCGCCTGTGCCAGCCACGCGGTCAGCACGGGCTCGCGGAGCTTTCGGGCACCGTGCCGGCTGTGTCCGAACCGCCGAACGAGGCCACGGCTGCCAGTTTCCAAAGCTGCGGCAAGCGTGCGAAAGGAACGACAGCCGCCCGACGATCCGCTCGGCCTCGCCCACCAGCTCGAAATCGGTGGCTTGGCCGCCGGTGTCGCCGCCTTCGCCCTCGAGCATTTCGCCTTCGACGCCGTCGTCGGTGCTGTCGCGGAAGGTCACGCCCTCGTAGGCCGCGCCATAAATATCGTTCTTCTTCGTCATCGTCCTCGCCGCGCGGCCTGATTCGTCCTCGCCGAGTTCGAAATGGGGCACTTCCCAATAGCTCCTCGGCGTTGGCTTCCAGGTAATCGAGGAACTTCCGCGCCAGCACCCAGCGATCCTGGGCGGTGCGGTTGTCCGCCGCGCCCGATTGAGACGGCGTGGCCGTCTTCGCCGTCGTCCCAGAGGTCTTGCATCCAGTCCAGGGCCAGATCGTGGAACGAATAGTCTTCCTCGACCAGCGGGATCTGTCGGCCTGGCTGAGCCACTGCACCAGCAGCGCCATCGCGGCCACCGGACTCGCGCTGTTCCAGCAAGGCATCGACCACCAGGGCGTAGGCCTTGGCCGATGCGAAACTGCTCGGCCCGATCGCGCCAAAAGGCCAGGTCGCCCGCGGCCGCGCCGGCCTCATGCCAGGCCCGCAGTGCGGCCGACGACGTGGTCGGCCGACTCGCGGGTCTCGCGGCCGGAAAAGCTCTCCACCGAGCCGACCTCGGTCGTGGCGAACTTGTCCCACCAGTCGGCCAGGGCATCCAGCCGCTGCGTGACCTGTCCTTCGATCCGCCGCGCTGCCGACCGCCGCGGCCTCTTTCTGGATCTGCACGCCGACGGTGAAAATGCTGCCCACCATGGCCGATCAACTCGTCGATGCGATGGTCGTAGACGCTGTTCTCCGGCGAGGGAAAGAGGCCGTACTGCCCGCCGAAGCCCAGGATGTTCCAGGGATCGACCAGGGCCCCGCACTCGATGCCGCGGTGCAGCAGGTCGATCGATTCTTCCAGCAGTGCGGCCGCCTGTTCCAGCTTGGGCGCCGGATCGTCGCCGGCGGGCTGCTTTCCTGCGGCGGCGTCATGCACCGCCTCGATCACCAGATGGGCCGTGGTCAGCTGGCAGTGGATGTCGCACTTCATCCGGGCCGAGGCGACCGGCACGACGCGGGCCTGCCGCTGCGGCCGCCTCGGTGTAGCCCATCCGCGCGAAGAGCTCCGCCAGATGGACGTGCTGCAACTGCTCGGCGCGGCGGCGGGCCAGATGCTGGTTGAAGTGCTGCCGCACGCCGCCGAACGGCTGCCGCAGCGTCACCGCCTCGGCCCGCAGCCGCTCGCCATGCGGCCCTTGCAACTCGGCCAGCAAGCGTTCGTAGAACGCATCGCGGTAGACGGCGATCTGCTGCACCAGCGTGGCCAGCGTCATGCTCGAGTCGTGGGCGTCCGGCCGGTTGCCGCTGATCCGCGAGCCCATCAGGATCGTGCCCGCCAGCACGGCCGCCGCCTCGAAGAGCATCTCCTCGTAGGGCAGGCTGCCGCGGTGCTCGATCCGCTCCAGCATGGCGTCCAGCGAAACCTGCTGCACCACGAAGCGGCGGCAGCGGCCCGCGTTGTCCAGCTTGCCCAGGTCCCATTGGCCGAAGAGATAGTTCGGCCGCTTGTTCACCGGATGATCGAAATCGTAGGCCCGCGGATCGACGGCCAGCTCCTCCAGCAGCCGCAGGTCGAACATCGAATCGAACTGCAGACGAGGAATCGATGCCGTGCGAGGATCGCCAGCGCCCGCGAGACCAGATCGTGATAGCGGCCCACGGCCACGCCCGCCCCGCGGATGAAAAGCGGGATCGGCCGCACCCATTCATGGGCGTAAGGCTGGATCTTCTGCTGCGTGCGGAGCACGGCGACGGGCCGGTGGCCGAGGTAGTCGTTCAGTTGGGCAATGCTGCCGCGGACGATGCGGTCGGTCTGCTCCCACGGCCCGCCCTGTTGCAGCACGGCCTCGCAGACCCGGCCGACAAAGAGCGGCTGGAACAGCGATTCGTCCGTCTGGTGGAACAGCAGGTCGCTATGGAACTGGCGATAGCCGGGCAAGGCTTTTTCGAAGACCAGTCCGAGCACCGCCTCGGCCTGATCGACCTGGCGGAAAGCGTCGCTTTGACCGTGGAGCTCCTGCAGGGTTTTGGCCAGACAGCGGTGGACCGCCTTCCACGTCGGCTCGACGCGGTCGGGCGCGGCGTCCAACACCTCGAAGAGGTGGTTGAGGTTCTTTAAGAACCGGGGATCTGGTGTACCGGACGAGAAGTTAAGGTATCCGACGACTTCCTGCGCGGTCTTGGCGGCATTCGTCCCCAGTCCTGATTGTTCCATTCAAATTCTCCGCGAAATCCAAGCCCAACGCGCAAGCGAGTGGGCCAGGCGTCTCGTCCCGAAGCGTAAGCACGGTAATGACTTACGTCTTGGGTCATCGATCACATTCGCTCCAATTCGCGCACAATAGGCAAATGTATTCTAGGAAACGAGCGGAAAATTTGTTAGGACCCCACTCCTTTGAGTGGAATGGCGATTCGAATAATGCCGACTTGATATATGTCAAGTTACTGCGTAGGGTTTCACGACGCGTAGCAACTGTCCAATGACCAAGCGTAAAGAAAACTCGCCGCGGCCGATTCCGCATGCATGTCGCCCATTGCGGCAAGAGTGAGATTTGGCCGGCGGTGATCCCCTACGATGCAGAGGTCAAGCACGACGGACGTTTGTACAGCTTTCACATCCGCGAGCTGCGAGTAAACCGGTGTAACGCTTGCGGTGCGGTCTACTTCGACGCCGCTACGGACGCGCAGATTACACAGGGCCTGCGAGAGCATCTGCAATTGCTCTCGCCCGATGAGATTCGCGAGGGGATTCAATCGCTTGGCTTGACGCAGGCGCAAATTCGCCGAGCAGACGGGCATCGCGTCGGAGACCATTTCCAGGTGGCTCAGCGGCGCCTACGTTCAGTCACGCGCCATGAACACGTTGATGCGCATGTGCTTTGAGCGCGCAAAAACCACTGCCGCGCGATGACCTCGACTATTTCTCCACAACCGCCTTCAAACTTGAAAGCCCCTTCTCAAAATCCTTGCCGACCATGGCGTCGCAGTCCATGAGGACTTTGAAGAAGAAGTTGTTCTTGCCGGCCATGTTCCAGGTCACGAGGGTTTGAGCACCCTCGGGCCGGAAGTTGAACTCGGCCGCGTTCGTGGCCTGGAAGGGCCGGAGGAATTCCAAACGGATGCGGATCAGGTTGCTCGGCTGGCTTTCGACGATGGTCATCTTGCCCGCGCCGACCTTCTTGTTGCCGTCCCACGCCATGGACGAGCCGACGCCGGCGACCGGGCCACTGAACGTGCTCTTGGCTTGCCGGTCGAGCTTCGCCCAGGGCGACCAATCTTCCCACTTCTTCAATTCGTTCACGTGCGGAAAAACCTTATCCGGCGGTGCGGCGATGACGGTCGATCGCGCGACGACGAATTCGTCGGGCCGGCCGGCAATGACGACGATCAACAGGAAAACAATTAAGGCCAGGGCGAGGAGGATGGGCATTTTGGGATGTCCTTTCGCGAAATTATCTTAAGGAGCCGGAGCCATCAACTTACGAGCGCGGAAAACTTCTTGCGCATCCCATACAAGATAGAGCGAGCAGACGACGATGATGGAAATCATTACAATATGCATCGGATCGAGCACGTTCCGCGGGTAGTCGATGAGCAAGTGGAACCCGATAATGTTCACGATTACCGGGCCGAGGAGCAGTAGACCCAGGTTCCTAAGTCGCGGGATCATCACGAGCAATGCGCCGGCGAACTCGAACGTCTTGACGAACTTCACGTAGCCCGTCGGGCCAAACGCCTGCATGAAATGCTCGGCGGCCGGACTTGGTACGGCGTCCGGCCGAGGCATCGGTATGTTAAACAGCACTGGGACGCTGGCCATCAAAAAACAGAGGCCAAGCAGAATGCTGGCGACTAGCGAGACATATTTCATAATTGAACGGGGGTTGGCGGCTTCGATGCAACGGCTTCAAGATACCACGACTCACGACTGCGTGTAAAGCCCCGCCAGATCGACGAGCGCCGTGACGGTGTTCCAATTTCGCAGCGTCGCCAGCCCCAGCTTTCGCTCGATGACATTGCTGTTGAGTTTCGCGCGGCCGAGGCCGGCGGCGTAGTAGACGTAGCCCGCATCGCCGCTGACGACAAGCCGTTCGTCGTCGCTTATGAGCGGCTTGATGCCTTCGACGGCATCGGCCGAAGGGGCTTTTTCAAAGAAGCAGACATACATCCGCCGGCCGAACTCGGGCAGGCTTGTATCGTGAGGGTTCGTCGCGGCGATTGATGCAAGTTCCTTGGCGGTCTTGACGATCGTGGGCACGGCATAGCCGAGTTTGCCGGCGAGATGTTTATAAAGCTTTTTCCGCACCGCGGCCCCGGTCGCCGCGCGATGCTCGAAGACGACGTTGCCGCTCTGGATGTAGGTCCGCACGTTACCAGCGCCGGCGGAAGCGAAATGCTCCTGCAAATCGGCCATTTTGATCAGCTTCTGACCGCTCACGTTGACGCCGCGGAGGAGGGCGATGTAGGTGGGCATTGTCAAGGAACGCCAGTTATGGCTTACGAGCAACTCGCCATGCAGTCAAGCCGGCCAAAAGCGCAGCCACGAGCGCTAATGCCCCCGGCTCCGGCACCGGTGTGGGAGCCGATTCGCCGGAGGCGGCCGGAGCGCCAACCGTGGGTGCGGCAAAAATCGCCGCGGCATTTGCACCGATCGTTAGGTTCGTCCCGTCGAGAATTGCATTGGGCGTAGTCACGATCAGCTTGCCGGCGGTCACAATCGTGCCGCCGTTGTAGGTGTTCGTGCCGCTCAAGACCAACGTCCCCGTGCCGGTTTTCATCAGCGCCATCCCGCTGCCGCTGATCGAGCCCGAATCGGTGATCTTCATCGCGCCGGTGTCGAAGGCGATCGTGTTCGTGTTGAAAGCGCCGTTGCCGGGCACGAGTTGGATGTTCAGGCCGATCGTCTGGTTCGTGCCGCTCTGGTTGAGCACGTCGCCGGAGAGTTGGATGGCATTGCCTTCCAGGTCGTATGCGGCGCCGGCTGCATCGAAGAAGATGCCGTAGAAGAGCGAGTTGGCGGTGAGATTGTTGTTGGTTGTCTCATGGCTGCCCGCGACAAGCGGGCCGAAACGGAGCCAGTGGCCGGCGGCAGGCGTGGTGCCGCTCCAGTTGCCGGCCGAGTTCCAATTATTGTTGGCGCCGCCGCCGTTCCAGATCAGCGTGCTGGGCGTGGCGACATACGTGTAGCCCTCGTCGTCGAAGACAGAATAGCCGGAGGACGACGAGACGGCGATTCGCCCCGCGGCGATAAGGGCGTTAAGCGTGCTCTCCCACGAGCCGCCGACATGTTGCCAGCGGAAGATCCAGGCCGGCCCGCTCGCGGTTCCAGCGGTGAGTTGCAACATGCTCGTGTTGTCGATGTTCAGATTGCCGGCCGACGTCCCATAAAAGGTCATGCCGGTCAGTTGGCCATTGGGCCGCTCGAGCGCGAGGACCGCGTTGGTGGCGATATTGATCTGGCTATTGACGCTGCTGCCGTTGGCGCGCAACGGCACGCTGCCATCTCCGATATAAAGATAGGTGGCCACCGCGGGGCCCGGGTTGGTGACGGTGACCGGGACGCCGCCATACCAGCCGAGGTAGATGTAGGGGGCGGTGATTCCGTGGCCGCCCATGTCGAGCGTCGAGCCGGTGTCCTGGAGGCTTAAGTAGTAGTCGAGGTTCATATCGGCGCCCAGCGTCAACTTGCTTCCGCTCTGGACATCGACCGCGTGTGTGACGTTGCCGGTCGCAGTCGTGGCCAGCAGCGAATTCGATTGAAGCTGGAGGTAGGATACCGAGTTGGCGCCGAGCGTGCTGCCGCCGACGTTGTAGAGATGGAAGTTCGTCGCCGAATCGGCAAGGTTGAGGCTGAACGGTTGGTCCGCCACGTAAAGGTTGGTCGTGGTGAGCGGGCCGCGATTGACGAGACTGGGAACGCCGCTGCCAGACCAGCCGAGATAGATGTAGCTGGCATTCAGTTTGTGTCCACCCATGTCGAGCGTCGAGCCCGTATCCTGGAGGTTGAAGTAGTAGCCGAGGTTCATGTCGGCGCCCATCGTCAGCTTGCTCCCGCTCTCGACGTCGACCTGATAGGTGACGTTCGCCGTGTTTGCCGTGTTGAGCAGCGAATTGGCCTGGAGCGTGAGGTTGTACACCGAATTGGCGGCGAGCGTGCTGCCGGCGACGTTGTAGAGAGTCACTTTCGCCGCCGAGTCGGAGGGCGCGAGGCTAAACGGTTGGTCCGCGACGTAAAGGTTGGTTGTGGTCAGCGGCCCGCGATTGACGAGACTGGGAACGCCGCTGCCGTACCAGCCGAGATAAATGTAGGGGGCGGTGATTCCGTGGCCGCCCATATCGAGCGTCGAGCCCGTGTCCTGGAGGTTGAAGTAATAGCCGAGGTTCATATCAGCGCCCATGGTCAGCTTGCTTCCGCTCTGGACTTCGACTAGGTAGGTGACGTTCGCGGTGTTTGTCGTGTTGAGCCGCGAATTGGACTGGAGGGTGAGGTTTGACACCAAATTGGCGGCGAGCGTGCTGCCGGCGACGTCGTAAAGAATCAAGTTCGTCACCGAGTCGGCGGGGGCGAGACTGAACGGCTGGTACGCGACGTAAAGGTTGGTCGCGGCCAGCGGCCCGCGGTTGACGATCGTGGGAACGCCGGTGCCGTCCCAGCCCAAGAGAATCGTGTTGGCGGCGGTAATCTTGTGTCCGCCCATGTCCAGCGTTGAGCCGGTGTCCTGAAGGTTGAATTGGTTGCCTAGCACCATATCGGTGCCCAGGGTCAGCTTGCTGCCGGTATCGACCGAGACCGAACTCGTGACAGCCCCGGTCCCCGAAACGTTCATCACCGTGTTGTTGTCGAGCTGAAGGTAAGCAACGCTGTTTCCGGCGAGCGTGCTGGCGCTGACGCTATTAAGATAGAGATTCGCCACCGAGTCGGACGCCGAAAGGCTGAATGGCTGACCGGTGACGTAAAGGTAGGAAGCCGTCATCGGCCCGCGGTTGACAAGACTGGGAACGCCGCCATTGTAGCCTAACTCAATTTGGTACGCGGTCAGCTTATGGCCCGCCATGTTCAGCGTCGAGCCGGTGTCCTGCAGGTTCAATAGGTTGCTGAGTACCATGTCGGCGCCCAAAGTCAATACGCTACTGGACGTAATGCCGACGGTGGCTGCGATGCTCCCGGTCGACGTGGTGGTCAACGTGGAGCCGTTGTTTAGGATGACGTAATCCACCGTGCTGCCGAGCGATCCGCCGCTCACGTCGGAGTAATAGAGGTTTGCAATCGAGTCGGCCGGCAAGATACTGAACGGTTCATTCGAAACATAGAGGTTGGGCGTCGCCAAGGGTCCGCGATTGACCAGAGTGGGCGTGCCGTTGCCGTAATAACCGATTAAGATCGCGTTGGCGGCGCTCAGCGTGTGGCCGCCCATGTCGAGCGTCGAGCCGCTGTCCTGGAGGTTCAATTGATTGTCGAGGACCATGTTGGCGCCCGATCGTCAGTTTGCTGCCGGATGTGATATTGGCGACCCCCGTCACGTTCCCGGTCGTCGTGGTAGCGAGCGCCGAACTACTGGAAAGGTCGGCTCTGGATACGGTGGAACTGCCAAGCGTGCTGCCGCTGACGTTGGAAAGGTAAAAGTAAGTGACCGAGTCGGACGCCGAGAGGCTGAACGGCTGGTTCGAGACGTAAAGGTAGGGCGCCGTCAGCGGCCCGCGGTTTACCAACGTGGGTGCGCCGTTGCCGTAGTAGCCCAAAAGGATCGTGTTTACGGCAGTTAGCCGGTGGCCGCCCATGTTGAGTGTGGAGCCCACGTCCTGAATGCTGAACTGGTTGTCAACGGACAGGTCGGAGCCGAGGGTCATCGTGCCGCCGCTCGTGACGGAGACCGTGGAGCCGACGTTGCCCGAATTTGCAGTCGTCAGTGTGGAGCTGTTGTACACGTAGACATTGCTTGCCACGTCGGCGCTGCCAAAAGTAAAACTGTTGTTTTCGTCAACGTACAGCGAACCGGCCGTGAGCGAGCCCCCGCCGCCGCGCGTGATGCCGCCTGAGGCGCTGAGGTTGTAGCCCATATACACGTAGCCGGCGACATTCAGGTTGAAGTTGCCCAGGTTGAGGGTCCCATTGTCGCCACTGCTGTATCCGAGGTAGACGTATGACGCGGATTGGGACTGCGTGAGCGTTACGGTCGGGGACGAAGCCGCGCCGGCAGGATAATTGCTGCCGATGTAAACGTTGTCCGACACCCCTGGAACTCCGGGACCGCCCCCGGAGGTCCATGTCGTCCCATCGCTCCAATTGCCGCTCGAGGCGGCCCCGAAGTCGGTCGCCTGCGCGCCACGCGTGATTGCGATTGCCAGAACCGCGAGCGCCACCGGCAGAAGCCGGCGAGACAATCCAGAGAATTGAGCGACGTCCATTATCTTTTCTCCCTGGGAATGCTGTGTCATGCGCCGCAAGTCGTGTCGGCGCAACCCCACCATTATTCTGTTTTTCACGCTTCAAGGCAAGTTAATAGCAATCACCCATGTCAAAAATCGGACCTTGGCGAGAAGGCCGGTTTCCCGAGAATTGTTAGGAACTTCTCCGCGGAATTGGGGTTGAAAGAATGGGATTTGTTGCACGCCTTCCTGGGCAAGCCGGGCGTCGCATATTTGTTAGCTTTATTTTCGGAAGTCACCCCAATCGGTTGGGATGTGAAGCGTGAGTCACTGTCTCTCGGAAGGAGATTTTTCTGATGTCAAGATTATGTATCACAACTGCTGGGCTGTTCACACTAGCCCTGACTGTTGCGGCCGCAGCCGCACCGCCCGATGGGGCACCATCGGCCAGACCCGGTTTGAATGGCTGGCCCCGTCCGGCGCAAGTCATGAAAGACCTCGATAAGGACAAGGACGGCTTCCTGAGCGAGGAAGAGTTCCTCGCCAGCCCCCTTGTCAAGAATCGAGAATTGGGCAAGCAGATCTTCAAGCGAATCGACACCGACCATGACGGCAAAATCAGCTTGAGCGAATTGCGAGCCGCGTACGGCATGATGCAAAACCGGTTGGCCGCCGAGCGCACGGACAAGCCGATGCGCCACGCGGTCGCAGGGCCGGTGGTGGTGCCGGTGCTATGGCAGGTAACGGTCCGGCGGCCGGCCAAGGCCGGATGGGCGGATTCGGCGGTGGCGGGTTTGGGCCCCAGGCGGATTCGGTGGCGGCGGCGGATTCGGCCCGATGAGTGGCATGGGCGGCGGATCTGGCTCGGCGGGTGGATTTGGCGGTGGCGGATCCGGCGGCGCGGGAGGATTCGGCGGTGGCGGATTCGGAGGCCCGGGCGGATTCGGTGGCGGCGGATTCGGCCCAATGGGTGGAATGGGGCCCGGCGGACCCGGACCCAATGGGCCAGCGTTCTTTGGGGCCGCCCGCGGCGCTAGTCAAGGCGAGGCGGTGTCCGGCCGGCAGGGCGCCCGCGGCAGGCAGGTCGCGCAAGGCAGGGCGAGCAAAGCCGCCAAGCAGGCTGCCAAGAGTAAGAAGAGCAAGGCCGCCAAAAAGGCCAAAGGCAAGAAGAAAGGCAAGGCCGTGAAAGGGCGAAAGCCTGCCAAGCGCGGTGCTAACCGTGGTCGTCCTGCCGCGCGCCGCGGTGCTGTTGTCCGTGGCGGCATGGGTGGCTACGGCACCGGCCGCGCCGCTTTCGGCGGTCGCGGTCGAGGTATGGGCCCCCGCGGTTTTGCCGGTCCCGGTTTCGGCGGCCGTGGTTTCGGTGGTCCTGGTTTCGGCGGTCCAGGCTTCGGCGGTTACGGCTTCGGTCCTCAAGCATTCGGTCGCCAAGGTTTTGGCGGTCCGGGAATGGGCGGCTTCGGACCGCAGGGTCAGCGCGGACGCGGCGGCTTTGGTCGCAGCGGTTTTGGGCCTGGTTTCGGCGGTCCCGGCTACGGTCGTCAAGCATTCGGTCGCCAAGGTTTTGGCGGTCCGGGAATGGGCGGTTACGGCCGACAGGGTCAGCGCGGTCGTGGCGGATACGGTCGTCAAGGCATGGGTCGTCCCGGCTTCGGTGGTCCTGGTTTCGGTCGTCCCGCTTATGGACGTGGCCATCCCGATATGGGTCGCCAAGGCATGGGCCGCGGTCGCCAAGGTATGGGCCGCGGTTATGGCCGCCCCGGTTACGGCCGGCAGGCTCAGCGCGGTCGTGGCGGTTACGGTCGTCCTGGCATGAATCGTCAAGGTCGTGGTCGTCCCGGCATGGGTCGCCAAGGCATGGGTCGCGGCGGGCGTGGCCAGCACGGCAGAGGTCCAGCTAACGCCGGTCGCGGCCGTGGCCAAAGGGGACCCGGTTCCGCTCGGCAAGGCCGCGGTCCACAAGGTCGTGGTGCGCAAGGTCGCGGTTCGCAAGGTCGTGGCCCGCAGGCTCGTGGGCCGCGCAGTAATGGTCCTGGTCCCCAAGTTCGCCGCAATGCCCAGGGCGATGTGACATGGTCGTACGAATGGGACTCCGCAAATGCCCGGGGAAGCGATCGCCGCGGCCCACAAGGCCAAGGTCGCGGCCCGCAAGGCCCCCGTGATTTCCAGGGCGGCCCGCGTGGTTTCCAAGGTCCTGGACCCGATGGTCAAGGTCCCCGCGGTTTCCAAGGCGGTCGCCGCGGCCCGCAGCAAGGCCCCGGCCCCGGTCGGAGGCCCCGCCCCGAGCCGGAAGACGACGACGTCTGATCCCATGTAGATGCGGCTTCCAGCCGCATACTATAAGCGGCGAAATGTCGCTGGTACTAAAGCGACAAGGGCCGCTGGAACCCGCCAGTTCCAGCGGTCCTGCTATTTTCTTGGGTTATGCGTAATTACAATAATCGAATGGGTCCCGATCAAGCTCGCGAAAATCCGGCTGCCGAACAGCGGTTCCTGGCCATCAAAAACGTAATGATGCCCGCGGACACCAATCCGCAAGGTACAATTTTCGGTGGCGTGATCCTGAGCTATCTCGATCTGGCCGGCTCCGTAGGCGCCCAGCACGAGATCCGCCGGGCCGGCTGGCCGCGGCAGCCAATCATGCTCGTGGGCATGGATCGCGTGGAGTTCCATCGGCCGGTCCTGGTGGGCGACATCGTCAGCTTTTGGGCCGCGTTGAAGAAAGTCGGGCGGACTTCGATCACCATCCACGTGATGGTCGAGGCCGATCGCAAGGGCGAACTGGTCCAGGTCACGCAAGCCGAATTGACGTACGTGGCCATCGAACTGGTCGATGGCGTCCGCCGTCCGGTGCCCATCCGCGGTTCCAATCAAGAGCACGCTTCCGGTCAACAACAACAGCAGCAGTGAGGGTTCAATCGATGAATGTTATGGTGATCGACGTAGGGGGAAGTCACATCAAGTTTAAGACTGCGGGGCAGACGGACCCGACCAAGCTTCCGTCAGGACATGATCTCACTCCTCAACTCCTGGTATCCTCGGTTCAGGAGGCAACCAAGGACTGGCAGTACGACGGAGTCTCGATCGGCTGGCCCGGCCCGGTGGTCGACGGCAAACCGGAGCGCGAGCCGAAGAACTTAGGCAGTGGCTGGGTCGGTTTCGATTTCTCGGCAGCCTTTGGAAAGCCGGTGAAATTGATCAACGACGCCGCCATGCAGGCCCTCGGCAGCTACGAAGGCGGACGGATGCTTTTTCTCGGCTTGGGAACCGGCCTGGGCGCGACCCTCATTTTGGACCGGAAGACGATCGTTCCTCTGGAAGTTGCCCATCTGCCCTATCGCAAAGAGCGGACGTTTGAAGACCATGTGGGGCAGCGGGGGCTGGATCGCTTCGGCAAAAAGCGCTGGCGGGAGTTTGTGTCCGACGTGGCGACCCGGCTGCGGGTGGCGCTGGTGGCGGACTATGTTGTGCTGGGCGGAGGCAACTCCCGGCTCCTGAAGGAACTGCCGCCCAATGCTCGTCTGGGAAAGAACACCAACGCCTTTATCGGCGGTTTCCGCCTGTGGGACGTGGACGATCAGCCGACCGCGCCCTAGAATACCGTTGACCAGTCGCAACTTGGGTGGCACGCTCTGAGCTTCAAGCGAAGGGCATGGAACCCGCGTTAACACGCCGTTCGCTTAAGGTTCACGACGTGCCACCCGATGCACCTTGTTGGGTACGATTATGCCGGTCGGTCCCGCAATTCTTATCGTCGCCACGCTCGTCCAGTTCGCCGCGACGGTGGTCGCCATATGGCTCATTCGCGTCACCGGCCGGAAGTGGGCGTGGGGCCTGATCGCCGTGGCGCTCGGAGCAATGGTTGTCCGCCGCCTGATACGGCTCCACCAGGAAATGACGGGGGCGATCCATGCCGATCCGACCGAAGAGTTCTTGAATCTTGGCATCTCCGTGATATTCCTGGTGGGCTTGCTGGGAATCGGGCCGTTGTTTCGCACCTATGCGCGGCTGGCGGACGACTTGCGAAAGGCGCAATCCGAACTGGAGCGGCGCGTCCTCGACCGCACCGCCGAACTGGCGGCGACCAACGAGAGCTTGCAGCAGGAGCGCTACCTGCTTCACACGCTCATGGATTACCTGCCGCACAACATCTACTTCAAGGATGCCGACAGCCGCTTCATTCGCGTCAACAAGGCCATGGCCCGCTATTCGGCCTGAGCGATCCCCACGAGGCGATCGGCAAGACCGACCTCGACTTCTTCACCGACGAACATGGCCTGCAGGCGATGGCCGACGAGAAGGAAATCCTCCGCACAGGGCAAGGCATCGTCGACCAAGGAAGAAAAGGAGACCTGGCCCGACGGCCGCACTACCTGGGCTTCCTCGACGAAGCTGCCGCTGCTGGACGACGAAGGGCAGATCGTCGGCACGTTCGGCATTTCGCAGGACATCACCGCCGCAGATGCAAGACGCCGAGGCGCTTGCGCGCGGCGAAGGAGGCGGCCGAGGCCGCCAGCCGCGCCAAGAGCACTTTCCTGGCCAACATGAGCCACGAAATCCGCACGCCGCTGAACGCCGTCATCGGCATGACCGAACTGGTCCTCAAGAGCCAGCTCAGCGCCCAGCAGCGCGAGTACCTCTCCACCGTCCGCGATTCGGGCGAGGCCCTGCTCTCGGTCATCAACGACATCCTCGACTTCTCCAAGATCGAGGCGGGGAAGCTCGTGCTGGAGCGGGAGCGGTTCGACCTCCGCGAAAGCCTGGGCGACACGATGAAGTCGTTCGCCCTGCGCGCCCATCAGCAGGGGCTGGAGTTGGCCTGCCACATCCATCGCGACGTGCCCCACCTGGCTTGTGGGCGACTACAGCCGCCTGCGGCAGATCGTGGTCAATCTCGTCGGCAACGCCATCAAGTTCACCGAGCGCGGCGAAGTCGTCGTGGAAGTCGCTTGCGAGTCGAGTACGGACGACGACATGTCAGCTGCACTTCACCGTCAGCGACACGGGCATCGGCATCCCGGCCGAAAACACGCGGCGATCTTCGGCATGTTCGAGCAGGCCGACAGCTCGACGACCCGCCGCCACGGCGGCACCGGCCTGGGGCTGGCCATCGCCGCGCGGCTGGTCGAGCTGATGGGCGGACGGATCTGGGTGGAGAGCGAAGTCGGGACGCGGCAGCCAGATTCATTTCACCGCCCGTCTGGACGCGGTCGAGGCCGAGCCCGCGGAGCCGCCTTGAAGGCGAGCCGGCGTGCCTGCACGGCATGCGCGTGCTGGTGGTCGACGACAACGCCACGAACCGCCGAATCCTCGAGGAGGTGCTGGCCAGTTGGCAGATGGTCCCCACGCGCGCGCGGAAGCCGCCGGCGAGGCAATGGAGCTCATGCGGCAGGCCGAACGTGACGGCCGGCCGTTCCGGCTCGTGATTACCGACGCCCACATGCCCGAGGTCGATGGCTTCACGCTCGCCGGCGAGATCCGCGAACGATACCAGGCCGCCGATCCGGTCATCATGATGCTGACCTCGGGCGACCGGCCGAGCGACATCGCGCGAATGCGAACATTGGGAATTGCCGCCTACCTGCTCAAGCCGATCAAGCAGTCGGAACTGCTCGAGGCCATTCAACTGTCGCTGGGACTGGTGGGGCCGCGGTCGCCCTTGGTCCTGCCGGCGCGACGTCCGCCAAGGCCGTCCGCTGCGAAATCCTGCTGGCCGAAGACAGTCTGGTCAACCAGAAACTGGCCGTCGCCTTGCTCGGCGGAGAGGGCCACGAAGTGATCGTGGCCAACAACGGCCGCGAGGCCGTGGCCGCCGTGGAGACAGGCAAGCTTCGACCTGGTGCTCATGGACGTGCAAATGCCGGAAATGGACGGCTTGGAGGCCACCGCCGATCATCCGCCGCAACGAGGCGGCCCGCGACGGCCGGGGCACCGGCGAAGCCCCTCGCTGCCGATCATTGCCATGACCGCGCATGCCTTGCCGGGCGACCGCGAGCGCTGCCTGGACGCCGGCATGGACGGCTACATTTCCAAGCCGATCAACGCCGACGAGTTGTTTGCCGCCATCAATGGATTGGTAACTAGCCCGTCCGAGCCGCCGCCGCCGGCCGCATGTGCCGATGGCGACCCTGTCGATTGGGACGCGGCGCGAAAGATCGTCCGCGGCGATCAGCGGCTGCTGACGATGATCGCCGAGACGGCGCTGGGCGAGATTCCCGATCTGCTGGCGGCCGTCCGCGGCCGGTGACCGGTGGCGATCCCCAAGCGCTACCGCAGGGCAGCGCACACGATCAAAGGCTCGGTCCGCTACTTCGGCGCCAACCGCATGACGGAGCTTGCCGCGCGGTTGGAAGATCTGGCTGAAAAGAAAAACCTTCATGCCGGCGGGAGACCTTGCCCGCCCTCGGCGACGCCTCCGACGAACTGCTCGCCAGCCTGGCAAGCCACGTGGCCAAATCCAGTTCCTCCAAATCAACCGATGGCCGGTCAAGTGAAATCAGTGAGGCCGTTTCATGACCCGCGTTCTGGTCGTGGATGATTGTGCCGTCGATCGCACGCTGGCCGGCGAGATCCTCAAGCGGGACACGGGCTTCGCGGTCGAGTACGCCCGCGACGGCGAGGAGGCGCTGGAGAAGATCGCCGCGTCGCCGCCCGACCTCGTGTTGACCGATCTGCAAATGCCGGGCGTCAACGGCCTGCAACTGGTCTCCACGGTCCGTCAGCGTCATCCCCGCGTGCCGGTGATCTTGATGACCTCGCAGGGCAGCGAGGAGATCGCCTTCCGCGCCTTGCAGGTCGGCGCCGCGGGCTACGTGCCCAAGTCGTTCCTGCCGGATAACCTTCGCGACACCGTAAACAAGGTGCTGCAGGCCGCTGTTGAACGAATCGCACTACTACAAGACGATGTCGTGCCTGACTCGCAGCGAGCGGCTTTTTACGCTGCCAAACGACTCCTCGCTCTTTACGCCGCTGATTGTTCATCTCCAGCAAGAATGCGTGGCCCTTGGCCTATGCGGCGAGTCAGATCGGATTCGGATGGGCGTCGGCCTGGGCGAGGCCTTTGCCAACGCCATGTTTCACGGCAATCTCGAGTTGTGCTCTTCGCTGCGCGAGACTGACGCCGACGCCTACCATCGCATGGCCGAAGAGCGCCGCCGCCAATCGCCTTACCAGGACCGCCGCGTCGAGATCGAAGTCCGCATGGCCCGCGACAAGGCCGAGTTCGTCGTCCGCGATCAGGGGCGCGGATTCGACCCATCTTCGTTGCCCGACCCGACCGATCCGGCCAACTTGGAAAAAGTCACCGGCCGCGGCATCCTTTTGATGCGATCGTTCATGGACGACGTCTTCTTCAACGAGCGCGGCAACGAAGTGACGATGGTCAAGCGGTGCGGCGAGAATGGCGAAACCGCTGGCGGATAGGTCTCGTCTTCGACCATTTTGGCCTTGCGACCCGGCACTATGGTTGAAAACTACTGTAGTGTTTCACCCTGATGCTGATTTATGGGTGGCACGCTCTGAGCTTCAAGCGAAGGGCGTGATTGCCAGCCTTCGCAATGTGCCATTATAAGTTCCGCCAATTCTGAGTCACTACGTTAGAAGCGACTCTTTCGACTCCCGCGCCGAGCGAGCCTTTCACCGTTCCCGCTGCCTACTCCCACGTTTCGGCTTGCGCGGTGTCCGCTTGCAGGTCGTGGAGTTCGATTCGTAACCGCTCACCCGCGGCTAACAGAGCACTTTCGAATAAGTGCCTATCCGAAACCTCGGTCGTAGAAGCGACGTCCCGCCGCTTTTTTCAAGCGGCAGGATGCCGCTTCTACGGTTTTCGGATACTTCGTCCGACGTTCGGCAATCGGGGCCCAACAACTCGCTCTCATAAATCGGACTGACCCGTTTGGCGGTCCTTTCTTGCCTCCCGCAGCGCGGGGAGCGAAAGCTTCAGCTTGGGCAGCTTCAGCGTCCCCGTCCAGACCCCGCGAAAATCCTCCGGCTTGTAGTCGGGCGACGGTTTTACCGTGAGCTCGCCGGAGAGGTAAACACGAGCATGATTTTCATCGCCGCACCCTTTCGTAAAAAACAACAGACACTCGCGCGAAACCGCCGCACCAGATTGGACGCGGCCGCCCACGGAAAATTTCCCGGCAATCGCCGCCGGGGGTTTTCTGCCCTTACGCCAGCTTCATCGCGATTTGCTCGTCGAGAATCTCGCGGATCGTGAGCGGCACGATCACCTTGCCGATGCGCTTGAAAGAGCGGCGAATTTCCTTCACTCACTTTCCTCGCCGGGCGGGTATTCGTGGGCCAAGATCAGCTCGATGTAAAGCCTTGTGCGGCGTGACGCCCTCGCCGGCCGGGATGCTTAGATAGCGTTTGGCAATGTCGGCGAGCACCCACTTGCCCTCGCCCATGGCGGCGAGAAGCTGCAACTCCGCCTCGCGCTCCTGGCGGGTCCTCACTGCCGGCTTGCGGCCCTTGGCCTTCGGTTTTTGGCTCTGCACGGCATTTCCCCGGGTGGCTTTCGGGCGGGCACGATCCTTGCCGCCGCCGCAGGTGGGAAGCCTTTATCCTAGTTGCCGCGCGGCGGGCCGTCAACGCCCGGCAATCTTCACCTTGACCCTGACTCGGGCATCCACCTACAATAAACGGCCGCACGTCCCCAAAGGAGATGATTTTTCAGCATGACAAACCGCCCCGACGGATTCCGCTGGTTCCCGGAGTTTCTGCTCTTGACCCAGCGCCGCATCCGCTCGCAGGCCCGCTTGCTGGGGCTGGCCATTCTCGTCGGCATTGTCGCCGGCCTGGGGGCGATTGTCTTTTATCTCGCCACGCGCATCGTGCAGCATTATGCCTTGGGCGGAATCGTCGGCTATCAACCCGCCGTGACGCCGGCCGGCGAGGCCGAACTCCACTGGCTGCCCGCTTGGTCCCGCACCTTCAGCCCGTGGCTGCTGTTGGTGGTTCCCATGCTGGGCGGCCTGGTCAGCGGCTGGATCGTCTTCACGTTTGCCCCGGAGGCGGAGGGGCACGGCACCGACGCCGTGATCGACGCCTACCATCGCAAGCAAGGCCAGATCCGCCCGCGAGTGCCGCTGATCAAGATCGTCGCCAGCGCCATCACCATCGGCACGGGCGGCTCCGGCGGCCGCGAAGGGCCGATCGCCCAGATCGGCGCCGGCTTCGGCTCGCTCCTGGCGGGCCTCTTGCGGCTGAGCGTGGCCGATCGCCGCGTGCTGATGGCCGCGGGCATGGGCGCGGGCATCGCCGCCATCTTCCGCGCCCCGCTGGCCGGCGCGCTGTTCGCCTCCGAAGTGCTCTACCGCTCGCCGGAGTTCGAGCCGGAAGTCATCATGCCCGCCGCGATCGCCAGCGTCGTCTCCTACTGCACCTTCGGCCTATTCAGCGGCTGGCAGCCGCTGTTCGACACTCCCGACCTGACCTTCGACAATCCTTGGCAACTGGGGCCCTATCTGCTTTTGGTCCTGTTCGTGATCTTGCTCGCCGCGCTCTACACGCGGACCTTCTACGGCATGGTGAACCTTTTCCACCGCCTGCCGCTGCCGCGCCACTTCCGGCCGGCGATCGGCGCGTTCTTGACGGGCCTGCGGCTTGACGCTCTATTACCTCTGCGGCCGGCAGCAGTCCGGTGCTGGCCGTGCTGTCGTTCGGCTACGGTTCCTTGCAGGAGGCGCTTACGGACGGCGCCGGCATCAGCATCGGCGTGCTCTTGGCCGTGGCCTTGGGCAAGATCCTGACGACCAGCCTGACGATCGGCAGCGGCGGCTCCGGCGGCGTCTTCGGCCCGTCGATGGTCATCGGCGGATGCGGCGGCGGCGCGCTGGGCATGTTGCTGCACCAGCTTTGGCCGGGCTTGGTGCCGCAACCGGCGAGCTTCGTGATCGTCGGCATGGCGGGCTTCTTCGCCGCCGCCGCCAAGACGCCGTTCTCGACCTTGATCATCGTCAGCGAGATGACCGGCGGATACCACCTGCTGCTGCCGGCGCTTTGGGTTTGCGTGCTGGCGTTCTTGCTCTCCGACGAGCAGTCGATCTACATCAACCAGGTGGAAAGCCGCTCGCGCTCGCCGGCCCACCAGGGGAGCTTCGTCCGCGACGTGCTGGGCGGCGTCTTCGTTCGCGAGTTCCTGGTTGGCGAGCAATCCTACCCGGTCGTCCATCCCGGCGACTCGCTGGCCGCGGTCCTGGATCGTCTGGACGGCTCGCTCTATTCCGTGCTGCCCGTGGTGGACGCCGAGAACTGTTTGCTTGGCGTGATCGACCTGGAGGAGGCGCACCAGGCCGCGCATGCCGGCGGCCTGGCGCCGCTGCTGGTGGCGCAAGACCTGATGCGGTCCAACGTCCAGCCCTTGACCCCCGACGAGACCTTGGACCGCGCCTTGGAGCTTTTCGTGGAGAACGACGTGCTGGCGCTGCCGATCGTTGCGGAGTTGCCCGGAGCGCGAGTGATCGGCATGATCCGCCGCCAGGAAATCGCCAGCGCCTACCTGCGTCATTTGCACGGCACGGCCGGGGAATAGGGCAGGCTCGCGCCACCCAGTTCGATTCAAAAGGTGGGCGAGGATTACCCTGCGTCAGGCCAGCTATTCAGCCCGCGGATTTCTCGCGATTGGCACAATCGTTGCTGTCTATTGTATACTGATGTTTACACACAAGAAATGGCAGGCGGCTGGCCCGGCCGCACCGCGAGATGCGCCCCGACCCCTTTGTGTGGATGGCCGACAACGCCCTCGATGCAATGTGTTGTAAGCTGTTGTATGCAATAGACTTACGGCCGCGGCCGGCGATGCGCCCCAGCGGCCGTTTATCGCGGGGGCGGGGCAGACGCGAGCGAAGTGAGTCTCCGCGTCACAATTAACCGCGAAGCTTGGCGGCGATTGAGTCGAGATCCGTCCGCGACGGCCTTTTGAACGCGCGCCTCCCACCATGAGGTCAGGTCGAGGGCGTCATTCTCGGTACGAGGCACGACATGCAGATGCAGATGGAATACGGATTGCTCACCCGCATCACCGCTCGCTAGGAAGAGCGTCTCCCCTTGAGAGCCAAGGTGTCGTCGTTGTCGTCGTGCGACCTCCGTACCAAGTTGGAACATGGCCGCCAGCTCTTCCTGAGAGGCATCGGGAAATTCCACGACATGCCGCTTCGGAATTACCAACGCATGCCCTTCGCGGATCGGACCGATGGTCAAAAAAGCAATGCTTAGGGGATTTTCGGCTGCAAGCGATGCCAGCGCACGACGGGCGACGATCTCACAGAAGACGCATGCCCCGGTTCTCTTTGCTCTTTGAAAGGAAGGCATGGATTGGCAATCTCGGCGAGCGCTCCTGATAGGAGAGTTGATTTTCTCCTTCAGAACTGAGTCTACCGTAAGACAAGCGGCATATCAAGCAGCCAGCCGAGGGGCTCGCATGCACTCATCCAAACCGTCTTGCCGCGGAGAAGGGGACACGGCATTCGCGGCAGAAATCCGCCCGGATTCGGGAATAATCTCTCGGACCTCTTGCGAATAGACTACCGTTAAGATATGATAACATCGTTTGTGCAGGAGATTGAAAAGAACATGGCCGAAAGGGGGTGTCAACCGGGACCCCGCTCGTTTGTTTTCCCGGGCGGCCCGCGGATTCGGCGCGATTGGCACGATATGTGCCGGCTATTGTGTACTACTGTGTACATACAAGAACTGGCAGTCGCCCGGCCCGGCCGGCCGCGAGATGCGCCCCAACCTTTTCGTGTGGAGGGCCGGCACATGTGCTCGACGTAATGTGTTGTAAACTGTTGTATGCCATAGACTTACGGCGACGGCCGGCGATGCGCCCCAGCGAGCGATTTTCGCTGGGGTGGGGCGCATCGCGGCAAATGGCCGATGCCGATGAGGCGAGAGCGACTGACACAATTGCAGGCGGGCAGTGACAAGTGGGTGGTGGATAGTGAGTAGTGAGCGAAGAGTGATGAGAAGCAGAGTTCAGAAGTCAGAGGTCAAAAACAGGAGCCGCGGATTGGATTGTGCCAAGAAGCTTGGAAAAGGAGGACAACACACATGAAGTGAGTTGGAAACCTTTTGTCGGAGCCCTGCGGGTGAAAGCCCGCCCAGGAGAGCCTGACCAGCACCTGGAAGCGAGCCTTGCGCGGTGGCGGGAAACCAACGGCGTGATACGTAGGCAGCGAGCCCGAAAGCCATGCTATTGAGCCTCGAAAGGTGGTTGTCGTCGGTGCCTTCGTCGTTTCCTTAGCGGGGGCCACGCGACCGTTCCGCGAATTGGTCAGGGACGCGTCGGCCGGCCGGGGTCGGAGAACATGTGCAAACGGGAATTGGGGTTCCCCAGGAACTTGGGAGATCCTGTCGTCTCCACGGAAGCATTCCCGGACGGGGAGACCGGGTGAACAACCCCAGGCCCGACGCGGTCGCACGCAGCGGCGGCGGGAGCGAAACATGCGTGATCCCGTGGTACCGCCAAGCGAAGGAAACGAAGCGCGGCGGGAAGGACGGCAGGAAGTCGCAGTGCCTTGATAGTACCGTCGAAGCGGGGGAACAAACGCCCGTGCGGACCCTGTGGAGGGAAGCGAGGCATCGGGATCATGGAATCGTTGTTGGGACATACGACGGATACTTGGAGATTCGATGTACGTATTAACGAAACAGCAACGGATAGCCGAGTTGGCGAGACGATCGCCGCAGATGGGATTCACTTCGCTGGCCTACCTGATGGACATCGACTGGCTGAAAGCGGCCTTCTACCGGACCCGCAAGGACGGAGCACCGGGCGTGGACGGACAGACCTGGCACGATTACGCGAAAGACCTGGAGGCCAACCTCCAGTCGCTTCTGGACCGGGCCAAGTCCGGCACGTACCGGGCACCGCCGGTGCGGCGCGTGCATATTCCCAAGGCGGGCTCGACTACCGAAACCCGCCCCATCGGAATTCCGACGCTGGAGGACAAGGTTCTCCAGCGTGCGGTCGTCATGCTGCTGGAGCCGATCTACGAGCAGGACTTCGATGCCGGCTCGTATGGCTTCCGGCCGGGGCGGTCGGCACACGCAGGCCCTGGAAGACCTGTGGAAGCAGACGATGGACACCAGCGGGGGCTGGGTCCTGGAGGTGGACATCCGGAAGTTTTTCGACACTCTGGATCATGCCCATCTGCGGGAGTTTCTCCAACTCAGGGTGCGTGACGGCGTGCTGATACGCCTGATCGGCAAATGGCTCAAGGCGGGCGTGATGGAAGCGGGCAACGTCAGTTACCCGGACGCCGGAAGCCCGCAAGGCGGCGTGATTTCGCCTCTGCTGGCCAACGTGTTCCTGCACTACGTGCTGGACATGTGGTTTCGGCAGGAGGTGCAACCGCGACTGCGGGGAAGGCCCACCTGATCCGCTACGCGGACGACTTCGTGATCTTGTTTACTCACGAGGAAGATGCACGGCGGGTGATGGAGGTGCTGCCGAAACGCTTCGGCAAGTACGGCCTGACGCTCCATCCCGACAAGACCCGGCTGATTCCCTTTCGCCGACCGCCCCGCAAGGCGACAGGTGGCGGGAACGACCGGACCACTCGACCAGGAACGTTTGACCTCTTGGGTTTCACCCATTACTGGGGTCGCACGGTTCGGGGCGGTTGGGCGGTAATGCGGCAAACGGCCTCGAAGCGTCTGAGCCGGGCGGTGCGGAGCATTGCCCAATGGTGTCGGAACAACCGGCACCGACCGGTCTGCGAGCAGCATGCAATACTGAGTCAAAAGGTTCGCGGACATTACGCTTACTATGGGATCACCAACAACATGCGAATGTTGGAGGCGTTCCTGAATGCGGTTCAACGAGCTTGGCGGATGTGGCTTGACCGCCGCAACCGGCAACGCGACATGAACTGGGACCGATTTAAACGGCTGCTGAAGCGTTATAGCCTCCCGCCGCCGAAAATCGTCCACTCCTGCGTCAAGCAGCGAAACCATGCCCCGAGGAGCCGTATGGTCTAATGCGTCCATGTACGGATCTGTGGGAGCCTGGGCGGGCAACCGCCCAGGGCCACCCGGCCACAGATCAAACACGGACCGCATTTCCAACCACAAAGCGGCTGTGTTTTTTGTCAAGCGCTTTGAGCGCGATTCTTGGCGACCATGATTCGTGGTTTTTGGTAATAGTGTTGAGGATGGTAAGCAGTTTGCGCATGCAGGCGGTATGGACGACTTTGTAGAGTTTTCCGGCTTTCTGGAGCGCTCGGAGAAGGCTTGGATGATGGGATTGCAGCGACGGGCCGTGACGGTCGCCATGTAAAGGCGCTTTGGACGCTGCGCGTCCACCCCAGATCGAGCGTTTACCGCGAAACTTTCCGCTGTTGTGGTTGTATGGCGCCAAGCCGACAAGAGCGGAGATTTCGCGGCGGTTGAGCCGACCGAGCTCGGGCAATTCGGCGACGAGCGCGGCGCTGGTTACCGGTCCGACGCCGGGCACGGATCGCAGCAGTTGGTCGGTGGGCGCGAATCATCATCGGATTCGATGAGCTTCGCGATCTCTTTTTCAATAGTTATTATCTGTTTATTAAAGAGTTCGGCGACTTTGTCGATGCTGCGGCAGGCTTTCGTCGTCTGGCGGAATGCCGGCGATTGGTTTCAGCCGTCAGCATGTCCATGAGCTGGCGGCGTCGAGTTACCAAAGCCGTCAGTTCGGCCTGTTTTTCCGAGGTTTTCTCCGTCAATCGCGGCCGGACCTGCTGGGCGAAACGCGCCAGGAGCAAGGCATCAATGCGATCGGTTTTGGCGAGTTTGCCAACGGCTCGTGCGAAGTCGCGAACCTGGCGGGGATTCACCACCGCAACCGGCTGGCCGGCGTTGATAAGTTCCGCGGCCAGGCGACCCTCCAGGCCGCCGGTCGCCTCAAGGACAACCAGCGCCGGCCGCAAGAGTTTGAAACGTTCAATGAGTTGTGCGATACCTTCCGTGTCGTGCGACACAGAGAAGACCTCCTCCGATGGCAAGATGCCGACATCCAAGGACTTCTTCGAGACATCGATACCCGTGAACGAGAGAGTTGGGAGAACTATATCCATCATAGTAGAGGCCCTTTCTTTCGGCGACAATTACTCTTCCCCTTGAACGACAATTAGAATTCCCGGTTGAGAACCAGAGGCGTGCGGCCCCCCCTTTTGTGAAGCGCAGCGCAGCGGAGCGAAACAAAAGGGGGGGCCGCACGCCGCCGCGGGTGGCCCTCGCCAATCTCAGGCCGCGTCGGGCGGCTTGGTTCGCTTGGCCTCGTCCAACCGGTAGCTCGGGATGTTCAACTCCAAGATCACGCTGTGATGCACCAGGCGGTCGATTGCCGCCGCTGTCGTCATCGGATCCTTGAAGATCGTCTCCCACTTCGAGAACGGCAGGTTGCTGGTCAGCATCACCGTGCCGCGCTCGTAGCGTTCCGCCAACAAGGTGAACAGCACCTCCATCTCCTCCCGGCTCTGCTGCACGTAGCCGATGTCGTCGATCAAGAGCACCTCGCACTTCGACATCTGCTTTAGCACCCGGTTGAGCTTCAGATCCCGTTTGGCCGCCAACAGTTCCTGAACCAGCAGGGCACACGACCATGAGACCACCTTCCGTCCGTTGCGAACCAATTCCTGGGCGATCGCCGATAACAGGTGCGTCTTTCCCGATCCGGTCTTGCCGAACAACAACAGGTTCTCGCGGCGGTCCACGAACGAGCCTTCCATGAGCGTCCGCACTTGGCGAGAGACCTTCGCCGGCAACCGCGCCAGGTCGAAGCTCGCCAGATCCTTCTCCAGCGGCAAACGGGAATCCCGCAGCAGCCGCTCGGTCCGCTTTGCCAAGCGGCCCTGGCATTCCCGCTCGGCCAGTTCCAACAGGTACTGCTCGTAGCTGGCCGTCTCCTGTAATGCCCGTCGGGCCAGTTCCTCAAAACACTCCCGAAACGTCGGCAAGTGCAGTTCCCGCAAGCAAGCCGCCAACTTCTCTTTCAAATCCCCCTTCGCACCCATCCCACACCTCCTTGTGCAAGAACAAGTCATCGAAATCCGACAAGTCCACTACTTCGACGGTCACTTCGGTGACCGCCGGAACTTCCTCGGCCCGCTGGACCAACGTTTCGACCGCGGCCCGGGTCGCGGGCTGGCCGCTGTTTAGAAGCGTTCGCAACGCCTCGTCCACGGCCGTCTCGCCGTGGCCTGCCGCCAGATAGAGAATCTGCAAATACTCCTTGTGACCGCGCTTGGGCTGCGCTTCCCGCAAGGCGTCGAAGGCCATGCGAAAGCGGCTCGTGGGAAACAGCTCTTCCCGGTAAACGTAGTTCTCAAAAGCCCCCGGTTTTCGCACCAACCAGTCGATAATGTGCCGGTAGTTGATGGCGTGTTTGTTCCGCCCGCGCAAACGCGGAAAGCGCTCCATCTCCTTCTGGGCGTACCAGACCTCGACATGCTCCACGTACAATCGCACCTCGACCCGCTCGCCAATCAAGCGGCTGGGAACCGAATAAACATTTCGGTCTACATGGACCAAACTCCCCGTATCCACGCGTACCGGGATTCGCTTGCAGCTCTCCCGTCGCCGATCCGGCAGAGGCCGAAGGCCAGGCAACTCTTCGTCCAGCCGCTTGCGACGGCCCGCATTGCGAACCGCCACCAGCTCTTTCAAGAATCGTCCATAGGCTTCACGGCTCTCGAAGTCCCGGTTGCCACGCAATAACAGGGCCTGCTCCACCGCTTCCTTGAAACGCCGATGCGATTGTTCGACATCTCCGTTCTCGTTCGGTTCCCGGGGCTGGATCTTCTCCATCTCCATCCCGTAGTAGCCCAACAGTCCCTTGTACCGCGCGGTGAACTCCTTCATGTCCGATCCGTTGTTGACCGCCAGGCTCATCCGATCCGTGCGGTGTCGTTCGGGCACGCCGCCCAATTCCCACAGGGCGTCTTGAAGTCCTTCGCCGAGGCTTCTCGAAACTCTCGGAAAAACAGACCGTCACCGACTCCCAGTTCGAGTACGTCAGCACGAAGTGGTAAAGCAGATGGTCGAACGACTGCCCGCCAATGATCACGGCCAGGCTTTCCATGTGGGTGAAATCCGACGCACACAACCGTCCCGGATGATGCACTTGGCTGAAGAACACCTCCTTCGCCGGGCCGGCCGTCGCTCGCCAACGTTTCACGCCACGCTGAAAGCTGCGCAACTGCGTTTCGTCGAACTTCCCCGGGTATTTGATCTGCAGCGCTCCAAACAGCGTCTTGGCCTCCAGGCCAGGCGCCTCGTGCAGTTGCGCATGCACTTCCGGCCACACCTCGGCAAACAGGTCTGCCCGTGTCCGCCACGAGCGATCCGGCACAACTTCGCTGGGAAGCCGACCCAGCCGCCTATACTTCCTCGCCGTCTTCTCGTCCATGCTCGCCTTGTCTGCCGACTGAACCAGAGTCTTCCCTGACGACAACACCTGCCACAACCGCTTCACCTGCTCATCCGTGACCATTGCAAGTCCCCCTCCTACGGAGACTTGCAACAGTCTATCTGACCAGCCTCAACTGGCCTCAACCGGGAATTCTAATTGTCGTCAGACCGGAAAAGTAATTGTCGCTATAGACCCTTTCTTGCGTTTGCGAGCTCGCCGATGTTCTCGTACGGCTCTGGCGGCTGTCCGGGTTGGTACTACGAAGCCGACGAGGATCCCGCTTCGTGACGGTCTTGGAACGACCAGGACACGATCGATCTCTCGTCGGCGATTTTTTCGGGGGCTGCTGCGCAGCAGCCCCCGAAAAGACTCCCATCAACTGAACAAGTTCCATTTCCTTTGGCAACCCATCAGTGTTTCCTTTTTCCAACATACAAGAACACGATGAGCACAAAGAAGCGCCTCTTTGCGACCTTTGTGCTCTTTTTGGCTAGTCTGTCTGTGCCGCCCGGCGATCGGGCCCTCCGATTGTCGACTCCAAGGAGAATGCAAACGGCCAAAAGACGCAATCCTGAGCGCACTCTGACCGCTTCCTAACGGCACCCTGATCGCGGGCTGATCCAGTCCTGAGTGCATCCTGACTGGTTCCTGAACGCGATGTGACTTGGAAAACGGCCGAAAACAGGCCAATTCGACGATGAGCGCGAAACAAGGAAAAAAACGGTGTAGATCCGCCAGTCACGACGCTTGTTGGCGTCGCTCAGCGTGCTCTTGGAAACCCTGCCGCGAAAGCCCGCGTGGTACAATCTCGATGGCACGGCGTTCAAACAGGTTTCGATATCCCGCAGGCTCTCGCGGTAGGTCAACTGAGCGAAGGCCATCGCAAGGAACTGATCGCGACAAGAGAAGTCGCGGACGCGGTAGTTGCCGCGATAGCGCTTCACACATTCGTCGAATTCCCGCTTGGGAAAGAAATCCATCAACTGCGCAAAGACCGGCCGCCTCTCGTGCATCGCAATCTCCTTTGCAGCTATTAGTGCAAAGGAGGACATAGGAACGACATAGGATCAAGCCTGAAACTGTACCTTTGGTGGGGGAGCGAGAAGCGATGAGCGGGGAGATAGGAAGCAAAGCATGCAGTGGGGAATACTTTTCGGTAGTTGAACATGTCGAATTCCTCGTGGTTTTCCGGGGTTTTCGCGGGCAGGATGCGAGTAGAATCGGAGTAGGACCGCAGCAGGACCGCAGTAGGATGCGAGCAGGACGCGATCAAGAATACTTCACTATCGCCATTTGTTTTTCTCGGTTTCGTGAAACTCATCCCTAACCTTTCATTTCTCGGCCCTTCTCACCATCCACTCGTTCTAGTTGTTTACATCAAATAACATGCCTATATATATTATCCGATTGTCGCGCTATGCGAGAATCGAAAAATCTTTTCGGATTGGTTCCCAAGTCCTTGCCGCATAAGGACTTAACACATTTTCGACCCCCTTTATGACATAGCACAACTCGGCCATGTTTTTAATGGAACTGGGAGCCGGAAGCACGCCAGCGGCAAACTTCAGGCAAACCGAGTCAACGAGAGGACGTTGCCGTCGGGGTCCCCCAATGGCCCCAACATGCCTGTGGTAAAATAGCAGCCGAAAGAGGGTCTTCGCGGGATTCTGTGGCAACGGCTTCCAGCCCATGAGGAATTACGGCCAGGATCCCGGCTCGCCGGGACGCCGCTCGGCTGCCAGAACATAATTCATCCGCCAACAGCGGGGGGGGCAGGGGCTTCTTGCCAGAGACTCGGAAGAAGATTTGCAAGATTTCGTCGAGGTGTGTGTGTAAGTTGTTAGAGAAGGCGCCCCGTGATGAATTCGGCCCCGGAAACACGAGCCAGTTTGCTTATCCGCGTCCGCGATCCGGCGGATCGGGCGGCATGGCAGGAGTTCGTGGAAATCTACGGGCCGGTCATCCTGCGGCTCGCGCAATATAAGGGGATGCAGGCGGCGGATGCGGAGGACATCGCCCAAGAAATCCTGGTAGCTGTCGCCAAGGCGGTCGAGCAGTGGGAACCCGACCCGCAACGGGCGAAGTTCCGCACATGGCTCCATCGGGTGGCCAACAACGTCATCCTGAACGCCCTGGCGCGCGGCAAGCCCGATCGCGGGGCGGGCGGTTCGTCGGCCCAGGCCGCGCTCATTCAAGAGGAGACTCGCAACGGCCCCGATTCGGACCTCTTGAGGCTGGAGTACCGCCGCGAAGTCTTCCGCTGGGCGGCGCTTGTGATCCGCAAGGAGTTCCGTCCGGACACGTGGGACGCGTTCTGGCTAACGGCTGTGGAAGGACGCTCCGTCGAAGTTGTGGCGAAAGAACTCGGCAAGGATTCCGGGGCGATTTACACGGCGCGGAGCCGCGTCATGCAACGACTGCGGGAGAAAGTGAGCGAGTATGAGGAGGGAACAATTGACGCCGGGGTGGCACGTCCCTGAGCTTCAAGCGAAGGGCGTGGGAGCCCGCAAACCACGCCCTTCGCTTGAAGCTCAGGGACGTGCCACCCGACCCGACCGAAGAGAAGAAAACCATGTTGAGCAAGCAACAACTTTGCGACCACGATCGTATCCAACTGTTCCTCGAGCGGAAGCTAAGCGACGACGATCTGTCTGCACTGGAATCGCACTTGAGCGACTGCGACGATTGCCGCCGGCAACTCGAAACGGCCGTCGCCAGCGAAGACCTATGGTCCGAAGTGCGAGAGTCACTGCGGAACCAAGCGCCGCCGATGGACCGTCCGCCAGCGGGAGATTCCGATTCGACAGGCGAGGATGCCTCGTCCAGTCAGGCTACCGTACTAAAACTCTTGGCGCCGACGGACGACGATCGCATGCTCGGCCGCTGGGGAACGTATGAGGTTATGGGCGTCGTTGGCTCGGGCGGGATGGGCGTCGTGCTGAAAGCGTTTGATGCGGCGTTGAACCGCTACGTGGCGATCAAAATCCTCGCCCCGCACCTGGGCACGAGCGGCGCGGCAATCAGACGATTCTCCCGCGAGGGCAAGGCGGCCGCCGCGGTGGTCCACGACAACGTGATCGAAATCTATGGCGTCGCCGAGGCGGCCGGGCTGCCGTATCTCGTCATGCCCTACGTCCGCGGCCCGTCGCTCCAGCGGCGGCTGGACGATGAAGGGCCGCTTGCGGTAGTGGAAATCCTCCGCGTCGCCATGCAGGCCGCGGCCGGGCTGGCCGCCGCCCATGCCCAAGGGCTGGTGCATCGCGACGTGAAACCGGCAAACATCCTTTTGGCCGACGGCATCGAGCGCGTAAAACTGACCGACTTCGGCCTCGCCCGCGCGGCCGACGACGCCAGCCTGACGAAGACGGGTATCATCGCCGGCACGCCGCAGTACATGTCGCCGGAACAGGCCCGCGGCGAGCCGGTCGATCCGCGGAGCGACCTCTTCAGCCTGGGCAGCGTGCTCTACGCGATGTGTACCGGCCGGCCGCCATTCCGCGCCGAGACGAGCTACGGCGTGCTGCGGCGGATCACCGACGAGGAGCCGCGTCCGATCCGCGAGATCAATCCCGACATCCCCGACTGGCTCTGCGCGATTGTCGCCCGGCTCATGGCCAAGCGGCCAGAGGATCGTTTTCAATCGGCCCGAGAAGTCGCCGCGCTTTTGGAACAATGCCTCGCCCACGTCCAGCAGCCGACCGCCGTGCCGCTGCCCAAAGTAGCAGGCACGCTCCGTGTGCCGTCCGCTCCGAACTCCCCTCTCCTTCCGGGAGTGAGGCAGGGGGTGAGGGCGGCCGATATGCACAAACCGCGACCGTTCGCTGGCTGGTCGGGCAGGAAACGAATCCTGGCTGCGCTGATAGGACTTGTCTTCTTCGGCGGCCTGGGGCTGGCACTCGGGATAATCATCCATCTGAAGAAGGACAACAAGTCCACGACCATTGAAGTACCCGAGGGAAGCACGGCCCACGTCGATGCCCAGGGAGCCGTGACCGTTGAGTTGCCGTCTTCGCACGGCTCGGCGACCATTGACGGCGGTAAGGGGACGCAACCAGAATCGGCAACGCAGGACCGCACAACTAGTCGCACCCCGGTTTCGAGTTCCGCGCAGAGCCCAGCCGGCCAGCTTTCCACCACGCCGGTCTCGGTTTTCGCGCGCGGCGATGAAGCGGCCCAGCGAAACCTGGAAAAGGCCCTCCGACAGCCCGTCTCGCTCGAATTCGACAACAACAAACTCAGCAACGTCGTCGAGTACTTCAAGGAATTGATGAACAAGAAGGGCTACCCCATCGAGATCCAGTTGGATCTGCGGGCCTTGAAGAAGGCGGGCATCGGTCCGGATCGGAAAATCATCAAGACCATCCGGGGCACTTCCCTCGGGACTGCCTTGCGTCTAATACTCAACGAGTTGCAACTGAGCGACCACCGCCTGGAAGGCGGTGGGTTCACGGTTCGGGATGAGCTTCGGACTGAAGTCCTTCGCACATCCCGGCCCGAATCCACAACTTTACCGAAACGCTGTCAGGGTTCTGACCCAAAAGGCCAAACAACCGCAATCCAACAGCAGGCGTTACCCGCCAATGCATGCACTCAACAATTCCTAAAGGATTCGCCTGACGGCGAGGGATTTAGACCCATCGTGGTGACATTAACATTCGCCATCCGCAACGGAGTGCTCTTAATCACCAGCACGGAAAACGATGAAGACAGCGTTTCGGGCAACGGGTGCCTCGAGACAAGCTATACCCGGTGACGGACCTCGTCATTGCCGGTCCGGATGGGACGATAGCTGCCGAACCCTTAATGGACATTCTCCTCTACGCCGTCGCACCGAAGAGTTGGGTCGATAACGGCGGGAACGGCACCATGTCAGCGATGATCGTCAACGACCGCCTTCTGCTTGTTGTCAGTCAATCGCATGAAGGTCATGAGGCTCTGGAAAAATCGCTCACTTCGCTGCGGAAGGCGGCCGGATTGAAGACCGCCGCGCTGCCCGCCGCGCACGATGCTCTCGCCGGTGCATCGCCGACGGCGAGGCAGGTTCCCGCCGCCGTCAAAGACGGCAGGCTGTACGCTGGCGCCGCCGGCAACGCCGCCGCGCAGACCGTGCCTGATGAAGAGACGGCCGAACGGACTATCCGCGACGCCCTCGATCAGCCCGTCTCGTTGCAGATCACCAAAATGAAGCTCAAGGACGCCGTCAATTACGTCAAGAGTTACCTCGGCACGAAGGGCTACCACGTCGAAATCCAACTCGATCTTCCGGCTTTGAAGGACGAGGGCATCGATCCGGACCAACAGTTGGTCCCGAAATCCGTCGCCGGCATTTCGCTCCGCTCTGCATTGACGCTCCTGCTGGACGACATGGAACTTCGGTACGTGATCCACAACGGCATGCTTGTCATCACTACGCCGTCCGCGGCCGAAAGCGATAAGTATCAAGAAACAAGGTTCTATCGAGTGTGGGATCTGATTGTGAACGGCGATGGGATGGCGGATTTCGGGCCCTTGATGGATTTCCTCACCTGCGTGGCCGCGCCAAGTCGTGGATAGACAACGGCGGCAATGGCACTATTTCTGATGAACCTGCACACGGGTTGCTGGTTGTCTCGCAAAGCGAGCAGGAACACGAAGCGGTCGAGGACTGGCTGGACGCATTGCGCCGGGCAGCCGGGTTGAAAGGCGAACCGCCCGCGCCACGCTTGCCCCACATTCACTTCCGCCGGCCCAATCCGGCAACGAAGGATCCCACTGCGTCCGCCGGCACAACTGACGTACCCGCATACGGTGCCAGCGCATCCACGCAGAAGCTTGCGTTCGGCCCCGTAGTCGAGCGGACGCTCGGCTCCTCGGAACTGGGACACCTCGCGTACCTCGAACTTGACACCGGCAAGTTGTTCGATGCCCCAGACCCGCATAAGGTGAACGGCGGAAGTGTTGCAAGCCATGCCGACATTTGGAAATGGGCCGCAACCAAGGGCATTGACATGTCATTCGACAACTATTCGAGGTTTCCTGCATCCGCCGGCACTCCGCGTCTCTTCGGTTCGGAACGTCACGGGTTTGGTTATCATCGACATGTGTATTGGTGCGTGCGTCAGGTTGAACGGAAGATGACTGGGATCATCCTCCGCCTGACGGAATCTTGGAACGGTTTGGTACTTCTCCATGTGCAACGACCGGGAACAGCGCCTACGCCGGGTTCAGAATGAACGAAGCGATGTGGTTCAAAACGCGCAAGGGCACCGTCGGCTTGCTGCAATTTCTGGGTTATGCCGACCCGTCGAGTAAGTCCCACGGCGTGAGGATACGTTACAAACTCGTAGAGCGAACAACAGATAAGCCGTCAGGAACCGCTTTGAAATCGGGGAAAGAAACGGTGCCAGGAACGGTTTCTGAGTCCGATGCAATTGCCTGGGGTCCTCCAGTTGAAAAGTCGGGCACCCCGCGCATCAGAAATGAAGAGTCGAGCAAGATCGCCGCGCAGCGGATCGAAACGCTGGAAGCGATGGTCCGCGCGGTCGAGGCGAACCTTGCAATCGGATACGCCAAGTTGAGCGACCTTTACAACGCGCAAAACAAATTGTTTGACGCGCAGCCTGGAGCCGCCAAGTCGAAGGCCGAACGGATCGCGATTTGGGAGAAATTGCTGAAAACGCGGCAAGAGATGGAGAAGAAGGCCGAGGCCTTGGTGAAACAGATAGGGACGGGGCCGGATGAACGTGCAAAGGCCGACCTCCTGCGGGCCCGCGGAGCACCAAAAGGCCGAACTCGGCTTGGCCGAAGAGAAGGCACGGATCGACGGATCGACAACGACCGCTCCGCAGTCCATCGACGACCGCCGGGACTCCTCCCGCCGTTGATCGCGCGTTTCTGAGTTTCCCTGGCGCGCGAATATCAAGGAGCCGATCACGGCGAGGCCGGCCCCGGAATGACGTACGAGTTCCTGACGGCCGTCCATTGCTCCGGCGTCACCAGGAAATACGATTCGACAAAGCGCAGGTTGAGACGGATGGGCAATCCCTCCCACCAGGCATGACGAATCACGTCGTTTCGCTTGATGCCCGTGCCGGCAAGGAACGACTCCGTCCCGTGGACGATGACTTTCACGTTTTCCAAGACGACCCTTTCATTCGTCATCTGCACGCAGACGATTTTGCGGGCGAATTCATCGGGCGCTTTGTCGTCGGCAGTCGGCTCGAGTTCCGCAGCCGCCAAAATGCTCGACACCGCCAACAGCAACGGAACCACAATACACAGCAATCGCCTGTTCATGATCGACTTGTCCTCGGAAAAAGAAAGGGGGGAACACTCGCGTTATTGTAACCTGCCGGTTTTTTGGCGTCTCACCCGGCCGGAGAGAGCGGCACAAGCAGCAAGAAAAGACAAAGGCGGAAGGGGGCCCTGATCGGCCCGCGCCTTCCGCCCGATTGTCTCCGATGTCAACGTGAAGCGACGAGGTGGGGGGCAAGAGTTGCTCCGCCGCCGCACCGGAGTGTGTGTGTTTACTATTCAACCCCGCCCGGCCAAAAAGGTTTCGCGCCTTTGGAGTGCAAAAGCTCGCTTTTGCTTTTCACAAGGTTTTCCGGCTAGTTTACGGCCTGAATCCTACAGCCGGTCGTCGGGGGGCCGGCCGTTATGGAGAAAGCGAAGGCAAGCCTTCGCACTCCAAAACTAATACGCCTTGTTTATTTCAACACCCTTAGATGGAGGGGGGTTATACATCCGCTTCAAGTTCTCCTGCTGCTGGCCCTGGAAACTCTTGTTCTGATCGTAAACATTCTGCAAAAGGGCCTTTTCTTGCGACATCGGCTGTTGGGCCGGAGGTGCATTCGCGGCCGGATAAGCGGCCGCAGCCGGCGCCGCCACAGACGAAGCGGCAGGTTCCGGCGCCGGCGGAGCTAGGTCCGTCTTGCCGCGGAAGAATGCGTAACGCGACGGCTCCACGCGGGCGATCACTGTCGACTTCCCGTGAATGCCGTCGGCCACGAAGACGCCGCGGAGGTCGGTGGTGCCGTCGACGAAATCGTCGTTGCGGCTGCCGATCACTTTTACTTGGACATTGTGAACGTAATGGTCCGCCTTCACGTCCTTTACGGTGGTTCGCACGCGGCCGCTTACGGGGTCTTCCTGAATTTCCACGGCCAGAGGCGTGACGAGCACCAGGCCGCTGGCGTGCAGGTCCTCGCCGCGGGCGACGACCAGATACGCGCCTTCTTCCTTCAGCGGCAGGGCCAGCTTCGTCGTGCGGTCGCGGTAGTCGTTGCCGTCGCCCAGCTTGACGCTCGTTTCGTGCAAGGGGCGGATGCCGGCCAGATTGATCTGCGCGATCCCGCCCAGGTTGCGGCGGAGGAGGCTGAACTTCATCAGGTCGATGCGGTAGACCTTCACGTCAACCGAGGGGATGTTGCGGAACTTCAGTTCCACCTCGGCCGCATCGCCCGGTTTGACCGTGGCCACTTCGGGCAGTTCGATCGACTTCCGCAGGAAGTAAGAAATGGCTTCCTTGGCGTCGGCAAAGCGGTCCTCGACGCGGCGATACTCGCGGATGGCGGCAGCCGCCTCGCCGAGGCCGTGATGGATCTGGCCGAGGATGTAAATCGCCTGCCACTTGTTCGGGCTATCGATCTCGCGTCCGCTCGACTTTTCGACGTGCTTCCAATCGGCCACCTTGCGGCACATTTCCAAGGCCGCCTGGTGCTTGCCTTCGGCGAATTCGCAGTAGCCGATGATGTACCAATAGCTGTCGACGAGATCGCTCTTCTCGTAGCGCTTGGCGTATCGCCCGCAGGCGGTGGCCGCCTCGCGATAGGCCTTCAGGTCCAACAGCGTGCCGGCCGCGGCGAAGGCCGCCTGATCGGCCGCCGGGTCGTCGGGCCAAGCGGTGAGGAAGCTCTCCAGCATCGTCCAGCCGCGGCGCAACAAATCGACCTTGTTGACCTTCGCTTGCCGCAGCTTGGCGTCGCCGGCCGCCTCGGGGGCCTTGGCGGTGACCTGCTGGGCGAGACTATACGCGGCAGCAGCGACGTAGCCTTCCGGCGGATAGTTCCGCAGGAGATTGCTCATGGTTTCCACGCTCCGCAGCAGCTCGCCTTGCGAATCGAGGAAGCCGGCGACTTCGCTCTCGCGGCCGAAATTGCTCTCCACCGTCGCGCGGAAGACGAGGTAGCTCCGCTCGTACTCGCCCATCCCGTGATAGGCGGCGCCGACCTTGACGATCTTGGCGAACGGCACCTCTTCGTTGGGCCACTTCTCCTTGACGATCTCGAAGTAGTGGACGATCTTGGCGGGCGGGCCGATCTCCAGGTGAAGGTCCAACAGGGTTTGAACGGCGTCTTTGTAGATGTCTTGCCGAAGGTTCCAGTGATCAACAAGATCGGTCAGGTAGGTCACTGCGGCGGACGCGCTCGTAGTACCGCCTTTGGGCGGCGTTTCTGGAAGACCGGCTGAAGCCGGGACTACAAACGGTTCTTTCTTCGCAGCCAGACGCTTGCCCAGCTCGTAAAGCTCCTGCGGCGTGAGGCGGTAAGGATCGGCCGATTTTTCGCCTTGCGGCAGCACGGCCAATTCCTTCCTCGCGGCCACCAGAAGCTGCTCGGGGCGGTAGGCATTGCGGACGATCGTCGGCGCAACGCGATAGCTGCCGGGCACGTAGCCGTAAAGCTCGTAGTGAATCGTGCCCAAGCCGGTGCGGCTGCCGACGTAGAACGTGATTTCGCCGGGACCGATTTCGTAGCGCTCGAACGGCCCGATGACCGATTTCTCGATGACTGTCGCCCCGCTGGGGATCGGCTCGGTGACGACGAGGTACTCTTGCCGCTCTTCGGGCGTGTTCCAGTAGTTGCGATAGAGCTCGATATCGACCATGCCGCGGCGGCCGACGGGAAGCTGCTTCAGGTCGTTGCGGAAGGTCTGGTAGCTGCCTTCCAGCACGCCGAAACCGCGCGGAATCTCGCGGCCGTCCAACTCCAGCGGGGCCGGCTCGTAGGAACGTGTGACCCGCCAGTCGTTCGTCGTGCTCTTTAGTTTGTCGGCCGGCACGAAACCGCCCAGGATGCACTGATACGTATATTGCCCGCGGCCTTCGATCTGGAAGTTGACGCGCTGCTTGTTCGTAGACGCGGCATCTTGCCGCGGTGGTAAGCGGCGGGACGCCGCTTCTACATTAAGCAACTTCCTCGGCACGTCGATCGTCTGGCTGCCGGCGGCGGGATCGACATCGAGCACCTTGACCCGCACGTCGTTGACGTAGACCGTCAGCTTGTAGCGCTCGCCTTGGAAGCGGCTGTCGGCGAACCAGCGACATAGGGCCAAGGCGGCGGGGCCGGTCGCTTTTTCCGGCGACCAGCGGTTGCCCGTGCGATGGGCCATGAGCCAATCGACGAGCTCTTTCGCCTTGGGCGACTTCGAGCCGATGTCCTCCAGGCCCAGCGCGTAAAGCGCCCGCAGCTCGGCCGGCGAGCCGCTCCAAGGCAGCACGCCCTTGGCCGAATCGCGGCGGGTGGCCGTGTCGTCCAGGTTCCGCTTCTCCAAGAGGTCCAGAATCTCCTTGGCGGTCGCCTTGCGGTCCATGGCGGCGAAGCTGAGCGCGAGGTGCGCGAGCGCGGCCGAGGAGAGCGAGTTGCGGTCGCGATAGAGGCGGTTCGCCAGAGCGAAATCGCCTTGCCCGGCCGCGGCCAGCGCGTGCAGGAGAATGGCCTTGCTCTCGTAGTCGGCGTTGTCGGTGGCGGCCGACTGGTTGCGCAAGTAACCGAGGGCCTTGTTGTAAGTCTCATCGGACACGACGTAGCCGGCCTGGCGGATTAGCGTGAGCGCCCAGACGACGCGGCAGCTTGCGTAGCGATTGCTCGCCGCGCCGGGTGTGCCGGTCCAGCTCCAACCGCCGTCGTCGTTCTGCGCGGATAAGAGCAGGCTGATCGAACCGCGGATGCGGCTATCGAGCGCCATCGCCTCGGGGCCGCCGGAATCGCGGCTGCCGCCCAAGACCTTTTGCAAGCCTAGCGAGGCCATCGCGTCGCCGGTGGCCGTTTCCAGCCCGGAGGCGAGGCGGCCGACTTCCATCTGGCACCAGGGCGCGGGGGCCAGCACGATATCGAGCAGGCTCCGTTGGACGGTCGGGCCGATGATGATCTGCATTGCGGCCGATTCGGCGGGCATTCCTTCCGGCGCTTCGACCCAGACGGTTTGATCGGACGTGCCCGAACCGCTGGCCGTACGGAAGACCGGCACGCCGTAGGGCTTGAGCGGGATCGCGCGCACCACGGTGTCCTCATGCCCGGCCGCGCGGACGAGGAGTTCAAAATCCGCGCTCGTAGTCCCGCCTTTAGGCGGCTCTTCAGGATTCCGGCTAAAGCCGGTACTACGAGCGTTCAATTCCACCTTAAAACTCACGTCATGCAATCCCTTGCTCTTAACGTCAATCCGCCGCGTCTCTTCGACCTTCCGGCCGCCGATCGTGGTCCGCAGGACGACTTCAATCGTGCCTTTCTCGACCGCGTCGTTATGCACGGTGACGGGGATCTCGGCCGTGTCGCCGTCGGTGAAGGCCAGTGGCAGCTTGATTTCGCCGAAGAGGTCCTTCTTGACGACCAGGTCGTCCGTCGCCTCGCCGGCTAGCGTTTCGGCCGTGAGGCCCTGGGCGAGGAGCTTCCAGGCGGTCGAGCGCTCGGGCACGGTCAGCGTGAGCGTGGCCTTGCCATCGGCGCCGGTGGTGACGATCGGATTCCAGTAACCGGTCTCTTGCGGCAAAAGCGCGGACAGCAGGATCGCGCCGGAGGCATTGAACTCAGCGGCCATCGCCGCGGCTTTCTTGGAATCGAGCTCGCCGTTTTTGCCCAGGCGAACGCTGCGGAAGTTGCCCGAATTGTTGACGCAGAGGACCGACGTATTGCCCGCCGCGACGAGCGTGTTGAGATTATCGACGTTGTAGTTCGTGCCGCCAGTGTAGGAATTGCCGCCGTTGAGAATGAGTTGGCCGGCGCCATTCTTTGCGAGCGCTCCGTTGCCGTCGCTGGGTACAATGCCGAAGCTTGAAGTGTTGTCGATCAATTCGCCGCCTTTCAGGTCGAATGAGCCGTTAAAGCTCAAGTTCAAAGTCCTTACGCGCGATTGTGCCGCTTGCTGCTGTCGAAAATAAAACTGGTTCAGGTCGCCGCTCTGTCGATTTAGTCGTCCCATGGAATGATTGGCGGCAGCAGCGCCATTGCCCAATGCTTCGCGGTCGCCCCATCTCCAAACCGCGCCATTGGAGTCGAGCGCATTTGTCTCGCTAAACGAATCGTCGAGCGCGACGATTCCCGGCTTGTCCTGCACCTGACCATCTAACGTGACATCCCCGACTAGTCCTGCATCGCTGTTAACGCCGGCGCCAAGCATTAGCCGGCCACCTGCCAGAGAATTCGGGTTGTAAGACATAATCAGGGCACCGCCGTTGAAAGTCAGGCCGCTGGCGCCGTTAACGACGGTGACTGAGCCACTGGCGGGCGTCGTCGATGCCACCGCGATCGCTGCCCGTCGGCTTTCCTCTTCCTCCTTGGCAATCTCCTCGCGGTCCTTTTCCGCCAGCAACCGCGGATTGATCGGCTGCGTCGCCGGGCGGTAGTTGAAGGTGATGCTCGACGTGCAGCGGACGGCCGGCTGCCGCTCGCCGCCGCGGAAGAAGTCGCCGATCGAGGGCAGCGGCGAGGCGAACCGCTCCAAGAGCGACTGCTCGACCATCGCCAGGCTCAGTTCGGCCGCCACCGGCCGGCCCTGCGGGTCGGTCGTGGTGATGGTGACTTCGATGTCGTCGCCGGGGAGTACGCGCTTGGTCCCCTCTCCCGCCGGGAGAGGGTCAGGGTGAGGGCTCTTCGGCTTGACCGCGATTTTTACGCGCAGGTCGCGTTCGACGGTGAAGGGACTTGAGGCGGTGTGGAAGCGGATGATGGGACGCTTGGCGTCAACTTTCTTCGACGGTTGCGGCTTCTCCGTTCCCTTATTCGCTTTCACTTTGTCATCACTAAGAGCTAGAAGTGCTTCCTCGGTTTCTTTCGTAGATGGTTCACTCAGTCGAATTACGTGTACTGCCTGCGGAGTTCCGTGCGATGGTGGGCCGGCGGTCGCTGAGGCTCCCTTGTCCCACCCTACGGCGTGCTCCGGGTCCGTCATCACCGCGACAGCCAACTCGAAATTCGGTGCGAGCGCGGCGGTCATGGGAATCTCCAGCTTGTTGGCGCCGGTCTTCAGTTCGACGAGCCGGTAATCCAACACGCGGGCGCCTTGATACGTCACCAGCGCGAGCGCCGGCGCTTTGCGCCAGAAAAGCTCGACGCCGGCCTTGTCGCCGACCTTGTAGGTATGCTTGTCGGCCAGGATTCGGAGCCGCACGAGATCGTCCTCGCCGCTGATCTGAACGGCGGCTTGCCCTGAAATTGGATTCTTAAAGCGGTCTACTCCCTCGGCGCGGAGGAAATAGACGCCGCCCTTGTCGAGCTTCAAGGTCTGCCGGGCCTTGCCGTCGGCAGCGGTGGTCAATTCGTGCTCCTCGACCGGCCGCTCGCCGATGCGGCCGTTGACCAGCGTTCGCTCCAGCACCTTGAGCGTCAGCTTCTGGGCCAGCGGCTTGTTTTCCGCGTCGCGGACGTTGACGGTGGCTTCCAGCGATTCGCCGGTCACATAGACCGGCCGCACGGTGCTCACGCCGATGGTGAAGCCCTGCGCGGCGAGGATGAAATTGACCTGCGTATTGACGTTGCCCTCGGGCATCTGCACCACGAGCGGCAGGACTTGGGATTCGCTGTATTCGCGGGTATCTAGCTTGAACTTGACCTGGCCGTGCCCATCGGTCGTGGCGGTCTCAAAACGGTCGCCGGAAAGCTGGTAGCGGATTTCGCGGCCGACGACCGGTGCGCCGTAATAGAACTCGGCACGGATCGTGCCTTCGATCGGCTCGCCGCGATAGTAGACTCGCCGCGGCGTATCGACCACGAGGCGGATCGGCTCAAGCTGGTATTCGTGGACGAGAAACGTGCCTTGGAAGTTCTGCGTGCCGGTGTCGTGGGTCAGCACGCGATATTGGCCCTGCGGGCTGTCGGGCGGCAACACGAAGTGGACGTGGAAGCTGCCGAAGGCGTCGAGCTTGATTTTTTCTTGGCGGATCGGTCGATTGCGGGCGTCGAAAACTTCGACGGTGTATTCCTTATTTTTGTCGATCACGAAGGCATCGTTCGCCGCGCGGCGGAGGCAGCCGCGGATGTTGACGAGCTGCCCGGCGCGGTAGGCGGGGCGGTCGGTATAGATATACGCCTTGTCGGTCAGTCCCTGGGCGACGCCGACGCCTTGGAGGTTGACGATATTCGAGGCCACGTTGCCGTCGATGAAGGCGAAGACGCGGACGTCGTCGGTGTTGAGGGGCGTCCCGCGACGCTCGGTGGGCGCGGCGGGCGAGTCAGTGAGCGGAGTGGCTTGCCCCCCTCGCTCTGGCTGCATCGTCACCGTGCCATTGTGGACATCTTCTTCCATTTGGTTTGTGGATCGGCTGGGGTCGGGCGATGCGCAGGGGATTGCGGAGTTTGTCGCGGGATCGATGCTCGCGCTGGGAGCAGGAGCAGGCGGCGCAGCCTGTGGCGGCGTGGAGGGCGCGGTTGGGGCTGGCATGGGTTGCTGCGGTTGCGGGTAGCTTGGGTCCGTTTGCGGGGCCGCCGGCGCGTTTGGCGCTGCGCCGGGCACCGGTTGCTGGTTCGCCCCATTCTGGCCGTCTGCCGTAATGGCAGGCGAACTTATGCCAGCGGTCGCCGGAAAATCCTTGTAGCTCTTCTGGAAGACGCCGTGCTCGTCGGTCGTGCCTTCGCCGATTACCTCATGCCCGTTGGAAATGAGCAGATGCAGCGCCGGGCCACGGCTTGCCCGTCAGCATGTTCTCGGCGAAGACGAAGACTTCGTCGCGGGAGCTTTTCACGATCACGTCCAGATCGCTTTGCATGACCATTGTGGTCGCCTCCAGCGCCTTGCTGCTCACGGTGACGGCCATCACGCCGTGCTGCGCTGGAGTACCGGCTTTAGCCGGCTTTCCGTCGGAACCGCCTAAAGGCGGGACTCCAGCGCGGCCGCCTAAAGGCGGGACTCCAACGGGTATCTCGCTCTCGATCTCCTGGTGTTTCGCATACTTTGGCACCTTGAACTCGAACGTCTGGTCAGGGTCGATGAGCGAAATGTCTAGCCCTTCCACGCCGCGGGCGAGGTGCATTTTGCGAAAATAGGTTTCCAGATCGACCTTGTAGACGCGGACCGTGACCGACTCGACGTTGCGGCTGACAAGTTTCAATTTCGGCGTCTCGTCGCTGCGGAAGACGCGTTCCGTGGAAACGGTCATCGTCTTGGCGGTGAGCCGGGCGGCGGCTTGCATGGCGCGGCCTTGGGCCGGACCCCACGTCACTTTGCGATATTCCTCCAGGGCGTCTTCGAGCTTGCCGAGCTTCCGCTCCAACGTGTCGGCAATCAAATATTGGGCCAGCGACGCCGGGCCGGTGCCCGGATATTTGGAGACGAGCTTCCGCCAGCCGGCTATGGCGTCGTCCCATTTCTCGGCGGCCACGTTCTGCTGGTTCATCGCCAGGAGGATTTCCGGATTCCGCGCGTCCAGCGGATACTTGGCCAGGAACTCGGCGAAGAGCTTGTTGGCCTCGGCGTATTTCTTGGCGACAAGCTGCTCGGCGGCCATTACATATTCGGTCTCGACAATCTGCTGCTCGACGCTGCTCCACGCGCTATGGGCCGGATATTTGCCAAGGAAATCGCGCCAGGCAGTCAGGGCGTTCGCGAAATCCTTCTGCGAGCGATAGGCGACGCCCAGCATGTTCTGGGCGTCGGGCAGTTCCTTCGCGTCGCGTGTGTGAGCGTCGGAGAGAAACTGCTTCAGTGCGGCGACCGCGTCGGCCGCGCGGCCGCGATTGAGATAGCTTTGGGCGATCTCGAGGTGTGCCCGGCCGGCGTTCTTGTGCGTAGGGAAGCGTTCCAGGAAGGTCCGCAGCCCGTTGGTGCCGAGATTCAGTTGCTCGTCGTTTTGCGGATTGGGGATGTTCCAGGTCCGCGAGAGATCGAATTGGGCGTCGGCCACGCGGGGCGACTGGGAATCGACGTATTTGGCAAGCAAGTCTTGCCAGACGCGACGAGCCTCACGCTGGTTGCCCTCGGCTAAGCGGCACGTGCCGAGCCGCCAACGGGCATCGATATCAACTGGATTCTTGGGATGGTCTTTGACGAACTTCTCGAATTGCCGCCGCCGCCTCGCCAAACTTGTTCAAGTTTTGCAAGCACTCGCCAATGTGAAGCTCGACCTCGGCCTGAGTTTCCGGCTTCGCGCCAGCGTCGAGCGCCTTCTTATAGAACTCCAGCGCCTTGGCGTAGTCGGGCTTCTGCTCTTCCTTGGGCGGCTTGAAATACGAGTCGGCGAATTCGAGATAGATATCGGCAAGCTGTTGCTTCCGGTCGCTGGAAAGCAAATACTCGGCCTCCGCGCGATAGATCAACTCGGCGCTGCGGAAGTCGCCCTTGCGGGCAAGCGAGACCGCCTTGGCAAAGCGGACGCGGCGCGCCCAAGCGCTCTTGGGATACTGCTTGGCAAACTCGTCGAAGACCGTGATGGCGTCGTCATATTTGCCGTCCAGGTGCAACGCCCTGCCTTTGAGATACGTGAGGTAGTCGTGCGGGGCGTTTTTGTCGGCAAGCGATTCGTCGATCGCCTTCACCGCATCGGCATAGCGGCGGTCTTGCATCGCCTCGCGGATGTTATCGGCCACCAGCGGGGTATCGGCCGACGGCTTGGCGGTCGCCTTTGGTGTGTCCGAGGCCGAGGTCGCGGGGACGAAGGATAGAAACAGGACCGATAGAGAAATGATCGTGCCAAAGAGCGTTTTCATGGCGAGACTCCCAGGATTGGTAGTTCCCTCTTGCCGAGAGGGACTAATGTGCGGCAGTTTTTCGAGCGATTCGGGGTTTTCGATACACCGTACTCCTCACGCTCCGCCGTGAGGCATTTCCATCACGACGGAGCGTGATGAGTACGATTCAATCGTCCCAAGTCCTTGCAATATAATAGCTTACGAGCCGATGGCAAGCGCGGCCGCAGATACCGGCGCAAGACAGCCATGCGTTGGACGCACGGGGGAAGGAGAAAGTTCCCGACGTTGGAGTTCCGGCTTTAGCCGGTGTTTTTCAATGTGGCCGCCTAAAGGCGGAACTCCAGCGCTACTGCCAGAATCGCGTCACGGGCGCTCTGCTGCCGCCGCGGCAGACCGATTGTTGACCGGCGTATAGAAGTTGTTCGCGGCGGGCGCGGCCGGAGTGTATCCGCTTGGGACCACCGCCGGTCCTTGAGAAGCTGGCGCCGAAGAAGCCGGCGCTGGAGATCCGGCCCAGGAAGCTGCCGGCGCGGCAACCGTCGGCGAGTTGGTTAGCTGCAGATTAGCGGCTGGCTTTGCGTCGTTTGTTGGAGCAGTAGATTTTTTATTGAATAGCGAAGCCAGTTTCGGCGGTGCGCCGGAATTCTTCGCATTGAGAGACGCGGAAGCTTGGTCGATTTTCTCTTTCATTGTCTGGCCAAGGTTCTGTGCGAATGCTGGGCTCTGGCCACTGGACAATTGATGCACCACGCTCGGATCAACGAGCACGAAGTAGGTGAGCACGATCAGCTTAGCGTAGCAAGTGGCGTTCGCCCACCAGTTCTCGCCGACGAACTTCATCGCCGTGCCGAACGATCTTTTGATGCGCGGGCGGCCGTCCCATTCGACGCTGTAGATTTCATCGAGAAGCAGGTGAATGAAGAATCCGAAGCAGACCGCCGAGACCATGAAGACGCGCACGAACATCGTCTCGCCATAGAAGAGCAGATAGGTCAGCTCGCCGAAAATGGCCATTGACGGAAAGCTATGGAACATGCCGCGATGGACCGTGTACTGGCGCAAAAAAATGGGCCAGCCCGAAACGGATGCCTACGTAGATGATCGCCCCCGTGAGGATCAGCATCTCCTGGTTCATGTTATAGGACAGGAGCCGCGTGATGAGCATCGTCGGCACGGCCGAGGCCAGAAACGTCGTGATCTCGCGCAAGGGGATGCCGGGGCCGCTATCAATGTCGGGCAGGATTCCGCCGATGGCGCATAGCCCACCGCCAACGACGCTTGTGATGAGCGGGACGCCATAGACGACGTTAGCCACCGCGCCGCCAACGATGCCGGCGACCGTGCTGCAATGGATGTGGGTGTGGAACATCGCCATAGCTAGGATCTCCGTGATCGTAGAAGCGGCGTCCCGCCGCTTTCAATGCGGCGGGACGCCGCATCTACTTTCGCTCCGAACTTCTACCCGACCGGCGGGGTTTTATCCAAGATCAGTTTGTGAGCTTGCAAGCCGACAAATATTGCCCAACACTCCTGTTTACCCCAGATTCACGGCAATGCACTTACCATCGCCGTTCGATTTGGTACACTTGAGAAAGCAAAAACGACGATCCGCCGAAATCCGAAAGCTGTGATGCGTATTAATCCCGGTCCTGAGCGTGCCCGTAAGCTGGCCGAAGAAGTAATCCCGCCCAATCTGCCGGGGCTCGGCCGGTTATTGCTACCGGCGAATTGGAACGGGAATTGGGGGCGGGACTTTTCCGCGTCGCTGGGCCTCTTGATTCGGCTTTCGCTGCCGGCGATGGTCGGGATGCTCGTGCAAAGCGTCTACTTTTTTGTCGATCGGGCGTTCGTCGGCAAGGCGCTCGATCTGGACGCAGGCGCGGGCATCATGATCGCCTTTCCCTACATGCTCGCCTTGCAGGCGGCGTCGATGTGGATCGGAATCGGAGCGGCCGCGCGGGTTTCGATCAAGCTGGGCGAAAAGAAAAACGAAGAGGCCGAGCTGATCCTGGGCAATGCCACAACGATGCTGTTCCTCGCTTCGGTGGTCCTCACGATTGCCGGGCTCATTGCGTTGCCGCACGTGCTGGCGAGCTTGGAAGTGAGCGAGAAGGTGAGAGACTTTGCCGGTCAGTACCTGCAGGTCATCATCTTCGCCACAGGTTTTCAATTGGTAGGCTACGGATTGAACTCAATCATTCGCTCCGAGGGCAACACCCGCACGGCCATGTGGACGCTCTTGATCGGCGTGTTCCTCAATGTAATCCTCGCAGCGACGTTCCTCTTTGTCTTCCATTGGGGCATGCGCGGGGCGGCGTGGGCGACGGCCATCTCGCAAGGCGTTTCGGCCATTTGGGTGCTGCTTTATTTTGTGCGCGGCCATAGTGTCTTGCGGTTCCATACGCGGCTGTTGCGGCTTCACGGCCCGACGTGCGGGCGAATCCTGTTGTTCGGCCTGCCAATGTTCGTGATGATGCTTTTTGCGTCGCTCATGTTGACCATCTTGAATCGCCAGGCGAACAAGTATGGATTGCAACTGCCGGTGCCCGAGGGCGGCGCGATGGCCCTGGCGATCTGGGGCGGCATTTTCTCTCTGATGCAACTGGCGAACAATCCGGTTTACGGGGTCAACCAGGGGACGCAGCCGATCATCGGCTTCAATCACGGCGCCCAGCGATTCAACCGCGTCAAGCAGGCCCTCTTAACGGGAATCCTCTTTGCTTCGACGCTGACGGTTGGCGGGTTTATCGTGGCGATGGTCTTTCCGGAGGCCGTATTGAGCCTGTTCATCAATCGCGACAAAGTCGCCCCGGAGCAAGTAGAGCAAATGCTCCACCTTGGCGCGCACGCCATGCGGATATGCTTCTTGATGTCGCCGCTGGTCGGATTTCAGGCGGTCAGCGCGAGCTATTTTCAGGTGGTCGGCAAGTCGGGGAAAGCGACGTTCCTGATGCTCTCTCGCCAGGTCTTGCTCCTGATCCCAATGGTCTTGATTCTGCCGCGATTCTTCGGGCTTGATGGCGTTTGGATGGCCCTGCCGGTTTCCGATTTTCTCTCCTCGCTGATCACCGGCGCGGCTTTGTTCTTTGAGTTGCGGCACCTCGATTTCCGGCATCAGGAAGCAACGGCGGAGAACGTGGGTTTAACCACAAAGGACACAAAGAGCACAACGATTGAAGAGAATATCAGCGAACCGTGCGCTTGAGTCCATCCTTTCTTCTTTGTGCTCGTCGTGATCTTTGTGGTTGATTATTTGTTTTCCTTCGGCTGCACGACAATCGACGCTACGATCGCCGCGCCCAAGAGCGCAACGATTACCGCCAACGATGCCCAGGGCGGCAACTCATGGCCCGCGGCGTTTGGAAGCCAGCCTTCGGCGACCATCTTCAGGCCGACGAAGGCCAGCACCGCGGCCAGCCCGTAATGCAAATAGCGGAACGAGTCCATCAAGCCGGCCAGCAGGAAGTAGAGCGCCCGCAAGCCGAGGATGGCAAAGACGTTCGACGTGAAGATGATGAACGAATCGCGCGTGATGCCGAAGATGGCTGGGATGCTATCGACGGCAAAGACCACATCCGTCGTTTCCACGATCAGAAGTACGAGAAAAAGTGGCGTGATTCGCAGCCGGCCATTCTCGCGGACGAAGAAGGCAGGGAGCTGGGGGCGCCGAGCAGGGAGTAAGGCGTCTTGCTCCCCGCTCCCTGCTCCCGGCTCCTCGCCTTCCGCCAGCCACGGGCGCATTAGCCGAAACGCGAGCGTCCGCGAGGGATCGATCTGCTGCCCGGCATGTGAAACGAGGCGGTAAGCGGTGTAGATCAGGAAGAGGCCGAAAACCGGCAGGATGAAATTAAACCGCGCGATGAGTGCCGCGCCGGCGAGGATGAAGCCCAACCGCATCACCACCGCGCCCAAAATCCCCCAAAAGAGAATCTGATATTGGTGCTCCTTGGGAACATGGAAGTAGCGGAAGATCACGGCGAAGACAAAAACGTTGTCCATCGACATCGACCATTCCAAGAGATAGCCCGACGCGAACTGCACCCCGGCCGTTCCGCCCAGCCGCCACCAAACAAAAGCGTTGAACGCCACTGCCAGCAGAAACCACACGGAGACGGTAGCCGCCGATTCGGCCATCGACGGCGCGTGACCCCTCCGGTGGATGACCAAGAGGTCGAACCCGATCAGCACCGCTATCAGCAGGCCGAAAAGCAGCCACCACTGGACATTGACGAAAGTGTCCATCACCGCGATCAGGCTACTTGGGAACAAGAGCGGACTCCAATTCTGCGAGCCTGACTTCACCGGCTATCCTCTTCGCCATTATTCAACGTGAAACTCGAATCGTGCGTTCCCAAACGCCGCCTCATCGCCATCCTGCAGAACCTCCTCGCCGACTACGCGGTGGAAATCATTTGTGCCAACCGGACGAAGAAACGAGCCGTTATGAGACCCGAGGTCTCGAACGACCCAACCCCGACCGGGTTCGTAGCGAATTTCCGCATGGTGTCCCGACACGTACTCCGCTTCCGGTAGCATGGCCAAGTCCACGTCAACGTGTTCGCCCGAACCGCCCGCACGCCCTATAACAGCGCGCTGCAGAACGTCGAACCTCCGACCAGTCGCGAGGCCGTCGCGCTTTGCCTCAAGATATGCCCGCGGTGACTTCGCGGGAATAATTGCGGGAAGCACAAGGGGGGTCGACGAAAGTGGTGGTATCGAAGAAAGATCGGGGATTGGGGTGTGACCTGACTTTCGTGGCAGCGCCGACCTATTACTTGCCTGGCCTGAGCTATTCCGGCCAAAATACTTTTGGTAATAGAGCCGGTCCCCGGAATCCCGACCGATAGGTATCGCCTGCCGTCCGCGGCAATGCCCACTCGAAAACCCGGAAATCCCCAGCTACCGCCGATCCCTCGCCTGGAAAGGTTCCATCGAATGGGCCCCATTTTGAACGACCTGCGAAAACGCCATCCCATGCTTCCCTCGTTATCTCTTGCCAAATTGTGACTGTAGTGTGTCGGCAAGGTCCGTCACTGTCAGCGCAACGGAGCACTTGCAATTGTCTACGGTCGTATCGACGGTCAGTCCCGCAAAGTAGAACGCGACAGGTTTCTGTAGGCCATCGAACCCGATAACCAAGGCGAGAACGTCACGGCCCGACCCGAGATATTCGATGCGAGCTGTATGCATCTTCGATCGAGGCCTTTGCCATCGGTTTGCGTTCGGTGTCGCAAAGACGACTCGCTGGGTTGTCACGAACAGGGTGCCATCGTCGTCTAGATCCCAGTACGACTGCCCCTGCCGGCTTCGTTGTTTGAGTCGCTTGGCGGGTAAACTCCAGCATAAAGCCTCGCTCTTATCGAGCGGCAAATGCTCCGCGCCTGTCTCAATGGGTATGAAACCGCCTAGAACTGATTTCTTGACGAGTTCGGCAAGTTGGATATGCAGTTGCACACGACGTTGCTGCTCCCGTTTGCGAAAGGCTTCCTCCTCATGCTGTTTCGAGATCGCGAGTTTATTGAACTCTTGCTGCAGCGCTCGCTGTTCGGCGGCCGTTGGAACTCCCGCGGCTTGACGCTGCCAATCCGAAAGCAACATTACGGTCTTGGCACACATTGACATCGAGCTGGCGGCACTGCGAACCAACTCTAGCGGGTTCTTCGCGGCATCGAACTGTGTCGCTTCCGCTTTCTTTGCGGGGTCTGACGCCAACGAGTAGGCATTGTTTTCGTCCTCTAAAACGTAGGCTTCCTCGATAATATCGAACTCTGTCGAACATCGCTTACAAAGCAGTCCCGCATTGCCGCTTTGCTTTCCATCGCTGAACAAGTACCATCGCGAAATCGGCACGGATTCGCCTTTCAGTTTGTCAGCCCATGCAAATTGTTGTGCGTCGCAGGACAGTAGATGTAGGGTGGCCTCCTTGGAATTAAAGTCAAACTCGGCTCGGCAGTGTTGACAACACGCGTTGCCAACGTTCGCCGGCAGGTTGTTCGCCAATCTGATCCACGTCTGGCGCGGCACGTACTTTCCAATCGATTGCGCTGCGATACCATGAGGATCGGTCGAACACTTGACGAGCATCATGGATGCGTCTCGGAATTCGTAGAAGATTGCTCCGCACGTGGAACAGTTTCTGTTGAGATTGCACTGTGGAGAATTGCTAAGCCAGACGCTTACCGGTAGACTTTGGCCGGAGTACTTGGCGGCCATGCCGAAGGGATCCTGTTCGTAATGCACCAGTGTAGCAGAATCCTTTACAAGTCCGAGATCGAGCTGCGCCTTACAGTTGTCGCAAACCCAAGTTGTACCCGTTAGAACCGCCAACCGCTTACGGGATTCTTGTCTCAGCGGCTTTGTTCGGCAGACGGGGCAGAAGATCAGAGGCGCTTCGCGTTTTTGCTTGACTAGTTGACCAGTACGGCATATCGGGCACTTTTCACGGTCTAGGTTGCGTTTCATCAGCTTGCCGCCTCGGCAGACGGGGCAATCACCAGTAAACCGACCGGTGACCAGTTCAAGGGATATGTTTCCGCAGCCAGGGCAATGATCTTGCGCCTGAGTACGATACGTTTTGACTAGCGCAAGTTTCTGAACAATGTCGGACATTCGCGTATCATGCGAACTCGACGGCGCGGCAGAAGGTGGCTTATTCAATTCGTTCGCCAATTGCGTCATTTCCGACTCGTAGGGATTACCGCCCCCACCGCCGCCCTTGGACGTACTGTCGCCTCCGCCTCCCGGCCGAATACCCTCACTTGTCAGCGCCTTGATGAAATCCGTCGCGGACTGCGGCCTTTGATCGGCCTTCATTTCCATTGCCCACATTACTGCTCGGCTGACTACCTCGCTAACATCGCGATTCAAGCGATCGAGCGGCTGCAACTCCACGCCAAAGACGCGGTCGTTCGCCGGAACTGGCGGCTGACCGCTGAGCAGGTGATAGCAGGTGCCACCTAACGCATAAATGTCAGTGAACGGTCCGAATCGAGCGTCTTGTAGATACTGTTCTGGAGGAGCATAACCGGGGGTCAGTATCGCGGTCATGCGTTTCGCCTTGCCCGACGCGAATGCACGCGGTCCCGAAGTCGACCAGAACGACCCTACCATCCTCCGTAAGCATAAGATTCTCGGGCTTTATATCGCGATGTAGTAACTTGGCCTCGTGAATCGCGGTCAGAGCGTCGGCGGCTTGTGCGATGTAGTTTACGACCTCCTTCTCCGGCAATTGGCCGCGCGTGTCTATCAGCTTTTGTAGCGTCTTGCCTTTGACGAATTCCATCACCATGTATGCCGTGTTGTTCTCTTCAAAGATTGAATAGACCTGAACAATACCTCGGTGATGGAACTGAGCCAGAACACGCGCCTCATCAACGAACCTTTGTTTATTAGCGTTGTATTCCGCCGCGGCTAATGTGCCGCTGGGGTGGACCGTAGTGCCTTGTCGCGTGCATCCTTGAGGAAAGAGTTCCTTGATGGCGACGGACCTTCCAAGTGTCGTGTCGCCGCCGAGGTACGTGATGCCAAAATTTCCTTGCCCAAGCACCTTCCCGACGGTGAACTTACCGCTGTCGAGCTTAGTGCCCGCCTGTAGACCCCCAGCAGAAGGCAAACCGGCGCTGCATGTGCCGAGTGGACAACCACACGACCGGCAGACCGTCGCATTCTCGGCGTTCTCGCAATTGCATGCACCGCAACGCATCGCTCACCTCATGAGTGCCGCTGCCCTGACCATCAAACGCCTGTAACCTTGCGGATCTCTTCTTCGGACGGCATTCCTTCAAGCGGAACCGCACTGCCGGTCTTAACGGTTTTGGTACGGCCGCCAAGTGCGACTGTCTTCCTTGTTCCGGCTGAAATCGTGCCGCTCTTGTTGAGTTCCTCAAGCGCGCTGTTGAGGACCTTTGTCATGGCGGGATTGCCGATCCGTTGCGTCATGCCGAGGGCTACTTGAAGGGTCTGTCTCGCTTGGCCGGCATTCACAGTAGCCTGACCCATTGCCTTCTGAATCAGATTGTCAACGTTCTTCTGCTGCACGTAACCAAGAACTTCCGGGTCGACAGCCGCGACGGCGGCCTCGTCGGTCGTGAACGTCACAAACAAGTCTTGTGGCGCAAACTCCTCGTGTTTTCCCAGGCCGGGGCGCTTCGGCCAAGCTTAGCTGGGCGATTCGCGCCCGACTGGCGGGACGTGCCAAACCTTGCACAGTCAACTCTAAAATGAATACGGTATAGTCGCCCGCAGCGATGTTCCCCAAGCGGAAGGGTTGCGCCTCCGACGACACTTCCGAAAGACTTGGAAACACGCGCGTGACTGAATCGATGCTTACCCCTTTGACGTGCGCGACCTTCGCTTGGAGGTCCGTTAGGACCTCCCGAACCGACGAGCCTACTTCGCAGTCTAGAATGTCTCGCAATTGGCCCATGTTCTGCAAGTGATACGGTCTCCCTTGACTCACCTGGGTCAGTTCCAGCATTAGCTGCTCTTTGTACTCGGGACCAATGCCAATTGCGATAACTGGAGTATTACCCTCCGCAAATCCGCTGGCGAATCGCCGACACTGCCCCTCCTGCTGCGTGGCGCCGTCGGTAAGCAGCAAAACTCGTTTCGCAGTCTCCTTTGGTAGATCGCAAAGCTGCTGCTGCGCACAATCCATACCTTTGGCCATGAACGTCTGGCCGGAATGATCGCGAAGGGAATCAATGGCCTGATGAACCAACTGCCGTTGAGCAATCGCGGTGAGTGGAACCAGTGCTGCGGCCTCCGTATCGAAATAGATGATCGTCACCTTGTCAGTGGGCAACAAACGGCTATCGTCAACAAGCTTGTGCGCGGCCTCGATCGCCCGATCCAATTTCGTAGTCTGTTGTAAATTAAAGGCATGATAGGCGGAGCCATCAATGCTCTGCGACTGCCCCTGCAACCCACGAAGCTTGATCTCTTGTGCCGCCTTTTCCTGATCGGCGTATTCGCGCATGGAGCCGCTCGTATCAATAACCAGCGCGAAGGCGAGCGGTGCGCGAGCGCCTGCGACTTCGGAGTCGGGGAGCACCTTCAGCATGGCGAAGAGCTTCTGCGGCTCACTTGTTCCGGCCATCAAACTCGACCGGTGAGGACGGAGAACGATGTTGAGCATGGCTATACCTTTGTTTGCATTTGGGGCACTTCGCTGACGCGAAGCAATGATACCGTGGCGTTATCAGGCGCGCCGTTCTGTAGCACTAAGGCGATCAGCCGATCTGCGGCGGCCTGCACGCTTGCGCCGCCTGGAAAAGTTCGTCAAGCATTGCTTGTTCGACGACCGGCTCCCATAAACCGTCGCTACAGAGCAAGAGCGTATCGCCGGACCGTAGCTCCATGCTTTCCATCCCGGTAGTCTGCGTCAAGGTGTCCACATAATGAGCCGGGAGGTTCTTACGTTCGCCCAATGATCGCGTGACGTTGCTTCGCTCGGGATATGCGCGCAGTTCGCTAATGTTAAGTTCGCCCTGTAATACGAGACTCATGGCTACGGAATGGTCCCGAGTAAGTGTCTCGATCGAACCGTCCCGAACGAGATAGATTCGGCAGTCGCCGATATGCGCAATCGTCAGGCGTCTGTTTAGCAGGAATGCACAGACAAGTGTGCAGCCGCCGCGCGCCTCCTTGGCCTCCATCGCCTCGCAGACCTTTAGGTTTGCTTTTCCAACCCAGTCCGCAGTTAACCCAGCCTGCTCCTCGGCCGACAGCTTTGGCGGGTTTGTCAAGGCAGCCATTGCTTCGCTCAGTAGCGCGCTAACAGCAGCGCTGCTGGCAAGTTCGCCAGCCGCCATACCGCCCATTCCGTCGGCCACGGTAGCTATCGCCCACGATAGCGTCCCATCCTCGGATTCGGAGTTCATACACGAAGACGCATAGGCATCTTGATTCACCGTGCGCGTCGGCTCCAGACCGATCGTAGTTGCCGAGGCAGACTCATATCGAACGCGCAGAGCGCATCGCAGCGCCAATCGTACTAAGTCCTGGTGCAGTTCCGCCATCGTTACATATCTCGTATCAAGCGGCCCAAGAGACTTTTGAAGGATTTGTGGCACGCCGGCAACGAGCGTTTCTGGCTGCCAACCCGTCAACATCGCCCCGCTCTCCGCTATAGGATGACCGCTCATGGCGTGGAAGAGGATCGCACCGATGGAATAAACGTCCGCTCGTACGTCGATTGCCGCATCGGCCAACAACTCAGGCGCCGAATAACCAGCAAAATAAAATGGAGCCGGTGGCTTCTGCCCGGCGCGGGTTGTATGGCCAAAATCCAGAACGCGGACCGGCTTCCCAAGCACTATCACAGCGGGGCGAAGAGCTAAATGCAGCCAACCCTGCGAGTGCAACTGGCAAAGCGCGTAGGCGACCTGCGCGAGCGCTGACACCAACTGCGATGGCGACAGCTCCTTGGAGCTAATCGCCTCCGCCAAAGTCTTGCCAGCGACTTTTTCGGTTGCCAAATACGTTCGACCGTCCTCGTCCCGGCAGGCAAAGGCTTGCGGGAACATCGCACACTTCGGCGCGCCGAGCACCTCAAATTCGCGACGCATTAGTTGCGAACAATCCGCGTCTTTTGCCTCGCGTAACGAAAGTCGGCGGTTATCCGCAAATGTTGCGTCATAGAGATTGATCGAGCCTTTGCAACTCGAGAAGCCATCTATGCGCAACATTCCGTCAGGCGTTTGGAGTGAAGCGCCGGCAGCAAGCGGCTGCGGCGAGGTCAACAAGTTCAATGACTCGGACAACTCCTCCAGCTCGAATTCCGAGTCGTCGATTTCGGTGGGCGTCGGTTCCGCCATGGCGAATTCCCCGGGATCGTGCTCGCGCTACGCATCCTTCGCGCGCGAGTCATGCACCTCTATTATGCTGTTCGGAACTCAAAGCGCGCGTTGCCGAATGCGATTTCGTCACCGTCGCTGATAAGCTGCTCCTGCGCAATACGCTCAAACTTGTCCGACTTCTCTGGCCGAACGAACGTTCCGTTCTGGGAAGAAAGGTCCTTTATGAACCATTTTCCATTTCCATCGCGCCACACTTCGGCATGGTGGCGTGACAAATATGCGCCTTCCGGTAGCGGCCCCAGGTCCACATCCACAGGGCCGGTTTCGAACGTCGAACCTTCCTATCGTGACATGTTCGCCAAGTGGGAAGCACTCACTGGTCAACGCGCCAGCGCGACGAAGCGTCAGTTTCGCCAGCCCCTTCACCGCGTCGGTCGGCGGCAAGCGCGGCGCGGCCGACGCAGGCGGCGGTGGCGATGAAGTAGGTAACGACAGAGGCGATGCAGGAGGCACGTGGGCCGGGGTTTGCGCACTTGGGGGCTGCGGGGCTTTCCCCAACTCCATCCCGCAATCAGGACAGACTTGGTCCAGTTCGGACACCGTTGAACCGCATGTAGCACACTGAGGCATAATTGCAACCTCCAATACTCAAGACCCTCGATCTCCCGCATTGCCCCCCCGTTTGCGAGGGGTCTGCATTAGTATAGTGACTTCCCGCACCGATCGCAAGCGACCAGAAATCATGGCGCCTGGCATCATCCCAACCGAGCTTGGCATAACTTGGGCTAAGCGTTCAATATAGGTCGCTTCCTGGGCGCGGACAAATCGGCAAGCCGGTAGCGCTTCTGGCTTATCGCACGTTATTTTGTTATTATTCATGAGTGCGCCAGACGAACCGGCGGAAGAAGGAGGAGTGCATGAAGGCTTTGGCGATGTCCTTTTGGACGGCCGCGGTGGTGGCGGTGCTGTCTGCCCCGGGCGGGCCGCTCTTCGCCCAGGATAGCGACGCGGCCACCCGCCAGTACAAGGCGGCGGTGGCCCTGCAGAACAGCGAAGTTTACGACCTGGCGGCCAGCGCCTGGGGCAAGTTCATCGAGGCCAATCCGGGCGATTCGCGCGTAACCCGTGCGCGGCATTACCAGGGCGTCTGTTATTTCCGCACGGCGGCAAGCGCGATCGAAGCCGATCAGGCCGACGCCGCTCGAAAAGCGTTCGACGAGGCGGAAGATGATTTCGCCGTCGTCGTCAAGGCGGCCCCGCGCTTTGATCTTCTCGAAGAAACGTATCTCTTCCGCGGGCTGGCACAATTCAAGCATGCTGAAATCGAAACGGGCAAGCAGGCTGCGGAGTGCTACGCCGCGGCGGCCACCGCACTAGATGCTCTTCTGAAAAACTATCCCAAGAGCAAGTATTTGGCTCAGGTCCTCTATACCCGCGGCGACTGCGCCTACCATGCAGGGCAAGCGGCCGAGGCGGCCAAGTTTTACGCCCAGGCCCTCACGAAATCGCCCGACGACAAGCTCGAACCGGAAATCATGTATGCCCTGGGCGTGACGCAGGAAGGGCTCAAACAGTGGGACGACGCTGGCAAGACGTATGACGACTATATAAAGAAATACGTCAACCACCGCTATGCCAGCGAAGTGATCATGCGCCGCGGCGAGACGCTTTTCGCGCAGCAGTTTTATCAGCCCGCGGCCGAATGGCTGGCCGCCGCGGCGGCGCGGCCCGGTTTCGAGTCGGCCGACTACGCCACGATGCGGCAGGCGGTGGCGCTGGCCAAGCTCGGCAAGCAGACCGAGGCGGGCAACCTTCTGGCAGGCGTCTTCACGAAGTTCCCTAACTCGAAGCGGTTTCCCGTCGTGCTTAAAACTGCCCATGCCTTGGCGCGAGGCCTGATCCGAGACAACCATCCGGCCGATGCAATCGCCTTGGTCGAAAAGCTTCTGCCGCACGCGCAAGGTCAAGAGGAGTCGGCAGCGCTTTTGATGGACCGCGCCGACGCGGCGGCGGCCCTGGGTAATCAAGGGAATGGCGCGCTGCGTGCCGAGTCGATCGGCTTTTACGCGGACGTGGCGAACAAGTACCCCAAGAGTTCCGTCGCGCCGCAGGCATTGTATTTGGCCGGCTATGGCGCGTTGACCAAAGGCGATTATCCAGCCACGCTGCAATACGCGGATGCCTTCCTGGCGAACTATCCGAAGCATGAGCTAGAGCCCGACGTCCGCTACATCGCGGCCGAAAGCCGCTTGCAGTTGGGCAAGTACGACGAGGCCGAGAAACTCTACGCGGAATTGCTGCGGGACTATCCAAAACATACCGACGCCGAAAGTTGGCGCGTGCGGCAGGGAACGGCGCTTGTGTTGCAGAAGAAGTATGCCGCGGTCGTCACGCTATTGCAGCTCGTCTCGGGGCAGATCAAAAATCCCGAGGCGCGGGCGGAGGCGTTGTACCTGGTCGGCAGCAGCCTGGCGGAGCAAAAGCAGTTTGCCGCGGCGGTGCCCGAATTGGAAGCGTCGTTGGCTGCCGCTCCGAAATGGCGGCAGGCCGACGAGGCGCTTTTGTTCCTGGGGCAGTCGTATTTCGCCACAAAAGAAGCCGACAAGGCCCGCGAGACGCTCGAAAAGCTGGTGGCCGAGTTCCCCGCGAGCAAGGTGCTCGATCGGGCCCACTTCCGGCTGGGAGAATATGCGGTCGCGGCAAATGACCTGAAGAAGGCGGCGGCCGAATACCGCATGGTTGTCGAGAAGTGGCCCAACAGTCCGCTTGTGAGCAATGCGCTGCACGGCCTGGGCTGGGCGATGTTCGACCAGAACGCCTATGCCGAAGCGGAAGACGCTTTCAACGCCTTGGTGGAAAAGTTCCCCAATAGCAACCTCAACGTCCGTGGCCACTACGCCCGCGGCCTGGCGAGGCATCAGTTGGGCAAGTTCGCCGACGCCGCCGCCGATTTGCAGGCGGTACTTTCGGCCGGCGGCATCGGCCAAGGCGAGCGCTCCGACGCGCGTTACGTGCTCGGCCTTTGCCAGGTCGGCCTGAAGCAACCCGCCGATGCGGCCGCCACCTTTCAGACCCTGCTCAAAGACGATCCCAAATACGCCGCGCTCGACAAGGTTTATTACGAGCTGGCCTGGGCTGAAAAGCAGGCCGGCCACGACAAGGAGGCGGTCGATGCCTTTGCCGAGTTGATCAAGCAATGTCCGGACAGCCCGCGCGTCGGCGAATGTCAGTTCCACGTCGGCGAAGCGGCGTACAAAGGAGGCAAGTTCAGGGATGCCGCATCCGCATACGCCGCCGCGGTGGACAAGGCGGGCAAGAGCGACCTGGGCGAAAAAGCGGCTCACAAGCTCGGCTGGGCCTACTATCGGCTCGATGACACCGTCAACGCTCAAAAGACGTTCGCCTATCAGCGGGCGAATTGGCCCAAGGGGCTCTTGGCGCCCGACGCGGCCTTTATGGAGGCCGAATGTCTCTTCAAGCAAAAGAAGTATGACGACGCGCTCGATGCCTATCAGCGCGTGAAGAATCCGTCCTCCAAGGATTTCCAGGTGCTCACGCTCTTGCACGGCGCGCAGGCTCTCTCCGCGCAGGCCGTCACCATGAATCGCAACGACCAGGAGGACCGCCGCCGGCAAGTGTGGCAATCGGACCTCGCGCGCGTTCGACGAGTTGATCAAGGATTTCCCCGACACGACGTATCTCTCCGAAGCCCGCTACGAACGCGGCTGGGCCTTGCAGAACCTGGGCCGCTTGGAAGAGGCTTCGGCCGAGTATCAGAAGGTGCTGGCGAAGAGCAACGCCGAGCCGGCCGCGCGGGCACAGTTCATGATCGGCGAGATCCAGTTCCAGCAGAAGAAATACGCCGATGCCGTGACGAGCTTTTACCTGGTCCTTTACAATTATCCCTATCCGCAGTGGCAGGCCGACGCCGCCTTCGAGTCGGGCAAGTGTTTTGAGGCCCTGCACAAGCGCTCGCAAGCCATCAAGCTGTATCAAGAACTGGTCGAACAAGTTTCCCCAAAGCGACAAGGTAGCGGCAGCCAAGTCGCGGATCGAGGAACTGAAAAAAGAGTAGGGTGGGACAAGATCGCGAAGCGAGGTGGTCCTACCCTACGCAGGATTGAACGTATGTTAACTAAGAAAGCATTTCGCTGGCAAGTATTAGCTCGTTGGCTCGCTATGTTGGGCGTCGCCCTGGCGGTCGCATTCGTGCATTTCGACTTCCGGCCGGCGATTGCTCAGGATCGCAATGCGCCCTCCACGTCTGATAAAGCGGTGGGCGGCGACGGCACCAGGAGCGCGCCGAAAACCACCGTCAACGCCACCAAACTGGCAGCCCAAGATCTCGGCGGCGTCGAGGCGGAGAAGAAAACAAGCGGCGCGGTCCCGGAGGCCGATACCGCATCCGTTCTCCACGATATCCAATGGCTCAGCCCGCATATGTGGGCCTTTTACGTCATCTGGTTCGTCTCCTTGATCGCGGTGGCGTTCGCCGTGGAGCGGTTTTTGGGGCTGCGGCGGAGCCGAATCCTTCCCGCGGATTTTGCCGCCGGACTGCGGGCAATGTGCAGCCGCAAAGGCGAGTTCGACCTGCGTCATGCTCAGCGGCTTTGCCGGGATTATCCCTCGTCGGCCGCTTATGTCGTCAAGGCGATGCTAGCCAAGGTCGGCCGGCCGCTGCCGGAGATTGAAAAGGCGATGTCCGATGCCCTGGAGCACGAGGCTACGCGGCAGTACGCCAATGTCCGCGTGCAAAACCTGGCCTTCAACGTGGCGCCGATGTTGGGCCTGGCCGGCACGGTGCATGGCATCATCCTCTGCTTCTATACAACGGCTCACTTGTCCTTGGGCGCGAACAAGATGGACCGCTTGGCAACCGGCATCTACGCGGCCTTAATCTGCACGTTGGCCGGATTGATCGTGGCCATCCCCGCGGGAATCCTCGCCTATTACTTCGAGGGCCGCATCCTCCGGCTGTTCCAGCAGGTCGAGGATCTGGCCCGCTCGCTCGTGCCGGCGCTGGAGCGATTCGAAGGCCGTTCGCGGACTTCGTTTGGCGGCGAGAAGTCGTCGCCGACCGCGGCGATCCTGGGAATGCCGCGCGCGGACGACGCCCATGACGAAGACAACCCGCTGCCCGCGCCGAAGCCGAAGAACTTGGGAGGACGATCATAAATCATGGCCGTCAAGATCAAAAAAGGCAACGAGATGATGCAGTTGCCGGTCGTGCCGCTGGTCGACACGCTGCTCAATCTGCTGATCTTCTTCCTCGTGGCGACCAAGGTTGCCGAGGCGGAAAAGGAACTGCCCGTCTCACTGCCTTATGCCAGCGAGGCCCAGGCGATCACGATGCGGCCGGCGGAAATGATCGTCAACATCAACGAGAAAGGACGCTACTTCGTCGGCGCTCAGCCGGCCACGCTGCACGAGTTGAACGTGGCGATGCGAAACGCTACCGTCGCCAGCCAAGGGCGAACGCCCGTGACCCTGCGTGCCGACAAGCGCTGCCCGTGGGACTACGTTCTGCAGGCGATCGACGTTTGCAAGCGGAACAAGGTGAAGCAGTATCACGTGACGTCGAAGGACGCCGCGGTAGAAGACAAATGACCGCAAGATATGCCCGAACGACCAGCACAACACGGCATCGAAGAGCAGCTCTGGCCAATCGCCTGCGCCACCGCTGTTCTGATGGGCGTGCTCTTCGTCGTAATCTACGTCAACGGCGATTTCGACGACGAGCGGCTGCTGTTCAATGGCTATACGCAGCTTCCGGCCGTGGCGGTGCTCGGTGCGGCGATTATCTTCATCGGCTCGAAGATCAAGGGCCGCGCATGACGGACCGCGGAGCTGGCCATCCTGCTCAGCCTGGCGCTGCACGCCCTTGGCGGTCTCGGCGCCGTTTATCTCTTCGATAGCACGCTGGGCGGTTCCGGCCGATCGCTCGAGTTGAATATTGCGGCAACCGAAGGCGACGAAGACACTCCCCTTCCGGCCGATTACCATTGGGGACAGAACGATGACGCGTCCGATGCTCCGCAAGCGTTTGAGAAGCCGGTGGAAACGGTCGTCCGCGACCAGACGACTCCCGCGGCCCAGGTGAAGCCGCGCGACGTGGCGCGTCCCGTGCCCGTCGCGGAAGTTCCCCGCGCGGCCAAGGCGGATGTCACGCCGCTGGGCGCCGCCGCGGCAGCGCCGGGCAAGCCGTTGGATGTCCGCCGGCCGGAAGCCGCCAAGGTTGCCGATTTGCCGCCGCCCGACGCGCTGGCCATGGTGCGGCAAAAGGGCAAGGACGCAACCGTTCCTGATTCGCCTCCGCCGGCTCCTGTCGCCATGACGGATGCGCCGAAGGAGCCGGCCAAGTCGATCGAGCCCGCGGTGCAGGCGGAAAAGGCCGACAAGTATCTCTGGGCAAAGGTGGCCAATAAGAGCATTGATCCTAACAATCCAGACGGTGTGCCGCCAAAAATGGCCCGCTCCGACACGCTGTCGCCGGATGCCCTGCCGTCGCCGGACATCGTAGCCCGCGCACCTTCCGCAAGCGCCGCCGCGGACTTCGACCGCCGATTCGGGCGCGGAGGCGGCCGAGAAGATTTCCCGGGAAGGCATGTCGCAGGCCCGCTTCGATCGCGGCGTGAATATGCCTTCGACGGTCTTGCCTAACGCCGGATTCGCGGCACAGTATCCCGCGGCCGCGGGCGGTTCTCCGCCCAGCAGCCTGGAAAACCGCTCCACCGTGGCCGTTGAACGGGCGAACAATTCTCATGCCCCGCTTGGACCGAACGTCGCGTCGGCGGGGGCACAAGACTTTGCTAGTGGCTCGTCGCTGCTGCCCACGCGGCGCGGCGCGATCGAAGGCCGCGGCCGGGCCGAGCCATCAATCGGAGGCGAGGGAAGTGAGGACTTAGACGAGCTTCGCGCCGGATCGCCCGGCTCGAATCTTCCCTACGGGATGGCGCAATCGGCTGCTCCCGCTCGCCGCGCCGCGGCATCGCAGACCGAGGACGGCGGGGCCGACCTGAGCGCCGGGCAAGGCGGCACCTTGCCGAGGTCGCAAGCCGCCATGGGATTGCCGCTGCCGGCCGCCGCGCGGATTTCGGAAAACTTGTTCCCATCCGGCGCGGGCGGAGCGGGTGTGCGGCCGGGCGGCATGACCAGCACGCTGAACGTCGGCCAAAACATCACGGTCGAGCGCATCGCCGGCAATGGAACACCGCGCGGCAGTTCACGGGACGAAACGTATTCTGGACTAAATAGTGGAGATGCAACCCTCGGCGGCGCGACCGGCGGTAACGGCCCGGGCCGCGGCCTCGGTCCGGTTGGCCCCCGGCGAATCGACGTTGGCACCAGCGAAGGCGAAGACAACGGCACGGGAGTTCCCCGCGCGACGTTCTGACGCATTCAATCCACGCGCAACAGTTGAACCCGGAGGACCAGTCGGCGGCACAGCCGCGGTAGCGCAAGGGCCAGTTCAAGGAACCGGGCCGCAAGGCTATAGCGGGCCGACGGTTGGCCCGGACGATTCGGTCGGCGGAATGGGCCGCCTCTACGGTCCCGGCCAGCGGATTGGCTCGCGTTCCAACGCTCCCATCGAACCGGCCGAAATCGCGTCGGCCATCGGTGTCGGCTCGCCGCAGAACGTCGGGCCTGGGGAATCGCGGGCGGCAAGGCGATACCCAATTGGATCAGGTACTCTCCGGCGACGACGGCACGCGCGGCCGTGGCGCCGGACGCGGCCAGATCGATGTCAACAGCCTCGTCCACGAACCGCTGGATGCCTTCCGCCGCGGCCCCGCAGGCGGCACTACGCTGGGCGACTCCGGCGACGGGCAGCTCACCGAGCCAGCCATCGAACACGGCCTTGAGTACTTCGCCCGAACGCAATTCCCCGACGGCCACTGGAGCCTGCACGAATCGCCGCCGGGCGTGAATCTCGACCCGAACTCGCTGGGCGAATTGCACGCCGATACGGCCGCCACCGGGCTGGCCCTTTTGACCTACATGGCGGCCGGCTACACGCACCAGGACGAGAAATATCGCGATACGGTCCACCGCGGGCTCGACTGGCTCATGAAGCACCAGTTGACCGACGGCAATCTTTCCTACCGCGGGTCGGACCCGACGCATTTCTACAGTCAGGGCATCGCCACGATGGCCTTGTGCGAGGCCTACGGCATGACGCAGGACCGCGAGCTGCGCAGGCGGCGCAGAAGGCGATTGATTTTATCGTCGCCGCGCAGGACCCCAGCCGCGGCGGTTGGCGCTATGTCGCGAGGGAAGGTTCAGACACTTCCGTCACCGGCTGGCAGCTCATGGCCCTCCGCAGCGCGAAGATGGCGGGCCTGAATGTGCCGGACGAGACGATGCGAAAGATCGGCCATTGGCTCGACCTGGCCCACGCCGGCCGCGGCACCTATGTCTACAACCCGTGGAACCTCGACACGGCCGAAGAGAGCAAGGGCCGCGCACCCAGCCCGACGATGACCGCCCAGGCGATGGTCATGCGGATGTATCTAGGAGAGGGGAAGGACCAGGCCGCGCTCAAGCAAGGGGCCGACTTCCTGCTGGCCCATTTGCCCGAACCGGCCGGCGCGGAACCGCGCTCCGCGATTGCTACTACTGGTACTACGGCAACATGGCCATGTTTCTCCTGCACGGCGACTATTGGAAGGCCTGGAACGACCGCGTCACGCCGCTGGTCCGCGCCGGGCAGGTCGAACGCGGCCCCTTGAAAGGCAGTTGGAGCGGCAACGACCCCGTGCCCGACTACTGGAACGCCAAGGCCGGCCGGCACTACGTGACCGCGATGCACGTTTTGACGCTGGAGTTCAGGTATTGGCATTTGCCGCTGTTTAGGGAGTTGAGGCGGGAGTAACCGCTCCATTCCCCGTTGTAGATCGCCGACAGATTGCGTAAAATATGCCTTATGCCCTCGCCAGGGGGTGGCGGGCCGTCGGATGCGGCCCCAGTTCGCTGGCAATGCTTTTACTTGCTGCGGCCAATGCAGAAATTCGCCCACATCGGCCCGATCGCCTTCCACCTCCCGGAAACCGTGGAGGACAATGACCTGCTCGGCTCCCTATTTCCCAAATGGGACATGGAGTTGATCTACAAGAAGACGGGCATTTGGAAGCGGCACATCGCCGCGCCCGGTGAAACGGCCGCCGACTTGGCCGTCGCGGCCGCCGAAAAACTCTTTCGCGAGCACGATATCGAGCGCAACTCGATCGACTTCGTCTTGCTCTGCACGCAGTCGCCTGACTATCCCCTGCCGACGACCGCCTGCCTCCTGCAGGACCGCTTGCGGCTGCCGATGTCGGTCGGGGCAATGGATTTTAATCTTGGTTGTTCAGGGTTCGTCTATGGGCTCTCGATGGCCGAGGGCCTGATTCGGAGCGGCCAGGCCCGCCGCATCTTGCTGCTCACTTCCGAGACCTACTCGAAGTACATCCATCCCACCGACCGCTCGCTGCGGACGATTTTTGGCGACGGAGCGGCCGCCACGCTGATCGACGCGGGCGACGAGCCTTCGCTGGGGGCCTTCGTCTTCGGCACCGACGGAAGTGGGGCCGACACGCTTATGGTGGCCGAAGGCGGCGCCCGCACCGCGGCAGACGCCTTGAAGCCGCGGAAGCGCAAGCGCTGGCCCAGCGCCCTGACGATGGATGGCCCGGAGATCGCCAAGTTCGCCTTGGAAGTCCTGCCGCCGATGATCGATCGCTTGCTGGAAAGTGCCCGGTGGACGCGTGACGACGTGGAACTCTACCTCATGCACCAGGCCACGTTCTTCCTCCTTGACCACCTCCGCACGCGGCTCGAACTGACGGAAGCCCAGATGCCGCTGGCCTTGAACGACTATGGCAACACGGTCTGTTCCACGCTGCCGATCTTGATGCACGACCTTCGTGCGGACGGCCGCCTGCGGCCCGGCGTGCAGACGCTGCTCATCGGCTTTGGCGTGGGGCTTTCCTGGGCCGGCTGCAAATGGACCGAAACGTGGCAGCCGAAGAAAGTCGCTACGGCCACTTCCGTGCAGCAGGCGCGCTTCACGCACGTCCGGGGGCGAATGGCGATACCCTGCCGGAGAGCGCTCTCAAGTCGGTGTGAACGGGCCGGCTTATGCGCACACGACTTTCCATCGCGGAACGTGCCCGGCAAAAACGCCTGCGGACGGAACACGTCGCGGAAGATCCCGCCTACCTGTCCGAGCAGTTAATAACCTACATCGGCAACAAGCGGTCGCTGCTGGCCAACATCAGTCACGCGATGAGCCAGGTCAAACGGCGATTGAACGTGGACCGCCTGCGGATCTTCGACGTGTTTGCCGGGTCGGGCGTCGTCTCGCGCTTTTTCAAGGCGCATGCTTCGCTATTGGTCAGCAACGATTTTGAAGACTACGCGGCGGTGGTCCGCGGTGCTACCTGCGCAACCGCAGTGAGGTCAACTGCCATGATCTGGGAGAAGCAACCCGCTGGCTTAACGCGGAAGTTGAAGCCCGGCCGTTTCCGCCCGGCTTCATTGAAGAACTCTACGCGCCGCGCGACGAGCGGAAGATCAAGAAGTCCGATCGCGTCTTCTACACTCGCGACAACGCCCGGCGGCTGGATAACTACCGCAGATTGCTGGATGAATTGCCCGCCGCTGTGCGTGAGATGCTGCTGGGGCCGCTCTTGAGCGAGGCGTCGGTCCATGCCAACACGGCCGGCGTCTTCAAAGGTTTCTATAAGGACCGCAAGTCGGGCGTCGGGCGTTTCGGCGGCAGCAATGCGGATGCCTTGTCGCGGATTCGCGGCACGATCGAGCTTGCCGTGCCGGTCCTCAGCCGCTACGAATGCGAAGTCGAAGTCCGGCAGGAGGACGCCAACGCCGCGGCGCGGGCGGTCCGCGATATCGACCTGGCTTACCTCGACCCGCCGTACAATCAACATCCCTATGGGTCAAATTACTTTATGCTTAACCTGCTGGTCCGTTACCGGCGGCCGGGCAACATCAGCCAAGTCTCCGGCATCCCGACCGATTGGCGGCGGTCCGGCTACAACGTGAAGGCGCAATCGACGCACCTCATGCACGACCTGCTCCATGCCCTGGACGCCCGGTTCCTCTTGATCTCGTTCAACAACGAGGGGTTTATCACGCCCGACAACATGGAGCGCCTGCTCGCCAAACTTGGGAAGGTCAGCCGAATGGACATCAAGTACAACGCCTTCCGCGGCAGCCGGAATCTTCACGGCCGCGACACGCACGTAACGGAGCAACTATTTCTCGTCGAACGCCAGTAGTCACCTAGCCTGCCATTTCGACGCAGCTTGCCAAAATCAGCCTTGGCTCTGTCATTCATTAGCCGTTCTAATGCCGAAAACCACTCAATTCGGCAAAGTTTACTAAACCCGGAAATTCCCTAAGACCGATAGGGATGACGAGGGAGACTTGCATTCCCTGCGCGTGCGGACCTCGACGCCCCAGTTTTTTGGGGAATGCACGACCGCAACCACATAAATCGGGCAACATGCAGTTCAAAGGGTGGGAAACACCATGCGTAAGACCATAAGCTCCGCGGCAATCGTTGTGCTCTGTCTGTTGGGACTTGCCAGAATCGCATCGGCCGACGACGACCCGTCAAAGTTTCGGCCTTTTAACGGCCTGTTCGCCGATCTGTTCGAGGATGACGCCAAGCCGCAGCCTCCGCCGCCGCAGCACAAGCTGCAGCACAATTACAATCCGCAGTACACGGTTCCCAATTACGCCACCGCGCAGCCGCAGTCGCCGGCGAAACCGCTAGCGCCCACTGCGGCGCCGTCGCCCACCGATCCTCCGGCCAATTTGCCCCGAGTCACAGACGGCAGTGCGATGCCCACCCGCGGTGCGACCTCGCTGCCGCCTCGCCGCGCGGTCACCGATGACAACTACTCGTTTCAATGGAACGATGGCGGCTCGTCTGCCGCGCCGGATGCGGCGCCGACGGCGGATAGCCCGGCCAGTGTGGATCGCCCCTTGGCAGCAGGCGTAATCAACTCCCGCGGCGCACCGATGCACGAACGCTTGAAGCAATTCCGCCAGTCGCCGTTTGGCGACGAGCCGGATGCGGTCGCTTCCACGCCCGATGGCCAGAAAGACGTCGCTTCAAGTCATCCCATTGCCGATGCCGACGCCGGCCGCTCCGATGCGCTGCCCGCGCCTCCGTCGACTCCAATGGTCGCCGCCGTGCCATCCACCGCTCATCCAGAACCACAGCCGACGACCGCCCTCCAGCAGCCGCCATCCACGACCACATCCGGCGCTCCACCCGCCCAGGATCCGAGCGTCCTCATCGATCACAAGAGCCCGCAGCTCAGCGTGGAGACGATCGGGCCGCGGAAGATCGTCGTGGGCAAAGAGGCTGCCTATGAAGTCGTGTTGCAGAATACCGGCGGAGAGGCGGCCGAAGAAGTTGCCGTCACGCTCGGCCTGCCCGACTGGGCCGAGGTGTCTACCACCGCGGCAAGCTCGGGCGAGGTCGTTCCCGCACAGTCCGATCACGCTGCTCCCTGCCGCTGGATGCTGCGACGGGTCGAGGCCCATTCCAAGGAAAAACTCACGCTGAAGATCATTCCCCGGCAGAGCAAGCCGTTTGAATTGGCCGTGCATTGGGACTTCAAGCAAGCGCCGTCACAGGCCCTGATTGAAGTGCAGGAGCCCAAGCTGGCCATGCGGCTGGATGGGCCGCGGGAAGTCATGTTCGGCAAGAAGGAGCTTTACCAGCTCAAGCTGGGCAATAACGGCAACGGCCCCGCCGAGAACGTCACGCTGACGCTGATGCCCTTGAACTCGGGCGACAACCAGCCCGTGACGCACAAGCTGGGCACGCTCGCCGCCGGAGACCAGCGGACGATCGAGGTCGAATTGACCGCCCGGCAGTCGGGCAAGGTTACGATTCGCGTGGAAGCCAGCGGCGACGGCGGCGCCCACGTCGATTTGGCCGAAAATGTGATCGTCCACCGCGGCGCGCTCCGCGTTGAAGTCAACGGTCCCGCCATGCAATATGTCGGCACGCCCGCCGTCTATGGCGTCACCGTGTGCAACACCGGCGACGCCACGGTAAAGAACGTCAAGCTCACAGCCAAACTGCCCACCGGCATGAAGTTTGTCAGCGGCAGCGAAGGCGCGGCTTCGGACTCCGCGACCGACGGCGGTCATGTCCGCTGGTCGCTCGATCGGCTCGAACCGGGCGAGAAACGAACGCTGCAAATGAAGTGTACGCTGGCCGTCTCCGGTCCAAACCGCGTGGAGTTTGATTCGGCGGCCGACGACGAATTGGTGGCGTCCGCCGCGGCGGTCACCCGCGCCGAGTCCACGGCCGACCTCCGCCTGGAAATCAAGGAGCCGGACGGCCCGGTGCCGGTCGGCGCCGAGGCGGTCTACGAGTTGCACATCCGCAATCGCGGCACGAAGGCGGCGGAGAACGTGGAGGTCTTCTCGTACTTCTCTCACGGCGTCGAGCCGTTCGCGGCGGAGGGACATGCCCATCGCATCAATCCGGGCCAGGTTGTCTTCGAGCTCATCCCGGCGATCGCGCCGGCGACCGAGCTTGTGTTGACCGTGAAGGCCAAGGCCGACTTGGCCGGCAATCATGTATTCCGCGCGGAGGTGCATTGCAAGTCGGCCGGCACACGGCTGGTCCGCGAAGAAATGACGCGCTACTACCAGGACAATCCGACGGCGCAGCAGGCTCCGCAACGGACAACGCCGAGCAAAGAGGATCGCTATCGCGATGAGCAGCGCACCGCCGAGCGGCAAACACCGATGCCATTGCCGCAAGCGCCGGACCTGACACCGACTCCGGCGCTGAAGAGGTAGGTCCCTTCTGCCGGAAGGGACTAATGCGCGTCAACCGGGATTTGCAGGGAAATTCTCTTTTGAGCGAATCACCGCGAAATAGTTCCGCTCGGCAAGCGGAACCTACTTAACTCTGGATATACTCGCGCATGAACTGGTTTTCGACCATCAGGTGATCGTGCTGGGCTTTAAGCAGATCGCCGATGGAAACCATGCCGACGAGCCGCTCGTCGGTCAGCACGGGCACGTGGCGGATGCGGTGCGTGGTCATCACGCCCATCAGATCGGTAACCGAGTCGCACGGCTGGGCCGTGATCAGCTCCGTGGTCATCACCTCGGCGACGGTCAGTTCGGTCAAGTCGCATCTGCCGGCAGCGAAGCAGCGGAGCAAGTCGCGCTCGGTGACAATGCCCAGCAAGCGTTCGCCCAGCGCGAGATCGCGCTGGCAGACGAGCATCGAGCCGACGTTGTGCTCGACCATCTGCCGGACGGCTTCGGCCAGCGTGGCCTGCGGCGAGGTCGTGAGAACGGTCGTGCCCTTCGTAGCAAGAATGTCTTGAAGTAGCATGGGATTTGGCCCTCCACGGTTTGAAAGTGCGCTGCCCCGGCGCGATTTTTTAGACAAGCAACTCTGTTACTGGTATTATAGCATTTAACGAAGAGAGTCAACTGCCTGCAGAGGAAACGGGGACCGAGCACCGTTTCAGCCGTCCGAGAGTATGGTAAGTAATGCCTGGGGCGTGAGAATGGCAATTCCTTGAAATGGATGAAGCACTAGGAGATCTACGTCGCCGGTAACTACTTGGCTAGCCAAGCCGCTTACTGCCAATTCCAGGAATTTGTTGTCGTCCCTGTCTCGACAGTCTGTTATTAGAGCGGTCACTTCCACTTTTTCCGCCGCCTGCACAAGCGCCGCGAGAAACTCCAATCGCTCCTCGGCCGAGACGTACCTGTCAAACTTTGGCCGCCGCAAAACCTCATCCAATTCGGCGACTGTCGCTTCCGAAACCAGCAACTTGCCGCGCGTTACGGCCGCATCGACTGCCTGCCTCGGTACGCTGCGAGGAAGCAAAACGGCACTGACAACGACTCCGGTGTCAATGACAGTCCGCATTACGATACGTCGCGCAGAAGGGAGTCGAGGATATCGGGAGACAAGCCTCTGGACTCGGCGTTTCGCCCGATCTCATCCATGACTTCCCTCAACGGCCGTGCCGGATGAGCTGTCAACTCGCGGAGTCGGAGACTTAGCAGAAGTTGAAGCTTCTGGCGTTCCTCCGCAGACGCTTCAGTAAATGCTCGGCGCTGTCTGCATCGACTTCAAGAGAGATAGTTGCTGTTAACATGAGGTGCTTGCTTGGTAAGCCAAGCTCCGAGAGAAGGGACCCACATGGTTTTACGCTTTGCCTTGCGCCGCCTCATACGCCGTAATCTTCTCCTCATGCTGCAACGTCATGGCGATGTCGTCCAGGCCGTGCAGAAGGAAATGCCGGCGGAACTCGTCGATCTCGAACTTGAGTGACAGCCCGAAGTCGTCGGTGACGGTACACGTTTCCAGATCGACCGCAAGCCGATAGCCCGGATGGGTGGCCGCTCGTGAAAAGAGGTCGTCGATCTGGGCCTCGTCCAAGCGGATCGGCAACATGCCGTTCTTGAAGCAGTTGTTGTAGAAGATGTCGGCGAAGCTGGGGGCGATCAGCACGCGGAAGCCGTAATCCTCCAGCGCCCAGGGGGCGTGCTCGCGGCTCGATCCGCAGCCGAAATTCCGCCGCGCCAGCAGGACGCTGGCCCCGCGTACTCCGGCCGGTTCAGCTCGAAAGTCCGGATTGGGCGTGCCGTCGTCCAGGAACCGCCAATCGAAGAACAGGAACTGGCCGAAGCCGGTCCGCTCGATCCGCTTGAGGAACTGCTTGGGGATGATCTGGTCGGTATCGACGTTCGCGCGGTCCATCGGCAGCGACCAGCCCGGTGTGTTGCGTGAAAGGCTCTTGCATGTTCAGCTTCGCGTCACTCGCTGCCGACTATTTGTACTTCCATCGCGATATCGACAAAATGTCCGGTCACGGCGGCGGCGGCGGCCATGGCGGGCGAGACCAGGTGCGTGCGGCCGCCCTTGCCTTGCCGGCCCTCGAAGTTGCGATTGCTGGTCGAAGCGCAACGCTCGCCCGGCGCGAGCTTGTCGGGGTTCATGGCCAGGCACATGCTGCAGCCGGCCTCGCGCCACTCGAAGCCCGGCTTCCTTGAAGACCTTGTCGAGCCCTTCGGCCTCGGCCTGCCGCTTGACCAGCCCGCTGCCCGGCACGACCATGGCGTGGACGCCGTTGGCCACGTGATAGCCCGCGGACCACGGCGGCGGCCGCCCGCAGGTCCTCGATGCGGCCGTTGGTGCAGGAGCCGATGAAGACGCGAGTCGATCGGCACGTCGGTGATCGGCGTGCCGCGGCCTCAGGTCCATGTATTCCAAGGCGGCGGCCGCGGCCTTGCTGGTCGGTCGTCGTTGCCGAACTCGGCCGGGTCGGGCACCTCGCCGCCGACGCCGGTCACCTGGCCGGGATTCGTGCCCCAGGTGACTTGCGGCTCGATGTCGGCGGCGTGGAAGATCTCCACGCGATCGTAGTCCGCGCCCGGATCGCTGGGCAGTTTCTGCCAGCGCGTCGACGGCCGCGTCGAAATCCTTCGGGGCAAATGGCCGGCCGCGGAGGTAGTCGAACGTCTTTTCGTCCGGCGCGATCAGCCCGCTGCGGGCGCCGGCCTCGATCGTCATGTTGCAGACCGTCATCCGCTCTTCCATGCTCAGGGCGCGGATCGCGCTGCCGGTGTATTCGATGCAGTAGCCGGTGCCGCCGCTGGTGGTGATCTGGCCGATCAGATCAGAGGATCAGGTCCTTGGCGGTGACGCCCGGCGGCAGGCGGCCATCGACGCGGATCTCCAGCGTCTGCGGCTTGTACTGCAAGAGCGTTTGCGTGGCCAGCACGTGCTCGACTTCGCTGGTGCCGATGCCGAAGGCCAGCGCCCCGAACGCGCCGTGCGTGGCCGTGTGGCTGTCGCCGCAGACGATCGTCATGCCCGGCTGCGTCAGCCCCAGCTCCGGCCCGATGACGTGGACGATGCCCTGGTTGCGGTCGTCGAGATCGTAAAAGCGGATGCCGAACTCCTGGCAGTTCTTCCGCAGCGTGTCGATCTGCTGCTTGGAGATCGGATCGGCGATCGGCAGCGCGCGATCGGTGGTCGGCACGTTGTGGTCGGCCGTGGCCACCGTCCGCTCCGGCCGCCGCACCTTGCGGCCGGCCAGCCGCAGGCCCTCGAACGCCTGCGGACTGGTGACTTCGTGGACCAGTTGCAGGTCGATATACAGGATCGTCTGCTTGCCCGCGCTCGGCATGGACGACGTGATCGTCCCAGATCTTCTCGAACATCGTGCGGGGAAGTGTAGGCATAACGGGTGCGCTCAATTCTCAGGTACGTTTCAGACTATTAGCACCGCTGATTCTGGCGGCGACCTAGTTAAGTAATTTTACAAGATAGCGACACGGATTTCCAGCCGGCGGTTCGGGCAAAAAACGCATTTCGGTCGCGTAACGACCTTCGACGGTAGCGGCGCGTTTTAACACGCCCTTGAGATGCGCCAGAATCACGTTCGTCGCGTAGCGACGATTGAAAGCTCTACGCCGCGCGTCGCCGACCTTGCACGGTCAGCCGGGCGATCTCGTCACGATTCAGAAGATGCATCGTTGTGGCGCCGTCGAGCAATCCCGTTTCCTGAAAGAACAGCGTAGAACCATGCACCATCCGCGGCAAATAGAACCACGCCTGAGCCATCTGCTCGGGCGATTGATCCGCGGAAATAATCACGGCGTCGATTTCCTTCAGGCCGTTCGCCACGCGCAAAAGGGCCTCGCCCGCCGTGCCCGGCACGAGTTGCACACGCGCCCCGGTGGTTTTCAGCACGCGATGGGCGTCGCGGAGCGTGAGCCGCGGCCCGTCGCCGATGATGCGGGCCTCGAATTGATCAATGCCTGTATAGTGGATGTCGCCGACCGCGTGGAACTCCTTAAGCACGTTGATAGCCTGGACCGCCCGCTCGGCGCTGCCCATGCCGATTTCCACGATCTTACGGGCCTTCTTGCGGCGAAGCTCCCGGTAGACGAGCCGATCAGAAACCGGCTTGGAAAAATGGAGAAGATAGAATAGCCGAAGACGACCTAATCCAGCCACGGCGGCCTCCCTGCCGAAGTTTTACGCCTGGTACAAAGACGATTTGCCTTCTGGTAGTGTCGGCAGGCGAGAGCGAGGAAATTGAGGAATCCGGCGTGAGGATGTGATATACTGGCGCGAGCTGTTCGGTCTTTCATTCACTCCGGCGATCCGGCAATCGCGCGTCAAGCCTGGGACCAGTTTCAATTGCCTGAGTTTCGGAGCTTTCTATGGTCAGAGCAACCTCTAAGATCGGTACCTTCGTTATTCCTTGTCTTCTCGGAGCGGCATCCTGGTGTGGGGCCCGGCCGTTTGTTGCCTCGCCCATCTTGAAAGAAGCAACCCTGCCCGATCCACCGCAGCAGCGCGCGGCCTGGACGGCGCCGAAAGCGGATGTCCCGGCGAGCTTATTGGAAGCAACCGCCCGCTTGTTCCAGCAGGGGCTTGCCGACCCGCGCGGATGTGACTATCGAACTATTTCCGTCGGTACGGGAAGCTGTTGGTCCGGTGACGCGGGCGTGGTGGAATGCCACGGCTGGGTGCTGCCCGCGAAAGAAGCGGCCGCGCAGCGCTTTGCGGTTTGCTGGAGCGGCATGGTTTATCCTGTCGTTTCCATTAGCAACAAGGCGGACTTGAAAGCAGACATCCAGTCGCTCGCGCCATTCGGGCGTTTTGGCGCCGATTGTCCGCCGGAAGGCATGTCGGTGTCCGAAAAGTTCATGTTGCCGCTCAAGGTATGCTTGCTGCTGCGTCTCGGAGAGGGAGATTTGGCTGTGCAAGCCTGGAAGAAGTGGACCGAGCCGCTTGGAAAGGACGCAGAGAAACTAGACTTATACGCTGTACTCTCCAATGCGTTGGAATGGGCCATGTTTGATCGCGCAATCTGCGCCCGACATGCGCGGGGATGATCGCTTGAGCCTGCTCGCGGCCGAGGCCGCCGCGAGATTGAACAAGTCAATTGGCGAGGAACTTGCATCGCGAAAGTCCGCCGCGAGCTCGCGAGTTGACCGCAGCTACTTAGACGTCTTGCCCGGGTTGATCGCGGATGAACAACGACGGGTCAAAGAAACTGCACGGGCCTATGCGATCAAAAAGGGAGAACGCGCGTTTGCCAACAAGGCGGCGTGGGTGGCCGCGCTGGTGATCGATCTGGACCAGGTTGCCGCGCGGCAAAACGGTCAGCCCGGCGGGGTCGAACTCGCCTTCGACGAAGTCGTTCAGGAGTTGGTCCGCTGTGGCGACGACGCGGTAGAACCGCTCCTAGAGTGCCTGGAACACGACGAACGTCTCACCCGCTCGGTTGAGTTCGAGAGAAACTTCTTTCCGGGTCGAATGCCGATTGACGTAGCGGAGGCGGCATACGTCGCGTTGTGCGACATACTTCACACTTCGTCCTTCGGCACGGCTCTACCCGCTACGACTTGACAGCCCACGGGGCCGCCGGACGAAAGGCAGTTGCCGATTACATTCACAGGTACTGGAATTAATATAAGGGATTGCCGCTTGAGGAGCGCTGGTTCCAGATTCTCGGTGACGACTCCGCGGTCCCCGAGCAATGGCTACAGGCGATGAGCAACCTCGCACGGCCGGTCAACGTAACCGTTGCTGCTTCCAGCATACACGGCAGGACATTGTTGAACGTGCCCAGCCGAAAGCCGGGAGAGAGGCCGCCGATGAGCGGCGAAAAACTCCGTAGCAAACAGAATCCCTCGGTCATCGATCTGGCGGCAAAGCGCATCGAACAGATCGATCAACAGGGGATAGGTAGCTCGGTTCACGATTTTGGCGTAGTCACCGCGTCCGACATGGCGTTGGAACTGGCCAAATGGGATGCGGTGAAGGCCATTCCGGGGTGCATTCCCGTTCCTGCGCCGGCGTTTTTACGTTAGACTGGGGCGGCGTTTGATTTAAAAACCGGCACAACACGGAGGATTGCCATGGAAGGCAAAGGGACTCTTCACGAGCGATGGTTGCAACGGACGGAAACCGCATATCGACGGATGTTTGAGGGTAAGAGCCAGGAGGAATTAGTGACGCTCACGGAGCGGGAGACTATGGCAGTGCTGATCGGCAGGGAACTCGCGGCCTTTCTTTTGGAAGAGCACGTGAGCTTGGATGCCGCGGCGCAGCCGGCGCCAGGCTTCCACGACATGCTGCCCGAAGTGTGGTCAGCCCGGAACGCCGGCGGAGCGGAAGGGCGACAAGTTGCCCACGCGGACCATGACCACGCTTGCGGGTGACATTTGCATGCACCGCCAGCGTTGGCGGTGTGCGAAATGCCGGGTCATTTTTTTTTCCGTTAGACGTTCGGTTGCGTTTGGGAACGGAAGGTTTCAGCCCGATGGTGCTGGCGAAAGCGGTTCGCCAGGCGAGCAAGTCGTCGTCGTTCGCTGAGGCAAGCGATGACTTGCAGGAATTGTTGAGCGTAAAGATAAGTGCGACGCACCTTCAGCGGTTGAGCGAGCGGATTGGTGACGAATGGGCCGAAGTCCGCGACGAAAATGTCGAGAGATTTCGCCAGGCCAAACTGGAACGAACTTACAAGGAGCCGCCGCGTGGAGCGGCGGCAGTGATGCTCGACGGCGGTCGTTTGCAGACGCGTGCCGAGGAGAGCGGCCGGGGCGTCAGCGAGGCAAGTTGGCGCGAGTCGAAGGTGGCGTGTTGTTTGACGCTGGAGACGAAGGTGGCAGAGGCGGACCCCAAGCCGGAGCCGCCGTCGAAATTCCTGGAACCCACGGAAGCGGCCCGTTTGGCGTCGGAAATCAAGCGTCGCAGCCGGCCTGCCGTGGAACGGAGCAATGAGGACCGCAAGGCAAGGCGATCGTCGAAGAAGAGGAAGAAAGGAAAGAAATCCGCCCGTCGGAGGAAGCGAATGCTGGCACGGGTCAGGACGGTCGTGGCCACGATGGAGAACAGCGACGTATTCGGCTGGCAGGTAGCGGCGGAAGTGCATCGTCGCGGATTGGACCGAGCGAAACGCAAGGGCTGCGTCTGCGACGGCCAGGCGTACAACTGGTCGATCTACGAGATGCATCTTCTGCCTGCGGGGTTCATCGCCATCTTGGATTTCCTTCATCTGCTGGCATACCTTTACGAGGCGGCCCACGCGTATCGCGGCGGCGACGCGGCACGGAGCTGGAAGACGTACGAACAATGGCTCCGCTGGGCGTGGTCGGGCAAGGTCGGCTTGTTGCTGTCGAGCCTCCGCGCCGCGGCCGCGGAGTTGGCGAAGAAGGGCCCGACCGCGGCGGCCAGAAAGCTGACCGTTGCCGAGACGCTGACTTATGTGACCAACAACCGCGAGCGAATGAACTATCCCGAGTACCGCCGCTTGGGCTTGCCCATCAGCAGCGCCCCCGTCGAGTCGTCGATCAAGCAAATCAACCGCCGCGTGAAAGGCAGCGAGAAATTCTGGTTGGAAGGCGGCGCCGAAGCGATGCTGCAATTGCGCGCGGCTCAATTGAGTGAGGACGACCGCTGGAAGAACAACTGGCTACGCCCGCGAAAACACCGCCGCGCTGCCGGCTCCGGCCGACTCACGCACGCGGCCTGACGAGGCAGCAATAACGGGAATGCACCCGCCATTCCGATCCTTAAGAAGCAGTTGGACTATTGCGTCGTTGCGGGTGATAGCGATCCGAACCTGACAAGAATCGCGGCCATGGCTTGTGCTATGGCCAGGGCTGGAGACCACTCGGGCCTGAAGGTTTACGGCGACTGGCTTCGCACGAAGGTCTCGCCGCACGAAATCGGCAGTAATTCGGAGGATGTCCTTTCGCCGCTCTGGAAGTTTCAGGATGACCCGGCGATGGTTGAGACGGCCGAACGGATGTTTAACGGCCCTCGATCCGATTGGAACCCGCTGCTGCCCCACGTAAACACAGGATGGGGGCAGGAGAGCCTTCTGCATTCGCCGCTGCTGGGGTTGAAGAGCTTTCGGGACCAGATGCTTCGCGGCCTTGCGGACCAGACGCCGTATGGCACTTTGACGATTCACGCTGGCCACAGAGCGGAGTACAGTGAGAACCATGGTCGATCGGCGATCCCATCGGGCGAAACGCATTTAGCTCCGGTGGGGACCGTGTTGACGCTGCGGACGTGCGACAGGTATGCATATCAGATTTCGCGTCTCCAGGGTGCGCCAGCTATTGAAGACTACTGGCCGCAGGCTGACCGCGATCGGGCTGTCAAGTCCTGTACTGAATTCTTGCGGCGGTACGGCGGGCGGTTGCGTTATGACGAGAAGTACCCGTTCGCTGACGATTTTCCCAGTCCGGCGTGCCATCTTACGTTCCCATTGCTCGATCACCCGGCTACCACGAAGGAGGCTGGTTCATTGCACGCGATTTTCACGCTCGAAAACCGGGGTGAACGGCGACTGGTCAAATCGTTGACGCTGCCTGTGAAGGCAAAGTGGATCACGCTTCGTAAGTATCCATGGGATCAAGGGTACTACGATCCAGCCAAGGGCGAAGGGGGCGTCCGAATCGCGTTTCTACAGAACAGTTGGGTCTGGCAGGCGGAAGAAGTAAGGATCAACGGGAAGTGGCAGCGGTATTATGGTGTGGTCGGCCCGCATGAAGTGGAAAAAGTGGCCGCGGCGCAGATTGAATTCCCAGCGGAACCGTCGTGGGTGTGGGCCAGTTTATCCGCGGGCGCCGACTGCCAGCTTGAACTGCCGACCGCCGAGTTGCGTGCGCGTGGTGCCGCGGTATTAGCGGACAAGTCGCCGCTGACTGTTCGACTATCGCTTCGCAATCGATCGGGCATGCCTCAACACCTCCCCACGCAATTCGTGATCAAGTCAGTCGATGGGACGCTGGCGATTCGTCCCGGCATAAGCATCACGTTGAGGCGGCTGCATGAGAGTGACGAAACCCGCATGCAAGAGGTGGACTCGGGAACGCCTGTGCCCAACAAAGCACTTTCCCGGCTGGCCTCGAATCTGACCGGCGAGCAAAAGCTCGTGGAAAGCGCCGACTCGTTTGAGGCGTGCAAGTTTGATTTGCGCGACTGTTTCGACCTCACGCAACCGGGCCGATACCGACTTCAGCTTCATTTTTCCAAGGAAAGCGGCCTGGGAGAGGGACCATCGGAGCCGGTTGATTTCGACCTTAAGTAGAGCTCGCTACTTTGTGCGCAACACTACCGCCAGCGAGAGCAGCGTGGTGATCAGCCAGGTTAGCGTCACCGCCCAGGCCGCGCCCATCAGTCCGAGCCAGGCGATCCAGCCGGGCAACAGGGCAATAAGCACAGCAATGCCCAGCAGCCGCAGCGCGAGCCCTGTGCGAAATCGCCGCATCGAAGTTATGGCACGGCCCAGGAGGATGTTGAAGTTTCGCAGCCCCGCGGCCAGCATCAGGCATGTGGCGAGCGCGGCGTAGGGCACGAATGCCGGACCGAAAAGCAGGCCGATTGCCAGCTTGCCCGCAATTGCTATGACGGCGACCGACGCGATTGTCACGATGGCCAGCCAAATGCTAAGCCGGCCAAGCAGCCGCAGGAACGCCGCGCGGTCGCCGGCGGCGTGATGCCGGGCGAGTCGCGGGCTTGCTGCCTGGCTCAGCGCGCCGACAACGTACGACATGGCGATCATCAGGCTGCCGGCGACCGCGAATCCGCCCAGTGCTGCGTTGCCCAGCCGTGCGCTGATCCAATAGCGGGGAATTGAGGTGGTGAGGCTCAAGCTGGCCGCGGCAAGTCCGAGTGGCAAGCTGAGCCAGGCCAAACGAAGCTTTCTGAAATCTGATATTTGGGATTTCAGATTTCCAAATTGCGGCCGCCGCTCACACGCCAGCGCTCGCGGCACGTCGATGGCCAGGAGCGTGGCAATCGTCGCGATGCAGAACCCAAGCACGGCCCAAGCCAGATTATGGGTTGACCAGAGGATGCCCGCGAAGAGAGCCAGCCCGGCGACTCCGCGAACGATCAGTGAGATGGCCACCCAGTGCATTCGCTCCTCGCGCTGCAGCACGGCCTGGAAGATATCGCACAGCGACTCGCAGACCACGAGGACGCCCGCCAGCGCGACGAGCTGCGCGGTAGCCGCGTCGTAGCCGCCGGTCCAGGCCACGCCGACGATGACAATCGCCGCGAGCGCGCAGGTTATGAGCCGGAGGCCGAGGTAATCGCCAAGGCGAAACTCCCGTCGGGCATCGGAGACGAGCGCGCCGCTCAGGCCGATATCGGCAAAGTCGGCGATCGGTTTGCAGACCGCCAGGGCGAACGTCAATTGGCCGACCATATCAGCCGTGCCCAGCCGCGCCAGCAATGCCAGTCGGCCCCAACTGCACGCCGCATTGATGACGTTGCCCGCTGCGAGCCATGAGAACCCGCGGCGGATCGCCCGCTGCTCCTGCAGCACCGGTTCGTCGCGCGATAAACGAGGTATCCGCCGGCTCGAAAAGCTGGGCAGGCGGCCGGTTTCGGGAAGGCAAGGCGGGGAAACGCTGCACATGGCAGCGGGAGTGTGCCACGAGCGGCGGGGAACGTCAAGGTCAAACCAGTACTCATCACGCTCCGCGCCGCTCGTGCAATCGCGGCGTCCGCCACCGGCGAGTTGACCGGTTCGGATCGGCGCGGTACTATCTCAAAGAGTCGCCGATTTTCCCCAGGGACTAAATGCCATGACTATTGATATCCCGGCCGACCGGCAGAAAGTTGTCACCGATGCTATCGCCCGCGGCGAGTTCAAAACCGAGACTGAGGTAGTAGACGAAGCCCTGCGCATGTTCGAGGAACGGCAGCGGACCACGGAATACTTCCGCCGCGAGATGCAGATTGGACTTGATGAGTTGGACCGCGGCGAATATCAGGAGTTCGACGAGGTGTCGCTCAAGACCTTCTTTGAACAGGTCAAGGCCGACGGGCGGCAGGGATTGGAAGCCGGGTCGCAGGCGAGATGAGCAGGTTCCGCCTTAGCAAGCGAGCGCTCGCGGACATAAAGCGGATTTGGGCGATTGTCGCCCGAGACCGGCCGGCGAGCGCCGACGCGCTGATCGATTCCTTTTACGACCGCTTTCGCTTAATGGCGATGAATCCCGAGATTGGCGAAGACCGCCATGACATCAAAAAGGGCCTGCGGATTCTTTCGGCTGGCAACTACGTGATCGGCTTTCGGCGATTCTCGCAAGGAGTTTCGGTCGTTCGCATAATTCACGGCGCGCGCGACTGGGAATCGAAGTTTTAGAAGACCTGTTTCGCAGCGGTAAAGAACGCGGACAGCTTTATCACGGCGAAGCGTGATGAGTACAAAGCTCGGCCAAAAACTTAGCCAACCGGCTGGAGGCTTCTAGGGCCGTTTGATGGAACTTGAAGAGGTCCTTTGCCGCGCCGGGGCGGCGGAAGACCGATCCGACCGCCGCGCCGAGTTGGCCGGCGAACGTTTTTTGCGCAACCAGGTGGCCGATATCCGTCGGAAGCTCGTCGTCCACCGCGTCGCTAATCGCGCGGACGACAATGACCGGCACTTCTCTCGCGTGGCAGACCTCCGCCACGGCAAATGACTCCATATCGACGGCCAGGGCCTGATGCTGCTCGCCACGCTGCCGCTTTTCCTCGCTGCGGCGAACGATGCGGTCGAACGTGAGCATCCGCCCGCGATGGAGATTAGGCACTTCGGTCAGCCACGGCACGAGCGCGGCCGGGTCAAGCGTGATTTCGCGGCCCGCAGAATTAACGAGCGAGTCGGCCGCGACGAGATCGTATCGCCGCAGCCCTGGATCGAGCCCTCCGGCGAAGCCCGAGGAGACGACCAGCCGCGGCCGGTAGGCGTCGATCAGGGCGTGGGCAGCTTTCACGGCGCGGACGGTTCCGGGGCCCGACTCGAACAATACGATATCCCGATCACGATAGCGGCCCCGTCTTGCTATAAAACCGTCGCCGCGGGTCACGCGGACCTGGCTGAGCATATCGAGGAAACAGCCGGACTCCTGCGAGAGAGCGAATATGGCCCCAATATCCGCTTGGTGAATGTTCAATCTAGAAATTGCCAACGAATGCAACTATGAATTAACTGTACCAGTAACCTGGGGTAAGCCTTCCGTTTGGGATCGCTCCTCGGCGATTCGAAGAGCCAGTTCGAGTTCGCGGCGAAGCTCCTCGCGGTCGGGCAGATAAAGTTGGTACTTTTGCACGAAGAGCTGGCTGTTCATCTGGTAGGTGGCATATTCGACCAGAAGTTCATCCTTGCCGCGGGTGAGGATGATGCCGATCGGCGGATTGTCGCCTTCAACGTTCTCCTCGCCCGCGAAGTAGCCCAGATAGAGGTTCATTTGACCGATGTCGCCATGCTGCACCTCATCTATTTTCAAGTCGATGAGAACGAAGCAACGGAGGAAGCGATGATAGAAGACGAGGTCCACCCGATAATGGGTGTTGTTGATGGTGATGCGGTATTGCCTGCCGACAAAGGTGAAGCCTTTGCCCAGTTCAAGGAGAAAGAGCTGCAGGTGATCGCATAGCAGGGATTCCAAATCGGTCTCGGAGATCGAGTGTGGCTCCGGGATTTTGAGAAACTCGAAAACAAACGGATCGCGGAGAATATCGCCGGGCTGAGCCACAACGTGGCCCTCGGCGGCAAGGCGGAGGATTGATTCCTTGTCTTTTCCGGCGGCAAGCCGAAGGAATAGGGATGAATTCCTTTGGCGGCGAAGCTCGCGAACCGCCCATTTCTCGCGGATCGCCTGCTGTTCGTAAAAGCCGCGTTCCAACGGATCCTCGATCTTCAGGAGCTCTATAACATGCGACCAACTCAAAAAGTGCGACAGCGTCGCACCTTTTGGGAAAGCCAGATAGAATTGCCGAATTCGGATTATATTGCTGCGGCTGAAACCCTTGCCGTGGCGCAGCGTCAAATCGCGGCTCAGGCTGGAAAGCAGATTCTTACCATACTCGGCGCGGGCTTTGCCACCCTGCTCAAATTCGACGATGTCGCGCCCGATCCCCCAATAGGTTTCGGTCATTTGCGCATTTACAGCCTGACAAGCGCGGCACCTGGCCGGCCGAGTAAACGTCGGAGATTCGGCTCAGGAGTCGCTGGTATTCGGAATCGGTAGTCAGGTCCATCGGAAATCGTCACATCAGCCCGCCAGGTTCGACGCCCTCAATTGTAACAGATCTTTTCTAATTCGCGATTCGACCCGGACTTTCTTCGCCTACGACCTTGGCCGCACCGCCATTTTCACCATATCGCCAAAGCGGCGGTTGGCGGCCAAGACGGCCGCCTCCTCTTCCTCGTGCAATCCGGAAAGGTCCAAGACCGTAGTCGGCCCCGTCTTGCCGTGAAACCGTCGCCGCGGGTCGTGCGCACCTGGCTGAGCATATCAAGGAAACAGCCCGATTCTTGCGCAAGCGCAAAGACGACGCCCAGATCCACGCCTTGACCGCTCACATTTGAAACTGAAGCACGATATTCGTCTTATTTTCTCGACTCATACTCAGCCATCGGGTCAAGGTCCGCGCCATCCAGCATGGTGAACACAAGGAGTGACAGCCGCTCGATCCAGTCCTCAAGTGTCCGCGTGTCCATTTCGCTTATCAGATGGTTTCGCTGAAGCATGCCGTCAGGGTGCAGCCCCCAGGAGCGTCCGAGGGTGCAAATCGCCCACAGCGCGGACATCACTTCGCGATTCACATTATCCGCCTTCACGTATACGGGAGCGAGAATCTTAACAGCTTCCGCAAGTTCGAGAAAGTTCGACTCGTAGAGGTGGCCGGGAAATGGGCGGAGATCGCCAAGGAAACTTCGGCCGTTGGGTTCGCTCGGCATCGAGTGCTGAATAATAGAACGCTCGGCCTCGTTTAGGTTCATGGTACTACAATCCCTCGGATTGCCCTCCATGCGATTGTTGGCGAATAGTCAACACTTCTTCCTCAAACTCCGCTTTCGCCCACGCCTGGCAATAGCCCTCCATGAACCACTCCAACTCCAAGGCATCGGTTGGACCCGCTTGGCGAGCCATTTGGCGGTATTCTTCCGGCTCCAATTGGCCCCAGATACGCGGCGACGCTTGCCAGTCAGCGCAACCGCGAATAATCCCGGCTTGGAATGCCGGATCCAGTTGCTTGACGATCCGAGTCCGAATGCCGTTCAAGGTGTTGCGGTTGCCGCCCGGCACAATCTCGGGCGGTTCGGACAAGAACCCATCGATGATTTCAAGATACAGCGATGGAGACGCGCCGCCGTATGCGTGATGTCGCGCTGTGTGCTCGAAGTTGAATTCGAGTATATGCCGTTCCAATGCCTTAATTGCGTTCGACGTGGCGAATTGCCAGTGCTTTGCGATTCCAGGGTTGCTCATAACCGCGTCTCCCACTCTTCAAACGGCGGTTGCACGACAAAGGCGAGGAGCAAGGAATTTGCGCAAATTGTCATGCGATTAGCCCTGCTTGAAGCTGAAGCCTCCGAGCAAACAGCCGATGCGGACTGTTGATGTTGAGCGTCAGAATCGTCGCTTCCCCCATGGGGCTGCGCCACAATCAGGCCTGAGTTGCGGTCAAGAATAAAATGCAGGTGCCAGCCCAACAGCCAGGGCTCATAATCGCGTGGATTGAATAGGCGCTGACTTCGGTTCTGATGGTCTCGCCCGACCGTTCGATCTCCTTTGGCGAGGTTACATCCAGGGCAACTCAGGGCCAAGTTGCTCATCACGGTTTCGCCGCCCTGGAGCCGCGGCAAGACGTGCTCGACGTGGAAGGTCACTCCCGTTGCCAATTCGAGCAGGCGGCAGTACTCGCAAGCGCCACCGGCACGGGCGGTGACCATTTGCCGGTACGTGTCCGCTTGCACCATCGCTCAGCGTCCCGTAGGCTGCGGCGTTACCCATACGGTTACGGGCACGGCCGCGGCCGCGGCCGCGGCGGGCTGCGCAGCGGTCTCGGTTTGCGAGAATCGCGCCAAACGCTGTGCATTCTCCACCATCAATTGCTCCGCTTCGGCAACCAGTCGCTCCAGCCGCGACTTCTCCGTGGAAGTGATAGTCCCTTCGCTGTTCTTCTCCAGCAATTCGTCGAGTTGTCGCTGCTTGGCAGCGGAGAATGACTTCACTTTAGGCGGAAGCGTCTTCTTCATCGGTCGAGTCCAATAACTGAGAGTGTCAGACAAAAAGCTCCTTCATAATATCATATCATTATACCACACACCACAGCAGCCGCCGCGGACTCCAACTTCATCAGGTCTGAACTTCCGTCTATTCTACCCACCTCCAACCGCCCGCACCAGCAATCGGCGAATTGCGCTGCCGCCGCGCCGTGTTGGAAGCCGCTCACTGTAGCTCAGAACCGAATCGAGCACGGTAGATCGGATACGCGATGTAACACGGGTCCCGATAGCCTCGATACTCGGGATTTGTGACGGCTGTGGACCAGGCGGGATACTCCGGAATCAGGCCCTGCTCCGCTCTCTGGTAAAGATGGGCCAAGTAGATCAGATCGGCGCCGGGCCCGGTTGCTCGCTGCCAGAGTTCCCGCCCCTGCGATACGATCCACTCACATAGGTCCTCGGTGCTATCCTCGGAAAGCACGCCCAGGTTGCCTCCCATATCCGGTCCGTCCCAATATGGGACAATCGCCGCTGCTGCGAGTTCGTATGCCCGCTGCCATTGCTCAAGTTCGGCTTGGCTAAGAGCCTCTAACCTCTCGATCAACAATGCCAAGCTCGGTTTCGTGGTCTCGATCAAGCTCCAAAACCACTCCGGAATCTCTTGGGGCTCCGCCATGAGGTATTGCCTTATGCTCGGCCAATGGAAGATGTGCTCAACGCCTGGCGTCGGCGAATCGGTGCAGCGGGTATGGCGTGTTGGCAGTGTCCTTTGCCGCTCTCTATCGGACTCTCCAATCCTCTCCTACTTTTCGTCGCTCTCAAGCCATGAAGTCCGCCAAGACGCTGCAACCGATTCTATGATCGACGCCATATCATTATAAATACCGTCTTCTTGCTGGCTGAATACTTCCTCGTTGATGACGCCCCGTGGCCTTAATACATCACGAATGAATCGATTCAGTCCATCACGAACCGCATCTGATAGGATTTCGGGATTCGAATCTACCTTTCGTAACGACATACTAAAACTTTAGATCGCTTTGCAAGAACTACTTTCCAACAACCAGAATCGTAAACGAACCCGGCACCGCCGCGCCGCCTCGACCACCGCCACGCCGGCCGCCGCTTTGACCGCCGGGCTGTGCGCCTCGGCGCCGCCGCGCTCGGCCGTGATAAGATAAATCTGGCCCGTCTTGGAATCGAGCGTCGAACATTTTGCACCGGCCTTCGTGGCCACATTCTGCAACACCTCAAAACTCGTGGGGCTGGTTTCCTTGATCACCGTCAGCTTGCCGTCGCCGGACGAGCAGAACGATTCTTTGGTTTCCGGATTGAACTCCGCGGCGTCAACGCCGCTGCCGGTAGAAAGAGTGGCGAGGTTTTTTCCAGTGGCGGCATCGAGCACCAGGCAGTTCCGCGCGGCGCGGCCATAGACAAAGAGGACATTGTTCGCCGCGTCCATTGAGAGACCCGCCGGCTGACCGCCGTTGTCGCCCAGATCGTAATGCCCGGTGGTCTTCATCGCCTTGCAGTCGACGACGGCCACTTGCCCCTGGTCTTCGACACAGATATAGGCGTGCCCCTTGCCGTCGGACGCGCCTTGCTCGGTGCGCCGCCGAGATCGAACGTGCCCGCGATCGTCCCATCGGCCGTGTTGATCGCCGTCACGTGCGGCGCGCGATGACTCAAGACATAGACCCGGTTCGTCAACGGTTCAAAGAAAATCCCGTCCGGGCGGCCTTCGACCGTAATCGTTTTGATCACCTTCAAAGTCTTGGTATCGAACATCACCACCGGGCTGCTGCTGGAAAAGCCGTGGCCCGTCTTTGGATCGACGGCCACGCCATGCCCGCCGCTGACGTCGGGGATTTCGCCGGCCAGTTTCAAGGTATCCAGGTCATAGGCCGAGATGCGGCCGCCCTGGCCGCTGCGGACGACGAACAGATGGCGTGTATCCGGGTCGGCGGTCACGTAGTCGAAGCCGCCTTCGCCGCCGACTTTCTCGCTTTTCACAACCTTATACGGCCCTTTCGCGGAATCCGCCGGTGGCTGGCCGAAGGCTACGGAAGCCGAAAGTCCGAACATTGCCGCAAGCACTAGTTTTGACAAACGCATGACTGGTTCTCCCCGAAGAAAGGATTCTGTTGATAGGATTTTGGTGCGCGAAACGCCCTGAACCTACCTCATACGCCGAGGAGAGTCAAGAACCGCCATACAAGCCCGATGCGCAAGCGAGCGGAAAGAGGGTCCTTCGCTCGCGCGTCAGGCTTGGCGTGAACCGCAGGTGTTGTTAGCTAAGTCTCAAACGGTGCGATTTTAACAGAAAGGAGATTCTGATGAAATCTAATCCTACCCGAGCGGGTCCAAGCCCGTTTGGAAAGCTTCACCCGAACTTGCGCAAGCCAGGGTATGCAGCCAGCGTCGGAAGGCAACAACCGGCGACGGAGGGGCCAAGTGAAGTCAGTCCGGGAGGCGTCACGTTTCGGCTCGGATGGTGGGCCAAGCTCCCAAGCCTGTGGAAGCCCTGGGGAATAATCCTCCTTCTGCCGTCGGTACTTGGTTACGACGTGCAGCCCATCAGAGTGATTGGTGGAGTCGCCTGGACACAAAGGCCAACGACATTGACCGGTGAGAGTCCTACTTCGTCCGCCGCGAAGGCATCGGCCCCGCCGCGGTAACGCCCCTCCATAAGTCCACGACGAAAGGAGCGGCGGATGCGATGGAACGGGAAAGGCGCCTGGCCTCTCTCGTGAAAGGACGACAGCTTTTCCGGAGTAGTCCCGGCAACGCGCGAGCGGGACCGGGATGAAAGGAAGAACCGTTGTGAAAGTAGTGACAAACCGCCCCAGACAGGGAGGAAGTTAGTCCGGCGATTGGGACCGCACGACGGTCCGCCTGTTCCTCTTTCAGGAAACCCGCCAAGACTAAGAAACGCCTTCAAACGCTGGCCGCGAGATGTCATTCGACCGAACGATCCCACAGGATCAGCAGAAAGGAAAGGACGTGGCAAAAGGAAAGATCAAAGTTCACAGCCTGACAGGAAGGATTACTCCCAAGCTGGCGTACGAAGCTTGGCGTGCCGTACGGCGGAATCGCGGTGCGGCGGGAATCGACAAGGTCAGCATCCAGATGTTCGAAAGACAACTGGAAGCCAACCTCGACCGGTTATTGCGGGAACTGAAAGGGGGCGCTTTCGTGCCTCTGCCCGCGCGGCGGGTCTACATTCCCAAAGACGCCAAGCAAACGAAGTTTCGCCCGCTGGGAATCCCGGCAGTCCGAGATCGGGTCGCTCAAGAGGTGCTTCGGCGTCTGTTGAGTCCGCTCTTCGAGGCAAGGTTTCACGATCAGTCCTACGGTTTCCGGCCAGGACGAAGCTGCCATCAAGCGGTGGAGAAGGTCTTGGAGTTGGGACGGCAAGGGTACCGCTGGGTGCTCGACGCCGACATTTCCGGCTTCTTCGACAATCTCTCCCACCGAGCCATGATGCGTGAGCTGTCCGAGGTGGTGGCCGACGGGAACATCTTGCGGATGGTGGAGAAGTTTCTCAGGGCCGGAGTGATGGAGGACGGCAAGTTTCAGCCGACGCGAGTCGGCACGCCCCAAGGCGGGGTAGCCTCTCCGCTTTTGGCCAACATCGCTCTGAACGTGCTCGACTGGCATCTCCAGAAGCACGGCTACCGCTTCGTGCGGTATGCCGACGACTTCGTAGTGCTCTGCCGCACCGAGCAGGAGGCGAAAGAGGCCCTAAGCTTGGTACAGCAACTCCTCACGGAGCGTCTCGGACTCACTTTGAGCGCCGAGAAGACGAAGATCACGAGGTTCCATGAAGGGTTCACCTTTCTGGGCTTCGACATCAAGTCGCGTTTCGTGCGGATGCGAGCCAAGTCGGTGGAGAACTTCAAAACGAAAGTCCGCGTGCTGACCCGACGACACCACAACCTGGACGCCGCGTTGATCGAGAAGCTGAACCGCGTCATCCGCGGCACGGCGAATTATTTCGCCACGCCGTGGTCCCACTGCGGCGATGCATACCGCAGCCTGGACCGGTGGATACGTATGCGACTGCGGTGCATAAAACTCAAGCGGAAATCGGGAAAGGACAACTTCCGCATCCGCTTGAAGCACTTCAGGAAACTGGGCTTGCTTTCCCTCAGCAACTTTCGACCTTCATGCGTAGGCGGATCGGTACGGCCCTCCTCGGGGAGCGATTTCCACGGTACCGCCCGGTGCGAGAAATTCGCCCGCCGGTAAATATGAGGAACTGACCTCATTGCGATAACGGGGAGGGAGTGGCGAAAGCCACTCCCTTACCCGCTTATGCTGCTCACATACCGCTAACAAACTCCCGGCGAGACCGAGCGAGCTTGAACCAGCGCGATTCCCCCAGAGGCACCGCGATTACGGCATACCCCACGCCGCAATCTCGGTCTCGCCAGGAACAAAACCTTGGCTATACCTGTAAAAGGCCGGAAGTGAAACAAACCGTTACCACTTGGTAGGCCTGTTTCACTTCCTCGCCATTAGCATTTCAAACTGCTGAATCTAGGAGATTCAGGTCGACTCGCGGGACTGCGTCGTGCCGCCGTTACCGCCGCCGCCATTGCCGCCACCGCCGCGATTACCGCGACCGCGACCCTGACCGCGTCCGCTGGCCATCGGACCTAGCTTGGTCTTCTGGTCGGCCGTCAAAACGGCCAAGAAGCTTGGTGCGGGCTTCCTGCATCACCGGCTGTTGCTCGGTGCCGATCTCGCGCATCTTGGTGCGCTGATCATCGGTAATGCTCAACGAGGTCATGAGGTCACGCATGGCGGTCATGCGATCTTGGCCGGTTGCCTCCGCGACCTTCTTTTTGCCATCTTCCAGTTTCGTCTTTTGGTCGTCGGTCAGGGCACCGACCATCTTGTCGTGGAAATCCTTGAACTTGGGCTCATATTCCTTCTTCAGGTCGGCGATCTTCGATTTTTGATCGTCCGTCAGATCGGTGAGCTTGTCGATGGCGTCGGTGAGCGGCTTGAGAGCCGAATCCAGCAACCCTTGGTTGCCGCCGCGACCGCCGCGACCTTGTCCACGGGCGCCGCCATTGCCGCCACCGGGTGGTTGAGCAAGAGCCATGCTCGCCATCATAGAAAACACAACAACAACAATCGAAAGTTTGGCCAACTTCATTTTGACGCTCCTTGGTTTGAGTGAGTTGATTTGGGCCAATAAACCGGCGAAAGAAATATCGCCGGAGACGTGTATCTCCCAATGAACCCCAGTGCGGACCGAAAGTTTCGCACAAATCGGTGCTGGAGAGGTAAATTACCCCTTTTCGATTAAAATAGTCATTTTTCCCGATGCGGCTGGTGGCCGGCTCTCAAAATGCTGGACGCGGCAGGCTTAGCGATGTACGAAAAAAGTTTTGAATAATACCGTTTTGTGCCGTCGTCCTGCCGGCCGAACGAATGGCCTGGCACGAAGTATAGACAAATCGCAATTGGAGATCGCTTAACATGAACAGGCTCATCTCGCGTCGAACGCTCTTGAAAGGAATTGCTTCCGTCGGCAGCGGCGCTTTCCTCTGTCAGACCAGCCTCGAGGCAGACCAGCATCGCACGGGCGGCCGGGCCGCGGCAAAACGGGGGTTTGACCTACACCTTCGTCAACCGCACGGGCGGCGCATTCGGCGACGACGAGTGCTACTGGAGCCTCAACGGCGGACGCGACTGGCACTCCTTTGCCAAGGAGCCGACGGCGCTGTGCCCCAGCGGCAACGGGCGGGTCTATTTCCGCCTCGGGGCGGCCCCCAAGAACTTTGACGACCGCCGCGCGTATTGGGACTTCATCGAATATGCCTATGGCGGCGGCACGTGGCACGGCAACACCACGCAAGTCGATGCCTTCTGCATCCCGATGACGATCGAACTGGGATCGAAAAAGCTGGGCATCACGGAATCGCGCCGCAAGCTCTTCGAGGCGTTTCGCAAAAACGCCCCCAAGGAATTCCAGCCGTGCGCCGCGAGCGACTTTTTCATCCTCTCTCCCGGCAGGGCCGGCTTCGGCAAGAACGGTCCCAACGGCCGATACTTCGACGCATACGTTGACTCCGTGTGGCGGATGTACGCCAAGGAAAGGCCGACTCCGAGCGGCAAGTGGACGGGACGCACGGACGGCGGTGCGCTCGTTTTCACGCCCGTCGGCGGCGGCAAGCCGCTGCGCTGCCCGCGGAAGCCCGACACGCAAGAGGTCTTGCTGGGCAGCGGCATCCTCGGCGGCAATCCGCAGTTCTGCGCGGCGATCAACCGCCACGTCCTGGCCGACCCGGCCGACTGGAAAGCGCCCGAGCGGTTCTATCGGGCCGAACCGTGCAACTGGTACGCGAAGTTCTTCCACGAACACAGCATCGACCACAAGGCCTACGGGTTCTGCTACGACGATGTGAGCGAGCAGGCTGCCTTTTTCAGCGGCAAGGAACAGACCTTGATCGTGACCTTGTGTTGGGATCGTGCGCTTGGCGACGCATGACCGGTGCCGATGTGCGCGGAGTGCGCTTGTTGCCGGCAGCTCGCCGAATTGGACACTTTGGACAGAATCGGACACTTTCGGGGCCTTCGCTACGTCTTTTGGCGGTTTGTCTTCCTGATGGTTGGATAATCGGAGGGGAGGAAGGGCAGGGAGCTGGGAGCGTGGGTGTGAGAGCAACGTCGGTGGCCCGCCGGCATTTTTCCGCCATCATTTTTCTGTCTTCTTCCTTTGCGAGCTTGGCGGCTTTGCGCGAGGCTCTGGTGAGTATAGTGGCGTTCTTGGACCGAAGTTTTTCTGCGATTTGAAATTCGCGGTTTTCGCTTGTTTTGTTGGGGGTTTGCAATCCAAGACCCGGGTAGGACGGCAGCAGGGCCGGAGTAGGACGACGGTACGATTCGAGTACAAGCCGAGCAGAACCGGGCTAGGATTACGTCTTGTGGCCATTGAGTCGTCCGCTTGTGGACCAACAGCGGGGATTCGTGAGCGTCGGCCGCTGCGCAAACCGCATCAAACAATAATTCTCGCGCGATGCCGGCAATCCTCGAGAAAACGGCATGTGTTCAAGGCAAAAGGCATTTAACGCAGGTTTGGGAACGTTTGGGAATCGTTTGGGAACTGCTTGGGAACCATTTGGGCACGTTTGGGATTGCTTGGGAACAGTTGGTAACTCTTTGGCGCGTTTGGGAAACGGCCGGCCGCCGGGCGGATAAACACGAAGGACGCGAAGGACACAAAGGCTGCGCGGGGCCGCGAAGGAGCACAAAGAACGCAGAAGCCTGAGCAAGTTAGATTTCATTTGTTTTCTTTTGTGTTCTGTGCGTTCTTTCGCGGCCAATAATCTCGGCCTCGGCAGGATCTTTGCGCCGAACATGGTGCGCCGATTCGTATTGTCGGTCTGGCGGCCGAATTTGTTTTTTCGATTTGGAATTCGGCGTTTTTGCCGCGTTTTCGCGGATTTATGCCTTGCGAAAAAGACAAGATCGAGACACCCATAACCGCCCGCGTGTCAAGGCCCCGATTTTCGCGATAGGCCAAAAAAGCAGAACAGAGAAAGGCTAGCCGGGGTCCAGGGGCGGCAATGACGCCCTGGTCGGCCGATGGATCGGCCGAAATGTCCGCGGCAGGATGCCGGTTCGATGTTCGTTCGTGTGCGTTGCGCATATCGTAGTCACCCATTCGTGCCGTTCGGCCGCGAGACCGCCGCACATTATTCTGTTCACCGGCAAGAGCACCCAATCAGGATCTCGGCACAGGCGCAAGGCCTCGCCAGTCTCAATCGCGGGTCGCTTTCGCCGATTTTGCGTGGCGGATGCAACTCCTCTTGTTTGCCTCAAGCCGGCGCCGCCGAGGGAACGTTTTCCCTCTGCCAGCGGCGCAGCCGTTTCCAACATATCTCCGCCAGTTTGCGCGCCGTCGCCACGCGCGCAATCTTGGCGCTGGCGCGTTTCCGTACGCGCGTGTAAAAGTTCTTCAAGGCAACATCCTCCTGGACGACCTTCATTGCCGCTTCCACGAGGATCCATCGCAACCAGGACGAGCCCTGACGGGTGATCGATCCGCGATAGCAGTGGCCGCCCGACTGGTTGACGCTGCGCCGTCAGGCCGGTGTAAGCTCCGACCTGCTTGGCATTGTGGAATTCGATCTACCTCGCCCAGTTCGGCCACGATCAAGAGCGCCGAGTAGAGGCCGATGCCGTGGATGTCCGTCAACGTCTCCACCTGCGGGAATGCTTCACGCAACGCGAGCATGTGTTCGTCGAGGATCGCCAATTGCTTCTCGTAGTGCTGCAATCGCAGCACCAGCTCGTCGCGCACCAGATTCTCGATGGGGCCGAAGTCCTGTTTGCCGAACCACGCCAAGCAGCGTTTGCCGAGCGTGCGGTAGGGCGTCTGCCGATTCTGCCGCGCCAACAGGTCGCGGAGCTTGATCTTCGCCTTCACTTGCTCGCGGACGAGTCGTGCTCGTGCGCGTGTCAGGTTGCGTAATTGCTGGTAGGGCTCTGGCGGAATGTAGGCCAACGGGACTTGGTTGATCCGCAGCAGATTGGCCAGCAGCATCGCGTCAAGCTTGTCCGTCTTGCTGCGGCGCTGTATCATGGTGCGCAGGCGGAGTGGATGTGCCAGGACGACGACGCCGTACGGGCGAAGCAGGTCGTAGAGCCAACGGTACGTGCCCGTGGCTTCGATCACTGCGCGGAACGCCCCGAGCTTTTCGACGAACTGCCGAATGGCTTCCGTGTCTTCACAGCGGATGGTGGTCGCGTTCATGGCTTCGCCCGCGTCGTTCACGCCGGCGATGACAACGGTAAGACGATGAAGGTCGATACCGAGATACCACATATAGGTCTCCTTGTTCGGTGGACTAGGAATGAGTTGCGAACCTCAATCTCTAGTCTACCGGCAAGGGGCCTTGACTCGCCGGGCGGTTATAGTATCAGGATGCACTCAGGATGGACTCAGGAATACCTCTTGTGGCGGTCGTGTACATCATTTTGAAACTCGGCTGCGAGAGAAACCACGAAATTCACGAAACACACGAAAGGAGACGGCCACGGATAAAACTCGGATTGGGTGCGGCGGGAAGTGGGAATTCGCATTCAATTTATTTTTGTGCTGGCCGGCCTGCGCGTTTTGCGATATTCCCGCGGAAAACGGCCTGTGAATAACGGCAAGGTCTCTCGAAGTCTATATAGAACGCGCATAGAAACGTCATAGAAAGTGCATGGAAATGACATAGGAATGGATAGAAACGACATAGAACTGCATAGCGGAACGCGAGGGCTTGGGAATTCTGGGGGAACGGTGATTTGTGGTGAATGGGAAACGAGGGGGCGTCGGGCATTGAACATTGGCAACCGTATAACGGAGTGGCGCCGTAAAGCTCCACCGACCCTGCATCGGTGCAAGGAATGGCCGCATGGCGACAGCCGCGTAATCATGGCTTCCACCGGCACGGGGCCGGCGGGGAGCCTTCGGGTCGGGCGTCGTTCGCTTAGCTTATCAATCAATTGACCACCGACGCGGGGTCGGTGGGGATCGAGCAACTTCAGATCGGTAAAATGTCACAAACATTTAACCTTCATCTTCGTTACGTATTCACTACCCACTACTCACTCTCCACCTCCCATTCCTTTCCGCTCAATATACACTATTCTAAACGTGTGTCAACACTTGTATGATTTCCGTAAACGTTTTTGAGCTAAAGCCTTTGCCGGGCAGGGTTTACAACGCCGGCTGAAGCATCGCGAATTCACCACCACCTAGAGCGTGCCACGCACTATCTCGTCGTAACTCATTGTGGCATATGGGCTTGTGAATCGGGGGCGGAGAAGTCGGCGTGGTGTCGTTTTTGCTGAAGCGGGCGGCGGAATTCCGAAATAGTTCAAAATTTCCGCAAAGTGGGGGTCTCGCGCATTGTGCGTGAAACACTTCGTCCAGCGTCTTCCCGCCAAGGCATGTGCGCGGCCGATAACCGTAGTACCATTGCAGCGCGGCGGCGGTCTCGTTATTCTGGCCTGTGAGAATACTTCCTCCATCCATTTCGCCGCCTTTCTTCGCTCGCCGCCGCCATGCCGCTAGGAATCAGCCCGCTGATCGACTTTGCCTTCATGGTGATCTTCGCCACGCCGGAGGGCCGCCAGTCGCTGATCGGTTTTCTCAACGCGGTGTTGAAGCCGAAATCGCCGATCACCGACGTCACCGTCCAAAATCCCTTCAATTACAAGGACTTTCAGGACGACAAGCTTTCCATTCTCGACGTGAAGGCGGTCGATGCCGCGCGGGCGTGGTACGACGTTGAAGTCCAATTGACCGTGCCGCCGGGCACTCCGAAGCGGCTGGTCTATTACGGCTGCGAACTGGTCGTGGACCAACTCAACGAAGGCGACGACTATACCAAGCTGCTGCCCGCTTATTCCGTCTGGCTGCTGGACGGAGTTTTATGGAAAGAAACGCCGCAATTCCATCATGCGTTTCAATTGACGGATGCGAAGTCGGGCAGGATTTTGGACACCTTGGCGATTCACACGCTGGAATTGCCGAAGTATAATTTGGAGTATTCGGAGTTGAGGCCCGACGACCCGCTGGGCTGCTGGCTATATTGGCTGCGGCACGCCCCGGATTACGAAGCGGAAACGTTATTAACGGCATTCCCGCAGCCGGCGATACGCCGAGCGTCGGAGAATTTGATTCGGATTTCGCAGAAAAGCGAGGACAGAGCGATGTACGACAGAAGACAGAGAGCTATTCGAGACCAGCAGTGGGAAATGAATGCTTACATCGAGGCCATCCAAGAGGCCAAACTTGAAGGCAAGATTGAAATGGTTCGCATGCTTCAAGGGTTGCTCAACGTGCCGCCGAGCGACGAGCAGGAACTTTCCGCACTTGGCGTTGAGCAGCTTGACGCGCTGATTGCCACTCTTCAGGACAACTTGCGCAGCCGAAACCGCGCTTAGATTCGCTGCGTCGCCGTTTCGACTCCCCGGCCGTCCCGCAGAGACGATTGATAGTAGCCCAGTAGTTTATTGCTGGGTAGAGATGTGATCGGGAGGTTGCGAGTCCCGTAGGGACGACCGAAATTGCGGGCTTGCTCTCCATTTCAGTCGTCCCTACGGGACTCTGATTGCATTTCGCGTTCTCAATCCCAGCGGTGAATCGCTGGGCTAGTGCGTCTCTGAAAGCGTTTGATCGGCGGGGTGCAAGTCCCCGCAAGGTGTACGTTACGAACCTTTAGTCGAAAGTAACCGCGTCTTCGCGAGAAGGGGTGGGAAGCAACTGGAGGCGAATGACCAGTCCGTAGGATGACGAACCTGATTCGGCCAAGCCTGTCGGGGAGCCTGCTAGCCAATGGCGAACCTCCGATCGCGTGACGGCGATCCCTCCGACCTGATCGGTCTGCCCGGGGGATAGACGCGGCGGCCTATACTGGCTGAGGTAACGTGCGAAAGCCAGATGGGGAAATGGCAGAACGGTGGTTGAGGACGGAATGGTCGGAAGGTCAAGCGTCGTAAGGAGAGAGACCTGGACGGATTCAAGGACGGCGTTCATTGTCCCTGATAAGGATACGAAGAGCCGACCGCCCAGGAGTCAGAGCACCCATAGTAGCGGCGAAGCCGGGTAACGCCGGTGGAGCGAAGGGGTGCAGGAAGATGGATGCACGATGTCCAAACTACGAGAGAAGAATAACGAACCGGTGACAGTGCCGTTCGCGGCTACCCCCGCCGGAAAGCCGCCGTCGATCCGCGACTGGGCGAACTCGTGCGTATGGACAGATTGCATGTTGACAACACTCGAACAAGGAGTGCGAGGAGGAAAATGGCACACGTTGATTGACAAGGCGTATGCTCCGCTGAACCTGTTTGTCGCCAGCAGACATGTGATCGACAACGGGGGAGCGGCAGGGGTGGACCATCAAACGGTCGCGAACTTTCAGGAGAATTGCCTGAAAGAACTGGACAAACTGTACGAGGCCCTGCGAACCAATACGTATCGTCCGCAGGCGGTGCGGCGAGTCTGGATACCGAAACCGGGAAGCACGGAACAACGACCGTTGGGAGTTCCGACCGTGCGGGACCGCGTGGTGCAAACTGCGCTACTGCACGTGATGGAACCGATCTTCGACGCCACATTCCAACCGGTCAGCTATGGCTTTCGACACGGAAGGGGCTGTCATCAGGCCCTGGAGCGAGTCGAAGAGCTGCTGAAGGCCGGGCACGTCTATGTGGTCGATGCGGACCTCAAGAGTTATTTTGACACGATCTCGAAACCACGGCTGATGGCGCGCCTGCGCGAGAAAGTGTCGGACAATCGCGTGCTGCGGTTAGTGGAGATGTTCTTGGAGCAGGGCGTGCTGGACGGATTGCGGCAGTGGACACCGGAGACGGGCACGCCGCAAGGAGCGGTCCTATCGCCACTCTTGGCCAACATCTACCTCAACCCGCTGGATCATGCATTGACCGATGCCGGCTATGCGATGGTGCGTTATGCAGACGATTTCGTGATCCTGTGTAAGACCCGCGAGGACGCGGATGCGGCCTTGGCAGTGGTGCAAGGTTGGGTCAACGAAAACGACCTGACACTGCATCCAACGAAAACCAAGATCGTAGACGCTCGCAGCGAGAGTTTCGATTTTCTGGGCTATCACTTCCGCGGCGACCTGCGTGTACCGCGGCAAAAGAGCCTAAAGAAACTCAAGGATGCGGTCCGTGAGAAGACGAAACGCACGAACGGGCATGACCTGCTCTTCACGTGCTCCCGACTGAGTCGGCAGCTTCGTGGATGGTTCACCTACTTTCGCCACTGTCGTGGTTCGGTATTCCGCCAACTGGATGGCTGGATTCGTGGCCGCCTGCGCAGCATTCTGCGTCGGCGACGGAAACGGCGCGGACGGGCACGCGGAACAGACCAACAACGTTGGCCCAATCGCTTCTTCGACGAGCATGGGCTGTGGTCCTTGCAAACCGCCCATAATCGTTTTGTACAATCCTCACTGAGGTAACACCATCAACTGGAGAGCCGGATGCGAGAAAATCGCCAGTCCGGTTCGGAGGGAGGGGGAGCCGGACTCAACCGGCTCTCCCTACCCCTATCTATCATTTGCCCCGCCGGGACAGAGTTACCTGGGACAACGCCATCAGCCGGACGTTGGCGACCGACTGCTCCAAGCGCGAGCGCCGCGGCTCCGCAACGAACGGCGTCCGAGAAACGAGCAACACATGATAAAGAAACTAGCTGCGTCCTCGTTTCGACTCCCGTTTCGACTCCCGATCTCCCCGACGCCGTGTAGCACGTTTCCAGCCGCGACAGCCGCCGCCATTACGGCTTTAGTTGGACGGGCGTGGGGACGATTCATTGATTCGCGCGGCGGCAACTGCCGGCAAAGAAGGCGAAAGTTCCCCTGCCGATGCGGCGTTCATGGTGCAACATTTGATGGGATATGTGGTCTGTCCGTAGGCGGAAATCAATCCAAGGGGCGGTCGAAACAGATACCGACTAGTTGTTGGAATACCATGTTCCCGTTTCGACCTCCCCGAATGAAGCTGCTCCCGATGGCGTGGAGGTGAAAACATGGATTTCGCGGAGTTTTGGGTGCTTGATACTGCGGTAGAAAGCTGTATATCACTTCGGACTATAAGCGGCGGCGACCACTATTTGCGTTTCCAGTGGAATAAGCCTCCGCATGGCTTAGTTCACGAGAGATTGGTTCAACTGATGGTGAGGCTCGCGGACACCGGCTATGTGGAGTTCTATTTGGATTATGACCCGGTAACTGCGACAGCCGCGGAGATCTCGAGCGCACTGGCGGCTACGGGCAACAAGCAGTGCGAATCCGGAGAACTCGGATATTGCTTGACTGAGAAAGGGGCGTCCGCCTGGGAAGCGATTACAAAACCGGACTGGGGGCGATACTTCGACAGCCGACGGGAAGACGAGGTTATTGATATTACTGCGGCCACATCGCAGATGTTGGATGTTGTCATTAAGCAAGTGTCATTTTGCTGGGAGATTACAATCGTTGGCGGTACAGACCGGCGTCTCGTTGTCAAACCGTGGGAGGCAACGTACTGGAAGACGCTTCCAGAAGGGCACAAAGTGACATTATCTTACGCACAGGGATTTCCGCCCGAAATTGAAAATCTTCGTAACGAACTGAGCGAGGACGAGTTCGAGGTTCGCCGACGAGAGCTTGTTGGCGAAATCAACCGGTGGTATCAAAACCCATTTTACTGATGTTCGACGCAGATACGGTTTCAGGGCCGGGCCCTTGAAGAAAAGCACGCGCGGGCGTCGCCTCAAACCACAAGCTTTACTGCTTCCAAGGGCGTCGAAACTGGGACGCATCTTGAATTGGTGGCCTTCCGCGTCACGCCGCTCGATGGAGGCTGGCGAATTGCTCAGGCAAGTCTATTCTTGCCTCGCGTCCTCCGGCACGAGACGGAAAATCCGCGCCGCATAATAGCTGGTCGCGGCGCCGAGCATCGCGCCGGCGATCACGTCGCTGACGAAGTGGTAGTTCAGCGCGACCAGGGCCGCGCAGATTGCGAGGGCGAAAAGCGCGTATATCAGCCGCCAGCGCGGCCGGCTGAGCCAAAGTATCGAGATTACCGCCAGCGCGGCTGCAGCATGGCCCGATGGAAACGAGCCGTGGGCCTTGTCGAAGTGGAAGGGAAAGAAGCCGTAAACGCCGTTGGCTATGAGCGATGGATTGTCGCCGAGCCAGGATGTCGGCCAGGTGCGGCCGAACACGCCTTTGAGCAGCCATTTGATCGCGTTCGTCACGACCAGGTTCGCCGCGATCGCCACGAGCAGCGTCTGCAGCCGTCCGCCCGGCCGCCAAATCCGCCATGCCGCCACGCCGACGATTGCGGCAACCGCCAGGTACGTCAGCCACTCGGAGGCCGTCGCCGGCCAGAGCAAGAACTCATCGGAATAAAATCGGTGGCGGTGGACGAACCATGCCACTTGGCGGTCGACAAAAAAGTAGCAGAAGACGATCGAGAGGCTGCCGAGAATCACGGCCGCGATCGGCCGAATGGGACGCGCGCTGATTCAATGCGCCCTTCACTGGCGCGTTTTCCGCCTCCCTGCCTGATCGTCGATCGTCCGTCACTTGCCGTGTCTTAGTCACCGTTACAAAATAAGTTGAGCATTGGGTGGCACATCCGTGAGCTTGCGAAGGGAGTGGCGGCTCCCCAACCACGCCCTTCGCTTGCAGCTCAGAGCGTGCCACCCTTCCTTCGAATTATTCAAGTTGATTTGTTACGGCTTCTCAGTCTTTCTTCAACGGCATGGCGCCGTCTTTCGACGACTCGGGCACATCGTCCCGCGTGAAGAACATCAAGTGCTGCCAGGGCAGCTTATCGAATTGGCTGCTGAGCTTCAGCCCGTTGGCGGTAAACTCCTTGAGGATCTGCTTCTTGCTCATTTTGTGTTCGGGCTTGATGGGCACGTTGGGGTCCTCCGCACGGAATTCGGCCAAAGCGATCCGCCCGTCCGGCTTCAGCGACTTGCGAATCGCTTTCAACATCGCTTCGGGCTGGGAGAACTCGTGGTAGACGTCGACCATCAACATCAGATCGATCGAGTTTTCCTTCAAGCGGGGATCGGTTTCCGCGCTCAAGAGCGGCACGATGTTCGTCAATTTGGCCGCCTTGACGCGGCGCATGAGCATGTCGAGCATCCCTTGCTGGATATCGACGGCGTAAACCTTGCCGTTGGCGCCGGCGAGGCGTGCCAACTTGAGGGTGTAAAACCCGTTGCCGCATCCCATGTCGCAGATCACTTGCCCCGGCTTTACGTGAAGCTCTTCCAGCAACCTCTTGCAGTCCTCTTCCCGCTGCCGCGAATCGCGGGTGAGCCACTCGGCCCCGGAGTAATGCATCGTCGTGGCGATCTCCCGGCCCATGTAACGGCCAGGCGTGGCGGGCGAGTCGCCGTATGCGGGTTTTACCACCGTGAGCGGCGCGACGATGGCTGAAAAGAAAATCGCGAGAACCAGTCGCATCGCAGAGCGCCGATGCACGGACTTGAATCGAGATTGCATAGCAAAAAACTCCGGGGACCGATTGGAAGATCGTTTGGCCCGGAGACCATTGTAATATGGATAGTGGTGCGATCAAGGTCCCGATGTGAAGCTTGACGTTCAATTAGCCCTACTACCGGAGTCTTTTCCTCCGCCGGATGTCGCAGGCAGTTCCGACTGGACTGGACCCCAAATGTCCAGCAGCAGCTTGTAGATTTCCGGCTCCGCGGTCATCAATTCGGCCCGATTGAAGGGAAAGAAGTCGTTCATGCCGAAATAGGACTCCGTCATTTCGGCAAAGAACTCCTTGTGGTCGGTCAGGCCGTAATGCCGCACCCGCTCGCCCGTGACGAGCAGCGCCTTGTCGCCGTGTCCACTTTCCTTGTACTTCTTATAGGCGTCGCGGATGCGGACATCGTCGAAGCCGAGCACCTGATCGTGATAGGCGTGGGCCAGTTCGTGCAGGACATACCACGGCTGCACGTTGATCTGCCGCGGTTCGAGCAACTCGGCGGCGCGCGGCAGATGGACGCAGCGGGCAAGATCGGCCGCGTAGCCGTTATCCTTCAGCCAGTCGGCGCTCGGATGGTACTGCGCGCCGCCAAGTTTGCCGTGGGAAAGATCGAGCACAATTGTCACGGCGTGCAACTTCTCCAATCGGTTCGGCCGCACGACAGCGTTGATGTCCGCCAGCCGGGCCTCAAGCGACTTCAACGCGCGCGAGCCCAGTTCAGCGTTCGGTCCCTTGAGCAGGCGATCGTCGATGCGGACGGTCCAGCCCTCGATCTTCCGCACAGTGCGGGAAGTCGGCTTGGGCGGTTCGGTCTTTTCGGCGGCCCCGGCCGGTGCGGAAAGAAATGCAGCGGCGACAAGGAAGAGGTAGTAGAGAAAGCTTTTCATTGAAGTTGTTGCGTTATCCGCGTTCATTGTTGAAACGGAATGGCCTGCTGCCGATCGGCGTCATTGTAGAGATTATGACGTGCCAGCGGATGCCCGGCCAAGTGGGGTCTTGACGTTTCACCGCCCGGCGGACACGATTGTAGCCGAGGCAAAAGAGCCCCAATCGGAAGCGATGAAATGGCACGAATGATCCGGCCGTGGAAACCGTTTTGTTAGGGGCATTAAAACTCCTCGGTCGGAAAGGGCTGGGCAAATGGCGGAAAAGGCATATCTGGCAATTGATTTGGGCGCGTCCGGCGGACGCCATCTTATCGGGCGGTTCGACGGCGAAAAACTGCGGCTGGAAGAAGTCCACCGCTTCGAGAACGGTCCGGTCGAAATGAACGGGCGGATGTATTGGGACCTGCCGGAGGCTCTGGTCTCGCGTGCGGCAGGGATTGTCGGCCGCGCGGGCGGCGGAGGGCGGCGAGGCGATTCAAAGCGTGGGCGTCGATACCTGGGGCGTCGATTTCGGACTTTTGGGCCGCGGCGACGAGTTGCTGGGCAACCCCTACCACTATCGCGACGCCCGAACCAACGGCATGTTGGAAAGGGCCTTCGCCGCCGTCCCGCGGGAGGAGATTTTCCGGCAGACGGGCTTGCAGTTCATGCAGATCAACTCACTATATCAACTGTTGGCCATGAAGCTCGGCAAGTCGCCGCTCCTGGATGCCGCCGAGTCGCTGCTCTTTATGCCCGACCTGATGCACTGGCTACTGACGGGCGTGAAATGCAACGAAATGACCGATGCCAGCACTTCACAGTTCTACAATCCAGTAACGGGCGGCTGGGCCACCGAGTTGTTTGATAAGCTCGGCCTGCCGGCGCACATTCTGGGCAAGATCGCACAGCCGGGCACGCGGCTGGGTCCGCTCCGCTCGTCCGTGGCCGCGGAGTGCGGGCTGCGGGCCCAAGTCGTCTTGCCGGGTACGCATGATACGGCCAGCGCGGTAATGGCAGTTCCCGCGGAAAGCAAACCCGGTCAGCGGCCGGACTGGTGCTATATCAGCCTCGGCACATGGGCCTTGATGGGCATCGAGTCGCCGCGGCCCATGATCAACGACCAGGTCCTGCAACTGAACTTCACGAACGAGGGCGGCGTGGGCAACACGACCCGCCTGTTGAAGAATATCACCGGCCTCTGGCTTGTGCAGGAATGCCGCCGCGTATGGAGTCAGGGCGGGCAGCCTTGGCATTGGGAAGACATCAACCGGCTGACCGCAGCGGCGCGGCCGCTGGGTTCGTTCATCAATCCTGACGCGGCCGACTTCCTCGCCCCGGACGACATGCCGCGGGCGATCGCCGATTTCTGCGCGCGGACCGGGCAGACAGTCCCGCGCGACGAAGGTTCGGTGCTCCGCGCGGCGCTGGACAGCATGTCGATGAAGTTCCGCCAGGTGCTGGGCTATTGCGAGGCGCTCGGCGGCGGCCGTATCGAGACGATCCACATCGTCGGCGGCGGCACGCAGAACCGCCTGCTCTGCCAGATGGCGGCCGACGCATGCAACCGGCGCGTCGTGGCCGGCCCGATCGAGGCGACGGCCATCGGCAACATCATGCTCCAGGCCGTGTCGGACGGCGCCGTCGGCAGCATCGCCGAAGCCCGCGAAGTGGTCCGCCGCAGTTTTGAGGTAGAGGAATATGTGCCGCGGAATGCGGGCGAGTGGGATGAGGCGTGGGAGAGGTTTTTGAAGGTGGCGGGGTAGCGATCGAACCGCTGTGGTATAATTGCGGTGAAGGAGGTTTGCAATGCCGCTCCGCGATCACTTTCGCCCGCCTGTCAGCAAGCAAGCATCGTGGGAAGGCTTCCACGGAATGTGGCCGGCGAGCATCGTTCAGCAGTTGCGGAGACAGTTGCCGCATGGGTACGTTGCGGAGCCGCGCGTCCATCTCGGCACATTAATGGAAATCGACGTGGGCACGCTCGAATCGTACGAACCGCAGCATTCCGGCGGAGCCAACGGCAACAGCGGCGCGGCCACGGCTGCATGGACTGCCTCTGCCCCCGCGGTGGCCGTTGAGACCGACCCCCCCGACGAATACGAGTATGAAGTCCGCATCTTCGACGTGGAGCGGGAGCGAACGCTGGTAGCGGCGATCGAACTTGTTAGCCCGGCCAACAAGGATCGGCCGGAGTCGCGCCAGGCCTTCGTCGCCAAATGCGCAGCGTTGCTTCGCAAGGGAGTGGCCGTGAGTCTCGTCGATCTGGTCACAATTCGCCGCTTCAACTTATATGCTCAACTGATGGATTTCATTGGCCACCCCGATCGCACCATGTCGAGCGAGGAACCGTCGATCTATGCAGCATCCTGCCGATGGATGACGCAGGGAACGCGAGCGCGGTTGGAAGCCTGGTCGCACACCCTGACGACCGGCCAGCCGCTGCCGACGCTGCCCCTTTGGTTGAACCGAGACTTGGTTATCGCCCTCGACCTCGAGCAAAGCTACGAGCAAGCTTGCACGGACCTGTGGATCTCGTAGCGGCCTGTTACTCGGCTAGGAAACCCCGGATCCGCGCGAAAGCTTCGCCGGATCAGCAGGAACGACGGCGCTCGATGCCATCGCCATGGGCGGGTCGTCGCTAAAGTCTCGCTCAATCGGCCGGAAACCGGAATAGTAACAGCTTGTCTGGACAATAATTGTCCAAACAAGTATTATTCACGTATGGCGAGTAAGACGACTGGCATCGGCAGGCGGTTCGACACCCTCGAGCAGGAGGCGTTCCTCGGCATTTGGCGGACCTATGATCGCCTGCGGGCATTGGAGGATGAACTGTTCGCCCGATACGACCTGACCGCTCAGCAGTACAACGCCATGCGGCTTCTACGGAGCAGTCACCCTGAGGCGATTCGGACGCTCGATCTGGCCGCACGGCTCGTCAGCCGCGCTCCGGACATTACGCGGTTGCTCGATAAACTCGAGCAGCGCGGCCTGGTCGTCCGCGACCGTCCGGCCGACAACCGACGCGTGGTCGATGTCCGTATTGCAACGGCCGGTATCGCGCTCGTCAACGAGCTGCGCGATCCGGTGCGCGATTGCCATGCGCGGCAACTTTCCCACCTTTCCCAAAAAGACCTTAAAACGCTGGTTGCCCTGCTGCGCGCGGCTCGCCTTCCGCACGAAGACGCGGAGAGCACTTGGCGTTGACTTTCCCCACGCCCTTCGCTTGAAGCTCAGAGCGTGCCACCCTTGCTCACGAATTCCTCAAGTTAATCTGTTACAGTTCCCAGGAGTTTACCAATGGTTGACGTTTCGACGGACGTGGTCGTAGTCGGCGGCGGACCGGCCGGCAGCACGGTATCGACGGTGCTCGCCCAGCAGGGCCTGAAGGTGAAGCTTTACGAGCGCGTGAAGTTCCCGCGATTCCACATCGGCGAGTCGCTGATCCCCGAGACCTACTGGGTCTTCAAGCGGCTGAATATGCTGGAGAAGATGAAGGCCAGCCCGTTCGTGAAGAAATTCAGCGTGCAGTTCGTAAATGCGGCGGGCAAGGAGTCGGCCCCGTTCTACTTCCACGACAACAAGCCGCACGAATGCTCGCAGACCTGGCAGGTGATCCGCAGCGAGTTCGATACGCTGATGCTCGACAACGCTCGCGAGCATGGCGTCGAGGTCATTCAGCCGGGCCGGGTAGAGGAAATCCTCTTCGAGGGCGATCGCGCGGTCGGCGCACTGGTCGAGAATGAGAAAGGCGAACAGCAAACCGTTCGCGCCAACGTAGTCGTCGACGCGAGCGGACAAAACACGATGCTCCAGAACCGCTTCAAGCTGCGGCTGTGGGACCCCGTGCTGAACAAGGGAGCGATCTGGACTTACTGGAAGGGCGCCTTTCGCGACACGGGCCGCGATGAGGGGGCGACCGTCGTCATCCAAACAACGAACCGAAAGGGCTGGTGGTGGTATATCCCGCAGCACGACGACACGATCAGCCTCGGCATCGTGGGGCCGTTCGATTATCTGTTCAAGGACCGCGGAACGCACGAGCAGGTGTACAACGAGGAGGTCGCCGCCTGCCCCGCGGTGCAAAAACGGATCGCCGGTGCCCAGCGCGCGACCGGTTATTACGCCACCAAGGACTACTCCTACCGCTCGAAGCAGGTGGCCGGCGACGGCTGGGTTCTCGTCGGCGACGCATTCGGCTTCCTCGACCCGCTTTATTCGTCCGGCGTTCTCTTGGCGCTCAAGTCGGGCGAGTTGGCCGCCGATGCCATCGCCGACGGCTTGGAAAAGGGCGACACGTCCGCGGCGCAGCTTGGCCGATGGGGTGAGATGTTTAACCGCGGCATCGATCGGATGCGGCGGCTGGTCTGCGAGTACTATGACGGCTTCAGCTTCGGCCGCTTCATCAAGCAGTATCCGCACCTCCGCGGCAAAGTCACCGACTTGCTCATCGGCGATCTGTTCGACGACAAGGTGGACGAAGTATGGGAGCCGATGGAGTCGCTCTATCCGCCCAACAAGGCGCGCATTCCGACGTGGGATGCCGGAGCCAAGCCGGAGGAAATGCCGGACAAGGTGAGCGAGCTATTCCTGCCGGCGGAAATGCGGCGTTGAGCGGCGACAACTCGTCGGCGACCAACCATGGCGAGGCCTGCGGGCGGTCTGAAAGTTTTCGGGTGACAATGAGGTCTCAACCTCACTTTCCTCTTGGAATGAACCCCGGAACGCCGGTCTCCACGACGGCATTAAACCTGATCCGCGTCTTGACTCCATCGCTGATTTCCTGCACGGCATCTTCCGGAATGGCGGAGACGTCAAAATTCTCTTTGATCCGGGCAGGAGTCTTCGAGGTCGTTAAGAGGGCGGTCCCGCGCTGAATCGCCCAGGCGAGCAGGACCTGTGCCGGGCTCTTTTTGACCCGCTTGGCGATCGAGGTAACGACAGGATCGTCCATCAGCTTGGGCGTGCTGCTGTGGCCCAGCGCCGCGAACGCCTGCAATACGATGCCGTTCTTCTTGCAATATTCCAAAAGGTCCCACTGCGGCAGATAGGGATGGGCCTCGACGTGAACGACGGCCGGCTTGATTCTCGCCGCGTCGAAGATATCCTTCGTCTGGGCCAGGTTGACGTCGGATATCCCAATAGCCTTGCAGCGGCCCTCGTCCACAAGTTTTTCCAGCGCCTTCCATGTATCCAGCAGCGTCACCGTTTTGTCGTAAATCACGTTGCCGCTGGCATCGCGCGGGTCTTGCTCCTCGCCCGGCTGGAAGGCGAAGGGCGTATGGATGAGATACAGATCGACGTAGTCGAGTTGGAGCCTCTTGAGACTGGCCTCGAAGGCCGGCTTGACGCGTTCGGGACGATGATTCGTGTTCCAGAGTTTGGTGATCACGAAGACGTCCTCACGCTTGATCTTTCCCTCCTTAAAGACCTCCTGCATCGCTTCGCCGACCTCCTTTTCAGTTCGGTAACGTTCTGCAGTATCGAGCAGGCGGAACCCTGCCTCGAGCGCCGCTTTGGTCGCCGACTTGGTCGCGACGGGGTCAGGGATCAGCGTGCCGAAGCCGAGGGCGGGCATAGCACCGGACCCATTGTTGAGGGCCATTTTCGTATTGCGAAGGTTGTCAGTCTCTACCATAGCTTCACCGGTCCTTTCATTCGATTTCTAGTTAAGGATTCATCATCGCCACAGGGCGTTTCAACAGAAACACAAGACACACCAGCACCAAACTCACAGCCGCCGCCACCCAGAAGACGTCAAAAAAGGCGAACGAGATAGCCTGCTGCTGACGCAAGTCGGAGAGCGCGTGCAGGGCCATCAGTTGCGAACGGGCCGAGTCGCCAGTTTGCTGCAAGAAGGTAGCGCGGGTTTGATCGAGGAATAGACTCACCTTTGGATTGAGAGGGTCGAGGAACTCGCCGATTCGTGCGGCGTGGAATTGACCGCGCCGCTCGAGTAGAGTTTCAACCAACGATATGCCAAAACTGCCGCCCTCACTGCGGAGCAGGGCGAGCAGTCCAACCGCAGCGCAGCGCAGGTGCTTAGGGATATAGAGAAAGGCGGCGACGTTGAGCGGGGTGAACATCACAGACAGGCCGACGATGGTCACAACCCGCGGCCAGATCGCCTGCCACGGACTGAAATACAAGTTCATCAGCACCATCCAGTAGTTGCCCGCCGCCATGATGAGTAGACCCAAGGCGATTAGCCAGCGCGCGTCGATGCCCCAGCCGAGGAGACGGCCAACGAGCGGCAGCGTCAAGGCGGAGAAAATGCCGGCGGGCCAAAGCACGCGTCCGGAGGCGTAGGCGTCGTAGCCGAAACAGGTCAAGAGCAGCAGCGGCAAGGCGACACTCGCCGCATAGAGCACGGCCAATGTGCCGAACGTAATGCCGCAGGACACGGCAAAGTTCCGCTCGCGTAGCACGCGGAAATTGATCACGGGGCTCGCGCATGTCAGCTCGCGGCAGAACAGGCAGGTCAGCGCAAGCACAAACATGATCAGCAGCGTCTGTACGCGCCAGGACGGGTCGCCCAGCCAATCCCACTCTTCCCCTTTGCCGAGCATCACTTCCCAGCAGACAATGACGAGGGCAAGCAGGCCCAGGCCGACGCCATCAAAAGCGAGCGGCCGATTTTTCAAATCCCGGCGCTCTTGCTTCAGGAAATCTGGATCCTTCACCAGGACGTAGCAAGCCAGGAAACTGACGAGCCCCACGGGCGCGTTGATGTAGAAGATCCAGCGCCAACTGTAGTTGACTACGAGCCAGCCGCCCAGCACCGGGCCGACGATCGGCCCCACCAGGATGGCGATGACGAACAGCGTCTGGGCGGCGCCTTGTTTCTGGGGCGGGAAGCTGTCCAGCAGAATCGCCTGGCTCGAAGGCTGGAGTCCGCCGCACGCCATTCCCTGAATGACACGAAACAGAATCAGTTGCGGCAAGCTCATGGCCATTCCACACAGCACCGAGGCAAGGGTGAAGATGGCAATCGACGCGAGAAAGTAGTTGCGGCGGCCGAAGTGGACCGAGAGCCAGCCGGTGAGTGGAAAAATGAAGGCGATGGCTGCCAGATAGCTGATCATCACCCACTCGTCGTCGGCGGCCGGTGCCGAGAGGCTGCCGGCAATATAGGGCCGGGCGACGCCGACAATCGTCGTATCGCCCGAGCCCATGAGAGCAGGGATGACCACGGCGGCAGCAACGAACCAAGGGTTAATTGCCCTCCTGCTGCCCAACGGCAAGGAGATCGCCTCGATGCTCATAATAGGCTCCCCGTGACACACCAAACACTTGGATTTGACGAGCGGTATTCCTTAGATCCCCGGCAGCATAGAATGTTGGTTATCGGCACACGCACATTTTAGCGCGGGAATTATCGCTGCACCGGTTTGGAAGTCAACCGTGAGAGATTCAGCTTCAATCGCAAACAACACACCCAAGCCGGTGTCAAGCGTTCACATCCCAAAGTTTGCATCATCGGGCGTGTTCAAATAGAAATTCGTATACGCTACCGCGGATGCATCGAATCTGCGTGTGACAATATTGTGAATCAATAGCCCTATTCAACCGGGAGTCAGCCATGAAATGCCGAATCGGAATGTTGTGTGCGAGTTTGTTGCTGGCGAGTTCCTTTGCCGCCGCTGAAGAACCGGCTACGCCGCCGCCGTCCAAGCAAGAACTGGAGAAGAAGTTTCAAGAGACGCTCAGCGGCGTCACGCTGGCCGGGCACTTCACGAGCGGCAAGGGCGATCTGGCTTCGGCCAAGGAAGAGAAATATGGCATCGAATCGGTCACGAAGCTGCCCGGCGACGGTGATGTGTGGGTCTTCAAAGCCCGCATTCAGTACGGCGGACACAACGTCACGCTGCCGCTGCCACTACGCGTGGTTTGGGCTGGTGACACGCCGGTGATTACCTTGGACAAGTTCAGCGTGCCCGGCTTCGGGCAATTCACCGCCCGCGTGATGATTTTCGACGGCAAGTACTCCGGCATGTGGGACGGCGGCAATCACGGCGGCATGTTGTTCGGCAAGATCACCAAGGACGAGAAGGGCGGCAAAGAAGTGAAAAAAGGCCAATGAGGCTGAAATCGCCCTTCAAGAAGCTCCCTAGATCGTTTTTCCGCCAGTCCGCGGTGGAACTGGCGCCCGCATTGATCGGCAAGATACTCGTGCGCCGCATCCACGGGAATACATTTCAGGCGCGTATCGTGGAGACCGAAGCGTATCTCGGCCCCGACGATTTGGCTTCACACGCATCCAAAGGGCGGACGCCGCGAACCGAAGTCTTGTTCGGCCCCGCGGGACGGGCCTACGTCTACTTGATCTACGGGCTGTACGAAATGCTGAACGTCGTGGCCAGCGAGCCGGGCGACGCCCAGGCGGTGCTCATTCGCGCCGCCCGGCCGCTTGACGGTTGGAAGGCCGATCGCTGTTTGCCCGATCTTTCTGGGCCCGGCCGACTTACTCGGGCGCTGAAGATTACTCGCGCGGAGAACGGCCTGGATTTGACCGGAGGCCAACTTTATTTTCTTGACGATCCGGCGTATCATGCCCGGGTGGTTTCCACGAAACGCATCGGCATCAATTACGCCGGAGAGTGGAAGGATGCGCCGCTGCGGTTTCTCGAGGCGGAAAAGGCGGAAACGCATAAAGCGAGTCAACGTAAGGGTTTGCAGAAATGATTAACGTCGCCATCGTCGGTCTCGGTTTCATGGGCATGATTCCTTAGCGATTTCCGACGACTCTTCACAAACATCGTAAAATCAAGGTTATTCAGTATGTTGACTTGCCATTCTTTGTGCTCATGATACAATACCAGCACAAAGAAATGCACAAAGAATTCGTTTGGAGCCGATCATGCCTGCCGGACGCAAACCGAAGCTGAACTGGACGAAGTTTCTCAGCCAGTATACGACCACGATCGAAGGCAAATTCCACCGCCTCGGCACCGACAAAGCCGAAGCCGAGAAGCAATTCCGCTTCCTGCAAATCAAGCACGACATGGACGAGCCGGTCGCCGCCAGCCCGACCTTCGGCGAGGTCGCCGACGCATGGCTTGACCACGTCGAGCAGACCTATGACCCGGAACGCTATCGGCTTTGCAAGGCCCGCATCAACGAGTTCCTTGCCCACCTTGGCAAAGACATCAAGGTCCGCGACCTGCGGCCCCGTCATGTCGAAAACTGGATCGCTGAAAAGCCCGGAGTCAGAACCGACGGCACGCGTCGCCTCTACAAGGCGATGATTCTGGCAGCCCTGAACTGGGCGGCATCGAGCAAGGTGCGGATGATCGCAACGAACCCGCTGCGAGGAAAGCTCGACCTTCCCGAAGGCGGTTCGCGTGGCGGTGAGGCGGTCTGGACTCCGGAGATTTTCAAGATCGTCACCAAGAACGTCAACGACCGATTTGCCGATTTCCTGCGGGCACTCGCTTGGACCGGGGCGAGGCCCTCCACCGTCCGCAAGATCGAGGCTCACCACTTCCGCCCGCACCTGAAGGTCTGGGACGTGGAAGACATCTACCGGGGCCGAAAGTCGAACCGCAAGACCGTTCGCCGAATCTGGCTCAATGCTCAAATGGTCAAACTGGTGGAACGGCTTAACAAGGAACATCCGGAAGGCCCGATCTTCGTGAACACCAAGGACCGCCCGTACAGCGGCGATGCCGTTACGATGATGCTGTTCAAGCTCAAGCTTCGGCTTAAGAAGCGAAAGCCGCCAGTCCTGCTGCCCGAGGGGCTGACTGTATACGGCCTGCGTCATACCTTCGCCACCCAGTTTATCGTACAGCACCCGGATAAGCTGGAATACCTCCGCGAGCTACTCGGCCACAAGGATTTGAAGATGATCCGAAAGCACTACGGCCATCTTTTCGACGAGAGCGCCGCTCTGCATGGTGTTCTCAACGATTTGAAGACGCTCTAGGCCGTAATTCTGATCTTACCGTCGTTGGCGATTGATTCTGTTCGACATTGTTCGGTGTGCGTCGTCGTGGTACGATGATACTTCATCAATTGAAATCAGGTGTCCGATGGACGAGCACCGCGAATTCTATACCCTGCACCTTCCGAGCCTTATTGCCTACGTTGTTCCCGTCCTACAGTCCAAGGACGGCGGGATTGAGATTGGTTCCGGCACCCTGGTCAACGCCGGTGGGCGCCACTTCGTCGCCACCGCGAAGCATTGCATTGACGCCAATGTCCGCGTTGTCCGCAGCACCAATCCGATTCAGAGAGTGGGTAGTACGAGTACGCGACCGTTGCAGATTTTGGGCCGGGGCTGGCACAACGAGTTGGACTTGGGCTATCTCGAAATCGACGACCCGGAATGCGCGGAGTTGAACTGGGACCAACTTTCCAACGACCGAATCGAGAGCGGGCTGGTGCAGTTCGTAGGCTACTCGGAAGAACTCGTAGAAGTTGTCCAGACCCGCCTAAGGAAGCCCACCGATGTCTCGATCGCGGCAGGGACCTTTGGTACGACGATTACGGATGAGACTGACGACAAGATGACTTTCGCCTATCCCAAAATCGGCACGAGGTACGACGAGACGACGGAAACATGGCACGAAAGCCCGTTCCCCAAAACACCAAAGGGATTCAGCGGCGGAGCGTGCTTCGGTGTGACGAAGCCAGCCGGGAGGATAGCTCAAGTGCAGTACAAGCTACTCGCAGTCGAGTACGCATGGAACCAACGCGACAGTGTTTTTGCGGTCCCAATCAAGCGGTGGCGTGAGTTGCTGACCAAACGCGGTCTGGTGTAGAGCGAAGGAGATAGGCTCGTTATATATGGATCGCCTGGCTGCCGCACAAACCTGAGCCTTACGGGCGAGAGAACTGTGAACAGTTTCAGTCGCTAACTCGGAATCACCACATGCTTGAATGGTTTTCTCTGTGTCGAGGCCAGTGCTCTTGACGGTGCCTGTCCCCCAACCTTCTGACTGGCGAGGAATGCGTTAATATCGGCGTCGGTGATGCGAATACACCCGCGCGAACCGGGCCGACCGATGCGGACATGGGGCAGCAGCCCACAGGCACAGAGCTCGTATACCAACGAGTCTGATATACCCATCCTTTCTGCTGCTGCCTTCACCGTTAACATCGTGACATTCCCACTCGAATCGAATACAATCACCGAGATTTCTGGTAGATGGGGTTTGGATCGAACATTCCGCGGAACAGACCGTCCTTCAGATAGTTCAGTCTGCGAATGACCTGTGGCCTGTTGTGACGCATCGACACTGCCGCTTCGTCCGGCGGAAGTGCAAGCAGCCGGTTTGCATCAATGCCACAGTAAGCGCCGAGCTCGCAGGCCGAGCCGTAGTGCCCAAGGCCAAACGACATGATCACTTCGCAGTTATCGAGAATGGTCGTCCAGTCATCGGGATACCGTGATTTCAATTGGGCGAGGTTCTGCCAGACGGTTATTAGCTGAAGACCGTAGGCCCTCATCAAGGTCGTTGCCGTCAGCAACGGCGGGAAGGTCCCAAGCTGAGCAGCCTCCTCCAGAATAAATAGCGTTCGGTGCTCCGGTTGGAACTTCCGCTGGAGAATGGTGTTCAGCAAAACGCCAACCCACAAACGCAGTAACGCGCGATGGCTATGGAGCTTCTCCGGCGGAATGATGATATACAGAGTGATTGGATCTCCTGCGAGGACTCTTCTTAGGCTGACGGTGGAGTTTTCCATTGAACCAGCCACTTCGTCCGTTGCCAGGCTTTTGATGTACGACTGTGCCGTCAACAGCACACTTGGACGGGTCTTTTCCAAAGGGATATTCAGGAAGGCGACAAACTCATCGTGGGCCAGCCGCGAACCTTCTTTCCTGGCGTCGAGCTGGCGTGCGATGTGCATTGCCAGATCGTCCGCATACAGAATCTGAGTCAGCGTTCTGATACTTGGATTACCGCAGGAAACCATACAGGCAATCAACCCGGCAAGCAGGCCCGTGGCCGAGTCAGACCAAAATGGGTCGGTGCCGAATTCGTGACCGACGCTCAGATAACTGGCGAACATCTCTGCATCGGTCTCCAACCGGCTGCCCGGCAGCGAGAAGTAATCGAACGGATTTAGGGCGTCGATTTTTTCCCCGAACGGTCGAAGTGCCGCCACCTGGCCCATTTTGCGGCGGTGCCGCCCGGTAACGGCGTATAGCTCCCCTTTTGGGTCAGTGACGATCAACGGGCCTTTGTGGTGGAGAATATTGGGGATAATGAAATCACGTCCCTTGCCAGAGCCGGTCGGGGCGATGATCGCCACGGGCGCTTCGCCGAGGTGCGTCAGAAGCCCATCGCGGCAATCGCTTTGGACGAGACCAGACTCTGCCGCTTCGCGTTGGTATCCGATGAGCATGGCTCGATCCTTTCTCTTGAAATGGCTTGCAGGGCTTTCCTGCTGCGGCAATCTATTTGCCGAACAACGGTTTCCTTCGTATCGCTTCGCCTCGCGGCGCGGCAGGGCAGACAAATCCTCGTTGCAGAATTGGCCTGCCCCGCCGCCCGACGACGCTTTACTACTTGAACAGCTTGTAGAAGCCGTAGAGCATCATCGGAAAGCCGATCAACGCCGGGGTCAGGAAGAACCCAACCACGATGTAGACGACTCCGGCCAATTTGTGGCTGCCTTGCTCCTCGGCCTGACGCGCACCGTGGAGCATATGGCGAACGATGTGTTGATAATGGTTAGGCATTTTGGAACCTTTCCTTTCAAATGGGGTTAAGTGTAAACAAAGTAACCTGACTTCTGTCGGGCTGGTCGCCTTTATTGGAGCACCCCAGCCTTACGCATCCTGTCGTCGAATTCGCTGGCCTCTTGCAGCAGCATTTGGCAAAGCATCCTGAAAACACCGGGGTTGAGACCCGGCGTCAGGGCCCGGTAATTGATTCCGAACACGGCGGAGCCGTCGTCTCCCACGGAGACATGCCACGCGACGAGGCGCGCGCTGTTGCGCTCGAGCAGGTATCCCAGAACGTTGGCCGGTATTTCTTTTGCGGGCATGGTAACCGCGCTGGCGACCGTGAAGCTCACCATACTCCCGCCCTCGACAATGCTGACCAACACCTTGCGGATGCGAGTGACGGGGTCGTTAAAGTGCAGGGCAACCCTGCCCGCGCTGGGACGTTCGTCGATTGCCCAGCCAAGCTCCTGGCAGCAAGTCTCAATCAGCTTGCTGGCGGCCGTGTACGACAGCCGCTCGCTAACCGCCGAGAACACGTCGGACGCGACGCCCTCGACGAATTCATTCAGAAAACTCATGGAATCATCCTTCCTCGATTACCGGCTGACACGTTCCACAAAGTCCCATGTCAGACGATTGCCTTGTCCAAAGCTAAATGGCACGTTCAGTTGAAAATCACGCATAGGATTAGAGGGAACGCCCCTCGTTCTCACGCTGGATGTCCTGCTCCGCTTCCTGGTGCATACCCTCCATGCCATGCACCGTCCCGTCCCGGTTTTGCCCTTGTCCATAGGGCACGTAGGCGCTGCCGGTGAACAGGGCGGAACCGAATTCCGCTTGCCCCTGTACGCCCAGGCGACCAAGCTCCTGCCCGATTTCACTTGCGGCCTTGCCAAGCATTTGCTTGATTTTCTCGTCGAATCGCATTGCTTTGTCCTTTCTGCGGCAACCGCTGAACCGGAACGCCCGGAACGACACGCGGCTGCTGAAACTTCGGTTGATTGTCGATCTCTCCCACCACTTCGGTGCCAAACATCACGGCGACCAGCGCGGCCACCGCGACGATGTTTGCCCGTACGCTTTGTATCAGTCTCCGCCACCATGAATTCGGGCGGCCTTCGTAATAGCGAGTGAGCCGGGTGCAGATCGGGGGAAGCCCCGGTGCGAACGTAATGGCAATCCTGGGCGACAAGGCCATAACCTCATCGCTCTTAAGCAGCTTTCTTCCCTGTTGCTGCCAATTGCTCGTTGTATTCCACGAATGGCTGTAGTTATCGCCTTGACTGTTGTAGCTATATTGCCGCGACGTGCCGCTGCTTGAGCCGCCACTTTCGACGACGATCGTCTCATCGCCGAGACGATTCGACACGTACTCCGCCGTTGGCTGGTCGTTCACGCCGAAGAAGACCTGCGTCACGTTGGAGAGAAGCGTCTGGTCCTGCCCTTCGGGGAAGCATTTCTTAAGCTGTCCAAGGCTCTGGTACATGAAAATCAAGCGGACGCCGTAGCCGCGATACTTGTCCACGGCATCGTCGAGCGACTCCAGGTGGCCGAGGCTTGCAGCTTCATCCAGGACGAAATGCACGCGGTTGCGCTCCTGGAGCCCGCCCCGCAATACGCCTCGCAGTAACGTGCTGATCCACATTCTCAATAAGGGGGACTGCGTCCGCGCATGTTCCGGCGGCAGCACGAGATACACCGTCGTCTTTTCCCGCGTCAGGCGGTCCGGATCAAAACTGCTGGCCCTGGTGCTGGCGGCAGTAGCCAGCGTGTCGAGATGCCGCAGGAAGCGGTTGACAGTCGTTAGCGTCGAGCCCAGTTCTTTGTCCTTGTAGTGCGTCAATTGATAACCAAACCGCGAAAGCATTCCGTCCCACGCCTTCGATTCGCTTAAGAGCTTAATCACGATTTCGATCTTCTTGGGGTCGGAGAGCAACTCCCGCACGGTTTGCAGACTCCGGTCGTCCTCATCCGCAAACTCCACGACGGCCGAAATCCCCGCAGCAATCCAAGCCTCGGCGCTATCTGCCCAATGGGGTTCACGCTCTTGGCCGGTTCGGATCACTAGCGACTCGGCCAGATCGCGAATCTCGTCGATCACGTGCTGCGAATCCTTGCGAAGGAAATCGATCGGATTCAGGTAGTCCGGATTGGTCGTCACGATTTTGTACGGATCAAGCAGCACGATCCGGTGTCCCATCCGCCGCCGCGCCTTAACGGTCGCTCTTGCGAGTTCTCCCTTGAAATCGACGACGACACAGGACTCTGGACAATCGAGCAGGAAGGGAATCGCGCACGATACGCCCTTGCCAACGCCTGTTGGCGCGAACAGGGCAGTATGGACCGCCCGCGACAGGCGTACGAGCGGGAGATTGCCGCGAAGTCGCCGGAAGATCGCCCGCAGAAAGTCGTTTGACGCCTGCTCCGAGGAGATGAATGGGTTAATCAGTCCAAGCGTAGCGGCAAGTTGCGACGGCCGCTCGCTGTCGCACAGGGTTCCGACAATCAGCCCGTGCCCCGCCGTAAGCCAGGCCTTCCGCACGTCGCGCACACCGGCCCAGCGCGCCGTTCCGAACGCATTGAGTTTGCCACGACGCCACTGTCTGAGAACTTGAGCGGCGCCGGCAACGGCAAGTAGAATCAGCACCACGTTGCCGAACTTGGCGGTCAGCACGGCAAGGAAGAGGACGGTCGCTACGACCGTGTTGATGAGGACAATGCGGCAAATCGTATACATGTGTTGACTCCAGATAGGCTGCTGATTGACGCCCGTTTACCGTTTGTCCTTACTGCCCTCGCCGCGAGCCAGATGGCAAGCAAGGCAATGCCCGTAATGAACAGCGCCACGTGCCACAGCACGAGGGCGGCCCTCCGCAAAGTTGACGAAAGGTTTTTCATGTTGGATTCTCCGTGAAAAATGAATGTCGCTTTCAAAATGTCTCATGCACCGACAGCAGTGCAGTATTGACGGTCAGTTTTTCGCTTCGTCGCGGAACAGCCGAGCAATGGTTGCCAGCGCCAGGCCCTTCGGGCGGAGCTTGCGGACCTTTGCCAGAAGCTCTTCCAGCCAGGCGATCAGCGTGTCGAGATTGTCCAGCCCGCCGCCTGACACGGTAATGGTGCGGCCTTCGCTCAATTCCGCCTTGAAGCGTGCCGGCTTGCCCAACGTCGTCGGCTGTTTGCCGGTGCCGTTGCTCCTAACGATGCCGGTGAGGGCGTCGCGCGTGAGTTGCCGGCTGGCGATTTGCCCCGCCAGCGCGGTCTGTTGGATGGGGTCTTTGATGCGACTGAGGTCATAGCCGGCACTCGCCGGTATTTCCCCGGCGTCAATCTTCGTTTGGATTTCCGGCGGCAGTTCCGTCAGCGCCAACGCCTTCGAGACATTGGCTTGAGACATACCGAGCTGCGATGCGACCTCCGCCGCGGTCCAACCGGCCTCCCGCATCAACTCGCGAATCGCAGTGGCGGTCTCCATCGCCGTCAATCCCTCCCTCTGGCAATTCGCCACGAGTTGCCGATGCTGGACTGCGGCCGGAGCGAGGTCTTGCCCTTCGACGATGGCGGCGATGGTCGTGAAAGTGCCCGCCATCTTTGCCGCACGGTAGCGGCGTTCGCCATCGACGATGACGTACAGGTCGCCTTCCTTGCGGACGCGAATGGGAACCAACTGGCCGACGGACAGCAGCGAATCCATCAGTCCGTGCAGCGAATCCTCCGAAAACTCCTTGCGGACCTGCACGGTGACAACCACTTTGTCGAGCGGCAGGTATTCGATCTTTTCCTGAGCCATGATAGCTCCTATGATTGATTGGTTTTGGAAAACAGTCGGGAAACACGGGCCGGCCGGAGCAAGCTCCGGCTGAACCCTTTGGAACAATCAGGCCGATCCAATCGGCCGCGGCAAGTTCGCTTGCCACTGCTTAATCGCCCTTCGAGCGCCTGTTGTCGCCGCCGAAGATGGCGTCGAGCAACAAACCAATTAGAGTGAACATGAGCGTTGCTCCTTTCATGTAAACGAGTGAATTTGAACTGTCGCGTCTTCCGCCACTCGCTGCCGGAATCGCGACTACCGTACTTCCGATGTCTCACCGAATATGTATTGCCGTTGAATCGGAAAACCTTTCTACGATTGCAAGGCAAACTGGCGACCGCACTTGAGGCACTTCGCCTGAAAACCGGCGACAGCGCAGCGGACGTTCGTGCAGCCGCAGGACCATTTTTTCATTTTGGCATTCCCCTTCGGACGTTCCTGGGGCAAAGGCCGTTCGATTGCCGGCACGGCAACGTCGAAGCCCTTTAGAAACTCCTTGAATGGGCTTTCTGCCGCATACCCCTGTCGGCCTCGCGTGTCCACCAGCAGGCCCAATGACTTCGCCTTCTCCCGGTATTCCCGATTGTGGTAGTTGCCCTTGCCCGGATTGCCATTGGCGTCCTGCCAGCCGTGTAGCATTTCGTGCAGGAGGATGCCCAGCACTTCAAACGGCGGCTGTGAAAGGTATCGCTTGTTCATCGCAATTTCACCTTTGAGGCCAAAGCCGTTATGTCCATAACGAAAGTACTGCGCCGATATGCGCGGGCAACTGCTCGATGCAATGGGCAACCTGCGGAACGTCGAGTTTAAACTCGACGTTGAACCGATCCGCCCACTCCTGGAGAAAGCCCAGGATGTCGCGGCCATGCCACTGCTCCGTCACCTGGTGACAAGCCAGTTCGCGGTAGATTCCGCCCGCGTTGATCCCGTCGCCATTTGCCACATTGAGTTCCATCGCAGGTTCCTTGTTGCTTTCGCTGTCTACCAAGTAATTGCCTCCTGGACTGCCAAACCTTTCACTCGTTTTCGTGACAATCTTTTGCCAATCCTCCGCGACTCCTCACACGTTCAGACATCCACGAGCTTCGCGGCGGCGCAACACATTGAGGACAACGACGGTGGCAGGGTGTTTTGCTTCAAAGAACGCACCGCCAGACTTCGTTGTCCCA
>CAVPPL010000007.1:0-1056095 GCA_963707295.1 uncultured Planctomycetia bacterium
ACTTCCAGGTCCGGCAACTCCATCCCGGGGACCGCGCAACCGGCATCGTCGCTATCCCGCTGCCACCGGGCATGCCCTGGCACACATCGAAGCGACCCTCCAGGGCGCAGCGCCAAGCGCGGCGGGTCACAATGCGTGATCGGCGCCCGTTCTCGAGCATGAACGTAGCCGCCGATCCGGGCGGTTCGGGCGCGGCGATGTCCTGCGCTCGCGGCCGCTCGTAACAGGCGATTCTGTGGCGACATCCCATCGTGCCCAGCCGCTGCCCATCTGCAGGGCGGGCGGATCGCGCGATCCAGGCGAGGTGGTCGCGGCAGGACTGGTTACCTTGGTCCCTGCCGCCCGGGACCAACGCCCGCGGAACCGCCGCACGGCAGCGCTAACGTGAAGATTGCTCAAGGGAAGGGAACCCGGAGGGAAACCGAAGGGGAACCGGAACCCGAGCAACGGCCGAAGGGAACAAACCGGAGAACGCCGGACGAAGGGAAACCAGAAGAAGGCGGACGAAGGGGAGGGACCCGGCGGGCAAACGGGAAACCGGAGGAAAGCCCGCGGGGGAAAACCGGAGGACGTGAGATGAGGCCCCAAACCACCCGGTGAGAGTCCGGGGATTTGGGGCCGCACGCGCCTACGATGCCGCTGACAGCACCCTGGCAGGTCCGCGCGAACTGCGCATAGTCGTCCACCAGCTTTCTGGGGGCAACGGCTATCTGTCAGTCGCGCGCCCCAGACGCTGCACTCCCCGAGAGCACCCGCCCTGCGCCCTCTGCGGTCTGCTGATCGCAGACCGCAGTTAACTCGGCAGTCATGGCTGCTCGCGTGTCCGCCGTAGCTCGGGGCGACACCAAGGCCTGACGGCCTGACCGCTGATGGAGGACAGAAGGAGGACAGAATCGGATGCTCCGCACGTCCGAGATGGCGGTGCGGCAACGCTCGCAGATGCCGCTGATGGTGTGGCAAATCTCCTTGGGTGCCCGGGATTGGCCGCTCTGCCTTCCTGGGGGAAGTGATTTCAGAGAGCGGGTGCAGAGCGTGCTCGGGCTCAGCGCTGCAGTCCATCCCATGACCATCGCGCTACGGCACCGCGGCCGCCTTGGGAAACGGTGACCGAAGTCCCGCGGGCGCAGGGCCGAACTGCCCTGCCCTTGGCCGCCCGGCCGGAGAAACAGTGGTCCATGCTCAGGCATCATGCCGGAGTAGGTGGCCTGGCCTGCCGGATCGGGGACCCGCGATTCGATTGGCCTGCGGAACGCTGTCACTGAGGAGGTCGGCTGGCTGCCGGGCAACAACGCTGGTGAGGAGGCTGAGTGGATGAGACCGCGGTCACCGGTCCCCGTGGCGTGCTGGTCGCCACTGGGGCGGTTGTGCTGGTCGCCGCCGGGATCGCGGGCTACCTGAGCTTCGGCTATCCGCCGTGGGAGGCGGCGGCCATGACCCTGCTTACGCTGACCACAGTCGGGTTTGCGTCCAGCAGTCATCTCTCAACTGGTGTGCAAGTCTTCACCGCCGGGCTGGCCCTCCTCGGCGTCGGCCTGTTCTTCGTCATCCTGGGCCTGGCCGCGACCGCGATCGTGGAAGGCCGGGTGAGCCTGTTCTCGCGGAGCCGCCGGATGCGCCGGCGCCTTGATGAACTACGCGGACACTTCATCGTCTGCGCCTACGGCCGGGTCGGCCGGTCCATCGCCCGGGAGCTGGAGGCCGGCGGCGTGCCGCAACGAGGCCGTCGCCCGGATCGGCTGGTGCGTCGCCGAACGCGCCATCGGCGTGGTCACCGGCGAGGTCGGCGCCGGCAAGACCGTCTCAGTGCGCACCGCGCTGGCCGCCGTGGACGCCACCCGTCACACCGTGATCTACCTCCCCAACCCCCAGGTCGGCGTCCGCGGCATCCACGAGGCGATCATCACCGCATTCGGCGCGAACCCGGCCAACCTGTCATCCCGGCTGATCACCCAGGCCGCCGGCGCGCTGGCCGCCGAACGCGACGAGCGCGGCCGCACCCCCGTCCTGGTGCTCGACGAAGCCCACCTGCTGTCCTGCGAGCAGCTCGAGACCATCAAGATGCTGACCAACCACAGCATGGACGCCGACTCCCCGCTCGCCTGCCTGCTCGTCGGCCAGCCCACCCTGCGCCTGCAGATGAGGCTCGCCGTCCTGGCTGCCCTCGAACAGCGGATCGCGGTGCGCTACGCCATGCCGCCGATGACCGCCGAAGAAACCGCCGGCTACGTCAGGCACCACGTCGGCCTGGCCGGCCGCGCTGACACCCTGTTCTCCGACGACGCCGTCACCCTGATCCATACCACCGCCCGCGGCTACCCCCGCGCGGTCAACAACCTCGCCCTGCAATCACTGGTCGCGACATTCGCCGCGAAAAAAGCGATCGTCGACGAAACCGCAACCCGGACCGCCGTCAACGAACTCCCCGACGAATGAGCACAACGACACCTCACCGGTAACGGCGACACCCAGACGACGAAAGCCCCGCCCGGGACATCCCCGGCGGGGCTTTCACATCGGCACCGTCAGTGACGCCTTCATCGGCATCTTCAGCGCCGGGCAACAGGCGGGCCGCTGTAAGGCCAGGATGAAAGCCCAGGGCGCGCCAAGCCACATCACCCGCGGACATCTGGTGCGCGTGGTTCAGCGGCTTTCGACTGCTACGTAAGTTCTTCCACCTGCTCGCCGTACACTGCCATCTGGGACATGAGCCGATCGCCCAGGGCCGCGCCCACGATCCCGAGGTTCTCGACGATGAGATCAGCTCGCACGGTCCGCCGCTCGAACTCCTCGCTGCCGCGAATGCGCGCGAGCTTGTCCTGGTCACCGCGCAGCAGGAAAAAGCCACCGAGTTCCCCGCCGTGCGGCTCGAGGATAACCGGCTCGAAGCTCTCGATCTCACCTTCTTGCTGCAGCCGGGAATAGTACTCGAAAGTTTCGTTGAACACCTTGATGGCCTGTCGCTCACGGCCTCGTATGGGAGCCCCGAAACCGATGAAGAGCCCGGAATCTGCCATGATCCACCCCTTTGCTTGCCTTGTGGTCATCATCAGGCATGCGGTTTGCCGCCGAACATGATGTCCCCGTACGTCCTGGCGCTCGTACATCTGGCCGCGCGCGCTACGGTCCCCTCCGTCTCACGCCACGATGCCTGGCGCCCTGACTGCGCACATCGAGCCTAACTCGATCACGTGCCGCAGGGTAGTGGCGGCGTGGATCCCACTGCCCGCCACCATGCGCTATACCACCGCGGACAACCACAGCGGCCCAATGGCCGCCCCGCGCATAGTCGCCTACCTAATGACGGCAGCCTCGCTGCGAGGTCGTGGCACGGCCGTTCCAAGATCATGATGTGAGTCCGAGGATGGTGAATGGGCGGTCCATGGAACGTCCGGCCCATCGCGTGGCCTCGGTGACGTCGGCGCGTCCGGCCATGCGGAGTGCCCCGATTGCGAGGTTGCGGAGAGCAGCCATGACTCTGGGACCGGAACGGGTTCTGACGCGTGATTTGTCCTCTTGATACAAGGTGTCGCGCAGCCAGTGAAGAGACTCAATCGACCACTGTTCCCGGACGTATCCGGCCAGGTCGGCGGCGTTTGCCAACTCGGGTTCCGGGGAGGCGACGCCAAGGGCGGCGACGGCGGAGATTGGCTGGCCGTGCAGGTCGGTGACGTACCGTTCGATCAGGAATACCTGGCTGACGTGCGGGAACGGCAGGTCATCTGGGGCGGGCAGGACCTGGATGGTGCGGGTGGTGATCCGGCCGTGTCCTTTGTCGGTGGCGGTGCAGGCGACGGGCACCCGGGCCCAGGGCAGCGCGTTGAGGGCGTCGAATAGCGCCTGCCGGTTCTCCTTCACCGGGAACACGAACTCGCCGCCATGCTCATGGATATGGTTTGCGGTGGCCTTCACCGTATGCAGCGCATCCGCGGTCACGATCTTGCCGTTCAGGTCGATCTGGCCGGGCACTGCCGCGGCCATCGGCACCTCATTGGTTTTCACGCCAACCTCGGCCTGGGCGGCGACCACAGAGGTCGCGGCGTCCGGGCCGGCCAGGGCCGCGAGCAGGCGGACCTGATTCCCGTCGGCGTCCCTGGCGCCCCTGACCGCCTTGCCATCCAGCCTCACCTGCATCAGCGCCCGCGAGCAGTCCTCCTCGCCGGTATCCCGGCTGGCCGTGGCCGGCCTGGTGTACCCGGCGAGATTCATCAGCCACGTGCCGACCGCCGCGTCGAACGCTTCAGCGTCAGCATCGGTCAGCACCCGCCAGATCGTGGTCTTCGACGGCGGCGGGGCGGGAGCGGCACCGCTACGCAAGTACAAGTCGACCAGAACCGCCGGCGGCACGTCGGCGACCCAGCCCGTGATCGCGGTGCAGCCCTTCATCCCGGCCACGACAGCCGCCGCGGCCAGCGCCAGCACGGCCGCAACCGGATGATCCCTGCCCTGGCCCGCCCGGCCATCCGATACCCCTGCGAAAAGTTCCAGCAGGTCACAGCAGGCATCCGCTACCGGGACAGACACGATCGGCTCTGCCGGTGCGGACGCGGCAGCACAACTGACAGACTGACCCACGGCGAGGCTCCGGTGGCTGGGATCTGTGAGAGGACCCCTGTTCCTACCGGAGCTTCGTCACATGCCCCCGCCTGGCACGCCGCTCATGATCACATCGCAACATCCGCTACGAATCGTGATCCAAACCCTAAGAACGATCTTGGAACGGCCGTGGAGGTCGTGGTGGCCACCACCGCACGCGAACGAATGATGTGAGTGGCGGCCGACGAGGCGAGTGCCGACTCGCTCACACGACCGAAAATAGCGTGTCGCCTGGGTACATATCTATGTGCGAAGTGGAATACTCACTCACGCGTTCTCCACCTTGCCGGCGATCGCCGTACAGTCTTTTCCATCGTTCTGGTAGGGAAATCAGATCGCCGATTTAGTGCGGTTTCGGGGATCGATATCGGTTGCTTGTGTGGCCATGCAGATCAGCAAGTTATGGCACGAGGGTAAATTCCAGCGAACCACCGGGCGTGAGCGGGTTCCGGATAACTGCTGGACGAGGCCACCTGCGTCGATCAGCTGGAGGGTGGCTGTGCAGCCGTTGACACCAGCATCACACATGGTCGCGGACGGTACGCTGATCCGCACCAACCGGGTCCCCGGAAAGGGTCCCAGCGCTCCCGGCGGCGCGACCTGTGTTAGTGCGGCAATGCCGCTGCCACGGCAGTGTCGTGCAGGCGGTGCTGGCGTCGGGCGATTGCCGCTATGGGTTCTCGGCACGGCACCGGGCGCGGTGTACGACATAACCTCTGGCCGGCACCAGTGCCCCGCCGACTGTACGCCGCTGCCACGGCCGGGCTGGCGGTCCTGGCCGACGCCGCGGCCAGCCGCAGCTGAGTATCAACGCCCGGGCCCGCAACCTGCTGCTGCGGTCGGTACGGTGTTGCGGCGAACATGGCTTCGCGCTGTTCAAGGGTGGCTGGTGCACCCTGAGACGGGTGCTCAGCACTTCTTGTCGTCGGGGCCGAAGGCGCCCTCGTCGCAGGGCTGGTCGATCCGCGTGGCGAGGAGCGACTGCAGCTTGCTGGCGAGCCATCCCTGGAGCGCTCCGTTGAGCGTCATCTTGGTCATCGCAGAAACTTCGATTGTGACCACTGGATGGTCCGGATCGTCGCTGTGTATTACCAGGTGACGGGTGCACGCCGAACCGCCGGTCGCGGTGTACTGCAGCACGAGGTCGAGCGATGCCCCCGGGTGCAGCGTGGCGGGGAAGGGATTGCGGACGAGTTTGAGCGTGTCGCAACCGGGACAGCGGCAGCCCTCGAAGCCGACCTTCATAATGTGCAGGTCGCAATCGCCGACATTGCTGAACGTCAGTCGTTGCTGCACACGCGTGCCGAAGAGCACCTCGCCGAAGCAGGCAGAGCCAGTGATGACCAGAGTGCCGTGCGGAACATAACCGGAGACCGCGACCGTGTGTGGCGACGCCGGATCGTCGGAGACGATCGTGATCGTGGCACTCTTCGCTCCGATAGAAGTTGGCTGGAAGCGGATCGGCAGCTCGATGGCCGAGCCGCAGCACAGGTCGATCGGATATGTGGTCACCGAAGGGACGATGAACTCTGGCGAATCACTCGTGATCGACGTGATCTCGAGCTCGCAACCGCTACTGTTTTCAATCGTGAGTTCGAGATCGGCGAAGTGGCCGACGCAAACGTGACCGGCGTCCCCGGAGTCGGGCACCACGGTGACCAGCCGCGGCGGCGGACACACTGCGCTCACGGGCACGAAGGCCGGGCTGTTCGGATCGTCTGATTCGATCTCGATGGTGGCCGCGTCGGGTCCGAACGTGGCGGGCGTGAAACGGATCGGGAGTTCGTACGAGTCGCCAGGGCCGATGGTCATCGGCAGCGCCGCGATGGAGGCCACCTCGAACGTCGCTCTGCTGGCGACGATTGACGTCACCGTCAGCGGGCACGTGCCGGAGTTCGTGAGCATGATCTCGCTGTCGAGGTGCTCGCCGAGACAAGCGGTGCCGAGCTCCCCTCCGGTCGGGGTCGATACGTCGAGCGCTGGGGCGCCGACGGTCACCGACGCGGTGACATCGACGAACGGGGCGTTCGGGTCGTTGCTGGCAATGCGCACGACTGCCTGTTCGGTGATGTCCGGCTGGGTCGGCCGGTAGGTGAGGGTGAAGACAATGTCTTCACCCCGCTCGATCACGATTGGCGTCGGCGGCTGATTCTCGACGGTGAAGTTGGACGACCCGAACAGCACCGCGATGCTGTCGACACGCAACTGCCCGGTGCCGACGTTGAAGATCTCAATGGTCTTGTGGGCTGCGGCCGAGCATACTGTCCCGAACTCCAGTTGGTCCTGCAGCGTGACGGCTATGGTCGGCCAGTCCGGATGGACGAACGTGAACACACCGCGGCCGTAAGTGGCGGCGCGCAGCAGTTTCGGTTGCGCGGACCCGCTGATCGCCAGGTCCGTTACCGGGACTCGGGGCAGGTGGATGTCGTCGACGACCATCCATGACAGGCCGTCGTTCACCGATCGGAGGACGCCGAGATCACAGCCCACATAGATCGTCGTCGGCAGGTCGGATCCGTCGAGCGCCAGGGCTCCGAAGGGGACGTCGAGCGCGGTGAGCACGTCATCCACGGTCGCCGCCGGCGAGATGTCAGTCCATTGAGTCGCACCGAGCGTGGTACGGAACACATGGCCCCCTGCACCGATGCCGGCGTAGCCGCCAAGGACGACGTACAGGCGCGTCGGGTCATTGGGGTCGAATTCGACGCGGGTGACGCTGCGCTTGGGGAGGTTGCGTGTGATGTTGGTGAACGACACACCGGTTGTGGCCAGGGCGTTCTGTGAGACGAACACCTTCGATCCAGCGGTGACAGCGACGTAATTGCCGTTGCTCGGAGCGACCGCGACCACCCCCGGGGCGCCGGGCGAGAAGACGTTGGTCCAGTTGGCGGAGGCGTTCCGGGAACGCCAGAGGTTGGTCTTGCCTGTGATGTAGACGATGCCGGTGTTCGACGGGTCGACGGCGAACGAGTTGATGTAATCGCCGGCTGCGTCGCCGCCGCTCCACGGCATGGAGACGCCGGTCCAACTCTGGCCGTCGTCGGTCGATATGAAGACGCCGCCGTTCGACGCAGCATAGGCACGGTCGCTGGTGCCGATGTCGTAGATGACATCCCAGCCGTCGCCGCCCCCGGTGTGCTGCCAGGCGCCCGCGCCGACACCCCGGAGGATGCCGTTGTCCTGCAGGGTGCCCAGCATGGAACTCGAAGCCGCATCGGGTTTTCCGTCGACGTTGTAAAACAGCGTGGTCTGGACGCCGCCGCCGTTAAGCGAGATCCAGGTCTGGCCGCGATCCGCCGATTTCATGCAGCCGCCGTCGGTGCCGCACATCACCACAGGCGGTTTGCCGGAGGCGCCCGGGGCGAAGGCCCAGGCATGGCTGTCGGAGTGCAGTCCCGAGATGCCCGTGAATGACAGGCCGGAGTTGGTCGTGACACCCTGGTCGCGGGTGCCGACGTAGACCACGTCATTCGTGCCGTCGCCGGGGGATGAGGGGTCGACCGCGATGGCCAACGCGTAACCCTGGTACGTGACGACCGGGAGGCTTGACGCCGTTTGTTTGGTCCACGTCGCACCCGCGTTGGTGCTTACGAAGAATCCGAGCGGGTCGGTGCCTCCCCCGCCGCCGGCGCAGCAATAGAGCACCTGGATGCCGTTCGCGGCCGGAGGTGACGTCGGCGGTGCGAGGCTGGCCACGACCTTCTGGGCATTCGTCAGGCTCAGCGCGGACGTCCACGTCGCGCCGCCGTCGGTCGATTTGAAGACACCCTTCCCGTTCGCCCCGGCGTAGAGAATGCGCGCGTTGACCGGGCTCGTCGTATCCAGGTCGAGGCTGTCGATCCGGGTCGTGAGGCCGGTCCCGCGGGTGAAGTCGAGGCCCCGGTTGGTGGACACGTGGACGCCGTCGTCCGCCGCGACATAGATGGTGTTGCTGTTGGCGGGATCGACGATCACCTGGGTGATCGAGACGTTGGCGAAGTTGGTGACGTTGCCGGTATTCCACGAGGGGAAGCCCGAGCCCATCAGCACCCAGCTCGCCCCGCCGTCGACCGAACGGTACAGCCCGCGGCGGACGATCGTGTCAACGAACGGCACGTTGAACGACCGCTGGAACACGTGGTCGCTGATCCCGACATACACGACGTCCAGATCGTTCGGGTCGAGAGCAATACCGCCCGCCTCGCCCACGCCGCGGCCATCCTTGTGATCGAACAGCGGACGCCAATGACCGCCGCCGTCGATCGTCTTCCAGACGCCGCCGCTATTAGTACCGCGGTAAATGATGTCGGGATTCGCTGGATGTACGACGATGCAGGTGCACGTGCCGTTGTCCTCGCGATTACCTGCGTTGATCGGGCTCGGTCCTACCGGCCGCCAGACGGTTCCCGCAACGCTCATCGCGTTTCGTTTCCGGGTTCGGTGGCCGGCCGGTCAGGGCGGTTCGGCCGGATCAGGGTCGCACCCTGGACGACGGCTCCCGGCAACCTCTGCCATACCTCAATCGCCCGGTCGAAAAAGTCCGGGGTGGCTGCGTCGCCTCCACCGAAATGGGCTGCGACGAAGGCCGCGTGCGCCCCGACAGCCTCGTCGCGATGTTCGCTGTGCCCGCCACCATCGCTGTCCTTCGGACGGTCGGCTGCCTCGGCGCCGCGCCTCGAAGGTGAGCGACGCTTCCGAGGCGGTTTGCCCTGCTCCTCAGCCATGATGAGAAACCTCGCTGAACCGTGCGTGCTTCCATTCGACGCCTGCCCACCAGAAGCACACGATGGCGATTAGCGCGGTGGCGATGACGATGGCCCACTCAAGACCACCATTCCCGCCGTCGGGGTCGACGCCGAAGAGAAATTCGATCCACTCACGTGAGATGAGAGTCACCACCGCGAGTGCCGCGCTCAAGCCACCCCCGACAAGAGCTCCCCAGAACTGCAGTCGCATCGGCAGCACACCCCCTACCTATTTACTCAGGGTCCCCGCTGCAGAGCCCGGCAAACCGGATCGATAGTTGTAACTTGGACCGCTACAAGGGAAGCTCATTGCTACATTTAGCGACCTCCAGGCCGCGCAAAATTTAACGGGCGCAACATTCTCAATTCAGCATGCAGAAGCAATCGTTCGCAGCACGTCGACGTGAACGTAACGGGCCAGATAAGCTCGTGGGAGATGAGCATCTTCTTGTTATTAGCGTGCTCAGCGAAGCCTTCTGTTACGAGCTGGAAGGTCTCGTGCTGGTGGGTCCTGCGGCTAGCTGGGTTGTTTGTATTTATCGGCATTATGCCGGTGATCAAAGATCAGATCACTGCCCTCCGGCGGCATAATGCCTGATCATGCCTGTGATCGAGGCGCAGTGCGCCTCGATCCTGGTGCCTCACGATCACAGGCATATCAACCATGAGCGCGCCTTGCGGTGGGCCCCTCATCGCTGCCAGATCGACCAGATCTGCTTGCCTCACCCGGTTAACGCGGCAATGCCGGTGGCCACGCAGAGCGGCGGATCTGGTGTGCGTCATGCTCTGATAGCTTTCTCGGGATGTGGTGATGTCCGATGCCGGGACTGGCCTGGTGCCGGATCGGCCGCTGCCCGGAAAGGCCCGGTCCGGTAGCGGGGAGGGCCGGACCTAGGCTGCGAGGGTGAGCGAGGAACTGCTCGCCGGGGCCGGGGCTGCGGGTACCTGGCCCGGTGGCAGGTGGGGGTCCGCGTTGAGCTGCCGGGAGTTCACCGCGGTCCGTGGCGTGGGCTTTGAGCCCGTCGGGCTGGGCCGGCGAGGACACGTTATCTATAGCGGTGTCGTCGCTGTAGCCGCTGTAACAGCCGCACGTGTCCCTTGCCTGGTCCACTCCCCGGCTTGCCCGGCGCGTTCCGCTGAGGCGTCCCGAGCTCGCCGGTCAGCTCCCCGTCGGCGGCTGGTGCTGCCAGGCAGCGGATGGCTCTGCGCTCGAGCTGGGCGAGCTGGGCGTTCCAGATGACCGTCGTCGGTCCGGATCCTCCGGGCGCCGCGATGGGCGGGGCCCTGCGGCCAGCTGGGAGGCGTCGTGGCGGTGGCGGCCGTGCCCGCCGCCGCGCGGGCACTGAAGCGTCTGGCCAGCGGCTCGGTACCGTCCCGCGCCGGGATCACCGCCTGCGGCGGGGGACCGTTTCATCCGCGGCGAGGTCGCCCGCAGGCTCGGCCTTCAGCAGGCGCACCACGCCGGATACGCGCCCGCCGGACCGCGATGACGCCGATCATGAGTCCTTCCCGCAGCTGCGGCGGCGACATGTCCTCGCCGCAGAAATGCCCATCTACCAGGTACGATTCTTCAACCGCTTCAGATAACCGCCGATAGGCGCGTTCGCCGGGCGTTTGCAGATGTCATCTTGAGTGACGCAGAACTAGGTGATCTGCGCCTGATCTCGCGGAATGGCCGAGCGGAATCGGCCTGCCCTGCGACGCGCTGACCGCGGCTGGGACGCCGCCGCGGCGATCGGGGCCGTCAGGCGACTTCGGCCCCGAGCTGACGGAGGAAGCTTCGGTTGTCGGTCCTCACGAATTCCTCGACGAGCCGTCCGCGGTCATCGAACCTGAACATGCTCATGAGGTCCCAGACGACCCGTGCCCCGTTCGGCTCGAGCTTCCCCACGGGTGAGTGGGTGAACGGGCGCGTGAACGTGCCCTCGATCCAGGTCTGACAGGCGATGAGATCGCCCTCGGCGACGATGATTCCCCGCCGGATGGTCCGGTCCTCGAAGGCGGCGCGGATCGACTGGAAGTACTCGGTGAGCCCTTCGTAGTCGCTGTCGAATCCGTCGGGTCCGTGGAACGCGAAGTTCTCGGTGTCGAAGTACGAGTCGGCCTCCTGCTGGCTCTCGCCGGAGATCTCTAGTTCTCCGGCCCGGACCAAGCGCGCCACCAGCTCGTCTCGGGTGCTCGTGTGGGTCATGTCGTCTCCCTTTCCTGCATTGCCTTTCCTTCACCCTGGCAGGGGCAGACGTATCGCACAAGCGACTGTTACTGAGACCAGCCATGCGGAATGCTCATATCTTGAGTAGACTGGCCCGGTGACGGATCTGACGCTGACGGGTCTGCGCGTCGTCCTTGAGGTGGCGCGCACCGGATCGTTCAGCGCGACCGCCGAGCGGCTCGGCTACACGCAGTCCGCCATCTCGCGCCAGGTCGCCGTGACCGAGAAGGCCGTGGGCACGCCGCTCTTCCGGCGGCACGCACGAGGGACCCGGCCGACACCGGCCGGTGAGGCGCTGGCCCGTCACGCCGGCAAGGTGCTGGACGACATCGCGGCCGCCACGCAGGAACTGGCGGGTCTGCGCGATCGTCTCGCCGGCCGCCTGGTCGTCGCGGGCTTCCCGACGGCCACCGCGGCGCTGCTCCCGCGCGCCATAGCCAGGCTGACAGCCGTGCATCCCGGTCTCAAAGTACAGCTCACAGAAGCCCCCACGCCGGCGCAGCTGACGGCGATGCGCCGCGGACGAACGGAAGTCGCCATCGTCGCGACCGGCGACGGACTGCCGGACTACGACCTCGGAGGCCTGCGCCTCACCGCGCTGCGCAGCGCCCGCGGCGCCGGGGTCGCGGTCGCAGAATCACACCCCTTCGCCGCCCGGGAACGGATCGAACCCGACGAGCTCGCAGACCAGGGGTGGGTCGTCGGGTCCCGTCCCGGCGACGCCCCCGAGTTCGGCGCATGGCCCAGCATCGCCGAGCCAAGGATCACCTTCACAGCCCGCGACTGGCCCACCCGACTCGGGCTCGTCGCCGCCGGTCTCGGGATCGCCCTGGTGCCCGGCATCGCCGCCCAGGCGGTGCCGCGCGGCGTGCGCTGGGTCCCGGTCCATGACGACACCGGCGGGCTCCGGCGGGCCGTCTGGGCGGCGACCAATGACAATCCGAGCGCAGCCGCGACCGCCATGGTCCACGCCTTGGAAGAGGAGGCCAGTTCCTAGGCGCGCGACAGTACACAAGATTGGCCTCATCTGGCGACGTCACCGTGAGGGCCTGGCCAGCCGACGGGTGCAGCTCCCGGTCCGTCGGCCGCCATCGAGACGACGAGCACGACCGAGAGGCGAGGGACGAGAAGACGCTGCCAACGCAACCGACCGTCCTCTAGCCGCGATGAGAGTTGCGATGCAGCCAACGGCGCACGCAGAGCGGGGCATTCGGTGCGCCCGCGTGTCCACTGCCGACACAGTTTCGATACCGCCCGTAATCGGCACGGAGGATGGGGGATCGTGCTTTCGGCCCTGCTTGCGCGGTTTTGCGGTGGTGCGGTGCGGGCGTAGGGTCGGGGCCTGGGTCCCGGCCTGACCTCCGAATCGGCTGACGCCCTCTCGGGCTGTCCTGCTAACGATTCGTCGGCCGGGTCCCAGGTTTGGGGCGCCACGCGGCCCTGGCCCACAGGCGGGGATGGAGCGGGCGCCGACGGCACTACAGCAGCTTGTCGATGGTGATCGGCAGCGAGCGTATGCGCCGGCCGGTGGCGTGGTAGACGGCGTTGGCGATGGCGGCGGGCACGCCGACGATGCCGATCTCGCCGAGGCCCTTGACCCCGACCGGGTTGGACCTGTCTGGCTCCCCGGCGAAGATCACGTCGAGGTCGGGTACGTCCGCGCTGACCGGGATCAGGTAGTCGGCGAACGTGGGGTTGGCGATGCGGCCGGTGGCGGGGTCAAAGACGGTCTCCTCGAACAGGGTCATGCCGATGCCCATCACCACCGCGCCGAGGATCTGGCTGCGGGCCAGCTTCTCGTTGAGGATGCGGCCGGCGTCGACGGCCGAGGTCATCCGCGTGACGCGCACCAGCCCGAGGTCCTCATCGACGCGGACCTCGGCGAAGTGCGCGGCGAAGGCGCCGGCCGGCGGCATGCCCGCGGCGATCGCCTGCGGGGTGACTTCGCCGTCCGCGGTCACCTCGTTTAGGTCGCCGCCGGCCAGGAGGTCGGTGCAGGCCAGCCTGGCCGAGGGGTCGGCGATGAGGTGGATGCAGCCGTCGGCCACGGCGACCTCGTCCGGGCTGCGGCCGTGCAACGGCGACCCGCCGGGGGCTAGGTCGAGGAACGCGCGGAGCAGGTTTCCGGCGGCGGCGTGGATCGCTGCGCTCAGCGCCGTCGCCAGACCCGACCCGCCTGACTGGGGGGCGGGCGGCAGGTCGCTGTCCCCGATCTCGACGACGACCTGGCTGGTGCGCAGGCCGAGCAGTTCGGCGGTGAGCTGCGCCGCGACGGTGTAGGTGCCGGTTCCGATGTCGGTGGCGGCGCTGCGCACGCGGGCGGTGCCGTCCCGGCTGAGCGTGATGCTGGCCCGGCAGGGTCCATAGAAGCCGCCGAAGGTGACCCCGGCCATCCCGTAGCCGACCAGCCACCGGCCGTCGCGCATCGACCGGACCGCGGGGTCGCGGCCGGCCCAGCCGAAGTGCTTGGCGCCGGCCTGGTAGCACTCGCGCAGGGCGTTGCTCGACCACGGCCGGCCGGACTGCGGGTTGACGTCGGCGTGGTTCCGCAGCCGCAGGTCGACCGGGTCGATGCCCAGGGCGTAGGACAGCTCGTCGAGCGCGGACTCCAGCGGGAAGTTGCCCACGGCCTTGCCGGGGGCCCGCAGCCAGCCGGGGTTGGGAACGTTGAGCCGGACCTGCCGGCCATGGGTGGCGACATTGGCGCAGGCGTAGGACAGGGGCGTGACCGCAGTGATGGGCTCCATCGTGGCATCCTGGACGCCGACCGTCGAGGTGGCATCGTGATCAATCGCCGTCAGTGTGAAGTCCCGGGTGGCGCCGAGCCGCAGGCGCTGCACGGTCTGCGGCCGGTGGCCGACGGAGGTGAACATCTGTGGTCGGGTCAGCACCAGCTTGACCGGACGGCCGGCGACCCGCGCCGCGAGCGCGGCGATGATCACGTGCGGCCAGGTGATCAGCCCGGCGCCGAACCCGCCGCCCAGGTACGGGACGAGCACCCTGACGTCGTCTTCCGGGAGGCCGAACACGGTGGCGAGCACGTGCCGGGTCATCATCGGCCACTGGGTGCAGTCGTGGACCACGAGCCGCCCGCCGTCCCAGCGGGCCACGGTGGCGAACAGCCCGATCGGGTTGTTCATCTCTGCCGGGGTGGTGAACGTCTCGTCGTAGGTCACTGCGGCGGAGGCCAGCGCGGCGGTGACGTCGCCGCGTTCAGTTTCCAGCCGTGGGTTGCGGACGACCGGGGCTCCCGGATTGCCGATGCCGAGCACGGGCTCGGCCCGCTGGTAGTCGATCGCGACGAGGCGGGCCGCGGCGACGGCCTGCTCGGGCGTGTCCGCGACGACGACGGCTACGTGCTGGCCGTGGTGGACGATGCGATTGTCCCGCAGCGGGACCCGGGGCGAGGGGCCCAGCGGCGTGGCTGGCGCGTCGGCTAGTGGCGGGCAGTTCTGGTGGGTGACGACGGCTAGCACGCCAGGCGCGGCCAGCGCCTGGCCGGCGTCGATTCCGCTGATCGTCCCGGCGGCGATGGCGGACTGCACCAGTGCCGCGTGGGCCAGGTCCGGGTAGCAGACGGCGGACGGATAGCGGGCGGCGCCGGTCACCTTGGCGGCCCGTCCACCCGGTCGACGGGAGCGCCCACGATCGCGGTGTCGGTGATAACGGCGGTCATGGCTGGGCTCCCGCCAGGTCCTGGAGGACACGCACGATGGTCCGTTTGGCCAGTTCGACCTTGAACGCGGTGCCGTCGACGGTGAACGGGTCCCGCAGTGCGGCCGCCGCGGCGGCGCGGAACGCCTGGTCGCTCGCCGGGGCGCCGGTCAGGACGTCCTCGGCCTCGCGGGCCCTCCACGGGATGGTCCCGACGCCGCCCAGGGCCAGGCGCGCCATGGTGATCAGCCCGCGGTCGATGACGAGAGCCGCGGCCACCGAGGTGAGCGCGAACTCGTAGGAGGCCCGGTCGCGGACCTTCAGGTAGCCCGACCGGGTATCGGGCGGCGGCAGCGGCACGTCCACCGCGGTGATCAGCTCGCCGTGGGCGAGTACGGTCTCCCGGTCGGGCCGGTCGCCGGGCAGCAGGTAGAACGCGGTCAGCGGGACGACGCGCCGACCGCGGGCGCCCTGGATGTGCACCTGCGCGTCCAGTGCGGCCAGGGCCACGCACAGGTCGGAAGCGTGCACGGCGATGCAGTGCTCGCTGGTACCGAGGATCGCGTGCATCCGGGCCGGGCCGGTAATCGCCGCGCACCCCGAACCCGGTGTGCGCTTGTTGCACGCCGACACGGCCGCGTCGCGGAAGTACCGGCAGCGGCTGCGCTGCAGCAGGTTCCCGCCGATGGTGGCCATGTTCCGCAGCTGCGGTGAGGCGCCGGCCAGCAGCGCCTGGCGGACCAGCGGCAGCCGCTCGCGGACCGTCTGGTCCGCGGCCAGTTCCTCCATCGTGGTTAGCGCTCCGACTCGCAGCGTGCCGTCGCCGCGGGTGGTGCCGCGCAGCGGCAGGCGGCCGATGTCGACGAGCCGGCCAGCCTTGATCACGCGGTCCTTGAGCAGCAGGTCAAGCTGGGTCGTGCCGCCGGCGAGATAGGCGGCACCCGGATCGGCGGTCACCAGCGCCACCGCGCTGTCGACATCGTCTGCGCGCACGTACTCCAGTCCGGGCACGGCTACTCACTCCCCGCCGCGGCGACCTCCCGGATCGCCGCCACAATGTTCGGGTACGCGCCGCACCGGCACAGGTTGCCGCTGGAGAACTCGCGGATCTCCGCGTCGGATCCGGGTCGGCCCTCCGCCAGCAGCCCGACCGCCGACATGATCTGGCCCGGCGTGCAGAACCCGCACTGTAGGGCGTCGTGCCGAATGAACGCCTCCTGCACCGGATGCAGCCGCCCGTCGTCGGCCAGGCCCTCGATGGTCGTCACCCGGCGGCTGTCGCACTGCGCGGCCAGCATCAGGCACGACAGCACGCGTCTGCCATCCAGCAGGATCGTGCAGGCGCCGCACGCCCCCTGGTCGCAGCCCTTCTTGGTGCCCGTCAGCCCCAGATGTTCACGCAGCGCGTCGAGCAGGGTGACCCGGCTGTCCAGCTGAAGTCTCCGCGCGACGCCGTTGACCTGGACTGTTATATCGACATTCATATGGTGAGGGTGTGGGCCCGGCAGGACCTGCTGGACCCGCGGTAGGCTGGGCGGCCCATCTCGACGATCGCCTACAGCTGTGGGTTCGGCGACCTCAGCGGCTTCAACCGCGCCTTCAAGCAGGCCTACGCTGTCAGCCCCAAGGAACTGCGCAACGCCTCAGCCAGCACGGCATACAGACCCGCTTCCGCTGCTAACCGCAAGGCCGGTTAGTTAAGGATCACTGCCGGGTGTCAAGGGGGTGGTGATGATGGCGATGTCGAATAGCGGGCGTTACGTGCCCGCATGTTTATGCGCTGGCACGTATACGGCTAAGCGATGGCCGCGATCGTCAATTCAGCCTTGACGTTCTTACTGGGGCACGCCGAACGATGCCGAATATTCACTGTCCTCTCGGTGCGGGCATCGTGGCCGGGTCGATTACAGATGACCCTGTTCTGCAGTATCGCTCGACCAGCTTCGAGCCGGACAGCGCCGCTACCGAGGAGGGCGTCATTATCGTCTCCAAGCTCCGGCCAGCAGCGCCGCACGGCTGGGCCGTGGCGGACTCCCGATGCCAGTGCCCGCTCAGCTCGCGGCCTTCCGGGCGGTGCTGCGGGGAGCCGGGTCCTGCCGCTACTGACCCTCGGGCGGGCAGCACTACTGCCGGCGGGATGCCTGCATCCTTGACCGGCGGAGGCGCAGGCCGCTGAATGTCTTACATGGGAGCTGTGTGGCTGAGGCTGCGCGCCGAGCTGCGCCGGCAGTGGCGGGGGCTGCTGGCCCTGGCGGTGCTGCTCGGCGTGATCGGCGGCATCGCGTTGACCGCCGCCGCAGGCGCCCGGCGCACCGATACCGCCTACCCGCGCTTCCTGCGCCAGAGCCACGCCGCAGACCTGATGGTGCAGCCGGCCCTCTCGGGATTCCATGGCTACTTCCGCGCCATTGCCCGCCTTCCGCAGGTATCGTCGTCGGCTTCCGCGGCCTTCCTGCAGATGTCACTGCCGGGCCCGGGTGCCTCGCCGTTCTCCGGCCTGACGGCGGAGGCTGGCCCGGCGGGCGGTGAGGGTCTGTCACTCGACCGGGTCAAGGTGCTGGCTGGCCGCCTGTTCGACCCGGCCGACCCGCACGCGGTCATGATCAGCCAGCAGGTGGCGGACCGGGAGCACCTGCGGCCGGGTGGCACGCTGGACCTGATCGGGTACCCGCAGCGAGACGGCAACCCCGACGTCAAACATGAGGTGCGGCTGGCATTCCGGGTGTCAGCGGTGGTGGCCTTCAATGACCAGATCGTGGCAGCCTCTTATCCACGGCTGCTGCTGAGCCCGGCCTTCGCCCGCACTCGGCAGGCGATGTCGTTCAACCCGGCTGGCGGTAGCATCTACGTGCTGCTCCGGCCTCGCGCCGATGCCGCCGCATTCACCCGCCAGGCCACCGCCCTGGCAGCGCGTTACGAGGTGGGGAACGCCCAGGTCGTCCATCTGGCCACCACGTACGCTGCAGCACAGCGGTCGATCCGGCCGCAAGCGGCCGCGCTGGTGATCTTCGCCGGGCTCGCTGGCCTGATCGCGCTGGCCATCATGGGGCAGCTGCTGAGCCGTCAGCTTGTCCTGGACTCGGTAGAGTTCCCGATCCTGCGTGCTCTGGGCATGAGCCGGTCTGGTCTGGTGGTGCTGTCGCTGGCGAGGGCGGCGGCGGTAACCACCGCCGGGGCTGCCATCGCGGTGGGGGTCGCGATAGCGGCGTCCCCGCTGATGCCGATCGGGCCGGCCGGGTTTGCCGAGCCGGACCCGGGCGTGGAGATCAACCTGGCCGTCCTCGGCGCCGGGTTCGTCCTCGCCGCCGCCACGCCGCTGCTGGTGGTGGCACCCGCGGCACTGCGGGCAGCGGGCCGGGCCCAGGGCCCGCTCGGGCTGGCCGAGCCGGCCGCGCCGATGCGCCCCTCCCGGCTAAGCCCAGCGCTCGGCCTGGCAGGACCGATTCCCGGCAATCTGGGCGTGCGGATGGCATTCGAGCCCGGTCATGGGCGCACCGCGGTGCCGGTGCGCAGCGCCTTTGTGGGGACGACGGTGGCGACGGCAGCGGTGGTGGCGGCCATGGTGTTCGGCACCAGCTTCCTCGCGCTGGTCAGCACACCGCACCTGTATGGGCAGAACTGGCCCCAGCAACTGGATCTGCAGGCGGGGTCGGTGCCGGAGGCTATCGGCGAGAAGATGCTTGCGCACGTCAAGGGCCTGGCCGGGTACGCGGGCGGCAATAGCGGGCAGGTCAGCGTAGCTGCCTCAGGCAGCGGCAGCACGGCGGTGCCTGCTATCGGCCTCGACCAGTGGCACGGGAGCGGGTTCCTCACCCTGCTGGCGGGCAGGGCCCCGGCCGGGCCGCATGAGATCGCTCTCGGCCCCCGAACCCTCCACACGCTAGGCATGCACGTCGGCCAGTGGGTCAAGGTCGGCGCGAACGGCAGGGCGGCCTGGATGCGCATCGTCGGCTCGGCGGTCTTCGCTGCGTTCCATTCTGGCGGCGGTACCCCCACCGGCCTGGGGACCGGCGCCGCGGTCGCGGCATCCGTGCTGTCCCAGCCCAATCCCCCGTATTGCGGGCCGCCGCAGACCTGTTACAGCTTCTTCCTGCTGCGGTACCGGCCGGGCACCGATCTGCGGGCGGCGGCGGCCCAGGTGAAAAGCGCCGCCGCCCGCACCGGATGTCTCCCGGGCCTGTGCCTGGTGGCCAGTGACCAGCGGCCCGGCGACATCGAGAATTACGCAGGAGTGCGGGACACCCCGCTCGTCCTCGGCGCCGTCCTGGCGCTGCTCGCGGTGGGGACGCTGGCCCATGTGCTGTTGACCGGGGTGCAGCGGCGGCGGCGCGACCTGGCGGTGCTCAAGACCATGGGCCTGCTCCGGTCGCAACTGCTGCGGGTGGTGTGCTGGCAGGCCAGCGCGCTGGCCGCGGTCGCGCTGCTGGTCGGGCTGCCGCTGGGCTTGCTGGCGGGCCGCTGGGCGTGGCGGCTGTTCGCCGGCTCGGCCGGCGTCGGCGGCGCCGCGGACATCCCGGTGCTGCTGGTGGCCGCCGTCATCCCGGTGACCCTCGTCCTGGCCAATGCCATCGCCGCCGTCCCCGGCTGGACGGCCGCCCGGATCCGGCCGGCGCTGATCTTGCGCAGCGAGTAGCAGGGGACATCGGGATCGGGCTGGCTCGCCCCTGCGGGCCGACCTACGGCGGCGCTTGACGGCCTCACGTCATCAGGGCATGGCGAACGTCAGCAGCAAAACGCGCACCCCTTTTCCTGAGCGCCGGGGCCAGGGCCCGGCCGCAGTCATCTCGATCACACGTGGAGCCCGGTCCTTTCGCGTTGGCCCCGGTCATCGCAGGAAGCCCGTGACCGTCGCAGCGGTCTGCGCCGGATGCCCGAGCCATGGCGCGTGCCCGGCACGGTCGAGCTCACCTGATCGCCGAAGATGCCGTTCGCTGCCAACGGGCCTTTTCCGCCGGCAACTCGGCGGTACGGCACAGCTGCTGCGCGGCACGAAACATCCCGCGGAAATCCCAAATCCGGCATTCCAGCTGAGATCATCCCCGTGGACAGGCACGAGCGGCGATAAACGATAGCCCGCGAAAGCACACCGAACTCCGCGATCTGCATGGCCACGCCAGCATGGCCCGAGACAGCTTGCCGTGCAGGACGGCGGATCTATTCTCGGCTGCGTCGGATCTCAGGACTCCTGACATAGCGCAGGTCGCTGGCAGTCTAGACGTCGCTGACCTGTGCACTTACTCGGATCACTTGCGACTCTGCCGTCCGGAAGCAGTGAAAATAGATGCAAGATAATATGTAAAGCCGCTACGCCCTCAAGTCCGTGACCCCGGAGAACGTGGGCGGACGAGGCTCGGTTTGAGCTCTTCGAGCTCGCAACCTCACACCGATTCTCTCCATGTCAGGAGTCCTGGATCTGGCGGTGGCAGGCGATCCCTTGCCTGTTTTGGCGTCCTGGCGAGGCCGGGGGCGGGTTGTCTATGTCGAGGTGGAACCGGCCGTCGAGCCCCGGGGAGTATCCTCAGCGGTTCCCGGCGGCGCTGAGCAGGTCCCTGCCGTGGCCGGTACCCGGTAGCGGCCATGCCGGCCGAGGCCAGCCTAGTGGCGGGCCCGGAGGGCTCAGCCGGATGCGCCGGCGGCGGGGCCGGTCGACGCCGAACGCGTCCCCCAGGCCGGTGAGGTCAACGGAGCGCCGTGCCAGCGCGGGGACCTGGTCCAGGAACGGGCGCATCGCTTCGAGGGCGGCCAGGATCTCGCGGCCGACCTGCTGCGCGGAACGCATCGCATCCACCGAGACCAGGATTCCGCGGTCGCGGTACCACGAGATGATGGGGGATGTCACTTCGTGGTAGAGGGCCAGCCGCTGGGCAATGATGTCTGGCGTGTCGTCGGAGCGGTGCTCGAGCGCGGCTCGCGCGAGCAGCCGGCGCATGAGTTCGGCGTCGCCGGCCTGCAGGTGCAGCGCCACATCCGCGGTCATCTCGAGCTGCCGGGCGATCAGGTAGGTCGCCCGGGCTTGTGGCATGTTCCGCGGGATCCCGTCGAGGACATACCCGCCTCCGGCCGCCTTCGCGGCGGCCATCGCCTCCCGCACCATGTCCAGGACGACCTGGTCGGGCACGAGTTCGCCGCGGTCCAGGTACGCCTGGACGGCCTGGCCGAGCGCGGTCCGCCGCGCGACGTGATCGCGCAGCAGCTCGCCGGTCGCGATGTGCGGGATGTCGAAGTGCGCGGCGATCAGCGCGCCCTGAGTTCCCTTGCCCGCGCCCGGGGGCGCGATCATCAGTACTCGCATTACTCATCTCCTGATGCCATCATCCCGCCGGCCGGCCCCCGGCCGGTAGCCCGGCCTGCCAGGCCATGCCCGGCGCCCAGCGCCGCTGGCCCGGGCGCTAGGCGGCGCCCGGCTGGCCAGGGCTCGCCGCCAGGAAACTGCGCGCCGAATTCCCGGTTATGAACGACAGAAGCCGACGTCGCTCGCGTTTATACCTCACGCCAGATCGGCGGCTCGGGTACGGAGTGTTGCGCGGCGTCAGGCCGTCTTGCAGTTGGCGAGCGTTGTGCGGACTGACACGGGCGAGCATCCGGTCAGGCGGCGGACCTCATCGGAGACTGCCGCCCAGCGTTGCTCCCGGATCGAGGCGAACATCGTCGAGTACGCATACATCCACCACGGGTCTTCCCCGGCGATAGCCATCTCCGCACAGTGCTCTGCGGGCGTGATACTGACATACTCCAGCGCGGTGCCCCACTCGCGTGCCGCCGAAGCTGAGGCGGCAGCCAGGTCGAGGGACTCAGGGCCAGTGATGTCGTGGTGGCCGCCCGCGGGCCTGACCGCGAGCGCCGCAAGGCATCGCGCGACGTCAGCGCGGGAGACCAGCGATATCCGGCCGTCGGCGGCGGGGAGCCGGACCTGGCCGCCAGCGCGGGCGCGGGTCAGGAACCCGGTGAAGAACTCGCTGTAGATCGATGCCCTGGCGATCGAGACCAGGCACCCGCTCCCGGCGAGCAGCCGCTCGGTGTACCCGTAGCTGACCGCGTAGCAGAACGGCGAGCAGGGGTCCGCGTCCAGGCCGCTCAGCGCGACAATGTGAGCAACCCCGCTAGCGCGGGCAGCGCGGATCACGTTGTGATGGTGAACCATGACCTGCGCCACCGGACCGTCGCTAGAGACAAACACCAGCGTGTCCGCACCGCGCAGTGCGGTGCTGAGAGCTTCCAGGTCGGCGTAGTCGGCGGCACGCGCGCTAACGCCCGCCGGCCATCGCCCGGACGGCAGCACGCGCCGGGACAGCGCGACGACCTGATGGGCTTGCTCACCTGCCAGAAGCCGCACAACCTGGCGGCCGATCTGCCCGCTGGCGCCCGTCACCGCGATACGCATCACGCCCTCCCAGCGCGCCCCGGGCAGCTCGAACTGGATGGGTACATGAGATCAGAATGCCCGGTCCGGCGCCCCGGCGGCGATCAGGGCCGCGACACGCTATCGGTACCGAACGGCGGCAATGTGCGTCTTGCTCGGGACGGAGCTGATTATATGGCGCGCCGTTGCAACGGTCCGTTCGGGGTGACTGGGTGCGGTTACACTGCGCGGGGAAACGGACGGTCAGCCCGGGCGCCAGCAGCCCCGAACGCGGGTGCGGAGGTCGTCATTGAAACGCTGATTTTTCCCGGCGGTTACCGGGACCAGGCTGGTTACGAAGTGATCACCTGGCGCGTGGAGGGCTCTCGCCGGTACAAGCTCCCGAGCCTGGACTTCCGTACCACCATCCGCGGGATCAACCTGCAGGGCGTCGACTTCGACAGCCTGGAAAGGGTCAGTAGCTCACCCCGGCGGGATGTCGCTGAGTTTGCGGGGTGACGGTGGCGATGCCGTCGGTGCGCTCGACCCGAGAGTGCTTTCAGTGCCTGGCGGACGGCATGGATCCATGACTCACGCGCTCAGCCTCGGGGCCCCGGACAGCATCGCGGTCGTCGTGCTGTCGTCCAGGAAGCCGCCGGACTGATGCTGCCACAGCCTGGCGTAGGTTCCGCCGAGACGCAGCAGCTCCTGGTGCGTGCCATTCTCGGCGATCTGGCCGCGGTCGAGCACGACCAGCTGGTCCATGCGCGCGACCGTGCTCAGCCGATGCGCGACCACGAGCGCGGTCCGGCCCTCCATGAGCCGCCACAACGCCTGCTGGACAAGGGTTTCGCTCTCGGAGTCAAGCGCGCTGGTCGCCTCGTCGAGCAGCAGGATCGGCGCGTCCCGCAAGATCGCCCGGGCCAGCGCGACTCGCTGCCGCTGCCCGCCGGACAGCTTCACGCCACGCTCGCCGACCATCGTGCCGAATCCGTCCGGCAGGTCGCCTGCGAACTCTGTCACGTGCGCCGCCTGCGCCGCCTGGTAGATCTCCTCGTCGGTCGCGTCCGGACGCGCGAACGCGATGTTGTCACGCAGCGTCCGGTGGAACATCGCAGGGTCCTGCGGCACGTAGGCGATCAGGCTGCGCAGATCGGACTGGCGCAGCCTGGCGATGTCCTGTCCGCCGATCAGGATCCGGCCGTCGCCGACGTCCATCATCCGCAGCAGCAGGCGAGTCAGCGTGGTCTTGCCGCCGCCTGACCGGCCGACCAGGCCGAGCCTGGTCCCGCTCGGCACGGCGAGGTCGAGGCCGGTGAACAACGGCAGTCCGCCCGGGTGCGCGAAACTCACGCGCTCGAAGCGGACGTCGCTGGCCTTCGTCCGCAGCGGCTCGGGCGCAATCGGGTCGACCACGGCCGGCCGGGTAAACAGCAACTCGGTGAACTGCGCGGCCTCGGTCAGCGAGCTCTCCAGCTGACGGTAGATCTGGTTGAACTCGAACATGATCTTCGTCGCGTTGGAGTAGTAGGTGAAGGCGACGATGATCGCCTCGATGCCGTGCTGGCCCGCGCCGAGCGCGACCGCGAGCAGCAGGCCGAGCACGTTGGTCAGCACAGACATCGGCGCGACCAGCGCGTCGATCCGCAGATTCGCGTAGTCCCACGACCGCACCGACTTGCGTCGCTGGTCCGCGACGCGCTTGCGGTGCTCGGCGGCCTCCCGGTCCTCGGCCGCGAACGCGCGGATCGTGTCCATGTTCATCAGGCTGTCGGCGACATGCCCGGACACGCGCGCGATCGCTTCCTCGCGCTGGTCGACGAGCCTCTGACGACGGCGGATCAGCGGCGCGATACCGGCACCGGTGATCGCGATCACGCCGATGAGCCCGGCGACGAGCCACGGGTCGTAGCGCCACAGAACCACCGACGCGAACACCAGCGGCACGAGACTGCCGACGATATTGAACACCAGGTTGTCGGTGAAGTCCTCGAACCGGGACGCGAAGCTCAGCACCCGCTTGGTCAGCGAACCGGCGAAGTTGTCGTGGAAGAACCCCGCGTCCTTCGCCAGCAGCTCGTCCAAGCCGATCACGTACAGGTTCTCGATTCCGCGGCCGTCGAGGCGGTTCAGGCAGTGAATGCCGATCCGCCACACGATCTCGGCGAATAGCAGTACTCCGGCGAAGCCGGCCACATACGGCATCGCCGCGCCGATCCCGGCCAGCCCTTGGCCAGCCAGGCGGCCGATCAGGTGAGCGACAATCAGCGGCGCGATGTAGAAAATGCACGTGTTTCCCAGGGCGGGCAGCAGCATCGCGGGCACCGTGAAGCGCCGGAGCCTGGCCATCTGACGGCCGTAGTAGCGCAGCGCGAGCAGCACCGCCCGTTTCCGGGCCGGTGAGCCGCGACTTTGTTCAGGCGTAGTCATCTGTTCCCAATCCGAGCAGCCAGCCTGGCCATGGTGCCTGACGGAAGGCCCCTGCAGCGACCGGTTTTCCGGCCGCTGCCGGCCAGTCATGCTGTCCGCAATAGCGGCGAGCCGGGCGGTGATCAGCGGGCGGATCCGCGCTGGCCGATTAGATAAGCCCATCCTGACGCCAGGCGATGCCGCCAGGGCAGCTGGTGAGCCACCAGCGCGGAGGTGGCGCCGCACCCCCTCTGTCATACCCGGCTGCTGAGCCGCAACTGCTGACGCACCGGACAGCAGCGCCACGGCCGCTACCGCCAATCCGGCTCGCCTTCGCCGGCCATACCGGCTTTGACAGCGCCAGCGCCCAGCCGGTTCCCCACGCCAGACCCACCGCCTCCGCGCGCCCGGGCCGATGACCGCCGAGAACCCGCCAACCGCGCCGATCGGCGGTTCTATGTGCGGCGCGCGTAGGGCTTCCGTCCCTGGCCGCCATCCGGTTCTGCGCACGCTGGCGGGCCGTTGCTGCCTGATACAGGTCCGGGCTGTGACACGGACGGCTGGGTAGTCCGGGGACGGGGCGGCGGGGGAAGCGGCCGTCACGGTCGGCGGGTTACTGAGGCCTGCGCGGGAGTAGGGTAAACCCTCCCCTGGAATGGGGGATCTTCCGGATGGCCTGACGCGGTGTACCGCTCCTAGCGTGGTGCCGGTGATGGTGATGATCGCGGCTGCGCTGGCTGCCGCCGTGCTCTACGGGGCCGGGGCGGCGGTGGAGCAGCGGCAGGCGGCCGCGGCACCGGTGTCGTCGGCGGGACGTCCCCGGCTGCTGTTCCTGCTGGCGCGCCAGCCCTTGTGGCTGCTGGGGATCGCGGTGCAGATCGGCGGGTTCGCGGCGCACGCGGTGGCGCTGCGGTCCGGACCGCTGGTGACCGTGCAGATGCTGGTGTCGGCGGAGCTCATCGTCGCGGTGGTCATCGTGCGCATCTGGTCGGGCCGCCCGCTGGGCCGGGCCTGCTGGGCTGCGGCGCTGACAGTGGCCGCGGCCGTCGCGGCGTTCCTGGAACTGGCCTCGCCTGGTCACGGTCACGCGGCTGGCCATCCGGGCTACGCCGCTGCGGCGGGCCTGGGCGCCGCCGCGACCGGGGCCGGCGCGCTGGCGGCGGCCGTCGCGGGCCTGCGTGCGGCCGGACGCCGGCGCGCGGTCTTCCTGGCCGTGGCGGCGGGGCTGGCGGATTCCTGCTCGGCGGTGGTGACCATGGCGTTCTCCCACGTGGCCAGCCACGGCCTGGCAGCGCTGGCCGCCTCGTGGACCCTGTACGCACTGGCCGCGTCCGGGGCGGGTAACGTCCTGCTGACGCAGACCGCCTACCAGGTCGGCCAGCCCATGATCACACTGCCGGTCATCGCCGCAGTCACCCCGCTGGCCAGCGCGGCCGTCGGCATCGGCCTGCTCGGCGAAGCGCCCGGGACCAGCCTGGCGGGCGGAGTCGCCGCCGGCCTGGCCGTGCTCATCACCAGCCTCGCGCTCGCCTTCCTCGCCCGCTCCGCCCCCCACCCCGAACCCCGGAACCACCAACCGGCACACGGGCAACGCGGCGGCCTGGCGGTATTGTCCGGGGCGCCCCCGTCCCGGTAGCGCCCCGTTCCCCGCGCTGGGCGGCGCCCTCCTCGCCCCGGGGCTTTCCCGGCCTGGACAGGTTAGCCATGCACCCGCACGCCGACTCCTGCAGACCATCCCATCCCATCCCGGCACGGCACGGCAGCAATGACTACCCCGACTGCCGGGCCGCCGATCAGAACGGCGGCAGTGCCCGATCACCGCAGCCAGCGGTGACCAGTGTGCCGGATGATCTTGACGACCTCTCGGGAATCCCGCGGTACCGTCAGGTAGCGCGGGTCATCGAGGCTGAGATCAGAGCCGGGCAATGGACGCCCGGCAACGCGGTCCCGTCCCGCAATCAGCTCGCCGAAAGCTTCGGCATCGCCCGCGAGACCGCCGCACGAGCCCACGCCTGGCTCGCCAGAGCGGGCTACCTCGTGGCCGTGCCCGGCGTCGGCATGGTAGTCACGCCCGTCACCCGCTGGCCCGAGGAACCCTCTAACCTCGGGCTTTCGCCTGGGATTACCGGCGGCCATTCATTTGCATGAAAAAGTGCCTTTGACCTGGAAGAATAGGGCTTGTCTAGGGTCCTGTCCGCCACCAGCCGAAGGCACTTTTCCAGTGAAGAATAACGCACGCACTGCCAGGGTCTCCGTGTCATCTGACGGGAAGGGCCTGGTGTCCCAGGCCGGGGCGGTCCTGCTGTGGGAGACCATGCGGGTTACGGGCCTGGGCCGGGGCCTGTCGGAGGGCCTGGCCCGGTGGCGGGCGCCGCGGGCGGTGCACGACCCGGGCAAGATCGTCGCGGACCTCGCCGCGGCCGTGGCGCTGGGCGGGGACTGCCTGGCCGATATCGCGGTGCTGCGGGAGCAGCCGGAGCTCGCAGGGCCGGTCGCGTCCGACCCGGTGGTGTCCCGGCTGGTCAGCCAGCTGGCCGGGGACCTGCCGCGGGCGCTGAAGGCCATCCGGTCCGCCCGGGCCGCGGCCCGGGAGCGGACCTGGGCGCTGGCCGGGGACGCAGCCCCGGGCGCCGGCGGCGGGCTGGTGACCGTCGACCTGGACGCCACGATCGTGATCGCCCACTCAGAGAAACAGGAAGCCGCTCCGACTTGGAAGAAGTCATTTGGCTTCCATCCCATGACCGCCTTCGCCGACCACGGCGCCAGCGGGAACGGGGAACCCCTCGCGATCGTGCTGCGTACCGGGAGCGCCGGGTCCAACACGGCCGCCGACCATATCGAGGCCACCCGCCTCTCGCTTGCCCAGCTGCCGCGTCACCTGCGCCGCAGGGTCCTGGTCCGCACGGACTCCGGCGGCGGCACGCACGGGTTCCTGGAGTGGCTGACCGCCCCGTCGCGGCGGCTGCGCTACTCGGTGGGCATGACGATCACCGAGGACATGCAAGACGCCATCCTCAAGGTCCCCGCCGGCTCCTGGACCCCGGCTTACGACGGCGACGGGCAGGCGAGGGACGGCGCATGGGTCGCCGGCATCACCGGAATGCCCGACCTTTCCTCCTGGCCGGCCGGGATGCGGGTCATCGTCCGCAAAGAGCGCCCGCACCCCGGGGCGCAGCTGCGCTTCACCGACATCGACGGCCACCGGTTCACCGCGTTCGCCACCGACGCCAAGAAGGGCCAGCTCGCCGACCTGGAGCTACGGCACCGCCGCCGGGCCCGCTGCGAGGACCGGATCCGCTGCGCCAAGGACACCGGGCTGCGGAGCCTGCCGCTGAAGGGGTTCGCCCAGAACCAGCTATGGTGCGAGATCGTCGCCCTGGCCAGCGAGCTGCTGGCCTGGACCCAGCTGCTCGCCCTGGCCGGCCAGGCGCGCCGCTGGGAACCGAAACGGCTCCGGCTCCGCCTGTTCTCCGTCGCCGGGCGCCTGGCCCGCGGCGGCCGCCGCCTGCGGCTGCGGCTCGCTGAGCACTGGCCCTGGGCCGGCGAGATCACCGCCGCGGTCACCCGCCTGCAGGCCCTCCCGTCCGGCTGACCAGACGGAACCACCCTGCGACACGGAAGGAGCCACCACCGGGGCCCGTGGAACCCCGCCAGCCGGCGCGACAGCCCGGCAGCCAGCCATGGCCCGCACCGGAAAATCACACCAGCCGAACCGCTCAGGCCAGCATGACCGGCAGGCGAAAGATTGAGGCTAACTGACAAGCTCCCATATCCAACCGCCCGACCTCTGCTTCCCGCCGCGAGCGAGGTGTCCTCTTCGGGGCATATTGCCCACCTCGCCGTGGACGTGACCGTAGCGCTTGACCCTGTCCGCGGCATGCATGACAGGACGGTTCCGCGGAGGCGATACACATCATGGAGGCAACGGAAGATCGGTGCGCTGTCGGCATCAGATCGCCGTGCATCAGTATCAGTACGCAACTTTATTACCGCTAAGGTACTGTCGTATTGACAAGCGCCCTTGGCGAGCTGATCCGTGACATTGCCCGTTGCTACTATCACCGAGGTGCCGTAAGGTAGCAGTATCACAATTGGGTGGGCGCTGGGGGGCGGGAATTGAATACGAATGACAATAGATCGGTAAACCGACTTCTGATGCGTGTGACACGGCGCGCAGAAAAAGCTACGCCGGAATACCTTGCCCACACCTTTGTTCCTGTCGAACCCGTGCTGAGCCTCCTAGAATCTCTAGATAATCAGATTATCTATGGGCGACGCGGGACGGGGAAGACTCATATCTTGAAATACCTGGCAGAAGCCAAGAAGCGCGAAGGCAATGTCGCCCTATATTTCGACCTTCGCATGATAGGGTCGAGCGGTGGACTTTACGCAGACGCGTCTCAACCTCTCGGCTTGCGCGCTACGAATCTTTTGGTAGATTTGATCGAAGAACTCCACAATCAAATCCGCGAACTTGTTGAGAACACTAGTACCTTTGATGAAGTGTTGGATAGTCTAATTCCCGGTCTTGACGATATTGGTTTGGCTGCCACGCAAGTCCGAGTAGTAGGAAACACGGAGAGCTCCGTTACCGTTAGCGCCGGAGCCGAGACCAGCAGTGGATCGAACGTTTCCGTGGGGCTCCATGGATCTGTCCCGTCCGTAAGTGCCTCAGCGGGTAAACGGCGCACGCGGAGTAGGCAGCTGACTGAATCGCGAAAGCAATCTGGCCATGAGATTCTGACGGTTCAATTCGGGTTGCTCGGCCGAGCGCTGGCGTCGCTCCTCCAAGCAATGGCAGGCAGGCAACTCTGGCTTCTTCTCGACGAGTGGTCCAGCATTCCGGGCGACCTTCAGCCTTATCTGGCCGATCTGCTTCGCCGTAGTTTCTTTCCTGTTGCAGGAATCTGCGTAAAGATAGGGGCGCTTGAACGACAATCACACTTTATTGATATCGCCGACAGCAGGGCTGAGTACATCGGTATCGACCTGGGAGCGGATACTGCAGCCAGTCTGGACTTGGATGACTTCCTTGTCTTTAGGGCAGATAGATCCCATGCCTTTACCTTCTTTTCGCAGCTCCTCTATCAGCACCTCGTCGTCCTGATGTCAGAACTTGGTTATGAGTTCGCTATCAAGACAGCGGGGGAGTTGCGCGAGATTTGCTTCGCCGGCCAAGCATTTGACGAGCTTGTTAGAGCATCAGAAGGAGTTCCTCGCGATGCATTGAATGTAGCGGGACTTGCTGCTGCCATCGCCGCCGACAAACCCATGACTGTTCGGAATATACAAATGGCGGCAAGGGATTACTTCCTCAGAGATAAAGAAGGGAAGATATCGGATAAGGCGCAGGAGCTACTTAACAGGATAGTTAGAGATTGCGTCAGACGAGAGACGCGCGTACTGGTCCTTAGGCGCCCTCGGGAATCCGATAATTACCTAGTCCAGACCCTCTATGATAATCGGCTTATTCACCGCATTGAACAAGGTGTGATAGGCTGTTGGTATTAACCGGATTTCCGAAGGCGTCCTCCAGTTCGACCGTCATCGTCGAAGCGGCCCCGGCGGTCAGCACCTGTTCCGGCGTGGTGAACGCCAATTGGCTGGCGGCGTCCGCCAGGATAGTTTCGTTTTGCGTGGCCGAGGAAAGGCCAGTGGACGCCGCCGTAAGCGTAGGCGTTCCTGCCAACGTGTCGGCATACATAAACTTGACGGTGCTGGAACCGGCGAGAATGGTCAGCGGCGCGGATACGGCAGCACATTGCCATGGACATCGACGAATTGGCCGGCGACGGACGTCGTGGTCAGGCTCAGCGGCACACCGCTCGCGGCGTCAACCGGATTGCCAAACGCGTCTTCCAACTCAATCGTCATCGTGTGCGAAGGCACGCCGGCAGTCAACACCTGATCTGCGGAGGTAAAGGCCAGTTGGCTGGCTGCGGCCGGAGTGACGGTTTCGTCCTGGGCGGCCGAGGCGAAATCGGCCGCGGCGGCGGTAAGCGTGGGTATTCCGACGGCAGTGTCGCTATATTGGAAGCTGACCGTGTCCGCGCCATTTGGAATCGTCAGCGGTGAAACGGGCGAAAACGCTCCCTTGGTGGACGTTGTGCTTACGGATACTGTCAGCGGGCCGGTGGCGGCGTTAACCGGGTTGCCAAAAGCGTCTTCCAGTTCGACCGTCATCGTTGCCGAGGCAGCCCCGGCGGTCAGCACCTGTTCCGGCGTGGTGAATGCCAATTGGCTGGCGGCGTCCGCAAGGATAGTTTCGTTTTGCGAGGCGGAGGCGAGGCCGGAGGACGCCGCCGTCAGCACGGGCGCTCCCGCCACGGTGTCGGCATACATGAATTGGACGGTGCTTTCACCGGCGGAAATTGTAAGCGGTGCGGGGTACGGCAGCACATTGCCGTGGAGATCAATGAACTGGCCGGCGACGGACGACGTGGTCAGACTCAGCGGCACGCCGCTCGCGGCGCCGACCGGATTGCCAAAGGCGTCTTCAAGTTGAACCGTCATCTTGTGCGACGGCACGCCCGCAGTCAGAATCTGTTCGGCGGTGGTAAACGCCAACTGGCTGGCAGCCGCGGGAAGCAACGTCTCGCTCTGTGTGGCCGGAAGCAAGCCGCCCGATGCAACGGCGAGCGTCGGCGTCCCGGCTGCCGCATCCGTGTAGTTGAAACTGACCGTATCGGCGCCGGCCGGAATCGTCAGGGGGGAAATGGGCGTGAACGAGCCTTTGGAGGAAGTCGTGCTCAAACTCACCGTCAATGGACTATTGGCATCAACCAGATTGCCGAAGGCATCTTCCAGCGCGACGGTCATTGCGCCCGATTCGACCCGGCCGTCAGCGTCTGGCTGGCGGTGGTGAAGGTCATTTGGCTGGCCGGCCCCGAAACGACCGTTTCGCCCTGGTTGGCCGAAGCTAGCGCGCCGCCCGTCGCCGTTATCGCCGGCGATCCCTCTGCGGTATCGCTGTATTGGAAGCTGACTGTGCTTGCCCCCGCGGGAATTGTCACCGTGGATGCCGGAGTAAACGCGCCTTTGACCGACGTACTGCTCAAATTGACGGTCAAAGCGCCGCTAGCATTAACCGGATTGCCGAAAACATCTTCCAGTGCAAGAGTGATAGTACCCGAGGTGCTCCCGGCGGACAGCGTCTGGGGCGGCGTAGTGAATAGCAGTTGACTTGCCGCCGCCGGAGTTATGGTTTCCTGCTGGAATGCGGACGTGAGGCCGCCGGCCGAGGCCGTGAGGACAGGCGTGCCCGCCAGTGTATCAACATATTGGAAATTCGCGCCGCTTGCACCTGCCGCGATCGTCAGCGGCGCGGCGGGAATAAACGTCCCAGCGGCGGAACTGGTGCTCAGGTTCACTGCCAAGTCGCTGCTTGCATCGGCCGGATTGCCGAAGGCATCTTCCAGCGCTACGGCGATGGCCACCGACGTGCTCCCGGCGGACAGCGACTGCGCCGGCGTATTGAAAACCAGTTGGCTTGCCGCGGCCGGCAGGACGGTCACCTGCTGTGCGACGGGCGGAAGATTGGCGGCGGCCACGGTGAGCGTGGCCGACCCCGCCAGAGTGTCAGCGTACTGGAAGCTGGCCGAAGCGGCGCCGGCTGGAATCGTCAGCGGCGATGCCGGCCCAAAGCTTCCCGACGTGGAATTTGGACTCAATTGGACCGTTACGCCGCTGCCGGCAGCCACCGGGTTGCCAAAGGCATCTTCCAGGGTCGCGATCATCGGTTGCGACAGAGTTCCCGCGGCGAAGCTTGGCGCCGGAGCGAAAACGATTTGACTGGCGGGCGCCGCGACCACGCTTTCCTGCTGCGCGGCGGAGCCGAGGCCGGCCGCGGTCGCCGTGAGCGTCGGCGTTCCCGCCGCCGTATCCGTGTAATTGAAACTGACCGTGCTCGCGCCGGCCGGCATGGTCAACGGCGACGCAGGCGAGAATGACCCCTCGGCGGAAGTTGTCGCCAGGCTGACCGCAAGCGGACTAGCGGCAACGACTGGATTGCCCGATGCATCCTCCAGCGCAATGGTAATCGTCCCCGACGCGACTCCGGCCGTCAGGGTCTGCGGCGCAGTGACGAAGCCCAATTGCGATGCGGCGTTAGCGGCATTGACGTAGACCTTTGCCACGGCGCCGTTTCCGAGGTCGTCAACGGCAATCCACTGCACGCCCGGCGTGTTGAACGTTGCGCTGAACGTCCCGACGCCGTCGGATAACGCGGGATTATTGGACGGCAAAGTCGCATTCGGATCGCTGCTGAAAAACTGCACCGCGTCAGAGTTGGGAATGATCAATCCCGAGCTATTCTTCAGCGATACCGAAAAAAAAAGGACTGCCCGGCCACGATGCTAGATGGCGCCCCATCGATCGAAAGCACGGGAAGCTGCTGATTGTTGACGGAGAATGTGCCCGTCACAACGGTGGCGCCGATCGCGCCCGTCAGAGCGTCGATTGGCGTGACGCTGAGAAGGACGTTGGGATTGTGAACGATGCCGATGTCCAGTTCGCTGGCCCAAAGAAAGTGATGGGCAAACCCCGAGGAGGACGAACTGGAACTCAGGTTCGAAACGCCGTCCCCTCCCGCAACCATTGTGGCGTCCTGCCATGTGGCGCCGCCATCGGGACTGAATTGCACGATGATATTGCACGGATCTTGCAGCGTGTCGGCCAGGCTGTAGTTGAGCAATCCGTTTCCGCTCACAACGCTTCCAGGGGTTTGCAGCGTTACCGATGGCGCCGGGCCACCGGACGCGGGGCTGGCGAATGCGGCTGCGCTCGCGACGAAAGCCGGCGACGCCGCAAGACTGGCGCCCGGAACGACGGGCGCCGATGCGGTTACGTTCACCCCATTACTCGTACCGGAAAGCGAGCCGCTCACGGTATCGGTGGCCGTCAGCGTCTGGCTGCCCAGCGATCTCAGCGTGGCGCTAAACGTACCGGTCCCGTTGTTCAACGAGGTGCTGGACGGCACCGACCCGGACGGATCGCTGGTGCTAAAACGGACCGTGCCCGAGTAGAGAGTGGCTGTGTTGTTGTACAAGTCCTTTGCCGTCACCGTGAACGTGAAGGAGGCTCCCGTAACCGTGTTTGCCGGAGTGCTCAGAGAGAAGGTTCTGGCAGAGGCCGGGGCGACAGTGACCGCGCCGCTGACGCCGGTGAGCGAGCTATTTACGGTATCCGTGGCCGTGATCGTCTGGTTGCCCGCCGTCTTGAGCGTGATCGAAAACGTATGAGAGCCGTTAACTAACGTGGCGTTGGCCGGCAAGGCCGCCGCCGCGTCGCTGCTAGTGATCTGAACCGTTCCGCTGTAGCTGGTATCCGTGTTGTTGTTTGCGTCCTGCGCCGTAACGGTGAAATTGAACGAGCTGCCTGCCGTGGCGGCGCGGGTCGCAATCACGACAAAATGCGTTGCTCCCGTCGCCGCGCTCACGTTCACCGCCGTGCTCGTGCCATTCAACGTGCCGCTTGCCGTGTCCGTGGCCGTCACCGTCTGATTGCCCACCGTGTTCAGCGTGGCGCTGAATGTGGCGGTGCCGTTAGTCAATGTGGCGTTGGCGGGCAAGACCGCGCCGGAATCACTGCTGGTGAAATGCACCGTGCCCGAATAGCCGGCGGCGGTGTTGTTGTTCGCGTCCAACGCCGTGACGCGGACATTGAACGCGACGCCCGCGGTGGCGGTCGCGGGAACGCTGACCGAAAAGTGCGTGGCCGGCGTCAACACGTTCACCGCGCCGCTCGCGCCGGTAATCGAGCTGCTGACCGTGTCCGTGGCGGAAATCGTCTGGCTGCCGCCCGTCGTCAGCGTCGCGCTGAAGGTGCCCGCGCCGCCCGTCAATGCGGCATTGGCCGGCAAGACCGCGGCCAAGTCGCTGCTCGTGAAGTGGACCGTGCCCGCATAGGCCGTGGTCGTGTTGTTGTAGGCATCCTGTGCCGTCACGGTGAAATTGAAAGCCGTGCCGGGAGCGGCGCTCGCCGGAGCGCTCACCAGGAAATGACTGGCCGCCGCCGGACTGACGTTCACTGCGCCGCTGGCGGCAAGCGAACCGGTGACGGTGTCCGTAGCCGACAAAGTTTGGCTGCCGGCCGTCTTGAGCGTGACGCTGAATGTTCCGACGCCGTTCGTCAACGTGGCATTGGCCGGCAAGACGGCCGCCGCGTCGCTGCTTGTGAAATGGAGCGTGCCCGCGTAGCCCGTCGCCGTGTTGTTGTACGCGTCCTGTGCGATTACCGCGAGCGTGAAAGCCGTGCCTGCCGTGGTGGACGCCGGCGCGCCGAACGCCGCCCCGGAGCCGACCGTGAGCGATTCGCCGTCCGGCAGCGCGGACGGAATGGTAACAATCAGGCCGCCGTCCTCGACGTAGACGCCGCCCGTGAAGCTGTTTGCAACGCTGTCCGTCGCAGTGCCGGAACCGGTCTTCAGGAGGCTCGTGGCGCCCTGGATTCCGGATTGGACCGCGCCCGATTGCACGACCACCGCGCTGGCGAAGGTGTTCAACCAGTAGTGCGTGGCGGCGCTCGCGCTCACGGTAACGGCGCCGCTGCCGCCGGCGACCGTCGCGTTTGTGGCATCCTTGACCGTTAGCGTCTGGCTGCCGGCCGTTTTCAGCGTGACGTTGAATGTGCCCGTGCCGCTCGTGAGCGTGGCGTTCGCCGGCAGCACTGCCGCCCGGTCGCTGCTGGTAAAGTGGACCGTGTCCGTGTAACCGGTCGCCGTGTTGTTATAGACGTCTTTTGCCGTGACCGTGAAGGTGAGGGGCTCCCCGCCGTCGCTGTGCCTAGACCACTGATGACGAGACTCACGGCCGCAGCAGCCGTCGCGTTCACCAAGGCGCCGCCCGTGATCGAACTGTTCACGGTGTCCGTCGCCGTCAGCGACTGGACGCCCGCCGTCTTCAACGTGACGTTAAACGTGCCCGTGCCATTGGTGAGCGTGGCGTTGGCCGGCAGAACCGCGATCGCGTCGCTGCTTGTGAAGTGGACCGTACCGGCGTAGGCGGTGGTCGCGTTGTTGTAGGCGTCTTGCGCAGTGACGGTGATCGAGAACGCGCCGCCCGCCGTGGCATTCACGGGGGCACTGAGCAGGAAATGCGAAGCGGCCGACGGGCTGACGCTCACCGTGCCGCTTGTGCCGGCAATCGAGCTGCTCACGGTGTCCTTGGCGGTGATCGTTTGGCTGCCCGCCACTTTCAGTGTGACGTTGAAAGTACCGGAGCCGTTGGTAAGGGTGCTATTGGCCGGCAAGACCGCGGCCGCGTCGGTGCTGGTGAAATGGACTGTCCCTGAGTAGCCCGAGGCCGTGTTGTTGTACGTGTCCAGTGCAGTGACGGTGATTGAGAAGGCGCCGCCCGCGGTAGTGCTTGCCGGGGCACTGACGACGTAATGCGTTGCCGCCGCCGCGCTGACGTTAACCGCATTGCTGCTGCCGGTGAGCGCGCCAATTACCGTGTCCGTGGCGGTGATCGACTGGCTGCCGGCCGTCTTTAGCGTTACGCTGAACGTGCCAATGCCGTTAGTCAGCGTCGCGTTGGCCGGCAGCACCGCCGCGGCGTCGCTGCTGGTGAAGTGGACCGTGCCGGCATAGCCGTTCGCCGTGTTATTGTTGCCGTCTTGCGCCGTGACGGTGAAGGTGATTGCGCCGCCCGCGGTGGCGCTTGAGGCGCGCTAACGGCGAAGTGCGTAGCCGATGATACGGTTACGTTCACGGAACTGCTGCCGGTGATCGAGCTGCTGACCGTGTCGGTGGCAATCAACGACTGGCTGCCGGATGACTTCAATGTGGCGACAAACGTGCCGGCGCCGTTGCCGAGCGTGGCATTCGTGGGCAGAACTGCGTTCAAGTCGCTGCTGGTGAAGCGGACCGTGCCCGCATAGCTGGTGGCCGTGTTGTTGTAAGGGTCTTTTGCGGTCACGGTGAAACTGAAAGCGCTTCCGGCAAGTACGTTTGCCGGCGCGCTGACGGCGAATTGCGAGGCGGCAGCCGGACTGACGGCCACTGTGCCGCTGACGCCGCTAATCGCGCCGTTCACGGTATCGGCGGCCGTCAGCGTTTGATTGGCCGCGGTCTTTAATGTGGCGCTGAAGGTGCCGGCGCCGCTGGAAAGCGTGGTGTTGGCTGGCAGTGCGGCGGCCGCATCGGTGCTGGTGAAGTGGACCGTTCCCGCGTAGCCCGTGGCGGTATTGCTGTAAGCGTCTTTCGCAGTCACGGTGAAAGTGACCGCTCCGCCGGCGATGGCACTCGCCGGAGCGCTGACTACGAAATTCGTCGCGGCAGCCGCCGATACGCTCACTGCCGAGCTAACGCCGGAGAGCGACCCGTTCACGGTATCGGTGGCGGTCACCGTCTTGCTGCCCGCCGTCTTGAGCGTGATGCTGAAGGTGCCCGTGCCGCTCGTCAATGTGGTGTTGGCGGGCAGGACCGCCGCCGGATCGCTGCTGGTGAAATGGACTGTGCCCGCATAGCTAGATACCGTATTGTTATAGCTGTCCTTGGCCACCACGGTGAACGTGGCGGCGCTGCCCGCGGTAGCGTTTGCCGGGCCGCTTACAAGTAAGTGCGTGGCTGCCGCCGCGGCTACGTTGATCGCACCGCTAGTCCCGGTCACGCTGCCATTGACGGTGTCGGTAGCCGTCAACGTCTGGTTGCCGGACGTTAGCAGCGTGGCGCTGAAACTGCCCGACCCGCCCGGCAATGAGGCATAGGCCGTGAGCGTCGCCTGCCCGTCGCTGCTGGTGAAGTTGACCGTTCCCTGGTAGCCGGTAGCCGTATTGTTGTAGGCGTCCTTTGCCGTGACTGTGAAATTGAAGGAACTGCCCGCGTTACTGCCGGCCGGGGCCGTAAACGCGAAATGCGTCGCCGCTCCCGGCGTGACTACGACGGAGCCGCTGACGCCGTTCAGCGAGCCATTGACCGTGTCCGTTGCCGTTACGGATTGGCTGCCGACTGTTTTCAACGTCACGTTGAACGTGCCGGCGCCGTTGGTCAATGTCGTATTGGCTGGCAGTGCCGCCGCCGCATCGCTGCTGCTGAAGTGGACCGTGCCGCCGTAGCCCGTCGCCGTATTGTTATAAATGTCTTGGGCCGTGACCGTGACGCTGATTGCGCCGCCTGCGATAGTGCTGCTAGGGGCAGTGACCACAAAGTGTGCGGCCGCGGCGGCAGATACGGCGATAGAACCACTGACGCCGGTAAGCGTCGAGGAATTGGTGTCCGTTGCGGTCACAGTCCGGCTGCCGGCAGTCTTCAGCGTGATGCTGAAGGTGCCCTGGCCGTTGTTCAACGATGAATTCCCGGGCAGCACGGCGGCGGGATCGGTGCTGCTGAAGCGAACGACGCCCGAGTAGCCCGTGGCTATGTTGTTGTAGACATCTAACGCCGTAACCGTGAACGTGGCGGGACTGCCCGCAGTTGCGCTGCCGGGGGCACTAGTCAGGAAGTGCGTGGCGGCCGCGGCAACCGTGTTAATTGAAGCGGCGCCGGAGATCGAGCCGTTCGCGACATCGGCGGCCGTCACGATGCGGCTGCCCGCCGTCGTCAGCGTGACGCCAAAAGTCCCGACTCCATTGGTTAGCGCCGAGTTGGCCGGCAAAGTCGCCGCCGGATCGGTGCTGGTGAAATGGACCGTTCCGGAATAGCTGGCAGCCGTGTTGTTGTAGGCGTCCTTCGCGGTGACGGTGACGTTGAAACTGCTGCCCGCCGTGGCGGTGGCGGGAGCGGCGACCGCGAAGTGTGTGGCTGCCGCCGCGGCCACGCTTATCGGGCTGCTCGTGATCGTAATCGCACTGTTGCCGTTATCGGTGGCGGTCACGGTCTGGCCGCCCGCGGTTGTCAGCGTCGCGCTAAAAGTCCCCACGCCGGCGGTCAACGTGCTGTTGGCCGGCAGGACCGCGCTCGAATCGGTGCTGGCGAACTTCACCGTTCCAGCGTAATTGGTGGCCGTATTGTTGTATGCGTCTTTCGCCGTGACGGTGAGACTGATTGCGCTTCCCGCGGTGGCGCTGCCGGGAGCGGTGAGTACGTAGTGGTTAGCCGCGGCGGAGCTCACGCTCATCGTGCCGCTGTTGCCGGTGATCGAGCCGGTGGATGTATCGGTGGCGGTCAACGTCTGGCTGCCGGCCGTTTTCAGCGTCGCACTGAAAGTCCCCACGCCGCCTGGCAGAGTGCTGTTGGCGGGCAAGACCGCCGCGCCATCTGTGCTCGTAAAATGAACCGTGCCGCCGTAGCCGGTAACCGTGTTGCCGTAAGTGTCTTGGGCTGTGACCGTAAACGTGAACGTGTTGCCTGCCACCGCGCTCGCCGCGCGCTGACGGCGATTTTCGCGGCGGCGGCGGGACTCACGGTTACCGTGCCGGTGCTGCCGGTGACCGAGCTGTTCAAGGTATCGGTGGCGCTAACCGTCTGGCTGCCGGCCGTTCGCAGCGTTAAAAAGAAAGTGCCGGTGCCGTTCGTCACAGTAGAGTTAGCGGGCAGAATCGCTGCCGCATCCGTGCTTGTGAAATGGATCGTTCCGGCGTAATTTGAAACCGTGTTGCTATATGGGTCTTGCGCGGTAACCGTCACGGCGATGGAATTGCCCGCGGTCGCGGCAGATGTGGCACTTACGATGAACTTCGAGGCCGCGGCCGGGGATACCGCCACGGTGCCGGTCATGCCGTTGATAGTATTGTTGCCGGTATCGGTTGCGGCGATGGTTTGGTTTCCGGCCGTCTTCAGCGTGACGTTGAATGTGCCCACGCCGTTGGTCAGCGTGGCGTTGGCCGGCAAGACCGCGGCGCCGTCCGTGCAGGTGAAATGCACGGTGCCGGAATAATTGCTGACCGTGGTGCCGTAGATGTCTTGGGCCGTGACGGTGACTGTAGTTGGGCTGCCGGCCGTCGCGCTGGCCAATGCGCTCACCGCAAAGCGCGAGGCTATGCCAGCGCCGGCCGGCTGCACTTGGATCGTTCCGGTCACGGTACTTCCATCCGACGACAACGTTGGCGAAGTCAGGCCGTCAACCTCAACGTCGGACATGCTCGTCACGTTGGGAGGGCTGGAGTAGCCGCAAAAATAGATGACGTTGTTGCCGCTGTTGAGGGTATCGACGGCGGTGGTCAAGGTCAGTGTTCCGGCGCTGAGCGTATTGAACGGTACGCTGTAAAGAAGCTGCTCCAAAGTTGGCGGCGAATAAGCGGTTCGATAGGTGAGTTCCCCACCCGTGCCGATGATCTGACCGGATGTCAACGTGTTTCCGCCCGGTGCCCAGTTGTACGCCGCGCCGGCGGTCACACCCTGACCGCTTGGAATGTTAACAACAGACGAATAGTTGACGTTGAAATACGCCTGCAATACGCCGGTCGCCGTGGTGGGTCGATTGTCCCGTATGAACGCCTTCATGACGTAGGATTGACCCGCCTGAAGCGCGCTGACCGGTGTGCCGTTAAGGTCAAACTCGTAGCGAAGTCCCACGTCCGCAAGCATCCGCCGGGTTTCGAGCGATTCAAATACGAGGCGCGCGACCGAGGAGTTCGGCACCGCTGGGCGCCGGCTTTCGAAAGAGAAGTGCGTCCGTTATTTTGGGTGCGTAGAGAGCGTCGTTTTGACATGGTGCTGCTAAATAGATTCTCTTCGTTAGCCGCTCAAAATCCCTGCGAAAGCTAACTTTCGACGATAACCCGCTCCTGCGGGATAATCAAGTATTATCCGCGGAACCGCCAAGTTGGGGGCACCACCCAAGCTCGGTTGAAAGGAAACGACGCCGTGGCCCGCGAGCGAGCCACGGCGTCTTGATGTTTACCGAGTTCCTCAAACTTTAGACTGAGGGAACCAATGCCCATGCCGGAATCGCTACAACCGCTACCGTAGCTACGGTGTCAGGCAGGAAGAACGGGAACGCCTGTGTGGCGTCGGCCGCATCGTACGTCAGATTGCTGACGCCAGGCACGGTGGCCCATGTCACGATGACCGTACCGCTGAGCGCGTTTGGGCAGCGAATCCGGCGCAAGGTTCGTATTGCCCTTTTCCAGCCAGATATTGTCGTTGCCGGTGCCCAAGCAGATAGGACGTCGGTAGTAATGGTCGTACCGCCGATCCAGAGGTTGTCGTTGCCGACGCCGGACGTCATCTCGAAGCTGAGCATCCGGGAACTGTCCAAGGCGACATTCTTGTCGCCGCTGCCCAGTTGCAGATCCACGCCGCCGTTGACGACCGAGTTGTTGCGGAGGACAAACGCGTCCGGACCGCCGACGCCGTCGGTGCTTCCGGCAACATAGAGTCTGTCGCCGCTCCCTGGACCGGAAACGTCGAAAGATACCGGGACTTGCGGCACCGCGCCGGAAGCCATCTGACCGATGTAGCTCGAATCGATGACCGTCGAGTTTCCATAGGACGAATCGGCGTTCACGATTGCCAGGCCCCACGGAATCTGAGAACCGGTCATGAGGAACTGGTTCGCTCCGATGCCGTTGTTGACGACCTCCACTGGAGCGTTGTTCACCAACTGCGCGCCCAGGGTGCTGCTCTGCACGCTCGTGCGCGTAGTGCCGCCGGGAAGGGCCGGATCGTTCGTAACGTCCGTGGAACCGTAGACTACGGTGCCGACGAAATTAACCTGGTTGGATTGTAGCGGGAACGTTTCCCCGTTGCTCACTACCACGTTGCCGTATACGACTGGACTGGGTGCGTTGCCGCCATTCGTCAGCGTCGTCATGCTGCCGCCGCCGAAGAACGAACCCTTGGTTTCGCCCAAGTTGTTCGTGATAAGAAGCGAATCGACATCAGTCGTAGTCTGGTAGCCGATCTGCGTTCTGGTCAACCCCGAGGTCTCATTCGTTGGCAACGGGCTTGCGCTCTGAATGAAGGTGACATTGAATCCAACGCCGTTGTCGATTTCGAGCACCGCTGCGGTTGACGTATTCTTGACGTTCAGCCCTTCGAACGTGCAGTTGGTGATGTTCGTGAAGGAGTCACCGGCATACGTCAGTGTGCCGACCGGCGGCGTGCTGCCGTCGATGGACGTGTAGTTATTAACCTCCGTATAGCCGTTGACCTGCGTGCCGAGCATGTCGAGCTCTTTGTATCCAAAGCTCGTCGTATGCACGTTCAGGTTGCCCTGGATCACGACATTGTTAATAATGTTCGTCTCGACCGATTGGTTAGTGATGTTGAGGTTGCCCAACACCGTCAACACGCTGCCCGCGGTCGCGGCCGGCGCTCGAAGTCAAACGTATTGGGCCCGCCGGTTCCAAGGCTGACGGAAATGTCGTTGGTGATGCCGTTCACAGAGAGCAACGTCAACGTCGCGCCAGCGCCGTTCAGTTGGAACAGAGTTCCATCCTTGGCGGTGATTGTGAATGAGTCCAGCCCGGCGCCGGGAGTGGACGTCAATTTGATGGAATGTACCGAGTTGTCGCCTACCAAATTGAGGAACCCAGCGCCGATCAGCGGATAGGTTTGCACTTGGACGACGCCACTCAGCATTTGTCGCGATTCGAGGGACTCGAGTCGCAACGTTCTCGCACCGATTAGGACGCACTTTGCTCTTTCGCTTCGCTCGCCAGAACATGTTGCAGTCTCCTGCGTAAAGAAAGTAGTTAAAAAACGTTAATTGTCAAATTCCCTTTTCCTCGGAGTTTGCCAACCGCCGCCGCACTTGTAGCCACTTCGCATCCGATCGCCCCCAGAAGGCCCTCCTGGACTTTTCGATTCGATCGGCGAGTTTCCATTGCCTTGCCCAACAGCCAGAGGACTAGTGTTGTTTCTATTTGCCAACATCACAGAGCCCCAGCCAACAAAACCCATTGGTTCACCGTATTCGGTCTAATCCGTTTTATGCTGCGCAATCACTACAATTCACGACTTCGTCATAATAGCTAGAAATAATTTTCATGTCAACGATTCAATAGTTTTTTCCTTTCCATCACTGTTATCCGACTGCCGGCTTTGCGTTCCACGCAACCAGCCTTCGTATTTGCGAAGTAGTTGGGGGGGAGTGCAGACCGCGAGGTGCATGAATTGAACCGTCAGTGCATGCCGTGCCGGCCCCACGGAGCGGTGGCGAATCCTGGCTGCGGCCGATGCTTTAACCGTAGCGGAAGCCGCCGGTTAAACGCAGCGGCAAGGCCAATTGATACCATCAATATAAGGTCGCCGCAATATTATGGAACGTGGCGGCCAGAGATATGCTCAACCTCAGCAGAATGTCGATGGGCCCTTCGCACCGACCACCCCATTCGTTCCGCGAATGTCGCTTACTTGGGCGAGCTGTTGACCACCAACGTGCCCTTGCGGAAGGCGGCGGCCATGGCCATGGGCACCTCGGCCTCGGCCAGCACCACGTGCGGCCCGATTGCCGGCCACCTGGGCCTTCATCTCCTGCTCGCGGGCCATGGCCATCGCCCGCCGCTCCTCGGCCTTGGCGCGGGCCACGCGCATGTCGGCCTCGGCCTGGTCGGCCTGCAAGCGGGCGCCGATGTTCTGGCCCACGTCGATGTCGGCAATGTCGATCGAGACGATCTCGAACGCCGTCTGGGCGTCCAGGCCGCGGTCCAGCACCGCCTTGGAAATCCGGTCGGGATTTTCCATCACGTCGAAATGGCGTCTCCGACGAGCCGATGGCGGTGATGATGCCCTCGCCGACGCGGGCGATGATCGTTTCTTCGGTGGCCCCGCCGATGAGCTGCTCGAGGTTGGTCCGCACGGTCACGCGGGCGCGGACCTTCAACTCGACGCCGTTCTTGGCGATGGCGCTGAGCGTGGCCCTGCCCGATCGCTTGGGGTCGGGGCAGTCGATCACCTTGGGATAGACGCTGGTCTGCACGGCTTCCAGCACGTCGCGGCCGGCCAGGTCGATGGCCGCGGCGCGGTCGAAATCCAGGTCGATGTCGGCCCGATGGGCGGCGATGATCGCGCGGATCACCTTCGGGCACGTTGCCGCCGGCCAGGTAATGGGCCTCCAGCCGCCGGGTGGTGATGCCCGTTTCCGGATTCCTGGCCGATGCCCGCCTGCATGGCCATGATCTTGCCCGTGACGATGACCTGCTTGTTCACCCGGCGGAAGCTCATGCCGATCAGGCTCATGAGCGTGACGTTCGCGCGGGAGAAATACGCCTGGACCCAGATTTTTCCGTAATTAAACCCGACGGTCGCGATGATCACCAAGAGGAAGAGCAGTATGACCATCGCGAAAATCACGGATTGGGAGTTACCCTGTTGGGTGGTTTCACCAACCGCGGCTAGCAATAAGACTTGGCAGATTCATGGGATGCTCCTGAAGGTGCCTGTCGCTGGAGTCAGTGACACCCTTTTCGACCGTGTGCAATATATCGCCGCCCTAGTGTGGTGAATAGTGCCCGGCGGTTTTTTCATGGCTTTTTGGGCGGAAGCTCCCCTTTTCATGCCGATCCTAGATGGTTTACAATAACGGGTCTTATTTCAAGCGAGCCAAGCGAGAAGAGTGCCAAAAAGAGTATAAGGATAATCGGCCATGCCCAAGATGAAAACACACAAGGGGACGAAGAAGCGATTCCGCCTGACGGCCAGCGGCAAGGTGAAGCACCGCCGCGCCGGTACCAGCCACTTGGCAACGCATAAGACCCACAAGCAGAAGCGAAATCTCCGCGGCACGGGCGTTACCAGCGATGTCTGGAGCCATGGCCTGACCAGAGCCCTCAATGGGCACAGCTATTAATCGGATTTGACCGTACCGGATCGATCAGAAGGACCAAGAGTCATGCGTACTGTAAAAGGCGCCGCCAGGAATCAGGCGAAGAAGCGCCTCTTCAAGAAGGTGAAGGGGTTCGTCGGCGGGCGACGCCGCCTGCTGCGCACCGCCAAGGAAACGCTGGTCCGCGCCGGCGTCTATGCCTTTCGCGACCGCCGCAACCGCAAGCGCGAGTTCCGCAAGCTGTGGATCATCCGCATCAACGCCGCCGTCCGCGAGCGCGGCCTGCGCTACAGCGAGTTCATCAACGGCCTGACGAAGGCCGAGATCGAGCTTGGACCGCAAGATCCTGGCGGAACTGGCCGTGACCGACCCCGCCGCGTTCGATCAGATCGTGGACGCGGTGAAAGAGGCGCTGAAGTAGGCCCTTTCTGCCGGAAGGGACTCTTATGCCCTGAATTGCAGATGCGGGGCAAAGTCTTCGCTCGGCCGTTTACGCAATAGTCCCGCTCGTCAAGCGGGACCTACTCCAATGCCCCTCGCGGAATTTCTGGCTGAACTGGACCAACTGTGCCGCGAGGCCCAATCCGCCTTCGACTCGGCCGGCGACGCCGCCGCTCTGGAAGCCGCGCGGATCGAGTTCCTGGGCATGAAGAGCGGCCGCTCAAGACGGCCCAAAAAGGTCTCGGCACGGTCGACCGGGCCGACAAGCCGGAGGCCGGAAAGCGGTTCAACGAAGTCAAGCAGCAGATCGAGGCGGCATTCGAAGCGGCCCAGGCGCGGCTGGCCAGCGGCGCCGAAGGCGACAGCCGCCGGCCCGCAGTTCGATCCCACCGTGCCCGGCATCCGGCCGCGGATCGGCCATCTGCATCCGCTGACGCAGACCATCGAAGAACTCAAGGACATCATGGGCCGCCTGGGCTTCACCGTGGCCGACGGGCCGGAGGTCGAAGACGAGTGGCACAATTTCGAGGCGCTGAACATCCCGGCGGAGCATCCCGCCCGGGATCCGCTGGAGAATTTCTATCTGGCGACAGCGGCGAAGCTCGGAGCAGGGAGCATCACGCAGGATAGGGATGCCGGCTCGATGGTGAAGCCGCAAGCGGTTAAGGCAAAGGAATTGTTGTTGCGCAGCCAGACGAGCACGGTGCAGATTCGCGTGATGGAGAAGACGCCGCCGCCGGTGCGGATCATTTCGCTGGGCCGCGTCTATCGGCCCGACGACGCCGACGCCACGCACTACCCGATGTTCCATCAGATCGAGGGCCTGCTGGTCGATCGCGGCGTGACGATGGCCGACCTGAAGAGCGTGCTTGCGGCTGTTCGCCCAGCAGTTTCTTCCAGGACGACGTGCACATCCGCTTCCGCCCCTCGTTCTTCCCCTTCACCGAGCCGAGCGTGGAAGTGGACATGAGTTGGCAGGGCCGCTGGATCGAGATGGGCGGGGCCGGCATGGTCGATCCCAACGTCTTCCGCGCCGTCGGCTACGATCCCGAGGAGGTCACCGGCTTCGCCTTTGGCCTGGGCATCGAGCGAGTTTGCATGAGACGGCATAACGTAACGGACATTCGCGAGTTTTATAAGAACGACGTGCGGTTCTTGCAGCAGTTTTAGGTGTCGCAACTTCGCCTTGGTACTTGCGCTAGTCCCTTGGCCCAATGGCAAGCCAATTGGGTCGCGGCGGAGCTTCGCCGGCATGGCGTTTCCATTGAGCTGGTCAACATCACTACTAGCGGTGACGAGCAGCAATCTGCCGCTAGCCCGATGGTCGGTACGGGCGTATTTACCAAGGAAATCCAGCGCGAGTTGCTCGCCGGGCGAATCGACCTGGCCGTCCATAGCCTGAAAGACCTGCCAACCGATACTGTGCCGGGCCTGGTTTTGGCGGCCGTGCCCGAGCGGGCCGCCGTGGCCGACGTGCTCGTTTCCGACCGCTTTGATTCGGTCGAGTCGCTGCCGCCAGGCGCGGTGGTGGGCACCGGCAGTCTCCGCCGCCGCGCGCAACTGCTCCATCATCGCAACGACCTGGAAATGCGAGACATTCGCGGAAACGTCGATACGCGGTTGCGGAAGCTGCGCGAGGGGCACTACGAAGCAATCATTCTCGCCCAGGCGGGGCTGAGCCGCTTGGGATTCACCGATCGCATCGCGCAGGTTTTGCCGCTCGACATGATGCTTCCGGCGGTTGGGCAGGGCGCATTAGGGATTGAAACCCGTGCAGAGGATGCGGGCACACGGGCGGCTCTTGCGGTTCTGAACCATCCCCCGACGCACGCTGCCGTCGTGGCCGAGCGGGCGATGCTGGCCGCATTGCACGGCGGCTGCATGGCCCCGATCGCCGCTTGGGGCCGTATCGAAGGCGGCCAGCTTCATCTCACCGGCCGCGTCCTCGACCCGGCGGGGACAAGGAAATTGGACGCGGAGTCGGACGGCGCGGCAGAACTCGCGGCATCGCTCGGAAAGCAAGTGGCAGAGGATCTGTTAAGGCAGGGAGCCGAGGAATTGATTGCCGCGTGCCGATCATAAATTCGGCATTACTCGACATGGTCTCCGTTGCCATGACTTCGCCGATAAACCCAGGCGCGCAGGACGACGACCGTTCGCTGATGCGGGTAGATTCGATAGCTTATGCCGAGTGGCGGAGTGAACAGGACTCGCCGCCCTGCGGACCGCAACTCGCCCTTGCCGGCCGGATCGTCTGCCAAGTGTTCGTCGATCCGGCTGACCGCGGCGGTGATCGCGGGACGGAGCGCCGAGTCGGCATCAAGCCACGCATCGGTCATCCGATCGAGCGCACCTTGCGACCATTCGACGCGATACATCATCGCCTCTCCAGCGACTTAAGATGAGCGAGCACTTCGGCGGTCGTGTAACGCTTCGCGTCCGATTCTTCTTCCGCTCGAAGTTCCTCCTCGCTGAACTCAGGTTCCCACGGCTCGTACTGCGAGAGGTCAAAAGCCGGGACAACCCGTCCCAGCACATGTCCCGCACCGTCGCAAAGCTCCAGCGGCTCGGTAAGGTTGTGAAGTTTGCTCAGCAGGGTTTCGTCAACAATTACTTGGGTCATCGCCTTCTCCTTGAAGCACGTGCCATTGCGCACTTTCGCCTACATTATATCGCGCAAGGCGCATGGTCGCAATCTTCACTTCTCCTCTGCAAAATACAGCAACCTCCCGCACGAGCGGCAGAAGCTGGGCTGCGACATGCGGATGTTGGCCTGCACGTTCACTTGGACTTGCTGGTAGCAGCCGCCGCAGGCGCCGTCCACCACTTCGGCCAAGGCGTCCTCGCCCTTGTTCCGTGCCCGACGCAGATAGTCCTCCCGGATTCCATCCGGCAGCTCGCTTTCATAGCGGACAAGGTCGCCCTCCAGTCGATCGATGTCGCCGTGAATGAGCGACGCCTGCTGCTTGACTTCGGCATGGGCGGCGGAGAGCTTTTCTTGCGTCGTCTTAAGGATCTTCTCGGCCTCGGCGATCTTGGGGCCAAAGGAGTCGAGTTGATCCATCATCTCGAGGATCTCGTCTTCCAGCACGCTGTTGGCCATCGTGTCGGCGGCAATCTGGTCTTTGAGTATCTGATACTCTTTGTTGGTCGCCGCCATGTTCAGCTTCGTGCCGAGGTCCTTGATCTTCTGCTCGTTGGTCTTCATCTGAAGCTGCTTTTGATCGATGGCCTTTGCGCGGACTTCAATTCTTCGCGGACTTTGCTCAAATCCTCCTCGCGCTGCTTGACGCCAACCTCGTACGCGTGGATCTGCGCGGCCCGCGTTCGCGGCGGTCCTTGAGATCGGACAGTTGCTTATGGATGCGGTGCAGCGTGCGGAGCACGTCGAGATTAACAGTAGGCGTGGACATGGTTTATCGTTTCAGTCGAATGAGTGAAAACGAAAACGGGCCGCGGTAAAAATTACTGCGGCCCGTGGTGTGTAAGTGGAATGTGGAGTCAGGCGTCAGGCGAGCATCCGCCCTCACCCCCTGCCCCTCTCCCGGAAGGAGAGGGGAGAGAGAACTACGCGGCCCGCTCCAAAGGCTGTGCCGCGTGTTCCAGGAACCCGGCCAACTGCTGGCTGCGCACCGGGTGCTGCAGCTTCTTGACCGCCTTGGCCTCGATCTGCCGGACGCGTTCGCGGGTGACCTTGAAGATCCGGCCCACCTCTTCCAGCGTATAGGTGTAGCCGTCGCCCAGGCCGTAGCGCAAGCGGATGATCTCCCGCTCGCGGTAGGTGAGCGTTTTGAGCAGGGCTTCGATCTTTTCGCGCAGCAGTTCATTGCCGGCCGCCTTGTCGGGCCGAGGCAAGCCACCGTCCTCGATGAACTCGCCGAAACAACTATCTTCGCTCTCGCCGACCGGCCGGTCAAGGCTTACCGGGTGCCGGCCGATGTTCAACACCCGGCGGGTCTCGTCGACGCTGATGTCGGCGGCCGTCGCCATTTCCTCGGTGGTCGGCTCGCGGCCCAGTTCCTGCAGCAGCCGCTTCGAGACATTTCGCAGCTTGCTCAGCACGTCGATCATGTGGACCGGGATGCGGATCGTGCGGGCCTGATCGGCGATGGCCCGGGTGATCGCCTGGCGAATCCACCAGGTGGCGTAGGTCGAGAACTTGTAGCCGCGGCGATATTCGTACTTGTCGACCGCCCGCATCAGGCCGGTGTTGCCTTCCTGGATCAGGTCCAGGAAGCTCAGCCCGCGGTTGCGGTATTTCTTGGCGATCGAGACGACCAGCCGCAGGTTGCCGCCGGAGAGCTGCCGCTTGACCGTGCTCGTAGTCCTTGTACTGCCGGCGCATCAGCTCGCAGCGCTGCCGCAGGCTCTTGGGGCGTCTCCTGCGTGATCGAGCATCAGGTCGCGCAGTTCGCGGCGGAGGTTCGCGCCGCTGGTCGCGCGTGGCCGGGCGTGTCGGGCAGTCTGCGCAAGCAGCGCGCGGATCTGATCCATGCGGTCGAGCGATTCTTCCATCTGCCGCATCATGGCCTGCACGCGGCGGGTCCGCAGGCTCAGCTCCTCGACCAGCGTGAGCATCTTGCGGCGGCGGCGGATGAACCGCTTGCGGGCCTCCAGCCGCTCCTCGTCCGGCGTGCGGCGATTCACAGCAGCTTGGAAGTCCTGCTGGTTCTCGTCCGATCAGGTGCGTCGAGCGTCTGCAGGTTGTGCGGCATGCGGGCGATGATCTGCTCCTTGGTCAGCCGCTCGGTCAGCGAGACCTTGATCGTGCGGTCGAAGGGCAGGACGCCGCTGTGGACTTTGACCAGCGTGCCGAGCGTGGCCCGCATCGCCAGGTTGCAGCCGAGCACCGTGCGGCGGAACCGCTTCCGCGTGACCTCGATCTTCTTGGCCAGCGAGATTTCTTCGTCGCGGGTCAGCAGCGGAATCTCCGCCATCTGCTGAGATACATGCGGATCGGGTCGCTGCTGACCACTTGGCGACGTCGGCCGGCGGCGGCGGCGGCATCGGCCGCGCCGCCGGGCATCTCGCCGTCGTGCAGGCGATCTTCGCATCGGCTCGTCGCGGATCGGCCTGCTCGGCCGACGTCGAAGAACTCCGCCGCCGGCGGCTCGTTCACCAGATCGATGCCCTCTTCCTCCAGGGCGATCAGCAGATTGTCGAGCTTGTCGGGATTGACTTCCTCGTCGGGCAGATAGTCGTTGACTTCGTCGTAGGTCAGATACCTTGGGCCTTGCCCTTGGCGACCAGTTCCTGCAAATCCTTATCGAAATGGTCCACCAGACTACTCCTTTCACGCCGCAAGCGGCGTCTGGGTATGCGAAAGGTGCGATCAGGACTTGCGTGATTCGACCGCGGGGTGCGGTTGTGGAATAGTACTTAGTTCTTAGATCTTAGTACTTAGTGTTTGGCTACCTGCCCGTTACTAAGTTCGTAAGCACTAAGTTCTAAGTTCTCCCTTTTTGCAAGTGATCGCCCGTGCCAAGGCATCCTTACCCGTCCGTGGGTCGGAAATACCTTGCCGGCTCCGTTCCTGTCGAAGATGTTCTTCAGCAGGTCCAACTTCCTGGCGTCGTCCAGTCCTCGTTCGCGCAGCGCCACGATATTGCGCGGGACGCTGCCGTTCCACCTCCTTTCGTTCGAAGAGATTTCAATAAGTCGTTCAACAATTCCGGCGGTTCGGCCGCTGCGGCTGCCTTTGGCCCGGCCCTGTTCGTCGAGATCGACCAGCAGGCTTTTCAGCGCCGGTCGTCGAATTCCAGCATCAGCCGTCAAAGCCAGGCAGCACGCCGGCGTCCAAAAGCCGGCATCCGGTCTCATAAATTCGCCGCAGCGCGGACGACGCGAGCTGTGCGGGCAACAGCGCCGCCCGGGCTGCGGACCATGTTTCAGGATAGACGATGAGCAGTTCAAGCAATTCCCGCTCGATGGTGGTCGATGGCAGGGCGCGCGGGAGCTGGCAGTCGGCGCGTCCGGACGTCACGCTTGCTGCGCCGCGCTGCCTGGCCTGCTGCCTGCTGCCGCAGGGCCGTCAGCCGGCGGCGGACCTCGCTCTCGCTCACGCGGAACATGGCCGCGAACCGCTGCAAGAATCGCTCTTCTCGCAGACCGTGCGTCGCCCGGTGTGTCGGACTGCAAGCGCGGGGCCTTGGCCAGGATCGCCATCAGCCGCTCCAAGGCCTGGCTGGCGCCGTGGATGTCGCGATCCAGGTCGATGCCGCGCGTGGCCGACTGGAAGGCATGATCCAGCGCGTCGACCGTGCCGGTCGCCAGCAGTTCGGCGAACGCCTCGGCGCCGCGCTCTTGCAGGAAGTCGCACGGGTCGAGGTTGTCGGGCAGCGTGAGGATGCGCAGGTCGGCCTGCTGGGCGACGAACAACTCCAACACTTCGTTCGCCCGCTTCTGTCCCGCTTCGTCGCCATCCAGCACCAGCACGATGCGGTCGACGAACCGCTTCAGGATGCGGATGTGCGCCTCGCCCAAGGCCATGCCGAGCACGGCCACGGCATTGTTGAAGCCAAACTGGTGGGCGACGATAACATCGGTGTAGCCCTCCATCACCAGGGCCGTCTTCTGCTTGCTCTTGCGGAAGGCTTCCCGGGCCAGGTCGAGGCCGTAGAGCAGCTGGCTCTTGCGGAACAGCGGCGTTTCGGGCGAATTGATGTACTTGGCCGGGCTGTTGATCTCCACGCCGGGCAGCAGTCGTCCGCCCATGCCGACCGGCCGGCCTTGGGCGTCGCGGATCGAGAACAGCACCGCGGCCGCGGAAGCGGTCGAAGGGATAGCCGCCTTGCCGACGGCCGGGCGAGAACGCCGATCGTTTCCAGAATCTTCGCCCTCGTTCCGCTGCCGCCGGCCTGCTTGAGGATCCAGTCGCGGTCCAGCGGCGCGAAGCCGAGTTGGAACTGCTCGATGCTCTCGGCGTTGATGCCGCGCTCTTGAAAATAGTGTCGGGCCGGCTCGGCCTCGGGCGAGTGCAGGAGGCAATCGTGATATTGCTGTTCGGCCCAGGCCACCGCCTTGTAGAGCGTGCGCTTGTCGACGCCGGCAGGACGCTGAGCTGCGCGCTGTCCTGCTTCGTCGGTGTCGCCGCGGCGAGACTTCTTTTCGATCTTGATGCCCGCCCGGTCGGCCAGCATGGCCAGGGCCTCGGGGAAATCGACGCCTTCCATCTTCATCACGAAGCTGAAAATGTCGCCGCCGATGTCGCACACCCAGCACTTCAAGCTTTGCCGCTCAGGATTGACTTGCAGACTGGGCCGGGTGTCGTCGTGCCACGGGCAGAGGGCCACGAAACTGCGGCCTTGCCGGCGCAACTGCAAGTTGTACTTGCCGAACAGATCGACGATATCGATCGCCTGCCGGACCTGTTCCTTGGCGTCGAAGGACGAGTCGAAGGCCACCGTCGTCTTCCCAAGTTCTAGCGTAGCGACATCCATTTCGCTTCGGCCGGGAGAAGCTCCCCCGGAATTTGTGCAGCACATTCCTTGTGCCGATTTAGTTGGCCGGATTTATCCACGCCGGTCAGATTATAGCTCCGGCCGCAAAGCGGGTCAACCAGAATTTTTCGCCAATTTTGCGGCCTATTCGAGCAATTGCAAGCACCGCAGGCTCTCATGGTCGCGAGTCAGCAGTTTCCCATCCACGTAGGCCGGATTGCACCAGTTCTTGCCGCAAACCTTGGCCGACGAGAGCAAATGAAATGCTTTCGGATCGGCGGCGATGAGATAAAGATTGCCGCTATCGCCCAATACTAGCAAATTATCCTTCATCACCAACATGGAGATGAAGGCCGCCGGCCCGGCGACGGCTCCCGATTTTGACCATGTGTCTTTGCCCGTCTTGACGTTCGAGACAGAATAACTGCTTCTTCGGGCCCAGGCCATACAGTGAATGACCGACGAGCACCGGGCTTGCGACGTTGATTGCCAGGTCTTTGCTGACCCATGCCCGCTGGGCCTTCATGGTAGTGTTCGATTTGCCGTCTGCTGCCGCCGTAATGCGAAATCCCAGCAGGCCCACTTGGTATGACGAGACGATTACCATGTCATCGACGATGATCGGCGTCGTAATGTGGCGGCTACAACCGGTCTTCACCGCGGTTCGCCATAGCAGCTTGCCGTCGGCCGCGTCCAGTCCGATAACGCCGGGCGAGGTGAACGACACGACTTGCCGCACGCCGGCCAGAGTGGCGATGACGGGGCCGGCATAGGCAGGCATGTCGTTTTGCGATTTCCAGATCACCTTTCCATTTGTCTTGTCGAAGGCGACGACGCCCGCGCCGTGTGGACCGCCTACGCCCACGATGATCCGTTCGCCGTCCACGATCGGAGGGCCGGTATAGCCGTGGCGGGCGGCGCCTTGGGCATCGCCCTTCTCACCGATAAATTCGGCGCCATAATCCTTGAGGAAGTTGACTCGCCAGAGCTGCTTGCCGTCAGTTACGTTCAAGCAGCGGAACTCGCCGCGGCAAGATTGAACGTAGACGCGCGGGCCGTCGATCGTCGGTGCGCTGCGCGGGCCGCTGCCCATGCCGTCTTCGATCACCTCGTCGATTGTATCGTGCCAGACTTCCTTGCCGGACGCCAGATCGTACGCGCAAAGCACTTCTTTGTCGTCGCGATTATCGAGACAAAACACGCGGCCCCCGGCGACAGTCGGCGAGCCGATGCCCTCGCCCAGCTTCACCTGCCAAAGCAGCTTGGCTCTTTCGGCAGTATTGCCGGCACCGCTTCGCCGGTCGGCACGTAGCCGGTGTTGTCCGGCCTGCGCCAGCGCGGCCAGTCAGCGGCGAAAATAATCGAGGGAAAGAATGTCAGGGCAAGAATGGTCAGCGTGCGCATAGATCGATTACGCATTACGGCAGGATGGGTTGGTGGGATTCGTCCCATATTGGCGCACGCAGCGAGAAATGTCAACTATGCATCCTACGATGGCTAAAGGCCTCTAAAGCAGGCAAGTTGATGAAACTGTAGGATGGACCTCCGAGTCCGTCCAGTTTTCGCGGACGGACTCGGAGGTCCATCCTACAAACAAACCTTAATTGCTCCACCGCGGATCGATTTCGACTTCCAGCGGCCTGCCCGTCGCGAAGCACGCTGAGCGCGAGGCGGTGCTCCGCCCGGAAGCCGGAAAGGATCTGGTGCAGGTCGTCCACGTCGGTAATGATCCGGCCGTTGACGGCCAGCAAAAGGTCGCCCGGCTCGATGCCGGCGGCGTGTGCGGCCCCGCCGCGGACGACTTCCACGACTTCCACCGCCCGTTCGCTCAAAAGGTCGTGTTCGCGGATCAGCCGCCGCGGCAGCGGTGTGACCGTGGCGCTGATGCCCAGCGAGAGCCGCCGCACGCGGCCGTTGCTGAGAAGCTCGCCCACGACCCACTGGGCGGTCTTCGACGGGATGGCGAAACCGATGCCCTGGGCCATGGCAATGATGGCCGTGTTGATGCCCATCACACGTCCCCGAGAATCCAAGAGCGGACCGCCGGAGTTGCCCGGGTTGAGCGGCGCTGTGTGCTGCACGATGTTGTCGATCCGTCGTCCGGCGTCGCCGCGCATCGCGCGGCCAAGCGCGCTGATCACGCCGGTCGAGACAGTCGATTGGAAACCGAGCGGGTTGCCCATAGCGATCACAAGCTGTCCGACTTGCAGGCCCTCGGAATCGCCCAACTCGGCGAACGGCAGATCACGGGCCATGAGCCGCAGCAGGGCCAGGTCGGTGGCCGGATCGTCGCCCACGAGCGTGGCATCGAGCGTATCGCCATCGGCCGTCACGCCGCGGAGCTTCTGCCGGCCGCCCACGACGTGGCTGTTGGTGAGCGCATAGCCGTCGGGCGTGACGAGGAACCCGGAGCCCATGCCGCCACGGGGATCGTCGCGCGGGCCGGCCACCGAGATCACGGCCGGCGAAATCTTCTGCACCACCGAGATCACCGCGCGGGAGTATGCGTCCAGCAAGTCGGTATCGGCCGGCGAGGCGGTTTGCGGCTGGGCGCGGGCGAAGTGGAATCGGATACGGAGTCGTTAACGCATTGCCAGGGAAGTTGGTTTGTATTCATGGTGCTGAAATTCTATGCACAACGCCTGAAACGGGGTAGAGCGCGGACCAGGACTCACGCGATCCGCAGATCGCGGCATGTCTGCTGATAGCTCGCTTCAAGATCGAGCGTCAAAACGAAATCCTCCGCCAGCCATACCGGCAGCGACGGCAACGGCAAGCCCGGCCGCATTTCGCGGTTCCATGACTCCCAAAAGCCTCGCACACCGCGCGGCAGCCAGCGACAAGCCGCCGCGTACGTCGCAGGCGGCGTGGCGCCGAGCGACTTATCCCATTGCCCGATTAAATCGAGCAGGTCCGCATACAAATTGGCACTACGTTCCGTAACCACATCAACCAGAGCCACCGATACGCCTTGCCGTAAGAGTGCGGCGCATTTCACGGTGAACTGGCTGCGGCTTTGCGGACGATCCTTGTTGGCGGGGCTAATCAACTCGATGGCGGCCACCAGCCGCTCGTCCAAAGTCGTATCGTAGACACGGACCTCGAACTCGTCGAAGTCGGTTAGCTCGGTCTCCACCGCCAGGGTCGGCTCGGCCGGCGCCCAGACGGCGACAACCACTCCGCCATTGTCATCTGTCGTCCGGCTGGCAGCAAGAGACGACTGGCTCTCGATCATGCCGATGTCGATTTCCGCCTCGCGCCCGAGGTGAACTGTTGGCGCAGCCCGAAAACGCTCTGGAAGCGTCTTGTTGAGCTCGCGCACGATTTCGCCGGGCCATTGACCGTGGAACTGTACCCACGGAATGCGTATGTCAGATGGCAAATGAAAGTGATCGCGTAATGGCATGGTAAATCTTGCTTTTATTCTACTCCCACGGTTCATCGGCAGCCAGAAGTTGTCGGCCGACACGAACCTGATTAAGCGGACGGCACGCGGAGCGTGGGCTGCTACCGTTCTTGATACCCGGCCGGTTGAACAGCGGTGTCTTGGCGCTTCGTGGCAAATCCGCTCATGTCCAACTGACTTGGTCCCGCTTGACTCGGCAATGCCGATGGCGACTGAGCCTTCCCGGCCAAGCTGCTGAGGTCCATCGCGCTAGGTCGCGCGACTGCTGCACCGGAGCGGTGTCGGCCGTTGTGCCGTCACGCTTGGCGGCTTCGCGCGGCGGGGACGGACTTGGCAGCGGAGCTAGTTGAGGCTCCAGCCCGGCGACGGCGGATTCGCGGACGGATTCGACGGTGGTTCCGGCAAGCCCTTCGTTTGCTCCGCCGTCGGCTTCGGCGGTTGGGCCTGGCTCGGAGTCGCCGCGGGCGTCTCTTCGGCCGGCATCTGCTGCCCGGTGAACTCAGGATAGAGTCCTTTGCTGACCGGCCGCGGATAGGTGAAGCCGTAGTCGATTTCATGGCCTGCGGCGCGGCACGGGCGCGGCGGCGGGCGTCAAAATGCGGCCTGCGCCGGCCAGGGGCCTTCCGTCAGATAAACGCCGTTGTATTCTAGCAGCGTGCCCTTGGTTTTATGGACCAGCGAGATGGCCTTGGCGTAATTCGTCAGCGAGCGGTAGTAATCGCTTTCCGACTGCGCCAGCCGCTGCTGGGCGTTAAGCAAATCGTTGAACGTGACCCCGTTCAAGCCCCGATCATACGCCGCCTGCACGGCCTCGAGCTGCCTTTTTGCGGCGGCGCGGCGATTGAAATTGCTGAACGTGAGCATGTACGCCGCGTCCATCCCGCTCACCGCGAAGGAAAGCTGGCTCGCGACTTCCTTCTCGGTTTCCGTGAGCTTGACCCGTTCGCGGACCAGCGTCTGCTCCGCGTTGGTGACGCCGCTGGTCTGCTTGCGGAAGCCGATCGGCACCGAAACGTCGACGCCGATGTGCCAGTCCTGATACTGGCCGGAGGCGAGGCTGTCAACCGCGCCGCCGGAAAGCGTGGGGTCGCCCGAGCTGGCAAAATCGTGGCCCATGCCGAGCCAGCGGTAACGGGCGTCCAAGTTGGCCTGCGGCAAGAGATAGTTCTTCGCGGCGATCAATTCCAAGTCGCGCTGCTTGACGCGAAAGCGGGCTTCGCGGATTTCCACCGAGCGCGCCAGCGCCTCGCCCAGGCAGTCGCCCCAGTCGAAGCTGATTTTGGCCGTGGTCGGGTCGTCCTTGGGACGGATCATGCGGCCGTCGGTGGCCGTAATGCCCATCATGAAGCGCAAGCGGCGTTCGGCGTCGTAAAGCTGCGACTGGGCCTGTTCGACGGCGTTGCGGAAGCCGTAGTATTGTTCCAGCGCCTGGGCCTCAAACGCCGCGCTGCCCTCGATCGTGCCATTCTTATAAAGTGCATCTGCCTTCTGCCAGGTCCGCAGGGCGTCGTCGCGGCCTTCCAAGGCGGCGTCCAGGTTGCGATAGGCGAAGTAGAGTTCCCAATAGGCCGATTCCACGTCCGAGACCATGTTGCGGACCGCACCCTCGAAGGAAGTCAGCGCGATATCCGTGTTCACCCGCGCCAAGAGCACACCCTGATTGAAGCCGGGAATCGCTCCTGGGCCGGCGATCTGGTTGAACTCCACGCCCGCCCCTTGGAGCAGCGGCTTGCGAATTTCCATCTGGAACGAGGTCTGCCAATCCGACGGGAATTGGCGGGTGGGATCGTTCCGCTGCATGTCGTAAGCCGTCGAACTGCTCGCGATAAGTGACGTACCGTCACCCGTTGTCTTCTGAACGGCCGTCTGGAACTGAAAAGCGTCTTGTGACAGTTCCAGAGGCAGCGATCCGGCGAAGTTCTGATTGACGTTCCGCGGCTCGTGGTTCCGTTCCCAGAAGAGGTCCGTGGTCCACGTCGGGTCGAACAGCGACTCGCCCGCCGCGATGCCGAAGCGGGCGTCGGTCTCCACGATGGCCGGATCGTAGATCGTCGGCGCGCCAGTCGGGTTCGACGTGAGGAACGAGGGCGGACCTTGGACCTGTCCGCCGATGGTCCGCAGCACCTTGCCGTTCTTGAGTGCCTCCTTGACCACTTCTTCCAGCGTCATGTCCCAATAGTCTGTGGGTGCCGGCCCTGATATTGAAAACGGCCGCATCGTGTTGGCGGCATCGCTGTTGCAAGGCTCGCTGATATTGGCGTTGTCTATTGTCGCGGCCACGCCCAAGTAGTGCGACATATCGCCGTTATTGCGGAAATAGAGCGGCTGTTGCGGCGCGCAGCCGGGCAGCGCAGCGGCGATGCACAGCAAAGCGACAACAGCTTTCGGGGGGTGGCAACGCATCCGCTCGCGTCCCTTACGTAGGTATCGCCGCGCGCGGAAGGCTACGCCTCCCGAGCCCGCACGAGTTATATCTGCCCCCCTGTGCCGGAAACGGGCGGAGCCGAGCGAATCAGTTGCACTCTGCCGAGACCCGTTTACCGGCAAACTTGTTATCGACAGCCCAATCATTAGACTTGTGCGAATCTTCGCGACCGGCAAGGTGGACGCAAGCTACGCAGACTTCGCAACGGCCGCAGTTACCAGGTATCCCCTCGCCAGGCTGGTAAATTGCCAGCGGATAGGTGTTTCGGAAGCGACTCGCATATAGAGAACTGATCCCGGCGTGCCGGAGAATTCGCTTGCCGACGGGCCGCGTTTTTTGCCCACCTGCATTCTCGAAAAAGTGGCGTGTTTTCACTGGTTTCTTGGGGTGCGAAAAAGACAGGATCGAGACACCCATAACCGCCCGCGTGTCAAGGCCCCGATTTTCGCGATAGGCCAAAAAAGCAGAACAGAGAAAGGCTAGCCGGGGTCCAGGGGCGGCAATCAGCGCCCTGGTCGGCCGATGGATCGGCCGAAATGTCCGCGGCAGGATGCCGGTTCGATGTTCGTTCGTGTGCGTTGCGCATATCGTAGTCACCCATTCGTGCCGTTCGGCCGCGAGACCGCCGCACATTATTCTGTTCACCGGCAAGAGCACCCAATCAGGATCTCGGCACAGGCGCAAGGCCTCGCCAGTCTCAATCGCGGGTCGCTTTCGCCGATTTTGCGTGCGCGCAGCGCAACTCCTCTTGTTTGCCTCAAGCCGGCGCCGCCGAGGGAACGTTTTCCCTCTGCCAGCGGCGCAGCCGTTTCCAACATATCTCCGCCAGTTTGCGCCGTCGCCACGCGCGCAATCTTGGCGCTAGCGCGTTTCCGTACGCGCGTGTAAAAGTTCTTCAAGGCAACATCCTCCTGGACGACCTTCATTGCCGCTTCCACGAGGATCCATCGCAACCAGGACGAGCCCTGACGGGTGATCGATCCGCGATAGCAGTGGCCGCCCGACTGGTTGACGCGCGCCGTCAGGCCGGTGTAAGCTCCGACCTGCTTGGCATTGTGGAATCGATCTACCTCGCCCAGTTCGGCCACGATCAAGAGCGCCGAGTAGAGGCCGATGCCGTGGATGTCCGTCAACGTCTCCACCTGCGGGAATGCTTCACGCAACGCGAGCATGTGTTCGTCGAGGATCGCCAATTGCTTCTCGTAGTGCTGCAATCGCAGCACCAGCTCGTCGCGCACCAGATTCTCGATGGGGCCGAAGTCCTGTTTGCCGAACCACGCCAAGCAGCGTTTGCCGAGCGTGCGGTAGGGCGTCTGCCGATTCTGCCGCGCCAACAGGTCGCGGAGCTTGATCTTCGCCTTCACTTGCTCGCGGACGAGTCGTGCTCGTGCGCGTGTCAGGTTGCGTAATTGCTGGTAGGGCTCTGGCGGAATGTAGGCCAACGGGACTTGGTTGATCCGCAGCAGATTGGCCAGCAGCATCGCGTCAAGCTTGTCCGTCTTGCTGCGGCGCTGTATCATGCGCGCAGGCGGAGTGGATGTGCCAGGACGACGACGCCGTACGGGCGAAGCAGGTCGTAGAGCCAACGGTACGTGCCCGTGGCTTCGATCACTGCGCGGAACGCCCCGAGCTTTTCGACGAACTGCCGAATGGCTTCCGTGTCTTCACAGCGGATGGTGGTCGCGTTCATGGCTTCGCCCGCGTCGTTCACGCCGGCGATGACAACGGTAAGACGATGAAGGTCGATACCGAGATACCACATATAGGTCTCCTTGTTCGGTGGACTAGGAATGAGTTGCGAACCTCAATCTCTAGTCTACCGGCAAGGGGCCTTGACTCGCCGGGCGGTTATAGTATCAGGAAGCACTCAGGAACCCCCCTTTTGCTAATTGCTTTTGGGCGCGAATGCACCGCATTGCAGATTTGCTCCGCGTGGTGCATGGTACAGCGTTTTTGCTGCGAAAAACATTTGGCCGGTGATCTGCAAGTTTTCTCGAAAAATGGCCATGTGTTTAAGGCAAAACCGATTAAACAAAGGATTGGGGAGATTTGGGAATCGTTTGGGAATCGCTTGGCAGCGTTTGGGGGCGCTTGGGAACAAATGGCAACGCCTGGGATAGCTTGGAAATCGCTTGGGCGGGCGAAGAACCACGAGACGCACGCATCGCACGAAGTCTCCTATGGCAAGCGGCCATTTCATTTCCCGTCTTTTGCGTTCTTTGCGCTCTCTTGCGGCCAGCTCTGCCCGGTTTAATTGCCACAAAACCACACAAAGAACACGAAAGCCAGATGAGGCCACGGACGAAACACGGATGGAACACGGCAGCGATCCGTGATTCGTATCCGCGACGTTGGTGAGAGTTTTGTTGTCGAGCGTCATGGGCGTTGAATTCCATGCGGAAAACATAGGTGTTAAGTGGAATACCGATATAGAAAACGCATAGAAATGCCATAGAAAACGCATAGGAATGCATAGGATCTGCATAGGAAGGCCATAGGTTTTGCGTCTTACGTTTTAGGTCGTGGTTTTTGTTTTCTGCCGGGCCGGGGAACACTAATCGGCGCTAATCAACACTAATCCGCTTATATTAGTGATAATTAGTGATAATTAGTGATAATTAGTGTTCTAAGTATTCATAACCGGCCTTGGCGACTGTAGTTCTTTCTCGGTTTCCAAAACGTCACGAATTCGCCTGTTTTCTTGGGGTTTCACGGGGCAGGACGGGAGCAGAACGCCAGTAGGGCGGCAGTAGGCCGCCAGTAGGATCGGAGTACGATGCGAGTAGGGCGGCATTTGGATTACGTCTGTCGGCCATGTGTTTTCTCGGGCATCCGGCAATCGGTGGGGAGTCAAGGAAGTAACTAACCGCAAACAATTCGACAGAAACATAAGAGGCAGAAAAATGACACGGACAGCGCCGTTCCCCGATGCCCATCCAGTCTCGTCGATATTTGTGTCATTGGTGTCATTGGTGGTTCTATCGGTGTTCCATCGGTGTTCCATTCGTGGCTCGATCCGTTGTCTCTCATCCTTCATCCCTGATCTCGTCCCTTCTGCTCATGGCTCACTGCTCACTACTTGTAAACATCGGTCTCTATATATTATCCGAATGCCGCGCTATGCGAAAATCGAAGAAGTCTTTTCGGAATTCGTGCAAGTCGTTGCCGGATAACGAGTTAAAGAATTTTCCTGGTCATTTGTGACATAGCACAATTCGGCCATGTTTTTATTTGGCGGCGGCGAGGGGCAGGGAGCCGCGAGCCGAGGGCAGCGAGCGGTGGCGGAAGCTCACGGCGGAGAAGCTTGGGCTCGAATCCACGTATCACCCTCGCGGCCGCCCGCGAAAGGACAATTGATTCTTATCCCTTTTTCTCCTCTTTTTCTCCTCCTGCGCAGGGACTGCATTCGCGGTAGAATACCTGTTATGAGTCTGAGGTAAATCGCCCTAGTGTCGAGAGCCGCGAAGGCCGGACAGCGGTTTTGTTATGTGGAAGAACGCAACACCGAGGAGCATCAAGGAGCATCGGGAGCATCAGTCGAGCATCAGAGCATCAGGGTCAGACTTTAAAACTTAACTTACGATTTGGCGAGACTCGAACGGCCCGTTGCATATGGCGTGGGCCGCGGTTATCCTTAAGAAAGTATGGAGTACAGAGTACGCAGAGTGCGTTGAGAATTCCTCGCCCTCCACGGAACGACTTTCCCGACGCTCTCTATCACGTCACTAGCCGCGGCAACGGCCGCCAGTCCCCGGTCTGTTCAACTGGCTCTAAATCGGGAAACTGAACGGTTTACTTCCCGCCGCGCGAAGTATAATCTACGTTCTATATGCCGGCGTGCCGCCGTCGGCGGTGCGGTGTTCGTTCCGGGCGGTTCCATTCAATCGGGTATGCCATGCGTCGCGAGTTGCTCGTCGGTTTCCTCCTGGTCGCGGCGGTCGCGCTCGTCTACTGGCCGGTCCATTCCTATCCGTTCGTCCTGCTGGACGATCAGGGCTACGTGTGCGAAAACCCGATGGTCCGCGGCGGCCTGACGGGCGAAGGCGTCGTTTACGCGTGTACCGGCGTGACCGTCGGCAACTGGCATCCGCTGACGATGCTCTCGCACATGTTGGACAGCCAGATTTACGGCACAAAGGACGAGAACGCGGGAGGGCACCATCTCACGAGCCTCGCGCTGCACGCCGCCAACACGCTCTTGCTCTTTATTGCCCTGCGGCGGATGACCGGGGCCGTATGGCGAAGCGGCTTCGCGGCGGCCCTGTTCGGGCTGCATCCCCTGCACGTCGAATCGGTCGCCTGGATATCCGAACGCAAAGACGTCCTCAGCACGTTCTTCTTCATGCTCCTGCTGCTGGCGTATCACCACTATGCCCAGCGGCGGAGCGTATTGCGCTACCTAACCGTGTTCGTGCTCTTGCTCTTGGGGCTGCTCTGCAAGCCGATGCTCGTGACCGCGCCGTTTGTGCTCTTGCTGCTGGACTATTGGCCTTTGGGACGAATGGCGGTGCCGGGAACAGGGAGCGGAGAGCAGGGAGCAGGGAGCGGCGAGTTGACCGAGATAGAACCGGAGGGGGACGATGCGATCGAGGGCGACGGCGCGGAGGGCTTCTCCGCAGAAGTCGAAGCGGAAGCCGATGAGGAAAACAAAGGAGACCCGCCCGAATCGACGACGGACGATGATCCTGACGCGACCGCGGAGATGGACGATAAGTGGACGCCGCAGCAGCTTGTCCTGGAAAAGCTTCCGCTATTCGTCCTGGTCGCACTTGCGCCTTGGTGACCTTTTTTGTCCAAGGCGCGAGCGGCGCAATGGGCATGTTGGGCCGGAGCTTGCCGATCACGACGCGGCTAGCGAATGCCATTTGTTCCTACGGCATCTACGTGGAAAGGATCTTCTGGCCACATCCGCTGGCGGTCATCTATCCCTACACGACGCACGCATGGACCGACGTGCTAGTTATCGGCGTGGCGCTGGCTGCGATTACCGTCGCTGCCTACCGTTTGTCGAGAGTCAAGCCTTATCTGCCGGTCGGCTGGTGGTGGTATCTGATTACGCTCCTGCCGGTGGTCGGAATCGTGCAGGTTGGCGCAGTCGATGGCAGACCGCTACACCTATATTCCCTTGATCGGGCTGTTTATCATCGCCGCCTGGGGCGGCGCGAGTTGACCGCCGGCCTTTCCACTTCGGGCAAGGCGGTCGCGGTCGCCGCGGCAGTCATCGTACTGGGCATTTTCGCCTGGCTCACCGCCAAGCAAGTGACGGCCTGGTCCGGCAGCGTGGCGCTTTTCAAGCAGGCCGTTGAAGCCGTGCCGGACAATTACGTCGCCATGAACAATCTGGGGTTGGCCTATTGGCAACAGGGCCGGCTCGACGACGCCCAGAAGCAATTTGAAGCTATCGTGAAGATGGAGTCCGATCCGCATCTCCGCATTTCGGGCGGCCTGGAGCCGGCCCATCGCAATTTGGGATTGCTATTTGCCGTATTGCGACAGCCCAACAAAGCGCTGGAACAGTTTGACATGGCGATCCGGCTTCAACCTGGCCAGCCGGACGCCTGGCGTCACAAGGCGTGGCTGTTGGCGACGTATCCGGATGAGCGCTTTCGCAACGGGAATGTCGCAGTCCAATCGGCGGAAGAGGCTATGAAGCTTTCGGCGTCGAAGCCGCCCGAGATTTGGGACACGCTCGCCGCCGCCGAAGCCGAGAACTGGGATTTCCAGAAAGCGGCCGCGGCGGAAGAGAAAGCGATCGAAGCCGCGAAGCGTATTCGCGCTGACGAATTGCTGCCGGAACTCGAGAAGCGTCTGAAGATGTTCAAGGCCGGCGAGAAATACCGCGAAGAACCACGACGGCCGGCGCGGATGTAACAGCCAACTGCGCTAACCACCAGACAGATAGGTGCGCAAGTAAACCGGGAACGAATCGAATAGTGGTTTCTCAATGAGCACTCGGTCAACATAGAGCGCCATCGAACCGATGTAACTTTTGCCGTCCAGAAGATCACCGTGAACACAAATCTGAATGCGATACTTTTCGTACCGGTCGTCCAGCAAATTCCGAAGTCCCGCAATGAATTTTTCCGTGCAATAGTCTGGGGTCGTCTCGATGTATCGCGTGTGATTGGGCCACCAATCGTCGCCCACAAACAACTGCTGTTCCTCATCTTCTCGTTTACAAAAGAGTTTCTGAACGAGTCTTCGTATCAGGTAAATCAAGAACGCATCCCGTTTTGAATACGCGTCCTTCTCCTCCTGTGAAGCGAACCCCGCAATGATCGTCTCGGACTGAAAGTGCTTGTCGAACTCAGTCGGCGAGAGCACGGTACATGATCTTGACAGCATGGCTGCGAGGGCGGGTCTACTGGCCACGCAGGACCTGCGTGACGGTCGCGTCTACCGCGTTAATATCGACGATCAGATCGCCGCCGCGTCTCCCTACCGGATTCTTCGGCCCATAGTTCACTCGCCAGTGCAGACCGTTCGCGAAATCTTGGGTGATTGTAATGAAGGATTGACTAACATCCACGCCGAATTCGCCAGCCCGCCTGTTTGCCGCCGCAATTGCGCGTGCCAGAGGCAATGCGAGGTCGTCTTGAAGTACGTCGTCGGTCAACGTGATGCTCATGGAATTGACTCCGATGACCCAAACGCCGAAGGCAACGTGGCAATTGCTCGCATGTGCGCACCCGGCTAGGGATTCAGCCTTCTCTCTACGTCTTCAAGCGACAAGCTGCCCGGCTCCTTCGACCGCTCGGCAAGAAACGACATGAACCACGTGCTGGAGCCGAACAGCGCCGCCTCGCGATCGAACGCGTCCGCAGGCTCGATAACGAACTTGTCGCCTTGGTGATTTACTATTACGACCTCGTCGCCACCGGCAAGCTGCAATAGCTCATCGATCGTGACGGCTCTTTCACGCAAATCCACAGTAGTCATAGCTCCACCTGCTTTCCGCGAATGAAAAGACTGTTGTGTTCCTTATGTCCCACGGCAAGGATTTTAACCGTTGTTTCTCCGTCGATCTCGTAAAACACGCGATGCTTGCCGACGCGCAATTCCCACGGCGCAACGGGATGTTCCGCCAGCTTCTTTCGACGTTTGGTCGGCTTGTTTGCATCATTTAGCAATTGAACTCGTATGGCATCGACGATGACACGCTGTTCGAAAACGGGAAAGAATTTCAGATCTTCGTCCGCGCTCGGAGTCAGAACAACCTGGAATTGCATATCCTCTTTACCTATTCTAGTCGCAAGCCGGTTATCCGCAAGGCAAAGTTCCGCTTGCGCTTTTATCACCCCGGCGACAACGGACTTGCCCCATCGCCGCCGTCGGGCGAGCCCAGCCGCGTGACCCGCTCGGGCGAAGTCAGTTCCTCGAACTCCGCCGCCGTGAGCCAGCCATGCTCGGTGACGAACTGCCGCAAGGTCTGCGTCGTATCGCCGCGGGTCTGCAGCAGGTGCTCCGCCAGATGCTCCGCCTTGTCGTAGCCGATCCGCTCGACCAGCGCGGTCAATGTGGCCGTGCTGTTGTGGACGTGCAGCAGGCATCGCTCGCGGTCGGCCGCGATGCCCGCGACGCACCGCAGGGCGAACACTTCGCAGGCATGGGCCAAGAGGTCGATCATCGTCAATATGCTGTCGGCCACCAACGGCAGGAACTGGCTCAGTTCGAGATTGCCCGCCGACACCGCCTGCACGATCATCTGATCGTAGGCCGAAAACGGCCATCGCCACCTGGGCCACCGCCTCGGGAATCACCGGGTTGACCTTGCCGGGCATGATCGACGAGCCGGCCTGTCGCGGCGGCAGGCGAATCTCGCCCAGCCCGGCGTGCGGGCCGGAAGAGAGCAGCCGCAGATCATTGCTGCACTTCAGCAGATTGCCGGCCAACGAGCGGAGGATGCCGCTGACCTCGATGAAGACGTCGGCATTCTGCGTGGCTTCGACGAGGTTCTCGGCGCGAGCGAGGCCCAGGCCGGTGATCTGGCGCAGGTGCTCGACGACGCGGAAGACGTATTGCCGCGGGGCGCCGAGCGTGGTGCCGATGGCCGTGCCGCCCATGTTGACCACGCGGAGCCGCTCCTCGCACTTGTTAGATCCGCCAGCGGTCGCGGGAGAATGCCTCGGCATAGGCGGACATTTCGTGGCCCAGCGTCATGAGCACGGCGTCCTGCAGCTCGGTGCGGCCGATCTTTACGACGTCGGCGAATTCCTTTTCCTTCTGCCGGAACGCCTCCATGAGCGCGACGACTTTCCGCTGCAGGACGCGGAGGCCGTAGATCGCCGCCACGCGCAGGGCCGTGGGATAGGCGTCGTTGGTCGACTGGTGGCGGTTGATGTCGTCGTGCGGATTGACCGCGCGATAGTCGCCCAGCGGGCGGCCGAGAAGCTGCAGTGCCCGATTGGCCAGCACCTCGTTGACGTTCATGTTCGTCGAAGTGCCCGCGCCGCCTTGCAAGGCGTCGACGACGATATGCTCGTCGAGCCGCCCCGCGATCATCTCCTCGCAGGCAGTCTCGATGGCGGCGAACTTGGCGCTTCTGTTTCGCCGGCAGCCCAACCTAGTTCATGGTTCGTCCGCGCGGCGGCCAGCTTGACCGCGCCGAAGCCATGCACCAATCCGCGGTGGACGGGCCGTCCGGCGAGGGGAAAGTTCTCGATCGCGCGGAGCGTATGCATGCCCCACAGCACGTCGGCCGGCACGTCGCGCGTGCCCAGCAGGTCGGTTTCTCGGCGGTGTTTCACAATCAATTGATGTACTCGCGATTCAGACAATTCAGGGGGATATCACGCACCGGCGGACGTGGCCGGTTTGAAACTCGTCGGTTTCACCTGTCAATTGTAAGTCCTCGGCGGCTATCTGGGAATGCGAGCCGCTCACCAGTTGTTAGCCGTATAGACGACGGCCGGCTACGGTATAATACGGTGATGGACCACATTTTTCTCGATCACAACTCGACCACGCCTACCCACCCGGAGGTTATTGAGGCGATGGCGCGGTGCTACGCGGCCGGATATGCGAACCCGGCGAGCCAGCATCAGCCGGGCCAGCAGGCGCGGCGAGTGCTGGAGGACGCGCGGCAGCGCATGGCCGAAATCCTGGGGGCCGATCTGAACCGCCACAAGCCCGATAGGCTCGTCTTCACCAGCGGCGGGACCGAAGCGAATAATCTGGCCATTTTTGGTTTGACGATGAAACGTGGGGCAGATCGCCAATCTGCCGCGCAATCGGCAGGTTGGCAACCTGCCCCACATCAAGGCCGAGTCATCGTTTCCTCGATCGAACACGCCTGCGTGCTTGAAGCGGCCGAGCATCTCATGGAACTCGGCTGGCGGCTCGATACGCTGCCGGTCGATTGCCGCGGCGTGGTCCAACCGGCGGCGCTCGAATCTCTGCTCGGCGTCGACGGAAACGCGCCAGCAAGCCGGCGCTGGTAAGCGTGATGCTCGCCAATCACGAGACCGGCGCGATCCAGCCAATCGCGGAATTGGCCCTTATCTGCCGCACGGCCGGCGTACCGATGCATACTGACGCCGTCGCCGCGGCGGGCAAGATACCGATCGACTTCCACAAGTTGGGCGTGGCCGCGCTTTCCGTCGCCGCCCACAAGTTCCAAGGTCCACTCGGAATCGGCGCGATTGTCCTACGCAATGACGTGACGCTCGCGCCGATGCTATTCGGCGGGCACCAGCAGGAAGGGATGCGGCCCGGCACGGAATCGGTCGCGCTGGCCGTCGGCATGGCGACGGCGCTGGAACTGTGGCACAAGGAACAGGACGAACATCACCGCAAGCTAAAAGCGCTTCGTGAGCGTTTCGACGCCGGACTGAAAGCCGGGCGGCCGGGCGTGATCGTCCATAGCGACGCCGCCGAGCGGCTTCCACACACGAGCAACATCGCCTTTCCTGGGCTGGAAGGCCAGATCCTGCTCTTGGCGCTCGACATGGCGGGCGTGGCCTGCTCGGTCGGCTCCGCCTGCGCCAGCGGCTCGACGGAACTTTCGCCCACGTTGCGGGCGATGGGCCTTCCGAACGACATCGTCGCGTGCAGTTTGCCGCTTCAGCCTGGGTGCCACGACGACTGAGGCGGAAGTCGACGAGGCGGTCGAGCGCATCTTGCGCGTCTGTCGGGAGTTGAGTGGGTAAAAATCACAAGGAGGGCTGCGGCTCTTTGTCGGCGGCGGCGGATACCGCGTCAACATCCGCCCGTTGTTGCCAAGCCAGCGAAGGCAAAAGACTTCGCAGTTGGTTCCGAGTATCCGCAAGAGTGGCCGCGACGAAATGGACTCCCGCCTGTCGGAGCCGCTCGCGATTCGCGTGGAGGCCCCGCTTGAGCCCCCATCGCCCCACGACCAGCTTGATCTCCGGGAAGCGTGCCCGCAGCCGTTTGCAAAGATAATGCGCGCGGGCCAGCCCGCCGGGCGGAACGGCGGCGATGCACACCAGCCCCGGCCGATGTTCGGCCGCGCGCGCGATCAGCTCGGAGGCCAGAGTGCCGACGGGCAGGATTTCGACTTCCCACTTTGCCGGGTCGAGCAGCCGGCGCAGCATCACCAGCGCCAAATGGTCCGCCTCGCCATGTGCCGGGCAGGCCAGGATGCGAACCTTGCCGGTGTCGTTGTCGGAATTGCCGCCTTCCGTGTCTGGGCTGCAATCGTCCTGCCCTTCCGCATCCAGGATTTCCGCGGTCGTATCGAGTACGAAATGGGCGTTTGCCTCCGTCAATTCATCGCGATCTCGGTCGCGCTTGAAGTGCGTCAGGGCCGGGACCAGGATCTCGTCGCAGGCTTGTTGCAGGGACGTTTCTTTGACCCGCGCGGTAAAGATCTCTTGCGCCTCGTCCCGATTGCACGCGAGCAACCGCTGGTAATAGGAGACGTCGTCGGTCAGTGCCGGGCCGTCGCCGAGGAGCACATCCAGGAAATTGAGAAACGGCACGTACTTGCCCATCACCACAAGGCAAACCACGAGCGGGCTGGAGAGAATTATTCCGATCGGAGCCCAAAAGAACGCTCCGAATGCGGAGGCCACGAGCAAGGCGACTTCGGAAACGCCGATGCTGCGGCCATAGAGCCGCGGTTCGACGACATTGCTCGTCGTCAATTCGATGACCAGGAAGAGTCCCAACACCATCAGCGGCCGCATCCAGCCTTCAAAGACCGCCAGGCTAAGGAGCACCGGCGGCAACGCGGCCACCCAGGCGCCGATATAGGGGATATATCGCAGCATGAAAGCCGAAAAGCCCCACAAGAGCGCATAGGGAAGCCCGATCAGCAACAAGCCGAGTGAGAAGCATCAGCCCGAAGATGCCGTTGACAGCCAACTGCATCAACAGGTATCGGCTGATGCGCTGGCTGGCTTCGTCCAAGACCTTGGTCGTCGTCGTGAGCCGGCCGTGGCCCAGCAAGCGGATGAAACGATTCCGCAGGTCTTCGCGATTCATCAGCATGAAGATCAGCAGGACCAGGGCCATCAAAAGACCGCCGAGGGCCTCGGCCAATCGGCCCAAGAGCGAGGGCACAAAGGCCAGCCACGAGGGCGTGCCCTGTTGCACCAGCACCTGCGGGGGTTTGATCGCGTTGCGGAGGGCATCGCTTTTTCCGTCCGGCGAATCCAGATCGTCGGTAATTTGACGGGCCATAGCCGCCAGCCGTTTGGTCACCGCGCCATCGCCCAGCGTGCGGAGCGACCTGATCTTTTCCCGAATGTTCTCGGCATACTTTGGCGCCTCGGTGGCCATGGCCTTGCCCTGCGCACCTACCATCCATGCGAGTGCCCCCAATACAAGCGCGACCCCGATGACGGGCAGGAACACCGAAAGCGGCCGGCCGAGCCCCGGCGCTGCAGCGCCGACACAAGCGGCGAAAGGACGAAGGTCAAGAACATCGCCAAAGCCACCGGAATGCAGACCGCTTGAGCCCAGTAGAGCCACGCCAGCACGGCCGCGCCGACGACAGTGATGGATAGAACGACGATGGCGGTCTGCCAGGCGGGCGTGGCGGAAGATCTGGTCATAATGCGGTGCCTTTGGTCATTATCGGGCCGCCGCGGTCAACGATCGACCTACCTTGCGACGAGCGCTTGCACGTCGCTTTGAATAAAGTTTGCAAAAGCGCCGCGAACGACGTGCGGCCGCGGCACTTGGAAGTTCTTCTAAGAGGGTTTCAAAAGTGCAGACGACCGCAGTCCAATTAGCAAACCTCGTTCCTTTGGATGTCGGGAAACCGAGCGGTGTCGGCCGCTGACCGCTCGGATCGCGCGACCGATTCGAGGGCGGTAATCCCATTCTTTGGCACATGCATTGCACGACCGGCCAAGTCACGGAAAAGGGTTGGGAGCAGAGTCTCGCCCGCCCGTCTGGTACTTTCATGGTCGCCGTTGAATCATCGTGCCGTTGCGGCGGTCATGTCGGTATGCCAGAAACTTGTCGAATAAAAACTGGCACGAGAGGGAGATTGTAAAAATGAACGCCGAACGAATCAAAGGAAACTGGAAGCAACTCAAGGGTAAGGTCAAGGAGCAATGGGGCAAGCTAACGGACGACGATCTCACTGTCATCGACGGCGAGCAAGAGCAGTTGCTGGGTAAGCTTCAAGATCGCTATGGATACACCAAAGAGCAGGCGGAAAAAGAGTTGAGCCGCCAATCAAGCTCGTGGTAATCTGACCAGATGCCCCGCGATTGATTCCGCGCCGTGATAAGTTCACGGCGCAGAATTTCCGCCGCCAGGGCTTTAGTCGCGGCCTGCCGGCAGTCTAAATGCCGACAGAGCCGCCTTCAACGCCGCGAGTTTTGCTTGAAGGACTCCGATCGCTTCACGCGTTTTGGGTTTGCCGTCCCTGGCGTCGCGTTCGACGTCGGTAGCCGCGTCGATGACCGGCTGGGCTGCGAGGCAGACGAGAGTTCCTTTTAAACGATGCGCCAGACGGCTGATCTCCGGAAAATCGTCGCGATCCAACGCGGCGTACATTTGCGGGAACAATAGCTCCTCGTCGGCAAACAGGCAGGCCACCAACTCGCACAGCAACTCGCGGCTTTGGCAGCAGCGTTCCAGCGCCGCCGGCAGATTGAAAACTTCAGCGTCTTGGGCCTCCTCGCCGCCCGCTGGAGCGGACCAGTGGCCAGCCGCCTCCCCGCCGGCGCCGGCCGTGAATCGGCGGATCTCAGAGAAAACCCGGGCGGCGTCAATGGGTTTGGAGATGTATTCGTCCATGCCGGCCGCCAAACACCGCTCGCGATCGCCTTTCATGGCCCGCGCGGTCATGGCGATAATCGGCACTCGCTTGCCGGGCTTCTCTGCGCGCGAATGGCCGCGGTGGCCGTGAGTCCGTCCATGACCGGCATCTGCACATCCATGAGGACCACGTCGTAGCCGGTTTCGGCGGTCATTTCGAACGCCTGGCGGCCGTCTCCGGCGACGTCAACGGCGTGGCCCGCCTCGCGGAAGAGGTGGACGGCGAGTTTTTGACTGGCGGAGTTGTCCTCGACCAACAGAATGCGCAGCGCCGCCGCGAGCGCGGGATACGACTTGGAAGGGGCCTCGCGCGACGGCGCAAGTTCTGAGGACAGCGGCAGGCAAACGGTGAAGAAAAACGTGCTGCCCTTTCCCGGCTCGCTTTCTGCCCACAAGCGGCCGCGCATCATGGCGACCAGATCGGCGGAGATGGAAAGCCCGAGACCGGTTCCGCCGAACTGACGAGCGGTAGACGCATCGGCTTGCGTAAACGGCTCGAAGATGCGGTCCAAATCTTCTTGTGGGATGCCGACTCCTGTATCGCGCACGGCGAACTTCAGGCAGGCCTCGCCGCGCTCGAGCGACTCGACCTCGACCTCGATCGCGACTTCGCCGCGCTCGGTGAACTTGACCGCGTTGCCGCCGAGGTTCAGAAGCACCTGCTGAAGGCGCAGCTTGTCGCCGAGCACCGCGCGGGGTAAATCATCCGGCTGCGCGCAATAAAACGCGAGTCCCTTCTCGCCGGCGCGGGCGGCGAGCACGTGCGCGGTCTGATCCAAGACCTGGCGGATGTTCAGCGGAGCGATTTCCAGTTCCAAGTGTCCAGAAGCGATTTTTGCCGAATCCAACAAGTTGTTCAATAGGCCGAGCAGCAAGTCCGCCGACTCGCGGGCCGTGCTGAGGTAGTCCCTGACGGTATGGCTCAGGTCGTTGCGGAGCGCCAAATCGATCATCCCCAATATGGCGTTCATGGGCGTGCGCAATTCATGGCTGACGTTCGCCAGGAATTGGCTTCTGGCCTCGATCAGGCGGTTCCGTTCGACGGCGTGGCGAATCACGCGCCAGAAAGCGCGGCGAGGCCTGGCCCTTCTGCAGATAGTCCTGGGCGCCCTTGCGGACTGCTTCAACTCCCAGCTCTTCGTCGTCGAGGCCCGTCAAGACCACGATTGGCACGTGCCGCGCCGCGCTCGTGGCCCTCGCCAGCGAATCGAGCCCATCGCTGTCGGGCAGCCCGAGGTCCAGCAGAATCGCGTCAACATCGGCCGTTTCCTTGAGAAACGCCTCGGCCTCAGCCATGCACTCGACGCGATCGATGCGGATGAGTTGCTCCTCCCCGGCGAGCATTTCGGCCAGCAGGTCGGCGTCCGCCGGGTTGTCCTCGATAAGGAGCGCGCGGAGGCTAGCTTCGCTCATGGCTCGCCTCCTTGCAGTCCCCGCCTCGAGGCAATTTGACGATCGTTAGCCAGAAATCCTCGATGGCATGGATGATCTTGAGAAACTGAACGAAATTCACCGGCTTGGTAATGTAGCAATTGGCGTGCAATCGATAGGCGCGAACAATGTCCTCTTCGGCTTGCGAGCTGGTGAGGATCACGATGGGAATGTCGGTCATATTGGCGTCGCTGCGGATCGCCTCGAGGACTTCCCTGCCGTCCCGCTTCGGCAGATTCAAATCGAGCAAGATCAGGTCGGGGCGCGGCGCATCGGTGAATTGTCCGCGGCGAAAGACGAAGTCCAGGGCCTGCTCGCCGTCTTCAACGACGTGGAGGCGGTTCAAAACCTTCGCCTCCTCCAGGGCCTCGCGGGTTAGGTCGATATCGCCCGGATTGTCCTCGACGAGGAGAATATCAATGGTTTCCATGCTCTTGTTTTGGGCAATCATGAAGCGCTTTCGACGGGGATGGTAAAGTGAAATGTCGCGCCTTCGCCCGACCGGCTGTTGGCCCAAATGCGGCCGCCATGCCGCTCGACAATTCGTTTGCAAATGGCGAGGCCGATACCGGTGCCGGGGAACTTTCCCCGTCCCTGCAACCGCTGGAAGATGAGGAACATCTTGTCGCGGTACTTTTCGTCGAATCCGATGCCGTTGTCCTGGACGACAAAATGCCAAAAACGGTCATCCTCGCGGGCATAGACGCGGATTTCCGCCTTCCGGTCCGGGGAATGAAACTTGACGGCGTTGCCGATGAGGTTCTGGAAGAGCTGGCTGAGTTGGGCTTTGTCGGCGCGGACCGTCGGCAACGGGTCGTGGTAAACCACAGCGCCGGCTTGCTCGATGGCGGACGCAAGATTCCTCATGGCGAAGCAGAAGGCTTCCTCGGCGCTGGTTTTCTGAAGCTGCTCGCCGCGGATGTTGACGCGCGAATAGGCCAGCAAATCGTGGATCAGGCCCGACATCCGCTCGGCGCCGTCGACGGCATATACGATGTATTTGTCGGCTTTCTCGTCCAATTGCCCCCGGTAGCGCTCACTCAGCAGTTGCAGGTAGCCGGCGACCATCCGCAGCGGCTCCTGCAAATCGTGCGAGGCCACGTAGGCGAACTGCTCCAGATCCTGGTTCGACCGCGTAAGTTCCGTAGTCGTTCGCAGCAGTTCCGCGTCGGCCCGTTTGCGCTCCGTGATTTCCTCCACCACGGAGACCCACCACGAGGCGCGCTCGTCATGGGCGAACGGCACCGAGTTCGTCACGCGGACCCAAATCACGCCGCCGTCCTTGCGGAGGCACCGTTTCTCCATCGTGAAATACGGAATCTGCCCGGAAACGAGCCGGCCCAACCCCTTCCTTTCCGTCGCCAGGTCGTCGGCATGGGTAAATTCGGCGAGCGACATTTTCAACAGTTCGTTTCGGGAGTATCCCAGGATTTCGCACAGGCGGTCGTTTACCTCGAGCATGCGCTCGTCGGCCAGGTTGAGCCGCTTGATGCCGATGGCGGCCTGCTGGAAGAGCAGGCGGAACCGCTCTTCGCTTTCCCGCAGGGCCATTTCTACCCGAATTGTGTCCGCTATACGCCGATAAGCCCAGATCAAAACCGCCAAATTCAAAAACAGAGTCACCAAGAACACGGCCGTGCGTATTGTTGACGATCGTCCCGCCGCCATGGCCGTTTCCCGATACGCGCTATCTTCCTCGTTTCTCAAATCATTCACCGCGCCTCGCAGGGCATCCATCGTCTGCTTGCCGCGGTCGGACGATACCGTTTCCAGCGCCGCTTTTACGCCGTGCTGGCGGTATTGCGTGATGGTCTGTCCCATTTCCGCCATTTTCTCGTCCGCAAGAGACTTTATTCTCGCGACGGCCTCTTCGGGCAGTTCGCCGCGACCGGCCAGTTTGTCAATCGCAGCAAGCTCGTTGTCAACGGTGGAGACGGCCGAATGGTAAGGATCGAGGTAACCCTCCCGCCCTACAAGCAGATAGCCCCGTTGCCCAGTTTCCGCCTCCGTCACGCTGCCGATCAGTCGATCCAAGTGGTCGATTACCAAACGCAGATCGGCAAGTTTCCGGTTTTTTGCGCTCGCCTCAAGGCCCATCCAATAGGTGATTGCTACGCTGCTGGCCAACAGCCCAATAACCAAAAGAAAAACCCCTTCCAGATTAAACCTGCGGAAATTGACGAGTTGCCCACGATGCATGCCTTAACTCCGGAAGCTGCTCTCACCGACGCACAGAATTGATAAAACTGAATTGAGATGGCACTTCGGCTTATTCTAATATCAGCAGAGGGTAGGAGCGAAGCACTTTTGGTGCCAAGGAAAATGATCACGTTCAGGATCTGGCTGGCATGAGCAATGCTGTCGTTTTATGATAAGGCAATCGGACCTAAAGGAATGTCACATGGCCACTCTCGACACACGTTTTGCCGGACCACTAAGCCGCATTGACGGAGATCAAAAACTATTCGACGAACTGGCGGCTTTTTACATTGAGGATGCCCCGCAACTGCTGGAAGCGGTGGAAAGCGGAATTGCCGATCGAAACGGAGAAGCGGTGGCACGAGCGGTCCACGGGTTACGGGGTCTAATGGCCACATTTGACGCCCACAAGGCTGTCGCAATCACCAAATCGATCGGGCAAATGCTCTCGCATGGCGATTGGGGGGCGACCCAGGAGGCGCTCGCCGAACTCAAGGCTGAGGTCAACCATTTGCAATGCGATCTTCGAGAGTATAGGAAATATCGTGATTGATAAGGCTCCGGGCGGATGGGCGCACAACCGAAGCGGCTCAGCAGGAACCAATCCGCCCTTCTCGCGGCCACTAATTCGTGGCGGCAACCCTGGGGTGGGGGTCGCGAATGGCGACAGATGTACTGAACATGATCCCATGCGCCTTGAGTTTACTGCGAAGACATCCGCGCGTAATGCCCAATAGCAAGGCGGCCTGCGATTGATTGCCGTTGGTATGCTTCAGCACGTCCGTCAAGAGCATGCACTCCATCCGCTCGACGCACTCCGCGTACAAGGAATTCGTGCCCTCACGAAGGCGATGGGCAATGAACTCGTGGAACGCGCTGCCGCGATCTTCCGTATGCCGCACCGGTTCGGCCGCCGCTGCCGCGCGGCACGTCGGCCGCCGAACCAGCGTGTTGCGGTGTCGCGGCGGCTGGCAAAGCAGATTCGCTCAATTCCGGCGGCAGGAACTCCGGCAGCAGGACCGGGCCGATCGCGTGCAACATCGAGTGCTTCAGGACGGTCTGTAATTCCCGGATATTCCCCGGCCAGCAGTAGTGTTCCAACCGCTCCATCGTCTCCGGCGCGACGGCGGAAATCGCTTTGCCGATTTCGGCGTTGAATCGTTCCAGATAGAAGGCAACCAACGTGGCGATGTCCTCGCGCCGCTCGCGCAGCGGAGGCAACAGCACGGTGTAGCCGTTGAGGCGGTAGCATAGATCGGCGCGGAACTCTCCGTGGGCTACCATGGCTTCGAGGTCGCGGTTCGTGGCCGCCACAATTCGCACGTCGGACGTGATGGTGGCGTTGCCTCCCACGCGCTGAAACTCCTTCTCTTGGATCGCGCGGAGGACTTTGCTCTGCATGTGCAGCGGCATATCGCCAATTTCGTCGAGGAACAGCGTGCCGCCGTCGCATTCCTCGAATTTTCCGATGTGTTGGCCGGCGGCGCCGGTAAACGAGCCTTTCTCGTGGCCGAAGAGTTCGCTTTCCAGGAGCGATTCCGGAATCGCGGCGCAGTTGACCGCCAGGAACTTTTCGCCCGCTCGGCCGCTATGCCGGTGAATTGCCCGGGCGACCAGCTCTTTGCCCGTGCCGCTTTCACCGCGGATCAGCACATTGACGTTCTGGTCCGCGACCCGTCCGATCGCCTTGTAAACCTCCTGCATGGGCGGACAGCGCCCAATCAATACATCGGACGGGCCTTTTCCAATCGAGGAAGCCTCGACCGGGTGCCTGGAATCGCCCATGGCGGCCTCCGCGCGGGTCAAGTCACCGATGACCAGCGCCTGCCGCACGACCTCTCGGATCCTAGCCATGTCCAACGGTTTGCGGAGGAAATCCATGGCGCCGCGTTGGATTGATTCAATGGTCAACTCGCTGGATCCGGCAGCCGTAATGAAGATGATCGGCACATCGGGAGCGATCCCACGGATTTCGTCGTAAGTCAACAATCCGCTTTGGTCGGGCAGAACCATGTCGAGAACGACAACGTCGGGCTGCATCTCGCGGACGACCTGCAGCGCCTCGGCGCCCGATGCCGCCGCATAGACCGCAATGTTCGATTCCTCGAAGCAGCGCTGAAAAATGCGGACGATAGTTCGGTCGTCATCGACGACTAAGAGCCCTGACATGCCGAATCCTCCGAACGAAGACCGTAGGGCTTCGCTAAGCGTTTGCTTCGCCTGGCTGCAAGGCTTTCCACCAATTCAATCAATTCAACGCGCGCGATCGGCTTTTGGATATAGCCGTCCATGCCTGCGGCCATGCATCGCTCGCGGTCGGGCCCTTCCCCATCAAGCGTCATCGCGATTACGGGGAGCCCAGCCTTGGTCGCGTCGCGAAACCGCCGAATGGCGGCGACCGCCTGGCAGCCGTCCATTATCGGCATTTGCACGTCCATTACGACGATGTCGAATTGCTGGCGGCCGGCGGCTGCGACCGCGTCCAGGCCATTTTCGACAACCGTGACCGTATGCCCGCGACGTTCCAGGATATAACGCACCAACATCTGCATGGCGGGGGAATCTTCGGCCAATAGCACGCGAAGAGAAGTTACTGAAGCCAATTCAGACGCGCCTGGTTCTTTGTACGCGCTTGCCTGGGCCGTTTCCGGCTCAATCGAGGGCACGTCAATCTGGCATTCAACGTTGGTGGCCATTTTTGCTAATTCTATCCACCCGCGCCGCGCGACGCCAGTGGTTATGAGCTTGCGGTCTCCGCCGAGACCTCCAGCCGGTTGCAGATTTCGCCAACCAAATCCCTAATCAACGTCTGGGCAATCTGCTTCAGGTAGAAGCTTGGTATTCGCCCTCTCAACGTCAGTACGCCCGTGCTGTATTCGCACGATACCGACTGCAATTCGCGATAGCCCGAGCTTTGCAATCGCAATTGTGCCTCCTTTTGCAGAAGGAAAGCCAACTCCGCCAATTGCTGCCGTCGTTGCGGGAACAACCGTCCGCGATGGTTTTCGAACATGGGACACTCCAAGGATGGATTAGTATTCGGCGACGGGCAACAACCACTCGCGACCTGCCGCGGCTTGAATTTCAAAGCAGCGATCCAGTTTCGTCCAGGCGAACATTTGCCGCACTTCCTCCCGCAAACCGCCAAGAACGAGGCGACCGCCGCTTTTCCGCATCCGCCGCTGCAGGATCAGCAGCCGGCCGAGCGTCTCGCTGCTCACCATCTCGACACCCGAACAATCAACCACCACCTTTCGGCAGCGGCTTCGTTCAAGAATCGAGTGGCAATCGGCCAAGTCCACGGCCCGATGCAATTTCAACAACGCGTTATTCGCTCGCGACCGGGCAACGGGGTCGCTGCCGGATCGATCAATGCAATTTAGGCTGACCATTATGAATCCTCCAACCCAGAAACTCGCTTTGGTTGGCAATCGCTGACGCAAACGCTGTGCCGAGAAACTCTGATAGTGCCGCCTCGTGCCGGCCCCGGAAGTCAATCGAACCACAACGTTTTTTCTGTGACGGCTTTATGTCCGAAGTGGTCATTGTGAAACCAGCGCGCCGCATTGGGCTTCTTCCAAGTCTCGTTGCCCCCGGCGAACGCCAAGTTGAGGGCGCTGGCGGCCCCTATGTTGGCACATGCATTGCGTCAACAGGCAACTGGTACCAAAAGAGAACAATGCAGCTTGGAGGGAGTTTTTTGTAGGCTCCCGGCTGACATGTTCAAAGTTTTTTCGTTTGGAGGAAGATCATGTCGAGCAGAAAACTATTGGCCGCAGCATCCGTGATATGCGGCTTGGCCGTTAGTCAGGCTTTTGCCCAAACGCCCCCCACGGTTGGCGGTGCAACCAATGCGGCCGGCGGTGCCGTGAATGCGGCGGCAAATAATGCCGCGGGCGCAATTCCGCCGGTGCCGAATGCAGAGGGGCAGATTCAGAATCGGACGCAAGCGGGCGCAAGCGTTCTGCCCGCTCCGGCTGGCAATACCAACGTGCAGGGCGCGGTTCAAGGCAATGTGCAAGGAGCCATGCTCCCCAACCGGAGTGTCGCGGCGCAAAGCAACCTGCAGGCTCAACCCAGTCTGCAGACCGCTCCAGGCGATCAGGTCAGCGTGGGAGTGACCGCCTCTGCATTCAATGACAATCGCCCGGAACAATGGCGGTATCGTCAGGATAACGGGCATTGGTGGTATTGGACGCCAGACAATCGCTGGATGTGGTACAACGGCACTCAATGGACTTACTATGACCAGCCGAGCGCCGGCGCGACCACCACGTATCAATCGGCCCCGTACACGACCAATTACGGCAGCTACGATTATGCCCCCAGCTATGGATACGGGTACGGTTATGGATACCCGTACTACGGAGGCTACTATCGGGGCTATCCGGGCTATTACGGCGGCTACTATGGCGGATACGGATACCGCAACGGTGTGTCGATCGGAGTCGGCGGCGTTGGAATCGGTATTGGCGGAGGAGGACGCCGTCGGTAACTCGAGACAGTTGTCTCCCGTTGTGAATGCGGCCGTGGAATTTCCACGGCCGCTTTTTTTGCGCCCGCTGAGCACGGGTGACGACGCGGCAAGATAATGAAGTCCCGAGCCCCCGCTGAACTAGCTTCTGAGAAGAGTTGTTACCCGCGGGGAACGCCCTCCGTGGCGTTCCGGCCGCGACCACCAAGAGCGGCTAGTAGGGAAAGCGCCCCATGAGCATCAAGACGACCAGAATGACGACCAGCAGCCCCACGCCGCCGCTCGGATAGTAGCCCCAGGAACGGCTATAGGGCCACGCTGGAGCGGCGCCCAGCAGGATAAGCAGGAGAACGATCAGTAGAATTGTGCCTAGCATAGTTGAAACCTCCGAAAAAAGCGTGCGAGGGCGCCGGCGAATTGCGCCGCGCGATCGCACAACGTGGTTGAAGTTAAACAGGCGGCCCGCGTCGCAAGCCGCCGGCCAGCAGGCTTACGATCAGCAGCACGATAAACACATAGAACAGAATCTGCGCGATCCCCGAAGCCGCGGCAAATATCCCAGTGAAACCGAACACTCCTGCAATTATGGCAATCACAAAAAAGACCAATGCCCAGTACAGCATGATAGGGCTCCTTTTCATTGATGTTGGACGTTTTTATTTTCGGGACTTTTCAGCGACACAGCGCTGCAATAATTAGGGTCCGCAAGTCTCGTGCCCAATTGTTGACGGCAAAACAGTAAGATGAGATACTCAGAAGAGTTGCGCTGCCACGCCGCCCGCACAGCGCAGGCAGGCCGGCCCGGCATTCCCCAACCGAGGATTCCATCTCACAAATTGGTGCAGCATGTTCCACCCCGATTCGCCCTTGAAGAGACCGCGTATTTCGAATTTGCGTGATCAAGCATTACGCCCAATGGCCACACTAATTCTTTTCACAGGAATGCTTGGGTTGTGGGCTTGCTTTGGAAACGTAGGAATCGCCGCGGAACCACGCAGATTGCCGAATATCGTCTTCGTCCTCGCCGACGACCTCGGCTACGGCGAGATTGGGTCCTATGGGCAGAAGATTATCCATACGCCCGTGCTCGACAAGCTGGCGGCGGAAGGCATGCGATTCACGCAGCACTACACGGGCAGCCCGGTCTGCGCCGGCTCGCTGCGTGCTGATGACCGGCAAGCATCCCGGCCACGCCTTTGTCCGCAACAATAAGGAAGTCGGCTCGTGGTATTCGTTTCAAGGAGAACTTCCGCTGCCCAAGGGCGAGCAGACTTTGCCCGCTCAATTGAAGGCTGCCGGCTATGCCACGGCCGCATTCGGCAAATGGGGGCTGGGCCGCGTCGGCAGCAGCGGAGATCCGCTCAAGAAAGGTTTCGACCATTTCTTCGGCTTCAATTGTCAGCGGCACGCCCACAACTACTATCCGCACTACTTGATCGACGACGAAGGCAAGTTCGTCGTGACCGGCAACGACAATGTTTCCGAAAAGGAAGACTTGTCTATCGCCCCCGGCGCCGACCCGAACGATCCGGCCAGCTACGCCAGCTTCATCGGCAAACAGTACGCGCCCGATCTTTGCAACGAGCGGTGCATTGAGTTCATCCGCGAAAACAAGGACCGGCCGTTCTTCCTCTATTATCCGACGACCGCGCCGCATCTGTCGCTGCAAGTGCCCGAGGATTCGCTCGCGGAATACAAAGGCAAGCTCGACGACAAGCCGTATACGGGCGGGCACGGATGCCTGCCGCAGCAGTATCCGCACGCGGCCTACGCGGCGATGATCACGCGCATGGACCGGGACATCGGCCGCATATTGCAGCTTGTGAAGGATCTCGGCCTGGAGGACGATACGATCGTCGTTTTCACATCGGACAACGGCGCGGTGTTTCCGCTTGGCGGCACCGATCCGCTCTATTTCAAGTCCAACGCCAAATTGCACGGCTACAAGCAGGACATTTACGAGGGCGGCATCCGCCTGCCGCTCATCGTCCGTTGGAAAGGCCATGTGCCCGCGGGCACGACATCGGACTACGTCAGCGGTCACGAAGACTGGATGCCGACGCTCTTGGACCTCATCGGCGCGAAGGAGCTGACTCCCAAAACCTGCGACGGCATCAGCTTCGCCGCCACTCTCTTGGGCAAGTCGCAGCCGCCGCGGCCGTTTCTCTATCGCGAGTTCTTCGGCGCGGGCGGCCAACAGTCCGTCCGCGTGGGCGATTGGAAACTGCTGCACCGCAGGCTCCTTGGCACGGCCCAGAAGCCGCCCGTGCCGACTACCGAGCTTTACGACCTCGCCACGGACATCTCTGAATCTAAGAACGTCGCCGCCGAACGTCCAGACATTGTGACGCGGCTGCAAAAGATCATGGACGAGCAGCATACGCCGTCAAAGCAGTTTCCCATTCCCGAACTCGATAAGCGAAAAACGGGCAAGTCATGATAGGATCAAAGCCATGAAGTACAAGTGCATTTCAATCGCCTTTTTTTTCGTCGTTTGTTTGTTGTTGCCGCGTTCTCTTCCCGCCGCGGCCCAGAAGCCCAACATCCTTTTCCTTTTTGCCGACGATTGGGCCTGGCCGCACGGGTCGTGCCTGGGCGATCCGGTCATCAAGACGCCGACTTTCGACCGACTGGCGCGGGATGGCGTCATGTTCCGCAACGCACACTGCGCGGCGCCCTCCTGCTCGGCATCGCGCGCGGCCACGCTGACCGGCCAATGGCCGTGGCGGCTCCAGCGGGGCGCGAACCTCTGGTCTTCCCTGCCCACCAAGTTCGAGGTCTATCCGGACCTATTGGAAAAGTCAGGCTACTTCATCGGCTTGACCGGCAAAGGCTATGGACCCGGCAACAACGAGGGCCGCCCGCACAATGCCGCCGGGCCGGCCTTCAAGAGTTTTGACGCCTTCCTCGACGCGCGGCCAAAGGGCACGCCGTTCTGCTTCTGGCTCGGCTGTCATCAGCCGCACCGCAGCTACCCGCGAGACTGCGGCGTGAAGCACGGTCTCGACCCGGCCAAGGTCGTGGTGCCGCCGTATCTTCCGGACAACGACGTCGTCCGCCGCGACATCTGCGACTACTATTATCAATCGGAGGAATTCGACCGCCTGGCAGGCGAATGTATTGCGGCAGTGGAGAAAATCGGTGAATTGGACAACACGCTCGTTGTCATCAGCGGCGACAACGGTTGGCCGTTCCCGCGCAGCAAGGCCACTTTGTACGACACGGGCACGCATCAGACGTTGGCCGTCGCTTGGCGCGGGCACATCAAACCGGGCCGCGTGGTTGACGATTTCGTCAGCCTCGCCGATCTCGCGCCCACATTTCTCGAAGCGGCCGACGTGCCCCGCCCGTCAACGATGACGGCGCGAAGTCTTCTCCCCGTGCTGCTGTCCGGCAAGTCTGGGCAGGTCGATCCGGCCCGCGATCATGTGTTGACGATGATGGAGCGGCACGCGCCGAACGGCCGCAAGGACGGCGATCAGGGCAACGTCGGCTACCCGATGCGGTCGATCCTCACCAAGGAGTTTCGCTTCATCCGCAATTTCCGGCCGGACCGTTGGCCCGCCGGCGATCCGCCCGCCGGCGCCATGCCGGCTTTCAACGCCTTGACAAACAACACGTTCGCCGGGTTTTGCGACGTGGACGCCGGCCCATCGAAGGCGTGGATTCTCGTCCATCGCGATGAACCCGCCGTAACGCCATTTTACGAACGGGCCTTCGGCAAACGCCCGGCGCGGGAACTTTACGATCTTCGCAATGACCCTTATGAGTTAAAAAACGTCGCCGGGGACCCCAAATATGCGATGACCGTCAAAGATATTGAAAACCGGCTGATGGCCGAATTGAAAGCCACCGGCGACCCGCGGGCAACCGGCGGCGGCGACGAGTTTGATCGTTATGAAGTGCGACGCTAACGCAGATGGCGATATAATGGTCAAGAATGAGTGCGGATTTGCGGGTGGCACGTCCCTGAGCTTCAAGCGAAGGGCGTGTTTTTCCGCCTCGCCACGCCCTTCGCAAGCTCAGGGACGTGCCACCCATTTCGGCAACTAATTACCCTACACGTCTTAACACTTAATATCAACACTCACCAGAGAGCTTATAACATGCAATCAAACTACTCACGCAGGGATTTTCTCGGTACTTCCATCGCCGGCGCCGCCGCGGCGTCGATGTTCAGCACAATGGAAAGCGGCGCGGCGGCGGATGCCGCGCCCGCCACGCGCCGCCCGTGGAAATCAGCCGCAAGATCAAGCTCGGCGCGATCGGCCAGGGCGGCCGAGGTGCTTGGATTACCGACTTGTTCCGGCAGCATGGCGGATACGAGATTTACGCCGTCGCCGATTATTTTCCTGACCGCGCCAAGGCTGCGGGCGACCGCTTCGGCGTCGCGGACTCGCGCCGCTTCAGCGGCCTCTCCGGCTACAAGCGGCTGATCGAGTCCGGCGTTGAGGCGGTGCTCATCGAGTCGCCGCCCTATTTCCATCCGGAGCAGGCGGCTGCGGCCGTCGAAGCCGGCAAGCACGTTTACACCGCCAAGCCGGTGGCCGTCGACGTGCCCGGCTGCCATACGATCGAAGCCAGCGGCAAGAAGGCCACGGAAAAGAAACTGGCCTTCCTCGTCGATTTCCAGACCCGCGTCGATCCGTTCTTCGTCGAGGCGCTCAAGCGGGTCCACGCCGGCGACCTCGGCAAGATCGCCTTCGCCGAGGCAGTTTATCACGCGGACTCGCCGTTCGCACAGTATTACGACCAGTTGCGCGACAATCCGCGCGATCCGGAAACGCGGCTCCGCGCGTGGGGACTCGACAAGATCCTATCGGGCGACATCATCACCGAGCAGAACATCCATGCGATCGAACGTCGTCAATTGGGTCATGGGCGCGCGCCGCTCAATGCGGTCGGCGCATGCGCGCTCACCGCCCGGCCGCTCATCGGTTCGTGCGCCGATCATTTCACCTGCCACTTCCAGTACCCGGAGCACGCGGGCGTTACCTTTAGCTCGCGGCAGTTCAACGGCTACGGCACGCGGCCCGAAGGCATCCGCGTCCGCGCCTTCGGCCAGAAAGGCGTGTTGGAAACCGAGTACGGCGGCAACGTCCTGATTCGCGGCGATAACTTCTATCGCGGCGGCAAGTCGCCCGGCATTTACGAGGCCGGCGCACGGGCGAACATCGCTGCGTTCTATGCAAATATCATCCATGAGAACTTCGAAAACACGACCGTGCCGGCGAGCGTGCGAAGCAACCTCGTCACCATCCTCGGCCGGACGGCGGCCTATCGCGGCACGATGGTGACGTGGGACGACCTCCTCGCCGCCAACGAACGTCTGGAAGCCGATATGAAAGGTTTGAAGGAGTAACTTGCCACCCTGCACTTCTACAAGAAAGAACGATGAATACAGTAATTACACGTCGAAATTTGATTCACACGACTGCGGCAACTACCGGACTGCTCGCGCTATCACCTTTCGCACCGCTCTTCGCCGACGAACCCAAGCGAAGGTTCAGAATCGGCGCCTGCGAATGGTCGCTGCGAAAAGAGGACCCCTCCTCATTGGACGTCGCCAAGAAAATCGGCCTCGACGGTGTGTTGGTCAACATGGGAAGGGTCCGCGACAACATGCATCTGCGGCAGCCGGCCGTGCAGCAGGCCTATCTCGCCGCGGCGAAGAGCACCGGCGTGGAAATCGCCTCGCTCGCCCTCGGCGAAATGAACAACGTCCCGCTGAAAAGCGATCCCATCGCGGAAGGTTGGCTGGCAGATTCCGTCGCCGTCATGACGGCGCTGAATGTGAAAATCGTCCTCGTCGCCGCGTTCTCCAAAGGTGATCTGCTGGGCGACAAACCGGGCATCGACCACACGGTCGAAATCTTGAAGCGGCACGCGCCCGCCGCCGAGAAGGCCGGCGTGATCTTCGGCCTGGAGAACTATCTGAGCGCGGCGGAAAACCTCGACATCCTCCGCCGCGTCGGCTCGCCCGCCGTGCAGGTCTATTACGACGTGGGCAACTCCACCGACAAGGGCTATGACATCTACAAGGAAATCCGCATGCTCAAGGGCAAGGTCTGCGAGTTCCACGCCAAGGACGGCCGCTTCATGCTCGGCCACGGCCGCATCGACTTCCAAAAAGTCCGCGCGGCGATGGACGACATCCAGTTCAGCGGCTGGATTCACATCGAAGCGGCCGCCCCGCACGACCTGATCGGCGACTATCGGCAGGACTACAAGTTCCTCAAAGGCATATTCAGCGCTTAAATCGTCGGACCTGCGTACGACCTGTGAAGCCGAATTGAAAGGACGAACACAATGAAATGGCAACTGCTGATCGTTGTCCCGCTGCTGGTCGCAAGCCTCGCGCAAGCCGGCCAGTACGGCTACACCGACTCGCCATTCTTGCCGGGCGGGAAGTGGCGCGTGCATGACAAGAATCGTCCCCTGCCGGTCATGGTGCGGCCGGGCCCGCCCTGCTTCGCCGCCGCGCCTTCCGACGCGGTCGTGCTCTTCGACGGCAAAGATCTGTCGCAATGGAAAGGCGTCAAGCCGGGCGGCCTCGACGGCGGCTCGCTGGACGTCCACAAGACCGGACAAATCCAAACCAAGCAGGATTTTGGAGACTGCCAAGTCCACGTCGAATGGCAAATACCCGCCAAGCCGGACGGTAACTGGAGCATCTGGGGCAACAGCGGCGTCTACCTGCTTGGACTTTACGAAGTGCAAATCATCGAGTCGTACACCTACCAGATTTACGCCGACGGCATCGGCGGCGCAATTTACGGGCAGACGCCGCCGCTGGTCAACGCCTCCCTCCCGCCCGGCCAATGGCAAAGCTATGACATCGCCTGTACCGCGCCGCGTTTCAACGCCGCCGGCAAGCTCCTGCAACCGGCCTACTTCACCGTTTTTTGGAATGGCGTGCTCGTGCAAGATCATGTCGCTGCCCTTGGGCCGACGCGGCACAAGGCGCTCGCCACCTACGACAACAAAGCCACTGCCGGCCCCGTCCTGTTGCAGGACCACGGCTCGCACGTCCGCTTTCGCAACATCTGGCTTCGCCCGATCAGCAAGGCTCAGGAATGAAAGAGGCATGGAAGACGCACGTTTTCAGGGTATGGATGCTGTGCTATAATCATGAGTTTCTTCGACCCTGTGTGAACCTCCGCGGACGGAGCCGAAATGGTCAATTGCGTGGTGAAAATCCCGTTGGCGGGACAGCCGCTCGGCGACCATTCGCCCAAGCGCAACGGCCATCCCCCGCCTGCGGAGTTGGAATTCTTCGCCGGACCGGAAAACTGCCTCGTCGAACCGGCCGTTCTGGGGATTCTCGGTAGGCGGCTGACGCCCTTCAATCCGCTGGTCCTTTATGGTCCCAGCGGCACGGGCAAGTCGCATTTGGCCCGCGGCATCGCGGCGACCTGGAAGGCGAACTTCCCGCAAAACCGTGTTGCGTACACGACGGCAGTTGATTTCACCCGGGAAATGTCCGAGGCCTTTGAGGCCCAATCCGTCGAAGATTTTCGCGGCAAGTACCGGGACGCTGGTCTTGCCGTTTTTGAAGACATCGGCGAGTTGGCCACTAAGCCGGCCGCGCAGGAGGAACTGATTTGCACGTTGGACGCGATAATCCAGCGCGGCGGACAGGTGGTGGCAACGGCCCCGGCGGCGCCGCAGGAAATAGCCGGACTAGCGCCGGCCCTCCAGAGCCGCTTGGCCGCGGGACTCTGCCTGGCGCTGGCCCCGCCGGGCACGGATACCCGCCGGGCGATTCTCGAGCGCTGGACTTCAATGCGCGAGTTCAAGTTGGCCGACTCGATCCTCAAACTCTTGGCTGAAGGGCTGGCGGGAACCGTGCCGGAACTATTGGGCGCGATGCTGCAACTGGAGGTGCCCGCTCGGGAGGCGGGCCGTTCGGTTGACGCCCGGCATGTGCGCGAGTACTCAGCGCGGCGCGACGAGGCGGTGCGGCCCAAAATACGCGACATCGCCGTGTTGACGGCGCGGCATTTTTCGCTGCGGCTGGGCGACCTTCGCGGCGCGTCGCGGCGGAGGCCGGTGGTGGTCGCCCGCGACGTGGCCATTTACCTCTGCCGCCAACTTACCCGCGAAACGTTGAGCCGGATCGGGGAGTATTTCGGCGGTCGAGACCACACGACGGTGCTCCACGCCTGCCGCAAAGCCGAGGAGCACTTGGAGACCGATCCGGCCATTCAGCAGGCCCTTGACCAATTGCAGCGGAAGCTCTCCGGAGCAAAGATGTAAACCGTTACCAAATAGTACTTTATGATTGCCGTGCCCCTAGTGACGAAACGCTCGCAATGGCGTACAATGGGCTGACAAATCAATCGGAATGTACTTGTCCACAGAAAGTGATCTGCAATGAAAATCCAATGTGAGCGTGAAAAACTGCTTCACGCCTTCCAGACCGCCGCCTGAGTAGCGCCCTCGCGAAGCCCCAAGCCGATCCTGCAGAACCTGAAGCTCGAAGTTCGCGACGGCAAAGGCATCCTGATGGGCACCGACCTGGAGGTCGGCATCCGCATCGAGGTCGAGGGCATCACCGTCGATGCGCCGGGCAGCGTGGTGCTGCCCATCACGCGGTTCCTCTCGATCCTTCGCGAAAGCACCGACGAAGTGCTCGTTGTCGATAGCGACGGCCGTAAGATCCGCGTCTGCGGTCAGCGTAGCGAATTCAATCTTCCTTCGGAAAACCCCGACGAATTTCCCGCGGTTGCCGTCTTCGACGAAGCCCGCTACCACGAGCTGCCCGCGCGGTTCTTTCGCGAGATCGTCCGCCGCACGGTGTTCGCCACCGACAAGGAGAGCAACCGCTACGCTTTAGGCGGCGTGCTGCTTGAACTGACCGCGGACCACATCACGGCCGTGGCCACCGACGGCCGCCGGCTCGCCCGGCAGGAAGGCCCCGCGAAGACGGTCGGCGAACTGGCCGCCGGCGACCGCATGACGATCGTGCCCACGCGGGCGATGCAGCTTCTGGACCGCGCCTTGGGCGACGGCGAGGAAGTGCTCCAGCTTTCCGCGCGCGAGAACGACGTGCTCGTCAAGAGCGGGCGGATCGTGATGTATTCGCGGCTGGTGGAAGGCCGCTTTCCCAAGTGGCGCGACGTTTTCCCCCGCCGCGAGAACACGCAGCGGATCGAAGTCACCGTCGGTCCGTTCTTCTCGGCAGTCCGCCAGGCGGCCATCGTCACCAGCGACGAGCGCCGCGGCGTCGATTTCACCTTCGGCGGCGGCAAGGTCGTGCTCGCCGCCCACGGGGCCGAATACGGCGAGTCGCACGTCGAGTTGCCGATCGCCTACGAAGGGCCGGAAGTGGTCATCACCTTGGACCCGCGCTACCTGAGCGATTTCCTCCGCGTGCTCAATCCCGAGGCCATGCTCGTGCTGGAAATCCGCGATGCCGAGAGCGCCGCGGTCTGCTCGACGGAAGACGGATATGCCTACGTGATCATGCCGTTGGCGCGGGACCAAAGGTGATAGCGAAGCTCGAATGTCGAATGACGAATGTCGAAAGAAATTCAAATGGACTAATGACGAACGTTGAATGAGGTTTAGAGCATTCTTTAGTCGTGCTTGTTTCGACATTAGTCATTCGGATTTATACTCGTGCCCGGTCCCGAACGCATTTCCGACATCCTGACGCAGCTTATGTCCCGGCGGGGCTTCGCGCGGGTCCGCGGCGCGGAGGCGTACCGGTCGGCCTGGAACGAAGCGGCCGGGCCGCTGGGGGCGGAGTACAGCCGCGCCGGTCAGTTGAAGCGCGGCACCCTGGAGGTCGTCGTCGCCAACTCAACTCTGATCCAGGAGTTCGGATTTCAGAAGGCCGATATGCTCGTCACCTTGAACCGCCTATTGCCCGATCACAACATCAAAGACCTTCGCTTCCGCCTGGGAGCGATCGAGTAACTGCAGGGTGGGACCAGATCGCGTAGCGACGCAGGCCCACCATGAACGACGAAAAAGTCACGACATCGTGGGCCGGCGCTCGCCGAGGCTCGCTGGTCCCACCCTACGCCGACTACCAAGTCATAACGGAGTACCATGTCCACTGATCCAAATACCGATCCGCAGCCCTCGAAACTTCCTCCGCCGGTTGACCCCGCCGAGGCCGAAGACACGGCCCAGCGGAATCTGGATGCACAGAGCGAACTCGAGGCCACGAAAGGGCAAACGGCCGATTACGGCACCGAGCAGATGCGCCACATGAGCGATCTGGAGCACGTCCGCGAGCGGCCGGGCATGTACATCGGCAACACGGGACGTGCGCGGCCTGCACCACCTGGTGTACGAAGTCGTCGACAACTCGATCGACGAGGCCATGGCCGGCTCAGGCCACCGTTATCCAGGTGACCGTCAACCCCGACGGCTCGGTCACCGTCGCCGACGACGGCCGCGGCATCCCCGTCGATATCGACCCGAACATCGGCAAGTCCGCCCTGGAAGGCGTGATGACCATGCTCAAGTTCGGCGGCAAGTTCGACAAGAAGGCCTACAAGACCTCCGGCGGCCTGCACGGCATCGGCGTCAAGGCGGTCAACTTTCTCTCCGAGTGGTGCGAGGTCGAGGTCCGCCGCGGCGGCCACGTCTACCAGCAGGAATACGAGCGCGGCAAGCCCACCGACCGCCGTGACCCGCATGGGCACGGCCCACGGGACCGGCACGAAGACCACCTTCAAGCCCGACTCCCAGATCTTCGGCGACTTCAAGTTCGACTACAACATCGCTCTACAAGCGCCTGCAAGAGCTGGCGTTCCTCAACCGCGGCGTGAAGATCGTCTTCAGGGACCAGCGCACCGGCGAGGGCGAGACGTTCCACTACAGCGACGGCATCGTCGAGTTCGTCCGTCATCTCAACCGCGCCAGCGAGGCGCATCCACGAGCGACATCGTCTACATCTCGGCCCACAACGAGGAATCGTCGTCGCGGTGGAAGTGGCCTTGCAGTACTGCACGCGAGTACACCGAAAACGTGCATTCCTACGTCAACAACATCAACACCATCGACGGCGGCACGCACCTCATCGGCTTCCGCACGGCCCTGACGCGCACGCTCAACGCCTACGGCAAGAAGGAAAACATCTTCAAGGACCTCGTGCCCACCGGCGAGGACTTTCGCGAGGGCCTGACGGCCGTCGTCTCCGTGCGGCTGCCCGAGCCGCAGTTCGAGTCGCAAACCAAGGTCAAGCTCAGCAACCGCGAGGTCGAAGGCATCGTCAATTCGGTCGTCGGCGATTACCTGGCCAAGTATCTCGAGGAGAATCCCAAGACGGCCAAGTCGATCGATCGCCAAGGCGGTCCTCGGCCGCCGAGGCCCGCGAGGCGGCCCGCAAGGCCAAGGCCCTGCTCCGCGAGCGCAAGGGCGCCCTCGCCGGCGGCGGCCTGCCCGGCAAGCTCCGCGACTGCACCAGCCGCGACGTCGATCGCTGCGAGCTGTACCTGGTCGAGGGCGATTCGGCCGGCGGCAGCGCCGAGGGCGGCCGCATCCGCGAGTATCCAGGCCATCCTCCCGCTGCGCGGCAAGATCATCAACGCCTACAAGTCGCGCGAAGACAAAGTGCTGGCCAACGAGGAAGTCCGCAGCATGATCTCGGCCATCGGCTCCGGCATCGGCGACGAGGTCGATCTCACCAAGCGCCGCTACGGCAAGGTCGATCATCATGACCGACGCCGACGTCGACGGCTCGCACATCCGCACGCTGCTGCTGACGTTTTTCTACCGCCAGATGTACGACCTGGTCAGCGGCGGCCACGTCTACGTCGCCCAGCCGCCGCTGTTCCGCGTCACGCACAAGAAGAGACGCTACTACGTGCAGACCGAAGAGGAGATGAAGGCCCATGCTCCTGGAGTCCGGACTGAAGGACGCGGTCTTCGAGCCGGGCGACGGCCGGCACGATCGAGGGCGAGGAGATGGAGCGGCTCTGCCGCACGCTGGCCGCCCTGGAGGAGTCGCTGGTGGCCCTGGAGCGCCGCGGCATCAGCCTGCGGGCCCATGCCGCCCGGCAGGATCCGGCCACCGGCCGGCTGCCGATCTATCACGTCTTCCTCGGGCACGGCGAGCACTGGTTCACCACCCGCGAGGAGCTCGACGAGTTCCTCGCCAAGCAAGAGCAGGAGTCAGGCGACGAGTTGAAGCTCAGCGACGAAACGGCCGCCGGCGGCAATGGCCACGAGCCGGCGGAGGGCGAGGAGCAACGGCCCGCCCGCCGCACGCCTGCACATCGTCGAGCTGCACGAAGTCCGCTCGATCAACAACCAGCTGGCCGAACTCCGCAAGATGGGCTTCGAGATCGACAGCCTGATCCCGCAGGAGCGGACCGGCGTCGAGGAGCCCGCGCTACGTGCTCCGCCGCGGCGAGGCCACGGTCGGCCTGGAAGATCTCCGCGGCCTGCTTGACGGCCGTCCGCAGCGGCCGGCGAGAAGGGCCTGCAAGTCACCCGTTTCAAGGGCCTGGGCGAAATGAACGCCGAAGAGCTGCGCGACACGACGCTCGACTCCGGCCAACCGCACGCTCCTGCAAGTCACGATGGACGACGCCGGCGCCGCCGACGACCTCTTCCGCATCCTGATGGGCGACAAAGTCGAGCCCCGCCGCGAGTTCATCGAGAAACACGCCCTGGAAGTGCGGAATTTGGACGTGTAAGGGACAACCGTAGTGTAGGCGGAATCGGTGACTCGTTGAATCTGGAGCCGATTGTCACGCGCGGTCTCGCCGTCGGCCGGAGAAATACGCAAGTTCAAACCCCGTGCAAGAATAAATGAACACCGGAAAGCTCGTACGCCTCAATCGCATCTTCTCTCATCCGTCCGCGCGGCTTTGCTCCGTGGCTGTGGACCATTTTTTGGGCTATTCGCATGGATTGCCGCCCGGATTGCGGCACATGGCGAAGACCCTCGCCGCAGTAGCCTCGGCGCGCCCCGACGCCGTGACCATGCAGAAGGGCTTCGCGGCCTCGGCGTGGCAGCCGTATGCGGGTCGCATTCCACTGATTTTGCAGAGCACGGCGGCCCGCCCCGATGATACGGCCCGCCAGCAGATCGCCGACCCGGAGGACGCGGTGCGGCTGGGGGCCGACGGCTTCGCGGTGGCGGCGTTTGTCCGCGGCGCGACGGAAGCGGACTACGTGCGGACCGTCGCCGATTGCGTGCGCCAAGCCGCCCGGTTCGAGATGCCTGTGATCTGCCATGTCTACCCGCGCGATTCCAGCGGGAATATAACCTTCACGCCCGAAGACATTGCCTGGGCGGTGCGCTGCGCGGTGGAAGTGGGCGTGGATGTGGTGAAAACGCCGTACTGCGGCGACGTGGAAAGCTATGCGCAAATAGTCGCCGATTGCCCGGTGCCGCTGGTCGCCGCGGGTGGGCCGAAGGCCGACACGCTACGGGCGGCGCTGGAGATGGCTGCCCAGGTGGTGCGGAGCGGCGCCCGCGGGGCCGTCATCGGCAGGAACATTTGGGGCTTCGAACAGATCGCCGCCGCGGTCCACGCGTTCAAAGCCGTCATCCACGACGGCCAGAGCGCCGATGAAGCCCTCGGGCAGATGGATGGATGGATCGTGAATTAGGTTGTGCAGCTACCGGGTCCAGATCGACGCGTTGCCCCACAAGCCGTCAGCCACGGCCCCATATTCCTGTGCCATAGCGCTGCGGACGGTTACGATGCCACAGGCCAATAGCAATGTCGGCAGAAAGCAACGAGCGGCATTCCTGATACGCTTGGATACTGCCGTCCAATGGTTGGCTAGTAATCACGCTCCGTAATTCGCGAACACCGCATCGAGGGCGTGTAGCAAACGGTCCCTCGTTGAACCTTGGTTGTCAGACCACGAGGAATCTAAGGCGGCGGCAAGCCAGGCCGAGTTGCCGGCACGGCCTTGTGCGACAACAGCATCGACGGCCTGCGGGCCTGGACTTTGCATTCTGGAGGCGTTGGCGCTCGTGCTAGGATTCGGCTTGCTAGTCCGACTCGCTAACAATGCCGAAGCAACAGCACTTAGCGCACTCCGCGACTTCGCAATGACGACGGCGCTCGCGTCGAAGCCGCTCAGGCATTGAGGCACACTCGACGGCGCGGCTGTAACTGTGGCGGGCAAACCGCCGCTTGAATCTGCCGTCGTAGCGGAAACGACTTTGGCCGATTTCGAGGACTCCACTATTGGAATCGCGGCTGCCGCACTCGACCCAGACGCGGAAGAGGCAAAGAGCGCGGCCGTATTCGCACCGACGGTCAGGTTCGAAGCGTCGGGCAACGCGCTCACAGTAACTACGATGAGCGTGCCCGACAAGACCGTCGTGCCGCCCATGAAGGTGCTCGTGCCGGACAAGCTCACACTGCCCGATCCCGTCTTGATAAGACTGCCGGCGCCGCTGTAATTGAGCCCGCCGGAGGGAATCGGATTCCCGGCGCTGGAGTCGATAGTCAGGTCGGCAGAGCCGCTGTTTGGGGCGACAATCTCGATGCTCGGCACGCTCGTGAGCGCCTGCGGCGCGACGACGGCGGAATTCGTACCCGTCACGTCAACATTTACATTGCCGCCGCCCAGCATGATCGTCAAACCTGGCAAGGCCCAGACGCTTGCGGGCACAATCAACGGCGCGTTGCTGATCGCGAGGTCCTTCGCCGCCAACCCGTCCGTTCCGGTGGCCGGCAAAGTCAATGCGGCGGCCTCGTTCGACGAGTCCTGGATGCTGCCGCCGTTGAGAGTAAGCGCGCCGGTCGAACTGTAATCCAGGTCGGAACTGCTCTGGCCGGCGGCAACCGTGTAGGTGAACGTCAGCGTCGAGGCGCCGCTGCCGCCGGTGTAGTAGGCAACACCGCCGTCGTTGAGCGTTATTTGCGGCGTCCCGGTCACGTAGACCGGCTCGCTGAAGGCGACAGTGATCGGGACCGTTTCGTTTACCGTAAAAACAGAGTTGGCCGCCGCGGGCGTCGAGACCGCACTGACCGCCGGCGGCGTCAGATAGGTGAACTGATCGGCTGGCGAGGTCAAGGAACTCGCGCCCTGCTTGACCACCGTCACGTCCACGGAGCCGGCCGAGCCGGCTGGGCTCTTGGCCAGGAGCTGATTGCCCGTGTCCAACAAAATCGTGCCCGGAGTCGCGCCAAAATCCACCGCGGACACGTTCAGCAAGTTCGTTCCCGTGATCACGACGATAGCTCCTCCGCCCGTCGCCCCTGAAGGCGGTTCAATCATCGTGACTTGAGGTAAAGCGAAGCTGCCAATCGTATCATTGGCCGTGCTGTAAGCGGTATTGAGTTCACCGCCGCCGGAGGCTGTCGCCGCGTTGGTCATACTGACGGGCGCGTTGGAAGCAACATTCCCGGCGATGGTCAGGGCGGGATAACTGGCCCCCGCGGCCAGCGAGTCACTTCGTGTGGCTGTGACGATCTGTCCGTTGACCGAGAGGCTCCAGCCGTTAACCATGCCGCTGTCGGCCGCTGTGGCTGTCAGACCGGTTGGCAAGGTGTCCCTGACGGTTACCGTGCCGCTCGTCGCGGCAGCGCCGGTGTCGCTCACGCCAATGGTAAATGTGCCCGCGCCGCCCAGGGAAAACTTCCCGAGTCGGTCATGGTGGTCGTCAATTCGGAGAATGGGGCTAAGGCCGGCACGAGCAAGTTGGCCACGGGGCTCCCCAGACCCGTCACCAGGTCATATCCGGGACCAGCCGAATTGATGCTGTTGCTGCCGCTAGTAATGTCGTGGAAATCGGTTTCCTCGGGCAGACTGTAAAGCATGGGCAGCGTCTGCGTGGCACCGTCCAAGGTCGTTGAGCCTAAGGCGACCCGCAGTTGGTCGGCGATGGCAATCACTCCGGCGAAGAGAGGCGTCGCCAGGCTGGTGCCGCCTGTAAGATACCCTTGCGACAAGGCCCCATTGACGTAAATGGAAACGCCCGTGCCAGGGTTGGCGTCGGTTAACACGTCGGGCGTCTCGCGAAAGCCCGTGTTCTGTACGCCACGCTGGTAGGTCGGCTCACTTTCGTTAGTGTCTTCCCCGCCGCCACTGCCGCTCCAAGCGGTTTCCGAACTCCAGACGTTGCCATTGGTATTGAGCGTCGTGCCGCCCACGGCAATGACGTTGGGCGAATTGGCCGGATACGAGCTTTCGCCGCCGCCATCGCCGGTGGCCGCCAAAAACGTGACGCCCTGATGGCCGACTGGCGTGGTGAAAATGGAGTCCTCGCTGGTGTTCTCAGGGCTGATTCCCCAGCTCATGGAGATCACCGAAACCGCAGGGTTCCTCGCCGCCGTGCTCACGGCGGTATACAAACTGCCGCTCGTCTCGTAAAGGATGATATTGGCCATCGGAGCCATCACGTGCGCCCATTCCATGTCCAGGGCTTCCTCCCCCGACCAGCCCGAATTGTAAGCCGGCAAAGTGGTTCCGCCGTTTTCATTGAGCACCTGGAAGCTGGGCGGGTCGGGCAGGCCGAAAGTGGCGTCAAACCCCTGTATGTCGCTATATACGGCGGCCTGAGTCGAGATGCTGTTCTCATTGCCGACATCGATAAGGGCGATGGTCTGGCCGGCGCCGTTGCCCACGATCGATCCGACCTTGATGTTGTTGACCCCATAGGCACCTTGCATCTGGGCCGGGGTCGGGTCAACCACCGCGTCAGAGAGCGGAATATAGTCGATAGGGTGTTGCACCGCGCTGAGTAGGCGGCGTTCCTCCAAAGCTTCGATAGCAAGTCGCCGGAGATGGTGCTTGCCCACTGCGGATCGGCGAGTCTTTTGCAAGCTAGTTTTCATGATGCACTTATCCTACTCGATTTTCTGGAAACCGCCACTCGCTTCACGAATAGTCCGTAACGTCGCATTCGATAAAACACGAGGAACAAACCTCCCACCGCCAACATGGCAAGTGCTCCCGGCTCCGGCACCGGCGCGGCGGCTGTTAAGGGCGCAGAGAACGACGACACACCGGCCCCGACGGCCAAGTTCGAACCGTCGGCCAAGCTGGCGGGATTCTCCACGATCAACCTGCCTTCTTCGACGATCGTTCCGCCAAGATAGTTATTGCTGCCGCCGAGTATCAGCGTGCCGCTGCCGGCTTTAGTTAGCCCACCGCTGCCGCTAAGGATTCCCGTGAGGTCGATATTTCCGCCCGTGGTGTCAATCGTGGCGTTGCCGCCGCTACCGGTGAGGCTCATATTCAGCGAGGTGGAGAACGAAGCGAGAGCTGCGAGTGTTCCGCTCCCGAAATTGAACGCGGCCGCGCCTGAACCGGCGGAAAGGGCAACCACGTCGAGCAATCCTCCATTGAGGCTGTACGTGCCGCTGTCGCCGGAGTTAGAGCCGAGAATCAAACCCGGATAGCCGAAACTTACGCCCGTCACTGAATTCGTTCCGCCGGATTGGGTAAAGACGCCGTTGCCGCCCAGGCCGATCAATTCGGACTTTGAAGAAAGTTGTCCCGATCCGGAAAGACCATACGCGGCCGAGGTCGAGAGCATCAGAAAACCATTGGAAGAAACATTGACCGTTCCGCCCGATTGTTGAAACGAATTGTCGAGGACAAAAGTCGCCCCGGCGCCGGTGTTCTCGCAGCAATCCGCCTGAAATAGTATAGGAGCCGCTATTGGAGATCAAGATCGCGCTGGAGTTCGTGCCGCCCGTTTGGACGAACGAACCCTGGCCGCCGACGCCGACGCCCTCGTCCTGAACGGATAACAACGCAGGGCCGCTCATGTTATAGGTTCCCATCGCCCCCGCCGAGTTGCCGAGATCAAGAACGCCGGCAAGGGAAGAATTGGTGCCGCCCGACTGGTTGAAGGTCCCCGTGCCGGAATTCCCGACAATCAGGTTGCCAGACCACAACAGCTTCCCGTTGCCGCTCAGGTTGTAAGTTCCGCCGTCGACGACAACGGTTGGCGCCTGCACCGAACCGGCCGTTTGGGAAAGCGCGCCGCCGCCAGTGGTCAGCGTGCCGGCCAAACTGACATTTCCGGTCAGGCCGAGCGTGCCCGTGCCGGTTTTCGTCAGCGAGAGCAGGCCTGCGCCGTTGGCGATCGTCCCGGCAAACGTGCCGGAGGCGCCGCCGCTGCCCACGGTGAGCGTGGACGCCAGGCCGGCATAGCTATTGGTCACCGTGCCCGTTCCCGTCAGCGAGCCAATGGTCTGGCTGACGCCGTACAAGTCGAGCGTGCCGCTACCGTTCACCAGCAGCGCGGTCGAGGTTGGCAAGATATTATTAGCGGGCACGGCGGGGGTATAAGTGAAGTTGCTGATCTTTTGCGTGGAGACCGCGCCGCCGTCGCCGCCGGAGAATCCTATGAAGGCGCTGGAGCCGCTCAGCACGCTTTGCAAGTTCACTCCCGATTGCGAGGTGCTGAAAGTAGTCGAGGCGACGGTATCCGTTAAGGTCCAGGCCATGACTTGCGACTGTGAGTTGTAGGTCACGGAAACATTGACCGGGTCTCCACTGTGGAGATTCACATTGTTGATGGTCGTGGGACTACCGATATTGCCGTTGGTATCGTAGCCGGTCTGGTTCACGTTGTTGTAGAGATTGAGGTCGATCCCTGCGCTGGGGTTAATGCCTCCCAAGCTGGCGTACCCAAAACTGCCGCCGGCACTGCCCAGCGCCGTCGCTCCGCGCGTCATTCTGCAGGATAAATACGACACCGTCCGCCGTGTTAGCTCCGCTGCTGGGCGTGTAGGTAAACGTGGCCGTGAATCCGTTGACAGGAGAGACCGGCCAGTTGTAGAAAGCGCTGCGGGCCTCGCCGCCGTTGCCGTCGGTGAGGGTGAGCACGTTGCCGGCAAACGGCGCGCTGGTGATGGTCGTGCTGTTGACCGTATAGCCGGCGCCAGTATTGCCGAAGCCTGCCAGCGTGCCCAGTCTCACCGTGCCGGCGGAAATGGTCGTGGGCCCGGCGTACGTTTGGTTGTTGTTAAGGTACAACGCGCCCGCGCCGGTCTTTGTCAGAGAACCGCTGCCGCTAATGACGCCGCCGAAGGCGAAAATGGCAGGATTGGCGAAGACCAGCGCGGAATTATCGCTGACGTTTCCGCCCGTGCTGCCGTTTTTCGAGGCGCCGTCGCCCAGTTGCAGGCTGCCCGCGCTGACCGTGGTGTTGCCCGTGTAGGTATTGGTCCCTGTGAGCGTTAACGTGCCAGGGCCCGTTTTTGTCAGGCTGCCGCTGCCGCTGATGACGTAGGCCGCGGTCTGGCTGCCGAAGAGATTGTAGACCAGTGCGGCATTATTGGACACGCCGCTGGTGTTGGCGATCGAGCCGTCCCGGCCGACGGCGCCGGTGCCGAGTTGCAACGTTCCGCCGCTGACGGTGGTCGAACCGGAGTAGCCGCTGGCGGCCGCCAGAATCTGCGTTCCCGTGCCCACCTTCACAACGTTGAGCGAGTTGACACTCACGCCATTGTAGGTTTGTACCCCGCCGATCATTCCCTGGAACGTGGCCGTGTTGTTCGTCACGCCGTAGGTGAGGTTGTTCGTCGTGCCGGCAGCGCCGATGGTGATTGTCGGCACGCTGGTGTTGGAGGCATTGTTGAGGGTGCCGGACCCGGTCAGCCAGTCTTCCTGGACCGCGCTGTCGGAAATGTGGAACGAGGCCCCTGCGGCGATGTTCAAGCCTCCCAGGTTGCTGGCTTGGAAACCCTGTTGTCCGCCGATGCTGAGATCGCCGGCTTTAATGTCCAAAACACCGCCGAGCGAGAGGTTCGCCGTTACCAATTGGTTGCCGTTTCCGAGCGTGGCGACGCCGAGCTTTTGCAGCACGCCGGCGCCGATATAGAAGGTGTTGGCGGCCAGGTTCACGTTCGCGGTCGGACTCCATTGCATGACCGCGCCGGAGTCTATGGTGGTCGTGCCGCTGGAGTATGCAGCCACCGCGGCGCCGGCGACTTGCAGCGTGCCTTGGCTGATCAATGTGCTGGCGGCGCCGTTGGCGCCGGAGAGCACTACCGTGCCCGTGCCGGTTTTGTTCAGGATCAGCGCGCTGCCCTGGAGGCTACCGGCGAATGTATTGGAGACACTGTTGATTCCCAAGGTCAACGTGGCGGTTGTGGCCGAATTGATCACCGTACCCGAGCCGGTCAAGATAGTGCCAAAATTATTGCCGGCCAGATCCAATGTGCCGTTGTTGACCAAGCCGTTGACCGGGACGCCGGCATAGAGGGCAGTCGCACTGCCCAGTTGCAATGTCCCCCCTTGGATCGTCGTTACGCCGCCGTACGTATTGCTGCCGCTGAGGTTCAGCAGGCCGGCGGCAACCGTCAGAGCGACCTGTCCGCCATTGCCGCTGATTCCGTTCTGAATCGTACCTGCAAATGTGGAGCCTCCGCTGTTGCTATAAGTCAGCGTCGAAGTGCTGGAAACGGCGCTATTGCCGATGATCTGGTTCGCTCCGGTCGCCCCGCCGCCGACCGTTAGGACGGCCAATTGTTGGTTGAATCCGGCCATGTCCAAGGTGCCATTGCTGCCGGTCGTGCCCAATGTCAGCCCGCCGGCGACCGGCAAGGCGTTGTTAACGCCTAGGACGATCACGCCCCCGTTAATCATCGTGCCGCCGCCAAATGCGTTGGTTTGTGCCAGCGTCAGCGTACCCGGGCCAAATTTCACCAGGCTGGCGGGTCCGGTGATCGGACCGCCGAGAAACGTATAGTTGACGGCCGTATTGCTTACGACAAGCGTGCCGGGCGCGACCGATCCGCTGATCGTGACGTTCGGCGCGGCGCTTCCGCTGTCGCTGAAGATTACGTAATCATCGCCATAGAAGTAATCGGATGTGCCGCTGCCTGTGTTGTACCAGTTTGTGTCCGAGCCTGATCCCGAATACCAGACGCCGCTGGTGCCGCCCGTCCAAACCAGATTGCCGGCGACCCCCGCAACCGTCAGAGTTACCGCGCTTCCTGACGAGATGGCGAACGTGTACGATTGCCTGGCATTGCTGCCGAAAACCCCGCTCGTGGCCAGAGCCGCGAGGTTGGGCGCGTGCGCCATTGTAAGTAAAGAGAGTCGTTGTGCCGGGGCCAAGCACGCTCGTTGGCACGACAAAACTCGTGCTCGTCAGCGTTAGCGCACCGCCGACGGCGATATTATCGCCCCAATCATAGGCAACAGTCGCCCCGTTGAGCGTCAGGTTGCTACCGATGGTCATAGTGCCGGCCTGGCCGGCGCCGGCCGGGCTTATCGCAGCATTGTTGACCGTCAGACTGCCGTTGATGTCGGTGGCAGGCGACGTAACGCGGCCAGCGGTGAGGGTGCCGACGCTCATCGTGTATCCACTCGGCAGGACCGATGTGTCGAGAACGCCGCCCGGAGCAATTGAGATGCTGCCGCCGCCAAGCGTTCCGCCCGAGAGCACGGCGAGAGTGCCGCTGCTGATGGTCGTGCCGCCGCTATAGGTGTTCCGGCTGCCGCTAATCGAAAGCGTACCCGGCCCGATCACGTTCAGACCCAACGTCGCCAAGCCGTTCTGCAAAATGCCGGAAAACGTGGTCGATGTGCCGAGCCCGCCGACGGTCAGAACTGGCGCACCGGGTGAGCTGCTGGTGATTGTTCCGCCGGCCGATCCGCTGTCGGTCAGGGCCCCGATCGTTTCGTTGCAGCCATTCAAATCCAAGGTGCCGCCACTCTGCACGGCGACAGGCGAATCGACGCCGAAAGCGCCCGATGTTGGAGATCCGCCGCCGAGTGTGGCAACACCGGCCTTCAAAGTACCAGCCGCAACTATTGTCGCTCCGGTGTATGTGTTGGCGGCGGCGAAGATCGCCGTGTCGGTCGTGTTCTTCGTGAGGCTCGCAGTCGCTGCCCCGCTAATCACGCCCAGGACGGTGATAATCCCGCTTGTGTTGTTCGGCGCGCCAGGCTCGGCGGGCTGCCGACAAAGGAATTGGACTGCACGTTGATCGTGCCGCCATAAGTGACGCTGGCGGACTGTGTGCCGAACGTGCCGCCGTTCAATATGATATTGTTGGGAAGGGTTCCAGGACTGGTCGCGCCGTTGGTATCGGCGGTCAACAGGCCCAGCGCATTAACAGTGATTGTGCCCGTTCCCAGCGGATAGGCCGCGTTGGAACGGTACTGAATGCCGCTCTGAGTGTGAATGCCGTCGCCGATCACGATATTTCCGGTGAATGTCGGGCTATTGCCCGTGTCGAGCAGCCAGGCGCCGTTCAGGCCGGCGGTATTAACGGCGGTGAGCTTTCCGTTCCCCGAAAGTGCGCCGCCGAAGACGAAGGAACCGCTGGGCGTGTCAATCGTTCCGCCGCTAGCGCCGATGTTGATGGTTGGGGCGAAGTTCGTGCCGGAGTTGCCGCCCGTGTAGCGGAACGCTCCTCCGTTGAGCACCAGGGAACTTGCCTCGCCGATGCCTTGCGCAGCGCCGACGGTGTTGACGTTGTTGGTCGCGAAGACGCCGCCGTTGATATTCAAGACGCCCGTAAAAGTGTTCGCCGCGTTGTCCGTTGTCGTGCCGGGACCAAGCTGGTACATCGCGCCGTTGCCGGAGATCACTCCGCCGAACGTCTGACTGCCGCTCGTGTTCACGGCAAAAGCGCCGCTGTTGGCGATGGCGGCAGTATAGTTGCCATTGCCCAAGAGGCCCGCGCCGCCGATTGAGAGCGTGCCGGCGCTGATGGTCGTGCTTCCGCTGTAGCTGCTCGTGCCGAAAAGGGTCATCATGCCGGCGCCGGCCTTGGTTAGGCCGTAGGCGCCTCCGATCCCGCTGCCGACGAACAAAGTTCGGGCGCTGACCGTCGCCGTGATATTGCCGCCGAGGGTAACGGCCCCTGAACCGAGATTCAAATTGCTCGCGCTGCCGACGTAGGTGAAGTTGGAGTTCCAGGCCTGCGGAATGTTGTTGGCCAGAGTCATCGAGCCGCCGCTGGTGTTGTCGAAATTGCCGCCCGCCATCGTCAGCGTGCCGCTGCCCAGGGCCGCGGAATTGGCGATGTCCAACTGGCCGGCGCTCAAGGTCGTGCCGCCCGAGTAATTATTTGAGGCGGAAAGGGTGATCGGCTGGCCGGTTGCATTAATTGCAAGATTGTAGGGTCCCGATATCGCGCCTGATACCGTCATGTACGAATTGCCAGCGCTTTGCGTAAAGAGGCCGGTGCTGCCTGTCAGCGTGATTTTTCCGGAGAACGTGGCGTTCATTCCGCTGACTCGAAGGGCGCCGTCGTTAAAGCCGTTCTCGCCCCAGCCCATGCCGCTGATTGCAAAGTTTTGCGTGAAGTTGTACGCCGTGCCGTTGTAGCCTCCGTCGAAGGCCAGGTATTGCCCGCCGTTGTTGATGACGACGTTGGCCGCCTTGCCCAAGTTGGCGGGAGTCCCTTGAACTCGGCCGTTGTCCAGTTGAAGCGCCCCGCTAAACGCGTTGGCGAGGCTCAAGCCTCCCCAATCGGCTGAACCATTTACGGCTTGCGCCGAATTCAACTCAAGTGATCCTGAGCCGGAGAACGCGGACCAATTGGCGCCGCCGCGGTCGCGTAGTTCAAGTACAGCCGGGCGCCGCCGGCGATGTTGTAGGTTCCGCTGCCGACACTGCCATTCGTTGCGGCGTTGCCGATCTGCAATGTGCCGGCAGTGACGGTCGTTCCGCCGCTGTAACCGCTAGCGGTGTTCGTCAGTATGAGCGCGCCGCTGCCGCCGGTCGTCAGGCCGAAGCCGCCGGTCACCGGTCCGTTCACGACAATCGGAGTGACGGAGTTGTTGATCCACTGCTGGTTATGCACCAGCACCAACGGCGCGTTGATCGTAAGCCCGCCGGCCCCGGAGTCCACCTCAATGCCGGTATTGGCGTTGCCGTTAATCGCGACGGTTCCCGTGAGTGTCAATGCGCTGCCGCTGATGGCGACCGACGCGGCCCCTGTGTCCCACAGGCCGCCGACGGAGGCGATGCTGCTCAACGAAGGTTGCGAGACATAAGACGCCCCGGCAAAAGCGCCGACATCCGCGGTGCCCGGCACGCTGCCGCCCCAGTTCGATGCCGTGTTCCATGTCGGTCCCGTGGCATTGGCATTCCAAGTGAAGGTGGCCGCGTCCAGGGGAGACACCGTCAAAGCCAGCGTCTTGAGGAATGCGAGTGTCGCCAGCGCGAACATCCGCGCGGAGGACAGTCGCTGCGATTTGGGAAACACCTCGCTAGTGCAATTCGACCGTGTCGAATCGGCAATCGCAAGTTTTCCTCGTTGTCGGATATAGCGCATTGTCAATGTTTGGAAACGCGTCGCGGTTGGATTGTGTGCCCAGGTCCACATGTGAACTCCGCTTCATTCGGCTCACGATGGCTCCGGGCGCGCCGAATCTCATTGTAGACACAAACAACAGGCTCCGGCAGGAGCGCGTCGTCAACGAGTCTACCTTACCATGCCGTGGGGTTCTCGGCTACAGGTACACGAAGCCGCGGTATGTCGTGGGTAACGTGAGATTCACGAAAGAGGAAATAGTGCTGAAATCGTACCGGAAAGCCTGGGGAAATGGGCTTTTTCTACGCCAGCGAGCGGTATTCGAGGGTGGTTCGCTTGCGCACGTCGGCGCGACACCCCTCTGGCAATTTCGTCGGGGCCCCAGCGCCCAGAGGTGGCGCACACCTCCGCTAGCTATGCAACGCGAAGCAATCAACGACTGGCTGGTTTTCCCAAGATGCCATCCCTTTTCCAACACTTCCTATCAAACCACCCATTCTTCGGAGCGAGTTGCCCGCTCAGGAGCGCGGCTCAAACTTGCTTCGGTCCACGATATGCACCGGGAGCCCAAGGTCCGAAGGCCGGATGAGGGACCGCGACAGAAAGATACTTGACGGATAAAATGGGCGGCATCACAGGAACCAAACCATGACGCGACCAATTACTTTATGTGCTGGCCAATGGGCCGACCTGCCGTTGGAGACTCTGGCCGACAAGGCCAGGGATTTCGGCTTCGACGGCCTCGAACTCTGCTGCAACGGCGATCACTTCAATGTCGCCAAGGCGATGTCCGATCCCGGCTATTGCGAAGGGCAGCGGCAGATGCTGGACAAGTACGGCCTGCGGATGTTCTCGCTCAGCAATCACCTCGTTGGCCAGGCCATCCTGGACCCGGTCGATTTGCGGCACAAGGCGATCCTGCCGGACCACGTCTGGGGCGACGGCAATCCGAAAGGCGTGAGCGCCAGGGCCGCCGAGGAACTGAAGAACACCGCTCGGGCGGCCAGAAAGCTGGGCCTGCACGTCGTCAATGGCTTCACCGGTTCGAGCATTTGGCACCTGCTCTACTCGTTTCCGCCCGTGCCGCCGGCCATGATCGACGGCGGGTTCGCACTGCTGGCCCAGCGGTTTCATCCGATCCTCGATGTTTTTGCCGAATGCGGCGTGAAGTTCGCTTTGGAGGTCCATCCGACGGAGATCGCCTTCGACATCCACACTGCCGAACGGGCGCTCGCCGCGCTGGACAACCGCCCGGAGTTCGGTTTCAATTTCGATCCCAGCCACTTGATCTGGCAGGGCGTGAATCCAGCGAAGTTCATCCGCAAGTTCCCCGATCGCATCTACCACGTCCACATGAAGGACGCGATCGTGACGCTGGACGGCGTCAACGGCATCCTGGGCAGCCACCTGAATTTCGGCGACCCGCGCCGCGGCTGGGATTTCCGCTCGCCAGGCCGCGGCGGCGTGGATTTCGAGGCAATCATCCGCGCCCTGAACGATATCGGTTACGACGGCCCGTTGTCGGTCGAGTGGGAAGACAGCGGCATGGAGCGCGAACACGGCGCGCGCGAGGCCTGCGAGTTTGTCCGCAGGCTCGATTTCCAACCCAGCCGCGTCGCCTTCGACTCGGCCTTCGACATAAAGGAACACGCCTGATGAATTACGATCACCAACTTCTGGCGCGCGAAATGGAAGAGGCACTGGCCGAACTGCCCATGTTCGATGCCCATTCGCACCTGGTGGGAAACCACCTCGGTGCCCGCGGCCTGCACGACATCCTGCTCTACCACATGGTCGTCAGCGACCTGTACGGGGCGGGATGCCCCAGCGGCGCGCGATTGACGCAGTACCCCGGCTGGCCGACCGATGAAGAAGCACACCAGCGGCTGACGGAAGCGATCCCGTATCTTCGCTATACCCAAAACACTGGCTGTTCCTGGGGCCTGCGATTGATCCTTCAAGAACTTTACGACTGGAGCGGGCCGGTCACTTTAGACAATTGGCGGCGGTTGGACGGCATGATTCGGGAGCGTACCGACGACCGCGGCTGGTGGTACTCGGTCCTGGACCGGCTCAACATCCAACGGACGTGTACCGAGAGCGCCCGGCGCGAGAACGGCGAGGATGATGCCCGCTTGCAGTATTCGATCGAGTGGTGCTTCTTCACGCGCAGCCAATGGGGCGAGTTCGACACGGCGCTCTATGAATTGGAGCGGGCCTGGGGCCGCAAGCCCGAGTCCGCGACTCCCATCGGCGGCGGCCAGCGCCCGCCGACTGACCGCACGATCCGCAGCTTGGACGACGTACATGCCGCGGTAAAGCATTACGTCGACCACATCCCGTACGACCTGGTGATTTCCACGGCCGCGGGCGTCTCCACCGACATCGATTTTCACCCGGTCAGCGACGGCGAAATGGCGGCCGCCTTGTCGCGGCGCGCACAAGCCGGCCCGGCGGAACGCGATACCTACGCTTCGTATATCAACGAGGCCTTCTTGACCGGCCTGGAAAAACATGGCGATAGAATCGTCTACCAGTTCAGCCTTGCGGCCGAGCCGTTGCCCTATGAGACGGGCAGCCGCCTGTCGCAGCGGACCATCGGGCAGTTGGCGGAAATGATTGCGCGGCACCCGCGGCTGCGTTTCCAGTGCTTTGTCTCTAGCCGTCACGCCAACCAGTCGCTATGCACGATGGTGCGCGAGCTGCCCAATTTCAGCCTGGCAGGCTATTGGTGGCACAACTTTTTTCCCGACACCATCCGTCAAGTCATCGCCGAGCGGCTGGATATGTTGCCGGTCAACAAGCAAGTAGGTTTCTTTTCCGACGCATATTGTGTAGAGTGGGCGTACGGGAAAGCCCTGCTGGTACGAAAACAAATGGCGCAGGTGCTGGCCGACAAGATCCGGCAAGGCCAGTACACCCGCGACGATGCCTTGGCGATCGCCAAGGCCATCCTCTTCGAGTCGCCGCAGACATTGTTGGGCATGGTTCCGAAGGCGGCTGGAAAATGAGCAAAACACGCGTTGCAGGATTCCTCGAAGAGACCGGGACCCTTCTCCGGCAACTTGACCGCGCGGCAATCGCCCGGGCCGGCGAGCTGTTGTTGGATTGCTATCACCGCAAGCGGCGGGTGTTCACGGCCGGCAACGGCGGCTCCGCCTCCACGGCACAGCACTTCGCCTGCGACCTGGCAAAGTTCGTCATTTCCGATCGTATGCGGCCGTTCAACGTCCGCTGCCTGACCGACAACATCGCACTCTACACGGCCTGGGCCAACGACGCCGCCCCCGAGGATGTCTTTGTCAACCAGTTGCGTGGACTCTTGCAGCCGGGCGACGTGCTGGTCCTTATCTCGGTCCACGGCGGCAAGGGGTTTTCCGGCAACTTGGTCCGGGCCGTGCGCTACGCTAATGAGATCCAGGCCCACACGATCTCGCTGGTAGGGTTCGACGGAGGATTGCTCCACAAGGAATCGACGTGCTCCATCCTCGTGCCGGTGGAATCGACGCCACAAACTGAGGCAATTCACGTCGTGATCCAACATCTGCTTATGCACCTGTTGAAACGCGAGCTGGCCGGCAACACGGGCTCGCAATGAACGAACGAATCCGGCACGCACCGTCGGCTGGGCACTGGACGGCACACTGAGCGGGCTGGGCAAACATTGAGCGCGCAATGCTTGACGAAACAGTTTTCCGCGGCAGCCGGTTGTGCATCGTGGGCAGCATCTGCCGCGACGTGAAAACGGCGCCGATCGACGCCGCGGAAAGCCTGCTTCACGACGGCGAGACACCCACCGAGTTCATCCTGGAGACGGTCGGCGGTGGAGGGGCCAACAGCGCGCTTTTTGCCGCGAGGCTTGGCGCGGAAGCCCGCTTTGCCGGCAAGATGGGCGACGACGCTTTGGGCGAGAGACTCCGGCAGACATTGCGCGACCGGGGCGTTGCGCCGTTCATTCGCAATGATCCCGCCGTGCAAACGGGCAGCTCGGTGGCGCTGACCTATTCCAACGGCTGCCGCCACTTCATCAGTCACCAGCCAAACAACTACACGCTCGACTTCTCCGACCTTGACCTTGCCATGTTGGACGACGGCGAACACCTGCTGCGGGCCGACGTCTGGTTCTCGGAGCCCATGCTGGCCGACGGCAACGCGCGGCTCCTGCAAGCGGCCCGCAATCGAGGGCTGGCCACGTCGCTGGACCTCAATTGGGACCCCTGCTGGGGCTCGGGCGACGACGCGTTGATCCGCGCACGAAAGGAGTCGGTCCGGCGGATCCTGCCGTTGGCAGACATCGTCCACGGCAACGTCAATGAATTGAACCGCTTCGCCGACTCGACTGATTTGCCCACAACGCTCCGCCGGCTTGTCGACTGGGGCGCCGGCGCCGCGGTCGTCCATTGCGGAGCCCAAGGAGCCGGCTACTATTGCGATGCCCAACTCGTCGTCGAGCCCAGCGCCGCTGTGAGCCGGCATGTCAACGCCACGGGTTGCGGAGATCTATTGAGCGTATGTATGATGTTGCTTCACCGGCACGACGAGATCCCGATTGCCGAGCGGCTCCGCTTGGCGAATCGCATCGTCGCCGACTTCATCGAAGGAAATCGCGATTTCCTGCCAGGTCTATAGGACCAGCAAGCCAGGCGAAGTAAGTGGCCGTGCGGGTGAGCGCGACCATGGCCGCCCGCATTGGGATTCGTGGCCGGTTGGTCGCAATCGTGTACCTATTCCGTTACACTCAATCCAATTACAAGTATCTATTGCCGGTCGATAGAACCCCTCAATCACCTTGCAATTCTCACGCCACTCGACGCGTGGGCAGACGGCGGCTTCGACTTCATCCACCGAAGGCATCTGCCGAAGACGCGCGTTTAAGGCTCAGGCAGCTTACCGAGGTCGCGGAAGAGTTTCTGCGCGGCGGGGAACTCGAGGCTTGATGGCCGCTTGTCGAGGCAATATCCCCTCCAGCCCCCGCTTTGGGCGCGCGGCCGCCCGCAAAAAGCCACCGCGGCCTTACAGGCCATATAAGTCTTCCTACCGCAATCCGCCGCAACGCTTTCGCACGTGCCAACGCCATAACGTGTTGAAAACAGTTGATATAGGGAGCGGCTCGATCATAATGGCAGCCATACCGCGCTTTTTCCGCAACGCGCGGACGCGCGACCAGTGCGCAAATCAGCTTCAACTCTCTTTCACAGAAGTCGGCACCGTGTCTTGGCGAGAGAAACGCAACAAAAGCCGGCGGCTTGACTGGCGGGCGAGGACGCTGCGGTTCGAGTCGCTCGAATCGCGGCGGATGTTGAGCGGCGTTGTCCAAGTCGAGACCTATCCCTTGCTTGGCGCGGGGCTGCTCGCTCTGGCCGGCGACAACTCCGTGCATTCGGTGAAGATCACTTCCACGCCCGGCGCTGGGCTGGATTCGTACACCATCACCAGCAAGGACGGAACGCTGTTCCAATTGAACGGCGCGGGAACGTTCACTTCGCTCCAAGTGAACGGCATCACGGGCGACATCACGGTCAGTCTCGGCGCGGGAGGGCCGAACACGCTGGACTTCGAAGCGCCCGCGGCCACGCCCGGCAGCGTCTCCACGGTGCTTTCCAGTCTCACTATCGACAACGGCTCGGTTCAGACCAATGTCATCAACAACGTCGTGATCCAGGGCAACCTGACCGTATACGCCTTTGGCGGCGGCTACAAGGAGCTCGACATGCTCGGCGTCCAGGTCAACGGCTGCACCGAAATCGACAACTACGCTTCGGCCGGCGGCAGCGCGCCCTCGCCCGGCACGCCGACTTTTTCAGGCGACTCCTATGCGAACCTCACCAACTGCGTTTTCGAAGGGCTGAACGTCAAGCCCCCCGCCAACGGCGCCTCCACAGCGGCTCTTGAGATCGACAACGGCGTGGGCAACAACATCGTCTTCATCCAGAGCGCCAGCCCCGCGCCGGCCAATGAAACCAGCGGGCTGACCAGGACGCAGATCGGTTATCAGACCACGACCGCGGTCACGGCGCTAATGGTCAACAACAACCTGGGCGAACTCAGCGGAGTGACATTCGGCGGCGGCAGCAATACGACGTTGACCAACGGCGGCAATGCGCCCAGCCCGGTCGTTTATGGCGGCGTTCAAATCCAAAACGGCGAGACCTACCCGCTGCAATCGAACCAGGTGAACTTTGTCGGCACGGTGGTCTATGGGGCGGTGACCGTCAGCGGCGATCCCGCGCTCCCTGGCGGCAATTCGCGAACGAGCGTCCAAGACAGCACCCTGGGGGCGCAATTGGTGAACAACTCGCCCGTGGATGTTGTCAACAGCGGCATCGGCTCGAATCAATTCCTCATGACCGGCTCGCAGATCCCGTGGGGCCTGGCTGTTGTTGACCAAGGCCAGTCGTATGGAAACTCGACGATCATCGATTCGAGCTTCGTCGGCCAGACTGCGTCCGGCGCGCGGCCGCAAGTCTCGGTGGCGTTCGGCAGCGGCATTCCCGGTGCGCAGAACGGCGATGCTCTCTTCGTTGTCGGCAGCAGCGGCGGCCCCGACACGTTTGTCCTGCGCAACAACAGCGTGGTCAACGGCGGCGTGGACTTGATGCTCGGCGGCGGCACCAAGAATGTCGCCCTGGACAGCTCCAGGATGTCGGGATTCGCGATGGTCACCGGCGTGGGCAACGACCAACTCTGGGTCGGAGGCACGACCATCACGAATACCGTGTACGTGCGGCTGGGCGCCGGCAACGACACGATTTGGATGCAGCCGGGCGAAACGAACGCAGCCCCCGATTCGCTTCCCGATCCGCTCGCCGGAATCGTCGACGTTAAGTGGGCCGGCGGACCTGGCGTCAGCAGTCTGATTTACGACATCGGCGACGTTGCGCAGGCCTTCCCGTTCTACCTGTCTGACACCATACCCACGCTTGCGGCCGCCGCGATCCCGGCATGGGCCCTGGTTCCGTCAGTCTGAGCTGATGAGTTCGATGCCCAGCAGATGTGGCAGCGACCTCTTCCGCATTGTCATGGGCGACAAGGTCGAGCCGCGGCGTGAGTTCATCGAGAAGCACGCCCTGGAGGCGAGGAATTTGGACGTGTAAAGTGTGACCACGAAACCTAGAATGAACGAAAGTTATCTCGTCGTAATCTTGCGCCCGACATACACCACGCACAAACTGCCAATTGCATTGACCGGCCAAGTAAAGTGAATTCTGACTGGCGGAAAGTTCTTTGGCGTCCGAACCTTTCCGTGCCACGGGCAGAATAGCGACTCACCCACCAGGGTCGGATGTGGAAAGGTCAGTTGCGACTTGTACTCAATCTTGTTCGTCTCAGACTCATCCGTGAAATGAGGGGAATGCCCCTTGAAATAGGTGGTGTGCAATGAGCTACACTCGGGGGTCATTTGGCCGTTCGAATCGAAGCCCGCACTTACTCTGTTTAGAACGTCGAGAAGCCGAAACGTAGACTCCGCAACGCTCTTGACGAAAGGAAATCCTCTCATCCAATCAAACGCGGTGTCTGAGAAGACGAGATTGTCGCAAACTGATCGCGATCGGTCGCGTAAGGCGTCCCACGAGTAAAGCGGATCAGGCAAGGTTTCTAGCCTCAACAAGACCGCATCAGTAGCCCAGTGATTCGCAACCTCGACTTCCAGTGCCGCGCCGTGGGACGTTCGCCAAGTCACTTTGATAGGCGTGTAGAGCCAACTCGACGGCGCGGCGCTATCGAGCTCTGCTGTTTTCCGTTAAGGTTGCAATATGCGGCCTCTCCAATCGCGTGATCCGTGAATATTGGAATGCCGTCTTGTTCAAGCCAGTCATCACTTTTGTGCATACGACTAGCCTGCCAATACGGTCCTTCTTTCGCTATCCACTGTACCCAAGCGCGTTGTTTTGCATGAGACATACGCTGAATTGCTGCCGGCATTGCAAGATCAGGCGTTACTTGCGCGTCACGCATTCCATGATGACAGAAGAACTCGCGGCCGGCGCGACGGATCATCTGACGAATCGCCATCAAGGTATCGACGGACGCATAGAACGCCTCAGTCGTGTGGAACTGGCCATGGATCGAGAGGTCGTTCATAAGGAAGTCCACGTTATTCCCCCCAGCCCGCAAAATGATTGAGGTCTTTGTCGAACTGGTCGAAGAACCCAGCGGGCCAATAGTCGATATTCGCCGACTGATCCAGTACCGGGGTCGATACCTGTTCGCGTCCCTCACCACCGGGCGAAAAAATGGAGAACTACGTCATCCGCTGAGAACTTTCTTGCCTTTACCGAGCGTCGAATTCCATTTAGAATATGGTCGCTGTGAGATTCGATAAGTACCTGCACGCCAGCACCTGCGACCTCGGCAAGAAATTGCCCCATAAGTGCTTGGCCCGCGGGATGCAAATGCACCTCCGGATTTTCGATCAGCAGCAAGTCGCCACTCTTGGCCGCTAGCGCGGCGACGATTATCGGCAGGACCTGAGTGAGGCCAAACCCGACGTGTACCGGTCGGTGATAGTCGGTTTCATTCGAGGTCCTTAAGCCAAGAGTAACAATATTTGTTTGGGGAACCTGTCGCAGCATAAGTGAGGTGCCAGGAAAGAACAATCCCATCCGCGCCTCAGCTTGTTTCAGAAGGGTCGGAGGCTCGGATGTCAACGCGAGCGAAGGCGCAACGTTTGTCTCGCGATATTGGAACAATAAACCTACCGCGTTTTCGCCACAAGCTCCAACTACCTGTGTTGAAGCCGGATCGCGTAACTCGTACCCTTCGCGTGGTCCGACACGCTCAGCCGTAAGGTATGTTAGCTCGCGCAGACGCTTCGCGAGAGTTGCCGCCGACGCAGTAGGTTCTGGAAGGAGGAATTGCAACTTTTTTGGTTCGTCCGTAATATGACCGTCCACACTGACCGATCCGACCGCTGCGGACATCGCATCTTTGTCGTCGCCGAAAACAAAGCTCCATCTGACCTCGCAACTGTCGTCGACAACCGCAATGCTGAAGACACGGCGGCCATGAACCTTATCAACGACGTCGGCAACAGTTCCGAGCTTTATCTCCGATCCATTCAACTGAAGCCGAGACGACCATTCATGTTCAAGCATCGTTTGGTGCAGCAAGACTAAGGCTTGTAAGACTGAAGATTTGCCGGAAGCGTTGGCTCCCGATAACAAGGTCAACGGCGCGAGCGGCAACTTGAGGAGTCGAAAGCACTTAAAGAATTCCAGTTCAATTTGCTTGATCACCGAAAACCTCCTTGAACATACGGCTCGCCATTTGAAATCTGATCAACACCTTCTTGGTACTGTTAGGGCTGTAGGTAATCGCGTCATTGAATCGGCTTTCGCTGAGGAGTGAGTAAAACTGGCGCGTCGAAACGCCGAAGCCCTTCGCTTGACCATTTCAAGGGGGTAGCTCGCCAATCCGGTACTCATTACGTCCCAAAGTGATGCGTTAATCACGCTTCTGTCAGTTTGGCCATCAACGTGCTTTCGAAAGGCATGACGGTCAAACAGCGTGTAATTGTTTTCCAGCGCCCGGCGAAACTTTTGCGATAGGGCGTCAAGTTGATGCTCGTCATAACAATTCATTTGCTCCAGCGTTTTCGCAAGAAAATCGTCCATATCCTTCTTATACTCTTGGACACCAAGGATGGTGAAGCCGCAAAAGCGATTCACAAACTCGCGGTCTCGCATTTTTTTTGCGTCGAGGCTACCGCCCGTCGCTTCAATGAATAGGTCGGTCAACGTCTCCCGCTTCAGCCATTGGGTGGCCGAACCAGAATAAAGGCAATTACGCATTTGCTGCCGAGTGAGCGCCTCACCGCTGTTAACTCGCTCGAAAATGTCGAGTTTCGCGGCTCAGGGACCTTGGAATTGATAATGTAAAGGACGAGATTGCAGTCCTCAATTCGATTTTGTATTTTCGGCGAAAGTTTCTCGAAGTTCTTCTTATGCAGGCTTTCCTGATGGGGCAGTTTGAGGCTGAAGCTATTTTCGAGAAAGGCCTTGAAAGTCGATAACCGCTGGAGGCCATCGACGACGATGGTTTGTCCCTTTCTTGTTCTCCGCGAGATAGAAAACGGGAAGCGGAATTCTCATGATCACGGACTCGATCAGTTTGCTTTGCTTATCAGAGTCCCATATGAAGTCGCGCTGGAAATCGGGATTTAGAACGAATCCGCCAGTACCGATTCTTCGCACAACTTCAAACACGGTGCGCGACTCGGTACGAATTAGAAGAGTATCGATCGGATAATCGCCCAGGTCGTCGTCGCTATCACCCAGACCGCCCGCACCCTCGCTTTTGACGCGCTGACGTCTTCCACCTTGAACTTCCAATCGTCGCCATCACGGTAGCCATAAAGTTCACGACGGCCTACCATTGCCCTTATTTCAGATTGCGATACGCCGAGTGATTGAGCTGCGTCAGCCGTGTTCAAATACTTCTGTGCCATGAGCGATTACCTTTGTCCTAACTGTGCGCGAATCCTTGATTTCCAATGCGATGCGACGCCCCGAGGTTCGGCGCGAAGTCAGTCCAAAGTCCAATTGTACTGAGGAGAGAAGGGGCTGGTAAAGAGGGGCTGGTCCGACCAAGCGGCAACACGGATTACCTTCAGGGTCAACGCAGAAGACCAGGCAGATTACGCCAGCAATTCCGGCACGAGCTTTCCAAAAACATCCGTCAGCCGATACCGCCGCCCCTGGAACTTGTAGGTCAGCTGCTCGTGGTCGATGCCCAGCAGGTGCAGCATCGTGGCGTGGAAGTCGTGGACGTGGACGCCGTCGCGGACGACGTTGTAGCCGAACTCGTCACGTCTCGCCGTAACACGCTGCCCGGCTTCACGCCGCCGCCGGCCATCCACATCGTGAAGCAGCGGGGGTGATGGTCGCGGCCGAAGTTCTTGGCTGAATCTTGCCCTGGCAGTAGTTCGTGCGCCCGAACTCGCCGCCCCAGACCACCAGCGTGTCTTCAGCAGGCCGCGCTGCTTCAGGTCCTTCACCAGCGCCGCCGCCGGCTGGTCCGTCTCCCTGCAGAGCTTGCGGCAGCGCGGCGGGCAGCCGCCATGATGGTCCCAGTCCTGATGGTAAAGCTGCACGAACCGCACGCCCCGCTCGGCCAGCCGCCGGGCCAGCAGGCAGTTGGCCGCGAACGTTCCCGGCTTGTGGACGTCGGGCCCGTACATGTCGAACACTGTCCTTCGGCTCGTCGGGCGAGAGTCGGTCACGTCGGGGATGCTCGATCTGCATGCGGAAGGCCATTTCGTATTGGTCGATCCGCGACTGGATCTCCGCGTCCGGCGTGCCGGCGAACTGGTGGTCGTGCATTTCGTGCAGCCGGTCCAAGAGCATCCGCCGGCTTTCACGGCTTTCGCCCTGCGGGTTGTTGAGATAGAGCACCGGATCGCGCGCGGGGCGAAAGAGAACGCCCTGATGCCGCGAGGGCAGGAAGCCGCTGCCCCACAGATGCGCCCCCAGCGGCTGGCCGCCTTTGTCTTTGGTGATGAGCACGACGAACGACGGCAGGTCGGCGTTGTCCTGGCCCAAGCCGTAGCTGAGCCAAGAGCCCATGCTCGGCCGGCCGGCGATTTGCGAGCCGGTCTGCAGGAAGGTCACGCCGGGGCCGTGGTTGATCGCCTCGGTGTACATCGAGCGGACGACGCAGAGCTCATCGGCGATGCCCGCGGTGTGCGGCAGCAATTCGCTGAACCATGCGCCGGCCTGCCCCTGTTGCGTGAACTTGAAGGGCGAGCCGACCAGCGGGATCGACGACTGGTTGCCCGACATGCCGGTCAGCCGTTGATTGCCGCGGACGCTGTCGGGCAGTTGTTCGCCGTTCCGCTTGTTCAACAACGGCTTATAGTCGAATAGGTCCAACTGCGACGGCCCGCCCGACATGAAGAGGAAGATGATTCGCTTGGCTTTGGGCGGAAAGTGCGGCTGGCCGAGGATGCCGTGGTCGACCGCGGCGGCCTTCGTTTCGCGGGCCAGCATCTCGGCCAACGCGAAGCCGCCGAGTCCCATGCCGAACCGGCCGAGGAACTGTCGGCGAGTGGTGAAGGTGGGTGCGCCATGGCCGCCGCATTGGCAGGATTCGTTATTCGGTTCGTTCATCGCTTCTTCCTTCATCCTCGAAGCCCGGGTGGCACGCTCTGAGCTTCAAGCGAAGGGCGTGGTATTCGCTCTTCCACGCCCTTCGCTTGAAGCTCAGGACGTGCCACCCGGAATCACATGCCTTACCTCTTCATTACGCATTCGTCATGATTCAATAGCAATTGCCCCAGCACCGTGGCCGCCGCAAGCTCGCCCGGCGGGACCTTCGTGTCGCACGCGGCGCGGCCGACTTTGAGCAATTGCTTCGCCTCGTCCGGATGGGCGGCGAAATAAGTCTTCTGCTCGCGGTAGAGCCGCGCGGCAATCTCCGTCTCCTTCGCGTCCGGTTTGCGGCTCAGACAGCGCAGGAAACCTAGCTCGATCATCCGCCGCGCATCGCCGCCGGCGTCTTCGTGCAAATGCTGCCCCAGCGCACGGGCGGCCTCGACGTACTGCACGCCGTTGAGCAAGATCAGGGCCTGAAGCGGCGTATCGGTTCGCACGCGCCGCGCGGTGCAAACGGCCCGTCGCGGAGCGTCGAAAGTCACCAGCGCCGGCGGCGGACCAGTCCTCAGCCAGTTCGTATACAAGCTGCGGCGAAAGACGTTCGAGCCCCGCCGAGGGCGATGTCGGCTTGAACGAATCGCTCATCTCATAAGGATTCACCGGCGGTCCGCCCATCTGAAGGTTGAGCAGCCCGGCGGCGGCCAGCGCGTTGTCGCGAATCATCTCGGCCGAGAGCCGGAACCGCGGCCCGCGGGCGAGCCACTCGTTGTCCGGATCATCGGCCATCGTCTTCGCGTCGGCCATGCTCCGCTGCCGGTAGGTCTCGCTCATCACGATCGTCTTCAACAGGTGCTTGACGTTCCAGCCGCTGTCGATGAAGTGCAAGGCGAGCCAATCCAGCAACTCCGGATGAGTCGGAGGCGAGCCCTGGCTGCCGAAATCTTCGGCCGTTTTCACAATTCCCCGACCGAAGAGACTTTGCCAAAAGCGATTGACCGTCACGCGAGCGGTCAGCGGATGGCCGCGGTCGGTGAGCCAGCGTGCCAACCCGAGGCGATTTCGCGGCAGGTCGGCGGCCATCGGCGGCAGCACGGCGGGCGTGCCGGCGTGAACCTCCTCGCGATGCTGATTGTACTGGCCGCGGAATAATACGTAAGCCTTCTTCGGCTGCGGCAGCTCGTGCATGACCATGATCTCGCGCTGCCGATCGGCCGCCGCGTTGACTTGCCGTCGTGCCGTCATTAGCGCTTCGAGATGTTTTTGCCACTCCGTGTCGATGGCCGCGAGATAGTAGGCGAAAAGTTGCTCGCGATCGTCGGCTGTGAGACTCTGTGATGGAATAGCGCGGATTCTCCGGGGAGGGTGGCACGTCCCTTAGCTTTCGCGAAGGGTGTGATCTCCGGGGCCTGCCACGCCCTTCGCAAGCTCAGGGACGTGCCACCCGGCATCTGTTTTCGCGCTGCGGATCAAGAAGCGCGGCGGCCTGTTCCGGGGAAAATGCGGCGAATGCTTCCAGCGGCGTAAGCTCGCGGGTGAAAACACGGAAGTCGTCGATCGCACCGTGCGTGAAGCCGTGGTCGCGGAAACGATCGCCCAGCGCGATGTTGTCGCCGTTATTGCCGCCGCCGGTGATCTGCTTCGTGAGATGGTCGCGCACCACTTCGATTTCGGCCGCGCGGCCATCGAAATATATCCGCAGCCCGGCGGCTCGGCTGCTGCCGTCCGACGTAACCACGACGTGCGTCCATTGATTCAGCGGCAGCGGCTTTTTCGCGGCGATCGATATCGCGTTGCCCGGCCAGAAGTGAATCAGCGACCATTTCAAGCGGCCGTCTTCGATCAGCAGCTCGTAACCGCGGCTGCCGGCGTCGGTCCATGCCGCGGAGCGATGGAAGACGACGGCGCGGTCCTTCACGTCGGGCGTCTTCATCCAGAGCGAGACGCTGAACGGCTGCGCCGGTCGTAGTTGCCCAGCGGCAGATCTACCTGATCGTCGCCGCTGAACTCGACGGCCTGTCCGAACTTGCCGGGCACAAGTCTATTATCGCCGTGGATCACGGCCGGCTTGCCGTCCTTCACGGAGTTCGCCAGTTTGTCTCCATCGCGCTTGTCGAAAGAGAATCGCGCCGCTTCGCCCAGGATTTCCACCGTTTGTTCCGTGGGGCAGGATGCCATCCTGCCGGATCCTGGCAGGTTGGCAACGTGCCCCACAGTTTCCAGCGATTTCGGCCGCGCCGCGAGCCATGTCTCGAAAGCCTTGCGGCGAGAATAGCGAAGCTTCGCCGATTGCTTCTCCCGCGAACGGACCTCGGCAACGAGCTTTGCCATACGGGCCGCTGCGCCTTCGTCGCCCAAAACCATCGCTGGCGTCGGAGTGGAGTCGGTGAAGAACGAATAAAGCCCTGCTTCGTCGATGTTCTGGAACATCGCGAAGAACTGATAGTATTCCTTCTGGGCGATCGGATCGAACTTGTGGTCGTGACATCGGCAGCATTCCATCGTCAGCCCGAGGAACGCCGTGGAGAAGGTTTGCACACGGTCCGAGACGTACTCGACGCGATATTCCTCCTCGACGCTTCCGCCCTCCGTCTCCTGCTGGTGCAGCCGGTTGAACGCCGTGGCGAGGACCTGTTCGTCGGTCGCATTGGGCAGCAAATCGCCGGCAAGCTGCCAGGTGATGAACTGGTCGAACGGCTGGTTGCGATTGAACGACGCGATGACCCAGTCGCGCCATGCCCAGGCGGCCCGCGGCCGATCGACTTGGAAGCCGTAACTATCGGCATAGCGAGCGATGTCGAGCCAATCGACCGCCATCCGCTCGCCGTACCGCTGGGAAGCCAGCAGCCGATCGACGAGCCGTTCGTAGGCATCGGCAGATTTGTCGGCGACAAACGCCTCCACTTCCGCCGGCGCGGGCGGAAGGCCCGTTAGATCGAAACTGACGCGGCGGATGAGCGTCGCCCGATCGGCCTCCGGCTGCATTTTCAGTCCGCGATGGGCGAGCGAGTCGCTGACGATCACGTCGATCGGCAGCGGTTTGCCCCCATCGGGCAATGTGACATTCGGCACGGCGACCGCGCAACGGCACGAACGACCAATGCGGCTGATATTCGGCGCCTTCGGCGATCCACTGCCGAAGCTTGGCGATTTCTTCTTTGCTGAGATGGCCCAACTTCGAGACGGGCGGCGGCATCCGCACGTCGGTATCATCGCTCGATACGCGCGTGAGCAGCTCGCTCTCGCCCGGCTTGCCCGGCACGATCGCACCCAGTTTCAGGGCAACCTCGCGCTTGTCCAAGCGGAGTTCGATGCCTTCCTTTTTTGTCAGCCCGTGGCAGATGAAGCACTTGTCCGACAGAATCGGGCGGATGTCGCGATTGAATCTCATCGGCTCGCCAAGGGCCGGCACGGCGATCGCGAGGGCAAGGATCGAAGGCAAGCAAAGTCGGCGAACTACAGCGGAAAACGACATCGCAACGATTTCAAGCAAAAACGGGACGCGCGGCGTGTGCCCAAGGCGGGGTCGTGAGGCTTGATCCATTATTCCGCCAGTTCGAGGGGAATGCAAGCTTGGGCGCGAGCTACTCCGGTCGCGTAGCGACCATTGATGGTAACCGCGGGTTTTAACCCACGGAAGAACCCGCGTGGGCGTCCGTGCGTCGCGTAGCGACGCCTGAAAATCGCCGTTGTGGTCGAAAATCAATCGTCGCTACGCGACGAAGACCGATATCGTAAGGTCAACTAACCGTGGGTTGAAACCCTCGGTTACCATCGAGAAGTCGCTACGCGACCAGATATGCCCGCTCGCGGAACCTATACGCGCTGTGAAGGATTGCTGCCATAATGCTCGAAATCGCCGATTCGCCCACTAGCGCGGCGACACCAAATCGTGCCGTCCGAGGCTTGACGCGGGCATTTTTCACATATCGCCGCCTTGACGGCCGGGGGGCCGCGGCGTTAAGCTGAGAGAACTTGGGGCAAAGGAGAAAGCGACATGAATCCTGTCTTTCGTCGTGCCAAACAAACCACTCCGGCCGGTTTCACGCTCGTCGAGCTGCTGATCGTGATTTCGATCATCGGCGTGTTGGTTGCGCTGCTTATGCCCGCCGTCAACGCCGCACGCGAGTCGGGCCGGCGAGCGCAGTGCGGCAATAATCTCCACCAAATGGCCCTGGGCTGTCTACAGCACGAAGCGAAGATGCAGTTCCTGCCCACCGGCGGCTGGGGCGTTTTGTGGGGCGGCGAGGCGGACCGCGGATACGGCGTCACGCAGCCCGGCGGCTGGCAATACAGCATCCTTCCCTTTATCGACCTGGTGGACTTGCACGATTTGGACAAAGGACTGAGCCAACCGGGCGACACTATCACGAGCAACGCGGCCCGTTTTGCGGCCGGGACGAGAATCGCCCAAACCGTCGTCCCCCTGTTCCTCTGCCCGTCGCGGAGCAAGGTGAAAGCCTCTGTCGACAATTATCCTAACGACTTTTTCAACATCAACCCCCAGAAGAACATCGCTCGCAGCGACTACGCCGCGAACGCCGGCAGTAGCTTTACGACCGTCGGCTGCGGTGGCAAGTTCCCAACTTCCTATCCTACTCCTTCTGCCATGGCCTACGATTGGACCCAGTCTTATGGTGCAATCAACTCGATTACTGAGCCGTTGACAGGAGTGATCTTTCGCGCCAGCGCGCTCTCCTTGGCGTTGGTCAAAGACGGCGCGTCGTTTACCTACATGATCGGTGAACGATACCTATGTCCGGACGCCTACAATACCGGCCCTTATGAAGACAACGATCAAGGGTGGGACGAGGGCTACGACTACAACGTCATCCGTGGGACAAAGTTCCCGCCCGCTCAGGACCACGCCGGCCAGTGTGGTGCCCAGAACTATAGCGGGCAACCTAGCCCCAATCAGTATATGACGATGTTCGGCAGCCCCCATGCGGCCGGGTTCCACATGGCCTTCTGCGACGGCTCGGTGCGGAAAATGAACTTTAGCATCGACCCAACGCTGCATCAGCAATTGGGCAATCGCGCCGACGGGCAGCCGACGCAATTGCAACAGCTCACTGACGCCGCCAGAGATTAGCGGCGCGTACAAGCCCGAAGTGCAAGCGAACGGGAAAGCGGTCCTTCGCTCGCTTATCTAGTCCGTCGCTGCCGCCGGCGTCGTCGGCAGCATACCAGACCAATAGCGCAGGCAATCAGCAGCGCAAGCGTCCCCGGTTCCGGCACGACGGTGAGCACGAGGTTGTCGCCTTGAATGGCAATGCTGGCCGGCAAGCCGTCGATCGTGCCGCTGGCATTCGCGCCTGAGGCCGCCGCTGATCGAGCCGGCGTCGATAAGCGTATAGCTGCCGGGAGCGAAGCCAGCCAGCGGCGTGAAATTGAAGTCGGAGAACTGCTGGCCGTTGAGACTGAGCGCGCCGAGGTCATTAAGACCATATCGCTATCCAGCGGCGTATCGAGTTCGTAATCCATCTTCGCGCCGGAGAGCAGCGTAAGGCTGCCGCTGAGCGTCAAGGCGCCTGGCGCGTTGCCCGGCGCGAGGTGGCCGCCGGAGTTGACAGTGGCGCTTGCTAAGCTACCCGTGCCGCCCAGCATGCCGCCGCTATTCACTGTCACCGGGCTGACCAATGAGCCGTTGACGAGAAGTTCGCCTTGGTAGATCGTCGTGGGGCCGGTGTATGTGTTGGTGCCGGAGAGCACTTGCACGCCGCTACCGTTCATGACCAAGCTGATCGCACCTGAGGGGCCGCCGCCCCGGATCATGCCGCTGAAGGTGGTTGAGCCGCCCGTGGGGGTCAACATCATGACGGATGCGGCGGTATTGCTGTTGATGATGCTGCCGCCGCCGCCGCTGGTCGTGCCGTCGGAAAGCGATGCAACTTGCTGGCTGTTGCCGCACAAGTCCAGCGTGCCACCGCTGGCGACCGATAACCGCGTCGTCGCGGGCAAGACATTCGTTCCGCCGGCGGTGGCCGTATTCACGATCTCAACGTCGCAAAGGCCACTGTACGGCTGCGTGGTTCCCTGCATCGTCACCGTTTGGCTTGTGCTGTGCAACCCGTTAACTTCAATGTAGTTCCCCGTCTGGTAGCTTGCCGAACTTGCGTTGGTGATCGCCGTGTAGGTAACCGGTGTGCCGCCCTCGGTGGCATAATAGTATCTCGAGCCGTTGACAGTGGCTTCTTCCTGGTTTCCCACCGACGAATCCCCGACATAGACGTAAAGGCTATATCGCGAATAAGGAATGCCGTTGACAGTCAGTGTCATCGAATTGTAGCTGTTGGTGGCGACATATCCGTTGAGCAGTTCGTTTGCGCTGCCCGTTGCCCAGGTGCCAGAATCGCCGGTAATTGAGAATGTTGCGCCGCTGTTAGCACCGGAGTTGTTCGCCAACGTGGTCCCGCTGAAGCTGTAGCCCGACTCGCTGTTCCAATTGTTCATCGGCACCACGCCTCCAGTGCCGGTGTACGCGCCATTGCTGCTGGTGCCAATGAAGTGGATGCCAATGTTGCCGGTGGCAATCGCTTGAAGCTGGAGCACGCCGCCGGCAACAGTGGTCGAACCTGGGAACGTGTTGGGCGCAGCGAGCACCAAAGTGCCGGCCCCCTGCTTAACCAGACCGCCCGCGCCGCTGAGCAGGCCGTCATACGTCGTGCTCTGCCCGTTGCCGCCAACGTTGAGCGTGACCGCCTCCGCGGCGCCTGTCGCCAGTGACAAATTGCCGTTGCCGCTTAGACCTCCCAAAACCGGGCTGGTGGTTCCCGCAGCAAAAGCGAGCCCGCCGCCGGCCACGTTGACGGTGCTGTTTTGCACTGCCAGCGGATGCGCCAACTTCAGGGTGCCCCCATTCACGTTCGTCGTTCCGCTGAACGCGTTGCTGCTGGACAGCACGAGCGTTCCGGCGCCGTACAAGCTGAGCGCCACGTCGGTGCCGGTGATTTCTCCGCCGAGCGTCAACTGGTCGGTTGGGTTGGTTACGGTCACGTCGGTGTTGGAAGCGAGGGCCAAGTTCGCTGAAATCACGTGCGCGCCCGCGACGACGATGGCCGCGTCGTTTGAAGTGGCCTGGAGCGTGATAGTCTGCGGTCCGGCGATCGTATACTTGGCAGTGCTGCTGAAAGTCAGCGATCCGACGGTCACTGGAATATTGGTCGAAATCGTTCGTGGCGAAGTGATGGCGGCGCCGAATACAACCGAAGCGTTGGCCCCGTTCGGCGCGCCGTTGATCCAATTGCCCGCGACAGACCAGTTTCCGTTGGCGTCAACGTTCCATGTCGAAGCCGCTTTATATTCCAGCAGGCGATTGTCGCCTTGGTCGGCGATCCAGAGACTCCCCGCCGGACCGAACGCCAGACTAATGGGCTGATACGGCAACGCGATCTGAGCGAGATACGCCCCCGTGCCGCTGAACTCGACCAAAGCGTTGCCCCATGTGCTCGCGACCCAGAGGTTGCCGGACGGGTCCCGGCCGATGTCGTTGTCGAACGACAGTTGTGCCGTCCCGAACGACTGCACGTAGACTCCGATGTTGGTGAATTCTTGCACGCGATTGTTGTTTGCGTCGGCGACGAAAACATTCCCCGAAGAGTCCGTCGTCAGGCCGCCTAGCCAAGCGAACTGCCCCGGCCCGCTGCCATTGGAGCCGAACATTCGCACAAATGTCCCGTTGCTTGTGAACTCGTCGACGCGATTGTTCCACCAGTCATTGATCCAGACGTTGCCCGAAGGGTCGATCGCGATCGCCTGCGCATCGCTGATCTGTCCAGCGCCGCTGCCGCCGGAGCCGAATGCCTTAATAAAGCCGCCCGTAGGGGAAAGCTCTTCGACGCGATTGTTGCCTGAATCGGCAACCCAGACGTTGTTATTGGCATCAATGGCTATGCCCTGCGGTCCGCTGAATTGTCCATTGCCGCTGCCGTTGGACCCGACGCTCTGCAAGAAATTGCCGTTGGGGCCGAATTCCTCAAGACAGTTGTTGTTCTGGTCCGCGACCCAGACGTCGCCGGCGGAATTCACGGCGACCCGGCGAATGCCGTTGAATTGTCCATCGCCGCCGCCAAAGCTGCTGATCGTATTCACTAGAGTGTAAGTCGGCGTGGCTGCCGTTAGCGGATTTGGGACCGCACACAACGCCGCAGCGCACGCGGCAACGTGCATGAAAGACGGACTGTTTCGCACCATAACCGACACCTCCCCATCGTCGTCGCGCAAATACTTCACTCCGGCTCTTGTTGCGCAAGCGCCGCAAGGCAAGCTCCATCGCGAAAAGAAGGGGCGTGGCTTTCGGGGCCGAGGCAGCGAGTGAGAGAAAGTATCCGGCGCGAATCCGCTCTATAAGCGGAAAGGTCCCTGCGACTTTTCGGATACTAAACGCTGCCTGCCAGCTATCTTGTGACGGTGGCCGGCACTTTAGCGGCCGGGCACCCTTTGAATAATGCTCTTATCATGCTCCCGACGGAAGGGTTCGTCAAGCGCACGGGACGGTCGGTGTGCGGCAATCGTCCCTGCGGGACGGCAAACACCTAGCTTTCGAATAAAAACACGTCAAAATACTTTTTTCGTGAGTTTTTTCTTATCGTTTTTTGGCCTGCACGGACGGGATTGCCGAAGTCCCTATCTAGCAAGGGTTTACGGCGACGGAGAGCCGCTCGCGGTGAAAATCGGCGCACAAAACCGCGCACGGCGGACCGCGGCTAAGTCCTTGGCGGCAAACACTTTACATACAAAATGTACCGCCTTTTCATTACAACTGTTGACAGACGATAATTATTTGGTACAATAGGCGGCGGATAGTGATAAGTGAGTATTGAATAGTGGCTAGCGAGTAAAGGGAAGGCCGGAGCCAAATGCGATCTGTACTGGCTACTATCCACTAACCACCATCCACTAGCCACTATTCACTCCCCGTGCTCCCCGCTCCCCGCTCCCCGCTCCCTGCTCCCTGCTCCCTGCTTTAAAAGACCCGCCATGACTGAATCCGCCCGCAAACCCGTGCTGCACAAAACCCTTGACCCGGCCACGCGCGCCAAGTGCTGGCGCTGGTCCGCCTCGGCTGCACCCGCCGCATGGCGGCCGCCAAGCTCGGCTGCGCCCACACGACGATCGGCCGCGCCGCCGCCCGAGACCCGCACTTCTCCGCCGCCCTGGCCGACGCCGAAAGCCGGCCTGATCGTGAAATGCGACTCGCTTATCCGCCATGCCGACCGCCGCAAGCGGCGCTGCGAAGAGGAGCGCGCGCGGATGAACTTGCGCCGGTGCGCGGTTTCGGGTCCCTTGAGGTCGTCGAAATCCTCTTGGCGCTCTTCGTCAACGCGCGGCCGCCGGTAAGGCGAAAGGACGTAATAGATTTTATCCGCCGTTTGCATGTCATTCTGGTGCGTGAAGACGACGATGCGCCCGAATCTTGCCCAAACTGTCAGAGACAGGCGCGGCTGTTTGAGGCACTTAAGCAGTTATCTGATAACATCTTACGTCACCAGAAGCGATGCGCCCCACCGGCGCGGAACCGCGAGGCGGGGCGCATCCGGCGGAAACCACGCACCAAAAGCGGTCCATTTCTGAGTCCTTTCTGAGTGGTTTCTGATTCAGCCTGAGTGGTTTCTGACCAATCCCCACAGCCGCAAGGGCCGTTTTTTGCGCGTCAACACACGAACAACGATGCTGAAGGAGAAAGGTAATATCTCACGCAAAGTCGCAAAGTCGCAAAGACGCAAAAGCTGACTCCGGATGGATTCGTTACGACATTACGACGCGGGAATAACTCTCTGTCGAACATGCCAAAAGCTCAATTCCACTGCCTTCATTCATTCGCGCCTCTCGCCTCGCGCCTCTGCGTGAGTCCCCGACAAAAAACGGTTTAATACGCGGGCGATCTATTGTTCAGGGCCAGTTGTGGAACGGCCCAAAAACAGGTATAATCGGGCTTCCCCAGAAAGTGAAGTAGCTAAGTCGTAAGTGTTTGCCGTCTAACGAGTTACGGATTTACGCCGCGCGCCCGCCGCTAGCCGGTTTCGCCGCCCGGTTTGCCGACGAAAGGATGCCCCTTGTCTACCGACTCGAATCTGCCGCCCGATCCACCGGAACCAGAGGATGTTTCCCCAGAAGAAACCCCCGCGGCGGGTGGTGACATCCATCTCGGAAAACTTCTCCCGCTGCCGATCGAAGAAGAGCTCAAGGACAGCTACCTGACCTACGCCATGAGCGTGATCGTCAGCCGGGCGCTGCCCGACGTGCGCGACGGGCTGAAGCCCTCGCAGCGGCGCATCCTGGTGGCCATGAACGACCTTGAGCCTGACGCCGGGCGCCAGCCGCGTCAAGTGCGCGAGCATCGTCGGCGACACGAGCGGCAACTACCACCCGCACGGCGAAAGCGTCATCTATCCCACGCTGGTCCGCATGGCCCAGGAGTGGAACATGCGCCACGTGCTGATCGACAAGCAGGGCAATTTCGGCTCGATCGCCGGGCTGCCCGCCGGCCGCCATGCGGTACACCGAAGCCCGCATGTCGCCGATCGCCGCGCTGATGCTCGACGACCTGAAGCTCGACACGGTCGATTTCATGCCGACCTACGACGAGCGGCGCACCGAGCCGACGGTGCTGCCCTCGAAGTTTCCCAACCTGCTGGTCAACGGCTCCAACGGCATCGCGGTGGGCATGGCCACGTCGATCCCGCCGCACAACCTGGGCGAAGTCTGCGACGCCCTGATCCGCGTGATCGACGATCCCGACGTTTCGATCGACGAGCTGATGGAGATCGTGCCCGGCCCCGACTTCCCCACCGGCGGCATCGTCTGCGGCCGGGCCGGCATCCGCCGCGGCTACCACACCGGCCGCGGCACGATCACCGTCCGCGCCCGCGCCGACATCGAGGAGCACGGCAAGGGCCGCTTCCGCATCGTCGTCAACGAAATTCCCTATCCAGCAGGCCCGCGACCGCGTCGAAGAGCGGATCGCCGAGCTGGTCAACGAAGGCCGGATCGACGGCATCTCGGCCATCCGCAACGAGAGCGACCTGAAGGAGCCGGTCCGCCTGGTCTATGGAGCTGAAGCGCGACGCCGATCCCGAAGTCGTGCTCAACCAGCTCTACCAGTTCTCGCCGCTGCAAGACACGTTCTCGCTGATCTTCCTGGCCCTGGTCGACGGCAAGCCGCGGGTGCTTGTCGTTCAAGGAGCTGCTGGAAGAGTTCATCCGCCACCGCGAGATCGGTCATCCGCCGCCGCACGCAGTTCCTGCTGGCCAAGGCCCGGCAGCGGAAGCACACGGTCGAAGGCCTGCTGCTGGCCCACGCCAACATCGACGAGGTGATCCGCGTCGATCCGCACGTCGGCCAACCAGGCCGAGGCCAAGCAGCGGCTGATGCGCATCCAGACGCCCGCCGCCATGCTGCGCCGGGCCCTGGGCGACGACGGCTTTGCCGATCTTTCAGTCGGAGCGCGGCGTGCAGCGAGATCTACACGCTCACGCCGGTCCAGGCCGACGCCATCCTGCGCATGACGCTCGGCCAGTTGGTCAACCTGGAGCAGGAAAAGCTCGGCGACGAGCATCAAGGAGCTGCTGGAGGAGATCACCGAGTACCACCGCATCCTCTCCGACGACAAGAACATCCTCGACATCATCCGCGAGGACCTGCCAGGAGCTGAAGCGGAAGTATCGCCGACGCCGCGGCGCACGGAAATCAGCGGCGAGGAGATCGGCGAGGTCGACCTGGAAGACCTGATCACCGAGGAGACGATGGTCGTCACGATCAGCCACAACGGCTACATCAAGCGGACGCCGGTCAGCACCTATCGCGCCCAGCACCGCGGCGGCAAGGGCCTCACCGGCGCCAAGACCGAAGAAGAAGACCCGATCGAGCACCTCTTCGTCGCCAGCACGCACGCCTATCTGCTGTTCTTCACCAACCAGGGCAAGGTCTACTGGCGAAAGGTCTACGACCTGCCGCAATTGGCCCGCGACAGCCGCGGCCGGGCGGTCGTCAACCTGCTCAACCTCGCCGAGGGCGAGAAGATCACCGACTGCCGCGCCGTCCGCGATTTCGACCAGCCCGACCATTACCTGATGATGGCCACGCGCCAGCGGGCTGGTGAAGAAGACGCCGCTGGAGGCCTACAGCCGGCCGCTGACGCGGCGGCATCATCGCCATCAAGCTCCGCGAGGGCGACGAGCTGGTCGACGTGGTCGTGACCAAGACGGGCGACGAGGTGGTGCTGTCCACCGCCCGCGGCATGGCGATCCGCTTCAAGCGAGTCCGACGCCCGGCCGATGGGCCGCAACACCAGCGGCGTCAAGGGCATCCGCCTGAGCCAGGCGACGACCTGGTCGTCGGCATGGTCGTGGCCGATCCCGAGGCCACGCTGCTGACCGCCTGTGCCAACGGCTACGGCAAGCGGACGCCGTTCGGCCCGAACCTGGAAGCCGAGCTCGAGCGAAGGCGAGCCGAGCGATGCCGAGCCGGCGGACGACGAAGCGGAAGAGCGAGATACGCCCGAGCGGACGAGCCGGACGAGGCCGACGAGACCGAGCGCGGAGGAAGGCGAAGGCGACGACGAAGCACGCTTCGCACGCGATCGCTATCGCACGCAGCGCCGCGGCGGCAAGGGCCTGCGCGACATCAAGACCACCGACCGCAACGGCCCGGTGATCGGCATCGTCACGCGTCCGCGACGACGACGAATTGCTGATGATGACCGCCCGCGGCAAGATCCAGCGGATCGCCGGCCGGCGACATCAGCGTCATCGGCCGCAACACGCAGGGCGTGCGGATCATGAGCCTGGACGAGGACGACACGCTCGTGGCCGTCAAGCGGGTCACCAAGGAAGATGCCGCGGAGAAGCCGCCGGAAGAGGCGGAGGAAGGGTGACCTTTGGAGTGCGAAGGCTTGCCTTCGCTTTTCAGAAAGCCCTATTAAACGACAACGTAGTAAGGCGGTATTGTGGCGTCCTTGCAGTTTGAGTAGTGATCCCATTCAAGAAAGCGGTGGCAAGCCACCGCACTCCAAAAATGAAACTTTGCATCGTCGGAACGGGTTACGTCGGACTGGTCACGGGCACCTGCCTTGCCGAGACGGGCAACGACGTCACCTGCGTCGATTGCGACGCCGAGAAGATCGACGCGCTCAACCGGGGCGAGGTGCCCATCTACGAGCCGGGCCTGGCCGAGCTGGTCGCGCGCAACGTGGCCGCCGGCCTGCTGCACTTCACCACCGATCTGGCCGCCGCGGCCGCCGACGGCCCGCGTCGTCTTCCTGGCCGTGGGCACGCCGCCGGCCGACGACGGCTCGGCCGATCTGTCGGCCCTGTGGAGCGGTCGTCGAGCAGCTTGCGCCGCACCTTGCCGCGGACGCCATCGTCGTCTCAAGAGCACCGTGCCGGTGGGCACCAACGCCGCGGTCGCCGCCCGGCTTCGCGAGTTGACCGGCCGCGATTGCGACGTGGCCAGCAATCCCGAGTTCCTCAAGGAAGGGGCGGCGATCGACGACTTCATGAAGCCCGACCGCGTGGTCGTCGGCACCACGACGCGGAGGTCCGCGACGTGCTGTCGCGACCTCTACCAGCCCTATCTGCGGACCGACAAGCCGTTTCTGGGCATGTCGCCCGAGAGCGCCGAGATGACCAAGTACGTGGCCAACGCCCTGCTGGCGACGAAGATCAGCTTCATCAACGAGATGGCCAACCTCTGCGAACGGGCCGGAGCCGACATCAACGACGTCCGCCGCGGCATCGGCCACGACAGCCGCATCGGCTTCGCCTTCCTCTTTCCCGGCGTCGGCTACGGCGGCAGCTGCTTCCCAAGGACGTGCGGGCGTTGGCCGCGGTCGCCCGGGCGCACGGCGTCGAGCCCCGCGATGCTGGACGCGGTCCACGACGGTGAACGCGTGCCAGAAGACCGTGCTGCTCGAGAAGATACGAACAGCATTTCGGCGGCAAGCTCGGCGGGCTCGACGATCGGCGTCTGGGGGCTGGCCTTCAAGCCGAGCACCGACGACATCCGCGAGGCGCCGGCGCTTGTCCTGATCGAGCGGCTGCTTGGCCCGCGGCGCGAAGCTGCGGGTCTACGACCCCGAGGCGATGGAAAACGTCCGCGCGCTGTACGGCGTCCGGCTGGTCTACTGTGAGCATCGAGACGACGCGCTTGAGGGCGCCGACGCCCTGGCGATCGTCACCGAGTGGAAGCAGTTCATCAACCCGGACTTCGACGACATGCGGCGGCTGATGCGGCAGCCGGTGATCTTCGACGGCCGCAACCTCTATCGACCTGAGCGGATGAAGCAGGCCGGGTTTACGTACTACAGCATCGGTAGGCCGGCGGTGTGATTTGGAGTGCGGAGGCTTGCCTTCGCTTTTCATTACGGCTCGATTGGGAGTTCGTCCAATGGCGGACGGAAGATTCCAGTCAACGGATGAAGTGATTGCCGAGGCCCTTCGTTTGTTGCAGGCGCGTAATACTATGGCGACAACGCGATACTGGTACGTGAACTGTCCGGTATGCCGACAAGGCCGCGTGTTTGTCGAAGTCAATCTTGAGACGAACGAACTTATGCTCGAATGTGAGGAGTGTTCACGTGCTTGGACATCTCCAGAGAAAGTGTCGCCAACGGAAAACGCTTTCCTTGCTATCGATATCGAAAGCCGTTTCGCGAACGCCGAAGAAATCGAACTTCGCGGCTGGTCCAAGTGGAGTTTCCGACAGATCGCAGGCTAGGCTGCGCCGCACCGCGCGGCGTCGCCGCCGCCGATTTGCGTCTCGAATTACATGGAGGGCCCCAAACGTTATGGCAACGTTCGGACCAGACGACGCTGAGTCCTCCGCCGAAGCGGAGCGCGTGTATAATAGGATCAGGGCTGCGGGTACGAATGACGTTCGTGCCGTGGCGGATAACACTGGCCTTGCGTTGGAGGATATCCTCGTGACGAAGCAGCACGTTTTCTTCAGCGAGCACGAGGTTTTTGACGTAGAAGCAGGCAACGTTGTAAAGAGGCGATTCGACGCTCAAGGCGAAATCGGATTTGCGTGGGAGGTGGCCGCGACCCGGCCGCTCGTTGGGACCGAACGAGAATGGTTTCAGTTGTTCGTGGCACACGAATGTGGCGAGAGAAAGTTGATGTCCGAAGGCTTGCCGTTCCAGGATCTCCGCGGTTGGCAGTTTATCGACGGGGAATGGGAGCACGTTTGGAGCGCGGGCCTGGTCGGCGCGCATGAATTGGCGCCGCGTCCGCCCAAGTTCGCCTTTCCGGGGTACGATGGAATTTAACCACACAATACTTTGACCGTCGCGTAAGAGAACATCAAGGAGAATTTATGGCAACCACTAAAGTTGCAACTCAAGCCCTTGACGAGCGCTCGCGGCTATTGATGCCGACCGAACGCACGAAATCTGAAGGTCGCTGTGTCCAGCAAGGTCGATCGCTGGGCCAATTTGCCGTGGTGGCCCTTGTGCTTGCTCCCGTGGCTGGCCAAAATGGCGTATCACTCGACAACGAGTGCCAGCCCGTTGACCAGTCTGGGGCATCCTACCAAGGTGACGGCATTGACTACTTTCGGCGCGGAATAACAAGTGGCATCGACAACGTCCTCGAACACTATCATAGTCTTGGTTTCAACATTTCAGGATTGATAGTCACTATCGACCGGATGGTCGTTCACCCGATCGACTCAACCGAAGGAGCGTTTCGAGTCGCGGCCCGAAATGCGTTTGCCTCCGGTTTGCTAGGCGCCGGCTTGACGCCCTCTCTCCAACATAAACAAATGACAGTGGTTTAACGTGCGGCACTCCACCGCTTCTTGCGGCGCGTCAGTAGCAGACACAGCGCTCCGGCGGCGATCAAAGTGATGCTCGATGGTTCCGGCACCGCGGTTGCCGACAGCCACTTATCCGCGCCGGCGGCCATCGACACAATCGGAGCGGGAATCGACGCGGCGTTTGCACCGACAGACAAGTTCGTTCCGCTGGCTATGGCGCTGGGATTCACTACTTTAAGTGTTCCCGACTTGACCGTGGTGCCGCCGCTATAGTTGTCGCTGCCGGAAAGGATTAGAGTTCCAGGCGAGCTGATGGTCAACGACGAACTGCCGTTGGTCTGGCTGATGTTGCCGCTGATCGCGAGCGTCGCGGCGGCCGAAGGAGTCACGGTCAGATCGCCGTTCAGAATAACAGGGGCCAAGATCGCGTGAGTGCCTTCGCTCACGCTAATCAGCGATGCGCTGCCGCTGTTGTCGAGCGTCAAGGCGTTGGTGCCGCTGACGGTATAACCGGTGGAAAGATTGCCGCCGGAGTTGCCCAGCGCCAGCGTGCCGACGGTTTCAGGACTATCCAGAGTTACCGTCACTCCCGCAGTGGTCGTTTGATTCAGCACGGCTGCTTGGCCGGCGCCGTCGGGCGCGGTCCCGGTGGACCAGTTCGTACCGACGCTCCAGTTACCGCCGGCCGCCGTGAGCCACGTCGCCGGTCCGCTGGGCGCGGGCGTGGACCGATCGTAAGCAAATCCGCCGGCGCCGTGGCTGCTCCAGGCGGTGAACGTGAGATTCAAGTAGATGTCCTCGGAAACAAGATGCACCACCGCCGGCTGCCCAATGACGCCACCTGGTCCGCCGTTGATGTTCTTGAACCACGTGTTCCAGTCGGTAAACGCATTCGGGTCGATGCTGGCCGTGGTGCCATTTTCCCACAGGGTATCGGCAGGACTGGAGAAGTGTGCGAAGCCCCCTTCAGACGCCGCATTATAAAGCCCCTGAATGCTTCCTCGCGCGAAGATATCGTTGGCGGTCAACTGGTCCTGATGGGCGGGCATGGTGCCGTCGGCCCCGTCGGGTTTCTCGAAGTGGATCGTGGGGCCGCTCCAAATTGTCGAAGCGCCGGCACGATCGGTCAAAACCAGGAGTACTGCCATGCCAGAACATACAGTCGCGAAGAGTTTCATTGCGATGCCCCAAAGTTAGAGAAGTTCGAGTCAAGCCCACCGGTAGGCGGTTGTCCCTCCAATCTCTGATACAAGAAAGGCCGGCTGGCGAATGATTTGTTACACAAGGTCGCCAAAGAAAAGCAATTTGGAGGGAAATACTTTGAACCCCTCGATTTGTGGGTCTGCTACCTCTCCGCGCAGAGCCGAGCCTTCGCGCGAATGTCTTGCGACGAGCCGCCAACGAGCACCTCGTATTCGCCCGGCTCGACGCGGAAGCCGTGCCGGGAAACGTCGTAGTAAGCCAACTGCTCGGTAGGGAGAATGAACGTCACGGTCTTCTTCTCTCCCGCGGCGAGCGGAACTCGGCGGAAGCCGCGGAGTTGCAAGCGAGGACGAGAAACATGGCTGTCGATAGCGCGAACGTAAAGCTGCACGACCTCGTCGCCCGCGCGGCGGCCGGTGTTTTCGACATCGACGCTGACCGTCACTCGCCCGTCGGCGGCGACACTTGTCGGCGTCACACGGAGATTGCCATATCGGAACTCGGTATAGCTCAGCCCATGCCCGAAGGCAAAGAGCGGATCGCCTTTGAGATACATGTAAGTAAAGCCTTTACTCACGTCATACTCGTCCTGCTGCGGCACTTGCTCGGCGGAAGCATAGACCGTGTAGGGCAAGCGGCCAGCCGGGCTGAAGTCGCCAAAAATCGCTTCAGCCAGCGCCGTGCCGCCTTCCTCGCCGCCCCACCAGGCCTCGACAATCGCCGCGGCATGTTCCTTGATCCACGGTATCGTGAGCGGCCCGGCGTTTTGCAGGACGACGACCGTGTGCGGATTGGCGGCGATCATATCGCGGACAAGCTGTTCTTGATCGCGCGCGAGGCCCAGCGACGTGCGGTCTCGGCCTTCAGCCTCGTCCTGCAACGTCGTTCCGACAATCGCGATGGCCACGTCGGCCTTCGCGGCGTCGGCCGGCGCGGTGATGTGTTTGATTTCGACGCCCGGCCCAGCGATGGCCCGCAGCCCGGCCAGCGGCGTAATCGGCGCGATGGCTTTGCCGCTGTAACCGCCGGCGATGAACTTGTCCACGCGAGGACCAATAAGGGCAATCGACTTGACCTTGGTTCGATCGAGTGGCAGAGTGTGGTCGCAGTTCGTCAACAACACGATCGACTCCCGCGCCGTCTTCAGCGAAAGCTTGCGATGTTCCACGCTGCAGATCACGCTGGGCGATATGCGGCTGTAAGGCACCATCTCCGGCGGGTCGAACTCGCCCAGGCGAAAGCGAACTCGCAGCACCCGCCGCACCGCGTCGTCCAGCCGCGCCTGCGAGAGCTTGCCCGAGCGGACCGCGGCGGGAATGTTGTCCATGAACTCCTTGTCGGAGAAGTCGCAGCCGGCTTCCAGCGATCGGGCGACGGCGTCCACAAAATCCATCTTGCCCCGCTCGTGGCCGCGGACCATCGTCCCCACGCCGCCGAGGTCCGAGACGACGAAGCCCTGAAAACCCCATTGCTTCTTCAGGATGTCGGTTAGCAGCAGGCGGTTCATGTTGTTGGGAGTGCCGTTGATCGCATTGTACGACGCCATGAGCGAACACACCTTGCCCTCCACGACGCAGGCGCGGAAGTGCGGCAGCCAATACTCGTGCAGCATCCGCTCGTCAACTTTGGCGGAGAGCCGCTGCCGGTCTTTCTCCACGTTATTGACGGCAAAGTGCTTGAGCGTGGCCGCCAGCTTCAGGTAGCGCGGATCGTCGCCTTGCAGGCCGCGGACGAAGGCCACGCCCATGCGGCCCGTCAGGAACGGGTCTTCGCCGTAACACTCGTTGTTGCGGCCCCAGTACGGATTGCGGCCGACGTTGATCACCGGCGCGCGGTAGATCAAGCCCTTGTGCTCGCCGGGGAAATTCGGATCGCGATGCCAGCCGTTGTAGATCGCGCGGGCCTCGTCGGAAATCGCCGTGGCCGCGCTATGGATAAGCTCGTCGTCCCAGGTGGCGGCCATGGCAATCGGCACCGGGAACATGGTCGTCGGCCGATCCCACCAGACGCCGTGCAGGCATTGGTTCCAGCGGTCGGCGCGGATCTGGAACCGCTCGACCGTCGGGCCGTTATGGTTCAAGAGCGTGGCCTTCTCTTCCAGCGTGAGCCGGCCGATGAGGTCGTCGAGCCGGTCATCCAAAGGAGCATTTGCGTCACGGAAGACAGGCCTCGTTTCGACCCGTTCGGAGAAGCGTTTGGCGAACTCCGCGTCCTCGTCGGTCGTGAAACCCCATGCACCCTTCGGCGCGGAATACGACTCAACCTGCCGGCTCTTCCCGACGTAGATGTTCGGTTGCGAACTCGATGTGACAAACACCTCGCGGCCGTCGGGCTGTCGCAGCCAACCCTCCAATTCCGAGTGCGGCCGGTAGACGAACGTCCGCACGCGGGCCTGCTCGATCTTGCCGCCAGCGGCGACCGCCTTTGCAAGATTGAAAACATCGAGCTTCCAGCCCAGGCCCGCCACGACGTTCTGCACGCAGGTCAACTCGCCGCGCACGGCATCCCAGTAAAGGTTTTGGTTAAAGGGACCGCAAGGGATCGTAGCCACGCAAACACCCGGCGCCGACGTACGCCCAGCCTCGACCATCCGCCGCGGATCGTAGAGCCGAACCGCCGGTCGGACGTCGCCGTAGTCGGCCGTGGCGAGCAGGCGTCGCCCGCCCAGGGTCACGTACTCCGGCCGACACCCGTTGACCGCGGCGTCATCGTGGATCTCGGCAAGCACGGCGTCGTCGAGATTGCCGTCTTTCAAAGCCCGGTCCCAATCGAGCTTGTAGATCGTCGCCACCTTGTTAACCGTGTCGCCCAGAAAGCAGCCGAACTCCGCATCCCAAGCCAGCCCGGTCGGGTGAACGAGGACGGGTTTGCCGTGTCGGGCGAGCCGGATGTCGCGGCCGGTCGGCTTCAGGTCCAATGTGTACTCGCGGATGATGCCCACGCGCGGCTTGGCCTGGTGGACGTCGCCGTAGAAGTAAAGTCGATTCTGGCGGTAGCTCACGCCTTGGGCCGCGCCAAGATCGGGATCGCTGGCGATGCGCATCTCGTCGATCCGGGCATTGGCCGTCCAGTCGGCGTCAAGAGACGGCTGCGCACATTCGGCCAGCGAACCCGCCAGCAAAAGGGCCAGCGGCAGAAGAGGTAGAAGCAAACTGTGCGGGGTAGATCTCATGGACGCCCTTTCTCGTTTCCAATGGTTATACCGGAGGGCCAGCGGCGATTTCAACCATGCGGCGGTGTTAAACTTTGCGGTCTATGCCGCCTGTTACGAAAACTCCGGCCGCAAAGTCCACAAGCAACGGCCCGGCCGCTCGCTTTCGGTGCCGAGCAAGGTGGCAATACGACGATAAATCCGGTCATAACGACAATGCGGTTCGTCCGTGGCGAACCGACTGTAACGCCGGCGGAGCGAAGCCGCAATCCGACCGTTACCGGAGAACATGACGTGAAGCGCCTGCTTTACAGCACCGTCTCGGTCCTGGCCCTCATGTCGGCCGCCGTCCTGTATGCCAAGGGTCCCAACGTCAGCATTGCGGGCAACAAAAGGGACAATCTAATCCCTGCTGCGACCACGCAGGACCCGCAAGCGGGTGCCCCGGTGCCAGAAATCGGGACCGTCCCCTCCGCGCAGCCTGGTGCGGAAGTCATCGGCCGGCCCGAACCAGTTGCCAATGCGGGCGAAAACGTCGCTCCGGTTAGCCCCGCGAGCACCGGCGAGCCGGGCGCCGCGTTCGTCTTCGACGGCACATCGTTTCAATGTCCATGCCCGCCGCGGTTCCTAAGCCCGCCGGTACTGGGCTACGCTGCACAATCCGCGACGGTGGGCACGGTCGTCAACGCGCCGCTGATCGACTTGCCGGCCACGGTCACGGTCGTGCCGCCGGCCGTGCTGGACGATCAGCAAGTCCTCCGCATGGACAACCTGCTCCGCGACGTTCCCAGCGCGGCCAAGGCCGGCGACGATCGGTTTCCCGATGCCTTCTTCCTTCGCGGCTTCCCGGTTGCCCCGCGCGACTACCGCAAGGACGGCTTCCTCGATCCGACCTTCACGCCGCGAGACTTCGCCGACGTCGATCGCGTCGAAGTCCTCGAAGGCCCGGCCTCGGCGCTTTACGGTCCAGGCCTGGCGACAGGCGCCGTCGAATTGCTCACCAAGCAGCCGCTGCCCGGCTGGCGACAGGAAGGCAGCGTGCAGTTCGGCAGCTTCGGCCTAGAGCGCGCTATTCGATCGACAGTAATGGCCCAGCGTTTTACGAGGACGGCTCGCTCTTGTACCGCGTGAACGCCGCCTACCAGCAAAACGACAGCTTTCGCGACTTCGGCTACAACCAAAGCGGCACCGTCGATCCGGCGCTCACCTGGGTCATCGACCGGGACACGACGCTCACCTGGAAAGGCGAGTTCGTCACCGACCGGCAACGCTACGACACCGGCGTGGCCGCGGTCAATGGCCAGTTGACTCTTCCCATCAGCCGCTTCCTGGGCGAGCCGACCGACTTCCAGCGCTACCAGGACTATCGCGAGCAGTTCGTCCTCGACCACAAGTTGAACGACGACTGGTCGGTGAAGGTCGGCGGTTCCTCCCTCTTTTACAATGCCGAGTCGTCGGCCACGATTCCCGACTCCGAAGTAACCGGCTCGCCCGGCCAATACTTTCGCGTCCGCCAGGACATTGGCCCGTTCAACGAGCAATACCAATCGCTGATTGCCGACTTGGCGGGCAAGGTCGAAATCTTCGGCAAAACGCACAATCTGCTCTTCGGGACCGAGGAAGGCTGGTTTACCAACGACGGTTATCACGCCGTCCGATCGGACCCGTTTTTCGATCCGCTGATCATCAACGGCAACGCGCCCGTTTATGGGAACGTGCCGGCAGCGACCGTCCCGGTCGAAACCTTCGACATGAACTACTATCGTGGCGACTACGGGTTCTACTTCCAGGATCTGTTCGAACTCAGCGAGCATTGGAAGGCGCTGGCTGGAGTACGTTACGACCACACGGACGTGACCTTCAACCGGGCGCTGTCGATCATCGGCATACCCGTCATCCCATTCACCGAGAGCGTCGAGCGCTTCGACGTGGGCTCGCCGCGCTTTGGCCTGATCTACGAACCGGTCCCCCAAAAGGTCTCGTTTTACGGCATGTACTCGGCGTCGTTCGATCCGCCCGACGGCGGGCCGTATGTCACCACCGCGCCGCTACTGCCGGAGTTCGGCCAACTCTGGGAATGCGGCGTCAAACTCAACCCCAGTCGTTGCCTGGCGCTCTCAATTGCCGGCTACAGTCTCGTGAAGGAGAACGTCACGGTGCCTTTTTCCGACGGCTTCCACTTGGACCAGGTCGGCAGCGAGCACAGTTCGGGGGCGGAACTGTCGGCCGTCGGCAAAGTGACCGATCAACTGAGCTTGCTGGCGAACTACGCCTATACCGACACCGAAATCTCCGACCCCGCGCCGGGCTCGCCGATCAACGGCCAACGGGCGCTGGGCGTGCCCTACAATACGGCCAACATCTGGGCCAGGTATAACTTCATCGAGACCGAATACCGCACGCTGGGCGCGGGGCTGGGCCTGGTCTATGTCGGCGATCGGCTGGGCGATTACTACTCGCCCTTGGTCCTGCCCAGCTACACGCGCTGGGACGCCGGCTTTTACTACCGGCACAACCGCATGAACTTGAATCTGTTCATCGAGAACATCTTCGACACGACTTACTACGCCAGTTCGATCAACCAGTTCGAGGTCTTACCCGGCGCACCGATCAACGTCAAAGGGCAATTGACGGTGACGTTCTAGGCTGCGAGCATCGCGCCTCAAGTCGCGTGCTTGGCCAGGTATTCGGCCACGCCCTTGGCGCTGGGCTTCATCGCCTCGTCGCCTTCGCGCCAGTTGGCCGGACAGACCTCGCCGTGCTTCTCGTGGAACTGCAAAGCTTCGACCTGCCGCAGCGCTTCTTCCACGCTCCGGCCCAGGGGCAGGTCGTTGACGAGCGCGTGACGCACGATGCCCTTGGTGTCGATCAGGAACAGCCCGCGCAAAGCGATGCCGGAATCCAGCAGCACGCCATATTGCTCGGCGATCTTCTTGTTCAGGTCGGCAACCAGCGGGTAGCGGATCGGGCCGATGCCGCCCTGGTTCCGCGGCGTGTTCTTCCACGCCAGGTGCGTGAAATGCGAATCGACCGAGACGCCCACAATTTCGGTGTTCTTCTCCTTGAACTTGGACAGCGCCTTGTCGAAGGCGATAATCTCCGAAGGGCATACGAAGGTGAAGTCCAACGGATAGAAGAACAGCACGACGTACTTGCCGCGATAGGAGGAAAGGGTGAAGTCATCCTTGAACGAGTCGTCGGGCATCACCGCGGTGGCCTTAAACTCGGGAGCCGGCTTGGTAACGAGGGTGGGCATGGTAAGATCTCCTTGCGGTTGAAGGGTGAAGGGAATCGATTGGGATGTAAGATCGCGGCACTATCTACCGTGTGCCGCGTACTGTCCACTTACTACTGTGTACTGCGTACTGTCCACTGTGTACCGTGTACTGTGTACTGTGAACCGTGTACTATGTACCGTGTACCGATCGCTACTCCGCGGCGCGCTTGCCCATCTCGGCGTCAACGATCATCAGGCCCACGTGGCTTTCGCCGCTGAGCCTGAGCCTGTCCACGATCTGCGTCAACTGCGACTCCTCCTCGACCTGCTCGAGGACGAACCATTGCAGGAAGGCCTGCGTGGCGAAGTCGCTCTCGCTGATCGCCAGCTTGACGAGCGCGTGGATTTTTTCGGTGACCTTGATCTCGTGGGCGAGCACGTGCTCGAACACATCGAGCACCGACTTCCATTCGGCCTGCGGGGTGTCGATCTGCTTTAAAATCACTCGGCCGCCGCGGTCGTGGACCTGGCCGAAGATCTTCATCGCATGCTTCCACTCCTCGCGGGCCTGGATCTGCATCCATTGGGCGAGGCCGCGGAAGTTCTTCGCCTCGAAGTAGGCCGCCATCGACAAATAGAGATAGCTCGACGCGATCTCCGCGTTGATCTGGTTGTTGAGGGCCTCTTGGACGTTTGCCTTGAGCATCTGCGTATTTCCTGTCGTTAGCGGGTGGCACGACCCTGAGCTTCAGGCGAAGGGCGTGGTCTTCAAGTCGTGCCACACGCCCTTCGCAAACTCAGGGGCGTGCCACCCAAATCGGATTCCTTATACATGCGCTAACCCACGTTGATCTTCTCGATCACCACGCGGGTATGGAGTTGGCGGTGCCCGGTGCGGCGGCGGTAGTTCTTGCGGCGGCGGAACTTCTGCACGACCAGCTTGGGACCTTGTACGAGCGAAAGCACTTTGGCGGCGACCGTCGCTCCGGCCAGCGCCGGGCGGCCGAGCTTCAGCCCCGCCTCGTCGCGCACCGCCAAAACGCGGTCGAAGGTGATCGCCTCGCCGGCGGGCAGATCGCGATAGTCGATGTCCAGTTCCTGCCCTTCTTCCACCTTGAGTTGGCGGCTGCCGTCTTCAATGATTGCGTACATGTTAATCCTGCTGCGCTGGGGAATTTGAAGCCTTGTAGTTTATCGCACGTCGGCCGGCCTTACAAGGGGCGGCGGGCGTCCCTCAGGGCCGATCCGTTTTCGGGGTAGGGTGGGCCGAGCGAAGCGAGTCCCACCAAAAACATTCGGGAAATGGTGGGACTCGCGTTGCTCGGCCCACCCTACGGCTTGCCCAGCTTCAAACATTGATCGGCCCTGGGGCGTCCCTGAGACGACCAAAGCCCCCCTCCTCTGGCTATACGAACACGACAAAACGCTGCACTTTGCTGCACTTTTGCCGATGGTTGCCCTGCTTTTGTGGGGAACGAAGGAAGAAACGAGGATCAAGGAAAGGATAGCTTCCGCGGGCCGCAACGATCGCAGTCGCGCGAGGCTCAGCGGTAGCGATCGTCCGACGGCTTCAGCCGTTCGGCCTCGGCGTAATCGGCAGCCGCCTTGTTGATTTCGCGCTTGCTGGCGTAGAGGCCGGCACGGGCCGTGTAGGCGTCGGCCGATTTCGGATCGAGGCGAATGATAGTATCGAGATCGGCGATGGCTTTGTCGAGGTCGCCTTTCATTTCATAAACCGTGCGGCGAGTATCGTACAACTTGGTGTTCTTAGGGTCGAGACGGATCGCTTCAGAACAATCGGCAACAGCCTTATCAAGTTCGCCGAGGTACGCGTGGACGGCGCCGCGAATCCGAAACGCCCAGACAGCCTTCGGATCCAAGCGGAGTACTTGGTCGAGGTCTGCGACGACATGCTTATAATCTTCTTTTAGCGCACTGGCGTGCTTCGTCCCGTCTGCATCAATTGCCTTTTTGTCGGACGCACTTAGCGTCGCCGATCAATTCACCGTATTCCCCTCGAAGATTTCCTTCCACGACTTCGGTTTCTCTTCAAGAGGAAACATGTTCATGTCGGGCTGCGCAGCATTGGACGAATCACCCGATGGATTATTCGCGAATTGCTGCAACCATGCTGCCCGGACCGACGCTAGCACCGCATACTCGCGTGATGCCATGCCGGCCCAGGTTTCGGCCCGAAGTCGATAAGATTCAACTTCATTTGGATTCCAAACGACCGCAGCATTCGCATCGGCAAGCGCCAGATCAAGTTTACCAGCGGTAAAGTAGATTTGACATCGAGAACGTCAGGGCACGTGTGAGTTTCGGGTTCAACGAAAGGGCCTTGTTGAAATCGGCAAGTGCCAAATCGGCTTTCCCGAGCTGGTCATAACACCGGCCTCGATACGCATAGGCAATAGCAAGCGACGGGTCTCGCACAATCGCGTCAGAAATGCTGCCAATAGCGTCTCCGTAGTGGCCCGATTTGCCAAGTACACAACCTTGGCAGTAGTAGACCACCGAAGATCGGTTGTCTCGCGCTAGTGCTTTAACGAAATAGTGCTTGGCTCCGGAAAAGTCGCCTTTCTTGGCGAGTTGCATTGCGCGATCGAGTTCTAGTAATCCGATTAAACCGTCGGCAGTAATCGGTTGCACAACCTGATGGAGACCAAGCGGATTGCTCTTGTTCTTAAGCTCCCAGAATGTTCCGACGAGACGGAAGTCAACTTTCAAGTGGAAAGGCTGTGACGCAAAGCCGTTATGCCCTACCTGTTTCGTGGGATCGACCATGATCATCGAATCATCGGAGAGTTTGACAACGCACGCGACATGCGTATCGCCATCAGGCAAAGCGCCTTCCGCCATAAGATCGACTTCCAGCCCATCTACTGAAAGCCCTACTGCGTTTCCTAACACGTAGTAAAGAAGAGCCATGCCTTCACAACAGCCGACTTTAGCCTGAACGACCCCAGTCAATTCATGGCCGTCGCCCTTCTCGCTTACCGGCCAGATGACCGCATTGATCATGCGCGCAAGGTCCTCCGCCGTTTTTCGCTCGATTTTCACAAGTTGAAGTGTCGATGCCTTGCCGCGCTTATGATCCGCGCCCCCGCGTTGATCTCTTGCGCCAAAGCGGCAAGGTTCCAATCTCGCACCAGATCCACAACGCCTTGGCCGACCTCATCGCTGTATTCCAACGACTTGACTTGCGCTTTGATTCGATTGTTAAGCGCCTCGACTACTGACTTTGGCCGCTTAATCCCCGGCGGAAGATCAAGCTCATGAAGCAGTTTTTCAAGACTTAGCTTGCGACAAGTGTCGAAGTCCTGGCGTGCCCGAGATTGATCCTTCGTTCGTTCATAGGCTGACCCGCGCAATCGGTACCATTCGGGATTGTCAGGCTCCAGTTTAACTGCTTCGTTGGCGTCGGCGAGCGCGTTGTCAAGGTCGCCGCGTTTCGCGTATGCCCAGCTACGCGAGGCATATGTTCTGGTACGCTTCGGTTTGAGGCGGATCGCTTCCGTAAGGTCCTTGATCGAGCTGCTTAGGTCTGCTTTCACGCCATAGAAGTAACCGCGACTCCAATAGGCTCTCGCGCACTTCGGATCAAGCCTCACTGCTTCGCTAGCGTCCGCAATCGCGCGATCGAAGTCGTTTACCTGAAAGTAAAGGTCGGCGCGCGCAAGTCGGTATTCGATTAGAGTCGGCTTGAGCCGGATTGCCTCGCTTATATCACCGATCGCTTTGTCGAGGGTACTCATTTTCTCCCAGGTACCAGAGCGCGCCCAATAAGCCCAGTCAAACTTTGGATTGAGCCCAATCGCCCGCGAATAGTCGGTTATGGCCTTGTCGAGTTGATCCGAGCTGTGTTCGACGGCCCCGCGAAAATAAAAAGCCCAAGAGTCCCGCGGGTTCAGTTCGATCGCGCGACTCAGGTCTTGTATCGCTCGTTCTGGCTCGTGATTTTTTCCATGTGCGTAGCCGCGCCAGTAGTATGCGTCACCGTTTTTGGGGTTCAGTTGTATCGCCGCATCGCAATCGGCAAAGGCACGCGAGAAATCGCCTTTGACCACGTAGACCGCCGCTCGGGCTCGATAGGCGTCGGAGTCCCGCGGGTCAAGCCGAATCGCCGTTTCACATGCGATTAGGGCGTCGTTCAGCCGATCAAGTTGCCGCAGCGCTGTGCCGCGACCAACCAGGGCCTTGACATTGCACGGTTCAAGCCATAACACGGCGGAATACTGCTTTTCTGCGGCTGCTGGCTCTTCCTTTTCGAGATTCGTGCGGGCCTGGGCGAGCAGTTGCTGGACGGCACGTGCTTCGGCCGCGCGGCGAGCACGGGCACGCGGCAGACGCGAGAATAGCCCACGCGGCCGCGCAGCCACGAAGCGGGCTTCCGCCGCGGCGGACCAAGGAACGACCAGCGAAACCGTCAGAACAACGACCAAAACGCGGCGGGCAACGGAACGCATCGCGCGACTCCCTTCCGGCAAAGTACCATCCATGATGCGGCGGCCGCGGCTGTCCATTCTCAAGCCGCCAACCGCCGCACATCCAGAATCCGCCCCCATAATAGCGGTCTGGCGAAGAATCGCAAAGATGGGTTTGCGGCGACTCGGAAGATCGGAGTTGCGCGGCCTCGCTGGCGGCGTTCAGGGCGGCGGCCCGCTTCAATCGTCCCAATGCGGGACGGCATAAAGTCTCGTCCGGCCGCTTAAAATATTTTTCCACGCCTTTTTTCTAAGCGCGCGGCGGCGCTTTTTTTCCGCTAACTCCCAACCCCTTATGCGGCAACGCTTTACGTCGAGGACGCGCGCGAAAGGCCGCCGGCCATCCGAGAGCGCAAACAACAGCGGTCGTCGTAAACACGTGCTAACTAAGGAGTTACGGCACTTTTGTCCCGATATTTCATACATTTGTTGACAAGTGTAAAGATGTGTGGTGTATTGGGTCCGCCAAAGCGCCTTGGAGCCTGTCCGAAAACCTGGGTGTGGTCGAGTCCTACGAGACCCACCAAGAACTTCGGTAAGTGGTGGGTCTTCGCTGCGCTCGACGCCACCCTACGCGCGGTTTTCGGATAGGCGGGGCGGCAGCCCAGACCGGGAATTGGGTGCATTGAAGTCGCCGCTAGTGCCCAAACATCGCTCCACCGGCACAGGGCCCGAAGGGGCGAACCCTACGCCGATGTCCTTCCCATACCAATGGCCAATGCCACGATCACAAAAACCGCCACAAGACGTATTCCTACTCCAGCCCTACACGAATCGTACTTGCACCCTACTGCCGTTCTACTCCGCTTCTACTGAACTCCTGCCCTGCGTCTACTCCCGAAATACCCCGTAAAACCCCTGAAAAACGCGAGGAAACCATGAACGAAGTATCCGAAGAAAAAGTTCCGCCGACCACGGACCGTTTGAAATTCCTGGCCGAGATCGAACGACTCTACCTGGAAGGCTGGTCCAACGCCGACATGGCCGAGGCGCTCGGCTCGAAGCCGCTGATCGTCGCCCGCAACCTCCGCGAGCTCAAGAAACGCTGGGCACGCGCCGCCGCGCGGCAAAAGAGCGTCCTTTCCATGACCCAGTGTGCCACCGTCTACCGCGAAGCAATGGACGGCTGGCGGCGCTCGCAAGAACCCAAAGTCACAACCACCGAGCAGAAGGACCCGGAAAAAGAAGCCCCGAAAACCACGACCCGCCGCGAGGAAGGCCCCGGCGACAAGACGTTCCTCCAGGCCGCCGTGGCCGCGCTAAAGGCCCTCCGCCAATTCGCCGCGGAAAAAACCGACTGCGCCCGCCAAAACCCGCCAAATGACCGACTGCGAATACGTAATCCTCATGCAATTCCTCACCCAAGAACAAGTGGATAGGCTCGACGATGATCAGTTACAACGTATCCGAGAAGCAATTGATAGTGTGCGAGCAGAAGTGGATGCCAGCCGTCGAGAAGAAGAAAGACGCCAAGACGAGCATGCTGATCTTCACCCAGCAGACGAGACCGAACTACCGGGCGAACTGGCACCACAAGCACCTGGCGGCGATGCTCGACCGATTGGCGACGGGCCAATGCCGCCGCCTGATGGTCTTCATGCCGTCGCAGCACGGCAAGAGCGAGCTGGTGAGCCGCCGCTTCCCGGCCTACATGCTGGGCCGTGACCCGGATTTGCGGCTGGTCGATCAACTCATGGACTTCCCCCAGGCCGAGCACGATGACGGACCGGACGCCTTGGAGATGTGCGTGCGGCTGCCGGTGGATGTGAAGAGGTTGAGATGAGGCCTTTGACAACACTATACCGACCAGTCAACGATCGGCAGTCCCGGAATGTCGCGGAAATCCCGGGTATTCCTCGTTACCAAAGTGCCGCCATGCTCCAGTACAATCGCCGCGATTCGTAAATCGTTGTGTTTGACACCGAGCTTCAAGCCTTTGAGAATTTGAAATCGGTCAATGGCGGGTTCAGTAAAGGACAGAATGTGGAACCCAGCCAGCACTTCAACATTGTTGACAAGCCGTTGGTACGCACGCGCGAGTTGCTTTCGTTCTTTCGAGCGCCGCAGGAGCGTATACCATCCAGAGAGTTGCTCTTCGACCGTGATTGCCGTTGTCGCCAAGTCATCGGCAGGATGCGAATGCACGCGGCGACGGACCCGCTCGTTATCTTCCTCGTACAGAACCAACGTGTCCGTATCGAGCACGTAGAGACTCATTCCGCCTGCAACCGTTCTTCCGTCTCTCGCCGGTATTCCGCCATCGCTTCCTTCCACTCCTCGAGCATCGGATCATCCTTGAAGATTCCGGCGAATTTAGCCAGCGGATGCGGCCGCTTGCCGATTTCCAGTTCAACAACCTCGGCCCCGGCTTCGAGTCGATCATCAATCAATCCGCGGAGCTTTTCGACCGCTTGCTCGCGGGTCGGCGCCTCGCTTTCCAGGCCCCACGGAGCGCCGCACGTTGCGCGAAAGGCGTTGTCGCCCATTGGTTCGACCAAGACCGGAATTTCCATGATAACCGTCCTTATGCGTCAATCGTTATTCTCTATTCTACTGCGCCAGCCCTTCAAACAGCGGCGTCGAGAGATACCGCTCGCCGAAGCTCGGGAAGACCGTCACGATAACCTTGTTGCGGTTCTCGGGCCGCGTGGCCACGCGAACCGCGGCGGCGGCGGCGGCGCCGGAACTGATGCCGCCCAAGATGCCTTCTTCCTTTGCCAGGCGACGGGCCCAAGCAAACGCATCGTCGTTGGACACGGTCTCCACGCCGCTGACCAGGCTCGTATCGAGATTCTTGGGAATGAAACCGGCGCCGAGGCCCTGGATCTTATGCGGCCCCGGCTTGCCGCCGGAAATGACGGGCGAGTCGACCGGCTCGATGGCGATGGCCAGGAAGCTGGGCTTCTTCGGGCGGATGTACCGGGTCACGCCGGTGATCGTGCCGCCGGTGCCCACGCCGGCGACGAGGATGTCGACCTTGCCGCCGGTGTCTTCCCAAATCTCCGGGCCGGTTGTCCGCTCGTGAACTTCGGGGTTCGCCGGATTGTCGAACTGCTGCGGAATCCAGGCGTTGGGTGTCGTGGAGGCCAGTTCCTCGGCCTTGGCGATCGCCCCCTTCATGCCGTCCTTGGCCGGCGTGAGGACCAGCGTCGCTCCCAAGGCGCGAAGCAACGCCCGCCGCTCGATGCTCATCGACTCGGGCATGGTCAGCGTCAGCGCATAGCCCTTGGCGGCCGCCACGAAGGCCAGGGCGATGCCCGTGTTGCCGCTGGTGGGCTCGATGATATGCGTGCCATGCTTAAGCTTGCCCGACTTCTCGGCGTCCTCGATCATCGCCCGGCCGATGCGGTCCTTGACGCTGCTGCACGGATTGAAGAACTCCAGCTTAGCCAGAACGGTGCCGGCACCGGGGGGCACGACGCGGTTGAGTTTGACCAAGGGCGTATTATATGTGGTGCCTACGATGTCGCAATAACTTTTTCCGTGAGACATGCCGTTGCCTTTCTGTGCGAGAAGTGGTCCGCCTTCCAAATGGGGGCGATTGGAATCTTGTCGAATTCACCGTATTATACAAAGCTGATTGACATAGTATAGATCGAGTGGCAATGAATATTTTAGCCGTCGAATCGTTCCTGGAAGAGTTCGCCCCGCGCGGCTGGCCGAGACGTGGGACAATGTCGGCCTGCTCGTCGGAGACCATCAGGCGGAAGTGCGAAAAATCCTGACTTGCCTGACAATTACGCCGGCGACCGTGGACGAGGCAATTTCCAATCGAGCAGATTTGATAGTCGCCCATCATCCCCTGCCGTTTTCGGCCATTAAGCGGCTGACGACCGACACGATCGTCGGCCGAATGTTGCTGGAATTGATCGCCGCGGGAGTAGCCGTCTATAGTCCGCATACGGCTTTCGACTCGGCTGCCGAAGGCATTAACCAGCGATTGGCCGAAGGGCTGGGCCTGAAAGAAATTGAGCCGCTCGTGCCGTGCGCTGGAGTCCCGGCTTTAGCCGGCAGTGACGCCGCGCCGGCTAAAGCCGGGACTCCAGCGCTAGGGGCCGGCCGCCGCGGGCGGCTTGAACAACCGATCACCCTCGACGAACTTGCTCGACGCTTGAGAAAGTTCCTCGGCATTTCCAATTTGCAAACGGTCGGCGACCTCGAACAAAAACGAAGCAATGTCGCTGTGGCCTGCGGCGCGGCGGGCGAGTTTCTCGAAGCGGCACGCCGCGCCGGCTGCGATGCGATGGTGCTGGGCGAGGCCCGATTTCACACCTGCCTGGAAGCCGAGGCATGGGGAGTTGGCCTATTGCTGCCCGGTCATTATGCCAGCGAACGTTTTGCCGTCGAGGCGCTGGCCGACGTGCTGGGCCGGCGATTTCCCGAAGTACAAGTGTGGGCAAGCCGAACGGAACGCGATCCGTTGCGGTGGATTTCCGCCTGACTTTCCGATACCGGTGGCCCGCCGTAGAATTGTTCAAGCTAAAGGGAGGCATTATGGTTGGAGCCTTGACGGCCCTGCCCGTTTACAACGAAGTCGGTCACGTTTCTCCCGTGTTGGACGAAGTGCTGCGTTACGCGAAAGACGTGCTCGTCGTCGACGACGGATCGAGCGACGGCACAGCCGAGTTGCTGGCCGCTCGAGGCGATGTGCAAGTGGTGACCCATCCACAGAATCGCGGCTACGGCGCGGCGCTCGTGTCGGCGTTCGATTTCGCGCTGCAACACGAGTACGACGTGTTGGTTACCATCGATTGCGACGGCCAGCACCAGCCGTGCATGATCCCGCGATTCGTGGCCAAGTCCGCCGAGGCGGACATCGTGTCGGGCAGCCGATATCTCAAGCATTTCGAGGGCGACAGCCGTCCGCCCGAGCAGCGGCGACGCATCAACCAAGTCATCACCGATCGCGTAAACCGAGACTTGGGTCTCGCGTTGACCGACGCCTTTTGCGGCTTCAAGGCGTATCGCGTGCCGTGCCTGGCAAAGTTCACGTTAACCGAGACGGGCTACGCGATGCCGCTGGAGTTCTGGGTGCAGGCGGCCGCGTTGGGGCTTTCGATCGTCGAACTGCCGGTGCCGCTTATCTATCTCGATGAGGCGCGGTCCTTTGGAGGATCATTGGATCACGCCGAGACGCGGTTGAAAGTTTATGAACAAGTCCTCGATCGCGCGTTGGAGAAAGTCGCCGCCGGGTATCCGCGCGGGTGGCGTGCCGTCCGCCGGCGGGTGGCACGTCCCTGAGCTTGCGAAGGGCGTGGCGACTCGCGAAATCACGCCCTTCGCCTGAAGCTCAGGACGTGCCACCCTGCTCTAGCTAATCGTTCACACTATGTTTCCCCACTCAGTCCAACCGCAGCGATTCGTCGTGCCGCGCGAGAACCGCGCGACGCTGATCTTGCCGTCGCTTGACGAAGCAGGGCGCTGGCGGCGGATAATGTCCGCCGCCGCACGGCCGCGGACTGCACATTGCAGGGCCGCAGCCTCGCCGACCTCTCGCGACAGGCGCGGACCGAGCTGATCGCAGCCGCCCGCGCGTGGACTTCAACCTATCGTGCGGTCGAAATGCCGGATCTCGATCCGTCGGGGCTGGTCTTCCTTGCCGGGCACCAGCCGGAGTTGTTTCATCCCGGCGTCTGGTTCAAGAACTTTGCCTTGGGCGAATTGGCGCGGCGAAACGGCGCGGCGGCGATCAATCTGGTGATCGATAGCGACGTGCTCAAGAGCGCGTCGCTCGGCGTGCCCTGCTGCACGCTGGACGACCCGCACCGTGAAGTCGTTCCCTTCGACCGGCACGACGCGAGCATACCCTTCGAGGAGCGGCCGATCCTCGACGAATCGCTGTTCTGCAACTTCGGTCGCCGCGTGACCAAGCGGATTTTCACGCTCGTCCCCGACCCGCTCATCGAGCGTTACTGGCCGATGGTGCTGGAGCGTGCTCGGCATGTTGATCGCCTTGGCTATTGTCTTGCCCAGGCGCGCCATCAATTGGAAGGCGCGTGGGGCCTGCAAACCTTGGAAGTTCCGCAAAGCGCGGTGTGCGATAGCGAGGCATTCCATTGGTTTCTAGTTCACATCATTGCCAATATCGAGCGCTTCCACGAATGTTATAATCAGGCCGTGCGCGAATACCGCCGCGCGAACGGCATTCGCAACGCGGCCCATCCCGTGCCCGACCTCGCCACTGACGGCCACTGGATCGAAGCCCCGCTATGGATCTGGACCGCCGAGCAGCCGCAGCGACTGCGAGTTTTTATATGTCGTTGCGGCGATGAATATGTCGTTTCCAATCGTGCGGGCCGGGCAGTTCGCCTTTCAATCACGCCGCAGGGTGACGCTACGGACGCCGTGCAGCGGCTGATGGAATGGAGCCGAGACGGTGTGAAAATCCGCTCGCGGGCGCTGGTCACCACGCTTTGGGCACGCTTGGCTCTCTCCGATTTGTTCCTGCACGGAATCGGCGGGGCGAAATACGATCAGGCGACGGATCGGCTGATGGAAACTTTCTTCCGTTTGCCGCCGCCCGGCATTATGGTGCTTTCGGCGACGATCTATATGCCGATCTCGCGGCCCGCGGCGCCGGGCGAGGACATTCGCACGATTCGCCGCCAGTTGCGCGATTTGACGTATCAACCGGAACGGTTCTTGCGGGAATCGTCGGTGCTAAACGCCGATCCGGCCGCAGCGGCGCTCGTGATCGAGAAGCAGCAGTTGATTGACATGCCCGCAACGAACGACAGCGGCTATGCGCGGTGGAAGTCGCTGAATCGCGTGAACGGCGACTTGCAGCCGTGGGTTGCCGCGCGGCGACAGCAACTTTTGGACCAACTGGCACAAGCACAGCGCGCAGCGCCACGAGAAAGTGCTCGGCTCGCGCGATTACGGATTTTGCCTTTTCCCGGAATCGTATCTTCAAGAATTTTCGCGCGCTACTTCCCAAAGGCGCCTGAAGGTGCAATGATATGGCCAAGAGGATTGAGGAGCCACTGTTCTTCGCGAGTAGGATTCGCACTTATGGGCGCAGGGATCAAGTCGCCAATCGCCGCGGACTCGCGAGCGGATGCTTTGCCGTGCGGCAGCCACGATTCTTCCGCCGCCGCCGGCAGCACTTCCGTCGTGAAGCGTCGTGTGCGATCGGCCGTCATTCCCTGCACGGCCAGCGAGCATGTCGCCTTGCGGTCATTCTTGACCGAAGTTTTCGGCCTCGGTTATCCCGCCAAATTTCAGGCCGCGCTCGAAGATCCGTCGTATGTGCCGTGCGACCGTCTTTTGCTGCGCCGCCAGGGCGCGATCATCGCGCATGCGCACATTACGCGCCGCAACATGCAATTCGGCGCGCTTTCGCTGCCCGTGGCCGGGCTGGACGGTTTGGCCACCGACGAAGAATGTCGCGGCGAGGGATTGGGAACGCACCTTTTGGCGGCCGCCGAACGGCAGATGGCGCGGTCCGGCGCATTGATCGGCTTGTTGCGAACGCGGATTCCACATTTCTTCCGCCGCACCGGTTGGGCGCTGTGCGGGTGCAACTACCGCGGCGCCGCCAATCCGCACCAGATCCTCTCCCAACTCCTCGAGCAAGGGCTCTGCCCGCGCCGCTCCGCGCGGATCCAAGTTCGCCCCTGGCGGAGATGGGAAGAAGACGCCATCGCACGCGTCTACCGGCAAAACCTTGCCGGCAGTTGCGGCCTCTTGGAGCGGAACCGCAACTACTGGCACTGGATGCTCGAGCGGCGGGCCTACGATCACTTCTACGTGGCCCTGGACGGCCCCGATCTTTGGGACCTCAAGGAAGCGAGCACGCAAGTCGTCGGCTACGTGGCCATTCGCGGCGAAAAAATCGTCGAATTGATGGCCGTGCCGGGACGAAAAAAAGTCGTCATGGAACTCTTGGCGCGGGCTTGCGGCGACGCGATCGAACACGACCAGCGGCAAATCGTGCTGCACGCCCCGTCGGACAGTCCCATAAAGGAATACTTCCACGGCCCGCCGGATCCCTTGCACTTTGTTCGCTGCGAGCATGCGGAAGTCTGCATGGCGCGGCTGTTGGACCCCTTGGGACTGCTGCAAAAACTATGTGGCGTGTTCGTGCAACGGGCGAACGAAGCGGGGCTTGCCCGGCCCGTGGAATTGGGCCTATTGGTCGAAGGGCGAAAGTTTCAGATCAATATCGCCGGCAGCGGCCGGGCGACGGCAGACACCCTGGGCCGCAGTTATCTCCGCCTCAACGTGGCCGACTTCACGCGGTTGGTCTTGGGTCAACTCGATTTGGATCGGGCGGTAGTGGAATGCCGCGTCGAACCGTCCACGGCGCTGCGCACGAAGCCGCACGGGTGCTATTCCCAAGTCTTCCCTACTGGCGCCCGCTGCTGGACGATTTGTTGACTTAAGGACGCGCTTACCGCTTCCCCTCAAGCTCGTAGAGCTTCTGCTTCGCTTGCTGCTGAAGCGCGCCGGTGGCGTGCTTTGCGATCCGCTGATAATAGATCTTAGCGACGCTCGGCTTGCCGTCCTCTTCCAGGGCTTGCCCGCGGACCATCAGGGCGGACATCTCCTCGTCCGCGGCAGCCTGCTCCTGTTGATGCAACCGCTTGGCCTCGGCAACGCTCGGCGCTGGGCGGCCGGCGGTGCTTTGCTGCGCGGCGTTCAGGCGCTCGGCGGCGGCATCGCCCGAATCGGGCTCGACGGGAACCGGATCGGCCGGCTTTTTGATCCGCGGGGCCATGTTGTTGGGCCGCGGCGGGGCTGGCAGCGGTTGCACCGGGCCGCCCGCTTGGGCTTGTGCGGCCGCTTGCGCCGCGGCATGGTCCTGCGCATCGGTGCTGGCCTGCATCATCGCCTGCACGCGAGGGTCGATGCCCGACGGATCGACGGGCGGAGGCAACATTGGCGGCAGCATGGGCGGAGCAGCGGGGAACGCGCCCACGACGGGAATCACGCTGATCACGAACGGCGTCTGCGACGTGTCCGATATAGAGCCCGTCTGCCCGTTCATGATAGTCACCGAAGGCGTTTGCGTCGTGAACGACTGGCGATATCCGGAACCGAAATTGGTGGCAAAGTTGATCTGGCCGTCCTTGCTTGCGAAGGCGAAGTTGGCGCTCAAGCCGGCGCCGGGCTGCGCGCCGCCGAAGGGAGGCACGGCCAGCGCGCCGCCGCCATAGGAGAAAGTAATGCCGCGGTAGTTGCCCGACCAGCTTACCCCGTTCTGCTCGAAGAACGAGTCCGAGGCGGTGCGGAAGGGGGTGTGGATCGTCATCTGCTGGGCGAGGGCGTGCTGCGAAACACCCATGAAAGCAGCCGCAATTCCCAGCGTTGCAGTGATGTGCCAATCGCGCATGGCTTCTCCTTCTCTGGTTTTGCCCACTGCTATTCTATCGGCAGTCGGCAAGCCGTGTCAAGAAGTTGCTTCCTTACGTTGAACGAGCTTCGCATAAAGGGCCAGAATTTCCCGCGTTTCATGTTGGGAAGCATACCTTTCGTGGACCGCCTGTTGGCCCCGTCGACCAAATTTCGGCCGCCAGGCCGGGGTCGGCCAACATGCGGCCCAAGGCAGTTTCCAACGCGCCGGCCTGTTGCGGGTCATAGAGCAGGCCGCCACCCGTATCGGCAACGAGTTCCGAGAATGCCCCAAAGTCCGGCAGCACGGCCGGCACGCCGCACGCCCAGGCCTCCAGCACCGGCAGGCCTTTGCTTTCGCGGAGCAGGCTCGGCAGGCAGAATATGTCGAGCGATTCCAGGAACGCGATTTTTCCCGCACGGTCCAATTCGCCGACATACTCGAATTGATCGGCGAGACCATGGGCAGCGGCCTGCTTATATACATCGTGCAGGTAGCGGCGATCGGCGCGATCGTGATAGCCGGCGGCGCGGAGGCGAAAGGACGGCGCATTCGGCTTTTGCTTCATCGCATACAAAGCTTCGATGAGCAAGTGCAGGCCCTTGTCCGGACAGATTCGACTCAGAAAACCGATGGTCTTAACAGTTGACTTAGTTCCTTGCTCCTTGCTCCCCGCCCCCTGATCCCCGCTCCCCGCTCCAAACCCTTCCAAGTTCAGCCCTGGCCGCATGACTTCGATCTTCTCTCGCGGCACGCTAAGGTACTCGGCCATGAAATCAGCATAGTCACGGCTCAAGGCGATGATCGCATCGAGATCCGCCGACCGGCGCGCAACTCGGCGCGGGCCTGCTCGTAGTACGGCCGCGGCAGCTTTTCCAAAAAACCGTCCTCGCCGGTAAGCGTGGCGACGACAGGCACGCCCAGCCGCTCCTTGAGCGGCCGGGCAAGTCCGGCAAGCATGACGTTCGAGAGATGAACGATCTCTGGTTTCACGTCGGCTTCGAGCCACTCAAGCAATTGTTCGACATCGTCTTTCAACGGACCGTCGTCACCGCGGAACATGGCCACCGCCAGGCGGCCCAGGTGCTCCGGGTGCGTGCCGCCACCGTGTTTTGCGGCCCAGGTGACGAGCCCTGGCCGATCCATAAGCCGCCGCAGAAAGTCCGGCATCCGCCGCCACCAAGAAAGACCTTCATCGAGAAAGACGTTGATTCCGCCCAGCGAAAGATGGTCGATACTGACATTCTCCTCATCCGTCCGGATGGGCGTATAGAGCGGCGCGAGGACGACATCGGCGCCCGCCTTTCGCAAACCGGCCGCCAGCGTATTGCCGTGCAGGCAACTCCCGCAATACATCGGCCCGGCGCCGGCAATCAAATGAACGATTTTCATAAGTAACGCAAGGAGTTTTGTTCGGCGAATCTGTTGCAGATATTTTACCTTGCGATCATCATCGCGTCACTAATATGCCTTCCTCCAGCATCTTGAGCACCAACTGCCTGACCACTGGGCAGGCGGCGGTGGTGGCGTCGCCGGCGCGCTCGAGGACCACGACGATCGCGTAGCGCGGCTTGTCCGCGGGCATGTAACCCGCGAACCAAGCACGGTCCGGCTGGTCGTCGCCGATTGCCGCCGTGCCCGTCATGCCGGCGATCGAGACCGGATCGAGATAGAGCGTATCGTGGGAAGTGCCTTCCTTTTCGGCCACAGCTTGCAATAGCCCGGCGCGAATCGCGGCGAGAGAAGAATAGGTCAAGCCGGCGATGGGATGCGCGAGATGGTCACCGCGTAGCACGTGTGGCGTAACGAGCAGTCCGCCGTTCGCTATCGCGGCCATCATCCGTGCAGCTTGCAGCGGCGTGATGGTGAGCGCGCCTTGACCGATCGCCAGCGCTTGTGCGTCGGCCGTGCGCCAGCGGTGGCCCGAAAGCCGTTTGATCGTATCGGGCGACGGCACAACGCCGTGGGCCTCGCCGCCGAGATCAATGCCTGTCGGCTGCCCAAAACCGAAACGTTGTGACCAATCGGGAAGTGCCTCCGGCGGCAACGATTCGGCATGATGGAAGAAGTAGACATTGCAACCTTCGGCCAGGGCATCGGCCAGAGTGATGTCGCCGTGGCCCGTGCCGCGGCGAACATAGATCGCGCACCGCTGCTGATCGGGCCGATCGAGATAGCCTCGGCAATGGAACGTCGCGGCCGGGTCGAGTCCTGCCGATTCCAGCAGCGCGACCGCCGTGAGCGTTTTGAAGATGGCACCGGGCGGCAGGGCCATCTGGATCGCGCGATGGAAAAGCGGGCTTGTCGGATCGGCAAGCAAGGCCACGCGGTGCGCGGAGTCGTCGCCGGCGAAAACCGCCGGATCGAACCTCGGAGCGCTGGCCAAAGCGAGCATTTCGCCGCTGTGGACGTTCAGCACAACGATCGCCCCGCCGGAAGATTTGCGAGTTTCGTACTGTAGTGCCGCACGATTGAGAGCGCTGTCGAGCAGTTCTTCGGCCGTTTGCTGCAAGTGGAAGTCGAGTGTGAGCGTTACGTCGCCGCCTGGCACCGGCTCGTGCTCGCGTACGGTTTGCACAACTCGGCCAGCGTGATCAAGGGTCTCGATTGCCATGCCAGGCGTTCCGCGGAGTTGAGATTCGCACCGTTGTTCAAGGCCGGTGATGCCAACAACGTAGGGTGGGACCAGGGAGCTTGCGACCGTCGGCCCACCATTTTCGTTTGACACCGCGACTGTTGGGCCTGCGCTCGCGGGACTCGCTTGTCCCACCCTACGGCTTTGTCCAAGATATCCCAAAACGTGCGCCGCCAATTTGCCATGCGGATACGAAACGCTGCGTCAACTGAACGACACGCGTGCCGGGGTACTTATCGGCATGAGACTGGATTTCGGCCACTGCGGCCGCAGGAACGTCCTCGGCGATCTCGTGCTCGGACAGTTCCTCCGCGACCGTGACAACGGCTGGCACGGCATCGCGTGCCGGTTCGAAGATCTCGTGGAAGGCATTCGAAACGCGATCGGACCATGAAGCGTCGGCGCGGGACTGCGGCGTTGACCGAGCCGTTTCGATCTGCCGCCTCTGGACACCGGCCGCGATACGCTCGACGCGCTCTTGCACGCGGCGGGCTGCGCTTGCCATTGCGCTAGGTCGATGGTGCAAAGCGCGGCAAGTCTTTTGTGCAGTTCGTCGCGCTCGTCGCGCAGTTTTGCAACTTCCGCCGCCAGCCTGCGCACCATTGCGCCGCTGGTCCTTTAGCAGCCTTTTGCGGGCGAGTTGTTCGAGCCACGCTTGCCGCGGAGGGTCTTCCAGCCAGCGATAATCGACCGCCACGGCATTCACGATCCGATCGCAGGCCAACACCGTTCCGTCGCGAGCCAGAATCCTCCCCCGCGGCGCCGGTAGCGGGTTTTCACGATGGATCGGCCGCAGCGCCGCCTCACGGAAGGCCGCACCTTGGCCAACTTGCAACTCCGCCGCGCGGCACCACACGATCAGCAGAAACACTGCAAATGCCGCGACGCACCATCGCAGCCGCAGCCGCGGATCAACGACCGCGGGCGAAGTGGTGGAGAGGTCCAGTTCTTGCCAATCGGTGGGCATTCAGAGCTAATTCACGTGGCTCGCCTGCCCGTTCTCATAAGAACTGAACTCGGCCCAGACGGGCAGGTGCGAGGAAATCTCCAGGGCCTCTTGTGGCGTGAGATCCAATTCGCGAACCATGTCCAGCACGCCGGAGCGGCCGGTGTACTCGACCGTGGCGCGGTGGTCGAAGAGGATGTTGTTGACCAGCCGCGTGCCGCGAAGCGTGGTAGGCGCATCGGTGATCGCCGCCGTCAGGCCCGGCACATTGCCGAGGCGTTCAAAATGTTCGGGATCGGCCTCGAAGTCGCCGAGCATGATGAAGTCGTCCTCGCCGCGGCCATTCTTGACCACGGCGTGGAAGACGTTGGCCAAAATGCTCATGTCCTGCGGACCGCCGGGCGAATCGACCAACACGCTGACCAGCGTGAATGTGAACGCCTCTTTGAGCGGCGGACCACGCACCCGAAACTCGGCCACCAGCGGTGGCACGTGAAATGTGCCGGGCGGAGCCTCGACGGAGCAAAGCGCCGAATGATCGACCTCGACGGTTGCCGCGTCGAAGAGGAAGGCGTTGTCGTTCGCATGTACCGAAGGACCTTTCACTTCGTCGCATGCCGGCATCGCGGCGAAATCATACGAGCGGCCGGTGGCGTTGATTAGATCTTTCAGGCGCATGAGCACGCCGCCGTTGGCCGTGCTGATGTTTTGCAGGGCGACGACGTTGAATCGCGATAGGATGCGCACCAGACCCTCGCTGACCTTGGGGTTTGCCAGGCGACTGTCGTCCAGGCCGTCGAGATTGAACGTTGCGATGCGGATCGCCGGCTTGAGCGGCGCCGCGGGCGGTTGATCGAGCGGCGTTTCGGCGGGCGCAGTGGTCTTAGCCGCGCGGGGCACGATCCGCACGTACTGAAAGGCGCCTTCGGCCGTGCGATGGACTTCCAGCGAATAGTGTGCCGAGGCATACCATCCGCCCACGCCGAGCAGGGCGACGGTTGCTACGAGAATGATCCGGGCCATAGGCTTCTCCAAAAGGGCAACAAGTGCGGCTTAGGATATAATGAAACGCGGTTTCGTCGCTATAGCAATTTGGGGGGTGGCTGCGAGGTTGGCTCGCTTGGCAAGCATCACGCTCCTGCCGGTTTCTCGCTATGCCCCAAATCCCGCTCCGGCGCGATGCGGTCACGGACGAGTTGCTTCAGCTCCTTGATATCAGGGAAACGGCCCTGCTCCTTGCGCGCCCAGATCAATTCGTCGTTCACGCGGATTTCAAACACCCCGCCCGTGCCGGGCACCAAGGCCACTTCACCGATCTCTGCTGGGAACGTCGTCAAAAGCTCCTGGGCCATCCAAGCCGAGCGAAGCATCCAGCGGCACTGGTTGCAAAAGAGGATTTCGATGCGGGGTTGGTGGGCCATGACTTCGCTTTCCTCAAATACTTGTTAAACCGGCGCCTCGATCGCCTCTCCTTCGACGGGCGGGCCGACGGCGCAGATTCCCGCGACCATGAGCGCGACGCCCAACACGAGCCAGACGTTGTGCGCCTCATGGAACCATAACATTCCTGCCAGCGCGGCGAGCGACACTTGCCCCGCATTGCTGAGCATGTTGATGTGCAGCGCCGTCGTAAGCTGCAGGCCGCGGACCAAGGCCATAAAGGCGACAAGGTTGCACACGCCGGCCATGAACATCAGCACGTAATGCTCCCGCGGCGTGGCCATGAGCGCGTGTGCCCCAGCCTGCCACAGGCTTATTGGGGCCAAGGTCAAGACGCCGATGCCGGTGATGATGACGACGGCGGCGCTCAAAGTCGTCTTGCCGCCGACGGTATAGCGCAGGGCAATCGCCAGCAGAGCGTAGACGGTTCCGCAGAGACCGGCCACGCCGATGGCGGCGGCGATTCGCCAGGGAGCCAGCGATGGTTTTGCGGCCGCTCTTTCGACGGCCGCGCGCGGCCATCGCCTGATCGGGCGTGGCTTGGGAAATGCCGTAGCCCATGATGATCAGCGCAACGATCAACAGCGCGAGCACGGCCACGTTCCGCGCCGAAACGCGCTCGCCCAAGAGAACCGCGCCGAGGATCGCCGTGGCGACGAGCACAAAACCGGTGTTGGCGGGAATCATCACGGCCAATCCCACGACCCCGTAACCCCATTGCGTGCCGATGTTGCCGATCAGTTCGGTCGCCAGTCCGGCCGCGATCAGGATAATCAGCGGGCGGCCGGTGGGAAATCGCGACTTCCCCCGCCAGATTTGCCAGGCCAGCCAGGGACCGACGACGAGCACAGTAACAAGCTCTTTATTGCAGATTGCCCAACTCGACAAAGCCCCCTCCTCGCTGAGCTTCCGCATGCAAATGTTGGCCGCGCTATAGCCCAGCACGGCGACGAGGCAGCACAAAGCGCCAGCCGCGGCGGGAGAAAGGCGAAAGCGTCCTAAGCGGACGGCGGAGGGCTGTGTGCTCATGCGTCGATTGTAGGTTGCCGCCGCCGGTGGCGAAAGAGGAGATTGAAACGCGGTCAGATTGCTGCGAGAATTGGATCATGGCTGCCGTCACGCTTTCGCATCTCAGAAAAACTTTTCCTGGCCCAGTCCGCGCCGTGGACGACCTCTGCCTGGAAATCGGAGAACACGAACTGCTCGTGCTCATGGGACCGTCGGGCTGCGGCAAGACGACCACGCTGCGGCTGATCGCCGGGCTCGACTTGCCAACGAGCGGCCAGATATTCTTCGACGGCCGCGACGTTGGCGGACTGCCGTCGCGGAAGCGGAACGTGGCGATGGTCTTTCAGCAGGCGCACTTTATCCGCACCTCTCCGTGCGCGGCAATCTGGGCTTTGGAATGAAACTGCGCGGCGTGAATCCTGCCGAGATCGCTCCGCGCGTCACCGAAGCGGCGGCGGCGCTGGCGATCACCGACTTGCTGGATCGCCGCCCTGGCGAACTTTCGTATGGCCAGCAGCAGCGCGTTGCGCTCGGCCGGGCGCTGGCTGGCCGGCCGAAACTGTTCTTGCTCGACGAGCCGCTGGCGAGTCTCGACGCGCCTTTGCGGCGGCAGTTGCGGCAGGAAATCCGCCGCCTGCACCAGCGGTCGGGTGTGCCGATGATTTACGTGACACACGACCCGGCCGAGGCGATGGCATTGGGGCAGCGAATTGCAGTGCTCCGCGACGGGCAGCTACAGCAAGTGGCCGATCCGCAAACGCTGTATGACCGCCCCGCGAACCGTTTTGCCGCATCGATGTGCGGTATTCCCGGTACGAATTTTCTTGATGGCCGCGTTGAGGTGACCGATGGGCGATTCTCGCTAGTGATCGGGGAGAACGTCGTTTTGCCGCTGCCGGAGACATGTCGTTCATCGCTTGCGCACTATGCCGGGCGGAAGGTCACGCTCGGCGTGCGGCCGGAGCATTTGCAACTGGGTACTCAGTACTCAGTACTCAGTGCTCAGTGCTCAGTGGCCATTCCGGCGGCGATCAATGCCGTCGAGCCATTGGGAGCGGAGACTCACGTCCATCTGATAGCGGGCTCACAACTCTTCATTGCCCGAACGGAAAGCAACTCCCAGCCGGCAATCGGCGAACAGGTCATCGCGGCGGCCGCGGCCGAGCACCTGCGGTTCTTTGATGCGGAGACGGAAGTGGCCATTCTGTAGGGAACGACTCTGTCGGGTTCTTACCGCCGGTTGAACGATGCGGTCAATGGAGGTCATCGGCCGAAATGCTCTCGCTGCCGGCGATGGTCAACAGCGCCTGGTAAGTTGCGAAGTCGATCAGCGCGGCCGTGAACTTCACGTTTCCGCCGCCGTACGCGAAGTTTGCGCCCGTGGGATGCCGGCTGGCAAAGCCGCCGATCGACTGGCCCGTAAGCCCCAAACCATTATGCGAATTGATTGTGATCGAGGTCGGGACTTCCGCGTTGGGATCGGTGTTCAGTGGATTGGTCGTCGTTCGGAGGCTGCAAAGATACGCCACGCTCAACGGCCAGGCGTTGAACGTGTTATTCGACGGGTCGGCCGAGTCGCCGTCTATCGTCTCACCGATGAAGTACGTATTGCTCAGGCCATCCTTGACGTCGCTAGAGGACCGCGTCGTTGCATAGATGAATGGTCCATTGTTGTAGTACTTTTGATGCTGTTCGTTCGACCAAGCTCGCCGGTTTTTGGCTCGCCGCAACGGTTGAAGTGCCCAGCACCATCGCATAGCTGCTGGTCATCGCCGGAGGAGTAAGAGGGACGATCGTGCTGGTCGCCTGGGCATGGTCGCTTGGGCAGATGAAGGCGCCCGGCCGTGCTGCAAGGCCGGTGGCGATCGGCGGGCCGGCCTGGCTCGCGGAGGTGGCCCATCCGCTGCTGGTCTTGTCGTTCACGGCAGGATACACGGCCCCGTTGCTGAGCTGCGTCGTCACGCTGTTGTAAAGGTTCATGTTGTCGAGCTGGGGAAGAATGAGCAGGAACCCGCTGGTAGCCGATGTTTGCGATCCGGACAGCCCCAAACAAGGCGCGCCATTGTAGGCATCGCAGCCGACGCGGCCGGGCGGAAACGATCTGTTGACCGACTCGTAGTGGATCATCGCCGCGACGAGTTGCTTGAGGTTGTTCGTGCAGGCCGAGCGGCGGCCGGCCTCACGGGCCGCATTGACCGCCGGCAAAAGCAGGCCGATAAGGATGCCGATGATGGCGATCACGACGAGCAGCTCGACGAGCGTGAAGCCGCGGCGGCGATCCGAACGGAAAACCGCGATTTGAGATTTCGGATCTGAAATCTTAGATACGAAATGGGAAGTCGTATTTGCCATGATTGAGATGCTCCGGTTTCTCTTGCCCCGCAATCCTCTATTGTATCGGAAATCGGCCTGGTATGGAACCTGGCTTGAACCCCGCGCCCGGCAGAGTTAAAACAGAGGACATGACCGTGTCCGCCGAACTTGCCGCCGCCCGTCGCCGCATTGAAACTGCCTACGACCCGGAACTATTCCGGGCGGCCGGGCATCGGCTGGCGGAACTGCTTTCTGACCATCTCTGTACAGTCCAATCCGCAACCGGCGACGTGCTGCCGTGGTGCCCGCCCGAGGAAAATGTGCGGCTGGCCGGCGATTTGCTTCAGCAGGCGGGGGACTGTCCCGATTTCGGGCACCGCGCGCAGCGTGGTCGCAGCGAAAATGGGACTGTCCCCTTCGCCATCGACGGTCCGGGCCGTGAAAAGCTCGTCAATCAGTTTTCCGAACTGGTTCAGACCATGCTAGCCCACGGCCATAATCTGCACCATCCCCGCTATATCGGGCACCAAGTCGCGGCCCCGCTGCCGCTGGCCGGCCTGATGGACGCCGTCGGCGCTGTCACGAATCAGGCGATGGCGATCTACGACATGGGCCCCTGGGCGACCGCCGCCGAATGGGCGATGATCGCTGAACTGGGTCAACGGATCGGCTGGCGGCAGGGCACGTTTGCCGGACTGGCCACCCACGGCGGCTCGCTGGCGAACCTGACGGCGCTATTGACCGCCCGCAATGTGGCATTGGGCGACTGTTGGAAAGAAGGCGTTCGTAGTCCCGGCTTTAGCCGGTCGGAAGGAACTATTGATGACATTCCGCCTAAAGGCGGGACTACGACGCTGTGATTGTTGTCCATGCCGATGCTCATTATTCAGTCGCGCGGTCTGCGGGAATTCTCGGCATCGGCACGCGGCAGGTCGTCCGTGTTGGTCTCGACGATCGGCGGCGGATGGACCCGCAAAAGCTCGACGATACATTGACCGACCTGCGGCGGCGGGGGCAGCCAATCGTCGCCGTGAGCGCCTGTTCGTGTTCGACGCCGATCGGGGCCTTCGATCCGCTGGAGGACGTAGCCGACATCTGCCGCCGGCACGAAGTCTGGCTGCACGTCGACGCGGCCCACGGCGGCGCGGCATGTCTCAGTCCGCTGCATCGCTCACTGGTAGCCGGTCTCGATCGAGCCGACAGCGTTACTTGGGACGCCCACAAGATGCTCTTCGTGCCCGCACTGTGCGCGCTGGTCTTCTATCGCGACGCGGCCCACCGCTTCACCGCCTTCCAGCAGGAGGCGTCCTACTTGTTTGATCCGGCCGCGCCGGGTATGGCCGACTACGACAGCGGCCTGCGAACGATCGAGTGTACAAGCGGGCCGCCGTCTTTGGCCTCTGGGGAATGTGGGCCATGTTCGGCCCGCAGTTGTTCGCCGACCTGGTCGACGCCACCTTCGCGCTTGGCAAGACGTTCTACGAAAAGCTGCTCGCGGCGGACGATTTCGTTCCGCTGCACGAGCCCGAGTGCAACATCGTCGTCTTCCGCTACGTGCCCGAGCGGCTCCGCGGCGCGGCGGCCGACGTGCTGGGCCGCTTCCAGATGGACTTGCGGCGGCAGGTGATCAAGTCGGGCCGGTTCTACATCGTTTCCACGCAAATCGACGGCGTCGGCGCTTTGCGTGTGACGATCATCAACCCGCTGACGACGGCCGATCACCTGGACGAGCTGCTGGAGACGATCCGGCAGGCGGGGAAGGGGTGATCTCAAGTCAGCATGTTTCAAGCAAGCAGTTTAGCTGTTGCGACGATGTTGCTCGCTTGCGGTTTCGCGACACCCGTCCGCGCCGCCAGCGGCGAAGCCCCCGGCGATGCCATGATCCAGGCATACCTGGCGCGAGAGCCGAAGGCTCGACGCGGCGTTTGATGCGAACGTCCGATCCGCGGACCAGTGGCAAAAACGGCGCACGGCATACGAGCAAGAGTACCTGTACATGCTCGGTCTCTGGCCGCTGCCAGCGAAGACGCCCTTGGCGGCGACCGTCACTCGCACGTATCGCGGCGACGGGTTTCTCGTGGACATGCTGCACTACCAAAGCCGCCCGCACCTCTATGTGACGGGCAATCTCTATCGCCCGGCGGGCGCCGCTAATGGTCGCTTGCCGGCCGTGTTGTATCTCTGCGGCCACTCCCCGCAAGGACGCGACGGCAACAAGACAGCCTACCAATCCACGGCATTTGGCTCGCGCGGCACGGCTACATCTGCCTGATGCTCGACACTCTGCAACTCGGCGAAATTGCCGGCGTCCATCACGGCACATACCGGGAAGGCCGCTGGTGGTGGCAGTCGCGCGGATACACGCCGGCAGGCGTGGAGTGCTTAACGGCATCCGCGGCATCGACTATCTCGTCAGCCGCTCCGACGTCGATCCGCAGAGGATCGGCATCACGGGCATCAGCGGCGGCGGGGCCGCCACCTTCTGGATCGCCGCCGCGGACGAGCGCATCCGGGCCGCCGTGCCGGTCAGCGGCATGAGCGACCTCGAGAGACTATGTCGCCGGCCGAGCCATCAACGGACACTGCGACTGCATGTTCCTTTACAACATCTACCAGTGGCCTTGGACGACGCATCGCCGCCCTGGTCGGCCCCCAGGCCGCTGCTGTTCGTCAACAGCGATCAGCGATAGGATTTTCCCCATGGACGGCAACCAACGGATACTGAACCGCCTCAAAGGATTCTACCGCGGCTTCGGAAAGGAGGACCTGGTCGAAGGGTTGGTCAGCGCGGGTGGCCACGCTTATCGGAAGGACATTCGCCAAACAGTCTACCGTTTTCTGAACACGCACCTGAAAGACGATCCGCGTGCGGTGACCGACAGCGAAACGGACCTGGTCGTAGAAGAAGGAACCCGCCGCCGCTTTCCGATCGACCCGGCCAAACTCCGCGTGTTTTCCAGCGACGACGATATTCCCCGCGATCAGCAGAACGCCACGATCGACCGGTACTTCGTCCCGATGGCATCCGTAGCGGTGCCGGCGGCAGGGGAGATTGCGGCTTGGCAGGCCAAGCTAAAGAATGAATTGCGACGGGTCACGTTTGCCTACTTCCCCGCGCGCGTGCCGGCGGCGAAACTTGCTCGAAAAGTGACGCCGGGAGATGTCCGCTTGGAGACCGAGCCGGGTCTTGAAATCCGGCTCGAGTCGTCCGTGACGCCGGGGCCGGCGGGACTTGCAAAGCTTCGACGGGTGTTGCTCGTGGTTCGTCGCGGCGAGTCGCGCGAGGCGGTGACGCGAATGTTGGCCACCGTGCGTGAGCCGGGCGACCAAGTCTATCTCCTTGCACCTCGCGGCGTCGATACGTCTCGCTGGACGCAAACGAACCCGCCGAATACCGTTGAGCGATCGCTGGCCCTGTTGGGCCGAACGGCCGACACGTGCCGAATTTGGGACGCGATTGCCGCCGCCCGGTATCTTCGCGGCCAATATCCGGCGGAGGTCCCGCTCTACGTTGCTGGCGAGGGCGGCGGCGGAGTGCTCGCCGCTTATGCGGCGCTTTGGGAGCCGGACATCGCCGGCGCGGTCCTCTGGCAGCCGCCGTCAAGCCATATGCAGCCGGATGCCCCGCCGCTCTTGAACGTGCTGCGAGTGTGCGACATACCGGATGTCCTTGGCATGCTCGCACCTCGACCCTTGGTCATCTACAGTTCCGACATCAAGATACGAGAAAAAGTGCGAGCGGTATATCACAGCGCGGCGCAGAATCGAAATTGTCATGCAGTGAACGGGGCCTTTGACGCCAAAGACGCTTAATCTCATGGAACACAAACGCGGTGAAACTATTCCAGCTAAAGGGACACATGAAAATCGCTAACGCTTTTCTGGTGATCTCTTTGGCGATTTCTCCCCTGCGGCCTGCTGGCGCGAATGACGACGATTTGAGCGGTCGGTCGCCCGCGCCGCAGCCGTACCCCTACGTATCGGCGGGCAGTTTCAGCGGCGCGGCCGTGCCGGCTTCGCCCGATCCGCTGGTGCGCTATCGTTGGCCGAAGCCGCAGGCCGGCGACGGTCTGGAAATCTACCTGCGGCGGCCGGAGCGGGTCGTCGCCGACCGGCCGCTGTCCTTCACCGGCCTGGAATCGCTCGTGGGCGCGAAACCGGCGGTGACGGTCAGCGGCCCCGGAACCATCCGCGTTGATTTTGGCAGCGAGAATGCCGGCTGGTTCGAGATCGACAGCCCCGACTGTCCCGGTGACCTGCGCTTGAGCATCAGCGAATACAACCAGCCCGAATACACCAACATCGGCGACAAGACCGTGGTGCCCGAGCGCATCGGCGATACTTGGCGGGCGAAGTTCAATAAGGAGTTGTACGAGGGCGTGCGTTTCGCCTTCATTCACGTCGATCGGGTTACGCGACCCTGGCATATCACCGGCATCCGCCTCGTCTGTCAGGTCAAGCCGGCGAACTACGAAGGTTCGTTCACGTCGAGCGACCCGCTGCTGGACCGCATCTGGTACATGAGCGCCTATTCGGTGAAGCTCGGCAACCTCAAGGACTTCACCACGCCCATCCTCATCGAGCGCAGCGACCGCTTTCTGTGGAACGGTCTCGATTTTTATGTCTGCAACTCGGCCAACCTGATCGCCTTTGACAATCACGATTTTGTCCGCCGGCAGATCGCCCGCGTCAATACTCCTCCGGGCATCAACTGCGGCATTTACAGCTTCGAGCTGTACGATGTCCTCAACATTTGCGACTACTACCGCTCCACGGGCGACGCCTCGCTGGTGCGGGAGTGCATGCCCGTGGCCGCGGCCAAGCTCGATCGTGCGCAGCGGCGATGGACGGCCTACACGGAGAACGCGAATGCCGGCTTCATGGGTTGGGATGAGCGGCTGGGCGGTTTCGAGCGCGTTACCGCGTTCAATCGCTGGAACTCCCGCCTCCTTTGTATCCGCGCTTGGCGAACCTGGGCCGCCGTGATGGATCGCTTGGGCGAGACGGCCGCCCGCGACCGCTATCAAGGCTACGCCGCGGCGCGCATCCGCGAGATCCGCAAGGACCCGCGCTGGTATCGGCAGTTGGACGTTCATGGCTGCGCCGAGGCCGTTCAGGCCGACTTCTGCACAGCCGACGAGGTCCGGGCGATGGCCGCGGGCGAGTTCAGCGACCGCGTGAACCGAGTTTCGTACTCGCAGGCCAACACCGGCCTGATCGTCGAGGGGATGGCCAAAGCTGGGCTCTACGACGAGGCAATCGTCACCCTGGAGGACCAGTGGGGAGCGGCCCTGCGCTACGGCGGCACCACCACCTTCGAGATGTTCCACCCCTCGGCCGCCGAAGTGCTGGGGCCGAACGATCCGCCGATCAATGGCCAATGCGGCATGACCAGTCTCTGCCATCCGTGGGTGCGCTGCCCTGCCGGTATCTCAATGAGGTGGTGGCCGGCATCCGGCCGACCTCGCCCGGCTTCGCATCCGTTGACATTATGCCGCATCTCGGTCGCCGGTTGACCGCGGCCGCGGCCACCACGCCGACGCCGCACGGCCCGGTCAGTGCAAGTTGCGATGTGAACGCCGGCGTCAGCCGCGTGACACTGCCCGCCGGAGTCAGCGGCCGCATTGGCATCCCCAAGGTCGAGCGCCGCATCAGCCGCATTACCGTCAATGGCGCCCTTGCTTGGGACGGCAGTTTCCATCCCGTGGCGGGCATCAGCGGTGCAAGCGAGGGCGCCGACTTTGTTATCTTCAGGGGCGTTGCGGCCGGCGCCTACGACTGCCGCGTCACCTACCAGGGCAGCACTCCCGCCGCATGGGCATGGAGCGAGGAGCAGGGAGCATCGAGACCCGGGCTCCTTGCTCCATGCTCCCCGCTCCCCGCTCTATCCCGTCCGCTGCCTCGGCGAGGACCGCCGTACCCAGGGCAACTGGGGCGGCGTGCATGGCCGCGACGGCTACGTGCTCGTTGACTACGACGGCGCTGGCAAGGACGTGCGCAAGCTGCCGCGCTATGTCAGTTCGGTAACCTTGAATCGCTGGCGCATCGCGTGTGGGCGGCTGGGGTTGATGACATCCGCGCTCCGGCCGGGATGCCAGCAACCGCGGGCCGCGCACTGCCGCGGCGATGTACACCAAGGACCCCGAGCCGACCTACCAGACGATGTTCGCCGACATCGCTGTGCAGAAGGGCCGTGAGCAGGGGGCAGGGAGCAGGGAGCGGGGAGCAGAGAGCCGGAGTTCTTTCTCCCCGCTCCCCGCTCCTCGCTCCTCGCCCCCTTATACTTTGGCCCTGTACTTCGTCGATTGGGACAGCCAGCGCCGCAGCGTCGGGGTCGAGATCATCGATCCTGTCAGCCTCAAGCAACTGGCGGCCGTGCAGGTGGTGCGGAACTACCACGACGGCGTCTACCTGATGTACCGTTGCGGCGGTTCGGTACGCGTGCGCATCGACACAATCACGAAGCCCAACGCGACCCTTTCGGGGTTATTCTTCTCGCCGTAAAAGAAAGATCCGTAAGAAGCCAAGGCATGTCCATCGTTGTGCGGACCGCGACATGAAAGGGATAGATGAAAACCGACAAAGAGCTATACAAAATCTTCGAAGTCGCCCCCGAATGGGTATTCGAGTTGGCGGGGCTTCCTTCGCCGGGCAAAAGCACGCTCCAATCAGTCACAGTCAAAGCGTTGGAGCGGCGGGCTGACGGCGTGATCGTCCCCGAGGCCCCCGAACAGCCGCTAATGATTGTCGAGTTCCAATTCCAGGCGGACGATACGATTTACCGGCGAACGGTGGTCGAGATGGCCGCTGTCCAGGACGCGTTCCCCGGACGGGTGGTACAGGGTGTGATCTTCTTTGGGTATAATGGCTTGGATCCGAAGACGGTGCCCTGGACCCAAGTCGTGCGGTCTTATGTGTTGCCCGACCTACTCCAGGAATGGGAACGAAAACAGCCGAAACACCCCTTGGTGGCGGTTTTCAAGCCGCTTCTGGCCGAAAATGAGGGGGTACTCCGGCTGCAAGCGGCAGGGTATTTCCGAGCCATTACGCATAGTTCACTGAGCGCGGCCGGCAAAGCATCGCTGGAAGAGGTATTTGTCAGTTGGCTGGTGCAACGGTTTAAGGACAACACAAGGAAGGAGATCGAGATGATGCTCTTGGGAGAACTACCCGAGTTGGAAGAAACTGTCGCCGGGAAAGAGCTGATCCAAATCGGCGAGCAGCGCGGTGAGAAACGCGGCGAACGGCGCGGGAGCAGCGCGGCGAGACGCGGCTTGGAGGAGGGACTTCTGGCTTTTCTTGCCGCGCGGCATGGGACGGTCCCGGCGGCAATCCGGGAGGAAATCGCGAAACTCACTCCAGCCGAAGCGAAACGCATGATGCAGTTTCTCGCGCGTGCCAGTCGCTCGACGAAGTGACCCAATGGCTGGCCCGTGCGAAAACCAAAGGCCGAGGATCGAAACGGGGCCGCAAGTGATCGCCGAATGCATCCCCTCGCCAGTCGTCTACACGCCGTCGCTCGACGAAGTGACGCAATGGCCGGCCCGTGCGAAAACCAAAGGCCGAGAGTAAGGTCCGCTTGGCGTTTCCCTTGTCGGCCCCAATCCCGAGCCGACCTACCAGACCATGTTCGCGGACATTGATGTGCAGAAGGGTCGTGAGCAGGGAGCAGGGAGCGGGGAGCAGAGAGCCGGAGTTCTGGCTCCCCGCTCCTCGCTCCCTTATACTCTGGCCCTGTACTTCGTCGATTGGGACAGCCATCGCCGCAGCGTCGGGGTCGAAATCATCGATCCGATCAGCCTCAAACAACTGGCGGCAGTGCAGGTGGTGCGGAACTACCACGAAGGCGTCTACCTGATGTACCGTTGCAGCGGTGCGGTACGGGTGCGCGTTGACACCATCACCAAGCCCAACGCGACCCTTTCGGGGATCTTTTTCTCGCCGTAATTAGGTCGAGATTTCGGCGCTGTCAAATCGCGGCGGGAAAAAAGGCGTCGGAAGTGGCGTTGCGACAACGGCAAAACGAATTATGCTATCCACCGCGCCGGTCTTGCATACCGGGATTCGCTCAAACATACTAGGGGCATTCTTCGACTAGGGGAGCAAGTGCCATGTACCGTACTTCGAGTGTCGTTGTGATTCTGGCGGTTTCGACGTTCGCTTATGGAAGCGAAATTGACTTGACGACCACGGGAGCTGGCATGGTTACAATCCCCGCAGGCTACGAGTGGACCGACGTAACCGTACAGTGCTGGGGCGGCGGTGGGGGCGGGGGCGGCGGGAACGACCTCTACTCCTTCGGCGGCGGCGGGGGCGGCGGCGGCGCTTACTCTACCAATAGCTACACGATGCTCGTCTCCGGCTCATACGGCTACTACGTCGGCGCTAGCGGCGGCGGCACCGTCCTTGATGGCGGAGGCGGCATTGGCGGCGCGAACACAATTTGGAACTACGGCGGCACTCAAGATATTTTTGCGGGCGGCGGAAGTGGCGGCGGAGGCGGTGGTGCCAGCGGCGGAGGCGGTGGTGCCGTCGGCGGCGGGGTTCGACGCAGGAATGGGGTATCAAGGCGGCGGCGGAGGAGGCGGCACCAGCGGCTACTACGGCGGCGGAGGCGGCGGAGGCGGGGCGGGTGGCCCAAGCGGGGCGGGCGGCCTAGGCGCCGCGGGCGGCGTCGGCGGAAGCGGGGGCGTTGGCGATGCGCCGGGAGGCAACGGCGGGTATGGGGGCGACGGGCAAAACGGCAGCTTCCCAGGCGGCGGAGGCGGTGGCGGCGGTGGGCACGGCAACGGCGGTGGCGGGGGCAGCGGTGCCAACGGCGAAATCATAAGGTTGCAACCTCTGCTTCTCGTTAGGTTGCGCAGCTTAGGATAGCGTGCAGGCGTTTTTTGTAGGGATACAATTTACGTTGCTCGGCTTGGATTCGATCGGCGTGGAAGGCATCCCAGTCATCGTTGACATAGATGGCTCGTAAGCTGAGAATCGCCTGGGCGCCGGCGATTCGCCACCGCATGCCGGCTTGTTCCATGCGGTCCTTCACCAAGTGCCGGCAGGCGCCCTCCACAACACCGCTGCCGATCGGGTAGCCGGCAGCCAGGTATTGGTCGTACTTCATGTATTCAGACCGCACCGCGAAGTAGGTCAGACAATCCTCGACCTTCTCCCATTTTGGCGTTGACAAGTTGCGTTTAGTCGCCATTTGCCGAATACCGCCAATCACGCGGTTGACGTTGCCTTCGAGCAACTTTCGCAGATACGTTTCCACGAATGCTTCCGCCTCATCACTCCCCTCGCGGTAAAAACAGTAGGCCAGCTCCCATAGGTATTCGGTTACGTGCCAGATGTCCAAAATGCCGATCGCCCGGCTGATCTTCAGTTCCTGCAAGTCGCGAAGTTTCGATTCACCGTCCATGACCGCTACGACCGTCCGATGCTCGTGCGGATTGCGCTGTTGTACTTCGTTGGCAAGCCAGTCGAAGACAACCTCCTTGGCGTTGACTTCCTTGCCGTCAACCTCGCGAGTCAAGACGGCGCGTAGCCGCTTGTTTTGCGGTCGGGGCCGCTGATCCTGCTTTTCTTTGCGGAGGACCTCGTTGAGGACCTCCTCGACCGTGCGACGAAAGGGGGCCACCGAGTAGACTCCGCCGACACACGCCATCCGCTTCTGGCCGTTCTTCTCGCCCTTTTTCAGCCGTTTCCCTCGTCCCGGTGCGCCCGGATCGCCGTCCTGTTTTTTCTGCGGCGCATCGACCTTTCGCATCGGCACGCCTTTGCAATCGCTCGTGGCGACGAGGATCTCCTCCTCCGTCGTCGGATCAACCGCTCCCTGTTGCTCGAAGTAGGCATCGGCACGCTCGGCTGCCGCCGCCGCCATGTCTTCCAGGCAATTGACCGACGGAGCAAAGCCGAGGATTTCCAGTAGCGTGACCCGCGATTCCTTGTACGATTCCTTCACGAACAGCGCGCCACTCCACTTTTGCAACAGGTACGACGTATCGCTCTGGGGCATGCCGAGTTTCACGTCCAACGGCACCACCTCCTGACGCTGCGTTTCCCGCGTGGCGTAGGCGTCGCGTAGAAAGGGCGTGGAACCGAAGGCCGAAATATACGGCCGCGTCCGCAATTCGGGCAGGCGATGAAGCGTCTTCCCCTCGTGTTCGATCACTTCCGGCCGCGAAAGGCTTTCCTCTTGCTGGTTGATGTACGCGATGACCAATTGGCGGCCTGTTTCGATCAGGCCGCTCCAGGTCATCTCCTCGACCTCATGCATTGCATCGCCCCGTTCGGCCGCACATTGAACCTTGTTCAACACTTCCGAAAAGACCTTCGCCGCCTTGCCAAACCGATCCTCAATCTCGATAATCATTGCTCGGGCTCCTGTGGTAGGACAATGAAACATGCTTCACACACTTCAATGTTTTACCCTGGAGCCCGCCTTGTTGTCCCTATCACCAAACAAATGTATTATTACCCGTTAATATAGGTGGTCTGCGCAATGCGCGGTAGCGCGCAGCGGCGGTTGCAACCAAATCATAATCAACTACACACAGCAAGCGGTTCCCGAACCCTCCACAATCGCCCTGTTGTGTGCGGGTGCAATCGGCTTGCTGACATTGGCTAGCAGAAGGTCTATATGAGCAGGATCGGAAGGATGAAAAACTTGAACGCAGAACAGGTTCACAAGTACATTTGTCGCTTCATGGACGGCAGGAAGCACGATACCGGCAATTCCTCCTTCGATTACTGCTTCAACTACTTTCACAATCTGAAAGATCAGGGCATCGCGTGCATCGATAGCGCCAAGTGGGTCGAGCAAAGCTGCCTGCAACTTGCATTCTTCCTCGCAAGTTGGGGAATGTTGCGAGGCAAAATCCTCCGAGAAAAGAGTGCCCATTTCCACCGAGGGGTATTGGAAGTAATAAAGCAGTGCGATCCGAAAGTTTGGGAGATAGACCTGCCTTATGATGATGAGAAGATCAAGCAACTTCTTCAGCTTCGAGAGGACATCCGAGAGCGCCTTTGGGTCGGCGCAACGGATACCCTCGTGACGAAAATTATGCTGGGTGTATTTGCCAACGTTCCTGCGCTCGACAGATATGTTGGAGCGGCTTTTGGCGGGAAATTCACTGATGCGCACTCTTAAGCACATCGGGAAATTCTACGAAAACAACAAAGACGAGATTGACGGCTATCCCCCAATCTACACACTCGACTTTTTGGGCAACGAAACGCCACTACGCTATACCAAGGCGAAGATTGTGGATATGGTTGCATATGGTTGGGGAATTGATACGACGGCGGAAAGAGAAGCAATGAATCGCGCGACGAAACTGAGCTAGCTCCCGCCGCCGGTTTGCCGCGGGCAGCTTCGCGTGGGGAAGTCGGCACCGCTCGTTCTCCTTTTCGCCACTCTCGGACGCCCGTTTGCCGCCGTCGTCTTGCCGTTTCCGCCGCTCGGCTTACCGTTACAACCGGTCGGCTCACCGTTACAAACCATCGTTTTTCGGGTTTCTTCGATCGCGCGGAAATTTGCGCCGCACGCGCCCAACTTCGCAACGTGCGCGCGCAACTTGCGCGCGGACGCGCGCAACTTGCATTCGCACGCCTGCAAGTTGCCCGCGGACGCGGGCAAAATGCCCGCGTTTATGGGCAAAATGCCCGCGTCCGTTTGGATTTTGCCCGCGTGCGTTTGGATTTTGCGCGCGAGAGGCGCGCGGCAAGTCGGCTGGACGCTACAACCGGACCTCGGGGGAACCGCCCCGGCAAAGAATCCTCACGCAAAGCCGCAAAGCCGCAAAGGCGCAAGGAACAGCAACTTCGCGCCTTTGCGCCTTCGCGGCTTTGCGTGAGATATAATCTTTTCCGCCATATTCCTTTCTTCCCATATTTCTGTCGTAATTTTTCTGTCTTATCTCTCTTCGCCCGCCTTCGCCTGAACTTTCCCACCGTCGGCGCGCCGATAGCGTTCGCCCCTAAGCATTCGCCCCTCTAACCTCGCGGACGTGATGCCGGCCATCCACCACCCTTGCCAGTCACGGTGAGGGCCAGTTAAGCTAAACGGGATGAAAACAACCGCAATCAAGAAACTCCGCGGAAAACTGGCGGCCGACCAGCCGGTCTATGGGATGTGGATCACGCTCGAATCGGCGAGCATTGCTGAAATGGCGGTGGCGCTGGGCCTGGATTGGATCGTGATCGACGCCGAACACGGCCATCTCGATTGGAAGGAGATCCTCGAACACGTCCGCGCGGCCGTCCGCAGCGACACCGTGGTGCTGGTCCGCATCGCCGAGTTGAACATCGCGCTCGTCAAGCGGGCACTGGATATTGGGGCCGACGGCGTGGTCGTGCCGTGGGTCGAATCGGCCGAGCAGTTGCGTCAGGCGGTGGCCTTCGCCCAGTACCCGCCCGAAGGCGTGCGAGGCATCGGCGCGGAGCGTGCGACTTTTTGGGGTCAGTGCATCGTCGAGCATACCGAGGAGGCCAACGAGCATGTGCTTGTCGTGCCGATCATCGAATCGGTGAAAGGCGGCCGGAACATCCAATCGTTGCTTTCGGTCAGCGGCGTCGAGCTGTTCTTCTTCGGCCCGGCGGACTATTCTTCTTCGGCCGGTTACCGCGGCCAGTGGGAGGGGCCGGGCGTGGCCGAGCAAATCCTGGCCGCCAAGGACGCCATCCGCGCTGCCGGCAAACATTGCGGCGTGGCTGCCACCAGCAACGAGAACCTCGTGGAGCGGCGGAAACAGGGGTTCCAGATGTTGAGCCTGGGCTCGGACAGCGGCCTCTTGTTGCGGAGCCTGCATGGGGCCCTGGCCGCCGTGGGAAGCGATCGGAAGATTCATGCCTGAAATGCCTGAAATGTCTGATGCAAAATTCATCGTGGCCATGACGGCCGACTTTTTCGATGCCGCCGGATGTCCCAAGTATCGGGACCTGGGGCTGGCGGTATTCGACGGGCAGGAGCACGTCGAGCGCCGCGTTTTCAGCGAGCATCGGCCGGAGATCGGGCCCGACCAGATCGGCGACGCCCAGGGCGTGATCGTGCTCACGCCTCGTGTTACCGCCCACAGCGTTTCCCGCGCGGAGAACCTTCTGGCCATCGGCCGCTTCGGCGTGGGCTACGACAGCGTGGATGTGGACGCATGCACGGCCGCCGACGTGTTGCTGTTCATCACCGCAGGCGCGGTGGACCGCCCGGTGGCGGAGGCCGTGGTGGGGTGGATGATCGCGCTGGCGCACAAGGTCCGCATCAAGGACTCGCTCGTGAGGACCGGCCGCTGGGACGACCGCTCGCGGCACATGGGCAGCGAACTGCGCGAGCGGACGCTGGGAGTGATCGGGCTTGGCGGCATCGCCCGCGCGACCGTCGGGCTGTTGCAGGGATTTGGCATGAACCCGCCGCTGGCCTATGATCCGCTGGTCGATCCGTCGGTTGCCGGGTGGCTGGGCGTGCGCATGGTGGGCCTCGACGAATTGCTGCGGGAGGCCGACTTCGTTTCGCTGCATTGCCCCTTGAACAGCTCGACGCGCGGCATGATCGGCGCGGGAATTGTCGCTCATGAAGCCCGCGGCGTACTTGATCAACGCGGCGCGGGGCGGCATCGTGGACGAGGATGCCTTATACGAAGCACTGAAGGCCGGGCGGATCGCCGGCGCGGCGATCGATTGTTTCGCCCAGGAGCCGGTCACGTCGCCGCACCGCTTCGGCGAACTGGATAACGTCCTGCTGGCGCCGCACAGCATCGCCTGGACCAACGAGCTCTTCCGCGACATCGGCCGGATGGTCTGCCAGGGCATGTTGGACCTTTCGCTGGGCCGGCAGCCCAAGGGCGCGATCAACGCTGAGGTCTTTGAGCGGCCGGGATTTCAGGAGAAATGGCGGCGGCATCGCATCTAGTGTAGTGTCTCAGAATTGGCGAAACTTATAATGGCAAAGTGCGAAGGCTGGGTGGCACGCAATGAGCTTCTAGCGAAGGGCGTGGTTGCCATACCGCCACGCCCTTCGCTAGAAGCTCAGGGACGTGCCACCCATAAATCACCATCAGCGAGAGACACAACACTAATATATGAACAGCAGACGTTTGGAAGGACAAGTGGCTTGGATTAGCGGGGCGACCTCGGGCATCGGGGCGGCGGCGGCCTTCCTCTTCGCCCAGGAGGGCGCGCGTGGCGATTGTAGGGCGGCGGCTCGATCAGGGCCGCCGCGTCGCCGAGAAGATCCAAGCCGTGGGCGGCGAAGCCCTGGCGATCGAGTGCGACGTAGGCCGCGCGGACGACGTGCGCCGCTCGATCGAGGCCACTGCCGGCCGCTTCGGCGGCTTGAACATTCTCGTGAACAACGCCGGCATGGTCCAGGTCAAGCCGCTCCACGAGTGCGGCGAGGCCGACTGGGAGTTGGTCATGGGCGTGAACGTGAAGTCGATGTTCTTGGCGCTGAAGTACGCCTTGCCCTATCTCCGCGCGAGCACGCGCAGCTACGTCGTCAACGTGGGGTCGATCAGCAGTTTCGTCGGCCAGGCCGGCACGCCGATCTACACCACGTCGAAGCACGCGGTGCTGGGGCTGACCCGCTCGATCGCCCTCGATTACGCGGCCGACGGCATTCGCTGCAACTGCGTCTGCCCGGGGATAACCGACACGCCCATGCTCCGCGAGCACCTCGACAGCACGCCCGATCCCGAGGCGGCCTTGGCCGGGCGGCTGCGGCGGGTGGCGATGGGCGTGGCCCTCTCGCCAATGGACGTGGCCCGTTCGATCTTATTCTTCAGTTGCGAAGACTCGGCCGGCGTGACCGGGACCTCGCTCACGGTCGATTGTGGATACCTTACCGCCGCGGAATGGGAAACTCGCGGCAAGACCGCGTTCATGGCAGAGCCGTAAAGGCGACAGGGGTGATGCATTGAAACTCGCTTGTGCCGATTTCACCTTTCCGCTGCTGGAGCACGACAGGGTCCTCGACCTGATCGCGATGCTCGAACTGGACGGTGTCAACATCGGCCTATTCGAGGGCCGCTCGCACCTTTGGCCGTCGCGCGAGTTCGAAAACACCGAGCGCAGCGCCCGCCGCTTGGGCAAGAAACTCGCTCAGCGGGGACTGCAAGCCGCCGACGTTCTACTTGCAGACCAATCCCGACTTCGTGCCCTACGCGATCAACCATCCGCAGGCCGCGCGCCGTCGGCGAGCGCGAGATTGGTTCCTGCGGACGCTCGATTACGCCGTGGGCTGCGGGGCCGCGCACGTCTCCACGCTGCCCGGCACGTATTTTCCCGAAGAATCGAAAGCTGCCTCCTGGAATCGCGCGTGCGACGAGCTGGCGTGGCGCGTGGGGAAGGCAGTCGCGCACGGAATCGTCTTCGGCATCGAGGGACATATCGGCTCGCTCGTTCCCAATCCCGGCCAACTCGCGCGGTTGCTGGGCCGCGTCCCCGGTCTGACCTTGACCCTGGACTACACGCATTTCACCCGCGCGGGCATTCGCGACGCGACCATCGAGCCACTGATCCAGTATGCCACACATTTCCATGCCCGCGGCGCCTGCAAAGGACGCTTGCAGACCTCCTTCCAGGCCAACACGATCGACTATGGGCGGATCGTCGCCGCGATGCACAGTACCGGTTACAGCGGATACCTGGGCATTGAATATGTATGGACCGAGTGGGAGCGGTGCAACGAGGTCGACAATCTATCGGAGACCATCCGCTTTCGCGATTACTTTCGATCGCTGTGAAACAGGGCGCGTGAAAACAGATCACAAGTTGAAAAATGAAAACTGCAAATAGGGTAGAATCGCTGTGATGCAGTCGCAAGAACCACCTTCGCCGAAGGTTATTACCGTAATCAACGGGAGCCTTGCGGTGGGGCTGTTGCTATACGATGTCGCCCTCGATGGATGCTATACTCTCTCCCTAACAATTTGTCCGTTATGGTTTCTGCTTAGCGCCATCACGAGCGCCATCAGGCGTCCGGGGTGGAGAGTTGCGATTCTTAGGGCGTCGATGCCGTTCCTGACGCTTGGAATTGCCATGGGCAACGGCTGCTTGCAGTGGAAGATTTCCGACGCAAATGCTGAGCGGATTATCAAGGCGTGTGACGAGTTCCGAGCTGTCAATGGGCGATACCCCTTAGAACTCAACGAGCTAGTACCCAAATATCTTCCGTCCATCCCTCCCGCCAAATACTCCATGATGGGCAAATTCTTTACTGCAACTTGGATCGCCATGACCAATGCCTGTTATGGTGGTCTAGGAACGGCTTTTACCGAAGACTCTATCCTGAACATTCGCAGATTTTTTGATGGAATTTGATGATGAAAAGAGGGCGGGGTTCCTTGTACACTTTGCGTGATTTACAAGCGTCGCAAGACGCGCGCAAAGGACAAGGAGGTCCCCGTCCATGTTTACGAGCATACCCTCTCTCGACCCCGTTCTGCAATGCCTGCTGCCTGCATTCACTCTGCCATCGTTCCAGACGCACATCGAAGTGTTGCTCGGTTGGGCGATGTGCCTGGGCAAGCGAACCGAGTTCGGCGTCTTTCAAGCCATCCAAGCCGATACGCCTATCTCCCGGAAAGAGCGACATCCGTTCGACCGCTTCTACAACTTCTTCAGTCGAGCGGCCTGGACCGTCCACGATCTGGCCCGCCAATTGGCCCTAGCCATTGTTGTCGCGCTCAACCCGCGCGACTTGTTGTATCTGGTCGTCGACGATACCTTGCTGCACAAGCGCGGCAAGCACGTCTACGGTTTGGGCTGGTTCCGCGATGCCGTAGCCTCGACGGCCAAACGGGTCGCGACCGCCAGCGGCAATCACTGGGTTGTCATCGGACTGGCGATTTGCATTCCCGGAACGAACAAGATTTACTGCTTGCCGATCTATGCCAAGTTGCATCTTGCCGGCAAGAATCACCCCAGCGAAGCCACGCTGGCCAAAGAAATGCTCCAGGATCTGCTGGCTTGGTTTCCCGATCGAAAGCTGGTTTTCATCGGCGACGGGGCCTATTCCGCGGGCAATCTCCTGGCCGATCTCGACCCGCGCGTGACCTACGTCGGCGTGATGCGTGCCGACGCGGCGATTTACGATTCGATCGTGCCCAAGCAATCCAAGAGCAAGCGTGGGCGAAAGCCGACGAAAGGTCCTCGTCTTCCGAACCCCAAAGAGGCGGTCAAGAAGGCCGACGGCAACCGCAGCGGAAAAGGGCCGTGGGTTTGGAAAACCGTCAAGGCGACGTGCTACGGCGTAACGCGCAAGTTGAAGGTGCTTTCCTTCCAGGCAGTCTGGCCCGAGGTGCGTGGGTTGTTGCCGATTCTTGTGGTATTGGTACGCGACCCGAAGGGCAAGTTCGCCGACAAGTATCTCTTCACCACCGATGTGAACGCCGAGTTGAGTTGGGTAATCTCCACGTTCTCGCGAAGATGGTCGATCGAGGTCGCCTTCAAAGCGAGCAAGCAGGTGATGAAGATTCAAGCCCCACAACACTGGTGCCGGCAGAGCATCGAGAAGCTGTCGCCCTGGGTGTGGATGATGCAAAGCGTGATCGGTCTGTGGTATATCACCGAGGGCCACAAACTTCCGCAAGCGCGGGCTGCGCGTCGGCGTTTCGGCGACTGGGACACGGAATGGTCGCTCGCTCATATGCTCCGCATCCTGCGCGCGGTTATCCTCGCGAATACAATAAACACCAAGTCGGGCACCAAGGCCGACCTTCATGAATTACTTGTAGCCCTGGAAAACTACGTACATCTCGCCGTTTGACCGGCTTGAAAACTGCGAATGTTCAGTATCATTTCGACGAAAAACGGTGGGGCAATGTTGACTAGCCCCCTTCTACCTTCCCCACGCCTTCTCGCCACGCTGAGGCCCGTTAAGTTAAACGGGATGAAGACAATCGCGGTCCCGACGTTTCTCCTGTTGAGTTTCTGGCTCGCATCCGCATCTATTGCACAAGATGTGGCCGTCGCCACAGCCGGTTGGAGCGATCTGTCGCTCGGCAATGTCATCAAGGACGACATCAACGCCCCCGCTTACCAGTATCCGCTCATCGGCAACGGGGGCTTGGCGCTCTTGGCCGATCCGTGCGGCCTGACACAGCTCAAACCTGCGAAGGCCCCGTACGCGCCCAATATCTACTATTCGTACTGGTGGAAGTCCTCTCGCACCAAACGGGCCACCCCGTTTTGCCTCAAAGGCGGATATGGCCAGGGCGCCGCGCCAGACCAAGGGAGCCTACGTTCCTTTCGCCAGACCCTGGACGTCGTCAATGGAGTCTTGACCTCAAAGGTCAACTTAACACTAAGCGGCTCTCCCGTTACCTCCACCCGCACCGAATTCGTGACCACCGACGGTGTTCTAGTCATGGACATCGCCGACAGTGTTCCCGGCATCTTCAGGCTTCAAGTGACCGGGGAGCAAGTGCGTTATTCCGCCAAGGACCGTGGTCTTTTGGTTTCCACCGCGAGCCTGGGCGACAAGCACGGCGCCTGTCTGGCGATCGTCGCCGAGGGGGACGACACGGTTGACGCGAAGGATGGCAGTGTCGCCCTGCCAGTTGGCCCGGGCCGACAGGCACGGTTTTTCATCGCCGCCGGCAGCGAGATCCAGGGAGCGGCTTATCTTGCCGATGCGATGGCCAAGGCGGTTTCCGCGGCCCGCGGCGGATTCACGGCCGCACATCGTCAAAACGCGGCCGACTTCGCTGCTTTCTGGGCTCGCTCGTCGGTATCCCTGCCCGACCGCGAGCTGCTCACCCATTACATCCGGGGCTTGTACATCGTCAAGGCGCTTTGGCAGGGGAACCCCTTGTTTACCGGCTGTTTCGGCCCGCGGCCCGAGGGATATGACGGATGCATCGCGACCGAATGTGACGACATGTTCGTATGGAGCGCGCTGGTCAATGCCAATCAGGCTACAATCGCTCGTGTCTTGCCCGATTGGTATGAACGGACTCTCGCGTATGCCAAACAGTACGCCAAGACCTTCCTGCCGCAGACGCGCGGGGCGAAATGGCCCTGGTTGGCGGGCTATGACGGCACCGCGACGACCAGTTTTGACGCGCCCAAAAGCGACCGCATGGCCTACGTGAGCGCGGAGGCGGCGGCGATCGATCTCTACCAGGCCAGCTACACCAATGATGACGCCCGGCTGGCCCGCGCCAAGGAATTGCTGGAAAGCGCCGTCCGCTTCCAATTGGACGCCTGCGAGAAACAGGGCGACAAGTGGGTGAACAACTTCGCCGCCTTGCAGTACGGCGGCGTGAAGAAAGGGACGGCGATCGAGCAAGTGACGTTGCTGTGGGCGCTTTGCGCCTGCCGCGACTTGCATGTCGGGCCGGCGGCCTGGGCGAAGGAGGCGGATAATGTGTATCTGCCGATCCGGATGGACCCGGCCCAGAGCAGACCGATCCTCGGCAAGTATCAATGCGACCAAGCGCCGTTTCCGGGCGGGGACCACTACGGCATGTCGTGGTTCCAGATATGCACGCGCGTGTTCGAGCCCGATGATCCGCTGCTGACGGCCACCTACCATTCGGTCTTCGCTTCGAGCGTCGGGATCGGCAACCTCAAATATAGCTTCTTCAAGGGCTGCACCGCCGCGCAGGCGGCGCAAATCGGTCTCGGGCAGGAGGCGGTCACGCTCCTCCGCTGGAACGTCTCCCCTTCCAGTCTCTATGATGGCCTGTACTTCGGCGAATACGATGGCTCGCCGGATAAAACGATTGAGGTGGAGCGCACGCCATGCACGTGCATGGCATCCAGAACATGCTCCTCGACGGACGTGCGGGCGAGCAGATCCGGGTCTTTCCCGCCCTGCCGCGGGAATGGGAGATGCGGGGCGTCGGCTTCAGCCGCCTGCTGGCTGACGGCGGCATCGAGGTGTCCGCGCAGTTCGACGAGAACGGCTCCCGCGTCACGCTCTTGAACATGGGGAAGCGCGATCAGGTTCGCACCGTTCTTCTGCGCGTACCCTCCACGTTTCTGTCCGTAACGGAGGCGGGTGGCACGCCCATCGAAGGAATAGTCAACGGCCGCTTCGCCAAAATGAAGGTGCGGCTCCCTGCCGGAGCAGAAAAGGTGTTGACAATCGTTCCCACGCGCAAAGGAACATGGCAGAACATCGACGCGGGGAGCGCAAAGCAAGGAGCGGGGAGCGGGGAGCGGGGAGTCGGGCTCCAAGCTCCCCGCTCCCTGCTCCCAGCCACCTTTCGGTTCACCGGCGCCGCCGTCAGGCTGATTGGCCAACGCGCCGCCGACCGAGGCTACGTTCGGATCAAGATCGATGACAAGGACGAGGGAATCTTCAACCTGTTCGCCCCGACGCCCGAGTATCAGGTGGTGACGTTCGAGCGCTTCGGCCTCCCGGCCGGCGTCCACACCCTCCGCGTCGAGGCGTCCGGCCTGGCCGGTTATGGCGGCGGGAAGTACGTCGATATTGATGCCATCCAGATTATCAAAGAATAGCGAGGGGCCGGGAGCTTGGAGGAGCGAGAAAAAGGGGAGAAAGGAGAATGCGGCCGAAAGGAGATTAACCACGAAGCGGCTGTGTTTTTTGTCAAGCGCTTTGAGGCGCGATTCTTGGCGACCATGATTCGTGGTTTTTGGTAATAGTGTTGAGGATGGTAAGCAGTTTGCGCATGCAGGCGGTATGGACGACTTTGTAGAGTTTTCCGGCTTTCTGGAGGCGCTCGGAGAAGGCTTGGATGATGGGATTGCAGCGACGGGCCGTGACGGTCGCCATGTAAAGGGTGCTTTGGACGCTGGCGCGTCCACCCCAGATCGAGCGTTTACCGCGAAACTTTCCGCTGTTGTGGTTGTATGGCGCCAAGCCGACAAGAGCGGAGATTTCGCGGCGGTTGAGCCGACCGAGCTCGGGCAATTCGGCGACGAGCGCGGCGCTGGTTACCGGTCCGACGCCGGGCACGGATCGCAGCAGTTGGTCGGTGGCGCGCCAATCATCATCGGATTCGATGAGCTTCGCGATCTCTTTTTCAATAGTTATTATCTGTTTATTAAAGAGTTCGGCGACTTTGTCGATGCTGCGGCAGGCTTTCGTCGTCTGCGCGGAATGCCGGCGATTGGTTTCAGCCGTCAGCATGTCCATGAGCTGGCGGCGTCGAGTTACCAAAGCCGTCAGTTCGGCCTGTTTTTCCGAGGTTTTCTCCGTCAATCGCGGCCGGACCTGCTGGGCGAAACGCGCCAGGAGCAAGGCATCGATGCGATCGGTTTTGGCGAGTTTGCCAACGGCTCGTGCGAAGTCGCGAACCTGGCGGGGATTCACCACCGCAACCGGCTGGCCGGCGTTGATAAGTTCCGCGGCCAGGCGACCCTCCAGGCCGCCGGTCGCCTCAAGGACAACCAGCGCCGGCCGCAAGAGTTTGAAACGTTCAATGAGTTGTGCGATACCTTCCGTGTCGTGCGACACAGAGAAGACCTCCTCCGATGGCAAGATGCCGACATCCAAGGACTTCTTCGAGACATTGATACCCGTGAACGAGAGAGTTGGGAGAACTATATCCATCATAGTAGAGGCCCTTTCTTGCGTTTGCGAGCTCGCCGATGTTCTCGTACGGCTCTGGCGGCTGTCCGGGTTGGTACTACGAAGCCGACGAGGATCCCGCTTCGTGACGGTCTTGGAACGACCAGGACACGATTGATCTCTCGTCGGCGATTTTTTCGGGGGCTGCTGCGCAGCAGCCCCCGAAAAGACTCCCATCAACTGAACAAGTTCCATTTCCTTTGGCAACCCATCAGTGTTTCCTTTTTCCAACATACAAGAACACGAAGGACACAAAGAAAGAATGCTGCTTTTCTTTGTGCTCATTGTGGCCTTTGTGGTTAATAATAGTTGAGAGTGAGGGAAGGAAACTGCGGCGAGGAACGATTTCTCACGCAAAGACGCAGAGGCGCGAAGAAATTGGATTTGCAATGGTCCTTGGCGAGCTTTGCGACTTTGCGCCAGCCCTGCTTCGGCTGGCTATTGACGAGTGCAACCCCAGGCGCAACAATAGCCGTCTGCTAGACTGCAATTCCGCGGTCAAACACCTATTCTGGATACAATCATGCCTAATCAATCGCCGCTGAGGATAATTAAACGCTGGAAGCGATACGAGCCGCGCGAGAAGTGGGTCGAGATTCCCCCAGGGACACGAGGCTTCTATGTCCTTTACAAGCAGAATGGGGAGAACTACGAAGTCACCTACATTGGCGTTGCGGGCCTTGGGAAAAAAAGCGGTGCGAAGGGCCGCCTAAAAAAGCATAACGCCGGAAAGAAGGGCTGGACTCATTTCTCCCTGTTTGAGGTCCACGATAACATCACCCGCGATGAAATCAGAGAGCTTGAGGCGTTGTTGCTTGGGATATTCCGTCACGATCCGCGGATCGAGCTTACGAATATACAGAAAGGTTCAAAAGCGTTCTATCTATTGCGGAAGCGCAGTTGTTGGAGCAAGTGAATCGCAACAAAGCGATCCTCACTCCTCGCTCCCTGCTCTACACGACCCTGGTCACTCCCGGCACCGAGACGGGGTACTTTCCGTCTTTGTTCGGCAGCGTCGGCGGCGTGGCGTTCATGGCATATTCTTCCGGCGCCAGCTTGATTCCCGATTGCATCGCGTGGTCCCAAGTGATGGTCTGTCCGGAGTGCGTCGCCATGCGGCCCAGGATAGCCAGCATCGTGCTGCGGGCCATGTAGAGGCCGTTGTTGATGACCCGTCCGGAACGGATGGCCACAAACAGCTCTTTGTGCTCCACGTCGTACATGCTGGGCTTCGGCCCCTGGTAACGCCAAACGGTATTCCCTTTGGCGTCGTAGATATGGTTACGAAGGATATTGGCCCGTCCTTGGGTGCCCAGGAAAATGTCGCTCGTGTCATTGCTGCAACCGGCCATCTGGCGGCAGTAGGCGTAGACCTGGACGCCGTTGGCGTATTCATAGCAAACGGCATGATGATCGAAGATATCGCCGTAGATCGCATCCGTGCGGACCTGGCGGCCGCCCATGCCCCAAGCTTGGACCGGCGGCTCCTCGTGCAATGCCCAGGCTGCTTTGTCCAGGCTATGGACGTGCTGCTCGACGTTATGGTCGCCCGACAGCCAGGTGAAGTAGTACCAGTTGCGCATCTGGTACTCCATCTCGGTCCAGTCCGGTTGCCGCGGGCGCTGCCAGACCGTGCCGGCGTTGTAGGTCTCGCGAATGGAGACAATCTCGCCAATCGCGCCGTCGAGCACACGCTTCATCGTTTCGCGGACTCCATAGTCATATCGCCAGCAGAGGCCGGAAACCACATTGAGATTCTTGGTGGCCGCCGCTTCGCACGTCGCCAGCACGCTCCGCACCCCGGCGCGTCGACGGCCACAGGCTTCTCGCAGAAGACGTGCTTGCCGGCCACGATGCAAGCCTTCAGATGGATCGGGCGGAAATGCGGCGGGGTGGCCAGAAGCACGACATCGACGCCGCTTTCGATGAGCTTCTGGTAGGCGTCGAATCCCACAAAACGGCGCTCGGCATCGACGGCTACGCGCTCCTTGAATTCCCGGCTGAGACTGTTCAGCGTGCCATGCAGGCGGTCGCTGAAGACATCGGCCATGGCCACCAAGCGCGTGTTGGCATCGGCCCCAAGGGCATTGGCCGCCGCTCCGCCGCCGCGTCCGCCGCAACCAATCAGGCCGATCCGCAGTATATCACTGCCGGCGGCATGGGCGCTTTGGCTTATCGCGAGACTTCCCGTCGCGGCGCCGGCAGTTGCCGCGGCGGTCAGTTTCAGGAAGTCGCGACGATTCTTTTCGGGTTGCATGTTATCCCTTCACACAAGATGAATATCTAGGCACCGTAACAATATAAGTTGAGCAATGCGTGGCACGCTACGCCGTTAACCCTTTTTCGTGTTCTTCTGTTAGTCGTTGCGCGGTTTTGACTTGCAATACCGTAGCCCTGCGGATTACGGGAAAGCCCGCGGCGTCTTCTTGTTTCTTTCGCGGATAGTCACGACTGGTTTTATTTTTCCTTATGTACGGATCGATGATGGCGAGGTCCAGCAGATCCTTCAGCTTTTCGCCTGGACCAGGAAAGCCTTTGTATTCCCTCATCGGCCTGCGGTAGGCTCGCCATACTCCTGCAAAGCTGATACGCTGTGGTGCAATTCCTTGTTCCACGAGATGGTGGTGCGAATGCAGGCCCATCGCCCACATTCCCAACAACGTCCAGTGCAACTCGACCATCGCGTTGTCCGGATTCTGGCTGCGGAGCTTGCGACGATCGAAGGTCTGCTTGCAATGGCGATAGAAAACCTCGATGCCCCAACGCCGGCCGTAGACTTCCGCGGCCTGCGCATCCGACAATTCGCGGATCGAGGATGCTCGTCACCAAATACACCGGATGCTTGCCTCCGTCCACCACGATCAGTCGTAGCACCAGTGGCGGCAAATGCTTTTTTGCTGCCCGGTTGGGCCACAAGTATACCCGTCCGTCGCGCTCGCGGGCGTAGCCCAATTTCTTGAGCAAGGTCACATTGCTGCCCATACGCACCAGAAATTGATGGCCTGCGTCGAGAATCGCTTTCCAGAACTCGTACCCCACAAAACCCGCATCGGCGGTCAGCAAGGATCCCGCAGGTATCGTCGGCAGCATCTCCTGCACATGGGCGCGTTCGCTGCTGTCGGAAGGACCGGTACGCCAATCCCAGGGCAGTCCCGATCCGACGTGCCAAAGAACGGTCATCCAAATCCGCGGAATATTGGCTTTGCGCTGGTTGGCTTCCTGCTTGCTCCGCCGACGCTTCGACCGGCGGCGACGCTTCTTCTGCGCCTCGCGTGAAAGCTTTGACTTGGGGGAATAACGTTCTTCGTTCTTGCGGGTCCGGGGCACGTCCGCGCGGCTGCCGTCCGCGGCAAAGACGATCCAACCCGCGACCTTCCAGACACGCGACAGCTTTTCCCGCATCCGCTGCCGAAAGGCGGGCGCCAACAGTGCCCGCAAGGGCTCGGTCCATTTCCCCAGCAGCTTGATGAATGCCTGGTAACTTCCCGCGGGCTGCGCTTGATCGCCGAAGCAATCCATGATAATCTTGCGGGCAGTCGAGAACCGTTCGACGAGCGTTATTTCGTCCGACCAAGCCCACAACAGCGCCGCACAAACCAAGCACTGCGGCGTCCAAGTACAGTCGCCCCGCAAGGCAATTCCATTGAAGGTGACGCCCTTCAAAAGCCATTGCAGTACGTCGCGCAAGTCGTGTGCGTGTGCCCATAACAAACTTTTCCGTCCATGGTCTTGATGCGCCATCGCCAATTCCTTTGGGGGTGCGAGTTGTGGTAAACTACGCAAATCCCAAAAAATGGCTAACGCATCAAGACCAATTTATCATCTCTATCAAAAAGGGTTAACGGCGTAGCGTGGCACGTCCATGAGCTTGCGAAGGGTGTGGCGATCCAAAGCCACGCCCTTCGCTTGAAGCTCAGAGCGTGCCACCCATCGTACCGAATTGCGCAAGTCAATGTGCTGCTGTTCCTTACTTACCGGCCAGAATCAAGTCGAAACGCCGGCTATGCTCCTTTGGCGACAAATCGCCGCCTTCGATCGACATCCAACCGCTGTAGCCAACGTCAGCCAAGGCCGTGCGCACGGCCGGCCAGTCAACGCTGCCGTCGCGGATGTTGCAGAACTTGCCACCATGCCCGTTGGGATTCAGCTTGAAGTCCTTCACGTGACACTTGACGATCAGCTTGCCGAGCGTGCTGATCCATTTCTGCGGCGGCGAATACTTCACGTGGTTGCCGATGTCGAAGTAGGCCCGCACCCAGGGATTATCGAACGAGGCGACAAAACTCCGGAAAAACTCGGGCTCGACCCACATATTGTTCCAGACGTTCTCCAGGGCGATGATCACGCCTGCCTTTTCCGCTGCGGGAATCAGGCGATTGACCGCCGCCCGCGCGGCGTCGGAGGAGCGGTTGTGGTTGGCGATATAATCGGCATACGGCCCGTTGTCGCCGGAAACGACTTGCTTGATGTGGCCGCTGGCCGGATCGAAGCGGATGTCGAACTCCCACGCTTCGGGCATTTTTCCGCCGAGGCGGCAAGGGACCAGGAGCACGGTATCGGCCCCGTAAGCGGCCGCGGCCTTGAGGGCCGTTTCCACACTAGCCAAATCGCCGGCAACCGCCGCGGGATTATTGAAATTGGCCCAGCCGTACATCACGCTATGGATCCGCATGCCATGTTTCTCGGCGATCTTGCGGACGGCGGCCGCCTTCGCGGGCGAGGCGCCGCGATCGGTCGATTCCATGCCCTCGAAACCGGCTTCTTTCCACTCCGCCAGCAGGGCCTCGCTGGGAACACCGATCATCGCCTTGTGCGGTTTAGGTTTGGAGGCATCTGCACGACTGCTTTGGCCCACTGCACTTTTTGCGACCAGGCCCGTCGCGCCAACCGCCGCCGCAGCGGCCAGAAAATCACGTCGATTCGCGGAAGTCATGGCGATTCTCCAAGGGGTGAGGGGAAGCGATACGCAGACAACCACCGGTTGTCGGGCTGTCGGCATAACTAACGCGAGGCAAGCCCACGAAGCACTACAGCTAGCCGATGGCCCCGCAATTGGAGTTTATTCGGTTTCAAGTTCGGTAGAGGCTCCCGTGCCGGTTTCGACTGCCCAAGAAACGATGTAACCCTTTATCGAGTAAAGGGTTAAGAGAAGAGGCCCCGATCAGAGTCGAACTGATGATGGCGGATTTGCAATCCGCTGCCTTAGCCACTTGGCTACGGGGCCCAAGCACGGCAATACCCTACGTAATTCTTATCGGCCAGTCAAGTCCTGTCCGGGTCAGCAAAAGCGGCAAAATCCGCCCTTCCGCTATCAGACACGGCAAACTCGGTCTCTGTTCGGCCTTAGAACCTTGTGCAGGCGAGAACGCTCTCTATGGAACCACCCTTCTGTTGGGGAGTCGGCGCATTCCGGGCGGGCTTACGTCTCCACAGCATGCGACGCGTGCATCTGCCATTCGGTTGCCACGCGGACCAATTCGAGTTGGTTTTCCACGCCCACTTTGTGGAAGATGTTCATCTGATGCCGCCAGATGGTCTGTACGGAGACCTTCCTCGTGCGGGCGATTTCCTTAATGCTCTTGCCCTGCACCAGCATATCGAGAACTTCTGACTCGGTCTGCGTCAACAAGCTCAATCGGGCGCCGTAACTGCCGCTGTCGTCACCGGGGCGGTTTCGCTCGGCGGCCGACATGATCCGCCCGATGTGTTCTAGGAGGATCTTGTCGTCGACCGGTTTTTCCAGAAAGTTGACGGCGCCGCCACGGAACGCGCGGCGCAGGTGGGCACGTCGCCATAGGCGGTAATAAAGATGGTCGGCAAGCGGATTTTGCGCTCCCGCATCGCCCGCTGCAGGGCCAGGCCATCCAGGTCCGGCATGCGGACATCCAGCACGAGGCAGCCTGACTGCTCCGTGCGGTAGCTGGAGAGAAACTCGCGGCCGGAGCGGAACGATTTCACGGGGAAATCGGCCTGTTCAACCAGCCAGCTCAGCGATTCCAGCGCGGCGGGATCATCGTTGACAATGAATACGGTTGGGCTATCGTTCATGGTTCAGCGCTGAGGGCGAATGCGGCGACCGCTTCGCGCGCAGCGGATATCTCCTTGCAGGGAAGGGTAAAGTGGAAAGTGGCGCCGCCGGTCTCGTTGGCGGTAAACCACAGCGTGCCCTCGTGCCGTTCGACGATCGAGCGGCAGATGGCCAGGCCCATGCCCATACCATCGACCTTGGTCGTGAAAAACGGCTCAAAAACCGTCTCCCGCGCGTCGGCGTCGATGCCGGCGCCGCAGTCGCGGACGAAAATCTCGATCAATTCCTCGTCGCTTCGGCAAGCGCCAAGCAGCAATCTGCGGTCCTCCGATGCCAGTTCGTCCATCGCTTCCAGGGCGTTTCGGGCAAGGTTTACTACGACTTGCTCAATCTCGACCTTGTCACCCAGCACTGGCGGAAGGTCGGCCGCGACATCGAAGACCACCTTGGCCCGTTGCGGCATTGGCCCCAAGTCGGCGATCATCGCCGCGTCATGCAGCAATTCGCCGATGTCGATCAACTCGACGCTGGGCGCACTCTTGTTAACAAAGTCGCGAACGCGGCGCAAGATCTCCGCGGCGCGATCGCTGGCTTCGCTGATCTTCTCCAAAGCGATGAGCACCTCGAGATCCGCTTCGGGGTCTTTCCGGAGGCGGCGAATGCTGCCCTGGGCATAGTTCCGCGCGCTGTGCAAAGGCTGGTTGAGTTCGTGCGCCAGGCTGGCAGTCATTTCGCCCATCAGACTCAGGCGGCCGGCATGAGCCAACTCGGCTTGATGGGCCTGCGCGAGTTCCTGCGACGCGACCAGGTCCGCCTCCACCCGTTGCCGCCTGGCGATGTCACGCCGCAGCCAATGGATGAGATAGGCCAGGTACGTGCTTACCGCGGTAAATGCAATCATTGCCGACACGTGCCTGGGATCTTGCATGATTAGCGAACCGCGCGGCGGGGCGAAGAATAGCGCCGCAATGACAACGCCGCACACAATATTCAAGAGCGAAGGTCCTAGCCCCAAGTACCACGCCGCTAGTATCACCGGCACGAAGAAGAACGAAAAGATCGAAGTGTTATTCAGAAAGGGGTCGAGAACGTACCTAAGAGCCGTTATCTCCGCCGTGATGACCAGCGCCAAACTATAGCGCAACACGGCCGACCGCACGCCGGCCTCGTGTATCGGCAGGGACGCGTCGAGTTGCTGAAGTCTTGTTAAACCGGCAGTCACGGAATCGATTTCCGACGGGGATTTGTCTATCATTAAGCTGTTAGGGCGGGATGCATAACCTCCTGGCGGCACCGTGACCATACCATAACTTCCATTCTAACACAAAGTTCCCGTCGTGCAGGCACCTGCCGATCGCTGCGTCCGAGTGGGATCGTGACGCCGCCATTGAAGCCTTATTTCAAATACTGGCGAGAATCCATCCGCTTCGGTTTGTTCACGCCGCTGGCCGACGCTCGGATTTATTCTCAAACGGCAAAATAACCCCTTTGACGGGGTATGGGCCGGTACGGTTCGCCATCGTCTTTTCGATAATCGTATCGCCCCTGGGGTGTCCATGCCTGGATTCCGGCCATCGCGCCAGGCTGGCGTCGCGCGAGGCCGGCATCGGGATACAGGACTCATCCTCCCTCGGAAGCACCCACGACGGCTCAAGCGGCTTGCAAAGATACTTCGTTAATCCCTGCGTCATGGTTTGTAGCTCGTCCGCTAGTCGATATTCGTCGCCGATAATGAAAACCGAAGCGTTGGGCCTTTGCGACCGCAGCTTTTGGCCCAATTCAAAGCCGCTCATATCGCAAAGCCGGCTATTGACAATCCACAAAGTCATCTGCCAGCGACGGGCAAAGTTCAGGGCCTCACATCCACTGAAAAGGAAATGAAGGCTTACGCCCGGCGTTCCTGTGGCAGCGAGCAGATCCGCATAATCTTCAGGCACCGAGTTGACTATTGCCAAGCGAACGGCGCGGGATATAAGAGGCATTCTCGTCTTCCTATTTGACAGTTTGCTGTTTCAGGCCCCGGCGTCTTTTCTCTAGGACGAATGTTGGACCAATTCCGCCACCTGCGGAAGCACATTTTGTGCCGCATACGGCCCGAACATTAATCGCACGTCGGATGAATCGACGTAAGCGTTGAAAGGATAAAGAGATAGGACCGATCGCTAAGAACGGCGTTCGATTCGCAACGAGTCCTGCTCATGCGCGAAAATGCTCACCGGCAAACTACTTGTTATTCCCACGCGCGGTGGACAAAGTGCATATCAGCACAAGAGAAGAATTCAAAGTGCGTCAACCAGCACGCCGAACAGTTTTTGCAACTTCAGACAAGGTAGTCCCGGCGGCGTCAATGAGCAGTTCCCAAGATACTCGCTGACCGGTGCCATCTCCCCGGAAGCGAATTGCATGAATCGCCTGGTTCATGTTCAAACACTTGATCGTGTCGCGAAGCCGCCGCTTCGGCTGTTGATCGGGCACTGGCGACAGCGGATCATCCACCGAACGGGGCCATCCTTCTTCCTGAAATGCGTCCAAGACGGCTTCCTGATTAGGAGAAGGAACGCGAAACCGCTTTACCAAAAATCCTCCGACCATGAATGTCCGCGTTTCCCTGTCCCAATTGGGCGTCACTCCTGAATCCAACGGCGTCGCATATCGCAACCGCAGCGGCGGAACGACCAGACATCCGTGCTCCTTGCGTGGAGATAAATGGGGATTTCCTTCAGTCCCAAGCTGGTTGACTGCCGTCTCGCTCTCCAACTCAGGAACATGGCTCCCGGACATCCCGGTCGCGACGGTGGCGGCTTGATCATTCGCCGTAACGCTTCGGCCCATGGCTGCCAAGCCGGAAGCAGTCAAGACAAAGCAAGAATTGGGGAAAAACGCCAAGTTTCGACAACTGGTATCGAAGTGCCGATCTGCGTCATCCGCTCCGGTAGTTTCTCGGCCATGGCTCAGGTAACCGCGTTTAACTAGCCAGCGAACGTCGCTGGTGGTCATTCCGTGGTCCAACAATCGCTCGATTTCCACACTGAAATCCCAAGCAGAGCATTCCAGATCGCGAGCATAGTCGAACGCCCTGAGCAATTGGCCAAGCCCTGCCCGAAGTTGGGGAGTGAGCGCGGAGTTGGCCGTGCGCCGAGGTTGGGCAGCATGTTGGAGCATCGAACCGACTTCCGAGGAAAACCCTTACCGATTTTCAGTTTAAGTAGCGCTTTGCCTAACGTCAAGCATTTTGTACTACAAGGGGTGGGTTTTAGGCAAACTGAACTCATATACCCCCCGTTATATGCGCATTTGCGCAACAAGCTTTACACACGGCGCGTCTTTTGGCGGGAATCCTGAATACTCTTGCCCCGAGTGCGCAAATCGCTTGCAAATCTGGCGCTCATTTGCTATGATGTCGTTCATGTTGAGTTCTTCCGCCGGAAGAACCCTGCAAAGTTGATTTTATCGTTCCAAACGTGAGGCAGCGTTTTTAGTCGTAGTCGATTCCCCGAGTGCTTACGGGCTTCGCTGCGCTGCTGCTGAACTGAACAAGCGTCAATTTGAGGCAGCGTTCGCAGTTGTGAGCACGTAAGAGGGTTTCGGCTTATGTTGCGCAAGCTTATTGCGCGGGCATGGCGGCTTTGTGTCGCCATGGATCGCCCCGGTGAATCTATTTGCCCCTTCGTGCGTGGCGGTCCTCTACATGGACCACTGCTTCTCAAGCTAGTCTCTGTCTCAGCCTCAAGGTTATTTTTGCCGTTCGGCGCGTCGCCGCGTTTCGGGCATTTCTTGGGTTTGGTCCCGGTGTCGGTTGACGCCGCTTTTACAAAAGGGAAGGTCGTACGCGCGAGTTGATCAAGCATTTTCACGTATTCTCATCCGCAAACATTTGAAACTGGGCAAACAGCTCTGCGGTCCCGCCGACCGAAGAGCGTTCACGAAAGTTGATAGGAAGTAACATGAAGCGAAACTTTACGAGCATCTTGTTTTTAGTCGCCGGCGCCTCGTTCGGTCTTGCGTCCGCCGCCTCGGCCGGCACGCTGAATCTGGCCGATCAGAACTCGTCGGTCGCGATCAACACCACCAGTCCGGCCGGACTCACGAATTGGACGGTCGATGGCCAGAATATCGCGACGCAGCAATGGTTCTATTACGCGATCGGCGGCGGCTCGCAGTCGTCGATCGACACGCTAGGGCTCACAAGTTCGGGCACGTTTGCCATCAGCGGCTCGACCCGCGGCGGGTATGCCGTTTATTCCGGCTCCAACGGGCTCAGCGTCGAAGTCGATTACATGCTGACCGGCGGATCGAGCAACAAACAATCGGACCTGAGCGAAACGATAAGACTCACCAACACGAGCGGATCGAGCCAGACTTATCACTTCTTCCAGTATTCCAACTTTAACTTGTCGGGCGGATCGGACACCGTGCAGTTTCCCAATCCGAACACGGTGAACGAAGTCGGCGGCGGATTGCCCTTGCAGACCGTTGTGGCTCCCACGCCGAACGAGCACGAAGGCAGCCTCTTTAACACGACGCTGACTCATCTGACGAGCGGCTCGTCCTACACGCTCAGCAATTTGCCCGCAATTGGGGACGGTCCGGTCGGCCCGGGGAACACCACATGGGCCTATCAGTGGGACCCAATCCTTTCAAGTGGACAGTCCTTTATCATCAGCGACGACCAGCACATTGATCCAGGCACTCCCGTGCCGGAACCTGCCACGCTGGTGCTGTTCGCTGCCGCGGGTTTGGGAATGATGGGTGTGCGATTGCGCCGGCGATGGATGCGGTGAGAGTCGTGGTTTTCGACCGACGTTTGAAACCTATGACATTGTAGAGAGGCTGAAAGCCCATCCTACGGCGCTCGCACGGATTTGAAACGACGCGTACCTACGTAGAAGCCGTCGCGCGGCGGAACAACTGCCGCTGCACCTCCGCGAGCCAATGAGTCGCCGGCAAGCCGTAGGGGCGGAACTTCTCCATCTGGCCGTGGCCGCCGTCATAAAAAATAGCCCGGTGTACGCCCAAGCGGGCCGCATCGGGCGATTCCATCAGACTGCTGCTGTCGGTGGCGTTCATCTGGAATAGCACCCGCAGGTCGAAGTCGCGCAGGCTCTGGCGGTCCAAGAGGCGGTTGATCGTTGCGTAGGAGTCGGCCCAGGCGATGGTGTGGATGCCGCAGGCCGGGCCGTCGCGGAGGATGGTCGTGAACATCTTGCCGGGCGTGGCCGGCTTGTCGTCTTCTCGGCCGAACGAATACTCGTCCTCCTTGCGGAGATCGCGGAAGCGGCCGAGGTTGTAGATCAAGAAGTAGATCGACGGCAAGCCATCCTGGCCTTCCTGTTGCCGCCGGGCGAGTTCCGCGGCAATTTCAGCGAGCATGTCGGGGGCCTCGCGGACGCCGCCGATGCTCACGTCGTGCGGCAATGCCTCGACGACCCGTTTCCAGTAGCCGGCCTCGGGCGCTTCCGGCCGCGTGCCGTCGAGTATGCGGAAGCGGACATGTTCGTCAAGCTTTCCAGCCTGATTTACGGGCGAATGCTGGAGGGCCAGCCCGATAAGTCCCGTAGCCATGACGCCCAGGCTGGCCTCTTCGCGATGTCCCGCAAGGAGCAGATTGCTGCCGGCTTGCCGCGCGAAGACGGCCGAGGTGGGGCCTTTGATGGCCACGGCCGAGCCGAGCCAGAAATGCGGTTCCGTGCAGATCTCCGGCCAATTCGCGGCGGCCAGAGTCATCACGTAGCGTTGGATTCTCCGCGGGGTCGGCCGGCACATTGCCCTCGAACACGATCGGCGGCGGCCGACGGACGTGTTGCCGGCAGGCGAGGTCGGTAAGCCGGCGGAGATACTCGTCGCGCTCGTCGTCCGAGAGCCAGACGACCTGGAAGGGATGGTTGCCCTCGAACAGGCCGTTGGCGTCGTTGTAGATCGCCTCGCCGGGCCGGGTCAGCAGCCGGGCGGCCGTGTTGTCTTCGCTGAGGATCAGGTGGGCGTCGGCCTCGCTGCACTGCAAGGCGATGCGCACGGCCATCTGGCCGATCGTGCTGCGGGCCAGCGAATAGGCCCCGCCGAGGGTCTGCGAGCCCAGCAGCACGTGGATGCCGAACGCCCGGCCTTGCCGCACCAGCCGGTCCAGCAGCAGCGCCGCCTCCTGGGCGATGCGGTCGTCCTCGACGAACAACTCCTGGAACTCGTCGATGATCAGCAGGATGCGGGCGAGCTTCTCGTCCGGCTGGGCCGTTGCGGAAGCCCTTGAGGTCCTGCACGCCGCAGCCGGCGGAACGGTCGCCGCGGGTGCGCAGTTCGGCGTCCAGCCGCTGCAGCACGCTCAGGCCGAACTCGCGCTCGCTCTCGATGGCGATGACCCGCGCGTGCGGCAACTGGTGCCGCGGCGTAGGCCTTGAACTCGACGCCCTTCTTGAAGTCGACCAGGTACAACTCGATCTCGTCGGGGCTGTAGCGGAGGGCCAGGTTGGTGATCAGCACGTGCAGCAGCGTCGATTTGCCCGAGCCGGTCTTGCCGGAGATGAGCACGTGCTGCGAGGTGCCGCGGCCGAGGTCGAGGCTGTTGCAGTTTCATCGCGCCGGCGCGGCCCAGCGGCACGTCGATGCCGCTGCGGCTGTCGCCCGTCCACCAGTCGTCTTCCGGCGGGAATGACGCAAGAAGGCACTTCCACGCGGCCGGCGTCGCGGACCTCGTGCCCACTGCGCGGACGATTTCGGTGAAGCGTTCCGGCGGCGGCGGGGCGTCCAAGGCCACGGGCAGCCGCGCCAAAGTCGGGATGCTTCCAGACGAACTGGCCTTTTTCCCAGCGGAGCAGCATCGCCCCGGCGTCGAGGTCGGAGACCCGCACGTTGTGCGGCAGCGGCGAGCGTGGTATCGACGCTCATCAGCACGAACACGCCGCAGCGCGCGCCGCTGGCCACGATGCTCATCAGCCGCTGCACGGCGGCTTCGGTAAAATTGGCCGGGAAGTTGGCGACCACCAGCACGCGATACGGCTCGGCCATCTCGCCCGCGAAGGCGTTGTACTCCGAATCGACTCGAACTCGTTGCGGAGATAGACCTGGATCACGTTCTCCATGTGCTGCGTCAGGTCGGCCAGCCGCTGCTCGATGTGGTCCGTGTCGGTCCAGATGCGGCTGGCGACGAGCTGCTCGTCGAAATCGGCCAGGTGCATGAAGGCGGAGAAGTTCTCGCCCAGCCCGACCGGATCGAAGATCGTGAAGCGGACTTTGCCGGGCGGCATTGAGGTCAAAAGCCGCAACATTGCAGCCTGCAGCGACTCGATCGATTTCGCCCGACCTGCCTCGCCCGATTTGAGCAGCAGAAGCGAGTGATCGGGCAGCGGCAAGAGTACCGGCAGGGCGAACTCGGTGGCCGGCGGCTTCAGGCGCGGGTCATCCGGAATGCCACCGCGAATCTTGCTCAATTGCACGTTGATCTGGCCGAAGCGAACTGCCACGGGTGTCGCATCGGGCGGCGTCCAAGAACCGGCCTCCGCGGCGTTCCAATCCGGGAACAGACGATCGCAATTCGCGCGGACGGTTTCCGTCCCTTCCACGAACTGCGCGAGTCCCTTAGTCCATCGCTCGGCCATCTCGTTCCATTCCTGCTCGTGCTGCACTTTGCTGGCGGCGAGAGTCTGCTCGTATTGTTCGCGGAGCGCGGCGGACGCGGACTTGTAGCGGACCTCCAAATCGCGGAGCAAAGGCGGGTACTTTGCATCGGCCTGATGGAACACTTGGTCCCGCGCGGACCTGATCGCCGCCAGTTTGGGAGGATAAATGGCATCGATTTCGGCCGTTTCGCGCTCGCGGCGCGAAAGTCCCGCTCCCATCGCCGCGAAGAGCCGCTCGTTGGCACGGCCGATTTCCGCCCGTTGCCGCGACTCGATCGCCTCGTGCAGGCGTTGGCAATCGGCCTTGGCGACTTCCAGCGTCGCGGGACGATCGGCGCCCGCTTCCAGGAGCGTGCGCCGCAACGCGAGATAACAGTCGGTCGCCCGCCGCCCGGCAAGCACATACACTGGTATGCCGACGGCAAAGAAAATCAACATCGTTAGCGCCGCGCTGGACGTAACCCAGTGCAGCGTGTCGTTCCATCCGAAATAGAGCCCGGCCGGCAACGTCATCACCATCCACACGAGCGGAAAAATGGCCAATGGCCGAAGCCCTTGCACGAGCCGCGGCATGATGAGGCCGGAAAGCGCGTTGTACTGTGTTCGGGCCATGTCCAGTGCGTGGCAGAAGCGGCGCATCGGATGCCGTTCAAGAAGCAGATTCACCGGCTGCGGGTCGTTGAAATCGCGCCACTGCCCCCAGCGGTTCAGCAGCGTTGCCGCTTGCCGGTGGATGTTTTGCAATTCCTGCCAACGGGATTCCACCTGGGACTGAATTTCTTTCAACTGCACGCCGGATCCGCCCTTGGCAGCTTCGGCGATCGTGGTCGCCTCCCACTGGGCGTTCTGCATCTCTTGTTCCGCCGTCGCCTTCTCATTTTCGAAGTGGTCGGCAATTCCGCGGCGGGCTTTTTCGTATTCCGCATTTACTGCCGAATACTCACTTTCAAACCGCTCGGTTGCCTCGTGACGGATTGAGCGTGACTCCGCCTCAGCGGCCGCTTTATCCGATTGATATCGCGCTGTGAGTGATTCCAAGCCGTCGCGAAACGACTTTTCGGCAGCTTCCGTGCGCGACGCGAGACCGTCGGCAATCGCCTCTTCGGCAGGCACGCGCTCGGCGGCCAGGCGACAAAGATCGGTGAGCAGTTGCTGCGGTCCATCAGGTGAGAAGGGCTCGGTCATAATGGCTTCATTCGTGTTCGTCGCGACATTCGCGCTCGGAAGTGTTCAACACTTCGGCCAGACGATGGATTGCGTCGATCATCATCCTTATGTGCGGTTCGATCGGTTCGAGGTGGGTCTCCACGAAGCGGGTGTACGGTTCGTCGCTCCAAGCCTCGCCGATGTTGGCCACCTTGGTTTGTAGCGTCGTCAGGGCCAACTCCAGCTTGGCCGCTCCACCGTGCATGTCCCAAAGTCTCATGCGGGGCCTCCGGTGGGATTGCGTGGAACAACTGTGCTCGGTTCAGGCGGAGTGGCCGGCGTTGACACGAATTCATCGGTACTCAGTACACACTGCTCAGTACTCAGTTTGGGCGCCGACGGCTCCACTGTTGACGTTTGGACATTGCCAGGGCCGGGCACTGGGTACTGAGTACTGGGTGCTGAGTACCGCGAGCTTTGCACCTCCTCGGTTGTTTTCTCGTCCGGAGGAATTGGCAAACTGGCACCCGCGCTCGCTTGGGGCCTGTATCGCCACGTAGGTCTCCAATTGGTCCATCATCCGATGCAGCACCGCAATCGCCTTGGGGGCTTCCGATTCCAGCCACGCGGCCAGCGGCGTCCGCGCACCGCGATAGTCGTTAACGGCCTCGTCGATGGCACGGGCACAACGACGGACCGCTTCGACCTTCTGCTGGGCGGTTTCCAATCGCCGCTGTGCCCGACTGAGAGCTTTCTTCTCGTCCGGGCAGGCCGGCTCGTGGTCGCCAATGCGGCGGACCGTCCGCGCCTGCTGGAGTTGAATGCGTGCCTGCGTGATGCGGTCCCAGCCGCGGCGGACCTCGCCGTTCCAGTGCTCGCGGCGATCGACGTGGATCCAGTCCAGTGCATGGCGAAGGTCCATGTCGAGTCCTTCCAGGGCCGCGATTGCCTCGGAGCGAAAGGCATCGACCGCGGCGGCCATTTCCCGCACGGCGTCGATCCTGGTTAATCGTGCCCGGCCCATGTTACGCCTATCGCTGCTGGAGGTATTCGTCGATGATATCGGCCTTGCGGTGCAGGTACGGAATATGGCGTTCGATCACCTCGACGAAGCGGCCGATCGTGCGAATGTGCTGCTCGAATTCTTCGGAGAACTTTTTCTGTTCCTGGTCGCGCCACGTCCGTTCCAAGTTCACCATTTGGGACCCCAGCGACGAGACTCGCTCCTGCACGTCGCCGCTGAACTTCTTCAGACTTTGCGCGAATCGCCGCAGTTCTTCCGGATCGACAATAGCTTGAGGCATGAGACTTCCCTCTCGGCCGTTGACGGCCGGTGTTCATTCACGACAGGGTGACGTAAGAATGCCGCTTGACGCGAGCGACGCGTGGGCGGTTCCGGCGCACCCACCACGGCTTGGATTGTAAACCATGAGCCAAAACTTGTCAAATCGCTCACGCGTCCGCGGCCACCGCCGGTTGGAACCAAGCGACGAACTTCTGTAGCTTGGCTTCGAGCGACGGGCCGTCAAATGGCTTGATCAGATAGTCGGTGACGCCTGCCCGGATCGCCTCGACTACCCGCTCCTTCTCGGACTCGCCCGTAACCATCAGCAGCGGCATGTTGACGCCCGCCTTGCGGATTTCGCGGACGATCTCCAGTCCGCTGTGGCCGGGCATTTGCCAATCGACGACCATGCCGTCGAAATGGTTATGCTTGAGCATCGACAAAGCCTCGTTGCCGTCCGCGGCTTCGGCGACTTCAAAATCGTCGAACGCGCGGAGGCGCCGGGCCACGATTTTGCGGCAAATCGGATCGTCGTCGGCAACCAGGACTTTCATGTTCTTCTTACGGGCAAACGGTAGTGAGCGCGGCCGAACACAAATGGGAACTACCAAAGCATATCTCACGTCTTGCGTGACGAAACCGAATGCGTCCGGCCGAAGCAATCGGCACAAGCGTCACGACTTGAACATCCGGCAATCCAGCCGCTCCGCTCCTCGGAGGGAGCTAGAATTAATTTTCAGCGGCGAATCTGCGGAAAGCGATCCGTTCACGTCGGGAAACTATTGAGGGCAATCCATCGAACATGAGATTTCGCGACTTCTCCATAAAGTCCAAACTGACCATTTTGGCGGTAACTTCCGCCGCGGTCGCCTTGACTTTTTGCTGCGTGGGCTTCGGCGCGCTCATGCTGCGGACAAATATGGGCGAACCGCAGTCGCAACTTTACGATTGCGTCAAGATCTCGCTCTTCGTCCTCGTGCTGTCGCTAAATGTCGCGGTGTTTATCACGGGTTGGATGCAGAAGGCCGTTTCGCAGCCGATCCGCGAACTGGCCAAGACCGCCCGGCGGATCTCGGAAGATGGCGACTACAGCGTTCGCAGTTGCTGGGTTTCCCGCGACGAGATTGGCGAGCTGTACCGGGCCTTTAACCTCATGCTCGGCCAGATCGAAGCCTCGGAGGCGGCACTACAGGCTGCCCACGGCGAGTTGGAAGGGCGCGTGCAGATTCGCACGGCCGAGCTGCAAAACGAAATCTTCGAGCGCGAGAAGATCCAGGCCGATCTGGAGCACGCCCGTGACGCCGCCGAAAGCGCGAACCATTCCAAGAGCCAGTTCCTGGCCAACATGAGCCACGAGATCCGCACGCCGCTGAACGCGGTGCTGGGTTTTACCGACCTCTTGCAGATGGGCGGCGACGACGGCGACCCCGCCAAGCGTCAAGAGTACCTGGGCCTTATCCACACCAGCGGCGAACACCTGTTGGGGCTGATAAACGACATACTGGACCTCTCGAAAATCGAGTCGGGCAAACTGCAAATCGAACGCGTCGCCTGCTCTCCGCAGCAGATCCTCGCCGAAGTGATTTCCGTGCTCCGCGTCCGCGCCAACGAAAAGGGAATCGCCCTGGAATACGCCTGGGAACGCGGCGTACCCCAGGCGGTCGAGGCCGACCCGCAGCGCCTGCGACAGTTGTTGGTCAACCTCGTCGGCAATGCGATCAAATTCACCGCCAAGGGATACGTCCGCGTGGTCGGGCGAATAGTGCGCAACGATGACAGCGCGCTGTTGGCCTTCGACGTGATCGACACCGGCGTGGGCATTCCCAAAGAGAAGTTCGAGGCGATATTCGATCCGTTCGTGCAGGCCGACAACTCGGTGACGCGGAAGTTCGGCGGAACGGGGTTGGGCCTGGCGATCTGCCGCCGCATCGTGGAAGCGATGGGCGGCACGCTCACGCTGCGAAGCGAGGTCGGCAAAGGAACCGTATTCACCGCGACCGCCGAAGTTAAGGCGTCGCCTGAAGCGCCGCTGGCGGACGCCTCTCTGTCGGACGTTATTACTGCAACATCGCGGAAAGCGCTTCCGGCAGCCGTGGAAGTGCCTTGCGGCAGAGTGCTGGTCGTGGAAGACGGCGATACGAACCGCAAGTTGATCGACCTCGTCCTTCGCCGTGCCGGGCTGGAAGTGGTCACGGCGGAGAACGGCAAGCTGGGCGTCGAGGCCGCGCTGGCAAGCCCTTCGACTTGATCCTCATGGATATGCAAATGCCCGTCATGGACGGCTATACCGCCGCGCGTACCCTCCGCGACCACGGCTTACAACTGCCGATCATCGCGCTCACTGCACATGCCATGTCCGGCGACGAGCAAAAATGCCGCGCCGCGGGCTGCTCCGGCTTCATGGCCAAGCCGATTCACGCCGATTTGCTCTTGCAAACGGCGGCGGCGGCGATTGCCGAGTGGCAGTCCGCGCGTGGGGCGGGTTGCCAACCTGCCAAAAGCAAGGCAGATTGGCAATCTGCTCCACATGCGGTAACGGCAGAGACAATTCACTCGGAACTGCCCACGGATGACTCGGATCTCCGCGAGATCGTAGACGAGTTCGTTGATTGCCTTCACGCGAAGTTGCCCGCGATGCAAGAGGCGCATGCACGAGGGGACCTCGCAGAATTGGCCCGTCTAGCGCATTGGCTCAAGGGCAGCGGCGGCAGCGCCGGCTTTCCCGCCTTGACCGCGCCGGCGCGGCAGGTGGAGAAGCTCGCCCGCGACTCCCAATGCGACGCGATCGAGGCGGCGTTGGCAGATCTGCTGGAGATTTCCGCCCGGATCGCGAAGCCGTCGCAGGCGGCTAAATCGTGAAGTTGGACCGTCTTGCTCGGCCGGGGCATGAGCAACGGGAAAAGCGCCCTCTCCCCTTGCCGCTCTCCTGGAAGGCAACCCGCCCCCACCCTGGCCACGGATAGCGGTCAATACCTTATGACCCGCCGCAGCATGGCCAGGCCCCAGAGGGCCAACATGCCATTGCCCGCCCAGACGAAGATCGTGGGCAGCTTTCCGTTTTTCACCTGGTCGGCGCCGATGATCATTAGCGGGTAGTAAACTAGTAAGATCGGCAAAAAGCAAAGAAAGAAGCTGGTGAGAAAATCGCGGTTCCGCAAGGAGATGGCCATCGGCACGCCGACGAGCACGAAACAGAGGCAGGCGAAACCGCCCGCCCAGCGGCGCTGCGGCACCGCTTGCAGGCGGTAGTATCGCGATTTGAGATCGGACTGGTTGTTCTCGTGCATTCGCCAAACGTCGCTCGTCAGGTCGTCGAAATCTCCGCAGGTGAGGTCGTAGGCGGCCAGCGCGGCCATCATCTGCTCCTGCTCGTCGATCTGCACTTTGGCCGCGGCGATTGCGTCCGGCAGCCGGCCCAGTGTCAGCGCCGCCTGCGGGCCGCCGTTGCGGGCGCGGCTGGCGTCGGTCAGCGGAATCTCCCGCTCCAGCACATCGGGGAAGTCGAAGCTGACCCGGTCCGCGACGTCGATCCGCCCCTTGCGGAGGAAAATCTTGAGCACGCGCTCACCGTGGTCGTTAATGCCCGATCGCAGTTCGGCGTCTTCGGCGGTGATCGTCATCTTGGACGCATCGGCATGGTCATTGACGATCAGCGTGATGTGGCTGAGCTTGCGGCCGTCAACGTTCTTCACATTGATCGAAAACGCGGAGGTGCTGTAGCGGCGCTGCTGCTGCAACATGCTGTAGATGATCTCCTCGGCGCCTTCGACGATGACGCGCTGCACGTTGGCGTGGCCCCAGGAGTCGGCCACGTCGTTGAGCCAGACGGTGACAAGGCTCACAATAAACGAGAAGATGAACACCGGCCAGAGCAGCGTCATCGGTGAAATGCCCATCGCCTTGACCGCCACGATCTCGTTGGCCCCGGAGATGCGCGAGAAGACCGTCGTGCAGGAGAGGAGCAGCGTCATCGGCACGGTGACGCGGAGCGTTTCGGGCAGAAAATAGGGAATCAGTCGCAGCGTTGGCAGCAGCGGCAAGCCCTGCGCGGTGGCCTCGCGGCCGACGAAGCCGAGCACGACCATCAGCGTCAGCGCCGAGACCGAGATTGCGAAGACCTTGATGACCTCAACAAGGACGTAGCGCGGTAGGGTTTGCATAGTAATTGCGCCGCACGGCGGGGATTGTCCCGTAATACTTTTCGACCTGCCAGGTCAAGGCTGCGTAGTTTCATGGCATAATCAAGGCGAGTCAAGGGCAAATCGTGATGGTTGGGCCGGTTATTCATGGAAGTCACACCTTTACAGATTGCCGCCGATGCACCATACTACCGGTCTCTCGTACGGAGCCGACACGGATGGCCATTTTGTCCATGAATGAGACGACGACCTTTCGCTGGTCGTTTGAAGAGGATGTCGCAAATTATGCGGCCGCGGGGATCAAAGGGATCGGCATCTGGCGGCAAAAAGTGTCCGATTACGGCCCGCAGCGTGCAACCGAACTCCTCCGCGAACACGGCATGACCGCTTCCCACCTCTTTTGGGCAGGCGGGTTTACCGGAAGCGAGGGGCATAGTTACCGCGAAAGCATCGTGGACACTTCGGAAGCCTTGCGAATGGCGGCATCTCTCGGCGCCAAATGTCTCGTGGTGTGCAGCGGCGCGCGGTCGGGCCACACCTTCAATCACGCCCGGCGGCTGGTAGTGGCGGCACTGAAGGAGCTCGTGCCGATTGCCGAGGAATTCGGCGTGGTGATGGCCATCGAGCCGATGCATCCGGGCTGCGCCGCGGAATGTACTTTCCTCAATAGCCTGGACGACGCCTTGACGGTGATCGCCTGCGTCGATAACCCTCACGTCAAGATGGTATTGGATACGTACCACCTTGGGCAGTCGGAGTGTTTGATCGAGCGCATCCCGGAGATCGCGCCGCGAGTCGCGCTGGTGCAACTTGGCGACGCAAAAGCCCCGCCCAGCGGAGAACAGAACCGCTGCCGCCTGTGTGCCGGCAACATTCCCTTGCGGCAGATCGTCTGCGCTCTGCGGAAGGCCGGCTACGACGGCTTTTTTGATGTGGAACTGCTGGGCGAAGACCTCGAGGAGATCGACTACCACGCGCTTTTGGAGCACGCGAAGGATGCCTTTGCCTGCCTGATGAGCGCGTAGGTTACTATGGCCGTATTTCGGTGTATCCGGCACCGATTGCAGGGCGGATTCAACCTTATGCACTTTGCAGGCTGACCTTCAGCAGTAAGAGATACTGGTCGTCGAGCGCAACGTTCAAATGCTCTGATTCTCGGAGTGGAGGGGATTCGCAACAATGCTCGTCGTCAACAGCCAGGTGCGAATCCCTCTGGCCGAATTCGAGATCACGTTCGGCGCAGCAGCGGGCCGGGCGGGCAGAACGTTAACAAGGTTAACAGTAAGGCGGTGCTGAGGTGGAGCGTGCGGACTTCTTACGCCTTGCCGGAGGCGGTGCGTCATCGGTTTCTGCAAAAATACGCCACTAGGCTGACCAACGAGGGCGACTTGCTGATTACCAGCCAGCGCCATCGCGATGCCCCGCGGAACTCGCAGGACTGCCTGGAGAAGCTGCGGGCGATGCTGCTGGCGGTCGCCAATCCGTCCAAGCGCCGCCGGGCGACGCGGCCGACGCGGGGCTCAGTCGAGCGGCGGCTCAAGGCCAAGCGCAAGCAGTCGGCGGCCAAGCAGGGCCGTCGAATTGGCGCTGACGATTGAGTGACGGGCAATACCCATTTTGACCACCGGCAGTTATAATAGGCCGGATTGCACCATTGGAAATTGTCACAAAAAAAACGACTTTCATGGCTCAGAATCAGGATATTGACGCCATCCTTCGCGACTGGCCCTATCAGCCGGGCGTGATCAGCGCGCGGATCGTCCGCGCCGCTGGCCGCCGCAAAGTGCTGCAAATGCGGATCGAACTGGGCCTCTTGCAGATGGAGTTCACCGGCCGGCCCGACGGCGAGCGGCCGGGCGGCAAGGACACGTACCTGGAATACATCTCCGGCCAATTGGGAGACGTGGAGGACGTGCCGCAACTGCTGACCGACGAACAGTGTTTTGAGATCGACCGCGAGTTTGTGCAATATTATCACCGGCGGATCTGTTGCCTGGCCCTGCGCGAATTCGAGCGGGCGGTGGCCGACGCCGACCACACCTTGGAATTGATGGATTTCGTGGCGGCCCATTCTCCCAACGAAGAATGGACCGCCTCGCACGAGCGCTACCGGCCGTTCGTCCACTTCCACCGCACACAGGCGTTGGCCCTGGCGGTGCTGGAGAAATCGGGCCCCGAGGCGGCGATCGAGGAGATCAACAAGGGCCTCGAAGAGATGCGGAAGATCTTCGCCGCCGCCGAGGCCGAAGAGCAATTCGACGCGGACGAGCTGGTCGTGCAGCTTCGCGAGTTGAAGGAATCGCTGCGCACGGAGTACAAGGTAGGGCCGACGTTAGCCGAGCAATTGGCCGAGGCGGTGGCCGCCGAGGAATACGAACGCGCCGCGCGGCTGCGGGACGAAATCGCCCGGCGGCATGTTCCGCAGGAAGGGCCGAAGTAAGCGTCAGGACCAATCGGCCAATACGGCATCCAGCGCTCGGCGCCGGGCAAGCGCGTCGCCGCTTGTGGCGTCGCTATTTGCTTGCAGCGAATCTGCCAGTATCGCCGCCGCGGCTCGCATCTTGCCGGCGCTGTCACTAGCGCTCAGCGATGATGGCGCCATCGCCGCGAAGACCTGCTCGGCAACGGAAACTCGCGGCGGCTGCGGCAATGCCGCGGCAACCGCAACATCCGCGCTTGCGGGAGCACTTGCGACCGATATTGCTGCCGCAGTCTGTGCGGGCGACTTGGTGGAGGCCACGAGTTGCCAGACCCCGTCCGACAGCGATGCGCCGGACTGGCTCGCAGCGGGCCCGAAATCGCCCCAGTTGCCGACGGTGATGTCAGTCCCTGATGGCAGCGCTGTGTCGGTCGTGATGACCAGCTTGCCGTCGGCGACGGTCGTGTTGCCCGTGTAGGTATTGTTGCCGGCGAGGACGACCGTGCCGGCGCCGGTCTTCTGGATGCCGTAGGCGCCGCCGGAAGCGATGTCTCCGGTGATGTTCAAGATGCCGCTGTCGGAATTCAGGACCGCATCGCCGCCGACAAGCGTGATTGGTAACGCGACGGTCTCCATTGCGCTCGCCGCGTTGCTGATAACGCCGGACAACGATACGGCGTTGCCGCCGAGGACGAAGGGACCGCTCTCGGCTGGAAACGCGATGCCGCCAACTTGCATGGCCGTCAGGTCGTTCGTGACCGGACCGCCGGCGCCGGTGAAGCTCAGCGGCATTCCGGCGGCGAGGGTCATACCGCCCCAGTTCGCCGCGGTGCTCCAGTTCGCGTCGGGCCCGCCGCCGAACCAGGTTGCGCTGTTGAGGACGGTCACGGTCGACGGCGTCGACGCGCTGCCGCTGAAGTTCGCGTCGCCGCTGTATACGGCAACGATGCCGTGCGTGCCGAAGGCCAGCGCCGGAGCCGACAGCACCGCCTGGCCGGCCGCGTCCAATAGCGCGAGCCCCAAGTCCGTCCCCGTAGTGCTGTCGACGAAATCGACCTGGCCGGTCGGCATGGCGGAGGAATCGCTGGGGGTGACCACGGCGGTGAACGCGGGCGGCATTCCAAGGACCGCCGTGGCAGCCGACGTCGTGAGGACGGTCGTCGTGGCGCCGGGGCCAAGCTGGCTAGCCCCCGACGTGACCGGCACGGTGATGAACTTCAACGCCGTCAAGAAGTTCGTGCCGTTCTGCCGCACGATATTCACGTCGTTGGCATCGACCGTGCCGCTGCGGTCGAAGTCTTCGACGTTCGTAATGGCGGCGGAAGCGGTAGAGTTGTGCCGCGTGAGGATTTCGTCGGTGGCGTTAACATAGGTGTCGGTCGGGGAGTTGCCGGTGTCACCGACGGCGTTGCCCCAATAGGAAACGTCATTGGCCGCCAGGCCAGTTGCGGCGTCGGCCAGGAGTGTGACCTGCAGCCACTCTTTGCTGATCGCGCCGTCGGGCCAGACGACCTCGATGCGGCTTGCGCCGCCGGGGCCGGGCCGCACCGTCACGCTCGTCGGCGCCGGGGCGGCGGTCCAAGTGCCGGGGGTATTGCTATTGCCGACCTTGAAGACGAAGTCGGCGGCGGTCGGCGTCCCGGAAAGGTTCTGCACGTCGATCATGATGCCGTTGATGCCGCGGGAGTAGCTCGTATAGTTGGCAAAGCTTGCCGTGCCGCCGGGCAGCAAAGGCGTCTTGTCCGTGGCGATGGCCGCGTCGTCCTGCGAATTAGCGGCGGGGTTGTTGCCGTCGAAATAGGAGTTGTTGTAGAAGATGGATCGCCCCGCGACGCTGGCGGGGACGACACTCAGAAAATACTCGCCCTGCGTGTTGTTCTTGCTAGTGATGCGGACTTTGTAGGCTCCTGCCGCCGTGACCGCATAGCCGAGCGTTTCATTGCGGCCGTCGGCGCCGACCGTGCCGCTGGCCAGCAGCGTCGTTCCCGTGGGGTCGTAGAGTTGGATGTGCGGGGAGAGCGTATTGACGAACTCGCCCGATCCGTCGGAGGGCGTGGTTGTGAATAGATTCAACGTGTTTCCCGCAGCCGTCACGTTCACGGAGTACCAATCGCTTGTTTGCGCCGCGGCGTAGGTGAGAACCAGCGAATTGAGATTGGTGGTGGACGTATACCCAAAGATGCCTTGGTCGGTCGTACCTATGATCGGCGTGACGGCGCCGCCGACGGCGACTTGCGTGCCGCGCGCCGCATTGACGTAACCGATTCCCGCGGAATTAAGGGGAATCAGAACATTCTGACCATCGTTTGCCGCCGAAACGGTGGTTGTTGCAACGCTTGTTCCGCTGCCCAGACCGTTGAAAATGCCGATTTGTCCGCTGCCGCTACCCTCCAGCGTGGAGATCGGCGTTGAGACCTCGTAGTTGGTATACGTCATCGACGTCGCCGTGCCGATGTAGCCGTTGGACGGGTTGTTTAGACTCAGTTGAGCGCCCGCAATCGTTTGGCTCACCGACGACAAGTCGAAGACGAAGTAATCGCGATCTTCCGTGACACTGCTGCTATTGAAACCCGAGAAGTAATTCTTATTAGTGGAAGTAGTAGAGCGCCGGTGCTGTCCCACCATCCGGAATCTAGGGCCGTCAGCGTCACGGTGCCGCCAACGCCCGAAGCAAGACTGCCAAGGACTCCGCTCGTCCCGCTAATGCTTTGCGCGGTGCTCGGCGCTGCTGTTGGGGTGCGTATCGAAGGCAGCGTTACGGGTGACGACCAGATCGTAGGCGCGCCGGCGCCGGTGATTTGCACGTAGTACGTGCCGGCCGTCGATGGAACATAATTGCCGATGACCTCGTTCAGATTCGTCGGGCCGCCGGTTCCCGTGGCCACCAGGTTCTGCGCCTGTTGTACAGCTTCAGCGTCGTGCTATCGGTGGCGAGCGAAGTCAGCCCCGCCGTCACAGGCTGGCCGGCCGCAAGCGTCATGCTGTAGTAGTCGCTGCCGACGGGAGCCGCGGCCGAGAGCGAAACGTCGTCGATATTCCAGCCGGAGTAGGGAAACGCGCCGGTGGTGACGGAATATCCCCAGCGAATGTAAACCGTAGGTTGGTTGTCGGCCACGGCGTGGATATCATACTGCATCAACTGCCACGAGCTGTCGGTGATCGGCACGCCGGCGGTGTTGGTGAACATGTTGGTCCAAGTCGTGCCGTTATTAGACACGTCGACGGTATCTGTCACGTAAGGAGGATAGTCGGAATTGAGCCATCGCCAAAAGCTGAGCTGGACGTTGGTCCGCCCGGTGCAATTGATCGCCGTCGTGGTGAAGTAGAAGGGACCGCCGACGGTCGTGCTATAGTCGCCCGCAAGGTTTACGCCGATGACGTTGCTTCCCGTGTGGCCCGACGTTGGATCGTGGTTGCCGTAGCTTGTGCCGCCGCCGCCGGTCGGAACGCCGAAAGCCCATTGGCCCTGATAAGTCCAGCCGGGATTGGTGTCGAGCGGGAAAGAGACGAACGTTTGATTGGCGCCGCCGTCGGTCGTGCCCAGCACCGCCGCGCGCTGTGCGGTGCTTCCCAGCGCGGTGAATGCGGGATCCAGCGGCTGCGCGGTTGCGATCGTGTTGTTCGACGGCCCGCCGTGCGACTCCAACTCGACCGCCGCGTTGAGTTCAAGCTTGGAGCGTGAGCCGCGCCCGTGCCGGCAGCCCCGCTTACCGTTACCGTGTAAGTCCCCGCTGCGCTGACGGGCACGGTCTGAAGGACGGCTTGCTGTACCCAAGGCGGACGCGGTCGCGGTGCCCAGGACCGTGCTGTTGGGAGCGGTGATCGTCACGCTGGGTTGCAGCGTGGCGGCCGGAACCACGACCGCTGTGAGGGCCTGCCCGGCATCCAGCGAGATCGTGAAACTGTCAGTGTCGCCCGCCGGGGCGATAAGTGCGCTTTGCGATCCTTGATAGACAAGACTGCCCGACGGGTTAACGGCCGTCAGCGGCACGGGAAAGGCCGAAGTGGGGATATTGGGATAGTAGGTGCCCGAAAATGCCAGCGTGGAATAGCCGTACACGTCCAGCACCGCGCCGGCGGCGATGCTGGCCGTGAGCGTGCCTTCGCTTGTGATCCCGCTCAACGTGAACTGCGCTGCCGTATTGCCCGGCAACACGGTCACGCCACTGACCGTCGCGCCGGCGATCCCGGAAAGGACCAGGCTGCTCGTGCTGATCGACGACGGCGCGATCGGCCGATTGAAATTGACCGTGAGCGGTCGTCGTCGCGCGCACGGTCATGACGCCGCCAGCCGGCGGATTGGTCGAGGCGACTTGGAGTTGTTGATAGACGTTGATCGTGCTGCTGCTGGTTCCGATGTCCCCAGGCCGTTGTTCAGTTGCAATACGGCAGCGGGATCGATCGTGTTGACGATGACGCTGCCCGTCCATGCGCCCGAAGCGAAGGTTATCGAGGTGGGCGAGACAGCCAGCGCGCCGCCCGTGCCCGTGGCGGTGAGCGGGACCGTGGCGTTATAAACCGTAATCAGGTTGTTCGACACGTCGTAGGCCGCGAGCGATGCCGTGAAGGCGGTCCCGGCCGGCACGTTCGCGGGCACGCCGCTGAAAGTATAGTGATCGACGTTGGCGTCGTTGACGATGATGCTCGTCGTCCCCGTGGTAAGGCCATTGGCGGCGGCTGTCACGGTCACTGGCTTCGGTCCCTCGTGGACGCCGTTGTCCGGCATCGTGGCTGTGAAGCTGGCCGTCGTCTGCCCGGCGGGAATCGTCACCGAGGCGGGCAGGGTCAACAGCGTCGTGTCACCGGAAGTCAGATTGACGGTCAGCGGCGTCGTCAGCGTGCCGCCGATGGTGATCGTGCCCGCCGCGGTTTGCCCTTCCCAGGCGGAGGCAGGCAGCGAGACGGCGATCGTGGCGTCGTCGTCCAGAATACTGATCGTTGCCGGGACCGTTGGCCAGTTATCCATTTGCGGGCTGACGGTAACCAGCGTGGGACCGCCTTCGATGACGTGATCGTCCAAGAGCGTGGCGGTGAAGTTTACCGAGGTCTGCCCGGCAGGCAGGACCACCGTAGCCGGCACGGTCAACCGCGTAGTGTCGCTGGAAGTCAACTGGATCGTGATGTTCTGCGACGGCGCGGCGCTGGAGGTGATCGTGCCCGTCACGGAGCCGGAAAGCTCGTGAGCGCTTGCAGGCAAGGTTGCTGTAATCGTGGCGGACTGGTTGTCGTGGACGGTGACAGCCGCACTGGTGGCGTATGCTCCCGAGCCGACGGCGCCGATCGTGATCTGCTCCGGGCCGTCGAGAAGGTTGTCAACAATCGCAGAGACTTGGAAGGAGACCGACGTTTGGCCGGCGGGAATCGTCGCGGAGGCGGGGACGGTCAGCCGAGTGGGATCGCTGGAGGTGAGCGCGACGACGAGGTCGCTCGCTAAAGGCGCGGCAAGCGTCAGCGTTGCCGTGGCCGGAGGATCGCCTTCGGTCATATTGGCCGGTACGGCGAGCACCAAGTGATGGGCGAGGTCCAAGAAATACTCGCCTTGTGGTGCTGTTCTTGCTTGTAACTAGGACCTTGTAGGCGCCGGCGGACGTAATCGAGTAGCCCAAGGTTTCGTTGCGGCCGTCGCCGCTGACGGCGCCGCTGGCCAGCAGCGTCGTGCCGGTCGGGTCGTAGAGTTGGATGTGTGGATAGAGCCCATTGGCGAATTGGCCCGTCCCGCTGCTCGGTATGCTTGTAGCCACCGTCAGCACCGCCCCGGCGTTCGCCGAGATGGAGTACCAGTCGGCGTCGGTTGACGAAGCGAGTGCGCCGAGCATCCCGCGCTGCCGCTGATGTTCTGGGCCGTGGCCAGCGTATTGTTGGGTTCGGTTTCAAACGAATGCGCCGCGGACAATTCCCAAGTCATAGGAGACATTCGCCGCGCCCGTCACATAAAGGTAATACGTTGCGGCCGTCGAGAAGGAGTAGTTGCTGATGACCTGGCCAGATTCGTGGCGCCGCTGACGCCGGAGGCCAGAAGCGTGCCGCCAGCATTGTACAGGGCCAAGGATAGCGTGCCGGAGGTCACGTTGGCTAGCGTGAACGTATCGGTCTCGGGGGCGCTGACGTTGAAGGAATAATAATCTCCCGTCCCCGTGTTGCTGGTAATCAGCACGCTGTTGAGGTTTTGACGTAGTTGTTATAACCGGTCGGCGTGGCGTTGTAATCTAGCACCAAGAGGTTTGATCCTTGGGTGCCGGCCGCCTTGATGCCGACGGTAGGCGCTGACGCCGTTGTCGTTTGAGCCGCTGTTGTGTCCTGTCGCGATGCTCTGATAGTTGAAGCGGATGGAGCCGTCGGCGCCGAGCACCGCCTCAAACGTAAGTCCGCCGGACTCTGTCGAGTCGGCAAGGTAGGAGATGTCGTTCCATTGGATGATTAGTTTTCGCCGCGCCCGAACCAGTGACCTGGTAGAAAACGTTGGAGTCCGTGGCGCCGGTTACAATGAGATCGTCCCAGTACGGCGCGATGGCGGCCTGCGCGGGGTCCGAGGTCATGTTCTGGTTGTTGTATTCCGTGTTGGAGCTGCCGAACGTGATCAGCCCGTTGGAACTGACGTACATGCTCGTGTAGTTCGTGCCGTAGAACGGAAACGTAATGCCCGCGGGAGCGATCGACACGGAAGCGTCATCCTGGCCCGTCAGGCCCGTGATGGTCGTGCCCGTAGTGGCGATGTTCTGGAAAGCGTAGGTCGGAATGGTGGCCGAATAGCCCGCGGCGGGATCGGTCTGGCCGACGACCGCGGCCCGCTGCACGCTGGACACGGAAGGCGTCACGTTGCCGAACGCGCCGGTCAGGTTCTGGGCCGTGGCGATGGTGTTGTTGGTGACGCCGGAAATCCGCCCTTCCTGCTCCAGCGCGGCGTTCAAATAGACTTGCAGCGTATAGCCGCCGGTGGTCGACAAAGTCCCGCTGACCACGATCTTATACGTTCCCGTGGACTGCGCTCGTCGCGGCCACGCTCTGGAGAAGGGCGTTCTGGTTGGCCGCGGCCGCCGTGGCCGTGCCGATGACCGTGCCGTTGGGATCGAGCAACTGCACGCTCGCCCGCAACGTGGAACTCGTCGGCGTGACCAGCACGCCGATCGTCTGGCCCGGATTGACCGCGAGCGTGAAGGTGTCGGGGTTGTGGTCCGCGGTAATAAAGCCGATCGAGCTTGAGTTCGTGTAGACCAGCGAGCCCGCGGGCGACACGGAAGCAAGCGGCACGGGGAACGCCTGCGTGCCGACGTTGACGTAGTAACTGGCCGAAAACGCCGCGCCGGGGTTGCCGTAGGCATCGGTGACCGCGCCGGCCGCGATGCTCACGCTGAAGATGCCGGCGGTCGTGATATTGCCCAGCGTAAACTGCGCCGTCGTGTTGCCGTTGGAGAGCGTCACGCCCGTGGCAATTGCCCCTGCAACGCCGGATAGCGTGAGCGTGCTCGTCGTGACCGTTGACGGGTTCACCGGCTCGTTGAAGTTCACGACGTAAGTGAAGGGACCGGGCAGCGTGAACGCGGCGTTGGCCGCGGGAGTGGTCGAAGTCACGGCCAGCAGCACGGCGTCATAGCGGAAGGTAGCATCGTACTGCGATACGGGCGACTCGTCGCTGGCGCGGTTGAAGGCCCCGGCGTTGATGTGCATCGTCTGAAGGCCCTGCCGTCACGGGCGAAGTGCTGAAGTTATAGGTGATGGTCGTGCTGCCGGGCGTATAGGCGAATGAGTTGGCCGGGATGCCGTTGACCAGGAATCCGCCGGCCGTGATCGTCGCGGGGTCCACCGGATCGCTGGTCGTGACCGTATACGTGACCGGCGGCGCGGATACCACGCTGTTGGCGGCGGGCGTCGTGCCGGTCACCGCCAATCCTAAGTTAATCTGGCTGAAATAGACGTTGGGGTCCATCAGCGTGCTGCTGCCCGGCAGTGCCGACCGATTGTCAGCCCAAACCACGTCGAACGCGCCGGGCAGTCCCACGCTCGTATCGTAATCGCCCATGTACGTGGTATTGATCACCGCATCGCGGCCGACTTCGGGATACGATTGCGTGCTGCTGACGGCAAAACTTGGAGCGAACGTCGCCGTCGTCCCGGAAATCGCGGCCGTCCGGCCGTAGAGTTGGAAGAGGTTGTCGGCGGTCGTGTCGCCTTGGCGGCTGTAATAGAAGACGCCCAGCTTGCTGCCGTCGGGCGTGATCGCGATCGAGGGCTGCCACTGGTCGGTAGTGGTCGTGTCGTCGTTGATCTTCGTGCGGGCGCTCCAGGTCGTGCCGCCGTTCGTGGAGGTGACCATGAAGATGTCGCCCTTGTCGCCGGTCGCCGTGCCCTTGTCGTTGAAGGCCACGAAGATCTGGCCCGTCGTGGGGCTTATGGCGACGCTGGGGAAAGTATTGCTGCGGATGGTCGCCGCCGAAGTCGTGCCGTGGTCGATGCCGGTCAATCCCAGGTCGCCGTTGGTGCCGGAGGACGTAATGCTGGCGACCGTAATCGTCGCGCCAAAGGTCTGGCCCTGATCCGTCGACTTCCGCATGTGCAGCGCAGTCGAGCCGCTGTACCAGAAGGCGTAGACGGAATGGTCCGGTCCAACGGCGACGAATGCCCCTTGGCAGTTCGTCTCGGTGCTTATCACCGTACCGCCGCTAGGGCCATAAGTCAGGCCGTGGTCCGTAGAGCGGAAGAAGTAAATCCCATTGCCCGTGCCGAAGTCGCGCTCGACGAGATAGACGTTTCCATTCCCGCCGCCGCTGTTGTTATCGACGGCGATCCACTCCTTGTCTTGCAGGTTGCCCGCGGTTTGTTTGCCCGGCGCTCCTGGACCGGCGCCGACCAACTGACGCCGTTGTTGTCGGAGTAGAATACGTCGACGCCGTAGTTGGTGAACTGCAGCGTGGAGTAGTAGATTCGGCCCGTTGTGGAATCGCGGGCCATGACGGGATCGCCGGCGTCGCCGTTGACGTTTGCCGGGAGCGTGCCGCCGTCGGTGAAGTTCGTGCCACCGTTGGAGGAGTAAGCGAAGCCTGTGAACTGGCCCCCGCCGCTGCCGGTAGCGTTCGATCCGGAGTCGTTGAAGCCGACCGCCACGTTGTTGCCTGCGGCGATGATTGTCGTCTCGCTCTGCGTGAAGTAGCCGGTGGTGGTGGCGCCGTTGTTGTTGTTGACCAGAACGTTCGACGTTACCGCGTTCGATGTCGCAATGCCGGCCTGCGGCGGAGATACCCGGGTGTTGACGGGCCCGTCCGGCTGTTGCTGCTTGAGGTAATCGAAATTGATCAGGTCGCCGCCGCTGGTATCATCCGGGTCCGGGGCGCCCGTATCGACCGCGTATTCTTCGACGAGCCGGAAACCGGGTACGGATTGAAGTTCGTTGGTTACGTCGGCCTGCGTCGCCGTGTCGGGCGTCTGCACGAGGAACGTGCCGCTGAAATCCAGCGCCTTGACGACCTGCGCGTTGGCATCGACGATGTTATAGGCATGAAACAGGTTTTGTCCGAGCACCGCCTGCGCGTCGAGTGTTGCGGCCGGCGCCATGCCGGCGATAACCGCTTGCCACTGCCCGGCCACAAGCAGCCGCCGGACTTCCAGCGGTTCAATTGATAGGTGGCGCGGCTTCACCGCAGTTTTTCGAGATGAGGACTTCTTCCGACGCGACAAGGAACGCCACGGGAACACGATTCACCTCCACATTGCTTCGTCAGGCACTCTCGACTGCCGAGAATGGCAGCGAGGACCCGATTCGACCAGCACCGCAGCGCAGCGTTCGGACCGAAGCAGTTAGCCGCGCAGTCCTGCATGCAAAGGGAGCCGATGCGATTGGCTGTGAACACAATCACATCCCAGCGCCAGGAATCCAGCCATTGTATTGCTTTCGCCCTAGGTGTCAAGCACCTTATTCCCAATTACTTGACGAGGGTATTGCTTCGTGTTATTCTGCATAGCGACCAGCTAAATGCGTATATAACGGCACGTCGCGTTATATTTGGTTGCGATTTTGCGGTGCCGCGCAAATTCATGGCGTTTTTTCGCAATAAAGCAACATGGCTGCGCGGCATGTTGATAATTTGTTAGAAGATTATGAGCGGTATTAACGACGGCCTTCACTGTCAAAAAGGAATTGTAGGCATTTCGTCGTGGGCCCGCCGCACGCGCGACATCATTCACCGCGCGGCGTCGCGCAACGCCAGCGTCGTGATCCTCGGTCCGACGGGTGCCGGCAAAGAGCTGATCGCCCGCGCACTGCATGCCGAAGGACGCCGGGCATGGCGGCGTTTCGTGGCGGTTGATTGTGCGGCGGCGAGCGGAACGCTCTTTGCCAGCCAATTGTTCGGACATGTCAAAGGCGCCTTTACCGGCGCCGACCGGGACATGCCCGGCGCGTTCCGGGCCGCCGAGGGCGGCACGCTGTTCCTCGATGAAGTTGCCGAGTTGGACGCCGGCTGCCAGGCGAAGTTGCTCCGCGTTTTGCAACAGCGGGCCGTCACGCCGGTGGGCAGTCACGACGAGATCCCGGTCGATGTGCGGGTGGTGGCGGCGACGAACCGCGACCTGGCCGCCGAGGTTGCCGCGGGCCGTTTTCGCGCGGACCTGTTCTACCGGCTCAACGTGATCGCGATCGAGGCAATGCCGCTCAGCGCCCGCCGCGAAGACATCCCCTTGCTCGCCGTTCACTTCGTCGCGGAGATCGCCGCGGCGGAGGAGGAGCCGCCGCGCGTGCTGACACCCGCCGCCGTTTCCGCTCTGGCGTCGCGCCCCTGGCCGGGAAACGTCCGTCAACTGAGGAACGTCATCGAACGCGCGATCGTATTTGCCGACGGACCGGCCCTGGACGCCGCGTTGCTCGATGAAGGCGGAGAAAGCCTCGCCCTGAGCGGCGGATCCTCGGCACCGCCTCTGGATCAGAGCGACAGCGCCGTGTCCCCAGAGATTTACCGTATGCCGACGGTCGCCGAGACCGAACGGACCCAAGTACTGACGGCTTTGCAGTGCGCCAATTATAATCAAAGCCACGCCGCAGCCATGCTGGGCGTTACCCGGCAGCAACTTCGCCGCCGCATCGAAAAGCACTTCCCCGACGCTCTGCCCACCAAGCGCGGTCGCCCGCAGTCGAAGTTGCAGCGCGCTTGCGCGGCGTAAGTTCCGCGGCCGGCCTTTTGCGTAATTGTTCGCAGGCGGACTTTTCCGGCCGCGATGTCGCCCGGCAAAATGGCCGAATCTCACCAATTCCCGCGCCGCTAAGCGTGCGCTTTCCGTTTGCGCAATCGTCGCAAGGCCAACGGCCGTCGGGAGTTGCGACCTAATCTGAATCCCCGCATCCCGCTTCGGCGCGCCGTGTGCTTAGGGGGCACCGGTTCAATGCGCTTGAAGTGCGCGCCTTTGCCCTGGCAGTTGATGGTTGCTCCCGCGGAGATTTCCAACGATGATTCGACTTTCATTGAAGCCCGTCTTCCTTTTGGCTTTGCCGTTTTTCGTCCAAGCCGCCCAAGCTCAAGCCGTTAGTTCCGGATCGGCGGTTATCACGCTTGGCACATACTACCTGCAAGAGAACACGCCCAACCAAAAGATCACGATCAACGTTTCGGGCGGCGCACCAATCAGCGGCATGAACTTCAATTTGCAAATCGGCGACGGCGGTCCCGCGGCCGGCGGGACTCCGGGTCCGGTCTTTACCGGCCTCGACCTGGTGGACGGTACGATCTTTCAGTCAGATCACGCCAATCCATTGGACCTCGGCAGCATTCCCCAGGACCTTACGTGGGACATCGTCACGGCCCAGGACGGCGACTATGTTGACGCCGACGGACTTCTGGCCACTGTGACCGTCGACACCACCGGCTTCTCCCGCGGCCAGACATTTCCGTTTTCGATCGCCAGCACCCGCAACGGCGCGACGAATTTCGTCTACGACGGCGTGACTCCGGTGCCAACATCACTCACCGACGGGACGATTATCATCGTGCCTGAGCCTTCGACGCAAATGCTTCTGTCCGCCGCCGGACTGGTCTTCTGCAGTTGGGCCGGCCGCAGGGCGATGCGGCGCTAGATCTCACTTGCCTCCCACGGTTCGCGAGAACTTCGGCTGCGGGCCCATCTCCAACACGAGTTCGCCGCCGGCAGTCAGCTCTTCGTGTGTGATGTAGTTCCGCAGCAAAGGCTTGCCGTTGAGCGCGGCCGACAGGATGTAGATGTTGTTGGGCGAATTGTGCCGGGCTTCGATCGTGAACGTCTTGCCCGTGGCATACTTCGGGTCCAAGTTGATCGTCGCCTTATCGAGCGCCGGGCTGCCGATGACGTATTCACCCGACGCCGGATCGACCGGGTAGAGACCCATCGCGCTCCAGACATACCACGCGGAGATCTGCCCGCAATCGTCGTTGCCCGGCAGGCCATCGCGGGTGTTGTCGTAGAGCGCGGTCATCACTTGCCGCACGCGCTGCTGGGTCTTCCAGGGCTGGTTCGCGCAGGCGTAGAGATACGCCATGTGGTGGCACGGTTCGTTGCCGTGGCAGTACTGCCCGATCAGCCCGGTGAGGTCCGGAATCGCCGAGAGGTCGCCCGTCGGGCTGTTGAACATGGCGTCCAGGCGATCGGCGAAGAGCCGCTCGCCGCCCAGCAGTTCAATAAGTCCCGGCGCGTCGTGCGGGGCGAAGAAAAGGTAATGCCAGGCGTCGGCTTCGGTGAAGTCGTCGAAATTGACCTGGAGCGGATTGAACGGCTCGGCCCACTTGCCGTTGACCAGCTTGCCGCGCATGAAGCCGACCGCCGGATCGTAGACGTTGCGGTAGTTCTGTGCCCGTTTGCGGCTTTCGGCCCCAAGCTCCGGCTTGCCGATGGCCTCGGCGAAGCGGGCGATGCAGGCGTCGTTGTAGGCCAGTTCCAGCGTCCGCGAGACGCACTGCTTTTGCAGCCGGGCGCGGTCGTTGCCTCGGCCGGGACTGTTGCGGGCGACGTAGCCTTGCGTGAGATACTCGGCCAGCTCGCGGTCGCGGCCGCGGTGCATCGTATCCAGCATCGCGTTCAAGGCAAATTCGGCGTCGAAGCCGCGAAGGCCCTTGCGATAGGCGTCGGCGATCGTGGAGATCGAGTGGTAGGCGATCATGCACCAGTTTTCCTTGCCCGCGTTGACCCACACCGGCAGGCAATGCGGCGACATGAGCTTGTAGTGCTCGATCATCGTTTGCACCGCGTCTTCCATGTGCCGCGGCTGAATCACATAGAGCAACGGGTTCTCGCCGCGGAACGTGTCCCACAGCGAAAACGTGGTGCAGTAGTTGAAGCCGGGTGAGGTGTGCGTCTTGCCGTCTGGGCCAAAGAAAGCGCCGTCCACGTCGCAGAAGATATTGGGCGCGAGGCACGCGTGGTAGAGCGCGCTATAGAAGACTTCCAGCGTCTTGCGGTCGCCGGCGCGGGCCTCGATCTTCCCTAGCACGTCCTGCCATGCCTTTTCGGCCGCGGCACGCGTCTTGTCGAAATCGAAACCGGGAATCTCGGCCGCCAGATTCTTTCGCGCCCCATCCACGCTCACGGCCGACAGGCCGACCTTGACAAGCACTTTCTCGCCTTCGGTCGTGGCGAAGTCCACGCGGGCTCGGATGCTGCGAGCCTTCAGCTCTTTCACGTCGTCAAGAGGTTGGTTGTTGCCGATTTCGGCCGCGACGTTCTTGAACGGCTTGGAAAACTCGGCGACGAAGAAAAACTGCATCGAGCCGCCCCAACCGTTGTATTTGCGGTAACCGGAAATGACGTGGTCGCTTTCCACATTCAGCGCACATTCGCGAACGCCGTTGGCCATGCCGTGGTGCAGATCGAAACAAACGTGGGCCTCGTCCGAGGCTGGGAACGTGTAGCGGTGCAGGCCAACGCGGGTGGTGGCTGTAAGTTCGACCGTGATTTTAGAATCCGGAAACGTCACATGATAATAGCCCGGCGACATTGTTTCTGATCCGTGGGCGAAGGCCTGCGGGAAGCCCGATTCACCGCGACCGGCCGAGCCGAGGTCAACGGAGCCGACCGCCGGCATCATAAGAATATTGCCCAGGTCGGCGCAGCCCGTGCCGGAAAGGTGATTGTGCGAGAAGCCGAGGATGCGGGCGTCCTCGGCCTGATAGCCCGCGCAGGCCGCCCAGCCTTGGGTCCGCGTATCGGGGCTGAGTTGCACCATGCCAAAGGGCACGCACGCGCCGGGGAACGTATGGCCGGTCCCCGCGGTGCCCACCGAAGTCTTGGCCAGCTTGGTGGTCGTTGTGCTGAAATCGTATTTAGCGAGCTGCGTTCCTTCCGGCGCGGTGAGGGCAAGCGAGTCATAAAGGACCCACGAGCCGGAGAGCGTGGTGATCGAAACCTCGTTGCTGCCGGCCTGCAGGTCGCCGACGGGAAACGTGATCGCGATGCGCTGCCGCTTGCCCTGTTCGGGACGGTCGATGGCCGTTTCGTCGCCGCCGCCGTGCGGGAGCGACCGCTCAAATGTCTTGCCGTTGACGGCGATGCGAAGCCGTGGCGGTGCTTGGGAGTGGGTGTCGATCAGACGCACGTCAAGCTGGCAATCGCCCGACTCGGCCACGCTCTTCAGCCCGAACTGGACGGCGAACTTGTGCTGCTTCTCGCCTGCCCAGTGATCCTGAGGGCCGGGATGGATGAACGGCCAGTCCCGCTTGGCGTCGCTCTCGCCGACGGTAAACACGACGTCGCGGCTCCAATCCCAGGGATATTGCCAATCCGGATTTCGCGAATTGACCAAGGCGAACTCGGCGTAGCTGTCGTCGGGCGAGCCGACCTGCCAGACGGGTTTGCCGTCGGCGGCCGCTGCCGTAGCGCCGCAGAGCAGGAGACATGAGAAGCCAAGAACCAACACCGTAATAATCTTTTTCGCTTTCATCGTCGCACCTCAGGAATGGGATTCTAATTGTCGTATCGCATACGCATATGCCCCGATGGCCACGGCCTCGCTCGTGCCCAGCCGTGAAAGGCCGATGGCCGTCCGCTGCAAGGGATCGTATTGGACCGTCCGCGTGCTGCCGGGCACCGTCAGCGTTCGCTTCTGGCCTTGGAGGAACTCCTTGAGCTGCGCCGGGTCTTCGGCGTTGAACGCTCGGGCAACAACGCGGCGGAGCCGATCGTTGCCTTTGACATAAACGTCGTTGACCGCATCGACAAGCGCGGGCAGGAACAACGGCGCCGCAGCGGAAATGCCGCCGCCGACCACCACTAAGCTGTCAAGCAGCGTCAGCGCTTGCGCGACAGCGTCGCCGGTCGCTTCGCCCAGGCAGCGGAATGCCTCGACGGCCGCGGCGCGCTTTTCGGGGGAGCTGCCCGGCGCGGCACCGGTGGCGATTTCGGCAATTACCTTCGGCTCCGGCACGTCATCTTCTCGGATTCCGGCCACTCGGGCGTACGCGCGGCGAACCGCGCGAATTGAGCAGCCTTCCTCGGCATTCACGGCCGGGTCAAGCTTATTCCGCAGCAGCCACGCCTCGCCGGCGACCGAATTGTCGCCGATGAACAGTTCACCGTTGCGGACGATGCCGCCGCCGAAACCCGTGCCGAGCGTGACGCCGAAGAGATTCTTGTATCGTTTGGGACTGCCGGCCTTTTCCAGCAGGTCGTTGATATACGGCAAAAAGCCGGCGATGGCCTCGCCGTAGACGAACAGGTCGCCGTCGTTGTTGATATAGACGGGTATGCCGAACTTCTCTTCGAGCATCGGCCCCAAGGCGACGCCGCCGCGAAAGGCCGGCATGTTCGACATGTTGTCGATGATGCCCGCCGGATAGTCGGCCGGACCGGGAAACGCAAAGCTGATGGCCACGGGCGGCGTCGCGCAGAGCGCCCGTACGCGGCAGAACCCCTCGACGATGTTCGCCAGACAGCGTTCGAGGTTGTCGGCCTCGGTGGGGATATAAATTGGCTCGACAAGCAGCTTATTGCCGCGAATGGCGGAGAATTTCAGGTTCGTGCCGCCGGCATCCAGCGTCAGAACAATGCGAGAGTCGGTGTTAGTGTTCATGCGGCGGCTCCTTGGGCGGGAGATTTGGACGCGCTGCGGAGAGAAAGCACGAGCAGATAGGCGAAGCAGGAAGCCGGGACTGCGAACGTTATGGCCAGAGAGTAGTTCATATCCACCAGCTTGGCCATAATGAGTGGCATTACGGCACCGCCGCTGATCGCCATACACATGAGACCGCTTAGCTCATTCGCGCATTTCGGCCGCTCTTCGACTGTAATAGAAAACAGCATTGGCCAGATATTGGCGAATCCCAAACCAGCGGCGACAATTCCGGCGTACGTCGCGTATTTGTCACCAGTCATCACCGCCGCGGCGCCGATCATGCCCAAAAGTGCCGATAGTCGGAAACAAGTTCGCGGCGTCATGATCGTCAAGAGCGAGCCGCCAAGCAGTCGGCCAACGGCGAGGATGAATAGGAATGCAGCGGGGCCGAAAAAGGCAGCCGTCTTTTCCTCGAACCCAAAGCTCTCGTGCAACACAGGCTTTAAATATGTCGCCATGCAAACCTCCGCGCCGACGTATAGGAATATTCCAACCACGGCCAAAAAGAACACGGGTTCACTCAGCAACCTTAAGCTAGAACCAATGCTGGCCGGAACATCGGCTTTCGTTTCATTAACCTTCAATGACGCAACGGCAATAAAGGCCACAATCATCAGGCAGCAGAAGACGGGGAACCCGGCGCGCCAACCCCAAATGCTTTCGAAAAATGCAATGCCCGTGATTGCGGTCATGAAGTACGTCGATCCGCTGCTGCCAAGTCCTTTGACTCCCTGGGCAAAGGCCAAATTGCGACTGTAATTCCCTGCGGCGCTCACATCGCGCATGATTGGGTTGCCCGCCACTTGCAGAAAGGTCGTACCAATGCCGAGGCAAAAGATACATGCCAGCAGCACCGGATAGGTCGGCAGCATAATTGAAGGAATTACCAAAGCGGCCGCGTTCAAGCCCAAGCCAAGCAGTAGCAGCTTCTTTTTTCCTACCCGCGCCGCTAGTACGCCGCCCGGCACGCTGAATATGGCAAACGCAATAAAAACGGCGAATGGCAGCAACCTCGAGATGACATTGCTGACCACGTAGTGGTCCTTGACCGCGTCAGACATTGGCCCCATTGCATCGGCCAAACCCATGAGAAAGAAGGCCAGAAAAATAGGAAGAGTCTTGAGTTGCATGATCGACTTCCAGGTCCCAGTTGCAACGAGCAGAAACGCGAAAGGCCCATTGTAACGCGCGTTATTAGGTTATGCCAGGGTCGGAGAATCGCGGATCGCGGCAGCCTCCAAGATGCCTCTATTGGGGGTTGCGACGGTCGGAAGCGCGAAGCATCCTTGTTGCTCGACACGCTTTCTTGCGGCAGCTATACTCATACGTTCGGCCATTGATCGTGCCCTCCAACCCCAGCTCGCGGCGGCAATGTGAAAGCTGGGATCTCGCGTCCACACAAGAACAAGTTGGTTAAAATGCCCCATGCCGTGCAGCTTGAAGGTGTGACCAAGCGATTTGGGCAGCATTTGGCTGTGGATCACCTCGACCTTGCCGTTCCCGAAGGGGCCGTTTATGGCTTCATTGGCCCGAACGGGTCGGGCAAGACGACCACGCTACGGATGATCCTGCGCATTCTTTATCCGGAGAAGGGCCGCATTACTGTGCTGGGACGCGAACGGGCGGCCAGCGCGGACGACCACGTAGGTTACCTGCCGGAAGAACGCGGGCTGTATCGCAAGATGCGGGTCCGCGAGATTCTCATTTACTTCGCCCGGCTGAAGGGGTTCCGCAAGAGCCGCTCCGCCGCGGACGACTGGCTCGATCGCTTTGAATTGGGCAATTGGGCGGACCGCCGCGTCGAGACGCTCTCCAAGGGCATGTCGCAGAAGGTGCAGTTTCTGATCGCCGTGATCGCGCGGCCGAAGCTCCTGATCCTCGACGAGCCGTTCTCCGGGCTAGATCCGATCAACATGGAAGTGCTCAAGGACGCTGTTCTCTCGTTGCACGCGGAAGGTACGACGGTGATCTTTTCAACGCACGACATGGACATCGCGGAGCGGATGTGCGACACGATCTTCATGATCTTCCGCGGGAAGAAAGTGTTGGACGACACGCTCGATGCGATCCAGGCCAAATTTGGACAGGACGCGATCCGGGTGCGGACGGCGGAAAGTGACGTATCGTTCACCGACGTGCCGGGCGTGCTCCGCGTGACGCCCTACGGCCGCTACACGGAATTGCAGATGAAGCCCGGCGCCGATTCTCAGGAGATTCTCAAGACGATAGCGTCTCGTGCCCGCATCGAGCATTTTTCGTTGACGCGGCCGTCGTTGCACGACGTGTTCTTGCGAATCGCGGGCGCTGACACGGAGCAGACGGGCGTTCAAAAGACTGAGGAGGCCGCCCGTGGATAAGATCTGGACCATCGCCGTGCGGGAGTACCGCGCCATCGTCGGCGCGAAGGCGTTTATGATAGCGCCGGTGCTCATGCCCGTGCTCATGTTCGCCGGGTTCGCGGTTCAAACTTATATGAAGGGCCGCGTCGGCCCGACGTTGCGGCGGATCGTGGTGCTGGACGGCAGCGGTAGGCTGTTGCCGATGATCGAGCAGGCAGCCAAGGTGCGCAACGAGCAGGAGGGCGGCGGTGACGCGACCATCAAGGGCGAGTCTCGCAAGCAGCCGCGATTGGAAATCGAGGCCGGTCCGACGGGGCCCGTAACGGACCAGATGCGGCTCGCGCTTTCCGATCGGGTCCGCCGCGGCGAGATCGACTCGTTTGTGGAAATACCGGCCGACGTCTTCCAACCGGGCGGGCCGGACGGCCTCCCGAAGGTTCTCTTCTACGCCGAGAACGCGCCGCTCTCCGAAGAGCGGGGATGGCTGACGGCCGTCATAAACGATGCGGTCCGCACGCGGCGGCTAGAACAGGCAAACATCGACGCGGCCAAGGTGAAACGGATCGAACTTCCGGTACTAGTCGAACCCGAGCGGCTGAGCGAGAAATCCGAGCCGGGCGGCGCCCCCGGCCCCAAGCAGGCCAACGAAATGCAGATGACTCTGCTGCCTTTCGGCATGATGATGCTTATGTGGATGGTCATATTCCTCGCCGCGCAGCCGATGCTGGAAAGCGCGATGGAGGAGAAGACGCAGCGGATCGCCGAGGTCCTGCTCGGCTCGGTGAACTGCTTCCAACTCATGTTAGGAAAACTGCTGGGCGGCATCGGCGGATCGTTGACCGTGCTTGCCGTCTACGGGGTGGGCGGCTACATCGCGGCGCGGCACTACGACGTGGCCGACATGGTTCCGCTGCGGCTGGTGCCTTGGTTCATCATCTTTCAGGTGCTGGCCGTTCTCATGTTCGGCTCGATCTTCATGGCCATCGGGGCATCGGTCAACCAGATGAAGGAAGCCCAGGGTCTCTTGATGCCGGCGTGGCTAGTCTTCATGTATCCGCTGTTCGTCTGGTTCCAGGTCGTGCGGGAGCCCAATGGCAGCTTTGCCACCTGGCTTTCGCTCGTGCCGCCGGGCGTTCCGCTAATGATGGTGTTGCGGATCGGCGCGAGCGCCGCGGTTCCCCTCTGGCAGCCGCTCGCGGGCGTGGCAATCATGGTCGTCTTCACGCTGGGAGTGGTTGCCGCCGCCGGCCGCGTCTTTCGCATCGCGATCCTCGCGCAGGGCAAGACGCCGACGCTTATTGAGTTGGCAAGGTGGGCGTGGAGAGGGTAAACGCGCCAAGCGAAAGATTGCTTGAAATGGGAAGCAACAATAGCCTCGGCATTGATCTTGCCAAAACAGCCATCGAAACATTCGACATCGCAGACGGCATGTGCTGGTTGCTTGATCGGTTGGGTGACTCAGTGTTGGATCTGGGAGATCGGAAGAAGTTGTCGAAGCTCGATTACGTGGCAGATGCCCATTTAATCCGACAGCGGATCGAGAGACATTTCACGCGGGGCGACATTAATGCCCGCATCACTGAACTCTACTTCGGTCTTGATTCACTTAATATGCCGCGGGGCAAAGGGATCGAATTCGGCTGCGGCGAACGGAGCGAAGAGTATACGCTATATCCGGGGGATGTCCGCTCTAACGTCTTGAATCGCATTTTCGGTCTTGTCGAGGGAGGAACTGCGCAGAATAGCATTGGGCATCCGCTTCCTAGGATTGGCGCTCAAACAGGCATTCACCGAAATTGCTTCCGACGTTTTACTTGGAACCGCCCGCCAAAGGCGCATTGTGTTCGGGTTCCATGATGGAGACTTATTTGAGCTAGGCATGGTCACTCGCGACGGGTTTGCACTGACTTTGGAATTCAAGCCTCGCGACGAAGAAGCCAAGTCGAAAACTTCGGTGAAGTTCCCTTGGCCGAGTGAGGGGAGCAGGCGAGCCGGTTGGCTTTACGCGTCCGGGCTAATCGCTGTCGGAATCGAGGATGATGAAGATCGCGCGCGTGAAATGACGTCGGTGGCCAACATGTTGTGTACAATGGGGAGATTCCGCCAGGCTGAACACCTAGTGCGAGACTTGATGAAGATTGAGCGCCGGCTGAGCGATACGGGACAGCGCGTGAAGATTCTGGCGTGTTCTGCAAGTGTCGCCGCGGGACTTGGCGACGCGACTGCAGCTAGCGAGTATCTCCGACAGGGAAAGTTGCTTGCCGAGGCGATTGAGGATCAATATTGGCGACGCCATGCGAGAGAGGACGTGAATTGGTGCGCGGACCTCTTAGGAATGCTTGGCGTGCTTGGCATGACTACGCCGGAGGAATTGCTGCGCGCCGAAGTCGCCAAGGCATTGGTCGAGGCGGCCGAAGACTCGCGGGCAGGACGAACCGAGACATTCCGTGATAAGATCGACGGGTTGATTGACAAGATTCGCCGCGAGACCGGAATCGTTCAAGAACGGCACCGTACACGGCTTTTAGAGTTGTGTGATAAGGCGGGTGATTCTGGCCGTGTCATGGGCGTCTATGAGTCTGCACCAAAGAGCGATTGGAAATGGTGGGACGTTGTTGGTCCGCTATGGCGGCACGGCGCACGGGATGAAGCAACGGGGTGGTTGGAAGATCAGTTCGCGGATGCTGAAAACGAACAGCGCCTACATAGTTCGGGCAACTATCACTTCCCAATGAATCAGATGGAGAGTGTGGCAAAGACATATTGGAGATTAGGAGATGTGCCGCGACTTAAGCAGACGCTGCGAAGAATCGAGCAAAACGTGTATGCGTGGGAACTTGGCGAAACCGGCTGGGTTTCGGCCGCGGTGTTTACCAGCTTAGGCAGGCTTCAGACTCTCGGCGGCGAAAGGGACGCTGCGCGTGCGACACTTCTCGCCGCGAAAAAAGCTGTCAAAGGGGAACGAACCGCGTCTAACCGAGCGCAAGGTTGGAAGAGCCTTGCGGCGGCGTATTGTGATTTGGAAAGTTGGGATGAAGCAATCGAATGTGCCAAGCAGATTCGCAACCCGAACGGCAAGCGTGAGGCTATCGCGAAAGCGTATCTACGGGCCAAGCGCTGGAATGAACTGAGGGCGATTCTCGACACCGTCTACGACGTGGCGCAAGCAAGCAAGTTGGCATTTTGGCTCTCATGGGTGTTCGATGAGGGATTGTAGAAACTATTCAATCTGACGTGTCTCCAACCGGCGGTACGATGTCTCGCCGAGCTTGATAAAGCTGTCTGTGCCGAGTAGAATGGAAGGGTACCCTGGAGAATTAAACCTCATGTCGATAGCTTCGCCGCCGCCGGTTGAAAAGCGCGTACTGTTGTCAAATATATCCTGGTCCACCTTCTTGGACTTGGCCCGCTCCGATCGCGCGGGTGCGCGATTCGCCTACGATCACGGATACTTGGAAATCATGACTCTTTCGCTGCGACACGAGCGGATCAAGAAACGAATCGCCAGGATGATTGAGGCGGCGGCTGTGAGAGCAGATGTTCCCCTTGTCGGCGCGGCTCTACCACGTTAAAAATCGAACTGAAGAAGCGCGGCGTGGAGCCGGATGAATGTTACTACCTCGCGCACGCCAGTGCGCTTCGCGACGTGGAAGAACTCGATTTGAGCGTCGATCCGCCGCCCGACCTTGCCGTCGAGGTGGACATCAGCAGAAGTTCGCTCGACCAGTTGGCGATCTATGCCGACATGGGTGTGCCTGAGGTGTGGATTTACGATGAAGAAGCGATTCACATTTGGATTCGCCAAGCCGATGGGCATTATCGCGAGGAGCCGCGGAGCCTTTCATTCCCGTTTCTGCCCATGCATGAGTTTCTTGGGTTCGTCCAGAGGCAGCCAGGAATTGAGGAAGCGGAAGGGTGGCGGGCGTACGAAGACTGGCTGCGCAGACTGAACACGTAGCCGGGCTACGCCAACGGTGACTTTCTGCTCCTCGACACGCTTTCTTGCGGCAGTTATACTCATACGTTCGGCAGTCGGCCGCACGAATCGCACCATTCTCAATAATCCATGACGATCTCATCCCCAAATCGCAAAGGCATCATCCTCGCCGGAGGGGCCGGTACGCGGCTGCACCCGGTCACCCGCGCGATCAGCAAGCAACTGCTGCCGATCTACGACAAGCCGATGATCTATTATCCGCTGTCGACGCTTATCCTGGCCGGCATCCGCGAGATCCTGCTGATCTCCACGCCCGACGACATCGGCGGCTATCAGCGGTTGCTGGGCGACGGTTGCCCGCTGGGCATTTCCATCAGCTACGCCGTGCAGCCCAAGCCGGAAGGGCTGGCCCAGGCGTTCATCATCGGCCGCGACTTCGTCGGCCGCGACTGCGTAGCGCTGGTCCTCGGCGACAACATTTTCTACGGCCAATCGTTTCGCAAGACGCTGGAGAAAACATTCACACAGAGCAGCGGAGCCACCGTCTTCGCCTACGTCGTCAAAGACCCTGAGCGGTACGGTGTCGTCGAGATCGACGCCGCGGGCAAGGCGCTCACCATCGAAGAGAAGCCCAAGCAGCCGAAGTCGCACTACGCAGTGACCGGCCTGTACTTCTACGACAACCAGGTGCTGGACATCGCCGCAACGCTGAAACCTTCTCCCCGCGGCGAACTGGAGATCACCGACGTCAATCGCGTCTACATGCAGCGCGGGCAACTGCAAGTCGAGGTGCTCGGCCGCGGCTTCGCCTGGCTCGATACGGGCACGCACGAGTCGCTGCTGCAGGCTTCGAACTTCGTGCAGATGATCGAGGAACGGCAGGGGCTGAAAATCGCCTGCATCGAGGAAGTCGCCTGGATCAAAGGTTTCATCGATGACGAAGCTCTGTTGCGGCTCGCCGCTTCGCAGAAGAACGAGTATGGACGGTATTTGCAGGAATTGGTGGAGAAGCCGTAAATCATGCAGACCATTCTCGTCACCGGCGGTGCCGGCTTTATCGGCAGTTGTTACGTCCGCACGACAATCGCCAACCGTGCGGCAAAAGTCGTCAACTTCGACTGCCTGACCTATGCGGGCAATCTCGATTCCTTGGAGCCGGTGAGCGGCGATTCGGACTATGCCTTCGTGCAGGGCGACATCACCGACCGGGCGGCGGTCGATCGGGTGCTCGCCGAACACCGGCCGACGGCAGTCGTCCATTTCGCCGCCGAGTCGCACGTCGATCGCTCTATCGACAACCCGTCGCAGTTCGTCGTGACCAACGTGCTGGGCACGTTCCAGATGCTTGACGCGGCGCTGAAATACTGGTCGAAATTGGCCGATCCGGAAAAGTCCCAGTTTCGTTTTCTGCACGTCTCTACCGACGAGGTCTATGGTTCGCTCGGGGCGACGGGTCTATTCACGGAAGAGACGTCCTACGATCCCAGTTCGCCCTACTCGGCCTCGAAGGCCTCGGCCGACCATCTCGCGCGGGCGTATCACCGTACCTACGGCCTGCCGGTGCTGGTGACCAATTGTTCGAACAACTACGGCCCGTATCAGTTCCCTGAGAAGCTGATCCCGCTGATGATCCTCAACGCGTTGGAGGGGCGGAAGCTGCCCGTCTACGGCGACGGCATGAACGTCCGCGACTGGCTCTTCGTCGAGGACCACTGCCGGGCGCTATCCTGCGTGCTGGCGAAGGGAAAGCCGGGCGAGACGTACAACATTGGCGGCAATTGTGAACAGCCGAACATCGAGATCGTCCGCCGCGTCTGCGCCTGGTGGACGAATTGCGGCCCGGATTGCCGCACGCATCGTGCAGTTCGCTTGTCACCTACGTGAAAGATCGGCCTGGCCACGATCGCCGTTACGCCATCAACGCGGGCAAGATCTTGCGCGATTTGGGCTGGAAGCCGGAGCATGATTTTGCATCGGGGTTGCGGCGGACGGTCGAGTGGTATCTCGACAATCCCCGCTGGGTCGAGCGGGTGCAGAGTGGGAAGTATCGGCGCGAGAGGTTGGGGTTGCGGGAAGGGTAGGCGAGGCGGCATTTCGCTGATTCGCCATCGTCGCTTCACTGCCAAAGGTAATCTTTCGCTTCGATTTTGACCCCAGCGACGTGGCATCCCGCCTTCTGCACATTGGCGACCGCCGAGCGTACGGCATGCTCAATAGATTCAGTCTCGCGGTCGAAGTCGATTGTGGCGACGCCATTGCTCGACCGGGGAGAACCGTCGTCGCAGCCGGCCTCGAAAAGGGCTTTGGCGAGATCTTCCGTCATCTCATGAATGTCCGCAAGTATTACCGTGAAATGATAGGTGGTCGGCTTCATGCCAACAATTATAGCGGACCGCTGCGCGAGAATCCTAATCGAGAGATAAACCATCCCGCCGCCGCCACGCCGGCTCCCCCCAGCAAGTCCCAAACGTAATGCTGCTTCGTCGTCAGAATCGATAGGCAGCAGATGACCACGCAGGCCGCCACGAGCGGCCACCAGCCCCCAAGACTCTTGTCCCTCCGCAGCGCGATGCAGGCCAACAAGGGCACGATCACGTGCGAGGACGGAAAACTGCACTCCGGCGAATCGAACTGGATGAGCGAGCGATAGGCCATGTTCGACCAGGAGTCGTCCGTCGGCGTTAGCGGGCGGGGATAGTGCGTCGGCATGAGCAAGAAGAAGAGCCATGCCGCGCCCATCGCAATGAAATAGGCCCGCAGCAGCCGATAGAACACGCGTTTTTGTCGCACCAAGAGCGGCAGCCCGGGGGCCATCGCGATGAGGGCGAAATAGCCCCAGATCGTCCAGAGCCAAAAAGGCGTCGCGCGGTCGATCCACGTCAGCGGCAACTCTCGCGAGCGGAACAAAAGAAAGTGATTGAGCAGCCAATAGATGCCGACCTGCAAGGCCGCCAGCGGCGCGATGAAGCAGAGCTTCTGCGTGAGGCTAATCGTGCCCGGCACGTCGGCCGCCGCGCGAGTCTTACTACTTTGCGAAGTGTCGGTTGTCATCGGTCCTTTTTCGCTTCGGCCTTCGCTAGCGCCTCATTCATCTCCAGCGCCACGTCCAGCAAATGGGCCGATTCCACGTAGTCGGCGTAGAGCAGGTTCGGAACGCAGCCGAAACGGTTGGGGCTTTTCAATTCTCTGATGTTCTCGGCCAGTTTGCGATTGGGCAACTCCGAGTACGCGCGGACGCCAGTAGCTGGAGTCAGCGTCCAGGAGAGCAGAAACAGATCGCACGGCAGGTCCGGCCGTCGTATGCACTTGCCGTCATATCGGGCGAACTTGCCCAACTGATCGGCCTTCATCCGCTCGTAATCGGTCGAGTCGGCATAGCGATCGTAAACCCGCAAATCGCCCTGTTCTGGGTCAGCGGCCGACCAGTCGCGATAGACCCAGATGTCCGGCGTACGGTTGACGAGCGGATAGCCCCCATCGCACACGACCCACACGACGCTTTTTTCTATCAGCACATCCCGCAGTGGAACGTCGGCCAACCGTCTGTCTTTGGGCAGCGATTTATGAAGCCAGAGGTCGAGCCGCTCCGTGATTTCCTCGACCATCCGCCGGAAGACCTTGTCGCTGAAGGATTCGTAGCGGGAAAACTTCAGGATGATCAATTCGTGATGCGGCTCGCGGCAGAACCGCCGCACGTCGTCCAGCAAGTCAGTCAGTTTGGGACCGACGACCGGGCCGTGGTATAGGCAGATTTCACCGCCCGACCACTGCGGCCGAAGGTCGAAAAAGCGGATGCCGTATTTCAATTGTTCGTAAATTGAAAGCGTCTGCGTCTGGCCGAGCGACTTGACCCAGCCCGATTCGTACATGGCCGAATCGTGCGACGCGGGGAGCACCCATCGCCGGAGCGGCCGTTTGCCCCAGGAGTCGAGATGGTCTTCCATCCACCGCGAGCCGTCGGCCGCCTTGGAGACGGCTGGCGTCGCGTTGCCCGGCCGGTCAGCGCCGCAACCTGGCCCTGCCGCCAACAACCCGGCCGCGCAGGCCAGGATGAATGTCGGCGACAAGCTGTCCTTCTTTCGCATATCGGCCCGCTACTCTCCGCATCGCTCCAAAATCAGCGGATGCTCAGCGGCCGGGTCGCCAATGCGGATCGCGGTTTTGCCGTCGAGCAGATCGTCGAACAGCCGCCCGACAAACTCGGCTCGCCAGCCACTGGCCAGTTTGGGCACGGGCGGCGATTGATCGCTGCGGGCGGATAGCCGCCAGCCGATCCAGTCGCGGATGTCGTTGGGGCCGCCGACCAGGTTCGGCGCCAAGTGCGCCTCGCGGCAGACGCTGCCCAAGGCGGCAAAGAGGAATTGCCCCAGCACCGAGAGTTGCGGCGTTGCCTGCCGTGGATTGCGCGGCGGGCATTCCTCCACCGGCATCGTGAGCGCCGCGCTGAATGCACTGGGCAATCTGTTCGATCCGCCGCGCCAGGTCGCCACGCTCCAATCCGCGCACGGCTTTGATCCGCTTTACGTCGGACGTCTGCCGCTTGGCCAGTTCGACGATCAGGTCGTCGCGGAGCACCCGCCGCGCGGGCTGATTGCGGCGGCGGGCCTCTTCTTCCCGCCACTTCCACAGTTCGTGGACAATCGCCAGGCTCCGCGGATCGAGACTCGTATTGCCCGATACGCGCCGCCAGCGCTCGTCGGACATCGCATGGCAGAGGGCCTCGCACCACGATTGCCGCTCCTCCTCGAGCCATCCCAGGCGGCCGAGTTCCACCAGCAGGGCGTGGATGCGGTCGCGGACGAGGCTGAGATAATAAACGTCCTCGGCGGCGTAGTCCAACTGGCGTTTGGAGAGCGGTCGCTTCCGCCAATCAGTGCGGGTCTCGTGCTTCTGCATCGACTCGCCCAGCAGCTTCAGTACCAGCGTGCTGTATCCGGCCGGATACTCGATGCCCGCCAGCCCGGCCGCAAGCTGACAGTCAAAGAGTTTTTTCGGCTGTCGGCCGGTGGCGGCCATGCAGAACTCCATCTCGCTTCGGCCGGCGTGGACGATCGTTTCCTGTTCGCCGTCGATAACCGCTTGCCAGAAGGGCAGCACGTCGGTTACTTCGATCGCATCAATGACCGCCAAGTGCTTCGGCGTACTGACTTGGATCAGGCAGAGTTCGGGCCGATAGCTGCCCTCGGAGATGAACTCCGTATCCAGCGCGATCCAGCGGCAACCGGCAAGCTCATCGCAGAACTCGCGTAAATGGCCCTCCGTGGTGATGAAATCGTAATTCACGTAGATGCCGTTTACGGCTTGCCCTGTTTGCCGAATAAGCCAAAATTCGAGAACTGTCGCACGATCCACCGCCCTTGCACGGCCGCCATGTACGCCGAGATTCGCTTCTGCTGGGCGGGCTCCACGTGTCGACTGCACTCGGCGACGCGGTCGGCGATCAGATTGTTTAGCGCCCCGTCGGACTTCGAGTCAGATTTCGCCCCTGACGCGGAATTGCCTTGCTGGCATGCAGCGGCGATCTTGCTCCACTGATCGACGCGATCGAGGAAGCGGTCGAGATAGGCCGGCTGCTCGGCCGCCGGCAATTTCGCGTATTCGTCAACCTTTTCCAACAGCCAGGGGCTCAAGAGCGTGCCGATGTTGGTCCAAAGCATCGCCCGATGAGACGCGTCAAGCTGGGCGATACTCTCGGCTAGTTCGCTCGTCGATCCAAGGTCGGAGTCAACGCGATGGACGATGGCCTGCTGGGTGCTCGCCGGCTCCTGGCTCATGTCACGGGTCACGAGCCAGCGAAAAAGCTGCTCAGTCGTGGCCTGCGAAGGATCGGGCAGCGGGGCATAAACATAGTAGAGTCCAGCACCGGCCGCCACGCCCAGCATGGCAACGAGCGACAGTACAATCAGCAGTCCGTAACGTTTGCGAATCATCATAAGTATCCTGGCGTTTGTTTTTTCCACCATGGAGTGATAGGCGACATGTATGGAAAATTGTAACGCAGGAAACCGATATTTGCCATCGGTTTGGCAGAAATGCGGCCGAAATGTGTTCTTTCGTGGGAATTGGATTGACGGGAGGTGCAAAAAATGGCAGGCTAACGCTCTGCTGACTTATTCCGCCAATTTCGCTTGGAGAGACCGACCATGTACGCCTGCTCGTGGCTTTTGAGTGTTTGCCTTGTTGGCCAGGTCGGCCGCATTCCTCCGCCGCCGGTTGGCGTCCAAGCGCCGGCGACCGCGCCCACCGGGGCGGTGTCTGGCGGCGAGGGCGCTCGTAGTAGCGGCTTCAGCCGGAATACGACGGACAGGCCGTCCGGCAGCGGGACAGCCATTGGGGCAAACTCCGCGAATACTTCGGCCCATGCAACGTCGGACCAACTGGTGGTGGACGCACTCGCACTCCCCACGGACGGAACGATCACCGGCCGGCCGATTTCGCTTCTAACGGCAGTTGCCGCGGTGCCCGATCGGGCGAAGCAGCTTGAGGCGGTTCACGCCTATTGGCGGCTAGTAGAAGCGATTGGCGGTTATCGATACTGCCACGAACGGCAGCAGCGGCTTGCCCGGCTCAAGGCGGCGGGCGATGAGGCGGCGGACCTGCGGACTGCCCAGGCGATCGCCGTCGCGCAGCTTCACGAGGCCGAGTTGCAAGCGACTTCGGCGCAGCATGAGTTGGCGGCCAAGCTCGATTTCCCGGAGACGGCCCCGTTGCCGCTGCCCGCCGATCGTCCGCTGACCGAAGCGTATCGCACGCGGTTTGCCGAGTTTTTCGCGAATCGCAAAGCGCCCGATCGCCTGCGCATGTTGGATCAGACATTACCGCTACGGCAGCGCGCGGTGGATAGCCACGCGGCGGCGGTGCTAGCGGCGGAAGAGGCGCTGGACGCGGCCATCGAACTTCAGGCCGGCGGGCAGCGCGCTTGGCCGGCGCTGCGTGCGCTGGAATCGCAAGTTCGCGAACAACGGGCGTTCATCGCCGCGGTCTGCCGCTATAACGATGACATCGTCGATTATTCACTTGCGGTCATTCCGCCGCAAACGTCTGCGGCCGTGTTGGTGTCAACGTTGATTAAGCAGGCGAGGCCGAGCGCGGAGATAGCGCCTGACTCCGCGACCATACCGGCGCAGTTCCAGCAAGCGATGACTGTGCCGGCCGTTGGCGTACCGGCTTCAGCCGGGAGCCTGCCGCCAAACCGCCTACGAACCGAACTCAATCCACCCGCGCTCATCGCGCCGCCTGCCGCCGAAGGCTCGATACCGAGGCCGCCGCAGCCGTTGTTGCAATCGCCCCCTTCGTTGACAGTCCCGCAGGCAGCAGTTCCGCCGCCAACATCACCGTTGACTGCGCCGTCCATTGCAGCGCCCGTAGCGCCAACCGCGCCAACCGTACCGCCGCAAATTCGCGAGGACCAGGCGCGAAGTTTGGGGCCGCCGCAGGAGTTGACCATTCCGCAAAGCGCGCCGCAAGCGGACGCGGCGAAACCGCCGGTGAGCGACGGCAAATCGACAGGCGCGAGCACGGTCCGTTCAGCATTCAAGCCGATCGTCGAGAGCGAACCGCGCGACGGTGCGACGCGCCTCGCGGCGGCACTTTTCGCAGTGAACAGCACCAGGTCATCTGATTCGCAATCATTGCCGCTCGTCGATTGCCTGCGGGCCGCCGCTCCGGATCGCCGTCTGAATGCGATTATCGCCTATTGGTATGCTCGACGCGAGGCGGCAATCGTTCAACTCTATTGCGATGAACTGCAACAGCTCGACCGCTTGAAACCTGCACTTACGGCACAGAACCCGCCATCGCCGACCGGGATGTTGAATCTTCGCAGTGCCCGCATGGCGGTCGATGCACGTTTTCTCGACGCGCAGGCCGATTGCCTGGCCGCCGACTTTGAGCTAGCGATCACCGCGGGGTTGGCGTCCGAAAAAGGGCGGCCGCAGCCGACGTTGATTCCTTTCGCCGGTCATTTTCCGGCTGCGCCTGCCGCCAGTCAGTCTTGGACCCTTCGACAAATCGAGGCTGAAATGCCGCGCTGGGAACAGACGATCAGCGATCATGCAATTGCGATGATGGAGTCCGATGCCGCACGTACGGCATCGACCGCCAATTTCGCTAGGGGCCGTGCGTTCTTCGAAAACGTGCTGACTGCAATTGACGTGCGGACGAATGAGACAATCGCATTTATCGATGGGCTCACCAACTATAATCAAATGATTGCCCAATATGTAGTAGGCAATGGCATTCCGAAGGGAACTGTTGAGGCTCTCGCCGGAGCGTTGATGGTTCCTCAATAATTACTGCAAGATCTTTAGCCGCAAGAGAACGCAAGGAACACAAAAGAATACTTTTTGCGTTCCTTGCGTTCTTTGGCGGCTCGATGCATTATTCGTTATGGTCCCACCCCTCGAAATTGGTCCACTCGTCATCGATCCGCCTATCCTCCAGGCGCCGATGGCGGGTTTTACCAACTACGCCTATCGCCAGATGGTTCGGCGGCATGGCGGCGTCGGGCTGCCGGCCACCGAGATGTTCTCCGCGCGAGGGTTTCTGGAGATCGATCAGCGCTTCGATCGATCGCCGGAACGGCTTTGGGGCGTGCTCGATGAACCTCGTCCGCTGGCGACGCAAATCTGGGACAATGATCCGACCGTCATGGCCGAAGTCGGCGAGCGCTTGGCACGCGAGTTCCGCGTGAGCGTGGTGGACATCAACTTCGGCTGCCCCGTGAAGGAAGTCACCGAGAAGGCGCACAGCGGGTCGTATTTGCTGCGTTACCCGGATCGCGTGGGGGCGATCGTCTCCGCGGTGGCGAAGGCATGCGCTCCGACGCCGGTAACTGCCAAAATCCGCCTCGGGGCCTGTCGCGACACGATCAATGCCGGCGACGTGGCTCAGGCGGTGGAAGACGCTGGCGGGGCGGCGCTCACCGTGCATGGCCGAACGGCCGCTGATATGTTCCGTGGATCGGCCGATTGGGAGGAAATCTCCCGCATCAAGCCGTATCTTTATCGCATCCCCTTGATCGGCAACGGAGATCTGACCACGGCACAGGCCGTCGTCGAGGCCTTCGAGCGCTTCGACATTGACGGCGTGATGATCGGCCGCGCGGCACTGAATCGCCCCTGGCTCTTCCAGCAGGCCGCGGCGGCGCTGCGGGGCGAGCCGATCCCGCCCGACCCGACCCTGCCCGAGCAACGCGGAATTATGCTGGAGCATTATCGGCTCATTGTCGCGCGGTTCGGCGAGCGACAGGGCACGGTGCTCATGCGAAAATTCGCTTGTTGTTACGTCAGCGGTTGGCCTGGTGCTCGGGCGTTCCGCGCGAACGTGGCAAGTGTGGCAACTTCGGCGGACTTCTACTCAATCGTGGACCGCTATTTTCCCCACGATGAACTGGAGTTGGAACAACGGATTTGAGTGGCCTGGTTTCGCAATTTTGATTTGTATGGTACACTTTGGAGCGTTGTTTTGTGCCCGAATGTATGGTTCCTCCCAAGAAAACGCCATTTTCGAATTTTTCGCATACCTTCGATTAACCCGGCTGATTTTTCACACAAACCCTTGCTAAAATTAGTCGCGCGGGGTAGGATATCAATGAGTTCATTATGTGTTTTCCGAAGCCCTGTCGTTGACGAATCGTGCGGACGTGCTTGGGGCACGGCAGGCATTTTTTTCCCGGCGGGACTTGACGGATTGAGGATGGTACTACCATGAGCGTGGAAGCACCCAATTCCGACGCCGACCTGCTCGATTTGATCCGCATCGCTGGTCCTTTGAGCGTTACCGCTTTGGCCGATGCGATGGAAGTTACCGCGACCGCCGTGCGCCAGCGACTGACCCGCTTGATGAACCACGCGATGATCGAGCGCGAGGCCATTCGTGCCGGCCGAGGCCGTCCCAAGCACCGCTATTCATTAACGGACAAAGGCGTCCGGCAAACGGGCTCGAAATTTCACCGATTTGGCGGTCGCGTTGTGGGGCGAGATTAAGTCGGCCGGCGACGAGGGCCTCGGCCGCGACTTGTTGCGGCGGATTTCGAGGGCGCTGGCGGCGGGTTATGCGTCGCAAATCCAAGGCACTTCGCCAGCCGAGCGTCTTCAGTCGTTGGCCGACCTGCTCAATCAACGGCGGATTTCGGTCAGCATTGACACGTCCGGCAACCACTCGACGTTAACCGCGCATGTCTGCCCGTATCCGAACCTGGCCGAAAAAGACGAGACCGTTTGCCAGATGGAAAAAATGATGTTCTCGGAACTGATCGGAAGCGAAGTCGAGTTGACGCAATGCCGGCGGGACGGCGGAGGCGAGTGCCGATTTGAAACGGGTCCGTGAGGGTGCGAGAGGCTGTTTGTCGTTGTTCCACCCTGCGGACAGTTTCGTGTGCTCAGAAAGCCGCGCCAGTAGCAATAAGGAAGTTTGCCTTTAGCTTCGACATCGGCGGCCGCATGATCGAGAAAAGACATAGCGGCGGCCTATTACGCCGGTAAACGAGAGTGTGATGTGGTTTTCGTCGGAGAACGGTGAACTACCGAACTGCAATTCATCTATAATACATAGCACGAAGGAAAAAGAGCGATACATGAGTGATGTTTTGACGATCAGCGACCTGCACGTCCAAGTGGCGGGCAAGCCGATCTTGAAGGGAGTCAGCCTTTCGATCCGGCGTGGGGAAGTCCACGCCATGATGGGGCCCAACGGCTCGGGAAAGAGCACGCTGGGCTTCGCCATCATGGGCCACCCCAGCTATGAGGTTACGGGCGGCCGCATCGAGATCAATGGCGAGGACCTGCTGGCTATGGAGCCGCACGAACGGGCTCGCGCCGGGTTGTTCCTGGCTTTTCAGCGGCCGGTGGCAATCCCCGGCGTGAAGATGGCCGATTTCCTCCGTCACGCGGTCACCAATGTCCGCCGGCCCGATCGCAAGGAAGGCGAGGAGCTAGTGCCGATGCGCGAGTTCCGCAAAGAACTGAAAGACAAAATGGCAAGCCTGCGGGTCGATCCCGAGTTCGCCCGGCGGTATGTGAATGACGGCTTTTCCGGCGGCGAGTCGAAGCGGGCCGAGATCCTGCAAATGGCCATGCTGAGGCCGAAGTTCGCCATTCTCGACGAGACCGACAGTGGCTTGGACGTGGACGCCGTACGGCTCGCCAGCCAGAGCATCGCCGAGATCGGAGGGCACGACATGGGCATTTTGATCATCACGCACCACGAGCACTTGTTAGAATACAACCAGCCGAACTTTACCCACGTTATGCTCGGCGGCCGCGTGGTCGAGTCCGGCGGACCGGAACTGGCCGCCGAATTGCACAAACAAGGCTACGATCGCATCCGCGCCGCGCATCCTGAGGCCCAGGCCGACGAGGCGGCGCTGGCGGTCGCCGGCTGATTGCGCTGATAGAATACAAATAGGGAATAAAGAGTCACTAAATACGAAACAAAGCCCAATAATGATTAAGGAACGCTCTAAACACTTTGGGGTGTTCCCGGGGTTTTCACTTTGAGGAGGCGATGCGCCGCAGGCTTTAACAGGCCATCTCCGGCGTTTCGACGAGACTATGGCAACTGACTTGACAGCTCCCGCCGAGGACTTCCTCGGCGAGATCAATAAATACGACTTCCGTAACGACGAGCATTACGTCTTCAAGGCCCGTAAGGGCCTGGACCGGAAGATCGTCGAGGAGATTTCCGAAATGAAGCGCGAGCCCGCCTGGATGCGGGACTTCCGCCTCAAGAGCCTGGACATCTTCAATTCCAAGCCGATGCCCGTCTGGGGTGGCAATATCGGCATCAACTTCCAGGACGTTTACTACTATCTCAAGCCGACCGAAAACCAGAGCCGTTCCTGGGAGGACGTGCCCGCGGACATCAAGAATACGTTTGACCGCTTGGGCATTCCCGAGGCGGAGAAAAAGCATCTCGCCGGCGTGAAGGCCCAATACGAGAGCGAAGTCATCTACGGCTCGCTCCGCGAGGACCTGGCCAAACAAGGCGTGCTCTTCACTGATACGGACACCGCGGTCCGCGAACATCCCGATTTGTTGCGAGAGTACTTTGGCAAGATCATCCCGCCGATGGACAACAAGTTCGCGGCCTTGAACTCGGCCGTATGGTCGGGCGGATCGTTCGTCTACGTCCCGCCGGGCGTGAAGATCGACTTCCCCTTGCAGGCCTATTTCCGCATCAATGCGGCCAACATGGGCCAGTTCGAGCGGACTCTGATCATCGTCGACGAGGGCGCCCAAGTGCATTACGTGGAAGGCTGCACCGCCCCCATGTACAGCACCGAAAGCCTGCACTCCGCAGTCGTCGAGGTGATCGCCAAGAAGGGTTCGCGGGTTCGCTATACTACGATCCAAAATTGGGCGAACAACATTTACAACCTCGTGACCAAGCGGGCGTTTGCCTATCGCGATTCGCTCGTCGAATGGGTCGACGGCAATCTCGGCAGCCGACTCACGATGAAATATCCGGCCATTTACATGATGGAGCCGGGCGCCCGCGGCGAGGTGCTCTCTGTGGCCTTCGCCTCGCACGGCCAGCACCAAGATGCCGGCGCGAAGGTGGTGCATTGCGCCCCGCACACTTCCAGCCGCATTGTCTCGAAGTCGATTTCCAAGAACGGCGGCCGCGCCAGCTACCGCGGCCTCTGCAAGGTCATGCCCGGCGCGAAGAAATCGAAGTCCAGCGTCGTCTGCGATGCCTTGATACTCGACCCGCAGAGCCGTAGCGACACGTACCCTTACCTGGAGATCGAGGAGCAGGACGTGAACATCGGCCACGAAGCGAGCGTCTCCCGGATCGGCGAAGAGCAACTGTTCTACCTCGCCAGTCGCGGATTGAACGAAGCCGAGGCCTCGACGATGATCGTCAGCGGCTTTATCGAGCCGCTGGTCAAAGAGTTGCCGATGGAATACGCGGTGGAAATGAACCGCCTGATCGAGTTGCAAATGGAAGGGTCCGTGGGGTAGCATGAACGAAGCAATTGCCAGCGGCGTCAGCTCGGCGGCTTTCGAGTCGTTTCTCGCGTCGCGATTGGAGCCGACCTGGCTGACCGATCTGCGGCGTAACGCTTGGAAGGCGTTTTGCGAGTTGCCCATGCCGCACGACCTTCCCGCAGGGCCGCGTCTGGAAGAATGGCGGCGGACCGAAGTCCGCCGCTTCCACTTCGAGAAGTTCCCCCTGCCGAACGGAGAAGCCAGTTCGGTGGCGCCGGCAGCCGCCCCGCTGCTCACCGCCGGCGTCGATCTGGCCGGCCACGCTACGGCCCTGGACAGCCGGCCGATAAACAGCTCGCTCGATCCTGCATTGGCCGCGAAGGGCGTTCTCTTCGGCAGCCTCGACGAACTCGTTCAGCGTCATGGTCCGCAAATCGAGCCGTTTCTCTTCACCCGCGCAGTTGACCCGTACTACGACAAATTCTCCGCCTTGCACGCTGCCTGCTGGTCGGGCGGAATGATCCTCTACGTACCCAAGGGCGTTGTGATCGATCGGCCGCTGCATATGTTCTCGGCGCTTTCGGCCGGGCAAAGCGATTTCGGCCACGCCTTGATCGTGCTGGAAGAGGGCGCCGGGCCACCGTTCTGGCCGAGACCGCCAGCCACGACGCGACGGCCGCCGGGCTTCACTGCGGCGCGGTTGAAATTCTTGTCGGCCCCGGCGCACGGCTTCGGTACGTGAACTTGCAAAACTGGGGCACCGGCGTCTGGCATTTCGCCCACCAAAAGGCTCTTGTCAGTCGCGACGCCTCGCTACAATGGACCATCGGCGCGCTGGGCAGCCACCTGGCCAAGGTCAACCAGCACGTCGCCCTGGTCGGCGAAGGAGCCCACGCCCAGGTCAATGGCGTGATGTTCACCGACGGCACGCAGCATCTTTCCTACCACACGCTCCAGCACCACGAAGTTCCGAACTGCACGAGCGACCTGCTCTATAAGGGCGCGCTGCAAGGCGAGTCTCGGCTCGTCTGGCGAGGCATGATCAAGGTCGATCGCGACGCCCAGAAGACCGACGGCTACCAGCGCGACGACAATTTGATCCTGAGCGAACTGGCCCGCGCCGATTCGATTCCGGGACTGGAAATCGAGGCCGACGACGTCAAATGCTCGCACGGCGCTACCGCCGGCCGCGTTGACGACGAGCAAGTCTTCTACGCACAGGCCCGCGGGCTGACCCGCAAGGAGGCGATTCGCATGATTGTCGCCGGTTTCTTCCAGCAGGTCTTCGATCGGATCACCGTGGAAAGCGTCCGCGAAGCCCTGGGTCATGCGATCGGCCGAAGGGTGCGGGAATATGAGTGATTTCGTCCAGGTTTGCAAGGTCGGCGACATCCCCGACCCGGGCAAGCAGATCGTGGAGGTCGACGAGCGGCTGGTCGTGGTATTTCACGTCGACGGGCAGTTTTTCGCCCTGGACGACGTCTGCACCCATGACGGCGGCCCCTTGGGCGAGGGTTTTCTTGAAGGTTTTGTTATCGCCTGCCCGCGGCACGGCGCGAAGTTCGACATCCGCGACGGCCGCGTCCTTTGCATGCCCGCCACGATGGGAACCGGCTCGCACGAGGTCAAGGTGGAAGGCGATGAAGTGTTCGTGAAGCTTGTCAATCGGCCGCGGAAGAATTATGTTTGGGGATAGAAGCCCGGCGCTGGAGTCCCGGCTTTAGCCGGCGCTTGCCGGCTAAAGCCGGGACTCCAGCGCGGTTAGATGGAGAACGACCAATGCCCATCCAAGAAGAAACCGTCTATTCAGCGTTAAAACAGGTCCGCGACCCGGAGTTGATGATCAACGTCGTCGATCTCGGCTTGATCTATGGCGTGGCGGTGGAAGAAGCGGCCGAGAAGACGAATCTCGGCGTGATGATGACCATGACCACGCCCGCCTGCCCTTACGGCCCTCAGTTGGTGGCCAACGTCCGCGACGCCCTGAAAGCCCTGGACGGCGCGGGCGAGGTGAAGGTAGAAGTCACGCTCAGTCCGCCCTGGACGCCCGAGATGATGACCGAGGATGCGCGGGACGAGTTGGGAATGTTTTGAGGCCGTTGCTGGCGCCGCGGCACTGCGTAGAATTGGTATACCGGAGTTGCTGCTGTGACCACACTGCTAAAAGAAGCGTTTGAGAAGGCCGCCGCATTGCCGCCCGCGGAACAAGAGATCCTGGCTGCTCGTATGCTCGCTGAAATGGCGGATGAGGACGAGTTCGACCGCGCCATCGCGGCTTCCGGAGAGAAGCTTGCGGTACTTGCTCGCGAGGCGCTTGCAGAACACCGCGCTGGACGCACGCAGAAACTGGATCCGGATTCCCTATGACCTCGTTCACAACGAGAGGCTTTCGCGAGACGCGGCGGCGGCATGAAAACCATCAGCCGACGGCAGTTGCCCGTCGCCACACGGTCGAGCATCCTCGCCAGGGTCTCGTGGTGCCAGTTCACACGGTAGTTCGGCCGCGTGTGCTGGGTGAAGGCAAGGACGCTCTTCCTCGCCGCCTTCTTCTTCTCTACGGCTGGCGTCCATTTCTGCTCGCAGATTGTCCATGGCTTCTCGAATTCTCTGTAACTGATCATCGTCTAGCCTGTCCACTTGTTCTTGGGTGAGGAATTGCATGAGGATTACGTATTCGCGGTCGGTCATTTGGCGTGTTTTGGCGGGCGAGTCGGCTTTTTCCGCGGCGAATTGGCGGAGGGCCTTCAGCGCGGCCACGGCGGCCTGGAGGAACGTCTTGTCGCCGGGGCCTTCCTCGCGGCGGGTCGTGGTTTTCGGGGCCTCCTTTTCCGGGTCCTTTTGCTCGGTGGTCGTGATCTTGGGATTTTGCGAGCGCCGCCAGCCGTCCATCGCTTCGCGGTAGACGGTGGCGCACTGGGTGAGGGAGAGGACGCTCTTTTGCCGCGCGGCGGCGCGTGTCCAGCGTTTCTTGAGTTCGCGGAGGTTGCGGGCGATGATCAGCGGTTTGGAGCCGAGCGCCTCGGCCATGTCGGCGTTGGACCAGCCTTCCAGGTAGAGTCGTTCGATCTCGGCCAGGAATTTCAAACGGTCGGTCGTCGGCGGAACTTTTTCTTCGGATACTTCGTTCATGGTTTCCTCGCGTTTTTCAGGGGTTTTACGGGGTATTTCGGGAGTAGACGCAGGGTAGGAGTTGACTAGGAGCGGAGTAGGACGGCAGCAGGATGCGAGTACGATTCGTGTAGGGCTGGAGTAGGAATACGTCTTGTGGCGGTTTTTGTGATAGTGGCATTGGCCATAGGTATGGGGAGGACATCGGCATAGGGTTCGCCCCTTCGGGCCCTGTGCCGGTGGAGCGATGTTTGGGCACTAGCGGCGACTTCAATGCACCCAATTCCCGGTCTGGGCTGCCGTCCCGCCTATGCGACAACCGCGCGTAGGGTGGCGTCGGGCGCAGCGAAGACCCACCACTTACCGCAGTTCTTGGTGGGTCTCGTAGGACTCGACCACACCCAGGTTTTCGGACAGGCTCCAAGGCGCTTTGGCGGACCCAATATACCACACATCTTTACACTTGTCAACAAATGTATGAAATATCGGGACAAAAGTGCCGTAACTCCTTAGTTAGCACGTGTTTACGGCGACGGCCGTTGTTTGCGCTTTCGGAAGGCCGGCGGCCTTTCGCGAGCGCGGCCTCGACGTAAAGCGTTGCCGCATAAGGAGTTGGGAGTTGGCGGGAAAAAAGCGCCGCCGCGCGCCTAGAAAAAAGCTGCGGGGAAATATTTTCTTTCGGGGGGGTAGGCTCGGTTCGCTGAAAGAACATAGCCCGACAACCAGCCGAGCGACTTGCCGGGCATTGACAAATGGACACTATTGGCCTAAGTTAAGGCCGTTATTAGGGTGATCACGCGGCCCACAACGGCGACTATCCGACTATCAATGTTAAACTGCTGGTAGGAAACCAAATGGCCAGGCAGAGGACAATCCAGTTTAATCCGGTCAAGAATTCCGGCTTTCTGTCGAGCCATTGGATTGAAAACCGGCTTCGCTTGGAACCGGAGTGGGAGGAACTCGCGTCCCGCGCAAGGAGGCCCTCGACAAGCTTCTCGATCTGTGGAAAATCGAGCGAAACCGCGTCGAGCAATACGGCGGCGAAGCGGCGCTGGAACACGCGTTTATCCAACCGGTTCTGGAAATACTTGGGTGGAAAGCCTTTTACCAAACATTTCTCCAGGGCCGCAGTCCCGACTATGCCCTTTTTACTGAAGACGCTTCGCTTGACCGAGCGCTGGCCGCGGGACGAACGTCGCCCGATTTCTGGGACCATCCCCGTGTCGTAGCCGACGCGAAAGCCTGGCACGTCAGTCTTGACCGGCCCTCAACGGTCGGGAACCAGCGCGAATACCCGCCACAGCAGATCGAGTGGTATCTTGACCGAAGCCATCTAGACTACGGGATTCTCACAAACGGCCGCTTGTGGAGACTCGTCCCCCGATTCTACGCGGCGCAGCAGCGCCGATTCCAAACGTATCTGGAATGCGATCTACCGGCCGTTTTGGAATCGCTTCTCGGCGACACAATTCTTCTCGACGACTTTGTGGAGTTCTTCCTGTTTTTAAGTCCGGCGGCGTTTGAGGAACGCGCTGGACGAAAGCCGCTTATCGTCAGAGCGGTGGAAGGGAGTTCAGAGTACCGTCTTGGCGTCGGTGAAAGTTTGAAGCAGCGCACGTACCGCGCTTTGGAACTTTGTATTGAAGGCTTCTTGACCCTGCCGGCGAACGGACTGAATCCCCAAGACCACCTGCGTCTATGCCGAGAGCAAAGCTTCGTCCTGCTCTATCGGCTGCTCTTTATCATGTTCGCCGAGGACCGGCGTCTGCTGCCTTACCGACTGAATCAGACGTATACCAACAACCGGTCGATGGGCCGACATCGCGACGAAGTAGCCAGCCGGCTTGACCTGGCAGCGGACCAACCGTCCGGTGACTACTCGCGCGAAAAGTCCGACCTGTGGAGCGACCTCCTGGACTTGTTTGATCTCGTGAACCGAGGGCATCGAAGCTATGGCGTACCCGCCTACAATGGCGGGCTCTTCGATCCGGCGGAGCATCTCTTCCTAGCTGAGAAGCGGATTGCCGATTACTACCTCGCGCGGATGATCGATCAGCTTAGCCGCGCGCCTGACCCCGAGCACCTGCAAGCCGGTCTGTTCCGTGTTGACTACCGCGACTTGGCCATTCAGCATCTCGGCAGCATCTACGAAGGCCTATTGGAACTCCACCCGCACCACGCCTCGGAACGCATGATCGTCGCTACGCACCGAGTGCAGGGCCGGCTAGAAGAACTCGTTCTGCCGGCGAATGCCGAAATACCGGAGGGATACGCGGCTACTGACACATCTTACCGGCCCGGGGCCGTCTATCTCCAAACCGACAAGGGCGAACGGCGCGCCAGTGGAAGCTATTACACGCCCGATCATATCGTGGACCACATTGTGTACCAGACGATCAATCCGCTGCTGCGAAGAATTGACGTCGAGCTTCAGCGGGAGATCGCGGATGCCGATGCGGCCCAAGATCAACCGCGCGCGGCCGCGCTCAGGCAAAGCTTCGACGAGCGCACGTTGAAACTGCGGGTTCTCGATCCGGCAATGGGTTCCGCGCATTTTCTTATTCGCGCTTGCCAGTATCTTGGCGAAGAAGTCGCCACGCACCCGCACTCGCGCAAATCGAGGTGGAACAAGCGGGCGGCGAGGAATCGGCGGTATCTTATTGGAAGCGAAGGGTCGCGGAGTGTTGCCTGTACGGCGTCGATCTGAACGGACTCGCGGTCGAGCTCGCGAAGCTGGCGCTCTGGCTGGAAACGGTCGCGGTAAACCGGCCGCTGACATTTCTCGACCACCACTTGCGGCGCGGCAATAGCCTTGTCGGCGCACGGCTTGGCGAACTTGGAACATTGCCGGGAGAGCTTATCTTGCTGGAAGGAACCGTGTCGCAACAGGCGGTCGCGCAACTGCCGGTATTGCTTGAGCCGCTCGCCGAGATTCGCAGCACGCCGTCGGAAACCGTGGACCAAATCAAGAAAAAAGAGCGGCTGTACAAAGTCTTCGAGAATCGGCGCGGTCCTTTCCGACTACTGGCCGACGTCTGGGCTTCCGCTTTCGTTGAGCGGAACGTGACCGACGAGCACTACAAGCAAGCCGTCGATGCGGTCGGGCAGCCACGAAATTTCGCCGCCATTGCTGAACAAGATTGGTTCACTCAGGCGATTGCGCATGCGCACTGCGCGGATTTCGACCCGTTCCATTGGGAATTGGAATTCTTGGAGATATTCTTCGGCGAAAGCGGAAGAAGAGCCGATGCCGGTTTCGATGCCGTGATTGGAAATCCGCCCTATGAAGTTCTTTCGGAACTCGAGTCGGGCCGCGACCTTGCCGCGTTTCGAAGGTTCATCGAACGTGAGCCGGTCTACGAACCATCGCGAACGGGCAAGAACAATCTCTACAAGTTGTTCATTTGCCGCGCGCTTGAATTGTTGGCCGAGGGCGGTTACATGGGCTTCATTACACCAATGTCATTACTTGGCGACGATTCAACGGCGAGCCTCCGAAAACGCATTGCATCGGTAGCCTCATTCACTGGCATTGACGCATTTCCACAGAAAGACAATCCTGCGAAACGCGTTTTTCAAGATGCCAAACTCTCGACGACGGTATTCACACTCCAAGGAACGGCCGATTACGACCAGAGCTTTCCAGCCCGAGTTCATAGCGGGCGAATGATCGAGGCCAATAGCCCCGCAATCCAACTCCGTGCTTCCGAAATCGGCCTCTATGACCCCGCCAATTTCACGATCGTCTGCTGCTCCCAGCGCGATTGGGATCTGGCTGTCCGAATCATGCGGTCGGGCGCATGACGCGGCTTGGATCAGTTGCCACTTCCTACCAAGGGGAAATCAACGAAACTACGGACCGTAAAAAAGGCCGTATCTCATACTCCGCCCACGAAGGCCCGGAGGTAATTCGAGGCGCTCACGTTTGCCTTTACGCAGTTCGCGAGGCATCACAGGGCACACCGGTCTTCGTCGTGACGAGCAAGTTTCTAGATCGCGCAACCACCGGAGACGACCTAAAGGCGTTCCATCACCGTTACGCGCGCGTCGGCTTCCAGCGGAAATCGCCGCAAAACAACTATCGGCGACTTATCGCCACGGCGATTCCCGCCGGCCGCTTCCTGCTTGAATCAGTCAGTTACGTACCTTCACATAAGTGCCAAGTACCATTAACAGTCCTCCTTGGGGTACTGAATTCGAGGCTCTCCGACTGGTATTTCCGCTTGGGCAGCACCAACGCTATGGTGGGCGAATATCAGTTCAACAACCTTCCCTTTCCCGAGTTCTCCAAAACGGAAGACGATGCGGCGACGCAGCTACTACAAGGGTCAATAGAAGCGATCAACCGGGGTCAGACGGAGTTGGCGTGGGAAACGGCGGTGCCCTTAATTGAGACTTCGCCGTTCCCGCTTGAAATTCAATTGCTGATCAGCGCCGCTGTGCTCCGAATCGAGGCAATCGAGAGCGACCGAGGCGAGATTCGGCGTGTGGAACGGTCCGCGCTCGATCCCAGCGCTCAGCCTTTTCAGGACTTCATCGACAGGCTACTGTACAGGATGGCCGGAATCGCGGATAATGAGGCCAAAGAGCTTGAAGGGCGTCTTGAGAAAATGATGTGACGGATTCGGCGCGCGAGACCCTGCGATGGCAAAGATAACAGGAAGCGAAGCGACCATCGAACTTTTGGTAAACTGCAAGACGTATCCCGTGACGGCGGGGGACCGTGTCGAGATTGCGTCCACCGGGGGCGTGCAGCCCAACGGCGAGTTTGTGAGGTTGTACCCGGCCCCGCCTCGATTTTTTGATCCGAGCCAACGGTACAATAGCTGGGACTTGATTCGTGTCCGTGCCTACCGCGACGATCGGGACAAACGGCCGGAAACTTGGCACTCGGAACCGGACTCGAGGATCGAAGGCATTGGCCACCTCGCCACCGACGACCGCCGTTGGGACTGGATGAAAAAGGCGGTCCACGAAAGCACCGCGGCGATGGAAGCCAAGGGCTTGACGAACGGCTGCGTCGAGATCGAGCCAATCGACTTCTATTGGGAGCCTGACGAGAAAGAATGGACTCCGGAGCAGTTGAGCGCCATCCAGCTAGGGATGTCGTTTGTGTCCGAGGGCGAAATGAGGTCCTTGGCCGAGCGGGTCCCTTGGCAGTTTCGCCTCAAGTATCGAGAAAGGAGCACCGATGTCGAAGGCGACCTGAAGGTGCTTCAGTGGGGCCTTTATCAAGGATTTCGGCGCGACGCAAAACCGCCGGCAGCGACGAATTCGCACTGCTGGCCGTCGCCGAAAGAGCGAGAAAGCGACTATTCGATCCCGCGCGGACCGTCTTCGCGATCTTCGGGACCCACAATGATCCCCGGAACTGGATGATTTCGGCCATTTACGACTTGCCCACGGAGGTAATCGAGAAGGCGGGAAAGCGACCGAAGCTTTTCTGAAACCGCACGAATGGGGATCACGTGAACGAGGACACAATCGCAGCCGGTTGTGGAGCGCGAGGCCAATGGAAGACAAGTTGATCTTGATCTTGGCGAACTCAATCAAAATAGGAGGCCGTTGTGTCGCCGGGCGCGACTCCTCGCGCGAACTCCGTTGACGCGAATATCAAATCGGTCGAGGCCATGTCGGTCTCGCCAGGCGCGATCTCCCTCGACGCGAGCTCCCTTGGCGCGAACTCAGTCTTGGTCGTTGGATTCGGCCGATTAGCGATCACGGAGAAGGCGAGTTATTCTGGGACGAGATGCGCCTTCGAGACGGGTCGCACGTCGAGGTCTTACAATACGTAACCGTAACTTTAGACCGCAATGTAGGCGACCCGTTTCAACCTGAGAATTGGCTAATCCATAGGGCTGGTGCCTGGCTAGACTTCACCAAGACTTGCCCTGCGATCTCGCTGTCCGAGTTGGAGGAAACACCGCCAGATCTTTGGCAGCAGCCCGGTGCGGCGAAATCAGATCGCGTTTCCCATCAATGGCTAGAAAGTTTCCCGCCAACGCAGTCCTTGTATATGATTCGCCCGAAGAGTTTCCAGGTGCATGTTGGCTATAACCCGTGGAAGGAAAAAACCAATTGGCGCGCGCACTTTAGATACAACGGTGCAACGTACAGCAATCTGTCGATCACCGATCCAGCCTTTCAATACAAGTATTCGACACGGGTTCAAAGCCAACAATTGCCACCAGACTTTTCGCTGCCCTGTGGGGATCGATGCTTGTTATGCGTAAGCCTTGGTGGTGCGTTTAACGGCGAGCACTACAAGCTCGTCGCGACCGTCTTCGAGGACGTTCCATGACCGCCCCGGAACTGTTCACCATCGGACACTCCAGCCACGAAATCGGGACATTCCTCGATCTCCTCGAGCGGCACGGAATCACGCTCTTGGCCGATGTACGGTCAAGCCCGTATAGTCGGTTCAATCCGCAGTTCAACCAGGAAACGCTGACGGCCGCACTCCAGAGCCGGGGCATTGAATACGCATTCCTGGGACGCGAGTTGGGCGCGCGGCGTGAAGAACGTGAGTGCTATGTCGGACAGCAAGTCCGATACGACCGGGTCGCGCGATTGCCGGTTTTCCAGCAGGGTTTGGATTTCCTCCGGCAAGCGGCCGCGCAGGGTCGGGTCGCGCTCGTTTGCGCTGAAAAAGACCCGCTCACCTGTCATCGCACGATCCTTGTCTGCCGCAACTTGCGGAAAGACGACATCGCGATCTCGCACATTCTTGAAGACGGGACGGTCGAAACGAACGCCGAGGCTGAAAATCGCCTCTTGTCGCTTCTGAACATGCCCTCGGTCATGCTTTTCCAAAGCAAGGACGAACTGATCGAAGAGGCCTACGACCGGCAGGGCGAGCGGATCGCGTTCGTCGAGTCGCCCGAACAAGCCGAGGCTGCGGAGTGCTCCTTCTGATGGACAGCCCTATCAAGATTTTCACCATCGGCTTCACGAAGAAGACGGCCGAGCAGTTTTTCACTAAGCTTCAGGCGGCGGGCGTGCGGCGGGTCATCGACGTGCGGCTCAACAACGTCTCGCAGCTTGCCGGATTCTCCAAACGGGATGACCTCAATTACTTCTTGCGGGCGATCGCCGGCATCGACTACCTGCACATGCCCGAACTGGCGCCCACGCAGGATATCTTGGACGCCTACAAGAAGCAAAAAGGCGATTGGGCGGTTTACGAAGCGGCCTTCTTGCGGCTGATGGAAGCGCGGCGGATCGAGGAGACCGTGCCGCGGGAAATGATCAATGGCGGTTGCCTACTGTGCAGCGAGGACGAGCCGCAGCACTGCCATCGGCGGCTAGTGGCGGAGTATTTGCAGAAGCATTTGCCGGATGTGAACATCGAGCATATCGTGTGATTGGCACAGTGAGAAGTGATTCAATGTACCAGTACCGAGTTACCAAGTACGATCCGCAATTCCGTGATTCTTCCGGCGCGTATAAGCGTGACGATTGGATTTCCGTCTCTGATATCGGGCGCACCTACCATGGAATCGAACTCACCGCAGAACGCTACGTTACTGTTGAGAATTCGTATATTGAAGCCGCGCTGGCATTTCTAACGGAAGCCGGGTTAACGTGTCTCGCAATAAAATCGCTTGAGAACACTCGACGCTATAACAACTCCGCGATATCGCTAACTGAAGGTCATGCTTGCTCCCTGCTAGAAATCGCCGACATCGCTCGGCTGAATCTTCGGGAGGTTATTTGGTGCAAGCTTGAAGGCGACGACTGTTTCCTGCACTTCGGCTATGACTACTATATGTATATCGGTGTGCCAATTGTCTGTCAGTCGTCGATTGACTTTGCCAGCCGCCGGGGGCTTTTTATCGAACCATTTGAATCGCCACATACGGTTGAATGGTCTTGAAATCCAGGCGAACCATGTCGAGCCTACTATTGAAACCTACCGATTTTCCCCTACCATAATAGGAATAACCCCTCTCCCTGGAGCCCAATCATGTCCACGCCCAAAAAACCCTCTTCGTCCACCAATCCTTCCCGTCGCCAGTTTCTCGCCGCCACCGCCGGCGCAGCGGCAGCCACCGCTGCAATCGGCCCGGCGTTCGTCCGTGCCGACGACAAGTCGGGCGATCGCAAGCCGGTCCTCGGCAGCGGCGAACATACCTATGAGGCCACGCACAACTGGGGCACGCTGCCGCCGCATATCCACTGGGGCGATACCCACGGTGTGGTATTTGACGAGGCCGGGCTGATCTACTTCACCCACCAGTCGGCCGCCAAGGAGCCGATGGACGCCATCGCCGTTTTCGACAAGACCGGCCGCTTCATCCGCTCCTTCGGCAAGGAGTTCCACGGTGGCGGGCACGGCCTGGCCATCCGCAAGGAAGGCAAAGAGCAGTTCCTCTACATGTGCGACATCAAGAACAACAAGGTGGCCAAGGTCTCGCTGGACGGCCAGATCGTCTGGAGCATGGGGACGCCGAAGGAGCCGGGCGTATATAAAAACGGCAAAGGCTACAAGCCGACCAACGTTGCCTTCGCGCCCGACGGCGGGTTCTACGTCGGCGACGGTTATGGTTCGAGCTTCCTCCATCAATACGACAAGGACGCCAAGTGGGTCCGCACCTGGGGCGGCGCGGGCAAAGAGGCCGGCAAAGTGAGCTGCCCGCACGGACTCTGGTGGGACGACCGGCCGGGCCGCACGGCGTCGCTGGTGGTGGCCGATCGGTCCAATTCGCGGCTGCAATATTTTACAGCGGACGGCAAGCATATCTCGTTCACGCACGGCCTGCCGGCCCCGTGCTACTTCAGCATCCGCGGCGAGACGCTGCTGGTGCCGGACCTCGACTGCCGCGTGTCGCTCTTGGACAAGGAAAACAAGCCGATCGTACACCTGGGCTACGATCCGGAGTGGACGAAGCTGGTGAAGAGCGACAAGGGCCAACTCCGCGGCAAGCCGCAGCTCTGGCAGCCGGGCCGATTCGTGCATCCGCACCATGCGGCGTTCGACACGGACGGCAATATCTATGTCGTCGAATGGGTGCCGATTGGGCGGATCACGTTCTTGCGGCATGTGGCGTAGCAAAGCCGCAGGCATGCACCGCGTGCTGTCCGCCTAGGGCGAAACAATCTCTTCGACAGAAAGATGAGGGACAGAAAAATGGAAGAAAGGAAGATTGGGGAAAGCAAATCCATTTGAGCGAGGACATGATGGACTGCGCTGACTCGTTGGGGCAGAAAACCAACGCCCTTCCCGAGACCTAGTTGTCGTGAAAGGCGGAAAGCGACCACTCTTTTTTATGTTTAGGAAATCGCCTCTATTCCGTATTCCCTCCATAATTGGAGTTCCGACAAATGAAAGCAAAACGCCGAACTCTGACTCCCGCGAAAGAGATTTTGCTTGGGTTTTTTCCCGGTCGTGAATTGGAACTTGCGACCTTTCTGATGCGCCACACGTACTTCATTTCTCCTGATCGCATCCGGCAACGCTTGAACGACAAGGGTGGCGCCGTACGTTATCCGAACTGCGTCCGGACGTTGAATGAGCACCACAAAGGCAAGCAGAGAGGCAGCGAAAGTGTCTTGTCGAACGGCCGCATCGTGACTGTCCGCGATAACACAAAGGCTAGGTTGGCCTTTGGATCATTTTCGGGTCTTCGGATGAACGGAACGCATGACGACACGGTTCGAGGATATCACGTCGCGCACATATGGGGAAATGTTCATGACCCGGAGTACTTTACGGCGGCTTGGAATATATGCTTGATGCCGGGTTTTTTGAAACTGTTCACTGAGAAGCAGGATTGTATCCCTGGATTGCAAGAAGTCCTCCAGCAGGCTGCGTTCAATCTGTACTTCAAGGATCGTGCCATCGGGCTAGATTTGCCGGCTCACGTTTCCGACCCGAAGTTGCATCTGAACTTTGAGATCATAGTTTCCGATGCTGGGAACGGTGCGCGGCCCTTCGGTTCCGACGCAAAGCTTGACCGCAATGTTGACTTTTCCAAGATCGTAATAAACCTGCTCTAAGGGAAATGAACAGTGGCTCGATGGTACAATGATGAACTCGGACCGCCTTTGGGAAAGGTTAAGGAAGTTTTTTATGGAGCGACAATTGATTACCGACCCCGCTCTTGATTGGCGGGCGTTGGTGGAACACGTTTATCGTGACAAGGTGACTGTTGAACTCGCGCGCGAACAAAAGGTCGTGGCGACCCTCGCGCCGGTTGTTTCCGCTCCGCAGTTTGCCGACCTTGACGACATCCTTGCGGACGTTCCGCGGTTGAATGAGGAGTGCGAGTCGTTCGCTGTGGACGTGGAGTCAATCCTGCGCCTCGATTCCACCGGAGGCTGACCCGTGGGACTGATCATCGACACAGGTTGTTTCATCCTGTGGGAGCGAAAGAAACGCGATCTCGACCTTTCGCAATGGACTTCCTTTGGCGAAGCTGCAATCAGCGTCATCACAGCATCCGAACTCCTGACCGCTGTGTGGCGGGCAGATACCGAAGACCGCAGGAAAAAGCGGACCGCGTTCGTCGAAGGCATTCTTCGGTCTCTGCCGATCAAGGAAATCACCCTTGCCGTCGCCAGGCGCCACGCCGAGGTCTTCGCGAACCTCGCGACGCGCGGGGTTCTCATCGGCGCTCACGACCTGTTGATTGCGGCCACCGCGCTTCATCATGGATACGGCGTCCTGACAACGAACCGAGACGAGTTTAGTCGCGTTCCCGGATTGCAGGTAGTGGCTTTCCAGTAAACCTGGACGCTCTTCGAGCCCGGCCCGCCGTTTCAGCCAACTTGATCCGCGCGCACAATCGGCTAAACTGCCGGTATTGGCATCTTCCATTTCCATATCCGCCTGCCTTAACTGGGACATCCGATGAGACACTTTACTTCCGGTGCAAGCCTTGCGATTGCATTTCTGTTCGCAACATGTGCCGCGTTGCACGCCGAAACGCCGCCGGTCAATCTCGCCCTGGTGGCCACGGCCACCACATCGTTCGTGTCCGGCCACGAGACAATTCACGGGCTGAACAGCGGCTTCGATCCGCGGAATTCGAATGACAAGCGGCACGGTGCCTACGGCAATTGGCCGCAGAAGGGCACGCAATGGGTCGAATACGCGTGGAGTCAGCCGATCCATACCGGCCATGTCGATATCTATTGGTTCGACGATCGGCGCGGCGTCCGCCTGCCCAAGGCGTGCCGCTTGCTCTATGACGACGGCGGCAAACTTGTGCCGGTCAAGAACGCCAAGGGACTTGAGTTGAAGGAGAACCAATACAACACCACGAGGTTCGACGATGTACATACCACGCGGCTCCGCCTGGAAATGGATTCCAGCGGGGAATCGACCGGAATCTTGCAGTGGCGGGTGATCGACGCGGGCGGCTCGCCGGAGTTCCCGCCGCAGGTCACCGCCGGGCCGGATCGCGCGGTCATTCAGACGGGCAAGACGTGGCTCAGCGGCACCGTCCACGACGCGCTCAGGCCGAATCGCAATGCTCAAATGAGTTGGAGCAAGGTGTCCGGCCCCGGCGACGTAGCATTCGAGAACGCGACGGCCGCGGAGACGAGGGCCTCGTTCTCGCGCTTGGCAGCTACGTATTAAAATTCACGGCGGGCGACGACAAGTTTCACAGCGAAGACACGCTCCGCGTCGAGGTCGTTGCGCCGCCGCCCGGCGAGGCACTGCGGCCGGTAACGATGTCTCGCTACACGGTCACCAGCCCGTTGTTGAGCCGACGGCTGAAGCAAGTCATCATCCATTGGATTCCGCATTGCTACGAAAAGCTCTCCGATCCGCGATTGGCGGAAGGCGGGATCGAGAATTTTGTGCAAGCCGCGAACAAGCTGGCCGGCCGGCCGGCGGCGCGGCATCGCGGCGCGCCGTGGGCGAATGCCTACACGCACAATACGGTCGAGTCGATGTGCCTGGCATTGATGTACGACCCGCAGGGCGACGCCGAGATCATCGCCGCCCAGGAAGCCATCCGCAAAAAGCTCGACGACTGGATTCCGAAAATTCTTGCCGCGCAGCAGCCCAACGGCTATTTGCAAACGATGTACACGCTCAACGGGCTGCGACCGTGGACGAACAAAGGCGACCACGAGGGCTACACGGCGGGCTACTTCATCGAGGCGGCGATTGCGCATTACCTTGCGACCGGCAAGTCGCCCGACGATCCCATGCTTCGCGCCGCCCGCAAGCTGGCCGATTGCTGGTACGACCACATCGGCCCCGCGCCGAAGAAAACCTGGTACGACGGCCACGAGGAACTCGAGCAGGCCCTGGAGCGCCTGGCGAGCCTGGTCGATGCCGAAGAAGGGCCGGGCAAGGGCGACAAGTATTTCCAGCTTGCCAAGTTCCTCTTGGACAGCCGCCGCCACGGCGAGTGGTACGACCAGAGCCATTTGCCGGTCGTCCATCAATACGAAGCGGCTGGGCACGCCGTGCGGGCCTCATATCTCTACTCCGGCATGGCGGGCGTGGCGATGAAGACGGGCGATGTGGACTATGAGAGCGCGCTGGCTTCCATCTGGCGAAACATCGTCGATAAGCGTTACTACATCATCGGCGGCATCGGCAGCGGCGAAACGTCCGAAGGTTTTGGCGCGAATTACTCGCTGCCGAACAACGCCTATTGCGAATCGTGCGCGAACTGCGGGTTGCTGTTCTTTCAGAACAAGATGGGCGATATTTGGCATGATGCCCGCTACTCCGATCTCGCCGAGGACAATTACTACAACGCCATTCTCGGCGACGTCGATCTGCCGGCAAAGAACTTTACATACACCAACGAATTGAATTCCGGCGAACAGCGTTATCCCTGGCACGTCTGCCCTTGCTGCGTCGGCAACATCCCGCGGACGTTGCTGGAATTGCCGACATGGATGTATTCCACGGGCAAGGATTCGCTTTATGTCAATATGTATGCCGGCAGCAAGGTGTCGGTTGGCGAAGTCGCGGGCACAAAGGTCGAGATCGAGCAAGTTACAGACTACCCGTGGAGCGGAAAGATCACTCTCATCGTTCGTCCGGCGGAGCCGAAGAAGTTCGCGATTCTTTTTCGGATCCCAGAAGGAAGTGCGAGCAAACTTTACGTAGCTGACGGTTTGAAGCCACACAATGTTCTTCGCTTGCCGGCAAAAATTGATACCATCAACGGTATACCGACAAATACTCCCGACGATGATGTATCCAGCCACGATGGCTACATGGTGGTCTCGCGAAAATGGACCGCAGGCGATCAGATCGGAATTGAGATGCCTTTTGAGCCGCAGCGGATCAAAGCCGATGAGCGGATCGCTGCAGATCGGGGCCGAGTGGCGCTGCGCTACGGGCCGCTTATCTATTGCATCGAGAGCGTGGACCAAAACGTCGATTCGGTGCTTCCACCCGACGCGCCGCTGACTGCCGAGTGGCGGCCGGACTTGTTGGACGGCGTGATGGTAATCCGCGGCAAGTTTGCCGACGGCAAGTCGATGCTGGCCATTCCCTACTACGCCCGCGCCAACCGCGGCGGTCGGTTCGTGGTCTGGATCAGAGACAGGTAAAAACTGGGTGGCACGCAATGCCATTTCCAATTTAGTGATCAGACTGCTTGTAACTGATTATGGAGTATGATCTTTTGTTCGTCCGTCAGCATCAGCAAAAGGGGCGGATGTGGCGGCCGATGTGGCTTGCGTCGCGGCCATTCGCGTTTTTCCTTCGCGCTGGTGCGCTCGCGTCGTTCGCGTTCCGCCCGCGCGATCCGTGCCGCAAAGGGCTCCTTGGGTTCCTTTCGGGCGGAGATGTCGCGGCGTGCCTCCAGCAATACGCCGCGGGGGCTGCACATCGCGGGAAGACCGTTCTTGGCCGCCGCGGGCATGGCCAGCGCGCCTTGGCAAAGGAGCAACTGCGTGGCGATCATCGAGGCTTCCGCCTCGCGATGAACCTGGGCCACGGTACGGCTCATCAATGTCGCTTTCTTCAGGGTCCGCTTGTAGGTCCGGAAAAATCCTTCGTTTTCCCATCGCCAGCGATAGCAGGTAGCGGCCATTTCCAAGGACAACTGCTGGGGATCTTCCACGTTCGTAAACAGCCACACGTCGGCCTTGTGGCGGACGCTGTGGATTCGCAGCAAGCGTCCCCGCAACGGCGGCTTGCCTTCCTTCTGCTGTTTTTTGGGCCAATAGTAAACGATCCCCTCGCGGAACTCTTCCAACGGCTCCTTGCTCTCGGTGTAGAAAGTTGCCATCGAAGACATGCGGATGAGGAAGAACACTCCCTTGCTGAGCATCGTCGCCATGACTTCGTAACCGACATATCCCGCGTCGGCCACGATCAACGCCGCCGTGGGCAGCAAGGACAGCATCGAGATCAAATGGCTGCGCTCGCTGGGCTTGCTGCCTTTGCCCAATCGCCAGCAAAAGGGAACGCCCAGCGTGAGGTGGACAATCGAAGTATTCCAAATCGTGGGCGAAGAGCCCTCTTTGCCGCCGCTGCCCAGTCGTCGTTCCAGTTCCTCGGTGCGCGGACAGTTCTGCCGCGTGCCGTCGCAGCCGAAGGGAATAAAGTCGCCAACCTTCCAGCGCTCGTGGAAGACCGCTTGGAAGCGGCCGCGAATTCCCGTCGCCAATGCCCGCAGGACCGGCATGGGAAGTTTGGCAACGGCCTTCTGGAATCCCGCAAAGGACTTTCCCGGGCGTTTCCTCTTCGGGCAACAGGCCACGTAGAATGCCTTGGCGGCCTCGAACTTCTCCGGCAGGCTGTCGCCGGAGCAGTAAGTCGTCAACAAGAGAATCGACAACAGAGGGTGAATGTCCCAGCGGGGCGATTTCCTTCGGGGTGCAGGAACGGGCTTCTTTTATCCGACGGTAGTTAGGGACGGCTCTCGGGGGACGTTGGGATGGAAGGGGTGACCTGGGCGACTGTTGAGGAAGTTGCTCAGGCGGTCGTCCTCGCACAGGGCGGCGGCCCGGATTTGCAGGATCGCTTCGCCACTGGCCCCGTCGTTCCAGAATTTCTCGGTCCCTTTCACCCTGGCGTTGATCTCTTTGACGAACGACTCCATGTGCGCCGAAGTGCATGGCAGCCCTTGCCGACGATAGGTGGGATAGTCCATACGCGAGGCGTTGTTCTGAAAATAGCCGAGCGCGTCAGCGAGAACCTTGCGCAGGTCGCTCTTTTCACAATCCTTCGGGGGCAAACCCAGGCGCTGCTGGTGCTCGCGAAGTTCGCCGATCACCTGGAGAACCTTGCCGGCCCAAGAGGCGCGTGCCCAACGGAGATAGTCCGTCCAGCGGCGCTCCGCGTCAACGTGAACGCCAGCCAGCGGCTTCGTACAGGTGTTCAACGGCATGCACGAAATCGAGGACCGGCATGAAGTCGGGAAAGTGACGCTTCTGAATCGTCCAGTTGTACGGCAATCCATCGCTCACGAAGGCCTTCTTGGCGGCATGATAGAAGCCGCGCGCATCGGCTTCCACCTCCATCATCCGTCCGAAGGCGTCACTGTCCTCCAGGGAGCTGAGAGAGGTGCGAAACAGAGGCTCTGGACGCCAGTCGTCGGAGGCGTGTTCCCCGACCGTGCCCGCAGAAGAAGCGGCCTTTTCAGCCGCGACGCGCGGCGGATTCTCCTCGCCAACGCCCGACAACAACTTCTTCATCCGCTCACGGTTGGCGAAACAAGGGGGCAAGTCGGGGTGCGGATCGTCCGTGAAAGAGCGGCCTTTCATCCGCAAAAACAGGGCGTTTTTGTTCTCTCGCCAATGCGGATGATGCACCCCTTTGCCGCCCCCTTCGTCGCGCGTTTGCATCCGTCCGCCATCGGCGCTGACGCACGCCAAATCGATCGGCGTCTTCGCCTGCGCCTGCTGCCGCGGGAACGGCCGATCGAAATACGCCTCGACCCGCGCGTCGCGCTGCGCCACCATCTGCGAACCGATCTTCACCGCCGTCTTGTTCAATCCGCGACCGGTGATTTCGATCCCGCCGATCTTTCGTAGCACCAACTCTCCCACCGCGTACGAAGGGGCATACGCCGCGGCAAGCACCTTCTTCTCCAGCACGGCGGGGCTGGCCGAACCGCCGTCAATCCGCAACGGGATGCGTTGAGGGAAAAAAATCCCGCTCACAGGGCGGGCAAGCGAAGGCCGGTTCGCGAAGTCGAACTTCGCCGTCGTCGGTCTGCAACACCAGATCGTGCGGCTTCTCTTCCGGCAGGTGCTTCTCACCGCACGTCGGGCACGGTTCCTCGCCCGCGAAGTGCGCCGCGTGCTGTTCGCTTAGCGACGCGTCGATCGCCCGCGCCAGCATCCGCCCGGCGCGATGCCCAAACCGCTCGATCTGGGCGAAGCTGGTTTCCCGCGGCGGTCCTGCCGGTCCAAACCCATGCTTTGCCAGCAACGCCACCAGTTCGCTGAACTTCTCTTTTTCCTCCGCCGTCAGTTCCAGATCCTCGTTTCGAGCGTCCTTGCTCATCGCAGTTTCCTTTCCAAAGTTTCCAACTTGCCCAAGTACGCCCAAAATCTAACCTATGGCGGACAAATCCACCACCCGAGTTTTCACCCCGCCCTCAGCCCGCCGAAGCCCGTTCCTACACCCTTTCCTTCGTATCGCGGCATTTCGGGCTTGCTTGAAAACCTCCGGCGTGAGAAAATCCCGCATCGAACCAATCAGCGACTTGGCCCGCCGTCGCTGGCGCTCGCGTCCTTGCGTGCGTCATTTGCCGTTCCTCCGTGATAGGGTTTTGGATGGTAAGCCCCTATCATTGGCGGAACGGCTTTTTCATGCACGACCGATTTCGCAGGCGATTTGCCGCGGCAAGTTGTTGCTGCAAAGTCAGTCATAACAAAAACTTACGACCAAAAACTAGTAAACCTTCGTCCAACCCGTGTTTCTGCTGAATTCTGATCTGGCGAGGATCGCCATGCCGTAGTACAAGCTGTTTCGCTATGAGCGGACAGGTTGTTTTGGATCGGCGGGGCAGCAATACCTCCCAGTTGCTGGAGTTTGTCCAGGAGCTGAAGCAGGAGGTTGCCTCGCTGCGTGAGGAATTGGCGGAGGTGCGGCGGGAGAATCTGATCCTGCGGCAAGAGGCCGGCTATTGGAAGTCGCGCCATGCGGATGCGGTGGGACGGATCGCCAAGCTGGAAGCCGAAAACGAACAACTGCGGGGTGAAGTCCGCCAACTCCAAGCCCGACTCTACGGCCAAAAAAGCGAGCACTCCGCCTCCCGCGATCGCTCCAACCATCTGCCGGGCGAAGAAGCCGACAGCGAATCCCTCTCGCCCAAGCCGCGCGGGCAGCGGAAAGGCAACCCCGGTCCTCCGCGCCGCGATTACAGCCATCTGCCGGTTGTGGAGGAGTTGATCGAACTGCCCGCCGAGGACACTTGCTGTCCTCGTTGCGGTCGGCCATGTACGCCCAACGGCAGCGAAGATTCGGAACAACTCGAAATCGATGTCCGCGCTTATCGACGACGGACCCGCCGGCGGCGTTATCGACGCACGTGCAACTGCCGCGGCCCGCGGACGCTCGTCGCGCCGCCGCCCGCGAAGCTGATACCCAAGGGACTGCTGGGCGTGTCGGTTTGGGCCGAACTGTTGCTGGGCAAATACTTCAGCCATGAGCCGATCGAACGGCAGCTTGCCGCCTGGCGGCTGCGCGGACTGGACCTTGCGGCCGGCACGGTCAGCGGCGGACTGCAACACCTCGAAAGGCTGTTTCAGCCGCTCTACGACGAGTTGTTGGCGCATCGCGCCCAAGCCGGTTTCGCGCAGGCCGACGAGACCCGCTGGCTGGTTTTCATCGAACAGGAAGGCAAGATCGGCCATCGCTGGTGGCTGTGGGTCTTCCTCAGCGAAGACAGCGTGGTGTTCCGACTCGATCCCTCGCGCAGTCACGACGTGCCCGAAGGCCATTTCGCCGCCGATGCCTGCCTGACGTTGATGGTCGATCGCTACTCCGGATACAAGGCCATGGCGCAGGTCAAACGCGGCAACGTGACCCTGGCGTTCTGCTGGGCTCACGTGCGACGGGATTTCGTCGAAGTCGGCAAGGGCTGGGACGAATTGAAACCGTGGGCCTTGGCTTGGCTGGAGCGCATCCGCGCGGTGTATCATCACCAACGGCGGCGCTTGGCATGCAAGCCCGAAAGCACGAAGTTTCGCGCCGCCGACGCGGCGATGCGTCAATCGCTTGCCCGGATGCAACGGCAAGCCGCCGCGGAACTGGCCGATCCGCGACTCCACGAACCTTGCCGCAGGGCCCTGGTCAGTCTTCAAGAGCATTGGTCCGGGCTGACGCGGTTCGTGGATGACCTGCGCATTCCGCTGGACAACAACGCCTCGGAGCGCCGCCAATCGCGGTCCCGCGGTAGGACGGAAGAACTACTATGGCTCGGGCGCCTTATGGTCCGGTCGCCTGGCAGCGATGCTCTTTTCGCTCTTCGCCACCATCGGCCGTTGCGGACTGAACCCGCGCTCGTGGCTGACGTGGTATCTTGAAAGCTGTGCCGCGGCGGGCGGAACGGCTCCCGAGGAAATCGCTCAGTTTCTTCCCTGGACGATGACTGAGCAACGTCGCAACTCGCTGGCCCTTGCCACGCGCGACACCTCTTGAAAAGGCATGTGTCGCCTCGCTTACGAACTACTCACCTGAACTGCGCTACGCTCCGCGCAAATCACCCCCACCACGCCTTGGACGAAGGTTTACAAAAACTAACCTGATTCGGAAATGGCATTGGGTGGCACGTCCTGAGCTTCAAGCGAAGGGCGTGGATTACCGTGCCAACACGCCCTTCGCTGGAAGCTCAGGACGTGCCACACTTTTCTAAAGACACTTACTTCTTCGGTTGCGCCATCTTCGTCTCAGTTCCCGCTCCGACCTTCGCATCCGGCACGCCCAGCGCCCGCAGCACACCTGTAGCCATGATCGCGTCGCCCGGCGGCTTCATGTGGACGCCATCGCGCGTGAGCCAGTTGCCCTTCACGTTATCCGGCTTCTTCGCGAGAGCGGTAAGAAAATATTCGTGCAAATCGACGAGCTGGCACTTCTTTTCTTTGGCGATCTCTTTTTCCGCTTCGACGTACATCATAAGCCGCTTGTTGCCTTCGGCCTTGGGATCTTCCTGAATCACCGTTGGCGTTAGCAGAATGACCTTGATGCCCGCCGCTTGCGCCTGATCGACCATCGCGGCGACGTTCTTCTTGTACGGAGCTAGGATTTCGGGATCGTGCGGGTCTTTGAGACGGTGCCAGAACGTCGTTGATGCCGATGCTGATTGTCACCCAGGCCGGCTTGAGCTTCACGACATCTTGGTCAAAGCGCTTGACGAGGTCTTCTGCCTTTTGGCCGCCGATGCCCTTGTTGATCACCTTGGGCAGCTTCAAATGCGGGTATTTCTCGGCGAGCATCGTGTCGATATCGCGGACGTAGCCAGCCTGCTGGGTTATTGAATCGCCGATGGCGACGATCTGATCGCCCGGCTTCAATTGCAATTCCTTGGGCGTGTCGGCCGGCGCGGGGCCGAGGAGGGAAAGAACCATGGCGAAAAGCTGCTGGATTTGGGAAACGTGTTCCATTAATGTCGCTCCTGGCTGCAAAAATGTTTGAAAAACGTGGAATCGGCCCCTTCCCTCGGAATTGACCTACATTACCGCACCGCTTTGCAGTACGATGATTGTAGCAGTACAATATGAGAATAATATGGCGCGCGCAGTCCGCCCGCACAATAACCTGACTCAGGGAAACCGCCTATGTCGCGTTATACCTATCGCATTCTGAGTTCCGTCGCCCTCACCACTCTTGCGACCTTCATCCCTTCCAAAGGCCATGCCGGCGACGAAACGCTCGGCTTGCGAAAGGTCTCGGCATCCAAAAGCGGTTCCCCCAGCAGTCTGACGGCGTCACTCGATCGGGACAAGTTCGAAAAGGTCAGCCTGGGCAGAATCGAAATAGCACCGCCGACCCTGTTGAATACCGCTCCCGCCGCCTCGCGGCGCGGGACTTGCGTCATCATCGGTGGGGCGCTGCGAACCAATAACGTGCCCGTCTTCCAGCGTTTGATTCAAGCGGGCGGCGGGATGAAGAAATGCCGCTTCGTGGTCCTGCCGTCCGCATCGCACAGCGTCCGCGGCGCGGTCCACTTTGGCGAGGTGCTGCAAAGCTACGGCGTCGCCGCGGATCGGATAGCCGTGCTCGACATCCGCCCGGAAAATGCGTCGAAGACGGCCTACGACGAGAAGAACCTGGCGGAGATTCGCCGCGCGACGATCGTCTATTTTGCCGGCGGCGAGCAGGAGCGGATCCTTCAGGCGATGCGGAAGGCCGGCGGCGGCGATACGCCGGCCCTGGCCGCGATCAAGGAAGTTTTCGCCCGCGGCGGCGCGGTCGCCGGCAGCAGCGCGGGAGCGGCTATTATGGGTACGACGATGATTTCCGCCGCCGGAATCCGCCGGGCCGGGCTGGACGAAGGCATGGACGCGCTGGACTTCGGCCTCACGAGCGACGACACGCGCCGCGGCCTGCTCGTCACGTCCGGCCTTGGCTTCTTCCCCAAAGGCATTATCGATCAGCACTTCAATCAGACCCGCGGCCGGCTGGGCCGGCTCGCCCGAGCGGCCGCCGAAAAGAAGATCCGCTTCGGCTTCGGCATCGACGAGAACACGGCCCTGATTGTCGCTCCGGACGGCGGGTTGGAAGTGGTCGGCGCGGGCCGTGTGACAATTGTCGACGCAGCCGGCGCAACGTGCGAGGACGGGCCCTTGGGCTGTAGCATCCACGGACTGCGGCTTTCCTGCATCGAGACGGGCGACCGCTTCGATCCACAAACCGACACGATCACGGCCAATCCGGCCAAGGAGCCGGCGCCGCCGGAGGACGAATGGAAGTCGAATAACTTTGTGATCACGGATATTAACGCGGCCGGGGCCGTTCCCTACGCCTTGTTCGCCGGTTTGTGCGAAAATGCGGCGCCGCGACAGGTCGGCGTCGCCTTCCACTTCAGCCACAGCTTCGGGCACGGCTACCGCTTCACATTCCGCAAACCGAAGACGATGAAGATTTGGTCCGGGACTGTAGACAACATCGAGGGCCGCGCGATTCAGGACGCGGCCTTGGACATTGAACCGATCGTGAGCACGTTGCAGCCGCCGGAGGCCGTGCTTCCGGTCGATCTGACGGCCGGCCCGACTGCGGCGGCCTGCAAAGCAGTCTGGTTCCGCGGCGTGATGCTGGCCGACGAGAAGCGGCATTTTCGGCCCGACGCCCCGTTGACCCGCGCCGACCTGGCCACGGCGATCGCCCAGGCTGTGCATCTGGACGCCCCGGAGAGCGATGTCCGCCCGGCCGACGTGCCCGAAAACGCCGTCTTGAACGACGAGGTGGGCGAAGTCGTCGACGCGAAGATCATGGAACTCGATGGGCGGGGCCGGTTCCGCCCGGAAGCGGCGGTCACGTGGCGGGAGGCGGCCGCAGCGCTGCTCCGCGCCGCGGCGTTCGGTCCCAAGAGCGGCGGCTTCCGCGCGGATCCGGGCAGCGAGCCCGCGAATCCCATCACACGCCGCGAGGCGGCCGTGGCGCTTGAGCGGCTGATGGAATTGTCATGGTAGGCCCCGCTTGCCGAGCGGGACCGATGCGACCCAGATAATCGGAACACGCAAAGGTTTATTGGCGGATCAACGCGACTCTTAGCTTTGGAATAACCGGGGTTCGCGCCAGGGCTTTCAAGCGCGGCGATGTCACACCGAATTGATCCATCGGAAAACTGGCAAAACCCAACTTCAAGGCCGGCGAAGTTTTCTTTACGCGAAAATCTCCCGCCGCCGGATTCACAAACTGCGGATCGCCCGCGAGTGAATGGGCGTCGCAGCCGTTAGCCGCGTATCGCGTCCGGTCGGCCTGCGAGGTCGCGAACAAATTGTAGTCAATCTCTTTGCCCCATTTGGGAGGTTCCATCCAGGTCGGATTATGAGCGGCCATCACGATGTTGTGCGCAAACACGTCGCCACAGTTTACATACCAGCATTCCGGAAAGAAGCCGTCATTGATAATGATGTTGTTGGTGGCAACGCGTCCATAACCTTGTCTGAACTTCAGCCCGCCGTGCAAAAGCAGGTTGTTGTAAATCCGGTAATTGGACGAGCCGTCATCGAGGTCAACGTCCCAGCCATTATCGCAACGCCACCGGTTGTTCCGCAGTATGTTGGGTAGCACAGTATCAAGAAACGCTCGGTCTGCATCACTGTGGGCATTGACTTTATCTTGCTGCCCAGGTAGCCAATACCAATACCGATCACGCCCCCAGGAATTAAAACTGCCGTGGTCGCCAGTTTCCTGCACCGTGTCAAAAACATCGCAAAACTCAATGATGTTTCCGCCCCAGCAGCCATCCCCGATGTTGATGCCGGCGCGCGGCACGTCGTAGACCGAGCAATGGCTTACGGTGATGTTGCGCGACATGTTAATATTCACCGGTGCACTTTGCTTCTCAATCCCTCCCGTTCGCGTGATCAGACAGTCGGACACCAGGCAATCCGCCGGGTAGTTGTCTGTCTTTGGACCGGGGGCAGTATCTATATTTTTACGGAGTGGCATTTCCGCGTCGGCATCGAACAAAGGCTCGCGCACCGCGTTGGTGTCGCCCATAAACACAACGCCGCTGGCGCCAACGTCCTGGATCAGACAACCGCTGATAGTGACTTGACGGTTGTAGTCGTTCACAAAGATCGTGTTCCCGCCAAGCCGGTCAAAATTGCAGTCTGCGATGGCGCACTTCTTCGCGCCGTTCAACATGATCGCCCCGCAGCGACAGATGCGCCAGTCGGAACGCAAAACCGGTTCACGGGTTTGCATGAAGGTCCGCACGGTGTCGCGGAACGTCAGGCCGCGCAGCGATATGAATTGAACTGGATCCTCCTCGTTGCCCTTGAACTCGACCAACTGCTTCAACTGGGCGCTTTCAACTTCAGCCGCATGGAGATCCACTCCGGGCGACGGCATATAAAACAGTGTCTCGGTTTTTCCATCGTGAAACCATTCACCGGGTGCATCCAACTCTTCACGGATGTTCTCCACATAACACTCGGAACCCAATCCAACCGAGTACTTGGAGCGGTTGATTTGCCATCCGCCCTCGTAGTTTAAGGAGCCATCCACGTTCTTGCCCAAAATCCGACAATGCGCACTGCCCCAGCCAATGACCGACATCCCTTGAAGGTAGCCGCCGGCGGGATCCGCCCGAACGCGCAACCCGGGCTGGCGAGAGAGTGTCCTTCGCAACGCTGTCCCTGAGCTTGGCTCCGGATTTGTGGTTCGGGTAGCGCACCATTGGCTGGTATTTCCCATTCACAAATAATTGGTCCCACACCAATCCCGGCGGCGTCTTGGCTTGAAAAATCCCGTCCTTATACGGCGTCCATTCCAACTTGAGCGGCACCGCGCCGCTGATCACCGGCGTCTCGCCTTGCGCCGCCCGCCAAACAACCGGCTTCGCCTCAGTGCCATTGTCTTTACTCATGAAAACGAGCGGTGACGGCAGATGATAAGTGCCGCCGTGCAAAATGACCCGCACTGCCTGGCTTTTGGCCAGAAGCTGCCGCTCCAGTTCTTGAGCCTTCGCCAGCGTGGCGACGGGCGCTTTTGCTGTTCCGCCGGCTCCATCGTCCCCAGTCGGCGAGACATGAATCTCAGCATAGAGTGCGAGCCGTGGCTTCCACTGGTCCGCGGCGGGCAGGCCCAGGACGCCGATTTCGGCCGCCCCGGCATAGGGCAGCGAATCGGGGGCTCTGCGAGACGATCTTGAAGTAACGTCCCGCGGCAGGTTTGCCCAGCAGAACCACGCGACCGCTGGGATCGCTATCAATGTCCTCAAATCGACCGCGCACCACGGGCTGGCCCCACTGCTTCCCGTCGCGGCTGAGGTCGAATTCGTACTCGCCGATGACGCCGGCAGCCTGCCGGCCATCCTGCCGGGGCAGGTACGTAAAGCCGGAGACTTCCGCCTGCTTGCCCATGTCCACCGCGAGGTAGTGCGGGTGGCCGGGTTGGGCACCGTTCCACTGGGTATGCCAGAAGGTAGCGGGATTGTCGTCGATGGCCAGCTCTGCCCGCTCATCCTCCCCCTCCGTATTCTCGCTGCTGAAGGAGACGACTTTCCACTTGCTTTTGCCGATCCCGAACCAGCGGTTCGCCGCGGCGTACGACAGGTCTTCCAGCGTGATATTGCGGAAGGAGACTTCCGCCTTGCAGCCGCCGTGCATCTGCAGGCCGATCAGGCCGCTCCGCGGGATGGCGGGGTCCGTTTCGATGTAATCCACCGTCTTCTCGCCATTGAGCACGATCTGGATATGTGCCCCGGCGAAGCGCACCTCGTACCGGTTCCAGTCTCCGGGCTTTTCCAGCCGCTTGATCTGCGCGTCCGTGGCCCGCGCGAGGAACTTGTTGCGCCGCGACTCGTCATACAGGCATCCGGAATGGCCGGCGCCGATATCGGCCTGGAAACCGTACATTTCGTTGGCCGGTTTCCGCATGCGCACGCTGCGGAACTGTACGCCGCTGTTGACGAAGCCATCGGTACCGACCAGCTTGTATTCCAGCCGCAACACGAAATCGCCGTAGCTTTTCTTCGTTGCCAGGAATTCGTTCTGGGGATTGCCCTGCAACGAGCCGCCGACGATCAGGCCGTCGCGGACGCGCCACACTTTGAGATCGCCTTCCCAGCCGTCCAGCGTGCGGCCGTCGAAGAGCGGACCCTTCCTGCGCGGCATCTTGGCGATGATCGCCTTGGCCCGATCCGCCTGGGCTGCGGTGGCGCCTTTGCGGAGCACGATGCGGGCAACGTCGATCGCCGCCCGCTTTTCCTCGTCGCTCTGGGCAGCTTGCAAGGCCTCTTCGCACATCGAAAGCCGCAGATCGCCGGGGAGGTCCGTGTGGCGGGCGATGCGGAGGTAGCCGCGCAGCGTCCGCGCCCTGAGCCGCGTGTCGGTGAGCGTCTTCGACAGATCCAAGAGCACGGGTGCGGCGTCCGCGTTCAGCCACTGGCCCAGCACGCGGGTCGCCACGTCCTGGATTTCCGGGCTGCCGTCGCGGGCTCGTGCGGCAACAACCAAAAGGGCCTGGCGGCCTCCGATCCGACCGATCAACTCCAACAAGAAGCTTTGACGCGCCAGCGGCGACTGGGACATGCCGTTGGAAAGGTTTCGGACACACGCATCCCGATCGGGCACGCGCTTGCACGCCGCTCGCAGGGCGTCCTCGACGGCAGCCGTTTCTTGGGGCGACCTGGCGCTATTCAGACGGCCGATGAGAACCGGAAAATCCTCGGGGCCGATGATCCGTCCCAGCGCTCGGATTGCCGCTAAACGGACCCCGTCAACCGGATCGTCGGCAGCCTTCGCGACGGCCCCGCTCACCGCGGCCGGAACGGCAACGAAGGCCCCGCGCTCACTAACGATGTCGAGCAGCGTCAGGCGATCCTTGGGGTTGCCAGAGCTTAAACGGGCGGCCAACGCCTCATTGACGCCCTTGGCCCTGGTGAGCAACAAGCTCTCTCGTGCCGCCTGGGCCAGACTCGCGTCGGCAGCCAGCGCCGTGTCAACGAGCAGTTGCACCGTGAATTCGTCATTGAAATGCCCTATCGCTTTCACGGCCGCAACGCGCACTTCCAAGGGGCCGGAGGCGGCCGCTTTCCGCAGCGCCGACGGAACCGACGCTTCGCCTCGATCCCTGCGATCGCCCAGGACGCCGATCACCAGGGACTGGCGCTGGTGCGGAAGATGATCCAGTTCGGCCAGCAACGCTCGCGTGACTTCAGGTCCCTTAATCTGGCGACTGGCACGGATGGCCATGGCGAACATGTCGCCGTCATCGGCCTTTAGTTGTTCGACAAGGAGGGACAGGTCCGTCGATTGCCGGGCAAGGATCGCGAGGTACGTCGCCGAGGCGCGAATGTGTTTGGGCAGGTCCGCTTCACGAACTCGATCCAAGATCGCAATGGCCTCCGCTGTCTGGCCCTCGCTCAGCAGTCGTTGAGCACAGGCCAAGCTGGCATGGCCAACGGCCGTTGGATGGACTTCCAAGCCCTCACCCCCTGCCCCTCTCCCGGAAGGAGAGGGGAGCGAGTCCAGCGCCTGCCGAAGCGTCTTCACCGCCGCCGGCGTGGCAATCCGGCCCAGGGCCGCCCACGCCGCCGCGGACGCACCCGCGGTGCTGTCGCGGGTCAGCTTCTCGATGGCGCTGGCCGCTTCAGCGTCGCGACGGGCCCCGAGCGAATCGATCACCCCGATCAACAGATCGCCGTGAAAGTGGTCCAAGGCCGCGCGGAGCGCCGCGGCGGCACTGGGATCGGGAATCGATTCCAACGCAGTGCGAGCGTGGCCGGCAAGTTTCGGGTCATTCAGCAGCGCGGCCAGCGCCGGTACCGCCTCTTTGTCGCCCAGCACCGCCAATTGCTGGCAGGCCCGAGCCTTATCATAGGTATTAGCGTCGGATTGCAACACGGCGATGAGAGCCGCCTTAGGCTTTCCGGATAGCAATTCGTCAGCGCGCAAATGCGGCGGTCGATGCGCCCGCGAACATGGCGGCAAGGATCGCACAATATTTTCTGGTTTTGGTCATTTGCATTTTGTCTCTTGAATTTTGTTGCCGATTGGAACAAGCGGACGAATTTCGTGCTTGGAATTTGGGATTTTCCTATTTCAAACGTGCCACGGCTCGCGCAGGGCACGGCTACGGAGGCAGTTGGCCTCCTCATCGCCGACGAACTCCTCGCGGAGGGGATCGAACGTGAGTTTTCGGCCCAATTGCCAGGCCAAAGCAGCGGCGTGGCAGGCAATATGCGAATGTCGCATCGCGCCGGAATGCGAGAAAGGCAACGCGCCGGACTTCACGCAGTCGAGGAAATTCCGAATGTTTTGCTTGGGAGAGAGTCCGCCGGCCTCCGTGGTGACGTGCAACTCGCTCCGTAGCGATGCCGGAAAGACTTCGACGTTGCCGTTGTCGCCCGTCTCGACCCAACCCTCTTCTCCCTCGAATCGCACGGGGCATGTACCCAGGCCCAGCCAGCCTTCGGGACGCATGACCAACTTGACGCCGTTGGCATAGGTGGCCCTGATGGTTCCGCCGTGGGCCTCGTAGTCCACGGGCATCGTCTCGTCAGCCTGGTTGGCCCATTGGCAGATGTCAACCGTGTGGGCGCCCCAGTCGTGCAGCGTGGCGCCGGAATCGAAGTCGTAATGGCCGCGCCATAAGCCTTGCACGTAGGCATGATTGTAGGGACGCCAGGGTGACGGACCTAGCCAACGATCCCAGTCAACCACGTCTTTGGCCGGTTCCGGCTCAGCGGGCAACCATTCGTAGACGGCGCGAAGGTTGTAGATTGAAGCGTGCAAGGTCTTGAGTTTTCCGAGCTTCCCACTCTGAGCCAAGTACACGGCGGCCTGGAAGTTGGAAATGCTCCGCCGTTGCGTGCCGGCCTGGAACACGCGCCCATAGCGGCGTATCGTGTCATCCAGGGCCTGACAGAGGGCAATCGAAATACCGCACGGTTTCTCGCTATAGATATCCTTGCCCGCCTTGGCCGCGAGGATCGATGCCAACGCGTGCCAATGATCGCCGGTGGCGATAAGTACGGCATCAATATCGGGCCGGCCGTACAGTTCGAACATATCGCGATACATGGCACAGTCTTTGTTGCCATACTTGGCATCGGCCAATGCCTTGATCGCAAATCGCCGGTCTCTGCGCACGTCGCAGATGGCGACGAATTGCACGTCAGGTTCGGCGAGGAAGAATTCGAGGTCGTATTGTCCGCGACCACCAATGCCGATCGCGCCCAGCACGATCCGCTGGCTGGGGGCCACCGTGCCGTCGCGGCCCAGAGCCCGTGCGGGAATGATCGCCGGCAACGCCACGGCACTGGCTGCGGCAATCGATCGCTTCAGAAACTCGCGACGCGTATTCGGTCCTTCAAAAGCTTTATTCGGCTTCATTTATCCGTCCCTTTCTTGTTCGTTGTACTATTACCCTTCGTCGCGAAAAGAAACTGCGCCGGTTCAAGCGCCACGTTGCTGATCCGCACCTCGTCGATCCAGCCCTCGAACCATTCGCCCGGCTGGCCATTGCTGTCGCGCCCACGTGCGATGCTCCACTCGGCGTCGCCGCTGCCGGCGCTGAGTGCCGTCGAACCGGTTGTCGGCAGATCGGCTTGGCCCTGGAGCCGATACCCCTGGCCGTCGTTTGCGTCAACGTAAAGCCGCAAGGTCCGCCCGTCGCTGGTGGCCGCCAGGTTGTACCAATGGTCCGGCTCCAGGACCGCCTGCTCGGCGACCGCTTGGTGATCGCGGTTGTCAACATCGACAAAGCGAATGGCAAAGCGATTCGCCTCCGTGATCTGAAAGGCCAAGCGCGGGGCGATCCAGCCTGCCGCCTTGGGAGAAAAACTGATCGCAGCCGTCGCGGCCGACAAACGTCTGCACCCGATGGTCCAGCGACTTCGCCTTGACCGAAACTTCGATCGCCCATTGGGCAGGAACGATCGTTTGGATGTCCAATGGCGCCGCATGGCTGAATCGCGACTTGGTATACAGGTCCTGCCACAACCGCCGACCCGATGTTCCGGTAGTATCGACGCATCCGCGATTGCGAACCCCGGTCTGGGGAACCGTATCAGCCGGCACATCGCCCGAGATTCGCGGCTGCTGGTTGTAATGAAATGCGAACAGGTCGTTGCCGTTGAAGGTCGAGTCGGTGGTCGCCCGAATGGCATTCTGGTTCCCCTCGGTATGGGGCAAGGCAGCGCCCAGCGGCCGGTCCTCGAACCGCCAATAAGCGATGGTGTGGCGGTCACGGTCGGATTCGGCCATCGAACGAATGAAGCACTCGCCGGTATCTTCGACCAGGGTCATACCTTCGTTGCCTGATTCCATTAGGGCACCTACATTTGCCGACAAGCGTTGGGTCAAAGGAGCCGCCCTTGGTCCGCAGGGGCGTTGCGATCAATATCGACCAAGCCCTTGAAGACGTGGACCTTGCTGCCGCCGCCGGGGGCCACCTCGACGCCGAACTCGGTCCCCTGATCAATAAAGGTGGCCTCGGGCGTACGGATCTTGAATCCGCGGGCCCGCTCGTTCTGGATTTCCACCGTGGCCTTGCCGATTTCCAGTTTCGCGCTGTTGGCGGAGCACACTTCAAATGCCGCCGGGCTTTGCAAAATGACCTTGACACCGATGTCGAACTCGATTTCCGCCACGCCGGAAACCAAGCTCAGCGATTTGCCCGACGGCAGCGTCTGGCCGACTTCGGGGGCAGGCGAATGACCGTTCCAACGGCAATCCTTGACGCGAACGAGACGAGCGACGGGCGAGGAAGAGACAGGAGTGCCCACACCCCTTGCCCCTCTCCCGGTAGGAGAGGGGAGATTTGGCTCCTTGCTCGCCGCAACGGTCGGGCCATCGAGATGGACGCGAATGCCGCGGATGGCAATCACGCTCACCAACGCCACCAAGCAGAAAAGCACGACCGCGATCATCGAGGTCGTTGGCGCAAAGCCCGGCAGATGGGTCAGACCGCCCAGGAAGCCGAGAACCGGCGACGGCGTAGCGTCGGCCGCCGTGGAATTCCGTAGCGGTGAAACCGGGTAGGACTCTACCGCCGCGGTTGTTTGCAACATCGGCTCTTCGTGTGCCGCGCGTTCCGCGCCCGCCAAATCCAGGCAGGCGTCGAGCATCGCAAAATCGACGTAGTACTGCTGCGCATCCTCGTCGGCGAGCAATTGCCGAAGCTCGTCGGACCGCGCCTCGTCCAATGCCGCGTCGGACATCAGTGACAACAACTCGTGTAAGCGGCGGCGGTCGCCCTCTGACACTGCCATCAGCCTTCCTCGATTAGCTTTCGCTGCACACAGTCCAGCAGCAACTGCCGGATTTTTGCCAGGGTTTTGAAGATGCTCGATTCCGAGGCCCCGGAGTGGGCCGCAATGCGATCGACGCTTTCGTCTTTAAAGTAGCGGAGTTCAACCAACCGTCGCGACTCGGGCTTCAACATAGCTAGGCACTCTTGCAGCTTGTCCAGACGTTGATCGACCTCGACACTGGCGGACGCGAGCTTCTCGGCCAGGACCTCGCCCAACTCCTCGCCCAGTTCGACCCGTCGGCGGCGGTTCTGCCGGCGATGCGACAGCACTTCCCGCCACGCGATGCCGCACGCCCAGGCGACAAAGTCTCTCTTCGCATCGAACGAAGCGAACTTTTCCCAGAGGATTGCGGTCGTCTGCTGCACGAGATCGTCGGCATCCGCACGGCTGTTGACCTGGGCGCGGATGAATGCGTAAAGCGGACGCTGGCTAGCCGTCAGCAACTGCAAGAATTCGCGCGTTCGCTCTTGCTCGCCCATAAGGTTTCGGATTGAACAGGCTTCCAGGAGCATTTTTGGCGGTGTATCCAGGGGGTCCCCGCGATAGTATCGCACAAGCTTGCCCGGACTGGAAAAAATCTTCTGGAATGGATCATTTTAGCCGACCGCTGTCGAAGTCAGCCCGCCGCGGAAGCCGTTCGGCTCGTGCTCTATTGGCCCCAAGCAACGCCCCTCCAATGGTCTAGCAGCGCGTTAAACTTTGCCGCGGCATCCCGTCATGTGAACGCCGTAGTTCACCTTTCCGCTCCCCTTGTATCTCCCTCGCTTTGTAAGTAATAATGACGGCGTGGCTGCCTGGGAGCCGCTTGCCGTTGGGCAAGAGTTTGCTCCTTTTCGACTTTTTATTGCTAACGTGGCGACGCGAAACCAGCGTTCGCTTGTGGCAAACTATATTTCAGCTCCAACGTCTTCGAGTAAGGGTGTCTCATGGGCTATATCGACTACGCGATTCTGGCCATCTATGTGCTCTTTGTGCTCGGTATCGGGTTCGCCCTGAAACGCTCCATGAAAAGCAGTTCGGACTTCTTCATGTCCGGCCGGGCGATCCCCGCATGGATCACCGGACTGGCCTTCATCTCGGCCAACCTCGGCGCGTTGGAACTCGTCGGCATGGGCGCCAGCGGAGCCAAGTACGGCATCGCCACCTGCCACTTCTACTGGATCGGGGCCATCCCGGCGATGGTTTTCCTGGCCGTTTTCATGATGCCGTTTTACTACGGCAGCAAGGCCCGCAGCGTTCCCGAATACCTCAAGCTCCGTTTTGACGAGCGGACCCGCTGCTTCAATTCGATCAGCTTCGCTGTGATGACGATCATGGCTTCGGGCATTTCCATGCACCAGTTGGCCAAGCTGCTGGAGGCGCAGTTGGGGTGGCAATATGACATCAGCCTCTGGGTCTGCTCGGCGGTGGTGTTGGTCTATGTGCTCAAGGGAGGATTGACTTCGGCTATCTATACCGAAGTGTTGCAGTTCTGCATGATCGTGCTGGGATTCGCGCCGGTCGTCTATTTGGGTATGAAAGACATCGGCGGCTGGACAAAGCTGCACGATTCCCTGTCGAGCGTAGCGCAAAACCCGGTCTCGGTGAACGTCGCTACCAGCGCCCAGACTTATGCTCCCGACGCCTGGACCAGTGCCTGGCAGCCGCTGCTAGCCGGCCCGTCTGCCAATCCGATGGGCGTCAACTGGTTCGCGATGGTCTTCGGATTGGGGTTCGTGCTGGCCTTCGGCTACTGGTGTACGAACTTCCTCGTCGTGCAACGTGCCATGGCTGCGCGAAACATGACCGCTGCGCGCCGTACGCCGCTGATCGGCGCCGTGCCCAAGATGTTCCTGCCCGCGCTGGTCATCCTTCCGGGCATGCTCGCCATCGGTCTCACTTCGGCCTCGCCGGGCAAGTACCATCTGCCGCAGAAGCAACTGAAGAGCGACTCCGTCAACGCAGCCATCGCCGCCGTTCAGTCGGCGGCCAAGAATGAGGAGCAAGTGGCCTCACTGTCCGAATTCGCCGCCGGCAAGAACGCAAAGGGCGAAAAGGTCGATGTTCCCGGCCCGGCCGCCGAAGACGCTCTGAAGGCGATTAGCAGTGCCGCCAAGACCGATTTCAACCAGTTCGCCTTGGCCCAACTGGTCGTTCATGACGCCCAGAACAAAATGACGAAACGCGAGATCGCTGATGTCCTCCACAAAGTAACGCAAAACGACTACGATCTGGTCATCACTTCATTAATCCAAAGGTACTGCCCGCCAGGTCTGCTGGGACTGGCGCTGACCGCACTCTTGGCCTCGTTTATGTCGGGCATGGCGGGCAACGTGACGGCCTTTAACACCGTTTGGACCTACGACCTCTACCAGGCCTACATCGCGCCCAATCGTAGCGACGCCCATTACATGTGGATGGGCCGCGTGGTGACCGTCGTGGGAATCCTCATGAGCATCGTCGCCGCCTACATTGCGGGACACTGGAACAATGCCATGGACATCATCCAGTTGGTCTTCGGTTTCGTCAACGCGCCGCTGTTCGCGACCTTCTTGCTAGGCATGTTCATCGTCAGGACCACCGGCACTGGGGCGTTCCTCGGCCTGATCGCCGGCACCACCACCTCGGCCGTCTTTCACGCAATGACATTGAGCAAGGGGAACTCTCCCGGCGTTAAGGGAGGCTATCTCGCCGACTTGCTGCACATGGCGCCCCACAGGTTCGACAGCGAGATGGCGCAGAACTTCTGGCTGGCCTGCTTCGCCTTCGGCGTATGCTTCGTGCTCACCATCGTGATCTCGCTGCTCGGCCGGCGGGACAAGACGGACGAGGAACTCAAGGGCCTCGTCTACTCGCTCACGCCGCGCACGGTCAACCACACCGAGGCGTGGTACGCCAAGCCCGGTTTCCTGGGCACAATTCTGCTGATTGTCTGCGTCGTTCTCAACTATATTTTCTGGTAAAACGTGGAGCAGGCGCGATGCCTGCATTTCAACTTGCGGAGTGCCATCATGCTCGACTTGCGATATCCGATGGGAATGATGTTCGCCTTGGCGGGCGCCATCCTGGCGGTCTACGGCTTTGCGACCAACTCCAGCGGAATGGAGGATAACGGCATCTATCGCGTCCATTCGCTGGGCCTGAATGTCAATCTCTATTGGGGCCTGGCGCTCCTGGTCTTCGGGCTGCTTATGGTGGGACTGGCTCATTGGTCCGCCGGCAAGGCCAAGGACAAGCCATGAGAAATGACAACGAATTCGATTTCGAGCAAGACGACGTTCCCACCTTTGCAATAATGCGCCTTGCCGAGCAAGGCGGCGCATTTGACTTTTGGCTTGATCCTGCCGAGGACGTTTACTCTGCAAACGACGGAGAACTGGTTTGAGCTGCGCAACCGCTTTTCGGCGATCTCGTGTTGACGAAGTGCCGCCTTGCTGGGTTCCGGTCCATCCGGGATGCCGAAATTGAACTTGGCCGGATGAACGTGGTCATCGGCGCAAACGGCGCTGGGAAGTCGAATCTCGTCGCCTTTTTCGCGCTTCTGCGGGCGTCGACGGACGGTCAATTGCAGAGGCATGTCTCCAGGTTCGGAGGACCGAGCGCTTTCCTGTACCTGGGGCCAAAAACAACCAGCGAAATCCGCTGTGCCCTGGAGTTTTCATCCGAAGCCGGCTGCGGGACTCTTTATCAGAAACTTCAATTCCGCGCCGGACGGTCTTGTTTACGCGGACGACCACGCGGGTGATCTTCGAGCCACTATTTTTGTCGGCCCCGGTCCCGAGGAAGTGTGTGCGGTAGTTACCGATCCGCATTCTGAAGCACTCGAGACGTTGATTAACCATCAAATTTGCTATGGAATTCACATCTACCACTTCAACGACACGACGCTCACCGCTCCCATCCGCTCAGCCGGTTACGTCGAGGACAATCGGCAGTTGCACGGCGACGGCGGCAATTTGGCCGCGTTCCTCTATCGCTTGAAACGGACCAACGCGAGTTCCTACCGTCGCATCCTTTCCACGGTTCGGCTTTTCGCGCCCTTCATCGAAGATTTCAGCCTCTCACCTCGCGCCCTCGACCCACAACGCATCCTCTTGAACTGGAAGCAAAGCGGCAGCGATTACGAGTTCGGTCCACACCAGCTCTCCGACGGTACGCTACGGGCCATCGCGCTGACCGCGCTGCTGCTACAGCCGGAAACGGAATTGCCGAAGCTGATCGTAGTCGATGAGCCGGAGATCGGCCTGCACCCATATGCTCTTGGCGTTATTGCCTCGCTCTTCAAGAAAGCCAGTCATCACACGCAGATTATCGTTGCCACCCAGAGTCCGCAATTACTCGACGACTGTGATCCGGAAGATATTGTGTGCGTTGAGCGAAAAGGTCAGGAATCGGTCTTTTTTCGGCCCGATCCCGCAAAGCTGGGCGAGTGGCTAGCGGAGTACAGCCTGGGGGAAATTTGGCAGAAAAACGTCATCGGCGGAGGGCCGCACTGATGGCCCGGCTTTACGTTTTCGCCGAAGGGCAATCAGAACAGACCTTCGCCGATACGGTGCTCAAGCCGCATTTGGCCCAGTTCGGCGTTTACATGAACAAGCCAGTGCTCATTGCGCATGCCCGCAGGAAGGGCGTCGTGCATCGCGGCGGCGGCAGGAAGTATTTCGCGATGACGAACGACATTGAGCGATTCTTGAAGCAAGACCGGGCCGCGGACGCCTTCTTCACGACGATGATCGACCTCTATGCGCTGCACTCAGGCTTTCCAGGACGCGACGAGTCCGATAAACTTAGGAACGATCCGCAAAAGCGCGTGCTTGCCTTGGAATCCGCATGGGCCAACGATATGCAGGACGACCGCTTCATTCCCTTCCTTCAATTGCACGAGTTCGAGGCGTACCTCTTCACCGACATCACGAAGTTCGATTTGTTCTACTCCAACGAAAGCACTAAGATCGCTAACCTTCAGGGGATAGCCGCAAACTTCAGCACACCCGAATTGATAGATGACGGTCAGGAAACCGCTCCGTCGAAGCGCATTATTGCTGCATTGCCCGATTATGCGGGCGCCAAGGCGGTAATCGGCCCGCAAGTGGGCGAACTGATCGGACTTGCCGCAATCCGTGCGAAGTGCCCTCATTTCGACCAATGGCTCACAAGGCTGGAATGCCTTGGAACAAGGAGTTAAACCCCATGCGTAACGTCATCGCTTTAGTCCTCGGCGGCGGCCAAGGCACGCGGCTCTATCCGCTGACCAAGGTCCGCTCCAAGCCGGCCGTGCCGGTGGCCGGCAAGTATCGCCTCATCGACATTCCCATCTCCAATTGCATCAACAGCGGCCTGAACCGCATTTACGTGCTGACGCAGTTCAACTCCGTCAGCCTGCACCAGCACATCCGCAGCACGTATAACTTCGACGCCTTCGACCGCGGCTTCGTGGAAATTCTCGCCGCACAGCAGACGCTGGACAACGCCGACTGGTACCAGGGCACCGCCGACGCCGTGCGGCAGAACCTGCGGAACATCGAGGAGCCCGGCATCGACTACGTGCTGATCCTCTCCGGCGACCAGCTCTACCGCATGGATTTCCGCGACATGCTCAAGACGCACCAGGAGAGCAAGGCCGACGTCACCATCGCCGCCCTGCCGATCGACGACAGCGAGGCGCACGCCAGCGGCATCATGCGCGTCGATGCCTCCGGCCGGGTCGTCGGCTTCCTGGAAAAACCAAAGACGCAAGAAGAACTCGACCTCGTCCGCACCGACCCGGCCTGGATCGAGACGCAAGGCGTGGCCAGCAAGGGCCGCGACTGCCTGGCGAGCATGGGCATCTACCTCTTCAATCGTCAGACGCTGATCGATTCGCTGGAAAAGACGCCCTACCGCGATTTCGGCAAGGAGGTTTTTCCGGCCTCGATGCGGACGCACCGCGTGCAGTGCCATCTCTTCGACGGCTACTGGGAGGACATCGGCACGATCAAATCGTTCTTCGAGGCCAACTTGCAACTGGCCGATCCCAAGCCGGCTTTCGAGCTTTCCCTGCCGGGCGCTCCGATCTACACGCAGGGCCGTTATCTGCCGCCGTCGCGGATCGACCGCGCCACGATCCGCGGCAGCCTGGTGGCCGACGGCTGCCGCATCGAGGAAGGCGCGGTGGTGGAAAACAGCATCATCGGCCTGCGCTGCATCGTCGGCCGCAATGCCACCATCCGCAATTCGATCCTGATGGGCAACGACTTCTACGAGCAGCCCGGCGACCTGGCCGCCGACGCGGCCTCCGGCGCGGTGCCGGTGGGCGTAGGCGAGGGCTCGCACATCGAGGGCGCGATCATCGACAAGAACTGCCGCATCGGCAGGAACGTCCGCCTCATCAACACCGGCGGCGAAGACCGCGAGGAAACGCCCTACGGCATGTTGCGCGATGGCGTCTACGTCGTCTCCAAAGGCACGACGCTGCCGGATGGCTGGGTGCTGTAGGCCAAAAGCCGTGAGCTATGAGCTTTGAGCAAGGACCGGATTGACCCGATCTAAAATGAGCAAGGCGCACGAGATCTGGGATCGCGCATGCGACGATTGGCAGTTGAGAAACACCGCGGTCGGCGACCGCGCTCTTGCCGGCGTGTTGCTTATGCACAATTGGATTATGAACAGTGGGATGCTAGACGCAGTCGAGAACTTGGACGACTCGCAACTCGCAAGCGCGAAGTCCGGTTACCAGTACTTTGGGCTCGATTCAGTCGCCGAACTCTTACGAAGAACGAAGGATGCGCTAGCCAAAGAGCGTGCCGCCCCGGAAGTCTACCAACGATATACTGTCCGCGACATAACTGTTGAGATTACCTTTGAGGACGACGAGCTAGGCGAGCTCGAGCCGCTTCTAGACGCCGAATATGCGAAGTACGTCCCCGATGATCCTGCACTATTCGAGCGATTTGAAGGATATCTTGCGGCAAATCCCGGTGATTTCGCAGAAACTTCCGGCGAATGATTACCTCGATTGTCACGGCTTTCCGAGCCTCTTGGCGGGCGGAGCAATTTGCCGCTCGGCCCAACTAAGCACCGCAACGGCTATTCTCACGGCGCGGCGGTAGTCTTGCGCGTCACTACCGTAAGCGCTGGATAGCGCGTCGTCCACGCATATTGCGTTAGTTCTTTAGCATCCTTCACGTACTTCGGAACCTTCTGGCCGTTTCGTTCCAGCAAGAGAAGCAACCGATCGAGATCGTGGCTGTACGGGAACGTCTCGCCACGGTGAATGAAGACGCCTTTAACGCCTTTCTCGGCAGCCTGCTGCGCGTCGAAACACAATTCCGCCAAGTCAACTTCTGCTTTCTCGTCGCGTGCGTGCGCGAGGTTGCTGTGCGCACGGCGGAGCCATTCTCGCGGATCGGTGGGCGGCCATCGCTTAGGCTTCATAGACGACCTTCCCCTCGCGGATGGCCGGACATATCACCAGGCAATGTGCGTCACGGTAACGCTCTACTTCTTCGGGAGTTACCACTACTGCATCCACACCAATTTCGCCCGACAAATGACGGTAAATCGCCGTCGTAACCCGATTACGGCTGAACTTGCCGCCCTTGATGACAAGGAGGTCGAGATCGCTATCCGGACCCATTTCGCCCCGCGCGGCCGAGCCAAAAAGCACAATCTTCTCCGGTTTGGCGACATCCACAATTCGCCGGACAATGTCCGCCAAAATGGCCGGATCGGGCTTTCCATTTCGCCTTTTGCGTATGGTCTTCATCACGTCAATTATAGCTTGGTTTAGCCCGCCGGAAGAAGGCCAGGGCGAGGATGTGACTCCGCTCCGTGCCCCTAGCATCAGCCCCGCGAACATCGCCGCCGCGCAGTGTGTCTATATCGTACTCATCACGCTCCGCCGTGATGCGTTTGCGGATACAATGAGAGATAAGGGCTTGACGACTAGGATAAGGCACCGTCGCTCGCGGTTCATTTCTCGTCGCTCGCAGCCCTCGCGCACCACTATGACCCCCATCCAACACCAGCAGCAACTCGATCTCCTCGTCCAACGGGCGTCGGAGCTGCTCCGCACGCCGGGCAGGGCCCTCACGCTCGACCATGCCGTCGAGGAAAAGCTGCTCAAGGCCGCCCGGTTGGAAAGCCGCACCGGCCTTTCAGGCGGCCAGCCATTGCTCGAGTTCCAGGGCCACGGCCGCGGCCACCGCCTCGTCGGCGGCATGGAAGTTTACCGCCTGGCAATCGGCGAGACCACGATCCGCTTTGTTCGCGTCTATGACCAGCTTCCTGGCCCCGTGGAACGACCGGCGCAGGATTTCTGCGTCGTGCCGGCGGAGCATTACGTCCGCTTCTACCGCTTCGTCCGCGAGAAGGTCCGCCGCGACCGCGGCACCGACGAGCCGGCCCCCATCATGGCCGACGAACAGCGGACCCGCCTCTGGGAAAACACGGTCGGCTTCCTCACTCGCGGCCGCGACCGCCTCAAGCTCTACGGCGTCCCGCAAAAGCGCGGCGTGCTCCTCATGGGCGAGCCGGGAAATGGCAAGACCATGGCCTGCCGCTGGCTCCGCAACGAGTGCTTCAAGCAGGGCCTCGAGTGGCGGCTCGTCCGCTCCGAATGCTACGAACGCACCCGCGCCGACGGCGACCTCTCCGCGCTCTTCAGCCTCGACGAGCCGGGCGTCATCCTCTTTGACGATTTCGACCTCGGCGTCCGCAACCGCGAGGACTACGGCGCCACAACCCACCACAGCACTTTCCTGGGCGAACTCGACGGGCTGGACGCCCACGAAGGCGTCGTCTTCATTTTCACGAGCAACGCCCGGCTCTCCGACCTCGACCCGGCCTTTCTGCGTCCCGGCCGGATAGACCACGTGGCCCAGTTCCCGCGTCCGGCCGCCGACCTCCGCCGCCGACTGATCGAGGAGCATTGGCACGCCGACATCCGCCAAGCCCTGGACGTCGACTTCATGGTCGCCGCCACGGAAGGGCTGAGCTTCGCCGAGCTCGCCGAAATCAAGAAGCTGCTCGTGCTGCGATTCCTGCATGGCGGCGCATGGGAATGGGACTGGGCCTGGAAAACCTTCCATGCCGACGCGCGGCAGTCGAAACCGGTGCGGCCGGTGATCGGCTTCGTCCGCGCCGGCTCCGCCCGCCGCGACCCGTCACTGCCCGATCCAGTGTTGAATGAGCGAGATGAGGGATAAAGTGGCAGGCATCAAATCTGTGCCATGCACTGTCGCCGCCGGAGCGGGCAGCGGAGTGTAGGGAAGTCGCACAGCAAGCGTAGCCGGCAAAGCCGGTGTGGACAGTTCGTGCCGTCGCGGAGATAATGGGGGCTTCGCTTAATACCCCGGAATCTCCCCATCTCAAATGACCGTCCGCACACGCTTTGCTCCTAGCCCGACCGGATACCTGCATATTGGCGGAGTGCGGACCGCGCTGTTCTGCTGGCTCTTCGCGCGGCGGCATGGTGGGCAGTTCATCCTGCGGATCGACGACACCGACCAGCAGCGGAATGTCGAGGAGGCCCTGGCCCCGATCCTGCACGGACTGCACTGGCTGGGCATCGACTGGGACGAGGGGCCGGAGGTCGGCGGGCCGTACGCGCCGTATTACCAATCGCAGCGCGGCGACCGCTATCAGGCGGCGGTCGAGAAACTGCTCGCGGCCGGCGCGGCCTATTACGACTACGCCACGACCGAAGAATTGCAGGCCGAGCGCGAGGCGGCCGAACGCGAGAAGCGGAACTTCCTCTACAGCCGCCGCTGGATGGCCGAGACCGCGGCCGACCGTGCCCGGTTCGAGAGCCGAGGGCCGCAAGCCGGCCGTGCGGCTGAAAATGCCTCGCGAGGGCACGCTTGTTATCAAGGACGTGATTCGCGGCGACGTGTCTGTCGATTGGGCCCGCGAGCAGGACCACGTCATCCAGCGGGCGGACGGCACGTGCCTCTATCACCTGGCCAACGTCGTCGACGACTACGACTTCAAGATCTCGCACGTGATCCGCGCCGAGGAGCACCTTTCGAACACGCCGCGGCAGGTTTTCATCGCCCAGTCGCTGGGCTACGCGCTGCCGGTCTACGCCCATCTGCCCTTCGTGGCCGAGCCGGGCAGCAAGACCAAGCTCAGCAAGCGGAAGCTCGACAAGTATCTCAAGAATCCCGATTTCGCCGCGCTGATGAAGCACGGCCGCAAGGTGGCCGAGGCTTTGAAGATGGAGGTCGATCAAGACACGTTCAATCCGGTGGTGGTCGATTTCTACGAGCAGGTCGGCTACCTGCCGGACGCGATCAACAATTATCTCGCGCTGCTCGGCTGGTCGCTGGACGATCAGACGGAGCACTTCAGTCGCAAGGAGCTGATTCAACATTTTTCTCTGGAGCGCGTGAACAAGGCGGCGGCCAGCTTTGATCCCAAGAAGCTTTGGGCTTTCCAGGATCGGCACATGCAGCGGCTGCCAGTGGAGAAGAGGGTTGAGCTGGTCCTACCCTATTTGCAGCGAGCGCGGCTTGCCGCATCGCAATTGCCCGATGTCGAGCGAGCGAAGATCGAGCACGTCGTCCGCGCGGCCGGCGACCGAATCAAGACCGCCGGCGATATCCTCGATTACTCGTACTTCTTCGTAGCCGATGACCAGCTCGTCTACGACGAGAAAGCCGTGGCAAAGTCTTTGCAGAAACCCGGCGCGGTGGAATTGTTGGCTGCATGCAAAGAACAGTTGGCCGCCGCGGAGGCATTCGATGCTGTCTCGCTAGAGCAGATGACGCACGTCTTCGTCGCGGCCAAGAGCGCAAAAATCGGTGACATCGTCCACTCGCTCCGCGCCGCGGCGACCGGACAAGCGGTCGGGCTTGGATTGTTCGACAGCTTGGCGATACTTGGAAAGGAAAGTTGCTTGGCGAGGATCGAGCGGGCACTGCATCATGTCCGGAAATTGGGATAGGTATCGGCATGTATTTGCTATAGAATAAAAGTATTGGGGATTGGTAGTTTTCGGAGAGAGACCATGACTACGGCAACGATTGAAGAAGTTCAGGCAAGTCTGCCCTCGCTATTGTCCGGACTGAAAGCGGGCGAAGAGCTGGTGATTGTCGAGCAAGGAAGGCCCGTTGCACGTCTGGTGGCCGAACCAACCGCATCGCCGTTGAGCCGAAACCCCGGCAGCGCTGTTGGCAAACTGAGGATCGTTCAAGACGATAATGAACACCTGCAAGACTTCGAGGAGTACATGTCTTGAAGTTACTCCTCGACACCCATGCTTTGCTTTGGTTTCTGCTGAACGATCCGAAACTAAGTGCGGAAGCGAGTCGGTTCATCATGGACTTGCGGAATGAAGTCTATGTTAGCTCCGCCAGTTATTGGGAAATCGCCATTAAGATAAGCCGCGGCAAGTACGTGCTTGACGTTGACGAAGACTTTGAATCGTTCATGGATCGCGAAATTCAGGGAAACCTTCTGAAGATACTTCCGATTTCCGTCCCGCACGCTGGTTGCGTTGCGAAACTGCCGTTCCACCACCAGGATCCTTTCGACCGGCTTCTTGTCGCGCAAGCAATGGTGGAACAGATTCCGATCATTAGTGCCAACGTCGTTCTCGATGCCTATGGCGTGGACCGGCGCTGGTAATCCTCAACCGGTGTGGACAGGACGTGCCTGTCTGGGAATAATGGGAGTTCCGATAGCCGACGATGCGGTGACTCCGTTGTTCTAGGCGAGAGTTCAGAATTCGGCAGACGGTGTCTGCCGAAATCGCATCTCCTTTCAGCGTAAGGGTTTCCGGCGAATCGGCAGGATTTCGCAGACAGTGTCTGCGAAATCCGATGCCGGTCTGATGCATTTTGCGCCGGCGTCCATGACATGCTGACCTCGATAGGAATCCTCCAATGACTCCCAATCCCCTGCCCGAACCCACCGACTTTCTCCGCGAGAACATCAACGCCGACCTGGCAAGCGGGCGATACGACCGCGTCCACACCCGCTTTCCGCCGGAGCCGAACGGCTATCTGCATATCGGCCACGCCAAGGCGATCTGCATCAGTTTCGGCATCGCGCGGGACTATGGCGGCAAGTGCAACCTCCGCTTCGACGACACCAACCCGACCAAGGAAGAAGTCGAGTACGTCGATTCGATCATGGAGGACGTCCGTTGGCTGGGCTTCGATTGGGAAGACCGCCTCTACTACGCTTCGGACTACTTCGACCAGCTCTACGAGTGGGCCGAAAAGATGATCCTCGCCGGGCAGGCCTATGTTTGCGACCTCACGGCCGACGAGGTTCGCGAACACCGCGGCACGCTCACCTCGCCCGGCCGCAATAGCCGCTATCGCGATCGGCAAGTCGAAGAGAATCTCGACCTCTTTCGCCGCATGAAGGCCGGCGAGTTCCCCGACGGCTCGCGAACCCTTCGGGCGAAGATCGACATGGCCTCGCCCAATCTCAACATGCGCGACCCGGTGATGTACCGCATCCTCCACGCCACGCACCACCGCACGGGCGACAAGTGGTGCATCTACCCGACCTACGACTACACCCACGGCCAGAGCGACTCGCTGGAAAGGATCACGCACTCGATCTGCACGCTGGAATTCGAGAACCACCGCCCGCTTTACGATTGGTATATCAAGACGCTGGGCATTTTTCATTCGCGGCAGATGGAGTTCGCACGGCTGAACATCACCTACACGATGATGAGCAAGCGGCGGCTCTTGGAACTGGTGCGGGAGAAGATCGTCAGCGGCTGGGACGACCCGCGGATGCCGACGATCTGCGGTTTCCGCCGCCGCGGCTATACGCCCGAATCGATCCGCAACTTCTGCGCACGCATCGGCGTGGCCAAAGTCGATAGCGTGATTGACGTGGCTCTGCTGGAGCACTGTCTCCGCGAGGACCTTAACAAGCGGGCGGCCCGCGTGATGGCCGTGCTGCGGCCGTTGAAGATTGTTATCACCAATTATCCGGAGGGGCAAACGGAGCAGCTCGAAGCAGTGAACAACCCCGAGGACCCGGCGATGGGCACCCGCAAGGTGCCGTTCTCGCACGAACTTTGGATCGAGCAGGACGACTTCCGCGAAGTGCCGCCCAAGGGCTATTTCCGCCTTTCGCCCGGCAAGGAGGTACGGCTTCGCTGGGGCTATCTGATTACTTGCCAGAGCATCGTGAAAGACCCGGCGACGGGCGAGGTCGTCGAGCTGCACTGCACCTACGATCCCGCCACCCGCGGCGGCAACGCGCCGGACGGCCGCAAGGTGAAAGGCACGATCCATTGGGTCTCCGCCCAGCACGCCGTCGAGGCCGAAGTGCGGCTTTACGATCACCTCTTTAACGTGCCCGATCCCAGCAACGTGCCCGAAGGCGCGGATTACAAGGCGAACTTGAACCCGAATTCGCTGGAAGTGCTGCCGCGCTGCTACGTTGAACCGAGTCTAGGCGCGGCAAAACTAGGCGATCGCTTCCAATTCGAGCGGCTGGGATACTTCGCCGTCGATTCGGATACGCGCCAGGGCAAGCCGGTCTTCAACCGCACGGTGTCGCTAAGGGATACCTGGGCGAAGATCGAAAAAGCTGGGAAATGAAGAAAGCAACGCTTGTGCAATCGTGCGTCCAAGGAGGGGCTGCAACTTCAGAAATCGACGATTGGGTAGACCGTTGGCACGAGGGAGCGGAGCACGATAGCCTCGCGGTCTTCTTGGGGATGTCTTCTGTCGAGTATGCCTGCGCATCCGGAGTCCCTGGCGGAAATAATTGCCGCGCACCGAGAGCCGTTTGCCGCGTCTGCAGGGTCGGGAAGTAACGGCATTTCAAGCGAACAATCGCCTCTGCGATTGAAGGTCCAATTGTCTTTCGGGCCTGTCCAAAAATCTTTATAGGGGTCTCCCACTTGCGCTTGCGGAGAGAATTGTGCGATAGTAGGATGAGAGTGTTGTGCGTTACATGCAAATCATTAAGGAGCATTCGAATGCTTGGCGATATCACGATCAAAGGTAAGAAGGCTGCAACGGGCGAGAGAATGACCAAGGGCACTCGGTGGAGATTGGCGGCAGTAACCGGTCGTAAACGCGTTTTCAAAGGCACGCTTCTGCATACAATCAACTTCGGCAACAAGCGGCTAGCTATATTTAGTGTTCCGAAATAACCACTTGATCCGGAGGCTCCGCCAAATGGTCGCCATAGACTGTATTGGGCGATTGCCGCCAAGAAACCGGACTGTCCCCCGGCGACTTCCTATCAACTAGAAGGACTATTAGACGCATGACAGCTAAGGCAATTTCGGAGTTCATTTGCAAGGGGGTACGCTTCCCGAACGGCACAGCTCTCCGTGCTGTTCATAAGGGCGTAACTCATAACGGTACAGTAAAGGACGGCGCATTCCGGGTCGCGAAGACGAGATTCGCTACACCTTCCGCCGCGGCCAAGAGCATTACCGGCGTAGCCACCGACGGTTGGAAATTCTGGGAATGCTGCTTTCCGGGTGAACAAGAGTGGCGATTAATCAAAGCTCTACGAGGAAAGTCGGACCCCGGCTATGAGGTGGAGCTAGTACTAGGTGGACGCAATACCGGTATGTCCATGCCAAAAAACAGAGGTATTTGGTCGTTCCAGGTCGCTAAAGACGGAGAGGTGATTGGATCGCTCGCAATCGGGAAGGGTTCTATCTCATGGAGGCCTTTCAACGGGCGACCTAAGACTTACACGTGGCAGGATTTCGCCAGTCGCATGGTAAGTCGGTGAAGAAGAGAACGCAAACGCGACTCCCCTTTTCATTCACGGAGTGTCCACCAATGAGCCAACAAGTCGTTTCTTTTGCCGCGCCAACTGCCGGCCGCTTGCGAGTGATGCGCAATGGGCACAACATCATCCGCAAGGAACGCATACCCAAGCCGCTGGTGTTGGTCGACTCGCACGAGAAGCATCCGCTGCCACTACACGAAAACCACCCGAACTGGATCGGCGGCGAACGGCGGCAAGCGCTCAAGACGGGCGACTACACCGTGGAGGGTATGGAGAACCTGCTTGCCCTTGAACGAAAGAGCCTGGCCGATTTGGTGGCGTGCATCGTCACTTACCGATACCGCTTTCTCAAGTCTTGTGCCCGGCTTGCGCGCTTCACCTGGAAGGCCATCCTCGTTGAGGCGACACTCGAGGACATCAAAGGCGGGCTGGAACGCTTCGATATTCCTTCCGAAGTTCATCCGAACGCGATTTGCGGGACGCTCGATGCGATCGAGGCGAAGTTTGGAATCCCTGTCATTCTCGCTTCCAGGTTCAGGCCTCTTGCCACGGAACGAGCCGCGAGCTGGCTGTCGAAGCACTTCACCTACTGGTGGCTCGAACAGAATGGGCACGGGCGCGTGTTGATCGACACGGATCGGCTTTGAACTCGGCCATCGCGCGGCTTATTCAGGATCAACGCCCAATTGTCGCAACTGCTCGGCAAGCCGTGCCGCCCGCGCTTCGGCCGATTCGAGTCGTTGCTCGGCGGAATCCGCCCGCGCTTCCGCCATTTCTTTGGCCTCGCGTCCCGACGCCACCAGCGCACCGCTGGCGTCAAACCAACGAAGCCAATCGGCTTCCATGTCCTCATATTGTCCCTGCCAGATCCGCAATCCGAGGCCAATATCGGAGAACCAGTATGGCTCTCCTATCTGATGATATTCCAGTGCCTCCAAACGGTAGACTCGTAGCGGCTCTGCGCTCAACATGCGATCGGAGTCGTAGATCGCGTAATAGCGAACCCCAATTCGCGCATAGGCGGCACGTTTCTTCGAGTCTTCCCCGCCCTCACGATTAGAAACGACTTCGATCACAACGTCCGGCGGTTTGCCGTACTCCCACACGAAATAGGATCAATTCTGTTTCAAATGGATCTCGCTGGGGATTTCCACATCCAGGCTCAGCAGCATGTCGGGCACCAAAGGCGGCCGGCGCAAATGGAAGAAAAGGCCGACGTTCGCCATCGCGACAAAGGGCCTATCGGGACCGGGTCCGCTCCACGACGCGTAAAGTGCTTCGGTGAGCAATCGCTGCTGTTTCTCGGAAAAGACATTGTCCAAGGGAGTGTCGTCCTCCGTGACGATATGGTCAATGTTGGGATGCAACTCCACCGGCAGCGCATGGAGGAAGTCGTCGTTCAATGCGTCGGTGGCCATCGCAGACACCTATCAAGCGGGAACTAGTTCGAGCGGCCATATCCGCCCTCGCTCCATTATAGTTGCAACTTCCGCCGAGGTAAACCTCAACGAACCGGGGACGGGCGACTTCGGCCCGAGCGGTTCGATATAATTACCCCATGTCCATCTCAAAACCCGCCAGCCCTTTCGCCGCAACGGAAGTCTTCCGCTTCATCGAGAACCCGCGGCGCTGCACGTACCTGCCGGACCAGGTCGCCTGCTTGGAGTATCGCGTTTTCGACGAGCTTGGCCCGGCGGAGTTCCAGGCGCTATTGCAGCGCGGCTGGCGGCGCTTCGGCAACTATTGCTTCCGGCCGGCGTGTGCGGCGTGCGGGGAGTGCCGCAGCATCCGCGTTGACGTGGCCAATTTCCGGCCCAGCAAGAGCCAGCGGCGAACTGTCGCGCGGAATCGGCATATTCGCGTCCAGTGGCAGCCCGTGCAAGCGACGCAGGCCCACGTCGATCTGCTCAATGCCTGGCAGGCCGACATGTCGCGCCGCAAAGGTTGGCCGCAGATCGTCATGACGCGGGACGAGTACGAACAGTCGTTTCTCGGCCCGCCGTGCGCGTTTGGCTACGAAGGCCGCTACTTCGATGGCGAGCGGCTCGTCGGCGTGGGCCTGGTCGATCGGCTGCCCGACGGCCTTTCGAGCGTCTATTTCTACCACGACCCGGCCTGGCGACCGCTGGCGCCGGGCGTTTATTCCGTGCTGCAAGAGATCGAGTTCTGTCGCACGAACGGCCTGCCGCATCTTTATCTTGGCTATTGGGTTGCCGGCTGCCAGTCGATGTCGTACAAGAGTCAATACTGCCCGCACGAGCTTCTCCAGGGCCATCCCGGTGACGACGAACCGCCGGTCTGGACGCGCGGTGAGACGCCTTCTGGCGGTCCGCAAGCGGCAGCGATACAATAACCGCATTATGCGCCAACTTCGCTTCCTTGCTGTCGCCACCGTCGCGTTTTCTTTCACGTGCTGCTTCGCCCGCCAAAGCGAGGCTGCCACCGGCCTGCCCGGCCCCAATGTCCCGGACGGGCTGGGCGTGAATATCCATTTCACCGATCCGCGGCCCGGCGAGATGGAGATGCTGGCTGCGGCCGGCTTCCGCTGGGTTCGTATGGATTTCGCCTGGGAATACACCGAGCGCACACAGGGTCAGTACGACTTCGCCGCCTACGACCACTTGATGGCAGAACTCGACAAACACCACGTTCGGGTGATTTTCATTATCGATTACTCGAACCGGCATTACGACGGCGGCCAGTCGCCGGCCAGCGACGAAGGCCGCCTCGCGATGGCCCGCTGGGCGGCGGCCGCCGTCAAACATTTTCGGGGCCGAGGCGTCGTCTGGGAGATGTACAACGAGCCGAACATCTTTTTTTGGCGGCCGAAGCCCGACGTTCAGCAATACACGAAGCTGGCCCTGGAGGTCGGCCGTGCGCTGGCGGTCACGCCGAACGAAACCTATATCGGCCCGGCCACATCGACCATCGACTTCAAGTTCTTGGAGACCTGTTTTCAGGCCGGACTGCTGAAGTATTGGTCGGCGGTGAGCGTACATCCCTATCGCCAGGAAGGGCCCGAGGCCGCAGCCGGCCAGTACGATCGCTTGCGGCAACTGATCGACCGCTACGCCCCCAAGGGCAAGAAGATACCCATCATTTCCGGCGAATGGGGTTATTCCTCGGCCTGGAAGAATTTTGATGAAACGCGGCAAGGCAAGATGCTGCCACGGCAATGGCTTACGAATCTCGCTTACCACGTGCCGATTTTGATCTGGTACGACTGGCACGACGACGGAACGAACGCGGCGGAGCCCGAGCATCATTTCGGCGTCGTCGGCTTTCCTTATGACGCGTCGCGGCGGCCCGTCTATCAGCCGAAGCCCGCCTACTTGGCCGCCAAGACTCTGACGACCGCCTTGGACGGGTTCCACTTTGACAAGCGCCTTCCGCCGGCCGACGGCAAAGATTACCTCTATGCGTTCGCCAAGGACGGCCGTTTGCGCTATGCCGTCTGGACGACGGCCAAAGAACACGCCGTGCGACTGGCCGTGAACGGCAGCCGTTGGCAAGTTATCGACCATCTGGGCGGCAAGCGCCCGCTCGCGTCCAAGGACGGCGGCGCGGAAATTACGCTGACCGACGCGCCGCAATACGTGCTGCCGCAACCCTAATGACTTGCAGCCACCCACGGCCTGCCGTCGCTGGTCGGCCATTGCCGCTCGATCGCGCCCTTGCGATCGGTCTTGTCGAACTTGTCCTCAACCATCGGCGTGCGCAGGATCAGGTCGATCGTCTGCTCGCGCTTCATCGCCACCCAGGGCGTGTTGTCGCCGCCGCGGGGGAAGTCGGGCAAGTCCTTGTTCATCCGCTGCCAATAAGCTTTCGCCGCCGCGACCCAAGCCGGGCACTTGCCGCCGTGCCGCAAGGCAAGCTGGGCCTCAAAGAGCGACTGCGGCTCAACCTCGCGGCTTGGCGATTCGTTGATCGAGACCGTCTTTTCGTTGACGCCCGACATCTGCCCGTGCATGCCGACGAGGATCGGCATCACGAGGCTCGGCCGCCCGCCCCAGAAATCGTATTCCTTCTTGTGGTTGGCGAAACGAACGGGCGCGATGCGCTGGTCGAAGTTCCATGCCACGAAATGCTGCAAGTGATTGGGAAACGAAGGCACCGGCCCGCCGCTGCCGGCGAAATTGCCGCCCTCGACGCAATCGAAGAGCGTCGCGTAAGGATACATGCCGTGCATGTCGAAAGACTCTTCGGGCTGCATCTCGTAGCGCCAAAAAACGGTCGCCGCCGCGCTGCCGGCGGCGCCGATGCCGTGCGTCGTGTCGCGCAAGCCGCCTTGGTGCTCCATGCGATCGACCATCAGCCCGTAGAGCATTCCGGTCGAGCGGCGATGGTCGTCAACAGAGACGTGCCCCATCGTTCCGGCGAGCACGATCTCCATCACGGTCGAGTAGGCGCACGACTCGTCGCCGAGGCAGGCGTTGAAGTTGATGAACGCCGAGCGCCGGACCCAGGAATCAACCACCTGGAACATTTTCAGGCCCGCCCAGCCCGCGTCGTCCATGACGCTGCGATGATGTACGAACTTGCCCAGCCACGCTCCCTCGAAGCAGATGTCCTCGACGCCGATCTCCGCAATGACGGGGTACTCGCTCACCGTCCAGCCATGCGCTGCCATGATCGACGTCTTGACCGGCTCGCGGAGCGTCACGCGATTGCCCTCGACCCGCGCGACCATGTGGTGCTCCTGCAGAGCGACGCCATTTTTGTGGATTCGCGTCCACTCGGCCGGCATGTCGGATTCCTTGTACGGAGCGATCACGCCGGGCACCACTTCCTTGCCCTTCACGCTCAGCGTCACCCAGGAGCCGGGCCGAATCCGCGAGGCGTCATCCACGGTAAGCGTGAAGGTCTCGCGGCGGGTGTCGCCCACGATGCGCGCGAGCAGCCGCCCGCCACCCTTTTTTTCCGGCGCAAGTTGGAACATCCATCCTGGCGTCGGCTCAGCGACGGCCGCATCGTTTGTAGTACCGGCTTTAGTCGGCAGCACGCTCGTAGCACCGGCTTTAGCCGGAGGCGGAATCTTGATCGTCGGTTCATCGATTAAAATGATCGTGCCTCCTCGCGTGGCCCCGCTGCCGCGCAGGACGACGTGCCCATGCCGCACGCGGATTGGGCGGCGATGTGCTATGTCGGCGTTCACGCGATACGTGCCCGGCGGGAAGAACACGACCCCGCCGCCACTGGCCTCGGCGGCGTCGATCGCTTTTTGAATAGCAGCCTGGTCGTCGGCCCGGCCGTCGCCCTTCGCGCCATACTGGGCGACGTTGAAAACAGGTCCGCGGATGTCGGGAATAGCATCAACGCCGCCGTGGTAGCCTGCATACGAAAAGTCGGGCAAGATCGGCTCGGTGCCGTTCTGTTTGGCCTCGACAAACTGCCGCCAGGTCTTCGATTCTTCACCACGGGCCGCGGCGGCAACGGCACATGCCGCGACGGCGATCAGCAAGCATTTCATGGTATCGTCCCAGTTGCGATGTCAGCGTTCTGCCGCCGCGGCGACGCGGTCGCGAACAGCCTTGGTTCCATAGTAGCACGGCGACCATTGAAGCGGTAGACAATCGGCAGTATGATGGCAGATCAAGACTTGTATTTGAAATTGGAGGACCAGCTATGAAACGAGAAGCGACCGGGACATTTGCCGCACTGGCGCTCGGCTGCATGTTTACTGTCGTGGGCGTGCTGCCCGCCGCCGCGGCCGATCCCAAGTATCCGGACTGGGTTGACTGGACGGCCAGCCCGAATCATAGCCCGCGCAAAGCGAGCGAGATTACTGCGATCATTTATCACTATACGGTGAGCGGCAGCCAAGAAAGCACGGTGAAGCAGTTTCAGGATCGGGCCAGCAAGGTGTCCGCCCATTACGTCCTCGGCCGCGACGGCAAGGTCATGCAGATGGTTCCCCTGGATCAGGCCGCCTGGCACGCCGGCGTGAGCACGCTGGCCGGCGTCGCGGCCGTGAACAACTTCAGCATCGGCATCGAGATTTGCAACTGGGGCAAGCTGACGAAGAAGGACGACAAGTTTTACATTTCGCACGGCGAACCTTATCATGGGCTCGCGCCGATCCACGCGGGCGGGGCGTATTGGGAACCATACACCGATGCGCAATACAAATCGCTCGCCAAGCTGACTATCGCCCTGCTCGCAAAATACCCGATCAAGCACATCACCGGGCACAGCGACGTCGCCCTGCCCAAAGGCCGCAAGATCGATCCAGGGGCCGGTTTCGATTACGAGCGCATCAAAGTGCTTTTGCCGAAGAGTTACAAGGGGCAGATCGGGCCGCTGGCACAATCAATCTCCCGGTAGTCTGTTCCTTCCTCGCGCCCCCGCCTGGGGGCTGTCGAATTCGCTGAATTACAGTAAAATCAGCGAACCCGACCAGAATCGAATCAGGGAGGGCCAATGGCGACCGCCGAACGGACTATCAACGAGGTTGACTTCGTGCGCTGCGCTCAATTAAACGTCTTGACAAAGCGTCGAACGGGAGTACAATCCTATACAAAAGGTCAGTTACCGTCGTACGCCTGCCGTTGGGCCTAGCGAACAGGAGGTGAAGCTTGAACTTCAAAACCAGCGAGTCGGCGCAGAAGCTTCGCGGTGGCTATTACACCGAGCCCGACATTGCTTCATTTCTAACCGCCTGGGTGATGGAGAACAAGCCGAAGACAGTTCTAGAGCCGTCGTGCGGAAACGGGGCTTTCGTCGAGGCACTTGCCCGCCTCGACTGTGCATCACTTACCAGCTTGGTTGCCTGCGAAATTGATCCGACCGAAGCCGAATGCGCAAAGGCGAAGGCAAAGTCCCTTCGGAGGGTAAAGACGTTGGTATGCGTCGGGGATTTTCTCGAATGGTCTCTGCCGGCGCTGGAAGCGGGTCCGCAATTCGATGCGGTTATCGGAAATCCGCCGTTCATCCGCTACCAATACCTCGACTCTGCGATCCAATGTCGCTCCGAGAAGCTCTTTAAACGATTGCGCCTCCCCTTTACAAGGCACACTAACGCCTGGGTTCCGTTCGTTCTCTCATCAATTATGCAGCTCCGCGCCGGTGGACGTTTGGCGATGGTTGTGCCCTCCGAGATCCTCCATGTGCTACACGCAAAGCCCTTGCGAGATTTTCTTCTCGCTCAATGTTCCAAGGTCTTGATGTTGGATCCCTCCCACATTTGGTTCAGTAAGACGCTACAAGGTATTGTGCTTCTCTTGGCTGAAAAGAAACTCGATTGCGATTCGACGCCTGCCGCAATTTCAGTCACGCCTTTGAAGGGCCGGGCGGCATTGAAAAGCAGCGCCGGCGGCTACTTCGACAATGCAGACTACATCAGCGGATCGCAAATGAATGGGAAATGGATGCTGGCATTGCTTTCCCCGGCGGAACGCGCTACCGTCGAGGAATTGTCGGCACACTCGTCGGTGAAACAGTTTGTTGAGGTAGCGGACGTTGATGTCGGCATTGTTACGGGTGCGAACGATTTTTTTCTCGTGCCGGACGCCGTCGTCGATAATTATGAGCTTCGCCGCTTTGCGCATCCCATGTTCGGCCGGAGCGACCACGTTCATGGCGTGATTTACGACAGCGGCAACCACGAATGTAACCGCCGGGCCGGACTGCCCACCAACTTCATCTGGCTCCGGGACGAACTTCTTGAGCGATTGCCGTCAAGGGTGCGAGAATATATACGTCTTGGAGAATCGCAAGAGCTGCACAAACGCTACAAATGCCGAATTCGTTCACCGTGGTATTCCGTTCCGTCCGTTTACGCGTCGCCTGTCGGGATGCTCAAACGCGCGCACCATTTTCCCCGCCTGATCCTTAATCGTATGGGAGCCTTCACAACGGATACCGCATACCGCGTTAAGCCCAAACGAATGAAAGACACAGACTTGGTGGGAGTTTTCGTGAATAGCCTGACGGCTTTGACGACCGAGTTGGAAGGACGGCATTACGGAGGCGGAGTGCTGGAACTCGTGCCGTCGGAGATTGAAAAAGTCCTCGTGCCCGTGTCGCAAAGTGGACGGGCATCTCTGAACGAACTCGACACGATGACCAAGTCGGAAGCGCCGCCGGAGGATGTCCTGGCCCGACAAGACAACGCCATTCTTCGGCCGCTTCGCATTAGCAAGAAGAATTGCCAGACGTTACTTGATGCCTGGATCAAACTTAGGGACCGTCGCCAGCGTACCGAATCAAATCCCGATTAGGGTGATCGTCGTCTTGCCTTTACTCGTCGGCGTATCTCGATGAAAAATGGTCCCAGTGTGCCGATTGCGGGGCCGTAGAGGATGAATTCGGAACCGGTCAAGTTCAACTTGCGAACTTCCTTGGCCATTCCCGTCCACTTGAGGATCGTCGTATAGTTCCGTTGGCCCGCTTCGCCGCTCGGCTTATGACTAATTGCCAGCGTATGAACTCCAAACTCGCGGCCCTTAATCGTTATGTGAAACTCTACTCGGGCTTCCTCGACGAAAGGCATTTCACGAGTTGTCTCCCACGCAAAGTTTGAAAAGACGGCGCGAAAGTATGTTGTCTGGTCTATCTTCTGGCTGCCAATTTCGAATTTTGACTGAGTGAGCCGGACACCTCCCGTCCCGTGGCCTGGCTGCCGCTCGCAGTCGGAAGCTGCCAACTTCTTACGCCAAAGGACCGGTCCTCGTGCTACCGCTCGAATGTCCCGTGCCTTTGCAGGCTCTGATTTCTTCGTTGCAGTTTGGGCGCTCACGCCGATTTGCTTCTTTGCCGATTTCGCCCTGGGCTTTCGTCTTCGAGTAAACGGAAGACGGACACGAATGGACTCTCCCTGAAAAAGCGCTTCCGCTTCCAGAAATTCGGGAGTATCGGCATTGGGTTTGTTGGCCGCATTTTCCTCGGAATTGATCTCGCTCGCTCCGGCGTTTGGCCGGTCACTGCGCAGGAGTGCGCGGAACGTCGCAAGGGATTCTAATGTCACCCTTTTTGCGAATCCCTGGCCTTTCATTGCTGGCTCCAAAACCGGTCAAAGCAATCCACAACCTTTTGATAACACGAATTGTGTTCTTTATTCGCAAGATCAAGTTGTATGAGGAGGTCGGCCTCGACGTTTCTAGCAAACCCCCCCTCGCTCCAGTTCGACGAACCCACGATGAGAAGCGCCCTTTGTAACTCCTCATTTGAGAACAGGTACAACTTAGGATGGAATGTCCTGCCTCTTTCGTGGTAGAGGCAGACAGTAACGCCGCGCTGTTGGCTAAGAGCGTCTAGGATCGTCTCGATCGCATCGTATTCGGACCCGCGGTCGTCGCCGCTAAAGGCATCAGCTCCAAACGTAAGCTGAATCGCGCCACCGCGCTCGGCAAACGCGACGAGGGCTTTCAAAAGCTGGTCGTAATTCCCCGACTGCTTGGCAAAAGCGACGGCGCATCGCAACCGCGTCCAATCGGGTTTCCCAAGCTCGTCTATAAGCCGGTGGAGAAGCGACTGGTCCTCTCCTGTCGCATAAGGAAGCAGGATGATTTCAATGTCGGCCAATAACTCGCTCCAAATCAGCCAAAGCTAACACCCCAAAACCGGACGAGTCGAACGCGCAACCGGCCGGGATGTTCTTCTCGACATTATGCCCGTAAATGCTTGCGGAGAAAAGCCCGACACTGATCGCAGCGTATCGACGTCTGTTTACCTAAAGGGCTTGGAAACTGCTCGGAAAGGGCGTTCGTAGCGGGGTTATCTCGGCAGCAGTATTGCGGTAAAATCACCGCGGATAGCCACGGTGCGCGGCTGTCCGGCATTTTATGGGATATGGCGCTGACGAGGGGTGCCTGTCGGGCGACGTTGACCAGCCGGAAACGGCAACCCGGAAAAAGTGCTCGGCAAAGCTGCCGTACTCAATGGAACGAAAACAGTGAAGAGCATGCAGCCTTCCGGTCCCGGTCATTTCCGCTTTCGTGGCCTCCTGATATACTGAGTCAAGCAAAATATGGAGTTATAAGAATGCCAAATCACGGATTGCCCGCGGCGAAGATGAATCGGATTCAACAGGGCGACTGCATCGCCGGAATGAAGGGGCTGCCGGCCGGATGCGTCGATTTGGCGTTTGCCGATCCGCCGTTCAACATTGGCTATGACTACGACGTCTACGACGACCGCAAGGAGCGCGACATCTACTTGAAATGGTCCAAGGAATGGATCGCCGCCGTTCATCGCGCGTTGAAGGCCGACGGCACGTTCTGGTTGGCCATCGGCGACGAATATGCCGCCGAGTTGAAGTTGGCGAGCCAGGAAATCGGCTTCCATTGCCGTAGCTGGGTGATTTGGTACTACACGTTCGGCGTCAACTGCAAGCAGAAGTTCAGCCGCTCGCACGCGCACTTGTTCCACTTCGTCAAGGACCCGAGCAAGTACACTTTTCGCGCCGATGATTTGGACAATCGCGTCTACTCGGCCCGGCAGCTTGTCTACAACGATAATCGCGGAAATCCGACGGGCCGCTTGCCGGATGACACATGGATCCTGCGGCCGCAGGATTTGCAGGACTCGTTCACTCCGGACGAAGATACTTGGTACTTCCCGCGCGTCGCCGGGACGTTCAAGGAGCGTGAGGGATTTCATGGCTGCCAGATGCCGGAGCAGCTATTGGGCCGGATCATTCGCTTCTGCTCGGAAGAGCGGGAATTGGTCCTCGACCCGTTTTCGGGCAGCGCAACGACGCTTGTTGTGGCCAAGAAGCTGGGCAGGAACTTTCTTGGATTCGAATTGTCCGAGGAATACGCCGCACGCGGTCAGGCCAGGCTGGAAAATGTCGCCACGGGCGATCGGATGGAAGGCGCGCCGGAGCCGCTTGTCAGCGCCCACTGACGCGCAATGGAAAGTCGCTGGTTGACGCGCCGGGCAAGAAACGGATTCGAAACAAGAACGAAATATTGGCTCCTCAGCAGATTCCCACCGAGCATGAAATAGCTCGTGCTCAGTCGCTCTTTGAGAAGGGATTGTTGGAAGCGTTTGCCAATGTTAATGAAGGCTACTCGCTTGATCGCGTGATTGCCGATCCGGATTTGAACGGCAGGTTAGCCGACGAATGCCAGTCGCTCGGGCTACCCGGTGACGCCCGAGCATGGAACCATGCGTTGTTCAACCTCCGCAAACGGGGCAGTTTGGCGAGATTTCCTACTCAGTGCAGGACTGTCCTTGACTTGCAGCGATACGACAAATTCCGCTTTGCTAGTGAGATTGCTTGGAAAGGTGTTATGGTCGAACTGCAGGCCAAGAGTTTGGACGACATTCTATGTGATCCGTCGCTGGCGAAAGAGTTTGACCGACGTGCCAAATCCTTCGCACCAGGCTTTAAATCATGGGAATACCGATGGGCGGCGCTGAAACTCCGCAAGATGGCACACGACGCTCGCGCTCGCGCTGAGGTATTGAATCTAGACCCCGATAAGTTGGAACGGCCGTTTGGCGCCTTTAAGACAGCATCCAAGCGTGCGCCCGATTCTGCTGGCGTGTATTTGGTTTCAGCCTTGGACGAAAACCTGTATGTCGGTGAAACACTTAGCCTGAAGAGCCGTTTTGATGTCCAATTTGCGGACAAGCGACAGGGTGCTTGGAAGCGGCTTTGTGCAGTTGAAGTTGAAGATTTGGAAGTACGAGTATTCCCGATGGAAGTGAGTTTTACAGATTTGGTCGCTTACCAAAGTATCCTTATAAGGAACTTAAATCCTCGACTCAATTCCGAAAACCTCGCAGCCGTATGAAGGCAAAGCTAGTTGCGGCATTCGATGCGACCTGCCAGGGATTCTCGCCAGATCGAGTTGTTGCCGATCCCAAGTTGAATTCCGCCTTCATTGCCGAGGCCAATCGACTTGGATTAACGGGATCGGCAGCTACGCTCAACCGAAGCCTAATAAACCTCCGCAAGCAAGGGAATCTGCCCGGTCGCAAATCCAAGCGCACATCGTTCTCCGACGAGGGAGAATACCGCTTCGCAGCGGAAATGGCTATTCGATTCATGGAGCGTCGCGACGGAATCAGCCTCGACGCCATTATCTGCGAGCCGGCGCTCGCGGCCGAGTTCGATGCGATAGCAGTGAAGCTCGCTCCCGGCTATTCGCCGCTCCAATATCGTTGGGCCGCGCTGAACCTTCGCAAGATGAGCCGGCTAAAGCCTGAGTTGCTCGCGCGTGTCGCTGCACCGGTTTCAGTCGAGTCATTGCAAGTCAAAGACATTGACATTCGATGCGTGCCAACCCAGCAGGGGCTATACATGTTTTTTACTTCAAATCAGGTACTCTATGTTGGCGAGGCGGAGAGCCTAAATAAGCGGTTGAAGAAGCATCTTGACCATTCGGACAACAAAGGGCTCGCTCGCTGGATGTGGGAATACGGAATAGACGACTTGCGCGTCGAAATTCAAATACTGGCAGAAGATACAAGCACAAAGGTTCGGCGCGCACTTGAGACTGAACTGATTCGATCGCGCTCGCCGCTCTTCAACGTGAATCGCTGAGGCGACACATCGTTTGCGTGTTGCTATTCCCTCGGCAAGTGCTCCCGGCTGGCCGCATCGCTGCCCATTTGCACTTCGAGCTTGTCGGCCTCGCCTTGTCGCAGCCACACGCCGGTCGCAGGGCTTTGCAACCAGTCGTCCTCGTCGCCCGCCAGTTCCTCGTAATCGCTGCCCACAAGCTGAAATAACTGCGGCAAGCGCGTGTCGCGATCGATGACCCAGACCTCCGGCACGCCGAGCCGGGCATAGAATTCCATCTTGTCCCAGGTTTCGTCGCCCGGACTTCGGATTTCGACGACAACCGTCGGTGCGCCGTTGTAGTAGTCCTCGCAATCGATTGCGAAACGGTCGGAAGTCAAAAGCACGATATCCGGAATGCGATAGTCATGCGGCCAACCGCCAACGGAGGCGACATTAATCGTCACATCGACTTGGTTTCCAAAAGGCCGCGCCCAATGCTCGTCCAACCAGTTGTGCAACTGGACTTGGAGGCGATTGTGTCGCTTGTTGGGAGCCGCCGCCATGTGCAGAACTCCTTCCCACATTTCGTCCCAGCGGTCCGCGCCCGTGCGCTTTCGCTCCTGGAGGAAATGCTCGGAAACGTCGGGGATGACAGCTTTCATGTTTCGCTCCCTTTAGCTTGCGCCGCTCTTGTCCCATTCTAGACACGGCGATTTGCTTGAGTCAAGCGGGCGAAAGGGGCGATCGACGGCCAGCAAGTATCCATGCCGTTTAAGCGGTCAATCACGCTTCAAACGAGAACCCGCCGGCAGAATCTGTCGCATCGTAATCCACCGGCGCGCCGAATCGGGCGTAGGGCGCGGCGGGGCCGCGCGGGGCATGGTCGGCGGCGATCTTCGCGCACAGTTGCCGCCAGGTCTCACGCTCGATTTCCAATACGCGGATCGCCTCGCCCAGGCTCTGCTCGTCGCGGCGGTGGCCGGCTTTCACCAGCGAACGAAAAATGAATTCGTAGACGGTCGAAACGCGGCTTGCCAATTCGCCTCCGCCCTCGCGGTCGATGGCGGCAAGCATCTGGCCGAGCACGCTCTGGGCGTGGACGATAGCCTCCGTCGCCCGTTCGTTGTCGCCTTGCCGCCAGAACTCGCGGGCACAATTCGCAGAGCGCAAGGCGGCCTCGATGAGCAGCCATTGCAGTTTTTGCGGCGCGGCGGTCTTGACCACCGTGGAAAGATAGTTGTCGCGCGCGAACGGGGGCATTTCAACATCCTTGTACTAGAGTTAAGCCAGGCCCGTGCTGCTGCCCGTCGATGCACCGATGTACGGATCGATGGGCGTGAGACTGTCCAGCACGTTGCCCAGGTTCTTGAACTTGCCGACGGTGAGGTCCATGTTGTAGTACGCGGTGTAGAGACGGTTCTGCTCGTCCGTGAGGCGCTGGTTCATCAGGTCGATCTGCGACTGGTTATCGGCAATTTGCGACTGCAGGCCGTTGATATCCTCGGCAAGGAGCGAGGTCGGATCTCCGGCCAACTGGTTGATCGTGTTTTTGAATTGGTCGGATATGCCGCTGTTCGAAGTCGTGAACAATTGCTGCACGGCACTCGGATCGGCGGCCCAGGCGGCATCCAAGACCGACTGGTCGAAGGCGAGCGTTCCGTCGCTTTGCACGGTCACGCCCACGTCCGCCAGCGACTGGAGCTTTCCGTTGCCGGAAAACGTGCCGGCCACAAGCTGCGAAAGAGCCGCGTCGAGTTGGTCCGCCGCGGTATCGTCGGAGAGCACCGCGGCGGTGTTGGTCGTCGCGTCGTAAGCGGTGTCGGTGGTCAAAGTCGAGCGGAACTGGTTGTAGTTGGTCACAAAGGTCTGCAGATTGGCGGCCACTTGGGTGTCTTCGGAGGTGATGCTCACGGAAACCGGTTGGCCCGTGGCGCTGATTGACTTGCAGCGAAACGCCCGGCAGAACCCCGCTGAACGTGTTCGTCGAGGAGGATACGACCAACCCGGCCGAGGTTCCGCTGCCCGAGCCGACGGCCAGCAGGGCATTCTGGGCATTGGAGAGTTGTCCCAGCGACATGCCGGCGATTTGCGACGTGTCGACAACCATTTGCCCGGCCGTGCCCGTCTGGCTGCCGGTCAAGGTCAGCCGATAGGGCGTGCTCGATCCGTCGGTAAGAATGCTGGCCGAGAGACCTTCGCCGGCGGCGTTGATCTTGTCTTGCAAGTCGGTCAGCGTGTCGCCCGCGGCAAGGGTGATTGTGCGCGTGGTCGAGCCGTCAATGGTCTGCGTGCCATTGACATTGGCGGCCGTGGAAAGAAGATTGAGATCGTGGGCGGTCGTGCCGTTTCCTTCGGCGACGGCGAGCGTGCCGCTGCCGTTGGCCGTATCGGTGAGCACGATGCCGTCGCCCGTGGAGTTGACGTCGGCATGCACGCCCGTGGTATTGCGATTGATGGCGTCGATGACGTCGCCCACGGTCTGCATGCTGCTGGTGAGTTTGATGGTTGTCGAAACGCCCGATGAATCGGTGATGGAGAAGCTTCCGGTGGCGACGCCCCCGCCGCCATTGAGCGAACTGAGCAGCGTATTGCGTGAGACCGTGCGGAGGTGCAGGTCGCCGCCGTCCAGTGTGCCGGTTGTGCTCGATCCGGGGCCGGCGGCCGTGGCGAGGCCGAGTTTCACGGCCGTATTGGTTCCGTCGCTGCCGCCATCGTTGGCGCTGTCGCTATTGGCGGCCTTGAGGGAGCCGTTTGCAGAGCCTGTCGTATCGAGCAGTTCAATGCCGTCGCCCGCCTGGTTGACTTGGGCGGTGATACCGACGGTCTGCGCCCGGCTGCGAATTGGCGGTTTGGATCTGGCCGTTGATCTTGTTGACCACGTCTTCCAGCGTTTGCGAGCCCGAAAGGTTGACGTTGATGCTGTTGCCATTGCGATCGGTCAGCTTCGTGTAGCCCAGGCTGCCGAGACCCTGGCCGCCATTGAGATCGGAGAGGAGGACGGTTTTCAATCCGCCCAGGATGCGGCTGCCGGTCACGGACGCGCCGCTGGCGCCGGTGACGACCAGTCCGAGGTCGCTCGCGGCGGTGGAGCCTGTGTCGTTGCCAATGGTGAGCGTGCCGCCTGGATTGGCCGCGGCAGTCGTATCAGTGAGGACGAGGCTCTGTCCATTGCCCGCAATCGAGAGTTGCAGCTTGCCGTTAGTCTGGCTGCTGATCTCGTTGGCGATGTCGCCCAGCGTCGATTCCTTTTGCACCGTTGAGGAGTTCGGCAGGATCGGAGAGAGGTCGATCGTGCCCGAAGTGCCATCGTGAAGCGTATAGGTGATGTCCGGCAGCGCGGTGTTCGTGCGGACTCCCATGCCGTCGTTGAGCGCGGAAAGCTGGATATTGTTGGACAGCGTATATATGTTCTGTCCGCTGGCGGTCGTGCCGGCGACATCGATGCCGGCCAGGCCGAGCGAGGCGGCAGTCGAGCCGTTGCCGACTTCCTGCACCTTGAGGTCGGAGACGGTTTGGCCGGTATTGTCCGTCAGTTGGATGTGCCCATCGACGGCCGACGCCGTGACGTTGATCGTGCCGGCAGAGTTGATGGCATTGAGAACGTCGTCGATATTTTGGGCGTAGGTGAGATTGACCTGGGCGCTGGCGCCGCTACGGTCCGTAATGCGGATCGTGCCGGGCGTAATGCCTTTGCCGCCATTGAGGTTGCTCAAGGAAACGCCTTGGTTGACGGTACTGCCGTAGCGGAAGGTCAGCGTCCCGCCGCCCAGCGCGCTGGTTGCGCTTTGATATCCCGAACTGAGGAACTGCTGGCTTTCCGCGGTTTGCAGCGGCGTGTATTGATAAGTGCCGACGGCCGGAGTGCCCGTGACTGTGGCGCCCAGCGCGCTGGAGTTGCTGGAGGTGGCGGTTTGGCTGCTGTAAACGGAAGACTTGCCGAGGTTCGTCGTAATGAATTGAACGCTCAGCAAAAGGGCCGAAAGGGTGGTGACGGCGGTTTGCTGGTTGGTGAGGTTGGTATTCTCGGTGGTCAAGGCGTCGCGCGGCGCGGACGAAATGGCCATCAGCTTGGATACCGTCCCGGCGATATCGATGCCGGAATTCAGGCCGGTGCTGGCGGTTATAGTGCCCATAGGTGCGAGTCTTCCGAGATTAGCGGGTAGTATGCCGCCTCATCGTTTCATCGGCAAAGCGGAGAGCAGAAGTCCAGTTTGTAGCAGTGAGTGAAGATGGGAGGGATATGAAGGACTTTGACGCGCCTTGCTGGACGCGGCGAGAGGGGCGGGGCGTGCCGACACGGCGCGGAAAGAACTATCGCTGCTGAAACCATCGACCGGCAGAATTCGTCGGAAAAACGGCGTGTGTTTAATCAACACTCGTTTAGAATCTATATAGAAACCGCATAGAAATCGCGTAGAAACCGCATAGAACGTGCATAGGAATGCACAGAAACGGCATAGGAATGGATAGGATGGACCCAGGAATCCGCCCTTTGGCCATTCGTTTCTTGATTGGCGTGGCAAATGGAGGGGAACGGCGGGAGACAGGAAGGAACGATCCACGAAACGCACGAATGACAGTTAATGGCCACGGATGAAACACGGATGGAACACGGAAAGAAGTCCATGTTTGAGCTGCGTTCAATCGGCGGCTCGATCTCTTGTCTCTCATCCCTCATCTCTTCTCCCCTCTTCCATCAACTTCGCACGCACTACTGCCTCTTGGTGTTTACAGTTCATAACTTCTCTATATATATTATCCGAATGCCGCGCTATGCGAAAAGCGAAGACATCTTTTCGGGTTTTGTTGCCCAGCTTGCCGCGAGTTGGCACCGCCGATGCGTGCGCCAAGTTGTTATCTGGAAATATCGTAAGTAAACTAATCCGCGAAGCACCGCCCGCGGCGCATTTGCGCGGCGGTGTCTGGTGCCGCCAAACCGGGCACCGGAAACCCGCGAATCCTGAGTGGGTTCTGAGTCGGCACGCCATCACCCTAACCCTCTCCCAGAAGGAGAGGGAACCCTTCTCGCTATCGCTGCGGCTTGAACACCACCGTCGCCAGCGGCGGAAGCGTGATGACGATCGAAGCCGGGCGGCCGTGGCTCTCCGAAGGCTCGGCCATGCACGCCGGGACCATTGCCCAGGTTGCTGCCGCCGTAATAGCGTCGAGTCGCTGTTGAAGACCTCTTCGTACCAGCACCGCTTCGGGCACGCCCAGGCGATGGCTCATGCCGCGGCACCGGCGTGAAGTTGCAGGCAGACGACCAGATAGTCGCTCGGGTCCTTGCCGCGGCGGATGTAGCTCAGCGTGCTGTCCTCGTAGTTGTGGCAATCGATCCACTCGAAGCCGTGGTAGTCGAAATCGACCTCGTGCAGCGCCTTCTCGCGGCGGTAGCAGGCGGTTCAGGTCGGCCACGCACTTCTGCAGGCCCTGGTGCGACTCCCACTGCAAGCAGGTCCCATTGCAGGCTGGTGTCGAAGTTCCATTCGTTCCACTGGCCGAAGTCGCCGCCCATGAACAAGCAGCTTCTTGCCCGGATGCGTCCACATGTAGCTGTACAAGCAGCCGCAGGTTGGCGAACTTCTGCCACAGGTCGCCGGGCATCTGGTCCAGGAGCGAGCCCTTGCCGTGGACCACTTCGTCGTGCGACAGCGGCAGGACGAAGTTCTCGTGGAAGGCGTAGATCAGGCTGAAGGTCAGCTCGTCGTGGTGGTACTTGCGGTGGATCGGCTCGTGCCGCATGTAGCGGAGCGTGTCGTTCATCCAGCCCATGTTCCACTTCAGGCTGAAGCCCAGGCCGCCCAGGTACGTCGGCCGCGAGACGCCGGGCCAGGCGGTCGATTCCTCGGCGATCGTCAGCACGCCGGGGTACTGCAGGTGCGGCTTGCTCGTTGAACTCCTTGAGGAAGCCGATGGCCTGCAGGTTCTCGCGGCCGCCGAACTCGTTGGGCATCCAGTCGCCCGCCTCGCGGCTGTAGTCGAGATAGAGCATCGAGGCCACGGCGTCGACGCGCAGGCCGTCGATGTGGTACTTGTCGAGCCAGAACAGGGCGTTGGAGATCAGGAAGTTGCGGACTTCGTGCCGGCCGTAGTTGAAGATCAGCGTGCCCCAGTCGCGGTGCTCGCCGCGGCGCGGGATCGGCGTGCTCGTAGAGGGCCGTGCCGTCGAACTGCCGCAGGCCGTGGCCGTCGCGGGGGAAGTGGGCGGGCACCCAGTCGAGGATCACGCCGATGCCGTTCTGGTGGCAGAGGTCGACGAAGTACATGAAGTCCTGCGGCGTGCCGTAGCGGCTGGTGGCCGCATAGTAGCCGACCGTCTGGTAGCCCCAACTCGCCGACAGCGGATGCTCGCTGACCGGCAGCAGCTCGACGTGCGTGTAGCCCATCTCCTTGCAGTAGTCGACCAGCTGGTGGGCCAGCTCGCGATAGGTCAGCCAGCGCGTGGGATCGTCGCCCGGCCGCTTCCAACTGCCCAGGTGGACTTCGTAGAACGACGAGCGGCCGTTCGAGCCAGTTCGTCTCGCGGCGCGTTGGCCATCCAGTCGGCGTCGTGCCAGTGGTAGCGGTCGAGGTCGACGACCTTCGAGGCCGTCCGCGGCGGCACCTCGGCGGCAAAGCCGTAGGGGTCGGACTTCTCGAAGACCTCGTCGTGGTGGCGGATCTGGTACTTGTAGAGCGTGCCCTCGCCCAGCCCGGGCACGAACAGCTCCCAGAAGCCGCTGGGGATGTGCTTGCGCATCGGGTGCCGGCGGCCGTCCCAGTTGTTGAAGTCGCCGACGACGCTCACGCCCGTGGCGTTGGGCGCCCAGACGGCGAAATTGACGCCTTCCACGCCGTCGATCGTCCGCAGCTGCGCGCCCAGCCGGTTGTAGCTCTGCCAGTGCCGGCCTTCGTTGAGCAGGTACAGGTCGTAGTCGGTCAAGCAGGTGCGGAAAGGCATAAGGATCGTGCATGGTGGTTTTCATTCCTTCCTCATCGGCCACGCGGAGCATGATAGCGCGACGTCTTCTGCATCAGGCCCAAACGGGCAAATCGCCTCGAACAGCCCGGCCGGATGGATGCGCCGCATCGGCCGCGCCGCTACGCTCGGCGACGCGATCGACGACCCAGGCCTGCGACGACTGGGGCAGGAACGCCCGAACCGCCAGCGCCTGCCGCCCTGAATCGTCAACCACGTGAGGCCCCAAGAGCTCGAACGGGTTTTCGTGTCTTCCCTCGATAAGTTGGTGGATGCTTTCCAAGCTCACGTTCGTTCGCACAAGATCCTCCTTGTGTCGGCGTTCAGCCGTTTGTATTCATACCCGCTGTGGCGACTGCCTCGCGGTGGACGAATCCCCGCACCGAAGCGCGATCGCCCGTCCAACGCCACAGCGACTGGCCCGCCGCGCGAACGCGGCGTCCCACCCGCAGCGGGACTATCCATACCGCATATTTTACCCAATTGGACAGCTTATCGCGAATCCCCCCTTCCGACAGTTGGAATTCCACCTTTAGGCGGCTTTTCCAAGGACGGCCGGCTGAAGCCGGAACTCCTGCGCCATGCGGCGGGTCAAAGCGGCGGCGACGGCACTCGACATCGTGGAATTGCAGCGCCCGATCCAGCCGCTGCCAGAGGTCGGCGTTCTTTACGGGCACCATCTGTCCGAAGAATTCCCACCGCCATTCGCTGCCGCGCCATTCCGAGAGGCCGTAGCGGATGCCCGTCCAGACATAATCGCTACATTCCACCAGCGTCACTCGCGACGGTTGATCGAGCGATTCCAGCGCCCGAACGACCGTCAGCAGGTCGAGCCGCTCGACGGAGAGGTCCCTCTCGGCGTCGTGGGCCTCGAAGAGATGCGTGCCATCCTGGCTGCGTAGGGCGAACTGCCACTGCCCGCTGCGTCCGCTGCGGTCGATGTGCGCGATCAAGTGGAAATGGGGAGAGGTGGCTACCATCGCTTGCTGTCCTTCGCAATGTAAAAGTCTTCCCCATTTTCCGCGCTTTGCAAGTCGGAATCGTTTACGAATTCAGAATTGTTGCTCTTGCCGCTCCGCGCAGCATAGCGGGCTCTGCACGGAACGCCATCGCGTGTCGTGACGGCAGTTAAGATGTTTCAGATCGCGAGAAGGCTTTTCGCCGCCGCGTCGGCATTGCGGCGGAAGAATGGCTGCAAATTGCGACTATGCACCAGTCGCGCCTTGCGACCATTCGGCTGCAAGGCGCGGCGCACCGCTCAACCGCTCGACCTCATCTAACGTCTTAATGGCTTTGACTTTGAGGTGCGTTCACGTGCAAAACGGAAGCGCCGGCACGATGCTTGCATAAGGAATGACCGGTTCGTCAGCCTTGCCTGGCGGACGGAGGAGTTGTGCATCTTCATGGAAGGAGAACGTAGCATGTCCAAAACCGAGGTCACCACCGAGTCCGCAATCGAGAAAACCGTGCAGCGCATCGCAGTTTGTTATCCCACGGAGTCGTTGTCGGGCCAGATGGCCCAGTGGGCCGAAGGGCGCGACGACTGCCGAGTCGAGCCGGTGTTCGACCGCTCGGCAATGGCGATCTGCCGCTCGCTGGAACGCGCGGACGTGGCAGTGGTTGACGCCAGCGACGATCACGAGCAGGCGATCGACCTCTACTCTCAGGCGGTTGCTCGGCTGGGAGCGAGGAAGGCATCGGTCTACACGGAGCGGATGCACGAAGGACTGGAGCTTTTCGTGCGGACGCAGGGGTTGTGGCTGTTGCTGGGGCCGCTGACGGACAAACAGTGGGACGATTACTTTGCGACGATGCTGCTCGCCGCCCGCCAGCCGCCCGAGCGCCGGACCTGGCGGAGGGCGGCGTAAAGTCAAGCGGCCCTGAGTCAAAAAAGGCATAGAGTCAAGCGGCATAGAGTCAAAACTGTGAAAACATGAAACTTTCGAGGCAATGAACCTAGAGCGGCGGCGCGAGCCGGCGCATTGCGAGGAGAACCTATACGTGAAATCGATACTTAACGAACTGCAAGAGCTGGCCGACTCCGACCTCTACGCGTTGTGCGAAGCGGTTGACATGGAAATGCATCGCCGCGAGGGGCTGACGAGCGAGCTGCCCGATTCTGCCCGCCGCCGGGCTCTGGAACGAGGCGAGAGCTACCGCCGCCGCACCGGCGCGGCCGCGCCGCCCGTGCGGGCCGTCGGGCTGCACAAGCGGCAGCCGGGACGCCGCGCCGCCTGAACATCGACAGACAGCCTGGCAGCCGTATAAGTCAACGGTATACGACCGGCATCAGCAGACAACTAACATCGACAGACAATCGCAACAACATTAGCCAAGGCTGCAAACGCCAAGGAGGCCATACATGGGCATATTCGAAGAACCCCGGCCCGAAGACGAGCCGGTCATCCTTTCCCTGGAGGAGTATCGCCGGGCAATCGCCCGTCCGGACGATCCGCCTCCGCAACCAACTGACGAGCACGATCCGAGGGCCGACGAGACCGATTGGGCCGGACGGAACCACGCCATGCGCCGCTCGGCGCGGTGGGCCGCCTGAGCGCGAGATAAACGCGCCGGGTGGCACGTCCCTGAGCTTGCGAAGGGCGTGGCCATCCACGGAAACCACGCCCTTCGCTTCGGCTCAGGGACGTGCCACCCCGCGAGACAAAAGAGTTTGGACAACATCCACGAGGTCAACATGTCACGCAATTCCTGCAAATTGATCCTGGTCCTGGCAGCCTGCGCGGTGCCGCTGGTGGCGGCAATCGTTGACGCGGAACAGACCGACCGCGCGACCGGCCAAAGCGGCGCCTTGACCAACAACCGCGCGACGGAGGAGTACCTGAATTCGCTGAACCCACAGCGCAAGCTAGACAAAGAGGAGGCGGCGCGGGCCGAGGCGCTCGACAAGGCCGCCGCCGCGCCGCAAAAAGCCGGTGAGCAGGGCGTCAACGGGTTGGGCGCCGAGGAAGCGCCGGGTTGGTCCCTCCAGTCGCCCGATACGACCGAGCACGGCTGGATCGTCGTCCTGGCTGTGGTGGGGCTGGCCATCTCGTTGGCCGCCGCCGGTTATGTGGCGTGGTCTCGCGCAGCGCGTCCAGGGCACTATGACCGTGCTCATGCCACACGTGCGGCAAGCGTCCGACAAAACTTCGATCGCGGCGGCGGAAAGTGAAAAGAGACCCGAGCGTCGCGCGGCCTGATCCTCCAATACAATTTCAGCATCTCAAGGGGCAACGATGAAACTTCTCAAACGCATCACCAACATGTCAATCCTCGAACTGCAAGAGTTGCAAGAGGCCGTGTTGACAGAGGTCCAACGGCGCAAGGCGATAGTGTCTGGCGGCCTGGCAGTCAAGTCGGCGCCGGCCATCCTGCCCATGGCAGGCCCGAATTCCCGGACACGCTGCCAGGTCCGGGCCGGCGCGTGGCGCGGATGCCGCGCCGCTTGCGCGCGCGGCCTAAAGGAGCACCGCGATATGACCAGCGACTCGATCACTCACAACTGCGCAGCAATCGTCTTCATGGCCGCCTCGCTTGGACTGCTTTTTTCCCGGCCGGACGCGATTCGGGCGGATGAGGTAACCTACTCGATCAGCGGCACAGTCAGCGGCGCGATCACCGATGAATCGACGAACCACTACGTGCCTACTTCGATCATAGACGGCAGCACGTTTACGGGCACGATCAGTTTCGATAAGTCGGCGACGGGGACGATCGGCGGAAGCAGTGCCCAGTATCGCGGTACGGACTTGAATCTGGCGGTTGACATCCTGATCGCCGGTCAATACGAGTACGTCGATACGACGCCATCCAATTCAGACGAGATCGATCTTTCGAGCAGCGGGACGCCGCGCTTTGCGATTCTACAAGCGCGGGCCGGTCGTATTTACCGGGTTCAGCCCGTTCCCGCCCTTCAGTCATCTCGACTTTTTCGGTGGGAGCACTTCGACGGATATCCTCAGCGATATTCAACTCAGCGGCGGTGGATTCAGGTCGGGCGTCGGCGACACGGAGGACCACAATGACCCGTACTACTACGTTTCCGCGAACATCACTTCGGTCCAGCAGGTGCCGGAGCCGGGAACGGTCGTGCTGCTTGGCGTCGCGGCGGCCGCCGTGGTAGCACGGGCATGCCATCGCAGGATGAACGGCACGAGCGCCCGCGTTCCTCAGTAGCGACGATACCCTTCGCCAGATCCCGAGCGAGCCGCGCTCTTCCAGCCGGATCTTTCGCACATAGCGCACCCTGACTTGCAACAGGGTTAATTCCGCCCTACGATCATGGCTCCATTTTCTGCCGCACAACATGCCGACCGATCCACCAGAGTCAACGCCCAGCAGCAAGCAGACGCTCAGTTTCCTGATGCGCCGCTTCCAGCAGGTCGGCATCCGCCCACGGACCGATCTGGGCCAGAACTTCATGATCGACCTGAACCTCAGCGCGTGCTGCTGGAGACGGCGCGGATCGGCCCGGACGATGTGGTGCTGGAGGTCGGCACGGGCACAGGCGGCCTGACCATGCAAATGGCCCCGTTGGCCGCCGCAGTGGTGAGCGTCGAGGTCGATCGCGATCTGCACCAACTGGCCGGCGAAGAATTGTTCCGCTATCCCAACGTGACGCTCCTGCTTGCCGACGTGCTGCGGACGAAAAGTCGGCTGGAGCCCACGGTGTTGGAGGCCGTTCAGCAGCAGTTGGCGGCCGCGCCCGGGCGACGGCTGAAGCTCGTGTCGAACCTGCCCTATAACGTGGCCACGCCGCTGATCTCGAACCTGCTGGTGCTGGACGCACCGCCCGTTTCGATGACCGTCACGGTGCAAAAGGAAGTCGCCGACCGTATCGTCGCCCCGCCGGGCGTGAAGGACTACGGGGCCTTTTCGGTCTGGGTGCAGAGCCAATGCCGGGCGGAGATCGTCCGCGTGCTGCCGCCCTCGGTCTTCTGGCCGCGGCCGAAAGTTTCGTCGGCCTTCGTGCAGATTGAATTGGACGAGACGCGCCGGCAGCGCATCCCCGATCGGGCATTCTTTCACGAGTTCGTGCGGTCGCTATTCTGCCATCGCCGCAAGGTGCTCCGGGGCGAACTCGTCAGCGCGGAAGAAGCTGGATAAATCCCAGGTTGATGCCTTGTTGACCGAGCTTGAAATCTCACCCACGGTGCGAGCGGAGACACTCTCCATCGAGGAACTGCTGCGGCTCTCGGATGCGGTGCGGGCGTTGGAATGCGATGGCTTGCCCAGTGCGATTCCCTAGCCCGGATTATTCACAAATTGTAGGGTGCGTGTAGCGAACCGCTGTGGAAAATGGTGGGTTGCGCACGGAATTTAATTTCGCCGCAGGATGACACACTGTCTTCAACCGGTTCGCGCAATGCACCACCTCCCAGGGGCTTCCGTGCTGCACCCACCCTACATGAATAATCGGGTTAGGATTCCGCCCGGAAGCCGGCCGCGAATGTCGCTTTGACGTTGACCACGAAGCTTGGAAGCAGCACCGACGTTGCCGTCTCGCCGGGACGAAACTCGCCGTGGACGCGGTATTCGTTTCCGTCGAGAACTAAGACACTGATCGTTTCCGTCTGTGGATCGACGATCCAATACTCGGCGATGCCCGCTTCGGCATATTCACGGCGCTTTCGTCTCCGAGGTCCCTTTGTCGGTCCTCTTCGCCATCGCTGACGATTTCGATTACCAAATCGGCGCCCTCGGGTTGTCGATGCGGATTCGTGATGCGGCCCGGCTTGAAATAGGAAACGTCTGGATCGCGGTATTTGCCCGCCCAAAGGCGGATCGGCAACGGCGCCATGAACACTTCGCCGGAGCCGACCGCAATGACACATGCCTCCAAGAGCCGGAATAGATATTGCGCAATCCGCTGATGGAACGGTTTAGGCGTGGGCAGCACCTCAATTTGGCCGTCAGTAAGTTCCACCTGCCGCCGCGTGCCATTTTGCATGCACAAGTACTCCTCCTCGGACCACTGGCCTTGCAAAGGTGGGTTGCCAGAATGTAGGGCGATTCGTATGCTAAAGATGACATGGCTGTTTCAAAGCGAAGTTTACCAACTACGAGTCCAGGCTCTTATTCTCCGTCATTATTATACCATTCGGGAAAACCTCGGCGGTATAAGAGGGATCTAAGAAAGGGACCCAGGGGTCGGGAGTCTTAAATCGGCCAGTCGCCTTTCAACTTTCGCGGGCGGCCCCATCTCATCAAGATTAAAGACTCCCAACCTTCTTGCACTCCACGAAGCGGCGGCAGCGCGGGCCGAGATGGCTTCTGTTATCTCTTGTCTCTCAGTCCTCTGGAGGTTGCCATATTGTCAGTCTAACCCCTCACCCCCGGCCCCTCTCCCCGGAGTACCGGGGCGAGGGGAGACAGAAGTTCAAGCGTGAGTCCGCAAGACTGCTCTTGGCTCTATTCTCCTCATACCTCGCGGCCACGGGCCAGCAGCAAGCCTGATCTTAGCTCCCTTCTCCCCCGGTACTCCGGGGGAGAAGGGCTGGGGATGAGGGGGCCGAACGCGTGAACTTGGGAAGTCATCCCGCGCCACCGCTGCCGCAATATGTCATCGATGCATTGAAGAACTTGACCGTCTGCGCCTCACCCGTCACCCTTTTCCTCTCCGCCTGCAGAAGTTCACCCGCGACGGCCGCCCGCTCGGCTCTTGGGGGTCGGCAGGGACGCGGCGAAGGCGAACTCTTCGAACCTGGGGCTTGCGACGCGTAAGCGAGGGACGCGACTCGTTGCCTCTCTTACGCGTCGGGTTGCGATGGGACGGCTCAATTCCGTTCGGGAGTCAGGGAATCGCAACGGGGCCGCATCGAGTTTCCAATGCCGGGAAAGAGACGATGTGCGTCACCGTTTCGATGCCCGATTAGAAAGGTATTTCGTTTGTAGGTGTTGGTCGAGAATTGTGACGAAGGCCGAGCTTGCAAAGGCGCACCTCTACGCCTCTCGCGCCGCGCCCGAGCGCGCTGCGCGATTTCCTCCGTCGTTGCTTCACAGCCGACATACTCTCGAAGACTAGCGTCTTCTTGGGCCGTCCATGGCTTTCCCGCCTGCGGAAGTTTCTTGCGCAACAACTTCTCGTCGGGGAGTTTTGCATTCTGAAGCAACTGCGGCCCATCGTTCGCAGTGGCAGATTTCAAATGAATGCATCCGAGATGCGCAAGGCGGGAGGCAACTGCTCCACGACTCCGCTGATGGGATTTCGCGATCTTCGAGAACGAGTCGCCAGCCTGGAATGCGTGTCTGAGTTCTTTATCTTCCCCCTCGTCCCATGGCTCGCCGGCGCGCACGGGCGTGGGTTCTCGCCATTGGGAACGCTCCCATCGCATTGCTTTTCCATGAATTGTGCCGCAGCAAACAATGCGCGAATAACCTGTGGATGATGGAGCGGACTATCCTCGGCGAGTACATTTCCGGTTACCGGGTCAACGCCATCAGCGAGCGAGTATATAAAAGCCAACGCGTGGGAAGTATCCATCGTCATTCGATACCACGGTGATGCGTGGCAGTTGGATGAGAAACTAATCAGCAGCATGGTTTGTGATGCCGTGTACGATTTAAGTATAATTGGCGTGCCACGGATGGTATAGAGCGTGCCACTAATGGAACTTATGCCCTTCCCCCCAAACGCCGTCCCCGTTTCAACGCCCGATCCTACGGATGCGTTGCGGTGAACGGAAGGTTTGAAAGGATTGCGAATGCAATGATTGCCAATAGGATCAGCAACAGGCAGCCACACCCCCCGCAGCCCGTGCGAGCCGCGGTCCGATTCGTAACATGCACGACGGTCGTTTGAACCATTTGAGGCGCCAATGTGATTGGCGCCGGAGCAGCCGCCACTGGGGATGCCCGAGCAGTTGGAGCAGTTGGAGCTTGCGGTCGTTGCGCCTCGGCGATATCGCGGTCGGCCTTCGCTTTAATCTTTGCGAGCTTGATCTCGTGGCGACGCTCTGCGGATTTAGCGATCGTCCTGCCGACCGCGCCGCTCATCACCAACATCCCACGGCCTACCGCAACAAATACCGTCTTGCTGCTACGGGCAATTGTGAAGAGGGGGCCTTCCGATTCTGCCTGCTGTTGAGCTGCCGGCTGCAAAACGGCTGGCGGCTGCACCGGTTTTACAACAACTACCATATTCGGCGCCGCCGGCGGCAACGTTTTCGCAAACAACTTCGTGTTGCCAGCCTCGCGCCATGGCCCAGCAAGGTTTTCCGCCAACTGGTCGCTTGGCAGCAACTTGCCGTTCGCAGCGAGATCCTTAAGCTTCGCCACGTCAAGCGGACCAATGACTTTCTCGCCGCGCCGAATGTAGTAGCCCGCCATTGCCGACTCTCTTAACAAAAGGAATTTCGAACTCCTCTGACAGGGGACGATTGTATCGTATGAGGAGCGGCGAAGCAATGCAATTGGCGAAGTGGTTATAGCTAGCGTCGCAGCCAGAATCCGTGCGAAGACCCCCACGCTGCGGAAATTTCGAACTATTTCGGGAATTCCGTCGCCGGCGGAAGCCAAAATGACGCAATACCTGCCCGCCGCCGATTCACAAGCCCTTATGCCACACAGAGTTACGGCGAGATAGTAGGTGGCAGACTCTAGGTGGCGGCGAATTTGCGATGCAGAACCACGCGCTGCAAAGCCTTATGCCGCAAGGAGTTGCGGCAATGTGTGACATCAGTTCTAAACATATGTTGACACGAATTAAACTCTGTGGTATGCTGGCGGACGGACGAAGAGTGGCGAGTGAGAAGTGGATAGTGGCCAGCGGCTAGAAAGAATGAAGGCAGAATGATGAAGGATGAACGATCAGGGATCGGAGGTCAGATGCCTTATCCGCGCCATCCGTCCAATCCGCGGCGGAGCATATTGGCTGGTTTCCCTGCCGGCGCCGGGCAACTCTTCGAGATGGCAAAGCGGATTAAAAACAGTCAAAGCGCTTTCAAAGCGAATTCAAAGTGAAAACAAAGCAAAAACAAAGTCTGTTTCCGTTAAACACACCCTGTTTTCCCGGCCAATATCGCCAATGCATGACTTTTTTAAAATTGCGATTGTTTGCGAGCCAAGCCTCCAGCCAGGCCGAGACATCGTTGCGGCGTGCGAGCCGCGTTGCCGCCGAGGAGCAATCGGCGCCTCCTTCGCTGCCCCGCGCAGCCTTTGTGTCCTTCGCGTCCTTCGTGTTTATCCGCCCGGCGGCCGGCCGTTTCCCAAACGCGCCAAAGAGTTACCAACTGTTCCCAAGCACTCCCCAACGTCCCCAAATGGTTCCCAAGCAGTTCCCAAACGATTCCCAAACGTTCCCAAACCTGCGTTAAATGCCTTTTGCCTTAAACGCATGCCGTTTTCTCGAGGATTGCCGGTGTGGCGCGAGAAGTATTTCTTTCGATGCGGTTTCGCGCATCGGCCGAAGCTCACGAATCCCCGCCGTTGGCCGACAATGCGAACGAATCAATGGCCAGAAGACGTAATCCTAGTCCGGTCCTACTCGGCTTCTACTCCAACCGTACAGTCGCCCTACTCGGGTCCTGCTGCCGTCCTACTCGGGCCCTGGATTGCAAACCCCCAAGAAAACAGGCGAAATCTGCGAATTCGGAAATCGAAGAAAAACTTCTGCCGGAAACAGACATTAGTTGCCGTATCTGTTGGAGTTCCGGCTTTAGCCGGTGAATGCCACCTAAAGGCGGAACTCCAGCCCCGGCCGAAAGCCGCAACCGTGCGAGACATTACACTGCCGAACAGATTTCGAACGGAGAAGGAATCCAACATGTTTACACTTCATGCTTGTGTCCGAACGATCCCAAATGTCAGTTTGGGCAATCCGCTAGTCTTCCTTCTCCGGCACCTTCTCCAGCAGTTCCAGCAGCACGCTGGTCGGTCTCGATGCCTTCGGCCTGGGCCTCGAAGTTGAGGATCACGCGGTGCCGCATGGCGGGCAGGTAGACGCGGCGCACGTCCTCGAAGCTGACGTTGTAGCGGCCTTCCAGCAAGCGCCCGCACCTTGGCCGCCAGGGCCAGCGTCTGCGCCGCGCGCGGACTGGCGCCCCAGCGGAGATACTGGTTCGTGATCGGCGGGGCGAACTCGCCCTGCGGATGCGTCGCCAGCACCAGCCGCACGATGTAGTCCTGCACGTGCGTCGGCCAGGATCACCTCGCGGACCAGCTGCTGCCACTGGAGGATCTCCGCGCCGTCCATCACCTTGGACCGGCTCGATATTCTCGCCCCGCGTGGTGCGGTCGACGATCGTCGCCAGCTCCTCGCGGTCGGAGTAGCCGACGATCAGCTTGAAGAAGAAGCGGTCGAGCTGGGCCTCGGGCAGCGGGTAGGTGCCTTCCTGCTCGATCGGGTTCTGCGTGGCCATGACGAAGAACGGCTGCTTCGAGCTTGTAACGTGTGGCCGCCGACGGTGACGCGTGCCCTCCTGCATCGTTTCCAGCATGGCCGACTGCGTCTTGGGCGTGGCGCGGTTGATTTCGTCGGCCAGGCAGATCTGCGTGAAGATCGGCCCGTGCTGGAACTCGAAGATACCGCTTGCCGTCGGGCGCTTCCATGACCATGTTCGTGCCCAGGATGTCGGCCGGCATCAGGTCGGGCGTGAACTGGATGCGGGAGAACTCCAGGTCGAGCGTCTTGGCCAGCGTGCGGACCAGCAGCGTCTTGCCCAGCCCGGGCACGCCTTCCAGCAGGCAATGCCCGCCGACGAACAGGCAGGTCAGCACGCCGTGGACGATCTCGTCGTGGCCGACGATGACGCGGCCGATTTGCTCGCGGACGGCCTGATAGCGGGCCACGAATTCCTGCGCCCGGCGTTCCATAACTTCTGCGATGCTCATGCGGATGTTCCCTAATAGAAGGTCCAGGAAGCCAACGGCATAAGTATGGCGACTTCCGGCAAATCTGCAATATGCCGCAAATGCGGACTCGCATTGTCGCAAGTTTTATGCGAGGCTATAATTGAACTGTTAAGCGATTGAAACAACTTTCTCTAAATACAGGTTTAATAATGGACGCGTTGGCTGAACGGCTGGACAACAAGCTCCGAGAGTGGAAGCCGGCGTCGGCGGAGCTTGCAAGAAAGCGCATCGCCGAAATCATCGAGGTGACAGACCAGGACGCGCTGGACCTTTTGCGGTCTCGCGCCGTCGAGCAAGAAACACTAGATCTCATCAATGACGTGCAACCCCGGTGAAGTTTGGCTGGCCGATCTTGGAATGGCGGCCAAATTCCGGCCAGTGGTTATCGTCTCGCGCCGATCCCGATCCGCCACGCGCCTTGGTGCTTTATGTGCCGTTGACCACGCAATATCGAAAGAGTCAATACGAAGTTCAACTTCCACGGCTTCGCTTTCTCGATCAGGATTCGTCGGCAAATGTTCAGGGCCTTGGTTCCTTGCCTACGGTGCGTTTGGGACGCAAGCTTGGCAAGCTCACCGATGCCACGATGGCGGATATCAAACGTGCGATGACGTTTGCACTCGACTTGGAACAAGCGTAGAAGGAATGACTCTTTTGCGCGTTGGCAATGCGGCGCAAACTCAACCAGTCCCGCCTCCTGCCTTGTAGTATTCCCGATACCACTCGATGAACCGCGCGATGCCATCGGCCAGCGGCGTGGCGGGGCGAAAGCCCGTATCGCGGACGAGATCGTCCACGTCGGCACAGGTCTCCGGCACGTCGCCCGGCTGCAAGGGCAGGAAGTTTTTTTCCGCCGTGCGGCCCAGGCTTTGCTCGACCAGCGAGATCATCTCCAGCAGTTCGACCGGGCGGTTGTTGCCGATGTTGTAGACGCGATAAGGCGCACTGCTCGTGCCGGGATCGGGCTGCGCCGGTCCAATTCGGGTCGGGCTGCGGGATGCGGTCGGCGACGCGGACGACGCCTTCCACGATGTCATCGATATAGGTGAAGTCGCGCCGCATCCGCCCATGATTGAAAACGTCGATCGGCTTGCCGGCGAGGATCGCCTTGGTGAAGAGGAACAAGGCCATATCGGGCCGGCCCCAGGGTCCGTAGACGGTGAAGAACCTGAGGCCGGTCGTCGGCAGACGAAAGAGGTGGCTGTAAGTATGGGCCATCAGTTCGTTGGCTTTCTTCGTGGCGGCGTAGAGGCTCACGGGATGATCGACGTTCTGATGCACCGAGAACGGCATCTGCGTATTGGCCCCGTAGACGGAACTCGACGACGCGTAGACCAGATGCTGCACGCCCGAGTGCCGACAGCCTTCGAGGATGTTCGTGAACCCGGCCAGATTGCTGCTGACGTAGACGCCGGGGTTGGTGAGCGAGTAGCGGACTCCGGCCTGGGCGGCCAGATTGATCACAACATCGAACCGCTCTTCGGCGAACAGCCGGGCAATTGCCTCGCCATCGGCCAGATCAAGTTTGACGAAACGGAAGTTCGGCTGGGCCTGCAACTGCTTGAGCCGGTCGAGCTTCAGTTGCACGGAATAGTAGTCGTTGACATTATCCAGCCCAACGACCGTATCGCCGCGGGCCAAGAGCCGCTTGCTGGTATGGAACCCGATGAATCCGGCCGCGCCGGTGACGAGGTATTTGGTCATGCCTTCACAATCTTCTCCCGTCCCTCGTTCACCTTTTTAGTCGCATTCCGCGTGTCGATCACCAGCCGAGCATGGCGAACAATCAAATCGTAGTCGTAGGCCGAATGGTCGGTAGCAATCAGCACCGCGTCTTGCGCGGCCAGGTACTCCGGCGTGAGCGGGCAACTCGCCATGTCGGGCACGTTGTAGTGCCGCATCCGCGGCAGCCGCGGTACGTGTGGATCGTTGTAGGTGAGCGACGCGCCACCGGCCAAAAGCAACTCCATAAGCTTGAACGACGGGCTTTCCCGCGGGTCGTCTACGTCTTTCTTATAGGCCACGCCCAGCAAGGCGATCTTGCTCCCGCGAAGCGGCTTGCTGCGATCGTTCAATGCCTCGACGAGCCGGTGAATGACATACTCGGGCATTCCCGTGTTGATCTCGCCGGCCAGCTCGATGAAGCGGGTCGTCATGCCGTTCCGCCGCGCCAGCCAGGTGAGATAGAACGGGTCGATGGGGATGCAGTGTCCGCCAAGGCCCGGGCCGGGATAGAACGCCTGGAAGCCAAAGGGCTTGGTCTTCGCCGCGTCGATCACCTCCCACACGTCGATGCCCATTCGCGTGAAGAGCACCTTGAGTTCGTTGACCAGAGCGATGTTCACTGAGCGATAGGTGTTTTCCAGGATCTTGGCCGCTTCGGCGACTTCGCAATTGGACACCGGCACGACCTGGGCCATCGCCTGGGAATAGAGCAATTGGGCCAACCGGCCGCTCGCCGCGTCGATGCCGCCGACCACTTTGGGAATCTTTTCGGCGGTGAAATTGGGATTGCCTGGGTCTTCCCGCTCGGGGCTGAAGGCGAGGAAGAAGTCGCGTCCGACTTCGAGGCCGCGCTTTTTGAGGATCGGCAGCACGACATCCCGCGTCGTGCCGGGGTAGGTCGTGCTCTCCAGGACGACGAGTTGTCCTGGCCGCAGCGCGGCTGCGATATGCTCGGCGGTCTTCTCGATGTAGGTCAAGTCGGGGTCGCGGCTTTCGTTCAACGGCGTCGGCACACAGATCAGCAAGGCGTCGGGTTCGGCGAGTCGCTGCATGTCGGCGGTGGGCACGAAGCGGCCGTCGGCGACGTGCTTGGCGATCCACTCCGCCGGGATGTGCTTGATGTAGCTGCGGCCGGCTAGGAGCTGATCGACTTTGCCCTGATCCACGTCAAAGCCCATCGTGCGGAAGCCCGCGGCGATGAACGCGCGGATAAGCGGCAGGCCGACGTAGCCCAGCCCGATGACGCCCACTGTGGCGGTTTTGTTTTGGAGTGCCTGTTCGAGGGAAGGAGTGGTCATGGAGATTGGCCGGTCGCGGGACGCGTCAATGCGGAATGAGAATAGGTGTCCAAAGCATTATAAATTGCTTGTGGACCCGGCAACAGGCTAGTCTATCAAGGTTCGGGTCGGCAGATTCTCACTGCTACAGGATGCGCTGTCCGTGCCGATTGTAGCGGCCAATCACTGCCGCTTCGGCCACGCTCCTGTCTTTTCCAGGAACTTCCGGGCAATGTCCATCAACGCGGCATCCGTCTTCGGCAGGCCTTCCGCATTCATGTGGATGTGATCGCCAAAATCGTCGTCGCGCACGATTGTGCTCAGGTCGTGAAGCGGCACTTCCCGCCCGTCGGCATTGCGGTTCTGCTTGCAGAACTCTTCGATCATCGCCCGGTACTTGGGCGGATACGGCAGCGGCTTGTGCCAACTGGCCAACGGCAGCAGCACGACGGCGAAGTTCATTTTCTCGCGCTTCACGTAATCGAACCACGCTTGCAGCTCCTGCCGGTGCAAGTCGATGTTCTTCTCCCAATCGGGACCCATCCGTCGTTGATAATCGGCCGCAAACGCGGCCGAGTCCTTCTTGGTCTTCCGCCGTCGCAGGAACTTGGGGACGGCCATACGTCCGGCCTTGTCGATCACGCCCTGCATGAAACTCGAGCAGCGGGCTTTCTCCAGGAAATAAGCGTCCAGCCAGTTTCCGCGGGAGACCGGCTCTATGCCTTTTTGGTATTCGTAGCGGTAGAGCCCGTAACGCCGCCACAGGTTCGGGAAGAATGTGCTCGAGCTTTCGACGGATGGCTTGGCGTTGATGAAGCCGGTGCCGTAGACGATCAATGTCTTCTCCGGTCCCGCCTTCAATGGGTCCTTCTGCTCAACGAGAAACCTAGTTAGCTGCAGATTGAAAAAGGGCGATCCCTCGCCGGCGCCGAAGTTGTGGACGAGCCTTCGCTCGTCGGACGGTAGATCCAGCACGCGCATCGACCACTTCATATTCGACGCGCCGAAGAAATAGACGCCGCCCTGTGAAGTATCCAAATCGGGCACGTCCTGGAGAACGACGCGATCCTCCGTATCAAGATACTGCCGCTTGTACTCGTTCGACGTGTCGTTTGCCTTGGCCCATGCACGGTCCATCCAGGCCCCGAAGGTCTCGCTGTGCATGGCCGCTTCGATCGCCAGGACCGACAGGCCGATGCTCGCCAGCAGGCTCAGGCAGACCAACGGCTGCCGGAGCCGGGCGGTTCTCAGGGCTTCGCTCGTACCGTTCATTGCCGTACTCAAAAATCCTTGTACAAGACAGCCGTCGCCCGGCCCACGGCCATCATCAGCGGTCCGACGAGGAAGCCGGTCAGTAAGACGATGGCGAAAAGCAGCAGGGGATGCCGGCGGAAGAACGCCGTGGTGCGCTGCGCCGAAGTTATTCGCGGTCCATTGTTCATTGTGCATGCTCCTCGCTCGAACTTTCGACGAATTCGACCAGGTCGTTGCCCGTCGTAACAACAAAGGCCACGCGGCGGTTCTCGATTGCCGGGGCGGGCTGCGGAGGCTTGACGACTGTAGCCTCTTCCGTGGCCTCCAGGCGCGCGAGTGTTTCCTCGAGGTCATCGACCTCGAAGCAGAGATGATACAAGCCCGGCGACTTTTTTACGCGCGTGGCCACGGGGCTGTCGTCGCCCCACGGTTCGATCAATTCCAGCCGCGTCCCGCCCAGGTCGAGGAATACGATCCGCGCCCCTTGCCCAGGATCGACGACCGGCTCCGAAAGCTGCTTCGCACCCAGCAGACGGCACAATTCGTCCGCCTTGCGGTCGATGTTTTTGGTCAGATAGGCGACGTGATGGACGTTCATCTCAACTCCCGTGTCCGCTGATGGCTTTGGCCGCTACGCAAAGCAGTTGCCATGAGTCGCGGCAGTCCGGCAGCGCGAAAAAGAGGAGCGTAAAACATTGAAAATGGAGGTTCAAAAGGATGGCCGCCGCGCGGATGCGGGCAGACTTCATGTATTCCTTCAGCCCGGCGCGGCCGCGGGCGGCGATGATGCCGTTCTCCCAAATCTTTGCCGCCGCCGCGCCGACTCCTTGCAGGCCGCCATAGATGAGGAAGTTGGCCGTCGTGCCGTGCCAGGCGCCGGCGGCGAGAAATGCCAGGATGTAAAAAACCCAGGCCACGCCCGCCGCTTGTTTCGGCCAGCGCTCGACCACCGGCTTGTACATCGGCATGAACAGATAATCGCGAATCCAGGTGCCGAGCGTGATGTGCCAGCGGGTCCAGAAGTCAAGCACGTTCCGAGCCAGCCAGGGCCGATTGAAGTTCTCCGGAAGTCTCATGCCAAAGAAACGGTTGGCGGCGATCACGATATCGCAGTAGCCGGCGAAGTTGCAATAGAGGTAAATCGGAAAGAAGTAGAACACGACGGCGAAATAGACCACCGCTTTCCAGCCGGAAAAGTGACCGGCCGCAAGTTGCACGACGAGTTCGTCCCAGCCTTTGTAGAAGAGCGGCGCGATCAGCGCGATCTTCGCCACGCCCAGCAGTAGCCTCAGGCAGTTCGTCAGCAGATCGTATGGATCGGCCAGCACCGGATTGAGCGTCCGCCATTGCTCGTCGAAATCCTGGAACCGCTGGATTGGCCCGGCGAGGATCGTGAAGAGGCTTGCCTGATAGTTGATGAACGACCAGAGCGAAAGCCGTTCGATCTGGCCCTGGGCCGCGTCAACCAAAACATGAATCTGGCGGAAGAGCATGTAGCTCAGGCCAAGAATGTGGACAACGTGGGGCAGATTTCCAACCTGCCGGGCGAGTGGCAGATTGACAATCGGTCCCACGTACGACAACCAGCCGAAGATCGGATATTGCCTGAGCACAATAAACGCGGCAATCAGCCCGACCAGGTAACTCGGCAGCAGCCAGCGCGAGGGTCGCGCCCGAAGCGATTGAGCCACGATGTAACCGCTGCCCAAGAAAATAGCCAGCGCGATCCACGAAGCTGGATTGGGCAGCACGAGCCATAAGACCAAAAAGTTGGCCGCCGCCCAAGCGCCTTGCCGGAGTATCGTCGCCGGCAGATGAAAGAACACCGCCGCCGCCGCCAGCATGGCCGCGATGAACTCGATCCCGGCGACATTGAAGTCGAACGCGGCGTTCATCGGGCCAGTTTCTTGTTCAACAGCGCCAGGAACGCGCCCACGTTCTGGCCGTCCTCTTTGAGCTTGGAAATCTCGGCCGTGGCGAACTTGACCTTGAACCGCTTCTCCGTCGCCACCATGAGATTGATGTGGGTCAGCGAGTCCCAGCCGGGAATGTCGTCGGCCGTCAACTCGTCACGGAGGCTCGATCTCCGGGTCGTCGAATACCTGGCGAAAGACCTCTTGGGCCTGTGTGCGAACGTCACTCATCGAACTGTTGCTCCTCGATTGATACGGGCTGCGGCGCCCATCCGGCCGCAAGCGGCATTTCCCAGCGGGTATAGCCGTTGCCATCATCAGCAATCTTAGCATATCCCAGGCCGGCGTAATGCTCGCGGACGAGGTCGTTTTTGGCCGTGGCGATGTATTCGCCGCAAATCCGCCGCAGGCCGTGCTCGGCCGCCCAGCGGCAAATGTTGTTGTTCAGCAGTGTCTCCACGCCCCGCTTCAAGACGCGGCAGCTCATCAGCCAGGTGTCGATCACGAGCGTGTCGCCCTCGACTTTTGCCAAGAGCACGCTGATCAAGCCGTTGTCGCCAAAGCGATCGACGAGCGAGACCGTGCGGGTGAGCCACTGAGCATCGCCCGTCAAGGCCGAAACCTCGGCCGCCGACCGCCGCCGCGTCGTCAGGTTGAATTGGTTCGACTTATTGATCAACTGCGCGCTCCGCTCGAGAGACATGCGCGTGATCGGGCCGATTCGAGCGACCATCGACAGCGAACGGAGGTAATTTCCGACGTTCGCGGAGCCGGTAAGCGCCTGCTCGCGCTCGAGTGTTCGCCCGATAGTATTCGGCCCGCTGCAAATCCTCCTTGCCGATCGCCAGCGTCTGGAAGTAGCGATAAGGCTCGATGGCCCCGATGTAACCGGCCGGGTCTTCGGGCAGTTCCGGGACGGCCACCTCGGGCACGAGCTGCCGCACAAGCCCCCGTTCGGCCGGATTGTCGTCGATGAAGACCAGCGAGTTGAGGCCGATGTTCAGCCGCCGGGCGATCTCGCGAAGATTGGCCGCCTTGTCGGTCCAGTTGGCCATGAAGCATGAGACGTCATCCAGGCGCAAGAACCATCTCGGTATGCTTCTCGAAGACCTCTTTGGCGATTCGCTCTTCGTTCTTGCTGCAAACGGCCAGGAGCACGCCGCGATCTTTGAGGGCCTTGGCGTACTGCTGGAAGGCGACGAAGGCCTCGCCCTCGGCGTCGCCCTGGCCAAGTCGGATGCCGCCCAGGCCGTCGTCGCCGATCACGCCGCCCCAACAGGTGTTGTCGAGATCCAACACCAGACATTTCTTGCTCAGGCCCATTTGCGCCGCCAGCAGCGAGGCCGCGCTGAAGCCGTAATCGACGATGAACTCCGGGGTGCAAGGCAGCTTGGCGTGGAAGAAGAACCGCTCGTCGCCCCAGGTGCGGCGGCCGGCAAGCGAGGCCAGGCCGTCCACGTCATGCACTACTACGTAAGGCGGAGCACAGTCGGCGAGCCGATCGTTCACGCGGGAGATGAACCGCCAGAGGCCGGCCGGATGCCGCGATTCGTGATTGTCCATTTGCCGCCACGCCGGTCGATCGAAACTGTTCTGCACGACGAGGCAGCCCAACCGCTCGTAGGCTGTCTTCCAGAGCAGCGACCAGTCGGCAAACTCGGCCTCGACGAGCGCCGCCACCTCGGCCCGATCCTGGTCCAAAGTGGGGCGATGGATCAACTCCCGCCAACTTGTCGCCAGAAACACGACGTTGGGCTGAAAGCGATAAAGAGCGGAATCGGCGTCGAGAATCTCCTGCCGGTAGACGCCGTAGTCAGCCTCGAGAATCTCGACCTGCCCGCCCATGCTAAACAGGGCCAATTCGATCGCCTGGGCGAGTTGCGTGGTGGTGAACCCGCCGAGAATGGCTAGCTTGATTTTCTTCCCCGGTGAAAGATTTGGTTTCAAACGGGAATAAGCCCGATAGAGCGATTGGAATGTGGTGAAGTCGCTGCCCGGTTCGAGCGTGCGTTGGATGAGGGAGGCTGCTTCTGCCCAGCGTTCTTCTACCATCAAGGACCGCAGCTTGCCCAGCAGTTGAGCGAACAACGCCGGCTTGTCATCGGCCGGCGCAGACAGGTACTTTTCCACGGTAGCCGACGCGTCCGAAATCGTTGCCACGAATACCTGACCCTGTGTGGGAAACGTGATGAGATTGACTGTTTCGTAAACCTCAATTGAAGCACAAAATGGCCCAATAGTCAAACCGGCATTGACGCGCGCGTCGTGCCGGTTATCATGGCCGGAAGCATTTTTCCGCACGTTCGCAAAGCACCTTTTTGACCGCCATGCCTTATCCGGCCCTCGATCCGATGCGGCTTCGCGTCTTTCCGCTAGCGGTGCGGAGGAATCTCGCAAATGTGGCTGACGAGGCAGCGAAAGCGGCCGCGGCGGGGCTGCCTGCTGATCCAGAAGTGATGATTCCGATCGAGCGCCTTGCAGAGCGGATGCTGGCAGCTCGTGTGCGCGGCGCAGCGATCATGGTGACTTACGGAGCGCACGTTATCAAGAATGGCGCCGGGCCGCTGCTGAACGCCTTGATAGACGCGGGGCTGGTCACGCACCTGGCCACGCAAGGCGCCGGCATTATACACGACTGGGAGTTCGCTTTTCAGGGTCAGTCGGGCGAATCGGTCCGCGAGAACGCCCCGGCGGGCACGTTCGGCTGCTGGGACGAGACGGGCCGTTGGCTGAACCTGGCCGCGCTTGTCGGCGCGGCGGAGGGACTGGGGTGGGGCGAGGCGATCGGCCGCATGATCGGTGAAGACCAGCTTGCCATTCCACCGGCGGAGAAGCTCCGCGACGAGATCGCCGCCGATCCGGCCAATTCGCTGGCCGCAGCCAAGGCCGATCTGCTCTGGGCGATCACCGCGCACTGCCTGCCGACCGGCGTGCTCCGAATCGAACATCCATTCAAGAGTTACTCGGTGCCCGCCGCCGCTTATCGCCGCCGCGCGGCCTTCACCGTCCATCCGGGCATCGGCTACGACATCATCGTGAACCATCCGCTCTATCATGGCGGCGCGATCGGCCGCGCGGCCGGAACCGACGCCCGCATTTTCGCTGCTTCGGTCGATCGGCTGGACGGCGGCGTTTACTTGTCTATCGGCTCGGCCATCATGAGCCCGCAGGTTTTCGAGAAGGCCTTTACGCGCGGTGAACAACGTCCGCAATGCCGAGGGTCGCGCACCACTTACGAGCCACCATATGGCGATTGTCGATCTCCAGGACGGCGGTGGCTGGGACTGGACCCGCGGCGAGCCGCCCGCCACGAACCCGGCGTATTACCTCCGCTTCTGCAAGACGTTCCACCGCATGGGCGGGACGTTGGATTACACCCGATGTGATAATCGGGTATTCTTAGCACAACTGCTGCGATGTCTTAATCTCAACTCAGCGGAGTTGTCAATCGCTAGAGGCTAGATTACCAAGATTTTGATTCGTTCGCCAGGTAATCCTTGATCCGGGAAGCAAGCTCATCGCAAATCTCTTTCCTTCTCGGTATAGTTGCTTTCCTGCCCGTTACAGGATTCTCATAAAGATCGTGCTCTTGGCTAGCTCGCCGATAGCGACAGCCCAGCATTCGGATCGCGTGCATTAGGTCAGGGTGACTCACTCTCGTTCTCCCAAGTGGCCGGTAGTTCGATCATCACCGCAGACTCCAACGACGGAAGAGGGTAGGAGGGCAAACTTGGAACGCCGGCATCACCCGGACCAGAACTGCCGCCATCTTCTAACATCAGGCGGCATGCGTCGAGCAGATTCTTCCGAGCCTCTTCCAATGACTTACCTTGACTGAATACGCCCGGCATCTCTTTCACTGTCCCGAGATACCAGCCGTCATGCTGCCGAATTTCAAGCGTTACCGTCATCTTCATTGCGACTTCTCGCGAGTTGACTCTGGCGCCCACGGTGGGACAACGCTCCGCACACGTTGTACAAGTCGATCGCGTATCATGGACGTTTGGCGCTGACGCGCGAAACGCGGAAATTACCGCGGCCATAATGTCGCGGCTTGCTTGCGGTTGCAACAATCCGATTTCGGCTACCAAAATGCTACGGTTTGCCGTAAAGAGTTTGCCCGGACGTGCATAACTTCTCGAATGTAGCGAACTCCGCGCGAGCTTGGCCGCCGTAAGCTCGAAGGCGCGCGAATCGCCGTAAGGACTGGTGGTGACTTGACAGAGAATCCAGTCGCCGCGACCGGCATCAGCGAGCGCAACCGCTGGACGCAACTTCGCCTGCGAGAGGTCGGAAAAGGGGAACGGGACTAAGACCACGGACCCGACTGTAGGTGTGACCACGCGGCTTCCTCCTCCGGCCGATTCCAGTCGGCCAATGCTGGTTCACTCAAGAGCGCCGTTTCCGACACTTGCGCCGGATCTTCATCAAGCATAATAAGCACGGCCCGGCGAGTGACGGGCAAACGAACATCGTCAACCAACCGCACTTGGCCTTTTTCGTCGATAATCGCTTCAAATGCACGAACCATAATAACAGGACCTCCAGTATCATGCTAATCGTCCGAACCGACGGCAGTCAAGAGGTTGCCCTTGTTGGCGAACTTCGGCGCTTCGGTCGCAAGCTACATACTCACCCACCGCACCATCCGATCCATTGCAAATAGCCCATCCCACGGGGCATCGTAAATCCGCATCGCGCCCACGGCCGGGCAACGCTCGACACCGCGGGCGGTTAAGGCGTCGGCCAGCGACTCGCCGCGGCCGTCCACCGCTAAGCCGACTGTTTGAGTCTGCGGCGAGCAATGGCCGACCACGTCGAAAACGTCGCTGACGGGACGCACGAAGACAGTCCGCAAATAGCACGGTTCGGCCAGTCCCTTGTCGTCGTCGGAATAAACGACCGCCCATTGGATGTCACGGCTGTGGAAAACCTCGCCGCGCATGGCGTATTCCGTGCGGACGGCCAGCACGTTCATCGCAGCGGCCGGGTCGATCTCCGTCAGCGGCGCGCGGCGAGATTCGCTTTCCATCGCCTCGCCCAATAGCCGGGCGAAGTCGGCCGGCGCGATCGCTCCGCCGCGCTCCACGAAAACCGTATGCGGCGAGTTGCAGCCCTGCTGGTCGAACGCCGACGCGTCGGCGGCGATTGCCGCGGCTGTTTTTCGAGCGGTCTCCGCACCGGCCAATCGCTCGGCGCCGACGATCGCGCACGAGAGTTTCGGCCCGAAAACGATGTCTTCCGTACCGTAACGTCGCGGCAGGTTGACGATCGCCTCCACAGCCTCGCGTCCACCCCAAGCCACGCGAATGTCGGCGGCAAGTGATAACTCGCGCGCGGCGTCCTGGTCATCCCGGTCGCAATAGACGACCGCAGTCGCATCGGTCAAAACCCGCCCGGAAAGCCTCTGGCCTGCGGCATTCGTATATTCCGCGGCGGCAAGTCCCGCGAGCAGGTGCGGCAGGACGCCCGGCGACCGCTGTGAAACCTTCGCCAAATTCGCATTCTTGCAGAGCATCGCCTGCACGGCCGAGAGCATACCGAGAACTTGCACGTTGCCCGCGACCCAATGCACGGCCAGGCCCCGCGGCTGGGCGCGGACGGCAAGCGAGTCTTTCTCGTCCAGATGGACAAAGCGATTGAGCGCCTCGGGCTGCCCGCGAAGCGAGCGCCGTAGGAGTGTTTGCAGGTTAGGCCGACGCAACCACAATGGCAAGAAGCCGAGCCGCTGGGCGCGAATGAAATCGGCCATCGAGTGATCGGGCTGCGTCCAATTCCGTGCGGCCGCGTCGCACAACCCGACCAGATCATCCACCGCCACCGCCCGCAAGCGCAATTGCGCCTCGCGCAGCCGCGCAACAAGTGTCCCAACAGAATCGAGCGCCGGCGCAGAGTCGTACTCGTCGGGCGGGCCGATGCGAGGACCTTCGTGATCAAAAAGGAGATGGAACTTCATGTCAGGCAATCAAACGCGACGTTTCTTCAATTCGTGCTTCGGAATTGTTTCGGCATTCGACATTCGGAGTTTAGCCATCATCCCGGCAGCGTATCTCCACATCCCCGCGGTTCGGCCTTTTCTGCCCGGCCCACGATTTCGAATCCGGTGCTCGGCTCGCGGGACACGATACGCCCCATATCGTCCAACAGCACAGCCACGCCCGGATAGCTGTGCGGCAGCGGGCAGACGAATTCCAAAAGGCCCACGTCGCCATCGGGCACGACCTCCAGGCTGCGCGGATCGCGGACGAGCACCTCGGCGTAGGTCGGCGCGCGTTTTACGCCGCCGGCGTCATCGGGATAGATTACGCCAAGCTGCTCCGTGAAGCCATAGATGTCGACGATCGACGCGGGTGGCAGTCCGAAAACCGCAGTCGTCCGTTCGTTGAGCAAGGTCTTGCTGACTGCTTGCCGCTGGAGCTTCTTCCAGCCGCCGAAATGGACGACGAAGGTCGACGGCGGCAGTTCGATCCGCTCGCCCTTATCGGCCAGCGGGCGGACAACGTGCTCGTAGAGAAGATACGTATAGCCCAGCAGGCAGAATGACTTGCCTGCGGCGGTCCATCGCGCGATCGCCGCGCGAACTTTATCGCGGTCGAGGACCAACCGATCCCCGTTACGAGTTAAAGCGTATTCCTGTTCGGTCGCAGCCATCAAGTAGCCTCTCATACCGGCCACGCGGGCGGAAAGCTCGCGATCATCCGCCGCCGAACGATCGGGCGGGGCATCGAGGATCAGAAACGGCCGCCGCTCTGCGCCAGGCGGTGCGAGAGGATCGTCCCCAGCGCCTTCATCTGCCGGTTCCGCGTGATCTGGTCCAGCGGGATGCGGCTTGGCGTCTGGCCCGACGAGCCGCTGGACGCCAGCACGCGGACGATCTCGGTTTCCGGCACGGAGGCGAGAAACATCCGCTTGAAAATGCCAACGGGCAAAAACGGAACGTCGGCCAGGAACTTCAGCGGCCGGCTAAGATCAAACCCTTGATGCCGGAGCCAGCGGGCATAAGGCGGGCAATGGGCGTCGTGGTGCGAAAGTGATACCCGCACGGCCGCCAACAAAGCTGCCATTTTCGCTTCGGGCGGCACGCCATAGGCCGGCAGATTCAAAAGCTTATCGGTCGCGGAAGGCATGCACCTTAATATAGCAGTTCTTCCGTATGCGGGCCGCCGATGTTGGGGGGACGTGTGGGGCAATGTGCGGGCGTCGCGTCGCCCTCCCGTCCGGCCGCGTCGCCAGCCGGCTCGCGATAGCGGATCGTGATCTCGGTGCGGCCCAATGTGAGGCAGTCGCCCGAATGTACCTCCGCCTCCAAGACGCGAACCCCATGCATGAAGACGCCGTTCTTTGAATCGAGATCGCGGACGATAACCTGCCCCTCGTGCTGCAAGAGCTTGCAATGCTCGTGACTCACCCACGGATCGGTCAGCATGACTTCCGCATGTTCGTTGCGGCCAAGCACAGCCGGAAGGCTTTGCAGCATGCATCGCGTCTGCCGGGCGTAATGATCGAGAATGATCAACTCGACGGGCAGCACGTCGTCCGAGACCGCTGCCGCAGTCGCATCGGAGGCCGCAGTCGCGGCTTGGCATTCGTCCATCTAACTTCCCTTCACTCGCGTGCCAACAGAGCCTAGCGTGCGGGAGGACGCCGCGCGACTGCGGCAGGGCTGAGTCACCTCTCGCCGTCCTTGGGAATTGTCGCAGGCACTGCTAAAATTGTCAATCCTAATCATGCCCGAAAGTGGGGGGGCTCAACGTAGCAACGGTGTATCCAAGTGCTAGAATTGTGCAAAACAGCATGGATATCGACCACGTCCTCAAGAGAGTAACATGATTGACGCCGCGATAAGCCGCACCGAGGCCGGGCAGGATCTCTCTCTCGAAGAGGTCGTCGAGGCGTTTGAGCAGATCGTCGGCGGGCGTTGCGGCGAGGAGGAAATCGGCCGCTGGCTGCTGGCCATCAATCGCAAGGGGCCGAGCGTCAGCGAAGTGGCCGGGGCGGCGCTGGCCCTGCGGCGGAAGATGACGCCTATTCGCTCGTCGCGCGGCGATCTGTTGGATACCTGTGGAACGGGCGGGGACGGCCTCGGAACCTTCAACATCAGCACGGCCGCGGCACTGGTGACCGCCGCTGCCAGAGTGCCCGTCGCCAAGCACGGCAATCGCGCGGCAAGCAGCCGCAGCGGTTCCGCCGACGTGCTGGCCGCACTGGGCGTAAACGTCGAGGCGGACGTAGCGACGGTAGAACGCTGCCTCGACGAACTGGGCGTCTGCTTCTGCTTCGCCCCCTTGCTGCACGAGGCAATGCGGCACGTGGCCCCGGTGCGCACGAAGCTGGGCGTGCCGACGATCTTCAACATCCTCGGCCCGTTGATCAACCCGGCCGGCGCCTCGCGGCAACTGCTGGGCGTCGGCCGGCCCAAGCTGAGGATGCTCCTGGCCGAGGCCCTGGTCATGCTAGGAACCGAGCGGAGCGTTGTAGTCCACGGCAGCGACGGGCTTGATGAGGTAACGCTCACTGGATCGACAGAGGTGGCGGAGGCGCACGGCGGTGCGGTGCGCCAGTTTCGTTGGACGCCGGCCGACTTTGGCTTGAACGCCATCAATCTTACGAGCATTCAGGTAAGCGCGCCGGAAGAGAGCGCGGCGGTGATTCGTGCGGTGCTTGCTGGCGACCGTGGTCCCGCGCGGGACATTGTCGTTGCCAACGCGGCGGCCGCGCTCTGGACTGCCGAAAAAGCTGCCTCGCCCGCCGCCTGCACCGTGCTGGCCGCGGAGGCGGTTGACAGCGGCGCCGCACGGGAATTGTTGTCGCGGTTGGCTGTGCTCAGCGGCAGACAGTGAGCCTAGGCCAATTTCCCATTTTCACCAGCTTTCCAGCTTTCCCCGCTGCAAAACTGGCCTTGTCACATCAGCCCGGCTCATGGTATTGTCCGCGGCATGACACCCGCCGGCGTTCGCATCGCACTGCTGCCTCTTTTGCTGCTGCCGCTGGTGGGCTGCGCCGAACTTCAGCGCGTCAACGTCACCGAACTGCACCCGGGCTCCTACTGCGAAATCGAAATGGTCGTGCCGCCTAACGCGGCCGACGACTCGCACCATTGTTACATGGGCACGGTCCAGGAAATCACGCACGACGAGGTCGTGCTAACCGAAGTGCTGGAGACTACCAACATCGACTACAGCGGGAGCGGCCATCGCCGCGCACCGACGGAACGCAAGCACAAGGTCGTTCGCGTGCCTTTGACCGGTGTCGTCGAGATTTGGTCCGAACTGCCCAAAGGCAAGGTTCAGCCATCAGGAAGCGCCGCGCCGCCGGCCACGGCCAAGCTGCCGTCCGAGGGCGCTCATCCCGTCATGCTGCCCAACGACGGCGCGGCCGCCAACGGCGAGAGCGGTTTTGAAATTTGCGGGGAAGTCAGTCGCACAACCATCGTTTGGCGTTCGCTGCTTCCGACCTCCGGCCTCTCCCTCCCATGCTCGCGCAACTGGAAATTATACAATCGTCGGTGGCCCCAGTCGTAATGGTCTCGGCTAACGGCCTGCTCTGCCTGGCTTTCTACAACCGGCTCAGCTCGCTGGCCAATCGCAGCCGCACGATGAACAAGGAACGCTTTGACTTGTCGTCGCACTTGACCGCGGAGCAAGTCGCGGGCGAGGCGAGTATTGAGGCGAAACACCTGGAGTCGCGCATCGCCACACTCAACGAGATCGGGCACCAGATCTACAGCCGCGCAAAGTGGATCCGCGGCACGCTCATGGCGTTGCTGATCTCGATTCTCTGCATGCTCTCGTGCTCGCTCTGCCTGGCGATGTCCGGCTTGACTCCGGCGATCGGGGCCGTCGCGCCGTGGCTGTTCGGCTTGGGCACGCTGGCGATGATGGCCGGCGTGCTCGCCGCGATGGAAGAGCTTCGCCGCACGCTGCCGCCGCTATGGTACGAGCACGAAAAGCTGGACGACCTTCTGTAGGACGACATCCTACGCCAGCCGCAAGCCCTTGGGCAGCGATTCTCCAAACACGAGCCCTTGCTCCTCGCGGTCGAGTTGCCCGCCGCTTTGCACCAGCGCGAGGAAATGTCTCGGGGCGTTCTCCTTGGTCAGATAGGCCGCGGCCAGGTCGCGCTGCTTCGGTGAAAGGTCGCGGTAACGGTCGTCGGTCTTGCGGGCCATCTGCATCACGGCCAGCGGCCCAGCCGGACCGCCACCGAAAGAATCCGTCAGCCGCTTCAGCCACGCCCCGGCGGTCTCGGCGGGCACGACCGTATTGAGCGGACCGTAAAGCGGCGCCCGCGCGCCAAGCGGCCGATCGCCCAAACGATCGCCGGACGAACGGTTTCCATCTTTCGCTTGGGCAAGAGGTCCAAGAGGATATCGCCCAGCTCGACTTTGAGCGACACGGGCAGCAACTCAAACGAGCCTAAGAGTCGCCAAATTTCGGCCGTTTCGTTGGGCTGGAAGCCGAAGTCGCCGCCGCGTCCCGTGCCGCCGACAACCAGCCGGTGCAGACCGCGGATCGGCCCCAGGAGCGGCTCGGCCAGGGCCTGCTGCTGCCCGGCCAAGAGGCCGCCGCCGATCCGCCGCCAGAGGATCCAGCCTTCCAGTCGCGAGGCGGCCGACGGATGGACGAGCTTGCCCTGCACCAGCCGCCATGTTTCCGCCACGCGCCAATCGTCAACCGCCAGGCCGTAGCCGGGCCGCAGGCCGAAGCCAAGCAGGTTGAGCCAGCGGGCCTCGTGGACCGCGCTCTTCCGCCGCCCGGCTTCGGCGTCAATCAGCGCCTCCCATATGCGGCGGCAAAGCGACGTGGGCCAGGCGTTGCGGTTCATGCCGGTCGCCGAAGTGAGCCGCTTCATTAGGCCTTCCGGCTTCGCAGTGTTGTCCGCGGGATCGGGTCCACTCGCGCTGAAGACATGTTCGATGGCCGCGCGGCATTCCTGCCACGTCGCCTCGTCGACAAATCCTTCGCTTTCGGCCGCCGACTCGTGGGCTTCGACGTCGGTCTGCGTGGCCGAACGAACATCGAATTGCAGCCGCCAACTCCGCTTGCCTTCGATCTCGCTGCACCAAAGATCGAGCGTGCCGATCTCCGTCAGCCGGGCGTGCAGGTTGACGCCGACCGTTTCCGCCTCGCCCTTCTTTCGCGTCCGCATCACGGTGCGGATCGGCGGCAGCGGCGTCATCTGTTCGCGATCGACGGGCACCAGTTCGCCCGGCCGATCGGTAAGCCGCGTGCTGGATACATAAAGCGGGAACTCGACCGGCTCGGAGACCAGCAGATCGAACCGTCGCTGGCTCAGGTTCACGTCCTGGCCCGGCTCGACGCCCGCGGGGACGAGGCAGAGGGCAGTGGGAAGTGGGGAGTGGGGAGTGGGGAGTACATGGCCGACACTGCTTGCACCGCTTTCAACGTCGCACTCCGGACTTCGCTCGTCCAGCCGATCATCTGCCTCTTTTGACTTCTCACTTCCCACTTCCCACTCCCCACTTCCCACTCCAATGTAATACGTTCTGGCCAGCCCGGCGGCGATCCGCACGCCGTGGCCGCGGCGGACCATGCCGTAGTAGGCGGCGCCGCGGGCGACGGCCAGATCGAGCCGCTCGTTGTCCAGCACGATCGGCGACCATACTGCGACGCGACCCGGTCCGCCGCCGAACATGTTTTTGAGCGAGTCGATCATCCGCTGCCGCAGCACGGGCGACTCGAACAGGCCGCCGTTGAAGAGCACGATATCGGGCCGGGCCGGGTCCTGCCCGGCGGGAATCTCGACGTCGTCCATCGCCACGTGGCGATGCGCCGTTAGGAAGGCCGCCAGATATCGCGTGACCGCCGGGTCGGGCGCATAAGGCAGACCGAATTCCTGAAAGCCGGAGCTGCGCCGGCCTGGTCGGGCATCCAGCGGCGACGAGTGGAAAGAAGCCTTCAACAAGAAGCTCGTGGACTTCGCTTTGCGCGACTTCGATCTGCTTCGCGCCGCCGATCAACCGCGAGCCGGACCACGGAAGATTCAGCGTTAGTTGCTCCGGCGGGTTCGGACCAAGCAGCGTCTCTTTGAGTTGCCGGCTGCGCTGCACGAGCATGGCCCACTGGCGAGGTTGCAACTTTGCACCGGTGTCGCTCATCGCAAGCGACGCGGCGAAACGATCTTGCTCCCGGCTCCCCGCTCCTGCTCCTTGCCTCCTAGCCGCTCTTCCAAGTGATGGGCCAGGGCCAGATCGAGATTGTCGCCGCCGAGGATCAGGTGTTCGCCGACGGCCACGCGGTGGAACTGCACCTTGCCGCCTTCGCCGCGGCGGACGCGGATGAGCGTGAAGTCGGACGTGCCGCCGCCGATGTCGCAGACGAGGATTTTCTGGCCCGGCTTGACGAGCTGGTCCCAGCGGTCGCGATTGTGATCGATCCAGGCGTAGAAAGCGGCCTGCGGCTCCTCGATCAGCACGACCCGCGGCAGTCCGGCCAACGCGGCCGCCTTGACGGTCAGCTCCCGCGCGACCTCGTCGAACGAGGCAGGCAGCGTGAGCACGAAATCCTGTTCGGCCAGCGGATCGCGCGGAAAGCGGTGATCCCACGCCGCGCGGACGTGGGCCAGGTAGCGGGCGCTGACTTCGACCGGCGAGAGCCGTTCCACGTCGGCCGCGCCGTGCCAAGGCAGAAGTGCGGCCGTGCGATCGACGCCCGAATGGCAGAGCCACGACTTGGCCGAGTTGATCAGCCGGCCCGGCGCCACCGCGCCGTGCTCGCGGGCGAAGACGCCGACGACATGCGGTGTTGCGTCGCCATTTCCGATTTTCCACGGCAGTTTAAGCGCGGCCGGCGGCATTTCTCCTGCGGCCGGTTGATAGTGGAACGACGGCAGCGTTTCGCGTGCCTCGAGCTGCCCCGCGGCCACGAGTTGCGGCACGGCGAATGTGCGGACCTGCCACGGCTCCTCGGACGTATCGACGTACGTGACCGCCGAGTTCGTCGTGCCTAAATCAAAGCCGACGACATAGCGGCTGGGCGTGGAATCGTGCAGAGGCGAGACAGTCATATTATCGGGAAAGACGCGTTGCTTTCCAATTCTACAAGGCGATCGGCGCCGCGGAAGCTAACATCAAAGAACTCGAGGCAGCCGCATATTCCCAGCAACGGGTATGATATAGGAGTATTTGTGAAGGCAACAACGGCCGGCCAAGCCAAGGCATTCCCCTCATCGTCGGCAAGTTCGAGCGTCACCTGTCCAAATCGCATCGGCTGGCGCTGTCCGCGCCATCGCAGTGAGTGCCCTGTTGCGGGAAGAAACGAGACGCCGAGCAAATCAGCCACATCCAACGGCAGAACCGTGTCGTCCGCGCCGGAGTCAACGAGCGCCCGCACGAAATTCATTGAGCGTCCGCTCGGACCTTGCACGAGCAATGGGACGAATGGACGCCAACGCACTGTTGCGCGAAGCGGGAGCGAAGGTGCCGGCGGACCACGGAGCGGTTCCGGCAGATACGGGAAGCGCAGAATCACAGCAATGCCGCTCCGCCCAAATGAATTTCTCCGTTATCAAGCTCGATCTTTTCGAAAAGGACATCTTGAATGTCGTGTTTTGCCACGTCAAGGCGTGCCGAGACTTCCGAAATAGTCTTACCGCTGGCGACGACGCGGCATCCGTCGGAACTGAAGGCCACCCACTGGCCATCGTATTGACGTAAAACGTCGGTGGAAATCTTCTCACGATTCTCCCGAAATACCTTGGTTGCCACCACTTTCATGCTCGTTGCTCCGAGGAAGGCGTCACCGCATGCATCGCGGTGCTGCTTACGCTATTATACACTCGGTCCGTGTCCAGGTCGAAGCCGACGACATAGCGGCTAGGACTGGATTCGTTTGCTGATGCGGCTGGCATCGCCTTATCTTATCAGTAGATGCCTTCTGCCGGAAGGGACTTTGGAGTGCATCGGCTTGCGGACGTTGCATCGGCTGCGGACGTGTGGATCAATTGGTATAATAGACGCAGCCGTACTCCCGCACGTGATCGTGTCATTGAGGACATTCGCCATGAACGCACAAAGTCGTTGCTCCGCTTTTCTCGCCATAGCCGCCGCGCTGACGGTGTCTGGATGCGATGACTCAGCGCAGCCGGTCGCGAAGACTCCGGTAGTATTTCCGTCGGCGAAGCCGAAGCCCAGCGCGAAACGCGCGTATGTAACGTCGAAGAGGGACGAAGAATCGATCCGATTCAGCTTGCTTTTGTCGCAGACAGTTCAAGACGATATTGGCCTGAGCGCGGAACAACGAGAAAAGTTTAAAAGCATTTTGGCGACTGGTAATCAGATTACCCTGGAATTGGGCGAGAAACTGCGAGAGGCAAACCCTACGGGTAGGTACAGCAAGGAGGAATCAGAGGCGAGACAGCAATTGTTTAGTGCGTTGCTGCACGATCTACAAAGCAAGACGGAAGAACTCCAGGCGAAGACCTTGGCGATCCTGACGGCCGCGCAAACCGAGCGGCTCAAGCAGATTCAACTTCAGACGAACATTGCGGCAACTTTGCAAAGGCCCGATATTGCAAAAGAGCTGAGTATCACCAAGGAACAGACCGAAAAGATCCATGCCCTACGCGATAGCACAATAAACAGATTGCTTGCAATGCAACCTTCGCTCAGCGGTATGACTCCTGCCGGCGCGGACGGAAGATGATCGAGATCGACAAGAAATCAAAAGAAGTCAGCGCGGAGACCCGAAGGGCCATTCTGGATCTATTGGCTCCAGACCAACGCGCAAAGTACGAGAAAATTGTCGGAAAGCTAATCGAGCCAAAGTGGTCGTACGACTCCGTGTCGCCCGAAGAAATTGGGGCTGCGCGGCCCAATTGATGAAACAAACTGAACGTCGTCAACATCTTTTCCGACCAACATGTTCACCATCAAAATCTGCGGCATAACGCGACCGGTAGACGCCAAAGCAGCGGCTGACGCAGGTGCGGATGCCATTGGACTGAACTTTTACGCCAAGAGCCCGCGGGCTATTGACGGCGACCGCGCGCGGGCGATCATCGCCGCGATACCACCGAACATCGTCAAGACGGGCGTGTTTGTGAATGCGCCGGCGGAAGCAGTTTGCCGCACCTTCGACGAGCTTTCGCTCGATCTCATTCAGCTTCATGGCGACGAGCCGCCGGAATACCTGGCCCAACTCAGCGGCCGGCCCATTATGAAAGCCTTTCGCGCCGCTGGGACTGAGGGCTTGCGGACCACGCTCGATTACATTGCCGCTTGTCGGACCCTCCGCTGCGTTCCGCGCCTCGTCTTATTGGACGCGCCGCTGAAGGAAGGCTTCGGCGGCAGCGGCAGATCTGCGGACTGGACGCTGGCGAAGCGGTATTATGCACTCCAAGGACCGCCGTTCGTGCTCGCCGGCGGTCTTCGCCCCGACAATGTTGCTGAAGCGATCCTGCGCCACCGGCGCAGGCCGTCGATACGGCCAGCGGCGTCGAATCGCAGCCGAGCATCAAGGATGCCGCAGCGATTGCCGCGTTTGTGGCCGCGGCGAAAAGCGCCTTTGGCCGCCTTGACGATAGTACGCTCCCCGCGGGGAAATGACGATGAAAGACACCGTCCGCACCTTCGTGGCCGTGGAGACCAGCAGCGCGGTCCGGCAACGCGCGGCGGAATTGATCGAGATTCTGGCCGCCACCGGCGCCAAAGTCTCCTGGGCCAAGCATCACAATCTCCACCTGACGCTCAAGTTTCTCGACGAGGTTCGCTGGAACGAGATCGGCGGCGTGACACAGGCCGTCCGGGAGGCGGCGCAGTCGGCAGAGCCCTTCGATCTGGAAATCCGCGGCGCGGGGGCGTTTCCTAGTGCGGGCAAGCCGCGGACGCTTTGGCTCGGCACGGCCGACGGCAGCGAGCCGCTGGCGGCGGCTCCATGCCGCACTGGAAAAAGCACTGAAACCGCTCGGCTTTCCCAAAGAGCATCGCCGCTTTGCCGCCCATCTTACGCTGGGACGCGTCCGCGACGCCGGGCCGGGCGCACATGACCTCGGCCCGCTCATCAAGCAGCACGCCGATTTTTCGCCGGGCAGTTCACCGTGGAGGAACTGGTCGTTTTTTCCAGCGAGCTTACGCCGCAAGGACCGATTTACGAAGCGATTGGGCGGGCGGAATTGGGAGCGAAGTAGGGTGGGACAAGCTCGCTTCAGGCGAGCGCCGGTCCACCAAATTCAGTCGCCGCGCTCGTACCGTGGGCCGGCACTCGCAAGCTCGTTTGTCCCACCCTACGAGTTTCCCGCCCCCTCCCCGCGCCCCAAACCACCCGTTACAATGTCGCCATGCCGACTAACGCCGAAGAAGCCGAACGACTGCGATGGAAGAAGTTCCCCGTCCTGGACGACGGGTTCGTCTGCCTCGTGGACATCATGGGCGACGATCGGGCGGTTGTGGAAGCCGCGCGGGTGAGTTATGGGGCGGGCACCCGCGCCGTTTCCGACGACCGCACTTTGATCCGCTACCTGATGCGGCACCAGCACACGACGCCGTTGGAAATGGTAGAGTTGAAGTTCCTCGTCCGCGTGCCGATGGACTGCTGGCGGCAGTGGATCCGCCACCGCACCGCCTCGGTCAACGAGACGAGCACACGTTATTCGGTGGCCATCGACGCCGCCCAGCAAACGCCAGCGGACGCATGGCGGAGGCAGGCGCAATCGAACCGCCAAGGCAGCGAGGGCCCGATCGAACTTCCGCTGGGCGAAGAGCTTACCGCCGAGGAGTCCGCCTTGCTGCAATACGCGCGGGCCGTCTATCTGCGGCGGCTGGACCGCGGCGTTGCCCGCGAGCAGGCCCGCAAGGACCTTCCGCTTTCCACCTATACGGAGGCATATTGGAAGATCGACCTGCACAACCTGCTCCACTTTATCGAACTGCGGATGGACGCCCACGCCCAACTGGAAATCCGCCGCTATGCCGAGACAATGGGCCGCGAGATCGTTGCGCCGCTTTTGCCCTTGGTGTGGGAGGCGTTCTTGGACTATCGCGTCGAAGGCATGTCGCTCACGCGGCTAGAGCAGGAAGTCGTCGCGCGGCTGGCGGCGGCCGGCGCGGTGCCCGCGAGCGAGTCGGCCTTCGCGGCGGCCAGCGATCCGACCTGGGCCAACCTCGCACGCTGCCGCGAACGCGATGAATGCCGTGAGAAACTCGTTCGGCTGGGGATTGTGAACCCGTAGTCGTAGGGTGGGACAAGCTCGCTTCAAGCGAGCGCGGCCCACCATAGTTGCATCCGTAAACCTTGGTGGGCCTGCATCGCTGGCCCACCCTACATCAAAGGAACCGGCCAATGTCCGACGCAACCACGAACGAACTGCTGGCCCTGAATCGGCGTCTTTTGGAAAGCATCGCCACCGGAGAGTGGGCCACGTATGAGGAACTTTGTGACCCAAGCCTCACCTGTTTTGAACCGGAGGCCCGTGGGCAGTGGGTCGAGGGGATGGAGTTCCATCACTTCTACTTCAAGCTGGGCGGTGCTGCAGGGCCGGTGAACATCACGGTCAGCACGCCGCACGTGCGACTGATGGGCGACGTGGCGGTGATCAGCTTCATCCGCCTCGTGCAGAAGCTGGACGCCGGCGGCAATCCCGTCACTTCCCGTTCGGAGGAGACCCGCGTCTGGCAGCGGCAGAACGGCCGCTGGCGGCATGTGCATTTTCACCGCAGCGTGGGGTAGCAGGACCGATTATCAATTTGCCGGCGCGCCTTGAATCTCGATTGCTTCGGTCTGGCGCAATCCCGTTGCCACGTCACGCGCAATCAAAGTCCACTTGCCGGCCGGATCGTTCAACGCCAAATAAACGCGCGCCGAGGCCACGCCGTTCTCCGTCTCCACGATCCAGCGGTGTTCGGGCAATTCCCGACCGTCGGGACGCCGAAGCTGAAAGACGATGACGTGCCGAACAAAGGAGATGCTGTCCGTTCCCGTCGCGGGAACCACCGTCGCCTTCACGTCGATCGGCTGGCCGAGTACTGCACGAGCAGGCGCGGCGAGGTCGAGGCGTTCCACGCTATAAGGTAAAACCGCAAATAGGTTGCCGGTGGCTGCCCGGAGATCGACATCGCGCGCGGCAGCTCCATTGGTCGTCCCTAGATACTTGCCCGCGCGGCAATCATAAAGGTGGCCGGCGGCGGGAATGGTCAGGCGCGCGGGAATCGCGCGGCCGTATTTGCCCGGCATGACGCAAGCCACGTAGCGGGCTTGCCCATTGACGTAGTCTATGGAAGTGGCGGTGCAGTCGAGGTCGCGGCTGCGGTCGTCGCAGAGGCGGAAATTGCCGTGCAAGCCGGCCTGATCGTCGAGCATGGCGCGGAGCTTGGCGGCTGCCCGCCGCGCTCCCTCGCTGTCCGCTGGTTCGGCCGTGCCTTGGTAGCCGTAGCCGCGGGCCTTCACATAGCTGGAAGGCAGCTCGCCATAGAAAATGAACTTGCCTTTTCCAATTCGGCGAACCAAGCTTCCCTTTTCCGGCAAGCAATCGTGCAGCGGGGCTACCGCGCGGCGGTGGCAGTGTTCGTCGTAGAGGCCCGGCTCGCCGTCGGCAATAACGATGCCGCCGTCGTCGAGATAGCGGCGAATAGCGGCCGCCTCCGCGTCGCTCAAGGCCATTGCGCCCCAGAGAAAGAGGGCTTTGGTCGTTTGATGGTCAAGCTCGCCGCGGGCAACTTGCTCGTAAGAAATAAAATGGGAACCGATCCGCAAGTCGGCCAGCGCGGAGGAAATCGATGCCAACAGGCCGTTTTGTTCGGCAGCGGCGTTGTAATAAACGTCGTCTTTCATCGCCACAATGCGGGCCCGATAGCAAGAGGGTGAGTAGAAGATGGCCGCCGCGGCATCGTTGCGGCGCGCAGTCAGGACGAGCCGTCCGATGCCGTCGCGAACTTGTGCCAACTCCGCACCGTAGGCGAGAATGCCCGGCTTGGGCCGATAGTCCGGATAGAAGACATTCGAAAAGCGTCCGCCGTAGACAGGCGTGCCGCCGCACTGGGCAAAGACATCTTGCCAGATGCGCATGCGGAGCGAATCGGGGTTGTCCGCCGCGTCAGTGAGGTGCGACCAGTTCGCCATCAGATGGTCCTTGGGAGCAAAGGAGCGGTAGATCTCGTTGTGGATGCCGTGATACAAACATACGAAAGGGAAGTCGTGCGCCAACAGCCACCAGTCAAAACCGTTGACGCCGTTGCTATCGCGTGTGCCGCTGGGGCCGAGCCGCGCCGAGGGATGCCCCCGCCGTACGCGCTCGTCGAGCGCCGCATAGAAGCGGTAAGCCGCCTGTTCGGACGCGGCCTGCCAATCGGCCCAGGGGGCCGGGCTGCGGTCGCCCTGGGTGGCAAAGCGGATCTTTGCCAGGGCGGCGTCGATCTCGGACCAGTCGCCGTAGCTCGTGCCCCAGGAAGCATTGAGCGACTTCAAGTCCTCGTAGGTTTCTTTCAAGTATCGGCGGAAGAACTCGACGTTCCGACGTTTGCGGCGGCGAAGCTGAAGCCGGCGGCATTCAATTCGTCGTGCAGGATGCAACCGACGACGGTCCAAGGGTCGTCTGCCTCCAGAGTTGAGGTCACGCATTTCGCAGCCGCCTCGAAGGAGCGAGGGTCGCAGTAGCCGCCGTCCGGCCCCATAGCCGCGGGCATGTCGAGCCACGGCAAGGGCCTCAAACCGATATCCGGCCGCGGCGGCCCGACAGTCATATCCGCGCCGAGCATGCTCCACGCCTCGTTGAAGTCATCATAAGGGCCCACGTGAAAATCGATTCGCGGCATCAACTGCTCGCTGCTCAACCAGAGCGACCGTTGGGCGAGGACAAGTTTGTTGACCATGACGAAGACCTGCAGGCGAACCGCACAACTTTCGGCATGTGCCAGGTCCAAAACGAGTTGCAACGTCGAATCGCCATGCAGGATCGCAAGCGGAATGCTCGTTCGGGACAGGATTCGCCCCCGCGGATCGTCGATTTGCGTCACGAGCCGGGCAGTGCGGATCGGAGGTTGACGGTTGGTGATGGTGCAAGCCACTTGCAGCGGCTGTTGGGGCGCCAACGTCGCAGCGCCGGCATCCAGCTTGACGATTTCAACCGGCGACGTAACGGTCAAGGGGGCGAGCGACCAGCCGAGGACCCGCTTCCGCTCATCCAGCATCTGCCCAAGCAGCATGTAGCTCCCGCCGGGCAAGGGCGGCATCACGCAGCGGAGCGTACCCGTCGCCGCGGGGTCGGCGGCCTTCGCCTCGCCCTCGGCGACGAGGGAGCGAGTCAGCGACGTGCCATAGCCGTCCATGAGCGTACTATACGTCGTCGGCAAGTCGCGGAAGACGCGAACCCGTACGCTTGTCCCTCGGCCGTAAACGGTCGCCGTCCAGGTCGAGTTCGCGACCGGCTGCAATGGCCGCGCGGCGACGCGAACATCGACAGGCGGCCTGCTCATCGACCGATAAGTGGCTTGCAGCATATCGCTATAGACCGACTCGATTCCCAGTGTGCCGCGCGACCAAAGCGGGTGTTGTTCAATATTCATCACCGTGAGGACGCGGCCGTGGCCCGGTTGCGGAAGTTTTTCGGCTGCGGATATCAGATCCTTGATCTTAGGAGTGGCCACCGCGCCCGGATGATCGCGAACGCGGATCGGGCCGAGCAGCACGACGCAGCCCATTCCTTGGCTAACGCGCGTGAGAATGGCAGCGCGATCCTGATGATTGAGAAGTTCGAGGATTCCCTGTTCAATCAGAAGTACCTGCGGAGAACGTTCGAGCGGAAGTTTGGGATCGATTCCAAGCCGCCTGCGAAGGACCTCGACGCATTTCTCGTGGAGCGTTCGCACGGGCGTCGCGTTCGACGCTCGAGGCGTTGAGCACGACGCTGTCCAGCGTCAGGTCACCCCGCTCGGCCAGTTCGCAGCCCGCACGGGCATTGTTGTAAAAGCCGGCCCACAGCACGCGCGGCGCCGCCGGCAAAAGGGCGGGCCAATTCCACGCGCGGCGTCACCACGTCCAGGCTGCTGCGGAATTCAACCGGCAGCGGCAGCCAGGGTATCGACGATTCCCGCGTATAAAGCTCGGTCGGGTCGATCCAGTCCGGGCGAAACGCCGTCGGCTGCTCGCCCTCTTCGACCTTCAAGTCGTCGAACCAGACGGCGCCGTCCATGCCGTCGCTCGTGGAGTGGCATTGGCAGCGGAACTGGTGACCGAGGGAATCGTTCGGCGGGGGAATATAGTGGAACGAGACATGGACCCAGCCGTTGTTCTTGGCCGGATCGGTGTTGCCCGATACGAGCGGCGTGTGTCCGCGCTCCGCGTGGCCTTCGCAAAGATAGGCGATCGGGCCGGTTTTGCCCGGCGGGACGCCCGCAATTTTGATCCAGCCGGAGACCGTGTAAACACGGCCCGGCTCTAAAACGGCGGATAATGGATTTGCCGCAAGTAGATAGGCGCTGAGGCGGCTGTCGGCGTCGGCGTGGTACTTCAGGCATAGGGATTTGTTGCCCGAGTGCGACACGGCGTCATCGAGCTTGACGTCGCCATTGGGCGAGGGACAGAGATCCCAGTATTTTGTCCCCTCTTCGAAGCCCGGATTGGGCAAGTAGTTTTCGCGAGGGGCACCATGCAAGTCTCGCGCTGCCAATGCTCCAATCGCGAAGAGTACGTTTGAAAGGCGATGCAACATTATGACCTTCACTTCGAATTGGCGGCCGAGGCTTTGCCGGGAGAATTGTGCTTGGACTCCTCTATTATTCTACGCGGTTGGTTTTGCGTCTGCCGCCGATTCTGCGGATGGTCGATCGTGCGGGACTCTAAGCGAAATGGTTTTCCTGAGCGATAAATGTCGAGCCGCTTGCGGATTTCCGCTGACAGTTTGTGATCGCCGCCGCTCGTGGCCAGCTTTAGCGCAGCCTGGGCATCAGCCGCGGCGGCTACGAAATCACCCGATTCGGCTGAGGCCGCCGCCCGGGCGTCCAAGGCGGCGGCGTCCTTGCCTTCACTCAATTCGACCGCACGCCGAGCCAACCGCAGCGCCTCGCCGCCGTCGCGGAGCGAGTCATTGGGTGATGCCGCGAGGAGCATGGCAAGCTGACTGTAAGTCGAGCAATTCAAGGGCTCTTCTTCGCGCGCGGCGCGGAAGTGTTCGATGGCCTCGCGATCGTCGCCACGGGCTTGAAGAAGCCGCGCCAGATTGAGCTGTCCAGAGGCAGACTTGGGATTGTCCTTCAGGATCGCACGATACTGGCCAACGGCGGCATCGGCATTGCCCACAGCTTCGTAGGAAAGGCCGAGGTTCAGGCGGCTGGCTTCGTCGCTCGGGTCCCGCTCGAGCGCCGCCTCGTATTGCCGGATCGCCGCGCGGTGGTTTACCGTGCGGGTATATTCGTCCGGCGCCAGATTGGCCCTTTCGGCCAAGACCAGCCCGTAGTTGTAATGGGAGACGGCATTGTTGTACTCGGGAAACGTCAGTTCACGAACCCATAAGGTCTCGCTGTTGCGCCAGTAGGTCGTTTGCAGCCAGGCCGCGGCGGCGAGTGCGGCGAGGACTTCGGCGGAGGCAAGGGCCGTGATGGCGCGGATGCCCAGCCGCTCGGACGCGGCGGCCAACGTCCAGACGACGGCGATCGCAAGGCCGATCTGCGGCAGGTAGGTGTAGCGGTCGGCCATCGACTGCCCGCCGACCTGGAGCAGGCCGATCACCGGCAGTAGCATTCCCAGATACCAGAGCCAGCCGACCAGCAGATAGGGCATCCGCCGCCAAAGGACCAGTGCGCCGGCAGTGACGACGAGCAGCATCAGCGCTTTCACAACCGCTTCGTTGGCGTTGAAACTATCAAGCGGATGCGGATAGAGCACGGCCAGCCCCTGCGGCCAGAAGAAACTGCCCATGTAGTTCGCATACGCGATCGGCGTGTTCGCGATGCGGGCCTTCCAAGTCACCAATTCGAGCGACTGGAGCGCCCCGCCGTCGCCTTGCGTGAAGAGCGTTATCAGGCAATCGACGAAGGAAAGGGCAAATAGCGGGATTTTTTCGATAAGCAGCCGCCAGGGAAGACGGCGAGGCGAGATGTGTGGCGCGGCAAGTTCTAGCGCCGGCTCCAGGGTCGCGGACGTTGCTTGCATCGCGTCTGGCGATTCACATACGTTGTTGGTCTGATCTTTGGAGTGCGATGGCTCGCCATCGCTTTTCATAGCGGATGGACTCTCGCAGATGGCGTTTTTGGCGAGTCCACTTACGCCAAGATCCAATTCAGCTTTGGCCGTCTTGGAAAGCGGCGGCGAGCCACCGCACTCCAAAGATTCATCATCCGTGTCGAAACGCCATCGACCCAGCGGCCAATAGTCCAGCAGGAGCAGCACGAACGGCACAGTGACGAGCATCGGCTTAGCCAACAGCCCTAACGCGAATATCACACACAGCACCACATAGCGCTGCGAGGAATGCGGTTGGCGAACATGGCGCCACGTAGGCCCAAATCGTCCCCACGAAGAATAGCCCGCTGAGCACGTCCCGCCGCTCGGAGATCCAGGCCACCGATTCGACCCGCAGCGGGTGGATGGCGAAGACGGCGGCAGCCAGCGTCGAAGGCCAGATGCGGCCGGTCATTTGCCGCAGCACGAGGAACAGCCCCACGGCCGCGGCCGCATGGAAGAGTACGTTCATCCAGTGGTGCTTGCCCGCGTCTACCATGCGCGCCGAACAGCGTGCAATCGAGCATGTGCGAGATGCTCGTGACCGGATGGTACGTATAGGAATGGCGGTGAACGAGATAATAGCCCAGCCCGCGGAACGTGAGGCCCGGCTTGACGTGGTCGTTATCGTAGACGTAACGGTCGTCGTCGAAGTTGACGAACTCGTGGCGACCGGTCTGGCAGAAGACGAGCACGACGGCCAGGGTCAAGAGCGCCGAGATCAAGAGTACCCTTTTGTCGGGCGGCATCGTTTCCCTGGCTTAATCCAATCTTCTTTGCGTGATCAAATACTTCTCCACGATCCGGCCGCCAATAAGATGTTCCTGGATGATCTCTTCCAGCACCGGCGGATCGCAGTGCGAGTACCACGTGCCTTCGGGATAGACGACGGCGATCGGCCCGCCCTTGCAGAACCGCAGACAGTTGGCCTTGGTGCGGGCGATGCCGCCCGCGCCGGCGAGGCCCAGTTCGTCCAACCGGGCCTTGAGGTAATCCCAGGCGGCGAGCGACTGCTCCTTCGTAGAGCAGTTGGGCTTTGTCTGGTCACAGCAGAGGAAGATGTGCCGGCGGGCGTGTGGCAGGCCGATGATATCGGCCTTCTGCCGCTGCAACTCATGCATTTCTTCCAACGGAATCGGGGTTTCGTCCATACAGCACTTTAGGCGAACGTCGGTTGTGATCGGTCAAATTGGTCTTTGCAAAAAAGCGGCTCTCGGCGATTGTTGATGATTGTATAGGTCATCTAATCCATCGGGAGAGCCACGGATGGCTAAGTATAAGCGTTCGTCGAATCGTCCGCAACCGAAACATAAGAAACACAAGAAGTCTCAGCACGATAAACGCCGGCGGCTTCAGAGTCGGAATCCCAAACGCAAGAGGACAACTGCCGCCAAGGTGCCGTTGACCGGCGCGATGCAGTCGGCGGTTTCCGTCCTGCAAGCGGTCATGGACGCCAGAATCGCTGCTCGCTTGGCAATCGTGGTCGCCGGGATGTTGCTGGCCGACGATCGACGCACTGCCAGCGCCTGGTTCGTCGCGGCGGGAGTGCGAGATGATTGGGACCGCTTTTACGATTGCCTGATCAGCGTGGGCCGAACGTCGGAAAAGCTGGCCGCGGCCATGCTCGGCTTGATCGTGCAGAAGTTCGCTCCTGCGCTCGGAGATCGCATCCTTCTGGCCATGGACGACTCGCCCACGGCGCGTATGGACGGCACGTCGAAGGCGCCGGTGTCCATCACCATCCGACGCCCGGACCGGCGGACGGCAAGTGGCTCTACGGACACAACTGGGTTGCCCTGGCCTGGCTGGCAGGGCATCCGCTGTGGGGCGTGATCGCGCTGCCGCTGCGCTCGATGCTCTACGTCCGCCAAGTCAACATCCCCAAGCTGGCAGAAAAATATGGCTGGGAATTCCGCACCAAGCACCAACTGGGCGTCGAACTGTTGACTTGGTTCATGCAGGCGATCGGCAGGCTGGGAGTGAAGGCGAAGGTGTGGCTGGCGGTCGACGGCGCTTATGCGGCGCAACCGTTTCTCAAACCGATCCTTGGCTTGGGCATCGTCGTCGTCAGCCGCCTGCGAAAGGACGCTTGTCTTTACGACTTGCCTGAAAAACGCGATCCCCGCCGCCGCGGACGGCCGCCCGTCTATGGCAAAAACAGAATCCACGTGGCGAAGCGTGCCGCGCATCGGCGGGGCTGGCAAACGATCACCTACCATTGCCGCGGCGTCGAGGCGACCCGTCAGTACAAGACCTTTCTGGCAACCTCGAAGTTGGTTGGCGGCCAGATCCGCGTGGTGCTGCTTCGCTTCGAGGACGGCAGTTGGGCGCCCTATTTCTGCACGGACACGTCGGTGGACGTGCGCGACATCCTGGAAGCCGTTGCCGCACGCTGGACAATCGAGGAACACTTTCACGACGTGAAGGAGGTGTGGGGCGCGGGACAACAGCAAGTTCGCAACGTCTGGTCGAACATCGGTTGTTGGCACTTGAACCAATGGCTCTACGCGTTGGTCGAGTTGTGCTGTTGGGACCAGCCGGCGTCGGAGCTGAGCGACCGTTGCGAGCGTCCCTGGGACAACCCCGATCGGCGTCCCTCGCACACCGACCGCCGTCGCTGGATTTCGCGGAAAAACCTGCATCAACAATTTCTCGCCGTTCTGCCCAACGCACACGACATGCATAAATTCCACGACCTCGTCGCCAGCCTCCTCAACCTCTGCGTATAATCTATCCACGCGTACCTGCACCACCAGGAAAATCACCTAAAGTGCAGGTCCATAGCGAGCCTCCTTAAATCCAACCTTTGCGGATCAACCAGAACTTGACGGTCTGGGTCAGAATTACGTAACAAAACAGCGTGAGGATTACCAACGGCCAGTAGCTCGGAGGCAACTCCGAGAAACCGAGCGAGTGTGCGAGCTTTCCGGAAAACGGCAGCCAGGCCCCAAACGCCATGATCACCACGGTCGTCACAGTCAGCGGCCAGCTCGCCCAACTTTGCAGGAAAGGAATCCTATTCGTGCGAATGACGTGGATGATGAGCGTTTGCGTCAGCAAGGACTCCACGAACCAGCCCGTCTGAAAAAGCGACGCGCTATGCTGGAGCTTGTCGGGTGTGCTCCAGTCCCAGCAGCCGAAGAAGTACAGCATCATGAAGTACGTCGTGTAGTCGAAGATCGAGCTGCACGGGCCGATGAAGAGGATGAACTTCGCGATCTCGCCCATCTGCCAGGGCCGAGGCTTGGCGATCTGTTCGGGATCAACGTTGTCGCCGGGAATGGGCACTTGCGAGAAGTCGTAGAGCAAGTTGTTCGTCAAAAGCTGCTTGGGCAGCATGGGAATGAACGGCAACAAGGCGCTGGCGCCCAGCACGCTGAACATGTTGCCGAAGTTGGAGCTGGCGCCCATGCGGACGTACTTAAGGATGTTGGCAAAAACCTTGCGGCCTTCCAGCACGCCCTCTTCCAGCACCATCAGGCTCTTTTCCAGAAGGATCATGTCGGCGGCTTCTTTGGCGATGTCGACGGCGCTATCGACGGAGATGCCCACGTCGGCCGCCCGTAGCGATGGCGAGTCGTTGATGCCGTCGCCCAGGAATCCGACCACGTGGCCCTTGCTCTGCAAGGCGCGGATCACCCGCTGCTTGTGGGCGGGCGAGAGCCGCGCGAAGAGCGACGTCCGTTCGGCGGCCTCGGCAAGCTCGGCGTCCGACATGGCTTCGACCTGCGCACCCAACAGCATGCAATCCGTCGAGAGGCCCACTTCCTGGCAAATCTTGCGGCTGACCAGTTCGTTGTCGCCGGTGAGGGCTTTGACGGCGACGCCGTGATTCTTCAAGGCCAAAATGGCCGGGGCCGCGGAATCCTTGGGCGGATCGAGAAAGGCCACATAGCCCATCAGCACCAGGTTCCGCTCGTCGTCCTTGGAATAGGCCGCCTTCGGTTCCACGTCTTTGTAGGCGATCGCCAGCACACGGAAGCCGTCGGCGCTCAGTTCGTCGCAATACTCCTTCAGGTCGGCAATCAAGAGCGGATCGACCGGGTAGACCTTGCCCTCCAGCTCGAAGCGGTCACAGCACGCGAATACCGCCTCGGTAGCTCCTTTGCAGATCAAGCGGCGGACGCCCTGCGGCGTCTCCACGACGACCGACATCCGCTTGCGGGAGAAATCGAAGGGGATTTCGTCGATTTTCTTGTAGTCCGGCACCGCGTGCTTCTCGTGAAGCTCCTCGAACTGCAGGATGGCGCGGTCCAGGACGTTTCGCAGCCCCGTCTGGAAATGGCTGTTGAGATAGGCGTGGAGGAGGACCGCCCTCGTCCTCGCTGCGAACGACGTCGCAATGCCGCTCCAGGATCACGCGATCCAAGGTGAGCGTGCCCGTCTTGTCGGTGCAGAGCACGTCCATCGCGCCCAGGTTCTGGATCGAATTCAGCCGCTTGACGATCACTTTCTTTCGCGACATGGCGATCGCGCCGCGGGAGAGGCACACGGAGACGATCATCGGCAGCATTTCCGGCGTGAGGCCCACGGCCACCGCCATCGCGAAGAAGAAAGCTCCCTTCCAATCGTGCTGGAGGACCCCATTGACCTCCTTGGGAAATATGCCGGCGATAAGGAACACCAGCGGCACCATCACCACCATGAAGTAGATCATCAGCCAGGTGAATCGCGCCACGCCCTTGTCGAAACTCGTCGGCGGCGGCTGCCCGACGAGCGACTCGGCCATGCTGCCCAGGTAGGTCTTGAAGCCCGTCTCCACGATCACGCCGGTGGCCGCGCCGCTCTCCACGCTCGTGCCCAGAAAACAGGTGTTCTTCAGTTCCAGCGCCGACTTGCCGTTGCCGTTCTCCTTGGCGTCGAACTTTTCCACGGGCAGCGATTCGCCGGTAAGGCTCGACTGGATGACGAACAAGTCCTTGCAGGTCACGAGGCGGAGATCGGCAGGGATCATGTCGCCCGCCGCAAGCCGGACCACGTCGCCGGGCACGAGATGTCCCAGCGGCAGTTCGCGCGGCTGCCCGTCGCGAACTACGGTCGCCGTGACGCTTATCATCGCTTTGAGTTTGGCCGCGGCGTTGTCGGCCCGCGCTTCCTGGATGAAGCGAAGTCCCACGCCGAGTACGACCATGACAAGCATCACGATCGGCCCTCCAAGATCATGCGTGTCGTCGCTCAGGTAAGTCACTACCGCAAGGACAAGCAGGAGGATCACCAGGGGATTGGCGCAAGCATGGCCCAAAATTCTGAGCCGCCGAAACCGCTGCTCCTTGGCAACGACGTTCGGCCCATGCTGCTCCAACCGCCGCTCGGCCTCTTCCTCGCTCAGACCCTTCTCGCCGGTCTGGAGCCGCTCGAACACCTGCTGGGCGTCACATGCCGCGACTTCCGCCAATAGCGGCGAGACCTGGATCGCCTGCACCGGCCGCCGCAGGGCCGACATGATGTTTTTCGGCAAGGTGAAGATCGGCAGGATAGGCATGGCACTCGGTCGGGCGTGTATCGATGTTCGGTCACAAGCGACCGATAAACGGCGGAAGTAGGCCATTATACGCCGCTAGAACAGGCCTGCCAACCGACTTCGGGCAGGCCCGCGAGTGAATGTCAGCATGGCTTGCGAGGCAGGATTGCGTCGAGGTAGAATGTCCTACGCTTCTCGGTCACCCCATTGCCTGCGAGGATTCCCGTATGTCTACCACAGCCAGCGACAAGCCCAATCCGCAACCGGCGGTCAACAAATCTGCCGAGTGCCTTGAACGCGTGCTTCTGGTGCCCTATCCCAAAATCATCTTTCTCTACCCTACGTTCTTGCTGGCCGTCATCTCGGCCATCTGGATGCACTTCCTCACGGATCCGTTTGGCGCGGAGAACCACGTTGCCGCGGGCATCGGCGCACTGTTCCTCGGCGTGTTCACGATCAACCTGGTGATCCTGGCCTTCGACTTCCCCCGCACGACCTCGCTGACGCTCTTTTTCTTCGCGGCCGCGGTGGTGATGGGCCTCGTGCTGCTGTTCACGTTCCAGCCCGACTTCTGGCCGGCGATCAAGGATTTCGTCAAGCACTTTCATCCCAAGGCCAACGCCACCTTCTACTGGACGATCGCCATAATCCTCGGCGGCATGTTCCTGGTGGTCGCGATCGTGGTGCGCTTCGATTACTGGGAGGTCCGCGGCAACGAGCTTCTGCACCATCACGGTTTTTTGAGCAACCTGGAGCGGCTTTCGGCCCCGAATCTGCGGATGGAGAAAGACATCAACGACATTTTCGAGTATATCCTGCTGCGATCGGGCAAGCTGGTCATCTATACCAGCAACGACCGCCAGCCCATTGTGCTGGACAACGTGCCCTTCATCGACCGCAAGGAAGAAGCCGTGACGCGGATGCTCGGCGCGCTGCAGGTGCAGGTGCGGACGGACGGTGCGAAGTGAGCACGGCGGGACGAGGCAGTCCGGTTCATGGTATAATACCGATGGACAATCTTTAGGAGTTAAGACATGAGGGAAGTACTTCGATACGATGAAATGAAGGCCCGCTTTCCGGACGAATGGGTGTTAGTTGGGGACCCCGAAACCGACGAAAGCCTACAAGTGCTCGGTGGCGTCGTTCTCTGGCATAGCAAGGATCGCGACCAGGTTTACGGCAAGGCAATCGAACTCAAGCCGCCAATCTTCGCTACCTTATGCTTTGCAGAGATTCCAGATGACGTGGTGGTCGTGCTGTGAGCACACATTTTGATCCGGCACGTGGACTTATCGTCGTATCCAGCCATTTTACCGGGCCGAGCGGTCAGGGTGTCGCACGCCTCGCTTTGGACACCGGCGAAGCCGGATCAACAATCAACTGGGAGATGGCGATACCGCTGGGATATAACCCTGTGGCGTCACGCGACCTAGTTCAGATTACGACTGCCAGCGGCAATGAGTCTGCGCCGCGGATTCGGGTCGAATCTGTTGGGGCGCTTGGACAGGTACGTCGAGACTTTACCTTTGTTTGTCATAATCTGCCTTCACGAACAGGCGTGGATGGGTTGCTCGGCCTCGACTTTTTGCGGGGAAGCCGACTTGTAATCGACTTCCGAACGGGAACGATCGATTTGGATTAGTTGGCCAAGTCCCGCATTTTGCCGACGAGGTTCCCTTTCTCATCAAACTCCAAGTCCTGCGGCGGGCTGACAACCTCCAAATCGCTGAGATCCTTGGCTTCATCTAAATAAGCCGCCGAGCACTCGACCTCGGCCAGGTCGAGCGTGTCAGCGATCCAGAGCAGCCGGGCGTCGCGCGGCGAGACAAGGCCAATCGTCCCCAGCGCGGCGGCGAGCATCTCACGGTCGGTCTCGTAATCCAACGGGGCCATGCCGGCCGCGATGTGGCCGCTGGTCAAGGCATTCAGTCGTGTCTTCTGCTGGTCCGTGTCGCGCAAGAGTTGCGTGCGGCAGAACTCGGCCATGCCCATGCCGAGGGCGTTGCCGTGCGTCTCGGGCGTGAGGCCGCGAACGCAAATCCGGCGGATCCTTGGCGTCTCGCCGGCTACCGCCTGGTGGTCGTTGAACTTGCGGCCCACCACGTTCGGATCGAAACCGACGCCGCTGATGTTCTTGCCCATGCGGTCGATCACCAGCACATCGACGGCGTCGAACGGCAGCCGGGCCATCCACTGCCGGGCCTGGGCGAGCAACTGCCGGTCGCGGGTCTCGAAGTCGGCCGGGGCGACCGCCTCGACCAGGGCTGTTTCGTCGTAGGCGTTTTCGACGATCGCCAGCCCGGCCACGACGCGGCATTTATGGATGACATCCTCCGCCACGCTGCGGACGATCTTGTCGAAGCCGTGATCCTCGATCGCGCGGTGAAGAATGTCGGCCCCGGATTGCTTGCCCAGGCCGATCAGGAGCATCTTCATCAGTCCGCTTTGGAAGTCGCCCGCGAACATCGTATGCGGCTTTACACGGTTGCACACCACCACGTGATCGGCCTCGGATGCCGTGCGGTCAAGGTGCAGCGGAAAGCCTTCCTTCGCATGGCCCACGATGATCGTCTCCATGCTTGCGCGGATCGGGCAGCCGATCGCGGCCTCGGTGACGCCGTAGGACGCGAGCACTTCGACCTGGCCTTCCGCGGTGCCGCCGCCGTGGCTGCCCATCGCCGGCACGAGGAAGGGCCGTGCGCCGAGGACATGAAGGTGCTGAACCGCCGCACGGAGAATCGCGGCGATGTTGGCGATTCCCCGGCTGCCGGCGGTTATGGCGACACTTTGTCCGGGCTGAACGGTGCGGCGCAGCCCCAAGCGGCCGAACTGGGCATGGATTTCGCCCACCACGTCCGCCACCCGCGGCCGCGGGAACTTCTGCCGTGCGAGAAAGATCTGGGGAAAGTCAGTCATGTGTTGATACCCATCTCCGTTCGCGGGCCGATTGCCGCGCGCATTCCATCAGTTGCTGGACACGGATGCCTTTTTCTAGTCCGGGTTCGGCCCGGCGTTCCACTGCCACGGCTTGCAGGAAGCTGGCCAGGCAGGCGACGTGTCCGCGGGTCCAGCCGATGACTGCCTTATGGCTGGGAAAAGCCGCGGCCGGCGGCAAATATCGCCCGCCCGTGTCGATGCGGGTCCAGCCGCGCGTTCCGCCCAGGGGTCGATCGGTAGCGATACCATCATAAAATTCCAAGTGGTGCGCGTCCATGAGGTTGAACCTGAGCGCACCTTGCGTGCCATGGATTTCGATCCGCAATTCATCTTCCGCGCCGAACGCGATCTTAGTCGCCTCGATCGTGCCCGCCGCTCCCGATTGCAGCCGCGCCAGTAGCAGTACGCAGTCTTCCGCATCGACCGACACATTGCGCGAAGGATCTTGCGGAGACGGCCGTTCGGCAAAGGCCGTCGTCGTTTCGGCCATCAGTGTGTCGATCGGTCCGACCAGATGCTCGACCAGGTCGAAGACGTGCGACGCCAGATCGGCAATCACGCCGCCGCCAGCCGCCGCGGTGAGCTTCCATCGCGCAGGGGCGCGGGGATCGGCGCTGCCGGCGTGCAAATAGGCCGCTCGGAATTGCAGCACACGTCCCAGCCGGCCTTCGTCGATAAGTTGCTTCGCCCGGAGCGTGGCCGGAAAGAAGCGGTACTGGAACGTCATCTGCGTCGTGCCGCGATAGTCCGGCAGCATGGCTTCAATCTGCCGAGCTTCATCGAGCGTCGCCACCAGCGGTTTGTCACAGTAGATATGTTTCTGATGAGTGACGGCCGATTGCAGGGCCTCGAAATGCCGATCGTTGGGCGAGCAGATATGGACGATGTCGATATCCGGATTCTCGGTGACGATGCGATAGTCGGTCGCGGCAACGTCGGCCCCCGTGAGTTGCCGGGCCTTCTCGGCCGTCTCCGCTCTCGCGGTAACGACGTGCGTGATCCGGGCGGTCAGCGGCGGCGGGTCATAGTAGTACGGCAGCGTCGCGTAGCCGTAGGCATGGACCTTGCCGATCATCCCGAAACCGATAATGCCGACGCGATAAGTCTTCATGGATCGCATTCATAGGGCGGTTAGTGCCGCCTTAACGCATGCCCGCACTCCGTCCCAATCACGGTCCGAAAGCCGACCGACAACCACAGGTTGTGCAGCGGGAGGAAGCGTTGCCAGGAAGCTGCGGAATGTCGAGGGAAGCCGCAAACCCGCGGACGAGGAGTCCAACAGAAGGTAATCGGTCGGCCCCGCAGGCACGGAGCGGCTAGTAATTAGGCCGACGATTACATCAGGACGCGACGAATGATAAGTCGATGACGAAAGTACAACGGCAGGTTAACGCTTTGTGCCCATGATACCCGGAAAATCAATGACTACAACGTCGCCGGAACTATACAAGATTCTCGTCCTCCGGATAGATGTGGTTGGCGTAGTCCAACGAGAATCGTGTCAAATCGAACTGGTCTTGTTCGTCCCAGCTCTCGCGCTGTTCCACAATGGAGACTCCCGACTGAGTCAACTCTTGGAGTATCATCGAGGCCAGTCGAAGCCTTTCCGCAAGCGGCAGGCCTCGGACGTCGCGGACAAACACATCTTGCGCGGTTAACGCCATCGTCATCTCTCCTCGTTACATAGTAGTATATCACAACTTAGGCGAATTCGGCTACGGGGCTGCTGGGGACTAGCGATTACGTTGTCTGTCGGCTATCCTTTCCCATAATCAACACCATCCACCTGGGAGAGCCAATGATGCTTCGTCAAACCATCCTTGTGGCCGCGCTGCTTGCGGTCTCCAACTCGATCGCCCTGTCGGCGGAAACGAAAGGCAAAACGATGACCTACGCGGATACAGTATCCTTCCTGGCCAAGCATACCAAGGTCGTCGAATTGACCGATGGCGACGCCCGCGTGGCGGTTTGCCCGGCGTGGCAGGGCCGCGTGATGACCTCGACTTGCGGCGGCGAGGAGGGGACGAGCTTCGGTTTCATTAACGACGAGTACATCAAGGCCGCCAAGGTCAATCCGCACTTCAACAACTACGGAGGCGAGGAGCGGTTGTGGCTCTCGCCCGAAGGCGGGCAGTTCAGCCTCTGGTTCGAGCCCGGCAAACTTGGGAAGGAGCAGAACCTCGACAACTGGTTCACGCCGCCGGCCTTCAATGAAGGGCGCATGGAACGTCGCCGAAATCTCCGCTCAACGGCGATGCGCTCAAGATGGCCGCTGTGCCAATGAAGATCCAAAATACGTCCGGCACGCAATTCCAATTCAACGTCACCCGTGGTGTCCGCCTCCTGGGCAGTTCCGAGTTGAAGCAACTCCTCGGCGAGTCGGCCGCCGCGCAGGATCGCTTCTCCCGGCGTGAAGAGCGTGGCCTACGAGACGGACAACCGGCTCACCAACCACGGCGACGACATGACCCGCGAGAAAGGGCTCGCCTCGATCTGGATTCTCGGCATGATGAACTCCGGCCCGCAGACCGTGGTGATCGTGCCTTACAAAGCCGGCGGCGAGGCCGAACTGGGGCCGGTGGTGAAGTCCGACTACTTCGGCACGGTGCCGGCCGAGCGGCTGCAAACCTTGCCCGAAGCGGTGCTGCTTCGCGCGGACGGCAACTATCGCTCGAAGATCGGCATCTCCCAGCGGCGCGTCCGCAAGGTGGTAGGCTCGATCGACTTCCAGAACGGCGTGCTGACACTTGTGAGCTTCAGCATGTCCGCCGATCCCGCCAGGGACCTTTACATGAATAATCAGTGGGGCGGCCCTCTGGCCGAGCCCTATCGCGGCGACGTGGTCAACAGCTACAACGATGGCCCGCCCGCGCCCGGCAAGAAGGGCATGGGGCCGTTCTACGAGATCGAGTCGCTCTCGCTGGCCCGCGAATTGAAAACCGGCCAGTCGCTCTCGCACCAGCACCGCACAATCCACATTCAGGCCGACATGCCGGTGCTCGCCGCGCTGGCCAAGGAGGTGCTGGGCGTGGATTTGGAGAAGGTGAAGGATGCGATGTTGAAGTGACATCACGCCCCTTCCACCCAAGCGTCGAACACCCGCACTTCTTTCCAGTTGCCGCGGTTCTCCTTGATGAAATCTTGATGCCGCAGAGCCTGCTGGTACGCGTCGTGGGCCGCGCCGTCTGTGAAGACGACGTGCAGAGCCACGTCAAACGCCCGATCGTTGACCGGCCGCTGGAACTCGTCGGCCAGCGTCCCGGCGGCGAAGAATATTGTGCCGGGATGGTCGCTAAGGCCGGTCTTGCACGCGGCCACCAGCCGCTGGATGGCCGCCGGCGAATTGTCGTTCAAGGTGAAGTAGACGCTGTGCGATAGCATGGAGATTCTCCCAAGTTAAGGACTTACGCAAAGACGCAAATGTCATGAATTCTGTTGCATTCTCATAAAACAGTTTGCGCCTTGGCGGCTTTGCGGCTTTGCGTTAGATTTGTTACCACTGGTCGTCCCGTCAGGTATTCGCCACTCGTTACGGCCATTCCCAGCGCCCAAAGCAACTCATCGCTCCGAAACGGTTTGGCCAGCACGGTGCCGCCCAGCTTCCCCACCGCGCGAACATCCTGTATCCGCGGCGCACCGAGCAAGACGAGCAGTGGGGCGGGCGACGACGTGCCCGGCGAACCGCTTGACTTCGTCCATCGTGGCCGCGTCGAGCGAGTCGCCGTCGAAGATCGCGGCCGCCGCGCCTTGCACGCGGCACGGTCGGCGCGGATGCATGCAGGCGGTCGCGTAGCCGGCGGTGCGGCAAGTATCGGCGAGCAATTCGCCCAACTCCCGCCGCCGCGACCAGATGGCAATAAGGCCGCAGGGGACTGTCCCAGTTTTTGTCCGAGCAAAAACGGGACTGTCCCCTTTACCGACGGACGCACCGATAGTTGCCAGCAGCCGCTCTTCGTCGGTTGCCGTGATCGGCAATGACCATGCCGATTCCCGATCAAACCAGCACGGCAGCTCCCGCCGAAATCTCACCGCCGCCTCGTGCCAGTAGACGCGGACCGTGCCAGGCAGCGGCCGCCCGCTCCGCGGCTCGCCTTCGCACCAGCTTCCCAACAGTGCGATTAGCCGGGCCAGGGGCACCGCCGCGCGCACGCGGTCGACTGCCGCCGCCGCGAATTGGCCAGGGTACGATTGGGCCAGAACGATGGCGTGAGGTGCGAGCGGACCTTTGTGAAGCGCCGCGATCGCAGATTCCACGTCAGCGACGCGCGTCACGCATGCCATGTCGTGCAACGCCGCGCACGCCTCATGAAACTCGGGCCGCGACGCATCACCGATGAGAAGGATTCGTAGGGTGGGACCAGATTGCGTAGCGGCGCAGACCCACCATGTGCAGTTGCCGGTGGGCCTGCGGCTCGCTGGACTCGCTTGTCCCACCCTACGTCGTTCGCTCACAGCTTCTCCTCCGCATCAACAAAAAGCTGCCTTGCGGCCTTGGCATCTTCCGCCGCGCGGAGTGAATCCACAAACCCCGGCGAGGCCAGCAGTGCGGCTCAGCCGGGCGAGCGTCCGCAGGTGGCCGCGGTCCTCTATCGACGCCAGAAGAAAGAAAACGTCGGTCATCGGCACGTCCGGGCCGAAGGGAATGCCCGTTGAGGTCACGCCCAGCGCCACGAACGGCTGGGCGAGGATTTTGGCGCAGCGGCCGCCGCGGGTGGAGCAGGGCCACGCCGTTTTCCAGGGCCGTCGTGTGCAAATCCTCGCGCAAACGGACCGCGTCGCCATCGCGCCGGGGTCCCATAGCCAGCCGGTCTGCGCGGCAAGCTCAACCATCGAATCGATCACCGAACTGCGGGTTCGGGCGGCCAGCGGGACGGCAATCGCCTCCGGCGGCAGCAACTCGACGATTGAGATTTCTATCTCTTGCGGGCTGGATCGGCGCGGACGCACTGAGCACGCCCTCGACCTCCAAAAGTTCCACTTCGTCCGACGCTCCGATACGGCGCTCAAGCCAGTGGTGGATATCGGCCTTGGAGAACTTCCATTCGCCGCCCACCTTGCGGCCGGGAAGCTGCCCGCGGTCCGCCAGCTTGGCCACCTTGTCGGGCGAAAGGTGGAGATAGCGGGCGAGACCCGGCAGATCGAAGTCGCTATGCGGCATGGGAATATGGTCGCGTACCGGGTGGTCGTTGTAAAGTAGGCTCGGAAGTCTGCCCCACGGCCGACTTATGCAACTAGTTCGCGTTTTTCGTCGGTGTTGCACAGGTCGCCGCATGTCGTAAGGTCTTTTACATCAAGCACTTGCGACATCGTTAACAACTCCCGCCATTCCCCTCCTTTGGAAAAAGTGTTGCACATGTTGGAGTCCGTCACTCTCTTTGTGCCGGCGGTTTGCAATTCCCGCTTGGGCGTCCGCTGGACGAACCGTTCAAGGCACGACGTACGTCGCGGGGCCGCGCACTCCTCTCGCTCTACGAGGGGTTTGGCGGCGGCGCTACCATTTCGCGAGGGAGCAAGCGGAACGGCCGGCGACATTTTGCCCGACGTTGTGGCGGCTGTTTGAACATCTCGCGGAGCGATAGGCGTCCGCTGGACCGCCGGTTCAGGCGGCTGTTCCTCCTCCGCTTTCTCCTTCGGCGCGGGCAGCATCGCCGCAATCAGGTCTTCGGGCCTCATCGGCGGCAGATTCGCCGCTTCGGCAACGTCCGAAAGAAGATCGTGATAGTTCATAAAGACTTCCGGCAGCCTTTCCTTGGGGACGGCCGAGACGACGTCCTTCAGGCCGCGGAGGAGCAATTCCTCGACCTGTGTGCCGGTGAAAGTGAACGGCGCGCGTCGGCCGTATTCGTCTGGATTGCGGCGTTCCAACATCCAGGCGGCGACCCGCCAGTATTTTTCTTGTTGTGCGGTGCGGGAGATCAGCCGCAGTGCGCGAACATCGGCCTGGGCCTCCGCTTCGGCAATTTGGCTGTGGAATTCCAAATCGCGCTCGGCGGTGCGGGTAATTGTGCTGGCGGCGAAGCCCGCCTGCTTAGCTGCCATGCGGCGGCTACAGCCCATCGTCAATAGGGCCAGGATTTTCGCCCGTTTGATGCCATCCAGCACTTCGCGGGGGTCGGGAATTCGGGCAGTCTGCGGGGCGGGACAGGATTCGCTCATGATTCACCTCGGGGAAATGGGGTTGGGGGACGCGCATTGAGATAGTATACATACGATCCGTATAGTGGATGTGTGTGGCGGCGTCAAGGGATGAGTGTGAATATTTGTTCAGAATCCGAGCGACGGAATAGCGGCACTCGCCAAATCCAAGGAAATTTGCTATCGTGCAACTCGAAGGAGGTCCTCATGAGCGATTTCGATAGCCCCTGGAAAGAAGCACTGGATGTATTCTTCGAGTCTTTTCTGGAAATGTTCTTTCCCGCGGCGCACGCGGACATCGACTGGAGCCGGCCCTGCGAATCGTTGGACAAGGAGTTCCAGCAAATTGCCCCAGAAGCGGAGATCGGGCGGCGGTACGTCGACAAACTGGTGAAGGTCTGGCTGCTTAGCGGCGTCGAGCAGTGGGTGCTGGTCCACATCGAGGTGCAGATGACCGACGAGGCTGAGTTTCCCTGGCGAATGTACGTCTACAACTGCCGCATCTTCGTCATGTATAATAGGAAGGTGGCCAGCTTCGCCGTTTTAGGCGACGACGATCCCGATTGGCGTCCCCAGAGCTACGGCTATCAACTCTGGGGTACGGAAGCCGGACTTCGGTTCCCGGTCGTCAAGCTTCTGGACTATGCGGCCAAGCGGCCGGAGTTGGAGGAAAGCCAAAACCCCTTTGCCACGGTGGTCTTGGCCCACTTAGACACGCAGGAGACCCGCCGCGACCTTGGGCAGCGTAAAGAACGGAAGTTCGGCTTGGTCAAGGGCCTTCGCCGGCGGGGTTGGACCGAGACCCAAGTCCGTCAGCTTTTCAAACTGATCGACTGGTTGATGGAACTTCCAAAGCCCTTAGCTGAGGAGTTTTGGACCGAAGTAAAACAGTATGAGGAGAAAGAACACATGCCCTTCATAACCACGCCACAAAGATATGGCCGTATGGAAGGTCTCGTCGAGAGCATCGAGACCATCCTGGAAGTTCGCTTCCCGGGAGCCAGCAGCCACGTCATGGCCGAGATTCAACAGATATACGACCACGAGCAACTAAAGAACATCCTCCGCGCGGCCGCGACCGTTTCCACCCCTGACGAGTTGCGAAAGCACTGGGCCAACGCCGTAGACCACCAGCAGTGACAAGAAACGGAACGAGTTGGAACGGGAGCGGCGATTATGAAAATCAAATCGGTGCGCTGCGACAACCGCAAACGAGCATTTGAGGTCTCGACGCCCGGCGCGAGCTATTGGTTCCCGTTCGCAAAACTTCGGCTGCGGCCGACCGCAACCGACCCGGTCGCGAGCGTCGCCGTGGACGACGAATTGGGCCGCGAAGCGTTCAGCTACCAACTCCGATCGGGCGAGGAAGGAACCGTTCTGATCGACGAAGTTCTCGACTACAACCGCAACCCGCGTTACTTGCGAGACCTGTTGCTTTACAAGCTGACGCTGGTTGCACAGGAGCGGGTTAGGACGAGCCCGCTCGGAAAGCGGGAAATGATTCGCCGCCTGGGCACATCGCCCGCGCAGTTCTATCGCTTGCTCGACCAGACCAACTACTCCAAGTCGCTCGACCAGTTGCTGGCCTTGCTTAGCGTTCTGGATTGCGAGGTTGATTTGGTCGTCAAGAAGGCAGGGCGACGCGAGATGGTGGCGGTTTCCATTCGATAGTTTAGGGCGAGACGATGTCAGACCCGAAGAGCCACGCCGACTCGATCCCGAATCGGCTGATATCCTTGGAAGAATTGGAAGTGGCCGCGTCTAAGACCCCCGCTGCGCTGCCCTACCTGCTTGCGACGAAGTTCAACTACGATGTCAAGCAAGGCGGGTTCGCGCAACTCCTTTACAACCTACAAGGCGAGTTCCTCGCGAACATCAAGGAAATGCTGGCTGCGGCAAATGCGGCCGTCGCGCTCGACTATTTTGTCCGTGCTGTAAAGCTCTGTTTGGAGAACGAGGCAGACTACTTCCGCTTCATCGAGTCGGACTACCTGTCGGCCAATGTTGTAAAGCACGCGCTCCAACTCCTCTCAGTTGAGTACCTACGTCAGCGGATCGACTTTGCCGATGAGGCGGCGAACTACCTTGCAACATGCCCAAAGACTTAGAATTGACCTCCCGAGTCGGCAGGTTGCAGTGGCTGAACGCCAGATTTGATAGAATCAACCGCGTAGACAAACGCCTCACGGTTTTCGCAGTTGGCTCGATTAGCAAACTTCTGCCGTTTATGCTCTCTCTCCTTTCCATTAGCGTTGTTTCCCTCGCTATTGCCGCTGAGGCCGCGCCGACGCAGAAGGTAGCCGATTCTCCCGGCGGCTGGAAAAAGTATGCGGGCAACCCGGTGCTGGGCGGCCAGTATGGCACGTGCTTCGATGTCTGCGTGCTCAAGGAAGGCGGCAAGTACCGCATGTGGGTCTCGTGGCGGCCGAAAGCAAGCATCGCGCTGGTCGAAAGCAGCGATGGCATTCACTGGTCCGAGCCGCGAATCGTGCTTGGCCCGCGAAAGGAATCGGGCTGGGAAGACGACATCAATCGTCCCATCGTCCTGAAACGCGGCGATGGCTACCATCTCTGGTATACCGGACAGGCCAAGGGACATTCCTGGATCGGCTATGCCACCAGTCCCGACGGCGTTGCTTGGAAGCGGATGTCCACGAAACCGGTGCTCGCGGCGGAAAAGCCGTGGGAAAAAATGGCCGTCATGTGCCCGCACGTGCTTTGGGACGAGCAGGCCCGTAGCTTCCGTATGTGGTACTCCGGCGGCGAGCAAAACGAGCCCAATGCCATCGGCTACGCCACGAGCCCCGACGGCCTGACGTGGACCAAGCACGCGGCGAACCCGATTTTCGTGCCGGACAAACGGAACGATTGGGAGAAAGATCGCGTGACCGCCTGCCAGGTGATCCGGCAGGGTGATTGGCACGTCATGTTCTACATCGGCTTCCGCAACGAGGCGACGGCGCAAATCGGAATGGCTCGAAGCCGGGACGGCATTACCCATTGGCAGCGGCATCCGGCGAACCCGATCGTCCGCCGGGGCAAGGACGAATGGGACGCCGATGCCTGCTACAAGCCGTTCGCCATACTCGACGGGAAGCGATGGCTGCTCTGGTACAACGGCCGCCGCGGCGGGCTGGAACAGATCGGACTGGCGACGCACGCGGGCGAAGATTTGGGCTTCGACCGAACCGCTCCGCCGGACGGGGCTCACGTCCTCTCGCCGCACAAGCTCCGCCGCTACGTGGAGACGTTCAATAAGGGCGACGACGAACGGTACCGCCAGTACGTACCCAACTCGGCCGCGGAGGCGTTTCTCGAAGAAAACATCCCATTGCTCGATTGTCCCGATGCGGACATCGAGCAGGCTTATTACTTCCGCTGGTGGACCTATCGCAAGCACATCAAGCAGACGCCCGACGGCTTTGTCGTCACGGAGTTCCTGCCGGCGGTCCCTTGGGCAGGCAAGTACAACACGATTAGCTGTGCCGCCGGGCACCACTTCTATGAAGGCCGATGGCTGCGCGACCCGAAATATCTGGACGAGTATGCGCGGTTCTGGTTCCGCAAGGGAGGCGAGCCGCGGCGATACAGCTTTTGGGCGGCCGACGCGTTATCGGCCCGGTATCTCGTCACCGGCCAGGACGACGTCCTCGGCGATCTCCTGCCGGAGCTGGTCAAGAACTACGAGGGCTGGGAACAATCGCACCATGACGCCAGCGGCCTTTTCTGGCAGAGCGACGATCGCGATGGGATGGAGGTCTCGATCGGCGGCAGCGGTCTTCGGGCCACAATCAACTCCTACATGTACGGCGATGCGACGGCAATTGCCAAGATCGCCGGCAATTTCGGCCAGCCTAAAGTCGCCGCCCGATTTCGCGGCAAAGCCGAGACGATCAAGCGGCTGACGCAAGAGAAGCTGTGGGACAAACAGGCCCAGTTTTTTAAAGTCCTCCCGCGCGGAGATCGCGCGGCGCCGGCCGACGTTCGCGAACTTCACGGCTATACGCCCTGGTATTTCAACCTTCCGGATGCCGACAAGGCGGACGCTTGGAAGCAACTCATGGACCCCCTGGGTTTTTACGCGCCCTTTGGGCCGACCACGGCCGAGCAGCGGCACCCAAAATTCGCGATCTCCTACTCGGGGCACGAATGCCAATGGAATGGGCCGAGTTGGCCGTATGCTACCGCGGTCACCCTGACGGCGATGGCCAACTTGCTGAACGGGCCGGAACAAGACGCCGTATCGCGCAAGAACTATTACGAACTGCTCAAGATTTACGCGAAATCCCAGCATCGCAAGCTCGAGGACGGGAACGTTGTGCCGTGGATCGACGAGAACCTTAATCCCTTCAACGGCGACTGGCTCTCGCGCACGCGATTGAAATCTTGGAACAAGGGAACCTGGGACGCGAGCAAAGGCGGCACTGAACGCGGCAAGGATTACAACCACTCGACTTACTGCGATCTGATCATCAGCGGCCTCATCGGACTGCGTCCGCGCCGATGACGTCGTTGAGGTCAATCCACTCTTGCCGGAAGGAACGTGGGACTATTTCTGCCTCGACGGCTTATCTTACCACGGGCGAGACCTCACAATTCTTTACGACAGGACGGGTCAGCGCTACAGCAGAGGCAAGGGACTTCGCCTCTTCGCCGACGGCCGCGAGATCGCCGCGGCCGACGGAGCGCGGCGGCTGGAGACGAAACTCGTGCCGCCGCGCCGATAGCCTGCGGAAAACCGTTTAGACCCGGCGCTATTCCTGCGCTGGACGCTGAAAACTCACACTCATAACAATAAGGCGACGCCATGAAGAATAGAAGCATCCAGCCATCACACTTCGCGCGGCTTTCCATTTGTTTGACGTTCGCAGCCGTCTGGCTTTCCGCGCGCCCGTCGCCCTCCCAATCGACGGCGGAGTTGTTCCGGATCACCGACGCCTCGTCGCGGACGCTGTCGGACTTCCGACAAATTTCCGTGCCGAAGGGCAAGGAGACGGTGATCGCCGACATCAAGGGGCCGGGCAAGGTGACGTATTTCTATATCACCGATGAAACGGCGGGAAAGTGGTATCCGGGACTGGTGCTGAAAGTTTATTGGGATGATGCCGCGGAGCCGTCCATCGAAGTTCCGCTGGCGGACTTCTTTGGTGCGATCGGCGGCAAGACGGTCGATTATCAGTCGGCGCCGATGCAGATCAACCACGCCTGTTTCATGTGTTATTTGCCGATGCCGTTCTCGAAACGGGCCAGGTTTATTCTGGCGAACGATGGCAACGACGACTATTCGCGGAAGGTCGCGTATGGGGTTGACCATGAGGAGAGCCTATCGTATTCGAACGAAAACAGCCGTCTGCATTGCGAATGGCGGAGGAGCAATCCGGTTTCCGGCGGCATGCATACGATCATGGAAACGCGGGGGCACGGCCAGTATGTCGGCAGCATGTTGCAATCAGTTTCCAAGGTCCGTAACGCGTGGTTTGGCGAGGGAGACACGATTTTCCATCTGGACGGTAAGACCTTCGTCCACAGTCCGGGCACAGAAGACGAATACGGTTCCTGCTGGGAAGATCCACGCTGGAGGACGTTTTCCTCCGCGTATTGCGGCCACATGCTCAACGAAAACGGCGTGAACCGCATGTACCGTTGGTACGTTGCCAACCCCGTTCGATTCAAGGAGGGCCTGAAGGTCGAGATCCAGAACCAACACGAGAATGGAACTCCGACAACAAGCGACTCGGACGACTATACCAGCCTTGCCTTCTGGTATGCGGAAGGCACGCACAAGATCGCGCCCTTGCCATCCTTCAAGGAGCGCACCGCGGCGGCGTTTGCCAAGCATTAGGCAATTGGCTGCGCGACCCACTGGGAGCCCGCTCTTTCTCGACGATCCCCTTGCAAACGCCAGAAAACAAGGAATAATGGATTATGCAATGCAATGTGTTCTAAGTAAGGAGATTCCATGTTTCATTCCACGGTCACGCAGAAAGGCCAAACGACGATTCCCGGCGCGGTGCGCGAGGCCCTTCACATCCAGCCGGGCGACAAGCTGGAGTATTCGATCGAAGGGAACCAGGCAGTCATTCGAGTGCATCCGGGCATCAGGTCCTTGAAGGGCGTGCTGGCTAGCGAAAAGGGCAAGGGGCTTACCTTCGCGCAGATTCGACAGACAGCCGCCGACGCGCGGACGCGGGAGCGCCGTAAATGAGCAAGCGACGCCTCGTGGACACAAACCTTATCGTCAGGCACCTTGTCCAGGACCATCCGGCGCACGCGAAAGTCGCCGCGCGGCTCGTGGCGGCCTGTGACCGCGGCGATCTGACTCTGGTCGTGCTGCCTGCGGTTGTCGCGGAGTGCGTCTTCGTGTTGGAATCGTTCTATAAGCATCCGCGCGGACATCGCGCGAGTGATGTCCGCGCTCGTGAGCAGTCCAGGAATCGAACTGGCCGACTTGGCGATTCACCTCGACTGCGCTAAGGCGTTACGCTGGAGCCCGTGCTCACTTCGTCGATTGCACGATAGCAGCCGCCGCGGCCGCGGAAAAACTGCCGGTCGCTACGCTTGACAGCGATTTCCGCAGGTTTCCGGATGTGACCGTCGACCTTGGTGAGAACGAGGCGGGGGACGGAGAGTAGCACTTCTTCGTGCCGACCGCGAAACCGACGATTATGAGAAACACCGTTCCTGTCGCCACAGAAGACGATTCGGCGAACACCCGCCAGACCTTCCTCTATTTCGGCTCGCTGACGCTCTTCGTCTATCTGGCTCTGCCGAACAGCTATCTCCTCGACTTCCAGACTTCCTACATGCTGAAGAACCAACTCCACGCGACGCCGGAGCAGACCGCCGCTTTCCGGTTGGTCACCGCCCTGCCTGTGTATCTCGCGTTCGCCTTCGGACTTTTGCGCGACGCGTGGAACCCTTTTGGTTTGCGAGACCGCGGCTACTTGCTGATCTTTTCCGCGGCGGCAGCCGGCCTGTTCACGCTGATGGCGTTTTCAACCATGTCCTACCGCAGATTCTACGTGGGAATGTTCCTGGCGATGCTCTTGTTTCGTTTCATCGCGGCCGCGTATCAAGGGTTGATGGCCTTGGTCGGCCAAGAGAAGCTGATGTCGGGCCGACTGAGTGTCCTGTGGCAGGTTGTCCAAACCGCCCCGCTCGTTGCCGGCGGAGTGGCTTCAGGGTACATCTCCACGTATTTCGAGCCGAACTTCACGTTCATCCTGGCGGCCTACTTCGCTTGTTTCATTGGCCTCTTGGGATTGTGGAAGCCGCGGGCCGTCTTCAGCCACGCCTACGACCGCCCGCAGGCCAAGGGCACGAGTTTTGTCGGCGATGTCAAGCGGCTGGTGAAACATCGGGCCATTTACCCGGCGATCCTTATCATGTTCCTGTGGAGTTTTGCGCCTGGGTCCAACACGCCGCTGCAATACTATCTGACCGATCGACTCCACATGTCCGACGCCACCTACTCGTATTACAACGCGATCTTTGCGGCGGCGTTCGTGCCGACGTTCCTGCTCTACGGGTTCCTTTGCAAGAAAGTGGTGCTCAAATGGCTGCTCTGGTGCGGCACGATCGTCGCGATCCCGCAGATGATTCCGCTGGCGTTCATCCATTCGGCCAATCTCGTTCTGTGGTTGGCCGTGCCGATCGGCTTGCTGGGCGGCGTCGCCACGGCGGCCTACTACGATCTGGCCATGCGATCCTGCCCGCCGGGCTTGCAGGGGACCTTGATGATGGCTGTTGACGGCGTCTACGTGCTGGCCGTTCGCGGCGGCGACGTGTTGGGCACAAGAATTTACGACAGCAGTCCGGAGCGCGGGTTTCTCTACTGCGTGATTGTCACCACGGCCGTTTACGTATTGATCCTGCCATTGATCCTCCTGGTGCCCAAGCAATTGATTGCCACCGCCGACGGCGAGCCGAATCCGGCGGTTGAAGCGGAGATGGTGAAGGAGATAGAGGCGACGACGTGAGCGAACTCACGAATTCTTGGCGATCGCGTTTCGGCCGCCCTTGACAATAGTAGCGCAATGCGCTATTATCCAACGTGTGATTCGCACTTTTGCCGACAAAGAAACAGAGCGGCTCTTTCGTCGCGAGGCGGCCAAAAGGCTGCCCCGCTCAATTCAGCGGCGGGCGCTACGGAAGTTAGTCATGCTGGACGCCGCCGTGGCGCTAGACGACTTGCGCGTACCGCCCGGCAACCGCCTGGAGCGGCTTGGCGGCGATCGCGAGGGCGAGCACAGCATTCGCGTGAACAAACAATGGCGGATCTGCTTCCGGTGGCAGGACGGCGATGCGTTTGAGGTGCGGATCGAGGACTATCACTAGGAGCGAAGGTTATGGGCCGCAAGAAAATGCCGCCGATCCATCCCGGCGAAATACTCTTGGAAGAATTCTTGCTTCCCTTGGGAGTCAGCCAATATCGCCTTGCCAAGGAGATTCACGTCCCGGCGCGGCGTGTCAACGACATCGTACATGGCCATCGCTCGGTTACCGCCGATACTGCACTGCGATTATCGCGATATTTCCAGACAACCGAGCGGTTCTGGCTCAATCTGCAAACAAGCTACGATTTGGAAGTGGAAAGGGACCGCCTGGGCGACCGGCTGGCGCGCGAGGTCGTGGTGTTCACGCCGCAGGGGGTTGCCTAGCTTACTCATGCAAAACATTCGGAACTTCTGCATCATCGCCCATATTGACCATGGGAAATCGACCCTGGCCGATCGGTTGATCCAGGCCTGTGGCGGCGTTTCGCAGCGCGAGTTTCGCAATCAGATGCTCGACTCGATGGATATCGAGCGCGAGCGGGGCATCACGATCAAGAGTAATTCGATCACGCTCACCTACCGGGCCGCGGACGGGCAGGACTATCTGCTGAATCTGATCGACACGCCGGGCCACGTCGATTTTTCGCACGAGGTGCGGCGGTCGCTCCTGGCCTGCGACGGTGCGCTGATCGTCGTCGATGCCTCGCAGGGCGTCGAGGCGCAGACGGTCGCCAATCTCTATCTGGCCCTGGATGACAACCTGGAACTGCTGCCGGTGATCAACAAGATCGATCTGCCGGCCGCCGACGTCGATCGTGTGCGCGAGGAGATCGAAAAGGACCTGGGGCTCGATCCGTTCGCGGCGATCCCCGTCTCGGCCAAGACCGGCACCGGCATCGCCGAACGTGCTGGCAGGCATCGTCAAGAAGTTGCCGCTGCCCAAGGGCGACCCGGACGCGCCGCTGAAAGCGCTCGTCTTCGACGCCCAATTCGATCGCTATCGCGGCGTGATCCTCCAGTGCCGCATCATGGAGGGCACCGTGAAGCCGGGCGACGCACATCCATTTCATGCACTCGGGCTGGGATTATACGGTCGAGGAAGTCGGGCATCAATCAGCTGAAGCTCATCCCCAAGGAGCAGCTCAGCGCCGGCGAGGTGGGCTACATCATCGCCGGAATCAAGAGCGTGCGGGAGATCGAAATCGGCGATACGATCACGCACCTCGAACGCCAGGCGGCCGAACCGGTGCCCGGCTACAAGAAGGCGAAGCAGGTCGTCTTTTCCTCGATCTATCCGATCGAACGCGGACGAGTACCGCGAGCTGCAAAAGGCGATGGACAAGCTGGCGATCAACGACGCCTCGCTGACCTATGAGAAGGACAGCTCCGCGGCCCTCGGCTTCGGCTTCCGCTGCGGATTCCTCGGCCTCTTGCACCTGGACGTGATCCAGGAGCGTTTGCAGCGGGAGTTCGACATCGGCCTGGTCGTCTCGGCCCCGTCGGTAAAGTACAAGGTGACCTTGAAGGACGGCAACACGATCGAGGTCGACAATCCGGGCAACTGGCCCGATCCGTTCAAGATCGACTAGCGTCACGGAGCCGTATATCAAGGCGACGATCCTCACGCCCGAAGAGTACGTCGGGCCGGTCATGGAGCTCTGCCGCGAATATCGCTCGGACGAGCCAGACGATGAATTATCTCTCCGTGGGCCGGGTCGAGGTGATCAGCGAGATGCCGCTGGGCGAGGTGCTCTTCGATTTCTACGGCAAGCTCAAGACGGTCACGCGCGGCTACGGATCGTTCGACTACGTCGACCATCGACTATCGCGAGACCGACGTGGTGAAGGTCGAAATCCTGGTCAACGGCGAGCCGGTCGATACGCTGGCCTACCTGGTCCATCGCGACAAGGCCCGGCAGCGGGCGCTGCACTACTGCGAGCAACTGGCCGAAGCGATTCCGCGCCACCAGTTCAAGATCCCGATCCAGGGCGTCATCGGCGGCAAGATCATCGCCCGCTCGACGATCGCGGCCTACCGCAAGGACGTGACGGCCAAGTGCTACGGCGGCGACGTTTCGCGGAAGAAGAAGCTCCTCGAGAAGCAGAAGAAGGGCAAGGCGAAGATGAAGCAGGTCGGCCAGGTGCAGATCCCGCAGAAGGCGTTCATTAGCGGTGCTGGCGGCGGATAGGAAGCAGTGAGCGAGGCGGTCGATGAATCAACCGCTCGAAAGACGAGTCAGGGCCATGATTCCCCGCTACGAGGAGATATTTGCTGGGCGCGGCGGAGTCACCCCAACTGACCCACTTGAGTTTCACATTTACCATTTGGCGCGTTATTGGAGTCGGCTGGTTGGGTTTTGCACGCATGAGCCATCGAAACCGGAAACTTGGATTGATACAGATTTGGGAGCGTGCGTTCAGGTCGGTTCAGAGTTTGCGAACAAGCTTATTGGCGCGGAATCTCCGATTTGCCAACGCTGGCAGGATTATTGGGCGCAAAACTCAGGCGGTGCTTCACGAGCGGCCAGTCACTATCCAGGCGGTCGAGGCTGCGTCACACGCTTTTGACGCTTGCGTTGCCGAGTTGAAGTATGACCCCTGGGCCTGACAACGCCTTAAGGCGTTGCAAACGGCGTTTGTATCGATGCTGGTGGCGGACAGGAAGGAGTGAGCGACGCAAGCACGAATGTCGAATGACGAATGTCGAAAGAAATTCAAATGCCGAATGAACGAAACACCTTCGGGTTTTGGCTTTCGTCACTCGTTCGACATTCGTCCTTCGTGCTTCGAACTTGCCGCGAATTGTGCGTTAATTCCCGTGCCGGCGGCGGATAGGAAGCAGTGAGTTACTTCCCCTTCAACTCGTTGATCAGCTCCTGTATCTCATCTGCTCCACTTGGGTCGGCCTGTCTCTCTTCTTCAAAGATGGAGCGGGCTCTCTCGACCTCGCCGGCACGCCAGAAGCAAGAGGCCGCACTGATACGGCTGCGGCGCGCCAATTCCCGGTCGCCTGCTTGCTCGTAGTCGTTGGCGAGCACGAGTTCCAGGTGAGCGGCGGCAAGAAAGTGCTCGCGCGCCTCCCCATGCCTGCTGCCCAACTCTGCCAACATGCCGCGTTGCACCTCGCGGGATTTGACCGTCACCGTCATGTCGCTAACCATGGACTGGACCGAACTCATGGCAATACCTTTCTACGCGAAAGCCAATCGGGCGGAAGGGCTTTCAAACTCACAAACGCAAACGTAAAACCCCGGACTCCGGCACGCCAAAAGACGCTCCCAGCGAACCTGCCATGCCGCGTCAAAGTCGGTTCGCCGTGATCGACCTGCGACCTCCAACAAATGGCAATCCGCATCGACCAAGTAATCGGCCGACGTGCCGCGAAGAGCGACGTTGCGAATCTGGTGCCCGCCGGCGGCAAATAGGGCCAGACCGGCAATCGCGATCGCGGCAAGTTCGACAAGTCGCGGGCTGTCCCAGGTGCGACGAAGCCTGAGAACGTGGTCCGCGGAAATGCCAGCCCGCGAGATTTCGAGGTTGAACCGGCCGGTTCCAAATTCGGCCACATTATCGATATCCACAGGAAATTGGCACGGCATGGGAAATCCCCGCGAATCGAGCACCGCCGCCGCGGCCGCGGCAGTCTCCGCCCATAGCAATGATGGGTGCATGTCGGCCAGGTCGGACAAACGTAAATTCACGCTCGATTCCCTCTCTTCGAACAACCGCCGAACTCTGTATGTCTCTGCCCACCATGCCATTATAATATAAACGGTAAGCCGGATGGCAACAACCAGTATTCGTCCGCCCGACAATGACTGCGGCTCGCTTCGGTTTAGCTGGGCTGCATTGGCGGTCGCGGCGGCGATCAGCATACCGAGTGGTTTCCGGGAGCAGGACCGAGTTCCAAATAATGCGGCGCTGGGACATCTTCTGCCGGGTAGTCGACAACTACGGCGACATCGGCGTCTGCTGGCGGCTGGCCCGGCAGTTGGCTGCGGAACATGAAGTCAACGTGCGGCTGTGGCTCGACGATCTGCCGAGCCTCGCGCGGCTCTGCTCGGAGGTAGGGACGGATGCAGCGCAACAGCGCGTCGATGCGATTGAGATTCGCCGCTGGCGACCGGACATTGAAGCCCGAAGCGCAAGCGAGAGGGGCGAATTCCCGCTCGCTTGCGCGTCGGCTCCGATTCGTGTGAGCAGGTCGAAGCGGCGGATGTCGTTGTCGAGGCGTTCGGCTGCGAATTGCCCGATGGCTACCTTGCGGCGATGACGCGGCGAACTGTGGCCCCGGTATGGATCAACTTGGAATACCTCAGCGCGGAGGCGTGGGTCCAGGACTGCCATCGCTTGCCGTCGCTGCGGACGCGGTGCCCCGTCGATAAGTACTTTTTCTTTCCCGGGTTCTCTTTGCGCACGGGCGGTCTGCTGCGCGAGCGCGACTTGCTGCCCGTGCGCGACGCATTCAACGCGGTCGCCGAGGCGGAATTCTGGCAGAGCATCGGCGTGCCACCGCGGGAGGAAAGTTCGGGCGAACTGCGCGTCTTGATGTTTTGTTATGCCAATCCGGCGTTGCCCGAACTGCTAGAGCTTTGGGCAGCAGGACCGCAGCCGATCACCGTTCTGGCAACGCCTGGGCCGGCCAGTGATCAGATCGCCACATGGTTCGGCGAGCCGTTCGTGCCCGGCACGCCGCTGCGGCGGTCGTCGCTGAGCGTTTTCCCGCTTCCTTTTTTGCCGCAATCGCGGTTCGATCGGCTGCTCTGGTCGTGCGATGTGAATTTTGTCCGCGGCGAAGACTCGTTCGTTCGCGCCCAATGGGCCCGGCGGCCGTTCGTATGGCAGATTTATCCGCAGTCGGATGGCGTGCATTGGGCAAAGCTCGATGCCTTCCTAAATCGCTATCTCGGCGGATTTGAGCACGATTCGACCGTACGCCGGTTTTGGCATGCCTGGAACGGGCGAGGCGAAATTACTTGCGCCTGGCCTGGTTTTATTGCGCGGCACGAGGCAATCGCCCAGCATACGGCAAACTGGGCAATATCTCTTGACGAAAACGGCTCTCTAGCCGACAATTTAGTATCCTTTGTACATGAGATAAGAAAAAGCGCTAACAAAACAGGAAAACTCCCGTGGGCATAGTAACCGCCGGCGAACTGAATCCCGGCAACGTCGTAATGGTGGACAAAACTCCGCTGGTGGTGATGAAGAAGGCGATCACCCGCTCGGGCAGAAACGCGGCCATTTGCAAGCTGCGCCTGCGGAACCTGATGACCGGCGGCAATTCGGAAACCGTCGTCAAGGCCGAAGAGAAGTTGGAAATGATCGTTCTGGAGAAGAAGGAATGCAACTATTCCTACTTCGCCCAGCCCAACCACGTGTTCGTCGACACGGAGTTCAATCAGTACGAAATTGACCGCGAGTCGATTTCCGAGTTGGAGAAGTACCTGCTGCCCGACATGCCTGAAACCTGCCAGGTCACCTTTTACGAGGGCCAGCCGATCTCCGTGGAGCTGCCGAAGGTCATCGTGCGCGAAGTCGAATACACCGAGCCGGCGGCGCGCGGCGATACGTCGGGCAAGATCCTGAAGCCGGCGACCCTGAAGGGCACGAAGCACGAACTCCAGGTCTCGGCCTTCGTCGAGATCGGCGACAAGATTGAGATTGATACGACGACGGATGAATTTCGCGGACGGGTCAAGTGAACAGTCTACGGGAATAGACAGGATGCACCAAACAACGAGTTTGGCGCACAGAATTCATGGCGGTAGACTCAGTTATTCTGGAATTCGATAACCGCCTAGCTGATCACCTAGCCGCAGAGCGACTCTATTACCGTTCGACTTTCTGGTGGAAAGCGGACAAGCTTGTCGCGGTGCTCTTGCTCATATTTGGAGTCATAGCCGTTTGGGCTGTGGGTGTCCGCTGGTGGACGGTGATCTGGTTCCCATTGTGTATTGCCGAGTGGTTTAACGTACTCTCGGTTCGACCGCTCCAGGTCCGTTTCTTCTACAAGCGCAATCCAAAGTTCCTTGAGACGTATCATCTCACATTTTCGGATTCGGGGATCGAAATTAAGACGAAGTCGCTGGCGTCGAAGGTGGCTTGGACACATTACACGCGTGTCCTCGAAGACGACGTTGTTTTTCTGCTCATCTACGGGACTCGAATGTACACGGTCATTCCTAGGCGGGCGTTCTTAGATGATGCACAATATGCGCGGTTCAAACTGCTTGTTCGCAGCCACCTTTTGGGACACGTTGTCGTTGGCACCTAACCACGAATTTACGCTTCCGATCTGAGCTGTCATGGCCCATGCGAGATTCTCCTCATCTTCCCATCGGCCTCTACGTTCATGTGCCCTTCTGCGTAAAGAAGTGTACGTATTGCGACTTTGCCACGTGGGCGGGGCGTGAGAACGAGATTCCGCGGTACGTGGATGCCGTGATCGGCGAGATTACGCGCCGCGGCGAAGCGACGGGGCACCCGAAGGCCGATACGATATTTCTCGGCGGAGGCACGCCCTCTCTGCTGGACGAGGACCAGATAACACGCGTCCTGGAGGCGCTCCATGAAGCATATCCGATCGAAGAAGGTGCCGAGATCACTTGCGAAGCAAACCCGGAAACGCTCACGATCGGCTTCGCGAGGGCGGCGCGGAAAGCGGGCGTTAACCGCATATCAATGGCGCGCAATCCAAGCAGGCGAACCTCTTGCAAATCCTCGGCAGAATCCACAACTGGGAGCGCGTGATATCGGCCGTAGACATTTTGCGCGAAGCGGGATTTGATAATTACAATATTGACCTCATGTTCGGTCTGCCCTCGCAGACCGTTGCCGACGTGCGGGAAACCCTGGCCGCTGCACTTGCACTGGAGCCCACGCATCTCTCCTGCTACGGTCTGATCGTCGAGGAAAGAACGCCCATCTGCCACGATGTCGCGACGGGCAAGCTGAGGCTGCCGGACGAGGAAGTCGAACGCGAGATGTACGAACTGGTGCGGCAGACGCTCGCGGAGCATGGTCTTATGCAGTATGAAATCAGCAATTTCGCCCGCGAGAGGTACGCTTGCCGGCACAATCTCGGCTGCTGGACCCGCGTGCCGTACCTGGGCTTCGGCTGCGCAGCGCACAGCTTTTTCGACGAATGCCGCACCGCGAATCCGAGAAAGCTCGATTCCTACCTGGCCGGCGAAGAACCGCAGACGGAGCACATATCCAAGGAAGAGGCCCGGTTCGAGAGCATGATGCTGGGCCTGCGCGTCACGCGCGGCGTCAACGACGACGATTTTACGCGGATGCACGGCATGGGCATCTGCGAGGCATTCGGACAAAAACTCGATAAACCGCTCGGTGCCTGGCTCGTGGAATGGCAAGACGGCGCATTAAGGCTCACGCGGCTGGGCATGGACCTGCAAAACAGCGTGCTGGTCGATCTGATGTGATGCCAAATTCGCCTTGACACAGGCCCGGAATTTGCGACAATCCGCCCCGCAAAATCAAATCGGGCTGTCGGCGGACCACTCGGTGCCGACGGCTTGCCCGCAAGTCAACTGTCTGCCCTGCGGCATGGAGGCCTTGGGCTGTGCGCACCTTATCTATCGCTGAATATCAGGCTGCAAAGCCTGACGTACTAACCCTGCCAAGCCTTCGGGCGCTGCTGCCGGAGGCCGAATTCGTCGGCTGCGACGACATTCGCCCCTTGCGCTGCACGTCCGACTCGCGGCGCGTGCGGCCGGGCGACCTGTTCGCCGCACTGCCGGGAGAGCGTTTCGACGGGCACCAATTCATCGGCGACGCGGTCCGCCGCGGGGCTGCTTCCGTGCTCTGCGAGCGGCTGCCCGCCGACGTAGCCGTGCCCTGCGGCATTGTGCCGCACGTGAATCATGCCTACGGCCGCCTCTGCCAGACCCTGGCCGGCAATCCCAGCCGGCAACTGAAGTTGATCGGCATCACCGGGACCAACGGCAAGACGACCACAAGCTGCCTGATCGCCGGCGTGTTGCTCAAAGGCGGCTTCCGCGTCGGCGTGGCGGGCACTTTGGGCTATTTTGACGGCCAGGAGGTCGAACCGGCCACGCACACCACGCCGCCCGCCGACGTGCTGGCGCCGCTCTTGGCCCGCATGGTGACGAACGAATGCACCCACGCCGCAATGGAAGTCTCCAGCCACGCGCTGGCCCAGAGCCGCATCGCGGGCGTCCGGCTCGACGTGGCCTGCGTGACCAACGTCAGCCGCGATCATCTCAATTATCACGGCACGCTCGGCGACTACCGGCTGGCCAAGTCGAAGATTTTTGATTATCTGGCCCCGGAAGGCTTCGCGGTAATCAATGCCGACGACCCGATCGCGGCCGGATACTTGCGGCACTTCCAAGGGCCGGCGCTGACGATCGGCATCGACAAGCCGGCCGAAATCACGGCGGTGCCGGTCGAACAGTTATCCAGCGAGCAGACCTTCCTGCTCACCGCGGGCAGCGAAACCGTGCCCGTGCGGACCCGCATGATCGGCCGGCATCATATTTATAACTGCCTGACCGCTGCCGCCGTGGGGCTGACCTACGGGATCGACTTGATGACCGTTGTTCGCGGGCTGGAGGCGGTCGATTACGTGCCCGGCCGCTTGCAGCGGATCGAATGCGGCCAGCCGTTCGGCGTATTCATCGACTACGCGCACACGCCCGACGCCTTGGCAGCGAGCCTGCGTGCCTTGCGGCAAGTGACTTCCGGCCGGCTGATATGCGTCTTCGGCGCGGGAGGCGATTGCGACCGGCAGAAGCGGCCGCTGATGGGCCGCGAGGCCGAGCGCTGGCCGACACCGTCGTGCTTACGAGCGACAACCCGCGGAGCGAAGACCCGCTGGACATTGTGGACGATATCCTCGCTGGCCTTCGTCAGCCGCCCGCCGCACAGGTGATCGTCGATCGCGCGGCGGCCGTGCATTGGGCGCTGGCCCACGCCGCGGAAGGCGATTGCGTGCTGATCGCCGGCAAAGGGCATGAAGACTATCAGATCGTCGGCGACGAGCGGATCGCGATGGACGATCGCGCGATTGCGGCAGATTGGCTTTATGCGCGAGACTAGCGATTTGAGATTTCAGATTTGAAATGGACACATTGTACGACCTGGCACAGACGACTGGCGGCCGAATTCTGCCGACGAGCAGGATTGCGGAATGCCGCGGCCTCGCGCTCGGCCAGATCGTCAGCGACTGCCGGCAGTTGCGGCCGGGCGACGTGTTCTGGGCGCTCGCGGGAGCGAATTATGAAGGCGACCAGTTCGTCGACGAAGCATTTCGCCGCGGCGCATGCGGCGCGCTGGCTTCGCGAATCGAATCGGTTCCCGATGAATGCTGGGCGGTGCGCGTGGACGACACACAACAGGCGCTCATCCGATGGGCTCGCTGGAAGCGACGCAAGTTCACCGGCATCGTGATCGGCGTAACAGGCAGCGTGGGCAAGACAACGACGCGGCAGATGATCCATACCATATTGCAAAGCCGCCTGAAGGGAACCGCCAGTCCGCGGAACGTCAACAACCATTGGGGCCTGCCTCTGAGTATGTTGGCCATCGAACCGGAACACGATTACGCCGTGCTGGATATCGGCGCAAGCGAGCCAGGCGAGATAGCTGGAATTGCCGACCTTTCCGCCCCAAAGGTTGGCGTGATTACACAACTTGGCGATGCGCACCTGAGCAGTTTTGGCGGCCGTCAAGGCCTGGCAGAGACCAAGACCGAATTGCTGGCCGCCTTGCCAAGTAGCGGGCAGGCCGTGCTGGCCGACGACCCGTGGCTGCGATCGCTTGCGCCGCGGTGTGCGGCGCCGATCACGTGGATCGGAACCGGGCCGCAGTGCGACCTGCGCGCGGCCGACATCGAAATGCTCAAAAGTCGGCTGGAGTTTCACGTCCTTTGCGGCAATCGGACGCAGTCGGCCACGGGCGGCCGCGGGAGCAAGAAAGCCGTGCGGTTCTCGATCCCGGTTTGGGGACGGCATCATATACCCGCCGCGCTCAGCGCGATCGCGGTTGGGCGGATGTTTGGTCTCGACCTCGATGAGATCGCCATCGCGTTGGAAATGTATCAGGCAGCGCCGACGCGTTGCGACGTGATCGAGATCCGCGGCGCGATAATCATCGACGATACGTGCAATTCAAACCCCACCGCGATGCGAGCCGCGCTGGAACTGCTGCGGGACTTCGAATCGACCGGACGGCGAATCGTTGTCTGCGGCGACATGGCCGAATCGGGCTCGCAGTCGATCGCCCTGCATTGGCAAATGGGAAAGGAAATCGTGCAGATTGGCGGTGCCGATCTGGTTATCGCCTGCGGACAGTTCGCGCGGCACGTGACCGCCGGGCGCGAGCGACGGGCCTGGAGCGTGCGCGAGCCGTCCCTTGCGACAGCGTCGAAGCGGCAATTCCTTTTGTCGGCCAGATAGTGATGCCGGGCGATATCATGCTGGTCAAAGGCTCGCGGCTGATGGCGATGGAGCGCGTAATCGAAGGCCTTAAGGCAGAGCGGGCGGGGCGCGCGCCCGTCGTGTATGCGATGCAAGACAAAGTCCAAGAGCCGGCTGTACCAGTAAAGAAAAAACCCTCGCGGCGCAAGTCCGCATGAACCAGAAGGAGGCGAAGGACCCAGCTTTTTCAAACCATTGTAGGAGTTCCATCGTTGACAGCCGGTTTGCGGGAATCGGTTGTCGCCCTCCCCTCCTTGGGCCGAAGCAATTCGCTTGCCGGGTACAGCGACCACTGGGTCGGTCGCTCCGGCGAGAGCTTCACGGTGGAATTTCATACTCGAGCGCCGGGGCGGCGTATACGCGCCGCCCCGGCTGCTCAGGGAACAAGCGAGGATGAGGTGAAGTGATGATGTAGGGTGCGTGGAGCACGGACACGGAGCGCAAATGGTGCGTTCCGCGAAGCCGTCGATCAAATCGTTTCGGTCTCACACGCTTCCAACCTCCGTGCGCAACGCACCATTTCTCACGGCTTCGCTACACGCACCCTACGCCTCTGACCTCCGCCCCCTATGCTCCTTTGGCTCTTCCAACACGCTGCCGCTTCATCTCTGGCTGGGCCGGGGAAGATCACCGCGCGCGCCGCGCTGGCGGCTTTGCTCAGCTTCCTATTGGCCTTGCTCCTCGGGCCGCGGTCGATCGCCTGGCTTGCGAAGCGTTTCCGCGAACCGATCAAGAGCGACTCGCCCGAACTCCGCCGCCTGCACGAAGGCAAGAACGCCACGCCCACCATGGGCGGATTGTTCATCGTCGCCGGCCTACTGGGCAGCGTGCTCATCGCGGGCGACCTCTCGAATCGATATCTGCTCCTGGGGCTGGCCGTTGCGGTGGCCCTGGCATTATTAGGCGCGGTAGATGACATCGTAAAACTCCAATCGCAGCAGCCGGGCCTTTCCGCCCGCAGCAAACTGGCGGGGCAATTGATCGTAGCCGCGGCCGCCGCGCTCGTGTTGTACTTCGATCATGCGGCGCTGCCGGACGGCTTGGCGCTGCCGCCGCCTTGGAATGTGTCGGCCGCCTCGCTCGGTATTTGGTTCCTTCCGCTGGCCATCCTTGTAATGGTCGGATCGTCCAATGCCGTGAACCTGACTGACGGCCTGGACGGCCTGGCGGGCGGATGCATGCTGTTCGCGGCCGCCGCGATGACGCTTGTGGTCTATGCCGCCGGGCACGCCCAGTGGGCCGCGTATCTCAACGTGCCACACATCACCGGTTGTGGCGAGTTGGCGGTTCTCGCGGCCGCGATGATCGGCGCGGTGGTCGGCTTCCTCTGGTTCAATTGCCATCCGGCGCAGGTATTCATGGGCGACACCGGTTCGCTGCCCTTGGGCGGACTGCTGGGATACATGGCGGTCGTCGCGCGGCAGGAATTGCTGCTGGTGCTGATCGGCGGAGTGTTCGTCGCGGAGGCGGCGAGCGTCATCCTGCAGGTCGGCTGGTTCAAGTGGCGGCGGCAAAGGATTTTCTTGTGTGCCCCGCTGCACCACCATTTTCAATTTCGCGGCTGGCCGGAAAGCAAGATCGTCGTCCGCTTCTGGATCGCCGCCGCGCTGTGCGCCTTCTGGGCGCCGCGTGTCTGCGGATCAATGTCGAAGAAAGGTCGCACGGCCGAAACGTGGAACTTACGGCCGCCACGGGCGGCACGCTAAGGTGAATCAAGATCATCTTGCGAAAACGATACAGGGTGACACGACCCTGAGCTTGCGAAGGACGTGGCGCGACTCCAACACGCCCTTCGCAAGCTTAGGGACGTGCCACCCACAACGAAGTTCAAGGAGCTTTATGAAAACAACTCAACACATCGTCTTTGCCGGAGGCGGCACCGCCGGACACCTGATTCCGGGGCTGGCCGTCGCGGAGAAGATCGCGGCCAACCGTCCCGGCGTGCGGATCACGTTTGCAGGAACCGGCAAAGCGCTGGAGCGCGACCTTGTCGACGCGGCCGGCTTCGAGTATTTGTCGCTTTCCAGCCGCCCGCTGCCGCGGAAAGCGAGCGAGACGCTCTCGTTTTTCGTTGAGAACATGGCGGGATACTTCGCCGCTGGCCGGTTTCTGGATGACGAGGATGTGGCCGGCGTCGTGGGCCTCGGCGGTTACGCCAGCGTGCCGTTGGGCCGCGCGGCCGCCCGTCGCAGCCTGCCGCTGGCGCTCTTGGAGCAAAACACCGTGCTGGGCAGGGCCAATCGCTGGCTCTCGCGCTTCGCAAAGCTTCTCTGCACGAGCTATGAGGAAACAGAACGAATCGGCCGTGTGCGCGGCGCGGTGCGCTGCACAGGCAATCCGACGCGTGAATCGGAACCGCTTCTGGTCGCAGATGAAGATCGTCCGCGCTTGATCGTCCTGGGCGGCAGCGGCGGGGCTCGATCGCTCAACGAGAATGTGCCACGGGCCTTGCATAAAATCCGTCATCTTTTGAACGGCTGGCAGATTATACATCAATCGGGCGAAAGTGGCCTCGAATCGACGCGCGAACTGTATCGCAAGTTTGCCCTAGAGGCCGAGGTCGAAGCCTTTTGGCCCAACATGCCGGCGATGTTGGCCGGCAGCAGCCTGGCGGTTTGCCGCGCGGGCGGGACGACGCTGGCTGAACTTTCGGCGGCGGGAACTCCGGCATTACTGTTGCCTTACCCGCAGGCGGCCGACGGTCACCAGCGGAAGAATGCTGAATTCTACGTTTCCGCCGGGGCCGCCCAAATGCTGAACGAGTGCGATCTGATTGGCCGCTTCGACGACCAGTTGGCCGAAATGCTGGTGCAGCTTATAACCGATGCCAACTGCCGAACGCTCCTAGGCCAAGGCATACGGCGCCTCGCCCGTCCCCGCGCGGCGACACACGTGGCCTCATTGGTTTGGTCGCTGGTTACGAGCCAAGCGAACAGCAAGCGTGCTAAGGCTGCCGCATGAGCGCGCTGGAGTCCCGGCTTTAGCCGGTCTTTCATGCCGCCTAAAGGCGGGACTCCAACGATAAGGACCTACTTCGCCTCGACGAGTTCCTCTTCGTCGGCAGTTGCCTCCACCGTTTCGTCCTCGTCCACCTCGGGCATCATGTAATCCAGCGGGCCGGCCGCGCCGCGGCGGCTGCCGGGATAAAATAACTCGACGGCGGCCAAGAACTGCTGCAGGTCGGGCGGCGAGGCCATCTCCTTTGATTCGCTCATTAGCTTCTCGCGGAGTTCGTACATCTGGTGCCGGCCATGCGGCCAGCGGACCGCCATGATGTCGTTGATCTCGTTGAGCAGTTGGTAGACCCGCGCCCGCGTCAGCCCCATCCCCCGCGCCGCCTGGCGGACACTCGTGATCGGGGTCGTCAGTCCCAGGCGGTTTTCGGCCAAGCTGGCGATCTGCTGAGTGGCGTCGATGCGGACTTGCTCCAACAGCCGGCCGACGAGGTTGTCGAATAGCTCCTGGGCCGACGGCACTCCCGGCTTGCAAGGCGTGGCCGATCCATTGCTCGGCCTGGTCGATCAAGCGAGGGATGATGCGGACAACGAGATGCTCCTGTGTTCCCATGTTAGCGACCATCACGTGGACGCTGTGGAAGACTTCGAGGATCGCGCGAACGCGTTTCTCGCCGTGGGTCTTCATCGCACGGATTTCGCTCAAGCCCATATGGGTGTAGGCGCCCAGCGGCGCATTCCAGATCACGCGGGTCATGTGCCGCAGGGTGGGAGCGAATCGGCCCAGCTTTTCCTCGCTTAGGCCGTGCTTGTTGACGCTCGCTCGCCACTGTCCCCAGACGACTTCGGAAACGGCTGTCGGGTCGAAGCCGTCGACCGACTCCTCATGGCCATCGTGCGGTTCGGCCGTACCTGAAGGCAGCGTGACATCGTCCAGCGGCAGTTCCGCCGGATCGGTGTTGGCCGCTCGGGCGAGCAGCTTGACGAAGGAGCAAATCTTCTTCTGGCCGATGCCCGGCGTGTTGGTCAATTCCGAAAACGGCTGCCGCAAGAGATCTTCCAGGGTCCGCCCCAGAAAGGCCAGCGGCAGTCGCCGATCGGTGGGCAAAGCCCAATAGGCCAACGGCTTCTTCAGGTGATCGACGTACTGGTCCGAAAGCAGGATCTTTCGCAAACTCTCGAAGCGGCCGACGACTTGTAGCTCTTCGACCGATGCAGATTTCGTAAATTTCATATCCACCTCTCGCTAGTTTCCTCGAATTTTCTCACGTTAGCCCCTGACCAGTCAAGTGGGTTGAGCATAATTTCTTAAAATTTGTGAATTTCGGAAAGATAGGGCCTTTGGACGTGCTCCAATCTCATACACGACATAATCACTGATGAATCTGCGGTGGATCTCGTGTAACGTCCGACTAGGTCACTTGACCTTGGTTTTGCCCAGTGAATTGTAGCGCTTCGCGCCGGTCGGCTAGATTCCCTGTTCTGGGTGTATACTAGAAGCAGCGGATCGGCCGGCGGCCGGCGGTCCATTTCTGGCGAGGAGGCGGCATCATGCATCGATACAGTGGTCATCGATTTTGTGGCCCGTTGGCGGCATTGGCGGTCGTGGCATTTCTTCACCCGGCGGCATTTCTTCAGCAGGCGCGGGGCGATGTCTTTATGCTCCGCAGCGGCGGCCACATCGAAGGCGATTTGCTGAACGCCGATCAAAACCCGCGGACCTCGTATGTCATCGCGGTGCCCGGCGGCGGGCAGATCACGTTGGATGCGGCGGTCGTCGAAAAGGTGCAGTCGCCCCGGCCGGAGTTGGCCGAGTACGAAAAGATGCGGCGGCAAGCGGCCGACACGGTCGATGGCCAGATGAAGTTGGCCGAGTGGTGCCGCGATCAGGGCCTCAAGGAGCAGCGGAAGACGGCCCTGGAGCGAGTGCTGGTGCTCGACCCCGAACAGCTCGAAGCCCGCCGTCTGCTCGGCTATCGCAAGGTAAAAGACCAATGGATGACGCACGACGAGGAGATGGCCGACAAGGGCTACGTCAAGCGCGTCGTCAACGGCGAGACGCGCTGGGTCACGCCGCAGGAGGCCGAGAACAGAGAGAGTTCGGAACGGCAGCTCCATGCCGCGGCCGTGTGGAGAAGGAACATCAACATCTGGCGAAAATGGCTCGAGGGCACCCGCGCGGAAATCGGGAAGAAGAACTTGGAGGCAATCCACGACCCGGACGCTATCGGGCCCTTGGGAGAGCGGCTGAACGGCGCCCATCGAATAGCGATAAGCAAAGATTCCCGCGACGACGCGCGGCTGATCTACGTCGAAGTGCTGGGCCGATTCAACACGCACGAAGCCCGCGGCCCGCTCATGGTGGCGGCGATCGACGACCCGTTGGAGGAAGTCCGGCTCTGCTGCCTCGACGCGTTGGAGAAGCAGAAGGACGACGCGGTGTCCAAGTACTTCGAGGTTCGCATGAACGACAAACACGCCTCCGACGACACGATCGAACGGACGGGCATCGCCTTGGGGCGGGTCAAGGACCCGACAAGCGTTCCTGCTCTGATCGAGCACGTCTACTACAAGCGAACCGAGGTCATTCCGAGCGGCGGCGGTGGTCCCGGCTCGATGACCACGACGTTCAACAAGAACGGTGGCGGGGGCGGCGGTCTTTCCATGAACGCGAAGCCCCAAACCGTGGATCGCTGGGTGCAAAGCCGCGGCGTGTTGGATGCCCTGGTCGCAATCACCGGGCAAAACTTCGGCTACGATTATCGGGCCTGGCAGACGTGGTACAGGAACCAGGTCGCGGCCGGTGCGCCGATTGCGAAAAAGGAGTAGAAGTCGGGCAAAACATCCAACGGTTCGCCGTACCATAATGGAGTTCATACTTGGCATACTCGGCCTGATTGGCTTGCCCGCGTCGTTGATCGCGGTGGGTGTTTCTCTTAACACTACAGCGCATCTTGGTTTTTATCTAGGGTGGCATCGGGGTAGCTGAGCGACATTGATGCCGTGCTTTTCGAGTTCGCAATTTCTTGTTTTGGTGTGGCTCTTGCGGGCTTGGGCATTACGCCGTTGCCAATAGGTAAGTCGTCGAGTCGCGTGGTTGAATCGCGCGGATCGTGCCGGCTCAGGCAGCGGCAGCGCATCAATTAAGGCGTTCGTGGCCATGTGGACTTGCGGCAGTGTGATCTCCGGATTTTTCCCCCCTCAGTCGCTCCGTTTGACGGGCCAGGAATAAATGGCTGACTTGCGTGATCAACAAATGGCGTTTCAACGCCGGATAGCACCGCACCTCGAAATGGGACAGTCCCAGTTCGCTTTTTTCGTCTTGCAGACAGCGCTCCACCGGCCAGCGCCCGAAGGCCACATGCAAGATCGTTGCCAGCGGAACACCGGCCGCCGCATTGCTCATAAAGTATTTGACTTCGTCCGGATGAAGCGCGTTGCGTGCCATGACCAACCAGTACGGTCCCACGCTGCGCGGCAGCCAGCAAGGCACGCACTTGACCTCCCAAACCATCGGCCCTTTGTCTGTGTCCTTGATGTAATAGCGTTGCCAAGGTTGGCACATCATCGCCCGCGAGTAGCGACACAAGTTCTCCACCGGTTTAGCCGGCGTGCCCTTGGGGCCGTGCGGGATCGTGCAGCCACATCGCAAAATTCTTGGGGATTTCCAGGACAAATCGCAGGCCGCGTTGTTCCAGTCCCTGCACGAAAGCAGGCTTTTGCGAGTACCATTCATCCGCCGTGACCCAGGCAAAGCGCACCTCGTTGGCCGCCGATCGATCCAACTGCTCCAAGGCAATGTTGTACTTCGGCCGATAGACGAGTTCATCGGGGATCTTCGCTTTGCGGCACCGCTCGCGGTCTTCGTCCCAGCACTTCGGCAGATACAAAGAACTGTCGAGCATGGTGCGGAATTTTCCATCGAAGCTGGTGTATGTCAGATGCACGGTCATCACGCAGTTGTCGATCTTGCCGGTGTTGCCGCAATACTGCCGCGACACGCCCGCCGTTTCGCAGCCCTTCTTCGGATGCCCCGACTCATCAATGACTGCGATCGCCTGCGGGTCTGCATGGTCGCGAGCGACAAGTTGCTGGACAAGTGCGGTCATGCGATCTTCGTCCCACGCATCGCTGGCCAGGAACTCTTGCAACGTTCGCGGCTTCACGTTCGCAGCGAGTGCGATCGGTTCGATGCTTTTGCGGGGCAGTTGTCCCAACTGCCCCAGGATGTAGGTTTGCAACTTTCCACGCGGCTCCGAGCGACCGAAACAATCCGTGAACTGGTCCAGAAACCCCGCCAACTCCGTCCCCAAACTCACAATTTGATCTGCGGTCATCCTTGACCTCCTGAAATGTTGTATCGCCCCTCTGTTCAACTGCCCAAAGTCATACCATATACTGATTTTCCGGTAAAGTGCGCTGTAGTATTAATCGGGTCCTGGGGCCGCTGGACCGCGCCGCAAAGAATCGCCGCTATCCCGTCCAGTTCTCGCTGGCCGACTTCCTTTGCCTGTTCGTCGAAGTCCAACTTGCCTTGGGCGGCCCGGCGTTCGTGTTTCGCAGTATGGAAGGAAAGTGGATGGGCCCGGCAGTTTTCGTGTCCATCGTCATTGTGGCGGCAGTGCTCTTGGTCTGGTGGACGGGCGTGAGAACGCTTTCCGCCGCCGGCGTCCACGGCACGTTCGCCCGGGCACTGACGTTGAGCATCGGAATCCCCATTGGCTTCGCTTCGTCGGTTGCCATACCGGTGATTGGGGTAGCGACGTTTACATCACTCGACTCGTCAAACCACTTGCCGCAGGCCGGCCTTTTTTTGTTGCTCGGTTTGGCGGACGCCCTGCTCGTCGCCGGGCTCGGGTTTATGACGCGACACATCGTGGCGGGCGCTAAGCCGGCGCGGGAGACGACGCCGCTACGGGACCTTATACGGTCCGTCGCGGCTAGCGCCCCAGCGTCGCCAACACGGTCTGAAACGAAAACGTCGCCTTGAACCGCTGGTCCAGCGCGCGTGCCCGTGTGCGCAGTTCGGCAGCGCTGATCTTCGATTTCTCCCAGGTGCCGACGACGATCAAGTTGGGCGTCGTTGACCGGAACGCGTAGATCTGCGGATAGGCCCCGCGAACCGTCGCCATGTCGTCCTTCGTGCCTTCGTAGACGTTCAGGTTGATGACCACGATGCCGTCGGGCGTAAGCTGCTCGCGGAGGCCTTTGTAGAACTCGGTCGTCTTCAGCCGCAGCGGCTGACCGGTGGCGTCGGTGCCTTCCGACGGCTTGAGAAAGGCGTCCATGTAGATCACGTCGTAGCGGGTCTTGTTTTCCTTGAAGTACTTGAAGGCGTCCTCGGTAATGATATTCGTATTCTTTTGCGTGCGGACGTCAAAGTACTTATCGGCCAGCTCGACGACCTTGGCGTCGATCTCCACGGCATCGACCTTCACCTCGGGATCGTAGTGCTCGAAGAAGTGGACCATTGCCCCGCCGCCCAGGCCGACGATCAGCACCCGCTTGGGCTGCGGCACGAAGAGGTAGCTGGAAAACATCAGGCGGCTGTAATTCGTGACGAGGTCGTAGGGCCGTTTGATGTTCCAGAGCGTCTGGATGTGCTCCTCGCCGTTGTCGCGGACAAAGTTCATCGAGCGGACGTTGCCCTGCCGGCGGATGCGGATGTGCGAGTAGTCGCTTTTGGCCTCGGCCTCGAGCGCGCCGCTGCCCATGCCGGCCTTGGCGAGGAGCGGCGGGGCGGGGGCGAGAAGGGCAAGCAGCGTTACGGCAAGGAGCAGGGAGCGGGGAGCAGGGAGCGGAGCAGCACGACTCGTTCCCACGTTCCGCGTGGGAACGCAACGTTCGGCCGCTCCGCGGCCACGCTGGCGTCGCGGGGACGCGGAGCGTCGGTCGAGTGCGATCCCACGCAGAGCGTGGGATCGAGTATCAGTCGTTAGGTTGCGTTCCATAATCGGGCTCATAACTCCCTGCTCCTTGCTCCAATCTCCCCGCCCCGCCCTCTATTCTACCTTCCACAGCCGGCCCGGCAGAAACTGGTGGTCGGAATTGAACATTCGCCGATAGCACAACAGCACCACGCTGAACGTGCCCAGCGCAGTGCCCGCGGCGATCAGGAACATGATCATAATCTGGTATCGGGCGGCCTGGCTAGGGTCCTGCCCGGCGATGATCTGGCCGGTCATCATGCCGGGCAGGCTGACGATGCCGGTCACCATCATCGTGCTGATCGTGGGCAGCATGCCGACGCGGACCGCCTGTTGCACGGCCCGGCGGCCCGCTTCCCAGCGGCGTCGCCCCCAATGCAAGCAGCGTCTCAACCTCGTCGCGCCGGGAGACAAGCTCGTGCGCGACGCGGTCGAGGCTCAGGGCGACCGCGCTCAAGGTGTTGCCGAGGATCATGCCCAAAAGCGGGATCGCGTACTGCGGCGTGTACCACGACGCGTGCTCCCCCGCCCCTCGGAAATGCGCCCCTTGGATTTGCACGACGCCGAACAGGGCGATGGCCGTCATCAGCCAGCTTGTCGCCCACATGGAAACGACGCTGTCGGTCCAGATGCCGGTGTAACGGTGCTCGTTCCGCCGCACGGCGGAGATGCCCGCGATGAAGGTCATGGCCGACATCATGGCCAGCACGAAGTACCAGGCCCTGCCCGGCACGAAGAGCCATTGGAGCACCAGGCCGATCAACAGCAGTTGGACCGTAGTGCGGACGGCGGCCAGGAGCAGCCGCTTGCCCAACCCGAGTTGCAGCGCGGCCGAGATCGCCGCGCTGATGAGGATCAGCGACACGGCCACGGCCAGTTGCCAGAAGGATAGTTCGATTGGTTTCATGCGCGGCTCCCATCGTCAGACTTTGCTGGCCCCAGCACGGCAACGTGCCCGCGGCCATCATAAGCATCAAGGCTCACCGTGGTCCCGGCATGGTTCAAAACATCCGCGAATGAACCGACAATCGGCGAGATGGCCCGCCGTCCGTGCAGCAGCCAGGCGCACTGGCCGGCCGAATTGATCAAAAGTTCGTCGCCAGTGTCGCTGACAAACAACGCTTTGGCATCCCGCCATTCCTCGGGCCATCGGCTTTGCTCATCGGTCCAAACTTCCACCGGTGGACCAGGCATATCATGAAAATTTCCAGCAATGAATGGCGGCGAGATTCTCAGGCCGCCGAATCGAATGAAGAAACTTGGTAGCAGATCGTCGGGATTGATCTTCGATTCGAACACTTCGGCGAGCGAAGGCGCCAAGTACCAAATTCCCCATAGCTCTTTGCGGTTCGCTATGTCGCGGGCCAACTCCTCCGAGGGCAAACGCCGCGACAAAACTAACCATCCCGTCCCCTTGTGATCCTCATGCTCAAGTGTCAAAAGGCCAACCGGATGGCAATTAAGGAGACTGTCGGCGAAGCTGCGAAGGACAGGGTGCCGAATGCCAAGCCAATCTTGCCGCAACAGCTCGCTTGCGGCCGCGCTAGAGGCGTCGGCAAACTTGTTGAGCCACGGATTTACCTCGGCATGCGGTGGAAAAGGACAAGACTCGAAACGGAGCCAGTCCCCACCACCCTCAGGAGGCGGGAGGAACTGCAGCTTGGCACGGTCAAACGAAGTCATGCGTATTGCTCCTGCCATTCGGATCGACTATGTTTATCCATCATCCCTCATCGCATGCCCGTTGCAAGCCTCCCCGCTTCCATGCGAACGGCAGTCCGGCCGACGCGCTGGGCCTGCGCCTCGTTGTGGCTGACCCAGACCATCGCCCGCTCGGGGTTCTCGTCGAGCCAAGCCGTGACCAGTCGTTCCACGGCCGTCGCGCTCGGCGGGTCGAGGGCGGCGGTCGGCTCGTCCAACAGCAGCACCACGGGATCAAGCTCCAGCGCGCGGACCAGGGCGGTAATCTGGATCTCGCCGCCGGAAAGCTCGGACACGCGCTTCGTAAGAAACTCGCCGTCACGCCCCAAATCGGCCAGCAATCGTGCGGCGCGATCGCGGTCGAATCGCCGCGGCCGACGGGCCTTTAATGTGAATGGCTTCAACAAGGCCGCTTCCACCGTATCCTCGATCAAAGCAGCCCGCTGGTGTAAATACATGACTTCCGAGCGAAAACGGGGAACGGCATCGTGCTGGACCACACGGCCGCGGAATTGAACGTCGCCGCGATCCAACGGATCGAGCCGCGCGAGCGCCCGTAGGAGGAGCGTTTTTCCCCCGCCCGACGGCCCGGTCATTGCCACCCGCGAGCCGTTTTCAATGGACAGGCACACGTCGTCCAAGAGCCACGCCCTGCCGTTAGGGTGGCGACGGCCGATCTTGATCGCTTCGAGCAATGTGCTGTGATGCTGATCCATAATCATTGTCTATTACCTTATCTTTCCTTGCCCTGGGCTGGCAACCGGGCACCTGAGAAATTCTTCGCAACCTTCAACATGATGTATTCGCCTGTTTTCTTGGGGTTTTGCGGGGCAAAATGGGAGTAGGAACATAGTACAATCCGAGTAGAAATAGAGTACGTCGACAGTAGGACCCGAGTAGAACCGGAGTAGGAATACGTCTTCTGGCCATGCGTTTTCTCGGACGTCCGGCAATGGGTGGGAGAAGTTCGGCGGGCGGCAACCACGAATAACACTAATCACACGAATGACAATGTGCAGCCGCGGACCGAATCCCCGCGCCGGGATTCGATCCGCGGGTTAATCTCTTAACGCTCGTCACCATACTCTTTACATTTGTGTTCAATGCGCCATTTCGCGCCAACTCGACCGGTTTCGTCTCTCTTGCCTGTTGCAATTTCGCGTTTTTTAAAAAGACCTCGCGTTCGTGAAATCCCCGCGGAAAACGACGTGTGAAAAACGGAAAGTGACTTTGAATTCGCTTTGTTTTCGCTTTGTTTTCGCTTTGATTCTGCTTTGATTCTGCTTTGATTCTGCTTTGATTGGGATTGGATTTGGTGCGGGAGCGGGAAGTTTGGCACTGCGCCGGACGCTCGATCTTGCGACAGGGAGAGCCACCAAGCACACGAAGGACACGAAGAACCACAAGGAGCCACCGATGAAATCCCGGCGCGCCGGGATTCAATCCGTGTCTCCTGACCAAACTCCCCTCGCCCGTCGCGGGAGAGAGGCAGGGGGTGAGGGCATTCGCGGATTGTTAGGCATCCTTTATCTTCCATCTCTCATCCCTTCTACTCACTATCCACATCCCACCTCCCACTCTTCACTGTTTACAGTACATAACAGCTCTATATATATTATCCGATTCTCGCGCTATGCGAGAATTCAGAAGTCTTTTCGGATTCGGCCCGAACCCCTTGCCGGCCAAGGACTTAAAGAATTTTCGCGGTCATTTATGACATAGCACAATTCGGCCACTTGTTTTGCCCGGCGGCGGCGACTTGCGGCACGCCGCGGGGGGCGGGGAGCCGAGCGGATAGTGGCAAGTGCATAGTGCTTAGTGGATAGTGGCTGGGCAAGGGGCATCCGTGTTTGATCTGTGTTCAATCCGTAGCGTGACCTCTGACTTCTGACCTCCGCCTTCTGGCTTTCTCATCCCACGCCGCCCACTACTCACTACTCACTATTCACTACTCCGGCTGCCATTTTGGCAGCCGCCCTCGCCTCGCTGGCAGCGGCTGCTTCCTGCGATGCGCCCCGCCCTTGCGAAAAGCGTCAGGTGGGGCGCATCGCAGGTCGTTGCCGTAAGTCTATGGTATACAACAATTTACAACACATTGCATCGAGGAAGGTGTCGGCACCCCACACGAAGGGGTTGGGGCGCATCTCGTGCCGGGCCGCCCTCGGCCGCCTGCCATTTCTTGCATGTAAACATCAGTACACACGAGATAGCAACTATCGCGCCAATCGCGAGAAATCCGTTTGGGGCGGCACTTTCGACTTTGAATGTCGAAAACGCCGGCCCGACCCCGATGCCCCGCCTGCTGGAAACTCTAGATTGCGTCGCTCTTCTTTCGGTTACACTCTTCGCAAAGTAACTGGATGTTTCGAGCGGTGTTGCCACCGCCTTTGCTCACCGGAATGATGTGGTCATATTCAAGTTTACGTTGACTGCCGCATCGAGCACATTTTCCTTCGTCCCTTCGCCAAACGAAAACTCGTACAGCCTCTGGAATTGGCTCTCGGTTGTTGCGCGTCTTGTCAACGTCATCGGAGAACTTCCGTCGCAGGCGTTCGTATTTTCGGCGCTCGGAATCAACCTCATCCAGAAAAAGAAGCCTCAATTCATCCTCATTGGCGGACTCATCACTTTTGCTTAGCCTCCACGAACTGCTGCCAAACAGGTAGAAGCACCAATTGCTGCCTGACAGCCGGTATGGGGCCTGCCCATCAAATGCGCGTGCGACCTTTTCTCCTTCGCTTTGATTGGGTACTTCAACCAATAATTTAAGCGGTTGGCTGAACTCGAACTCGGCCGTAGCTTCGCTTGCGGCATAGTGCTCGCGTGCTTGCTCGACCGTCACGGCACCGGCATTAACTGCATGTCTGAGATAGGGGGGCCATACGGCCGATTCCAGAGTGCCTTCCAGCCTCCAAAGGTTCGCCTGGTACCTTGCAAACCAAAACGGCGTTTGCAACGGTCGGCAACGCGAGAATTCCGTTGCCTTCACGCACCAATCTGCAGATTCAACCAATTCTCTGCTCAGCATCGAAAGATGCCGTTGCGCAAGTTCGGGCCGCTGAACAAAAGTGCTTGACGAGCACATCGCCGGGAAATCTAGCAGAAACTGAAAAAGTTGCTTCTCCATCCTATCGGGGCAGATTACAACGAGGTTTTCAATAGTTTTCGTCTTAATGGGCATAAACATCCTCCGCGACGTTACTCACTCGAATCGCAGTTCACCCGCCAATTTATCACTGGCACCGGATCTTGACAACTTGGTTCCCGAGTAGCTGCAATTGACGATGACAGCCTTGCGCAAGTACAATGGGCCAAGAGCACGGTGAACTACGGGGACGGTACGGTGGTCGTCTTGACCAAGGTCACCCGGAAACGGCGAATCCGGTCAGGACGATTTATGAGAGCCAGTTGTCGGGTCCCGATTGCGCAACGTCGTACGCCGTATCAAAGGGGTTTTCTTACCTCGCGGCTCCGTGAACTATCTGGGGGGCATCACTGATTGCAGAAGCCGACGGATGTTACGAGTAGTTATTATAGGTAGTCAGCGGAGTACTAGAGATGTCCCCTTCCCAAACGTTGACTGGATGTCGGCGCAAGAGCAGTGCGCCGCGAACATACGAGAATGATACTATGTTGTTTCGAACGGTATACATCTTACTCGGTGTTTCGCTTAACGAAGGGGAGGAATTTGAATCTTCCGCGGATTCACCGTTTTACATAACTTTAAGAATCCGGCGATCTCTCGAAGGCGAGGAACCCAACCTAAGCAAGGAGGATTGCCTGTGCGTCGTTCAAACCAAAGAGGATGTTCCTGAGGACGTCAGGCCGCTATTCGATAATATAAAGGAATGGCAGCCTGGCCTACACGATATAGTGGAACCCATAGCTAATCGCCTTGATGAGTACATGCGCAATACTGCGAATGTCCTCCGCTGGCGAAGGGGTAAGACAGGACACGCGAACACGATTCATTCCTCCCGCGAACTAGAGTGGTCAGTCGACGGTCAGAATTGGAAGCACGTTCCGAGACCTCGCATAATTGGATTGGTAGTTGTGCCGGGGATTCCGTGGAGTCGATTGAATGCGGAAGTTGGCGAGTCGGTAGCCAATTTGCTGACGAATGGTGTCAGTGAGCCCCTCGCCCATGAACTGTTTCACGAAGCGTGGAGCCTGCGAACGGACAATCCCCGCAGTTCCTTGCTCATCGGCATAGCGGCGGCCGAAGTTGGCATCAAGTCGCTGATTGGCTTCCTTGTCCCTCAAGCGGAATGGTTGGCGTTCAACTTGCCATCACCCCCCATTATCGACATTCTCACCAAATACCTTCCCAGTCTCCCGACAAAGCTGACCTTTGGTGCCGCCCCCTTTATCCCGAAGAACGTGCGTAAGGTTTTGCAGGACGCGGTCGCATACCGCAACCAGATCACTCATGCCGGAAAGACCAAGGACCCGGTTTCTCCGGACACTCTCAAAAACATTCTTATCGCCGTCAGGGAACTATTGTATATCCTCGACGTGTATTCCGGGCACGAGTGGGCCCTAGGAAATCTGAGTCAACTTACGAGAGAGTCGATTAAAACTGAGGTTCAAAAACAAAAGGAAAAAGCACGCAGCAGTTCGGAAAGCTGAGCGAGTCGACAACGGTCGACGGCTCGTTCCATTCACGGAAGAATGCGACCCTCCGGCAGCGCGCAAAACGTATCAGAACGATTCTTGAAAGCGGGCTGTTGGGTCCCGATTGCGCAGCGGCGAATGCCGTATCCGAAAACCGTAGAAGCGGCATCCTGCCGCTTGAAAAAAGCGGCGGGACGCCGCTTCTACGACCGGGGTTTCGGGTAGGCACTTATTGGAAATTGCTCTGGTAGCTGCGGGCGAGCGGTTACGAATCGACCTTTCCCCGAAGGGGATGCGTCCCCAAGCCCATCCCTGAAAGAGATATTGTTGTCAAGGGTCGAACCTGGGGATTTTTTCGGTGAGTTGTGGTTTAGGTGCATAGCATCGATCTGGAAGTCGCTAAGGGCTTCGTTTTGGTTGGATTTTGAGTTTCGCAAGGAGCTGGGTAAGGTATCGAGTTGTCGCGGTCTTTTGTGCGAGGTTGTCGAGCCGTTCTTTTCACTGCGGCTGCACCCCATATCCATCCCTTCGTGATTCCGTCCGCTGAATCAGCGGCCGTCCAGGATCAATCGACCCTGACACCGAGTATTCTGTTCGACCGTCTCGCGAACGCGGGCCGCCTCAATCAGGGTAACGCCGGCGGAATCCGCCGGTCCACTGGGCTGGTCAGGCTGGCCGTGCGTCGCGAGGGCCTCTTCTTCCAAGGAAGAAGGGCCGATGCAACCGTCATCTCCTCGTCGTTTTCCTCGTGCTATAATCGAATTGCTTGGCGAAACGGAGCCGGGCTCTGCTGGCGAGCAACCCGGCAAGGGATCGTCAGGTCAAGGGCGCGTCAAAGACGCGCGGTTGCCGCGCTCTCGGAGTCGCGGCAACTTTTTTTGTCTTGTCCGCAATCCTCCTTTGAACGCCCTTGCCGTGCCTCAAAAAACGCATTCCGATCCGGCAGCACGCAGGCAGACCGCGGATCGTTTGCGTTGTTACTGCCAATCAATCGATACGCTTGCTGATGTTTCAGCATGTGCCATATGATGGTGGCCACCCGGCGCATCACCGCCACCCGCGCGATCTTGGAGCCGCGGCGTTTCTTGATCCGCTGGAACCACTCCTTCATGCGCATCGCGACGCAGGATATGCACCACGATCTGACCGAGAATGAACCGCGCTATGGCGCTGCCTTCTTTGGTGATCGAGCCGAGTCGCCGTGTGGCGTCGCCCGAGTTCCGGCATCCTGGCGTTAATCCCCAATAATGAGCTAGGCTACGCGCCGATCGGAACCGCTCGACCGAGCCGATGCTGGAAGCCAAGGCCAAGCTGCCGTAAGGCCCGGCGCCGGGAATCGTGGCAATCGTCACCGCCGCCTGGTTCTCCGCTTGACGCACGCCAATCTTCGCCTCCAACTCCACGATCTGCTTGTCGTAAAGCTCCCACTGGCTCAAAAGATGATCTAACTCCATGCGGTCCATCGCGCCAACTTCCAGCTTCATCAGCCACTTCCGTGCGGCCTTGGTTTGCATTCCCTTCGTCGGGCATTCCTGCTGCAAGTTGTGTTTGAGCAGCAGGTGCTGAACTCGGTTCACCGCTCGCGTGCGGAGTCGCCCTAGCCGATGCCGCACGGCCGTCAACTGGCGGTCCTCGGCGTCGCGTGCGGACGGCGGCACGATTCGACGCACGTTTTGGACCTTCTTGCCTTCCAGCAGCCGCTGGCGGTTGGTCCACAATAGTTCTCCGAGTCCGTCGGCATCGCGGCGGTCAGTCTTGTTCTTGCTGCGCTTTTCCGGCTGGACGAGCACGATCTCCCGGCAGCCGTATTCGGCGAGCATTTTCAGAACCAGTCGTTGAAGCCGCAGACCTCCACGATCGTTACAAATCCCCCTTCCGATACGCTTCGATTTCGCACTTCATCGAGAAATTCCCGCACGCGCTTCCATTCCGTGCTGATCTGGCGTTTGAGAATCACGTCTCCCGCTTCGTCGCGTAAATTGACGGTCAACTGCTTGCGATGCTGGTCAACGGCAAGGTACAACATAATCGGTCCTCCTGGCTTTGCTCTTGGTGAGTGAAAGTAAAACGTCGCTACACCGTGTATAGCACCAGGAGGACCGCTCTTTCACATAATCAGGGTTGGTGCAAGGAACGAGCACCAACCCTGAGAACGCAATAATAGCAACATCAACCCCAACGGGGTTATGTCCTTCGTCGCCGTTCGTAACCAATTCGCGACACAACCCCGTTTGGGGTTGGAATCGTTCCTCGCATCGTTCCCAGGGTAGGCCGTCGTACCTCCGGCCAACCCTGGGCTTGACGACGGAATCCCTTCGGGATAGAACCCACACAATCCACCCTACCGTCGGTCACTTCTTCTCTTTCTCCGCCGGGCTTCCCTCATCGACGAGCATATACCCGGCCCAGAAAAAGGGGTGGGAGGCCTTCAACGAAACCGCGGTGGCCGCGGGGTCCTTCTTCACCCGCGGCTCGGATTCCACTACCAGCGGCTCGTTGCTCACTACTTGAACGGCCCGCTGCCAGGCGTCGGCGGGCGTGGTGTGCGGAAGCTCCTGCGTGAACTCGCGTATAAGATCGAGGCTCGACTGCCCGCCGCTTCGCCAGCGGCTCAAGAGGACCGTTCGCGTGCCGGTGGACATCAGCCCGCAGAGGCTAAGGAAGATTTCGTCGCCGGGCCGAATCTCGGCCCTTGCTTGCGCGTCGGATTTCGATCCGCGCCGCGGCGCATCGAACGCGCTTCATCGAAGCCTCGCTGGCCGCGTGGAAGCCGGGCAGGATCATCTCGTCCGGCCCGCGGCGGGGGAGCGGGAACCAGTCGATGAGCGCACCGCTGTTTTTCGTGCGATCCGCCGGCAGTGGCGACCAGCCGTAAGGGTCGCTCTCGGCCGCCGCGCTCAGGTCGTCAAGGACCACGAGGCGGTCGATCGCCGTGGCATAGACGGGGGCCGGCGCGGGCAGGGGCAACTTCAACGTCACGCAGCCCGGCAGAGATTTGCTAAGCTCCTTGACGGCCGCGTCGACCACGTCGTCGTCCAGCTTGGGGCTGAACTTGCCGGCCACGATGGCCGTGTTGCCGCGGCGGTGGCCAACGTCTTGCAAGGCCGTCGCCAGGCCGGCCGTGGGCACATAGCGGACGCGAAAACGGGTGATCAGCGGCTGGTACTGTCCGTCCGCTTTGACTTCGAGCGCCTCGAACGGCACGTACCACAGCGCACCGTCGGGCACGATCGTCAATTCCTCGAACTTCTTGCCGAGATCGACTTCCCGCGTGCCTTTCAAGAGCGTATCCAGCAGGTCGCCCGCATCCTTCCGCCAGTGGTCGTCGGCAAGGTCCTTGGGAGCGAGTTCATAGTTGGCCGATATGTTGCCCATCTTGCGGAGCAGAGTCGCGGTCATTCTCGCGACCGCTTGGGGAGTAGCGCCACTTGCCAGTCGGCGTATTTATCGCGGTTGAGCAGGAAAGCATGGAGGTTGCTGCCCGTGGAGAAAAACACGAGCAGGGCATGGCCCGGCAGGAGCGATTTCTGGATCTCGGCCGTCGTGCGCAGCGGCGGAAAGGCGATCAGGGCCGGCTCGCGGCGGAGGGCGATCTCGCGCAGCACGATTTCCTGCTTGCGGCCGACTTCCTGGAGCGCGATCATCGCCTGGCCCAGCTTCTTCGCTTTCTCGGCGTCGTCCGGCGCGAGCGGCATCGCGGCAATCGCCAGACGGAGCACGTCGGCCTGATCGTGCAACGATTTGAAGATCGGGTAGCGTGTCGAGCAGGTCCTGGCGCTGGAGCATGGCCTGCGGCGGCAGGAGTTCCTTCGGCGCTCCAGGACCCAGCGGAGCGATTCCAGCCGGCCGCCGAGCGGGAGCGTCGAGAGGAAGCGGTGCCGCCGCGCCGGTCGGCCACTTCCATCGCCAGCTCGTGGTCCTTGCGGGCGACGGCGGCCGTGAACCAGTGCTCGAAGGGCAATTCGTGCGGCACGCTCAGCATGGCCAGCGATTCCATCGGATCGCTCATCCAGTCGATGGGCTGCGGGTCGCGGAGCACGTCCTTGTAGAGATCGAGCGCCTCGCGGGCCGGATTGACGCCGCCCTTGCCGCCGCCGGTGTAGTAGTCGTCGGCCTTCTGGATCTGGAAAAGTCGGATCGAGCTGTTGCGCAGGAAGGGCATGACCTTCGCCAGCACCGCGTCGCCTTCGGTCGTCTTGCGGTCTTGATGCTCCTGATAGAGCGCGGTGGCTTGAAGAAACGCGCGACGGGCCGAGACGCGGCTATAAGCCATGCGGTTGCCTATCGCGCCGCGGGCCTCGTCGAGGAGGGCCTCGGCCTTCTGCGTCTGGCTGAGGATGATATTGTCCTCGGCCGTCAGCGAGAGCAGGGTGACGTAGAGCTGGCGAAAGTGGCTTGCTTTGGCCCAAGCGGCGGCGGGAACGAGTGGAGCATAGATGCCCTTGCCGTTGGCGAGGAAATGGTTCAGCGCCCCCAAGCGAAAGGCCTCTTCCATCAGGCCAATGTCCGGCAGATGGACCGGGTCGGTGAAATAGTAGGCGTCGTAGGATGCTTCTTCGAAATGCTCGCCGCGGTCGCATAGTCGCCGGCGGTCATCGCCAGGCGGCCGAGTTCGAGATAGGCGATCCCGGACAACTGGTGCTCCAGCGCGCCTGAAGCGAGCGTGGCCTTTTGCAATGCGGGCAAGGCGGCCGCATTTCGCCCGCCGGCGGCGAGAGCCACGCCAAGTTCCAAGTTGATCCAGGCCTCGGACCAATGATTCGGGTGGCCGGCCGGCCGTTGCAGTGCGGCGATCGCGTTGTCCAACAGCGGGTCGTGAGCGGCCAGCGGCCCGAGCAATTCGGCGCGGCGGCGGAGGGCAAGGCAGGTGCAGCGGATGATTTCGTAAGGCTCGATGGGAAACAACTGCGCCGGCATGACGACGCCGCTTGGCGGGGCCTGGCCCTGTGCGCCAATTTGCAATTGACCGAGCGAGATCAACATCGTGGGGTCCAATTGACCTAGCGGCGCCAGCAGATTGCGAACCTGCCACGGCGGGCACTGTCGTCCGGCGTTTGCGGCGCGAATCTGCTTGGGGACGACGCTGGAGAACCACGTCGAATTGGCGAGGAAGAGGTTCAGCGCGGCGGCGAAATGCTCGTTGGCCTCGGCATTGGCGCCGATCTGAAAATTGCACTCGCCGATCATCGTTTCGTAGCAGATCGAATCGATCCACCGGGCACTGGCCGTCTTGATGGCCCCGCGGGCCTCGGAGCGGAAGCGGTCCAGCGCCGAGCGGTAGTCGCCGTCGTAGAACTCGGTGAAGGCGGTGTGGTAGGAGTTGGTGGGCACCGTGCGGCCGCCCGGCTGTGCGGCGGCGCAGAGGCCAGGCCGGCGATCGCCAGGAAGGCTAGGATGCCGAGAATGTGGGGCAGGTTTCCAACCTGTTGTAAGAATGGCAGATTGGCAATCTGCCCCACAAGACAAAAACTGCGCGGCGACATAGAAACCTCTGCTCCGGGGGCCTGACTTGATCTTATCCGCACGGCGGCCGGTTTTCCAGCGGATTGCCTATCAAAGCCCAAAGCGCGAGCGAGAGGATATGGCGCCGGAACGGGGAGCAAAATCAAACTACGCCGCGTTTAGCCTTGATGCGACCAGCTATTCCCACTCGCTTGCACGTCGGGCTTCGATTGTTAAAGTTTACCGGTTGGCGTGACGATAACCTACTTGCCGATTCTGCCGAACATAACGCCTGCACGGCTCGATAGGCAAATTGGCAACAGTGAAGATACGTGATTTATACACGCTGCGGCAGGAATTGAACCAAAACTGTTGCCAAGAGGGCGGCAGGTTCATTTCCGCGTTGCAAGCCATAAAAAACCCACGGAGGTGGCCCATGACGGCCTCCAATACCGGTCACCGGACCCGCAAGCGGGTGCCCCGGCGAAGCGGGCTGTTGGCTCTGGGATTGCTTGGCATCCTAGGGCTGACTGGCTGCCAGATTGATGTCGGCGGCCAGACGCTGCCTAGCCCCTGGTATTTAACGGACGACGTGCAGTACTTCCCGCCGGGACCGCAATTCCCGCTGAGCAAGGAAGCCGCCGCCCAAAAGGCCGTCTCCCAGGAAGCGGCACAGCAGCGGTAATGGCCGCCTAGCGCGGCAGCGCACCGAGGCACAAGCGAAGGATACAATTACTGCCGAATGCCGCCGGAAATTGCCGGCACGCACTTGGGTTGTGGGGACGGCCCACAGCGTGCGGCAACTCACCAGCGGCGGGGGGGACGGCAAGCTCGCGCGGCTGGCGTCCGTGGTCGAAGGCCCATTGCGGCCCTTCGATCGGGACGTCAGCAGCGCGGGCTATTTTTGTTTAACGTACTCATCACGCTCCGCCGTGATGTAGTCCCTCACGGCGGAGCGTGAGGAGTACATACCATGCCGGAACTTTCGCCCAACGCACAGGCCTGGCTGCAGGTCGCCCTGGTTTGGATCGGCTTTGGCAGTCTTGCCGGCCTCGTGGCGCGGATGCTCCTGCCGTTTCGCGAGCCGTCAAGCCCGTTATCAACACTGACGCTCGGCATCACGGGCAGCGCGGTTGGCCTGGGCGTGCTCTCGTGGGCGAAAGGCGGCGAGCCGTCGAACCCGATCAGCGTGATCGGCTTTCTCGCCGCCGCAGGCGGAGCGGCGGGGCTGCTGCTCGTATTTCACTTTTTGCGGTTTACCGTGCCGCGGGAGAAGAAGCCGGAGCAGAAAGCTGCGGTTTTGCCGGCAGCGAGTGCCGAGCCTCAAATCCACACGTTGAAATCTGATATTTGAGATTTCAGATCTTAGATTGCCGGTGCCGCGCCGTTTCAAAACCATAAGAGGAATTAAACACGAAGGGCACAAAGTTCCCAAAGAACTCTCTTTGTGCTCCTTGTGTTCTTTGTGGTTAAATATCGTCTCTTTGGCCGATCTCTTTTCTACTTCGCCTCAATCCAAATACTTTCGCTGTGCCCGCCGAACTCCGGGGCGTACATGCACTGGATCGACGCGAAGCCGGTCTGATACCGGCCGCGATGCACGATCCGCGTCGAGTACTCGAAGACATACGTGCCCTTGGGCAGGTAGTCGATGAAGAAGTGGCTGGCCGTGTCGCGGGTCGTCTCGTAGTAGCCCAGGCCGTCCTGGTACTTGTAGCGCGAGAGGACGTTCACCGGCTCGGTGCCCGCGCCGCGATGGTCCTTCAGGTGGACGTACTCCATGTCGCGGTCGGTCTTGCAGCACGATCCGCACGACCAGTTCGTCGCCCACCTTGACCGGGCCGCTCGACCGGCTCCAGCACGGGGCCTTTCTTCGTGTACTGCTTCGTGTAGAGCGTCTTCGTGAGCTTCAGCGGCGTGCCTTCGTAGGCGGTCACCTTGCTCATGTCCTCCAGGTATTGCCAGTGGACGCTGCCCCAGGCGACGCCCTTGTCGAGCTTCTTCACGGTGATGTTGCCCATGTCGGGCTTGATCTCGCCGCGGACGTAAACTTCTCTTCGTAGAAGCCGGTGCCCGCCTCGACCTTCTCGGGCTTGATCTCCTGCCCGCCGAGGCTCACTTCGACCAGCTCGTCGGAGGCCAGCACGTTGCTGCCGCGGAGCAGGAGGGCATAGACCGCGTCGGCCGTGGCCTTGGTGGTCTTCCAGTCCTGCGTCTGCTTCTGCTTCAGAAGCCAGACCTTGCACTCCTCGACCGCCTTCTGGTCGTCCATCACTTCGTCGAAGGCCTCGATCATCATGGCCTGCGTCTCGATCGGGGCGTGGAACCAGGAGAAGGAAAGCTCGGTGTCGCGCCAGAACATGCCCAGCTCTTCGTCGCTGACGGATCGCTCCTTGATCGAGCGCATGATCGCCTGGGCGGTCGCCTTGTCGGCGAAGCGCTTCAGCGCGACGGCCAGATGGGCCTGCGACTGCCGGTCGGCCAGCTTGAGCCAATACTTGCGGCCCTGGCCGAGGAAGTAATCGACCGCCTCCTTGTGCTGCGGCGCAATGGGCCGGTCTTCCAGGAAGAAGCTGCGGCCGTAGAGGTAGAAGGCGATCGTCGGGATTGAGATGGTTATCGTCCTTGTGGCCCTGGCGGAGGATTTCGCGGTATTCATGGTCGATCCAGCCGTCCAGCCGGGCGAGCGACTTGAAGGCCGGCTGCATGTCGACCTTCACGCCCAGGTGCCGCAGGCGGCCGAAGCCGGTGGTGATGTAGAGCGTGATGTAGTCGCAAGGCGGGCCGCCGGGGAACCAGGGCCACGCGCCGTCGGCATATTGCCCTTCGGCCAGCTTCTTCATCGTGCCGGGCCGTCTCGTCGTTCAGGCGGTTGTCCTCGAAGAGGATGCCGACGTTCCGCCGGGCCTGGCTCTCGGACTCGGCCTGGCGGACCCAGGGCGTTTCCTCCAGCATGACCGACTTCAGGTCCTGGTTCTTCTCCAGCGGGCTATCCAGCGCCGGCGTGCCCTGCCACTGCTCGAAGACGCGATGGATTTCGGGATCGCTGTTGGCGATGTGCCGCGCGAGACGAGTTGGCATAGAGCCGGTTGAACGTCTGCTCGTAGCACTCGTAGGGATACTCCATGAGGTACGGCAGGGCCATGACCGCGTACCACGAGGGATTGGAGACCATCTGCACCGTCAGGCTCTGGCTTTGCAGCGTCTTGGAGTCGCCCGACTTCAGGAGGCGATCGAAATCGAAATGTCTTCGTCGCCGGGCCGCGGATCGGCAGCGGCAGCGACTTCGTGCACGAGCGTCCGCCGCACAAGCACCGGCAGCAGGCCCTCCTCGCCGTCGGAGACGCGGCCCGTCGAGCCGACGGCTTTGTAGGCTGATCGCGCCGCCGGACATGTCGGGCACCGCAAGCCGCCAGGAGAAGCTGTGCGATTCTTTCGAGGCGAGATCGAATGATTGGTCCGTCGCCGAAAGTTGCCGAGGAACTGGTCGATCGACTTGCCGGTGCGAGCGTTGGCGAAAGTCAGCCGCACCGTGCCCGTCTGGTGCGTGTCCGACATGTTCGTGACCTTGACGGTGAACTCCAGCTCGTCGCCCTCGCGGAAGAACCGCGGCGGATTGGGCTGGACCATCAGATCCTTGGCCGTCACTGCGCTATCGGTCAAGAGGCCGCCGCGGAGTTGGGCGTCGTGGGCGAAGCCGAGGAACTTCCACTTCGTGCAGCGCCTCGGGCATGGTGAACTCCATCTTCACCTGGCCTTCGGAATCGCTGAGAGATGCGGGAAGAAGAAGGCCGTTTCGTTGAGGTTCTTCCGCGCGGCGACCTGGCTCAAATCGGGACCGGCACCGAGACGGCCGGACGCCTTCACCGGCTGACTGTTTTTCCTGCTCGCGGTTGGCGGCGGGCATCTTGGCCATGGCGCCGTTAGCGGCCAGTTCGCCGGCCACCGGCGTCACTTCGGCCTTGGCGGCATCCATCGCGAGCCCGCGGCGAGCGAATTCCATTGCCGGCGCCGCCGGCGCTGGGCGCGCGCCGCCATCGGCGCCGCACGGCTGTAGAGCATCATTCCACCCCGGCCGCCTGGCCCGCCGCCGAAGCCGCCTTGAAAATATCCGTATCCCCAAAGGTCTACCGTGATGCTTGACGGCAGCGCGCGGTAACTCATTTGAACCGCCTTCTGATCCACGGGCCAGCCGCCTTGAACTTGATTGAGATACTTGGCCATGTTCTCGAAACGTCATGTTCATCTGGCTGTAATCCTGGCGGAAGACGCCGAACCCGGCCGGCCAACTGTGCGGCAGATAGGCGTCCAGCGACTCGTCGTAGAGCGCGGCCACCATTTCGGCAATGGCTCGCCTGGAGTCCCGGCTTTAGCCGGTTTTCCGCCTAAAGGCGGGACTCCAGCGTCGGGGCCGTGATCACCGCGGTCCAAGTTTCCTTCTGGCCCGGCTCCATCTTGGAGACGAAATGCTCCCACTTCACCTTGAGGTCCTTGTTCGTCCAAGGCACGTCAACGCGGCGCGATTCAAGATACGCGCGGTTCTCGCGGACCATCGTCACATGAAGCTGGAAGCCGCCGCGCATGGCCTCGGTCACCGCCAGCTTGATCGGCTGCTGCGTCGCGCCGGGCTCGGTCCAAAAACTCTTGATGATCTTGCCGCGGTGCTCGATTTCCATGTAGGCTCGCGCTTGCTCGTAGCCGCTGCCCCAGAGGGCCATGAAATCCTCGCCCGGCTCAAGCGACCATTTCGGCCCGACGACCATGTTGGCGACCTTGATGGGGAACTTCTTGGCGTCCGGCGCCATGACATCCAGCGGCAGCAAGGCGGTGACCTTCTTGTTGAAACGGTCCTGGGTCTCGAACTTGGCGCGATACGCGCCGGCTTCGAGCTTCGTGGTCCAGCTAGCCGTGCCGGAGGCGTCGGTGGTCATGCCTTGTTCGGCGACCATTTCGCCTAACTCCCAGGTATTGGGATTGGACGGATCGGCAGCGGGCAGGGCGGCCCTCACCCCCGACCCCTCTCCCGGAAGGAGAGGGGAGTCGCTGGCCGCGGCCGCGCACCTGACGGACGACGCGCACCGGCCGCTGGCCAAGAATATCCGGCCGCTCGACCTTATCGGGCTGCTTGAGGCGATAGATCTTCAGCGCGCCTTCGGCCTTCTGCGGCTCGCCGTCCAAGGTGGTCGTGGTAACGGTGATTTCCAGCGGCTGGCCGGCGACGATCCAATCGGTCTTGGCGGAGAGCGACGCCTTGCAGCGCCGTGTATCCGGCCTGCACGGTGCGCTCGCCCGTGCGGGTCTCGCCGTTGGTGTCGGTCACGTCAGCCGTGACCGCGTAGCGGAAGATCGGCTCGTCCTTTTCGGCCACGGTCGGGTCGGGCTTGGCGGTGAACTTGATCGTACACGTGCCATCGGCACCGGTTTCGGCCGTGCCGTGGGCGATCTCCTGTGCGCCGGACTGCTGCGGCATTCGCCAAGCGAAGCACCAGTACCACCAGTCGGGATAGCGGACCTCGCGGACAATGTGGTAGCGGACTTTGGCGCCGCCGATCGTCGCGCCCGTGTAGGCCATCGCATTGGCTTGCATCTCGACCTCGCCGCCTAGCCGCGGCGCGGCCTTGGGGGCGTCGAGCGTGACTTGGAACTTGGGCCGCTTGTATTCCTCGACGTTGATCCAGGCGTTGCCTTGCACCTGATCGACGTGGAGCATCATCCGGCCCATGAGGCGGTCGCGCGGGGCTGTGAAACTGCCGCTGACCGAGCCGTAGTCGTTGCTGACAAGCGCTCTGCCGGGCGATCTCCTTGCCGTTGACGTCGCTGAAGATGATGTTCAGCCTCTCGCGCGGCACGACCTCGTAATTGTCGTTTTGCTGATCGACAAGGATGGCGATGCCTTTGTAATAGATCGTCTGTCCGGGGCGGTAGAGCGAGCGGTCGGTGAAGAAGACGACCTGCTTTTGCGGAACGGGCCTGGTTGTTGTAATTGTAAACAAAGAGATTGTTGGCCGTGGCCAGCGCTTGCCCGGCGTGCGTCACGTAAAGCAGATTGTTATAGTTCGCCACGCCCTGCGCGGAGAAGAGTCCGTTTCGATCGGTGCGGACCTTCTCGCCCATGAGAAACTGGTTGTTCCAATTCCAGGCGTAGACCTGCACGTCGGCCCCTGCGATCGGCTCGCCCGAGGCGGCATCGAGCACGAAACCGCCGAAGCGGGTGTTGGGGTTCTGCTGCCGCAGCACGACGGCCAGCTTGCTCACCCAGATTTCCGTAAACGACACGACGTTGTTCGACCCGCTGAACTGTGCGTCGTGGCTGGAAAGCAGGAAATAATAACCCGGCTTGAGGTCCTTGGGCACGGCAACGTCCTCGGCCCGATTGCGGTAATCTTCGGTCGGCGGCAGGTCGGCCGCCCAGGCGCAGGTCCGGCTGCCATGGCGAGCATCGCCCGCCGCTCGGCGTCGTCGAGGTATTCGCCGCGATAGTGGCCACTCTTCATCCGAGCGGACCAGTCCTGGCGAACGAGGCGGAAGTAGACCTTCGTCACGTTCGTGTAGTTGACGCGGATCGAGGGCCAGGGCTCGTTCCATACCCGTTCCGTCATGATGTTCGCCGACTTGGCCTCGATCTGCTTGACGAGGTTGTAGCAAAGGATTCCGCCGGGCGAGCGCGGAAATGCCCGCATTCCCTCCGAGGCGATATCGTGGGCGTCGACCAGTTCGTTCTCCTCCCGCAACACCGTAGCCAGGTGGTATCGGGCCAGGGCCGAAAGGGGATGATTGAAGTTGTCCTTGATGAACCGCCGCAAGGGCCACCTTGTAAAGCGCGGCCTTTTCTTCGCCGACCGCCTTGTTGTGGCCCAGCACGAGCCGCGCCAGATCGACGTCGAGGAAGGCCGTTTGGTCGTAATCGTCTTCGTGGAAGCGGAGCAACTGCTGATAGAGCTGGACCGCCTTGAGCGTGGGCGAGTCGGCGTCGGTCGAATCGGTTTTCCAGGCCAGGAACTGCCCGAGCGGCTGGAAGATCGGGCCATCGGCCGCCAACTCGAAGGCGTCTTCCGCCTTGGCGCCGGCCTGCTCGCCCGCGTTGTAGAAATCGAGCGCCTGGTTGGCCACGAAATCATAGAGCGTGGGGCGATAGTCGTCCGGCAGGCTGCCTTTATCCAGTAGGTCGTTGTAGTCGGCGATAGGGATCTTTTTGAGCTGGTCGGCGGCGGCCAGGGCGGCTTGAAAATGCTTGTCGATTTCGGCGAAGAGCCGTGCCAGGTCCCAGGTCGTAAAATCCTTGCCGGGCGGCGCGGAGGTGGCCGTCCGCTGCATGAACCGCCAGCGGTTGTGGAGGAAATACTGCCAATACCACTGGGCCTGCACGACCTCCAGCATGGGCCGCATCTCGGCCGGGGCCTTGGCGATTTCCGCGTCCATGCGGGTGATTTTTTCTTCGGGCTTATTGCCCTGGATGACGCCGTCCAGGGCGATCTTGCGGCCGATGGCCTTGATGGCAACGGGATAATTCTTTTCGGCCATCGCCCCGTTGAGTATCGGCTGGAGTTGCTCGATGGCCGTCTTTGGCAGGCCCTGCTGGACGGCGTCGTCGACCTTTTTCCACTGGGAATCCCATTTATCGCTGGGGGCAGAGGCTAGGACAAAACTCGGGGCGAGGAACGTCAGACTCAAAAACAGGGTAAAGGTGGACGTTTTCATTGTGGGAATCCTCGTGGAAATTGGCAAACGCGTCATGGCTGAAGTGAGGGGCCGCCGGGATGGCATCGTGAAATTCGAGACAACTCGCGCGCAATAGACGCGCGGCGTACCCGGAAAGTTCCCTGCGCCAGGACGGGAAACGGTCAGAACGCGATTTTAGCGCGGAGAGGCGGCGGGGTAGATGGGGAGTTCTGTCCCGGAGGGACGTTTGATAATAGCCCAGTGATTTATCGCTGGGTAAAATGGGCGAATACAATTACTAGTCCCGTAGGGACGACTGAGATTCACTTGCGAGAGAGCAACCATGGGCCATTCATTCTCCAGTAGCCTATTTCACTGCACGTTCAGCACGAAGCAGCGGCGGCCGCTCATCACGAAGGAGTTGCAGACGCAGCTTTGGCCCTACATGGGCGGCATCGCGCGTAACAACGGCATGTGTGCTTTGTCTATTGGCGGCGTTGAAGATCACGCGCATATTCTCCTCTCGCTTCCGTCAACGAGGGCCATTGCGAAGGCCATTCAACTCATCAAGGGCGGGTCATCGCTTTGGATTCACGAGAACTTCCCTCAATATCGCGATTTCTCTTGGCAGGAAGGCTACGGCGCTTTCAGCATCGGAATCTCGGATGTTCCGCGGACCAAAAACTACATCGCTATCCAAGAGGAGCATCACCGAAAGAAGACGTTCAAAGAAGAGTTTCTCGCGTTTCTAAAGAAACATGGCATCGAGTACGACGAGAGGTACATTTGGGACTGATTGTGCGGGCCTCAGTCAGTCGTCCCTACGGGACTAAACAGGTATTAATGGCTCCTCTGCCCAGCGATTAATCGCTGGGTTAGTGCGTCTCTGAAAGCGTTTGATCGGCGGGGTGCAAGTCCCCGCAAGGTGTACGTTACGAACCTTTAGTCGAAAGTAACCGCGTCTTCGCGAGAAGGGGTGGGAAGCAACTGGAGGCGAATGACCAGTCCGTAGGATGACGAACCTGATTCGGCCAAGCCTGTCGGGGAGCCTGCTAGCCAATGGCGAACCTCCGATCGCGTGACGGCGATCCCTCCGACCTGATCGGTCTGCCCGGGGGATAGACGCGGCGGCCTATACTGGCTGAGGTAACGTGCGAAAGCCAGATGGGGAAATGGCAGAACGGTGGTTGAGGACGGAATGGTCGGAAGGTCAAGCGTCGTAAGGAGAGAGACCTGGACGGATTCAAGGACGGCGTTCATTGTCCCTGATAAGGATACGAAGAGCCGACCGCCCAGGAGTCAGAGCACCCATAGTAGCGGCGAAGCCGGGTAACGCCGGTGGAGCGAAGGGGTGCAGGAAGATGGATGCACGATGTCCAAACTACGAGAGAAGAATAACGAACCGGTGACAGTGCCGTTCGCGGCTACCCCCGCCGGAAAGCCGCCGTCGATCCGCGACTGGGCGAACTCGTGCGTATGGACAGATTGCATGTTGACAACACTCGAACAAGGAGTGCGAGGAGGAAAATGGCACACGTTGATTGACAAGGCGTATGCTCCGCTGAACCTGTTTGTCGCCAGCAGACATGTGATCGACAACGGGGGAGCGGCAGGGGTGGACCATCAAACGGTCGCGAACTTTCAGGAGAATTGCCTGAAAGAACTGGACAAACTGTACGAGGCCCTGCGAACCAATACGTATCGTCCGCAGGCGGTGCGGCGAGTCTGGATACCGAAACCGGGAAGCACGGAACAACGACCGTTGGGAGTTCCGACCGTGCGGGACCGCGTGGTGCAAACTGCGCTACTGCACGTGATGGAACCGATCTTCGACGCCACATTCCAACCGGTCAGCTATGGCTTTCGACACGGAAGGGGCTGTCATCAGGCCCTGGAGCGAGTCGAAGAGCTGCTGAAGGCCGGGCACGTCTATGTGGTCGATGCGGACCTCAAGAGTTATTTTGACACGATCTCGAAACCACGGCTGATGGCGCACCTGCGCGAGCAAGTGTCGGACAATCGCGTGCTGCGGTTAGTGGAGATGTTCTTGGAGCAGGGCGTGCTGGACGGATTGCGGCAGTGGACACCGGAGACGGGCACGCCGCAAGGAGCGGTCCTATCGCCACTCTTGGCCAACATCTACCTCAACCCGCTGGATCATGCATTGACCGATGCCGGCTATGCGATGGTGCGTTATGCAGACGATTTCGTGATCCTGTGTAAGACCCGCGAGGACGCGGATGCGGCCTTGGCAGTGGTGCAAGGTTGGGTCAACGAAAACGACCTGACACTGCATCCAACGAAAACCAAGATCGTAGACGCTCGCAGCGAGAGTTTCGATTTTCTGGGCTATCACTTCCGCGGCGACCTGCGTGTACCGCGGCAAAAGAGCCTAAAGAAACTCAAGGATGCGGTCCGTGAGAAGACGAAACGCACGAACGGGCATGACCTGCTCTTCACGTGCTCCCGACTGAGTCGGCAGCTTCGTGGATGGTTCACCTACTTTCGCCACTGTCGTGGTTCGGTATTCCGCCAACTGGATGGCTGGATTCGTGGCCGCCTGCGCAGCATTCTGCGTCGGCGACGGAAACGGCGCGGACGGGCACGCGGAACAGACCAACAACGTTGGCCCAATCGCTTCTTCGACGAGCATGGGCTGTGGTCCTTGCAAACCGCCCATAATCGTTTTGTACAATCCTCACTGAGGTAACACCATCAACTGGAGAGCCGGATGCGAGAAAATCGCCAGTCCGGTTCGGAGGGAGGGGGAGCCGGACTCAACCGGCTCTCCCTACCCCTATTTATCAAGAGTCCCTACGGGACAGGACGACCACCGCGAAAGACCGCTCATGGGGCGAGGAACCCGCGTTCGACACCCCACCGCAACGATGCCGCGGTCATCGCCGGCACACGTCCGGCATCGTCAGGCAAAAAGGGGGTCTCTTCCGTGATCGCTTCCAGAGCCCAGAACCATTGATCGGGCTCGCGGCGAAGCTCTTCGAGAATAAACGGCACCGCGGCCACGCCCATGCCGATGATCCGCTGATAAGGATCGAGCAGCGCCATCTGCGCAGTGTTGGAGAGATAGCGGGACCGTTCCTTCCACTGGTCGCGCAAACCGCAGAAATCGCTCCCGCTGGTTGGCTTGCTGCGCCAATCCTTCCGGCGGCGATGAACTGACCATGTTACTTCGCTCCTGCATCCTATCTGCTGGTAACTATATCAAGTTGCGTGAGCGCAGGCAATTGAGCTTTCTTCTCGCAGGTCAGTCCTTTAGCCCTTCTTCCCCAACTCCGCCATTACTCGCTCGGTTATCGCCTGAATGAGTGCCTCTTGTTCGGCATTGCCGGAAGACGAACCGTCGCCCGCGCCGTTGCTCTTATAACTCGGCGGCGCAAAGGCCGTCTGCGTCACGCCGGCATCCTTCCAACTTTCGCGGAAGACGTCGTTGGCGCAGATGTCGCAGTTCTTCATCTCGTTGCGCGGGTCGCTGAAGCCCCACTTGCCCTTCAGGTCCAAGAGCGCCTTCGCCTCCGGCTCGGTGAAGTAGTTCACGCGGCCCAGGCCCTTGGAGAGCATGAGGATGCGGCAGTAGGCGTCGAGCATTTCGGTCCACCAGTAGGCCCGTTCGACCGTCTCGCCGAAGCTCACCGTGCCGTGGTTGGCCAGGATGATGACGTTCGACTTCTTGCACGAAGGGCAGGATCGTGTCGGCGAATTCCTTGCCGCCGGGGATTTCGTACTTGCGTCGATCGGCACGTCGCCCAGGAAGACCTCGACTTCCGGCAGCACGCACATGCGGGATCGGCTCGCGGGCGACGCCGAAGGCCGTGGCGTGCGGCGGATGGCAGTGCACGACCGACTTCACGTCCGGCCGCTCCTTCATGATCGCCAGGTGCAGCATGACTTCGCTGGTCCGCTTCCGCTTGCCGGCGAGCTGCTTGCCCTCCATGTCGACGATGCACAGGTCGTCGGGCTTCATGAAGCCCTTGCAGATCATCGTGGGCGTGCAGACGACTTCCTTCTCGCTGATGCGATAGGTGATGTTGCCGTCGTTGGCGGCGGCGAAACCCTCGCTTGTAGAGGCGGTCGCCGATTTCGCAAATCTCTTGCTTGATTTTGTGGATGTTGAGCATGGGTTGGAGCTTTGGTCTTGGGCTGGTCTTGGGGTGCGAGTCTAGTACCAGTCGTCGCGGTCTAAGTCCTAGCCGAAGCTCAAGACCTCTTCGCTATTCAAATCCTCGGAATCTCACGGTAAAGTATCCAGAATCGCCGCGTTGTAAGCGTCGATCGGTTTCACGTTCGGGATAAAAGGGCATGGCCGCCTCGCGGCCTTCGCTGAGGGCGATCCGCGAGCCGAGGCCGGCGCCGAACTCGTCGAACACGACGACCTCTTCGACCGGCTCGTTGGACTTGCCCAGCAGGTTGTCCCAGCGACAGCGGCACGACGAGCTTGAACGTCGCCCGAGCGAGGCTCGGGTGCGCGCGGTTGAGGGTCACGGTTCCGATGACGTCTGCGATGCGCATGTCAGTACTCGTTACTTAGTACTTAGTACTCAGTGCTCAGTGCTCAGTGCAAGACCTAAGCCCCAAGTTCTACGATCTAGGTGCTAAGACCTCCTTAAGTTCCTCCGGACATTCGCGAATGCCGCCGAGGCAGAACTCGCGTAACACTTGTTTCTCTCGTACAGCGTGCCGGCGGTCGGATCGACGACCAGCACGTTGGCGCCGACCGCGGCCACGGCCGTCGCGGTGGCCGGCACGCCGGCGGCCAGCGACGGCGCGAAGGCTCCTGTTGCGATTGGCCAGGCACAACGCCGACCGCCGTGTGCCGCGTCCAGCAGCACGCCGAGCGTACCGCGCGGCCACGGCGGCGGCCAGCATGTCGGTCGCCTTGATCAGGCAGTTCGTCGATTCGGTTTCTACCTCAATGCCTTCCTGCCGAAGCATCTGCACGGCGAGATCCGGGTCTTGGCTTGTTCGGCCGGCAATCAGCAGCACGGGAGCGAGCGGATTCGCATTTCTTCGCCGCGCTTACCTGTCTCAACTCGATGCCGCGGCGGCGCAATTCGTCTCGAACCGCAGGCGTAACCAGTGCGCCGGCGAGCACGACCAGTTGCTTCGCGCCGTTCAAGCGGCCGGCAATCGACTCCATCGTGACCACGCGAGCATCGATCACCAAGTCGTTACTATGAGCCGCAGGCATCGGCGGCGGAGCAGTCGGCGATGAGGCAGCGACAGGCTCGGAGACGCGCTTCAACTGCGCCATCACCTCCGTACGATCTGCTCGATCTGCTGACTTGCACTGACAGTCTTGGGGTCGTGGCACGGAAACTGCCGCGAATGTGTCGCGACGTCTGCACCACCGCACGTCACCTAGTTGCCGTCTACGCACCATTTCCGTGAAGGTTCGCTCCACCCGCTACATGTCACGTCTCATCCGGAATCCCCATCACCGACCAGCGGACCGGCGATGTCTTGCTGTGCAACAACTCGCGCGTGCCGATGCCGTCGCTGGTGACCATCACCGTTCTCGTCGTGCCCGGCGCCCAGCCGATCGACCGCCAGGATCGGATCGCCTTCGGGCGTGCGGCCGTCGGCCTGCAGGGCCATGACCAACAGCAACTTGCTGCCTTCCATGGAAGGATGCTTGACGGTCGCGGTGGCAGTGCCGACGACGCGTGCCGTAGTACATCGTTTACTTTCCCAAAATCCGCAAATTGTCGATCATCGTGCAGCGTCGCTCGCGGGTGAACGTCAGCGGCGTGGTCACGCCTTCGCCGGTCGGCGTGGCGATGGAAAACGACAGATAGCCCTCGCCGCCGAGGCCCAGGCCGGCCATGCACGGGCCGTTCTTGACGAACAGCGTCGTGTCCATCGCCCGGCCCATCTTGGTCATGTTGTGCACGTTGTTCGAATGGATGATGCCGTGTGGCGGAAGCCGTGCTCGTGCGTGCTTGGCCTTGGCGATCGCCTCGTCGACGTTGCGGCAGCGGACGAACGGCACGAACGGCATCATCTGCTCGACCGGCACGAACGGGTTCGACTCGTCGGTCTCGCCGAAGAGCAGCTCGGTGTCGGCTGGCGATGTTCTTGCCGATCGCCTGGGCCAGCACGGCGGCGTCCTGGCCGATGAAGTCCTTGGCGGCCACGTCGTGCTTGTGCGTCGCCTTCGCCGACCGTGGCGATGGCGACCTTGGTCAGGGCGTCGATCTCGCGGGCGATTGAGCCGCACGGCGCCGGCCCGCTCCATGGCGGCCATCATGCGCGTCGAAGACTCGACTCGACGACGAAGACTTCCTTCTCGGCGATGCAGAGCAGGTTGTTGTCGTAGGCCGCCGCCCTGGATGATGGCGCGGGCGGCGCGGTCGAGGTCGGCCGTTTCGTCGACGACGACCGGCGGATTGCCCGGCCCGGCGACGATCGGCCCGCTTCGGCTGCTGCATGGCCGCCCGGGCCACGGCCGGGCCGCCGGTGACGCAGATCAGGTTGATGTCGCGGTGCTTGAAGAGGGCCTCGGCCGTTTCCAGCGTCGGCTCGGCGATCACGCAGATCAGGTTGTCGATGCCCAGGTCGCGGTAGATCGCCTCGTTGAAGCGGCGCACGCCCTCGGCCGCCACGCGTCTTGCCGCTGGGATGCGGATTGACGACCAGCGTGTTGCCGCCGGCGATCATGCTGACGGCGTTGCCGGTGATCGTGGGCAGCGAGTGCGTGACCGGCGTGATGGCGCCGATCACGCCGAAGGGGGCGTGCTCGATGACCGCCAGGCCGTGATCGCCGCTGAAGACCTCGCTGCGCAGGAACTCGACGCCCGGCGTCCGCTCGCCCAGCGTCTTGAGCTTTTCGATCTTGTGCGCGCAGCCGGCCGATCTTGGTCTCTTCCATCTCCATCGTGCCCAGCTCGACGCACTGCTCGATGGAGATGCGGCGGATGTGGTCGATGATGCGGCGGCGGTCGTCGAGCGTCATGCCGGAGAGCTGCTCGAAGGCCTCGCGGGCGGCGGCCACGGCCTGGTCGACGTCGGTGAACATGCCGAAGCGGCCCTCGATAGCTGCCGCTGGAGCGCCGGCGCGACCGCTGCCGTTCATCCGCGACAGCACTTGCTCAACCACGCTGCGAATCAGAGTTTCGTCGATTTGGACCATTGCATGTCCCCTGTCCGTGGAGAGGCGCTAGGGTGAGGGCTTATCTCGGATCCTTCGCTATACACGCACGTCTGATCGACGTGGACCGTGTCGACGATGCCGATGATCACCGTGTCGACCGGCAGGTTTTTGGTTTCCGGGGTCAAGCGGGCGCTCGAGCCTTGGGTGATCAGCACCAATTCGCCCTCGCCGGCGCCCACCGTGTCGACGGCCACGAACGTGCGGCCGGTGGTGACGAGGCCGTCGCGGGTGTTGGGATCGACCCGGTACGGCTCGACGACCAGCAGCTTGTGGCCGACCATCGACTCGACCTTCTGCGTGGCGACGACGAGCCGGTGACTTTGGCGATCAACATGGCTTGGTTATCCCTTCGACAACAGTCTGTGCGGCCTGCCGGGCGACGATCAGTTCTTCGTTGGTGGGCATGACCCAAATCTGCACGCGGCTTTGGCGTGCATGAATCGGCACTTCGCCGCTGGCCGTCTCATTGGCCGCCGGATCGAGCACGATGCCCAGTTCTTCCAGATCGCGGCAGACGCCGGTCCGCAGCGCGGCGCCGTTCTCGCCGATGCCGCCGGTGAAGACGATCGCGTCGGCGCCGCCCAGCTCGACCAGATACGCGCCCAGGTAATGCCGCACGCTGGCGATGAAAACGTCGAGTGCGAGCCTTGCCCGGGCGTTGCCGGCCGCGGCCGCTTCCTGATGTCGCGATAGTCGCCGCTCACGCCGCTCAGCCCAGCAGGCCGCTCTGATTGGCCAAGCACCGCGAGCACCTCTCGCAGCGACTTGCCGGTGTGCTCCATGATCACGCGGCAAGGCGAAGGGATCGAAATCGCCGACGCGGTTGTTCTGCGGCAGGCCGCTCTGCGGGCTCATGCCCATGCTGGTGGCCACGCTTTGCCCGTTGCGGATCGCGCACAGCGAACTCGAGCCGCCCAGGTGGCAGGAGATGATCCGCAGATCGCTGCGGCCCGAGCAGTTCGGCCGTCCGCTGGCGATGTAGCGATGGCTGGCGCCGTGGAACCCCCAGCGCCGGACGCCGGCGGTCGCCTCCGCCCAATCGTAGGGAACGGCGTAGTACGCGGTTATGCATCGGGGATCGTGCGATGGAAGCCGGTCTCGAAGGCCGCCACCAGCGGAATCTCCGGCAGCTTCTCGCTCAACAGCCGCATGGCCGCGATGTAGGGCGGATTGTGGGCCGGGGCCACGTCGCTCATTTCTTCCATCGCCGCGAGCACATCCGGCGTGACCCGCTGCACGCCGCTATAACGGCCGCCGTGGACCGCCTTGAAGCCGATGGCCGACACTTCCGCCGCGTCGCTGAGGCAGCCGTGCCCGGGATCGGTCAGTTGGGCCAGGCAATGGCTGCACCGCCTCGGCATGGTCGCCGGCCTCGACCGATCAGCTCCTGCCTGCACGCCGCCGATCTCGACGGCTGCAAGCGGCTTTCGGCCGAGCCGATCCGCTCGATCCCTCCGCGCGCAAGCTGCCGCCGGCGGTCCATGTCGAACAGCCGGTACTTGAAGCTCGTCGAGCCGAGATTGGCACCAGGATCTTCATAGGGGTCGGTTGGCACGGGGTGGCACGTCCCTGAGCTTCAAGCGAAGGGCGTGGGAAAGCGAGGCCACGCCCTTCGCAAGCTCAGACGTGCCACCCGCCGTTGCTAGGACAAGTACGCTGCGACAAGGCCGTCGGCCGGCCGCGGAATAATGTGGCTGGCGACCAGCTCGCCGACCTGCGCGGCGGCGGCGCCGGCTTCGACGGCCGCCCGCACGCTGCCCACGTCGCCGCGGACGACGGTCGTCACCAGTCCGCCGCCGATCTGCACGCGCTTGACGATCTTCACGTTGGCCGCCTTGGCCATGGCGTCGGTGGCTTCGACCAGGGCCACGAGTCCCTTGGTTTCCAATAATCCGATGGCGTCTTGCATGATGATAAGTTTCCCTTGGTTGCAGGTCTTGGATCTTAGTACTTAGTCTTAGACCTAGAGTTTAGGGTTCCGAGCATAGGAAAACCAAGATCTAAGTCTGAGCTCAGATCTAAGACTGTGTCGTCCGAGCCACCGCCGTTTGCGCAGCGGGCAGCACGATGCCGAGGTCTTCGTGCGGACGCGGAATGACCTGCACGCTGACGACTTCGCCGATGCCGGCCGCCGGCCGCGGCGCCGGCGTCGGTGGCGGCCTTGACCGCCGCCACGTCGCCGGTGACGAACGCGGTGACCAGCCCGCTGCCGACCTTGTCCCAGCCGAAGAACTGGACGTTGGCGGCCTTCAACATCGCGTCGGTGGCTTCGACCAGGGCGACGAAGCCCTTGGTCTTCGATCATGCCCAACGCTTCCATTGCTTTTGCCATGACGATAATCTCCCTTGGTAAGGTGGGACCAACGAGCTTAGAGTCGCCGGCCCACCATATTCAGGTTACGAGGTGGGCCCGCGATCGCCTGAAGCGATCTTGACCCACCCTACAATTACGGTTTGAACAACTCCACTCGCCGCGCGTGGTCGAGGTCGCACGCGTTGCCTTCGTCGGTGTCGAGGTGGACTTCCAGCTTGATCTCCTTGCCGACGCGGACCAGCAGGTCTTCGAAGACGACGCTGCAAGTCGAATCGACGCGAAGACTCATCGGTCGCCGTTCTTGACGCCGTAGAACGCGGCGTCGTCGGGGCCCATGTGGACGTGCCGCTCGGCGCGGATCACGCCCTGCTTCAGCTCGACCACGCCCTTGGGGCCGACCAGCACGCAGCCCGGCGTGCCTTTGATCGTTGCCGCTGGGGCGGACCGGCAGGTCGATGCCCAGCGAAATGCCGTCGGTGAAGGCCAGCTCGACCTGGCTCTCCGGCCGCGTCGGCCCGAGCACGCGGACTGTCGGCAGCATCCGCCGCTTCGGCCCGACGACCATCACCGTCTCCTCGGCCGCGAAAAAGCCGTCCTGGTAAAGGTCCTTCTGCACGGTCAGCTTGTGGCCGGCGACCGAAGAGCGTTTCCGTGTCGGCGTCGGTCAGGTGGCAATGCCGCGCGGAGACGCTGACCACAAGCTTCGGCTTGCCCGGTGGTCCGCCCACTTGGGCCAGCACGATCTCGCGAACGATCTGTTCGATCAGTTTGCGATCGACCGACGGCTTGCGATCTAAGATTGCGACGCTCATGGTTGCTTGCGGGCGGATGAAGGATGAGCGACAAGAGATGAGGGATATGGGAGAGTCCCCTTCATCTTTCATCCCTACTCACCTATCTTTCATCTCTCATCCCTTATCCCTCATCGTTTCCTTTACCCGCTCCCACTGGCTCGCCGACCTCGGCGATCAGCAGGTTCACGCCGGCGGCGGTCAGCTTGTTCCGCCATGCGTCGTCAAGCTGCGAATCGACCACCACGTGGTTGACCGTGCCCAGCGGCGCAGATATGTCCCAGGCTCTGGTTGCCGAACTTGGTGCTGTCGGCGACGACGATGACTTCCTTGGCGGCCCGCATCATGGCCCGTTCGGTCTCGATCAACAGCATATTGTTGTTGAAGAAACCTTCCTCGCAAACCGCGGCCGCGCTGAGCACCGTCTTCCGCACTCGCACCTTCGACAACATCTGGTCGGCATAGGGGCCGCGGACCACGCCGGTCCTCGGGCAGACATTGCCGCCGATCAATACTAGGTCGCTCTTGGGGTCGGAAGCGAAAAGGTTGGCCACCGGCAGAGAAGTCGTTACAACGTGCAAAGGCCGCCCAACCAGCAAACGCGCCACTTCGTAAGTCGTGCTGCCGCCGTCCAACAGGATCGTATCGCCGTCGTCGATCATGGCGGCCGCGCGCTGGGCGATTGCACGCTTCAGGTCCCATTGCGCCGGCTCGCGGGTTTCAAACTGCGGGACGTTAGGCCCGGCGCCTGCGAACAGCACCCCGCCGTGGATGCGGCGCACCGCCCCCTGTTCCTCCAGCACTTCAAGATCCCGTCGAATCGTTGACTCCGATACGCCCATAAGCTCGACTTTCAATTGAGGCAATGAGGCAAACTGGTGCGTTCGCACGATTTCCAGCAAACGGCTGCGTCGTTCTTCGGCTAGCATAGATCAACCTTCAACTTCCATGTACTGACTCATTCTGAAATGATTATGTCATACTAGTTAGGCGGTTGCAAGCAAAATGTCTCGTCGGATGGCGTGTTTTGATATATTTATGTCATAAGATGGTGAAAAAAGCCCTCGGAAACTGTCCGAGGGCTGAAATTAGGTTGGCTGTTACATTCAGCAGGCCGACTCAAAAGATACCGCCGCCGCCGCCGAGCCCGCCACCGCCCAAGCCGCCACCCAGTCCACCGCCGGCGCCGCCGCCGCCGAGACCGCCGGCGCCGCTATTCGCGCCGGAAAAGCCTTGGCCGCCCGTGCCGACTCCCGGCGTGCTTTGGGTATTGCCGCTATCAATGCTGAAGGTATGCACCTCGGAAATGGCCGAGAACACAGGCACGCACGTGATGCGAACGTATCGACGGTCCGCGGAGACCACGCCAGTGGCCGACATGTTCGTGCCTTCGGGCAAAGTGATGATGATCGGCTGGTAGCCGACCGCGCCGCGGAAGGCATTGGGGAACAGCGCCAGGGGGTTAAGCTGCTGGGCCTGTGCCGCGGCGGCCGAGGCCGCGTTCTGCTGCGCTGCCGCCAGCGCGTTGGCGGCGTTGGGATCGTTCAACTGGGCCATCTGCTGCGCGAGGATCGCGTTCTGCCGATGCTGGCCGATGACGGCCACCGCGGCGTTCGCGATCTGCGTCTCACGGATCGATTCCTTCCGCCGTCCTTCGTTCAGGTCGAACTTGACGAGCGACTCGCCTTCCTTCACCGGAACCTTTTCCCAGACCGTTTCCTTATTCTCCGTTGCAAGGGGATTGTAGTGCGTATTGACGATGACTCGCACACTGCCGGTCGGCACGTTGCCGAAAACGCGACGGATCAACACCTGGTACGTGCCGCTGAATGCCTTGGGGCAGGTGTAAACGGCCACATGGCCTTCGAGCTTCTCCTTGCCATCGGGATTGGGCACGTCACCGATCAACATGCCGCCCCCGGTCGTCCGCGGATTGCGGAGCGAGCAGATCGTGCCCGCCGGCTCCTTGATCATCACGTCGATGTCGGCGTCGCCGTTCCACTGGACGCGGACGATGCAATCGCGAGCCAGGGCCTGGCTCATGACCGCCTCGAAGCGGTTCGCCTCTTCGTTCCGCTGTTGCTTGCGGAGTGCCTCAAGCTTGGTAGTGGCAACGCGGCAGCGCGTTCTCCCACATCTTGGCCTGCGCGGGCGGCCAAGCCTGGCCCAAAATGCCGGCCGTGGACCACTCCAGCCCATCCACGTCGTCCAACTCCCGTGCGACCTCCATCCCATGCACATAAGGTTCCGGCCAGAACGGCTCGATCTGCGAGACCTCGTGGAAAACCGACAAGGCGCGGCGTCCCATCTTGGCTTTCACAAGATAGGCGCCTAAATACATCAGATCGGAAGAGTTCTTCGTAAACTCTGCAATGGACATGATCGCGCGATCGATGTCAGCCGGCGGGCGGCCGGCGGCCGTCATGCTCAACGCCAGCACTTCATACATCCACGGCTGGTCTTGCTCGTGCCGCAATGCGGCTTCGATTAGGGCAATGATTTCCTCGTGCTTTTTCGTCGCTTCGTCAGTCTTGCCGTGCTTGACCGCAGCCGCAGCGGCATCTTTCAGCACCTGCACCGTTTGCACGACAGCCAGACGCTGACGGCTGCGGCGAAGCTCATGGGCTTTGATTTCATCCGGGCTGAACTTACTGATATTGGCGTCTTCAAACTTTGGATCGTGCGCGGCGAAGAACTTCTCCCACGCCTGACGGAACGTCAGTGCCAGGGGCGATATCCAAATGGATCGGCTCAACCTTGGGCAGGTCCGGCTTTGCTTCGGCAACGGCCAATTCAGGCCTCGGCATGGCCACGCTGGCAACCGTTTCCGGCGGAACGGCAAAGAGCTTCAGGCCCTGGTTCTGACGGGGGAGGATTTCGCGGGGGACGTTCATAAAGCCACCGCCCATGCCGCCCATGCCGCCACCGCCCATACCGCCCATGCCCATGCCGCCCATGCCGCCGCCCATGCCGCCCATGCCACCGCCCATTCCTCCCATCATTCCGCCGCCCATGCCTCCGCCCATGCCTCCGCCCATGCCTCCCATGCCCATTCCGCCACCCATGCCGCCGCCCATGCCGCCGCCAAGGCCGCCGAAGCCGCTCATCATGTTGTTTTGGATCGGCAGGACGAGATCGGCCACCGGGTAGACCTTGGTGGTCATGAAGTCATCGCTCTCGGCCTTTTGCGGCGAGGTGATGAGGAGCACTTCGTTGTGGACGACGTACTTTAATTGCAGTTCGTCCAGCAGCAGCTTCAAGGCCGAGCGGAGCGAAATGCCCCGCAGTTGCTTGGACACCGGCGCTTCGGGATCGACGCCGGCGTCTTTCAGGCCGGCGGCATCGAGTTGGATCTCGATCTTCGTGGTGTCCTTGAGGTAGTCGACGACGTCCTTCAGCGGCGTCTCGACGAACTCGATCGGCGGCGTCGGCGCCTTCAGGGCCTCCTCGATCTTCTTTTCCGTCGCAGTGGGGATCTTCAGGTCCATCGAGCCGTACTTTTCCTTGCGGCGCTTGCTCATTTCCTTCCACCACTCGGAGTCGGGATAGACGATCGGCGGCTCGTCGGCAGTCGGCACGTGCGACTTCTCGACCTGGAAGAGCGCGTCGACATAGCCTTTTTGCCGCATCGTGCGGACCGCCAGGATGTCGTTCCAAGCGCCTTCGAAGCGGGTCCAATTGATCGACGCAGTCGCGATCGGCTTGGCGTCGGGAAACGGCGCGCTTCGCGATATCGTTAGCCAGTTCCGCGGCTTTTTCCGCTTCGTTATGTCGCGACTCCGCCATGAGGTAATCCATGCGCTGGTACAAGTCGCTGATCTTCGTCTCGTCGTGGCTCATGGACTGATTAGCCATTTCGCGCTCGCGTCTGGCGGCTTCATCCGCAAGCAATTGTTGACGACGATGCTCGAACACGGTCTTGCGCTGCGCGATGTCTTTCCGCTCCGCCTCGAGCTTCGCAAGCATGGCGCTCTTTTCCTCGGGCGTCGGCTCGTTTGCGGCACTCACCGCATTGATCTGGTTTCCGACCGTCTGGTCCGCGCGGTCGGGATTGGTCGCAACCTCATTTCGGGCCTGATTAATGACGTTGTCAACGTTCTTTTGCAACTGCTGGACCATGGCCTTGGTGGTGTCAACCTCGGTCTGGACCGCTGCGCCTTCCGGCGGCGGGACGCCGGGGTCGCCTTGCAGATTCAAATCACCCGGTTGACCACCCGCTACGGCTGGGGCCGGAGCGACCGGCACCGGCGGAACGGCCCCCACCTTGTTCGCGACGGGAAGCGGAATAGTGACCGCTCCGCCCGCCTTATTCGCCACGGCGTCCTTGACGGCATGTGCGCGGATATCACTGGGATTGCGGCGGAGGGCCTCGTCGGCCAATTGGCCGGCCTTATCGAACTGGCCGCCCTTGAGGGCCTCTTCAGCCAGACCCATTAGCCCCTGGCCACCTGCTTCGATTTCCTTCTTCGCGTTGATCAGGCTGTCCGAATCAACGAGCGGTAGCGTTTTGCCGCCATCGACCTTTGCTTGATCGACTAGGCTTACCAAGTAGCTATTCGCCGGTGCGGACTTCAAATCGGGCACGTCCCAGGAGAGCTTCTGCCCGCCGGCATCAATGTCGATCTGCTTGGGCAAAGGCGACTTCGTGCTGCCGACGAGCACCGTGTCGCGATCGCTGCGGAGCGGCGGCAGCGCCTTGGGATAGATGTCCAGGCCGGCCGGCCAGTTGGCCGCATCGGCCTTCGGCCAAACGACCGTACCGTGGGCCGCGTCGGCGAGACTGGAGCCGATCGCGTCGGCGTCCACTTTCTCCGAGTCGTGCATCGCATTGCCGCCCGACCGCACGGAAAGTGCTCCGAGCAGTTGGCCGTCGATCCGCGGGCCGACGCCGAACGTCGTCAACGGAATGTGTTCCACGTTGAGATTTGTGACGAGCCGGTCAAGCTGGTCTGGCGTCACCGGATTGGCGCGGCTGCTGCCGTCGCCGATCAAGATGGCCGCGCGCGGCGTCTTGCTGTCGCCGGCGAAACTCTTCACGGTGGCGTCCAGCGCCTTCTCCATGTCGCACGAGCCCAGTGGAGCGCGCAGTTCAAGTGCTCCAACGGCTTTGTCCATTTCCGGACTGCCCGGCGCGACGAACCCTTGCGTCAGCGGCACGGCGTCCAGATCGAAGGCCACCAGCTTGACGCGGTCCTGCGGCGAGAGCCGCTTCAACGTCGCCTTCAAGGTGTCCAGCGACTTGGCGCGATAATCGCCCGTCTGACCTGCGGCCGTGCTCACCAGGATCACGACCTCGCGCGGTCCAGCGGCCGCGGCTACCGACGGCTTCAATTCCAACGCAAAAAAGTTGGTGCCGTCAGCTTGAGTAAATCCATCCAGCCGGGCTGCCTCACGGCCCAGCAATTCGGACTGTGTGGACATGGACAAGGCCACGGCCAACAGTGATGAAAGGGACAGCATCGTCCCACGCAAGAAACACGAATGCTTCGACATGCCTATTCTCCCGGCAAATGTCAGTGTGGCCCCACCCACCGTGTTCCGCGCGGCTGCGGGCACCACTGGAATTCCAAAAGATTGATGGTGATTCCCAACGGTTATCTTGCCCATTGGGCTAATCGTCATTGTACACGAGCAACACGCGGTTTACCACTAAAAATTATAGAATCCAAGGAATTCCAGGGCAGGGCGAGAGTGGCAAGACAGAAGCCCAGACCTACCCGGTAGGGTGGTGTTAAAGATCTGCCAGGCGATGCCCGTCGCGGAGCGACGATATGACGGTAACCGTGGGTTTCAACCCACGGCATTTGCAAACCACCAAGCGCGAGTCGCGTAGCGACGACTCATGCCGTCGCTACGCGACTCAGGAAAGCCCTGTGGTAGCTGGTCCGTGGATTGAAACCCACGGTTACCATCAGCGATCGCTACGCGACCAGATCACTGATTTACCTTTTATCCACACCCAATATCCGGCCGAAATCCGAGAATTTCATACCGTAGCTGCCGCTCCACTCGTCGGCCATCTGTGAAGCGATGGTCAACATCGCGTCGGTAAACGCGCCACTTTCGCCCGATTCGTTGTCGGCCATCTCGTCCGAGGACTCGTCGTCCGACATCTGCGAGTCATCACTTTCGTCTTCGTCAGACACCCCTTCCTTCGGGTTGGTTGAGTTGTCCTCGTCGTCTTGGGCCTGTGCGTCCTCATTGCGGCCCACCTGCTCGTCAAGCGGCATATAGTGGTAGCGATAGTATTTGTCATACTCGGGGGCCGTTCCCGATTCCTGGTCTGAGCCGGCATCCGCCTGGTCTTGAGATGGGTTCTCCGTCGCGACACTATCCTCGTCGTTTGGCATCTCTTTCGATTCCGCGTACTGGGCCGAATCAGTGCCGCTCGCGTTCTCGTCCGCGGTGATTGTATTGTCAGAATTGTTGGGATCGTCGGCCTGGGTTGAGTTGTCATCCTTGTTTGCGTCGTCCGCGGACTGCGCGGGTGTCGGGTTTAGATCGGTGTTGCCGCCGACATAGCGGCCGTAGTGCCCATACTTGTATTCCAAATAGTCGCGGTCGTCGGCGGCGTTCGTGTCCGAAAAATCTCTTGACTCCGTTGCCTGCGCAGCCTCTACGCAGTCGAGTTCTTCCAGCGACAAATAAGGCACTTGGGGCCGCACCTGATCTTCCAAGCCGGCGACGGGCAAAATGTGAAACTCGGTGTTCCAATCCACCACGATGCCGGAGGAGAGCCTTCGCACCAGGTCCTGGCTTGAATCGGCGTTGAAGGTAATCGCGCCGCGGGCTTCGATGCCCGCCAAGGCCGTCAGGGCAAATGCCATACAACCTACGAAGCCAGCAAGGTTCCGCGGAAACGGATTGAAAGTCAGTCTCATGTTTCGTATCCTCCGAGAAAGTGAGTAGGGCAATTTATGAACGGGGAAGTTACTGGTCAGGAGCGGTGGAATTCGACTCAGCAACTTCACTGCAACGTCGCTCATTTTTTAAGCGCACCGCATCGCAAAACAGGTGGCCGCACGCGTGGGCCAAAGAACGATTTTCGCTAAACGGTATCGGTGAAATGCGAAGACAATCATTAGGCAATGCAGGCAGTCAGCGTCAAATGGGCAAACCGATTGGATCAGCCAGTTCGCGCAAAAAAAACGGTCTCGCCAAAGATTTCGGCGAGCTGCTTTCTCGCCGGTCAGGTCATACTAGCCGAAACGGATCTAACTGCATAAGCCTGGTAAAGAGTTCGCACTGCCGAAACTTTTCCGTCTGCGCGGCCTCGCGCAGTTAAACTCGGCAAGGGTTCAGATTTCTTCCCGATCAGAGGCGATAGGACCGGCGTTGAACTACCGTAATCGTCGTCTCGCCTGAGACTGCGAGACTTGGTAAAATAAGTTGGAGAAGACTACCTAAACCTGGAACCATCCCGTGAAACGAACAGCGATCTACTGCCTTGTTTCCGCCGTCCTTGGCGGCCTGACGGCCGTCGCGATTTCGCGCAGCCCTAACATCGAGGCGACATCCTCCGCCCAGGAGCCGGTCGTCGCGGCCCCAGTGGGTTCTCCATTGCCCGCCGCCTATCCGCCTGGCGCGGCGCCGGCCCGTCCGCAGCCCCCCCAGCCGTCCGACTACACACCCGACGAACAGGTCAACATCTGGGTCTACGAGCAGGTCAACCGCAGCGTGGTGAACATCACCACAAAGGGCTACCAGGGCGAGCGTGTGCTGATGATCGAAGTGCCGTCCGAAGGCGAAGGCAGCGGCGCGGTCATCGACCGCGAGGGCCACATCGTGACCAATTTCCATGTCGTCGATGGTGCCCGCCAGATCCAGGTTACGCTCTTCGACGGCAATACCTACGACGCCAAGCTTGTCGGCCAGGACCCGTCCACCGATGTGGCAGTGATCAAGATCGAGGCCCCAGCCGGTTCGCTCTTCCCCGTCACGTTCGGCAACTCGTCACAATTGCGCGTAGGTCAGCGGGTCTTTGCCATCGGCAATCCCTTCGGGCTGGACCGGACGCTCAGCACGGGCATCATTTCCAGCCTGAACCGCGACAAGACCCTGCCCAGCCGCCGCAATGGGCGGTACCTCAAGTCGATCATCCAGATCGACGCGGCGATCAACCCCGGCAATTCGGGTGGCCCGCTCCTGGACAGCCACGCGCGGCTCATCGGCATGAACACGGCTATCGCCAGCAAGACGGGCGAAAGCGCGGGCGTCGGTTTCGCCATCCCCGTGGCGACGATCGCCCGCATCGTGCCGCTTTTGCTCCGCGATGGCAAGGTCCGCCGGCCGGAAACGGGCATTGTGCGGGTCTACCAGACCGAAAAGGGTCTGCTCGTGGCCACGCTAGTCCCGGGCGGTCCCGCCGAGAAAGCCGGTTTGAGGGGATTCAGAATCGTGCAGCAGCAAAGGCGGCAAGGGCCATTTGTTTACCCATACCAATCGGTCGATCGCTCGGCGGCCGACCTGATCGTGGCCGTGGACGGCAAGCCGGCGAAGACAGCCGACGAGTTCCTCGATGCCATCGAAAGCCGCCGCCCCGGCGAACAGGTCGCTTTGACCGTCATCCGCGGCAACCAGCAGATTCAAGTGCCGCTGGTGTTGGACGCAGGGGAGTGACCGCGGTTGAGTCCCGGCTTTAGCCGGAAGTTTTTCCCAAGGAAGTCCGGTTGACAGGCCTTTGCCACGCCGATATACTTTGCAATACAAAGTGCTTTATTAAACTTTTTTTTCGAGGATTAGACTGTTTTTATCAACGGATAAGATCGTCATGTATAACAGCGAACAACCGCGTTTCAACGCCTTTCACTACATCATCGTGGGAGTCTTGGGCTTCTTCGCCGGCAGTCTCGGCGGCTTTACTCTGTGCGCGGTAACCCAACCGCCTAGAGAAACCAGCATATTTTGTTGGATGCTCGGCGGCGCGATTGTCGGCGCGGCTGCACTTCCCACGCTTCTTCGCGTTTTCGACCACCAAGCGATGCGCTGATCGACGAGAAACAACCAGGACACAATGGAGTTGACCCATGCCCGTCTCCCGCGTTCCCAAAGCCATGCAGATCGCACCACGTCTTGATCCGGCGACTCCCGCCAGGCCGATCGAACGACGTTACGCACTGCTTATCAATCCGTTCTATCCTAAGGACCCGCATAACAGTTTTGGAAAGCACGTGCTGACGCCGACCCTCGCCCTGACGAGCATTGCGGCCAGCACGCCCGCGAACTGGCGGGTCCGCTACTGGGATGAGAACCTGCTTCAAGGCCCCCCGCCGCACGAGCCGTTTCCCGAGGTCGTCGGCATCTCAGTGCATCTGACCTTCGCCCAGCGGGCCTATGAGTTGGCCGCCTGGTACCGGCAGCGCGGAGCGAAAGTCGTTTTCGGCGGCCTGCACGTCTCATCGTGCCCCGACGAGGTCCGACCTCACGCCGACGCCTTGGCGATCGGCGAAGGAGTGCAGATCTGGGGACGGATTCTCGAAGATGTCGAGGCCGGGCGACTGCAAGCCGAGTATCGTGGCGACTACCGCGTCCCTTACCGCAACGATCCGCCGCCACGCCGCGATCTCTTGCCGCGGCAGAGCTTTCTCACCACGGCCAGCGTGATCTCCACGCGCGGCTGCCACAATCGCTGCGGCTTCTGCTATCTTTCCACGCGCGGACTCGAAATGCCCTACCTCACCCGTGACGTGGAGCAGGTCGTGGATGAGCTTCGCGCCAGCCGCCAGCCTTACGCCGTTTTCGTCGACAACAACCTCGGCTCGAACAAGCGGTTCCTGCGCAGCCTGTGCCGGGCGATGCGGCCGCTGAAGATGATTTGGAGTGCAGCCGTCTCCATCGACATGACCGACGAGCCCGATCTCGTGCGCGAGATGGCCCTGGCCGGCTGCACGGGCGTTTTCGTCGGCTTCGAGTCGCTGGAGGACAAGAACATCGCCGCCGCGCGGAAGAAGTCGCCACCGGCCGAGGACTACGCCCGGCGCGTCGGGATTTTCCACCGCTACGGCGTGCAGGTTAACGGAAGTTTCGTGCTGGGCTTCGACAACGACGGACCGGAAGTCTTCGCCAAAACGGTCAAGTGGATCGAAGCGAATCGGCTGGAGTGCGCCACGTTTCATATCCTCACGCCCTATCCGGGCACGCCGCTCTTCGCGCAAATGGAGGCCGAGGGCCGGCTGCTGCACAAAAACTGGAACCTCTACGATTCGGGCCACGTCGTCTTTCGTCCCAAGAACATGACGGCCGAGCAACTGGCCGAGGGCTATTCGTGGTGCTATCAGCGGCTCTTTTCCCATGCCTCGATCTGGCGTCGGCGGCCAGAGGATCTTTCCGCCGTACCGCCGTACCTGGCGATGGCCTATCTCTACAAGAGGTCGAATTGGCTTTGGCATCTTTTGATCCGCCACCGCCTGACGGCCGCAGTATGGCGTCCGCTTTTGTCCTGGTCACGGTGGCGGCACCTCGCCTTCCGCCGGCGATTGGAGGCGGAGAGCGAAATGGCGATTGCGGCGGCGGGAGCGGTTGTGAGTGCGGGGGTGTGAACTTTCACTTGGCTTGGTGATTATTGCGACAGGAACGGACCGTGTACCGCACGAGCTAAATGTGTGAGCCACAACTTCTGCTCCAGCGCTTCGGGTTCGAGCCGATTTAAGCTCGTCAGTCCGGGAAGTTCGGCATGTCCGGGGTCGCTGGGTTCCGGCCGCGGCGTAATCTGGATGCCGTGCTTTCGCAAGTCGCCGGCACGAAACTCGGCCACGAAATATCCCTTCTTGCTCATTCCCTGAGCGACCTCCGCCACCGATTTATACTTGTTGCGATAAATTGAAATGCCGGTCGTCTCATCCCGTCTCGGATCAAACGCTTGCGGAGACAAATGACCTTCGCTATACCAGCCCATTGATACGGGAATCCTGCGATACAGGATTTCGTCGTCGGCAACTGGCTCCGTCCCGTCGTCGGCAGGCATGGCTCAAATGCAAGCAGGCAGCTTCAATAGTCGACCAAGGACAGCGGCGTTCGCTTCACCAAGCGGCAGTCCTCGAACTCGCAGAATTCCACGTTTCCGTCGGCGGCGATACGATAGGACTCGAATAGGCGGCCCGCTTCACGCTCGAATACGATGCTGGCGTGCGCGTCGGTCACGATGCGCGTCGGCGGCATGACGCCCTGTTCGCGCAATTGCTTCGCAAGCCTCATCGCCCATCGGATCGTGTCGCGGGACGGTGCCGGAATGCCATCATCTGCAAGCTGAATCGGATCCCGATCCCAGTCGGCAAGTGCATCGTCGATCAGCGCTTGCCACTGCCTGCGCTCCGTCGCTTCATGGATGTTCGATAGGGTCAACATGGAAGATGCCCAAGGCTACTGACATTATAGTTCGCTACGGCGGGGGGAGCAATGCGGTTTTGAACTCGAAACCGGTGCCCAGTAGAAACGGCCGTCGCGAGGAATGTGAGTACCAGATGCTAAACCAAGAAATGGCTCCCAGGCCGTCTGATAGGTCACTTCCAGCGGTCCAATCGGGTTTCCTCGAACCGTACCGGCCCTTTGCTCGACAGCGACCGCTGAGGTTATAATAAGTTTGGGCCGCACCCGGCCGATTTATTCGACTATCGTTAACCTGCTTCAGGGGAAATTGACCGTGTCCAGCAGCGAATCGATGCCGACGACGCGGATCTTAATCATTCTGCTCATCGCGGCAGGCATATTGGAGAGCGCAATCTGCGTGGCGGCGCACTCTCTGGGGCGGCGGCGGGGCGAAGCGGCCGTGGCCCAAGTCCAAAGCCAGGCCGACGCGGACCGCATAGACGCGGCCGACCGTTTGGCAACCGCAGGGCGCGACCAGGCCGAACTTGTCAAAAAGCTTGAGTTGGCTAAGGCGAACTGCGATGAGAAGACCAAGAATCTCGTCGCGGCCGAGAAGGAAACTCAGCGCCTGCGCCACGATCTCGAAGATGCCGCGAAGAAAATCGCCGACCTGATGCAGAATCAGAAGTATGCCGAAGCGCGGATCAAACGTGCCGAAGATGCCGCGGCCGAGGCGCGTGAGGAGGAACACAAGGCGCGGCTCGTAGCCGACTCGGTTAAGCGCGATACGGCGGCAACGGCCGCTAAAATCGCTGCGGGCGGAGCGAACGTGGCAAATGCCGCGGCGGCGCGTGGTCAAAACAACGGGAAGAAACGGCGAGGCCCGGTTGCTTCGCTGCCGCGAACTTCGCCGAGCTTCAGCGAACTAGACAAAGACAACGACGGCCGGCTTAGTCTGAAGGAGTATAAGGCCGGCTTTCCCGGCGCGACCGACATCGAGGAAGAGTTCAAGGCGCTGGACACCAACGGCGACGGCTATCTTAGCATCTCCGAATACAAGGCGGGCCATCCCGACCCGCCGGTCGTCCATATCGCGCGGCCGAAGAAGAATTGAGCAAGAGTGTGGCACGTCCCTGAGCTTCAGGCGAAGGGCGTGTTCGCCGTGCTGCCACGCCCTTCGCTTGAAGCTCAGCGCGTGCCACCCACTTCGAGTGCTTCAGGGCCTTAGCTTGCTACCTTTGCGCTTTGTGATTCCAGCAGCTTCTCGGACTTCTTAATCAAGTCCTTCAGCGTGTCGGCATTCGGGCTCTTGGGAGCAAGGTCCAGCGCTTTCTTCAGGCAATCGAGGCTGGCTTGATAATCCTTCCTGGCAAGGAGGCAATTGCCCTTCACGATCGACCCGCGCTGGATTTGCACGGGCTTGAGATTCGGCAACGCGAGCACTTTGTCGATGGTCGCCTCGGCGATCTTTGGCTTACCCGACGCGAGCGCCGCGCGGGCGTCATCGAGGCAAACGCGGAACTCATACTTCTGCTTTAGCCCGGCCTGATTGTCGGAATCGAGCGCGACGATCTGCTTCCGCCACGCGCCGAGCGCGGGGATTTCATTGCCCAGCTTGACGTAGCCACCGATGAGTTGGTCCATCAGCCGCGCCCGATCGAGCCCTGTGGCATCGGGCAGTTGGGCGCGAAGCTTGGTCACGTTGCCGTAAGTCTTCATCAAATGGGCCAGCAGCATCAGGTATTTCTCCGCGCCGCCCTCCTGGTAACCCGCGATGGCCATCAGCTCGCCGCTGGGCTTGACCAAAAGGATCCTGGGGAAAGTGTAGATGCCGTACTTCTTCGCGAGTTTGTCGTTCTGTTCCTTGACGGCATCGGGCAGTTTCTTTTCGTGCGGGAAATCGACGGAGACGAGCACGAACCGCTTTTCGATCGCCCCGAAGGCCGGCTTACTTAACACTTCTTCATTGAGCTTCTTGCACCACGGGCACCAGTCCGAACCGGTGAAAGCAAGCAGCAGCGGTTTATTCTGGGCCTTAGCTTGGGACTGCGCGGCCTGCAAGTTGGTGCGCCATTCCAAGCTGTTGGCTGCGGCGAGGCCGGCGAAAGCGGTTTGAAGGACGGCAATCAGCAAAAGCGACGTAATGCGGCGGAAAACTGCGTTCATGATGGTTTTGGCCTGGAAAGCGGGAAGAAGTGGCTGGCGCGAGAGCGGACCTTCGGAAAATAGTACAGCTAATACCGCAAGAAAACAAGCTTTGAAAAAGGGCCTTGGAATCTGATAAGATACTGCACGGACCCCGCGCTCCGGTTGACCGCCGTCGCTCTGCCGTGAATCGAACGGAATCGTTATGAGACGGACCACTCTTATTCCGCTTCGGCCCACACTCGAATATCGCCGTCCTCTTCAAGTTCAACGTGGATGACGTTCGGTCGGCAGCAAACCGGACAATCCTCGACGTACTCTTGGCTTTCGCCCGCCGAGAGGTCCACAGGAATCGCGATCTCCTCGCCGCAAGCATCGCAGACGTAGCTGGCCTCCTCGTTCGGTCGTCGTCGTTTCTTGCGTTTCATGACTCTCCGCGACGTGCCGACCACGCCTCGCAACGATAAGGCACGTCCACTTGATCCAGCCCTCTTCGCTCAAGGTACTGCCTGATATCACTCAAGAGCGACTCGAACCGTTCTGGGCCGGCAGTCGTGTTCAAACGGTTGTGGCTTTTCCAGAGGTTCAGATACCGCTCCTGCGACATTCGAATATGATTGGCAATGACGCGGTGCGATACGAAAGTGAAGTCGCCCGTAGATTCGAGGATCGCCTGCCACGGTCGATTTCGATACGCTTCGTCGTAATCGGGAACATGCCTGCGGATGGCGTCTTCGGTCCAACTCAGGATTTCACTTTCTCGATTAGCCCGGTTGTTCCACAGCACGGTAAGCAAGCATCCGGGCTGAAGCACTCGCCGAATCTCCGGCAGGCTTCGTTGCGGGTCAGCCCAATGGAACGCTTGTGCCGAGACCGCCCAGCGCTGCGACGCATCGCCCAACCCGCTCGATTCGAACGTGCCATCGAGCCAGCGAGCAGTCGGCACATCGTTCTGCTTCCGCATCTGGGCATTCGGTTCGATGGCCGTGACACCCAACCCTCGATCAACGAGCAAGCGCGTGAATATGCCGGTCCCTGCTCCGAAATCGGCAACCGCATCGCCAGCGGCGACCTTTGCATCTTCAATCAGCAAATCGACCAACGCCTCCGGGTAAGTCGGTCGGGAACGTCGGTACGCATCGGCTTGATTGGAAAAGTCGCCTAATGTCACCTTGCGATTGCTCCATTGACTTTTCTTGGGACCACCTTAACCTACCAAAAGTCTCTACAAGACTCCCTCCAGCCTCTCCCGAAAGGCGTCGAAGCTCGGCATGTCGATGCGGCGGTGGTCGATCCTGCCGTTCGTCACCATGTCGCACAACTCGTCTCTCGTCGGCCGATGCCCAAGCAGCTTCTCCAGTTCGCCCTTGAGAGAGTGAGGTGAATTGGGGCTGCCCGACCGATCCTCAAGCGCTCCGCAGCCCTGGTACGGATTCTGCCGCAGCGCACACAATAGCCACGCCTCGGAGTTTGGCTTTGGAATCATGGGCACGCCTCTTGCAAACCCTTCCTCAGCGAACCCGTCCAACATTGACTGCCGCTTCTCCGCCCAAGGACCGCGACCCGCCGTCGCGGTGTCAGCATCTCGGAAGAGCACTGCCACGACATCATCCTTCCGCTCGCCTTCCCACTCTTTGGCGATCCGAGCTAAGGCCCGCGCGTTGTTGAAGAAGTAGCGTGTCTCCCTTGCGCACCTCTTGCCCGGCAGCCGGATCGCCTTCTTTGCTGCCTTCAATTCCGACGCTCGGTCAACAATTGTGCCTCGCGACACAAAACCGCAGCATCCTGCGTCCAACAGCGAGTAATGGTGATGGGCCTCAACGATCTGATCTACGATGGCGGTCATTGGACCATGTAGGTAAGCGCTCCCGTCGCAGCTTGCGGCACTGTCCGTACATGCACCGAGGTCTGTCACGCCCTCGCCACTGAATAGAAAGTACATCTCACCGCCCGCCCGTAACGGCCTCGATTTCGTCATGCAGTGCAGTGAGATCGGTATCGGCAAAGGCCTCTCCCGGCCCCATGACGGTCAGCTTCTCGGCGACGGAGGGAATGTCGAAAAATCGCATCGCCCGCGTTTGACCATCGCGCAGTCTTGTACACGTAGACGACCCCCTCCCTGGCAACCTGATCGCTCAAGTAGTTCAAGATCATCGGGCTGTGGGTCGTGACCAGGACTTGCTGAGGAGCCGAAACCAAGGCGTCCAGCACAAACTCCACTAGTTCTGGATTGATGCCGTTTTCGATTTCGTCGAACATCAGGAAGCGATGGTCGGTCTGCGTCTCCGCGAGAATTGCGATCAATCGAAGCATCCCGTCGGCGATGTGACGCGCTTCGGTGGTCATCTTGGGAAGAAGCCCCGACTTCCCACTGTGGAACTTCTCCGTGATCTCCAGTTGCTTCCCGCCGGACCGCAACGCCCGCGAACGCAAGTCTTCCAGTTGCGGATAAGCGGTCTTCAGGTGACGGAGTAAGCGACGGCGTTTTTCCGTTCCAATCTCGTGCAGGAACGCCGAGAGCCTTTGCCCGCCGAGGCCCAGCGAGCCGCCGGACTCCCGCGTTCGCTGGTGCAGGTACTCCGGCGACAGTAGATCGAGCGACTTGACGTTCGAAAAGAAGTTTTTGAACTCGACCAAGGGCGAGGGAAGGGTCGAGTCCTTAAGCTGTGAGAGAATGGAACCCTCGTAGTTGAACGTCACGCGGGTTCCACCGTTGGTTTCCGGCGAGCCTGATGCAAGCCCCGACCATTTGCGGGTGGTCGTTCCCGGCGGAGTCGGCACAAGTTCGCCGATTTCTGCCCACCCACCGGAAACGACAAGCTCGACGTTGTGATAGCCGGCAGAGATTTCCTCACGGGTGCAATGGAGTTTGGCCGGATTGAACGTTGCTTTCCACGTCGCCGCTGCGTAAGTCCCCGGATAGGCCACTGGGTCGTGCGAATCGTGGGCCAGGTAAACGGAGAAATCAATCGTGTTCTTCTTCTTGGTAAGCTGCGACTTCAAGTCCTTGGCTTCCCAATGGCGTTCTTCCAGCCAACCTTTGATGTCGCCCCGGACCTGTTGAGCGAGGAAATCGATGAATTGAAGCACGGTTGACTTGCCGGCGCCGTTCAGCCCGACCAGGCACGTGAACTTTCCCAGATCGAGCTTGAAATCGACCAGGGACTTGAAGTTATTGGCGGTGATGTTGCGAACATATCGTATCGGCATGGTTATGCAGTCCATCCGACGGTGGAAGGGTGAGAGTCAAAGAATTTGACAATGTCGTCGAGAAACTCCTTCTCCCGATTCTCAATGTCGGCCTTGCTCCAGTCGTCTTGCTCCAGCTTCGAAAGATCCACCACCTCGGCGACCTTTGACTTGTCCGAATAGATCTTTTTCTTCCTGGCAAAGTACCCATTTCCCGCCTGGATGTTGACCTTCTTCTCGATCGCGACTTTGTTGCCAAAGCGCTCGAGGCTAGCCGTCGCGTCATTTTCTGTCCAGCCGTTGTAGCTCGTGTTTTGCCACCTTCGGGGAAAGATATGTTCGATGTCAAAGTTTTTCGGCAGGAGTTCTACTTGGTCGTCATTCAGGTATGCTTGGAGCAGAATTAAAGCGCGCGCGAGCCTTCCGTCGGCCGCCTCCGCCAGTTTCAGTCGAAAGCCGCCGTTCACTGATGCGCCTACCGATAGGGGTTGGCCTTTTTCCAGATTTACGCAGAGTTTGTAGACTTTGTCCTTGATTGCGTTGACGGTCGGGTTCGCTACGAACTCGCTGAAAAGGAAGGCTATCAGCTTGTTCAGGAAGCTGCAAAACTGCTCGCCAAAGTCCTCACAGTCCTTGTGCTTGAAGTAAAAAACACACGCGGGATACTTCCAGAATTCGTTCGGGTAACATTCCAGGCAGTGCAGTCGTTTCAGGGTATCGCGACTGATCTTTTTGCCGGCCAACTCGGGCCGTCGTTTGGCGATGTCAACCCAAAACGCTCCCAAAGAAGATAGTTCCTCCATAAGGTTCGGGGCCTTCAGGCGTTCCTTTTTCTCTCCCGCATAGAAGCTCCTCAAAGCGATTTCCTTTGATGTGTCGCCACTGTTCGCGCGGATGATGTGCGTGTAGTAGCGGAAGAGATCATCCAGAGACATTTCCGCGCGTTCCACGGTCTCGGTCAGGTCCTTCCATGCCTTAGTGAACTTGAGTTGCTCCTCCTTCGAGCCATTCTTGCTTTTGTAGATTTCGGCCTTGAAGATGTCGGAGTCCGAAAGTGGCATCCCACGGTTGTTCAACGTCATGAATATTGTCAGCGCCTGGTCGAACCTCTCGCATTCGATCGGCAAGATGATGACGCGATCCAGCAGGGCAACGCAGAAATGCTGCCATTGCGGCGCATTGTTCTGCCAATAATTGTCCCACTGCTCCGAGAAGAACTCGTAGTTTCGCGAGTAAAGATCGCGCTTTCCTGGGTCCTTTTCTCCGTTGCGCAGAATCTTTTCTAAAATCTGCTTGTGCTCGTCGGTCGCGACTTGACTTTCCAGGTGAACAAGCGCCGGATTCGTGACCTTTTTGGAGATCTTATCGAGGTCCCAGATGCACGGGGCGATTTGGCTTTTCAACCCTTTCACATTGTCGTCTTCCACGGTCGACTCGAGCTTCCTGTACAAGGCGCAGCAGGAGCAGCAGCGAAGTGACTCGTTGCTGGCCGTCGATGACTTCGTCGTTCTTGGAGGATGGTTCGTTCTCGGGTTTACAGGTCACAATGGTTCCGAGGAAGTATTCCGAGTCATTGGCCTTGTTGTCCTCGTAAAACCCAGTCAGGTCGAGCCAAAGTGTTTCACACTCTTCTTTTTCCCATTTATAGGGACGCTGATACGCAGGGATTACGTACTTTCCGCCCTCCTTATTCAGGAGCTGAGAAATCTTCTTTTTCGAGACGATGAGTTCCGCCACAGTGCTTTCCCTCTTCTTCGTTTTGGTTGAAAGAGCCTCGTTTACTTCCAGCGGCAGTCCAGTCGGTCTGTCTGACCACGAGGCCGAATCAAACAGACCGCCCCGGTTCATGTGGCCGTCGATCAAGCCCCTTTAGATCGAGCTCCTGCCGGGAAAGTGTCGTTCTCCAGCGACTTGGCTAGTTTGGACACTAATTAAGGACTGATTGGATCGGGAAAGTAACGAATCGTATCTGAAATTGTGCTCACCGGGGCGATTCTACCGTAAGGCAAGCGGCGAATCAACTGGCCAAGGATGGCGGTGGGAGTATTTGTGGTCCCAACTGCGATGCGCTTTTTTCCGGGTTACCTTTCGGCGCCTTCCGCCACTTCCACGGCCGCGCCCGCCAACTCCGGCTCAATCACGCGCATGGTCCGCCACTTACCTTGTAGGAATCGGCCCAGGTAGATGAAGCCGGCCGATAAGACCCAGAAGGTAATCAACGACCAGCACCAGAGCAGGCCCTGACCCAAGCGATGGATGCCAATCCACGCGAGGCACAACGGGACGAACGATGTGCCGAGCGCCGTCCAGAAGACGAATCGCGTGTCGCCCGCGCCGCGAATGGCGCTGCATGAAGACCACGTTCAGGGCATCGAAGATGCAATAAGCGGCCACGAACCGCAGCAGAACCACGATCCAGTTTCGCAAAGGTGCGAAGGTCGCCGGGTCCATGCCCCGCGCGTGGCCCATCAAGAACCAGTCGGGCTTGAAGAGATAGAACAATGACATCGTACACATAAAAATCATCGCCAGGACAAAGGCCGTCCATGCGGCGCGGGCCGCCAATTCCGGACGATTTGCACCGAGTTGCTGGCCGACGAGCGTCGAGACCGCCAGCCCGACGCCCATCATCGGCACCCAGGCGACGCTGTTGACGTTGAAGGCCAGCATGGTGGCGGCTTGAGGGAGTTTTCCCAGCCCTCCGACGAGCGTGATGAAGAGCGTGAACGAGCCGCATTCGACGAGCATCTGCAAGCCGCCCGGCGCGGCGTAGTTCCAGAGCCGCCGCATAACGTCGCGGCGAAGCCGCCAGCCAGCGAGCAGATGGTAAACGCGATAGCGGGACCGCGCCATCAAGGCCGCGTAGCCCAGCACGCGCACCACTCCGCGCAAACAGTCGCGATGCCGGCCCCGGCGATGCCCATGCTCGGAAAACCCCAGTGGCCGAAGATCCACATCCAAGCCAGCACGCCGTTGAGTGTGGCCGCACATAGATCGACAACCATCACCACGCGCGTCTCGCCGCGGCCGGTAAAGAATGACGAGAGCGCGGGAGCCAGGATGACGGCCCCCGAGCCGTAAATCAACACGTCGTAGTAGGCGATCTCGTCGACGACCACAGCCGGGTCGTGACCGGCATGGTGAAAGTAGAAATGAGCCAAAGGCGCCGTGAGCATAAACAGCGGTATCGAGGCCAGGCCGATCCAAATGCCTTGCCAGACAATCGGGCCGATCTGCCGCCTTCTCCCCGCTCCTTGATACTGGGCGACAAACGTGTTGACGTAGCTGGCCACGCCCAGCGGAAAACTGATGAGCGTGAACTGGAGCATGGCGGCAGGCATGGCGGCAGCCACGGCGTCCAGGGAGAAGTGAGTGAGGAACATCCGGTCGACGAACGTCATCACCGTGAACGACATGGTGGAAATCACCAGCGGCCCGGCCAGGGCCAGCACTTCGCGCCGCCGCAAGGGCGATGCCACCAATGATGAAGCGTTCGGAATCCCACACAACCATTTTACAGGTTAATTCCAACCGCGGAGGCCCGTGCCATCAGGGCGTGCTTGAAGTACTGGAATTTGTGGCGGGGCTTCTTGCGCGCCCAGATGAAGCTGCTAGTAAAGAGATCGCGGGGGAGTGTGCCGGCCGTGACCATCGCGATAGTGCGATCGATGAAGCCGTTCTCCTCGTCCGTGCCCGTGTGCAAGGCGGCCTTGATCTGGTCCGGGTCAAGGGCAACGTCGTCGGCCCGTGCCACGCCGGCGGCCAAAAGTCCCAAAACTGCGGCGATACAAATAAAGAGTCTGAATCGGCCGGCGGCAAGCGGACGCATGGGCAGGTCCTCCGTATTATTCCTGTATGCGATATTCCCAACCCGACGCGTAAGCGAGGGATAGGCCCTCATCCCTCGCTTACGCGTCGGGTTAGGATTGCAGTGTGCCTATACCGAAAATGGCCGATCGGAGCAAGGGCAATGCCGTCTGTAGGGCCGGCTAATGCGCGAAATCCATGAGGGGCGCGTGATCGGGCGTTGATCCTTGTGGACAACTATGCCTAGGGCGTGGATACTATGAGCATGTTCCGGCCGCTCGCGAGAATACCTCTGATGGCGATATTCACGCTCGCCAGCGTGATGGCTCTCATTTCGCGGGCGGAATCACCGCAAACTGGCAATTCAGGCGGCACAAGGGACGGGACAGTCCCCGCCCCAACTCCGGCAACCGTTCGTGCCGAGCTTCCCCAGCGGCTGCACGACCTGGATAGTCCAAGCTACCAGATTCGGCGTCGTGCGGCTCGATGTCTGGAATGTTGGGTCGGTTCTCCCCCGATTTCTGATGGGAAGGAGACTGGGGCAGCGGTGCTGGCCGAGGAGTTCCAGCGTGCGATTTTGCTGCCCGAGCTGCCTTTGGAAGCCCGCTTTCGGATCTTGCTTTGGCGCAGCCGGCTGCCGGCCGTGCGGATCGAACCGCCGTCGAGCCTGTCGCGCGGGGATCTTCAGCGGCTGGTCGCCCAATTGGATGATGAATCATACGCGGTGCGAACCGGGGCAAGCGAGCGGTTGCAGTGGTTGGCCGCCGGGTCTCCAGCGGCCGGGCGGCAGTTGGCCCCGACAATCCTCCTCCTGTTGAAGCAGCGTCTGACCGATCCCGCACTCAGCGAGGACTTGTACCGCCGCATTGAGGAGATTCGCGGAGTCATGTGGGCGAACTGGTTCACCAACGATCCGGGCGATCGCTTCCTGCCGCCGGCCGCGAGCGCACAGATCGATCGTTGGCTCAACGATCTGGCCCGCGCCGGGAGCCAGCGCGACTACTACATGTCGCTGCGCCGCCGCGTCGCCCGGCAGAACCTGATGGACGCAATGGCCCAGGACGCCGATCTGCCGCGGATCAAGGCTGCGATCGACTCGCGGCTGCAAAGCAAGTTGGATGCGGACGCAGCGGTTGACTTGAAGGAATTGTCCGACATGACGCGGCCGGCGATCGTGGCCGAATGCTGGTGCCAGCACAAGCAGACTTTGGAACAGCATCTGATCGTCGGCCAGCCCTCGCACGCCCCCGGCGCCGAGCATCCCAGCTACTTCGACAGCGCCGACGACCGCGTGGCCCATTGCGCTAGCGGCAATGCGCTCTTGCCGGGCAATTATCCGGTCGGCGCGGCCTTTCCGGCGCCGCACTGGAATCAGGCCGAACGCGAAGCGGTTTTTCACCTATTGAATCTTCCCACGCCGCGGCGGCAAATCGCCTATAGCTACTATGTGAAGACCGATCCGGTCGAGCGGCTGGCGACGATCAGCCGCCGCACCTTGAACCGCATCCTGACCGAGAAGAAGCTGTTGAACGACCAGGAACTGGGCATGTTGGGGCAGCTCGACGCCCGCGAGGTCTCGAAGTTCGCCGCGCGTTACTTCAATCTCGTCGAAGACGGCGCGGTGGAGGAGGAAGTCGATTCGGAGTACTCGACGAGTCGCAAGCACCTGGGCAGCGAGAGCAGCCGCTTCGGCTCGGTTTGCGCAACTGGCCATCGACGGCACACACGACGCGCTGCCGGCCTTGCTGGACGCCATCCGGCAAAAGCGGTTCCTCCCGCCGACGCCGTTGGCCCCGTACCGGCTGGAATGGCTGGCGGCATTCTCTATCGCGCGGCGAGACCCGTGGCCCGGCGTCGACGCCTGGCTGGCCGAAAATGCCGAGAACCGACAGACGTTGGACATCGGCCACAATGACTCGGCCGAGATCGGGGCCACCGCGGCCGGAATGCTTTTGGAGCGGAACCGCGAAAGTCCCGGAGCGTTCGGGCTGCTTTCCGCCGCCGACCCGCATCTGCTGGAATACAAGGTGTCCGGCTATACCTACGCCGCGGGCGACGACGTGCAGAAGTTGCGCAAGTGGTGGGCGTTGCGCCGAGAGCGGGAAGAGGGCCGTCGCCGCACCGTAAGGCCGGTACAATCATCGCCGGCGGAACTTTCCACCCATTCGTCACGCTCGGCGCGTCGTCTTTTTGCCAACTGCGGGATGGAACCGGATCGCGCAACGGGCGCAGGCCCGTGAAACCAAATGGCGGCTGGCGCTGGCTTGTTCCGCCCCGCCGGTTCTATTTGACAATTGGCAAAAATGGACCTACTTGTTTAAGTGAGGGATACACTTGCCTTGAATGGATTGACAATCTTCCATAATCAACTGTGATCCGACGCTTCAAATTGTCGGAAGGAGAGAAGACATGATTTCATTTGCTAAGAAACTGCAACGCTTCCTGATTTCCGAGGACGGGCCCACCGCGGTCGAGTACGCGGTGATGCTCTCGCTTATTATCGCGGTCTGCCTGGCCGCCATCACCACGATCGGCACCAACGCCAGCAGCACGTTCTCCAAGGTGGCCAACTCGATCCACTAGTTCCACCTGAGCAACCGCCGCCGTTCCGGCCGAATGGCGCCGGACGAGTGGCAAGACCAAGCGGCGCACCGCGCCCGATTTGCCGCGGAACATGCCCTAAAACGGCAATAGGGCGAAGCGGCGCCGCGAAATAGTTTATCCGGGAGCAGGACTCTTGTCGCGCTGGCGGCTTTCCGATTGGACGTTCGGCCTTCTTGCCGCCCTGGCCCTCTGGGCCATGTGGGAGAGCTTCGTCATTACCAACCGCCCGCAAACGCGCGGCTGCGGCGGCAATTTCTCGCAATACTATGTCGCCGGATCGATCATTCGCGGCGGCGACGCCCGGCGGCTTTACGATCAGCCGCATTTCCTCCGCTTGCAAGAATCGCTCCGCGACGACCCGCTGCCGTCGATATACCCGCCGACGGTCGGAACGCTCGTCGCGCCGCTGACGGTGCTTCCCTTCACCAGGGCGTTGGCCGTCTGGTGGGCGATTTCCGCGATCTGCATCCTCGGCACGGGGTTGATTTTCTACCATACGGCTGAGATCGCCCGGCCGTGGCGGATCAACATGCTCGCGGCCCTCGCCGGCATGATGCCGCTGTGGATCGCCATTGGGATCGGTCAATTAGCGCCGTTCCTCGTGCTCGTGTTTGCGGGCGGAATTGCACTCCACAAACGAGGCGACCATGTTTTGGCGGGCCTCGTACTTTCGCTCTTGGCGCTGAAGCCTCAACTGGCCGTGGGCCTGGTGCTATGGATGCTCCTGCGCCGCGATCTCCGCACGCTGCTCGGTCTGGCGGCGGGATTCGTCTTGCAGGTCGTCGCCGTGGCGGCCATCGCAGGGCCGGGCGTTTGGAGCGATTATCTCCATGCCTTGCCGGCGATTTCCGCCATTACCCGCCGCGCCCACTTTTCGCCGATGGTCGAGGCGTCGTTTACGGGCATCGCCAGCAACCTGACGTGGGCAGCCGGATGGGCCGCCTGGGAGCCGACGGCGATGAAGATCGCCTATGCGGCGAGCGTCAGCACGGCGGCGGTGATGCTCTGCCGCGTCGTGTGGTCGCGGCGGCCGCTGTCGGTGCAGGCAGGTCCCGCCTCTTCGCCGCTCCCTGCTCCCTGCACCCAGCCTTATGCCGCGAATTATGAATACGCGTGCGGCGTTCTGTTCATGCTGATCGTGCCGCCTTATCTGATTATCTACGATCAGACGCTTATCGCGGTGCCGTTGGTCATGCTCTGGTCGTCGCCGGCTTGGCGGTGGGGCCTTGCCTTGTTCGCCGCCACGACCGTGGCCGCGGCCAATCTGTCGCTTGCGCTGGGCTTCAGCGTGACGGGATTCACGGCCCTGGCGGCAATGGTCTTCTTGGCGAAGGCGGCCGCGGCGGGATACTCTCACGCCCCGGCCGGAAGGCCATGTAGGCTGGATGCCGCCGCGGCTGCAACTTGACTCGTCGGCAATTTCCTTTGACTTCTTGACAATTCGACCTACGTTTCAGTTGAAGGACAAAACTGCGATCACGGATTGAACTGACCTTAACCAATGTTTGTAACTAATTCCGAAGCCTTCGGGCGATCGGAGAGGAGAGTTGTGATGAAGAATTTTACATCCAAGTTGCGTCGGTTTTTGGTTTCGGAAGACGGCCCGACCGCCGTCGAATACGCCGTGATGCTCTCGCTGATTATCGCCGTCTGCTTGGCGGCGATCACCACGATCGGCAACAACGCGGCCAGCGTGTTCTCCAAGGTTGCCAACTCGATCTAGGAGCCGCCGCTCGCGTCGCGCCGGCTTGCCGGTCGCGGCGCGGCGAGACAGAACGAGAAGAGACAAAGTCCCCTCCCACCTCGTCAACGAAGCGGAAGGGGACTTGTTTTTTTGAGCTAAGCTTTAGACACGTGGGATGATTGGCAAGCTGCCCCACGACAAACGCCGGTCAGGAACCTTTGCCATGTATCCCGTGTTACCTTTGGAAACGAACCAGTTTGCGGCCGATGCGCTGCTGCTGTTGTTCACCGCGGCCAGCGCCGTGCTGAGCGCGTTGTTTTGCATGCGCTAACGCTCGCGGCGCAGTCCGCGAGCCGCATAATTACCCCCCATCTCGCCTCACAAAAATTCCCGCCTACCAATGCATTCCCTGTTTCACGCTATCGTAGCAAACTGGCCCGTATGGCTGCTGAGCCTCATCTTGATCGTCGCGGCGGTCATCGATGGCTGGATTTTGAAAGTTCCCAACTGGCTGACCTTCCCGCTGGTGCTCGCCGGCTGGTCGGCGGCCGCCTACTGCAACGGCTTTACCGGCTTGGCCTGGAGCATGGCCGGCACCGCGGTGGGACTGGGGCTCTTGCTGCCGGCCTATAGCATCGGCGGCATGGGGGCGGGCGACGTCAAGCTGATGGCCGGCATCGGGGCATGGATCGGCGTCACGGCCACGTTTTACGCTTTTTGCGTCGCCGCGATTTTCGGCGGGGCCATCGCTTTGGTGATGGTACTGATCCGCCGCAAGTGGCACCACCACAAGGCGCAGTTCTTCCATATCGTCGACGAGATCCTCACGATCCGCGATGCCGACAAGCTGTCGGTCATTGCGGCCGAACGGAAGAGCAGCATGATGTTGCTGCCCTACGGAATCCCCATTGCCTTGGGAACGATTGCCTATTTTATCTGGAACGGAATGTTGATGTAACCGTCCTGAGTCTCAGAACTTAGTATCGAACGCGTTTTCACTCCTGTTTGTAAGACGAAAGGCCCCAAGACCAAAGCCCGAATTGGTAAAACTAGAGAACGTTTGCCGATTGTGCCGATTATAAGGATGCGGCACTGCCCGTACTGGCGCGGCTCGGCGGCCAACGGATATCATTTGCTCAGTATTTTGAGAATAACGATCTTGACGTTGGTGACGTTTAGCCGGATTTGCTTTTAGTTATACCCTTTCCGTCGCCAATGTTTGTAAGCGGAAAGACGTGATTGCCGGAAACAACAGTGCTGCGGGAAGTAGCGTGCCCAACGCGAGTTGGCTGCCCTGCCGCCTGATACGTTAGGGGGTGACCATGCGAGGAAAATCTCTAGCTCTGCTTATTTTAGCCCTCGGTTGCGGGCTGGTGGCGTCGCTGGGCATCACCCAGGTCCTGGCAAGACGCGGCGACCAGACCGCACCAGTAGACACGGTGCCCGTCTTTGTCGCCAAGGCCGACATTCTGCAAGGGTCGATGGCTGCCGGCGATTCGGTCAAGCTCGAACAATGGCCGAAAGACAAGGTTCCGCCCGGCGCCCTGTGCAAGCAGGAAGAGATCGACAACCGCCGTGCAAAACTGATGATCTATGCCGGCCAGCCGATTCTCGAACCGATGCTGCTGCACGCCGGCGAAATGTCGGTGGGCGCGCAGATTCCCAAAGGCATGCGCGTGGTGGCCATTCCTGTGGGAATTGAAGCCGTCGTAGGCGGACTGGTGGTTCCCGGCGCGCGCTGCGACGTGCAAGTTTTCATGCGCGCCGATCCGAGCCTGGGAATTGGCGAGACGCTCGCAAAGACGATTCTGCAAGACATCCGCGTATTTGCCGTCAACGACATGACGAATATGCAGCAGCAACAGCCGGGCGCCGATCCCAAAGCGCCCGAGTCCCACTCGGTTACTTCCGCCAAGACGGTATCGCTCTTGGTCACGCCCGCGCAAGCTTCGGTTGTCACGCTGGCCAGCCAGTTGGGCACGATCCGCTTGATTTTGCGGAGCGGCGAAGATTCGGAGCAAACGAAGGATGACCCTCTGAGCGCGCGTAAACTGCTAGGCGGCATCGGCGGCACCAACCGTGGCATGGAAAGCAAGCAAGATGACGGCTTCGATAAGTGGTTCCACCTGGTGAAGACGGCCCTGGAGAAAGCCAACGCGCCCAAAATCACGAACAATGCCAGGTCCCCGGAGCCCGAGGAGCCTGCGCACTTCACAATGCGGCTGCGGACCGCCGACACTTTCAACGACGTCAATTTCGACGTCCAATGCCGGCCTGAATGGATTTGGCGACGATGGCAGTTGGACCGCCACGAATCTGCCCTCGCCGACCAAGCCGAGCGCGGACACGCACGTTCCCATTTCGGCCGGCGTCGCGCCCGTCCTGGCGCCGACTGGCGGAACGGCTACGAAGCAACCCAACGACACTCCATCGCCCTCGCTCAAAGTCAACCAAAAACCGCCGATGGGCGCTTGACGCGGACTTGTAATTAAGGAAATCACGGATGATTCAACGAAGACTATCTCCGCTGCGGTCACTTTGCCTTGCCGCCTTGTCGATCGGCCTGTGCGCGGCCTTAACGCCGCGCGCTCGTGGCCAGCAACCCGTCGTGATTCCGCCCGGCCCGACCGCGCCAATCGGCAGGCCCGGCGAGGCGGTCGCCAGCGACGCCAATCCGACGAGCCCCTACTTCCACGTGACGGGCAACGACGACCGTTTGAAGATGGTCGTGAACACCAGCCGCTTTCTCATCCTCGACAAGCGGATTCCCCAGGTCCAGGTGAACAATCCGGACATTCTCTCCGTCGTGCCGGTCTCGCCCAACCAGGTGCAGATTTCGGCGAAGCGGACGGGCGTGACGCAGGTGAACATTTGGGGCGAGGACAAGCGGATCTATGCAGTCAACGTGATTGTGATGGGGGACGCCGCCGAGCTGTCGGAAATCCTCCACGTGTTGTTTCCGCGGACGACGCTCACGGTCGTGCCCGTCAACGGGGCTTCGGTAATTATCTCCGGCTACGTCGAACAACCGGACCTCGTGCCGAAAATCCACGCCGTGGCGGCAAAGTATTTTCCCGACGTGATCGACAACATGACCGTCAGCGGCACGCAAACAGGCATGGTCAAGGTGAAGGTTTACGAGGTCTCGCGCACGAAGCTGCGGAACATGGGTTTTGACTGGGCCCAGGTCAGCAGCGGCGGAAGCGTCGTCTTCTCGGGCGTCAACGGGCTGCTAAATAGCACCTCAACCTTTGGACCGCCGAGCGGAGCGCCGGACAACCTCTTCAAGTTCAGCATTGCTGGCGCCAACGCCTTCTACGGCGTTCTCAACGCCCTTCGCGAGGATAGCCTCGCGAAGCTCATGTCGGAACCGAACGTGGTGGCCAGCAGCGGCCGCCCGGCGTACATGCTGGTGGGCGGCGAATACGGCTACCAGACTACCAGCGCCTTGACCGGCACGACCGTCGGTTTCAAGGAATATGGAACGCGGCTGGACATCGTGCCGATCGTGCTGGGAAATGGCCGCATGCACATCGACGTCCGCGCCCGCGTGAGCGAAATTGACGCCGCGAACAGCGTACCCGGCGGCCCGCCATCGCTGACTACCCGCGAATCGGAGACCGGCGTGGAACTACGTTCGGGTCAAACGCTGGCGATTGCCGGGCTGATCCAGCAGCGCAGCGAAGCTTCCAACCACGGCTTGCCATTTATCAGCGACGTACCCTACCTCGGCGCTCCCTTCCGCTCGGTGCATCACTTGACCAACGAGGTCGAAACGTTGGTGCTGCTGACCCCGGAAATCGTCGACGGCTTGGAACCCGGCCAGGTTCCCACCTGCCTCCCCGGCATGACGACGACCGATCCCAGCGATTGGGAACTGTTCTTTAAGGGGCATTTGGAAGTGCCGAATTGCTGCCCGACAGACGGCAGTTGCCCGAATTGCAATCCGGACGGACTGGTCGGCCCGTCGAATCATATCACGGTCGAACATGTCATCCCGGCAGAACCCGCAGAATCGCTCGCTGCCGAATCAGGTGGCTGCGAATTCGTCGCCGCCGGAACCCGGTTTTATCGGCCCCATCGGCTACGACATCCTAAAATAGAGAAACGTGGTGTGTAGGTCCGTCTTGCGGAGAGGGACTAAGGCGGTTGCGGCCGATTAATACTCAAGGCCAGTCAACCAACGTCGCGCACATTAGTCCTTTCCGGCAGAAAGGACCTACACTCGCCAGAGATCCGCCACCATGACCAACGTCCTCCGCCTGGCAATCGTCGATCCTGACGACTCCAAGAGAGAGTCCGTCAAGTCGATGCTCTTGGGCATGGACATGATCTGGCTGGAGGCCGAATGCTCCCGCTACGAGTTCTTCTCCGACGTCGTGGCGCAGACCAATCCCGACATCGGGCTGGTGGCGCTGGACGATGATCCGGACCGGGCGCTTGAGCTGGTTACGCGGCTTAGCGAGAACGTCGCCCAATTGCGCCGTGCTGGTTACAAGTTCGTCGCACGACGGGCAACTGATCCTTCGCGCGATGCGCGCCGGAGCGAAGGAGTTCCTCACGCAGCCGATGCGGATCGACGATCTGCTGGCCGCCTTGGGACGCATCAGCGAGCGCCGCAATGGATCGGGCGAGAACCGCACCCGCGGAAGCCAGGTCGTAGCCGTGGCCGGCTCGCTGGGCGGCGTGGGCACTACCAGCCTCGCTGTGAATCTGGCCTGCGTGCTGGCGCAGAACGCAAAGAACACGGTAGCGCTGGTCGATATGGACCTCTGCCTGGGCGACGCCGACGTCTTCCTGGACGCGATCCCCGACTACACCCTGGTCGACGTGTCCCAGAACGTCACGCGGTTGGACTTCAGCCTCTTAAAGCGATCGCTCACGAAGCATTCTTCGGGCGTTTATCTGCTGCCGCGTCCCGTTCAGTTGGAAGACTGCGCGCTGATCACGCCCGACGATCTGCGCCGCGTAATCGGCCTGTTGAAGGCGACCTTCACGCACCTGGTTCTGGACCTCAGCAAGGGCTACAGCCCCTTGGACATGGTGGCCTTGGAGATGGCCAACCACATCCTGCTGGTGACGCAGTTGGACCTGCCCTGCCTGCGGAACGTGGTGCGGCTGATTGATGTCGCTGAACGAGATGGAGGGCATCGGCGAGAAGGTGAAGATCGTGCTCAACCGCGCCGGGCTGGACAACGGGCACATCAGCGTGAAGAAGGCCGAGGAGACGATCGGCAAGGAAGTCTTCTGGCAGATTCCCAACGAGTATCGCACGATGGTCGAGGCCCGCAACAACGGCGTGCCGCTGATCGAGCAATCGCCTAAGGCAGCGGTGACACAGGCGATCGTGGCGCTGGGGGGCGCTCTTTGAGGAGCCCAAAGAGAAAGATGAGGCTGCCGAGGGCGCGGCGGTCAAGACCGGCCGCAAGAAGCTGTTCGGCTTCCTGAGCGGTAAGAAGTAATCTGCATCTGTTCTCCTCTCCCGCCAGAGTTGTTAGTATTGGACGGTCAATCCCACGGCCAGACCGTCGGCGGAGACCGCGCTCGCGGCCGATGTGCCGGGAATCACTCCGGTGGCCGGACTCGATATCGGGCCGCTTTCCGTGTTCTGAAAGCCGTGCAGATAGGCGGCCGAGAGAACCTCGTGTTCGGTCAGGCGAAAAGAACAGCCAATCGACACGATGTGCTCGATGATCAGCGGCGACCCGACGTTGACGAACGCCGTGTCGGAGTCGATCGGGCTCGGATTGAATTGATATCCGGCCCGCAGCGTCACCCGGTCCGAGAAGCAGTATTGCGCCCCGGTATGCACGGAAAAGATGTTCTTCCAGCCCAGGCCGAGTAACGCGCCGTCGGGCGCGAAGGCGGCCGGAGTGCCGAAACCGTTGGTGCCGGCGTAGTTGAAGTATCGCACGTCGCAGGCGAAGAGCCAGCGGTCGATGCCGCTGAATCCCGTGCCCAACGAAACGATCATCGGGTAATTGAACTTGACGCTTGCCGATTCCGGCTGGCCGAGCTCGTTGGTCACGTTGGAGGTGAAGGTCTCAAACCATTGCGGGCTCTTGAAGCAGAGCCCCACGCTCCACGTCTCGGTCGGCGTATAGTAGACGCCCACCTGGAAACCGCCGCCGAAGTGATAGCGGGTTCCGTCGGAAGTCGGGTAATTGAAAAAGCCGCTGCCGTTGGCGTCGTCGGGGGCGGCGAAGACCATCGGGTTAATGTCGAGTTTGGCGATCGTAAGCGTGGGAGCCAGCCCCACGGAGAGCTTTTCGCTGATGGCATAAGAGACCGTCGGCACGACCTGATAGTACTCTGCGACGGAGGAAATTCGGCCCAGACCGACGCCATTCGGCGGCTGCGGTGTGAGGACCGGGTTCGTGAGGCTCGCCGGGTAGTTCGTGGCGAATCCGCCGATGCCGAAGATTCCTAGGCCGTACGCCATCGGCGAATCCGCGGATTTATGTACCCAGGCGAGTTCGGGAATCGGCATCACACCCGGCTCACCGCCCGTCGAGCCTTGCAGGTTGAAGGCTGGAAAGCTGGATGAGAGCTTTTCGGTCGGCATGAGCAGTTCCATGCCGATATCGACCTCGGAGCTAGTCAGGCCGCTGATGGCCGCGGGGTTCCACATGAGAGAACCGCCAGCGTCGATCGGCGCGGCGGTTGAAGCACCGCCCATGCCGCGGTTGATCGGTCCCACACCGCTCAGGGCGATGCCCTGGGCGTGCAAAGATGCCGCGAAGGCCAGTGAACCGAGGAAGAACGCGGGAACGATGCACGAACGAACTGTCCAGAATTTGCCCACATTTTCCTCCTGTTATGCCTCACCGAAGAATCCGCTCCAACCGTCAAAGCTGGCGCAACCAGACCGGCGTCTTGTCACGTATCGGCGGCAATTTAGGGGGCAATTGAGTGTTTCGATCGTGCCGGTTGTAGGAATCTGCCCGATTATGACGAGAAAATGGTAAACTGTAACGATGGCGAAAGGGATCCGGGGCGAGAATTGAATCCACTCATGCCGGCACCGGTTGACGAGTTACACCGGCGACGCCAGATCGTTTTCTCTTCCTGCCAACGCCCAATCGCGCTCTTCAAGCTGGGCGGTTTCGGCCATCAGTTGTTCGCCAAAAATGGAGGCCCATTCCGTCATCAAACCGCGGCGATGCCCTCGGTTGTTGCCGCCAGGCCCGCGGCCGACCCTGCCGGCGGCATTCGTGATCGTTGCGGCACTCACATCCAGGCGCAGGAATTCGGCAAGCGCCTGTATTTCTCTTTTCGGGTCGAGCAGCAGCCACTCGTAGGTTGTCCAAATGTATTCGTTCCGAGCGAATCCGTTCCAAGCAATGCCTCTCGTGCTGCGGCCCTGTTCCATCCGGTCGGCGAACTTGCGGATTTCGGCGCAGCGGCTGCGGAAAAAATGCGAGAGGTTTTTCTGGCTTGCTTCCTTGTTGCGCTCAAAATAGCAAAAACTCGAAAGCAGAACCGCCCGCGGCGAGCGCGCACGATGGATATCACGCGATGATCGTCGATTTCCAGGTCCAGCAATTCGCTCGGCAAAAGGAAATGCTGTTTGAGAAAGTGGTGTCTTTCCAATTCGGCGCAAATCTCGCAACGTCCCCTTGGAAACTCCATATACTTGATATGCCCATATCCGAGCGATAGCAAGTCGGAAAGGATGTCGCAAAGTAGGGTCGAACCGACCCTCATGTCGGAAAGGACGGTGAGTTTAGGCATGGTCTTATTTGATTCAGCACTTTAGGCGAACGTCGGTTGTGATCGGTCAAATTGGTCTTTGCAAAAAAGCGGCTCTCGGCGATTGTTGATGATTGTATAGGTCATCTAATCCATCGGGAGAGCCACGGATGGCTAAGTATAAGCGTTCGTCGAATCGTCCGCAACCGAAACATAAGAAACACAAGAAGTCTCAGCACGATAAACGCCGGCGGCTTCAGAGTCGGAATCCCAAACGCAAGAGGACAACTGCCGCCAAGGTGCCGTTGACCGGCGCGATGCAGTCGGCGGTTTCCGTCCTGCAAGCGGTCATGGACGCCAGAATCGCTGCTCGCTTGGCAATCGTGGTCGCCGGGATGTTGCTGGCCGACGATCGACGCACTGCCAGCGCCTGGTTCGTCGCGGCGGGAGTGCGAGATGATTGGGACCGCTTTTACGATTGCCTGATCAGCGTGGGCCGAACGTCGGAAAAGCTGGCCGCGGCCATGCTCGGCTTGATCGTGCAGAAGTTCGCTCCTGCGCTCGGAGATCGCATCCTTCTGGCCATGGACGACTCGCCCACGGCGCGCTATGGACGGCACGTCGAAGGCGCCGGTGTCCATCACCATCCGACGCCCGGACCGGCGGACGGCAAGTGGCTCTACGGACACAACTGGGTTGCCCTGGCCTGGCTGGCAGGGCATCCGCTGTGGGGCGTGATCGCGCTGCCGCTGCGCTCGATGCTCTACGTCCGCCAAGTCGACATCCCCAAGCTGGCAGAAAAATATGGCTGGGAATTCCGCACCAAGCACCAACTGGGCGTCGAACTGTTGACTTGGTTCATGCAGGCGATCGGCAGGCTGGGAGTGAAGGCGAAGGTGTGGCTGGCGGTCGACGGCGCTATGCGGCGCAACCGTTTCTCAAACCGATCCTTGGCTTGGGCATCGTCGTCGTCAGCCGCCTGCGAAAGGACGCTTGTCTTTACGACTTGCCTGAAAAACGCGATCCCCGCCGCCGCGGACGGCCGCCCGTCTATGGCAAAAACAGAATCCACGTGGCGAAGCGTGCCGCGCATCGGCGGGGCTGGCAAACGATCACCTACCATTGCCGCGGCGTCGAGGCGACCCGTCAGTACAAGACCTTTCTGGCAACCTCGAAGTTGGTTGGCGGCCAGATCCGCGTGGTGCTGCTTCGCTTCGAGGACGGCAGTTGGGCACCCTATTTCTGCACGGACACGTCGGTGGACGTGCGCGACATCCTGGAAGCCGTTGCCGCACGCTGGACAATCGAGGAACACTTTCACGACGTGAAGGAGGTGTGGGGCGCGGGACAACAGCAAGTTCGCAACGTCTGGTCGAACATCGGTTGTTGGCACTTGAACCAATGGCTCTACACGTTGGTCGAGTTGTGCTGTTGGGACCAGCCGGCGTCGGAGCTGAGCGACCGTTGCGAGCGTCCCTGGGACAACCCCGATCGGCGTCCCTCGCACACCGACCGCCGTCGCTGGATTTCGCGGAAAAACCTGCATCAACAATTTCTCGCCGTTCTGCCCAACGCACACGACATGCATAAATTCCACGACCTCGTCGCCAGCCTCCTCAACCTCTGCGTATAATCTATCCACGCGTACCTGCACCACCAGGAAAATCACCTAAAGTGCAGATTTGATTTAGAAGACGGGCTCGCGATTTCGAGGTGAGCCCGAGGCCGCTACCTCTGTCGCCAATTCCAACAAGTCAATTACCGAGCGGTGTCGATCACCGAAGACCGATCGCATGGGGCGAATCGCGTTCACGAATCTCGTGCGAAGCGCCCGAGCGTTAATTACGCCCTGCGCAGCGAATGGCATTCGAAAAACGCGAAGAAGGCATAAGAAAAAACCAGGTTTGTCCAGTTTCGACCCCGTTCGATCGCACAGCGATACGGAATCTCCCAGTTCGGAGCACTACGGTGACAGGTGGGATAATCGCGATAACCTTTGTCAACTTATTAATTCCAAAAGTATTCGAAGCTAACGTCGTCGAGGAGTTTGAGCCTGCGGATTTCTTTACCGTTCTGTGCGTCGTAAATGACGAACTCCGGACCCCCGACTAGAATGGTCTTGCTGTCCGGCGAAAAGCCGATGACGTGCCCCCACCGCTGCCAGCGCGATCCGTTTGATTTCTTCTCCTGTTTTCATGTCGTAGAGACGAACGTCCGGATGGTTCTGAGTACCGGCCCCCGCCTCCATTGCAAGGCATGATTGTCCGGACTCACAATGGCAATGTTCGTCCATTCTGGATGGGCCTTTACTCCAGCGGTCGTCGTGCGCGATTCGACATCGAAGATCTTGATCACGAGGGTTTTACCGACCAGAATCTCCGCCGCCACCCGTTTGCCATCGTGCGTCCATGCGGCACACAAAACTGACCACCGGTCGTGGGAAGTGCTTTGGACTCGACCAGAGTGCAAGTCTTTCAGAATTGCCTCGTTCGGATCGAGAGACGCCAACTCTCCGTTCGATGTGAAGCGGTGTCCGCCGTCTTGCCGCGCACTTCTTCCGAGCTCCCGCCCGTTGATGGCATCGTACAGAACGCCTAAGCTATCGTTGATGGTCACGCAGCGGCCATGTTTGATGAGAGCAAAGGTCTGCCCGTCGGCCGAAAAGTGCAGTGCATCGTTGGCGGGATTGCTGCAATCGTCGAGTGTTGAACTAGCGAGCTTAGCACCGTTAGCGGGATCCCACACAACGGCATCGAACGAAGCTGAGTTCTTAGGCCTCGGGCCGCTGAACGTGAGGAGAAGCTTGCCGTCCGCGCTGAACTCGCCTGGGACTTGACCCGGAAAGTCCGCCTTTTTCTCGCCAGTCGTCAAATCCCAGAGAACGGTGCGGGTGTCCTTCGATTTGTACCCGAGTTCTCCCTCTGCCATCCAAGAGCTCGTGAAAGCATGGAGGCCGTCGGGACTGAAGCGAACGGAGAAGATTCGCTCCTTATGAGCTACCAGCTTTTGCAGCATCTTACCGGTCGCCGCGTCCCACAAGATCACTTTCGTGTCAACATGGCCGAGAATTCGCTTGCCGTCGTCGTCCCAACCCAGGATCGGGCGTTCGATGCTTTCCATGCGCTGCTGCGGTTTGTTCGAGTCGGGCTGGCCCAAGGCCGGCTGAAACGATTCACAGACGCAGAAAACGAGCGCAAACAACATAGGGCCTGTCGTAAAGGGATTTTTCATTCGGCTTCCTCTCATTTCAAAAGCTAATGCGCATTGAGCCACTTGATTAGTTCGTCAAGCTGGATACCGATCGCCTTCGTAGCCGTTGGCAAGGTTACCTTATATCCGACATGCGTGTGCCACCCGGCTTTGCAGACGCTTCCCCTCCAGGCTTGGTACCATACAGCATGGTATCCGGCGAATGCAGACACGTAAATGTCAGGAGGAACGGCTGTTGTATCGCCTTGTACCTTGGTGGGCTGATCTGGTGCCAGATCGGCCGCAGCGATCTGTGCCTTTAAGGCATTCATTATCGTGACTTGGAGCGCCTTGACATTTGCCGGGATGTTTCGAGCAACGCCTGAATTAATTGTGACGTCTGGTGGATTGCCTGCGATTGAAGCGTGACCAACGTTTGGCAACGCGGAGTCGCTTGGAGAACCGCCGATATTTGGTGGCCGTCCTATATTCCATTGAGGCGTAACGTCCCACAGGTTTTGGGCTAGATTTGTCGAACCGATCTCCAGTCTCCAACTGAAGTCCTTGATCCACCGGCTTGTAGTCATTACGGCGACAGGCGTGTAAATCTTCATCAGCGTCCAAAACGTATAAGAAGTCACCGGATAATCCACCTGCCACAACCCTGCCCCACCTCCCCAGTTCTGCTCCACCGCCGGATTTGGAATATAAGGCACCTGTGGATTGCTCGGAAACTCCGTTGCGATCAACACGATTCGGTAACCGGTTTTCTTGTAGTTCTGGATTACGTACTCTCCCAATTTCCCCCTGTATGTCGCCAACGGTTTGAATTGCTGGAGCATTCCGTCAGGTGATTCGATATTGGTTGGCGGCCAGTACCCACTGATAAAGATAGTCCCTTTTGACCCACTTGACGAAGAAGAAGAGCCGCTTTTGGACGACGAGCTGCTTTTGGACGACGCGGGCGGCGAACTTTTGCTCGACGCGGGCGGCGAACCGCTGCTTGACGCGGGTGGCGAACCGCTGCTTGAGGAGTGCGGCGAATTGCTGCTGTTAGGAGAAGTCGAACTGGGCATTGCAACCTCCTCCGTTGCGATTCACGCGATCCGTTCCCTGTCGCGTTCCCGCCGGCGGCCGAAGACTGATCGCAATAAAGTATGTTTGATCCGGGTTCTGAGTTATTTCGCGGGGCTTCGCCTGTTGGACATTTCTTCTCTCCACGGCGTGCATGATATCTTGAGCGTGTTAAGGATCTGTAAAACAATAACTTGGTGAATTTCCTATTGTGTTGGCTGCCGGATTGTGCGATGACATGTGGATGCAGGACGCACGGGTTATTGCCAGGATTCGGCGCAAGTGTCGGCAGTTGAAAGAGGCGCTCAACGAGCGGTCGCGGCGGTTGTGGGCAGCCAGTGAAGCCTTGGAAATCGGCTGGGGAGGCGTGACGGCGGTGGCGGATGCAACGCATATGTCGCAGACGACCATTCGCAGCGGAATCGCGGAATTGAGAGACTCCACGGCGGGGAAAGGCCGCGTTGCCGCCCGAACGAATCCGCGGGACTGGCGGCGGACGCCACCGGATTGCCGCGAACGACCCGCAGTTGTTGCTGACACTGGATGCTCTGGTGGAACCGACTTCGCGAGGCACCCCGGAGTCTCCGCTGCGATGGACGATCAAGAGCACGCGCACGCTCGCCGAGGAATTGACCCGGCAAGCCCATCCGGTGAGCCACGGCACGGTAGCAAGTTTGCTGGACGAGGCGGGCTATAGCTTGCAGGCCAATCGCAAGACGCGCGAAGGCGCTCGCATCCCGACCGCAACGCGCAGTTCGAGTACCTCAATGCCGAGATGGCGAGATTCCTGAAACGCGGCCAGCCTGCGATCTCGGTGGATACGAAAAAGAAGGAATTGGTCGGGGATTTCAAGAATGGCGGTCGGGATTGGCGTCCTCACGGGCAACCCGAACAGGTCCGCGTGCATGACTTCAAAGACCCGCTTCTCGGCAAGGCCATTCCTTACGGCGTTTACGATATCCTCAACAATCAAGGTTGGGTGAGCGTCGGCATCGATCATGACACGGCGGAGTTTGCCGTCAACACGATTCGCCGCTGGTGGAAACGGATGGGACGCCGCCGTTTCCCTCATGCCCGGGAACTGCTGGTCACTGCCGACAGCGGTGGCAGCAACAGTGCGCGTTGCCGCTTGTGGAAGGTCGCGTTGCAGCAGTTCGCGGACGAAACTCGAATGAGCATCACAGTCGCACACCTTCCTCCTGGCACAAGCAAATGGAATAAAATTGAGCACCGGCTTTTCGCGTATATCACGCAGAACTGGCGCGGCCAACCGCTGGCGAGCTTGCAGACCATTGTTGAATTGATCGGACATACTCGCACCGATGGAGGATTGGTCGTACGCGCCGAACTGGACGAAAACACCTATCCCAAAGGGATCGAGGTCTCTGACGAACAACTCGAACAAGTTCACATCAAACGACACGATTTCCACGGCGACTGGAATTACACCCTCCAGCCACGCTGAGCCAAAATTCGTCAACTTATTGTTTTACAAATCCTAAGCTTATCCACTTTGGGAAATCTTTCGAGACAAGCCCATGTGAGTTTGGTGCCAGCCAAGCGAAGTTCGCGAAGCTCCGGGAACTTTTTCAAGTAGCGCAATCCCTTCTCTGTAATATCGGCGTTCACAAGTTCCAAGACCTCCAATCGCGGTGCCTTGCTCAGAATCTCAAGGCCCTTGTCGGTAATGCCATACCCTATGAGAATCTCCAACTTGCGGAGGTTGGGCATCGTGGCAAAGTATTCCAACTCCTTGTCGTTGACTATGATATTGTCCTCTAGGTGCAAATACTCGATGGTCTTTAGCCCACGCAAACGCGCTAATCCCTGTTCGGAGAAGCCGCCCATAAGGCACAGGCTATTCACTTCGGGAAGCAATGGCAGCGCGTCCAAGTCGCCCTCCAGCATATCGTCATCTTCAAGAACGGTTATTTCCCTTTTGCCATGGGAAAGGAATGCCCTCGCGGCCGGATTGAACCACTCCTTGGCGTTAGCGGAGAGTTTTAAACCTTTCGGCGCCCAATCGGCGGAAGCGTCCTTCGACTGCTTGGTTTCGGTCGCCGGTTTCGGCGGCTGTTGTGCCCAAGAAAACCCTGCGGCAAGCATGGTCGCCGCGACTACAACCGAAAAACGAATGGCGCTCATTCCACGACACATATGGATAGCCTCCTCAAATAGATTTTAAAGAACCGAAAGGCTACATACATTTCTTGTTGACGCTGTCCCAGGTCCGTTGCCAGTTCGAGTTGAACGAGCCGCCGGATGTTTTGGGATACCAACCGGAATTGACCTGAATCGACCGAAATTGGATTTTGCTGTCGTGTTCCTGGAGCAGGATGGCTCCAACGCCCTGTAGCCAGTTCTGATTATACCGGTGATCGTTGTTGACGATTCCGGATTCGGACTCGGTGCCCGACGTGACGCCGGCGATGCCCTGCCGGTCTTGGACGGTTGTTCCATTGAGCGTCACCGTGATCGTCGTGCAGCGCACTTTCGTTTTCGTCGCATCTTTCGCAAATCGCGCCGACATGAAATAGATTTCCAACGTGTTCCAGTCGCCGCCGGGAATTCTGGGATAGTCCGTCCCCGCGTTCGCAGCAGCTTTAACCACGTTCGATGACGGCGGCGTTTTTTTATAGATGGCGCCGCAAATCTCGATGGGATTGATCTTGCAATCGCCTCCAAGGTTCATGAGCGATCCGTCAGTGGGAACGGCGGTGCTTCCCGGCGGCACGCTGTTCGCGTTGTAGCTGTCTAGGATTTGCACCTCATAAAGGCCGAGCTTGCCCATCGCTTTCACGCCGCTGTTGGCCCAGTTGCTGATCCCGTAGATCGGCGAGTTGCAAGGAGGTTCCCGCGGCCCCAGCGATTTGTTGCCGTGGGACCCTTGGTTGAAGTTCCAATCCGCGCGGACGTTCGGAAGACGGAATTGCAAGGTTAAATAAAAGTCGCCGAATAGGCAGTGTGTCGCCAAATCGTATTCGTTACGATTAGTTACGGCGGGCGGCGGTTGGTTTTGTGTTACAGGAAGGGGTGGAGGCGCGTCTTTTTTTTGAATTTTTACCTGCCAAATTGTTCCACCAGATACCGGGTCCCATTGAAAGTTCTGGTGGTCGCGTCCTAGTCTCGGATGAAACCAGTTCGCTTCCTTCATGTAGTCGATTAGCTTGTCACCGCGCCAAGTTGGACAACTGGAGCTTGACGCCGAACGCTGCGATGAACTTGATGACGAACTTTTGCTCGACGAGGACGCCGGACTTTTGCTCGACGAGGGCGGGGGACTATTGCTTGAGGTGGGTGGCGGGCTTTTGCTCGACTCGGGCGGCGAAACACTGCTTGAGGCGGGTGGCGAATTGCTGCTGGACGAGGCCGGCGAATTGCCGCCGTCAGAAGAACTCGAACTAGGCATGGCAACTTCCTCCGTTGCGATTCACGCGATCCGCGTTCCCTCTCTCGTTCCCATCGGGGTCCCACGAGCGTGACCCCGCGTTAACGATTCTAGCTGCCTGTTCGGGCCATTTCAAAGCGCCCCGAAGCGTTTCTCGGAATTCTTGCGCATCGGGCGTGCTAGCACTCCGCGCGTATGTCGCCAGGTGCCTCGAAAACCGAACCCGCGCTGCTTGCCCGTGCCCGTGCGGCGTTCAGCGTTTCCGGTGCGCGGCGCAAGATCGGATCGGAGCAGTGATGCTCAACTGGAAGCGGCCGGAAAACGTCGCAGCCATCGTCAACGGCTGCGCGCAGAACCCCTTAATTGCGTCGGGCATCGTATGGAATAACCATTTCTCCGGCCTCCCGCCGTTCAAGTCGGGGCATGATTTTGTCCTCGTAACGCCAGATTGCAATGTTGGTCTGAACGGCCGCTTTTTCGCTGCCAGCATGATGGAGCGAGAATGCGTTTTGATTCAAGACGACGATCTTGAGCTGCCTCCGGAGACGGTAAACCGGCTGCATGAGGCATGGAAGGCAGACCCGGAAATCATCCACGGCCTATTCGGACGCCGGCCCTCGCCCGACGGTTCCTACAATTCCCGCAACGCGCCCGCCGGCGAATGCCCGATCATCTTGACTGGCGCACTCGTTGTCAGCCGCTTGAACGTCTACAGGATGCTAATACACCTGCCGGATTTCGCGGCCATTCAGGCTGCCGGCCAACCCGAAGGCAACGGCGAGGACATTATTTTCAGTTATGTAGTGCGGTTCTACTCCGGCCGCATGAATCGGGTGCATCAATTGACGGCGAAGCCTCTGCCCGCGCCGGATGCGATCAGTCGCTGGCCTGGTTATGCCAAACACCGCACTTGCGTAGTGCGCGCCTGTGAAGATTGGCTGCGAAGGATGGTGGAATCGAAATGTCGATAAGCAGCGAGCAGCGGTCGGCCGATTTTGACGGCGACCACATCCGCCGCGTTGACCCGCGCGGCACGGTTGCCTTCGAGGACAACCGCTTCGCACGCGGCGATATCTTGGTAGTGCGGGCGGCGCGATAATAGGGCCTCACCAGGACCCTTTCCCGGACGAAGAGTGGGACGGTGAATCCGACCCTCCGTGCGGGGGAGATGGGAGTTACTTTGCGGTCAATTCTGCAAGGTGTTGCCGACGGGCGCATTCGTCCCGTTGGCGGTCGCGGGAGGCGTCGTATGCGCGGGATGTGCCGTCCACGAAGGTTGTTCGACCACGATCGGCGAAGCTTCGGCCGAGGCAGTGCAGAAGTGATAAATCGAGTAGACCGGGTCGGGTGTGTCGCGGAAAAAGAGGTCGGATGGATCGCTCTGGTGACACGTCAGACCGTTGCTTTCCATGAACTCCCGCGGCGAGTTAACGCCGAAGACAAACGGCTCGCCCAGCATCTGCATGGCGCTCATAAACGCGTTGACCTCGGGGAAGATTTCGGGTTCAACCACAGCGCGGCGATCGACGAGATCGAGCCACAGCCGGCTGCGATTGTTGGTCAAAAGCGGCGCCATGCCGGCCAGCATCTGGCGAACGTCCGGCTCCTCGAAATACATGGTCATGCCTTCCCAGGCGATAAAAATCGGAGAAGTGATATCGACAATGTCTTTGAGGGCGTCAACCAGCGAGGTCGTGCAAAGGTCGATCGGCACGCGAACGCGAGTAACGTTCGGCGCGTCTTTGATGCCCAATCGTTCGAGCCTGCGCTGCCGATCAGCGAGCATCGGAGGCAGATCGAGTTCGTAGACCCGCATCCCGGCGGGCAAATTGAGGCGGAAGGGCCGCATGTCGTATCCGGCGCCGACCAGCACGAGATCCCGCCCGCCGTGGCGAGTGTATTCTTGGATTTCGAGGTCCATGTGCCGGGTCCGGGCGGCAACCATGCCGCCGAGTTGCGGCATCTTTTCGCAGAATCGAGCGGCAAGGGCGACGCCGTGCTCGCCTGCCATCCGCGCCGCGAAGGGGTCGTCGAACAGCCGCCCGCTCTCTCGCGCCCGCACACCGGCGATCAACTCCGCCGAAGAGATGAGCTTGTGTTCGTAGAGGATATTGACCTTGTCGGGCGAGGCGCCGTCGCAACGCAGCTTGTCCGACGCGCGGCCGAAGTAGGTCATGTTCGCCTCGGCGACATCCGTGGAGCCGTTGCGAAAGCGAACGATAACGGTTTCCAATACCGTCTTGCCAAGCGCACAACGATTTCTTATGCGGGCGTGCCGCTCAGGGGCGACGCTGGCGGAAATCTCCAGGCGGCCGACGCTGGGCCGGAGGTATTTGATTTCGCCCTTGGCGAGCCATAGCGACATCGATTTCTCCGAGGGCATGATCGGATGAATGCCGGCCAGCGGCCAGTCGGGAAACAACGACGACAGGGCGATTCCGCCGGTGTAGTCCGCCGCCAGGAAAAGCAGCGCCGCCTGGTGCGTGCAGTGCTGGTTGGTCGCCGAGGAAATCAACGGCAGGACCGAAAGAGTACGACCCTGCTCGATCAACTCGAAGCCCCATTTCACGTAGTTCAGCACGGGGACCTGCCCGCGCAGCAGTTTGGTGAGGGCCGCGCAGTCGTAGCGGAACTTCCTGCCGTCCTCCCAGCGACTGTCGTCAACCGACGGGACACTGTGGCCGTTGAGTTCAATGAGAGTCATTCTCTTACCTTGTGTTGACAGAGGGGCACGAAAACCATGCATGCATTCTCGCGATTTGCGAAGCAGGCTGTCAACGCTTTCCACAAGACAGATTCAGTTTTTTTCGATGGATTGCCGCCGATTCCGCCACTCCACCGACGGTTGTATCGACCGGGCAAAATGAATCGCCGCGCCGTTGCAAGGCGCGCGGATTGGTGAACTTTTTTCCGCGCGATGAGCGACGCGGAGGGTGGTGTCAAGCTTGCGAGACCCACGACGATTAAACGATTCTTGGTGGGGCTCGTAGAACTCGACCGCGCTTTGCACTTGCTTACGCGCGGCCTTGCGATTGCGCCAATCGCTACAACCGGCACACAGATTCAGCTTTCCCCATTCGAAGAAGCGGCAGCGGCGTTCCTTATTTGGTCAAATCGCAGCGCACACCTTTGCAAAGCTACATTTTCAGAGGTAGTTCTCTCTCTCCGGCGCAACACGAACATGCAACAGCCCGACGATTCCGCGATCGACAAAGAAACCCGCCCGCAGCTCGACACGTTTTTAGGCGAGCGATACCGGGCAATGCAGCGGCTTAGCGCGGGACCGTCCTGCGCAACGTTTCTCGCGACCGATGTACAGTCGGGCCGCGATGTGGTGGTCAAGCGCATCCCCGCCCGGCTCGTCTCGGCCGGCCGCGCATGCGGCTGGAACACGAAGCCGCCGCGCTTGGCAAGCTGACGAGCCCTTGGGCGTGCCCGCTCTTGGACTTCGGCTGGGCGGGCGATTCTTTGGAACTGGTTCGCCCTTACATTCCCGGCCTGAGCCTGCAAAGCCGCCTGGAAAACGGCCCGCTATTTCTGATCGACGCGCTCACGGTGGGCGCTGCCTGCTTTCCGCGCTGAAGGAGATGCACGCCACCGGCATTGTCCATCGCGACCTCCGCCCGGACCATATCATCCTGGACGACAGCGAGGGGCCGTTCCGCGCGGTGCTGGTCGGATGCGACGTGGCGCGGATCACGCAAAGCGACGCTCTCGTCAACCAAAAGGCGATGGAGATGGCCCGCTACCGCTCGCCCGAGCAGGCCGGTTCGCTGGACTACGAAGTCGCCGAACCGGCCGATTTGTATTCGGCGGGAATTGTGCTCTTCGAGTGTCTTTCCGGGCGACCTCCGTTCCGGGGCGACACGGTCGGCGCGATCTTGCTGCCGAGCACATGACTTCCCGCGACCGAGCTGCGGAGCATGGGCTTGCCGATACCGCGGGCCCTGGATGAAGTCATCCAGCGGCTGCTGCGAAAAGACCCCGGCGATCGCTATCAGTCGGCCGCGGCAGCGTTGGCCGACTTGGATGACATCGCGGCGGCGCTGAAGGCCGGAGACTTCGAACCGACGCTCGTCGTCGGTTCGCGCGATCGCCGCGTCACGCTCACCGAAGCGGCCTTCGTCGGCCGCAAATCGGAAATCGACAAGCTCGACGAACAAGTCGTCCGCGCCGGTCGGGCGACGGATCGCTCGTGCTGCTGGAAGCGGAGTCAGGCGGCGGCAAGACACGGCTCTTGAGCGAACTGGCCTTGCGCAGTGCACGAGCAGGGCATCATGGTCTATCGCGGGCAAGGCTCCGAACAGGTGGGCCGCCATCCCTTTCAGTTGCTAGATGGAATCATCAGTCAATTAAGCGTCGCCGTGCGGTCAAATCCCGACCTGGCCGCCGAAGTCGGACGCCGGCTGGGCGAGCATCGCGACGCGGCCATCGCCGCCGCCCCCGAACTGGCCGCCGTGTTGGGCTGGCAAAGCCTGAACCTGCTCGGCCCCGAAGCCTTCGGCGAAGCGCGAAGCATCGAGGCGCTCGCCCATTTCCTCAACGCGCTGGGCACGCCCGAGTCGCCGGCACTGGTCGTGCTGGACGATTGCCAATGGGCCGACGAGTTGATGAATCGACTTATCGTACACTGGCAGGCCGAACGCGGCGACGCGAAAGCCAGCGGCCACGTGCTCGTCGTCGCCGGCTTCCGCTCGGAAGAAGTCGCCGAAGACCACGTGCTGCGCCGCAGCCGCCCGGCGCTCCATTTGCGGCTTTCGCACTTCGAACCCGCCGACGTGCGGCAGTTGGTCGAATCGATGGCCGGGCCGCTTCCCGATACCGCCGTCAACGAAGTCGTCGCCCGCGCGGATGGCTGTCCCTTCATGGCTTCGGCGGTGCTCCGCGGCATGGTCGAATCGGGGGCCTTGGCGGCGGAAGCGGACGGCTGGCGGATCGAGCCGCTGGCGATGGCCGACTTGCGCTCTTCGAGCTGGGCCGGCGGCTTTCTTTCGCGGCGAATCGAACTCTTGCCGCCAGAGGCCATCGAGTTGATGGTGATGGGCGCCGTCATGGGCAAGGAGTTCGACCTGCCGCTGGCGGCGGAGCTGATCGGCCAAGACTCTTCGCAGGCCATTACCGCCCTGGAAAAAGCCCGTGAGCGGCATTATGTATGGGTGCGGCCGGACGGCGTTTGCTGCGCCTTCGTGCATGACAAGATTCGCGCCGCGTTGCTGGCCCGGCTTTCGACCGAGCGGCGGCAGGATTTGCATCATCGCGTCGCGCTCGCGCTGCAAACCCGTGAGCCGGATCGCATATTCGATTTGGCTTACCACTTCGATGCCGCCGGCCGCAGCGAGCGGCCCTGCCCTACGCCTTGCAGTCTGCCGCCCAGGCTCGTTCGCGGTATTCGTTGGAAGTCGCCGAACAGCAATACCATATCGCGGACCGAGGCGCCGTCTCGGCCGATCGGGCCACGCAGTTTTCCATCACCGAGGGCCTTGGCAACGTCGTCATGCTGCGCGGGCAGTACGATCGCGCGTCCGATATGTTCCAGCGCAGCGTCCCAACTCGCCGACGACGAGTTCGCGCGGGCCAAAGTGCAAGGCAAGATCGGCGAACTGGCGTTCAAGCGCGGCGACATGGAAAGCGCCACGCTCGCCTTTGAAGCCACGCTGCGCCTGCTCGGCAGATCGGTGCCGCGGCACGAATGGGCGTTCCTGCCGCTCGTGCTTTGGGAGATCGCCGTGCAGGCACTGCATACGATTTTCCCCAAAGTGTTCGTGCATCGCCGCAAGAGGCAGCCGTCTCCCGCCGAGCTGTTGGCCTTCCGCATGTTCAGCCGTCTCTGTCATGGCTACTGGTTTGTGCGCAGCCAATTCATGTTCTTGTGGGCTCACCTTCGCGGCTTGAACCTTTGCGAACGATATGGTCCGACGATGGAGCTTGCGCAGGCCTATTCCGAGCATGCGCCGGGGATGAGCCTGATCGGCTATTATAGCCGCGGAATCGTTTATGCCGAGAAGTCGCTGGAATTGCGCCGCTCGTTCAACGACCTTTGGGCGCAAGGGCAGTCGCTGAACTTTTACGGAATTCTGCTGCACGCCGCGTCGATGTTCAAAACGTGCGTGGAGAAGTCGCGCGAGGCCGTACGGCTCTTGCAGCGAACTGGCGACTATTGGGAAATGAATATGGCCCGCTACCAGATGGCTGCAGCCTTGTATCGCCTGGGCGAGCATCGCGAGGCGTTGGAAGAGGCCCGCCGCATGCACGAGTCGGGCGTGGAACTGGGCGACGACCAAATGGCGGGAATCAGCCTCGATCTGTGGGCGTTTGCCACCGGCGGACAAGTGCCGGAAGACCTAATTAAGAATGCCCTGGCGTGTGATCGCCGCGACGCCCAGGCACGACCCAAGTCTTGTTGGCGGATGGCATCCGGCTGATGGCGCTTTCGCGGCATGAACAGGCGGAGGCACGATTCGAGGAAGCGTTGGCCATCGCGAAGAAAAAAGGAATCATGAATGCCTACGTGGCGCCTAATCTCTCTTGGTTGACCAGCGCCCTGAGATGCCAGGCAGAGAAACAGCCGTCCTACTCGGTTCGGGAACGGCGCAGCGCTCTTAGGCCGCGCCACTAAGGCCGCACGCCGTGCCTGGCGAACCGCCCGCTGGCTGCAGAACGACCTGCCCCACGCGCTCCGCGAAGCGGGGCTAATCCTGGCGCTGAAGGGAAAGCCGCGACGGGCGTTTCGCTGCTTCGCAAAGAGCCAGGCCGTGGCCGCGCGACAAGGCGCGAAATACGAACTCGCACAGACGCTTCTGGCCGACGGCAAATTGCGGCAAACCCTGGGATACGCGGATGCCGATCGGCAAATCGCTCGCGCTCAGGCGGAGTTGGCGGCGATTGCCCCCGACGCAGGCGCCGAATCTGGAGGCGCCGTCGAGCAGCGAACAACGCTCTCGCTGGCCGATCGTTTCCAATCGGTGCTGGAGGACGGCCGCAAGATCGCCTCGGCCCTGTCTTCGGCGAGCACCTACGAAGAAGTGCGCCGCTCCGCCGAGCGGCTCCTGCGAGGCGAGCATTGCCTGGTGTTGGAAATTGAACTAAAAGACGGCCAGACGAGCTTCATTCCGGTGGCGGGCGACGCCGTGCGCGGCTACCGCGCCGCAATGGTCAATCTCGCGCTGACAACGGGCCGGGCGGTTATCGACGACGAGGCAATCCTCAACGAAGGCGGCCGCGATCACGGCGCGCCGGGACACACGAAGTGGATCGACGACGAGCGCTCCGTGCTTTGCGTGCCGATTTTCGTCCGCGGCCGGGCCGCCGCCTGCCTCTACGTGGCGCATTATCAGGTGCGATCGCTGTTCGGCGCCGACGAAGAACGGCTGGCAAACTTCATCGCGGCCATCGCCGGCGCCGCCTTGGAGAACGCCGACGGCTTCCAACAATTGCAGGACCTCAACGAAACGTTGGAGGAACGCGTCGCGGACCGAACCGCCGCGGCCGAATCGCGGGCGCAGGAGCTGGCCCGGTCTAATAATGAACTGGAACTGTTGGCCCGCGAGTTGCACAGGCCGAGGAGCAGCTCCGCATCGCCAAGGACGCGGCCGAGTCGGCGAACCGCGCCAAGAGCGAGTTCCTGGCCATGATGAGCCACGAAATCCGCACGCCGATGAATGGCGTGCTGGGCATGACCGAATTGGCCCTCGCCACACCGCTCAGCTCGGAACAAAAAGGCTATCTCAACATCGTCAAGCAATCGGGCGATTGCCTGATCCATTTGATCAACGACATCCTCGACTTCTCGAAGATCGAGGCGGGCAAGCTGGAACTGGAGGAAATCTCCTTCGATCCGCGCGAAGTGATCGGCGACGCTACGCGGGTACTCGCGCTCCGCGCCGCACAGAAGGGCCTGGAGCTGATCTTCCGCGTCCAGTCCAGTGTGCCGCGGCTGATGGTCGGTGATCCCGGCCGCCTGCGGCAGATCGTCATCAATCTGCTCGGCAACGCCATCAAGTTCACCGAGCACGGCGAAGTGATGGTCAACGTCCATGCCGAGGAGATTGCTGCGAACAAGGTGCGGCTGCATTGCGCCGTCTCGGATACCGGCATCGGCATCCCGCTGGAAAAGCAGAAGACCATATTTGACTCCTTCAGTCAGGCGGATCGCTCGACCACACGGCGCTTCGGCGGCACCGGACTGGGGCTGGTCATTTCGGCTAAACTGGCGAACATCATGCACGGCCGCATCTGGGTCGAAAGCACGCTGGGCAAAGGCAGCATCTTCCACATGGAAGGCGTGTTCACTCGCGATGACTCGGCTGTGAAAAAGGTCGAGCTGCCGGCCGAATTCCGTGGCTTGCCCGTTCTGCTTGTCAACGATAACGCCCGCAGCCGGCAGGTCTATGAGGAGATGCTGGCCGAACTTGGCATGCGCACGATCGTGTGTGGCGACGCCGCACACGCGTTGGCGGCGATGGACAGCGCGGCCGACGAGGGAGAGCCCGTTCGCCTGGCAATGATCGACGCGGAAATGCCCGGCATCGACGGCTGGACGCTTGCTGGAAAACTGCGCGGCGACGTGCGCCATGCCGATTGCCCGATCCTGCTGCTTGTGCCGGCCAGCCATGCGGGCATCCCGGCGGAGTACCGCGAGTTGGCGGCGACGCAATTCTTAACCAAGCCCGCCAAGCAGCGGGATTTGACCGACGCGATTGTCATCGCCATGGGCGGAGATGCCGGCAAACCGGCTGACACGATAACGGCGGCCGGCGAAATCGTCCCCCGCGATGTCCTCATGGCCGACGACGGACTGATCAACCAGGAGGTTGTCGTCGGCTTGCTGGAGTTGCGCGGGCACCGTGTGGAAACGGTCAACACGGGCCGTGAAGCGCTGGAGGCGTTGGAACGGCGTTCGTACGACATTGTGCTCATGGACCTGGAAATGCCCGACATGGACGGTCTTGAGGCGACCGCCGCGATTCGCGAGCGGGAGCGGGTCAGCGGCGGCCATATACCGATCGTCGCCATGACGGCGCACGCCATCAAAGGCTTCCGTGAGAAGTGTCTCGAAGCCGGCATGGACGATTACGTCACCAAGCCCATCGAGCCGCGGGAACTCTATCGCGTGGTGGAAGCCGTCGTGCCGGCTTCCGTAGCGAGCGAACAACAGCAGTGCGCCTCGGTTGATCGCAACCTCACCGCATCTTCGTTTCGCCCGTGTGAATGTCCAGCGTCCAAGGCGCCGGATTTGGCAAAAAGAGCTTTCCATCGCCAATTTCCAGCGGCATCCAGAGATAGCGGCTGTCGGATTGTTGGCGCGGCCGCCAGAGGTCGCCCATGAAAATCACGGCCGTCTTCTTCGAGCCGACGACTTTCAGCAGCATCGTCGATTGCGAGCCGTAGGTTTTCGTTTCCGGCGGGGCGATGTCCTTGAACTCGGACCACGGGCCGGCGAGCGATTTCGCGGTCGCGTACTGGTTCGGATTGGGACTGAAGCCCGTCATATAGGAACCGATGACGTAGTAGAGGCCGCCCAAATGAACCACGGCGCCACCCTCTAGCGGCTTGCGGATGAAGCACGTCTCCTTGGCGACCGTCAGATAATCGTCGGACAGTTGCGCGATGTAAAAGCCCTTCGTCGGCCGCGACTCGAAGATGAGATACGCGGCGCCGTCGTCGTCAACGAACTGGCCGATGTCGCGGCTTTCTTTGTCCAGCGGCCGAAAGCTGTGGACGAACTTGTAATCGCCGTCCACTGTGTCGCACACGTAAACACCGACCCGGGCATACGTGTAGCGGCCGGAATCGAAGTGAGCATAAAGGACGTACTTGCCCGTCTTGGCGTTGTGATAGACTTTGGGCCGTTCGAGGATGAACCCCCGGCTGGGCAGTTGTTCCGGCGGCCCGCCATGAACGACCTGGCGGCGGAAAGTCCAATTCATGAGGTCCTTGGAGGAATAGCAAGCGACTGCCCGTTCGACGGAGCCCCGGCGTCCGTTCTCCGCGCCGCGGTCCTCGCCGAACCAATAGTAAGTGTCACCTTGCTGGAGAATCCCGCCGCCGTGAGCCTGAATGTGTTGGCCGCGGTCGTCGGGCCAGATTTCACTGGGCTGGATCGAAGTATGGAGCGTTGCGGCGGCGAGCGATGCACTGCTCAACAGGCCGCCGGCGACGACGAGACTGAAAATGAATGCGATATGGGTCTTCATAATAAATGCCAATACTTTTCGACCTGATATAACGACAATGAAAGGCGGCGAACTGCAATGATTGCCAATGGCGCGGAACTGCCGCTTTGCGACTATGACTCAACCGCTACCGATTCGATTATTCCTTTGCACACGATTTTACGAAGAATGCAGCAATTTGGCAACTATTCCTGCTAACTTGCTTTCGTAATTTGTTAATCACTGCGATATTGGATCGCCTAGGTCAGATTTCAATGATGCTTCGATAATGCGTGATCAGCCAGGTAATCGAGGTCCGTCCGGCTCAGTCCTTCGCGTGGCATATTCACACGGACACCGTCTTCTTTTTCCAGCACGATGGCATCTTCCTTCCCCTCGACAAGCCGCGCCCATCCCCGTGACTCGCCGTCCGCGGAAGTCCAAATGAACACTAATCTACTCACGTTAGTGTTGATTAGTGTTAATTAGCGTTCCTAGTGTGTGATAAATGTCGCAGTTGGCGGAACTTTTTTCTCGTTTTCCAAAACATCAATAAGTCGCCTATTTTCATGGGGTTTTGCAAACCAGAATGGGAGTAGGACCGCAGTAGAACCCGAGCAGGAATGGAATAGGGCAACAGAGGACCCGAGTAGGTTGCGCCAAGAAGCTTGGATAAGGAGGAAAGTCGAATGATTTGAAACCTTGTATTGGGACCTTGCGGGTAGAAGCCCGTCCAGGAGAGCCTGACCAGCAGCTGGAAGCGAGTCTTGCGTGAGGAAGGGCAACCGACCTTGCGAAGCGTAGACAGCGAGCCCGAAAGCCATGCTATTGAGCCCCGAAATCGTCCTTACCGTTGGCGCCCTCGTCGTCCTATTAGCGGGGGCCACGCCCAGCGTGCCGCAAGTGGTTAGGCACGCAGGGGCCGGCCGGGGTCTAAGAACATGTGCAAACGGGAATCGGGGTTCCCCAGGAACTTGGGAGATCCTGTCGTCTCCACGGAAGCATTCCCGGACGGGGATACCGGGCGAACAACCCCAGGCCCGACGTTGCCACACGCAGCGGCGGCGGGAGCGAAACTATGCGTGGTCCCGTGGTACCGCCAAGCGAAGGAAACGAAGCGCGGCGGGAAGGGCGGCAGGAAGTCGCAGTGCCTTGATAGTACCGAGGAAGCCGGGGAACTCGACCCGCGAGGACCCGGGGGATGGGAAGCGAGGCATCGAGTAACTCGCCCGTCGGCAGGCAACACCTGGAAGGCATCGAACTTCCGTTGGTGTCAACGCAATGGCGACGGATAGTACAGTACGGGTTTGTCACGGCGCTAGCTAGGTTGTGGCGAAGCAATGGGGTTACTTGAGGAACCGGATGCTCTAATGCGGGCACGTCCGGATCTGTGGGAGCCCTGGGCGGGCAACCGCCCAGGGCCACCCGGCATGCGAGTAGGATTACTTCTTCTGGGCATTTGTTTTCTCCGTCGTGCAGCCAATGGCAGGGGAACAACGGGCGGCAGGGAACCACGAAACACGCGAACCACACGAAAGCCGGGTGTAGCCACGGATGAAATACGGGTTGAACACGGCTCGAATCCGTGTTTGATCCGTGTCGATCCGTGGCTTAGGACGCCTAACCGAACTCCCCTCGCCCGTCGCGGGAGAGGGGCAGGGGGTGAGGGCATTCGGTTATGATTAGGCATCCATAATCTCTTCTCCTTCATCTTTCCTCCTTCCGCTTTCCACTACTCACTTCCCACTACTCACTTCCCACTACTCACTTCCCACTACTCACTTCCCACTACTCACTTCCCACTACTCACTTCCCACTACTCACTTCCCACTACTCACTTCCCACTACTCACTTCCCACTACTCACTTCCCACTACTCACTTCCCACTACTCACTTCCCACTACTCACTTCCCACTACTCACTTCCCACTACTCACTTCCCACTACTCACTTCCCACTACTCACTTCCCACTACTCACTTCCCACTACTCACTTCCCACTACTCACTTCCCACTACTCACTTCCCACTACTCACTTCCCACTACTCACTTCCCACTACTCACTTCCCACTACTCACTTCCCACTACTCACTTCCCACTACTCACTTCCCACTACTCACTTCCCACTACTTTCCGCTCAGTATACAACAGTGTACAAAGGTTGTCAACGATTGGAAGGAATTCGCGAACGTTTCGGTGCTAAACCCTTGCCGGCAACGGACTTGCGACCCGAACTTGTGATTGCGCACAATCGCCATCGGTAATCGAAAACACGCCCAGTGTCGCCGTAAACCCTTGCCAGATACGGACTTCGGCGTCGGCGGGGAATTCCGGCCTCGGGCGGCGGAAAAACGCGGGGGAGAAAAGTATTTTTGCCGCCGCCGGGCATTAACTCGACAGGTGGCGAAGCTCGCCCTAAACTGTAATCGCTTTGATGACACTGTAGGCGTATTCTGCGAAGTTCCTCCTTTTTCCGTTGACGGCGGCATCCGTGCGTCGTAAAAGGTCTTAGGAAAATCGGTAATAGAGGATTCAAATCCCGGCCACGACTAGTAAAATGGATTCAAGCGCCGGTAATCGGGCTCTCACAAGAGACGCCAGCAGCAATCGTCTTTGCATTATGGAACAGCCCCTTTTTACTTTTGGAGACCCGCCGGTCGCTGAAGTAGCACTGGGTTTGCAATTTGAACCGCTCGGAATGACTACGGGCCACCAAGGTTGGTTTTGGAACCAGTATTTAGGGAGCGAATGGCCAACTGCTACCGACGCTCCCCCAGTCCCGGAACAAACTGAGTCGTTCTTCACAAACGTAGTTTGGCCACCGTTCGCGTTCAAGTTCCAGTCGCGTCCGTCCGTTCGGTTGCAGATTCAGAGCGCCGATGGTGACCGGATGGTCCAGGTTCAGGATACCAGGTTCATCTACAACTGGATAAAGAAGAGCGGGATATATCCCCGATACCACACCCTTCGGCCGGAATTCGACAAAATATTCTCTTCGTTCTGCAAGTTCTCGGAGCAGGCAAAACTGTCGAACCTCAGAATCAATCAATGGGAGGTAACGTACATAAACCGGATTCCCGCCGGTCCGATGTGGAGCACAGCGCATGAGGCCCTCCAAATTTTCCCGGGCTGATAGGCACGCCGCACTTTGCCGAGAGTACTCAGTTTGAGACATTTGCTGGTGAATGGCGAAGCGAGTTAACTCCGCAACTAGGCCGGCTGTATATAAACATGCACTTTCAACCGTTGCAAATCGATGCAAAGCCGAGTCAAGCCCTCATTCTAAGACTCACAACCCGCGGTCCCGTGAATGAGAACCAGGACTGGCAGACCGGCATTCAACTCGGTCACGATACGATTGTGAGCACGTTCGTAGAAACAGCGTCAGACATGGCAAAACAAACCTGGGGTGGACCATGATGTCAACATTTGATTTTCCGTTACTTATGCAGCGCCGGCCGTCAACTTACGATTGGTGGCCATGGTCAGACGTTGCAGCGGAGCCTTCGTGGTTTGCGTCGCCGCGGTACGCAGCGCAATGCTTGGACGAGGACGCGTTCATAACACTGGCAGTCACAAATTCATCCGGCGGTACGTGGGACGACGCATACCGAGAACTCTTGCAAATCCAGAATCTTCAAGATGATTGGGACGGTGCTGGAGCTGCCGCGCCAGCGAAGCGAGTGGTCGCTATCTGTTTGCAGATGATAAGCGTTTTCCGCAATAATCGGACTCCTCCGCCCGATGTAGTGCGGCCGACGCCCGATGGGCATGTAGCGTTCGAGTGGCTACAGAATGGCCAGCGCTTTGAATTCGAGGTATCAGAGGATTCGCTTGAATTCATGTCCTTTGATGCTGCGGGCAAAACGACTTATTCGCAAATGCCAATAGGGTAAGACCGGCTGCCGATGACAGGTCACTTTGTTAGAAAGCGGACAGGTGCTTGGCCCTGACGAGTACGTTCTCCGACGAGTGCATCGCAGTCAGGTTAGGCCAGACGGTTCGCTTGCTCGCGGTGCGTACACGCCATCACCGAAAGATCTCGACGGCATTTCCGTATACCGGGAGGCGAATTCCGGCGGTGATACCCCCGAAGAACTTGCAAACGATGCGCAAAATGCAGCAGATGCGTACATTGTCGTCCGAATCAGCGTTTCCGTATTTCAATCGCTTGGTCTATCCGTGATACCGAGCGAGATTGAAGGGGAACTTCCCGGACACTGCGTGGTCCCGGAGTTCACGACCACGATTTACGAAACTGACAAGAAACAAGGCGCAAAGAAACGATGGATCGACGTACAAGAAGCATTGTGCAAAGCATCGGTGCAAGTCTACCCACCCTAACTCACTAGCGTTTCTTTCTCACCGCCGCCGCGCGACGTACTCTGCCATTCGGAGTTTCGCACACGGCTTCCCGCTCGGCGCGGATGCGCTCCAGGAGGGCGGAGGCGGGTTCGTAGGAGCGGCCTTCGGCGCGGGCCAGTTCGGCTTCCGTGGGCACCAGTTCGCCACTCTTGTCAATTAACGACTTCGGCGTCGGCCGCCAAGCTTGATGCCATTGTGCGGCGCTCGTTCACAGACGACGTAGCTTTCCACGCAGAAATGCAGCAGTCCGGGCGGCGGATCCAACTACGCGCCCGCCATCAGGGGCACCATACCCCAGCTTTCGATCACGACAATAAGTCGCCTTGGCGTGAGGTGGACCCCGTTCTTTCTATCACCCAATGAGCCGAGCTACGTGCGACGACGGGACCTGGGACCCAGGAATGCGGCAATCCTCGCGCGGAGGCGATCAACCCTCGCGGAAACCGTTTGGCATTCCCAAACGACCATGACTTTCCATCCGGCGCGCCGCAGCAATCGGCGAGTTCTCTTGTCTCGGGCCGCATTTCGTCGCAATTTCGCGACCCAATACGAGCACCGCGAGGCCGGAATACGGCACCGTCCGCACGAGTGCATGTGCCAGAAACAACCGTGGACGTTAAGGACCCTTCGACGGCAGGGAAATACCAGGTCGGGCGTGCCGGGAAGCCCTTTCTTTCGGCGACAATTACTCTTCCCCTTGAACGACAATTAGAATTCCCGGTTGAGAACCAGAGGCGTGCGGCCCCCCCTTTTGTGAAGCGCAGCGCAGCGGAGCGAAACAAAAGGGGGGGCCGCACGCCGCCGCGGGTGGCCCTCGCCAATCTCAGGCCGCGTCGGGCGGCTTGGTTCGCTTGGCCTCGTCCAACCGGTAGCTCGGGATGTTCAACTCCAAGATCACGCTGTGATGCACCAGGCGGTCGATTGCCGCCGCTGTCGTCATCGGATCCTTGAAGATCGTCTCCCACTTCGAGAACGGCAGGTTGCTGGTCAGCATCACCGTGCCGCGCTCGTAGCGTTCCGCCAACAAGGTGAACAGCACCTCCATCTCCTCCCGGCTCTGCTGCACGTAGCCGATGTCGTCGATCAAGAGCACCTCGCACTTCGACATCTGCTTTAGCACCCGGTTGAGCTTCAGATCCCGTTTGGCCGCCAACAGTTCCTGAACCAGCAGGGCACACGACCATGAGACCACCTTCCGTCCGTTGCGAACCAATTCCTGGGCGATCGCCGATAACAGGTGCGTCTTTCCCGATCCGGTCTTGCCGAACAACAACAGGTTCTCGCGGCGGTCCACGAACGAGCCTTCCATGAGCGTCCGCACTTGGCGAGAGACCTTCGCCGGCAACCGCGCCAGGTCGAAGCTCGCCAGATCCTTCTCCAGCGGCAAACGGGAATCCCGCAGCAGCCGCTCGGTCCGCTTTGCCAAGCGGCCCTGGCATTCCCGCTCGGCCAGTTCCAACAGGTACTGCTCGTAGCTGGCCGTCTCCTGTAATGCCCGTCGGGCCAGTTCCTCAAAACACTCCCGAAACGTCGGCAAGTGCAGTTCCCGCAAGCAAGCCGCCAACTTCTCTTTCAAATCCCCCTTCGCACCCATCCCACACCTCCTTGTGCAAGAACAAGTCATCGAAATCCGACAAGTCCACTACTTCGACGGTCACTTCGGTGACCGCCGGAACTTCCTCGGCCCGCTGGACCAACGTTTCGACCGCGGCCCGGGTCGCGGGCTGGCCGCTGTTTAGAAGCGTTCGCAACGCCTCGTCCACGGCCGTCTCGCCGTGGCCTGCCGCCAGATAGAGAATCTGCAAATACTCCTTGTGACCGCGCTTGGGCTGCGCTTCCCGCAAGGCGTCGAAGGCCATGCGAAAGCGGCTCGTGGGAAACAGCTCTTCCCGGTAAACGTAGTTCTCAAAAGCCCCCGGTTTTCGCACCAACCAGTCGATAATGTGCCGGTAGTTGATGGCGTGTTTGTTCCGCCCGCGCAAACGCGGAAAGCGCTCCATCTCCTTCTGGGCGTACCAGACCTCGACATGCTCCACGTACAATCGCACCTCGACCCGCTCGCCAATCAAGCGGCTGGGAACCGAATAAACATTTCGGTCTACATGGACCAAACTCCCCGTATCCACGCGTACCGGGATTCGCTTGCAGCTCTCCCGTCGCCGATCCGGCAGAGGCCGAAGGCCAGGCAACTCTTCGTCCAGCCGCTTGCGACGGCCCGCATTGCGAACCGCCACCAGCTCTTTCAAGAATCGTCCATAGGCTTCACGGCTCTCGAAGTCCCGGTTGCCACGCAATAACAGGGCCTGCTCCACCGCTTCCTTGAAACGCCGATGCGATTGTTCGACATCTCCGTTCTCGTTCGGTTCCCGGGGCTGGATCTTCTCCATCTCCATCCCGTAGTAGCCCAACAGTCCCTTGTACCGCGCGGTGAACTCCTTCATGTCCGATCCGTTGTTGACCGCCAGGCTCATCCGATCCGTGCGGTGTCGTTCGGGCACGCCGCCCAATTCCCACAGGGCGTCTTGAAGTCCTTCGCCGAGGCTCTCGAAACTCTCGGAAAAACAGACCGTCACCGACTCCCAGTTCGAGTACGTCAGCACGAAGTGGTAAAGCAGATGGTCGAACGACTGCCCGCCAATGATCACGGCCAGGCTTTCCATGTGGGTGAAATCCGACGCACACAACCGTCCCGGATGATGCACTTGGCTGAAGAACACCTCCTTCGCCGGGCCGGCCGTCGCTCGCCAACGTTTCACGCCACGCTGAAAGCTGCGCAACTGCGTTTCGTCGAACTTCCCCGGGTATTTGATCTGCAGCGCTCCAAACAGCGTCTTGGCCTCCAGGCCAGGCGCCTGGTGCAGTTGCGCATGCACTTCCGGCCACACCTCGGCAAACAGGTCTGCCCGTGTCCGCCACGAGCGATCCGGCACAACTTCGCTGGGAAGCCGACCCAGCCGCCTATACTTCCTCGCCGTCTTCTCGTCCATGCTCGCCTTGTCTGCCGACTGAACCAGAGTCTTCCCTGACGACAACACCTGCCACAACCGCTTCACCTGCTCATCCGTGACCATTGCAAGTCCCCCTCCTACGGAGACTTGCAACAGTCTATCTGACCAGCCTCAACTGGCCTCAACCGGGAATTCTAATTGTCGTCAGACCGGAAAAGTAATTGTCGCTATAGACCCTTTCGCGTGCAGCCGGTAACGATAGCCCATTCCATGCACCATTCGCCGGACGATCATCTCTGGCCTGGTGTTCTCGGACTTGACTGCCGCCATTACTCTGGATCGTTCGGCAGCGGATATTGTGTCGACGATTTGAACCGGTCGTCGTCGGTCGCTGCCAATTAGGGAGCGCGGTCGATGCAGAGAACGGTCAGATCGGTTTCTTTGTAAGGTAGTCCTGCGCCGTTCTTTTTTCCGGCAGTTCCACAAGTAGAGAGTTGTTGATGCGCACGTCGGCAATGCGTTTGTTATGCTTGCTTAGCAAGTGGAGCAGTGTTGCGGGATGACCCCAATTCATTTCAAGCGCCGCGAACAGAATTCGCAAACCGACGAATCCCGGCAAGGTATGCACGTACGGTGAGCGCCCAGCTAAGATTTGAAATGAGACTCTGCTGCATTGCCACGTCCGTCCCGGCTGGGACGATGACCGAAACCATTGGAGAACTCGTGCCCAAGTCGACGCAGGCCTTCACCGTCTTGTTGTTGAGCAGAGGCTTGTAGGTGAAAAACGCGTCACGGATCCGCCAGTCGAGAGGGCCGGTCACCTGAATGTTCAGATGGCATTTGCGCATAATCGCCATGCATGTCAGCATCAATTCTAGCGACTCCCTGATTATTGTCGCGGCGAAGTCTGTTTGGAGTAGCGGCGACTCTATTTGGTCAAACAGACTGCCCACCACGAAGCCGTCGGAAAACGAACCCCAATTGCGCGGTAGTTTGAGCATCGGCTGTACCTAATTTGGGAGCATTGTAGCACGTTCCGATAATGGGAGCAAATGGAAAAGTCAGTCCACACTCCCGAATACCGCGTTCTCCGTGCCGAATTGCAGAAAACTCGCGCAGCAGGACTATCCCAACGCGAGTTGGCCGCAAAACTTGGCGTCCCCCACAGTTGGGTGGCAAAAGTTGAGTGTGGCGAACGCCGGATTGATCTGGTCGAGTTCTGCCGGTTTGTAGCCGCATGCGATCAGGATCCCGCGATCATATTTCGCGACCTGCTGAAGCAAAGGCCAACGCTACGAGAGTCTAACGCGAAAGGGCGAGCAAAATGAAATCGCCCAACGATGCAACGAAGCAAAAACGCCTTGGTTTGGCATTTAGGATGCCGTCCGTGCAGAACATGATGTCGCGAAAGACGAGCATCACCAATGCATTCGTCTGCGCAGTAATACCCGTTCTACCCCCATCATTTAGTGAGATCGAAGAGGCCCTTTGCATACTCGGTACCGACCCGTCCGACGTGCGTTGTGCTTACTGCGGAGACAAAGCGAGCGAGTGGGACCATCTCCGCCCGCTGGTGAAAAAACGTCGTCCGACCGGCTACATTTCCGAAATCGCAAATCTTGTGCCCTCGTGTGGCAAGTGCAATCAAAGCAAAGGGAATAGCGAGTGGCGCGAGTGGATTCTCAGGCCAGGAAAAAACTTGTCTCCCACGGGCCGCGGCTTGACGAACGTGGCCGAACGCGTAGCTCGCTTGGAAGCCTACGAGCGATGGCGCAGTCCGACGAGGATCGACTTCCTGTCGATCTTTGGATCTGATACATGGGAACACTATTGGTCGCAGTGCGAAGGGGTCGTCAACGAGTTGCGCCGCTGTCAGGACATTGCCAATTCGCTTCGCAATCAAATCATCACGCAACTTGGCGGCAACCACAGGTAGGAAAAGCGCGGAGCATTATCGCACGCTGCTTCGTGTTTTTGAGACCGGATCAAATCGGGCAGAGGTCTAAGTTGACCGTTCGCGGTTTATTCTCCGTCTCGTTACGGACACTAAACCCGAAAAAGCTGTTGATTCGTGAGCTATACGGAAACACGGTCTTCCCAATTCCAAAGCTGCCAAGTTGCTCGTCCGTCTTTGATGTCCGCCCCACATTCTTAAAAAACCAGAACAGTCTATGCTTTTTCTCGTCCTGCTCCGCCGCCTTTCTGTCGCTCGGTTCAAGGGGCCCGGTGAGGCCGGAAGTTCCAAAGTCCTCCACAAGCAAGCACGGCACCGGGCCGCCGCGGCCCGGCAACGATTCGCGCAGTTCGGGCTGCGCCTCTAAATGCGGCCACAACTGCGCCAAAGTAGCGATCCCAGTGCGATGAGGAAAGACTCGTTAAGTTGAAAACAAGACGCGCGGTTTCACGCTCGCGTGCCGCGTCCATCACGTTCTGAACCGCTTCACGGACTAAACGCTCCGCGACGTTCTGCTGGGCAAAGAACTCCGTGTTCACAGGATTCTGATGGACTTCCGCGCGTTGCTTTTCGCGGAATCTCCACGTGGGAATACTCATTGGCTCGCCTTTGACGGAAGTGCTGTGGTGTACTGCATCCCCAAATTGTGCCCGTCCATTGGTCAACGGTCAACGGGAGACGACACCGATTTATCGCCAAGCACTACGCCGAACGTCGTGCGATATCACCGGGTAACCAAAACTGACAAGAATAGACCAAGGTGGCAAGGATGAGCGACCATCGGGTCGGAACGATTTACGCGGCCGAAACTATGGGGTGCCAGGTCGATTATGCCGCGCGGAAAGCCGGCAAATTGCGACTATTCTCGCACCCTCGTGCTCCGCTTCCATCCGGAAATCACAGTTGACTTCGCCGGAACCAGTCGCCCGGAAACGTACCTCGTGGAGATACTGCCGCTCATCGAGGCAGAGCCAGAAGGTGGAGCAGCAAGCCCAACATGGGGAGAAATCCGAGGCAGCGTGACATCGACAAAGCCCGACGGCGAAGCGGTAACCGGACCGTGGATAGAGATCACCCATAACCGCCCGCGTGTCAAGGCCCCGATTTTCGCGATAGGCCAAAAAAGCAGAACAGAGAAAGGCTAGCCGGGGTCCAGGGGCGGCAATGGGCGCCCTGGTCGGCCGATGGATCGGCCGAAATGTCCGCGGCAGGATGCCGGTTCGATGTTCGTTCGTGTGCGTTGCGCATATCGTAGTCACCCATTCGTGCCGTTCGGCCGCGAGACCGCCGCACATTATTCTGTTCACCGGCAAGAGCACCCAATCAGGATCTCGGCACAGGCGCAAGGCCTCGCCAGTCTCAATCGCGGGTCGCTTCGCCGATTTTGCGTGCGCGAGCGCAACTCCTCTTGTTTGCCTCAAGCCGGCGCCGCCGAGGGAACGTTTTCCCTCTGCCAGCGGCGCAGCCGTTTCCAACATATCTCCGCCAGTTTGCGCCGTCGCCACGTGCGCAATCTTGGCGCTGAGCGCGTTTCCGTACGCGCGTGTAAAAGTTCTTCAAGGCAACATCCTCCTGGACGACCTTCATTGCCGCTTCCACGAGGATCCATCGCAACCAGGACGAGCCCTGACGGGTGATCGATCCGCGATAGCAGTGGCCGCCCGACTGGTTGACGCGCGCCGTCAGGCCGGTGTAAGCTCCGACCTGCTTGGCATTGTGGAATCGATCTACCTCGCCCAGTTCGGCCACGATCAAGAGCGCCGAGTAGAGGCCGATGCCGTGGATGTCCGTCAACGTCTCCACCTGCGGGAATGCTTCACGCAACGCGAGCATGTGTTCGTCGAGGATCGCCAATTGCTTCTCGTAGTGCTGCAATCGCAGCACCAGCTCGTCGCGCACCAGATTCTCGATGGGGCCGAAGTCCTGTTTGCCGAACCACGCCAAGCAGCGTTTGCCGAGCGTGCGGTAGGGCGTCTGCCGATTCTGCCGCGCCAACAGGTCGCGGAGCTTGATCTTCGCCTTCACTTGCTCGCGGACGAGTCGTGCTCGTGCGCGTGTCAGGTTGCGTAATTGCTGGTAGGGCTCTGGCGGAATGTAGGCCAACGGGACTTGGTTGATCCGCAGCAGATTGGCCAGCAGCATCGCGTCAAGCTTGTCCGTCTTGCTGCGGCGCTGTATCATGCGCGCAGGCGGAGTGGATGTGCCAGGACGACGACGCCGTACGGGCGAAGCAGGTCGTAGAGCCAACGGTACGTGCCCGTGGCTTCGATCACTGCGCGGAACGCCCCGAGCTTTTCGACGAACTGCCGAATGGCTTCCGTGTCTTCACAGCGGATGGTGGTCGCGTTCATGGCTTCGCCCGCGTCGTTCACGCCGGCGATGACAACGGTAAGACGATGAAGGTCGATACCGAGATACCACATATAGGTCTCCTTGTTCGGTGGACTAGGAATGAGTTGCGAACCTCAATCTCTAGTCTACCGGCAAGGGGCCTTGACTCGCCGGGCGGTTATAGTATCAGAATCATCGATGCGCATAATCAAGTATGCTTCAAGGGCGTCCCGCTAGGAAAGTATGTCTTGCGGGGCTGGCCGAGCCGATACGGTTCCGGTGGGCGGGACACCCAATTTACCGGTATCCAGAGAAGCAAGCGGCTGGCGATCGATCTGAGGAGTGGTCAGTCAGCCGAGATCACGCTGCCTGCCAAGTGACCGTAGACGCCAATTGGCGACGTTTTCCGCTAGTGGACGGTCAGTTCGAACGATCAATGGTCTGGAAGCACCGCCGGCAGCCTTAGCCGAGGATCGGAGAGGTCCAAGCGGTACATGATCTGGTTGTACTCGTAAAACGGCGTCGGATGCGGATTGCCCGAAAACGTGTTGACATACGATCCTTCCAGGTAAATCAACCGTCCCCCGTCGCGGTCGAAGAAGGGGTGCTGCACAGGGTTGTAGAAGTCGTGGGCGTCGTCCTTCTTGTTGGCGTGGGTAATGATCTTACGAGCGTACAACCAAGGGCCTTCCGGGCGGTCGGCCTCGCTGTACCAAACCTCGCCAAGCATGGTGGCGCCGAGGCACTCCGATGCGATCATGACGTATCGGCGGCGGTAGTCGTTCCAGCAGCACGAGCAGTTATTTAAGAGGATCGGCTTTCGGCTCTCGGCGTCCTGAAGCCGGAAGGGCGATTCCTCAAGTTTCATCTTGCCCGCGGCAACCAACTCCTGTTGTTCCTGCGGCTTCAATGGCGGCGTGTTCTTCTTCCATGCCCACACCAGCTTGCCGGCGCTATCCCGATCGAGTTGGGCAACGCCCTTGCCGCCATAACGTGTGCCGAGGTTGAGGCACGTATAGCCTTCATAAGCCGAGAGGTCGAGGTAGGACTTCCAGTCCGCTTTGACGCGAAGGGCCGGATAAGGCGCGTTGAAGAAGAGATACGTGGCCCCGGCCCGGTCACGGATTTTGGAGTAATAGCCCGGCAGGAAGAACGGCGGGTCTAACGGGACCTCCTTCAGTTTCTCGAACGAGTCCTTTTCATCGTTGTAGACCATAAAGCCATTCTCCAGCACGGCCCCTAGTCCCCGACGGCGCTGATAGAAAGCCAGCATCCGCTCCCGGCCCGATTCGTCGGGCATCACGACGACGCCAAAGAGCCAGACGACGCCTTCGCCCGGCAGGCGCGCCATGCCGCGGGCGAAGCCGTCCTGGCCAACGAAGTACTTCAAGCTGAAGCCCCGCGAAGGATCGATTTTCTCCGGCGCATCGCTCGTCGCGCCGGACATGGCGAAGTTGCCTAATGCGTAGCCGAGTCGGTTCGTGTCGCCGTAGAACCAGTAGAGCTTTCCGCGGTATGCGGCGTTTAACACACCGTCCTGGCCGGTTACTTGCGCGTTGAGCAGCGGCTTATCGACCGGCGGTGTGCGGCCCAAGAGGACCGTATCGCGATAGATGCCCTGACCGGTGATGCGGTACAGGCGCTCGGCGATGTTCAGACGCTTGATCTTGACGCGTGCGGTCGTGCCGGGCACGGTTTCCAAGACGACACCGCGAATGCCGAAACCATCTTTCGGGCATTCGTAGCCGTGGGCCGCAACGCCGAACCAAACCTTGGTGTTCATCAGGCCCGGCTCGAAAAAGGCAACGAGGCCATTTGAATCGGTGTAGTAGCGACGCTGCTGGTGGTTTGCAGTTCCACCGCCGGCACGCCGCGCCCGGTCTGCTCGTCCACGATCTCTATGCCGAAGTAGCGATTGGGCTCCGCGGGCGGGCTTGCCTGGCGGCTGGCGACGGATGCGGCCGGCGGACCCGGCTTGTCGGCGGGCAAGGCGGCGGCGCCGGCGATGGAATGGTCGTCGACGAACGGCTGGAGGCTGTTGGCGACGGCCCCTTCGGCCCATTGCGCCGGGCAGCCTCGCCACCAATCGCCGCCAAACCGACGGCCAAACCAACGATGTTCAGGAAGCGACAAAGCATGATGCTCTCATTGATCGCAGATAGGTGTTTATGAGCGCACCTTAATGCATTTCTGCCGCCACCGTGCCGATCGCGGGCCGGTAAAAATTGAACTGCACGTTGGGATGATCGGCCAGCAGGGACATCGGCACGGAGGAGTCCGCGATGCGCTTGGCGATCATCAGTGTCGTCAGCCGCATGCCAAAGGGGTTGTCGTGCGTGCCGGCTTGCCAGATCGAGACCTTCTCCGCCTTCCAGGTTTCCTGCGGCCCAACGGTGGCCGCTTTCTCAGGCACCAGCGACACTTGGCCGCCGCCGGACGTCCGCGCATTTTGCATGATGGTCATGGGGTGCAGGTCGGCGACGCGCGTCGAGAGCTTGCGATATTCTTCGGGCGCGGGCGGCTGGTCCTGGTATCGCCCCGCGCGCCGCGGCGGATCGTTGAAGGCCCAGTGCTTGACATCGCCTTGCCCCCCCTGCATCACGGCGCAGCGCACTCGGTCATAGGTCTTCGAATACGCCCTCAGGTCGCCGACGGGGAAGTGCAGATGGCTGTCGGGCATGCGGAGCTTGGGCCGGATGCGGCGGAAACAGAGCTCCATGTCGGCCCGCGCGAAGCTCAGCGGATGCGTGGTCGGCACCGGCTCGCCGTCCGCATCGACCCACTCGTCCATGCCCCAGAAATGCGCGCTCCGAATGTCGAGATCCAGGTCGTTGACAAGCCGGGCCACCAGCGGCAACTGCTCGGTGGGTCCGATCGGGCCGCAGATGCCCACCGGGTTGTCGTCCGTCGACTGCCGCCACGCCGCCACGTACTCCAAGGCCTCCGCAAGATAGAACTCCTCAAGCGTGTCATACATCACGACGCGAAAGCCCGGCCGCGAAAGCTTTTCCATTTTTTGGGCAGTGAGCCGAGCGGCATCGTCGAGGATGTCGGGCGCCAAAGTGGTGTAGTCCCACCACTGCGGTGCGACTTTGCTCAGGGGACGAGGCATGGCTGGCTCCAGTTGACCGTAAAGTGTACTCCCGACCATCATACTCATGCCGCAAGACCGCGAAAAGAGGCTCGCAGTGTTGACGCCTTACGGAGGTCCTGAGATAATTCCCAAGCCGACAGGGAGAACATGGTTTGCTTAGTCCTCGCTATCTAATCACCGGCACGGTTGTTGCAACGCTCGCTTGCCTTGCAGTGCTGCCTTGTATCGCCGCGGCGCGTGAACTTCGCGTAGGCACGGCTGAGGTAAAGATTTCGCCGCCGCTTGGCACGCCGCTGGCCGGTTACCTCATGCGCCGCTTCAGCGAGGGCGTATTGGACGACCTTTACGCCAAGGCGGTAGTCCTCGATGATGGATAGACGAAGGTCGCAGAAAGAGGAGACAGACCATGAGCGAACAAAAAACGGTTCTTGCGGTCGCCGCCCACCCGGACGACATCGAGTTCAACATGGCCGGCACGCTGATCCTGCTGGCGCGGGCCGGATTCGTGCCCCACGTGATGAACCTCTCCAACAGCAATCTGGACAGCAACATGTTGACGGAGGACAAGACCTCGCGAATCCGCTTGGCGGAAGCCCGCGCCTCGGCGGCGGTCATCGGGGCGGTCCATCACCCGCCGATCGCCAACGACCTGATGATCTTCTACGACGACCGGCTCCTGCGGCGGATGGCGGCCGTGGTGCGGGAGGTCCGGCCGACGATCGTGCTGCTGCCGTCGCTGAACGACTACATGGAGGACCACACCAATACGGCCCGGCTGACGGTCACCGCCTGTTTCTGCCGGGCAATGGCGCGCTACACGAGCGATCCGCCCCGCGAGGCGACGGAGCAGGACGTCTACCTCTACCACGCCCAGCCGCACCTGAACATTGACGGCATGCGGACTTTGGTTGTGCCGGAACTATATGTCAACATTAGCGATGTGATGGACACGAAGCTCAAGATGCTCGGTTGCCACGAGAGCCAGCGGCAGTGGCTCAGCGACACCCAAGGGCTGGGCGACTACCTGGAAACCATGCGCACGACAAGCGCCGAACTCGCCCGCATGTCGGGCCAGCCGGGCTGGACGTATGCCGAGGGCTTCCGCCGGCATAGCCACGTCGGCTTCTCGGCGAAGGACGGGGATCCGTTGGCCGACGCCTTGGCAATCGCGCGTGGCGAGGTAACCGATTGTGGGTGCGGATAGGTAGCGGTATTAGCAGTATAGCGAACTCTTCGTCGGTAAGGATCTTTCCATCATGACGGATGATTCCTATCACTTGCTCGAGGATTCGGTCACGAAAATCACGAAACTGCGGAACCGAGTCGCGACCAAATTGATTCGCAACGGGAATGCGTAGCGTCGCGTATTCTCGCCGATCATCCCGATCCGTGCGTGCTTCGGTTTCCGGCGCCGCCAGGGCAGGCCGGTTCGGGCTTTCCAGCTCCCGCTGCACGTATAACCAAAATGCCCGATCCGCTTGCGCGTCGTACCGCACCAAGATCACGGGCCACGGCTCTCCGGCCCGCGGCAGTCATGATGGTGTGGGACGGCGGGAGAAGCAGGATCGCGAGTGTGGCGGCAACGGGACTGAAATTGATCGACGAGAGTGGGATCGGTGCGCAGGCGGATTCGATCTTCCCGCCACCGGCGACAAACCGGCAAGAGACCGACGCCTTTTCCGACTCCGACGGCCATGTATAATCTTGCGGGAGAACCTTTGCCTCGGATAATGGAGAACCCAAGATGCGGCTCCTGTTTGCAGCGATCATGACCGTCTGTTCCTTGATGGCAATGGCGCAGGAGAACTTGCATCGCGCGGAGCGAGACGCGCACACTGCTTGTGCCGCGGACGCGTCGGGGCAGGAACGATCGGTGGCCAAGCCGATTGGCGCGAACCGCGCTGCCAACGGCGGATTCGAGAGCGGCCCCTGGTCGTTCGAAGCCGTCAACGGCTGCCAGGCTACGGGCGGAGTGACCAAAGAACAGGCCCACAGCGGGGCGCAGTCGCTGAAGCTCACCAACAAGTCCTCCTTCGCGCCGAACGTCTACGGACGCGCCTTCCAAATACTGTTCGGACTCGAACCGTTCACGACATACCGCCTCAGTTGCTACGTGAAGGGCAAGAATGTCGGCATCGCATGGATCGGCGGCGGGCCGGGATGGTACCACCGTCAGCGTTTCCCTGAAGGCACCTACGACTGGAAGTACGTCGAATCGTTGTGGACCACCGCCGCCAGCGCCGATGATTATGAACTCATCATCTGCACCGAAAGCCCGACCGAAGCGGTCTGGATCGACGACGTGAAATTCGAGCCGATTGCCATCGACCGCGCCAAACACGACGCGGTAATCGGAACATTCAACCGATCGCTCGCGGCCGGGCAGAAGCACCTGGCCGCCGTGAAGAGCAAAATCGCGCTCGGTGAGCGGCGCGGAGGAAGAACCGGTCATCCATCTCGGCGTAAATGTCGCCCGGCGATTCCTCGATCGCGTGACTTCGCTGCCGCCGTCGCAATCAATGGCCTTGTCGGCGATGCAGCTTGAAGAGATCGACGCCGTGCTGAACGAAACGGACGCTCAGGTCGAGCGATTCCGCGCGCGCGGCGGCAAGGGCGCGCCGCGTCCGCTGCGGTTCCCGCTAGGCGGTCCGGTCGCCGTCCGCAACGGACTGCTGTACACAGACACGTCGGCCGGGAAGGACAGGCCGTGGTTTTTCTACGGCATGGGGCACTTCGGCACGGTGATGACGGACTTGCCGACCTGGCGCGAGATGGGCGCGACGCTCGTGCAGGACGGACGCTGCGGCCCCAGCTCGATGAACAAGGACGGGACGCTCGGTGACGGGCGCGGACCATGCTGGCGGACCTGGACCGCGCAGACATGTATGGCGTGAAGACCGACGTACTGACCTCGCCCCATTATTTCCCCGCCTGGGCCGAGGACGCGTCCAACCGAGCGGGACTTCGCGAAGGCGGCGGACTCGGGTTTCTTGAATTTCAACATCGATCACCCGGCGGCAAAAGACGCCATCGGGCGATGGTGCGATGTCGTTTCCGCGGCCATGAAGGACAAGCCGGCCCTGCTGAGCATTTGCCTCTCGAACGAACCGGTGTACAACAAGTCCGGAAAGACGCGCGAGTCGCTGCCGCTTTACCGCCGCTATCTCAGCCAAGTCCACTGCGGCAGCGTCGCGCACCTCAACTCGCTTTACGGCACGCACTGTAAGGATATCGACGAAGTGGTCCCGCCCGGCCAGGGGCTGGTTGCGGAAGTTGAAAAGAACCGCGCTTATTACGACTGGACGCGGTTCAACAAGAAGCACTTTTCCGACTGGCACCGCTGGATGGCCGAAATCATCAAGCGGAACTTGCCGCACGTTCCGGTACACGCCAAGATCATGGTCTTCTATAGCCTGGACCGCGACAAGCTTTCCTATGGAGTCGATCCCGAGGAGTTTTGCGACCTTTCGGACATCGCCGGGTGCGACGCCTACGTCTTGCCGGCCGCAGACTGCAAAACCTACGATTGGTTCGGCCACGAATTCTGGTACGACTTGCTGAACAGTTTTCATAACCAGCCGGTATTCAACAGCGAGAACCATATCATCGCCGACGGCGCGGGGCCAGCGCATATTCCGGCGACAATGACGCGAGCACAATTCTGGCAAGACGCGCTGCACCATCAGGCCTCGACAACGACATGGGTATGGGAAAAAGCGGGCGATACGTCGCTGACGGGCAGCATCTATTACCGCCCGACGAATACCTACGGGGCTGGCCGCGCGTTCATCGACATCAACCGTTTCGCCGACGAGGTGGCGGCGATCAACCGCGCCAGGCCCGCGTCGCGCTGCTCTACTCCCAGCCGTCCATTTTCTGGGAAGAGAAGTACGCCGCCGCCATTCGCGACATCTACACGCACTTGAACTTTCTCGGCGAGAAGACGACATTCGTTAGCGAAAAGATGCTCCAAGAGGGCCGCGTGCCGGCGGGCGTGCGCTGGATTGTCTTGCCGCAGGCGACGCACGTCGAGGACGCCACGGTTGCGGCGCTGGTGGAGTTCATTGCCGGCGGCGGAAAGATCATCCACATCGGCATGGGCAACCTCGCTTTCGACCAGTATCACCGCCAGCGGAACGTGTCGACCGGCCTTTTGGACGGCCTGGCGGTAGCCAAGTTTGAGTTCCAGAAGGAGGCCGTCGGCAGCCAGCAGATCTTACGGGACATTTTCAAGCCGGCCGAGCTATTGGACGCCGCGAGCGGGAAATTGGCGTGGAACGTCGAGTATCGGCTGGTCGAGCACAACGGCGCGACGCTCTTGCCGATCATCGACTTCGCGGCCGGGTCGGTTGTCGTACGTTGCCCGGCGATCGCGGGCAAGCGGACGATCGACCTGCTCAGCGGCGAGGAAGTGGACCCCGCAGCAATCAGGCTCGAACCGATGGTTCCCCGTCTGCTTCATGCGCGATGACGGTGGACCGCCCGCGCGCGGCTGTACAACATCTCTCGGCAAGTTACGGAGATCGCGATGCCGTCGGTATGGCCATTCATCGCGGTGATATCCGGATCAACGGTCGCTAAACGTTGTCCGGGCCTCGCCTGCACCTGCCCCGGCCCGCCGGGTACGGGCATGGGGCAGGTGAGTCAACGTGGCGTCGACTGACCGGCAGATTGCGGGAAAAGGAACCTATTTTGACACGGAGTTCGGCGTGATTAGAATGGGGAACATGACGCTTAATGGGATCGGCTAACTGATTAAACCTCGCAAAATGAAGTCAATTTACTCTGGGGAGTCTACGTGCGTCTTTCCAGGATCTTTTTCAGAGCCAGGGCCCCATTGTGTTCCTCGTCCCGAGCGCCATACACAAGCGTGATGGTTTGGTTCTTCGTTTTTGTTTTCAGAAGCTTGAGTTCTTCCTTGCGCCCGTCAAGTTCCTTTCGGTAGCGGGCCTGAAACTCGCTCCATTTGCCCGGATCGTGCTCGAACCACTTCCGCAGTTCCGTGCTCGGGGCCAAATCCTTAAGCCATAGGTTAACTGCGGCGCAATCCTTAGTTAATCCACGCGGCCAGAGGCGGTCCACCAGCACGCGCAGGCCGTCCTCTGGGGAAGGTTTGTCGTACACTCTCTTTACGCCGATCACTTGCCGTATTCCTCAATTTTCCAACTTAAGATTAGACACGGCTTTTACGCACGGCAAGACCGAGTGCGCCGCCCAGCGTCAGCGCGACAACCGGCACGCGGTATTGACCAGGCCGACATGGGAAAACGCCTGGGGAAAATTGCCGACAAAACGCCGCGCCGCCGTATTGTGCTCCTCGGACAGCAGGCCAACGTCGTTGAGCAGATCGAGCAGCCGCCGGAAGACGCCATTCGCCTCCTCCCGGCGACCGAGAAGCCAAAGGCAATCGGCCAACCAGAACGTACAGGCCAGGAATGCCCCTTCGCCATGCGGAAGGCCGTCCAAGTCGGGATGCGTGGGGTAACGCATCATAAGCCCGTCCCGCATCAATTCCCGCTGAATGGCCTCGATCGTGCCTTTCATGCGAGGATCATCGGCGGGAAGGAACCCCACCAAGGGCATCATAAGCAGACTAGCATCGACGTCTTGGCTGCCGTAGTATTGCACGAATGCGCCGCGGCGGGCGTCATATCCTTGCTGGCAGATCTCGTCGTGGATTTCCTTCCGCAACGCCCGCCAGCGATCGAGCGGAGCGTCGCGCTCGTCGCGCTCGGCGGTTTTGATGGCGCGATCAATGGCGGTCCAGGCCATGACTTTTGAGTGAGTAAAGTGCCGCCGCGGTCCACGGACCTCCCAAATGCCTTCATCCGGGTCCCGCCAGACCGATTCGAGATGGCCGAGCATCGCCTCCTCGACGCGCCACGAGTTATCGTCGGCGTCCAGGCCGGAGCGGCGGCCCAGGTAGAGCGCGTCCATCACCTCGCCGAAGACGTCGAGCTGAAACTGCTTGTGCGCGGCATTGCCGATCCGCACCGGGCGCGAGTTTTCATAACCCGGCAGCCACGGCAATTCCAATTCGTCGAGTCGCCTTTCGCCGGCGAGTCCATACATGATGTTCAACTGCGAACGGGTGCCGGCGACCGCGCAGCAGCCACTCCCGCCAGGCACGTGCTTCGTCGAGATATCCGCCCTTGATCAGCGCATCGAGAGTGAAGGTGGCGTCTCGCACCCAGCAATAGCGATAGTCCCCATTGCGAACGCCGCCGATCCGTTCGGGCAGCGATGTCGTCACCGAGGCGAGGACGCCTCCTGTGGGATCATAGGTCATGGCCTTAAGCGTGATCAGCGAGCGAAGCACCGCGTCGCGCCACGGTCCTTGATAGCGGCAGCGCGCGGACCATTCCTGCCACCAATCGTGCGTGAGCCGGATTCCCCGCTCCGCATCAATGCGCTCGGGCGACGATTCGTGGAATGGATGCCACATCATCACAAACGGCGATTCCGGCCCGGCCGAGACCGAAAAATCTGCCGTCGTCGTCAGGTTTTCACCGCGCATCGGCACGTCGGTATAGAGCAGCAGGCTATCGGCGCCGGCCACCGCGCTGATGCCTCCCGCGATGCGGCGGACCCAGGGGACGATCGAGCCGTAGTCGAAGCGTATCACTAGTTGCATACGCATGGGGTCCGTCCCGCGCCTGCCGACCACTAATCGCACGAGATCGGGTTCCTCGGTCCGCGGCGGCATGCAATCGACGATTGTGACGGCGCCGTCGTCCGTCTCGAAATCCGTTTCCAACACGAGCGTTCCTTCGCGGTAGCGGCGGCTCGCGCGGCGAACGTCACCGTAGGGGCTCAAAAGCCATCGGCCATGCTCCGGCGTGCCCAGCAGCGCGGCAAAGCAGGCGGGCGAATCGAAGCGCGGCAAGCAGAGCCAGTCGATCGAGCCGTCGCGGCCTACCAATGCGGCCGTGTGGCAGTCACCGATCAAGGCGTAATCTTCGATCTTCAAGGACATCGTGAATCATCCCAGGGAATCAATGGCAACACTCTGGGGCACGCGTTCACTCCGTCGCAACGGGGTTATGCCAGCCGCACTCGGGCAGGAGAGTTTTGTGAATGAGTGTCTGCGGGCGCATTTCATTCAAGAGCGCGTCTGGTTTCGCAATTATACGCTGATCTGCGACCTCCGAACTAGTGAAACTCACTACAAAAGTCTAGTCCTCTCTTCAGCATTGCCATGATGGCTTCGCCAGGGACAATTAGTTGCTTGCTACGATCAAGCACCTCTTGGCAACGGAGCGGACGCGAAAATGCCTCAGGTGTTCCCCGCCAGTTCGAACATCATCGCCAAAGCCGTGCTCTTTGGGCGGAGTGTTGTCGCTCGTTGCGCTCCTGTGGGCCGGCCTGATCTTTACGCGCTCCTCCTACGGCACGGGCGTCGGTCTGGCGCGCGTGCAGCCCGTGCCCTTCAGCGACGAACACCACGCCGGCGTATTGGGCATCAATTGCCGCTACTGCCATACGTCGGTGGAAAACTCCGCCTTCGCCGGCATCCCGCCCACGAAGACCTGCATGAACTGCCATTCGCAAATGTGGGTCGGCAGCGAAATGCTGCAGCCCGTCCGTGAGAGTTATCGCACGAACGAGGCACTCCGCTGGCATCGCGTCTACAACCTGCCCGGCTTCGTCTACTTTGGCGCTGTTTTTCATGCACGCTCTGCGGAGCCGGGCGCAAACCAAGGCGGTCATCCTGGTTACGGTTTTCTGGTTCGCGGTCGTGATGCTCGTGCTGACCTTCAGCGATTACGCCACCCGCGACATCATCCCCAACATGCAGGGGCACTGACATGGCCTCAGAAAAAATGAAAGCGACACTCGCCAACCGTAAACTGGCCCTTTGGCCCGGCGCGGCCTCGTTCGTGCTCGGCTCGGTGGGCCTGCTGTTGTTTTTCCTGCCGGTCCTGGGCATCCCGCTGGCGGGCACGGGGCTGCTGATCGGCCTCGTCGCGTTGCTTGTGGCAGTTTTTGGCGGGCGGTCGAGCTTGCGGTTGTCGGTGTTGGGGACCGCGCTTTCAGTTTTAGCTCTGGGCGCCAACCTGGCGATCACGCTGGCCCCGCTGAACACCGTGTCGCAAGAGGCGCATCCGCATATGTGGCAGCCTCCGCCCGTCCGCGTCTACGTTGCCCCGCCCGCCGATCCCCGTCTTTGGCTGAACGACCGCGATCGGTAACTGTCTCTTGCATTTCGTTGAAATAGATCGCCGAACTTGTTCCCGCGACGACTTTTCGCCAAAACAAAGCGATCTGGCTACCGGTAGCGAGGTGATCGCCGTCTTCGATGCCAGCTTGGAGCGGGAAAGCGGGACGTAAGCGGACTTGAGAGGAAATCGGATTTCCTGTCGGGCCAACACCGACGTGTCGGGAGCGGGGCCGGGCTGAGCCGGTTTTCTCGATTGACGATATATCGAATACGATATATACTTCATTGTGACTTGGATTAAGCAGGTTGAAAATGGCCAAGTTGCAGAGGCGAACGTACGATCAACCGACGCGGAAACCTCTCGTTTGGCTTCACGGCCAAGTCAAGACACCACCATTCACGGCGGATGGCAGGCAAGAAGCGGGTATGCTTCTTCGGCTCCTCCAGGCAGGCGAAAAGTTGGGTATGCCGCAAGCGGAGTTGTTGCCCCTTGTCGGACCGCGCTGTGGCGCACTGCGGGTCCGGGACGCCGGGCACAATTGGCGAATCAGGTATCGCGCTGACACAGACGCAGTCTTGGTCCTCGATGTTTACGCAAAAAAGACACCGAAGATTCCCGTCGAAGTGATAAATAGGTGCAAGCGGCGGCTAAAACAGTACGACGAGGCTGCAAAGGACCGAACTGAGCCTGAATCAGAAAACCAGGGATGAGCGATGAAATCAGCAAAACGCAAGGCACTCGAAGCGGCCGGGTGGAAGGTGGGCGACGCCGCCGACTTCCTCGGCATGAACGACGAAGAGCGACAGTTGCTCGACGCGCGCGTCGAACTTGCCTTGGCGGTTCGCCGGCAGCGAGAGGCCCGTCATATGTCCCAGAAGGAATTGGGAGTCAAGCTCAGAACCAGTCAGCCTCGGGTCGCGAAGATCGAACGAGCCGCGTCCGACGTGTCGCTAGACCAGCTTGTGCGGGCTTTCACGGCGGCTGGCGGCCGGATCGTAGTGGAAGTAGCTGCGGCGAAAGCGAAGAAGGGCAAGCGAAGGAAGCCGCCGCAAGACACTTTGATCGTGCAAGCGTCGGCGTCCAGATAAAGGAAACCGGCGCCCCGTCTGTCCAGCCCCCGTGCGGCAAGTTCGCGATGCGCCATTTCGGGCGGCAGAATCCGCATCAAAAGCCAAATGAACGGCCCGCGAAGCTGCGTCGAGCAGACAGGAGACGGAGGGCTGCCTGTTCTACCGCTACTCCTACGGCACAATCGTTTTTCAGAGAAAATCGAATAATCACTACGGCCCAGCATGATCATATGTCCAAGCGGACCGATTGATTTGCCGATTAGCCGCCTTCTGGACTTGCTGTGAGCGTTTCTCCCGCAACAATTCGGTTTGTCTTGTTACTTTCTGGATCAGATTCCGTCCCAATCGGTTAGGCCAGGTTGCATGTGCTGGCTTCCACTCGCTAAAATCGGTTGACACGCGACATTGGACTGGCTTATGGATGGAGATGAAAACAAACAGAAGGCTCTTCTCGACCAATTCCTGGCCGACAACGACGAACTTGAGCAGTTGTCGGCATACTTGGCTACGTTCAACGTATTCCGCGTCTTGAAGGTCGAAAAAGCCGAAATCCGGCATAGCAATGTGCTCGCCTGGCTGCTCGACCCTGCGGAATCTCATGGGTTGCGGGATGTTTTTCTGAGGCGGATTCTGTCCAACATTCTGATCGGACGCGGTGCCGAAATCGAGGAACTGTCTGCTGCGCAGATCGAGTTAATGGAGTTCAGCGACATCGAAGTTCGCCGCGAGTGGAAGCGTATCGACCTGCTGGTGATTGACCGGAAAAACAAGTTGATCCTGCTGATTGAAAACAAAATCGACGCAGGTGAGACGCCAGGCCAGTTACGGAACTACCGCAAGGCGGTACGGCATGAGTTCCCGGCACCGTTCAAGCTCGTTCCGATTTTCCTCACGCTGGAAGGCGAACCCTGCGAAGATGATGAGGCAGTTGAAGATGCCGGCGCGTACAACGCCTATAGTCATGCCAAATTGCTTGGCGTATTGGAACGGATCATTGACCAGCGGCAGAAGCAGATGCCGGAAGCCGTATTCTCCTTCCTAACTCAATACCAAGATACCTTGCGGCGGCTGACCATGCCGAATAAGGAACTTGTCGAACTATGTAAACACATCTACCGTAAACATAAGGATGCCATCACGCTGATCGTTAAGTACGGCGAGCGCATTTTCGGACAACTCGCACTCGAGGTCGTCGAGCGCGACGTTAGTTGTGAGATCCTGAAGACTTTTCCGAGCGAAGTATGGTTTATCCCAAAGTCTTGGGCGAACGTTGTTCCCATGAACAGTACGGCATGGACGTATTTGCCAAGACCGCTGAGCGTAGCCTGCTGGGTAAGCCCTGTGTCGATTCTGGGTGCGTCCTCGGCAAAACTGCAAGAAAACAGGCAAAAGTCGCGAGATGTGGATGCGAGAGAAAAATCCATCCGCGCCCCAAGGCCGGGGCGGGAATGGAACGGCACTTATCGCCTATCAACGCTAATGAGCTCTGACGGAACACTCGACGAATGATGCGAGATCAAACGCCGGGAGTCAGAGCCAGACGAATAGCTTTATGAAGCGCGGCCATAAGTGGGGTTCACAGTCGAAAAAGTGTGCAATTTTGTGCAGTTTTGTGCAATGTGGCGACGGCTGGTTCCGGGCGGCAAGCGAAACATGCCTCAGAGAAAGCAGCTTACTTCCGCACCAGCATGATCAGGCGATGGGTGAGGAACATGCCGATCACGGCCATCATGATCAGCGCGCCGTCGTAGAGTCCAGAGAGCACGCCCAGCGAGACGATGAGGGTCGTCGCGCACGCCGGGGCGTGGCTCGCGCGGAAGGCGGACATCAGCGTCGTGGTGAGCGCCATCGAAATCACGCCGCTCGCCACGATATGCAGCCCGGTGGGAGAAAGCGGTTGGGAAAGGCCGGCCAGACTTAGCCCTTTCGCCAGCGAATGATGGGCGATGAGACCGCACACGACGCCGATCAGGTGGCCGCCGATAACGCGCCGCGCGCGGTTCTCGCGCGGCTTCGATACGAGGACGTAGGCCGACGGGCCGACGCTCGGGAAGATCAGCGGCCGCCCGACAAGCCACGCCGCTACTCCCGGCACGAGCACCAGCGTGCAGATGCGAGCCAGATCGTAAAGAGACTTGCGATTCATGCGAACCGCTAACGTGGTCTTTATGGAACGCCCGACAAACGATGCGAGTTCGATCAACTTTGCACACTGCTGGCGAACTCGGCGGTGGTGCATGCCGACGAGACGAGTTGGAGCCTGCGCAGCGTCTGGGCATTTCTCTCCGAAAAAGTACGCGTGCTGTTCTTCGGCGTGCATAAAGACGCGGACACGCTTCGCCAGATACTCGATCCGGCGACATTCGCCGGGATGGTGATCAGCGACGACGCGGCCGTGTACGCGAACTTTCAGCAACGCGCAGAAATGCTGGGCTCATTTGCTGCGGAAGGCGATCAAGCTGACGCTCCTGGAACCGCACAACGCCGAGTACCGCACGGCTCGCGGATCGGCTGTTGGAGATTTACCGTGCAGCGTGCCGCGTGCAGGCCGACGGACGGCTGGGCGACGCGGGCCGCAAGCGGAAGGTCGGCGAACTGGACGACGAGATTCTCGAACTGTGCGGGCCGATGTGGTGCGCCGACTTGCCGCCGCGGGAAGGAACGCTCGATGACTACCGTCTGCTGTGCAATCGAGCTGATGCGGCTGATGCTGGCCCAGCAATTGTTCACGTTCGTCACCGCCGCGCCGGTCGCGATGCCGCGCGGCGAAACCCAGGCCGGTCGCCGGCACGAACAACGAAGCCGAACGAACGCTGCGTGGCGCCGCACAAGCTCGCAAGACGGGCCGCACGAACAAGACGCTTGCCGGCGCTCGGCGACAAACGATTATCACGAGCGTGCTGGAATCGCTGCGGCAACAATTGCCAACCTTCACGCTGTCGACCGTGATCGAAGAAGTTCTGCGTTGGCAACGAGCCGGGCGCAGTTGCTTCGCGAGCCTGGCGGCCCAATTGAAACTCTCGCCGCCGGTCCATTCGGTTCTCGATATTCTCCTCCCCGTCCCGGCAGGCTAATGCCGAGATGCGGTCATTCTTTACGCGACGCCGAACCGACTTGACAAACCACCCAGTGTCAACCACCAACCAGCCGTTGGTGGTCTTCGTTACAGCACTCCACGCAACCATGCATCAAACTGAAAGTCGTTCCCAACTTCCGGTCGCAAGTGCTTGCGCAGTAGAATGGACAGCTACGGCTAGGATCTCGGCGGCATCGGTGACGCCGACGGTCCACTGGTGCGAGATCCCCTAATCCGCTGCTCGCCTGCGGCGGCCGGTGATATACTGATGACATGCAGATGCGCACTTCTTTTACTCTTACCATTCTCCTGGCTGCCTCAACAGTGGCTGCATTACCACCCATCGACAAATCCTATTCGCCGCTGCCGCAGCCGGTTTCCAGCTTCGGCGCGGTAGCCTGCGACGGCTGGTTGTATGTCTACGGCGGGCACACCGTCAGGACGCACGATTACTCCACCGTCAGCGTCTCAGGCCAGTTCCATCGGCTGAATCTCGCCGATCACAAGACCTGGGAGAAACTGCCCGGCGGGCCAGCGCTCCAGGGACTTAATTTGGCGACCTGGCACGACAAAATCTACCGCGTTGGCGGAATGAAACCCACAAACAGGAAAGACCAGACGGAATCTTTGCAATCCGTCGCCGACTGCGCTTGCTATGACCCGGCCGAAGGCAAGTGGTCGGATCTTCCGCCGATGCCCACGCCGCGATCATCCCATGATGTGGTCGTTGCAGGTAACAAGTTGATCGTGGCAGGTGGCTGGAATCTCACCGGCGATTCCGACAACGCCGAGTGGATGGACACCGCGCTAGCTTCTCGATCTGTCTGCTGCCAACCCGCGCTGGGCGACGGTCAAGCAGCCATTCCAGCGTCGTGCGTTGATTGCCGCCGTTTATCACGACATGGTATACGTGATCGGCGGATTCAACACCGACGGCGAAGCGAGTCGCGATGTTGATATTTACGATCCGGCCAAGGGTGAGTGGTCCAAAGGACCCCGGCTTGTCGCTCCCGACGTAAATGGTTTCGGCCCTGCTGCCTGCGTACTGAAGGGCAAGTTATATGTCAGTGTGGCCGATGGGTCGCTTTACCGCTTGAATACTGCTGGCAACGGATGGGACAGAGTGGCTGCGACAACTCCGCGCATCGTCCATCGCCTCGTACCAAATGGATCGCAGGTGGTGATCATTGGCGGTGCGGCCGGCAAAAAGCAGCTTGATTTGATTGAGGCGCTAACTCCGGATTGACGACGGCGGCAAGCGGCGATGCTCTTTTCAGGCACAGCCAACGTCTTCAGGGGGTTTAATAATGTGCGGACGTTTCACGCTACGATCGCCTGCCAGCGTCATTGCCGAGCAGTTCTCGGTTTTTGACGTGCCGGAGCTGCACGCACGCTTCAACATCGCACCGTCGCAAGTGGTGCCCGTCGTCCGGCAGGCAGAGGCTCGCACCTTGTCGATGCTCCGCTGGGGACTCGTACCGAGCTGGGCTAAGGACAGCGCGATAGGCAACAGCCTCACGAACGCCCGTGCCGAGACGGTCGCCAGCAAGCCGTCATTTCGTGCCGCCTTTCGCCGCCGACGCTGCCTAATCGTCGCAGATGGCTTTTACGAATGGCAGCGAATTGAAAAGCACAAACAGCCCTATTTCATTCATCGCCGTGATGACCGGCCATTTGCAATGGCGGGACTGTGGGAATCGTGGGAGCGCGGCGAGGGAGTGCTGGAATCATGCACGATCGTTACCACTGAAGCGAAGGAGCTGATGCGACCGATCCATGACCGGATGCCGGTGATCCTTGGGGAGGACGACTATGCGATGTGGCTCGATGTGAACCAGGAAGGCGGAGACGCGTTGCTCGGTTTGCTAAAGCCTTATGTGGCGGGACGCGGGGAGGACCAGATGGAAGCCTATACGATAAGCACGCGGGTGAACTCGACCAGGAACAATGGTCCAGATCTGATTGCGAGAGTTGAACCATCGCGATCCAACGAACGATCGCTGTTTGACTGAAAGCGCGGCTAGCCCGATACCAGCACTACGGCATTCACTCTTGTTTGCGTGCCCAGGTGGAGCTGTCCCAGTCGGCATCGCGAGCCGCAACTGCCGCTGGAACGCTGCCGGACGACGCTCGATCCGGTTTGTTTAGGCCAAGCGCGGCCGCTACGCCTGGATAGTTATCGAAAACTGTGCCGGTGGAACAACCGGACAGGAACAGGACAGCGAGTGAAAAGCAACCAAAAAAAAGAGCAAAGCGAGTCATCTATCACTACAGCGTCATCTTGGTTTTTATCTAGGGTGGCATCGGGGTAGCTGAGCGACATCAATGCCGTGCTTTTCGAGTTCGCAATTTCTTGTTTTGGTGTGGCTCTTGCGGGCTTGGGCATTACGCCGTTGCCAATAGGTAAGTCGTCGAGTCGCGTGGTTGAATCGCGCGGATCGCGCCGGCTCAGGCAGCGGCAGCGCATCAATTAAGGCGTTCGTGGCCATGTGGACTTGCGGCAGTGTGATCTCCGGATTTTTCCCCCCTCAGTCGCTCCGTTTGACGGGCCAGGAATAAATGGCTGACTTGCGTGATCAACAAATGGCGTTTCAACGCCGGATAGCACCGCACCTCGAAATGGGACAGTCCCAGTTCGCTTTTTTCGTCTTGCAGACAGCGCTCCACCGGCCAGCACCGAAGGCCACATGCAAGATCGTTGCCAGCGGAACACCGGCCGCCGCATTGCTCATAAAGTATTTGACTTCGTCCGGATGAAGCGCGTTGCGTGCCATGACCAACCAGTACGGTCCCACGCTGCGCGGCAGCCAGCAAGGCACGCACTTGACCTCCCAAACCATCGGCCCTTTGTCTGTGTCCTTGATGTAATAGCGTTGCCAAGGTTGGCACATCATCGCCCGCGAGTAGCGACACAAGTTCTCCACCGGTTTAGCCGGCGTGCCCTTGGGGCCGTGGCGGATCGTGCAGCCACATCGCAAAATTCTTGGGGATTTCCAGGACAAATCGCAGGCCGCGTTGTTCCAGTCCCTGCACGAAAGCAGGCTTTTGCGAGTACCATTCATCCGCCGTGACCCAGGCAAAGCGCACCTCGTTGGCCGCCGATCGATCCAACTGCTCCAAGGCAATGTTGTACTTCGGCCGATAGACGAGTTCATCGGGGATCTTCGCTTTGCGGCACCGCTCGCGGTCTTCGTCCCAGCACTTCGGCAGATACAAAGAACTGTCGAGCATGGTGCGGAATTTTCCATCGAAGCTGGTGTATGTCAGATGCACGGTCATCACGCAGTTGTCGATCTTGCCGGTGTTGCCGCAATACTGCCGCGACACGCCCGCCGTTTCGCAGCCCTTCTTCGGATGCCCCGACTCATCAATGACTGCGATCGCCTGCGGGTCTGCATGGTCGCGAGCGACAAGTTGCTGGACAAGTGCGGTCATGCGATCTTCGTCCCACGCATCGCTGGCCAGGAACTCTTGCAACGTTCGCGGCTTCACGTTCGCAGCGAGTGCGATCGGTTCGATGCTTTTGCGGGGCAGTTGTCCCAACTGCCCCAGGATGTAGGTTTGCAACTTTCCACGCGGCTCCGAGCGACCGAAACAATCCGTGAACTGGTCCAGAAACCCCGCCAACTCCGTCCCCAAACTCACAATTTGATCTGCGGTCATCCTTGACCTCCTGAAATGTTGTATCGCCCCTCTGTTCAACTGCCCAAAGTCATACCATATACTGATTTTCCGGTAAAGTGCGGTATAGTACTAATACTCCGTTGGGGGTCTCGTTCCATAATCGCGAGACCATTATCCGAGCAGCGTGGATGGCTGGGTAATGTAGATAAAGTTTGCCAAGGATAGTCCGGTAATACTTATCGGCTTGACTAGGCCATTTCCATCAGCGCTCGTCCGCTCGTCTGGGCCATTAAGTACATTCCTCTTCTCGCTGCGCAAGGCGTTGCTCGGGATGCGGTGCCGCCCCTGTTTGCCAGATTGCTCAAGCTAATCTGATACGACGCCTTTACACGCCAAAGAGCTTGCGGATCGCGCGGCGATCGGCCTCCAATCTCGCCTCAAGCTTAGCGCCCTCTAGCGATTTGGACAGGTTTTCTTCTTCCACGGTCAGCCAGCCCGGCCAGCCCGTCTTGCGAACCAGGCGCAGCCAGGCCGGCGTAATCGAGTTCGCCTTCTCCGAGCGTCACTTGTTTCTTGCCGCGAATATCACGGAGGTGCATGGTGCCGATGCGTTGCCAATGCCGGGCGAAAAAGGGCACGAGGTCTGCCCCGGCGCGGTAGGCGTGGCCCAAGTCCAGCAGGAAAAAGACCAGTTCGGGGTCGGTGCCCTTGAGCAAGGCGTCGGCCTCCAGACCGCCCGCTGTGAATTCCGCCTGGTGGTTGTGGTAGACCAATTGGATTCCGGCCGCCTTGCAGCGCTTGCCCAGTCGCGTGAGGTCCTCGATCTTCTTTTCGATAATCTTCTGATCGAGCTTGCCCTCCTTGACGATGCTCTTGTTCGCGCCGCTTACGGCAAAATGCTTGGCGCCCAGGGAAGCGGCGCCTTCGACGAGCTGATCGAGATGCTCGGCCGGCTGCCCGAGACCCGTGTGCGGGCCGAAAAAGATCATGCCCGTCTCCTCGATTTGTGCGCGGGCCTGCTTGGCGCGGTGAACTCTCCTTCCACGAAGCGGACATTGCACTCGAAGCCCTCGTAGCCGAGCCGTTTCATGTCGCCAGCGCGCTTGAGCAAATCGGGAAAGTCTCCGGGCTTGATCTGCCAGGCATTTGCCTGGCAAGCCACGCGATTGGCGGGGCCGCCCGCCGCGCGGGCCAAACGCCGGCAGGGCCGCGGACAACGGGATGGAGATTAAGAACTCTCGACGTGAAATCATGGGTTCACCACACTCTCTTCAAAAAAGCGGTCTGTCAAGGCCACTCCCATTAAAACCGGCCCGAAGATCAGGGTCAAGAAGCGGCTCAAAATCAGTTCATGCTATACTGCGTGGAGCATGAACTTCCCCGAATCCGAGCGCCGCTGGCACCAATTCAGCCTGCGCTCGCTGCTGCTGTTTTGCACGCTGGTCGCTATCCTTTGTTCGATCGGCGTGAGCACCCATTGGAGCGTTGCCACCGATCTGGCTGCGAGCCTGCTCATCGGCGCCGTTTGCGGCGGCATGGTCCGAGGCACGCGCGCCGGGATCATATTGGGGGCCGTTGACGGAATTCCCGGTTTCGTGTTCATGGTCGTGTTCATCACGGTCATTATGTTTCCGGTATCGGGGGTCTGGGGCCATGCCGCGTGGGAAACGGTTTGCCGGATCGCCGTGCTGATCGGCGGGATCGTGGGAGGCGTGTCGGGCGGAATTGCGGCACGGGCGCGGTGAGGCTAAAAAATGCGAAAAATGTTGCGGGAAGCGCATTTCCGATATTCCCGACGAGGTGTATACTATCACCGATGCCGCCCGTTAGCAACGCGCCGGGCGGAACCCCCTCCAACCTCTTTCCTCCCACCGCAAAGGAGAATCGTCGTGTCGAAACGAAGTCGTCAATTTCTGGCAATGGCCATCGCCCTGGCCTGTATTTGCGTGTTCACCAAAGCGTCGCGCGGCGACGAGATCTCCTGGATGACCGATTTCGAGGCGGCCAAAACCAAGGCCAAAGAGGAGAAGAAGCTGCTGTTCGTCAACTTCACGGGCAGCGACTGGTGCGGCTGGTGCATCAAGCTCCACAACGAGGTCTTCGACAAGGAAGCATTCAAGAGCGCCGCCCCCAAGCAGTTCGTGCTCGTGGAACTCGACTTCCCGCACGAAAAGAAACTGCCCGACGAACTGAAGGCCCAAAACGATAAGCTGGCCAAGAAGTACAAAATCCACGGATATCCGTCGGTCCTCTTGCTGGACCCCGACGGCAAGTTGGTGGCCGCGCTCGTCGGCTTTCGCGCCGGCGGTCCGGAGAAGTATGTCGAGAACCTGTCGAAGCTGCTGAAGCTGCACGATGATGTTGTCCAGATGGAGACCCAGTTGGCCAAAGCCGAAGGCGTCAACCGCGCCAAGTTGCTGGACCGCCTGATCGACGCCATGACCGAATTGAACAACGATTCAGAGAAGGTCGATCCTGGACCAAGGAGGTCATCGCTTTGGATTCCGACAATAAGGCCGGGCTGAAAGGCAAGTACGAGGTCCGCCAGTTGACGGACGAGGTTGCCAAGCTGATGCGACTCAACGCGATGATTAACGAGGCGATTGCAACGCCGGGGCTAACGGACTCGCAAAAGCAGGATCTCTACGTCACGCAAGCGAATTTGGCACAATTCAGGTCGGACCGGCAGGCAAGCTTGGCGGCGCTGAATAATGCGATCGAGGCCGCGCCGGAGTCGGCGAAAGCAGCTCAGCTAAAGTCCAATGTCGCCCGGATTGAGCAAACGATCAAGAACGAGGAAGCGGTCGTGAATCTCAAGAGCGAGCTGGCGAAAGCCGAAGGCCAGGACCGGCTCAAGCTGCTGGACGAGATGGTGACAGCCTACGCCAAGCTCGGAAATCGCATCGACGGCAAGGACGAATCGGCCGCCGTCGCCAAATGGACCGAGGAAATCATCAAGCTGGACGCCGACAACAAGGCCGGTTTGAAAGTTAAATACGAGTACCAGTCCTATCTCAACGCAACGCAGAAACTCCTCGTCGCGCGCAAGCCAAAGGAGGCCCAGGCGATGATCGAGAAGGCCCTGGCGCTTTCCGATCTCAAGCCGCAGCAGGTTTCGCGTGCGACGTACATGAAGTGCAACTGCCTCTTGATGCAGAAGGAGTATCAAGCCGCCATTGATTGCGCGAAGACTGCGCAAGAGTCCGCCACGGGCACCGACGCGATCATCCTCAAGATGGTGATCCAGCAGGCCGAAAAGGCTGCAGAAAGCAGGGAAATCGGGCAATGACGCCGCCGCCGCAGCGCCAAGTACGTCTACGATCGGCGGGATGCTGCGATTGGCTGTGCCGGCAAAGCGGATGCAAGCGGTTGCCGGGCTGAAAGCAGCCGGCACGACGGCAGCGGCCGACAATCGCGTGCCCAGCGAGGATGCGTCTGAGAAGCCGGCCGACAACGAAGTTTTCAAAGTTCCTTCCGGCTCGATCGAAGATCTTTTCAAGTACGCCGAGGGGCTGAAAAAAGAGCGGAGCAAATCGAGCGACTACATGGCCGTCATGGATTTCCGCCGCAAAGTGGCGATGGCCACGCTTGAGACCGCCGACAAGATCCTCGCCGCCAACCCGACGACCGAGCAGAAGGCTAAGGCGCGTGAAGCTTGAATTGGCGGCGTTCGACAATCTGCCGATCGCGAGTCCCGCCGACAAGCTCATGGCCAAGCAAGAAGATCTGATCGAACAGTTCAAAAAGGCGGATATGCCCAAGGAAGCCCGGCAGGCGCTCCGGCATGGTGCTTTCGGACAAGCTCCGCTTCGCCGCCGCGAACGGGCCGAAGGAACTGGAGAAGGTCATCGAGAAGGTCAAAGATTACTTTCGCAACGACTCGGTCGATCCAATCGAACTCAGTTTGGCTGCCAATGCGGGCCGCAACGCCGAGTATAGCGGTTCTAGCGAGCTGGCCGTGAATACTTATCGCGAACTTGGCAAGATCCTCGCCGAGCAGAAGAACCCGAAGGTCGTCAACATGGCCGGCAAGCTCGTCGGCGCCGCCCGCCGCCTGGGTCTCAAGGACAACACGATGCTCGTCGAGGGCACGACGCTGGAAGGCAAGCCGCTGGACTGGTCGAAGTATTCGGGCAAGATCGTGCTCATCGACTTCTGGGCGACCTGGTGCGGCCCCTGCCGCGCCGAGCTTCCCAATGTCAGGAAGAACTACGAAGCTTATCACGACCGCGGCTTCGAGGTCATCGGCATCAGCCTCGACCAAAAGCGGGAAGACCTCGATAAGTTCATGGAGAAAGAAAAACTGCCGTGGACGATCGTCACCGACGACTCGTGGAACAAGGAAAAGAGGCGCCGGGCAATGGCGAGAAGCTCGTGCCGGGCCAGCTCGCCAACTACTACGGCATCCTCGGCATCCCCACGCTGATCCTGCTCGGCAAGGACGGCAAGGCGATCTCGCTGAACGCGCGGGGCGAAGCGCTGACCCACGAGTTAGAGAAGGCTTTTGGGCCGGTCGTCGCGAAGGCGAAGGACGAAGAGCAGAAGTAGGATGAAATACTTCCTCTGCCTGTCCGCACTGGCGTTACTGTCATCGCCCGATTTGGCCCCGGCCGCCGAATCGGGCGATGCGGCCTACGACAAGCTCGCCGCGGAGGCCATCGACGCGTCGCTCGTCTGGCGGCCGCTGGACGCGACCGGGGCGGGACTGCACGATTACGACGGCCAACTGCCCGACTACAGCAAACCGGCCATCGCCGCAGTGATCGCCCGGCTCGATTCGTGCCGGGCGAAACTGGCGGCCCTCGATCCCTCGTCGCTCGGCGAGCGCAACCGCTACGATCGGCTGATCATCCTCGCCGGGCTGCATCGCGATCTCTTTTGGCTCCGCGATGCCCGCCGCTTTTCCACTTCTCCGATGTCGTATATCCCGGACGCGGCGGTTTTTATCCAGCAGAACTTCGCGCCGCCGGCGGTGCGTCTGAAATCGGTGATCTCGATTGAGAACGCTCTGCCGCGCGAGCTAGCCTCGGCTCGTGAGAACTTGGACGAAGTGCTGGCCAAGCCGGGGCTGGAGGAAGCGATCCGCAATGCCAATGGCGCGGCCGAGTTCCTTGAGGGCGACGTCGTCACGGCCTTCCACGACGTGAGCGACGCGGAACTTATCGCCCGATTCCGCGCCTCCACGAAGCTGGCCGGCCGCGCGCTTCGCGACTACGCCGGTTTTCTGAAAACGAAGCTTCCCAAGGCCGACCAGAACTTCGCTCTCGGCCGCGAGCGCTATCGCAAGCTGTTGGCCGGCGAACTGGTGACGCTCGCTCCCAAGGCCATACTGGAATTGGGCACGCGCGAGCTTCACCGCGAGCAGTCCCGGTTTGCCGCCGCGGGCAAGGCCATCGACCCCAACCGCAAACCGACGGACATCTTCGCCGCCATCCAGCACGAGCATCCCACGCCCGAGAGCCTGATCCCTGATACGGCGAAGAACCTGGAAGCGATCCGCCAGTACCTCATCGACCACGAGATCGTGAGCGTTCCTTCGGACGTGCGGGCGGTCGTGATGGAGACGCCGCCCTACATGCGGCAGGCGTTCGCGGAGATGGTCTCGCCCGGCCCCTTGGAGAAGAACAGTTCGCAGGCGTACTATTACGTGACACCCGTCGAGAAGGACTGGTCGGCTGAGAAGAAAGAAGAGTGGTTGACGAGTTTCAACTACTATACGACCGACGTGGTCTCGATCCACGAGGCCTACCCGGGCCATTACATTCACGGGCTGCACTTGCGGGCCTCCGGCGTGACCAAGGCCGAAGCGGTGTTTACCAGTTACGCTTTCACCGAGGGCTGGGCCCACTATTGCGAGCAGATGATGCTGGAAAACGGATTCGGCGCCGATCGCGACGCGGTGCGGGCGGCCAAGTACCGCATGGCCCAATCCGACGAGGCCCTGCTGCGGCTTTGCCGATTGTGCGTCTCTATTCGCATGCACTGCCAGGGCATGACGGTGGACGAGGCCACCAAGTTCCTAGAGGACAATTGCTACTACGAAGCGGCGCCAGCGCGGGCGGAAGCAGTCCGCGGCACCACCGACCCGGAGTATCTGTACTACACGCTCGGCAAGCTTCAATTCCTCAAACTGCGCGAGGATTTCCGCAAGCAGGAACGCGCGGCCTATTCGCTGAAGAAGTATCACGATGCCGTTCTCTCGCACGGCACGCCGCCGCTGCGATTGCTCCGCGAGCAGTTGTTGCGCGATCCAAAGGAGTGGGATGCGGTACTGTAGGTCCTTTCTGCCGGAAAGGACCATTGTGTTTGACCCCCTTGAAAACACTTGAAGCTTCTCGATAAGGCGACCGCAATAGTCCCTTTCGGCAAAAGGGACCTACTACGGCGGATCGAATCCGCCAGGATTCCACGGATTGCAGCGGCAAATCCGCCAGATGCCGCGCCACGCACCGCGAATCGCGCCGTACTTCTTAACCGCGCCGATAAAATACGCGCTGCACGATGGCTGAAAGCGGCATTGCCGGCCGAAGATCGGGCTAAGCGTCCATTGATAGAGCCGCACCATTCCGATCAAGATCGATGCCGGGATGCCGACTATAGTCATGACGACCGTGGACAACCAACTCCGGCCCATTTTTCTGCCATCATCTTTCTGTCAAATTCGCTTCGCCGCCCGTCGCGCCAGCTTCACCAACGACTCTTGCAAATCCTTCGTCTCCGGCACGGCATCCGGCCGCGGGATGACGACCAAATCCACACCGCAAGGCAACTGCTCCCGCGCGAGCCGAAAGGCCTCGCGGAGGCAGCGTTTCCAGCGGTTGCGGACCACCGCGCCCCCGACCTTCCGCGACACGGAAAGGCCCAGCCGTGGGTGCGGCAGACCGTTGGGGAAAACAAACACCAGCAGGCGGTCGTCGCCGGCGGTGAGGCGGCGCTGGTAGGCCCGCTGAAAGTCCGCGCTGCGCGTGATCCGGTAGGCGCGGAGGAATCGCTGGTCGGCCATCTTGGAAATGACTACGTACTCATCTCGCTCCGCCGAGACGCGCTGCCATCTGTGACATCTCGGCGGAGCGAGATGAGTACGTTACCACCGCAAGTTCTGCCGCGGATTGCTCGGCGTCTTGGCGTCGATTGCGCGGATCGTCTCGCGATCGGCCTCGGTCATGTTGGCCGGCAAGACGATCAGCACCTCGGCAAAGAGGTCGCCCGCGCCCGCCTTGCCCGGCACGCCATGCCCCTTGACCCGCAGCCGCTTGCCGCTGGACGTGCCCGGCGGAATGTGCAGCGAGACGACGCCTTGGGGCGTGGGCACGTCGACGCTTCCGCCGGCCACGGCCTCGCCCAGCGCCACCGGCAGGCGGACGTAGAGGTCGTTTCCTTTGCGAGTGAAATAGGGATGCGGCGCGACGTGGATCGTCAGCAGGAGGTCGCCCGCGGCGCCCTTCCCCGCCGTTTCGCCCTTGCCGCGGAGCCGCATGACCTTGCCGTCGTCGATGCCGGGCGGAATCTTAACGACGATCGTTTCCACCTGGCCCTTGCCGCGGTCGAGCCACAGTTGTACCTCGCCGCCGTTGACCGCGCTGGCGAAGGGAACGGTTATTTCGGAGGTCACATCGCCGCCGCGCTTGCTCTTGGCCCCGGCGCCGCGGTTGCCGCCCTTGCGAAAGTGGGTGAAGATATCTCCCAGGTCCACGCCTCCACCGCCCCCGCCGAAGCGATCGCCAAAGAACTGGCTGAAGTCGACGTCCTCGGCGGTGTACCCGCCCGGCGAGGATGACCAGGCGGTACCCGGCGCGGAGGCCCAGCCGCCCGGCGGCGGCCCTTGGCCCATCGTCTCGAAGGAACTGCCGTAGCGGTCGTAAAGCTCCCGCTTCTCCGGGTTATTGAGCACGTCGAAGGCCGACTGGATCTCCTGAAATTTCTTCTTCGCCTTGGGGTTGTCCGGGTTCATGTCCGGATGGTGCTTCCGCGCCAGGTCGCGATAGGCCTTCTGGATGTCGGCCTGCGAGGCCTCTTTGGCAACTCCCAGCGTTTTGTAGTAGTCCTTGCGCCATGCGTTTTGAAGTGCGGTTGTCCTCGATTTAGCGGAATCGTTTGGCAGTTATTGTAAATGCCGCACGGAGTTCCGGGTAGGGGACAAGCTCGCTTCAAGCGAGCCCCGGCGATTGTGCTCGCCCTATTTTTTCCCATCCAGATATTCCACCGCCTTTTGCAGCACCAGATCCGGCACTTCGGGCGGGGGCTTCTCGCCGGTCAGCGCGGCGATTTCGCGGTCTTGCTCGTATCCCAGAAGCTTCTGCCGCTGTTGGTCGGTGACGGGAACGACAAAACCCTCGTTAGGCGTCACGCCCCAAGGGATGTTCTTGCCGTCCTCCGCGGGGCGATTGATGTCCTGCCCGCTGGGACGCCAATAGGTGGCGACGGTGAACTTCATCTCGCCGAGCGCCGGGCCCAGGTCGATGACCTCTTGCACCGTGCCCTTGCCGTAGCTGCGCTGGCCGGCGACAATAGCCCGGCCGTTGTCCTGCAGGCAGGCGGCGACGATCTCGCTGGCGCTTGCGCTATAGCCGTTGACGAGGACGGCGATGGGGAAGTCGGTGAAGCGCGCGGCCGGAGGCGGCGTAGGCCCTCATCACCCGGCCGTCGCGGCCGCGCGTGATGACGATCTCGCCACCGGGAACGAGCATATCGCAGATTTCAATGGCCGCCCGCAACGAGCCTCCGCCATTGTCGCGAAGGTCCAGCACGAGCCCGCGAACCTTGTCTTTGCGCAGTTGTTCCAGCGCCGCGCAAAAGTCGGCGGCGGTGCTCTTGTCTCCGCCATCGGCGTCGGTGAAGGCCGTGATCCAGACGTAGCCGATTCGCGACTTGCCCGGCAAGAGGAATTTCCACCGCCCGTCCGGCCCCCGCGACGCGCCTTCCACGGTCTCCTCGTGGAACAGGCGGCGAACGATCGTGATATCGGCCTGTTGCGCCGCGTGCGGATGCTCAACTGTGATCGTGACGGAAGTGCCGGCTTGGCCCTTGATCCGCGCGGAGGAATCCTTCAGCGACATGCCTTTTGTGCTCTGGCCGTCGATCTTTACGATGCGGTCGCCCGCGCGGACGCCCGCGGCCACGGCGGGACCGTCGGGCACGGGGCTGAGCACGAGAAGTGCTTTCGTCTTCGGGTCCTGCGCCTGGAGGATGCCGATGCCGACCAACTCCTGATTGAGGTCGTTGTCGAATTCAGTTTTGTCGGCCGGGCTGATGTAGTGGGAGTGCTCGTCCAACGGCGTTTTCAGGACCTCGCGCAGGTCCCGATCCGGCGCCATTCCCTTCATGGCGTTCTCAAAAAGCTCCAAGTCGCTCACTGGGCGATAATCGCGCCGGGCGACGAGGTCGAGGCTGTCTGCAAGCACGCGGCTATAACGGCTGCCGGGCACGTAAAGATAGCAGATCCCGGAGATGACGGAGATCGCGATCAGCCAGTGGAAGTTGCGACGAGGCATGGGAGCAAGCGGCGAGCAAGGAGCACGGAGCAGGGAGTAATTCGCCGCGTTAGCCTCCCGCACCCCCGCCACGCTCGTGCGCTTGATGATGTCCTGCAAGGGGAAGTCTTTGGGCAAGTCGCGGTCATCCTGGCCGAGGCACTTCTGATAGTTATGGATTACGTCCAGCAGGTCGCCGCCGAGACTGGGGTCCGCGACGAGCGAAGGATGACCGTCGAGCACTTTTCGCCAGCCCCGCATGCCCTTTTCATAGAGCGGCAAGGCGCGGATCTGGTCGCCCTTGGCAAAGGCCTCGTCGCCGTCGTGGATGGCCTTTCGCGCGGCGATGCACTCTTCGCTCGACTCGGCATCGGCGCGGGTCCGCCAGAAGTCGAAGTTCACCTTCGAGCGCTCGTTCTTGATGTACTGGGTGATGGTCTTGTCGGAGTCGATCTTCGCCGCCAGCTTCAGGGCGTCCGAGCGCTTTTCCTTGGAGGCGCGGCGGGCGACCTCGTCGTTCTTCACCTCCATACGGTCGGTGACATCATAAACGAGCTGGCTCTGCTGCGCGGTGCGTTTTTCCTCGGGCGTGTTCCACGCCGCCCAGGTATCGGGATGGTCCTTCTTCAACTGTTCCAGTTTCTCCTTGCGCAGTTTCTCCCGCTCCCCTGGGACCATTTCGTCGAGCTTTTTGAGGTCGCCTGCCACGGTCGCTTCCATCTCCTCCTGGCGGTTGAGCTGAAGCTTCATGTCGTAGGAGGTGTCGATCGCCATGTCGCCGAAGGCGTTCCATTCGCGGGTTGCCTGTTTCCATGCGTTGACGGCCACCTGGTCGAAGCGGCCGTCCTTCTCAATGTTGTCGGCGTAATAGAACTGGCAAGTCGGCGCGTCGGAATAGAAAATCACGTCGGCCATGCCGCGCACCGGGTAGCGGGGCGAGATCTTGCTCTCCGACGCCAGGAACCAGGCCTTGCCGAAGTGCCAATTGTCGCGGACATCCGCGCCGTGCGGGAAACCGGTGGGCGGAATCGCGCAGCTCGCGGAAGTCCTTCACGTAGTCGGGCGAAAAATCCTTGCCGGCGTCGTCGCTCGCGCTGCGGCGGAAGTCGGCCGCCGTCTCGGAGGTATCCTTCTTGCCGGCGAATAGGCGGCGGTAATACTTCGCCTCGTCGGCGCGGCCGATCTTGTTGGAAATGAACCAGCCCATGTCCCAGTAGAGCCGCGGCTCCTTGTCGTTCAGCCGCACGCCTTCCAGCATATAGTTCAGCCCTTCGATGACCCAGTAGAACTTGTCGTGATAGTCGTCGAAGGCGACGGACACGTTGTACGAGAGGTTCCAGGCCTGGTAGCGCCAGACGGCGATGGAATGCGGCTGGAGCTTGCTGATCTGGTCAAGCGTGGCGCGGAGCTGGGTCCAGTCCTTCTTCATTTGGAACTGCGTGGCCGTCCACCAGAGCAGCGAACTGCCGACGCCGCGCATGCCGAGCGTGCCCAGGCGGACCGTTTCGCTCATCGGATCGATCTCGCCCAGTTCAGTCTGACTGAGCCGGTTTTCGTCTCGATATTGGGCCAGAAACCCGCCTTTGCGCCCCTTCTTTTCCGGCGTGTCAACCGTACCCGGGTAGCCCATCGCGAAGAGCACGACAATTAACGCGATGATGGCTACGACGTAAATCGCCTTGCGCCGGCGGGAACGCTGCCGCGCGGTGGCGCCGCCGATCGCGCGATTCGCGACGGGTGGATCCGTTTCGGAAATGTCGTTTTCGGGCGAAAGCGGCGAAATCACTGGGCCACCTCTCGTTGTTTCAAAAACAAATATCCTAGCAGCAGCACGGGCAGCACGAACGCAAGCTCGCGGATCACGCAGCGGCCAATCAGACTGGGTCCCACGTCAAAGCCATAGGCCAGGTGCCGGCCGTAGGAACTATCGTCGAAATCCGGCAAGACGGCGGAGAAATAGCGCATCCCCATCGCCATGGCCTGGTCCATCGCCTTGATGGTGCTCGTTTTCAGCCCCTTTTCCAGCTCCGAGATCATGTTGTCCTGGGTCATGATCCGCTCCATCGACTCGAACGGCCCGCCGCCCACCATTTTGCCCGTCGAAAGCTCGACGACGAAACCGCTGAAGATGCCGGCGATCATGATGAAGACCGTGGCCAAAATCGCCACCGGACCGCTGACGCATGTGCTGAACATCACGCCCAGGCTGAGCACCAGCACCATCTGAAGCCAGATGCCGAAGTAGGCCTTGACGAAATTCCACTCGAACGCGCCGTCGGCGGCGCGGATGTAAAGATCGGGCTGGGCCATGCCGAAGTTCTGGCCGTACTCCAGGCATTGGATGCTGATCCCCAGTTGGCCCTCGTCGCTCACCAGGTCGTTGAAGAGATCGTACTTTTCGATCTTGCCGTCGCTGCCCGCGCGGGAGAAGTGCAGCGGGATCCAATGCGTGTCGGTGGCGAACTTTTCGGCGGAAAAGTTCTCCAGCGTCACCCGCTTGTGCGTCTTGGGGTTTTCCAGGAAGATCGTTCCGGCGACGCCTTTTTCCATGTTCCCCTTGTGCGTGCGGAAGACCTCGATGGTCATTTCGATGGGAATGCCCTGGCGGAACTCGTCCTCGGGGAACATATCCTTGTGGAGGTCCGAGAAGAGCCAGGTCGCCATCGCGCTGGTGCGGCCCTGGATGAAACTGCGGTAGGTCCACTCGTCACCCACGTTGATGCCCTTGGCCTGGCCCTTGAGCTTGCCCGTCTTGTCGGTGAAGCTGAGCTTGCCGTAGATCGGCACGCGGGCCTGGAATTGGCCGATCGGCGGCCCGAGCTTATACGCTTTCGTGCCGTCCTTTTGCTCAACGATTTCCAACTCGTGAGTGTGGTCTTGGCGCGTATCGACGGTGGCCTCGCCCTTCTCGTTGATCGTCACGCGATGATTGTGGCCGTGCGCCTCGCTCGTCTCACCGACGAGCAAATAGCCGCGGTTGCCGGGCAGCATTTCCTTGTGCAGCATGTCGGACGTCAATTTGTGCGTATGCCGCAGGCTGTTGACCGTGAAGCCGTAGCTGATCAGTCCGATACCCGCCAAGAGCGCCGTGCCCACCGCCGTGAAGCCGAGGACACGGCCGAGCACGATTTCGATCTTTCGCACGGGCTTGGTTACGACCGTGTGCAGCGTGCGGTCGCGGATGTCGGCGGGCAGGCTGAGCGAGCTGACCACCAGCGAATAGAGAATGATCAAGGCGATCGTGCAATTCATCACGACCGTGATGTAAAGCTGGCTGGGATGGAGGCTGTCCTTTTTCATGAACAGCGTGGCAAAAAGGATTATGGCCACAAAGACGGCGAAGACGACCATCACGCGGCGGCGGAACGACTCGCGCCACGCCAGCCCGGCCAGGGCGAAGACGCGACGCGGCGAGATGCGGGCGATATCCGTGGCCATTTCCAGCACGGCCTTGCCGCATCGCCGCGTGCCGTTGACCGGCCCGCAAATCAGAATCGCGACAAGCCATGAGATGCAGTAGATCAATCCTAACAGGCCGGCGACGACGGCCAGCCAGGTGTAGATCGCGCCGCTGGACCAGTCCCGCTGAACTTCGACGGGCTGGTCCTTTGCCTGCGCCGGATCGTTGGGACTCGGCGGCTGCATCTCCGTCGAGATTTCCTTGCCCAGCATCGGTTCGAGAAAGTTGAAGACCGGCGTACCGACGTGTTTTTGCAAGGCCTCGCGAGTGACGGGCGTGGAACACATGACCACAACCGCCAGCACGACGAGCGTCAGCCCGCCGAGCAAGCAGCCTGTCCACATCGAAAGACCCGGGCTGGGCGTCCCGCCGCGGCGCAGCGCCAGACGAGCGCAAGTCCGCCGCCCAGCACGACAGTCAGCAGCAAGGCGATGCCCTGCCAATGCCAGAGCCAGCCGTTGTACCAGCCGGCGCCCAGCAGCCACTCAGCCAGCGGCGTGATTTGCAGATTCTCAATTACCATTTTCGTTCAGCGACACGGCTATGTGTGCCCATTTCCATCCCCGCGGGCGCGGCGGCCCGGATGGGCGTCGCTCTCTTGAATGACCTTGACGAACAACTCCTCCAGCGTCGTGGTGGGATTGTCGATGCTGTGGACCGTGCCCTGATGGCGGGCGACGACCTGCCGGATTTCCTCCTGGGCTTCTGGGCCGAGGCTGGAAGTGCGGATCTCGGTCACGTCGCGGACCTTCAACAGGGCATCCACGCGGCCAAGCTCCTTCAACTCGCCCTGATGCAAAATCGCGATTCGATCGCAGACATCCTGCACGTCGGCCAGCAGGTGGCTGCACATGAGAATCGTCTTGCCCTGGGCTTGCAGATCGCGGATCAAGAGCTTCATCTCGTGCGAGTGGATCGGGTCCAGTCCGCTGGTGGGCTCGTCGAGGAACAAGACCTCCGGATCGTTGATGAGCGCTTGGGCCAGCCCGATGAGGCGGGTCATGCCCTTAGAATACTCCCGCAACTGGCGGCGGCGGGCCTTGGTCAGTCCGACCATTTCGATCAGGTCTGCCGCCTTCTGCCGCCGCTTCGCCCTGGGGATGTTGAACAGGCGGCCGTAGAAGTCGAGCGTTTCCTCAGCGTTGAGGAAGCGGTAGAGATACGACTCCTCCGGCAGATAGCCGATTCGCTCGTTTTTAGCGACTTCGGTGGCCTCCTGTCCCAGCACGAGCGCCTGCCCGCTGGTGGGGTACAGCAAGCCCAAGAGGAGCTTGATGGTAGTGGTTTTGCCCGACCCGTTGGGCCCCAGCAGCCCGAATACTTCGCCGCGGCGGACCTCCAAATCGAGGGCTTTCAGGGCGCGGACTTTTTGCCGCCCCCAAAAGTCTCGGTAAACCTTGGAGAGACTCCGGGTTTCGATGACGACTTCCGATTCCATGCCTCGACTCGCCTCTTGATTAGCTCCAAACTTACACTATACGCGGGTGCGAAACGACCTGCAAGGTGACAGGTGCGAAAAATGGGGCTTCCGAATGGAAATGGCCGAAGCAACCAATCCGCCGCGTCGGCTGCCTGATTTTTCCGCTATTGCACGTTATCTTACTAAAGGCAATACGGTTCGCCGGAACGCTTGGTTCAACTCTTGGTGTAGATGGGGTCCATTTCCAAAATAGTCGGCAGAAAGAAAGAGTTGCCCTCGAATGCGGCACAGCATCTGTGCGAGGGATACCGGCAATCAGCGGTTCGACTTTCAAATCACTTTACGATTTACACCGGCACAAGTGCAACGTCGTTGCCCGTGCCGCCGTTGGGGTTGTATTGGTACGTAATCTGGTACGTCGTGCCTTGATAGGTCACCGTCGCGCCTTCCGCCAATCCGGCGAACGTGCCCGTTACCCCGCCGGTGCTTTGAATCAGCACGATCGGCCCGCTGCTGGCCGCGGCCCCGGATCCGGTCAGCACCAGCGTCGCGCCGCCCAAGTAGACCGCGCCATCGGCAACCGATTGCGAATAGCCCGTGCCCGCCGTGCCGCCGTTGATCGCCGTGACGTACGTCATGCCGGAATAAAGCGTCAGGTCGCCCGTGGTCAGAATCCCAGTCCCACCGCCGGGCGTGAGCGTGCCGTAATATCCTACGACCGCCCCGACGGAAACATCGAGCCCGTTCAGGTTCAGCGTGCCGTAGAAAATCGTGACCTGTCCGGCGGACGAGCCCAACGCGTTGGCGTTGCCGACAACCAGCGTCCCGCCGACCCAGGTGCCGCCCGTATAACTGTTGTCGGCGGTCAAGGTGACGCTGCCGTTGGGACCGAACGACGCAATGGCGACTTCTCCGCTCCCCGTGATCGCGCCGGCGAAAACCATCGGCGTGGCTGGATCGATCAGGAGTTGCCCGTTGTCAACGACGTTTCCCTCGATGGTCCCGGTAGTCCCCGCGTAGCCGATATATAGGTCCGTGCCCGGGCCTATGACCGTGCCGCCCGTGTACGTATCGCTGGCCATGAAGATTTCCACGGGCGAGTCCGCGGCTTGGGCATCGACCACCACGGAGATGCTCCGGTGAGCGCCATCGGCTATCGCGCTTGTCGTGTAGTCCATGTAGGACGGCGGGAGCACCAAAGTCAGCGTGCTCGTGCCGGGCGTGGCCGAGTTGTCAGTCACCGTGCCGCCTAAGCCGCCGAGCAAGCCGGCCGCCGTCAGATTGTTGCCGTTCATGTCCAGCGTGCCGCCCTCCGTCACGAGCACCTCCAGTCCCCCGCCGAGGCTGTTCGAGGCGCTGGTGCCGATTTGCAGAATTCCGGTTCCGAGGTAGATCAGCCCTGCAAAGTTGCTATTGTTGCCGGCGAGGGTCACCGTCGAGCCGCCGCTGGCCGTGTAAATGCAGCCCGTCCCCGATATCGCGCCGTCGTACGTCATGTTCTGGCTGCCGTCCCAGAACAAGAGCGTACCGTTGTCGGTAATCGGGCCGCTCAGCGACAGGTTGGTCCATGCGGCCAGCCCGCCGCCCGCGTCCAGCGTAGTCGTGCCGTAGGTGTTGAAAACGCCTTGGGCATACATTTGCCCGGCTGCCTCGACCGAGCCGTAGTTCTCGAAGTCGCCCCAGGAATACAAATCGCTGCCGCTCTCGACGACGATCGAGCCGCCCGACTGGTTGACAAACGTGCCGCACGAGACAAGCTGGCCATAGCAATCAATAGCGCCGTAGCAATTCATCGTGCCATAGGAACACAGCGCGCTGTCGACGTTCATCGTCGTCCCCGCGGCGATGCTCAGCGTGGCGTAATTCCAGACCTGGCTGGAATCCTGGACGCCCCCGCTGCCCGCGGAGTCGCCCAGTAGCACGGTGCCGGCATTAATGCTTGTAACGCCGGTGAACGTGTTCGCCGCGCCGAGCGCGTAGCGCGCCGCCGCCCAGCTTGGTCAGCCCGCCGCTGCCGACGAGCGGGATGTTGATCGCCGCCGTGCCGCTGCTGACCGTGACGTTCCCGCTGCCCGTTAGCGACAACGTGTCTGTGGAAGTAGTGCCTTGCAGCACCGCCCCGTCGCCTTGGAAAGTGAGCGAGTTGGCCGTGACTTGCCCGGCGACGGTCACGGTGCCGGTTCCGGCCGGGAAAATCGCGTCGGCCCCATTGACCCATGCGAGCATCGGCCCGCTGGACCCGCCAACGTGCCAATCGGCGACGTTGAAGCTGCCGCTCCCGCCTTGCCAGTAGAACTGTGTGCTCAACGCATACTGCTGGCCGGTGAAGCTACCGTTGCCCGTGCCGAATCCTCCCGCGGGCGTGTTGAACGTGTTTTTCACGCTGTCGTCGTCAACGAAGCTCACGCCGATCGTGCCGCTGCCGGAAACTCCCGTCACGGTCACGGTATAGCTCGATCCATTCCCTGTTACCGATGAAATTGTGCCACTGGAGTTCGCTCCGGTCAAGGCAAAGTCGCTAGCGGTTAGGCCCGTGACCGGCTCGCTGAGGTTCACCGTCCATTGCAAGCTCGTGGCTCCGGCGGCAAGCTGGCTGCCGGCGCAAACAATTGACGTAATGGCCGGCGGAATGTCAGTAAAGTCTGAAATGCTCGCGCCGCGAGGTCAGCGCCGCCGGCATCGGTCACGACGACGCCGAAAACACCACCGCTAAAGGCTGTGGAGTACGTATGGGTGCCATAAACGTCAAAGCCGCCGCCTGGGTCGGCCACAATCCGCCCGGTAAATGAGAGAGGCGACGTGCTTGTCACGGTAGGCGTCTGGCCGGCCGCCCATGTGATCGTTGCGTGGTACTCGCTCGCCACGGCGTTCGGGTCGCTATCACTGAAATGGTAGAGCAGCTTCTCGTATATTTGCACTCCCTGCTGCGCCGCGGGCGGGGTCAAGGTTCCCCCGATAAGCGGCGCGTCGGCGATATTCGCAGTGCCGTCGATAATCGCCATCAGGCCGTTCGGGTCGTTGACGAAAACCTGGACGGCATAGTTGCCCATCATCGTATATGTATGGCTACCGGTGACTTTGAATTGCAGCGATGCACTATCGTAGCTTACGGTGCCCGTCGATTGCGAGCCATCGCGCCAATTGATCGTGGCCGAATAATCGGCGGCTGAGTAACCGAGACCCCGAGTGTCGGTGAACGAGGCCGCCGTTCCACTGACGGCCGCGTACTCCACCCCCGTCAACGTGCCGCCGGTCAGCGTGCCGGGAAGCGCTCCTACAATCAAAAACACTTGACCACTACTGAAGTTTCCGTTCCCAGCGCGGCGCCACCGAGCGGGTTGCCGGCCACGTCGGTGATCGAATCGTCGTCAACGACATTCAACCCGAGCGTACCGGTCCCGGACAGGTTATCGACAGTGACCACGTACTGTGTGCCGCCGCCGGTAACATCCGCGATGTTTCCTGTCACCGTGGAACTTGCGAGCGCAAAATCGCCCGGCGTGACGTTGAACACTGGCTTGCTGAAATTGACGACGAACTGCACGGAATTCGCGTTCGTCGTAGCCGGTCCGACGAGGGCGACGTTGGAAACGGCCGGCGCCGTGGTGTCGATCGCGAGCCTCTCGTAAATTGATAGCGAAGACCAGATGGCGAGCGAAACAGGGTTCCCGGATGTGTCGTCGATGGTTCCGCCGTTCAGCGAGATTGTGCCGGTGGCAAGGTCCAACGCCGGAGTGCTGTCGCCGGGCTGCACGATGTACCGAAAAACGAGCGTCGATGTGCCGCTGCCGCTCACGTATTGCGCATTCTCGGCGTTCGGGCCCGCCGCGACCGGCAATTCAGGCGTCCCCGTAACCGCGACGTTCTGGCCAAACGGGACTGCGATGTCGATCTCGTTTCCGAGACCGAAGTTGCCGGCTGATTGCAAGGCATGGACCGACGAGGTCGGCCAGGGCGCGGAAAATGTGATCGCTGCGCCCGCACCCAACTGGAGGGCGCCGCCGTCGGGCAACGAGTTAACAGAAATAACCTGCAGTTCCGGCTGCAAAAGAACCGTCACGCCCTGGTAGTTATTGGTTCCCGAGAAAACGACGACGCCGCCTTCGTTGGTGACACCGCCCAAGCCGGTAATGTTTTGCCCGACGATGTACGCGCCTTGTTGCCCATACTCGGCCGTGGAGTAAATGTGGAACTGCAAGGTGCCGTTGTCGGTGATTGTGTTCCTGAGAACGCTGCCATTTGCGTTATTGACCGGAATAACGCCGTCGTCGCCGTTGCTGCCGTCGCCCGCTTGCAGTACCGCGCCGGCGTTAATGGTTGATGGGCCGGTGTAGGTGTTCGTCGCGGTGAGAATAACTGAATTGCCGTCGGCGTTGCTCGCTACGGCCAAGGGCGAATCGCGTTCGTGGTCGGCGAGGATGGCTCCGATCGTGCCCTGTGCGGCCAAAAACGAGTTTGCGGCCACCGATCCGGTGTGCGTCGGCTGGCCTTGGACGATCCCGCCCTGGATAATCCCGGCCGCAAGCGTCATCGCGCCATTCACAGTTAGCGTGTTCCTGTCGCCGACATCGAGCATGCCGCCGGTCACCGTAACCGCGCTGACCGCGTCGCTCGAACCGAGCACAACCGACCCGCCGCCGGTCTTCGCCAACAGGCCGGACGAACTTTGCAGCACGCCGTCCAACGTATAGTCGCCGCTCTCGAAGTAGATCGCTGTGAAGCTGGGCGTCGATTGAAGCATGACGGTCCCGCCGCTGCCGGTGAAAATCGCAACGTCACCGCTGGTCCAAGTTGTCGCCGCGCCGCCGCTGGCGGGCAGCCAATAGTCGTTCGTGGTGCTTGTCGGGTCCCAAGTGCCCGATCCGCCGGGGCTCGGGCCATTCGGGGCCCAGTACACGACGGGGCTTGTCCCGCTTGTTGTCCCCCCGTTAAGTTCGATCGACTTCCCAACGACATCATCGAATAATTGATCGCCGGAAGGCGGAGTAATGTCATTGACGCTTCCGCTGCCCGTTGTCAGCGTTCCGTAACGGATGAGCGTTTGAAAGGCCGCTCCGCTTTGCGCCCCGGCGTCGAGTAGGAGGAAGGAACTGTCCGTGGCGCCATTGATAGTCAGTGTGCCAACGATCGCTACCTCATAAACAGGTACGTTGGCGTTTTCGATGATCGTCGCTCCAGGGTCGATTGTCAGCGAGCCCATCGTAAAGCTGGGACCGATTGACGTGTCCATTTCGAGAGTTCCGCCGGTTCCGCTTCGATCAATGAACACACCGCCCAAGCAGTCGCCCGCGCCGCTCAGGACGCCGGCAGCATCCACAATGACGCTTGGCAAGGCGCTCGGCGAACCGAGAGTGCCATTAACCTCTAGCGTGCCGATAAGAACTTCGGTCGTGCCAGAAATATCGTCCGTCCCACTGAGCGTCGCCGTGGTGCCGCCGGTCGCATCGTCGGCCTTCAGCAGCGTCACCGCGCCGCTGAGGTTCGCGGAGATCGTACCCGCGCCGAGTTCAATCAGGCCGGCAACTGCAATGGTCGCGCCGCTAATCGTATTGTCAACAATACTGCCGCCGATCAGCGTAATCGCCGAGATTGGATAACTGGGAGAGAATCCGTTCAGATCGAGTGTAGCGCCGCTGTCCACAATGACCGTAGTGCTTGCCGGCAGCGCCGTCGCGTCGCCCAGTTGCAGCGTGCCGTCCTCAACCCGCGTTGCGCCGCTGTATAGGTTGCCGCCGGCTGAGGCGTCGCCGATAAGCTCCAGTTCGCCGCTCCCGGTTTTCACCAAAGATGCGCCGCCGATGATGCCGCCGGTGACTTGGCCGTTAAAGACCTCCGGCGCGCCTGGCGCAACGTCGAAGAGTAGCTCGGTCCCGACGGCGACGACTCCGTAAATCAATCCGCTCGTCGTCCCGTCGCCGATCTGTAGCATGCCCTCGGCCGAAGTCCCGCCGCTAAAATGATTGTCCCCCGTCAGCGTCTGGAGAAGGCCCGCGAGCGCGTATCCCTGCCATCCGCTCATGAGACTGATCGCTACCGTGCTATGTCCGTTCAACGATCTTTCCGGCGAAGAGGCCTGGATTGCCGCCGACTTCCACCGTCAGCGTCGCGAAGCCGGGATTTCCGTTGACGCCGTTGGTGATTTTGCCGTTCGTAGCGCCGCCGGCAAAAGAACTATTCAGGGATGTTACGGTCGGATCTTGTCCGTTGAGATCCAGCACGCCGCAGTCGTCAACTGTTAAATCCGCGGCGTCGGGAAGAGAAGAGTGAATGTAGTCAACGATCCCCAAGGCGTCCGCGCTCCCCAGCATGATCTTCCCGCCGTCGATGAACGTGCCGCCGTAGTACGTGTTCGAACGTCTGAACAGTCCCGCTGCTGTTGGTCCCAAACACGAGCGTACCGCCGCCCTCTTTCGTGAAGCTGCCCGTCTGATTGGTTCCGTCGGCACTCACCGGACACCCGAGCCAGGCCGTGACGCTGGCATCGACATAAACCTCTAGGCTCCGGGAATCCGGGACGGAAATGTAGCTGCCCGTCATGCCGTCGTCCTCGATGTCGAAATTGCCGTCGTTAATCTGGATTTCGGCCGCGGAAACCGAGCCCGAGATAACAACGTTGGTGACGCCGTTCGCGTAATGTGTGTCGAAAACCGCGATGTCCCCGGCTTCCCATTTCGAGTTCGTCGGCCCGCCCGGAGTCGTTGACCAGTTTGTCGTGTTATCGGTATCCCATGTGTCGCCGCTCGTCGGTTCCCAATAAAGTGTAGTCAGGGAGTTCGAGGTCAACGGAACAGCCGCCCCTGTGCTGTATTGAAGCGTACCCTGGTCGTCGTACACTCCACCCCCGCGGTTCAAGAGCGTCGGGAGCTCATCCGTGTAGTAAATCGTGACCGTCCCGTCCGTCCGTTTGTTCAAGCTCGCGTCGCCGGCCAGATTCACGCCCTCGCCGATCGTCCCATCGGCGAGATTGAACGACTCGCTCGCGGCTAACGTTGCCGTTACCGTCGCAAAGGCAGTATTGATAATTTGACCCTCGTTGAGCGTCACGCTTTGAAGCGGCGACGCCGGCGAGTACCCGTTGAGGTCAACCTCCGCGCCGTTGTCTACAATGAGTTGCGTTCCCGCCGAAAGGGCGCCCGCGCTGGCAAGCGTCAGCGTGCCCGCGTCAACCCGCAGGGCGCCAAGGTACGTGTTCGTGCCGGTCAAAATCAGATTGCCCCCCCCGATCTTTAGAACGGAGCCGAAGTTTTGAGTTTCAAAGAACGAAATTGCGCCGCCGTACTCCGCGGTGGTTCCCTCGGTGACGTCGAAGGTCAGACCGTCTTGTGTACCGACGTAAACAGTCCCCGTGAGTGATCCGTTGGTGCTACCGCTGCGACCGTCGCCGATTTGCAGCCATGCACTCTCGACTTCCACGTTGCAATTGATCGTGCCGGTGAGGGTCAGCGAGCCAAAACCGTCGAGATCCAGTCCGCTATTCTGCTGGTTGCCGAGAAGGCTGATGTCGCCGCCGAAAACGGATGGGTGGCCCGAATTGCGCAAATTGAGCAGCATAGAGCTGCTGCCGTCCTGTGGAGTGGAGTCGAAGATCGCCCCGCCCGTGCCGTCGAGTTGCCGGAACGGGCCGCCGGTGCCATTGAGGTCCAGCGAGCCGCCGTTCATATCCAAGCCTATTATGGCCGAAGCCAGGTAGGTAACGGCGATTTCCTTGACCGGCCCGTCGTCGATTTCGAATCCGCCGGCGGCCCCCATATCAAGCTGCGAACACCACAGCCCGCCGGCGCCCGTCTTCACGAAGCGGATGGCCGGATTGCTTCCGCCGCTGGCAATGAATCCGGCGAACTTGCAGAGCGTGGTATTATCGAGCGTCAGCACCGTGACTGGCGCTGGACTGCCTGCCCAAATGCTGTCGTCGGTGATCGTTCCGCCCTCGCTGGCGGCATCCGCCTGGCCGTTAAGCGACGACAACGTGAGCGAGCACCCGTTGAGGTCGAGCGTTCCTGGCGGCGTAATGTCGGCGCCGCCGCTGCCCAACGTGGCGGGGCTGAGCAAGTTCGGGTCGCGCTCCAACTTGAGTTCGCCGACGGCGATAATCGTGCCGCCGCTGTAGGAGTTGGCCGCGCTGCCGACAACGAGCGTGCCGACCGGCGTGTTCGAGGGCAGGTTCGTACCGATTTCGAGATCGCCAAAGCCGGAGATCGGCCCGGTGTAGACGCTTGCCGTCGATGACGTGCTAGCGAAATTAAACGGGCTGTGAATTGATTGAAGCGTTAGCGGACCGGTTCCCTGGACTATTGCGTCGTTTTGAACCCAGAGGCCGTAGTTGCTACCGTCGTCGTTGGTGATTGTCGTGGAGCCGTTCAGCGCCAGCGTGCCGTGTTGCTCTTGAATACCAGCTACCGTCACGTTGCCGCCAAGTGTAAGCGTGCCGCTATCCTGTACTTGCAACTGATAAGCAGCTTCCCGCTATCGGCGAGTCGATCTCCGCGGTGACATTTGCGGCGGTGTCAACGATAAGCGCAGATTGCAGCGACAGAGTGCCGCCAGTGATCGTATACGGCCCGGCCGAGAAGAACTCGGCCTCCGAAGGCGAGATATTCCCGGAAAGGTTCATCGTCAACGCGCTACCGGACTGGAACTCCGCAACGCTGAGGTTGCCCGTCGTACTGTTGCTGTTCTGCCAGTTCACGCGACTGCTCGAACCAAAGCCATCGTTGCTCCAATCGGCGCTTGTCGTGTCCCATGTCCCGATTGTAACGGCGGTCGGCGGATCCCAGTAGAAAGGGGTCGTCGTGAGCATCACTCGCGCGCGAGTTGTTCGATACGGAGCGGCCGGACGTAGCGGACCTGACGGTAACGAAGCTCCTTGCACTTGGCGGGCCTCGTCGGGTGCATAAAGTACCGTTTCCCGAGACGACAGATGCACTTCGCAAACGGCTTAACCCAACGCAAAAAAATGCAACGCATGTTAGGCTTCTCACTTTCTAATGAATTTGCGACGTTTTAAGTAACAGAGAGCGACTAGTGCCCCGGCGGCAAGTAACACGGCGCTGCTTGGTTCGGGAACGTAGGCGATTCGGAAACCGAATGTCTCATCAACGGAGTTTGCCGGCCCCCCGTCGAATACGGTGCTTTCCATACCGCCCGAATCGCCAGCGAAGGAGCCGCCGCGGGCCTCCCGATAGAGACCAAAAACCGCGTCTTCGTTCCACTGCCACACATCACCGCCTTGATCAAAGGTGCCGTACGGCCCCGGCGAGTCCGAAAAGGCTCCGACGGCCGTGAGCCAGTTGGTAGGATCCGTTTCGATCGAGAACGGCGGTTGGTTGCTGCTAGCCGTATAGTTTGCGTTGTTCGTGCCGGTAGCCGAGAGGATATTGCTTGGCACGCTGTTGTTTTGCGTCGTGTAAAGCCAATAACTCGCGTTCGTTCCGCCGCCGGCATAGTACGCCGACTTGTACCATTCGTTTACATTTGGCAATATCCAATCGGCGTTATTGCCCCGCGTCACAGCCATCAGCGCCGCGCTGCCCGTGCTGCCGTTCAGCGCATAGCTCCCCGTCTCCGTGGTGTCGGGTCCCTCCGGGCCATTCGGCTCGCCATTTTGTAACCAGTTGACGAAACGCGCCGCATCGCCCCAGCTCACGAACGAGACAGGCACGTTGCCGCTCGCTGCGTTCCTCAACGCATAGCTAAACCCCGCGGTCGTACTCGTTCTAATAATGCCGTAGGTCGGCGTGGCAGTCGCCATGCTCGTGTTGTAAAGCCCGTACGGGTCGGTCGTTGCCGCCACGGCACCCAAAAAGCTTGTATATTGCGCCATGGTCACGTCGTACTTGCCCATGCTATAGGCGTAGGAGACGCTGCCGAAGCCAGTCGCGGTATCCGCCAGATTCATAACGTCACCCACGGGCACAAGGTCGATTTGCACGCTCCCCGCCCGCGCGACGGCGCAAAACAGCACTACGGAGCCCGCCATCAACCAAAAGACTCTTATGATTTTACTTTCCGGCGTATTACGACGCGGTACATGATCTGATTTCATAATATGTTATCTTTCGTTTAGACTAAATAGCCAGCGCGAAAGGCCGGCTCATACTGCCCACGCCGATGGAAAATAGTTCTGACCCCTTTTCTCTCCTGACGACCCCCACGCCGAGCGGTCCCTGGAGGTCGGATCCCGCGTCCTCGACCGTTCCATTCCCGAAGAGCGAGGTCAGCGTGAGCGACTGGCCGTTGAGGTCGAGCGTGCCGTAGACCGTCACCGGGCCGCTGCCCAGCCGCACGGGCGCGTGAAGCGTCGGGTCCTTCGTCAACTGCAAGGTGCCGGCGCTGCTCTCAGTAGTTCCAATACTAGTCCCGCCGCTGTAGGCGTTGGCGGCGCTGTCGAGTTGCAGTTCCCCGCCCATGACCTCGACGTGTCCGGGCCCGGTGATTTGCGCGATATAGTAGCTGGTAATCGAGCTGCTGTCGTAATTAAAGGGCGTCAACGTGGTTTGGCCCAATTGGTCCTCAAGTGTCAGCCGGCCGCTGCCAGTGATCGTCGCGTCGTTCGAGACGAGCAGGCCGATCGGCGGATTGCTGTTGTCGCCGTTTGTGATCATCGTGAGGCCGTTGAGCGCCAGCGTGCCGTGCAGCTCCTGAATGCCGGCGACGGTAACGTTTCCAGTAAGCGCAAGCGAGCCGACATTCGTAATAACCAATTGGTAGGAGCTGCCGGATATCGTCGAGTCGATCTGCGCCGCCCTTTCCACCTGCCCCGGTGTAACTCCGATCTCCGTGTCTTGGGAAAGGTTGATCGCTCCGCCCGAGATCTTGTAGGACGCATTCGAGCCCGCCCCGCCGAAGAATATCGCCGCCGGGCTAATGTTATCCGACGCCCCGATCGTAACTACGACGGTGCCGGATGCTCCCTGAATGTGCGCGACGTTACGGTTTCCGCTGCCATCGACGTTAGTCCAGGTAATTGGGTTCCCCACGCCAACCCCGACGACATACCAGTTCTGCGAAACGAACGCCGCAGACCCTCCGCCCCAGTACAGATCGGACAAGCAGCGCCTCGGCTCCAGGCTCTCCCCCACGAGGCAGACAAACCCAAACGATCGCGACCGCGTCCCCTGCTTACAGCGCCGTTTGCGCGACGGCAGCCCGAGCCATCGAGTGGCTTCCTTCCATGCAAGCCCAATCCAACTCAGCGCCTGACGAAAGAAGTGCGACAGCCAAACGCGTCCGAGCCGGCCCGGGAAGCGTTTGACAATCACCTTCATGCAACGTCAAAGCGCGCTCCCGCATCGCCTCACGAACATTCGATACGACCAACGCATTCTTTTACCCTCCTGATCTTGATCTCGTTTTTTTTCGGCCGAACAACAAATAGCCAACTATCGCCGAAATTACTAGCATCGCGGTTGCGCTTGGCTCCGGTACGTAGGCAACGCGAAACCCAACCTCCTCGTTTTGCAAGGTTGGACCGGTGTCGGCGTACGCTCCTGGCACGAGCTCGCCTGCCCGCAGCGAAGCTGCCCCGCGCAATCCTCGGGAGGTTCCGTTGCTACTCTCGTTCCACTGGTACACATCCCCATTTTCGTCGTAAGTGCCGTACGCGCTCGGGGAGTCGGGAAAGGCGCACTACTGGCGTCAGCCAATTACCGGGGTCGCTGCTTGAAGCCATAGGCGGCTGCCCAAGCAGTGCCGTATAGTTTGCGTTGTTTGACCCAGTCGCGGATAGAACGTTACTCGGCACGTTGTTGCTCCCTGTCGCGTACGTCCAATACGCGGAGCCGTCCCTCCGCCGGCATAGTATGCGGCCTTGTACCACTCATTAATCGTCGGCAATACCCAATTCGCGTTATTCGCGCGTCGCGTCACCGTGCCGGCGAGGAAGTAGGAGCCGGTCTCCGTCGTGCCCGCGCCTTCTGGGCCGGTCGGCTCGCCGTTTTGTAGCCAGTTGACGAATCTCACGGAATCGTACCATGAGACGTACGTCACCGGCACGTTGGCGCTGTTGCCCACCAGCGAATAGCTGTAGCCCGCGCTGGTACTTGTCCGCGTGATGCCGTAGGTTGGCGTTGCGCTAGACATGCTCGGTGTCCAGAGCCCGTAGGGATCGCTGGTTGTCGCCACGGCATTCAAAAATGCCGAGTATTGGCCCATCGTCACGTCATATTCACCGATGCTATACGAATAAGAAACGCTGCCGCAGCCGGTCAGCGGGTCCGGCACGTTGCCCGGATCGCCAACCGGGACTAGTGCGATGTTGATCGTTCCCGCGGCGGCAGCCGAACTGAAAACCGCCAATGCGGTAATTACTAGGATCGTTTGCCTTGTCATTTTGCTTCCCGTCGTCTCATGTTAAAGTTGCCCTAGCGGTTGCTGGTGGGTCTCGTTGAACTCGACCGCACCTATTACAGGCCCTACAGGTTTGTTCGCGCAGTACCGGCTGAAGAACTCGCGATAGAGCGGTGCGAGCCGCTCGGGCGCCACGCTTCGGCCCGCTCGCGCGGCGCGGCTGCATCGCTCGTAATAGCCCGCGTCGTCCCACAACCGGACGATCGCCTCGATCCACGGCCCGACCTCGTCCGCGCCTCGGCACTTCGCGGGTTTGGGGCGTATAGCGGGCGGGGATTTCGAACAAAAAGCCCCCCTCTCCCTCCGGGAGAGGGCCGGGGTGAGGGCGTGTTCCGATCGTTTCCGGCAATCCGCCGCGGTTGCTCGCCAGCACCGGGATCCCATTGAACATCGCCTCCCGCGCGATGCAGCCTGCGTTCTCCATGAGCGATGGCATCAAAATCAGCTTAGACGCCGCGAAAAGCCGCCTCGCATCGGGCGTATTCGGCCGCACCGTCAGGTTCTTCAAGCCGGACAGGTCGACGCCCAGCGACAGAAGAGAACTCGACTTCGCTTCGCCTTCGATCAACAGCAACGGGATGTCCGGCCGGCGCTTCGACAGGACCTCGGCAATCCGCGCAAAGACGTGTACGCCCTTCCGCGGCACAGGGTTGACGAATGTAACAAAGTTCCCCTCTCCCTCCGGGAGAGTGTTAGGGTGAGGGCTTTCCGGGCTTCGTTTGACTTCCACCCTCTCCGGATCGAGTACCAGCGGCAGCAACTCGCAATCGAGTCCGAGCTTCTCGCGGTAATAGGTCCGCGCGAATTGCGTGGGCACGATCACGCGGTCCGTCGCCGCGAAAAGCCCGCGATCGCGGTAGGCGAAATTGTGCAACTCAAACAAAAGCGGGATGCCCAGCCCCCGCACGACCCGGTGCAGCAGGCGCGCCACCTGATCGCCGCCGTAGGTCCAAACCAAGTCGGGGCGCTTTCTTGTTCAAAAAGATGTTGCACCCCGTGAGAAAGGCGGAGACTTCCTCTCGGTCCCGCCAGCCTCCACGCGTGGAGGCGGAACGGAAGATCGTCACAGGCAGGCCGCGGTAGAGCGTGAAGATCATTCGCCCGCGGAAGGAGCCGATGCGCATGTCGCTTGCCTTGCAGCGCAATCCGCGCTCGGCGAGCACGCGCTCGACGACGGCCTCGTCCCAAGAGTCGAGCCGGGAGTTGCAGAATGCTTCGCAGCAAAACCCCAGCGACTGCAGGAAGACGAGCGCATCCAACGTGGCCGTCGCCGCGCCATTCGTGAAATCGACGACGCAGTGCGGCGAGACGAAGGCGATTTTAACGGCCGGCCGATCAGTCGGTCGCGCACTGAGATTTGCGGCGGCCGCCTCGGCTTCCTCGCGCGAACTGTCGGACGTGCCGGCGGCAGGCGAGATCATTTCGTCCGGCTCGGCGCCATAGGCCGGCTGGCGCATCGGCCCGATTAACCGATTGCGGTCGCCGCACGTGTAGCCTGTAACGTCTTTTGCCGTCGCGTCCAGCGCACCGGTTTGGCTGCGATACTTGACCGTGCGATTGCCCTCGGTGTCGAAGCGGCAGTAGCAGGCGCGGTCGAAGGTCACGCGGTTGGGTCCGACCAACGGGGCCGAACACCGCTCCGCGGGTGCGGGCGCAGCGGAGGTGTTCGCGTTATCGGGTGTCAAAAGTTGCTGCATGTTAGTTCAATCTCTACGGTCAGAACGTCGCGCTGGAGTCCCGCTTTTGGGCGGCATCTCTGGCGGCGAGCTTGCCGGCTGAAGGCGGGCCCTCAGCCGCCTGCTGCGCCCATTCGCCGCTCAAGTCGAGCGTCCCTTCCCCAAGCGTCATGACGCCCGGAACGCCCATGTCGAGACAGCAGCCGACGAACCCGCCTAAAGGCGGAAATCCAGCGCCGCCGGATATCGCCAATGCGTTGGCAGCGGAAAAAACAAACGGATCGGCCGGCGCGATTCAGCCCGGCACAGAGCTTGCGGTACGGCTCGCGCCTGCGGCGCAGGCTCTTGAAGTCGCCATCCCAATGGAAAATCCTTCGCACCCAACCGAAGTATTCGGCAAGCACGTCCCGACCGCAGGTGTAAATGCCGCGAGTCATGGAAAGGATCGTTTTCGCTGCACTGCCGATCGAGCTGTCCGTTACCCGCAATAACAACTGCTCGCGCCGGCGATTCGGAGCGGTCCGCCGGGACTGCCGCCGCGAAGAATCGCCTTCATTGCTTTTCCCAGTTGAAGTCCGCTGTTTTCCATTTTTCTTCATGGCAAACTCCTTGTATACGGCAAGCGGTTAAGTTCATCGGTAAATTAATCTGCTGACGTCGCTACCGCGAACGCGCGGCAATCGTTGCGATCGAAGAATACGCGCGAGAAAGATGGCGGCACACGCGGTCGCAAACAAAAGAGCACCTGTGCTCGGCTCGGGGACTGGGGTAAGCAGGAATCCGTGATAGACGCTGTTGGCGTTAACGCCCTGACAAATAATCTGTCCGCTTTCGTTCACTCCGACCGCATCGTCGAGGGTCCATCCGCTCAGACTGACGAGCGTGTTCAGGTCAACCATTCCGCCGGAGTCGGTGTAAATGAATGCCGCACCGCTGCCGTCCAGTAGTTGGCTTCCGCCGACAATTGTACCAAAGTCGTTGATTCTTTCCGCGCCGGCGGTGAGTCCGCCTAGTGTGCCGAGGTCTCGAGTTCCCGTCGCGGGATTGTATTCGAACGCGTGCGTGTACGTCCCGTTGTACACCCCGACCACGGTCCCGCTACCGTTGATGCCTGCGGGCTGCATAAACGAGCCGGGATCGGGAATCTCGGTGAGTGTGGCGCTGCTGGAGAACGAACGCGTGTTCCGTGCCAGACGGCGGGATCGCGCTCGTGTACTGGTAGCCGATTCCAGCAATCATACCGCTGTTGTTGATCACGATTGCTACCGTGGGCGCCCAATCTGTCGGAGGGTTGACAATCGTGCTGTTCAGGTCGCGCAGCCCGTTCGTCGGGTCCCAGATCGCCGCGTGCGCGACCCCCGCGCCGGCCGGCGTGGCGCCGCCGACCGCAACGTCCGACGAGTTGATCGATTCGATTAAGCTGTATGTTCCGCCCGTCAGAAAGCCGACTCCTTGCATCCCGTTTTTCGGCGTCCAAACATACCCCTCGCCGTTTGACCCGCCTACTACCCACGACGAATCGTTGATGCTGTACGCGCTGCTTTGGGTCGGCAGTGAGCCGAGTGCGCCGAGGCTTATCATGGGCCCGGGTGCGGACCAAAAATACCCATAGCCGGTCCCGGCCACCGCGCCGTCGGCGTTCTCGCAAACCTGCCCCGATGAATTGATCCCGTAAACCTGCACGTTTGGTCCTCCAAGCGTTCCGAGGTCGGTCACTGTGTACAGCGTTGCAGCGCCAGCGACGCTGCCGGACGCGAGGATAACCGCAAGTGGGAAGAACGTCGCAAATGAGGGACGAACGCCCAAAAATTGTCCGATGCAATCGACACTTGAGTTCCAATTAAAGCGCCGCCGTGCGAGCCACAGTTGAAGGACTGCGGTCACAGCGGCGAATCCGGTCAAGAGTGCCGTCGTCGTCGGTTCGGGGACTGGCGTAAGTAGGAATCCGTGCAAGACACTACTCGAATTGACGGCGTCGCAAACGATCTGCCCGCTTTGGTTCATCCCGATTGCGTCGTTAATCGTCCAACCGTTCAGGTCTACGAGCGTGTTCAAATTGACCATTCCGCCAGCCTGCGTATAAAGGAACCCGTACTCGGAGCCGTCCGCGAGCGTGATACCACCGAGAACTAGCCCCGAGTCGGTAATTTCGTTGGCGCTCGCGATTGGCGCGCTGGGATCCCCGATTTCTTGTGTTCCGTTGGCGGCGCTGTAAATGAACGCGTGCTGCCCTTGCGAATCGAAGAACTCCCCCACTACATCTCCGTTAGAATTGATGCTTGCGGGTTGAATAAAGGTGCCCGGATCGGGAATGACCGTCAAGCTTCCGCCAGCGAGCGCAAAGGCGTGCTGGTTCGGAGGCGGCGGAAGTGCGGAATATCCCGCCGAACCGATCCCCGCAATCAGACCGTTCTGGCTGATCGCCGTGGCGTCGGTTGGCGCCCAATTTGAGGGCGGGTTGACGATCATCTTGTTAAGGTCGCGCAAGCCGTTTGCCGGATCCCAAATGGCAGCGTCCGCGATGCTCGCTCCGCGCGGCACCGCGCCTCCAACCGCTACATTCGAGTTGTTAATCGCCTCCAACGCACTATATGTCCCACTTAGTAGGAAGCCGACGCCTTGCATCCCGGTTTGCGGCGTGTAAACGAACCCCTCAGGACCAGATTGGCCCACCACAAAAGAGTTATCGTTGATGCCGTTGGCGTTGCTTTGCGTCGGCAGCGAGCCAAGCGCGCCGAGGCTCATCATCGGCCCCGGCGCGGTCCACAAGTACGCGAAGCCGGTGCCGGAGACCGCGCCGTCGGCGGTGCCGCACACCTGTCCCGATGAATTGATGCCCGTGACCTGTACGTTGGGTCCTCCAATCGTTCCAAGGTCGGTTACGGTGTACTGGACGTCGTATGCCACGGCGCGCATCGCGCTGGCGGCAAAGCAAACCAGAATCAGCACTCTTGCTAAGCGGCGTCGCATTGGGAATCCCTTGGTTCGCGTGAGTCGTCTGCCGCCAATTCGCCGGTCAGGTCGAGCGTTCCTTCCCCAAGCGTCATGATGCCCGGAACGCCCATGTCGAGACAGCAGCCGACGAACCCGCCTAAAGGCGGAAATCCAGCGCCGCCGGATATCGCCAATGCGTTGGCAGCGGAAAAAACAAACGGATCGGCCGGCACCACGGATTCGATGTCAACGGAGCCCGCGAACTCCAGGCCCGCGGCCATTTCGGCGCCGATGGGGTAGTCTTTCTCCGGCCCCAGTTCATATCCGGGCGATGTGCTCCCCGCTCCGCGCTCCAAGCCGTCCGCACTTCGGGTGTCCAAATCAGCGGGCTTACTAACGCTTTGGGACTGAATGGGAACTTCCGCCTCGCTGACGCGTCGGGTTGTGATTCGGCGTTCCTCGCTGACGCGTCGGCTTGTAACGGACGTGTACCACTCGCTTGCGCGTCGGGCTTAAATGAGCCGGGTAGCGATTCCATGTCCCGCGCTTGTGCTTCGGGTTTCGATAGATCGGGAGATCGGTTATCGCTTGGAAACATACGCCTACCCTCCGCTCTGAATGGCCAATGTATCGTCACTCTAGCGTCAACTATAAGTGCCTCAAAATTCATGTCAAGCGGCTCGCTGTCGGGTATTCGCACTACAACTGACGGGGGGCGAGTCGCTAACTTCCTGAAAGACACGGACTACCAATTCAACCTGGCTCGACACGCCAATCTTCCGGTATAGCCGCTCGAAGTGAGTATTGAGCGTGTTTCCCGTCATATCCAAGCGCGCAGCGATCGCCTTCCGCGGCCGGTCGTCAAAGACTTCTTGCACAATGTGCATCTCGATTGGAGTAAGCCCGAGCCGCCGCGCGAGATCCTGCCAGGCTTCGGCGGGCAGCAGGGCGCTGCCGCGGCGGCCTTCCTCGAACCTTGCCGGGTAGCGGCAGGGAAGCCCCTGGGCGACGAGGCAGGAAAAGGCATCCCCGGCGGGCGCCACCTCGCGGACATAGTCGACCCTCTCCCAGAATCCGGGCGGCTTGCCATTGCGCTCGCGCAGCACAACGTACGCCTCGCGCATTCGATCCCGATAAGGGCGCAAACAGGAGTCGCCCGCGCGCCGCGAGCAGACGGCAACACTTGTTTGACTTTGATCCGACATGACGACCTCCCGGAAGTAACAATCCGTCCGGAACAGGCGCCGGACCCGCGCCATGCCGTCATTATAATCGACGATTTCGCCCGCCGCGCGGGAGATCGCGTTGAGTTGTCCATTAGACGCATGATTTGCTGCGGAAAAAATGGCGCGGCCTTGCTGAACGCTCAACGCTGGATCGCCGGGTCAACCGCCACCATTGTCAAGAGTAACGTCAGCCGTTTGCCGCCGGCGCGGCGGGAGCGGGCGGCGGCGGGAGCGCGGGAGCTTGACCGCCGACTTCGATCAGATTCACCACGTCGTCGATTCCTGCTTCCAACAAGACGACCCGCTCCGCCAGTTCGCGCTCGTGCTCCGATGCCACGCGGCCGCGCAAGTAGGCCGTTCGGCCGACGAGGTCAACGCGGACCCCGCCATGAAAATGCAGTGAAGGCAGCTTGCCCAGCCGCTGCGCAATCGCTTGGCCGACCTGGTCCGGCAGGGTGCGAGGCGGTTCGAAGCCGAGCGAAATCGGACCGGTCGGGCCGCCGCCGGAATATGTGCCGTTGTCGAACGATGCAGGTATTGTGGTCGGCGCTAGAGTGGCTGAGGGTGCTGTAGCCGGCCCGGAGGCGGTTGGTTGGCTTGTGCCGCCGTTGTCGGTATTCGCTTTGTAGGTAGTCGGCAAAGGCAAAGTTCCGACCTCGCGCCAGTGCGGCAACGGGGTGACGCCGCCCGGGAATGTCGTCCCCACGTCCACCGTGTTGTATGTCGCCGTGTTATACAAACCATATCCACCAGCCGCGCCATAGTAACCGCCGGTGCCGCCACTTTGCCATTGTGATCGAGCTGAATAACCGAAGTTACCGGCGTTGTTAACGCCGCGATTCGTTGCCCGGTAACCGGTCGAAATACCAACCGAACTTCCGCCTGAACCTCCGGCGCTGCTGCCGCCGGATCCGCGGGCGGCATTGGCGTTTCCAGCAGATGACGAAGCACTGGATGCCGCTGCGCCGGTCGAACTGATTGCCCGCCGTCCCCCTGGCCGCGGGCGTCTGGCCGTTAAGCTCACCGGCACCAAAAGAGCCGGCTATTAGCCAAAAAGCCGCCAAACGCCGCACGGTACGGAAAGAAATGTGGCTCATCGCGGAACCCCGATAGCGATTATCGCCCGCCGACCCGCTGCGCAGGTACCCCGCGGCGGACACGATGCATCATAATCGACGCCGCGGCGGCCGCCAACAGCGCCAGCGCGGAAGGTTCGGGCACGACGGCAAAATCGCCGCTATGATCTACTACGGCCCAGACGGTGTGTGAGTTCACGTCCACGCCGTAATCGCCCAGTTGCGTATCTCCATTCCAAGCGCCCACGCCTTCAAACTGGCGGTTAGGGCTGCCGACGTTCGCCATGACTGCCAGTTCCCACTCGTCATCCGACGTATAGGGCGTGGCGTCCGCTCCCGGATCGAGATAGTCGAGCTGGATCAGGCCGTCCTGCGCGGCCGACAATTCGCTCATCCCAGTCCGCGCCGCGGCCACCGCCGGATCGTAACTCATTTGCACGACGTAAACGTCCGTGTGCGGCGTGCCGTTGTGTGTCTGCGAATCGACGGGCTGCAGCCCGGAGATTTTGACGATGTCGCCCAGCGCGCTGTCGGCGGACGGGCCAGGCGAGCCGACGGTGTTCGTCCGCCAGGCCATTTGCACATTGGCCGCTGCGCTTGCGGTGCCGGCGAGGATCGTGGCCGAGGTGCCCGCCAGGAGCCCGCCCCCGCCCGTGCCGGAGGTTGTCACCGTCTGTGATCGGAGGCCCGCGTAGCTGCCGCCTGCCGGGACGGCTGCATTCAGGGCCGGTCCAAAGCTGCTCCGCGAATTGCTGTTGTCGGCCGCCGCCGCGCCCACCGTGCCCGCGAGAACAAGGTTCAGCGTGCCGTTGTTGTTTCCGCCTGTGCCCGGGAGGCTACTGTCGTCCAGCAGTTGCGAGGCGTCCATCGTCACGGTGTTCAAACCGGTTGCGGTCATGTGGCTGGTGTCGATCGCGGCCGAGAAGGTGTTTCCGCTGCCGGCCGAGAGATTGCCGAAGACGGTCAGGTTGGTACCCAGCACGTTGTCTCCCGCCGCCGAGAAGCCGGTCAGCTTGAGATTGGATGTCAATGCCGGCGTCGTGTTCGCCGCCAGATTATAGATCGTATACGACTGCGGCGAAGTCGCCGCGCCTTCGAGCAGGTTGCCGAAGTTGAGCGTGGCCGCGGTTTTGCGCCCCCGTCGCCGAAAACGACACGTTGGCGTGGTCCATGACCGTGAAGCTCACGCCCGCGGTCAAGTCGCCCGGCGGGGCTGCGCCGGGCAGCGTGTGATCGTCGCCAGCGGTGATTTTGAATGTCTGGTTTTGCGGGCCGAGCGCGTACGTGTTCAGCGTGCCGGTATAGGACTGCTGCAATCCGGAGGCCACAACCTGCCCGCCGACCGGCCCGCTTACGGCTGGCCCGGTCGCGGTGACGTCCAGCGAGGCGAGATTGGCTTGCCCGGCCGAACCGTTAGAAAGCGTCAGATTGGCGGTTACTCCCTGCGCGCCGACGATGACAATCGGTTGGCTGGGACTGGAGGCCGTGAGCGTGGGCTGCGCGTGGCCGAGGACGGTCAACGTGGCCGAGGCCGCTTGCGTGCCGCTGGAGCCGCCCAGGTCGCTGGCCGTAAATCCGACGATGTGGCTGCCAATGACGGTGGAAGTGGCGGCGACGGTGGCCAACTGGCTCGATCCGGCGGCGACCGTGCCGGATGTGGGCGCCAAGGTTCCCAGCGTAGCCGTTCCGCTCGTGACTGCGGCCGAAACAGAGTAATTCAGGCTGTTGTTGAACGGCGCTGCCGTGTTTGCGACCGAAACGCCCAACGTACCCGTCCCGCCGGTGATGATGGTCGCATTGAGCTGGCTCGATAGTCCCAATATGGCAGGGCCGGCCGGAACGATCGAGCCGTTCATCGTGAACTGGCCGATGTCGCCGTAATTGCCGATGCTTTCGGCCGCCACGTAGTAGACGCCGCCGGAAAGACTCAGCGCGAGGCTCGCGTCGAGGCTTGGATTAGCGTTCGTCGCCGCGGTGCCGGCCGAAGCGATCAGATTGCCGTGGCTGTCGAACAATTGCAGCTTGCTGTCCAACATGCCGATCACCGACGCGCTGCCATTCGAATCGACGAACCGCGCCACGTCCATGTTGATGTTGGCGGCGCCGCCGGGCGTGGTGAACGAATAGTAGTATTGATCGGCCGTCTTGCGGATGATGCCCGCCGCCGCGATGTTGCCGCCAGTGTCGGCAAACGATAGCGCCGTGCCGATGCTGACGTTCGTGTTAATCGGTCGATAGCCGAAGACATTTGAGGAAATAATGGCGAGGTCATCCTGCCTGATAGATGGTAGAACCACTGCTGCTCGGACCATACCACCACATCGCGCGATCCGCATAATAGCCCAGCCCCATGATCGGAGACTTATAGCCGGTGCCGGGCGTGGAAAAAGGACTGCTCGGATTGCCCGGCCAGGTGCCGGGACTGTACTCGGCCGTTTTGAATAAGCCGTTGTAAGTGCTCTGATGCACCAGGCCGAAGGAATGGCCGGCCTCGTGGGTCGCGGCTACGGCGACGTACTTGGCCGTGCCGTTGGCGAGCCAGCCGGGAAAGACGAAGACCGTGCCGTCGGTGTTGGCGTTCACGCCCGCATTATTGAAGCAGCCGACCTGGGAAATGCCGCCCGCTGGCGTGCCCAGCCATGAACCGCTGCCGCTGATCACCACCCGCACGGCTTGGTTGGTCCCATAGCTGCCCGGATCGATCGTGGTCACGTCAACGTTAAAAGGCGAATAGTTTTCGGCCACACGGGTCCAGATCTGGTCGATCGACTGGATCTCGCTGGGGCTGAACGTCGTCGGGTCGCCGTCCGTGTCGTAGGGCAAGGAGGTTCCCGGACTGTAACCGGCCCAGGAGTTGACCGTCGCCCCCGTGAAGTCCAAATAGATTTTGTACGGCGACGACGGCAGGCTGCTGAGTTGCGGAGCCTGGCTGATCGGCACGTTAGCTCCAGAATACGGACTGGAAGTCGTGCCGCCCGATGGCTGTGCGGGAACCGGCGAATAGACGTCCACATCCGAGCCGTTGGGCGATATAACGTCGCCGTCGTCCGCAAAGGCAAGGCGCGGCAAACCGACGCCGCATAGGAGTATTGCCAGCGCAATTGGTCCGCGGCACCCTCGTGGTCGTTCCGCGCTCGGCTTGTGAAAGATGTTCCAACTGAACATGATGGAAAGAAAGAGTTGCCGGACTAGATTCAGTTTACTGCCCCTATGAGCGCTATCAGCCCTGCACGTTGTGATTCGCCGCTGATACCCGCGCCAAGCGGCGGCTTCAGTATCATCCTATAGTTTGCACGAGTCGCGCTAAAATGTAAAGGTATTTGCGCAGCGGAGCATGCGTAACGCCGGTGCCACGGCCGGACAAACCACCCTGTAGAGGAGTGGTTGGTCAGGCCGTGCAGTTCGCCCGTCACCGGTCAGTGACGGGATTCGGCGGGAGAGACGGCACAACCGGAGTATCCGCGAGTACTGCTATTTGCCTGTAGTCTCGTCGCCGAGCCACGTCTTCGCCGCGTCGATTTGCGCGGCGTCAAAGTAGCGGATCTTCGCCATCGTGAACGGCTTGCAGACGGTGGCCATCCACTTTTGCCACGATGTCTCGCCCACCAGTGCAATCCGCTTGATCTTCGTGCTGTGGGTCGTGGAGAATTTGATGTCGTCCCATAGTGCTTTCGCATCCCAACCGTGGAAATCGTGGAACTGAGCGAGCACGTTGACTTTGCCTTCCTTTGCAATTTCGGCATCCACAAGCGGGACAAACGACTTGTAGTCCTCGTCGTGCAGTTTGCCGCTGAGCGTAAAGCCGACGCAATGGGCCGGAAGCCCGGTTAAAATCTCGATCATGGCAGGTTCCTCTTTTTGAGCGCGGGTCGAAAATGGAATTCGACTAATAATATATATGCCGGCAAAGCGATAGGCAATTCACGCGCTGTCGATTGCCATTCTGCGGCATTGCTTATCACTTCTTTGCACGCATTCCAAGTTCCACAAGATCACCGAGCGTCGTATCCGGTTACATCACTGCCAGTTCGATCTCCAACTGAGCACCGGATACTGAGGACTGTGTACTCGACACGGCCGTCACACACAACCCACTCGAAACGCCCTCTAAGTTCAGCAAGCTGCACTCACTTTCGCCCCGCCAGCATCAGCGCCACCAAATACGGCACCGGCTCGCTGCCCAGCGCGTTCAGCACCGTGCCGCCGGCGGTGAAGACATACGTTACCCAATCCGGCTGGCCGTAGCGCTCCAGCGACGTGCCGCCCTCGCCGCCACCGATGTAGACCTTGATCCCCGCGTCCTTCATTCGCTTCAACTGCGGCACAAAATTCTTCGTCCCGTTCTCGAAACGCGGGTCCTCGAACATGCCGAACACACCGTTGTGAAACGCCACCGCCGGCGGTTTGTCGTTCTTATGCTGCTCGATGAACCGCGTCACCGTGTCGGCAAAGAGCTTGTTGCTCGCCGGACCAACGTCAAACTGTTCGTCGGCGGGGCCAAGCGTCGTGACAATGCTGCCGTCCTGGATAACGTAGTCGCAAGGCAACACGAACTCGATGCCCTTGGCGCGGCCCTCGGCGAGCATCTTCTTTGCCTGGTCGATGCGAAACCGAGGCACAAAGTACGGCTTGTCGGCGTGGGCAGGATCTTCGGCCACACCCAGACAAACGTCCTTGCCGTCCAGTTCGGCGGCCGCCTTGCGGAGCGATCCCGAAAGCGAGCCGGCCGAAATCACCAGCCTGATCTTGCCGCGGGCGATCATGGCTTCCATGTCGTCCAGCTTGTCGGCCTTCAGCCCGCTGAAGATCACGAGCTGCGCGGCGAGGCAGTCGCGAAGCTGCACGTCGAACTGCTCGGCCTCGTATTCGCCCAAGGCGACGCGGTCCATGCCGACGGGCACGATCACGCTCGAAGCGTCGAGGCTGCCCGCGGAGAACGCCTCGTGAATATAAACCTTGGCGACCTTCGCGGCGAACTCGTTGGCCAGCTTCGTCAGCTTGTCGGCCAGCTTAGGCAGATCGGCCGGCTTGGCCTTCCAGAGCACGCGCTCGATGTCGTACTTTCGCGTATTCTCCAGCACGATCACGCTGCCCGGCGCGGCGGCCTGGATCGCCTTGGTCGCTTCGTCTTTGATGGTCGTTGTCGCGGGGTCGAGCCAATCGGCGATGAACTCGACCTTGCAGCCGAGGATATCGCCCAGCCGGGCGGCCACCTTGGAGAGCGACTTTTCCGGCTCGCGGCCGATGTGCCCGAAGATGATGGTCTTCCAACCGTGCTTCCGGGCGAAATCGAGCGTGCCTTTCATCGAGCGGAGGCGGATGTCGCCCTCGCCCACCTTCGCGCCGGGCTTGGCATCGACATCGCCGCGGATAAGGACGGGCGTGCCGCTGGGCAGATCGGCAAGCGAACTGAGACGGGGTATCGCCTCCAGGTATTTCTCCACCGGCAACTTGGGCACACTGGGGTCGTCGCCCAGCACGCCGCGGGCAAAACAGACGAGTTTATCAGCGGTTATAGCCATGAAAAACCTCCCTTTTCAACAACGAATCATGTCACAAACAGTAGAAGCGGCGTAAAGCCGCTTTTTGCAAGCAGCAAGATGCCGCTTCAACCGTAATTCGCCCAGACATCATAGCAGAAAAAAATCGCCGCCGGGAGGCTACCGAAAACCTTCTTGGAAACGGCGGCCTGCTGATGGACGAGGTCGGCGCTTCGCTGAATAACGCTGGGTACCTCTTAACCTCCGGCGTGTTGGACATCCTTGGTTCATTGCTCCATGTTTTTTCTTGACCGAGTGCCAAATTTGGCACTTTTGGCACACGTTTGACGCTGTTCGGCACCGGTGTGACGCCGTTTGGCACTTTTCCCGGTGCGGCCGCGCCCCTGTTTTCCGCTGGGAAACGGCGTGCGTGGCACGGTTTGGCTCACTTTGGCACGGTTTCCAGCATTCATGGCGCGGCTTCGGACGAAAGAACACACTTATCACCACTTATTATCACTCATCCGATCGCATCCATGTTAATAAGTGATAATTAGCGGTCTCCCCTCTACGGGCACCGTGCGCAGCATGGTCGGGAGAGGGGCCGGGGGTGAGGGCTGGCGGAAAAACTTTCTCGCAATTCGATACATGATGAATTTGCCTGTTTTCCTGGTGTTTTTCGGGCTAGGGCGGGAGCAGGAAGCTGGTAGGAGCCGAGTTGGACGGGGGTAGGATGCGAGCAGGACCGTAGTAGGACCCGAGTACGAATACACCCTTTAGCCATTGGTTTTCTCCGGCGCACGGCAATCGGCGGGGGCATTGGAGCGGGGAGCGGGGAGCCATGAACGGAGTGGATAGTGGCGAGTGCATAATGGAAAGTGGTCTCCCCTCTACCTTCGGGAGAGGGCTCGATGCTTTCATCATCAGTTCACGTCGGTTGTTGAGGAAAAAAAACGCTCCGCAAAAAGATGCGCCCCACCTTCACGCTTTTCAGTCACTGGGGCGCATCGCGGCGGTTGACCGTAAATGCTTGTCATGAAACGACTTCGGTCGCCGAAGCAATCGGCGGGTCCGACGTAACTCGGAGGTGCTGGTTGGGCGCATCTCGCGGCCGACTGCCAATTTGGCAGGAAAGTTGGCGTGTCAGGACGCGGTTTCTTGCGGTCAGGATTGTGTTCGGCATTGTTTGCAGAAAACCGGGCGACAGAAACATGGGAAGAAAGCCCGTTGCTCCGCCTTCTCCTCTCAGCCTTCATCCTTCGTCTCCTCTCTTTTGCGTTCTCTGTGTTTTTTCGCGGCTAACGGGCTCACTTGCCGCGACAGAGCGCAAAGAACGCAAAAGGTTGCGGAATTCCTGCTTTCCCCGCAGCATCTCTCGTTTGCATCTACTCACTATTCACTTTCCACTACTCACTACCCACTTCTTCCGGCTCAGTATACCACAGTTTACAAATGTTTGCAACGGTTGGAAGGAATTCGCGAACGATTTCGAGCTAAAGCCTTACGGGCAAAGGGCTTGCGACGACGGCTTTTGTTTGCGCCGAAGCCCCTGTTTTAATCCGGCCAATGGCTCGGTCTCGCCGTAAACCCTTGTCAGATAAGCACTTCGGAAATCCGGCCGATTGGCCGGAGAAAGCCGCGGAAAAAACATCGGGAAAAAAGAATTTTGTGGTGGCGCAATCTCGCCTCGCCCGCCGGGCGAGGGGCCGGGGGTGAGGGCGAACGGCCGCGAGCCACGCCTGCCGCTTGAACGGGAAACGCTGATAGTTATACTGAGGGATGCTTCCTGGAGGGTGACCAGCGCCGGCATCAGCGCAAAAAAAGAACGCCCCCGGAGGGGCGCTTCGAGGGTGCTCTTGCGAGCAGAAACCTTGCGCGGACGAAAGTCCACTTACTGTGATTTGTGGCAATCGTCGCTCGGATACACTAACGGCAGTTTAGCCAATCTGCGCTACGCTGTCAACCGTTTGGAGAAAAATTATGACGGAAGCTTCAAAATCGCCTTATATCTTGGGGCTTGACCTGGGTGTGCAATCCGTGGGCTGGACGGTTATCAACTTTGGGCCAGACGGACAACCGTGCGGAATCCGCCAGGCGGGTGTCCGTTGCTTTGACACCGGCGTTGGCAGCGAAACTCAAATCTCGATGGGCAAGGACGAATCTGCGAACGCCGCACGACGCCAAGCTAGGCTTCAGCGGCGACAACTGTGGCGGCGCGGTCGGCGGCTTAAAAAGGTGTACCACATTCTTCGTAGCGCCGGGCTTCTTCCGCCAGATGACGCGCGTACGCCACAACTTCGCCATGAGGTGCTGAAGAAACTCGATGCCGATCTGACCGTGCGCCACGCCCCGGACGGCGACCGCATTACGGCCCATTTGCTGCCGTACCTCCTTCGCACCTGCGCCCTTGATGAGCCGCTCGAGCCGTTCGCTTTTGGCCGCGCGCTCTTCCATTTGGCGCAGCGGCGCGGATTTCTGAGCAATCGCAAAAATGTTTCGAAGACGGGCGACGATGAAGCGAGCGAAGTAAAGGCGAGTATCGGCGACTTACGGGAAAAGATTGACCAAAGCGGCTCTCGGACGTTGGGCGAGTACTTTTCGCGATTGGATCCCGAGGAGCTGCATCAGCGCATCCGAAAGCGGTGGACAGGACGAACGATGTATCTTGATGAGTTTGAGAAAATGTGGGTGGCGCAGTCGCCGCATCATCCTAAATTGAACGAACAAGCGAAAAAGCATATTCATAGCGCCATCTTCCATCAGCGGCCGTTGAAATCGCAAGATTCGCAGATTGAAACGTGCGAATTGGAACCAAACTGCCGTCGTGCGCCGCGGGCCTCGCTCGAAGCGCAGCGGTTTCGCTACCTACAAAAGGTTAACGATCTAGAAATATCCACGCCCGACGGCGAGCTCTGGAAACTTGACGATCCGCAACACATGGACTTGCGGGCTAAGCTCGCCGCAATTCTTGAATCCCAATCAGAGATCGAATTCAAAAGCATCCGTTCCAAACTCGGCCTAAAAAAGCCAAAGGGCTGCGACGCCGACTTTGAGTTTAACTTGGAAGCGGGAGGCGAAAAGAAGATCAAAGGTAACTCCACCGCGACAAGGCTGCGGCGGGCACTAGGCGACGATTACGACAAGCTTTCATCGGACGCTTTGCGAAGCGTAATTGACGATTTGCTGGCCTACGAAAAAAAGGAGGCCCTCGCGTCGCGTTTGATTACACGCTACGGTATTCCAGCCGAAAAGGCCGACGTTCTCTCCGACGAGACTTTCAGGCTGGAGGACGGATATGCGTCGCATTCCCGCGAAGCCCTGCGTAAACTGCTCCCGTTGATGGAGCAAGGCATTCGTTACGCCACCGCGAAGAAACATGTCTACGGCGAATTTGCTGCCGGCGATGCTCCACTCGATTTGCTTCCACCCGTACTCAATCGCATGCAGGGCCTGCGAAACCCGGTTGTCTGCCGCGGTCTCACGGAACTCCGAAAGGTCGTCAATGCCGTTGTCCGCGAGTACGGCAAACCGACAACGATTCGTGTGGAATTGGTGCGCGACCTCAAGCGATCTCGCGACCAGCGCGAGAAGCTGACAAAACAGAACCGCGAAAACGAGAAATCGCGCGAGACCGCGCGAAAGAAAATTGCGGAGCGGATGGGGCGGGATGCCGAAGACGTAAAAGACTTCGACGTTCTCAAGGTGCGCCTTGCTGACGAATGCAATTGGGAGTGCCCGTATACTGGCAAAACCATTGCAATGGAAGCGCTCGTCGGGGGAGAAGCTCAATTCGATATCGAGCATATCATCCCTTTCAGCCGCTCACTGGATAACTCGTTCGCGAATAAAACTCTCTGCTATCATGCCGAAAATCGAGACGTAAAGCAAAACCGTACGCCCTATGAAGCTTATTCCGGTGACGAGAAACGCTGGCACGAAATCCTTGGCCGCGTGAAGCGATTCCGAAGTTCGGCCGCACACACGAAGCTTCGCAAGTTCCAGCAGACAGAGCCGGATGCCGACTTTGCCGCTCGCATGCTGCAAGACACGCGTTATGCTTCGACTTTGGCCGCTGCATACCTCGGATTGCTGTACGGCGGCCAGATTGACGCCGACCACATACGGCGAGTGCAAGTCAGTGCCGGGCGAATCACGGCCTACTTGCGCGACGAATGGAAGTTGAACGCGATTCTCGCCGATGGCGATGTAGACGAGAAGAATCGAAATGACCACCGACATCACGCCGTTGACGCGGTGGCTATCGGCCTGAGTGATGCAAGCACCGTCAAGTTACTCAGCAGTTCTGCCGCCGCGGCCGAGGAAATTGGACGCCGACTTTTCGTGCCCGTTGACGCGCCTTGGCCAATGTTCGTTGAGGACGTGCGAAGAGTGATCGACGCCGTAAACATCTCGTACCGAGTGAACCGACGTGTCACAGGTTCCTTGCACGAAGGCACGAACTACAGCAAGCCGCACATCGGCAGGGATAAGAAAGGGAAGCAACTCGAGTGTCGCTACGTGCGCAAGCCGCTCGCAATGATGACAGCCGAGATGATAGCGAGTATCGTTGACAATACGATTCGCGACCGCGTCAAAGAAAAGGTCGATCAACTGGGCGGTTACCGCCAAGGTATGTTTTCCGATCCTGCAACCCATCCTTACCTGAAGGCAAAAGACGGACGCGTCATTCCGATCCACAAGGCAAGGATTCGTAAAGTCATTGACGCGAAATTGATCGGGAAGCCCCACTCGCCACGGTACGTCAAGACAGAGACAAACCATCATATTGAATTCGTCGCGGTGCTCGACGAAAAGGAGTTCGAGAAGCGATGGGAGGGCAGGATTGTTGACCTACGATCGGCAGTTGATCGAAAGAACACCAAGAAAAGCGTTATTCAACGCATAGGACATGGCGAGGCGAGGAAATTCCTATTCTCGCTGGCTAAGAACGAATATGTCACGATGGAGATTGAGCACGGCAAGCGGCAGCTATATCGGCTGGTTGCTATGTCGGACGACGATTTTGAATTTCATTTGCATACCGATGGCCGCCCAACTATTGTGGAAGGCAGGAAACGAATTCGTTGTAGTGCCGAGAAACTGAGGAAATGCAAAGCACGGAAGGTCGCTGTGGACCCCTTGGGAAATATCCTTCCGGCCAATGATTAATCGCATCGTCGATTTCTCCGAGACGCCGGCGCGCCTTCGCGTGCGCTACGCTCAACTGATCGTCCAGCGCGAGGACCAGCCCGAGGTCTCGCTCTCGCTTTCCGATCTGGCCGTCGTCATCGCGGCGCATCCGCAAGTGACGTTCACCCAGGCCGTTCTCTCCGGCCTCGCCGCGGCGGGCGGAATCTTCGTTACTTGCGACGGCCGCAATCTGCCCGTCGGCATGTTGCTTCCGCTGGCCGCGCATTTTACCCAGGCAGAGCGATTCGCCGCCCAGGCCCGCGCCCGCTGCCGATGCGAAAGCGGCTCTGGCAGCAGATCGTCTGCGCCAAGATCAAGGCGCAAGCGGCCGCGCTTGTCGAACTGCACGGCGACGACAATGGAATCGCCGTGCTCGCCACGCACGTCCGATCGGGCGACCCGAAAAACCTGGAGGCCCGCGCGGCGCGGCGCTATTGGCCGCGCCTTTTCGCCGACCTCGACTTTCGCCGCCACCGCGAAAACGAAGACCAGAACATTTTGCTGAATTACGGCTACGCGGTATTGCGGGCCATCGTCGCGCGGGCGATTTGCTCGGCGGGGCTGCATCCGTCGCTGGGCATACACCACCACAACCGCTACAACGCCTTTTGTCTGGCCGACGATTTGATGGAGCCCTATCGGCCTGTCGTGGACCGCTCGGTGGTCGAGTACATGAGTACGCACGACCAAGTCTATCAACTGGAGGCCGCGGCGAAACAGCACATAATCAGCGACTTGACGGTACGGTACGTTGTGGACGGCGAACAGCGAACATTGTTTGATACGGCCGCACGGATGGCGTCATCGCTGGCGGACGTTTTCATGGGGGAGCGGGAGGAGATGGAACTGCCCGATTGGTGACGATATGCCGCGGCGAGAATTCGTTTTATCGGGGTATCAGGGCATGTGGCTTTTCGCGATGTTCGACTTGCCGGTGACGACCAAGAAGGCGCGAAAACGCTATTCGGAGTTCCGCAAGCTGCTTCTCCAAGAAGGGTTCTCGATGTTACAATTCTCGGTGTATGCGCGGTATTGCGCCAGTGAGGAAATGGCAGGCGCGTTCCGTGCCAGAATCCGCGCGGGGTTACCGCCTGAGGGGTATGTGCGCGTGCTCGCGGTTACCGACCGTCAGTTCGGTAAAATGGAGAGTTTTATTGGCGAAAAGTGGTCTGAACTTGAAAAACCTCCTTCCCAACTCGTTCTTTTCTAGCGGTCGTTTTGCCGTAAAGCCTTTTCAGGGAACGGTTTGCGCGGGAGGGAGTGTATCCGAGCGACGATTCCCTGCAAACCACAGCGAGGATTTCTGCACAAGTTCAATCGTGCAAGTGTATCCGAGCGACGATTCCCTGCAAACCACAGCGCGAACCAGATGGCCGATCTCTCGGAGGCCAGTGTATCCGAGCGACGATTCCCTGCAAACCACAGCCGTTACGGCGCAAGCTATCGCCCCGCATAAAGTGTATCCGAGCGACGATTCCCTGCAAACCACAGCGCAATGGCCAGGATCCGAAGCGTGAAGCCCAGTGTATCCGAGCGACGATTCCCTGCAAACCACAGCCATGTGGCGTGTAGTAAAAATACTTCGTAAGTGTATCCGAGCGACGATTCCCTGCAAACCACAGCATGATTACCATTTGGAAAGGGGGCTCTTTTCAGTGTATCCGAGCGACGATTCCCTGCAAACCACAGCGTTAGCTGTGGCGTGTAGTACGCGCCAATGAGGGGCGCACGATTTTGAACAGATGTTAATATAGGATAGATGGGCGGGTGCGGCGAGCGGCGGGGAGTATTCCGCCAGAAGAAGGAAAACGCGATTCTGGCAAATTCCGCGGACTCCATACAAGCCCGACGTGCCAGCGAGTGGAAACGGGTCGGTCCTTCGCTCGCGCGTCAGGCTTGTATCATTTGCCATGCGCGTCGGTGCCCGGCCTCTCCTGGATATAAAACGCCCTCACCCGAATCTAAAACGCCCTCACCCTAACCCTCTCCCGGAGGGCGAGGGGACTATTGACCGCAGCCCTCTCACGGCGGGAGAGAAGACTATCAACTCTAGCTGTTTCCCGGAGGGAGAGGGGACATTATGCCTAATTCCTTGCGCACTCCGGACCAGCCCGGACCCAGAGCATCCGCACGGCGCCCACGCCGCGGCCCATCCGCTGGGCGACTTCCTCGTGCGAGAGCCCTTCCAGGTTGCGGAGGATGAGCACCTCGCGATAGTCGTCCGGCAGCCGCGCCAAGACTTCGGCCAGCATGATCTCCTGCTCGTGCCGCACGGCTTGCTGGCTGGGCGACGATCCCGACACCGCCAACATATCGCCCAAGCGGTGCGAGGATTGGGCCAGCGATTGCTCCAGGGAGACTTCGCGGCCGATGTCGCGCTGCTGCGTGCCGCGATAGCGGCGGATTTCATGGGACAACACATGGGCCAGGATCTGCCGCAGCCAGGCCAGGAACTCGGCTTCCGTACCGCCGCGGAATTGCTCCAAGTCGCGGCAGGCTTCAAGCAAAGTTTGCTGCGCAATGTCGGAGGCATCGAACTTGCCTCGAAAATCGCCGTCTAATTGAAGCCGGGCGAGAATTCGCAGCCACGACTGATACCGGGCGAGAATCCGCGCCTGCGCGGCCGCATCGCCCCCGCGGGCGGCGTCGAGCAACTGCGAGATATGCAAGGTGGTGTCGCTCATGTTTTGTCGAAACGGATCGGCGCCGCAAATCCCGATTAAGGAAAGTAACAGATTAGCGTGAGCAATTCGGTAGGAAGGGTGGCACGCTCTGAGCTTCGGGCACCGACGCGCAGCGTTGGTCAAGGGCGTGGTTTCAGCCTCGCCACGCCCTTCGCAAGCTCAGGGACGTGCCACCCGATCGCTCAACTTGTTTTGTTACTGCGACTTACTGCCTTGCCGCCGCCGGCCGCCTCATTCTAGCGGCAACTTTCTTCCAACTCCACCGCGCGATCCGCGCGAGCCACCACACTTGCACAATCCCCCAGAGAATGCCCATGAGCAAGCGGGCTTCCTGGATGGAGAAGTCCCAGAATCTGCTCCAATCGTAATGCTCGGCTGGTCCCAAGTCGCGGGCGTCGAGCCAGAGGCGAACGACCATGATGGTCAGCCAGGGGATGAGCCACAAACCGAAGAGCCAGAGGGCGCGGTGCATCTTGCCCGGCCACCAGCCGACGATGCTGGCGATCGCGAGGATGGCAATCAGAACGACAATCCATGTACCGGACCAATCTTCATTCATCGACGGCAAGCGATTCCAGGGGAGCCGCCGCAGAGTGCGACGGTCAAAGAACGACGTATCAAAATGCAGGGGGCGAAGGCTGGCCTGATAAAAAGTTGCTTGATTTCGGCAATTGGACTTGATTTGAAAGAAAAAAACTGTTGCGCTCTTTCTGTGAAGTTATTCCAGACCGAACGCCTAGAAGCGAAGGAGTGCAACAGTGGTGTCATTATGGTCGAAGTTTGGATCGCAGTGCAAGTCCCGTTTATCCGCCATTGCCAGAAGTTGTTTTCTGGGGCGTGCCCGTTGGCGAGAGAAGTTCAAGGAAGCACGTGAAGCTTTGGAGCAATTGCGGCGAAGCTGGCGCAGTCCGAGGCGGGGCGGGTGGAAGTGGAACAAGAGAGGATGAAACTTCGCCAGCGGGTGTGTGAATTGGAAAATCAGCTTGCTCAACCCCAACCGGTGACGTTGCCGCTGGGAAAGCCGCCGCGGGGTCTTCAATACGGAGCCGGCCTGATTGCGTTGTGCGTCAATCTTGCACGCCAGATTGGCCTTCGACCGACACGACGAACCCTGGAGGTCGTATTCGACTGGCTCGATGTGGCGGTAGAGATTCCGCGTTACCAAACGATTCGTCTGTGGATGCAGAGGATCGGCTTGGATCGCATGGACCACGCGAAAAAAGTTCCCGGCGGAATTTGGCTGACGGATCACACCAATCAAATCGGCAAGGAAAAGGTGCTGGTGATGTTGAGGGTTCCTGAGGCCAGATTGCGGCGTCGCGGAACCCCGCTACGCCATCGGGACGTGGAGGTTCTGGCGGTGCGGCCCGGCGAAGCGTGGAAATGCGAGGACGTGGCGAAGGTCTATCAGGAAACGGCCGAGCATTATGGGATGCCCAGGGCGATCGAGTCGGATGGGGCCGTGGAGTTACGAGATCCCGCCGAGGACCTGAGAAAAGCGGGAAAAAAGCCCTTGGTGATCCGCGATCCCAAACACTTCCTGGCGAACCAATTCGAGAGATTATTGAAGCAAGACGCCGATTATGAAGCGTTCGTCAAACAAATCGGTGGGATGCGTTGCGCTTTACAGCAAACTGAGCTGCGCACTTCCTCCCGCCAGGTTTCAAGATGAAGGCCCGCTTCATGGATCCTGGCGCCGACGCTGAATTGGGCTTCCGCGATTCTGTGGCACTTGAATCATCCCGAATCCCGAAGCCGCGAGGGGATCAAGGAATGTCGTATGACAGAAAAGCTGGGGTGGCTGCGAGACTTCGCGCCGTGCATCCAATCGTGGCAAGAGTGTCAAGAGGTCATTGCCACGGCGCTGACGTTCATCAACCAACGAGGTATCTTTCGCGGGGCGGCGAAGCAGTTTCACGCGCTGGGCGCCCCTCTTGTACATCATTCCCTGAGCCGGCAGCTCTTCCAGACTACGATAGCGTTTTTGCGGAAGCACGAACGAAAACTACGGCCGAACGAGTGTTTGCCGATGAGCACCGAGATTCTGGAATCCAGTTTCGCACTCTACAAACAACTGGAAAAGCAACACTCCAAAAGCGGATTCACAGGCTTGTTGTTGGCCTATCCCACATTGCTTCGGCCTACGACGCCCGAAGAAGTGACGGCCAGCTTGAAACGGATCAAGACTGTCGATGTGAACCAATGGATTGCAACGTACTTACCAAACACGGTCGCCTCCAAACGCCAACTTATGTTCCGGGAAGCAAAAGCCAGACCCTCTGGAGGCGCAACGTCAGCCCGCGCAGCAGCTTAGAAGCTTTTATCAGGCCAGGCGCAGGCTGCGGCATAAGATACCGCCCGCGGTCATCGGTGGCGATTGCGCGATAGCCGGTCTGCAAAGTGCCGGGACCATTCGTCAAAATCCGCGGCAGGCCCTGGGGATCATCGGTTGCCAGAAGACTGTTCTCTTGCACGCCGTCGGCGTCGCATCGCCAGCGGGTTTTGCCCGTCGGCCCGGCGAGCCCGATCATTCCGCTGGAATTCCCCACCGCGACCGTGGCCGGGTATCCCTTGCCGGCCGGCTGAATGGCGTAAATGTACCAGTCCAAGGGGATCGGCAATTTGTCCGACTCCCAAAGAACCTCATGCGCAGCGGGACGCATCGCCCGCACCCGCCGGCCATCGCACCACACCAGTGTGTCTTGCCCGTCCCCGATGAGGTCGCCGACCCAGACTTGCGGATGCATGGCCGGGTAGTTAACAAAGTTGGTCTTTGGGTCTGGACTTCGGTCATCAGTTTTCCGCAGCACTTCGCCGCGTGTATTCAGCACAACGATCTGACCACCTGACTTTCCTGTCGGCGTGGGATAACGGGTCTTTGGGTCTAGATTCGTGCGCAACGATTCGTCGCATGCGGAGACGACGATCGCCGGTCCGGCGGCGGTGCGGGCAATCTGCGGCGAGGCATTGCGCCAAGTTTGCGCCCATTCCAACGGGCCGTTATAAATGTTCAGAGAAACGCCTTCACCGCGCCACGACCACCTCTGCTCGCCATTTTTTCCATTGAGGGCAAGTACTTCCGTGTACAAGGCATCGGCGTCTCCGGCACCGGTGGCGGAGTGGAGTTCTTTTAGCATCCTTGCCGCGGTCAACCATTCGTGGCCCTGATCGGCAATAAGAACCAGGGGATGGCCATCGGCCTTGGGATCGCAAATTGCCGGCGTAGGCAACTCGCCCAGCCAGCCGGACCATGACGTTTTGGTGGTAAAGAAACCGGGCCGGCGCCATAGCAGTTTGCCGTCGCGCCCGCTCAAAGCGACCAACTCAAAGAGCGGCGTTACCGGTGTCGGCAGAACTTTGCCGTCGGCCGCTGGCTTCTCCGCGGACTGTTCTTTCGTCGGTTCCGGCGCCGTCGGCGCCGGCTTGGCGATAGGCAGCCAGAAGACGATATCCTTGACGCCGTCGCCGTCCAGATCGGCCAAGGCAAAGGGAATCCTCAGGCTGCGAATGTCGCATTCGCTGAAATCGCCGATCGCCTGGTCCCAGACCGCGCGTCCGTTTTGCCCGGAGAGTCGCGCCAGCCGGGTTTGCAGCCATTGCCCCGTCGCAGCGTTGTTTTCAGGCAACCGGGGATGCCTTTGCCGCTGATAGAGGACGAGCACGTCGGGCTTCTTGCCGGCCTCGAGGATATGTCCCTCCAGGTGCGACGACGCGTTCATGCCCGTGAATGAAAGCGTATTGTCCTCAGTCATCAGCAATTCGGAGGTCCAGAGCGCGGCGCCGTCGCGTCCCGACGTGGCAAAGACGTTCATCGACCGGTTATTGTTCGAGACGTTGGGCATCGTCAAGAGGTCGGGGATTCCGTCGCCGTCGAGGTCGGCGTCGGGCAGCGGATGGGAGACGACTTCCGCCTGCCGCAAGTGGCCGCTCTGCCAGAGTTTGGCCGCGTCGCGCCCCGAGACGGCTTGACCATCGTCGGGCGAGAGCAGATCGGCGTATCCATCACGATTGAGATCTTGGCCCGGCACCAGATTTTGTCCGCCAATCACCCGCCAGACGGCGGGCGGCATGCCCTTGATGGCCCGCAAGCTCGTGGCGTTGCTGTGCGGCCGTCCCATAGGCAGATTGGACACCAGGAGATCGGGCAAGCCGTCGCCATTGAGATCGAAGATCTGCGGTGCGCCGAAGTCGGCGGCCTCTTGCTCGACCCGGCCGGTCGAGGCGGCCAAGATCGCTGCCTGAGCCGAAATGTTGTTGTATATGCTGTAGCCATACGACACCACTAGCAGTGGCCAGCCATCAGCGCCGGGCTGCCACCAGCGCAAGGGCAAGATGCCGGGTTGGCCGCGGTTGAGCACGAACTGTTGATTACTCCACAGGAGTCGGCCGTCCCTTCCGCTCAAGGCGTTGACGTACATGCGTTCTTTTTCCTCGTCATAGGAAGCCGCAACGATTTCGCGGCATCCGTCGCCGTCGAGGTCGGGACCCAAGACCATCCGTTCCGGTTGCGGCGGTCTCCAGTTGTACACTGCCGTGGACAGCCGCGTTCTCCATAGCGATTCGCCGGTAGCGCCGTCAAGCAGTTCCACACCACAGGCGTGGTTTGCGTAATCGACGAAGGGAATCACGACCTTGGGTTTGCCCTTGCCGTCGAGGTCGACGAGCAGAGGCCAGTCCCAATCGGACGGCATCTGGCTGGCATCGCGACTCAAGGGGTTGAAAACGTCCTTCAAACGCCGCTCCCAGAGCGGCGCTTGCGCGAGCGGGGAAATGGCGGTGAGGAGGAATTCGGTGCTGTGCCGAGGATCATAATGGGGGCGATGATCGGCGGCGTCGGCGGGAACGGGCGTTTCCCGCAGCATGAGCAGCCCCAACTGGCCGTCGCCGCGGAGATCGGCAAATCGTACGGACAGCGGCCGTTCGCCGGCCAGCGCCTCGATCCGGCCATGCCGGCGCTCCGCTGAGCATGTCGAAGCCCAACAGCCGATTCTCGCAGGCAATGACGCCAATAGCGCCGCCATCGTGCTTCCAGACCGTTGCCGAATACAGCACATCGCTCGTAGTCGCTTGAGCGATCCAATCGAGCTGTCGCCGCCAGAGAGGCGCGCCGGTCTCGGCGTCGAGTGCCTCGAGCCAGGTTTGTGCGCTGCCGGAAACCCAGCCCCGACCGTTCACCATAACTATCTCGGGCTCAGCGCGGAAATCGCGGCGATGATTTTTTTGCCGCCCGCTTCGGCCAGCAACGGTTCACCGACTATTGTTCCGTTATTTGGGCCGCCCCGCGACTGAACGTTCTTTTCGCGGACGTTATCGGGCAGAGCAGCCTGGCAGCGATGACACCACAGCACCTTGCCCCGCTTTCCCGACACGGCCAATAGCGCGGCCGAGGACCGGCTGGCCCAGATCAGGTCGGGCGTGCCATCACCATCCAGGTCCAAAGCCGGCCGAACCAGGGCAGGAGAGACCCGTCCCAAGCCCAATTCATTGAGACTGAACAGCGGCCAGTGACCGAGGATGCCGTGAAATGCTTTTTCGACCAGCGGTTGGTCCTTGGCCGCCACGCTGATTTGCCAGACTGCTTGCCCCATGCCGCCGTCGAGCCGGCGAAGGCCGTCCTGGCCGGCCAGAAAAATGTCGTCTCGTCCGTCGAATCGGGCTACTTCGGCGGTTTCCCCGTAGCCAACATGAGTTTCCCACAGATTGCGCCAGGAGATCGCGGCCACCGCGCTGTAAGACGATCCCACCGCCGCCTCGAATCGCGAAGTTTCGCTGAGTTGGCCCGCTTTGGAAAGCCGCACATGATAGTGGCCGGGAGGAATCTCCTGGGACTGTTGCGTTGGAGCAGTAAAAGTAGCGATAGGCTTTTGCTCGGCCTCATCGAGCACATCTACCTTCAAGTGTTCTTCGCCTGGGCCGATGTCCACGTTGAAATGGGCAAGCCGCGACGCAGCGAACGAATGATACGAGGTGAGCGAGACAATGGCTACGGCTAGCGTTGCCGCCGCGGTGATGGCCGCAATGGCGACTTGCTTCTTTCGCCTTTGCACCCATCGGACGGTACGTTCCGCGAGTCGCGCGCGGCGGGCCTTGATCGGACGGCCTTCGCAAAACGCCCGTAAGTCGTCGGCCAGCGCCTGCGCCGTGGCGTAGCGCGATTGCGGCTCCTTCGCCAAGCACTTGAGAATGATCGTCTCCAGATCGCGCGGCAGGCCGGTTCGCACTTTGCGCGGCGACGGCGGCTCGGTCGTGAGGATCTGCGAGATGATCCCGTGCGGCGAATCGGCTTCAAATAGCGGCCGGCCCGTTGCCAGTTCATACAGCGTGGCGCCCAGGCTGTAGATATCGGTGCGCTGATCAACCGGCTGCTTCGCCGCGGAGGCCTGCTCCGGACTCATATAGCGCGGCGTGCCCAGAGGGCGCCGGTCATGCTCAATGTCCCATCATCCAACCGCTTGGCCAGACCGAAATCGGTCAGCCAGATCTGGGCCGCCGGATCGAGGATCAGATTCGAGGGCTTTACATCGCGGTGGATCACCCCGCGCTGATGCGCGTGGGCCAGGGCCTCGGCCGCTTGCAGCGCCCAGCGGGCCGCCTCGACAAGGTCCAACGGCGCCGCTTTCTTCTGCGACTGTTCCAAGACGGCCGCCAGGCTGCGGCCTTCGATGAACTGCATGGCGTAATAGAAAACGCCCTTTTGTTCGCCGATGGCAAAGATCGGCACGATGTTCGTATGGTGCAATTGGGCGACCGTCTCCGCCTCGCGCTGGAAGCGCTCCATAGCATCGCGGTCGGCAACGCCGCCAAAGCGGAGGACTTTCAGGGCCACCTTGCGTTTGAGCGAAAGCTGCTGGGCTTCATAGACCACGCCCATGCCGCCCCGGCCCACCTCGCCGACGATCTCGAAGTCGCCCAGCCGCGATGGGGCATCCACGGTAGGTCGGGCCGCGCGATGAATGAACTCCATGCCGGACAGGCATGGCTCCAATTGCGACGCCAAGGCCGGATGCTCGGCAAGAAGCTTCTCGCGGGAGGGTGCCCGACCGGCATCCAAATCGGCCAGGTATTGATCCAAAACGCGGACCAGTTCCTCGCCGGAACCGCCGGTGTAAATGGCCGTGACGTTGGCGGGCGAGGACGCTCGCTCGGACCCTTGAGTTTCAGGCTTGTCGGGGTTGGTCACCGGCTACGCTCCTTTTGGAGGGATGTCCCGCGCGGTGATGCCGCGCCATACGGCCAGCGCCAAGTGCTGCCTTGGATTATAGGGCCCGGCAGCCAAGGAATGTCACGCCGGATTCGGCAACGTATTCGACGATCCCTAGAATTCAAGCCGGAGGGCCTGTAGCCGCCGGCAGGTCTCGGCCATCAGGGCGTCTTCGGCCGCTTCGTCGGCCGCTTCGTAGGTGACCGAAAACCGCAGGAAACTGCCCGGCATCGTCCCAGGGCACCGTGCAGATCGAATGCTCGGTGATCAGGAATTGCGACGCGACCTCGGCCGTGGCGAAGCATGGCCCGCCGGCCATGCCCTTCGGGCTTCGGGCATAGAGGAAATACGTTCCGCCCGGCATTTGGCAATCGAAGCCGCATTCGCGGAGCGTGGCGACGAGTTTTTGCAAGCGGCGGCCGTATTTTTCCCGAGCGAGGCGCGGGATCGACGGATCGTCCAGCGCGGCGGCGGCCGCCTTTTGGATGGCGATGAACTGGCCGGAGTCGCAATTGTCTTTCACGTCGGCCGAAGGCCCGCACGATCCGCTCGTGGCCGCAGACCCAGCCCATCCGCCAGCCGATCATGTTCCAGCCCTTGGAGAGCGAATGGACTTCGACGCCCACCTCGCGCGCCCCGGGCACTTCCAGGAAGCTCAGCGGCCGATCGTCGTAGCTGAGCATGACGTGGGCCGCGTCCTGGACCACCACGATCTCGTTCTTCGTGGCGAAGTCGACCACGCGGGCGTAAAACTCGCGCGTGGCCACCTTGCCCGTCGGGCTGTTGGGATAGTTGATCACCAGCAGCTTGGCCCGGCGGCGGATGTCGGCGGGAATCGACTCCAGGTCGGGCAGGAAATCGTTCTCGGCCATCAGCGGCAGGCGATGGACTTCGCCGCCGTAGTACTTCGTGTGCGTGCCGGCCACCGGATAGCCGGGCACGGTCATCAACGTCACGTCGCCCGGATTGATGAACGCGGCCGGCAGCATGGCCAGGGCCGTCTTCGTGCCGATGCAGTGGTTGATCTCCGTCAGCCGGATCGAGCTCGACGCCGAACTCGCGCTGCATGAAGCGGGCCGCCGCCTCCTTGAAGGCCGGGATGCCGTTGTCGGCGTAGCCGCGGTTTTCCGGCTTGTCGATCTCGTCGGCCATGACGCGGCGGACGTTGGCGGCGGCCATCTCGTCGTTCTCGCCGATGCCGAAGTCGATCAGTTTCCGCTCGGGATGATCGGCCAGGGCCTTCCGCTTGGCCCGCTTGATCTTCTCGAACTTGTAGATCTCGGTGCCTTTGCCGTAGTTGGGGCCGCCGATGCGGTCGGCGAATAGGTGATTGGAAATAGGGGTCGGACATGGTCAATGCTTTTGGTTAGATTGCGCAATAGAGTTGGCAAAACAGGATTCGGCACTCAGCAATTCAAGGTCACGAGACCCATTTCAGACTCCCGCGAGATCGGCGTCGATTTTCTCTGCGCCCCACTCAACATTGAGCAGAGATGCAGGCATGTCGGGCTCCGTGATGTCATTGCTGTGTGTGTAGGTCGGGTTCCTCGAAAGCAACCTCCACTCTGCAACAAGTTCGTCGATCTTCAATTCGCCGGCTTCTCCATTCATAAGGATCATCAAACGATTGCCTCCTTCATAGATCATATCCGTTGCCTCAATCGGCAAGACCCATGATTGGTATGTGTGATGGCCGTTTGCTCCTGCTGCTTGATGTTTGATGAAATCGGGGATCGCAACCTGCTCTTTGCTCGTCAATATAAATAAGTGTCCTTTGGCGGCACAAATTGCATACGGATTGCCTTGTATATCGGGATAGTTGACGATTCGCGGCTTCTCCCCGTCGATTGCATTCGAAATCACCACAACTTCGCCTTTTCGGCTCAACGCAACAACGCCCAATGGAAACTCAGGATCGTTGAGCGGGCTAATCGAGACGATATCGTATCCGAGAACGAACTGTTTAGAAGCCGGCGAAAGTTCCCACCCTCCGTGGTACGAGAACACGACTATTCCCTGCCCACGTGCTGCCAGAGCAAAGACCTCGGACGATCCTGAATTGCCGACTCGAACCAACTCGTATGCATACAGGGAGTCCCCCGCTCGCCGGATGATGCAGCCTTCAAAACCAGTCTCGTTGGTCTTTGGCCGAATGGCAAAGATCCCAGCCGGACCCGCCGGAGCAAAAAAGGTCCCGTAGCGAGAGGCGACAACTCCATGTGCGCCGAACGACCATCCAAAAAGATCCAGCCGATTTTCGGAAGAGCTTACGCCGCCCAAATCGAGGTTCGAGAAGAGAATGCCGCGAATTTGCCGCTATAGGCGACTCCATTGATCGCTTCGCTTGTGATTTCGATTGGCTCCATCCCCTCGGCAGAATAGAACTTACCTCCTTCGGTCGCAAACGACAGGGCATTCGTCCACGGACATTCGCCAACCCAGGAAATCTGCTGCCCTTCGAGTCGATGGAGACGGCCATTGGTAAGGTAGCTTTCCGTCATATATGTTTTCCCTTCTTCAGCCGTCGCCGTTCATTTGTAGTCAGAAGTCCACGTTCGAGCATCCGGTCCAAGACAACGTCCGGAATAGGACGCAGCCGGTCGCCGTCGCGAGCAACTTCGATAGGCCAGATCGGGTAGCCATGCCAGGCGCGAGGGCGCGGGTTACCGGGAAGATCGCTACCTGCTCGCCTCGCGTGCCAAGGACCGGAACTGCGTCCGCCTGCTTTGGACGCATACCGTACAAATTGCCATGATCGTCCGCCAGAATAATCAAATCGGCGAGATCGAAAACTGCGAACTCCTGATCGTTTGTCAATACCGGTTCGAGTAACCATTGCGCGTCGTCGGAAGGAACGGTACGGTGGTGTTTGGAATGAAAGAAATAGGGATAGCGGCTCCGTTGTGTTGTCGCATGATGAACCGGACCGGGATACTCCTCGCCTCCAGTAGCCATTTATGAATCCGCATCCCAAACTAATTCTAATCCGAACGCACGACTTCGCCCAGAACAATTACAAACTAAGAAACTCCGTAATATGCTTCCACCCTTAGCCTCGTTCTAACTCCAACCATTTCCGCCAGCGCGTCGACCTCCGCGTTCTCCAGCGGTATGGCAAAACTCTCGGCGGGCGGCCGCGCAATCGTGTGAAGCTGTACGTGCTTGATCTGTCCGCCGGCCGCGACGATTTCGTTAAGCCGATCGCAGTATGCTTCATGCTCGGCCGGCGGCGGCGGTGCGCCATCAAGTTTCATGAAGAGCGATTGAATCACGATCGGACGCTTCCGCGCGGTGACGGTCAGGTTCTCCATCACTTCGGCCAGCTTGACCTCCGAGCGGTCGACCAGTTGATAGTAATCCTCTGTGCCGGCGTCGAGCTTGCCCCAAATCTCGCCGTTATTGGCGTCGAAGATTTCCAGGGCTTTAGCGACGCGCGGATTCTGAAGCATCGTGGCGTTGGTGATCAAGACGAGTTTCACCTCTTCAAGACCGTGGGCCGTGCGGACATCGGCGCAAAGTTGGACCACTTCGTCGAAAACCGGCGAAACCGTAGGCTCGCCGTCGCCGCTCATGGCAATGTCGTTCAAGCGCCGATACTCGGGCGGCGTTGCCGAAAAGCGCGGGCTTTCAAAAAGGCCGCCGCCGGTCGCCAGCTCGACCATCTCGTCGAGTTCTTCGCGGAGTTGCGGCAGGTCGAGCTTGCGAAGGACGCGAGCACCGGGCACCGTGCGGTCAACCTGGCAGTAGACGCAATCGAAGTTGCAGTATTTATCCGGATTGAGATTCACGCCGATCGATACCCCCTCCGACCGCCGGCTGACGACTGCGTAGACGAAGCGGTTGTCCTCGAAATTGCGCGAGTGGGATTGGAACAGGCGGGTCAAGGGCGTGGTGGTCATGGGATCGAAGCCGGGCAGCGCAATCATAACCCGACGCGTAAGCGAGCGAAAAACACGCAGCCCTCGCTTACGCGTCGGGTTGTGATTGTTGCCACGGTGAATTGTACGCAATAGTCCCGCTCGGCAAGCGGGACCTACACGCGCCGCAAAGTGGTGAATTCGTCCAGCGCGAGTGTGGTTAACTCGCCGTCGTCCCGCTTCATGAGAATGAAGTCGCTGTAGACCTTGTCGTCGAAATTGCGGCGGAAGTGAAGGCCGTGCCGCCCGCGCTCAGTGTTGACGACCGTGCCGACGCTCGTCGTGGTCCAGGTCTCCGGGCCGATAGTGACGACGTGGATCGCCTCGACCCGATCGCCCGGCTGGAGGGCGTCGAACGTGCGGCGGGTTTCTTTCTGCTGTTGCAGGCTAGTCTGTGTTGCGGCCATAGTTTTCCGTAGGGTGGGACAAGCGAGCCCCAGCGAGCGAAGGCCCACCATTACCTATTGCAAAAACTCTCGTACTGGTGGGCCTGCGCTCGCTACGCGATCTGGTCCCACCCTACATTCTATCGCTCATACTTCTTTCGCATTGATCCACGACATCAACCGACGCAGGCCGCGGCCGACCTGCTCGACGATGTGGTTCCGTTCCCGCCGCCGCATGGCCTTGAAGGCCGGGGCGTTGACGCGGTTCTCCAGCAGCCACTCGCGGGCGAAACGGCCGTCCTGGATTTCGGCCAGGATGCGTTTCATCTCGGCCTTCGTTTCGGGCGTGACGATCCGCGGCCCGCGGGTATAATCGCCGAACTCGGCCGTGTTCGAGATGCTGTAGCGCATGTAGTTCAGCCCGCCCTGGTAGATCAGGTCGACGATCAGCTTCATCTCGTGAACGCACTCGAAATAGGCCATTTCGGGCTGATAACCGGCCTCGACGAGCGTCTCGAAGCCGGCCTTCATCAGGGCGCTCACGCCGCCGCAGAGGACCGCCTGCTCGCCAAACAGGTCGGTCTCGGTCTCTTCGGCCAATCGTGGTCTCGATCACGCCCGCGCGCGTGCCGCCGATGCCCTTGGCATAGGCCAGACCGATGTCAAATGCGTCCTTGCCGACCCCTTCGCCTATCGCGATCAGGCATGGCACGCCGGCCCCGCGGGCGAACTCCGCCCGCACCAGGTGGCCCGGCCCCTTGGGCGCGACCAGCAGCGTGCCGACGCCCTTGGGCACTTCAAACTGGCCGAAGTGCACGTTGAAACCGTGCGAGCAGAGCACGATGTTGCCGGGCGAGAGATTGTCGCGGATCTGGAATGGCGGAAGACGTCGCCCTGCAACTCGTCGGGCAGCAGGATGGTGATGATGTCGGCCTTCTTTGCGGCCTCGGCAGCAGTCAGCGGAGTGAAGCCGTCCTTTGACGGCTTGCAAATCGTTGGGCGAATGCTGGGCATTCTGACCGACGATCACATTGCAGCCGCTGTCGCGGAGGTTCTGGGCGTGGGCGTGGCCTTGCGAACCGTAGCCCAGAATGGCGATCGTCTTGTTCTTCAAGAGCGAAAGGTCCGCGTCTTTGTCGTAGTAAATCTTTGCCGGCATAGTTTGCCTCGTTGTGGTTGCATTTAGCTTGTAGGATGGGCCTCCGAGCCCGTCCAAAAAAGACGGACTCGGAGGTCCATCTTACGCCGGTTCGCAGGCCTGCCCGTTGTTCTCGGCGTCGGCCTTTCCGCGGACCATGGCGATGCGGCCGGTGCGGACAAGCTCGATGATGCCCAGCGGCCGCACCATTTCGATAAAGGCCTCGATCTTGCCTTCCTGCCCGGCGATTTCGATGATCATGCTTTCGGGGGCAACGTCGACGATGCGGCCGCGGAAGATTTCGGTCAACTGGGAGATTTCCGCCCGGCGGCCGGCGGCGGCCGAGACCTTGATCAGCATCAGGTCGCGCTCGACGTGGTCCTCGGAGCCGACGTCGTCCACGCGGACGACGGTCACGATCTTGTCCAATTGCTTGCGGACCTGCTCCAGCACGCTGTCGTCGCCGACGACGACGAAGGTCATCCGCGAAAGTTGGGGGTCTTCGGTCTCCCCCACTGCGAGGCTATCGATGTTATAGCCGCGCGAGGCTAACATGCCGGAGATGTGCGAAAGCACGCCCGGCACGTTCTGGACCAGTGCGGAAAGGACGTGGCGCATAGCGGTTTTCCCGGAGGTCATAAACTAGCAATCGTAGTCGGACGGGGGGCGGAAGGCAAGGGGGGGAGTTTTTCGCTCGTATTGTTTGAACGAAATCGGCCCCGGCGAACTCGTCAGAGCCTTACCAGGCCGGGTCGCTGTTGCTTTTGGTAATGAGAAAAAACATGTTCGCCGCGTCACATCGTTTATTCATCGCCATAACCGTGCCGTCGCACATGCCGACGATCACCACCGCCGGGTGCATCGATGACGGACCATAGGCGGGCGGCGCTTTAGCCCAGCCTGGATCCTCGTATTTGCCCGCGTCCGCGCCGCCGGGTCGGAAATCGTACATCAGGAACGTTCGTAGCCCGGCGCGGGTGACGCCCGAGTCTTCGCCGAACGTGTTGTCAAATCCAGGCGGCGCATAGAAAGGGTATTTATCATTCTTCTCGACAGCTCCCAATACTTGTGGCAAACCGACCAGAGTACACTCATTGCCGACCATCCAGCGGCTGTTTTGGTCGTCTACCGTTTCCATCGTCATAATCGTGTGCGAAGTGTCGTCAGTAAGCGACGCCATCGCAAGATTGCTGGAGCTTGGAAACAGCGCGCCGTCGGGATGCATTTCCGCGGTCCCGTACGGCGGCGTGCCCGACGGATTTGACACCATCAGCAGGCTGTCGCGCGTCGTCGCGCCCATCGCTTTGTAATTCGTGAAGGCAAATTGCGGCGGGCTGGCAGCCGGGTTCTTGAATTTACTGTTCGTATTGCTCGGGCAGACGAAGTCCGGGAACGAACGGTTCATCGCTTCGGCAAGTATCGGATCGCCCGACATGGCAGCATCGACATCGCCGTCAGGAATAGTCCTTGGCAAGGAGTTCCAAAGCTTCCATGTCTGAGAGAACGGCCAGGCTTTAACGAGGAAACTATATCCGCCGACGGCGTATTTGCCGGCAGGCTTTTTATAGGTCTCCGCTGAGGGGGGAAGTGCGTTGTTATAAGCGCTGGCATAGTCCTGCATCGCCAGACCAATCGTGTGCGCATGGTTCAAGCATGTCGTCCTGCGGTCTTGCTCGCGCATCGACTGAATGGATGGCACGAGCAGGGAAAGCGCGATCGCGGCAATGATCAGTACCAAGATCACGCCGATTCGCCTTGCCGCAGGACTAGAAGTTTGCTGTAACTCGGTTGCCATGCCATCGCCCTTCTAGGGGAGTCTTACCGTCGCCGCCGATTCTTCGCCGCCGATATCCAATTGTAGCTGTCCCGACGGCAGCATATCGCCTCGTTCGGCTGCCTTCACCGATTCCTCGACGTGGCGGGTCCAAACCTTCAAATGTAGCTTCCCGCCGCCGGGCTGTTCAATTGGGCCGGGAATCGGATTCGCCTCGTTTCGCTTCTTGCCGAAGTAGTCGGTGTCGATCATTAGCCACGATCCGTCCGGATTTTCGTAAGGCGCCGGACACTTTGGCTTTTCCGAGCAACTTCGTGGTCACGAGCTTGCGAGTTTGGTCCGCACACCATCCCTTGTCCAATGTGGCATCGAGATACCAGCCGTCGGCCTGCTCGACAAGCTTGAATTCCATTGAGCGGCCCGGTTCGATTAGCGACGTCGAATCGGAATTCAATGGCTCGCTCTTTAAGTAGACGTTCCCTCCCGCGTAGCATGGCAAGGCGGAGTTGTCGATGGAGCGGTTGCCACTCGATGCGAAGAAAACATTGTTGTAGAAGCGATGGTCGCCGCTGTTGCCCGCGGCGGACGAATATAACCCGGCGATTTCCGTAGAATGCGCGGCATGAAAGGGCGTGCTCCGCCTGTCGGACCGCAGATTGCGGATCGGTCCGGCAATCAAGTTGTGGGCGAAGGCGATGCCTTGGGCATTCAAAGTAATCGCCAATCGCTTGGAAAGCAGCAGATTGTTGGCGACCACGAGCGGGCCGTGCTGCATTTCGAAAAACAGGTCGCCGCAACTGCCCCAATTATCGTGCAACAGGTTCCTCGTCACTTGCGCGCCTTGGGCCATCCAATCGAGCCAAATGCCGGCAACATTGCCGCAGCGGTAGACGTGGTTTCCGCTGATGAGCGCGTCGATCGCGCCGTGGAACTTGATGCCCGCCATTTCCGCGCCGCCGAATAGTCCCTGCACGTGAATGTCGTGGATCTCGTTGCCCGTGACCGAACTAAACGCGCAGCCCATGCTGCCGACGATGCCTGCCTGCTCGCAATGATGGATGTGGTTGTTGCGGACGACGTGGCTGCCGACGGCGGCCTTGTTCCAGCCGTTCTTCAGAGCGCGGCGGACGCACGCGGTATACGGATCGGCCGTGCCGGCGACGTTGGTGTTGTCGAACTGGTCGCTGTATTTGCCGAGAGCCACGCCCGAGCACTTCGAGTAGGCGATGTCGTTGTCTTCGATGATCCAATCTTTGCACCAATAGGCCGTGACCAGGCCGATCTGGCCGGACGACGGCGGCGCCCAGTTCGTGGCGGCGTTGCGCAAGTTGAAGCCCCGCAGCGTGATGAAGTTGATACCGGTCTTCTCCGGAGTGAACACGGTATTGCGGACGTTGATTTCCACGTCGGAGTGGTCCGGATCGGCGCCAGGGAACTGGGCCCAGATTGTCGTGTTGTCGGCATCCAACTGCGCGTACCACATCGGCCCCGCGCCGGCCGGTTGCAACACGTCGTCGAGCCGGGCCGCTTCGATCAGCCAGCGGCCGTTCAGATAGACGGCGCCCGTGTGGTGCCGGCGCCCATCGGCGCGAACCAATCTCCGTGGATGAGATCGCTGTAGGGGTTGAACTTGCCGAAAAACTTGTTGGGCAGCGTCAGCTTCCACGTGTCGCCGGGAGGATTTGCAGCGACTTTCCGCCAGCCCTTGGCGGGCTCCGAGCCGGTGATGACGACCCGTTCGCCCGGCGCGGCCCGATAGACGATCCGTTTGGCGTCCGATGTGCCGCCGCGCGGCGGGCTGACGCGCTCGCGATAGACGCCGGCGTGGACCGTAACGACATCGCCCGGCTGGGCGAGATTCGCCGCATGTTGGATCGTGCGCAGCGGCGCTACGATTGTGCCGGCGTTGGCGTCCTTGCCGGCCGTCGAGACATGAAGCTCCACGGCGCGGGCCGCCAGCGCCGTCAAAAGCACGGTTGCGAAAGTGCCGCCGACCGTTCTTAGGCGAATCATCGCTTAATACCTTACCTTCCGCCGGCCGCCCGTCCGGCTCGACCAGCCGCGCGATTTCCCCTGGCTGGCCGCGCGGCAAGCGGCCCGACAGGCGCGGGCGGCGAACAAAGACGCGTGAGATAAGGACGCCCGGAGTGTGCCGCTATAACTTACTGGTGTCGATCGTCAGGCTATCGTTCCGGCAGCCTAGGCACTGGTAGGTCGGCTGGTCGATATTATACTTGATCCAGTGGACCGAACCGTCGCAAAAGGCAAAGCAGCAAATATCGACGTGGGCGCTGCCGAACATATCGAACGGCTCATACGTCATCGGGCTGCGGTCTCGAATGGGCGTGCCGGTCATTCCGTTCAGGCCGTAGGTCGTCCGCTCGTTGTCGTACGAGCAGCCGGAGTACATCGACTTGCTGTCGCCTTTGTCTGCGCCATTGGAATAGTTATCTGGATTGAGGTACTTCTCGCCCATTAGGAAGGTATTGGTCGTTCCATCGGTAATATCATCCTTGCGGACCTGGCTTCCGAGATAAATGACGCCGTTAGGCTCGCCGTAGGACGCGACTCCGTTGTTGGGCAGATAGCCGATAAACGATGCGTAATAGGGCTGCGGCTGCCAATTCGCGTCGGCCAGCGCGAGACCGCCCCATGTTGACTGCGACCCACTATTTGCCTTAAGGTTGGTTGCGGTCGGGCTCGCCGGAGACAAGGCCAAATCGCTTTCGTTGCCGGCATTGGCCGCGTAATCGCTGCGGCCGACCATCGCGGGAAGCGTGGCGTTGATAGGTATCGGTTTATAGTTTGTGCTAGGATAGGCCACGGCCCGCCGCCGAGAAGGACAATTCATAAACGGCAGCGCCGTGCTGATGCAAACCTGTGCTCCGGCCATTTGGTTGGGGATGTTGGCCGTGACTCCATCGCTGCCGCCCATTCGGTAGAGCGAGTCTTGGTCCAAGTTGGCAAGGATCGAATAAAGCCAACTGCCCGGTTGTCGGCGTCCGTAACCCAAGGTCGGATCGCCCACCCAAGAACCGCCCCAACCGCCGCCGGGGTAATAACCCTGCCCTTCCTCGTGCTGCAGGCAGGCCGAGCCAAGTTGCTTAAGGTTATTGGCGCACTTCGCCCGCCGCCCGGACTCTCGGGCGGACATCACCGCCGGCAGCAGCAGGCCGACAAGCATGCCAATAATCGTAATGACAACCAGAAGTTCGACAAGGGTAAATGCGCGACGGATCATGATTCCTCTTTCGTTCTCTCGATGCGCCGGGTCTGGGCTTGGCAACCCCACCCGAGCGTGGTCCAGCACCGCGCTGAAAATCGCATTTTACTCCCTCGCCCCAAGGTCAGTATACCAGATTATCCGGAGCCTTGTCACTCCTCTTCCCACACCAGGCCCAACGGCTCCGTCGCGACGGCGAATGGCGGGTCGGGCGGTTCCCAAGGCGGTTCCGCGATGACGGCGACCGGCTCGGGGAGGTCAAGCGGCAAATCCTCCGGCTCGGTAATGCGCGACTTGCCCGGCTTGCGCGAAGCGGGTTTCCGCAGTTTCTCCTTCAGCCCGTCGTCGAAAACCAGCGGCGGCGGATTGTGCTCGGCGTTGCTGGGCAATTCGCAGACCGGCGTCTTCAATCCGCGAAAGAGCTTTGCGATGTGGTCGTGGCAGGTGAAGACGAGCATCTGATGCCCAAGGGCGGCAAAGTCGCGGAGCACCTGCGCGGCGGCGCGGCGCGGTCCATATCGAAGTTCACCAACACGTCGTCGAGGATCAACGGCAGCGCGGCGCCGCGGCGGGCGAAATGGGCGGCCAACGCCAGCCGCAAGCTGAGAAACAACTGTTCCCGCGCCCCGCGGCTGAGGACTTCGACCGCCAGGTCCTGCCCTTCGGAGTCCTCTACCCGCAGCACGCGCTCGCCGACCGGCGTCCAGACTCGGCGGTACTTGCCTTGCGTCATCTCGTGGAAATAGCCGGAGGCCTCCTGCAAGGTCTCCGGCTGGCGGTCGGTCTCGTAGGACGCGCGGATCGATTCCAGCACCTGGCCGGTCACGGCCAGCACCTGCCAGCGGCCGATCGCTTCATCGATCCTCTGCTGAATCGTGGCCATTTCAAGCTGCCGCGCGGCCATCTGGCGGTCTTCCGTGATGGTGGTCAACTGGGCGGCGATGCGGCCGCGAGTTTCGATTCGCTGGTGGATGTCTTTCTCGATCGCGGCGAGCCGCCCGCGCAGGTCTTCGCGGACGGCGGGCAGACCTTCCGCCGCGGGACCTTCGAGCAGTTCTTGCACGGCGGTACGCAGGGAAAAATGCGGCAGCCGCTCAATATCTTCCCTCTCCCTTTGGGAGAGGGGCAGGGGGTGAGGGCTTGGCAATGCTGGCAAGTGGTTTCCCGCGTCAAACACCCTCACCCTAGCCCTCTCCCGGAGGGAGAGGGGACCATTATCGATGGCCGCGGCCAGATCGTGCTCAAGCTGCTCGTGCTCGCGGCGGAGGTTCTCGACCCGCACAGTCTCGCCCACGAGCTTTTGCAAATGCTCTTCGCTTTTGGCCCCATGCTGCCGCAGCAAGCGGCGGCGGCGCTGCGCAGGCGCCAGCCACGGCGCTTTCGCCTTTGCTCCGCAGTTTTCGCAGCTTCCGCAAGCGGCGGTGAATAACATTGCGCCGTGTAACGCGGGCTTCCTGCCGCGTGAGCATCTCGGACAGCTCGCGCACCTTGTCCAGCGGATGTTTCGATTTCACTTCCGCGCCGCAATCGGCCACGAGTTGGGCCACGCGGCTATGGAGCATATCGCGTTCGCGGCGGCGCTGAGCAAGCTCATCGTCCAAGAGGGTCGCCCGCGTCTGCATGTCTTGAATCCGCACTGCCAGCCGTGCGGCGATGCGGACCTGCCGCGGCTTGAAATCCAATGGCAACCCGGCCTTTTCGAGTCCTTCGCGCCATACCCGCCGCGCGGAGCGGAGTTCTTCGTCGGCCTGGTCGGCGCGGCGGCCGGCTTCGTCCGCGCCCTGTCGGGCGGCAGCGTGCTGAGAATCCAGCGGCGCCAGTTCTTCAAGTGCGGCCAGTTCCTTTTCCGCCGCGGCCAGCCGGGCCACCATCGGGCCGCCGCCGCGCGGAAGTTGGTCGTCCAGCACCGCTCGCTCGTCCTGAGCCTGTTTGATCTGCGTTTCCAACAATCGCAATTGGTTCTGGCCTTGCTCAAGCTGCTGATCATTGGAACGCTGCATTCCGTAGCGCAGGTCAGAATTCCCCCGGCTGCGATAACGAGTCCCACACCGCACACGGACCAATAGACCGGTGCGCTCCACGACGACGGAAGCAAGAATATGCCCGCAAATAGCAGCATAGCACCGATTGCGACGGTACCTGCCAACATAATCGTCGTCGTCCCCGTCGGCACCTGATCCCGGAGCAGCCCGTGCGACTGCTCGCGGAGTTCCTGTTGATTCCGGCCGAGTTGTTCCAGCCGCTCATCAAGCTGGATGCGGCGGCGAAGTTGATTGACGAGGTTGCCCGCGCGCTCCGTCGCCGTGTTGAAGTCGGGCGCGTCGAAATCGGCCAGGGCTTCGCTTACTTGCTTGTGGACGCTGGCGGCCTCCTGATGGGCGTCCTCGGCATCGCGGCGGTGTCCCCGGTACTTCCGCATGGCCTCGCTCAGCCGCTTGCCCGGCTGGCGGAGCCGCGTGAGCGCCTGGGGCGAGAGCTTCGGCAGGCGGTCCTTTCGCTCCGGCGTGCCGAGACCCATCTTCTCGTACTCGGTGAACATCGTCGCGTGCAGGTCGTTATGCTGCTTTTCGAGTTCGGCTATCTGGCCTTCGAGCGAGTGGAACCACGGGTCCTGCTCGAGCGTGGCGACGATGCGCGGACCGCTGCGGCCGAGGGCCTCGTTAACATCCAGTTCGGCCGCTTCGCGAAGCAGCTTTCGCCGATGGTGGCGAAGCCGCTCCATGCGCGCGTCGTGTTTCGCGGAGCGCCCTTTGAGTGCTTCGAGGCGATCGAGCGCGTCGGCCGGCACACCGTTGGATGGACCGAGCCCGGCCAGCTCCTCGCCCAGCGCCCGATGCCGATGCCAGCGATCGCGGACGCCCAAGGCCAAATCGTGCAGGTCGAACTTTTCCTGTAGTGCCTTTTTTGCCTCGTCGAGTTGGGCCAGTTCTCGCTCGATCACGTCGCGGTCGCCGAGCAACCGGACGTAAACATGCATCTGCGATTGCAGTTCCTCGACCTGCCGCGCGATCTGGTCTCGCTGATGCACAAGTTGCGTCACCTGGCACGCCGCCCCCATGCGGATCGAGGATGCGGGCCCGCGAGGCGTCAAGCTCGTTCATCACCTCGATCAGCGAGACCCGGTCGAGGCCGGCTGTGATGCTATAGAGCATTTCGGCGGCCTGCGTATCCGTGAGCGTGGCAAGCTCCTGCATCTCGCTGAGGCTGACGGCGAAAACGTGGCGGAACGTCGGCTCGTCAATATTCGCCAAGAGCGTCTTGACGGTCTGCTCGCCTTGGCGGACCCCGTCGCCCGTGGCGACGTGCAGCTCATCCAACCGCGGATTGCCGTCGGACGAAGCATATCGGGCAATCTGAAACTGCCCGCCCGCTCCGGCTACCTCGATAGAACCGCCCGGCCGCCCGCCGTGCTTGGGCGGCAAGTAGCGACGGCGTTCGGGCGAGAAACCGTAAAGAGCCGCGCGAATGAAGTGCAACACGGTCGATTTGCCCGCCTCGTTCGGGCCGTAGACCACATTGATGCCCTCGCCCATGCGCTGGAGCTTCAAGCCATTCCAGACGCCATAGCCTTCGATATCCAGGGCGAGGAGTTTCATAAGCGATCGTCCGTTAAAGTCGTGTGCATTTTACCTAAACTTCCGGTCTGCTAAAACAGGGATTCTGGGGCAATCCTCGCTCCGGGAGACGGTTAGAGTGAGGACTGGTTGCCTCCGGAAGTGTGCTGAGGTATCGGTGGGGAGCGGAAGGCAAGCGATTCACCGCGAATTATGCGGCGAATACGCCGTTTAATCGCCGCACGACATGCCGGTAATGGGTCAATTTGAAATCGGACCCGCCTTTAGAAGGGGATGCTTTCGACTATTCGCCGCGATGCCCTCGGACTGCATCCACGAGACTGAGAAGAACAAACGCCACGATGCCTCCGAGAAAAAAAATGCTTGTAATTAGCCCGGACTTACCCTCGCCTATTGGGTTCCATAGTAAGTCCAAGCAAACTCCGAAGAGCGTGACTCCGATCAGCACGATAAAGCCAGATTTGAAAATACTAGCCTCTCGTTTCTCGCCGCTAGGCATCTTTGCGTTCATGCTAGATCATTCTATTTGGCAGCATTCCAACCCGCAACTGGCGGCATCTCCGCCGGTCGAAGGGGTGAATTGAAATTGACCAACTACCCCTGACTTTGCCTGCGGGCGTCGAATTCTTCGGCCATCGCGGGCCGCGTATAGCGTTTGTGCCGACTTCGCCCGGCGTTCGGCCTTTGCCGGATCTAGCGGATTGCCCTAGCTTAGCTTTTCCCTTAGGCCGCGCACGCCGGTCTTGCCGAGTCTATGCACTGATACGGTCGTCTTGCCTGTGACCGCTGGCGCTAGTTTTCGTTTTTTGCCGGTCGGCGGGCGAGTGAGGACATGCCCATGCGATTTGCGCGGCGACATTTGATCTTGCTCTGCCTCGGCGCGGCGGCCTGCCTGAGCGGCTGTACGAGCCTGCCGGACTACGTCCACAATGGGTTCAAGGTGGGACCCGAATACTGTGGGGCAAAGGCCGAGGTGGCCCCGCAATGGATCGACGCCGCCGACGCCCGTGTCCGCAGCACGCCGGCCGACCTGAGCCGCTGGTGGACCGTCTTCAACGACCCGGCGCTGAACGATCTGGTTTATCACGCCTACAGTCAGAACATCACGCTCAAGGAAGCCGGGCGCGGGTCCTGCAAGCGCGGGCAGCCTTGGGCATCGCCAAGGGCGAACTGTTCCCGCAGGCGCAAGCCGCAACGGGCGGTTACTCGGCCAACGAGATGTCGTTCAACCCGTTCTTCCCGCCGCTGCCGAAGTTCTTCAATAACTGGAACTTCGGCTTCAATCTGGCCTGGGAGTTGGACTTCTGGGGCCGCTTCCGCCGCGAGGTGAAATCGACCGAGGATCAATTCGATGGATCGGTCGAGGATTATGACGCCGCTATCGTCACGCTGGTGGGCGACGTGGCGTCGAACTACGTGCAGATGCGGCAGTCGCAAGAACAGATCGTGCTGGCCAAGCAGAACGTCAAGCTGCAAAGCGACGTATTGGGAATCGTAACCGCCCGATTCGAGGCCGGCAGGGCCACCGAATTGGACGTCGATCAGGCCCAGACGACGCTCTCGCAGACCAAGGCCTCGATTCCAGCCTTTGAGATCATCGTAAGGCAGAGCCAGAACGCGATTTGCACCTTGCTCGGCATCCCCAGCACCGACCTGCAATCGCGGCTCGGCGAGCGGCCGATCCCCGCGGCGCCGGCGGAAGCCGTTGTGGGCATTCCCGCGAACATTTTAGAGCGCCGTCCGGACGTCCGCCGCGCGGAGCGGAACGCGGCGGCGCAGTCGGAACAGATCGGCATCGCCCAATCCGACTGGTATCCGCACATCTCGATCCTCGGCACCCTCGGGTATTCCGCGACGAGCCAGAGTTTATCGCAGTTGTTTACGCCTGCCAACCAATTCGGCGCCGTGGGGCCGTCGTTCCAGTGGAACATCCTCCAGTATGGGCGGATCGCCAACAACGTCCGCTTGCAGGACGCCAAGTTTCAGGAGTCCCTGCTGGCTTATCGGGCCACGGTGCTCAATGCCAACCGGGAAGCCGAGGACGGGCTGGTGACGTACCTGCGGGCCCAGGAGCGGACGAACCTCCTCCGCGAGAGCGTCATCGCAGCCAACAAGGCGTATGGCATCGTAGTCTCCCAGTACCAGGCGGGCCGGGTCGACTTTACCACGGTTTCCACGATCGAACTTACGCTGGTGCAGCAGCAGGATCTCTATACGCAATCGTTAGGGCTGATCGATCAGGGTTTGATCCAGGTCTATCGGGCGTTGGGCGGCGGCTGGGAAATCCGGCTTGGGACGGGATACAGGTCCAATTTGCCTCCGCCGACCCCTGCTCTGCCCGGCGAGGAAAACAAACGCCTGCCGACGCCGGGGCTGGAATCGACGGAAACGCCGGCTCCAAAAGCCATTCCGGAGCCGATCCCGCCGCCCCCGCAGCAAGTAAAGCCGTAAGCCCTGTTGCAAAATCGTCCCTGACCGGTAATACTTATAGGGTCGTTTGGCTTGGCCGGGCGACAAACCCGGGGCGTGGCGCAGCCTGGCTAGCGCGTCTGAATGGGGTTCAGAAGGTCGCAAGTTCAAATCTTGTCGCCCCGACGTTGCAAAGCCTTACGTGGCAAAAAGTTGCGTAAGGCTTTGTTTTTTGCCATGTTGGCAAGAACGCTTCAATGCAATGCGCTGGGGTAATCTGCCCCGATTCTCTCCCGCTGCTAGTGGTCGGTGCCGATCATCGCGCCTCGGTGAGTCAAACGCGACCTCTAGTCCAGGGAGGCGGTCGGGCGGTAGATCGTCGGCGTCGCAACAGGTCCGGCAACGGCTCGTCGAGTGGATCGTCGCCAGCCGGCAAAAAGGTCAACGAGTACCACGGTGTCACGCTGGAACGCGCGGCGCAAATTCTCGAGATATTGGGCGTTGAGCTTCGCAGTACCGTAGTTTTCCCAGGCCTCGATGTGTCGCCGCACACTTCGGCCCTTAACACGACCGGTGCTTAAGGCAGGCCGATGTGCCGAAAGTCGCCCACTTGTCAACCGCCGCGGCAGGGCGGATACTAGGGGTGACGAGCGTGCCATTTACCTATTTTGAGGAGCCGACATCATGCCCGCCACGCGGCACTTGGACATCGACGAAAAGGGCGACGTCACGATCATTCGCTTCCGCGACGAGCGGGTCACCGATGCGATGGAAATCGAGGACCTCGGCCGGCAGTTGTATCACGTGCTGGAATACAAGAATTGCGACAAGCTGGTGATCGACTTCTCGCCCGTCGAGTTTCTCTCCAGCGCGACGATCGGCAAGCTGATCTCGCTGAACCGCAAGGCGAAGGTCTGCCACGCGGCCGTGCGGTTGTGCGGGATGCAGAAGGGGGTGCGAGACATCTTTCATCTTTGCAGCCTGGACCGCGTCTTCGAGATTCGCGAGGACGAAAAGGCGGCGCTCGCGTCGTTTTGAACGGCGGACGGTATCAAATTGCAGCACGGCTTCGTCAATCGCCGGCCCGCGCGGCAAGGCGGCGCCACCAGATGCCGACCACCCGATCGCCAGTGCGGATCGGTTGGTCCGCCTTCGCCGGCGCAAAGGATTTTGCTCCGGCCGGTTTTATCCACAAAGCGGACTCGTTGTCGCGCAAGAAGCTGGCGGCAGTTTCGGGCGGCGCGGAATCGGGGCCCTTCGTGCGATGGAATACCAGGACGAGGTGATTGCCAAGCACGATGCCCTGGAGCACGCCGGGGCAAAGGATCGAGCCGACGAAGGTCGGGGCGGCGGCGGCGGAAACGCTGAGGACGGCGTCAACGCTCAGGGCCCGCTCCAATTTCTCTGCCAAGGCGGAGTCGAACATGCGGGTCACGACACGGCAGTCGGGCCTCGCCGCTTGGCCGCCAGGACGATGCTCAGGTTGGCGATGTCGTCGTCGGTGACCGCGATCAGGGCCTTCGCGCCCGCCGCGCCGGCCTTGCGGAGCGTTTCCTCCATCTTGGCGTTGCCGAGCACGACGGGGACCAGTTCTCTCGCCGTTTGCACGAATTCGTCGTCCTCGTAGCGCTCGATGGCCACAACGCGCTCGCCGTGCCTGAGCAGCCCCTGCACGAGCCGGATGCCGATATTGTCGAGCCCCGCCACGATGATGTGGCCCTTCGCCCGCGAGCAGCCGCGGGTGATCACGTCGCGGAGCCGCATCTGCAGGATCAAATCGGTGATAAGGCTCACGACCATGGCTACGATTGCCACGCCGCACGTCATCAACACGCAGCCGTAGAGTTTCACCCAAGGCGACGCGTTCTGGAGATTGTAATCGCCATAACCCACCGTGGTTACCGTGGCAATCACAAAATAGAGCGCGTCGATGTAGGTCATGCCCAAAGCTATGTGGAAGATGACGATGCTGGCGGCGATCAATCCCACCAAAGCAAAGAGCGTGAAACGCAGCGCCATGGGAGTTTCATGCCACCATTCGCCAAGGCCGGCAAGCAGCGCACGCGCTTGGGGACGCCAGTTGCCTCGTCCTGGCGGCGCCGCTGCGGCACTGTTTTCGCCGTTTTGGCCGGGCGATAGAAATGTCACTCGGTCGCCGGCGGCAAACTTCACTTCGGGCCCAGGGCGGATGGTCAGCTCGTTGCCTCGCTCCAACGCGATGGGAACGCGCAGGGCGTCGCGTGCGCCGGCGTGACCCGCGTTTTCGGCCCGTGCTTCGCCGGACACCTCTTCCGAGTCGATGACCCACTGCGTGCCTTCGATCTCGAAGGCGCCTTGCACCGATCCGCCCAACGCGGCCGCCACGAAGGCGGGCACGGCCAGCGCCGATGCCGACAGGGCCCGATCGATCTTCAGCGCCGGTTCCAGATGCCCGGCCAGATCGAGGTCGAAGATACGCGCGGTAATTGAAATGCCGGGGTTCAATCGCTGGGCATCCAGGGCTATCGACACGTTGGCGAGGTCGTCGTTGGTCACTGCCAGGATCGCTCTTGCCCGTTCGATGCCCGCCTTGCGAAGCAGGGCATCGTCGCGGGCGTCGCCAACGATGACCGAGAAACCCGGCTCAACTTCCGCCCGCCAATCGGCTTTAACGTCCAGCGCGATGATCGAACCGCGAAAGCCAAGCCGCGTGAGCAAGCGAACGATGCGATAGCCGACGTGCCCCATCCCACAAACGATCACATGGTCCGCATGGCCGCCGGCATCGTTCTCGTTGGTCGCTGTCGCCATCGTGGAAAGCCATTTGCTAGGAGTTTAGGGCGTCCGTTCCGTCCCCACGGGCAAACAAATCGTGAAGACGGCGCCGCAGCCGGGGCGGCTTTCTACTTCCATCCGTCCGCCGTGCTCGGTGACGATCCGCCAGCATTTGGAAAGGCCCATGCCAATGCCGCGGCCGGCCTGACGCGCGGAATAGAACGGTTCGAAGATGTGAGCACGCTGGTCGGGCAGAATGCCGGGACCGTCGTCGGAAACGGAGATGCAGGCTTTGCCATTGGCGAAAGCGACCGCGACTTCCACTCGGCCGCCGGATCCGAGGGCCTCCAGGGCGTTCTGGCAGAGAGCGCGGAGGGCGACGGTGAGTTGGATGGGGTCGCCCGTAATATGCAGAGGGGCGTCGGAGGGATTGTAGACAAGCGTCGTCTCCTGCTCCGCGACCGCGGGACACAGCGATTCAATCACGTCGCGGACTAGCGCGGCAAGGTCCAGCGGTTGACGCTCCAATTCGGGGCACGTGGCGAAGAGCCGCAGATCGGCGATCATTTCCGTGATGCGCATCGCCTGGGCGACGATAACGGCCAAATCGCGGCGGCGCTCGGGATCGGACTCGCTGCGCAAGAGCAACTGGGCGCGGCCGGCGATCACCGTCAGAGGATTGTTGATTTCGTGCCCTGCACCGGCCGCGAACTCGGCCAACGCGGCCAGCTTCTCGGCTTCCAGGGCATCGCTCGGCTTGGGAGTGTCGGCCGGCGCCGACTGCTTTTTTCGCGGCATGGCAAAATGGTGGGTCTTCGCTGCGCTCGACCGCACCCTACACTCGCGCCGCGGAGCGTGAGGAGCACGACCGAATCACGCCGTGTGTACGGTCTCGATGTCCAGGTGGTGGCACATCCGATCGACCAGCTTCTCGACCTCGAACGGCTTGTGCATGAAGTCGTTGGCCCCGGCCGCGCGGAGTTCGGAAATCTTGTCGTCCTCGACCATGCCGGAGATGCAGATGATCCGCACGTCGTCCATGTTGTGGTCGGCGCGGACCCGCTGGCAGACTTCCTTGCCGTTGATGTCCGGCAGCATCACGTCCAGCACGATCAGGTCGGGGTGGTATTCCTTGACCATCATGCCGGCGTCGAAGCCGTTGTTGACCGTGCGGACTTCGAAGCGCCCGTCGCGGTCCAGAACGTCGGTGATCAGCTCGACCAGTTCGGCGTCGTCGTCGACGATCAGCACCTTGCGCTTGCCGCTTTCCAGGGCGTCGGTGGGGATGCCGTTGTCGCGCATGAAGCAGAAGAGCTGGTCGCGGGGGATGCGGCGGAAGCGGCTGCCGGGGACGCGAAATCCTTTCAGTTGCCCGGAGTCGAAGCAGCGGATGATGGTTTGCTGGCTGACCTTGCAAATCTTGGCCGCTTCGCCGGTCGTGAACACTGTCTTCATCTCCACCATCCTTCTAGCTGAAGTTGTTTCAGCCAGTCTCAGCGAAACCCCCAGTCCAGCCGCCGACGGCGCTTCCAGGGGTCTCTAGTCCTCCATGTTTATGCGGCAAAATGCCGGCGTGTTTATGCGGCAAAAGGCCGGTAAAAAGCTCGCTTGTAGGATGGGCCTCCGAACCCGCTGGGCAGAGAACTGACGAGACACGGAGGTCCATCCTACCAAACTGACAGTATTTTTTGACCTACTCCTTAGTCCGCCGTATACGCAAAGCCCTCACATCCCGAAAACCTTTGTAACCGGCAATTTCATCCAGCAATGCCGACATTACCGAAGTTGCCAATCGACGCAATTATAGCTATCTTCCCAAGTTAGTCAATACGAATCATGTTTATCTAACTTGGCTGCCTGTAACACTTTACAGCCGCTTTCCAAATGCACCGTCAGCACTGCGAGGTCGGCGGGCGTAATTCCGCTGATCCGGCCAGCCTGCGCCAAATCGACCGGACGGACCCGTTCAAACTTCTCGCGGGCCTCCGCGCGAAGGTGCAGAACCGAGGTGAAATCAATGGCGGACGGGATCTTTCGGGCGGCCAGCCGCTGCTGGCGATCGATATCGATCTGCTGGCGGGCCAGGTAACCTTCGTACTTTGCGTCGTAGGTGACTTGCTGGGCAACTTGCGGGGCGATGCCGGCCAACTCCGGCAGCCGGGCGATGAGATCTTCCCACTGGATTTCGGTGCGGCGGAGCAACTGGGCGAGCGAAAGGCCGTCGGCGCGGCTTTCTTCAAGCAGCCGTTCGACCCGCCCGATTTCGTCCAGCTTATTTTGCAGGCGTTGCTATCGATCGTCGCCCACAAGGCCGAAGCGGTGGCCGGCGGGGGTCAGTCGTCGGTCGGCGTTGTCGCCGCGGAGGGCGAGGCGGTATTCGGCCCGGCTGGTGAACATGCGATAGGGCTCGTCGACGCCGCGAGTTACCAGGTCGTCGATCATCACGCCCAGGTACGCTTCTTCGCGGCCGAGCACGAGCGGCTCCTTGCCTTGCAGGCCGAGCACCGCGTTCACGCCGGCGAGCAGCCCCTGCCCGCCCGCCTCCTCGTAACCGGTGGTGCCGTTGACCTGCCCGGCAAAGTAAAGGCCGGCGACGCGCTTCGTTTCCAGCGAGAGTTTCAATTGGTCGGGCGGGGCATAATCATATTCGATCGCATAGCCGTAGCGAACGATTTCCGCCCGTGCGAGGCCGGGGATCATGCGGATCATCTTGTCCTGCACTTCGCGCGGCAGGCTGGTGGAAAGGCCGTTGACGTAGACTTCGTGCGTCCGTCGGCCTTCGGGCTCCAGGAACAACTGGTGCCGGTCCTTATCGGCAAAGCGGACGATCTTGGTCTCGATCGAAGGGCAGTAGCGCGGCCCGGTCGATTGGATCTGCCCGGTGTACATCGGCGCACGGTGCAGATTGGCCTGGATCAGCTCGTGGACTTCGGGCGTGGTGTAAGTGATCCAGCAAGGCATTTGCTCGCAGTCGATGCGGTCGTTTAGGAAGGAAAACGGCTGCGGCTCGGGGTCGCCGAGTTGGAGTTGCGTTTGGTCGACTTCGATCGTGCGGCCATTCAGCCTACATGGCGTGCCGGTCTTGAACCGTTCCAGTTGGAAGCCGAGCCGTTTCAGCGCGCCGCTGATGCCCTGCGCCGCGGATTCCCCCATCCGCCCGCCGGACGTTTGCGCCTCGCCGACGTGGATCAGCCCGCGCATGAACGTGCCCGCACAGAGCACGACGGCACGGGCGCGATAGACCGTGCCATCGGCGACGCGGATGCCTTCGATGCGAAGATTGCTACCTTCCCCTTCCGTGACGAGATCATCGACCATTTCCTGCCGCAGGCTGAGGTTCGACTGTTCCTCGCAGAGGCGTTTGATCTCGGCTTGATACGCCTTCTTATCGGCTTGCGCCCGCGGCCCGTGCATGGCGGGGCCTTTGCTGCGGTTGAGCACGCGGAACTGGATGCCGGTGGCGTCGATCGCGCGGCCCATCGCGCCGCCGAGGGCGTCGATCTCGCGGACGATCTGCCCCTTGGCCACGCCGCCGATGGCCGGGTTGCAGCTCATCTGGCCGATGGTATCGAGATTGGTCGTCAATAGCGCGGTCTTGGCCCCCATGCGCGCCGCCGCCAAGGCCGCCTCCGTGCCCGCATGTCCGCCGCCGATGACCAGAACGTCGTAGTCGTAGAAAGTGCTCATAGGACTATGATAAGCGGAAAGGGGCGGAAGGCAAAGGCGGATCGTATTGCCGGCCGTCGAGTATTCCAGTACGATAGATTAGACACTATTCAAATAGGAGGCCGATCCGTGAGCATCAATATCGAAATGTCTTCCCAGGAAGTCGCCGCTTTGAAGCAGCTTACGCAAATAGATGATGACGCCGGGGCCGTGGTTCAGGCGGCTAGGGAGTATGTGCGTCTCAGCCTGCTTCGCCAGTTAAAAACCGCTTCCGGCAAGGTGGACTTCAATCTTGACTGGCGGGAGTTAGAGGATCTTGAGATTGGTGAGTCGAGTCTCCCGCAGTAACGGATAAGGCATCATGGAGGATTTGGTTTTCGTGGATACTTGCATGTGGTCGCCGTTTTTCAGCAAACCCAGGTCCGAAGAGAAGGCGGCAATCGACGAATTGCTCGACACCGATCGCGTGGCTCTTGTCGGCCCTGTCATCGCCGAAACAATTAGGGGATTTCGACGGAAGGATCAGGCTCGGTGGATAGCGTCCCGTTTGCGCATGGCGCACTATGTTGAGCCGACATGGAATGACTGGCGCACCGCAGGGGAACTCGGCGGCAGCTTGGCTGGGAGAGGACACACGCTTCCCCTAACGGACCTCTTGCTCGCAGTGGTCGCGCGACGACACGGGGCATCCGTTTATTCTTCAGATCCACACTTCGATCTGATTCCGGATATCAGGCGGTATTGGCCGCCGAAATAGCGGGACAACCCGTTGCAATATGTTTTGCAGTGATTCTCCAACGCTGATTGAGTGCCAAGCGCCGCCGCAGGAGGACCATCCGCGCCCGTTGTGGACGAAGTTGATGGCCGATGGCGTCATGCTTTCGAACTCTATCGAGTTTGCGGACTGGAACGCCCGTCCAATTCACCCGATCGTTTGCGAATCATGTTGGTCTGCTGGATGCGGACCCGCGTTTGCGGTGATTGTCCGGGTTGCCGACAACCTTCTCTGGCTTCCGCCTTCGCGAGAGGAATTTCCCGACCTATGGGATACGGTGATCAGCGAAGCCGTCCTGATGCCCGAAACGACTTGGGAGAGCATGCGGCAGAGGTTTCCAAACATGCCTGCCGCAGAAAGCTACCCCTTGGCGACGCGCCGCGATTTTGCGACGCTCTGGTTAGCCGAAATGCCCGAAGTTGTGCGAACCTTGGAAATCCGCCGGCTCGAATCTCTGTTGGGCACTGCTCTCGCTTCCGATCCTTTGGATTTGGAACCTGCACGGGAGGTTATCGCAGCGAATTATTGACTGGGTTGAAGATGCTCCACAGCATCCGGTTTCGGGAGAGCTTTTGCGTTCGGACGGCAGCGGTATCGAGCTTAACAAGTTCTTTTTTGACGGCCCTCCGACGACACTTTGGCCGGCGTTCGCCGTCGGGACGCCCTTAAGTTTTACATTCGGTGATGATTTCGTGTTTGTTGGCGGGGAAGCCGGCAATTTATGAGGTTCTCCCGCACTTGACATTTCCCTCATCGCCCTAAAAATAAGGGCATTCCGACCAATTGCCTCAATCAATGGGAATACGACTATGAGCAGCGTCCGAGTTCTCGTGGGCACGCGCAAGGGCGCGTTCATCCTCACCGCTGACGGCCGGCGGAAGGATTGGAAGATCGACGGCCCGTTCTTCGGCGGTTGGGAAATGTATCACCTCAAGGGATCGCCCGTCGATCCCAACCGCATCTATGCCTCGCAGTCCAGCGGCTGGTTCGGGCAAATGGTCCAGCGGAGCGACGACGGCGGCAAGACGTGGCAGACGGTCGGCAACAAGTTCGCCTACGACGGCACGCCCGGCACGCACATGTGGTACGACGGCACGCCGCACCCGTGGGAGTTCAAACGCGTCTGGCACTTCGAGCCGTCGCTCACCGACCCCGATACGGTCTACGCGGGCGTGGAAGACGCCGCGATCTTCCGCTCCACCGATGCCGGCCAGTCGTGGCAGGAGCTTGCCGGCTTGCGCGGCCACGGCACCGGCCCCAAGTGGCAGCCCGGCGCCGGCGGCATGTGCCTGCACACGATCCTGCTCGATCCCAAAGATCCGGAGCGGATGTACATCGCCATCTCCGCGGCCGGGGCCTTTCGCACCGACGACGGCGGCCAGTCGTGGCGGCCGATCAATCGCGGCCTGCGGAGCGAATACATCCCCGACCCGACGGCCGAGGTCGGCCACTGCGTCCACCGCATCGCCATGCACCCCTCGCGGCCCGGCGTGCTCTTCATGCAGAAGCATTGGGACGTGATGCGCAGCGACGACGCGGGCGACTCGTGGCATGAAGTGAGCGGCAACCTGCCGACCGATTTCGGCTTTCCCATCGACGTTCACGCCCACGAGCCGGAGACGATTTACGTGGTGCCGATCAAGAGCGACTCCGAGCATTATCCGCCCGAGGGAAAGCTGCGGGTCTATCGCAGCCGCACGGGCGGGAACGAGTGGGAGCCGCTGACGAAGGGCCTGCCGCAGAGCGACTGCTACGTGAACGTGCTCCGCGAGGCGATGGCCGTCGATTCGCTGGACAAATGCGGCGTCTACTTCGGCACGACCGGCGGCCAGGTCTACGCCTCGGCCGATTCGGGCGACACATGGACCGCAATCGTCCACGACCTGCCGGCCGTGCTCTCGGTTGAGGTGCAGACGCAGCCATGATCCGCGCTGGAGTCCCGGCTTTAGCCGGCAATTCCGGCCGAGTTCCGGCCTTTTCCGACGTATTTACCCCCATCACCGCCTTAAAGGCGGGACTCCAACAAATCGTGCTGCCATGATCCGCGTCCTGCTGCCCATGCACTTGCGCACGCTGGCGGGCGTCAACGACGAAGTCCGGCTCGAAGTGCCTGCCCCGGTGACGCAATGCGCGGTCTTCGATGCGCTGGAGGCCAGCTACCCGGCGCTGCGGGGGCACGATTCGCGACCAAGTCGCCGGCAAGCGTCGGGCGTTCCTGCGTTTCTTCGCCTGCCGGCGGGACCTCTCGCACGACTCGCCCGACACGCCGCTGCCGGAGGCGGTTACGGCGGGGACGGAGCCGTTTATGGTGGTTGGCGCAATCGCGGGCGGGTGAGGATTCTGTTCGGGTATCACCAAGGGTTCAACGCCGCGAATTGCCGCCTCGCTTGCCGAGTTCGCGGCTGGAACCGCCGAACTCGCCGAGCGTCTGCCGCATCGCCGTATCGGGCGAGTTCGCGTAGACCCGGCCGCCGGTGTTGTTGATGATGTGCGTGATCTCGCTGCCGGCCTTGCCGTTGAGCCAGATGGTCGTCAGGTTGTGGAACTTGACGCCGCTGGCTGCGGGGGCCTCGATGGCGCTGTTGGCCTTCACGGCCGCGTCGCGGAAGTAACAGTAGACGCCCACGCCCCACGCCTCGTGGCTGGTCACCGTGTCGGCGACCTTGTACGACGCGTAGCCGTTGGTCTTGCCGCTCATCCAGGACGACTGGTCGGGCACGTCGTAGGGCATCTCCGACTGGTACAAGTACACGCGGCCGCCGTTGCCGTTCCAGAGCGTCTGGTACTCCTCGTGGTGCTCGTTGAACAGGCCGTAAATGGTCACGTCGTTGCCGTTGACGACGAGGCCGTTCTTCGTCGGGTTGGTGGTCCAGCCGGCACCCGCGCCGTGGTCCGCGCGCCACAGCCAGATCTGGTCCGCCACGACGTGGTTGCTGTTGATCGGGATGCCCACGTCGTTCTTGCCCGGCCGCGCGCCGCCGGTGCGCACCGTCAGGTCGTAGAGGAAGGTGGGGTTGGCCGAATGATCGGCCTTGCTGTCCGCGGGGCCGACCTCCAGGAGGGTGGCAGACTTGACCGGCCCGGCGTCGAGGATCAGGCCGGCGATGGTCACGCCGTCCACGTCGGCGACCGAGATGGCCGGCATGCCGTTCGTCGGGACCAGCGAGGGCACGCCGAGGCCGAGGAGGATCGTATCGGCCCTGGTGACCTTGCAGCGTGTCGTCGAGCGAATAGATGCCCGGGCGTGAACAGGATGTGCTTGCCCGTCGGCCAGCGCGGCGTTGATGGCTGGCGGCGCTGGCGGTCGGGGGCTGGGCGATGTAGAACTGGTCGATGGAAATCGACTTGCCGGGCGTCGGGCCGGCGGCCCAGCTAACGCCCTGGGTGTTGGTTTGCAGCGCGGGAACGAAGACGCGAGTATCGGCCGGCGCCGTCGAGATGAGGTAAGGCTTCTCGCGGATGATGGGCGTCTTGTCCACGACCGTGTAGGGCGGGTTGGGGAACGTGCCCTTGCGGGGCGTTGACGCAGCCGACGAAGACCATGTTCCAGACGCCGTTGCTCCAGCCGGACCACTTGCTGTTGCGCGAGAGCCACTGCTGCTGCGAGGCGGGGACGACCTTGCCGTCGACGACCGAGTCGGCCAGGAAACCGCCGCTGGCCCAGCCGGCGTTCCCTTTCGCGTCGAAGTCGAACAGGTGCAGGTCGCCCTTGACGTGCAGCCGCCGCAGGGAGCGGCCTGGGAAACGGCGATCCGCGTGATGCCTTTGGTGGACGGACGGCGTGACGGCGAAGTTCTCCAGCGTCCGCCAGAAGTTGCACGTCGCGTTGCCGTTGGGCATCCACTTGGCATTGACGTTCACGCCGCCGTTGATGTGCACGTCGTCGGGGTTCCGGCCCAGGCCGGCCACGTGGGTGTAGAAGCCGACGTTGAAGGTCACGTTGTACTTGCCCGGCTTGAAGAGCAGCGCATAGCGCTCGGAGCCGAACTGGTTGGCCTCCATCTTCGAGAAGATGTCCGTCGGCGGTATTCTGGACTGTCCGCGGCCGGCATGTTCGGGTCGAAGACGTAGACGTTCGGGCCGAAGAGCGTGTTATTCGCCGACGAGGCCGGACCGGCCATCGCGGCGGACGGCACGAGGGCGAACAGGCATCCGGCGGCCGATCGCGCAAGTCTCGATAGAGTGTGTTTGATCATCGCTCTGGTTCCCTGGATTGAAATCTGGTTGTGAAGAATGGCGTAAGCGGGCGCGGCGCGTCAATGGTGGTTGGGTTCCGGCCCCTTCGCGCCGATGCGAAGCGAATCGCGGTATTCCGAGGGCGTAATGCCGACCCGCGCCTTGAAAAAGCGATGCATGCTCTCAAAATGCTCGAATCCCGAGCGATAGCCGATCTCCCGCAAGGGAAGGTCCGTCGTGGCCATCAGCTCTTTGATCCTTTCCAACCGCACGCGGTCGATTTCTTCCGTCGCCGAGTGGTGGAACTCCCGCGCGAACCAGCGTTGCAGCGTGCTGCGGGAAAGCGACGTATGCTCGACAAGCTGCTCGAACTTCAGGCCTTCGCACGCGTGTTCGCGAATGTCGCGCACGATGTCGCGGAGTTCGGGATCGGCGACCACCACGGCATCCGTCAACATGCGGCAGCGGACGTTGACCGGGCTCGTCAGGAGCACGTCCTGCGGGCACGATTTGCCGCGCATCAGCTTGTCGAGCATGGCGGCCGCTTCGTAGCCGACGCGGCGGACGTCCTGGTCTACGCTGCTAAGGGGCGGATTGCAGAAGGTACAGACCAGCTCGTCATTGTCCACGCCGAGAACGCCGATTTGGTCGGGCACGGCGATTCCCGCCTCGAGGCAAGCGGTGAGGATCTGGCGGGCGCGGACGTCGTTGCAAGCCATGATGGCGATCGGCCGAGGCAGGCCACGAATCCAGCGCATCAGCGCCTCGGTGTGCCACAGTTCGTTCAGCTCTGCCCGCGTCTCGAACGTGCGCCGCTTTCCCGTCGGCTTCTGATACTCGAATACGCTTCCCCCGCTCTCGCGCAAGTACTCGACGAACTGCCGCTGGCGGATGTCGGACCAAAGAATGCCCGGATAGCCGCAAAAGGCGAACTGCTCGAACCCCTGGCCGCGGAGGTGGTCGGCCGCTGTGACGGCGATTGCCCGCTGGTCGAGCACGACGCGGACCGTGCCTTCGACGGGCGGCTGCAGGGAATAGATAACGTCGATCGTCAGCGCACCCAAACTGGCGACGCGGCGGAGCACGCGGCGGTTCTCGATGCGGGCGATGATGCCGTCGGGCTTCCACTGGCGGAGCCAGCGCGGCGGCGGGTCCTCCAGCGAGCGCTCGTAGTGGCAGAAATGCCAGGGACCGCCAGATTCGGCAGTGAGCGGCGTGGCATAGGAGGCGATGCCGCTCAGCACGTCGCGTCCGATCTTGCGCGACGACTCGATCAGCAGTACCACGCGGCGTGCCAAATTTCCCACCCTCAAGGCGACGAATCCATTTCCCGCAGTCCCAGCGCGGCGGGCCATCCGTAGAGAATAAGGCTCAGGGGGGCGATCCGCAAGGCTGACGCAGAATGTCATGTAAAATGAACTAAAACGTCATTGCGGTTTTTTTAGTTCTAAACCAGAATCAGGGATGCACGGTCGGATAACTGGGTCTTTTATGCACGTTTAGGTGTCTTTATTTTCGCGTATTGGAATTCCAAGGCGAAAGCTGCCGCGAGGCGGTGCAGGCCCGTGCCGCTCAAACAGATCGCTTTATTATTCAGGGAGAGTTCTGCGATGTCCACGATTTCCATCAGCAATCGCGTCGTAGTGATAAATGCCAGGCGCACAACCCGCGCGTATGTGCAGTTATTGGCGGGCGCTTGCCTGGCGATACTCGTCGCGGGCACGGCTTCGGCCGCCATTGTCGGGCCATATACGGCAGATGCCAACACGCAGTTTCTCTTTCACTTGGACGAATCCAGCAGCAGCGGCACCTCGGCGAATGCGGGTCACTACAGCGCGGGCACGAACGTGCTGGTTAACATGAACTTCACGTCGAGTACCGCGGGGCCACCCATCACCGGAAACCTCGGCTTTGCCGGTCTAACGTCCGGCACCGCGAACTTCAACAATGCAAGCGGCGTCTTTAACTTCAACGGCAACAGAAACGCGCTGGGTTACGGCGCCCGACCACCGGCGCAACCGTGACCTGCCCGGGCATTTCCAATACCGTGCTCACGACGACTGCTCAAGGCGCCTCCTTCGGCGCGTTCAGCGTCGAGGCCCTGATCAAGTCGCCGTCCAACGCCACCACCGCTTGGACAAGTACGACATCGGCAATCGTCGGTTGGGATTCGTCCGGCGGCGACGGATTTCTCTTTGAAGTATCAAGCGGCAGCCTGGTTTACAGAATCTCAACAGCGGCGCCACAGCCGTTGCTGCGGTGCTGCCCACGGGCAGCACCACCAAACGCACTGGCCAACAATTCATGGTACGACGTTGCCTTCACGTACAGCGGGACCGGCAGCAATAGCGTATCGCTCTACTGGACCGCGACGACGCCGAGTACCACGGGCGCGAGCCTACTTGGCACGGGAAATGCTTCAAAGCCGTTGAAGGCGGTCAGTGACACGCTGGCCGTCGGCGACGATCCTCACACAACTATACCGTTTGCCGGTTTGATCGACGAAGTCCGCATCGAAAACGTCGCGCTCAGTGCGAACCAATTCACGATCTTCGGTCCGAATCCCGCCAGCAGCTACAACAACTGGAGCGGCGTCTCAGGCGGGAATTGGTCCGTCGGCGGCAATTGGTCGGCAGGGTTAGCACGAGCGCCTACGACCGCTGCGGCTTTCGGCGGCGGCAGTTATCCGGCGACGGGCCCCACCACGGTCCTGGTCAACAACGCCGACACGCCCGTCGGCAGCCTCAATTTCTTTGAGCCGACCTATAAATTTACGCTCGGCCTGGACCCCAGCGGCAGCGGTTCGCTGTCCATCGGCACGGCCGCCAGCCCGGCGCGATCAACGTCTATGCCGGCAATCACGAAATCGACGCGCCCATCGATCTGAACGCAGGAAGCGCGTTGACCGTTACGAGCACCGCGCGCTGACGATGACGGGCGCGATCAGCGGCAGCAACGGCGTGAACTTTGCCGGCCAGGGCTCGACGACGGTCAACGGCCCAATTACGATCGGCGCCGGCGGCATGACGGTCAACGGACCGGGCGTGTTCGTATTAGGCACGTCGGGAACCATTACCGGAACCGGCGGCAGCCTGGTCGTCTTCGGCGGCACGGCCACTATCAACGGCTCGATCGGCAGCATCACCGGCGGCGCGGTGCAAGTCAACGGCGGCAAACTCGTCCTTGCCGGCACGAACACCTTCGTCACGCCGGTCGCGATGGGCGCCGGCGGGACTCTCGTCGTTGCAAACGACTACGCCTTGTCGGGCCTCACTGCCGCCACTGCCGCCGCGCCGGCGATTACTCTCGGCGCTACCGCCGGCAGCGTCGTAGACCTGGCGACCGATGGAAACGAGTTGCCGATGACGGTGACGGGAAACCATGGATTCAGTTCGACTTTCCTATCCGACACGCCATTCGGCACGTCCGGCGCGGGGATCAACCAAAATGTGACTTCGATGGCCCTCAGCGGCGGCACTCTCAACGTTCAGGCTGGCACTGGCGTGACCAGCGGCACGGCAAGCCTCTCCATCGGCTCGGTGCAACTGAGTTCCGGCAACAGCGGCGACATTTCGACGTTCAATCCCACGTCCGCCGTGCTGACAATCGGCTCGATCGACGCCACCAGTAATCCTCAAGTGACCAAGAGCGTCGAGCTCAGCGGTACGAGCTTGGGAAACTCGGTCACCGGCTCTATTACCAACAGCGGCGGCAGGCCGCTCAGCCTGCTGAAATCGGGCTCCGGAGCGTGGACTATTGGCGGTGTGAACACTTACAGCGGAAATACGACGATCAGCGGAGGCACGCTGAAATTTTAGTACGGGTTCGACCATGGGGTCGACGACCGGCGCTGACGCTGACGAACAACAATTCGGGCAGCCAGATCGTCCTGATTCTTCCTCCCAATCTCAACACGACCGTAGGTTCGCTCACACAAGGTTTTACCGGCGCAAACACCGCCACGATCGTTCTTCCAGGCGTCGGAAATGGTTTGACGGTGAACCAGACGGCAAACGCTACCTATGCGGGAATCTTCGCGGGCTCGGGCGACCTGGTGCTCGGTAGCCCCGCCGGCGCGGCAGCGATGACTTTGGCCGGTGCGAACACATTTAACGGAAACACGACCATAAGCGGCGCGGCCCTGGTCCTGGATTACACGACGAACAACAACCAGAAGCTAGGTGGAGCGGGTGGCACGTTGAACGTGAACGTCGCCGCGCTGACGCTCAACGGCGGATCCTATACGGAACAGAACGCCGCCACGGTCTTTGCGGCCCCGCAGACGGAAGTATCACGGGCCTCGGGCTCGTCCGTCTTGGCCCTGGCGCTGATTTCGGCCGCGACCGGCGCAACGGTTGACTTCGCCGCCGCGGGAATCGCCACGGCCACCTCTCCCAACACAAGCGGCATCCTCGGCGGCCAGTTTACGGTCGCCGGTTCGGACTGGGCCGCCAATTCCGGCGGCTCGATTGTGGCCTATTCGGGCTATGTTCCATTTGCCCCCAGCAACGGACCCTCGGACAACGTTTTCCTGCTCGGGAGCGGCGTCCTCGGTCCCGCCCAGCAGGCCAATACATTGAAAATCGCCACCAGCGGAGCGGGGCAGTCGTTGGACCTCAGCGGCGGCGCATCGGGCTACGTGCTCAGCAGCGGCGGCCTGCTCTTCGCCGGCGCGAATAGCTACACGATATCCGACGGCTCCCTGGCAAGCGGCACGAGCCAATTGACCGTGCTGCACAATGGCGCGGGCCAGTTGACGATCAACTCGCCAATTATCGACGGGGTCGGCCAGCAATCGTTGATCAAGGCCGGTTCCGGCACCCTCGCGCTGGGCGGCGCAATACCTACTCGGGTCCAACCGCGGTCATAGCCGGTGTGTTGCAAGTGACGAGTCCCACCGGACTGGGGTCGAATCCCTACGCCGGCACGACCGTGGCGAACGGAGCAACCCTCGATCTGCAGGCCGACATCGGCCCCGAGAATGTGACGCTCGGAAGCGCCGTCGGCATCGGCAATCCAAGCCTGATTTCTTCGGCCGGAAGCGGTGCCGTTGAAGGGAATATCACGATGGCCAACAATGCCGTGATCGGCGGCGCGGGCAACCTTGCCATCAACGGCACCATCTATGATTACAATGGCGGCTTCGGCCTCACAAAGAGCGGCAACGGCGTGACCGTGTTGTCGGGGATGAACTCCTATGGCGGCGCTACGACGATCAATGCGGGGACGCTGCGCGTCCAAGGCGGCAGCGCCATCCCGTCCAACGGCACCGTCGTCTTGGCGAACTCGGCCGGCGCCACGTTCGACCTGGCGGGATCGAGCCAGACGATCGGCGTGCTTACCGGCGGCGGCGCCAACGGGGGGAATGTCACCCTCGGCGCCGGCGGCATCCTGACGGTCGGCAACGCCGCCAGCGCGACGTTCAATGGCGCAATCAGCGACAGCGGCGGTGGCGGCATCGTGAAGCAGGGCAACGGGCTCTGGACGCTCACCGGATCGAACACTTATACCGGGCAGACCTCCATCAACGGCGGTACCCTGCAGGTCGGCGCCAATAACCTCGGCGCTTCGATCGGCTCCAGCAACGGGATCGTGTTTGGCGGCGGCGCCCTCGTCTTCACGCCAGGCGACACCATGAATGTCCCGTCGCCCATTTCAGGAAATGGGAATGTGTCCATGACCGGCTCCGGCAACCTGATCCTGGCCGGCGTCAACAGCTTTAACGGCAATACGGTGGCCAGCGCGGGCACGCTGACGCTTACCAACGACGCCTCCGTCGGGACCGGCAGTATAGAAATCGTCAACGCCAACACGCTGGCCGTCGCCAACGGCGCCACGGTGACGCTCGCCGCGAACCAAAACCTAACGATCGACGCCACCGGGCCGTCGATCGCCGGTTTGGGTGTTCTCAACGTGAATGGCAATTTCATCAATAAGGTGGGCGGTCAAGGGCATACCTTGAACAACCAAATAACGCTCAACCTCGACGGCAATACTTACCTCGCCGATACAACTCCCGGCAGAGTCGTTACCTTTGCCGGTTCCGGGGCCACCACGCTCAGCGGAGTGGTTTTCGATTCGCTTGGGTCAGGCACGGGCAGCGGCATTACGTTCACGCCAGCGATCGCGGCGGCGTCGCTGACTATCGGCAACAACAATGCTTATACCGGCATCACGACGCTCAACGGCCCCGGCACCACGTACATCAACGCCGACACGCCCTTCGGCACCTTCGGCCAGCTCGTGCTGAACAACAACACGCCCGTACTCCAGGCCCTCACGAGCAATCGTGCAATCGTCAATTCTACGCTCGCCACCGGCAACCCGACCGTTACCGGCGCAAATAACATTATCTTCAACAACACATTTGAGTTCTCCGGTGGCAACCGCACCCTGACGAACAATATTTCGGGTGGCTCGCTTACCTTGTCAGGTAATGTGTTGCTATCGGACTCGTCGGACGCGACGGCTCGTACCCAAACGATGACCGGTCCGGGAAGCACCTATATTGAGGGTGTGATTGCCAACGGCGGCGCGGTCAACAACTTGACCTACTCCGGGGCGGGAAGCCTCTATCTTGACAACGCGAACACCTTCAGTGGCGCGATGAGCGCCAACTCCGGAATAGTCAACCTGGGGCATTCTCTGGGCTTGCAGAACGCTACGGTCACTTTGGCGCGGGAGCGCCTGAACTTCGGCAGCCTGATCACTAGCGCGACCTTCGGCGGCCTGGCCGGCAGCGGCGGCCTCAATCTTCTCAACGGCAGCAGTGCGCCCGTCGGGCTAACCGTAGGCAACAATCACACAAGCACAACGTATACCGGCGCGCTGTCGGACTTCGGCCAGGGCGGCAGCTTTACCGTCAGCGGCGGCTCACTAAATCTTTCCGGCAACGGTTCCGTGGACGTCGCCGGCGGCATTTTTGTCAGCGGAAGCGGCGCGGCGTTCATCGCCAATACGCGCGTTTTCCGTCTCTCCGACCGTCACCGTGATGCAAGGCATGTTGGCCGGCATCGGCACAGTCAACACGGCCATCGTCGCGAGCGGCAGCGGCAATGTGATTGCCAACGGTGCGGCAGCATCGCCGACCGGCGCCTTGACGATCAACTCGCTCACCTTCAACGGCGCGGGCCAGATCAGTCCGACGCTCAATCCGTCCAGCGGGACCGCCGTCGTGAATACGACCGCGCTGTTTGCCAACGGCGGCGCGCACTCGATCGCGGTCAATCCCGCGTTTCAAGGAACCTTCCTTTTCAATCAAGCGTATGACTTGGTCGGTTACAGCGCCCTCGGCGGCGCCGGCACCAGCGCGTTCTACTTAGGGCGCACTGGCCGGCACGAACTCCCACGACACGGCCACGTTGAGCTTCCCGCCCGGATTTATCGCCTTGACAATTACCGGAACGACGCTCGAATGGACCGGAGCGGACAGCGCGAATTGGCAGTCCGGCGCGACCGGCGCGAACTCGAATTGGAAAGCCAACGGCGGCAGCGGCAAGCTCGACTTCCTCACCAACGATCAGGTCGTTTTCGATGACACGTCAAGCGTGAATAACATCAATATTGCGGCCGCCAGCGTCAGCCCCGGTTTGGTCACGTTCAACAACAGCGCGAAGAACTACACCGTCTCCAGCGGCAGCGGGTACGGAATTGCGACCGGCGCTCTACAAGACGGGAACCGGCGCGCTTACCCTTGCCACAAGCAACGCATACGCCGGCGGCACAACAATCAATGCTGGGACACTTGTCATCAACAATGCTTCTGCTCTAGGGACCGGCGCGCTGACGATCAACGGCGGCAAGCTCGACAATACCAGCAGCGCGGCTATTACGATGAGTGGGAATATCCCACAGTCGTGGAACGGCAACTTCGAGTTTATCGGCACTCAGAGCCTGAACATGGGAGCGGGCGCCGTCACACTCAGCCCCACGTCCGCTTCGACGGTCACTGCCACCATTGACAATGGCACGCTCAACGTGGGCCGTATTCTTAGCACTACGGCCGGCTTGACCAAGGCGGGCACCGGCATCCTGGCGATTACTACCGCAGCGAACAGCAGCATCGGCGGCCCGCTAAACGTAGCGGCCGGCACCTTGCAAATCAACACCGGCGCGACGACCGCAGATTTCCACGCCAAAGGCCTTACGGGCAGCGGCACGGTCGTCAATGGCGGCGGCGCCGTCCGCTGGCTGTACATCGACTCCAATGAGAGTGACACCTTCTCCGGAGTCCTGGCAAACGGCGGCAGCGCCGGGTTGGGCCTCGCCTTCGACTTTCCTGGGAACGGCGGCACCACGGGCCAATTGACCTTGACCGGAAGCAACACATACAACAGCGAGACGGTTCTCGGAGGCGGCACGCTGCAGTTGGGAACGGGTATTGCCGGCGAGGACGGTTCGATCGGCAACACGGCTGACGTGCGGACTCAAGGTGGAAACGCCTCCACGCTTGTTTTCAACTTGGCCGGCAGTCAGACGGCCGCGTATCCGATCTCCACGAACGGCAACACGGCGATCACCTTGATCAAGACCGGCCCTGGCACGCTGACCCTGAGCGGCACGCATAACCTTTACACCAATGGGACGACGGTTGCCAATGGAACGTTGATCGTAACCAACGCCGGGGCGATTGCCGACGGGACGAGCTTGACGGTCGGCGATCCCTCGTTGTTCTCCGCTCCCGTCGTACCACCGCCGACCGCGGCCCCGGCGGTGTCCGTGCCCGAGCCGAGCACTTTGACGCTCGCGGCTGCGGCCGCGCTGGCCGTCGCGGCGCTGGCTCGCAAGCGGCTTCGGGGATGAGGGGAAAGTGAAACGAAGGAGAGTTTGAACGAACAATGAAGAACACCTGGGTGGTTGCCATCATCTTGACGGCCGTAGCGCTGTCCGCTCACACCGCGCCGCGGGCCCGCGGCGCCAACCAAACGCCCGATGTCGATGCCAAAGCGCAATCTTTGCTGCGGCAGATGACGTTGGACGAAAAGATCGGGCAGATGACGCAAGTCGACATGCTGGCCTTGAAGGACAAGGCGGACATCGCCCGCTATTCCTTCGGTTCGATGCTCAGCGGCGGCGACAGCGATCCGTCCGACAATACTCCCAAGGTCTGGGCCGCGGCCTATGACGAATACCAGTCCTGGGCGGCCAAGTCGCGGCTCAAAATCCCTTTGATCTACGGCATCGATGCCGTCCACGGCCACAACAACATCGACGGCGCGGTGCTCTTCCCGCACAACATCGGCCTGGGAGCGACGCGCGACCCGGCGCTTGTGGAGAAGGCAGCTCGGGCGACGGCGGTCGAGGTCTCGGCCACCGGCATCTCCTGGGCCTTCGCGCCGTGCATCGCCGTCGCGCGGAACCCGCGCTGGGGCCGCACCTACGAAAGCTTCGGCGAATCACCTGAACTCGTTGAAACCATGGCCGCGGCGAGCGTTCGCGGGCTCCAGGGGCCCGATCTCGGCTGCCCAACCTCCGTGCTGGCCTGCGCCAAGCACTTCATCGGTGACGGCGGCACCACCGACGGCAAGGACCAGGGCAACACCGAGTGCGACGAGGCCACGCTGCGGCGGGTCCATCTGGCCGGCTATCGGGCGGCAATCAAGGCCGGCGTCGGTTCGATCATGGTCTCCTTCAGCAGTTGGAACGGCCGTAAGATGCACGACAACAAGCACCTCGTGACCGAAGTGCTCAAAGGCGAGCTCGGTTTTGAAGGCTTCCTCGTCTCCGATTGGGCGGCCATCGACCAGATCTCGCCTGACTACAAGGCCGACATCGAGCGCGCGATCAACGCCGGCCTGGACATGGTGATGATTCCCTACGGGCCCGGCCAGCCGAACAACTACCGCGATTTCATGCGATTGCTGAAGGAACTGGTCGTGGAGGGCCGTGTGCCGCAGTCGCGGATCGACGACGCCGTGCTCAGGATCCTCCGGGTAAAGCTTCGCTCGCGAATGTTCGCGCGGCCCTTCGCTGATCCGGCGCTGTTGGCCAAGATCGGCTGCGCGGAACACCGTGAAATCGCCCGGCAGTGCGTCCGCGAATCGCTCGTGCTCTTGAAGAACGAGAAACACGCCTTGCCGCTTTCCAAGCAGATCAAGCATTTGGCCGTCGTCGGCAAAGCGGCCGACGACATCGGCATCCAGTGCGGCGGCTGGACGATCAGTTGGCAGGGCAAGCCCGGCCCGGTGGTGCATGGCGGCACGACCATCCTCGCGGCAATCCGCCGGTCCGTGGCGGCGAACGCGAAGGTCAGCTACTCGGCCGACGGTACGATCGACCCCGCGGCCGACGCCGTGCTGGTGGTCGTCGGTGAAACGCCTTATGCCGAAGGGCTCGGCGATCGCAAAGACCTCACGCTGCCCACTCAGGACGCTGCCTTGGTGAACCGAGCCCGGCAGTCGGGCAAGCCGGTGATCGTGGTGCTCGTCTCCGGTAGGCCGATGATCATCAGCGAGGCCCTCGACCACTGCGACGCCTTTATCGCCGCCTGGCTTCCGGGAACGGAAGGACAGGGCGTCGCGGACGTGCTTTTGGGCGACTACAAGCCGACCGGCAAGCTGCCGCACACCTGGCCGAAAAACATGTCGCAAGTCCCTTGCGCCGAAGGCCAATGCGCAGGCACTCCGCTGTTTTCTTACGGCTTCGGGTTGACGTATTGACGGCAGGTTCCATGAGTCTCGCCTTGGTTCGGATGGTCGGGCTACGCGGCATATCTTGCTTGCCGGGATTTCGATGGTCGCGGTTGCTTCAATTGTGGCGCCGCTTATGGAACGTCCACATGAGCCTGCCGACCAGTGCGGTCTATTATGATGGCGACACCAAAGCCGCCTCACTGGTGGCGCACAACCCGACTAGTCTTACCGTAACCATCGCGGCGGTAATGCGATTGGAAGTTTTGTCGCCGCGCCGCGACAGTTGACTTGCGTACACAAGTTAGACAAGCCGTTGCCATCGGCCGCAGGCCAATAGTCCAAGCCCACCGGCCGCGGCAAGCGCGAGCGACGATGGTTCGGGCACGCTGAAAATTGGACTGTCAAAGATCACGTTCTGATTGCCACCCGTGCTGCTGTTGACCACGGCGAACGAGCCGACGCTCGTGCCGTTTGATTCCAGGCTGCCGCTGAAGGTCGCCCCAAAGCCGCCGTCCAGGTTGCTGACCTGCCCCGTGTACGTGCCGTCGTTGGCGTCGTAATCGATCTGCAATGCCAACGAGCGCCGCGGGCCTCGCCGGAGGGGAATAGGTGAAAACCGCTGCCGTCGGTATATGAGAGTTGGTTGCCGTTGACGATTCCGAAAGAGAGGAGTTCACCCGCGCCAAATCCGGAAGTGATGTTCCCGGCACGAAGGTTCACAAGGTTGGGGCCTGCGCCGGCGAGATCGAAGCGCGTGTTGATCTCGAATTCGCCGTTCGGCTGAGGGTTGACCAGGGGACGCGAGATATCGTAGCTTCCTCCGCCGGCATAAAGGGCGAACGAAAAATTGCCGTCCACTTGGCGGTTGTTCACGCCTACACCCTCCATAAAGGTGCCCCCGCCGCCCGTGTCGGCCAGCGGGGTCCATAGCCCATAGCCAATGCCGCCGTTGGTCACGCTCCAATTGTGGTCTGGCTGGGGCGAGTAACTGGAACCGTCCGCATTGTCGGATGCGGTAATCGTGAGCAACGAGCCGCGAGCCGGTCCGGCAAACGAACAGGCACACACCAACACCGCCACAAATCCGAACGCCTTTTTCATGTTGACAACCTTCTCGATGCAGACAAGCTCGATGCAGACAAGCGCCAAATCGACTTCCTAACGGAAGCTCACCAGAATCACGGATAAAATCGCGGGCCGTTGACGCGGAATGGAGAAGATACAATCTCCGCGCCAAGCCCTTCCTAACTTCATAATACTGGTAAATGAAAAAAAAGTGCGATTTTGGCTGTGGAGGGTTTGATGATGATGTGTGGAGGGTTTGATGATGATGTGTGGAGGGTTTGATGTTGATTAGACACAAAAAAGACACGACCAAGACCAGGATCGAAGCAGCAAGCAATCAGCCTCAGGGCGACTCTCAAGCATCGACTAGCGGCCGAGTGCTTGCCTTAGTGCCGGCAAGTAATAAAGAACCTCCGTGTCGTCCACGTCGTTAAGGTTATGGCGGGCCATGTCGGGAGCGGTCCGGCGCAGTCCGGGGCCCATGTTGCGGTCCTCCCGTTGACACTTCTCCGTTGCTTCCTCTTGAGAACGATGAAAATAGTGGTTGAGGCGAAGCAGATCAATCGACGCCGGGTTCGAATCGCATCCGGCCACCCATGATTCATGCTCGTTTACCGTCAGCCCATTGTCGCGGCAAAGGACATTGTGCGGGCCGCACGGTCCAAATCCACCTATCAGAGACGTTCGTGCGATCGACTTGCCCTGGCAGTTCGGAACGCCGGCGAAGCCTCGTCGAGTGTAACTCTCGATGGTCGTCCCAGTCGGCCTGGTTGCGTGACCGTTGTCGCCGAAAAAAAGCCAGTTAACGAATACGGCGCCGTGGTAAGGCGTCAACTCGTAGCGGAGGATGATTTCGCGCAGATCCGCCCTGGTTGGGGAGAAAAGATACTCGTCGGCGTCGATGAAGGCTACCCATCTGGTCTCATTGCGGAAGTTCTCGACAAAATGCCGGTACGCACTGATTTGAGGCGAATCGTTTCCCTTTCTGCCCCACGGAACCACTACGATGTCGCCTCGGTCGCGCCGGCGGATTATGTCGACGGTTCCATCCGTTGATTCGTCGTCGTAGATAAAGAACCGCTCCACGCCAACCAAGCGGTGAAACTCGAGCCACTCGGCGATATATCGCACTTCATTCCGCACGATTAGGCAAACGCTGAGAGTTACCTCACGCCTTGCCGGTTCGATAAGATCCGGTTTTTCTTCTAGCGCCAAGAGCTGTGTCCGGTGGATTCGCGAGGAAGTGACGGCATCAAGATCATGGCGATGCGCCGAGCACGGCGGCCAATCAATGATCGTTCCCGGGCCATTCTGGCGAAAACTCTCGCCGAACATAATGTCATCAAAATAGTGATTGATGCAAGCCGGCATGGGTACGTACCACTCTCGCCAGGTCTTTACCGGGGCAAGAGTGACCGCGCCGTTTGGATAGTGCAAATCCGAATCGCAGTCGAGCCCCATCTGACGGCAAAGATCCGCGTGGTCCGTTGTCGGGTAGTGATGCACATTCGCCGCGATCCAATTCCCAGGAATCTCCGTTGCCTCTCGAATGAGCGCGGCCAGAGCCGCCGGATCATAGACATACGCATCTTGTATGATGCGCAGCAAGTAATTGGCGCATGCCGTTTCTGCGCCGAGCGTCGCAGCATAGTTGGTGCCTTTTCGCAGGCCCCACTCGGCGCCATGCTCGGGAGGTACTTTCCAAACGATGGAATCGAACCTAACGGCGATTTCCTCGGCGGCCGCACGATGTTGGTCCGCGCACCAGTCAAACACCAGCAACGACTCGAGATGTATTCCCGGCAGGTATTTCGCCAGGCGGTGCTTCAGGAGCGACTGGACCTTCAACATTTCGACGTGTCGCTCGTCGCCGACAGCCGCTGGCGTCAGAGGAGGATTTTCTTGTTGTTTGCTTCCACCACTGATTTCCCGGCGCCAAGAAGCATTTCGCCCTCGGCGAAATCCAGAGACGTGCGGTCCGTGCCGTGTTCCCTATGCGTGAGAGCGTCCGCGTTGACTGTGCAACTCAACTCGGCGTGTCGTCGCCAATATCTCCAGTGCGCATGATACGAAATTCCCGTCTCGATTTCCAGCACCGGGAAGTTGAATGCCTCGGACAAAACAGGGGGCTGGGAGTTACCCGGCCGGCCATGCGTCCTATGCGTTCTTGTTTGCGCGGCCGCCCGGCGGAACCTGGCGGCAAGGCAAACAACGCTAAGGAAAGTCGCTTGATAGCGCGTTCAGCAAATGGTCCGAAGGAGGCACCGGCAACATGTTTCAGTATCACGGCGATTTCTTTGTAAGGTTTTTCCTGTTTCGGCTTACAATAGAAGGAAGAACGCTATTCTCTGGTGCGGTTTATGGGTACTGAGCCGGAAGACCTCCACCGCCGAACGGCCGAATTCGTCCGTCTGCTCAAGCAGCACGATCATCGCATCTCGGCGTTCATTTTCGCGCTGGTGCCCCATTGGACGGATGCCCAAGACCTGATCCAGGAGACGAGCGTTTCGTATCTGGGAGCAATTCCACGAATACCGGGCCGGCGCCGATTTTGGGGCCTGGGCCTGCACGATCGCCCGATATATGGTCCTCGCCTATCGCAAGCGGATGCAGCGGAGCCGGCTGCAATTCCGGCCGGAGATTTTTGAAATGGTTGCTGGCGAACTTGACTCGGCGTCGGCGGTCGAACACGGCCGCCTGCAAGCCCTGGGCACTTGCCTGAACAAGCTGGACGAGCCCAGCCGCGACCTGCTGCGGCGCTGTTATGCCAAGGGGGCCAAGATCAAAGAGGTCGCCCAGCGGACCGGCCGCAGCGTCAACGGGGTTTACACTTACCTTTCGCGCCTCAGAAAAGTCCTGCACGACTGCGTCCAGAGTGAATTGCGGAGGGGGGCGACATGAGCGATCCTGCGAACACCGATCTCTTCGGAACGATCCATCAGCTCGTGCTGGAGCGCGCGCTCGGTCAAATCACGGCCGAGCGGTTTGACGAATTGGATCGGCTTTTGGGGGCCAGCGCCGAAGCCCGCCATTTATACGTCCAATACATCCAAGAGACCGTCGGCTTGCAATTAATGCTGGGGCGCGACGGCCATCTGCCGATACCGCAGGTTTCCGCGGGCGATTCGACCTGGCTATCTTTGTCGCCTGCTCGCACGGGCCGCGGCGGAAAAGGCAGAGCGGCAATGTGGGCGGCCGTCGCGCTGGTAGCCGGCTTGTCAACGGCGGCGATCGTGCTCGTCGGCATGGTTCTTCATGGGGCCTTCGCCACCGCAATGGTTCGGACATGGCGAGGTCCGCGGCAGGCAGCGGCGACGCTGCCGCCGGCGATCTTCAGTTCCCGAAACCTGGCTCTCCGGTTGCGCATTTTGCCGGCACGGCGAATTGCCGTTGGGGTCGAGATGGCGGCGCGCTGGAAGTTGGCGCGGGGATCGAGCCCGGACGCACGATCGTGCTGGAGTCGGGCTTGGCGGAGATCGCATTTCGCGGCGGCGCGACGGGCGTTTTGCAGGGTCCAGCCAAACTGCAGGTGGGGCTCGGAGAAGAGCGTATTTCTGACGAACGGCCGATTCACCGCGACGGTGGAGAGCGCTTCGGCGCGCGGCTTTGAGGTCTTTGCGCCGGGCATGAGATACACGGATTTGGGGACGGAATTCGGTGTTTCCGTGGCACAGGACGGCGTGCAAGAGATGCATGTTTTTCGCGGCAAGGTAACGGCAGACGAGATTCGGGAAAGCGAAGGGGAAGGGGATTTTGACGGGGCAAAGGGGCCGGAGCATACGATGAGCAACAGGGATTCTTCCGGCCCCTTGCCCCAATCCCCCAAATCCAGCTCGCGGCACGTTACGCTCACCGCGAACCAGGCGATCCGCATTGCCGCGCCCGGCAAGCCGTTTGAGCGCATTGCTGCCGACGAGGCGCGATTCGTCCGAGCGATGCCGGCGCTGGAACCGTTTCCGCTGTTTAGCACCGGCGTGGGGCTGGATCGCGGCGGGGCCGATTCACATTGGGAAATTGTCTCGTTCAACCCCGACGCGTCGTTTAAGCCGCGGGCGGCGGTGGTCGCCGATCCGGAGCCGGATTATTGCGCGGATGCCCGCGACAAGGCGCAGTGGGTATCATTAAGCAAGGCGTTGCCGGACCTGCCCGGCGGATGCCGGATGACCTTTCGCACGAAATTCGATTTGACCGGCTTCGACGCGACGACCGCCCGCATCGAAGGCTATTGCGCCACGGATGACTGGCCGGTGGAATTGCGGCTTAACGGGCATGTGTCGGTGCCGCTGCCGCCGGAGAAGAGGACGTTGAAACTGCCGGTTGTGCCGCTTGAGATCGAGAAGGGGTTTGTCGCCGGGGAGAACGTCTTGGAAATCGTAGTCGAGAACGCGGTCGTGCCCAAAATGCCGCTGAACCACATGGCGCTTTTCGTCCATTGGAAGGGCACGGCGCGGAAGGCGGCAAAGAAGGATTGAGGTAGCCGAATGTCGAAAGTCAAATGTAGAAGGAAAGTCAAAGTCCGAAGCACGAATGATCTTTCCTCATTGCCCGTTCGATGTTGTTTCGACATTCGACATTCGTCATTGTCTATCGGTCCGGCAGTACGTAGGCTCCGCCTGTTGGCCTTGGCGGCGGCCATTGTACCGGCAATGGCGGCAGGCTCCGCAACAGCCACGGATTATTCGCCTCCGGCAATTCTGCAATGGTTCGAAACCTCTTGGAACACGATGCAGAACCGCTCGCCGGACGTGTTCATGGCGGGTTACGGCGCCGTGCAAGTCCCGCCGCCCTATCGCGCCGATAGCGGCAATCAGTCGGTAGGCTATGACGTGTACGACCGCTTTGACCTCGGCTTGCCCGGCGATCCCACGCTTTACGGCACTCAGGCCGGGTTGCAGGCCGCGATTGGAAGCCTTCACCAGTCGGGTGTGAATGTCTACGCCGACATGGTATGGAACCAAGACGGGTTTTCTGATTGGTCGACATCCGGCTTTCAGGCCGCGGGCGGCTATCCCGGGTTCGTGCTCTCGACATCCAGCGCGGCTTACGGCGACTTCCATGATCCGAGCGCAGTCCGGCGACCAGGATATGCGGCTGGCCGGACTAATCGATATCGACCAGTCGACGAACCTCCAGTACATCCGTAGCCCGGTGCCGGGATACAGCAACGATATTCCCGCAGGCACGACGCCGGCGTTCGGCCGACTGGCTAACGTACCTACCGTCGCCAACCGCGCACTCTACCCGGATACGTCGCTTCAGCCGATCATCGTCTACAACCCAAACACGGGCCAGCAGAACATCAAGATTTATCCCTTTAACCTGGCCGATCCCATGAACGGGACGCCCGAACCGGAAAACGCCTTGGGATATCTCATGCGGAGCACGCAATGGCTGGTGCAGGTGGTCGGCTTCGACGGTTTCCGCATCGACGCCGCGAAGAACTTTCCGAGTTGGGTGCTGAATTACTATGACCAAGCCGTCTACCGCTCGTCGTTTCGCACGATGCTGAATGGCAGCCAAGAGCAGATTTTCGCCTATTCCGAAGTCTACGACAGCAATTCGAGCGTCGTCCAGCCCTACATCAATTATTCGATCAACCCGTCGAATCCCGGGCAGATAGGCGGCAACCGCGACGCGTTGGACTTTTCCCTGTTCTTTGCCTTGCAGAACAATCTTACGGGCAACGGCTACCAGAACAACTGGAACAACGTCAAGGGAGCGTCGGAGGACTTGGCCGACGACGGCTTGATGAACGGTTCGCAGGGGGTGAAGTTCGTCCAGAGCGCGGACAATGGCGCGCCGTATCTCTCCAACGTGGCCTACGCCTACACGCTGCTCACGCCCGGCAACGCCATCGTCTATATGAACGGCCACGAGTTCGGCAGCGAACAACAGCGGTCCTTCCCGCAGGACGGACGGGGCGACGCGCTAGGCGGGGTCTACGGCAATGCCATCACTACGCTGTTGAATATCCGCAACACGCACGGCAGCGGCAATTTCACCGAGCGCTGGGTCGACCAGAACAATTACGCCTTCGAGCGCGACAACTCGATGATCGTGCTTCTGAGCAACCGCACGGACGCCGGCTACGACAGCCAGACGATCATGACCGATTTTGCTCCCGGCACGCCGTTGATCGAACTCACCGGCAATGCGACGAATCCAGCCGTCGATCCCCGCGGCGACATTCCGCCCCTGCTGGTCGTCAACTCCGACCACACGGTCAATGTCCGTTTCTTGCGCAACTCGTCATTCGACTCCAATCTCAACAGTTTCTTCACCGGCGACGGATATCTGGCCTACGGTCTGTCGGGACCGCAGGGGACCCTCTCCCTGTCCAACACGGCCGGCATGATCTCCGGCGCACCGCCGTCGGCGAGCGACAACGGCACGCAAGTGCTGACTTCGACGTACATCGTCCGCGGCAACACGTTCAACGTGACCTTGAATACGAACGCGGTCAATCTGCTGGGCTACTTTCGCGACCAGCCGGCCGACGGCGACAACGCGCTGATCAAGATGGACGGCGGCATCCCGCTGAACGGCGACGGCCACGTCGATTACACGACGCCCAACACGGTGTCGTACGGCTTCGACAACATAGTTACCGTCCATAGCCCCGGCTACTTCAACGCCAACGGCAACGGCCAATACGTGCAGACCATCGACGCCACGCAGCTTTCCGACGGCTACCACTACATCACGGTCCGCGCATTTCGCCATCGCGACGACGGCGGCCCGCCGGTCTTCACCGACTTCAAGGAAGTGATCTACGTCGATCGCAACAAACCCAATTCGAGCGTGTCGAGCTTCGATCCGATCGTTTCCGGCGTCAACGAAAACCGCTACGTCAACGTGCAGTCGCTGGACGGCACGGCGGGCACCGTAAACGTCCTGATGAATATCGGCGCGAGCCTGTCGGACAGCGCCGTTCTGGCCCTGGCGACGACCGCAAACCAGGCCTCGCAGACCGATGTGAATCAATTTCAGTACGGCGTCTATGGCGTCAACAGCGGCAACAACGTCATTACCGTCGTTACCTTCCGGCCCACCGGGACCTATAATATCCAGCGCTTTCCGGGCTATTTGACCAGCACGATCTACGGCGCCGGCCTCGGCGACCTGAACTTCGACGGATCTATCAATGCCAGCGACATTTCTCTGTTCCACAACGTCTTAGTAAGCAATAACCAACAATTCAACCCGGCTGCCGACATCAACGGCGACGGCTACGTCGACACGATCGACGCCATTCTCCTGAAGGGCACTCTGACCGCGGCGAACGTCGATGCCGCGACCATGCAGGCCTACAACAACTTCACGGCCACGACGACGATGAACGGCATCCTCTTCCGCGCCGTGCGCCGAGTTACAATCTCGAGGGCAATCCGATTGCTTTCACCGGCGCGGTGATTAACCAAAGCGGCCTGGATCAAGCTATCGGCGTCAACATGACGCTGCAAGGCGGCAGCCATACCTTTGACGACGGCGGCGAGACGCTTACGGTGAGCGGGAACTTGAGCGGATTCGGCGGACTTACGAAGTCCGGATCGGGTACGTTGGTCCTCAGCGGCACAAATACGTACCAGGGCGACACCGACGTCGCTTCCGGCACGCTTCTGGTTGCCGCCCCCTATGCCCTTCCCGATAGAACAAACCTGACGGTCGGCGATGCCTCGCATTTCTCCGCGCCCTTCGTGCCGGCTTCGGCTGCGCCGGTGCCCGAGCCGGGAACGATTGCGCTGGTGGCAATCGCGGGCGGCGTGGCGGCATTCTATCGCACGTTCCGTCGCAGTGGGCGGGTCAGCGCGTAGGGTGCGGTCGAGTTCTACGAGACCCACCGGAAAACGTCTCAAATCGGTGGGTCTTCGCTGCGCTCGACACCACCCTACTTGAGCGCAACTGGCGTGTACGGTGCGAGGTTGATCTTTCTCTCGCCGACGGTTGCAGTCACGCGACGGTCGGCTTCCATGGCGGTCGCGCGGCCGTCTTTCAACCGGAGAATGAAATTGCATTTCATATCGAAGTTGACGTTGTTCTTGCCGTTGTTCTTCAGATCGAGGCCGTTCCCTTCGCCGCCGGCCGATGTGCGGCCAATATAGAGCGTCCCTTGCACCCGCCCTAACACGGAAGAGAAGTCCTTGCCATTGCGGACGAAGTTGGCCCGCACCGTTTCGGCAGACGGATCGCCCGCGCTGCGTGGATAGACGAAGGTTTCAATCGGCCCATCGGCGGAATCGGTCACTCGGATCGGCCGGAAGTCTCCATAGCCGCCGCGAACAAACGACCTGGTTGCGTCGAGCTCATGAGTCGGCTTCAGCGCGATAAAGTTCTGCCGATCAGGCTCGGACGTGCTTGCTTTGGCGGGATATGACGTCGAGGCTATGAGCTTGCCGACATGTTCATCCATCGCGGTCCGGCCGTCGAACTCAAACAACGGCCAGACGATGCCAAACTTGTTCGTGCCTGAAATGCGCTCGGTATCGACCATCGCGCCGTCGGGCGTGAGCGTGATGTGCATGGCAAACGTCGGGCGGGTCTTACCGGCGACCGGCGCGATCGTGAGCGTGCCGCGGACCAAGAGCGGATGGACAAACTCCGGCTCGAAGCGGCCTTGGAAGCGGCCCGGCTCCAGACACACGCGTTTCCATTTTCCGTCTTCAAGAAAGACGGGCGAGAAGCTTACGCCGTCGCTGAAATCGGGCTTTGCGTGGCCCGCGCCGGGACCGAGCCGGCCGTCCCAGCCTGTGCGGCTGAAACGGGTAATGCCAAGCACGTGCCACTGCACGCCGCCATATTTGTCCGTCTCGCCGCGGGTGCAAATCTCGCCGTCATGCCGCCGGCGTTGAGAAATGTGTTGGCGAACGAGGGGTCAAGCTGCACCGCGTAGCCGCCGATCTCGCACGGTGCGGGCTGTTCGAGAATGTCGGCCTTGTGCGCGAGCTAAGAGCGTCTCCGCGCAGCACGCCAACGTAAAACCTTCGTAATTCGCCACACCGCTCCAACTCGCGTAGCGGTTCTTCAAGCTGGGCGGAAACTGGTTCTTCGTGATCGAGAAAAGGCCGTTTTGCTGCTGGAATCGCTCGTGGCTTTTCAGCAGTAATTCGACAGCATGGCGGAACTGCCCGGCGAGGCACAAATCACCCTCGCGGTGCGCGGCCTGGGCGGCCAGTTCAAAGGCGTTGGCGTAGATGGAGTCGTCCCAGATATGCTCGCCGGTGCGACCGCCGGCCGGGGCCTCGCCCGCGCCGCTGAGCAATAACAGCGAGGCCCGCAGATTGTGCGCGATAATATTCGCGCATCTCCTTGGCTGACGGTCCATTGTATCCGCCTTCCAGCATGTCCAGCAGATTGGCCGTGGTCGCCCCGTTATAGGCAAATGTCTCCGGATCGGCGCCGGTATAGGCGCTGCCCGAGCCGGGCCGGTTGTCGTGATAGAAGAAGAAGTGAGGATCGAGATGATATTGGTCGAGGTCCCGGCGGAAGCGCTCGCGTTGTCCGCCTTCGACCGGATTGAGCCAATCGGCCTCGATCCACTCCACGCCGTCGCCGATGTAGCCGTCCTGCTGCCGCAGCCATTCGCCCTTCATGGCGAAGGTCCGCCAGTTCTGCCGCACGCGCAGCTCCATGAAGGCCGCTGCGCTTTGTCTTCATGCGTTCCTTCCAGTTCTTCAGCTTTTCGGGCGTGATTTGCGGATACTTCGACTCGAGCGCCTCGAACATGCGGATCGCCTTCACCATCGGTGCAGAAAAACTCGCCATGTGAATCGTTGGCTTTGCCGGTGGAGATGTTCAACGTCGCCCTGTCGAGCGCGCGGATGCCGGGCACGACCAAGTCGGCGGCCCGGCCTTTGGTGAGCATTGTGGCGACGTTGAAGGCGAACAGGGGCGTGCCATACTGGAGTTCCCGCTTGTCGATCGGATCGATGATCGCGCCGTTCTTCTTGTCGCCGGGATTGCCCGCGTTCCAATATTGCATAGGCGCCATGGCGCGGATCGCCTTCTCCATTTGGTCCAGCAGATCGCTTTCGGGCATGTTGACCGGCTTCCACGGCCGCGCCGTCAAATGCCAGTGGAAGTCAGGCAGATCGGCGGGACTACTCGTCGGGCCGTTGGCGGCAGGCAAGGACTGCGCAGCCGCCAGCAGAGAGTACATCCACAGTGCGATCACGGCGGGGCGCCAGACCGCGACAAAAAGCGATATGCCCGGATAGAAACTCATGCTTGCTTCTCCACTCGGCTATTGTATATTGAACGCTCCACGTCTTGAAGCAGGTCGCGCATCATGGACTCCACAGGCTTTTCCCGCCCGGCGACGAGCAGCTACCGCTGGGTCGTATGCGGCCTGCTGCTGTTCGCCATGACGTTCGAACTACCTCGACCGCCAGGTGATCAGCTATCTCAAGGAGTTCTTCTGCGCCCGTGGACCAGGGTGGCTTCGGCTGGAGCAACACAGATTTCTCGAATCTCACCTCGTTTTTTACCGCCTTTTACGCCGGCATGACGATTGTCGCCGGCTGGCTGATCGACAAGATCGGCACGAAGGCGGGCCTGGCGCTCTCGCTCACGGCCTGGTCCATCTTCGGCATTCTCAACGCCTTTGTTGGCCGGCACGTGACGTTGCACATCATCGTCCGCAGCGCGTTCGGCGCGGGCGAGGCGGGCGGTTTTCCCGCCGCGGTCAAAACCGTCGCCGAATGGTTTCCCAAGCGAGAGCGGGCCTTGGCAACGGGCATCTTCAACAGCGGCACAAACATGGGCGCGATTCTCGCAGCGCTCTTCGTGCCGTGGTGCATGCTCCACTACGACGACGAACATGGCTGGCAATTTGCTTTCATCTATACCGGCGCGATCGGGTTCATCTGGCTGGCGTTCTGGTTCCGTCTCTACGACACGCCCGCGAAACAAGCGCGGCTGTCGCAGGCGGAATACGATTACATCCACATTGACGACGATGCCGCTGCGCCCGAAGCTAACGGCGACATGGCCAAGATTACCTGGCGGCGGCTGCTGGCGTACCGGCAGACGTGGTCGTTCTTTTTCGGCAAGTTCCTCACCGACGGCATCTGGTGGTTTTACCTTTTCTGGCTGCCCGATTATCTGAACAAGCAGTTTCACACGACCAAGCGCGAGGTCACGCTGCCGACATGCATTGTCTACGGAGTGTCTATCGTGGGCAGCGTCTACGGCGGCAGCATCCCCATGACGCTCATCCGGCGCGGCATGGCCGTTTACAGGGCGAGGATGACGGCCATGTTTCTCATCGCCCTTTGCCCGCTCGTAGTTCTAAGCACGCAGTACTTCGCCAGCGTGGAGCGGTTCGGTGATATGGCGCTGCGGCTGGCGGTGGCGGTGATCTGCGTCGGCGCTGGCAGCGCATCAAGCGTGGTCCGCGAACCTCTTCACTACCGTCTCCGACATGTTCCCCAAGAAGGCGGTTGGCTCGGTGACGGGCATAGGCGCGATGGCCGGCGGCCTGGGCGGCGTGCTCGTTCAGCAACTCGTCGGCCGGCTCATTGACTTGTTCAAGGACCGCCCGCAAATCGCGTATCTAATCATGTTCGTCATCTGTTCGTTGAGCTACCTGACAGCCTGGGCAGTCATGAAGTCGCTCGTGCCACGGCATAGTCCGATCGCGGATTTGTAGAGTTACCTTTGCACCCGCGCATTTCCTTTCCAGATGCTCCAGACTTGCTCCTCATCGGCGGGCTGGGCGTAGTCCGTCAGGAGCGTCGTCGCGAGCGCACCTGCGGCCCAGCCGAATTGGATCCACTTTTCCGGTTCCCAACCCTTGAGGATCGCGTAGAGCAGGCCGCCGACGAAGCCGTCGCCGCCGCCGATGCGGTCTAGCACGGTGATGTCGCGGGGCTCGACGACGTACCAGTCATCGCCGGACGCCATGACGGCGCCCCAAAGGTGATGGTTCGTGCCGACGACTTCGCGGAGCGTTGTGCCATAGGTTGAGGCATTGGGATAGGCCTGCTTCACGCGGCCGATCATTTCCTTGAAGCCCTCGATCTGGGCCTTGATGCCGCGGCCGCCCGCTTCGGGGCCGTGGATGCCGAGACAAAGTTGGAAATCCTCCTCGTTGCCCACCAGTACGTCCGCCAGGCCGGCGATCTCGGCGAAGATGGCGGAAAGCTCCTGCTCGCGGCCTTTCCAGAAGCTCGCCCGGTGGTTCAGATCAAAGGAGATTTTTGTGCCGTGCTTCTTGGCCGCACGGGCGAGTTCAAGGCAGAATTGGCCAGTCTCTGGCGACAAGGCACCGATTAGGCCGGAGAGGTGGATGATCTGGACGCCTTCCTTGCCGAATATGCGATCGAGGTCGAAATCCTTGACGTTGAGCGTTCGACCGACCTCGCCGGCGCGGTCGTTCCAGACCCGCGGGCCGCGCATGCCGCTACCGCTATCGGCGATGTTGAACTGGTGGCGGTAGCCCCACGGGCCGCCCTGCGGGATCTCCGCGCCTTCGTAGTCCATGTGCCGGCTGCGGAGGTTGTCCTGGATAAGCTGCGCGATCGGGCTGCCCTTGACGAACGTCGTGAGCACCTTCACGGCGAGCCCGAGATACGAGGCGACGCTGGCGACGTTCGTCTCCGCGCTGGAGACGTGCATCATGAACGTGCCGCCGCAATGCACCGGCTGGCCGGCGGGCGGCGTAATGCGAATGCCCATGCTCGTGGGGACGAGGAGGGCGTATTTGCAGTTTTGTTTGAGTTCAATTTTCATGGGATGATTTTTCTTTTTCGTCGTAGAACTTCCGCAGCACCTCAAACGCCGCTTTCTTCTTGCCCTCAGAACTGATCAGTCCCTTGCGATTAAAACCATCCTGAATGCCCGGCAGCGGACGGCGCGGAGAGCGGAAATCGCAGAGAATCCAGGGCGTGCAGCCGCTGAAGCCGGGAATCTTACTGAGCATCGGCAAAGTGCGGCGATAGACGTCCGCCTGGTATTCCTCGCTGAAGCGGGTCAGGGCGTCGGCATGAAGGCCCTGCTTGGCGTCCGCGCCGAACTCGCTGATGACGACCGGCTTCTTGTACTTGAGGCTCCAGGTGATGCGGTCGATCTTCGGCGGCGTGCCGTCGTACCAGCCGACATACTCGTTGAAGCTCAAAAGGTCGGTGTATTGGCCGAATGGGTCGTCCACGATCTTGTGCTCGGGGTGCTGGGGATCGGAACGGACTTCCATCGCCGCGGAAATTAGCCGCGTGCCGTCCAGCGACCTGGCCACGTCCACGAGCGTCTTGAGGAACTTTGTGCGCGCGTCGCTGACCGGTGTTTCGTTGGCCACCGACCAAACGATGACACTGGCACGGTTCTGATCGCGGAAGATCAGATCCGACAACTGCTGCTGGGCTAAGCTGAGCGTGTCTGAATTGTTCCATTGGATTGTCCAGTAGACGGGGATTTCCTCCCAGACCATAATGCCCAACTCGTCCGCCACGCGGGCCATGTGCTCGTTGTGCGGATAATGCGCCAGGCGGACAAAGTTGCATCCAAGTTCCTTCGCCCAACCGAGCAAGAGCCGGGCGTCGTCCTCGGAGTATGCGCGGCCGCCGCGCAGCGGGTTTTCTTCGTGGATGCTGACGCCGCTGAGAAACACCGGTTTGCCATTAAGCAGAATCTTGTCGCCGCTCGTCGCCACGGTACAAAAGCCGATGCGGTCGGTCACTTTGTCGTTGCCGCACTGTATTTCCACGTCGTAGAGCACGGGTTTTTCCGGCGACCAGAGCGAGAGCGAGGCTGGAGCCGCCATTCCAAACGTGTTGCCACCATTCGCGCGGACCTCGTTTGAGAGGTGCAACTGCGGCAAACTGACTTTCAACGTTTGATCCTTTTGCGGACCATCAAGAGCAAACTCGCATACGATCCCCTTTGCCTTGTCATGCGCAAGTCGCAAAGAGAAATAGGAAATGAACGTCTCAGGCGTTTCCACCAGGAGCACATCGCGCGTGATGCCACCGTAGTTCCACCAGTCCGTGTTGACCGTCGGCACGCCCTCGACATGCCGCACGTTGTTCACGCGGACGACGAGCGAGTTGCCTTTCTCCTTTGCCAAGCCCGTGATCTCAAAGGCGAAGGGCGTGAAGCCGCCAACGTGCCGGCCGAGCTTCTTGCCGTTGACATAAACGTCTGCCTCGTAGTTCACAGCGCCGAAGTAGACGAATAGCCGATTTCCCGCCGCCAGCTTTTTCACATCGAACTTTGTGCGATACCAGACCGAGCCTTCGTAGTAATAAAGTTTCTCGTCCTGTGTATTCCAATCGCCGGGCACGTTCATTGTCGGGCTGGCGTCAAAATTGTATTCGACCAAGTCTGACTTGTCCTTTGGGCGCTGGTCGAGAAAGTAGCCGCTGCTGGGGTGCGGCTGCTTGTCGTAAGCCTCGCGTCGATAGTCGTAATAGCCGGTGTCGTAGGGGTCGACGATGTAATGCCACTTGCCGTTGAGGCTGACCGGATGCCGGGCGAAGACATCGCCGATCATCACTTGGCCGTGCGCGGCGGCGGCGGAGAGGGATATTGCGATGGACAGAAGCAGCGTTTTCATAACTCACCGTCGATAGAAGGAGATAGTTGCGAAGAAGCGATCATGTCCGTTGGATCGCGGCCACCCACGACTTAGGCCCGCCGGGGCTGAACTGCGGCCCATCGGGCGGCAGAATCGCCTCAAAACGGGCCGGCTCGATGCTTTTCACGGTCCAACCGTCTTGGAAGGAATCGCGGATTTCCTTCTGGGATACTCGCCGCGGCCCGGTATCGCCTGGTTCCTCATCGGAGAAGCACAAGATGTAAAGATTGCCGCCTGTCCGCAGGACGTGCGCAAGCTCCGCGACAAAAACCGGCCGCTCCTCGTCGGAAAAGGTGTGGTAGAGTCCACTGTCGAGCACCGTATCGAACTGTCGGGCCAATTTGCCGAGTTCCAGCGCATTGCCGACGAGGAACTTGGCGTTGATTCCTCGCTCGGCGGTCTTGGCCTTCGCGCGCTCGATAGCGACCGGCACGAAGTCGATGCCCCAACATTCATGGCCGCGGGCCGCCAGGTACAGAACGTGCTCGCCCGTGCCGCATCCCACGTCCAGCACGCTGCCGCGGATCTTGCCCGACTCGGCCAGTTTGACGACGGCGGGCTGCGGCCGGCCTGTATCCCAGGGGGCCTGGCCTTGATACATTTGTTCAAAGAGTTGCTGTTCCATAGTGGCTCCGGGTCGGACAACGCCGACACTTCGATTGGAAAGGTCGCTCGAATACAGGTTATTATGAAGATTCCTGGCGTCCGCACAAGGCGTTGGGAGCCCTAGTTTTATCCGCCATGTCCGAAGTCACACTCATCCTCGCGCAAATCGAATCCGGCGACCCGCAGGCGGCGGCACAACTGCTGCCGCTGGTCTACGACGAGTTGCGCAAGCTTGCCGCCGCGAAGATGACCCAGGAACGGGCGGGCCAAACGCTTGACGCTACCGCGCTGGTCCATGAAGCCTATTTGCGGCTGGTAGACACAGAGAATGCCCAACTGTGGAAAGTCTGCGGTCATTTCTTCGCTGCCGCCGCCGAGGCCATGCGGCGGATACTCGTGGAAACGGCCCGCCGCAAGGCCAGTCTCAAGCGCGGTGGCGCATTACAGCGCCGCGACATCTCCGCGGTTGAACTGCCTTCGCCAGACTTGTCGGCGGCGAATCGGGGCGATGACATGCTTGCCCTGGACGGCGCCCTTTCGGAACTGGCCACGGCCGACGAACTGGCCGCAAACCTGGTTAAACTGCGGTATTTTGCTGGGCTAACGTCGGCCCAGGCTGCCGAAGCACTGGGGATTTCACCGCGTACCGCAGACCGAACGTGGGTCTACGCCCGCAGTTGGCTGTTGAAGAAACTCCAGACAGGATGAAGAATAGTTTAAGATTTCTGGCGAAGCCCGCAGACAGATTTCGCACTGTTTCATGGAGAGCACCGTAAACATAACGCGTTAAGGTACTTGTCATGAACGAGCGTTCCATCTTCGCCGCCGCATTGGATATTGGTGACCCCGCCGAGCGGGCAGCGTACCTGGACAAGGCATGTGGCGAGCAACCGGAGCTTCGCAAGCATCTCGATGAGTTGCTCGCCGCGCAGGAAAAGCTCGGCAGTTTCCTTAATCGGCCGCCTACGGCCTTGGAGAAAACGGCCTTCTACGAGCCGGCCCGGGAAGGCGTCGGCACGGTCATCGGCCCCTACAAGCTCTTGCAGCAGATCGGCGAAGGGCGGCATGGGCGTCGTCTACATGGCCGAGCAGCAAGAGCCGGTCCGCCGCAAGGTGGCCCTGAAGATCATCAAGCCCGGCATGGACAGCCGCCAGGTCATCGCCCGCTTCGAGGCCGAGCGGCAGGCCCTGGCCATGATGGACCACCAGAACATCGCCAAGGTCTTCGACGCCGGGCACGACGGAAACGCGGCCGGCCCTACTTCGTCATGGAGCTGGTGCACGGCATCCCGATCACCGAGTTCTGCGACGACAACCGCCTCACGCTCCGCCAGCGGCTGGAGCTGTTCGTCCCGGTCTGCCAGGCGATCCAGCACGCCCACCAGAAGGGGATCATCCACCGCGACCTCAAGCCGTCCAACGTGCTGGTGACGATGTACGACGACCGCCCGGTGCCCAAGGTGATCGACTTCGGCATCGCCAAGGCCATCGAGCAGCAGCTGACCGAACGCACCATGTTCACGCAGTTCGGGGCGATGGTCGGCACGTTCGAGTACATGAGCCCCGAGCAGGCGGAGATGAACGCCTTCGGCGTCGATACGCGCAGCGACATCTATTCGCTGGGCGTGTTGCTCTACGAATTGCTGACCGGCACCACGCCGCTGGAAAAGGCCCGGCTCCGAGCGGCGGCGTTCAACGAGCTGGTGCGGATCATCAAGGAGGAGGAGCCGCCGCGGCCCAGCGTGCGCTTGAGCAAGTCCGGCCAGAGCAAGTCCGGCACTTCGGCGAGCATCGCCGCCGCCCGCAAGACGGAGCCGCAGCAGTTGTCGAAGCTGGTCCGCGGCGATCTCGACTGGATCGTGATGCGGTGCCTGGAGAAGGAGCGGGACCGGCGGTACGAAACGGCAAACGGCCTGGCCCGCGATATCCAGCGTTATCTGGCGGATGAACCTGTCGAGGCACGTCCGCCATCGGCCGGCTACCGCATGCAGAAGTTCGTCCGCCGCAACAAGGGACGCGTGATCGCGGCCGGCCTCGTGCTCGTTGCGCTCGTCGCTGGCATTGTGGGCACGACATGGGGCCTGCTCTACGCGCGGCAGGCACAACGCGCGGCGGAGCGCAGCGGATCGTCGCGGAAAGCGAGAAGGACCAGAAAGAGCAGGCCCGTACGCAGGCCGAGGAGGAACGGAAACGGGCGGACGCCGAGGCAAAGCAGGCCGTGGAGGAAAGGGAGGTCGCGAAGCGGAACGCGGACAAAGCCCTGGCCGAGAAAGTGCGAGCAGACAAAAAAGCGGCCGAGGCCTTGAAGGAAAAAGCACGGGCAGACCAGAACGCGGCCGAGGCGCAGAACGAAAAAGAGCGGGCCGAAAAGGAGCTCCACACCTCCGAATGGCTGTTGTATGCCAACCAAATAGCCTCCGCGCAGCACGCGTGGGACACGAACGATGTCGCCGGGGCCTGGCAACACTTGGATGCCTGCCGCCGCGACCTCCGCGGCTGGGAATTCAACTATCTCTGTTCGTTATTCACCCAGAACCAACGCACGCTCGATGCCAACCCTGCTAATACTCGTAATCTCCGTCCGGGGTGGCTAGTTTATTCGCCTCTGGTGAACGACCTTGCCTTCAGCCCGGACGGGAAGCGGATCGCTTGCATCCGCGGCGGCAAGCTAACGATCTGGGACGTGGCCGAGGGCCGCGCATCGCTCACGATCGCGGGCTCCAATGAGGTTTTTAGAGCGGCCTTTAGCCCGGACGGAAAACGGATCGTCGCCACCGGCCTCGACGACACGGCGAAGGTCTGGGACGCCGCGACGGGCCGCGAAATACTCACACTTAACGGACACAACGGGCAAGTGGGGTGTGTCGCCTATAGTCCGGACGGAGCGAGGATTGTCAGCGGCAGTTTGGACAAGACCGTGAAGGTTTGGGACGCAACAAGCGGCAAGCAACTGCTCACGCTGACAGGGCACAAGTCTTCTGTGCGCGACGTGGCTTTCAGCCCCGATGGGAAGCGGATTGCCAGCGGCGCCGACGACGGAACGATGAGATTGTGGGAAGCCGCCACCGGTCGGGAACTGCTTAAGATCGAAGGCTTCGTTGAAAAAAACGTGTTTTTCGGAATAGGTCTAGCCTTCAGCCCGGACGGCAAGCGGGTCGCCGGCTGCGGCACGAGTGGTACGCGCACTACGTTAAAAGTGTGGGATGTGGCTACGGGCCGCGAAATGCGGACGTTCAACGGGAACTCGGGAGTGCCGGTGAGCCAGGCGTTCAGCCCTGACGGGACGCGGATCGCCACTGCCGGCGACGACGGCCTGGTGAGGATTTGGGACGCCGCCAACGGCCAGGAATTGTTCGATTTCAAAGGGCATAAGGGCCGAGTGGATTGTGTGGCCTTCAGCCCGGACGGTAAACTCTTGGCCAGCGGCGGCATAGACGGCGCGGTGAAGCTCTGGGACCCGACCTGCCGGCAAGAAACCCTTACGCTCAAGGGCGGTTGCGGCCCGGCGGCCTTCAGCGCCGACGGAAGGCGGATCGTCAGCGGCATCGCAGGCGAAAACGGCTTGCGAGTATGGAACGCGGCCACGGGTAAAGAGGAGTTGTCGCTCAAACGGGACGCCGCGCGGGCGGGCACGCCTCCCGCCCAGTCCTCGGCGTCCTGGCAAGCGCAGTTGTTACAAGGGAACCGAGCGCGTTGACGAGCCTCGCCTTCGCCCGGGACGGAAAGCGGATCGCCGGCGGCTTTGGCGACGGCGGCGTCGAGCTTTGGGATGCAGCGACCGGCAAGCAAGAACTGCCGCTGCAAGGGACCCGACGGCGCAGTCACTGGCATTCGCTTCAACACGGACGGAATGTTGATCGCCAGCTCCATGTTGGACGACACAGGCACTCTCAAGTTATGGGGACCGGCGCGCGGCCAGCGGACGAGTACGCTCAAAGCCCGCGTTGACCCTCTGGGCATGATCTACGGCATGATACCTCAACCGAAGCCGGCGAAAGGCGGGCACACGACACCGTCCATAGCGAAACCTCACTTTCCGATGACCACGGTCGCCCTTAGCCCGGACGGCAAACGGATTGTGGGCGGCAACCTTGGGATAGGTGTGCTCACGGTATGGGACACGACAACCGGCCAGGAAATAGTTACGCTCGGCAGAGGAGACATTTTCGACGCTATGGTCGAGGCCTTCAGCCCGGATAGCAAGCGAATTGTCGTCGGCTGCCAGGGCATGGTTCTTCATAACCACGCCACGCTCACGGTTTGGGACGCAACCAGCGGCACGCAAAGTCTCGCGCCTGAAAGGGCACAACAGTATGGTATTGAGCCTGGCCTACAGCCCGGACGGGAAGCGGATTGCCAGCGGCGGTGCCGACGGAGTGTTGAAGATTTGGGACGCGACCGGCGGGCAAGAAACGCTCACGCTTAAAGCACACGCAGGAGGAGTAGCCACCCTTGCCTTTAGTCCCGACGGCAAGCGGCTCGTCAGCGGCGGAGACGGGCTGAAGGTCTGGGACGCATCGCGCGGCCCGGAAACGGACCGAAAGCCTTCCGGAAAACCTGGGCTTTTCGAAAGTTTGCTCAAGTGACAACGACTTGGCACAGTCTTTTACCGTTTTCTCTGGAGCGGAACGAATTGCCTCCCTGCTGCGCGTCGCGGGGGGCTTGATAGAATGGGGCAATCTCTGTGAACCGAAAAACTCGGACTTTTCGGACTTTGAGCGAAAGGTCGTTGCCTTATGTCGGACTTCACTCGCATCCTTTCCCAGATCGAGTCCGGCGACCCGACGGCGGCGGAGCAGCTTTTGCCGCTGGTTTACGACGAACTCCGCAAGCTCGGCCGCGCAGAAGCTGGCCGCAGGAACAGCCCGGCCAGACCCTCGAAGCCACCGCCCTGGTCCACGAGGCCTACCTGCGCCTGGTCGGCGGCGGCGCAGCAGCTGGAACAGCCGCGGCCACTTCTTCGCCGCCGCGGCCGAGGCCATGCGGCGTATCCTCGTCGACAACGCCCGCCGCAAGGCCAGCGGCCGACCACGGCGGCGAAGAGCCGCCGGCGCGCTCGATCCGGACGCAGATTTGCCTGCCCGATCGGGCGGACGATCTGCTGGCCCTCGACGAGGCGTTCGATCGCCTCCGAGCACACGATCCGGCCATGGCGGCGAGTGGTCAGGCTGCGGTATTTCGCGGGTATGACCGTCGCCTGAAGCCGCCGACGGCCCTCGGCATTGCGCCGCGGACGGCCGACGGCTATTGGGCCTATGCCCAGGCCTGGCTCCTGACGGAATTGCGAAAGAATCAGCCCAAACTCGCTTGCGCGATTCGGCCACCGGATTTCGCATGAATAGATGCGACAGGAGCCGAATTGCCATGACCGAACGCGACCTTTCTATCGCCGGCCCTGCAACTTGATCCGGCCGACAGGCCGGCGCTGCTCGAACGAGACTGTGCCGGCGATCCGGCCTTGCGGCAGCGGATCGAAGTCCTCTTGGCGGCGCACGCCGAGGCCCGAGTGCCTTCGGATCGGCTGCCGGCACGGCGGATTACGCAGTCGGCCGCCGCCCAGCCAGCCGACGCGAGCGCCGGGCACCGTCATCGGCGGCCGCTACAAGCTGCTGGAGCAGATCGGCGAAGGCGGCATGGGCGACGTCTGGGTCGCCGAGCAAACCGAGCCGGTCAAGCCGCAAGGTCGCCCTGAAGATCATCAAGCCGGGCATGGACACGCAAGCAGCGTGCATCGCCCGCTTCGAGGCCGAGCGGCAGGCGCTGGCGATGATGGACCATCCGAACATCGCCAAGGTGCTCGACGGCGGCGCTGACCGAGACCGGCCGGCCGTACTTCGTCATGGAGCTGGTCAAGGGCATGCCCATCACCGAGTACTGCGACGAGCGCGCGGCTGACCATCGCGGAGCGGCTGGAGCTGTTCGTGCAGGTCTGCCAGGCCGTGCAGCACGCCCATCAGAAGGGGATCATCCACCGCGACCTGAAGCCGTCGAACATGCTGGTCGCCGCCTTACGACGGCAAGCCGGTGCCCAAGGTGATCGACTTCGGCGTGGCCAAGGCGACCGGCACAATCGCTGACCGAGCGGACGCTGTACACCGGCCTTCGACTCGGTGCTCGGCACGCCGCTGTACATGAGCCCGGAGCAGGCCGAACTGAACGACCTGGACGTCGACACCCGCACCGACATCTATTCGCTGGGCGTGCTGCTCTACGAGCTGTTGACCGGCACGACGCCGTTCGAGCAAGCGCGGTTCAGGAGGCGGCCTGCGACGAGATCCGGCGCATCATCCGCGAGGAGGAGCCGCCCCGGCCGAGCACGCGGCTGAGCACGATCGACAAGCTGCCGTCGCTGGCAGCCTCTCGGCAGCGAGCTGGACCCGCGAAGCTTACGACGGCAGCTGCGCGGCGAGCTGGACTGGATCGTGATGAAGGCCCTGGAGAAGGACCGCACACCGGCGCTACGAGACGGCCAACGGCCTGGCCGCGCGACGTCCAGCGTTATCTGGCCGACGAGCCGGTGCGAGGCGCGGCCGCCGTCGGCGGGCTACCGGCTGCGGAAGTTCGTCCGCCGCAACAAGGGCCGAGTGGTCGCGGCGGCGCTGGCGTTTCTGGCGCTCATCGGGGGCATTGTGGGCATAACTTGGGGCCTGCTCTTCCGCACGGCAGGCCCGCGACGCGGCCGAGGCGCAGCGGGTCGTCGCGGAAAACGAAAGGGACCAGAAAGAGCTGCGCGAAAACGGGCCGAGGAGGAACGAAAGCGGGCGGACGCGGAGGCAAAAACGGCCGTGGCACAAACGGAAATCGCCAGGCGGAACGCGGACAAAGCGCAGGCCGAGGAAGCACTGCCGCGAACAAGAGTGCGGACGCCGCAAGGGCTGCCGTGGTACGGGCAAAAATGAGCGCGGACGAAGCCGTGGCGGCGAGAGACCACGCTACCCGCAATGCCATCGAGGCGAAGGCTGAAAAACAGCGGGCGGACACCGAGGCAAAGAAGGCCGCGGAGGAAGGTGAGGAAGCCAATGCAGCGCCTATAAGGTCGGCCAGTTGCTTTCCAGCGTTAATCAAAAGGCGGCGGAGTTAGAGGTGGCGAAAACTGCGCACGGAAGCCCAATTGCTGCTGCTCTCGAAAAACTGCTCTACGTCAACCAGATCGCCTTCGCGCAGCGCGGGTGGAGACGAACGACATCGCGGCGGCATGGCAGTATCTGAATTGCTGCCGCTCGGACTTTTGCGGATGGGAGCACGATTATCTTTACACGTTGTTCACGCAGAACCAGCGGACGTTCAAGGGTCATTACTCGGTCTGGAGCGTGGCCTTCAGTTTCGGACGCGAAGTGCATCGCAAGCGGTGGACGCGACGGCGCCGTGAAGATTTGGGATGTAGCGAGCGGCCGGGTATTACATTCTCTCAAGGCTGACTACTGTTGGGTGACCGGCGTGGCCTACGGGCCCGGCGGCAAACAGCTCGCCAGTTGCGGTTTTTGGGATGGCGGCGTGAAGCTGTGGGATGCGGGAAGCGGACGCGAGATTCGCACTTTCAGGGGACACACCGACAAAGTGCTCTGCGTGGCCGTCAGTCCCGACGGCACACGCATTGCCAGCGGCAGCCGGGACCATACCGTGAGAATTTTGGGACGCCGCAGGGAGCAAGGCTCCGCTTCTCGCTAACCGGGCACGCCGGAGACGTGTACAGCGTGGCTTTCAGCCCTGATGGCAAGCGGATCGCCAGCGGCGGCGCGGACGGAGCGGTAAAGGTCTGGGACGTGGCCGACGGACATTCGCGCTGACCATCAAAGCGCAAAACGGCATCGTCATCTGCGTCGCGTTCGCTCCGGACGGAAAGCGAATCGTAAGCGGTGGCGGAGAACTCAAGGTTTGGGACTCGGCGGACGGTCGTGAATTGCTCACGATCGGAAAGAATGAGCCTGTAACTTGCTTCGCTTTGAGCCCCGACGGCAAACAAGTCGCGGGCAGATGCCGCCGATAACACGCTTAAACTTTGGGACGCGGACAGCGGCAAGGAACTGTTCGCATTCAAGGGCAATGACGGCTTCGTGATCAGCCTGGCGTTCAGCCCGGACGGAAAGCAAGTCGTCACGGGCAGCGAGGGCGAGGACGACACGGTAAAGATTTGGGACGTGACGAAGAGCCAAGGTACGCTTACCTTCAAAGCACAGTCCAGTTACAGTTACAATCGCCTGGCCATTTGTCCGGATGGAAAGCGGATTGTGAGCGTGGGCGGTGAGCTCAAGGTTTTGGACGCAACGGACGGCCGTGAATTGCTTAAAATCGCGGGAAAAGGCCCCAGACCATATTTCGCCGTTGGCCCGGACGGGAAGAAAATCGCCGGCCCGGGCCTCGACAACGCCGTGCGAATCTGGGACGCCGCCAGCGGCCGCGAACTCATGAAGTTCCAAGGAAACGACACGAGCGTCATGAGCCTCGCCTTTAGTCCTGATGGGAAGCACATCGTGAGCGGTGATTTGGAGGGCACGTTGAAACTGTGGGACGCAAACGACGGCAAGGAACTGCGGACGCACAAGGGGCACGCGAATCGAATTCCGGTTGTGGTTTTCAGTCCCGACGGAGGGCGTTTTGCCAGCGCCAGCGACGACGGCACGGTGAAGATCTGGGATGCGGTAGACGGCCGCGAGCTGCTCACCCTGACGCCGAAGGCTGGTATAGTCTACGGTGTGGCCTTCAGTCCGGACGGGCAACGGCTCGCCATCTGCGGCATGAACAAGACGTTCAAGATTTGGGACGCGGCCAGCGGTCGCGAACTGCAATCACTCACGGGCCACACCGGCATGGTGTTTGGCGTGGCCTACAGCCCGGACGGAAAGCGCATTGCGAGCGCAAGCGAAGACCAGACGGTGAAACTGTGGGACACCGCGAGCGGCTCGAGACGCTGACTTTGAAGGGCCACTCGGACATTGTATGGAACGTGGCCTTCAGTCCGAACGGCAAGCGGCTGGCTAGCGCCAGTCAGGACGGCACGATAAGGCTTTGGGATGCTTCGCGCAGCTCAGAGCCCGATCGGCAGCGGTAGCGGAACAAAAAAGCCGGCCGGCGAATTAACGCCAGCCAGCGACCAGAATGGAAATCGAGCCTACGATGACTCACCCCGCCTTGCGGCCAAGCTCGCCCTACGTCCACCTCAACTACCAGCTTTTAAACCAGTCGTCGAAGCGGCACCCTCCCGCACTTCCACGGCGCTTGTCGCGTCGATTCCACGCGGGCGACTTTGCCGGGGCTTGTTACGGCCCCTGCTGGCCTCCTTTCCACATTGGCTAAACGCGATTATACGCCGGATGGGATTGCCGTCAATCAATTCGTGCTGCGAGGTTTCATTTTCTTGCGCCGTGCCGTAAATTCCAGAGTGCAACGAGCGAAACATCGGTCGGGTCCAATTCCATCCCCGGTGCAAAACTTGTCTGCATTTTGATGCCAGACTTGAACTGCAGATTTGCTAGAATGTTACGGAAGTGCGATGCTGCCGCATAACTGTTTGCCAAAATGACCGACGTAACCCTCGTCCTATCGCAGATTGACTCCGGCGACCCAGAGGCGGCCGAAAAGCTACTGCCGCTCGTCTATGACGACTTACGCAGGCTGGCGGCGCAAAAGCTGGCCAGAGAAAAGCCGGGGCAGACGCTCGACGCCACCGGGCTCGTCCACGAGGCCTACCTGCGGCTGGTGGACGATGCCGACGCACGCCGCTCGTTCAATAACCGCACTCACTTCTTCGCGGCGGCGGCCACTGCCATGCGCCGCATCCTCATCGACAACGCCCGCCGCAAGCACGCCCGCAAACATGGCGGCGGCCTCCAGCGGCAGCCGTTGGATGCCATTGCCGCCCCGGAGCCGGACGAGAACCTGTTGGCAGTGGACGAAGCCTTGACCAAGCTGGCCGCAAAGGACCCGGTTAAGGCCAAGTTGGTGGAACTGCGGTACTTTGCCGGCCTGACCGGCGACCAGGCCGCCGAGGTGCTGGGCATTTCGCCCACCACGGCCGATCGCCACTGGGCCTACGCCCGTGCCTGGCTGCGTGCGGAAATGGGCGGCGACGTGTCGCATGGCTAGTCGTTGGAGTCCCGGCTTTAGCCGGAGAATCCGCCTAAAGGCGGGACTCCAGCGCCGAATTCCTGCGTAGACAGCATAGAATTGCGCCGCCAGTCAAAATGCCGGCAAAATCGCTGGTGCTTCTCATTCCGAGTTTACGCTTGATAAACTGAGGTCGGAAATCAATCCCGCCAAAGACCGCCATGAACGAAGAAATCTTGTTCCATCTGGCCCGCGAGAAATCGCCCGACGAGCGTGCGGCGTTTCTGGACGAAGCTTGTGCCGGCGATGCCGCACTGAGGCAGCGGGTGGAAGCCCTGTTGCGCGCCGACGAGGCCGCCGGCAGCTTTCTGGCGCGGCCGGCCTTGGAAGATGCCGCTACGCAAGAAACGATCTATCAACCCCAGTCGCCGCGGCCGAATTCCAAAACCGCGGCCGCTGCCGAAACGTTGGCGCCCGGCCAGCCGGCATCCGCCAGCCCGCCGCCGGGCACCAAAATCCGCTACTTCGGCGATTACGAGCTTCTGGAGGAGATCGCCCGTGGCGGCATGGGCGTTGTCTACAAGGCCCGACAGGTGAAGCTTAACCGCGTCGTAGCCTTGAAAATGATCCTGGCCGGACAGTTGGCCGGCGAAGACGACGTGAAGCGCTTCCACGCCGAGGCCGAGGCGGCGGCCAAACTCGACCATCCGGGCATCGTGCCGATCTTCGAGATAGGCGAGCATGAAGGCGCAGCACTACTTCTCGATGGCCTACGTCGAAGGGACGAGCCTGGCGAAGAAAGTGGCCGACGGCCCACTGCCGCCGCGCGAAGCCGCCGAACTTCTGGCGAAAATCGCCACGGCGGTAGAATATGCGCACCGGCAGGGAATCATCCATCGCGACCTCAAGCCGGCCAACGTGCTGCTGGACTGCAACGGTCAGCCCCGCGTGACCGACTTTGGTCTCGCCAAACAAATGCGCGCGGACTCCGGTCTTACTGGCACCGGACAGATTCTGGGTACGCCCAGCTACATGCCGCCGGAGCAAGCGTCCGGCAAGGTTGACCATATCGGCCCGGCGGCGGATGTGTATTCGCTGGGAGCGATACTTTATTGTCTGCTAATCGGCCGTCCGCCATTCCAGGCTGCCAGCCCTATCGACACGCTGCGCTCGGTCTTGGAGCAGGAGCCGGCGCCGGCCCGGCAACTCAACGTCCACGTCCCGCGGGACCTGGAGACGATCTGCATGAAGTGTCTGGAGAAGAATCCGGCGCGGAGATACGCGACGGCCGCGGAGTTTGCCGACGACCTGTGCCGATATTTGACGGGGGAGCCGATCTTGGCCTGGCCGGCAAGCCGCCTGTCACGGGCGGTCAAATGGGCCAAACGCCGGCCGACGGCCGCCGCGCTGCTGGGCGTCAGCGTGGCGGCGGCCGTGGTCCTGCTGGTCGGCGCTTGGCGGTTCCAACAAGAGCGGCACGCGCGGATCGAGCAGCAAGTTGCCGCCGCCGGTCAAGCGGCACTCGCCGACGAGCGGCTTTGGAATGCGATATATGAGAAGGCACGGCAAAACCGCCTCTCTTATCGGCGGGTCGAGGCGCTCAAACTCGTCGAAGATGCACGCAAGATCAAAGAGACCCCGGAACTGCGGCGCGAGGCCGTGCAAGCCATCCTCTCGCCCGGCGTCCGCCAGGTCTGCGAAATTCCTGTCGGCAACGTCTTCAGCATGAAATTCAGCGGGGATGGAGGATTCTTGGCGATTTGGGGGAAATACGGGTACGGCTCGTCTTTGTCGGACAAGGACGGCGACGAGGGACCGTGGGTGCGGGGAGATACGGATCGAGTCACGGTTTATCGCGTGCCGTCGGGCGACGCGGTGGAAAAGACCAACCTTCGCGGCGGCTTCTCTGTGTACTTAGGTGGCCCGTACAGCACCGCATCCCGTTTTCAGTATGCGCCTTTTGCTTTGAGCCACGATGGCAGCCTTGTGGCGTTGGTATCGCGACCAGGCAAGTTGCAATTGTGGAAACCTGCCCGCCGCGAACCCGTCGGAGAACCGTTGAATTGCTCCTACGAACCGTGTGTTTTCAGCCCCGATGGCTCGCTTTTGGCGTTCGCAAGATCGGCGAAGGGAGGGCCTGCGATTGTGCTTTACGACGCCGCGCACGGCACGACAAGGGTTGTCGTCGTCAAAGCGCCGGCAAGTCGAGACATTCGCGCGCCGATCGCATTCCTCCAGCAAGACCAATTATTGGTGGGCAGATACTCTTCCGCGGAAAACTGGCAACGGCTGTGGCGAGTGAACCTTACCACCGGCGAAGAGTCGCCGGCCACGCCTCCGGCGACGACCGTCCTGGCACTCAGCGGGGACGGCAAGTGCACGGCGCTCTGCCCCAGCCAGGCCGTGGCGGGCAGCCCCGTAACAATCTGGGACCTGGTTGCCGGCCGTCAGATTGCAACGGTGCCCGATGTGGTCCCCAACGGTCAACAGTCGTTTGCCGTGCAGTTCAGCGCCGACGGGCGACGGCTGGCCTTCGACAGCCCTTCCAAACCGGGGACTTTTGGCATCTGGGACCGTGCGTCGGGCCAAACGACTGGGTTCAACGGGTTTGTCTACGGCGGCGGCCAGGCGTACAACATGTTTCAGCGAGCGACATTTAGCCCGAACGGCCGTCTGTTCATCTCCGCCCAACAAAATAGTATTTACGCTCAGCCAAACAGAAACATATTGCATCTCTGGGATGTCGACCACCGGCAGAAGCTATTCACTTTGCGCGACCAGCACAGTCCTGTCTGGAGCGGCGACGGGCGGTTCTTGGCCACTATCGCCGCGGGGAAGATCACTCGGCCCAACGGAACAACGTACGGTGACGAGCGGACTTTCGTCAGGGTGTGGGAAATCACGTACCCGGCGCCGTTGGGTGTCGTTGGAACACCGGTCGATTTCATCAGCATGGACCCTGATGGGATGCAATTGGCCGCGAACGGCACGATTTGGAGAATTGAAAACCGGCTCGGCCGAGCATCGCTATGCCCCTCGGCGGAAAAACCCACGCGTGTCGCGGCGGCTTTCACGCCCAGGGGCGCGTCTTGGGCGGTGGATTGTCCAACAAGCTGGTCCGAGGTTGAGGAGAAGAAACCTTTTAAGTTCTTTCAGGACGGGCCGCAGCGGCGGGAAGTCACGGTAAAGGCGCCGCTTGTTCCTCGCACTCAAACAAACGGGCAACAGTTGCTTATGCCACTCTACAAGACTCTGGCAGTGAACGACAGCATCACCTTCGCCTGCGCAGGATTGGGATATAGGGTACAAATACAATACGACACTTAAGGGTGGGGGAAGGCCTGTGTTATATGATCAGCCCTGTCTGGTTCTTTCGGACCTGAAAAGCGGCGACAGCCGCGTTCTGTGCGCCATGGCTCGCCCACGCACGATATGCGTTCAGTCCCAAAGGGGATCTGCTTGCGCGACCGGCCGGCGGCGTCCAGATTTTGGACGCGCGAACTGGCGGCGAGCTGCGTAGTATGTCACACATAGTTGCCCATCCGGGAGCGCCCTACACATTTACCCTTGCTGAGTGCGTGTTGTTCAGCCCGGACGGCGGCAAGCTGTTCTCAGGCGATGAGATCGGCCGGATCAATGTAGGCGATCCGCAAACCGCTAAGGAGCTGGCCTCTTGGCAAGGTCACGAGGGTCCGGTGCTGACGCTGGCAACAAGCCTCGACGGCCAGCTTCTGGCCTCCGGTGGCGCGGACCGGACCATACGGATTTGGGACGTGGCCTCGGGCCGCGAGCTGGCTGGTTGGGACGCCCACGACGAGGACGTTACCGCGTTGGCTTTCAGCCGCGACAGACAGACCTTGGCCAGCGGCGGCGCGGACGGCGTCATAAAACTATGGAACCTCGCCGCGATTCGTGAAGAGCTAACGGCACTGGGCTTTGCGTGGTGAATCGCCGGGATGCGGCCTCGGAACGAGTAGTTTTCAACGGTCGGCCAATTCCCCTGGTGCTTTTCACTCCGTGCTTACGCTTGATAGATTGAGACCCACAACGAGCCAAGCGGAGAACCGACATGAACGAAGAGACCATTTTCCACCTTGCCCGCGAGAAATCGCCCGATGAGCGCGATGCTTTCCTGGACTCAGCCTGTGCGGGCGACGCCGGGCTTCGCCAACGGCTGGAAGTGCTCCTGCGGGCCGACGCGGCGGAGGGCAGTTTCTTGGCCCGGTCGGCGGTAGCCGCAACCCTGCCGCCGGGTGGAACCGCTTTGGCCGCTCAGCAGCCGGGCGGCAAAGTTCGCTACTTCGGCGACTACGAGCTGCTCGAAGAAATCGCCCGGGGCGGCATGGGCGTCGTCTGGAAGGCCCGGCAATCGAGTCTGAATCGCGACGTGGCTCTGAAAATGATCCGCGCCGGCGCGCTGGCCAGCCCGGACGAGGTCGCAGCGGTTCCTGCGCGAGGCCGAAGCCGCCGCCAACCTGCAGCACCCCAACATCGTCGCCATCCACGAGGTCGGCGAGCATGAGCGGCCAGCATTACTTCTCGATGGACTACGTGGCCGGCCGCGACCTCGGCGCCCTCGTGAAGGACGGGCCGCTTGCGCCGCAGCGCGCGGCCCGCTACGTCAAGATCATCGCCGAGGCGATCCACTTCGCCCATCAGCGCGGCACCCTGCATCGCGACTTGAAGCCGCAAAACGTGCTCATCGACGCCGCCGATCAGCCGCGGATCACCGACTTCGGCCTGGCCAAGATCATGAAGGACGACAGCCGGCTGACGCAATCGGGCGTCGTCATGGGCAGTCCCAGCTACATGCCGCCGGAGCAGGCTGCCGGCCGGCAGGGCGACATCGGCCCGGCCAGCGACGTTTATTCGCTCGGCGCGATGCTCTACGAACTGCTGACCGGCCGGCCGCCGTTCCGCGGCGAGCCACGGCGCTGGCCACGCTGCGGGACGTGATGGAGGCCGAACCGGCGGCCCCGCGCAGGCTGCAAGGCGGACATTCCGCCCGATCTCGAAACGATCTGCCTGAAGTGCCTGGAAAAATCGCCCGCGGCCCGCTATCCCACGGCCCGGGCACTGGCCGAGGAACTGGACCGCTTTCTCAAGGGCGAGCCGATCCAGGCCCGGCCGGCCGGGCGCGGTCCGCAAGGCGGTGAGCTGGGCTCGGCGGCATCCGGGAACACTGTCGGCGCTGGCGGCGCTGGTCATGGTCGCGCTGGCTTTCGGCGTCTTCTACCTCTTTGAAGAGAATGCCTTCTTGCGGGCCCAGCAAGCCGACCCGAACCTGGCTCGCGTCCGTGGCCCGCTGCATGAATCCTTTCACATCTGGAGAACGATCTGCATCCTCGCGATGTGCGTCGGCATCTTCGCGCTGATACCGGTGAGGGGGCGAGCGCGGTCTGTCCTTCAATCAATCGCTTTCGAAGGGGTGGTACCTGCGGCCCCTACAGCCGCTCGACGAGCGCACGCGGAACATTGCCATCGGCATCGGATTGGTCGTGGTCGCTTGCGGTGCCATGTTCCTGGTGAAGACGATCCAAGCCTACGTGTGGGAAGGGGAAGGGACCTGGAGCCAGCTTGCAATAGTCTACGCCACGATCTATTGGGGGCTCGCTATCTTGGGAATTGTCGTCCGCGATTACCGTCTGGTCTATTACGGTGCCCCTTCCACGCCGGGCGGGGTGCTTCCAGAAGCGACCGCGGAGCAGGCTGCCGCATCGCGCGCGGCCGCTGAAAGGGCCAGAGCGGCGATGGAAAAATGGGACCAGCAAGCCGCGATAAGAATCTATCGTGACGCTGGCTTGACGAAGCGAGACGCGATGTTGGTGATCATGAATATCGGACGAAAGCTTCGGGCAGAACAACCCGACAAGTTCGCCTATCCGCCTGTGTCGCCGGCCAACCTGGCATGGAAGGGCATGTTGATTTGCCTGTTGATTGAGGCAAGCCTGCTTACCATCGCGTGGTACGTGAATCCGCCCGCCTATCCGATCGCGTCCGTCTTGCTCTTCGCTTACAGCTTCCTCTTTGGGGCCGGATACGTGGCCCTTTGGCGGGTGAAAGGCTTTGGAAAGAAAGTGTCGTGCTTGGCACCGGCCTGCTAGTCATGCTCGCCAGCGAGATTGCCTTGCATTCCGTCGCCGGGCCGTGGCGGTCCGTCGCTCCCTACATTACCGGATTCTTGTCTGGAATTGCGTTGACGGCCTTCGGCTTTGCCGGTGAAGTTGGCAGGGCGATGCGGAAGAAGCTAGGCGGGCAAGACGGAACGCGGCCATGAAGGAAGAAACGACTAATCCGATACTGCCACATTGACCTCGCATCGCCGGAACGCCCAAGCAATCAGCACGAGCACGCCCACGGCGAGAATGCCCAGGAATAACCAGGCGACGACACATGCCGCCGGCACACTCTGGGTTACCAAAAAGACAATCGCTGTCGGAATCGCGGCGACAGCGGCGCAGCCGGCAAGCACGAGAAACTTGGCCATCAGGAAGAGCATTACGCGGCCCATCTTCAAAAAGCCCTCCGAGCCGGTCGGCACGAGCGGCGAGGGATTGAACAAAAAAAGCAGATTTTCCGTGCCGCAGATGATCCAGTTGTATGGCACGGCGAACAGCCCCGCGGCAAGCATCTCGCCCGCCGCGGCCGGCACGGCGAGGGCCGCGGCGGCGAACACCAGCCATTGCAGCAGCGTCAGGACCGTAGCGACCACGAGCGTCTGCCCAAAGGCCATCGCCAGCGGCCGGATCGGGAGCATTTTCAAGAGGTCCATCCGCTCGTAATCAGTGCGGAAGCCCAGCGGGGCCTGGGCAGAAAAGAAGAAGGTCGCGTAGGCCGCCATCCCGATTATCATGTGCGGCAGCATCGTTGACATATCATGCCTCTGCCACGCACCGAAGAGCAGCGGAGTGCCCATCGCGGCAACCATGATCGCCACCGCGATCATCGCGCCGCGGCTGCCGCGGAGGGCCTGGATTACTTGCCGCCATACGAGCGGCCCTGCTCCGCCCCACCATCGCGGGCGAGGGAGCCGCGATTGCCGCACTTCACCCACGCGCGGGGCGAAGATGCCCTCGCTCGTCATGCGCCGCCGCCGCTCTTGAAGCTTCTGACTGACGCGGGCGGCCGTCTCCAGGTAATTAGCGTCCAGGCGGACGGCCAGGGCATAGACGCCCGCGACCATCGCAACGGCCAGCGCCGCCCAGCCGAGCGCGTCGGGCAACAGCCGCTCGGCGGCGACTACCTTGGCGAAGACCGCAAAGGGGGCCAGCGCGACTTCGGCCACGGCCGAGTGCCTCGCCCGCTCCAGCGTCGTTTCATCGATCCCTCCGGCAGCGGCCTGACCGAGCGCCGCGGCGACCGCGGCAAACGCGCCCCAGAAAAACAGCCGGCGGACACGGGTGAATGCCTGCTCGCTGACCGTCTGGCCGACGAGCTGCGCAGAGCGTGAGACTGCTGATCATCAGCGAGGCCAGAAAGAACCCGACCGACGCCGCGGGCCAGGAATGAATGTAGCGGAGCGTCATGACCGGGAAGAACAAGCCGAAGTAGATCGCCGCCGTGACGCTGCCGAGAATCTTGTAGACGAGGAGTTCCCGCCGGGAAAACGGGCCCGGAAAGAGGAAATCGACCTCGCTGGGCGTGAAGTAGAGCGCCCGCTCTCCAATCGACGAAAAGATGTTCAGCAACACAAACAGGAGCATCCCCAACGGAACCATGTCATGCAGCCGATTCGCGTCGAGCGGCACCCCCGCGCGGCCCGCCACAAGGCCCAGCGCCAGATTCGGTCCCAGCATCATGCCGATGACCAGCAGCGTGAACAGGCCCAGCGCCGCGCCCCGCGGCGTTTTGAGCTTGCTTAAAATCGAACGCAAGCTGCCGCGAATCCGCAGCCTGAACAGTTTCCAGAGAGCGGTGTGCATAGGCCAGGTCTCGGTGCTTCTGGGATCAACTATGTCTCAGTGGCCTTGAAGAAGACGGCTTCCAGGGAGTTCTCGCCTTCTAGGTCCGGGTATCGCGCGTGGGCCTCCTCCATCGTGCCTTTGAAAAGGCTTCGACCCTGGTGCATGATCAAAAGCTCCGTGCAGAGATCTTCCACGAGCGACAACAGATGGGAACTGACAATCACCGCCGCGCCGGCGGCCGCGCGCTCGCGGATCGAATCCTTGAGGGTGCGGATGCCGCGGGGGTCCAGCCCGGTGAGCGGCTCGTCGAAGAGCACCGCGGCCGGGCGGTGCAGATAGGCGCAGCAAATGGCGACCTTCTGCCGCATCCCTCGCGACAGCTCCCGCGCCGCGGTGTTTCGCTTCTCGGTCAGTTCAAACCGCTCCAAAAGCGAGGTGCCGTCCGCGGCGAAGTCCTCCACGCGGTAGGCCGCCGCGATGAACTCCAGGTGTTCCCAAACCGTAAGGGAATCGAACAGCCGCGGATCGTCCGGCACGAAGGCCAACTGCTGCTTGGCCGCGATCGGATCGGCGGCAATATCGCATCCCGAGATCGCGAGCCGTCCTGCCGTCGGCTGCAATATGCCGGCCATGGCGCGGAGCGTTGTCGTCTTGCCCGCCCCGTTGGGACCCAACATGCCAAGGATCGACCCGGCGGCGACGTCAAGCGAGAGGTCCTGCACGGCAAGGGTCTCGCTATAGCTCTTGGAGAAGCCGCTTACGGAGATGATTGGAGTCACGGGGTGCGGCGAGGATCGGTTCACGGTGCGGGCAAGCAGAGTTTGTTGGGCGGCTACATTGTACCAATCCGTGCGTCGGAACGTCAGGCCAGGGCCAAAGTGTATTCCTAGACCGCTACTCCAAACGCCAGCTTCGGCGGACGCCGCAAGATATAGAACCACAAGCCGATTGCCACGATCAGAAAGGCGAGGCTGATGTTCTGTGAGATAGTAAATGGCGTGCCCCAGATCGCCTTCTCGTCCGTGCGAATGCCCTCGATGAGGAACCGCGTGATCGGTTCGACGGTCATCATCAGCGCCGTAAGCGCGCCGTCGCGGCGGCGGAACGGATCATACGCCAAGAGCAGAAGACAGAGGATCAAGGCGTCGATCGTGCTATAAAGCTGCGTCGGATGCACCGGCAGGCTGCGCGGCAATGGGCGATCGAGCGAGACGAGGACCGACTGCGCTTGTCCCACAAGGCCGATCGAAAGCCACGCCCGATCGCAATGTTCGTCCAAGAGGGTCCGCAATTGCCCGATCGTCTCCACGCTGCGGCCGGAAACGCTCGCGATCCGCTGGCCCACGCGAATGCCGGCGGCATACTCGGGCGAACCGCGGCGGACTTCACTTACCACCGCCGGCCGATCGTCGCTGCCCGCGACCTCAAGGCCAAAGATCTTTAGCGGTCCCTTTCCCTTAATTTGCGTTTCGGGCGGGTCGTCAACCGACCAATGGAACGTAGCTCCGTCCTCGGTAAGCAACTTCAGATCGAGCTTGTGGATGCCCAGCGCTGCGCTGCGAGCGTCCGTGGCCGACAGCACCGGGACGCCGTTTATTTCGTTCACTTCGGCCCCCGCTGTCAGACTGGCCTCCGCGGCGGGCGAACCCGACACGACGCTTTCGATCACCGGACGGTCTCGCGGGCCGTCGCGAAACTTCAGCCCGGCTACGTCGTCCGACCCTTCCTCGACGACTTCGTGCTGGTGGACTGGGCTGTTCCAGGGAAACGTGACCTTCCAGGGCAGATCGCACGGCCCGCCGTAGCAGCAGCCATTCAACATGCAGCCGACGCGGCCCAACGCGAGGCCCAGTAACATGCTGGGCGCGATGAGATCGGCCGTGGCCAGAAGCGGAATGCGATAGCGCTGCCAGAACAGCCCCAGGCCGAGCATAGCGCCGATGAACGAGCCAAAGACGACGAGCCCGCCGCCGGCAACATTCACGACGGCGAAAACGAGTGCGCGGAGATCGTGGGTCCTTTCATAGACCGGCCAGAAATCGCTGTGCCAAAACTGCGTCACGTAAAAGATCCGCGCACCGAGGATGCCGGGGATGATCATCCAGAACGCCAGGGCGAAGATCATCTCGGGATCGACGCCCACGCGGCGGGCGCGGTAGATGGCCAGCCCCATGCCAGAGAGCACCGCCAGGAGCATCATCATGCCGTAGCCGCGGATCGGCAGGCCGCGCGGGTCGCACAGCGCTGGAAGAACGAAGAAGATGGCCAGCCCGAGGACGGCCAGCACTTGGGCGTAGCTCAGTGTATTGGCGTCGAATCCTCCGCGGCGGACTTGCATCGCTAGAATTGCCGCGCTGACGACCGCCCACACGGCAAGCAAGAGGCCGAAGCCGAATACCGGCACGCCGAAGAGTTCGCCGGGAATGTAAAAGAGGGTTTGAAGCATATTCTTGTAGGGTGGTGTCGAGCGCAGCGAAGACCCACCGTGAGTTCAAGTTCGTTTTCAGTTCTGGTGGGTCTGCGCTACGCTTGACCACACCCTACATCGTCAAAATCACGTTATCGATCAGCCGCGTATCGCCAAACTTCACCGCCACGAGCGCCACGACGGGACCGCTAATATGCTGCACCGGCTCAAGTGAATCGGGATCGACGAAAGCCAGGTAGTCGATTGCCCCGCCCGTCGCGGCAATCATCTCGGTCATCTGCTGCAAAATGCAGGCAGGATCGCGCTGGCCTTGCGCCACGAGTTGCCGGGCGGTTTCCAGACTGCTGGACAATACCGCGGCACGCTGCCTTGCATCAGGACTCAAATAGACATTGCGGCTGCTCAACGCCAGGCCGTCGGGCTCGCGAACGGTCGGGCAGACGCGGATTTTCACCGGCATGTCCAAATCGGCAACCATGCGGCGAATGACCGCGGCCTGTTGGAAGTCCTTCTGCCCGAAATAGGCGACATCCGGCTGGACCATGTTGAACATCTTGAGCACGACCGTAGCCACGCCCCGAAAATGGCCGGAGCGAGAGCGGCCCTCTAGCGACTCCGCGATTGGCCCAACCTCCACCCACGTGGCGTGGCCGGGCCGGAAGACCTCGGCGTCACTGGGCGCGACGACGAAATCGGTGTCGCAGGCGGCCAGTTTTTGCAGATCGGCGGCGAGCGTGCGGGGATACTTTGCCAGGTCCTCGTGCGGCCCGAACTGGCTCGGATTGACGTAGATCCATACTACCGTAATGTCGCACTCGGCCTTGGACGCCCGAACCAGGCTGATATGCCCCGCGTGGAGCGCCCCCATCGTCGGCACCAAGCCAATCCGCTGGCCAGCGCGGCGAAATGGCAGCAGGGCGGCGCGGATTTCGGCGACGGTAGTGAGGACGCGGGGTGACATCGTTAGTGGTCAGGGATAAGGGATTATATAGTCCCGTGCCGCAGCGTGCCACTGAGATTTTCGAGCAGTTTCGCGATTGCATGGCCGAAAGCCGGATGGATCATCTCCCCGGCGATCTCCGCCGCCGGCTCCAGCACAAACTGCCGCTCGGCCATACGCGGATGGGGAATCGCCAATTCGGCGTCGTTCAGCACCAGATCGTCATAAAGCAGCAAGTCGATGTCAATCGTCCGCGGACCCCAGCGCTCCCGTCGAACGCGGCCAAGCCCGTTTTCAATTTCCTGACAGGCGGCCAATAGCGCTCGCGGCGACAGCGATGTGCGGACGAGCGCCGCGGCATTGAGATAATCCGCCTGACCGGCCGGCCCGCCGACGGGCTGCGTTTGCAGAAAGCGGCTGTGCCGCAAGAGTTCTGTTTGCGGAATGCGTCCTATTCGAGCCAGTGCCTCGTCGAGTGTCGTCGCGGAATCGCCAAGATTCGAACCGAGTCCAAGCAGGCACAAGGGCATTGTTCTTGCCTATCGCGGTTTCCGCCGCTTGCGCTGGAGGCCGAGCCGCTCGGCCGCCTCGGTGCGGGTGATGCCGCGGACTGCCGCCAGGGCCTCGAATTGCGCCGCGCGGGGGCGAGCGCGGCCGTGCTCCCAGTTGTAGATCGTTAGCCCGGAAACGCCGATCAGCCGGCCGTAATCCTCGGCGGAAAGCCCAAGCCGGCGGCGCTGCGCTTCACGGAGCGGGTCGAGAATCGCAGGCCGGCCAATCGTCCGTCGTTTGCTCCGCCGCTGGCTCCTTTGGACTTCTTTTGTTCGAGCACGTCAACCCGCCGCTGTTGTTCGCGGAGCTGGCGCTTCAGCCGGAGGATTTCGTGCCGGTGTTGCACGATGGCTTGCCGCGTCGGCGTTGCCTGGGCCTTGATCTCGCGGCGTGCCACGCGGCAAATCTCTTCTTTTAATGCCGTTGCAAAGTTTGCCATGGCCGAATCTCTTGTAGCTCAGTTTCGTGAAACGTGGCGTCGCCTTTCCAGCGATCATCCAGGCGTGTTGCACGTCAAAAGGAGTGGAAAAGCCAATTCCGATTATATACCAAAGTGCGCAGGCGGCGTAAACTATGCTCGCATAATCCACGCTTTCCATGCCGGAGGATACTCTTGACGATTACCAATCGCGTAGGATATGCTTGGCGTTGTGGCCGGCCAATTATAGTGGAGTGCCCGATTGAACATTTCCTGCCGAGATGCCAGAAGCGATCCCGCCGCCGAGGCGCGAGACCGCATCGTGCGCCATTCCCATCTGGCCGTGCAGCGCATCTGGTGCGAGTACAGCGAGCAGACGCTCTTTCTTCACGGACACGTGCCAAGCTTTTATCTCAAGCAGTTAGCGCAAACCGCAGTTGCCGGACTCGACGGCGTGGACCAAGTGGTCAACGAGATCGAAGTCCTCTGGTAAGCGGGCCTAATTCCCGCCGGGTAACGTTGTTCCGATCGCGACGACTTTGCCGTCCCTGCCTATTGTCATGTCAAACACGAGAATTCGGCAGCGAAATACTGCGCATTTCGATAATAGCGATTGAGCAAGCCGTTCCAGGCGCGCCTAGGAAATCCGACTATGCGAACATTGTCGTGCCGCAGCCCTTTAGTGGGGGCAATCGCAGCGACCCGCGTGCTGGCGGGCGTTGCGCTGATCGCGGAATTGTAATTGCGCACAAAGGCCCGCCGCTTCCCACACCTCGCGGCTACCAGCTACTTCCGCCACTTCACCCAGCCCTCGCTGATCGCGCTTAAGGCCACGCGGTCTTCCAGGTTGGGGCGAAGGATCGTGAGGATCATCAGCGGCAGGTACCAGGCCATGTAGGTCCCGCCGTCGTAGGCCTTCCAGAACTGAGTGCCCAGCATGATTGCGGCGGAACAGGCCAGCAGCGCGCCGAGGTTCTTCTGTGCGGGCCACAAGACCGTGCTCCCGCACATGGCGACGAACAACGCCATCACCGGCCAGCGGAAGGGCGCCAACCCCTGCCAAAAACCTTGGATTTCGCGATCGGGGACGTGCGCGCCGGCGCTCCTATGGTCCGTTGGAATTGGTCCCAGAAAGTGCCCAGGTCCGCCGGAGTGAACGCCAGCGAAACGATCACCAGTGCCAGCACCACGAGCACAGCCACGCTGAATCGCACAAGTCCCCGCCGCCAATAGAAGGAACACCACAGCGGCAAGAGGAACAGCGGATACCAAGTCAGCGCGGCCGCTAGACCCATGAATATGCCGGCTATGGCCGGACGGCGATAGCATTGAATCGCCCAAACCAGAAACGCCGCGGGCACGACATGGTCGATCCACGGCGTATACTCGGCCGTATAAGGAAGTAGCAGATAGAGCGTGGCCGCGGCGATGCCCGTATGCGTATTGTCAAAATGCCGGTAGCCGATGAGCACCATGCCGAGAACGATCGCCAGATGGGCAATGATGGCGGTGATGCGCTTGGCGGTGTCGTCCGACGAACTGGAAAACACTTGGAACAGCGGGTAGCCCGGCCCGCGCTGCTTGAGGATCGTCCGCATTTCGGCCGTCTCGCCGCCTCGCGCCAATTTCTCACCAGGCATTTTTTCGCCTGGCGGTTTCTCGCCGGCATCCTGTTCGACCTGCCGCGCCGCGGGAGCCGAGCTTGTCTCCGTGCTGCCCGTGATGACGTTCGACATGAGAAATACGAGCATCGCGGCGCAGGCGAACGTCAGCCCGCTTGCCGAAAGGTTCGGTTCCAAGAGGGGCCGACGGACCATCGCCGGATCGATCAACAGCCGCAAGAGAAAGAACAGGCTGACGGCAAAAAGCCATAGATAGCCGAGCCGCTCGATCTGCCGGCTGGCGGCCGCATGATCGGCGGGCTTTCCGCCGGACGACTCCGCCCTGGGCGGTGTCGGCTCCGAACGAACAGCCCCCGCGCCGGCGTCGGGCGTATTGGACGATTGTGCTCGCGTCTCCGACGCGGCATGTTGCGCCGCAGCCGGCTTCGATTCCTTGCCGTAGGCCACCATGAGCAGGCCCGGCGCGAAGAAAATCAGGCCGATGATGTCCAGGTTCCGCACGCTCCAAAAGCGGCGGAACTTGAAATAGACCGAAATCATGATCAACGACGAGAGGTAGACCCACGTCGTTGCGGTCATCTGATAATCGTAAAGGATATCCTTCATGCGACAACCGCATCTAGGAGACCGCAGGCTAAACAACTCAGCCCCGTGCGGGCGGACTCCCCAGCCTGGGCGGTTCCCCTCAATTTAACAAAATAGCGGAAACCCTCGAAATTGCAACCCCATACTCTGCCTGCCCTACTTGAATAGCGCAGCCGAAGCAAGAGTTCCGGCGGCAGCGGGCGGCTCAGCGGCCGTCGAGAACCCTCCGCAGGACTTCGACGAAGAGCGGGGTATAGAGCTTTGCGCCCCGCGAATTGAGATGGAACCCGTCCGAGTAGAGTTGCGGCTCGATCGATCCGATTTCGGCCGGCATGAGCACCGGCACACCCGCCGCCACGCCCGCACGCTGGACGGCAAGATAGGCCTCGTCGCCTTTCACCTCGCCCGACGGAGGAACGACGAGTACGAAGCGAGCTTTTTGCGAGGCAGCCAGATCGCGGAGCGCGCGGAGCCGCTCGGTCGCCGTAACGAGGACTTGGTCCGGGACCAAAGGCGGCTGATGAGTGTGGATCATGGTGGCCATCAACAACGGCAGACCGGGCAGGATCCGCCGGAGAACGCCCTTGCGGACCTCGTCGCCATACCCAAAATATGCGATATAGTGCGCAAAGAAGAGATTGCTGGTCGCCGTGTTGGAGAGCTTCAACTGGCGGGCGATGTGGAAGAGATCCGAGGCCAGAAACATATTATAGGGAGAATACGAATCGCGAATCCGCGACGCCACGAGTTGCCGCGGAGAGAGTACGAGAACGACAGCATTGGGCCGCGCCCTCGGCAAGCAACCGCCGCAGCCCAAAGTACCAATCGTAATAGTTCGTGTCGGGAACAAAGAGCCGGACGGCCTCGATCTGGGGCCGCAGCGATCGGGCCGCTTCGTCGAAGAGTACGCCGTTGTCCAGGAGCGAGTTGCCAACGACGAGCACCTGTTGGGGCGAAACGGTCGGCCGCAGTTCGATCGCCGCATGGACTTCCCGCGCGTGGACTCTCATGCCACCGTCATACCTGGGAACAACATATCGCGTGACCAACTCTACGCCCGCGAGAATCACTGCGACGACGGTTAGCAGAACGAGGTAGCCCTTATCGCCAAATGGCCGGCGGCTAGCGCTGCCCATGTCAGAATTGGAAATAAATGAAGGCATTGAGACTGTTTCCGGAAAAAGCGGCCAAGGCGAACGTCAGAACGGAGGCGACGACGATTCGCGATGGCTCCGAGGCGCACTCCAAAAAATACTCTTCGCCGCGGTATTCGTTGACCAGGTCGATGAAAAACATGGGAAAGGCGAAGAAAGCGAGGAACTTGAAGGCAGTCAGCAGTTCCGGCTGCCAAGAGGCCACGGAAAGGGACGACACCATTTCCCACGCGCCGCCGACCGTTGCCGCTCGGAAGAAGATCCACGCCAGGCAAACCAAATGAAAGATGACAATACGATCGAGCCAAGCCAAGGGCTTGAAGAGCGACCGCTGCCGCTGTTCTTGCGTGCTTTCCGCGCGTTCGGGCAAGCGCAGCAGTTTTCGCAGCATTCGCTCGGCGGCAAGCCCCGCGCCGTGAATCTGCGCCCCAGACAACATACGTCCAATTGGCTCCGTGCCAAAGACCGCCCAAGAGCATGGTCAACAGCAGATTGCGATAGGTTTTGACCTCGTCGTGCCGATTGCCGCCCAGCGGAATGTAGAGATAATCGCGGAGCCACGTGCTCAAGCTGATATGCCAGCGCCGCCAGAAATCCTGCAGGCTCGTGGCCAGATAGGGTTGGCGGAAGTTAACCATGAAGTGAAAACCCAGCAGCTGCGCGCTGCCGCGGGCGATGTCGCTGTAGCCGCTGAAGTCGCCGTAGATCTGCCAGGCGAAGGCATAGCTGCCGATGGCAGTCGCGGCCAGGCTCGGCCGGCCGAGATTGCCATTGAACGCCGCGTTGGCCAACAGCGCGCAATTGTCGGCGACCACGCACTTGCGAAACAGGCCGGAGAGGATCAACATCAGGCCGTCGAAAAAGCGATGCGGGTGGAACGTCCTTTCGCGCTGCACCTGCGGAAGAAGGTGCGACGGCCGCTGGATCGGCCCGGCAATCAAGTGCGGAAACACGGAAATAAACAGGGCGTAATCTACCAGCGACTTGGCGGGCTTCATGCGGCGGTTGTATACGTCGACGATATAGGCGACTTCCTGAAACGTGTAGAACGAAATGCCGGGCGGAAGTACGATCGCAAGCAGCGTGGGGTTGACGTTTTCGATCCCCAAGGTATGTAAAAGCTGCACGAAGGAATCGTCAAAGAAATTGAAGTACTTGAAAAAGCCGAGGAAGCCGAGATTGATGCTCAGAGAAAGCGCCAACAGCAGGCGGCGCCTAACGGGGGCCTCCGAGCGGTCGATAATGCGAGCGCAGGTGAAGTCGACGACCGTCGAGACGGCGATCAAGATTAGGAATCGCCAATCCCACCAGCCGTAAAAGAAGTAGCTGGCTGCGAGCAGGAAGAGGTTTTGCGCCCGCCGCGAAAGACGCCAGTAGATCAATACTACCAGCGTCAGGAAGACGAAGTAGACGGGCGTATCAAAGAACATGCGTACGGCGATACGCGCGTGATTTTCATCGAACCCGCCGAGTCATCCAAGAGTACCCTCCCCGAGACCCGGCCCAGAAATTCGTCGGCAGCCTTGCGGCAACCACCCCAGTCGTGATAATCGTCGAGGATCACGTTGCCGCCCGCAACGAGGTTTGGGAAAACGCGATCCAAGCAGGTCATCACCGGCTCGTACCAATCGACATCAATGTGCATGAAGGCAACCGGCTGCTCGATTTTCAACGTATCTTGGACCAGTCCCTTGACCAGCGAAACCGACTGCTCATCGCAGTTAATTCCAAAACTCTTGAAGTTGGCATGTACGACTTCATAGAGATTGTCCAAATACCCGTAATACTTTTCGCCGTCGATGCCTTGCGACTTGCCCGCCGCTATGGTTCGATAGCGGTCGTGAACCTCCTGCGGGTCGTCCTGCGATGGCGGCGGGATCATATCGAAGACGTCGTACACGAAAAGCGGCCGCGGGGCAGATTTCAGCGAAGCGATTAAGATGGCCGATCCGCCCATTGCGCAGCCCGCTTCCAGAAACGCGCCGGAAGGCCGGCATCCTCAATCGAGCGGCAGGTACGAGCGATGCTGGCAAGCCTGGCATCGCTCAGGTACGTCAGCCTGCGCGACTTAATGAGCGATATCAGCGCACGTTCCCGTGGATTGAATTCGGCGAGAACCGCTCGGCTTCTGCGCGAATCAGCGCCCTTTTCGCAAATCGTTTAACGCCCCGCAACACGATATCGAATAGACTCTCTGTTGACTTAGAAAACGGCCAATGCGTCAACTTCCGCTGGCGCCGCGGCTTTCGTCCGGCAGCAGCCTCCTTGCCACCACTTCGGGCGATTCGCCCAGATATCGCGGACCGAGGCCGACTTGATGTTGCCGACCGGCGGCATCTTGAAGCAGGTCCCCACGTCGCCGTTGGGCTCCAATTGCATTGTGGTCAGCGCGCAGCACGTGGCGTTTCCCTCGTGGCCAGAATGGAGCTGCACGGCCAGTTGGTGCGCTTCCGGGTCGCGGTAATACGGGATCATCATTTCAAGCTCTGAACGCGAATTGCAAATGGGAAGCCCCTGCCGCTTCAGTTCGATCAGCTCGCGCACGACCGCGATCGCTTTCTCCGTATCGCTTGGCCAGTTCGCGGAATGCTTGAACCAATCAAGGTCTTCCGGCGTGTCGTAGTTCTGCTCGATCGGCTGGTAAAGAACTTCCAGCCCGTTATCGGCCGCGAACCGGGCGACGTTGGCGACATCGCCCAGGTTGTGCTGCATGATGACCGTTTTCAAACGGATCTTGTAACCTAAGCGTTCCTCCTTGCGGAGGCGGATGAGCGTGGCGAGCGAGCCGGACGCCTTTTCCCAAAAATCTTCGCGGCCCCGGACCACGCTGTGGGCCTTGCCCACGCCGTCCATCGACACGGTAATTCGCCACGGCCGCGACCGCGCGGCCTCTTCGATCCGCGTTTGGTTTTGCCAGTAGCCGTGCGTCAACAATTCCATACACAGGCCAAGCGACGAACCGCGGGCAAGAAGCTTGACGGCATGAGGGTTCGTCAGCGCCTCGCCGCCGGTGATGACGACGTGCGCCCGGCCCAGCCAGTTCCGCACGTCGGCAAGGAACTGCTTCCACTGTTCGAGCGTGGCCAGTTCCTCTTCGCGACCGCGGCGCTTCCAGATATCGCAATGCAGACATCGCGCGGTGCAGCGCATCGTGAGCACGATGACGACGGACGTGGGGCGACAGTAATCGGCCCAGCGGCCGTCGTTCAGCGTGCGCAGCCGCCAATTGATCGAGTCGCGGAACCGTCGAGAGAGGTCGGTGAGCATATCGTTACCTTTCCACAGGGAGTCCATCAAGTTGCGTTCGCAACTCAAATTCTATCATAAACACGATCTATGTCACAAGTCGTTGTCTATATCTAAATCATCTGCCGGGCCAAGGCGTAGCGCAGAAACGCGACAATAGCGATCGAAACGATCAGCACGATGAGGAATTGCGCAAAGTGGTTCGGTACCGCCGCGATTCCCGCTGACGGCTTTACGAAAATGTGAACGCAGTAGATCCCCAGCGAGCAGTCGGCAAGCCGCTGCACGATCCGCGGAGCGGGACGCGAAATCAAGAGAAACAAGCATATAACGGTCACAGCGCCTAGTACCGCCGAGGGCCGCGAGTAGGCCGAAGGCCACCTTCCGTCCGCCGTATGCAGATAATGCGGTTCCAGCAGCGTCGCGATCAGCCAAGTCATGAAAAGCAGCGCAAAAACCGCCACCGTCTTAGCTGCGGACGATTTGAGTGAGCCCTGGCGCACTTGGTCCACCACGAGCGGCGCGACGAATGCGTAAGGCACGAAGTTCAAGGGATTGTAATAATTTGCGAGTTCTTCTGACAGCCGACCGCCGGCGAGCGACGACATAACCCACAGTCCGCACGTCGCTACGAGCGCAAGCGTCCACAGGACTCGCGGCGCGAGTCTGCACACGGCTGCCGCAACAATCGTCACGAAGGCGAGGCACGAAAAGAAATAGAAGATATCGTTGCCGCCCTTCACTGCCGTACGGACTAATCCCGTGGCGCTTTCGCAGCCGCGCAGAATGTCCTCCGTCTTGTGAAACACGATGGCGTGAGCCGCGGACCAAAAGACGAACAAAAGCAACAGCCGCTCAACGCGCTGCGCCAGGCTGCGGCCCGTTACATTACCTTTGGCGACAAACAGAAACAGGGAAATGAGAATGAAGCTCGGAACGGCAAGCGAAAAGAAGTGGTCGTAAACCACATCGGCCTTCGCCGACGCGCCCAGCGCCCGCGTATGCAAAGCGACAACCATCACGGCAAACAGGCATCGGGCGTAATCGAAACCGTGAACGTGGCCCGATATTGCGCTATCGGCATATTCGCGCTGCGGGACCGGCGCAGATGTCTTATCTACTTCTGCGACACTATCGGCTGAATCGTAGATGTTTACGGTCACGATTGACTCTTGCCTACGCCCGCGTGCGGAGCGATTTCCACCCGATCTTCGCCTTCAACGCACCGACGCGGAAACCACAGCCGACTATTCCCTTCCAACACTCCCAGCGAGTCGGGTGTTTCCTGACAGTTGCCCAGGCGTGGGACATCTGTGCGAGCGAATAGGCCGCCGACTGCTGCATTTGCGAGACCGTGCCGTTTTGCGAGGCGTGGCAGCGGAAGAAGAAGGGAGCTTCGTTTCCGCATTTGGCGAGGCGGTACTTTCGGGAGACCCGTAAGTAAAAATCGTAGTCCTCGGCGAAGTCGTAACGCGGACGAAAGGGGCCGACCGCCTCATACACGCTCCGACGCCACATGACGCAAAGGCCGACTTCCTGCGTCGGAAACAAGGCGTTGTCGGGGTCATCGGCCTGGTCCCAGCGCGAGAGCCAATGGCCGTCTTCGTCCACTTTCTGCATATCGCAATAGACCAGGCCGACTTCGGGCGGCGCGATCTGCAGATGCCGGACCATGATCTCGATCGCGTCCTCGCGGAACAGGTCGTCCTGCGACAGACGCGTGAAGAACTCGCCCCGCGCGATGGCGTAACCGCTGTTGTAGGCCTGCGAAACGCCGCCATTGCGTTCGTGGCGGACGACCCGCAGGCGGCTATCCTTCGCCGCATAGGAGCCGGCGATTTCGGCGTCATTTTGAGGACTTTTGTCATCCACAACGATAACTTCGATGTCGCGGTACGTCTGTTTGAGGCAGCTTCTCGATGGTTTTCGCCAGAAAGCGGCTGCCCTTGTAGCACGGGATGACAATGGAAACCAAGGCCGGCATGGCGTGATCGTTATGCGTTGTCGGTGACGGGGACTCAGCCCGCCAGCCCTGCGGGGAGGCGGTCCTTGTGGAAGCAAAAGGCGTAAATGCCCGTGTCGCCGGTCGGCAGGGCGGCAAGCGGAACCAATTGCCGCCGGTGCGGATAGTAAAGCCGATAGCCCTGCTCGCCGAGCACACTGGCCACGGCTTCCACGCTGCTGTTTTGCTGCTGCATGGCCGGAGACCAAAGCTCGACGACAACCAGCGGCCGGAAACGCTCCAGCATCTTTGCCGCGCCGCGCAGCGCCCGATCTTCGTAGCCTTCTACGTCCAACAGCAGGGCGTTAAGGCGGTCAATGCCTTGTTCCTCGCTAAAGGCATCAAGGGTCGTGACAACAGTACGGCCATTAGTGCCTTCGGGCACGATATGGGCATGCCCCGAATTGCCGGCGGGCTTGTTCATCGCCGCCGTGCCCGGCGTGTCGGATAGGGCAAGCTCGTGACAGGTGACCACATTCTGGAGCCCATTCCAATCGACGTGCCGCTTCAAACGGGCGAAATTCTCGGCGTCCGGCTCGATGGCCAGGACGCGGCACTTCTTTTTCAGCGCGACCGCAAGTGTGATCGCGCAATAGCCGTAGTTGGCGCCAACGTCCAGCACCGCGCAGATCGGTCGAAAGCAGCCGGCGAAGATGGAACATTTCCCATTGGTACTTGGCCCCCATCCAAAATAACCCGGCATGGGCATGGTCCGTCGGATTGAGCGACCACCATAATCCGCGCCGCTTGACGCGGGTTTCGCGGTCGGCAACGTCAACGGCAAGCCACTTTCGCAGCCGGTCATGCACCCACCATTTGCGCGGATGGTCGGGCAATCGCGATCCATAGAAGACCAGGGCTCGCGTTGCTAAGGAGAGTTCCGACATTCCTTCGGGTTTTCTTTCACCAGACCTTGTTCAGCCAAGTTCTAATCGGGTTCTCGAACAAATAAAATGAGGCCACGCCAGCGGCGATTCCCGCCGAGCAGGAGACCACGTTGCCACCGCGTCCAAAATAGTCGTGCGAGGCGAATGGCCCGTGCCAGAGATATATCGAGTACGACCAAATGCCCGCCAGTCGCAACGGCGGACAGGCGAGCGACGAGCGGAACCATTGCGGCGTCTCGGCAAGGTGGTTCACCGCGAATGCGAGCAGAAACGGCGATAGAATGACTGACAACCACCAGGGAGCGAGGTTAACGTGGCAAGCCGCGGCAGCCGCGCCCGCCGCCAAAGGCATCCACGGTCTTACAAATGGGACGGCGCGGCAATGCACAAGGAAGTACCCGGCGGAGACAAGTAGATGACCCGCAGCCGCCTCGGTCCGTACCTCGCATGACATCGGCGCGAGATCGGGAAACGCGCGGTAAGCAAAATGAATCGCGATGGATACCGTGCCTGCAAGCAGTAAGAACGGACCCACGCGGCCCTCTAGCGGAATGATGAGTGTGAGAATGCTTAGGAAAACATAGCAGTGCTCTTCAACATTGAGCGACCAAAGCTGCAAAATCGGGATATCAGCGTGAGAAAAATCGTAATCCGTCGGAACGTACGTGCGCAAAAACGTAATTGTCCAAATAGCATTGTGCCGTTCCGTACGACCAAGGAAATATGCCGCCCCGTACACAACGGCAACATAGAGCAGAAACGCGGGCAGTATTCTGCTTATACGGCGCTTGTAAAAAATTTTCAATGGCACCCGCTTGACGAAGAGAATCCGGCTCATGAGGAATCCAGAGAGCACGAAAAACACGTCCACTCCGAGGCGGCCTGATTTGATTCCCGGAAGCACAAAAAAATGCGCTTGCAGGACAAGCAAAATCGCCAACCCACGCCACCCATCCAGATAGTCAATATGTTGCAGCTCGCTCGGGCCGTGCGCCGCCGCAGACTCGACCGTCTTCTCGATGCTCAAAACGGCCTGTGTCATTTCTCGCTGGCCGCGCTAATCGCTTCGCCGGCAATTCCGTAGCGATCGATCAAGGCGGCCACGTTCTTCTTGATGTCGAACTTCTCTTGGCAGATTAGTTTTCCCGCTTGCCCCATCTCGCACCGCCTCCGTGCGTCGCGGGCGAGCGACAAGATGTTTTCGGCCAGCGCGAGCGTGTCGCCCGGCTCGACGAGGAGGCCGGACTTTTCCTCGTCGATCAACTCGGGAATCGCGCCGGTCCGCGTTCCGATCAGCGGCTTTCCGGCGGCCATCGCCTCGGCAATCGTCAAGCCAAAAGCCTCTTGCCATCGCGAAACCTGGCAGGCGATGTCGCACGCCGCCCAGAGGCCATCGCCCAGCGGATCGCGGACGCGGCCCGTAAAGGTCACTCGATCGGAGATTCCAAGCTCCACGGCCAGTCGCTCAAACTCGCCGCGTTGCGGGCCGTCGCCGGCGAGCAAGAATTGAACCTCCGCTCCCGCGGCAAGTACGCGCTGGGCGGCGTGAAGCAAGTCCGGAAGCCCCTTCTCCCGCCGCATTGTGCCGGCTTGGACTACGAGCACATGATCGGGCGGAATTCCGAAACGCCGGCGGAATTCCGGTCCGCGCAACGCGCCGTTTGCAGCTCGGCCGAGGTCCACGCCGTTGTAAAGCACTTCCAACCTCTCGCGAGGCATCGCGCCGTAGGCCGCGTCGCACCCGTGGATGAACGAGCTTACGCAAAACATCTTGGTCACGGGCAGGCAGGCCAGCCAATTCGCGGCCCGTTTCCAGCCGGGCACGCGCAAGGCGCAACCGTCGGGCGAAGGGGCGCCCGCGGTATTCCCTCCTCCATGCTTCCTACTCCCTGCTCGGCAACAGATCGTGCAGTGCGGGCACAAGCGAGAAATATGATCGTGCATGTATACGCGGCCGACGCCCAAAAGCTTAGCCAGCCACGGGTAGCCGCTCTTGGCGTCCACAAAATGCAAATGCAAGATATTGGGATGATGCGCACGCAACAGCCCTATGACTTTGCGGATCGTGCCGTAGCCGATCCGCCCGCAGCCTTCCAAGGCGTACAGCTCCGTTTTGGGCAGATCGAGAAATCGCCGCACTTCATCGGACGGGCGGCTGGCAAAGACCAAGACGCTCCGCCAACCACAGCGGCCGAGTTGCAGCGAGAGTTCTCGGGCGTAAGTCTCCATGCCCGCCACGGATACGGCATGGTGGTCGAAAATCGAAATGACGGTGTTCGTGGAGGCGGCCATCTTCATTGCAGAAAAGCCTCGGCCGCGTTTCTCATGACCGCCAAAAGCTTGTCGACATGAACGGAAAATGTGTAGTCGGTCTGCACTCGCCCGAGCGCGTTGCGTCCCAAGCGGTCCCGTTCCGCGCCGTCGGCAATCAGCCGCTGAATGACCGAACTCATGCCGGCTGGATCATACGGGTCAGTCAGATGGCCCGTTTCACCATCCTCGACGTAGTCGACCGTCCCCAAGGCTCGCGTGGCGACGACAGGCTTGCCAAGGGCATAGGCTTCGAGGATGACGACCTGGCCGGTGGAGCAGTGCCGGCGGTGGAGCGGGACCACGACGAACGCGGACTTTTTCAAGAGCGCCAAATACTCGTCGCGCGGGATATCGCAGTGCAGCTCGACATTCGCGGGAATGTCGAAATCTGCGACGCTCGGCTTGTCGGCGACTACCACAAAGCGATAGTCCAGGCCGCGGACTGCCTCAAAAAATGTGCCGTAGTCGCGTCCAGATCTTCCCGCAGCGAACCCGTATGCCGCGGCGGGTTCGAGATGTGGATCGAGCACGCATGTGTGAAACGGGACGAAATGAAAGCGCGACAGCGGCAGATCCAGATAGTCGGCACACAATTGCCGCTCACCTTCCGCGTAGACGATGATTGCCGCCGCGCGGTAAAATGCGAATCGCCGCAACTGTCTCTTCAACAGCCACGCAAGCGATTTCGGTGCGGGCTCAGGCAGAAAGAATTCATGCACTACTTGGGCCGGCTTTTCGCAGCGCAGCACACGCGCGAGAAGACAATAGTAGAATGCCGCTCCCCCGCCCATTGGCGCGGCTACTTGGCCCGCCTTGCGCCGCCGCCAAAGCCGCCATGCTGTCGCCAACGAAGAAGGATACGGAGCGCGCCAATGCTCCTCATCGTCGCTGAGCACATTTATTATATGGCGGTTCCATGTTTCCGATTGCCACATGGTGGAGTTGGTAACTATGCGAAGCGCGGAGGTGCAAGTCGGCAATTCTGGTAACTGGATCTGCATTCTACACTTGCTCGCCTGAATGCTAGCCGCGTACCGGATCTTCAGCCGGCACGAGCGGGAGCACGACATACTCTGATGCCGGGAAACGCGTATCGCCCGACCTTGCGTTGCGGGAGTTAAGGAAAAACCTTTCAACGGCAAAGTGGAACAGCGCCGGCCGCGATCAATAAGGCTATACATATGGGAACGGTGATCAAAACTGTCAACCGCGCATCCTTGGCTCCCGCGTGGTAGATATAATGGCTTGCAGCTCGAACTACGGAATAATGCACGAGGTACAGACTGTAGCACATCCGCCCGCACAAGGTAACCGGCCAAAAACTTTTCGTCGAAACGATTAGCTGGTCCCAACGGTGCAAAAGCGAGATTGCCCAGGCAAAGCAAAGCGCCACGAAGAGATTGAAATCCCTGCTTACCGGCCATTGGCGCCACGAACTATACGCGGTCACTGCAATTCCAGCCGCAAAAACGGCATAAGCCACTCCAACCTGCGTCCTGCTGGTGCAGTGATTCACTATGTAATAGACCAGGATTCCGGCAGCGAACATAAGCCACGAGCCGCCAAGAAACAAACCCACAAGTGCGTTTTGCAGGCCGGTCCACGGCGCAATGTAAAATCCCAGCACGAGCAAAGTGATTGCCGCGGCGCCCGCAAAAAACCGTCGCGGCATTAACAGCAGCAAAACGCCCGCGACGAAGTAGAATTGCTCTTCGTGGCAGAGCGTCCATGCATGGCCAAAGAGCGCTTTCGGCGGACCGCCAAACCAATGGTATCGCCAAGTTTCAGTGAGGGTGAGATTGCCGAACCACTGCGACAATGTGAGCGTTGACGGCTTGCAATCGGTCGGAATTTCAGAAATCGAGCTGCCCGTCAACCAGTTGAATAGCGGCATGATCGCAACCGCGACGAATAGCAGGCACCAGTACGGAGGATAGATGCGGCGGAATCGGCGGGCAAAGTAAGTTCCCAGCGGCCGCGGGCGCCTCCTCGCGCTGTCAATGGTGGCACTAATACAATATCCGCTAATGACAAAAAAGACCGGCACCCCAATCCAAAGAAGCGATGTCGCAGCCATTATCAACGACGCCAGGCCCTTCGCCGAACCGGCCCCGCGATCTGCCGCATACATAGTTGAGTGATGGATCACAACCGAAAGACAGGCCACGCCGCGCCAGAAATCGAGTGATTCGTAGCGCGGATTCCTCGGCGGCGGCGAATCTTGCAGCTCGTTTGCTCCGGTTTTCTCAACTCTCAAGCGGAACATGCTTGTTATACTTCCCTAGTCGTCATTTCCCGGCCGCGCCGTTTGGAATTTCCGCGAGGTGCTTAACGGCGGTGAGCAGTCCGATCGGCCAATTCCGGTCCCATGTGGGGAAGTCTCTGGGCGAACTGCTCTCGCCAGCGGCGGATGTTTTCCAGCGGGATATGAATGTCGCAGACAATCGGCGATCGCAGAATCTGCTCCAATTCCTCCAGCGGAGTATAGCGGCTCTTCACGGGCAACTGGAAATCGACTGCCTTGTCCCTTGCCCGATGGTCAACCCCGATGATCAACGTCCTGCGCTTGTGCTGCAAAGCGCGAATGCCGCCGTGCAGCCGTGTGCCGACGTAATCCAGCGAGAGCGAACGGTCAGCCAACAGATCGTCGAACGCCTGCAAGCTCGACGGCAGGATTTCGACTTCGTCCGGCCGGGCAAACGTCGCCAGATACGCGCAGTCGCCCGATCCTTGCCGCCACAAGTGGACCCGGCGATAAAGCCGCTTGAGCAGCTCGAGCAGTTCCCGGTCTTTTTGCGGTTCGGGGCTATAGTCGGTGAGCGTCAAAACAACATCCTCGCCCTGCTCCGTGGGAATATCGGCACAATGCTCCGGCGTCAGACACCACATCGTCGGGCACGCGGTGTTAATCACGTTGGAAAAGCCAAGCTCCCGCAAGCGGCCTTCGGTATAGGAATCGCGCACCGAATGGAGATGCTCGCGGGAAAGAAGCGACCGCAGGAGGAGTTTTGTGTACGGGGTCGTCTTGCGGCTGGCGTGGCCGCGCCACCCGACCCCCAGCAGCAATACCGGCTTGAGGAACCAACTCGCAACGAGGCCAGTATTCCATTGCTTGACAATCTCCATGTGGGAATGGAGGAGATTGGTACCGCAGGCGACGTTAAAGGCGACCTTTTTTTGCGTTCGAAAGCTGGCGCGCGACAACTTCTCGTGCGTCGTCAATTGGATCTTATACGACAGCGGCATGCATTCGGCGATTTCCCGCGCGGCGGCTTCCATGATGATGAAGTCGCCGGCGTTCTCCGAGGCGATGCTCGTATTGAGGACGCCGATCGCCTTATTGGGGCTGTCAGTAAACTCGCTCATGCCGGACATTCTTTCTTGTCGATCGCCGGGGAACGCGACTTGCTTGCCACGCCGGCCAAAGCCCGCTCCAACACGGCCCCATACCTGCACCACGAGTAATGCTGTTCGACCAGCATGCGACTATTGGTGGCAAGGATGCCGGCCCGCTGCGGGTTGGCTAAAAGCGTGCCGACCTCCCTCGCGAACTCTTCGGGGGTTTCGGCCGCCAGGAAGTGCTCGCCGTTCACCGCATTGATGCCAAGAAGGCTGTTCCGGGTGGCGACGACGGGGATTTTCATGGCAAATGCGGCAAGAACCTTGTTCTTCACGCCGGTGCCCTGGCGAAGCGGGCAAACAAAGATGTCCGATTCGTAGAGGATCGGCCTGACGTCGTCAACTGTCCCGGTAATCTTGATCCCCGGAATTTCCGAAAGCTCTCTCAGGGACGGGGGCGGATCGGCCCCGACAATCCAGAATTCCGCGGCCGGCCATTCTTTGCGGATGAGCGGAAAGACCTCGCGCGCGAAGTAACGTGCCGCATCGGAGTTCGGCGGATAGCGCATAACGCCGGTGAAGACCAGCCTTCCCGTTCCAGGGCCGATTTGTGCCGGGTTGCGAGAGGCAAAGAACTCGCTATCGATCCCGTTAGGAATTACCATCGTTCGCGCCCGGCAGCACGAGTTCCGTATTGCCTCTTCGTCCTGCCTGGAGATGGCAATGGTGATTTCGGCCAATTCTGCACCGTATTTCTCCGCGCGGGCCATGCCTTTTGCCTCCAATTGCAAGGCAAGACGCCGCAGGGGGCGTGTCTCGGCACGCGGATTTCTGCGCAATGAGCAGACTGCCGCAGTCGCAAAAATCCGCGACGACGGGAACCGCGCAATTCGAGGGGACATGCTGCACCATCGAAGCCCCGTCAACGTAAAGCAGCTCGATCCGATTGCGATCGAGCAATTGGCCGACAACTTCGCGGCACCGTCTGAGCTGCGTCGGCGCAATCTTGCGAAGCGAAAAATATGGCTCAAATGTCAGCCGATGGGATTGCCGGTTCAGCCATGTCGGCGCGGGCAAACCGAGGTCGTCGCATGAAGGTAGCGTCGCGAACTCTTGGAATACGCCTTGATTGTCGGGGTCGCCCATAAACGGCTTCTCGCGATCTTGGCTGCGGCGGAAGAAGGCCAGGGTGAGGCGATGACGCCGGGACATCTGTTGACAAAGATTGAACAGACGCGACGATCCCGCCATGCGTGTCGTCACGGGGTAATCCCAGGCTAGGACGAGTATATTCAAGAGGCTGCAGGCACTCTCACTGCGAAGGGCCTTTCGTTACGATGGCCGTGTAATTCTTGCACCGCGGGTCGAGTGACGCATTTATAGCGCCGATGCAGCGGCGCGAGACGTTGATGCGGCCCGGTGCGAGTCTTTTCACACATGGGACACCTGTCCGTCGGATGCGATGCACGGCTCGCCGCGATCGCGGTGGCATTCGCAAGGCTCGGCGTGCTTATCCCCGCTTTCTATGCCGAGTTCCGCGTAGAACCGATTCCAGTGCGGGACGATCCGCGACACCTCCAGCGATTCGATCCATCGCCGGCCGTTGCGCGAGCATTCGTCCCACAAGGGCGCGTCGCCCAAAAGGCGCTCGATCGCCGTTCGCAGTCCGTCCGTATCACCGACCTCGTGCAACAGTCCGGCTCGGCTTTGCTCGGCAATGTCGGGTATGCCGGCGATGTTGCTCGCGACAAAGGGAGTGCCACAGGCTGCCGCTTCAAGCAGAACGGTTGGAAAGGCCTCGGCGTGCGAAGGCAGCACGAGGAGCCTCGCTTCGCGCAACACCTGCCGGACCGCATCTTCCGGCAGCCAGGCGTGGCAAACACAATTCTCCGGATTCACCGCCGGGCAGTGGTCGGAAAAGATGTCGCAGCGCACCGGCGCTGGCGGCGCAAACGTCCGCATCACCGCCAGCAACTCGTCAATCCCCTTTTCCTGCGTCCACCGCCCGAGAAAAATTAGGCCTGCGCGTCCGATCGGTTCTGCTCGGAACGTCTTGCCGGAGCCAATCGGCCGATATGGGGTTGGGGATCACAACGCAAGGTTTTCGCGGGTTGAATACGCCGTCGTACTCCGCACGCAGGCGATTACTGAGAAAACAGTAACCATCGACGCGATTCCAAACGGCCAGCGCGAGGCGGCCAATTATCGGGCGTAGCGGTTCAAAAATCGCCGCGCGGTTCTTGTGGAAGTGAAGGCACACTTTGCAGCCGCGAAGTTTCGCCAGCACGATGTACGGCAGCATGCGCACGGCATCGCCTGCGCGAGGCCACGATGACTTGCACGATTCGCGGTGCGGCAAGAACCAACCGGCATAGAAACGTCGATATGCTGTAGATGGAGAATGCGAATACCCGCCAGAGCGGCCCGTACCAGCGGAGCGCCGCGTGCAATTCAAGCTGCGGAATGTTTTCCAAAAGGACGTTGGTGACGGATGTCACGCCCCCGAGGGTCTTGCCTGAGTAGCCGACGATAAGCACCTTGTTTTTCAATTCTCAATCGCGGCGGCGACAGCGCCGGCGAAACGGTCAGATATCAGTTTTCCCGCCGCAAAACACTGCCCACCAGCCACCGCCAGTAATACTTGTTGTGCGGTGTCAGTATGATCGCGCGTGCAAACGCCTGGGCGGCCCGGAGGAAGCGTCCGCTTTCGCGGCAATGCCACCCCTGCTGTCGATAGGCGCGGGCCAGGCGCGGCGCAGGGACTCCTGCCCCAGCGCCGTCTTGACCGCGTTGACCCAAAGGTGCGCAGGACGCAACCAACGAGGACATGGTTTGAACGCCAGCAAAGCTGCGACCAGGGGGACCTCGGCCAGCGATCGGAGCGACTCTCGCAGCCGTTCAAACTCTCCGAGGTGCCCTTCTAAGTACATTCTGAGCGCCATATCTGCCGTGATATCGGCACACTCGAGTCGAAGCCGCTTGCATCGTTCTTCGCCAAGGGCAGCCGCGGCATCTCGAAGCCAATCCACTCTGACGCCCAAGGAGAGCAGGGCGTTATTCAAGTCCGGCTGCCAGAGGTTGCCTTCGTGCTGCCGCTTCCAAAACAGAGTTTGCGACAACAACGCGATCGGTGTATCGCTCGCACGGAGAAGAAAATCACAGTCCGTGCATGTTCCGGCGGATTCCTTGAACCCGCTCAAGCGGCCCCACAAGGACTTACGAAAGACGAAATTGCTGCAAGTTACGACAAGTTGGCGGTTATTCTTCATGAGATCCAACTGGCAAGCCAACGGATCGAGAAGGTGCAGCTCGCGCGGCCATCCATTACACGCCGTGTTTTCGTCGTTGCGCGAAAGCGATCGAGTCTTTTGATGCTCGACGCCGTTGACCTTAAGGATGGCGCAATCGCTGAGGACAAGTTCCACCGCGGGATTCTGATCGAGCACCGCCGCTTGAGCCGCAAGCTTGTTAGAAAGCATGAGGTCGTCATGATCCAGCAATGCAATGTATTCGCCGGCGCCGCCTCGATGCCGGAATTCATCGGCGCGGCGGGACCGCCGGAATTCCTGGGCAATTCGAGCAAGCGCAGCGGCACGGGTGCGCTTCCGGCAAGACCGCGCACGATTGCCGGCGTCCCGTCCGACGACGCGTCGTTGACGACCACAATCTCCGCCGGCAGCCGCGTCTGCGCAAACACTGAGGCCAGCGTCTCGCGTATGAAACGCGAAGCGTTGTAGGACGGAATGACGACGGAAAGGTTCAACATTTCAATAGCGCGGCTTCTTCAATTGTGGCAAGTATTCTTGGCCCTTCGAATTTTGAGCGAGTATCGAGACTCGACCTTTTTCCTCGCGTTTTCGCCGAGCCGTCGGCGTCGGTCGGCATTGGTGAGAAGCTCGGCGCACGCACCGGCCATCAAGGGAGTATCCAAGTAAGGTACAACGATTCCGGCATCGTTTTCGATCAATTCAATGGCACCGCCCGCGCGATCAAAACAGATAATTGGCAGCCCCACAGCGGCGGCTTCTAACATGGCCACGGGGAATGGATCTTCCCGAGAAGTCAGTACGAAGAGATCTAAAGTGCGGAAATAGGATTCGGGGCGGGTCTCGCTGGGAAGGAATCGGCAACAGTCTTGTAGCCCTAATTGAGCTACATCATGCATTGCTTCCCGTGCACTGTTTTCAGACCCTCCCAGCCAGACGAAACAGTACGACTGCTTTGGCATCAGCCGTTTCACGTGCATTGCCACTTGGACGAACAAATCGACGCCCTTCCGCCAGCTCGGTAGTCCGCACATGCCGACGACTAGTGCGTCGTCGGCAATTCGCCACCGCCGGCGGATCGATTCGCGCGATTCTTCTGTCGGCCCCCGCGACCCGACCGCAATAGGAAATTCGTGAATCACCCGTAGTTTGTCTCGCGGTACGCCAATTTCCCTTTCCAGAAAGCACCGGACTGCGTCACTCGCGGCGATGTAAGAATGCGTGAAAGCAACTGCCGACTTGAGAGTCTGCCTTAAGGAATATAACTCGGTGGTGAAGGAAAGCTCGTGGATATGATGCACAACTGCGCCGACCGACGCCAGCCAGTTTCATCGCCAGATCGCAGGTATCGATGGTGTTTGCGTAGATCACCGGGTACTCATCGGCCGGGTAGCGCCGCGCCAGGTCGGGCGTCCAAGGGCTCGCCAAGCCAATCCTCCGCATCGCTTGGTGGTAAATCCGGCCATTGACATTGGCGCACTCCTCATCATAGCAGTGCGTACGCGCCGCAGCGTGATAGTCTGGTTCGAGTTCGCCGCCATGCTTAAGGAGGACTGTTGGCCGGACCCTCGAATTTGCGACGAGCCATTTGATAGTTTCCAGCAGTAGCAGCGGTGTGCGAGTGCGCGATGCCTCGTGACCGAGGAAAAGAACGTTTATGTCGGTTGTCATTGTGCCCCGTCGAGCCCCTCGCCGGGAAGAAGAGTTTGCCCAGTTGGGCGGTAAGCGAAGAGGTTCAGTTGTAGGTCCATGCCGAGGTAGTCGCCAACGCCATAAAAGGGCTTTGGCGCCGTCCGGACCGGATGGACGTGTAGACGAAAACCCGCATTGCTAATTATGCTCAGCAATTCGTCGAGCGTCTGTCGCGTTTCGACAAACGAATGATACTCGACAAAGAGGTTTCGAACGTTGCCGAGCAGTTGCGCGGAGTCGCGGAGCACTTCGGTTTCGGCCCCCTCGATGTCAATCTTGAGAAAATCGACGGTCTCCGAGAGGTAGTCGCGCAAGCGGATTGTCGCCACCTCAATCACTTTGGCTTTCGGTATTTCGCCGAAACGACCCGCGTCGGCTCCTTCGGAGGAGAACCGCAACGTAGTTGCTGAGCTCCATACTGCTCTGGCGATCAATTCAACGTCTCCGAAGCCGTGCTCGCCAGCATTTCTTCGAGGTAACAAAATACGTTTGGGTCAGGTTCGAAGGCTGTAAGCCGAGCCTTAGGGAAGCGAGACTTAAAGTATAGACATGACACGCCAACGTTGGCTCCGCAATTGATGATGCGTGGCGCGTCGTGCTGGCACTGAAAATCGTAGATCCCACGGCCGAATATCTCGTTCCAAGTCGCCGCGAACGACGGCCCGTCCGGAATTCTCGCGTGAAAACCGGTCATGTCGGTGGTAGTTTCTACATAACGAGGCAACAGCTCCAGTCTGCGCAACTCTCGCTCGCGGCGGCGACCGAGCACGGCAGCGGTCGCGACGCCGCGACGCAAAGCGGACCAGCCGCGTCCAGCCAAGCTGGTTAACTTTGTACGCATCGGCTGATCGTGTGCGAAAAGCGGCACTGATAGGTCCCCGGAAACGGTTCGCAATGACGAATTTCTTCGAACTTCGGACGGACGTCAATCAATCCCGCTTGACGGACGAAATCGATATCCTCCATACCTCCACGACCAAGCCACAGTTCGATGGTATACCTGCCCGGTTTCAACAGAAGTTCGTGCAAGACGAAGGCGACCCGCGCCGTCTCATCGGGTCCAAGAGTTAGAAACTCGCCTTTTAGTGCGGTATTGACGTCAACGATTCTATAGTTGTTGCTGTCGTACAAGGTCACAGCAACGTTGGCCTCGCGAATACCGCGGCACCCGGTGATGTGCAGCGCTATCTCCAGCGACTCGCCCGAACGAATGTCCCTCGAACCCACGACGGACGCTTCGGCCGGCCGAATGTCCATTCGTGCGAACCGCGCCGCGCCGGTGCCACTTCGCGGCTTTTCGTGAAGCGACGCTGAGTTGTTCGAGCTAGTCGGCACACAACTCGCCTCGTATGCGTCGATAATGGGACGCGCGGCACCATATTCGCGAACTTGTCCGTCCTCCATCCAAGCGATTGTGTGACACAAAGCAGCGATAGACAGCATGTTGTGGCTGACGAATAGCACCGTTCGCCCGCCGCTGCTGGCCGCCTGCATTTTCCCTAGGCATTTCTTTTGGAATTCGGCGTCGCCAACCGCCAAGACCTCATCGACAATCAGTATTTCCGGTTCCAAGTGCGCGGCGACGGCAAACGCCAACCGCACGTACATCCCGCTGCTATAACGTTTGACCGGCGTATCGAGGAACTTTTCGACGCCGGAAAAGTTGACAATCTCGTCGAATTTCTTTTGGATTTCGCCGCGGCTCATGCCGAGGATCGAGCCGTTGAGGTAGACATTCTCGCGACCCGTCAATTCTTGGTGAAAGCCGGTGCCGACCTCCAAGAGGCTGCCGACGCGGCCGCGCAGCTCGATGCGACCGGTCGTCGGCGCCGTGATTCGGCTGAGGATTTTCAGCAACGTGGACTTGCCTTCGCCGTTGCGGCCGATAATGCCTACGACCTCTCCCTGCTCAACCTCCAGGTTCACGTCCTTCAGCGCCCAGAACTTCTCAACGCGTCCGTTTTGCAAACCACGCAGTCGCCGGAAGGGGGCCGAGGCCAGATCGGTCAGCGTTTCGCGGAGTGTGCGGTACGGTCCGCGCTGGCGGTCATGCGCAATGAGGTACTTCTTCGACAGGCTTTCAATGTGGATGATGGGTGGCATTGCAGGCAGTTCGCAGTTTTCAGTGCTCGGTTTTCAGTTCGCTGGACTGAACGCTAAATAATGTCGGCAAAACTGCTTTCGACGCGGCGGAAATACATCAGCCCCATGACAAACACGGCGGCTATCAATGCCGCGGACATGCCGAGCCAGGACCACGGCAGCGGACCGCCCAACACGGCTGCGCGGAAGAAGCCGATGAGCCCCGTCATCGGGTTAAGCCGCAAGACGTGCTTTACCCAGCCGGGTACCGCGGTCCCGCGGTCGCGGCCGGGTTTGGCGGGGCCCTCCGCGATTCCCTCCGGAGCGTGCAAGCCCTGGTCGGCTGAGGCGGCTTGAACCTGTGGCGAAGATGCTTCGTGGGCATCCACATTCATATAGATCGTCGGCGTGGCAAACATCCAAATCTGCACCAGGAACGGAATCGTGTAGCGAAAATCACGATAGGCAACATTCAAGGCGGCCAGCAGGCTGCCAACCCCCACCGCCGCCATGAACGCCAAGGCCATGACCAGTGGCACCAGGAGTATTGCGAATCCCGGCCGAATGCCGTAAATGACCATCAGCACGATCAGGAGCGTAAAGGCGATAAGGAAATCGACCAATGCGGCGGCCACGGCGCCCAGGGGAATCAAAAGCCGTGGAAAGTATATCTTGGACACCATTTGCGCCGATCCAACTACGCTGTTGCCGGCATTGGAGATTGCGGTGGCGAAGAATGACCACGGCAGCAGGCCCGCGTAGACAAAAACCGGATAGGGCAAATCGCCCGCATCGACCTTGGCCATCTGCCCGAGGAAGACAGTGAAAACGACCATCATCAAAGCGGGCTGGAGGATGGCCCAGGCCGCGCCCAAGATCGTCTGTTTGTAGCGCACGACGACGTTGCGCCATGTTAGGAACATCAGCAGCTCGCGGTACTGCCAGAGCTCGCGAAGGTTGAGCAACTGCCAGCCGCGAGGCGGAGTGATTACCGTGACCGGCAGCGACTCGGCGCATCGCAGGCCGTTAATGGAGTTTCCGGTTCGGCGGCAATCATTTCCTCAATCATAGCTTATGCGAAAGCAGGATCCTAGTTGTTTTTTTCAAACGGCCTTGATGCAACCGCAATTCTCGCGCGATCGACCTGCGGAATGTCGGCTGTGGGCGCGGCGGCGTTTGAAGTCGAGAGCAGATTTCTCCCCGCACCTCCCAGTTTTTCGAAAAGCTTGTGGAGGCCGTCCGCCGTATGTCGCGCATCGAACCGCTCGCGAGCCTCTGCCGCATAGGCGATTGCCTCCTGTTTGCGCGGCGCGGTCATCGCTTGGCGAAGCGAATGAGCAAGCGCGGCGGGATCATTCGGCGGCACGGTACGCGAAGGTGTGTCCTCCAGGACCTCGCGCAAGCCGGGGCAATTGCTGCCGATCACCGGTACGCCGACGGCCATCGCCTCCATGGCCAGGATCCCGCAGGCCTCCCAAAGCGACGGCATGACCAGCGCATCGAGCTGGCGCAGAACGTCGGCCACGTTCGGCTGCCGCGGCATGAACGTGATGCAGTTTTCCACGTGCGGGCGAGTTCGCAAAATCGCCTGGTATTCGCGGATAAAGTCGCCCGACTCGACCGCCACCAGATGGAATGGCCGCGGCAGATCGTTTTTCAAGAGATGTTCAATGGCGTCAACAAGAACCAGGAATCCCTTTTGTTCCATGAATCGCCCGAGAAACCCGCCAAGGAATACATTGCAATCCAGCCCCAAGGTCCGGCGAAGCGGGTCGTCCGCTGCCGGCTGGTCGGAGCGGAAAAGGTCCGTGTTGATTCCATTGACGATCGACAACACCTTTCTTTTCACCATCCGCAGCGGCGGGAAGAGATCGAGGTGGTTTTGTCGCGCGTCGCTCGTGACCGTCACGAGCACGTCGAACTCGGCTGAGCAGGGTGCCCAACGCCAGCAGCTTCAAACGTCCGGAAAGCCCCGGGAACTCCTCGCGGCGAACCATGTCCTGGGACGTTGCGACGTGCGGCACGCCGATGCCGATATTGGCCAAGACGGCTTGCGTTGCCGCCCGAATTCCCTGGGAATGGATGAGCCGAAATCGCCTTTCCCGCAACAACCTGCGAATGGTGGGAACGAAGACGCACTGCGGAATCCGCCGGCCGTCCATCGGCGCCTCCACGACTTCGGCATTGGGCCAGGCTTCGACCTCGCGGCGGAACGACCGCGTGTCGTCGATCGCCGGCAAAACGAACGTGAACGAATAGCCTCTTTCGGCCAAGTAAGGATAAGTGTAGAGAAGATGTGTGCGGATGCCGCCGACCGGATGGCGGACCACGGCCAGCACGCGGCGGACGTTGGCGGCTTGGCCCGCGCGATTCACCGGCGTGGCGGCATCAAGACTCAATCGCCACCTCCTGCCAATCGTCATCGAAATCCAGGACTTCCTCCTGGGCTTCTTCCGCTTGGCACTTGAGCAACTGCAACGCAACCAACTGAATTCCGCCGAACCAAAGCCACACGTGCCAGAAAAGGAAATTGAACCCCCACGACATAATAGCCAATACGAGGTAGGAGCCGCCGGCGGCGGCTACCGTGTGCCAGGCAAGGCGGTCGTCGGGCAAATCACGAGCGATGCGGCGTGCCTCAACAACGTTCCAGGCAACACCCAATAAAATCAGCGCAAAAGCGATGACGCCGGCAGCTCCGAGTTCGGCCAGCAATTGCCCGTAAAGGTTGTGCGGCATCCAGCCGTTCATCGCCATGAAGCCCATTGGGCCGTATCCGAACAGCGGACGGTTTTCGAACAACGGCAGCGCCTTTTTCGAAGCCGCTGAAGCGATAGTTGCCCGCGGAAGCCGAGGCGCCGGTCGCCACGCCCGCATCTGGATCGTACAAAGTGAAATAGCGATTTCGCCGATCTTGAGGGAGTGCTATCCAAATCACCGCCGCGAGTACGGGGAGCGCCGCCAACATGCGCCAGCGCTTCGGAGAGGCGCAACAGGCCATAATCGCGGTGATGATGATTCCCACGAACCCCATCCGAGAACCGGTGAGTTCGACGCAGTAGGCGGCGAGACCGCAATAACCCACAAGCAGCAACCGCTTGCGCAGATCCATCCACTGATGCCAAAGGACCCAAACAAACGGCAGCGAACAAACAATCATCCCCGCGAGATCGTTGAAGTCGTAGGAGTGTCCGACGGGTATGAGCCGCTTTATTCCTTGTGCCCAGGTCGCGCTTCCATTGTAGTACTCGCGCAGGCAGTGCGCCATCCACAACGTCATAACGGCCAGATAGCCCACGAGGATCCTGCGGAGATCCTGCTCAGTACGCACTGTGGTGACGAGCAGGGCGTAAAAAACGGCGAACTTCAGGTAGTTTTGCACCACGTAGTCGCCCTTGTCTCCACAGGGCGACACTATCCAGCTTGCCAGCATGACCAGAATGAACGCCGCAAAGAACCAGTGCAGACGGTTTCCGCGGGGAAGAGTGGGCCGGGACATGAGCCAGCAGACGATCGAGACGATCATGTAGACCCGCTCGATGCGCATATTCGCCACTACCGGCCAGATCTCGAATGGCCGGTGGATGTAGAGCCACATGTATCCGATGAGCAGCCAGATCATAACGTCACATCGCCGGGGCGGTGGATACCGCCGCGTTCTCCTGAACTGCCGCACTGGCGCCCGCCGGCCCGAAAGCCGCGTGCCCCGCGTCGGCGGGAATCTCGCGCAGTGTCTTGCGCTTCCTTCGCAGCATGGGGCGTTCCACGAACACCCACGACGCGGCCCCCAGCGCCCACGTGATTGGCAGGATCAGCAAGGCCAACTCCCAACGGTTCATCCATCCGAAGACGATAAAGCAATTCAATACAAGGCCGTGGTAGATATAGACGCCGTAGGAGATGTCGAACCCGCGGATCAGCTTTTCGCTCAGCGTGCGAAACGAAAACGCCAGCGAAATGGTGAGGCCCGAGAGGATGAGGTAGCCAAGTCTGCGAACGGGCTCGGGCGAGTACGGCCAGACTTCATAGCACGTGCCCATCAGGTTGATGTACGCGAGATAAGCGGCAAGCCAGTAAAAAAACCGGCCTTCGAACGCCACCCGGAGGCGGTCCCAGCACTTGTAGATGGCGATCCCAAAAAGGAAATTGTAGAGGCAACTCGCCAAGCCAAGATCCTTGATGTCGTGAACGATATTCCCCTTCGGCAGATGAGCCTGCCACTGGTAGACGCAGATCGAGCCGAAGAACAGCGCAGCCCAGCCGACAATCCAGAGCCTTCCGAGTCGCTTGAATACGAAATAGATTAGCGGAATCACGGCATAGAACTGTAACTCGATCGAGATCGTCCACAGGCTGCGGTTCACCTGGCCGTCGCCCCAATGCTTGAAGTACGCGGGCGTGCCGAATTGAAAGAACGTCAACTGCCGGGCAACCCAGGTCCAAAAGTCGGTCCGGCCGAGCGTCGCAACTGAGATTTGCCGAAAGCAGATCAACAGTGCGATCGTGATCGCAAAACAGACCCACAAACCGGGATAGATCCGCAAGCAGCGGTTCTTGTAAAAATCAGCAATGCGATCGGCATTTCTTTCAAATGAGCAGTAAATCAAAAAGCCGCTTACCGTAAAGAAAATGGGCACACCGGGAAAATAGCCTTGCCACCAAACCGACGAAAGAACCGGCCGAATTTTATCGGCGGCCGACGGCCCGACCTCCGTGCAAATGTGGGCCAAGACAACCTGTGATGCCGCCAGGAGTCGGATGAGGTCGAAATTGTTGGCGCGAGGAATGGACATCAAAGATTATCGAGCCGACTTGCCCGCGGTTTTTGTGGCGAAAGTCCGGCAATAAAAATCTTCGTATCGCCGGGCTTGGGCCTCGACGCCGTATTCCGCGAATGCCCGCTCGCGAGCCGTGTTGCCATACTGCGCGGCGAGGGCCGGATCGCGCAAAAGGCGGTCGATCGCGTCCGCCAATTGCAGCTCGTCATTGGAGGGCACGACCAGCCCGGTCACTTCATGTTCGACAAGCTCCGCGTTTCCGCCGACTTCGGTCACGACGGTCGGAAGCCCGGCCGCCATGTACTCCATAACGGCGTTGGGAGATCCTTCGGAGAGCGAGCAAAGGACCGCGATGTCGAGGCTGCGGAGAAATGTGGGAATATCGGCGACCGAACCTCGCAACATTACGCGGCCGCCTAGTTTCAGGCTATCGACAAGGGCCTGAAGCGGGCCGCGCGACTCGCCCTCTCCGGCGATTTCAAAGCACGTGTTCGGGTGTGCCGCCGCAAGCCTGCCGGCGGCACGGACGAACAATTCGATATTCTTGATCGGCCGCAGATTGGCGACGATGCCCACGCGCTGCGAGCAGGGAGCAGGGAGCTGGGAGCCGGGAGCACACAGTCCGGCCCCCTGCTCCCTGCTCTCCGCTCCTTGCTCGCCAAAGCGGGAAAGATCGACCCCATTGGGAATGACCGTCACCGACTCGCGCGGCACGCGCCAATCGGCCACGACTGCCCGGCGGCAGGCATCGCAGTTGGCCACTGTGGCATCTACCCACTTGTTGATCCACCGGCCGATCCATCGGTCTCGGGGCGTCATCCAATAACCGAGACTGACCTGGAAACCGGCGACGCACGGCACCCCCGCCAACTTCGCCACGACCGTGCCGAAATAAAGACTGTCGGGAAAAAGCGGATGCACGAGATCGATCTTCTCCTGGCGAAAAAACCTCGCCAGTCGGAAGGCGGGCGTTATCGACGACGGACGAGCCAGATGGCGAACACCAAGTCGAATCACCGGGCAATCCTTCGGTTCCAAGGAACGCGTCAACTCGTCACTGCCGTCCAGCAGGCACAGGCTGGGCTCGACCCTGGAACGGTTCAGTTGCTTGATGAGCAGGAGCAATTGCAGTTCAATGCCCGCCGGAAACAGCTTGTCGATCATGAAGCAGACGTGCGCCGGCCGGGATGGCGTCTCGCGGTGTGTCTTTTCGCGAATCTGTCGAGCAGCAAACAGTCATACGGACGTTAAATCAAGCTCTCAATAAGCTGGCGGTAATCTCTTGCCTGCCGGGCGAAGGAGAACTCTTGGCGAATATAGCGCTGGCCGCTGGCCGCCATCTCCCTCGCTGCGCAGGGTCGGAGAGCATGTTGGCAATCCGCCCGGCCAAGGCGCGGGAATCGCCGGCCTCCACGAGGTAGCCGTTGACGCCGTGCAAGACGGCCTCCGGAGTTCCACCGACCGCGGTGGCCACGACGGGCACGCCCGCGGCAAAGGCCTCCAAGACGACATTGGGCAGGCCTTCCGTGTAGGACGGCAGCGCGAGCAGATCGAGGTGCGGATAGTACTTGTCCAGGTCGGAGTGAAAACCGGCAATATGAAAACGGCCCTGCAAGCCGCGGGCAAGTATTTGGGACTCCAACGCGCCGCGCAAAGGGCCGTCGCCGAAGAGGACAAATCCAACGGGCGGTAAGCATGCAAACTCCCCGCTCCCTGCTCCCCGCTCCCTGTCGAGAAGCTCCGCGGCAGCGTCTACGAGTACGCGAAAACCTTTCTCAGGGGCTCAGCCGGCCGGCGGCGCCGACGATCACGCTCGGCCGCTGCGGGAACATCGCTTCCAAACGTTGCCGGTACTCGGCTCCCGCCGCGTCGGGGTTGAAGCGATCCGCGCACGGCGTCGCGAATAACCATCACCTTGCCATCGGGCACTCCCGACGCGCGGACTTTTTTTGCCTGGCCCTCGGAAACGCAGACCACCTTGTCCACGCGGCGGAGCACGCGGCGATCCAGGGCCTCGAAGACCCGCACCCGAAGGCTCTCCGCAGTCCAACCATGCGAGACGGAAACGATGGGAATGCGAAGCCGTCGCGCAGCCAGAACGCCGAGGAGATTCGCCTTATACCCGTGACAGCACAGAATTGAAGCCTCGACGCGGCGGGCCAACGCCTGAAGTTCGCCAAGGGCAGCGAGCATTCGCGGCGTATCGTGCCGCAGGGCGTGCGCCTCCCATCCCTGCTCAGTGGCCGTCGTGATGAAGTCCCAGCACCGCCCTTCCTCCAAGAAGGAGGCGAAAACGGATTGGCACCAGTCGCGCAATTCATGGCCCAGGGCAAGCATTTGTCGCTCGACTCCGCCAAAGCACGGAGAAGCGGTGACGTGCAGTACCGTTATCTTTCGTGTCGCCGTGGCGTCCATTGAACTCGCCACGTCTGCATTGGCTGCCGGCATCAATTTGGAAGCGTAGAACGTCACGATCGCGGCGTCCGTATCCAGGCCACACGTTGAGAGATTAGCGATTTGACTGCAATGATTGACAACCTGGCGAGCACGAAAGGCGCTCAGCAAGAAGCTGGCGCGCCCGCGCTGAAACCGACCTTGGCGATGCCAAAGCCAAAATATGCAACGTACATCGCGAACAGGCTCCAACCTGCCATAAGGAACGTCCACAACACGGGAGTCGGGAACAGCCACGCCACCAGTACGGCGGCAACGACCGTGAGACTCAGATGGAGCAGCACGAGCGGCCGCGACACAATCAGCAGGGTCCAACCGGTGTCCGCCATCAAGACGCGCCCGAAAGCAGCCCCTTGGCAAGCAGGCCGATCGCGGAACGCTTGCCGAGTTGCCATGTTCCGCTGGCCCAGCGGGCCCGTTGCACCGCCAACTGCTCCACGCGTTCGGCCGCCGCTTGCACGACGTGGACGTTAGCCACAAAGCGGACGCGCAGGCCGTGGCGCGCCAAAGTCAGCGTATATTCCGCGTCCTCGACGACGCTGTGCGCCCGCCACGGATGCTCCAAGAGCACGCTGCGGTGGAACACCATGCCCGTGCCGACAAGCATTACCGCCAGTCCGAGATCAGATTTCGGCGCGTAAAAGTACTCGTACTCCAGGACGTTGCCGACCCGCGCCACGTAGCTGATGGCGCTGGCATCCGGATTGGAAAGGACGTAATGCGCCTGTAGCGCGCGGCTCCCTTCGTCAAGGCACTGATCGAACACCCGCAGGGCGTGGGACTCGATAGTGCAATCGGCGTCCAGGACGACCACGGCGTCGTGCCCTCGCGGCAGGACCTGCTCGAAAGCCCACTGCAAGGCGTGTCCTTTGCCGTGGCTTTGCGCGTCGGTCCGTTCCAGGCACGCAACGCCGCGCGCCTGCGCGACCGCCGCCGTGCGATCGGAACAATTGTCGGCAATTACGTACACCTGATACTTGTCAGCCGGATAATCGAGGGCGGCGCAGGAACGGAGGACGTTGGCAATGTGTTGTTCTTCGTTATGCGCCGGAATGACGATGGCAAACGAGTGGCTTGCTTCTTTGCTTGCGGCCGCAACGGCGCGGTGCGCCGCAGATCCGTGCCGCCAGCAAGAATACGTGATAGATCGCCGCCGCCGCGGCCGGCAGCAAGAAACAGGCGACAAGTAATATATAGGCAGCGATCATTTTGAAACGGCAGCCGGTGCCACGGATTCAGGCCGCTCATCGGCCATCGATTGAAGGCCTTTCCGCACGCCGAACGCGCGGCCGCCAGCCGAGCGTCTCCGCGGCCGCGGTGCAGTCGAATTCCCGGCGGCCAATTGCGGAACGGAGGCGGTAGGGCGTAATCGGCGCGTTGCGGCCAAGCAGCCGGAACAATCTATCTGCCCCGAATGCGGCGCAATAGAGCAAGGACAACGGGAAATGGACTATTGATTTGCGCTTGCCGGTCGCGGCAAGGTAATACTTCGCCACGTCGTCCTGCGTCAGCGGTTCAGGATCGACCAAATTCAGAACGGCGCCGTCGAACCGGTCCGAGTCGGCCGCCGCCATGATCGCATCAACCAAGTCCTCGACCCATATCACGGGCAGGGTCGCCCGCCCATTCCCAAGGATCACCAGGCGTTTGCCGGCTTCGATGGCTGCCGCGCCGGAGAGGAAGGGCCGATCGGGGCCGATGACCTCGCCTGGCCGGAGGATGATCGCGCGAAGTGTGCGATCGCGCACCGCATCGCTGACTATCCGCTCTGCTTCCAGCTTGGTTTGCGAGTAGAGGCCGCGGCTTTCGGGATAGGGTTCCAAAGGCCAGTTCTCAGTGATCTTTGAACCGGCACGTGCGGCGGCGGCATGGATTACGCTGAGGGAACTCATGTAGATCAGCTTCGGCACTTGGTGACAGAGCACCGCGTCCACGATGTGCTGCGTACCTAGATTCGTGGCACATTGAAACTCCTCGGCCCAGCCTTCAACCGTGGCCCCCAAGTGGAACACTTCCGAAGTGCCCTCGACGGCGCGCTCCACGTCTTCTCGGCTTCCCAAATTGCCGAGGAATACTTCGACGCGATCGTTGCGCATTAATTCTTCGCCCGGATCATGGCGAACGAGAATGCGGACCCGATCTCTTTCCTGCAACAGGCGATTGAGCAGATGCTTGCCGATGAAACCGGTCGCGCCGGTGAGGAGCGTCTTGGCCGTGCCCCGAGTGGCAAACTTGGCGACGCACTTTTCCTTCGCCTGGTCGGCCTGCCGTGCGATCCGCTCGGTCCAATGGATGATCGGCCGGGCATCATCGATAGAGACCGGCGGCGGCGTACTCTCACGGAGCGATTGGTAAAACTCGCCGACGAGCATTTGCAGCCCGTGATAACGCAGCAGCTTCTTGCGGAGCACTTTCAATACGTTGCCCGTCACCTGGGTCATCATTCGCCGGCCTTCGCCGACGCTGTTCAAAATCCGCTCGGCGGGCCGGGCAGGCGGCCTTTCTTTCGAGTGGTAACCGACATGCCCATGATGTCCGGCGCGTATCACGCCGCGGGTTCCGTGGACGACGAGCACATCCTGCAGCGGCTTCACGTTCCAGGAGATGTAGACCTGTCCCATGCCGCGCTTGCACTGCACCAGCACGCGCCAATCCTTGAAGAAAGGGCAGCCGTCGCGCGACGGGGGGCCAAGCCGCAATGTCGCGTCCTCGATCCGGCCCAACAGCGCGTCGAGGATGTAAAGCGAATGGACGCCCAGATCGCGGAACGGAAACCCGCCGTCGCGGTATTGGTACGGCATCGGCCCGCCGGCATACGGAGCGTAGAACTGGCCCCGGAAGTGGTTGACGCCGACCACTTCTCCGATCGCGCCGCTGCGGGCGATTTCCAACGCGCGAGCCACGAACGGATCGCGCAGCAGCGAATGTCCCACGCAGACTGATTTGCCGGCCTTCGCCGCGGCCGCCGCGATCGCGTCGCACTCCTCCACGCTCGTCGCCAGCGGCTTCTCGACAAGGACGTGGCACCCGCCGCGAAGGGCTTCAATGGCGTTTTCGGCATGCGCGTCGGGCGGCGTGAGGACATGGACCACGTCGGGTCGCGCTTCCAACATCGCCGCTAGCGACGAGAAAGTCCGCGGCACCGCGAAGCGTTCCGCCAATTCGCTCGCCCGCGATTGGTTAACGTCGGCCACGCCGACGATTTCCACGTCGGCAAGGCGGCGGAGCCCCTCTTATGTGGAACTCGCTGATGCCGCCCGCGCCGACGATGCCGGCCTTGGTTTTCACGTTGCTAGTCACTATCAATCTGATTGATCTTGGGTCTTAGGTCTTAGGTCTTGGGTCTTGGGTCCTGGGTCCTGGGAGGCTGGAAGCTGAAGCCCACGACCTGCGACTAATAACCACCTCCCACAACAGCCCCGCGCCGGCGCCAAGGTGGATTGTCAAAAACACAAGCGGCAGCCAAGCCGACGCACGAGTATCCCTTAGTTTGGCTGCGGCAATGAGCGAGCCGACGATAACGATGATGAAGTACGTCGCCATTGCCGCCGCATAGACGGCGGCCAGCCACGAAGACGTCCATGCCAAGCCGAAGCCGAAAATGCAGCCGAGAACGAACACGCCCGGCAGGAGCGTCTTGATTGATAGCGTTTCAGGATGCTTGCGCCACAGCCGGATGCGGCCGCGGCCATAGCGAAACAACTGGCGAAACAGGCCGCGAAGCGAATCCCGCGGGGCGTAATGGGCCGCGATCCGCGGCGCGAAAAAGCACCGCAGTCCGGCGCGGTTGACGCGATGGTTGAACTCCACGTCCTCGCACGCGTCGAAGCGCTCGTCGAAGCCGCCGACCTTCTCGAAGACTGCGCGGCGGTAGGCCACTGCAACGCTCTTGGCCGGCACGAAGCCTTCCGTCGAGCTATAGATATACGAATCGGGATGATGGCCCAAGCGGGACGAGCGTGCGGCAGCGATTGCCCGCTGCAGCGGGGAGCGGGGAGCGGGGAGCGGGGAGCCCGAAGCCATGCTCCCTGTTTCCTGCTTCGTGCTCCATGCCTCTTGCGGCTGCGGCCTGCCGAGGCAATCGGCCCCGCTGCGCAGGAAGGCGTCGGCCAAGTCGCGCAAGCACTGCTTGCCGGACAGGTCACAATGGCCATCGACCAAAAGAACCACGTTGCCGCGTGCTTCGCGTATGCCGATGTTGCGGGCCGCGCTGGAAAGCCGTTTAGGGTTTGTCAGCAAGCGAATGTTGCCATGGGCTGCGGCGAACTTCTCCACGAGGGCCTGCGTGCCGTCGGTCGATTCACCATCGACAACGATGATCTCGAACATGTCACAATCGTAGTCCTGTCTGATCAACTGTTCGAGTGTCCGCTCAATAAACGGCGATTCATTGCGCACGGGCACAATCACGCTGACAAATATCGCGAGATTCTCTTCGACCAACGGGCCGCCGGCCCGCTGCACAGGTGCCCCGCGGCGCTTTGCTAGGACCCAATCGGATTGCATTTATTCGTAGTTTCGCCGCCCCCGCGGCGCGCACTCCGTTCTCGCAGGTCTACAGGTTTGACCTGATTTGAACATCCCGGTGCGCAGAAACGCGGCCCACCCGGACGTCCCGCGGCGCTCCGAGCAATTAGCCTCCGGCGCGGATACCCTCAAGCTTAGTCCGCCGGCGAGTCCCGCCGAGGACTGTGATCGTTGCCATCGCGACAATCCGGGCCAACTCACGCTGAATTCTCCAACGATGACGAATGCACGGGCTATGCACAAAAACTCCGGCGCCAGTGCGCCAAGACCTTTCTACGCGGCTACGGCGCGGGCGGCAACAACGTCGCTGAGGCGGCCGAAATGAAACCTGGCGAGCAGCCGATCAAGCTTGCCCTCGTTCTTCGCCAGTCCGACGTAGTGCCGGAAACGAGAAAGCCTGGAACGGGCGGCCGGTTCACCCTCTGCGTTGCGGCGCGGCTGCTGCGGGTCGACCTCCCAAGGATGGACGTAGAACATAAAGGGCTGCCGCTCGCGGCGGTTGATTCGGCCGAGACAATAATGCGTCCAATACAGCGGGAATAGCCTGAAATATCCGCCGCCACTGACAGGAAGGTTCACGCGAGCCATGCGGGCCACCGAAGGGGGAAACTCCCAAAGCTCTCCGGCGGGCGTCCGCAGACGGTGCAGCCGCGGTTCTGCGCGGAATGCCATAGCGGTCGTGATGGATGGGAAAAATGCTGGAATCGACGGAAAACCCTTCCTCGACGAGTATCTCCAGAGCCCATAGCGAGCGCGAGGTGATCGAGAAGCTGGCCGCTCGATGCGCCGTCACCCGCGCGCCGACGGCGTCTTCCAAGCGCCTGCGCGAGCGGCGCAGGTCTTCGCGGAATTCGGCGGGCGAAAGCTCATAGACCAGGCGATGCCAATAGCCGTGCGAGCCGACTTCGTGCCCGCAGGAATGGATCTCCCGCACCAATCGCGGATGGCGTTCCGCGACCCAGCCGAGGACGAAAAAAGTGGCTTTGACGCCGTGGCGCTCCAACAGCCGCAGGATGCGGTGCGTGTTGGCTTCCACGCGGCTCTCCCAGCGGTCCCAGTGGTCGCGGCGGATATGCTTTTCGAATGCGGAGACCTGGTAATAGTCCTCAACATCCACGGTAAACGCATTGATGATTTGCATCGGCTTCGACACGCCCACCGAAATCCTTAGCCTTAAGAGTTGCCGTACATCGCGGTCGAACTACCGCGGCTTATCGCGGTCGGACCGCCGGCCGCGAAGCTTTCCGCGCCGCAAACGATCGGCGGCGCCGTTCTCGCCGTGCGGCCCATATTCGCTCGAATCGCCGTTCATCGGCGGTTCGATGGGGTCCGGCAAATTGCCGATCTGAAGCAAGATGGCGGCCGGCGTCGCCTGCCCTGTTTCGACCTCGGGGGCGCCGTCGAGGCGCGCCGCGTCCTCGGAAAGGCCCGGAACCTTAGCGTCCCGCCGCAATGCGAGAAGGGATTGCAGCCAGCCCTCAGGCACCTTGAAGAGCCGCAAGAACGTGCAAACCATCAGTCGCGTATCGAGCCACAGTCCCCCGCGCTCAACGTATTCGCAGTCCAGCAGCACTTTCCGCTGCACGCTGACGAGATCGCTATCGGGCGGAAGATTGATTTGCGCGAGGCCCGTGATGCCGGGCCGCACGGCCAGCCGGTTCCGATAGCCGGGGACCGCTTCTGCCAGCACGCGGACGAACTCGGGCCGTTCGGGCCGCGGGCCGACGAGCGACATTTCTCCCCTGAGCACGTTGATAAGCTGCGGCAGTTCGTCGAGGTGAAGCTTGCGAAGCACTCTTCCGATCGCCGTTACCCGCGGATCGAGGGCCTGCGTCCAAACCGGTCCAGTTCCCGCTTCGGCCTTGTGCCGCATGCTGCGGATTTTATACATCATGAAGCGGTGGCCGTCTTTGCCAACGCGCTCCTGCCGATAAATCCCAGGCCCCTTTGAACTCAGTCGCACGAGAGCGACAAGCAGCGCTATCAGCGGCAACCCCGGCACGAGCAGAACCACCGCCGCCACGCGGTCGATCGAGCCCCTTCCAGCGAAAGTAGGGCGCCGGGGCAATGCCGCTTTGCCGAATGTGCCGCGCGCCGGCCGCTGAATGGGGGTGTTCATCTCTCCTCTCGATGGTCTCACTAAAAGCCGCCATGGAAATTCTCCCTTTTTCTCGTTGCGAATCGCGATGTATCACGGGCTTGAGCCTCATGCGCTCCTCACCGGCCCGTAGCATTTCCTAAGGTTATTGCCGCGAAGATGGAATCAAGTGCTTTCTCAGAACGGGTAAAAAATCTTTCAAAAACTCGCGGCACGTATCGGTAGACTTCACGTTCGAGTCCGCCGGCATTTGGCTTTCAACCTGGATCTTGTAAAGGTACGGCGAGCCGACGAACGCGTAACGGGGATTGCTTGTCGCCGACCAGCGGCCGCTCGTCGTCCAGCCATAATAAACGCGGAGCAGGTCTTCGCGGACGTTTTTCGTCTTGAACGATAGCGCCCAAAGCTCATCGTCTTGCTCTGCGGCGGTCGGAATGGCAACCGGCCGATGCATGTCGCGGCTGGTGTAGTTTTGCGATGAAAAGCAGATGTCGGGCGTATGCGAGGCGATCGGGCCAGCAGGGCCGATCAGCACAAAAACGTTGACCGTTTCGCCCGTGCGCCGGTTCTCATAGCAACGGCTGATGTAGCCGGTGCATTCGAGCATTTCGATGACATCGTCCGGCAACTTGTCCGTCGTTTCCGTCGCTTTCAATTGCCAACGGTCGTTTTGGGCGCCGCCGAAGGAATTCGGCACTTTGCCCAATTCTTGTGCAGCCGCTTGCATGGTTTCTGACGGTCCCCAGCGGTTGCGAATGCGGCCCTGGAGCACGCCGCCGGCCACCGTCATCGCCATTACGAGCGCAATTCCCATGTAGAATGTCAACGGCTTCACGATGGTCGAGCCCTTTTTTCCGATTGAATTATCAATGTTGAATGGCGAGGAATCATTGCGCGACTTGTTTCTCTAGTTTGGTCAACAGTTGACGGTCTTTTGTGGTGAGCAACTGATGTTCCAAATCGCCGTCGCGTGCCTGCTTGAGGGCTGTTCGCGCTCGGTCGAGATTGCCCAAATCCGCACAGACAACGGCGTAATGAAAACAGTAACGCGGATCGGGATTGGGCGACTGAGCCGCCGCTTGCAGCGCAATTTCGGCCCGTTCCGGCTTTCCGTCGTAGAATAGAGCCATGCCTTTGGTGTCCAGCAAGGCCGGTTGGGGACCGACTAGCTCGATCGCGCGCTCGACGCAATCCAGCGCCTCCTTGCGACTTTCATCGTTCGGTTGTTCGGCGAGGACGGTGGCCAAGTCGCTCAACGTGACGGCATTCTTTGGCTGCAGCTTGAGGATCGCGCGATACTGTTCGATTGCTTGCTCGGGCTGATCCAGCAGCACATAGATGCTGGCCAGGCAGTCCCGCAGGGCGGGTTGGTCTGCGTGCTTTTCCATAGCTTTCTTCAGGTAAGGCTCCTCCGCCTTCGCTTCCTTCAGATCGTCCGGTGTGGCCCGCCCGGTTGCGATAATTTCGCCAATCGTGATCGCGGGACGCGCGGAATCGTCGGTCTTGGCCGCCTCCTTGCAGAGCGTGACAGCCTCTTGGATTCGTCCTTGTTTGGCGATCGAAATGGCGAGCGGACCGTAAATCTCTCCGCCCGGCTTTTGCAGCCTTCGGTACCAGCGCTCGGCCGCCGCATAAAGTTTGAGCCGCTGGAAGAGATCACCCGCCGCCCGGGCGAGGTTCGCCTCCTGCGCGGTGCTGTTCTTGTCCAAACTCGCCAGAACCTTCTGCATTCGGTCTTCCACCAAGGGCTCGATTTCGCCGGCGCGCTTCTGACTGCGCAGCCACTGAGCCCGCAAATCGAGCGCGTTCAGATCGTTTGGCGAGATCTTCAGGAACTGCTCCGTCCGGCGGCCGGCCTCATCCGCCGGCCCGCGGCGAAGCAGGAACGCGATATAGGTAGCCAATATCGCCGGCGGAGGATCCTTCGGATCGACCAGCGCAAGATATTGTTTGCGGGCCTCGTCCATGTTGCCCTGCAACTCGCGCACCTTTGCCAGCATCAGGTTCACGCCCGGCAGCGGCCGTCCGCGCTTATTGGCTTCAGTGATCAATTCCTGGCAGATGGCCGCCGCCTTTTCCAGGTTTTGCCCGCCACCGCGGCGGGCAAGCATTCGGGCCTCGGCAAAGCGGTCGACAAACGAGACCGGGTCTCCGGCCGACTGTTCCAATAGTTTTTGCGCTTCTTCCCATTCCGCCTCGCCTCCGCGCGACATCAATACTTGAGCCAAGCGGCGCCGCGCCGGGTCGTCTTGCCGCTCGATCTGGCGAAGCAGCTTCTCGGCCTCAACGTCGTCGCCGGCATCGGTGCTGGTCATCAGGAACTCGGCCAGGCGCCTGGCGACGGCCGGATTATCCTTGGCCAACTCGACAGCTTTCTGGTAGGCCGCTTTGGCGTCCTTCCGTTTGCCGACTCGCGCCAGGATGTCGCCGCGGATCAACTCGATTTCCGCACTCGGCGTTTTGGCCGCGGCGAGCATTTTATTCAGCGTCTCGATGGCGAGTTCCGCCTGGCCGGTGTTCACGTAGAAATCAAGCAGTGCTTTCCTTGGGCTCTGGTCGTCCGGGGCCAGGCTCACGGCCTTTTGGAACTCGGCCTCAGCCTGGGCCTTGGCGTCTGCATCGTCTTTTTTGGCCGCCCAAGCGAAACCCATTGCCACGTGGGCCGCCGGGACCTGGGGATGGCTTTGAACGTCACTCCTAGCGACGGCGAGCGCTTCGTCCGCCTTCTCGGGACGCGCGAGGTACATCACCAGCGCCAGGCAAGCGGGCTCGAATTGCGGCGCAAGCTTGCGGAGCGCCTTTTCGCCCTCCGCCGCGTCACCGGGGTTGCCCGTGACGAGCAAGGACGTAGCCAATTGCGTCTGGTCCGCCGGCGATTTCTCCATTATTTGGAAAGCCTTGTCGTACGCGTTCGCAGCGTCTTCGTTTTTTTTGCCGGCTTGTTGGCGCAGGCCCAGCGCGATGTAATTTACAGGATCCTCGGGGTGGTGGGCGATGCCATTCTCAGCGAGCTTCACGGCCGCCCTCGAATCACCGTCGCGGATCGACTCGTTGACGCCCATCAGGGTCAGTCGAGCGGTTTTGGCCAACAGGTCTCTGCGCCGGCCGACGTACAATTCCTTTTCCGCGGTCCGCTTTTGCTCGTCCAGCAGCCGGATCAACGCCTTGTAAATATCCAACTGCAGGCCTTCCCGCGGCGGCTTTATCGCGCCGACAACTTCCAACGCATGTTGGTAGTTCGTGACGGCGGTGTTGCGCCGGCGAGCGGCGTCGTCGCGCCGGCGGGCGGCGTCGTCGCGCCGGCCGGCTGCAGCGCACGCGTCGGCGTCGGCGGCGCACGCGTCGGCGGCGGCGATGCACGCCCCAGCGGCAAAGAGATGCGGCCTCACGTCGCTCGGCTCGTAAAGCGCTGCTTGCTCAAATGCGTTAAGCGCCGAATCCCAGAGCTGCTGCGCGGCCGCGGGCGAGGCGGCTTCGCGCGCGAGGTCGGCCTTCGACTGGCCCAGTATCAGCCAGGCTATAAAGCGATCGTGCGGCTTTGCGCTGCTCTCTTCGCCTTGAACGAGCACCTTTCCTGACGCAAGGTCGGTCACTAGGCTTATGGCTTCGTCGTAATGCCCGCGCTGAAAAGCGAGGTTTCCGCTCCGCAAATCCACCTGCCGCTGCGGCTCCAATCGCGACTGAGGGTCGATCGCCGCGAAAAGCTCATTGACGCTCTTTAACCTGTTTTCGGCGTCCGAGTAGCGTTCTTGTTGAAAGAGAGCATCCACGAGCAAGAGTTCAAGCTTGATGCGCCGCCCATCGTTCGGGACACTCTTGAGGCCGCGCTCCCAGGTCGTCATCGCGGCTTTCACGTCGCCTCGCGAATTGAACAGGTCTCCCAAATCACGATACGCCCGCCAGTCATCGGGCGCGACCTTTATAACGCGCTCATAATAGTCGATCGCCTGAGAGTAGAGCGAGCTCGCTTTGTCTTGCGCTTTGGCTTGCTCGGTGGGCGAACCGTCGCGCACGTTGGCGACCTCCGCTTTGCACAGGTTTTTCGCAACGTTCGCGGCGGTGAGAAGGACTGCTATATTATCGGGGCCCAACTTCAACGCCGCCTCCAAATCGTCTTTTGCGCCCTCGGCCGCCGTCAGATAGGCGCTCGCCCAATTAGCCTCCTTCGTGTCATGCCGGCTCTTCTGCACCCGATATTCATATCGCGCCAGATAAACGTCTGGATCGACATAGACTTTGGCCTGTTCGTTCTTTGCCGGAAGTACTTCGGCAAACGCCGCTTCGAGCGACCCGGCGGACACCGACATGTTGTTTTCGCGGTACTTCGCCGCCAACACTAGCCGCCTTCAGGCCGGAAGCGCGCCATTGCTCCGGCTTATTGGCCAGTTCCTTTTGCTCCAAAACGGAAAGTGGTTCATATTTATTAGGTTTATTTTTGCCGGTTCCATCTTTGCTAATTCCATCTTTGCCGGTTTCATCTTCGCCAGTTCCATTGATTTCGGCCAGCGCGAGGGCGAACTCGTTGCGCTCGATCAGCAGCTCGCAGACCCGCCGCTGGGCCTTGATTCGCTTCTCAGCCGTGAGACTGCTTCCGGGCGACGCCAAGGCGTTCTGATAAAGTTCGATCGACCGCGGGCCGTGCGACGATTTCTCGAAGATTTCCGCGCGCCGCAGCCGGGCGTCGGCGTCGTTGGGAGAGAGCTCCAAATAGCGCGAGTAGTAGCTCTCGGCCTCGGCGTACTTTTTTTCGTCCGCGAGGGCCTCTGCCCGCTTGGTGAGATCGGAAGCGTTCCGCCGCACCTGGTAGGCGCGCAAGTAATGACCGCCAATATACAGCGCCATCAAGGCCAGGAATGTGCCGACGAGGATGCGGACATTTAACACTCTCCGCACGGTCTTTTTTCTATCAGTTTTCATAGAAGGCTTGGAGCGGGGAGCAAGGAGCGGGGGTACTCCGCAGCGATCCATGCTCCCGGCTCCTTGCTCCCTGCTCAAAAATGTCGCATGGGCCGTTGATCAAACAGCAGCCTACGCTTGCGTCGATGCGGCCGGCGATGGGTAGGTTCCATAGTAGTACTTGTAGCTTCGTGTCGGCACGCCGTTGAGCACCGTGCCCACCGGGCATCCGCCGGCGGCGGTCAGCAGATTGGATGCCTTCCGCACCTGGTCCGCGCGGCTCACGTCGCGCATGACGCAGATCAGAATGGCGTCCGCGTGTTTGGCCAGGACCAGCGCCTCGCTGGCCGCGAGCACCGGCGGCGTGTCGACGATCACGTAACCGTAGCTGGCGGGGATCTGCGCCAGGAGCGACTTCCACGCCCCATTGCCCAGCAGCCGGTGCGGGCTCACTTTGAGCCGCCCCGCCGTTAGCAACTGCACATTCGGATTGTGGGTGGGGACGATGGCGTCGGCAAGCGTACACTCGTTGCTCAACACCTCGGCCAGCCCCGGCCCCCGCGCCACGCCGAACACTTGATGCACGTCCGGCGACCGCATGTCGCCGTCGATCAAGAGCGTCATCTTGCCGGTCGCCCGCGCGAGGCTCATGGCCAATTGGGACGCCACACTGGTCTTGCCTTCGTGGTTTGCGGCGCTGGTGATGGCCAGAATTCGCATGTCGCGGAGATTATCGGAGAGCGTCAGCGACGTTCCGCAGGCTGTCGATGCTTTCCTCGAAGATCCGTAGATCCGAGCCGATTCGCGTCTCGTCGGCCCGCAGGTCCGTCCGCGGACGCGTCGGCAGCCGTGCGATCTCTCCCAGCACCGTCAGATGCACTTGCCGCTCCAGGTCGTCCGGGGAAGCTAATCCGCCTGGCACGAACTTCCCAGGCAATCGCCAAGGCAAACGGCAGGAAGAAGGCCGGCAGCCCGGCCACGAACATGTTTCGCAATGGCAGTTCCTCGATGGGGACTTCCGGGACTTTGGCCGGCATGTGCCAGATCACCCGGGGAGGCGCGGACCGCTCGGTTTGCATTTGGATCAGGCGGTCGGAAATCTTTGCCAGGACCGTTTGGGCCTCTGCCAGTTCGTCCTTCTTGAACTTCAAATTCAGGCTCTCGCCGCTCAGTTGCTCGCGGTTTTTCAAAGCTTTTGTCAATTCGGTGGAATAGGCCGATCGCAAGTTTTCCTCGGCGATATCGCAACCGCGAAGTTCGACTTTCAGCCGCGACAGTTCCTCTTGCCGCCGCTCAAGCCTCTCGGCGTCCCTGTCCGGGCCCGCGACTCCCCCGACTTGCCTGTTGCGCAAGGCAAACTCCACTTGCTCCAGGATCTCCGGACGCAGCGTTTTTTTCAAGTCCTCAAGACTGCTCTTGCCGATCGTGATTTCCTGCTGGTGCTTTTTATACATGGGGTCTTTCTCGGCGTCCTTCAGTTGCTTCTCAAGCCGCTTCATGGCGAGTCGCTCGGCAAATAACTGCGACTTCAGTTTCATGACATCCGGGGCGACTTCCAACTCCCGTTCGACCATCTGATCGCGCAATTCCTTTTCGTCATTGGTCAACTCCCTCTTGCTCTTTTCGGCCGTCGGCGCGGCAGGCTTGGCCCCGACATTACCCGCCGCTGCTTTGCTCGTAGCGGCCGCGGTCGTCGCAGCCGCGATCGTCTTCGGCACGCTAATTTCCTCTTCCGCCGCCTTGATACGGGCGCTCAGCATGGCTTTCTCGACTTGTACTTCGATCAGCCGGCCTTGCATCTCGGCCAACCGGCTCTTGCCAAGCGGTTTCGGTTCCCCTTGTTCGCGTCCCTGTTCCTGCTCAGGTTCTTCACCCGACACCTTCTGCGCCGCGGCCTCCACCTGTTGACGCAGCGTGCGGACGTTGTCCTCCCGGGCCGTCAATTGCTGGTTCAACGCGGCAAGGATGCTGTTGAATCGCGACCTTTCTTCCTCCTCCTGCGCGAGCAGATATTGCCGCGTGACTTCGTTCACGACGACCGCGGAACTCCCACGATCGGGACTGGCATACTTTATCTCGAAAAGGTTCGAGTCGCCGCGCCGATTCACGCTTACCTTCTTCGTCAACCAGTCGGCTGGATCCGACTGCTTGCGGATTTCCGGAAAGTCCTTGATGTTCGCGCTGGCGACAACACGGTCCAGGATCCAGCGGCTCTTGATGATTTCCATCTGGGTGCGGAAGTACGCCAGCGGACACTCCCCCTTCCCGCGGCTCGAAGGCGATGTACTGTGGTCTTTCGTCCATTTGCAAGAGGGTCGAACGCCTCGTATTGCGGCTCGAATGTCGAGTAAATGACGCCGACCGTCGCGGCCGTGAGCAGCAGGCTCGCCGGCACAGTCAGCATCCACCATCGCCGCAGCGCATGCAGCACGACTTGGGGATTGATGGCAGTCCCCGTCCCGCCGGTCCGCTTGCTGTCTTCCGTCCTTGCCAGCCGCGCCCGCGACGGCGCGGAAGCTGTTTCCGGCACGGAGGAAGGGCTTCGCGGCACGGGCGCGTGAAACGTGATTTTAGGTTCACTCATCGTTAGGCACCTTTCTCTCCAGGAAGCTTAATCGCAGATTCTGAGAGGTAACTCGAAGCAATTCGTTTGTCCCATTCATTCAGCCGCCCTCGCGGCGCGCCTACCGAGTCGCCGGACTCGTTGTATTCAGAAGCCAAGGAAGCGGGCGCCAACTCCACTTCGCCGACCACCTTGCCCAAGTACCAGAGCACCAGGGCGAAAAGCGCGGCGGCGTAGACGATCATGGCATATCCGGCAATGTCGTGGCTGAACTTGTGCGCGGCCTCGCCGGAAATGTATCGCCAGAGCAAGCCGGTGGCCATCACCCGTGTGGCGTTGGAAATCAAGGCGATCGGAATGAAGCTCGCGACCAGCAGCGCCTTTTCCCACCAGGTTCGCCGCGCGATGACGACGAACGCAAAGGCCAGCGCGCCGACGCCGAAGAAGATCCTCATCCCCGAACATACGCCCGCAACCTCCAGCGGCGGAAGATCGCCCAGGTAGATCAAGTTCCCCTCCGAAAGCGCCGGCTGGCCGAGCAATTGCAGCCCCCAACAACCGAGCTTTGTCGAGATCAGTTGCAGTTGCAAGCTCAAGGCCAACTCGGCACGGAAGGGAATTCGCACCATGAACGCTAAAAAGACCACCGACGGGAGGCTCCACCAGGCGACCGCGCGGCCAAAAAAGAACCAGGTGACCCCCAGAACCCACGGCATGATCGACCAGCCGTCCAGCGATTCCAAATAGTACCGCGCCGCCGCGAAACGCATCGCCACGCTGAGGGCCACAAAGGCCAGGCCAGGCCACGCCAAACCGGCCGCCGGCGCCGGCAAGCGATCGCGGCGAGCCCAGAGAATAACGAATGCCAACGGAATGACCATGTAGCCGTGGCTGTAGTCCTGCACATGCCGCCAGAGATCCTCGAGCGTTCGCAGCGTGGGCCAATAAGACCATACGAACACGGACCCCAGCAGGCTTCCGGCGGCAATCCACCTTGATCGGCTAATCGTGGCCCAGGAACACCCGGGGCTCGACGGTTGCACGCGCGCCGTTCCCCGCTCCCGGCTCCCCGCCATTCTGCGCTGCCAGAGGCGGGAGCGGCAGCGGTTCGGAACTTTCGCGCGGATATTCTTCTTTCGCAATGGTTTTCATGTCCGGCTCGATCAATTCACAAGCCGCCTCTTTGGCAATCTGGAGGGAATGGCGGCGACGCAAGACAACGGCGTCGGCGCCCTCGGACAGGTTCTGTTTTTCGGGTGTGTGATTTGCCGTTTTCATTTGCCGAGGCAACACGGTTGCGAAACTACCTCGCGGCTACACGCTCGGGTGCGGCGCGCCCGTTTTCCGGGATACTGGAGGGAATGGCCGCGAGTTGGCTCTTTTCGACGTGCCAAGGATCGGCAATCGAGGAAGCGGCGCCTTTTGCGCCGATGAGAAGACGCAGCAGCCCCGCTTGCGTCGAACTCCTGAGCTTCTTCACGAGCTGCGCACGGTAGTATTCGATGGTCCTGATTGAGACGCCCAATTCGGCCGACATGGCAAGCTTGGTCTTTCCCTCGGCGATCATTTGCAGGACGAACCGCTCCTTTTCCGTCAGCGTCGCCAAGCTGCTCTCCACTTCGTCTTCACGCAGCTTGATTTGCCGGCGCTGTTCGTCGAGCTGGATCGCTTCCTGGACGGCCCGCCATAGGTCGTCCTCCCGGCAGGGCTTTTCAAAAAACTGAAACGCGCCGGATCGCATCGCGTGTACGGCGATGGCAACACTCGACTGGGCACAATGAAAGATGAGCGGCAGCGTGGCCCGGCGCTTGATTAGCATCTGTTGGATCTGCAGGCCGTTAATTCCCGGCACTTTGATCTCCAGGATGAGGCAGCCCGATCGCAACGAGTCGTACGCATCGAGAAAATCATGCCCCAAGGCGTACGCCTCGCAGTGCAGGTTCATCATGCCCGCAAGGTTACGGAGGGAATCGCGGGTCGCCTCGTCGGGATCTACGACAAAAATTGTTGGCGAGGTGCTCATAACCAGACCTTTACGGAAACAAACATGATTCGAATCGCTGGAACCCGGCCCATGTTGCCCAAACCACCTAAACGAGCGGATGTCACGAGTGCGATCGGACTGTGTGCTCGAAGCGGAATGGTGTCCGGTTTTTCAAGAGCGGATGGGTTCAATCCTGTCAAATACCGTTCGCCGGAGACGCCGAGTAGGCGGTCGGCGCACACTCCGTCCTTCTCACTTGCGCCTTGACGGCGAAGATCCCTGCAACCGCGTCCTGCGTTTGGAAAGCGATAAAAGCGTCACGAGTCCTGTCCTTAGAATTCGCTCAGGTCCATTCTTTGCAGAAATTGCGAAAAATGGAAGCATTTGATGTCGGAAAAAGCGCAAAAGTTTCGTTAAACTCACAGTGCCAGACCCCCAAATCATTCGATCTGCGCAATGGGATTGCGCGAAAGCGAAAGGTTTGTCCCGCTACTACGGGTCGCCCGACGTGAGTTTAGCGGCTTTTGCCAATGTTTTGTGGGGCGGGAGAGAGCTCGGCGGAGGGCTCTTCCACGGTAATGGCAACGCAGAAGGGTCCCGCCGACTCATGCAGGCCCACGAAATCGAGGCTCTCAACGGCCTTCTCTGGGTGCGGGTTCACCCAAGTGCAGAGATACAATCGCAAATACCTCTTGTCATGGCTCGCCTCGGGGTTGAGGCCCGCCCAGGCAACCTGGCCCCGTGTGACCGGACCGTCTCTCTTTTGTTTCACTGAAGTCAGACTTGGGCCCGCCGGTCCACCAATCGCGGACATCTTTTCCAAAGGCGACGGGAACCGTGGCTCGATCGCCGTGGACAAACCGCAGCCGATACTCGGCAACGAGTTCGCCTTCAGGGACTCCATACTCCGGACCGCAAAATTGAGCGCCCTGAAGGATATAGAGTTTGGACACACGGCGGCCGACAGGTATGCCACGTACCGCCCGCGCTTGATTCGGCAGCCCAACGCCGTGCAACTGAATCAATCGGCCGGCGACTTGAAACTCCACTCCCGCCAGCGATATCGGTCCGGGGGCAAGTCCGACAAGGCTATTGCTCTTGCGGTCGGGCGTTGACTGCGTGCGGCCCCAATTCGCCTGGCGGCTGAGATCGATAGGAACGAGCTTTCCTTGCGGACAATGCCACGGACCGACCAACGCGGCAGCCGCCTGCGGAACGTCGGGACAAGCGCATGCCGACGCTATGTGTGGATAGCAACTGTCGATAGATTGGACGAAGTTCCGGCTTCCGGCAGGAATCGATGCCATTTGCAGCGGGCCGGCGCCATGCGTGCCGCTCACGCGCCCCGCGTCATGCGCGGCAAGCCGCAACTCACGGGTATCGCGGGGCGACGACGCGCCGCCGGCTTCTGGACGCAGGACGACATTTCCCTTAAAAACCTCGACATCCGTCTGTCCGGCCTCGCAGGCAATGCCGAACCGCGTGCCGAGGTCGATCAATGTGGCGTTGGGCGTGTACACTTCAAAGCCTCGCGCCGCGGCGGGCACTTCCGCGATCATGCTCCCCGAGCGCAGCGAGACCGAGTTGGCCGATCGCAATTCGAGGTCCGCCGGTCCCTGGACGATAATCACCGCGCCGCTTTCAAAGCGTACCTGCGCCAGCCCTGCTCGAGGGAGAAGCTTTCTGCCTGCCGGCAGCGGCCGCGCGATCTCGGCGGAAGTGTCGCCGCGCCAACGCGGTCCGTTGACTTTCTCGATGTGCGCAACCTGCGAAGGCGGCGACTGGGTTTCGTGGCGGGGTGGTCGGGTAGTAGTCGTCAAGGCCAGTGTGATGGCCGCGACCAGGCTCGCAGCCACAGTGACGCCGAGCCAGCGACGCCGGCGGGGTCCTGCATGCGCCGATGTGGCAAGTACGCCGTTCCCGTCGGCCGACGAATAAAGCTTGGCATATGCCCGGCAGTCCCCTTGGATACCGTCTCCTTTGGTACTGTCGAGCGATTGAAGTGCCGAACTGCCGCCGCTTCGCCCAAATTCCCAGGCAAGTTCACAATGGACGTGGAAGGTGTCCTGCACGTACTGGCGGGCCTCGGCCGATTCGGCAACCAGCTTTTCTAGCCGCTGGGCCTGTTCGGGCGAAATCGTTCCGTCACAGAACTGGCCGGTCAATTCCAGAAGGTCGGGGGTGGCGCGATTCATTCACTGTCCTCCCGCGCAATTTTCTTGCGCACGCATTTTGCCAACGTCTCGCGAATCCGCTGTAGAGAACGGCGAGTCCCCTGCACGCTGCGGTGGAGTTCCTCGGCCACCTGCCGTGTCGAGGCTCCTTTGCGGTAACGACGCAACAGCAGCTCCCGGTCGGCAGCCCGCAGTTTTTCGATACACTCGGCAATCGCCGTCCGGCGTGTTTCGAGTCTGGCCAGCATCTCCTCGTTGTTGGGGATGGCCAGCATTGTGAGAATTCGTTGCTGAACAAAAGAGGTTTGCGACTGCGGCCGGCACGCAGCTTGAGCGCCTGATAGCGGGCGATCTGGCACGCCCAACCGACAAAATTCGTCCCCGGCTGGAATTCGTGGAATTTCTTCCACATCAGCAGTCCGCATTCCTGGACCACCTCTTCGGCGTCCGCCACGTTGCCCAATAAAGACATGGCGCAAAGGAACACCGAACGTTGGCAAGTCGGCAAGAGCGCGGCGAACTCCGCCTGCGAGTCTTGCGAACTCACCCCAATTCGCTCCATCGGGACCCTTCCTCGGCTCGGTGCTGACTTCAAAACGAATGCCGTCCGGCGATGATGCCCTAGAACATGCGGGCGTCGCGACATGACGCCGTGTCGCCCCAACACGTTCAACTCTACTGGAATGATACATGACTTGCAAGCGACCGAGTCCACTGTTCATAAGCTATGTCCAATGCCAATTTGGGAAAAAGGTGGCTATATTGCCGAATAACCAGCTTGATAGCCCGCGCTCGAAGCGCTTTTTCCCTGCTTTTTATGCTCAAACCGATCCGAAAACCTGCTGATGCGGCATCACGCCGTATTTGCTAAAAGCAGGGTAACCGCGCACTCCCGCCTACGGCGCAGATTACCGGATAGGCTCCCTGTCCCGAAGAAGTCGTCTTTGCTTATTTATGCGAATTGCCGATGAAAACGGTATGAAAAATCCGGCGAATTGGCGATTTTTTGTTCTTTCATGCCATTTTTGGAAAAAAAAATGCAAATCCGCAATCGGCTCCGGATGGCTGTTTCGCGAGCGCAGACCACTTTTTAAGCAAAAAGGGGTTAATAAATCAGAGTCAAGTAATGTAGAGTAAATTATACAGCGCTGAATTCGGGAGCGGGTGCGGAAAGCATCTCTCCAAAACTGCCGTGTGCTAAAAGCGCGAACCGCATCAAGTCCGCGGAAGTTTCCAATCCCAGTTTGTCCATAACGCTTCGGCGGCGCAATTCAACCGCGCGGCACTGATGGCCAAGTGCGATGCAATCGCCTTGATCGACTTAGCTTCGGCCAGTAATTCCACAAAGCATCGCTCCTTGAACGTGAGCATTGCAATCGACTCGCGAAAGCGGCGATCCTCCCGGGCCTGATCGCGCTGTCGGGCATCGAGCGCCAACGCCTCCTGAATTGCGTCGAGCATTTCCACGCTGCGCAGCGGCTTTTCCATTACGTGAACCGCTCCATCGCGCATCAGCGCCACGGCGGTCGAAACGTCAATGGTGGATGTCACAAATACCATCGGCAAGCGCTGGTTCCGCTCCACGAGACGGCGCTGGATCTGGAAACCGCTGGCGTCCATGATGCGTGTTTCGGACACGATGCAGCCCGGGCAATGGCCTTCGTATGTGGAGAAGAAAGCTCGGGCGGTTTGGTGCGATTGGACCTCAATGTCGTACCCCCCCACGACGTCTTTCACGACCTCGGCGGTCGCTGGGTCCGGATCAATCACAAATACGGTCGGAATATCCGCATACTGTTCTTCATCGGAGCTTAGCGCAAATCTGAGCCGACTTTCGACAATCATAGTACTTAAGTGGGGGTCGTGGACACAAGGAAGGCGTGGGCAGGTTCACGGTGTGATAAATTCGACGAAACGGTGCGATCAATGTGCCCGAAAGGGTGTAATCACGTTTTCTACCATATATACCTTCGAAAACTCAAAACTGGTAGCAAAAAAATGTCAGGATTCGCTTCGCAATGACGGAACGGGTTCGGGGGCTAAAGCGCGTGAAAACGCAATAAAACCAACAATAATTGACGCCTCCTGCCTCGCCTTTCCTGGTTCAGTGCTTTTTTTATCGTGACGATCGGCATCCCAATCGTCCTGGTAACTGGTTGACATTTTTGCGGGGGCGTAATAACATATTAAATCACCTCTAAAATGGGAAAGTAACTCTGAGACTGGATATGGCGCTTCGTCTAATGATTGCCGACGATCACCCGGCACTCCGTAACGGTGTGGTCGAATTTGTTCAGGGAACTGACATCGAGGCTATTTGCCAAGCGAAGACTTGTCGGGAGACTGTCGAGCGTGCGCTCGCTGAAAAGCCGGACGTGCTCTTGCTGGACGTGCGCATGTCGGATGGGGACGGGCTGAAAGCCTTGGAAACTATCAGGCGGCAGAACCCGCAAATGGCCGTCTTGATCTTTTCCGCGAGCGAAGACGTGAAAGAGATGGCCGTGGCGAGGAAACTCGGCGCGGCCGGCTTTGTTTCCAAGGGTGCCAGCCGCGAGGACCTGCTGAATTGTATCCATCGCGCCGCCGCGGGCGAGAATGCCTGGACGCCGCGGCGAAATTCGGCAAGTAGTTAGTCGTGCCGCATCCGAAGCCTTGGCGGCCAACGACCGCTCGCCGTTAAGTCCCCGTGAAATGAAGGTCCTCAAGCTTATCACGGAAGGGTGCTCGAACGACTTGGTAGCGGAGAAGCTCGAAATTACCGTGGAAACCGTCAAGCAGCACGTGAAGCACATTCTCCGGAAGCTTGGCGTGGAAGACAGGACCCAGGCTGCGTTGACGGCCATTTGGTCGAAGATTTTCGAGAATTCGACGGCGGAAGGCCTCTGATCCTCCGGCCACGCCACGCCATCGCTGATTGCCGCCCCGGCTGAGGCCGTATGATCGTCGGTTGACGGTGCTTGCTCGCCTCCCTATATTACACCGGTATCGAGGTTGCTTCGTCCTGGCGGTTATAGGAGCGGGCCATGAGTGTAGGAGCTGGTACAGGTACTGGTTTTGCCACGGCGCGAGGAAGGAACTATCCCGCGATTCGGCAGTTCACCGTTTTCCTAGAAAACCGCGTCGGTCAACTCTTGGAGGTCATTCGCCGCTTTGAGGGCACAAAGGTCCGCATCGTCGCCCTCTCCATATCCGATTCCGGCGAATGTTCATTCGTGCGGTTTCTCCTCAGCCATCCCGAAGAAGGACGAGAAATCCTCGAACGCGCCGGGCTGATGATTATCGAAACCGACCTGATCGGGGTCGATCTGCCCGACGGCGCGGACGCCTTGCTCCGCATTTGCACGGCGCTGATACAGGCGGAAGTAAACATCATTCACGCCTATCCGCTTTTCATCCATCCCCGCGGCCGCGCCTCGGTTGCCCTGATGGTGGACAACATCGAAATGGGGCAGGAAACCCTCGCCGTCAAGGGTTTTAATATGATCACGGAAGGCGATTTGCAGGAGCTATAGGATTGTAATGGCTGCGGTCGAGTTCTACGAGACCCACCGAGAGTCGCAGAATCGTGGTGGGTCTCGCAAGCTCGACACCAGCCTGCACTCGGGTTTGAATCCGCTGTTAGTGCGAGGCGCGATTGAGCTGCTCGAGCGCATCGGAGATTTCGCCGTGGACATCTCCGGTGGCGCGAACGACAATGGCGTGCTGTTGCTGCCAATAGTAAATGGAGCCGTTGCCGCCGTTGACGTCCCAACTCTTCGGGCGCGATCGTGTTCTGTATTAGATCGACGAGGGCTTGCCCATTGTCGGCCGGAGTGTTCTGCGCCCCGCCCTGACCGCCGAAACCGGCGCCTCCGCCCACGGCCGCTCCGACCTGCGCCAGCGGCCGGGGATTGCCCACGGCGGCAACCGATTTCACTGTTGCATCTCGTTTGGGCGCGTCCGACTTCGTGGCCGACTTGTCGCTCGCGATTCGCTTGCCGATCTGCGTGGAGAGTTGATCGAGCCGTGCGCGGACGGTGGACCGCAAGGTCTCGCGCGTCGATCCGCGAGCTTTGTGTCTTGCTGCAACTCGCAATAGATGCCCAAAAGGTCCGCGCCGCGGCGTCGGCATTCTTGTCGCTTGCCTTGGCCCACTTCCGCAAGGCGGCATGTGCGGCATCGGAAAGTTCGCGTCCGTTACGCGCGACCGGTGCGGCCGGTGCCTTAACGGCCGGAGTCGCGTCCGGCGATGTGACGTTATCAGGGGACCCTGAAACGGTCAAAACGACAGCTAGAAATATTGACATTGAATACATCTCCTCTTGCCCGATGTTCCTAAGATCGGTTGCCCTTCATCGTTGAGCCTATCACTTTGCCGCCGAACTTGCAACAGTTTTCCGCGGCCGGGCCGGTCGCACCGCTACCAAACAGCTTCCGTATCTTGCCTAGCTTTCGTCGATGTGCTGTCCACTGCAAGCGTGAATTGGGTACAATCCACTATCGCGATGGGTATATATTACAAATGTCTCTGCGGCGACAGCGAGCATCTGGGCATGATGGAGCTCCCGATGCCGTGGCCGTTCGTGACGCTGCCGGGCGGAACTGGATTTGCTATCCGATTGATGCCGACGAGGCAGCGAGTCTGCCAATGATCGCGCACGTTTCGGAGGTCTTCGCGGCCGATGCCACAGCCCGGCGGCAGGGCATCGCTCGCGAGGGGACCGAGGTGCGAATCTACTATTGCGAGGATGAAGCCGAATTGCTGGAGAAGCTTGCGGCGGATGCGTAGGTCCTTTCTGCCGGCCCTGTTGGAGTTCCGCCTTTAGGCGGTTGGCCGCGCAATGCCGCCTAAAGGCGGGACTCCAGCGCGTTCACTCCGCCAGAATCTTGCACTTCGGCAGCGCCGCGCGAAGCTGCTTCAGCCCATCGTCGTCGATCTGAGTATTGTTCAGGTCGAGCGTTGTCAGATGCTTCAGGTTCTTCAAAACGTCAACGGAGGCATTGGTGATCGGATTGAGCTTGAGCTTGAGCGATTCCAAGGCGGTCAGGCCGGCCAGTTGTTTCACGCCTTCATCGGAGATGTTGTCATCTTCGAGGCTCAGCGTCTTGAGCTTCGTCAGTCCGGCGAGGTTCTTCATGCCGGCATTGCTGATCCGCGTGTGCCACAAGTCGAGGAACTCCAACTCGGTCAGGTCCTTGAGGTTGGCCAGGCCGACATCGTCGATGCTGGTTTCGGCAATCTCCAGCCGCCGCAATCCATCGGCTGACTTAAGATGCGCAAGCCCGGCGCCATCGATCGACGTGCCGCGGAGAACCAGATGCTTTAAGTGCTTCATTCCCTCGAGGTTCGCGAGACCGTCGTTGGTCACGCCGCTGCATCGCATAAGGTCCAATTGCTCCAGGTCCGTTCCCTTCACGCCGCCAACCCGGCGTCGGTGATCGCGCAGTCCTCCACGGCGAGGATTTTGAGCTTCGGCACTCCGGCTAGCGTTTTCATGCCGGCGTCCGTCACTGAAGCATTGCGGAGTTTAATGTCCTTCAAGTTTGGCAGCCCTGCCAAGACGGGCAGCGCGTCGTCGCTGAGTTTCAAGCCGCGGAGGTCTACCGCTCGCAGTTGTTTTATCGGCGCAAGCTTGTCCACGCCCGCATCGCCGATCCTCGTGTAGAGGATTTTGAGGTTCTCCAGTTTGGGCATTTGCGCCAGATAGGCCATGGCATCGTCGGAAATGCGGCCGCAATGTCGGAGGTTCAGCAACCGTATTCCCGGCAGCTTGGAAAGCTCTTTGACGCCCTCGTCGGTGATGTCCGTGCTCTCCAGCGTGAGATCGCGGAGCTTTGGCAAACGGGCGAGTGCCGCCACGCCCGCATCGCCGATTTCCGCGCCGTAGAGGTTGAGTGTGACGATATCCGGCAAGGCGGCGAGCATTGCCAGATCGGCGTTGGTGGCAGCCAAGGGATTGAGGTCGACCGCGACCACCGTCTTGTTGGGGCCATACTCAACCTTGCCGCCGAGTTTTGCAATGCGAGCCAGTGCGGCGGCGGGTTCCTCGGCATGCGCTGCACTTGCGCAAGCAAGGCAGCCAAAAGCGATAGGCAAAGAGATCTACGGGAAGGCATGGCAGGCTTACCAAATCAAGGGGCTATGGGTGGTTGAGCGTAGGCGGGATCAGTCGGGGAGGATCTCCAGTGTAACGCGGCCCCCACGCGATTGCCAATCCCCGCAAAAACCAGCTCCGCGATGCCGCCCCCCGAATTGGTGCCGAGCAGTTAAACGATGATTGAAAACTGGTTGCGGGGATGTTACTTTAGAATCTCTCGCCTTATACTTGGGCTCGTTTGCATCACCGCAATCAATGCCTGGGTCCGATTTCCCCCCATATTCCTTCCCACCTCACTGGAGTCCAAACCATCATGCCAAGTCGTCGTCAATTCTTGTTATCCACCGCCGCCGCCGGAATGGGCTACTGGGTAGCCGGCGGAGTCCAAGCGCAAGAGAGCCGTTCTCCCAACGAACGCATTGCCTTTGCCAGCATCGGCATCTCGGGCAAGGGCGGCAGCGATTCGGAAGACGCCGGCCGCGCCGGCGATATGGTGGCCATCTGCGACGTTGACGATCATAAGCCTGAACAATGCCGGCGAGCGGCGCTTTCCTAAGGCCAAGCGGTTCAACGATTTCCGCAAGATGCTCGACGAAATGGGCAAGAGCATCGACGCCGTGACGGTGAGCACGCCGGACCACGTCCACGCCCTCGCCGCCTCCATGGCGCTTGCAGATGAAGAAGCACTGCTTCGTGCAGAAGCCGATGACGCACTCGATTCACGAGGCCCGCGTGTTGGCCGGGTTGGCCAAAGAGACCGGCGTGGCCACGCAGATGGGTAACCAGGGAACGGCCAACAGCGGCCTGCGAAAGGCGGCGGCGCTGGTGAAGGCGGGTGCCATCGGGGCCGTTAAAGAGGTCCACGTTTGGACGAACCGGCCGATTTGGCCGCAGGGCGGCAATCGCCCAAAGTCAGCCAACCCACCCTCGCAACTGCACTGGAACCTTTGGCTCGGCCGGTGCGCCGACCCGGCCTTACGGCGCAGAGGCCTATCACCGTTTGCCTGGCGCGGCTGGTGGGATTTCGGCTGCGGCGCACTGGGCGACATGGCCTGCCACACCTTCAACATGCCTTTCGCGGCCCTCGAATCTCCGCGATCCGACATCGGTGCAGGCGGACTCGTCCGGCCATAACGGCGATAGTTATCCGGAGTGGTCCAAAATCTCCTTCGAGTTCCCCGCCAACTGCATCGGCGCGGACCGGTCAAGGCGTTCTGGTACGACGGCGGACAACGGCCTCCCACGGACCTGTTCGACGGCCGCACGCCCAATCAAGCAGGCGCACTGCTCGTGGGCGAGAAGGGCAAGATCTACTCGCCCGGTGACTACTGCGATCAATTCGAGATCCTCGGCAAAGTTGACCTGCCCGAGGTCAAGTTCGTGCGATCGCCGGGTCACTTCGCCGAGTGGGTCCGCGCGATCAAGGGCGGCCAACCGGCGATGTCCAATTTCCCTGACTACGCCGGCCCGCTTACTGAGACGATCCTCCTGGGAAACCTGGCCGTCTACGTTGCCGCGACAGGCAAGGGCGAAAAGGTCGAGTGGGACCCGAAGGAATTGAAGGTCAAGAACATCCCCGGCCTGGAGACGATCGTGCAACCGGTTTATCGACCGGGCTATTCGCTGTAAGCAATTGGGGCGATTGTAGGGTGGGACAAGCTCGCTTCAACCGAGCGCGGGCTCACCGTCCGTTTCGCAGTGGTGGGCCTGCGCTCGCTACGCGATCTGGCCCCACCCGACGGCTTGCCACGCTGTAATGCCGCGCGGGCCTGCTTGACAGCGGCCAGGTTTTGGCGTGCGCCGGCGAATTCCGGTTTCAGGGCTACCTCCCGTTGGAGATAGAAGATCGCCTCATCGAATTGCTCCTTGAGGTAGAGGGCGAAGCCAAGGTTGATCTGCGTCAACGCAAGGTCCGGCCTGACTTCCAGTGCCGCCTCGAAGTCGGCGATGGCTTGGTCCATGCGGTCTGTCTTCATGCACAAACTGCCGAGATTGTTCAATGCCAGCCAGTTGCCACGCATGCAACTCAAGGCCCGCGTCCAGAGCGCCTCGCTGTCGCGCCAGTAATCCACTTGCCGCCACGAGGCGAAGGTTAGCGCCGCCAACGCCGCGGCCGTTGCGGCGCCGCAAAGTCGCCGCCGTGCCGAGGTCCGCGCAAATCCGCGATCCCCAGGCCAATGCCAACGCCGGGCCGATCAGCGGCAAATACATATAGCGGTCCGCTCGCGCCTGATCGCCGACCTGGACCAGACCGATCACCGGAACCAACATGCCAACAGCGAGCGTAACTGAGAACGATTTGCGGTCGAGCCGGCCGGCGGTCTCACGCCGCCGACGGCCGGCATCGGTCCCTCTTCTCCGCACCCTACTTCGCATCGCTGGTGTTACGGTGTCACCGCCGCAACACGTTGCGGACCGGCTCGCCGCGAACATAGACTTTGGGACGAACGACGACCGCCGGGCCATAGCCATAATAGACGGGCGCTACGGCCACCGGTGCTGCTGCATAATAAGGCATCGCAATGGGCGACGCCACGTAATAGGGCGCCGGGGCCGGATAGTAAACCGCCTGCGGCGCATAGTAGGCAGTGGTGACCACAGGCGCATAAGCCGCCACCGGCCCGGTCGCATAATAGCCGGCCACCGGCGCGGGAACGGCCAGTGGGTAGGCAACATAGGCTTGTGCGCTTGCACTGGAAGCAACTGCTACTCCCGCCGCCACGATCAATGACAAGACCAGGTACTTCATCGCTCAATTCCTTTTGCAGGGTAGATCATTAAAACTGCGATTTGCAAACCAACCACTAAAGTCTAGTTGAGCTTTCCCGTATTGGCAAGCGTCGCGACGATTCCGCGGGAAATGTGGCGAATTCTGGACAGTCGCGCCGCGAATTGGTATAAACGGTGTTTTACCGGCTTCGGATGTTTTGAACCAGACCTTTGCCTTGGACGTGCGACCGTGAACTCTCCCTTTCGATATAAACCGGCGCCAAGGCAAGAAGACCCGCCCTATCAGCCGGGCGAGCCGGTCGCGATGTTCATTCCCTGCTACATCGATCAGTTCTATCCCGGAAGTCGGCGAGGCGATGGTGCGAGTTCTTGAACGGCTCGGCGTCAGGTCGTCTTCCCGGCCGGGCAGACCTGCTGCGGCCAGCCGGCGTTCAATTCGGGCTATTGGGAAGAGTCGCGGCCGGTGATCCGGCAGTTCTGCAACGTCTTCGAGCCGTACCGCTGGATCGTCTGCCCTTCGGGTTCCTGCACGGCGATGTGCCGCGTCTTCTTTCCGCACGTCGATCCCAGCGCGGAAGTCGCGGCGGTCGGCCGCCGGGTGTTCGAGTTCAGCGAGTTTCTCGTCGATATCCTCGGCGTGACGGACACGGGGGCGACGTTTCCCGCACAAGGTGACGATGCACATCGGCTGCCACGGCCGGCGGGAGCTGGGCGTCTTCGATCATCCGCTGAAGCTGCTGCAATCCGTCCGCGGCCTGACCTACTGCGAATTGCCGAACATCGAGGAGTGCTGCGGTTTCGGCGGCACGTTCAGCGTCAAGATGCCCGGCACATCGCTGGCCATGGGGCAAAGCAAGAAGGAGAACATCGTCCGCAGCGGGGCCGAGGTCGTGGTCTCGGGCGACATCAGTTGCCTGATGCACATCGGCGGCATGCTTGCAGCGCGACCCGGCCACGCGGCATATCCGCACGATGCACCTGGCCGAAGTGCTCGATGCGGGCGTTACCACCGCGGGCTGAGAACCGAAAAGCTGAAAACGTAGAACTGCCTTTCATGACCGACCAAACCAGCCACCTTGACGGCGCCCAGTTCCTCACGGAGGAGAACAAAGGTCTCTTCGAGCCTTCGCCGCGATTCCACAACCTCACCAAGACCTGCGACTACTCCAGCAAGAATAACACGGCGGTGGCGGCGGCCGTGCCACAATTCCAGGATTGGCGCGAGGCGGCCCACCAGATCAAGAAGTACTCGATCGCCAATCTCGACAAGCTGCTGGTGCAGTTCGAGTCGCAGATGAAGTCCCGCGGCGCCGAGGTGCTTTTCGCCCAAGACGCCGCGGAGGCCAACCAGCATGTGCTGGACATCGCCCGGCAGCACAACGTGAAAAGCGTGGTCAAGTCGAAGTCGATGGTCACCGAGGAGATGGAGCTGAACCACGTGCTCGAAGGCGAGGGCATCCGCCCCATCGAGACCGACCTGGGCGAATACATCGTGCAGTTGGCCAAACAGCGGCCGATCCACATCGTCACGCCCGCCATGCACTTGTCGGCCGGCGACGTGGGCCAGCTGTTCCACGAAAGCTCGGCGAGCCGTACACGGCCGAGCACACCGCCTTGACTGCCATCGCCCGCAAACACCTGCGGGCCGATTACCTGTCTGCCGGCATGGGCGTCTCCGGCTGCAATTTCGCCGTGGCCGACACGGGCACCGTGGTGATCATCGAGAACGAGGGCAACGCCGGCCTTTCGACCGCCACGCCGCCGATCCACGTGGTCATGGTGGGCATCGAGAAGCTGATTCCCAGGATCGACTACCTGCCGTTGTTCCTCAATCTGCTGGCCCGCAGCGGCACGGGCCAAAAATTGACGACCTACACGCACCTGATCCGCGGTCCCGCGGAGGGGAAGAAGCTCTACGTGATCTTCCTGGACAACGGCCGCACCAACGTGCTCCAAGACCCGCACGCCTGGCAGTCGTTGTTCTGCATTCGCTGCGGGGCGTGCTTGAACGCTTGCCCGGTCTATCGCCGCGTCGGCGGTTGGTCCTACGGCTGGGTCTATCCGGGACCGATCGGCGCCGTGCTCACGCCGCACCTGGTCGGACTGGAGAAGGCGGGCAAGCTGCCGTTCGCCTCGTCGCTTTGCGGGGCCTGCGGCGAGGTCTGCCCCGTGAAGATCGACATTCCGCACCAGCTGGTCCATCTCCGCCACCGCGCCGTCAACGAGCCTTCGCCAATGAACTCGCCGATGGAGCGGCTCACGTGGCGGCTCTGGGCCTGGGCGATGGGCGGGCCGCGGCGCTATGGTTTGGCGATGTGGGCGGTGCGGATGGGCGTTCGGATGGCCAAGTATTTGCCCTGGCATTTCGGCAAACTGGGAGCATGGACGCGCGGGCGGGCGCTGCCACGGGTGCCTTCGCAGTCCTTTCGCAATTGGTGGCGGAGTAGATCATGACCAGCCGTGAAGTCATCTTGCAGCGCATCCGTAGCGGCCTGACGAACGCCGCAGCGGCCGGTTTCGGCGATGTTAGCGAGCCGCCGGTGCCGGAGGTTTGGCCGCGAACGGGTCGAGCGCCGTCCGAACTTCTCGTCCAATTCAGTGACGAGTTGAGCTTGCTCAAGGGCGAGCTGCTGCATTGCGCCACCATCGACGCCGCCCGAAAACAGCTTTCGCAAATCATGGAAGCCGACGGCTGGTCTCTGCTTGGCTCTCTGGATCGGCCGCTTCTCCGCGACCTCACCGGGCACATTTCCGCCGAGCGGATCGACTGGGTTACCGCCGATTGGACGGCTGAACGGATCGAGCGGTTGCCGGTCGCGTTGATCACGGCCGACGCGCTGTTGGCCGACACCGGCTCGTGCGTCGTCCACTGCGCCACGGCCGTCGAACGATTGATGTGTTACCTGCCGCCGGTTTGCATCATCGCGGCCGGCCTTAATCAACTTGTCGAACACCTGCCCGCCGCCTGGCCGCCGATTGCCGCCGCATGTCGCGCGGCGGAATCGCGCGGCGAGATCGTGCTAATCACCGGCCCCAGCCGCACGGCGGACATCGAGAAGAAGCTGATCCTAGGCGTTCACGGGCCGAAGAGGTTGATCGTGATGGTTGTGGAATGAGAAGTGTGACATGTCTTCCGTGTCACTGCCATTCCTTCACACCACGCCAGCCGGCGCAAAATCAGAAGGTGCGGGTACGCTCGATTCGTGGAGGACCTCCGGACATAAATCGGCGCCGTTCGCCCATTCGATGGTATCGAAGCTCACTCGCACGGATCGAAATACCGACAAGTCCCTCAGCGCGGAAAAGACGCCCTTGTCCAAGTAAGGCGCAACATCAAAGACCCGCTTTTCACCATTTGCGAAGCCGAGCAACAGTCGATAGTCGGGCAAGGGGGCAACGCTTGTAACCGCTGGGTAAGTCATAGCATCGTCGTTTGTTTATCGGAGCGGTTGTATCCGGAAGGGCAATTCGCCTTGTGCGGCAAGTTGCCAATCGGCCAATAGTTCGTCTTTGTGGAGTTCCGCCCAAGCCGTGACCAGTTTCGCCTGTTTTTTCGGCAGTTCTCCGTTGATTATCTCGCAGGTGTCAATGGACACTACAGCGGAGTGTTCCTGGTAGTAGGCGTGGAAGTGGGGTGGATTGTGCTCCGCACGATCACAATACATGCGGACTACAATGCCGTGAAACATCGAAATGGTGGGCATACGATCCTCTTGCGAACGTCAGCAATCATAACTGGTTGCGAGAAATACGTCAAGATACGGGCTTTCGTCGCTAGCTCACACCGAAGATATGCAGCGTCAGGTACAGCCCCGTGGCGAAGAGCGTCGCTCCCAGGAATATGCAGACGGGCAGCGTGAGCACCCAGGCCAGGAGGATGCTGAACAACGTGTCTTTTTGCAGGCCCGACCGGTTCGCCGCCATCGTGCCGGCAATGCCCGATGAAAGCACGTGCGTCGTGCTGACTGGCAGCCCCATGAAGTCCGCCAGGGCGATGGTCGAGGCGGCCATCAACTCGGCGGAAGCGCCCTGAGCATAGGTCAGGTGGGACTTGCCGATCTTCTCGCCAACGGTAACGACGATCCGCTTCCAGCCGATCATCGTGCCCAAGCCCAGCGCGAAGGCGACCGCCACTTTGACCCATAACGGAATATACTTCACGATCTTGTTCAAGTCCGCGACGGCGGATTCCACGCTCTTCGCGGCTGCCGGATCGGCGATCTGCTTGCCCTTGACGAGCTTGCCGAGGCACTCGGCCATGAGGTAGATATCGGTGCGAAGCTCCACCCGCTCATCGCGGGCGATGGAGTCCATGTCCTTGATTTGCTCGATCCGCGAGGCGATACTCTGCGACTCGAGGACCAAAGCGGCGTAGGTTTGCTCGGTGGCGGCGCCGGCCTTGTCAAATCGTGTCAATTCCGCCACCGCCTGGTCCTTGCCGAGCGTTGCGCCTTTGGCCTGCGGCGCCATCAGATCGGCCACCTTGCGAATCTCTACGGCAGTGGATTTCAACTGGGCAGAGTCGCGGGACTTATTCAACGCGAACGCCCCCGGCACCAGGCCGACGAGGATCAGCATCATCAGGCCCATGCCCTTCTGGCCGTCGTTCGATCCATGAAAGAAGCTTACCAGCGTGCAGGTGATCATCAGCACGCCGCGAATCCAGAGCGGGGGCAGGGAGTCCTTATCGGGCGCCTCGTACAGGTCTTTGCGGCGAACCAACAACTTCAGCGTCAGCAACAAGGCCCCCGCGCCGAGAAAGCCGACGAGGGGCGACAGCAGCAGCGCCGCGCCCACTTCCTGCGCCTTGCCCCAATTGATGCCGCTCGACCAACTATTGCCCGACATCATGGCATTGGCCATGCCGACTCCCATAATCGCGCCGATCATCGTGTGGGAACTGGACGCTGGCAGGCCGAGATACCAGGTGCCGACGTTCCAAACGATGGCCGAGATGAGCAAGGCGAAGATCATGGCGAATCCGGCGCCGGAGCCGGAATGAAGCACGAGTTCCACCGGCAATAAGGCGACGATGCTATAGGCAACCGCGCCGGAGGACCAGAGGACGCCCAGCAGGTTCCAGCAGCCCGACCAAATCACGGCATAGGTCGGCTTGAGCGTATGGGTGTAAATTACGGTAGCGACGGCATTGGCCGTATCGTGGAATCCGTTGACGAATTCGAAGCTAAGCGCCAAGCCGATGGCAAATATCAAAAAAATGCCTGCCGCTATTGTGACCGGCTCTCCCCATAACACCATGATTCAGTTCTATCCCGAAGGAGTTACATGAGCGAATACTCAGCCGCGCCCATATTGAGAATGATGCTACCGGCGCCGAAATCGGCTGTCAATCTGCCAAACTGGTTAGAAATCGGTTAGTATCGTTTCCGCCAGTTACTGGACAGCGTTCTCGTCCGCGTCCTGCCTGCGATCGATCCGCCGCGGCTGGCCCGGATGGCGCACCGGCGGCGGGCGGTGGCCAAGGTCCATGTTCTCGCCGAAGTAGTATTCGCGGGCTTCGGGATTGTTCAGCACTTCGTCCGGCGGGCCGTGGCAGAGCACCTCGCCGGATCGAATCACGTAGACTGCGGTCGGTGATTTGCAGCGTCTCGCGGACCTGGTGATCGGTGATGAGGATCGCGATGCCGTCGTTCTTCAAGCCCTGGATGATCTTCTGGATGCTGGCGATCGTCACCGGATCGATGCCCGTAAACGGCTCGTCCAGCAGGATGATTTTGGGATTGGAGACCAGCGCCCGGGCGATCTCCAGCCGCCGCCGCTCGCCGCCGGAGAGCGAAAGGGCGAGCGACTTCCGCAGCCGCGTGATGTCGAACTGTTCCAGCAACTCATCGCAGCGGGCCTGGCGCGTGGGGCGGTCGAAGCCCAACAGTTCCATCACGCCCAGCAGGTTTTTCTCGACGGTGAGCTTGCGGAAGACGCTCGACTCCTGGGCCAGGTAGCCCATGCCGCCTTCGCGGGCGCGGCGATACATGGGCCAGCGGGTGATGTCTAGGTCGTTGAGGACGACCTTGCCCGCATTGGGCTCGATCATGCCGCAGGTCATGCGGAAGCTGGTCGTCTTGCCGGCGCCGTTCGGGCCCAAGCAGGCCGACGATCTCGCCTTGATCGACGCGGAAATCGACGCCGTCGACGACGCACCGCGTACCGTAGTATTTGACCAATCCGTGGACTTCAAGCATGGAAACCGCTCCGTCGGTATTGTAGGGTGTAGTCAAGCGCAGCGAAGGCCCACCAGTTCTTTAACGTTGTTTGGTGGGTCTTCGCTTCGCTCGACGCCACCCTACGGGTCAGCGCACCAGATGCATCCTCTGGAAATAGGGGACCGGGTTGAAGGGCAAGGGGATGTAGGGAATCTTCCAACCGTGCGGCCAGTAAATGAACAGGGCCTTGCCGATGAACAGTTCCCGGTCAACCCAATACTGCCTCATGCCACCGCGCCAGTAGGGGTCGCCCGCCCATAAGCGGCCGTCCTGGCTCTGGGCGCTGTTGTCACCGAGAACGAAGAACTGGTCCTTGGCGGGGTTCGCCGGATCGGGATTGAGCGTTGTCTCGACTGTCGCCATGTTCTCGCTGGAGAAATCTTCCTTCCAATCGGCCGGGTTGGCCAAATTCGGAAAGCGACCGGTGAAGTCCGTAAGCGGCGGCTGCTGGCCAGGGTCAGCGGGAGCGTGAGTTCGCTCTTTCTGCCGTGGCAGGCTTTCTCGGCAATCGGCGATGTAGTAGATATCGCGCAGGATCTTGAGGTGATGCACCTCAACCGCGGCGCCTTCGGCGCCGATGCCGACGGGAGAAAGGTCGTCGGCGGTGGGGATGTGGTCCTGTAGTTTGGCCGAATCGTAGGTCGTCGGGGCGTCAAACGCCACTACGCTTCCATCCACCCAAAGCCGCAGCTCGTCGTCAACGTTGGAAAAGATAATCGCATGCGTGCCGGCGCCTTTGACTTGCGTCGCGGCCTTGGGATGGAACTGCTCGGCCTCGGCGTCGCCGCCCAATATGCTCAACTCCGCCTTGCCCGAAGCCAGGTCAAAGCGGCATTGAAAATGCCGGCCGCCTTTGACCAATTCGGCGATCGCTTTGCCCGAAGCGGAAGTGGAACTCAAATCGAATTGAACCGCTAGGTCGCCCACCCAATGTATGCCGTTGGGGCCAAGCGCCTTGCCCGCGATTATTGACGTGTCGTAGGCCGTGAAGTCGGAGATCAGTTGCGGCGCAACGTCCGTTGCACGAGCAACCTTCTCGTCAAAAGCCGCGGTCAATTCTTGGCCGCCCTTTGAGTCCGGCAATCCTTTTCCGACCACTGTTGCGTTACGCCATTGTTCCTCGGTCGGCACACGATGCCGATAGCGGATCCAGGCTTCTCCCTTGCCGCTTCCCTTGGTTCCAAAGCTCGACAGGTCCTTGACGTCGCCCCAGGTGTAATCGCTCGGGCCACGTTCGGCCGTCCAACGGGCCTGCCAACCGAGGTTGCCGCTGATGGTCGGGGAGAGGTCGTTATCGTAAACGGGCTGAAGCATGGCCAGGATTTTTGGCGGCGGCTTGCGGCAATTTCGAAATACCCATCCTTGTTGCCCGGCCGATGGAGCCACAGATCGCCGTTACGGATGAGGAGGGTTTCGCCCGGTAATCCCACGAGCCGCTTGATATAGTTCATCGTCGAGTTGCCCGGATACTTGAAAACGACAACGTCCCAGCGCTGCGGATCGGCGAACTCGAAAGGGAACTTGGCCACGAGGATGCGGTCGCCCTCGTACGATTCGTAATCGACATGTTGCGGGTTGCCCGGCCGCACGTCGGCGGTATAGCGGCACATGGGGCAAGTCGTTGTTAATACCGATACTGGCTTGGTGGTGTTCTCTTGCTGATCGTCGCTGGCGTTCGCCGGGTAACGGTAGTGGCACATCGGGCACTCAACGTCCTTGTGCTTGCCCATCAGCGTCGGCGCCATCGAGCCGGTGGGAATGACGAAGGCCTCGGCCTCGAATGTGCGGAAGAGGAACGCCAGGACGAAGGCGATGATTACCGATTCGATCGTCTCGCGAGTAGCGGCGGACGAAAGCCAGTTAGGCGCGGCTTGGGTCGTGACGGCGTCTGCCGCCCGACCGGACTGCCGTGCCGGGCGATTTCTTTTCAATTCGGATGCCTTGCGTTTGGTCATGCGGAAATCCTGCTAGCAACCCTTGCTCACGCTTCGGGTTATTTGAGTCTATCGAATATACCGGATTCGCGTCAGAGCGGGAACTTGAATCTGCCAACGGCCGAGCGACAGCCCACAGGCCGGATAAATCACTATAAATGGCTTGCCCACCAACGACTTATGGCGAACCACGCGGTTTTCTGTCCAGGTCCGGCTATCTTCCGATATGGGGCTATTGTCTCCCAAAACGAAGTATTCGTCCGGCCCGATCATATACACCGGCGACGGCTCATTGGTCACGGCCTGCGGCTCACTGTAGTATATTGCGCGGTAAACTCGAAGGCGATCGATCGCCATGCCCAGCCCTTGTACGCCTATCGCCAGCGGTTGCGGGGAAAGCGGGGGCTCGCCGGGCGTGTTGATGGCCGCGGTAAATAACGTCTTGGAACCGACGGCCAGGAGGAATTGACGGTCGATCAGCGAGACCTCAAACGTTTCGCCGCGCAGCGGGCCTGGCACGTCGCCCGATCCGCCGGGCAGAGGTTTGCGATTCTTCAAAACAGTGAACTTCTTTTCCCGCGGATCGATCTGGACCATGAATTCATCGCGGCCGTCGGTCGCTTGCAACCAGATCATTCCGCGGCCGTGAACGTCTTGTAACCGGAACGACATTGCTACGTCAGGCGTCGAGTGAATTTCCTCATCGCGCGACTGCATCCGGCCACGATTGTAAAAGGTCTCGTCGGTTACGAACTTTGCCGCGCCGTTGGCGTGATTATAAACGAGCCAGCCGATCTCGTCATTCGGGCTTTCCGTATGGACCGGCTTCCCTTCGTTCCTCGTCCAATTGCTGCCGAAATCCTGTGGACGCCAGCGGGGCACTGGTCCGCTGTAGTCGTCGTCGTGGACGAGGATTCGCATGGCCCGCTGCTGACGCAGATCTTTGCGCAGCAACTTGCCTTCAATGTAGACCCGCCCGCCGACACATTGGATCGTCTCGCCCGGCAGCCCCACAACGCGCTTAACCACCATCCCTTGGCCTTCGTCAATACGTTCAAACGCCACCACCTCCCAGCGTCGCGGACCGCGCAACTGAAACGCCGATCGGTCGATCAAAACGCGGTCGCCGGCCAGCACGCGAGGACGGGGTTCGGACGTGAACGAGGCGGCGCAATTCGGGCAAATGAAAAGCGTTCTCCTGTCCCACGCATTCGGGTCTTCGAGCCCACGCGAGTCGCAAGCGAACGCGAAGCGGCATTTCGGACAGGTTAAATCGACGTGGCTGCCCAGCAGCGTCGGCGCCATCGAGCCCCCGTCAACCATGCAGGAAACAGGAAAACCCTCGATGAACCAAGTGTGAAGGAAGACCAGTCCCATCGCAAAAAGGAGGGCGTTTTCCAACAGGCGGCGAATGCGGCGGGATGCGGGACGACTGCGCACGTTATTCTTGCGGAGGTGGAGGCGTGTCTTATCCATTCTATCAGTACACGGGGAATAAGTCCTATAGGTCCAATAAGTCCGCTTTGACTCTTCGTTGCGGATAACCCATTTCTCCATCGCGCGTATGCTAGAATTTATCGGGAGTCCCTTTGGAGGAGGCATTTCATGAAACCTTGCGTTGAAGAACCTGTTCAAGGCCCTAGTTCCGCGACGAAGAAAGCTCCGCGGCCACAGCCGACGTGCGTCTTAAGCATCGGCGACCAGCAACTGCCCGCGGCCATCGTCGAGGAGCGGGGCGGAACGATGCACATCGTGGTTCAGGGCAGTCCTCAATTTTGGGTCGAAGACGATGGCACATTGAAGACGCCCGTCGCCGACTTTTTGGTTCGTGTTTTCAATATCGTGCGCGAGAAGGAGGACGAGGCCGAAGACGACGAATCGGTGGGTGACATCCCCACATTTCGCATCGGTTTGGAGCGACTCGGACCGATTGAACGTGCAGTCGATCCCGACGACATGTTCGATCAGCCCATACCCGAGCCAAAGAAAACCGAGGCGGCCGCAAACGGCGAGAAAAAGAGGCGCATCTCCTCGCTTGGCGCATTGGCGCTGGCGATGACAGCAGCCGTGCTTGTCGGTGTAGTTGTGGTGTGGAAAACTCATTCGGGAAACTGGACCTTGGGACTTGGTTTGACGGGCGCCAATAGTTCGGCAAATGGCAAGCCTGATTCTCAGCCGATCGCCGAACAGCCCGGATCAGACGCCAGGCCCAAGCCACCGGGAGTGGAATTGTCTGGCCTGCCGGGCGCCGCACCGTTCGCACAGCCGGAGATTGTCAAAAAGCTTGACCTAACCCCTAGCCAGACGGACGCCATCCGACGGCTGAACAAGATAACGTTGCAAGCCGTCAATGATTTGGAAAAGTATTGGGGAAGCGGAGACCGATGGGAACTTGCGCAGAAACGGTCAATGCTCCTGAGCGAAGCCCGGCAGCAAGCCCTGCAACTGCTAACCGACTCGCAGCGCAGACTGTGGGAAGAAATGACGAAATAGTCCGCGTAGTCATTTCACAAACCGCGCATTTTACCCCGCCTTTCCAAAATACGTGGCATGTCGCCGCTGATCGCTATATTCCTGCTTGCATTTGGGGCTTCGCCCGATACGGAAGCGACCACGCTGGGGTGGCACGCCCCTGAGCTTCGTTCGAAGGGTGTGGCTAGTCCAGAAAATCCGGGGTTTCGCTCACAGCTTAAGGAGGTGCCGCCAGATTCTCCTCTCGCGGCGCCCAAAGGCACAAGAGCCCAGCCAGCGGAGAGCCATTATCCCGACGTGACAGAGGTTGCGGAGTGGAAGTTTGAATCCACCGGCGACGAGGAGATCTATCGTTTGCCGCCGGGGTGGACCCAGCGTCACGGACCCGGCTTTCCACGGTATGTTCAGGTTCGCGTCGATGACGAGCGCCCGCCGCCGGGCGGCCGCTGCCTGCGTGTTGAGCTCAACGGCGGGGCGGCGTCGGCATTCGGTCCGACGATCGCGCTGGAGCCGGGTGTTAACTACGTGCTGGATGGTCTCATAAAGACCTCGGATCTGGAACATGATGCAGCTTGGCTTTCTCTGACGTTTCTTGATTCGAGGCGACAAAAGTTGACTAGCCCGACGTCTGCCCCGATCAGCGGTACGAGCGGCTGGCAAAAGGTCCGCGTCGGTCCGCTGACGCCTCCGGCCGGGGCATCGTCGATGGTTGTCGGCATCCATATCTCGCCGCTCAGCGAAGTGGAGGATCTCCACGGCTCGGCCGCGTTCGGGGCATTGTGGCTTGGTCGCGTGCCGCGCGTTGTCCTAACGGCACGACCGGCAGACGACAGCAGTCCGCGTTCTGCGTCGAAACACATACTTGACGGCTCCGCCCAGAACTCGATCCGCGGCGCAGACGACGCCTCGTTTCGAGTGTTTGCCCGCGGTAAACCAATTGAAGTCGCATGTCTGACAACGGGTTTCAATGCGGGTTCCACTGTGCCGAAGTACGAGGTGCGCCTGACGCTGGAGAATGACGCCGGGCGAAAGCTCACTCAACACGCGGAAACTATCGGGACGATTTTTGCGCATACCACTTCAACGGCAACCGTCGCCAAATCTCGCGGCGCAGAGGCGCCGATTGACGCGAGCACCGCCACTTCGGCCCGCACAACCTGGCAAATCCCGATCGAATCGGTTGGTTACTATCGCATCAGCGCGAAGTTGTCTCGCTCTCGAAGGGTGAAGTGAGTCTCCTTGAGTCCGCGCCGCATGCAACTTTGAGCCTTGCGATCATCGATCCCGAATCTGCACCGGCAAACAGCGAATTCGGCTGGAGCCTCGACCCGCACGATACCACACTGGGTCTTGCGCCGCTCGGCGACCTGTTGGCTCAAGCGGGCGTTCGTTCGGTCAAGTTCCCTTTCGCATGTTCTTTTTCCGTTGAGCCTGCTCCTGCTGCCCATCCGACCGACAAGCCGGCGACCGGCAAACCGCCTGCCGCCACGAACCAAGAGCCCGACCGCATCGACCCCTTGATCAGTTTCAACGACCGGCTTGCCAGCGCCGGCGTGCGGCTGGTCGGCGAATTGCTGCCGCCACCGACAATCACATCGCGCGGCACAGGAGACAGCCCTATTTTTGCTAATACAACAATCGGGACAGTCCCCGATTTGCTGGCGGTCGAGGCCTTTGCACGGGACGCGAAAACCTGGTTTCCATCGATCGAGCCGATCCTCGCGCGACTGGCAACCGAAATCCGCTTCTGGCAGTTCGGCGATGATCGCGACCCGGGTTGGACCGGGTGCAGCGATCTTTCGGCGGTCTTGATTCGGGCCAAATCCGCGCTGGACCAGATCGGACAGGATCTCAACGTGGGCGTTGCTTGGAACCTCGATGCGCCGTTGCCCGTCGCCGTCCGCAGCCCCGCGAGTGGTGGAGTCTCGCCTTTGGGCGAAATTGCCGCTCACTTGCCGCCTAAAGGCGGGACTCCAGCGCGGACAATGCGACCACCCTGGCGATTCCTTTCGCTGCACTGCGACGACGCGATGAGCGACGCTGAATTGGCCGCTCGGCTGGATGACACGAAATCTGCCGGAGTCCAGCGCTGGCTGACGGTCGACGCCCTGCCGCAAACTGGCCATAGCGACGATGAACGGATCGCCCGCCTCATTGCACGCATGATCGTCGCTAAAATGCACGGGGCGGAAGGCATCTTCTTCGCCCATCCGTTTGACTCCGAGCGCGGACTGGTCGGCCGCGACGGCTCGCCCGGCGTGTTGTTTCTGCCCTGGCGGACAACCGCCTTGACGCTCGGCGGCGCGCCGTACGCCGGCGACATCGATCTCGCGGGCGGCAGCCAAATACATTGCTTCGGCGAAAATGGAACTTACGTCGGAGTTTTGGTGGGTGCCGCGCGACAGCGGGAAACCGTCTACTTGGGAAACGATCTCCGCTGCCGCGATGTTTGGGGCCGCGTTACCGACTGCCGTCCTACGATTGGTGAAGGGGTGCGCTCCGAAGCCGTTGTGAAGCCAGTAGGATGGACCTCTGAATCCGCCTCGTTAAAACGCAACGGACCCGGAGGTCCATCCCACGCGCCGGCGCCGCGATCGCTCGTCGAAGTCCAGCGTCTGCCGGTCTTTCTCACTGGTTTAGATGGCCCGGTTACCGAGTGGCAATTGAATGTCGCCTTCGCGCCGCGATCGTTGCTCAGTGTCCCACTTTCCGAAGCCGCGGTTGCTTTGGAGATGAAGAACATGCTGCCGCGGGCAGTCAGCGGGCGGGTGCGGATCACTCCTCCGCGAAACTGGCAGGTCGAACCGGAAATGGCCGAGTTCCGCCTAGAGCCCGACGCGGCATGGAAGCTGCCGCTGAAAGTAACCTTGCCGAACGATGTGCTCGCCGGCCGGCAGATGGTCGCCCTGGAGTTCGAGATCCAATCCGACCGTTTCGATCATTTCACGATGTACCGGCCGATGGAAGTCACGCTGGGCGACGTGGCGATGGACGCCCACGCCTTGATCACCGAGCGGGGCGATCTCGAGGTTCGGCAGACGCTGAGCAACCAAGGCAAACGGGCCGTCGGCTTTCGCTGCAACCTCATCGTCCCAGACCGTCGGCGGCAATTGACGGAAGTCGTGCTCCAACCCGACGCGAAGAGCGACTTCGCCTTTCGTCTGCCGGTCGGCCGGGAGTTGCTGGGCAAGCCGCTTTGGCTGCGGGCTGAGGAAATCAACGGCCCGCGAATCTTGAACTATCGGCTCGAAGCGTCGGCCGGCAAGTAACGCGGAGAATGCGAAACAATCTCCGTCGCTCTCAGCTTCTTGCCCGTCACGGCAACTGCCGCCCGTAGAATTTGCTCAGCATCCGCAGGCGGTTAACCAACGAGGAGACGATCGCGCCCAGGACGATGAGCGATACGGCGAAAAAAATGTGCCGCGAGTAGGATGTGTCAAAGTGGTCCTGCAGCCATGTTCGCCGACAGTAGAAATCCCACACCAATACGCCGTAGGAGACGAGCGACATGCCGGTCATGACGCTCACAAAGCGCACGCGGTACCAAAAGGCAGAAGCGGCGATCAACAAGGGGTAGCCGACCACCAGCGCGCTGGCCGCGCCATCGGCCACGAACAACAGAGCGGCCAAGAGCATTAGCGAGTCGAGCGCGCCCCAGACGAATCGCGCGGAAAGCGTAAACTGCGGGCGCTCCATGAGCCATTCGCAAACAATCGAGACCGCCGCCCAGCCGATGGCAAGGGCCGTCATTTTTAGATGAAATGCCAAATCGACGCCCTTGACGCCGTAATGATAGTTGCCGATTTCCACCATGTAGAAGACCGCCAGCGCTGCCAATCGGCACGCTAGGGCTGGCCGGCGGCGGGTCCACTGCGCGACCTGCTGGAGTGTGTCAGGCGGGCGCACCGCCAGCGGCTCGCTGCCGCACGAAGCGCTCCAAGTCGTCGGCCAGCGCGGCCGCCGAGGCATAGCGCTGCTCGGGTGACTTGGCCAGGCACTTCAGGCAAATTAACTCCAGCCCGCGCGGCACGCGCGGATTGACCTGCCGCGGATAGCGCGGCTCGCGGCCGATGATATCCAGCAACGTGTCCAACGGGCTTTCCTGCTTAAAGGGCGGCTCGCCCGTCAGCAGCTCGTAGAGGATCGCCCCGAGACTATAGATGTCGGCCGGCGGTCCCACGTCCGCTCTGCGGCCGGATGCCTGCTCCGGCGACATATAGCTGGGCGTGCCGGCGATCACGCCCGTCGCCGTTGCCTCCGAACCCGGCACGAAAACCTTGGCCAGTCCAAAGTCGGTCACATAAGGCTGCTCGTCGTGGTCCAAAAGGATGTTCGACGGCTTCAGGTCGCGATGAACGATGCCGTGGGCGTGCAGGTGATCGACCGCACGGGCGACCACCGTGATCAGCCGCGCGGCCGCTTCGAAGGAAAGTTTCGGCGCCGGGACGAGCGATCCGCTGGGCAAGGCTCTCGCCTTCGATATATTCCAACGTGAAGAAGTGCTGGCCGTGGTGCTGCCCGACGTCATAGATCTGCGTAATGTTCGAATGCCGCACGTGGGCGGCCGCCCAGGCCTCGACCTGGAAGCGGCGAATGTGTTCGGCCGAGGCCAAGTGCGTGGCCAGGATCATCTTCATGGCCACGACGCGATCCAGCGCCTTCTGCCGCGCCTTATAGACCACGCCCATGCCGCCGCGGCCGACCTCTGCTATGAGTTCGTAGGGGCCGAAATCGCGAGGCAAACCGGCGTTGAACGGTTCTGGCGGGTTTGCAAAGTCGTCATCCGTCGCGACCGACACGAGCCCGTCCAAGGCCTCAAGGCATTTCAGCGGCCCGGCAAGTTCGGGATGCTCGCGGAGAAGCGCCGCACGGTCCGGCCGGCGGCCGGCATGGAGTTGCGACAGGTAGTCGTCTAAGAGTTCGGCAAGCTGGGGATCGTCGTCAACAGCGTTCATTTGACCGGCCCATGTGCGGCGTAACTTCGATGACGCTCAATCTGAACAGCATCGAGTTTAGCGAACCAGGTGCCAAAAGCAAAACAACACACGAAGAGGACGGAGATTATGAGGGCTTCCGCGAGGGAAAACTGGAACGGCCGCCGCCTTCCGACACGCGGCGGAATTGCCCGGCAAAGGATATGCGAGCAGCCGCCGCAAAGGCCGGCGATCGAGATGATAGTTAGAAATAGCACCACTTGGGCCGAAAAGTAATTTGGCATCCGCCCGGCGAAGTCGTCGGCAACGAGAAGCTCGGGCTGTATTGCCGCCGAAAAGACCGCCCAAAAGCCGGCACTCCATGCAACGACACGTATCAGGCTTCGCCCAAAGCTGGCGGCGAAACCGGTCGGGAAACCGATCAATACGGCAACGAAGATTGCGATAGGAAGTATGCCAAGGACGAAGTACGCAGCGACTCCGACCAGCAGCGTGGCGAACAGGCCGCTGAGAAGAGCCCGGCGGCCGTCGATTACTCGTGAGGTTTCGGCTCTCACCATTCGATTAAGGTCCCAAGAAACGACACAACCCCTTGTTTTGCAAGGGGTTGCGAAGTGGAGGATACAGGGATCGAACCTGCGACCTTCTGCATGCCATGCAGACGCTCTCCCAGCTGAGCTAATCCCCCGTCGGTGTGATAAAACATTGGCTAGGCCACGACTTATTATCGGCCTGCCCTCGCGGAGAGTCAAATACAGTACCAGCCTGCTTGCGGTCTGTCAATAAGCCTTTTGCCGGTTTTTAGTGCCAATTGCAATAGGAATTGCGTCGTAGTGATTGCGGGCGATGTTTTGCGTAATAAATGAGCAAGTGATGCGGCGCAGTTGCTCAGAACCCGTCACGGCAACTTCTGCAACCGGAACAGAAAAGCTCGCCGCAAGGCTCGATTGGCTGAGGAGATACGATCTTTTGTCGCCACTTTACTCGCCGGCGACGACGCCTTGGCACAAGAAGTGCATACCCACATGTCTTATGGATGTGTGTTGTTTGGACACAATGATTCACCCCTAACCGCAGAACCCCGCTTCCCCGGCGGGGTTCTTGTTTGCACCGCCACGCCTGAGAGGAACTCGTGCGACAAAGCCTATTCGGCCAATCAATCGTCGGCAGGGCAATGGAAATTCTGCTGGTCGAGGATGATCTCAGCGATGCCCGGGCGGCGATGCTGGTTCTAGACCAAGGACACGTCCGCTGCCGGGTGAGTCTCGTTCGCGACGGCGACGAGGCGATTCGCTTCCTCCGCCGCCAAGGCATCTTTGCCAAGGCACCGCGGCCCGATTTGATCATGCTGGAGATTTCCGTGCCCAAGCGGAGCGGCTGCGAGGTGCTGGCAGAGTTGCGGGCGGACGACGAGTTCAAGAGAATTCCGGTCGTGGTAATGAACTCGGCCGACACCTGCCGCACGCTCCTGAATGGCGAGTGTTACGACGTGGTCGATTTCATGCCCAAGCCGCTGGACGCCGAGCGGTTCGTGGCGATGGTCAAGGCGCTGCATTTCTCGCTGCTGACGGACTTGATTGCCGAGTCGATGGCGGGATAGAACGATCAATCAAGAATCCCCGCGCCAAACTCCTTCTCCACTTCCGCCTCTTCCTCGACGGTCTCCAGCGCCTGATCGGTGCTCGCGGGATCGACTGCGCGGCAGCATGCCGTGAGCTGATCGACGACTTCGTCGAGATCATAGCGCCAGGCGGCCGGGTCGAGATCGGGCGGGGAGAGCGGGCGGAACTCGCGCATGAGCAGAATCAACCGCAAGAGATGGCGGAAGAGAATGCCCTCCTGCTTCGACATGTCCTTGCTGCTGACGAACTTCTCGAAATTGCCGTTGAACTCCGTGAGCAGTTCGCCGGCCGCCCAGACGGCGCGAGTGCGGAGGTCGAACACGCCCGAATACTCAAAGTCGAACAGCCGCCGCAGTTTCTCGGCCACGCTGAGGACCCACTTGGGCTCTTCGTCCTGCTCGGCGTCATAGCTGCGCCGCGGTTTCCACGGCTCCTCTTCCTCCTTGGGCCTCTGCACAAGCTCCTCGGCCGTGGCCAAGCCGAGTTGCAACAACTGCTGATCGAGCCGCAACGTCGCCAGCGGACCCGGCGGCAGAAACTCCTGCTTGGGCACGCGGACGTACCGCGCTACCGGCCCGGGGAAATCGAGCGCGCTCTCGAATGCCTGGATCCGCTCCTTGCGGTCCGCAATGCCCAACTGATTCACCAGAAAGACGCCGAACAGCGGATTGACGCTGCGAAAGAGCGCCAGTTTGGCGAGATGTTCAGTGGGGTGGGCGAAAATGGGGCGGTAGGGCGGTGGGCCGGGCGGAGAGCTTGGAGCGGGGAGCGGGGAGCGGGGAGTTATGAGTGCTGAGTACTCAGAACTTAGTACCGAGTTTCCACGCGAGGCGAAGCCTGATGCGTCCGGTTCGCCGCTGACTCCCTGCTCCCCGCTCCCCGCCCCCTGCTCGGGCGGCTCTGGCTCCAACCTCACATACCCCGCCTTGTGCAGCACCAGCAGCATCCGCTCCAGGTCGCGCTGGGCCGCTTCAAGATGCGCCGAGTCCATCAGCCGTTTGCCCACCAGGCGGCGGATGATGTCGATCTCCGGCGAGGCGTCGAGCATGTAGGCCAGCAGCCGCCAGGGCAGCGGCCCGCGGCTATAAAGCTTGCCGGGCGGTGCGGCCACAAGCTTCTGGAACTGGGCCTCGTTCCAATACTGCTCGTTGTCGCGGCGGTGCGGCATCTTCCGCTTCATCTGCCTTCTTGGCCCTCAGCAGCCCCGGGTCTTTGGTGTCCTCGGGAATCTTGTCGTATTGTTCCCGCCAGCGGGCGATTTTCACGTCGTCTTCGTGGGCCAGCACGTAGACGTGGCCATGCGTGTCGAACTGCGGCCGCCCGGCGCGGCCGAAGATCTGGTGGGCCGCGCTGGGCTCGATCAGCCTCTTCTTGTCCGGCGGGCCTTTCATGATCGATGGCAGCACGACGCTGCGGGCCGGCAGGTTGATGCCCGCGGCCAGCGTCTCCGTGCAGACGGCCACGCTCAAGAGCTTGTGCTGGAACAGGTCCTCGACGATGCGGCGATACTTGGGCAGCAGTCCGGCATGATGCACGCCCACGCCGCGGATCAGGAGTTGCTTCAGCTTCGCGCCGGCCCCCGCCGTCCAGTCGTACTTACCGAGTTCCTCATCGAGCCGCTTTTGCTGGCCATCGCTCAAGCAGCTTCTTGCCCTTGAGCTGCTCGGCCACAGTCCAGCACTCGTCGCGATTGAAGCAGAAGACCAGGGCCGGCGTCATCCGCGATTCGGCGTCGCCCTGGGCCATGTCTTCCAGTTGCTCGGTGAGCAACTCGTCGCCGACCCAGTGGTAGCTCAGCGGCACGCGGCGTTCCTCGCCGCGCGACCAGTTCCAAGACTCGCTGGTGGCTCTGCCGCAGCCAGTGGATGAACTCCATGGCGTTGCCCACCGTGGCCGAGAGCAAGAGCAGCGCGCACGTGCGGCGGCAGCAGGCCGAGCGACAGTTCCCAGACGATGCCCCGCTCGGGATCGTTGAAGCTGTGGAACTCGTCCATCACGACGGCCGAGGTGTTGCCGAAATCGAACTCGTGGTGCAAGAGGCGATTTAAGAGGATTTCGGCCACGACGACGAGCACTGGCGCCGTCGGATTTTCGCGGCGGTTGCCGGTAACCAGGCCCACGTCGCTGGCCTGAAAGCCCCATTCGACCGCGCGAGCTTGCATTTCGCGGAACTTCTGCTCGGTCAGCGCGATCAGCGGCGTCGTGTAATAGGCCTGCTGCCCGGTGTGCAGGGCCTCGAACAGCGCCGCCTCGGCGATCAGCGTTTTGCCGGTGCCCGTCGGAGCGCAGACCAACACTCCCTGCTCGGCCGTGAACCATGCCAGCAGTGCATCTTCCTGGACCTTGTACGGCTCATACGGAAGCTGGTCGAGGTAGCGGCTGGCGAGCTCGTCTCGCGTGTGAGTTGGCATTGCGGGAAGCGTTTCTCCGGAACCGATCCGTATTTGGACAATCTCATTCACAGTAGATTCAAATGGAGTCTATCGATCGAATCGCGGCCTATGAACGGTCACGCACATTTCAGCCAGAGCCTTCGCATCGCGCTTTCGTCGGCTGCTCGATCCCCAATAGTAAACATTGGCGTGGGCCTTATTGTCGTGATAATGCGGGTCCAACTCATCTCGCGCATCGAAACCAACGTTTCTTGCTTCGCCGCAATTGAACGAAACAATGCCTCCGTCTGGGCAATGCAATACCTCCACCATGTGACGCACGGCCCCTTCAAGCCCGATCATCGACGCCACGTTCACCGAAAACGGGGTGCTGACCTTAAACGCGAAGGAACGAACGCGAGGCGGATCGACGTTTAAGTCCCACCAATCGCGCACGACTAAAGCCCGCAACAGATCCTCGCGCGGATCGACCTGAGCGCCGAGCGGATTTCCCTCAAGCATCCGCCGCACTCCTTCCAAACCAATCCATCAGTTTCAGCGCACGATCAGTGTCTTCGACGCCGAAAAAGTGCTCTTCTTCAACCCCCGCACTCGGGTCCCACTTGAGATAGTGGATCGTCGATGGGCTTTCAAACTCCAGTTCTAATGAGCGTCGGCCCGCATTCCACTCGAATTGCAGATTGCCCGCGGCGGAGGGCACAACAGCCGGCATCGACGCGATTTCCAGCGGTACTCTTGCTACAAAGTCGTGCGCGGCCTGAATGATTGCACGATCGATTTGTAGCGCACCTTCGTGATCCCAGTTCGCAGGCAGCGAAGCGAGCCGATCGAGTTCGCGCTCGATCAACTCGCGGAAGCCGCCATTCGGCAAAGAGGTCGCCAACTCGACGCGCACCGCGGCGCCTTCCGGCAACGTAACCGGTTCATCGAGCTGAATTACGCCATTTGCTACGTGCCCACGATAAACCATAGTCGTTGATTCCACTTAACCTTCAGACCGATTTCCTATATTCTATCATGGCCACAGCAATCCGGCACCCAGGCTCACTTCCTTCCGCCCCAGGGCTCGAAGCGGACCTTGCCGTCGGGGAGCTTCCGCGCGAAGAACGTGCCGATGGCCAGACTTCGCGATAGAGAGTGAATCCGCTCGGCCGCGGCGTGCAGGTCGTCGCGCTGCCGGCTTTCCAATTGCGCCGGCGGTACGTGCAATTGATCGGTATAGAAGGCGCAGCTCTGATGGGCTATCAATACAACGCGTTCGAGGCCGTGGGCGCGGATCAAGAATCGCAACTGCTCTAATAGCGCGTCCTCTTCCCGGCAGGCGAGGAAGTGCCCGGCCAGACAGGCCGCGCCGCCGGGCAAGGCAAGCCGGTCGTAGCGCGGCAGCTTCAGTCCGGTGTGGAGGAAGTCGTCGAACTGTTCGCCATAGCGGCCGTCGCTGCAATAAATCGCCGCGGCGTGAATGCGGTTCTCGTCGAACCGCACCGTGCTTTCGAAGCCGGGAGATTCCGCGTGGGGCTTCACAGCTCACCCGCTTTCAAACTGGCCGCGCGTGCCACGGTCTCGATGCAAATCGCGCTCAGGCCGCGCCGTAGTCCAGATCGATGTTCTCCATCGTGTCGTGCGTGTCATGATAGCCTTGGCGATTGATGTCGTAGTTCTCCATGAAGAGGACCACCGGCACGCCAGCGTCGGAAAAGATCTGGCCGTCCGTGTTGTAGAGCGAGCTGCGGCGAAAATACTGCGGCCGAACCTCGCCGCTCAAGGGCAAGTGCAAGGCCGTGTCGGGTATCGTGTGGCCGTCCTTAGTGCGCCTGCCTCGCGCGAGGCCGCGGCGGTCGCCGCGGCGGTTCCAATGCTCGCGTCGAGGCGTTCCACGTCTCGTTCGCCTCGTGGGCCACTTCGGCCAGCCGCATCGATTCGCGCTCCAGTGCCCGGCGCGATCTGAAAAACGTCCTTCTCGTGGTCGTTGTTGTGGGCGATCATGTCCATCACGTAAACGCCCTCGACGCGGGCCTTGGCGAGGCTCCGCCAGCGGCCGTCCGTGAGGCGGATTTTGAGGCTCCCTTCGACGACGCGCTGGCAAAGCGCCCGCGCCCCCATGCAATCCGAAGGGAACTCCTCGCCCGTCGAGATGCACGAGCCAGATGTCCGACTCGAGCTTGCCTTGCTTGGCAAGATCGAGAAAGATCGGCGCGCCGAGCATCATGGCGACGGTGGCGGAGTGGTTGTCGTCGGCCCCGGCGGCCGAAATCCGCGGGCCGCCGCCTTTGTCGAAATAGCCGTAGACGTCCTCCATGTAGGCCGTGTCGTAATGGTCGCCCATGATGATCGCGCAGCGGCGGTTCTTGCCGGGGATGACGACCACAAGATCGCGCTCGTAGGTCTGGCCGTCCTGGTTATGTTTCCAACCGCCCGACCAGGAGAAGTCAAAGTCCGTCTGCCAGCGGAAAGGCAGCTCGCCGACGAGGAGCCTTGCCCGTCATGCCTGCCGCATCGACGACCTTCGCATAATAGTCGAGCAGATAATCGCCCAGGGCCTCCAGGTCGCGATGGTGATGGTGCAGCTTCGCGCGGGTCTTTTCATCGAGCACGCAGTCGGCGTTGTCCTTGTTGGTGAATTGGCCGGTCGAGAGCTTTTCGATGTGCTGCCAATAGGCCTTTTCGTAGCTGCGTTTGGCCGTGCGGTCGAAGGTAAGAGAGGAGGCACGGCGGGCTAGTGCGGCGATGCCGGCACGGCATGTGGCGGACGCGGGCTCGTGGTTCGACGCTACCTTCCACGTCGCAACTGCTCGACGAATTGCTCGGCCGCTTTACTGTCATTCGCCTTCGCGGCTAGCGAACCGAACCAAGCATCCAATGTCTCATGCTTAGGAAGCGTCAGCAACTGCCGGGCAAGCGCCTCACTCAGCGGATGGCCGAGTATGTCTCGGGTGTCCAGCAGCTTGCGAATGTTCGACAGCGTGTCGCCGAGGTGACTGTCGTGGCAGTGGGCGAAGAGCCGCACGGCCTGGCGCGGCAGCGGCCGATCGAGCATTCGCGGCCAGAGGTCCACCGCGCGATCCAGCCGCGGCTTGTCGAAATCGTAGGCCGTCAAGTAGCCCAGCGGTGCGTCAGGAAGCAACGTCCACTTCGTCCTTGCGTCCTGCAAACGCGACCAGCGGGCGTTGCCAATAAACTTCATGTGGTCCGACTCGCATCGCCGGGTACAGCATCCGATAGCCGAACAGCCCGCCGGCCGCGAGCTGTTCGGTCACGCGCTGTAAGTTCCGCCGGCTTGGCCCGCGGGCCGTCCAAGAGAAGGTCATAGTTATGGTCCCAAATCTGGCAGTTGCGGGCCATCGGCTTGTTGTAGAGGCTGATATCGTCCGGCGCGGTGCTGAGAAGCACGTGCGTCAGCTTGTCTTCCCTACCTTCCACGGCCAATTCGTCCTCGTGTCGATGAATCTTCTGCCAGCGGTGCGAGCGGCGGAAGGTGTCGCGGACCGGGCCGTACAGATGCGGCTCGTGGCCGTTCTCGGGCCGCTTCTCATGCAGCCAACCCGACTGCGGGATGCGGATCGAATGCGGCGTTTCGTGGCGGAATAGCGAGTGCAAGAGGGGCACTTGCATCGCCAGCGGCAACTCACGCTGAAGCTTCAAGTAAGGCTGCGCGCCGAAGAAGACGAGACTGCCGGGAAACGGCAGCAGATGCAGTTCGCCCGCCAGATAGGCCTTGCGGACGGCGGCGGGCAGGAACTTTGACGGGCAAAACGTGAGCAGGTATCGCACGCCGCGGAGCGTGCCTTTCTCCCAGCGATACGGCTCGGTCCACTTGGGCAGCGGATTTTCTTTCCATGACGGCAAAAGCGCGGCAGCCGGATTCGTGTAGACGCGGAATCCGGCCTTGCGTAGTTCGGCCAGCGCAGCAGGCTTTTCGCCATAAGCGGCGGCGAGCAGGCGGCGAATGAATTCTTCGGACCATTCGCGTGGCACTTCGCGGCGCGGCGCGGTATAAAAACTTTTCCAGAACGGCTTGCCGGGCCCGCACTCGCTGCCGCCGAAAAGCGTCCAGCGGACGCGGCCCTTGTCGTCCTGCGTTTTCGACAGGGCCAGCGGCGTCAGGATGACATAGCGCTCATGCCGCGGCACGCACCGGCAGCTTGCAGATCCTCCGGCCAATAAGGGTTTCCTTCGAGTTTTTTCTGGGCGATGCCGTGGGCCGCGTCGCGCACGCCGAGGCGGCGGGCGATATGCACAAGCTCCTTGGCGATCATCGCCATGCCCGGCTGAAGCTCGAGGGCCTCTTCGTACTCGGTGACGTGCCAGCCGCACGGATCGTCCTCGCGGTAGAGCGTGTGGTCGATGTCGCCATACGCCTTGCGGCCCATGCGGGGCGGCGGCATGTACTCGCTATAGGCCGTGATCGGGTAGTTGCCTTCGCCCTCGAACCACGGATAGCCCGCCAACAGTTTTTGCCAACCTTGCTCGGCCATGAGTGTTTTCCTCCAGTGAATGTGCCGCACGGATTATGGGGTACGGCACGGCGGGAGTCAACCGAGGGCGGCGGCAGCCCGCTTGCCGCCGCGAGCGCCGCGGGAAGGAAAACTCCTTTTGCAACTGCGCCGGAAGTAGTATAATCGGGGCGTCGTCCGGCCCGCCGGTCATCGTGCGATAAGGAGCCAAAACATGTGTCGTTTTTTGATCGTGATGTTTGTCTGTTGCTTTGCCGTTCCCGCCTGTCGAGGTGCCGAAACGGCCGCCGATTATGTGAATCGCGGCATTAAGTTGGCTCTAACGGGCGAATACGACAAGGCCATTGCCGACTTCAACCAAGCCCTGGCAATCGATCCGAAGATCGCCAGTGCCTATACCGCTCGCGGCAACGCGTGGTTCGATAAGGGCAAACTCGACAAGGCTCTTGCCGACTTTAACCAGGCCCTGGCAATCGATCCCAAAGACACGCTTGCCTACTGCAATCGCGGCATGTTATGGGAGAGTAAGGGCGAATTCGACAAGGCCATTGCCGACTATACGAAAGCCCAGAAACTCGCTCCCGCGCTGTCTGGGACGTCCTTCAACTTGGCTGGGATATATGCGACCTGCCCCGACGCGAAATACCGCGACGGTAAGAGGGCCCTGGAGTACGCCAAAAAGGCAAATCAATTGAGCGGAGGCAAGGATAGCGTTGTTCTTGACATCCTCGCCGCGGCCTACGCGGAAAGCGGTGATTTCGCAAAGGCCCGGGAATGGGAAGAGAAGGCCATCGAGTTGGCCCCGAAGGAAATCAACAAGGATTATCGTGACCAACTGGAACTCTACAAGCAAGGCAAACCCTACCACGAGCCGCCCGTGAAAAAGTAGCCGAACTTCCGCCGCGAGCACCGCCGACAAAACCTTCAACCGCCGAGCGTACACACTTAAAGCTTGCAGAAGACAGAATATCAACACAAAAGGTCTTCACGCAAAGGCGTAAGCCGCAAAGACGCAAAGAAAAACCATTTGCGCCTTTGCGGCTTAGCGCCTTTGCGTGAAACTCCCTCCTGCTTTCGCCCGGAGACGCGAGATTTCCTCGGCCCGCCGCGCGGGGTCCCAGCCGTGGATCGCCGCTATCCACTCCGCCACCTGCGCGGCGATCGGCAAGGCATCGCCATGATACGAGTGCCAGCTCGCGCGGCGAACCATCACGTCGTCGAGGTGTACTGCCCATTCGTTACGGCAGAAATGCTCGACCAATTCTCGGCTGTGCGGCGGCGGCACGACACTGCTCCCGGCCGGGTTTTCGCCGCCCGGCAACAAGGGCTCCGTCGCGGTGCGGCACGGCCCGGTCTTTCTGCCCTGTTGCGCGACGATCCGATCGACCACTTGCTCGGCGATGAGGCGATACGTCGTCAGCTTGCCGCCCGCCACGTCGAACCAGCCGAGCTCCGGCATGAGAATCTGATGAGCGCGGGAAATGTCCGACGGACCGCCGTGGCCGGTGGCAATCAGCGGACGCACGCCGGCCCAGGTGCTGATGACGTCGGCCGCGGTCAGCGCGGCGGCCGGGAAATGCCGATTGACGATGTCGAGGATGTAGGCCACGTCGGACTCGTCTGCGGCCACGGCTTCGGGTGGGCCCGAATAGTCTGTGTCAGTTGTGCCTAGTATCACCCGCCCGCCGATCCCTTCGGGTGGCACGTCCCTGAGCTTCCAGCGAAGGGCGTGGTTTTCGCGGCTTGCCACGCCCTTCGCTGGAAGCTCAGGGTCGTGCCACCCTGAACTCGTTCCCCAAGGAATGCCAAAGAGAATGCGCGAGCCGGCGGTCATCACCACGGCGTCTGGGATAGGCAACCGCTGAGCATCGATCACCAGATGCACGCCCTTGGTGAGACGAAGTTGCAGCCGGCTGTGAGGTATCCCGCTCGCCCACGGCCCGGCGGCGTTGACGACCGCGCGGGCCTTTATTTCAATCTCCGTGGCGCCAAGCAGATCGCGGACGCCGCACCGCCACATAGCGCCGTCGGGCGCGGCCTCTCGCAATTCGGCATAGTTAAAAACGTTCGCCCCGTGCCGCGCCGCCGAGCCGAGCGTGTCGAGCACAAGCCGGGCGTCGTTGGTGAATCCGTCATAGTAGCGAACGGCCCCGGTCAACTCCTTATCGACTATGCCGGGCAGCAATTCGCGAACCGCGGCCCGACCAAGCGTTTGCGATCGCCCCAGATTGTGCCGCCCGCATAGCAGATCGTAAAGCTTCACGCCGACGGACAGTTTCCATCGAGGCCAGGCCGTGTTGCGATATGTGGGAAAGACGAAGGCCAGCGGCTGGGCCAGATGCGGAGCAATGCATCGCAGCACCATTTTCTCGTGGCTCGCTTCGTAGACCAGCCCCAGCCGGCCTTGGGCCAGGTAGCGCAGCCCGCCGTGCAGCAGCCGGCTGGAACGGCCGCTCGTTCCGGACGCGAAATCTTGTTTCTCGACCAGCCCGGTTCGCAGCCCGCGCATTGCGGCATCGCGAGCGACGCCCGCGCCGACGATGCCGCCGCCAATCACCAAAACGTCCAGCGGCTCGGCGGCGATCGACGCGATTTCACGCATGGCATAGTTCCACAAAAAGTGTTGCGATCGGGTGGCACGTCCTGAGCTTCAAGCGAAGGGCGTGATTCGACCGTCTACCACGCCCTTCGCTTGTAGCTCAGAGCGTGCCACCCTACGCCGTTAACCCTTTTTGATAGAGATGATAAATTGGTCTTGATGCGTTAGCCATTTTTTGGGATTTGCGTAGTTTACCACAACTCGCACCCCCAAAGGAATTGGCGATGGCGCATCAAGACCATGGACGGAAAAGTTTGTTATGGGCACACGCACACGACTTGCGCGACGTACTGCAATGGCTTTTGAAGGGCGTCACCTTCAATGGAATTGCCTTGCGGGGCGACTGTACTTGGACGCCGCAGTGCTTGGTTTGTGCGGCGCTGTTGTGGGCTTGGTCGGACGAAATAACGCTCGTCGAACGGTTCTCGACTGCCCGCAAGATTATCATGGATTGCTTCGGCGATCAAGCGCAGCCCGCGGGAAGTTACCAGGCATTCATCAAGCTGCTGGGGAAATGGACCGAACCCTTGCGGGCACTGTTGCGCCCGCCTTTCGGCAGCGGATGCGGGAAAAGCTGTCGCGTGTCTGGAAGGTCGCGGGTTGGATCGTCTTTGCCGCGGACGGCAGCCGCGCGGACGTGCCCCGGACCCGCAAGAACGAAGAACGTTATTCCCCCAAGTCAAAGCTTTCACGCGAGGCGCAGAAGAAGCGTCGCCGCCGGTCGAAGCGTCGGCGGAGCAAGCAGGAAGCCAACCAGCGCAAAGCCAATATTCCGCGGATTTGGATGACCGTTCTTTGGCACGTCGGATCGGGACTGCCCTGGGATTGGCGTACCGGTCCTTCCGACAGCAGCGAACGCGCCAATGTGCAGGAGATGCTGCCGACGATACCTGCGGGATCCTTGCTGACCGCCGATGCGGGTTTTGTGGGGTACGAGTTCTGGAAAGCGATTCTCGACGCAGGCCATCAATTTCTGGTGCGTGTGGGCAGCAATGTGACCTTGCTCAAGAAATTGGGCTACGCCCGCGAGCGCGACGGACGGGTATACTTGTGGCCCAACCGGGCAGCAAAAAAGCATTTGCCGCCACTGGTGCTACGACTGATCGTGGTGGACGGAGGCAAGCATCCGGTGTATTTGGTGACGAGCATCCTCGATCCGCGCGAATTGTCGGATGCGCAGGCCGCGGAAGTCTACGGCCGGCGTTGGGGCATCGAGGTTTTCTATCGCCATTGCAAGCAGACCTTCGATCGTCGCAAGCTCCGCAGCCAGAATCCGGACAACGCGATGGTCGAGTTGCACTGGACGTTGTTGGGAATGTGGGCGATGGGCCTGCATTCGCACCACCATCTCGTGGAACAAGGAATTGCACCACAGCGTATCAGCTTTGCAGGAGTATGGCGAGCCTACCGCAGGCCGATGAGGGAATACAAAGGCTTTCCTGGTCCAGGCGAAAAGCTGAAGGATCTGCTGGACCTCGCCATCATCGATCCGTACATAAGGAAAAATAAAACCAGTCGTGACTATCCGCGAAAGAAACAAGAAGACGCCGCGGGCTCTCCCGTAATCCGCAGGGCTACGGTATTGCAAGTCAAAACCGCGCAACGACTAACAGAAGAACACGAAAAAGGGTTAACGGCGTAGCGTGCCACCCCGCTTCCTCAATGCCCGATTGCCCCAGCAATGGCCTGCTCTTCATCGCCACGTTTCTCGCCGCCGACCGGAGGATGGTACTGCCACGCCAACGGCGGCAGAGCGTCGGCCTCGGTCATGCCGGGCACTTTCGGCAATTCCAAGAGCGCCGCGGCCGAAGCCACCGTCATGCGCTGCAGGCCGCCGATGTCAGCCGGTAGTTGTTAGCCAGCGCGTCGATAAACGGGCCGTTCGGCTGGCGTTCAAAATGGTTCGAGGTTTCCGTGAGGCCCGTCCCCGCGGCAGAGAAATCACCGCAAAACCAATTCGACTGGCCCGCGACGTTCTGCAAGTTCGCGCCGTTGCGAGCGGCGGCCACCTTCTGTCCCGCTTGCCGCACATTGCCGCAAGAAAAAATGTTGCCCGACAGACGCGCCTTCGCGCCGGCTGTGGAAAGGTCCACTGCAGGTGAAATGAACGGCGTGACGATCGTATCGAACGCCAGATAGAGCGTGCCGTTGTGCCCCTTTCCGCCGTCCTGCCCGAAATGGATCACGCCATGATTGCCTTGGCATTTGGCGTCCTTCGCGATGATGCATCCCAGCAGCACGGCATCGCTGTCCGGGCGGACCGTCTCGGCGGCGTCCACCAGATCGAACTCTCGATTGGCCGAATGATGGATGTAGCAGTATTCGACCCGCGTGTAATGAGCGCGGCTCTTCACGTTATGGCCCGTCAGGCTGTGGTGGACTTCGCAGAACCGCAGCGTCGCGCTGGTGCCGCCGAGATAGAGATTGTGGTTTTGGCCCGGCTCGGCCGGATCGCCGTTGCGAAAGATCACGCATCGCTCGATGCGCTGATCGACGCCACGGGCGAGCGTGCCGTCGCCGTTGGACATAATTCCCATGTCATTGCCGTGGATCGAGCAATTGCGAACTGTCACATGGTTTGCTTGATTGATCCGCACTCCCGCCCCATTGTGGCTGGAGTTGTGCGCCCCGACGAGTTCAAAACCTTCAAGGGTGCAGTGATCGGCGCCGGCATTGAACTGGAATATCGCCCGCGGCGTGCTGCCCGCGCCGCTATAGTCGAAGCCGTGGCCGTTGACGCTCACCTGCGCCTTTCCCGCGTCCTTACCCTCGGGCGGCACACCGCGAAACGTGAGGTTCCGCTGCCGCACGAAGACGGCGGTCTTCTCGTATTTGCGGCGGCCCGGCAGCGGATAAACGAGAATCACGTCGCCCGGCTGGGCCTTGGCGTTGGCATCCTCGATCCGCGCGAACTGTTTGCCCTGCCCGACTTCCAAGGTGGCGGCCGACAAATTCACCACCGCAAACGGTACTACGGCGATGGCCAATAGAAAACCAATCGTCAAATGGTAACAACCGCGCTTCATCGTGTCCCCCGATTAGGTATGCCGTTTCGGGCATTGCCGTTTCGCCGCCGATTGAAGCCCAAAGCGCGAGCGAGAGGGAGAGGGGCCCATCTCGATTGCACTTCGCTACTTCAACGGCCGCCGCAAACGTCGCGTTTCGAGCCGCGAACAGGATATCAGCCTAAACGACCGCATCAGCTTCGACAAGAAGGCGCGAAAGACGAAAGCGGCGCGAATGGTCATCGGCGGCCGCGCTATCGGGCGAATTGTCGAATACAGGAGAACTGCAATGTCGCGGCGAATCGCGTTTGCACACAAGCCTGACGCGCAGCGAAGGAGAATTCCGCCAATTCCTTCGCTTGCGCGTCAGGCTTGTGTGCGCGGAAATCGACTTTGCAGTTTTCCTGTCGTCGAATCAAAGCTGCTTGTAGCGCGAGCGTAGCAGGGTCATAATGAGGGAAGGAGCGCATCATGGGCGACGATAGACCACTTGGCCCCTGGCCAGAAGGACTTGCATATAAAGGAGAGCCGGGCTGTCTGGTCTATTTCATTGGCTTTATCTTATTTCTAGCTGTCGTGCTTATTCTGTCGCGATTCTTTTTTAACTGAATGGACATACGTTATCAGATATCATTGTCGAAAACCAATGATGCCCCCTTTTCCTGCTCGAGCGGTCCAGCAACGGCTATGACGCTTCCTCAAACAATTCGTAGGTGCAGCCCGTCTAGTTATCAATACCGGCATCCCCCTTCGCTCGCCCTGCTTTCAATGCTCCTCCCATTGCGGCAGGGCGCGATCAGTGAACAGCCGGAAGACGTAAGGCTCTCGCGAAATGCGGCGGGCTAATCTGCGAGACCCCCTCTTTGCGGAAATTCTGAACTATTTTGGAATTCCGCGCCCGATCGAACGCAAAACTACGCAATCCTGCCGCTCAGCCGCCGATTCACAAGTCCTTATGCTAACAGGAGTTGCGACGAGATAGGCGGTGGCAGACTCTAGGTGGTGGCGAATTCGTCGTGAAGAACCTCGCGCTCTAAAACCTTATGCCGCAAGGGGTTGCGGCAAGTTATACGAGCATTTCTAAACATATGTTTACTAAAAACGCAATCTGTGGTATGCTGGCGGCCTGAAGGAGCGGAGAGTGAGCAGTGGATAGTGGCCAGTGGCTAGAAAGGATGAAGGCAGAAGGATGAACGATCAGGGATCGGAGGTCAAACGACTTATCCGCGCCATCCGTGCAATCCGCGGTAGAGTATTTGGCTGGTTTCGTGCCCGTGCTGCCACGGCTGTGCCGATCACAAAACTCCCTGCGCGGGCAAAGCGGATTAAAAACAGTCAAAGTGATTTCAAAGCGAATTCAAAGTGAAAACAAAGCGAGAACAAAGTCTGTTTCTGTTAAACACACCCCGTTTTCCCAGCCAATATCGCAAATGCATGACTTGTTTAATTGCACCGCACATGAAAAAACACACGGCCACAAGACGTATTCCTGCTCCCGCCCTACTGTCGTTCTACTCCCACCCTACTGTCATCCTGCTGCCATCCTACTACGGCTCTACTCCCGTCCTGCTTCGCAAAATCCCAAGAAAACAGGCCGGAAACCGCGGATTCCATGAACCAATGAAATTCCTGTCCAAGCTCTCACGCGCGGAGGCCATACTTCCTGATCTTTTTGTACACCGTGACCCGATCGACCTGCAAGATCTCCGCGGCGCGGGTCACGTTGCCGCCGGTGCTCGCCAGCACTTCGGCGATGTGCTGCCGTTCCACCTCGTCCAGCGATTGCACCGGGGGCTTGCTGCGCGTGCCACGCCGCAGCGGCAGGTTTTCGGGCAGGATCGCGGGCGGGCGGCCCACAACCATCGCCCGTTCGATGGCGTTGGAAAGTTCGCGGACATTGCCCGGCCAGTCGTGTTCCACGAGCAGTTTCATGGCCTCGGGCGAAATCTCGGTGATGCGGCTGTCCATCTGCCGGCGAAAGCGGTCGAGGAAGTGTCGGGCCAATTCCGGTATATCGCCGCGGCGGGCCCTGAGCGGCGGCAGCTCGATCGTGAAGACGTTGATGCGATAGTAAAAGTCCTCGCGAAAGCGACCTTGCTCGATCGCCTGCAAGAGATTGTCGTTCGTCGCGCAGATCGACGCGAAAATCGACCTTCGTTGCTTTGTCGGCGCCGAGCCGGTGGGTCTCGTGCGTCTCCAGGACGCGCAGCAGATCGACTTGCATTTTCGGATCGATGGCGCCAACCTCGTCGAGGAAAAGCGTGCCGCCGTCGGCCATTTCGATTTTGCCTTTGCGCGGCCCATCGGCTCCGGTGAATGCGCCCTTTTCATGGCCGAAGAGTTCGCTTTCCAGCAGGCTCTCGGGAATGCCGCCGCAATTGACGGCCACCAGCGGCGCATCGCGGCGCTTGCTGCCGGCGTGGATCGCCCGGGCGACAAGCTCCTTGCCGGTCCCGCTCTCGCCGAGCACCAGCACGGTGGCCTCGGTCTTGGCGACGTGGTCGATCAGCTCCAACACCTTTCGCATGGGCGGGCTTTGACCGACAATTTCATTGCTAGAGGCCATTTCGTCGATCGTGCCGCGGAGCCGGACGTTTTCCTCGTGCAAGCGGCGCTGGGCCAGCGACTGGGCGACGACGAGGCTCAACTCCTCGGCGTTGATCGGCTTCGTCACGTAGTCCGCCGCGCCGAGCTTCAACGCCTTGACCGCCGTATCGACCGACGCGAATGCCGTAATCATCACGACGATCGTCCGCGGCCAGCGGCGGCGGATCTCTTCGAGCAGTTGGATGCCGTCCATGCCGGGCAGCCGCACGTCCAAGCAGCGCGACATCATACTCGGCAGATTCCAGCGCCGCCAGCGCCGCATTGGCATCGGCGGCTCCGCGAACGTCGTAACCATCCTTGCGAAACCAATGCTCGAGCGAGTCCCGCACGGAAAACTCGTCGTCAACAATCAGGACGCTTGCATTCGGGGCGTTCTTATTTGGCGGCGGCATTGGCGTTTATTCCTTAGGTTTCCGCGGCAACACAATGTGGAACGTCGTGCCGCCGCCGACCTTCGACGTGACGTCGATTGTCCGCCGTGGCGCTCAACGATCCCGTAGACGACCGCAAGCCCAGCCCGACGCCGTTGGTCGCTTCCTTCGTGGAGAAAAACGGCTCGAAAATTTGCGGCAACACGTCGTCGGGGATGCCGATCCCGTTGTCACCGATCTCGATCGCGATGGAGTCGGACTGGTCGCGGAGGCGGACTGTCAATTCGCCTTGACCGGCGGGCAGCTCGCTCATCGCCTCGACGGCGTTGACCAGCAAAGCCACCAGAGCTTGCTGCAATTGTCCGCCGTCGGCCACGATTCGGCTGTCGCCGGCCAACAGCTCACAAGTCAGCCTCAGGCCGCTGACGTGCAAATGGTGCTCGACGAGCATCAGGCTATGGCGCACGATTTCGTTGAAGTCAACAGTTGCCATTGCGCCGCCGCTGTGCCGCGCAAAAACGAGCAGATTCTGCACGATCCCGCCGCAGCGCCGGCACTCCCGCTCGATCACCTCAAGGTAGCGCATCACTTCTTCGCGGATGGCGGGCTCCAGAGATTGCTCTTGCAAATCGCGGCGGCAAAGGCCGGCGTAAACCAACATGCCGCTCAATGGATTGTTGATCTCGTGAGCGACGGTGGCCGAAAGCTTGCCCAGCGAGGCCATCTTGTCCATGTGCAGCACCTGCCGCTGCGCCTGCTGCAGCGCGGCGGTCTTTTCGATGACTTTCGACTCGAGGTTTTGCGACCACTCGGTCACTTCGCGGCGCGCGGCGGCCAGGTCGCCGGCCATGCCGTTCAGCGCACCGGCAAGTTCCGCCAGCTCGTCGTGTCCGCGGACTTCCACGCGCATATCGAGATCGCCTTGGGCGATGCGGCGCAGTGCCCGCGCAAAGCCGCGATATCGGCCGTTGCAGACCGCGACGGATGAACACGGCGACGACCGCCAGTACAACGCCGGTGAGAATGGCGGTGGTCCAAAGAAACTGGCTCTTAGCAGTGCTAATCGCCGCGGTCATGGGCGCCGTGGACATTTCCAGATCGAGCACGCCCAGCACTTTCGTGTCGCTCGGATGGGCGTGGCAACTCGCAGTTCGCGCAGCCGGGCTCGTTCTCGATCGCCGACAAATGTCGCACAACATCGGGCCGCAACTCTTCGTGAGCCGCTTGCCGGGCTGCAAGATCGCCACTTTGTTAATCGTGCGGTCGTCCTGATGGCAAGCGCGGCACGTCTCGGTATCGGCCATGATCTGCGTGCCGATTTCGTCCGGCCGCGCCGACATGACGATTCGGCCCGTCTTGTCATAGACGCGAATGGCGGCGATGTCGGGCGTTTCGGCAAGTCGGGCAATGGTGGCTTGCACGTCCTCCTTGCGGTTGGAGAGCATAGCATCGTGCGTCGCCCGTTTGATCATCTCGCTGGTGCGTTCGATATCGCCTCGCACAAGATGCAGGAAATGGCCTTCGGTGGCGCGGAAGCTGATTGTCGCATAGCAGGCCAGCACTGCGCCGATCGCCAGGCACAGCGGCATCAGCAGCCGGAATCCCAGCGAATGAACGATGCGGAGGAACATGTCCGTCGCTCCCTTGAGCTATTAAACGAAGTGGTGTGATAGTTTTTTGAGCTACTCTGACACCGCTATTAAATACCCTACCACAATATGTTGAGTTTTTCAACGCGCAGAGAATATCAACACCTATCGAAGTCGAACGGCCGCTCTAGGACAATCCATGTTATTCTTATAAGTACTTGCTATTTAACACTTTACATCGACTGCTTGGTCCTTGATCGAGCGAAAATCAATACTGGAACGGAGATTGCTCCGGAAACGGGGTGTTGCCATGCTTCTTGGTTTAGGAGGGTGGGAGTTACTTCCGCTGGAGGTTTGTTCGGTGATGCGGGGCGCGACAGCGGCGTGCGTTTTCAAGACCCCTTCCGTTGGGAGTCGTTGTCGCACCCCTGGACCAGGAAAGAAACAACCAGAAGAGAAACGGCGAGGAGAGAAACCATGAAAGGCGTTACCAAAATGATTTACGATGGTGTTATCGATCTGGGGCTTGTGATCTTGGCATTGCTGGCGATTATTCTGCTACCGGTTGCCGCGGTCCTGACCCGCGCTCTGATTCCGGCCGCGCTGGGCGTGCTGATCATCCTCTTCGTCGCCTCCTGCTTCAGCCGCCGCATGCAGAACTGGATGTATCGATAGCGGTAACCGAGAACGCGCAGTTCCGCGGAGTGTCGGCGCAGATGATTCGCAGGCGCACTATCTCACGCGCAAGTTGCAGGAATAGTCTTGCGCAGCTTTGCCAGATCCAGTTGCCCATCAAACGGCCAGTCGCCGTCGGTGAGGGCGTCCGGATCTTCGCTTGGGTGGCTTGCCGTGTCATCCCAAAAGACTTCGACGGCACGGCCAGCGGCAATTTCGCCTTTGATTAGTGTGACAAGATCATCATCCAGGTGCAGAGGCTTGCCTTTGGCAGCTTTAATATCGTCGCGAGCTATCTTCAACTCGAATCGCTTGCCCGGCCGGCCGTCTTGAGGCAGGAAAATGGCGAAGTTTTCCTTGGCCGTGAAACTGAAAAGGACGAGCGTCTCCTTGGAACCAGGCGCGGCCTGTGGCTGGGCCAGCCGCGAGTCCAACAAATAATGCGCGATCTGCACGAGGTCGATTTTGCTCGGATCGGCTTTGCAGTACGCCGCGACCGCCAATTCGTAGTACCTGTGGAGATAGGGCCGCATTTCCACGGCCATGAAAAATGGCCAGCAGCGCGTCGAGGTATTTTAAGTCTCTTCGGGCGTTTGTCGGCTCTCCCTCGAGATCGGAATTCAGCAGCAGTTCGGCGGCGAAGAGTTGCATCTCCACGGTTTCCTGCCGGTTGGAATCGCGGGCCACCGGATTGAGCTTGAACTGGTCGAGAAAGGCGCGAAGCAGCTTGCGGCCATCGGCCGGCGCGGTGCCCGTGACGGAAAGCACGGCTTCGGCCAATTGCTTTACCAGCCCTGCCCGCGGTCCAACCGAATCTGTGGAATGGACCTTTGCCAGCGCGTCATGCACGGCGGTCATCTCTTTCTCGGCGTCGTCTTGTTTGCCGTTCAGGGCACACACAATGGCCCGCTTGCAGCCCAACACGACAATCTCGTCGATAACTATCGTGTGCTTGCGGGCCTGTTCATAGTTTTCGGCAGCCACCGTAAGATTGACTCGGCCGGCGCCGGCTGCTCCGCCATAGAGTTCGCAATCGGCCCAGGTTTCCAGAGCGTGTGCCAGTTGCTCGTCAAGGAGTCGCACGTCAATCGGTTTCCGACCGGCGCGGCGGCCGCGCTCCGCCTCTTCGATGGCGGACTTCAATTCGACGACAAGCCCCCTGCTGTTCCCCGCGCGTTGAGGATTCCGCGATAGCGGGCAACCAGCGCAGAGGCCCGGCGGTCCCGAAAGACAAAAATCGCGGTAAGCGGGTCGCTATCGTCCTTGTTCGTCAAGCGAATGTGGTGGGCTACCTTGTATTGCTCGGCCGCCTCATCGACCTTCCATTGGTCAACGAGAGTTGCGGCGCAGCTTTCGGCAATGTACGCCGCCAGCGGATGCATGGGCCGCTTCGCGGCGAGGTAGCCGTCCAGTAGCTTGTTCGCATAAGTGAAGCGAAGCTCTTCGTACTCGCCCGGAGCTGTCGATGCCGCGGCCAGGCGACCTCGCTCGACGAGCAGGCAGACATGGAACAAAACGGGCAGTTCGTTTGCTCCCAGCAATTCGTCGATCCGCCGTTTGGCATCGTCGGCGCCCTGTGGCAAACTCTCGAAACAGATGGCTGCGTCGAATTCGCAAAGAGCGTACGTCGAACTGGGCCGTCTTGATTCCGACGCATACGCAGTCAGAGCACGATTGTACTGTTTCTTTTTGTCTTGGAGGCTCATTTGGCCGTGCGCGCCGGCTTGTTGCAAGACCGCAACCGTGTGCAAATCGGCCGCCGACCAGTCGCCAGGGTGGGCGTCAACGAATTGTTTAAGGGCGTCCTCAAGCGGTTGGCTGGCGGTGACGAAAGGGCCGGAACGATCGTCCGAAATCGCCTTGAGCTGATCGAGCAGCTTCTGCTGGCACGGCGAAAGACTGCCGCGGCAGCGCGTGGCCACGTCCCAAAGCCACTGCCGGGCCTTCGTCGTACTCCTCAAATACCCCTGCGGCCGGTCACCCAACACGGCCGTCAAATCGGTGCAATTGAGCACTTTCTCAGCGATCGCTTGCCTTACAAAGGGCGTTAGCCAAGGCATCTCGTCGAACCACCAGCGGCCATCAAGACCGGGCAGCAAGGCCAACTCGGCAGCCAGCGCTTCGCGGGAAATGGAAGTATTCGGCACTACCGTCGAGCCAGACGCTGGAGGTGATCCAGCGGCGTGGCGCGATTTGTCGTGCGGCCGCATCACGCTCCAAGCCAGGAAGCTGCAAACTACAGCCGTTACGCCGGCGGCGACGCCGATCGTCACATGGCGGCGAAACTTCTGGCGGTTGGCCCAGCGACTCTGCGAGCGGCGGCGCGGCGGCGATCCGGCCGAGCCGAACGTCCGGCCTCCGGGGCGTGTCTGCACCGGCGCCTTGCACACCTGTATTGTCGGTTGCCACGCAGACATCATGCGGCGGCAAGGCGGCGATGACCTCGGCCAGTTCTTCGGCGTCGGCAAACTCGGCAACGGCCTCCGCGACCTCCGCCGGCGAGGCGAAACGGCCGTCTGGATTCTTGGCCATCATCTCTTCGTAGACTTCTTCCAGTTCCGTGGGAACGTCGGCGCAGTTCTCCACGAGCGACGGAATCGGCGCCACGGCATGCGCCATGAGCTTCTTGCGGTTTGTTTCGAAGTCCGGCTCGCCGTAGGGCGGCTTGCCGGTCAGGAGGAAGAAGAGCGTGCAGCCAAGGCTGTAAATATCCGCGCGGATGTCGGCCGAGGCCGAGTTCTCCCACTGCTCCGGCGCCATGAAGTCGAACGGTGCCCATCGTCATGCCCGGCTGGGTAAGGCGATCCTGCGCACGCCCTTCGCGGGCCTCGGCATGGAGCCTGGCCAAGCCCATGTCGAGAATCTTGACCTGCCCGTCTCGGGCTAGCATCAGGTTGGCCGGCTTGATGTCGCGATGAACCAACTGATGCTCATGGGCATGTTGCAGGCCGAGGGCAGCCTGGCGGACGATTTCACACGCCGCGCCGACGCCCACGGGGCCGCCCGCCGGCGGACCGATGCCAACGAAGCGTTGCAGGTTGATGCCATCGACATATTCCATCACCAGGAAATGGACGCCGCCCGACTCGCCGGCGTTGTAAGCTCGGACGATGTTCGGATGGCTGAGCGCGCCGATCGACTGCATCTCTCGAAGGAAGCGGCCAACAGCCTGCGTGTCGTCCAGGTAGCGGTGCGGCAGGATTTTGATGGCAACGATCTGGTTGAGATAGATCTGCCGTGCTTTGTAAACCACGCCCATGCCGCCGCGGCCAAGTTCCTCTTGCAACTCGTAGTCGCCCAGCCGGCGGGTTTTTACGGCGCGGTTGAAGATCGTGTCGACAAGCTCCGCATTTTCGGGAAAGCGGACGCGGTAATCTTCCACTTGCACGAACGACTTCGACCGCTGGCGGAAGTCGAGTTCAATTTCCAACAATTCGCCCAGCAGCCGGTCGCGTTCTTCCGGCGCGGCTCGCAGCAGGTATTCCTCGATCATCGGCGGCTTGCCCGCGCGGCAAGCCTTCTCGAACTCGTCGCACGCACGGTCGATGCGCGAGGTGGGCGAAACGGGCGTCATGGTAGGTTCATTGCTTCCGTGCTCGCTCACGGCCGTGTCTCTGCGTGACGGGGGATGCCAGTCAATGCTATCACGTTAGGCATGCGAAGTCGAGTTCGGTTCGGCATCGCCATGCCCCCATTGACAGCGGCCACGCGCACAATTAAACATGAACGGTTCATTGCCCGCACACTTTAGCCACAGCCATGGCCCGAACACCTGCAAGCAAAAAGAAATCGACCGCCGGCAAGGACGCCTCTGCTGCGGCGCCGATCGCCGATATCGACCGCCAGCTCGCCGCATTGATCCAGCGGCGGGCCGAATTGGTGAAAGACGGTGGTCCGCTCGACATGACGACGGCCTCCGCCGGACTTGATGACCTTTCCTTGCCGGCGATCTTGGGGGAAGCCGCGGGGCCGCTTCCCAAATCGACTGTGCAGGCCATTTTCCGCGAACTGCTGAGCGGCTGCCGCGCCTCGTGCGTCCGCTGCGGATCGCCTGTCTTGGGCCGATCTATAGCTACAGCCATTTGGCCGCCATGCACCGGTTCGGACGGGCCGTCGAATTCGTGCCTGTTGGCACGATCGCGGCCGTCTTCGAGGAAGTCCGTCAGCAGCACGCTGACTTCGGCCTCGTTCCGGTGGAGAATTCGACCGACGGACGGATCGCCGACACGCTGGAAATCTTCACCCGGCTGCCGGTGCGAATCTGCGGCCAGGTGGAAATGCACATTCACCACACGCTGCTGGGCAAGTGCCGGCGCGGCGATATTCGCGAAGTTTATAGCAAGCCGCAGGCGATCAGCCAATGCCGCAACTGGCTCGCCAAACACCTCCCGTTGGCTCGAACGGTTGAAGTCACCAGCACGGCGACCGCCGCGCAGTTGGCAGGCGAAAAGCCGGGCGCGGCCGCCATCGCTAGCCGGCAAGCCGGCGTGGAATACCGGCTCGACGTTCTCGCTGAGAATATCGAAGACAATCCGCACAACGTTACCCGCTTCGTGGTCATCGGCGGGCAGATCCCAGATCGCACCGGCAACGACCGCACGGCGATCTTGTTTCAGATGGAGCATCGGCCCGGCACGCTGGCCGACGCCTTGAACGTCTTCAAACGCAACAGGCTGAACCTGACCTGGATCGAGTCGTTTCCATTGCCCGGCAGCGATCGGGCGTACCTCTTCTTTGTTGAAGTGGAAGGCCATCCGACTGAGCGAAAGCTGCAACGGGCGACGACGGCGCTCGCTCGCAAGGCGTTGCGGTTGGAAATACTGGGAGCGTTCCCGGTAACGGCGGCGTTCGAGGGATAGCGGGGAATGCGCGTTGGGTGGCACGACCCTGAGCTTGCGAAGGGCGTGGCATGTCACGCCACCACGCCCTTCGCTTGAAGCTCTGGGTCGTGCCACCCGAATCGCAGTCCTCATCGAGTGCAACACCTTTCTTACTTCGCTTCAAAACAGCGGCGTCATCCCCGTCATTCGCCGCCACATGGAGAGTTGCCCCAAGTGGATGCCGAGGTGGCCGGTGAGGATGAAGGCCCCGACCTCGCGCATCGTCGGCAGTCCCTGCTGCATCCGAGGATTAGGAGTGGGCGTGGCTAACGCCTCAGACGACGCGCCGACAACTCTTTCGCGGGCCCGCGCGAACGCATCTTCCATCGTCTTGAGAAGTTCAGCCTTGCTTGGATAATCGCCGCGGATATCGCGCGGACACGAGCCCGGCTTGAACAATTCGGCCCATTCGGCGGGCAGGAATTTGTCGCCGCCAAGCCGGCCAACGATCATTTCGGCCGAAATGGCCAAATGGCCGAGTATCCACGCGGGATGGTTCACGCCCGGCATCGGCTGCTCCGTCATCCGCTCGTCGGCGATGTCCGCGGTGAGCAATCGACAGTATTCCAAGAGGAACTTATTGACTTTAATGTCACCACGATGGGTCTAAATCCCTCGCCGTCAGGCGAATCCTTTAGGAATTGTTGAGTGCGTGCATTGGCGGGTAACGCCTGCTGTTGGATTGCGGTTGTTTGGCCTTTTGGGTCAGAACCCTGACAGCGTTTCGGTAAAGTTGTGGATTCGGGCCGGGATGTGCGAAGGACTTCAGTCCGAAGCTCATCCCGAACCGTGAACCCACCGCCTTCCAGGCGGTGGTCGCTCAGTTTCGTTGGCGAACATTGAGGCTCCTTTTTGGGATTACACGCTTTCTGGCGACTCACTCCCACTCGATCGTCGCCGGCGGCTTCGAGCTGATGTCGTACACGACGCGGTTCACGCCCTGGCACCTCGTTGATGATCCGCGTCGAGATGCGGGCCAAGCAGATCGTAGGGCAAGCGGCTCCAGTCGGCCGTCATGAAGTCTTCGGTCTCGACGAGCGCGACGGCCACCGCGTCGTCATAGGTCCGGGCGTCGCCCATCACGCCGACGCTTTGCACCGGCAAGCAGCACGGCGAAGACCTGGGACGTCTGGCGATACAGACCCGGCCGGCTTGATCTCGCGACACGACGATCGCGTCGGCCTCGCGAAGCGTGTCGAGCCGCGGCTTGGTGACTTCGCCCAGGCAGCGCACGGCCAAGCCCGGGCCGGGGAACGGATGCCGCCAGACGATCTCTTCCGGCAGGCCGAGCTGCAGGCCCAGCGTGCGGACCTCGTCCTTGAACAGGTCGCGGAGCGGCTCGATCAGCTCGAAGGCCAAATCCTCGGGCAGTCCGCCGACGTTGTGATGCAGCTTGATCGTGGCCGCCGGGCCGTCGGGCGTGCCGCCGCTTTCGATCACGTCGGGATAGAGCGTGCCCTGGGCGAGGAACTCGGCCCCTTCGATCTTGCGCCGCCTCGTCGGCAAAACACTCGATGAACGCGTGGCCGATCCGCCGCCGCTTCTCCTGCGGATCGATGACGCCGGCCAGCGCCGTCAGAAAACTGGTCTTCGGCCTTGACGACGTGCAGGTCGGTCTTGAAGTGGTTGCGAGAACTCGCGGATGACCGACTCCGCCTCGTCCTTCCGCAAGCAGTCCGTTGTCGACCAGGATGCAGGAAAGCTGCGGGCCGATCGCCTCGACCAGCAAGCGCCGCGACGACCGACGAATCGACGCCGCCGGACAGCCCGCAGATCACGCGGCCGTCGCCCACGCGGCTCGCGGATCGTTTCGATCGCCTCGCGGGCGAAATCGCCGAGCTTCCACGTGCCCGAGCAGTGGCAGATCGCTTTGCAGAAAGTTGCCGAAGATCTTGCGCCCTAGCGGCGTGTGCGTCACTTCGGGATGAAACTGCAGGCCGTAGATCGGCAGCCGCCGGTGCTTGACGGCGGCGATGGGGCAGGTGTCGGTCGCGGCCAGCGGCTGGAAGTCGTCGGAAACGCTGCGAGACCTGGTCGCCGTGGCTCATCCAGACTTGCAGGTCTCGTCGGGCACGCCGGCAAACAGCTCGTCGTCGCTCACGAGCCGGCAATGGGCGCGGCCATATTCGCGGGCCGGCGCGCTTTCCACCCGGCCGCCCAAGGCCTCGCAGGCCAGCTGCATGCCGTAGCAGATGCCCAGCACCGGCAATGCCGAGGTGGAAGATTTCGCGGGTCGCACTTCGGCGCGCCCGTTTCATAAACGCTGGCCGGGCCGCCGGAGAGAATCAGCCCCTTGGGCGCGAGTTCCCGCATGCGCTCGGCCGTGATGTCGTGCCGGACAATCTCGCAATAGACTTGCTGCTCGCGAACGCGGCGGGCAATCAACTGGGCATATTGCGATCCGAAGTCGAGGACCAGCACCTTCTCGCTGGCGATTTTGGTCATGGACGTTGGGTATGGGGAAAACCTTATAGTATAGCGGAAAAACTGAACGCCACCACCGGTCCCATAAGCGCGTATGAGGGTGCCATGCCGCGAGAAGATTGGTAGAATACGGGTAGAAAGTGCGCCGACGGCTACCGCCTTGTTCGCGGTTTCTGTCGGGTCAAACACGGTATGTACTATGAACAGGTTGAACAAGCCTTTCCAATTGAGTCGTTCTCTTTGGTTGGCAATCTCGATCTTCCTTTTCGTGTCGGTGTGGTTCGTCCCAACTGGGAATGATAAAGCACCATACATCGGGTCTCCCTGGGCGGCGTTGCTGTTGGGGCAATATTTGGATCCGTGGCCACGAGCTATTTGGGAGCTTGGGGTCTACACGCTTTTCATCGCCGCTTTTGTGGTCGGAATCAGTTGGCTCCTGCATGCAGTGGTCATAGCGCTGTGCGCAACGTTCTTTAAACGAAGTACACTTTCAAGCACAGCGATCAGCAAACAGCCACAGAATCCGACTTCGCAAGGTCCACCTCAGTGACAATTCGTGCATTCACTTGAGCCATGAGCAATGATTCGGAATCGAGACGCACCGGACGGAGTCGGCAAGAACAGTGCTATGGTTGATTCGGATCCGCCGGAGACGCAGTGAGTTTGAAACTCTCTTGGCCGCCTCTTTGCCGCCCGAGAATTGGAAAGATCTAACCGTCCTGGTCGCCGTTTCTGGCGGCGGCGACAGTGTTGCCTTGCTCCGCGGGCTGGACGCAATCAAGCTGCCGGGCGAGGGCCGATTGATCGCCGCGCACGTGAACCACAAGCTCCGCGGCGCCGATTCAGATGCCGATCAACAGTTCGTCGAAGCACTTTGCCGAGAGCGGGGCATCCCATGCGAAGTGGCCACGGCGGCAATCGGCGGTGCAGCGAGCGGACAGGGGCAAGGACTTGAAGCCGCCGCTCGCCGGGCACGCTATGCGGCGCTGGAAGAAATGGCCGGGCGTCTTGGTGCGCGCTTCGTTGTCACCGCGCATACGGCCGACGACCAGGCCGAAACGATTCTGCATCGCATCGTCCGCGGCACCGGCATACGCGGTCTCGGCGGAATGGCCCGAGCCCGCCCGCTCGGCCCGGCTACCTTGCTGCGGCCCTTATTGGAAATCCGCCGCGAGGAACTGACCGCGTATTTGCGCGATATTGGCCAGCCGTGCCGCATTGACCGATCCAATTGCGATATGCGCTTCACGCGAAACCGCATCCGCAAGGAATTGCTGACATTGCTCGCCGAAGATTACAATCACGTAATATCCGACGCGCTCGTGCAATTGGGCAAACTGGCAAGTGAGTCGCAAGCGTTGGTCGATTCAATCGTCGGCGAATTGACGGAGAAATGCCTCCGCAAGAACAGCCCGCGGGAAGTGAATCTGGATCTGAGCATTCTCGCCGAACGGCCGCGGCACCTCGTCCGCGAAGTGCTAATCGAGGTTTGGCGAAGGCAAAACTGGCCGCTGGCCGATATGGGATTTGCCGACTGGGAATTGCTAGCCGATATGATTCTGCTTCAGCCAAAAGGTTGCGGTGACGAACGGCATAAGCGGCAGTTTCCCGGCGCTATCTTCGCCGAATCAGACGATTGTAAATTACGCCTGACGGCATCCGGCGGGGGTGCGCCCCTTTAAGGGATCTCACTTCTTCCCTAAATACCCCTGACTCCGCAGCCAGTTCTCGCAGCACTTGGGCCACTCGGATGTGCCGAGCGTTTGCCGGGCAAGGCCGAGGCCATGCCGCCCAGGCCGAAAGATATGCAACTCGGCCGGCACACCCGCCTTTCGCAAGGCGAGATAGAACTGCACACTGTTCTCCGCGGGCACGCCCGTATCCTCGTCCGTGTGAAAGAGGAACGTCGGCGGCGTGTCCTTCGTGACTTGCTTTTCGTTGGAAAGACTTCGCACCAATTCCGGCGGCGGATTCTGGCCGAGCAGGTTCGTCTGCGAGCCGCGATGGGTATATTTCTCGTCGAAGGCGATGACCGCGTAGCAGAGAATCATGAAGTCCGGCCGGCAACTCGTCCGCGCGATCGAATCGCTCGCTGACGGATCGCCGCGGTCGAAATGCGTACCGGCGGTTGAGGCCAGGTGCCCGCCGGCCGAGAAGCCGAGGATGCCGATCCGCTTGGGATCGATCTTGAACTCCTCCGCGCGGGCACGGACCGTTCGGATCGCCCGCTGTGCGTCCTGCAAGGGCGCGGGATGCTCGTAGCCGCGGCCGTGATGACGATACTCGAGGATGAAGCTGGCCACGCCGAACGAGTTGAGCCACTCAGCGATCTGCTTGCCTTCGTGATCGACGGCAAGGTTTGCGTACCCGCCACCAGGGCAAATTACGATCGCCGCGCCGTTGGCAAGTTCCGGCTTGGGCAGCCAGATCGTAAGCGTCGGCTTATCGGCCGGCTTGTCTCCCTTTGCGCCGGCGCACCGTTGGACCAGAGAAGTTCGGTTTTGGGGGTGTCGGCGGCGCGGGTGGCGTTTGCAAGAAAGAGAACAGCCAACATAGTAAAGATCTGATTGAGATATCTCATGATGATTGGACTCTAGGGATAGTCGGTTACGATTGGCGCTTCGTGTGCGAAGATCAGTGTCACGAGTATAACTCCCCTTGCCCCACCGCATCAAACGCATTCTTGAAATGCTCGATCACCGGCCGCCCGCCGCCAGCGGGCCAGGTGATGGCGACGACATCGAATCGTGCCGGGAACTCCAGCAGGCCGTGCCGCTTCATGAAGGTCACGGCCAGGCGGGTCAGCTTCCGCTGCTTGACCGCATCCACCGCCTCGGCCGGATGCCCGACGTCGGCCGACGTTCGCGTCTTCACTTCCACGAACACGATCGTTCGGCCGTCCAGCGCCACCAGATCAAGCTCGCCCGGCGCCAAGCGGCGTCCGCGGGCGAGGATTTTATAGCCCTGTCGCTTGAGAAACCGTGCCGCCGCGTCCTCGCCGCGGCGGCCGAGCGACTTCGGCGGAAAGAAGCGATGCCACCCGCGCAAGCCAACCGGTAAGAGGCATGATTCCGCGCCGTCAGACGGCGGTACAACAATCGCCTAGTCTTGGGCTTTTTCGATCTTGCGTTCGCGCAAGCGGACGGCCTTGCCGACGCGATCGCGAAGGTAATAAAGTTTCGCTCGCCGGGTGACGCCGCTGCGCTGCACGACGACCTTGGCGATCTTGGGCGAATGGATGGGGAACTTCCGCTCCACGCCTTCGCCCTGCACGATGCGGCGGACGGTGAACGTCTCGCGGCTGCCGCTGCCGGCGCGGGCGATGACCACGCCGGTAAAGATCTGGATGCGTTCTTTCTCGCCTTCGAGAATGCGGCACTGCACGTCGACCGTGTCGCCGATATCGAATTGGGGCACTTCTTCTTTGAGGCTCGACTTCTCGACGATGCTCAGTAATTGATGGCTCATGTTATTGCCTTTCTGGTGTGGTCAAGCGCAGCGCAGACCCACCGAATAATTACAAATCTCAAATCTCAGATTTCGTATTTGAAATTTCAGATTCTGAATCTCACGGTGGGTCTTCGCTGCATCGACGCCACCCTACAGTAAATCGCTTCGCCACTGCTCGGTCCGCTGGCGGCTGTTCTCTTCGCGCCAGCGGGCGATCTCGCCGTGGTCTCCGCTTAACAAAATCTCTGGTACTTCAAGGCCGCGGTACTTCCGCGGCCGCGTGTATTGTGCAAACTCCAGCAGCCGGCCGGCCGTGGAGAACGAGTCGCTCCGGCTCGATTCGGCGTCTCCCAGGACGCCCGGCACGAGCCGGATGACCGCATCAACAATCACCATCGCGGCCACTTCGCCCCCGTTGAGGACGTAGTCGCCGATCGAAATCTCCTCCGGTTTTAAGAGCTGCGTCACACGCTCATCGAAACCTTCGTATCTGCCGCACAGCAGCACGATCCGCTTGTGCTGCGCCAGCCGTTCCACGCCAGCCTGGTCGAGCCTTCGCCCGCGAGGCGTAAGCATCACCAACTGGCCCGGCGGCTCGGCCACGGCCTGCACTGCTTCCACGCACTCGACCACCGGCTCAACCATCATCACCATGCCGGGTCCGCCGCCGAAGGGCCGGTCGTCGACCTTGAGGTGCTTGTCGCGCGTCCACTTGCGGATGTCGTGCAGGCATACCTCCACCAGCCCCGCGTCGATCGCCTTCTTCAACAGGCTCTGACCCAGGTAGCCCGGAAACATGTCGGGAAACAGGGTCAGTACATCGAATCGCATTGGATCACACGCACATATGTTATCGAGGGTGGCACGCTCTGAGCTTCAAGCGAAGGGCGTGATCGCTAAACGTTTCCACGCCCTTCGCTTGAAGCTCAGGGACGTGCCACCCAGCATTACTCCGCCGCCGCCTCAACAGGCTCGGCCGCCGCTTCCGTGGTTTCCTCCGCTGCCACCGTCTCGGCCGGTTTTGGCTTATTCGACACAGGCTTCGGCACCGGTAGCCGCTTGCCCTGCGCGAGCCGAGCCATCGCCAGCCGCTGGGCCTCCAGGTGCGTTCCCGCAGCACCATACTTCTTGATCAGCACGCTCACCTTGTCCGAAGGCTGCGCGCCGACGCTCAACCAATGCTTGACGCGCTCGCCGTTGAGGATCGCGCGAGCGTCCGTCTCGGGCACCATCGGATCATACGTGCCAAGCTCTTCCAAAACACGGCCGTCGCGCGGCACCCGGATATCCATCGCACATATGCGAAAGAACGGGCGGTGTTTGCGGCCCATCTTCTTCATTCGAATTCGTACTGACATAAAAGTGACTAGGGGCTAGTGGTTAGTGATTTGTGGTTAGTGGATCAATATTTTCATTTGTCGCTAGCGGGTGCGTCGCCGCCGCCTTTGTCCTTGCGTTTCTTCCGGCGGAGTTCCTTTTCGCGCTGCTTTTTCAATTTGGCCCTCTCGGCCGAGGTAAGCCGCTTGCCGGTACCGGCGGAAGGCTTGGAGAACTTGGCGTTGGGGTTAGTCAACGCGCCGCTGGACGCCATCTGGTGCATGGCCTTCATGCGTTGCATCATCGGCATGGCAGCCATTTCCTTCATCATGCCGGCCATGCCGTCGAACTGTTTGACCAGCTCGTTCACTTCGTGCGGCTCAACGCCCGCTCCCTTGGCAATGCGGCGGCGGCGGCTTTGGTCGACCGTCTTCCTTGGGTTGCGGCGTTCGTCCGGCGTCATCGAGTCGATAATGCCCACCAGCCGCTTCATGTCGAGATCGGGATTCTGATCGCCGAGCATCTTGCTTAGTCCGCCCATGCCGGGGATCATCGACATGATCTTCTTGATCGGCCCGAGCTTGCTGATCTGGCCAAGCTGCTTTTTGAAATCGTCCAGCGTGAACTCGCCTTTGCGGAGCTTGGCCTCGGCCTTCTGCATCTCCTCCTGGTCGAGCTTCTCCTGCGCCTGCTCGACGAGACGCGACAATGTCGCCCATGCCGAGGATGCGGCCAGCCATGCGGTCGGGATGGAACTCTTCCAGGGCATCGAGGTGCTCGCCGGTGCCGATGAACTTGATCGGCACGCCGGTGACGGCCTTGACCGACAGGGCAGCGCCGCCGCGGGCGTCGCCGTCGAGCTTGGTCATGATCACGCCGTCGAGTTCCAAGGCCTCGTTGAACGCCTTGGCGCTGTTGACGGCGTCCTGGCCGGTCATGGCGTCGACCACCAGGTAGACCTGATCGGGACCGACGCGGCGGTCGATCTGCGTCAACTGGTCCATCAACTCTTCGTCGACGTGCAACCGGCCGGCCGTATCGAGGATCACCACTTGCACGCCCTGCGACTTCGCCTCGCTTGACCGCCGTTTGGCAAACGGCCACGGGATCCTTCGCGGCAAGATCGGCGTACACGGGAATGCCGAGCTGCTCGCCGAGCACTTGCAACTGCTGGATGGCCGCGGGACGCTGCAAGTCGGCGGCGACGAGCATCGGCTTGCGGCCGCGCTCCAGCAACATGCGGCCCAGCTTGCCGCAGGTGGTCGTCTTGCCGGAGCCTTGCAGGCCGCAGAGCATCAGGATCGTCATGTCCTGCTTGAGGTGCAGCGAATGGTCCACCGGGCCCATCAGGGCGACCAACTCCTGATGCACGATGGACACAAGCTGCTGCGTCGGGTCCAACGACTTCAGGACCGCTTCGCCCACCGCCTGGTCGCCGACCTTGGCGACAAAATCCTTGGCAACTTCGACGCTGACGTCGGCTTCCAGCAGGGCCCGCTGCACCAGCGTGCAGCCCTTCGCGCATGTTCGCCTCGGTCAGGCGTCCGCGTCCGCGGAGCGTCTTTATGGCTGAACTGATGTTTTCTTGAAGGGACTCGAACATGGCTGCTGGACCGGCAATACGCCCGCCAGAAAGGGTGCCACCGCGTCAATTGCGCGGAATCTCTTAGTTTAGCGAATTGGAGGCCGTTTTGACAATGCCTGCGGGCGACTTAATTGATTTGCCGCACACCAGATTTGCCGATAGAAACCGGCGCAAGGGATCGAACCAAACACTTCCCCCCCGTTCGTATTGCTTATACGGGCATATTGCCATAGTTTTTACACGGAAATGCCTAGTTGTGTGCTTGCCATAAGCCATTTTATGGTCAAGATTTGCTGGACACATCCATTTCACACGTCGATCGAAGGTATTCCCATGATCCGCAACGCGTTGCTCGCCGCGCTTTATCTAGCCTTTTGTGCCGCTCCCTGCTGCTGCCAGGAGTGGGCATCAAAAATGTTCAAGACCACCGAGCACGACTTTGGTACGGTCGCCCGCGGATCAAAGGCCGAGTTCGATTTCAGCCTGACGAACCTTTATCGCGACAACGTCCATATCGCGAGTGCTTACTCAAGCTGCGGTTGCACGAGCGTGAGCGTGGTCCGCCCGACCACGAAATCGTGGGAAGAAGCGGCCATCCACGCCGTTTTCAACACCCCCACTTTCTTGGGGTCGCGCTCGGCCACGATCACCGTCATCATTGACAAGCCGCAGCCCGCCGAAGTGCTCCTCCACGTTCGAGGGGTAATTCGTGGCGATGTGACCTTTGAACCGGGCAGCGTTAAGCTTGGCGATGTCGATCAGGGGACGGCGATCGAGAAAAGCGTCCGCGTGAGCCACTACGGCTGGGGCGATTGGAAAATCACCGGCGTCAATTCGTCGAACCCCAATATTTCGGCCAAAGTGACCAATTCAACCCAGCAAAACGGCTGGGCGAACGCCGATTTGACGGTGAAACTCGATAAGGACGCCCCCGTCGGCTATATTCAGGACCAGCTTATGCTCGTGACCAGCGAGGGCCAGAGCATTCAAATGCCGCTCGCGATCGAAGGCCGCGTGGTCTCGAACCTAACTGTCAGCCCCTCCACGCTCTTCATGGGCGTCGTACAGCCGGGCGGGACCGTGACCAAACCGCTCGTGGTCAAGGGCGCCCGGCCATTCAAGGTCGTTTCTGTCACGTGCGACGACAAGTCGTTTACGTTCGCCCCGGCCGGCTCGGATTCGAACAAGGTCCACGTTATTCCGGTGACGTTTGTCGCCGGCACAACCGAAGGAAAGGTCACGAAATCGATCCGTATTACGACCGATCTAGGCCAAACGACGGCCGAGGTCTCGGCGTATGCAGTGATTTCCTCGGATACCGCCGCGACCGAAAAATAGGCGAAAACCGTTCTTCCCTCCGCCGCTCGAATCGTTTATAGTTCGCCCCGCCTTTCCCACCCTCGAGATCCAAGGACGGAACTCGGCCGGGAAACCTCCTCTCACTGTTTGCTCTCCAGCCAAGGAAGGCTCGGCACATGAACGGCATCACCATAGGGCAGCTCTGCGTTTTGTGTTCGGTTCACGGCTGCGGGCTAGTCAGCGCCGCATTGTCCCGCATGATGGAAGGCGGCCCCTGGCAGGCGCTTTCGCAGAGGATTTTTGTTGGGCTGCTGGTGGTCGTGGCGTTTACCACTGCCATCACCCTTGGGAATGCCTCGCCGCACTGGTTCATGTCCGCGGCGACGCTTGCCGTGATGGTGGTAACCGCGGTCTGCGATTTTGCCAACCCGCTGTAGGGTGGCGTCGAGCGCAGGCGAAGACCCACCGATTCTTCAAGACATTGCGGTGGGACTTCGCTGCGCTCGACACGACCCTACGTGCTAGCAGCGCAAGCCAGATAAGGACATACGTCTATCATTCGCGCACCACCGTAAGATTCGCCCAGCTTACCGGCTCTTTCGCTAACTTCGCCACTTCCGGCAAAATCCAAAGATTTCCTCCGTCCCGCACAACCGGCATACCGAAAGCTATATAGGAATGCCTTGCGTGTTCGAGGACTTTCAGGCTAGTCGCGCTTTGGCCGAGACCAGCGTGCTCACTTGTGGGCCGCTTGGTTCATTCAAACCGCGTCAAGTTCAACGGCGAACGTTCAGAACTGTTACGAAGGAGGGTATGATGCGACGTTTGGTCATGGTAGTGCTGGTCGCCTTGGCGACCGGCACCTTGCCGGCGATGGTTCGGGCGGAAGATCCCAATCCCAACCAGGAAGCCGCGAAGCAGATTTGCAATCACCTGCGGGACAGCGGCCAATTGGCCGGCCGCAAGATTTCCGTGAAGTATATGAATGGGACGGTCTGGCTGCAGGGACAAGTGACCGACCGGAACCAATTCAACCGTGTGGTCGGCACCGTGATGACGACGCCCGAAATCACGATCGGCCGCGTTGTCTCCGACACGTTGACGATTGATAACGGCTCGTCCGCGAAGTCGTCCGCCAATCCGCTCCGCGGCGCAGGCGATACCAACCGGGCCCAACCTTTGCCATCGTCGATCAGCCAACCGTCGTCCGCCACGCTGGCCTCAATGATGCAGGCCGTACCGGCACCGCCGGCCGCGCCGATCCCAACCCCGACTGGGACGCCCAGCCGCTTGCCCGCGCCCGAGGCCGCCAGTGGCGTGCCTGGCCCGCCGTTGCCGATGTATGCTCCGGGTGCTGCCGTCGGCGGTCCCGCGCCGGTGCGTTACGATCACCCCGCCATGCCGGCCTATGCCTGGCCGAGCTACGCCTCCTACCCGAACTACGCCGCGGTGACGTATCCGAAGCAATACTCGCCGACCGCATGGCCGTACATCGGTCCCTTCTATCCCTATCCGCAAGTTCCGCTAGGCTGGCGCAAGGTCAACCTGCAATGGGACGACGGCTGGTGGTGGCTGGATTTCAAAGACAAGCCCAACTGCTGCTGGTGGCGGTAAGAACGTAGGGTGGGACAAACTTGCTCAAGCAAGCGCCGGCCCGCCAACGTCGGCATCAAGACACGCAACGGACCCCGTGCTGAATCATTCAGCACGGGGTTTTTTTCGTTCCGTTACCCCAAAGTGGTTCAGTCCCAAAGCCCTGGGTCGCGAACCACACCCTAGTGCATTGTCCAACCTAAAAGTTGGTGTTGGCCGAACCCCGGAAATCCTTGAATTCCGCACAAATTGGCGTATGGAACCCTAATATTTAGTTTGGACAATGCACTAGATTGCAAGACCAATAATTTCCATTGTTACCCCAAGGGTTTGATCCTAAAGCCCAGGGTCGCAGCATCGCACCCCTGGGTTACGAAAACCGATAATATAATCATCAATACCCCGAAGGGGGTTCAATCGAATCAATGAAACCCCGTCGGGGTAAAACCAGACACGGCGATTCGCAACCCCAGGTGCGCTGCGCAGACCCTGGGCTGCGATATGAAATCCCTTTGGGATAGGCCTCATGCGTACCCAATGGGGCGTCAATTCGCCCAGCGAAGAGCCGCGCCCTATTGATCGACCTGTCGAAGGAATCTTGACTAGCCTACAGCAGATTATCACAATCATAGGAGAAATCAACCCGCTCTTGGTCGGGGACGACCTCCAAAATCGGCTAGGGTAGGAAATGGGTAAGACTGACGATATGCGATGGAGCGGAATCGTCAACTATTGGTGTCCATCTACGATATTTGGTTCGTGGCGAAGCGCTGTTGAGCAATTAGGTCTTTGTTCCGAGGAAATCCCTCCGGAGACGGTTGCGAGATTCGGTATCACGGAAGATGATTTACAGGAGCAAATCATCTTTCGGACGCGCGACCAGGCGATGTTCGTGTATGCCAGTGGCCATTGCTTCGAGGGTCGGCCAGCCGACTTTCGAGAAGCGTGATTGCCACGTCACTGTCCTTTGGCCGAGCAAAAGCCGGAGGCTCGCGGAAGCGATAGGGCGGGTCCTAGTCGCGTCCGGCGCACTTGAGGGAAAGCACAAGTCGATTACTTGGGTCTCTATCGTTGCGGCGACGACCTGATTACGTCGGTCCGAAACCAGTTAACGCTCGCAGGTTGTCCGTTATCGATCAACGCTGAATGGCCGAAGGCCGACAAATCGGACGGAGGGCCTTATTATGATGGTAGAGTTTCACGGAGATGGATCTCGCTGACTATCTTCACAGGCCCCGCCGTAGACCCGGCGAATGGCCAGCTCACGAACTATATCGCGATTGCGGCGCGGTCGTTGTACGCAAGATGGTTGCGTTCCGAAGCGTTGCATTTCACGAGCGACATAAATGACTGGCTACTTCAGCAACCTGGATGCATTCAGGCAAGGGAACCAAAGGCCGGTGAATAAGGATAAACGGCCAGGGATTCTAACGTTGCCGCGAGGCACGCCTGTTTCCGCCTTTGGAGTGCGACGGCTTGCCGTCGCTTTTCAATACGGCAAGAGCTGGGCAGGGACATTCCCCTTGCATCCGCGCCGTCAATTTCGCAGAGTCTTTTGAAAAGCGGCGGCAAGCCGCCGCACTCCAAAAGGCTTTCGCCCTTACGCCGGCGAGCCTTCCAGGCTCTCCGCCAGGCGGCCGAGGGCCTCGGTCTCGATCTGCCGCACGCGCTCGCGGGTCAGGCCGAGGCTTTCGCCGATTTCCTTCAGGGTCTTCGGCTCGTGCCCTTCGAGGCCGAATCGCATCTTCAGCACGGTCGCCTCGCGGGGGTCCATCGTCTTGAGCTGACCCATGACGTGGACGAGGTTGTCGCTCTCGACCATTTCGACTTCCGGCGTCCGCACCCGTTCGTCCGGCAACCATCTCGCCCAGCGACCAGCCGGCTTCGGCCTGATCGGTCTGCGGCGTGAGGTTGTAAATGCGGATCGCCTTCTTGATGATCGGCAGCTTCTTGCGGGCCAGGCCGAGCACGCGGGCGATCTCTTCGGGCGTCGGCGTGCGGCCGAGTTCTTCGGTCAGGCGATTCGTGGCCCGCCGCCACTTCGAGAGCAGCTCGACCATGTAGGCCGGGATGCGGATCGTCTTGGCCGTGTTGATCAGCGCACGCTTGATCGACTGCTTGATCCAGTAGCTGGCGTAGGTCGAGAAGCGCGTGCCCACGCCCGGGTCGAAACCCTCGACCGCGCGGAGCAGGCCGAGATTGCCCTCCTCGATGAGGTCTTGCAGGCCGAGGCCCTTGCCGGTGTAGCCGCGGGCGATATTGACCACCAACCGCAGATTGGCGCGGACCATGCGGTCGCGGGCCTGCACGTCGCCCTCGCCGATGGCCACGGCGAGCTCGTGTTCGTCACTGGCATTGAGCAGCGACGTCTCGTTGATTTCGCGCAGGTAGGTCTCCAGCGGAGACTGCACGGAAGCGAGCGGGCGGCGGCGTGTCTTTGTCGGCATGGCGCGGTATCTCTTCGCAGTTGCACGGGGTGGACAAGAGAGGTCATCGACTCCGCGGAGGCCGATTCTGCAAGGAGGCGGCAAGTTTGCGAGCTAGTCGTGATATGCGCGTGGGAGCGAAGTTAACGGATAGGACGGCGCGGCGGGCAGTGAGCGAGGAGGGCGCGGAACAGATGGAATAAACGGACGAATCCGACTATTCCAGCAACTCAAATCGCGTCGTTAACTTCTGCTTGTTGAACGTGATGGCGAAAGCGTCAAAAAAGCCTTCCCGGCCGAGTATTCGCGTAGTATCACCGTCGGCAAAGCAAATCGGAATGAAGAAGGCGACACCGATATCGGGCACAAGCAATTCGATTTGGAAGACTCTGGCCGGAACGGCGCATTCCGGCTTGGGAGAGATTCCGTTCAGTTGAATTGACTCGCCAGCTTCCCAGTCCAATCCTAATTCTTCAGACAATTCGCGCGGAGCCATGCTAACGTCCGCGCCCGAGTCAATGAGGAACCTGCGCGATAGATATCGGCCGTCCGTGCGCTGAAAAGCAACGTCCAACCTCGGAACCAATGGGTTCACCGGCTCGCTGAGCGGCAGAATGCATGCCCACGGCTTTACGAACGATATCGCCATCGAATCGTGATTCCGCGTTCGAGTTTGAAATCGAGCACCGTCGGATCGTCCCTATCGCCTAGCTTTTCGTGCAGCTCCTTGCAAGTCGGCGCAGACTCGATAATTCGAGCGTCTTTGACCGCAATCCACTGGCCGGCGTAATCCCGCCGGACCTCATCCGGCAAGTTGTCCAAGTAACGTTGGCTTGGTTCGACGGATTTGAGGTATTCGGCCTGTTCGGGTGTAGGCGTCCATCGGCGCATGCGAAGAGTCTCTTTAGTTGCCATAGATGACCTCCCTTACCATTCTACCAACAAGTCCGAGCGCAACGCTAGTCGAGAAAGAAAACGAACGGCCGCGCCAGTCGAAATTGGCGCGGCCGCTTTGTTTTGTCTCGAATTTCAAAGACCGGAGCCTACTCCTCGCCCTCTTCCTTCGCTGCCCGCGGCGCGATGAGCGGGCCGGAGCCGCCGCCGACGCCGCCTTTGAGCTCGGCGGGTGGTGTCGAGGACTGCTGCTTGGCGGACGACTGAGAGCCATCCTCCTCTTCGCCGCCTTGGTCTCCGCTCCAATCAACCCGCTTCCGCGAGAGGCCGATCTTCCGTTCGTCGGCGTCGACGCGGAGCACCTTGACCTCGATCTCCTCGTCCGACCTTCACCACGTCCTCGGGATTCTCGACCTTGTGATCGGCCAACTCCGAGATGTGCAAGAGGCCTTCCAGGCCGTCTTCCAGGCCGACGAAGACGCCAAAATTGGTGATCTTCGTGACCGGGCCTTTGACGATTTGGCCGGGCTGGTACTTGCCGGGAATATCGGTCGCCCAGGGATCGTCGGCGAGCTGCTTCATTCCCAAGGCGATGCGGCGGCGCTCCTGGTCGACGGACAGCACGCGGCATTCGAAGACCTGCCCCTTCTCGACCATCTCGTTGGGATGGCTGATCTTGCGGGTCCACGACATGTCGCTGACGTGCAGCAGGCCGTCGATGCCCTCTTCGATCTCGATGAAGGCGCCGTAGTTCGTGAGGTTGCGGACGGTGCCCTTGACCATCGCGCCGGGCGGATAGCGATCGGCCACGCGGTCCCAGGGGTTCTCTTGGGTCTGCTTCATGCCCAGCGAGATCTCGTGCTTCTCCTTGTTGATCTTCAGCACGACGACTTCGATCTCGTCGCCCGACCTGCACGAGTTCGTTGGGATGGGTGATCCGCCGCGTCCACGACATCTCGCTGATGTGAACCAGCCCTTCGATGCCCTCATCCAGCTTGACGAACGCCCCGTAGCTCATCACGTTGACGACCTCGCCCTTGATCTGCGTGCCGACGGGGATACTTGTCGGTCACGCTCTCCCACGGGCTGGGCATCTTCTGCTTCAGGCCCAGCGCGATCTTCTCTTTCTCGTAGTCGATGTGCAGGATCTGGACTTCGATTTCCTGGTCGATCGAGACCATCTCGGAGGGATGGTTGATGCGGCCCCAACTCATGTCGGTGATGTGCAGCAGGCCGTCGATGCCGCCGAGGTCGACGAACGCGCCGAAGTCGGCGATGTTCTTGACGATGCCCTTGCGGCGCTGGCCGACTTCCAGTTCGGCGAGGAGCTGGGCCTTCTTTTCCGCCCGCTCGGCCTCGATCAACGCGCGGCGGCTGACGACGATGTTCCGCCGCGCGTCGTCGATCTTCAACACGAGCGCACTGGATGGTTCGATTGAGATAATCGCCGATGTCGGCGGGGCGGCGGATATCGACCTGGCTGGCGGGCAGGAAGACCGGCACGCCGATATCGACCAAGAGGCCGCCCTTGATCTTGCGCGTGGCGACGCCGGTGACCACGTCGCCTTCGTGGACCGCGTCCATGACCGACTTCCAGGCCTGGATCTTCTCAGCCTTGCGCTTGCTGAGCGTGATCATGCCGCGGGAATCGTCGATTAGCCCGGTCATGTCCTCGACGTCCTCGATGAGGACCTCGATCATGTCGCCCGGCTTGGGCAGCTCTTCGCCCTCATCCCATTCGTTGCGGAAGACGATGCCCTCGCTCTTGTAGCCGACATCGACCAGCACGACGTCGTTTTCAGTCCGCAGGACGCGGCCCTGGACAATCTGGTTGACGGCGACTTCCTGGGTTTTCCATTCCAGTTCTTCGGGCGGCGCCGACTCCAGGGCTTCGTTAAGTTCCTGCTGCCATTCCTCCTCAGATAAGTCTAGGGTCCGGATGAGGTTGCGATTGACCATGTATTCGATTGCGTAAAGTAACTGCGCACAATAAGAGTACTCGTTCGCCCGGCTCCCGGTTCCCAGGAACAATCCGCGGACCATCGAGAATCACGCATTATAGAGGGATTTTAGAAATGAAGCAACGGGAGGCAGATGGTCGATTTCTTGCCTTTAGGCGGTAGGGTTCTGCGCCGCCGTGCGAAGTGACAAACCGCGTCCTGAGCCGGATCAGGACGCGGCTGCCATGCGTTCCAAGTGGTTTGCAGCTAACGGTTTAGCTGCTACATTTGTCCCTATGGCAAATTGAAAGGATCGCCCCCGTTTTTGGTAATGAAGAAGAACAGGTTAGCCGCATCGACGCGTTTCGATAGCGCTACCACACTGCCATCACACATCCCGCATGTTACGACCCCCGGATGGCTCGACGACGGGCCGTAGGCGGGCGCGACCTTGGAGAAGCCGGCGTCCTCGTACTTGCCGGCGTCGGCGCCTTGCGGGCTGAAGTCGTAGGCCAGGAAAGTTCGCAGGCCGGCCTTGGCCACGCCGGAGCCGTCGCCGAACGAGTTGTCAAACTGGCGCTGTGCGTAAAACGGCATTGGGATGCCGTTTATTGTCGCTTTCACGACAATTGCCGACGCTTGCGGCAGGCCGACCAGCGTTGCCTCCTTGCCGACCAGCCAGCGGCTGGCCGCCTCGTCGATCGTTTCCATCGTCATAATTGTATGCGACGTGCCGTCCGGAATGTTGACCATTCGAAGATTATTCTCGCTTGGATAGATCGCGCCGTCTGGATGAATTATCGCGACGCCGTAGGGCGGCTTGCCGTCCGGGTTCGCGACCATCTTGAGACTGTCGCGGGTCGTCGCGCCCATCGCCTTGTAATTGGTGATGGCAACTGCCGGTTTGCCGGCTTCAGGGACGAACCCCTGCCCCCGCGGACCCGCCGGGCAAATAAACTCTTTGATCGCGGTCTTCATTGCGCGGTCAGTCGTTTCAATCGACGCTTCCTCCGGATCGCCCTTTGGCGCCAGCGTCTTGTAAAGCTCATTGTATTCGAGGAATGGCAGCACCTTGACCAGAAAGCTCCAGCCGCCAACGGTCTTCGTTTTGCCATCTGCGGCCTTGGTCAGCGCGGCCGACGGCGGAAAGGCATTCGCATACGTTGACGCATAGTTCTGCATCGCCAGCCCAACTTGATGCGAATTGTTAAGGCACTGCGCCCGCCGCGCGGCCTCACGAGCCGCCTGGATCGCGGGCAGCAGCAAGGCAATCAAGATCGCAATAATGGCAATGGCCACCAGCAGTTCGATGAGCGTAAAACCTCGTTTGACACGTGTCGCGTACATAGCACACCTCCAACGGTTAATGGTTCTGCCAACGCTCGCCATCTTGAACCCGCGCCGCGAAAGTCAAGTAGGTGCGCCACTTCTACCGGCATTTTGCCCGAGCAACGCTTTCCCTGAGCAAATCGTGACACGCCCGCACCCGCCGCTCGACCTCGGCCACAACTTCCCTTTCGTCGGTGGCGATGACTTCTTCGGGCGAAATCGGCTCCCCGTAGTGGACGTGGATCGTGCCGAGGCTTGGCAACTTCTGCGATCGCGGCCAAGCGGCATACGCCCCTTCAATCGCCACGGGCAGGATCCATGCCTTTGCCCTGGCGGCCAGGACAGTGAAGCCGGGCCGGAACGCGCCGACGCTGCCGTCGCGGGTGCGGGTGCCCTCGGGGAAGATGAGCACCATCTCGCCCCGCTTCATGCGGCGGAGCGATTCCTTGATTCCATTCAGCCCTAAACCCTCGCGGTCAATCGGAATCGCATCCAGCGAGTTAATTAGCCAGCGAAAGGGCCGGAAGCCAAACAACGTTTCCCTAGCCAAATAGTTGAGCCTCCGTGGGCAACCGGCGCCAACCAACGGCGGGTCGACGTGGCTCTGGTGGTTTGATACGACGAGCACAGGACCAGTCCGCGGAATGTTCTCCCGGCCGCTGTATCTAAGACCAAACGCCAATGGACCGGCCAGACTCACACAACCACGGAGGAATTCGTACCAAATTCGGCTAGTTAGAGGGCGGTAGGACATCGGGCAAGCAGGTTCTTTCTGCCGATAGGGACTATTATGCAATAACCCAACGTCAGTACTTGGAGCAGTCACACCTTGGTCGACGGGTTTGTTCGGGTTTGGCAAGCGTAGTCGATTCGGCAGATTGTAAGATTCATCGCATGAAGTGTAACCGACGGAGCCACCTTTGGGGTAGTGGCACAACAGGCATTAAACTCTGCAGTTTGCAAGTCCTTTCGCTGCGGCAAGTTCTCGTAGACACCCAATTTATGAACCCTTGGCATGGCCTTTGCGCTAGGGGTGAGTACAATTGAAATGGGTGGAACCAGCAGGCCAGAAAATGAGTGAACGTACAACTTACAGGGTGATACTATGAGCGCCAACCGAATATCCTCGATTTATATCGTTCTCCTCCTTGTTCTTCTAGTCGTCATAGTGCCGGGCGCAGTCCTAGCGCACGGTGGTGGTGGCGGAGGAGGTGGCGGTGGCCACGGCGGTGGCGGTGGCGGTTTCGGTGGTGGGGGAGGTCATTACGGCGGCTTTAGCGGCGGCAGTTTCAGCGGCGGCGGCGCACGCTTTAGTTCCGGCGGCATGCACTACAGTACGGGGTTTTCCGGTGCCAGTCGAAGCTTCGCAGGCCCCACCTCCGCTGGCAGCTTTGCTCACTCCAGCAATGCCAACTTCGCCCACACTGGCAACGCGAATTTCGCCCACGCCGGCAACGCCAACTTTGCTCATACCGGAAATCAGAATTGGTCCCATAACTTTTCGGGCAATAACGCCAACTGGCACGGCAACAACTGGAATGGCAACAACTGGGGCCATCACGACTGGGACCACTACTTCAATCACGGTTGGTGGGGAGGCGGCTGGGGTTGGGGCTGGGGAGGATGGGGTTTCCCGTTTGCATGGTGGGGCGGTCCGTACTGGGGCGGATATGGCGGCTACTATGCGGACTACTTGTGCCCGTACGGCGCATATTATCCTTACTACTACGGCACGGCCTATCCTTACTACTCGAACTCGGATTACCTGTACAGTTACGGCGATAACGGGCAATACGCCGTGAACTCGCCCAACGAGCCGAATGGTCTGACTGCTCCGCCGCTGGCCGATCAATCGCAACCGCCGGCCGATGCCGAGCAGGCCGGCACGGAAGCGCTACAGTATTACAATGAGGCCCGCGCCGCCTTTGAGCAGGGCAATTATCGCGATGCGCTGCGGCTTGCCGGTCATTCGGGCATCGACTCGCCACAGAACCCGAAGGTGCATGAGTTGGCATCGTTGGGGCTGTTCGCTTCGGGCGATTACAAGGGCGCCGCCACGGAAGCCCATGCGGCCCTTGCCTTTGGGACGCCGAGCAATTGGGCTGACCTTTATGGCTACTACAACGACATCGGGAAGTACACCGAGCAGCTTCGCAAGCTGGAAACGACGGTCTCCACGACACCCAATTCGGCCCCGGCACAATTCCTGCTTGGATACCAGTACCTCATGACCGGCGCGAAGTCGGAGGCCAAGGAGCACTTTGCCCTGGCAGCCAAATTGACTCCCAACGACAAGCTTGCGCAGCACATTCTCAAGCAACTCGATGCCGGCGGCTCCGTCACGCCGCCCGAATTGCCCAAACCACAGTCCCAGGGTGCGGAGCATCCGCCGCAGCTTCCACCCGTGCCCGCGCCACCCACCGGGCAGCAGCTTTAGGAAAAGCTGTTGACAATCATCGGGTTTGGAGTTAACAATGTACGATATATTGTTAGAAGAGCCCCTAACACAATCATCGCTCGCGCCGGTCATCCTGTGCCGCCGCGAGCCGGGTTATGTTAGCGGTTCTCAGATGAACCGACTATCTTCATTGCCTGCGCGTGAACATGAAACAATCGTCTCCCCGCGACTTCGGATTGCTCCAGTTCCGGCCGCAGCAAATATAAATTGGTTGCGACATGCACTCGGAAGAGTTTCCGGAGCCGGCGCCCTCCCTTCAGGCGCTATTGCAAGGTTGTGAAGAACGGATCGGCTATTCCTTCCGCGACAAACAATTGCTGCAAGCTTCTCTGACGCACGCTTCGGGGGCCGAGCACCGCCTAGCATCGAACGAGCGGCTGGAGTTCCTCGGCGACGCGATTCTCGGCGCGGTCGTGTGCGAACTGTTGTTTCAGCAGTTTCCCAGTTTTCTCGAAGGCGATCTGACGCGAATCAAGTCGATCGTCGTCAGCCGGCAGACCTGCGCCAAGATCAGCGAGAGTCTTGGAATGCAGGAGTTCCTCATTCTGGGCAAGGGGATGACGACCAGCCCCTCGGTGCCGCCGTCGCTGCTTGCCGACGTGTTTGAGTCGCTTGTCGCCGCGATGTATTTGGACGGGGGTAACGAAGTCGCTCGGGCATTCCTCGAACGGCATATCGCGCCGGAAATCGAATTGGCGGCCGGCGGCGAGATGGGCGCGAATTATAAGTCGATGCTCCAGCAACTTGCCCAGCGCGATAACGGCATGACCCCGGTCTATCAGTTGCTCGACGAAAAGGGCCCCGACCACAGCAAGTGTTTTAAGATTGCAGCCCAAGTAGGAAACAACCGCTTCGAAGCGGCCTGGGGACGGAACAAGAAGGAAGCCGAGCAGCGCGCCGCGCGGAATGCTCTGTGCGAGATCCACGGCAAGACGGCGCCGTATCCGGCAGGGGAATAGAGCGTCAAGAAAGTAGAAACGCCCGGTCAGCCGTGCCGGGCGCTCCTTTCTCGTCGTTTCAAGGCGAAGTTCACAGAAGAGGTCTGCGTTACTTCTTCTTCTTAGCTGCCTTCTTGGCGACCTTCTTAGCGACCTTCTTCTTTGCTGCCTTTTTCTTGGCCACAGCACTTCCTCCTAAAAAACACGACTAGGAACGACCGCGGCAAACATGCCGCCCGACTCAAGGCCAGCGACCATCCGCAATCATTCCGAAAACCGGGAGGCGATCCTCGTCATGCCGGTGAGACGGCACGAGGCCGTCAAGTTGCACCGAGTCATTCGCTCCCCACTACATTTTCTTCGAGCAACTCTTCCTTCACGAAAGCGCTCGAAGCGATAGGGCCTCCAAGGCTCTAACTAACCAAATACTATCGCTTCGCAAAAACTTTTCAAGCTCAATTCGCGCTTCGTCGCGCGTTTTTCTTGGTTCGCAGCGCCGCAATCGAGGCTTTGTGCAGCGCATCGAGGCGTGCAATCGACGACGCGTTTCATGCGCGGTTGATCGCTATCGGCGGCGCGCTTTTGCGTGCGAGATGCACGCCGTGCGCGCGCGCTTGGGCGGCGTGCGCGGCGCGGGCGTCGATGAACGAAAATCATCACGACGTGCGCTCGCTTGAGACGCAGCATCGCGTGAAGAGTCGGTTCGCATCGACGTTGCGCGACAGCGGATGGAATCGCGCAGCAAAGTAATGGAAAACCGCGCGCTTCTGAACGCCGTACGATTGTCGTAACTTCTTTTTTGATAAACAGTTACGACGTATTCGTCGCGCCTCGCCCAAATGTTGTTCGATGACTGGTGATTGCGCCGCGCGCGACGCAAAAATGCGCCGTTCTTGCCAGCTCCCAACGTGCCGTGGCGCGCGATGATCGCGATTCAAATCGTGCCGTTGTCGTGATTGCTCCGAGTCCTGCGCGAAGCGTCTCCAACGAGACTCCGTTTGCGAACGATTGAGCGCGCAGCAGCGAGACTGAACGAGCATCGCGAAGCGCGTGAGAGAATGGCTTCATTAAGCGCGAGCATCGACGTTGCAACGGCTTGCGATACGTGCGTTCGGGCCGCCGAAATTTTTTTTGAAAATTCTTCGTCGATTGCCAAAAGAACTCGCGAGACACGTCAAAACTGAGACATCGAGCGCCATCTTTGACCGTTCGGCCGCCGTTGTTCGACGTTGAGGAGAGGATGCTCAATCGCGATTCACGAAGTGCTTGTCGCCGATTTTGCTACGATGCTTCACGCCGGTGGCGGCGGCACATATTCAACGCGTATCAGCACCACGCCGGCGTTGTCGATCCGCTCAACCACTTCGTAAACGTGTTGCTGGAAGTTGTGCGGGGTTCCTTCCGCCGTGTGTTCGTCGATCAGCAGATTCACGGCGTACTCCGAAGCGGTGCGGAAGCGCTGGCCGACGCGGCCGTGGTGCGTCAGCGCGTAATAGCGGCGGACCTCCGTGTGCTTTTTCAGTTCGCCCGACACGCTCGTGCCGTCCAGTGGACCGCCCCAGAACTTGAATATGAAGCGCTTCATAGCGCTCCATTATACGCTAAAAAGTCGATCAATTCCGATAGCCGGTTGCCGAAAAAGGGCGTTCCTGGCACAATGATCGACATGATTATCGCCATCGACGGACCCGCGGGAGCAGGCAAGAGCAGCGTCGCCAAGGCGCTCGCCCGGCGGCTGGGGTTCGTTCATCTCGATACCGGAGCTATGTATCGCGCCGTTGCCCTGGCCGCCATGCGGCGCGGCATTGATTGGAACGTGCCCGAACGGATGGCCGAATTGGCCGCCAAGCTTGACATGAATGTCCGCAGCGAACGAATCTACGTCGAGGGCGCGGACGTTACTGCACTGGTGCGAAGCCAGGAGGTAACCGCAGCGACGCGCCACGTGGCCGGCAATCCGCAGGTCCGTGCCCGGCTTGTGCTGCTGCAGCGCGAAGTGGTTGCAGGAATGGATGTGGTCACCGAAGGCCGCGACCAGGGCACGGTCGTCTTTCCCGCCGCCGAATGCAAGATCTTTCTCACCGCAAGCCCCGAAGAGCGGGCACGGCGGCGGTTGCAGGACCTGCTACAACAGGGCGAAACGGCCACGCTGGAGCAAATCCTAGCAGAGCAGCATCGCCGCGACGCCGAAGACGCCGCCCGTGAAGTCGGGCCGCTCTGCCGCGCCGACGACGCGATCGAAGTGCTCACCGACGGGCTAACGCAAGAGCAGGTGGTCGATCGGTTGGAGGCGATTGTGCGAGGGCGGATGCCAAAGTAGCAGGCACGCCGCGCGAGCAGTCCGCTCAAAACTTGGCGGGCGGCCAGGCCGGGATATCAATGAGCCTTTTCCCGCGCGAATGGAGCGTGCTTCACCGGCATTTCACGCCCGTATTATTTCCCGCCCGCATTCTGCCCGCCGCTCTTGCAATAGCCTGACCTTCGTATTTAGTAGCATCGACCGGGCACGATAGACGTTTGCCAGGCCAAGCGTTTCCGTCTGCCGCCGATACTCGACCGTCTTGAGGAATTGCGTTTGAATGTATACGTGTGCGGTCAGCAGGGCAATGCGTTCATCGGGCTTGTCCGCCGCGTCCAACTCCGCGCGGATCAAATCGGTCTCTGCATCAATCACCTCTTGGCAGCGCATCGCTCCTAGGGCAAACTCTGCCTTGCAATAGGCGGCCAGCTTGGCCAATGTTTCCACCCGTTCATTTTGCAACGCCTTGATCTGTGCCGACAAATCCTGCTCCGCCGCGCCGACAGGCATCGCTATCGCGGACAGTACAAGCAATCCAATAACGGCCGAATACGTGCCGCTTGTCATGATCCATTCTCCTTTTGCGATTGGGCATATGCGCATTCCCCGAAAACCTCCTGAATACGTCACAGCGCTTTCTAGTTACGGCCGGTCATGTCCCCCAATCCCTCGCATACCGAAAATCGCGGTCCATCGTGCGCGTCGAAAGCTTGGCGATGACCGGCATGCGGCGCTTGTAGTGGTTGCGGCGGATGAGCGTGGCCACGCGATCGACAAACTCGGCCGCGAAGCCCGCCTCGATCAATTCCGCCCGCCGCCAGCGGCGATCGACCATTAGCACCATCAACCGATCGACCTCGGCGTAGGTAAAGCCCAATTCGCCCTCGTCGGTCTGGCCGATCCAGAGGTCGCCGGTGGGCGTTTTCCGCAAGATGTCGGCCGGCACGCCAAGATGCTTGGCCAGCGGATAAAGCTGCGTCTTGTATAGATCGCCGATCGGGTTGATCGCCGAGGCCATGTCGCCGAACTGCGTGCCGTAGCCCAAGAGCAACTCGCTCTTGTTGCTCGTGCCCAGCACCAGGGCGTTGAACGCCGCGCTCTGGTCGTAGAGCACCGTCATTCGCTCTCGGGCACACTTGTTGGCCAGCCTCATGCGGCTCGCGTCGGGAAACTGGGCAAAATAGGCGTCGATCGAACCGGTGATCGGCACGTCGATTGTCCGCACGGCAAGGCTGCTCGACGACCGCTTGGGCATCGCGTTGTGTTGCATCGCTGGACGTTTTGAACGGCATGGTAACAGCCAGGACGTTTTCCGGCCCCAAGGCGCGAGCGGCCAGAAACGTGACGACGCTCGAATCGATCCCGCCGGAAAGGCCCATCACGGCCCGCTCAAACCCGGCGCGGCGGATCTCCGCGCGGATGAAGCGGGTCAAGATGGCCGTAACCAGCTCGCAGTTGATGGCCAGGTCGCTGGGCGAGGGTTCAGTTGCCATATCGGTTCCGCTTGGTTTGTAGGGTGGGACCAGCGAGCTTGCGAGTGCAGGCCCACCACAGTGCCGGCGGGATTTCCAATTATGGTGGGCCGGCGCTTGCTACGCAATCTTTTCCCACCCTACGGTTCATTTCAGTCTACCCATATCGGTTCCGCTTGATGCGATTAAGTTCCTCAATGGTCAGCAGCAGCCGCTCGTCGCGGGCCAGGGGCATGATAAGCCGCTGGCGGCGCAAGTCGGTCGAGTCGAACGTGGCCATCGTCAGCGATTCGTCGAGCATAGGGGCCTGGGCGATCGTTCGCCCGTCCGGCCCGATGACCGAGCTTCCACCCCAGAAGCAAAGCCCGTCCTCGAACCCGACGCGGTTAACGGTTATCACCACTACGCCCATCAATTGCGCGTAAGCCTTCGAAATGTGCTCGCTAGGTCTCCGCCGTGCGGACTCGCGGCCCTTCGACGCCCCGGCCGGGCGAGTTTGCCGGGCAAACCAGCACGTCGATCTCCTCGGCCTGCATGATGGCCGCCGCGGAAAGGTGCCAAAAATCTTCGCAAATGAGGATGCCCATGCGGCCGAATCGGGCCGTATTGAAGGCGAGGAACCGGTCTCCCGCCGCGAAATAGCGCTGCTCGTCGAACAGCCCGTAGGTCGGCAGGTAGACCTTGCGATGCAGGTGGACGACGCGGCCGCCTTCGGCGTAAAGGGCCGTGTTGTAGAAGCGATGTTGCGGCGACTCCTCGACGAAGCCCAACACAACTGCCATTGGCCCGGCGGCTTCCAAAAGTTCTTGGATCTCCGGTGCGTCGGGCGTGATCGCCACGTCGGGCACCATATCGCGGACGAAGTAGCCGGTGAGCGACAGCTCTGGAAAGACGATCAGATCGGCCTCCTGCTTCCGGGCGGCCGCGATTTGTTCCAAATGCAGCGCCACATTCCGCTGCCGATCGGCCAAGACAGGGGCAATTTGCGCCAGGGCGACGCGGTGGACGGTAGGGCGGTTGGTAGCGAACGTGCTTGCAGCGGTCATGCCTTTTATCGTAGCTCAATGCTGCTCGTATTGCCAGCAGCAGGCGGCACAAGGTAAAATTGCGGTATGGAACGGGCGAACTTGAAACAACTTGAGCACCGCGTCCTCGTCTTGGAGCGCGAAGTCGCTGAATTGCGGAGAGAACTTCCTGCGCTGCGACCTTTTCGTAGCGTTGAGGAGACTTTCGGCTTGTTTGCCTGCGATCCCGATTTCGATGAAATTGTGCAACTTGGTCGCGAATGGCGGAAGCGAGTCAACTCAGAGGCAAACAATGACGTATCACGGCATTATTCGGAACGGGGCGATCGTTCTCGACGACGGCATCACTCTGCCTGATGGTACGAGGGTGAAGGTCGTTGCGGACGTGGAGCAGGAGGAGACGAAGCCGACACACTTGGGCCTTCTCAAGCTGGCCGGAAAAGCTAAGGATCTTCCTGCCGATTTCGCAGAGCAGCACGATCACTACATCCACGGAACGCCAAAGCGATGAGGTCGATTTTCGCCGATTCGTTTTACTACTTCGCCCTGCTGAATGAGCGGGATCCGGCACACGAGGAAGCAGCGGCGTTCGTCCGGACGTTCCACGGTTTGATGGTGACGACGGGCTGGGTTCTGACTGAATTGGGCGACGGCCTGGCGAGCCCCGCAAATCGGCCGGCGTTCTTGACCGCAGTGGACGAGATACGTGCCGTGCAGAACACAATCGTGATTGCATGCACCGACGAGCTCTTCGAAGCCGGAGTAAGTCTGTTCCGTCAGCGTCCCGACAAATATTGGTCGCTCACCGATTGTATCTCGTTTGTCGTGATGAAAAGGGAAGGAATCACCGAGGCGCTGACCGGCGACAAGCATTTCGAGCAAGCGGGATTCGTGGCTCTCTTGAAATAATCGGCGCACGTCCGTTATCACCGATAATACCGTTGATACACCCTTTTGCTCACCGGGTCGTAGACCAAGAGCTGATGCTCGATAAAGTAGCTGAACTCGCCATGAAGCTTCGGATCGTGAGCGGCGGTACTAAAGATTTTTGACCCGGGGCCGAGATTTGGCGTCCACCATGAAGGGACTTCTGCATGTTCGGGCGGAATGTCCTTCGCCACAATAGGTTCAAATCCATTGGCGAGGATGCGGTCGATTGTCGGCTGCTTCGCGTAGAGTTCGAGATACGAGTCGTCGAATTTCACCGAGTCCCGGTGGAACGAATTCACGATTTTAACGTCGGGCGTTGGCCAGAAGCCGAAAGAATCGTGAAAAATTACCGATGGAAGAGAGCTGTACCACCAACCAAATGATAGCAAGGCAAAGACGACGACAAAAAAAGCCGGGACAGAGGCGCACATCCAAAGCCAAAAATGCTTCAGCCGAAAAATGCTGATGACCGCCGCCCAAAAAACACAGAATAGAGGAAGTCCAAATGCCAACATGCAGCAAAACCCTAAGAATTCCATGATCCCGGCGTTTCCTTGCTTACATTGAAATCGACATCCCAGACGCTGCGTTGCATCGCTGCTCTGGACCCCTACTTATTCACCTTGATATTCAACTCCCTCAACTGCTTTTGATCCACCTCGCCCGGGGCGCCGGTCATCAGGTCGGTGGCCCGCTGCGTCTTGGGGAAGGCGATGCAGTCGCGGATGTTGTCCAGCCTGCCGAAGAGCATCACCAAGCGGTCGATGCCCAGCGCGATGCCGCCGTGCGGCGGGGCGCCGAATTGCAGCGCGTCCAGCAGGAAGCCGAACCGCTCGCGGGCGGTTTCCTGGTCGATGCCCAGCAGCCCGAAGACCTGCTGCTGAATCTGCTGGTCGTGGATACGGATCGTGCCGCCGCCCGCCTCGTAGCCGTTGATCACCAGGTCGTAGGCCACGCGCGCGGCACTTGCCGGGATCGGTCGCCAAGCAGCGGCATGTCTTGCGGCCGCGGCGCGGTGAAGGGATGGTGCATCGCCGCCCAGCCGCCTTCTTCCTCGCCGTTCATTTGCCGGGGCGAACATCGGGAACTCGACAACCCACGAGAAGTTCATCGTGTCCGGGATCGTAGAGCTTCAACTCGTCGCCAAACCGCTTCCGCAAGCGCGTACAGCGCCTTGCAGGTGACCTCGAACTTGTCGGCCACGAACAGCAGGAAGTCGCCCGGCGCGGCCTCCATCCGCGTCGGCGATCTTGGCCAGCAGCTCCGGGCTGAAGTTCTTGGCGATCGGCGAGGCAAGCGTGCCGCCTTCCTCGACCTTGAACCACGCCAAGCCCTTCGCGCCGAAGTTCTCGCACGATGAACGCCGTCAGCTCGTCGATGTCCTTGCGCGAGTAGCGTGCGGCCGCGCCCTTGGCGTTCATGCCGCGGACGCGATTGCCCGCATCGGCCGTCTCGCGAAAGACGCGGAACTCGGCCTCCTTGGCCAGGTCGGTGACGTCGACCAGCTCCATGCCGAACCGCAAGTCCGGGGCGTCGTGGCCGAACCGCTCCATCGCCTCGTCGTAGGTCATCCGCGGCAGCGGCAGCTTCAATTCGATGCCCAGGATATCCTTCGCCAGCTTGGCCACCAGGCCGTCGATCACGCCGATGATGTCCTCGGCGTCGACGAACGACATTTCCAGGTCCAACTGCGTGAACTCCGGCTGCCGGTCGGCCCGCAGGTCCTCGTCGCGGAAGCAGCGCGCGACCTGGATGTAGCGGTCGTAGCCGGCCACCATCAGAATCTGCTTGTAAAGCTGCGGCGACTGCGGCAGGGCGTAAAACATGCCCTGCTGCGACGCGGCTGGGCACCAGATAGTCGCGGGCCCCTTCCGGCGTGCTGCGGCCGAGCATCGGCGTTTCGACTTCGATGAAACCGCTGCTCGTCGAAATAGTCGCGCATCGCCTTGATGATGCGGTGCCGCAGGAGCAGCGTCTGCTGCATCTCCGGCCGCCGCAGATCGAGGTAGCGGTACTTCAGCCGCAGGTCTTCGCCCGGCAGCTCCGGAGCCGTCGGGCTGGAAAGGCGGCGGTGCGCTCTTGTTCAGGATTTCAAGGTGGCGGACGCGGATCTCGATCGTCGCCCGTGGCCAGCTTCGGGATTGACCGTGCCTTCCGGGCCGATGGGCAACGTTGCCACGGACCAGAATCACATCCTCCGATCGCAGCGCCTTGGACTGTTGCAACGTGTCATCGCCGCCCTCCGGGCGTAAAGACACCTTGCGTCTTGCCGTAGCGATCGCGAAGATCGACGAACAGCACGCCGCCGTGGTCGCGATAGGTATCGACCCAGCCGCACAAGGTGACCTGTTTGGCCGACGTGTTCCGCGCGAAGTTCGCCGCAAGTATGAGTTCGTAACAAGGTGGAAATCCCTTCAACCGCAAAGTTCCCGCGCCAGCCAACCCGAATTAGGGGCCGGCTCGGCAGTTTTTCAAAGATTCTCAATTCTAACTTGCAGAATAGGGTGCGGGAAGGAAGGGCGTTCGGGCGCGATAAGAGCGACTCGCTGCGAGACCGACCGCAGATGGAAACGTTTGCAGTTCCCCTGCGTCTGCGCCGTCGCTTGCGGCTTCGCGCCGTCGCTTGCAGGTTCCGTCTTTAGCATGTACGATTACCTGCAACGCATGAGCGCTGAGGGCAGATTCCTGCGGCCGCGCCGTGCCAAGCTAGGCTTGAACGAGAGGTGCTCCAGATGATTACTATTCTTGTCGTCGATGATTCGCCCGTCGATTGCCGTTTGGTGGGCGAATTGCTCTCGAAAAACCCGACCGTCCAGTTTCAGTACGAGCTTGACGACGCGGAAACGGTCGATAGCAAATCCATGGGCGAGTTGGCCGCCGGGGCCGCGGCCGTACACGTCGAATACGCGGTTGACGGCCGCGAAGCCCTGAGCAAGATTTCCCATCGCGCTCCGGACCTCGTCATTACCGATTTGCAGATGCCGGAAATCAACGGCCTGCAATTGGTCGCCGCGATTCGCGAGAACTATCCGCAAATCCCCGTGATCCTCATGACTTCGCAAGGCAGCGAGGAGATCGCCGTCCAGGCCCTGCAGCAAGGCGCCGCCAGTTATGTGCCCAAGCGGCTGCTCATGCGCTATCTTTGGGATACGATCGAGAAGGTGCTTCAGGCGGCCGTTCAGGATCGCGGCCAAACTCGTTTGCTGCAATGCATGTTGCGGACCGAGAGTATTTTTCACTTGGAAAACGACCCGGCCCTGTTCGAGCCGCTGGTGCGCTATTTGCAAGAGGAGACCATGCGCCTGGGCGTTTGCACCGAGGCCGATCGCGTCCGCGTCGGCGTGGCGCTTGAGGAGGCCTTGGCAAACTCCCTTTATCATGGCAATCTGGAGCTCGATTCCGAATCCCGCGGCTCGGCCGGCTACCGGGAGATGGTCCACCAGCGATCGATGCAGCCCGGCTACAAGGAGCGGCGCATCGAGGTGGAAGCCCGCATCACCCGCAACGAAGCGGCCTTCGCCATTCGCGACGAAGGAATCGGCTTTGATCCCTCGCGGCTGCCCGATCCCACCGATCCGGCGAACATCGAGAAGTCAAGCGGCCGCGGCATCTTCCTCATGCGGGCCTTCATGGACGAAGTCCGCTACAACGATACGGGCAACGCCGTCGTGCTCGTCAAACGGCGGGCGGCGGGGAACGGACAATCTGCCGCATATGGCCTACGCGATTCGACGCAAAAGTAAAGCCCGTCGGCGGCGCAAATAATAACCAGTGAGACCGGCACCCCCGATGGCGGAAAGGATGAAGGTTCCCGGCTCCGGCGCGGAATTCGGGGTGAGCGAGATGTCGTCCAGTGCGAAATCGTTTCCCGCCTCCGACAAGTTGGTGTCATAGATTTGCATGGTCATGCTTGTGTTATTCCCAGAGTTCACCGTTGTGGAGAATTGCTGCCATACGCCGCCGTTGGATGGCGCAGCGTAAGAAAGTGGCGTGCCGCCGTTGAGCGCAAAATCGAGGTTGGCGGGCAAAAAGGAATTGATGCTGGACACCCATGCGGTAAATGTGTAAGTCGAGTTCGGAGTCACCGATGCCGTTTCGCTCCAAGCAATCGTATTCGCGGTCGTTGCGCCGTTACACAACAACATGAGCCCCGAGCCAGTAGTGTGATCACCGTAGCTGCTTACGATGGTGAAGTTGCTCGCCCAAGGGAGCGGGTTTTTGTCAACGGTGTAGGCCAAGGCGAGGTTTTTGGTGCCTCCGCTTGGCGTATAAGCGTACTGGGTCGCGAAACCGGTGTTGCCTTGCTCAAAATCGCCATTGACCACCAGATTGGCCGCGATAAGCTGGCTCCCGGCTGCCGCGTAAACAATTATCGCAAAGGTGATCGAAGCAGGGTGCGCGATGCTTTGGGAAAAACGATGGTTGATAACAGATGTTTTCATGAGAGTTCCTCGATTGGAAAGTGTTGTAATGAAAAACCATTTACTTGCTTCACCACCGTTTTGATTCGAACGGCGGCATCCTCGATTCGGAAACTTTCGGCGGCCCTTGGGACCTTCCGATTGACAAATTGCGCGCTGCCGCATCTCATCGCCAACGGTGAAACCGAGAATGTACCGCCGCTTCCCTTGGTCGATCACGTTGTGTGATCATTTCGGAAAAACGCAGACCGCAGTACAATAAAACCAGCAGCGCAAACCCTCCTGCGAACGGCACTCAGTGTCGCGCGCTGGGAGCTACAAGATCAGAAGTAAAGCCCTCGGAAAACGCTGCCTCAAAGTCGTGGAATGCAAAAGAATCCCGGCGACCGGGACAATTAATTCGAATCGTGCCCGAAGGCAATCGCGCGTGTCCGAACTACCTCAATTAATATACATTCACAACTGTCTTTCTGCAAGCAACTGGCGCATGCGATTCAGCTTAATGTACAACAGCAAACGAAAACGAGCTGCGGTCTTCGCAAAAGTGAAGGAGAGTTATCGCTCCGTTATTCTCAATAGGAAACCGTTCGGCAGCCTGCGCTGACGCCGGTCGCATCCGGGTCTGCGCGGCCGATACGGTGAGCATCGAAGAATCCCGCCTCCGCGGCAACTTCTAAGTGCCTTTATTGACGATGTCCATTACGACTTCTTGCGGTTGGTTGAACATAGCGATACTATAGCATCGCCAGCGCCCGCCGCAAAAACGATAGACCGTATCTCTCGCGGTAAATCAGGATTCAGGTCGTGCTCGTAGAGCGGCGCGAGGGGAATTGGAATCGCATTCAGCCGCCCTTAGGATTTGTAAAACAATAAGTTGACGAAGTTTGGCTCAGCGTGGCTGGAGGGTGTAATTCCAGTCGCCGTGGAAATCGTGTCGTTTGATGTGAACTTGTTCGAGTTGTTCGTCAGAGACCTCGATCCCTTTGGGATAGGTGTTTTCGTCCAGTTCGGCGCGTACGACCAATCCTCCATCGGTGCGAGTATGTCCGATCAATTCAACAATGGTCTGCAAGCTCGCCAGCGGTTGGCCGCGCCAGTTCTGCGTGATATACGCGAAAAGCCGGTGCTCAATTTTATTCCATTTGCTTGTGCCAGGAGGAAGGTGTGCGACTGTGATGCTCATTCGAGTTTCGTCCGCGAACTGCTGCAACGCGACCTTCCACAAGCGGCAACGCGCACTGTTGCTGCCACCGCTGTCGGCAGTGACCAGCAGTTCCCGGGCATGAGGGAAACGGCGGCGTCCCATCCGTTTCCACCAGCGGCGAATCGTGTTGACGGCAAACTCCGCCGTGTCATGATCGATGCCGACGCTCACCCAACCTTGATTGTTGAGGATATCGTAAACGCCGTAAGGAATGGCCTTGCCGAGAAGCGGGTCTTTGAAGTCATGCACGCGGACCTGTTCGGGTTGCCCGTGAGGACGCCAATCCCGACCGCCATTCTTGAAATCCCCGACCAATTCCTTCTTTTTCGTATCCACCGAGATCGCAGGCTGGCCGCGTTTCAGGAATCTCGCCATCTCGGCATTGAGGTACTCGAACTGCGCGTTGCGGTCGGGATGCGAGGCGCCTTTGCGCGTCTTGCGATTGGCCTGCAAGCTATAGCCCGCCTCGTCCAGCAAACTTGCTACCGTGCCGTGGCTCACCGGATGGGCTTGCCGGGTCAATTCCTCGGCGAGCGTGCGCGTGCTCTTGATCGTCCATCGCAGCGGAGACTCCGGGGTGCCTCGCGAAGTCGGTTCCACCAGAGCATCCAGTGCCAGCAACAACTGCGGGTCGTTCGCGGCAATCCGGTGGCGTCCGCCGCCAGTCCCGCGGATTCGTTCGGGCGGCAACGCGGCCTTTCCCCGCCGTGGAGTTCTCAATTCCGCGATTCCGCTGCGAATGGTCGTCTGCGACATATGCGTTGCATCCGCCACCGCCGTCACGCCTCCCCAGCCGATTTCCAAGGCTTCACTGGCTGCCCACAACCGCCGCGACCGCTCGTTGAGCGCCTCTTTCAACTGCCGAAACTTGCGCCGAATCCTGGCAATAACCCGTGCGTCCTGCATCCACATGTCATCGCACAATCCGGCAGCCAACACAATAGGAATTTCACCAAGTTATTGTTTTACAGATCCTTACCCCTCGATCGTCCATCCCTTGCGATACTTCCTCCGCAGCAGCTCGTTGGCCTCCGGGCAGTTCGTGACGCGGCCTTCCGCGCCGTCGTACTGGAGCTTCTTGCCGACGCGGTAGGCCACCAGTCCCAACAGCAATTGCTCGATCATATTGCCGCTGTACTCGAAGTCGCAAGCGGTCTTGCCGCCCTGTTTGCAGGCATTGATCCACTGCTTCTGGAAATGGCCCAGCGGCGGAAGGACGTTCTCCTTGGTCCGCGGCTTGTAATAGGTCAGATCGGCCCGATCGCTGAACGGCAGCAGCAGCCGCGACTCGAAATCGGCCACAAGAAACCCTTTGCTCCCCTTAAACATTGCTCCGTGGTCAATTGCCTTAAGGTTGACGTAGGGCTTGGGCGACTGAGGCATCACGCCGCCCTGGTACCAGCTCACGCGGATCGGCCCCCGCCAGTCGTTGGCCGGATGCTCGAAATGCGACTCGCATTCCACCGGCGTGACGTCGGGATTGAACTTCTCCCCCTTGGCTTCCGCCGTGCTGGGCACGGTGGCGTCTACGGCGTTCCAAAGCAGGTCCATCGTGTGGCTGCCCATATCGCCGATCTGCCCCGCCCCGAAATCCCAGAACATGTTCCACGAGAGGCAGTTCATGCCGGGACCGCCGGAGAAATAGCCGGGGTTGTAAGGGTGCTCCGGCGATGGGCCAAGCCACAGATCGAAGTGGAATCCCGCCGGCGGCGATCCGGCGTCGGGCAAGTAGCCGGCGCGGCGGATTTGCCGGTTGCCCCAGGCATAGGCGGCCGAGATGTCGCCAATCGCGCCGTCGCGAATCAACTCGCGAACGCGGTTGAAGTTCTCGAACGCGTGCCGTTGCATGCCCACTTGCGTGGCAAGCTTGTCCTTCTTCTTCAGCCATTTCGCGCGGACAATGCGGGCTTCCTCGACCGTGATGGCCAGCGGCTTTTCGCAGTAAACGTGCAAGTCGCGGTTCAAAGCCCAGTTGGCAACGAAAGCGTGCGTATGGTCGGCCGTGCAGATCACCACGGCGTCGAGGTCCTTCTGCTCCAGGCACTTCCGCCAGTCGATGTAAGTCTTTGCCTTGGGAAACTTGGCCAGCGCTTTTGGGAACCGCTTCTCGTTCACGTCGCACAGCGCGACGACGTTCTCGTCGGCCAGCGAATCATAATGGGCCAGACCGCGGCCCCAGACGCCAAGTAGGGCCACATTGAGCTTGTTGCCCGGCGTGTTCTTGCCGGCGCGTGCCCCGCTGGGCAGAATGAGCGTGCTCGCAGCGGCGGTCGCGGCGGCGGCGGTTTGCAGGAATTCACGACGTTTCATGGTAGATTCTCCGGTAGGAAAGGCGGACCCAGGATAGTTTCGCCGCGTTCAAGCCAGGGGCGGCGAATGAAGGATATTGTAACTCACCGCCGTGTGCAATAGAAGCATGGGGCGAGCCGTAGGGTGGGACAAGCTCGCTTCAAGCGAGCGCCGGCCCACCAATCATTTGGTTCGCGCACTACGGTGGGCCGGCGCTCGTTTAGACTGACCCGCGCTGTGCGTCGTTGCCCGTTCCACCCTACATCTTACGCCCGTTGACTCTTCGCCGAGCAGTAGCGTACACTATCGGCCATGAAAGTCATCCGCTCCGCCGACAAAACCTACGTCCCCGCCAGCCACGAAGACCCCCTCGCGCCGGGAGTTTGGAAGAAGGTGCTTTTCGCCCGCGACGAGCTTCAGCCCGGTACGGTACAAATGATCAATTGGGCGCGTTTGCCAGCCGGGAGCAGTTTCGCCGCTCATTACCACGAGGACATGCAGGAGATTTTTATCATCGTCGCGGGCGAAGCCGAGATGGTTGTATCGGGCGAAACGATCGTGCTCGTCCGCGGCGACTCGATCGCCATCGACCACGGCGAGGTCCACCGCATGTACAATCGCGGCAGCGTGGATGTGGAGTACGTTGTGGTTGGAATTACGAGCAACAAGGGCGGGAAGACAGTCATCGTTTAGGGTGGCACGCTCTGAGCTTCGGGCACCGACGCGCAGCGTTGGTCAAGGGTGTGGTTGCCACGTCGACACGCCCTTCGCAAGCTCAGGGACGTGCCACCGAGCAATCAGCTTATTCCGCCTCAGCCGCCCAACGCCCGCGAGTCAAACAATAACGGGAAAAACTGCCCTTCCATCTTCTGGCCCTTGGGGATCGGCGGAATGCCTTTGAGCGGCGGCGCATCCGAATCCGAAACCACGCCATCGCGAAAAACGTTGATGACCAGCCCGCGCCGCGGCCGGCCGGAACGGTTGGCGTAGGAACCGTGAACCATCAGGCTGTGATGGAACGAAGCGTAACCCTTGGGGACTTCGACGGGTACGGGCTGGAACTGGGCACGCTGCTCGTTGTTGAGGACCGTCTGGATCGCGTTCATGTCGCCCGCCAGCCCGGTGATCGGTAAGAGCGGCCAACGATGACTGCCGGGCACGTATTGCAGGCAGCCGTTTTCCAGCGAAACGTCGTCCAGCGCGATCCAGCAGGTGAGGTGCGCAACTGGCTTGGTGCGGGTCCAGTAGGAATAGTCCTGATGCCACGCCACAACGCCGCCATGCTTTGGCGGCTTGCAAAAGAGCTGGTCGTGCCAGAAGCGGACAGGGCATTTGGCGTCCGCGCCTCCCGTTTACATTCTCGCCCGAGTGCGGCAGCAACTGGCTTGCCGCGACCGTGAAGGCCGCATTCCAGAGCACGTCGTGCATGGCCGGCGTGATCCGCCAAGCTCCCAGCGCATGGAAGAGCACGGTCGTTTTGTCGGCCGCTTCGTTGCTGTTGTATTCGTGGAAGAGCGCGTTGCCGGGATACGACGGATCGACGAGCGAGTCCAGCTCGTCGCGCAGGGCCTCGACCTGCGCGCCGCTGAGGATACGGACACCTGGCAAGTAGCCGTTTTGACGGTAGAACGCGACCCGATCCTCGGAGAGGCGGTGCTTTTGCACTTCGGCCGAAGTACCGGCAGTCTCAAACAGGCCGCTGACGAGATTGTGATTTAAGGAAAGGTCGTTGGGCGTGGTCATAGTTATCATCGTTACTTCGGCGAGCCGCGCATCGGAGGAATGGACACTTGCGCAGACTATTCCGCATCTTAATGCAATGTTATACTTGAATGAGAACTAGAAGTGCAAGTGTAGGCAATGGGAGACAGCAATGCAGACCGTGAAATTCGTATCCTGGGAAGAGGACAACGCCTGGCTGGGCTATCTGCAAGACTACCCCGACTACTGGACGCAGGGCGAGTCGCTTAGCGACCTCAAGGAGCACCTGCGCGACCTTTACAACGACTTGACGAGCGGCCAGATTCCTGGAATTCGCAAAGTCGATGAACTAGTGGTCTCATGAAGCGGGTCGATCTCGTTTGCACGTTCGAGCAGACTAGTTTCGTGCTTGTGCCATTGCTGTTTGCAGGTGCTGCTCGAAGATCCGCCTGTGCTCGTCGATTATTCTCTTGTCGCATGTTGGGCAGACGAGGAATCGCGAGCGTTTCGATGTCTTTCCGACTAGCCCGACCTGATGCGACTTGCATTTCTTGCAAACGAAATTCTCATTCCCATGGCCGAAGTCGATGACGGGGCAAGGCAATCAGAAATTGACGAAGGCAGGAAGGCTGCCAGGTTCGCATACTCCTCAATGGGCAAGAAAAACCCCGCAAACAAGTATTTCAGCTTATGGAGATTGGCCAGTGGATGAAGAGACAAGTCGCTGGGACTTACGCCGCGCAGTTCGAGAATTTCCAGGTGCTTCAAACGGCCAACCGGCTCTAGGGAATCAAATCGAAGCAGCTTATCCGTCCCAAAGCTCATACTGATCGACAGCTCGTTAAGTTTCGACAGAGCTTCCAACGGTGCCAGACTGACGACGTTTGGCAAGTGGTTAATGTCCAGGACACGCAACTTCTTGAAATTTTGTAGTCCGTTCAACGTTTTCAATTTCGCGGCGTGCATAATACGGAGAGCCAGCAGGTTCTTAAGTCCTTTCAAGGCATCCAGCGCTTCGACGCGGATATCGTAGAGCAACAAAACCTTCAACTTCGTCAACTGGCCGAGGACTTCGAGCCCTTCGCGGTGACGGGACACAAATGCAGTTCCTCAAGATGTTTTAGACCGAGCAGCGGCGCGAGGGAGGCTATCTTCTTTGACGCCAACGCCACGCCCAGCGTCCGGCAGTCCGCCGGCAATTCCGTCCATTCTTCCCTGATCCACGGCCAAGACCTCGCCGCTTTTTCCAATCGCTTGATTTCAGTAATAGGGATTTGCATCATGCGCCTCGCTGTGCCGACTCTGCATCGGAAATTTGCAGGAGCAGGTCAAGCCAAGTCAAATGCCGCTTTAAGACAGTTATTGAGCTTGCGCATCATGTTCTCGGAAAGGGAGCCCACCACCCTCGCAACTGTATACGTGTCTATAGTAGCTAACAACAGGAAAGACACAACCGAATCAATTGTCAAGCCCGTGGCCTTTCCTTCGGGCGTGCCTACGTCAATCATCAGGCAAGCTGGATCGTTGGCCATGCTGACATTCTTTGTGACCTCCGCGACGACGAGTGTTCCAATGGCATCCGTATAGATGTTGGACTGTACGATTACCGCCGGTCGTTTCTTTCCGCGAACGCCGGACGGATGTGGAAAACGAACGAGTATTACGTCACCGCGCTTCATGGTTCGTCGGGAATATCGTCGTACTCGTCCATGTCTTCCCAGCCGGCGTGCTTGCCGGCTTCCCATGCAAGGGCCATACGTTCCTCGCTGGTCCAGGGGCTGTCATCGTATTCGCTGTCCATTAGGCGTTCGTACTCATCCAGCGGGAGCAGCACGAACGTCTCCTGCGTCGTTGGGTTCGCAATGCGGGGTGGAACGATGGCGACGTGTTGCAATTGCTGCAACTGCTGCTCAGTCAATTCGATCATGGCAACCTTTCATTGAGGTGGGCTGAACTTCATCTTAATGGCGAAATATCGTGGCGTCAATCTTGTCATCAGTCGATCTTCATCCCCAAATTCTTCACCAAAAACGCCCACAGATCGGCCGTCTCCTCGATCTTCTTGCTCGTCGGCTTGCCGCCGCCGTGGCCGGCGCGGCTGGTGATCAGGATCAAGATCGGCTTGTCGCACGACTGAGCCCGTTGCATGGCCGAAGTGAACTTGAAACTGTGGCCGGGCACCACACGATCGTCCGTGTCGGCTGTCGTCACCAGCGTCGGCGGATAGCACGTGCCGGCCCGGATGTTGTGATACGGCGAATAAGCGTATATGGCCTTGAACATCTCCGGGCTGTCGTCCGACGAGCCGTAATCATCAACCCACGTGCGGCCCTCGGTGAACTTCTGAAAGCGGAGCATGTCCATCACGCCCACCGCCGGCAGGCAGGCGCCGAAGAGGTCCGGCCGCTGGGTCTCCACCGCGCCGACCAAGAGGCCGCCGTTGCTGCCGCCCTGGATGGCCAGCTTCTCCGTTCGCGTGTACTTCTTGGCGATCAGCCACTCGGCCGCGGCGATGAAGTCGTCGAAGACGTTCTGCTTGTGGAGCTTCGTGCCCGCCTTGTGCCAGGCCTCGCCATATTCGCTGCCGCCGCGGAGGTAGGCCTGGGCGTAGACCCCGCCCATCTCCAGCCACGCCGCGCGGCCGATGGAAAACACCGGCGGCATTGGGATGTTGAACCCGCCGTAGGCATAAAGCAGCGTGGGGTTGCTGCCGTCTAGCTTGATCCCCTTGCGATGGGCAAGGAACATCGGCACCCGTGTGCCGTCCTTGCTCTTGTAGAACACTCGCTCGACCTCGTAGCGGTCAGGATCGAACTTCGCCTCCGACTGGCGGATGAGCTTGCTTTCGCCGGTCGTCAGGTCGAGCCGACAGATGCTCGGCGGCGTGGCGATGCTGGAAAAGCTGTAGAACGTCTCCGTCTCCGTCCGCTTTCCAAGCCGCCGCTTGCCAGAGAAACCGGCCGCCGTGCCGATGCCGGGCAGCTTCACCTCCTCGATCGACTTGCCGTCCAGCCCCACAAGCTTGACTTGCGTCGCGGCGTCGCTGCAGATAGACTCCGACAAAGCGGTTGCCGACGAGGCTCACCTCGGTCAGAGTTTCGTCGGCCTGCGGAATGATTTCCTGCCAATTGGCCTTGTCCGGCTTGCTCAGGTCGATGGCGATCACGCGGCGGCGCGGGGCGTCGACATCGGTCTTGAAGAAGAGCCGCGAGCTCGTCGTTGCCGAGGAACGTGAATTCGTGGTCGAAATTGTTGATCAGTTCTACCCAATCCTGCATACCGACCCAATCTGTTGACACTCGGACGGGCCGCAGGTCGCGGACGGCGATCCGCTGCCGGGCGTCCGTTCCGACGACGATCGAAATCACCAGGTAGCGGCCGTCCTCGGTAACCTCGCCCACGTATTGCCAATCGGGATGTTTCGGGCGGTAATAGACGAGCACATCCTTATCCTGCGGCGTGCCGATGCGGTGGTAATATACCTTGTTGTTGAAGTTCAACGCCTGAAACTCGGCGCCCGTCTTCGGCTCCTCGTATCGGCTGTAGAAAAAGCCCTTGTTGTCCTTGGTCCACGAGGCGTTGGAGAACTTGGTCCACCTGCAGCTCGTCGGGCAGTTGCCGGCCGTTGGCGATTTCCAATACTTGCCAGATCGACCAGTCGCTGCCCGCCTCGCTGCGGCTATAGGCGAGGTATTTGCCGTCGTCGCTGAAGCCCATTTCACCGAGCGCGATCGTGCCGTCCTTGGACCAGGTGTTCGGATCGATGAGCACCCGCGGCGCCCCTTCCAGCGAATCGGTCACGTAGAGCACGGGCTGGTTCTGCAAGCCGTCGTTCTTGAGATAGAAGTACCGTCCGCCTTCCTTGATATACGGCGTATACTGGGCGAAATCCCACAGTTCGGTCAAGCGGCGGCGGATCGTCTCGCGCTCGGGGATGGCGGCCAGGTACGACTCGGTGAGTTTGTTCTCCGCCTTGACCCATTCGGCCACGTCGGACGAATGCCGAACGTCTTCTTCCAGCCAGCGGTACGGGTCTTCGACCTTGGTGCCGAAGTAGCTATCGACGTGCTCGACGCGGCGGGTGGCGGGGTATGCGATGGGGCTATCGACGGCGCGGAGCATGGATGAGAAACTGGTTATGCTGAGAAGGAAAATGGAGGCCAAAACGATTCTGGACATGGTTCGACTCCGAGGGACAAAGTGACTATCAATATGCGGCATAGCCCGCATTTTATCAGCAAATCCAAGAAGGAACAGCTTGGATGACGCGACCTTTCGGTCTGAAGTACAATCTACGCTGATGCCCGCCGTAAAAAAAGCGGCATGCATCGTCCGAGGGGTGATTGACACGGCGTCGGCGCTCGGTGAAGATAGCTGTCCTCGCTTCATAACGAGTCGTCAACTCGTAGCAGACGCTCTGCCAAGTCAGAGGTTCGATCATGCAAAAGGAAGACGTGACAGAATTATGGTCGCAATTAATCCAGTCGGGCAAGGTCACGCCTGATTCTAAATGTCCGGTCGATGAGATATTAAGACTGTTCTCGCAGCTTACGAATGGCGAGGGAATCGCGGCTCCCATTTCTCCGCGTCGCGCAGTTGCGATTATAAAGCAGATTATCGGGATTGAAAGCGGCTTGAAAGCCCGTCTGGTCCTCCGTGGGATAAAGCTCAGCCGGATCCCCGATGCGTCGGACGAATTAATACGTCGATATGAATCAAATGTGCAGAACGGGCAGCGAAGTTCGGGGAACGTCGCTCAGCGAACGCCGCAGCGGGGCATCTTCGAGGAAGACCTGTCCGAGGGGAACATTGGGATAAACAAATATGGGTCCTCGTTTGAGTAAGCCATTTACGGCAATGGCTAGCAATCGCGGTGGCCAGTGGACAAGCGGGGAAGCAAGGGCTTCAAACATGTAGCGCACATGGCCGACGCGGTCGGCCCGCTATAATTAGGACTTTTTTCAAGGGGGACCATCGTGGCGTATGACTTCTCCTATCAGGCGATCGATCCACGAAACCCAGACGGGCCGAGAGTCGATGTCATCTTCCCCGCCTCGTACACGCTGAGAATCTACAAACATTCTCCCGTGGATTTTGAGAATTTGCGGGCGGCTAAGCACGTTCTCGACTTCACTGACAGGATATTCTTCGGCGTTCGCGAGTACAATGAAGGTGGATGGTGCTACACAGGACGACCGCCATCATGGTATATTAAGGAGGGAATCGAGACGCCGTTTCCAAAAAGCCTTGACTTTGCCGTCTACGTCAATCCACAACTACACGTTTACGAATGCCGCGCGGAGTTTGTCGCCGACGACGATCCGCTTTGCCCTGCAAATTGGCGCACAAGATATGGAGGACTAACATGGCCGATAAACATTTCTTAGCCGATGCAGTTGGAACTGACCCACGTTTTCTCCCGACCCGTGGTATAATCCGGGTGGCGACTGCGTCGTCTACAAAATGGTTGATGAAGCCAGCGTGGCGGATAGAATCGACGAATTACTGACGATCTATCGATCCGCAATTGATAATAGGCCCATTGGGTTTCAAATCAAGGGCGTTGCAGCAATCATACGGACGTTCGGACTTGCCGGCCTAGCGATTGACTCTCATGCCGACGTGGAGTCAATAAAGAGCGTTTCGATCACGGCGCTTCTGCTGGCCGCGTACGAACACCGCCCATTTACCGTGAGCCGGCGCCTCGGATACGCCGAAGCGATGGAATGCGAAAAGGGCATGCGCATTCCCTTGCGCGAGTTGCAGGCGGCGTAACGAAGATGGCCGAACTCCCGAAACGAAAAACACCATGCCGCGATAGCCGTTTCGCCGGCACGAGCCGCCTTTAAGGGTACGCGATTTCAATCAGTCGGCGCGAGTGACTGCGGCACAACCGCCTCACGCCCCCACTCCTTATTCGGTTTCGCTCCCATCGTGAACTCCAGCGTGCCGCCGTTCTTGATTGCCTCGTACGGCAGGAACGGCGAGTTCCAGTCCTTGACGTTGACGCGCACCGATTGCACGTAAATGTTCACCGCTGAAAGCTTCGCGGCGGTCATCGTGAACGTCGCGCCGTTGGAAAGATGCATCGCCGCCTTTTTAATGGCAGGGCTGCCGATCACGTAGTAGTCGCTCGCCGGGCAAACTGGATAAAAACCCATCACGGTAAACAGATACCAAGCCGACATCTGGCCGCAATCGTCGTTGCCGCTGAGCGAGTCGGGCCGATTGCCGTATTGCGTATTCACGACCTCGTGCAGCCGCTGGGCCGCTTTCCAAGGCTGACCCGCGTAGCAGTAGAGATAAATGATGTGATGGCTCGGCTCATTGCCGTGGAAGTATTCGCCAATCCGCCCCTGAACGTCCTCAAGCCCCTTGGCCTCGGTGTTTTTGAAGGTGAACAACTTGTCGAGGTTCTCGGTGAACTTCTCCCGCCCGCCGAATAGCGCGATCAGGCCCGGCACGTCCTGCGGCACGTACCAAGAATACTGCCAGCTCGTGCCCTCGGTGAAATCGTTATTCGGGCTGCCGTCCTGGTAGCCATGCGGATTGAACGGCGTTCGCCACTTTCCATGCGAATCCTTGCCGCGCATGAGTCCGACCGCGGGATCGAAAACGTTTTTGTAATTCGCCGCCCGCCGCGTGAAGTAGGCGTAGTCATCCTGCTTGCCCAGCGCCTTGGCCATTTGCGCGACGCAATAATCGTCGTAGGCATATTCGAGCGTCTTGGAAACCGACTCGTTTTCCTGGTCGCACGGCACCCAGCCGAGCTTGTCGTAGGCCGCCAAACCATCGTAATCGCGGTTCATGGCGGTGGTTTTGATCGCGGCGAATGCTCGCTCGGGATCAAAACCGCGGACGCCCTTCAGCCAACCGTCCACGATCACCGGCACGGCGTGGTAGCCGATCATGCACCATGTCTCGTTGCCCTCCAGCGACCACATCGGCAGCAGATGATCGACGCTTTGATCGTAATGCGCCAGCAGGGAATTGATCAAGTCGGCGTCGCGCGGCGCCTGAATCAGCGCGAAGAGCGGGTGGGTCGCGCGGTAGGTGTCCCAAAGAGAGAAAACCGTGTGGTTGCGGAACCCCTTGGCGCGGTGAATGTTCGTGTCCAGCCCGCGATACTCGCCGTTCACGTCTTGAAACAGGCTTGGAGCGAGGAATAGATGGTAGAGAGCCGAATAGAATGTTTCCTTTTCGGCAGTTGTCCCCTCGATCTCGATGCGGCTGAGTTCGCGATCCCAACTCTCTCGCGTGCGGCGGACAATCTTCTCGAAATCCCAGTCCTTGGGCGGAATTTCTGCATCCAAGTTTTCTAATGCGTTGGCGGCACTCACGGCGGAGACGGCCGCCTTGACGCAAATCCGCTCGCCCGCCGTCGTCTTGTACTCGGCCAGGAACTGGAGATTCGTCCCGGCCACCTCGCGTCGGCTGCGGAAGCGGTAGCTCTTATAGCTGTCGTACTTGACCTCGTGCCCATCGCTCATGATGCGGAATCGATCGAACGGGCGGGAATATCTTGCGGCGAAATAGAGGTGCCGCTCCTTGCCCCAACCGTTGATCAGGTGATAGCCCGTGATTGTGGAGTCGTCTTCGACGCGGAGGTGCGACCAAATGAGCTTAAACTTCTTTCCGCTCAAAAAATGTTGCATGTCGGTCATAATGCTGGCCGCGTCGCTGGCGGGAAAGGTGAACCGCATCATGCCCGCCCGCTCCGCGGCGGTCAGCTCCACGGCCACATTGCGATCGGAGAGTTTCACCTTGTAGTATCCGGCCGATGCCGATTCGTCCTCGTGGCGGTAGCGGGCACGATAGCCAGCCTCCGGATGCTCCTTGCTGCCGACGACCAATTTCGGCCTGCCAATTTGGGGAATAAAGAGGAAGTCGCCCAGGTCGGGAATGCCCGTGCCGGAGAGGTGTGTGAGACTGAAACCCATGATCGACGTGTCCGTATACTCGTAGCCGGAGGCCGTATCCCACAGATCGCGATCCGTATCAGGACTGAATTGCACCATGCCAAACGGGGCGGCCGGTCCGGGATACGTATTGCCCTCGCCTTTGGTGCCGACCATCGGGCGGACGTAATCGACCGGACGCAGCGGCTGATCCTGCGCCAAAGCGATCTCTCGCACGGCGAAGAAAGCGGTTAACTGAAATACAAAGAGAATTGTCGTGCGCGATTTCATGATGATCTTGCCTTGCGTGTCAAAAAAATGTCTTGGCGCACCGTAGGACGGGACCAGTCGCGTAGCGAGCGCAGGCCCACCACTATCGGCGTTGAGTACCGCTATGGTGGGCCAGCATCGCTGAGGCTCGCTGGTCCCACCCTACAGGTCTGCCGCTAAAGCCGAGAATTCTACTACTTTAGCGTCGCCACGTAGTCCTTCCAAAGGTCGTCGATCGTCTTGCCCGTGCATTCCTTCCACAGGTCCGGGCTGTACTTGCCTTGACGCATTGCGGCGTTGAGCTTGACGATCAGATCCTTGTCGTGCTTGTGGATCACGTAGTTCAGGAATCCAGCCGTAATCCGGTAACTATTGGTGTAACTCGCTTGATCGGGGTTGCGGGGGCGCGTTCCGGTCGGCTTCGGTTCGTAGAGGAACCAGCGGATGTAGTCGGGGATGCCTTCGACGAGCCAGCCGGGGTTCCGTGCTCCGCCGCGACGGCCGCGATACTGCTGGGCAACATGCACCAACTCATGCACGACCGCGCCGAGCAGCTTCACCATCCTTATTGCGCCGAAACCAGTTGATGTCGCACATGACGTGGGTCCCGCCGGTTGCCGCGACGCCATGGTAACCGCTGTAGATGATGATAGAAGCTCGAGTTGGCGCCGAAAAACCGTCGCTCGGCAACATCTCGACGATCTTCGCATACCACGTATCGCAAGTCGGCTGAAGCTTGGTCTTGACCCAATCGCCAAGTTCCGGCGCTTCGGTATAGTCGATCGTGATGTGGTATTTGGCCGAATCGGGCGATTGCGAGATCAGCCGGTCGCCGCCCGCCTTCGCATCGCTTGAAGCCGCATCGTTTGACCTCTGCCGGTCCGCCGCGATCACGTTGATCCGGCTGAAGAAGGTATTGCCGAAGGCGTCATCCTTTTCGGTCTCGGATATGTCAAACAAAAGATAGCGATACTTACCCATCGCGCCGGCGGAATCGGAGATGCTCACGCCGTATTGCCCGCCGTTATCGTCTTTCCGCGTATCGACTGAGGCGACGAGCTTCCAGCCGCACTTCGCCGGGTCGGTGTCTTTCTTCGGCTCGGCGTTAAAGTCCTTCCCGGCGCCGTCGGCGGCGTAGAGCTTGTAGACCTGCGGGCCGCGGGTATTGGGATGCCACGAATAGGTGTTGACCTGCTTCACGTCGATGGCCTTGCCCAGGTCGATCGACAGCCGGCCGCCGTCTTCGCCTGCGTTAAAGAAAAAGTTGCGGTCCGGTTGGTCTTCTTCGGTCGGCAGTTTGCCGTCGTGCATTACCGACAGATCGCCGCCGTTATCGTCCTTGTTGCCGTCAACAATCGCGAACTTCGCCTTGCTCGCCGCATCGTTGCCGACAGGGCCGGGAATCTTCTTGAACTTGAAGGAAGACGTGGCGTCATCGCCGGTATTGCGCTCCGTCGCCACCTTGACCTCGGCCCGCACAGCCGTGCCCAATAACAAAAGGAGTCCCGTACCCAAGACCATTGAAATGCAGAATCTCATAAAAGTCCTCCCAGCCGACCGGTGTTTTTTGTATAACGCGACGATTTCGATCGCACGGGCCGGTCGTCAACCCGTGCGAAGAATATCATACCAAACTGCTCGGCGAGAAAACAGCAAGGGCTAATAACGTCCATTTAGGCACTATTAGACGGCTGCTACTACGATTCTTCGTCAAGACAAGTTACAATAACGATAAGCGGGGAAGTCGTTTTAGTATGGCATTCGTAGGAGGAATAGAACATGGCTACCGTGGTTTCATTGCCCGACGTATTGACTCTCGACGAACTGGCGGAATACCTCCGATTGCCCGGCAACGTCGTGCGCAAGTTTGTGGCGGGGAAGCTTATTCCGGGACAACAAATTGGCGAAGAGTGGCGGTTCTCACGCCGCGCAATCGAAGACTGGCTGCGCGGGCCTTCGGCAAATCAGGCACTCCTATTCCAAGCCGGCGCGTTCAAGGATGATGCGGACGATTTGAGGCAAATAGTGCGGGACATTTACGGCGATCGCGGCCGTCCGGAAAGCGACCTGAAAGAGTAAAGATGTTTCTCCTTGATACGGACGTACTCTCGCACTTCTGGATGGGCAACCAGAGAGTTGTTCAGCGAGTGTTTGAAGCGGCGTCGTTCAAGCTGGCAATCACGTCGATTACAAAGGCGGAAGTCATACGACGGCGATGCGAGAACTTGCTCAAGGCTGAAAGTGTCCCCGAATTGATAAGGGCTCAAGAGCGCTCGATTTGACGGAAGCGCGCCTGGCAAGTTTGGTTGTTGTCGGATTCGGCCAAAATGCCGCGGAGAAACTTGAACAGTTGCTGCAAGTTGCGCGGTTGAAACAAATTGGCCGCGCCGACATGTTGATTGCAAGTATTGTACTGGCTAATGACGCAACCTTGGTCACGCGAAACTTAAAACACTTTCAGCGGGTGCCAGGACTACGTGCCGTCAATTGGGTCGACTAGGTCCATCCGCCACCAACTTCCGCAGCACCTTATAATCCGTCTTGCCCGTACCAAGCACCGGAATCGAATCGACGCGTTGTACAGCATCCAGCCGCATAACGCCTCGCAAGCCCGCTTGGGCCAAAACTGCGTTGGCATCTGATAGTGAAACGTCCTGTGTCGTGAAAAGCACGATATGTCGAGCGGGTGTGTCTATGCCCTCTACCGCCACCTGCGGCCCGTTCTCCGTCGGCGGCCAGCGTGCGGCAATCGGCTCCTCTAGCGCGGGCAGCGAGACCATTTCGCCGCCGATCTTCAAGAACCGCTTCAGCCGCCCGCAGAAATGAATGTAGCCATCGTCGTCCACGCGCACGAGGTCGCCCGTCACATACCACCGTTTGCCTTCAACTTCCATGAACGGGTCCGGGCCAATGTAATTCAAATAACCGCCAAAGATCGAAGGCCCGCGGACCAGTATCATGCCGGTCGCGCCGTGCGGCAGCGGACGGTGCGAATCGGGATCGACAATAATCGCTTCCACATTCTCCACGAGCGGTCCGAGAGTGCCCTGCTTGATGCGGCCGGGCAAGTTGCCGGCCACGACCGGCGAACACTCGGTAATGCCGTAGCCCTCCAGAACAAACGCCCGCGGCGCCATCTGTTTCGCCTTCTCGAAGAGCGCATCTGGGCATTTCTCTGCTCCGACGACGATCACCCGCAGCGACGCCAGGTCGGTCGGCCCGGCCGAGCCGAACATGTAGCTGAGGAACGTTGGCGTGGTGACCGCGATCGTCGCCCGGTAGCTGGCCACGGTGCGAACCAAACCGGCGGCATCGGTCGGATCGGGATAATGGGCGACGCGAATGCCCGCTAGTATCGGCGCCAGGATGTTGCCCAAGAGGCCGAAACTATGAAACGGCGGGAGGAAGCCAAGGAGCACATCCTGGTGGGTCGCTTGCAATACCTTGAGCGACGCCCTCAGATTCACGAGCAGGTTCCGATGCGTGAGCGGCACTGCCTTGGGCGTGCTTTCCGAGCCGGATGTAAAGAGAACGACGGCCGGCGAGTCAACATCCGGCCGCGGTGCGCGGCGAAGCATGTTGCCCGGCAGCACATACGTTAAGAGCATCGTGGCGGCCGCTTCCAGCTTTCCGATTTGGCCGCGAATGTCTTCCAGATGGACGTACTCGGCCCCTTCGATCTGAATGCCCAAGCGGTCGATGAGCTTCTTCGACGTAACCACATGGCGGACGTTGAGCGTTTTGACCGCGTGTGCCAGATTGGCCGGGCCGGTCGTCCAGTTCAGCAGCACCGGCAGCTTGCCCGCCAGGTGCAGCCCGTAGAAAACAATATCGGCCGCCACCGAGCCAGGCAGCAGGACGCCCACGCTTTCTCCCAATGCCCCGAATCGTTTCGCCATCAGCCGCGCCGCAACATAGAGCTTGCGATAACTGAGCACGCCGCTCATGCGGTCGGCGGTGGAAACATCGTCGGGCGTCTTCAGCACGCGGCGGACGAACGCCTCGGCGATCGTGTCGCCCAATACGGCCGGCTCGTCGCTGCTCGTGGGCGGCACATTCCAAGCCGGCGGTGGCGGTTCGATTTTATCTCCGCCCGAGCCGAGTTGCCCTTCGGCCAGCGCCCAAAGCTCGCCCAGCATTTCCGCCACGCGGTCGCTGCGGAAGCCGAAGCGGTCTTCAATCTGCAGAGCAAGGTCCATCCTCTCCAGGCTGTCGAGCCCCAAGCGGTCCAGCGGCGCTTCGGCCGAGTTTTCCGCGCTCGTGAGCGGACGCTTCAGACGTTCCTCGACCATCTCGTTCACCGCGCGGATCGTCTCTGGCTTGATCCTGCGCGGCATCGACCTGGCCCGCCGTTGCGAGCACGGGATACTCATGCTCGCGCGGGCCGAAAAGAAAACTGAACGGCACGAAGTTCGGCTTCTCCGGCGCGCCGCGATTGTACCACTCCTCCAGGAACGGATTGAGCTTGTCGCGCGTGATGCCGGGCAGCGCCGCGCGATCGATCCGCTCGACGGTCATCGTCACGTTCCGCCGCGGCAGAAAAACCGCAATCGCCGCGAACATCCATCCGAACGCCTTCAACACGCAGCGTTCCAGGTTCGGATGCTCGCCCGTGTAGGCGAAGGTGAAGATGCTGCCCCAGATGCCGCGAGTGCGGACGAGCACGATATTGGCCTGCGGGCAGCGCTCCAACAGATCGGCCACAGCGCGAGTTGCGCCGATTTCTTCGAATCCCCGCCGTTCCGTTCGGCCGGCGGGGTAAATGAGAAAACTCTCGCCTCGGTTCAGCCCGTCGGCCAGGGCGTCGATCATCGTCAGCGTCTGTTCGCGGGCGTCGCGGCTATGCTCACCGAGGTCCTGGACCTCGACCGCGTTGACTAGCCGCATGAGCGGATAAAGCAGCGGCTTGCGATACATGCTCGTCGTGACGATCGGCCGCAGTTCTACCGGCAGGCGGACGTTTGCCAGCACCAGCGGCGGATCGATCAAGCCCGGGTGATTGGGCATGACGAGCGTCGGCCCGCGGAGGTCGCGAAGCTTTTCTAGACCTTCCACGCGGACACGGTAGCGGAAGCTCATCAGGAAGCGTATCAGCGTCCAGTAGCACGCACGCACCCAGCGCATGGCGATTTCCTTTTGGAGTGCGGTAATCTATGACCGCTTTTCAAGTACGGCGAGGGCCTCTTAGACGAAGGCGACAAAAAAGCGGCAATGTATCGCCATACTCCAAATACCGGGCTATTTCTTTTCCGCCGCCTCGCTCACCGTGACTTTAACCATCTTATCGCCCTGCTTGATCGAATCGACGACATCCTGGCCCTCGATCACTTTTCCGAAAACCGAATGCTTCCCGTCCAGATGCGGCTGGGCGGAGTGCGTGATGAAAAACTGCGAGCCGTTCGTGTTCGGCCCGGCGTTGGCCATCGAAAGCACGCCGGGGCCGCTGTGCTTGAGGTCTTTGTGGAACTCATCGGCGAATTCGTACCCCGGCCCACCGCGTCCCGTTCCCTGCGGACAGCCGGTCTGGACCATAAAATCGCTTATCACGCGGTGGAACTTCAGGCCATTGTAAAAGCCCTTGGCGGCCAGGTTTTCAAAATTCTCGACAGTCTTGGGCACCTTGTCGGCAAAGAGTTGGGCAACGATCGTGCCTTTGGTGGTCTCGATGGTGACGATTTTCATGGCAGGCTTTCTATGCTGTTCTAGGAAGGTGGAAACTACGGTATTTATATTCCCAACCGGGGCTTTCCGCTAGGGCCTATGGTTAGCTGGCACTTCACTCGGCCATCGACGATAATAACCGATTGGCCCTGGATCTTTATTGCCCCGCACAAGGACTCGATTCCCATGAACTCCGACTCCAATAACCTCTCGCGCCGGGAGGCATTGGCTGCCCTCGGCTTGCTCGCCCTCTCTTGCAAAACCGGCTTGTCGGCCACTCCCGAAACGGCCGCCGCAAAAAAACGGCCCAAAGGCATCGCCATCCAACTCTATACGGTTCGCGACCCGGCCAAGAAGGACCTTGACGGAACCTTGAAAAAGCTTCGCGACATGGGCTGGGAATACGTCCAGTGGAGCGGGATGCCGAACCTGCCCGGCGACAAGATTCGCGCGGCCTTGGACGGTGCCCAGTTGAAGGCGATTTCGGCGCACATCGGCATTGAGCCCCTTCGAGAAGGATTTTGACGCGGCCGTCCGCACCTGGAAGACGGTCGGCGTGGACCATCTGGCCGTCGGCTCGATGATGAAGGAATGCACGGCCAACCTGGATGCCTGGCTCCTCGGGGTCAAGCGGCTGGCGGCCGTCGGCGCCAAACTTCGCGAAGAAGGCATCCGCTTCGCCTACCATACCCACGCCCCCGACTTCCAAAAGTTTCCCGCCGATCCGCGGCGGAAGATCGACATCATGCTCGAATCCTCTCCCGCGACCGATCTCAAGGCCGAATTCGACGTGGCTTGGGTCTTGGCCGGCGGCGCCAGCCCGGCCGACTACCTGCGGAAGTACAAAGGCCGCAGCCCGGTCATCCACGTCAAGGACCTTATGCCGCTGAAGAAAGGCGGCAAGGTGCAGTTCACTCCGCTTGGCCAGGGGGTGCAGAACTGGAAAGAAGTCATCACCGCCGCGCACGAGTCGGGCGTCGAGTGGTTCGCCTATGAGCAGGATTCCGGTCAAGGCTCGCCATTCGACTGGGCCCGCGAGAGCCTGGATTTCTTGACGAAGAATCTGTAGCTCGCGGGAACACAAGCTTGGGTGGCACGCTCTGAGCTTCCAGCGAAGGGCGTGATTGTGGCCCCTGCCACGCCCTTCGCTGGAAGCTCATGACGTGCCACCCGATTCTCCCCTTACCTTCCCACCGCGACACCCGGCGGCGGACCGACCGGAAAGTTTGGACTCCCCAGATCGACCAGCGGAGCGTCGTTCGGCATCGTCCAAAATTTGCCAGCATTGATGAGCGGCTCATTTACCTGCACGCCGCCCAAGTCGATTCGCATCGAGAATTGCAGCGGCGGGCATTCCACTTGCACCGCCGTCGGCACGTAAAGTCCAGTCTTCGGATCGCGGCGGTAGTTCTCGGCCACGGATCTCGCCCGGAGCTGTCGTCGGCTGTCGTAGATCCGTTGCTCCCACACCCATGCGCTGGCGGCATCGATCACCGTGACCTTCATATTCGGTCCTTCGGGCGTGTCGAGGATCGTGCGGATCTGCACGCGATTGTCTTTGTCCGGATACGGTCCGTCGTGATGCAGGTTCGGGTCGATCTCCAGCGTGCCGAGTGCCTCGACGAGCCAATTCGGCTGGATGGGCAGCATTTCCCTCGCTCGGCTGGTGGCGAATTGATCGTGACGGCAGAAGTAGAGTGCCGGCGGCTGGTTGGGTTTCACCCAGAACCAGAACAACTCGGGGTTGCTGCCGAGATCAACTTCCTCTCTGCCGACGAATGAGGCCCGCAGCCGGAAGTAGTTCGGCCGCTGGTAGGCAAATTTTGCGCTGAGTGGCGGGTAGCCCGGGGTCTTGAGCGTGGCTGATTCACTATAGAGCGATTGGATTTGCGAATTGTTGCGGTTGACTGCCGCGATGACTTCTTCCAATCCTGCCCCTACGCAGGACCAATGGTTTCTGGTCCTGGAAAAGCCCCAACCACGCGCAGCCGCCTTGGCCGACGAGTGTCGCCAGGAGAAGCGTTAACAGCGGATATCGACGCTCGGACTTGTGCAAAACGGTTGATTCCCGGCAACAACGCAGTCGCGTAGGGTGGGCCGAGTGCAACGAGTCCCACCACTATCTTGTTTTCGGCGGTGGGACTCGTTGCACTCGGCCCATCCTACATCTAACCACTACTCACTTCCCACTCCCCACTTCCCTCATCTCTCCAACAACTTCGCCAACACCTGTTGAATCTCGTCCATTCGGCCGCGGTCGAGCGTCATCGACGATATCTCGTACTGCGCATTGCGCCGCGGGCAGTAGAGCACCAGCCGCTCATGCCCCGCGTCGTCGCGCTCTTCCTCCTCCAACCGCATCACCCGCCGCCGCACCAGCAACAGCGCCAACACGTAACGCATGTCCTGCTTGTCCGGCTGCTGTGCCAACTCGTCGAAAAAGTTCAGCAGCATGTCGTTCGGCGCCCAATGCGCGCGCTGCGCGTTTTGGCCCGGCATCTGTGACTTCCACCAGCCGATTGCTCCTTCGGGCGGACCGAGCCATGCCTCGATCGAATAGTCACACCGTTTCAATTCGCTCCCCGCCGCCACGAGCGCCGAGTAAAACTCCTCGCCCGGCGCGAACTCTCGCCCGGTCGAGGCGCACGATTTCGCCGATCGCTCGATTTCGTACTCCATAGCGGGCCGAAGACTACCCGAAATGACGGCTTGACTCAAGGTGAAAAGAAAAAAGCCCTTGACGCGAGGTTTGTTTTCAGGTAAGTTTAATTGAGATTCATCGCGCACTGGGCCGAAAAAGCCACTGAACGTACAATATGTCTAGCCTTATTACCCTATTGCCGTTGTTATTGCTGGCGAATGCCAGCCGGTTTTAGGGTTTGCGCATAGACAGCAGTTTCCCGAATACAAGCAAAACCCTAAGGCCGGCAAGGTCTTAGGGTTTTTTATTTGCCGCATATGCCTCGTTACCACGCTCCGCGTGGTAACATCCTGGACGACCGCTCCACGGTCACTTGAAAGTCATGGTACGCCAACACGTAGTCAGCCGCCGACGCCTGATTGCCACGAGGGCGCGATTGGTGTTGCCCGTGGGAAAAAGGGCGCGTTTCCCTTTTTCCCTGCCGCCGCCAGCACCAGTATCACAACCCGAAGCGTAAGCGAGGGGCCGTTTCCATAATTCATTCCCATTCCAAATCCCATGACAGAACCAGTCAATTCCCGACGCATCGTTATCTTCGACACCACGCTGCGCGACGGCGAGCAGTCGCCCGGCGCGAGCATGAACCTGGCCGAGAAGACTGGAGGTCGCCCAGGCCCTGCGTCGACCTGGGCGTCGACGTCATCGAGGCCGGCTTCCCCATCGCCTCGCCCGGCGATTTCGAGGCCGTGCAGCGAGATCGCCCGCAACGTCCGCGGCCCGTACGATCTGCGGCCTGGCCCGCTGCAACGACGCCGACATCGACCGCGCCTGGGAGGCCCTGCGAGCACGCCGAGCAGCCGCGGATCCACGTCTTCCTGGCCACCAGCGCCATCCATCGCGAGTTCAAGCTCAAGATGGACAAGGACGAGATCATCCAGCCGCGCCGTGGCCGGCGTCAAGCGCGCGGCCGGCTATTGCGACGACGTCGAGTTCTCGCCCGAAGACGCCGCCCGCACCGAGATCGATTTCCTCTGCCGAGGTGGTCGAAGCGGCCATCGACGCCGGCGCCACGACCGTCAACATCCCCGACACCGTCGGCTACGCCACGCCCGAGCACATGTGCGGCGTGATCCGCAACCTCCGCAAGCGCGTGCCCAACATCGACAAGGCCGTGATCAGCGTCCACTGCCACAACGACCTGGGCCTGGCCGTGGCCAACAGCCTGGCCGCCGTCGAGGCCGGCGCCGGCCAGGTCGAATGCACGATCAACGGCATCGGCGAGCGGGCCGGCAACTGCTCGCTGGAAGAGGTCGTCATGGCCCTGCGCACGCGGCACGATTATTACCACGCCGACACGCAGCATCAACACCCAGCGGCTCGTGCCCACCAGCCGGCTGGTGTCGAACATCACCGGCATCCAGGTGCAGCGGAACAAGGCGATCGTCGGCCAAAACGCCTTCGCCCACGAGGCCGGCATCCACCAGGACGGCATGCTCAAGGAACGCACGACCTACGAGATCATGCGGCCCGAGGACGTCGGCTTTGCCACGACCGACCTGGTGCTGGGCAAGCACAGCGGCCGCGCCGCCCTGGCCAGACCGCATCAAAGCGCTGGGCTACTCACTCGACGAGCGAGCAGCTGCAGAACGTCTTCGAGCAGTTCAAGGTGCTGGCCGACAAGAAGAAGGAGATCTACGACGCCGACATCGCTGCGCTGATCGAGCAGGAGATGCGGCAAGTGCCGGAAGTCTGGACGTTCGTTTCCTACACCATCGCCACCGCCACGGGCAAGATCCCCACGGTACACCTCCGCCTGCACAGCGGCCGCGGCGAGGAAGCCACGGAAGTGGTCGGCGGCGACGGCCCGATCGACGCCATGTTCCTGGCCATCGAGCAACTGACCGGCGTTTACGACCAATTGCAAGGACTTCCGCGTGCACAGCGTAACGGTCGGCAAGGACGCGCAGGCCGAGGTGATGGTGCAGCTCGAGCACGACGGCCGTCTTTACCGCGGCCGCGGCGTCTCGACCGACAGCGTGGAGGCCAGTCGCCAAGGCGTTCGTCAACGCGATCAACAAGATCGCCGCGGGAGGAGAGCAGGGAGTTGGCGGCGAGCCGGGAGCGGCGAGCAAAGTGCAGAAATCGAGCGGCAGGGAGGTGGCAGCGGTAAGCAAATGACGGTTCCATCTCTCGCCGAGAGAGGGTTAGGGTGAAGGCGGAGAGATGAGAGGTGAAAGATAAAGGATGCGATAAGAGATAGGAGATGATAGATTAGGGAAAAAAACAGTCTCACGCAAAGGCGCAAAGCTCGCCTGGGTTCTTTGCGAGCTTCGCGCCTTTGCGTGAGTAGCTTTATCGGCGGACGGCATGAAGAGCTGGCTACTGAGTACTCCGTACTCCGTACTGCGTACTGACTGCTTCAATCCCTCATCTCTAAACCATAATCCCTCATCCCTTCCCGGCCGAGTGGCGAAATAGGCAGACGCACAGGACTTAAAATCCTGTGGTGGAAACACCGTGCGGGTTCGAGCCCCGCCTCGGCTAGTTTTTAAGTCATTCAACTCCTGACAGGAGCGAAAGCATGATCAAGACTTTGACGAAGCATGGCGACACCTATTCCTTGGAGATCGAGAAACCGCTTCTCGAGGCGCTGCACATCGGGCCGGACGCGGCGTTTGAAGTCGTTACCGACAGGCAATGCCTGGTACTTACCCCTGCTCCGCGATTCCGACGCCGAAAAGAAGTTCAATAGCGCGCTTGAAGTAGTCCACGAGCGGTTTGGCCGCGCGATGAAACGACTTGCCGAATGAAATAATGCAGCCGCTGTTCCTTGATGTCGATCACGTGCTTCAAATACACCGCAGTCTCATCGACCGTTACGGCGGCGGCGAAGGAATTCGCGACATCGGCCTTTTGCACTCGGCCATCGCGATGCCCCAGGCGTCGTTCGGCGGCCAGTTCCTTCGCAAAGATCTATTTGAAATGGCGGCAGCGTATCTCTATCACATTGTCCAGAACCATTAACCGGCCCCCAATGCGGCGGCACGGAGGAAGTCGGAAAGTCCCTTGAGACCTTTGCGCTTGGCAGTGCTTTCCAATGTTATCTTTTCTTCGGCGGTCAGGCGAACGTTCACCTGCCGGGAGCGCGTACCTTGTCGCGCCGGGGCCGGCGGCATCCGACCTTGTTCCAACAGGCAGGCCACCGCGCCGCAGAGCGCTCCTGCGTATCCGCGATGCAACGATCAGCCGTCTTGCCGTCGCCGAAAACGTGCGGAAGCTCCAGTCCGCGGCCGTACCGGTGCCCGTTTTCGCAGTGAAGAATGATCTGGTATTTGGCAGCGGTCTTTCGCGCCTCCTTCATCACCGCCATCGGAAACAGGCGGCCAATCGCCATGGCAGATTTCTTTGACTTGGCGGACATAGTACGGTTTTACCTTGCCTCGGTCCTGCGGCATCGCTACTATTACTCAGCCACCCCAGGGATAGCATCCCTGGGCCAACGTCCCCGCAAGGGGGCGTCTCGGTTTCCTGGCCTTGCTCATTTCTACGAAGCCAAGCCGCCGCACAACGCCGACAGCTTTCCTGCCGTGCCCGAAACGCTGGCCGAGAATCCGCCGACGCTGCTGCAAGCATTCACCGCCGCAAGCGAAACCACCGATCCAAGCCCCACGAGGTATGCCCTCGCCAATGTTCGCTTCCGCGGTGACGACGGCAGCCTTGCCAGTAGCGATGGCAAGCAACTGCTTCGACAGGAGGGCTTCGAGTTTCCGTGGAAAGGCGATTTGCTGGTCGCGCATAGCAAGGTCTTCGCGTCGCGAGGGCTGCCCGATGATCAGCCTTTGCTTGTCGGCAAATCCGCGGAGTGGGCAATCTTCAACATCGGGCAGTGGTTCATTCACTTGCGTATCGACGCGACCGGCCGCTTTCCCAATGTCGAGCAGATCATCCCTGCGACGGATAAGGCGATCGGGTCTTGTCGGTTCTCGAACGTCGGACTTAAATTTCCGTTCGACGGAACTCCCGAAGCTACCGGTGGACGAGGACGACACGCACCTGGTTACGCTTGAACGTCAACGGTCAGGTCGTCGTCCGTGCGAAACGTGCCGACGACGCCAAGCCGACAAAGATCGTACTCAGCAGTTCGGCATGGACAGGCAAGCCGAAGCGGGTGAACGTGAACTTCCGGCAATTCACGCGAGCTGTAAAGCTCGGCCTAACCGAACTCCACAACTACGACAACGACGCACCGATCCTATGGCGCGACGATGCTCGTACCTACGTCACCGCTGCCGTGTCGTCCGAGTCCTCCATCGAAGCGGCCGATGATGCTGTTCGTATTGAGTCGTCGCGTGTAGCACCGGCGCCTATCACACGCAAAACCAGAAAGGCAAAGTCCGTGCCCGAATCCACTACTACAACTGTCATCGACGCACAGCCGCAGACCGATGACCCGACGCCGAAGCCTGCCAACCGCGTCCGCAAGCGCAAGGCGAGCAAACAGGAAATCATTTCGTTGATCGACCAGGCCGTGAAGTTCCGCACGTCAACGCACGACTTGCTGCACGAGTCGGCCGAACTTGTCAAGGCGCTCAAGCAGCATCGTCGCCAGAGCAAAGTCGTCCAACAGACCATCGACCAGATCCGCTCGCTCAAGACGCTCGTGTAATGAGCCGTAGTAGGCATCGGCCTAGTGCGTCTCTGAAAGCGTTTGATCGGCGGGGTGCAAGTCCCCGCAAGGTGTACGTTACGAACCTTTAGTCGAAAGTAACCGCGTCTTCGCGAGAAGGGGTGGGAAGCAACTGGAGGCGAATGACCAGTCCGTAGGATGACGAACCTGATTCGGCCAAGCCTGTCGGGGAGCCTGCTAGCCAATGGCGAACCTCCGATCGCGTGACGGCGATCCCTCCGACCTGATCGGTCTGCCCGGGGGATAGACGCGGCGGCCTATACTGGCTGAGGTAACGTGCGAAAGCCAGATGGGGAAATGGCAGAACGGTGGTTGAGGACGGAATGGTCGGAAGGTCAAGCGTCGTAAGGAGAGAGACCTGGACGGATTCAAGGACGGCGTTCATTGTCCCTGATAAGGATACGAAGAGCCGACCGCCCAGGAGTCAGAGCACCCATAGTAGCGGCGAAGCCGGGTAACGCCGGTGGAGCGAAGGGGTGCAGGAAGATGGATGCACGATGTCCAAACTACGAGAGAAGAATAACGAACCGGTGACAGTGCCGTTCGCGGCTACCCCCGCCGGAAAGCCGCCGTCGATCCGCGACTGGGCGAACTCGTGCGTATGGACAGATTGCATGTTGACAACACTCGAACAAGGAGTGCGAGGAGGAAAATGGCACACGTTGATTGACAAGGCGTATGCTCCGCTGAACCTGTTTGTCGCCAGCAGACATGTGATCGACAACGGGGGAGCGGCAGGGGTGGACCATCAAACGGTCGCGAACTTTCAGGAGAATTGCCTGAAAGAACTGGACAAACTGTACGAGGCCCTGCGAACCAATACGTATCGTCCGCAGGCGGTGCGGCGAGTCTGGATACCGAAACCGGGAAGCACGGAACAACGACCGTTGGGAGTTCCGACCGTGCGGGACCGCGTGGTGCAAACTGCGCTACTGCACGTGATGGAACCGATCTTCGACGCCACATTCCAACCGGTCAGCTATGGCTTTCGACACGGAAGGGGCTGTCATCAGGCCCTGGAGCGAGTCGAAGAGCTGCTGAAGGCCGGGCACGTCTATGTGGTCGATGCGGACCTCAAGAGTTATTTTGACACGATCTCGAAACCACGGCTGATGGCGCGCCTGCGCGAGAAAGTGTCGGACAATCGCGTGCTGCGGTTAGTGGAGATGTTCTTGGAGCAGGGCGTGCTGGACGGATTGCGGCAGTGGACACCGGAGACGGGCACGCCGCAAGGAGCGGTCCTATCGCCACTCTTGGCCAACATCTACCTCAACCCGCTGGATCATGCATTGACCGATGCCGGCTATGCGATGGTGCGTTATGCAGACGATTTCGTGATCCTGTGTAAGACCCGCGAGGACGCGGATGCGGCCTTGGCAGTGGTGCAAGGTTGGGTCAACGAAAACGACCTGACACTGCATCCAACGAAAACCAAGATCGTAGACGCTCGCAGCGAGAGTTTCGATTTTCTGGGCTATCACTTCCGCGGCGACCTGCGTGTACCGCGGCAAAAGAGCCTAAAGAAACTCAAGGATGCGGTCCGTGAGAAGACGAAACGCACGAACGGGCATGACCTGCTCTTCACGTGCTCCCGACTGAGTCGGCAGCTTCGTGGATGGTTCACCTACTTTCGCCACTGTCGTGGTTCGGTATTCCGCCAACTGGATGGCTGGATTCGTGGCCGCCTGCGCAGCATTCTGCGTCGGCGACGGAAACGGCGCGGACGGGCACGCGGAACAGACCAACAACGTTGGCCCAATCGCTTCTTCGACGAGCATGGGCTGTGGTCCTTGCAAACCGCCCATAATCGTTTTGTACAATCCTCACTGAGGTAACACCATCAACTGGAGAGCCGGATGCGAGAAAATCGCCAGTCCGGTTCGGAGGGAGGGGGAGCCGGACTCAACCGGCTCTCCCTACCCCTATCAACCACGAAACCATTGAAACCACGGAGTAATACCATGCCTTTGACAGTATCGACCGGCCTATCGAAGAAGGTCGGAACAGCGAGTTACGGTAGCGTCGGCGCGACGTGTAATGTGACGTTCGAGGCCAGTAACGAGTTGCTCGATAGCGATCTCGACGCGTTCCAGCAGAAAGTCAAAACCGCGTTCGTCGCGTGCCGGCAGGCGGTCAACGATCAGCTTGCTCGCGAGTTGGGCACGCCGGCGGACAACAACGGCAGCTCGGCGACGAGCAACGGGGTGGCGCATACGAACGGTGCAAGCAGCACGAATGGCAACGGCAGCGCGTCCAATGGCAATGGCCAGCGCAACGGCCACGCCGCATCCGGATTCGTCCAACGGCGCGATCGGCGAATATACCACGTCAGGAGGAACCGTCAATCCGACTCTGGTCACGGGTATGAGCGTTCCGTCGGGCTCGCGGTGTACGGCGGCAATCTGTTTGCCCAGCCCTGTGATAAGCTGTCCGATGCCGCTCGCCGAGCCCCGACTAAAGGGCTTCGCCGCTAGCCGGCAGTTTTCGAGATTATACTCCTCGCCACTTCAGCCTTTAGCGTAAGAATCTCGCCCTATTCCCGGCTAAATTGGAGAGCCAGCGGAAGAACGGCTGCCGCCGTGACCTACCCCTGACTGTCGCGCCTCCCGCCTCTGGAAGCAACGCAGATTTCCGGGATAAGCCCGCATTCTCTTGCCAATCCAATTCGTCTTCGATTCGCCACAACGGAATCTCACGGTGCAGTTCTCGTTCGACTATGTCTTTGCCGATCATAAATGCACCTCTTCTTTCGCTGAGATGGTATTTACAACGATACATCCCGAAGTTCGCCACTCCGGCAGCTACGGACAATCGCCCCTATCTCTAAGGACGCAAATCGCGTGCCGGCGCAACCACAGACGTTTTTTCTGGCGGCGATGTCTTCCTTCGTACTTCTCCAAACCTGACTAGTCCAGCTACCCGACATGTGGGTCTTGGCGCATCTGCTCTCTCCGCGTCAACGGAGGAGCAGGTCAATTTAGCCACGGTCGAGTGCCGCCACTTGGGAGGGATACCAGGCGATGAGAGGGATGCCAGGTGAAGAAGTGGCTGAACGTGCGGGCAGTCGATCAGATGACAGTAGCACGTTTGGCTGAGCGAGACCCGAAGGGCGAAATCCGATCGTGGCTGGCGACGATTGCGGCTCTGGCTGGGCGATAATACACCACGATGCCTGATGCTTGTCGCCGAAAAGGCGGCAAGTTGTTGGGCTTTTCTTTTAGTCCTCGGCAACGCGAAACATGACACTCGACTTGACCGGATGCCTCCGCTTTCGCCGAGCATAGCCCAGCAGCACGAGGGCAGCCGCGCCGAGAAGGGCGAGGGTGGTGGGTTCGGGGACCGGTGCGCTGCTTGCCACGCGGAAACCCAAATCGCTGTACGACTCATAGGGTTCGGTTGCCAAACCGGCCTGCCCGGAAGACATATAGATTGAAGGATCAGCATAGCTGCCGCCCATTGTCCCGCGGCCCGAACCGTCTCCGAAAAAGGTCTCGTTCCACTCGTAGAACGTTTCCACCTTGATCGAAGGTGCCGTAGGGGCTACCACCCAATGCGCCGTGGGGGATCTCAATGGAAGGGGATTTCCTTCTTATTAGTGCCTTGCGCGATGCAATTCGTTCAGATTTGCGTGGGCTACGGCTCGTGGCTATTGATTCAGCCGCGCCGTTTGACGCCTACCGAGTTGAAGCGGATGGACCCCTGCCGAAATGGGACGCGCCGACCGAGCGCAGTCCTATGTCAATTGACTGTTCGCAATTGCCGGACAGTGACATATTCCTTCTTGACCGCGACGCCATCCTTTGTAGCGCACGTTTCGCGCTGCTTTTGAAGAAAGATTGGGACGGTTTTGTACATAATAGATTTCAGCCCGTGCAGTGTCTTAATACGTCCGAACAAACCGTCACGCGCAACCGATCCGAGATTAAAGCACCAGTTATCTCGGATATACGGGCTAGCATTTTGCGCGACATGCTCGCGGTAGAAAGTGCTCTTGGCGTCGCTTTTCCGCCGCAGTACTCGACCTGGGTTGCAAATCTAAACGGACACTTACCCTTGGGCTGGCTATCACCTGTCGGAGGAAAGACGTTCTGAGTTAATTGCTCGTACGACACAAGAACGGAGTGAAGCTGAACCAGCGATGTTGACTCGAGTTGTTCCGATCTACTTCTTTGGTACGGGCGACTACTTGTGCGTAGAGAAGTTTACAGGCGATGTTGTTAGATGGGATCATTCGTCGGGCGAGATTTCGCTAGTTGCGTCAAAAGAAGCGTTTCCAAAGCTCCTGGAGGACATGACTGGTGTTTGTGTTGAACCAGCCAATGATTATAACCGAAACGGGGGGAATAAGAATACCGCAGAATAGCGGGGCGGTGTGTTGGTCCAGGGACCTCTTACAACCGAAGCGGAGGTGTGTTGGTGTGTTGGTCCACCGATCATTTACAACCGGAGTGGAGGGGACGAGAATACCGCATAATAGCGGGCATTTGTGGTGCGAGGGACGAGAGCAATCCGCCCTTCCGCCGCGTCAGCGGCGGATTGGCGAATCGCTCTTTGAAAATTCACTCAATCAAAAGCCTTTTGCGTGAGGACTGTGCGCAGAGGCGGCGCGGCCGTCGCGAATTACGCGGCCGCGCCGCCTCATGCGGCGCAAGCTGATTTCGCGATCGGCAGCTTCCATTCAACATCGAGTGTTGCTACGCTCACTTCATGCCGCGCGGGACAATCGCCGTTCGCATTTGCCGGTAGTTACTATGGTCATTATCGTCTCCCCAAGAGTACATAGAAAACGCCAAAAAATGTGCCATTTTGTGCCAATGTGTGCCACGGCCCAACGAATCGCCAAGATTCCGGCGGCGCGACCAGCGGCACCTTCTCCGCCAGCGCCAGCGGGATTTATTTCTCGTCGCCTTTGGACTTTAGTGTCGGCAGCGGCACGGCCAGCGTGACCGGGACGAGCAACAGGTCCTACAACTTCACGCAGGCGCGGATTTGTCGGGCGATCCCGAGTACGGCTACACCTGGCAGTCCGCCAGTTCGCTGCCGGCGGACAACAACTTCTTCGCCGCCAGCGGTACGACGAACTGGTCGCTCACCGCCGGCAGAACCGGCCTTCTTGGCCAGCTCTACAACGAAAATGCTTCCGGCACGGCCAGCGCCAGCGGCAGCGGCGTGGAAAGCTATAACGACAGCCAAAACTTCAGCTACGATCCCGTGGCGGGCTGGAGCGCCGCCAGCGGCACGGAAACGGCCAGCGGCAGCGGATCGGTGACCTTCGGCTATACGGCTAGCGGCGGCAGCCCCATCACGAGCGGCTGGCCCTACTCCACGATCGTCAGCACTTGGAGCGGCAGCGTTTCGGGGTCCGCCTCCGCCACCGAGAGCTACGGCTACTCGACGAACTCGACTTACGCTTCGACCACCAATAGTTGGATCAGCAACGGCAGCGCGTCGGCCACATTCAGCGGATCGACCAACAGCAGCTTTTCGGCCAGTTCGCCGCTCTCGTTGTACTCCAGCCTCCTTGGTTACTCGGCTTCGGGCACTGCCACCGGCAGCGGCTCGAACTGGGCGAACTGGAGCTATACCGAAACGCAAGACCTCGTCGACAACACTTGGGCCTCGGCCAGCGGGACCGGCTGGACTTCCGCAGGCGCCAGCGCTTCGTTCGGCTATAGCGGCAGCGGCAGCTATTGGAATAACTATAACGACGGCTCGACCAGCGGGACGTTCAGCGGCTCCGGCAGCGAGACCTATTCGAACACCTTGAATACCACGGCCAGCATATCGGACGCCACCACCGGCAGTTTGGCAGGCCTATGGGTGCAAAGCGGCTCGCAAAACATCTTGTCCAACGCGGCGTATGACGGCAGCTACCAGGGTAGCGGCAGCGGGGCCCTGCCCAACGGGGATTTTACCGGCACGTGGAACCAGACCGGCTCGGGCAGCGCCAGCGCCACGGGCACGTACAAAGACCAGTACACGTTCACGCCCGATGCGCTGCTTCCAACGGAAACCGCCGGATACCCCAACTACTCCGGCGACACGGCGAACGAGGACTCCTACCACTTCGACTCCTACCTGCCCACGATGCGCAACCTCGGCTCCCACAGCGGCAGCTGGAGCACCACGTCGGTTGTCAACAACGACGTAATCGTCAACCATCATACGAGCGGCGTGGGTTATGGATTCAGTACGTATTATAGCCCGACGACGACCACAACTTACGGCGGCAGCGGCACGGCGAACCTCACGTACAGCGGGTCCAGCGACACGGATCCGGACTTCTGGTCGAACGATGTGAACATCGCGACTTGGACGCCGAATACCGGCGGCAGCAACGTCACCCAAACGGACCACCGTTATGGCAGCAGCGGGCCGGACGACAACGGCGAAACCTGGGACACCACCTATGACCCGATAACAGATGCCGCTCCGGGCTTCTATTTCGGCGCACCGGGCGGATACGCGGGCCCCGGCACATCGCCGTTGGCGCCGGTGGACAGCACTCAATTGGTGAGTTTGCTGCCCAACAACGTCACCGATCCGCCGCTTCCGGACGCAAACGTAACGAGCAACTTGATGGCGTCAAACGCCGGGCTGCCGCAAACGACCAACCTGCCGGGGCCGGCGACAATCCCGCTGCCCGATGCGCCGGCGCTGCCGACGGAGTTGTTGACGCCGCTTGACTCGGTCTGTTCGCTGAACGCGCTTTTGTCGCGGCCGGCGTGGCCGGCGACGGTGACCGCGCTCTGGGGCATGAACTTCGTCGCCGTGGCCGGGTATGGCGGCACGGGTTCAACGTACTTCAGCGCCTTCATGCCGCCGGTAACGACGTTGGCGGCGGGCAACAATCCCTCGTTGCTGCCGGCGTTTACTTCAGTGACGATCGCCGGCGCGGGCGGAGTGTTTGGCTCCTCAAACGTCGCGCCCGCGGTTCCGCTTACGCAAGCGTCGCGAATCACGATGTACGGAGCGAGCGGCATAAATGCGGGAGCCAACGCTCCGGCGGGCGGCGGCCTCGGCAACGCTCTGCTCAACGCGCTTGGCAACGCCGTTGGGCAGTACCTGGGACCGCTCAATACAGGCGTTATCGTACCTATCGCGATTACCGGATTCGTGAGCGATAACCCCTACTACAATCCGCTCTTACCCGATGTTCAGAGTCTTTTGGACCCACATCAGTTGCACAATCTCACGGAGGTGCAGTTGAATGATCCGAACACCGGCGTCAAAGTCTTCCACCTTGCAGGTCTGCCGAACGTGATTGAACGCATGTTGTACAAGACAAGTAACGACCCACGCACCCACAGGGTCGATGAGCACCTGTCCCAAATTTGGTTCGATATCTATAACGGCGACATTAACAACCCTGGTTCGGGGGTCGTTCAAAGATTTGTCATCGACTTGGACGGAATAGTGAGTGCCGATTGGTTAGGTTGGCAGGGCACGTTCGCGGATACGCTGGCAAAGGCGTTTCGCCAGGTAGTCGCCGCCGCGCTAGCTGGTGGCGGAACGCCCCAGCGGGGTCCCACGATCCGCCTTCCGAGTGGTGGCACTGGGTTGGAAACATGGACGCCGGGTGAAATTCCAACGACATTGGCGGTGCTAAACAGGGATTTCGCCGGTTTTTGGGCAATGAACGGCGTGATCGAGGGCATCGCGGGTAATACGCCCTCTGCGATTACGAAGAAAGCCAACGGCAAGTTTGTCGTCAACGTGCCGTATGATTGGACGGCACTTCAAGTTGCGCGGTATCTAATGCAGGCCGTAGCGGCGGACGGAACGCTTGCAACCGCCTATTTCGCATGGGTTCTGCAAACCACGGACGGCTCCTCCGTGCCGGAAACGGAAAAGAGCGCTATTGCAAAAGGGGTTGGATGAAGGGCACCAACTTGCTGACTTTGTGTTCAGGGGCTCGGCGGCTTGAATCCTGGCGGGGCGTTGGCGTTCACTGTTGACGACTTGCACAACGGAAGGTATGTAAGCGCGACACTTGGCGCGATCCCTTTTTTGCCAATCGGGAAGGCGATAAAGTCAATTTATATCCCGTATGCTGGCGGTGCGCGAGCCTTTGCGCTTTCGGAGAAGCAGCTTGCAGCGCTGCCGGGTCTAGAGGCTGCCGATCGCGAGGCGATCCTTCTGGAGGTGGCCAGCGCGAAGACGGCCAAGGAGGCCGAACAAATACTGGCTAAAGCGAAATCAGCCGCCGGGCGTGCGCGGGCGCTTTTGGGACGGTCGGCTGAAGAGGCGGTTGCCAAATTCACCGGAATTGAGTTGAATCGCGGCGTCGGTAGAGATATAGTGGCTGGTACCGGCCCTGGCGGCTTCCGTGTGCCAGACCTAAAAGTGTTCGGCCCCGCTGCTTCTATCGCTGCACGGGGATCGATCATCGAGGTCAAAAATGTGACCCGGCTCTACGCAAGCCGGCAGTTGCGCGATCTGGTAAAAATTGCCGAAGATTTCGGCTGCACTGTCGAGATATTCACGAACGCGACGCTGCCGAAGGATGGAGAACTCGCGAGGTGGATCAAACAGGGAATCGTAAAGATCCAACCGATACCTTAGGCCAAGGCGTATGCTGACAGAAGTTACCGCAAAGACACGGCGACCTCTACTCGATGCCGGCGCTGTTCGTCAGGCAGCGGGTATTCTGCGCGCATTGCGTTGGCTGCTCGGCGATTTGAGTGTCGTCGACTACGACGACGACAAGGAGGTGTTGGCCGAAGTGCAGTTGACCAACGAAGCGATGGATGACTTAGTGCGTCGCGACATCGTCAACTCGCGCGAGGCGGCCAATCGCTATGCGCATCTCTTTAAGGGAATGTCGCGAAATGAACGCGACTTCGGCGAGTTGTACTTCAAGGGCAACAAAGGCTTGAAGGAAGTGCATTTCTGGTTTGATGAATTGGGACTGGTTCCGCGTGGCGGCGAAATTCATTTTGGAAATTCGCTGTCGGTTGTTTGGGAAGACGAGAATAGCGGTGAGCAGTTAGCTGAAGTTTGCCTCGCAGTTATGGAGCGCATGTTCGACAATGACCTGTTCGATTATGGATATTGTTGCGTTTCAGAGCAATACGATGAAAAAAACATGGACTATTCAGGCGGTGGTGCCCAAGCCGTTGGTTTAGATGTTTCAAAGTCCCTTCCCGGCTTCTACTGGGGCAACTACTTTGGTGAATACCTTTGCGGCGTAATCGGTCGTGAGACTTTGCTGAACCTTCCCGGGTGTATCTCTCATGAGGCGCGATCGGGGGTTATTGTCGTGAACAGCCAAGCTCCGGATGAATGGTGTCAAGATCGCTTTGTCGCAACCGAGAGAACGGCAATTGATCGTGTAGGCTCGCATTTGTTTTTTGAGAAAGGTAAAGATCATTCGGGACTGTGTTGGTCCAACGACCTTTTACAACCGAAGCGGAGGACATGAGAATACCGCGGAAAAGCGGGACGTTGGGTTGAAAAGAGAGGAGCAATCCGCCCTTCCGCCGCGTTAGCGGCGGACGGGCGAATCGTTCTTTGAAAATTCGGTAAAAAGAGTGCTTTTGCGTGACATCGGCGCGGAAGCAGCGCGGCCGTCGCGAATTGCACTGCCGCGCCGCCTCATGCGACGCGAACGAGACTTACAAGCGGCAAAGTGTTTTCGGCCGTTAAGATAGATGACGTTGAGCTTGAACGTCGCGCCGGGACTTCCGCGCACCAAAGCCAAAGGCCGCGCACAACGCGAGCCCCGCGGCCATTTCGTCCGAGGTTCAAAGCGCGGCCGACGGTTTGCCGGAAACGCTCCGTGATAAACTTCGTCCGGCGCCCTGCCGCCAAGCCAAGCGTGCGGCCGCCTCTTCCTCGCGGACAAAGACGGAGCCATCAGCTTGACAGCGGTTAGGTACAAGACGAGAATTCCACGCAAAGATTCGACGTGTCGAGTAGTTTATCGCCCAAAGGAAGCGTGCCATGGACCATGACCGCCTGTTCAAGGAGTTGTTGACGACTTTCTTCGTGGAGTTCATCGAGTTGTTCTTCCCGGAATTGGCCTCCTATGTGGATCGCGGCTCCGTTGAGTTCCTGGACAAGGAGGTATTCACCGATGTGACGCATGGTGAGCGCCATGAAGCGGATATCGTGGCCAAGGCCCGTTTTCGCGGCAAGGAACTTGGTTTCCTGATTCATGTCGAGCCGCAAGCGCGACGCGAAACAGTCTTTGCGAGGCGAATGTTCACCTACTTCGCGAGATTCCACGAGAAGTATGACCTGCCGGTTTATCCAATCGCCGTCTTTTCCTACCTCGCGCCGCGGCAGCCCGAACCGAGCGAATATCGGATCGATTTTCCCGACCTTGCGGTGCTGACGTTCAACTTCCGTGTTGTGCAACTAAACCGCTTGGCGTGGCGCGACTTCCTGGACCGGACAAACCCGATCGCCGCCGCACTGATGTCGAACATGGCGATGGAACCGGGCGAACAAGCGCGGGTCAAGCTGGCCTGTTTGCGGATGCTGGCTGGGCTGCAACTGGACCCTGCGCGGGAGCGGCTGATTTCAGGCTTTATTGATCAGTATCTTCGGCTTACAATAGAGCAGAGACAAGAGTTCAATGCCGAAATGGAACAACTGATTCCCCAAGAGAAGGAGGGTGTCATGGAAATCGTAACGAGTTGGATGGAGGAAGGGTTGGAAAAGGGCTTGTGCAAGGCCGGCAGGAAGGCCGGCAGGAAGGCCGGCAAGAAGGAGAGCGTGTATTGCTCATGCGCCAATTGCGGAGGCGGATACGCACTATTGACGCGGCCGCAGCGGCACAAATCGAGAAGCTCGGGGTGGATAGTCTTGAGGAGCTTGGTGAAGCACTGCTCGATTTCACCAGTTCCGCCGATCTTGACCGTTGGCTGCAATCGCATGCCCCGTGACTCTTCCGCCGCATCGAGTAATCAATGGAGCGGCAGCGTTTCGGGGTCCGCCTCCGCCACCTTGAGCTACGGCTATTCGACCAACTCGACGTACTCCTCCTCCACCGACGACTGGACGAGCAACGGCAGCGCCTCGGCCAGCGGATCAATGAGCGCGAGCTTCTCCGCGACCTCGCCCTTTACGAACTACACGGGCGACAGCGACAACGGCGCTTCGATCTCCGGCACGGCCTCCGGCAGCGGCTCGGACTGGGGCAGCTACAGCTATACCGAGACGCGGAATCTCTCCGACAACGTCTGGAGCTCGGCCAGCGGCACGGGCTGGGCCAGCGGCGGCACGAACGCCTCCTGGGGCTACAGCGCCGGCGGCACCTACCGGCAGACGGCCGATGGTGGGACCGTCAACGGACTCGCCAGCGCCTCTGGGAACGAAACGTATACGGTGGGATACAACACGTCCGCCAGCATGTTGCCCGGCGAGGGTTGGACGCAAACCGGTTCCGGCGGCGGCTCTTCGGCCGGCGACGCGTCGGCAACATTCACCTACAACTATTCCTATTCCGGTTCCGGCAGCGGGACCGCGACCAGCGGCGACGGCGCCGGCACGACGTGGAACATCTCCGACGAGCACGGCAGCAGCGGTGGCTCCGGCACGCTTGACGAGCCGCTGACTTTCAACGGCGCGTTTGCGGGAACTCCCACCTATACGGCGGACACCAGCCAGGAAGACTACTATACCACGACCCAGACCGGGACGAGAAGCGGCAGCGGGACCAACGACGCTATCACCAATACGCATTTCAGCGCTTGGGAATCGAACCCGGCTCCAACCTACAGCGGCGGCGGCTCGATGGAGATTGCGGGAACGGGCTACTCGTGGACGCCCAACACCGACAACTCGAAAGTGGATCAGTATGAGAACGGCAGTTTCGAAACCACTTTCGACTCGATACCTGGCATTTGGGGGACCGCCCTCGGCCCGGAGCCGTACGTAGGCGCGACGGGCGTGCCGACGACGGGCGGGATTGATTTGCCGGGGGGCGATAATGTCGGCCACGGCAACCCGGCGGGCACGATACCCGCGCCCGTGCCGAGTGTGCCGATTGCCCCGGTGCTTTCCGACTCGGCCATGGAGCCCGGCGGCGCGGCGATGACCGACGTGCCGACGCAGCCGGGCGGTTTGCTGTTCGCGATGGTCGAGACGCCGGCGATACCCGGTCCCGGCGCGGTCCCCGGCACCGCGGTTCCGGGCCTCTTGGGCACCGGCGCAAGTCGCCTCCTTGCTCAGCTTGGCGCTCACTCCGGCCGCGGTGGATGCGGTCTTCGGCATGGGCTTCGTGGCCGATGCCGGGTATGGCGGCACCGGTACGGCCTACAACGGCCCAACGACGCCGCTGCAAGGACCGTATGCCAAGGACGACCCGCCGGCAACGTCGGCGCCGGCCTCGGAGACAATCCGCGGCACGGGGGCGATTTTCGGGCGTGCGAATGCTGCCGATGTGATTCCTGTCAACGACAGTTCCAGAGTCGTCAACTCCGGCTCGAATGGTGTGTCTGCCGCACCGGGCAGTCTGCCTGCGCCGGCCGTATACAATGGCCCGGCCCCGACGGTCAATCCGGTTACGAATGTGGTTGGGCCGAATGCCTTCCATGTCATGGGGCAGGGTTATCACAGCAAATCTTCGCCGCTAACCGAACCGCTTATTCCGCCACCGTTGACGCAGCCGCTAAGCCCTCGCGATCAACTCAAGGCCACGCTGCGCGGCATTCGAGACGGCTTTGGCAACACCTGGAATGCGCAAGATTGGGCTAGCTTCCGCAGTGGGTTTAGCGATGGATTCGCCGCCGGGGCTAAAGGCACGATTGATTTCATCCAGTCGCTTCAGTCGGTTCCCGGCTCTATTGTTATGGGCGTGTACGAGGGCGGACTTTGGGTCGAGCATGCGATCGGCGATGCGATTGGAAGCGTGATATTTTGGACCAAGCCGGTTGTTTACAAGCAGGCGGTCGATGCCGGCCGGGCGTTGGTTCGGAAAGTCGGCAACGCGACGATCGACGCGAAGAATGCGGCGATTGTCGCCAGCGACCTCTTCACGATGGCGGAAGACATCGCGGGGATCATGGCGGCGCGGATTACCGACCGGCTTTTCGGCGGCAAATCGCCCAGCGCCGGCGATGCGTCGGCCCTCGACCGGGTACTTGGCGATGCGTCGCCGTTGACGATCGCCATCCTTAATATCGTGGCCGACGCTGTTGCCGATCTAACTCCCAGGCAAAAGGGCTACATTCTCGGCCTGGTTAGCGAGCAGATCGCCGAGGTCGTGGCTGTAACCGCGGCCACCGAGGGCCTCGGCGACGTGGCGGAAAGCTTGGCGATTGAAGAACGCGTTGCTGGAGTCTTGGAAGGCGTGGAGGAATTCAAGAACTCGCCGCGACTGAAGGCGGCCGTCGATGCCTTGCGCGAAGCCTTCTCGGGCGGGGGAACGGCAGAGGAAAGGGCAGCGATTGTTAGAAGAGCGCAGAGATCGGGTCGGTGGGGCGGGATAAGGTGGCGGCGGCCAACGCCGGGTGAATACGAGAAGTTTGCCTTTGGACACACGCCAAAAAAGCAGCCATTCAACCTTCCCTGGACCGATGGAAGAAAAGGTGTCCGCATTGTTGACGACATAATCAGGGCAACGGGCACCATCCAGGAGGCGACTACGATAGAATGGAGTTCCGCCGAAGTTAACCAAATTGGCACAAGGCTTTATGATGACGTGAGCAAGAAATTCGCCCAGGCAGAGGCGGACGGATGGCTGCTGAAGAACGATCCTCTTGTTAAGGAAGTCATATGGTATGGGGTGGAGCCTCTCCCGACAAGCGGCCGTGCCGGAGAGCTCGGCGCCTTCTGAACAAGCTTGGCATCAAATATGTGGTTAAGCCAATTCACCCTATTCCGTGAGGCGGCGCTCATGAGATTTGATCACGAATTCGTCTCGCAATTGCTGGCGACGAAGGGGTTCTCGTTTCGTTACGTTGATACGGACGTATGCAAGTCGCTCGTTACGCGCCGGCTTTCGAATGACCTCTTTGAACGAGTGTTAGTTGATGAGGGGTGGCTACCCGGTTTTCGTGGATACGTTATTGGGTGATCACGTTCAGACATTGATCGTGCCGGGCTTTACCTTCTTAAAGGGTATGGGCGAGTCCGTTCCACTAATAGAAATAGCTGCCGAGGACGGTTCGACACTGATTGCAAGTAGAGATGAGTTCCATCTTTGGGCAGGCCGGCTGGCGGAAGTTGCGCCAGCGAGAAGCTTCCGAACTGACCGAACGAATCGGTCCGAAACTTCTTACTGATACGCGTCAAGCGCGGGAAGCGGTAATCCGATATGCCGAGCGATCCTCTATGTTCGCTAATATGCAGGAAGCGAAAGCGGCGCTGGAATTGCGAGCAAGCGTGGAACAACTCCAGGACGCACGGACGATGCTTCGCAGGCCGCCGGTGTTCATTGAAGACGGCCTGATCTACTATCAGGTGGCTGCTCTCGCGATGATTTTGTTTGCCAAGGAAGTGGACGGTTATTCAACCTGGTTGAATATGCCAAACCCGGAAGAGGACCGGCAAATCATGCATACGGCTTCAACTTCTCGCTAGCCGTCTTGCGAACGAGCCCGGCTGGTGAGTTGGTGTGTTGGTGTGCTGGTCCAAGGACCCTTTACTACTGTGCTGGTCCAGCGACCTCTTACAACCGAAGCGGAGGGTATGAGAATACCGCATAATAGTGGGGATTTGGAAGGAAAACGAGACGAACGATCCGCCATTCCGCCGCCGCAGCGGCGGAAAGGCGAATCGCTCTTTGACAATTCACCTTAAGAGAAGCCTTTTGCGTGATGTTGGCGCGGAAACAGCGCGGCCGTCGCAAATCGCGAGGTCGCGCCGCCTCATGCGGTGCGAACGAGACTTACAAGCGGCAAGTGTTTTCGGCCGTTAAGAAAGCTGATCTTTAGGTCGAACCGCGCGCCGGGACTTCCGCGCACCAAAGCCCAGGGCCGCGCACAATGCGAACCTCGCGGCCAACGCGGACGAGGCTCGTAGCGCGGCCGACGGTTTGCCGGAAACGTGCCGTGATACACTTCGTCCGGCGTTTTGCCGCCAAGCCATGTATGCGGCCGATGGCCGTTGTACCACTCGACGATAGAGTTCAACTCGCGTTGAAACGACTCACGCCGGTAGCGCTGTCGCCCGGCGGCCGGATCGGTTAGGATGTTCCGCGAACGATCGGTTGGAGTCCTCCCCAGACCTTGCCCATTGCCGCCATGCCGCTCGGAATAAGCCCTCTGAACGATTTCGCCTTCATGAAGACCTTCGCGACGCCGGAGGGGTGTCCGTCGCTGATTGGCTTTCTCAACGCGGTGCTTAGGCCGAAGTCGCCGATCACCGATGTGACGGTCGAAAACCCTTTCAATTACAAGGACTTCCAAGACGACAAGCTTACCATTTTGGACGTGAAGGCGGTCGACGCGGGTCGGGCATGGTACGACGTTGAGGTGCAGTTGACCGTGCCGCCCGGCACTCCGAAACGGCTAGTCTATTACGGTTGCGAACTGGTAGTGGACCAACTCCGCGAAGGAGACGACTATGCCAGGCTGCTGCCAGCGCATTCGATCTGGCTGCTGGACGGCATTCTGTGGCGGGAAACGCCGCAATTTCACCATGCCTTCCAATTGACGGACGGCGCATCGGGCAAGATTCTGGACATGCTGGCGATTCACACGCTGGAATTGCCGAAGTATAATTTGACGTATTCAGACTTGATGCCCGACGACATGCTGGGCTGGTGGCTTTATTGGCTGCGGCACGCCGCGGACTATGATGCCGAGACGCTGTTAAAAGCGTTTCCGCAGCCGGCGATACGCAAGGCATCGGAGAGTCTGATTCGGATTTCGCAAATCACTGAGGACAAGGCCATGTACGACGCTAGGGAAAGAGCCATTCGGGACCGGCAATGGGAGCTTAATGCCGCCAGAAGTGAAGGCGAGCAGGTCGGCTTGATGAAAGGCGAGCAAGCTGGCTTGGTCAAAGGCGAGCAAGCCGGTTTGGCCAAAGGCAAGATCGAGATGGTCCGGATGCTCCAGGGATTGCTCAATTTGCCCCTCGGTGACGAGCAGGAACTATCCGCATTGGGAATACAGCAGCTTGAATCGCTCATCGCCAGCTTGCGGGAAAAGCTGCGCAGCCGAACCCGCCCCTAGTCTTCCGGGCAGACCGCGCCGCCACATGCGACGCGAACGAATTTCCTCATAGGCAGCTTCCATTCGACGTTCGGACTTGCTACCTTTACTTCATCTCGCGCGTAACGGTCGCATTGTTATCATGTGTTGGTAGTTGCAATGGTCATTCTCGTCTCCCCAAGAGTACGTTGAAAACGCCGAAAAAGCGCCTCCTTTTGTCTACTGTTGTCTACTTCTAGCGCTGGAGTCCCGGCTTTAGCCGGCAGTTCCCCCTTCGGCCTGGCCCAATCCAACTGCCAGTCCAGCGGCAGCGGGCGGCAGTACGAAAGCGGCAGCGATTTCTCCGCCTATAGCGACACCGGCGCCTACACGCTCAACGCCAGCGGCAACTGGCAGGGCTCCGGCGGCACCGGCTGGACGGCGGGCCACGGCTTCACCTCCTCGTCGTTCAGCGCCAGCGGAAGCTATTCTTACGGCTACTCGCTGCCGCCCACCGCCTCCGGCGCGGGCACGGTAGGCAATGCCTCGGCCAGCGGCTCGATGTCCGGCACGTTCAGCCAGTCCGGCAGCGCGGGCACGAGCTACAACTACGGGGCCGACCTCACGCTCGCAAGCGGCGGCTGGTCGCTCGCCTCCGGCGGCACGCAAACGACCTCTTCGTTTATCGGCAGTTCGCAAAGCACCTCCGGCTCGGGCTCGTTCAACGTGCCATCCACATCCCCTCGCCCTTTGGGAGAGGGGCAGGGGGTGAGGGCGGCTGGACATTCAGCGGCACGGCCACGGAGTCGGCCGGGCAATCGTCCTTTAGCCAGCAATCGGCCAGCTTCACCACCGATTCCAGCGGCAACTGGCAGCAGACGAGCGGCACCGGCAGCGGCAATTTACCGAATCGCCCCCAGCGGTCACGATAATTGGTGGGCTGTGCAAATGTCGGCGGTTTGACTTTCCCAATCGGGGTCGCTAAACTCACGCCAATACACTTTCGCCTACCGCTTCCAGATACATGCGATGAAACAATCGATCGTCCTCGGTATTGGAACGGGCAGGTGCGGTCTGCGATCGCTGGCAAAACTCCTCAATCAGCAACCCGAGACACAATCCTCGTATGAGGAGCCGCCGCTCCTACCTTGGAAACCGTCCGACATAGACCGCGTCGTTCGCGAGCGCTTTGCGCGGTTTCGCCAGAACGGTCGGGGTCGAATCTTGTGCGACGTAGCGTCGTTCTATCTGCCCTATCTCGAAGCCGCAATCGCCGCCGAGCCGGATATTCGCATCCTCTGTCTAAAGCGTCCGCGCGAGGACGTTGTCGTCAGCTTTTGCGAATGGCTTGATGCGAGCTTCCCGTTGCCGACAAATCATTGGGCCGATCACCCCGCGCCCGGCTGGCACCATGATCCTCTGCGAACGCCGACCTTTCCGCAATTTGAAACGCAGAACCGCGAAGAAGGCATCCGCCATTATTGGGACGAATACTATCGGCATATCGAAGAGCTTCGGAAACTCCACCCCGACCATATTCGCATCTTCGACACCTACGAGACGCTCAACACCCCGGCAGGAATGCAAGACCTGCTCGCCTTTGCGGGTATCTCGCTCGATCGACAGATCGCCAACGTGGGGACGCATATCAACGATCCGCCAGAAGCCCCAAAGCGTAGATGGGCACGACGTTCCAGCGGCAGCCCGATGGACCCCAGGCGATGTGTGATCCTCGTCCCGTTCGGTTTCACGATTATTCCGCCGTGCGAACGCGCACTGGAAGAGTTGGAGAGGCGAGGATACGACGTGAGGCGCGTTGGCGGCTATGCGGCCATCGACCAGGGCCGGAACCAAATGGCGACGGATGCTCTGATCGATGGTTATGAGGAGACAATGTGGATCGACGCTGACGTGGACTTCCATCCCGATTCCGTCGACCGCCTTCGCTCGCATGGCCTGCCAATCGCCAGCGGTATCTATGCCCAAAAGGGCAAGCGTGCCCTGGCGAGCCACATCATGCCGGGGACGCCCAAGGTCGTCTTGGGTGCATGTCAGCTTTTGTAAGTCAAAGTGCAGCGGCGGTGGAGCGGCGGTAGTAGGAACACCCCGGACGGTGGGCAAGGTAACGTGCGAGGCGGTCATCGTCGCACAAGGCCGCGGCGCGGATTTGGAGAATCGCCTCGGCTCCGCTGGGATCGTTCCAGAACTTTTCCGTCCCTTTCACCCGATAGTTGACCTCTTTGACCAGAGACTCCATCAAGGCGCTGGTCACCGGCAGGCCAAGCCGCCGATAACGCGGATAGTCCATGCGCTCCCGGTTGTTCGCCAGATAGCGCAGAGCCACGGCCACTGCCTGACGTGAATCATCTTCGGCCAGCGGGTGCTCGGCGTCAATGCCCTCGTCGGCAAGCCATTTCCGCAGCGCCGAAGTTACCTCGTCAACACGGCCCTGCCAACAGGCTTGTGCCATGCCGAGGTAGCACTTCCAAATTGGTTGCGCCTCGCCCGCCAGGACCGATGCCGCCGTGTAAAGGTACTCCAGCGGATGGACAAAATCCAGGATGGGAATGAAGTCCGGAAAATGCGCCTGCTGGATCGACCAGTTCCAGGCCAAGCCGTCGCCGAGAAACGCACGTGCAGCGGCTTCGAAGAAGCGGCGGCGACTCGCTTCGCGCTCCATCTGTCCACCGAACTCGTGCGAGGCGACCATGCTGCTCAGACACGTCCGAGCGATGCGTTGAGGACGCCAATCCACAGGGCACGATGCGTTGTCGAGCACCGCTTCCTGGGGCAGAGCAGCCAGAGAAAGCGGCTCTTTTCCGGCCAATTGCGCCACTTTTTCCGGATCGCCGAAGGCCGAGGGAAGTTCGGGTTGAGGATCTTGGTCAAACGTCTGATGCGTCATTCGCCACAGGCCGGCGTTCTTCGTCTCGCGCCATTGCTGCTCATGCACTCCCGCTCCACAGCCTTCGCTGCGCGTTTGCACGCGGCCTCCGTCGCACTGCACTACGGCCAATGTCGGCGGCGCCTCCACCGTCGGACACGTCGGCAAGTTGTCGGCTGCTTCCGCGTCGCGCAGTTCGGTCAGTTCGTTGCCAACAGCCATCGTGACGCGTTCGATGGTTTTCGCCGAAACTTCATTGCCGCCCAACTGCTTCAACAGCACCGCCGCGCGATCAAACAACGTCGCCTCGCTGCCAGCGTAGACCATCCTCTGCGTCAATGCGGGCATGCATTCCCGCGAGTCCAGTCCCAAGGCTTCACGCTGAGGGAAAAAAAGCCCGCCGACAGCGGGTGCAATAGCCCTTGGGTTCGCTGATCTCGATCGGCCCATCCGTCGAGTTGATCATACGACTCACGACTTTCAGGCCACAGGATGTTCCGCACTTGGGGCAGGGGGCGGCGGCAGGCGAACTGGCCGCCACCTCGCGTGCCGCTTGCTGTTGAATGCGGCGGCTCAGTTGGACCCCGACATCGTGCGCCGCGGCCTCGATTTGGCTGAAGTGAATCGGCTTTCCCAATTGCCCTTCTGGCCACTGAAGCTCGACGGCAATGTCGGCTGCTTTGTGGAATAATCGCTCCAGCTTCTCCTTCAAAATCTGCGCCTTGTCGTCCATGACAATCACTCCTGGTCCATGAAAATCCTTCCTACGTCCCTTCAGGCCACCCAGTTTAACCGATAAACCGCAAAAACTCCTATTGACGTTTCTTGCTTCTCCCCGGACCGCGCAAAAGCTGACGTACACCCGGTCGTCTTTGGCAAGGACGGCGGGCTCGATTGAAATCCTCTACGCAGGCGCCGGGTTCCTGCATGTCCGCCGCGAGGCTTACTTGGCGATCCAGAAACTTCAGCACCTACCGATGTGCAACGAGCGATTCCGTTCACCGATGATTCCGTTTTTTCACTCGATGGTACATCCGATCGAGGACGGCCACTGGTATCTGGCCGAGGATTATGCATTCTGCCAGCGCCAGGGCGAGCGGATTCAAGATCATGGCCGATACGACGATCCGGCTGTGACACGTCGGCAGCCAGTCATATGGTTGGGAAGATGCCGGGCGGAGCCTGGAGCGGTTTGATACGTTTGTGCTGAACCTCGGACCTGAGCCGGAAAAGACGACCGACATAAGCGCTACGCCACCTAGAGATATTGAAAGTCATCAGGCGTGAGCACCCGCGTCCAGATTGTTGGTGAACCATCCGGCCAAACTTGGATAATGCCCCGCCGCAGCGTACAGGGAGTGACTACAAGCAGCCAATACCATCCAATGGTTACTTAGACAAGATCACATGACATCCGGACTGCACTTGATCATCCAGTATTGTAGCAACCCCAATCCGGAGCGAGTGGCGGAATACGATAGCTGTGTTCGCCGCAACTTGGCCAATCCACAAATCGCCTGCGTTCATAATCTTGCTGTCAAGGGAACGGTCGTTCCCGAGGAATCTCCGCGCATCCCAAGCATCGGCACTATGAACTGGCCGCTTGGATGACGTTTCATGATGCATTCGTTTACGCGAACACATTTCTTGCTGGCGAGACAGCCTGTGTCGCCAATCTCGACATCTTTCTGGACGCGGACACTACGGATTGGACGAAAGCAGCAGAGATTGTTGGGCACGGCATCGTACTGTGCCTCTCGCGGACCGAGTTCAACCCGGACGGGCTGCCCTACATGGATTCCGCTCTCGCGCCGACAGCCTTCGCTTTTTCCCAGGATGCATGGGTTTTCCGTTCCCCGATTGACGTACCGAAGTGCGATTTCGAAGTCGGCACATTCGGCTGCGACAATGCCATAGCCCATCGCATTCGCGCTGCGGACCGGTTGCCGGTGAACGACCCCCAACAGTTCAAGGTCTTTCATTACGATCGTTGCCGTCGGAAGACAGTGGCCAATGCTTACGCTGTTCAAATCCAGGAGCGAACCCGACAGGGACTCGTAGTCAGTAAACATCCAGAAAGACACGGATTTCGTTTCGTTCCGGACATCAAGAAAATCAGCGAGTTAGACTTCGATCAAGTAATCGCGTCGTTTTGCCTGAGCGAGGTTGAACGCTACTCCCTCTTCTGTGACATGCTGTGGCACATCAGCCAATTGCGTCCTGTCAATTCGCTTTATGGCCCAGAGTGGACCGGACAGACGTGGGGCAAATGTTCGGCGCACGGCCTCAAAGTGGCAAAATACTCCTGATGCATTCAACTTTTTGTCGCCGCATAGATGTTCGCGACTTCGTGGTTTAGGTAAGTATTACGTTGCGCAAGTTGTTGACAAGATCGTCGATGCGTTGTGGAAGGGGTTGGGAGACGATGGCACAGCAGCACGCTGCAATGACCATGAATCTGCGCGAAGGGAATAGCCGCCTTGGCACACTTTTGGCACACGACCCACAGAATCGTTTCCAACAAGTTCAAAGGGTTCCAACGAAGGATTGTCGGAACCCTTTAATTATCAATGACTTACGAAAGCGGAGGGCAAGGGAGTCGAACCCTCAACCCCTTGCGGGGCATCTGATTTCGAGACGGGTTGCAAGCCCCCGGTTTTCTCGGGGAAAACAAGCGTTTCCGGACCTGTGGGGGCAGAACTGGGGGCAGTCAAACCGGAATCCGTGCATCCGGCGGACCCCGATCTTGCGATGATTTTGGAGTGTTGGGCGGGCCTGCCGGCGGCTGTCAGGTCGGGCATCGTGGCGATGGTGAAGGCCACGGCCGGCGGCGGAATCGGTCCCAACAGGGGGCGGTGAACCCCGTAAACCCGATTGATTTAGGCAAAACCCGAGGATGAAAATGGGCGGTTCAGGCAGCGGAAACCGAAGTCAGTGCGGAAAAACGACCGTTGAAGAGTGCCTGACACTATCAATGGGCGAGTTTCGGAAGGTGCTTGTTTCGGGGCAATTTTTCGCGGGCACAATCACTTGGAGTGTAGGCGGTGACATTCGGGCAAGTATTGGTTTTTCCGTTGCTTGGGAGGAACTGGCGCCGATCGTGACCTTGCGCTATCGCTGGAAAGGAATCGACCTTGACGACTCGATACGCTTGGAGGCGACTTATCCGACCGGCGGCGGGGTGCGGTGGTGGTTTATCTGCCCATTGACGGTGGCGGTCGGGGTGCAGTGTAACAGGCGGGTAGGCAAGCTGTTTATGCCGCCCGGTGAACGGTGGTTTGGTTGCCGCCATTGCTTTAACCTGACCTATGAAAGCACGCGAAGGTCAGGCATGATGAAACGCTGGTTGGCGGCATTCGCCAAGCTGAGATAGTAGAATACAATCATCATCGGGACGGCCGGCGGCAATAGCTATGCCCCGGTCAAGCGGTCCCGACCGGCGAGACAATCGTTTCTCAAGAATTGGAACGTCTTATGAAGGCTTTCGTGGTTTTGGTTTTCGTGTCTTGCTGTAGTCTTAGCTTTGCTCAAGATCCGTTTGCCGATCAAATGATCGCGGAAAAAAATGCCGCAAAGGCAAAGATCGAGGCGGACAAGGATGCCGCCGTAAAACTCAGGCAGGAGAATTCGATTTCCGTTCCCGCGGAATTGCTGGCAAAGTTGAAGGATCGTGATTGGGACGGCTTTCTTGTCGATTCTCGGGGGGAGGGACTCCACAAACAAAGCGAGGCGGCAAAGGACAAGGTGCGCGTAAGAGGCAAGCTGGGGCCGTCTGCTGAAACAGCGTCTGCTCAAAGTGTCATTGGGCGCTTGAAAGGATACCACCCGTGGGCGCTTCAAAAGGTACCAGGGAAGGCGGTTTCTGTGTGGAAGGGTGAAATTGGTATCCTTTGGAGTCAGTTCCCGGTCCTATCATCGGCTGGGGACCCGGTGGGCGCTTTGGTATCCTTTGGCGCTTTTTCGCGGGTGGCCAGGCGATAGCTCCTGCCGGTGATCTGAATCATCACCGCATGGTGTAAAAACCGGTCGAGAATCGCCGTGGCGCTGGGCACGTCGCCCAACAGTTTGCCCCAATCCTCCAGGGGCCGATTGCTGGTCATCAGCGTCAACTTGACCTCGTGGCGGCGGAGCACGATCTCGAACAGATACTCGCCGCTGCGCTTGGGCAGTTGCTTCATGCCCATGTCGTCGATGATCAACAGGTCCGGCTTCAAGTAGCGTTGCAGAATCCGCTCCTGGCCGGCCAGGGCCTCGTCGTGGAGGAAGTCGCGCACGGTGTCGAAGATCGAACGATAGTAGACCGTCGCGCCGCAGCGGATCGCCGCCAGTCCCAAGGCTTGGGCCAAGTGGCTCTTGCCGGTGCCCGGCGGTCCCACGAGCAGCACGTCGCGGCGCTCGCGGACGAAGCGGCCCGTGGCCAGGTCGAAGACGCGATCCTTCTTGATGGAAGGATTGAAGCCGAAGTCGAAGTCCTCCAGGCGGCGCGTATCGCGGAAGCCGGCGGCGGCCGTGCGGCGGTTCAAGAGGCGGCTGTTGCGGACCAGGAGTTCGTCCTGCAAGAGCAGTTCCAGGAACTCTCGATGGCCCAACCCGGTGGCGGCTGCCTCGTGCAGGCGGACCTCCAGCGAGTCGGCCAATCCCGAAAGGCGAAGTTTCTTTAGCGTAGTCAACAACTGATCGTACATCGTCATCCTCCTTGGATCGCGGTCTTGATGAACTCTCGGTACTCCGCCAGCGGTCGAATGACCGGATGGGTTTCGATGAACTCCAGCGTCTGTTGCGCGGCGGCGGTTTGCCGCTTCAGCAGGTTCTTCACGATGCGGTAGCGGAAAGCCCGGCTGCGCAGGCGGCGTCGCAGGCGGCCTCGATCGCCGGGGATTCGTAGTTGCGGCTGAGGGCCAAGAGGCCCTGCACGATGCGCATGCCGCGGATGCCGTGCTCGCTCAGGGCGGCTTCCGCCCAAACGCCAGCGAAAAAGGACCTAAAAGCCGCACTTTTCCCAGTAAATAGGCCGCTCCCCGCTCCACGCCGCTGATCTTCTTGTCGTCCAGATGCTCGTTAAGCGTGCTGAACTTGCCCGGCTCCTTGCGGCAATGCACGGCCACCTGCTCGAAGCGATGATTCAGGATTCGCACGATCTGGCTGTTCCAGCGGACCCAGACTTCGCAGCCCAGATATTCCGGCGGCGCCGAGTAGAAAGAACGCTTGATTTCGATGTGCCCGTCGCGGCTGACACGCCGCATCCCCTCCTCAAAGAAAGGGAACCGCTCCCGCGGCAACGGCCCCAATGCCGCGCGTTCCCCGCGTTGGAACAACTGGCCCACGTGCTGCTTGTATGTTGGAAAAAGGAAACACTGATGGGTTGCCAAAGGAAATGGAACTTGTTCAGTTGATGGGAGTCTTTTCGGGGGCTGCTGCACAGCGGCCCCGAAAAAATCGCCGACGAGAGATCAATCGTGTCCTGGTCGTTCCAAGACCGTCACGAAGCGGGATCCTCGTCGGCTTCGTAGTACCAACCCGGACAGCCGCCAGAGCCGTACGAGAACATCGGCGAGCTCGCAAACGCAAGAAAGGGCCTCTACTATGATGGATATAGTTCTCCCAACTCTCTCGTTCACGGGTATCAATGTCTCGAAGAAGTCCTTGGATGTCGGCATCTTGCCATCGGAGGAGGTCTTCTCTGTGTCGCACGACACGGAAGGTATCGCACAACTCATTGAACGTTTCAAACTCTTGCGGCCGGCGCTGGTTGTCCTTGAGGCGACCGGCGGCCTGGAGGGTCGCCTGGCCGCGGAACTTATCAACGCCGGCCAGCCGGTTGCGGTGGTGAATCCCCGCCAGGTTCGCGACTTCGCACGAGCCGTTGGCAAACTCGCCAAAACCGATCGCATCAATGCCTTGCTCCTGGCGCAGTTTCGCCCAGCAGGTCCGGCCGCGATTGACGGAGAAAACCTCGGAAAAACAGGCCGAACTGACGGCTTTGGTAACTCGACGCCGCCAGCTCATGGACATGCTGACGGCTGAAACCAATCGCCGGCATTCCGCGCAGACGACGAAAGCCTGCCGCAGCATCGACAAAGTCGCCGAACTCTTTAATAAACAGATAATAACTATTGAAAAAGAGATCGCGAAGCTCATCGAATCCGATGATGATTGGCGCGCCACCGACCAACTGCTGCGATCCGTGCCCGGCGTCGGACCGGTAACCAGCGCCGCGCTCGTCGCCGAATTGCCCGAGCTCGGTCGGCTCAACCGCCGCGAAATCTCCGCTCTTGTCGGCTTGGCGCCATACAACCACAACAGCGGAAAGTTTCGCGGTAAACGCTCGATCTGGGGTGGACGCGCCAGCGTCCAAAGCGCCCTTTACATGGCGACCGTCACGGCCCGTCGCTGCAATCCCATCATCCAAGCCTTCTCCGAGCGCCTCCAGAAAGCCGGAAAACTCTACAAAGTCGTCCATACCGCCTGCATGCGCAAACTGCTTACCATCCTCAACACTATTACCAAAAACCACGAATCATGGTCGCCAAGAATCGCGCCTCAAAGCGCTTGACAAAAAACACAGCCGCTTCGTGGTGCCGTGGATCCGCGTATCGGCGACCGTGCGTTCCCACTCGCGCAAGTGATCGTTCTGGGCGGCCAGCGATTCGAAGCTCCGTCCGCGCAGGCCGTTGCACTTCACGTAGGCCACGCCCCGTTCCACCTTGCCCTTGTGTCGGGGCGTTCGCGGCCGGGTGGGCAACAGCGTGAACTGGTAATGCCGGCAGAACTCCAAGATCTTCGGATTGAGTTCCGGATCGTACCAGTCGGCCTGGCTGACCACGGCCTTGGCATTGTCGAAGACAACCGTCTTGGGCACTCCCCCCAAGGCCCAAAACGCATTCTCCAGGGAACGAATGAATGACTCGGTCGTCAGCCGCCGCACAGCCTCGCTATAGCCCTTTCGCGAAAAGCTCAGCACCGAGCGAAAGACGTGAGTCCTGTGCAGCTTCCCGTCCGGCGCCTCGCAGCGGCGCCCGTGCCGTAGTCCACTTGCATCTCGTAGCCCGGCTCGACCTCAATGCGGCGGAACGGCAGTTCCTTCCGCTCAACGAGTTGCTCCACGAACCGCCGCACCGAACTGTACTTGCCGGGAAAGCCGTGCTCCTGCTGCAAATCCTGGTAGATGCGCTGCGCCGTCAGGCCCTGTTCGAGCTTGGCCAAAATTGTCTCGCGGTACGCCCCGCAGAGGCTGCGGCACCGCTGGCCGGCAGGCTCCGGCGGACACTCGGACCCGGTGGGCGCTTTGGTATCTTTTGAGCTCTCGCCGCCGGACGACCCGGTGGGCGCTTCGCCGGTGGGCGCTTTGGTATCCTTTGGCGGAAGCGGCTCCAAATGACGCCGGACCGCCTTGCGGCTGATTCCCAGCGTCTTCGCGATCCGCCGCTGCGACATGCCCGTCGCACGTAAACTCTTAATTGACTGTACTTTATCCATTGCCAGTTGGTTCGCCATGAGCTGCTCTCTCGCGGTGGTTCGGATGTGCCAAACCACTCAAGAGAAGCTCTCACAGTCACTGTTCCAACTGGTATCCTTTCAAGCGCCCATCACTGGTATCCTTTAAGTCACCACTGACACAAAGAGCGTCTGCTCAAACAGCGTCTGCTCAAACAGCTTCCCCGGGGGCCAAGAACAAGGTGCGCGTAAGAGGCAAGCTGGTGAAGATTTATTACAATCCTTGGGCCCAAGACAGGATTATAATCGCGTCGATTGCAGTACGGACCAAAACGGGTGAAACGGAATTAAGCATTTCACTCGCTGACGCCCCAAGCACTCGATATGTTGAACTAGCAGTCGAGAACTTGTATCACGGGAAGATGAATTTGTCCTGGAAGGCGTCAAACAATAATCGTTGAAGAAACTCGGGTTGCTTTCACCGAAACATGCGACCCAACGCAGCACGTTCGGTAGGTTAATCGGGACGGCCGGCGGCAATAGCTATGCCCCGGTCAAGCGGTCCCAAGGCGCAATCGGTACTTCTTGCCTTTCGTACCCTTGCCCTTGGACCGGCCCGACCAACGAAAGGCAAGATCATGGAGCTTTGGACTGACCCCGTTTGCAGTGCCGTACACACGGCCAAAAAGATTGCGAGACTCTGTTATGTCCCCACTGACGCGGCGGCCTTGGAACGAGCCGGCGTCAAGGAGCAACTGACCGAAGAGGAGAAAAAACAACGGAAATCACCGGGGGCGTTGAACCTGTTGCAAAAAAAGCTTAGACAGGACCTGAAGGGGAGTGAAGATCTTCAGTTGTGGGAAGTATCCCTCCCTGAACACTTTCGCGCATGGGACATGGCTGCAAAGGTACACGATGCCTTCATTCGTTTGCGTCAGTATGGCTGGAGGGTTCAGTGGCGTGCCAAACTAATCGAGATTTTCCGCGATGCCGTGGAAGTCGATGCGGATTCGCTGGAAAAGGCAATTAGGGCCGAGGCGACGGCCCCAGGCGGTCCCCAGGGTAAACGCCCCTCTTGCACGGTCGATGAAGCGAACGCGGCGGCGATGAAGCTGGCAAAGCAAGACGCTGGTTTTGTTCACAACGGTATTCGGGAATGGGCGGCGGAAATCAGCAAGGCGACGGACAAGACGTGTTCCACGGCCACGGTGAAGAAAACGGCGCTTTGGATTACCACGATGGAACAAACAGGGCGCGGCCGGCAAAAGGGTATACGGCAATCCCGGCCCCAAGCCGTAAGTCTTATCGAAAGTGCGGTAGGTGAAGGGCAGCGGGATGAAGTGTTGTCGCGGCTGGCAAAAGAGCAAGCGGACGATTTCGAGCCAAGCCCCTTAGATGAGGATTCATCCGACGAACCCCGGCGCGTGCGATGTCGGAAGCGGGTCTAACTGTTTGCGGCTGTTTGCAAACAGAAATCTCGCGTCTTGTCCGAGGAAAACACTGTTTGCAGCCTGTTTCACGCAAACAGTTGCCCTATCGGTGAGGAAACGATTTTTCCCACTAACCGATAGGAGCTTTCATCATGCGAACCCAAGCGGTTCCCTCTCTCTTGACCCCTGGCAGAATTGCCGATGAGTTAGGGGTTTCTTTGCAGCGCGTCCTATACGTGCTTTCCACGCGGCGGCATATCCTGCCGGCGGCGCGGGCGGGTACGCTGCGATTGTACAGTCAAGAAGCGGTTAGCGCTCATTCGCCACGAATTGAATTGTGCCAAGAAGACTGGAGAAGGAGGACAGCACACATGAAGTGAAGTTAGAAACCTTCTGTAGGAGCCTTGCGGGTGAAAGCCCGTCCGGGAGAGCTTGACCAGCACCTGGAAGCCAGCCTTGCACGTTGCGGGAAACCAAGGCGTGATGCGTAGGCAGCGAGCCCGAAAGCCATGCTATTGAGCCTCGAAAGGTGGTTGTCGTCGGTGCTTCCGTCGTTTCAATAGCGGGGGCCACGCGACGGTTCCGCGAATTGGTCAGGAACCGTTGACCGTCCGGGGTCGGAGAACATGTGCAAACGGGAATTGAGGCTCCCCAGAAACTTGGGAGATCCTGGTGTCTCCACGGAAGCATTCCCGGACGGGGCGACCGGGTGAACAACCCCAGGCCCGACGCGGTCGCACGCAGCGGCGGCGGGAGCGAAACATGCGTGATCCCGTGGTACCGGCCGTGCGAAGGAAACGAAGCGCGGCGGGAAGGACGGCAGGAAGTCGCAGTGCCTTGATAGTACCGTTGAAGCAGGGGAACAAACGCCCGTGCGGACCCTGTGGAGGGAAGCGAGGCATCGGGAGCATGGAATCGTTGTTGGGACATACGACGGATACTTGGAGATTCGATGTACGTATTAACGAAACAGCAACGGATAGCCGAGTTGGCGAGACGATCGCCGCAGATGGCCTTCACTTCGCTGGCCTACCTGATGGATATCGACTGGTTGAAAGCGGCCTTCTACCGGACCCGCAAAGACGGAGCACCGGGCGTGGACGGACAGACCTGGCACGATTACGCGAAAGACCTGGAGGCCAACCTCCAATCGCTTCTCGACCGGGCCAAGTCCGGCACGTACCGGGCACCGCCGGTGCGGCGCGTGCATATTCCCAAGGCGGGATCGACTACCGAAACCCGCCCCATCGGAATACCGACGTTGGAGGACAAAGTTCTCCAGCGTGCGGTCGTCATGCTGCTGGAACCGATCTACGAGCAGGACTTCGATCCCGGCTCGTACGGATTCCGGCCGCAGCGGTCGGCACACGCAGCCCTGGAAGACCTCTGGAAGCAGACGATGAACACCAGCGTGGGCTGGGTCCTGGAGGTGGACATCCGAAAGTTCTTCGATACTTTGGACCACGCCCATCTGCGGCAGTTTATCCAACTCAGGGTGCGTGACGGCGTGCTGACACGCCTGATCGGCAAATGGCTCAAGGCGGGCGTAATGGAAGCGGGCAACATCAGTTACCCGGACGCCGGAAGCCCGCAAGGAGGCGTGATCTCGCCACTGCTGGCCAACGTGTTTCTGCACTACGTGCTGGACATGTGGTTTCGGCAGGAGGTGCAAACGCGACTCCGGGGCAAGGCCCACCTCATCCGCTACGCGGACGACTTCGTGATCTTGTTTACTCACGAGGAAGATGCAAAGCGAGTGATGGAGGTGCTGCCCAAACGCTTTGGCAAGTACGGCCTGACGCTGCATCCTGACAAGACCCGGCTGATTCCCTTTCGCCGACCGCCCCGCAAGGCGACAGGTGTCGGGAACGACCGGACCACTCGACCAGGAACGTTTGACCTCTTGGGTTTCACCCATTACTGGGGTCGCACGGTTCGGGGCGGTTGGGCGGTAATGCGGCAAACGGCCTCGAAGCGTCTGAGCCGGGCGGTGCGGAGCATTGCCCAATGGTGTCGGAACAACCGGCACCGACCGGTCTGCGAGCAGCATGCAATACTGAGTCAAAAGGTTCGCGGACATTACGCTTACTATGGGATCACCAACAACATGCGAATGTTGGAGGCGTTCCTGAATGCGGTTCAACGAGCTTGGCGGATGTGGCTTGACCGCCGCAACCGGCAACGCGACATGAACTGGGACCGATTTAAACGGCTGCTGAAGCGTTATAGCCTCCCGCCGCCGAAAATCGTCCACTCCTGCGTCAAGCAGCGAAACCATGCCCCGAGGAGCCGTATGGTCTAATGCGTCCATGTACGGATCTGTGGGAGCCCTGGGCGGGCAACCGCCCAGGGCCACCCGGCCGCAATCGACGCCCGACGCAGCGGGCAGGGGGTGGCGCATGCCGACTAACACCCCCACGGCCGAAACCATCGTTCCCGAGTTGCTGACGACGGCCCAAGCGGCGCGGCTGTTGGGCATCGGGGAACGGACCCTATGGCGCCATTCGCGCAGCGGCACGGCGCCGGCCCCGGTGACGATCGGCGGCACGGTGCGCTATCGGCGCGAGGAACTGGTGGCATGGATCGCTGACGGTTGCCCTCGGATCGACGGAGGGCGGGACAATGCGTGAATCAAAGTCATCGACCTGGCAGCGGGTGACGAAGCGGCGGCCCTGCCCGGTGTGCGGCCGTCCCGATTGGTGCATGTTTACGGGCGCGGTCGATTCGCCAACGGCCGTTATCTGTGCGCGTACCGAAAGCCCCAGGCGAGCCGGTGAAGGCGGCTGGCTGCATATCCTGCGCAATAACGGCGCGGCTTGGGCGCCGTGGCGGCGGACGATCCCCGCGGCCGTTCGCACGATGAGCGGCGCCGATCGGCTGGACTTCGCAAAGCTGGCGGCCGAATATCGCGCGGCGGTGCAGCCCCAGGCGGTGGCGCGGCTGGCGGCATCCCTCGGGCTGTCTGCCGAAAGCCTCGGGCGGTTGGGCATCTGTTGGGCATCGTGGCATTGGGCCTGGACGTTCCCGATGATCGACGCGGCCGGCGCGGTGTTGGGCATCCGGCTGCGGCGCCCGGACGGCACAAAGCTGTCTGTGAGGGGCGGGAAGGACGGGCTATTTATCCCCGCGGCCCTGGACGGCGGCCGGCTGCTGGTCTGTGAGGGACCGACCGACACGGCGGCGCTGTTGGACCTTGGATTCTCTGCGGTCGGGCGGCCGTCATGCGCGGGCGGGGTCAAGCTGCTGGTGGAACTGGTTAAGCTGCTGGCGGTCCCCGAGGTGGTGATTATGGCCGATGGTGACGCGCCGGACAACGCGGCGCGGGCAACCTGGCTGCGGTGTTGCTGGCATACTGCCCGGCGATGCGGATTGTCACGCCCCCGGCGGGCAGCAAAGATGCGCGGGCCTGGAAACGAGCCGGCGCCACGGTGGTGGAAGTGCAAGCGATGATCGACGCGGCCCCGGTGCGCCGGTTGGCGGTGAAGGCCACGGTACGCAAGCGAAAGGCGGGCGCGAACTATGGACGGTGAGAACCACAACGGATTGACAATCGAGTGCAGCCCGAACGGGCGCAACGGGAAGGCCACGCTAACGGCCCGGTTGGGCGCGGAAGTGTTGGCGGTCGAAACCTTGGACCTGACCAAGAAAAAACAGCGGCAAGAATTCAGGGACACGGTTTGCAGCGGACGGCCCGGCATCGTCCCCGAGGGCATCGACGCGGAATTGTTGCGGCTGGCGGACGGCCTGGCAAACAAGCCGGACGCGCCCCAGGCGGACGCGGACGCGGCGGAAATCGACGTTTCGCGCCTTGTACGGCCCGAGCGGTTCATTCTGCCCGAGGTGTGCGGGCTGGCGGTGCCAACTATGACGATCATTGCCGATCGGCCGGCGGGGCGCTGGTGGTTGCACCTACAATGGGCGGACGGCCGGCGCGAAAACGGCGCGATGCCCCAGGCTATCGACCTGCCCGAGGGCAAGAAGGTGTGGGTTCATCCCGAGCCGGCGGAACCTACGGCCACGATGCAAGCCGGCTGGTCGAAAGAATCGCGCGCGGCCTGGCTGAAAGGCGCCACGGCCCCGGCGCCGGCGGACGTGTTTAAGCGAATCTGTGAGCGTATCGCGCACTTCATCGACCTACCCCAGGAACACGCCCCCGGCATCGTGGCGACGCTGGCGCTTTGGTCGATGTTGACCTACTGCTATCAGGCATGGGACGCCCTGCCCTACTTGAACATCGGCGGCCCGTTAGGCAGCGGCAAGAGCCGGCTGTTTGAAATCCTCGGGCGGCTGGTGTTTCGCCCCCTGGCATCGTCCAACATGACGGCGGCGGCGCTGTTTCGCACCTTGCACGCGCAAGGCGGTACGCTGCTATTGGACGAAGCCGAGCGATTGAAACAGGCACAATGCCCGGACGTGGCGGACCTGCTTTCCATGTTGCTGGCGGGGTACAAGCGCGGCGGTACGGCGTCGCGGCTGGAAGCCCTCGGGGATACCGGCAAGTTTAAGATGGTCTGTTTCGACGTGTACGGCCCCAAGGCCCTGGCCTGTATCGCGGGCCTGCCGGCGGCGCTGGCAAGCCGGTGCATTGTGGTGACGATGTTTCGCGCGGCCCCACGGTCGGAAAAGCCCCGGCGACGGATCGACGCGGACCCCTCGGGCTGGCAGCGGCTGCGCGATGACCTGCACGCGCTGGCGCTGGAATACGGCCCGGCCTGGCTGGACTTGCGCGCGCGGACGGATGATTGCCCGACAATGGGCGGGCGTGACTTTGAACTGTGGCAACCCCTGTTGGCGCTGGCATACTGGCTTGAATCCAGCGGCGCCGGCGGCCTACTGCGGCTGTTGCAAGAACACGCCCTGACAACCATCGAACGCGGTCGGGATGAAGCTATCCCCGATGCCGATGAAACCTTGCTACGGATCGTGGCGGACGCGGTGCGCGTAGGGGACCGACCGACGCCCAACGAAATCTTGACCAAGGCCCAAGAAGTCGAGCCGGTGATATTCAAACTGTGGCAGCCTCGGACGGTGACGGCGCGGCTGAAATCCTACGGCATCCCTGCAGCGCGAAAGGTTGGAAGCCGGCGGGAATTTCGGGACGTGACGCCCGAGGTGTTGCGGCGGATTCAAGCCAGCTACGGCATCGACCTGGACTTCCCCGAGGCGGACGGCGAAACCGACACGGTATAGGCCCCCGACAACCGTCCCTATCGTCCCTTCCGTCCCAAGGGGCTGTTTTCCTCGGGAAATAGCTACCCGATTTTGGGACGGTAGCGCGGCGGACGAATGACGGAATCCCCGGTGTTTCGCCATTTCTGGGACGGTTGGGACGGTTGGGACGATGCCGCAAGGGGTAGGCGAGAGAGGTTTACACGATGGATTTTGACGCGGCGAGTTTTCTGAAAAGCCTATTCGGCGGCGCGGCCCCGGCGGCGGTTCCCGATGTTACGGCGGGCGACTGCGCGGGCGCTATCGACGCGAGCGACGGTGAAGCCGACGGCGCGGCGGCGGTCCCCGATGCGGACGGCATCCTGTTGCAATGGATCGAGCCGGATGGAGATATTGCTTTGCCGCCCTGCCCGACGTGCGGCGGTTCGGACCTATGGGAAACGATCCTCGGCGTGTGGAAATGCCAACATTGCGATGCGGCGGCGCTGGAGCGGTCCCGATCGCTGGCGGCAAAGGCGGCACGGCTGCGGCATCGGCAGATTGACGGAATCCGCGATTCCCTGTAGCTTGTGCATAGGTGTTGACGAAAAAACAACAAAGCTATTGACGAAAAGACAACACAAGGGTAGAATCACAATCATGGCAAAGAAATCACCAAAAACGCTGACGGAACAACTGCGGGCGGCGGTCAAGAACTGCGGCATGACGTTGGGCGAATTGAGGGCGGCGACCGGCATCGACCGGGCGGCGCTGTCGCGTTTTATCAACGGGCATCGTGGCGTTTCGATGGAAGCAATGGACGCCCTTGGGGTACTGCTGGGGCTGCGGATCGTGGCGAACAAACCTAAGACGAAGAAAGGCGAGTAATCATGGCGACGGTATACAAGCGGACCTATACGGCGGCGATGCCCGAGGGCGCGGAAATCGTGACGCGCAAGGGGGAGCGGTTCGCGGTTTGGACGGTGAACGGCCGGCGGCAACGCGCACCCCTGACCGCGGACGGTACGCGAATTGTCTTGCAGCGGGCGGGCTACACAATCCAGTATTTCGACGCTAACGGCAAGCGCCGGAAAGAGTCGGTACGCTGCGGGGACTTGGACACGGCAAAGCAGATTGCCGCGGAGCGCGAAACGGCGGCCATGCTGCGGCAGAAATTCAATATCACGGCATCGCAAGAACGGTTGGGAAAAGAGGCACGGCGGACCCTGGCCGAACAACTTGCGGACTTCCGGCAGTTTCTGGCCGACAAGGGCAACACGGCGAAACACGTCTCGGAAACCATGCGGAACTTGCGGCGGGTAATCGAGTTGACGGGCGAAACGCTGACGACGGACCTGGACGGCCCGGCGGTAATGAAGGCAGTGGGGGTGTTGCAAGAGGGCGGGGCATCCCTGCGGACCTGCAATTCCTACATGATTTCCGCGAAGGCCCTGACGCGCTGGCTGTGGCAACACAAGCGCGCGGCCGATGACCCCTTGTGCGCCCTAGAACGATTCAATGAAAAAACGGATCGGCGGCACGTCCGGCGGGAACTGACGCCCGAGGAAATCGGCCGGCTGCTTGCCACGGTCCAAGAGCGGACGGAAGGCAGTCATAGCCTTTGCGGCCCCGATCGTGCCATGTGCTACCGGCTGGCGCTATCGACGGGGTTTCGCGCGAAGGAACTGCGCAGCCTGACGCCCGAGAGTTTCGACCTGGACGGCGCTATGCCGGCGGTGATCGTGGCGGCGGCCTGCTCGAAACGTCGGCGCGAAGATCGGCAACCGATACGGCAAGACGTGGCGGACGTGCTGCGGCCCTGATTGGCGGGCAAGCCGGCGGGTGTGCGGTTGTTTGGTCGGTTGCCCGGTGGTACTGCCCGGATGCTGCGGGCGGACCTGGAAGCGGCGCGGCGGGCATGGTTGAAAGAGGCCCCGAGCGACGAAGCGAAGGCGGCGCGGGCAAAGTGTGATTTCCTTGTGTATCGCAACGCGGTCGGTGAAGTGGTGGACTTCCATTCGACGCGGCACACGTACATTTCGGGAATCGTGGCGGGCGGGGCATCGGTCAAGACGGCCCAAGAGCTTGCCCGGCATAGCGACCCGGCGCTGACCATCGGCCGATACTCCCATACCCGGCGGCATGACCTGCAAGACGCCCATACCCGGCGGCATGACCTGCAAGACGCCCTGGACGGCCTACCGGCCCTCGGGCCGGTCAATCGTCCGATGGAATCCGAACGGGTGACGGTGAAGGCCCAAGGGGGCGACGGCGCGGCGGAATCTGTGGGGGCAGAACTGGTAGAAGTTGAACGGCGAAACGTGAAAAGCGGTGGCGAGAATTGGCCAACGGCGGGGTTAGCTTTTCTCAATGAAGGGGGTATGCTAGCGACGGCGGACGACACGGCGCAAGTGCTTACCCTGGCAAGAAATAGGACTCGCCAACAACCTTTGGCGGCTGCTGGCGAGAAAGCGGAGGGCAAGGGATTCGAACCCTCAACCCCTTGCGGGGCATCTGATTTCGAGTCAGACCGCTAGCCATTCGCTTACCCTCCTGACTCGTTTTCTAATCTATATGACACCGCCGTGGCTGACAAGGTGCCGCTCGAGGGTCCTCGTTTTATCGTAAATAGGAATAAGGAAGTGCATGTGATGCCTGTTTGTTTCCTTCGGCCCATGCACCCCGCGACGGCGGTATCGGTCAGTCGTGTTCTTTTTCGGGCGCATTTTTTACCGGTTCTTGCGGTTGATTTCGCTATGGTGCGCGGCCGACTTAGGTTCCGCCGCGACCCCGCGCGATGCCGATAGCTGGCTTATCTCGGACGAAGGAGCACGCCAATGGATGGGCACCCCATGAAGGACCGTAACGATGAACAAAGGAACTTTTCGCGTGGTGACGCGCGGCGCCGACGGCGAAATCCGCATTCGCGATTTTGACACAGCCGAGGCCCTCCTCAAGCGCCACTCGCAGGTTGGCGTCGATGACTGTAGCACCGATCTCGAACTTCGCGGACTGCCCGTCTTCCGCGGCCTGATCGGCCCGATACCCGAAGGCAAAACGGTTGTCCGGTACGAATCTCCTGAGGTTTTTGAAACGCTGACGAAGGAATGGAGCGCGCAGCCGCGTTCGCGGCGACGATCACGGAGCCGCAGCGAAGTGTAGCACCGGCTGCATTCAGCGATCGAGCCGTTTGCGGCTGTGAGTCAGTTAGATTAGCAGGCATTCTCCGAATGCCGTCCGACAAGCGGTGTAAGCCGCTTGCTCTTGTCTATCTCTTACATTCCGTAGCTTGAAGCTTCGGGCGGACGGCACGCGGAGCGTGCCTGTCTACTTTTGGCTGCCCGCGAGGTTGCAATTGATCGAGCAACCCCGCCGACGGCCATGCGAACTCCACAGTTTTCTACATTTTTCCACACTTTTCGCGATTTGAACCATTCCTTTGGCTATATCAAAACCTTCTGTGGATGGGGTCTGAATCTTTCAGTCGATCGGCCCGCTGCTTCGAGCGGCTGGCCTTCTCTCGTTGATCAAGACACCGCTCGTCATCGGCAATTTCTAATTCGGCCGGGTCGTCGCTACCGCAGAAGCGGCTGAAGACGTCAACGCGTTTGACGACTTCCAGCGCTACCTTGACATTGCCCTCGCGAACGGCCTTATCGACGCATTCGGTGGCGTTGTTGGCGAGTCGTTCCAACCTGTGGACGATGGCTTGCCGCATGTCTTTCCGTCCGCGATTCAAGGCGGCTTGGAAGGCGAAGTTTTTGCGGAGCCAGTTGTGAACCGAGCTGCGATCGACGCCCGCGGCGGCGGCCGCGTCGGTGACGCTTGAGCCGTTAAGCAGCGCGTCCAAGGCGGCGATCTGCGGGGTGGAAAGTTCCTTTGCGGGCCCGTTGTTTGCGGCACCGTTGCGGTCGGCGGCTGAAGTCGCGGTGTTGGTTGGGTTTTCGGGCGGCATCGTGGTCCTCTTTCTTAGGGCAAGGGTTTGGCGTGCGGCGGCCGGGCCGGAAATCGGCCCAAAACAAGCCGCTGCAACGTGCATTGTCGTCAGTATACTACAGTTAACAAATCTTGTCAATAGGGTGCGGAGAAGAATTTTAAAAAGAAATGATGGCGGCCGGAGCGGGAGTTGGTGCCGGAAAACGCCGCTTTTTCGGCCGATTGCACGGAGAATTAATCGCGCTTAGAATGGTGAACTATTGGCAGCCATGCGTCCGATTGCACGCGAGGTCGAGGAGAAATTTCGATGTGGAAACTCAAACCAACGCGAAAAAAGTCCGAACCGCAGCTCAAATGCAAAGCGATTCTACTTTGCCAAAGGGTTGTTTTTGACGAAGACTCGCTACAACTAAGAGGCTATCCGGAAACTGGTCTAGCTGCAAGTCGTGATTTATCCGAGAGTTAGCGCACACCTCATAAGCAAAGGAGTGCGCAACATGTCGAACGAATCAGAAACACGGAAGTCGTATCCCTCGGACGTGACGAACGAGCAGTGGGCAATTTTAGAAACGTTGATTCCGCCGGCCCGAACCGCTCGCGGCGGACGGCCCAGGGAAGTCGATATGCGGGAAGTCGTCAATACGATCTTTTATCTCAACCGAACCGGTTGCCAATGGGACATGCTGCCACACGATCTGCTTCCCAAGAGCACGGTCTACGACTATTTCGTCCAGTGGCGCGACAACGGTACTATGACCAGATTCGTCGATGCGTTGCGTGTCCAAATTCGTACAAAGGAGGAACGCGAGTCAACGCCCAGCGCGGTGTGCATCGACAGCCAGTCGGTCAAAACCACCGAGATCGGCGGCGAGGGACGAGGTTATGATGGAGGGAAGAAAATCAAGGGCCGGAAACGACATTTGCTCGTGGATACGTTGGGTTTGTTAGTTTCCGTGTTGATCACCAGCGCGGGCACTGATGATGGGGCGGCGGCACCGCAGTTGTTGAGCCAAATCTCCGTGCAAGACTTTCCTCGCCTGGTCACGATCTTTGGAGACAACAAATACCACAATCATGCGCTGGAGGCTTGGTTGAAGGAACATCGGCCCGACTGGCACATCGAGGTCAAGATGCGTCCCGAGGGATCGATTGGATTTGCGCCGTTAAGGAAACGCTGGGTGGTTGAACGCACGAATGCATGGAATGGACGCTGCCGACGCAACAGTAAGGACTACGAGCGGCGCTCCGATTCGAGCGCCGCGATGGTTCAGATCAGCAACATCCACCTGATGCTCCGCAGGTTGGCACCGCAACGCCAACCCGACTTCCACTACCGTGCCGCTGCATGAAACTCCGCAAAATACGACGAATCGTTTCCGTATAGCCTCTAAGCCTGGTCGGGCTCTTCAATGAGATGTACTTTGCTGCCTTGCCAGGCTGGACAGAGCAGTTTACGATTTTTGTTTTGTTCGACGGTGAAATCGTTGAACAACAGAGCTATGAGCTAACCTTGGAAATTCAGGATTTGACGGACAAATCGGTGATTTTCCCGGCAACGCGCCTCCCGTTGCAATGGAAGGATGGACGCATGAGAATCGACTCGCACATTGTCGTGCCGACGCAACAGGTCAAGCATGCCGGCGACTACGAGGTTGTCGTGCATGCCAACAAACAAGTGATCGCTCGGCAGAGTTTTACAGTTTTAGTCGCCGGGCAGCGAGACGGCAGATTGGAACAAAGAAACGAGTGAATTTGAAACTAAACTGCGGCCCGGTCGTAAGCTAGATGGAATATCGCACCATGCATCGGCGGTCAGCACCCCCCCGAACAGACCGTCGCGCTCGCGTAGCAGAGGTCAAAGTCTTACGATTTTTCTGCCGATAGGTAAGGATTATTTCGGCGTCCCTCGAAACGCCAAAAAACACTCGAAAAATTCTCCAAGAGCCCGTTGACGGCTAATTTAAGACCCTGTATCATTGGTGGTTTCCGCTCGTGGCAGCCTCTGGTCGCCGTCGGGCGAGCAAACGCAGTGCGTCTGTTGTTTGACAAGCAGGGAATCGATTCGCCGGAGCCCCTTTTACCGGGTTCCTTTATATTAGGAGTTTGGCCGTGGCCGGACATACTACCGAAATCATTCGCATCCGCATGGAAGCGTACGACCACGCGATCCTGGATCAAAGCGCGATGGAAATCGTCGATACGGCGAAGCGGACCGGCTCGGTGGTTCACGGGCCGATTCCGCTGCCCACGCGCATCGAGCGGTACACGGTCCTGTCGAGCCCGCACATCGACAAGAAAGGCCCGCCAGCAGTTCGAGATCCGCACGCACAAGCGGCTGATCGACATCATGCAGGCGACGGCCAAGACGATCGAGGCGCTGAATAAACTGAGCTTGCCGGCGGGCGTTGACATCAAGATCAAGGCCACGAGCCGGCATTAGAAGCGAAGGCTAGGCATTAAGACAGATTTGGTGTCGGGACAAATTATGCAACGGAAGCACTGCGGGTAAACCGGCCCTAGGCCGGCCCTCCCGCTGGCGACGTAGCACAAAGGATACAATCGATGGCAGTTGGACTACTCGGCCGCAAGGTCGGGATGACGCAGGTTTTCGACTCCGACCGGAAAGGTAATTCCGGTCACCGTGATCCAGGCGGGGCCGTGCCATGTCCTCCAGGTGCGGACGGCCGACCGCGACGGCTATGAAGCGGTGCAGTTGGGTTTCCTGGACAAGCCCCGTCGCCTTGCCAGCCGCAGCGAACGCGGCCACGTCGCCAAGCTCGACAGCAAGCGGCAGAAGCAGCGCGGCCGCCGCGGGTGTGCAGGCCGTTGCCAAGCCGACTGCGAGCCGCAGCGGTTCGTTCGCGAGTTCCGCGGATGACGGACGAGTGCCGTCGGCAGCGACTTTCAGGTCGGCCAGGAAGTGAAGGTCGACGTCTTCGCCGAATTCAAGGCGGTCGACGTACCGGCATCACCAAGGGCCGCGGCACGGCCGGCGTCATGAAGCGGCACAATTTCGCCGGCCAGCGGGCCACGCCACGGCGTCAAGAAGGTCCACCGCCACGCCGGCTCGATCGGCATGAACACCGATCCGCACCACGTCTTCAAGGGCCACCAGATGGCCGGCCACTACGGCGTGGAAAACGTGCACCGTCCGCAATCTGCAGGTGGTCCGGGTCGATCCGGAAAACAATCTGATTGCTGGTCCGCGGCGCGGTGCCCGGGCCCAATCGGCGGCTACGTGGTGATTCGCGTCAGCAACAAGGTTGGGCCGGGCACGAAGACGGCGGAAGCAAGACGTCGCGAGAAGAATAGCGGGACTAGCCGAGATTCAAAATCTGAAACTCAGATTCGAATCGCCGGCTGCTGAAAACTGAACACTGAATCATGGCAACCCTGGCCATATACGACCGAACCGGCGCCGAGGTCGGCAAGTACGAGATCGACCCCGCCCAGATCGCTCCGCGGATCAGCAAGCAGTTGCTGCACGATGCCGTGGTGATGTACCAGAACAATCTCCGCTGGGCACGGTGCAGACCAAGAACCGCGCCGAAGTGGCCGGCACGACGAAGAAGATGTATCGCCAGAAGGGCACCGGCAACGCCCGGGCCGGCTCGCGGCGCAGCGGCATCCGCCGGGGCGGCGGACACATCCACGCCAAGCGGCCCCGCGACTGGTCGTACCGGCTGCCGAAGAAGGCCCTGCAGCTTGGCCACGCGGATGGCCGTGGCCTCGCGGATTGCCGACGACGAAGTGACGCTGATCGACGAACTCAGCTTCGCCGCAGCCGAAGACCCGCGACATGGCGGCGATCCTCAAGGCGCTGAAGCTCGACGGCGCCAGCCTGCTGGTGGCCGTGCCCGGCTACGACGCCAACGTCTACAAGAGCCTCCGCAACATGGCCGGACGTGTCCGTGCTGCCGGTGGCGAGCTGAACGCCCTGAACGTGTTGCGCCCGCGGCGGCTGCTGATGACCACGTCCGCGTTGGATGCGATTCGCAGCAAGGCGGGCAAGAAGCCGGCGAAATCGACAACCGAAAGCCAAGAGAAGTAAGTCGAATTGTCGCCTGCGCTCCGCGAAAGTCGCGACTTCGCGGAGCGAAGGCGACAATGACAAGACAGAAAACTGAGTACTGCCATGGCAGCCGAAATCACCGACACAATTTGAACCTGGCGCCGCACCAGATCATCCTCCGGCCGCTGGTGACCGAAAAGGGCATGCACAAGGCGAACCGCAACAACGCCTATGCCTTCGAGGTCAACCGGCTGGCCGGACAAGGACGACGATCCGCCACGCGGTCGAGGAATTGTTCGACGTCAAGGTGGTTGCGCGTCCACACGCAGAACCGCAAGGGCAAGCCGCGCCGCACCAAGTTTCGCGGATGAGCACACCAAGGCCTGGAAGAAGGCGATCGTGAAGTTGGACCCGGAGCATCGGATCAACTTCTTCTAGAGCAGATCGGTGGGCCGGCCTCGCTTGAAGCGAGCTTGTCCCGACCCTACACGAACGAAACAACTATGGGCATTCGACGATACAAACCGACAACTCCCGGCCGCCGCGGCGCGACCGTGAGCGACTTCGCCGAGCTGACGCCGGGCGCCAAGCCGGAGAAGAGCCTGCTGCGCGCCCAAGCGGCGCACGGGCGGCCGCAACAACCAGGGCAAGATCACCGCCCGGCATCGTGGCGGCGGCCACAAGCGCGAGTATCGGCATGATCGACTTCCGCCGCAACAAGGACGGCGTGCCGGCCGCGGTCGATTCGATCCAGTACGATCCCAACCGCAGCGCCCGCATCGCCTTGTTGCACTACGTCGACGGCGAGAAGCGCTACATCCTGGCGCCCGACGGTCTGAAGGCGGGCGACCAGGTGCTGAGCGGCCCGGACGCGCCGGCCTCGGTCGGCAATTGCCTGCCGCTGGCGAAAATTCCGCTGGGCATGACGATCCACAACATCGAGATGCAGCCGGGCCGCGGCGGCGTGCTGTGCCGCTCGGCCGGCGTCGGCGCCACGCTGGCCGCCCGCGACGCCGACTGGGCCCAGATCAACCTGCCCAGCGGCGAAATCCGCCGCGTGCCGGCCGCCTGCCGGGCGACGATCGGCATCGATCGGCAACGCCGGACCACATGAACATCGTGCTGGGCAAGGCGGGCCGCAAGCGCTGGATGGGCCGCCGGCCGCACGTCCGCGGCACGGCCATGAACCCCATCGACCATCCGCACGGCGGCGGCGAAGGCCGCACCAAGGGCGGCCGCCATCCGGTCAGCCCCACGGGCAAGCTGGCCAAGGGCGGCGGCACCCGCAAGCGCCGCAAGCCGTCGAACACGGCCATCGTTCGCCGCCGCAAGTCGCGCCGCTATGGACAATTGAAGATTAAGTAAGCAATGAGCTGAGCAGTGAGCTATGACAGCGACATGAGCGAGTAACTCGCTCATAGCTCAGAGCTCACGCTGAATGCATGAACCGAATAGCTATGGGAAGATCACTGAAAAAAGGTCCCGTTCGTCAATCCCAAGCTGTTTCAGAAGGTGGAGAAGCATGAACGCACACGGGCGTCGAAAGAGCCGATCAAGACCTGGGCCCGGGCCTGCACGATCGTGCCCGAGTTCGTCGGCCACACGTTCATGGTCCACAACGGCAAGTTGCACATGAAGGTGTTCGTGACCGAGGAGATGGTCGGCCACCGGCTGGGCGAGTTTGCGCCGACGCGGACCTTCCGCGGCCACGGCGGCAAGGGCAGGCGAAGAGACGGTACATCATGGCCTACGAAGCGACCCACCGATTCGCCCGGATCAGCGCCCGCAAGGTGCGGCCGCTGGCCGACTTGATCCGCGGCAAGCTCGCCGACGAGGCGCTGGACATCCTCCGTACCAGCCGCATCGCGGCGCGCGGCTGCTGGAGAAGGTGCTGCAAGAGCGCCTTGGCCAACGCCGAGGACCGCCGGGCGACCGAACCTGCACCACTTGATCGTGATCGACGCCCGCGTGGACGGCGGGCCGATGTTCAAGCGGATGCGGCCCAGGCCCGCGGCATGGCGTCGATGATCAAGAAGCGGATGTCGCACATTCGGGTCGAATTGGACTAGGACTAACAAACCGCCGCGACCCCGTCGGTGGATGAATGATGATAAGTTATGGGTCAAAAAGTCAATCCCATCGGTTTTCGCACCGGCATCATGATCGGCTGGAAGAGCCGCTGGTATGCCTCGAAGCAGGAGTTCGCCGACCTGCTGGTCGAAGACCACAAGATCCGCGATTACATCAAGAGCGAAAAGACAAGTTCGGCAAGCCGATCTATCCGGCGATCCCCAAGATCGAAATCGAGCGGACCCGCGACGAAGTCAAGGTGATCCTGTTCACGGCCCGGCCCGGCATGATCATCGGCCGCAAGGGCGAGCGAGTCGAAGAGTTGCAGAAGGAGTTGCAGGACATGATCGGCCGGCGGATCAACATCAAGATCGAGGAGATCAACCGGCCCGAGATTCGAGGCCCAGCTGGTGGCCGAGGACATCGCCGAGCAGTTGGCCAAGCGGGCCAGCTTCCGCCGCACGATGAAGCGGGCCATGGAAAGACGATGGAGGCCGGCGCCAAGGGGATCAAGATTCAGCTGGCCGGCCGGCTGGGCGGTGCGGAAATGGCCCGCCGCGAGAAGCAGATCGCCGGCTCCATCCCGCTTTCGACGTTGCGGGCGAAGATCGACTACGGCTTCACCGAAGCCATGACCGCCCAGGGACACATCGGCGTCCAAGTGTGGATCAACCAAGGCATGTATAGCGAGGACGAGACCGATGGCGCTGATGCCCAAGAGGGTCAAGCACCGAAAAAGCCAAAGAGGACGTATAAGAGGTGACGCCACGCGCGGCAACCGCGTCGTCTTCGGCGACTTCGGCCTGCAGGCCATGCAGGGCGGCTGGATCAGCGCGCAGACGCTCGAGGCCGGCCGCATCGCCGCGCAGCAGTACCTGCGCACCGAGGGCCGGCTTGTACATCCGCGTCTTCCCCCACAAGCCGATCACGTCGATCCCCTTGGAAACCCGCATGGGCAAGGGAAAGGGCGAGCCGGAGTATTGGGCGGCGGTGGTGCAGGCCGGGCACGGTGTTGTACGAGATCGGCGGGATCACCGAGGAGGCGGCGCGGATGTGCTTCGCTCGGCTGGCCCACAAGATGCCGGTGAAGGTGCGGTTCCTGCGGCGGCGGCCGATGTAGAGAAGACCTAGAACTTGGACTGAGCCTGGAAGCAGACTAAGAACTGAGTACTAAGTACTATGAACTGAGTGACGATAACATGACCAAAGCCAACGAACTGCGAGAAATGAGCGACGAGCACTTGCGCTTGCTGCTGAAGGAGACGACGGAGCACCTGTTCCGCCTGCGGCTCAAGGCGCAGACCGAGCGGCTCGACGCCCCCAGCGAGCTGCGAAGCACCGGCGGCTGATCGCCCGGATCAAGACGGTGCAGCGGCAGCGGGAACCGAAAGCGGCGGCCGAGACCGCGAAGCGAATAACGGCTCGAAATTCGAAATCTCACATATGAGATCGCAACATGCCCAAGAGAGTAGTGACCGGGGTCGTGACCAGCGACAAGATGGCCAAGACCCGGCGCGTGGAGATTCCGCGGCTGGTGCGGCATCCGCAGTACGGCAAGATCCTGCGCCGCCGACGGTCTGCCACGTCCACGACGAGAGACAACGAGTCGCACTCGGGCGACATGGTGGAGATCGTCGAGTCGCGGCCGCTGTCGCGGACCAAGCGCTGGGAGCTGGTGCGGGTGGTGACGCAAGAGGCCGGCACGGTCGACATCGCGGCCATGCGTGCGGCGGCCAGAGGAGAAGCGGAAGTACGTGCTCGGCGCGCAGTGCGAGCCGAGAAGTTGAACCGCGCTGCAGGCGACTGAGACTGTGCGAATGACTCGGTACTGGAGTGAATCATGATCCAGATGCAAACCCGGCTGGACGTGGCCGACAACACCGGCGCCAAGGAATGATGTGCATCAAGGTGCTGGGCGGCAGCCGCGAGCGCTCGGCCGGCATGGGCGACATCATCGTCTGCAGCGTGAAGAGCGTGATCGCCGGCAGCGACATCAAGAAGGGCGCCGTGGTCCGCGGCGGTGATCGTCCGCTGCAAGCAGCCCACCCGCCGCGACCGACGGCAGCTACGTCCGCTTCGACAGCAACGCGGCCGTGATCATCGACAACGACAAGAACCCCCGCGGCACGCGCATCTTCGGCGCGGTGGCCCGCGAACTGCGTGAACGAAACTTCATGAAAATCGTCAGCCTCGCCAGCCGAGGTGGTGTGATGAACATGTGCCGATGTGGATCGAACGATACCGTGGAAGTGATCACGCGGCGAGGACCGGGGCACGCGCGGCAAGGTGCTGCGCGTGATCCGCGACAAGTCCGGCGGCGGCAAGTGGTCGTCTGGAAGGCGTCAATCGCGTCTACAGGCACGTCCGCCGCAGCCAGCAGAACCCGCAGGGCGGCCGGCTGTCCGAAGGAGATGCCGGTCGCAGCTAGCAACGTCGCGTTGGTGTGCCGGCCTGCGGCAAGCCGACGCGCGTCGGGCGCGCGCTCCTGGCCGACGGCGCCAAGGAGCGGTACTGCAAGAAGTGCGGGGCGTCGGCGATGGGCACCGTGATCGCCGCCGCGGCACGCGCAGCGAAAAGAAGCATAACCGAGAGCAGTGCGGATAGCCACGACAGAGTGAGCGATCAAGCTGATATGGCCGCCAAGACAAAGCCAAGAGCCGAAAGCAAAGACAGAAGCCTGCCGATGGCAAGGGACCGAAGCAAGTCCCCACGCCGCGGCTGCATGGAGCGTTACGACAAGGAGATCGTGCCCGGCTGGCCCAGAAGTTCGGGCGGAAGAACCGCCTGTCGCTGCCCCGGCTGAAGAAGATCGTGATCAACATGGGCGTCGGCAAGGCGATCACGCGAAAAGAAATACATCGAAGAGGCCGTCGACGGCCATGAAGCACGATCACCGGCCAGAAGCCGCTGGTGACCACGAGCCGCAAGTCGATCGCCAATTCAAGCTCCGCGAAGGCATGGCCGATCGGCTGCAAGGTCACCTGCGCGGCAAGCGGATGTACGAGTTCCTCGACCGGCTGATTTCGCTGGCCTTGCCGCGGGTGCGCGACTTCCGCGGCCTGGACCCCGACGGCTTCGACGGCCACGGCAACTACAGCCTGGGCCTGACCGAGCAATTGGTGTTCCCCGAGCTGAACCCGGACAAGTTCACCAGCGTCGCAAGGAATGAACGTCACGATGGTGACCACCAGCGGCAGCGACGACGAGTCGCGCGAGTTGCTGCGGGCGATCGGAATGCCGCTTCGACAGGCCTGAGCGAAGCCCAATGAGGTTCGATGGCCAATGAGTCCGTGGCCAATGAGGCGTAGGCCATGAGGTTCGTAAGCGATGAGTCACTGTCAAGCTTGAGACCGGACCGACTGACAACTGAAAACTGACAGCTGAAAGCTATATGGCAAGTAAATCGAAGATTGCCATGGCCCTGCAGCAAGCCGAAGTTTTCCACGCGCCTGGTGCGGCGGTGCCGGATCTGCGGCCGGCCGCGGGCCGTGTATCGGAAGTTCGGCATCTGCCGGATCTGCTTCCGCAAGCTGGCGGACGACGGGACTGATTCCCGGCGTCCGGAAGGCGAGCTGGTAAAGGGGAGACCACAGCATGAACCGATGATGACCGACCCCATCGCCGACATGTTGACCCGCATCCGCAACGCGGTGCGCGTTGAACGGCCCCACGTCGACATGCCGCTTTCGAAGGTGAAGCGCGGCCTGGCCGAGGTGCTCAAGCGCGAAGGCTACATCTGGGATTGGGAGGAAGTGCGCCAGGAACCCGGCCAAGCAGCTTCGCGTTGCACCTGAAGTACGGCCCCAACGGCGAGCGCGTGATCCGCCACATCCGCCGCATCAGCAAGCCGGGCCGCCGCGTCTACAGCGGCGCCGCCGAACTTGCGGCCGGTGCTCGGCGGCCTGGGGATTTCGATCATCAGCACCAGCCGCGGCGTGATCAGCGATCGCGAGGCGCGGCAGCGGAAGCTGGGCGGCGAAGTGCTGTGCGAGATTTGGTAAGTAAGGTCCATTAACGGTCGGATTTGAGACGATAGTCCAGAACGTCGATGCCTAAGACGTAGCAATATAACATGTCCCGGATCGGAAAAAAACCCGTTGCCGTGCCCGCCGGCGTGAAGGTCGCCGTGGCCGGCCGCATCATCACGGTCGAAGGCCCGCTGGGCAAGCTCCAATGGGAGTTCCGTCCCGAGGTATCCGTCGAGCTACGACGCCGCGGCCAAAACCGATCATCGTTGCCCGGCAGGACGACGAGCGGCTCAGCCCGCGCCCTGCACGGCCTGACCCGCGCCGTGATGCAGAACATGATGGTCGGCGTCACCAGGGCTACGAGAAGAAGCTGGAATCAGTCGGCGTCGGCTACCTGGCCGCCGTCCAAGGGCAGACGCTGCAACTCCGCGTCGGATTGGCCAACGAAATGCAGGTGCCGATTCCCGCCGGGCTGAAGGTGACCTGTCCCGACCAGCAGCACATCGTCATCAAGGGCATCGACAAGCAGATGGTCGGCCAGTTCGCCGCCGAGGTCCGCGCCGTCCGCAAGCCCGAGCCGTACAAGGGCAAGGGCATCCGCTACATGGGCGAGGTGGTCCGCCGCAAGCAGGGCAAGGCAATGGTGAAGTAACCGTGGAAGTCGCGACCATGGCGGCGATCGAACGACAGTCGCGAGGAATACATGAATCACGAAAAGCAATCGGCAACAGCGCAGCGGCGGGCGATTCCGCGTCCGCAACCGCATCAAGCGCGACGCCGCCCGGCCGCGGTTGGCCATCTTCCGCAGCCACAAGCACATTTACGCCCAGATTATCGACGACGGCGCCGGCCGCACCTTGGCCGCCGCCAGCAGCCGCGACAAGGCCCTGCGGCAGGACCTGCGCTACGGCGGCAACAAGACGGCCGCCGCGGCGGTGGGCAAGGCGATCGCCCAGCGGGCCCTGGAGGCCGGCATCAAGGAGGTGGTCTTCGACCGCCGCGAGTACAAGTATCACGGCCGGGTCGCCGCGCTGGCCGAGGCCGCCCGCGAAGCCGGATTAAAGTTTTAGAGCACGTTCATCGTACTGCCGATTGCCGGCGAAGCAAGCACGTCACTGTCTGAATCGAACCGCGGAGAATTGATCGACAAGGTGATCAAGATCCGGCGCTGCGCCGCCGTGGTCAAGGGAGGCCGCCGCTTCAGCTTCACCGCGCTGGTCGTGGTCGGCGACGGCCGCGGCAAGGTCGGCTGGGGCTACGGCAAGGCCAACGAAGTGCCGCCGGCGGTCGAAAAGGCCGTCAAGGACGGCACGCGCAAGCATGGTCGACATCGCGTTGAAGGGCACGTCAATCCCGCACACCGTCGAAGGGCCACTTCGGCGCTCGCCCCGTGATGCTGGTGCCGGCCGCGCCGGGCACCGGCGTGATCGCCGGCGCGGCCGTCCGCGCGGTCTGCGAGGCGGCCGGCATCCACGACATCCTCACCAAGAGCTTCGGCTCCACCAATCCGACACAACCTGGTCAAGGCCGCCATCGACGCGCTTGACACAACTTCGCACGCAACGCGAAGTCGAGCGGCTGCGGGGAGTATCGCTGTCATGAATCTGCAACGACGTCAATCACGGACATCCACAAGCAACAAGTCGCGGAAGCGGCTCGGCCGCGGCCCCGGCTCGGGCCAGGGCAAGACCGCCGGCCGCGGCCACAAGGGCCAGCGCTCCCGCCCCGGCTACAACGCCTCGCCGCATCTTCGAGGGCGGCCAGATGCCGCTGGTCCGCCGCATTCCCAAGCGCGGCTTCCACAACCAGTTCGCGCTGGACGGTGGCGATCGTCAACGTCGGCGACCTGGAGACGCCGCTTCAAGGCGGCGAGGAGGTCATCCCGCGACGCTCAAGACCCGCGGCCTCGTCAAAGGTCAATACGACTTGCTGAAGGTGCTGGGCAACGGCGAGCTGACCAAGAGCTTGAAGATCTCCGCCCACCAGTTCAGCACTGCGGCCATGGAGAAGATCGAGAAGGCCGGCGGCCAGGCGATCGTGTTGCCGGGCAAGAAGCCGGTGGTGAAGAGTCGAAGCGGGTACGCAAGAAGGCGGCGGCGGCAAGAATGCGCCGGATTGGGGTCCGGCAGGTTCGGCGATCGAACGGAGCCGACCGATCCGTCCGATGCGGCGAGTATCTGCTCAATACCCTGGAACGACGGATCGAACCCATGTGGGAAAAAATTCGCGTCGTCTTCACGATCCCCGAGCTGCGCCAGAAGATCCTCTTCACGCTGCTGCCTGCTGGCCGTCTATCGCGTCGGCTGGCAGATTCCGCTGCCGATCGTCGATCAGACAAGATCGACAGCTTGTTCAAGCAGAACGTCGGCAGGGCGGCGGATTGCTCACTCAGATGGCCATGTTCAGCGCCAGCAATCTGAACCAGGCCACGATCTTCGGCCTGGGCATCATGCCCTACATCTCGGCCTCGATTATCTTCCAGCTCCTGGGCAGCGTCTATCCGCCGCTGGAAAAGCTGCAAAAGGAAGGCGAGAGCGGCCGCAAGAAAATCAACGAATACACGCGCTACGCCACCGTCGTCCTGTGCCTCGGGCAAAGCTGGTTCTACGTGGCGCTTCTCTGGCGGGCAGCAAGAACTGGTCGACGATCACGTTCCTCAACGACCCGGCGATTGCCTCAGCGGCCTGCAGTTTCGCTGGCAGATTATCGGCGTGATGACCATGACCGCCGGCACGATCTTCCTGATGTGGCTGGGCGAGCAGATCGACGAATACGGCATCGGCAACGGCATCAGCTTGCTGATCATGGCCGGCATTCTCGCCCGCATGCCGCACGCGCTGCACGACCTGATCAAGCCGATGCTGGCAGGCGGCGGCCTGGAACTGGGCAGCGGCCGCGGCAAGATCGGCGTCGAAGAAGTCTTGATCCTGCTCGTGCTGTTGTTCGTCGGCGTGATCGCCGGCGTGGTGTTCATCACCCAGGGCCAGCGGCGCATTCCCACGCAAAGCGCCAAGCACGTCCGCGGCCGCCGCGTCTACGGCGGCACGCGGCAGTATCTGCCGTTGCGGGTCAACCAGGCCGGCGTGATGCCCATCATCTTCGCCAGCAGCTTGCTGATGTTTCCCTCTATGATCTTCAGCTGGCTGGCGAACCAGTATCCCAACAGTCGGCGTGCTGCAGCGACATTGCAGACCATGTTCCACCGCGGCGACGTCGCTTCATTTACAACGTGCTGTACATGGTCTTGATCTACTTCTTCTGCTATTTCTGGACGGCCATCACCTTCAATCCCAAGGACATGGCCGACAACCTGAAGAACTACGGCACGTTCATTCCCGGCTATCGGCCCGGCCAGCCGCACGGCCGACTACCTGGAAAAGGTGATGGTCCGCATCACCTACGTCGGGGCGGGCTTCTTGGCCGTCGTGGCCATCATTCCCACGATTGATCACCGTCTGCGATGGACGTCAACTACACGATGGCCAGCTTCTACGGCGGCACGGGCCTGCTGATCGCCGTCAGCGTGGCCTTCGATCTGGTGCAAAAGATCGACAGCCACCTGGTGATGCGGAATTACAAGGGGCTGCTGGAGTAAGGGGTAGAAACATCGCGTGGAAATCCTTCGCTCCCCGCGAGAAATCGCCCAAATGCGCAAATCGGGTCTCCTGGTTTGGGAGACCTTCGAGATGGTCAAGAACGTCGTCAAGCCGGGCGTGGCCACGGTCGAGATCGACGCTGCCATCGAGGACTTTTACCGCCGCCACAATGCCGAGCCGCTCTTCAAGTACTATCCGAACTCGACCGAAGGCGGTCCGGCCTTTCCGGCGGTGACCTGCATCTCGATCAACCACGAAGTCGTGCATGGCATCCCCGGACGGCGGAAACTGGTCGAAGGCGACATCGTGAGCATCGACACCGGCTGCAAATTCAACGGCTGGTGCGGCGATGCCGCCGCGACGCTGCCGGTGGGAAAGGTCAACCCCGAAGTACAGCGGCTGCTGGACGTGACCCGCGACGTGCTCCATCTGGCCATCCGCCGGATGGGCGAGCGGCGCTGGTGGAGCGAAGTGGCCGAGGAGATGCAGACTTTCGTCCGCAAGGCCGGCTTTTCCGTGGTGGAGAACTTCGTCGGCCACGGCATCGGCCGCAACATGCACGAAGATCCGCAGGTGCCGAACTTCGTCAAACGCGGCTACCGGCGGGGGCGGAACGACTTTCGGCTCGTGCCCGGCCGCGTGATCGCCGTCGAGCCGATGGTGAACATGGGCGGCAAGGAAGTCAAAGTCCTTGCCGGACCAATGGACGCAAGACCACCGCCGACGGCAAACCCAGCGCCCATTTCGAGCATACCGATTGCCATCACCGAGTCCGGCCCCGTGGTCTTGACCGCTGGGCCAAACGGCGAAAGCTGGTAAGAATGAAGGAAATAGACCGGAAGGGGTTCGCGGCGTGTCAATTGTCTTTCCGGTATTTCTTCGATTTATAGCGCATTTGCATTGTATCGCGTATGCGTTAGCACACCGCGGGCCAATGTCGAGAATTTTGTAGCCGGGGGCCTTGAAGGAAAGGCCGTGGGACCTTATACTGATATACTTTGCCCCTTTCTGCCACCGGCAGCAAGGCAAGGCCAGTCAGGTGCGGTCCGCGAGTTTGCCAGCAAGCGTAGTATTTTCTTGCTAAAGCGGCCAAGCTCATAGATGTCGAGTGTCGAGCCATGAAAGTCCGAGCCAGCGTCAAGCGAATTTGCGAACATTGCAAGATCGTCCGCCGCCGCGGCGTGATCTACGTTGTCTGCACCAATCCGCGCCACAAGCAGCGCCAGGGTTAGCGGCAGCGCGATAGTCGCCTGCACGCGGCAGCGAAGCGCGTCGCAGCAGGTTCGCTCCCATAACGATCGTACACTGTAACGATCGATGTAAAACATCCCAACCGCGTCGAGTAATAAACATGCCGCGTTTGTTAGGTGTTGACATCCCGAACGATCGTCCGACGGTGATCTCTTGCAGTACCTGTACGGCGTCGGGCCGAAGATCGCCCGCGATCTGTGCCACAAGGCGGGCGTCGATCCGCAGGCCCGCGCCCAGGACCTGCGCGAGGACGAGTTGGCCCGGCTGGCCGCCTTGCTGGACAAGGACTACGTGGTCGAAGGCCAGTTGCGGCGGCAGGTGGCAACCAGAACATCGTCGCGGCTGCGCGACATCGGCTGCTATCGCGGCATCCGGCATCGCCGCGGCCTGCCGGTTCGCGGCCAGCGGCACGCGCACCAACGCCCGCACCCGCAAGGGCCCCAAGAAGACCGTGGCCGGCAAGAAGGGCGTGAAGGATCTGCGGTAGCGATCGTGGAGCAGATTGCTCGAGACAGCAGATTCGACTGTATTCACGGCAAGCGATCGCCGAGTTCGCAAACGGTGGCCAAGACAACGACAGTCGAGCAGCAAGCGACGCGAAGAAAGTCCGCCGCAACGTGACGGTGGGCGTGGCCCACATCAAGGCGACGTTCAACAACACGACGATCACGATCACCGACACCAAGGGCGACACGCTGTGCTGGGCCAGCGCCGGCACCAGCGGCTTCAAGGGCAGCCGCAAGAGCACGCCCTTCGCCGGCCAGATGTCGGCCCAGCAGGTGCGCCGAGAAGGCCATCAAGTTCGGCATGAAGGAAGTGGACGTGCAAGGTCAAGGGGCCGGGCAGCGGCCGCGAGAGCGCCATCACCGCCTTGCAGGCGGCCGGCCTGAAGATCAAGTCGATCGAAGACGTGACGCCGCTGCCGCACAACGGCTGCCGCCGCCGAAGAAGCGCCGCGTGTAGCAAGTTGTAAGCGACGTAGCGACTACCGGAGTCCGAATTACAGATCGAGACTCATCTGAACTCAGTCATCAAGCACTCGAGAAATCGTATGGCTCGTCATACTGGACCCGTTTGCCGGCTTGTGCCGCCGCGAAGGAATGAAGCTGTTCCTCAAGGGCACGCGTTGCGACACGCCCAAGTGCGCCGTCGAGCGCCGCGAATCGCCGCCGGGCATGACCACCAGTCCGCCGCGGCAAGCCGACCGACTACGGCGTCGCACCTGCGCGAAAAGCAGAAGGTGAAGCACTACTACGGCGTGCTGGAGCGGCAGTTCCGCAAGTATTTCGACCAGGCCGACGCGGACCAAGGGCAACACCGGCGACGCCCTGATGAGCCTGCTGGAGCGCCGGCTGGACAACATCGTGCACGGCTTGGGCTTCGGCCTAGTCGCGGGCCCAGGCCCGGCAGCTGGTCACCCACGGCCACATCACCGTCAACGGCCAGCAGGTGGACATTCCCAGCTACCTGGTGCGGCCCGGCGACGTGATCCGCGTCAAGAACCGGCCGAAGAGCCTGCAGATGGTCCAGGCCAACCTGGCCGAGCACCGCCGCGAGGTGCCCGATTTCCTCAGCCTGGTCGAAGGGCCGCGAGCCCGAAGGGCACGTGCTGCGCATGCCGGAAGCCGCCGACGTGTCGATCCCCGTGCAGACGCAATTGATCGTCGAGCTTTGCTCGAAGTAAAGCATAGCCGTGGACGTCATTGCGCAGGTAGACCCGATTGTCCGTGATTGTGGCGACTTCGTTGCAGCTCGATCACACTCCGGTCCGCGCCTCAAGAATTGGTTCGGAGGCTTCAAATGCGTATTCGATGGCGCGGACTGGAATTGCCCAGTCTGGTGACGGCGACCGTCGACCCTCACCGCCACCTACGGCAAGTTCGTCGCCGAGCCGTTCGAGCGCGGCTTCGGCGTGACGTCGGCAACAGCCTGCGCCGCATCTTGCTGTCCAGCCTGGAAGGCAGCGCCGTCACGCAGATCAAGCTGCACGGCGCCCAGCACGAGTTCACCACGCTGCCCGGCGTCGTCGAGGACGTGACCGACATCGTGCTGAACGTCAAGTCGCTGGTGGTGAAGAACCACAGCGAGCAGACCACGCGTCGTGCGGATCGAGAAGAACACCAAGGGCCTGATCACCGGCGCCGACGTGCAGACCGACGACCAGGTCGAAGTGATCAACAAGGACCACGTCATCGCCACGCTGACCGACGACGTGCCGTTCCTGATGGAAATGGTGGTCGAGAACGGCCGCGGCTACGTGCCGGCCACCGAGCACAGCCCGCAGGCGCAGGAAATCGGCATCATCCCGATCGACGCCGCCTTCAGCCCCGTGGTCCGCGTGCGCTACGAGATCGAGGAGACCCGCGTCGGCCAGAAGACCAACTACGACAAGCTGACGATCGAGATCTGGACCAACGGCTCGGTCGAGTCCGGAGATGGCCCTGGTCGAGTCGGCCAAGATTCTCCGCAAGCACCTCAATCCGTTCGTGCAGTACAGCGAGTTGGGCCCGATGGTGCACGCCGAGGCCCGCGCCGTCGGCGGCGGCGGCATCGGACCCGGCCACCGAGACCAAGCTGAACATGAGCCTGGCCGAGTTGGAGCTTTCGGTGCGGGCGACCAACTGCCTGGAGTCGGAGAACATCACCACCGTCCGCGACCTGGTGACGACGCACCGAAGACCAGTTGCTGGAAGTGCGGAACTTCGGCGAGACGACGCTCGACGAAGTCCGCGAGAAGCTGGCCGACCTGGGCCTGCGGCTGGGCATGCGGCTGCCGCCGTCCGCCGCCGGCGTGATGAAAGCCGTGAGCTGCGAGCTTGAACGTGAGCATGACCGCTCGGACTGCAGCCATTGCTCAAAGCTCATTCCATAACTCAAAAGCACGACCATGCGACATCGACGAAAAGGCCGCAAGCTCGGCCGCAATCCGCAGCCACCAGCGGGCCCTGCTGCGCAGCCTGGCCACGGCGCTGATCCTCACCGAGCGCGACGCCGAGGCCGACGACAAGCAAGCCCAAGGTCAAGGGCCGCATCATCACCACGATCCAGAAGGCCAAGGAAGTCCGGCCGCTGGTCGAGCGGTGCATGACGATCGCCATCCGCGCCTTGCCGCAGCACGAGGCGGCCGCCGAGTTGGAGACCACGGCCGAGCGCAACAGCGAAGAATGGAAGAAGTGGCGGCACGGCGCCCGGCTGGCAGGAGTGGAACCAGGCCATCGCCCCGGTGGTCGCCGCGCGGCGGCGGGCCTTGCAGCTGTTGGGCAGACAAGCAGGCCGTGCGGATCCTCTTCGACGAAGTCGCCCCGCGGTTCGCCGATCGGCCCGGCGGCTATACCCGCGTCCTGCGGCTGGCCAAGCCGCGGCTGGGCGATGCCGGCATCCGCGCGATCCTCGAGTTCGTCGGCGTCCACGACCGCAAGCGCCGCAAGGCGGCCCGCCCGGCGTTTGAGTCGGAAACAGAAGCCCCGGCCGCGGAAGCTCCCGCTCCCGAAGGCGCCGCTGAAGCTCCAAAGACGGAATCTGCCGCTGCGGAGTAGAGACGGATGGTTAAACACGAAAGGCGCGAAGGACACGAAGGGGATTTTGGTAGAAAACTGATTGACGGAAATATGGGCAGCCCTATATTTCTGTCATGCATTTTTCAGTCTTTCTTTGTGTCCTTCGCGTCTTCGTGTTTAATAGTTCCTGCGTCTCCGTCCCGACTGCCATCCCATTGTGAACGGATTCGATTTCACGCACCACATCGCCCGCGTCTGCATGGACATGGCCGCGCGGCTGGACGAGTTCCGCCACATCGACATGTCGCTGGTGGCGGTCAGCTTCCGCCAGACCCGCAAGCGGATGCGCGGCGGGCTCTACGCCTCCTTGACGCCGCTCCGCTTCGCTGGCGGCCAGACGCAATCGGTCCGCCGCGGCCGGAACTGGAAGATCCAGCGCGTTGTCGTGGACGGCCGCGAGATGCTCTATCTCTTGAACTTCTACCTGCCGCGGTTCCTCGATCTGCCGTTTGCGGAGAAGCTGACGACGATCGCCCACGAGCTGTTGCACGTCGGGCCGCGATTCGACGGCGATCTGCGGCGTTTCGGTGGGCGGTGCTACGCGCACACCCATTCCCACGCCGAGTTCGACGCCCAGGCCGCACGGCTCGGCCAGCGCTGGCTGGACTCCAGCCCGGACGAATCGCTCTACTCTTTCCTGCATCTGGACTTCCCAAAATTGCAAGCCCAGCACGGCCGCATCTTCGGCCGCCGCATCGCCGCTCCGAAACTGCTTCCGGCCGAGTGAATGAAGGGGAAGAAGACAGAAAAATGTGTTGACAGAAATATAATCGGGCGGCCTACCATCCGGCATATTTCTGTCAATTATTTTTCTGTCTTATCGTCTTCCCGCTCACGCGGCGTCCATACGATGTGGCATCGTGGCAATGCCGCTTTCAGCCGCCGCACGCCCTCGGCAGTCACGAACGTGGACTCCAATTGCAGCTCGCGGAGTCTCGTGCAAATCCATGAGCGAATCGACGTCCGCATCGGTGATGTGCGAGTCGGAGAATCCCAAGGATACGAGCGTCTTGATCCGCCCCACGCTGCGCAATGTTACGTTGTCAACTCGCGTTGGCGGAAGTCTCAGTCGATAGACTTTCGATTGCGGGCCACCGAGCGCCGCAGCTCTTTGGATATACCCGTCCGAAAGTCGCCGAGGCTCGTCGAAAGTCAATGCACGGAGGCGAGGAAGCAAAGGAATCTCAACCGCGCGATCGTCCGGACTCCACGGGCCGATGAGGTGAATGGCTTCGAGCTCCGGCAGTTTTGTGAGTAGCCCAATTTGGTCCTGATTCGGCCGTTGGACGGTGAGCACGTGCAGGTGTCGCAGGCTCACGACTTCGCGTACATCGTCGCCATTGCACTGTGCCTCGAAGACTCGAACGAACAACTCGCGGTATAGTTGCTCCCCGAAAAGCGGAAGCAGCCAATCCGGTCCTTCTAATGCACCTACAGCCTTCACATCCCACACCGGAAGCAGCCGTCCGCGTACTTTCTCCTCTTCGACATACTCCTTTCGTCGAACTGTAAAAAAGCTCAAAGCGATCGCGCAAAGCGTTACAAACGCGAGCAGCTCACCTAGGTGGAATTGCAACCAAGACTGCCGTTTTCGCCTGAGCGCCCTGATCAAGACAACTGCCAGCGCGACAATGCCGACGCCGGCAGCGATGTCGCCTATTAGCGCTAGCTCGCTAAATTCGGTGACGGCGTCGTCCACGAGTCGCCACGGGGAATATTTGACAAGGGCACCTCCTGAAGGAAAGAGATTAAATCTCGCTCGCTGAAGAAATACCACCGGCCAACCATGCTCATAGCGCTCTTCGACAGATGGCCATTGCCAATTGACTTGATGAACCGCCCACCCCGGCCAGTTCGCCAGGACGAGCAACGCGAGCACGGGTACGAGCAGCACGAGCGTGGAGATATGCGGACGTATGCTCACCGCGCGTGCGGATTTCCACCACTTTCCGGCAACCCGTCCAATCACTCGTAACGCGCTCACCGCATCCCCTCCTTTCGTATGATAATGTCCCTGCGCTCTGCCGGGAAGCCGACGCTTTGCGCCATTTTCCACGCTTCAAGCCTCTCTTGACCTAAATCCCTCTCTCGGCTATTCTCTGCCACCCCAACTGGCATTCTTCCATGCGGGCCTCGTCGTCCACGTACTATGCACAGCTTTTCGGCTCCGCGCGTATTCTCTGTGTCGCGTTCGCGCTCTGCGGGTCCGGCTGTGCGCTCTATAACCCGGTCGTCAGCCCGACCACCGGCAAAATCCTACAACCGACGCTCATGCCGCCGGGCACGGTCGCCTTGGAGGTCTTTTCGATATGCCTCCCGCCTGAAAGCCCCGATCTGGCCAAGTCGATTTGGGCCGAAGTTGACGAGCAAGACTTCCCCGTAGACGTTCGCCGCCAACTGGAAAAGAACGGCTTCCGTGCGGGCGTCCTCGCCGGCGAAATCCCGCCGGCCCTTTCGCAACTGCTGGACCTCAAGGGCCAGCCGAGCGCGGGCGGCGAGGTGCAGCACGTCAATATCGCCGACCTGGCCACCCCGGCCCACGTCACGATACAACACATGCAGACCCACGCCGGCCAGCGCTACGAAATCGCCGCCTCAAGCGTGCTGGACAAAATGCCCATCCTGGCGAGCGAGGCGGGCGAGATTCATGGTCAGACCTACGAACAGGCCCAAGGCATCTTCGCCCTGCACGTCACGCCCCAGCCCGACGGCCGCGTCGAGTTGGAACTGGTGCCGGAAGTCCACCACGGCCAAACGAAGCAGCATTGGGTGGGCGATCAATCGATCTTCCGCGTGGAAAACGTCCGGCCGAAACGGGCCTTCGATGAGTTGAAACTCACCACGACGCTCGGCCCGGGCGCCATGCTTCTCTTGGGCAGCCTGCCCGAACGCCAAGGCAGCCTGGGACATTACTTCTTCCTGGAAAGCAACGGCCGCGACGACCGCTTCGACCAGAAGCTGGTGCTCGTCCGCATCTGCCAGACGCAGCACAACGATCTGGTCTCGCCGGGGCCGTTGCCGATCAAGTAGCCAGCCCATCCAGCATTTCAAACAGCATCTTGCGAGTGACATCGAATCGCTCCGGCTGGGCAAGCATTTCTTCCGGCTGCTGAATGCCGGGCGCGTCGATCAACTCATTTCCGCATTGGTCAATCATTGCTTCAACGCTTGCCAACGAATAGTCCCAGTGGAACTGCAATGCCAGGCAACGACGGCCGAATTGAAATGCCTGGTTGTCGCATCCGGCGCTTCCTGCAAGCCGCACGCCGCTGGGCGGAATGGAAAACGTGTCGCCGTGCCAGTGGAACGCTGAGCATTGCCGCGACAGGTTTTCCCGCACCGAGCGCCCGAAGACTGGATGGCCGGCCGCCTCCTCGGTAAACTCGATCGGAAACCAGCCGATTTCCTTCTGCCGGTTCGGCGTGACCCTGCCGCCAAGCACCGTGGAGATCAACTGCGCACCGAGGCAGACGCCCAGCACGCGCGTGCCGCGGTCGATGACGTGGCGGATGAACTCCTTTTCGCGGACGAGCCACGGATAGGCCTCGTGTTCATCGACATTCATCGGCCCGCCCATGACGACGAGCCAGTCGATCGCCTCCGGCAGGGGCAGCGGTTCGTCTAAATCCATGCGAGTGCAGCTTAGCCGATGCCCGCGCTCGCGCGCCACACGGCGATATTCGCCGCGTCCTCAAAGGACACGTGTTGCAAGTGATGGACATTCACAACAGTTCGCCGGCTACCTCGGGAGGGATGGAGGCTGGAACTGTCCTGACGACGGCTGCTCGACTTGGTTCGAGGCCCGCGGCGTCCCCCGGCCGCCGGCGCCGGGAACATAAGTCGGTACAGACCGGACGGCCAGCGGCGCTCCTGATCCGTTCCCGCTGCCCTCGATGTGAATCTCAACCTTGAAGTTGGAGAACAGCGAAATCTTATTTCCGCTGAAGATCGGCGTCTGATTCTCCGAGAGGATTTTTGGCGTGTTGCCCGATAGCAGATTGGCACTGTTGCCCGAGAACAAGGCGGCCTTGTTGCCGGAGAGCAGATCGATCGTTAAATCGAGTGCCCGGCCGAGATGTTCGCCCAGCGCCTTCACTTTCTCCAAAGCGGCGTCAGGTTTCTTCGGTGCGGGCTTGCCGGCCGGCGGCTTCGGGGGCTGTGCGCTGGAAAGGCTCGCGGCCAAAATGAACAATGCCGCCAAAACAGGGATGAATATCGCGTGTCGCATCGGTAACTCCTTGGTGTTGAAAAGGATGGGGTCGATTCGCCATTGAGTATAATCACCGGCATACGGGATGCAAGCTAGAACAAATGGCTCAATCGGCCTAACCTGTCGTGCCGGCGGCAGCGGCGGCATTCGAAACGCCGTTTTCGCCCAATTCCCCATGCCTGATTCAAAGACCCGCCGTGATACAATAGGTGAATGATAACCGTCTCCGGGCTGACGAAACATTACGCCGATCTCCGCCGCGGCCGGTTCGTGGCCCTGGATGGGCTGAGTTTTCAGGCCCTGCCCGGCCAAATCTACGGCCTCTTGGGCCCCAACGGAGCGGGCAAGACGACCGCCCTGCGGATTCTCAGCACGGTGCTGCGGCCCACCGGCGGCACGGCCACGGTCAACGGCTTCGACGTTGTCCGCCAGCCCTCGCAGGTCCGCCGCCAGATCGGCTTCATGTCGGCCAACACGGCCGTCTACGACCGCATGACGGCCTGGGAGATGGTCGAATATTTCGGCCGCCTCAACGGCATTCCGCCCGACGAACTGCGGGACCGCATGGAGGCCATCTTCGCCAAACTCAAGATGAACGAAATCCGCGACGTGCTGGGCGCCAAGATGTCGACCGGCATGAAGCAGAAGGTCTCGATCGCCCGGGCGATCGTTCACGATCCGCCGGTGCTGATCTTCGACGAGGCCACAGCGGGGCTGGACGTGTTGGTGGCGCGCGCTTTGCTGGAGCGCGTGGCCGAACTGCGTGCCGAGGGCAAGTGCATCATTTTCTCCACACACATCATGCGCGAGGCCGAAAAACTTTGCGATCGCGTGGCCATCATGCACCGCGGCCAGATCCTGGCCGAAGGCACGCTGGAACAACTCCGCAGCGAGCATGGCGAGGATGACCTGGAAGAGCTTTTCTTCCAACTTATTTCGCGAAGAAGAAGAAACCGGGTGGCACGACCCTGAGCTTCAAGCGAAGGGCGTGGTGTCAGATCTGCCACGCCCTTCGCAAGCTCAGGGTCGTGCCACCCCGGTCAACTGAATCACTCCCACAGTGCAGCGTTCATGAACTTCACCAACGTCAAACTGATTCTCGCTCGCGAAGTCCGCGACCAACTGCGCGACCGGCGGACGCTGTTCATGATCTTCGTCCTGCCGGTGCTGCTCTACCCGCTCCTGGGATCGGCCTACTTCCAGATGGTGCAATTTCAGACGCAGCGGCCGATGTCGGTGCTCGTGGTCCGCGGCCAGCAGCTTGCGAAGACATCCACGCCTTTGATCGAGGACAACGCCTTCGTGCCTACGCTGTTTGCCGACGACGCCAAGGCGGTCTCGCTGGTGAAACTCGAAATGGCCGAAAAGGTGCTGCCGGCAGCGCAAGTCGCCGGACGATATGCAAGCCGAAATCGATCGCCTGGTAAACGAAAAGAAGTACGACGCGGCGCTGGTCTTTCCGCCCGACTTCGCTGCGCGGCTGGACGCCTATCGCAAGGCGATTCAGGAAGCGACTGCCCATGCTCGTAGTGCGGGCCTTGGCCGGAATGCCGAGCAGCCGCCTGAAGGCCGTACTACAAGCCCCATTCCTGAAATCCCGCGGCCCAGAATCATCTATACCGCCGCCAACGAACGCTCGCTTACCGCCTACAATCGCCTGACGGTTATCTTGGACCGTTGGACCGACGAGGTCGGCAAGGCGAATCTCGTGGCCGGCGGTCTTCCGGCCGAGGCAGTGCGGCCATTCGAAGTGGTCAGTTCCAATGTCGGCGGCGAGACGGCGACGAAATCGACGAATCTTTGGTCGCGGCTGTTGCCCGTGCTTATGCTGCTCTGGGCGATGACCGGCGCATTTTATCCGGCGGTCGATCTCTGTGCGGGCGAGAAGGAGCGCGGCACGCTGGAAACTCTTTTGTGCAGTCCGGCGGCGCGAAGTGAAATCGTTCTCGGCAAGCTGCTCACGATCATGGCCTTCAGCATGGTCACGGCAGCCTTGAATCTGATCTGCGGCGGAGTGATGGGCGGGCTCGCCTTCCGACAGATGCCGGGCTTTGGCGGGCCGCCGCCGTTGGCCGCGATCTGGCTGGCGTTGGCTTTAATTCCCGTCTCTGCGCTTGTTCAGCGCGCTTTGCCTCGCCTTGGCCTCGTTCGCTCGCAGCACGAAAGAAGGCCAATACTATCTTATGCCGCTGTTGATGCTCACCATGCCGCTGGTCGTGCTGCCGATGGCGCCGGGCGTTGAATTGAGCGTCGGGTATGCCCTCGTTCCGATTTCCGGAATCGTGCTTTTGCTCAAGGCGCTCTTGGAAGGGTCGTTTCAGCAGGCGCTTCAGTTCCTGCCGATCGTGCTGGCGGTCACCCTCGCTTCCTGTTGGCTGGCCGTGCGCTGGGCCGTGGAGCAATTCAACCAGGAGTCGGTCCTCTTTCGGGAAAGCGAGCGATTCTCCGTGGGGCTTTGGTTCAAGCAGCTTCGCCGTGAGCGCGGGCCGCTGCCATCGGCCGCCGAAGCGCTTTTCTGCGGGGTGGTGATCCTGGTTTTAAGCTTCGTCTTTCAGAACTCCGTCGCTCCGCCGCAAGACTTTGCCGGATTCGCGCGGATAACGCTGGCCCTGTTCTTAGCCGTGGTTCTGGCGCCTCCGGTGATCATGGCGGTCATGTTCACCAGCAGCCCGCGGCAAACACTGCTATTGAAGCCGCCACGATGGCGGATGGTGACCGCGGCCGCGGTGCTGGCGGTGGCGCTGCATCCTTTCATTCTGGCCTTCGACTCGCTCATTGTGTGGATCTATCCGATCGCGCCGAAGGTGCAGCAGGCGGCGGACGAGCTTCAGAAAATGTTCACGTCGGCCAACGTCTGGCTTCTGATTCTTTGCATCGCCGCGATGCCGGCCGTCTGCGAGGAAATCGCCTTCCGCGGCTTCATTCTTTCCGGCTTCCGGCGTTTGGGCAACAACCGCCGCGCGATCGTGGTCAGCGCGCTCTTCTTCGGCATTGCCCACGGATTCTTGCAGCAGGAAATCAACGCCTTCGTGATGGGCCTGCTGCTCGGCTATTTGGCGGTCCGCAGCGGCAGCCTGCTGCCCGGCATGACCTTCCACTTCCTGCATAACTCGCTGTCGGTTCTTTCCGCAAAAATCACGCCCGAGCTGATCGAGCGTTTCCCGCCGCTGGGCCTGCTTGTGCATCCGACGAGCGAAGGTCCGTCGTACCAGTGGCCGGTCTACGTCTTCGGCGGCGTGGCAAGTCTCGCCCTGCTGGGCTGGTTTACCTGGTTCCCCGAGGCCCGGACCACGGAGGAACTTTTGCAGGAAGCGTTTACGAGCACGGAATCCATGGAAGCGGCCGCGATTTGAGCCGGCTCCACACTGTCGCGTGAGCATAAGTGTTCGTATTCAAGCAAGGGCAACGTCCTGCGGGTAGAGGAACTACGCAAAGACGCTAAGCCGCAAAGTCGCAAAAAAAGAAAGGGAGAGTAAAGATGACAGAAAACGAGATTGCCAAGATCGTCGTGGATGCTGCTTACCGAATTCATAAGCATTTTGGACCTGGCTTGCACGAATCGGTATACGAGGTCTGTTTAGCGCACGAATTGAGAAAGCGCGGTTTGAATGTTGAACGACAGGTGGCCGTCGGGCTGCAATATGACACAATTACATTTGACGAGGCGTTCCGCCCGACATCATTATTGAAGGTACAGTAATTCTCGAAATCAAGGCCGTTGAAGAGATTCGACGCATTCACAAGAAACAGCTACTGACTTATCTCCGATTAACAGACATGCGGCTCGGGCTCGTCATCAACTTTGATTCCGAGTATATTCGCGATGGACTCGCCCGAGTTGTCAACGGATTGCGAGAGGACCGAGAATAAACATGACTATTTGCGCCCTCGCGGCTTGGCGTCTTTGCGTAGAATAACCTGCCCGTAAGATGTCGAAGCCCGCCGGTTCCAATTGCGTACGGTTCGTATTCCCGAGTGAACGATATGGCACAAACCGGTTCCACCCGCAGCATGCGGGCACGCTGGGTCCTGCCCGTTTCCGGCCCGCCACTGAAAGACGCCGCGGTAACGATTGCCGACGGACGGATCGTCGCTGTGGGCAATCCGCCGGACGGCGTGCCAGTGGAGGATCTGGGCAATGTCGCCCTGCTGCCCGGCCTGGTCAACGCCCATACGCACCTGGAATTCAGCGATCTGGACGGCCCGATCGGACGGCAGGGCATCGGCATGACCGATTGGTTGCGGCTAGCCATCGAGCATCGTGGCATGGCGCGGACGGGAGGTGTTTCGCCCGTCGTGCAAGGTCTCGCGGAAAGCGTCCGCTGCGGCGTGACGACTATCGGCGAGATCGCCCAGCCGGAGTTCTTTACTTACCTCTATCGTCGCACGCGCTGCGAGGGTACGCTCTTCCTGGAATTGATCGCGCCCCTCCGGGAACGCGTGGAGATGACACTCGCCGCCGCGCGGCGCACATGCTTCGCCCCAAGTTCGTCCCTCCCTCCGGGAGAGACGCAGGGGGTGAGGGCGGCGACGCTGGTATATTCGAGCACATTGCTGCTCAAGTGGCCAAGAAAAGTCCGCAGCGCCATCTCTCCTTACCCCGACCTTCTCCCGGAGGGAGAGGCGGACGTTGCCTGGCAACACGGCCTGAGTCCCCATGCGCCTTACACCGTTCATCCCGACTTGCTCGCCGGGGCCGTCGAACTCTCCGCCAAGTACCATGCGCCGCTGGCGATGCATCTGGCGGAGTCGCTGGAGGAGATCGAGTTCCTCCGCGACGGCAGCGGGCGGTTCCGCGAACTGCTGGAATCGCGCCGCGTGTATGACGCGGCCTCTCGTCCCCGCGGCAGCCGGCCGCTGGATGAAATGGGGGTTCTGTCGCAGGCCCATCGCGCGATGATCGTTCACGGCAATTACCTGGACGACGAAGAGATCGAATTCCTCGGCCGGCATCGTGATCGCATGGCCGTTATCTACTGCCCGCGAACGCACGCCTGGTTTGGCCACGCACCCTATCCGCTGGAGAAGATGCTGGCCGCCGGTGCGGTGGTGGCGCTCGGTACGGACAGCCGTGCGTCGTCGCCCGATCTCAGCGTGTTGGCCGAGATGCGGCACGTCGCCCGGTCGTTTTCCAAGCTGAGCCGCGCGACGATCCTCGAACTGGGTACGCTCGGCGGCGCACGGGCGCTCGGCCGCGAGGCGGAGATCGGCACGTTGGCGGTCGGCAACTGGGCCAATCTCACGGCCATCCGCCTGCCCGACGACCCGCGCGCCGATCCCCACGAATTGCTGATTGACGGCGACGGGGATGTGGTGGGAACGTGGGTACGGGGGAGGCGGTGTAAGTGACTTCGCTCACCGTGCCCGCGGATGCGCCTTCTCGTAGACCTCCCGCAGCGCGGCCGTGCTGACGTGCGTGTAGATCTGCGTCGTCACGAGGCTCTTATGGCCGAGCAGTTCCTGCACGCTGCGGATATCGGCGCCGCGGTCCAGAAGATGCGTGGCAAAACTGTGCCGCAGGGAGTGCGGCGAGGTGCGGGCGTCCAGCCCGGTAAGCTGCAAATGCTTTTCCAGCATCCGCGCCACGCTCCGCGTCGTCAGCCGGCGGCCAAACTTATTGAGAAAGACCGGCGTGGCCTGGCCCGAAGGCTCGCGCGGGTTCGGACGAGCTTTACTAAGCCACTTCGTCAGCGCCGTGGCGGCGTATGAACCGATCGGCGCGAGCCGCTCCTTGCGGCCCTTGCCTCGAACGCGCAGGACGCAGTCGTCCAAGTCCATGTCGCCGCGGTTCAGCCCCACCGCCTCGCTCACGCGCAGCCCGGCGGAATACATCGTCTCCAGGATCGCGCGGTCGCGGAGGCCCATTGAAGTGTTGGCCGGCGGCGCAGCCAGCAGCCGGCCGATCTCGTCGGCGGATAGAAAATGCGGCAGCGAGCGGCCCTTGCGCGGGTTCCGCAGCGGCTTCGCCGGATTGGTTTTCGTCCAACCCTCGCGCTGGCCGAACTTGAAGAAGCTCCGCAGCGACGCCAGCCGCCGGGCGATCGAGGTCTTGGCGTAGCCCGCCTCGTGCAAGGCCGCCACGTAGCCGCGAAGATCGAGCACGGTGACGGCTTCCGGCTTCGGGCAGCGCCGCCCGCCGCCTCCGCGAGGTACTCGGCCAGCGCCGTCAAGTCTTCGCGGTAGCTCTTGATCGTGTAGGCGGAGGCGTTCCGCTCGACGGTCAGGTATTGCAGGAAGCGAGCAATCGCGGTTTGCATGGGCAAAGTACTGAGTACTGAGTACCGAGTACTGAGTTCTCAATCTTCCAAATCGCTGTGCTGCGGCAGCTCGAAGCGCGAGTTCGGCTGGCGGCGGCGGCTCTCCTGGCGGATCTTCTGGCTGAGCACCGCCGCGTCGTACCACGTGAAGCTCAACTCGGGATTGGACGCATAGCGTCCCAAGGTCCGCAAGGTTTCGGCGCGGTTGGCGTCGTCGTAAAGAAAAACGTAGCGCTCGTCGCCCTTGACCAAGGCCAGTACGTTAATGTCCTGATTCATTGCCGCTCCAATCCTCCCCTGAATAGCCGTCGTTACGAACGGCACAGCTTTCCATGCTGCATGAGCATCAAGTTGCAGTCATTAATTCTCTTATCGGACGGTGGACCACCGCCACACTACTCGTGTTTCGCCGGCGCCGCCCCGTGCGCGAGCATTTCCCAGATGTGCATGCGGCAACAGAAGCGAATGAAATCGTCGCTCCGCCGCAGGTAGTTTTGCCAGCCGCCCAGCCGCTCCTCGTCGCGCGAATAGTAGTAGTCTTCCAGCGCCGTCGTGAACTCAACGTCGTTTCCACGATAGCTTTTCGTCTGCTGCATGATCGGCTCTTCGCAGGGCACGCCGCGCGGCCGATCGGCCGACGGCGGTCGCGGAATGAAGCCGTGCGGATCGGGCCAGTCGGGCGGAAACTGCCCGCCCGCTTTTCCGTTGTTAACGATCGCTGGCGACGCGGGCGGATTTGCCGGCTGTGCCGATTGTTCCTCGTGCGACGCGGTGCGAACGCCTTGCTTGCGCGATGTGCCCGCGTCTTGTGAAAGATTCACGCCGCTCGCGGCCGCCGGCTGCTCGCTGGTCGGTGTGGGCAACGGCGGCGGACTGCCCGACGGATCGGCGGGCGGGTTGGGCGGCATTTTCTGATATTGCGGTGTTTGCGTTTTAAGCTGTTCTTTGGCCAGTGCGAGCTCGGCCTGGAACGCGAGCGGGCCGGGGATGTCTTTTTCGGCCGCCGTTCCCCACGGCAGGCCGTAACCCGCGGGAATCGAGTGGAACGTAGGATTGGCCGCGAACCAGGCCACTGTGAGCGTCAACCGCGGCGGGTAGTACGGCGTGTACTCGGTAACCGTCCCGACCACGATGGCGTCGACATCCAGGATTTGGGCCAGCCGGCGGGCGTCTCCTTCGCGCCTGAAGTCGATTTGATAGGCCTGAGCGACAGTATCGACCACCGACGTGGAAATCACGGTGTAGCCGGGCACTTCAGCCAGCTCAGCCGCATAGGCCTCGGCCACCTTCCGGCCGTCAAGCTTCGGTTCCGCGCTCTGATTAAAGAACGTGGCCACGCCGACCCGCGAAACCTGTGGGAACGGATTGTGCAATGTCGGCTGATGCACCCGTTCCGGCAGCGCGGCGCAGCCGGTCCCGAGCAGGCAACCAAACAGTGCGATAAATCGTAACATGTTATGTAACATGCACTTGCGATTTTGACATATGGCGGCAAATACCGTCGTTGGTGAGCCCGCACACACAGGCTCGCCGATCGGCGAAACGCACCGACAACCGTTAATGTCTGCCTTATCGGCAAAGTCAGCATTTTTTCTCCAATTTGAATTTGTCGCTGCCCGACCAAATCTCTTTCAATTTCCGTTCTTTGCGAGCTTTGCGACTTTGCGTGAGACTTAGTTGGATAGTGTTTCACGCAAAGGCGCAAAGCTCGCAAAGTCATCTCCCAATAGGCAGGGAATCGCGTAAAATGGAGGGCTGGTGACGAACCGCTGTCATTTATTGCTGTATTTCGCCTCATGTCCCAAGCCCCTCGAAATCCCACCCGTCCCGTCAAAATTGGCTCCGTGACCGTCGGTGCCGGCAATCCGATCGCCGTGCAGAGCATGTGCGCGACGAAAACCGCCGACGTCGATACGACCGTCGCCCAGATCGAGCATCTGGTCGAAGCCGGGGCCGACGTGATCCGCGTGGCGGTCGATACCAAGACTGACGCCGCCGCCCTGGCCGAAATCCGCAGGCGTACCGGGGCCAATCTCTCCTGCGATCTCCAGGAGAACTACCGCCTGGCCAGCGACATCGCCCCCTCGGTCGACAAGATTCGCTACAATCCGGGCCACCTTTATCACCACGAGCGTTTCAAGCCGTGGCAGGACAAGGTTAAGTTCCTCGTCGATACGGCCGGTGCGAACGACTGCGCCATGCGCGTGGGCGTGAACTGCGGGTCGCTTGATCCGGCCAAGCGGGAGAAATATCCCAAGGAAGACCGCATCAATCCCATGATCGACAGCGCGCTGGAGCATTGCGAGCTGTTGGACAAGCTCGGCTTCACGCGCTACGTGGTCTCGCTCAAGAACTCCGATCCGGCGGCAGTGGTCGAGGCCAATCGCAAGTTTGCCGCCCAGCGGCCCGAAGTGCCGCTGCACCTGGGCGTGACCGAAGCCGGCATGCCGCCCGAAGGCGTGTTGAAGACCCAACAGGCCTTCGAACAGCTCATCGCGGCGGGCATCGGCGACACGATCCGCGTTTCGCTCACCGTGCCCGCCTTCGACAAGCAGCAGGAAATTGCCGCCGGGCGAAAAATCCTTAACGACATCGCCGCCGGCCGTTTCGTCGGCATGACCGCCGAGGGCGACGCCGGACTGAACATCATCTCCTGCCCAAGCTGTTCGCGGGTAGAGAACTCGGCGTTCGTCGATCTGGCGGTCAAGGTCCGCGAGGCGACGCGCTATGCGGCGGACCACGCGATTTCAATCGCCGTAATGGGCTGCCGCGTGAACGGGCCCGGCGAGACCGACATGACCGACCTGGGCCTCTGGTGCGGGCCGAAGTTCGTGAACCTCAAGCGCGGCGAAGCGTCTCTCGGCTCGTTCGGCTACGACGAAATCCTGCCGCGCTTGAAGCAGGAGCTTGATGCGCTGATCGCGGCGAAGAAGGCGTAACGCCCGTTTTTCGCTCGGGCCACAAAATGACCGCTCCTTCACCTCCTCGGCGGTTCCAGTTTTCGATTTGGGCACTGCTGGTGTTGACGACTGGCACGGCGATTCTGTTGTCGCTCCGGCATTACCAGCCGCAGCTTATCGATCTTCTTCTCTATAACGGCATTGTGTGCGCGGTCGGAATTGCGATCGGCTTGATCATTCTCTTTTTGGTCCGTGGCATATTGCGAGCAGTGGCGCGGCTCATTCGGAAGACCGGCATTCATAAGTCCACGCCATACCGTATCGTGCGGCGACATATTATTGGGCCCGCCCGCCGGCTATTCATGCGTCATGGACTTGCGCTTAATCACCTCGCCTTGGGCCTGATCGAAGACGGGAGATTTGACGAAGCGATCGTCAAACTAGACCACGCGATCGAATCGGAAAGCCGGACCGCAGTGTTGCGATCCAATCGCGGATACGCATGGTATCGAAAGGGCGAACTCGATCGCGCCATTGCCGACTACGACGCTGCCCTGCGGCGAAGTCCGCGATTGGCGCTCACTTTCGCCCTGCGCAGCCGCTTACATTTCAAAAGGCGAGTACGACCGGGCCATCGAAGATTGCGATGCTTCGATCGACTGCAAAAGCTCGCAGGCCGATGCCTATCGCTATCGCGGGATCGCACACGCGAAGAAAGACGACTGGGACAAGGCCTTGCTCGATCTGGATACGGCGATCGAGCGCAATCCGGAGACGTTGGACGCCTATCATTGGCGGGCAACCGCATGGTATATGAAAAACCAACTGAAATTGGCCCGTTCGGATATCGAACATGTGCTGCGGCGCGATCCAAATTGCGCGGATATGCTGCGACTTCGCGGCCAGGTGAGTGCACAGGAAGGGCAAATCGAACTCGCTATGAAAGATCTGGACAGGGTGATTCAGGTTCTACCAAACAGCTATGATGCCTACGCGGCGCGAGGCTTCGCATGGGGCGAGGCGAACGATCACAAGCGGGCCATCGCCGACTATGACGAGGCATTGCGACTTTCGCCCACGGCCGTACATATCCTTTGCAACCGTGGCTTGTCGCATTTTCGCCTCGGCGCCGATGACCGCGCACTTGCCGACTTTGCCGAGTCTCTTCGCCTCGATCCGACGTATCATCTTACGTATAACAATCGCGGCTATCTTCACCTGATGCGTGGGCAATACTCCCAGGCGCTCGCCGATCTGGACAAAGCCGTCGAAATGTATTCGCGGCATCCCAATGCGTACAAGAACATCGCATGGCTCATGGCCACCTGTCCTGACGCCAGTTTTCGCGATGGCGCGAAGGCGCTGGAACACGCCCGGCTGGCCCTGGAAATCGGCGGCCAGAGTGAGCCCGCGTGGCTCGACGTGCTTGCGGCGGCCTACGCCGAAACGGGCCAGTTCGATGCGGCTGTTGAGTGGGAGTTGAAGGCCATTAAAGGAAACCGCGATCCACAGGAAGCCACGAGCTATGAGCAGCGGTTGGCGCGTTACCGACAGCGTTTGCCGTATCGCGCAGAACCATTGCCGCCCGGTTAGCTGCGTGCCCACAATTCATTCCCCAGATTATTCGCTTTCGGTGCTCTGCGGCTGCGCTTGCGTCGTCTGGCGGCGAAAAACGCAAATCCATTCTGGACCGGTATCTTTCCGGCGTCGTCGATAGCTGTAATTACTCATCCAGTTGGCCTTGTCGCAGCACAACGCGATTTCCGATTGATCATTGTCGACTGACAGTCTCAGTGAGATGAGACCGAGTCTTTCGAATGCCTCGTGCAGCACTGCGCAAGACGCGTACACCAATACGCCCCCGTTCCGAGGCGTCGGGGTCGATCAACGGCATTTCAAGCCATGCATTGCGGGCGACGTAATCAATTCCGCCTAGCTCCAAATATCCGAGCATATTTCCGGTTCGGAGATCGACTGCCTTGAATATGCGGCGGATCGGACGGTCGCCTTGCGCAAGGGCGAAACGACGGAGAAGCTGCTCGCGATCGAGCGGCCAAGTCAATCTTCTAGCCGCCCAGCGGAGGCAAAGCTTCGGGCCGCCGATCCAAGCAATGATCGCATCGGCGTCGGCATCGGTGATCGGCTCCAGCGCGATTGACGGCACGCCGCGTGTGACCGAGACAAGGAATTCTTCGCTGATGTAATACAGCCAGCCGGCAATTGCTCCAGCAACTGCGCCGGAGAGGATTCCGAGAACGACGTAAAAGGCGAGTGATAGTGAAAGGAAAAGCATTGACTCGTAAACCCTATATCGCATCCCGGTCCAGGGGGCTGAATTGGGCAAGAAAAGCACCAACACTTCCATCGGCAGGAGAAATGCGCCGGCAGTCATGGACGCCGAAACCGGCTTTCGGCCTCGGAAAAGCAGCACTTGCGCGGCCACTACGCCAGCCACGAAGCTGAGTACCACGAAGAAGGATTGTGGGCCCTGCGCGGCTCATGCGCATAATGCCCATGAGCATCGCTGACCATGTTGTGGCAATGAGCAGTCCACGAATGCCGAACCGCCGCGGCAGGCCATAGCCGGGCGGCGTCTCAAGCGGAGTGGTTGCTTCGTCCAGCCGATCGCGGACTGACGGCGACGGCCCCGGCGGATGAACTGCGCGGACGCGCGTCCGCGCAGCATGTAGCTAAGTGCAATCGCCATTTCCATCAGTTTGGAAATGACAAATCCCATAACAAAGCCGACTAAGCTGAGCCCAATCAGACCGCAACAGGCATCGGGAGCAATTCCGGGAGTCGCAAATGCCATCGCGATAAAGCCAATAAGCGGCAGCAGCCAAGCTCCCGTAAAGGCCAGAATGTTCAACGAACGGCCCCCGCGACAGCGAAAAAAACCGTGGAGGCCGGTCCCCATGACAAAGGTCCACGCTACCGCGCATACCGACGGCTCAGGGGCGAAAAGCAAGAGCACCATCAATGGCAAACAGCCCAGCGCCGCGAGCATCCAAACATCGAATCGTGGCGGCGCGGCATTCGGCCTCGGCGGCAGCCGGAGCGGGAAATGGACACCGGGTACTTCAGCAGTCGGCTTCTCTTCCATTCCCCGTTCCTTGCATTGATCGGCCTCTGCGCTATTATATAGGCACATAGGGGATCTTTCATGCAACTATCGCCAATTCTGAAAAACAAGCTGCTCGTCGGCTCCTGCCCGATGACTGAGGGCGATATCATGCAGCTCAAGGCCGCGGGCATTACCGCCGTGCTCAACTTGCAGACTGACGAGGACATTCGCAATCGCGAAATCAATTGGGCGGCGATGGAGGACGCTTACCGCCGGCATGAAATCGTGATCCGCCGCTTTCCGATAGAAGACTTCTCTCCCAGCGACATGCGGCGGAAACTCCGCGCGGGCGTCCGCATCCTCGACGGCCTGATCCGTGCCGGGCACGTCGTCTACCTCCATTGCAACGCGGGCATCAACCGCTCGCCAACCCTGGCGGTGGCCTATCTGCATTGGGCCGAAAAATGGGACATGGACGCCGCCCACATCCACGTGCTGAACTGCCGTCCGTGCGATCCGTATGTGCAGGAGATAAGGATGGCGGAGAAGGAGTAGGCCCACTTCTTAGAAACCACGAAATACACCAAACACACGAAAGGTTTTGAGGCCACGGATCGAACACGGATGAAACACGGATGGTTTCCGTGTTTCATCCGTGTTCAATCCGTGGCTCCTCTCCTTTTTCGTGTGTTTCGTGTATTTCGTGGTTTTCAATTAGCCGGATCACCAAACTCCTTCTCTGCCACTTCCCTCAACCGAGCCAGGTCGAGCTTCCCGGTGCCCAAGAGCGGAATCGCGGCCACTTGGCGGAAGCTGTCGGGCGAGGGGACCCAGAGCGGCGGCAGACCGCCAGCGATCATCGCGCGGCAAATGTCCGTTGGTGGAAGCTGCAGGCCCGTGTGCAGCACGACGATCCGCTCGCCGCGACGGTCGTCGTGTACTGCGGTTACCGCCAATTGCGTCTCGTGATCGTCGTCGCCGAGCGCCTTGCGCAGGGCCGTTTCGACGCCCATGTGCGGCACCATCTCGCCGCCGATTTTTGAGAACCGGCTCGTCCGCCCGGTGATCGTGATGAAGCCGTCGGAGTCGATCGAGGCCACGTCACCCGTGACGTACCAGTCGCCGCGCATCACTTCGGCGGTGAGATCGGGCCGGTTCAAATAGCCCTTCATCACGTTCGGGCCGCGGACGAGCAACATGCCTTGGTGTCCGCGGGGAAGGTCATCGCCCGTGCCGAGATCGATCACCTTCACGTTGATGCCATCCAGCGGGCGGCCGATTGTGCCGATGCGATTGCCGCTACGGTCTGGCGACGGATCGCGGAGCGGCGGTTGGTTGCCGGAGACGACGGGCGAAAGCTCCGTCGTGCCGTAGCCTTCGACAGGCAGCACGCCAAATCGCTCCTCAAAGGCCGCGGCCAATTCCGGCGGAAGTTTTTCCGCCCCTGCGAACACAACTTCCAGCGAGCGAAGATCGTCCGGCTCGCAGCGGCGCAAATAGGATCGCAGGAACGTCGGCGGGGCGATCAAGATCGTGCCGCGATATTTGCGGCACAGCGCGCCGATCTGCCGCGGCTCCAGCGGCGTGTAGTGATAGACGCCCAAGGGATCGAACGCCAAAACCGTCCAGAGCGCGGCCGTATAGCCGAACGAATGGAACAGCGGCAGCACGCCCAGCAAGACGTCGCTACGCGTGAAGTGCATCAGCTTTTCGACCGCCTTGAGGTTCGAGCCGATATTGCCGTGCGTCAGCATGACGCCCTTGGGTACGCCGGTCGAGCCCGAAGTGAACATCACGGCGGCCACGTCGTCCGGCCGCACCGCCGTCAGCCCCAGCAGCCGCTCCAAGATCGCGGCCGGCAAAACCCACGCAGCCGCGGCCGCAATCTTATCGACCAAGGTCATGCGCTGTTTCAGGTCCTCGACGAAAACCAATTCGGCCTCAAGTTTTAGCGGAGAGCGCTCCAGCATCCGCCGGCTGGTCAGAACGTGGCGAATCTTGCATTGCGCGATGCACGCGTTCAGCACGTCGGAAGTCACCGTGTAGTTCAAATTGACCACCACGCGGCGATCGATCGTCAGCGCGGCATTGACCACTACCGCGCCCACCGAAGGCGGCAAGAGGATGCCGACGTGTTCTTCATCCGCAGCGAGCACCTCGCGGCGCAGAAGACGCCTGAGCGCGAGCGCACCGGCCAGCAACTGGCCGCCCGACATCCGGCTGCCCGACGAGTCAGCGATTTTGTCCCGCCACAAGTTGCGGCGGCACATGCGGATGAACGTCCGCGATAACGTCAAGTCGTCGATCATCCCCTACTTTCCGACTTCCCGATACGATGCAACCCAAGGACGGAGAATTAGATCGGCTTCGATTTCAAAATCGCCGCCGATGGATGAGATGCGTGGTAGATTATCATATCGCCAAAAGGTCCGTCTGCTCAACTAGGCTACCACCTGGAAGGTGGGATCATGGAGATCTCGCGCAACCAATACTTCATGGCAGGACTGGTGCTGCTGTTTCTCGGCATTCAGTTCCGCGCCATAGAGTCGGTGGAGCTGAAAGAGCAGTTTGCCAAGCTCATGGCCGAGAAATCGGACCACCCGCTGATCAGCGTGAGCGCCCAAACCCCGGTGCTGTCGCCTCTCACTACCGCAGCCGTCAACCGCGTCTTTCATCCCCCCGAATGGATAGGCTGGCTGCTCCTTTCGCTCGGCAGCGTGCTGGTCCTGCATAGTCTGGCAATGCCCAAGGGGCCAGGCTAAAGCTGCGGGTAGGGTGCGTGGAGCACGGCACTGTGGCGGCATCGGTGCGTTTCGCGAAGCCGTCTTCCTATCAGGGAAGTGCCAGATGGCAGTGAATCGTTCCGTGCGCAACACACCATTCTTAGGCGGCTTCGCTTCACGCACCCTACGCGCTGGTCCTACCCTACGCACCCGTTTCCTGCCGCGCTTGACCCCCCTCCGCACGCTCGTTAGGATATAGGAACGTTTTTACGGCGATTTCCTGGTTCGGAGAATTCTGATGCCCGCATATCAGCGCCTAGAGGTGGCGGAGGTTGGCGACGTGACCGTAGTGCGGTTTCGCAACCGCCGGATCACCGAAGACATCGATATTCAAGAACTCGGCACCGAGATGTTCAAGCTGGTGGAGACCGACAAGCGCGGGAAGCTGCTCTTGAACTTTTCCGCCGTCGAGTTCCTCGGCAGCGCGGCGCTGGGCAAGCTGATCACTCTGGATCGCAAGGTCAAGGCCCAGGGCGGCGTCCTGAAGCTTTCCAACATCGGACCGAACATCTACGAAGTCTTCGCCATTACGCGGCTGAATCGCTTCTTCGACATTAAAGAAGACGAAGCCGACGCGCTGGCCGCATTTTAAGCTGCAATGACCGATCGCTGGGTTTGGCTTTACGACCGGGTGATTGCCAGTGACACCAAGGCGGCCCGGCAGGTATTGGACGAGATGCTGGCCCAATTGGAGGCCCAGCACTGGCTGCAAGCGCGACATCTTCGCCGTCCATCTGGCGACTGAAGAAGCGCTCGTTAACGCCATCTACCACGGCAATGATTCCGACGAGGCAAAACGCGTACACGTCGTCTGCCGGCTTTCGGGCGACCGCATCCGCATCGAAATCGGCGACGAAGGCGGCGGCTTCGACCCCGCCGCGCTTCCCGACCCGACCACCAATGATCAGCTTCACGTCCCCTGCGGCCGCGGCGTGATGCTCATGAGGGCCTTCATGTCGCGGGTCGAGTTCAACGAGCATGGAAACGTTGTCGTCATGGAAAAGGACCGTAATCTGGCCGACTAAATGTCAACTTTGGAGTTCAGCGTGATGAAGATGTTTGGCTTGTTTGCAGTAGTTCTTGCCGCGGCGCTTGTCCTGCGCGATGCCGCGGCCCGCGCGGCCGATTGGCCCGTCTACCGCGGCCCGGCGCAGGACGGCGTCTCTTCGGAAAAGATCAATGTCCAGCGGAATGGCGACGGACCAAAAGCCTTGTGGCGGACGCTGACCAACACGGGATTCAGCTCCTTTGTGGTCGCTGGTGGCCGGGCTTTCACGCAGGTCATCCGCGGTATCGACGGGAAGGATCGCGAGATTTGCCTCGCGCTCGATGCGAAGACGGGCAAGGAAGTCTGGTTCGCCGATCTCCGTCGCGGCGAATTCGACGGCGGCGGCGACACGGCCGGCGGCGGCGACGGCCCCCGCTCCACTCCCACGGTGAGCGACGGCAAGGTCTACGTGCTCACGCCCGATCTCGTGGTCCATTGCCTTGACGCGGCCGACGGCAAGCAGCTCTGGAAGCGGGATCTGATGCACGAAAACCACGGCCGCAACATCGGCTGGAAAAGCGCCGCCTCGGTGGCCGTCGATGGAAACCTCATATTCGTCGGCGGCGGCGGAAAGGGCGAGTCGATGCTCGGCCTCGACAAACAAACGGGCAAGGTCATCTGGAAGTCGGGCGATGAGCATATCACCCATGCCACGCCCGTGGTGGCCACGATCCTTGGCGTACGGCAAGTGATCTTCTTTATGCAGAGCGGGCTCGTTTCCGTCGAACGCGAAGACCGGTCGAGAAGCTTTGGAAATATCCATTCCGCTTCAACGTATCGACGGCCATCTCGCCCGTCGTTTCCGGCGACATCGTCTATCTCAGCGCCGGCTACGAAGTGGGCAGCGGCGGTGCGGATTGAAAAGCAAGGCGACAGCTTCGTCGCTAACCAGCTCTGGTTCAGTCCGGGCGATGAGCCGGTGGTCAATCACTGGAGCACGCCGGTTTGCAAGGACGGCTATCTCTACGGCATGTTCGGTTTCAAGCAGTTCAAGAATGGGCCGATGAAGTGCGTCGAACTGGCCACCGGCAAAGTGATGTGGAAGCATCCCGGCTTCGGCCAGGGTAACGTGATCCTCGTCGGAGACCGGCTCGTGGCCCTGGCGGAAGACGGCAATCTGGTGATCGCCGAGGCCACGCCGGAAGCGTACAAGGAAATCGCCCGCACCAGGGCCTTCACCGACAAGTGCTGGACCACGCCCGCGTTCTCCGACGGCCGGATTTTCGTCCGCAGCATCAGCGAGGGAGCGTGCTTCGACGTGAGCGGAAAGTAGATAAAGTAGCAGGCACACTCCGTGTGCCATCCGCCAACTCGTAGGGTGGGTGAAGCAGGGAAATCGCCGGTAATGGTGCGTTGCGCGAACCGGTCCAAATTAGGTTTAACCGATAATATCATGTTGACTCCCTGCGAAACCCACCATTGCCCGCGGCGGTTCGCTTCACGCACCCTACAAGCGGCCTTCCTGTCCATCCTACTCGCCGCGATTCCGGCTTCCGCCGCCGACCCCGCCGCCTCGCCGCCCGATGCCTGGCCGGTCATGCGCGGCACGCCCGGCGGCAACGGCGTCGCCGGCGGAACGTTGCCCGACAAGCCTGAAGTCGCCTGGACCTTCAGCGTCGAAAAGCACGGCTTTCAGACCGGCGCGGTAATCTCCGGCGGCAACGTCTTCGTTGCTTCGACCACCGGCAAGTTGTACTCGCTCGATCTATCGTCGGGCAGCAAGAACTGGGAGTACCAATGCAAGTCGAAGTTCGCGGCGTCGCCGGCCGTTCGCGACGGCCGAATTTACATCGGCGATATGGATGGCATTTTCCATTGCGTCAGCGCGTCGGCCGGCAAACAACTTTGGTCGTACGCGGCTGAGGACGAGATCCATTCCCCGGCCAATTTCTATCGCGATCGCGTGCTCTTCGGCTCCGACGACTCCTCCGCCTATTGCCTGGACGCCGCTGCCGGCCGGCTGATCTGGAAATTCGACATGGAGGACTACGTCCGCTGCCCCGCCACCGTGTCGGGCAATCGCGGCTACTTCGCCGGCTGCAGCGGCGAGCTTTACGCGATGGACCTTGACAAAGGCGTCATGTTAGCGAAGGTTTCCATCGACGCCCCGACAGGCTGCGCGGCGGCGCTTGCCAAGGACCGGGCCTACGTCGGCACCGAAGACAACCAATTCATGGCGATCGATCTCGTCAAGAACGAGGTGGCCTGGCGATGGCACGCCGACGAAGCCATCCGTTCCTCGGCGGCCGCGACGGACGAAGGCATTTACATCGCGCGCGGGACAAAAAACTGCACGCCCTGGACCCGCGCACCGGCAAGCCGCTGTGGGAGTTTGCCACCCGCGGCATGGTCGATAGCTCGCCCGTCGTCGTCGGCGCGCGGCTCTTCTTTGGCTCCGAAGATGGGCGGATCTACGCCCTCGATCGGCGCACGGGCAAGGAGGTCTGGCGGTTCGACGCCGGCGGCAAGATCTACGCCTCGCCAGCCGTCGCCGCCGGCAGGCTGGTAATCGGCAGCGATTCGGGCAAGTTATACTGTTTCAAGTAGCTTAAAGCCGATCGCATCGAGGACCGCCGACCATGAAACAAGTCATCGCCATCATCAAGCCGTATCTGGTCGAGAAGGTGCTCGATGCCCTGAAACATGCTCCGCTGGAGGCGTGCGAGGTCTGCGAAGTGAAGGGCTACGGCCGCCAGAAAAGCTATCTCGACGAGTACCGCGGCAGCGAGTATTCGCTGGCCTTCCTGCCCAAGGTGGAAATCACGCTCTGGGTCGAAGACGTCCGCGTCGAGGAGGTTGTGCGGGTGATCGTCGACGTGGCCCGCACCGGCCGCATGGGCGACGGCAAGATTTTCGTCATGCCCGCCTTGGCAGGCGGCGCGTGGGACGGAGAAGGATAGTTTGCTCCTCGATCTCGCAGAACGCGCCGGCATTTGCCGGTGAGCGGTCTGTGCTACATCACCCTTTCCACCGCCGCGGCCACCTTGCGGCAAAGGGTCATCATTTCCCCGAACTGCTTGAACGTCATCGACTGATAACCATCGCTAAGAGCCGCCTCGGGGTCGGGATGGACCTCGACGATCAGCCCGTCGGCCCCGGCGGCGACCGAGGCCGCCGCCATCCGCGACACCAATGCCGTGTGCCCGGTGCCGTGGCTTGGATCGACGATCACCGGCAGGTGTGTGCGGTCGTGCAAATACGGCACCGAGGCCAGCGTGAGTGAGAAGCGAGTGTGCGTCTCGAAGGTGCGGATGCCGCGTTCGCAGAGCATTACGTTGGGATTGCCCGCATTGAGGATATATTCCGCCGCGAGAAGCAGTTCGTCGAGGCTGGCGGCCGGGCCGCGCTTCAAGAGCACCGGCTTGCCCTCGCCGCCGACCGCCTCCAGCAGGCGGTAGTTCTGCATGTTGCGGGCGCCGATCTGCAGCACGTCGGCATATCGGGCGACCAGCTTGACGTCGTTTTCGGACATGACCTCCGTCACGATCGGCAGGCCGGTCTCCGCGCGGGCGGTGGCCAGGATCTTGAGCCCTTCCTCCTTCAGACCCTGGAAACTATAGGGGCTGGTGCGCGGCTTGAACGCGCCGCCGCGGAGCGCCGTGGCCCCCGCCGCCTTGACCGCACGGGCGGTGCTAATCGTCTGCTCTTCGCTTTCCACCGAGCACGGCCCGGCAATCATGCCGATGTGGGAATCGCCGACTACGAACGGGCCGATGCGGATGACGGTCGGCTCGGCCTTGACTTCGCGGCTGGCGACTTTATACGGGGCAAGGATTGGCACGACTTCGGCCACGCCGGGCCCGCTTTCCAGCGACTGGCGGTGCTCGTCGCGCTTCTCGCCGACGGCAGCGATTACGGTCCGCTCCGTGCCGAAGATCGGATGCGCCTTCAGGCCGAGCGCCTCGACGCGCTCGATCATGTGGTCGATTTCCGCGCGGGTCGCGCCCTTTTTCATTACTACGATCATGGGATGGTCTCATAGGCCCCTCCGGCCGAGAGGGACTTTTCATGGTTGCTTTGGTCAATGAGAGCCTCGGCCGAGCCATATATACTAGGGTATTTTGCCCAGTTTGTGCAGGCCGGTAGGCATCGTCAGGCGAGGTGAGGTGTCCGCCGGGCGTGGCGTATTTGCCCGTGCCGAGGTCCGTCGTCGAAGAATAATGGAACGTCGCGTCCCCTACGCCGATCGGCGTGGAACTCGTGTAGGGCGAGAGCGTGGCGTCGCCGGCCATCTGCCGCGTCACGTGGAACGTGGTGTCGCTGACAACGTTCAGGTCGGCCTCCTCAATCGGTTGGCCGCTCTCATCGACGGCGTAATTCTGGATGGTTTCCACGGTGCGGCCGGCGTCGTCGGTGATGGTGCGGGTCTCGCGGCCGGCGTTGTCGCGGTCGCTAAAGTCCTCCCCGCGGGCGTTGTAGGCGCTGCCGCTCGCCAGCCCGGTGACGGCCACGGTCGTCGTGCTGTTGAACTGCACCCACGTCGTGCCGTTCCAGTAGGCTGCGCTGTCGTAGCGGGTCGGGGTGCTTCCGCCGTTCGTGCGGAAACTATGCGCCAACAACTAGCTGCGTCTGTTTCGACGCCCCCGTTTCGACGCCCCGGCAGCGAAGCCCGTGGGACGGATGCAGATTGACGTTCGTTTGCGGCCCGGCGAGGAGAAGGTTGCCGATGCGGAGGCGATCATCTTCAGTGATGACCGTTACGTCCATCTCGACGGTATCATCGTCCGCGAGCCCCGGCCCGGCTGGGTGACCTTGGAAATCTCACCGTTGGAGAAATGGGAATCTCGACTTTGTTGGCTGCTGCCCGAGCAGCGCGAGCCGGTGGAATCCCCCGACTTTTACCAGATTCTTCAGACGCACATGACGCGCCGCTATCTGGGCCTGAAGCCCAAAGGGCCGTAGACGGTCCGTTGGCCAACAAACCGCCATAACTTCCGGCAATCGGCGCATCTGTTGCGACGGGCCTGGGCCGGGGCTTGCACCGACGGCTGGCCTTGCCGCCCTCCAATTCATGGTGCCCGGGCCGATCAAGGTCGAGCCCGTATTGATTCCCCCTCTGCTTGGATATAGACTGAAAGCAGTGAAGGGTAGCGTGCAACCCTGGGGAACGGAGCGTGGACAGTGCCGACCCCCGGCGGACATTGCGCAGTTAAGAAGACCGTTGGGCGAGCAATCCTATGGAAAATGGTGCTGCGACCGCAATCGCGGAGTTGGCGACTTTCTTTCTGCCCTATTGCGCAGATAAAGCCACGATGACAGAACTCAAGGAGATGGCTGGCGACGAGCGTAAATGGCGAAATGGGCACGAACTATTCCGTCGCATTAGGAATAAGACACTCAGAGCAGATGCGTCAAAGAACATTGCATTGCAGCACCAATACTCGTTCGAGGAAATCTGCGCGAAGGCGCTGTACAACATGTCGCTCCCTGAGCGTCCTTTCAGCAGCACAATACCTGCACCGTTTGACGAAGACTCTCCATTTTGGGTTCTGCCAATCGCAGTGCAGTTCGCCCGTGCGTTGGAAATCAAGAACCCTTACTCTGTTTCCTCGACTTTGCGACTGAACTCGGAGTAGATTGGCCAGGGACAGTCAGATGCAACTCCCAACACGGCACGACGGCAATGCAAGTCGCCGCCTGGTGGTGCAGACCGTGGGAGCATGGTAAGCTGATTGGAGATTCAACCCGATTTACAAGGCCGGGTGCGGCGACCGCCGTGCCATCCGTTGGCACCCGCATCACCGAGTGAAATGACGAGAATGGACGTGATCCAGCGCCGACCGTTTCAGTTTGGCCTCCGAGGGGCAGAAAAAGGGGATAAGTCCAATTAATTGTCCTTTCGCGAGCGGCCGCGGGGGCGAAACGTGGATTAGAGCCCAGGCGTTTCCGCCGTGAGCTTCCGCCACCGCTCGCTGCGCCCGGCTCCCTGCCCCTCGCCGCCCCAAATAAAAACATGGCCGAATTGTGCTATGTCATAAATGACCCAAAAAATTCTTTAAGTCCGTATGCGGCAATGACTTGGGGAAATTCCGAAAAGATTTCTTCGATTTTCGCATAGCGCGGCATTCGGATAATATATAGAGACAGATGTTTACACCAAGTGAGAAGTGGGTAGTGGGTAGTGGACAGTGGGTAGTGGATAGTGGGAGAAGAGATGAGGGATGAGAGAAAAGAGATCGAGCCACCGATCGAACGCAGGTCAAACACGGATCTCTTTCAGTGTTCCATCCGTGTTTTGTCCGTGGCTTCCTCCGGCTTTCGTGTCGTTCCTGTGTTTCGTGGTTCCCCACGAGCGGCCGTTCCCCTCCATTTGCATTGCCACCTGAAAAACAAACAACCACAAGACGTAATCCTGACTCGATTCTGAGTCGTTTCTGTCTCGGTCCTGTCTCCAAAACCCCACAAATCAAGGCGAATTCGCGATGTTTTGGAAAAAGAAAAAACGGCAGCCGCAAAGCCCAGCTATGAGTACTTGGAACACTAATTATCACTAATAAACACTAATGTAAGCGGATTAGTGTTGATTAGCGGCGATTAGTGTTCCCACCCGTCCTCAGCAGCGAGAAATGAGATGAGATATGAGCGTTAGTGATTTAAGCTATTTGCGCGTTTCGCGCTGCCGTTTGGTGCGTGGCAAGGCTCAATTGCACCGCGCTTGCCCAGCTTGCCACGGATTTGCGCGGCGGCCGGTGGCACTTAACATGTTATTGCATAATATCTTACGTCAACAATCGCGCCACGCACCACGGTGCGCAAAACCGAAAGGCGGTGCATTTGCGCCCACAACCATGCACCAAATCTGGACGGTTCCTGATACTATAACCGCCCGGCGAGTCAAGGCCCCTTGCCGGTAGACTAGAGATTGAGGTTCGCAACTCATTCCTAGTCCACCGAACAAGGAGACCTATATGTGGTATCTCGGTATCGACCTTCATCGTCTTACCGTTGTCATCGCCGGCGTGAACGACGCGGGCGAAGCCATGAACGCGACCACCATCCGCTGTGAAGACACGGAAGCCATTCGGCAGTTCGTCGAAAAGCTCGGGGCGTTCCGCGCAGTGATCGAAGCCACGGGCACGTACCGTTGGCTCTACGACCTGCTTCGCCCGTACGGCGTCGTCGTCCTGGCACATCCACTCCGCCTGTGCGCCATGATACAGCGCCGCAGCAAGACGGACAAGCTTGACGCGATGCTGCTGGCCAATCTGCTGCGGATCAACCAAGTCCCGTTGGCCTACATTCCGCCAGAGCCCTACCAGCAATTACGCAACCTGACACGCGCACGAGCACGACTCGTCCGCGAGCAAGTGAAGGCGAAGATCAAGCTCCGCGACCTGTTGGCGCGGCAGAATCGGCAGACGCCCTACCGCACGCTCGGCAAACGCTGCTTGGCGTGGTTCGGCAAACAGGACTTCGGCCCAATCGAGAATCTGGTGCGCGACGAGCTGGTGCTGCGATTGCAGCACTACGAGAAGCAATTGGCGATTCTCGACGAACACATGCTCGCGTTGCGTGAAGCATTCCCGCAGGTGGAGACGTTGACGGACATCCACGGCATCGGCCTCTACTCGGCGCTCTTGATCGTGGCCGAACTGGGCGAGGTAGATCGATTCCACAATGCCAAGCAGGTCGGAGCTTACACCGGCCTGACGGCGCGCGTCAACCAGTCGGGCGGCCACTGCTATCGCGGATCGATCACCCGTCAGGGCTCGTCCTGGTTGCGATGGATCCTCGTGGAAGCGGCAATGAAGGTCGTCCAGGAGGATGTTGCCTTGAAGAACTTTTACACGCGCGTACGGAAACGCGCGATAGCGCCAAGATTCGCGCGTGGCGACGGTGCGCAAACTGGCGGAGATATGTTGGAAACGGCTGCGCCGCTGGCAGAGGGAAAACGTTCCCTCGGCGGCGCCGGCTTGAGGCAAACAAGAGGAGTTGCGCTGCGCACGCAAAATCGGCGAAGCGACCCGCGATTGAGACTGGCGAGGCCTTGCGCCTGTGCCGAGATCCTGATTGGGTGCTCTTGCCGGTGAACAGAATAATGTGCGGCGGTCTCGCGGCCGAACGGCACGAATGGGTGACTACGATATGCGCAACGCACACGAACGAACATCGAACCGGCATCCTGCCGCGGACATTTCGGCCGATCCATCGGCCGACCAGGGCGCTCATTGCCGCCCCTGGACCCCGGCTAGCCTTTCTCTGTTCTGCTTTTTTGGCCTATCGCGAAAATCGGGGCCTTGACACGCGGGCGGTTATGGGTGTCTCGTTCCTGTCTCGAAAACCTCCAAAAAGCCCCGCGAATTCCCAGGTTTCAGCCCTGCGAAAGTTTTTTCCCATACCGCCCATCCTTTATCAACCGCCAAACTGATCTTCCCTCCCAGGCCCGTTTTTGGTAGTTAGCCGACTCTCGTCCGGCCGAAAACTCCCTCTTGCGGGGCAACTTGCCATGAAACGCATATTCTTTCGACTCTCCGTACTCGCGGCGATCACAGGGCTCGGCCTGTTGACGATCGCCCATGCGCAGCGACCTGTCGCGCCGCAGCAGGACGACGTCCCGCCGAATCCGCTCCGCCAGGATGCGCCCCCGCCCGTTGACAACCCGCCGCCCAAGTATTGGTCGCAAGAGGTCGGCGCAGAAGTCGGACCCGTCGATACCGCGCCAGCGCCGGATGATAATCCGCTTCGCCGCCGGCCGCCGCGCGACGCCGCAGGGGACCCCTCCGGCCCGACGCGAATTCGACTCGTCGCGGGCGAAGAACCGGCCGATGCGAGAACTCCCGCCGGCCGCTTGCAAGTGCCCTCCAGCGAACCGCGGCTCATGCCGATCGGCGATGACCGTTACTCCGTACCCTCCCGTGCCGGCGCTGGCCGAGGCGGCGTGCAATCGTTCTCGCCCGAGCCGACGCCGATGCGCACTGGACGGACCTCCGAATTCGGCTCGCGGCAGCCAGATGGGCAAGTAAATCCACGGTTCAATGCGCACGAGCAAGATTCGGCACAGAACGGAACCGGACAGCCGGGCGACAAGCAGCTCGAAGGACCGCAGAACGCACAGATCGTCCTGCAAAAGATGGCCCCGCCCGAAATCCAAGTCGGCCGCCCGGCCGTATTACGAACGGTCGTCCGCAACGGCGGCGCCGCGGCGGCCGCCGACGTCGAGATCCACGACCAGGTTCCCCGCGGCACGCGGCTCCTGGGCACCGCCCCGCAAGCCGCGCAAGGCCGCAACGGCGAGCTCGTCTGGTCGCTCGGCACGCTCAAGCCGGGCGGCGAAACGACCGTCGAAATGCAGATTATGCCCACCGACGAAGGCGAAGTCGGCAGTGTAGCCAGCGTTCGCTTCCAGACCGTGGCCACCGCTCGATCGATCGTCACGCGGCCCAAGCTCGCTGTGACAACATCCGGACCGCAGCAAGTGCTCGCCGGCGACGAGGCCCAGCTCACCTTCACCGTCTCGAACCCCGGCAGCGGCATCGCCACGGGCGTGACGCTTGTCGAGCTTGTCCCCGCGGAGATGAAGTATCCTGCCCAGCAGATACCGGCGGGCAGGGAACTGGATTATACGGTCGGCGATCTCAAGCCCGGCGAGAGCCGCCAGTTGAAGCTCCCTCTCAGGGCCATTCAGGCGGGGAAAATCAGCAACTCGATTACTGCCAAGGCAGACGCCAATCTTAACGCCGAGAACCATTTCAGCTTCGAAGTCGTATCGCCAAAGCTCGATGTTGCGCTGAACGGCCCGAAGCGGCGCTATCTGGAGCGCGAGGCGACCTATCAGCTCTCCGTGGCGAATCCAGGCACAGCGCCCGCGAAGCAGGTCGAGTTGGTCGCCTATCTGCCGCCGGGCCTGAAGTTCGTCAGCGCGAACAATGCCGGCCAATATGACGCCGCAAAACGGGCCGTCTATTGGGAAGTGGACGAGCTTAAGGTCCACGAGCACGGAAATGTCGAGCTGGTCACAATGCCGGTGGCCGCGGGCCAGTTCAACCTCAAGGTCCGCGGCATGGCCCAGCGGGGCGTGACCGACGAAAAGGAGCAGCCGGTGCTTGTGGAAGGGCTGGCCGCGGTCCTCTTCCAGCTTTCGCATACCAAAGACCCGCTGGAAATCGGCGGCGAGACGACCTATGAGATCTCGGTCGTCAACCAAGGGTCGAAGGCCTCGAGGAATCTGCAAATGGCCATCATTCTGCCGCCGGAACTCAAGCCCCTGGCGGCGGAGGGGCCGACACGCTATACAATAGAAGATAATAAGGTAGTGTTTGAGGGCCTTCCGCAGCTCGCGCCCAAGTCCGTGGCCGCCTTCCGCGTGCGTGCCAAGGGAATCCGCGCGGGCGACTTGCGGGTCCGTTGTCAACTAATGACCGACGAAATGCAGCGGCCCGTAGTCAAGGAAGAGAGCACGCGGGTCTATGCCGACGAGTAATGATCCTTCGCCTGATTTGTCCGACTGGCCACGTCCTCGACGTTGACTCGCAACTTGCGGGACGAAAGGTTCGCTGCGGGGCGTGCGGGCGGATCATGTTAGTGCCGCACCCGCCGGGCGCGAATCGCACGGCTGCGGCAAAACCGGCCCGAAAGGCTCCGCTGCAAGCCGTCGCGAAGCTGCCGGCGGAAGAACCGCCGAAACGGCCCGTTGTGGAGTCTTTGCCGGAGCCGGCAGCGCCGCCGCCAAGCATAGAGTTGCCAGCGGTGCCTCCGCCGGCAATCGTGCCCGAGCCGGTGCTAGCGCCGCCTCCCCCGCGCCCGATTAGTCCGGAACCAGATTACAGCTTTACAAGTCGCGGAGTGTTGATAGAGCAGCCGCGTCAGCCGACGGCCGAAATGCCGTCAGCACCGCTGCCGACCATGACTCCCGAGCCGGCGATGGCGCCGTGTGCATCGACGCCGGCCTTTAGCCCGCAGCCGGCGGCAACGGAGTTCCTAAGTCCGCTCTCCGTTGACTTGCCTCCGGCGGCGCCCGTGACGATGACGCCCGATCCGCCTCTGGAGTCGTTCCCGGATGAAATCAACCTGGCGACGTTGCTGAGTCAGCCAACCGCCGAGATGTCTCCATCGCCTGCCCCCACGATCACGCCCGAGCCGGCCATAGTGCCGCTGCTCCTTCCGCCGGAAGCAGAGACCGCGCCGGAGTACGACGAAAGCCCGACCTATAAGCCGCGCAGACACGAGGACATTCGGCGAGCGCCGGAGTTGCGACCGTCGGCCGTCGATTCTTATATTGATGATGCGGTTACGTTGCGGCGGAGTCGCGGCGTTGAGTTCCTCTCCTGGCTGCGCAATCACTTGCCTGCGCGGCCCGAGCATTTGCCGGCCGACGCGATCGAGCCGATTTGGCAGGAGCGGTGGACGGCCCGCGGTCTGGCAGCCGCGCTAGCCGGCGTTGCGGTGCTGAGCGTGCTGCCGGTCGTACTAACGCGCCACGTGGACCTGCGCCTGCGCCGCCTTGGGCGCTCTGGACGGTGCTCATGGCCGCGGTGCAGTTGGTCTATGCCGGCTGGCTGGCGAACGCCCCGGATTGGGCGACCGTGCGGGTGCAAATGGTCCTCTCCGCCGCGCTGACGACAATTTACGCGATGGCGATGACGCTTGTGCTCCTCACGCCGCAAACCCGCTCTTTGATCCTCGGCCTGGACGAGGTGCGGCGGCTGGCCCCGGCGTGGTGCGGGCTGATGCTCCTCATCATGGCCGTGGCCACATGGTACTGCGGCCGGACAGCGCCCGCTGGCGCGAGCGGCTCGCGGAGGAACGACTCGGTACGTATTGATTAGCATTCCATTCACCCGCTCGCAAGCGGCGAGGTGACCGATTCCAAGAAGTCGCCCGCCGCTTTCGTACCAGCCTTGTCGCGTGAAGCGGCACCAGCGCAGGTCGAGGAGAAAGGCATACCAGCCGTCGTGCGGCCGCTCCAGCGAGGCGACGACGCGGCGATGGGCCAGCGGCTTGGCATGATAGAAGCCCAGCCCGCGCTCGGAGACGTGCTTGCCCACCACCACAATGCTCTCGCCGCAGGGCGTCGTGCCGTCGTCGCCGACGGGCGTGAGGTAGATCAGAAAGGGAAAAGGATACCGCGTCTCACGCCGGCGTTCGACCACCGTGACCTTGGGATAAAGCGTGCTCAACAGCGCCCACACCTGTGTGCGGACCTCATCATCGGCAGCGCCTTGCGGGTCGAACGGGAGGATTGTGTTGTCGCGGTCATACTGGGGATGTCGGTCGCGAAGGTCAGGAGATTCGGCGCGGGGATGGCATTGCGTGGCAAGCGTAGTCATGGAGCGACTTTTCCCGGCCGGGTTTACGGCCGAGGACCTCGGAAGGATGGTGAGAAAAGCGGGGAAGCGAAGTCAGAACAGGGCCTCTAGCGGCGCGAGAACTCGCGGAAACTAGAAATGACCCAAAGAAACCCTAGGTTACGATTGCCGGGCTGTCAAACGCAAACTCGTTCCCACGCTCTGCGTGGGAACGAGCTTGCGGCCGATCCGCGGCCATGTCGGCATCGACGCCGAGCGTTGGGAACGTGCGTTACGACGCGGAGCGTCGTAACGAGGCAGGCCATCGTAACGAGGCTGCTACTGCGGCTTCTTCTGCGCTTCCATTTGCTGTCGCAGTGCGGCTGCCTGCTCTTCGTCGAGCACTTGCATCGCCTGTCGGGCCGTATCGCGCTGAAGCTGCTGCATCTTTTCCGCTGCCTTGTCGTAAACGGCGGCCAGGCGCTGTTGCTGATCGGCGTTCAGTCCGATCGACTTCTGCAGGTTTGGATCGGCAAGAGCGCCGGTGGCCGACAACTCGAAGGCGATTTTCTTCACGGTCTGCAATTGCTGCGGATTGAGGATCGCCTCGGCCTTCCGCTGGGCCGCTTGCGCGGCTTGTGCGGCCTGGTCGGCAAAACCCTTGCCCTGCTTCGGCTTCTCGGCTGGATCGAGCTGATCGAACGTCTTGCCGAGCCGTTGGGTAGTGGCCATATAACCGTCCGAAACGGCTTTCAACTGCTGCCTCTGGTCGGGCGTCAGGCCGATCTCGCGCTGTACTCCCGACATGCTCAGGGGAAACAGGCCGGGGATCGCCAGGTATTTGCCCGCGCCGGGCTGGGATGCCACCACGTTGCTGCCGGCCGGCGGTCGGCCGGGAGGCGGATTCCGCGGCGGCTGAGCCACGGCGACCCCAGAAACCAGCATGGCAGCGGTAGCGAAAACCGTTAAATACAATCTATGCAACATCGGAAAACCTCCCTTGTGAACGGTCGAGGATCAAGTACCATGCTAATATGGGCGGGGACGCCCACTGTTTCACGGGGAATTGTATCCATTGCCCTGGTTTGTACAATGGACAGGAGAGCATAATCGCGAACACTTTATCGGGAGGCATGCGCCGGTGAGTACCTCGATTTCTTCTCGGTCAGCAGCGCCGGCTCATTGGGCACGGCGGTGGTCGAAGTCTCCGCGAGAATCGGTCCCGCGGGACACGAGCGGTCGCGTGTGGGCGATCGAGCGGTGGCTGGTGCGGCGGTTGCTCCGTTCGCTCGGCAATCCGCCCATCGCGCTGGTTCTATGGGACGGCGAGGCAATCGGTCACGCCCACGCCCAGGCGAGAGTCGTTATCCACGATCGCCCGACGTTCTGGCGGCTGGTTTATAATCCGGACCTTCACTTCGGCGACGCCTACAGCGACGGCAGCGTGGAGATCGAAGGCGATCTTCTTTCGTTCCTCGAACTGGTCTACCGCGCCGAAGACGAGCGGCCTCGGAGCGGGTTGGCCGCGTTGGCCAATCGGCTGCGGCGCGATAGGCTTAATACGATCGGCGCGGCGCGATCGAACATCTACCACCACTACGACATCGGCGACGACTTCTACCGGCTGTGGCTCGATCGCGAAATGGTTTACACCTGCGCGTACTTCCCGATGCCCGACGCGGCGCTGGAAGAGGCGCAGACGGCGAAGATGGACCTCGTCTGCCGCAAGCTCTGGCTGCAAGCCGGGCGAGACGGTCGTCGAGGCGGGCTGCGGCTGGGGGGCGTTCGCCCTGCACATGGCCCGCAGCTACGGCGTCACGGTCAAGGCCTATCAACGTCTCGCGGGAGCAAATCCGCACGGCCCGTCAGCGGGCCAAGGCCGAAGGACTCGAAGGCCGCGTCGAGTTCATCGAAGACGATTACCGCGAACATCCGCGGCCAGTTCGACGTGTTCGCCTCAATCGGCATGTTGGAGCACGTCGGCCGGCGCAACTACCGCGTGCTCGGCGACGTGATCGATCGCTGCCTGCGACCGAACGGCCGCGGCATGATCCACATCATCGGCCGCGACGATCAGGGTTTGCTCAACGCCTGGATCGAGAAGCGGATTTTCCCGGGCGCCTACGTGCCCTGCCTGCGGGAAATCACGCGACGTCCTGGAGCCGCAGCGGTTCTCGGTGCTGGACGTGGAAAACCTGCGGCTGCACTACGCCCTCACGTTGAAGCACTGGCTAGCCCGCTTTGACGAGGCCGCGCCGCGGGTGGCCGAGATGTTCGACGAAAGCTTCGTCCGCGCCTGGCGGCTCTACCTCGCCGGCTCGCAGGCCGCCTTCAGCACCGGCTCCCTGCAACTGTTCCAGGTGATCTTCTGCGCGCACGGGTCGAACGACATTCCTTGGACGCGGAAGCGGTGAACATGGAACAGGCGGATGTGATCATCGTCGGCGGCGGACCGGGCGGCTCGACCTGCGCCAAGCAACTGCGGGCGGGCGGGCTCGACGTGCTGATCATCGATAAGGCCGAGTTCCCTCGCGGAAAGCTCTGTAGCGGCTGGATCACGCTGGGAGTGCTGGATGACCTGAAACTCGACATTGAGGATTACCGCCGCGGACGCGTTTTTCAGCCGATGTCCGGCTTCTCGATCGGAATCGTCGGCGGGTCGAGCGTCCGCGTCGACTATGGCAAAACGGTGAGCTACGGCATCCTCCGCCGCCAGTTCGACGACTATCTCCTCCGCCGTTGCGGCGCCCGCCTGCGCTGGGCGAGGCCGTCAAGTCGAGTCGAGCGCGACGACGGTGTGTGGATCGTCAACGGGCAGTACCGGCGCGGCGATGCTCGTGGCGGCCGGCGGCCACTTTTGTCCCGTCGCTCGGCTCTTGGGCACAGCCGGCGAGCGCGGGCCTGCAATTGCTGCCCAAGAGATGGAAATCGAACTTACGCCCGATCAGGAGTCAGCATGCCCCGTCGCGAAGGAGTCGCCGGAGCTCTACTTCTGCGCGGACCTGCTGGGCTATGGCTGGTGCTTTCGCAAGGGCAACCATCTCAACGTCGGGCTGGGCCGCGTCGTGCCGCAGCAGCTCCCACAGCAAGTGCGAGACTTCTACCAATGGATGAAGCGGAAAGGCCGACTCCCGGACGGTCTGCCGTCGGACTTTCCCGGGCACGCCTATTTGACTTATGAGCAGGCCGCGCGGACGCTGGCGAGCGAAGGCGTGGTCTGGGTCGGCGACGCGGCGGGGCTTTCCCACAATGAAAGCGGTGAAGGCATCCGCCCGGCGATCCAGTCGGGCCTGCTGGCGGCGGAAACGATCCTGACGGCGCGGGGCGACTATCGCACGGAGACGCTGGAGGCCTATCGCCGCCGCATGGAGGCTCAATTCGGCCCGCGGCGGGCCGGCGTGCCGCCGCCCCGCGCGACATCCGCCTTCCGCCGCCGCCTCGCCCATTGGCTGCTGGGGCGGCACTGGTTTGTCCGGCGGGTGGTGCTGGACCGGTGGTTCCTGAGGAGGTGATAGAGTATATTAGAGATTGACCGACCCGATGCAAGTAAGGCTGAAAGAATGTCTACGATAATCCCAATCGACGAGGCCCAAGCCAATTTGAAAGAGTTGATCCATCATCTTGCTCCAGGAGACGAAGTGTTGATTACAGAGAATCGCCGACCGGTGGCAAAGCTAATCGCGCAGGCAAGTCCCCGCGGGCAGCGGCAGCCGGGCTTGTGCAAAGGCATGATTACTCTACTTGTTGAAGATGATGAGCATTTGGAAGGATTTCGGGAGTACATGGGGTGAAGCTTTTGCTGGACACACATGCATTTGTGGTTCGTTACAACCGATCCCAAACTCAGCAACAACGCGAGTTCGTTGATCTCCGATCTGGGAAATGAGGTGCTTGTAAGTCCCGCGAGCTATTGGGAAATCGCCATCAAGGTGGGCCTCGGAAAGTATCCAATGACGGTCCCTTTCGAGGAGTTCTTCCGTCGCGGAATTGAAGGGGCCGCTATGACGATTCTGCCGGTTGAAATCCGGCACGCTGCCGTGCTTCTCGTCACTGCCAATGCATCACAAGGACCCGTTCGACCGGATGATTGTCTCGCAAGCTATCGCCGAACAGGTTTCCATTGTCAGCATCGACATGGCGCTCGACCAATATCCAGTCACTCGGCTCTGGTGATTCTGCAATTCCACCAAAACGGCCCAGCGGATACAATAGGCACATGAGAACATCCCGCCGAAGTCCTTCGCCAGAACCGCCCGCTCCAACACCGCAACCGCGCAAGAAGCTTCTCCGGGCAAACGCTCTTCCTTTTAGGATCGGTCGTGGCTAGCGCGATCGTCTTGGCCTCGCTGGCGTTCGTCATTTACGGCGGGAAGCTCTGGGCGGCCGATTCGCGCTTGAAAGACATTCCATTTAACGGCGCACGGGCTTACGACTACTTGAAGCAACTCTGCGAACTCGGGCCGCGGCCGAGCGGGTCGGCGGCGATGACCAAGCAGCAGGAGTTGCTGGAAAGCCACTTTAAGAAGCTCGGCGCGAAGGTCGAGTTCCAGCGATTCGAGGCCGATTATCCGCTGGACGGGCCGGACGAAACGAAAATTGGCCACAAGGTGCCGATGGCCAACATCATTGTCCGCTGGAACCCGGAAAATCGCGAGCGAGTGGCGCTTTGCAGCCACTACGACACGCTGCCGTTTCCTCTTCAGGACAAGGAAAACAAGAAGGGCCGCTTCGTCGGGGCCAACGACAACGCCAGCGGCGTGGCGATCCTCATGGAGCTCGGCAACGAGTATGCCAAGGAGCCGCCCAAGATCGGCGTCGATTTTGTCTTCTTTGACGGCGAGGAGTTCCTCTTCAATCCGGAAGGCAAGTACTTTTTGGGCTCGGAGCACTTCGCCACGGACTACGCCGAGCATCCGCCGGGGTTCCATTATCGCGCCGCGGTGCTGATGGACATGGTTGGCGGGGCCGAGTTGCAACTGGCAAAAGACTTTCTCAGCATGAGCTGGAGCGATAGCGCGCCGGTGACGAACGAGATCTGGGCGACAGCCGCGCGCCTCGGCGTTCGCGAGTTCATTTCCCGACCGGCGCTGGAGGAGATTCGCGACGACCACGTTTCGTTGCACGAAATGGGCAAGATTCCGTCCTGCGACCTGATCGACGTCAGCTTCATGGGCAAGCAATGGCACACACAGGTCGATACGCCCGATCATTGCTCCGCGCTCAGCCTGGCCAAGGTCGGTTGGGTGCTGCAGGAGTGGCTGCGGAAGCAATGATGAACGATCTTTCCAGCGTCGCGGTCGCGCTCGTTCTGGTCGGCACGTCGGTCGTCCTGATCGTGCGGCACGTCCGCGTTTGGAAGAGGCTGAGTAGCGAAGAACTCGAAGAGCGAGAGCTAAACTTTCGCCACCGGCAGTTCCGTCGCCGTGTGCAGACCAGCGCCATGATCGGACTCATGGGCGTGGCCATCGCCGTTGGGCAGGTGCTTTTCCACGTGGTCAACTCGGCGAAGTTTAAAGGGTATTACTGGATCGGCGTGCTGTTGCTCTTGCTGTGGATTATGCTCCTGGCCGTGGCCGACATGGTGGCGACAAGCGCCTACTACAGCCGCGAGCGGAGCGACCTCGCCGTCGGGCACGCGAAACTGCAGATCGAATTGCGCAAGGCCCGCGAACGAGCCGGTCGCCGCCACAACGGCAAGCCGGGCGCGGGCGACTAAGAACTTATCCGAACGCGCGTCGCTTCCGATACGCCCATGCCGCGCCGCAAAGGACGGCGGCCGGCACGAGGGAGCCTGGTTCCGGTACGGGCACGGCGGCAGTATTTGTTTGGCCGACAGTCGACGGCGCTACGGGAGCTGCAAAGAACGACGCGCTGCCAACGGTCAGGTTCGAGCGATCGGCAAGCCCCTCGCTATTCATCACAATCAATGTCCCGCCGGCGACGGTCGCGCCGCCCGCAAAGCTGTCGGTGCCGCTAAGGACCAGCTTGCCAGAGCCGATCTTCTCCAGGCCGATGCCACCGCCGCTTGCGTCATTAATACTCCCGGAAAAAGTGGTCGTCGCCGAGCCGCTGACGATCAATGCCGCAAGAGTGCCGCCGCTGTTGACTACCTGGCCCGAACCGGCAAGCGAAGCAACGGTCTGTGTGCCGCCGCCAAGGTCCAGCGTCCCGCTGTTTCCGATCGCAAGCGCCGTCGTTGAGGGCAAGATGTTCGTGCCGGACGCGTGTGGACCGAGCTTCAATGTGCCGCCGCTGATCGTCGTGGGCGAGGCATAGGTGTTGGAGCCGGTCAGCAACAAGAGGCCGTTGCCCTGCTTAATCAACCCGGTGTCCGGCGCGCTTGTGGTGACTGAAAGTATGGTAGAGACGATTGCCATGTCCCCGCTGCCGATATTGAACACCGTTCCGCCCGCTTGAGTCAGGGCCGCGTTGCCGCCGGAGATATAGGACGTTTTGCCGTTGCCGGACGTAGCCACGCCCTGGTCGAAGTTCCAGTTGCCAAACGTCGGGTTGGCAGTAGCCGCGGACAACGTGCCGCCGTTGAGCAGCAGCACGTCGAGGTGGTTCGTCGAACTGCCGCTATTAGCGATTGCTCCGCCAGCATCAATGGTGATTGTCCCCGCGGACGATGTCTCGTGACCGACGAACGAGTTGCCGCCGCCGACGGTGATCGTGCCGCCGTTCTTAACGGTCACATTTCCTTCGCCGATGGCGCCGAAGTTGGAGTTGGGCGCATTGGCGAACAAAGTGCCGCTGCTGACCGTGGTGCCGCCCGTATACGTATTCTGCGCATTGAGCGTCAAAGTGCCCGAACCGGTCATCGTCAAACCGCCGTCCGGCGCGCCGCTAAGCGCCGGGTCGGTTAGCAGGCCTGGGAGATCGTCACGTTGTGGCCGCTGGTGTTGATGAACGCTCCGCTCGCGCTGACGTAGGCAGCGCCTAGTCCGGCGAAGAACTGGCTACTGGAGGCGGTGGCCAGCAGCGTGCCGCCGTTGAAGTAGAGGGTGCCGCTGCCGCTACCCTGGCTGATCGAGGGGACGGCAAGCGTGCCGCCGCCGAGGACCAGCGTGCCGCTGCCGCTGCGCCCGAGGACCATCGCGCCGCAACCCAGGCTGCCGCCCGAAGCAACCGTAAACGTGCTGCTGTTGCCGATCCATACCGCGGCCGGGCTGGCCGTAAAGCTCGTGGAGAGCGTGCTGGAGCCGCCGTTGGCGATCGACCCCGTGTCCGAGATCCGCGGCGCGAAGCCCACGTCCCAATTGCCGCTGCCGCTGAAATCGCCGGAGGCGACGTTCCAGTTTACTGTCTGCGGCGCGAAATTGAACTGGAATGAGCCGCTCGCACGCAAAGTGCCCGTCGCGTCGATTTGCGCCGTATAGCCGGAACCGGAAACCGACTGCATCACCGACATGGGGATGGTCATCGTTGCGGAATAGGTCGCTACAGTGCCGTTCATCGTTGGGCCGGAGACTGCCACCGACCCGGAACTCGCCGACATATTCTGCGCTTCAATTGGATTGGAGGTAAGGTCATTGCTGCTGCTCGTGACTCCAGCAGCAACGATGCTGCCGCCATTAAACGCCGCCCATACTTGAGTGCTGTCAAACAGGCCGCCGCTCACCGGCGTCGGCGTCGGCGTCGGCGGGGTCTGCGCATAGGGCGAAAGGACAACGTTGTTCGTCTTGATGGTTTCGACCCCAAAGAAGTAGGTAAAAGTCACATTCTGAAGCGCGACATTGCCCGGATTCTGTTGGTTGAAAGTAATGTCCGAGATAGTCGCCTGATCGTTGGTCGGATTGAAGAGAGCGTTAAAGCTTGTCGAAAAACTGCCGCTGATGGTAGGGCTTTGCGATGAACTCCCGAGACTCGGATTGGTAACATCGACCGTCATGTTCAAAGTGTTGTAGGTCGAATTTGGCGACGTCAACGTCAAGGTGCTGCCCGGCAGCGAAATCGCAAACGCCATAGCAGGCGGCATGGCGGCCGCCAGCGCCAAGATAGGCGAAATCAAGCGATATGCCGCTTGCATTGAGGACCTCCGGGAAAGTTCGGGCCGCAGTCAAAGGCGGCGAGACGGAAGTTCCATTCTATTCGTCAGCGCGGTCGATAGCAAAGATACGCACGTGACTTTTTAAGCGCCGGTCACCGCACCCGCTCCCAAACGGTCACTTCCGAAAGCGTGTGCTGGAACTTCCGCCGTGTCTCGCGGATCACGAACTCAACGTTGCGCGGCGCTTCCAACAGGTTGAAATGCGGGCCGAGCAGTTCGCGCAAGGCGTCGAACGTCCAGTGCGGCTCGCCCGCCTTGCGGATGCCGCCCGGCCAGTTCTCTTTCTTCGTGAACTCCTCGAGCCAGGTGTAGGGCGAAGTCATCACGAGCAGCCCGCCGACGTTCAACCGCTCGTGGATCGACGCCAGAAAACCCTTGGGGTCGTGAATCCGGTCCAAGAGGTTCGCCGCCAGAATGAGATCGTAGCCGGTGAACTGCGGCTTGAGATTCGTCGCGTCGCCCTGGAGGAACTCGACGCGATCGATGGTGCGTTCCAGGCCCAACTCCGAGAGCCGCGCTTCGTGATAGGAAACGATCTCGCCTTCCTCGGCCAGGTCGTAGTAGGCGACGCCCTTTTCCTTGAGCTGCAACGCGATGCGGATGAACCGGGCGGAGAAGTCGATGCCGGTGACGAAATCGAACTCGCGGGCCAACTCGAACGTGGCCCGGCCGACCGCGCAGCCCAGATCGAGCGCCTTGCGCCGCGGGCGGCCTTGCGCGTGCTCGATGCATATTTCCGCGCAGCGTTTCATGAAAATGGGCACGTTGTAATAGCTCTGGCCGAAATGGGCCTCGCAGTATTGCGAAACGGCCGCGTCGCTCTCGTACATCGCCTCGGGCACCGTCACCGGCTGCTCCGATTCCACGTACCGCAGGCCGGCGTGCTGGAAGAAATGCCGACGGAAGGCGTAGCGCGAGTCGCGAATCGCCTCGTTTCCCGTCGAGATCCACGACCCGCCCTTGATCAAGTTGTGCCGCGTATCGAAAGTCGGCGTCGAGAAGTCGTCGTAATAAGGATGAATCTCGAAGCCGTCGAAACCATTGATCGGCGTTTCCGTCCATTGCCAGACGTTGCCGATGATGTCGTAGAATTCGCCGAACTGGAAGCAGTCCACCGGGCACGATGACGCCCAATGCTCCATGTTGACGTTGCCCGGCGCCTTTTCCCAGTGGGGCTGGTCTTGGATGTTGTGTAGGTCGTGGAGGCGGTGCCATTCGGCCTCGGTCGGCAGTCGGATCGGCCTGCCCGTCTTAGCTGCCATCCAGTTGCAGAACGCTTTGGCCTCAAGCTGATTGACTTCCACCGGCCAATTCCAGGGCATGTCGATGATCTGGGCGACGGTGCGGAACTTAAAGCCGCCGGGCGATTCGATCCAGAATAGCGGATGCCGCGCCTTGCTGAACGCGACCCACTTGCGGCCTTCCTCGGTCCAATACTCCTCGTTTTCATAGCCGCGGTCTTTGACGAAGCCGAGGAACTCTTGATTGGAGACAAGATAGCGGCTGGCCGAAAAGTCCCACACGTCGTTTATCTGACGGCCGTATTCGTTGTCCCAGCCGTAGAGCGGATCGTTGTGCTGCTTGCCCAATACCACGTGTCCGCCGGCGACCGGCAGCAATTCATTTTCCGGCGCGGGCCCGCTCTCCGTGCAAATGTCGAAGAGCGGCAGTTGCCGCACCAACTCGATCGGCAAGCGGCGCATGATGACCGACGACGTCTCGATGTGGATCCGCTCGTGCTCAATGCCCATCAGCACCGCCCAGAACGGGTCTTCCCAGCGGACCGGCACGTTCAGCGGCAGCGAGCAAATAACGTCGTTCACAACGGCGCGGATCGCCTTGCGATATTCCTTGACCTCCGCGACCGTAGGCCAATCGTAGTTCGCTTCGTTTAGATCGTCCCACGACATTTCGTCTACACCGACGGCAAACATCGACTCGAAACGGGGATTGACCCGCTCTTCGATGATCTTGGCGACGATGAGCTTGTTGACGTAGAACGTGGCGGTGTGACCGAAGTAGAAAATCAGCGGATGCCGCAGCGGTTCGGGCCGCAGGTAGAACGCCTTCTCGTCGACCAGCGTGTCGTAGAGTTGCTCGTCGAGGGTGAACGTGGCGTTGAAGTAGCGGCGGATTTCCTCGCGTTTTTCCTCGGCCGTTCCCTGGTTGAGGATGGGGGTTCTCGTATTTCGCAGATCCATGATGGTCTCGCGGCGTTGGGATGGAGAGGCTAGCACCAAGTCAGCAGGTCCAATATTAGGCCGATTTCAGCGGTTGTAGCAAAACATTCTACTGCCTGCGGACGGTCCGAGATATCGTCTTAAACCCCAGTCTCTCCGGTTCGGACCGCGTGAAATGGCAAAAAATGCCTGAAATCATCGTATACCGGACGGCCGGAGAGATCAACTCTCGGCCAATCATAACGTTGCAACCGGCGGCTTTTCCATGCTTTACATTCTGCGATTACCCCGTCGCAATTTCCATCCAACCGTTCACCATCTGCTCCACGCCATAGCCGCTTAGAATCGTCGCCCTGCCGGCCGCGCCGACCTGTCGGACCATGCCGGGATTATCGATCAGATGCTCGGACCAGCGAGCGATTCCGGCGCGATGGCCGGGGGTGAAAAGGAAACCTGTTTTTTCGTGCTCGATCAAGTCCCGTATGCCCGGCACGTCCGCGGCAATGACCGGCACGCCCGCCGCCATCGCTTCCAGCATCGCCTGTGGTTGCCCCGCGCGGCGGCCGGTCAACCAGAACTGATCCATGAGCGGGAGCAGTTGATCGAAGTCGCCGCGGTCGCCGAGGAAATGGACCTTGTCGGCAATCTCAACCTGGTCGCGGAAACGGACGAGCCGATCGCGATACGGCCCCTCACCGAAAATGAGCAGATGGGCGTCGTCGCGGATCACCTTCAAGAGGTCGGCCGCCCAGATGGCGTCTTTGCCGCCGCGGTCGCGCTCCAATCTAGCGGCCCAGCCGATCAGCCGCGCCGTTTCTGGCAGGCCGAAGCGATCGAGCAACTGGCCGCGTGTCGGTGCGGACCGTGCCATCGTTTCCACGCCACTTGGAATGACACGGACCTTCTCCGCCGCGATTCCCTTTGCAACACAATGATCTCGCATGGCCGGGCAAGTGGTAACTATCACATCGGCCCGATTGCCGACGATACGATCGATGGCTTTCTGCCAGGGGCATTGATTTGCTTCGATCGTGCGCCACCCGACGACCAGTCGTGGAACGCGAACGAAGCGTGCCGCCGCGGTCGCATACGCCCGACCCGCGGCTTGCCAGCCGACGATTATTTCCGGCCGCAGTTCCTTGATCTTACGCACCAACTGACCCAACGCTAGCGGGTCGGCTTGCCAGCGGCGGCTGAGGATCTCGACCGGGAGGCCCGCGTGCGTTAGTTCATCAGTGATCGGTCCACCGCTGCCCAGCACAATGACGTGCGGCTCAAACTGGACGTGCGGCATCGAGCCGACCAGCAGTTGCATTTGCCGCGCTGTGCCGGTGCGCTGGAGCGAATCAATGATGTGCAGGATGCGTTGGGGCAACGACTTCTCAAGTAGTAAACCTAACTCGATTCAACCAAGTTAAACGGCAATCAAGCCAGATTACCGTAGCAGGCAATTCTATCACAACTTGTGAGAGTAATTCACGTCGCCCTCCACCCCTGCGACTCTTCCAGCCGTTGCACGTACTTCGCCAGGATGTCGGTCTCCAGGTTCACCTTGTCGCCGACGGCCAGACGGCCGAGCGTCGTCACGCCGAGCGTGAAGGGGATCAAGGCCACGCTGAAGCGGTCGGGCTCGCTGGCGACGATCGTCAGGCTCACGCCGTCCACTGCGATCGAGCCTTTGCTGGCCATTTGCCGGGCGAGCTCCCGCGGCACCGAGAACCAGAAGGTTGACCAATCGCCGGAATCGATCCTTTCCAGCAAGCGGCCAGTGCCGTCAATGTGGCCGCTGACGAAGTGCCCGCCCATCCGGCCGTTGACCGCAAGCGAGCGCCTCCAGGTTCACCGGTCTGCCCGAACGCAACTCGCCCAGGTTAGTGCGGGCGAGCGTTTCCGGCCCCGCCTGAAAGGCAAACGTTTCGCCTTCGACCGCCACGACGGTCAGGCAACAACCGTTAATGCAGATGCTGTCGGCGACGGCGGTCTCCGCGGCAATCCGCGGCTCGCGCACGATCAAGCGGCAACCGGGCGGTTCCGACCGAATCTCGCTTACCGTGCCAGGGCTTCAACAATTCCAGAGAACATGGGAGTTCACAAAATCCTTTCTTCTTGATGCTTCTTCTCGACGAGCAGTTCCCACGCGTATCGCACCGGGCCGTAAAGTGCAAAGGTAACGCAGACGATCGAATACCGCATAGTCGCGAAATGCCATCACCGCTGCGATGCCGAAGATCACGCCCACCAGGTGCCGGAGCGTCCGCTGCCCGCGAAAGACTTGATTGACTACGTGCGGGTAGGGAATTCGCGAGACCATCAGCAATGCCGCCAGCAAGGCAAGAACGGCAGCACGCGCTGCAGGACGACGAAGATTTGCGGCGCAAAGCTTTCGGCGCCCGCCTGCGTACTGAGCGTGCTGAGCGCGTAGAACATGATGGCGAAACCGGCCACGCTCGCCGCCGCCGCCGGGCTGGGCAGACCGTGGAACGCCATGTGGTCGTCCTCATCGCTGGTTTCTACATTGAACCGCGCCAGCCGCAAGGCTGCGCAAGCCGCGTAGGAACCGGCAATCACCCACACCGCCTGCTTGTGAAAAAAGGAGAACTGCGGGCACATCTTCACCAGTAGAAAGGCCGGCGCAATGCCGAAGGAAACCACGTCGCACAAGCTGTCTAACTCGGCTCCGAACTCGCTGGCCGCCTTCGCCAGCCGGGCCACGTAGCCGTCCAGCGCGTCGAACACCATCGCCAAGAAGATCAACCAGGCGCTGTAGAAGCAATTGGCGGGGTCTGCCGCCGGATTGCCTTCCGGCACGAGTGGCGTTTGCACCCGCGAAGCGATCACGATGGCGAAGAACCCGCACACCAGGTTCCCCAGCGTGAACATCGTCGGCAGAATGGCGAATGTGCGGATGGGACGCATGGGACGCTCAGTGGGAAGTGAGGAGTGGGGAGTTGGGGAGTGCCTGGAAGGAGGTTGTGAGCAAGTCGTTGCTAAAGTCACCCATCACTTGCCACTTCCCACTTGCCGCTATTTCGTCATTTTCAATAGTACCGTTTCGCCGGCTTTCACTTTCTGGCCGACTTGAACCTTGACTTCCAGACCAGCCTCGCGCGGCACAATCAATTCCGTTCGCGAGCCGAGCTTGATCATGCCGAAGACCTCGCCGCGCGGTACGACTTCGCCGGGCCGCAGGTCGCAGACGATCCGCCGGGCGATCGCGCCGGAAATCTGCCGCACGACCAACCGCCGGTGCGGCGGCGATTCCTCTTCCAGGCCGATCCACATGTTCTCGTTCCGTATCGCGCTCTCCGGCCGCAGGGCGTTGAGGAACTCGCCCGGCGAATACCGCAAGGCGATCACCCGCGACTCCGCCGGCGATCGATTCAAGTGTACGTTGAAAATCGAAAGGAAGATGCCGATCCGCACCGCCGGCCCGCCGACGAAATCGTCGTGCTCAAGCCGCGGTGATCTCGGCGATCGTGCCGTCGGCCGGCGAGACCCACAGGCCCGGTTCCTGCGGAACGCGGCGGCGACGGATCGCGGAAGAAGTAGAGGATCAGCGCCAGCGGCACGGCCGGAATGAGCGCGGGCAGCCAGGGCGGAATGGCGGGGATATAAAACTCCCCCGGACACGCCCAAGCGAACACTAGAACCGTAAGCGTGAAGAGCGGCCAGCCCATCAGCTGCAACTCGGCCAGCGCCCCAGCGGGCAAAGGGCAACGACCGCCGCCAGCGGAAGCGGTTGTCGGCCTCGGGCCAAGTGTAATCGCAGATATTGCGGCAGTACTTCAGATCGCGCGGATCGAGGATTTCATGCGGCGCACCCGCGCCGGTTCCCAGCCTTCGTTCGGCCATTGCGCCGCACGTAGCCCGGGCGAAAGCTCCGCAGCCACCAGCGTCGCCAGCGTCCCCAGGCCAGTTCGACCTGATAGCAAGTGCCGCCGCCCGGTTGGACGCTGCGGATGTTGTCCGGCAGCGGCTGCGGCGTAGCTCTGGCTGAACTATCGGTTCCACTTTGGCTGTCAATCATCGCGACTTTTTCCTTGCTTCACCATCATACCGCGGCAATTGTTCAGGCGGAAGAAGCAATGGAAAATAACGTCCCCCACTAGGCAATCTCTTGCCAATCGGGGGAAAATATCGCGTTTCCGAATCTGTATATTGTCCGAAGGAGACCGCCCCATGAATTCCGAAATTCTCGACATCCACGCCCGACAAATTCTCGATAGCCGCGGCAATCCCACGGTCGAAGTCGACGTGGAGCTGGCCGACGGCTCGTTCGGCCGGGCGGCCGTGCCCAGCGGGGCCAGCACCGGCGTTCACGAGGCCTGGGAGCTCCGCGACGGCGACAAGGCGCAGTTCCTCGGCAAGGGGGTCCGCAAGGCGGTCGACAACGTCAACGACAAGCTGGCCGACGAACTGGTCGGCATGGACGCCCTCGATCAGGCCGCGCTCGACCAGCGCATGATCGAACTGGACGGCACCGAGAACAAGAAGAACCTCGGCGCCAACGCCATCCTCGGCGTGTCGCTGGCCGCGGCCCATGCCGCGGCCGACCACTGCGGCCTGCCGCTGTTCCGCTATCTGGGCGGCGTCGGCGCGCGAGTGCTGCCGGCGCCGATGATGAACATCATCAACGGCGGCTCGCACGCCGACAACGACGTCGACGTGCAGGAGTTCATGGTCATGCCGCTGGGTTTCGACGAGCTTCAGCGACGCCATCCGCTGCGGCTGCGAAGTGTTCCACAACCTGAAGAAGGTGCTGCACGACGAAGAAGCTGTCCACGAACGTCGGCGACGAAGGCGGCTTCGCCCCCGACCTGAAGAGCAACGCCGGAGGCGCTGGACGTGATCGTCGAGGCCATCGGCAAGGCCGGCTACAAGCTCGGCGAGCAGGTCTTCATCGCCCTCGATCCGGCCGCCTCCGAGTTCTACAACGCGGAGAAGAAGGTCTACACGCGTCGACGGCAAGGAGATCGACTCCGCCGCCCTGGTCGACATCTACGCCGAGTGGGTCGAGAAGTATCCCATCTGCTCGATCGAGGACGGCTGCGCCGAGGACGACTGGGACGGCTGGAAGCTGCTCACCGAGCGGCTGGGCGAGAAGATCCAACTCGTCGGCGACGACCTGTTCGTCACCAACACCAAGCGGCTGCAGCGCGGCATCGACGAGGGCATCGCCAACAGCATCCTGATCAAGGTCAACCAGATCGGCACGCTCACCGAGACGATCGAGGCCATCGAGCTGGCCCATCGCAACGGCTACACCAGCGTCACCAGCCACCGCAGCGGCGAGACCGAGGACTCCACGATCGCCGACCTGGCCGTGGCCCTGGGCACCGGCCAGATCAAGACCGGCTCGCGCCTCGCGGACCGACCGCATGGCCAAGTACAACCAGTTGCTGCGGATCGAGGAAATCCTCGGCGACACGGCCGTCTACGGCGGGCCGTTGTTCAAGCGGAAGTAGAACTCGCGTGGCTCATTGAGTTCGCGCCATCAGCGTTCCGACTTGCTTCGGCGGCTATTCGCTGAAGGGAGACAGTTGTATTGGTTCCATGGGCGCCTTTACGTCCCTCGCGATCCATTTAAACTGGTTGTTGTTCACGAGATCTTCGGGCTGGCGAAATACTTGCCGAGTTCCTTCAGGTCGAGGCGCTCGAATTCTCCGCGCGCTTCGCGCCTGCCCTGTCGCGAGATGATCAGAACGTGATACTTGCCAGGCTGGAGGGCGAAAAGTGTGAAGTGGCCTTTTTCGTCGGTGCGGGTCAACGCGCCGCCGATTGCCGTTATGGCTCGAACGCTCGGGACGTCACTGCCGGCGGGCGGATCGGCCGGGCGAAGCCCCGCCACCGGGATCGGTTTGTCTAGCATTTTCTTCTCCGGCAAAAGAACCACAACGTCGTTGGCCTCCGGCCGCTCCTTACCCGACAGCGCCACGTACTTCACTTCGCCTTCGACTGGCACGCGGTCCTGGACTGCGCTATTCGGAGCGTTCTGGCTGACGCCATTCGCTCCTCCGCCGCGGCCGATGAGATATCCCATCCCAAACGACGCGGCGGCGATCAGCAAGTAGAGCACCGCCTCGATGTAAATCATGCGGCGCGGAAACAGTATCTTATCGGCAGGCATGAGAGTCAGCCGCGGCGAAGGTGGATCGGGAACCCTCGCCTCGACACTGCCCTCCATTTCGGAATCGGGATTGGAAAACTCGGAACTCTCCGGCGAAAATGACGTCGCCGCCCTTCCTTGTCCTTGTTGTGCGGTCGCTCCTCGTTGCGCAGCGGGACCAGCGTGCCGAAAACTGCTTGACAACGTATCGTCCATCCATGGATTCTGCCGCATTAGTCCCTTCCGACTTAACTTGCTTACTGCCGGTCCTCTTCGTCCTGACGAGCCCCTTTGTCCTGCCAGTCTAAGGTGCCGATCGCCTGCACCAGCACGATCGCCACCAGGTTCGACGACCCACGCAACTCCGCCCGTCAGGGCCACATTGCGGAGCATCGAGCTGCCCGGGGTGTCCTTCATCGCTTCCAAGAGCGCAGCCAACGCCATGACGATACAGATCGTCACGGGCAGGAGCACACCCGCGATAAGCAGGGCAAAAAGGGCCTTGGAAAATACCTGTTTGTGGCGCATACCCCCCTATTTTGCCGCGGTGGGCGGCGGTTGTCAAGGGACGCCAGCCGCTCGCCCCGCCAATCGCCTTGACACCTATCGCCCATAGAGCACAATGAACTGAGAGGCAAACGGAACGGAGGATCCTATGAGGCTTAAAAGTAAACGGTCTTGGACGACTGCGGCGGTTGGTATTCTCGTGGCGGGGTTGCTTCTTGACGTGCGAGCGGAAGCCACCGTCGTGCAGCTCAAAGACGGCCGGATCTTGCGGGGCCGGGCGGGTGAGTGCACTAGCCTGGCGGAACTCGCCGCCGGGGGCGAGAACGGCGCCCTCAAGCAGATTGTCTTCGTGAACGACGACCTGCGCATCACTTTCGTTTCCCGCCGCCAGATCCAGGGTTTGCCGCCCGACACGTCGTTGGACGACGCCCAAAAGTTCGACTGCGAGCAACCCGCGCGCAGATCGGCAAGAACAAATTGAAGGTTCAGTCGGTCGGACCGCCCGCCGGCGAATTGAAGCCATTCGACGAACATGGCCGGCGGGTCTATCCGATGCAGACGGCGGACCGCCTGCTGAAGATCGTCCAGGTAATCACGGAGATCACGCCGCAGTACGCCCGAGTCGAAGCCTTGCACTACAAATGGGTCCAGAGCATCGCCACGAGCACGATTGACGACGACACATTGGAAAAGCTTCTCATGCACCAAATCAGTCCCAAGAACGTGGAACACCGTAAGAAAGTCGTCCGCTTCTTCCTGCAATGCAAGCGCTACGGCAAGGCGGTCGAACTGCTGCAAAAGCTGTTGGACGAAGGCATCGCCGATACGAAGGACCAACAGGACCTCCTGCAGACCAAGAAGCTGCTGCACATCATGTACGCCCAACAGATGCTCGACGAACTGGGCCTGCGGCGGATCCACGGACAGGACGCCCTCGTGCAGAAGTATCTTGACAATTTTCCCACCGACGACGTGACGGGCGAAATCTTGCAGACCATCCGCCAGGTCAAGCAGGAATACGCCGACTTCGAAAAGCAGCGGAGGACAATCCGCGGCGAGTTGGGCAATCTCGTAATGCTTGTCACGGAACGGCCTGATCGCGCGGAGCTGTCTGCGGCACTGCGCGTAATCAACGACGAACTGAACGCCGAGTCGATGCCGCGCATGGCCGCCTATCTGCGAATGCGGAATGTTCAAGGGATCAAGCCCGAGGAACTGCTTTCGCTCGCCGTAGGCGGCTGGCTGCTGGGCGCCGACGTGGCCACGCCTAACTTGCCACTCACGCTGTCGGCCTGGCGGATGCACCGCCACGTCCGCGACTATCTGGCCGAGCCGATGAAAGTGAAGCGCACGCGGATTCTGCCGAATATCCTCACGGAGGCCGCCGCACAACCGGCGATCGTTGCGGCGCTGGCGGCCCACATGCGTCCGCCCTACGCCTTGCCCCAATTGGTCAACGAAGCGACGCCCGGCTTCTACAAGGTGGAAGTCGATGTGGCAGCGGACCAGCCCAGCGCGACGTACTTCGTGCAATTGCCGCCGGAATACGACCCCTTGCGTCGCTACCCGATGATCGTCTCGCTGCACGGCGTCGGCATGGACCCGGAAATGCAGATCGACTGGTGGGCGGGCGACAGGCCGGCGCGGCACGGCCAGTCCGGCGCAACGGCTACATCGTCATCGCTCCGGCCTGGACCGTCGAGCACCAAAAGCAGTACGAAGGCTCGGCCCGCGAGCACACCGTGGTGCTGGGCTGCACTGCGCGACGCCTGCCGGCGGTTCGCCGTCGATACCGATCGCGTCTTCCTGACGGGCCATTCCTCGGGCGGCGACGCGGCCTGGGACATCGGCGTTTCGCATCCCGATCTTTGGGCGGGTGTGATGCCCATCTCGGCCGAGGCCCTCTACTCCTGCAAGTTCTATACGGACAACGCTCGCTACGTTCCCTTTTATGTCGTGCTGGGCGAGTTGGACGGCGGACGGATCGCCCGCGACGCGCTGGTGCTGGACCGCTATCTGAAATTCGGCTTCAATACTACGGTCGTCGAGTATTTGGGCCGCGGGCATGAGCATTTCGTCGATGAGCAGTTGCCCCTGTTGGACTGGATGGGCCGCTGCAAGCGGAGTTTCCCCCTGCCGCGCGACCGCGAGTTCACTTGCTCGACGATGCGGCCGACCGACAACAGCTTCTGGTGGGCGGAAGTCGAGCAATTGCCAGCGAACGCGGCCGTTGCCGCTTGGCCCGCGCCGCATGGCATTAAGCCGCTTTTAGTGCGCGGCAGCGTGCCGGTCAACAACAACGTGTCCTTGACCGCGGGCAATCTGGGGGCCACGATTTGGCTCTCACCGGAGTTGGTGGACTTCAATGCCCGAGTCAACATCACGCTGGGCGGTCGGCGGCCGGCCGGCGTGCCGCCGATGATCAAGCCCAGCGTGGAGACTATGCTGGAAGACCTCCGCGTCCGCGGCGACCGCCAGCATCCGTTCTGGGCGAAGGTCCAGGCGAAATAGGACCTTCGTTTACGCGTTTGCGTCCTTAAAAAAGTCGGGGCGACTGGATTCGAACCAGCGACCTATTGGTTCCGAACTCAGCAGGGCATCTCACAGCCAAATTGTAAAGCGTTACCCCATAAGCACTTGCGACACGGCCCAAAAAAGCCAATTCGACGTAAGTCGTTTATTCTTGGATAACCGAACTGCATTCAGTGTATGCGCACACTGAATAGCTGACAAGGATATTCCTGCCCGCCGGAGCCGCAGGACGCGATACGAGAACCCCCAGGCGTGGCGTGGTGGCGGGCTAATCTTCCAGCGCACAATCCCGACACCGCGGACCAGCAGCCGCCGAATTCAGACTTGTCTCAATCTGCCCACCACGGCCCTCAACGTCCTTGTACGCGGCACCCATGGCGGTCGCCGAAGGCGGCCATCAGCCCGGGTATGCGCCGTGGCTACGATCATGGCGGAGAAGCTTCCGTCGCCCGAACTGCGAGAATCGTTTTTTTCGCCGGGAATGAAGCGCCCAAACGCTGAATAGGCATGGCTGTAGTGCTGCTACTTCTCCCTACTACTTCCCAATCCGACGAATCTGGGCGGCTTATCGCCGACATCCAAGGCCTTTCCCACTTCCCGTTGTGGGTGCCAGCACACACCGCGATTGGCCATTTGGTACGTTTTGGGCTTTCATTTAACGGTGTGCCTGTCGGTGGCTGCATGGTGCAACTAAGGGGCATCCAAGACCGATTGGAGAACATTCGATGAGTCGGTACTACAGCATGACCGTCCGGGTTTCGGGCAACAACCCCCGGATGGCGAAAGCAATAATGGCGGCCGAAACGAAGGAGTGGCCGTTTGTGGATTGGGAGGAGGAGGTGGAGGAGAACGAAGACGACAGGAAGGAACTGATCTGCATGGCGGATGGTTTCTTGTGCCGCGGCAGAGCGATGGCGACTTCGCCGAGCGGTTGACGGCTGCCATTTGGAGGGCGAACGAGGCGTACTGCCAGGTCGTGGTAGTACCGACCTACCTTGAAGACCTGCCGTACGAAGAATGCCAGCTCGACGAGGAAGAATACAAGCGGCTGATCCGTCGGAAGCGACGTAGCCGCAAACGCGCATGACGGTTTTGGTCAGTGACGGTTCGGCCAGAGTCAACGAAAATCTATTCAAGGAGAATATGTGATGTCCAAACTCAAGGACAAAGCGCAGAATGGACCGCAAAAGAAATCGTCTACCGAGCAGGTCACCGCCGCGCTTCGGCGCGCTATGGCGACCCGCGCCACGGCAACCCGACGAACCCGCTCGCCGACCTGCTGTTCGTGCTGTGCTTCGTACAGACCATCCGCGGCAGCTACGAGACCGCGTACCGTAAGCTGCGCCGCGAGTTCCCGACCTTCACCTCGCTGTACCTGGCCGGCGAGGCCGACATTGCCAAGGTGCTGAAGCCGGCGGGGCTCTCCAACCAGAAGGCACAGGATCAAGCAGATCCTGGGGGAGCTTGCCCGCAGGTTTGGGCGGCCGACGCTCGCCCCGCTGGGGAAGATGTCGGACGCGGAGTGCGAGCACGTGCTCACGTCACTGCCCGGCGTCGGCAAGAAGGTGGCTCGCTGCGTGATGCTCATAGCGCTGGGGCGGCAGGTCTTTCCCGTCAACACGCACTGCTGGCGGATATGTAGGAGGATGGGGCGGGTGGAAGCGTCCAGGACGGGTGACACATGCACCCCGGAGGACGGAGGACATGGACAGGCTCCAGGCAATGCTGCCGCCGCACCTCCGCCTGTCGCTGCACGTGAACATGCTGTCGCTGGGGCGGGAGTTCTGCCGCGCCGCCAACCCGCGCTGCGGCAAGTGCTCGGTCAGGGCGTTTTGCAGGAGGGTCGGGGTGCGGTAATCTGAACGTCGTGCTGGGCGAGAAGGGCCTGGCCACGCGGGTTGTGAACCTGCTCTGATTGAACCTGATGCCCGAGGGCTGGGAGCGATCCCGGCCTTCGGGGTTTTCGTTTCTGGTTTGTAGAGGCGGATGATGGGAGCGTTCAATCGCACCGTTGTTCCATAAGCCATAGGCTTTCCCGAAAACGTCGTCGAGCCAAGGAAGTGTTGGTCAACACGATTGAGCCAAGATTCAGGCCACCATATCATGGAGTATGCACATGGTTCAATCGTCGTTCTCTAGGAACGCCCTCATGCGGACTCGATCAAACTCAGCCGTGAAACGACAATGTTCCGCGGTTGCCGCCATTTGGTCGGCGGCCATTTTGGCTGCGTTTGCTCCCGTGCAGACGGCCGGCGCGGAGGTGAAAACCGTCTTCGGCAGCGGCCACGCCGCCTTGGCTGGCGGAACCGGGAGGCTCGCCGCATTCAACCAGCCATTTGGCATGTGCCTGGATGACAATGGCATTCTCTATGTGGCCGATAGCGCGAACCATTGCGTTCGCAGGATTTCGCCAGGCGGCGTCGTGAGCACTTTTGCCGGCAGCGCAGAGAAAGGGACGGTCAACGGACCAGTCCATCAAGCCCGCTTCAACACGCCCTCGGGAGTCCTCACCGACGGGAAAGGGAACCTCTACGTTTGCAGTTACGAGGAGAATAGCATTCGCGTGATCGGCAAGGACGGAATGGTTCGCTCGCTGGTCAAATCCCGTGAGGAAGGCTACCGCGACGGATCGCTTGTCGAGGCTCGCCTCCATTCGCCGCGAGGACTGGTATTCGACTCGAAGGGCAATCTCCTCGTCAGCGATTGCTGGAACCATCGCATCCGGAAGATCACGTCGCAGGGAGTCGTCAGCACTTTGGCCGGCGGTGGGCCGACCGGCGAGGACGCCAAGGCGACATGGCATGACGGCATAGGTACGGAAGCCCGTTTCTTCGCGCCCTGCGGTCTGGCGATCGACAACAAGGACAATCTGTACGTGGCGGACGCCGAGAATCACCGTATCCGTAAGATCATGCCCGGCGCCGTCGTCACCACGATCGCGGGCAGCGGCGCCAGCGGTAAAGAGGGAGGCGGCTTCGCCGACGGGCCGGCCGCACAGAGCCGTCTGAACACGCCGACCGAACTGGCGGTGACCGGTGACGGAGTCGTTTACTTTTCGGATACCTATGGAAATCGCATCCGCAAAATCACTCCCGATGGCATCGTGTCCACGGTCGCCGGAACGGGAGTAGCGGGGTTCCGCGACGGGCCGGCCGAAATGGCAAAGATGAACTGGCCGCGCGGGATCGTGCTCAAAGGCAACGCAATACTATTCGCCGATTTCAACAATCATCTGGTGCGGAGCGTCCCGGTTCTAACAGCTAATGTTCCGCCCAAAACGCAGGCTGGCGACTAAGTGAGAAATATCTTCGACAAGTTACTTGCCGTCACTTCAGAAGCCATTCGCGCCCTGGACATCCTGCCGGCCAGTCTCGATCCCGACTTTTTTGCTCGCGTGAGCAAGATCACCAGGCCGGCCAGAACGCAATAGCCCAGCCGATGCCCCAGCCAGAGCAAATAATCGCAACGGTGCGCTTTGTCGCACCAAAAGCGCGATGGCTCAGATCCGGCGCTCACTCGTCGCGTGAAACTGGGTTAAACCGACCCGGAGCGTGCAACAGAAACGGGCCGCAAGGTATTCTCGCTCGGCTACTAGGCATTTGCGAACCAGGTTCGCACAGTAGTTTCTGCCCTGCCCCACCCAATCCCCCCGCTGAACGCCGGCAGCTTCAATGGCGCAGTGTTCAACGTTGTGTCGGCCTTCATAGCCAACGTCCCCAGGCTCCCCGCCGAAAATTGACGCACCCTCGTGACAGACCCTATAATCTTGTCCGTGTCTCCGACTTTCGGAGACTGGCCTAACCAAGCAGTAAGGAGATCGCTTGACCTTAGCAAGCAGGATGCTTGTGCCTCAGCAATGAGACTCACCATGACCGTGGCCGCATCCAACCTACCGGCGTATCTGTCTCGCATCTTCATGGATTTCCAGGGCGAGCCCGACGACCAAAAGCGGGCTGCCTTCGAGGCCGCGAGTATCAGCCAAGACGACCGCGTCCTGCTCAAGCAGGCGCTGGAAGGCTACGGCCACAAGGTCCACCCCCTAAGTCGGCTGGCCCGCCTTATTCGCGCGGGCATGAACGGCGAAGGGAACGGGAAGGCCACTGGGAACGGCGAGGGACCATCCAGCGATCCGGTCCTGAATGACCTGATCCAAAAGGTCCAGAACGAGATCGCCCCACAGCAGGCGAGGAAACGGAGGACCGTGCAGGCCAAGTGGGGCGATGCGGAGTGGAACTTTCTCGTTCAGCGGGTGGCAGCCCTGCAACTCGAACGTCCAGACGCGCGGCTATCGGCACTTGCCGCTGAGGCCCAGGAACGCCTCGCCCCGCACAGTCGTCGGCAGCTATACGGCTACGACATGCGGGAATTCGCCAGGCGTCTGAAAGCGTACAACAAACAGCAGGCCGACAAACAGGCCCAATTGGAACTGGATCTTGAGGCCGCCCGCCTGGAACTGGAAACGCGGCGAGCTGCCCAAACGCGCGACGAAGTACTTTCGTCACTCGCGGACGATGAATTGATCGGACGCTTCGCCAAGCGGCTCTTGTCCATTCTCCCGCCCGATGAAGTCGTGAGCAGCTTCGGCGCCGACACGATCCTTGCCTGTCTGCCGACGCCTTCAATCATCGCCTTTGCCATGGGGCGGTTGTTCAGCGAGTACGCCACGCACTCGAAGCTGATGGAACAGAACCTCGCGGTCCTGGGCCGGGTCCTGGCCGAGATGCCGACCGAGAAGATCCGCCGACAAACCCTACGCGCGGGAACGCCAGCGCAACTGCCCAAGGTGCTGCTGGTCGGCTTCAAGCCGGAGCAAGGCGGCATCATCGCCGATCGTTTTCACGGCCGGGTCAAGGTTGAGACCCAGGATAAGAACCGAAAGAACTTCGCCGGCACCGCGGCCAACGTCATCATCATCCTGGTGAAGTTCGTTCCGCAGACCATGATCGACCAGATCCGCAAGGCGGCGAAGTCGCCGTGCCGCGTGATCCTCCATACCGGCGGCCTGGAGACCGTGGCCCAAGAGATCGAGCGCGTGCTGGCCCACTAAGTGGCGGGGCGCCCTGTGCCTGTCTCGCACTGCACCTTTCGGTCGAATCCGTGTCGCGAAGCCTGCCAGGTGCCCGCTCTCCACCATGATTGGGAAAACGATCGCCATTCCGCCGCGGCGTTTTGCCCCATCGATGAAAAGTCGAACAGCCGTCCAATCCTGCACCCAGGTATCGGCATCAATCCAGAAGTAGACTTCATAGCCGGGTAAGTACCGTCTCAGGAACGGACGGGCCTGCAAGGCACGGAGGTAGCGTGGCGCATGGTCTCGCCCCGGATAGCTGAACTCCCAGTCGATCTCCCGCACGATGTTCGCGTGTGTTTGCAGCCAGGCCCGCTGCTCTGCCGTGCAGCCTAAATCAAGAAAAGCAACGTCAATTTGCGATCCTTCTGGCTTGTCCCGCACCGATTGGATGCACCCCTGCGCCAACTCGAAGAACTGTGCATCTCCCCCGGTTATCAGGATGAATGGACGCATGCTGGTTCCCCGCCACGATGCTCGACGCCTACCGGTGCAATCGCCAGCCCGCGCCGTTAGTTTCAAGTTGGATCCGCCAATCATGTGCGACGGTCTCAACGGCTGCCCGCACTCTTGCATCGTCCCAGCCATCGCCAACGACCTCGACTCCGGGAAACAATTTGATCGCCGAAACAAGCTCATCGTGGATACGAGCACCCCCCCGCTTCGCGGAGAAGTTTATCAGGTCGGGCAGCAATCCGCCCTGGGTGATGCGGCGCAGTCCTTCAGCCCACTCTGCCTTCAGGGCGACAACTTGCGTCCGATAGCCCCAACATTCCGACAAAAATGTCTCAAATGGCCGCGACAGTGCCTCGGCCGGCGCGGAGTCGGTTCGCGCCTCAGGTCGGCCGTCCCAGTAATCAATGGCGATGATATTGGCCTGCGGCGCAAGATCGGACACGAACCGTGTTGAAGAGCCTAGTCCAGATCCGAGATCCACAACGATCCCAGTCGCACGCGAGATGCAACGGGAAAGTATCTCCTGAATTCCCTGCGACAGCGGATTCCGTTCTGTAATCGGTGGAACTTCAGGCTTCGCTTCCGGCCAGCGGTAGCGATTGGCGAACGCCGCCATCGCCGTACCTCCATCGACCGATGAAGGACGTTCCGGTTCTGGCACGAAGTTCAGCACGGACGTGTCGAATCGCTCAAGTGACTGTCCCGCATCTTCCCAACCATATGACTGATTGCCCACGTGCCATAGTCGGATCGTCGTATCGGCCATGATCTTGAATCCGCTTGCCCGCCCGCTGGCAGAATGCGTAATCTCCCGCCAAATACCAATGGCCGTCTTCGATCGGATGTACCATCGAGTGAAAGAAAGGGATCATCGGAGATCGGAAACGTTCGTTAAATATCGGCTCTCAGTCCCGGTCGAAAAGAATCGCCCCGCAGCGGCGCAAGTGCTGGAACTGCTCCGGCGAGTATTTCGCGCCGCGAAGATCGACGAGATAGAAGTCGGTGTCGGTGAGATCGGCGCCGGTCAAATCCGCGCCGCAAAGGTTCGCCTTGCGGATTTCCTCGGGAGGCTGATAGCTCTGCTGATCGAAATCGTCGGTATAAAAACCGGTGCGGCTTCCTTCGCTGGCAATTGGGCTGCTGACCAGTCCGCTGCGGCTGGAGCCGAAATGGAACGTGCAACCGCGGAGCTTCGCGTTCGTCAGATTCGCTCCTTCCCAATTCACGTCGCCCAACTTTCCGCCTTTGAGGTTTGCGCCGCGAAGTTTGCGCCGGGCATTCGCGTGGAAGTGAAATTCGCACTCCTCAAATTCGCGCGGGTGAATATCACGGAAGACGCGTCGGCGCATTCGAAGTCGCATTCTTCCAAGTCGGCCATTTTGAATGATGCTCCGCTAATTCTCGCCAGCGCAACGGCAATTTGCCTAAATCAGCCATATCGAAGTTAACGTCCTCAAAGCACGCTTCGTCGATCGTTGCACCGCGCAGTTTCGCGCATTGAAGATCCGCGCCGTCGAGTCGCGCGCCCCGTAATACAGCGCGGCGGAGGGTGGAACTTAAAAGCGCCGCGCTGCGTAGATCGGCGTCCGAAAAGTCAGCGCCGTCCAGATTGGCCAGGTTTGCCTTAATCGCCGAAAGATCGGCCCCGCTAAAGACTGCCTCGAACGCCCGGATCTTGATGAGCGAGGCGTCGTGAAGAATGGAACGCGCAAAGTTAGCACCCGTAGCGGTCGCATTCTCAAACTCAACCCCTGCCAGATTGCTGCCGCTCAGGTCGCACTTGCTTAGTACAAGTCCTTTTGTCCGAAGTCCCGCCCAGTTCGTTCCCGCGAGGTAAGCCCCGGTTAAATCGCACGCGTTCACGTCCGGAATCCAGTTGTGACGGCTTACATGGATCAGGCTGGCGGCCATTGCATGACGGCTGCGATTTCGCCGCGACAGCTCGCGGTGAAGATGTGTGATCGCTACGTCAGAAAGCAGCGGCCCCGCCAACTCGATCAGCCGCCGCGGCAATCGGCCCTTCAGCCATCGGCACCTGCGTGGCGATTCGAGTGCGGCGGCCAAGCCGTCCGCCGCCAATAACAACTGCGCAGGATCGTGGCGAAGCAGCCGGATTCCGCTAGCGTTTTCGCTGCCCGCGACAAGATCATTAAACGAATCGCTTGCGCCAGCCCGATCGCTAGCCAGCGCGGCTAGGCAAAACTTTTGGGCGGCCTGCAGCCTAGCAGCCTTGCCAAGTGACTCGACAATCTCACGGCGCAGAGCGTCCGCCACAGTCGCGAGACTTTCGTCTTCCGCCATGCGTTCGATCACCGCGACGCATAGTTCCGGCCGGCCGTGGTGCATCGTGCGGTCGGCCGCGCTGACGATCCGTCGCATCACCGAACCGCACTCCCGCGGATGCGTAGCGAGCAGGTATTCGATCAGGTCGTCGTTGGTCCAAGGCGCCAGCGTGTATTGGCGTATGGAAAAGTCTGGCGGCTCCTTCCACAACAAGCGAACCGCGATGATAGCTTTTCCGAGGTTCAGCGCCGCCCGCAACTCTGCCATCGACGGCTCGTCGAGAAATGTGATTTTGCGGCCCGCATCCGCCGTCGCGGCAAGATGCGCCAGTGCGACCGACTTCCCCCACCCGATCCCGCCCGCGACGACCAGAACTTCTTCCCCGCCGCCCTCAAAATCGGAGACAACGTCTTCCAAGAGGATCGAACCGCTACCGTCGGGTGAAATCACCCTTGGCCGGACTGGTGCCCGCGCGGGAACGATCATGGGATGGCTCCAGGCATCTCGTAATAAACTCCAAACATTATACCCGAGCGGCAACCGGCAAGGCGGGTGCTATAATCGGTATTTGACGCCAGTTCCGGCATCTCAACTTCACTCCATTCCGCTGCGAAAGGACCTCCTCCATGTTTCGACTGCTTTCCTGGCCCGCGGTTGTGTTCGCTCTCTTGACTTTATTCACGCCATCCGCACACGCTCAATTTGGCGGCAGCCGCGCCGGCAACGAGGCCGGCGTTATGTCCGGCCAAATGATCGACGGCTCGTTCGATCCGCCGCCGTTGGATCCAAAGGTCGCCGTGTCGTACATCACGCTGGACGGCCGGGCGGAGGCCCGCGTGCGGCCGAGCGAAATCCGCATCGTCCTGGCCGTGACCGCCGAGGCCGATTCCGCCGCAAAGTGCCAGCAGTCGGTGAACGGCACGATCGATCGCCTCAAGGCAGCCTGGACCAAGATGAACGTCCCGCCGGAAAACATTTTTGTCGATTTCATTGCCGTCCTGCCGCGGTACACGTGGACCTTGGAACAGCGCGAGGGTTCCGAGGTGGGCGTCGAGAAGAAGGCCGGCTACCACATGCAGAGCAACGTTCACCTGGCCGTGCCGGACAACGCCCAGGCCGAAACCGCGCTGGCGGCGGCCTTCGCGGAAGGCGTCACGGACATCATCGCCTTCGACTATTGGAGCCGCGACCTCGACGAGGCCAAGGCAAAGGTCCGCCAAGAGGCCGTGAAGGCGGCGCGGGCGAAAGCCGATACCCTGCTGGCGCCGCTTTTCGACGGCAAGCTGCCGATCATCAACGTGCAGGAGAAAACGACCGTTCGCTATCCCGATTCGATGTATTCTTCATTCCGCGCAGTTACGAAGAGACAATGACGCCCAACTGGCATCGCGACGTGGCACAGATCCACGCCGACCGCCCGCGAAATACGTACTATCGCGGGCTGAACACGGATGGCGACATCCAGCCCCGCGAGTTGCCGATGCGTCCGGAGATTTCCGTGGTCTCGACGGTGCGACTGTACTTCCGCTCGCCGGCTTGGGCCGCGAAGGAGAAGGCCCCGGTCGCGGAAAGCAAATAAACGCTTGAAATGAGTGAAACAGAAAACAACACCGCCGCGCCAACGCCCGAGCGACCTTGGTTTCAGTTCACGCTGCGAACGCTATTATTGCTGTTCGTGGTGCTGGCGTCGTCGCTGGCGGTGTTTGGGGCGTGGGGAATTGCGGCGTTTGCGCTTTCGGTGTGGCTCGCCGTCGTAGTCAACAAAGCCCAGTCGCTTAACCTGTTCGGCGCCCCGCCGCCGACCCTGTTCGTATATTTCATCTTAGCCGTGCTCTGCCTGCCATGCCTTTTTGTGTTGGTCGTGCCGCAAGTTGGCAGCCGTCCGCCCGGCAACCGCTCAATCTGTATGTTTAACTTGAAGCAGATTTCGCTGGCGTTAGAAAACTACCGCGTTATTAACGGCAGTTATCCGCCGGCGTACATCGCCGACAAGAACGGCAAACCGATGCACAGTTGGCGAGTGCTTATTTTGCCCTTCCTGGATCTGAACGGTCTCTACAAGATGTACAGTTTCAATGAGCCTTGGGATGGGCCGAACAATAAGAAGCTGCTTGCTAGCCGGCCGAGCATTTACGCCTGTCCAAGTGACAGCAACGCCAGCAGCCCCGGGAATACGCAGACAAGCTACGTCGCCGTAGTTGGACCACGTGCCGCCTGGTCGGGCGCCAAACCAAGGACAAGTGCCGATTTTACCGCGGGCATGTCCAACACTGTCATGCTCACGGAAACGGCCAACTCGGGCATTGCTTGGACGGAGCCAAGTGATTTGTCGTTGGAAGCACTGGCCGCCGGCGGGTCGGGTTCGTCAGCGTTGAGTCCATCGAGCTTTCACAGCAACCCATCCGACTATTTCTCGGTGTGCGAGCCCTCACCGGGCGCCAACGCGGCGATGGCCGACGGAAGCGTACATTACCTTCCGCCCGGCAGCCTGTCCGCCAAGTATCTGCCGAAGTTGCTGCAATGCGGCGGCTACAATGAGGACGAGGTCAACGCCCACAGCACGTACTACGAGGCAAAGCGCCTGCCGAACTGGCCCAATATCGCCGCATTGGTCGTGTGGGTGCTTTCCGTACTCGCGCTCTGACGCGTGCGGTGCGGAGCAGGCCGAAGACGAATGCCACGATCGCCAATTAGCATTCATTAATACTTACATACTTTGGCTAGACCAAGCCCATCCGAAGGTGGTGCAAAAAGCAAGAAAAGCGCGAATTTGTCCACTTTGTCCACTCTGAGCTGCCGGACGATCGGCCCGAGTGTGGAAAGAAGGCTCGCGCAAAGCCGCAAAGCTCGCAAAAAACCAAAGGGATTGACAGAAAGATAATGACAGAAAAATGCTCGAGTGGCGTCGGCCCGTCGTCCATTTTTCTGCCACCATTTTTCTGTCAAAACCTCTGCGAGCTTTGCGCCATTGCGAGACTTTTGCTCGTTACACGGTTCAAGAATCGCCGGAATCGCATTCCCGCCCCGCTCAAACTACAATATGGTCGGTTCCGAGACCAGCGCCATTACCCCAGGAGCAACCACTATGAACTCCGAAACCCACAATTCGCCCGGCGGCGACATGGGCCAATCGGTTATCTCGCCGATGCCCGTTGCCACCCTAATCCGCCATGAACTGCATCACGTCCGCAATCATTGGTGGTGGTTCTTCGCGCTGGGCGTGCTGCTGCTCGTTTGCGGCGTCCTCTCGATCGTCTTTCCCGCGGTCAGCTCGGTGGCAGCGATCTCCGTGCTCTCCGTCGTGCTCATGGTGGCCGGCGTGGCCACGATCATCGGTTCGTTCTGGACCGGCAAGTGGGGCGGCTTCCTTGTCCAGATGCTTGTCGGCATGATTTACGTGGCGGCGAGCCTGGTAATGCAGAAAGACCCGCTCTTGACCGTGGCGATCATCACCGCCTACGTGGCGATCACGTTCATCGTGATGGGCCTGTTCCGCATCCTGGCGACGCTCGTCATCCGCTTTCCGCAATGGGGCTGGTCGCTCTTGAACGGCTGCGTCACGCTCCTGCTCGGCATGGTGATCGTGCGCGACTTTCGCGATGGGGATTGGTGGATCATCGGCCTGCTGGTGGGTATCGAGATGCTCTTCAGCGGCCTGTCGTGGATCATGCTCTCGCTAAGTATCCGCCGGATACCGGAGTAGGCAGACGCTAGCAAAGCTAGCAGTCGGCTTTAGTGACCGTTTATACTTCTCGCGGCCCGCGACAATCATAACCCGACGCGTGAGCGAGGGATAAGTCGGTCCCTCGCTTACGCTTCGGGTTGCGACGTTCCGGGCCAAACGCGCCATTTTCTCCCGCTTGCATCTCTTGACCCCGCCCGGCCGAATTGTTAATGTTCCGGCCCCTGATCAGGTTTTTTCTTGCTTACTTCGGGACGTGAAGCAAACGTGTTCGCCAAAAATGTGTTACTCCAGTCCCCACCGAAGCAAGCAATGCGACGGTCCCGATTTCGGTCTCCAAGTATGAAACGACGCTTCTTCCTCCTGTCGTCCGCCGCGGCGGTCCTGGCCGGCTGCTCCTCGTGGAACCTGCTCTCGCCGGGCAACGCGAAAGTTGCCTCGGAAGAGCAATCTGGCAGCGCGTCCGACGAGCAGCCGCATACCGTAGGCGACCTGGCCGTGCCCTTCGGCATGTTCCCAGTCCGCGTCGAGGCGGTCGGCCTCGTCGCGGGGCTGCACGGCACCGGCAGCGACCCGGAACCTTCGCCGCAGCGCGCGATGCTCATCGCCGAAATGGAGCGCCGCGGCGTGGAAAACCCCAATCGGCTGCTCGCCACGCGAAACTGGTCGCTCGTCATCGTCCGAGGATTCCTGCGGCCCGGCATCCAAAAAGGCGATCCGTTCGACGTCGAACTTCGCGTGACCGACCGAAGCGAAACCAGCAGCCTCCGGGGCGGAACGCTCTTGGAAACACGGATGATGGATGGCGCGGTGATCTCCGGGCGGCTGCTGGAAGGCAAACCACGCGGTCTCGCCCAGGGACCGGTGCTCGTCGAACCCACGGCCAGCGATAAGCGCGACAGCCTCCTGCTCGAGCGCGGCGTCGTGCTGGGCGGCGGCGTGGCCTGGGAATCGCGGTCCGTCGGCCTGCTGCTCAATGGGGCGGAGGAAACGAACATGACGCCCGAACAGCTCAAGAACGCGGTCGTCAAAAGCGCCATGGTGGCCAACGCCATCAACCGCCGCTTCAGCACGCACAAGCATGGCATTAAGGAGGGCGTGGCACGGGCGATCCGCGGCAACTACGTCGATCTCACGGTCGATCCGGCGTACAAGAACAATTTGTCGCGGTACTTCAATGTGCTAAGGGCCATCGAGCTTAAAGAATCGGCGGTCGAACAGAAGGATCGCGTCGCCAAATTGCGGTCGAAACTCCTCGATCCGGCGACTTCGGCCGAAGCGGCCGTCAAGCTGGAAGCGATCGGCAAGCCGGCCGCGGACGTGCTGATCGCCGGCGCGCAATCGCCCGACCCGCGTGTGCAGTGCAATGCGGCCGAGGCGCTGGCCTATCTCGACTTCCGCGAGGCTGCCGAACCGCTGGCCAAGGCGGCCCGCAATCCGGCACTGCGCAGCCAGGCGCTTTCGGCCCTGGCCGTGATGCACGACTCGGCGGCCTACGAACAACTTCGCGACTTGCTGGCCCAGCCGAGCGCGGAAACTCGCTACGGCGCATTCCGCGCACTGACCGTGATGTGCCCGGACGACGCCCTGGTGAAGGGCGAAAACCTGGGCGAGCAGTTCCATTATCACGTGCTCAACACGCCCGCCGAATGGCCGATGGTCCACGTCACACGGAACCGTGTCGCCGAAGTCGTGCTCTTCGGGCAGGACCAGCATTTCCTTACGCCGCTCTTGGTCAACGCGGGCAAGGAGATCATGGTCACCAGCACTAACGAGGGCGAGATCTCGGTGAGCAAATTCGCCCCGCATGAGGCCGACCAGAAGCGCGTCGTCTCCACGCGCGTAGATGATGTAATCCGCGCCATCGTGGAACTCGGCGGCACGTATCCCGATGTCGTTCAGGCCGTCCAGGAAGCCAAGGCCGGCGGGTGCCTGGAAGGGCGGTTCGAGATCGACGCCTTGCCCGAAGCGGGCCGGAGTTATGAAGCGACGCTGGATGAGAGCGACAAGACAGCAGAGACAAGTGAAAAGCAGAAAACCGAATGATGAATACATGTAGCCACGGATAGAACACGGATGTAACACGGAAAAGAGTCGGTGTTTCATCTGTGTTCAATCCGGGGCTAGATATCCATCCTGGCGACTTTCTTCTCTCGTTTTCCCCGCGTTTTCCTGCTATAATAGGGTATTCTGTCCCCCGTACCGCATCCCTAATTGACTCATGCTCAAGGCGCTGGAACTCGTCGGCTTCAAAAGCTTCGCCGACAAGACGCGGTTCGAATTTCCAGCCGGGATCACGGTGGTCGTCGGCCCGAACGGCTCGGGCAAATCGAACATCGTCGACGCCATCAAATGGGTGCTGGGCGAGCAGAGCGTCAAGAGCCTCCGCGGCAAGGAAATGGCCGACGTCATCTTCAACGGCTCGCCCACCCGGCGGCCGATGAACACCGCCGAAATCACGCTCACGTTCGACAATTCCAACCGCCTCCTGCCGATCGATACGCCCGAAGTCCACATCACGCGCCGCGTCTATCGCAGCGGCGAGGGCGAATACCTGATCAACCGCAATCCGTGCCGCTTGCGCGATATCCGCGACCTGTTGGCCGGCACCGGGCTGGGCACCCAGGCCTATAGCGTCATCGAGCAGGGCAAGGTCGACGTGCTCTTGCAATCCTCGGCCAAAGACCGCCGCATGATCTTCGAGGAGGCCGCCGGCATCAGCCGCTTCAAGCCCAAGAAGGTCGAGGCCCTGCGGCGGCTGGAGCGCGTCGATCAGAACCTGCTGCGGCTGTCGGACATCGTCGACGAAGTGGAAAGCCGGCTGCGGAGCGTGCGGGCCCAGGCCGGCAAGGCCCGCCGCTACAAGGAGCATACCGATCGCCTACAGGAACTGCGGACGCAGGTGGGCCTGGTCGATTGGCGGCGGCTGAGCGAGCGGCTGGCCGACGCCGAAGGCCGCATCGGCGACCTCACCACGGACCGCGATTCGGTGCTGGCCGCCGTCGAAGCCACGGAAGCCCACGTGCTGGAGCTTGACACGCAAACCGCCGAGATCAACGAGGAGATCCGCCGCGGCGAGGCCCAACTCGCCGCCAATCGCGAGCGAATCGCCGCGCAGGAGGCATCCATCGAGCACGAGCGGAATCGCGGCAAGGACCTGGACACCGAGATCGAGCGCCACCGCCGGCAGGTTGTGTCGCTCAGCGCCCGCGCCGATGACTTGCAGCAGCAATGGCGGGAAACCGCCGAAGCGGTGGAAACGGCCGAAACGCTGCACCGCACGATCGCACAGCGGCTCGTGGAAGGCGAACGGGCGTTTACGGAAATGATCGCCCGGCTCGACCAGATGCGCGGCGAGCACGAACAGCATCGCGCGAGCTATCTGGAACAAATGCGCGCCGGCGGCCACGCTGGGCAATGAGATCAGCGGACTTGAAAGCCAGGTTGCCGGCACCGCGGCGGTTCGCGAGCGGAGCCGCGGGCGGGTGGCCGATCTTGAGCGCCAGATAGCCGCCATAGGCGAAGAACTCGACGGCCTGCGCCGGCAGCGAGACGAGTTGACGCGGACTGTTCAATCGCATTTGGAGAGCCTGCGAGCCACCGAACAGCAGCTTGCCCAGCAGCAGCGAGAATTGGCGATTCGCAACGACGAACTGGCCGCCTTGCGGCAGCGCCGCAGCGGCGCGGCCGAACGCGCGGCGGTGCTGGATGAATTGCACCGCCGACAGGAAGGCGTCACGGCCGGCGTGAAGGAAGTGCTCGCCAAGGCTGTCGAACCCGACGCCGGGCCGCTTCGCGCAGTCGAGGGTCTGGTGGCCGATCTCTTGAGCGTCAGCGTCGAGATGGCCCCCCTGATCGAAGTCGCCTTGGGGGCCGCCGCGCAGCATGTCGTCGCCCGGCCCAACAGCGATCTGATGGACTACTTGCGGGCGAATGCTATTCGTTTGGCCGGCCGCGTGGGGTTCGTGTGGCGCGAAGCCGAGGCGGCATCCGCAGCGGAAATCGATCTCACGGGACAGCCGGGCGTCGTCGGTCGCTGTGACAGCTTTGTCAAGGTGGAGCCGCACTACGCCGCTCTTGTCGCGCGATTGCTGGGCCGGACGTGGATCGTGGAAACGCTCGATCACGCGTTCGCGCTTGCCGGCGCCGACGGTGGCCAGATCAATGGCCCGACCTTTGTCACTCTAGCCAGCGACCACCTGCAAGCCGACGGCACGCTTGTCGTCGGTCCACGGCAGGGCGCCAGCGGACTTATTTCCCGCCGCAGCCAATTGCGCGAACTCAATGAGCAGTTGGCTGCCCTCGACGAACGGATCGCCGCCAGTGAAGCTGGTGTACACGAGATGCAGTCCATGATCGCAGAGCGACAACAAGAACTTGACGGTCACTCCGCCGCGCATCGGCAGGCGACCGAAGCTGTGGCCGAGCACCGCGTCAAGTTGACGACGGCGGAGGAACGCCGCACCCAGTTCCAACAGCAGCGGGCCGCGCAAGAGGGCGAATTGCGGGCCGCCTCCGTACAGCACGACGCGGCCGTCGCCCGGCTGACCGAGTCGCGCGAGAAACGGTCGCGGCATGAGGTCGGCCTGGCAGAAATGGACACTCGCCTTACCGGCCTCCAGCAGCAAATCGCCCGGCATGAAGTCGAGCGACAGTCGCGAACCCGCGAGACGACCGAGAGCAAGGTCGAATTGGCCAAGAGCGAGGAGCGCCTGCGGAACCTCCGCTCGCGGCTGCGGCAGTTTGAGGAATCCCGGCAGGAACGCGGCCGCGCGATCGACGAGGGCCGCCTGCAGCTGGAACTTTGCGTTCAGCGAGCAGAAGCCTCGCGCTGGAACATCCTCCGCGCGGAATCCGAAATCGCCGAGCTTTACCTTCGCAAGGAGGCCTTCGCCGCTGAGATCATCCGCTTCCTCAACCAGCGCGAGGCCCTGCAAAACGAGCGAAGCCAGTTGAATGCCGAAGGCCAGCGCGGCCGCGCCGGGCACGCAAGATCGAGGAGCAGATGCACGCCCAGGACCTTGCGGCCAGCGAAATCCGCCTGGAGCGCGAGACCCTCGCCGGGCGGTTGCGCGAAGATTACGGCATCGAACTGGCCGAACTCGAACACCAGCCCAGCGGCGAGGAACAGCGGCACCGCGACGAAGTGCAGCAGGAAATCGAAGAGCTGCGGCATAAGATCAATGCGTTAGGCAACGTGAATCTGGAAGCGTTGGAGGAACTTGAAGCCCTGGAGTCGCGTTTCCAGACGCTCTCAGGACAGCATAAGGACCTTTCCGCGGCAAAATCGTCGCTGGAGAAAATCATCGACCGCATCAACACCGACAGCCGCCGCCTCTTCGCCGAGACGCTGGAAACGGTGCGCGGCCATTTTCAGCAACTCTTTCGCGATCTGTTCGGCGGCGGGCAAGGCGACATCTTGCTGGAAGAAGGCGCCGATATCCTGGAAAGCGGCATCGAGATCGTCGCCCGACCGCCGGGCAAGGAGCCGCGGAGCATCTCGCTCTTAAGCGGCGGCGAGAAGACGCTGACGTGCGTGGCGTTGCTGCTTGGCCATGTTCCGCAGCCGGCCAAGCCCGTTCTGCGTTCTGGACGAAGTCGACGCGGCCTTGGACGAGGCCAACATCGACCGCTTCACCCGAGTGCTCCACGATTTCCTCAAGTGGACGCAATTCATCATCGTCACGCACTCGAAGAAGACCATGACCTGCGCCAACACGATCTACGGCGTGACGATGCAGGAGTCGGGCGTCTCGAAGCAGGTCTCGGTGCGCTTCGAGGACGTGAGCGACGATGGTCACATCAGCCCCGAGCGTCTGGCTGAGGCAGAGAAAGACAGCCAGGCGGCGTAACCGCTTCATTGCATCTCCGGCGGTAGTCCGCCCGCGCTTTGATCGTTAGGCCAGCGCCTCCCGGCAATACTGAACTGAACGAGCAATTTCCGTCATGCGATCCGAGCCCTTGGGAACCTTGTATTCGAACTCAATTGTGGCCTGGATGTTCCACGCTTTGTCGCGGATCAAACGCAGCACTTCTTTGATCGGCGTGTCCCCCTCGCCGAACGGTGTGTTGGGCCCGTTGTGGTACTTGCGATCTTTCACATGCACGTGCGTGATCCGGTCGTGATACTTTTGGATGAAGGGAACTGGTGAAACATTGTTGCCGGCGACGAAGTGGCCCAGGTCGACGTTGGCGCCGTTAAACTTCGCCACGGCAAAAGCCGCCTCCCAGTGCTCCGGCTTCGTTGTGGCGTGGCCGTGGTAGCCGACCATGAACTTGTGTTTGTCGGCGAACCCGCCGAGCCGTTTGAGTTGATCTTTCGAGTGGGATATCTCGCTTGAAATCGCCCGGCCGCCCAGCGCCTTGGCCAGGTTGAAGGCGTAGTCCAATTCCTCGTCGGACATCCCGAACAAGCCGTCCACTTTGACGATTTCGATCAGCACGCCCGCGTCTTCGTATTTCTTTCGGAACTCCTTGGCCCGATCTACCGGCGCCGAGCGGCGCCATTCGCGCAATGTTCCGGTGGCGCCGGTTCCGCCCTTTGCCGCGGATTTCTTCGGAAAAAGCAACTCAGGCGGCGCCCCCAAAAAAGTCTCGACGGGCTGCATTCGCAACTCCACGCCGCTGATGCCGAGCCGAACACACTTGTCGAGGATTTCGTCGCCGCTCATGGATTGGTTGGCGAAGCTATAGGGCACATTGATGCCGATTTGCACGCCTCGCACCTTGGAATTCGGCTTTTCGCGCGGAGTTTCGGCGGCACCGAGCCTGCCCAAGCTGGATAAATAAGTGGCCGCGGGCAGGGCGGCCAATGACAACTTCGCGAATTCACGACGAGTGTAAGTCGGCATAATGCTCTCCGATGTTGGTGGGTATCTGCTTGGCAAGGTTCGGAGGACTTACGCTAGCGCGGCCCGAAAAGCCGGCCGTTAGCCCGTAGTCCAACTTGTGCCGAAATGGCGTCATTCCGGCCGTGTCATGCCCCGCGCTCCTCGCGAGCCTCTTGGATTAATTCCGTGCTATCGCTGCACGTCGGTCCGGATTGGCACAAGTTCGCCTGCGGCGGTCGCTTCAGATCGATGAACTTCCTCCCGGAACTGCGTTCGTCACGCTGTAATTTGGCAACTAGTGCGTCCAACGTACCACCAGCCTCCGCGAGCAACTGCTCGCGCGTTTGGCGTAGCTCGTCAAGAATTGGATCCACTTTCATCGTAATCGTCTCCCAGGAACTCGGCAGGGGTGGAAATCAGCAGGCCGCCGCAGCCATACTGGACATAGGGTTATGCGATATTCTCGATCCAGCAGATTGATTTCGCCCAAGGCGTATTGGAAAGTGCATTATAGAATCTCTGGTCAGCGGTCACCAGCTTCGCGCCGAGTTGGACCGCGAGCGCCAGATACGTGCAATCATAAACAGATCGTTGTGTCTGAAATGCAAGACTTAGTGCGCCGGCAGCTAAGGCGGCATCACTGAAATGAACGAGCGGCAGGACGGTCAATTCGGCGAAAATAGATTCGGCATCCGCTCGATCCAATTCGCCCTTTCGGACCTTCATCGACAGCGCGTTCGCGATTTCAAGGTAGAACAGACTTGGAACATTCAACTCATTGCCCGCCGCGCGCAATTGTAGAGCGTCGGCGGAATGAATCTCCGGGACATACCACTTGATCGCGACGCTGGCATCCACGACATGCGACGTCATCTGCGCGCTCCTCCCGAGCCTGTCGAATTAGTTCCGCGCTATCGCTGAATTGCCGGCCGGTTGACGCTAACCGCTCACGAATAGCATCCGCACGCTCCCACGCCGTGCGCGAAATGTCTTCGGTAGCCTGCTGAAGGATGACGCGAGCCTCGTCTTCCACGGTACGACCGTGGTTTTCGGCCCACTGGCTTAATCGAGTCAGTGTAGTTATATCAAGATCGGAAATCATCAAGTTGGACATACTACCATTACTCCTACTCCAATTGCTTGTTATTGGACAATCTCTATTCTAGCATTGAACCTCGCTGTGAACGAATCCTTCTCGAACAGGTCAATCCGCATACCCGTGCGGATGATCCTTGAACCAGTTCCAAGCCGTCGCCACGACGTCATCGATCTCCGTGCGCTTTGCCTGCCAGCCCAGTTCGTCGCGTATCTTCTGAGCGTTGGCAAACAAGGCGGCGGGATCGCCGGGGCGCCGAGGACCGTATTCCACCGGCACTTTCTTGCCTGTTACCCGCTCGGCCGAATCGATCACTTCCTTCACCGAATAACCGCGGCCGATGCCCAGGTTATAGAACGTTGCGTCGCCCGGCTCCAGGGCGTTCATTGCCACGATATGGGCCTCGCAGAGATCTTCGACGTGAATGTAATCGCGGATGCAGGTGCCGTCGGGCGTCGGATAGTCGGTGCCGAAGACGACGACCTTTTCGCGCTGCCCTAGCAGGGTTTGAAGAATCACCGGGATCAAGTGTGTTTCCGGGTGGTGGTCTTCGCCCAAGCTGCCGTCGCTGGCACATCCGGCCACGTTGAAATACCGCGGGGCGACGAAGGCAAAGTTCGCATTGGAGGCCGCGTAATCCCGCAGCACGCGCTCTACGCACCACTTCGACCAACCGTAGGGGCTGATGGGTGACTGCCGCATCGTCTCCACGATCGGCACCCCTTCCGGCTCGCCGTAGGTCGCGCAGGTGGAACTGAAAACCAGCCGCGATACCCCGGTGGCGTGCATTGCCTTCAGTAGGCTAATTGTCCCGCCCGTGTTATTATCATAGTAAGCCAGCGGATCGGTGACCGACTCGCCGACGTAGGCCAGGGCGGAAAAGTGCATCACGCAGTCAATCTCGTTGCGGGCGAGAAGCTCGGCCAGTTGCCGGGTTTCGGCGATGTCGAGTTGATGGAAAGCCGCCTGGGGATGGACCGCTTTTCGGTGACCGCGATAGAGATTGTCGACCGCCACGACGCGATGCCCCGCCTCAAACAACATTTTGACCGCGTGCGAACCGATATACCCGGCGCCGCCGGCAACCATAACGTTCATGCTCATTCCTTCTTGCCGCAATGGTGAATGAAAACGTCCATTTCACACAATCGCTAGGGTAACTGTCAAGTAAGCCGCCCAAGTAAGTTGATAACTATGGGGTGTTCATGAGCATTCTCGTCACCGGCTCGGCCGGGCAATTGGGAGCCGAGCTTTGCCGCCTGCTCGGCGCGGAGGCTACCGGCGTCGACATCGATACCCTCGATCTGACCGACCGTGCGGCCGTGCTCGGCGAGGTCCGCCGCCTCGCGCCCGCGCGGTCATACATTGCGCGGCTTACACGCAAGTCGATCAGGCCGAAAGCGACGTCGATCGCTGCCGGGCGGTGAATGCGACGGCAGTCGAGACGCTTGCCGCCGGCTGCCGTGAACTGGACATTCCGCTCGTGCAGATCAGCACGGATTATCTCTTTGCCGGCAGCGCCAGACTCGGCCGTCCCTGGCGGGAAGACGATCCGCCGGCCCCCAAGGGCGTCTATGCGGTGACGAAGTATGAAGGCGAGTTGGCTGCGGCGAAGTGGTTGAAGCATTTCATCGTGCGGACGTGCGGCCTGTACGCCCGGCCCTCGAACCTGGCTGCCAAAAACTTCGTGAAGACGATCCTGCGGCTGGCGGAGTCGAAGCCTCAACTGCGTGTCATCGATGATCAGACGTGTACACCGAGCTATGTTCCGCACGTCGCCAGGGCGGTGCTGTTCCTCGTCGGCACAAAACTCCCCTCGCCTTCCGGGAGAGGGGCAGGGGGTGAGGGCACTTCGGCTCCTTGGGGCATTTACAACGTGACCAATCGCGGCGAGACGACGTGGTGCAACCTCGCGCGGGAGATCGTGCGGCTAGCCGGGCTCGACGTTCCGGTCGAACCGATCACGACGGCGGAGTATGCCGCGCCCGCCCCGCGGCCCGCCTATAGCGTGCTGGATACGACCGCCTATCATCGTCTCGGCGGTCCGGCCATGCCGGATTGGAAAGAAGCGCTGGTCGAATACTTCGATGAGTTGAAGCAAGTTGAGGTGTAGGGTGGGACAAGCTCGCTTCAAGCGAGCGCTGGCCCACCATAGTATTGATTTTCACCGTGAGAAATGGTGGGCCGGCGCTCGTTTACACTCGCTTGTCCCACCCTACGAATCATGCCAATCATCTCCAAAGTCGCCCTGGTAACCGGCAGCGGCAAGCGGCGCGTGGGCAATACGATCGCCCGCGCGCTTGCGGCGCGGGGCTATGCTATTGCGCTGCACTACCGCACTTCGGCCAGCGCAGCCGAGCAAACCGTGGCCGAACTTCAATCTGCAGGAACTGACGCTGCGGCTTTCGCCGCCGACTTGGCTGACGAGCAGGCCGTCGCCCGGCTGTTCGAGCATACGATCGCGCGCTTCGGCCGGTTGGACGCCTTGGTGACCGCGGCGGCCGTCTGGGAGCCGGGCAAGTTCGAGGAAGTCACATCCGCCGACATCCGACGTCAGTTCGACATCAACGTGCTCGGCACGTTCCTCTGTTGCCAGCAAGCCGGGCGGATCATGGTCGCGCAGCCCGAAGGTGGCGCGATCGTCACCATCGGTGACTGGTCCTGCCATCGGCCCGGCATGGATTACGCCGCGTACTACATCAGCAAGGGCACGCTGCCGACAATGACGCGGATGTTGGCCGTGGAACTCGCCCGGCGGAACCCGCGGGTTCGCGTGAACTGCATCTTGCCCGGCCCGGTAACTTTGCCGGAAGAGCCAGCGCAGCCGGGGGTGGCCGGTGCGGTTGCGGCCACGCTCCTGAAGCGGCGCGGCACGCCGCAGAATGTTGCGGATGCCGCGGTGTTTCTCATCGAGAACGATTATGTAACGGGAGTCTGCCTGCCGGTGGACGGAGGACGGTCAATCGCATAAGGTTAAAGCATGGCAGCACCGAATTCCTACGCGGCCATGATGGCCGATTTCAAGCCGGACCCTACATGCGGTTTGCAGGATACTATTCAAGAGGCTCTCTTCGTGGCGGCGCGGCTGCAAGAGCGGGCCGCCGAATTGCAAACGCCCGCCGAGCGGCGGCAACAAGCCGAGTTGGACCGCATGTTGCGGCACCCAGAGGACAAGGCGACCCTCACCCAAATCACCGATCAGGCCTTCCGCTCCAGTACCTCGCAACGCGCCGCCGATCAGTTCATTCACATCCTCGACGTGCAGGGCATTCCCCGCTTCTTCAGTCCCTTCAAGCGGACGCTGCTTAAGGGCTTTCAATCTTTCGGCAGCTACGCGCCGGGCGTGGCCGTGCCGCTGGTCAAGGACCAGATGCGGAAGGAGACGGCGAACGTCATCCTGCCCGCCGAGCCGGAGTTGCTGCTCGAGCACCTCCGCGGCCGCCATGCCGAAGGCGTCCGCATGAACATCAACTTCCTGGGCGAGGCGATCCTCGGCGAGGAGGAAGCCTACCAGCGGCTGCAAACCAACTTGCAGGCGCTGCAATCGCCCGACATCGAAGTCATCTCGATCAAGATTTCGACGCTCTACTCGCAGATTTCGCCCTTGGCCCGCGAGCATACCGTCGCCACGCTCTGCGAGCGGCTGGAACTGCTTTATCGCACCGCCGCCCGGCAGCGGTTCACTCGCGCCGACGGCCAGACACTTCCCAAGTTCGTCTATCTCGACATGGAGGAATACCGCGATTTGAGCCTCACCGCCGAGGCGTTCATGCGGACCTTGGAGCGGCCGGGGTTGGAGAAAGTTGCCGCGGGCATCGTGCTGCAAGCCTACATTCCCGATTCGTTCCGCTATCAGCAGATGATTACGGCATGGGCGCGAAAGCGAGTAGCCGCGGGCGGCGCACCGATCACGCTCCGCATCGTCAAGGGCGCTAACATGGAGATGGAACGCTTTGAGGCGGCCCAGCGCGGCTGGCCACAGGCGCCCTACAAGACCAAGCTGGAGACTGACGCGAACTACAAGCGAATGGTCAACGAGGCGATGAAGCCGGACAATATCGCCGCCGTCCGCCTGGGCGTCGCTTCGCACAACCTCTTCGATCTCTCTTATGCACTTGTGCAGGCCGCGGAGAAGGAACTGTTAGACAGAGTGCAGTTCGAGATGTTGGAGGGCATGGCCAATGCCCAGCGGCGGGCACTCTTCGAGCTGACGCGCAACGTGTTGCTCTACGCCCCGGTTTGCCGCAAGCAGGACTTCATCCACGCCATCGGCTATCTCGTGCGGCGGCTGGACGAGAACACCGGCCCGGAAAACTTCCTTCGCCACGCCTTTCACGTCCAGCCGGACAGTCCTGATTGGCAGCGGCTGGCGGAAGGGTTCATCGAGGCGCGAAAGGCGTCAGCGACGGTCTCGGACGCGCCGCGACGAACACAGAACCGCCTGTTGCCGCCCGTGCCCTTTTTGCTAGGTGAAGGTCCAGTTGACCACGGCTGGCAGCATCTGATGAACGAACCGGATACCGATTTTTCCTTGCCGCACAATGGCGAATGGGCGAAGCAGATCATCGCCGCGTGGGAGCCGCGATGTGGCGAAAAGGCTGTCGAAATCCCGCTGGTAATCGCCGGCGAGGAGGTCTTCGAGCAGGGGTGGCACGTCCCTGAGCTTGCGAAGGGTCTGGCAGAAACCGACGATCACGCCCTTCGCTCGAAGCTCAGGGACGTGCCACCCGAATCTGGCAGCCCGCGAACCGTGCCCGATTGCCTCGATCCATCGCGGCCAGGCGTCATAGTGGGCCGATATCGTCAGGCGAGTGCCGAAGACGTCGATCGCGCTGTCGCCTGCGCCGTGGCCGATGAAGACGGTTGGCGCACCATGACGCCGCAAGCGCGATTCGAGCGTCTAGGCCACGTCGCCGACGAATTCCGCAAAGCGCGTGGCGACCTGATCGGCGCGGCGTTGGCCGATGGCGGCAAGACGATCTCCGAGTCCGATCCGGAAGTCTCCGAGGCGGTCGATTTCGTCGAGTTCTATCGCGCCAATGCCAAGTGGTGGTACGAGCAACCGGCGCTCGCGCTAGGCCCAAGGGCGTGGTCGTCGTCGTCTCCCCCTGGAATTTTCCAATCGCCATTCCCTCGGGCGGCGTGGCGGCCGCGCTGGCGGCGGGCAACACCGTGATTCTCAAACCGGCCTCCGACTCTGTGCTGCCGGCGTGGGAGCTCTGCCAGTGCTTTTGGCGCGGCGGTGTCTCGCGGAAGACGCTTCAGTTTCTTCCCTGCGCGGGAAATCGCGCCGGGCGGCAGCTTGTGAACCATGCCGGCGTCAATGCCGTGATCCTCACGGGCGGAACCGAGACGGCCCTGAACATGCTGCACGACAAGCCGTCGCTCCACCTGCTCGCGGAAACCGGCGGCAAGAACGCAACCATCGTCACCGCGATGGCCGATCGCGACCAAGCCATCAAGCATGTCGTCCACTCCGCTTTCAGTCATGCCGGGCAAAAATGCTCGGCCACGTCGCTGCTCTTGCTGGAGGCCGAAGTCTACGACGATCCCAAGTTCAAGCACTCCCTGTGCGACGCCGTTAATAGCCTCTGCGTCGGCTCGGCGTGGAAGCTGGAAACCAAGATGGGCCCGCTCATCCGCCCGCCGTCCGGCGATTTGGAAAACGGGCTGAAGGTGCTCGAACCGGAGGAGTCGTGGGCCGTCTTGCCGCGACGGCTGGAAAACAATCCGAGCCTCTGGTCGCCGGGCGTAAAATACGGCGTCCAGCCCGGCAGCTACACCCACATGACCGAGTTCTTCGGTCCCGTGCTCGGCGTAATGCGGTTCGAAAAGCTTTCGCAGGCGATCGACATGGTCAATCAGACGGGCTACGGCCTTACCTCCGGCCTCGAAAGCCTCGACGACCGCGAGCAGGAGCAGTGGCAATCGCAGATCCGCGCGGGCAATCTTTACATCAACCGCACGACGGTCGGCGCTATCGTACTTCGGCAGCCGTTCGGCGGCGTGGGCAAGTCAGTCTTCGGTCCCGGCATGAAGGCCGGCGGGCCAAATTATGTGGCGCTGCTCATGGATTTTGAAGACGGGGAGGGTCGCGAAAATGGGACTGTCTCCTTTACCTCGGCCGATCCGCTCGTCGCCCGACTATGCGAGCAATTGCGGCAGCACACTGCCGGTCCATTGGCCGAGATCGACTCCGCGCAGGCATCCCGCGCCGCTGGCAGTTATATGGATAGTTTCTGCGACGAGTTCGGGCAAAACCTCGACCATTTCAAGCTCATCGGCCAGGACAATTTCCGCCGCTATCTACCGGTCCACGAGCTTCGCGTTCGCGTCCATCCGCAGGATAGTTTGCTAAGCATCTTCGCGCGACTCTGCGCGGCCCGCGTGGCCGGATGCCGGACGACCATTTCCGCACGGCTGGACTGTCACCGCGAGGCGCTGAGCCGGCTTGAGGAGCTGACTGAGCCTTGGGCCGGGGCGGTCGAGTTCGTCGAAGAAAGCGACGAAGAGTTGGCAGCCGTCATTCGCAGCCGGCAAACCGATCGCATTCGCTACGCAGCCCCCGATCGCGTATCGCCGCAAGTCCTGCAAGCTTCGGCCGAAACTGGGGTTTTCCTAGCCACGGAGCCCGTCTCTTTGGAAGGCCGCCGCGAACTCCTCTGGTACGTCCAGGAACAGAGCCTCAGCGCCGATTATCACCGCTACGGCAACCTGGGCGTCCGCGAAGGCGAGCCGCGGGCGGCTGTACTGTAGCCGCGTTCCGTCGCCTGCATCTCGCCGCATTCCCGCTTCGCCATGACGCCATCGGCCAAAAGCGCCTGCCGCACCAGCGACACGAGCGATCGGGCTTTCATCGCCTGCATGAGTTTGGCGCGGCGGTCTTCGATCGCCCGTTCGCTCAAGTCTAGCTCTTCGGCGATTTCGCGGTTCGACTTGCCCTTCAAAAGCAGGTCGAGCACTTCGCGCAACGTCGGCGGGAGCTGCTCCATGCGGTGGCGGATCGACTGCACCGTGGCGGTCTGCCGGCGGCAGACCGCGTCCCAGCGGAAGGCTTCGTCGATGGCCGCGGAGAGCCGCCGGTCGCCGCACGATTCGAGAAGAAAATCAAAAGCCCCGTTCTTCATCGCCCGAACGGCTGTTTCCACGTCGGCGTCGGCGGCCACCGCGACGACCGGCCAGTGCCCGTCGCACGGCCCGGACTGCTTCAACCACTCCAGTTCGCCATCGGGGTCGGTCAGGAATAGCATCACGCAGCCGGCGTCGGTGGCGAAGGAACGCTTCTGGAACTCGTCGGCCGAATTGTAGGGCTGGGCCTCGTAGCCGAGCTGTTTGAGCCGCACGGCAAACTGCCGGCGGGTTTTGGAGTTATCACAGATCAGGAAAACGACCGGTTCAGCCATCGGCGTCCAATGGGCCAAATTGCTTCGGTGGGGTCGAGCCGCCAATCGGCTAGGCTACTACGTGAATCCAAACTACCCCCGGCAGGATTTGAACCTGCGACCCCCGGTTTAGGAAACCGGTGCTCTATCCCCTGAGCTACGAGGGCGAAAACTTCATGTCTCGCTGATTGTCGGCACGTGCAAGTCTATCAGAAAAGAGGCCGCGGAGAAACCGAAGGTTCGTTTCCTGATCGGCGGGTTAACACACCTCCAGCCGATAGGCTGATTGCCGAATGCGGAACCATTCGGATCAATGGCGCTGGAAGACTATGGACTCGGCGGAATTGGTGATGCCGACTTGGCGAAATAGTCTATCCATGAACGATCGCCGCAGAATTCGCATTTGATCTTGTATGGTCCGTCGCGTTCCTTAGCAAACTCGACGAGTGCATCACGGCGGCCCTCACACCAAGCGTCGCCCCAATCGAGTGCAGAATCGGTAAATACTCGGCGACAGTGCGGACATTGCAACGATTTGACCATTGTGCGAAATGCAGCAAAAATCGCATCCCGCGTGACTAAGACATCATACTTTGGGCCGGCGACGGTTTTATTAGTCTCCCTTTGGTTTCTCATGTTACACTTACTCGTTTTCGCAAACCGTCGAAGCCGGATGCCCGTTCAAAGGCTGTTGATGATCGGACCGGCGTCGAGTCCTCGCTCCGCGGCGTGTAGAAGAGGTAGTCATCTCCGCTCACTTCGGGCAAATCGGATTCCGCGGTGTGCGCCAGGAGAAAGCTTCTCCGCAAAAACGTCATCCCAAGTTGCGTCCGAGCAAGGTCGGACACTTATCTCGCCCGCTTTTTTTTCGAGGGAAATAAGCCCGTGGAGACCAAGCTCTTCGACCCGCTCAGAAGGAAGTTGGACCTTATGATCTGATTCGATGGTTGTGACTTTCACCATGCTTTACCTTCGAAACCGTCGCCCGCCACATGATATAATCTATCTTACCCTGAACCATGCGGAAAACCAATAGGAGCGACATGACTTCACATCTTGAAACCTCGCAAAAACCTCGCCCCACTCGCCGCCAATTCCTTGTCACAACCGCCGCCGGGCTTGCCACCTTGCCATTCGCCAAGGCGGCGCATGCCGAAATCACCGGCCCGGCCGTTCCAAAACTTGCCGCCTACGACGAACTGATGACCGCCTTCATGCGCGAGCACCGGCCGCCGGGCGCGGGCATGGCCGTGGCCTATCATGGTCGATTGGTCTACGCCCGAGGATTCGGCCTGGCCGATGTGGAGAAGCGCGAGCCGGTGCGGCCAAATTCGCTCTTCCGCATCGCCAGCATCAGCAAGCCATTCGCCGCGACGGCCGTCATGCACTTGATCCAGCGCGGCCGGCTGAAGCTGGATGACCGTGTCTTTGCGATCCTCAACCTGGAGCCGCACCTGGAGCGGAGCGCCCACGTCGATCCTCGCTTGCACGAAATCACCGTGCGGCAATGCTTGCAGCATACGGGCGGTTGGGATCGCGACAAAACGATCGACCCAATGAGCTCCGAGGAGGCGGAAAACGTCGCCAAGGCGCTGAAAGTCCCCCTACCGATCCACCCCAAGCAGATCATCCGCTACGAGATGGGCCGACCGCTGCAGTTCAACCCTGGCACGGCCTACGCCTATTCCAACTTTGGCTACTGCGTTCTGGGTCGCGTGATCGAGGCGATCGCGAAGAAGCCGTACCACGAATTCGTGACGGAGACGATTTTGGCACCGCTCGGCATCCGCGGCATGAACCTGGCCAAAAACCTCCTCAAGGACCGCGCGCCGGGCGAGGTGCGATACTACGACTCCAAGCGGCAGACCGGCCGGGCGATTTCCGGTCCGGAAATCGGCAAGCAGGTCCCGCTGCCCTATGGCGTGGAGTCCCTGGAGTCGATGGACACCAACGGCGGCTGGATCGCCTCGGCCGTCGATCTGCTCCGCTTCGCCAAGGCGCTTGACGATCCAAAGCACTGCCCGGTGCTCAAGGAAGAAAGCTTGCTGGCGATGCTCGCGCCGCCGCCGGGACCGGTGGGGCACGCGCCGAATGGAAAGCCGAAGGTGCCGTACTATGCCTGCGGTTGGGACGTGCGGCCCGCGAAGCAGCAGGGCAAGTTCACGAAATGGCACACCGGCCTGCTGTCTGGGACCTCCACGCTCTTAGTATGCCGCGACGACGGCATCGACTGGGCCGTGCTCTTCAACTGCGACGCCGACAAACAGGGCAAGCAGTTTGCGGGCACGATCGACCCGCTCTTGCACAAGCCGGCAAACGAGATCAAGGATTGGCCGGAGGGGGATTTGTTTGCCAAGTTTTGACAACGTCGATGCGAACAAATCCGAATGCGTGGGGATAGTGTCGAGCCTACGCGACCCACGGCAGTTTCGCGTTTTTTGGCGCGTCTCAAAAGACTCAACCGTCTGCCTCGGAAAGTTTGCCTAACAACATCCGCCGCTCGTTTTCGGCTTTGCGCTTGCGCACAGAAGCGCCCAGCCGCCAGCGCGAAAGCCAGCCGATGCCGGTGCCTTCCAGGCCCACTTCTTCCAAGGTGGGCAAGGCCTCCACGGCCGCCCACACCTCGCGCCGCGTCACCCGCGTGCCGGACAGGTCCAACCGCTTGAGGAGGCTGAGCCCCTCCAGCGCGTGCAGTCCCTTGTCGGTGATGCGAGTGCCCGCCAGGTCCAGCTCGAAAAGGTAGGGCGTGCGCGGCGGCTCCTTGGTGAGGAACATCAGAAAGTTATCGTCGGCCGCGGTATCGCGCAGCCGAATGACGCGCAGCCGCTCGACCAGGACGGCGAAGTCTCCCACGGTTTGTTGCAGCCAATCGACTTCTTCAAACTCGACCTGACCGCCCAGCCGCTCGACCTCGGCGGCCGCCTCCCATTGTCGGCGGTAAGAATCGACGTGGTCGGCAATCCACTTCCGGCGATCACCGCAATGCTCGATGTATTCGACCGCTCGCTCGTAGGCCTCCTGGATCTTCAAGAACTCGCTTGTCGATCCTCCTCGGTCGGGGTGAGTTTTCAACACTTTCGCCCGATAGGCGGACTTCACGTCATCGAGAGAGTACGGCGGGAGCAGGCTCAGAGTGGCCATGAACTCCAGCGGTCCCGTATCGCAGCTTGGTCTCTCGGTCATTCGTGCATCAAGAGCGGGAGAAGGGGTTCGAACCCTCGACAGGTGCCTTGGGAAGGCACTACTCTACCACTGAGTTACTCCCGCAAAATGGGGGCGGACTCGTCCGCTCCACACCATCAATATATACAGCACCCCGCACGACTTGCAAGCCACCGCGACGGCAGACGAGCCGCGGCTCATGGCGCCTTGTCGAAAAAGAGATAAAGGGCGGCAATCCGGCCGTCCCGTTCAATGATGAAATCAGTCCCTGCCCTGTTACTCGGCGGCGGTTTGATCGGGCAACTGATAGGCACGCACGTACTTCACGCGCATTTCCTGTGGGAAGGTGGAGTCCTTGCTGGGATTGCCCGGCCACTGGCCACCGATGGCGAAATTCAAAATGATATAGAATCTCTGGTTGAAGGGAGCCGGATAGGCGGCGCTGGTTGACCAATCATTGATCTTGCCGTAGAACTTGCCATCGCAGTACCAGCGGATTTCCTTTTCTTCCCATTCGACGGCGTAGACGTGAAAGTCATCGGGGAAGGCCGTGCCGTCGGGGAGCGTGGTCTTTGCGCCGGCCTGCTTGTGGCCGTTGCCGCCGAAGTGGCAGGTGCCGTAGAGTGTTTTACAGTCGTTGACCATTTCCATAATGTCGATCTCGCCCGACCGGGGCCAGCCGCCGTACTTGTTGTCCTGGGGCATCATCCAGAAAGCGGGCCAGGTTCCCTTTTGGGGCTTGGGCGATTTGATGCACGCTTCGATGCGGCCGTATCGGATGCTGAATTTGCCTTCGGTGGTCAATTTGGCGGAGGTGTACGGCTTGCCTTTGTACTTTTCCTTGATGCCGGTGATGACCAGTTCGCCGTTTTCGATTTTGACGTTGTCTTTGCGGTCGGTGTAGAACTCCTGTTCGTTGTTGCCGAAGCCGTCGCCTTTGACGACAAAGTTCCACTTGGTCTTGTCGATTTCTTTATCCTTGGAGAAATCATCTTGCCAGACGAGCTTCCAATTCTTGTGAAGCGCGACTTCTTCGCCCCCGTCCGCGGCAACGGCCGTCGGCGCGGGCAGCAATGCGGCGGAAAGACTCAGGAGACCAACCGCAACGAACGTGGTAGACGACATACAGCGGCCGGGGGACATGGAACCTCGATAGGTTAGACGATTACTGACATGAAAATGGCGGGAGATTTGCTTTCCACAGAATTGAGTCTAAGCCGGGGCGAACCGGTCAGCGTGCCGCCGAATCCACAGGACCGGATGGGCTATGATCGGCGATTGCGTTTATTTCGGGAAGGGGAGAGTGGTCGCCTGAAAGCCCCTCGGCTGCTTGCTCGATGCGCGGCTTTTCGGAAACACCAAAGAACTTACCCCTAGTCCCGATCAGGGGCGAGTGCTCGAAGTCGAAATCGTAGATTTCTTCCAGCGTCATTTCTTTAAGGTTCATCCGAGGAGTCCTCCAACTGCCTGGCTGCAAGCTGTCGTGCGCCATTTCTGGTTTCCGTGCCCGCAAGTCATACGATGAGTCCCCTACCGCCTTTCCTAGAGAATCGTCCAGTCCTCGACCGGGAGGTTTGGCACGCGGGAAAACTCGCGGACGTTGTTCGTGACGACCGTGCCGGTCGCTGCGCGCGCCGTGGCGGCAATCCACAAATCGGCCTCACCGATCGGCGTGCCCAATGCCTCTAGTTGAGTGCGAATGGCAACGTAGTGATCTTCGACAGCCGCATCCGGCCAGACGACCATGAAGGGAGCAAGAAATGCCAGGACACGCGTTTTTCGCCTGGATGGGGTTCGTACTTTTCGCCGCGCCGACCAGAAGCTCGGCATGAACTTGTAAAGGTATCCGAATGTCGCTAGCCGGCACCGCGTGGAGACGATGCATTGCCGCGGGCGACTTGCCGCGCAGGCAAAAGACAACAATATTGGTATCCAGGAACGACGCCATGCAATGCACTTAGTCCAAGTCGGCGACGGGGCGGGTACTGCTTCGCGATGGGGCGGCAAAGCGTTCGTCATCCGCCAGGGATCCGTAAAGGGTGATCCAGCTCGCGGGATAACCGTTTTCCAGCGCCCGCGCCTCCAAGGTCGCGAGCTTGGCTGCGCGGTTTGCCTCGGGCTTTAGCCGTTCCGCCACCCAGTCCGAAACCGACTTATGCTCGCGCCGCGCAGATTCTGCGACATGGCGCGCGAGGTCATCGTCGACATCAATCGCGATCGTTGTCATCGAGTAAGCTTCCTCCAAATGGAGCCTCCGAATACTTGTCGCCAACTAAATCTTAGCGTGCCGCGATGAAGAATACCAGTGCGACAGGGGCCATCACTGATATTGGCAGACGGGTGGTATGCTAAGCCGGGCAGCGACAACAACCTCGCCGATGCCGAGCGCGAGCACATCCTCGCCGTGCTTCGCGAAACCGACTGGGTCCTCGGCGGCCCCAAGGGCGCTGCTTCTCGTTTGGGCATGAGGCGTTCCACCTTGCACTGGAAAATGAAGATGCTAGACATTTTTCGGCCGCAGCAGCGCCCGCGCGTGGCGCGTGCGCCACGTTTTCGTGAACGGCGTGCAGGTGCTTAAGGATTGAGACCATACCGCGGCGAAACCCGGGCGTTTTGTCCGCGGTTCGGGGTGGAAGCCATCAAACGTCTTGGAACATGATTGGGCGGCGGTCGAATCGCAGACAATGGTTATGCGTACGTTCAAATAGCCAGCGATGGCTCGTTTTCTGGCGCATTAGCGATAATTAGCGTTCCCCTCCCGGCCCGCGTTCTTCTACCAACGTCGCGAGAAGAAACAACCCTGGATACCCAGCCCCGTGGTGTCTGGGCGGCTTTTCAAGCCTAGGAAAGCACCAAGCTGCCGCGTCCAGGCCGTGCTTATCGCCGATTGTCAGAACCTCCTTTGCGACATCGTTCAGCCGATGCGGTTTACGGGCAGAGAGCGAGGGGACTACAAATACGACGCCTGCGCGTTGGCTTCCTGGAGCCGGTTCGATGTCAATCTTCCGTGCGTCCCTAAGCGCGGCTGTTTGGGCGCTACGAACCTCAATCCTTTTAGCCTTGCCACCTTGGTGAAACCAAACAAGCTTGGACTCAATATAGTCCTCCTTAAAGTCCTCCGTTTCCTCGGCGCAGCCGTCCGATATGCGTTGCAAGTAGAGGTCGATACGCCCATAAGCGCGAGACCCCGTGCGGATCTTTTCATCGTCGAACTCTTCGAGGGCAATCCACCTCTTGCTTAGCCATGCGGCGGCGGCGAGGCAACCGATGTTCGGTCGCTCCCCGTACCAATAAATCGGGTCGTCCGGCACCTTGCGGCAATATAGCTCGTGACAGTTGCACCACTCTTCAAGCAAATCCTTCCAGTGAGCAAGTGCCGCCGTGGTTACCCAGCCACGTGCCGGATTCTTCTGAAATTCCGCGAAAACATCCAACATAGCGCACCTTCAAAGGAGACAGGCCGATTGATCGTTCGAAAAGCGCGGGCAATGTCCGAAGCACAAGCACAATGCCAATTATACAACAAAGCAGGCTCAATGTTAGGCGGAGGCGGGGTCAGACCGAAGCTGTCGGGGACGGAAAAAGGGACATCTTTAATTATTGTTGCCATGTGTTATCATACATCAGTTTTTCCCTCCAACGCTTCATCCGTAGTTTTACCATGACCGGCGCATGACTCAGGGTTGGAACGGTTCGCTACTCCTTTTGCATGCAGCGCTTTCATCTGCTACTCCATGCCGGTTTTGCCCGGCGCTTTCAACGTCCGCTTCGGCTTATCCGCCCCAAAATCTCCGCAGAATGTCCCGTTCACGGGAAAGCACCAATGCGGACGTTCGGTCGTCCGACGATTATGACAGGCGATACTGAACTCGAAAGTCAAAGGTGGACCCGTCCGCGAAGCCTCCGCGTCGAAGAAATTGTCCGGCTTATGGTAATCGCCAAAGATTGAATCGCACCTCGCGCAGCCAACGGACATATATGGCACTTTCCGAACGCTGCTGGAGCGCAGCTTGATCTTGCCCACGCGAAGCCCGGCGCAGCATCGGTTTGCAGAAAGTTTTGGACAGCAGTCACAATTTGCGGCTCAAATTGGAGTTCGGATGCCTCACACGATTCATCAATGTAGCCGCCTGCTATCCCGCACGGCGTGCGAAAACCTTCGTTCAACTCGATAGTCATGGCCATCGAAGTCGCATCGATAGCACCGTACATTATAGAATATGACCTTTATGCGCTGAATGGCCGCAAAGCTAATCCGCTCGCGAAAACGTACGCGACCTTCAAGCATCGCGTGCGCAAACTTCCGCAGCGGATATTCTCGCTCCAGGTGGCAAATATTCAATTGCTTCTTATCCGCATCATGAGAATTTGAAAGACCGGAACCGCGAGTTCAGGTTGCGTGGCGAACGCAAACGGCGGCTTTCGGAATAGCCAACAGCATCGCACGCCATCGGCCGCGTAACGTGACTGACGCTGGCGGGTTGCGTCTGCCGTCTGCGGGCTCCACTGCACTTCAAACGCAATACGAACACCGGTGCGCGACGCCAGCACATCAGCCCGCCAACCATTGCCATCCACCTCCGACTTGGAATCCCATCCCGCGTCCGCACACCCGCGAACGATTTCGCTCTTGGCTAAAAGATGCCTTTCCGTTTCCGGGCCCCATGAGCAGCCAGCCGTTCGTGCATGAACGAAATGCTTGATTCCGTTTTTGCTGACGCCAGATGGCCGGTCGCGCCGCAGCATGCCAGGCGCAGGTCCGCTACCTTCAACCGGACACGTTCGCGCAATGCGTCCCAGTCGCCAGGGCTGATGAGCGGCGCAAGCTGTTCAACGCCATCAATAATCGCTCTTAGCGGCATAAGTATCTCTTCTCCGATCTGAACTGCCGCCTATTGCTGCCTCGAGAATTCCCCCCTGGTCGGCGCACGGTGGCAGCGCATCGTGATTGTAGCAGGAAATTGCTCGGCCGTCGGCGTCTGGCCCGCGTTTTCGCCGTCAAAGTCGCAAACGCCGGTCCGGACGGATTTCGCGCGATTGGCACGATATGTGATGTCTCTTGAGTACTGATGTTGACATACCATAAATGGCAGGCGGCCGGCCAAGCCGCGCCGTGAGATGCGCCCCAACCCCTTCCCGCGGAGGGTTCGTCAATGGCCTCGCGTTCATCCAACGTAAAGTGTTGTATACCAGCCACTTGCGGCGATGGCCGGCGATGCGCCCAGCGGCCGATTATCGCGAGGGCGGGGCGCATCGCAGGAAACGGCCATTGCCAGCGACGCGATCCGACTGCCAAAATGGCAGCCGACATGCGATTAAGTCCTCACCGAGCTTGCGGTCTGTCGATCCAGTTGGCGGCCGTGCCCGTAGCCGCGGAGCGGCGGAAGAAAATAACCAGGGGCGTAAGCCCCTGGTGACGAGCAACAACGTTTCGGTAGCCCCGGAGGGGCGAAAGTTGGCCGTCTTGGTGTCGCCGCTCCGCGGCTATGGTATTGAATGCGGATATTTCCCAGGGGCTTACGCCCCTGGTTATTAACTATCGCCGCTCCGCGGCTATTCGAGGGAATGACGAGCGTCGGACGACGAATTGATCCGCGACGCACCGCCCGCCGGCGACGCACCGCTGAGACTTGAGACCTGAGGTCGAAGATCCAAGAAGCACCAAGGTTACCTAGTTTATCAGTCGCGAAGCACCACGGTAGTATGAACATAAGATGAGACACGATAACATGTTACGTCAAAGCACCGCGCGAAGCACCAACCCCGCGAAATCGCCGCGGCGGTGCATTGTCGCTTGGTGCTTGCCGCGGGTGCAGCCGACATGCGATTAAGACCCTATCCGAAAACCGCGCGTAGGGTGGTGTCGAGGGCAGCGAAGACCCACCATTTATCCGCGATTTCTGGTGGGTCTTCGTAAGACTCGACCACACCCATTACGCGCGTTGCGGAAACGTTCTCAGTACCGTTGTAGCAGATCCATCAGTTCGCGATCAAGTTTATGCCCTTCGAACTCCTCGTAGCGCACGTCGCTGCGGTGGCTGTCGAGTACGCCCATCTCGCCGCGGAAGTTCCACATCGCCCAGCCCCAGCCCGCCCGCTTCCAATTGGCAAGACAGTCTTCGGCCCAGCGGAGGACGACGTCGTGCGGCGTGTACTTGTAGACGCCCCACTCGCCCACCATCACGCCAATGCCCTGCCGCTCGGCATTTTTCCAAGGCTCGATCGAACGCTTCCAAAGCCAGTCGCGGTCTTGCATCGGAAGTCCGACAATCGGGCCGCCGGCCGCCGAGGGGTCGAAGCGGAACGGCAATGGACGCTTGCCGTAGTCCTGCTTCAGTTCCACTACCGTCTCTCGCTCGGCTCCCGCCGGCTTGAGGCCGATCTGGGCGATTTCCAGCCAATCGCCCGCGGCAACCCGGACGCGCACTTGCCGCGTGCCCACGGGAATCCGGCAGGAATAGTCGCGATCGAAGAGGTTCTGATAGATCCGCCATTGCGGTTTGTAGACGGCCTGCTTCCACTCGCCCGTGCCTGGCCCGCAGGTGAACTGCTTCTCGAATACCGGCTTGCCGTCGGCCTCGACGACCAGCCGCGCGGCATTGGAAACGGTGAGCACGTGCAGCCTGAGCGCGGTTGACTTGGCGAAGGGACCGTCGATCACCAGCGGATTCGAGCCCTCGGGCTTGGCGGGGCCGAGCAAAGTGCCGTTGGGCGGCAGCACGCGCGGCCACTGCGGCGTCGGAAAATTCTCGCTATGGACCCAGCTTGCCTTGTAATGGCTGATTTCCGCCGGCGCGTAGCCGCGCGTCGCTTGGGCGATGTGGATTTCAGCGAGCGCCGGCACGGGCGTCTGGCCCCACTCCAGCCCGTCGGCGATGATCAGCCTCTGGGGGTCTTCTCCGCGAATGGCCTCCGCCAGCTTGCGAACGACCGTCACATAGGCTTTCGGATCGACGTTGCCGGGCTCGTTCATCAGGTTGAAGCTGAGCCGCGTGCTGGGGATGCCGCGATAGTGGCTGGCGAACATCGCCCAGTGCTTTGCGCAGACGCGCTGGGGCTCGGCGTCGGTCCAGAGATTGGTCCGCTCCGGCGGATTCGCTACGGTATAGCCCGGCGCACGGTGAAAATTGATGCAGACGTGGATGCCGTATTTCTCGCCCCAGGCGACTGCCTGATCGATCTCAGCGAGCCCCGTTTCGTCGAACTTCTCCCAGTCACCGTCCTTGATCCAGAAGCGATAATCCATCGGCAGCCGCACGAAGTTGAAGCCCAGCTTGGAGATCAGGCGAAAGTCATCTTCGCGAAACGGCTTGCGGCCGCCGTACATTTGGAACTTCTCCAGCAGGTTAAAGCCTCGCCAGCGCGGCAGCTTTGCCGGGCTCACCGGCAGCCAAGGGGACTGTCCCGATTTCTGTATCGACAAAAAAGGGACTGTCGCCTTCGGTTGCGGCGGAGATTCGGCCGTGATCGAATCGACGTTGACAGTGGCCAGGACTGCGGCAACAAGGATTGGGCTGAGGTATCTCATGGGACTACAAAAAGTGTGTACGATGGTAGCTCCACGAGACCGACCAACAAGCGCGAAATCTTCGTCGGTCTTCGCAAGCTCGGGACTAACCTCGCGCGGCTGAAAGACTTCACCACCGGCCCCTCTCCCGACGGGAAAGGGGAGACGATGCGGCTCAATAATTGGCCGGCACGAGCCAGACGTTGCGGAACTGGACCGTGTCGTGGTCGCCCTGGAGGACGACCGGGCCCTTGGCCACTTCGCCCTTGTACTGCTCGTAATGGATGCCCGTCGGACCCTGGATCTCCGCGTCCTCGTGGAGCAGCGTGCCGTTCTGGTAGACGGTGATGCGGGCTTTTTCCGTGACTTTGCCGTCGGCGTCGAATCGCGGGGCGCGGAAGAAGATGTCGAACGTCTGCCACTCGCCGGCCGGCTTGGAGGCGATCACCTTGGGCGGCGTCTGGCTGTAGATCGCGCCGCACTCATGGGCCTCGGGCTTCTTGCCGTAGGAGTTGAGTATCTGCACCTCGTAACGGCCCTGCATGCCGACGCCGCTATTGCCGTGGCCCGTCATCGGTTCCTTGAACTCGGCGTGCAGATAGCAATCGCCAAACTCCTGTTTGCTGCTGATGTCCTTCTTGTTCTCTTTGGCGGCGTGGCCACACCTTGATCATCCACCGTCCAGTTGCCGGGCTTGGTCGATGCGCCGTGTATACCAGTTGTCCTTCATCTGCTCGGGCTTGCCGTCGAACAAGATGACAGCCCCGTCAGGCGGCGCGGTCAAAAGCTTGGGATTGACCGGGATGTTGTCCTTGGCGAACGATTGTGAGGCGGCGATGATGCAGCAGGCTGCCAATGCTATAGCACCAATTCGAATTTTGTATGTCATTTGCGATTTCTCCCTTAACGGTGTGGATGGTGTTGGATTGGAACGCAACCGAAGGAGTTGAGGGTAGCAGACGGCGGACCGGGAGTCAACTCGCCGTGGCAGCAATCGAATTCGTAGGGTGGGCCGGCGCTCGCTCGCAATCTGGTCCCACCCTACAAAAGCCGCACGCCGTTGCCGTTTTCCTCCGGGAAGATGGCGCGGCCGTGGTCGAGATGCACGCCGCTGGCAACATCGCGGGCGATGAGTACCGCGCCGTCCATATCGACATAGTCCAGCAACGGCAGAAACTGGCCGATGGCCGAGATGCCGACCGACGATTCGGTCATGCAGCCCATCATTACTTTCAGGCCGAGCCGGCGGCCGGCCTCGACCATCCGACGGGCGGGCGTCATGCCGCCGCACTTGCCCAGCTTGATGTTGATTCCGTGGAAATAGCCCTCGCAGCGAGGCACATCCTCCTCGACGAGGCAGCTTTCGTCCGCCATGACGGGCAGGGCCGATTCGGCGAAGACCCGCTTCATGCCCTGCCAATCGCCGGCCTTCAGCGGCTGCTCGATGAACTCGACGCCGAGCGCTTTGAGCTCGTGCGAATTGGCGATCGCCTGCTCGGCGGTCCAGGCGGTGTTGGCATCGACGCGGAGGACGGCCGAGGTCTGCCGCCGCACTTCGCGGACAACCGTGAGATCGCCGGACGTGCCGAGCTTGATCTTGTAGATCGGCCAGCCCTCGAACTCCTTGAGGATGGCAAGCGTATTTTCCAACTCGTCGATGCCGAGCGTGTAATCGCTGCAAGGCAAGTTTTCCAGTGTGAGCCCCCAGTGCCGGTAGGTGGGCACGCCGAGCCGCTTGCCGTGCAGGTCGTGGGCCGCTTCATCGAGTGCGGCTAGGGCGAAGCGGTTATGGCCCAGCAATGGCAAGGCGCGCTGCCAGAGCTCGGCCGGATCGAGCGCGGGCCAGCTCTCGATTTGGCCCGCGCCGCTTCCAGGTCGGCGGTCATGCCGGCGGCGGACGCGTCGTAATAGTTGAACGACGTGCCCTCGCCGTAGCCGGCCAGATCGCCGTCGCGTAGTTCGACGAGCAGGTTTTCCTGCACGGTGTTAGCACCGTGCGACGTGCGGAAAACGTGGCGGAGGGGGAGCGAGATAGTGCGTAGTATGAGTTTCATGGAAGCATGGTAGCATGACCGCAAGACCGATTTCAAGGTCCCGGCTGCCAGTTTTTGGCAATTCCGCTAAAATGCAATGATGTCCGTGGCATTCAAAAACTATCACGTCGCTCCCGAATATGCCGGCCTAGCCCTGGTGGCCGCGCTGCGAAAATACCTGCCGGGCGAGCCGTGGTCAGCCGTACGGCGTTTGGTGGAAAACCGCCACGTGCAGATCAACGGCAACTTGTGCGCGGACGAGGGCCGCCGGCTCTGCGAGGGCGACGTGGTAAAAATCTGGGACGAGCCCCGCAACGCGCCGCCTTCGGAAGATGAAATTAAAATCCTCTTTCAGGACGCCCACCTGATTGTCGTGGAAAAGCCGGCGGGCATCACCACGGAGCGGCACGCGGAAGAACGGCATTGGCCCGCCAAGCGCAAGCAGCGGCAGCCGACGATCGACGAGATCGTTGCGCGGATTATGCAGCGGCAGCGCGGCAAACGGCAAAACAAACAGCCCTCACCCCGGCCCTCTCCCGGAGGGAGAGGGAGAAATGTGCCGCGGGTGCGGCTCGTGCATCGGCTGGACCGCGACACGAGCGGCGTGATGGTGCTGGCCCTCAGTGCAGACGCCGAACGGCTGCTGGTGCAAATGTTCCGACGCCACGACATTCGCCGCGTCTACCAGGCCATCGCGTTGGGCCGCGTGGAGGAACAGACGATCGAATCACGGCTCGCCCGAGACCGAGGCGACCGCCGCCGCGGCAGCACGACGCTTCCCAATACCGGCAAGCGGGCGGTGACGCACGTCCGTCCGTTGGAGCATCTTGACGGCTACACGCTCGTCGAATGCCGTCTGGAGACGGGCCGCACACACCAGATCCGCATCCACCTGGCCGAGGCCGGTTATCCGCTCTGCGGCGAGAAGGTCTACAACAAGCCGCTCTTTAAGACGCCCAGCATAGACCGCAGCGGTGCCCAGCGGCAGGCCCTGCACGCCATGACGCTTGACTTCAAACATCCGATCACCGGCCAAGACCTTTCCTTCACGACGCCGATGCCGGCCGATATGGGCAGGCTACTGGTGAAGCTGCGAGGCGGAAAGCGAGCGGCCCCATGAGTCCTGACGATCGCCAACGATTCGACGAGCAAGTGGACAAAGTCCTGGCACGGCTGCCGCCGCAGGTCCACGAAATCCTGGAGCGGGTGCCGATGCACGTCGAGGATTATCCGTCCGAAGAAGTGATGAGCAATCGCCGCGTCCGCTATCGCGACGACCTCTGCGGTCTCTACACTGGCCTTCCGTTGACTGAGCGCAGCATCATGCACTCCGGCACGCTGCCGGACGTGATTACGATCTACCGCGAGGGCATCCTACGCGCATCCGCCGACCGCCGGGGCCGCATAAGCAATGACCGACTCCGCGAGCAGATCCGCATCACCATCCTGCATGAGTTGGGCCACCACCACGGAATGACAGAGGACGACTTAGAAGAATTGGGATATGGATAAACTATGAGGTACTTTCGCAGCTTAATCTCGCTTTCGATTCTTGCCTGCGGCGCAGTTGCACACTCGGCGGATACTGCCGATTTCTACATCTCGCCAACCGGAAACGACACATGGTCCGGCCGCTCCGCGGAGCCGAACACGGCGCGTACCGACGGCCCGGTAGCCAGTGTCGCGCGAGCGCAGCAGCTTATCCGCCGGTTGAAGCACGATCAGCCGGACCGCACAACGCCCATTGTCGCGGCGATTCGCGGCGGATACTACTATCTCGCCGAGTCGCTCCGCTTCGCGCCAGACGATTCGGGCACTGAAAAGGCCCCGATCGTGTATGAAGCCTATCGCGACGAGCGGCCGGTGATCAGCGGGGGCCGGCGAATCGAAGGTTGGAAGGTCGATGCCCAAGGACGCTGGCACGCCACGCTGCCGGAAGTAAAAAGCGGTCGATGGTCGTTCGCTCAACTATTCGTTAATGACCAGCGGCGTTTCCGCCCGCGGCTGCCGCGACACGGTTACTATCACGTCTCCGAGCCGATTCCGCCCAGCTCGGCGGCGGCCGGCCGCGGTTTTGACGGATTCAAGTTCGCCGGAAACGAGATGCTTTCCGCTTGGACCAACCGAGATGATATCGAAGTCGTCGCCTTTCATACGTGGACCGCGTCGCGGATGCGCATTGCCGAGGTGAATACTGCCGAGCACTCGGTGCGTTTCACCGGCACTACCCGCGGCACGAGCGATTGGGCCGCCTTCCGCAAGGGCAACCGCTACTTTGTGGAGAGCGTCCGCGAGGCGCTCAGCGAGCCGGGCCAATGGTATCTCGACCGGCCAAAAGGCGAGTTGATCTACATTCCGCGGGAAGGCGAGAAGCCGGAAACGACCGTCGTCATCGCTCCGCGGCTGCCGCGTCTCGTTTCATTGGAAGGCGATACGGCGGCGCGGCGATGGGTCCAGCATCTCGCCTTCCGCGGCCTCACATTCGCACACGACAATTGGACGCTCCCCGCCGCCGGGCAGAGTTTCCCCCAAGCCGAGGTGAACCTCGGCGCGGCCCTATCGGCGGTCTGGGCGCGGAACATCACCTTCGACCGCTGCGCCGTCCGGCATGTCGGCGGCTATGCGATGGCCTTCGGGCGGGGCTGCCGCGACAACCTTGTCGATCGTTGCGAACTGGTCGATCTGGGCGGCGGCGGCGTGATGATCGGTGCGGCCACGGCAACAGGCAAGCAGAGTTGGATCGCCGCTCCGCGCGAGGACGAGGAGATCGTTTCGCACCACACCATCCGCCGCAGCCTCATCGCCCACGGCGGCCGCCTGCACTCGGCCGCGGTCGGCGTCTGGATCGGCCACTCGCCTTACAACGACATCGAGCACAACGACATCTTCGACTTCTACTATACCGGCATCTCAGTCGGCTGGGTCTGGGGCTACGGGCCGAGCCTCGCCCACGACAACGACATCGGCTTCAACCAAGTCCACACGCTCGGGCAGCACGTGCTCTCGGACATGGGCGGGATTTACACGCTGGGCGTGTCGCCCGGCACGCGGGTGCATGACAACTGCTTCCACGACATCGAGGCCTTCGACTACGGCGGCTGGGGACTTTACACGGACGAGGGTTCGAGCGGCATCATGCTGGAAAACAATGTCGTCTATCGCACGAAGACGGGCGGTTTCCATCAGCACTACGGCAAAGAGAACGTCGTGCGGAACAACGTCTTCGCCTTTGCCCAGCAACATCAGCTTCAGCGCACGCGGAGCGAGCCGCACACGAGTTTCACATTCGAGCGGAACATCGTCTATTGGGACGGCGCTGGGCCGCTTTTGGGGAGCAACTGGGCCGACAATCACTTCACCATGCGGAACAACGTTTACTGGAACAGCGGCGGACATGCGGTCCGCTTTCCCGGCAACTTGGCGCTCGGCGAGTGGCAGGCGCGGCGGGACCAGGACCAAGGCTCGCTCGTGGCCGATCCGCGGTTCGTCGATGCGGCAAAGTGCGATTTTCGCCTGCGGGACGACTCGCCCGCACGGAAGCTTGGCATCCAATCGCTGGACGCCTCGCAGGCCGGCCGGGGCGAGCCGCCGGTCCTGACGCCGCGACCTGCCGCCGGTGCCGCGGGCGTTTGAATGATGGTTAGTGTCGACCAATGAGGCGTGACCGTGGCCGTTCCAGTTTCCGAACCCATCCAAGAGTTTCGCGACATCCGCTGTTCGCACTCGGAAAGTCTCCCGGCCTTGCTCGCGCAATTGCGATTGTCAGTCCTTATCTCCACGTACCAGACCGGTCACCTTGTCGTCGTGGCCGCGCGGCAGGGCCGGCTGGTGCTCTCTTTCCATCAATTTCAGCGGGCGATGGGCATCGCCGTCAAGCCGGGTACGATCGCCGTCTGCACACGGAAGGAGGTGTGGTTCCTGCGAAACGCTACGGACATCGCCGCCAAACTCCAGCCGGCGGGACTGCACGATGCCTGCTTCCTGGCGCGGACAAGCCATTTCACAGGTGACATTGAGGCCCACGAATCGGCGTGGGTGGGCGGCGAGTTCTGGGTCGTGAACACGCTTTTCTCCTGCCTGGCCGCGCTCGATCCGCATTATAGCTTCGCCCCGCGCTGGCGGCCGCCGTTCATTTCCGCCCTGCGTCCCGAGGACCGCTGCCATCTCAACGGACTGGCGATTGCCGATGGGCAAGTGCGATACGTCACGGCCTTGGCGGAAACCGATACGCCAGCCGGCTGGCGGACCGTCAAAAACAACGGCGGCTGCCTGATCGAGGTGCCCAGCGGGCGGCTAGTGGCTCGCGGCCTGTCACTGCCGCACTCGCCGCGGCTGCACGGCAATCGAATCCTGTTTCTCCACTCCGGCCGCGGCACTCTGGACGCGGCCGATCCGCAGACTGGGCAGATTACAACCGTGGCCGCACTGCCGGGCGTCGCGCGTGGGCTGGCGATCCACGGCGATTATGCGTTCGTCGGTCTCTCCAAAGCCCGGCCGACGCTGGAAGGAGTGCCCATCGTAGAGAAGCGCGACGAGCTTCGCTGCGGCATGTGGGTGATCGACTTGCGGAGCGGCACGATCGCCGCAAATCTCGAGTTCTGCACGGGCGTGGAGGAAGTTTTTGACGTACAAGTGCTGCCGGGAATTCTGTCCCCCTATATTTCCGGCCCTGCGGCCGAACTAGACACCGGCCAGCCGCTATGGACCGTGCCGCCGGAGAATAACCTCTGAACCTGTGCTTGCAGAGGCCGGCGGCATCCGCGAGAATCAATGCGACGACGAAAGTTGAATCTTAATGCTAGGCCCTGTTGCCTCTGCTGTTGCTTGCAAAGGCCCTGCTGCCTGCAAAAGGAACCCGTTTCGCAGTGCTGCTCAGGCCGGCTCAAACGGGGTGGGGTACCCGCGAGGAAGCCGGCTCTTCCCCCTTCGAGTTCGCCAGGCACTGAGGGGCCAACCTTTGCACGATCCACTCGTGCATGGCTGTTTGGTCCTTCAACTGTTGAAGGTCAACGTTCGAACCGTAGACGATCTTCCTTTACCCGAAACTCGGTAAGGTAATTCGTCGCTTCGGTGAAATCGGACTCGACGTACATGACTGAGATCATGGCGCACACCTTCTTTCGCCTATTCACCGTAACGCGCACTTTTCGCGCCGAAAGTTAGCAATACCCTGTCGCGGAAGTACTTTGTTGCGATGTCGCCGTAGTAGCGCGTAAGAGCTTACGATACCAACGGGCGCACTCCAGTGCGTCAGGAAAGTTCTTTATCCAAAACGCCTCGTCGATGCCGTTTCCGCCCGGTGGTTCGGCTTCCGGTTCCACGTACGAGTCGATCACCGTAGTGAAATGCATTGCCTTGGCATCCCCGATCTGGACAAAATTGACTTGAATACCCTTCACCGGCACTGTGTTGCTCAGAAGGTGAATAACGTTGACGAAACGGCTGTTGACCTTCTCTGCCACTAACACGGCCGTGTGGCTCCGCTTTGGCCACAGTTTCCTGTTATTATCCCAGTATTCGATCGTGCGAATGATGTGCGATTCGTCTGTCGATCCCAGTTGGAGTTCCACGTCGTACATGGAATCGTCATCGGGATCCATAAGAAGGAGGTCAAGACGACCGCCCTGTGGCTGAGTAAGCTCCTTCGTAACTGCCTGTAGATCGCCAAGTCCCAAAATGCTCGGGTCGTCATAGATAGTATCCCTGAGCCAGAATTCATCGTGGCCGCATTCCTTTATGGAAAGCAACGTCGTGGTCTTGATCTCGGTCATTATTTTTCCCGTCTCGGTGGCTGCTCTTTAGGCATGAAGCCGGGCCATCTGATATTCACAAGCAAGAAGGATCGTCGAATCGTTCGATGAGTAATATCCGCTTTTCATCCGCATTGATTCTACCGCGCCCGTCGTGCCGTCGTCACCCGACATTCAAGGCGTTGACCAGATCGCGTCCGGCGGTCGGTGGCGGTAGCGCTCTGCCGTCTTGACGATAGAGTTCCACGATTTCTTCGACTATCCCGCAGAGTTCCTGAACGACCTGCTGTTGGTCCGCATCATGGCAGCCGCCGAACATGAGGCCGGGCGAGCTGCCCACATAGCACTGCTCTTCTTCCGACCACTCGACGATCTTCACGTATCGGTCACTTTCTTTCACGACTTCGGCTCCTTCTGCCGCCACGTCGCATGGGTATCGAGCAAAAGCCTCACGGCATGTGCTCCGCAAAATCGCCCAGATGTTCGTCATCGTCCGAAATGACGCTGATGCATCCTTTGCCGAGACCGGGTGGCGGACGCTGGCCGGGTTTTCGTGTTTCGTTCACAAGTTTCGCCACCGGCTGATTGTTCTCAGTAATCACCACCTCGTTGCCAGGCGTCAGCTTGTGGATCAATTCGGGCAGATTGGCCTGGGCTTCTTGAATCGTTACGGTAGACATGAGCACGTCTCCTTTCGTCTTCGCCTTTTCTTGATCGGCCTTCGCACTGTCGCAGCGATTGCTGAAGCCGGCTTGTTCCAACTCGCGAACCAACTCACGGAATCTGCCCCCAGGATTGACTGTCAATTATACTCCAAGCCCGCGTCCTCGTAAATAAACTCGCTATCCACCGTAGTCGGCCAATAATGCGTCTAGGGCCGGGTTCGTCGGATCCTTCGCGATCCTTCGCGCGGGTCCGGTCCAGAACATCGAAATTCCTTGCCCGCTGGTTCCGGCCCAATATAATGACGGCACGGTGATCAGGACGCCGTCAACCTAGCAACAACATTGGCCTCAATACCACACTATCCATGAACCTAGAACTTGCCGACAAGACAGCCCTCGTCTCGGGGTCCACCAAAGGCATCGGATTTGCCATCGCCATCGGGCTTGCCCGCGAAGGAACGCGCAGTCATTGTGAACGGTCGCTCGGAGAAGGCCGTCGTTGACGCCAAGGCGCAGATTGTCGAGGCCGTACCGGATGCAAAGATTGAAATGTTTGCGGGCGATCTCTCCACGGCGGCGGCGACAGACTCGCTGGTCCAGCAACTCCCGCTCGTGGACATTCTTGTAAACAACCTCGGCATTTTCGAGCCAAAGCCGTTTGGGGAGATTACGGACGAGGAGTGGCGGCGGTTCTTCGAGGTTAACGTGCTCAGCGGCGTGCGCTTGAGCCGCGCTTATCTGCCCGGCATGAAGGAGCGGAACTGGGGGCGGATCGTCTTCATCAGCAGCGAGAGCGGAATCCATACCCCGGCCGAGATGATCCATTACGGCATGACGAAGACCGCGCAACTTGCCGTTTCGCGCGGCCTGGCCGAATTGTGTGCCGGCACGGCAGTCACGGTGAACGCGGTGTTGCCCGGTCCGACGCGGACCGCCGGCGTGGAGGAATTCGCGGGACAGCTTAGCGGCGGCAAGCCTTTTGCGGAATTTGAAGAACAGTTTTTCAAGAGCGTCCGCCCGTCATCGCTCTTGAAGCGGTTCGCCACGGCCGAAGAGGTGGCCAATCTGGTGACTTACGTGTGCAGTCCGCTTTCGGCCGCGACCAACGGTGCCGCCCTGCGCGTGGACGGTGGAGTGGTTCAGACGTGCTTCTGATGAAGGGCATGAGAGGGCGCAGTCACGCCGTCACCACCTCTCGTCGTATTTGTTCCACAGCAAATCGCCGAGGCTCCAGTAGGACTCGACCGCCTCCCGGCAGGCCTTGCAAGACTCGTCGGTAAGATAGGTGCGGGCTTTGGCGGGATTCTCAGCGAAAAGCGCGCTGGCTTTCGCCTCCACCTCCTTCTGCGCCATGAAAAACTTCTCCTGCATTGGGTCGCGAGCATTCGCCACGTCTCGTCGCATGTCGCCCCAGCGATGTGCCGCCAGCCTCGACACGCGATTGAACGCCCACCAGGCCGATCGGCGGCTGAAGCCGGTCGTGCGGCCGTCGGTCTTGTAAGTCTCCGGCAAATCCTCAATGCCGGCGTACAGAGGCACATACGTGGTCATCGCCGGATTCCCGTAGCCAAACCAGACGACCCCGCCCACGCAGTCGGGCAAATTGGCGCGGGATTGCGTGATCGTCGCGTACATGCAGTACCACCGGGCTAGCGGCCGCTCGCCGCGCCATCCCCATCCGCCATTGATCCTGAGCATCTTGTTCATCTCATACGGCATGAAGGGATTGGCCAAGGGGCTCTTGACGGTCTTGCCATTGTCATCGACCACGGTGAGGTCCTTGACCATGTCGAAATCGGTGCCTTCATACGTGTCGCGGAACAACTCCATGATTTTCGCCGCGGTCACGGGCTTTTCCGGCTTGACCGAAAGGGGAAACACGTTGCTGTTCGGCTTCAAGCCCAGCGAGGGCGCCAGCAAACTCAGGACGCGCCATTCGCGCCGCGTACTGGCAAACTCCGTGCGGCCGTCGGGATTATAGGCCTCGTAAAAACGAAACGGCTGGCCGCTTTTCGGATCCCAATAACCGCGATCCTGGGCAAGTTGACGCACATTGTCGGACGCCAGGAACCAATCAGGCGTTGCGGGGTCGATCTCGCCGATCCGCGCGGCATTGGCCACTACTGAGACGTGGTCGTCTGGAATGCGCTCGGCGGCCCATGCCGCACCTACGGCATCCTTGCCCGGTCCGACGATCTCCATCAGCCATACTTCCTTCGGATCGGCAATCGTGAGGGCTTCGCCTTGATCGCACCAGCCGTGTTTCTTGAGTAGGTCCCCGGCGATGCGGATCGCTTGCCGGGCGGTGGTCGTGCGCTCCAGCATGATTTGCGTGAGCGTGTCGCAGTCGATCGATCCCTTCGTGCTGAGGAGATCCGGGCGGCCGCCGAACGTCGATTCGCCGATCGCCAGTTGCCGTTCATTCATCATGCCATAAACCGAGGAGGTCAGATAGCCAAGGGTCTCCGGCACTTGGGCGATGCGGCCGGTCGGCTGCGATCATAACGGGGCATGAGACCGCTATCGTCGTCGTGCCGCTTGCTCAGTTGCCGCTGGGAACCGCGCGGGTGCTGCGATTTGGGAACTACGACGATCTCCGAACCGCAACGATGGTCGTCGCAGGTGTGGGAAGTCATCACCGACCCGTCGGCCGACGCTTTCGCGCCCACCATGATGGAAGTGCATGGCCGACCTTCGCCCGCGACAAGCGTACACAGGACCGCCGTGGCCGATATGACAAAAGATCGCAAAGCTCGCAACATGGGAGATTGCTGGGGGGGGACGAAGTAGAAGCTCCGGTCCCTAGGAACCGGAGCTTCTATTCTTAACTATCGGTGATTTAAGCAATTACGCAAATACACCCGACAAGACTCGAACTTGTAACCTTCGGTTCCGTAGACCGACGCTCTATCCAATTGAGCTACGGGTGCAACTGCCGGTTGACTGACTTTTGAAGGCGCGAGGCAGACGCCCGTGCGCATTCGATTATCGGCACCGTCCACAGTATAGCCAAAATCGGCACCTTGGCAAGCCCTACCCAGGATGGTGCGGATGGTTGCCGGGCTTGCCGTGGATTTCCACGAGATCGCGAATCCACATGTTGCGGAAGCGGACAGGATTGCCGTGGAATTGCAGACGGATTGGCATTTTATCCGCGTGCGGCACGTAGTGCGGCTTCTCGACGAACGAGGTGCCGCCGGACAGTTCGAAATGGTTCTGCACGACGACGCCGTTTTGTAGGACGGTGACATAAGCCGGCTTCAGCAGCTTGCCCGATGCGTCGAACTTGGGGGCGTTCCAGATGATGTCGTAGGTTTGCCACTCGCCCGGCTTGCGGCAAGCGTTGACCATCGGCGGATGCTGCTTATAGACGCCCCCGCATTGGCCGTCGTAGTAAGTATCGTTGTCGTAGGAATCCAACACCTGGATTTCGTAGTTGGCCATCATGAAAATGCCGCTGTTGCCGCGCCCCTGGCCGTGACCGGAGACCTTGACGGGCTCCGCCCACTCGACATGAAGCTGGCAGTCCCCGAACGCTTGCTTGGTCTCGATGTCGTGCTTGGCGGCGACAAAACAGCCGTCGCGGACTGGCCAATCCTCGCCTTCCTTAAAGGCCGACATGTCTTTGCCGTCGAAGAGCACGATGGCATCCGACGGCGGGCTGTTGTCCGTGCCCGGCTGGATGATCGGCGGCTTCGGCCAAACGATCGGCGCGATGTACTCGGAAATGTAGGCGTAAGCCTTTTGGAGGTCGATGTAGTTGGACAATAGCATCGCTCCGACGGCGAAGCAGAGAATGCCGCCCGGCCGACGGCGCGGTGAAACAACGGAAAATGCATGGTGGGAACTCCTGAAGTAAGGTGGGAAGTGAAGGTTGGACTTGCGGACTTGCGATCAAACGCCCGGCAACGGTGCGATTATCCCTTCTCAGCATAATTGTCGCAATTGGCTTGGACAATGGGCCGGTTCGGCAATCGGCCGAACGGGTGGATTTTCTTTTAAAATTGGTACGAGACGTAAAATATCAATAAATGCGCTGTTTTCTCGCGGTTTTACGGGCCAATGCGAAGTCAGAACGCACTCAGGATGGACTCAGGACGCACTTAGGATGGACCTAGAACAGACCCAGGAATCCGCCACTTGGCGGTTTGTTTTTCGGCGGTCGGCCAGCCGGAGGGGGAAAACTGATTTCGGCGCCCTCCGCAGTTTCGCGCAAAAAAACGCGAGCGATGGGTCGTGAAAACTCTCGGAACAACGGCGTGTGTTAAATGGCAAGGGCATTTTAGAAAGGATCGGGAATCGTTTGGGAATCGTTTGGAAAGTGCTTGGGAATCGTTTGGGAAATGCTTGGCAACGCTTGGGATCATTTGGGAACATTTGGGGGAGTTTGGGAAACGTTTGGAAATCGATTGGGCGGAAGGGGGCGAACCACGAAATACACGAAACACACGAAAGCCGGACGGCAGCGGAATAGCCGGCACATAGACATGTCGTCGCGGCCTTGAGCGGACTCCGGGCAGGAAAACACGAATGACACGAATGAGCGGGCACGGACGGGGTGCCGCGGCCGGACAGAGCATTGCGCAATGCGCAACGCCTTCGCGTTTTCCTGCCGCTGTTGCGCCGATCGGCCGTCGAGCGTAACTCCAAGCGGACAAAGCATTTGCGGCACCGGTTTTATGCATCTCGTCTACTCCCCCAAAGGTTGTGGGTGTTGCGCAAGCTGCTCGATTGGGGGAAAATGGATTCGCAGTTGCTGCCCAAAGGCCCAAGACCTAATACCTAATGCCAAATGTCTAATGCCTTTTCAGCCTCAGCCAATATATACTACTCTAAACTCTTGTCAACGACTGGATGGTTTTTTGCGTACATTTGTGATCTAAAGTCTTTGCCGGGCGGGGTTTGCGGCGACGGCGAATGTTCTATGCGTTAATTCGCGCGGCGAGGTTCGGTTCACTTCCGGCGACGTAAACCTTTATGCCGTAATGGGTTGGGAAATCGGCGGCGCGGCCGGTGTTCGCGAGCAGAATTTGCGCGGCGGGAAAATATTTTGCGGAATTCTGCGCTGGCGCTGGCATCGCGGCGTATCGACGGGCCGACCGGCCCTGCGGCGCGGGAGGGTTTACATGTTGCTGCCGACCGGCTTGTCGGTCGGGCCGAGGATTTCGCCGCACGAGAACGTGCGGAACTTGAACGTCGGTGCGACCACCGTGCCATCGTCGAGCCGTACGCCCTTCAAAGCGACCGCGACCACTTCATCTTTTTCGTAACGAGAGTCAGTGGCGGTTACCACCTGGGTGTCTGGCGTTTTCGGGGCCTCCAGGTTGTATACGTAGTAGGGGACTTGGGTTCCACCGCTGCGCTTTGCGACCCGCATAGCCACGATTCGCGGCTGCCAGTTCAGCGCAATCCGCGATCTCCTCAGCAGTCGGTTCTCGATCTTGCGGCAACTCGGAGACCATCTCCGGGTAATAGATCAGGTTACTGCCGCCCGGATGCTTGCAATGCATTTGGAACAGGTTGAAGTAATAGGACTCCTCACTCTTGCCGGCCTGGGTCTGCAACCGTGACACGATCTCGACCATCTCTGCCCGAGATAGGTCGGGGATCGGCTTGAGCGACCGGCGGTGCAGCACATCGCGGACGAAGTCCTCGGGATTCACAGCCCTGTAAATGCCCTGGAACTCTTGGAGCGGAATGGCCGTGCCGGCGAGTCGGTTGAACTCTGCCAACTCGTCGTTGCGCTCGCCCTCGGCCGCTCCGTCGAGCCGGTCGGCCAGCTTTGCCAGTTGAGCAACGAGCGTTTCGTTTAGCATCGGCGGCGTCAATTCAGGACGAAGCTCCATTCGTGTCGCGCCTCCTTCGTCGAGCATTTTCAGACTAACTTGATCCAACATATACCGCTCAGCTCCCGCCGCCAAGGACCTGTCGGGAATCGGGAACGACGGGAGGTAGGCGTGACTTGGCTTGTTATCGTCGTTTACGACCATTTCCGCGAGAGCGGTCATAGGCCCGCGGCTTTAGCACGGGTTGGACTGGGCTGAGCAACCGTTCTTCAGAACCCCGCCGCATCTGCCGCCGGCTTGTGGCGGCGGCAGATGCGGCGGGGCGGTCGGCGGCCTCGCGCACGTGCATTCGCCCGGGCTAAAGCCGCGGGCCTAACAGCGGCTGAGGCCCGAAAGCGGCATGAATGTTGCTCGCGGCGCGATATAGGGCTGGCATTTGGGCAATAACAAGTAAGTGAAGAGTCAATCGCATCGTTCGAGACACATTTGATGAACCCTGTCTCGAAGATATTCAACTGTCGGCCTATCTTCCTGAAATAGTATCCTTTCGATGTCAGCAGCTTCTTTACGGTCCATATCCGCGCTGACAGATAACGCTGCGCGGTCCTTCGGAATTACCGACCACCCTAGCTCGGTATGCGGGTACAGATCCAAAAAACCGAGTACCGACGCTAGTTGCTCGGGTCTCAATCCCGATAGCAGTTTTTCCAGTCCAGGACGATCTTCCTTTGCATATTGCAAAAGGAGATGCGACATCATGCCAGACGATAACATGCCACGTTCGATCAGTTTCGCCGCCCGATCCGTGTCAATCCAATCCATAATTCATCCTGGCGACATTGTTCTCGGGTTGAAGCGGAAGCGGAACGGGAATGAATTAAGCGCGGGCACTACCAAACCCAATTTCGGTCAAACATAACCCGGCACTCTGCCGGCCGCAAGGACATGCCGGGAATTGGGGGCGACAGGAGGCGGGCGTGACTTGTCCGGTGATGGTCGTTTACGGCCATTTCCGCGAGAGCGGTTATAGGCCCGCGGCTTTAGCCCGGGTTGGACAGGGCTGAGCAACCGTACTTCAAGAACCCCGCCGCATCTGCCGCCGGCTTGTGGCGGCGGCAGATGCGGCGGGGCGGTCGGCGGCCTCGCGGACGCGCGTTCGCCCCCCCGGCGCTCCGCCCTTCGCTGGATTAACGTATGGGCCTTTGGCCCGAAGAACGGCAGGCTCGGTATCGCAATGCCTGGCGTGGCCCGCGGCCTCGCGTGTGCCCCAAAGGGGCGTCGATTTATCCAGCGAAGGGCGCAGCCCTGGTGAACGGCAACCCCGCCCGCGATTTCGAGGGCCAACGGCCCGACCATTTTTCTCATGAGGAAAGGAAACGGTTGGCCCGTTGGGCCGCATGGCGATCGATTTGGTGGGTTTAATTATCCAGGGCTTCGCCCTTCGCTCGATTAATGTTTGGGCCTTTGGCCCGACGAACTGTCGGCAGACATGGCTGGCGGCCGCGCGTGCCCCAAAGGGGCGTCGGTTTATCCAGCGAAGGGCGATAGCCTGGGGATGGCAAACGCCGCCGCACCAAACGATAATCACATTTCGTTTACCCAAATATCGGCCCAACGGGCCAGCCGTTAATCCCAAACGATCATGCCGCAATCGCTCGCCCGCATCTGGCTACATATCACGTTCAGCACGGAGGGCCGCCGCGCGTACCTTCAAAATGCGGAGATCCGCGAAGAGTTGTTCAAGATGTTGAGCTACCATGCGGAACAGATGAACTGCCCGCCCGCGCGCGTTTGGCGGTTGGATTGATCACGTTCATATTCTTTGCGGGCTGTCGCGAACGGTGACAGTCGCGGAACTGGTGGAGCATCTAAAGACCGAAACCTCAAAATGGATCAAGAAACGGACGCCCGATCTGGCCAATTTTCATTGGCAGGCTGGCTATGGCGTGTTTTCGGTGAGCCAGTCGGGAGTGCCTCAGGTAATCGAATACATCGCCAATCAAGAGGAACATCATCGCACTATGTCGTATCAGGAGGAGTTCCGTTTGATTTGTCAGAAATATGAAATCGAGATCGACGAGCGGTATGTGTGGGATTGAGGATAAACGGTTGGCCCGTTGGGCCGCAAGATTGATTGGGGATCTCCGTCGTTTTCCGTCCAGGGCTGCGCCCTTCGCTGGATTAACGCATGGGCCTTTGGCCCGAACAATTTGCAGCGGTACTATTTCTTTCGCGGATTCTGGTCTTTCTTGAACGTCTCGCGGTATTTTTGCAACGCGCGGTCTTTGAGGGAGAGCAGGCCGCGCATCATGCGCTCCTTGGCTTGATCGGCGTCGTGGGCCAATTGCTCGGAAATCGGTTTCACGCTCTTGGCGGCGGCGTGAATCCAGTCCAGAGATGAGCCGTCTTCGTCGCCCGGCGCTTCGACCGCCGAATTTTGCGGCCGGCCATCGGCGGAGGGCAGCGGGGCGTGTTCTTCGACGAGGCGAAGCACGAGCATCGTGGCGTCGTCGATTCGCATCTGCCGTTCCTGCCGCAGCCAGGCGACGCCCGACCGCCAGTCGTCTTCGGACATCAGCCAAAAATCGTTCCAGGTGGGTGGGTCGCCGGTCTCGTAGGAACGAGCGGCCCATTCGGCCACGGCGTCCGTACAGAGGACCAGTTCGTCGCCAGGATAACACATTTCGTCGAGAAAGGCGAATTCCAGCAAGTGGTCCCGTTTGAGGTCGATGCTGCCCAGCACGACCGGATCGGTCTGGAACTGTTCCGAACTTTCCAGCGGAAAGGACCGCACCAACTCGCCGCCGCGGATTTGGAAAAGGCAACTATCGCCCAGAGCGAAGGCCGCCAGGCGGTAGCCGCCGAAACTGCCCGGCCGGGCGGCGTCCGCCGGGCAGATGCGGACATAAAGCAGCGTGGAGAAGGCGCCCGTCGGCAGTTTGGCTTTTTGATGCCAGGCGAGATTTGCGGTGTCGATGCTCGCAGCCCACCGACCGCGCTGCCGCTTGCAGCCACTCGGCGAACGCCTCGGGGTCTTGCGGATCGGGACTGTCCGCCACGGCGGCCTCCGCCAGGATCGCCGCCCACGGACCGGAGAACAAAGCCGACGAAACCCCGTCGGCTATGGCCATAACGTGCCGCTCGCTATCGACGCAGCAGGCATCCTGAAAGCCTTCGGGATGCTCCGGGTCTTTGGCGAGCGTGAACAAGCGTGTGTCGAATCGCAAGGTCATGGAACGGTTCGTAGGGTGGGACCAGCGAGCTTAAGCGAGCGCCGGCCCACCATCAACAGTTGTAACGGTAATCTCTGGTGGGCCGTCAACCGCTGCACGGTCTTGTCCCACCCTACGGGCTTTTGTTTCGGTCGAGCCTTGTTCGGCATACGCCTTGACGAGCGAAAGCATGCGGATCAAATCGGTTACTGACGCGTTGTAGATCATCCCGCGACCGCCGGAACTGACCAGTATATTCGCCGCACGCAACGCCGCAACCGAGTAGTCCGGCAGCAGGCTCGACCAGCGGAACAAGTCGCAGGGCGGGCCGGCCGGAAGGTGAACATCGCTGGACGGATAAAGCACCGGCCGGCACGCCCCGGGTCCGCCCAGGTGTACGTGAAAAACCAGCGGTGAACCGCCCGGCGTCACTAGGCTTTGCACCCGTTCGACCGCGATTTCGACTTGCTGGGACAAGAGATCGCCCACGAAGCTGATCACCAGGGGCGGCCGGCTCCAAGCAATTTGCGGCGCGTCGGGTTTCGGAACGGGGGCAACGACAAGGTGCCGGCAATAGCCGTATCCCAGCACGGGGAAAACGCTCGTTCCCAATCGCGGCACGTACCAGATGGGAAACTGGACGGTCTCCTCTCGGCCGCCGGCAAACCTCGCCGCCACGCGGCGGACGCGGGTTTCAACCGCCAGCGGCGCGTCGGCCAGTTCAGACGTGGAAACGAAACGGCGCCGTGCAAGCGGACCGCCCCAGCGGCAGCCGACGTCCGCCCCGCGGCCATCGCCGCGATAGCCGGCAATCGCCACTTCCAAATCCGGCACCGACGAAATCTGGTTCAGCAGCGAATTCAGCGACGTGGCGATGCTCTCCGCCTTGGTCTTCGTCCCGCCCGCAATGCAGTCGCCGAGCGCTTCCGATTCGTCGATCAGGAAGACGACGCGTCCGCCGAGACAGGTTGGGGTGGAAGGTTGGGGCATGGGGTGGTTAGTACGCAGTTCTCAGTACGCAGTTCTCAGTACTCTGTATTGTGTACCTTGGTACTGAGCACTTTATCTTTTGATGTCAACAGTCACATCCATCACTCATCACACACGAATCACTCATTGCTCATTGCTCCCCGCCCCCTGCTCCCCGCTCCCTGCTCTCTCACCGCAACCCCGGCGCTGCCTGCGTGCCCATGTTGAGGAACTGGATCAAACACACCATGTCGGCATTGAAGGCCATGCCGCGGGCGCCCGGCTGCAAGGGAAAGCCTTCGGCTTGGCCGTGCCGGAAGAACGGCTCCGGCAGCACGCTCGACATGTGGAACAATGCCCGAGCCAGCTCGTCGGGCAGTCCCATGTCGCTCGACGGAAACATGAATGGGTCGGCCGCCGTCATGGAAAGATGGCAGTTGAAAAACAGTACGTTGCCGTCTTCCGTGGCCAGCGATTTCAAGGCGTCGGCATACGGGATCGGGTTGCCGTCTTGCGATTCGCCGTCGGAAATCTGGACGACAATCGGCGGGAAGCTCCGCGGGTGCCGCGCGATCCACTCGGCCAGGAGCTGGTGCGCATAGTAGAGCATGTGGCACATCGGCGTGCCGCCCTCCGCCCGCGGATCGACCCAGACGGGCATCTCGCACGGCACCTGAAAAATCTCGCCAGTCTCTTCGTCGGGCAGATATTGGATGCGCGTATCAATACGCGCGGCGCGGCGCCGATTTCGGCGATCGAGACGATCGTGCGGCCCGCCAACGGGCCTTGCAGGCGCCGATTCGATAATCGGGTTGGCCTGCTGGTCGGTGCGATAGCCGAAGACGCCGATGTCCATCCAGTCCTTGATGCCTTCGTCGCCGCTTGCGCGGATGGCCATGTTCTGCAGCCAGCCGTTGATCGCGGCGACCAACTCGTCACACTTGCGGTTCGACGAATTGCCCAGCGGCTCCTCCATCGAAAACGATTGGTCGAGGAGGAAGAGGAAGCAGGCCTTGTTCTGCCGGCTGATCGATTGAGTATACGGTGCTCGATACATGCTAACTGTTTACGTTGCCTTCTTCTGATGACTTGATTTCTTTTGTTTCCGCCGGCTCGCCGCGGCGCGAGAATAGCCGCGGCCACTTCCAGCGCGGCGGCGCATCCGAATTCGCTTCGCCGGCAATTGGCGATTCGCCATTCACGCCGCTGGCGGTTTCGTGTGTCGGATGATCGTTATGTTCGGCAGCAGCGACACCGTTCTCGGCCACGGGAGGCGCGTCCTGTGCCGTGTCGGTCGGTGAGGTTGTCACCGATCCCAGCTTCCCTAATCGCTCCCGCGCGGCCGCCACGGCGTCTGCCAACTCCTTCGGCAGAGGATAATTGGTCAAGCAGCGTCTGCTTCCCCAGAGCACGATCTCGGCGTCATCGTGCGCCTCGATGCTCGCGTGCAGCCGCTTGAGCACCTCGCGCCGCACAGCAGCCATCTGATAGAGCGGCCGCCATCTGTCCGCCTCGCTGCAGCCGGCCATCAGCTTCTCTTTCCAGACGGCAAGTATCTGTTTGTCGCGCTCGTCGGGCGGCAGGGCGCTGGTGATCTTCGCCAAGGCCCGGAAGACCGGCAGCCGCTCTTCCGCCACCGCGATCCGCATGCCCCATTCGATGCTCACAAAGTGCTCGCACTGCGCCCGAACCACCGCCTGCCATGCGGCTGCAATCGCCGCTTCGTTGCCGTCGTCCTTCAGAGCCTTTTCCAGCCGGGCGAAGGCCCTCACCCGCCGCATGGCCAGCGCGACGCGATCTTGCAAACTGTGCTCATACCCTTGCGGCAAGTTCGCCGCGATCGTTGACAGCCCCTTTTCCCCTTGCAGGCTGACCTTGCCGGCCGTTCGCTGCACGAGATGCAGCAGGCGATCGATCACCTGCACGCGCTGCCGGGCATCGACCACGCGCGGCCGCTGCTCCTCGGCCGGCGGATAATTGGCGAACAGCGATTCGTTCCAAGCATCGACCAATTGCCGGTCGATCTGTTCGCTCGCCGCGGCCGCAATCCGTGCGAACTTCGTCCATGCCTGTTGCCGGCAGACGTGTTCGTAGGCACGATAGATAAGCGGTTGCAACCGGGCGGGAGCGTCGCGGAAGTGTCCGCGGCGGTTGAGCAAGTCGACGGCTGCGTCCCACTGCTGTTCGCCCAGCAGCCGCTCGACCTCGGCGTAGCTGTTAGCCAACTGGCCCAGCGGCGCCACGTCCTCGATCCGCGCCTGCCAGAGGCCAAATAGCTTTTCGGTCAGGCCGCGAAGGTCGTCGTTGCCGAGCTGCATCAGATCGTAATAGAGCGGCGACTGGGCGGGGGCCTGAAAATCCTCGCGGCGGAACAAGAGCTTGTCGTAGCCCACCTGCTCGACATACTTGGGCCACAACGCCGGCTGGATGGCAAGTGCCCGCAGGGCGACATAGATCACCAGTGCGGAGAAGTTGTCCAGATCCAGCGAAAGGAGCGTGCCCGCGCCGCGATCGCGGTGCTGGTACGGCTCGACACCGACCTCGAGGTTCCGCCGCCCGACGAGCGGCGGCACGCACATGCCGTCGTAATCGACGAGCTTGATCTGCCACCCTTGCGTGACCATTATATTGCCGTGCTGCAGGTCGCCGTGGGCGACAGAATTGTCGTTCATTTCCTGCACCGCCTCCAGCCAGCGGTCGGCGATTTGGGTTACGGCCTCGCGATTTCCCTCCCGGCAGCGGGCGCGGAGCCAGTTGAAGAGCGTTTCGCCCTGGACCCAATCCATGATAATCAGCGGGTACCACTTGCCGTCGCCCGCGGAGCGGATGCTGCGGTCGCGGTACTCAAAATCGACGAGGCAGTTCAGCTTGCGGCCTTGCAGATAGCCGCTGATCAGTTCGTAACGTTCGCGTCGCTCGGGCGACTCGGTCGTAAAGACCCGCACGGCGAAGGGCTGCTGGCTTTCGGGATCGATCCCCTTATAGACGACCGCAAACGCCCCCGCCCAGGGCCGCGGCTGGTTCTGCCCGTTTTTCTCGATCGACGAGCGCTTGAGCCGCTCATCGCGAAAGGCGATCCGCGGGTTTTGCAGTGTTGCGCTAAAATGCGAGGCAAGCGGCCATGACATTATCTTAGCCTACCCGCAGTCCGAGGGGCTGTCAACGCTTGGCACTGCCCGACTGCGTTTCCCTGTAACGCCGGACTTTCATTGCCGTAGTATATGTGGATCGAGAAGCACGATCGCACCCACGACCGGCAATATCGGTTTGCGAAACGGAGCCTTTAACCATGCAACAAATCGAGAACACAACTTCCTCCGCCGCGCAACGCCCGGCGAATTTGAAATTACTCGTTAAGGTTTCATGGTTCATCCGGCTCTGTGCAGTGCCGGTCGTGGCGATCGCGATCGTGAGGCTCGTGCATGACGGCTGGCCGCATAGCCTTAAAACATGCGGCAGCTTGTCGGGCCTTTTTAATGGCACGATGCCGCTGGTGATGTCGTTCATCCACGTGACCTCCGGCCGGACGAAGATCATCGTCTCAGTGGCGACGATCATCTTCGGCATGTGGGTCATGTTTTTCTCGCTGGCAAAGCTCATTGTGCCGCACTTGTAGCAAAACGCCTTGCGCAAATCGCGGCTTGCGGGTGGCACGCTCTGAGCCTCCGGCGAAGGGCGTGGTTGCCGTCCTGCCACGCCCTTCGCAAGCTCAGGGCCGTGCCACCCCGCCTGTATACCGGCTAAAGCCGGGACTCCAACGACTGGCTGCGGCCGGCGTTTCCTGGTATTGTGACGGCCATGAGTTATTTGAAGGATCGAATCGTGCTCGTCACCGGTGGGTCGAGCGGCTTGGGGCGGGCGATCGCCGACGGCTTCGCCGCGGCGGGGGCGAAAATCGTGATCGCCGCGAGGGGAGCGGATGCCGTGCAAAAAGCGGCTGCCGAAATGAAAGCCGCCGGCCGCGAAGTTCTGGGCATTCAGGCGGACATCACTCAGCAGGCCGACGTCAACCGGCTCTTCGCCGAGGCGATCGCGCGCTTCGGCAAGCTCAACGTCCTGGTGAACAATGCCGGACGGTCAACTCGCGGCAAGGTGCTCGACACCACGCCCGAACAGTTCCGCGAGCTGATGGAGTTGAATTTCATCGGTATGGTTCGTTGCACGCGCGCGGCGGCTCCCCACCTATTGGCATCGCGGGGACATATTGTGAACATCGGCTCGCTGGCGGCGAAATCGGCCTCGCGGTGGGTCGGCGCGTATCCGGCCACGAAGCACGCCGTGGCCGCCTACTCTCAGCAATTGCGGTTGGAACTCGCGCCGCAGGGGTTGCACGTTCTGCTGGTTTGCCCAGGTCCCATCGAGCGCAAGGATGCGCGGCCTAATCCGTTAGAGGGCATGGAAGATGTGCCCGAACGTGCCCGGCAACCCGGCGCGGGTGTGCGGACCAAGGCCATTCCGCCGCAGTGGCTGGCTGCGCAAATCCTGCGGGCGTGCGAGCGGCGCATGCCCGAGATCGTGGTGCCCGGCTACGCGCGGCTCTTGTTCGCCATCGCGCAGCTCTGGCCAAGCCTTGGCGATTGGCTCGTTTTGAAGAAGACGTGACCGTCGTGACCGTAGGGTGGCGTCGAGCGCAGCGAAGACCCACCAATTTGCGACGATTCATGGTGGGTCTTCGTAGGACTCGACCGCACCCTACTAAATTCGCGTCTTCGGCAGATTCACGCGGTCCACGAAATCGCATCCGACCAGATACCTCGTCGTATCGCCTTGCGTCATGCGGGCGACGCGCACCACGCGGGCGGTGAAATGGGTCAGCGCCGGCGGACGCCCGAGCGCGGCCATCAGCATTTCGAATTTCGGCAATTGCTCCATGAAGAACGAGAAGCCGCAGGCCGAGATGTCCCAAAACTCGACCTCGAAGAAACCGCCCGGCGCAGGATAGCGATCCTCGGTGTATGGAGCGATGCTTTGCCGGTAACGATAGGCTCGCCGCGGACTGCGGCGCTGGTCGATACTTGTGGGAGCATCCTTCCCTCTAGACGCCGTGAGCAACGGCGTGTCTACGGCTCCATCGACCAACCTGTCGGCAGCGCCGTTCGTCTCAGTTTTCGGCGGGCGGGCCGGCCGCTTCTTCTCGAAGCGCTCGGTCATCTCGGCCAAGGTAGCTGTCGTTTCCTCGGCCAGTGATTTCACCCGCTCCAACTCGGCCTTGATTTCGTCTTCTGCCGAGTGGTCGCGACCCGTCACCAAAATGCTCTGTACCTGGCCGGTGGAGAGCACCTTCAGCGACCAGGAAACGCGCCGCCGCTTGCCGTCACGGCTGACAACCTCGCTCTCGAACTCGCTGGGAATCTGACTGCCGCGCGAGCTCTCGAAAATGAGCTTCACGAGGTCCGCGTCGTCCGGCGCGACAATCGCTTTCCAGAACGGCTGGTCGCGAACGTCGTCGAGTTGGAACTGGGTCATCTCCTCGCAGGCGCGGTTCATGTCAACGACGCGGCCGTCGATGTCCAAGGTCATGACCATCGAATCGACCATGCCCAGCAGATTCGACTGAATCTCTCTTGTTTCCCGGAGCTTCTCTTCGATCTTAATTCGCGCCACCGAGGTGCTGAGCAGGTGGGAAACGGTCTCGGCGAAAGCGACGTCATCGGCGGAGAATTCGCGCCGGTGTGCGCTATAAACGGCCAATACACCGAACGGCTTGCCGTTGATATGCAAGGGGACGGTCAAGGCAGCGACGATTTTGAGCCCGCGGAGGAACGCGTCGCGGAAGCGAGTCTCCGCTCCGAGATCGGCGGATATCGCCGCGCTGCCCGACCGCAAGGCGAAAGCGGCCATCGACGCGGTGTCGCTCGCGGCGCAGCGGTGCTCGCGCGGAGCGGCCGGCTTTCCCCCGGCCTGGGCATGTACGGAAAGGACGAGCGTATCGCCGAGCAGTTCGCCGGTGCCGCAAAACTGGGCGTTTAGAACCTCACCGACCAGCGTGACGGCATCCTGCATAAGCACCGCCAGTGGCGGTTGGCGCTGGCACGGCGGCCGAAGGCCAACACGGCGTGCTGTCGCAGCGCGTGCGGTTCGACCGGCGTTTGCCGTATGTCGGTCAGCAATCGGTCCAGTTCGTCGGAATCTAGCGCCGATGCCTTGGTGGCAACTTCCATCGCTTGCATGCCCTAAGAGAAATACGGGCTACTTGGAAACTATGAAATTTCTCCGGCGCAGCTCGCCACTATTCGGCGCGTCCGCGGCAGTTTAAGCTCGCACAACAGGCATTTTGAAAACACGTGGTTCCGCTTTGTAGTATTCCGGAAGAACCGATAATGACGGCTGTTTGAGCCGCGACGAATCTCACTACTGTAGGGAAAGGACATGCTCGCCGATCTAAGACGCCCGTTGCTGCGCGGTATAGAATATGTCGTTCGCCGCCGCACGGCTGAAATCGTGACCGCAAAGGAAACAACATTAGGAGTCCCGTCATGCCCCGCATCGTCCGTTTTCATCGAACCGGTGGTCCAGAAGTCCTGAGATCAATACGGTTGAGTTGCTGCCGCCGGGACCGGGCGAGGTCCGCATCGCGGTCAAGGCCCTGGGCTTGAACCGGGCAGAGTCGATGTTTCGCCTGGGACAGTACTTGGAAGAGCCGGTGTTTCCGTCCAAGCTCGGCTACGAGGCCGCTGGAACTATCGAAGCCGTCGGGCCGGGCGTTATGGGCCTGAAGGTCGGTGACGCCGTGAGCACGGTGCCGGCTTTCGCGCTAGGCAAGTATGGCGTCTATGGAGATGCGGCGATCGTTCCGGCCGCGGCCGTCGTCAAACATCCGCCGTCGCTTTCCTGGGAGCAGGCGGCCGCAATCTGGATGCAATACCTGACCGCGTACGGCGCGTGAATGGACATCGCCAAAATGACTCGCGGCGACGCGGTATTGATCCCCGCCGCCTCCAGCAGCGTGGGTATTGCGGCGATTCAGATCGCCCGAGCCGTCGGTGCGACGCCGATCGCGCTGACGCGGACCGAGAAGAAGCGCGCAGGCCCTCGTCGAACTGGGCGCAGAACACGTCATCGCCACGGAGACGCAAGATCTGGCTGCCGAGACGTTGCGCATCACAGGAGGCAAAGGCGGCGGATCGTCTTCGACCCGGTGGCCGGGCCGACCGTGATGAAGCTGGCGGCCGCGACGGCCCACGGCGGCATCCTTTTCCAATACGGCAACTTGAGTTACGAACCGACGCCGCTCCCGCTCAGGGACCTGCTCTCCAAGCTGCTGACGATCCGCGGTTACGTGCTCCATGAGATCACGTCGAATCCGGCACGTTTCGAGCCAGCCAAAAAGTGGGTGGTGGACCATCTCGCCTCCGGGGCGTGAAGCCGGTGATCGCCAAGACGTTCACACTCGACGAGATTGTCGAGGCGCACCGTTATATGGAATCGAACCGGCAAATCGGCAAGATCGTGGTAACGGTGTAGCGATTTGCTGTTGACTCGCGAGGTGGGGTATTGCTATGATGCCGCCCTTGTCTTTGATCTGGACTGCTCCCAACTAGTCCAAGGGTTGAGCCGTGACCGCAATCATGCGAACATTTGCTCGGCTTCGTTACGCGCTATTGACCGCGGTCGCCTCCGCGCTTGTGTTCGCATTTGCCGCGACGGTCAACGGCCAGCAGAGTTCACTCGATACCATTCGCAGCGACGTCCGCAATACGCCGCCCCCTCAGCCGGCAAACAATTCGTCACAGTCATCGGGTTCTTCGACGGCGTCGGATGCCGCCGGCGATTTGCTGGACGAACTGGGCATCACGGAAATCGGCGCCTACCTTTTCGCCGGGGTTGCCACGGCTCCTTTCTGGGGACCGCATGTGGCCATGGACGACGACTTTTCCAACCGCGACTATTTTCCTCACTATCCCTACGATCACACGCGCGGCTACTTGATGGATGAGGCCGGGCCGTCGAACCGGTGGTGCGCCCTGCGGCTCGATGCCGATTATGTCGAGGCGTTCGACCATCTCGATTTGGTCAACGGCCACCTTCTCCTCAGCACGACGCTTCGAGTGGAATTGGACGGCCGCATCGAACATTTAGGCGAAACGCTTCCTGGCAGCACAAGCGACGAGCTTTGGATCGGCGATTGCAACGTCATGTTCCGCTTCGCTCAGAGCACCTTTGCCGAATTCCGCGCGGGCATTGGCATGAACTGGCTGACTGATCCGGGCCAGACGGACCTCGGGTTCAACTTCACCTATGGATTGGATGTTTTTCCCGTCAAGCCGCTAATCTTTTCAAGCGTGATGGACGCTGGCACGCTGGGCCACGCGGGCCTCTTTCGTTTCCGTTCAACGGCGGGCGTCGCGTACAAGCGGTTGGAGCTTTACACGGGTTACGAGTACACCGACATAGGCCGCACTCATTGGAACGGGCTGATCGGCGGCGTGCGGCTGTGGTTCTGATTTCGCGGCAAACAAATGACAGAAAGATGATTGACAAAAATATGCTCTAACGGACCATCTTGCCGAGCAACCATATTTCTGTCATCCATTTTTCTGTCATTCAGCTTGTTTCCGGCTCGTCCAGTCTTGCCTCAATTCTCTGGGCCAAGTCTAGTCTCTCAACATCGCGAACGAGGAACTTCTTCTGCGAAGCCGTCTCGCCGGCGATCAATTCGACCTGTGACTTCTTCACGCTTAGCCACTTCGCCAAGACCTCGGCGATGGCCTTGTTCGCTTTGCCCTTTTCGGCGCCTGTGTAACACAGACCTTCAGCGCGCCGTCTTGCACGCCGCGGACTTCATTCCGCCGCGCACCGGGCTGGGCCTTTACCGGAAGGATCGTACCATCCGGATGTAGTTGCAGATCGAGCATCAATTCCTCAATGGACCTCGAACAGTGCTGAGCCGATGCGGACCATCGTCGCGCCTTCCTCGACGGCGATCTCGAAATCGCTGCTCATGCCCATCGAAAGTTCGTCGAGGCGGATGCCTTCGGGACAGTTTGCCTGCAAGCGATCCCGCAACGTCCGCAGCGCGGCGAAGTTCCGCCGGGCCGTCTCATCGCCGCCTTCCAATCCCGCTATGCACATCAGCCCGCGGATATCGATGCGCTTAAGTCCCAGCAACTTCGGCAAGAGCGGTTCGATTTCGGTGGGAGCGAAGCCGTGCTTGGCTGCTTCGCCCGATGCATTCACTTCCAGCAATACCGGCATTCTGCGGCCCATCGCGCCGGCCGCGCAGTCGATTGCCTCAGCCAAGCGAATGCTATCGACCGAATGGACCATCGCGACCAGCGGCAGCGTCCGCTCGACCTTGTTCCGCTGCAAATGCCCGATCATGTGCCAGCAGACGGACAGATCGCCAAGCGCCGCGGCATGTTCCCAAAGCTGCTGCGGACGGCTCTCGCCCAACTCGGTGCAGCCCGCCGCCACTAGGGCGCGAATCTCTTCCGCCCCGGCGTACTTTGTGACCGCGATCAACTTTACCGCGTCTGCGGTGCGGCCGGAACGTCTCGCAGCCTCCGCGATGCGGCCGCGAATCTCGGCCACGTTCGCGGCGATGTTCGAGAGTTGGGCGAACATTACTCGCCTTCCACGCGGACGATCGCCCGCGCCGCGTTGGCCACCACGAGGCAGGAGCGGCTCCGCTGCGCGAGCCGGCAGATATCGCTCGGCGATTCGACGGGGATCATCTCCAGCCCTTCCACTAAATCGGCGTCCAACCGGCTGAGCAGATAGACCCGATACGACTCCAGCGCCCTGGCAAGTTGCATCGCGGGCAGAAGATCGCGCGGGTTTTCGCGGCGAATCTGCCGCAAGGCTGCATCGCGCGCCGGCTCGCCCATCAGACGCTGCATGGCGGGTCCAGGCGGTGCGCTCAACTCGCAACAGACGGCGATCGCGCCCCCGTCGTCCACCAAGCGGCCCGCTCTCTCCAGCACGCGGCCGAGATTCTCCCAGGTTTGATGTATGGGACCGCCCTCGATTGATGCGACGACGAGTTCCGCCGTCTCGGCGATGGGCCACGTCCAGGCCTCGCGATACAACTCGTGGCCGCGGTGCCGTACCGAGTCGCTCTGCCCGGCGAGAACATGCAGAATTCCGTCGCCGGCCGCGGGCACGATCTGCACGGTGAAGTTGACCCCCAGGAGCCACGCCACGTGGTTCACTTCGCGCCGCAGTTCGCGATGGTGGCCGTTATCGCTGAAGCGATCGTGCTTGCGGAATCGGGCCTGGGTCTTGCGATCGGAGAACTCCGGATAAAGCGTCGTATGGATGCCGTAATAACCGGTCGCCCGATCCGGCTGGATGCAGCCCACCGGCAACACCACGTCGGCATCGGTCAACATGCGGTTCAAGAGGATCGGTTCGCCCGACTCGAAGGCCGCGAGGTAGGCCAAGTTGCGGCGGTCCACCGGATCGTGGGTCAGCACGCGGATCCGCTCGGCCACGCTCGGGGCAAGCAAACCACACGGGTCGTCAGCGTTATACTCCGCATTGCCTTCACTTCGCAGGATCGTGATTCCGTCCGCTCCAATGCCCGCATCAATTAGAGTTTGCACGATTACCGCCGTAACCGCGGCTATTTGAGGCACTCCCGCTCCCAGGGCGATCGCCACGCGGTCGCCGGGCGTCGTACACTCAGCCAGCGACGGATAGTCCAGCGGCTGCACCAGCGCGGCCGCGACTGCCGCCGCCGTATCGGCCAGCGGCGCGCCTTTGGGCACGCCGCATGGCACGGGCGGTGCCTCCGCAGCAAATTGCAAGTTGACCGACGAATCGGCACCGTAGCGAAGAACGGTCATTGGGTAATATATACAAATGGGGAAAATGCACTGTAGCCGTAACAACCTTCATTATCCTTGGATTTGTGCGATGGTCAAGAAGTCGAGCTTTACCCGCGTGGCAAGATGGGGGATAATGGGAGTATACATGGAGGATTTTGCGATGAAACGCGGCCGTTTTTGTTTGATTGTTCTGGCGTCGGTAGTCGTGCTGGCGCCAATGGCCGGATGCGAAAAGCCGGCCGGCTCCTCTCCTCCAACCGCGTCAGCGGACACCGGCGCGGCGCCGCAGCCTTCTGCTTCGTCTGCGTCGGCTGCTGCCAATAGCGATTCGGGCAAACTGACGACCGCCCATGCCGTGCTCGATAAGATGGTCGAAGCCTACCGCAAGGCGCCGAGCTACGAGGATATTGCCACCGTCGAACTTTGGGAAGCCGGCAAGAAAGAACCGCAACGGGCCGATTTCCGCGTCGTGTTCCAACGGCCCAACAAGCTCCGCATGACGTGCTACCAGGGCGAGTTGGCCTGCGACGGAAAGCAGTGGTTCGGATACTCCAAGGACATTCCTTTTCAGGCCGTGCTCCGCGACGCGCCGCCGACCATGAACATGCAGATGCTCACGGCCGACAAGGAACTGGACCGTGCGATCAATGGCGGTTTCGCGGCTGGAACGCCGCAGGTACTTTTCCTTTTGAGTGAGCAGCCGCTGGATGCGCTTCTGGATGGCGTCCGCGACCAGGACCTCACACTTGGCGACCCCGTCCGGTTGGGCGATTACGATTGCTACCGCGTTTGCTATCGCCAGAACGAAGGCGCCGTCGAACTTTGGATCGATGAAACGACCTTTGTCCTGCGGCACATGCAGTTCACTGCGAACGCCGCGCCGGGCCATGAAGGCGAAGCGCCGGGCGAGAGCGACCGCATCGAGGCCCATTTCGAGCGAGCCCGGCTCGGCGGCCCCATCAATCCGGATGTCTTCAAGATCGCCGTGCCTGAAGGCACCGAATGCCACCGCGCTATTGAACCCGTCGTCTTATCGCATCATCGGAACGAAGCTGGCCGACTTCCAAATCATCGACGCGCATGGAGTTCCTTGGAAGAGCCAGTCGCTCGCCGGCAAGGTCGCCGTTTTTCATCTGTGGCGAACCGACGTGCCGGCTTGCCCGGAAGTGCTGCCCGGCGTCGAGCAAGCTTATGAAAAGTTCAAGGATAATCCGCGCGTCGCTTTCGTTGCCATCAACTTGGACGGAAGCCAGGTCGAAACCGAAGTCGATCGAAGAGACAGCGCGGAAATGGAAGCTTACGATGCCGATCCTTCGCGATCCGAACCTCGACTCCGCCGCTTCGCTTAAAAATACCGAAGCGCCGGTCACGCTGTTAGTCAACGATCATGGCGTCGTGCAGGACCGCATCCGCGACGACAAGCCGATTTCCACTGCGGCGACCGCGCAAGATTGAGGACATCCTCGCCGGCAAAGATCTATCGAAACAAGCCTTGCAAGAGGCGAACGAGCGTTTCAAAGTCTGCGAGTCGGAAGTAGACAAAGTGTTCTCCGGCGAGGCCGTGACGGCGACGTTCAAGCAGGCCGACGTGACGCCCGCCGCCAGCCACAGCGAGCCGCGAAAACTCCGGCTCACGCGGCTTTGGAAGTGCAATCTCAACGGCATCGCGGCCAACATTCTCGTTGCTCCGGTCAACGGCAAGCCGCGCATGCTCGTCGTCAACGGCTTCAAGGCGATCACGGAAATCGGACTCGACGGAGTAGTGGGCGAGTCGCACAGCGGCAACTTGACCGAAAAGGAGTTGATCACCAACCTGCGCACGGCGGTCGGCCGCGATGGCAAACGTACTTTCGCCGCGTTCGGACCCTGGCAACAACGAATCCGCTTTTTTGACGATAACCTCCGGCCGACTGTGATCTACCCGGAAGATGCGCTGGAAAACCCTCATCCGGGCATCACCGACGTGGAACTCGCCGACTTGTTGGGCGACGGCCACGTCAACGCTTACGTCGGTTTCGGTGGCGTCGTCGGCGTGAAAAGCGTTTCGTTGGAAGGCAAGCCGCTCGCCAGTTGTCGCGCGATCTTCAACATCGGAAGAGTCACTGCCGGCCCGCCCGACGCCATGCATCACCGGCAATTGTACTGCGTGACGGACGGCGCGAACGTGGCGATTCTCGACCCCAAGCTGCAGGTGAGCGATTCAACGAAACTTGCCGGCGACGGCATTTTGGAGGGGCTGCTGCAGGCGGACCTCACCGCCGACGGCCGCGTGACTTGGTGTGAATTGCTTCGCCACCCCGATGCCCGCCAACCGGTCGCCGGGCAGTACACGGCGATCGGCCTGAATGTCCGCGGCGAGTCGATCTGGAAGTACGATTTGCCCTTCGGCTCGATCCGTACCGTGGAGCCGATCGTCGTCGGGCGCATCCTGCCGGGCACGGCTTCGCAATGGATCCTGCCGGGCTGCGACGGCTCGATTCACATCCTGGCCGCCGACGGCACGCCCATCGACCGCTTCAACTACGGCGCCAAATCAACGGCCTGGCCACCGTCGAGATCGACGGCAAGCCGGTGCTGCTCATCAGTTCGGCAAACGGTGTCGAAGCGCTGCGCGTGGAGTAGTGGCAGTTCCGTGCCGGTGTGGAAACATGGTATACTGTGTCCGTCCTGTTGGAGTCCCGGCTTTAGCCGGCTGTTCCATCGCAATTGCCGGCTAAAGCCGGGACTCCAGCGCCTGAGGAGAAGTGAGCCGTGCCTGCACTCAGACTCATTGCAATCGTATCGAATCTGCTGCCAGCCTTTGTCTTGTTATGCTCCTCCGCAGCGACGGCAGAAGAAACCAGTTTCTACCTGGTTTGGGGCACAGAAGGCAATTGGGACGGTTCCGTGGAATTGCAAGACGGGCGGCTGATTGAAGTGAAGCCGTTTCGGTTCGAGGCCAATCGTGGCGACCGCATCGTTTCGACAGACGAGCACAGGGCAGTCTGGCAGTCAAGCGCTCGAAACAACGTCCACGGCATCCGCGTGCGCACCGAATTGGGACCGCACAACGTTCTGAACTTCAAGACGCGCAGCGGCGAGCGGTCAATCAAGGGCGAAGATATTCCAGCGGCCGGCAAGCCGGACAAACTGTTTCGCTTGTCCGCCGATAAAGAGTGCTTTCTGATCGTCGGACACGGCGGCCCGAGCTCGGGACCGCATTTGCCGCCCGGAATTCCCCTGCCGCCGCTATTCGTGCCGCCGCGGCCGGAAGACGCAGTCCAACTTGCCGACTCCGATGAAAAGGTCACGATCGAACTCTCTCAGGCCGCGCCTGCCGCGGTTGCCATGCGGCGGGGCGCCACTGGCGATGGCCGCTTGTATCTGGAGGTGTACTCGGCGACCGGCCCGTTGAAAGGACAATGCAGTGTCAAGCAAGGCGAACGGCATGTTGTCGATCGCGCCCTCTCCGGTTCGCTTTGGCTATCCCGAAAGCCGCGAATCGGAACGATGACTTTGGAAGTCACCGAGCCAGCCGGAGGCGGCAGTACGCGGACTACGACGCTCGTCGCGCCGACCACACTTGTCGAGATCGGCGGCCCCAAACTGTTCCTAAATGGCGAGCCGTTCTTGGTCAAGGGAACGCTGCCCGGCGACTTGACCGACGAAGACGCCGCCTACCTCAAATCGCTCGGCGCGAATACCATCCGCACGGCGAAGATCGAGTACCTGGACCGCTACAAGTTTATGGGCGTCGTTCCCCTTCACGGCTGGGGAATGCACTTTTGCGAAAAGGCCAACACCGACGACGAATTCCTGGCGATGTTGGACAAGGGATTTGCCGCGCGTGTCGAGACCTACCGCCCGGCGATGTCCAATCCGCGGCTGCTCATCTTGCAACTGGCCAATGAGCAAGTGATGGGACTTGACCGCTGGACGGGCCATCTCGGGCGTCACCCGTTCGATCGTCTCGATTACCTCCTCGCCAGATGCTATAACGCCTACAAGCCTTTGGACCCCATGATTCCGTTGGGCTACGCCAACTGCGCTTTTGGCTATCGCACGCCCAGTTTTCTCGACATCTATTTGCACAACACCTATCTCAGCAAGGACCGCGGCTGGCCGCCGTTGGAAGAGTTCGCGCACTTCGAGGGCTGCGAGGAGCGACCGTTTCTGCATACCGAATTCGGCGCCAACAACTATATGCCGCAGGTCTACTCGCAAGGCCCCAACACGCCCGTCATGGAGAAGCTCCACGCCTGGGGCTTCCCCCAGCGCTGGGCGGAGTTCATCCGCGCGGGGACCGTGGGCGGAATCAACTACCGCATGAACGACGGCCGGCCCGATCCGGCGAAGCAACGGCAGTTCACCAACTTCGGCATCATGACATTCGATCGAAAACCAAAGCTGGCCTGCTGGGAATTGTGGCACTTGTGGCGGGATTTTGAGGTCAAGCCGAGCGACGACGCCGGCACCGCCGGGAGTCAATGTCGATTATCGCCGCGACTACCAGGCACGCGACTGCCGCTTGACAATTGAGGATGCCGGGACCAAGGAGGTGCAATCGCTGGCCGACTTCATGCCAAACAGCGGGCGAACGGTGCGCGTTCCCCGGCTGCCGCAGAGCTTCCGCTGGCGAATCGACTATACCACGCACGGCGGCCTGACGATGGTCGCCTGCGGCGCTCACCCGGCCGCGCGCGAGGCGGACGAGTTCCTTGCGCGGCTTGCCGATCGCTCGACCTATCCGTTTCTCCGCGAGCTGCTTGACGCCGAAGTCGTCTCCGCCGACGGCCGGCGAGACATTACTACGTTGAAGGACTTGGAGCGCTCGAATGGCATCGTGACGGCATGTTTCCGCAAGCCGGGCGGGCGGGTCTACGTGGCGGCGTTTTCGCGCCGCGCAAGCGGAGACTATGTGGATGCGGTGAACCTGGACGTTGCCTTCACAGGGCACGTGACCGCCGTGGACGAAATGACTGGCGAGCCCGTTGCCGCGCCCGTCGATGTCGAGCCGCACGGGCACGGCTTGCGGATAAAGAACATCCGCGTTCCCTATCTTCCGGAGCGGTACAGCCAGAGGCTGGTCACGCCGGTGCGCATGCCCGTGTTCCGGATCGACAAGTCTTCCTGATGGATAGCAACGCTCCTTGCAATACGGCCTTGCCCTGACTGCCGCGCCGTGATAAGTTAATCCCATGCTACGACCCCGACGCTCACTTTCCCAAGGCTCTTCATGCTGTATCCTCAATCGAACGAGCTGCGGGCGGGCGGAATCCGCGAAATAATTCCCGAGGAGGCTCGTCAGCGCTCGACCGCCAGGGGCCTGCTCCTCTTCAGCGTGGGCGTGGGACTCTATCTGGCAACCTTCCTGGGCACCGTGCTTGCCCCGTGGTGGCCATTGAAGCTCGTCTTTTCGCTCGCGAATGCCTTTTTCCTCTCGACGCTCTTCGTGATCGGGCACGACGCCTGTCACGGATCGTTCGTGGCCTACCGCTGGCTCAACGCTTTGCTCGCGCGCATCGCGTTTATGCCCTCCTGGCACCCCTACGCGGGATGGCAGCACGGCCACAACCACAATCATCACGTCTGGACCAACCTGCGGCAAAAGGACTATGTTTGGGTGCCGCTCTCCAAGGACGAATACGACCGGCTGCCGGCCTGGCGGCAGGCGCTCCATCGCCGCTATCGCACGATGCCCGGCCTGGGCCTCTATTACTTATTCGAGGTTTATCTTCTCAAGATCGTCTTTCCGGCAAAACGGTATCGCGGTCGCAAGCCGCTGGGGAAGTTCCTGGCCGATGACCTGCTCGTGGCCTGTTTTATCGCCGCGCAGGCGGCCTTTCTTATTTACGCGCCGCGCTGGTTCGGCGTGACGTGTCCAGCCGTCGAAGCGCTCTTCTTCGGTCAATGGCTGCCTTTTATCATCTGGAATTGGCTGATCGCTTTTCTTATCCTGCTGCACCACACCCATCCGCGGATTCCCTGGTTCGACACTTCCGAGGAATGGTCGTTTTATCGCGGGCAGATCCAGGGCACCTCCCACGTGATCTTCCCCGGTCCGATTAACTGGTTCATACACAACATCATGGACCACACGGCCCATCATGCCGATAGCCGTGTGCCGCTCTATCATCTCCCCGCGGCCCAGGAATGCATGCGCCGGGCGTTCGCCGCGGACATCGTCGAGCATCGCTTCTCGCTGCGGAGCTTTCGTTACATGCTAAGCGTCTGCCAGCTTTACGACTATCGCAACCACCGCTGGCTGAACTGGGCCGGCGAGCCGACCAGTTCGTCGACCATCGATATTGCGCCCGAGCCGGCGGAGAATGGATCGAAAACCGACACGGAAAAAGGGCGCGTCACTGGTGTTGCCGCCTGAAGGGCGTTCAAACCAGGAGATCGCCGCCGGCTTGCGGTGAGTCCGCTGTGTAATCGGTCGGTAATCTCCGTTGACTGGAAGCCCCGCATTACCTAGACTACCACGCGACCCGTTCCACTATCTCGAAATTTCGAATGACTTCCGATCCACAACGCGGCCTGAGCAAGCGAGCCCACTGGGCGGGCGGCGATAAGTTGATCAGCCGGCTGATGGCCGAGGCGCTCGCGCGACCGGACATCGTTTCGCTGGCGGCCGGTTTCGTCGATCAGTTTACGCTGCCCGTGGAGGCAACGCGGGAGGCGCTTGACGCCGTGTGGTCTGACCCGGCTCGTGCCCGTGCTGCGCTGCAATATGGGACAACGATTGGCCACAAGCCGCTGCGCGCGGCGATCCTTGCCCGGTTGGCTGATGCCGATAGCGTCGCGACCCCTCGCAAGCCGGCTTTGGACCAGGTCGTCGTCACGGCCGGCAGCAATCAGCTTCTTCATCTCGTCGCCGATACGCTCTTGGACCCGGGCGACATCGTGCTCTGTGCTTCGCCGAGTTACTTTGTCTTTTTGGCGACGCTGGCGAACGTCGCGCGCGGACGATCGGCATTGCCGCCGACGAGCAGGGCATTGTCCCGGAAGAACTTGAAGAAGAGTTGGATCGCTTAGGCAAGGCCGGCGACTTAGCCCGTGTGAAAGCGATCTATGTCGTTAGTTACTACGACAATCCGATGGGCGTGACGACATCGCTCGCCCGCCGGCAGCAGTTGTTGGCGATCGCGCGGCGGTGGTCGCGCGAAGGGACAATCTACGTGATCGAAGACGCAGCTTATCGCGAACTGCGATACTACGGCGATGACGTGCCCAGCCTCCTGGCGCTCGATGAAAGCGAGCAGGTCATTCACGCCGGGACGTTCTCAAAGCCTTATTCGCCCGGCATCCGCGTCGGCTGGGGTATTTTGCCGCGGAAGCTAGTGGAACCGGTCCTGGCGCAGAAGGGCAACGTCGATTTCGGCTCGCCGCATTTCAATCAGGTGCTCGTCGCCACCGCGATGGAACTGGGCCTGTTCGACCGCCACGTTGCCGGCATTCGCGAGAGCTATCGCAGCAAGTTGGACGCCACGCTGGAAGCGGCCCACGCGGAACTCGTGCCGCTGGGTGTGAAATGGATTCCGCCTAGCGGCGGGCTTTACCTCTGGCTAAAGCTGCCGGCGACGTTCGACACGGGCGTCGACGGCCCCTTGTTCCAGCGCGCCGTGGCTGACGGCGTGCTCTACGTGCCGGGCGAGTGTTGCTATCCGCTGGAAGGCTGTCCCCGGCGGCGCGATACGCTACGGCTCAGTTTCGGCGTCCCTTCCATTGAGGAAATACGCCGTGGCGTGAAGTCGCTGGCAAAGGCAATTGGGAGCTTGGAGCAGCCGTGACCATCATCGACCGCTACCTGCTCCGCCAATTCACGCAGAACTTCGTCGTCTGCCTGGTCAGCCTGACGGGCATCTTCGTGGTCTTCGACGCCTTTACGCATATGGACGACTTCTTGCAGTACGCCAAAGGAATCGAATTGCTGAAGGTAATGGCGGCTTACTACAGCTACCAGTCGTTGTTCGTCTTCGAACTCATTAGCCCGACGGTGGTGCTGATGTCGGCCATGTTCACCATGGCTTGGATTCAGCGGCACCACGAATTGACGGCGCTAATGGCGGCGGGCATTCCGCGAATTCGCGTGGTAATGCCCGTGCTGGCCGCGGCAGCGGCGATCACCCTCTTGGCCGTCGTCAATCGCGAGCTGTTGATTCCCAAAATCAAGGACCAGCTTGCCAAGCGTCCGTCGGGCCTCAAAGGCAACGTCGTCGAGGAGCTTGTCCCGCAGTACGACGACGCCACCAACGTGCTCATTTGCGGCCACAATCTCGTCATCGACAAGAAGAAGATCGAGCAGCCGGAATTCGTCCTCTTGCATACGAAAGACCCGCTCCGCGCGTACGGCAAGTCGTGGAAAGCAGCCGTCGCGCAATTTCTTCCGGCGACCGAGTCACATCCGAGCGGCTATCGGCTCGAGGACGTCACCGAGCCGGCGAGCGTGGCGCAGCGGCCATCGCTTTGCCTGGACGGTCGGCCTGTGCTCATGACGCCCCACGACTATTCCTCGTGGCTTAAGCCTAACGAGGCCTTCATGGTCAGCGACGTGACGATCGACGAGCTTACGCCCGAAATGACCATGCGGCGGTTTGCCTCGACGGGCGAACTGATCTGGAGCCTAAAGCACCATAGCTATTTCAGTCCTGACGTCCGGGTGATGATCCATTCGCGGATCTTGCAGCCGTTTTTGGACCTTACACTGTTGTTTCTCGGCCTGCCGCTGGTAGTGGCGCCGATAACCGCAACGTCTTCGTTGCCATCGGGATGTGCATCGGAATCGTGGCCCTGTTTTTCCTCGTGTCGATCGCCTGCCAACAACTCGGAAAGGGGATGTTGATAAGTCCGGCTCTGGCGGCCTGGGCACCGCTGATGATCTTCGTGCCGGCCGCGGTGGGGATGAGTTCGGGGATGTGGGAACGCTGAGTCGGCTTTGCGTCGTTTTTGCAACTGGTACGAGAGTGTTGACCTTCTCGAGCCACCGGTTATACTAATGGTATGAAAACTGCGATATCCATTCCTGATGACGTTTTTGCCGAAACCGAACGATTGGCCAAAGCTTTGAAGAAGCGGCGAAGCGAGCTATATAGCTTGGCGTTGGCCGAATATGTCGCGCGGCACGCGCCGGAGCATGTGACTGAGGCAATGAATCGGGTTTGCGATGCGGTTGGCGAGAAAGTTGATAAGTTTACAACGATAACTTCGCGACGAATCCTGGAGCGTAGCGAATGGTGATTTCCCAGGGCGACGTTTGGTGGGCCGATCTGCCGGAGCCGACCGGCGCCGCAATTGGGTTTCGCAGGCCAATCGTGGTCGTTCAGGGGGACACTTTAAATCGAAGCCGAGTAGCGACAGTGGTCTGTGTGCCACTTACTAGCAATCTGAAATGGGCCGACGCTCCCGGCAATGCGCGGCTATCCCCACGCGTTACCGGGCTTCCAAGGGAGTCTGTTGCCAATGTTTCCCAGATTGCTGCCTTGGACCGATCCCTGTTAGCCAAGCGCGTTGGCAAGCTACCCGCGGCGAAACTCCGCTTGGTGCTGTCGGGAATAGACGTAGTTTTGGGCCGGTAGCGTATCGCTCAGATGAAGTTCAGCAGCGTCATCTTCAATAGCGACGCCGTCGTCTGCAGCGTGGCTTGATATGCAATCTGCGCGGCCGTGTACTGCGAGACGGCGCTGGCCATGTCCGTATCGTAGGAGTTCGACATGGCCGATTGCAGGTTCAGCTCTTCGTTGTCGATCTGCGTACTGACCGTGCTTAACGATTGTTCACGCGCGCCCAGCTCGGTGCGGGCATTGCCCAAGTTTTGCATGCTCGTGGTCAAGAGGCCCATGGCGCGCTGGATGCTTGCGTTATCGTTGCTCTGGAAGGCGGCGCCGAGCTTGATCAGGGCGTTGAAAATGCTGCCAGTCTCCTGGGGATTGACGTCGCTCCCGGCCAGCGTGATCAATTGGCCGCCGGTCATTTGCACGGGTTGCGGCTGCACGACGACGCCGCTGCCGTCATTCGTCGGATCGTTGGTCGTATCGAGCGAAGCGGTGAAGGCCGCGCTGGCCGCAGGGTCGTTCTGTAAGGCAGCGATGACATTGTTGGCCGTGGTTTGCGGCGAGATTTGAAATGTGAGCGTCTTGGCCGCCGGGTCGTAAGCGACTGTCTCGTTGCCCTGGGTGACGCCGGCATTTGTTTGGAAGATGACCTGCACGTTTCCAGCGGTTCCGCCGTTGACAGCCTGGAACAACAACTCGCTGTTTGGGCCAGAGCCGACGGAGGCTTGAGCGGCGGGCGCAGCGGCGGCCTGGAAGGAAGTCTGCCCGGTCGGCACGAGCCCCAAATCGACCGCGGCCGTGCTCTGCGGATTGGCCGTGACAACGATCGGGCCATGCGTCGAGTCGAGGTCGGTCAGCACGATTCCGTTGCCGGTCGTAGCGAGCTGCGCGGAACGTCGCCCCGGCCGCTTGTGCCGACGTGTTGATGGTTTGCATTACATCGCCCACGCTCGTATCGCCCGCGATGCTCACCGCGACTTGCACCGTGGCCGGCGGCGCACCGGGCAGCGTCTGTGAAATTGTGAAATCGTTCCCGCCGGGCGTCGTCGTGTTGAGGCCAACGCCCTGCCCATAGTTCAATTGCGAGAGTTGCGTCGTGGCGCTGAATGTGCGAATGCCGAGCTGCGCGGCCGTCGTGCCGCCATTTTCGCCAATGGAGAAACTGCTGCCGCTGACCCGCGAACGGACATCGATGCCGGTATTGGAGCTGTTGATTTCGGCGTCCAGTCCGGCGCTGGAACCATTGATGCTGTTCAACAGGTCTTGGACATTCTTGTCTCCGCTCACATCGACCGTGTAAGTTTTGCCCTCGCTGACGATCTGCAAGCCCGACGTGTCAAAGGTGCTTCCGCTGCCGCCCAACGTCGTCGTTACCGCGGGCAGTGTGTTGATCGGCTGCGGCACGCCGCCGTTTTGGCCCGCCGGATCGAGACTCGCTGTAAAGGGCGATCCGGCGGCATTGTTTATCGCGTTGACGATCTGCGTCGCGTCGCTGGCGGAAACGGCCGAGGTCGAGATATGCACCGTCAAAGTGCCGGGCGTACCGGGATTTCCGCCGGAGGCCAGCGTGCCTGCGGCAAAGGTCGCTGATTCCTGTCCCGCCGACGGCGCGTCGGCGACGAATTGGACTGTCACACCATTCAGCACATTTCCCGCCGCGTCCGTGGCGCCCGCCGTATTGGCCTGCAAGACGATGTCGCTGTTGGGCTGGCCGAAGCGGATATATGCTGAGGCTTTTGTGCCAAAGAGGTCTCCCAGCGATGAGTCGGGCGTAATCGTCGGGGTTAGGTTCTGTCCGACGATTGGGCCGGCGCCCGCACCCGAAGTGTTCAAGATGCCCAAGTCCTGCGCAGTGCTGTTGCCGTTGACTTCTTGAATAGTCAGGTTGTCGCCCGTCGGAAAATCCACTAGGTCGGGCTGAAGGCTGATGGTCAGGCCGCCGGCAGTCACTTCGGCGTCAACAGTGCGTCCCTTGGGCGGGTTTTGTTCAATGAGTTGTGCCACATCGCCCAACGTGCTGGCCGAGCGGAGATCGACGACGCTTGTGCTGTGGCCGTCGGAGATGGCGATGCTGCCCGCAACCACACCCTGTCCACCGTTAAGCTGCGACAACGGAGTGCTCGCGGACACGGCAGGCGTCAATGCCGGGCCTTGGATCGGCTGGGACATCGCTCCGAATACCTGATCGCCTGTAATTCCCGTATCGAAGAGTTGGTTCAGGTCGACAAACGTCTGCGGGGAAGCGCTGCTACCGGAGTAAACCACGTTGCTGGCGGCGTCGACCGAAAACGGCGGGCTGGAGGTATCGTTTCCGCCGAAGAGCTGCCGGCCGGCCATCTGCTCGTTGCCCTGCGTGACCAGCGACTGGACCGCCTGCTGAATCTGCTCGATGACGGCCTGTCGTTGGGCGGGGCTGGCGGTCGAGCCGACGGCACTCAGTGCGGTGGATTGAATCGAGGTGAGCAGATTGGAAACGCTCGTGAGGGTCGAGTCCGTCTGGTTGAGGTAGGATTGCGTCGTCGAAATGTTCGACTTCATCTGGCCCTTGCGCTCCAGCAGGCTCTGGATGTTCTCCACCTGGATCGCGGCGGAGGTGTTTTCGCTGGGCAGTTGAAACTGGTGCCCGGTGCTGAGCTCCAGCTCCAATTGGTACATGTTCGCCTGTCCGATGTTCAGTTGGCTGGTCAACTGGCCGCGGACGAACTGACTGCTGACGCCCGATATCGGAATGCCGGTGATGGAAATGCTCATAACTTGTCAGCCAGTCTTGCCAATCACAATTGAGTCAACAACGTCAGCAAACTACTCAAGACCGAGATGTAACGCGCCGATGCCTGGTAGGACTGCTGGTAGCTCAACATGCTTACGACCTCGTCGTCGATGTTTACTCCGCTGGCCGCCGTTTCTTTGCCGGCCAACGTAGACTGCACGGTATCGGCGGCGTCGGAGGCGGCCTTGGCATTGGCGGACGACTGAGACACATTCGTCGTAAGGGTGGTGTAAAGTGACTGTAGCGAATTGCCGTTCTGCGTGGCCAACGGCTGCGTGAGGAAATTGGCCAGGGTCTGGGCGTTGTTCGTGTCCGCGCCGACGCCGCCGCTGCTGGCGGCGAATTTGCTGGGGTCGCTCGTGAGCGCACCGTTGACGGCCAGCGTATAGGCATTCGAGCCGGTGAAAAAGGTGTTGATGCCCAGCGCTGCCAGCGTGCCGCTCGTGTCATTGCCGAACGCGAATTGCGTATTGGCGTTGGTAGCGGAGATGCGCAGACTCCCGTTGACCACTTGCGCGGATGCCGCCGATGTTGTTGATCTCCGCGGCAAGGCTGTTGAGGGTCGTCGTGTGCCCCGGTCCAAGCAGCGCCACGGGAACGCTCGTCGTGGTGCTGGCGTTGGTCTGCTGGTTCGTGACGGTGATCTGGAACGACCCGTTGGTCGGCGTGAATTTCAGTCCCGCCTGATCGAGCGAAGCGTCGGCCGACGTCACGGCCTCGGTGCCGGTAACTTGCGAAAAGCCGGTCAACCCCTGACCGCCCGAGTAGACCTTGTTGAACTCGTTCGCCAGCGTACCGGCAAAGGAGTTCAATTGATCCTCGAATCCGCCCAGCACCTGATCGCGCGAAGTGAGCAGACCGCGAAGTTCGCCGGATGCCGGATCGAGGACGGCGTTCGTGCCGTTGACCGAAATCGTTGAAATGGTCATTCCACGGTCGGTGGAATAACTCACATTGACCTTCTGGGCAGTGCCTTCGTTGACCAGGTTGCTGCCGCCGACGTTGATGTCCATCGAACCGTCCGGCTCGGTGTTCACCTGGATGCCGATCAGCTTTGACAAGCTGCCGATAGCCTGGTTCCGCTGGTCGGTCAGGCCCACCGCCTCGCTGGCCGACTGCCCGCCGCCGGTGGTTTGCGAGATCTGGATATTCAGTTTCGCGATTTGGGAAGTGAGCGTGTTGATGTCGCCGGCCATGCTGTTGATCTGGCTGTCTACCGAGGACCGCAGTTGCTCGGTCTGGCTTGCCATGCTTTGGATGGTGTTGGCCAGCGATTGGCCTTGCAGCACGGCGGCCTGGCGAACGGACGGGTCCTGCGGCGAGTTCAGGACGTTGGCAATGGACGAAAAGAAGCTGTTCATCGCGCTGCTCAGGCTCGACCCGCTGTTCAGCGCCCCGACGATGCTTTCTAGTTGGCTGTAGTTTTGCTGAACAGTGTCGGCGTTGGCTTGATCGGAATTGGCGCTGCGAAGCTGAGTTTCTAAAAACGTATTAATCTGCTGGGTGATCGATTGGACGAGGACGCCGGTTCCTTCGTTCAGCGACCCTTGAGTCTGCGTCGGGCCGGGCTCGAAGTTCGTCACTTCGCGCAGGTAGCCGGGCGTATTGGCGTTGGCGATGTTCTGCCCGACCACTTGCAGAGCGATATCGTTCGCCTGCAAGGCACCGCTGGCCATCTGGATGGAACCGAAAAGCGACATAACTTCCCTGTTATTCGGCGCTACCGCGCTATCGGGGGGTGCGGCAGTTCATGAAGCGGCCCTCTTCGCGCAACACGGCTGCTTCATCTAACTTTCGGCTAAACCAGTGCAGCAATTGCGATAAACTTTAGCGATTTTGCGAGAAAGTCCGGCGGCGCACGAAGTTCCGCCTTTAGGCGGCGCTGGAGTCCAGGCTTTAGCCAGCCGCGAAAAAAGCCGCCTTAAGGCGGGACTCCAGCGCCGCTTGACAATCTCGGCCCGGATCTCCACGATGGATGTCCGGGAAATCGCGTCATTAGCATTAATCCTGGGAAGTAACCATGAACACCGGAAACCGAAGTTGTATAGTAACTCTTGTGCTCGCGATCTCCGCGGTCCCGCTCTCCGCGGCAACGATGGCCGAGGGGGCTCACGAGGCAACCATCGACGTGGCCGCCGACAAGCCCGGCCCGGCCATCAGCCCCATGCTCTATGGCTTGATGACCGAGGAAATTAACCACTCGTACGATGGCGGGCTGTACGCCGAGTTGATTCGCAACCGCGACTTTAAGGAGGCCGACAAGAAGGATCCGACCAAGCCAGCGTGGTGGTCGCTCGTTGCGCCACCCAATTCTGAAGTGAAGATGACACTCGATCACGAAAACCCGGTTAACACCACGGGCCTGCCCGTCAGCTTGAAAGTGGAAATCAAAAAGGTTTCGGGTCCTGACTGTGCGGGTGTAGCAAGCGAAGGTTTCTGGGGCGTGCCTGTCCAGCTTTCCACCAATCTCGTTCACGCGCACCCTGCCTGCACGTTCCATTACGGTGTTGCGATTGAAGGCGGGGTGGTGTTTCGCGGAACAATACTTTAACCTGATCCGGGTGGCACGCTCTGAGCTTCAGGCGAAGGGCGTGGAGAGCAGACGCGCCACGCCCTTCGCCTGAAGCTCAGGGACGTGCCACCCAGCAACCAACATGACCACCAAACTCCAAGGCATCTTCACACCAAATATCGTCCCGCTGGACAACGACGGCCGCATCAACGAAGCGGAGCTGCGGCGATTCGTCGATTGGCTGATCGCCAGCGGCATCCACGGGCTCTATCCTAACGGCTCGACGGGCGAGTTCATCCGCTTCACCGCCGAGGAACGGCGGCGGATAGTCCAGATCGTTTGCCAACAAGCGGCCGGTCGCGTGCCCGTGCTCGCCGGCGCGGCCGAGGCAAACGTCCGCGAGACGCTCGCCGCGTGCGAGGCCTATGCCGGCTACGGCGCTCGGGCGGTGGCCATCGTCGCGCCGTACTATTACCGGCTTTCGCCGGAGGCCGTGTTCGCCTACTTTCGCGAGATTGCCGAAAACAGCCCGATCAACGTCACGCTCTATAACATTCCGATGTTCGCCAGCCCGATCGACCTCGACACGATCCGACGCCTGGCCGAATACCCGCGGGTCGTGGGCATCAAGGATTCATCGGGCGACTTGGCCTTCATGATGCGGTTGATCGCCGCGATCCGGCCGAACCGGCCCGATTTCAGTTTCCTGAACGGCTGGGAGGCCGTGCTCGTGCCGTCGCTACTGGTCGGTTGCGACGGCGGCACGCATGGCTCGGCGAACGTCGTGCCGGAGATGCTCTGTAATACCTACAACCTAACCCGCGCCGGCCATGTTAACGAGGCAATCGCGCTGCAATATCACATGTTGAAGCTATTCAACGTCATGCTGTCCGCGAGCGATTTTCCCGACGGCATCCGCGCGGGCGTGGAACTCCGCGGCTTCCGCGCGGGCCAAAGCCGTCAACCGCAGACCGATAAACACGCCGCCGAGGTGGATGCAGTGAAAACGGAGTTGCGGCGAGTTCTGGCCGAAATGGGTCTCTGCCAGCCTGCTTGAGAGGACGGCGAAGACGAACTCTCCGAACGCCGGATGCGAAAGTTCTAAATGAGTGCGGGCCGACTTCCACCACCACGAATTAACGAAAAAACTTACGATTTTGCGTAGGACGCCTGCATTCAATTGACCCCTTTTTTGCGGGCAACTATAATGCGGCAAGATGTGGAATCTGGCGTGGTGCTCATGAAACGAACGGTTTTGCTCTCATCGAACTGTTGTTCGGAGTTCACTGGGCAGTAGTTTTAGGAGTCTCGCAGTGATTTGTCATCCGAATATGCGTGCGATCTGCGGCTTGCTGCTGCTTGCCGCGCCGGCAGTCATCGGTTGCGGCGGCGATGGCGACCCTTTCAGCTACGTCCCGGTTACAGGCAAGGTTACTTACGAGGATGGATCGCGCATTGCCGCGCCGGAGATTATCCTGACGTTTGTTTCCGAAACGCCGCCAATAGACAAAAAGACGTTCCCGCGAGCGGCCATGGTGCCGGTGGACGTTGCCACGGGCAAGTTTGGCGTGCCCTCGACCCACAAGGCTGGCGATGGGCTGATCCGCGGAAAGCACAAAGTGGTCATCTCAACGCTGAGCCATCAGCCGATTTCGGGTAAGTTCGTGCCGAAAGAATACGCCGACGATAAGACGACTCCCCTGGAAGTAGACACGGCGCAAACGCCTTTCGAGATAAAAGTGCGCAAGCCGAAATGAGCATGATCCTGTCGTCAGATTACCTCATCATTTAACCAAAAGCATCACCTTCGTGGCCAAGATATATTACATCGGCGATTGGGCAGTCCAGATCGGTCCCATATACGCGGAAACGTCGTTCAACCACGCGGCCAAGGGACTGGATTTCATCAACTACGGCCACTGGCTGATGGACGCCATTCAATCGACGGGCGAGCACCAGGTAACCAGCGTGCCGACCTGGGACTTCTACAACATGAAGCCGGGCGAGTACGAAAAGGTCCTCGCCACCTACGACGTGGTGATCTTTTCCGACGTCGAGGCGAAGAATTTTCAACTGAACCCGCAGTTCTTTAACCGGCACCTCTTCGGCACCAAGGTGCTCACATTTCCCGACCGTGTGAGGCTCACCATCGAAGCCGTTCGCTCGGGAGTACACATGATGTTCCTCGGCGGCTGGCTGAGCTTCAATGGCGAGTTGGGCAAGGCTGGCTGGGGCCGCACGCCCCTGCGCGAGATTCTGCCCGTGGAGTGTCTCGAAGTGGATGATCTCCGCGAGAGCACGGAGGGCTTCTATGCCGAGGCGGTTGAGAAGAGCCATCCGATCCTCAAGGGCGTGCAGCTTGGCACGATGCCGCCAATCCTGGGTTTCAATCGCGTACGCCCGCGAGCGGGCTGCCCGGTGATCGCCCGCTGGAAAGACGAAGGCGACCCGGCGATCGCGGTGGGGCAGTTCGGCAAGGGCCGCGTGCTGGCATACACTTCCGACCCCGCGCCGCACTGGGGTTGCAATTTCGTATTCTGGAAGCAATATCCCAAGCTCTGGGCGAACGCCGTCCGCTGGCTGGTTACCCCGCAGCGCGTCCACGATCCCAGTTTGACCAACGGCCGGATGCACGGGCGGGTTCGCGCGGCTTCGGCGACAAGAAGTTGATCAGCCCACGAGGGTAGTCGGGGCGAAAAGTGGTAGAAGTGGTACTACCGGTCAAGAGATTTGCTCAACTACGCTTCCCCACGCAATACAGTTTGTGCTTGGTGCGGATGAACAACTGACCGCCGGCGGCGCTGATCGAAGCCCGAATCTGTTCGTGGTCGTTTGCATCTTCCATGGGAATCACGCGCAGCAAACCGCCGTCGGCAGCCGTGAAGATCGCGACCTGTCCATTGAAATTGATCAAATAGATCTTGCCGTCGGCCGCTAACGGCGAGGCCTCGTATTTGACGCCGCCGGGCGTTTTGACGCTCCACTTCGTCTTGCCACTCCGCGGATCGACGCGCGACAGGCTCTTTCGCAAGTCGCTGAGCACAAAGAAATCGCCGTCGTAGAACGCGGGCGTAGGTACGTCAGAAGTGAGATCCTTCACGTCGCGGCTGACCCAAGCGTTCGTGTGCTGGCCGCCGTTAGTGACTCCGTCGGCCTCGACCGCATATACGGGCTCGCGTTTCGGTGCGCAAATCAACACGATCCCCGCGCCGCCGACCGCCGAAGGAATCAGCCGCCAATTGCCGACGCGGGCCGGATCGTAGTCGCCGCCGCGCCACAATTCGCGGCCGTCCACCGGATCGTGACTGCTCAGCACGTCACCGCCGGCAACGAGCAACTGTTTCCGCCCTTTGTTCTCGAAAGGAATGACGGTGGCGTACGACTCCCGCGATTCGGCCACGGCGTGGGTGGGGCGAATCTGCTGCCAGAGGGTCTTGCCGCTTTGTGGATCGAGGGCCAGCAGATACGATTGATTCTCGCGATCCTTGAAGCCATACTTGCCGACCGCCACGTCGCGCTCGAGCACTTGCAGATACAACTTGCCGTCGAACAGCGTAGGACTACTGCTAGGGGTCCACTGGTAGGCGAACGGCCCGTAGTCCTTCTGGATGTTTCGTCTCCATCGCGTGCTGCCATCCAAGTTAAAGCACACGAGGTCGCCGTTGCCGTAGAAGAAGACTACGAGCTTGCCATCGGCCACCGGCGAGGGAGAGGCGTAATTGCTGCGTTCGTCTTTTTGAATGCCCTGGCCGACATCATGCTGCCAGAGCAATTTGCCGTTGCTGCGATCGAAGCACATGGCCCGAAGGGCATCCTTGTCGGCGTCGGCGCCAGACACAAAGACACAATCTCCGCAGACGATCGGCGTCGCGGCGCCACCGGCCGACAGCGCGGCGATCCAGGCGATATTCTCGCTCGTGCTCCACTGCGACGGCAGATTCTTTTCATCGCTGGAACCATTGAAGAACGGCCCGCGCCAATGCGGCCAATCGCTGGCATGAACAGCCGAAGTGGCCGACGCTGAAGCAACTATCAGCGTCAGGGTGGTAAACAACACGTTAATGCATTGCGCCATCGAAGTTTCCCCTTTGTGGTTTAACGTCAGCATAGCTTACCCGAACGAGAAAGGAAAGTCTCTGCGGGGAAGTGAACTTATAACTTGTTTCCCCGCCTGTCTTGCAGTAGACTCAGTCCTGTCACAGGGAATTCTTGAAACTGATGAGATTACTGCGTTTTGTTTTCATTTGCGCGGCTGCCGGCGACGCTGAATGCCGCGCCGCCGGAAACGTCATGGGAACCGGTTCCTCCGGACTTGCCGCTGCCGGTGTCCGCCCCCTGCACCGCTCCGTGGCTCGCGGAGGCAAACATGCTGCAGCCTGTCGGCCATTCCCAATTCACGATGATGACGCGATTGGGCGATCGGCCCCGGCATCTGCAATCAGAATTTGGTTTCAATGCCATCACCATTCAGCCGCCGGATTCGCACAACTGCGATACCGGCCTGGCCGACCGCGACCGGATTTCGGAGGAGCAATTTCAGGCCGGCGATGGCGGCGTATCGCGCGGCTGGCTATCACGTGCTTCTCTATACTTCCGTCGAAGCTTGCGGTCAAACGCCGGAGTTTCAGAGTGGTCAAGTCGCCCGTGAACATCCCGAGTGGTCGCAACGCGATCCCAAAGGAAATCCGGTGCTCGTTTACGGCCAGCCCTGGCTTTGCCCAAGCGGCGGGGCGCGGCAATACGCGCTGGACCGGGCAGTGCGCATCGCGCGCGAATATCAGCCGGACGGCATCTTGCTGGACAATAGCGAGTTCTTTTTTGCGAAGGACGGCTGGACGTGCCATTGCGCGTCGTGCCGGAAAGCGTTTCGCGACTATGTGAAAGCACGATTTGGCGTGCAGAAGCACGAAACGGATTTTCGGCGTCGCTCCCGACCAGCTTGAGATTCCATCGAAGGAAGGTCCGCTTTTTGCGCTCTGGTTGCAGTGGCGCAATCGCGTGTGGGCGGAGATCAATGAATCGTTTCGTGCGCGACTTCGCGAAATCGATCCGAAAATCATGGTCGTTGCCAACACCCAGTATCTTTACGAGAACGCATGCCTCGCCACGGATCTGCAATATGTGCATGAGGACGCGGTGGTATCAGAATCGGTGGGCCTGAATTCCTGGCAGATGTCGCGAAAAATGGCGTTGGGCAGCGCGCTGGCGGAGGGCCGGCCGCTCTGGAATTACATCGGCACGTTCACGGAGGCCAACACCTACACGGGCATAAAGCCCGCGGAAGTCATCAGCCCGCTCATCATCGCGACCATCGCACATCAGGCGAGGCCGTGGATTGTGGACGGCTTCGACGACGGCCAAACGGATCCTCGTGGCGCGCCAGGCCATGTCCAAATTGCTCGCATGGCACAACACGCACCCGCAATTCTATTCGAATACTCCGTGGGTGCGGGCGGGCGTCGTGCTTTCGCTCTCGTCCCGCAATGCTCTTCATCGCGCATTGATTCCGGAGAATTTGGGTGCATTGCTCTCCGCCGGCGTTCCGACGGCCGCGTTGCGCGACGAAGACCTTACTGAGCGAAAACTTCGGGCGTTTCACGTCGTCACGGTCGAGACCGCGGCTTGTCTTGGCGAAACCTCCGCGAAGGCGCTGGCCAAATGGGTGCGCGGAGGCGGCATTCTGGTCGCGGCGCCAGATACAGGTTGTTACGATGTCCTTGGCCGGAAACTGCCTCATTCCGTACTCTGGCAAGCACTTGGCCTGGAAGCCGCTCCGGCCAAAGAGATCGGCGTGGGCCGCGGAAAAGTCGTTTCGCCGCTCGTTTCCTCGGGCCAAGGCGCATTTTCGCAAACGGCAGTGAGACTCGCGCGGCGGATTCTTTTCTTGCGGGCCAGGGCAGCGGCGTCGAGGTCGTGCCCTATACGACGAACCACTCCCTGATTTTGCATCTTGTGCGGCATCAAGCGGCGGCGCAGCCAATCGCCTTGCGCGTGCCAAGCGACTTTCATCCGACGACAATGAAAGCGAGTTTGCGGACGCCGGATTCGGAGGACGCGCAGCTATTGCCGCTCGTTGCCACTGAACGACGGCCTCACGATTTCCTTGCCCATCATGCCCGAATACGGAGTTATTGAGATTCCGCATTCGTTAGTGTTACTGAAACAAAACATAATCTCCGCTCTAATGTCCCAGTGAGTGTTTGCCATAGACATGTATTGGCAGATGATATCCGTATCGCAACCAGTTCCACCTCTAGCCCCTCATCCCCAGCCCTTCTCCCCGGAGTACCGGGGAGAAGGGAGCCGGACTAGGGCTTGCTCGGCGGCATAGTGCGATGCGGAAAGAATTGAAACCGGAAACCGTACTAATCTCAAACGCACATAATGTGCTTTTACGCAGACCAGGGCAAGATGCCGAAAGAGTGCGGCAGTTGCTCCGCCCGATGTTTGAGCCGAAGGCCCAGCCATTTCCCCGGCGAAGGGCGCAGCCCTGGAAAAACGTGCCCCGAACACGACTCTTTTCTCCGGCCCAACGGGCCAACCGTTTCTCTCCGGCCGTAGGCGAACGGTTGGGCCGTTGGCCCGAACTGTCGAAACGGGCGCAATGCGTTTCCAGGGCGTTGCCCTTCGCTGGAAAAACCGACGCCCCGTTGGGGTAGCCATTTGGCGCGACCTCGTCCGTTCCCCCAAAAACCGTTTGGCTTGATATAATTGACGTTTTCTGACATTGGCGCAGTCCTACACATGCCAAATCCATGAGTCAGTTTGTCGAATTCTCGATTCAATCGCCCGAACGGTTTGCGGCACTACAACGAGTGTTTGCTGAGCTAAAGCATGACAAAGACGCCAACGACTGGCGGTCTAGCGACGAGCTTGTGAAATTCTTCGATTCAGAAGCGCTTCGACATTTGTTTTGGCCCGCAGACGACGTGCGACGGCAGCGGCTGGAAGACTTGCGCACTCGACCGATAATCGAAACGCCAACCGAGCGGTCTACCGGCCTAACTTGGGATTTTGATTCGCTCATTGATGCATTCGTAAATGGTGAATACAATCTAATCAGTTGCGAGATGACGAAGAACCGGATGCCCCGCTTTGCTTTTGACGCCTTGGCCTATCCCTATGGCGGTGTTGGGTGCATGGTTGCACTCGTCGAGATCTTTGCAGGCGTTGTGACCGGTATTGAGGATGGCACCGGATTCGTTGACTTCAACAATCCCAAGGCATGACGATCACGACTGAACGGTATATCGATCAGAAAGCCCGTTGGCCGATATCTGGCAGGCATATCCTTGCCTCGTTCGATGACCAAACGATAGTCGTTTACCAAGCCTATTCGCCAGCTATCGGGCTATTTGCTATTCGCAACGTTTGCTTTGGGGGCGAGTTCAGTTATAGCCGAATGAGCTGGATCAAGCCCAATTTTCTGTGGATGATGTATCGAAGTAATTGGGGACGATCTTTTGGTCAGGAAGTTGTTCTGGCTATTCGACTACGCAGGTCATTCTTTGACTCGTTATTGGAGACGCAGTTCCTTCATCATTCACTTCCGAAGTTTTCGTAACGTGAGGGGAGTGGAGCACGGCCGTAGCCAATTCGGATGTACGAGTCCAGTGGGACCCGGACCATCGTCCTAATGGCGAAAAGGATGAACGAAGGGCGATCCAACTTGGACTACGTGGGGTGACACTCGAAGCCTACGGTAAGCGAGAGATTGTGGAAATCGAAGACATGACTGAGTTCGTGGTATCCCAACGTGCAAATGCCATTGGGGGTCAACTCGAAGAACTCATCACACCGCTCGAATCTATAGCGACAATTACTTTTCCGGTCTGACGACAATTAGAATTCCCGGTTGAGGCCAGTTGAGGCTGGTCAGATAGACTGTTGCAAGTCTCCGTAGGAGGGGGACTTGCAATGGTCACGGATGAGCAGGTGAAGCGGTTGTGGCAGGTGTTGTCGTCAGGGAAGACTCTGGTTCAGTCGGCAGACAAGGCGAGCATGGACGAGAAGACGGCGAGGAAGTATAGGCGGCTGGGTCGGCTTCCCAGCGAAGTTGTGCCGGATCGCTCGTGGCGGACACGGGCAGACCTGTTTGCCGAGGTGTGGCCGGAAGTGCATGCGCAACTGCACGAGGCGCCTGGCCTGGAGGCCAAGACGCTGTTTGGAGCGCTGCAGATCAAATACCCGGGGAAGTTCGACGAAACGCAGTTGCGAGCTTTCAGCGTGGCGTGAAACGTTGGCGAGCGACGGCCGGCCCGGCGAAGGAGGTGTTCTTCAGCCAAGTGCATCATCCGGGACGGTTGTGTGCGTCGGATTTCACCCACATGGAAAGCCTGGCCGTGATCATTGGCGGGCAGTCGTTCGACCATCTGCTTTACCACTTCGTGCTGACGTACTCGAACTGGGAGTCGGTGACGGTCTGTTTTTCCGAGAGTTTCGAGAGCCTCGGCGAAGGACTTCAAGACGCCCTGTGGGAATTGGGCGGCGTGCCCGAACGACACCGCACGGATCGGATGAGCCTGGCGGTCAACAACGGATCGGACATGAAGGAGTTCACCGCGCGGTACAAGGGACTGTTGGGCTACTACGGGATGGAGATGGAGAAGATCCAGCCCCGGGAACCGAACGAGAACGGAGATGTCGAACAATCGCATCGGCGTTTCAAGGAAGCGGTGGAGCAGGCCCTGTTATTGCGTGGCAACCGGGACTTCGAGAGCCGTGAAGCCTATGGACGATTCTTGAAAGAGCTGGTGGCGGTTCGCAATGCGGGCCGTCGCAAGCGGCTGGACGAAGAGTTGCCTGGCCTTCGGCCTCTGCCGGATCGGCGACGGGAGAGCTGCAAGCGAATCCCGGTACGCGTGGATACGGGGAGTTTGGTCCATGTAGACCGAAATGTTTATTCGGTTCCCAGCCGCTTGATTGGCGAGCGGGTCGAGGTGCGATTGTACGTGGAGCATGTCGAGGTCTGGTACGCCCAGAAGGAGATGGAGCGCTTTCCGCGTTTGCGCGGGCGGAACAAACACGCCATCAACTACCGGCACATTATCGACTGGTTGGTGCGAAAACCGGGGGCTTTTGAGAACTACGTTTACCGGGAAGAGCTGTTTCCCACGAGCCGCTTTCGCATGGCCTTCGACGCCTTGCGGGAAGCGCAGCCCAAGCGCGGTCACAAGGAGTATTTGCAGATTCTCTATCTGGCGGCAGGCCACGGCGAGACGGCCGTGGACGAGGCGTTGCGAACGCTTCTAAACAGCGGCCAGCCCGCGACCCGGGCCGCGGTCGAAACGTTGGTCCAGCGGGCCGAGGAAGTTCCGGCGGTCACCGAAGTGACCGTCGAAGTAGTGGACTTGTCGGATTTCGATGACTTGTTCTTGCACAAGGAGGTGTGGGATGGGTGCGAAGGGGGATTTGAAAGAGAAGTTGGCGGCTTGCTTGCGGGAACTGCACTTGCCGACGTTTCGGGAGTGTTTTGAGGAACTGGCCCGACGGGCATTACAGGAGACGGCCAGCTACGAGCAGTACCTGTTGGAACTGGCCGAGCGGGAATGCCAGGGCCGCTTGGCAAAGCGGACCGAGCGGCTGCTGCGGGATTCCCGTTTGCCGCTGGAGAAGGATCTGGCGAGCTTCGACCTGGCGCGGTTGCCGGCGAAGGTCTCTCGCCAAGTGCGGACGCTCATGGAAGGCTCGTTCGTGGACCGCCGCGAGAACCTGTTGTTGTTCGGCAAGACCGGATCGGGAAAGACGCACCTGTTATCGGCGATCGCCCAGGAATTGGTTCGCAACGGACGGAAGGTGGTCTCATGGTCGTGTGCCCTGCTGGTTCAGGAACTGTTGGCGGCCAAACGGGATCTGAAGCTCAACCGGGTGCTAAAGCAGATGTCGAAGTGCGAGGTGCTCTTGATCGACGACATCGGCTACGTGCAGCAGAGCCGGGAGGAGATGGAGGTGCTGTTCACCTTGTTGGCGGAACGCTACGAGCGCGGCACGGTGATGCTGACCAGCAACCTGCCGTTCTCGAAGTGGGAGACGATCTTCAAGGATCCGATGACGACAGCGGCGGCAATCGACCGCCTGGTGCATCACAGCGTGATCTTGGAGTTGAACATCCCGAGCTACCGGTTGGACGAGGCCAAGCGAACCAAGCCGCCCGACGCGGCCTGAGATTGGCGAGGGCCACCCGCGGCGGCGTGCGGCCCCCCCTTTTGTTTCGCTCCGCTGCGCTGCGCTTCACAAAAGGGGGGGCCGCACGCCTCTGGTTCTCAACCGGGAATTCTAATTGTCGTTCAAGGGGAAGAGTAATTGTCGCCGAAAGCTCGAACGTCCTTACCGGCCGAGCCGGGAGTTCATCGCTAGAAAAGTCGGCTTGGAAACGGATGCCACAATGGGATGATCCCAAGGGTGCCGTCGGGGTCCGGCCTGCGTTTTCGCCTTTCAAAGTCGAAAACGCCGGTCCGGACGGATTTCGCGCGATTGGCACGATATGTGCTATCTCTGGTATACTGCTGTTGACATACCATAACTGGCAGGCGGCCGGACCAGCCGCACCGAGAGATGCGCCCCAGCCCCTTCCTGCGGAGGGTCCGTCAATGGCCTCGCGTTCGTCCGCTGTAAAGTGTTGTATACGCACGACTTGCGGCGACGGCCGGCGATGCGCCCCAGCGGCCGATTATCGCGAGGGCGGGGCGCATCTCGGCAAATGGCCGATGCCAACCAGGCACGCCGACTGCCATAATGGCAGTTGAACATGCGCTTAAGACCCCGCCTCGCTTGTCGAGGTGGTGAATAAGACTGAATGGCTAAAAACGCCGCGCAACGAATAGCTTTCCATTCCGACCGCTCCCCGGCCGCCGAAGGCGGCCGGGGAGCGGTCGGAATGGATTGTGGCTCGGTTGTATGTCGGTGTTAGCTGTCCAATCTGCTTCACCGACCGAGACAAGCTCGCTGGGGTCGTAACGATGTCGTTGGCCGTCGGAGTCGGGCCGGGACTCTCGACTTGGCACGACAACGCACCACCGGTGCGCAAGCACCACGTGTACGCACATTAACAAACGACGCGCAAATGCATAAGCCCGTTGATGGTAACAGTTTACAGCGAGCGACGTGCCACGCACCAGCCCCGCGACATCGCGCCGGCGGTGCATTGTGGCTTGGTGCTTGGCGCGCGGTGCGTGTTGAAAGGCGACAAGAAAAACACTTTCCGCGGACAATTCGCGACAGAATGCGACACGATGCCGTTTCACCGCGGAATTCGGCCCTGCGAAAAATGGCTCGCCCCGCTCGCGGCAGGGCAAAAGCGGGTAAAAACCGGGGAAAACGTGGAAAAATCGCCGAAAACAGCCGGTTTTTTACGGATAGCGAGAGAACCACAATCAATTGGCCACAAAGAGCACAAGGAGCACAAAGGTTAGAAGTCGGCTTGAGAGGAATCCAAGCAATTGTTCGTCTCGCACTATGCGTCACTGCTTCGACGTTGCCTATTGTCCTCTCTTCCTTTGTGTTCATTTGTGCCCTTTGTGGCTGATGAGTTTGATCAGCCGCACCATGTTTACCCGATTTATCCGCCCGAAGCACCACCGTATCAGGAACGTAAGATGATATATGATAACACTTTACGCCAGCGCACGTTCCACGCAACACGCACCGCGAACATGCGCGACGGTGCGTGGGGAAGCTGGTGCATCGCGATCTCGTCGCTCCCAACTGCCCGATCACAAGCGGTGGCACTTCGTAAAACTCAACCACACCCTGCCGATGGCATATCGGCCCGGCCTGCTGCACCAGCGGCCCCCAATAAGAACGGTTGTTGTCGATGTCGCGTTGTCGTCGTAAACTATTGCCTCTGCTGCATTTACTTGACCCACGACTTACTCCTGGTTTAGAATCGGTTCCGTCGTAAATCAAATGTCCCATTAAAACCCCACCGAGCTTGTCTCGGTCGGTGAATGAGATTGAATTGCTACAACAAACGTGCCACGAAGGCTATTCTTACTTCGTTCTCTCCCGACCCTGGCCGCCTCCGGCGGCCAGGGTCGGGAGAGAACGAAGTTGCCGGGCCCTGTTGCGTCACGTCGTAGCTACCAATCTCCTTCACCAGCCGAGGCAAGCTCGGCGGGGTCGTAATTGTGCATCACGTTTTTTCGAGGCGGTGTCCGTGAACGTTCGATTGCCGATAGTTTGGATGGCCCTTATTGGACCACTCGTGGCGGATCTCTGCGCCAGGGCCGCTGAAGGCCCGTCAACCTCCGCAAACTGGCCGGCCTGGCGTCGAGATGGATCGGGCATCGCCGACGATGAACATCTGCCCGTCGTGTGGAGCGAGAACGAGAACGTCCTCTGGCGCACGCCGCTGCCGGGCGAAGGAAATTCCTCGCCGATCGTGTGGGGCAAGCGGATCTTTCTGACGGCCTCGCTCGACGAAGGGGCAAAGCGCCTGGTCATGTGCTTCGACGCCGACACCGGCAAGGTCCTCTGGCGAACGGAACTTCTGCCGGACGCGCCCAGCACGTTCTATGAAAAGACCGGCTTCGCCGCGCCCACGCCCACCACCGACGGAGATCGGGTTTATGTGTTCTTCGACACGCCGGGGCTGGTGGCCCTCGATATGCACGGCAAAGTCCTCTGGAAACACAGCATGGGCCCCATCAATTGCCCGTACAACATGGGCAGTTCGCCCCTCTTGTACAAAGACATGGTGCTGCAATGCTGCGACCAGAAGGGGCCGGCTTTCCTGCTGGCCGTGGATTGCAAGACGGGCGCCGAGCGGTGGTGCGCGCCGCGCAAGTCAAGCACCTATGGTCACTACGGCACGCCGCTGGTAATCCGCGTCGAAGGCCGGCCGCAAGTGGTGGCCAACGGCGAGCCGGTGGTCGCCTATGATCCCGACACCGGCCGGGAGATCTGGTCCTGCCACGGCATGAAGGAATGCGTGGCCCCCAGCCCGGCTTATGGGAACGGACTGCTTTACGCCTCCTCCGGACGGACCGGTCCGGTGATGGCCATCGATCCCCGCGGGCGCGGCGACGTGACCGAGACCCGTGTCCTCCTGCACTTGACCGGCGGAGGGCCCTATGTGCCAACACCTTTGATCTACCCTCGCGGGAAAGGGGACAGTCCCATTTTTGCTCAGACAAAAATCGGGACAGTCCCCTGCCCGCTCCTGATGGTGCCGGGCGATAACGGCAGGATGCTCTTTTACGACGCTGCGTGCAAGCTCGTGGCGGAAGATCGCGTCTCCGACCACTTCACGTCTTCGCCGGTGGGCGCGGACGGCAAGATCTATTGGTGCTCGCAGCGCGGCAAGACGTACGTGTTCGATGCCGCCGCACTGGCCGGCAAAAAGCCGCCCGCAAAACGATCTGTCAAACTGCTTTCCGTCAACGCACTCCCCGGCGAGATCCTGGCAACTCCGGCGATCGCCGGCGGCCGGCTCTATCTCCGCACGAGCGAGGCTTTGTATTGCATTGCCGCCGTCGTCAAAGGGGACAATCCCATTCTTGCTCAGACAAAAATCGGGACAGTCCCCTTGCCCGAAAAGACACAGTCGGGCACCTTCGCCGAGTTGCAGGACCGCTACGAGAAACATAAGGCCATGTGGACCAACGAGCCGGAATCGCAGGCCCGCTTGGAGGCCGTCGAGGCCATCGCGCGGTTGGATGATCCCGGTGTCGTTCCGTTCCTGCTTCGCACCGTCCAAAAGGAACCGCATTGGGACATCTGCGAAGAGGCGGTCAAGTCGCTGGCGCAAGGGCCCCTCGGCGATCGATCCGCTGATCACGCTGCTGGCGGACAAGCGGGCATTTGTCCGCACGGTCGCCAGCAACGGCCTGGGGCGGCTCAAGGCGGCCAAGGCCATGCCGCAATTGCTCATCGCCACGCACGACAAGGAGCCGCTGGTCCGCTGCGCCGCTGTGGGGGCCTTGGCCGAAATCGCTCAGGACGATCCAGCCTCGGTCGCCAGCGTCACCACGCTGCTGACGGCCAACCTGGCCGACGGAAAGGAAGAAGCGGTGGTCAAGGAATCGGCCCTGGACGGGCTTGCCACGCTCGCCTCCCATGCCGGCGCCCGCGCGAGGAAATCCTTCGCGCGCTCGTCGCCGTGCAAGGACAGGGCAATCCCCGGCTGGCCAAGAAGGCCACATTGGTTCTCAGCGACGCCTGCAAGGCGACACCCGCGGAGATCGAAAAGGCGCGGCAAGCAGCCCAGCCCTGAGAGGGCATGGCATTGATTCGTTCGACCCATTGTTCCCTAACAGCCTTGGAGCAGAATTACCGTGAAGCGTCGCCAGTTCTTGGCCACGGTCGGTGCAGGTACGACGGCCATGCTGACTAGCAGGATTACCGCGGCAGCGAACGGCGCCGCAAGAAGTGTCGAACGCCGCGCCCCCGCGCTACGAAGAGTGGCTCCGGATCCGACATGGCCGCATTTTGACGCGGAAAGGCGTCGAGTCTTTTTGCGCCAGCGCCGCCGCCGAACAATCAGTGGGCCAAGTTCGATCCCGAGTTGGGTTACGTGCCAAAGGACAGCATCCAACGCGACGGCATCGACGGCTCATTCTCGGTTTACCGCCACGGTCCCAACGGCGAGCGGAAACTAATCAACTACGCCGACCGCATTTGCCGCATCAATACTTATGGCGACAGCTTTACGCAATGCCACCAAGTCAGCGATGGCGAGACATGGCAGGAGTCATTGGCGGCCCATCTGGGCGAGCCGATCCGAAACTTCGGCGTCGGCGGGTACGGCGCCTTTCAATCGCTGGCCCGTTTGCGGCGAATGGAGGAGACCGGCTGCAAAGCCCGCTACCTGGTCTTCAACATTTTCGACGACGACCATCAACGCAGCATGATGCCCTGGCGGAGCTTTCTCATCAACTGGCGCGGCAGCGACGAAATGTTCCACAGTTCGCCTTGGACGCACTTGCGCGTCAATCTCGACTCGGGGCTATGGGAAGAGGTCCCCGGCGCTTGCCCTACGCCCAACGCGCTCCGCCAACTTTTGGACTTTCAGCGAGCGCGGGCGATCGTGGCGGACGACGTGATCGTTCAATTGCGGGCGATGGCTGAGGGTGTGCCCGATGTGCCGTGGGAGCGCATCCGCAAGCTGGCCGATTGGGCGAAGCTGAAGTTCGATTTCACCGACGCTGCCGCCCGCCGGAAATCCGCGGCTGAACTTGTCACCGCCGCGGCGCGAAAGAGCACGTATTACGTGCTGGAGAAACTGCAGGAGTTCTGTGCGAATCGCGGCCGCAAATTGATGGTGCTGCTCAGCTACGGGAGCGGGGCGGTTGCGAGGGTCTGCGGCGGGGCGCCGAAAGACCCTCACGACGTGGCGCTTGCGGTCTGGCTCAAGGAGCGCGGCGTTCCATGCGTGGACTCGATGGATGCTCACCGTGTGGACTTTCTACAGTTCCGTATCACACCGGCCGAATACGTTAATCGGTATTACCACGGTCATTATCGCCCGCAAGGCAACCAGTTTTTCGCCTTCGCGATCAAGAACGCGGTGGTCGAATGGCTCGAGCCGAAACCCATCGCGTATCGGCGTGGAGGCGCCGTCATCGACTTCCAGGACGGACGCTATCTGGATAAAGCCCCGGCGGCCTCTCGCTGAAGAAGGCGACAACGTTGATGGGCGGGGGATCGAAACAGACACGCAGCTAGTAATCTAAGTCACACTGACGTTCGGCCTTGGCGCGGCGCCGGCAGGAAACTGCAAAGGATCACGCCCGCTAAAGTCAATCCTTTCAGTTACTGCTATAATCGACCGCCGCGCACGGTCGATTTTGTAAGTTAGCACAGCGAGGCGCCCGCACCCACGCCTCGGCAATACTAATGATTACGTCAGTTTATCTAAGAGACAAGTTCGGAGATCTATACGACCCAATGCGGTTGGACCTGGATGCAGATAAGAACGGACTTTATAACAAAGAAACCGGGTATCGCGTGGCCGCTCGCATGCCCTGGGCTCGGTACGTCTTTCGCTCGTTCGAAAACGGGCGGGCAATTCTGTCTCGAGTTTACAAAGTCCGTTATTCCGCATCCGAAAATGATTCCGCGGTGCTGGAACTCGAAACGATTTTCAAGTTACGGCAAGCAGGAGTTGCCGCAATCCCGAAAATATGCCGCGTGGGACTTCTTGAAAGAGGCGGTCTCTGGGCCGAACTGGAAGGAATTGAAAACACGCGATCTCTCGATCGGGAAGTATTCGGGCGCGTGCCCCGATTTTTTGACGTGATGATCAAAGCGGCCGAAATCCTCCAGGCGATCCATGCCCAAGGCGTCGTTCATGGAGAACGTCAAGCCGGACAATATCCTCATCAATAATAAGCAGGAAATAGAGTGGATCGATTTTGAGCGCGAGAAGGCTACCGCAGGGTTTGCGCGCTGGACGAAAACAATGAACCGATTATCGAGAGCCAGGGGAAAGATACGGACACGTTCGGCTTTATTATGACTCTCGCGAATATGATGGATGACTTAGTGAAGGGAAATGCGGTAAGCGATGAAGCGAAGCTATTGTTCCAACAAATACGCGACGGGTACTTAGAGTTGATTCTGGAGAAGTTCCCTGACGACGCACATTTTCCAAGATGCAGCGACCCGTTCAAGCACTTTCCCGCAGGCTTCATTCAGAAGAGCCGAAGCCAATGGCCGCAAGATATGGAAATCATCCTGCGCAAGTTGCGTTCCGACCGAGAACTTTATGTTGTCAGCTTAACAGAACAAAAAAAGGGCGATCAATGATATTTGCGGAGGCAGCACCTCGAGCGTCTGATCTTGGACTTGCACCATTCCGCCTTCGCGCTAGTATGGCGATGACGATGATCGGCGTTGCCCGCAATTCTAACACCAAGGCCATCACGATGCCTGACCCCGTGCCCGATACTGCTCCGACCCGCCCGCCGAGGACTTCATGGACCGCGTAATGCAAGCCGGCTACCGCCGCCAGCCCGCCTTGCTCCGCCCTATTCATACAGCCTCAACCACACTGCCGACTTCGCTAGACTGCCCGTTCAACTGCTCCGCAGGCAGATTCTCCGCCAGAATCAGTAATGTGAGTGCCGCCGAGTTACGCGCAAGCGGTGCTATCAGCGACACTGCCGCCCTCGAAGCCCTGCTGCCTAATCGCTGGGCGTGCCACCCAATGCCATTTCCGAATCAGGTTAGTTTTTGGTCGTAAGTTTTTGTTATGACTGACTTTGCAGCAACAACTTGCCGCGGCAAATCGCCTGCGAAATCGGTCGTGCATGAAAAAGCCGTTCCGCCAATGATAGGGGCTTACCATCCAAAACCCTATCACGGAGGAACGGCAAATGACGCACGCAAGGACGCGAGCGCACCAGCGACGGCGGGCCAAGTCGCTGATTGGTTCGATGCGGGATTTTCTCACGCCGGAGGTTTTCAAGCAAGCCCGAAATGCCGCGATACGAAGGAAATCGCCCCGCTGGGACATTCACCCTCTGTTGTCGATTCTCTTGTTGACGACTTACTGCTCCGGCGACAGCCTGCCGGAGAAGTTCGAGGCCGCCAAGGCATTCTACGTGGCCTGTTGCCCGAAGAGGAAACGCCCGGGAAAGTCCTTTGCGGGATTCCAGAAGGCCGTTGCCAAACTTCCCATGCCGGTCCTGCGGGCATTGGCGACGGGAATTCGCGGCCGCTTCCAAGCGGTCTTCCACGAGCGCTGGAAGGTTGGCGACTTTATTCCCTTCGGCTGCGACGGCACGCGGCAGAACTGTCCGCGCACCGAGGAACTGGAACGACGACTGGGCAGCGGCGGCAAAGAGGGCTCTTCGCCCACGATTTGGAATACTTCGATTGTCCACCTCACGCTGGGCGTTCCCTTTTGCTGGCGATTGGGCAAAGGCAGCAAGCCCAGCGAGCGCAGCCATTTGATCTCGATGCTGTCCTTGCTGCCCACGGCGGCGTTGATCGTGGCCGACGCGGGATATGTCGGTTACGAAGTCATGGCGACGATGCTCAGCAAGGGAGTGTTCTTCCTCATCCGCATGTCTTCGATGGCAACTTTCTACACCGAGAGCAAGGAGCCGTTGGAAGAGTTCCGCGAGGGGATCGTTTACTATTGGCCCAAAAAACAGCAGAAGGAAGGCAAGCCGCCGTTGCGGGGACGCTTGCTGCGAATCCACAGCGTCCGCCACAAGGCCGACGTGTGGCTGTTTACGAACGTGGAAGATCCCCAGCAGTTGTCCTTGGAAATGGCCGCTACCTGCTATCGCTGGCGATGGGAAAACGAAGGATTTTTCCGGACCTACAAGCGGACCCTGAAGAAAGCGACATTGATGAGCCGTACCGTGGCCCAGGTTCATCGCGAGGCGGAAGCCTCGATGATCGCCACGCAGTTGCTCCTTTGCCAAGGCGCTGGCCATGCCCGCGGCGGCCAAGAACGGTCTTCCCGCGATGTGCAGCCCCCGCGGCGTATTGCTGGAGGCACGCCGCGACATCTCCGCCCGAAAGGAACCCAAGGAGCCCTTTGCGGCACGGATCGCGCGGGCGGAACGCGAACGACGCGAGCGCACCAGCGCGAAGGAAAAACGCGAATGGCCGCGACGCAAGCCACATCGGCCGCCACATCCGCCCCTTTTGCTGATGCTGACGGACGAACAAAAGATCATACTCCATAATCAGTTACAAGCAGTCTGATCACTAAATTGGAAATGGCATTGCGTGCCACCCAATTGCGCAACTTGTTTTGTTACGGCGCGTAAGCGGTTCTCGCTTCACGAAGGGCTCAACTGCCACGGCTTGCGGTAGGGCATGGCCATGAGCATCGCTTGCGCCGCGGCATCGCCCACGATTTCTTCCCGCGCCGCATCCCAGCGGAGGGCCCGGCCGACCGCCTGCGCGACGTAGCCCAAATGTCCGGGCGTGATCGAACGGTGCCCCGTTTCCGCGGGGGCAATGCACTCCTTGCGCGATCGAACGCAATCGAGGAAATTGCGGACGTGCCCAGTCGAGACGTAGGCCTTCCACTCCCCGCGCGCGAAGTTGGGATCCAGCCAGCGAGTATCGGATGCCTTGATCTTGCCGCGGTTGACCCACAGCCAGCCACGTTCGCCGATCCATTTCGTGCCGTTTTCCACCTTCGACGATATGACCAACTCCGTGGCGCCGGGGTATTCGCAGCGAATCTCATAGTCCACCGGCGTGTTGTAGATGTCGGTTTTCGGCCAGGTCCAATTGACGGCTTCGACGCTGAGCGGCCCGGCGCGGTCCATATCAAGGGACCAGTGCGCGATGTCGTTATGGTGGCCGATCCAGTCCATCAGCACGCCGCCGCCAAAAGCCCGATTGCCGCGCCACCAGCGATGGTGGCGCGCCCGCATATAAGGCAAACTTGGCGCCGGCCCGCACCACAGGTCATAGTCGAGCCCTTCCGGCACGGCGGCCATCGTCGCGTCACCCATCGGTTTGGCATAGCCCGGCGCCAGGCCGACTTCAACCCGTTTGATGGCGCCCAGGTGGCCGTTGCGGACCAGCTCCACGGCCTGCCGAAAGAGCGCGTCGGACCGCTGCTGCGAACCGACCTGGAAGACGGCCTTGTGGCTCGCGACCGCGCGATAGAGCGCCTGCCCTTCGGCAAAAAAATGCGTACACGGTTTTTCGCCGTACACGTCCTTTCCGTGGCGGATGGCCTCCAGGGCAACCATCGCGTGCCAATGGTCGGGCGTCGCCACGAGCACGGCATCAATATCCGGGCGGCCGCAGAGTTCGCGGTAGTCGATGTACGCGGCGCAGCCTTTGTACTTTCCGCTCGCCTTCTCCGCCGCGTAGTGCTTTTCCACAGCCTGCCGGCCCGGCTGGCGCCCCATAGCGGGCCCTTTGCCCCACGGTCTGTCGCGATAGTGCAGCCGATGCACGTCGCAAACCGCCACGACCTGGGCGTCCGCTTGCTTGAGAAAATCGCGCATGTCGGCGTTGCCCTGCGAGCCGAGTCCGATGCACCCTACCTGGATGCGCGTGCTCGGCGCGGGGCGGCCGAAGCCCAGCGCGGCGCCCGGGACGATCGCCGGCACAAAAAGCGCCGCCGCACTTTTCAAAAAACGCCGCCGGGATCGTTGGATGACGCTATTCACGCCTTGTGAACTTTCAATCATTTGAGTTCCTCGCACTGTAGCGATTGTACTGCGAGAGAAATGGTGAATCAAGCAGACCCTTGCCGCGGGCAATCCACATCTGCCGATTATGCCGGTTCTTCCGCGGGCGTGCAACCCCCGTCCGGCATCCGGTGGCGTGCTACACTTGCCGTGTGGACATCCACCGGATGTCACGAAACATACTTAACCCCAGCATCCGAACTGCCAGGAGAAACTACGCCATGAAAACTACCGTAACACTTCCCGCCGCTTTTTCAGTGCGTGACGCGAATGAGTTCTTGCCCATGCAGCACGTCATGGCGAGGATGGATTCCAACATCACGGTCACCCAGGTTGCCACGGGCAGGCACGTCAACGGCGGCGCTGCCGTATTGTGGGGTCTTGTCCATAAGGAAGGCCAGCCACTTGCGAAGAAGGACGTAGAGGACGCCTTGCGCGAGGCAGGCTTTGATTTCGCCCACGACGCTTCGATACAGGCATCGAAGTTGTGGGCTGTCAAGCTGGAAGAAGCCACACAATGCCGGGCGAATACCGAGTCGGGCGGTGCGGTTGTCGGCGGCCGCAATTCAATGCGGAAAACCGTTCAACAGCAAGCCGGCCAAAGCGTGTCTTCCAAGAGCTGACGCCGTTGGCGGCTTTGGCTATCTTCCAGCACACCGCGCGGCGATGGCCGCAAACCGTCCGCCAAGGCGGGCGCTTTTGCCGCGCGGCGGGGAACGCTTTTAATGTGCAGGGTGAAGCGGGCGGCCTGCGAATCACACGAGCGGCCGGACAAGACTCACGCAAAGGCGCAAAGCTCGCAAAGGAGGAAGAAAGACAGAAATATGGGTTGACAGAAAAATGGCACAGCTATATTTCTGTCATTGTTCTTTTCTTGCCTTTGCGAGCTTTGCGCTTTGCGCGAGATTTGTTCTTTTCGATGGGGAGAAGCGCCGCGCCGCGAACTGCAACCAGGGCGGAGACTTTCGCGTTACTGTAAGCGCCAAAGAATCGCTAGTGCCTACTGCACAGTCCCGGCAACGCGGAAGCCCGTGTCGAAGACCGGGGAGCGAGGCGGCTTCGACAGTCGAAATGCGGAACGGGCGTCGGACGGCCCCGACGCCGAGCAGGCAAAGCAACCGCCCCGTAGGATGCGGTATTCTCGGCGGTCTGGACCCCTGGGGTCGTCCGTGGGCGATTTGCGATAGTAGTCCGGACGATACCCATCCGCGCACCATTGCCAGGCATTTCCATGCATGTCGTAGAGCCCGAAGGCATTGGGCTTGAACTTCCCCACCGGGGCCGTGAACACGTAGCCGTCGCTGGCCTTGATCGTGCAGTCCCACTCCGGGAACTCCGCCCTAGCCGTCGCGTCGGCCACATTCGCCACCATGGCGAGCGCCTCGGGATCGTCGCCGCGTGTAATAGCGCGTTGTTGTCCCGGCACGGCAGGCATATTCCCACTCGGCCTCGGTGGGCAGCCGGTCGGTCTTGCCTTCCTTGCGGCTCAACCACTTGCAGAACGCCACCGCGTCGTTCCAGCTCACACAAACCACCGGATGTTCCTCGCTTTGCTCGAAACACGCGTTCCGCCAGGAGTACTTGTCACTGACCTCGAATCTCCTCGTGTCGGGATTCCAGCCTTGAGCCGCCGGCTTCTCTCCCTTCTCCGCGTCGGTCTTGTAGTGCGTGTCGGCGACGAACTGCCGGAACTGGCCCCGCGTGACGTGGTAAGTGCCCAAGTAAAATGGCTTCGTGATCCGCACGCGGTGCTGCGGATGCTCGTCCTTGAAGGAATCTGCTGTCGCAAGATGAAGGTGGTACGTCTTATTGAAGAATTCCGCGGTGGCCTCCGCCGACTCGCCGCTGCCCATCATGAACTCGCCCGCGGGGATGAGCGTCATCTCCATCTTCACCCCGCCGCCCAAGTCAACCGTGATCTTCTTCGGCCCCGCGGCAGCCTTCTTCGCCTCCGCCGCCGGCTTCTTCGCCGGCTCATTGGCCTGGCCCCACGCGCTCCCCGCCACGCCGCAAAGCACGATGCACGCCGCCAGGAAGGTTTTCATAATGTTTTTCATCATCTTGGCTCCCTGGGGCCGCTTCTCCGTTATCACCCGCCGCGGCCGCGATTACGGCTTCTCTTTCGCCTTCTCGTTCGCCTCAATCTTCTTCTGGATCGCATCGACCATGCGGCTGCGGGCCGGTTCGGGCATGGCCTCGACCTCCGCAGCCGTGAGCCGGCCATCTTGGTCCAGTTTCACGCCGGCACACGCGGTTGTCAAGCGGGGCGAAGGATGTAGAATGGAATAGCCGCTTTTGAGTGCCGGCACGGTGCCTGCATGGTGGTCGCCGCCTTTTGTAGTTCATTTTCGGCCGAGAGTCGGAATGTCCACCCCAGTCGAGCAAACCTTGGGACACGCGAGTTCGTCATCCGCCACCGCGCGTCTGACGCGGAAGCGGCAATTCGCGGAACTTGTGCAGGAATGGCGCGAGGCTACCGCCTTCACGTCCTCCGCGACCGCGATGGCCATGCATCCGGCGTATCAGCAAATCATCGGAATGGGCGACGCTGCGCTGCCTTTGATTTTCCAGGAGTTGCGTCGGGATCCCGATCATTGGTTCTGGGCGCTCAAAGCGATTACGGGCGAGGACCCGGTTGCCCAGGCGACCGTGGCCAACTCGACAGAATGACCGTCGCGTGGCTGAACTGGGCCGCCGAGCACGGCTATTGAGAACGGCATGGACGATCTGTTCCCGAACCTCGCCGCCGAGGGATTCACGACAACGAGCGCCGCAAGCCGGAGATATAACTGCATCGCTTGGGCCGCTGGCCGCGCCGACGCTTGGTGGTGGCCGGACCCGCAGTTTGTTTGCTATTGGCCCGACGCCGCGCCGAGACGCGAAACTTTGGACGCCTTCGTGGCAGCTTTCGAGACGTTGCGCTACCAACGGTGTTCCGAAGCGGACGCTGAGGACGGCTTCGAAAAGATCGCGATTTATCAATCGGGCGGGCTACCGACACATGCCGCGCGACAGCTTCCGGATGGCACTTGGACCAGCAAGCTTGGCCGAAACATCAATATCACTCACACCTTGCGCAGCCTGGAAGGTCCCGAGTACGGACAAGTCGCTGTCTTTATGAGACGAGCCCGGGCGTAGAATCGAACGGACGCTGCTTCTAGTTGTATGCAAGCCGTGCGACTCTATCCGCCGCGGCCGCGATTACCGCTTCTCGTTCGCCTTCTCGTTCGCCTCGATCTTCTTCTGGATCGCATCGACCATGCGGCTGCGGGACGGTTCGGGCATGGCCTCGATCTCCGCGGCCGTGAGCCGGCCGTCGTGGTTCGTATCGAACTGCGCGAGTAGCGGGGCAATGGCTTCCGGAATTGCAAAGCCGTTCGCCGGCAGCTTGGCCAGAATCTTCTTCCGCGTTTCGGCATCGATAGTCGGCGTCAACCCTGCCCTTCTGTTGCGAAGTTCCGGAAGCTGACCGCCGCCCAGAATTGCGCCGAGTTCCGCGAAGTTCATCGCGCGGACCTTCCGCAGATCGGCCGGCGTGTCGGTAATGACCGTCATGCCGCAAAGGCACATTTCGTCGGTCGTCTGCTCGCCCCAGTACACCCGCCGCGGCGGATCGCTGGGGTTCTTCGGATTGTCCGACGAGTTGTCGTACACCGCGTCGACCTTGACCACCGTTCCCTTGGGCAGCCTGACGGGTTTCACGTAGCGATAGGCCCCTTGCCAGTTGAAATCCCAGTCGCGAATCCAGATCATTGGCACCTCGCCGCCGGAGGGCGGGTAAGCCGTGACCTTCATCTCCTTGCCGAGGTTGTGCATGTGCGGAAATATCCCCAGGGCCGTCACGTCGGCCGGCAACGGCTGAGTCTCGCAATGGACCGTGTATTTGCTGTCGCCCGGCGGAATATCGAGGCTCCGGGTGCGCATGGCAATTCCGCCCACAATCGTCGTGGCTGGCTTGGGCGTGAAGTAGATGCCGACCGACGAAAGATCGGTCTCTTCCTTGCCGTCGGGATGGTAGTGTATCTGCATCACCAGTTCGCTCCCCTTGGCGAGAAACATGCCGGTGCCTTCTGGCAGGCGCTGCGGAGTCGCGCCGGGCGCCCACCCGCCCAGGCCGCCGCTGGGCAGGACGCCGATGCCGCCAAAGGTCGAATAGCCCGGCTTGCCGTCCTCGCCGTCGCGCCGGCGGGCCTGGCCATAGGCGTCGAGGAAGAACAGGGCATGATGCACGACGCGGCGATTGCCCGGCCGGAACTCGGTGGCGGCCACGGTGCGGTCCGTGTCGATGGGAATCTTGAGGACGAAGTTGCGGTAAATATCGCGGCCGCTGGCGTAGACCGTGAACGTCTTGGGCATGGTGAGGATGAGGTCCGGCTTGCCGAGCTGCCAGCCTTCAGGGAAGTGCGGCATGGCCGGCAGGTCTTTCGGATCGCCTTCCGGCGCGCTGGCATCGGCCCACTTGGCGAGCGTCTTCAGGTCCTCGTCGCTCAGGCGGCGGACGTTGCGGAAGTCGCCATAGCCGGCTTCAGCCTTCCAGGGCGGCATGCGGCGGTCGTGCGTGATGTCCTTGATGAAGCCGGCCCGCTTCTTGGCGTCCTTATAGGTGAGAAGCGAGAACGGCCCGATCTCGCCCGGCCGGTGGCACGAGGCGCAGTTGTTCCAGAGGATCGGAGCGACTTGCTTGCAGTAGGTGACGTCCTCGGCCGATGCGGCAGCGGCGCAAGCGATGAATGAGCCGGCGATAAATGCACATAAAACTCGTTGAGTCATGAACGGACCTTTCAAGTGTCAATACGCTTTACAGTCAAAATGTCTCACGCAAAGTCGCCAAGGCGCAAAGACGCGAATTGATAGGCAAGCGGCGAGTAGATAAAAAACTGATTGCCACTTTAGCGTCTTTGCGCTTCGCGCCTTTGCGTGAGATTATCTCCGGTCTACTTTTCTCGCCTTGGCAGCGGGCAGCCGTAGGGCTTGGTTTCCGCGACCGCCGGTTTCTTTCCGGTCACTACCGCGCGGAGGGCGTCTTCCAACTCGTGCTTCGACGGCTCGTCCCGCCGCGTGCCATTGATGGCAAACCGATCGTCGATCCGTCCATGATACAGCACGTTCCCGTCGGGCGAAAGCACGAAGGCTTCCGGCGTCGTCCGCGCCGACCGCCCCGGCCAGCTTCTGCTTCGGGTCCAAGAGCAGGGGAATTTCAGACCATATTCCTTGGCGTGCGCCGCGGCGTCGGCTGCGGTCAAATCCTCGTCGCAGTGGACTCCGTAGGTGACAACCCCTTTTTCCGCATACTCATGGGCGATGCGGGCGAAGTCGGGCGAATAGAAATTGCTCACGGGGCATTCCGCGGCGACAAAGAAGATCAGCACCGCCTTCTTGCCGTGCCATTCGGCAGGCGAGTGTTTTCCGCCCGATATGTCCAGCAACGCGAAGGCTGCGCGAACGGCCGCCGGGGAAACCTCGGCCGCTTCCGCATCCTTAGCCGTCTCCGCGGCGTCGGCTTGAACCCGGCACGCCAGCATGGCAATCGCGATTGCGATCCGCACATTACGAATTTGTCGAAAATGTAACACTATTGGCACCCATTGTCGCGGGGCGTGGGAGCCAACAGGCTCCCGAATAATTACACCGGCACACTCGCCCCGGTTACGCCGGGAGGAAGCGTCCTACCAGGCGATTATACCGCATGCTGGTCCAAATCACACATTCCTCGGTCCGTTCTTCCGCAACAGCTTGGACAAGCTGGAACCGCCCGGCAGGCCGCGATACCCCTTTTTCGAGCGCCATGTCAATCTTCAGCCACGTGTCGCCGGGCGACTCCGCTACAGGTCCCGATTCGGCGGTAGGGCGTCGGCCGGTTTCCGCGCGATAGTGTTTCGCCCATGCGAGAATTTGCTTTAATTTGAATCGTGGCAGCGCTTGTTTTATCGCCGTCACGCGGTGCTTTGATAGCAGCTTTGCCAAGCTCGAACCGCCGCGTAAACCGCGGCATCCGCGGACGAGACAATTGTTGATCGCCTGCCAATTCTCGCCCGGCGACGAGGCGACTGGTCCCGATTTGACAGTGGGCCACTGGCCCGTTGCTTTGCGATGAATCCCTGCCCAGGCCAGTATTCGCCGCTCGCTAAGCCGCGGAAGGTTCCATTGGTGCCGAACATGGCGTCGTTCGCTCAACAACCGAGGCAGCGAATAACCGCGTCGCAGACCGCGCCGGCCCTGCCGCATCGCGGCGGCGATTCTTCCCCAAGATTCACCCGTGCCGGCGATCGGCCCAGAGTATTCCTTTGGCCATTTCCCCGTGCTGGCGAAATAATCGTCCGCCCAAGCGAGTATCTGTTTCTCGGACAGCTTGACTAGCTTGACGTATGCCGTCGCGCAAATCGGCGAATCGTCAACGGGTTTCAGCTTGCGGGCCATAGTTGTTGTTCAGCTCTCTCGTCGTTTCCGCCGACCCCGTGCCGGGGGAACGACGATTGACGGGCTATCACGGATTCGGCCGGGAAACTGCTCACTAAGCTATTATGCTCGATCGGGATTCAGCCGCAACAGCCGCCGCGGCACGTTTTTATCGTCCGATCCCGCCGTAAGCGTTCCTCGGAACGGCCCTGCCATCTGCTTCGCGGGAAAGGCCGCTGAAGAGGTAGTCCGCTTTTTACGATCTCGTTGGCAACGAGCGAGTGGCGACACTTTGGAGTGCGGCGGCTTGCCGCCGCTTTCCAATACGCCCAAGCAGCGCAAGAGTGTTTCCTTGACTCCATGCCGTCGATTTCTCAGAGTTTTGTGAAAAGCGGCGGCAAGCCGCCGCACTCCAAAAGGCGTACCCTGCCATTTTTGGCACTCCCCCGCCGGTAAAGTACAATTGTCCATGCGAGGAAACGTCCGCATCATTGGCCCTGAAGCCCGATTGAAGCTGCCATGAATTCCCGGCGCCGCCTTTATCTCCTGGCCCTGCTGCTTAGCCTGGTTTCGACCTCTTGCCGCCGCGCGGAGAACTTCGAACAGATTGAGATCGCAGGGTCCGCCCGATACTGCAATCAGGTCCGCGAAGCCTTGCTCCTGCTGAAAGCTCGGGACGCTGACGCCTATACAATCGTCACCACCTATGTCAAGCGGATCGAAGAGAGCGAGCATTCCGGTATGGCCGCGTACAGCGATCCGCCGACGTACAAAATGAGCGATACCACCGCTTATTACTCTGTGACCTGGTGCGCGTTAACGATCGCACACGATTCCTATCACTCGAAACTCTATCACGAATACCTCAAAGAACACTCCGGGCCAGTGCCGGACGAAATCTGGACCGGACGGCCGGCCGAGCGGCTATGCATGAAACACCAATTGGCGGTCATGGAGCACATCGGAGCGAGCAAGCCGGAAATCGACTGGGCGAAGCAGCAGGCGGACGGTCACTACGCCAAAGACAAGGAAGATTGGCAGGACTACGAGAAACGCGATTGGTAGGTGACGTTCCCGATTCGGTTTGGACGTGTTATGCTAAACTTGACGGCCAGCGACACGCCGCAAAGAATTGCATCGCGCGGCAACAAAGGTGGGTTTCGCAAGGAGTAGATCGTGGGAGCAAGCCACAAGCCGATGCCGCACCGTTCGCAGAGTCGCCGACTGTCCAATAATTCCGTGCGCCACCCACCCTACAATTTGCAGCGCAACGTGACCGCCAACCCGCGACTTTTCCGCACAGGTAAACTGCACAATCTAGGAAGAGGCTGCCGATAAACAAAAGTGTTACGGCCTCCTGTCTTCCTCGCGCCAATAATCGACAATGCCCAACCCCATCCGCCTCGTCCTCGTCCTGCACAATCATCAGCCCGTCGGCAACTTCGACAACGTCTTCGAGCAAGCCTACGAGGACAGCTATCGCCCTTTCTGGACGTTTTCAGCCGCTACGAGTCGCTGAAGATCGCCCTGCACACCAGCGGCTCGCTGATGGAATGGCTCGACGCCGGTCCATCCGGAATATGTCGATCGACTGGCCGAGTTGGTCGGGCAAGGGCCGGATCGAGATCATCGGCGGGGCCTATCTTCGAGCCGATCCTGGCGATGATCCCCAGCCGCGACCGCATCGGCCAGATCCGCAGCTACACCCGCTGGCTGCAAAACCGCCTGGGCGCGACGGTCCGCGGCATGTGGGTGCCCGAGCGCGGTCTGGGAGCAGTCGTTCACCCGCGACATGGTCGACGCGGGCATCGAGTACACGATCCTCGACGACTTCCACTTCAAGATGGCCGGGCTGACCGAGTCGCAACTGCACGGCTATCTCGTCACCGAGGACGAGGGCCGCGTGCTGATCGGTCTTCCCCGGCAGCGAGCGGCTGCGCTACACGATTCCCTTCGCCGCGCCGCAGGAGACGATCGACTATCTGGCGCGGCATCGCCGAGCAGCATCCCGGCGCGGTGGTCGTCTTCGGCGACGACGGCGAGAAGTTCGGCACCTGGCCGGAAACCAAGAAGCACGTCTACGACGACGGCTGGCTGGTGCGCTTCTTCGACGCCCTGGTGGCCAACCAGAGCTGGATCCAGGTCACCACGCTGGCCGAGGCGATCGACAACGTGCCGCCGGTGGGCAAGATCTATCTGCCCGATTGCAGCTATCGCGAGATGACCGAATGGGCGCTGCCCGCCGAGCAGCTGGTCGAATACGAGCGGATCGACGCACGAGATGGAGCGACGATCCGCGCTGGCCGGCGCTGCGGCGGTTCGTCCGCGGCGGCTTCTGGCGGAACTTCAAGGTGAAGTATCCCGAAGCCGACGAGATGTACTGCCGCATGATGATGGTCAGCCGCCGCTTGCAGGAGCGCCGATCGACGACGGCGCGACCGGTGCCGAACTGGTCGAACGAGGCCCGCACCGAGCTGTATCGCGGCCAGTGCAATTGCAGCTATTGGCACGGGGCGTTCGGCGGCATCTATCTGCCGCACCTGCGCAACGCCGTCTATCAGCACGCTGATCGCCGCCGACAACCTGCTGGACCGGCGTCGCCGATCGGCCGCGAGACCTGGGTCGAGGCCGACGGCCGACGATTTCAACTTCGACGCCCGGCAGGAAGTGCGCCTGGCCAACGACAAGCTGATGGCCCTGGTGGCGCCCAGCCGCGGCGGCCAGATGTACGAGCTCGACGTCCGCCGCGATCTGGCACAACCTGCTGGCCACGCTCGCCCGCCGGCCCGAGGCCTATCATCGCAAGGTGCTCGCCGGCGCCAACCAGCAGAACGGCAACTGCGCCAGCATCCACGACCGCGTGGTCTTCAAGCAGGCCGGTCTCGACCAGCGGCTCCAATACGACGACTACCCCCGCAAGAGCCTGCTCGATCTCTTCTACGACAACGACGCGACGCTGGCCGCCGTGGCCTGCGGGCAGGCGCCGCAGGCGGGGCGACTTCGCCGCGGCCGTCTACGAGGCCCGCATTCGCCGCAATCCCGACCGCATCCAGGTGCAGTTGATCCGCGACGGCACTGGCCTGCGGCGTGCCGGTGCGGATCACCAAGGGCCTGACGCTCGACGCCGGCAGCTCCACGCTGGAGATCGCCTACTTGCTGGAGAACCTGCCGCAGGACCGGCCGCTGCACTTCGCCGTCGAGATGAACTTCGCCGGCCTGCCCGCCGGCGCCGACGACCGCTATTTCCACGACGCCGACGGCAACCGGCTCGGGCCAGCTCGGCGCGCAGCTCGACCTGGCCGAGACGACGGGGCTGCGATCTTTGCGACGAGTGGCTGGGCATCGACGTGGGGCTGAAGGCGTCGCGGCCGACGCACTTCTGGACCTTCCCGGTCGAGACGGTCAGCCAACCGAGGGCGGTTTCGAGCTGGTGCATCAGTCGGTCGTCGTGCTGCCGCACTGGTTCGTGACCGGCGACCGCGAAGGCCGCTGGTCGGTGACGATGCAATTGAACCTTGATACGCGCCGCGCCGAGAGCCGCGTTGCGCCGCCGCTGATCCAGGCGGCCGGGGTGGGGGTGTGAGTGATTGAAAGAAACCTGCTCGTTGGATTGGGTGGCACGCCCCTGAGCTTCGAGCGAAGGGCGTGGGAAACTGCAGAACACGCCCTTCGCCGGAAGCTCAGGGGCGTGCCACACTGCGATGCACGTTTTTTGGCACCTTATTGATTGACAAAGCCAAACACTGCAAATGCCTCCGTACGACCTATTCTCCAATCTGCCTGAAGACTCGCCGCCAGCCCCGCCGCGCCGCAGGTGCTTTCGGTCGCGGGACTGACGGCCCAGATCAAGGACCTGTTGGAGACGTCATTTGAAAGCGTCTGGGTAACCGGCGAGGTGTCCAATCTCTCGCGGCCCCATTCGGGACATTGCTATCTGACGCTCAAAGACGACCAGGCCCAACTCCGCTGCGCCGTGTGGCGGAACACGCTCAATCGGCTGCGATTCGACCTGCAAGACGGATTGGAAGTTGTCTGCCGTGGGCGGATCGACGTTTACGCGCCGCGAGGCACGTACCAGTTGATCGTGGAGAGCATCGAGCCAAAGGGCATCGGCGCGTTGGAACTGGCGCTGCGACAACTCCGCGACAAGCTGCGCGAGAGGGACTCTTCGACGCCGTTCGCAAACGTCAACTGCCTGCGTTCGCACGGCGGATTGCCGTCGTGACGAGCCCCAGCGGCGCGGCGATCCGCGATTTTCTCCAGGTCCTCGCGCGACGGTGGCGCGGGGCGGACGTGATCGTCGTGCCCACGCGCGTGCAGGGTGAAGGTGCGGCCGCCGAGATCGCCGCTGCCATCGCCGCGGCCAACCGCTTGCCGCTGGCTATCGACTGCCTCGTCGTCACGCGCGGCGGCGGCAGCCTGGAAGACCTCTGGGCGTTCAACGAAGAGGCCGTCGTGCGGGCGATTCACGCCTCGCGGATTCCCGTAATCAGCGCGATCGGCCACGAGATCGACGTTACGCTGTCCGATCTCGTGGCCGACGTCCGGGCGTTGACGCCGAGCGAAGCCGCGGAACTTGTGGCCCCGGCCTCCGAGGACATCATGGCACGCTTACGGCAGACGGAAAAGCGGATATCGGCCGCGCTTCGCTGGCGGCTGTCGGGGGCCGAGTCGCGCCTGGATGCGCTCGCTGCGCACCGGGTCTTTCGACTGCCGCGGGCACGGATCGAAGAGCTATCGTTACGGCTCGATGAACTGGATGCTCGAGCCACCCAGGCGCTGGGACAGCGGCTGCTCTTCGCTCGCACACAAGTCCAACAACAGGCGGCGCGGCTGGAAGCGCTCAGCCCGCTGAGCGTGCTTGGACGAGGCTACAGCCTGACGCAAAGGGCCGATAACGGACAAATCGTCCGCGCTTCCGCCGAACTGGCGCCCGGCGACGCGATCGTTACCCTTTTCGGCCGCGGCCGCGCAACGAGCCGCGTGGATACCGTCGATCTGTGACGGCTGATATGTTATGATTCGTAGCGTGGGACCAGCGAGTATCAACGACCGCGGGCCCACCATTGTCGCGATAGTTATGCTGGTGGGCCGGCGCTCGCTTGAAGCGAGCTTGTCCCACCCTACAGAGAGCAATCCATGTCAGAAGAACCATTAATTGCCGTATTCGTCGATTTTGAGAACCTGGCCATCGGCGTCCGCGAAATGAAGGCCGGCAAGTTTCAGATCCAGTTGGTCCTCAAGCGGCTGCTGGAAAAAGGCCGCATCGTCTACAAACGGGCCTATTGCGACTGGCGGCACTACGAAGACTCGATGCGCGAGTTCCATTCCCAGGGCGTGGAGATGATCGACATCCCGCAGACCAAGATCAGCGGCAAGAACAGCGCCGACATCCGCATGGTCGTCGATGCCTTGGACCTCTGCTACTCGAAGCAGCACATCGACACCTTCGCGCTCTTGTCGGGCGATAGCGACTTTTCGCCGCTGGTCTCCAAACTCAAGGAGAACGACCGCCGCGTCATCGGCTGCGGAGTGAAAAGCTCAACTTCCGATTTGCTCATTGCCAACTGCGACGAGTTCCTCTACTACGACGACTTGATCCGCAAGGCGAAGAGGGCGCCGCGAGCGCCAGCGGCAAAGAAGGAAAGCCCGGAGGCCGACAAAAAACACGAGGCGGCGGAACGCGTACTCGAGGTCATTCATTCCGTCGAACAGGATTACGATCCCCTCTGGGGTTCAACGCTCAAGCAGGCAATTCGCCGTGTGCATCCTGGCTTCAACGAAGGTTACTACGGTTACAACAGCTTCTCCGACCTCTTGGAGGACATCAAATCGAAGGGGCTCGATCGAACTGGACTACGATCAAGGTCGCGGTAACTATAAAGTACGGTTGACAAAAACGTAAACCCATTAATGTCACCACGATGGGTCTAAATCCCTCGCCGTCAGGCGAATCCTTTAGGAATTGTTGAGTGCGTGCATTGGCGGGTAACGCCTGCTGTTGGATTGCGGTTGTTTGGCCTTTTGGGTCAGAACCCTGACAGCGTTTCGGTAAAGTTGTGGATTCGGGCCGGGATGTGCGAAGGACTTCAGTCCGAAGCTCATCCCGAACCGTGAACCCACCGCCTTCCAGGCGGTGGTCGCTCAGTTCTCGTTTTGCCGCGCTTATTATTTCACGCAAAAAGTGTAGTTATCAATCGGCGGCGAAACTTTCTTGATTTGCAGGGGTTTAACAACGTTGGGCTCTGTCTAATCACGCTGGCGCTTCGCGGCGGTAGGTGGATAGGCACGCGTTGATGATTCAAACCGCAGTTCACGGTTCCTTCTATTGCATCGATGCGAGAAATAATCACGTGCCGGCAGCCTTCCGAGAGGCAGCGCAAAGCGTTGCCGATCTTTATGAACGAAGGTATAGTTTTAGATAAGGGCTGCACGAACCAAGACGGCACACCAAGTGGCAAATCAATCTGAAGCTTTACTACTGGCTGAAGGGCCTTCGCGCAGCGGTCCCATTCGCGTCCTGACGTTCGCGCCAGGGCGCCAATTCCATGTGCCCCGGTGGTTGTTGGCCGTGCTGCTTATCGGGCCGTGGCTGCTGGTGGCGGTGCTGCTGGCGGCCGTGCTGCTTGCACCGACCGTGTTGGGCTTTCACTTCGAGCGCAGCAAGGCCGCCGCTGTTCCTTCCGACTCACAAGCGGTTCCCGGCAAGCCCGGGCCGTGGGGCCAATTGGAATACCGGCCGATCCGGATTGATCTTCCCGACGAGTTTGTCTTTGTGCCCCCGCCCGATCAGCCGCCGGTGCGCTGGTTCTTTCACGGCTTCAGCAAGGAGCAGGCGCTGGAGTTTCTGCAATCGTCAGGTATTACTCCGGCCCAACGGGCGCTCATCGAAAAAGCCCCTTGGAAGTCCGAGGCGGAAAGCGTGTCCGTTGAGCCGGGCGACGAATTTCATACTGTCGCTTTCGCCCGCCGCCCGAGCAGCGATTTATTTGCGGCTGGTCGAGTTCGACGAGAACTCGCGTCAGATCGACCCAGTGTGGTTCCGCGGGGCAGGTTGACGATCGACTGAGGGACTGCGGATTGTCGAAGTCGTCGGTCGAGCTTTTGAAGAGTTTGCTTTATGCGCAGGGGGAGAAACTCTTGTTGTTTGCGGATTTCGAGCCGGCGCTTCGCCGCTTGCCCAATGACGAGGAGCGCCGGCTGTTCATGAACGCCGTGTCGCGGAAGAGAACGTTGCTGGCCGGTTTGCACGTCACGCCCGAGTCCAACTTGGAGGCGATCATCGACTACTGGGGCGTGGGCGGACGCAAGAAGAATGTCACGCCGCTTTTGCGGGCCTTGCATCACGAGGGCGACGCCAAGGTCAACATCGTGTGCCTGCTCCCGGATTTTCCCCGCGACCACATCTATATGCACCCCTTCCCCAACAGCGGCGACGCCACCGCGACGAAGCAGGACTGTTTCTGGTCGGCGATGAACTTCTTCAACGATCCGCCCGACAATCGTGTCAACGACATGAACTATCTGCGCGAGTTGCTCAAATCGGATTACGCCTCGATCACTCAGCCGACACAGATGGGCGACGTGGTGTTTCTGGCGACGGCAAAGGATGCGGTTATCCATGCGGCGGCATACATTGCCGACGACATCGTCTTCACTAAAAACGGAGAGTCGTACACGCAACCTTGGATCCTCATGCACATGGAAGACATGTTGGACACGTATGCCGTCAAGCACCCCAGCAGCGGCCCATTGAAGCCCCTTTATTACCGGAAGAAGACGCTCTTCTAACCAGCGGCCCGCAACGCCGCCGACCCGATTGTCAGCCGGCGTCGTCCGCCACGACGCCCCATCCCGCGGTCCGCGCGGAAGATTTGACCGCATCCGCCCCGGCGCGTTGCGTTGGTGGATTGCGTGGGGAACAGACCCACGACATCCGTGATATCGACGAGCCCGACCGGCCGGCCTTCGCCATCGACGACCGGCAGCTCGCTGATCTTCCGCCGAGCCATCAGCGCCACGGCCTCGGACATCAACGAGCCCTGCGTCGCCGTGAGCGGATTGGCGGTCATCACCGAATGGATCGGTGCGTCAAGTGCCGCGTCCTGATGATGTTCGAACAGCCGGGCGAGATCGCTATCGGTGAAAATGCCCGTCAGCATTCCGTCCGCGTCAACAAGCATAGTGGCCCCGGTGCGTCGGCCAGGCACGCTCACCCTGACAAGCACCTGCCGCACCGTTTCATCTTGCCGTGCGACGCGGCACTGATCCAGCGGACGCATGTGCTGCTGGACCTTGCTCAGCTTCAGCCCCAGGTTTCCGGCGGGATGGTAACGTGCGAAATCGTCGCGGGCGAAGCCTCGCATCTTGCTGACGACGAGCGCCAAGGCGTCGCCCACCGCCAGCATCGCCGCCGTGCTGCTCGAGGGCGCCAAGCCGAGCGGACACGCCTCATCCAGTTTGCCCAAGTCGATGACCGCGCTGGCGGCGCGGCCAAGCGTGCTCGTCGGCTTGCCGGTGATGGCGATGATCGGCACGGCCGCCTCGGCCAGCGGAGGCAGGAGTCGGACGATCTCCTCCGTCTCGCCGCTCTGCGATAGCACCAGCACCACGTCATCGCGATGAATGCGGCCCAGGTCGCCATGCACGGCCTCGGCCGGATGCAGGAAGTGGCTCCGCGTGCCCGTCGAGGCGAGCGTGGCCATGATCTTCTGACCGATCAGCCCTGCCTTGCCGATGCCGGTGACGATCACACTTCCGCGGCAGTGAAAGATGCAATCGACCGCCCGGCAGAAGTCTTGATCGAGCCGCCTCGCGACTTGGGCGATCGCGCGGCTTTCGTTTTGCATGACTTCGCGAGCCATGCGCAGTTGCTCGAAGGCGGTCCAGCGATGTGCAGGCGCCGTGCTTGCATTACCGGCGGCCAACGTGCTGCTCATGGTTCGTCGTCCTTGACGTGCTTTCGCGGGCAGCGGATTGTAACCACTCTGCCGGGACGATGCAACGCTGAGTTTGACGAAAATAGCCCGCTCTAGTGGTTATAAAAACACAATTTCACATGTATTTACGTCTTAAATCACGAAATGTGGTCGGTGATAGAACGCAATATCCGAAACAATGACCGCATCACTCTGGCACGTCCGCCTCCTTCGCGATAAAATGGTTGCTTCTTGAAACCCTTCGCAGCTCGATTGAGAAAGCGATAGCCATGATCGTCACAACCAAACAACTCTTCACGCACGCCTACGGCAAATACGCCGTTGGCGCTTACAACATCAACAACCTGGAGCAGACCGTGGGCCTGTTCCGGGGCAATCTGGGCAAATCGAATTCCAACAGCGATCCGGCCAAGCCCGAAGTTGCGGCGCCGTTCATCATCCAGATTTCCCGCGGCGCCCGCTCCTATAGCGACAAGCGGTTTCTGGAAGCGATGATCCGCACGGCCGAGGAGGTTTTCCCGAGGCGATCTTCGCCGTCCACCTCGATCACGGCACGGAAGAGGCCTGCTACGATTGCATCGAGCAGCGGCTTCTACAGTTCGGTGATGATCGACGCCTCGCACGAGCCGTTCGACAAGAACATCGAGATCACCCGGCGAGTCGTCGACGCGGCGCATGCCAAAGGCATTTCCGTCGAGGCCGAGCTGGGCATGCTCGGCGGCGTCGAAGAGGATATCGTGGGCCAGCGTCTGCCTGACCGAGCCCGACCAGGCGGCCGAGTTCGTCGCCAAGACGCGGCTGCGATTCGCTGGCCGTGGCCATCGGCACTTCGCACGGGGCTTTCAAGTTCAGCCGGCAAGCAGGGCCTGCACATGGACCGCATTGCCGCGATTCAGAAGGTCCTGCCCAAGGGCTTCCCGCTGGTGATGCACGGCTCCAGCAGCGTGCCGAAGGAATGGGTCGATCGCATCAACGCGGCGGGCGGCAAGATGAAGGCCACCAGCGGCGTGCCCGAGAACCAGTACCTGCCCGCCGCGCAAGCTGGGCGTCTGCAAGGTGAACATCGACACCGACGGCCGGCTGGTCTGGTGTGCCGTCCATCGCGAGGCGTTCCGCGACGACCCGGCCAACTTCGACCTCCGTCCGCCAGGAAAGACGTTCATGAAGGCCTATGCCGACTACATCGCGCATAAGAACAGCAAGCTCGGCTCGGCCGGGCAGTTGGAATGCGTGCGGGGAAGTTTGAAAAAGTAGGGCGAGTACGCAGTACTGAGTACACAGTACACAGTGCTCAGTTTCCTGTTTGAGGTTTAAGCGGGGGCGGCAAGTCGGAAGCCGTCCCCGCGTTGTTTTGTGCCGATTCGCTCATTCCTTCTCGTTCAACGTCCCACATCCATTGCATCAGTTTCTGCATCTCGTCCGCAAAGCCATCGATTCGGTCCGACCTTGGAAACGCAACTACTCTATTTGATGGTAAAGGGACTTTGTATGCGGCCAAGACTCGATAGGTAACGAAAAACACAATGGACGGCCATAGGGCGTGCCATGCAAAGTCGTCGTCCAGACTGTCTGCGGGATGGATTTTGAACGAAGGCACGCTAAAAAATGCGGCGATCGCGTTTCGGACTTCTAGGAGCAATCGCGGGTCGTGCTGTGGAAACGGCTCACAGAATTCGGAATCGCCCACGTCGCTTCGCTTCGATAGTTGACGCTTGACGTTTCGCTTGGCCAAACGAAAGTTGGCTTTGTCGCGCCAAGCAAGCAGCATGACGGCAGTCGCTAGGATCAAGGGAAACACCGTGGCCATCATTGCCGACACGGCAAGCCGTTCAGCCCACGAGGTGTCGTGCGCAAAGAGAAGCATAGTAAGAAATGTAATTGCGAAGGAAGCCGCCGCAACGATGCTCAAGCACCCAAACATCATCTTCACGCTGTTACCTCGCCAGCTTGAACCAATCTACTTTACAATCGAACTTCGCTGCTCCATACGCAACCTCGGCCAATAGCGGCACCTTGCACCGTGCGGCCAGCTCGATGCCGTTGGTGGCAAGACTTACATCATCGGCCACGGGCAGCGCGGGATGATTGAGGACGACGCCCGCCACGGGCAGTCCGCCGCGATAGTGGGCGGCGGTGAACAACGTCTGCAACGTAGAATTGATCGTGCCCAAGACGTTCCGCGAAACGATGATCAGAGGAAAGCCGAAATCATGGGCAAGGTCGGCCACGCACTCACGTTCGCCCATTGGCGACATCAGTCCGCCGGCACCTTCGACGAGCAGGATGTCGCTGCGAGATTTCCAGTAATTCAGTCCACGTCGGAGCAACTTGGAATCAATCATCCCTCCTTCCGCTCGCGCCGCCAAATGCGGGGCAAGGGGCGCGGCGAAACGCTGGGGACAAACGCGTTCCAATTCGCCGGGCCGACCAGCCGCCTCCCAAAGCGCGACGGCGTCGTCAGATACTAAGCGGTCCTCCGCATCGGGCGAGCACCCGCTGGCCGCCGGCTTATAAACGCCAACCCGCAGGCCAGTGGCCACAAGTGACCGCGCGATCAGCGCGGCGACGTAGGTCTTGCCCACACCTGTATCCGTTCCCGTGATGAAGAGGCCCTTCATAATTCGAGTGTTGCCCAATTGGTAGTGTTATGGTGGGCCTGCGCTCGCTCACGTCAAGCGGTATCGTTGACGTTTCGCTCGCTGGTCCCACCTTACAACTCAAGAAACTCTTCGACGGCCTCGCGCATCAACTGACGGTCGGGGTCCAGCGTGGTCCAGAGGCGGAAGTCAACCGCGATTTGCTCCACCAGTGCGGTCAGGCCGTCAACGGTCTTGCATTGCCGCCCGGCCGCTTCATGCAAGAGCCAAGCCTCGGCCGTATTAACAGCCAAGTCGGCGACGACCAATTCGGGCCGCAAGCTGTTTGCGTCCAGCGATGGATGATGGTTGCCATGATTGCCGTGATTCGTCGCGATTGAGTTCGCCCGCACTGCGATTTCGATGTCCTCCGCCACTCGATAATTGTCCTCCCAGGCGTGTGCGGTAACGATCGTTTGGAACTTGCCCTCAAATAGGCTAGCGGCGGTGGCAGCCTTCTCCGTGGATGGGTCGGCGATGCGGACTTCCGCCACACCAGCCGTGGCAAGTTCGGCGGTGACGGCCTTGCCAATCTCGCCCGCGTCGAAAACCAGGCAGCGCTTTCCGGCCGGATCGACGAGCCGGCGAAGGGCTTCCAACAGTCCGCGGCCTTCGGTGTTGTCGCCCAGCAGGTGGTTTTCCACGCCGCGGATGAAGTTCACGCTGCCCAGCAGATCGGCGATGTGCGTTGTCTCGTCCAAGAGCGAAAGGACCGCGCGGCGATGCGGGTTGGCGATCGCGCCGCCGCGAAAGCCCATCGCGCGCATGCCCCGCACGGCATCGGCCAATCCTTCGGGCGACACCTCCAAACTGAGAAAGCGCCAGTCGAGGTTCATCGCCGCGAAGGCCTTTTCGACCGCGTATTGCGTCGGATTGCCGCCGACCGGCGAAGCCAGAAGCGCGAGGATCGGTTGTACGGCGGGGCTGGTCACGGTTCCTATTTCACCTCCAGCATCCTCTGCAGCGCCTCCAGCGCATACCGCGCTGTCTCGTCGTCCACTCGCACCACGTTCACCGGCTTTCCGGCTGCAAGGTTCTCAAGCGACCAGCAGAGGTGCGGCAGGTCGATGCGGTACATCGTCGCACACATGCAAACCATCGGCGAGAGGAAATGGATCTCCTGCTCGGGATACTCGTGCTTCAACCGCTGCACAAGGTGCAGCTCCGTGCCGATTGCCCACTTGCTGCCCGGCGCGGCTTGCTCCACCGCCTGGATGATCTTGTTCGTCGAGCCGACCACATCGGCCTGATCGACCACCTCCATCATGCATTCGGGATGGACCAGAATCTTGATGCCGGGATACTTCTCGCGGAACTGCGCGACGTGCTGCGGCTGGAACATCTGATGTACACTGCAATGGCCTTTCCACAATAGCACGCGGCTGCGCTCAATCGCCTCGCGGTCATTGCCGCCCAGATCGCGCTCGCGCGGGTTCCAGACGGGCATTTCGTCGAGCCCGATGCCCATCTTCAAAGCCGTGTTGCGGCCCAGGTGCTGGTCGGGGAAGAAAAGCACCCGCCGCCGCCGCTGAAATGACCACTCCAACACTGCCCGCGCGTTGGACGACGTGCAGACGATCCCGCCGTGCCGCCCGCAAAAGGCCTTCAGGCTGGCGGCCGAGTTGACGTAAGTGACCGGCATCACGTCTTCCACGTCGATCACGTCGCCAAGCTGCTCCCAGCAGTCCTCGACCTGATCGATGTCGGCCATGTCGGCCATCGAGCAGCCGGCCTCCATGTCGGGCAGGATCACGGTCACTCGCTCGCCGCCGCGGCGGGCGACTTGCTCAGGGCGGTTGGCCAGCACGTCGGCCGTCTCGGCCATGAAATGGACGCCGCAGAAGGCAATCGCCCGGCATTCCTCCTGGGCGGCCGCCATCGCGCTAAGCTGGTAGCTGTCGCCGCGGAGATCGGCCAGGGCGATGACCTCGTCCTGCTGGTAGTGATGCCCCAGAATCATCAGCCGCCGGCCCATCTCCGCGCGGACCTTCTGGATCCGCTCGGTGAGCACGTCGTTGGTCAATTCTTTGTACGGCTGCAATTCGAGCACGGGCCGGGGTGGGTCGTCGAGGAGGGTGGGCATGGCAGCAGGTCCAACGCTAATGCGGGGGGAAACAGAATATTCTACCCTTTGACGCTCCATTTTGCAGGGCGGTGCAAAGCCGGGCGTTCCCGACCGACAGTGCCAAAAGTGGCTCGATTGGCGTTCGTTTGGCACGGAAAGTCAATGTTTTGACGCGAATTGACAAGGCCAGCGCTCCCGACGGACCCGCGAATTCCGCGGCGAAAACGGTAGCGTGGCACACTTTGGCACGAAATGGCACACTTTTCGGAACTTGGGTTGAACGGTTGTTCGCGATGCGCGATAAATTCTCGCGCAAAGACGGAAAGCCCGCAGAGGACACGACAAAAACGTGTTTGACAGAAAAATGAGGAGACGGTCGGCTTCTCGGGGGCATTTTTTCTGTCATACATCTTTCTGTCATCTTCATCTGACTCGTTGCTTCGCGTCGCGGACAAAAAATCCTTCGCGGATCGAAACATGCGGGAATTCGGCCTGTTTTTCGGGGTCTTCCAGGACAGGACGGACATGGGACCAAGATAGAACGGACATAGAACGGGGATAGGACTGAGACACCCATAACCGCCCGCGTGTCAAGGCCCCGATTTTCGCGATAGGCCAAAAAAGCAGAACAGAGAAAGGCTAGCCGGGGTCCAGGGGCGGCAATCGAGCGCCCTGGTCGGCCGATGGATCGGCCGAAATGTCCGCGGCAGGATGCCGGTTCGATGTTCGTTCGTGTGCGTTGCGCATATCGTAGTCACCCATTCGTGCCGTTCGGCCGCGAGACCGCCGCACATTATTCTGTTCACCGGCAAGAGCACCCAATCAGGATCTCGGCACAGGCGCAAGGCCTCGCCAGTCTCAATCGCGGGTCGCTTTCGCCGATTTTGCGTGCGCAGCGCAACTCCTCTTGTTTGCCTCAAGCCGGCGCCGCCGAGGGAACGTTTTCCCTCTGCCAGCGGCGCAGCCGTTTCCAACATATCTCCGCCAGTTTGCGCACCGTCGCCACGCGCAATCTTGGCGCTGCGCGCGTTTCCGTACGCGCGTGTAAAAGTTCTTCAAGGCAACATCCTCCTGGACGACCTTCATTGCCGCTTCCACGAGGATCCATCGCAACCAGGACGAGCCCTGACGGGTGATCGATCCGCGATAGCAGTGGCCGCCCGACTGGTTGACGCGCGCCGTCAGGCCGGTGTAAGCTCCGACCTGCTTGGCATTGTGGAATCGATCTACCTCGCCCAGTTCGGCCACGATCAAGAGCGCCGAGTAGAGGCCGATGCCGTGGATGTCCGTCAACGTCTCCACCTGCGGGAATGCTTCACGCAACGCGAGCATGTGTTCGTCGAGAATCGCCAATTGCTTCTCGTAGTGCTGCAATCGCAGCACCAGCTCGTCGCGCACCAGATTCTCGATGGGGCCGAAGTCCTGTTTGCCGAACCACGCCAAGCAGCGTTTGCCGAGCGTGCGGTAGGGCGTCTGCCGATTCTGCCGCGCGAACAGGTCGCGGAGCTTGATCTTCGCCTTCACTTGCTCGCGGACGAGTCGTGCTCGTGCGCGTGTCAGGTTGCGTAATTGCTGGTAGGGCTCTGGCGGAATGTAGGCCAACGGGACTTGGTTGATCCGCAGCAGATTGGCCAGCAGCATCGCGTCAAGCTTGTCCGTCTTGCTGCGGCGCTGTATCATGGCGCGCAGGCGGAGTGGATGTGCCAGGACGACGACGCCGTACGGGCGAAGCAGGTCGTAGAGCCAACGGTACGTGCCCGTGGCTTCGATCACTGCGCGGAACGCCCCGAGCTTTTCGACGAACTGCCGAATGGCTTCCGTGTCTTCACAGCGGATGGTGGTCGCGTTCATGGCTTCGCCCGCGTCGTTCACGCCGGCGATGACAACGGTAAGACGATGAAGGTCGATACCGAGATACCACATATAGGTCTCCTTGTTCGGTGGACTAGGAATGAGTTGCGAACCTCAATCTCTAGTCTACCGGCAAGGGGCCTTGACTCGCCGGGCGGTTATAGTATCAGGACGAAGACAGGACGAAGACAGGACTGAGATAGGTTGCGCAAGAAGCTTGGATAAGGAGGAAAGTCGAATGATTTGAAACCTTGTATTGGGACCTTGCGGGTAGAAGCCCGTCCAGGAGAGCCTGACCAGCAGCTGGAAGCGAGTCTTGCGTGAGGAAGGGCAACCGACCTTGCGAAGCGTAGACAGCGAGCTCGAAAGCCATGCTATTGAGCCCCGAAATCGTCCTTACCGTTGGCGCCCTCGTCGTCCTATTAGCGGGGGCCACGCCCAGCGTGCCGCAAGTGGTTAGGCACGCAGGGGCCGGCCGGGGTCTAAGAACATGTGCAAACGGGAATCGAGGTTCCCCAGGAACTTGGGAGATCCTGTCGTCTCCACGGAAGCATTCCCGGACGGGGATACCGGGCGAACAACCCCAGGCCCGACGTTGCCACACGCAGCGGCGGCGGGAGCGAACTATGCGTGGTCCCGTGGTACCGCCAAGCGAAGGAAACGAAGCGCGGCGGGAAGGGCGGCAGGAAGTCGCAGTGCCTTGATAGTACCGAGGAAGCCGGGGAACTCGACCCGCGAGGACCCGGGGGATGGGAAGCGAGGCATCGAGTAACTCGCCCGTCGGCAGGCAACACCTGGAAGGCATCGAACTTCCGTTGGTGTCAACGCAATGGCGACGGATAGTACAGTACGGGTTTGTCACGGCGCTAGCTAGGTTGTGGCGAAGCAATGGGGTTACTTGAGGAACCGGATGCTCTAATGCGGGCACGTCCGGATCTGTGGGAGCCCTGGGCGGGCAACCGCCCAGGGCCACCCGGCATTACTTCTTTTGGCCATTGGCGTTCCCGACGGTTGGGCAAATGGGGGGAGCGAAGGAGCAACAAACCACGCGAATTACAAGAAAGGTGGAAAGAGCCACGGATGAAACACGGACTGAACACGGATGCGGTCCGCGTTCCATCGGTGTTCCCTCCGTGGCTCGATCTCCTGCCTTACATCTCTCATCCTTCATCTTCCCACACTTCCACGTTCACGTGCTTGCGGCAAATCGCCAGTATACCACATTTCTTATCTTATGTCAACATTTGTAATGAAAAGTCGGTACAAAACGTCGCTAAAGCCTTTGCCGGCCAGGACTTGCGACTTCGAGTTATGTTCGCAAAAACATTTGGGGAGTTCTTGCGAAAACGCGTTCCGTCGCCGTAAGTGCTTGCCAGATAATAGGTTGGGAAAATCGGCCGGGCGATCCGGTTCTTGAGCCTGCGAAAATGGTGCTGAAATAATCAGCGCCGCCGGCTACGGGCCGGCGAAAAGACGCGGCTGCGTTCCCCTTTCCCTCAACCGTCGCATCGTCGCGGCGCACGAAGATCTAAGCGTCAATGGTCTCCGCGCACGGAAAGGGGTTCTGGCCGACTTCAGCGATCGGCAAGATTTGCCGAGGGGACGGTTCTTCGCCGCGCCGCCGGAAGTAATCAATGACTTCCTGAACGACTTCGCCAAGCGCAGGGTATACCTTGTCCATATCGTCGCTGTGAATTCCGGCGGGCCGGTCCGCGCATTTGCCAACGCGAGTATTGTCTTCGTGGCCCCTCTCGACGGCTCGATGATATTCTTCGATTGCCTTCATCTTCGCTATTCTCTCAATAGTACCGAATTCCCTTCCTCCTTGGGGATCAATCGCTTTCATCGTGCCTCCCGGCAGCCAATCCTCAGCCATATAATGTTTAGACACCGCAGCGGGAAATAAGTTCCGTTCAACACAGGGCTATTCGAGTTTCCGGCTTGAATCTTGGCACGCGAGCGACAGATTGTGCGCAAACGACCCTGTAATGAATCGCTAAGTGGTAGTTCGCGGGTCCGACAATAAACCGGCGACACGCACACTTTTTCGATGTGGGGTAGTTGGTGACGCCTGCTTTCTATGCTGGCGTCTACTTTGCGCATAGCGCCGGGTGAGGATGTGCTCCCCAAACGTTGGGGATAGTGCTATAATGGCTTTTGCTTTTCAGAGGTTCCGGACATGAGATTACGGTGCTTGCCAACCTTCGCAGTGGTTTTGGTTTTTACGGCGCCTTCAGCGGGCGCCGCGCCGGTTCGCCGATGAAAACAACGCGTCGAAGGCCCAATCCTTCGCGCGGCCGACATCGCTTGTTTTCGAGGTGCGCCGACAAGTCTATAGCTCATTTCCACCGTCGCACGAAGAGACGATAGTTGAAGTGCGGGCAAGTTCGGGCGACGGCGTCGGGAAACCGTATGAGGGCCGCTGCCCGTTCAAGATTCTGGAAATCATCGACCAGGGCACCGCGCGAGTCGAGATTTCCAACGAGCTCGTCCGGGCGGGCGAAAGGAATCGCTTCGGCGGGGTTGCCGTCTTGAAAACCTTGGACGAGCTTCACGTCGGTACACTCGGCTGCGATGGCGGCACAAGTTACACGCTGCGAATCAGCAGTTTAAAGAGTGTCCCGGCGGTCGTCCCGGACGACCCGGTTTTGGTCGGGGCCATCTCTGGCCATGCCCTTATAACCAAAGACGACGCGGGAAGTGTTGAAGCGGCAGAGCCGCTCACGACGCCGGGCTCGCGGGTCGGTTTTACCAACAGTGACTTAGACAACATTTCCAAGCTGAAGAACCTCCGACGTTTATCGATTCGGCGGAGCGTGATTTCGGAAGCAGGATACGCGCGGCTCAAGACGTTGACTCGCCTTGTCCACCTGGACCTTTCCGGCAGCAACGTCACCGACGCTGCGCTATCCAGTCTTTCCAGCTTGAACCGACTTGAAACACTAAGTCTATTCCGGACGAGAATCAGCAGTGCCGGATTGCGTTACTTGGTGGATTTGCCGGGCTCCGGGAACTCGACATTGGAGACACCAGGATTGACGACGAAGGCGTGCAAGCACTACGAGCAATGCGGCAACTCAGGTCCGTCGGACTATTTGGGAGCAGAATCACGCGCGTCGGCTTCTGCGAATTGCACCGGGCTTTGCCGGAATGCGAGTGGAGCCGCCCGGATATGGAGTTTATGCTTTATGGACGGCTTGTTCGGCAGGGCAAGTCGTTCGGACCAGGCCAGCTTGACGACCGGGCAAGTGAAAGAGAGAAAGCACTGCGTAGGATTCTCGAACTCGGCTGCAATCTGCGAGAAAACCGGCAGGGCAAAGTCGTGGAGGCGTGGCTGTGCGTGGGCCAGGCTGCGGAAACGTTTGACCTGCTGGGACAATTGAACTCCGTCGAGAAGCTCCACTTAAACTTCGACGCTAGCGATTCTAAGCTGCTTATGTTTGCGAGGCTTGCCACATTGAAGGAATTGGACCTTAGCCGATGTGGGCTTAGCGAAGCCGGATGGATGAATGTTGGCCGGCTGTCCCAACTCCGGAAACTCGATCTCACGAACGCGAGAATAAGCGAAGTTTCGTTGCGAAAACTGTGACATTCGCTTCCCAATTGCGAGATCGACGGGCAAGATCCAGCCTCGGAGATTATCAGGCCGCGCAACTAGCCGCCGCTGATGCGTCCGCTCGCTGGCCCATCCAGCTTGACTTCCGCGATCAGGATTCACACTGGTAGCCAGAAAGGGGAGACACAATTCCGCTGAAATGAGGATGTTCTACCGCGTTGCGGGGCTCAACAGCGGAGCGCCGCCGGTTGCGGCCAAGAGGTCGGCATAGGCCCCGATCGCCTGCCAGGCGGCGTCAAGCTCGACATTGCGGGCCTCGATGAAGCGCCGCCGCACTTGCAAAAGCTTTAGCAGGTCTGTCTGCCCGGCGTCGTAGAGCCGCTCCATCCGCTCGGCCTGCCGGCGGATTGGTTCGAGCCGCTGGTGCGTCCGCTCGGCGGATTGCTGGGCCTGCGTCCACTTCACTTCGACCGCCATGACCTGCGCTGCGACTTGCTGCCGGGCTTGCTCCCAGGCGACGCAATCGCGGCGGTACTCGGCCTCGCGCTGGCAAACCAGCGAATTGCCGATGTTGAGGATCGGCACCGTCGTCGTCAGGTTGACGCCGTAGAACGTCGCGCCGGATTCGTTGCGCTCGTAAGCGGGACCGATCGAGGGAATCGGGATGCGATCGGCGCGGGCGAGTTGCAGCGCCGCCTTGGAGTTCGACGCGGCGGCGGCGGCCGCCTGGACTTCCGGCCGGCCTTCCTGCGCCATGCGCACCAGCGCCTCGCCAGCGCCGGGTATCTGGTTTTCCGGCACTCGAAACGGCCCGCTCGGCTCGGCCGTCGCCGCCACGCCGGGTATGCCCAACTGTTGACGCAAGTCGGCAAGCGCCGAGATGTAGTCTTGCCGGGCGGACTCCAATTGTTGAAGCGTAGTCTGGCTCTCCACTTCCGCCAGAATCGCATCGGCCGCCGACGCCTGGTTGGCCTCGGCCTGCCGGCGGATGATCTCCACCAATCGCCCGTTGAAGCCGTTCAGCTCTTGCGCGATGGCCAGCTTCTCGCGGCGATAGAGGGCCGTCTGGTGCGCACGATAGGTTTGCACCATTGCCGCCAATTCGGCTTGAAGCACGGTCCACTGTGTTTGCGTGTACTGCGCTGGGCCATCTGCTGGCGATATGCTTGCCGGTGCCCAAGCTCGATCGGCTGGCCCCACGTAAGGAATACCGATCGATCCAGCGTATCAACCTGACCATTGGGCTCGCGTTGGAAAACCCAAGGCTCATACTGAATCGAGAGGGTTGGGTTCAAACTGGTGGGAAAATGCCGCGCAACGTTCACCGCTTCGGCCGAGACGTTCACACTCTGCCGGACGGCAACCAGGTTCGGATTGTATTGCAGCGTCCATTGCAGGGCAGTTTCCAGGTCAACTTGCGGGGCCAGCGCTAACGACGGGGCATCGGCCGGGCTCGGCGCGAGGGGAACCTGTGCCCGAGCCGTAAGCGGGAGGGCGGCGAGCAGGGCAACGGCTAGCAAAAAGTGAATTCGTTGCAAGGTGCCGCTCGTCGTTGTAAACTAAGGACTTTGCGTTGGAATTGGTTCTCTGGATAGAATCGGCAATATCGCGCTTTTCGATCAAGGTATGCCGCAAACCGGTTGAACCTGAAACGGTGATGTAAAGTTTAGGGGTTGCTGAGATTCTCCGGGCGGCTGGATCAAGAGAAAAACATGAGTTCAGTCAGGTTAGACACTCAACCGGGGTGGCACGTCCCTGAGCTTGCGAAGGGCGTGGCGAGTCCGGGAAAACACGCCCTTCAAACGAAGCTCAGGGATGTGCCACCCATCCTACTGCATAGCGCGTTTATACTCGCCCAGTGCGTGATACTGCTGCTTCTTCCAGCCATCTCCGGCTGCCGACATGCCACTGCGAAAGACGGCGACGACAAGGAGAAAGGGCCGGAACGTCCGTGTTCGCGTGCAACCGGCCGCCGACGGCGCACGCTTGCAGAACGGGTTACCGGCTTGGGCCGCTGCGAGGCGGTGCCCGAACACTTTGCAGTGCTCACCGCCGCTACAGAAGGGCGGGTCGTCAACCTGCTGAAGCGGCCGGGCGCGGCCATAAAGGCCGGCGAGTCGATCGTACAGTTGGACGCCACCATCGCCGAGAAGGGTCTTGTAGAAAAAGAGCGTGCTTTAGAGTCGCAGAAGCTCGCGATCGATCAGGCGGAATTGGCCCTCAAGAGAGCCCAGCTTACCGCGAATCATCTAAAGCAATTACGGCAGCGGGGCGAAATCTCCAAAAGCGCTATGTACGACGCCGAGTCGGCCGAGCAGCAAGCCGATCTGCAAGTGCAGACCGCCAAGGCTCAATATAAAACGTCCGAGGCCGCCGTCGCCACCGGCAAGGCCCAACTCAGCGCAACTTACCATTCGCACGCCGATCGCCGGCGTCTTGAACGAACTGACCTGCCAACTGGGACAAACGCTGGCCGTCGGCACATCGGTCGGCCAGATCGTCGATGCCGGCCAACTTCAAGCGGTCATTTGGCTCGCCGTGGCGGATGCTCAGCGGCTGAAGCCTAAGCAGTCGGCGGCCGTCCGCGCCTGTGGTTCCTCGCTGGATCAAGACCAGGCCGACGACGCCGTGCCCGCCGCCGTCCTGGATGTCGGCAAGATCGCCGACCCGCAGACGGGCAATCTACCGGTTCGCATCAAGATCAATAACGCCGCCGGCCGGCTTGCCTTGGGCCAGGCCGTGATGGCGACGATCGTCGTCCGCGAGGAAAAGTCGCTCGCCGTGCCCGCTAATGCGGTCCGCGACACGGGCAAGGAAGCCGTGCTCGTCGTCGTCCGCGACGGCAAGACGGCCACCTTGCATCCGAAGCTCGGACTGAAGGACGACGGCTGGGTCGCCGTGAGTGACGTCGAACTCAAGCCAAATGAATCGGTCGTCGTCGAGGGCGGCTACAACCTGGACGACGACACGAAGGTCGAGGTGGAAAAAGCCGAGCCGGCTGGAGTCCCGCCTTCAAGTGAAAAGAAGGACGACATTGGAAAGAAGGACGACATTGGAAAGAAGGACGACATTGGAAAGAAGGAGAACGATGACCGGCTAAAGCCGGGACTCCAACCGACGGAGAGCGAGAAATGATCGCCCCCGTCGCTCCCGACACGCCGCCTGCGACGCCGGCCCATCCCCGTGGCGCCCTCAACCTCGTGTCGCTGGCGCGGCCCTATTTCGGCCTGATCGTATTGGCTACGCTCTTGTTGACAGTGTTCGGCGTGCTGGCCATGCTTCACATGCCGTGCGGCATCTACCCGGAAGTGACTTTCCCGCGGATCACGATCGTGGCACAAACGGCCGGTCTGGCGGTGAATACCGGCGAAGTGGCCGTCACGCGGCCGATCGAGGAGGCCGTGGGCACCGTGCTGGGGGTCCGCGCCGTCCGGTCGAAGACCCTCCGCGGGGCGTCGGAGTTGAACATCGACTTCACGCCCGGCACCAACATGGTGCAGGCCCTCAACGACGTGCGGGCAAAGATCGCCGACATCAACAACCAGTTTCCAGCCGGCACGAGCACGCTCATCGAACGGCAATCGCCCGCGGTCTTTCCGGTCATATCCTTCGTCGTCACGGGCGGGCGCGACCCTGCGGCTCGGCACGACTACGCCTACTACGATCTCCGCCCGCGGATCAAGCGGATCGATGACGTTTCCGACGCGGTGATCCAAGGCGGCGACGTCCGCGAGATCATCATCGAGATCGATCCGCTGCGGCTTGTGGCGGCAGGGCTTTCCATGTCGGACGTGGCCGATCGCGTGGCAAAGGACCATCGCCTTCGTGCCGTGGGCCGGCTGGACAGTCTCGACAACGGCCCGCTGCAATTCCAGGTGCTGCTGAACAGCCAGGCCGAGACGCCGCCCGACTTGGATCAACTCGTGTTGGCACACGTCAACGGCCAGACGGTCCGCGTGGCCGACGTGGGCCAGGTGGTCATCGGCCACGAGGACCGCACGTCGTTGATCCGCGCCAACGGGAAAAACGCGGTCGCGATAACGGTTTTTCGCCGCCTGGGAGGGAATGCCCTAGCCATTTCCGACCGCCTCAATGCGATGCTGCCGGAACTTCGGAAACTGGCCCCGCCGGGCATAGAGATCACGCCCGTCTACGACCAGGGCGACCTTGTGCGGACGTCGATCGCCAACGTCCGCGACGCGATCCTCGTGGGCGGGGCGTTCAGCGTGCTGGTGCTGCTTCTGTTCCTTCGCAGCATCCGCGCCACGCTGCTCACCGCGATCTCCATTCCGCTGAGCCTGATTATCACGTTCGTTTTCCTGCACCTCACCGGCGACACGCTCAATCTCATGTCGCTGGGCGGGCTCGCCGTGGCCATCGGCCTGATCATCGACGATTCGGTGGTGGTCGTGGAAAACATCGCCCGGCATCTGGCCGAAGGGCAATCGGGCGATGAGGCCATCAACCGCGCCAGCCGCGAGATCAGCGGGGCGGTGATCGGCTCGACGCTGACCACAATCCTCGTCTTCCTTCCGCTGTCGTTCGTGCATGGCGTGGTCGGCCAGTTTTTCCAGTCGCTCAGCCTTTCGCTGACAGTTGCATTGCTGGTGTCGATGGTCGTGAGCTTGACGATGATCCCGGTGTTGGCGGCCCGTTTCCTGGCGAACCGGGCCATGCCCACGAGTGGCCCGATCTATCGCGTCATGGCAGACACTTATGAATGGGCCCTTCGCCACGCCTTGCGTTGGCCGCGGCTGGTCGTTGCGGGGGCGCTGCTCGCGGCCGTGCCGGCCTGGTGGTTTTGGAGCAAACTGGATTCGGGCTTCATGCCGGAGATGGACGAAGGGGCGTTCGTGTTCGACTACTTCATGCCGGCCGGCACATCGCTCATGGAGACCGACAAGGTTGCGCAGCGGATCGACAAGATACTTTCCGAAACGCCCGACGTTTCCGGCTATCTCCGCCGCACCGGCGCGGAGAACGGCATCTACGCCACCGAGGCATTCAAGGGCGACATCGAGGTGGCCCTGAAACCGCCCGGCCAGCGGCGGCCGTATGAAAAAATCAAGGAGGAAATCGAAGAGAAGCTTAAGGCCCGCGTACCCGACGCCGACACCGAGTTGACTCCGCTGATCCGCGACCAGATCAATGACCTCGTCGGCCTGACCAAGCCAGTCGAGGTGAAAATTTTCGGGCCCGACCTGACCGTGCTCCGCGATTTGGCCGGTCAAGTGGGCGATGTCCTTAAGAAGGGAAAGGTGGAAGGCGTCAATACCCATTCGGACCTTGAAAACCCCGACATCATCGTGCGACCCGACCGGCTGGCGTTGGCCCGCGCCGGTATTACGGAAGTTGATTTGGAGAACCAGCTTTCCGCGGCGCTCTACGGCCAGCTTGCCGCGACGCTGCCCGAAAAGGAGCGCATTACCGACATCCGCGTCCGCGCCTCCCGATAAGGTCCGCTACGATCCCGACCGCGTCGAGCGGATTCCCATCGCGCTGCCGGCGGGCACAACCAAGGGGGCTGGGGAATCGTCTCCGCCCACTTTCGTCTTGTTGCGGCAGCTTGCCGCGGTCCAGCGAAAGACGAGTCCCACCGAGCTGTCGCGCGAGAATCAGCAGCCGATGATCGTCGTCACAGCCGAGGTGGCGGCCGGCGACGTGGGCAAGGTTTCGCGGCTCGTGCAGCAGGAGCTTCCCAAGATGACTTTCCCGCACGGCTACCGCTGGGAGTTGGGTGGGGAATTCGTGGCGCAGCAGGAGGCCTTCGCCAGCCTGGCGGCCGTTATGCTTTCCGCCTCGGCGCTGGTCTTTCTGCTGTTGGGCTTTCAGTTCCGCAGCCTCGCGCTGCCGCTCTTGATCTTCCTCTGCCAGCCGATCTCGATGGCCAGCGCGCTCGGCGCCTTGTGGCTTACCGGCACGCCGCTGAACGTCTCGTCATTCATGGGCGCGATCCTGCTCATTGGCCTGGACGTGAAAAACGGCATCATCCTCATCGAGTACATCGGCCAGCTCCGCGCCGAAGGGCAGCCTTTGCACGAAGCCCTGCTTCACGCCGGACGGGTCCGCTTCCGGCCGATCCTGATGACCAGTCTTGCCACGATCCTCGGCCTCTTGCCGCTGGCCTGCGGCTTCGGTCCCGGCGCGCAGATGCAGCAGCCGTTAGCCATTGCCGTGATTGGCGGGCTGACGGTCAACATGCTGGTGACGCGGCTGTTGATCCCGGTGGGATATCTGCTGGTGCGGGGAAAGTAGGTCCCGCTTGCCGCGCGGGATTGTCGTTCTAGGGTGGCATCGAGCTTGCGAGACCCACCAAGGGGCCTATCGTGCGCAACGCCCAGGGAACGCTCCCGATGAGTGTCAATGAAACTCCTGCCGGCGGAAGGTGCGGATACCGATCCACATTGGCACTAGCGCCGCCACTAAGCTGACCGCGACGCTGATCGCCGTACAGACGATAATCCACGACCCAACCGCGCGTTGGATCCCCAGCCAGCCGCTGCCGGCCGCGATGGCTGGGTCGATCTGCCCGGCAAAATAGATATGATAGGGCATGGCCTGGAGAACGAGAACGATCACGATAAAGAGCGTACTGACGACCAGGTTGAGCGTGCCGCCGAATCCGGCGGCGATCCGCGACGGCGAGGGCTCGGTGAGCAGCGGCAGCCGCGCACCCAGTCCGACGCCGATGCCCGAGAGCCCCAGGCAGAGCAAGAGCGATGTCACCTGATGCTCGACGATCAACTCCTTGGGCACGTCCAATCGCCAGTCGCTCAGCATAACCAAGAGCCCGCACGGCACCAGTAGACTGCCTACGGAAAAAAGGAACTTCGACCAGAGTATCGTGTCTCGATTCAAGGGCAAAAGGCCCAGCAGCCAGAAGCTGCGGCCTTCGAGGCTGACCATCGGAAAAACAAACCGCGTGGTGAAGGTCGACATGAGCAGACCCACGACCGAAAGGTTCATGAAACTGACGACATTCACCCATTGCGAGAATTTCTGGCTGCTGCTCACGCGGTGGACGTTGATGAAGTACAGCAAAAGGAGCCCGACGAGAATGAGGAACTGCGACCATTGAAGCGGGTCCCGGCGGAAGAGCCGCACGTCTTTCATCAAGATCAGCCGCACCTGCGGCGGGAGGAACCGCAGGCAGAAGTTCAGCGCGGCATCGAAGCTGCCCATCTGCACGCGCGCCGGCCGCGAGCCCATGCCGGCTGCCGCCCAGTAGGCGCGGCGGTAGATCCGCTCGGCGAAGATGCCGGCCAATTCGCGAAAGAAAAGGGCGTTGGCGATCAGCAGCCCCATGAACAGAACGCCTTCGGACCACTCGCCGCCCGCGGTCTCCAGCAGTCCCGTGCTCAGCCACCAGTTGGGCAGCGGACGGGCTTCGGTCATTTGCAGTCGATGGAGCATCTCGGTGAACCAGCGCGGAGTGAGCAGGTCGGTCTCCGGCCGCGCCACGAGCGACCAGCAGAACCAGACCGCCAATACAAGCACGGCACAGACGGCCAGTCCCAGCACATGTGCCCGCTTGCGCGGAATCAGGTGCATGATCACAAGCAACAGAATCGCGCCGATGCCGCTAGGTATGTAAACGAAGGCCACCAGCATCGGCATAAGCATGGCATAGTAGTACCACGGCGCCTCGGCGACCTGCCCAAAGGCGACCAGCATGGGGCTGCCCAGCAGGATGAAACCCCAACTGCTCAACACGACGGCATATTGGAATTGATGCTGGAAAATCCGCTCTTCCTCGATCGGCATCGTGAGCAGAAATGCGACCTCGCCGCCGCGGAACAGCGAGCCGTAAAGGATCACGCTGCTGGAGAAGACCAACATCAGGAACAAGGCGAGAAAAAAGGAATTGAAGATGCCGGGCACCAAGAGGTTATGCGTCCCCATCGGCAGCGTCAACTTCATGAAGAGGAAACCTTGTTCCACAAGATAGTACAGGCCGTACCAAAGCAGCACGCTGAGGCCGGCGACGAGGGCGTATCGCAGCCGTGAGGTTGCGATCCCTTGGACCACGCGCGTGCGAAAGGAGCGCCATCGCAGCCGGTGAAAGGCCCGCGACTGGCCTTGGTGTGAAGCCACGAGCAGCGGCGAACTGACGGCGGCGGTGGTCATTCCACGGCCCCTTGCCGGTTGGACGTCGAGTGCCCGTTAGTCAGCTCCAGGAAGAGGTGCTCCAGGGCCTGGTGCGGCGCGGAAAGCTCCTGCCCCAACTCGGCCAGAGTGCCCAGGAAATCGAGCCGGCCGCGATTGAGGATGCCGATGCGATCGGCGATCTCCTCGGCCACTCCCAGCGTGTGCGTCGACATGAGAACGGCCTTGCCGGCGGCGGCTTCGGCCCGCAGCAAGTCCTTGACCACGCGCGGCGCTGCGGGGATCGAGCCCCACCATCGGCTCATCGACCACCAAGACTTGCGGATCGTGAAGCAGCGCGGTGGCGAAGATCAGCCGCTGTCTCATGCCGTGGGAATAGGTCTCCGTCAGGTTGTCGATAAACTCCCCCAGCTCGAAGCGTTCGCTCTCGCGGCGGATGCGGTCGCGGCCCGTCGCCGGGTCCAAGCCGTGCATCTCGGCGGCGAACTGCAAGAGTTCGCGGCCGGAGAGCTTTTCATAAAGGAATTGTTCGTCGGGCACGTAGCCCAAACGGCTGCTCGCCTCGCGCGGCTTCCGCGCACAATCGACGCCGCAGACGCGGATCTGGCCCGAATCGGGCTGCAGCAAGCCGACGAGCATGCGGATCGTCGTCGTTTTGCCGGCGCCGTTGGGGCCCAATAGGGCAAACAACTCACCCTGGGGAATTGTCAATGACAGGCCGTTCACCGCCACCGTCCGCCCGAATCGTCGCATTACCAGGTCAAACTCGATCATGGTTGCTGACTGTTTATTGCTCGCGTCGGGAACCAAAACAAACGTTTTCTTGTTAGAACGGTTCGTATCAGTCCACGCCGTTATGAGTAAAAAACTCCTTCCTCTCGGTCCGCAACTTGGCGGCGGCTTTGTCGGGCATGCGGACAAACAGCAACCTGATGCCGCTAAGCCGGACTTCCTCGCGGATCACCGTGCCGTCCATCCGCACCCACATCCGATTGCGAACGTTCTTGTCGCTGGCCGGATCTTGAACGGTATCGGTGCGATACACGACTAGCCACACCGGCTCCGACTGTCCGTTCCACATCATGTCTGTCTTATCTTCGACCTTGGCGAGCAACACCTCCGTCGGCGCGCTCTGCTGAAAGTAATCCAGCGGATTGCTGGACAAGGGGCTGTAGCTTACAATCGTCCACGATTGGCCCACGTGCAGGCCGCGCAGTTCAGTCTCCGGCGACAGACTGTCGCGAATCTTATTCTCCGGCAGCGTCAACGTGAGTTTCTTCTGGGGCGCGTCTCCGTAACGATAGGTGAGCGTCAACGTATCGCCATCGACGTTGCCTTCGATCGCTACCAGACTTTGTCCCGTGTGCGGGCATTGCTTCACTTTGGAATCGAAGCTTTGGAGCTGATTGAGCGGGTTGATCAGCATATGGCTTTCCACGTCAAAGCCCTTGCTGTTTGACAGTTGCGTGCTGGCGCGAACGAACGGGCGGATCGCGGACGGAAAAACCAGGTCGATAGGCAATCCGTCAAAATGGACAAGGCTGTGAATCTCGGTAACGTCGGTTACCTGCCTGCTGATTTCGCTCAGGGCCCAACCGAGGCGGCTGTCGTTCAGGTTCACGTACCAAGCAACCGGCGGGCGCGATTTCTCCGCGGTCATCGAAGCGTAGACAGGCGGTTCCCCAACCAAGAGCGGCGGCAATATCTTTTTGGCGACGAGCCAAATGGTGGCTACGCCCCACAAAATCAGCACGGCTACTCGATACCACCGACTTTTCATCGCAATCTGAGTATTTTTTCGCGGGGATAAAGCTGCAAAAGACCTTCCTGTCCCTACCCGGCATTGTAACACACGGACGCTTGGGTAAGAAATCGCCCTTGTATTTAACACCCAAATTGAGGATGATGGGCCGGTTCTGGGAAAAGATATTTCCCGCTTCGTCGTACGCGCAAAAAGGCGGCTGATTCCTTCCCGAACACTTCCCGCAAATCACAGTTTCAACGCATGGAGGCGTAGCAGTGCAATCTTTACGGAAGTCGGCCCTGGCACTATTGGTAATTATCCCTGTCTTTGCCTTGATGGGCTGTCAAAAGGGTGGCGACTCCGCGCCGGCGACTGCGGCCGTCAGTGGGCCGAGCGGTAACAAGGCCGAACCGGCGGCCAACGCAGCCGCGGAAGTGCCCGACGATCCCAAGCCCGATCCAAACCTCCAGCACCCGGTATTCGCGATCGACACGACCGCAGGCAAAATCACTGTCCGCTTGGACGCCGAAAAGGCCCCGCTGACGGTGGACAATTTTCGAAATTACGCATCCCACGGGCACTTCGATCAAACAATCTTCCACCAAGTCTATAGCAAGCCTGTGCAAATCGTGTTAGGAGGCGTCTACACATCCGACCTAAAGGAAAAGACGCCAATGACGCCGATTCGCAACGAGGCCGACAATGGCCTGAAGAACCGCCGAGGCACGATCGCCATGGCGCGGCGCGCCGACGACGAAGATAGTGCCACGAGCCAGTTCTTTTTCAATATTTCCGACAACGACGGCTTGAATTTCAAGTCGCGAACTTCCGAGGGCTACGGGTATTGTGTTTTCGGTGAAGTGACCGACGGCATGGAGGTGCTGGATCGGATTGCCAAAGGCCCGGTCCACGATTCGGGCAGCCATGCGAATATGCCAGTTGAGGCGGTCGCCATCAAAACGATTCGACAACTGCGATAGATAACTCGCGATATTACTCTCACGCGAAATAAACAATGTGCTGAGTTGACAAAAACCGGCATTCTGCAACAATGGTTTGATAAGCGGAAGGGGCTATCGAAAAGGAGTTTGCAGTGATGTCAGGTGCCACATACTTCGTGCAGGAATGCCCAACCTGTGGACGACGGCTTCAGATTCGGGTCGAATATCTAGGTAAGCGGGTTGTTTGTCAGCACTGTCAGGGGACGTTCGCGGCGGCGGACAATTCCGCGTCGCGGGACGACTCCGGCGAGCCCGGGAGCGTGCTTCTGCGGCGTGCCAACGAACTGCTTGAATCGGTCGCTCTGCGTCAATCGGCGGTGGGGCAATCGTCCGCCCATTCGCACTCGAATCACTAGCATCGTTTCACGCCTTTCTTAGCGCTTGCAGATCGGCAAAGAACCCCGGGTAGGTCTTTGCCACGCAGCCCGGATCGCGTATTACCACGTCTGGCACGCGAAGCCCCACCAGCGCCATGCTCATTGCCATGCGATGGTCGTCGTAGGTGTCGATCACCGCGCTGTGCAACGGGCGGGGATGGAGTGTCAAACCGTCGTGGCGTTCTTCGACTTCGGCGCCGAACTTGCGCAGCTCGGCGGCCAGCGCCGAAATGCGGTCCGTTTCCTTGTGGCGAATGTGGCTAACGTTGCGAATGGTCGTCGGCCCGGCGGCAAACAGGGCCACGGCGGCGAGCGTCTGCACGGTGTCGCTAATGGCGTTCATATCGACGTCGATTCCACGCAAGGCGCGGCCGGTTACGGCAATGCTATCGCTCGCCTCTCTGACCTCGCAGCCCATATCGCGCAGGCAATCGCAGAAGGCAACATCGCCTTGCAGGCTGTCGCGCGAAAGGCCTTCGACCGTGACGCTTCCGCCCGCGATCGCCGCCGCGGCGAAGAAATAGCTTGCGGCCGACGCGTCGGGCTCGATTGCGTAGGTCCGCCCGCGATACTTCTGCGGTGCGGGCACCCGCAAGCGGAAAATCGTCGGCAGGGATCGATGCGCCGAACGCCCGCATTACGGCCAGCGTCATAGCGACATACGGCTTAGATACCAGTTCGCCGCGCACGGACAGTTCCACATCGCTCTCGGCGCACGGGGCCGACCTGCAAGATCGCACTGAGGAACTGGCTCGATATATTGCCGGCCACTTCGGCGCGGCCGCCGGGCAGACCGGCCGCGCGAACGATGACCGGCGGACAGCCGGTGCCCGGCTCGCTGACCGCGTCCGCACCAAGCTGCCTGAGGGCGTCCAGCAGGTCTTGGATCGGCCGCTCACGCATCCGCGGAACGCCGTCAAGGCGGTACGTGCCGTGGCCGAGCGTACACAACGCTGTGAGGAAACGGACCGTCGTGCCGCTGTTGCCCAGCATCAAGTCGGACGAAGCCGCCGGGGGCCTGCCGCCGCAGCCCTTCACTCGGATCGTCCGCGTGGCGGAATCGTGCTTCAACTCGATTCCCAATCGGGTTAGCCCCTCGATCATGACCCGCGTGTCATCGCTTTCCAGTGCGCCCGGTGAGCAGCGACTCGCCTTCGGCCAGCGCGGCGCAGACCAAGGCGCGATTGGTAATGCTCTTAGAGCCCGGCGGGCGGACAACCGCCCGCAGCGGCCCAGTCGGCTGGATTTCGATGGAGTCGTTCACGGGGCGAGAATCAAGGGGCAAGTAATAGTAATGCAACGTAGCAGGCACGCGCCGCGTGCCGTCCGTCCGAAGCTTCGAGCTTCGGAAGATTGTCCTCGCGAGGCAGGGCCTTTGTCAAGCTTTATCGAAGGCGGCGTGTCCGCCTCGCCCGCGAGATGCGCTACAGCCCCTTCCTGAGGATGACCAAGGAACATCCGCAACCTGCGCGCGACCTGCTCCACGCACGCAATATGTTATCTGAGATTCTTTTACGGACCGCCGATCATGCCGCCATATTGAGGGGTACGGTTGGTCCGATCATCGGTGCGGCAGCTTGCGCAGCCGTGAATGTGGTAGAATAGTAAGAGTAATCTGTTCGCTAATGATTCAATAATCGGAATACCCCTGCATGGAGCCAACTCGCCGCAAAACGCGACCGCCGCGCCCCTCTAAATCGCCCGAAAACCGCAAGCCATCGCTCAGCGGCAACGGCAACATCAGCTTCTTCATAATCGCCGCGGCGGTCTGCGGCGTGATTGCCGCACTGGTCTTCACAGGCAAATCCGACGTGGTCATCAAGTTCGGACATTTGCAGCAATTGATCGAGAAGGGCGCGCCGACCAAAGAACATCCCTGGCCTTCCATCGAAGTCAACGATTCGATCAACGGCCGGGAAGCAACGATCCAATTCTCCAATCTCCGCGACCTGAAGGTTGGCCCGAGCGAGATTACCGGCACGGTCGCGCGAAAGGTCACCGCGCCGGACGATCTGAAAACCGCCAAAGAAACGGACGTTGCCTTTACGTGCTCGCGGTACGGCCTGGAACAGGACAATGGCCAGTTGCAGTTGCTGCTGCAAGATAAGGGATTTCACGATTTTCAGGGCGGCTCACTGCCTAATGCGTGGAAGTCCACCTTCGTGCTTGTGGCGTTGATTGTTCTCGGGTGTCTCGCCATATACCTCCTGCTCCGCCGGCTGACCGGCACGAGCTCGGCGATGGCTTTCGGCCGCAGCCGCGGAAAGCTGCTGGCCCAGGAAGACATCGGCGTCACGTTCGACGAGGTGGCCGGCATCGACGAAGCGGTTGAGGAACTCCGCGAAGTCGTCGATTTCCTCAAGCAACCCGAAAAGTACCAGGTCCTCGGCGGACGCATTCCCAAGGGCGTGCTGCTCGTCGGGCCGCCGGGCACCGGCAAGACGTTGCTGGGCAAGGCCGTGGCCGGCGAGGCGGGCGTGCCCTTCTTCAGTCTTTCCGGTTCCGACTTCGTGGAAATGTTCGTCGGTGTCGGCGCCGCGCGGGTCCGCGACATGTTCCAGCAGGCGGTGGCCAAGGCCCCGTGCATCGTCTTCATCGACGAGTTGGACGCGCTGGGCAAGACCCGCGGCACGAGCGTCGTCGGCGGCCACGACGAACGCGAGCAGACGCTTAATGCATTGCTGGTGGAAATGGACGGCGTGACTCCCAACAGCGGCGTCATTGTGATGGCCGCCACGAACCGCCCGGAAACGCTCGATCCGGCCTTGCTTCGCCCCGGACGCTTCGACCGACACGTGCTGGTCGATCGGCCCGACGTCCGCGGCCGCGAGGAGATCCTTGAAGTCCATGTTCGGACTGTGAAGATTGACGAATCGGTCGATCTCCGCGAGATCGCCCGTATCACGTCCGGATTTGTCGGGGCCGATCTCGCCAACCTGGTCAACGAGGCGGCGCTTTTGGCCGCACGCGCCGGGCGATCGGCCGTCACGATGGTGGAGTTCACCGAGGGCGTCGAGCGTGTGACCGCCGGCCTTGAGAAGCGACAGCGGATCATGCACGCCGACGAGAAGCAGCGCGTCGCCTATCACGAAAGCCGCACACGCCCTGGTGGCCGCCAGCCTGCCCAACACCGATCCGGTCCACAAGGTTTCGATCATTCCTCGCGGGTTGGCCGCGCTGGGCTATATGATGCAGCGGCCGGAGGGAGATCGCTATTTGCTCACGCAAGGCGAGTTGGAAAGCCGCATCCAGGTGGCGCTGGCCGGCACGCTGGGCGAGGACATGATTTTTGGCGACGTTTCCACCGGTGCCCAGAACGACCTGGAGCGCGCTACGGAGATCGCCCGCAGCATGGTCATGGACTACGGCATGAGCCGGCTGGGCCGCGCCAGCTATCGCGAGAGCCGCCGCAACGTGTTCCTTGCCACCCAGCAAAACGACCTGGTCGGCGATCGTTCGCACAGCGAGCAGACCGCCCGCGAGATCGACGAAGAGATCAAACATATCCTTGAAGACGCCCAGGTCAACGTCCGCCACATCTTGCAGACGCGGCGGCCGGCGCTGGAGGCCCTGGCCAAGAGGCTGATCGTCATGGAGACGATCGACGCCACCGAATTGAAGCAGATCCTCGAAGAGAGTTCCCCCACGCCGAAGATCGTGCCCGGCACGGGCGACGCCGCCAAGCCTCGCATAATGCCGGAGGCGACCGTGGCAAAGGACGCGGCGGAAGGGGCGGGTTAAAGCAAACTACTGTCCCCTCTCCCTCCGGGAGAGGGTTAGGGTGAGGGCTTGATCCTCCTTTTTCACCACGACCGACGCAGGCCGGCGCCTTCAACGTATGATGATCGTTGCAACCACTTTTGAAGATTTTCGCCGTCGCGTGCTCGCCCCGGAGGGTTTGGACGACCCGTCTCGGTTCCTCCAAGCCGATTTTTTTGACGAAATACCGCTCTATTCCCGATACGAGCAGATCGAGCCATTCGTCCGCCGCGGACGTTCTGCCGACGTGTTTCTTCTCGACATGGCCCTGGAGTACCTTGGTGAAGTTTTTGACGCGGCGACGACCAGCCGAGGCTTTTTCGCCGCCATCACGATCCCCGACGATAAGGATGCGAAGCACATCGTTCCCAGCTTGTTCTTTTGCAAGGGCCGTAGTCGCCAACGCCTGCGTGGGCTGAGACTGCGAAAGCCATTGACCGAGTTCAGCAAGCGATTGTCGGGCATTCTCCGGCGCGTCGATCCGCAGTCCGAGCTTGGGATTCTTGAGGACACGCTCACGGTGCCCGGTGAACCCCGGGTGTTCATTAGCACTCCCGATATGCTCGATCGGGTGACACGAGTCGGCGTCGGCAAGGAATAGGTTTCCGCGGTGGCGGCCACATGGCCCATTTCGATCGGAATGTGCTCTAACGGTTTCGGCAAACGAGCACTCGAGCCGAGGCGTTCTCCAGAGGAAGACCCGAGAAATTCACCGGGATCTCAAGAGTTCGCTGCCGAGCGGACCCACAGGAGTCCGGCCCCTTTCCGATAATTGCCGTGAAGGTCAACGACAGCACGAGAAACTACGCGACAAGTAGCCCCAATATGATTCGCCAACGTACGAGAGAAACCGTCCTTCCCTATGGCACAAATGACTTGGACCCTTGCGTGGTCTGCGTCAGCCAGTCGCCGCGGCAGGTCCGCTGCTACGTGCGGGGCTGCCAGCGCGTCCTCCTGCGCCCCGACCCGCCATGAGGCAGGCGAGGTTTGCCCGGAACATGGCATCCGCTGCCATTACTCGTTTGCCGGCACGACCTACAGCTACGCCGATCCGAGCAACAATGCCATTGCCTCGCCGGATCTGCTGGCGACTCGCATCATCGGCCACCCCTTCAAATACGAGTCCCATCGCCTGGGCAGCGAGCGGAGCGAAGACATGCTCTCTTGGAACGTTTTCCGCTCCCTTCAGGAAGCCGGCTGTCTGGGCCAGCTCGCACGGGCAATCACGGGCGATGCCTACACGGCCGAACCAGTTCTTTATCTCTGGGGAATTTGCCTCACCGATGATGCCTTCAGACCGTCGGATTTGCTCATTGCGGCCAGGAAGCGGTTCGAGTCGCATCTTCCCGTCGAGCGTCCCTATACGGAGACCGACGTCATGATCCATCTCCCCGGCCGTTACTTGGTCCTCATCGAGGCGAAGTTCACCAGCCCGAACACGACTTACTGCGCGGGCCGCGCCTGACGCCCAGTCGTTGACGCTCGATGAACTCCTAGAGATCTATCGCGATCCAACGCTGCAAATCTTGAACTACGCCAAGGCAAAGGCTGCGGCTCAGGTCCACTATCAGCTTTGGCGGAACATGACGTTTGCCGAATGGATGGCCCGCGAGGACAGTCCCCGCACCAAGGCGTTCCACGTCAACTTGGTCCGCGACCGCTTTGAACTCGCCGGCACCGCCGAGTTCCACGGGCTGGTCAACCGCGGCTTCAGGGACCGCTTCCGCCGGCTGACCTGGGAGGGCATTTATGGCCTGTTTTCCGGCAATCCGGCCTTGGAAACGATGTGCCGCTACTTGGAAACCAAGACTGCCGGGTTGGTCAGGGCGTTCCGCCTAAACAAAGACGAGGGCCTAACGACGCAGTACAATCGGGCGTGATTGACGGCCACAACCGAGAGGAAATCATGGCGGCGAAGGAATCTAATCACGGCGAACCCCTCACCGGAATCTACTGGTGGATTCCGAAGCCACTTCGGGGAAAAAAATCCCGGATCATCTGGACGGTCCAGCCATCCTACTCGGCCGACGGGCAAAACGACTTGGAGCACGTTAAACAGTGGCCACAGGTACTGGCCCATCTTTCTTCCCTATGGAAAAAACCCTTGCGGGGAGTTGAATATGCGGCCCTTCCACGAGGACGAGTGAACTATCCGCTCAAGAAAAGCCTTCCTGTGCTCTATCACGGCAATGATTCGCCGGGGAGTCTGGAACTTGTAAGGTCCGCGTTCAATCTGTCGGCTGCAAGCAACGCAATCTACGACGACCACGAGCGGCAAATCCCAGAATATTACCACATGCTCGTCAGGTTGTTGGGTGTTGACTTGGGCTTGAGGCCATCCTTGGAGGAGACCGAGGCCTTCGATGAATTCACTGATGGCGACCAGGATAGCGAAGACATGGTGAAGAAGCAACGCGTTCATGCGAAGCCGGTGGCAAGAAAGCCGGAAACCGAGCCAAGAATCCGCAAGCGGCCCGAAGAGGACCGGCGGGCCCGCCAGGCTGTCCGGCTGGCCAACATCATGCGCGTCCAGGAGCTGTTGCTGGGCCGAGGCCGATGGAACGTCAAGAGTCTGGCCGCCGAACTGGAATGTTCCGAGAAAACGGTCCACCGGCACATGGCCGTCCTGGAAATTGCGGGGGTCCCGTGGTACTACAACGTCCACGACCGCTGCTATCACGTCAGGCCGGGCTTCAAGTTCCCTGTCGTCAACCTTTCGCCCGACGAGTTGCTCGGTCAGGCGGCGGCCGTGGCAATTACAAACGCCGCGGGTCTGGACGCCGGCGCCGACACGAAGCCGGCAACCCGAAAGATCGCCGCGGCCTCGTCTCAAGAGATTGCCGAACTCTTGAACGATGCGGAGGCCGTGATGGAAGTCCTGAGCCTCAAACTGGCCGACCACAGCCGCCATCAGGAAATGATTCGCACTGCGCAATGGGCGCTTATTCATAAGAAACAGGTGTCCGGGCAATACGGCAGCCCCTATCAGGATCGGCCGGTAAAGTTGGGCTTGCATCCCTATCGCCTCTGCTTCGCCGGCCAGGCGTGGTACTTGATCGCCCGGCCGGTCGAGGAGAAATCGCCCAAGACATACCGGCTCGCCCGGTTCCAATCGCTGCGGATGATCGACGCGGCGGCGCAGCGGCCCGACAAGTTCAGTCTCGACAACTACTTCGGCAACGCCTGGGGAGTGTTCCGCGGCAAGGAGACTTTCGACGTGGAGATCGAGTTCACGCCGGACGCGGCCAATCTGGTGACGGAGACCCGCTGGCACAAGACTCAGCAGGTCAAACGCCATCCGGACGGCAGGGCAGTTGTGAGCTTTACCGTGGATGGGCTCGACGAGATTCTGTGGTGGGTGCTAGGCTGGTCCGGCCGGGCAAAAGTGCTGGCGCCCGCGAAGCTGCGTGAAATGGTCCTTGACAAGCTTCGCTTGGCAATCGAGATCAACGGCGGATAGGGCGTCGCGTAGGAGGCATTTGTGCTGAAGGTGTGGCATGTGGGGTAAACAAGCCAACAGTCCGCTTTAACTTCTTCATGAAAAACTCCTAAAGTACAAGATAATGTAAATCACTTCATCGTATTGCAACGTATTGCCTTGAGCAAAGTGCAATTAATACGCATATCATTGGACACGTCGATTGCCAACAGAATCAATTCAGCTTGGGCAAAACCTGCTAACCATATAATAATCGAAGAAAAGACAGCACAAACAAATTCACCCACAACCCATCCAAACGATATGTCCGTCTTGGTGATAGATACTAGTGAAATCCACCAGACAAGAGTGATAAGCCAAATTAGAACAATAGTGGCAACCGTGAGGACCTTTACAAATCTTGCAATAAGTCTTAATGCATGATAACGATTAGTAAGAGCCGGTTCAGAGTCTGCTTTCTCTACGGTGGATAGGAACTCGAGAGAGTCATGTCCCTGCACAGGAGACGACCATGCATCGTCAGCAAGCTCTGGGTTACCAAGTAATTCTGCTGCGGCTTCAGCCGCTGGCATTTGAAAGGGTTTCTTGCATTTCGGGCAAGCTACGGCTCTACCAGCGTAGCGATCATCGCAGCGAATGTGGTGCTTGCAATGCGGACATTGGGCAACGATCATGATTATTCCCTTCCGAAATGGAGCACCAGTTTACTGCTGCTGGCCGAGTGTCACACGCCGGGGATCTTCTGCTCTAACCAACTGAGCTACGAGCCCAACCTCATTCCGGGAGAGGAGGCATTCCAAGACGCTTCCTTGCCTCTTGATTCTTCCTCTTGTTCTCAGCCGCCTCATCAGCAATCTCCTCCCAACCCTTAGCAGGGCCTGGATTAAGCTGCTGCAACTGCTGAAGCCTCAACGCTTCAGCCTGCTGTTCCTGCATCTGCCACAGCAGAAGGGTCTGCATCCCAGCGTCCATGCCAAGCAAATCTGGATCGAACATGGCATATCTCCTCAATTGCGGAAACTGAAACTTTCTTCGGCTGAACCATTCAGCCTTCTAGTCAGTAATACCAGCGTAGACGGACTCCGGTGGGACCGTCCTTGGGAAAAATCGAGAATAGCCGAACGCGCTCCACGAGCGGATTATCAGCCCGCAAACCCGACTTTCAGCGCATTGATGACTCGCTCAATGAACTGCTGGTCAACGGCCTCCGGGACCCGGATTCGACCGGCTGGACTCGCGCCAAGCTGCTTCAGGTCAACCTGCTTCGATCTGAGAGTCGCAAGAAATCGCGGCTTCAAATCCACGATCTCGCCGGCATCCGATCTCTTATTGTGAATGTAAACGGACTTCTCCGCATTTGCGCCAATGCTCATTGTCTTACGGCCCCACGTGCAAAGTCCGCCGAACTCCTCTTCGACCCGCTTCAACAATGCCTGATTGCCAGGACTGCAATCCGGGGAGAACCTGTCCCGTCCGGTCAGGGGAATCAAGACCGGCGGCGGAGGACCGATGAATGCATTCCCCAGAGCTTTGATGACCGGGACAAGGAATGCGTCGTTCGCCTCGTCAGGCAAGACCACGCGGTCGTCGTCAACGACTTCAATCCCGGCATCTTCGAGGAATTTAGCAAGCCGAGGATGGATTTCCTGGATCCCCTCTCCTTCTTCATGCTGTCGATTCGTCACGCGCATCCACAGGGTTCCTGGTGGCCGCCGCACAGTCATGGATTTGCGTCCCCAGACGCAGTGAGCTCCGCAATTCGGACCTCAGCCGTTGTAACAGGGCAGCACTGCACGGACCACACTTCTCAAAGAAAGTTGTCCCGTTGCCGACGATTAGCGCAGGAGGTACGGAGAGGGGCAACTCCGGAATTCCTAACTGCGTGTCACCGAGCCAATCCGACGGATACCTGACGATCCAGCTTTGCGCAGACCCACCTTCTTCTCGTACCACAACGACCAAATGCAGTACCTTCCCAGCCGGGAGGTAGCCGCACGCATTGGTCACGGCCTGAACCACGTCCCGTGCATCCTCCAGACTCTCGATGCTGTCGTAGAACTCCAGCAGGTACGCGGCCCTCATTTCCGAGAACTTAAGCTCGCGAATGAGTTTGGTGGCATCTCCGGGCTGCGCGTTACGACAATCTCGACTTGCCGCCAAGTCCCCCATCCCGGCAAGGCCCTTGTTCCGACCGACCTCGAAGCCAATGTGCGCCGCGACATGCTTGCCCCTGATCGTGCCGCTGGCAGGAATATACTCTGGCGCCACATAGGCATAGTCCATCCGTGCCCGCGTAGGAGTTTGCCCCTTGTGCAGATAAGGATTTGTAAAACAATAAGTTGACGAATTGTGGCTCAGCGTGGCTGGAGGGTGTAATTCCAGTCGCCGTGGAAATCGTGTCGTTTGATGTGAACTTGTTCGAGTTGTTCGTCAGAGACCTCGATCCCTTTGGGATAGGTGTTTTCGTCCAGTTCGGCGCAGTACGACCAATCCTCCATCGGTGCGAGTATGTCCGATCAATTCAACAATGGTCTGCAAGCTCGCCAGCGGTTGGCCGCGCCAGTTCTGCGTGATATACGCGAAAAGCCGGTGCTCAATTTTATTCCATTTGCTTGTGCCAGGAGGAAGGTGTGCGACTGTGATGCTCATTCGAGTTTCGTCCGCGAACTGCTGCAACGCGACCTTCCACAAGCGGCAACGCGCACTGTTGCTGCCACCGCTGTCGGCAGTGACCAGCAGTTCCCGGGCATGAGGGAAACGGCGGCGTCCCATCCGTTTCCACCAGCGGCGAATCGTGTTGACGGCAAACTCCGCCGTGTCATGATCGATGCCGACGCTCACCCAACCTTGATTGTTGAGGATATCGTAAACGCCGTAAGGAATGGCCTTGCCGAGAAGCGGGTCTTTGAAGTCATGCACGCGGACCTGTTCGGGTTGCCCGTGAGGACGCCAATCCCGACCGCCATTCTTGAAATCCCCGACCAATTCCTTCTTTTTCGTATCCACCGAGATCGCAGGCTGGCCGCGTTTCAGGAATCTCGCCATCTCGGCATTGAGGTACTCGAACTGCGCGTTGCGGTCGGGATGCGAGGCGCCTTCCGCGTCTTGCGATTGGCCTGCAAGCTATAGCCCGCCTCGTCCAGCAAACTTGCTACCGTGCCGTGGCTCACCGGATGGGCTTGCCGGGTCAATTCCTCGGCGAGCGTGCGCGTGCTCTTGATCGTCCATCGCAGCGGAGACTCCGGGGTGCCTCGCGAAGTCGGTTCCACCAGAGCATCCAGTGCCAGCAACAACTGCGGGTCGTTCGCGGCAATCCGGTGGCGTCCGCCGCCAGTCCCGCGGATTCGTTCGGGCGGCAACGCGGCCTTTCCCCGCCGTGGAGTCTCAATTCCGCGATTCCGCTGCGAATGGTCGTCTGCGACATATGCGTTGCATCCGCCACCGCCGTCACGCCTCCCCAGCCGATTTCCAAGGCTTCACTGGCTGCCCACAACCGCCGCGACCGCTCGTTGAGCGCCTCTTTCAACTGCCGAAACTTGCCCGAATCCTGGCAATAACCCGTGCGTCCTGCATCCACATGTCATCGCACAATCCGGCAGCCAACACAATAGGAACTTCACCAAGTTATTGTTTTACAGATCCTAAGTGAGGGTTGTCGGGTACTCTGACTGCAAGAGCAAAGTCTTCGGCCCTTTTGAAACGTTCCCGAACATCGCATCGCCTCCATGCGTCATAAGGCGATGGTAGAGATAGTGTCCGATCGCCGTATCGCCGCGGAACTGCGAGGAATTGCCGAGGAACGCTTCAATAGTGTCTCGGATCGCCTGGTCGATTACGGGATCTTTCATTTGCGGCATTTTGACACCATCAATTTCCTCCCGTTCGGCATCCGCACTGTTCGGGTCTGGTTTTTCCGGTGTAGGACCAATTACGTCAAAGAAGGGTTCGTCAAGCTCTGATTCATCATGTTCGTCAAGCTCTGATTCATAAGGAAAAGAAGCCTCTTGAAGTAAAGCTAAAACCTCTGCATCAAGTTGGTCCTCTTCTATAGGAAGAACTTCTTCTTCGGTCACGTTGACCGCGTCACGCATTTCCATTTCCGCCTGGTTCACGACACCGCCAGGAATGGGGATTTTGGTCCCTTCTTGCTTTTGGCGTTGCCAGGCATCTTGGTACCATTTCGGAAGTAAGTGGTGGACATCCTCAAGAAACAGTTCGAAATCGTCGTGGTCGCAGACCTTTGCCCATTGGACATTGTCCCACGAGGCAACCAGATGCTGATCGCAAGGCAAAATCGCGTTGACCAAGGCCGAAAATAGCTGGATTCGAAAGCCGAAATCGTTGACGTGAAGAACCATTCCCAATTTGGCTTCCAGGCTTCCATCCGGCTCGGCGGGACCGTTAGTCAGCCAAACGACCACCCAGCCGCCTTCCGTAAAGAGTTGCGCCATTGCTTTCAAACCTCCACAAAACTGATACTACTGTTAGTGAATCGAACTCTGCAAGCGCAACATTTTGGACATCCGCGCGGACTTCTGTAACGCTATCGTCGTCATCGCCATAGGTCAAACGCGGCCCTGTCTTTCGGACCTTCATCGCGCCTCTATAGCGACAATTACTTTTCCGGTCTGACGACAATTCAAATTCCCGGTTGAGGCCAGTTGAGGCTGGTCAGATAGACTGTTGCAAGTCTCCGTAGGAGGGGGACTTGCAATGGTCACGGATGAGCAGGTGAAGCGGTTGTGGCAGGTGTTGTCGTCAGGGAAGACTCTGGTTCAGTCGGCAGACAAGGCGAGCATGGACGAGAAGACGGCGAGGAAGTATAGGCGGCTGGGTCGGCTTCCCAGCGAAGTTGTGCCGGATCGCTCGTGGCGGACACGGGCAGACCTGTTTGCCGAGGTGTGGCCGGAAGTGCATGCGCAACTGCACGAGGCGCCTGGCCTGGAGGCCAAGACGCTGTTTGGAGCACTGCAGATCAAATACCCGGGGAAGTTCGACGAAACGCAGTTGCGAGCTTTCAGCGTGGCGTGAAACGTTGGCGAGCGACGGCCGGCCCGGCGAAGGAGGTGTTCTTCAGCCAAGTGCATCATCCGGGACGGTTGTGTGCGTCGGATTTCACCCACATGGAAAGCCTGGCCGTGATCATTGGCGGGCAGTCGTTCGACCATCTGCTTTACCACTTCGTGCTGACGTACTCGAACTGGGAGTCGGTGACGGTCTGTTTTTCCGAGAGTTTCGAGAAGCCTCGGCGAAGGACTTCAAGACGCCCTGTGGGAATTGGGCGGCGTGCCCGAACGACACCGCACGGATCGGATGAGCCTGGCGGTCAACAACGGATCGGACATGAAGGAGTTCACCGCGCGGTACAAGGGACTGTTGGGCTACTACGGGATGGAGATGGAGAAGATCCAGCCCCGGGAACCGAACGAGAACGGAGATGTCGAACAATCGCATCGGCGTTTCAAGGAAGCGGTGGAGCAGGCCCTGTTATTGCGTGGCAACCGGGACTTCGAGAGCCGTGAAGCCTATGGACGATTCTTGAAAGAGCTGGTGGCGGTTCGCAATGCGGGCCGTCGCAAGCGGCTGGACGAAGAGTTGCCTGGCCTTCGGCCTCTGCCGGATCGGCGACGGGAGAGCTGCAAGCGAATCCCGGTACGCGTGGATACGGGGAGTTTGGTCCATGTAGACCGAAATGTTTATTCGGTTCCCAGCCGCTTGATTGGCGAGCGGGTCGAGGTGCGATTGTACGTGGAGCATGTCGAGGTCTGGTACGCCCAGAAGGAGATGGAGCGCTTTCCGCGTTTGCGCGGGCGGAACAAACACGCCATCAACTACCGGCACATTATCGACTGGTTGGTGCGAAAACCGGGGGCTTTTGAGAACTACGTTTACCGGGAAGAGCTGTTTCCCACGAGCCGCTTTCGCATGGCCTTCGACGCCTTGCGGGAAGCGCAGCCCAAGCGCGGTCACAAGGAGTATTTGCAGATTCTCTATCTGGCGGCAGGCCACGGCGAGACGGCCGTGGACGAGGCGTTGCGAACGCTTCTAAACAGCGGCCAGCCCGCGACCCGGGCCGCGGTCGAAACGTTGGTCCAGCGGGCCGAGGAAGTTCCGGCGGTCACCGAAGTGACCGTCGAAGTAGTGGACTTGTCGGATTTCGATGACTTGTTCTTGCACAAGGAGGTGTGGGATGGGTGCGAAGGGGGATTTGAAAGAGAAGTTGGCGGCTTGCTTGCGGGAACTGCACTTGCCGACGTTTCGGGAGTGTTTTGAGGAACTGGCCCGACGGGCATTACAGGAGACGGCCAGCTACGAGCAGTACCTGTTGGAACTGGCCGAGCGGGAATGCCAGGGCCGCTTGGCAAAGCGGACCGAGCGGCTGCTGCGGGATTCCCGTTTGCCGCTGGAGAAGGATCTGGCGAGCTTCGACCTGGCGCGGTTGCCGGCGAAGGTCTCTCGCCAAGTGCGGACGCTCATGGAAGGCTCGTTCGTGGACCGCCGCGAGAACCTGTTGTTGTTCGGCAAGACCGGATCGGGAAAGACGCACCTGTTATCGGCGATCGCCCAGGAATTGGTTCGCAACGGACGGAAGGTGGTCTCATGGTCGTGTGCCCTGCTGGTTCAGGAACTGTTGGCGGCCAAACGGGATCTGAAGCTCAACCGGGTGCTAAAGCAGATGTCGAAGTGCGAGGTGCTCTTGATCGACGACATCGGCTACGTGCAGCAGAGCCGGGAGGAGATGGAGGTGCTGTTCACCTTGTTGGCGGAACGCTACGAGCGCGGCACGGTGATGCTGACCAGCAACCTGCCGTTCTCGAAGTGGGAGACGATCTTCAAGGATCCGATGACGACAGCGGCGGCAATCGACCGCCTGGTGCATCACAGCGTGATCTTGGAGTTGAACATCCCGAGCTACCGGTTGGACGAGGCCAAGCGAACCAAGCCGCCCGACGCGGCCTGAGATTGGCGAGGGCCACCCGCGGCGGCGTGCGGCCCCCCCTTTTGTTTCGCTCCGCTGCGCTGCGCTTCACAAAAGGGGGGGCCGCACGCCTCTGGTTCTCAACCGGGAATTCTAATTGTCGTTCAAGGGGAAGAGTAATTGTCGCCGAAAGCGCGCCGGAAGCTTGCATCTTGGGGCCGGCAGCAGCGGCCACGCTTCCGCGCACGACTGTACCAACTTGGGGATCCAATGCCACTAGCGGGGTCCTGGTTTTCCAGATCATCCTGATGATCTGCATTTATTATTCTTCACGGGGCCGCCGAGGCTCGACATCGCGACAGGAATCTATTGCAATCGCTTAACGCTTGCCGTCGCGCCAGAAAGTGCGAATTCACCGCAGCGCACCGATTCCACCGCGCCCGGTCGGCCGGCGCACTCGTGCCTACTCAAACTCGGCGTCGTCGGGTACTGGAAACTCGTCTCCTTTATGATAACCGACTTCCGATGCCTCAACCGCAAGGGTCAATTTCCGCTCGGTTCCATTCCGCAGTCCCAAGTAGAACTTGTGCCACCGCGCACATTGATACAGCTTGCTCGGTGTACGTTCGAGGGGGTTCGAACATATAGGGCAAGGGCATTTAGCCATCATTGCAACCTCCTCGTGATGTTGTTGCACTTCGTTAGGCGACACCACGTGAATGCCGACACCGCGACCGGCGCCGCCGGAAGTCATGAACCGCTGAACCAGCTTGGACACATCGCCCATGGCCGTTCTCCTGGGGCCTGAGATACCCATCAGCTTAGTGCCGCCAAGGGAAGAATACAAGCAGGGACGGTCTACAGTGGGTCCGAGCGCGAAATCACGGGGCGATCCCGCGGAAAAAGGCAGCAATTTGCTGCTTACCGGCCGTGCCCTCGGCAACCGCTTATCCTCTCTCGAAAGGAAAGGGGACTACGGAAGCCCTCACCCCTGCCCCTCTCCCTGCGGTAGAGGGGAGAACCGATGGCGCCCGGCTATGGAGACGAGGCGGTGAAATCTTGAATTCCGGGAATAATCCGCGGAACTCTTTGCGAACATTGGTGTTGATATATGATAACATATATGTCTCTTTCGCCCATGTTCTTTGCTGGTTTTTCCGCAAACGGATCGCCTTGGCCGGGAGAAGGGACGAAAGGAAGATTGGCGAAAGGAAAATGCGGAAGCGCGACGCCACTGGAGCCCTCTCCCGGAGGGAGAGGGGGAACGATGATGCGGTTCCTTATCGCACCAACCCTTCCACCAGGGGGTCGTTGGTACGATGGGCGGTGCGAGTCGTAAAGCCTTTGATGGCAAAGAGTTACAACGACAGTCAACGTGCTGCACCACTGCACCAGACACGAAGGGGCGATGCACGAAGCGATGCCAGGACGAGGAGAAGAACACTAATTATCACTAATAAACACTAAGGTGAGGGTATTCGTGGTGATGAGCGGCGATTAGTGTTGCCGGCCGCGGAAAGAAAAAAGAACGATGTAAAAGTGCGATAAACCGCGACACCTTGCCGTTTCACAAGATGATCCGCGCTCATCCGTGTTATCCGCGGTGAATACTGTGTCGGGGCTGGATGCACCAAGCTTGCCCAATTTGCCAGCGTGCAGAACCTCAATTGAACGAACGTAAGATGATATCTGATAAGAACTTAAATCGCGGATCGTTCCACGCACCACGCACCGCGAATTCGTTCGGCGGTGCGTGCGGCGACTGGTGCGTCGCTATCGCACTCCTCACGCTCCGCCGTGAGGATGCCATCACGACGGAACGTGATGAGTACACCTCATCCTGGCGCGCCGGGATGATGAGTACGTTCTCTGGCTCCCCGCCTGTCGCTCCTTTCTCCCCGCCCACTGCCGCCATGTTACCACCCACAAGACGTGCAAAACACCGAAAAAGCACTACTTTTGTCTACTTTTGTCTACTTTTGTCTACTTTTGTCTACTTCCAATTCCGAACCGATGATTTTGCTCCACCTTTCAGAACAGCCCCACCGTCTGCCCGTGCTCGTCGATATCGATCGTCTCGGCGGCGGGCACTTTCGGCAGACCCGGCATGGTCATGATGTCGCCGGTGAGCACGACCACGAAGCCGGCCCCGGCCGATACCATCACGTCGCGCAAGCGGCACGTCGAAGTTCTTCGGACGGCCCGACCAGGCCCGGATCGGTCGAGAGCGAATACTGCGTCTTCGCCATGCAGATCGGCAAGATGGCCGAAGCCGGCCTCCTGGAGCTGATGGAACTTGTCGCGGAGCTTCTTGTCGGCCAGCACGTCGGTCGCGCCGTAGATTTCGCGGCAGATGATGCCCACCTTCTGCCAGAGCGTGCAGGTGTCGGGATAGAGCAGCGAGAAGTCGGTCTTGGTGTTATCGATCACGTCGACCACGGCCGCGGGCCAGTTCTTCGGCTCCCTCGCCGCCGACGAGCCCAATGGTCGGCCTGACGATCTTCACCGAGAGGTACGCGCACTTGTCGCGGATGAACTGGATTTCCGTCGTCGGTGTCGCTGGAGAAGTGGTTGATGGCCACGACCACCGGCAGGCCGAAGCGGTGGATGTTCTCGATGTGCTTCTTGAGGTTCTCGACGCCCTTGTCGAGGGCCTCGACGTTGGGCTTGCGCAAGCTCCTTCAGCGGCACGCCGCCGTGCAGCTTCAGGGCCCGGACCGTGGCCACGATCACCACGGCGTCGGGCTTGATGCCCGCCTTGCGGCACTTGATGTTCATGAACTTCTCGGCGCCCAGGTCGGCGCCGAAGCCGGCCTCGGTCACCGTGTACTCGGAAAGCCGCATGGACAGCTTCGTGGCCAGCACGCTGTTGCAGCCGTGGGCGATGTTGGCGAACGGCCCGCCGTGGATGAAGGCCGGGTTGCCCTCCAGCGTCTGCACCAGGTTCGGCTTGATGGCGTCCTTCAGGAGCACGGTCATCGCCCCGTGGGCCTTCAGGTCGGCGGCGGTGATCGGCTTCCGGTCGCGGGTGTAGGCCACGATGATCCGCCCCAGCCGCTCCGCAGCTCGCCGAGCGACTCGGACAGGCAGAAGACAGGCCATGACTTCGGAGGCCACGGTGATGTCGAAGCCGCCTTCGCGGGGCATCGGAGTTGTTCACGCCGCCCAGGCCGACGATGATGTTCCGCAGCGCCCGATCGTTCATGTCGACCACCCGCTTCCAGACGATCCGCCGCGGGTCGATGCCCAGGGCGTTGCCGTGGTGGATGTGGTTGTCCAAGCATCGCCGCCAGCAGGTTGTGGGCCAGTTCGATGGCGTGGAAATCGCCGGTGAAGTGGAGGTTGATGTCCTCCATGGGCACGACCTGGGCGTAGCCGCCGCCGGCCGCGCCGCCTTTCATGCCGAAGCACGGCCCCAGCGACGGCTCGCGGAGGCAGACGCTGGCCCGCTTGCCGATGCGGTTCAGCCCGTCGCACAGGCCGATGCTCGTCGTCGTCTTGCCCTCGCCGGCGGGCGTCGGCGTGATCGCGGTCACCAGGACCAGCTTGCCCGTCGGCTTGTTATCGAGCCGATGGATACAGATCGAGCGAGACCTTGGCCTTGTACTTGCCGTAATGCTCCAGATCGTCGTCGGGGATGCCCAAGCGCTTGGCGATCTCGTCGATCGGACGGATCGGTGCAGCACGGGCGATTTCGATATCAGGCGGCAGGGGGCGGGCAGCGTCTGGCATATTCAACGTTGGCAGTGACTGGTGCTATGGTCAACAGTATAACAATACCATCCGTTTTTACTTGGTCGCAGTCTGGTAGCTATCGCCGTCCGCTAGAGGGGCAAGGTCGTATGCATTGCAATCTGGCGAACTCGCCAACCCCCAACCAGGGGTGCTTGCATAAATTGCTAATAAGGGGTATCTTGTCACTGGCAACGTGAATCGTGCCATATCGTAATCACGGCTCTCGCAAGGAGCGGCCGGGCTATCGGGGCGAGTTGGATGCTGGTCCTTTCACGAAAACCGGGCGAGCGCATTCTGATCGGCGACAAGATCGCGATCACTGTCGTGCGGATTGCGCCGGGCATCGTCCGCATCGGCGTAGAGGCTCCCGAAGAACTGCCGATCCTGCGGGAGGAATTGGTCGCCAACAGCGAGCCGCCGAGTCCATTGACGGACCCTGCCTCATCTACGGAAGCAGCGAGTCGTTCGTAACTGCACTCCTTATCAGGAGGGGCTCTGCGACTCACTTAACCGCATTGGAAAATCAACCAAACGTCGTCAAATCGTAACGAACTTAAATCTTGGTTCTTTATCCAGAAGTAAATTCGCCCTACGTCACCCCACATCCACCCGGGCCCTTCTTCGTCGGTGTCGATTTGCAAAAGTAAACGCCACCCTGCGGCACCTTGTTCCAGATCCTTTGCCCGACTACTGTTGTATCCACTCGGGTTTCCGCAATAAACTCCATTTGAAGCAAGCTGGCATTCCAATTCCATTGGATTTTGAATTGGCTGAGGGTATCCAAACATTCGATGGATGGTTGTTCCATCGCTGCCGCCGAGATCCTCGAGAATCCCATGATAGTCGTCGAAAACGGCAGTTCCATAGCTTATTCCTGGCAAGTCATCCGGCAGAGTTAGTTCGAGCCGACATTCCACTGCGCACGATTCTGCTGTGTGCTCCGCCTCGGCGTCGATCGGCGAAACTTCGCGTTGAAGGAGCGATCGGTCACAGTTCATGTAAAGTACCCGGCAGCAACCACGATCATTCGGGTCGAAACCCCAAGCTTCGCAGTATCGGTCGTAGAAAAAATACAGCCAGCCGGCACTGGGAAGCGAGTCATCGAGAATTGGAATACTGCTCAAGTCGATTTGAGCGATAAAGCCAAGCGGTGCAGGGCGGTCGGGATTCCACGGTAAGCCAAACTTATCGTTCCGACTTTTAGCCGGTATCCAACGCGGCCATTGAAATCCAGGCGGAGTATCCGGACTGCCGCCTATTCGGGACGCACCCAAGGAAATTTGATCATTTGGCACACGCTCAGTAGATAACCGCACCGACGGACGCGCTATTGCCGGCAGACTAAGTTCAGAAAGACTCGAGTTGCCATCAATTTGTTCTTGTAAATCCTCATTCAGCTTCTTAATACGTGAGTCCATGCCGACAAATCTAACAAGAGAATGGGCCGCAGTCAATTCCTGATAGGTTGATTCACATTAACGCCCGCGCATTCTAAGTTCATAGCTAACGCGGCTAGCGCGCGCCCGCTGTTTTCGCCGGCAAGCCGCGGACATCCAACGGCTGACCGCCGTCCAGTCCGCCGTGTGCCGCGGCATATTGCTGAAGCCGCGCGATCTTTTCCTCAGAGCCGGGTTCGCTTGCCGTTCCCCCGCCGGCAAATCCCCAAATGATCTTTGTCCCCAAACGCGTATAAAGCTCAAACAACGGACGTTCCGCAGCGGTCTGCGATACGCAGCGGATGCGATAGAGCTTCAGCGGCTGCCACACCGGCAGCAGCGCCGCGGCGATCGCCGCGCCGTCAACAACGCGGGCATCGCCCCAGGCGTGTCCGACCGGCTGGATCGGCCTGCGATCGATGCCCGTCAGACACGGATAGCTCTCCTTTTGCTTTTGCGAGAAATCTTCGCCCGGCAGCCAGACGCCTTGGCCGTCAACCGGCAGCAACTCGACAGTCTGCCCTGCGGCCACTTCGACCATGCAGGACGGTCGGCGATATTCGATATCAACGCGGACCCGCGCGGCGGCGTTTTTTACGACCTTGGCCTTGGCGACCCACGGATCGAGCATGAACGCGATATGGATCCGCTCGGCCAGGTTGTCATCCAGACTGGAGAGCGGCCGATCGGGCGAACTGGCATTGCGAAATGCCTCGGCACGGACGTCGCTACGGACCCACTCAGGCTGCGGTGTGATCGTAATCTGTTCGACCTTGACGAGATAGTCGGGCGAGTTCTCCACGTGTTTTTCGACGCGTCGCCACACGGCCCAAGCCCCGCCGGTAAACCCCGCGACAATAATCACGGCCAGCGTGAACGTGCGGCCGGGTCCAACGAGGAAGGCGACCGTCAGCCGCAGCCAGGGCGGGATCATTGCCACAGGCGTCGTCTTTTTTGCTGCGCTTACCATATTTCGATCTCCAATTCCAGCCGCACGTCCATGCGATCGTTGACTTGGCTCCGCACGAGTTCAATTAGACGCAGCACGTCCTGGCTCGTGCAATCCTGTTCGGCGACGATGAAGTTCGCGTGGCGTTCACTCACGACCGCACCACCGATCCGCGTCCCTTTCAAGCCGGACTTGTCGATCAATTCGCCCGCGCTGCGCCGCGCGGATTCTTGAAGATGCATCCGGCGCATTGGTGGCCCATCGGTTGGCTCGCCCGCTTGATGATCCATTGCTTCTGCATCCGCCGCGCGAGTTCCCGCGGATCGTCTTCTTCCAGCACGAGCTGCGCTTCGAGGATTACCGTTTCGTCGAGGCTGCTCTCGCGGTAGCCAAAGACGAGGTCGTCGCGGGTCCGCTCGTGCGTCTCGCCGGACGTCGTGACGACGGTCGCGGAAACGGTCCACTGGCCGATATCGCCGCCGTGCGAGCCGGTGTTGCCGTGCAGCGCGCCGCCGACGGTGCCCGGTATGCCGACGAGCATTTCCATGCCGCCCAAGCCGCGATGCACGGCCGTCGTCACCAGCCGGCCGAGATTCGCTCCGCCACCGACCGTCACCCGCTGGCCGTCAATGGCGATGCGGCCGAACTCCAGGGACGCGAGACGGATGATCATGCCCGGTGTGCCTTCGTCGCGGACCAGCAGATTTGAGCCTTGGCCGAGGACACGGGCCTCGACGCCTTCCTCGTGGCAGCGCGCCAACAGGGCGATCAACTGGTCGGGGGTTTCCGGTTCGGCAAAAAACTCCGCCGGCCCGCCCAATTGAAACCAAGTGTGCATGGCGAGGGGTTCACCCTGCCGCACGATGTTCTCGAAACCAGTCCACGAGGCCATAACCAATCCTTCCGATATCGCCCGCCCCCATGACGACTAAGGTGTCGCCCGGAGACAATTGCTTCTGAAGATACTCTTGAATGTCCGGCAGGGCGTGCGAGCCGAACACCTCTTGCCCGGCGGCGCTGGTCCGCGCGGCCAGGTCGGCCGCGGTCACCTCGCCGGGCCGCGGCGGCCCTTCGCGGGCTCGAAAGATGTCGGCTATCAACACCCTCTCGGCATTTTGCAGGCTCAAGGCCAGTTCGTCCAGTAGGCGCGCCGTGCGCGACGCCTGGTGGGGCTGAAACACGCAAAAGATGCGCGAATGGGGCGAGATTTCACGAATCGTCGCCAAAGCAGTCGAGATTTCCGTCGGGTGGTGAGCGTAATCGTCCCAAATCGCGAGCCCGTCCGTGTTGTAAATACATTCCAATCTTCGCTTCAAACCGCGAAAGCTGGCCAATCCGGCCACAATTGCCTCGACGGGACAATCGTTGACGCTTGCCAGCGCCGCGGCGGCAAGGGCGTTAAGGACGTTGTGTTTTCCGGGGACGGCAAGCTCGATTCGAGAGAGTTTTTCGCCGCGATGGATGAGGTCGAAGCTGTATCGACCGCGCTCGCTTTGCATGTTGGCCACGTGCCAATCGGCATGCTCCGATAGGCCGAAGGTTTGTATCGTAGGGTGGGACAAGATCGCGCAGCGAGTCGCCGGCCCACCTTTCGGAGCTTTCCCACGGCACGACCAACGTCCCCTCTGGCGGCAGCAGTGCGGCGAATTGTGAGAACGCATCCTCCAGTGCTTCTCGATTCGGATAACAATCAAAATGGTCCGGCTCGATATTCAAAATCACTGCATCATGCGGCCGGAGCTTCAAAAAGTTTCGCTGATACTCGCACGCCTCGACCAAAACGATCAGCCCCTCGCCCGCTCGCCCGCCCGCACCGCCTCCGCAAGGCGACGCCCCGTAGACAAACGTCGGATCGCAACCGGCGGCCATAAAGATCTCCGCCGCCATCGCCGTCGTTGTCGATTTGCCGTGCGTGCCCGCAACGGCCAGCCCGCGACGGTCCTGCATGAGCAGGCCGAGCATTTCGGCGTAGCTAACGATCGGTATTCCCAACTTTGCGGCGCGTTGGAGTTCGGGGTTATCGTCCGGTATTGCGCTGCTATGAATGACTATCTCAACATCGCTGCAAACATTCGCCGCCGAATGTCCTACAAATACTCGCACTCCGGCCTCGGCTAGCGAGTCATCGCAACGAATCGCGGCATCCGAACCGCTCAGCCGCCAACCCTTCTGCACAAGTACCTGTGCCAGCGACCGCATTCCCGCGCCGCCGATGCCAACGAGATGGGCAAATCGCGCGATTATTGAATCGTAGCTACGTCCGGGCACCCCATACTCCCTTGCAAATGAATCAGTTCATTCGGCCGATTCCAGTGAGTTCCGTTTCGCCTGATGAAAACACTCAGTCAACCCGCGGTTGAAATCCTCCGACTCATACCGCGAAAAATCAGCGATCGGTGATCGTACATATGGTTCGATACCGCACTCGCGTAGCAGGGCAAATAACTCGGCTTGCTCCTTCGATGTTAGCGCTTTAACCGCGTCAACGATCTCAAGTACTGTTTTCATCTGCGCCATTGACAGGTCGCTCAACTTGAAGTAGCCTCGTATCGTTTCTGCTAAACATTATACTCGCGCGCGCGTTCAGAAAATGCAAACCGACCGAAATCCTCGATTTGTTGCGCAGCGATTCCAGTTGCTAATTCGCAATTATTGCAAGGCTGTTCAAGGCGGCGAGGTGCGTGGACAAGGAAACGTTGCACGGATGGAAGGACTGCTAGACGAGTTCAAGCAATCTCGCGAAACTTGGCAAGAGCATCAAATCAGTGATGCTGACGGCTTTAATCTTTTCGAGACAATGGGCGTCTCGTGGAAAGAGGCATGCCACTCGAATCTGCTCGCTTGGCTGCTGGATCATCGAATTGGACGGTACGGAACACATGCGCAAGGAAGTCTTGGATTCCTCTGCTTTCTGCAAGTTTTGGGAAGGGAGTTGGGCTTGCGAGAATCGTACGCCAAGGATGAGGCCTACTTCGTACGACGCGAGCACGCCGGAGCAGAATCAAGGATTGATATCGAAGTTGCGTGTCGAAGGCGCTTCATCATCCATCTTGAAAACAAAATCGGCGCCGAAGAGGGACAAGAACAGCTACGGCGAGAATGGGAGGACCTCCAATCTCGACGAATAGAATTGGATGTACTGCCAGAGAATTGCCATGCCATTTACTTAACGTTGGACGCCACGGTGCCGAGCTTTCCAGCATTCAAGGCGCTCGCTTGGTGTCAAGTCGCGGAGGTCTTTGAAGAATTTGGTCGCCGCGCCTGCGCCGCGCATGTTGGCCTGTTCGCCAAGCACTACGCGGCCCTTCGTCGGCTTGCGTTCGTTCCCTTGGATAGAAAGGTAGTCGCGAATGTCGAAGGCGCTTTTCAATGAGCCGGAAATGTGTCTGGTAAAAAACTGGTCGGATGCAGTAGAAGTGTCGCGTTCCTTGCAGGAAATGTGCGAGAAATACGTCCGTGTTCTCGCAAACGCGCTGACGCAACTTCGCAGATGCCACACTGCACTTGACTGGCAGAAAACAGATGTCCCGTAAATCGACGATTTTGAAGATGAGGACCGTGGCTGCAATTCCGCCGGGATCGGAACGAAGGCTTGGCGGGAGAAATCCGAGAGAGGTTTCTACTCGGGGCTTTGGCTCGGCGGGTTATCTTTAAACGAAGTCCTTTCGGAGGACGAGAAGCCCCCGCGTGGATACTTTTGGATTTGCCCGGCGAATGCTCCCAAGCTAAGTGATCTCGCGAAGCAACTTGAAGAACGCTCGAAGATCATTGTGCCCGAGCGTGATTTTCGGGCTGTGGTCGAGCGCGAAAAGGACGGCACTCTAAGTCTCACGGTGGGATTCGATTTACCAGAATCTCGAAAGGAGTTGAAAGAGCTACTTGTGAACGACGAAGCCAAGGGATTCATCGGATGTTTGGTTCGGCATTTTGAAACGTTGGCGAAGTTTATCGACGTGCTGAATGACGTGTTCGGTGTTCGCAAGGACAAGATTTCTGGTTAGCGGCAGCCTTGTCTGTCGTGTATAATCAGGAAGATCGCCTTTTGTATTCATGTACCTTTGAGATAATCAAAGAAATGACCGTTCCCGTACTCGTGTCAGTGGGCACTTAAAGGATACCAGTGATGGGCGCTTTA
>CAVPPL010000008.1:0-65606 GCA_963707295.1 uncultured Planctomycetia bacterium
GCGCAACATCAACTGGTCCGAACAGCGGCGCACGCCGTTTGCCGAGCGGGCCGTCGCCGAGCATTGCGCAGTTCTCGGAATGTAGTCTGCCGTTCACGAATCCGCTGGACCGCCCCCTGGTACACGAGCAGGAGGAGTTGAACTCCTGGCTCAAGCGGCTCCCGCGTCCGACCGGAATCATGGTCTGCAACGATCAATGGGGCCAGGTCTTGCTGGAATCGTGCCGGCAGCTCGAATTGGCCGTGCCCGAGGAAATGGCCGTAATCGCCGTCGACAACGACGAGCCGTTGTGCGCGGTCTGCAATCCGCCGCTCTCAAGCGTCCAACCGCGGCACGACGAAGTCGGCTACGAAGCGGCCCACTTGCTCGATCAGCTCATGCAAGGCGGCAAACTGCCCAAGGAAGCCAAGCTCATTTCCGGCGGCGAAGTCGTGACGCGTCGTTCCAGCGACGTGCGGGCGGTCAACGATCCGGACGTGGCCGCCGCCTTGCGCTATATCTACGAGTATGCGTGCGACGGACTAAAGGTTGGCAACGTCGTTGAATACGTGACGACTTCGCGGAGCACGCTGCAGCGACGCTTCGCCGATACGGTGGGCCGGACGATCCACGATGAGATCCTCCGCGTCCGATTGGAACGCGCCCAGCAATTGCTGACGACGACTCCCTTGCCCATCGGCCAGATCGCCCGCAAGGTCGGATTCGAGCACCAGGAGTACATGGGCAGCGTGTTCCGCAAAAAGCTGGGTCTGACGCCGCTGCAGGTGCGTCGAGGCGAGGAGCGGAAACGCCGGAAAAACACGGATTCCGCCTGACCTGAAATCTACAAAACATGACCCAATTGTTCCTTGACCGGAATGCGGATTTCGATGAGACTGGAAGGTATCGGTCACTCTTCTTTGTCACTGGGTAAAGTCTACGGTCGCGATTTTGCAAGAGGCGTCCCGGATGGCTGTGACCGTTGTGCAAAAACGAACAGACTGGGGAAGGGTTCTATATGTTCAGCCTTAATTCGCAGATTTGTCTATGCAGCGTGATCTTTACGGCACGCCAGCGAAACGGTTTCATAACAGCGATTGTCATGTTGGCGACGGTTCTTGCCGGGGCGAGCGCCCAGGCAGTAAACCAGACATGGGACACGAGCACTACCGCTGGCATCCAGCCGGGCAACGGCACCTGGGGCACCGATAACTTCTGGACCACCAACGGCACGACCCTCGGAGCGTTTACGACCGGCAGCACCGCGACCTTTGCCGGGGCCGATGGCACATATAGCATCGGTCTGAGCGGTTCCCCTTCCGCCGCGAGCGTTAATTTCATCAACAGCGGATACAACATCAGTTCCACATCGCCGCAGACATTGACTCTCACAATCAACAATTCCACTGGCGGGACGGCCTCCGCCGCCAACAGCGCCATTTGGGTGGCCGCAGGCGTCACCGCGACGGTGGGCAGCAACGTGTATGTGCCTCTCACCGCGACGAGCTTTGGTCAGCGAATTGGCATCGATTCCAGCGGCATCTTGAATATCGGCGCAGGCGCCAGACTCGACAAATCCGCGGGCGCCAACAGAGACTTGGTGTTCGGATCGGCCACAGTCGCTGGCACAGGAACGCTGAACGTTTCGGGCTCGATCACCCGCTCGGTTGCGAGCGACACGGGGGAGATTGTCATCGGTAATGGCACGGGAACAGTCGCGGTCAATGTGAACAATGGCGGCGTGATTAACACGTTGGGTACGGGAGCCTCGAATGGCAACGGATCGATTGCGATCAGCAACTTTAACGGCGCGACCGGAGTACTGAACATCAATGCCGGCGGAACGGTAACAGCCGGCGACGCCACTTTGACCGACGCAAACGCCGGTGTCAAAGTCGGTGCTCTTTCCGGAGGCACCGGCGTTGTGAACCTCAGTGGCGGCACGCTGACGACGCAGAAGGTATTTATGGTCAGCGGCGCAAACGGGACTTTCAATTTCAATGGCGGCTTGCTTGTCGCCAATACGAGCACGACATCCTTCATGACCGGCTTGACCGCCGCCAACGTTCTTGCCAGCGGCGGTTCCATCAACACCAACGGCTTCAACGTAACGATCGCCCAATCGTTGCTGGACGGCACATCCGGCGGCGGCTCCACGGGCCTCACAAAATCAGGCAACGGCGCGCTGACCTTGACGGGCGCCAACAACTCCTATCTTGGCCCCACCTCGGTCAACGCCGGTGCGCTGATCGTGAACGACAGCCCGAGCGGCGGCGGCAACTACACGGTACAAAGCGGCGCAACGCTCGCCGGCACCGGGACGATCGCAAGCGGCACCGTGACGATTGGCAGCGGCGGCGGTCTGGCCCCCGGCATTAACGTTAGCTTGACCTCCGGGAGCATCGGCACACTGAACTTGCCCAACCTTTCCCTGAGCAACGCCGATACCGCCTACTTCGGTCTCGGCCCCACTAATACGCCCGGCGGCACGTCAAACGGTCTAGTCGTCGTCACCGGGAACCTGTCGCTGACGGGCACGACTGCGATTGGGATCAATACGGCGGGCGCCACGCTTGCCAACGCCAACTACACCTTGTTTACGTATACCGGCACTCCCCTTACGGTTTCCCAGTCGGGCCAGTTCTCGCTGGCCACGCCCGGCGCTGAGCAGCCGGCAACATTATCAATTTGACACAACTTCCGCGGGTTCCGTTTTGCTGGACATCACCGGCGCCGCGGCCAATCTCAACTGGAACGCCGCTAGTGGTTCTGCGTGGACCACTTCCACCGCGTCAAAGAATTGGTTCAATACCGGCTCCGGGACCGCCGATTTCTTTGCCAACGGCGACATCGTCAATTTCACGTCCTCCAAGACGGGCACTGTGTCGATCGTCGATTCGGTGTCGCCCGGTTCGATGACGGTGACGGGACCGGGCTACACGTTCGTCAGTTCCGGTTCCGGCGCGATCGTCGGCGCCGGATCGTTGACCGTGCAAAGCCCGGCCACGCTCGTCCTGGCCAATACGAACGCGTCCACGTACTCCGGCGGGACGTTTCTGCAAGGCGGCTTGATCACTTTTGCCGCCAATAACGCCTTGCCTACCGCCGGCACGCTCACGCTTGGGGCGTTCAACAGTTCGGGCACGTTGGACCTCGCAGGCTTCAACCAGCAAGTTGGCGGCCTGGGCACCGACCCCAATACCACGCCCTCCAACCAGATCATCACCGCGAGTACGGGCAACTCCACGCTGACCTTCAGCGGCGGCGCGACCTCTTCGGCCTTCGCCGGCACGATGCAGGACGTGGGAACGCTGAATCTTACGGTCTCGTCGGGCACGCTTGACCTGACCGGCGCTACGACGGCCTATCATGGCGCAACGACGATCAACGGCAGCGGCACGCTCGTGCTCGCAAACAATTTGCTCAACTCCAGCGGCGTGTCCGTGGCGTCCGGCGCCAGCTTGAACTTGACGCCCACGGGGGCGATGACGGTCGCCTCCGTGATTAGCGGTTCCGGCGCGGTGAACGTCAACGGCACGGGCGTCGCTATCCTCACCGCTTCAAACAACTTCACGAGTCAGGCCAATGTGACCTCGGGAACGTTGGTGCTTGCCAATACCGCGGCCATGCCCGCAGTGGGAGTGAATTTCGGCGCGGGCACGGGCACGGTCGATCTGGCAACCGACAGCAGTGTTGCGCCGTTCAACATCAATATGGGTGTGACGGCGGGGGGACAGTTCACGGACACGATTATCGTGGACCGTGCGACCACGGGACCCGGTGTTCTGCAGACGGCGGGTACATTTACGTCCGGTGCCAACGGGACCGGCGGCAACGGCGCCAACAGCAGCGGCACACTGAACGTGCAGGCCGGCGCCAACGTCACTAGCGGCGGCACCCTTAACGTGTCGGCCGTCGTCCTCAACGACAGCCCTTCGGTGGTGACTTTGGATCCCACCAGCGCCGTGATGGTCGTCGGATCGGCCTTAGGGGTGCATCAGTGGCGCTACACTGGTGTTGGGCGGTTCGACCTTCGGAAATGTGTTTACGGGCGCATATACCCAGGCCAGGAACGCCGACAATCTGACGATGGCCGGCAATGGCTCCTGGACGATTACCGGGTCGGCAGGGTACACCGGCACGACCACGGTCAGCGGTGGCACATTGAGTTTTCTCGTGGCAAACTCGCTGGCGGGCGGCCTGACGGTCACGAACCCCAACACAGGTGCAGGAACGAACGTCGTTCTCATTTTGTCTCCGTCCGGCAATTCGAGCTTCGCCTCGCTGAGCGGCTCGATCGCTGACCCGTTCGACGGCAATACCGCCACGATCAATACGGGCAATGCGGGCAGCACATTCACGATCAACCAGTCGGCCAACACGGAGTTCGACGGCGCGATCGCCGGCCCCGGCGGCTTCACGCTGGCCGCCGCGAGCGTCGGCCAATTGACTCTCGGCGGCACGAGCACATATACCGGCACGACCTCAGTGCTGGGCGGAGCATTGATCGTCAACGGCCAACTCAGCTCGCCTGTGTCCCCGCTGATCGTCAGCAACAGCGCCACGGTGACCTTCAGTAACGCCGCTACCGTCGGCCCGTTGAGCGGCGTCGGCAGTAATGCCACGATCAACATTCTCGGCAACAGCCTCACCGTCAACCAGACGCCCCCCGGAGTCTATGCGGGGTCTTTCGCCGGCGGCGGGAATTTCGTTCTCGGCAGCGCGAGCACGTCCACACTGACGCTTTCCGGCACTAGCACGTCATTCTTCGGGAATGCAATCGTCAACGGAGGCAACCTGGCAGTGACCGGCAACTTGGGCGCCGCCTTGGTCCAGGTCAACAGCGGCGCAACGCTTTCCGGCAACGGCACGATCAGCGCGCCGTTGACCGTCGTCAACGGCGGCATCCTTACTCCGGGCGTCAATAGCAGCGGAACAATGACCATTGCGGGCGGACAACTCACCTTTGGCGCGGCCACCGGCAATAGCGCCGCGCTCAATATGTCGATCGGCGCCAATCCGACGTCAATCAATGTGACCGCCGGAGGCGTAACCGTCAACGGCGGTCCCGGCTCGGTGGCCGTCAACGTGACCTATCCCAGCGCGCCTCCGGTGGGCGTGTACAAGCTCATCTCTTATGCATCGGGCACGATCTCCCCAACTGATTCCACGGCTTTCACGCTGAATATCAGCAGCCGGGTCGCTGCCAGCCTGGTCGACAACGTCGCCGGCCAGTCGCTGGATTTGAACGTGACCGCCTTCCGCTTCCCGGTCTGGAGCGGCAGCAGCAGTCTGAACTGGAACACTTCCGACACGAACTGGGTGCTCAGCTCGAACACTAACAGCGTCACTTCGAGCACGCAGACCCAGTTCATTCCAGGGGATTTCGTCGAATTCAGCGATTACGCCTCAGCGAGCAAGACTTCGATCACGATCACCGGCAGCAACGTGAGCCCCAATGGCGTGCTCTTCAACAACAATTCCAACAATTACACGCTCGTGGCCGGTTTGGGAATTGCCGGGGGCGGGGCGCTGATCAAGACGGGCAGCGGCGCGCTCACGATTGCCACCGCCAATACCTACACGGGCGGCACAACGCTCAATGCCGGCGTGCTGAACGTCAACAACGCCTTGGCCTTGGGCACAGGCGTGCTTGCTATCAACGGCGGCAAGTTGGACAACACCTCCGGCGGGCTCACGATGTCGACGAACAACCCGCAGTCGTGGAACGGCAACTTCGAGTTCGTCGGCACCCAGAACCTGAGTATGGGCACCGGTGCCGTCACTCTCAATCCCAACTCCGGCTCGGCGGTGGCTGTCACGGTGGACAACAACACCTTGGGCATCGGCCCGATCACTAGCACGACGGCTGGCCTCACAAAGGCCGGACCGGGCACGCTGGCCATCACAACCGGCGGCGGCTTCCCGGCCTACGACAGCATCATCGGCGGCTCCGTTGCCGTCAATGCGGGCACGTTGCAGATCAACACCGGCGGCAGCGCCGCGACGACCGCCGATTTCATCGCCGCCGGCCTGACCGGCGGCGGCACGGTGGTCAACGGCGGTGGCTCCGCCCGGTGGCTCTTGATCAACTCCAGCGGAAGCGACACTTTCTTCGGCACCCTGGCCAACGGCGCGGGCGGCGGCAACCTGGGTCTCGAGTTGACCGGCAGCGGCGGCAGGAAGCCTGACGCTTAGCGGCACGAATACCTACGGCGATCAGACGACCGTTTGCAACGGCACACTGCTGATTTCCGGCATGTTGCTTGGAAACTCGTCGGCTTTTACGGTCGGCAGCACGTTTAACAACGCCAGCGGGACCGTGGCGAACTTCGGTGCTCAGGCCAATGCAACGGCCATCCTGTCGGGCAACATCACGGCCGGCAATCTGGCGATCGGCACGATCAGCAATACGGGCGCCATGAGCCTCGCCGGCGCGGTCTATCAAACCGGCGGCGTCGTCAGCGTGAGCCAGACCGCGAGCGCGACGAACATGGCCGTCGGCGCATCTTCCAGCGCGGCGGGATACTATAAGCTCTCCGGCGGCGTCTTGAATACGAATGAAATCAACGTCGGGGGGAACGCGGCAAATACTGTCGGCGTTATGGACGTCACCGGCGGCACGATCAACGACACCGGCCTTATTGCGCTCGCGCGCGGCTCTACATCTTCCGGCGCATTCAACGTGACTGGAGGCGTCGTCAACTTCAATACCGCCGCAAACCAGTCGCCACTTGAAATGGGCTGGAATCTGAACAACGTCGCCGTGCTGAATATCGGCGGCGGCACGGCCGGCGCGTTGGTTGTCGGGCCAAGCAGCACGGTCGGGCCTTCCGCCAGCGGCCAGACGGGTAACGGGCTGAATATGTGCGCCACGGTAAATGCCGGCACGGCCGTTGCCAATCTGCTTACCGGCGGCACGTTGCAGGTGAATGGAGTGGGATCTACCCACAGTACGGCCACCACCATCTTCAACTTCAACGGCGGCACGCTCAAGGCGACGCCGGCGAATGCCGGAACCCTGTTTTTCAACGCCGATCCGTCGGGCAATAACCCAAACAGAATTAAGAACGTGACGATTTATGCCGGCGGCGCGAATATCGACAATACGGGTACAGCGATCACGATTGGCAATAGCATCGCGGGCGCCAGCGGCGACGGAGTGTCCATGATCTCGCTGAGCAACGGCGGTGCGGGCTTCGTCAGAGCGCCGATGGTAACCATTACCGGCGGGTCCGGCCAGACGGCTACGGCCGTGGCCAACATGGTGCCCGATGGCTTGGGCGACGGCCTTTACGTGATCGGCAGCATCACAATTGCCAGCTCAGGTTCCTACACAGTCGACCCAACCGGGGTGAACCTCAGCGGCGGCGGCGGGTCGGGCTCGTTTGCGTTCCTGTCCACGGCGGTGAATGCCGCCGATGGCGGAATGTCTCTTACTGGGAGCGGGATAACCACTCTCAGCGGCGCAAATACTTACGTGGGCGGCACCCGAATCAACCAAGGAACGGCCCAATTTGCCAATATCGCGGCCATGCCGGCCGCGGGCGCGGTGAGCGTTGCCGGCAGTGCAACTTTGGCGGTCAACGCCGGCGGCACGAACGAGTTCACCAACGCCACCAGCGGAAGCGGCTCAATCGGCGGTCTCATCGCCGGAGTCGGCGGCCAAGGCGCGCCGGTAAGCTGGCAAGCCGGCGCCAACCTCGGCATCGACACGACTGACGCCGGCGGAAACCTGGCCTACGCCGGCGCCATTACTAACACCGCGGGCGGCGCCCTAGGCCTCACGAAACTGGGCGCTGGTACGCTGACCCTGGCCGGCGCCAACACCTTCAGCGGCACGACAAGGATTGTTGGCGGCGTACTGAACCTCTCTAATCCAGGCGCGTTGGCCAACACCGCGGCGGTCACGTTCCTCGGCGGCACGATGCAATACTCTGCCAGCAACACGAGCGACCTTTCCGCCCGCATCGCCAACAGCCCCAACACGATCACCATCGATCCTAACGGCCAGACCGTGCAGTACAACAACAGCATCGGCAGTTCGAATACCGCCGGGTTGATGGTAGCCGGCTCTGGAACGCTCATCCTGGCCAATAGCAACAACTACCAGGGAAATACCACGATCGGCGCGGTCGCGCGGACCTGGCGTGCTCCGCGCCGCTGCCTCTGGGGCGTTAGGCGCCGGCACGATCAACGATGGTAACGGGGGAAATGGCAGCACGTCGCGGCTGGAACTGGTTGGCGGCATTGCCTTGAACAATCCCATTTCCTTGCCCGGCAGAAACACCAACACGGCCGCCGTGGAAAACATCAGCGGCAGCAATACGTTGAGCGGCGGGATGACGCTCGGCGTCGGCGGATCGAATTACTGGCTGCAGTCCGATGCGGGCCTGCTGACGCTTTCCAATAGCTCGGCCATCTCCCTGGCCGCGGGCCTCACGGGGACGCGGACAGTCACTCTGCTTGGCGCCGGTAATGGCCTGATCAGCGGATCGCTCTCCGACGGCAACTCTGGGACGATGGCGCTGACGATGAACGGCTCCGGCACATGGACGCTCAGCGGTACCAATACCTATACGGGCGGCACGAACGTTTTTGGCGGAGAACTTGTCGTAACCACGCCGCAGGGCATCGAAGACGGGACCAATTTGTTCGTCGGCTCCGCCGCGTCGCTCTTCGCCCCTATCGTACAGTCGGCTCAAGTGCCGAGCACTAATGTGGCGTCCGTGCCCGAACCGGGCTCATTGGCGCTGATCGCCGCGGGAATCTTGACGACGCTGGTTGTTATCCGCCGTGGAAAACGGTTTGGCGCGGTTCGCGAGCGGTAGCTGGGCGAGAAAAGATCACAAATAGCGAGGCGCCGGCCGACGGGTCGAGCTTGACCGTCGGCCGCGTCTCGCTGTTTTTCGGCGCGCCACTCACTTCGACGCTTGCTTCAGATCTCTCGGCGCGGCGCCGTAATGCGGCGCCGAGAGTTCGCCGCTGCCCGCTGCGGAGCCGGAAGTTGAAACTCCGGCGGACGTGGTATCGAACCCCCAGCGGGCCAACAGCGCGAGGAAGGCGGGCACGAGCACCGTGCGTATGATGAACGTGTCCAGCAAAACACCGAGCGACATCGCAAAACCCAGCTCGATCATGCTCCGCAGCGTACCGGTGGCCATCGAGCCGAACGTGCCCGCCATGATCACGCCGCAACTGGTAATGATGCCGCCGGTGCGGGCGACCGCCTCGCGGAGCCCGTCCAACGGTCCCCGCCGCCGCTGCTCCTCGAAGACCCGCGTGACGAGGTAGATGTTGTAGTCTTCGCCCACCGCCACGAGGATCACGAAGAGGAAAATCTTCAGCTTCCAGTCCAGTCCCTGGTAGCTTGCGCCGTAGAGCCAGGAGAAAAATAGATGCGTCAGGCCCAGGCTCACAAGGTAGCCGAAGACGACAGTGAAAATGAGATACAGTGAGATGATCGGCCGCCGGATGAGGAATAATAGAACGATCAGCACGGCCAGCGCCACGTAACGGGCAACCCACTTGGTGTCGCTTGAGTTCACCGCGTCCAGGTCGCGGATCTGCGCCGTGACGCCGATGAAGTCGAAAGCGACGCCCTCCCAGCCGGGCCTGTGGGATTTCCCCTCCTTGTCGAGATCGAGCCAGCCATCGATCGCGTCCAGCAGGTTGATGCTCTCCCGCGAGAACGGGTCGTAATCGGTCACCAGTTCAAAGCGCGTGACCTCGCCCAGGTGCTCGCCGCTGGAAAGGAACTGCCGCTTGCTTTCCGCGTTTGCCGGCGCGGCAACGCCTTTCAACACTCCGAACGCGGAACGCTTACGACCCAGCGGATCCCCCAGTGGATTCGCAAGACATCGGACGTGGTCTATAGGCCGAATGCTTTTGCCGCCACTGTCGACGTATTGGAAGTTCTGAAGCTCTGTTGCGAGCTTCTTGATTTTGTCAAGTTCTTCGGGCGTATCGAAATTGCCGCCAGGCCTATGCGCCAGGATGATCACTGGGCCTGTTTCGCCGATGAGAAAATGCTTTTCCAGCAGTTTCATGCCCTGAACGCTCTCGCGCTTGGGGTTCAGTTCGGCGAGCATGTCGTAGGTAATCGGCACGTTCAGACCGTGCCAGGCTGGAACGGCCAGCAAGACAAAACTGCCCACGAGGATCAAGCCGGGATGCGCGACGATCAGCCGGGCGAGCTTCGCCCAGAAACGGCCCATCACGGTATGCGGTTCTAGGGCTAAGTGCGAGGCTGGAGTTGGGCCGCCCTCGCCATTTGACTCGGCAAGCCGCGCGGGGGATAGGCCGACGCCAAACGGCCAGAAGACGCCGCGGCCCATTGCGCGCAGCAGCGCCGGCGCAATGGTCATGCAAGCCGCCAGGGCCACGATCAGCGACATTGCGATCGTCGGCCCGCCCGAGCGGTACTTGCCGAAGTCGGCAAAGATCATCGCACCCAGGCCGAGGATCGTGGTCATCGCGCTGGCGGTCAAGGCAGGGCCCGTCTGCCCCAGTGCCTCTTCCAGGGCGGCGCGGGCTCCAACCCGCGTTCGAGCTCCTCGCGGTAGCGGGCGATCAGGAAAAGGCAATAGTCTGTCGCCGCACCGAAAAGGACCACGATGATGAAAATCTGCGTCGTCTTGAAGACTTGGAAGTCGAACTGCTGGCGGCCCAGCCAGTGGCCGACCGTGGTCAGGCGCCGGGATGCCGACCAGCCCATTGCGCCACCAGCGCGATAAGGTTCAGCGAGACGAAGTACGACACCCCGATCGCCGCCAGCGGCACTAGCACCAGCCCCGGCGAGCGATAGACGATCAGCAGGATGGCAACCACCAGCGCGATCGTCGTGATCTCGGTATTCTCGATGCTCTCCTTCATTGACCAGAGCATGTCCGACCCGACCGGCGCAGAACCGGTTATGCCGACTTGCAGTCCGGCGGGAAAGCCGGGCTCGCGACGGAACTCGTCGACTTTGGCGTAGGCTGTCTTAATGAACGGCATGTTGTCGACAGCCATCAGCTCGGTATTCAATTGCAGAACGGTGAGCACCGCCTGGCCTTTCTTGGGATCGTAACGGCTGATCAGCTTCCGCCCGACGACGGTGTCTGCGTCATAGCTCAACACGGAGAGGACGGGCGATTTTTCGCCTTCTTTCGGCGTGAACATCGCGGCCAGCCGCGCGGCGACATCTTTATCGTCATTGCTAAGGCGTTCGTCGGACCGCGCGACGACCAGCACGACGCTGCTCTTCGCGGTCAAATCCGGGAACGCCTCCTTCATCAACTCTTCGCCGCGGACGCTGGTCATTGAGGGCGGGAGATAGGCGAAATCACCGTCGTGTGTAATTTCGTCCCACTTCGGCGCGGCGAACTTGAATCCTATCGCCAAGATGATCCAGGCGACCAGCACCCAAACCCAGTGTTGCGAGATGCCTCGCGCAAATTTAACAAACATACCGTCGGAGATTCCCACTCGTTTATTTTATGCTTTGGGCAGACGAACAAAGCGTGGACAAAAATAAGTAGTACCAGAATTGTCGCCTTGTCGCAATGGTACGCACGATTGTCGTCCATCACAGGTTGCGCAATCGCCCCAAGTTACCTTCACAACATGAAGCGTACGACTCGCGGGAGAAGTGACGTATGGGAGAACCAATCTATGGCAACGCGACGACCGCTGGTTGCCGGTTCAACGCCCGCTTGGCCAGTGTCTTCTCGTACAGTTCCACGTACGTCCGCGCACTACGGCCCCAGGTCCAGTCTTGCGCCATGCCGGTCTCGACTAGCGTCTTCCACGCGGCCGGCTGCAGGCGGAACAGATCGCACGCGCGGCGGAGGGTTTCGCTCAGCGCCAAGGGGCTGTATTCCAGGAAGCTGAAGCCGTTGGCGCGGCTCGATTCGGCCTGCACGCTGCCGTAGCCCACGATCGTGTCGGCCAGGCCGCCCGTCTCGCGGACGATCGGCACCGTGCCGTATTTCAGGCTGTACATCTGGTTCAGCCCGCACGGCTCGTAGCTGGCTGGGCATGAGGAACATGTCCGCGCCGGCCTCGATGCGGTGGGCCAGCGGATTGGAGAACTCCAGTCGCGCGGCGACCTTCTCCGGAAAACGCGCGGCGAGGCTCTCGAACTGCTTTTGGTACTTCGGCTGCGCCGGTGCCCAGAATCATCCACTGCACGTCGCTCGTCTGCACCCAGCGCTGCACGACTTCGGCAATCAGGTCGATGCCCTTTTGCTCGTCGAGCCGGCCGATCGAAGCCACCAGCGGCGCGGCGGGCAGTCTGCGGCAGGCCGAGCTCCTTTTGCAGCGCCGCCTTGCACGCCGCCTTGCCGCCGGCGAACGATCGAGACGTTGTATCGCTCCGCCAAGTGCCGGTCGGTTGCCGGGTTCCACTCGTTTTCGTCGATGCCGTTGAGAATGCCCGAGAGCACGTCGTGGCGATTTTGCAGCACGCCTTCCAGCCCGCACCCCAGCGGGGCCGACTGGATCTCCTTGGCGTAGCGCGGGCTGACGGTGATGATCGCGTCGGCGAAGACCATGCCCGATCTTCAACAGGTTCAGCTTGCCGTGGAACTCCATCTGGTGCCAGTTGAAGTACTTCCAGTCCAGTCCGGTGAGGAGCATGTCCCAGTGCCAGAACTGGCCCTGATACGCCATGTTGTGGACGGCAAAGACCGAGGCGATCTTTTCGTACCGGGCGTCGCCGGCGTAAACGATCTTCAAATAGGCGGGCACAAGGCCGGTTTGCCAGTCGTTGGCGTGCAGCACGTCGACCGGCAGATCGAGCAGGCGGATGGCTTCCAGCACGGCGCGGAGAAAAAACGAACCGCTCGCAATTATCGATATAATCCTTGCCGTCGATGCCGTAGAGCTGGTCGCGGTCGAAATACTGGTCCTGCTGGACGAGATAGACGGGCACCTTGCCGCCCGGCATGGTGCTGCGGGCGAGATGGCCGCTGACCATCTTGCTGCCCACCGGCACGATGAAATCGAGCCCCAGCCGCTCGATCGGCTGGCCGCAGTAAGGCGATTGCCGGTAATGCGGCATGATCACCGCGACCTGATGGCCGAGCTTGGCCAGTTCGCCGGGCAGGGCGCCGCTGACGTCGGCCAGACCGCCGGTCTTGGCGAAGGGAACCGCTTCACTGGTGGCCAAAAGGATGTTCATGCCGATCAGTGAATAGTAGCATTATTTATGCGCCGAAATCAATGTTGTAATCCAAAGTCGCGGCGGAGGGGACAAAGCGGCGCTCGTTGGGCAAGCCAGCCGCCCGCCAGACCTTGTCCAGGGCCTCGCCGGTTTGCTTGACCACTAGGTCGCGACGGCGGCTCTGGAAGATGCCCCGCGACGGCCGCGGCGTGATTGGGCCGTCGTAACCGGCCGACTTGAGATAAACAAGGAACGTGGGGAGGTCGATGCGGCCACCTTCGACGCCCGGCAACAGCCGCGACTTCTCGTCGATCTCGCCGTTGTTGCTCGCGGCGACCAGATCGGCAATCTGCACGGCGACGATCTGCTCCGCCGGCAGCTTGCGGACAGCGTCCAGCGAGCCGCCGGATACCACGATGTCCCAAATGTCCAGCAAGAGGCCAATGGCGGGCGAGGAGACCATGTTCACTAGCAGCGTGAGGGCGTCCAGTTCGTGTACGAACTGGAACGCGCGGTTCTTGCGCAGGTACTCGGCCGCCTGAAAGCCGATGCCGAAGCGAACGCCGACCGGCTCGAAGACTTGGCAAATTTCCTGGAAACGCCGCTTGTGAAACTCAAAGTTCTCGTGGTAGGGCCGCGCATCGCTCGCCGGGGCCAGCGTCGCCACGCAGCGGGTGCAGCCGGCCGCAACGGCTGCCTGGGCATATTCGGGCAGCTTCTTCATCTCCTTGGCAAACGTCTCGTCGTCGCTTTCCCAATCGAAGGGGAAGGCGAAGGTGCCCAATTTGAGACCCATTTTCAGCGCGGCGCTATCGAACAGGCGACGGGCATACGGTACGCCCTTCAGCCGGGCCTGCATAGCAAACTCGACGACGTTCAGGTCGATGCTCGTAAAGCCGAACGAGAGTGCCAATTCGATGATTTCGCTTTGATGCCCGGTGACGCCTAGCGCGCCCGAGTTGAGGTTCTTGAACATGAAAAAAGCTCCGTAACGCTCGATTTTTTCTGACAGTTTGGGTGGAGTCCGGGCTTGAGCCGGTAGGGCATATGAATTGCCATACCGCCTCAAAGTGGGACTCCAAGCGCCGTTTCGGCCCGCGCAATAAATAGGAACCTTGTATTATGCCAGCGGCGAGGCGGTTGTCCAAGGGGTGTGGGAATTAACACGTATGCTATGCTTCTTGATGCGACTGCTCCGATTGATCCTGCTTTGTTTTCTGGGGTTATTGCTCCACCCCACTTGCGCATATGCCGCCGACGGCAAGTTGCTGCTGACCGTCGTCGACGCCAAGACGCATAAGCCCCTCGCCTGTCGGATGCACCTTGTCGGGCCTGGCGCTCGGCCCAGGCGGATCGAGGGCGCGCCGTTCTGGAACGACCATTTCGTCTTCCCAGGCACGATCACGCTCAACCTGCCGGTGGGCCATTATACGTTTGAACTGGAACGCGGCCCGGAATACTACAACGTCACGGGCAACTTCCTCATAGAACGCTCCGCCGATGACTCCAAGCAGGTCGAGTTGCGGAGGGTCGTCGATATGAGCAAGGAAGGCTGGTGGTCCGGCGATCTCAACCTTCGCCGCAACGTCCGCGATATCGAACTGATCATGCTGGCCGACGACCTGCACGTCGCCCAAGCTACAACGTGGTGGAACGAGAAGAACGATCTGGCGGGCAAGAATTTCAAGCTGCCTAGGAATCGGCTCGTGACATTCGACGAGGATCGGGCTTACGAACTTTACGCCGGCGGCTTCACTCGCGGCGGAACGGAGGTCTTGTGCTTCCACTTGCCCGGTCCCGCGCCGCTGCAAGCCATAAGCGACGAGTACCCGCCGCTGGCCAAACACTTGATGTCTCTGCGGAAAGAAGGCGGCCCTCACCCTAACCCACTCCCGGAGGGCGAGGGGAACGACATGTGGATCGACGCGCCGGCAAGCTACGGCTGGGACCTCCCGATGCTTGTGGCAAACGGCTTAATCGATTCCGTCGAAGTGGCCAACGGGCATTTCGGCCGCAAGGCGATGCTGCCTGATACGAAAGTCGGCAAACCCCGCAACTTGGACCAATTCGCAGGCCCCTTCGGCTATGCTCGCTGGTCGCAGGAAGTTTACTTCAAGCTCCTGAACTGCGGGCTGCGGTTGCCGCCCACCGCCGGCAGCGGGTCTGGCGTGTCGCCCAATCCGGCCGGCTACAACCGCGTCTACGTGCATCTGGACGCGAGCTTTGACTATGGGCAGTGGTGGAAAAACCTCAAGGCAGGCCAGGTCGTCGTCACCAACGGGCCGCTGCTGCGGGCCACCGTGGAGAACGAATTGCCGGGCCACACCTTTCAAGGCGTTGAGGGGCAGGAACTTGAATTGCGGATTGGCATGACGTTGACTACTCGCGAGCCGATCAGCTACCTGGAAATTGTGCAGGATGGCCTGGTGCGTGAATCGATCCGCTTTGAGGAGTACGTGAAGGTCGGGCCGGCTGCCGCCGCTGCACTTCAAGCAGAGCGGCTGGTTCCTGCTGCGGGTGGTCGGCGAAGCTCCGGAGACTTATCGCTTCGCCATGACGGCGCCGTTTTTTGTCGAGTTCGGCGGCAAGCCGCGGATCAGCCGGAAATCGGCCCAGTATTTCCTCGATTGGGTTTACGAACGTGCCCGGCAAATCCAAATCACCGATCCCCAGCAGCGCCGCGAGGTGCTGGAATATCACCGCAAGGCGAGGGATTTTTGGAAGGGAATCCGGGATAAAGCGAACGCCGAGTGAATATCCGTCAAAGTTTGCCCAGACTGCCAGCCGATACCTTGGAAGCGCCCCGATCTTCTCGATTATGAATGCCATGTTGCAAGACCTTCGCAAAGCGGCCGTTCTGTTGATGAGTTTGCCCGATGACCTGGCCGCTCAGTTGATGAGCAAGCTGGAGCCCAAGCAGGTCGAAGCGGTCTCGATCGAGATCGCCAAACTGGGAAGTGTCACCGGCGACGAGCAGGAGTCGATCATCCAGGAATTCGCCGGCGCCAATCCATCCAGCATGAACATGCGCGCCGGCGGTCTCGAACTGGCCAAGTCGCTCGTGGAAAAGGCGCTCGGCAAAAGCGCCGGGCAGACCTTGGACAACGTCCGCCAGTCGATCGAGGCCCTGCCCTTTGGCTTTCTGCAAAAGGTCGATCACCAGAACCTGCTGACCTTTATCATGGACGAGCACCCGCAGACGATTGCCCTGATCCTTTCGCACCTTCATCCGCAGCAAGCCGCCGAGATCATCAAGGGGTTGCCGGCGGACCGGCAGCTTTCCGTCATTCGCCGCGTGGCCACCATGGGCCAGACCAGCCCGGAGATCATCAAGGAGGTCGAGCGGGGCCTGGAGCACCGCATGTCGAGCGTCGTCAGCCAGCAGTTCGAGAAGGCGGGCGGCGTGCCCAACGTGGCCAACATGCTCAACGTGATCGACCGCGCCACGGAGCGAAGCCTGCTGGAGAACCTCTCTCGCGAAGATCCGGAACTGGTCGAAGAAATCCGCCGCCTGATGTTCGTCTTCGACGACATTAACAGCTTCGGCAACAAGGAGATCCAATCGCTGCTGAAGAACGTCGAGAACTCTCAATGGGCGATGGCGCTCAAGGGCGCGAGCCCGGAGTTGAAGGAGAAGGTACTCTCAAACATGTCGAAGCGGGCCGCCGACATGCTCCGCGAAGAGATGGAGTACCTCGGCCCGGTGAAACTCTCCGCCGTAGAGCAAGTGCAGCAGCAGATCGTCAACATCGTCCGCCGCTTGGAAGACGCCGGCGAACTCAACACGCACGCGGACGAGCACGAAGAGCAGCTTGTCAGTTGAGCGAGTACGCCTTTACGACCTCTTGAACAGCCTCACCACAATGCTGACGCCTACGGCGATCAGAGTGCCGGTCCCCGCGATCGAGCCGTAGAAGTACGCGCCAGCGTACGCCGTCTTGCCATTGGTCTGGTCGTAAGCGAGATACGTGCCGCAACTTGGGCAGCGGTCGCCGGCCGTGACGTTGTTGGGAAGAGTCGCTCCACACTTGGAGCACTTCTTTACCATGACCTGCTGGTATACCGGCTGATTGTTCGGAAACGAAGGCGTCATGCTTGGCTCTGCCGTCGGCATCGCGGGCGGCGATTGAACCGGCGCGGGGAACGATGGCGCGACCCTTTGCGGCGGTTGGTATGGCGGGGGTTGATACGCCGGCGGTTGGTTCGCAGGTGGCTGATTCCCCGGCAGCTGATACGCAGGCGGTTGGAATGGCGGGGGCTTATATGCCGGCGGTTGATACGGCGGCGGCGCTGTCGGCTGCGTTTGCGCGAACTGCGGAGCAGGCTGAGCAACTGCCGCCGGCACCTTGTTGCCTTCGCCCCGGCCGGTCATCTCCGTGCGCACGTACTGCTGGTCCGCAAGACTGAACTTGTCAAAGGGAAATGTGGTGCGCTTCCCCTTGAACTTGAGGACAACCTTCGCGTCTTCCATGCCGATGAATCGGGCTTGGATCGATCGCCCTGATATGTCGGTCCACTTCCGCTCCGGGCCAGCCTTGGGCTCGTTCGCGGCGGCCGCTTCCTTTCCGTTAGAACCAGCGTCGGCAGCGGAATCCGATTCCGCCGTCTTCTTTTTTGCCGGCAATTGGCCACCCAGCCCCTTCGCTTGCAACTGCTCGCGCACGTAGTCTTGGTCGTCATTGATCAGGTGGCCGAAGGGAACTTGAATCATGCGGCCGGAAACGTCGATGACGACCTTTCCCTTCACCACGCGGACGAACTCACCTTCGACTGAATGGCCGTCGGTATCGTTCCAAGTGCGGGCGAAGGCGGGAAACGCAAAGACGAGAACGCATGCAGCCAGCCATCCACAACGGCTCATGGCTAGATTCTCCTTTCGTCGGCCCGCATGCCGATTCAGCTACTTCTGAGCGTAGGAGCGGATCCGAAAAACCGCTACGGCGATCACGCAGCAAAGCGACGCAAGACCGGCGGGCGCTCCCAGCGTCCTGAACGTGGACGACACTGGGAGCCGGCCTTGATCGGTGTCTTCGTATTGAAAATAGGCGCCGCAGTTCGGGCAACTGTCGCCCGCTTTCAATTTCAAGTTATCGGGAATCTTATAGCCGCAGGCCGAACAGACCTTGCTCTTGACAGGCGGCGCCGGGGCCGCGCTTTGGGTTGCGACAATCGACCGTTTCAGCTCGGCCGTCGTTTTTGCAAGCGATTGCGCCGGCGGCGCGGCTGATGACTTGCTCGTTGCCGGTTGTCCTGTCGCTGGCGATACAGGAGTGGGTTGTGCGGCCACGTGCTGTTCGGCGCAGGATGCACGACCGCAGGACTTGCCGTCTCCGGATGGCCAGCTTCCGGCGGCCGCGATGCTGAAGCCACTTGCTGCGCCGGCGCCGGCGACGTGTTTGCCGGTGGCGTGTTCGCCGGCGGATTGGGTGTTTGCGACTTCGGTTTGTCAGGTTTCTTGCCCTGAGCTACCTTAGAAGGGTCCGGTTTCGGATGGGCATTCGGCTGAGGCTCGGCAGGCACTTTGTCTCCCACTCCGCGATCGGTCAGTACTTTGCGAATGTAACCCCGGTCTTCAGGACTAAAATCCTTGAATGCAAGCCGCCTGGTTTCATTCCAGTCATTTCGTTGAGCTAGCATGACAACCCTATTGCCTTCCATGCCGATCAAACGGCCTTTTTCGCTCTTGCCGTTTTTGCTCTTCCACGACCGCTCCTCGACGTTATCCGCGGTATCCTTTTGTTCTTTTACGAGTCCTTCCTCATATTTCTTGTCGTCCCAGCTCAGCCTAGAGAGTTGATATTTTTGGTCCTTACCGCGCACCGAGATAACAACGATTGCCACAGGCTGCATCTTCCCGCTTTTCGATTTAACTTGGTCGCGGCCCTCCCTGACGAAGTCGCCTTCCACGGTCTTACCGTCGATGAGCCAAGAGTGTGCAACCGCTGGCGAAACCGCAACAAAAAACAAAATCGCAGCCAACCTGCAAGAGCGTTCCATTTCGGGCTCCTCGCGAACTTTAACCGGACTTTGCCACAGCACAGCCCGGCAAGTGACAAGTACATGATCCACCCTCAATTCTAATCATTTTCGCACGTCTGTCAACCTTGCGGAAGGCACGCAAAATTGGCCGGAAGCGCCAACCCCTGACTGCTGCCAAAAGCCTGAGTATAATGTTGTGGAGCAGCCGAGAAAATCGGCTCGAAATTCCACCGCTCGTAAATCCCTGCTCTCCGCCTCCATGTTCGACACCCTAGCCTACGACTTCGTGACGCCGCCAAAAATCGTCTTCGGCTGGGGACGCCGCCGCGAGTTGGGCGGGCTCGCCCGGTCGTTGGGGCATCGGGCGATGATCCTTTCCGGCCTGCCGGCCGCCGTGGCGACGGACGTGCTGGGCGAAATCCGCGAGATGCTGGCGACGAATGACATCGACTCGACACTGCTGGACACGATCCTCCACGAGCCGGAAGTCCAGGATGTCGATCGCCTGGCCGCGGAATTACGGGGCTACGCGCTTGGCCGCGGGCATTTTCTTTTGGCCATCGGCGGCGGCGCGGCGATCGACCTGGCCAAGGCCGCGGCCGTGGTCGCCACGAACCGGCAAAGCCCGACGGTGATCGATTATCTGGAGGGCGTCGGACGGGGCTTAAGGATCGTCGATCCGCCGCTGGCGGTGATGGCCATGCCCACCACGGCCGGAACGGGGGCCGAAGCGACGCGGAACGCGGTCATTTCGTCCTACGATCCGCCCTTCAAGAAGAGCATCCGCGACGACCGCATTTTGCCGCGGGTGGTGCTGGTCGATCCCGAGTTGACCGTGACGGCGCCGCCGGAGGTGACCGCGGCCAGCGGCATGGATGCGATCACGCAACTCATCGAAAGCTTCATTTCGCGGAAGGCCCAGCCGATCCCGCAGGCATTGGCGATGCACGGGCTGATTCTGGCAGTGCCGTCGATCGTGGAAGCCGTGGAGAACGGCCGCTCGCGGACGGCGCGGGAGCGGATGTCGCACGCGGCGCTGCTTTCCGGCATGGCGCTGGCCAACTCGGGGCTGGGCCTGGCGCACGGCGTAGCGGCCGCCTTGGGCATACATGGTCGCGTGCCGCACGGCATGGCGTGCGCCGTGATGCTGCCGGTCGCACTGAAAATCAACCGCGAAGTCCTGCGCGGCGGAATTGGCTTCCATCGCGCGGCATGTCTATAGCGTTCCGCCCGGCACTCCGGAATGCGAGGCGGTCGACCTCTTGATCGAGCGGATCGAGGCCCTTTGCCGCCGCGTGGGTGTGCCGTCGCGGCTGGCCGATCTGGGCATCCGCCATGACCAGATTCCGGCCATCGTAAAAAGCTCGCGCGGGCAGAGCATGAGCGGCAACCCGTGCGAAGTTTCCGACATCCAGCTTACGCACCTGCTGGAGAAGATGCTTTGATACTCGCCGCGGGTTTGACGCCAGCTTGGCAACAGATTTTGGTCTTCGACCGCCTCTCGCCGGGCGAAGTGAATCGCGCCCGCGATGCCGTCTGGTGCGGATCGGGCAAAGTGCTCAACGCGGGGTTGGCAGCGCATCATCTGGGCGGTCCGAGTCTGACGCTGGCCTCATTGGGTGGCCCCCCGCTCTTGGAGGTCGAGCGCGAGTTCGCCGAGATGGGTGTTCCGAGGCGGTGGATAATAACCGAGGCGGCGACACGGGTTTGCACGACGCTTATTGACCGCGGCGCCGGGCAAATCACGGAGTCTCGTCGAGAACGGCCGGCCGCTTAACGAGAGCGAATTGCGGGCGTATCGCCATGCATATGTCGAAGAGGCCACCCGGGCTGACGTTGTCGTGCTTATCGGCTCGCTGCCCGCAGGCACGCCAGTTTCGTACTATCGAGAACTTGTCGTGGCGACGCCCTGCCCGATGGTTTTGGACTTTCGCGGCGAGGCCCTGCTTTCCGTATTGGATTTGAAGCCCTACGTAGTGAAGCCGAACCGCGATGAGTTGGGCCAGTCGCTCGGAAACGTGCTAGATGACGATGCCGCATTATTGGAGTCGATGCGGGAATTGAATCGCCGCGGAGCGCAGTGGGTGGTCGTAACGGAAGGCGCCAAAACGGTTTGGGTGAGCTCACTTGAGTGCGTCTATCGGCTCGTACCGCCGCGGATCGAGGAGGTCGTCAATCCGATCGGTTGCGGCGACTCGCTGGCCGCCGGCATCGCCTGGGCGACGCGCCGCGGCGATGGGATCGTTGACGCCGTGCGCTTCGGCATCGGCGCTGCCGCGGACAATCTTGGCAAGTTGTTGCCTTGCAGGTTGGAGTCGCATGGCGTAGTGAAAATGGCGGAAAAAGTGGTTGTACGGCGAGTGTGATTGAACGCAAGACGCGGCAAATATAGGTATGCGACGATGTAGTCAGTCAGATGCTCAGAGGTCTTTGTCGCGCCACTCGCTTAGTGGTCGTATCCTCGGCAGAAAAGCGCTCGTTCTCGAAGTCCTGTGGAATAAACGCGACGCTTAGCCGCACGTTGCCGGCGGCAGTGAGATGTACTGACAGCTTCCTTACCTCGCTGTTGTTTTTTTGACCGGCGGGGTCCGGCGAGGTGGGAAGCGGTTCGGCTGGCCGGACTTCAAAGCGGGCCGACGCTGGCGAAAGGATGCGTGCCTCCAACTGTTTTCCGCCGAGTGATAGCATTGCGATGCGGCTGTCGTTTCCGAGTTTCACCTCGGCCTTCGTGTGCATGAACCACCATACGTCGGCCTTGGTCGCTTCGATCTCGTCCTGCACCAGCACGCACCGCCGGGCACTCATTAACAGGCCACGCTCGACTTTTTTCGCGCGTTGCCCGTAGGCGTTGGTCAAATCGGCGATCGCGAAGGCCCAGTTGGGCTTCGAAGCAAAGCGGCTGATGCGGCACTTGGCTTCCGGCTCCTGATCGGGTCCGGCCGCCGGATTGATGACCAGCGTATTGTGCCCTTCCGCGCGGAGGCGATAGTAGTTGTAACGCTGCTTGCCGAAATAGCCGGGTAGGTTGTAATCATCGGCACCCAGATCAACCGCCCAGTGCTGGCCCAAGGCATCCAAGACGAACGATCCAATGTCGAGATGCTCGTGGTTCATCGAGTGAGAGCGGGCCTGGATGCCTACGCAGACAGCGGCGGGATCGTTCCAGCGGCTGCGAAAGGTGGCCACTTCGACGTTCCGCCAGTATCTGTCCAGCGGAAGGCCGGCGGCGGCCGGATCTTGCCCTGCCGATTTATACCAGACAAGCCCGGCGGCCGTGGGCCTGCCGCCCGAGCCGAACCAGGTGACGGCCGGTTCGTGGAAGCGGTTGCCGAGCCAGATTTGGCAGTCGCTGCGGCCCGCGCCCTCCGAGGCGTCGGCATAGTTGAACGAGCGGCCGCCGCCGAGCGTCATGTAAATCGGGAAAAGCCCGGTCTCGGAGAAGCCGGGAAACTTGTCCAGTCCAAAACTGCTCCCTAGGGCCGATTCGAGGCAGGCGATCATCGTCACGTTGTAGCTCGTGGCATAGGCCCAGTAGCCGGGCCCTTCGCCCCAGCCGCCGTCGGGAGCGTAGCTCCGCATCGCCAATTGCACGCTTGACAGGGCGTGGTGCAGGACCTGCCCGCACAGTTCCGGCTCCTCGTCGCCGATGGCCAAGGCCCCCGCGGTCAGGCCACCGTTGCAGACCTGGTTCCAGTTGTGAACGAATGTAGGAAATCCCCCGCGCGAGTTGTAGACCTTCATGCCGGCCTGCAACCCCATGCGGACCATCGCCGCGCGGATCGTCTTCCGCTGCTCGGGCGACCATGCGTCGTAGAGCCAGTCGTAGGCGATCGCCAGCGCGTGCGTCATCTCGGCCGTGTCGAGGAAGTGCCGCGGATTGAAGTCGGGAAACTTTGCGATAGTGTCCATGTCCTTCCAAAGCCGGTCGAAATAGCGGCGGTCGCCGTGCAGGCGGTAGGCCATCGCGAGCGTGTAGCTGTGGTGCAACATGCGGCGGCTGGTATCCAACAGCCGCAGGCCGTCGGGCATGACGTGCTCCGGCGGTTTCTCCGTCAAACAGCGGTCGGCCTGCCGGCAGAGATCCGCGTCCCATTGCTGGAGCACCGGATCGGCGGCGATCTTACTGCGCAGACCGTCGAATCCCGCGTCGTCGATGAGCAGCCGCGGATGGCGAGGCTTGATCCGCTTGACGAGGTCCTCGGCTGAAGGAACGGGAACCGAGAACGCGGGCGGCTCGGCGGCCGCGGCGAACTCGAGTGCGCGACCGGCGAGAATCGCGATAATAGCCGTGCAAATTGCCAATGTAAAGTAAAAGCAGCGCATAACAGAACCTCCTGGCAGAGAGCGATTTGCGGCGAGAAGCCCTCATCCTACCCTGACGCCGCCCTATACTCTAGACTCATCAACCACAAAGCGGCTGTGTTTTTTGTCAAGCGCTTTGAGGCGCGATTCTTGGCGACCATGATTCGTGGTTTTTGGTAATAGTGTTGAGGATGGTAAGCAGTTTGCGCATGCAGGCGGTATGGACGACTTTGTAGAGTTTTCCGGCTTTCTGGAGGCGCTCGGAGAAGGCTTGGATGATGGGATTGCAGCGACGGGCCGTGACGGTCGCCATGTAAAGGGCGCTTCGGACGCTGGCGCGTCCACCCCAGATCGAGCGTTTACCGCGAAACTTTCCGCTGTCGTGGTTGTATGGCGCCAAGCCGACAAGAGCGGAGATTTCGCGGCGGTTGAGCCGACCGAGCTCGGGCAATTCGGCGACGAGCGCGGCGCTGGTTACCGGTCCGACGCCGGGCACGGATCGCAGCAGTTGGTCGGTGGCGCGCCAATCATCATCGGATTCGATGAGCTTCGCGATCTCTTTTTCAATAGTTATTATCTGTTTATTAAAGAGTTCGGCGACTTTGTCGATGCTGCGGCAGGCTTTCGTCGTCTGCGCGGAATGCCGGCGATTGGTTTCAGCCGTCAGCATGTCCATGAGCTGGCGGCGTCGAGTTACCAAAGCCGTCAGTTCGGCCTGTTTTTCCGAGGTTTTCTCCGTCAATCGCGGCCGGACCTGCTGGGCGAAACGCGCCAGGAGCAAGGCATCGATGCGATCGGTTTTGGCGAGTTTGCCAACGGCTCGTGCGAAGTCGCGAACCTGGCGGGGATTCACCACCGCAACCGGCTGGCCGGCGTTGATAAGTTCCGCGGCCAGGCGACCCTCCAGGCCGCCGGTCGCCTCAAGGACAACCAGCGCCGGCCGCAAGAGTTTGAAACGTTCAATGAGTTGTGCGATACCTTCCGTGTCGTGCGACACAGAGAAGACCTCCTCCGATGGCAAGATGCCGACATCCAAGGACTTCTTCGAGACATCGATACCCGTGAACGAGAGAGTTGGGAGAACTATATCCATCATAGTAGAGGCCCTTTCTTGCGTTTGCGAGTCTCGCCGATGTTCTCGTACGGCTCTGGCGGCTGTCCGGGTTGGTACTACGAAGCCGACGAGGATCCCGCTTCGTGACGGTCTTGGAACGACCAGGACACGATCGATCTCTCGTCGGCGATTTTTTCGGGGGCTGCTGCGCAGCGGCCCCCGAAAAGACTCCCATCAACTGAACAAGTTCCATTTCCTTTGGCAACCCATCAGTGTTTCCTTTTTCCAACATACAAGGGCACGACGAGCACAAAGAAAGTCGAGAGCCTCGAATGGATGACCCGGTACTGCAATCGAACACATCAATCGGTTCCCTCATCATCTCTTTGTGTTCTTTGTGCTCTTTGTGGCTAATTTCTATAGCGACAATTACTTTTCCGGTCTGACGACAATTCAGAATTCCCGGTTGAGGCCAGTTGAGGCTGGTCAGATAGACTGTTGCAAGTCTCCGTAGGAGGGGGACTTGCAATGGTCACGGATGAGCAGGTGAAGCGGTTGTGGCAGGTGTTGTCGTCAGGGAAGACTCTGGTTCAGTCGGCAGACAAGGCGAGCATGGACGAGAAGACGGCGAGGAAGTATAGGCGGCTGGGTCGGCTTCCCAGCGAAGTTGTGCCGGATCGCTCGTGGCGGACACGGGCAGACCTGTTTGCCGAGGTGTGGCCGGAAGTGCATGTGCAACTGCACGAGGCGCCTGGCCTGGAGGCCAAGACGCTGTTTGGAGCGCTGCAGATCAAATACCCGGGGAAGTTCGACGAAACGCAGTTGCGAGCTTTCAGCGTGGCGTGAAACGTTGGCGAGCGACGGCCGGCCCGGCGAAGGAGGTGTTCTTCAGCCAAGTGCATCATCCGGGACGGTTGTGTGCGTCGGATTTCACCCACATGGAAAGCCTGGCCGTGATCATTGGCGGGCAGTCGTTCGACCATCTGCTTTACCACTTCGTGCTGACGTACTCGAACTGGGAGTCGGTGACGGTCTGTTTTTCCGAGAGTTTCGAGAGCCTCGGCGAAGGACTTCAAGACGCCCTGTGGGAATTGGGCGGCGTGCCCGAACGACACCGCACGGATCGGATGAGCCTGGCGGTCAACAACGGATCGGACATGAAGGAGTTCACCGCGCGGTACAAGGGACTGTTGGGCTACTACGGGATGGAGATGGAGAAGATCCAGCCCCGGGAACCGAACGAGAACGGAGATGTCGAACAATCGCATCGGCGTTTCAAGGAAGCGGTGGAGCAGGCCCTGTTATTGCGTGGCAACCGGGACTTCGAGAGCCGTGAAGCCTATGGACGATTCTTGAAAGAGCTGGTGGCGGTTCGCAATGCGGGCCGTCGCAAGCGGCTGGACGAAGAGTTGCCTGGCCTTCGGCCTCTGCCGGATCGGCGACGGGAGAGCTGCAAGCGAATCCCGGTACGCGTGGATACGGGGAGTTTGGTCCATGTAGACCGAAATGTTTATTCGGTTCCCAGCCGCTTGATTGGCGAGCGGGTCGAGGTGCGATTGTACGTGGAGCATGTCGAGGTCTGGTACGCCCAGAAGGAGATGGAGCGCTTTCCGCGTTTGCGCGGGCGGAACAAACACGCCATCAACTACCGGCACATTATCGACTGGTTGGTGCGAAAACCGGGGGCTTTTGAGAACTACGTTTACCGGGAAGAGCTGTTTCCCACGAGCCGCTTTCGCATGGCCTTCGACGCCTTGCGGGAAGCGCAGCCCAAAGCGCGGTCACAAGGAGTATTTGCAGATTCTCTATCTGGCGGCAGGCCACGGCGAGACGGCCGTGGACGAGGCGTTGCGAACGCTTCTAAACAGCGGCCAGCCCGCGACCCGGGCCGCGGTCGAAACGTTGGTCCAGCGGGCCGAGGAAGTTCCGGCGGTCACCGAAGTGACCGTCGAAGTAGTGGACTTGTCGGATTTCGATGACTTGTTCTTGCACAAGGAGGTGTGGGATGGGTGCGAAGGGGGATTTGAAAGAGAAGTTGGCGGCTTGCTTGCGGGAACTGCACTTGCCGACGTTTCGGGAGTGTTTTGAGGAACTGGCCCGACGGGCATTACAGGAGACGGCCAGCTACGAGCAGTACCTGTTGGAACTGGCCGAGCGGGAATGCCAGGGCCGCTTGGCAAAGCGGACCGAGCGGCTGCTGCGGGATTCCCGTTTGCCGCTGGAGAAGGATCTGGCGAGCTTCGACCTGGCGCGGTTGCCGGCGAAGGTCTCTCGCCAAGTGCGGACGCTCATGGAAGGCTCGTTCGTGGACCGCCGCGAGAACCTGTTGTTGTTCGGCAAGACCGGATCGGGAAAGACGCACCTGTTATCGGCGATCGCCCAGGAATTGGTTCGCAACGGACGGAAGGTGGTCTCATGGTCGTGTGCCCTGCTGGTTCAGGAACTGTTGGCGGCCAAACGGGATCTGAAGCTCAACCGGGTGCTAAAGCAGATGTCGAAGTGCGAGGTGCTCTTGATCGACGACATCGGCTACGTGCAGCAGAGCCGGGAGGAGATGGAGGTGCTGTTCACCTTGTTGGCGGAACGCTACGAGCGCGGCACGGTGATGCTGACCAGCAACCTGCCGTTCTCGAAGTGGGAGACGATCTTCAAGGATCCGATGACGACAGCGGCGGCAATCGACCGCCTGGTGCATCACAGCGTGATCTTGGAGTTGAACATCCCGAGCTACCGGTTGGACGAGGCCAAGCGAACCAAGCCGCCCGACGCGGCCTGAGATTGGCGAGGGCCACCCGCGGCGGCGTGCGGCCCCCCCTTTTGTTTCGCTCCGCTGCGCTGCGCTTCACAAAAGGGGGGGCCGCACGCCTCTGGTTCTCAACCGGGAATTCTAATTGTCGTTCAAGGGGAAGAGTAATTGTCGCCGAAAGCTAATTGATTGTGGTTCGCTAGCCATCCGTGAAAACGGGCCGTTTTCGGCGTTTTTCACGGTCTTTCGCCCACCGTTGCTCGCAAATGACTTTGGAGGGACTTTTTCGCAGGGCCGAATTCCGCGGCGGAACGGGCTCGTGTCGCAATCTGTCGTGATTTGTCCGCGGAAAAGCATTTTTCGCCTCCCACACAGGGCCGAACCATTCTCACGCAACGGCGCAAAGCCCGCAAAGGGAAAGACAGAAATATAACGAGCAGAAATACCAGGCCGGTGTTCGCGGGTGGCGGTTGTTTTTCTGTCAATCATTTTTCTGTCTCATTCTTTCCTCGTCTCGCTGGTGCATAACTTGCTCTTGTGACCGAAAAGTTTTTTCGATTCTTGAAATTCGCGGTTTTCGCCTCGTTTTCTAGGCGTTTTTCGTGCAGAAGCCGAAGAGAAACCGAGTAGCATCGTAGTAGAACGGCAGTAGGGCGGAAGTAGAACCCGAGTAGGAATCCGTCTTGTGGGTGTTTCTTGCACCAGTAGAAGGGAGCAGGAAAAGGGGTGAAAAGCCGCGGATGAAACGCGGACGGAACATGGAAAGCAACAATCCGTGTTTAATCTGTGTTCCATCGGTGGCTCCGACCTCTGTACTCATTGCGCATGCAACAGGCCAGTATAACCGATTCCCGCCATTGTGTCAACCATTGTTAAGAAATGACGACACATATTCGTCATAAGTCCTTGCCGCGAAGGGACTTGCGCGTAGTCGCTATTGTTTGCGCAGAAGCGTCATTAGCGCTACGGAAACTCGCCACACCGTAAACCTTCGTCCAACCCGTGTTTCTGCTGAATTCTGATCTGGCGAGGATCGCCATGCCGTAGTACAAGCTGTTTCGCTATGAGCGGACAGGTTGTTTTGGATCGGCGGGGCAGCAATACCTCCCAGTTGCTGGAGTTTGTCCAGGAGCTGAAGCAGGAGGTTGCCTCGCTGCGTGAGGAATTGGCGGAGGTGCGGCGGGAGAATCTGATCCTGCGGCAAGAGGCCGGCTATTGGAAGTCGCGCCATGCGGATGCGGTGGGACGGATCGCCAAGCTGGAAGTCGAAAACGAACAACTGCGGGGTGAAGTCCGCCAACTCCAAGCCCGCCTCTACGGCCAAAAAAGCGAGCACTCCGCCTCCCGCGATCGCTCCAACCATCTGCCGGGCGAAGAAGCCGACAGCGAATCCCTCTCGCCCAAGCCGCGCGGGCAGCGGAAAGGCAACCCCGGTCCTCCGCGCCGCGATTACAGCCATCTGCCGGTTGTGGAGGAGTTGATCGAACTGCCCGCCGAGGACACTTGCTGTCCTCGTTGCGGTCGGCCATGTACGCCCAACGGCAGCGAAGATTCGGAACAACTCGAAATCGATGTCCGCGCTTATCGACGACGGACCCGCCGGCGGCGTTATCGACGCACGTGCAACTGCCGCGGCCCGCGGACGCTCGTCGCGCCGCCTCCCGCGAAGCTGATACCCAAGGGACTGCTGGGCGTGTCGGTTTGGGCCGAACTGTTGCTGGGCAAATACTTCAGCCATGAGCCGATCGAACGGCAGCTTGCCGCCTGGCGGCTGCGCGGACTGGACCTTGCGGCCGGCACGGTCAGCGGCGGACTGCAACACCTCGAAAGGCTGTTTCAGCCGCTCTACGACGAGTTGTTGGCGCATCGCGCCCAAGCCGGTTTCGCGCAGGCCGACGAGACCCGCTGGCTGGTTTTCATCGAACAGGAAGGCAAGATCGGCCATCGCTGGTGGCTGTGGGTCTTCCTCAGCGAAGACAGCGTGGTGTTCCGACTCGATCCCTCGCGCAGTCACGACGTGCCCGAAGGCCATTTCGCCGCCGATGCCTGCCTGACGTTGATGGTCGATCGCTACTCCGGATACAAGGCCATGGCGCAGGTCAAACGCGGCAACGTGACCCTGGCGTTCTGCTGGGCTCACGTGCGACGGGATTTCGTCGAAGTCGGCAAGGGCTGGGACGAATTGAAACCGTGGGCCTTGGCTTGGCTGGAGCGCATCCGCGCGGTGTATCATCACCAACGGCGGCGCTTGGCATGCAAGCCCGAAAGCACGAAGTTTCGCGCCGCCGACGCGGCGATGCGTCAATCGCTTGCCCGGATGCAACGGCAAGCCGCCGCGGAACTGGCCGATCCGCGACTCCACGAACCTTGCCGCAGGGCCCTGGTCAGTCTTCAAGAGCATTGGTCCGGGCTGACGCGGTTCGTGGATGACCTGCGCATTCCGCTGGACAACAACGCCTCGGAGCGCGCCAATCGCGGTCCCGCGGTAGGACGGAAGAACTACTATGGCTCGGGCGCCTTATGGTCCGGTCGCCTGGCAGCGATGCTCTTTTCGCTCTTCGCCACCATCGGCCGTTGCGGACTGAACCCGCGCTCGTGGCTGACGTGGTATCTTGAAAGCTGTGCCGCGGCGGGCGGAACGGCTCCCGAGGAAATCGCTCAGTTTCTTCCCTGGACGATGACTGAGCAACGTCGCAACTCGCTGGCCCTTGCCACGCGCGACACCTCTTGAAAAGGCATGTGTCGCCTCGCTTACGAACTACTCACCTGAACTGCGCTACGCTCCGCGCAAATCACCCCCACCACGCCTTGGACGAAGGTTTACGCCACACCCAACGTAAGTCCTTATTTGCCAAGCACTTCCGAAATCCCGCGACGGACTCGTCAAAACGCCAGGTTTTCTGAGGCTCGGAAAAATAATTCGCGGAATTACATCCTGGCGCGCATTCTTGACGGTGAACATGACGTATGGTAGTTTGCCGCCGTGCCGAGAACCGCTTGCAAAGGCGAACGACATCGTATTTACCGCTCTTTTTCACGCGCTAAAATGAACACGCTTGATTTGCGGGAGTTTTGGATGCTTACCGAGCGAGGAAGCCACTACGCAGCCTCCGAGGGACTTGTTGCCAGCGCCCACGGTCATTATCCCACAACGCGTCTGTGTGAGAATACATTGCCCATGCCGCATAGGGCGGAGCAGCCGGTCAAACTTCCTCTAAAAGTTTCGTGGTCCGGACCGCGCCGATTCGGCGATTTTCACGGCATCCACGATCCGCGATATATGCTCGTCGGCGAACGGGTTCGAGACATGGTACGGGATAACTGCCTCAAGGGCTTCGTTTTCCACGATGTGAAAGTTATTAAGCACGAGCCGCTTCGCGACCAGGCGTTCTCACCGGCGGAGATGCGAGGGCGATTTTGGGCGCTCGACGCCGAACTTCAGCTTGGTCTTTCATTTGGCCGGACGAAACGGCTCGAAATCATGAAGCTCTGTGACGTTTGCGGTTGGACCGAGTTTGGCTTCCCCGCGGCGGGGCAAATGTCTATCAAGCGCGACGGGTGGGACGGACATGATCTGTTTCGAGTCGAAGGTCTCGATACCATTTGCGTGAGTTCGCGGTTCCGCAAACTCGCGAAGAAGGCAAAGCTTACGCTAATTCTTCAGAATTCTGCTTACGGGTATATTGACTGATTTGAAGCGAGTACTTGTAAAGCGACAAAATCGAAGCACACAGGCGGGCTCACCCCGCCCCTCGAACGCTACCCTGCCGATTCTGGTTGGAACAACCAGCCGCGGTCAGTCGCATGGTTTCGTAATCGCTTGCTCTTTGCCTCGATTTGGCTGTTGCTTAAACCGACGTAGCTGATCACCGTGTGTGAGGCAAACGGCGTTGGATCGGGAGCAACGGAAAGTTGCTCGCGCCGGCATTCGCCGACACTGACCGCGAGCACTCCGACCGACTCGAAATGTAGTTCGCTCGTAAAGTGGCGCCAGGCATCCTCCGCGGAGATCATGTCGGCGTTGTAAACCGAGAGCCGGCTCTCGTCCTTCGGCGTGGGCCGAAATACCTGCGATGTTACGCGTCCGCAATGCACGAACGCGGGATGCACTTGACGCAAGAGAAGCGTGGCGTCATCCATTGGGCGTTGCAAACTTCGCAGTTCGTCCGCAATCCAATTCACGATGCCCTCGTCATCCATTCCCAGCGCGCGGAAATCCCCGGAATTGCTTGAAGTATCCAGTCGGTGCCACTCTCCCGAATGACGATCACAGTCAACATCCAAAGAAACATCTTGGGAACCCAGCGACCACTCGGCTCGGACGCCACCCTCAGGAGTCGGATAGAGATAGGGCGGCGGCGTTCCTTTCGTGCCGAGTTTCCTAAGAATCCGGGCGAACCATTCGAGCCCGCTGGCACTGGGGGCACGGCCTTTTCCATCCAGCCAACCGTCCTTGAGGTTCCTTATTTCATTAAGACGCGCGGCAACATCCGGCAGGTCCACAACCGCATGATAAGTAACCGATTCTTTCATGTGCCGTACTCCTCGCAAAACAACTTCCCTGAATGACGCAACCGTATCATCATGTCGGCGTCAGGGCGGGAGGCCAATCGGCCGCCGCAGCCGAAGTTCTTGTTGACATCCAACCAACGAATTATAACATTCATACGTTACCGCATTCCAAATCAGCCCGCAAGTTCACCTTCCGGCAGCGTTTCTTCGGCCGCCGCCTTCCGCTCCGCGTACCAATCGCTGCTCCACTGGATGACGTTGTAGAAAACGGGCGTGAGGAAGATGCCGAAGAGCGTAACGCCCAACATGCCGGCGAAGACGGCGGTGCCGAGCGTGCGGCGCATCTCCGCGCCGGCACCGGTGGAGACCACCAGCGGCACGACGCCCAGGATGAAAGCCAGCGACGTCATCATGATCGGCCGCAGCCGCAGCTTGCACGCCGCCAGCGTCGCCTCGTGCCGCGGCTTGCCTTGCTCCGATTGCCGCCGGGCGTACTCGACAATAAGAATCGCGTTCTTGCAGGCCAGGCCGACGAGCACTACGAAGCCGATCTGCGTGAAGATGTTGACGTCCAGTTTCGCCACGATCACGCCGGCGATCGAGCACAAGCAGGCACATGGGCACCACGAGGATCACCGCCAGCGGCAGCGACCAGCTTTCGTACTGCGCGGCCAAGACGAGGAAAACCAGCACGACGGCCAACACGAAGACGTACATGGCCGTGTTGCCCGTTTCAAGCTGAAGTTTTGCCAGTTCGGTCCATTCGGGATCAGCCCCTGCACCTCGTTGGTCACTTGTCGGGTTGCGCCTTCCATGATGCCGATCGCCTCGCCGGAACTGACGCCGGCAGCCGGGTCGCCGTTGACCGGGGCGGCGGAATACATGTTGTAACGATAGATCATCACCGGCCCGTTCACGGGTCGGATGGTCGCAATCGTGCTCAGCGGCACCATCTGCCCGTTGGCGTTGCGAACGCTTAACTGCTTGATGTCGTTGACCTGGCGGCGGAAACGAGCTTCGCTTTGCACGTTCACTTGCCAGGTGCGGCCGGACCAGTTGAGGTCGTTGACGTAGAGCGATCCGAGGAAGACCTGGAGCGTGGTGAAAACGTCGTTGACCGAAAGCCCAAGGATCTTCGCCTGCTCGCGGTTGATGTCCAGGAACAGCCAGGGTGTGTCCGCGCGGAAGCTGCTGAACATGCCGCGCAGTTCATCCGGCTTGCCGCGTCCCGCCTCGACGACTTGCTCGGTGGCGTCCTGCAGCGTCTTCAGGCCGTTGGAACTGCGGTCCTCGATCACGATTTTGAATCCGCCGGCCGTTCCCAGTCCGTCAACCGGCGGAGGGCCGTACACGCCCACCGTTGCGTCGTCGATCTCGGCCCGGAAGCGTTCTTCCAAGGCATGGGCGATTTTTTCGCTGGATCGCCCGAACGGCGTCCGCTTATGGAAGTCGTCCAGCATGATGTAAAGCGCGCCGAAGTTCGGCGCGTTTGCCCCCAGCAGGATCGACTGACCGGCCACGGCCACGGTGTTTTTCACGCCCGGCGTTTCATGCGCGATCTTTTCAATTCGCGACATGATATTCGTCGTCCGCTGTACGCTGGCGGCGTCCGGCAGTTGCACGTTCACCAGCAAATAGCCTTTGTCCTGCATGGGGATGAAGCCGGCCGGGGCTTTGTCGAAGCTCACGCAGGTCAGAAACAGCAGTCCACAGTAAACGGCCAGCACGACCGCGCTGATGCGAAGGATGCGCGAGACAGCGCGCGCATAGACTTCCGTTGACCAGTTGAACGCCACGTTGAACTTGCGAAACAAATCGGCCATGACGCGATCCAGCGGCCATGCGAGCACGAGCGCCGCGATCGCGCCGGCGGCGGCCACCCCCAGCGAGACTTTCCAAGCGAGGCCGGGAGCTTGCGGGTTCCATCCCGGCGCCATTTTGTCGAGCCAGTCCATCGCCGAGGGCGCGAGGAACCGCCATGCCAGTCCCGCGCCCAAAAGCGGATAGGCGACGATTGGTAGGACGCGGCCGTGCCCGTGGTGTGCCGCGCGGGGACGAAGCAGGATCGCCGCCAGCGCCGGGCTGAGCGTCAGCGAGTTGAACGCCGAAATGATGGTCGAGACGGCGATCGTCAGGGCGAATTGGCGGAAGAACTGTCCCGTGATGCCGCTGATGAACGCGCAGGGAATGAACACGGCGCTCAGCACCAGGCCCACCGCGATTACCGGGCCGGAGACCAGGTTCATGGCCTGGATCGCCGCCTCGCGCGGCGCCAGGCCCTGCTCGATGTGATGCTCGACCGCTTCCACAACGACGATCGCGTCGTCGACCACGATGCCGATCGCCAGCACCAGGCCGAAGAGCGTGAGATTGTTGAGGCTGAAACCGATCGCGGCCATCACGGCAAACGTGCCGATCATCGCAACGGGCACCGCGACCAGCGGAATGATCGCCGACCGCCAGTTCTGCAGGAACAGAAGCACGACGAAAGCGACGAGCAGAACCGCGTCGATGAGCGTGACGAACACTTCGCGGATCGACTCGGTGATGAAGGGCGTCGTGTCGTAGACGATCTTGTAGTCGACGCCTTCGGGGAAGTGGGCCTTTAGTTCTTCCATCTTCGCGCGGACCAGCTCCGCGGTGTGCAGGGCGTTCGTGCCCGGCAGTTGATACACGGACAAGGCCACCGAGGGACGGCCGTCGAGCGTGCAGCTCTGGTCGTAGCCCTGCGCGCCAGTTCGATGCGGGCGACGTCTTCATCCGCACGGCGCGGCCCGCGGCGTCGTTTTTGAGCATCATCTGCTCGAACTGATCCGGCGTGGAAAGGCGGCCGAGCGTGGTCATCGTGTACTGGAACACCTGGCCGTCGGGCACGGGCGGCTGACCGATTTGCCCGGCCGCGACTTGGATGTTCTGCTGCTGGATGGCGGCCACGACGTCGCCCGCCGACAGGCCCACGCGGCGCATCTTGTCCGGGTCGAGCCAGAGCCTCATGCTATAGTCGCGCTGGCCGAGATAGGTGATGTCGCCGACGCCCGGCAAGCGGGACAATTCGTCGCGAATCGAAATCGTGGCGAGGTTGCTCAAGTAAAGATCGTCGCGGGGTATGGAGGCGGACTTGCCGGCCTTGCCGGCTTCCGGTTCGGGCGAAAAAAGATTGACGATCATCAGCACGGACGGGGATTTCTTCTTCACCGTCACGCCCTTCCGCGTTACCAGGTCCGGCAGCAAGGGCTGGGCGATGGCGACGCGGTTCTGCACGAGCACCTGCGCGATGTTGAGGTCAACGCCCAGCTTGAAGGTGACAGTGAGCGTATATGTGCCGTCGTTCGTGCATTGCGACGACATATACAACATGCCTTCCACGCCATTGACCTGCTGCTCGATCGGCGCGGCGACGGTGTTGGCTACCACCTGCGCATCCGCTCCGGGATAGATGGCCGAAACCTCGACCGTGGGCGGCGTGATCTCAGGGTATTGGGCGATCGGCAGCAGCCATACCGCGATTCCGCCCGCCAGCGTGATGATGATCGACAGCACGGAGGCAAAGATGGGACGATGGATGAAGAACTGGGAGAACATACTTATTCCTTGCCTGCCGTTTCCAGGTGGGCCGCCGTTTGTAAGCCAGGAGCCGCGTGGCCATTCGCCATTTCGGCTTCTTCCTCAAGCATTTCTTCCAAATCGTCCTCTTCGGCCGGTGCGACTTCGCCTTGGCGGCGTTGCAACGTGTGCCGAATGGCCGTCCGGACGATGCCGCCGCCGAGGATGCCCAAGCTTATGTACCGCGTCCATTGCCAGAACCGCGAACGGAAGACGGCGGCGGAGCTGAACCAGTCGACCACGCTGAAGAACACTGGAGTGAGGAAGATGCCGAACACGGTCACCCCAAGCATGCCGCTGAAAACGGCGATTCCCAGAGTGCGGCGCATCTCCGCGCCGGCGCCGCGGCCGATCAAGAGCGGGAAGACGCCCAGGATAAAGGAGAAGGAAGTCATGACGATGGGCCGCAAGCGCAGTTTGCAGGCCGCCAGCGCAGCCTCGCGGCGCGAGAAACCCTCCTCGCGCTGCCGCTTGGCGAACTCGACGATCAAAATCGCATTCTTGCTCGCCAGCCCCGCCAGTACGACAAAGCCGATTTCCGTGAAGATGTTGATTTCGATCTGCGGATTGGCGCCCACCAGCGATTTCGGCAGCAGGGACGGCATCACCCAGACGCCAACGATCGCGCAGAACAGGCACATCGGCACGACGAGGATCACCGCCATCGGCAGCGACCAGCTTTCATACTGCGCTGCCAGTACAAGAAAGACCGCGATCAAGGCCAGTCCGAAAATCACCATCGCCGTGTCGGCCGCTTGCAATTCGAGGAAGGACATTTCCGACCACTCGTACTGCATCGACTTGGGCAATCGCTTGTCGGCCAGTTGCGCCATCGAATCGATCGCCTGCCGGGAACTCATGCCCGGGCCGCCTTGGCCGCGGATCTGACCGGCGGCGTGCATGTTGTATCGCGTGTACATCAAGGGGCCGTTTATGCCGCGGATGCTGGCGATTGCCCCGATCGGCACCATGTTGCCGGAAGCGTTTCGCACCGTGAGCCGCTTGACCTGGTCCACGTCCTTGCGGAAACGGGAGTCGGCCTGCACGATTACCTGCCACGTGCGATCCAACAGATTAAAATTGTTCACGTACAGCGATCCGAGGTAAACTTGCAGCGTATTCGCGGCGGCCGGAAAGAGTACGCCCTGCGTCATGCACTGCTGGCGGTTCAGATCGACCCACAACTGCGGCACATTGGCGCAAAAACCGTTTGCAGCATCACGAAAAGCGGCTTTCCCGCCGGCGACTTGAGTTTCGCACTTCGTTGACGAGATCGTCAATGGCGGTCTGTAGTTCTTGCAGCGCCGCCTGGTCAGCGCCGGTCCGCTCCTCCACCACGAACGTGAACCCGCCCGTGCGGCCGACGCCGCGAATCGGCGCGGCCGGCAGGACGGTAGCCTTGGCCTCCGGAATCTGCTTGTCAAAAGCCGCATTGAGATTCTTGAGAATTGCGTCAACCGAGGTTTCGGGCGTTCGGCGCTTTTCAAAATCATCGAGGATCACGAACATGGAACCGAAGATCGACGACGTGGCGTTGTTCAGGAACGACATGCCGGACACGCTGAGCGTGTGCGCAATTCCCGGCACTTTGCGGGCGATTTCCTGCGTCTTGCTTGTCACTACACGAGTCCGCAGGATCGACGAGGCGTCCGGCATCTGCACGTTGACGATCAAATAGCCCATGTCCTGCGCCGGCACGAATCCCTTGGGCGTCGTCTTGAATTCCCACCACGTTGCCACGAGCAGGCCGCCGTAGATCAGCACGACCACGGCGCTGCGCGGAGCAAGACGCCGACGGCAAGCGTATAGAGATTGGTGGTTGCATTGAAGGCGCGATTAAAACAGTTGAAGAGCAGGGCAAGTATCCGAATGCAGGGCTTGGCGACGATCCAGCCGACAATTGCCACCAGGAACGGGAAGATCCACGGTGCGGCGGCAACCAACTCGGCGCGATACGGCATATTGTGGCTGAGGTGCGGTCGCGAGCCAGCCGCGAAAAATGCCGTGTGCCCAAAAACTTGCTCCGATCGGCGCCAAGAGCCAGAAAGCAAACCGGGGCAGCGGCTCGTGCGTCTCTTTATCGCGGGCGCAGAGGAATTTGGCCGCCAGCGCCGGGCTGAGCGTTAACGAGTTGAAGGCCGAAATGATCGTGGAGGCCGCGATCGTCAGCGCAAACTGGCGGAAGAATTGCCCCGTCACACCGCTAATAAACGCGCAGGGAACGAATACCGCGCTCAAGACCAGCCCCACGGCGATCACTGGGCCGGAGACCTGGTCCATCGCCCGGATCGTGGCATCGCGGGGCGACAGGCCGTTTTCAATATGGTGCTCCACGGCCTCGACGACCACGATTGCGTCATCCACCACAATGCCGATCGCCAGCACCAGGCCGAAAAGAGTCAGATTGTTCAGCGTGAAGCCCATCGCCAGCATCACCGCGAATGTGCCGAGAATGGCCACGGGCACCGCAATCAATGGGATGATCGCCGAGCGCCAATTCTGCAGGAACAAAAGCACGACGAACGCCACCAGCACGATCGCGCTGAATCAGGGAGTAGACTACCTCCTTGATGCACTCCCGCGTGTAGGGCGTCGAATCGTACTGCGTCTCCCACGTCACGTCCTTCGGAAACGTCTTCTCCAGCTCTTTCATCTTGGCCGTAATGCGGTCGTCCAATTCCAACGCGTTGGCGTCGGGCAACTGGAATATTGCCAATCCGGCGGACTCCTTGCCGTCCAATTCGCGACTGACGTCCTCGCTCGTCGCACCAGTTCGACGCGGGCGACGTCCTTCAGCCGCATGACCTGTCCGCCCGGCGCGACTCGGAGCACAATGTTGCCGAACTCTTCGGTCGTCGCCAGGCGGCCGAGCGTACGGAGATCTTGATCTGCGTTTCCTGGCCTGGTTTGACCGGTTCCTGGCCGATATAGCCGCAGGCGACCTCGGCGTTCTGCTCCCGAATGGCGTTGACGATATCGCCCGTTGTGAGGCCGCGCGTGGAGAGCCGGTCGGGATCGACCCACACCCTCATGCTGTAGTCGCGCTGGCCGATGAGGAACACGTCGCCAACGCCTTCCAGGCGCAGTATTTCGTCGCGGACGCGGGTGACGACGAAATTGCTCAGGTAGAGCTGGTTATAGGTGTGATTGGGCGAGTTGAAGTTGATGACCTTCACGATGTCCGGCGACATCTTGCGCATCGTCACGCCGGATTGTTTGATGACGTCCGGCAGCAAGGGCATGGCCAGGTTCACGCGGTTTTGCACCAGCACCTGGGCCATGTTCATGTTCATGCCCTGTTCAAACGTCACTTGCAAGCTGTACGATCCGTCATTGGTGCTGCTGGACTGCATGTAGAGCATGTGCTCGACGCCGTTGACCTGCTGCTCGATGGGCGCCGCCACGGCCTCGGCCACTACCTGGGCGCTGGCGCCGGGATAGCTGCACTTCACCTGGACCGATGGCGGCGCAGATCGACGGGTACTGCGACAATGGCAGATTGAATATCGCCAGCACGCCGGCGAGCGCAATCGCGATCGAAAGCACGCTGGCGAAGATCGGCCGGTCGATAAAGAAGCGGGAGAACATTGTCGGGCCAGTTTAAGTCAAGCTATTGTGTAGGTCAGGCTTTTTGGTGTGGCCGTAATCGCTAGTCAGGCGTGGCGAACGGATCGTATAGGATCTGATAACTGGCAACTGAGCACTGAGTACTATGTACTGATACTGACTACCGCACGGCGGTCGGCGTGGACGGCGTCATGGCTTGGGCGGCCACTTGCTTTTCCTTTTTCACTTCTTCCTTCTTCGCTTCAACCTTCTTCTTTTCCTCTTGGGGGTTAACCAATTGGCCGCCTTTGATTCGCTGCAAGCCGTTGACCACCACGCGGTCCTTCGGTCCCAGGCCGCTGTTGATCGCTAGCATTTCGTCGCGCTGCGGACCACAAACAACCTGCCGGTATTCGGCCTTGTTCTCGCCGTTGATCACGTAGAGAAACTTCTGCCCCTGGTCGGAACCTAGCGCCCGCTCCGGCACGAAAAGCGTGTCGTAGGGCTGGCTGATCGGCACGCGGACCCGCACAAACATGTTCGGCAGCAAAGAGGGATCTGGCTTCTCGATCAGCGCCCGCAGCCGCCAAGTGCCGGTGGCCATGTTGATCTGGTTGTCGAACGAAGTTGACATTGGCCGTGCGGGGATAGCCCTTCTCGTCCGCCAAGGCATAGTTGATCGCAATACCGCTTGCCGAAGCCATCTTGCCCTCATCGATGAGCTTGCGAATCGTAATCGCCGTCCGTTCATCCACGTCGAAATAAATGTACATTCGATCGGTCGAGACGAGAGTCGTCAGGGCGGTCTCTTTCTCCTTGACCATATTGCCCGGATCGATCATCTGCCGGCTGATACGGCCGGCGAATTTCGCCCGGACCGTCGTGTAATCCAGATTCACCTTGGCCGAGTTTCGTGCTGCCTCCGCCGACTTGACGGTGGCTTCCGCTTCGTTCCGGTCGCCTTCCTCTTTGTCGTATTCTTCCTGGCTGATCGCCTTGGTGGGCAGCAACGCCTTTCCGCGGCGCAAATCGGCCTCCAGACGCTTCAAATGCGCTTGCGCTAGGGCCAGGTTCGCCTCGGTCTGATCGTACTGCGCCTTGAACATATTCGGGTCAATGTGAAACAAGGGCTGCCCTTCCTTCACCAAATCGCCCTCCTTGAACAGCACCTCCTCCAACCGGCCGGACACCATCGCCTCCACGGTGTTCGAATTGACTGCCTCGATGTGGCCGGTGAATTCCTCGTAGTTAACCACCTTGCCGGGCGTGGGCAAGGAGACCATTACCTGGGGCGGCGGAGGCGCCGTCTGCTGCGGCCCTTGGCGGTTGCATCCGGCCAGCATGCCCGCGAAGAGCAATAGGCTTCCCGCCGCGAACGCCGTTCGCGGTCTCGCACAATTCCTATTGAAGAAACTCGCATGTCGCATGGTATTGATCTCGCCTTAACGCACTTTTGCTGATTGTCTGCTTGACTGAAAAGCCTCACGCTAGATGCAGCGCGGCATTCGCGCGCTCGTCCTCACTTAGAATCCCTCGCCAAACCACGTCCAGGATTGCTTCAACCTGCTCGGCCGGGACCGGATCGCGATGGGCAAAGTAATTGGCGCACATCGTGCCGAATATCAGGTCGCTCATGACGTTGGTGATTTGTTCTGGCGGCATGGTGCGGACCCTACCGTCGGCCATCAGGCCGCGATACAGATCGCGCCAGCGTTCCACGTGGCGCTCGCGATGGCGGAAGTAGGTTGGCGTGCCGCGGTCCTTGAACAGCGCCCGCTCCTGGATCAACATTTCCACGTAATCCGGATGCTCGGCGTAAAACGTCAGATAGGCCAACACGCCCGACCGGACTTTTTCCAGCGGGTCCGCCACCGTTTCTGTGGCGGCATCGATTGTCTCCCGCATCTTGGCAAGGATGTAGGCGACGGCTGCGAGGAATAACTCTTCTTTGTTCTCAAAGTAGCGGTAGAGCGTCCCTTTGCCGACCTGCAACTCGTCGGCCAGCAATTGTGTGTCGGTGCCACCGTAACAACGGGCGGCAAAGAGTTGAATTGCCTTTTCGAGGATTTCCGTGCGGCGACGATCGAACGCCTCCGCGCGCGTCGTCGAACTCTGTTTTGAAGTAGCCGTGCTTGGCATCAAAGATCACCTCTGAAAGCGGACTGACTGGTCAGTTCTATTATGAGACGATACTCGGGCTGGGTCAACAACATTTGCAAAACCCGCGGAATTCAGCTTACTTACACGTTAATAACTCGCGTAATCATTTTTCACACAAACCGCACCTTTGGGTGCTACATCGATGGACTTGCGATCGCCGCGACGTATCCGAGAATAAACCCGTTGCCAGGGTTCAGGTAAGTGCCTGCCAAGCTAAAGGATGGGCTAACGCCGAGTTTCGCCACCACCGCCTTCGCCCAAGATCTTGCCCAGCGCATCAACCGACAGGGCCGAGGGCGGTGCAAATCGGTCGGAGCCGGCATAACGCTCGAGACTCGCTAGCAATTGCCGGGCGGCCGGCTGTTTTTCCGCCAAGGCCGGCAAGTCGATCCCGCAGACCAAGAGGCGGCCCCGTCCCACGCGAGCTTCGAAGATCAGTCCCAGCTTGTGGTTCCGCGCGAAATTGTCCATCACAATGACCATCGGTCGATAGTCGGCGGGCGTGTCGTCGAGGATGAAGCTCCGCGAACGGTCCTGCAATTCGAACCACTGCCAGTTGCTATGGAACTCGGTGGGAAAATCGGCGAGGGCGGGATGTGTCGGGTCGCATAGGATGCCCATTGTGTTGGGGTCCTGCTGCGGGAACCAAACTGGGCTCCAGAAGACCGGGCGAAAATGGCCTCGCAGCGAGTGTGTGTTTTTCGACGTAGCAAACAAGAGCACGCGCCCGCCGCGAGCAAGCGCGGTCTTGACCTCGTCGTTCCAATGGTGGCTCAAGATGAGGTCTTTCGGCGGCGCGATATCGACCTTGGCCGGATAGACCCAGATGTCCCATGAGTTGCCGATCGGCGTGCCGCGAATGGAAACGCTCGCCGTCAGCTTGCACGGCGCGGCGGCTTTCGCTAAGGATGCACTGATCGTTCCGAGCGGCGAAAGGGTGTTGCCGGGAATCGCGCGAGGCGGCATCGCACCGGAGGCGACGGTCAGGCCCTTCTCGTCGCGGATGCTCCATTCGGGCACGGCCGCGCTCAAGTCCGCGCGACCGAAGTGCGAGATTTCGGCTACGGCGGTCAGCGTCTCGTCCGTGGTGAACGTCCGCTTGGTTAGCCGGAGCAGCGGCGCGGTGGGGCCGCAATACCGTGCATGTTCCGCCGGCGTGATAAAGCCCTTGGAATCCCAAAACGGGTCCAACGGGCCGACGAGCGCGGTTCCCTGCCCCGGATAGTCGTGCATGTCCAGGAGCGAAAAGCCCGCGTAGCCGGGCGTGCGGCGGAGGCTCTCGATTTCCTCCTTGTAGAGCAAGATGGCTTGACGGCCCGTGGCCTGCACGAACTGCGGGGCAAGGTCCAGAAGATGCTTTTTCGCCAGATCATCGCGGACCAGCTCGAAATTCTTGGCCTGCAGCACACCGCTATACTTGGGAATCTCGTCGAAATTGGGAAAGAAGGTCCACTGGCCGATTTCGTGGCCGATCGTGGGCCGGTCGCGGCCGGCAATCGCCGCCCGCAAGTCGTATGTCGTGCCTGCGCCATGTACGCCGCGGCCCGCGGTGCTCTCGATGAACTGGCTGTTCTTGGTGTCCTGTCCGTATGACGACGACGCATAGAGGTGCCGAGCGTCTTCATCGCGGAGCATCTTGACCCAATGCTCCATCGTGTCGCCCACTCCTCGGTGCTCGTTGCCCGTCGTCATCAATAGAAAAGAGGGATGGTTGCCGAAGGTGCGGACGATCCGCAGCAGTTCCTGCTCCACGAACTGGCCGATCGGCGTATGGCGGTCGATGCGGATGTTGGCCTCGGGGCCTTCCACCTGAAGGTAAATGCCCTCAATGTCGGCCGCGGCGAAGGCTGCCTCCGGCGGGCACCAGGAGTGGAACCGCATGAAGTTCAGCCCGTAGGATTTCAGGATGCGGAAGATTCGCTGCCACGCCGGCACGTCCATCGGCGGATAACCGGTCTTGGGAAAGATGGCGCATTCCAGCGTGCCGCGGAGAAACAGCGGCCGGCCGTTGAGATAGAACTGCGTGCCGCGGATTTCGAGCTTGCGAAGGCCAAACTTGGCGGTCCGACGGTCCGACGACCAATCTTCGTGGCCCGATCGCCAGTCTTTATAGTCCGACCACCAGTCTTTACGTTCGGTGGCGTTCTGCAAAGAAGCCCTTAGCGAGTAGAGCTTCGGCGAAAACTCGCTCCAGAGGATCGGTTTTTCAATAGGGATTCCCACGGAGACTGACCGCGGCTGATTCTCGGCCTTTAGCGCCAGCCAGTTGGCACTTATGCCGCCCGCCTCTTCAAGGACCGCGGAGTATAACTCGGCCTTCGACATGTGGCCGCTCCGATTGCAAAGAAGGTAATTTGCCTTCACGACGCTATGGTCGACATCCGGATAAATCTTCATGTCTTCGATCGAAACCGGAGAGACGGCGCGCAACTCGATTCTTCCCACAATGCCATTCCAATTCGTCTGCGTTCCTTCGTAATTGATCGATGCAAACCGGCCCAAGTCAAACTTCAGCGTGTTATCTACGCAAATTGTGAGCACGTGCTTACCGGCGCGATCTCGCCCAAGTCATGTAGATGCGGCGCGATGAGGCTGTCCTGCATCTCGCCAACTTCGCGGCCATCCAACCAAATGCGCGTCTCCCAATGGACCCTCTCTAGGAAGAGTTGCGCCCGCTTGCCTTTCCAGTCGGCGGGAACCGCGATATCCCGCTGATGCCAGGCCGGCCCCGCATAGACGTTCGGCCGATAGAGCCCGTCGAGTGACGGCTTGGCTGGATTGGGAATGCCGAGTTTCGCTTCGTCGGTCGTGCCGGGCAGATGCATCTCCTGCGGCAGCCGCGTGGTAAACCATTTCTCTTGAAGGCCGACGTGCTGCGGATCGAGCCGAAACCGCCACGTGCCCGAAAGATCAATCGTTGCTGCGTCGGCCGCCCGCGCATCGTTTAACCCGTAGCCAACGGTGACGGCGATCGCCGCGACAATGGACGGCAGCAGCCGGCGACGAACATACTGAAACGATACAAGCTTTGTGGTATCAGTCATTTCCTTGCTCCCTGACGGCCCTAGCACGGGCGACAGCAAGACATCCTAGCAACTGTGCGCCGTTCAAGCAAACATCAGGCGCCGCATCGCGAGCTGACGGCACTGGACGGCGCGATCCATTTTTCCGCTCGCCTGCACGCATTGGGCAATCGAATCGCCGTAGCAGTCTTGTCGCGTCGCGTGTATAGTTGTGGCATGTCCCAAGGCGAAATATTACCCCCCGGCCGCTACTCCTGGAGCGCCGCCCGACGAGACCTAGTCGCCGGGCTGACCGTGGCTGCGATCGCCGTTCCGCAGGCGATGGCCTACGCTCTGATCGCAGGGATCGACCCGCGGTTCGGCCTCTACTCGGCCATCGTGGTAACGGCCGTGGCCTCGGTTTTCGGTTCATCGCAGCACCTCATGAACGGGCCGACCAACGCCATCTCGTTGGTTGTTTTTAGCTCGCTGGCGTTCCTGGCCGGCCATCCGCCGGAGGACGTGTTCCAAGCAACCTTCTTGCTCGCAGTCATGGCGGGCGGCATTCAAATCCTCGTGGCCGTCTTCCGACTTGGCGATCTGACACGCTACATTTCGGAATCAGTCGTAATCGGGTTCATGGCCGGCGCCGGGCTGCTGATCGCCCTGACTCAAGTAAGCAATCTTCTTGGACTTGAAGAGAAAGGCACCGGCAAGGACCATATCTTGTGGCGGCTCTGGTTGACCATGCACCGCGATACGCCAAACGGGCCGGTTCTTGCCACAGTGAATTGGCGAGCGCTCGTGATCGGCGCGGGAACCGCTTTGTTGGTCCTCGTCATGCGGAAAGTGACTCGCCGCTTTCGACTTCCGCGGTTCGATATGCTCATGGCGTTGGCCATCGCGGCAATAGCTGCGGCGTGGCTGGGCTGGTCTCAGGCGGTGCCCGGCGGCAAGCCGGCAATCGCCGTAGTCGCCAAAATCACCGCGCGGCTGCCAATGCCGCAACTTCCGCCGCTTGGCAATCTGGATTGGATCCGACAGATGTCCGGCAGCGCGCTGGCCGTCGCCTGCTTAGGGCTGCTGGAAGCGCTCTCGGTTGCCAAGGCCATCGCCCAACGCACGGGACAGCGATTGGACTACAACCGGCAATGCCTGGCCGAAGGATTGGCCAACGTCTGCGGCGGCTTTTTCCAGTGCCTGCCCGGTTCCGGCTCGCTGACGCGCTCGACGATCAACTTCAACGCCGGCGCGGCGACGCGCTGGTCGGGCGTTTTCGCCGCCGCCGCGGTGGCCATCGTGGTTTGCCTGTTCGGGCCGTTGTCCGCCTACATCCCCAAGCCGGCGCTGGCAGGAATCCTGCTGGTAACGGCGGCCGGACTTGTCGACCGCCGGCGGATCGGCCACGCCGTGCAAGCCAGTCACTTTGACGCCCTGCTGGTCCTTGCGACCGCGGCGTCGGCAGTGCTCATCGGCGTCGAGTTTTCCATTCTCATCGGCGTCGGCCTTTCGATCCTGATGTTCGTGCCGCGCGCCGCGCGCTTGAAGTCCTCGGAACTGACCGTCAGCGCGGATCGCGTAATTCGCGACCGGCATCCGGACGATGTCTGCTGCGAAATGATGGTTCTTCTGGACTTGGAAGGCGAATTCTTCTTCGGCGCCGCGCCGGAGTTGGATCGCTATTTCGACGCCCTGCGGGAGCGTAAGAGCCTGCGGATCATCGTGCTGCGCGTGAAGCGGACGCGGAACCCCGATATCGTCTGCATGGAGCGGTTGCAACACTTCATCATCGAGATGAAAGGTAAGGGCGTGCCCGTGCTCTTGTGCGGCGTGCGGCCGGACTTTGCCCAGGCGATGAAGAACCTCCGCTTTAATGAATTCTTGCCCGCTGACCAGGTGTTTCTTGAAGAGCCGAAGCAGATCGGCTCGTCAACGTTGGCCGCCGTCCGCCGCGCCTACCAGTTGCTCGGCGATGACCTTTGCGATCATTGCCCGCGACGCACGCCCTCGGAACCGGAAAGCGAATCGTTTTATTATCAGATTTGAGCATTGAAGCCCGACGCGCAAGCGAGTGGGTAAGCGGCATCGTTACGTGATATGATTTGATCGCGGCGGAATGCATTACGGTAAGTTGGGAGTGCGGTGTCGGTGCGATCTCAATCAACCGGGTGCCAGGCTTCAAACGCGGGATAAAACGCTATGTCACGAGACGTTGGCGGCGTTCCAATGAATGATCCGCTCGGCTACTTCATTACGTGGACCACCTACGGTTCGTGGCTGCCGGGCGACGAGGCGGTTGGATGAAGAAGCCAGGGCAATACAAAGAAGCAAGCCCGCGCGTTGAATTTTTCGCCAAGGGGCTGATGACGGAAGACGAACTAACGCTCGATCGCGAACAGCGAGAGTTGGTTGAGAAGACAATTGCCGATCATGGCCGACACCGGAATTGGATTCTACATTGCGTGTCGTGTCGTACGCAGCATGTGCATGTTGTCGTCACCGCGCCGGATCGCGATCCCAACGAGGTCATGGAACAATTCAAGGCGTGGTGTACACGCCGTCTGAAGGAACTTGATAAGAAGAGATCATCGAGAGTCCGACCGTCATCCTGTCGCGACAAATGGTGGAGCGAGGGAGGCAGCAAGCGGCGTCTTTATGATGAAGCGAGTGTGGAGGCCGCGACCAGGTACGTCGCGGAAGATCAAGACCGACCGCGGTGATGATCCGCTCCCGATGAGGAAGCGACCGGACTCTTCCAAGAGTAGAGGTTGCGATCATGAACATATCTGCCTCCTCGCATGTGCGTCGGGATTCAATTCCCACTCGCTTGCGCGTCGGGCTTTGATGTCAAACTCAAATCGACGATCCAGGCATCTGAGATATGCCTTTCCACGAACTTCCCGCGCGAGATTGAACCACGCCCCACAAAGGTCGAGGATGCCGCTGTCGGCCGTGGCGATGATCTCGTCGGTTTGGGCCAATTCCAAGTCCGGATTGTGAACGAGTTCGACCCGCCATTGCCAGCCTCGCTCGACGGCAAGCTCTTCAATGATCGTTTTCAACCGGCCGCTGTTGGAAACCGGCCGATCCAAAAGCCAGAGCGCTTCCGCTACGTTGAACTCGGCAAGCGTTTGCCCAATTAGCCGCAGGGCCGGCGCGGTTTCCTCGACCTTGCGATAGCTGCCGTGCATGCTGGCCATGTCGCGCACTGTCCCGTCGCGGGCAAGCAGCAATACCGCGCCAGCCAGTGCCGCCTCGGTTGTCGTCAGGACATTGTAGCCGTCGATATGCACACGCATGCCGGCAAGCAATTGCGGCGCTACTTGCCGCTGGCGGCGACGCGCGGCCGCCTCGTCGCTGCAGCCGCACCGAGCGACGGCCGATCTTTGCCGAGATTCCAGGGCATGTCGATCGCCGACCAGCTTCAGGCTCGACTCCTGCGGATAGCCGCGCGACAGCAGCCAACACAACTCCTCGGCCGCCGTTTGCAAAGCCGGCAATGCGGCTGGGCCGAACAGTCGCACGTCGTCCGGGTGCGGACCGCGATGCCGCCGCTCATCGGGCACGATCACATCTCCCATTGTCGCCTTTCGCTCCGCGAAAGCTGCGCAACTTTCGCGGAGCGAAAGGCGACATTCGCTTCACCTCTGGTACGTTCCGATCAACTCGCCATCGGCCAAAACATGGTCCTTGATCGCCGTCAAAAGGGCCTTTTTGTCCGCGCCGGGCGGCAGCGTGACCGGGGCATCAAGAGCGTAGAGCTTAAAATGATAATGATGTGTGCCGCTGGGCGGCTTTGGCCCGCGATACCCCAGATTGTCACTGCTCCAGGAGTTCACGCCCTGCACCGCGCCGGCTGGCGTTTTCAGCGTCTTCTCACGAGGCAAGCCTTCGGGCAAGCTGGTCGTATCGACCGGAATCTTATAGAGCACCCAATGGGTCCAAGTGCCCATCGGCGCGTCCGGGTCGTCGCAAATCAGCGCCAGTTCCTTTGTGCCGTCGGGAACTTTCGACCAACCCAGTGGCGGCGAGACATCGTCGCCGTCGCCAGAATACTTCTTTGGAATCGGCTTGCCCGGTTCAAAGGCTGTGCTTGTGACGGTGACGGTCATCGCCTTGCCTCCTTTGGGTTCGATGGGGATGTCCGCGCTGCAACCGGTGGTCGCCACGAAGGCGATCAATGCCAGTAGATACCGCACGCCGCTTCCGCTGGAACGAACGATTGTGCGAGGGTCGAACATCGCAGCGATACCTTTCCGGCCCTTTGGAGTGCGACGGCTTGCCGCCGCACTCCAAAGTCTAACCCTTGACCACGCCGATCGGCCGCATCCGGGCGACCTTGCTCGCCAGGCCGGCCTGGTGGACCACGTCGACCACCAGGCTAACGTCCTTGTACGCCGCGGGCTGCTCTTCGGCCAGACCCTTCCAGCTTCGGCAGCGGGCGATGACGCCCTGTTCGGCCAGTTCGCGGTCGATGCGCCGGCCTTGGGCGTGCTTGACGGCGGCGGTGCGGCTCATCACGCGGCCGGCGCCGTGGCAGGTCGTGCCGAACGGTCTGCTCCATGCTGCCCGGCTGGCCGACCAGCACCCAGCTCGCCCGGCCCATGTCGCCGGGGATGATCACCGGCTGGCCGATCTGGCGATAGGCGATCGGGCAGTCTCGGGATGCCCGGCGGGAAAGGCCCGCGTCGCCCCCTTGCGGTGCACCCAGACGCTTCTTCGTCTGGCCGTCGACCGTGTGCTCCTCGAACTTGGCGATGTTGTGGGCCACGTCGTAGACCAGGTTCATCTGCAGCGCTTCCCACGTGCGGCCGAAGACCTCGGCGAAGACCTCGCGGGCCTGCCACATCAGCAGCTGCCGGTTGCACCAGGCGAAGTTGGCCGCCGCCCGCATGGCGCCGAGGTAGTGCTGGCCCTCGGGGCTGTCGACCGGGGCGCAGGCCAGTTGCCGGTCGGGCAGCTCGATGCCGTACTTCGCCGGCACTTTGCGGAAGTCGGCCAGGGCGTCGTCGCAGACCTGGTAGCCCAGCCCGCGCGAGCCGGAGTGGATCATCACGCAGACCATGTCCTTGTCCAGGCCCATCGCGCGGGCGGCCTCCTCGTCGAAGATCTCGTCGACGACCTGCACTTCGAGGAAATGGTTGCCCGAGCCGAGCGTGCCGCACTGGTCGCCGCCGCGCTCCAGGGCGCGATCGCTGACGTCGTCGGGCTCGGCGCCGTCGAGGCAGCCGCCGGCCTCGGTGTGCTCGATGTCGCCGTGCGTGGCCAGGCCGCGGCTCGCGAGGTAGCTGACGCCCTCGCCCATCAGCCGCCGCAGCTCCTTGCCGTCGAAGCGATACGGCCCGCCCGTGCCGACGCCGGCGGGAATCTGCGCGGAACAGGGCGTCGATCAGCGCGGTCGAGCCGCGGCTGGACGTCGCCGCGAGTAGAGATTGGTGCGCATCAGCCGCACGCCGCAGTTGATGTCGTAGCCCACGCCGCCCGGCGAGATCACGCCGCCTTCGTCCGGATCGGTGGCGCAGACGCCGCCGATGCAGAAGCCGTAGCCCCAGTGGATGTCGGGCATGGCCAGGCTGGCCATCTGGATGCCGGGCAGAAAGGCGACGTTGGCCACTTGCTCCGGCGGCCTGGTCGCCGCGAATCTGGTCGATGAGCTGTTCATCGGCGAAGATGCGGCCCTCGACGCGCATGCCGGCCTTGTACGACTGCGGAATCCGCCAGACGCAAGGGGCAATTTGTTCCAATGGGCCGGAGTAACCTGATTTGGGCATGGAAGTGGAGGGCAGGGAGCAGAGGCAAGGGGACTGTCCCCTTTGCCGTCGCCGGTTGATGGCCTACGCAGTAAGACGTGGAACCTCGATCTGCGGTTCGCGCCTGATACAAGTTTATTCGCAATTCCGGCCGCGGCAAGCAGGGCCGAACTTGTGGCAGTAGCTGAATTTCGGACGCTTTTCACGTTGCAGCGGCGGCGGTTAATAGCATAGAATTCCTATTGACGTGGAACCGCACGCACCTTGCAAATGCGGACCTGCGGCCGCGGATCGAGCGATTGTGTCGTGCCCACGGTTTTGAGCCACCCACAATCTGCACACCGTCGGAGTTAATGGAGATTAAGCATGGAACCTGATCCGGTTGTTGCGGAAATACGAGCTATCCGGGAGCAGATTGCGGCTCGTTTCAACTACGACATTCATGCCATCGGTGAATACGCGCGCACAAGATGCCAAGGGCGATCGCAAAGTCGTCTCTCGCCCTCCGCGACGCCCGGAAGGCTGGCTGGAGCCTGCCGCAGAATCAGCGAATAAGGACTCTTGCACGCAGAGGCCCGTCAATACTATTCCCCTGAGCCGCCTAACGACCGACTTGGTAAAGACGCTGAATGAGTGCGCCGATACGGGCCGAATCGTTGTCGTTGAATTGCCCGACCAGCGATTGCTCGCGATCCAGCCGCTTGACCCACAGGAAGGCGATTCCCTCGTAGATGAATTGCTTGCAGACAATCCGAGATTTCCGGCAATGGTCGCGAAGTCCAAGGCCGGACCGCGAAAGCCATTCGCTTGAAGCACCGATTGACGGCGACAAGAACTGCTAGTAGGCTATCCTGTAGTCCCCCGAGGCGTTCTCAGCCTCTGGCGTCGTGCGTCAGGGCCGCTTCGGCGAGGGTATCGGCTTGAGAGGAGATCCAACCCATGTTCCGGCAAACTTGTACGGCGGCTTTTGTGGCCATGGTCGCACTCGGCAGTTTCACCCTCGCAACGGCCCGGGAACCCAAGGCGGCCAGCGGCGAAGAGCGGATCACCAACTCCATTGGCATGAAGCTGATGCTCATCCCGTCGGGCGAGTTTATGATGGGCAGCAAAGAGTCCGCGGAGGAAACGGTTGCTTTCTTCAAGAAGAACTATGGCATGACGACTTTTACGGCAGAGCGATTCAAGGACGAGCACCCACAACACCGGGTGCGAATTACCAAGCCGTTCTATCTCGGCATGTACCACGTCACGCGGGGCCAATTCCGCCAGTTCGTCAAGGATTCGGGCTACAAGACGGACGCGGAGAAGGGCGATCAGCCGGGGGCCTTCGGTTTTGACTCCGAGAACCAAACGTTCTCGCTCAACAAGGCTTACTCGTGGCAGAGCTCGGGTTTCCAACAGACCGACGAGCACCCGGTCGTTTGCATAAGCTGGAGCGACGCGGTGGCGTTCTGCAAGTGGCTCAGCCGCAAGGAAGGCAAGATCTACCGCTTGCCAACCGAGGCCGAGTGGGAATACGCCTGCCGCGCGGGAACGACAACGCGCTATTCCAGCGGCGACGATCCCGAGACGCTGGCCAAAGTGGCGAATGTGGCCGACGGGACGTCCAAGGCGAAGTTCCCGCTCTGGGAGGTGACGATCAAGGCCAGCGACGGCTACGTGTTCACAGCGCCGGTGGGGAAGTTCAAGCCCAACGCCTTCGGACTCTATGACATGCACGGGAATGCCGAGCAGTGGTGCGCGGATTGGTATGGCGCGGACTACTACAGCAAATCGCTGCCAGACGACCCAATGGGGCCAAACAGCGGAGTTGCGCGTGTGATTCGGGGCAGTTCCTGGAATGACGTGCCGTTCTTCGCACGTTCCGCTAATCGCCTCCAGCTCCAGCCGGTCGGCCGAGGCACCGACTCAGGCTTCCGCGTTGCCAAGACTCAGTAGCAAGATAGGCGCCGTCATGCACTTCACCAAAATGCAAGGCGCGGGCAACGACTATGTCTACGTCGATTGCTTCCGCGAACCGGTTCCGGCGCAGCCCGACGAGTTGGCAAGAAGAATCTCGGATCGCCATTTCGGCGTCGGCAGCGATGGGTTGATTCTGATCTGCCCTAGCGACGTGGCCGATGCCCGCATGCGTATGTTCAACGCCGACGGGTCCGAATCTGAGATGTGCGGCAATGGCGTCCGCTGCGTGGCCAAGTACGTTTACGAATACGGCATATGCCGGAATGAAATCCTGCGGATTGAAACCGGACGCGGCGTGCTCACGCTCAAACTTGAGGTAGCTGACGGAAAAGTTGCGCGCGTCGAGGTCGATATGGGCGAGCCGATCCTCGATCCGGCCAAGATTCCAGTCGTGTTCCCGAAGCGCTTTGACGGCGACCGCATCGTCGATTTTCCCGTCGGTGAGTATATTCCATTTCGCAGTTCCAAGCCGTGGATGGCCGATTGCGGCTGGGACGCGCGGATGACCTGCGTTTCGATGGGCAATCCCCACGTCGTTCTCTTCCCCCAGGTCGTGGCTGCCGTCCCCTTGGAAACGCTTGGTCCATATTTCGAGCGGCAGCCGATCTTTCCCAACCGGATCAACGTCCATTTCGTGCAAGTCCACAGCCCGAACGAAGTGACGATGCGAACCTGGGAGCGCGGCAGCGGCATCACGCTGGCCTGTGGCACCGGGGCGTGCGCGGTCTGCGTGGCCGGCGCGCTGAGCGGACGCACGGAGCGCAAGATTCTCGCCCACCTGCCCGGCGGCGACCTTGAATTAAACTGGGGCGAGGATGGGCATGTGCATTTGACCGGTCCAGCCGTGGAAGTGTTTAGCGGGGAGTGGGAGTGAGATGCGTTTTGACCATCCCCTCCTTTACAAATTCGGCGCCCTGCTGGGCACGACCGCGGTCCGGGCGTGGATGGATACGCTGGACTATCGCGTGCTGTTCTACGATCCCAACGTCGATCCGGCCTCGCCGCGATGCCAGGGGCAGAAGATCTACATTTTCTGGCACGAGTACATCCTCTTTCCCTTCGCTCTGCGGGGCAACTGCAATCTGGCGATGCTACTGAGCCGCCATCGCGACGCGGAGGTGCTCTCCTACGCCGCCCGGCACATGGGCTTCGACTTCGTCCGCGGCTCGACCAACCGTGGCGGCGTGGCGGCCCTGCGGCAGTTGCTGGAAAAAAGCCGCGAAATGCACTTGGCGATCACGCCCGACGGCCCTCGCGGCCCGCGGCGGCAACTTGCGCCGGGGCCGGTTTATCTCGCATCCAAGTTGGGCCTCCCGCTGGTGGCTTTTGGCGTTGGCTATGAGCGGCCCTGGCGCGTGCGGAGCTGGGACCGCTTTGCCATCCCGCGGCCCGGCAGCCGTGCGTGCTGCATCGTCTCGCCGGAACTGCACGTTCCTTCCGATTTGGACCGCGACGGCCTCGAACACTTTCGCCTGAAGATCGAACAACTGTTGAATGGCCTTTGCGTGGACGCGGAAGGTTGGGCCGAGTCCGGCAGTCGCAGGCCCGGCCAGCAGACGCCGCATCCGATGGCGCGGCCGCTTCCGCGGCGCGAGTCGTTGGGATGGCTGGAAAGAACTTAGCGGGACAATTCCGCTAATATGTAGTCCGCCGCGCGAGCCGAGGCGCCGCCGTGGGCCACTTCGGCCTTCAATTCTTCCAGGGCTGCGACTTGCCGCGCCAGCGCGGCGGGATCGGTGAGCCATTGGATAACGTGCCCCGCGACGGCCGCAGATTTGTCCTCGCACGTCACATACTCGGGGAACAGTACCTTTTCCGCGTCCGGCTGTGCGGGATCGTAAGGACTCAGGTCGGCCGGGTATAACTCGCCCGTCGAAAGCAAGTTGACCAGCGTGATGTATTTAACCTTGCGGAAGCGCTTTTGCACCACGTAAGCCAGCGGGCTGATGTGATACTGGATGACCGTCGGCTTGGTGTGATAGAGCAGTTCCATCGAGACCGATCCGGAGCAAGCCAAGCAGCAAGTGGCCAGGTGCATCAACTCTGGTGTGCGGCCGGAATGGATTTCGAGTGATTGCTTTGTCTCGGCGGCCATCTCCGCCGCCATCCGCGCATGTTCCGGCTTGAACGCCGCGATGGCAAACCGTGCCGACGGCACCGCCTCGCGCACGCGCTCGGCCGCCTTAAGGAACCACGGCAGATTATGTAGCACCTCTTGCTTCCGGGAGCCGGGAAGTATGGTCACGAGCGGCCCTTCCCGATCGCGATGCGATTCCAGAAACGCGTGGTCAAAGGTCTGCTGCCGCACTTCGTCAAAGAACGGATGGCCGACGAACGTGGCATTGCAGCCGCGCTCACGGAACCATTCTTCCTCAAACGGCAGGCTGCAAAGCACGTGATCGCTGAGGCGGCGCATCTTCTTCGCCCGCCAGGTGGCCCAAGCCCAAATTTGCGGCGGTGTATAGTAGAAGATGGGAATGCCGTGGATTTTCGCCCGCCAGGCGATCCACCAGTTGAAGCCCGGATAGTCGATCAGCACGACGCCGTCGGGCCGATGGTGGCGAAAATAGCGGTCGGCCCGACTGCAAAGATCCCAGAACTTGTGGATGTTGGTCAGCGCGCGTAGGAACCACATCACGGCCAGTTGGGTGAGGTCAGCGTGCAGCCGGCAACCGGCGGCCGCCATCCGCGGCCCGCCGTAGCCCACCGCTTCCAGCGCAGGACAACGCTCGCGCAGCCGCAGGATCAGGTTAGCGGCGTGCAAATCGCCGCTGGGCTCGCCGGCGCAGAAGAATAGTCGAGGTGAATTGGATTGAAACATGGCTTGCCGAGAAGCTTGACTATTGACGACACCGCTTGCGGGACGTAGCATTGTTTAAGTGGCGCATTTAGAACGCGAGGCGTGGACTTAGCCCGAATATGCTCGACGTGAAATCTTGTCAGAGATTGACTCCGGAGGAGCTTCTTCTTCGAGCGCGAAGAGGTTGCGCGGTTGTTGGGCATAACGGGTGAATCCCGAGACGATTGTTTGAATACTGAAAAGGGCCGCTGCTGGTTCCTAACGGAAAGGCGCAGTGAAGAACTTTCGGAAGCTCACGCTAGCCCCCACTGAATCAATAGTTTCAGACTCTTGGGAAAATGGCGTTCGGCCATCTCGCGATAGAGCCACGCCAGCATGACGAAGTGCGCAAATCCTTCCTCTGGCGACTGGGACTGCCCCCGCTCTTTCGTCAATGCCTTTCGGATCGCCGCGCTTTCCTGACTCCAAGCTAATTGCCAATCTGGCGTCTGGCTGAAATTGCCTTGGAGATCGATAATGTGCGCGAACTCGTGAGCGTAGTACTGGCTAGTTGTTCGCATCGCTTTTTGACCAAGCTCACTACCGCCATTGAGATGGATTCTCCCGCCGGGATCAATGAATGCCGCCGTAAACTTGCCGGGATCGATAGCTTGGCCTAGCACTTTCTTAAGTTCCTGCGATTTCAAGTCAACCGACTTGGCGGAAGGGTAGAAGTCAATTCCGCGAAAGTTCTTGTGCCATGTGTCCAACGCCGTCGGCGGCATACGCTCGATGACTTTCTCGGCAGCGTCTTGATATTGTTGCCGAAGTATTGGCGGCAAATTCTCGCTTTTTGCCAATTCAGTCGCCACCTTTGCAAAGGCCGCCGTTTTAAGGCGCTCAGCCCTGTCGTTATCGTTGTTGTTATCGTCTTTCCGGCGATCGCCAGGTTCACTACCGCTGTCTGGCGCGAAATGTGCTAGCCAAATCGCGCGGCACACGCGAGTCTGCACTCCATGATTGAGGTTATCAAGCTGCAGCATAGAGTATGGCACTTCACGTTGGCTTCCGTTTCTTCCGCAGCAGTATCTCAAATTATTGCGCGAAAATGTAGAGCGACTGCGGCCGAATTACGTAACCTGGCGTAATACCGGCGTGCCACCTTCCCCCCCGCCTAGTCCGCCGGTAACATGATTTAGCCCGGGAGAATCGCTAATGGAATCGCTGGAAGGTCAACTGCTGCTCGCTTCGCCCAAGCTGATGGATCCCAATTTCGTCCACACCGTGCTTCTCCTTGTGGAGCACAACGACAATGGGGCCTTGGGCTTGGTGCTTAATCGCCCCACCGGAAAAACCGTGCAGGAGCTTTGGAAGCAGGTCGGCGAGGCCCCCTGCGATAAACAAGATCCCATCCATCTAGGTGGGCCAGTCTCCGGCCCGCTCATGGCAATTCATACTGCCGGCAGTCTGGCTGAGATGGAAATTGTTGACGGAGTTTATTTCGCGGCCAAAAAGCAGAACCTCGACGCCCTGGTCCGGCAAGAAGGCGGCTTCAAAATGTTTGTCGGGCATGCCGGCTGGGGTCCAGGGCAGTTGGAAGGCGAAATCGAGCAAGGGGCTTGGAAGACGGTTCCTGCCCGTGTAGAGGACATCTTCGACCCCAGGGACGACCTTTGGCAGCGTCTCATGCAGCGGGCGACCGCCGGCGTGCTCCCGCAAATGCTCGGGCTCAAGCATGTGCCGCCGGATCCATCGATGAACTGAGATTTATCGGCGGCAAGAACCAAAGGTCAATGTCCTTTTCTTCCGATTAACTTTATGATACGATATACATGTGAATTTGCTCCCCACTCGACCCGCCGCAAGGCCTCGGGTGGGGTTATTTTTGCGCTGGAGGTGACGCATTCCATCTGAACCTCAAGTTAAACGTGCCATTGTCTTTGTTGACGGCCAAAACCTCTTCCATGCGGCGAAGGAGGCGTTCGGCTACTCGTTCCCGAATTACAATGTAGTGGCTCTGGGCCAACGAGTTTGCGCCGAGCGGGGATGGAATCTCGTTCAGACGCATTTTTACACTGGCATTCCCGACGTAACGGACAATGCTATATGGAACCATTTTTGGAGCGCCAAGCTGGCTGCGATGGGACGCCAAGGTGTGAGTATCTTTTCACGTCCGCTCCGCTACCGAAATCAGATGGTTCGACTTCCGGGCGGAGGAACCCATACGTTTCTCGTCGGACAAGAAAAAGGCATTGACATTCGGATCGCCTTGGACATCGTGCGATGTGTTCGCGAGAATCTATGCGATGTCGCGCTGGTCTTTAGTCAGGACGAGGATTTGTCCGAGGTCGCCGACGAAGTGTGCGCCATCGTGCGCGAACAGGGCCGCTGGATCAAGATTGCAACTGCTTTTCCCGACTGCCCGACGCGTCGCTACCGGCGCGGCGTCAACAAGACGGATTGGATTCCCATTGATCGCGCGACTTACGATGAGTGTCTCGATCCCGGTGACTATCGGCCAGGAAGGCATAAGCCGTGAATAGCATTGCTCCCGGATCAGTCGGCCTCGTCCGCCTTCTCTTCGTAGTCCTCAAGAACTTTGTCGGATAGATGGCTGAGGTGTTTATCTCCGCGAATTTCCATGACGGAATCGTATGATAGGTATGTACATACATCGGACAATGCCCCACCGTCGAGAAGTGAAAACACTGGTCGCCGAATTTCGCGCAACACCCTATCCACTCGGGACACGGGGGCCACGATATGGAGCTTGATTTTCAGGTCCGGCTGCATCGCGATCAAGTCGGCCATACGGAGGAAGCCCCGAGTAAATGGATGTCGTGTGCTCGACTTCAAATGCGCGCACGATCGACCGTTTTCTAGCCCACAGGACGTTGATCTGCTCGATCGTCTTCATAGTGGCTTGGTTGAATCCGACCGGTAAATGCTCTAACAAGTCCCCTTCCTCGGGCTTCCATTTCAAAAGGACCCTTGTCCGATCGGCGCGTGGCAGCCAAATCTGAAACCCCATTTGAGCGCCGATCTCGGCGAGAGTGGCTTGTACTTGAAAGGATTCTCGGAGTTCGGCTTCATCCGCGCCTACCTCTCTTTCCGTATCAGTGTTTTGAGGCACCGTAACGCTCACCTCCACAGCGCCAGGCCCCTTAATCCTGTCGTCCGATTTCCAGAGTCCCTTAACCGGCTCGAAGTACCAGAAGCAGGAGAGCGTTCGCGCGCTCCCGTCCAGCCCAAGTGCCCGCGTCCCTTCGCGAAGACGCAAATTGCTTTCGACGACGCGCCTCCCAAACGATTCATGACTCCAGTTAAAGGGCAATTCCAATTTCATGAAATCCATCTGTGCTTTACGGTCATTGAGCGAAACGACTGTAAGATTCTCGAAAGGATCGTAGGCGGCCAGCAGAGCGTTAAGGACAGTGGCGCCTTCTCCCGTCAGGCGGTTTCCCTTTCCTTCGTTCGCCGTGTACAACTCATCGATCAAAACCGCCCGTCGATTCTGATCCCTCTCCTTGAAAATGGAATCGACCAGCAATGCAAGGTTCTGGTCCGTGTGAAAGGCGTTGAACAGCCTTCACCACGCGCCCTGCGGCATCATGACATTCGCAACAGCTTCACTCCCCCTAGTGTTGCCTTTACCGTGGGTATCGAGGACGCGAATTACCACGTCGCATTCATCGTCCGTGATCGCCCCAGTCCCAACCGCCAGAACCTTGTCACGCCAAAATCGATGAAAGGTTTCTTTGTGTTGCTGCCAGATTACATCTTTGGCGGAAGGATTATAGGTCTCCAGGAACTTCGAAATCAAACCTTTCAGCAGTGCGATGCTCATGGCAATCCTCGAACGGGAGAATTCAGAACTTCCGTCTATTTGAAGATACTTGACTATCAGACTTGACGTAGTCAAGACTCACAGCAATCCAAAAATACCAAAGGCGCGGCGATCGTACAAGCGTGGAGGCATAAGAGAAACGGAGAATTCTGGAAAAGGTCTTCTCACGCCTCTCGATAAAGTGAGTGTGTTTCGATGTATTTCTCCACCGCCCGTGGCGTGCGATAGCGAATGCTCTGTCCGGCGGCGACGCGGCGGCGGATGTCGGAGCCGCTTAGGCCGATCGCCGGCATCTCGACCGCGTGCCGCCGCATGGCGTCGATCCGCTCGGCGGCGGCGATGCCTTGCAAGAGACCGAAGTCCGGCGGCAGTTCGCCCGCGCGGTGAACGGCTACCGGCAGCGCCAATTCGCAGATTCGCTCTGGCTGCCGCCAGCGCGGCAGGTCGTGAAGCATATCGGCCCCAAGCAAAAAGAAGAATTCGGCGGCCGGCTCCTTCTCACGAAGTTGGGCCAGCGTGTCGGCTGTATAATTCACTCCGCCTCGCTCTGTTTCGTAGCGGCAGATGGAAAACGCCAAGTAACCACCGACAGCCAATTCGAGCATTTCGATTCGCTCTTTTGAAGATGTCAGCTCGCGATGCTGCTTGTGAGGCGGGACCGCCGACGGAAGGAACCAGACCGCGTCCAGCGGGACCTGCTCGCGGCAACTTTCCGCCAGCAGAAGATGGCCCAAATGGATCGGGTCGAACGTGCCGCCGAAGATGCCGATACGCATGAGGGTTGATTGAATCTGCGGGAAATGGGATAACGGCTGTAGGGTGGGACCAGATCGCGTAGCGAGTGCCGGCCCACCAATAGCAGCGATTGACGGACATATTGGTGGGCCGTCGCTCGCTTACGCTCGCTTGTCCCACCCTACATTTGCAACAAGTTTACCCGCTCCATGCAATCCGAGCAACGCAACCTCTTCGATACTGAGGCCGAACCGTGGGAGGCCGACGACCAGTCGGAGCAGTTCGTCGCCGGCGTAGTGCTGTCCAGCGGGCCGCCACAAGAGTTCGATTATCTCGTGCCCGAGCCGCTCCGTGATCAGGTTGAGCCGGGTCGCCGGGTGCTGGTTCCGCTTGGCAAGGGAAATCGGCCGGTGGTGGCCTATTGCGTGCGAGTCGGCAGTCGAGTCGCGGGACCGCGTTTGTTAAAACCGCTGAGCGAAGTGATCGATCGCCGCAGCCTGCTTTCCCCGGCGATGTTGCGGCTTACGCGCTGGATCGGAGAATACTACCTCTGTCCCTGGGGACAAGTGCTGGAAACCGTGCTGCCGGCCGGCGTTCGTGGCCAGGCGGGCACGCGAATGGCTACACTGCTCACGTTGGACGACAAGGGCGCGGCGCGGCTGGCCGCCGGCGACCTGCCCGACAAGCACCGCGAAATCCTCCGCATTCGGCCGAGGCAAGCCAACCGCTCACGCCGCAGGAATTGGCCCGGGCCGCAAACTGCTCGCCCGCCCCAATAGCGACGCTCCGCCGCAAGGGCTTGATCCGCGCTGACCGCTCGCGTTTCCATGAACCGGCAGGCGGAAACACTACTGCCGCGCGACGAGCACCTTTTGTTGAACGTGGACCAGCAGATGGCGCTGGATGCCATTCTCGTCGCGCTTCGATCGCAACAGCACCGCACGTTTCTCGTCCACGGCGTCACCGGCAGCGGCAAGACGGAGGTTTACATCCAGGCGATCCAGGAAGTCGTGCGGTACGGCCGGCAGGCGATCGTGCTCGTGCCGGAAATCAGCCTCACACCGCAGACCGTAGAGCGCTTCCGGCGGCGGTTCGGCGCGGTGGCTGTGCTGCATAGCCACCTCAGCGACGCCGACCGGCATTGGCATTGGCAGCAGATCGCCGAAGGGCGGGTTCACGTCATCGTCGGCGCACGCAGCGCAGTTTTCGCACCCACACCGAACTTGGGCCTGATCGTACTGGACGAAGAGCACGAGACGAGCTTCAAGCAGGAAACGGCCCCGCGTTATCACGCCCGCGAGGTGGCCGTCGCCCGAGCAAGCGCGGAAGGCGTGCCGCTCGTGCTCGGCTCCGCCACGCCTTCGCTGGAAAGCTGGAACCGCGCCCGCAAGGCGAATATCAATTGATCGAGATGCCGCGGCGGGTCATGAATCGGCCGCTGCCCGAGGTGGGCACGATCGACCTCCGCGCCGAAGGCCAAAGGATCAGCAGCCGCGGCAGCATCAGCCGGCTGCTCTACAATGCGATGCGATCGGCTTTGCAGGACGAAGGGCAGGTGATTTTGCTGCTGAACCGCCGCGGCTATTCCACGCACATCCAATGCCCGGCTTGCGGCGAAGTGGTGCGCTGTCCCGATTGCGATATCGCTTTGACGCATCACAAGTCGGGCGATATGGCCCTATGCCACCTATGCGACTTTCGCACGGCGACTCCGACGGCCTGCCCGGCCTGCGGCTCCGGCGAGATCAACTACTGGGGCCTCGGTACGCAGAAACTCGAGGCCGAAGTGCGGGCCAGGTTCCCCGAAGTTGCCGTGATGCGAATGGACACCGACACCATGAAAGCCCGCGGCGCGCACGAAAAGGCGCTGGCCGATTTCCGCTCCGGCAAGACTCGAATCCTCCTGGGCACGCAGATGATTGCCAAGGGGCTCGATTTTCCCAACGTGACGCTGGTGGGCGTGATCCAGGCCGATACGGCGTTGCATCTGCCCGATTTCCGCGCGGCCGAGCGGACGTTCCAGCTTGTCACGCAAGTTTCCGGGCGGACGGGCCGCGGCGATCGCGGCGGACGCGTGCTCGTGCAGACAAATAGTCCGGATCACGCGGTGATACGCGCGGCAGTGCGGCACGATTACGCGGCGTTTGCAGTCCAAGAATTGCCGCTTCGCCAGATGCTGCATTATCCGCCCTTCGCGTCAATGGTGCGGCTGGTGATCCGCGGAGAAGTTGAAGCGGTCGCGCGGGAGTTTGCTGAACAGCTTGCGAAGACGATCAAAGCGTCGTTGATTTCTATGGAGCACGGCGATTCATCGCCACAGTTAAAAACCGCCGCTCGCGTGCTCGGCCCGGCTCCCGCGCCCAATCCGCGAATTCGCGGCAAGTACCGCTTTCAGATCCAGCTTCAAGGCGCTGACGGCGACCAACTGCGGGCAGCAGTGCGCCAAGCCGAAGCTGCGTTGCGGCCACCCGCCGGCGTCGAGTGGATAGCCGACGTGGACCCACAGAGCATGTTGTAGTAAAATAACCCTCATGGCCTCCAACGCGCTCAAACGCATCTTCGGCGAGACGAAGCTGGAACTGAAACTGCTGCTCCTCTTTGGCATCGGGCTGCTGGTGATCATCGTCACGGCCTTCTGGTGGTACGGTCGGAGCACGGCAGAGTTGGTCTACAGCAAGAATCAAGATGCTGGCAAAGCCCTGGTCGGTTTACACATGCTTTCGAATCACTTTTGGGAAATGGAGGCAAGAAAGTTTGACAGCCGTTTCGCAGTGCCTGAAGCCTCGCCGGAGGAAGAGCGGGAGAGTCGCGAAAAGGAAACTCTCTGGCTCAAGGGCCTTCTTAAGGACTTTGTCAGCTCAAGCCACGAAACGAAACTCCTTTACTATTGGCAGAACGCCGAGAATTCGGGCCCGGAGAATGATTTCGAAAAAAAGCTCTGCGACTATTACATGAAGTATGATCCTGAAAACGCGGAGTTCAAAGAGCAGTTCATAGACGGCAACTCAAAGTACCAGTATTTCAGGCCGATCTACGTCCAGGAGAGCTGCATGCGGTGCCACGCCACGACACCGTCGGGCATCGACGCCGCTGGGTCAGGTATTTCGTTCGCCGGACAACCTGCCAAACCCGACTCGCGAGGTTGGCAGGTCGGTGATCTCATGGCGGTGGCCAAGGTGACGATTCCCAACCAGTCGATGCAGCGGAAGCTCAATGAAAACTGGGCCTTGCTCTGGACTTTCGCCATTGGCACGGTCTTCCTCGGCGTGCTCACGTCGTATGCCATCGTCCGTTACGTGATCGTCAAGCCGCTGCGGCACCTCCGCGACGTGAGCGACGCGGTCAGCCGCGGCAACATCGCCTTGCGGGCCGAAATCCACACCGGCGACGAGTTCGAGGAGCTGGCCACGGCCTTCAACCGCATGTTGCGGCACACTGGTCACGCAACCAGGACGAACTGCGGCAGGCCAACGTCAATCTCGACGGCAAGGTCGACGAGCTGGCCCAGGCCAACATGCGGCTCTACGAGATGAACCGCTCGAAGAGCGACTTCCTGGCCACCATGAGCCACGAGCTGCGCACGCCGCTGAACAGCATCATCGGCTTCAGCGAAGTGCTTGGCCGGATCGAGTCGCTGGACGACAAGCAGAAACGCTACGTGCAGAACATCCAGAAGTCGGGCAAGACGCTGCTGGAAATGATCAACGACATCCTCGACCTGGCGAAGATCGAAAGCGGCAAGATGGAAATCCGGCTGACCGATTTCCGCATCGATCAGATCGTCGCCGCGCAGTGCGACATGGCCCGGCCGCTGGCCGAGCGGAAGAACATCGACCTGGACATCGCAGGTCGAGCCCGACCTGCCGCCGATGCTCCAGGACCAGGCCCGGGTGCAGCAGATTCTCAACAATCTGCTGTCCAACGCCATCAAGTTCACGCCCGAGGGGGGCCGGATCGTCGTCACCGCCGCCCGCGACGGCCGACGAGTTTCTCGTGCTGCAAGTCATCGACACCGGCGTGGGCATCGCCGAGGAGGACCAGCAGGCGATTTTCGAGAAGTTCCGCCAGGGCAAATGAGCGTGCCCACGCGGCGACGCCATGACCCGCGAGTACTCCGGCACCGGGCTGGGGCTGTCGATCGTCAAGGAACTGTGCAAGCTGCTGGGCGGCGAGATCTCGCTCGAAAGCGAACTGGGCAAAGGGAGCACGTTCACCGTGCGGTTGCCGTGGACGCTGGGCGATTCAACGCGGCTGGGCACGCCGGCCGTTGACGAATTTGAACCGCTGGCAACGGCGAGGTAGCACAAGAAACAAAAAAAGCCCGGTGCCGGCCAGTCAGGTATCGGCCAGCATCGGGCTCTCACCGCGGGTTGATTTGCCTGACGCCTCGTGCGGTGACCCCGGAGCGACAAGGCCGAGTGAGGCAGTCGTTACCTCGTCACTCCAAAATGAAGCATACTACTTTCTTCAATCCCGTCAAGCATTTTTGTCAATGTTTTTGCCGATCCGGCCAATCCATTGGCGGCTTATGCAGCCGCGGACGCGTGAGGCATAACAAAGTAAACGTCAACCATGCCCGAACTTCCAGAAGTTGAAACGATGCGGCGGGGAATTGCCACGGCCACGGGAGCGGTGATCGCCCGAATCGTTCGTCCTCCGTCGCGGCTGCAAGCGATCGAAATATCACCGCCGCTGGCCCGGTTTCGCCGCCGCGCCGTCGGTCGAACGATCGAGCGGATTGACCGATTGGGCAAACGGATTGTGCTGGTCCTCGACTCCTGCGACCGGATCGTGATCGAAGCGCGAATGACGGGCCTCGTCTTGCTAGCCGATCCGCCCGATCAGAAACACCTGCGGCTGATTTTGGAGTTGGCACACATGGTGCGGCCGTCCCGGCGGCAAAAAGCAGGCGGGACGCCCGCACTATGGCAAATCCTCTTCTGGGACCAACGCGGGCTGGGCGTCGTCCGGCTCGTTTCGCCCCAGGAATACGACCGGATTTATGGGTCGGAGAGGATTGGGCCGGATGCGTTGAGTATTACCGCAGGCGAGCTTCGTGCGCGGCTTGGCAATAGCCGCCGCGCGATCAAGGTCGCCCTATTGGATCAGAAGGCAGTGGCAGGCGTGGGCAACCTTTACGCCTCGGAAATCCTGCACCGTGCTGGCGTTCACCCGGCCAAGCCGTGCAGTCGCTTGCGGCGCGAACAGTGGGAGCGGATTCATGCCGAGATGATTAGCGTGTTGCAGGAAGCGATCGAGCATCAAGGCTCCACGCTCCGTGACGGCACCTACCGCATCGCCCGCGACGCGCCGGGCAATTTCCAGTTCCGCCATCGCGTTTATCAGCGTCACGGGCAGGCCTGTTTTGCCTGCGAGCGGTCGCAGATCGTGCGGATCGTTCAGGCCCAGCGATCGACGTTCTACTGTCCGAAGTGCCAGCGAAAGTGACGTACAATTTGAATACGCCGCACGCCCGAATTACAATCGGCCATAATCCGCATTGCCCTGCCTTGCCAGATCGGAAGGTCCCATGCATCGCCCACCTCGCGCCGCTCGCCTGCTCGTCACCTCATTTCTCACTGCAATCGCGGCCGTTGCAACGACTCGTGGCGACGAGCTTTCACCCACCGCTTACGAGAAGGCCAAGGCGGCGACGGTCGAGGTCTTGGTCAATGGCCATCTGAACGGCTCCGGATGGATCGCCGATCCCAAGGGCCTGGTGCTTACGGCCGGGCACGTCGTGGAACAGCCCGACCGGAGGTTTGAAGTCATGTCGCCGGGCATCGGCCGCAAAGACGCGCGGTTGCTGGCGGTCGATCTGGGCCACGACCTGGCCCTACTGAGTGTCGAGCCGCGCGGCGGCGGATATCCGTACTTGAAGCTGGCCGAAAAATGGCCCTCGCCCGGCGAGTCCGTATACGTGATCGGAGCCCCGCTCTACCGACACAGCGTCCTTGCCCGCGGCACGGTGGCCGGCGCGGAAACGGCGTTCGAGTACTACGCCGACCGCTTCAACGAAGTCATGCATGTCGCGTCCACGGTTCCCCGCGGCATGTCGGGCGGCCCGTGGTTCAATGCTGCGGGCGAGGCGGTCGGCGTGCAGTCGGGCGTTATGTCGCAAAACAGTGTGCCGATCGGCATCGCCTTCGTCTGTCCCCTGCCCGCGATTCGAAGCCTTTTGGAACGCAAGAAATCGGCCGCCACGCCGATCTTGGGAATGATCTTCGAGGAGCTCTGGTCGCAAGACCGCAAAACACTTGATCGTTTCGGGTTAAAAGCCGAGGGCCTGATCGTGAAATCGGTCCAGGCCGACGGTCCCGCGGCGCGTGCCGGGCTAAAGGAATCGGACCTGATCGTCGCGGCCGACGGCAAGCCGGTTCGCCTGACTACCGACTTGATGCGGACAGTCTATGCGCCACAAGCCCGGCCAGTCGATAGAGTTTGGTTTGCAGCGACCAGACGGCGCGGGGCAATCCAAGGCCAGCGTGCGATTGGGGAAACTG
>CAVPPL010000009.1:0-43566 GCA_963707295.1 uncultured Planctomycetia bacterium
CCGCTGACGGTTTCCTTGAGCACAACGTCGGCCAAAGGAACGTTTTCGCCGGTTTCGCTCGTGACGATTCCTGCCGGCGCCGACATGGTCAGCTTCCTATATACCGACACAGCCGTCGGACTCCCTACGCTTACGGCCGCCGCGGCCAACTTCGCCGCTGCCACGCAAGAGGAAACCGTCAATCCGGCCGCGGCCAGTCAACTGGTTTTTACCTCCGCCGATCAGATCCTGACGGCGGGCGTGCCTTCGCACACGATGACGGTTGAACTGGAAGACGCCTTTGGCAATCCGGTCGACGCCGCGAGCGGTGTGCCGCTGAGCCTGACCACCACGTCCGTCGCCGGCCAATTCGTCGATGTCCACGGCAATGTGCTGCCGTATCCCGCGCCGCTGACCATTCCCGCCGGCTCCAGCACAGTCAAGTTCATGTATGCCGACACGTTGGCAGGAACGCCTACGCTTACGGCGGCGTCCACTGGCCTTTCCTCGGCCACGCAAAACGAAACCATTCTCGCGGACGCCGCCAGCCAATTGGCATTCACCACGCCGGAACAGGTGCTGACCGTCGGAGTTGCCTCAGCGACGATGGCGATCGAGTTGGAAGACGCCTTCGGCAACCCGGTTAATGCCAATGGTCCGCTGACGGTCGCCTTGAGTACGACTTCGGCCAATGGCACATTCACGCCCGCGTCGACATTAACTATTCCTGCCGGCGCTGACTCGGTCAGCTTCCAGTACTCGGATACTTCGGTTGGAACGCCCGCGCTTACGGCCGCCGCAGGCAGTCTTGCTTCGGCGTCGCAGCAAGAAACCGTGAATCCGGCCGCGGCAAGCCGCCTGGCATTCACTACCGCGCCGCAAACTCTCACCGCGGGAATAGCCTCGGGCACGATCACGATCGAATTGGAAGACGCCTTCGGCAATCCGGTCAACGCCAGCAGCCCTATCACGGTAAACCTGAGCACAACGTCGGCTGCGGGCATGTTCACGCCCGAGTCGTTATTAACCGTTCCAGCCGGCGGCAGTGCCGTCAGTTTCGAGTATACGGATACGGCCGCGGGCACGCCGACGCTCTCCGCAGCTTCAGGAAGTCTCGCGGCGTCACAGCAAGAAACCGTCACTCCGGCCGCCGCGAGTCGTCTGGCATTCTCGACGGTGCCGCAGACGCTGACCGCGGGCGTTGTCTCGGGCGCCATAACGGTTGTGCTGGAGGACGCCTTCGGCAATCCGGCAAACGCGAGCAGCGCCTTGACGGTCAATCTGAGCACGACATCCAGCGTGGGAGCATTTGCGCCCTCGTCAACGCCGGCCATTCCGGCTGGCGTGAGCATGGTCAGCTTCACGTACGCGGATACGGGAGCCGGCACGCCGACGCTCACGGCTGCGGCTGGAAGTCTCGCTTCAGCGTCGCAGCAAGAAACCGTGATTCCGGCCGCGGCCAGCCACCTGACGTTCACTACGACGCCACAAACGCTGACCGCCGGGGTCGCCTCGGGCACGATCACGGTCACGCTGGAAGACTCGTTCGGAAATCCAGCAAATGCAAGCAACGCTCTTGCAGTAACTCTAAGCACAACGTCCGCCAAGGGCACATTCGCGCCCTCATCACCGCTTACCATCCCGGCTGGTTCCGGCATGGCCAACTTCCAGTACACCGACACCGCAGAGGGAACACCGACGCTCACGGCTGCCGCGGGGGGGTTCGCGTCGGCCACGCAGCAAGAAGTCGTGAATCCAGCCGCCGCGGGCAACTTGGTATTCACGACGGCGCCTCAGTCACTAACCGCGGGTGTCGCCTCAGCCACGATTACGGTTGCGCTGGAGGACGCTTTCGGTAATCCCATTGCCGCAGCCAGCGCGCTATCGGTCAACCTGACCACTACTTCGGCCTCGGGCACGTTTACACCCGTCTCGCCGCTGTCCATTCCCGCCGGCGGCAGCACGGTCAGTTTCCAGTATCTCGATACCTCGGCAGGCACGCCGACGCTCAAGGCTGTCGCAGGCACTTTCCCGGCGGTCTCCCAACAGGAAACCGTAAACCCGGCGGCGGCCAGCCACTTGGTCTTTACCACAGCGGCGCAGACGCTTGCCGCAGGGGTCGCATCCGGCACGATTTCGGTCGCGCTGCAGGACGCATTTGGCAACCCGGTCCGCGCGACCAGCCCGCTGACGGTCAACTTGAGCACGACTTCCCCACATGGGACGTTCGGGCCCGCGTCGCCACTCACCCTTCCAGCCGGCGCCAGTTCGGTCAACTTCAACTATGCGGATACGGCCGCTGGCGCACCGACGCTCGCCGTCGCGTCGGCCAGTCTCGCTTCGGCATCGCAGCAAGAGACTGTGAATCCGGCTGTAGCCAGCCACTTGGTCTTCACCACAGCGGCGCAGACCCTGACTGCGGGTGTCGCATCCAGTACGATTTCGGTTGTGCTGGAAGACGCATTTGGCAATCCGGTCCGCGCGAGCAGTCCGCTGACGGTCAACCTGAGTACGACTTCCGCCAAAGGCACGTTCGGGCCTGCGTCGCCGCTCACCCTTCCAGCCGGCGCAAGTGTGGTTAGCTTCAAGTACACGGATACAGCAGCCGGCACGCCGACGCTCACGGCCGCGGCGGGCAGTCTCGCTTCGGCGTCGCAGCAAGAGACTGTGAATCCGGCCACCGCCGGCCACCTGGCGTTCACCACGGCGGCGCAGACTCTCGCCGCGGGCGTCGCGTCCGGTACGATTTCGGTCGCTCTGGACGACGCATTTGGCAATCCGGTCAACACGAGCAGTCCGCTCGTGGTCAACCTGAGCACGACTTCCGCCAAAGGCTCATTCACGCCCGTGTCGCCGCTGACCATTCCGGCCGGCGCAAGTGTGGCGAGCTTCAAGTACACGGATACCGGAGCAGGCACGCCGACGCTGACGGCCGCGGCAGGCAGTCTAGCTTCAGCCTCGCAGCAAGAGACCGTGAGTCCGGCGGCCGCCAGTCACTTGGTCTTCACCACATCGGCGCAGACTCTCGCCGCGGGTGTCGCATCCGGCACGATTTCGCTCGCGCTGGAGGATGCATTTGGCAACACGGTCAACACGAGCACTCCTCTGACGGTCAACCTGAGCACGACTTCCGCCAAAGGCACGTTCGGGCCCGTGTCGCCGCTGACCATTCCAGCCGGCGCCAGTGCGGTTAGCTTCAAGTACACGGATGCCGGAGCAGGCACGCCGACACTGACGGCCGCGGCGGGCAGTCTCGCCTCGGCGTCTCAACAAGAGACCGTGAATCCGGCGGCGGTCAGTCACTTGGTCTTCACCACAGCGGCGCAGACTCTCGCCGCAGGGGTCGCATCCGGCACGATTTCGCTCGCGCTGGAGGACGCATTTGGCAACACGGTCCTCGCGAGCACTCCCTTGACGGTCAACCTGAGCACGACTTCCGCCAAAGGCTCATTCACGCCCGCTTCACCGCTCACCATTCCGGCCGGCGCAGGCGTAGTTAGCTTCAAGTACACGGATACGGGAGCCGGCACGCCGACGCTTACGGCTACGGCGGGCAGTCTCGCTCCGGCGTTGCAGCAAGAGACCGTGATTCCGGCCGCAGTCAGCCAACTTGCTTTCAACACGGCCCCGCGTACTCTGACCGCGGGTGTCGCATCCGGCACGATTTCGGTCGCGCTCGAGGACGCATTCGGCAATCCGGTCAACGCGGGCAGTCCGCTGTCGGTCAATCTGAGCACGACTTCCGCTCACGGCACGTTCGCGCCCCCATCGCCCCTTGCCATTCCGACCGGCGCCAGCACGGTCAACTTCAGCTATACGGATAGCGCCGCCGCGCACGCCGACGCTCACGGCCGCGGCGGGCAGTTTCGCCTCGGCCACGCAGCAAGAGACCGTTAATCCGGCAGCCGCCAGCCAACTTGTCTTCACCACCGCGCCGCAGAGTCTCACCGCGGGGCTCGCCTCGGACACGATGACCGTCGCGGTGGAAGATGCTTTCGGCAATGCCGTCAATGCTGCTAGCGCCTTACGCTCAGCATGACGTCATCCTCCTCCGCCGGCGTTTTTCTGCCGGGCTCGTCCTTGACGGTCGCCGCGGGCGCCCATTCGGCCAACTTCACCTATACCGATACGAAGGCCGGCGCGCCCACGCTTACCGCGTCGGCTGGCGGCCTGGCCTCGGCCGCCCAACAAGAAAACGGTGGCGGCGGCGGCGGCCAGCTGCGTGACATTTACGTCCGCGCCGCAGACGATCGTCACCGGCGGTACGTCGGGATTGATCACTCTTGCCTTGACGGACAGCTTCGGCAATCCGGCCACGGCAAGCAGTGCTTTGAACGTCACCCTCGGCTCGACCTCCAGCGGCGGCACTTTCGCGCCGAATTCTCCGCTTACGATCGCGGCCGGCGCCGGCACGGCGAGTTTCACCTACTCGGACAGCAAACCCGGAACCCCAACGGTTACCGCCTCCGCCGGCAATCTGACCGCCGACACGCAGCAGTTTACCGTGACCGCCGCGGCCAGTTCTTCCCTCTCAGGCTACGTTTATGCGGATGCCAACAACAGCGGTCGGCGAATGGTCTCCGCGGGCGTGTACAAGACCGGACTTTCCAACGTCACGATTACGCTCAAGCGCACCGACGCCGCGGCGCCCGATCAGACGGCAGTCACGCAAAGCGACGGCTCCTACCAGTTCAACTCGCTGCCGGCCGGCTCGTACTCCCTCGTCGAGACCCAGCCGACGCAATACCTCGGCGGCGGAAAGGACACCGCCGGCAGCCTCGGCGGGCAAGGATCGACCAACAACACGATCAGCCAAATCGCCGTGGCTGCGGGGCAAAAGGGAACGGAGTACGACTTTGGCGAGTGGCTTCTAGCGCCCGGCAGCCTCTCCAAGCGGCTAACGCTGGCCTCATGGCCAGCTACCCAGCAAGCCGCGGCCCAGCAGGCCGCCGTTGTGCAGATCTCGCAGGCCTCGCCGGCGGTACAAGCTGCCAGCGCGGCCGTGAACCGCATTGCGTCATCGGTGAGCGGATTGCTGAAGAGCTTCATTTCCTCCTCGGCGGCAGCCGCCAACAATCAGGCAAGCGCAATTTCCGCGCCGGCGACCGCGGCTTCGCCATCGGTGACTTCGGCTCCTTCGTCGACTACTACGGCCTCAAAGCCGGCCAACGCGGTTGCCGCGCTCGTTGCCGGCAACGAAATCGGCGGCGGCGGTTGTCGCGAATTCGGCGTCGCAAAAGCCGGTCAACTCTGTCGCGGCGGCCAAGGTGATGGCCAGCATCTATCAGTGGATCGTGTGATCGCCGGCTAGAAGCGGTAATCCAATCCCAGGCTCAATCCCTGCGCCCAGTAATCGGTCGCGGCAAAGCGGAATTCCGGGAATCGGCCGGCGGCGGCGTTCTGCGACGGCGGGAATTGCTCGGGAGCGAGGTTCAAGTCGATCTGGTTGCCGCTTCGCGCCACGCCGCCCCAATAGAGCAGCGAATAGCCGCCGGTCAACCGCAGTCGCCGCGTCAGGTCGAAGCCAAGGTTCACACCCAGTTCCGGCAGCATCGTGAACCGGTTCTGCTCGTATTGGCCGATGTTCGACGCCTGGGCCAGGAGCCCGCCCGGCGAAGTCACCGGCGCCAGCGTCGGTTCGGTGGCCACGGTGTTGCCGCTGATCGAGACCCGCGAGTTCGTATTGCCTACGCCGATCTTCAGGACAACACCCCAGTCGAAGCGTCCATAACGCCAGTCGGAAGCAACGCCGAAGTCGGCCCCCTGGAACTCGTTTACCGTGCTAAAGCGGTCGGTCAGGGCCAGCGTCGACCCGACCGGCACGGTCCCGGCGGGATCGATGAACGTTTCGGATTCGTCAATCCGCAAGTCATCGCCCAGCCGAACGTAGCGGTAGCCGAGAAGAAAATCGAGCCGGGCACATGGGCGGCAATACCAGTTCTTCCGCAGCAGCGCCTCGGCCCCTTGCAAGTCCGAGGTCGCCTGAACATTCACGTTGCCCGTCTGCGAGCCGGGATACGCAATCAGCGCGGCATCCGCCGCCTGCGTTGCGGTATTGAAAATGGGCCGGGCGAGCACCGCAAATGAGTTGTCGTCGGCCTGAAAGCTCTGCGTGTTCCGTCCCAGGAAGAAATACTGGAATTCCACGCCCGCGGCATGATCTCGCGTCAGCCAATAGTCCAGGCTGAAGCGCGCGCCATTGCTGGCGCTTTCGTTCAAGCCCTCGTCGCCGAACAAGACGCTCGTGCCGGCCGCTCCCAGTACGCCGGCCTGGTCGCGTGGCGTGCTGGGTCCGGTGGTCACCAGCGGCGGAACGCGATCTCCCTTGCCGAACCACAGCAGCCATTCGACCCGCGCTTCCACGCGGCTGGCGAGCGGTTCCCAGCAGTGCTCCCGCATCACCGGATCGCAGCGATCGGAAGGGCAAATCGCACCAGCCTCCTCCGCCGTGTCGTCGGGTTCGTCGGGCGGCGGCGGTTTGAGGGTTGCCGGCGGTAGGGGAAGGCGTTTTTCCGGATTCCGCGACGAACTTGGCGAACTATTTGGCGTCGTCGGCGTAGGGTCGGGCGGTGGCGGGTCGGCCGGCAGCATGTTGGGCGGCGGGTCCTGCTCAACGTCCGTCGCGGGCAACAGAAAATGATCGGGAGTACGCCAGTGAACTTCCGCATGCGCGATTCTGCCCATGCCGGACCATAGAACGGCGATTGCCGATGCGAAAACGAAGCATCGTTTCCGGGAGCAGCCGATTGAGGGCGCGTCGTTCAAGGACAAAACTTGCAAGAGTTTCATTTATATATTGCCAGCCACCGGGCAGCCGCGCAAAAGCTTCCATCCATCTCCTTCATTAGAGGATCGGCAAAGTCGTCGCGATTGCTAAAGTCTAGCTGACAGGAATTGTCACGACAGATTCCCTGTCTTGTGTAGTCATGCGCACCTTATGTCAGCAACTAAGATTAAACGGTCGCGCTCGCTGGGCGCTCGTACGTCCCCCGCAAAGCAGGGGTAGAAGACCTCTCGATGGGGCCTGGATCCGCTATGAAGCCTTTGTATTCGCGGTCGGACGAGCATTAGAGCGGCTCCAAGCGCTGGCGGCTCTTTGAGCGGCGACCAAGCCAATGCCGACTGCGAAAATCGCGATCATCGATGGCTCCGGCACGTCCCGGAATTGCCTTGAATTGAGATTGTCTCGGAGGAAAAGGAATCGATCGTAATGTTGTCCAACGACGGGTCCGTCAAGCTCGTGACAGGGAACGCCGAAAACTGCACTGGGACCGTCGAGGTCGGAGCGGACAGCGACACATTGAACAACACGTGCCCCAACCCCACCGTGGAACCCGGCGAAATCGTAACTCCAGTCAACAAGGTCGTGAGGTCCGACGCCTCTAATGTCTGCCCGGGCGGGCCGACGCTGATCGTCGGCCCGAAGAGCGAACTGCCGGCGAAGATATACGGCGAAGACGTGTTCGTCGTCGCCCCCGTGTCGGAGCGGAGTCACGATGCCACCTTTCTGTACGCGGTATTGCGTACCAGAAACTTGGCATACAAATCGACCGAGCGCAAATCGGAATAATCGCTACACGCGCGCTAAGCGGCCTCTATCGTCGATAGGGCAGAGTCACGAGGAACGGCATGCCAACCCACCGCGCAGCGGTTTAGTTCAAGGGGTGAGTTTTTGCGACGATCCAACCACTGGACAAGAAAAAGAACGGCTGCCCTGGGAGTCGAAAGGCCTGACGTGAAAGCCGGTGAAATCGGTTCTGCTTTGAAGGCGGAGGCTATTGCCTCTCCCGCCGTGGGCGTAGGCGCTGATAAATGGCCGCACTGCAGACGGCCGCACTGAACAACGCCAACGTGCCCGGTTCCGGCACGGGCGCGATCCCGGACGATAGTGCCAGCGAAGGCACCGCCAGGGCCGCGAACAGCGATGGATCGCCGACGGTCAAGCTCGTGCCGTCGGCGATCGCCTCGCTGTTGGTCAAAATCAATGTGCCGCCATTTATCGTTGTGCCTCCTTGGTAGTTGTTCGTGCCGCTGAGGACCAACCTACCGCTGCCGAACGTAGCCAGCGCGCCGTTGCCGCCGATTGGATAACCGGCCGTGTCGGTGCCGGCCAGGTCGAACGCCAAGGCAGCACCGGCGTCGATCGCTACACTGCTGGTTGCGTCGATCGAGCCGTCCTGTCCGCTTTGACCGGTGCCCAATTGCAACGTGCCGGCACTGATGGTTGTGCCGCCGGTGTAGGTGTTTGAAGCGGTAAGAATCAGGATGCCAGTGCCAAGGCTGTCATTCATGGTCAGACTGCCGGGGCCGGAAAGCGAGCCGGAAAGCGAGATTGAATAGCCGGCGGTGTCGAAAGTTGATCCGCCGCCGCTCGTACCCAATGTCATGGGCAGATTGCTGGAAAACGCACTGCTCGCCCGAAGTGTCCCACCGCTGAAATTGAAGGCCGCCGCGCCCGACCCTCGGCCCAGAGACGAGAGAACGGTTAGACCGCCGCTAAGGTTGTATGTGCCGCTCCCCCCGATGTTGCCGCCGAGGATGAGACTGCTGCAACTATTGGTTCCCCCTGACTGGGTAAACGACCCCATGCCGGAGAGTCCCACGTTCTCGATGCTGGCCACCGTCAAGTAGCCGCTGCCGCTGAGGTTGTAGGCGCCGGCGCTGCCCGCCTGGTTGCCGATATTGAGCCAGTAGCCGACGCTGTTGGTTCCGCCGATCTGCGTGAACGTCCCCGTGCCGGAGTAGCCGATGCTCGCGTTGCTGGCTGTAGCCAACGAGCCGCCACTGAGGCTGTAGGACCCGATCCCGCTGGTCCCGTTGCCGACACTCAAATATCCGCAGCTATTGGTGCCGCCGGTCTGTAGGAAAAGGCCCGTGCCGGAGTCGCCCATGTTCTCCTGCGTGTTTCCGTTTGCCTGGTTGACCGACAAGTAGCCATTGCCGTTAAGGCTATAAGTCCCGCTACCGCCAGCGTACTGGCCGATGGAGAGATAGATGCAATTGTTGGTCCCGCCGGACTGCGTGAAGGTTCCCTGGCCGTAGAGCCACATTCTCTTCGCTGTAGTCCGAGGAGAACGTTGCGCTCGCCGTCAAGTAACCGCTGCCGCTGAGGCTGTACGCGCCACTGCTGCCTGGCTGGTTGCCGACATTCAAATAACCGCAACTATTGGTGCCGCCGGTCTGCAGCAAAAGACCCTTGCTGTAGTCGCCCACGTTCTCCTGCGTGTTTCCGTTGGCCTGGTTGACCGACAAGTAGCCGTTGCTTAGGCTGTACGTGCCGCTGCCGCCTGGGGACCCGGCGGCGACACCTATCGAGAGATAGGTGCAACTGTTGGTCCCTCCAGTCTGAGTGAAGGTCCCCGTGCCGGAATAGCCGACATTTTCTTGGCTGTATCCCGAAGGGTACGTTCCGCTCGCCGTCAAGTAGCCGCTGCCGCCGAGGCTGTACGTGCCACTGCTGCCTGGTTGGTTGCCGATATTCAAAAAGCCGCAACTATTGGTGCCGCCCGTCTGCAGGAAGAGACCCGTGCTGTAGTCACCCACGTTTTCCTGCGTGTTCCCGGTTGCCTGATTGACCGACAAGTAGCCATTGCCCAGACTGTAGGTGCCGCTGCCGACATAGCTGCCGATCGAAATGTAGATACAACTATTGGTCCCCCCGGACTGAGCGAAAGTTCCTTTGCCGTAATAGCCGAAGTTCTCCTCGCCGTAGTAGGTGGATCCACCGGAGGAGTACGTTCCGCTCGCCGATAAATAGCCGCTGCCGCTGAGATTGTACGTGCCGCTTCCATCGTAGCCGAGAAAAAGCCACTCGCCGATGTTGTGCGTCCCGCCCGTCTGCGCGAAGGTCCCCGTGGCGTCGTAGCCCACGTTGGCGTTGTCGGCCACCAACAAATAGCCACTGCTGAAGCTATACGTGCCGCCGGAATAGATGCTCACCCAGAGGTAGTTGCAAACGTTGGTCCCGCCCGACTGCGTGAAGGTTCCCGTGCCGGAATAGCCCACGTTCTCGTAATTGGGCACCAACAAATAGCCGCCGCTGAGGCTATACGAGCCGCTGCCGCCCGTGTTGTTGCCCATAATGAGATAGCCGCAATTGTTTGTCCCGCCCGACTGCGTGAAGTTCCCCGTGCCGCTGTAGCCCAGGTACTCGTAGCCGTTGTTGGGCACCGACAAATAACCGCTGCTGAGGCTGTAGGTGCCGCTTGACGAGGAATTGTAGCCCGTGAAAAGGTAGCCGCCGATGCTGTTCGTTCCGCCCGATTGGATAAATGTTCCCACGCCGCTATTTCCCACGTACTCGTAGGTTGTTGCGGAAAGGCCGCCGCCTGTCATTTGCACCGTACCGCTTGCGATACCGCCAAGCGAAAGCGTGCCGCATGTTGCGCAAGCGCCGTGATGGCGGCGGTCCCGCCGTCGAAAATGTAGGCGCCGTCGCTGCCGGTCGGTAGCGAGGCGCTTCCCCAAGTAAAGGTGGGAGGGAGGGTCGCCCAATTACTTGAGGCAGCCCCCCAAAAATAAGTGGCCCCATACACCGGCACGGCTGTGGACATTACGGTAGCGACAACCAAGCCTGCGAAAAGAACGGCCGGCAACCGGGCCGCTCGGCAACTGCTTCTTGACGAAAACGTGCGAGACATTTGTAATTTCCTCAAATAGGGGGATCAATCATTTTCGCTACCGGAACTACCTAGGGCTCGCCGCACCCTATTACGACCCGCCACGTTCTTATTGGTAAAGCCAAAGAACCGGACTATTCCGCGAAAGGTTAACAATAGTACGCCTCCCCGACATATTCGCGATCTGACAATAATCCGCGGGACGGCATCGCAGGGAGTATTATACCCGCAAGTTATGAAATGCACTAGAATTGGCGTAACACGGTGGGTGGGCAGTCCGTCGAACACGAATGAAGTTTTTCCCATGGTGGCCAACATTTCCGGGGCCTAATTGTCGGGCAGAAGAGTTGGTTCTTCGCCACTGCCAGATTCCAACGACCTAATGGGCAAAATTTGTCGGCATATACGCTCGGACGGCGAGTTTACTTAATAGGATAATCGCGCTGGTCAACTCAGCCAAACTCGATTGCCAAGACGTGGAGAAAAAGTCCTAGAACCTTGCGATGACCTTGGCTTGGTTCGAGCGTATTTCGGGTCTCTGATCGGCTCTTACTGTCGAACCAACGCTTGATTAAGATGACTGATTATGGAACCACAACCGCGCGATGAACCGTCCCCGGCACCGTTGACGCAGGTCCAGCGGGCCGACCGGATTTGCGACCAGTTCGAGGCCGCCTGGAAGGCGGCACCGCGCCGAGATTCGAGGCGTTCCTGGCCGAGGTCCCGCCTGCAGAATGGCCGGAACTGCTCCGCGAATTGCTGGTCCTCGACTTCGACTATCGCCGCAAGCTGGGCGAACACCCGACGCTGGAGCAGTACCGAACAGACTATCCAGCACTCAATCTCGACCGCTTCGCCACAGTGTTTGCTGAGGCCGCGCAGTCGGAAGCATCGGGTGTCGTCGGAGAGACGTTGCCGGTCACTGCGTCCGACACGCCCAACGGTCTGCTTCCGCGGATCCACTATTTGGGCGACTATGAGTTGCTAGCCGTAATTGCGCGCGGCGGCATGGGCGTGGTCTACAAGGCCCGCCAGCTATCGCTCAACCGCATCGTGGCGGTGAAGATGATCCTCGCCGGGCTGCTAGCCACGAAGGCCGACCATGATCGGTTTCATGCCGAGGCCCAAGCGGCGGCCCTGCTCGACCATCCCAACATCGTGCCGGTGTTCGAGGTCGGCGAGTATGAGGGACAACACTACTTCTCGATGGGCTACGTCGATGGCTTGAGCCTCGCGGCCCGATTGGACCAAGGGCCGCTGCGCCCAAGGAGGCGGCGGAGTTGATTGCCACAGTGGCCGAGGCCGTGGAATATGCCCATCGACTGGGTGTCATTCATCGCGATCTGAAACCATCGAACATTCTCATCGACAGCACGGGCCGACCCCGCGTGACCGATTTCGGCTTGGCCAAGCGGGTCGACGTGCGGCAGCGATTTGACGGCCTCGGGCCAGGTCTTGGGCACGCCCAGCTACATGCCGCCGGAGCAGGCGGCCGGGCATATCCACGCCGTCGGGCCGGCGGCCGACGTCTATGCCTTGGGCGCGGTGCTCTATGCGGCACTCACGGGCCGCCCGCCGTTTCAGGCGGCCACGCCGTTGGAAACTTTGAAGCAGGTGATCGAGCGCGATCCGGTGTCCTTGCGGCAGCTCAACGCGGCAGTGCCGCGCGACCTGGAAACGATCGTGTTGAAGTGCCTGGAGAAAGCAGTGCCGCGGCGGTATGCGAGCGCCAAGACATTGGCCGAGGACCTGCGGCGATACCTGGAAGGCCGGCCGATTCTTGCCCGCCCGGTGAGGCACTGGGAACGTGGCTGGCGGTGGTGCCGGCGGGAGCCGATGGTGGCGGGACTGTCGGCGGCGGCGGTGCTGCTCGTAGTGCTGGTCGTCGCGGCGAGCACGGCTGGCTACGTGAGCACGTCGCGGGCGTTACAGCGAGTCGAAGCTGCGCAGCGGGATCGTGCTTTGGCGCAGGTTGATACTTTGCGCACGGCGGAAATCTCTCGCGTGCCCGGCTTGATCGAGGGTCTGAAGCCCTTCCGTGCGGAGATCGATCCGCAAATCCGCCAGTTGCTCCAGCAGCCCGGACTGGGAGAGAAGGAACACTTGCGGCTGAGCCTGGCGATGGTTGCCGAGGACGAAGGGCAAGTGCCCTATTTGTACGATTGGCTGCTCCGCGCCGAACCGGCGGAACTGCTCGTGATTCGCGCGGCGTTGCTGCCGTACCGCGACAAATTGTCGGCCCGCCTCTGGCTCACGGCTGATGATCCGGCGGCGGACAAGGAGCGCGGCTTTCGCGCCCTTTGTGCCTTGGCGGACTTGGACCCGGAGTCTTCGCGCTGGAAGATTGCGGGCAAGCCGGCGGCCGAAATGCTGGTTGCCGAGGATCCACTGATGGCTGCCGCTTGGGTGGAAGCCCTACGGCCGGTCCGTCTATCGCTCCTGCCTGGGCTTCAGGCGGTATTCCGCGACCCGAAGCGCGACCCTTCCGAGCGCATGTTGGCGACCAGTATCCTGGCCGACTACGCCGCCGACCGCCGCGGATGTGCTGGCCGAACTGCTCATGGACTCCGACGAGAAGCAATACGCCGTCATCTACCCAAAACTCAAGGCGCTGGGCGAAGACGGCCTGCCGTTGTTGCGTGACGAAGTCGCGAAGGCAATGCCCGACGCCGCCGAAGACGTGAAGGAAGCATTGGCCAAGCGGCAGGCGAATGCGGCGGTCGCCTTGCTCAGACTGAGCCAGCCCGAAAGCGTCTGGCCGCTCTTGAAGCACAGCCCCGATCCACGGGTGCGTAGTTATCTTATTCATCGTCTGGCCCCCTTGGCGCAGATTGCATGGTCCTCGTTCGCCGGTTGAACGAAGAGCCGGACGTGTCGATCCGACGGGCCTTGATCTTGTGCCTTGGCGAGTTCGAGACGACGCAGTTTCCGGCGGCCGAGCGAAAGCGCTTATCGCCAGGCTGCTCGAGCTTTACCGCAATGATCCCGATCCAGGTCTGCATGGGGCCGCGGAGTGGCTGCTGCGGCAGAAAGGATGGGACCAGCGAAGCAAACCGGAAGAAATCGACGCCCAATTACAAGTTGGCGAGAAGCAACTCCAACAAGCCCGCAAGCGGACCGACAAGCGGCAGTGGTACGTCAATACCCAAGGGCAGACATTCGTAATCCTCCGCGCCGACAAACCTTTCCTCATGGGATCGCCGGCGGGAGAACCCGATCGCAGCGACAACGAAGCTCAGCACCGGCAGTCCATCGGTGGGACGTTTGCTATCGCCTCCAAGGTCGTCACAAGGGCCCAGTTCCGGCGTTTTCAAGATGCCAATCCGGACGTTCTTAATCCGGATCTCAGTACGCTGAAACTCACCGACGATTCCCCCCAGGTTGAAGTCAACTGGTACGACGCCGCACACTATTGCAATTGGCTCAGCCAAATCGTGGGAATCCCGAAGGACCAATGGTGCTATGATCCTGGCGCCGGCGGAAAATATGCCCGGGGCATGAAACCGGCTGCCGATTTCTTGCAGCGCGTCGGCTATCGGCTGCCCACGCAAGAAGAGTGGGAGTATGCCTGCCGGTCAGGCAGCCAGACCAGCCGCTATTACGGGCTGAGCGTCGAGCTACTGCCAAAATATGCGTGGTATCTCGACAATTCCGATCATCGTCAAGGAATATGGCCGGTCGGAAGGAAGAAACCGAATGACTTCGGGCTGTTCGACATGCTGGGCAATGTTTGGCAGTGGGGCGAGACGAGGACCGACACGTGGGGCAGGGAAAGGCGCATCGCACGCGGCGGTTCGGCCAGCGCTGAGGCGTATGCCCTGCGCTCCGCCTTCTATAACACCCAGCCCGAGTTGGATACCCGCGCCAGCAATGTTGGTTTTCGCGTTGCGCAGGACTTGCCCCTGAGCCAGTTTACCGCATCGGTCCCATTATCGCGCGGGCCATAGCCGCGGATCACGGATTCTCATCCCAAATCCGGCGGATGACTTGCAACTTGCGCTCGACCGTCCGCTCGCTGCAGCCAAGCTGGCGGGCGACATCGGCGTTTTCGCGTCCTTCCAGTTTGCCTTGAGCGACTTGCCTTTGCACCGGATCGAGCATGGCAATCAGCCGCGACATGTTCTCAATCATCATGGCCTCGAATTCCGGAGTCGGTTCCTGTGAAATGACGCGGTCCAACTCGTCCGGTGCATCATCGCAGCCCCGCCGCTTTTGATAGCGAAGCAGATCGCTTACCCGGCGCAAGGTCAGGACGACCAACAACGGCCAGAGATTCGCGCGATTTCGCAGCTCGGGGAATCGCCCCTCCTCGGCGCCTTGCCAGAGGTTGCGAAATACGATCGCCGCAACATCTTCTTCGTCGGCGATGCGTCGCGGGGCGGCGCCCAACTTCTTCCGCGCCAGCCGCACAAGCCGTCCGAAATACCGCTGCCAGAGGCGATCCGCCGACTCGGCTTTTCCCTCTTTCAGCCCGGCGATCCACTGCGTCACCGAGGAATCGGCGGAATTGGGAGAAGCCATTTCTCCCTTTGCGTTCGAAGGAACCATAGGCCATGCCCTTGCTTGTCACCCCGACCGGCGATGCTATGCAAACGCTGCCTCACCGATATATCTCACCATTCTACTAGACCGTCCGTGGTAGGCAATGGTTGGTCTCGTAGCAGTAGTGTGGGTTTTCGCCACCTCTTCGTAGAAAACGCTAGCCGAAGCGTGCTTTAACCCAGTTACGCGGCGCCGGAATCGGCAAGCGCCGAGGAATTCTCTCAGCAGCGTGTCGGGTGGCGGCGGTTCCCGGCGAGCCTACGCATAGACGAGGGAGGCGGGCAAATACCAGATCCGCAAGGAAAAACCCACGAAACGTCGCACCACGGACGGCCGCACAGCAAGCGTTACTTGTTCCGGTTTCCACTTTACACCTTTTCCGAAAGGAAATCCTCATGCAAACAGTTTTGAACCGATTTCTGCACAGCTGCCTGACCAATGCAGCCCGGCCCTCCCGGCACGGACGGCCGGCCCGGCGCCTATCGCCCGTCCGGCGGCTCTGCGTGGAGCATCTCGAAGACCGCAAACTCCTAAGCGCGCTGTCCGTCACCAGCGGCGCCGACAGCGGGCCCGGCTCGCTGCGCGGCAAATCGCCGCCGCCCACAGCGGCGATACCATTGTTTTTGCCCGCTCCGTTCATAACATTACGCTAACGTCGGGCGAACTGTCGATCACCAAGAACCTCGATATCGAAGGACCGGGCGCCGACAAGTTGACGATCAGCGGCAATAACGCCAGCTTCGCTACCGCCTTCCGGGTCTTTGACATCAGCGGGCCGGTCACCGTGACCATTGCCGGCCTGACGGTCGCCAACGGCGAAGCGGTCGTGACTGAGTACTTGGGAGCGAACGGCGGCGGCGGGATCCTCAACGAGGCCGGCGCCACACTGAAACTCAATAGCTGTGTCCTGGCCAATAACGAAGCTGTTTTGTCGCCCTCGACTCCTTCTCCCGCGAGCACTAGTGCGCCGAACGCAAGTTTTGGTGACGTTTGCGGCGGCGGACTCTTGAATCAAGGGACTGCCTATCTCAATGGGACCACCGTAACAAACAATCAGGCCCTGGGAGGCAGGGCCAGCGCATACTAAGTTGTTTTCCCCGTAAGGACTTGCATCAGGAAGTCGACGCTCCAGCCGGCTAGGCGACGCTTCATGGCGATACTGTCTTTGCCGGGATGTTGTTTCAGCAGGGTCAATGCCATGCGACGAAGCCAACCGAGATTGTCGGCCAAGCAACGGTCTCGTACCCGGCTCTCGTCTTCTCGGAACGTCATGTCCAACACCCAATGCAGTTTGTTCTCGATGCTCCAGTGACCGCGTACGCAACCTGCAAATTTTCGTCCGTGACGTGAGAGGCTGCTGATGTAGTAACGGTGTTCCATCGTCTCGTTGCCGTTGATGATGCATCGTCGAATCGCCAAGCCAAACGTCTTCAAGCCGGTCCACTTCTCACGTTGCGGAAAGTCGGCGGGAACAGAAATCTGATAGTAGTACCGTTCCTCTGTGCGGCCGTGACCACGCTCACATTCTTGATGACGGCTCACAGGCGTATCGCCAAAATCCTCGGCCAACAGTTTTGCGAACAGATCGGTTGCGTCACGATGCAAGGTTTCTTGGTTTCCCTTCAACGCCAGAACATAGTCGCCCCCGCCCGCAACGATCTCGTCGGCAATATTCCTTTGACAACCCGCAGCGTCAATGGTGACCACCGCGCCCGTTAGCTCCAGTTGATCCAAAAGCTGCGGAATTGCCGTGATTTCGTTCGATTTTTCCTCCACAGCCAACTGCCCTAAAGAGATTCCCTTATCCGTGGCCCACGCGCTTACCAGATACATCGCCCCCAAGCCACGGCCACGTGCGTGTGATCTCCGCAAGCATTTGCCATCCAAAGCGATCTGACGGAGAGGTTCCTCTTGTTGATCGTTCTCCGCAACAGATTGCTCTTCCTGAAGTGAGGTCAGCCATGCCGCAAAACATTTCTGAAAGGCCGATGGCTTCAATGACTGAAGAACCCGTCCGATCGTATCACGGGAAGGAATGCCCTCCGGCAATCGGAGATGGCGTTTCAGCCATTCCTCCTGCGCAGCCGCCCATGTCGCAATGGCCAGCGGCCCATCCGCTCCTGCCAAAACTCCAAGCAGCGAGATGACGATAACATCCACCAAGAGATGAAGCCGATTGACGTGGCTCCGCGGATCCTTCATCTCCTCAAAGTGCCGAACAATTCCATTGATCTCTGCTACCCCGACATCCATCATTCCCGAACCCTCCTTGTGCGTCTTCAGCTACCTCGATTTCTACTAGGTTCGGTTATATCAACACTATCTTTATCCCGCCAGCCCATTCTACCCAGAGTGCCGCGCTGGCCCTGCCCTGGGAGGCGGTAGCTACTCCCAACCACTGGGCGGCAGCACCGGCGGCGGCATCAATAACTGGTGCGGCGCTACGCTCACCGTGACGAACAGCACGATTACCAACAACGCGGCGATCAGTGCGGCCGATCCTGTCGGTGCAACTTACCCCTATTTCGCCCTTGGCGGCGGCATCGCCAATCACGCTGGCGCCATTATCGACGCCAACGGGAACACAGTTGGCAACAACGACCCCTCCACGGTAACCATCACGAATTCCACCGTCGCCGACAACGAGGCGACCGGCGGGGACGGCGTCTACACCCAGGGCGGCGGGATCTTGAACACCAATGGGACGTTTGGATTGCCCTACAACCTGGCGGCCACGACCATCAGCAACTCCAGGATCAGCGGCAACCGCGCCGTGGCTGGAAACAACGGCATCGGGCTGAGTGCATCCACTGGTGTCAACTTCGGCAGTGGCAGTGAATTCAGTGCTGCCAATGGCGGCGGTATTGCTAGTTACGTTGGCAGCCTGACCGTCGAGAATTCCACGTTGTGCGGCAATCAGGCCATTGGCGGCAACGACTCCGCCCCTGCCACGGGCGGTGTTGCCAGTCCGGCCACCGGCAGCGGACAGGGCGGCGGCATCGTCAACCTCGCGGGCATGGCGAACGTCTCGAACTGCACACTGATCGACAACAAGGCCATCGGCGGCAGCACGACCACGGGGCCCGGCGCCATCGCCGACGGCGGCGGCATATCGAACTGGGGAACGGCCCTGAACGAGTTCGGGATGCCTGGGCTCCCCGGAATTCTCATGCTGACCAATAGCGCCTTAATTGGCAACGAAGCGATCGCCGGCCACGGCGCCAGCGATCCCAGCGGTTATGGCGGCGCCGTGTGGGGTTTCGCCGCGGGAGGCGGACTCGACGTTGCCTTCTCCGGCAACGCCACGGTCACCAACTGCACCCTGATTGGCAATCAAGCCATCGGGAGCAACGGCGCCAACGGCGGCACCGGCTTCGGCGGCGGCATCAGCCTGGGCTTCAGCTACTTCTTCAATACCGCCGCGTTTCCCGTCGTGGATGTCTCGACGTTAGTGCTTTCCAACAGCAGGCTCGTGGGCAACATCGCTCAAGGCGGCCGCGGAGGAGCGACGGGGACCGGCGGCGACGGGCTGGGCGGCGGCCTGGCGATCAACTCCGGCAACCCCGGCTTCCCCGCCTCCAGCGCCACGGTCACGAACAGCGCGATCGATTTCAACTTGGCCCTCGGCGGCTTCGGAGGCACCAGCGGGCAGGGAATCGGCGGCGGCGTTTACAACGACGGCACGTTCAATAAAGATCTCTGGACGCTGCTGGCATTCAACCTCGCTTCCACCAGCAATAACAACGTTTATCCGTAACGAAGTAACGGCGGGAGCGCAGCTCTTCTTCGGGCTGCGCTCCCATTCAGGGCCAGTGCCCCAACTGTCAAGTTCACTTCCGCTTTGCCGTGGCGAGTTTCCGCAGTAGGCCCCGGATCTTGTCAACCACCTGGGATAAAGGTATCCGCGCGCATCGCTAAATCGGATTCTCATATGGATGACCTCTACTGTGCCTGTCGCCGGAGCGGTAGCGCTTCGCAACCTCGCCGCTCCGCAATTTCATGATACAGCTCGACAATCTGCGCCTGTTACCACGCATCGTGTGCCGCAATGCCATTGCGCGTGCGGCACGCCCCATGGTCCTGCGGTGGACCGGATCGAGGAGTGACTTCAAGTGCGATGCTAATTCCTGGTGGCCGCGTAAAGCTCGCGGTCCCCCGCTGATAGACGAGGCTTGATTGCTGGCAAAAGCAATGGTGTCTAGGCTTACGCTGCGGGACGATGGGATCTCCGCCGCGAGCCGCCGGGAGGCCAAGCCGGCGGCTCGCACAAAACTGTGATCGAATTGTCAAAGAACAATTGCCGCGCCGCAACGTCCAGTCCTCTCGCGGCAAGTCGACCAACACCATGAGTCATCCCACCATGGGCGGAAATCTGGGTATCAAATCTACAAATCTTCACTTCACATTCTCTGTTCGCCAACACGCATTGCTGTACCATCTGGCGCAGTGGCGCCGTCGGCCATGCTCAGTTCCCGGCGAGTTCGCCGCCTTCTCAATTCTTTTCGGCACGTTGCCGTCCGTGTGATGTTCCTCTCGGGGCTGAAGTCGCCCCCGATTCTCGAATGCGACAGGCGACGTTGGCATAGCGCTCGGATTGGCGAGCGAGCCTCAGGTGCATATCCAGCACGGGCATCGTGTCCTTGAATCTGGCTAATGCCGACGGCCCACTGCTGGATGCCTCGTCCAGGGCTTGCTTGGCGCTCGCACACCACTCCAGGAGATCGCACAATACCTCTCCCATGCAGGCGTCCAGGTTGTCGGGTGAACCGAGGGCCTCAACCCGGAGATCCTGGATCCTCTCATGGTGTTGGCGGTGAAGTTCCGTCTGGGCCTCTTTGGGCGTCATGGACAGAGAGTACTCGTGGTCCGTGACGGTAGCATCTAGCGCCGCATCCAGTTCGTCGGCAGTTTGCTTCGACACATTCTGGTTCATTCTTTTCGGTCCTCCTATTTGCAATGTCTGTGCATGGGGAAAACGACCAGTTTTTCCCGCGAGCAATGGGTCCTCATCCATGTCGAGGTGCAGACCACGCCGGAGCGGGAGTTTGCCCGGCGGATGTTTACCTACAATTACCGCCTCATCGACTGTTATAATAGGGAAGTGGTGAGCCTGGCGGTACTTGCCGACGACAACCCCCGTTGGCGGCCGGACCGTTTTGGCTATAGCCGTTGGGGCTGGCACATCGGCATCCGCTTTCCGACGGTGAAGTTATTGGACTACGCCGCGGAGAGGGAGCTGCTCCGAAAGAGTTCCAACCCCTTCGCATCCGTGGTGCTGGCGCACCTCGACATGCTGCGGACGCGGCATGATCCCCAGGCCCGCTGCGCCGCGAAGATCCAATTGGTAAAGGGGCTATACCTGCGGGGTTGGACGGCCAACGACGTGCGGCGACTGTTCGCTGTGATCGACTGGATGATGGACCTGCCGCAGCCGCTGGAACAAGGTTTTTGGCAAGAAATTGAACACTACGAAAAGGAGAAGCAGATGCCCTTCATGACGACACCGGAGCGAATCGGAATGATGGCTGCAACAGGCGAATCATCTTAATCACGTGTCAGCCCCGAAAGCGGCCAATTGCCCGGCGCGAATTCAAGCCCTACGCCAGAATCGCATCGATCACGTTTCCGTGAACGTCGGTCAAACGCCGCTCGATGCCGTTGTGGTAGAAGCTTAAGCGCTTGTGATCGAGACCGAGAATCCGCAGGATCGTGGCGTGAAAATCATAAACGCTCGTGAGATGCTCGGACGCCTTGTAGCCGAATTCATCGGTCGCACCGTAGGAAAAAGGGGCCTTGACTCCCGCCCCGGCCAGCCAGCAGGTGAAACCGTCGGGATTGTGATCTCGGCCCGACGCTCCCTTTTGGAAAGTCGGCATGCGTCCAAACTCGGTGCACCACACAACCAGCGTGTGTTCCAGCAGGCCCCGCTGTCTGAGATCGATCAGCAAGGCGGCCGCGGGCTGATCGAGAATTGGACCGTGAACGTCGTACTGCTCCTTCAAGGTCTTGTGTCCGTCCCAATTGCCGACGCCTTCGCCCATCGCATACGAGCCGTTGAACAATTCGACGAAACGGACTCCTCGTTCAAGCAGGCGGCGAGCGAGAATACAGTTCCGCGCAAAGCCCGCCTTCAGGCGATTATGGGAATCGTCGGCGCCATAGAGCTTAAGCACATGGGCCGGCTCAGTCGAAAGATCGGCGATTTTCGGGATACTCGACTGCATGCGGGCCGCCAGTTCGTAGCTGGAGATTCGCGCCGCCAGTTCCGTATCGCCGGGAAAGCGCTCGAGATGCTGCTCGTTGAGCAGCTTCAAATAGTCGCGCGTCGCTCGATCGGCTTCCGGCGACGATTCCATCGGGCCGCCTGACGTAACCGACCGGCCGCTGGGCGTTGAAGGCGGTGCCTTGAAAAACGGCCGGCAGGAAACCAGGCCCCCAATTGGCCACGCTCGACTGCGGCACGCCGCGGGGGTCGGGAATCGCGACAAACGCGGGCAGGTCTTCGGTTTCGGTCCCCAAGGCGTAGCTGACCCACGCGCCCATGCTGGGGAAACCGTCCGACGTGAAGCCGGTGAACATGAACAATTCGCCGGGGCCATGCGTGGCGGTCTTGCTGGTCATCGAATGGATGAAGCACATCTCATCCACCAACTCGCCGAGCCGCGGCAGCAAGCTGGAGACCATCTTGCCGCATTTGCCGTTGGCTTTGAAGGCGTACGGGCTTTGCGTCAACGCCCCTTGTTCGCCCTGAAAGGTGATCAGTTTCTCCTTGGTCGGCATCGCCTGGCCGTTGCGTTTGATCAGTTCCGGCTTATAGTCAAAGGTGTCAACATGGCTGCACGCTCCAGAGCAATAGATCACCAGAACATGGCGGGCCTTCGCCGGAAAGTGTGGCGGCCGCGCCGCCAACGGACGGCGCAGGATCGAATCCGCGGGCGGATCGGGCCGTTGGAGGAGGAAGTCGCGCCGGCGTCGCTGGCCGGCGAGGCGCCAAGCAAGTTTTCGTGGGCCAACAGGCAGCTTCACGCGATCGCGCCAGAGTCCCGAACCCGTCGCGCAGAAAGTTCCGGCGGTCCAGGAGTTGCAATCCAACGGGCGAAACGACGTGCGAACTGGACATGGCATTCAACGGGAAATACTGCTCAAGGAATCGAGACGAATTCGTTGCTGTTGTAAAGCCCCGGCAGAGGGACTCCAGGCCGTACCGCCGGACGAGCTTGCCGCCGGCCGCCGCTTCCTCCGCATTGGGAGCACGACCGAGCGTGATTTGAAACGCAAGGCGGATGCGCCCGTCCACATCGCGTGCCGCTTCGCGTTCCACCCGCCTCGCCAAAAGGCCGGACTGCTGGACTAGAAAACTGCTATTAAGCAGGCCCAGGGCCTGCAGCGGCGTCGTCGAACGGTTCCGCTTAGGGCACACCTGCCCGGCGTCGGGGGCGTCAAAGGCGCCGAAGACGGCGTCCTGTTCGCGGCGAACCTTATTCATGTAGACCATCCGCCGCCATTCGGCCGGTCCCCATTTTTCCTTCGGCTTGTAGACGCGAACGTAATTGTCGTTCGGCTCGAAGGCGCTGAATCCAGGTCCGTACATCCTGAGATCGAGAACGCCGCTGGACTGCAATATCGCGTCGCGAATGGCCTCGGCCTCCATTCGCCGCGGCGGGAACCGCCATAGGAAGCGGTCGCCGGCGTCAACGGCCAGGCCACGCGCAGTCCGGAGCACTCGACTGCTGATAGGCGCTGGAAAGCAAGATGAGGCGGTGTATGTGTTTCAGCCTCCATCCGCCGCGGACGAGCTCCGCGCCAGCCAGTCGAGAAGTTCCGGATGCGAGGGCGCAGCGCCCATGCGGCCGAAATCCGACGGTGTGGCCACAATGCCGCTGCCGAAATGATAATGCCACAAGCGATTCACGATCACCCGCGCGGTGAGCGGATTGTCGGCTCTGGCGATCCACTTGGCCAATGCCAAGCGGCGCTGCTGCTCGGGCGAGTCGGCCTTTAGACCAAGAGACCCAAGCCGGGACTTGAGCGCGGTGAGCCCTCAGCGACGACCTGCTCGCACGGCTGCATCGGGTCGCCGCGATTCAGCCGATAAGTCGGCCCCGGCTGTACAAAGCGCCCGCCATAGACATTGGGCAGCGGCGCCGGCGGCGGCATACGGCTCGCGATCGTCCGAGGACGCGACCTGCACCCAGCGATCGGACTCGCCCAGGATTTCGATCTTATAGGCTGTCGCCAGTCTATCGGAAAACTGCAATTCGCGGTCGCGGCCCCACACGATTCGGTCGATTGCGGCCATTTTCGGCAGGTCGATCCGCACCCAGCCACGGCCGCGCTCCTTGGAGATCCAACTTCGGCCGTTGCCGTATTGACCGTCATTGATATGCTCCAGCTTGTGGAAGGGACTGCCCAAGTAATTCCCGGACGAACTTGTCTTGGTGCCCGCGGAGGCACGGGCGATGTTGCTCGCCGGCCCCTTCCCGCCGGCCTCGTAGACTTCCAATTCGTCGATGCAAGGCTCCGTGCCGTCGTTGCTGGCCAGAATCGTGAATCGGACCGCCCGCGCTGGTATCGCCGCAAAGCGCTCTTCATTAAGGCTGGCGTTGACCGGCGGGCGCTTGCCGCCAATCGTGTTGGCTGTCCGCCGACTGCCTAAGTCCTTGCCATCCGCGAACCGCAAGGGCCGCTCTTGTTGCAGAACGCCAGCAAAGACCGCTTGCAGGGCGTAGAAGTCGCGCTGCGGAATGGGATCAAACTTATGGTCGTGGCAGCGGGCGCAGCCAATGGTCAAGCCGAGCATCGAGGTGCCGGTCGTGCCGACCATATCGGCCAATTCGTCCTGCCGCTGTGTCCGCGTCAAGAGAACATTCGGGCTCGAACACCCGGTCCGCGGCGCCGCCGACAATGAAGCCCGTCGCCGCGTCTTCGCCGACGGCATCCCCCGCGAGTTGTTCGATGATCATGCGGTCCCAAGGGCGGTCCGCGTTTAATGCGCGAATGAGATAGTCGCGAAAGTGATAAACGCCGGGCCGCTCGTTATTCATCTCAAAGCCGTCGGTGTCCGCAAAACGGATGACGTTCCAGCCAATGGCGGGCCCAGCGCTCGCCGTAGCGCGGGCTGTCGAGCAGCGAGTTGACGAGACGGGAATAGGCCTCGGGATCGGTGTCGTGGACGAAATGCTCGACCTCTTCCGGCGTCGGCGGCAGCCCGATTGTATCGAGCGTCAGCCGCCGGATCAGCAGTGCGCGATCGGCGCGGTGCCGGACTGAGACCGCGGGCGAAGTTTGCGCAAAATGAAGGCGTCGATCGGTCCGGCGATCCAGGGGTCGTCGATTGCCGGCGGAGAAACGTCCTTTACTGGTTGAATCGACCAGTGCATGACCGCGGTTGAACGCCTCCGGCGGACCGCCGTTTGGTGGAGCGCTGTCCGGCATCTTCGCGCCTGGTCGATCCACGCCCGGAGCAACCCGACCTGCCCGTCGGAGAGCGGCTTGCCCTCGGGCGGCATTACCGCATCCGGGTCGAGGCGTGCGACGAACTTTATGAGGCGGCTTCGATCGCTGTGGCCGGGCACGACCGCCGGCACTCCGGAGTCGCCGCCGCGAATCATCGACCCGCGGCGGTTGACGCGAAAGCCGCTTTCCTGCTTCTTCGCTCCATGACACTCGCTACAGCGTTCGGTCAGCAAGGGCTGGATGTCGCGGGAATAGGCAACCTCCCGACTGGCGACTGGCGGAAGCGTTCTTGCCTGTGCTCCGTCGGCCGCGCGGCATGGCGCTGACTTGAACAACACCGGCCGCCGCGGCAACGAGGATGAGCGTTCGCATGCAACGCAAGGTCGGCGGTCGGAGGCGTAAAGGCATCAGCGCTTCCTCGCGAGTGATGGAGAGCAAAGCCCCCCGCATTATATTGAAGTGAATCGTTACGCGACAGTTCCCCAGAGAAAATCTTGATTTCCCTTCGTTGACCGGATTCTCTACTTCTACCATAAGACTTGGCAGTTTCAGCACACCACTTGAGAGATGGCAGACTTGCATGTCATCCTTCACATGGACCCGTTGAATCGGCTCGTGTCCTTCTTGGCTAGCGTCGTGTCTTGGAATTGAGGGGACTCATTATGGGGATTTGAGGGAAATCATCGAGCGGCTTGCCGGCAAATGCTGATCGCCTCAGAAGTTTGGAAGATTGCGCCCCGCACAAACTAGAACGACCGACATAAATCCACGTTGGCGGCACGTCCGTCGCTGCCGCCGCTGACACAGTGGGCGCCGCTCGCGGTCGGGCCTGCCGGCGGCGCCATCGCGACCGTAGGGCTTGCGCCGATCGCCAGCCCCGTCGAACGGCCGTTGCTTCAGTTTCATATTCTTTTTTTTGTTAGGAGGTATTCCCATGCGCACCACGATCCGCGTCGGTTGGAGCCAGTCCTTGGACTCGCTGGCCAGCGACCATTATGAGGCCACCTGCGACGTCCGCTTCGAAGTCAATCCGCGGCATCTGGAGACCGAGCCCGAGGCCATCTTGCAAAAAGTGATAAACGCCTGCCAGGCCTGCCGGCAGGCGGTCGAGAGCGGAGTGGCGCTGAAGCGCTCGGTGCCGCCGAGCAGACGGTCCGCCGCCTCGTCGCCACCGACGGGAGCCGGAGAACTCTGCCAGGGCCGGCGGCGCCCCAACAGACGGCCACATACGGCGCAATCCGACATGAGCATCAGCTCACTGTGGTTTCACGTGCCGCTCCGATATCCCCTTTTCCGGCACAAGCTCGTGCCGGGTTAGCACATCACTCTGTTTTACTGTAGGAGAAACAATCATGCCCATGAAACTCACCGCCGGCGTCTCCAAAAAAGTGGGACTCCCCGGCTACAGCAGCGCCGGTGCGATCTGCCACGTGGAGCTGGAACTGGACCACGGATTGATCTCTGCCGACCCCGACGCCTTCCGCGCCCAGGTCCGCCAGGTGTACGCCCAGTGCGCGGCGTCGGTGGAGGAAGAGCTGGCCCGCCAGCAAGCCCCGCAGCGCGCCGTCGGCAACACTGCTTGCACCGTCGATGGTTCCGCGGCCAATGGCTCAGGGGCCGGCGGCGGCGACGGCCCGGTTCCCGCGCACACGCTGGCCAACGGCAACGGCCACGCCAATGGAAATGGCCTGCCCGCCGGCGGCAACCCGAGCCAGCCGCGCCCGCGGCCGTCGCTGCGGCAGATGCAGTATGCCCAAGACCTGGCTGACCGCGCAGGCCTTGATCGGCGCAGCTGGAGCGGCTCGTAGACAGGCTTTTCGAGAAGCCGCTGGGGGAACTCTCAGGCAGCGAGGCCAGCGGGCTGATCCGCTCGCTACAGGACCTGCGCGGCGGTCGGCTGGCGCCGGACGCGGCGTACCGCATCCCCGCGGACGCCGGCTGAGGCCGGGCCCTGGCGCACCCGCGGCTGCCATCCGTTTTGATTCCACGTTCATCACGCCGCGTGGAGAACTGCCTGGGCCGGCGGCCGCCGGCCCAGGTGCCGCGCCGCCGCGACAGCGCGTCACAACGCAAGGGGCAGCCATGGGACAACCAAGCCACCACGCCGGACCGAGCCTGGGCGTTCGCTGCCAACGCACCATTGTTCCGACCGAGCGTTCGCGCCGCCGAGGACCTGCTGCAGGATCAGGCCGCAGAGACCCGCGGGCTTTTTTTTAGCGGTCGGACGGCAGATGGGTTCACAGGCCTTCCACGAAGTGGACGAACGCGTGGGGCTGGTCGATGGTGCGGTATGGATTCGCGAGCAGGCGGAATTGCGTCTTGCCGCGTGGGATGCGTTGGGCTTGGACTTCTACCACTTAAGCGAAAACGTGCCCGCGCGCTCGGATTGTAGCCCTGAAAGAGGATTGACTAGCGTGTGATCCCTGCGCTTTGTAAGACTGGACTGCTGAGCTGTGCGCGGCGATGTCGGAAGGATAGCCGCCATGCGTGCCCGGTTGGCTCTGAGGCGTGAAGAAGTCCGGAGCGGGATGGCGGGCGACATTCGGCATATTGAGCGAGTCGCTGAATAAGACCGCCTAAAGGCGGACTCCAACGCTGGAGTTCCAGCTGTAGCCGGTAGCTTTGGATTAACAACCGCCTAAAGGCGGGGTTCCAACAAGTCAGGTCGAGAATTAGCGTCCTTTTGTTAAACTTGGCTATGGCCGTTACGGTCCGCAAGCGAGTAAACTGGTAGCACATTCAATTTGAAAGAAAGGAACCATGAGCGAACCAACAACCCACTCCGACTGCGACAAGGACGACCTGATTGTCATCACGGGCGCTGGCGGCTTCATCGGCGGTGCGCTGGCGCGATATTTCCGGGACCGCGGTTTCACCCGCATCCGCGCGGTCGATAAGAAGCCGCTGCCTGACTGGTATCAGATCGTCGAAGGCGTGGAGAACCTCTGCCTAGACGTGAGCGAGCAGGCCAACTGCGAGCGGGCCTGCGAAGGAGCACGCGAGGTCTACAACCTGGCGGCCGACATGGGCGGCATGGGCTTCATCGAGCGCTTTCGCGTGCAGTGCCTGCGGAGTATTTTGATCAACACGCACATGATCGAGGCCGCCTATCGCGCGGGGGCGGAGAGTTACTTCTACTCTTCCTCGGCCTGCGCTTACAACACGGAACTGCAAAAGGACCCCAATTGCCGCGCGTTGAAGGAGTCGGACGCCTACCCCGCGATGTCGGAACGCGGCTACGGTTGGGAGAAGCTGTTGTCGGAGATGTTCTGCCAGGAATATTGGGCTGAACGCGGGATGAAGACTTTCATCGCCCGCTTTCACAACGTCTACGGGCCGCACGGGACTTGGGATGGCGGCCGCGAGAAGGCGCCGGCGGCCCTCTGCCGCAAGGTCATCGAGGCCAAGGACCAAGGCAGCGGTTGCATCGAGATTTGGGGCGACGGGACGCAAACCCGCAGCTTCATGTATATCGACGACTGCACTGAGGGCATTGATCGCATTACGCACTGCGATCGGCTCGTCGCCACGCCGATCAATCTCGGCTCGAGCGAGTTGGTGTCGATCAACGAGCTGGCAAGCCTCGCCGAGGAGATTGGCGGCGTAAAGCTACGCCGCGGCTACAATCCTAACGCCCCGCGGGGCGTCGCGGGCCGCAACAGCGACAACACGATGATCAAGAGTATTCTCGGCTGGGAGCCGCACACGCCGTTTCGCGCCGGTCTGGCGAAGACTTATGCTTGGATCGCCCAGCAGTATGAGGACCGCAAGGCGGGGAAACGGACGGTGAGGGATACGATCTAGCGCGAACTCATGCCTTCCATCCTGACCGACATCATCGGCGCGATTTCCTACCGCATGGCCTTGGCCGGCGGATGGATCGACCAGCCGTTCGTCTCGAAGCTCAATTCGAGTCTGTCCGAACTTGAACGCCGACAACTAGTGAGGATGAGGAGGATGCTGGTCAACACGATGAAGTCGGCGACAATCAGGCTGGCGACATTGAAAAAAGTGAAGTCGAGCAAGCGAGTTCGCAAAGCCGCAAAATGGAGGATCTAAGAGAATGACGATCGCAATTCGGCCCCTCGACGAGAGCGACCTTCCGGAAGCCGAGCCGCATTTTTCGCCTCGCGTTCGGCACCCAACTCCGACTTCCTGATCCAATGACTGTCTTTGGCGATGCCGATTATATATACAGTCGATGGAAGGCTAATCGTGGAAATGCCTATGCCGCGGAGTCGACGGACGGCTAGTTGGGTCCAACTTTACCGCTTGCTGGGGAACGGTGGGCTTCTTTGGTCCGTTGACGGTCGATCCCGCTGCCTGGGGAAAAGGGATCGGAAAGCTCCTAATCGAAGCTGCGGTCGCACAATTCGATCGATGGCAGCTGACGCATCGCGGGCTGTTCACGTTCCCAGATAGCGTGAAGCATGTGTCCCTTTATGGTCGTTACGGATTCTGGCCAAGATTCCTAACCGGAATTACAAGCCGTTCCGTGTCCCGTGTGCAGAACCCACCCAGATACACACTTTGGTCGGAACTAGATTCGCAGGCAAAGCGGCAATACACGACTCACTGCCTGTCCGTAACAAATGCGCTGTACCTGGGCTGAATGTTTCTTCCGAAATCGAGGCCGTTGAGCGATTGTCCCTTGGAGATTCACTTCTGATCGAAGAAGACGATAGTCTGTCAGGCTTTGCCGTTTGTCATTGCGGACCGCGGACGGAGGCCGGAAGCGGGGCGTGCTATGTAAAGTTTGCAGCCATTCGGCCGTCTGAGTCGATGCTGGATGCGTTCGTGCGGCTTGTCGCTGCGTGTGAGCATTTCGCCATACGGCGAGGCTGTCAACGAGTGGTCTGTGGCATAAACTATGCTCGAATCGAGGCCGTAAAGTGCCTCGCGAGGCTAGGCTATAAGACCGAAATGCTCGGCGTTACAATGCATTCCGAAAACTCCTCCGAGTATAGCCATCCGGCACAGCTCGTGATCGACGACTGGAGATAAGTTCCATGTCCAGAATCCAATTGATTCAATATGAGGTAAGCTATGCCCGCCGACAACGGTAACAATGAACTACTGGCTGCATTGCTGTGAAGCATTTCGGAAGGTGTGGTCGCATGCGACAAGGACGGCGTGCTTCAGTCATTCAATCGGGCAGCACGAGAGTTTCATGGTGAGGATTTAGACAAGGGGGAATACACCTGTCGGGCGGGGAGCAAGAGTCGGTATTGCTTCGGGGACGAAGACTCGAAGTTGGGCGAATATGCGTGGTACGACACGAACTCGGGCAGCAAGACCCATCCTGTTGCCGGGAAGAAAGCGAACGCCTGGGGGCTGTACGACAAGCACGGAAACGTGTGGGAGTGGGTGCGCAGATTCGTATGAGGACTGGTATTACAAGGAGTCACCGATGGACGATCCGACGGGTGCTGCCACAGGTTCGGACCGCGTGCTTCGCGGCGGTTGCTGGGACGGCCCGACGTGGCTCTGCCGGTCGGCGGGCCGCGGCAAAGGAGCGCCTGGGGTCGGGAACCGCGTTCTGGGCCTGCGCGTCTCCCTAGTCCCGGCGGACGCCGAGCTTGGATCTGCCGCGGCAGCCGGTCCTAGCTTAGACCGGTTCGTTGATTATCCCGTAAAGTCATACGTTTTCCGCGACGTATCAGAATACCAGCCTATTCTCGGAACGTCTTTTGTTCTTTCGGCAAATGTCGCCATTGAGCAATTTGGGAAGGAAGCGACACCCCCGGTTGGAAAAGGCCGCAGGAAGGTGCCATTAACCCAACGATTTTTGACGCGCGGCCTAGCGAGAGTTCGTACAGAGACGGAACCGGTGGTACGAGGCATCTTCATTCGTAGACTGCTATAATTGGGCGTTTGGCTTTTCCTGGCAGCCGTGTCTATGAGCGACGTCACGCAGATCCTTAGTGCCATTGAGCAGGGCGATGCCCGGGCGGCGGTGCAGTTGCTGCCGCTGGTCTATGACGAGCTTCGTAAGCTGGCGGTTCAGAAGATGGCCAAGGAGAAGCCCGGGCAGTCGCCCGGCATGGCCGTATATGCTTCCTAAACATGGCACTTTGTTTTCCTGTTTTCCAAGTCATTATGATCAAGACAATTTCACTTGCGTTCCTTCTCCTGTCGGCGGCTCCGACCCTCGCTCTGGCGGACACTGCCACCTTTACGGTCATTTACGGGGGCAAGGCCGTCGGCCATCTGATCGCCGACAGGCGCGACTCCAAGACGACCATCAACCACGACGTTAAGGACAATGGCCGCGGCCCAACCATCGCCGAGACGGTTGTGACGGGCGCGGACGGCCTGCCCACCGATTGGTCGATCAAGGGTACCACCGAGTTCGGCAGCAAGGTTGACGAGCATTTCAGTCAGGCCGGTGGCCGGGCTGAATGGCGCGATTCCACCGGCAAGGGCAAGAAGGCGACCCAAGCGAACGCTTTGTATGTCGCCCAATGTGGGAGCCCGTGGTCGGACCAGATCTACGTTCACGCGCTGCTCAAGTGCCCGGCATGGAAATGCCAGCCCTACCCGGCGGAACCCTGCGGCTGGACAAGGGCGAGGCGCTTTCGGTGCAAGCCGCCGGCGGCCCGCTGACGGTGACACAGTACAGCTTGAGCGGGATCAATCTCCAACCCGAGGCCATGCTACTCGACGACAAGGGCAACCTGTTCGCCGTGGTTGACCCAGAGTCCATCGTAATCCGCAAGGGCTATGAGGGCGAGGACGAACGGCTGCGCAAGCTGGCGGCCGAGTGGTTGACCGAGCGGTTCGTGGCCATCGAAAAGGCGGTGGCCCACCGCTACGCTGCGCCGGTGCGCATTTTTAATGCTGCGCCTGTTCGATCCCAAGACTTCAGCCCTGACTGCGCCGGTCTCGGTGTTGGTAAGCGGCAAGGAGATCGCCGCCGTGGAGCCGCTGGAAAGCCCCGCGACGCCGGGCGAAGTCACCATCGACGGCGCCGGCGGCACTTTGGTGGCCGGCATGTACGACATGCATGTCCATCTCTTCCAGGATGACGCCCTGCTCAAACTGATCGCCGGCGTCACGACCGTGCGCGACATGGGAAACTACAACCCCGTGCTCGACGCCCTCGTCCAGCGAATCGACGATGGATTGATCGGCGGCCCGCACGTGATTCGCTCGGGTTTCATCGAAGGCAAGAGTCCCTTCAACGCCAACGTCGGGATCATCGTTGACAGCCAGGAGAAGGCCATCGACGCCGTGCGCTGGTACGGCGCGCGCGGCTATTGGCAGATTAAGATCTACAACAGCATGAACCCGGACTGGGTGCCCGCCATGACCGCCGAGGCCCATAAGCTAGGGATGCGGGTCGCCGGTCACGTCCCGGCCTTCTCCACCGCCGACGCGATGATGTCGGCCGGTTACGACGAAATGACCCACATGAATCAATATATGATCGGATGGGTGATCCAGCCGGGCGAGGACACCCGCACCCTGTTCCGGTTCCATGTCCTGAAGCGGTTCCCGAGCATCGACCTCCGGAGTGCCAAGGTTCAGCACACCGTTGACACGATGGTCGCCAAGAAGATCGCCATCGACCCGACCCTAGGTACTTTCGAGAGCCTGATCCTCAACCGCGACGGCCAGGTTCCGCCCGGCGCGAAAGACTATTTCGATCACATGCCGATCGGCTGGCGTCGCACCGCCATGAAGGCCCTTATCGACACTTCCACACCTGGTGACGACGCCGCCAATCGAGCCGCCTTTGACAAGATCATCGACACCGTGCGGCTGCTACACGATCGCGGCGTGTTCATTGTGTTCGGCACCGACGACGTTGGCCCGTTCGACTATCACCGCGAGCTGGAACTCTATCAGCGGGCCGGCATGACGGCGCCCGAAATCCTCAGGTGCGCGACCTACGACACCGCCCGTTACGTCGGTCAGGATCAGCGGATGGGCTCGATCGACAAGGGCAAGCTCGCAGACTTTTTCCTGATCCCAGGCGATCCCACCAAGGACCTCAAAGCGATCAAGACCATCAGCATGGTGGTGAAAGACGGCGCCTTCTATTACCCAGCCGAGGTCTATCCCAAGTTCGGCATCCGGCCCTTTGTGCCGGCGCCGAAGGTGGAACTGGTGGCGGCGAAACATTAGGCACTGGCCTACGGGTAATCTATCTGCTGCGGCTAAGGGCAAAGGCTTGATGACCGCTGATTTCAGGTCGTAGCCGTTCGACTTGCTCGGCGCCCGCTGCCGCCTGCGTCGAGCGTAATCCCAGATGCGAACGGGCAGCCGCGGCAGCCGGTCTTTTTCATGATCGGATTGCTGATTTTCCAAAAAAGCCAGCCCTTTCTCGGAACGTGTCTTAATCTCTCATCAAATGTTGCCGCCGAGCAATCTGGGAAGGGAGCGACACCCCCGGTAGGAAAAGGCCGGTTGGTGGTGCCGTCAATCCAAGGGTTTTGACAAGATGTTAGCCGTCACTACAATGGGGAACTTACGTGTCGATTGACAACCATCAGCCAAGTGGCTGCCCGTCTCTGTGCGAAAGCAAATTCTCAATGAACAGCACGACCATACGCTTCATCATTACGCAGCTTGTGCTATTGCCGGCGATTTTCGGTGTCACCTGTTTGGTAGAAGCCGCGGGCAAGCCAAACATCCTGCTGATTGTTTCCGATGACGCCGGCTATGCGGATTTCGGGTTCCAGGGCTGCAAGGACATCTCGACGCCGCGTCTCGATGCGCTGGCGGCCAGCGGGCTTCGGTTCACGCAAGGCTATGTGCCTGGCCCCGTATGCAGCCCGTCGCGTGCCGGGATGTTGAGCGGCAAGCGCCGGCCCGCATCGGCCACGAAAACAACATGCAGCCGACGTTCGGCATTGATGCTGCCACGACCTTGCTGCCCGTGCGCCTCAAGGAGCTTGGCTACCACACCGGCATGATCGGCAAGTGGCATCTGGGCGAAGAGAAACCTTACCTGCCGTGGGAGGCGCGGTTTTGACGACTTCTTTGGATTCCTCGGCGGCCAGAACAATTACCTGCCAAAAAGCAACAAACCCAATTACATGCTTCGCAACGGCCAAAAAGTGGCGGAGCCGGAATACCTCACCGACGCCTTCGCACGGGAGGCCGAAACATTCATCAAGAAAAACCAAGCGCGGCCGTGGTTCCTCTACCTCGCCTTCAATGCCGTTCACAGCCCGATGCAAGCCAAGCCCGCGGAATTGGAAAAGATTTCGCATATCGAGGATCCCGCCCGCCGCGTTCTCGCCGCTATGACCGTGTCGTTGGACCGTGGCGTGGGTCGTGCCCTGGCGGCGCTCGACTCTGCGGGGCTGACTTCCAACACGGTGGTGGTTTTCATCAACGACAACGGCGGCGCCACATATAGCAAGTTTTACAATACGCCCTTGCGCGGCCACAAAGGCACTCTTTTCGAGGGCGGCATTCGCGTCCCATTCCTGGTCCGCTGGCCGGGCGTGCTGCCGACGGGCAAGACATTCGACTTGCCCGTGAGCGGCCTCGACCTACTGCCCACGCTGCTGGCTGCCGCAGGCGCGAAGCCCGACACCTGGGCCGACAGCGACGGGGTCAACCTGCTGCCGTTCCTGATGGGCAAGAATCGGCGCGGCCGCACACGACCTTGTTCTGGCGATTCAACGTCGTCGCCGCGGTGCGCGACGGCGATTGGAAGCTGATCCGCATCCGGGCGCATCCCCGTTGCTCTTCAATCTCGCCAACGATTTGCCGGAGAAAACCAACCTCGCGGCGGAACATCCCGATATCGTCCGCGATTTGGTGGCCAAACTGGCAGAGTGGGAAAAGCCGTTTCCCGCCCCCCGCTGGTTCGAAGGAGAGTACTGGGACAAAATCCACTTCAAGGATCACACAGGTCCGCCCAAATACCAGGGGCCGGTCGAAAGCCCCGTGGTCAATGTGGAATAGGATTGCCGTATCGGTGAATTTCGTCAGATAGGACTCACCACGTGCAATCAATCTGATTGCCCCCAAAGGCCACACGTTCTTGGCGTTTCCATCAAACGACCCTATTCTCGGAACGTTCTTTTCTGTCGGCAAACGTTGCCGTCGAGCAATCTGAGAATGAAGCGACACTTCCGGTTGGAAAAGGCCGCAGGGAGGTGCCATCAACCCAACGGTTTCTACGAACGAATCATGTAACGTAGTGGACAAGCAGAAGATCGACTTGCGCTAGACGGCAAATTGATGACTCATTTCGCCATCCCCGACGACAACGAAGCGGCCAAAGCGGCGTTCGGCAATCCGCATTACATCCTGCTCAATCAGGCGATCGGCGGCACGCAGGGCGGCGACCCGGCCAAGACGACGTTTCCCGTGCGAATGGAAGTCGACTGGGTCCGCGTCTATCAGAAGGCGATTGCGAAGTAAGGGCATCCGCTTCACTGCCCGCTGTAGTCCGTTGACGCCGGCCCCCCACTCGCTGCGCATCGGCGCAAATGAAAGTCGAAGCTAGACTTCGCGCTTGTTATCGTTTTGAGCGCAATCCGTGTGATTTGCACGAATTGGCAATAGGTTGTTTTGACGAATGAGGCGGACTCAGCGATTGCGGTTTCGCTCGCTTCCGCGATTGCGCACTTGCCGGAGCCAGCCGCGCTCGTGTTGTTGGCCGCTGGCCCGATTGTGGTATTCGGTGTCCGGCGAAGGCAAATACAGAATTTGAAATGGTCCCGTATTCAGGAAAACATTTGTCGGCTTGCAAAACTTCGGTATAATGCGGCTTGGTGTACTAAAACAGAGGAAACAGGCAACATTCGTTTTGTCTCTTTTGGGGTTGTATGGAACGTCGAGGTTCAAGCAGATTGAGTAGCTGGAGGGTTGGATGGTTTAGGGATGAATGAGTCCAGCCCTTTCGACGCGGAATTGCCGCCATGCGCGGCCCAAGCGAAAGGGGTGAGAAATGAGAGTTTCAGCACGTTGCGTAGCCACAACTCTTCTAGCTACCGCTGTATTCCTGGCGATCTGCGGCCCCAAAGCGGCCTCAGCCCAATTCACGCTCAACCCGCCGATCGACGTGATCGGCAAAACGAGTTCCGGCGACTTCACCACTAACGGCTATGGCACGAACGGTTATCAGGACTGGGGAAACGAACCATCGGTGACGGTCAATCCGGTAAACCCCAACCAGATGCTAGTGTCGAGTTTCACATTTCTCACGGGTGCCGGCACTCTTCGCGGCGGCGGCGGTGCGTCCGGCGTGTTTTATTCGTCGAACGGCGGAAGCAGTTGGAGCACGCAATACACCATCACGCCACCTTCGCCTACAGTCGGCATTCCAGCCGACTGGCGTTTCGCCTACGATAGCGGCGGCACCCTGCACGGCGCCATTCTCGGAACAAGCGGCCCCAGCGGCTCGAATGTTAACCTATACGTTGGTTCGTCGTCTAGCTCTACCGGCGCCGGTTGGACCTGGACCAACTCCGGCGGCCCCGTCAACACCGTCAACAACCCGGCATCGTTGAACAACGTTGACCAGCCTTGGATCGCGGTGAGCGGCGCCAACGTCTATGCCGCCTACACCGATTTCAACTCGCCCAACGGAATCCGAGTGGCCACCTCCACCAACGGAGGCGCGACATTCACTCGGGACACTGCGGCCAATAACACCGGAGTTACAAGCGACTCCGTCAATCCCGGCAACCGCATTGCAACCGATGGGGCAGGTAATCTTTACAACGTCTACACCATTGGCACAGCGCTTTCTCCGCCGGGAGTGCATCAGGTGAATTACTACCTGAACCGTTCTCGTGACGGCGGCCAGACATGGGATTTCAACGGATCGAGCGCGGCGGGCGGAATCCTTGTTACGAGCGGCACGTCGAGCCAGTTGGACAATTCCGGCACGGCAGCCAGCAACAATTGGTTTGCTAGCGTGAACGATCTCCGCGGCAGCATCGATGCGGTGGCGGCAGACAGCACTGGGAAGCACGTCTATGTCGTCTACGGAGTGCAGGATGGCGCCGGAACCGACCGCATCTATCTGGAGGAATATCATCCTTTCGGCGGATTCCTTGTCGGCTCGACGACGTTGGTCATCTCTCCGCCCGGCCAGCGGGCCGCCATGCCGTCGCTTACCGTGCTCGCCAACGGCGCCGTCGTAGTCCAATATGAGACCTATAACTCCGCAACCGGCAAAGTAATCGTCAACGTCGCCGACTCATTGGACTTCGGCGCGTCCGTCGCAAACAACGTCCAGGAATACAGCTTCACGCCATTGCCGCTAAATGGGAACACTGGTACATCGAATGCCGCGGGCGTCGTCAACCGCGAATTCGGCGATTACGTGTATCTCACTTCGGTCGGCAACAAGTTCTACGGGACTTTCGCCGGTCTGGGAAACGTCAACGCGGGCGGCATCAATACGACCGGTCTGATCGACCCGTTCCTCATCACCGGCTCGGTGCGCGAATCCTACATCTGGGCAAATCCTGTCAGCGGAAGCTGGGCAACGCCGGGCAACTGGCTCAGCAACAGCGTGCCAAGCACGCAAGGCTCCAACGTGGTTATCAATGCGGCTTCGAACAGTCCCTTGACCATTACCCTAGACGGCTCGCAAACCATCGGAACCTTGCTGCTGGGCAACTGCGCTCAGCAACACCACGGGCTACACCGTTGTCCCCGGCGCAAATTTTGGCAATCTGACCTTCGACAATCTCGGCAGCGCGGGATCGATCAGCGTCACCGACGGCAGTCACGCGATCACGGCGCCGGTGATCCTGGCCGACGGCCTGAACGTCTCCGTCTCCGCCAATGCCACGCTGGCGATTAGCGGCAACATTAGCCAAACGGCGACCAGCGGACTGGTGCTCTCCGGTCCCGGCAATTTAGTCCTGAGCGGGGGCAATACGTACTCCGGCGGCACGACCATCGACGGCGGCGTGCTGCAAGCGGGAAGCAATTCCGCATTGGGCGCGAGCACCGGGCCTTTGGTGGTAGGTGGCGGAACGCTCGATGTGCATGGCTACTCCTTGAACGTCGGCGCGCTGGGCGGCGGAGGGACCATCGACAACTTGTCCGGCAACGGTGTCTTGACCGTGGGCAACGGCATTGCGCTCAGCGAGTTCGACGGCAACATGCAGAACACCTCCGGGCAGCTTTCGCTCGCCAAACAAGGCACCGGAACAATCTATATCACGGGCAACATTAACTTGTCGGGCAGCATTACCGTGAACGACGGATTCCTTGCCCAGTCGGCAGGCAACGTGCAAACTCCGATACTCATCGCTGAAGGCGGAACGTACTACATCAGCGCCGGACAGCTTTCCGTGCATACCGAATACATCGGTTACTCCGGCAACGGCAGCTTCACGCAGGCGGGCGGAACGCAGGCCGTCTCTTCACTTTCCACGCTCAACTTGGGATACAACTCCGGCAGCAGCGGAGCCTATTACCTGCAGGGCGGTAGTCTGTCGTGCCTGGGGGGCGAAGACATCGGCAACTCCGGTACGGGCAGCTTCACGCAGTCCGCAGGCACGAATTCAGTTGGCCCGTTGTACCTCGGCTTCAACGCCAGCGGCCACGGCAGCTATAACCTCAGCGGCAACGGCAAACTCTTCGCAAGCAGCGAAGACGTTGGCCTCTATGGCGTAGGCAGCTTCACGCAGTCCGGCGGAATGAACATTGTCTCTAACGTGTTGGACCTGGGTTACAACTCCGGTAGCAATGGGACGTACAACTTAAGCGGCAACGGAGTGCTCTCCACGGTCTATGAGAACATCGGCCTCTCCGGCAGCGCAAGCTTTACCCAGTCGGGCGGCACGCACACAGTCACGCAACAACTGACGATCGCCGGCCCTTCGGCATCGTATACGCAAAGCAGCGGTTTGCTCTCGACAACCACCGAATACGTCGCCTATTTCAGCCCGGGCAGCTTCCTGCAGCAAGGCGGCAACCATTCCGCGTCGTCGCTTTACATCGGTTACGGGGCCGGCAGTTCCGGCGTCTACAACCAATCGGCCGGCAGCCTCGCCGCGCAAAACGAGTACTTGGGCTACGGGAGTTTTCTCAATTTCGGCTCGACAGGCAGCTTCACGCAGTCGGGTGGCACCAACTCGGTCGCATCCACTCTCTACTTGGGATACGGCACCGCCGCGTGCAACGGCACGTATAACCTTAGCGGCAATGGGATGCTTTCCGCAAACATGGAGTTCGTCGGCTACACCGGCAGCGGCAGCTTCCTGCAGTCCGGCGGGACGAACAATGTTTTCGGATTGTACTTGGGATACAACGCGGGCAAAAGCAGTAGCTACCAGCAGTACTTCTCCAACAACAGCCTGCTGAATGCGGGCAACGAGTTCATCGGCTACTCCGGCAGCGGCAGCTTCCAGCAGTACGCCGGGTCCAATGCGGTCATCGCGTTGACGCTTGGCTACCAGCCGGCGAGCTGCGGCTTCTATTACCAGAGCGGCGGCACTCTCTCCGCCGGGAGTGAATATGTCGGCTTCTCTGGGACAGGTTTGTTTCAGCAGCAGACAGGGACACATACAGTTACTACCGAGTTGGACCTGGGATACAGCGCCGGCGGCAACGGCACGTTCGACCTCAACGCCGGCGTCCTGACTTGCCAGGGGAATGAAAACATCGGCTACTCCGGAACCGGCCTATTCTCGCAGACGGGCGGGAACCATAACGTCTCTTCCAATCTTTCGCTGGGATACACGGCCCAAGGCAACGGGGAATACGTCATGGGGTTTCCGGGCAGCAGTCTTACCGCGGGAACGGAAACCATCGGCTATTCCGGCACGGGCAGCTTCTTTCAGAACAACGGCACCAATTCCGTCACCGCCTTGTACATTGCGCTAAACGGAACAAGCAGCGGAACGTATCAACTCAATGCGCCGTCCATACTTTCCGCCGCGACGGAAATCGTCGGCGGCGCGGGCATTGGCGCTTTTGATCAGTATGGCGGGACGAACAGCGTGTCCGGCAGTCTCGTCCTGGCGCCTCCGCCTTTTCCTCGGGGGTTTACGATCTTCACAGCGGACTGTTGAAACTCGGCGGCCTGACCCACTACCTCAACGAAGGAGGGTTGGATATCAGTTCCGGCACCGTCCAGGCCGGTTCGAGCTTTGCCACCAATGTGGCGATCTTGCTCTACACGTCGGGAGCTCCGGCGATTTCGACTCCCACGGCAATTCGCTAACCTTGAACAGCCTTATCCAGGGCTCGGGCGGCCTGCAAAAGGTGGGCGCGGGCACACTGACCCTGACCGCCGCTAACCTCTATAGCGGCCCGACAACGCTCGTGGCCGGCACGCTGGTCGTCGCCAATTCCCAAGGCTCCGCCACCGGCAGTTCCACGGTGACACTCAACGGCGGCATCCTCGCCGCTGGACCGTCCGGCGGCACGATCAGCGGCCCCGTGCTGGCGGGCAATGCTGCGCAGACCATCGCCCCGGGCTCGGCATTTTGCCCGGACAGTATGGCACGTTGAACCTCCTCGATGGACTGACGACCAACCTTTACTCTACGCTTTTGCTCAATGTCAATCCGACCCCGACCAGCCTCGTCGGCAGCAACGGCGACAACATCTACGGCGGCGACTGATCAACCTCGGCGGCTCGACGTTGACGGTCAGCGGCGGCAACAACCAGGGCGGCCAGATCGCCTTCACCGTCAACCCGATGCAGCCGGGTGATTACCGGCTGATTTATCTCGCCGGCGGCAGCCCCAATCTGAGCGGCTTCAATCTGCCCAGCCCAAGCGGCATGACTTACTCGCTGTCAACGACCGCGACTCTAACGCCAACTACATCGACCTGGTCGCCGTCGGCACGAGCCTGGGGGCCAGCAGCGGGACATGGACCTCGTCCTTCAGCGGTACGTGGGTATACCCAACAACTGGTCCGGCAGCCAGATTCCCTCCAGCGGCACGGTTTATTTTCCCAACGGGAAGGGCGGGCCGATCTCGGTCACGCTAGACGGAAACCAGTCGGCCGCGGCATGTCGTTGAACGCCACCCACGGCAACGGCTACTTTCTCGACCGGGCTACGGCGGCGCGTAAGTCTCGGCACGTCGGCCGGGGCCGCGATCACCGTCGCCGCGGCGAGGCATATTATTTCCGCCGATGGCGCTGCAAGGCAATTGTCAATCGGAATCGCCAACGGGGCCACGCTGGGTCGCCGGCGTAATCAACAAACCGACGCCGCAAACGCCGTTCGGACTGAGCCTCAATGGGCCGGGCTTGCTAATCTTCGGCGGCACCGGCACCTGGAGCGGCGATACAAGGGTGAATCCGGGCACGCTGCAGATCGACGCCAGCGGCCTATTGCCCGCCGCCAACGAGTACGTCGGCACCGGCAGCACCACGGCAACCGTCGTTCAAAACAGCGGCAACAACGTCGTGTCCGCCAATGGAAGTCTTCAGGGCCTGATCATTGGTTACGGCAGCGGCAATGCCTACTACAACCTCAACGGCGGCCTGCTCAACTCGGCAAACGAGTTCATCAGTTCGTCGGGAATCCGTATTCACACAGACCGGCGGACCAACCAGGCCGGCTATCTCTCCATGGGAACCTTTTACAACGGCAACTATTATCTCAGCGGCGGCCTGGTTACCGCCAACATCGAAGACATCAACGACAGTGCCCTGAATGGCGCGGTTCGCGCAGTCGAGCGGGCCCAACCAGGACGCCACCAATCTGAGCGTCGGCTTCCTCCGCGGCGGGTCGTACGCCGTGTCCGCGGGCGTTCTTTCCGCGGCCAATGCCTACGTCGGCTTCGGCAGCAGTGGCGAGGTCTTCCAGTCGGGCGGAAACTGGTCGATTTCCGCCGCGTTCTACCTCGGAACCAGCAGAGCCAATACGGTTCGTATTACTACCTCAGCAACAGCGGCCTGCTTACCGCGACAAATGAATACATCGGCTACAGCGGAACAGGCACGTTGAACCAGAGCGGCGGAACAAATTCCCTGCCCGCCGGCAACTTGTACCTGGGCTTCTATCCGGGCAGCAGCGGGACGTACACCCTGTCCGGCGGCGTGTTGGACCCCGTGACCGAGTACGTCGGCAACGGCCGCGCGGGCAACGGCGGCGTCGGCATCTTCTATCAGTCGGGCGGACCGAACACAGTCACGAATGTCAGCGTCAACGGCGGCTACTTTCTGCTCAGCGGAGGGCAGCTTCTCGGCAACGGCAGCGGCACGATCGGCGTCGTCAACGGCGGTTTCCAGTCGCCCGGAACTTTGGACCTCAGCGGCTGCGCGGCGGTCGTGGCCGGCACCGGGGCACAGTCTCGACCTGTCGGGAAACATCTTGAATACCAGCGGCGCGTCGTTGTCCGTCGGCAGCGATTCACTCCTGATCGTGCAGCCGGGCTTCGACTCGACAACCTACGCGAGCTATTCCAACCAGGGAATGTTGCACACTTCGGGCTGGACTTTGAGCGTCTCGTCCGGCACCGGTTTCGGCAGCTGGGGAACAATCGCCGATCCGGTCAACTGCCCAGGGAAGCATCATTGCCACCGCCGGCGGCTGGATCAATCTCAATAACGGCTTGGCCCTCGCGGATCCCGGCCAAGCCAGCTTGGGCACGGGGATGGTCATCGTCAACGACACCAACTTTTCGGGCATGACCGGCGGCGCGCTAACGGCGGCGCTCATAGTCGTCGGCTCCAACGGCACGGGCAGCTTCCAGCAGTCGGGCGGAACGAGCGTGCTGTGGTCTCTCTGTGCTTCAATGCAATGCCAGCGACAGCGGGACGGATTTGCTTAGCGGAGGGTTTAGTCAACTCTCCGTAGGCTATGAAATCGTAGGCATCGCGGGGAGCGGCACATTTGCGCAGAACGGCGGGACGCACGCGGTCGGCACTTTGTACCTCGCCGAACTTGTTGGCTCCGCGGGGACCTACAATCTGACCGGCGGGCTGCTGAGTCTTTCCGCCCTGTACGAGGGCGAACGACGAGGCCGCGGTCGATTTCAGCGGAGGCACATTCCAGGCCAGGATGGAGCGGTTTTACCGACCCAGCGTGCCGATCACGTTCGCGGCACAGGCGGGGAGCAATGGCGTATTCGACACCAATGGCAACGCCTTGTCGCTGTTCACGGCGCGTTCTCCGGCCCCGGCAGCCTGATCGTGGCCCGCTACGGCACTTTAACCTGGGCGTCTCCAACAGCTATACCGGCACGACGCTGATTTCCAACGGCACACTGACACTTGCCGATTCCAACTGGCTTTCCGGACAGGACGTTCGACACGTCGGGCACGGGTGAGTATGAGTTTCCAGGGCGGCATCGGCGGTTTTGCCTTCGGCGGTCTACAAGAGTACCGGCAGCCTGTTGTTGACCGACGCATCCTTCACGGACGTGGCCTTGACCGTGGGTGGGAGAACAATTCCGACACCACGTTTTCCGGCAGCTTGAGCGACAGCAACAGCAGCGGCAGTCTTTACGAAAGTCGGCACGGGAACGCTGACGCTCAGCGGCAGCAACACGTATATCAGCGGAGCGGTAGGTGCTGGACGGCACGCTCGTCGTGACCGATAGCGAGGGACTCGCCAGACGGGTCGAGCTTGACCGTAGGCAATCCCCGCATTTTTTCCCCGCACCGGTGGTGCCGTCGCCGACGGAAAGTAAAACGGCCACAGAACGCCACCGTGCCCGTGCCGGAGCCGGGAACGCTGGCATTGTTGGCGGCGCAGGCACGGCTTTGATGGCGATACATCGCAAGCGCCGCGAATGCTGGAATCGCAGTCAGTTACAGGGGCCGAGTGAACTGACTTCCCCGGAAATTCACCCCTTTTTCAACGCTTCCTATCAAACGACGGTTTTCTCGGAACGTGTCTTAATCGTCCATCAAACGTTGCCGTCGAGCAATCTGAGAATGAAGCGACGCCCCCGGTTGGAAAAGGCCCTTGGGAGGTGCCATCAACCCAATCATTCTTGACACACGAGGTCGGCCCCGGCCGAGGGCTAAGAATAGGCCCGGCCGACTGTCGCCCCGCGGGCGGCAATCACCG
>CAVPPL010000010.1:0-429690 GCA_963707295.1 uncultured Planctomycetia bacterium
AACCTGTGACTCTCGCGGGCTTGGCCAGCGCTCAGCCTCCTTTGAGCGCGCCGAGCACCAGGTCCGCGACCTGCCCGGGCTGTTCCAGGTACGGCTGGTGCGCCATCTGGGGTAGCTGGTGGTAGCGGGCATAGGGCAGGTGGTGAGCCAGCCCGCGGCTGCGGGCGATCAGGAACGGCACGTCAAGCTCGCCGCAGGCGACCGTTACGGACCTGGATCTCGTCCAGGCGGCGCCACGCGTTGACGCCGCTGCCGCCCTCGTCCTCCCGGGCGCCGTTACGCAAGATGATCGCGTTCATCTCCAGCGCCAGCGTCCTCGCCTGGCCGCCGACCCGGCCCTCGGCCGAGGACGGCCCGTCCAGCCACCGCCAGGTCTCCAGCCGGTTGACCTCATCGAGGTTCCCGGCGGCCATCGCCGCATCGAGCAGCGCGTCGAATCGCTGGGTATCGGGATCAAGTTCGGGTTCTGGCGCGCCGCTCACCGCCGTCCCGAGCAGCACCAGGCCCGCGACCCGGTCCGGGGCGAGCAGCGCGGCGTCCAGCGCCTGGCCGCCGCCGGCCGAGGCGCCGGCCAGCCACGGCCGCCCGGCGTGCTCGTGGTCCAGGATGGTCACCAGGTCGTCTACATGAGTGAACGGGGCGGTGCTGACGGCGGACTCACCGTAGCCCCGGCGGTCATAGGCCACTGCCGTCACCCGCGGCGCCGGCGCTGGGCCACCTCGCGCCAGCCGCGCCGGTCGGAGCCTCCCGGTCTGTGGGGCCGTGGGCGCGGCGCGGGACGCGGTGCCGGCCGGCGTGCTGGTCTGGGTGGCGTGTGCGGTGGCGAGCAGGTGGCAGGCGCGGGTGAGGAGCTTGCGGGCGATCGCGGTGGTGGCGATCTTCTTCCCGCGCCGGGGGCGATGGCAGGGTAGGTGGCGGCGAATTCTGGGGAGCGTTTGGCGGGCTGGGCCGCCTGGTTGAGGACCCAGCGCAGCCACGCCGAGCCCTGTTTGGAGATATGCCCGTGGCGGACGGTCAGATCCGGGCCGCGGACCGTGGGAGTAGCCCGGCCCAGCTGGCCAGCTTGCGGGCAGAAGGGAAACGGGTGATGTCACCGATCTCAGCCAGCATCACCAGCGCGGTGAACTGGCCGACGCCGGGCAGCGCCGTCAAGACCTTGACCCGCGGGTCTGCCTTGGCGTGCCGGCGTAGCTCACCGTCGATCCGGTCGATCGCCGGCGCCAGGGCGTCGATGAACGCCAGGCAATCTGTGACGATCTCCCGCGATACCACCGGCAGGTCCAGTTCGGCCAGCCCGCCACGGCCGGTCCGGTCCAGTAGCTCCCGGTCCGGTCGTAGCCGAAGTCAGCCACCACGGCATGGATCCGGTTCCGCAGCCCTGTCCCCAGCCGGACCAGGCTGGCCCGATGGCGCAGCAGCGCCCGCAGCTGGCGCACCTGCGGCGGGGCGATCCACGCCTCCGGCAGCAGGTCCGCCCGCAGCAGCTGCGCCAGATCGCCGCGCCGGCCCTTGTCGTTCTTCAGCCGCGCCGAGGCGATCGCCTTGCACCGCAGCGGATGTACCAGGTGCGGGTCGAACCCGTAATCCTCCAGCAGCTCCACCAGCCAGCCCCACCCGTAGGCGGCCCCGGATCGCCACCGGTGTCCCAGCGGGCAGCCCGCCGATCAGCCTCAAGACCGGCTCGGCCCCATTCACCACATTCCGGTTGACCTGCACCTTCCCATCCCCGGTGACCACCGCCACCTGGGACCGCATGCGGTGCACGTCGATACCGACGTAAACAGACATGACCGGGCCTCCTTTCCGAGCTCGTCTTTCACCCGGAGCGTCCCGCTACCGGGCTGAGCAGGGAAGGGGGCCGGCCCCCATAGAGGGTCAATTGAGGATGTTGAATGGCGGCTTCCCCGGAGGAACATGCTCGTACGGGCTGGGCTTGCGGGCAGCGGCCGGACCGGTGGTATCCCGCCCCGGGCAAGGGCAGTGCCGGAGCCCGTGGTCACACAGCCGCGAGGGCCGCCGTGCGTGCATCGCCGCTCAGGCCGGTGACGACCCGGATCGCCATCGAGCCGAGCATGCGCTCCATGCCGGGCCCCACATGGTGAACAGCGATCGCCTGGACCTGGTTGTCCCGCAGGAACCGTGCTATCCGGGCGTGGTGGGCACCCTCGGTCCCCTGGTCATGGAGCGTTCCCCAGGCGACAGTGAGCTCCTGCCAGTCGCGGATCTCGCCGTCGGCCACCTCGGCGACTGCGACGCGGTCGGCTCGTCCCCAACGCGGGTCAACCTGGCGATCGGCGGTGATCGCCACACACACTTTCATCTCACAAGGCCTCCTCACCCAGATGAGGCAAGCGCCGTCGGCGCTTGCGGCGCCGCCCCGAAACCGATCGAACCAGTTACGACAGCATGCCCGGCACATCGGACCGCTGTCTCCCACGCCGCTGCCAGGGGATGGCAGGCTGCCCCGGCTGGTTCAGCACGTAACGTGCAGGACGGCGTTGGTGTCCTTGAAGGCCCCGGCCAGCACGTCGATCGCCTTTGCCGTGGGCAGGATGACAAGGTCAACTTCGCGACGTCGGGCCTCGTCCCGGACCTCCTTCATCACCGGCAACGCGCCATCAGCGCCGGTGCCAATCACCAGCCGGCGGCACCGCCAGGGGATGTCCTCAGCGATCGACAGCGGGGTGTGCCCATATGCGCCGCGGAACCTCTTGGACGCGGCCTTCTTGCGCTTGCGGACCTTTCCGCGGTCGATGATCAGGTCGTGATCGTAGGTCACGCCGTTAACTCGTACAGAACCGAATGAGTAGCCGGTGAATCGCACGCTGATGCTCCTTGCCCGCACCGAGATCGTATGGCCGGCCAGCGACCAGTCCAGATCGGCTGCCGCCGGGAAGTGCATACGCCCAGGGCGGCATGCGCGAGCGTTGGACTTGACCTGGCGGAGCCTTGCGCAGCGGGCGGTTCGGAGCAGGGACTTCGCTGTGGCTGCACCGGTAGCCCGGCGGCGGGGTTTCGTGGACTTGCCAGGTGCACATGGGTGGACATCGCCCCTACCGTGCTGTGCATGATCCAGTTAGGCTCAGCATGGGCCGTGACGGCGTCAATGTCGCGGCGCGGCGCGGGGGACGGAGCCAGAGCTGGTTAAGTACGCGGGGAAAGCTAGGCAATTTAGGATGGCGATCATCGGTGGCCCCAAGGCGCGCGGGGCGTGAGATGGGTGACGGACTGCCTGGGTGCCTGATAAGGACGACGAGACAAGCAGCGGGGTGAGTCATGGCAGATTCTGGGCTGTTCATCGGTTTCGGGGCTCCCGTGCGGGGCCGCGAGCGGCAGGCCATCAAGGTGTTCAACGAGGCTTTCGAGTATTACTCGCGGCTGCAGCAGGAGGGCGAGATCGAGAGCTTCGAGCCGGTTCTTCTCGAGCCGCACGGCGGGGAACTTGGCGGCTTTTTCCTCCTGCGTGGTGACCAGGACAAACTCGCGCGCATCCGCGGTAGCGAGGAGTTCGAACGCTACACCGTGCGGGGCCAGCTCATCGTCGAGGACATCGGCATCGTGGGCGCAGCTCTGGGCACGCGGCTAATGTCTCAGATGTCACTGTTCGCCGAGCAGGTGGAAGAACTCACCTAGGTATCCTGAGTCACTCATTCATCCACGGTAGATGCCTGTGGTGGCATGGAGCTTGGACGCGCTGGACAAACGCCCAGGCACATGGGTCAGCTCCAGAGCCCGAGCTGCGGGATCACCATGGCCGCTGCCCACTCGGCGGTATGACAGGACGTTGCGCGAGCGGCCCACGGGGCAGTGCCGCCTGACCGGTGGCTTGATCGACTTGACGACGAGGCGTGGGGACCTGGGGGCCTCAAGCCGGTGCGACTGGTCTTGTGCGACGCTGAGCTCATGCGACCAACGCTGTACGAGTATGCCGGGGGTGACGCCGCTTTCCTGCGCCTCGCGCGAGCACATCACGCGCGCTGTCTGGCCGACCCAGAGCTCAGCCACCCGTTCTCGCATCCTGGCCAGCACCCGCAGCACGTCGAGCGGCTGGCGGCCTACTGGGCAGAGGTGCTGGGTGGCCCGCCGTCATATTCCCGGTCTTGCGGTGACCAGTGGACGCTGCTCGACTTGCACGCGGGCAACGGTGACATGTCCGATCTTGGGCGCCGCTTCGTGGAGTGCTTCACCGCAGCGGCCGACGACGCTGGCCTCCCTGAGGATCCTCTGTTTCGGGCCGCATTGCGGTCGTACATGGAATGGGCGGTCGAGCACTTCATCGGCTACCCCGACCGCGACGCGGCGGTGCCGTCAGGACTGCCCATGCCTCGATGGGGCTGGGAAGGGCTGGAGTCGAGCTGATCGTGCGACCGCCCAATCGTCCGCGGCTGGCTGGCATGCTGGGTATGTGTCCGCTCGCAGGGTCAGCCCGGTGCTGGTCGGCCGTGAGGCCGAGGCTGGCGTGCTGGAGGGCGCGTTCGAGGCTGCGGCTGGCGGGATGCCGCAGGTGGTGCTGGTCGGGGCGGAGGCCGGCGGCGGTAAGTCGCGGCTGGTGACCGAGTTCGCCGCCCAGGTGCGGGACCGGGCGCTGGTGCTGGCCGGGGGATGCGTGGTCCTGGGCGCGGCGGGCTTGCCGTACGCGCCGTTCACCGCGGCGCTGCGGGAGCTGGTCCGGGAGCGAGGGGTCGACGAGGTGACGGGGCTGCTGCCCGGCGGCGACGCCGGCGAGCTGGCCGGCCTTGGTGCCGGAGCTCGGATCGCCGTCTTCCGGCGGTGATCCGGAGATGGCGCGGGGGAGGTTGTTCGGCCTGGCTGCTTGTCCTGCTGGAGCAGCTTGCCGCGGAGCAGCCGCTGGTGCTGGTGATCGAGGATCTGCACTGGGCCGACCGGTCGACCGGGGAGCTGCTGGCGTTCCTGGTCCGCAACCTGCGGCAGGCGGCCGTGCTGCTGGTGGTGACGTTCCGCTCGGATGAGCTGGGCCAGGCCGGGCCGGTGCGGCGGCTGCTGGCCGAGCTGGGCCGTCTGGACGGGGTGACCCGGCTGGAACTGGAGCGGCTTTCCCGCGGCCAGGTCGCCGCGCAGCTGGAGGCAATCCTGGGCCGCCCGCCGGATCCGGCGGTCGCCACCGCGGTCTATGAGCGCGGCGGCGGGAACCCGTTGTTCACCGAGGTTCTGCTGAACCCCGACGGCATGCTCACACCGGGCCTGCCCGGTCCGGCGCGGGACCTGCTGCTCGGCGCGGTGGCCGAGCTGCCAGCAGACTGTCAGCGGGTGCTGCGGGCTGCTGCGGTCGGCGGCGCCCGCATCGGGCACGGGCTGCTGGCCGCGGTGACCGGGCAGGAGGGCGAGGTGCTCGATGACGCGCTGCGGCCCGCTGTCACCGCCGCTGTGCTGGTGGCCGGCGAGGCTGATTATGCGTTCCGTCATGAGCTGTTCCGCGAGGCGGTGCTGTGGGATCTGCTGCCAGGCGAGCGGGCCGGGATTCACCGGGCATTCGCCGAGGCCCTGGAGGCCGACCCGTCGCTCAGCCTCGATTACCTGCCGTCGGTCGCCCTGGCGCTGCACTGGCGCGGCGCGGGCGAGCATCGGCGAGCGCTGCGGGCGGCGTGGGCCGCCGCCGGGGCGGCTTGTGCCGTATTCGCTTATGCGGAGCAGCTGCAGATGCTGGAACTGGTGCTCGACTTGTGGGAGGGCACGCCCGACGCGGCCGAGCATGTCGCCACGGACCGGGTGGGGGTGATGGAGATCGCGGCCGAGGCCGCGCGGCTGGCCGGTGAACCGGAACGCGGCCTGCCGCTGGTGGAGGCGGCCCTCAGCGGCCTCGATGAGGCCTGCGACCCGGAGCTGGCCGCGTCGCTGCTGCGGCTGCGCGCAGCGCTGCGGCAGCAGCTGCTGGTGCCGGGGCAGGTCGATGACCTGCGGGCGGCGCTGCGGCTGGCGGGCGGTCCCACCCGGGTGCGGGCCCGGATCCTCGGCCAGCTCATCCGGGCCTTGATGATGCGGGACCGGTATGAGGAGGCGAGGCCGCTTGCTGCTGAATTGCAGGCACTGGCCGGGCAGCTTGGAGACCAGGGATACCAGATCGAGGCGCAGATCTGCCTGGCCCAGCTGGGCAGGCACGATGGTGACATCATCCCGGGCCTGCAGGACGCAGCCGGGGCGGCGCGGCGGATCGGTTCCGGCCCGCTGGAGATGCTCGCCCGGTGTGAGATCACCAACACGCTGGAGGCCCGCGGCGAGCACGAAGCAGCGATCGAGGCCGGGCGGGAAGCTCTCGGCCGGGCTGGCCAGCTTGGCCTGGCCCGGTACGTGACCGCGCCGATCGCCGGGAACCTTGCCGAGTCGCTGGTCTCGGCGGGCCGCTGGGGTGAGGCCCTGGAGATCATCGACGAGGGCCTGAGCCGGGACCTGGCGCCCTTCGAGCACGAATGCATGGCGACCTGCCGCGGGCAGATCGCGGCCGCCAGGGGAGACCAGGAAACCGCGGCCCGGATGGTCGAGGAACTGCGCTCGCTGCCCGCCGCCGAGGCCGAGACGCACCGGGCCTTCCCGCTGGCCCGGCTGGACATCGAGGTCCGGCTCGCCGGTGGCGATCTCGACGGCGCCCTGGCCGCGGCCCGCACGGTCCCGGGCGTGCGGGACGAAAGCGACCCGCGCTACCTGTGGCCGCTGCTGGCCGCGGCGATGCGGGCCTGCGCCGACGCGGCGGTTACCGGCCAGGCCGGAAGGACCGGCGATCTGGCCGCCCTCCGGGATGGCCTTGAACAGCGGGCGGCGGGCACCGTCCAGCCGGGCCCGGTGGAGCGGGCGCATGCGGCGGTTTTCACCGCCGAGGCCGCCCGGGCCGCAGGCCACCTGGACCTGGCGGCCTGGGATGCCGCTGCCGCGGCCTGGGACGCCATCGGGCAGCCCTACCCGCTGGCCTGCGCGCTGCTGCAAGCCGCGCGCGCCGCAGCCGGCGAAGGTGACAGGGCCGCCGCTGCCAGCCGGCTGCCGCAGGCGGCGGAACTGGCGGCCCGGCTGGGTGCTCGGCCGCTGCAACAGGAGATCACCCGGCTCGCGCGGCGGGTGCGGATCGACCTGCCGCACGCCGCGGGCCAGGCCGGGCCGGCCGCGCCGTTCGGGCTGACGGCCCGCGAGCTGGAGGTCCTGCGGCTGGTCGCGGCCGGGCGCAGTAACCAGCAGATCGCCGCCGAGCTGTTCATCTCTCCCAAGACCGCCAGCGTGCACGTGTCCAACATCCTCGGCAAGCTCGGCGTCACCTCCCGGGTCGAGGCGGCCGCCATCGCGCACCGGCTGCACCTGCTCGACGAGGGCTGACCGGCCGCCCAGGCCGTAAGCCTGGCCGCCCGAGTAAGCGTGGCTAAGCGTTTTCCTACCGGCATGGCTTGGGGCCGGGCGGCCGGAATAGGGCTGCCACCCGATGCGGCACCGTCGTTCTTACCGCGAGTCTCGGTGATGTCCGCCCTGGAAGGGGTCACCACACCGAACGGAGAAGCGCCATGGCCGCAGTGCTCGCGCTGGCCGCCGCAGTCCTGTACGGCTCGGCCGATTTCCTGGGCGGTGTCGGGTCGCGGCGGGCCTCGGCGCTGTCGTTCCTGGCGGCCAGCGCCCCGGTAGGCGCGGCGATCATGCTGGCGGCCGCGCTGGCCGTCGGCGCCCCGGTGACGGCCGGGCGGCTCGGGTGGGGACTCGCCGCCGGTGCGGTCAGCGGTGTGGGAGTGATCGTGTTTTTCGCCGGGCTGGCCGCCGGGCCGCTCAGCGTGGTGGCCCCGCTGTCCGCGCTGGGTGCCGCGGTGCTGCCGGTTGCGGTGGCGCTCGCCGACGGTGAGCGGCTCAGCGCCGCCGTGCTGGTCGGGGCGCTGCTGTGCCTGGCCTCGGTAACGCTAGTGAGCCTGGAAAGACGGCCCGCCACCGGGCGCGGCCGCCCGCCAGCTATCGGCGGCGCGGCCTGCGGGCTGGCTGCGGGCGTGGCATTCGGCCTGTATTTCCTGTTCATCCGCGACGCGGCCCAGGCCGGCGGGCTGTGGCCGCTGGCCGCCTCACGGTGCACCGCATCGGCCATCGTGCTGACCACGGCCGCCTGGCGCGGTCACCGCCCAGTCCTGCCCAGGGCCGGCCGGGGGCTGGCCGGCATGGCGCTGGCCGCCGGAGCCGGGGATGTGGCCGCCAGCCTGCTGTATGTGCTCGCCGTGCGCTCCGGCCCGTTCGCGCTGGCGGCGGTGATCACCGCGCTGTACCCGGCGGTCAACGTCCTGCTCGTGGACACCCCGACCGGCCTGCTGGGGCAGCGGGTAGTGCAGGTGACCCCGCCCGGGTCGGCGTGCTCGATCGGGTTCGGCCCCGGTACGACCGCCGCCGAGCCCGGCTCGCAGCAGGGCCTGCACCTGGTGGTTCCCGACATTGTTGCTGCCCGCGACGAGCTGACCGGCCGGGGCGTCGAGGTTGGCGAGGTGCGGCACATCGCCGACGGCGCGTGGACGCCTGGCCCTGACCCGGACCGCAGGGACTACATGTCGTTCGCCGAGTTCACCGACCCCGACGGCAACCGGTGGCTACTCCAGGAAGTCCGCCGTGACCCCCAGGGACAAGAAGGAGACGACCGGTGATGGAACTGCCCGCCGATGTCCGCGCGCTGTTCGAGGCGGCCAACTACGCCCACCTGGCCACCGTCCTGCCCGGCGGCGGCCCGCACACCGTCCCCGTCTGGGCCGGGATCGAAGACGGCAAAATCGCGTTCCTCACCTCGCCAAACTCGCGGAAAGCGCGCAACCTCGCCGCCGACCCGCGGGTGGCGATCTCGGTCACCGATAGCGAAAATCCCTACGCGATGGCACAGGTCCGCGGGCACGTCGCGGCCCGCCTGGACGGCGAGCCGGCCTGGGACATCATCGACCGGCTCTCCCACAAGTACACCGGCCAGCCCTACCCGCTGCGCGCCGACAGGGTGGTCTTCCTGATCGAGCCCGAGCACGCCCGCGCCCAGGCTTACGGCTGACCGCGGCGCCTGCCGTCCCGGCCACAGCATTCAAGGAGCACAGATGAACACCAGCGAACGGGCCTTGGAGGACGAGGAAGCCCGCCTGGCCGCAGCCTCGCTCGCCACGGGCGACCCCACAGGGTGGTTCGACCGCCTCTACGCCGCGGGCGCCGCCGGAAGAGTGCCTCTGCCGTGGAGCCGCCGCGAGCCCCACCCACTGCTCACCCAATGGGCCCAGCGCCACGACCTGGCCGGCGAAGGGAAACGGGCCATCGTGCCCGGCTGCGGGCTCGGCGCCGACGCCGAATACCTCGCCGGGCTCGGATTCGCCACCACCGCCTTCGATATCTCCCCAACCGCGATCCGGCTCGCCCGGCACCGCCACACTGGCACTTCGGTCGAGTACGTCACCGCTGACCTGCTGCACGTACCCCGGCCCTGGCTGCAGCCGTTCGACCTGGTGACCGAGATCATCACCGTGCAGGCCCTGCCCCGAGCCGTGCGGCAACAGGCCACGACCAGCGTGGCGCGGCTGACCGCGCCTGGCGGCACCCTGCTGGTCATCGCCGCAATCCACGACAGCACGAGCGAACCACAGCCCGGCCCGCCCTGGCCGCTCACCCGCGCCGAAATCGACCAGTTCGCTGCCGACGGCCTAACCCCAGCGGCCATAGAGATCACCACCATGCCCGGTACTACAGTCCCGGTTTGTGATGTAGCGCCTGGGTGATCATGGTTTGCCGGGCGGCGGTGGCGGTAGGACGGCCACCTGGATGATCATGCTTTGTGAGAAGACAAGATCAGCAGGTGGCCGCTGCGGTCATCGTAGACGATGGCCGCTGGCTGGAAAGTCTGCGGGACGAGCTGCGTGCCCTGCTCGCGCCGGTGTTCTGCCAGGCCAGGTCGCGGCTGGCGGCGTTGGGCTACGTGGATGCGCTGCTGGCCGAGCCGGGGGACCGCCGCTCGTGCTGGCAGCTGGCCGAGGCCGCAGGACATGCCACGCCGCGGCGGCTGCAGGCACTGCTAGCCGAGCACGCCTGGGACTGGAAGCAGGCGCTGGCGGGCCTGCAGCGGTTCGTCCTTGATCACCTGGGCGATCCGGAGGCGATCCTGGTGCTGGATGAGACCGCGGAGCTGAAGAAGGGGACCATGACGGTGGGCGTGGCCCGCCAGCACGCGGGGATCACCGGGCAGGTGGAGAACTGCCAGACCGTGGTGAACTGCGCGTACGTGACCGGCCGCGGGCATGCCCTGTATGACTTCCGGCTCTACCTGCCGAAGGCGTGGTGCGAGGACACCGGGCGCCGCCGCGGGCCAGAGTCCCCAAGGAGACGACGTTCGCGACGAAGACCGAGCTGGGCACGCAGATGGTCACCGCGGCGATCGGGGCGGGCGCCCCGTCGCCTGGCTGGCCGGGGACGAAGTGTACGGCCGCTCCTCGAAGCTGCGCGAGGCCTGTGAGGATGCCGGCAAGGGCTACGTGCTGGCCGTGCCCTGCGATTTCAGGGTGCGGCTGCACCCGCGCCGGGGCAAGATCCGGGCCGATGCCGCGGCACGGCGGGTGCCCGCCGCCGGGTGGGGGATCCGCTCATGCGGGCGCGGCTGCAAGGGCCACCGCGACTACCAGTGGGCGTGGCTGGCCACCGCCTCACCGCGGCACTGGCTGCTACTACGCCGCAGCATCGCCGGCTCGCCCGGGCTGGCCTTCTTCTACTGCCACGCCCCGCAGGGCGGGCCAGTATCCCTCAGCGTGCTGCTCGCGGTGACGGGGAAGAGATGGCCGGTGGAAGAATGTCACCAGCAGGCAAAAGGGCAGGCCGGCTTCGATCAGCACCAGGTCCGGCTCTGGCCCTCCTTCCACCGCCACACCGTGCTGTCCATGTGCGCGCTCGCCCTGCTTGCCGCTGCCGCCGCCCGCCCGGCAGCCGCGCCATTATCACGGGTCACCGGCGAAGACGCGCACGCAGGCGGCCAGCCAGCCGAAGCACCCGCCCAGCCTGCAGGCTGGGCGGACACCGGAATCCTCCCGGTCAGCGCAGACGACCCGCCGCCCGCCGGGATCGGCATGGTCAAGGTCAGCGTCCCCGAAGCCCGCCGCCTGCTCCGCCTGGCCGCCACGCCCATGACCGCCGCCGCCCGCCAGCTCGGCTACGCCTGGTCAACATGGCGACGAAAACACCAGGCCCGCGCCCGGTTCCACCACTACCAGGCCCGGCTCCGGGCTTCCCCCAGGTGAACCATGATCAAGTCACGAACCGGGACTGTAGTACCGGCCAGCCCACCGAGCGCCGCTGGCGCGCCGCGTTCCACCGCCGACGGTAACAGCGCCCGGCCGCTGGGCAACCCGGCTCACAAGAATGACGATCGCCTGCAAGGTAAATGAGAATGACGGAATACCAGCCGCCCACCCCAGGCCGGGCACCCTCTGACGTGGCGGCACCGGCTCTTCCCAGACCACGCCGCAAATCCTTGAGCACCACTGCCGCAAAGCCCGAATTTCGAGAAAAGCTACGCGCGAAAGCTGCGATCGGCGCGCCATAAAGATTGTTCTGGACGTGTTCAGCCCTGCAATTCCGTCTGCTGAACCGAGTACGGAATCGGCGATACGTGCCGCAACCCCTGCAGGAGGCGAGGGCCAGGGCGACCAGGGGCCAGATCGTCATCAAGTCGAAGGTATAGCGGACTGGGAGCCCTTCCTGGAACGTCGTGCCGTGGGAAGTACAGCCGAAGGCGGTGGTCGTGGTGGGCGTCCTGCTGCCGGACGGCCTGGCGTTCTACGGCCAGCCAGCGCGGGGCGCGGGCGCTTCGGTGGTCAGCACCAGTCCCGAGGGTGGCCCGGTGAACATGTTCTGCGGGCCGCTCCATTGCTGCGCGAGCATGAACAGGGTTGTCCCGTTCGTGCCGCCGAGCGCGCAGGCGAAGCAGCCGCGGTCGAGGCCAATGGTTTCGAGGACCTGCCCGCCCTCGCGGACGCGCACGCAGCGCTGATTGGGGACGTCGGTGTACCAGACGGCGTTCTCGGCGTCGGCGCAGAGGCTGTCCGGGACGCCATCGCCCAGATCGGCCCACACGCGCCGGTTCGACAGGCCGCCGTCGGCGTCGATGTCGAACGCGGTCAGCCGCTGGGCGTAGGACTCGGCGACGATCAGCGTCGAGCCGCCGGGCATCACGAGCATCCCATTGGGGAAGGCCAGGCCGCCGGCCACCTGCCGGGCCGAGCCGTCGGGAGCGACCAGGGCGATCACGCCGGGTGCGAACTCCTCGCCGGCCATCATGTTGAAGCCGCCGCCGTTGACGTACGCATTGCCACGGCGGTCGACGACAAGCTCGTTTATGCCGGAGGGTCAGACGCCGTCTTCAGGTCGCCATAGGTCACCAGCGACCCATCCTGGTCGCGGCGCAACAGCAGCCCATCGCGCGCCGACACCACCAGCAGAGTTCCATCTGGCAGCCAGTCGACGCACAACGGGAACGAGCCCCCGGATGACTTCGCTGTTGCCGCCGAGATCAACAGCGATCACCTCTTGTGCCCCAGTCGGAGAACCACAGCCGGCCCTCATGCCAGCGTGGCTGCTCGCCGAACACAAGACCACTCATCAACGTCCGAAGCTCAGGCACGAGACAACCTTCTCTCTGTCCGCTGGTTCCGGTGGCGGAACCGCCAATACGCAAGGGACTCGGCGACGCCGCCCAGCGAGATCGCCAACCCGGTCACGGCCTTGTGCATCGTCGCATCCTTGATCGGTGTATCTGCCCGGCTGACGACGGGAAGAAGGCCGCCGGTCGGGCCGGTCAGCTGCGGGTTTTCCCCGCCCGGATCATCTCCAGCGCCTGCTGGACGCGGCGCTGCCGGGTCTGTTCCTGCTTGGCCTCAGCGACCCAGCGGGCGTACTCCTTGCGGTGGGTGAAGGCCATGCGGTCGAAAGACGCCTTGGCCTGCGGGTCAGCCGCCAAGGCCGCTGCCAGCGCCTCGGGCACCTCGACTTCGCGGGGCGCGGCATCGAGCTCGACGGTCACCTCAACCTCGTCACCGGCCTGTACGCCCGCACCCTGGCGCACCTCCCGGTTCAGGCCCAGCAGGAACTCGCCCCCCATGCGGGCCACGCTTGTCCGCCAGGTGTAACCGTTGACCGTCGCCACGACCGGGAATCGCCTGGCGCCCTCCCCAACGGCGGCAACTTGAGCATCGTCGAGCACCACAGCGGCGGCGGGCCCGCGGGGCTGCAGCCGCGCCGTGAACCGGATTACTCCCATGCGCCCATCTTCGCCCACCCGGCCCGCCGTTCCCAGCCTGGCCCTGCCGGCGGGTCGCTGTCCGCCACGACCGGGCAGGCCAACCAGCACACAGACTGGGGATTGCCTGCTGCGCCTGCGCAGCCGGATCCGGTCACGTCCGCCAGGAAGCACACCGATCACGCCTGTGTCAACTACTCCACGGGCTATCGGCTTTCCTTTCACCCGGTTAGTTCCAGAACCCGGTGACGGCTGTGAGCACGCAAGCGCCCGTAGCCGCCCAATTGTAGGTAGGCGCTTCCAGTCAGCGGCCAACGGCCTGGTGCGGCACCGAACTGGGCAATCTGTACACTTCAGGACCGGCGGCCAATCCATGCCTAACCGGCACATACCGCTGTGCGGTACGGCCGATTCCGGCTTCGCCCACCCTCATGGCGTGAACCTGCAGGGCCCGTCGGCGCGCGGCCGGGCTTATTCTGGCGTGGTCGCTGGGCCCGGCGGCGCGCTTCATGAGTGCGGTTCAGCGGCGAGGCGGTCGGCCGTGGTGATCAGCGCCTCTATCGTGCTCCAGAAGGGCTCGGTGTTTCTGGCGGCGCGGCTAAGGACCAGCGCGCCCTCGAACGCCGACATGATGAGGTCTGGCCAGTCAAAAACGGCTTCTCGTCGGGAACCATCTTTATCGCTCGCGACAGCACGGTCAGCTGATTGGCCCGCGCAGTCACGTCGGCGCTCTTCGCCTCGCCGTGGCCTTCATGGCTCCAAAGATTCTTCCAGCCAGCGCCAAGCCAGACTGAATAGCGTTGGAGCACGCTGCCGTTCGGATCGATTGCCGCCTGCTTGTTGGACCAATAAATCGCTCGGTACTCCGTCTTGCCAAGTTGCAAGATAACTAATATTGAAGTGCAGAAAATGAGCGTCATGACCGGGGCTCGCTTGCGTCCCAGCGTGAAGCCCAGCAGCGCGGACAGCAATGATTGCACTGCCCCATTCAAATATCCACTGGCAAATGTCAGGGCTAGCCCCAGCGCAAGTCCACCGACGGCCAACCGGCTTTGCACCTTCGATATGGTCCGTTGGCCGACCTGAAATAACAAGTAGACTGCGGCAAAACTTCCTGCCGCCGAGGCTGCCGACAGAAAGATGTTGTAGGCAGTCCCAAAACTGGGAAGTAAACCAGTTGGCAGCAAGACATTCCAAGCGAGCCAAAAGACAAGCATCCCCCACATCGCACCGGGCACGACCGGGCGCCGCAGCCAAATCGCCGATTGCAGACTCCAATCGCGCGGCTTCCATACGATGAAGCAGTACACGGCCAAGAAGCTGCCGAGAAAAATGCCCGTGGCAATCAAGGCCGTTGTCTGCACGGACGGCGAGTACGACAGCGATTCCTGCTGGTCGCTCAAACAGGGCAACACATAATAAAGTAGGTGACACGCCGCAAACAGTTCTCCCAGCGGCAGCCACTCCATGCCCCGCCGGTACCAGCGGATTCCCGGCCACACGCACATGGCGGCAAGGCAGGGCAACAGAAAAAAATCAACGAGGCCTAGCCGCACAAAAGTCCAATGGCGGGCCACCAACATCAACGCCACACCTGCGAAGGCGACCAGGGACCACTGAAAGGCGAGCGTTACCGGCTTGCTACGCATAACCCTTGGATAACCGTCTCTTCCGTTTTCTCGATCGACCAATTCTTTGCCCAGGCCTGGATTTCCGGCCGTCGCTCTATCCAGTCGGTCCGTAGCAACGACGACAACTTTTCTCGAAAATCGCCCCAGTCCTCCGCGGCGAACACTCCCCCGTTCACGCCGGGCCGCACCACGTCGGCATGGCAGCCCACTCGGTCGCTGACCAGCGCCGGGCGGCCGCAGGCCATCGCCTCGTTCACCGCCAGCCCCCACGTCTCGCCATAGGCCGACGGCAAGACCAGCATATCGCCTAGTCGATAAACCAGCGGCATTTTGCTTTGATTCTGAAAGGGCAGCACGCGAAATCTCTCCGGCCGCTGCGCGGCCAACTCGCGGACCTGCGGCCCGTGCTCGCCGTCGCCCACTAGCAGCAAAATGGCATTCTTCAGACCGCTTTCCAAGAACGCCCGCATCAACGGCAGCGGTCGCTTCTTGTCCTCGAACTTTCCAGCGAAGAGCAGCACCTGCTGCCCTGCGGCAAGCCCCAATTCGGCCCGCCAGGCGGCCGCTTGTTGCTCCAGTTCCGCATTTGGCTCGGCAAACCGCTCGGTTTCGACGCTATGAGGACAGTCGACCAGTTTGGCCTCCGGCACCCCGAAGGCACGATAATAATCCTTGTTCGCTTGGCCAACGCACAAGAAGGCCGCCGGCCAACGAAAGACGGCCCGCAGCAGGGCCTGCTTGACCTGCCATCGCCACCACGGGCCGCGGCCGTTGAGCAAATGGGAGTCGCCGCGAAACAATACCGGCACGCCGGCACGCGAAAGGCGGCGGATAGCCGCCAAATGGGATTGCCACGCATATCCAGTGACGTGGACCACAGTAGGTTTCCAATCGAGCACGCGGCGCACGCCAAGTCTGGGTTTTGCAGTCCCCAAAAATGCTGCGGCCCGGCCTCCTCGCCGAGTTGGGCATGGTCTCGAACGCGTAGCCATCCGTGAGCGGGATATCCCATGCGAAACTCTTGCCGAACCCACGATCGTGTTGTGCCGCGTCGCCGCCATGCCATGTAAAGAAAACCTTGATCTCCAGGTCGCCGCGCTTCGCCAGCAGCCGATAGAGCGGGACGTAATACTGGATCGGATGCGAAACGATAAAAGCGAGACGCACAGCGTATTCAGCACACCGCCGCCTTGTCAAACACTTCGCACAGCTTGCGGGTCATTTCCCGCGCGGTGTAAGGCGCGAAAGCCGGCCAATCGCTCGCCGGACGCCGGGCCTCCGGGTCTACGAGCCATTGCGTGGCCACGATCCGCTCGGCAACCGCCTCGACCGTTTCGCCTGTCCGAAAGCCAACCACCGTGCCGGCCTTGGTCTTCTGTAAAACGGCCACCACCGAACTCTCCGGCATGGAAAACGGCCAGGAGCGGCTTCTGCGCGAGGATATATGGATATATTTTCGATGCCGTATAACCTGGGTCGTCCGAGCCGGGCACGAAGAGTGCTTCCGCATCCAGCAGGCACTGCAAGGCCTCGAAATAGGGAATGCGGTCGGTTACTTCGCTGACAATATCGCTCAGGCCGGCCTTCACCGCCAGCGGCTCGACGGTCTTCTCGCCGCGCCCTTGGGGAGCATAGGCCGTGCCGATGAAATGCACCCGGAGCTTGTCCCGCAACGCCGGCTTCGCGGAGATGACGTAATTGAGTGCCTGAAAAAAGGCCGTCAATGCCAGCGCCATGTCGGCCCCGCCGCGACCAACGTAGACCCAGTGCCGTTTGCCGTCGTGGGGGTTGAACACCGCCTGGCGGATCTTGTTCGATTGCAAAAACGTGAAATCGCTTTCCGCAGCGCCAAACGGCAGCGTAGTGAACCGTTCGCCCGGCAGCTCGGGATATCGGCTCTGGAACATCTTCGGATACGCCGCCGAAACCGCGACGATGTGCGCCGCCCCGCGGACGGCGGGCGGTTCCAGCCGTTTCGCACGCCATCGCGAAAAGCCGTACTTCAGCTTTCCGCCGGGTGGCCGCTGATCGGGATGTTGCTTGTAATAGTCTGACAGCCAGGGGTCCTGAAAATCGAGCACGTAGGGCACGCCGAATTGGCTCTTCCACTGCGGCCCCAGCGCCATCGTGGGAAACACCGTGGTGGAGAAGAAGACTAGGTCGAAGCGCTTGCCGCGAAGCAATTCAACGCCCGAGTGCCTCAAATCAGCGCCCCGCGCGATAGGCAAGGCTGCCGACGCCGAACCATCGCGTCCACTTGGCTGAAAGCGCACCGGTCCGCACCACGCGGATGTCCGCCGGCAACGTCTTGACTAGACACTCATCCCGCACGCCTTCGACATACTCGGGTTCTACGGCCAACACCGTTGCCTCCCAGCCGAACTCGCGCAGCCACGGCAGCGCCATCCGCACGCGTTGATGGTCCGCCGCGTTGATGGGCGGGAAATGGGGCGAGACGATTAGCAGATTCTTCAAGCCTGTCCGGCCGCCTCGCTCCTGGGCGCGCGGCGCGCCTGGCGGACCGCCGCATTGATCGCCCATGCAAGCATGATCGTCACCACAAAAAATACCGCAATGTTCATCGGAAACACGAGTCCCCGCACCCAGCCATACTCAAACACGAAGAAGTGCACGAGGTAGATTTCCAACGTCAAACCGCCGATCAGCGCGACCAGCCAGCTTGCCGGCCGCCAGGCCCGAAGCCACTCCAGCAAGCCCGCCGACGTGCCCAATGTGAACGCCAGGTAAAGCATGGGTGGAATCAGCACAAACAGCACGATATACAGCCGCGCAAAGGTGAATCCGGTCCCCGGCACCCTTGTGCCAAGCACCATCATGAACTTAAGTCCCACGTAGGCCGCAAGGCACATGCTTAGCAACAGCAGCCGCGCCTTCGCGCTTAGCCGCGACGGCTTCCTGTCGCGCAGCGCCAGATAACTGCCCAGCAGCATGATTTGGAAGAAGAAGACCCACCACAGCATCCCGTTCGTCGCGCCTAGTTGCAGCCGGTCCATCGGATTGTGTCTCAGATCGTAAGCGTAGAGTCCCAATAGCGGCAGCCAGAGAAAGCCGAACAAGTTCAGCAGCATCCCGCCGCGGAGCACCGGTCTGAGAAAGTAAAGCAGCACGTAAAACACCATGATCTGCCGCACGTAGCCGTAGGCCGTCGGATAGACGAGCAGTTCCCCGTACTGCCGCCAACCGGCCGATTTCCATGCGCCCTGCAAGAGAAAGTGAAACACGATCTCCACCAGCCAGAGCGCCGGATAGATGCGGAGGATCCGCCGCAGATAGTAGCGGCCGAACGATTGCTCCCGGCCCAGCAGGCTGAGCGTGAGGCCGTATCCGGAAAGCATAAAGAAAATCGAATTGCCGATGAAGCCGTCGGCCGCCATCCAGGCCTTGGGATAAAGCCCCTCCAGGTGCGAGTTGGCGATTAAAATCGCCGCCGCAGCCTGCAAGAGGATCGTGCTGCGGAGAACCCTGCCGCCTGCCCTCGACACCGCTCCGATGCGTAAGCGCGTATCGCGCGGCGATTCCTCGCTCCCGCTTCGGGTTACGGTGGTTTCATAGCTCATGCTCCCGGCTTGTCTCTCCCCGCTCCCCGCTCCCTGCCCTCGTAAAGTTCCAGATACTTCCCCGCTATCTCCTCCGCGGCGAACTCCGTCTCCGCACGGCGGCGGCAATCGGCACGGCTTATGATCGGCAGTTTCGCCACCGCCCCGCAGGCCCCCTCGATGTCGCGGACTAGAAAACCGTCCACGCCGTCGCGGACGATCTCGGGCAGCGCGCCGCGCGGGCAGGAAATCACCGGCGTCCCGCAGGCCAACGCCTCAGCAAAGACGATCCCAAATGGTTCATCCCACTCAATAGGCACGATCATGGCCGCCGCCTGTCCGAGCAAGCGGTTCTTCTGTTCGTCGTCCACCGCTCCGACGTATTCAATGCCGTCCTTGCTGAGATGCGGAACGATCTCGCTCTCCCAGTAGCGGCCCTCCTCGCCACCGCTGGCGTGATTGCCGGCGATCAACAATCGCCGGCCCGTCCGCCGGGCGACGGCAATCGCCGTATGCGCCCCTTTAATTCGCTCCACGCGGCTCAGGAATACCAGCGGTGCGTCGGGCGGGACGCAGGGCTGAAAGCTGAACTTGGCCAACTCGACGCAATTGGGAATGGCGTGCCACGTTCCGCCGCCCGCGCGGCCTTGGCGGCAAATATGCTCGCTGCAACCGGTGAAGACGAGTGATTTTCCGCCCAGCGTGGCCGCCCGGCCCACCGTCCGCTCGGTCGGCTTGCGCTGGTAGGACATTAAGAAGCAAGGAGCATGGGGCAAGGAGCATGGAGCAAGGAGCATGGAGCAAGGAGCATGGAGCATGGAGCCGGGCTCCCCGCCCACCGCTCCCTGCTCCCTGCTCCCTGCCCTGCCATTCGCGCCCGCAGCAGCAGGGGGAACAAATAGGCCGCGCGGGAAAAACTATGCACGATATCTGGCTTAAAACTCCGCACCGCCCGCCAAAGCGCCAGCGTGTTGCGCACGGCGTCCCAGCGGCTTTGCGAGCGCAGCCCTGGCCAGGGAAAAAAGGCCGTGGCGGCGACGGTCGAATCGCGATGCGCCACCAATCCCACCTCGTGGCCGCGCCGCTGGAATTCCCGCACGAGCACGTCGATGATCCGTTCGATGCCGCCATACAGCTTCGGCGGCACGGGCAACTCAGGGTCGGCGGTGAGGAGGATTCGCATCGCTAGGCACTAACCGCCGCGAGGAACGTACGCAGTAGCTCACCGGATTCACAAACCGTGGGAGCTAGACTTCGCAATTTCAGGGCCGCGTCCCACCAAGTATTGCCTTCATCCGCTGTGGCGATCCGCCTCGCAAGCGCCGCCATTTCATGTGCGGAACGGCACCGCGGAATAAACGAATCGTCCCATCAATATCCTCTCGCTCCCTGCACGCTAGTCACCACCGGCAGGCCCCAGCCAAGCACCGTCGCCACTTTGGTGCTAGCGCCGCGGGCCTGGCAGAAGATCGGGTTGACGAATGCGCACCACGTTGCCGCTTCGGCCTTAAATGCGGCGTCGTCCAGCCCGCCCAAGTAATCGACGCAGCGGAATTCACCGGCTAGCTTCTCGCCCACGGCGGCAGGCTGGCCGACAACCCGCAGTCGCACGCCGGCCAACGCGTCGATCTCCGCGGCAAGCCGTCGAATGCCGTCCAAATTAGGAAGGTGATTCAAGGTGGCGACGGTTCCGACTCGTCCGGTTCGCGGTTGCCAGTCGAACGGAGACATGCGGACCATGCGGGGCAGGAAACAGACGCGTTCGGAGCCGAGCCAGCGCTCAAACAACGTGTCTTCCTCCGACATGCAAACGACGCCGTCCAGATGGCGACGCTGCTCCAATTCGGTCAGAAAAAGCCGGCCGATCCATTGCGGGCGGCGGCGATGCCCCGGGACCGATTGCGCATCGATCCTCAACTCGTTCAATTGATCGGTGCTTTCCACGCCGTGGGACAAGTAGATAATTCGGGCCGCGCCCCGAGACCCGAGTTTGATTGCGGCGGCCAGCGGCAGCGGCTCCGAATTATTGAGGAAGACCAAACTCGCACCGCCCCTGCGTCGCATGGCTTCAATTTCGACGGCTACATTCGCCGGAACGAGGTTCTGAAAGGGCCGGGGGACAACCTTTCGTCGTATACGAGCCACGAGGCTCTGGTCGTTTTTGTAGGCGATCGTGTCGGCTTGGATGCCCGACGCCGCAATCGCCTCCAAGTAGTCTCTCGTACACCATTGGACGCCACCCCCGCCCGGCAGGAGGTAGTTCTGGTTGGAAACGAGAATGCCCTTTTCCATCGTCGGGTATCAATTCATGGGCATTACTTGTGTTACGGCGCGAGCCACTATTCTTATGCTTGCACCGCGCTCAAGAAGAGTGCGTTACAATACGCCATTCGATGCGGCGAAGGCCAAATAGTCTGGTCGTACAGAGACACTAGCCTGTAGCCAAGCGGTAACAGATGACGCGCGAGTACATCCAGATGGACATGCTCTACGCTACTGAAATCTACTGTTGCCTCCGCAAGAATTGCCTTCGCCTTGCCATGCGATAATGTATCATGACCGCCGGCAATGACGGACAATTCATGCCCTTCGGCGTCGATCTTAAGGAATCCAATTGAGGTCACCCCGTACTTCTCGACGAACCGATCCAATGTTAGCGTATCAACTGTTACGTGTGTTTCATGGCTGCAATCCGCGGCGGTAGTCTGCAGTAGTGCTCCCTCTAGCGACCATGTGGTGGAATCTCGCCTCCTGCACATTTCGGCCTGCCCGTTGACTCTGCCGATAGCACAACGTACCGGCTCAATGAGCGTGTCCCCAGCAACCGCCTTTTGAAGCACCCGAAAGTTGGCCGCGATCGGCTCGATCGTGATTATTCTACACCCAGCGAACCATTGTCGATAAAGTATTGCGCTTCACCATGATGCGCACCGATATCAATGATCACGTTTGGATTAGAAATCCCAAGTCGCTCCAGATCCCACTTCAGGTTCAGCGCCGATCGGCAGTCCAGTCATGCGTCTAAGATACCAACCGTACTGTTCCAATTTCTGCTTTAGAAAGCTTCTCATAATGCGTTCACGTTACTCAATGCGCATTTTTGGTCAATTGAATGGGCACATAAATAGTCCCAATGGGCGCGCACAACCTGCTTCTGACACTCAGCGCACGGCAGATCAGCGCGGCCTGCGAAACATGGTGAGAAGGAAACGAAGACGTTGCGCGGGCGTTGCCGTAGCGGAAAGACAGCGCGCTCCGGAACCGCAAGCGCCGCGAGAAGCATCAATGTGGCGCGAGGTGATGGATTACCGCCTACCTTCTTCCAAATCGATCGTGCGTATTCATGCCGAAGCGCCGGCGTCAGCAAATAGAAACAACTTCCGATCAATAAGCATTGGTAATCGCTCCACGTTGTGCCCTTGACGGAGCGATTCGTCGCCAATGTTTCCGCATAATTGACAAGCGGCTCGTGGACCAGAAGCACTGGCTGCGGGACACAACGCTCCCGAAAGTGCTCGGTAACATCAACCGGGATATCGTCCGGGGTTTGCCACGAACTCGAATGAATCGTCCTGAAGACCATCGAACTGTTGCAAAGCTTGGCGGAGCCGCAAGCAAAGTCAAATGGCGTTGACCATTCCGAGAATCCTTTTGTCTCGGGCCAAACCGTCGCACCCGTTTCCAGCCATTGCCCGTCAGCCTGTTCTCGCCAAATCGTTTCGTTGCCAACCGCCATTGCGCACGTTGGATTCAGCCGCAGCGCTTCCAGCATGGCGGCCAGAAATTCGGGTTCCCACCAGTTGTCGTCTTCGAGTATCGCAGAGAACTCGCAGTGACATTCCGCGAACGCCAGGTTAAAGTTGGCGGCGGCTCCGCGATGATCGACCGGCTTAAAAAGTTGAATACGTTGGTCGTTTAATACTTCAATGATTCGGCAGACACTACTGTCCGAAGGATCGTCATTCACGACATAGCAGACCCAACCTTGAAATACTTGAGTTACCAGGCTCTGGAGCGCCTCTTGAGCAACTGCGGCCGGCGATAGGTAACAACGTAGATGGCGACCGAGGGTTGCAAGTGGAGCGTCAGTCCGACTGCCACTTGCCGTTGATAGTCCTGCAAGCCGTAACCCAGCGCTGCACCCGCCGTGCGGCCTTCCAGCCGACGTATCTGCGTAGCCTTTCGAACCGTGGCGGACCGGAGGGGGACAGGTTGCTGCCGCCCAACTCCGCGATCCGCTCGGCCATCTTCTTCCTCATATCGCCATGTTCCGGATAATGCGTGTAGATGAAGTCCTGCAGCGCATTCGCGCAGGCCAGCTTTGCTTGCCTGTCCTGCCGCCGGGCGAGCAGGTGCGACGTTCCGTCCATCAAGGAATGAAAGGCCGATTCCACCGCTTGGCGGCTCTTCCGCCCCGAAAGGCTGCCAGCAATCCCCGAGCGATAATAGAGCCGCGCCCGGGCGCAAAGCCGCACTTCCGACACATGGCATAGCACGCGGGCGAAGAACTCGAAATCGTTGATCAAGGAAAGCCGCTCATCCCATAGGCCGGACCGTTCCAATACCGCACGAGGAATCAGCCACAAGGCGCACTGCATCATCGGCCGGGCGTCGCACCAGGCCTCCGCGAGCCAATCGAGCGGGTCCATGTCGCGCCACACCGACTGCGGATTGAGCCGAAACGTGGAAAGATCATCGTCGCAAAACCGGCCCCACTCGGCGGAGGCCACCGCCGTTTCACTGCCGGCCAGCCGGGCCATTTGAAGTTCGATGGTTCTTGGCTCCAACAAATCGTCCGCATCGAAGAACTTAATGAAGTCGCCCGTCGATTCCTTGAAAGCTCGGTTGGCCGCCGCACACTGGCCCTTGTTCTCCTGGTGAATGACCTTCACGCCCTGCTCAATAAAACCATCGAGAATATTGCCGCTGCCGTCCGTGGAGCCATCGTCCACAACGATGATTTCCTTGTTCGGCCAGGTTTGATCCAGGGCCGATTGCACCGCCGCCGTAACGTACTTCTCGGCGTTGTGGCAGGGCATGAGAATGCTGACGAGCGGGTTCATAAAGTGGAACGACGAAGGTATGGCTTGAACAAGCGGATCACTCGCTCGCGCGCGAAAGGCAAGTCGCGGGCCGATCAACCGGCATAGCTTGCCAAAACGTGGTGACTGCCCTTCGGGAACGCCCGAATAGAGCCGCATTGCTGCCGCTAATGCGGAATCCGCCTCTTCCCATTCGAGGTGCGCGGCCAATTCCGTAGCCGCCACCCAGAGTCGAGAGGCGATTTCCCGTGGGTACTTCCCGCCCGCGACCGCTGCTACCTTCCGCATCACGCAATGTTGAGCCTTCAGACAAGCGACGGCGTTGTCCTGGCTCATCGACGATGTATGACGCCAATTGATCGAGGTCACTTTCGATGAAGCGCGGAAACTGACCCCTTCAACGCTAGCTTGGTGTGAAAAGCAACGTCCTCGTTGTACAGTACCGCCGGATCGCAATCGAATCCGCCCGCGGCGGTAAGTGGTTCGCGGCGATATAGGCCGAAATTTCGGGAGCTTGCGCTGAATGCTCACGCGTGCCGCGTCTTTCTTCAGTTCCCCGTCGTTGACCAACCCGGTGCCCAGTAATTGGTTTGTCGCGAAATCCCGGTATTCGAAGCCCATAATGACGACGTCGGGCGGATCTTCCATCGCCATCCAAGTGTGCGCCTCCGCGGTAAATCCCGGCAGCAGAACGTCGTCCGCATCGTGAAAATGCACCCAGTCGGCAGTTGCGGACCGCCAACGCGACGGTTTTTCGAAGCGGAGCAGCCGAGGTTCCTTTCGTTTACGATCACGCTTGCGCCAATCTTTCGGCAACCTCCGCGGTGCCGTCCGGGCTGGCGTCCACACAGACAATCATCTCATCGAATGCGGGCTCCTGCTGACGCGCCGTGGCAAGCAGTCGAGGCAAGTGTTCCTCGCGCGGTAGGCAGGGATGCAGAGTGCTAGGGTCGGATCAGACATTGATGGCGGCTTATCGCGGGCCTTTCACGATACCGGTGAGTTTCGCAATACTCCGACGTGTGACGTAGTTTGCCAGCCCGCGCAGCGGCAAGCCGTCGAGAAATCCAAACGGCTTCGATTTCGTAGGCGGAGCGAGACATTCGCGCAACCACCGAGCGTGGTTATCGCTCGTTTCGGGCAAGTTACCGTAAAGCTTCAGACGCTCCGTCGCAATCCGCGTGGGACCGAGTCGCTCGCGAACGGTCAACGCGGCGCACTGCCCGATACGACGCATCTCGTCCGGCGCAGTTTCTCAACCAGTTGCACCAGTTCGGCTAAGGCCGCAGCGTTGCCGTTTTCAAACGTAAATCCGTTCACGTCGTTTTCGATCAGGTCGGCCGCGCCCGCGCCGTCGGAAACGACGACGACCTTGCCGAGCGTCATCGCCTCCGCGGTGACCAAATTGAAAACATCCCACGTGGAAGGGACAAGGACGGCTCTTGCCGCGCTCATCTTCTGCTTAACTTCACCCGGCGGAAGTTGGCCGACTGGGTGAATTGTTTTTCGCCAAACGTCCGGAAATTGCCTTTGAAGCGACGAGTCGGTGGAAAGACCGGTCCTGCCTTGGATGACGTCGCGGCCCACCCATTCGAGTCCCACGAGCACAGCGCCGAGAATCCGCCAAGCCGCGCATGCCACGTGCGGCCCCTTCCAATCCTGAATCCGACCGACGGTCAACCAGGGGTCGCCGGAGGCGACGTTGCGCGTTTTCATTTCCTCGAGTTGCAAGGGTGGCGGCGAGTAATGCACTGGGCGCTCAAGGATCGATTCCCACCAATCGACGTTTGATCGACTGTATGTCGCCAGGCTCGAGGCAGTCGCGAGTGCCGTTCTTTCGAGTAACAAAGTGAAGACACCTTCCGCTTCATGGCCCGCGACCGGTTCGCGATGCGCAATTTGTCCCGCAGAGCCGTGAAGTTGAACTAGTACGCGCGGCTTTGAGTCAATCACCCACGGTAAGAAGAGCAGGCCCCAGTCAGTCACTTCAACCGCATCGAATCCCTCGCCCGCCTTGGCTTGCTCATGCAGCGCGAATGCGGCGGCAAGATGCCGCTGCAACTCGGGAAACATGGCGAAGTGGTCGAATCTTTGAAGCCAGTTTTGAAAACGTTCCCTTTCCAGGACCGTAACTTGGGTTCCGTCGTGCTCGTAGGCAGCCTCGCCGTGAATGTACGCCGATCCCTTCAGAACGCTAACGCAGCAGCCTAGCCCCCGCAGAGCGGGAACCAGATTGCCATAAAAGGTAATGATCCCGCCACCATGATCCGGTGGGAATTCGGGCGTGACAAGCAGGAGTTTCATACTCGCGCTACCGACCGGGCCAAACGATCCTTCGCGGTTCGCCACCAATCAATCAGCAAGTTCCTCAGACACTCCGGATCGCGCGCCTTTCGCATCGCCGTTCGATAACGGCTTGCCGATTCCGAAAGCTTGGCCGGCCCTCGCGATAAGCCTTCTCGAACCGCGCTCGCCTCCCTTCCTTCTGGGACAGCCCAGATCTCGCTCGCCACGTCGTTAGAAAGCGTCTTTGCCGGCACGCCGAACGGAGCGCATCCGGCATAAGCGCAGTCACAGTATTTCAACAGTTCGAGCCCCTCCGCACTCGAATCAACCCACATGGCGGCGTACGAACTCGCTAACTTAACAAAAGCTTCTCGAACGAATGCATGCTTGGTTGCCATACCGAGGTCAGGATAGCCAGGATGCTTAATATGCTTGACAAAGCGCCATCCCCAGTACGTTCTGCGCCTGCGCTTTGTAGAAGCGCCAGCGGTCAGGATAGACGGTTACGCCAAGCCTGCCACTAAATAAGAGTTTTCGCTTGCGCGAAATCCCCACGGACGCTAAAGGCTGTTCCCGTGTGGCGTCATACGCGTACGGCAAGAAGTGATACAGATCTCGCCCGGCGATGCTGCATGCCAGTGAGGTGATGCCGGTTCGCTGATATGGTCCGACCAGTTCCACGTTTGGTTTTGCTGCGAGCGCGAGCATTTGCTGATAATAAGGCTGACTTACCTTTTCGAAGTCGGGATCGACGACTTTGATGAATAACGGTGAGTCGGGAAATGCAACTGCGTGTTCCACGAGCGTCGCAAGTTCATGATTGGCGAGCCGATTGTCAAAAACGTGAGGCTTGTCCGCAATAGTCTTAGCCGCGCTTAGCGGTACCGTAAGCCAGCCGTGTCTCTGCACATAGCCTGGGCCGGCATCATCACAGATCATCCGGCCATAGTCGAACGATTCGGAAAGAACGTAGTAAATGCTCAATTGCGACTTGTCGTTAAGTGCCAAACCGTTAGTGGCCTACATTTTCTGAGAAAGGCTGCCTAGCTTGCTGAGCGAGAAGTTCGACGCGCCGTCACCGGCGCGGGCCTTCCGATGAAACGTCTTCGGTCTCGCCGGTGCGCGCAATTGCTCGAAGGCGGTGAAGGAGGAGTTTCGCCACGTATCTCACTTTACTTCGTCGGATCCATTTGTACTCAAAATGCGCGTATTGATCGCCGGTTAACATGTTGCGGCGCTTCTTCGGAAGAGCGTCCAATGTTCTGCTTCCGAGGTGATCGACTTCTGCCGAGGTGACCAAGGCGTGCTTGATGCCGTTGGCCGCCAATGTGTTGTAGTAGTCGTCATCGCAATACCAGAATTCAAACTTCTCATCGAGCAGCCCAATTCTGTCAAACAGGCTTCTCCGCGCAAAAATGCACCAACCCGTTAGGGCTCGGCGGCCCAGGCTAGTGACCGCCGCACCAGATTTTGGAATGCCGAGTCGCGGCAGCGAGAAGTTGCAGTAAGGAGATGCACTCATCAGTTCTCGGTCCGCATCGAACGCTGCAATAATGCGCGTTGCCCATGACCGATGGAACACTAGATCATTATTACACAAACAAACAAAATCCGCCTTCGAGGCCATGATGCCAACGTTCATAAATGCATTGTAGCCAAAACGTCGGCGCGGAACAATCGTGCGGATACACTCACCGGTGTACGCGCGGCCTGGCGATTTGTTTCGATAACAAGCGCATTGAGGTGAAGGTCGGTTTCCTGCTCGGAATCAAACAAAGACTTGAGGCAGGCCTCGGTCGTTGCCCGCAATTCCGCAGACTTCGTATCGGCAAGTATCACTACGTCTACTGTCCTAATCATTGTTGACCGTTTATTGCTAGCGGCGGCGCCGGGTATCAACGCAGGGGGCTAGTTCGTCACTTCTTCACCGTCTGATTAGACCGATGCCGTACCCATCCTGCTTTGGATCGTCAACGAGCTCAATTGCGTTACGGTGCTCACGACGCACTTTAGCCCAGAATTTCAGGGACTTGCCCGACATCGGCATCCGTCCGTGCGCCGAATCGCGTGCGAAAATCTGGCACGATGTCATGAAAAGCGATAATTCCGCCCGAACGTACGAAAGGGCCGTACATTTCAAAGTCCTGAGCGACCCCCGGCAATGAATGATCGCCGTCAATGAAGAGGAAGTCGAGCTTGTTGCCCGCAAGCCACTCGGCGACTCTGACCTTCGTCTGCGGCGAATGCGAGTCACCGCGCATACAGGTGATGCGCTGTCGCGGCCCCGCAAGGTGCGAATTTCCACGCCTCGCGTGCCATGGATAACTTAGATCGAGCGACAAGAGTTGCGCGCCCGGCGGCGCTATGCACGCCAGCAGGGCAAGAGTTCCGCCATGAAAAGCGCCAATCTCGCACAACCGCATGGGACGGGTGTCACGCACCAATCGGAGCAGTTGCGCAATCTCGCTCGGCTTTTGGTTTGACTTAAGTTGTCCCATCCCAACCATTCTTCGAACCAGGTCGTCGAGATCGTCGATTCCATCGAGTCGCGGCGCAGTCTCTTCGCCGCGCGGGACAGGCGGTAAGCCCGATAGACTTCTCTTGCGGGTGCAGGAATAGCGCGTCTAAGCATGGCTGAAAGCTGAGGACCAGATCTCATACGAGGCAGCGTTAAGGGGAAGCAGGGTTTTCAACCGGATAATTTATCGCTTCCGTTCGCGTCGTGAGCAATGGCCGTACCACGCCCGGCAGATGCCCTGAGTAGTCGCCTCGCGAAACGGCACCTTCGGACGCCTCGCTCACGGTGAATGCTACAACGTCGGATTCGTCATAATGCGCTTTGAAGGGGCGATAGGTACCCATTGCGGTCCTGACAACAATTCGGCCGACGTTGAAAAAGTTCCCAGGTATGGTGAAAGTCGTTTGATAACGCCCGACCGGTTTCAGTTTCCGCGCCCAGTCGGAGTACCAGTCGTGCGAGATGAAAATAAGCGTTCCGTCGCTCGCGAAGAGATGAATGTTCGGGATAAGCAACTTTCCCGTTTTTAAGACGCGATATCGAACCGTTATGTCTACCTGCGAGCTTATGTCCACGTTGTTTGCGATCTTGCCGTTGACTGCAACCGTCACTCGTTCAAGGCGTACCCATTCATTTCCCGGTGCCCATTCGTATTCGCGCCAATTGCGCTGGGCTTCCGCGGCCGATCGACCAGCCAGATAGTGGCTACAAACGGTATCCGCTCGTCCGTACTCGCATATTCGCCCGCAATCAAGCCACAATGCGGTCTGGCAAAGGCGACTAACAGATGTAATCTGATGTGATACAAAGAGCACGGTACGCCCACCCCGCGCGACCTCTCCCATCTTCCCCAGACACTTCTTCTGAAACTCCGCATCGCCCACAGCCAGCACCTCATCGACGATGAGGATTTCCGGTTCCAGGTGGGCGGCGACGGCGAAGGCGAGGCGGACGTACATGCCGCTGGAATAGTGCTTGACGGGCGTGTCGAGGAACTTCTCCACCTCGGCAAAGGCCACGATCTCGTCGAACTTCTTCTCGATCTCCGCGCGGGACATGCCCAGCATGGCGCCGTTCAGGTAGACGTTTTCGCGGCCGGTGAGCTCGGGATGGAAGCCGGTGCCCACCTCCAGCAGGCTGGCGACGCGGCCGCGGATGCGGACGCGGCCCTCGCTGGGCTCGGTGATGCGGCTCAAAATCTTCAAGAGCGTGCTCTTGCCCGCCCCGTTGCGGCCGATGATGCCCACCACCTCGCCCTGCTCGACGTTCGAAGGAGACGTTGCGGAGTGCCCAGAAGGACTCGGAGGAGGCCCTCACCCCCGGCCCCTCTCCCGGAGGTAGAGGGGAGATGGCTGGCTCCGTGCTCCGTGCTCCTTGCTCCATGCTCCGTGCTGCGGCCCTCACCCCCGGCCCCTCTCCCGGAGGTAGAGGGGAGATGGCTGGCTCCGTGCTCCGTGCTCCTTGCTCCATGCTCCCCGCTCCCTGCTCCCTGCTCCCTGTCCCCGCCCCCTGCTCTTTCTCCGGAACGGCCGGGCGAGGGCGGCGACGAGCTCTTCGCTCAGGCGGCGGTACGGCGCGCCACCGCCCGCCTGATGGCGGATCGAGTAGCACTTGCCGAGGTTTTCAACGCTGATGATGGGGGGCATAAGGCAGGGAGCGGGGAGCTTGGAGCAGGGAGTTACGAGCTATGAGCGGGGGGAATTCGACAGAAAAATCAGGGACAGAAAAATGATAGGCGGTTTTTGAACCACGAAATACACGAATGACACGAATAAACTCGGGGAGCCAGGAGATTCGACAGAAAAATCAGGGACCGAAAAATGATATGCAATCAGAAAGGAAAATGGGCGAAAGAAATATCATGGGCAGGCCGAAAAATGAGGGCAGAAAAATGAAGTGCGCTCCGGATATTTCTGTCCAACATCTTTCTGTAAAAAGCCTTTCGTGTGTTTCGTGCCTTTCGTGGTTTGAATTGAGAACGCTAATTAACGCTGATTACCGCTAATTCAGAAATCAGGGCGATCAGAAAGGAAAATGGGGGGAAGGAATATCATGGGCAGGCCGAAAAATGAGGGCAGAAAAATGAAGCTGCGCTCCGGATATTTCTGTCCAACATCTTTCTGTAAAAAGCCTTTCGTGTGTTTCGTGCCTTTCGTGGTTTGAATTGAGAACGCTAATTAACGCTGATTACCGCTAATTCAGAAATCAGGGCGATCAGAAAGGAAAATGGGGGGAAGGAATATCATGGGCAGTTCGACAGATAAATGGATGACAGGAAAATGAAATCAATTCAGGATGTTTCTGTCCAACATCTTTCTGTAAAAGTCTTTCTGTAAAAATCTTTCGTGTGTTTCGTGCCTTTCGTGGTTTCCTGTTCTTCTGGCCCACTCCTTGATCCCCACTTCTTGCCATACGACACATAGCCACAAGTGGCCCAAAACTTCAAGAAAGTGTCTACTTTTGTCTACTTTGTCCAATCGCGCTCGCCCTGCTCCCCGCTCTGCGCTCCTGCCCTCACCCCCGACCCCTCTCCCGTCCTGCCGAGTACGACAGGCAGGCGAGGGGAGGAAATCGGAAAGGAAATGGGGGAAAGGAAGATTAAACGCTAGCATTATCGGGCCAGTTGCCGAGGAACTCCAAGCGGTTTTGCATTTCTTCGGCGGTCACCGCCGCGATCAAGCGGAGCAGGCGGTGCATCTGCTCGCCGATTGTGTAACGTTGCTGCTGGCAGAGGACAATTCCGGCATGACTTCTTGCCGCCGCCAAAACTTCCGTGTGAAGCTCGCAAAAGTGTCCGATGTTTGCGCTGTAAATGACGCGCCTGTCTTCCGTGGCGTAGGTCAACTGTTCGTGGTCCTCGCGTCCCGCCATACCCGCTTCGGAAACGATCTTCACATCGATGCCACGAGCCCGTAGGGCGTCAACGAGGTCGTTGTCCATGATGTCTTCGTCGAAATAGAGGCGAATCATCACCCTCGAAGCTGGGCCCGCGCATCGCGGTGCTCGCGTTCAAGGCGATCGTAGAGGGCGTCCTCAGCGGCAAACTCGGCCTCCATCGTTTCATGGTTGGCATGGTAGCACGTCAGCGCGGCGAAAACCTGGGCCAACGTGACATGGCCAATGCGGCGAACTGTCTCTTCGGGGGTGCAGCCCAGCTTGTAGAAACCGACAATGCGACGGACGGAAACGCCTGTGCCCGCGATCCGCAGGCGGCCGTCACAAATGCCCGGGCTTTGCTCAATCAGTGTTCCAATGTCTGTTACCGTGGCCATTTTTGCTGCGGACTCCTTGCTCCTCTATATTATATCCGCGAAAGTCTTCTCCGTCTTGCGGAAGTGCCAGACGCCGAGGGCGAGGAACAGGCCGACGAAGAGCAGCGAGAGGGCGAAGCCGGGCCAGTAGATTCGCGCTTGGCCGCCGAGGATCGCCCAGCGAAAGCCGTCGATCACGCCCACCATGGGGTTCAAGGAGTAGACAAGGAAGAACGTATCGCCGAACCGCTCGCGGATAACCGTGCTGCTGTAGGCCACCGGCGAGGCGTAGAGCCCGAACTGCACGAGGAAGGGAATCACGTAGCGGAAGTCGCGGTATTTGACGTTCAAGGCGGTGATCCAGAGCCCCGGCCCGATGGCCGCCAGGAAGGCCAGGGCCACGAACAGCGGCAGGGTGAGGATCCGCCAGTCGGGCCAGAAGCGGTACCAGGCCATCATGCCCACCAGGATCAGGAAGGAGACGAGGAAATCGACGAAGCTGGTGATGACGGCGCTGGCGGGGACGATCATCCGCGGGAAGTAGACCTTGGAGATCAGGTTGGCGTTGCTCACCAGGCTCTGGCTGGCCGAGGAAAGGGCGTGGAAAAGAACTGCCAGGGCAGCATGGCGGCGAAGACCATCAGGGCGTAGGGGGCGGCGCCTTCAGAGGGCAGTTTGGCCACCGTGCCGAAGACGATAGTCATGATGAGCATGGTCATGAGCGGCTGGAGCAAGGCCCAAGCGACGCCGATGACGGTTTGTTTGTAGCGGACGGAGATATCGCGCCAGGCGAGGATATAGAACAACTCGCGGTAGCGCCAGAGGTCGCGCCAGTATTGGCGTTCGGCCCTGCCGTGCTCGAGGACGATTTCAAAGGAGGGAGCCGCCCTCACCCCCGACCCCTCTCCCGCGGCGGGCGAGGGGAGACTGTTGGCCGTTGCCCCCGGCCCTTCTCCCGGAGGTAGAGGGGTGTCTAGCGCGGGGAGCGGAGAGGAGGGTGCCGGGAGATTGCCCTCACCCCCGGCCCCTCTCCCAGAAGGCGAGGGGAGACTGTTGGCCTTTACCCCCGGCTCCTCTTCCAGAGGGCGAGGGTAGTCGATGTCGTCGGACTGATTGCTGACCACTATCCTCTGATCACCGACCTCTGGGGCGGCCGGATCGAGTTCCAGAAATGTTGATTGTTCGTTCGTCACTTCTGACTTCCCAATCGTGAACTCGGCGCGCACTCCGTTCCCGTGGGTTGCAAAACACCCAACATAATTCTCCGAGTAGACATCTTCAGAAAAAGGGGCGAACTTCAATTATAGCTTACCGGAGTCCTCCGCCGCTGGAGGGGAGCGGCGGTGCGGATGGGGCCGAATTTAAGGCCGCGACAATTCCCGAAGGGTGCGGTTGTTCGCGGACAAGTCCGGACTGGAGGCCGTCGCGGCCAATTCGGCTGTCCTCGCGTCGTCAGCCGGTTGGCCGGAAAGCAGGTCGATCAGCCGCGGCAACAAGACCGCTTTGGAATATTGCGCAGCACTAGCCGGGCGGCGTCGGGCGGTTTGCCATTCGCTATGGGCAGCCGCCACTTCGAGGCAGTTGACAACTTGCTCCACCTCGCCGTGACTGACGGCCGTGCCTTGCTCGGCAACGTCACTTTGGGCGAGGATATCGGTGAGGTGAGAGTCGTTGGGTCCAATGGCCAGAAAGGGCGCGCCGATCCGCAAAACATTGTAAATTTTGCAGGGATGGACGATGCCGACGAACGGGTCGCCCAGCACGACCACGTGCAGGTCGGCGGCCGAAAGGGAAGCGGAGAAGCTCAGCAAGCGGCTGGTAGGGCAGGCAAAGGATGTTCTTCAACTGCCGCTGCTGGGCGAAGTTCTGGACCTTGGCGAATTCCTTGCCGCCGCCCACAAAACAGAAGGCGAATTGGGGATATTCGGCCAGCCGGGCGGCCGCATCGAGCAACGTGTCCAGGGGATGGCAAGGGCTATGGTTGCCCGAATACATGACGACGAATTTTTCGCTCAGGCCGTGCTTCGCCCGGAAACGAAGGCGGCCCCGCTCCTCGTGGCCGATGGCCTCATCGTGCGACCATGGGGGGAGGATATCAATCTTGTCGCCGCGGACCCCCTTGGCCATGATGCGGTCCTTCATGAAGCGGTCGAGCACGACGATGCGATTGGCGCGGCGAAAGCTGTAGCGGAGCATGCGTTCGAGCGTTCTCGCCAAGAGCGACCGCTGCCGCAACCAGCCGGCGGCAATCGCCTCGTCGGGGTTGAGGTCCATAACCCAGGATACGAACCTTGCCCCCTTTCGTCGGGCGAAGAATGCTCCCAGAACGGAAATCAACGGGGGCGAGGTCATTGCGACGACCACGTCGCACCGCGGCAGTATGAGGAGGCGTAGCAGGCAGCTAAGCCAGAAGCTGGCGAAATCGAGCGCACGGCGCCACTTGGAGCGCTTCCCCAGACCGAGGCTGGCGATGCGAATGATGGAAACGCCCTTCCATGTTTCACGCCTGGCAAAGCGCACCTTTGGGATCGTCGTAGCCGCGGCGGCTGGCGACGACGGTGATGTCGTGTCCACGAGCGGCAAGCTCTACGGCCAGATCGGTCAGATGTTGGCCCGAGGAAACAACATCGGGATAAAAACATTGATTGAGAAGCAGGACCTTCATGGAGTGGATCTAATGGAATTCTCGCGTCCACTTGAAAACCTCGGCGGCAAAAGACGTGAGGGTCTTCTCGGCCGAGTCAGGCATTGCGGCGCTGGTTTGTAGCATGACCTTAACGACCGGCGGCAGGACTGGACGCCCACGGCACGCAAGAAGAAGACTTCTCTGCTGAAATCCCATATGGTAGACCGAGCCGTCGATCTGATACCAATACAGGACGTCTAGGGTTTCGCCTTGCCGAGTCATCTGCTCCAACATGCCCACATTTCCAGTGGCACCTCTTTGATCTAGCGAAACCGGCGTGGTTCCTCCAATGTGCCAGCCGGCCCCGACGTAACATGTTTCTGGAGCGTGGGGCAAGCCCGATAACTCATGAAACTTCTCAAAAACAGCAATGTGAAGCGTGACAACTTGGCCGTTTCGGCTGCGATATTGGCGATCCAGCACCATTTTGGCGCCGGTGGCCTTGAACACTTCCGGGTCCGTAGTGACGTCTTGGCCCGTCCATTCTCCCAAAGCCAAGGGCAAGTCCTGGGGCGTCATTTCTAGTGGAGCGGATTCTGTCGGCATACCGCGGTCCCGGACCCATAGGGCGCTCGCGTACGAGCCTAACAGGATTGCGGCAGTTACAAAAAGTCGTGTAGCCATTGATCAAAAGTCAGAGGTCGGAAGACAGAGGTTAAAGGTCGGAGGCCAGAACTGGCACGCTACGCTATTTCCCCCGTCGCTGGGGAAAGTTTAGTGCGCTGCCGGCGGGGCGCGTCCGCCAGTGGCCGGCGCTCGCCTACCTTGGCCACGATTTGCTCTTCGGCAAAGGCGCGAAGGCGGAGCTCGAAGGGTCCAGAATGTCTTGCACCAGCTCGATCGTATCGGTATTCGAATGACCGTTGTTCTCGCCGGCCAGCGCCAGGCAGCCGACGACGTGGCCTGCGACCAAGAGCGGCAGCTTGACTTCCCAGTAGCTGCCGTCGTCACGGCGACGGGGACTCTCCCACGTCGCGCTGTAGGCCTCCTCGATCGCCGGTGCGTTGACGTGAAGATGGATCGACGCCAGCGACAGCTTTTCCGCCGATTCGGTCAACGTCTCCCAGAGAGTCTCCCATTGCCGCGTCCCGTGGAAGCGAGCGCTGCTCTGCTGGGCCGTCGGACGCTGCTTATTGGGCCGGCGAAAAAGCGACCCTACGATCCGCCACAACCGCGATGACAGCAATACCCACTCGCCGCGGCCGAACCAGCCGGTGACGGCGAGCGTGGCCACCACCGCGCCAGCGGCGACCAGTGCCACCGCGTCGTTCTTCAGCGCCGCGCTCGCCAGCGCGAAGCCGCAGGTCACCGAAGCGCAGATCGCCACGCAAACCAGCACTTTGTACTTATTGCCGAAGTGGGCCAACAGGCGATGGTGCAAGTGCCCGCGGTCCGGCATGTAGATGCTTTGCCCCGCCATTTTCCGCCGCACGATGGCGGCGAACGAGTCGAGGATCGGGATCGTCATTACGGCCAGCGGCGCGGCCAGCAGAACCGTGCCCGCCCCCTTGACCGACGCGCGGATCGACAGGCAGCCTACGATCATGCCGATGAGCATGCTGCCCGCGTCTCCCAGATAGATCTTCGCCGGAGAGAGGTTGAAGGGCAGAAAGCCAAGTAAGGCCCCCGCAAAGACCAGCGCGGTGACGGCTACCGCCATGTGTTGGGTCAGCATGGCTAGGGCGCAGATCGCCAGGCTGAGGATGATGCCTATCACCGTGGCCATGCCGTCCATGCCGTCCAAGAGGTTCACCGAATTGATGGCTCCGGTGAGCCAGATGAGCGTGACGGGGACGGTCAACAACCCCAGGTCGATCTCCATGCCGAAGATGCCCACGCCGCGGATGAGCACGCCGCAGGCCATGAGAATGGCCGCCGCGAGCACCTGGCCGGCGAGCTTCTGCCGGCCCCGCAGGCCGAAACGATCGTCCAAGAGCCCCAGCACGACGATCCATCCGCAGGCCAGCGCGGAGCCGACCAGGTTCACCCAATATTCATTGATGTGCATTCGCCAGGGAGTGCCCATGCTGATCAGGCAGCCGAGCACGACAACCATCGCCAGGAAGACTGCCGCGCCGCCGCCCAGCGGAATCGCCTGCGTATGCAACTTGCGGTGTTGGTCAGGATGATCGACCAGGCCGATGCGGGGCGAAAGCTTGACCGCGAGGGCCGTAAAGATTGCCCCCAGCATCGCCGCACACACAAAACTAACGATAGCGGTTGAAATCATGTTCGGTCCATTCCTGAGGTCACGTCTTGGCCATTTCCTCGGCAGGGGCTGTTTCCGCGGGCTCGACAGCTTCGACGCGGGCCTGAATCACGTGCTCCTGATAAGGGCCGTAGGACTCTTCGTGGCTGCCGTTAAGCACGACGACAAATTTGCCCGGGGCGAAGGCGGAAAGCTTCTCGCAGGCCCGCAGGACTTGCGGGGCCTCGCTCGTGTCGCGACGGACGGAGACGATGACCGTGTCCGCGTGCTGGCTCACCAGCAGACCGTCGATCACTGGCAGGATGGGGCTGGCATCGACGATCACGAACTTGTATTCCGCACGGGCCTTCTCGAAGAACGACTTCGTGACGCCATTGGATAGCGGCCCTAGCGGATCGGTCACGGGACATCCCGCTGTGATGATGGAAAGGTTTTCAATCTCCGTCGGGCAGGCGACCTGGATCGGATCGAGGTCCCCGGCCAAGCATTCGCCGACGCCCGGTCCGCGCGGCATCCCGAAGATGCGGTGCAGCGAGGGACGCCGCAGGTCCAAATCGACCAGCAGCGTCCGCTCTCCGGTGCGGGCCAGCCGCTTGGCCAGATTGACTGCCAGCATCGTCTTGCCTTCGGCCGGAGCGGCATGGTTACCAACGCCACGCGGACGCCGTCGCTCTTTTTTCGCAGGAACAACCGCGCCACAATGCCGTCCACGGCATGGTTCAAGGACGCCTGCCAGCGACGATGGCGTTTGTTCAAGCGGCGTTTCTGAAGCACCTCGCGCTGGCAATAGCGGCACGGCACCGACGACATCGAGCCCATCCCCGTGGACAGGTCGGCCAGCGAATTGATCCGCTGTTTGCGGACGTCCCACCAGAGCACCAGGAATACGACTACGAAGAAGCTGCCGCCGCCGGCTGATCCCACGTTCGAAATGCGGGATTTGGCGTCTGGACTCTTGGGTGCCTCGGCGGGCTGAAAGACGCTAATCCGCGGCATCGAGCCGAGCTCCACGCTGAGTTTGTCTCGCTTCTCGGCGATTGGCCCGACGATCCTCTCCAGTTCCGCCAATTCACTCTGCATCGTCATAACGTCGATCGAGGAAACGTCGAATTTGAGGATCTCCTGCTGTTTGCTCTTGAGGGCCTCGCCCGCAGCCTTTTCCTGGGCGTCGAGGAGGGCGATGCGGGCCTTCAATTCCGCGATCTCCGGGGCCAGGTCTTTCACTTCGGGCCTGTGGATTCGCTTCGCTTCTTCCGCCAATTCCTTTCGCCGCTCGGCAACCTTCTTCTCTAGGCGCGGCTTGGCCCGCAAGTATTTGTCCGTCAGGCTTTGCAACATGGCCGGGTCCGTGACCCGCTTACGGACATCGGAGACGTAGTCGTCGATAGACTGAATCTGCTCGAGAAGTTTCGCGATCTCCGGGTCCCGCTCAACGGGCGGCTTCGGTTCCGGTTCCGGGGGCGGCTGCGGCGCGGACGCCGCATCTTGGAGCCGCTTTATCCAAACTTGCTTGATTTGCAGATCGTCCTTTGCCCGCTGCAGTTCCGTCCGCAGACGAATCAGCTCGTTCCTGGCTTCCGCGTATTCCTCGTGAGCGATCTGCCGTTTGAAGCTTCACGCGCCCGGGTCTCCCGTTCCCAAGTCTTCGGTAAGCTGCTTGATCTGCGTTCGGTGGGTCCGCAGCAGGTCCGATTTTTCGGTATAGAGTTTCTCCAGCTCCTTTAGATGCACACGCTTTTCTCGCAGCTCGGCGTCGCCTGCGCCGTTCATGTAGGCCTCGACAACAGCGCAAACCAGTCCGGCCACCTCGTCCGGATTATTGCCTGTCAGGCTGACGCGCATGATTTCGGCGTTGCCGGGATACTCGACGCGGAGGTTCCTGGCTAGCCAGCGGACCGGATCGTCCTCCTTCTGAATGACCGCAAGGCGGGCGACTTCAGGTTTTCGGAGTGCGGAAATCAGCACGACGTCGCTGGTGAGTAGCTGTTGTTGCGTGCCCTTATAAACTTCGAACGAGCTCGCCGACCGGTCTTCCGTCGGAAAGACGATGGTTTGCTGCGAGGCGCTGATCTGCAGCAGCGACACCGCGGTATACTTGTCGGTCGTCAAGAGCCAGGCGGGGACCATCGCCGCAAACGCGCAGGGCAAGCCCCAGGCTGACCGCCAGCGGCCAGCGCCGGCGGAAGGCGTGTAGATAGAGGCTGAGGCCACCCCGAACATGGCGGTCCGGCTCGTCCCGATCGCCACCAGGCAACGGCAGGGAGAGTGCCCCATCGCGCCCGCTGGCCCGTCCGCGAAGGTTGGGACCAGCGCCGTCCCCAGGGCCGGGACACTCTCAGCAGGTTCTTTTGCTTGCCTCGTCATTTGCTAAGGTTCTTGCCTCTCGGCCTGTAGTCGGCCATCAGCTAACTTCCCGGGCAAAGCCTGGGAGAATCTCGATCGTTTACGGGCTTGTGAAGGAATCTGTTTCAAATCTCACCGGCAGCCTGGACGACGAAAACACGGCGCAAATAGGCCAGTTCCAGCCACAGCAGGACTACAGCCAGCGGCATCATGAACCAGCCGGCCAAATCGTGGTACAAGGTGTTTGCGGCAGCGTGGCTTGCCGACTGATGGAGGATGGCCGTCGCCGTGATCCGGACCAGGTTTGCGACCAGGGCGATCCCCGCCGCGCTGACAACGACGATGATCTTCTCCGCCATGCTCCGCCGCATCAAAAACGCCACTCCGACGCAAACCGCTAGAAACAGCATCATGTTCCGCAGGCCGTTGCAGGCCTCCGCGACCCCGATCTGCCCGTCGGATAAGCAGAGGACGTTCCCTTCGGCGACCACGGGAATTCCGAGCGTCTGGATCACGAACGTGCTGGCAATCGTCGCAAACCGCTGCAGGGGATGACCCATCAAGCCAGCGACGAAGCCCGGCAAGGGAACCATGAAGACCAGAAACACGATGCTCGGCCAAGCCCAGTGCAGGACCTTCCAGCCGCCGACGAACAGCGTCACTCCGGCAAGGCAAGGCACCAGCGACGCCGGGTCCAACAGATCGTAATAGTAGTACGAGGAGGCCATACGCATGGCTGCCGCGATCACCAGCAGCGGCAGTCCCCAAAGGCTGCCCTTCCATTCGACATTCCGGAGCATCGCCCGGCGATACCAAAGCAGGAAGCCGGAAAACACCGGCACGAGGAAACCGTGGACATAGTCGGGGTCCGATATCCAGCGCCCAGGAGCCCGCGAAGGGCCGAGGCGTACGTCGCCACCACCAGGGCGCCCAGGACAACCGCCGCGATCCAAGAGGCCCGCTGCGGCCGCTGACACACGGCATTGACGCTTCCTCTGCGGGTCAAACTCATGGTAAACCTCCCTGCCACGATCCCGCTGTCAGCCTCTGACCGTTGTGCGGGCGGGTCATTGAGGGGGAGCCCTCGGCGTGCCGGACGGAACCGTTGCCACCGTTGCCCCGTGGTAGCGTGGGCGCCCGGTGAAACAGACCGTAGAGCTGCGCCTTCATGGCAAAACACAACAGGGCGGCGCCCGAGTTGAGCTTCAGTTTCCGCATCATCTTCGTACGATAGTGCTCCAACGTCCGCACCGATATTTCCATTTCCTCGGCCATCCGCACTTGTTCTTCTCGCTGGCCGCCAACTCCAGGACGGCAAGCTCGGATTCGGTGAGGAGTCCCAGGCACGCCTCGATCTCGTCCCGCTGCGACTTCGCCTGCCGCCGCTTATGATCGACTTGGATCGCCTCGTCGATGGCCATCCAAAGTTGGTGTTCGTGAAGCGGCTTTTCCAGGAAATGAAATGCCCCGGCGCATGACGTGGACGGCGATAGAAATGCTCGGCGAACTGGCCAGGAAAATCATCGGCAGGGTTGCCGACGTGCGAACCAGTGTCTCCTGGATCACAAGTCCATTCACCCCCGGAATGCGCATTTCCAGCACCAGGCAACCTGGCCGATGCGGATCGAAGCCAGTGAGGAAGTCCTGGCCGTTGGTGTAGGGCACGCAGCGGAGCTCTAAGCCGCGGGCGATCGAACAGACCTTATCCTGGACGGCATGGTCGGGCTCAATCAAAAAAACTGTCGGTTGGTTATTCATGGCCGAACCTTTAGTGAACGGATGACCAGAATGTGTGGCGTCTATCAAGGCGCGAGGCGAATTGGGAGATTGGGAGATTAAAAGCCGAGACTGGACAAAGCTCAAATCGGAACCAATCGCTGCGGCAGATGAACATTCGTATGAACCTCAAACGTAGGCGGCTCAAAAGTATCATTTTGTCGCGCGCACTCCGTTCCCCTCACTTGCATCTATCGAGTACTGTGATGAGTTGTACCGCCCTCATGGCGAGTACCGCGACGAGATGTGCCGCCCTCATGGCGACACTGCCGAAATGGCCCCCCGGCCATCCGCAGAAACCTCAATCGCTGATTTTGATGGAAAAGTCGCAAAACTACAACCATTTGTCGCGCGAATTCGCAAGTAGTTAGAAAGATTACCCCCTGATAGACCCCCACTTCATGCGCACACTCGCAATACGAGTGCGTAAAAGCGAAAGTTGACTTCGGTTTCGCGCAGTCTTTCCGCCATCGGCATCCACAGTGCGGGCGCATCGATGGCGCTCTAAGACCGCCTGTATGGAGCAAGGGACCCACGCGGCCAATGGATTTATTGGAATGCGCACGTGTCTGTCAGCTTGATTTCCACGCCGCTGCCTTCTTAGCGAGCGATTGCCGCCCAAATAGTCGACAATCTGCCATCGACCGCCGCTAACCCGCTCGCCGGAGATGATGGGACTCCTCTTGCCCGTGGGGAAATAGTGATCGATCATTTGTCGCAAACGCCCGAATCGCCGGCCCAATACTTCCCCCGGATTCTCTGGCATCCGCGTTCTGACAAGGAAGTGGAGGGAGATACAATGTACTACTTGATGGACGTATTTGGCGTAGTCGTGATGACGGGCGAATCGCCGCCGCAGTTTCCCACCGAAGAGGAAGCCGAAGGCTGGGTGGAGGCGAAAATGGAATGCTGGCAGGTCATGGAAGGTCGCCTTCGGGCAGGCCATATGTCGCGCGCACGGCGACGATCCGAGCCGGCAGCCTCGTGAACCAACCGTCTACCGCGCTCGCCTGCGGACAGAAGCGGTCAAGTCGGAGCGGCATCGGGACCGACGCCCAGAGCGCGGTGCTCAGCCAAATAGTTGGCTGACCAGGGACACCGCCGTCGTCGTCTTCCCTCGCCGCAATCTCAACATCTCCATCAGAAAATCCTGCCGCTCGGTGTCGTGGGCAGGGACTCCCCGGGAGCCTGCGGTCGGCGTTGTTTATGGCGATGACGGGATTCAGGAAGCGTCGGCGGACGGTTCGTTCCCGAAAGGCGTCAGACGGACGGTGGCGCCTCGACGTGGCAGGGGGCGTGGAACCTGACGTTGTCCACCGATCGCATCTTGGTGGCGACGAGCGGTGCCGGTGTACAGGAAGTACTTCCGCGCTGGGTCGTCGAAGTTTGCTGGCAGGGAGCTAGCACTGCGGACTTGGGCCTTTCAATTCCGTTATCTCGGAACCTCGAAAGAAGAAGTCTAGGGTCTGGGTTCCACGGGGGCGGGGATCCCTGCCGGGACATCGGTCGGCGTGCTTGATCGTCACCGGGTTGATGTTTGTTCGTCATCTCGCCGCCGATATGGATGCCAAAGAGCCCAGTGTTTCCTGGTGCCGATGGCCAATAGCACGTCCGCCGACCAGTCGGGCGGGTCCGCCGCAGTTGTGCGGCGGGGCGGGTAGGCCGCTCTCGGTACGGATCGGCCGTTTCTACGTGATTGCTGGACGGATCGTCGCCAAAACGCCAGACTCGCCTGTTTGACGGGAGTATCACGCACCCGTTTTCGGAGGGTCTCATCGAATGTTTCGCGTGCGTCTCTGAGTTTTCTCTTCGTGGCGTCGTAACACGAGCGATTCGCTCCGTATAAGGAGGCAAGCGATGCACCGCAAGTGCCAGCTAAGGAATACAGAAACCGATAGCAATCATTTCTCAGAAAGGGTTCGGACATGAAGACCAATTTGACAGTTTTCACCATGGCTCTCTCGTTGTCGGGTTTGCTCCTGGCCGTTGAGGCCCAGGCCGCCGCCGGCGTCGCGCGCAATGCTTACTCCGAGGGTTCGCGGGGCAACCCAAACGTCGCCACAGTTCCGAATTCCCAGCAGATCAAGTCCAACGCTTCAATGGCGAAGCCTGCGGGCACGAACATCGTCAACCACAATCTCGCCGACGGAAAGGCAAAGGCAGGCCCCTTGAACCATTCGAGAAGCCCTGTGACCGCAAACAAGGCCAGTGCGGTTGGCGAAAAGAACCCGGCGTGCAAGCTCAGCCCGGAAAAAACGCCGGCCCCGGACCTTAACAAGATTTGCGGCGGGTTCGATTGCAACAAGGGCTTGAAGACCGAGTGCTTTCCCGGCAAGGACGGTTGGCACTGCGGCGATTTGGACTGTAGTCGGAGAGAGTATTGGGAGAACGGTTGCTGCTTTGGGTGTCGGCCCGACGCTATCTGCCGCCAGCCGTCGTGCGATGCGCGGCCTTCCATCCTTTACGGCGAATGCCGTCTCTTCGACGATCCCCCCTGCTGCTGCGTAATGCCCGACTTTGCCCCAATTCTGCTTCCCGCCGCGAAGGTCGTCCGCATCGTGAATCGTGCCGAAACACAAACCACGCTCGGATTCACGATCAACGGCCAAGCCCATTCGCTGGAGCCCGGCAAGACACAGGAACTGGAGCTGACGGGAAATATGACCATCGAATTTGATCGTAAACCTTGAAAACCATCTAGCCAAGGCATACGATTCGATGTCCGCCGAGATATTCTTTCGACCACGGTCTACACTTGGCTTCTTGGACAGGAGTTTACGATGTTCCGGTTAATAAAATGCCTCGGTCATGTCATCAGCCTCGTCGTTCTGTTCTTCGGTACAGCGAATGCTGAGGACAACAAACCGATCGAATATTCTGCGCCTGCCGGGGACCAAGTTGGAACGGATCGCAACTCTGGTGCGTGATGATGCGAACATCAAGGCGCTGACGGACGGCAATCCCGCGACGGTCGCCAAAATTGAAGTAACGGGCGGGCCGGTGGACCTGGTATACGGTTTCGGCGCCGATCTGGTTACGGCGGAACGCCTAATCGTCACCTTGCCGGCGCAAGCACCGCCGGACGCGGCCACGCAACGTGTCGAGATACTCGTCTCAACTTCCTCCCCGGTCACGGGCTTTTATTCCGTGCGGGCCGATCCACTCAAGTCAAACGGCCAAGCGCAAGAGTTTTCCTTCGCGCCGATTGGCGCTCGCTGGGTCATGTTGCGTTTTACGCCCGCGGCCAAGGCCAAGTTCATCGCGATTGCGGATGTGGCGGTCATCGGTCATACGGGCCCGCCCGTCAGCCGTTATGCCTTCAAGGAGACGCCGGCGAAGGCCCTGGATGTCCTGGCCCGACTGAAGAGTTCCACCGCTTTGAATCTCTCCATATCTTCTGACGAGTTGGCGCTGTTTGGCGACGTAAGGGACGGTCACTTTACCAAAGTGGTCGTTCGACGCCGCCGCGTTGCTTGCATCTGGCGTACGCGACGCCGACCAACGCAAGCAATACATGACGCAGCTTGAGGTACTGGAACGCGATGCCCGCAAGGGAACTAGCAGTGCAACCAGCCCGCTGGAAAAGGGAGAGAAACTGCTGTCCTTCCTGCACGATCCGAACGGTCCCCTGGCCAAAGGCTACGTTGCCCGCCAGACGGATCTTTCCGCCGTCCTGGATCAGAGAACTTTTAATTGCGTTTCGTCGGCGACCTTGTACGCGGTATTGGGGCAACGTCTGGGACTGGACGTCAGGGCGATCGAGGTCCCGGAACACGCCTTCGCGATTTTGTACGACGGCACCCGTCATGCCGATATCGAAACCACAACGTCTTCCGGCTTCGATCCTGCACGAGATGAAGCTTCCCAGGAGCAGTTCCATGCGAAAACCGGCTTCCGCTATATCCCCGACAGCAATCGCGATCAGCGCCGAGAGGTCAGTGAAGCGGGCCTGGTAGCCATCATCTACTACAATCATGGCGTTGCCCTGACGGAGCAAAAACGCCACTACGAGGCCCTGCTGGCCTACTTCCGGGCCATGAGCTTAGACCGGGAGTTCAATTCGGCCGTCAAGAATGCCCTGGCATCGCTTGCCAATTGGGGAAATGAACTTTGCGAAGCGAGGAAGTTCGAGGAAGCCGTCAAGGTACTCAGCACCGGATTGGAACTGGCGCCTAAGGACTCGCTGCTCTTGAACAATTGCAAGGTGGCTTGGCAGCAGTGGGCCGAAGCGACCTCGGCCGCGGGCAAGGATGATGAGGCAGTCGCCATCCTGCGTCGAGCGGCCGCGGCGCTCTCCGACGGGAATTTTCCGGCGCTGCAAGCCTGGATCTTCATCCGCCGCGGAGAGGAGTTGATCAAGACCGGAAACTGGCAGCAGGCTGCGACCGCCGTTGAACCGGGGCTGGTCAAGCTGGACCCTATTCCGCGCGCTGAATTGCGTCGCTGGATGGCCGAATTGCCACTGCGTTGGGCCCAATCCGAACTCGAAAAGAAGGAATTCAAGTGCGCGGTCGAAGTGCTCGCCCGCGGACGGGCGCACGATCCCAAGGACGAACGCTTGACGCAAGATATCGTTTACGCTGTGCAAGAATGGGCCAAAGCGGGGGACGCGAAAGCCAAGGCTGTCTTGGTCGAGCAGATCAAGCGATTCCCCGACCTGGCGGGCTTGAAAGGCGTTGCCGCTAACTTCGCGATCCGAAAGGCCAACGATCTGCGCAATGCGCATAAATACGACGCGGCCCTCGCGGCCATCGATGAAAACCAAGACTTGCTCGAAGACAAGGACACGGCCAAAAACTTGTATCTGAGCATTTTCGACACCTGGGCCGGGGATCTCAGTGCGAAGAAAGACTGGCCGGCGGCAGCCGGCGTCTACGAAAAGGGCTTGCAACGCATGCCGGCCAATGAACACTTGACGAACAACCTTGTGTACCTCATCCAGGAGTGGGTTCAAGACACGTCCGCGTCCGCCGGGCAGGAGCAGGCCAGGAAAGTGCTTCTGGGCCTTCGGCGGCGATTTCCAAAGCTGACAAAAGTAGACGAAATAGCGAAAGCCCACGTTCAGCGCGTTGTCGTCGACCTTCGCGACGCGGGAAGATTCAAGGACGCCCTAGCCGCCATCGACGACAACAAGGACCTGCTCAAAGAGCAATCGGATTCCAAGAATCTGGCCTGCACGGTATATGATTCATGGGCAAATGGCTTGCGACGTAAGGGAGATTGGCAAGGTGCAGTTGACGTATACGCGCAAGGTTTGCAGCGGCTTCCGAAAAATGACCATCTAACGAACAATTCGATCGCAACTTGGAACGCCTGGGCCGATTCGTTGATGAACGCCAAAGACTGGGGCGGCGCAATCAAGGTCTACGAAAAGGCGCTTTCGGCATTCCCGGATAATTCGCTCCTGAAGAACAACTTGGATTACTGTCGGCAACAGATGACGAAACGGTGAACTGTCCACCCAGCTTGGATCTACCGCAGCAGTCGGATCTTCGCGTTTCGTCGTCGGACGGCCTCAAGAACTCATACGTATTACGGGACTCCCATCAAAGGACCCGCTTCGTGGAACGTGTTCTAATCCGCCATCAATCGTTGCCGTTCAGCAATCTGGGAAGGAAGAGACACCCCCAGTTGGAAAAGGCGGCAGAGAGGAACCATCAACTCAAGCGTTTTTAGGACGCGGTTGTGAGCACAATCAGCGGTCTTACACTACGAATCTGTTGGCTAGTCTGACAACCGAGCCGTTTGAAGTCACGCTGGTATGACAGGCTACCAGATCGGGCGACATTTCCAGCCCCGAAGGAATTCGAGGTAACTCCGGGCTGCTGAGAGTGCGAGTATGCATCTAAAATCTGTCGTGCAGGGATTTATATTGGAATAATGCTTGCATTTGCTGTTATAGATCCCTAACATGGTATCAACTCGTTGAAATCCTCCTGTGCTTCTACAGGTTCATTTGTGGCGGGCCGGACGGCAATCTCTTTTGCAGCCCTTGACGCAGACAGACATTCGAGGCACTGCGGCAGCCCGCGCCGCATTATTCCCAGCGGGACTTATCTTCGTCACTGCGATACCAGCAGACCGAGTAGTCGAAAGGTTGGATGCTTTAAGGAAGAATTAGTCCAGCCCTTTCGACGAGGAATTGCCGCCCCGCCGCGGCGCGACCAAAGGGGCTAAAAGTGAGAATTCCAGTACATTCTATCGCCACAGCTTTTCTTGCGACCGCCGCGGTTCTTGGTGTTACTGGTGCTTTCGCCGCGACTGAATCCTGGCAAGTATCCTCCGGAGCCTGGTCGGCCGCCGGGAACTGGAACGGCGGCGTGCCGGGGGCCGGCGATGCGGCCTACATCGTGAATGGCGGGACTGCCTCCATCTCGCAGCCTGGTGCAACGTGCGGCACGCTTTCGCTGGGCGGACTCGGAGGCGGCGCCGTGCAGATGACCGCCGGCGGCCTTTCGGTATCTGGGTCTAATAATAGCGAAATAATCGGCGGATTCGGAACCGGCAACTTCACTCAATCGGGCGGAACCAATTCGATCACCGCAAACGCTGCCCTCGTGCTCGGATATTTATTCGACGACAGCGGAACGTATGCGCTGACGGGCGGCGGCCAACTGTTTGCGCCGCTTGAGATCATCGGCAACATCGGAACCGGCAACTTCACACAGTCAGGCGGAATCAACACGGCGACGGACCAATTAACGGGCGAAATAGCGCTCGGAGGGGGATTTAACGGTAGCGGAACGTATGACTTGAGTGGCGGAAGTCTTTCCGCAGCTTTTGAAGTCCCGGGTTACTCGGGATTCGGGGAAATCCTACAGTCGGGAGGAACCAATGCGCTGTCTCGAGAGTTGCAGGTCGGATACAACGCCGGCGCTCGCGGTTTGTATTCCCTGAGTGGCACCGGCCAACTTTACGCCCCGAGTGAGGTCATCGGCGTCTCCGGAAACGGCAGCTTCACGCAGACAGGCGGAACCAATTCGGCCGGCAGTCTGCTCCTAGCTTATACCAACGGTTCCACGGGGACCTACAATCTCAACGCCGGTTTGCTTGTCCTTTCCGGCTTGACCCAACGAAGCGGCAGCGCCACATTCAATTTCGGCGGCGGAACGATGCAGGCTGGCGCCGGCTTTTTGACCAGCGTGCCCATCGCGCTTTCCACTGGGCTCAGCAACGGCGTCGTTAACACCAGCGGCTATGCCGTGACCCTGGTCGGCGCGCTTTCCGGACCCGGGGGCCTGCAGAAGATCGGCGCGGGCACTCTGACCTTGGCGGCATCGAACGGCTACGCGGGCTCGACGACGATCGGCGGCGGCACCCTGAGCCTGGCCAATGCGAACGCCTTGCCGGGCAACGGCACTATCACCTTTGCCGGCGGAACGCTGCAATACACGGCCAGCAATACGCAGGACTATTCCAACAACATCGCCTTCAGCAGCGGGCCGATTCAAATTGACACCAACGGTCAAAATGCGACGTTTTCCAGCAACCTGCGGAATACCAACTCCGGCGGATTGACCAAAATTGGCCTCGGCACGCTGACGCTCGCCGCGGCCAACAGCTATGGCGGCGGCACGACGATCGACGGCGGCGTGCTGCGGGCCGGAAACAACTCCGCGCTCGGCGCCAGCACCGCGGCCTTGACGGTCAACGGCGGAACCTTTGACGTACACGGCTACACCGTGAATGTGGGCGCGCTCAACGGAGCAGGCGCCATCGACAACTCGACCGGCAACGGCTCGTTGACCGTAGGCAACGGCAACGCGTCCGGCACGTTCACGGGAACGATTCAGAACAGCTCTGGCCAACTTGCGCTGACCAAAATCGGCTTGGGCACGTTCGCCATCAGCAGCAGTATTTCCGTGGCCGGCGCCGCTACGGTCAGCGGAGGGACGCTCGATCAGTCGGGCGGCTATCTGCAAACCCCGACGCTAACGGTTAACGACAGCGCCTATCATCTCAGCGGTGGCAGCCTGTGGTCCCTGACCGAATATCTCGGCTTTTCCGCCAACGGCAATTTCACACAGACGGCCGGTACGAACTCCGTATCCAGCACCCTGGAGCTCGGATACAACTTCAGCGGCCGAGGATCGTATACTTTGAGTGGCGGCCTGCTTTCCGCTCCTTACGAATACATCGGCCTCTCCGGAAGCAGCAGTTTCACGCAGTCGGGCGGAACCCATGCGGTGCCCGACGATTTGTTCGTCGGCGGCGATGCCAAAGGTACGTACAATCTGACGGCCGGCAGCCTCTCGGTCGCCACGGAATATGTCGGCTACGACAGCGGCGCCAACGGCAGTTTCACGCAGTCGGGCGGGACCCATGCGGTGTCCGGCAATCTCTACCTTGGTTACAACCCTGGCATCAGCGGCTCGTACAGCCTCAGCGGCAACGGCCTGCTTTCCATGTCCGCGGACTACATCGGCAACTCCGGACCTGGCAGTTTCGCACAGTCGGGCGGCAGCTTTTCCGCCGCTACGGAATACGTCGGCTACGGCGCCACGGGCAGCTTCCTTCAATCGGGCGGAACCCATGCCGTTTCCGGCAACCTGTACGTTGGATACAGCCTCGGCATCAGCGGCTCGTACAACCTCAGTGCCGGTCTGTTGTCCACGACAACGGAGCACATCGGCCACTCCGGACCCGGCCACTTCACGCAATCAGGTGGGACCCATTCGGTATCGTACGAACTGGACCTCGGATACAACTCCGGCGACGCCGGAACGTACGACCTCAGTGGCGGTGGCCTGCTTTCCGCATCTTACGAATTCATCGGCAGGTCCGGCAGCGGCAGCTTCACCCAGTCGGGCGGAACGAATGCCGCTTCTTACCTCTACCTTGGAACCAACCCCGGTGGCAGCAGTGGAACGTACAGCCTGAGCGGCGGCCTGCTTTCCGCAACGGATGAATACATCGCCTATTCCGGCAAGGGAAGCTTCACGCAGTTCGGCGGAACGCATACGGTTTCCTATGTCTTTAGTATCGGTTCCGGCAGCAACGCAACGTATAGCTTCAGCAGCGGCTCGCTCTCCGCAAACTATGAATTCATCGGCGACTTGACCGCGGGCAGTTTCATCCAGTCGGGCGGGACCCATTCGGTGTCCACGGAACTGGACCTCGGGCACAACGTCAGCACCAGCGGATCGTACACCCTGAGTGGCGGATCGCTTTACGCACAAAGCGAGCATCTCGGCCAGGCCGGAATTGGCAGTTTTGTCCAGTCGGGCGGAACCCATGCCGTGACCACGGAGTTGGACCTCGGGTACAACGCCAGCACGAGCGGATCGTACGCTCTGAGCGGCAATGGCCTGCTTTCCCCGTACAACGAGAACATCGGCTACTCCGGAACAGGCAGCTTTACGCAGTCGGGTGGAAATCATGCGGTGTCTGGCCTGTACCTCGGCTTCAACCCCGGCAGCAGCGGAACATATAACCTTAGCGGCAGCGGCCTGCTTTCCGTAGGCGTTGAGACCATTGGCTCCTCCGGAGCAGGCAGCTTTATGCAGTCGGGTGGAACTCATGCGGTAACTGCCCTATTCTTAGCAGCGAACGCCGGCAGCAGCGGAGCGTATAACCTGAGTGGGGGCATGCTGTTGGGATCATTTACCGAGTATGTCGGCGAACAAGGAAGCGGCAGCTTCACGCAGTCGGGCGGAACCAATGCCGGGTGCCCTTACTTGAACTTGGCAGATCTTGCCGGCAGCAGCGGATCCTATAGCCTTAGCGGCAACGGCCTGCTTTCCGTAGCTACCGAGTACATCGGCAACGGCGGAATATACGTCGGCAACGGCGGAATCGGATACTTCACGCAGATCGGGCGGAGGCAATTCGGTGTCCGCCAATCTGTCCATCAACAACGGATCGTACAGCCTGAGCGGCAGCGGCATTCTTTCCACACCTACGGAATTCATCGGCAACGGCGGAAACAGCAGCTTCACGCAGTCGGGCGGAACCAACACCATTTCCGGCGGAACCAGTACCATTTCCGGTGATCTCATCCTTGGCGAAATCAGCGTTTCCACGGGAACCTACAATCTCAACGGCGGGCTGCTGACCCTTTCCGGCCTGCTTCAGGGCAGCGGCACTGCGGCATTTAACGCCGGCGGAGGGACCTTCCAAGCCGCGGCGGACTTTTCCACCAGCGTGCCCATGGTTCTCAGCAACGCGGGAGGCAATGGAGTCTTCGACAGCAACGGCCACGCGCTGACCCTGGCCAGCCCTCTTTCGGGTCCCGGGGGCTTGCTGAAGGTCGGCGCGGGCACGTTGACGCTTTCCGCATCGAACACCTATGCCGGCCCCACGACGCTCAACGCCGGCACGTTGGTCGCGGACACAGGAATGATGTCGGCCACAGGCACCGGCACCGTGACGCTCAACGGCGGCGTCCTGGCCGCCGGCCCAGGCGGCGGCATGATCGGCGGAGCAGTCATGGCCGGTAGCGGCCCGCACACCATCGCTCCCGGCGCGGCCCTGTCCCCCGGATATGGCACCTTGAACATCGATGGCGGGCTGACCACCAACGCCAACACCGCACTTCGCTTCAACTTGAACCTGGCGAGCCAGATCGGCACCGGAACTAATGGCAACCGCATCTATGGCGGCGACCTGATCAACCTCGGCGGTTCGACGCTGACCGTCAACGGCGGCATCATCGCCTTCGCTACGAACCCCACGCTGACGGGCGATTATCGGCTGATCGCCAACGCGGGCGGCAGCCCAAACTTGAGGCGCCTTCGTCCTGCCCGGCCAGAGCGGCGACACCTACTTGCTCTCGACGGCGGTGGACTCCGGCTACATCGACCTGATCGCGTTTGCCGGAAGCCTGGTGGCCGGCGGCGGAACGTGGACCACCAATGGCAATGGAAGCTGGTCGGCCAGCGGCAACTGGTCCTGCAATCCGGCGGTTCCAAGCAGCGGCACGGTAACACTTGCCGGCGTGCCCGGCAATCCCAGCGCTCCGATCGCGGTAACGCTGGACGGTTTTCGGTCGGCCGATGCGCTGGTCTTCGATGTCTCCAACGCCAACGGCTACACGCTGGCGCAGGGCAGCGGCGGCGCGTTGACCTTGGGCGCGTCATCCGCGGCCTCGATCGCGGTCCGCGGCGGCTCCCACGCCATTTCCGCCCCGCTCGTACTGGCATCGAACCTGACCGTCAGCGCGTCCGGCGGAACCTCGTTGACGCTCTCCGGCGGAGTCTACGAGTTGACGCCCGGATCAGGCCTTATCCTAAACGGCGGCGGACAGTTGATCTTCAGCAGTACCGGCAGCTATACGGGCGATACCACGGTTAGCGGGGGTACGCTTCAGATTGTCCCCGGCGGTCAACTGCCTGCCGCGAACGAGTTTGTGGGCACCAGCGGCGCGGCGAGTGTGGTGCAGACGGGCGGAAATAACGTGGTCACCTCCGGCGGCTTTGGCAACGGTCTGTTGCTGGGCTACATCGGCGGCAGCAGCGGATATTATACGTTCAGCGACGGCCAGCTCTCCGCGCCTGATGAATGGATCGGCTACTTCGGACACGCCAGCTTCACGCAGTCGGGCGGAACCAATTCGGTCTCTTCCTATCTTTCCATCGGGACCTACGGCAACGGAACCTATAGCCTGAGCGGCGGCCTGCTCGCGGCACAGGCCGAGACCATCGGCGACAGCGGTATCGGTCTTGTCGTCCAGTCGGGCGGAACCAACGCCGTGACTTCCGATTTGACGGTCGGTTACCTCAATTTCTTCGCCGCGACATACAACCTGAGCGGCAGCGGCCAACTCTCCGCGGCGAATGAATACATCGGCTCGTACCGCCGCGGAATCTTCACGCAGACCGGCGGAAATAATTCACTCTCTGCCGGCCTGTACGTCGGCTACAATGCCGGCGGCGGCGGAATTTATGAACTTGATGGCGGCCAGCTTTCCGCGCCCAATGTGTATCTCGGCAGCTCCGGGACCGGCGCCTTCACGCAGACCGGTGGAAATCATACGGTGTCTTCCGGCCTGTACCTCGGCTTCAACCCCGGCAGCAGCGGAACATATTACCTTAGCGGCAGCGGCCAGCTTTCCGCCGCGGCCGAATACATCGGCAATGGCGGTGATTCAATCGGCGGCATCGGCGTCTTCACGCAGACGGGCGGAACCAATGCAGCCGCGAACGTCAACATCAACGACGGCTACTATCTGCTCGGCGGGGGTCTGCTGCAACCGGCCAGCGGAGGTACGCTGCAAGTCAACAACGGTGGGTTGCAGACGGCCGGCGGAATCTTGGACTGCGGCGGCGGCTCGGTGACGATCCAAGCCGCCAGTTCCCTCGTTGACCTCTCCTACGGCATGGTCAACACGGGCTCTACGTCGCTCGCCATCGACGCCAATTCGCTGCTGATCGTAGCGCCGGGCTTCGATTCGACAACCTTCGCTAGCTATGCCAACCTCGGCCTCACGGAGACCTTGGGCTCGACCTTGAACGTTCCGGGCGGCATAGGATTCGGCGGTTGGGGCTCGATCGCCGATCACGTCGCCTGCTCGGGAACTATCGCGGCCGCCCCAGGCGGCTGGATCAATCTGAACAACGGTTTGTTCCTCGCGGATCCCGGGGAGGTCAACTTGGGTTCCGGAACGCTGACGGTCGAAGACACCAGTTTCTCGGGCATGACCGGCGGAGCGCTTGCGGCTTTCTCGATGATCGTCGGCCAGTCGGCCACGGGCAGCTTCGCGCAGTCGGGCGGCAGCATAGCAGTTGGCAGCCTCGTCCTTGCCCAGAACTTCGGTTCCGCGGGGACCTACAATCTCAACGCCGGTTTGCTGAGTCTTTACGCGTTGACCCAGGGCGGCGGCGCCGCCGCCTTCAATATCGGCGGCGGGACCTTGCAGGCCGCGTCGGACCTCTCCACCAGCGTGCCAATGAATCTCAGCACTGCGGGAAGCAACGCGGTTTTCGACACCAACGGCAACGCCTTGACCCTTTATGGCCCGCTATCCGGTCCCGGCGGCCTGAGCGTCGCTGGCTCCGGAACGCTGACCTTGGGCGTCTCCAACAGCTACACGGGCACGACGCTGGTTTCCAATGGCACGCTGACGCTTGCCGATTCCAACGCCCTTTCAGGCAGCACGTTCGACACCACGGGCACGGGTACGCTGAACCTGCAAGGCGGCATCGGCGGCTTCTCCTTTGGCGGCTTGCAAGGCTCCGGCAACCTGCTGATGACCGACGCGTTCGGCAACGACTTGGCCTTGACGGTCGGCGACAATAACAGCAACACCACCTTCTCCGGCGCGCTCAGCGACAGCAACAATGGCGGCAGCCTGACCAAGGTCGGCACGGGAACGCTGACGCTCAGCGGCACGAACACGTACCTCGGTGGCACGACCGTACTGGACGGCACGCTCGTCGTGATAAATGGCGAAGGGCTTGCCGACGGATCGAGCTTGACCGTCGGCGATCCCTCGATGTTCCCGGCACCGGTGGTGCCTTCGGTGGCGGGATCGCTTAGGACGGCGCCCGTGCCGGAGCCGGGCACGCTCGTGCTGTTGATCGCTGGAGGGGCATTGTTCGCGATGTATTGTATGCGGCGTTAGCAATCGAATCGCGATCGGACAGGGTTCGGCTACCGATTTTCCCAAGAAGCCATCCCTTTTCCAACACGTCCGATCTAATCACCCTATTCGTGGAACGTGTTTTAATCAGCCATCAATCGTTGCTTCAGAGCAATCTGGGAAAGAAGCGACACCACCGGTTGGAAAAGGCCAGTGGGAAGTGCCATCAACCCAAGGGTTTCTGCCCGAACCCATCCGATGGCGTTTCGATACGGCCAATTCGGCACTCGGCGGCGCCTAGCGGCCAGCCATGCTGTTGGACCACATAATGGAACAGCATCAGGCGGCGGAAGCGGTTGTGCGCGGCCATGCGGTCTCCGCGCCATATCATCAACAGGATCCGCGGGCTGCGGATTGCCTCGCCCGGATGCAAGACCAAGTGTGTCCGCTCCACGCCGGCGCGCACGCGGATCGCGCCGCCGGAATCGCGATCGAACGAAGCCCCCCACTGGCCGCTCCAGCCGATAGCCGCGAACAATCCCCGGCCGCCGTGCTGGAGGTTGAAAAACGGAAAGCGCCGCTCGACGGCCGGCCGCCGGCGGGCGCAAGCGAAATCCTGCCCGGGGCGGGCAAGGACTTCTCGATTGGCAGGAACGACTGGGGACTACAATCGTCGCCGGCCAGATGGTGCAGCGTGGCCGCTTCGCCGGCCGGTTCGGCCGGCAGTCGCACGTCGAGGGCCTGAATGTCTTCGAGAATGGGCGTGTCGCGCGTACCCGTGTTCTCAAACGCAATACCCAGTCGGCGGCGGGGAACCGCTTGTAGACGATAACCTCGGCCGACAGCCGCAGCCTTGTGGCGGCGTCGGTCCAAGTCGCCTGGTATCGTGTCTCATCGGGCTCTCCTTTGTGTCGATAGTGCGCGACCATGTCTTGAGCAGCTCGCTGGAGCTCTTGCCCCCGTAGGCGAACGAGAACGGCAGGCCAGCCGCCGGGATCAGCGACGGCGGGCCACGTGTCTCGTCGAGTTGCCACATGCGTCCGTCAGCGGTGACAAATCGTGCGTCAGCCCAGTCGGCATGGTCCCATCCGGCGCCGTCAACCATGGCAACAGTCTTGAGCAAGATCTGGTTCGTCCCCGGCGGGATTTGAATATCGACTGCCACGGGCAGATCTCGGCAGCGAAGCGTCTTTGTTCGCAGGACATCCTTTCCGGCGATTTCGACGACGAACTGCACGCTGCTTTTCATCGCCGACCGCGTGTTTGGGTTGTCGTCGATGCCGACCCAGCACTGGAACTTCGCCGCCGCGGCCGGCACGCCAATCGCTATTTCGCTGTTGGCGTGCGTGCCCAGCCCGTGCTTGAATTCCTGCCTGCCGATGCAGAGCGGCGAAAGCATGATCGACTGCCCGAAACGCAGTTCATTGTGGTCCTGGTGGATCAGCTTCGCGGTGGCGCGCTGGGCCGGCTGGGCGGTAACAGGCACTGCGAGTGTCTTCCCTACCCAGTCGTCGATCTCGGCCGTTTCCGCAGGGCTGGCCATGATGGCGTCGTTGACTGGACCGGCCGGCAAGTCGGCCCAATCGAGGGCCCATGCTTGGCAGGCGCAGCCAACGGCAAGAGTGCATGTCAATAGCGCGTTGCTCAGGGCGCGGCATAGAAGCGGTATCCCATGATTGCAGAAGATCAACCCCTTGAAACGTGACATTGCAGACCCTTGTCGCGAAACAGCCGTTCAACCCCGAGCGACTGCCGAAGAATTATAGTTCGAACGCTATGCCTGCGATTTTAGCTTACCCCCGTGGAGAAGTGAAACGCATAATCCTCGGCTGCAAATGCGCGAGTGCCAAGAAACTGGGTCGCCCTTGCCAAGGGTCACGTCGCGCCCAGCCTCGATAGCCGCCTCATGGCATCCATCTTGTCGTTCTGCCCCAGTCTGGCTCTTCGCACCGCGTCGGTGAGGACAACGATATTCTTGCCGTAGGTATCGCGGTCGACCGGGAATGGAGTGCCGTCCTTGCCGCCGTGCGCGTAGGAATAGTCAGCCCAGCGGCGCATACCAGCGGGCTTGCAGTCGTTCTTGCCGTTCTCGTTGTAGGCGTAGTTGCTCACGGTGGGATCGCGTCGCGATGGCGGGGCCTGAAAGATGATCTCCGCCAGCAGGGCCAAGCTGCGGATCGTCGCCGGTCCGACACCGGGCATGCCCAACAAGGTCTCGTAGTCCTGCGGGCCCTGATCGTGGGCGGCAGCCAGAATGCGGGCAAGCCGCTTGCGGTCGACGTCCAATTCGAGTACCGGATGACGAGCCGGCGCAAACAGCGTCGGTCCTTCGGTGAGCCGCTCCACTTCATCCATAAGCCAACTTGTACGTTCACGCACCAACGCCGTGCTGGCGCGGCGGTTCTCACCAGCCTCCTCGGCAACCATGTTCAGCAAGGTCAGTTGCCGCCGGCCGCCAGGCTGCTCCGAGGATTTCACTTCCCTCTCCGTCAGGTCGTGGACCGCCGCGTGGGGTTCGCAGACGAAATCCTTGACGCTCTCGCCCAGCCAGTGGTAACGGCGGGCCCAGCCGCTTGCTTCGTCCATGCCCTGCTGGACGACGCACCACTGACCCTCTGGCGTGAAGAAGAAAGAATGGTGGTAGATGGCGAAGCCGTCCTGCACCGCAGCAGAATCCACCTTGGCGCTCATCCGCGAAGCATAGACGAGCCGCTCGCCGGCCGTGATAGCGTGACGATCTGCCGCCGTGGCAATCTCGGTAGGCGTCTTGCGGCTGGTGCCGCCTTTGCCGCCCGCCACGAGGATTCCAAAGTCGCCACCGCAGACTTTGGCTGCCTCTTTCAGCGCGCCGCAGGTCACGGTGGTGACGCCGCTGCTGTGCCAGTCGAAACCCAGCACGCAGCCAAATGCTTGGAACCACCACGGATCGGAGAGTCGGCGGAGCATTTCAGCAGCCCCGAACTCCTCGACGATGGCCATCGTCACCGCTCCGGCGAGCTTCGTCATCCGCTTGAAGAGCCAGGGCGGGGCTTTTCCCGAGTGCAGCGGCAGTTGGGCAACGCGGCGTTTCATGGTGGAATAGTAGCCGACGAGGGCAGGTTGGGGCAAGGCGAGCCCGAAAGCCACTCGGTCTTCCAATTGAACCTCAGATGCGCAAGGTAACCCGCCCGCAGAGCCCGTGGCATGTGCCGTTGACCACCCTGCGATTGAGCCCGAAGCGTTGATCGGAGCCGCTCCGTCAATTCGGTTCCACTCCCCCGGACCAGGGTCGTGCCCCGCCCTCGCTCCTACTGCCAGCGGAATATCCGCACCGCGATCACGAACGAGGTCACACACCATGCGGCGAGGATTCCAATTTCCATAGTGTTCGCCACAAGCGACGCGCCGTCGGTGATGATCGGCGCAAGGCGTCGTTGAGCGCCGTTAATGGCAGCATCTTTATGAAGGGCTGCGCGAAATCCGGGAATCTCGCCGAGGAGAAGAATGTGCCGGAGAGCAGCCACATTGGCATCATCACCAGATTCATGATGCCGGAGATGCCTTCGATCGTCCGCGTCCTCGAAGATACCAGCATTCCCAGCGCGGAGAAGGAGAAGGCTCCGGCAACGGCCACGATTCCTAAGTCGAGCCACGATCCACGCACCTTGACGTTGAAGAACATCCAGGCAAAGCCGATGACGATGACCAGCTCCAACCAGAGAAACGCCAGGCGCGAGAGGATGAACGACAGCAAGAAATGCGTGCGCCGCATGGGCGTTGCCGCAGGACGTTTCAACAGACGCTTGGAGCGCATTTCCACGACGGCAAAGCCGAGTCCCCACATGCCGCTGCCCATCATGTTGAGTCCCAGTAACCCAGGCACCAGGAAATCGACATAGCGCGAGCCTGATTCGGAGACTTTTTCATCACGCGCAGCGAATAGATCAGTGCGCCCGCGTGCGCGCTCGATGGCGTCGTCAACGGCCATGCGGGCGGCGCTGCTTTCCGGACGCGTAGGGTCATAGCGATACGCGATTGCGCTTGCGGATCAAGCTTCACGACGAGCGTGATTTTCCCGCTGCGCAACTGCTGGGCCGTGTTCTCGGGCGAGACCAGGGAAACTTTCATGCCCGGCGCCGCGCCAAGCGTGCGTGCCAGGGCCGCGCTAGCGGCTCCGGAATTCTCGACGCCGACGAAGATGTTTTCCGGCCCCGTGTTGCGAAACGCGATGCCGAGTGCCAGCGTGAGCAGCACCGGGAATCCGAAGGTCCAGGAGAGAGCTTCCGGTTGACGCAGGAATTCCCGCAGCCGCGCCAGCGACAACTCGATGACCGGATGATACACGCCGGCAGCAATCGCCGGCGGCTCGCCTTGCTTGTGGTGTACGCACTCGTTGACGGTTTTGGCAAACTCACTCATCGCGCAATACCCTCCCGGTGCGTTTGAGGAATACGTCCTCAAGCGTGGCTCGATGCGTGGCTAGTTGGGTGATCTCGACCCTCTGGCGCGAGGCCTCTTTGAAGAGCTCCGGCATTGTTTCGGCCACTTGTTCGACCGTCAGAATATAGTTGCCGTCGCGCGCAGCAAATCGCGAACGCCGGGAAGCGTCCGCACCGGCTCTTGCTGAAGATCCGCGCCATTGACATTGAACTCGATGACTTCATGTGCGCCGAGCGACTCGACCAGTTCCGCCGGCGTGCCCAGCGCGATGATCTTGCCGTGGTCCATGATCGCGACGCGATCGCAGAGTCGCGCGGCTTCTTCCATGTAGTGCGTGGTCATCAGCACGGTGCGTCCGCGCGAGCGAAACTTCTCGACCACTTCCCAGAGGTTGAGTCGCGCTTGTGGATCGAGACCGGTGGTCGGCTCGTCGAGGAAGAGAATGTCGGGATCGTTGACCAGTGCACAAGCGACGGCGAGTCGCTGCTTTTGACCGCCCGACAAGCGGCCAACGCGGTCGTTGCTTTTTTCTTCCAGCGAGACGTGCGCGATGACCTCCGAGACCGAAGGCCCGCGGCGGTAGAAGCTGCGGAAGACGCGCCACAGTTTCCTCGACCGTCGCTTTATCGGTGATTTGGGTTTCTTGAAGCTGGATGCCGAGGCGCTGGCGCGAGCGCGATCCGACTCCGCGCGTCCGCCTCGCGTCCATTGCCGGCCGAGGATGCGCACGGCCCCGGCATGGGAGCGGTGAGTCCTTCGAGGATCTCGATGGTAGTTGTTTTTCCCGCGCCGTTAGGTCCCAGCAACCCGAAGCATTCGCCGGACTCGACGCGCAGATTCACGCCGTCAACGGCGGTGAGGTCGCCGTACCGCTTCACAAGTTCTTCGACGAGGATCGCCGGTTGAGTGCCAGAAGCAGACGTGTGTAGAGACCTTATCGTAACTCGGGTCAGGTTGAAGGGGTGTACAATTTGCCTCAGGGATGTGTGCAGTCGGTACGGTCTTATCGCGTTCGTTCGTGTGCGGCTGTGCTGCTGATCTGCTGACAGGAGATTTGATTTCCTATCATGCCAGCGATTGTATCGTAAGAGGACCGGTCAATCAATCTGCCGGAAGAGGGGCTGGACAGACGCAACGCGCAGACCATCTCCGGGATATCGGATAAGCAAGATGGGGACCCTTGGAGCAAAAGCCCGAGCTGAACAAGCTGCTGTCCCGTCTTTGCGTCCCCGCAGCCAAAAAGCCAGCGAAAACTCGGAACTTCTTATCGTTTTATTACGTCTATCTTGATGTCACTGTGGTCGATGTCGCCCACAGGCCCAACCCAGCAATATAGTCGGAGCCAATTATGACATTCCGCAGACTGCTCGCAGCAATTCTAATCGTCGCTACAGTTTCAACTACGGCGTCGGCCGTGGTCGTGGTACGTGAATGGACCCCTAACGACATGAAAGAGACACCGGGGACATTCTCGGTCACCTCTAAAATCGGGGACGACGGCCTCGTCCACTTTAAGGTGACTTACAATCTTGCTAAGTCTTGTTGGGTCCAGGCCCACCTCGTCGTGCGGAAGGGGAAGATTCGCATCGTGGAAACCCACTTTCCGGCATTTGTTCGCGAGAACTCGACAACCTACTATTTTGAGGTCTCGCCGGAGTACCTCGACGACTCCACCCTGGAACTGGCCGAACGCGGGATAGGCTATGCCGAAAATGCCGCAAACGAGCGCGACCCGCTCCCGGTTCCCGGTGGCACCGACAACGTGTTCCCGCTAAAGTTATTTTCCCCGAAAGTGCCTGCCAAGAATACTGCTTCAACAGGAAAATAGCCGCGCCCCGGAACACAATTCGGGTGGCCAAGCACAAACGACCATGAAGTCGATCAGGGAAAACGTCGGCAGTCACTGGCCGTAAGCGCTGTTTCCAGGTCATTGCCATCCGACATCCGCACAAGTTGCGCGTAGCTTCTCCTTAAACGCACAGTCTTCCGCAAATGCATGCGGTGGATGAAGTCACAGCCGATGTCTGCCCGCGCGTCGAGTGACGTGAGAATTGCAACGTGCTTGAGGAGTTCTTTCGACCGGCATCTCGAAGGCGTTATCTGGCGGCAAAGAACGCGAGACTACCGCACTGCTATGCGTTTCGCAGATGGGCTGATCGACGACCGAGCACTTTGCAGCTTCGCAGGCACTGTGGCAGCGGCACGCTTCTTCGTAGCGGGTTTTGCCAGCGCGGAGGCTTTATCGGCCTTCGGTTTCTTGGCCTTCTGGACCTTCAGTTGCTTCAACGTCGCGGTTGCCTCCTTGCACAGCGGCTCAAAATACCGGGGAACCTCGTCAAGACCCTCGTGGACCACTTGATTGCGAATGTGTCCGATGCTGCGCAATTCCCAAGCCAGTTTGGGAGACACACGATCCTCGACGTTGCGAAGCATTTCGATGATCCCGCGTCCTTCCGCTGCAAAGACGGTCAAGAGCAAGGACTGGAGTTCGGCGTAGCGGCGGTTTACGGTTTCGTGCATGGTGATGGGTAAAAAACGCGGTTGATGTCTTGACCGGCTTGATCGTGAGTTATGCAACCCGACGTTGGTTTGTCGCTCCCAGTAGCCCCGTCCGAATCAGGTTGCCATCGTTGTCATAAAGGTTGACGATGTCTTCACCAGCCAGTTGCACGGCGTAGCCACCATCGAAGAGATACTTGATGCCCTCGAAACGATGGTCACGTATTAAGAGCGTGCGGCTCAGCGTCATGGCGTTGAGACCGTTGGTTTGCAGTGCGTCCTGAATCGAACTTTGATCGTCCATCCTGTCTTTGGTTGCGTTGGATGCGCTAGGCGGCAACGCCGCTTCGCCGTTGAAAGCCGACAGCAGACAGAAGACGGCCCGAATCATCGTAGATTCTCAAGCGGTTCGTGGGACTTGCCCACACAGCATATCCGCCTTCGAACAGAAACTTCTCGGCGACGACATTGCCTTCGCGGAGAGCTACAGTGCGCAGGAGCGGCCTGGTCTGCATCAAGCCCATTCCTGCCAGCGTGGCGATGACGGCGCTTTCCACTGGATCGTCCATGGCCTTTATAGAATCGGCAGCAGACAAGTTTGTGATTGTGCGAGCCGAGAGGCCGTGCTGTAGTTTACCCAGCCCGCACATTCCATCCGCGTGAAACGCCATGCGACAAATCCGACTCATTTCGTGCCGCTGTGCAACGGCGCGGTGTTCCAGGGCAGGGCTTCGGCCACGGGCGTGGTGCAAAAGATACCTCGTTGACGCAGTCTGCACGAGCCAGATAATTCCTTGTGTAGGCGCAGTTCCGCCCGCTCGCCATACTCGACTTCAGTTGGAAATATCCGAAGCAACTGGCAGGTAGAACGTAGCCGTTTTCGCAAAAAGGAATTCAATGAAGATGCGGATGGTGATTGCCGGCTTTTGCGTTTTGCTCTTGTCGTGCCCGGCAAGCGCGGAAGAAAAGCCATCGTTCGTTGACGGCTTTCACGGCGGCGTGGAAGGGCATTATCCGGCGGGAACGACGCGATTCATCGTGGACACCCTGCGTAAGCGTCCCCAGTGGAAGATTTGTTTGGAAGTCGAGCCGGCCACCTGGCAGTCGGAACGCACTCACGATGCGGCGGCGTTTGAAGACTTCCGGCAATTGCTCGCCGAGTTTCCCAACCGCGTGGAGTTCGTTTCGGCGCCTACGGTCAACCCTATTTCTGGAATATCGACGGGGAGAGCCTGATCCGCCACTTCACTTATGGCATCGAGGAGATCCACCGCCACTTTCCGAAGGCTCAAATCAAGACCTACGCAAGCGAAGAGCCCTGTTGGACGAGCTGCATGCCGCAGGTTCTGGCCTCCTTGGGGTTCTCACACGCCGTGCTGAAGAACCCCTTGACCCAATGGGGCGGATACTGCGCCGGCAAGGACGCCGAGATCGTCAACTGGGTCGGTCCAGACGGCTCGTCGATCGCCGCCGTTCCGCGCTATGCGGTGGAGCGCGACAACGGAAACTGCTGGGAAACGCAAGCAGCCTACAATCACCCGGACTACATCAAGAATGCCAGGAACGCCGGAATCGCTCACCCAGTGGGCATGTGTTTTCAGGACGCTGGGTGGACCAACGGGCCGTGGGGCTGTCGCGTGCCATCGATCAACAGGACCTGGAACGAATACTTCGAGCACGTGGCGGAACAGCCGAAGACCGACTGGCGGCTTTCCCAGGAGGACGTCCGCGTCAGTCTCGTGTGGGGCTCTCAGCCGCTGCAAGGAATCGCCCGAAGCGTACGGCAAGGGGAGAACAAGATTCTGGCAGCGGAGAAGATTGCCGCCATCGCCGCCGTGGAGACGGGCGCGAAATGGCCGGATGACGAGTTCCGCCAGGCGTGGCGGACGCTCATGCTGTCGCAACACCACGATTGCTGGATCGTTCCCCTCAATGGCCATCCTGCGGGCACTTGGGCCGCACAGGTGACGAAGGATTGGATCCCGAGCACAATGCGGCGATGCGACGGCATCCTGGCCCGGTCTCTCGACAATCTGGCGGCGGGCGATGGCGCGGGCAGCGAGGAACGCTTCATTCGCGTAGTCAATCCCCTCAGCGTGGACCGTTGCGAGCCTGTAGCGGTCGCCTCGCCTGTCGGGTGGGCCAAGAAGTATGTGAAGGTCTACGACAGTCAGGATCGGGAAGTGCCCTGCCAAGTAAACGGGGCGAGCGAACTCGTTTTCATGGCCAGTGTGCCGTCGCTCGGCTATGCCACGTATCGTGTCGTACCCACAACAACCACGGCCACGTTCCCCGGCGCCGGCGCAAAATGAAATCGGACGGCTCGGTAGTCGTCGAGACCGGCCGCTACACGATCGTGCTCGATCCTATTAAGGGAGGACGTTTCAAGAGCCTCTTCGACAAGACGCTCCGGCACGAATTCGTCGAACATTGCAAGCCCGCGGGGCTTCAATGAATACCGGGGCTACTCGGGCAGTGCCGGCCGCTGGATCAGCAGCGCCGACGCGACGGCGATCTTGAAGATCGTCGAGAGCGGCCCCGTGCGCGTCGTGGTGACTGCCAACGGCAAAATCGGCGACCATCCGTTTGTCTCCACCCGTACCGTCGAAGAAGGGCAGAAGCGGATCGAAATGGAGATCCGGATTGATTGGCAAGGCAGCCCGCGAATCGGTCAGGCCTGGAGCGGCAAGGACGTGTCGCGTTCGATGGAGAAACCGTTCTACGACGACCGCTACAAGCTCCAGGCGGTTTTTCCCTGCGCACTTGCCGGACCGGTCACGCTCTACAAGAGTGCGGCATTTCAACGTCTGCCAAAGCCGCAATGCCGATTCCTTCTTCGACAACTGGCATTCCATCAAGCACAACGTCATCAACCGTTGGGTAGACCTCAACGATGCGAAGGGCCATTACGGCTTTACGCTGATGAGCGACCATACGACCAGTTACACGTTCGGCCCGGCCGACCCGCTTGGGATGGTTCTGGCCTATGCGGGGAAGGGGCTGTGGAATAGGAACTACACGCTCACAACGCCTTGGGAAGTGCGGTGTGCTCTCATGCCTCATGACGGGACCTGGGATCAGGCCCGCGTCTGGGGCGAGGATTGCCGATGGAACGAACCGATGTCCGCCCAATTGATGACCGGTCGCCCCAACGGTCGTGCCTTGTCAAGGTCGCTGGTGAGAACGTCGGCGGGCACCTACGTAACGACCATGTTTTTTGACCGTGATGCGCTTTTCGTCCGGCTCTTCAATGCCGAAGGCGACGAACGCGAACAGGCGGTGACCTTCGGCTTCATTCCTTCCGAGGCAAGCCGGATCGAACTTGACGGCCGACGCATAACATCCTTGGACATTCGGCCCGGCGGCAAGGGCGAAGCAACGGTGAAGTTGTCGATGCCGCGATTTGGACTGCGCACGTTGCGGGTCAGCGGGGCGGTGAAGCCTGCACACTATTGATCTTTGCCTTAGAAATGGGTTGTGGGATAGGTTGCCAACCAGCCTTTTTCCGCCGCGCCGTTGAGAGTGTTCCACTCCTCTTCACGGCGGGCGAACACCGGCTCGTTGATTATCTCCAGGATGGTCAGTTCGGGGTCGAGACGGGAAAGCCGTCCAGGCAATGAAGCCCAGAAGCGGACGAACGCTTCCTGCCACTTCGGGTCGAGCTCGTCGCGGTGGTCCTCGTTATGGATGTCAACCACGACCGCCAGCCCGGCGCAATGTAACCGCGCGATGGTGGGTTCGAGTTGTTTGCCCCGCGACTGGATGACGTCGCCTGAAGCGGGGTTAATGATCACTTTCGGAGCGACGCGCAGGCGTACGTGCTTGAGCCTATCTGCGCCATGTAGTCTGCGTCGGGTGCGGGATATGTAGTTGTCGAAATGCTCCGCGGAGTTGTTCCTGGGAAAGCGAAACCAGAGGCAGACGTTGGCACCGGTCGCCAGGCGATCGGTCCGGCTGCGCGGCACATCCGTCTCGGTGGCAAGGGCGGGCACGACCGCCAAACTGCCGGCGACGGCGGTCAAACGCAGAAAGTCGCGGCGGGCGATGGGGAGTGGGGCGGACATAAGGGCAAGTCCTCTTTGTTTCACTGCCACGGTTGGGCGCGGGCCGAGCCAGAATCACATTGAGTGCGGCGTCGTGTTCGGTAACGAGAGCGGTAGTCCGGCTCGCGCTGCAGAACGTCCCTTTTACCGGGTAGTAGACGCTCCGGAAGCAGTTTTCACGCAGGGCGCCGTGGCTACTCGTGGCCCGCCGCGCAGCACCGCCGACCACCCGAACCTTCCATTCCCTCAACATCGTTTGGTACACTTGCCGAAAGCGTCGTGTACAATCACAGGATCTAGCAGATTTGATTGCCCGCCTAACATACGTTGTTTGTCCAAGGATTCGTCGGGAGTCTGCCATGATGTCTTTCGCTATTCGCCGCGTGGGAGTTGCCTTTGCCTGCATCGTCGTTGCTAGCATTCCGGCCGGCCGGCCCTTGCCAGCGGCCGCGGCTTCGGAAGAGACCGTTCTTCCAGCGGAAGTCAAGGCGGTTTGGGGCCTCGACAAGTCCTATCGCGAGACGACGACCACGCGCGAGCAAATTTCCATCAACGGCCTGTGGCGATGGCAACCGGCGGGCAATAGCGAACACGTGCCGCAGGGGAACTGGGGTTACTTCAAGGTGCCGGGATGCTGGCCGGGGAGGTCCGACTACCTGCAGCAGGATTGCCAGATGCTCTATGCTCACCCCAGTTGGAAACAATCCAGCATCGGTGAGACCGCCGCGGCCTGGTATCAGCGGGAGATCACCGTGCCCGCCCAGTGGACTGGCCGCAGGATCAAGGTCTCCGCAGAATATGTCAACTCCTACGCAGCAGTTTATATCGACGGCAAGCGAGCGGGCGAAATCCGCTTTCCCGCAGGCGAGGTCGATATCACGTCTCTCTGCCGACCCGGCGCAAAAACACCTCCTTAGCCTTCATGTGGTGGCCCTGCCGTTGAAGGACGTCATGATGTCGTTCAGCGACACGGCGACGCCCAAGCTGGCGAGGGGCTCGGTCGCGCGGCGCGGCCTATGCGGTGACGTATGCCTCGTCAGCATCCCCGTGGCGGCCTACATCGCTGACGTCAAGATCGACACATCGGTGCGGCGGGGAGAGATCACGTTTACCGCCGCCTTGCGGGACCTTGACACGAGCACGCGCTACGCGATCCGCGCCGAGATCACCGAGCAGGGCCATCGAGTTGCCGCGTTCACGAGCAAGCCTCTCCAGGCAGTCAACGCGATCCAGGGTGGGCGGATCGCGCTCGTGGAGAAATGGACGCCGGAGAAGCTCTGGGACATCCATACTCCTGGCAACCAGTATCAGGCGACGATCTCGCTGGTGGATGCCGAAGGCAAAGCCGCCGACGTTGGTTATCCGCAATCTTTCGGATTCCGCGAGTTCTGGATCGACGGCAAGGATTTCTACCTCAACGGCACGCGGATCTTCCTATCGGCCCTGCCCCTGGACAACGCCGAGGTGGGCACCGAGTGGGCCAGGTATGAAGGGGCCAAGGAGAGCCTGCTTCGCCTGAAGAGCATCGGCATCAACTTCGTCTACACGCACAACTACGGCTGCGAGCCCGGCACCCACCTGAGCTTCGCCGAAATCCTCAGGGCCTGCGACGACGTCGGCATGCTCGTCTCTTTCTCGCAGCCGCACTTCGGCCAGTACGACTGGCAGGCTGGCGACGCCGACACGAACAACGGCTACCTGAAGCACGCGGCGTTCTACGTCGCCGCGGCGGGCAACCACCCGTCGGTGGTCATGTACTCGATGAGCAGGGCCAGCGCATACTAAGTTGTTTTCCCCGTAAGGACTTGCATCAGGAAGTCAACGCTCCAGCCGGCTAGGCGACGCTTCATGGCGATACTGTCTTTGCCGGGATGTTGTTTCAGCAGGGTCAATGCCATGCGACGAAGCCAACCGAGATTGTCGGCCAAGCAACGGTCTCGTACCCGGCTCTCGTCTTCTCGGAACGTCATGTCCAACACCCAATGCAGTTTGTTCTCGATGCTCCAGTGACCGCGTACGCAACCTGCAAATTTTCGTCCGTGACGTGAGAGGCTGCTGATGTAGTAACGGTGTTCCATCGTCTCGTTGCCGTTGATGATGCATCGTCGAATCGCCAAGCCAAACGTCTTCAAGCCGGTCCACTTCTCACGTTGCGGAAAGTCGGCGGGAACAGAAATCTGATAGTAGTACCGTTCCTCTGTGCGGCCGTGACCACGCTCACATTCTTGATGACGGCTCACAGGCGTATCGCCAAAATCCTCGGCCAACAGTTTTGCGAACAGATCGGTTGCGTCACGATGCAAGGTTTCTTGGTTTCCCTTCAACGCCAGAACATAGTCGCCCCCGCCCGCAACGATCTCGTCGGCAATATTCCTTTGACAACCCGCAGCGTCAATGGTGACCACCGCGCCCGTTAGCTCCAGTTGATCCAAAAGCTGCGGAATTGCCGTGATTTCGTTCGATTTTTCCTCCACAGCCAACTGCCCTAAAGAGATTCCCTTATCCGTGGCCCACGCGCTTACCAGATACATCGCCCCCAAGCCACGGCCACGTGCGTGTGATCTCCGCAAGCATTTGCCATCCAAAGCGATCTGACGGAGAGGTTCCTCTTGTTGATCGTTCTCCGCAACAGATTGCTCTTCCTGAAGTGAGGTCAGCCATGCCGCAAAACATTTCTGAAAGGCCGATGGCTTCAATGACTGAAGAACCCGTCCGATCGTATCACGGGAAGGAATGCCCTCCGGCAATCGGAGATGGCGTTTCAGCCATTCCTCCTGCGCAGCCGCCCATGTCGCAATGGCCAGCGGCCCATCCGCTCCTGCCAAAACTCCAAGCAGCGAGATGACGATAACATCCACCAAGAGATGAAGCCGATTGACGTGGCTCCGCGGATCCTTCATCTCCTCAAAGTGCCGAACAATTCCATTGATCTCTGCTACCCCGACATCCATCATTCCCGAACCCTCCTTGTGCGTCTTCAGCTACCTCGATTTCTACTAGGTTCGGTTATATCAACACTATCTTTATCCCGCCAGCCCATTCTACCCAGAGTGCGCGCTGGCCCTGACTCGATGAGCCACAACGCCACCGGTTACGCCGAGGACATGAACCCGGATTTGATCGACGGGCTGCCCGACAGCGGGGCGACGGAACCGTGGGCGTTGAACAACATCCAGCCGTGCGCTGCGCCGAGCGGATCGTCAATCGCCTCGATCCCGCCCGCATCGTTTATCACCACTCCTCCGGCAATCTCGGCTCGATGCACACGGTCAACTTCTACACGAACATGGCCCCGCTCCAGGAGTTGGACGACTGGTTCGAGCATTGGGCCGTCAAGGGCGTGAAGCCTTTCTTCGCCTGCGAGTACATGGTGCCCTGCACTTGGGACTGGACGATGTACCGGGGTTGGTACAAGGGCAGCCGCGAGTTCGGCAGTGCCGTCGTGCCCTGGGAGTTCTGCATCGCTGAATGGAGTTCCCAGTTCCTCGGCGACCGGGCGTACCGGATCTCCGAAGAGGAGAAGAAGAACATCCGCTGGGAGGCCGAGCAGTTCCGTGCGGGCAAGCTGTGGCACCGCTGGGATTACCCGTATCCGGTCGGCTCGCGGGTGTTCGAGAACCAGCACACGATCATCGGCCGATACCTGGCCAGCAATTGGCGGGCATTCCGCACTTGGGGCGTCTCCGCCATCTCGCCGTGGGAGCACGACTTCTTCTGGAACCTCCGGCCCGGCGTCGATCGAAGCCGCAAGCCGCTCCACGTCGACTGGGAGAGGCTGCAGCGGCCGGGGTTCAGTCCCGATTACATCGACCGCCAGTACGAGCGGATGGACTTGGCTTTCAAGCGGTCCGATTGGGTTCCCACCGCTGACGGCCAAGCGATCCTCCGCAACAACATGCCCCTGCTGGCCTACATCGCCGGAAACCCCGCGGCTTTCACCAGCAAGGACCACAACTTTACGACAGGCGAGACGGTCGAGAAGCAACTCATCGTCATCAACAACTCCCGCGAGACGGTCACATGCGACTGCCAGTGGTCGTTCGGCTTGCCGCAGGCTGTCTCCGATACTTGCAAAGTCACCATTGCCACCGGTCAGCAGACGCGCGTTCCCCTTAGGCTGGAATTGCCAGCCGAAGTCGCGCCGGGCACCTACGACCTGGCCGCGACCTTCCGGTTCTCTAGCGGCGAAGTGCAGAAGGACTCCTTCTCCGTCCACGTCCTCCCCCGTCCGAGAGTTCTTTCCAGGAGCAGCAAAATCGCCGTGTTTGATCCCAAGGGAGAAACGGCCAGGATGCTTGCGGCTATGAACGTCGCTTATCAGTCCGTTGACGCGAAGGCGGACCTGTCGGGTTTCGACGTCCTGATCCTGGGCAAGGCCGCTCTCACGGCCGATGGCCCAGCGCCCGATATCCGTCGCGTCCGTGACGGGCTGAAGGTGATCGTCTTCGAGCAAACCGCGGATGTGCTGGAGCAGCGGCTCGGTTTTCGCGTCGCGGAGTATGGTTTGCGGCAAGTCTATCAGCGGCTGCCGAGCCACACAATCGTCGCCGGCCTGGGCCCGGAGCACTTCAGCGACTGGCGGGGCGAATCGACACTGCTGCCGGGGCGATTGACCTATGAACTGAGCCTCGTTATAGCGGCGCTCCGAGCGTCAAGTGGTGCGATCTCGATGTCTCCCACGTGTGGCGTTGCGGCAACCGCGGCAACACCGCGTCGGTCCTGATCGAGAAACCTGCCCGCGGCGATTTTCTTCCTATCCTCGACGGCGGCTACAGCCTGCAGTACAGCCCGCTCATGGAATACCGCGAGGGCAAGGGAATGGTCTTGTTCTGCCAGATGGACGTAACCGGGCGAAGCGAGGAAGACCCGGCGGCGGCGCGGCTAGCCGCAACATCCTGTCCTACGTCTGCGACCCCGACTGGCGCGCGGTGCCGAACCGCCGGGCGGTTTACGTCGGCGATGCCGCCGGTCGGCGACATCTGGAGTTTTCAGGCGTTGCCCTCACTCCTTACGAGCCGGGCAAGCTCTCGCCGGACGAGGTCCTCATCGTCGGAAGCGGCGGCGGCAATGCCTTGGCGGATCGTGCCGAGACGATCGCCGAATTCCTCCGAGCGGGCGGCCGGCTCTTGGCCCTCGGCTTGGACGAGCACGAGATCAATTCTTTCCTGCCATACAGAATCGGTACGAACGAGAAAGAGCACATCGCCTCGTACTTCGATCCGCCGCCAGCCAGTTCGCTGCTTGCGGGAATCGCCCCGGCCAACGTCCACAACCGCGATCCGAGGGCGATTCCGCTGGTCGAGTCGGGGGCTACCGTCCTCGGCAATGGAGTGCTCGCACAAAACGGCAACGTCGTCTTCTGCCAGTTCCCGCCCTATGCGCTCACAAACGCCCAGGGTGTCGTGCCCTCTTTTGTTGTCGATAGCCAAGACGCGGTCGAGGGCAAGCACTGCGCTGGTGACATTGGGTATGACGGCCGGCTCCGGCGTGCAGTTCGGCCAGAAGGTCGAACTTCCGGCCGCAGGTGGGCAAGACCTTCACGTTGGCCGTCTTCCTCAAGGGCGTTGGCGGCCCGGTGCGAGCACACCTGGAAGTAGAGCGGGCAGGCAGTCCCTGGGACCGGGCCGCCAAGGGGCCCGATATCCTGATTCCCGAAAACCGGTGGACCGATCTGCACATGAGCTTCAAGTGCGAGCGGCCTTTTCCCGAAGGGTGGCAGGCGTACGTCGCCTCGGCCCAGGATGGCGGCCGATTCCGCGCCGATCGCTTCCGCCTGTACGAGGGCCAATACGTGCCCGCCGGGACGCGAAAGGAGGAAGAGCCGCGCAACCTGTTTGTGAACTCGGGCTTCGAGGCGGGCGACAAGCCTTGGTTCTTCATGTTCCAGGAACAGCTCAATGTGCGGCGGACGTACCGCCGCACGTCGTTCATGCTCGCGCGGCTTTTGGCGAACATGGGAGTCCGCGGCAGCACGCCGCTGTTGTCGCGCTTCGCCACGCCCGCCGGGGAGGGACAGGGCGGACGGGCCGTCTCGGTCGTCCGCAACGGCGACTTCAGCCAGGCAACCGGGCCCGATGCAGTGCCCGATCGGTGGGAGCTATCGGCCGATGCGGGCAAGGCAACGTGCAGCCGCCAGGCTGCCGGCCCGGATGGGAAGCCCGCGCTGCGGTTGGCCGGCAGCGTCAACGATGGCAAGGCGGGAGTAATGCTCGCCCAGCTCGACGTGCCCGTGAAGCAGGGTAAGTGGTATCGCATCTCGCTGCGGGCGAAAGCCCAGGGGTGGGCCGGCAAGCCCGTCTCGCTTGCCTTGCAAAGCACCCAGACGTGGACTTCGCTGATCGGCTACCAGTCCTTCGCTCCGGGAAAAAACTGGAAGGCCTTCCGCTTTCTGGTCCAATCGGACGGCACGGCCGAGAGCAAAACGCGATTTCAGATCTGGCACTCCAACGGCGGCTCGCTTTGGCTAGCCGACGTTGCCATCGTCCCCATCGCTGCACCCACGACCGAGGGCCGCTGGTCCCACGGCCTGTATCTCGATCAGCTCGAGGAGTGGGACGATCCCTACCGCTTCTTCCGCTGGTAGCGGTGCCGCACCGTCCCTCGCTGGGGGACTTTTCACCTTTTTCATGGAGGAAGGCACTTTCTTCGACAATTGGTATTCCATCAAGGGTAACATCATTAGTAAAGCCGGCGAACTGAGGCTCGTACGAGGGCAAAAATCAACGCAACACGACCCTCGTCCTACCCTACTTTCAGCCCCAACGCCTTGGCTACCACGGCGTCGACCACCGGCTTGCCGTCGACCGTCCTGCGGTTCAGTCCGAAGCCCTCGTCCCAGCCCCACACCGCCCAGCCGATCCGGTTCTCGGCAAGCACCTCGCCGAAATCGCGGAACCACTTGGCGCGGTCTGCGGGCTTGGAACGGACCGGGAAGACGCCGAACTCGCCGCAATACAATGGCACATGGTTCTTGGCACCCCACTCGATCCCTTGGCGGAACTGGGCGGCAAGCTTCTCCTTGTTCCAATGCTCGTTGCCGTACTGTTCGACCATCTTTCTCGACGTCCGGTTCCGACTTCCAGCTCGGACAGTAGCGGCGCCACCGCCGCGGGAGCTCGACGGGTAGGGCACGTCGTGCAACTGCTTGACCGGGGAGTTGGTCCAGGTCGCCCCCTGATGCGTGAACGGGAAGGGATCATAGCAGTGGAAGGAGTAGACGACGTCCCTGTCCGGCAGGAGCTTGAGCTTCTTCAGCCCGTCGATGCCGCCCCAGTTCGGACCCGACGTGATGATCGTGTGCCTCGGCGCATTCTGCCGTATGGCGGCAGCCAGGCGGGCATTGAGCGTGTTCCACTCATCCTCGCGGCCGGCGAACACCGGCTCGTTGATGATCTCCAGGATGGTCATGTCGGGGTCGAAGCGGGAGAGTCGCCCCGCGAGCAAGCCCCAGAAACGGACGAACGCATCCTGCCACTTCGGGTCGAGCTCGTCGCGGCGGTCCTCGTTGTGGATGTCGACCACGACCGCCAGTCCGGCGCGATGGAACCGCTCGACGGCGGCTTCGAGTTGTTTGCCGCGCGGTTCGATCACGTCGCCCGTAGCCGAATTCATGATCACTCGCGGCGCGACGCAGAGACGGACATGCTTGAGCCCGATGCGTGCCATGCAGTCCGCCTCGGTAGGAGAGATATAACTGTCGAAATGTTCCGTTGAGCCGTTCCTGGGAAAGCGGAACCAGAGGCAGACGTTGGCACCGGTCGCCAAACGATCGGTGCGGCTGCGGGGCACATCAGTCAAGGTCTCGGCGGCAAAACGCGGGCGCGACCGCCAGGCTGCCGGCTGCGACGGCGGTCAAACGCAGGAAGTCGCGGCGTGTGATGGGGAGTTCGGTGGTCATGGGTGGATTCTCCCGCTTCTCGGCGGTATGGGAACGGACATAGTCCGCAGCTCCTATGAATAGTCTCGTGCTTATCGAAAGTCAAGGATGCATATGGGGAACGGTCATTTTATCCTCCGTTCGGATCCCGAACATGAGCCAGACGATCCGGCACACTAAAGTCCGGCGATCGGGGCATCCAGACTCGGCGTCCGTTGCGAACCCTGCGTCCCGACAAATCAGATCTGCGAATACTCCGCCGGCTTCAACAGCAGATTCGTGATCCCGCACAGAATTCGCTTGTCGGCATACTCGTCCATCTTGCGCAACTTGAGCCAATCCGGGTCGCTCCCGAACTTCTTCCATGCGGCGTCCTGCGTGCCGCGCTCTCAAAACCAAGCATGTACGTCAGGTTGGGCATTTTGTCTCCTACGAGCGTCTCGCCAAAGAAGACGGGATGCAGCCCCACGCGGCGAAAAATCCGCAGCTCGCCCGCGTCGTTGAACATCTCGATCTTCTTCTTGGCGCAACGGATACTTGGGCTTTCATAGATGCGTAGCTGAAATACGCGCTCGGGCGAGAGGAAGGTCTGGGCCGCCGCCGTCCCGAATCGGACGGCCGCATCGAGTCGCGATTGCAGAGGTACTTCAACCTCTGGCACGCCGCGTAGCGACAGGTGAAGGGAAGACTCCATCCGTTTGAACGCCGCCGCGCCGGTGATTGCGTTGACGGCGTCGGCTCCCTTGTTGGCGAATTGCTCGTCAGCCAGCAGCTTGTCCACCAGCGAGAGCAGCACTTCCACGGACTTGTGGGGCATCAGCACGAAGGCCGGGCTGAGGCTGGGCACCAAGACCGGGGCCTGTGGATCAACCTTCGCTTTCGGATCCGGTTTCGTTTCGCGCGGATAGAACACGCCGACCGGGCGGACTCCCAGTCGGTTCAAGGCGGGGATCGCCACGTCGCGCAGGAACGCGTCGAAGCGGGCCTTCTGGGCCTCGCCTTCCAGCTCATATCGTTGCAGCAGCAGATAATCGCGCCGGGCCTGGGCCGAGTCTTCGGCGGCACAAGGTCTACTCAACGGAGCCAACGCCACGGCGCCGGATACGGCCAAGAATTGTCGTCGCTTGACCATGATCGGTCCTCAATCGGAGAATCGGGTGTGACAGATTTAAGTGGCGTCTCCTGTCATTGTTGACGGAGGCACATGGAGGACGCCGGCACCAAAAACTCAATCATTTTTCCGCGGCCGGTTGGAAAAGGACGCGGCCAATTCGTCGGAACAGATCGCGCTTCGGAACGGTTTGCCCATGCCCAGTTGTGGAGGCGGGGACCCGGCGAATTCGACATCGTATAGTTCGAGTGTAACGGAACCGGGGGCGGATTGCGAGCATGTTCTGCGGCTAGAGTCTGTCCCATGCTTGCCCGTTCTGCTTGCCCGTTACAACGCCGTCAAGTGGAAGTTGTTAATTCTTCAACGGATTGGGACGCCTCCTGTTCCAACCGGGTGCTTAAAGCAGCGGCTGAGCCCGGAGGCGGCATGTCGAAAATGGCGGTAGCCTGATTATTAGTGAAGTACTACGGGCGCAAAGATACCTGATTTCTATGGGCGTCGGTGGTGCCCTTATATCAAGCGTAGTAAAACGTTCACTGTTAGAAATACCATGTTCAAGCGTTCGGGAGCCTTGCACAACAACTTCTGCCGGCTTATTATACCTTTTGTACTGCGATTCCATTGTCGGGGCTAAGCTCGGTGCGTAGAATGGCGGTAAAGCGTTAACAACAAGGATGCATCGTCGATTGGCACCGGATGCCGAAGACGGCATCGTGACTTTTTTTCGACTCGTCCAGAGGGAACTGCGACGCCCTTCATCGCATGTTCCCACCGACCGTCAGAGACCGCGAGACTTCCGTTCTCCTCGTTCCGAAACGAACTTCGGCGAAAAGCCGGCTTATTGCCGCGCTGAAGGCCGGCTGGCTTGATTCGCGCAAGATTCGGTACTTGCTGCTTGCCATAGCGGCATGCTGGTCATTGCCTGGCCAGTTTGCCGCGCCGCCGGAGATGGGCATTGGTTATGCCTGGCAGGCAGCTTTGCAATTGGCCGTGGTCGATGGCAAGACATTCGGCCAGGACTTTGTCTTCGTCTATGGCCCCTTGGGCGATCTACTAATTCGCGCCTATCAACAAGGCATTGTTGCTGCTTTACGATCTCTACATTTTATGCAGCCTATTGTGCATCTATCGCCTGGTGCTGCCGCGGCGGCCGAGTGCCATGGATGCCGCCTTGCTTTTTGCCTTGGCATTTGTGACCAGAATCTGCCTGGACGTTGGCCCTTCGGTCGCCCTGTTTACGGTTCTCTGCTATTGGCTATGGCGAACTTACGACCGCGGGCATCCATTGGCCGTTGGCGCCAGCCTGATCGCGGCCATCGTGCTATTCTTCGGCAAAGTGAATTATGGACTGGTGGCGCTCGTGCTGGTTCCCGCTTACGCGATCGCGATTCTCGTTATGGGAAAACGGCGTATTCTGGGCGCGGCATTGCTTTTGGGCTTTTCATCGCTTCTTTGGCTTGGGGCAGGCATCTTGCACGTCGATCTGGCACACTATGTACGTTGGGGAATCGAATTGGTCGCCGGATATATCGAGGCGATGGCGGTATCGCCCGGCGAGAGCCGCTACGCGGGCTGGGCGGCGGGCACTCGTTGCGCTGTTTCTGCTCGCCGCCGCCGCCGTCGCTTTCGTGGGCCGCCGACGGCTTCCGTGGCGGGACCAAGCCATGCTTCTGCCACTGCTCGGCGCGGCGCTGCTGATTTTGTACAAGAAACGCCTATACTCGTGCCAACGAGTTGCATGTCGAGCAGTTTCCGGCGGCGCTGCCTCTCCTGCTCGCCGTGTGGCTGATCGCTTGGCGCGGGGCAGCGGCGGTTCGGCGTCTGCTGCTCGCCAGCCTTTGCTACGCATTGGTCCTGCTGATCGCCAAAGCGGCTCTTATGGGGCCGGGCGACTGGCTCAAGCAGACGCCGCTACGCTACTTGCAACAAGCGATTTCCCTCAAGTGGCGTGAGGATGGCGACGCCTTATCCGATCAGCTAAGCGGCCGGTATCCCCAAGCATGTCTTCCAAAGGAAGTCCGCAGCCGGATCGGTCCGTCGCCCGTCAACGTGATGCCTTGGGAAGTGTCGATTGCCGTTGTGAACCGCTTGAATTATCGGGGTCGGCCCGTTCCTCAGTCGTACGCTTCGTTCACGCCGCAATTGGATCGTCTAAACGCCCAGTTTCTAGAATCGGCCAACGCGCCGGACTATCTGCTCTATGCATGCGGTCGCGTAAACGCCCTGGAGGAGCGTCCGGCGGCGTGGGATGAATCGCAGGCCAAAATGGCGCTGCTGGAGAATTATTCCCGTGATGCGGAATTCTCCCTTTCGTTGCCCGTCGAGCGCGACGAAATGGCGACCGAGCCTGCGCGCGTCTTCCTGTTGAAGCGTACGCCGCATCGCCGCCGGCTGGTCGTCGCGGCAGAGCATGAAGTCGCAATGACGTTGGATCAAGAGCTGCCGATTCCGGCCACCGCCAACCTGATCTTTCTGACGCTCGACGTGGAGCGAACCTTGCTGGGCCAATGGAAAGCCGTGGCGCTTTCGCCCGACATGCTTCGCGTTGTGTGCCGTTATCAAGACGGCAGCGAGGCAAATTATCGGGCAATCCTGCCGATTCTTCGAGGAGGCGTGCTCATCAATCGCCGCGTGGAATCGGCCGACGAAATCGGCAACTGGCTACGCTCCGCCGCGGATCGCAATATGGCGGTGTCCTCGATACGCTTCACGGCTTCCAATTCCGGCGCATTCAAGGCTCCGTTTCGCGGGCGGCTCGTGGAATACCGCGTTGTCGAAGAGTAGAGGCTGACACAAATGGCATTGTACTGCGGCCGGTCGGTGCGTAACATGTGTTGTGGCTTGGATTTCGGGCTGCGTGCTATCACGGTACGCTAATTGGCAGGACAAATCGGAGCTGTTCCGTACACTTTACGTCGGCACGACCTTATAGTTCTTGTACTTCTCACTGGTCGAGCCGGATCGGATGAGAACGGCAACGTGGCTGAGGTCCTCCTTGTTCCGCGTTGCGCACAATTCTGTTAAGAGGTTTTCTACGGGGCAGGCGCGTCCCCGTTTCGACCTCCCATTCTCGCCCCTTGTGCGCTTCCGAGTGGTCGGCGTGCGCCTTCCAGTCGGTCGAACAACATCTTGCCGCGCTTATTGAAAGTCGCAAGCCGGTCGTTGGCTTGGCTGTGCTTTAGATAGGCGGTAACCGCCGTAAGGATAAGAGCATCGGACCCCTTGGCGGATTGCTTGCTTCGCTCGTCCGATTGCCGGCAGTCCTGCTTATACGCGTCTTGCAGCACGCTGCTTGGCGCGTTCTGAGCCTTGATGTGGTTGCCGGATTGGTCGGTCAGCGGCCGCAGCTTTCTGCCCTCGGTGATATACCAGCCCCGTCCCTTGCGAAACCAGTAGCCACGATTGTGACTACCGGCAGCTCGACCAACCGAGCGTTTCGTGGTTCTGCGACGCTTGACCATACCGGGATCCCCCTGATAGACTGACCGTATGCAAATGACCGACAAACGATTTGCTGCATCCGTCATAATGAAGCGCGGACGTGAAGGCCGCCTTTTTTATGTCAGATTTTATGCCAGCAAGGAATTACTCGAGTTGTAATTCCTTACTGGATAAAGGCAAACGAGATTTTGCGCCCGTAGCTCAATGGATACGGTTGTCCGACCTTAAAAATCCTCGTATTTGCGGGGATTTAGCGGTTTTTGACCCCGAAATATTCTTCCACGATTTCCAAATTTTCCAGGGAATGACACCTGGAAAGTGCCAAGGAAAGTGCCGTGGAGGAATCAACCCGTCTCTGAGTCGCTGTTCCTCTCAGGGCCGGCAACCCGACCCCATGCGCACTGCCGTAATGGCATTCGTCGGCGTCCAGAAACGGGCCGAGTTGTAACCCGTCGAGCTACTCGCTCGGGAATTCTTCCGCTAGCTTCGTCTGCCAGTCCTGGGCGGTGTGGAAGATGTGCAAAACATTGACTTTATCCGCGTCAACTCGGTACACGGCTATAACCGGGCAGATCACTTGATCGTGCTGGCGAGGGCTTTCTGGATTGCCTCCCGAATCCCCATCGGCCTAATGGAAAAAACCTCTAGGGCGGTCTTGTCCCGAACCACAGTGGGGTTCTTCAGTCCTTCGATCAAGTGCCGCCCGACCTCGAAGGCGGTCGGTGTCACAAGGGCCAGCCACAGGCTCGACAGGTATGGAGTCAATACTGGCACCGAAATCAACCAGCGCCGCAACCCCTTTTGCCGAGCGTATTCACGAATCATGTCGCCATAGGTCGTGACATCCTCGCTGCCGATCTCGAAGATGCGGCTTTCGCCTGGGGGCAAATCTCTCGCCGCCAAGAGGTAGGCCAGCACGTCGTCCACAGCGATGGGCTGGGTCACCGTCGTGAGCCAGCGAGGACAGAGCATGACTGGCAGTCGGTCGGTCAGCGATTTGACCAGATCAAACGACAAACTGCCCGTTCCGATCACCAAGGACGCACGGAACTCGACGGTTTCGACGCCCGAATCTCGCAGCACTTGACCGACCTCGTGACGACTACGCAGGTGCGGCGAAAGTTGTTGGTTGTCGTCGCCCAGGCCACCCAGGTAGATGATCCGCCGCACTCCGGCCTTCTTTGCGGCCTGAGCGAAGTTGGTTGCCGCTTGCCGGTCCTCCTTCTCAAAATCCTTCGAGCCGGACATCAGGTGGACGAGGTAGTACGCCGTGGTGACGCCTTGCAAAGCTTCGTCCAGCGAAGGAGGGTCAAGAACATCGCCCCGGACAATCTGCGTGGGTTCCTTGACAAGAGGCAGCAGTTTGTCCCGGTTTCGGGCCAGACACCGCAGGGTGACCGGCTGGCGTTCGAGCAACGGGATCAGCCGCCCGCCGACATAACCTGATGCCCCTGTCAAAAGTACAATGGGGAGATTCGGCACGTCAGGGTTCTCCGGCTCCGGTTGCAACATCGTATTCGGTCTGACTCCCCGGTTGGGAAGTGCGTCCTGTTGCGGATAGTATGATGCGAGGGCATTTTACCGTTTATTGAATCGCAGCACAGGCTCGGTTACAGACAAGATCGAAGGTGAGCATGTTGTCGTTGCGAAAGCCGTCTGTTGATGCCCTGCGCCGTTTCTTGGCGGCGCAGGCGAAGCTCCCCTACACCTACGAGGCAGTGGGAGCAACCGCCGAGACGCCGCCCGTTGGTTACGTCGTGGATCGCACCCGCAGAAAGCTGGGCGAAGGCGAGGCGGTGTTCCGGTCGGCCATCGCTGCATTACGGCGGTGGGAGCAGTTCCGCCTCGGCTGGGTCGAGGCGTGGTCGCCGGATACGCCGATCCAGCCCGGCGAGGTCGTGGCGGTTATGGGGCGGGCCATCGGCGTGTGGTGGCTGAACGCCTGCCGGATCGTATACACCGTGGACGAGGCGGGGCCGATCTCGAAGTTCGGCTTCGCCTACGGCACATTACCGGGCCATGTCGAGAGCGGCGAGGAACGATTCTTGATCGAGTGGAACCGGGGCGACAACAGCGTGTGGTTTGACATCGTTGCGTTCTCCCGCCCGAACCACTTTTTCACTCGGTTTGGCTACCCGGTCGTTCGCCGTTTGCAGAAGCAATTCGGTCGGGACTCGGCGGCGTCGATGCTCAAGGCTGTTCGCCTTGGCGAAGGTTGAAGCCGCTTTCAATTTTACGCCAGATGGGTGATTGGCCAAGCGACTTCCCGCGTGTGTCCGCCGGGGGTTCATGCCCATGAACCCGACGCCCACTATGCCGACACGGATCATTTGCGTAACTCCATTCTGTTTAAGCATTTACAGTTTTCCATGCTTCCCACGGTTCCCATCGTTTTTGCCTGTTTTTCCGCGTTCCTGGCGAATTCTTTAAAGTTTTCTTTACGCCATAACCACTGGAAAACGCGAGGTTTCTTGGCATTTCTCCTGGGCTGGACAGTTGGGCGATACGCAAGAACAGATTCGCTCTCAAATCGCCGCCCGACTTGCGGTCCAAGTTGGAGCTCACGGACAACGGCCAGCAAGCAAACTGATATTACAGAGGGGGGTGCCGCTCCGCAACGGGTTCGGATTGAGCGAAAAGCAAAGGAGAGCATGTCCCGCCCAGGCCTCGGATCGGGACCGGTAGTCGCTTGGAACCCCCCTGCCCAGTTGCAAGGCCAAAAGACATCATTAGAGCTTTTTATCTGGCGGCGGTGCTACCCCTTGACGGATCGCCCTCGTGTTTGGCCGTCTTTGACAGGTCTTCTACTTGCAGAATAAGATCAGAAACAATCTTGATCCAGCTTTCGAACGTTTCGGCACGGGTAAGTTGGCCGCGGCGGTTCTTTTCGTGCATGTCCGCTTCTTCCTTCAGTCGTAGCGCTTCGTTCTCAAGTACTCTCGCACTAAGAAACCTCGTCCGCGTCAGCTCGGGCAGTTCATCGAAGTACCGATCTCGCGCCCATGACGAGTACTTGTCGAGAATATATAGTCGCTGATCCGCCGACAATTCACTCCAGCTTGCGTTTAGCTTTGCCGAGACGAAATCAGCGGCTATTTCATTTTGTCCGGTGGCCAACCTGGCTTGTTCCATCAGGAGCTTCATTCGATTCGCGCTCTCCATCAAATTCCATGCCGCGGCCAAGATTTCGATAATTGCCGGATCAATGTTCTGCGGGTCATAGCGCGGATCGAGAAGCACTCGCCAATAGTTCAACCACAACCCTCGATATGGATCGACGAGGTTCTTCTCATGACAGCCGGTTTCACGATCGTAGCGGCTGCTAGTCAGTTGCTCCCAAGACTTCTGGAGGTACGCCCGCGCTTCTCTGCTCGCAGCGTGCCCGATCCGCTTGTTCGCGCGGCACAAGTCTGGAAATTCTTCATCGCTACAACGGTCGCACTCATCTGCAAGTCGCCGCATTTCAGAGCTTTTTGAAAAATCCTCGTCGGCCCGTTTCTTCCATGATTGGGCGGACTTCTCGCTCGTATCCCGCTGCTGCTGGAAGAAGGCCAGCATTTCCGCGGCGTCATTTTCAGGCGGCTTCGGAGTTCCGCATTACGGGCAAAACTTGGCACTTCCTCGCGACTTCCCGCAGCACTTCCAGGAGTGACGCAAAAAGCGTCCGGTCATTCGTTTCATCGTGGTTTTATTCCTTTGGGAACTTCGTGCTAAAACATTATCATCGCTCGGCTTTTGGCTGTCAACTTTACCGCCCGCTTTCGTTTTCTCGATTACATCACTATCAGAGGCGGCAGAATCACCTGACAAGGGTTTACGCATTTTTTCGGGCCATGTTCGGCGACTTCGTTCTTAGATAGCCACTTTCGGCGGTGATGCAAGAGTTCGTGGCGAAGTCTGAGCCAGGCGGGTGATAAAAACACTGCCACGCGGGCATAGACGCCAGCACCTTCCGCCCGCTGACGATCGGGGTGCAGGCCGCGTATCAGTACCGGCAGGCGGCAACCCAGTCGCTTGGAAACTCTTACCCAGTTGGAGAGTGACGGGAAGGTTTCCGCCGTCGAACCGGTAATGACTTGGCGGCCGTCGCAACCGCTATCGGCCGGGCGGTAGGTGCGGTGGAAAGGGCTTATCGGCCAGTTAAGAAACTCTTGCTCGATACAACCGAGACGGCAGATAACCGGTTCCCCGATGCACGCTTCTTTCAAAGTAGCATCGTGTTATTTTGATCGTTCTGGGCGGGTGAACTTCGCCTCGCGAGAGATGTGCCACTACTCGCTCCGGCGTTCACAACACAGCTATCGAACAAGGGTTCCCGCGCATCCTGTTTTATCCTTCCCGGCTTATTTTTCCAATAATTCTCGCGGAGCCCCCATTGACAGGGGACGAACGCTCGCTAGGCTGGTAGTGGTTACATGAAAAAGTCAGTCTGTGACAGCCTGTAGGAGAGCTTAACTACCGGATATAGAAACGAGAAGACAATTTGAACTGACGCGCGAGCGTCAGGCTCTGCTTTCGAGAAAACGACCAACCTGAGCCGCAAACCGGCTCTTGAATTAGAGAAGCAGTGCTTAGCCGCGCCCCCGTGTGGGGGCGTCGGACTGGGTGCTGTTCTCTGATGCCCCTTGGTCGGGGTTCTCGAAGCGGCCTTGGTTTCGGCGCTCCCTTTTTGTTGGGACAACGGAATCGAGGCCGGAATGCACCGGCAGCCGATTTCGCTTTTTTGTCGCTGATTCGCAGCCAATGTGCCTTCCAAGGCGTTGCCCTGCACGCCATGTGTCCGCAATGAAAGGACATGATGCGAATCCTCGCCCGTCGTCTCACCCTCGCGGTGATCTCATCGCTTGTGTTGTCGGCCTCCGGCTTCCTGCTGCCCTCATCGGCAAACGGGGCCGCCGTCTATTGGGACACCAACGGCAGCGTACTTGGCTGCGGCAATAGCGGCGGCAGTTGGTCCAGTAGCTACTGGAACACCGATTCGACGGGCGGCTCGTCGGGAACCATTTCCACCTGGACCTCCGGCAATGATGCCGTTTTCTCTGCTGGAACGGACGGCGTCGGCAGCCTCACCATTAGCGTGACTGGCTCGCTCGTGGTCGGCAACCTCACGGTCAACGCGGGCAACATCACACTGGGCGGTACGGGTAGCTTCGCGCTTGCCAGTTCCTCCACCTGGACGGCAAACGCCGGCACAACGCTTGTCGTTCAGCCGGGCATCAGCACGGCGAGCCTGTTTACCATTGGCGGTTCGGGCAACTCGACGTATGCCGGCGTCATTACCGGCGGCGCGAATCTCGTGAAATCCGGTTCGGCCCTCGCGACGCTTAGTGCCGCTAACGCCTTCCAAGGGACAACTACGATAAGTGGAGGCACGCTCGACCTGGCAAACGGCAACGCCTTGCAACTCAGCACCCTGGTTGCACCGAGTCCTGGCTCGCTGATATTTGACCAAAGCGTCAGTAGCCGCGTTTTCAACGTCGGAGGATTAAGCGGCAGTGGCAACATCGCCCTGCAAAACAGTTCCGGCACACCAGCCTCAATTTCGCTCACCGTCGGTGCAAACAACAACGGCACGACTTACACGGGCGTTCTCAGCGGTTCCGGCGCACTGACGAAGTTCGGCAACGGCTCGCTTACCCTGATAACGACAAACACCTACACGGGTGGCACGACGATCAGCGGCGGCACGATCCAATTGGGCGATGGGACAAGCGGGCACGATGGCAAGCTGTCTAGCAGTGGCAGCATTTTGGACAACGCCAATCTGGCCTTCGATCTCTATGGCAGCCAATCTTACAGCGGCGCACTCGGTGGCGTCGGCAACCTTATAAAGAGTGGCACGGGAACTCTGACGCTAACCGGTTCCACGAGCTTTTCCGGCAACACCACAATCAGTGCCGGCACGTTGAACCTGTCCAATCGCGCCGCCTTGCAACTCAGCACGCTCACCGTCCCCACAAGCGGTCTGGTATTTGATAAGAGCGTGACCAGCAATGCCTTCGTCGTCGGCAACCTAAGCGGCTCGGGCAACATGACCCTGCAAAACAGCGCCTCGACGCCCGCCGCGATTTCGCTCACGGTCGGCGGAAACAATTCAAGCTCCGAGTACTTTGGTGTGCTCAGCGGCGACAGGGTCGCTGACGGTCATCGGCAACGGCACCTTGGTCCTTGCCAACACGAGCACGTACAGCGGCCTGACGACGGTGGCCAGCGGCGCACTACAATTCGGTGACGGCACAAGCGGTCACGATGGGCTTTTGAGCGGCAGCGGCAGCATCGTCAACAACTCCGCCGTGGCCTTCGATCTTTTCGGCTCGGAAACCTATGCAGGCAGCATCAGCGGTTCGGGAGTTCTCGCGTTGACCGGAACAGGTTTCCTGGCGCTGACCGGCACGAACTCCTTCTCCGGTGGTGCGACGGTTTCCGCGGGCACCTTGCAAATCGGCAACGGCACCGTGGGCCATGACGGCGCTCTTTCCGGCACCGGCAGCATCGCGAATTACGGCTCGCTGGTGTCCAACGTGGCCGGAATGCAAACTATCCCGGCTTCCATCAGCGGCACCGGCAGCCTGACGAAGATCGGCAGTGGCATTCTCGCACTGACGGCCGCCAATTTCTACACTGGCGTCACGACCATTTCCAACGGCACGCTTCAGCTTGGCGACGGCACATTGGGCGATGACGGGATGCTGTCGGGCACGGGCGGCGTCGTCAACAATGCTGTCCTCGCCTTCAAACTCGCCGGTTCGCAGAACTATGCCGATGTCATCAGCGGGTCCGGGTCGCTGGTGAAACTCGGCAGCGGCAACCTGACACTTTCCGGAACGGGAAACAGCTATAGCGGCGGGACGACGATCACGGGCGGGGTACTGGAAGTGGCCAACACTGGAGCGCTGCCCGGATATAATACATCGCTCAAGTTGAACATCGGCGCGAGCGGGACGCTTGCACTTTCTGCCGGTACGATGGCATGGACCGTCACAAGTATCGGCAGTTTATTGTCCGCCAACAGCGGCGGTTTTGCCTCCGGCTCAACGCTCGGCATCGACACGACCAACGGCAGTTTTTCCTACGGCGGGACAGTTCCCGGCAGTCTCGGACTCGCGAAACTCGGTCCGAACAGCTTGGTCTTGACAGGTAGCAACACCTACTCCGGAGTCACCACGATCTCCGCAGGGACGCTACAGCTTGGCGATGGCACCAGCGGCCACGATGGCGTCGTTTCTGTGACGGGCGGCATCACGGACTCGGCCGCACTCGTTTACAATCTCTATGGCACAGAAAGTTATTCCGGTGCTATCTCCGGCCCCGGTTCTTTGACGAAGGCCGGGACGGGAACGCTGGTTCTCCAGGGGACTAATACGTTTACCGGCGTCTCCGGCATCAGCGGCGGCACACTGATTCTTGCCAATAGCACCGCCTTGCAACTGAGCACTCTTGTCGCCCCAGCGAGCGGTCTTGTGTTTGATAAGAGCGTGACCAGCAATGCCTTTCTCGTCGGAAACTTGAGCGGGACGGGTAATATAGCCCTGCAAAACAACGCCACAACGCCCGCGGCGATTTCACTCAGCGCGGGCGGCAATCAGACCAGCAGCGTCTATGCCGGCACGCTGAGTGGTTCGGGCGGCCTGGCCAAAACCGGCTCGGGGCTCTTGACCTTCACCAACTCCAACACGTTCACCGGTGGTACGACGATCAGCGGCGGGACATTGCAACTTGGCAACGGCCTCATCAACCATGACGGTTCGCTCGTGAGCAGCGGCAGCATTGCCGACAATGGCACGTTGTCGTTTGACCTCCACGGTTCGCAAACCTACAGCGGTGCTATCAGCGGTTCCGGTAGCGTCCTGCTCGCAGCCGGATCGCTAACGCTCGCTCCTTCCGCCATGCTTTCCACAACTGCCGGCAATCTGCACGTAGGCGAACGCGCCGGAGCGACCCTGACCGTCTCAAATAGCGCCTCGGCAAGCGTCGCGGGCGAGCTCGACCTTAACTATCTTGGCACGGCAAGCGGTAGCACGGGATATCTGAACTTGCAGGGCGGGACGCTCAACGTGACCGGGCCGGTGACGGTTGGCCATGCTCGCATGGATACTAGCCCTTCGGATACTTGCGCAAGTAAACCAAAGCGGCGGGACGCTCACGTCCGGTGGGCTGATGACGATTGGCCTACTCGGTGCGGCTCAGAGCGTTTACAACGCCAGCGGCGGGCGGCTGTCAGCATCAAGCGGTATGATCGTCGGCAATCAAGGCAATGGTATCTTGAATGTGTCGGGTGGCAACATTTCGATAAGCGGAACGGCGGGGCTTGCCATCGGCGAAAACGCCCCCGCGGCCACCGGTGGCACGGTCAATCTCTCGGCCGGTACTCTCGCCATAAGTGGCGACACGATCATTGGAAACGGTGGTGCAGGCACGCTCGTGCGGAGCGGCGGCGTCCTCAGCGGCACCGGCAATCTAGTTGCCGGTGGAGTCGGGACACTGGTGCTCGATGGCTCCGGGAGTTCGGTGGCAACGTATTTTGGCGGGCACATTACCCACAACGGCACTGGGACGCTCGTCGTCATCCCGTACAACAACCTCTTTAGCTCGGGTGGCAGCGAGGCGCTCAGCTTCGGCCAGTCCTCGGCCATGACCGGTGGCATCGTCGGTCCGTGGCTGGTGAGGCAAACCAGCGCGAGCGACTCAAGTGGCGATTACCTGACGCTTACCGCGTCCAGTAGCACCTACAGCGCGGGCACTACGGGCTACACAGGAACTAGCTTTGCCAGTTCGTCCGGCACGTCGGTCATCAGCCTAACTGGCTCGACAACGCTGAGCAGCGCCGCTACGGCCTATGCAGTCAAGTCCGGCAGTGGTTCCACTACGACGCTCAATGCCACTCTCACCTTGAATAGCGGCGGCATGATCTTAAACGGGGCAACGATCACCGGAAGCAGCGGAATAACTTGGAATCAGGCGGGGATGGTTTTCGCCGGAACCTCGACTGCCAGCACTATCGGCGTTCCGATCACTGGTAATCTTGGTCTTACAAAGTTTGGGCCTGGCAAGTTGATCCTTTCGGGCAACAACGGCGCCACATTGACGGGCGTCGTTACTATAAGCACCGGCGTTCTCAATGTTCAAAACGGTGGTGCCTTGGGGCCTGGCGGAAGCGGCAATGAAGTCTCCGTAGCCAGCGGCGCGGCCTTGGAACTCCAAGGCAACGTGACCGTGCCCGGCGTACCGCTTGCGATCAGCGGCAGCGGGGTGGCTGGCGGCGGCGGTCTGCGCAACGTGCAAGACAACAACTCCTTGGCAGGCATCGTGACCTTGAATTACAACGCGCAAATCGGCACCGATTCCGGCACGTTGACTCTACTTGGTCCCATCGAGGGCGGCTATAACCTGACAAAGACAGGCACCGGCACATTGGCCTTGCCTGCGGACAGTTCTTCGGGTTTCTTTGGTGCGATCTCTGTCGTTCAGGGCACCCTTGATGTGTCAAGCTCCGGGGCGCTAGGCAGCATCGCAGGTGGTGGCAATACGACCATCGGCGGCAGTGCGACGCTTGCCATCCACGGTAACATCACATTGCCTCAATCTCTCGTCATCTCCGGCAGCGGCTTGGCAGGCGTTGGCTCGTTGCGAAACACTCAGGACGACAACGGCATCTCCGGCTCTATCCAGCTTGCCGCCAACACGCAAATCGGCACCGATGCCGGTAGTCTGTCCATTTCCGGGCCGATTTTCGGCAGCTATGGTATCACCAAAACGGGCAGCGGAATGCTCGCCCTGTGGGGCTTTAACAGCTTTAGCGGCCCTCTAACAGTGCCCGCCGGCACACTCAACATTTCCTCGATGAACAATGCTGGCTCGGCCGGCCCTTTGGGTTCCGGCACGTCGGCCGTTACGCTGGGCACCAGTGGCGGGACGGCTACGCTCGACTACAGCGGCGCGGGCGATACGAGTAATCGAGCCTTGGCCCTGGCTTCCAGCAGCACGGCTGTCTTTCAGGTTGACGATTCCTCGGCCAATCTGACGCTTACCGGCGCCGTAAGCGGAACCGGTTCCTTGATCGTGGCCGGCCCCGGCACACTGACGGTCGGCGGCACGGAAACCTTCAGCGGTCCCGTCTACGTGACCCAAGGCGCACTGGCAATCAACCCAAGCGGTTCGCTCGGGAACGTCTCGACGATCAGCCTCAGCCCTTCCGCGGCGTTGCAGTTGACCTACGGCAGTCGGGCACAGTTTTCGTCGTCGGCTGCCGTCTCTCTTAACGGCAGTAGCCTATCATTCAGTAGCAATCCCGCCCTCAGCGGCGGCGAAAGTGCGGGAACGCTCGCGTTGGGGCCGGGCGAGAATGACATTGCTCTGGGTGTTAGCAACACGGGATCGAATGTGCCCTATCTGAAATTCGCCGGTCTCGCTCCGCACGTCATCGGCGCATCGGTGGTTGTTTTTTCGGGAACCGGCACACAATTACAGTTTCAATCGGGCAGCAACACCAACGGCATCCTTGGCGGCTACGCCATTTACAACGGCGCGGCGTTTGCCACTCTAAGCGGCAGTACGTTGCAAGCCCTCTCGGTCTCTACGACTGGCAATCTGGGCACGATCGCCACAAGTAGCACGATGAACGTCGAGCCCACAGGGCTGCAAACGAGCCTGACCGGCGCAATGACGATCAACTCGCTTAACCTCGTCGGCGCCACAGGCGTATCAGACACGGCAGGATACACGCTCACGCTTGCATCGGGTGGACTCATTGCCAACACCACGGGCGGAATCCGCGGCGGAACTTTGAAAGGCTCTTCAAGCGGCGAGTTGACAATGTATTTAGCACAGGACATCGCCGTTTCCAGCACGATTGCCGACAACGGCGGCCCGACGGCGTTGGTCATCTCTGGTCCGAGCACGATGACACTTACCGGCTCGATGGCCTATACCGGCAGCACTTATCTGAATAATGGCGCGCTGGTCTTGATTCCTCCTGCTGACACCACCTATGCCGGAGCAATCCACGGCCCTGGCAACTTGACAAAATCGGGCACGACTACGTTGACTCTTTCGGGCACAAGCGATTTCTCAGGCGCTACCACGATCACCGGCGGCGCACTCCGAGTCAACGGCCTGCTCAGCCCCAATAGCGAGGTCGCGCTGCAATCGTCGGCCGTGCTTTGCGGAACCGGTACGGTCGGCGGCGACGTGTTCGTCACCGGCGGCAACATCGCCATGTCGGTTAGCGGGAGCGTTTTAGGACTGGTTGATGTCGATAGCGGCACACTCGCAATCGGCAAGTCGGGCACCGGCAGCTATCTCACCACGCTCGGCGGTTTGAACGTGACGGGCGCGGGCGTGCTGTCTGCCGGCTCTGGCACATCTTCGACGATTGTCGGAAACATCTTCTATTCCAGCAGTCCCGCAAGCACGTATTCGGGCATCATCAGTGGAGGTAGCTCCTCGCTCGACTTGAACTCAGCCACGGGAACCACGCTCCTGCTCACGCAATCAAACTCATACGGCGGGGGAAGTTCGATTGAAGGCGGGACGCTCAAGCTCGCGAACAGTAGCTCCCTGGGCAGCGGCGGACTGACAATGAGTGGCGGCACGCTCGACGTGGGCGGGCTGGCAAGCCCGCAGCTTGCCGCGCTTTCCGGCAGTGGCGGCACAGTGGAAACGAGTTCCGGCACTTCGACATTGGTGGTCACATCGTCAAGCACTGCACCGCCCCCGTTTGCCGGCTCGATTGTTAACGGCGGCGGCTTGGTAAGCCTGCTTCTAAACGGCACTGGCACGTTGGTGCTTTCCGGCAGCAATAGCTACACCGGCGGCACCACGGTCGCGGACGGGACACTAGTGCTTCAAAGCGCCACATCAGTGGCCAGCGGTAGCAATCTTACGGTCGGTAGCGCTGGCAGCTTGCGCCAATCGTTCCCGACGCGGCGATTCCCGCACCTCCGATGTTGCCGTCGTCGCCCGTCTCCGTCTCTGCTGTTCCCGAACCGACATCGCTCGCGCTCTTGCTGGTGGCTGCGTTTGGCGTAGCCCTCGTCGCACTCTGCACAAGGATTGGAGGAAAGTATCGTGGCTAAGAAGAAGCGTTCCTGGCTGGAGAAGATGATTTGGCCACAACCGGCGCACCGTGCTCGGCCGCGAGTGCCGGGCTTCCGCAATTGCACCATCGAGCAATTGGAAACGCGGACGCTTCTGGCCGGCCATACGTTCCCCACGCTGGCGCAAATGCTGGCCGCGCGGACGCCCAATCCGCAGCCCAGCGGCGATCTGCCGGCGGACATGAGCCAGGTCAACCCGCTGTCCACGTATACGGCAGGTGCGACGCCGCCGGACATGCCTGACGTTCCCGAAATCCACAATTTCGTCGTCGGCCTTGAGCAGGTTTACAGCGACATCGCGGACAACCCTGACGCCCGTCCCGCGTTTTGGGTGCAAACCGCCGCGGGAAGCAACAAATGTCAAGTTTTCCTCGATGACAATGGGATGCTCATCACGCAATGGACGATCGACTGGGGAGATGGTGGCGAGCCACAGACCGTTTCGCCCGCGCCGTGGGTTGTCCACCAGTATTCGACACCGGGCGACTACACGGTGACCGTCACGGCCGTAGGCATGGACGGCACGTATACGGCCGATGGCGTCGATCCGCCGATTTCCGCCGCGGCGCCCATGCTGCACGTTGCCGGCCCGCAGACCGTGGCAGCGGGGCAAACTTTCGCGCTCGATAATCTCGCTTCGTTCAGTTCCCAAGACGCACCCACCATAGATACGGACACGAACACCACCGCTGATTTCACCTATTCAGTAGACTGGGGTGACGGTTCCACGCCGTTTACCGGCATCTATGCCGATGCGCTCACGGCAAGCGGCGTCACACCGTTTGCAGGCGCACTGAGGAGCGATACCTTGGATGGCCCGATTGCGCAGCGTCTACACCGATCCTGGCACGTATGAAGTAAACGTCACGGTGACGGACAACGGCAGCCAGCTTTCGGACACGCAAACGATACCCGTCACCGTCGTGCAGCTTGCGCCGACAATCAACATGAGCGGGCTGTCGGTCGGCAATAGTTGCGACGAAGGCGCGACAGTTGGCTTGAGTGCGACCGTGACGGCCGATCCCTCGCTTTCCGATCCGCGGGCCTACAACTGGCAGATCACCGATTCCTCGGGCAATACGGTCTTTCAAAGCACCGATCCCTCGCCCAACTACACGTTTACGGCTGCCGACACCTACACCGTTTGGCTGGTGACTTCCGTTGACAACGTGGCAAATGCCCCAATCACGTCTACGATCACCGTCAACAACGTCGCGCGTCGTTCGTTGGCACAATTCCCAACGCGACGGTCAACTTCGGCCAGGCATACAATCTTTCGGCGGCGTTCACCGACCTGAATCCGAATGATACGCACACAGTTACGGTGAACTGGGATAGTGTGTACCACACCATTCCGCTCGACACTGGAGCACAGGTCACGGAAGAGTCGCCGGACGGCAGCACGCCGGGCACGATCAGCGACAGCTACGCCTTTTCAACTGCTGCAAACTACACCATCGAAGTCACTGTTACGGACTCGGAGGGCCTGTCAACTCCTCCCCAGTACTTCAACGTCGATGTCATTTCTCCCACCGTGGCGTTGACCGGCTTCACGGCAAACAGCGACCCCTCGAAGCTAAACCTGTCGTATACGGTCACTGGTAGTACAGCCGCTCCATTCACGGTCGGCATCTATACTTCGCCGGACGGCGTTACCCCCGATCAGTTGCTCCAGTCGGTCACGGTCGATGGCAGCACGGATCTGCCGCTGACGGCCGGAACGGACACCGCTTCGTTCTCGCCGCAGTTCGACGACATCCAGTCGAACTATCACTTGATCGCCGTGACAAACGCCACCTCCGATCCCACGAAGAACACGGCAGAGTTTGACGGCGGTGTTTTCTACGCTCAGAGTGTTACGGCCAGCCCGCGGCAGAACATCCTCTACGTCTTCGGCAGCAACGCTGCCAATCTGCCTGTCAGTGGAGGCGACACTTTGAATATCTACGGCAGCGGCGACTCGCCCGCCAATTCAGTCGTCTTCAATAGCGGATCGGCATTTGACTATTCCAGCATCACTCCGGCCGTCACCGGCATCCACGTTCGCGGCGAGGCGGGCAACGACAACTTCGCGGCGGACGAGAAAGTGACTTTGCCGCTATGGCTTTTTGGCGGCAGCGGCACGAGCACCCTGCAAGGCGGTGCGGGTAATAATGTAATCGTCAACGGCACGGGCCAAAACATCGTCCATAGCAGCAACGGCGTTACCGTGCCGCAAACGGTGGACGATAGCGACGTGGCGGCTTCGGGACTGGTGAATTACTTTGGCAAGACAGGCACTTGGAGCAGTCAGACACTTGCCGCTGCCTTCAACGGTGGCGAGCTATATCACGCGGCCACGGCAGGATACGCGGCCACCTGGACATTTGGAAATCTCGATCCAACGGCGTATTATGAAGTATATGTGACCTGGGTGCCGATCACCGATGCAAGCGCCGGAGCAGTTTACTCGGTAAGTTCCGATGGCGGCTCGACCTGGCAATCGCTCGCGAGTGTGGCTCAAACGCAAGCTCCTGCGGATTTACAGGCGGCTGGCACATTCTGGCACAACTTGGGCGTTTTTCAGGTGACCTCCGGTACGCTGGCGGTCAAACTTGGCACGGACACTTCCGGCTACGTTTTGGCCGACGCGGCAATGATCGCGCCGAACAGCGTGCCTGCGATGACTAACCTGACGATGGGGACCTTTACTGTGGACAGCCAAGGCAATCTGTCCGTCAGTTACACGATTACAGGCGAGGACGCCCCGCCCTTCAGCATCGGAATCTATCAGTCCGCCGATGGCGTGCAGCCCGGTGCGCTCGCGGGAACGATCGACGTCACTGACCAGGCCGACGTGAGCGGTGGCGGCACGACGCATACCCTTGAGTACGACGGCACGCTGTTCGGTCTCGCCAACGGGCAGTACTACATCGCCCAACTCGACTGCTACAGCCAAGTCCAAGAGACGACCAGAGCCGACAATACTTCCTCACCGTTGATGGGCATTTTTGAGACTGGCGATGGTTCCCTGTATGCCCTTACCGCGATGGACGGCGGCAGCCATACCCTCGTGTTCTCGCAGGACACCTCGGGCGACGTTCTAGTGACGCTTGACGGCGTTACCAGCACGTTCCAAAACGTGAGCACGATCTACGCGGTGACCTACCACGGGGCGAACACGATCGACGCGTCGGGCGTAACCGTACCGTCTGAATTATACGGCGGCGATGGCCCCGACACCATTTGCAGTGGAAGTGCCGGCGCGATTGAGTCGCCGGTCCCGGACGAGGTGATGATCGGCTCGGTGGTGCCCGTGGCCTCGGACTTCGGGGGGCAGGCTGGCGAGTTCCAAGTGACCCGCGTGGGCGACACGTCGGCCGCCCTGCTGGTGAGCGTCAGCTTGGGTGGGACACTCGCGGGCGCCGATTACACGCTCTCCGAGGGCGGCATGCCCCTTGCCAACAACAGCATTATGATCCCCGCCGGCGAGTCTTCCGTGACGATCAGCGTAACACCCGTCCCAGGCGTGACCGGCAGCGATCCCACGGTCAGCCTCACGTTGGACTCGGGGACCGGCTATTCGGTGGTAGGCGGCGATTCGGGCGCAACGGTCACCGTCCGCGACGAGGACGATCTAAGTACCGTGCCCGTGGAGATTAACTTCTATGCGCCCGATGGCACCAACGAGGGTTCCGGAGGCGGCACGGTGTTCGGCGATTTTATTCCAATGGACGTCGAAGTTTCTCCGGACAATCCGGAGGGCACGACCTACAAGCTCTGCTACAGTAACTCTGACGATATTAGCGTTTCTTCAAGTCCGGGCGGTTCGCCCATCGCGCCGGGGACCGAGATTTCGGGGGATACGACTTATTACGTTTCCGCGACTGCCGCGGCCATCAGCGCTGGCCAGAACGTCTCTTCCACCATCAGCGTGGACGCGTATGAGGGAACTTCGTTGTATTCGTCGTACAGCGCCGACGCGGAGATTGGGCCGCTGAAGATCGACGACAACGGAATTGATGTCACGAGTGGCCCCCCGCATAATAATCCAGCCAGCCAAGCGAAGGTGGGGCAGATAATGAACTTTACGGTCAACGACTCGGCGGGCACGTCGGGGCTTGTGGTTTGGAGTGAGCCTCAAGGGGTAACGGTAAAAAACTACCAGCCAATCGTGAACGGCCAAACCGCGAATTCATGCACACCCGTATATCTCACGTACTTGGACCTTCTTGCGGTAAAGGTATCTAACCTTAACATCGTTCCGTTGTCCTTTGCCTGGGTCGATGGAGGCAATAATCGAACCGAAACCGCCACGCTGATTTCGCCGTTCGGGATTAGTTCCGCGAAGGCCACGTTCAATGTCTTCGGCGCCGGCGCAAACGCCCGCGTCAACATGGAGGATTTTGCTAACAATCCGGATCAAACGGCTGAGCCTAATATGAATTTCTATCCGCTCGGGCAAGGGCAAAACGGTATGAATACCTTCGAAGCAACATACACAGACCCGGGGGTGCCGGGGGCCATCCCGCCACACACCGTGGCGGTAGCGGTAGCTGGTTTTTTTGCGCCGACCCGGCTGACGACCTTCGCTCTTTTACCCCCGGAGCCCAGTTTATCGCAACTCCGACCAATATGGCGGATTTCAGTTTTAACTGGGTGCAGGTTCTTACGACGCTCAACGTCAAGATTACTAGGAACGGGGAAACCTCGACGGAGCCAGGAAGTTTCGCGGCTGGCGAAAGTCTGGGCAAGCTCGACAATACCTATCCGTACAGTGCTGCTCCAGGCACCGATACGTGGACCTACGACAATCCACGTTGGGTAACACGTCAGGCCGCGCCAATTATCGGCGGATCGGTGACTTTCACGTTCGTGGCAACTATGTGGTACATGTGCATGCCGAACAACAGCTTCGGAGCGGGTACTGTCGTGCCCGTTCCGCTGGCTAAGGTAGATTGGAATTTGGATTTCACTGTGACTGGGGTTAATACAGTTAACGGCCCGCAATGGGAGACGACGGGACACCACTCTCCCAGCGCGGACATGGCTCCAACGGTCATATACCCGGAGTGGAGTTCCATTTTTAAGAACGGCGCGGCAGCGAATGGGTTTGCATTGAAGACGAAGTTTCCAAAACCTGTGATTTTGAGCCATCCCTAAAACAGTGACGGATAGGGGCCGTCGCGCGGAGTAGCCTCCATGAGAGTCACATCGGCAGTCGCACTTGTCGCAATTTTCATTTGCGTTTCGCGGTCGCTAACGGCGCAGCCGCGGCCGAACACGGACGATCCGGCTGCGATCGCCGCCCTCTGCACTTTCGGGGGGATTCTCAGGCCCGACGGGCCGGGCGGGCGCGTAATTGAGGTGGACCTATCTGCAGTCGCAATTAATGCGGACGACCTTTTACTTCTCAAGCGCTTGCCGAATCTGCGAACGCTGAAGCTTGATTGCGACCGGTTTAAGGACACGAGTTGGGGTTTTCTCAATGCATTGACTAGTCTTCGCGTGCTCGACCTCCGGTGGGCGCGGATTAAGGACACGGACCTGAGCCATCTGGAATCGCTTACACATCTTCAATCCTTATCCATCGATTCGGCAGAGTTTCAAGAGTTTCATGGGGACGGATTGGCACACCTTAAAGGGTTGGGCGATCTTCGCATCCTCCGGCTCTCTGGCTGTAACCTTTCGACTACCGGCTTCAAAGCGTTGGGGGAATTGAAACAACTGACGGACCTTTGGCTTCATGTCGGCGTCGATGACGATATGGAGGACCTCAAGGGCCTGACCAAGCTTCGCGGTCTCAGCTTGTCGGGAAGGATCAACGCGACCGCGCTAGCTAATCTCCGCGCGCTCACCGATCTGCGAAGCTTGGGCCTTGCGTATACGGATATCGACGACCGGGATCTACAATTCTTGGCGGGCCTACCAAAGCTCGAGCTTCTGGATATTTACAAAAGCAATATCTCCGGCCCGGGTTTGGGGCATCTTAAGGGGCTGAAACAGCTCAAAGAGCTGCGGATTCGTATTGCGCCGATGAGCGGTGCCGGTCTGGAGAACCTCGCGAAACTATCGAAACTGGAAAACCTGGACCTTAGTCGTACCGAGATAACGGATGAGGGTTTAGCGCAACTCAAAGACGTGAGCAGCCTTCGTGAGATCAACTTGTCTTCAACTCCGATAACGGGGACGGGCCTTCCAAATCTCCGGCGACTTTCCCGGCTGACTACTTTGGACCTTTCCGACACGAAACTTAGTGATGCCGGCATCGCCGGAATCGGTTCGTTGCAACAGTTGACGACCCTCGATCTCTCGCGTTGCAAGATAGGATTAAGCAGCGCGGGCATTCAGCGAGTAGCGGAGCTCTCGCGGCTTGAGTCACTGGTCTTGAACCTCATTCCCATCAGCGATGCAGATATCAAAGAGATCGCTAAACTGTCGCATCTCCGAGAATTTCAGCTTTTGCGGGAACCGCGACACCGCGATCTCCGACGTGGGGATGAAGTATCTCGGTTCGCTACAGCGACTCCGGAAGTTGTCATGCGGGCTCAAGGGCTCGGCGGTCACCGATGACGGACTGAAGTACCTTGCAGCACTACGCGAACTTGAATCGCTTTCGGTTGTGGGCGCGAAAGGGGTCCGCGGCGACGGTTTCATAGATGCCGGTCGATTTAAGAAACTAAGGGAGCTACGGCTCGGTTCTTCGGCACTGAGCGATAGCGGCGCCGAAAACCTGGCGATGCTTGGTAGCCTTGAGCGGTTGGATGTTTCCGGGTGCCCGATGGGCGACCGCGGTCTGAAGCATTTGGCTAGGCTTACAAAACTAAAGACGCTTGGCCTCGCTGGGACCGCCGTTTCCGATGCGGGAATGGTTCACCTGCAAGGATTGCCACACCTCGATGAACTTGATCTGTCAGGCACTTCGTTGACGGATACCGGTCTTAAGCATCTTCAATTGTTACCGGTACTGCGGCTTCTTATGGCAGCAAACACACATGTTTCATACAAAGGCATAAAGGAGTTCTGTAGAGCGAGACTGTTTGGCAGAGTTGACATGTTCCCGCCGCGTGGGATGCTGCTGCCAGCGGGCCTATAGCATTGAATGCTGAAGGACCTAGTACGAATTCTGTGGCCAAACCGAGCACTCCGACTCCGAAGAGGCATCCCTTTAGCCAACCATGCCAGATCAAGGGTCGTTCGACGCCGCAGTTCGCCATCACCAGCGCGGATGGACAAAGGAGGCGGAGGGACTATACCGCGAAATCCTCCGATCTGATCCAAACCATGCTGGGGCTTGGCACCTCCTGGGCGTTATCCGCCAGCAGCAGGAATTGCACCATGAGGCCCTGGACCTTATCAATCGGGCCATTTCCATCAACCCCAACAAGGCCACCTATCACAACAACCATGGCGCGGCGCTTTTCTCGCTGGATCGGTTTACCGACGCCAAGGCCAGCTTTCAACGCGGCGCTGGCTATTCGCCCCAATTATGCCGACGCTTGGGCTAACTTGGGGCTAGCCCAAGCCGCTCTCGGGAACGACGCCGCCGCCGAAGCGAACTTCCGCCTGCGCGCTAGGATGCCGGCCCTGGCACCGCGACGCCGTCAAACGCCTGGCCGGCCTGCTGGAACGCTGGGGACGCCAGGAGGAGGCCGCCCGCCTCCTGGAATCGGCCCTTGCCGCCGCACCCTGCGGAATTCGACTTTGCCCTGAGAAAGCTGCGGCTGGCCACGACGCAGTTCCTGGCGGCAATGCACAACAGCCCTGTACCCCGCGGAGATGGCAGGCAAGGCTGCTTACGCCGGCTGCTCAAGGACGGCACATTCTACTACACGAACGACGCCCAAGGGAACCGCACGGCCCGGTTCCAGAGCACGACCGGCCTACTTGACTCGACCGCCGCCAACATCACCATTTACGCGTGGGACAGCGACCACTACCTCCTTTCGATTAAAAGCTACGCGAACTTCGCCGCTTATGAAGATAAAATCGTCACGGCTGAGGCGAGTTTCGTGCGCCAAGATCCAGACGGCAACGGCACGTCGAATGAAGAGAGTCAATACGACGGAGTGAATCTGGCTTTGGGTCCTCACGCTAACCCTCTCTCGAAGGGCGAAGGGACCGCGCGGAAGATTGCCTTTGTGTCGCCGCATTGCCTGATCGACTTCACCAACGGCGCGGCCACGGCGACGATGGATGGGCTGGAGCTGCTGGCCGGCCAAGGCTTTGAATGCCAGGCCTTTTGTGGCACCCGGCTCGACTCATGGAGCGAAGTTCTGGTCGAGGAGATTCTGGCGCGAGAAAAGATTCCCTACCGGGTTCGGAACATGCAGATCGGGCAGGGGCGGGGCCGGATGATCTTTGCCCGGCGGAGACACGTCGGCGTGACGATGTTCAACACGGCGTTGACCCGCGGGGGCTGGGTCGATCGCGGGGAGCTTGATTCGTTCTTGGCCGCGTGCGAGGTCTTTCTGCGGAAGAACCGACCCGACCTAGTTTGGACCTACGGCGGCAGCCCTGTGTCGGCATCGCTGTACAAGATCGTTCACGGGCTGGGCATTCCACTGCTGTTCGCGTTGCACAACTTCAAATACCGTGACCCCTCAATTTTCCAAACAGCGGACCGCGTCATCGTGCCGACTGAATACGCTAGGCGGTTTTATCACGTGGGGATTGCGCTGGAATGCGAAGTTTTGCCGCTGGTGGTCGATCCGGAAAGAGTGAAAATTGGTATCCAGCACACTCCGTGTGCGGAAAACGGCAAACGGAGCGTACCGAATACCTTTGTTACCTTCGTTAACCCGGAACCGCGGAAGGGCGTGCATGTCTTCGCGCGGATCGCGGAAGTTCTCGCCAGACGGCGCCCCGATATTCCGCTGTTGCTCGTCGAGGGCACCGCCACAATGAGTTCGCTCCCGAAGCTGCGGGTCGATCTAGCCGCGCAAAAAACCTGACCGTCTGGCCGAATACGCCCAATGCAGAAGATTTACGCCGCTTCCAAGCTGATCCTGATGCCGTCGCTTATGGAAAACGCAGGTTTCATCGCCATGGAGGCCATGACAAACGGCATCCCAGTGCTTGGCAGCAACCGTGGTGGGCTGCCGGAAACAATCGGAGACGCCGCACCGGTGATCGACATTCCCGCTCGTTACACTCCCGAAACCCGCGACGTGCCGGCTGCGGAGGAGGTTGCGCCGTGGGTCGAAACGGTCATTCGACTGTGGGACGATGCGGCGGAATACGACCGCTGGAGCCGCGCGGCCCGCGAGCGCGCCCAGCGTTGGCATCCTGACCGTCTCGCGCCGAACTACCGCGATTTCTTTGGCAGTATCGCCCGGCAACCACGTCAGCCGCTCGTGCCCAAGGACGTTGTGAGTGGATGACTGGCAATCGCCGGACTGGAAGTCACTCGCTTTTTCAAACGGAACAGAGAAGAGGGGAAAAAGGTGGGGGTGTGGGGGCGGGAACTGGGGGTCCTGCTGGTCCCGCCCCCAATTGCGGCTACCAAGCCCTCAACCTAGCTTGTCTGCCGGTCGGTCACACTGCTCTGATGTTGGATTGATGCTGCAAGTTGTTGGTTTTCATAGGCTTACGACGTGTAAGCCGTTCACTGACATTGTACTCGTGTGGCGGTGATATTTCCAGTGGCTTTGCCAAAATTTTGCCAAAACGGAGTGCGGCGCATCAAGGCACCGAGCCCCTTGAGACCGGTTACGAGTTTCTCCGAAATGTCGGCAAGCTCCAGAACATGCCGCTGCGTCGTCACGAGACGTTGTCCAACCGAGTAGGAACTATCGCCACTTTGCTGGACGTATCGAGCGTCGATCATTCCCTGGCAATGGCCGATTTTGTGCCGGCGCTGGATCATAACCTGAAGCCGGTCAAGTTCGTGAGCGGTCAAAAAACTGTCGTAACCGCTGCCAGTTGCGCGGTGCCACAGTGCCGAGCCATCTGAAAGCCGCTGGAAGAGGTTGCTGTCTCGTGGAAAGCTGGCCGAATTGGGGAGGCGGTCGAAAAGAGCCTCGGAACCGCGTTGGAACGCGGTGACGAGGTTTTCGAGCTGGTCCTCCAACAACTGGTGCCCAAAGTTCGCCGCGGTATCTTCGTCGTGCAAAGCAGCGAACGCAGCCTTGATGGCGTCAATACCGGCGACGGTTTTTCGGGCCATTTCTACGGTGCGCTCGAAATCTTTGACGGGCGAGTTCTTCCCACAGGCCGGGCAAAAGTAACCGGCTCCCAGTGTCGAGTATCGACACCCGCAAGCGTCACACACAAGGTCTTGCCGAAGTGCGTCGTCGGCCGATGGAGGTACAACCACGGGTACGCTTCCGCATTTGTACGAGACGCTCATTTCGATGTTGATGAGCCCGGCCGACAACTTCTTGGGACGGGTGTGGCGGGCGGCTCGCTGAAACGCATCGTTCAACCGCTTGCTCATGTAGGAACGGGCAACTTGAGAGACGTATTCTCGTTGCCACGTCGTATTGAATTCCGTCGGCTCTGCACGCTCCCCGCATTTTGGGCAGAATGCGGCCTCGCTTGGAACCTTGTCTCGCCAGTCCGTGAACAAGACCTTGAACTCGTCCCCGCACTCCTTGTGAGGGCAGGCGCGGTCGAAATACCCCTTGTCGTCTAGCGGCATGTCAATCGGCACGGAGACCGGCTGCTCAAGCTTTCGTAGCTCTCGAATGAATTCGTCAAACATGTCTTGTCTCCGTCCTGTAGACGTGTCGAACCCACAACCGAAATCGGATTCAAGGCTAATTATACTTGCACTTGCGATGCCAGCCAGGTGATTTTGGCCGACCGCCTCATGCCGAGACGAGGGCGTACACGCGGCTTCCAATTCGCCGGGCCGAAGTGAAGGTATCCAGCGGAGCGAGCCGCTCGCCCTTCGATGTACTCCAATGGCCAAGGTTGCCAGTGCCGTCCCGCGTGCCCCCTAACTGGAACGCAGTGTCGATGGGACTGCCAGCCGGTACTCGCATGTTCGGAAAGAAACGGAGGCCAACGTTGCTGGCGGCGTCGTTGGCACCTTGCAGCGTCACCCTCAGCGCTTCATCCGTGTGTGGCGCATTGACGCGGCCTCGGTACTCGGCAGTCAGCGCCGCGGCTGGCCTGGGCCAGAATTTCGCAATCGCCTTAATCGTAGCAAGAAGGCTTGCCGTCGGCGCGTAGGTTGCCTGAATCGCCTGGACGGTGTTGAAGTCGAGCCGATTCCGTTTGGCGAATCGCAGGACTACCGGCTGAAAGGCCGGTCGGTAGAACGCGATCTCGGCGGCGACCGAGTCGATTAGTGCCTCGACCGGGTTCGACGCCTCGAACTGATGCCGCCGGAACGGAAGTATGCCTTGGGGCGGCTCAACGATTCGGTGAGTAAGTTCGTGAATGCGGTTCCAGTAAGCTTTCGCCTCGGAGTCCTGGAGATTGAGCACTGCAACCCAGCGGTCAGGAGCCGTCTCATCGGCATTCATCCGTTCAAAAAGGAGCGCGTCAACTCCCGGCTCTTTGAGTTCGTCGCGAAGTTGGGCAAAGCCCAACTCCCTCTTGCCCTTAAGGTAGCGGGTTTCGAGCTTGTCTACATCGTGCGGGCCGTGAACCTCCTCAAACGTCACGCAATGGTATTTCGCAAGTGCATCGGAGATTTGCTCGCCGGTACAAGGGAGTAGCGTATCGACAATCGGGGCGATCCTGGTCATGCAAGCAGCCGACACATCCGCGGTAAAGGTGGGGTCCGGATAGCGGCTTTTCACCTTGAGATGCATTGCAATCGCGTCCAGGCGCAACGTCTCTTGCATCGTGGCTTTCCTTGCTCGGACCATATCAATCTCCTGGTTACTCGGACAAATAGTCTTTCACTTGCTCGTAGAATTTCAGCCAGTCATCAACGCTCCATTCCTTTGAGTCGGACTGCGATCTGCGAGCGGTAAGCGATCGCTGCCCTCTGAGAAGAAGGAGAGTTGCCCGGTATGTCAGGTTCAGTTGCTCGGCAGCTTCCGACAATGCGGCGGGCACTTTCACTGAGCTTTGGTCCGCCTCGTCTGGGGCCTCGTTGAGTAGAGCGTCGAGGCTGATTCCCAGGCCCTCCCCTATCTGCACGAGCTTGTCAACCGAAATTGCGGACATCCCGCACTCTACCTCTGAGAGGTAGCCACTACTTACACGAGAACGCTTCGCAAGTTCTTGAACCGTAATATCTTGGGCTTGACGAAGCCGCTTGATGCGGCGCCCAACCTCAATCCTGTCAAATTTTTCCTGGACCATATTCTTCGCCCTTTCCGCACAAAGCTGCTTGACTTTATTCGATATAGCGATTATTATTCGGTATGGAGATTCACATTCACGATCCTGACGAATACGATTATATAGCGATTGTACGGCGTGGTGCTGAATCTGTCCAGCAACAAATTTGCGTTCGGGATGGAGTGTTACCTCCCGGATCAAATTGAGAGAAAAAGCCAAGAGGAGGCTATTGTGAACGAGGCCGAAAATGCGAACACACAGGCTGAGAAGAAGCACAACGTGCGGATTCACATTGACCAGAAGCGATGCGAATCGCCCAATCCGACAACTGGCGACGCCCTCTACGTCCTGGGCGATGTGCAGCCGGGGCTTGATCTTTACCGCGAAGTGCGCGGCGACAAGGAGGACCCGCCGATCCCCCACGGGCCGGAGAAAATCCATTTGACGGAGGATGAACATTTTCACAGTGGTCCGCCGCGCCCGATTACCATCATCGTGAGCGGCACGCCTCACGAGTGGTCGAAGCCGCGGATCGACTACGTGGAAGTTGTGACCCTTTATGATCCCGCCTATCCGCAGCATCCCGATTGGACATACTCGGTCACTTACAAGCACGGTCCGAGCGAGAACCCCGACGGGATTTTGACGTTCGGACACTCCGTCAAGGTAAAGGATAGGATGGTGTTCAATGTCAAATGTACTGGTCAGTCATAACGAAGACATCGGCCGACTTGTCGAAAAGGGGTATGCCGGGACCAATTGCAGATTGGGCCATATCTACTGGAGCGACGTTGCCGTGCTGAAGATTCCGAAGGGCCTGCGGCAGTTCCGCCCTGAGAGACGAAAGGAATTGCTTACGCGTAGCGAAAGGCGCGCTAATCGTTCGGGGTCGGCAGACAATAATCACCGACGACGCCAGCGAGTTCATCCGGTGAGCCATTGGTCGGTTGGACAATTCCGTTCGCATTGGCCAAGTCCCAGTGATACTGAACCGTGCATTGAGCAAGCCTTCCAGCATAGTTTCCCAGCCTGTGGAGGCAATCTCTTCTGATCCCGCAAAATCGTCGCCGTCGTCATCGCCTTCGTCCGATTCCGCTTGTTTGAACGCGTAGTAAACAGTCATTGGCGTATTGGGACAATGAATCTCGTGCATTCGCTCGAATGCTTTCCCTAGTCCGTTTAGGAAGTGTTCCTTGGCCTTATCCTTGCTTCCATCGAATCGATATTGTGTTGCAACTAACTCCTGCGACTTAGGAGTCAGAAGCGTGCCAAAAAGAGACGGATACAAATCGGCGAGACAGTGGCGAAGCCAAACATAGAAGAAGTCTGACAAATCCGCGTAATTAATGTTGTTATAATATGGCGGATCAGTCGAGATAATTGCCAACGTTCAGGATCATGATTGGCCTCAATAGCATTGGCATTCTTCGCGCATCCAGCGGCTGTACCGACTAGCCGATCAATTACCTTCGATAGTGTGTTCAACGATACGCCGAAGTCGCCAGCGGCGTTTCCAAATAAATTGGGCTCGGCGAAGTCCCAAATCATCGGAATTGCTTGTCGTGTAAAAACGTGGCGCACCTGCGTCTTGGTGTTCTCCCACATGCAGAGCGAGTTACATATATCGGTGAGCCGACTTATGCCAAGCGCGAGATATGTAGCGACGGCAATTGCATAATCATCGTCGTCTGCTTCAGAACCAGTTGCAGTTCCCGTGTCCCGTAAGACCTTCTGACGGGCTGCGCCAATCTGAGAGCACAAAGTATCGAGAGCCAACAATTGTCGTCGTGTGAATAAATCCCCAAAGGTCATAAGGCCGTATAAAGGTGGCCGAAGCGCGAACGGGTTGTAGGCCATTTCTGCTTCTGGAACCCAGTCAGGCTCGACGAGTGCCTCGGCCGACGAGCGATCGGCACAAGCGGGGACATAGACTCTTCCACCAGGCGCATCGCAAACGATTGCCATCAATTGTGTTCCCATCCGTTTGGCTTTCCCTTCGCTACGGATGTGGTCAAGCGATACTGAAGTATTGCAACATACGCAGCGGCCACCCTTTCGGCTAACTGTGCCAGCTTGTGGTGGACCTGAGTCGGATCGAATAACAAATCGCACGCGATTGGGCGAGGACATTGGGATCGGTTCGATCCACGTTTTGCGGCCTTCTCGTTTAGCTAACCAGAACGACTTCACTAACGGCATTCGTGCGTGACATGCTGGGTTGGGGCATTCCACGGTCCTTGCCCACAGCCACGCGATGACCATCAACTCCCGGCCGATGTGTGTCTTTAGGTCTGGCCTGTCGATGACCATTTCCTCGGTAATCTTGACCTTGGGATAGAGGTGTCCGATCCGCTTTTCAGCCTCATCGCGCATCCAGCGGCCGTAGTACCGCACATCTTCAGCCAATCCCTGCGCACCTTGCCAGATCGTAGCGGCCTTTTCTTCCTTTGATTTCTGTTGCCAGTCGGGATTCACCGGTGGCCGACCGGCGAATTTGGGCGGAATCTCGATCAGGGCCTTCGTGATTAGCACCGGCACCGGGTTCAAGTCGCTGGCGTACGCTCGCAGCCCGAGCCGCTGGGCTTCCAACGGAATTGAACCACCGCCGCAAAAAGGGTCCAGCACCGGCGGCGCAGTGCTCAGCGAGAAAAGCATTCACCAATGATGGTGCGGCCAGCTTGTGCTTGAAATCATGGGCCGTAGCGGTCTTACCTTTGACGTTGACTATCGTTTGCTCGTTCTTCCATTCGCCATCGGCAACCTTGTTGGCTGCAACGGACCGAGCAATTTCGGCTGCGCCGCGTCGATCACGCGGGAGTTATTTGAGTTTTCCCAAAGAACGAGCTTCTTCGATCAGATTGAACAGCTTGGCTCGCTCGCTGCCGACGATGTCTTCGTTGATTCCGTACATCGGATCATCGGATGGATCGTTCACCAACGACGCGAAAAGGACTGCCCGGCAAGCCGCCAAGGGTCGCCTTGCCCACCACAGGTGTAGCGTGCTCGGGTGCCCATGCCGAATCGATTTCTCCTTCGCGCTGGCCTCGTTGATGGCCTTCAGCGGCAAAGCGACTTCGATCAGCTTCTTGCGATAGGCGGTGGTCATTTCTTCCGTTTCGATCCTCTCTGACGTTTTGGGCTAGCGCCCTTCTTGCGATTGTTCGGCGTAAGACCGGACGGCAATTTTGCCGCAGCCTGCGGCAGAATCCTAGACTCGGCCTGTACCTCGGTCTGTTCGTAGAATTCGTGCAGCTTGGCCTGAAGCAGGTTCTTGTCGGGCAGGCGCGTCTGATACTCGGCGACGAGGGCCGGCGACATGGATCGATTCAGCGCGTATTCCACAACCTCGGAATTCTTCGTGGCGCACAGCAGGACGCCGATCGACGGCTGCTCGTGCGGCTTCTTCACGTCGCGGTCGAGTGCTTCTAAATAGAACTCCAGCTTGCCAAGATGTTCGGGCTGGAATTCTTCGATCTTCAATTCAATATCGACGAGGCATCGCAGTCCGCGATGGAAAAAGAGCAGGTCGAGTTCAAAGTCTTTGCCGCCGACCTGAACCGGAAAGTGACTGCCGACGTAACAGAAGTCGCGGCCAAGCTCGATGAGGAAGTTCTTGAGCTTTTCGACGAGGGCTCGATGCAAGTCGGCCTCGGAGTGCTGCGGCGGCAAGTCGAGGAATTCGAGGAGGTAGCTGTCCTTGAAGACCGTGGCAGCGTCGGGGTGCAATTCTGCCATCGGCGGCGACAGTTTTGCCGGCGATAGGGCAACGCGCTCGAAAAGCGCCCCGTTCAATTGCCGCTCCAACTCGCGTTTTCCCCACTTTTCTCGGATGCAAAGCCGCAAGTAGAATTCCCGTTCGTCGTCCCGCTTGCTGCGGCTCATGATGAGGAGATTGTGCGTCCAGCTTAATTCTGTCACCAGTGGTGACAGTTTTGGCTTGTCGCGGTAGGTCTCGAAAAACTGCATCATTCGCCAGAGATTGCGGGCGGAATATCCCCGTGCATTGGGCAGCCGTTTGCGGATGTGCTCGGCAAGTTGGGCAACAGTTCCCTGACCCCAGCCGGCCCCGGCAATACGGCGGCTGATATGCTCGCCAATCGACCAATATAGCTGGATCAAATGCGTGTTGACGGCGGCCACGGCACTCGACCGGGCGACGTCGATCAGCCCCAAGACTTCATCGAAATCGTGCGTCAACGACAGCAGCCCGGCGACCCGTTTGCTCGCACCGCGTTTGGACAAACCGCTTACTTTCTTCGGCGTCTTGCTCATGCCGGTTCCTTGGCTTGCGCCAGCAATTTTTCCAGGTCGTAATTGACGCTGGTTGCCTTGAAGTCGGGTTCGGTCTCGAACGGCTTGCGGCAATACCGAAGCACGGTCGTAGTCGGGTCGAGGATGACGATGGCCAGTATGAACTCATCGGGCTTATTGAGTCCCGTTAGAATCTCATTCTTGGTAACCGTCACGGTCTTGGCGCCGCGAACGCGGCCCTTGACCTCGATGAATCGCAACAGCCCGGTATTAGGAATCGCCGATTCCACGTCGTAACCCAGGTTCTGTTCGCTCACGTCGCGCGGCTTAAAGCCGAGTCGGCATTCGGCCTCCATCACGGCCTGCATGGCGCGTCGTTCGGATTCTTCGGTACTTATCGCGAAGTCAGGAGGCGGAGCGACGGCATCGCCCTGGAACTTTCGCAGCAGGCCGACAGGGACGATCATCGCTCCTCCTAACACCACGGGCGGAAGGGCGGAGAGTTTTCGTTCCTGCTCCAATTCGCTGAGGCGCTTTTGCAGACGGGCGGAAAGCTCGTCGGCTCGCTGCCTCGCCAAGCCCGAATTGAGCTTGGCGTTGACCTTGCCCGCCAGTTCTTGATCCTTCAAGGTCGCTGCACGATGATCCCAATAGTTGATTTCTTTAGTGAGCCGGTCTTGAACGGCAGCCTTGGTCTTGTCGAGTATCTGTTCCTTGCGACGGCGTAGCTCGTCGAGGTGTTGCGGCACGAGATGAATCGCGGCATATTCCATTGCCTCCGATTCCAGGTTGTCGCGAAGCCATTCGGGTGACGGATTGTTTTTCAGGGCGGCCGCCTCGGAATCGGTCGGCGGTCGATAATCGAGATACGGGGCCGGACCAGCATTACTCGTCGTACCATCCTCGTCTACTTCGACAAATTGAAGCCGCTTCGATACGATGCGACGATTGCCGGCGCGGTCAATGCGGGCATCCTGAATCGCATGTTCCAAATACAAGAGGGCTCGCGGCTGGTCTCCTTCGTCGGTATCGTCGATGAGGACGGCGCCGCGTTTAAGCAAATCGCGGTAGCGTTCGATAATAAGGTCGATCGTGGCATCAAGTAGCGGATGTCCGGGGCAGACGAAGGCGGCCAGCGGCTTGCCGACGACGCTGATAAGGTCCTTCTCGAAAGTAATGCGTTCGTATCGCGGCAGAATGGGATTGCCATGACCGATTTCCCGATCACGGTTGCGGATGACTGCCGGGACGTGCTTGACCTCGTAGCGATTGGTTTCGCGCTCGTGAAGCGCGCCACCCAATAGCTTGAAGGCTTCGATGAAAAACGATGCGATGAAGTGCGGTTGAAGCTTGCGGGCTTCGGCCCGTTCCATCTCCTCGCGGATTTTATGGACTTTGGAAACGTCCATCGAATCGTGAGTGAGTGCCCGGCCGTCGATAAGTTCTCGCAAATGGTCGCGGTCGAGAGCATTGTCAACGACTGTGAAGAGCCTGGCACGGACCTCCGGCTTATCGCCGTAACGAATGGCGTCGAGCAAGAGCTTCTCGCAACGGCCGATCTTCAAACGTAAGTTGTCCAAGCACGTCAAACACTTGCCCGCCGAGTGCGGCCCGCTGCTCGTCGATTTTTTCCAGCAGACGGTGATAGACTTCGCCCTCTCGCGTATCCTTGGCCACGAGGTTCCACAGGTGGCAGACTTCGGTTTGGCCGATGCGGTGGATGCGGCCGAATCGCTGCTCAAGGCGATTGGGGTTCCACGGCAAGTCGTAGTTCACCATCAAATGGGCACGTTGTAGATTGATGCCTTCACCTGCGGCATCGGTTGCCACGAGGATTTCGACAGTGGTATCGTGCTTGAAGGATTCTTCGGCTTTGCGTCGATCCTCGCGGCCTACTCCACCGTGAATGATGACGACCGCCTCGGGGCGGCCGACCAATGCCCGGATCTTCTCGGTGAGATAGTTCAACGTATCGCGGTGCTCGGTGAAGATGATGAGTTTGCGGCGGTGCCCGTTGGGGTCGAACATTTCGGTATTGTTTTGCAACAACTTGGAAAGCTCGTCCCATTTACGGTCGCTACCGGACTGACGAACACGATACGCGGTTCGCTCCAGATCTTGCAGTTGATTGATTTCGATTCGTAGTTCGGCAATGGTTTTCGCGGCGGATGCCTGATCGACGACCCGTTCCTCGGTATCTTCGATCTCGGCGTCGGGGGCGTCGTCGAGTTCTTCCAGGTCTTCCATTGAAAGAACCGGCAATCCTTTGTTTGCCTCAAAGCCCACGTCGTCGCCACGCTTGAGAAGTTGTTCCTCCCGCAGTCGCTTTTCCAGACGTTCGCGACGGCGACGAAGCGATTGATAGATGGCTTCCGGCGACGAGGCGAGCCGGCGTTGCAAGATGGTTAGAGCGAAGCCAACCGTTCCTCGCCTGCCGTCATTTTCCAATGCTTCGGCGCGGTTGAACTCCTCGCGGACGTAGTCGGTGACCTCCTTGTAAAGTTCGGCCTCGCCGTCCGACAGGGCATAATTGACCGTGTACGCTCGTCGCTCGGGGAAGAGCGGTGTGCCGTCGAACTTGAGCAATTGCTCCTTGACCAGCCGGCGCATCATGTCATTGGCATCGGAGACGTGAACGCCGTCGCGGAACTTTCCCTCGAACCGATCACCATCAAGCAAGGCCATGAATAACTGGAAGTCGGCTTCCTTGCCGTTGTGCGGTGTCGCCGTTAAGAGGAGGAAATGACGAGTCAGCGTCGAAAGCAACTGGCCAAGCCGATAACGCTTCGTGTACTTGACCTCATTGCCGAAATAGGTGGCGCTCAGTTTATGGGATTCGTCGCAAACGATCAGGTCCCAATCGGTCTGCTGAAGTTTGGCTTGGGCATTTTCGTCGCGGCTGAGCTTGTCGAGCCGACAAATTGCGAGCGACACTTCGTTGAACCAATTGCCGGTCCTGGCGGCTTCCAACGCGTCATTGGTCATGATCTCGAAAGGCAGGTGAAACTTCCGGTCAAGTTCATCCTGCCATTGCTCAACGAGATTGCCGGGGCAGACGATAAGGCAGCGCTGCAAGTCGCCGCGGGCGATCAGCTCCTTGAGGAACAAGCCGGTCATAATGGTCTTGCCGGCGCCGGGGTCATCGGCCAGGAGAAAGCGAAGCGGCTGTCGCGTCAACATCTCGCTATAAACCGCCGTGATTTGGTGAGGTAGCGGCTCAACCAGCGAAGTATGGACGGCAAGCAAGGGATCGAAAAGATAAGCCAGCCGGATGCGATTTGCCTCCGACAGCAAACGGAACATTGCGCCGTCACCGTCGAAACTCCAGGGGCGGCCCGCGTCAACGATCTCCAAAGTGGGTTCGCGATCGCGGTAAAGCAATTCGTTGCCGAGTCGGCCGGCGGTATCCTTGTACGTGACCTCGACGGCTACCGTACCGATCCAGCGCACGTCGGCCACGGTGACCATGCCGTCCGGCAGAATCCCCTTAATGACCGATCCGCGAGTGATTTTTTCTAGGGTCGCCAAGATGCTACTAAAATCTGTACTTCTGTATAGAAATCGGGATAACAGGCACGCGATGGCAAGTCAACGCACAGGTGTTACGAAAGTGGGGAAATCTCACAATCGGCGCGCACCGTTCCCTTGGACTGCGCCTCCTCACTTGGGGCAAAACCGTCCTCTGAATGTGCCTGTCAGCATATAAGCGGCAATTCTACCACTAGGCGGTGGGGTACAACAGGCACCCGAAGTGCAGAAATTGGGCGGTTTTGTGCGATATCAACCGACTTCCTCCGGCGGTCAACGGGAGCCGGGCTTGGCTGTGACCGAAGTTGATCGGAGTCCCCCCTGTTGCTTGAAAAACAGCACCGCGCACTTTTCAGCGGCAGGGGGGACGAAGGCCGCGATTGAAAGGGGGGAAAGCAGTCAAGGACGGACGGCGCGGAGGGCACCGCATCTGCACAAGCGCAGCGCGGAAGATTGGGAGGAGGCCGCACCGTGCGCCGTAGGCTTGTCCTTGACGGCTTTTGGGGACTCCCCCCAACTCAAGCAAACTCTTCCGCGCCGAAGGCGACAACTTTAGGCCGCGAGCGGCCGCAGCGCCAGGCGGTGGGAAGGAAAGCTTGTGTATTCTTTACTAGCGATCTATACCACCAGATGGACCATTGCCCGTGGAAGGCGTCGTTGGCTTTCCGAGCATTCCCGTCTCCTCAGTCGGAAGGTCTGCAACGAGCAGTTTTGCTTGTTCCCTGTTATGCTTTTTCTCCAGTTGCTCGTTAAGATGCTCGTCACTCCGTTCTGATTTACCCGATAAAACACGATCAACAGCTCCATCAGCTTGAATCAGTTCATGAACTAGCTTTGAGTTTAATTTATCTGCTTCCGCTGACGCCTGCCGCATTCTGGTTTCATAATCATTTGCCATAACAACACCTCCTAACGTTATACAAATTCAATCTTACCATTTTATTGTTAAGGATTTATTACAAAAAGGATGTTTGTTATAAGCCATTGTTTGTTAAGCTGAACATAGAGATCTTTAGAACAGGCCTATGATGTTTACAACTGATACTATAGCTTTCGCCTCCCTCTTAGGGGAGGCGAAGCCACGTTGGACAGTTTGTGTCCCGGCAAGCGCAAATGCGGATAGCGTTCTGCTGCACGGCGGGGCACCACCGGTCTACGGCAATGCACCCTTACCCGCAACAGAGAAGAGGGGAAGGGAGGTGGGGGCTTGGGGGCGGGAACTGGGGGTCCTGCTGGTCCCGCCCCCATCTAAAGCAAACTCTCTCGCCGAAGGCGTCCACATTAGGCCGCGCGCGGCCGTTGCGCCATGCGGGCGGAAGGGGCGTCAGCGTCCGGATCGGACCGAAGCGGAGCGCAGCTCGATAGCACGCGGTCGCCGCAGGCGAGATGCTATGGGACAGACGGCGAGACATCTGTCAGATTATCGTCGTTACCGTGTTCAACGATAATGAATGGAGATCCCTATGCAGAAGAAGCCCCAAGACAATAGCAAAGCATGTCCCGCCGCCTTCGTGCAGGATAGCACACTTGTTGCTGTCATTGAAATGAGTTTATCGAGCTGGCTTGTGGCCGGCATGATTCCTGGTGTTAGCCGCGATCCGCTGAAGAAAATCGATCCCAATCCTGACGAACTGCTGAAGCTATTGCATCGCTGGCGGGATGAGGCAATCAAAGCCGGCAAAAGATCAACCGGATTGCAGTCGCTTATGAAACTGGACGCGATAGTTTCTGGCTTGCCCGGTGGCTTCGGGAACGCAACATCGACGCCCACGTCATCCATTCCACCAGTGTTAGCGGTGTCGCGCGAGCACCGGCGGGCTAAGACAGATCGCATCGATACGGCGATGCTCAAGCGCGGGTTTCTTGGCTGGCTCCGAGGTGAGCCTGGTCATTGTAGCATGGCAGTCGTTCCGACCATCGAGGAAGAGGATGCAAAGCGCCCGTGCCGCGAGCGTGACAGGGTTGGTCTATGAGCGCACTAGCATCATCAACCGGATGAAGTCAATCTTGATTCAGTTCGGGGTGCGTAAATTCAACCCGAAATTACGCAATGCGGCAGAGAAACTGGGCGCTGTTCGCACGCCAGAGGGAGTGCCTCTCCCGGTGAACACAATAGCTATGCTTCGTCGTCAAATGGAGCGGAAGCGGATGATCGAGGAACAGATCAAGGCCATTGAGCAAGATCGGCGGCAGCGACTGGAGCGAGACCCCACCGACAAACGTAATGCCATGGTGTTGATGCTTACGCGGATCATCGGGCTTGGCGTGGAGACGGCGGAACAGTTGGTACATGAGATACTGTCGCGGAATTTGCGCGACCGGAAAGCGGTGGCCCGCTATGCGGGCTTGACCGGCTCACCGGACGAAAGCGGAGCGAAACGCCGGGAGAAGGGCTTGTCCCGCTCGGGCAATGGACGGGTGCGTAATAGTGCTGATCCAGTTGTCCTGGCGAATGCTGATATTCCAGCGCGGGAGCGATTTGGTGCAGTGGTACGAAAAAGCGCACCGCCAATGCCAAGGGTTCGCGCAAACCCCTCATCGTGGCGCTCGCACGCAAACTGATCATTGCCCTCTGGCGTTACGTCGAGACTGGCGTGGTGCCACAAGGAATAAAGCTTCATGCGTCGGCGGAAGCCGTTGCTATCTGATAGGAAAAACAACAGGAGGAACTGAGATTATCGAGTTTTGGCAGCCCGCTGAATAGCGGCGGAATGCCAAAACGATCCGAGGTAGTGGTTGCTCGCGGACGCCTCATGGTTTGAATACCGTAGGCGAGAATGGGCGCCGCTGCTTCGGAGAGTCGCTACTGATGCGTATAGTTGCATCATGGTTCAGGTTCGATGAAACCTACCGAATATAAGGATGTGGCACGATTATTACATATTATGACAGTCGCTGCCAATGGAAGCGGGCTCCACCTCGTGTCGTTGATGTTCTTAAGCCCAAACCGTGTGCCGTTGCCCTCGGTAATAGAAGAAAGGAAAATGCCCTATGTTTTAGTGCTTGACTTTGAAAGTCCCATATAAGGCGTCCAGTCGATATTAGGGGAGTGTTTTCCAGAATCCAGTCACCATAGGGAAGCAAGCTAACAGATTCCTAATATTGTTTGCGTTCACCGGCAGTAATAATGATCGCTGATCGCCACTTCGCAGGCCCACTGTGGGGGTATTCATCGTAAGCAGCAGGGACCTAGAATGTGTGCCGCCACTTTTCCGCGGGTCTGGTTTGTTGCCGTCGGTAATCGTCCCGCCTTGTCGTGGCAACGTCGGAATCTTTGCGCTCAGTATCTCCAAGGAGCAAGTCATGCTGCAATCTCGGCCCCGCCGGCGTTCCGCTCAGGCGGTCGCCAGTCCGCCGCAACGTGCGACTTTCCATACCGTCATCACAATAGCCTCTCTGGCGGCACTGGTGGGAGTGGCACTCTCGTGGGTGACTCCCACTCCTGCATTCGCCCAGACCCTTACGACGCTGGCTTCGTTCAACTTCGCGAACGGGGGTTCCTACGCCGGACCCGTCGTAGACAGTGGTGGCAATCTCTTCGGCACGACAGCCTCCACAGGCGTTGGCGGCACCTCCGGCGGTACGTTGTTCGAGTGGGTCAAGAGCAGCGGCACCATCTCCGTCCTTGCCAACTTGGATGATCCAGCGGGCGGACTCGTCGAGGACAGCAGCGGCAATCTCTTCGGCACCACCACCTTAGGTGGTGGCTATGGCACGGTGTTCGAGTGGGTCAAGAGCAGCGGCAGCATCACCGTCCTCGCCACCTTCAACGGCAACAACGGGTTTGAACCAGCGGCCCGACTGGTCGAGGACAGCAGCGGCAATCTCTTCGGCACCACATACATGGGCGGTACCACCGGCGTCGGGCACGTGTTCGAGTGGGTCAAGAGCAGCGGCACCATTACCGTCCTCGCTAGCTTCAACGGCAGCAACGGGTATGGCCCAGAGGGCGGACTCGTCGAGGACAGCAGCGGCAATCTCTTCGGGGCACCACGGCGGGGGCGGCACCAACAGCAACGGCACGGTGTTCGAGTGGGTCAAGAGCAGCGGCACCATCTCCGTCCTCGCCACCTTCAACGGCAGCAACGGGCAAAGCCCACGGGGCGGACTGGTCGAGGACAGCAGCGGCAATCTCTTCGGCACCACATACGGGGGCGGTACCGCCGGCGTGGGCACGGTGTTCGAGTGGGTCAAGGGCAGCGGCAGCATCTTCGTCCTCGCCAGCTTCAACGGCAGCAACGGGGCACACCCCGACGCCGGCCTGGTCGAGGACAGCAGCGGCAATCTCTTCGGCACGACATACGGGGGCGGTACCGCCAACGTGGGCGCGGTGTTCGAGTGGGTCAAGAGTAGCGGCACCATCTCGGTGCTCGCCAACTTTACCGGCACCAACGGTTCAGGGCCCAGCGGACTCGTGGAGGACGGCAGCGGCAAATTTACGGCACGACAATCGGTGGCGGCACCCACGACTATGGCACGGTTTTCGCCTTGTCCTTACCGCCAACGTCCGTTGCTTGGGCTCAGGCAGTTAGCGGTACTTGGTCAACCGCGTCGAAGTGGACGCCGGCCAACGTGCCGACATCGACGATCAGCGCGAGTTTCAATACTGGCTCGACCAATCCGTACACCGTAACTCTCTCGGGTTCTGCGGCGGCCAACAATCTGACCGTTCAGGGCGATACTGTCACGTTGAAATTGGGCAGTCATCAACTTGCACTCGCTGGGACCTTGATTGTCTCGGAATCTGGGAGCCAACCAGGATCGCTTACCCTCGCAGCGACTAGCGGCGGTAGCGTCGTCGCGCCGGGTGGCGTGTTCGTCGGTTCGGTGTCAAGCACACCCAGTACGGTCTCATCGACAGTCCAAGGAGGGACGGTCGCAAGCAACGTGACAAACTACGGGACACTTACTTTCCTTCAAAACTCTACGATCAACGGTAACGTCGTAAATAGCGGAGCCGTTTATACGGGCACGGCATCCACCACCGCTACTACGATACCGGGCGGAAATGTCCTAACGATCAACGGAAACTATCTGCACAGTTCGTCCGGAACCTTAGCGATGCAGGTGTCGAACTCAGCTCCGGATATGATCAAGATCTCTGGAACTGCCACCTTGGCGGGAACCCTTGCGATCAATCACGACAGCACTTTCGCCCCAACGCCGGGCGTACCGATTCCGATCATGCAGTATTCCAGTTCGAATGGCAGATTCGCGAGTATTCAGAGTACAATCACCGCTAACAACTCTTACCTTGGATTGAGCTATAGCAGCACCGGCGTTAGTCTCAATGCGACACCTCCACTTTTGACGCTCGCGACTCTGAGCAACAACGTCTATTCAAGCAATTATCCTGGTTATGGTGGCTTTTCACCGATCGCCACCGCCGCACAGCTCTTTACCGAAGACAACTTCGACGAAGACCCAGATTTTCAAGCAGTCGCCTATGCCGCCGGTGGAATCCGCCCAGCGCAGACGCAGATAGTAATTGCATTTCGAGGAACCGTCCAATCGTCGGCGAAAAACTGGACTGCCGACGGATCATTCCTTGGAAACCAGCCGACCGTAGAACTTATGACCGACGTATCATTAGCCACTGCATTTGTGCAGGGCATCGAACATGAAATTCCCAAATGCATTTATTACGCTCACGGGTCATTCATTGGGTGGAGCGATAGCCCAACTGGAGGGCGAATCCTCCGGGCTAAGTACGATTGCATTTAATGCCCCAGGAGGTGGGCAATTGGTATCATCCCTCTCCAATGCTATGGCACTAGGAAGCAGTCAATGGCTTCTGTCAACCGGAGTGAATATAAACTATAGCGTTTACAACGACCAACCCTCACTGACAGGCACCCCAATTGGTACGTCTGTGACGCTGCCCAAGCCCGCGGGAACCACGTTTGTTGGCACTCCGACTGGTAGCAATGCAGTTGCCTGGGCCGTAAACAATTCGAGTGCCATAAAGCTCGTTCACTCGGCGACCACCGTAATCGCCCAAATAGACTCACAGCCCATATCCCCGGCCGGACAATTGAATGACGCCGCCGCTATCCAATCCACGGCCATTCCTACTGCGGCGCTTCAGTTCGCTTTGCCTGTATTGGAAGCTCCAAAAAGTTATCTCATAGACCCCACCGGCGGAAGTCGGTTTACGTTGACCGGTAACGTGTCCTCACCCCAACTTGCTTCGCTCGATTTGCCCAGTCTCTCGGGCGTCTCTTCCTGGAGCCTAAGCCAGGAAATCAATGGTGTGTGGTCCGGCAGCCAGTCCCTTGCTCCCGGCTCGCCCTACGCCTTGGCGTCCAATGTCACATCCGTCATGTTTAGTCCGCTCGATGGCAACGGCAACCCCGTGACGCTCAATGACGGGTTCGTGTTTGGGGCAACGTTTGCGTCGAGCGGTACATACTCTGGAACGCTAACGGAAGTTGCACAAAGCTTCTGGACATCCGCCGTCAACGGAAACTGGAGTGATGCGACCAAATGGATTGGTGGTGTGGCAAACGCTGATGGTGTGTCGGCCGTGATTAATGCCTTTACAGGAGCGAATGTGACCATCACTCTTGATGCTCCGCAGTCCGTGGGTACGATTGCGCTTGGTTCTGGAAGTCCAGGCGTCGGTTACATCTTGAATGGCAGTGGCAGTAACACGCTGACCTTAAGCAATATGGGCAATAGCCAGTCGGCGCAGATCACAGTTCAGGACGGCTCCCACATTATCAATGCTCCCTTGCTCTTGCTGTCAGATCTGGTCGTGACATCCACTACCGCAACTCCTTGGACGCTCACTTTTGGATCAGTAAGCAGCATCTCGGACGGCGGCTACAACTTGTCTTTATCCTTGAACGCCAGCAACGGAACCTTGGTTCTGAGCGGTTCAGACAGCTATGCTGGCGGCACAATCGTCGAGGCTGGTACGCTGGTGGTGACTAATCCCGATGCATTGCCCGAAGGAAGCAGCTTGATCATTGGTGCGGACGCCACGACGCGGTTCGCTCCCTTACAGGCATTGTCAGGTGCAGCGTTAGTTCCCGAACCGTCTACAATCGTTCTGCTCGGCGCTGGCGTCATCTCTACGCTCGTCAGCACGGGGTTGCGGCGGAGACGAGTCATGCCCTCTTGATGGTATCTTCCACAACCAGTCGGAACGAACCAAGTTGCAGTCCAACTACCCATTTAACGACAGGAACCCATGTACATTGGACTCCAATCCAAAATGGCAATCCGTGCAATGAGATGTTCAATCGTACAAGCGGGCCAAACATTCCATCCACGTCGCAGTAGGGAATGTCAGAACCAGTGAGCACGTTGGCCATGACGCAGAGGTCCGGAAGGAATAATGGCAAACAGACGAAGATTATTGGTAACTGAATCGCAATTATTCGCCACGCCAAGGAAGACCACAAGCTGGCGGCTATCTTGTAATTCGGTGTCAGAAACGAGTCGGTGACTTGGATTCCTACTGGAGCTATTGGCTCGATTAGTAAACGCAGCCGTCCGATTTTTCGTCCAAGCAGGTATTTGATCACTGCCAGCGAACCGAGTGCCATGAACAATAGCCACAGCAGTACAGCACTGTTTTTTAACGCCGGAGTATATGCCAGCCCCACAAGCAATAATACTCCGGGAAGCCAGATTCTCCACACAATCGCCCACGAGATGCGAGCAGCTTCTTTGTATGTTATGTACGTCCTTAGCATTTCTGTTAACCGAAGCTAAACGAGTAAAGGTGAGTTTGCCACACTATACAAGGAAGATCGTTAATAATGCCTTAAGGTCTAATCGAGGACTCAAGGCAGGTTTGGCTCCGGGTCCTTGCGTTGCTGCTCCATCGCAAGGCGTTCCTGGAACGTCGTCGGGGGTTTGATGGCTCCCGGTCGGGACTTGCTGGTATAGCTGGACTCAATCCCAAGAGACGCGAGCTTTTCGGCAATGGCCTGGCCATTGGATTCGGCCGGCGGGGATGCCCCTGTCTCGGCTGCACTCGCCTCGCTAGCGCTCCGGCGCAGCGGGTCGGGCGGAATCGCCGGGTCGGATTCCGGGGCCGCCTCAGTCCGGCGTCTGATACGCGCGGTTACGGGTTCCTCGGCTGAGGCTTGTTTCTGGCGGGCACGCTGCGGCGTGGCTTCGATGTTTTGTGCGGCCTTTAACGACTTGATCCGGTGAGCCAGTTCTGGAACGCTCAGCGGTTCGGTGCCCGGTTCCGGTGTCTTGCCGGAAAGCCCGGCCCTGAGTTGGTCGCGAAGGGCTGTCAATTCGGAGAGATAGGCGTCATGCAGGAAGGGTGCGTCTAAGCGCGCCTGGTAATCGCGTAACTGCGACTCGGCGATAGTAAGGTCTTGCCGGATGCGGTCGCATTCGGGGCCGTAGCCGCCGACTAGGCGCTCCAGGGTGTTGAGCACGGCACGCGGCCCCTGGTGCTCGCGGGACAGAGAGGATTGCCGCGTCATGGCACCTTCCACGTACACATCGGACGGGAGTTCCGGGCGGAGAACAAGGCCGAAATGCAGGCCCCGGTAGGTGCCAAGCGGCACGCGGGTTGACTCGCGGACAAAAAGCGGCAAAGCATCGACTTGGCCGGCAAGTACGGCGGGTATGTCATCGCGTAAGATAGTGCGCCCTCCGATGGTCATCGGGTCGGCGGCATGTTCAGTTGCCGTCGCCTGGTCGGCCATGAGATTGGACACGCGAGCTGACAGGCCAGTAATGGTGTCCGGTAAATCACGCACGCTGCGGCGAGCGACGTATTGCTCATCCATGTGGTTCTTCTTGAGTAAGGCGAGCCGTTGCAATTCGGCATCGGCTTCGGCAAGGGTCAGCACGGCCGGGTTGCCGGAGGCAATGGCTTTGACCTCGGCATAGGACAGTTCCTGCCCACCGATATCCTCGGCACGGCGTGCGGCGTTGTCGCCGGTGATGACTTGGCCGATGAATCGGGCCTTGGTTTCGAGTGCCTGCCACATATAAGCGTCAAATGATCCTTCCGTGACGTAGCGATAGATGGCCACTTCCTCATTCTCATTGCCCTGGCGCAGGATGCGGCCTTCGCGTTGCTCAACCTCGGCCGGCTTCCACGGAGCATCGAGGTGATGGAGTGCGACAAGGCGTTTCTGAACATTGGTGCCGGTGCCCATCTTCTGTGTGCTGCCAATGAGCACGCGAACAGAACCTTGCCTTACCTTCTCAAAGAGGGCTTGTTTCTTGGCATCGGATTCGGCGTCGCCGATGGCGGCGATTTGTTCGCGGGGAATGCCGTGGGCAACGAGTTTCTTGATGATGTCGTTATAAGGTGAATAACCCCATTCGGTCGGATTGACACCCATGTCGGCGAAGATCATCTGCGCGCTGCGTTTCTCCTTGGTCCTCTCCCAAGTCGAAACGACGTTTTCGACGAGGCGATTGACCTTCGATTCCGCGAAGTCTTCGGCTGTGGCCGATAGCATCCTCGCGTCGGTGGCCAGCTTGCGGCCGTCGGTTGTGATGTTCAGGGCGTTGTCGATACGCGGGTCCACCTTCTGCGACCGCAGCCGGTCGTAGCGTTCGACCAACTCCTGTTGTAGGCGGTATTGTTCGTCGGACATCGGACAAGCGACGACGATCGGCTTGCCGCCTTGCAGGCGGGGCCGCGGCAGGTTTAGCATTGCGTCCGTCTGCACATCGGAGAAGGCACGGAACATCTGTTGAAGTTCCGGCAAATTGGTGAAGCGGGCGAAGCGGCTGCGTGGCCGCAGTCCGGCACCGTCCGGGGAAATCTCCATCGTGTCGATGACTTCGCCGAAGGTTGCCGCCCATGCGTCGAAATGCTCCAGGCCCCGGCTTTTCAGCCCCTCCGGGTCGAGGAATCGTTGCATCGTGTACATTTCCATCATGGTGTTGGAAATCGGCGTACCGGTGGCGAAGGTGACGCCGTGGCCGGGATGCTGCTCGCTCAGGTAACGTGCTTTCATGTACACGTCGAATGCCCGCTCGCTGCCGCCGCTTGTGATGCCGGCAACGCGGTCCATCTTGGTCGGCGTCTCCAAGTTCTTGAAATAATGCGCCTCGTCGATAAAGACGTGATCGACTCCCAGTTCGTCGAATACGAGCCCGTCATCCTTCTTTTTTTCCGCCAGCATGTTCTTTAATCGCTCTACCCTGGCGGCCTTCTGTTTCTCGATGGTCTTGATGAGATTGCGATTGACGCCTTTGTTGCCGGCATGTTCGATAAGCAGCCGGTCGTATTCTTCGATCTGCTCGACCAGAAACTTCTCTTGGTAGTCGCGTGACATGCCGATGCGCTCGAAACTGCTGTGGGTGACGATGATGCCATCCCATTCGCCGCTGGCGATTTTTGCGGTTAGGAACTTACGGCGTTCCTTTGTTAAGTCTTCCTTGGCGGCGACGAGCAGCTTGGCATTGGGATAAAGCTGCATGAACTCGCGGGAAAATTGCTCCAGCAGGTGGTTGGGGACGACGTACATCGGTTTCTTGATGAGACCGGCTTGTCTCATCTTCATGCCGGTGGCAGCCATTGTGAAGGTCTTGCCGGCACCTACGACATGGGCAAGCAGGGTATTGCCGGAACTCATGCCGCGCCACACGGCGTTGTCCTGGTGCGGACGCAGCTTGATATTCTGGTTCATGCCGGGGAAGTCGAGATGCGAGCCGTCGAACAGGCGGGGGCGGAGGTTGTTGTACGTGTCGTTGTACAATCGCACCAGCCGCTCGGTGCGGTGCGGGTCGGTGAATACCCACGAGCGGAAACGCTCCTTAATGAGCTTTTGCTTGTCGCGGGCGGCGAATGTCGCCGGCTGATTGACGACGCGCTCCTCGCGGTCGCCATTCTGGATCGTGTCATAGATGACCGGGGTTTTCATATTGAGGGCCAGGTCGAGCAGCCAAGTGCCGTTGGCGCGTGCCGTGCCATACTCGGAAGTCGCACCGACCGACCGCTCGGCGTCATAGCCGGCGTCAAGGTTCCACACGGCATCCTTTACGAGGTGCGCGATGGGCACGGAGATTGGTGCGACCTTGAATAGCTCGGCGGCGAATGCCTGGATGTCACCAACCGGAATCCACGGCGCGCCAAGGCCGGCGTCGATGTCGCCCGGCAGCACGTCTTCGGGCTGCACCGCCCGCAAGGCGTCGGCGTTGCGGCGGTAAGCCGCATCGGCGGCCTCGGCGGCGGCAAGTTTGGCTCGGACGTTGCCGGAGAGGTAAGCGTCGGCTGTCTGCCATTCCTTCGATTCCGGGTCACGGAAAATCAGGTCGCCCAATTCGTCGATGACTTGCTGCTCCGGCTTGTCATAAAGGGTGGCGATGTAGTCCACGTCTACCGTGCCGCGTTGGTTGAGCGATACGAGCAAGCCTTCCTCGGCGCTGCGGACGTGCGTAATGGGCGGCGTTTTGCCGACTACGTCCTTGGTCATGATGGCGGCTTTGGCCGCCTTTCCCGTCACCTCGTCATAATCCTCCAGGGACATAACGAGCATCGCGTCCGGGTCCTCCTTGAATTTCACGAGATTGGGCATCCGGCGGATTACGTTGCCGTCGGCGGTCTCGCCGAACGTAGTCTTGTTGATCGGGCCGTAGGCGGTGACAAAGCGGTTATAAGCCCAGTTGAGTTCCTTTCGCGTGTCATCGCGGTTGGCCTCGGGCCAGCCTTCGTTTTGCGCTTGCAGGACGCGGCGGGCAAGGTCGCGCAGGCCCACAAGGGCGGCCAAGCGTTTGCCGGTAAGCTTGCCGTCTGCCCGCAGCGTTGTGCCGCCGTATACCACGGGCACGGCAAGACCTCCCACCGATTGGCAAATCTTGCGGTCGTCGCCCACAAAGAAACTGCCTTCGGTGATGTGGCGTTCCGGCGGCGGTGGCGTGAACGCCGGCTTGATTGGCTCAATCGGGTCGGACGACTTCATGGTCGCGAAGCGTGGCAGGCGATAGCAGATCGCCTGATCGAGGTCGGTCTCCAGGTCGCCACGGCCGAGCACGCTGTAGCCTTCGCCGTAAAGCGTGTCCTTTCGCGACCAGTCGCCAAGCACCATGTCGGGGTGGCGTTGAAAGTAGCGGTTGACGGGAACCTCTGCGCCATCGATTTCAAAGGGCGCCGAGCGCTGCCACTCGGCCTCCTGGTGGCTGGCCAGTTCGCCGGGGGCGCGCTTGCGGAGGAATACGATGTCGGTCACTACGGCGGTTCCCTCCCGCTTGAAGGCGTCGGAAGGCAGGCGGATCGCCCCGATAAAATCGGCTTTCTCACCCAGATACTCGCGCAATGCCGCGTTCTGCTTGTCGAGTGTGAAATGCGATGTGACGAGGGCCAATATGCCGCCGGGTCGTAGGGCATCAACCGATTTGGCGAAGCAGTAATCGTGCAGGGCAAAGGTCCGGCCGCGATAGTTGAGCTTCAAATCGGCAAATGGCACGTTGCCGATAACGGCGTCAACTTGGCCTTCCGGCAACTTGGTGTCGCGGAAGTTCTCGATGCGGATGTCCTGGCCGGGATGGATGAGCCGGGCAATGCGGCCGGAGATGGAATCGAGTTCCACCCCGATGTAATGGTTCTTCTTGTTGCCGTAGTTCATGAAGTTGCCGACACCGCAGCCGGGTTCTAAAATCGTGGCACCGTCGGGTACACCCAAATGGGCAATCCCGTCATGGATGGCCTGCATAATGACAGGGGACGTATAGAAGGCGTTGAACGTCGTGCGTTTGGCGCTGGCGTATTCCTCCGGCGTGAGCAAGGCTTTCAACTCATTGCCAAGCGCCTTCCAGTCGGGGGAGTGGAAGGTGTGGGTGATCGGGTCGGGGAAGATGCGAAGTGCCAGCGATCCGAACCCGGAGAACTGCGACAACACCCTTCGTTCCTCCTCCGTGGCTGATCGCCCTTCTTGCTCGATCCGCTTTAACGTGCGGATGGCGGCCAGAGTCGCATGGGCCTTGGCCTTCTCGCCGCTGGGCATGTGCGGCAGCGGTTTTGCGACGGCCGGCGGCGAATCAGTACCGTCCGGGTCGGCGGGGGCTGCGGTGCCGCCCGGCGGGCTGTTTACCGTGCCGCCGTTTACGGCGGCGGGCGGAGTGGCGGGAGAGGATTCGTCAGAGAGGGAATCGAACAGCGACCGGTTGCGTGACGCTTTTAGTCGCGCGACGTGGGACGGCGGACGAACGCCATTGCTCCATCGAGCGTCAGGCGTTGGTTCTCGGTCGCCGGTGAAGCGGAGGCCAAATGTTCCTCCATGTCCCCCATCGCCATTTCCAGTGCTTCGCTCGCGATCTGGGTCTGGTCGCTGCCTGGCTTGGCTTCGGAGAGCACCTGTGTCCAGGCTTGGTGGCTGGTCTTCAGCTCGCGGGCGTAGAGTTCCAGGGTCGGCAGCAGCTTCCGGTCTTTCCGGAGTTGGTCGTGCATCTGCGGTCGTTGTCCCAACATTTCCTGAATGATCGTCTTGTACTGCATAGTGGCCTCCTTCGGGATGAATGATAACGTGGTCTTGCGGCTCAGGCAAGTCGCCTGAGCCGGTTGAGAACAGCGAGCCTTGCCGCCGGTCTGTGGGTTTGCGGGGCATGGTCAGGAACCATCAGAAAGGTATGCCCGGCGCTTCGATCCCTTTCTCTTGTCGAATCATCTTGCAGACTTCCTGGTAAAGGCGGTCGGCTTCGATGCGGGTGCTCATGGCGGTCTCGGCGCGTACCGGGTACGCCCATATCCTGTCGGTTGGGTTCCAGCGGTAGCCCGCTTCCTTCATCGTGTCGATGACGGCCTGGCTCGGCTTGTCCTCGCGGCGGCCCTCGCCGAACATGATGGCCATTTGGCCGTCCTGCTTGCTCTCAAAAAGGCGCACGCCGGCCTGGTAGTCAGTGGCGATGCCGAACGGATCGGGGGCGGGTTGCCATTTCTTTTGCCCAACCCTGTCGGCAAAGCTTTGGCCTTCCGGTTTGGCTTCGGCTACCGGTGGCTCGGCGACAGCGGTGGTGTCTTCTGATGGTGTGGTGTTTTCTGTTGACTCTTGATCGGGTGTGCGCTTGCGTGACATAAAATCCTCCGTGATGTTATGAGGGCTATTCATCAACCCACGTTAAGGAGTATAGCACAGTTGTGAATGGCTGTACACTAGGCTGAGAGCCAGTCTCAGCGCTTTTTGCGTGCAAGCAACATAGAGTTCCCGCCACGCGCGAAGCGACGGCAACTCGAACATCGGCAGAAAACAAGGCTACTTGTCAGCGCTCGATTTGGCGAAACCATCAGTTGACAAATGGTAGCGGCGCGTGCTTCCGTTGTGCGACGACGAGGCGCAACTCGTGCGCGATGAGCAGCGTGCAAGCAGCCGTGGGCTTGTGCCGGCTGATGGCCGCGGCTGGAGCGGATGGCGTCGCCCCATGCAGAGCATAGGGAAGACGCCTGACAAGATAATTCTTAGGTTGGCTCTTTCAAGCCTTATCATGCCTTCTGCTGCTTCTGTATGCAGGATTGGCTTAAGTTCGGTTCATTCTTTCGGAATGATGCCGGTCCTGCGGAGGCTTTTTGGGGCGGTCTCGCCCGTGGGCCGTCCCCGTGCCTTCGTGCGGTGACTCTCGACCTGTATGCGGAGTCCTTGCGGACAGGCTTTTCTTGACGATGGAACGTCGTTTTGCGATCGTCCATTTTCAACCTATACGGGAGTAGTCATGCCACTCGGCGTCATGCGGCTGCCCGAATACCAACAACCGAGTGCCAGAAAAGCTAGGTAGGCTGCGGGCAAGAGCGTTGTTGTTAATAATTCGTTAACAAATCTTTGATATTCTAAAATGTGGTATGATTCGCATCATGCAACAGAATAGCGCCAAAGACGCGAAGTCCTACTATGCGACGGCAGACTATTACAGCGAAGGACAGGAACTGGTGGGGCTCTGGGGCGGCAAAGGCGCGTCCCGGCTCGGGCTCGTCGGGCCGGTGGACAAACCGTCTTTCGAGCGGTTATGCGACAACCTTGATCCGAGAACCGGGAAGCCGCTGACGGTACGAACCCGTAGCGAGCGGACGGTGGGTTATGACTTCACCTTCTCGGTGCCGAAGTCGGTTTCGCTGCTCTATGCCATGAGCGGCGACGAGGGCATACTGGATGCCTTCCGGGCGGCGGTCGCGGAGACGATGCGCGACATGGAAGCGGAGATGAAAACCCGCATCCGGAAAGACTTTCAGGACACGAACCGCACGACCGGCAACATGGTCTGGGCGGAGTTCATCCACACCACCTCACGCCCCGTGGACGGGCTGCCAGATCCCCAGCTTCATGCACACGTCTTCGTTTTCAACACAACCTGGGACGATGAGGAAGAACGCTGGAAGGCCGGCCAGTTCCGGGAACTGAAACGCGATGCCCCGTACTTCCAGGCGGGCTTCCGCGTCCGCCTGGCCGGTAAGCTCCAGGAGTTGGGTTTCGGCGTTGAGCGTAAACGTGATGATTTCGAGATTGCCGGGATAGCGGCGGACGTGCTGAAACGCTTCTCGCGGCGCACGGCGCTCATCGAAAAGGTGGCCGGCGAGCGTGGCATCACCGATCCCGATCGCAAGGCGGAACTCGGGGCCGAGACCCGCGAAAAGAAGGGCAAGGCACTTACCTGGGAACGCCTACGCAAGGAATGGAACAGCCGCCTGACGGACCTGGAACGCCGCGACTTGGCGGCGGTTCACGGTCGCGAACGAAAAGCGGCACGACCGAGAGCGTTCGAGGCGGGAGCGGTGGATTACGCCATCGACCACAGTTATGTTCGCGAGGCGGTAGTTCCGGAACGAAAGCTCGCCACGGAAGCCTTGAAACGCGGCATCGGGGCGGTCACGGTCGGAGGCGTGCTGCACGAGGTCGAGAAGCGCCCCTGATCCGCAGCCGAATCGACGGCCGGCCGATGGCGACCACAAAGGAGATGCTGGCCCTGGAGCACCGGATGATTGACTTCGCCCGCCACGGGCGTGGGCGTTGCCGCCCGCTCGGCGACCCTAAGCGGCCATGCTCACGGGAGTGGTTCAACGACGGGCAAAAGTCGGCCGTCCGCCATGTCCTCGGCTCGCGTGATCGCATAATGATTATCCGCGGCGTTGCCGGGACTGGTAAGACCACGCTCGAACAGGAGATTGGCGAGGCCCTGGCCGAGGGCGGGCGTCCGGTCGTCGCCCTGGCACAATCGGTCAAGGCCAGCCGGGAAGTGCTGCGGGGAGAAGCAGGCTTCGCGAAAGCCGACACGGTGGCCAGGTTCCTCAAGGACGAGGCGATGCAGCAATCGGCAAAAGGCGGCGTCATCCTGGTCGATGAAGCAAGCCTTCTCGGCACGCGCGACATGATTTCGGTGTTCGACGCTGCCGACCGGCTAAACACCCGTGTCGTCCTGGTGGGAGACCGACGGCAGCATCGCAGCGTCACCGCCGGCGAACCTCTCAAGCTCCTGGAAGAGGCGGCGGGGCTGCGGGTGGCCGAAGTCACGGAAATCTTGCGGCAGCACGGCGATTACAAGAAGGCGGCGACGGCGTTCAGCAAGGGCCGCACGGAGGAAGGATTCGAGGAATTGGACAAGCTCGGCTGGATCAAGCAAGTGGAGGATAAGGAGCGTTACAAGCAGTTGGCTGCTGCCTACCTTGCGGCTGTTGCCGAAAGCAAACGCAACGGCGAGCCCAAATCGGCGCTCGTCGTGTCGCCGACGCACGCCGAAGCGGATAAGATCACGCTGGCAATTCGCTCCGGGCTCAAGGCGAAGGGCAAGATCGGTGAAGAGCGAATCGTCAATACATGGGTTTCTGGTCACCTCACGGATGCCGAGAAAGCCGACCCCACCCAATATGATCCGGGCGACATGCTCCAGTTCCACCAGAATGCGCCGGGCCATGTGAAAGGATCGCGGCTGGTCATCGGCGGGAAAGTCAAGCCGCCCACCGAGTTGGCAAAGCGATTCGAGGCGTACCGCCCGGTGCAGCTCGCCCTGGCCGTCGGCGACCGCGTGCGGATTACGGCCGGCGGCAAGACCAGGGACGGCGAACATCGGCTCAGCAATGGTTCGCTTTTGACGGTCGAGGGGTTCACCAAGCGCGGCGACATCATTGTCGATCACGGTTGGGTCATCGACCGCGATTTCGGCCACTTGACCCACGGCTATGTCGTCACCAGCCATGCCAGCCAGGGCGTGACGGTGGATAAGGTCTTCATTGGCATGGCAAGCGAGTCTTTCCCCGCGACGTACCAGCGGACGGCCTACGTTGCCGTGACGCGAGGGAAAGAACAGGCGCAGATATTCACGGACGACAAGGAAGAATTATTGAAAGCGATCAGCCGGCCGGACGATCCCGTGTCGGCAATCGAGATTGCCGATGGCGAGAAAAAACCGCGAGTGCGGTCGCGGCTGCTGAAGCAACAAAAGGCGTTCGCCGGTGATGCTGCCAAGGGGCAGCGTCGAAACGCCGTGCAGCCGGACAACGAAAGAGACGGGGTGTAAAAAGGGAATGAACCATGTCCGATGACACTACACACCAGGAGCGATTGCAACAAAAGTCCCGTCCGGCCGGGCCCGCCTCGGCCTCGCCGACCAAGGAGGCAGAGGCCGAGGCGGGCGAGGCTGCGTGCGGCGCATTTGGTTATCTAAGGGGACTCCGCGACCAGTCCGCTGCGCTGGAGTTGCGTTTCCGCAATGGCAACAGCACCTGGTTCCCCTACACCTGGATGGGAAACTGGGAGTACAATCCCTCCGACGGCTTGCTGCTGAAATTCACGGGAGACGTGGTGTATCTCGTTCTAATCCGGGGTAGCAACCTTGACCGGCCGCTGAATGAAGGTGCGATCAATCTCACCCATGCCGGTCTGCAAAGGCATCGGGTAATGTGGATTCGCGAAATGAGCCGGTACGAAATCTGTGCGATTGGCGGGCACGCACCAACCATCGACAGCATCGAGGTGGCGCAATTCGAGAGCAACACCGACCTCAAGGAATGGCTCAGCACGCACGCCCCGGAGTTTGCGCGGTAAAGTCGTCAGCAAGACCAAAACGGGAGCGACGACAGTCCTGATCGTCGGCGACACTTCTGGGTCGCAACCTGTTCTTCCGTCTATGAGCTAAACCGTCTATAATGGAGCGGCCAACGTCGATTCGGCGTTGGCGACAATTTGATATTGACGCATGAGCGTCAAGACACTGTTCCAGCGAAAACCGCCAAGTTTGATTTACGGAAGCAGTGCCTTGAAAGCCGCGCCCCGCAAGGGGCGTCGGCCAGGGCACATTCCGTATGCCCCTTGGCGGGGGTTCGCTGGATGTACTTGGTTCGACGCCCTCTTTTTATTCGGGGCCGCTGCCATGACTCGTCCGACAAAGATCGTTGCCGATTATCTCGACAATTTCCCTCCGCTGCCGTTGGATGATGGCCACTGGCGGGCAATCGTCGCGGAAATGCAACTGTCCCAACAGCAGGCCAAGATTGTCGAACTGGTTCTGCGGGGCCTGTGCGACAAGCAGATTGCCGCCGCGATGGCGATCAGCGAGCCGACGATTCGGACCTATCTGCTACGCATTTCTGCGAAGACGCGAACACGTGGCCGCATGGAACTGGCGATGCGCGTGATGGCGGTTTCGCATCAGGTGGCTTCCGGGCTTGGGCGTCATCAAAAGCGATGACACCAGACCGATGCCCAAGAAATGACGCTTTCGGCCGCTGAATTCGCTGCCTATTCTTGTTCTTGACTTCATGCGATTGTCGCGTGTCAGAAGTCGGACGGCACGTCTGCTCGCGCGGAGCCTGGTTCCGAAACCATCAACAATCCGCGAGCGATTGGAAGGAAGATAGATGAAATCGCCACGCTACTTGTTCCGTGTGTCCATTCTGGCAGCACTCGCAGGGGTTCTTGCCCCTTCGGCCGCTCATGCAGATATTCTCGGCTTCGGAAACTTCTCCGGCTTCACCGTCAATCAAGCGGCAGGTGATACATATTCCGCGCCAACCGTTTCCGGCGGCACGATTCATTTGACGAACTACGTGAATGAAGATCGAAGCATCTTCTACAACACCCCGCAAAACATCTCACAATCTTTCACCGCGTCGTTCACCTATCAAGCTGACAATTACGAAGATGGTGCTTGCTTCGTTCTGCAAAACAGCCCGTCTGGTGCAAGCGCCGTGACGACTGGCGCGTACGCTTATGACGGCTTGCCTGGCGATAGCCTCGCAGTGAACTTTGTGGGAGGTAGCGTGAGCGGTTATTTCACCGATGGCAATGCCAACGGCAGCGGTCTTTCCACCAGTCCGGTCAATTTCGATTCCGGCCATCCCATCAACGTAACGCTTACCTACAATGGCCCGGAATTGCAGGAGCAGCTTATGGATTTGACGACTTCGGCAACCTTTAGCCAGACCTTCGTGATTGTGAGTCCTATTCCGACGGTCCTTGGCGGATCGACTGCGTATGTCGGCCTCACTGCCGGCACAAACCAGTTTGATGCAGACCAATACTTCTCAAATCTGCAATTCATTACGTCCCCGGTCCCCGAGCCTTCTACCTTCATTCTTCTTGGCGTCGGTGCAATCAGCCTGTTGGCCTACGTTTGGCGAGGGGCTAGGCGGGTGGGTTCCTTCGTTTGACGCCGCGAGTGTCACGCGCCGGCTATGGTTCTGTGTCCGGTTTTGGCTTGCCGACATTCTTGGTTGGCCTTGGCTTGCGGACATTGATGGTCGCCCGGATGGAAACGTGCCCAAATGATTGGAGAAACGGATAGTTTCGCATCGTCAAGGATGACGCAATCTTCATTGGTGCGGACGGGGGGAATCGAACCCCCACGGGCATTATCAGCCCTACGGATTTTCGTACCAACTACGGTTTTCACCGCCGCCGCGAGGCGTTTGTGGTCTGGACTATCCCTTCACCTTGGCGCAAACGCTTTAGGTGCTGCCCGTCTAGTCTCTACACCTTCCCGTCACCGGGCTTGGCTCGGGATTGCCATGCGAAAGGTTTCCCCGAATTTGAGCAGTTCTGCATCCGCGGTTTCCCCCAGAGCACTCATGGTCGCCTTAAGTCCGTTGCGTCTACCAATTCCGCCACGTCCGCTTATCGTCTCCGACTTATAGTGGCCAGTTTCGTGATAAACAAGAAGAAACTGACACAGATCAGTCCGGAGCTTCGTCCTTGTCTTTTCTCCTGCCGTTACTTGGCTTCCTTTTGTCTTGCCTTGGTCGGCGAACGTTAATAGCGGCTGCGTCCAGGCTCGTTTTGATGTGGGAAGCGTAATACGTCTCGATCATTTCTACGCTAGTGCGGCAATTCTTGGCGATCTGGTAAATGTCGGCTCCTTCCATCAAGCGCAGGCAAATGTAGGTGTGGCGCAAGCTATAGGCTGTGCGTCGGTTGCCCTCGCGGTCAAGCTTAAGGTCTAACTCATCCAGAATCGCGTTGAGGAGCACTCTATGGTTCTTCGGGAAAAGGCGATCCATCGGCTGCGGATTGTTGCGTCTTTTCAGTCTGATGAAGGGACCAACGGCGCCGGTCGTGCTCTTGCAGTATCCGACCCCGCGCTTTCCACGAACTTCGATCTCAAGGATGGTTTGTGCTGTGCTCCGATCTTTGACGATTCGGACATCGCGGTATTCGAGCCGAGCGGCTTCGTCAGGACGAAGCCCTGTATTCGCCATGAACAGTACGTAGTCGTGCAACTGTTCGCTTTGCCAGTGCCAACGCTTTCTTAGCGGGGTCTTCGCTCGTTCGCGCGTTGCCATGTACAGTTGGCGGTATTCCTGCGGGGAAAACCATGCGCGATGTGTGATCTTGCCGGACGTATTGTAAGGCGGCGACAGATCAGGCACGAACTGAATCCAGCCGTGGCGATGTGCGGTTTTTAGAACCTGGCGCAGGACGACGATTTCTTTGTGCATCGTGCTGCGTGCCGGCAGTTTGCCGTCGGGAGAATTCTCGGCACGGTCGATGCGATACTCCTGCACCGTTCCAGGTATGATTTCGGATAAAGCCATGTCTCCGAAGAATGGCAGCAAGTAGAGCCGGAGTCTTCGCCGGTTGTCTTTGACATAGCCCGGATGCCTTTGGCCTTGGGTGATTACTTCGTACTCTCGGAGAAACTGGTCGGCGGCCTGAGCAAAGGTCTTGCCGCCGTGCTTGAGTTCACCGCGCTTGTGCTTGCCTTTCAGTTCAAGATACCAGTCCTCGGCAAAATCCTTCGCATGGGCGAGGCTTTCTTCCTTCGTGCTGACACGGATGTTCCTGCCACCGAGAAAGGTGGCACATTGCCAATACCGACTGTTGTCGCGCTTATAGACGTGCAGCCTTCCAGTCATGAGTACGTGATCAACCATTATCGCTCTTTATCCCTGCAATGCTACACGCAACGGACAAAGCATCCGATGCTGTGTAAAGTGTGTAACATATGTGTAATGGTATATCAGGTGTTTACTGGAGTCAATTACATATATCAAGCATCTGTTTTATATGATGATTATCAGCATTCGTTGGTTTAGGATTGAATGCTTTTAAGTCCGTTAGTTATAAGTGCAACCTATTGTTTACATTCAATAATGTCGCTCTTAAAATGTGTTATGTGTAAGAACCTGTGTAAAAAACGCACACAAACACGAGGGTTTTCGAGAACTACAATGGCACAATAGCCACACAGTCGCAATAGTTTCGACTATCTGGGATGGATGTCAGTACGCACGAAGCTGGTCTACACGTTGCATTGCTGTCTCGGAACGAACGGCTAATAAACACCATGACGGAAAAAGCTCCTCGCTTGCCGCATTCATTGAGAATGTGGTCTGCGGATTCACGGCCTTCACCAGTTGCATAGGCGGCTGGCTTGTCCGTTTCGGCATGCCGGTGGTGTGGATGTTCGCTATTACTTTCATTGTGGTCATTATTCTGTGCGTGGAGATTGTCGCTTACCGAAAAATAACAGTGACAACGATAGCGGGGATGATTATAGAATTGCCCTCAATCTGCAAGTGAATGCGGAGAAACTTTACAAAGGTAAACGAAATGAGCAATGTAAGCGAAGGAAATTTTGGCCCTACCAAGAAACATCGCATGAAGGCTGCAAGCTATGCGCCGCGACTTTAAGAATACGAAGAATCTGCCTTATGAGCGAAAATTCGCCGCTCTCATTACCCTATGCGATGACGCCGCCTCGGGCGAGTATGAGGCAGTAATTATCGCCTATCCGGAAGTGTTGGGTGACAGCTACGAGGAGATAATGATCAACCTCTCGCTTTTAGCTGATGCAGGTTTGCTGGTTGCTGTGGCAGGTGCAAGCCCAAGCGGTCCTATTCAGTGATCGCTATCACACAATCTTTCTAAATCACCGGCCAATGTATGCTTGCGGCTTTTCTTCGCCGGGTCAGCGATTGCCAGAAAATCACCATCCACTCACGCGGTAAGCAAATTGTGGGCGGTGCTCCGAGATTCCAAACAGGCTTGCGATATAGCGGCTGGTGGTCGTGTTGGTGTCACGGAATAGTTCAATCGCCGTGCGCCAGCCTAACGCGAATGAGGTGCTGGCTTGGCGGCATGGAAGGCGATTTCACGGTGAAATACTTCCTAAGCGCAGCTTAGGGGAGATGTCTGCTCTTCAAATCAATTACTGCATTGCACAAATCTGGGGCTGCCTTGGGCTGCCTGGTGGGTATCTGGGATGCGATTGTGAGGGGTGAGCCGGGGGCTCGTGTGGCTAGGGGACGCGATCCCTTCCGGATGCCAGGGCACGCGTCGGGCAAACCCCTGCCCGCCAAGGCCAGCGGTCGCGGTGGGATGATGCAGCCGAGTGCCGGTATCAACCAGCCTCGGAGACGATATATGATGATGATGAAACCAGTATTGGCTCGTGGAGGTCGAGAGGATGACCTGTCCAGCGAAAAGGGTTTAAGCTCTGGTCAGATTCGTGACACTTAGTCGCTTCGGTGGGCCGAGCTTGTCCCATTCGACATCTGCCAGGGTCTGGCCGTCCTGGGTATTGAACAAGCCAAGCACTTTGCCCCGGAGGCCGGGCGAGGGTTCGCCGGTGGTCAGCCTGTAAGCGACACGGTCGCCGATTTGGACTTCATCAGATGGACGACCGGAATCCGGCATGGGGCATCTCGCATAGTTGTTGAGACCATATAGTGCCTCGGCACGGCCAGGTCAATCGTGGCCTTGACCGAGCGAACCCATGTCCGCCAAGGCAAGTGGTCGCATCGGGATGTTGCAGCCGAACGGTGATGCCGAGTGGCGTTCGGAACATTTATGTGGGTGTCACGCACTTTGCGCGGGTGCGACACAGGCTAAGGCAGCGGTTGAAGGAGGGCTGGGTCGGTGAAGTAGAACGGGGCCAGCAAATGGCGAGTCACCGATGGATACGTTGACCACTGTGATAGATTAGCACGTTTTCCCGAAAAGTTTGTGGAACAGCTTCTCCGCCCTGACTCTGCCCGCCTGAGTTATGACAACAGATTTGTCCTTGCTCCTGGGGTTGGCGATGAAGCCCTTCTGTTGCAGGCGGTCCAGCGTAGTCCGTCATGGCCTTTCCAGGCGCGAGTGTAGTTGTCATGCATGGTGAGGAAGAGCAGGGCAAGAACCATGTCGTCAACCTTGTCTGTGTCGTAATCCATCAGAAGCCTTTCATGCCTTATCACCGGATGCGGCGAAGAATACTTCCATGTCGCCGTAAAAGCAGTCGCCCCAGCGAATCATGTCATCGCACTTGTCCAGCCAGACCTCGTGCGTGGCGCAGTCAGCATGGATGCGGAACGTACAGCAATAGGTCTGGACATAGCAGGAGAGAGGGCCGAACGTGGGACCGACGAAACCCCAGTCTTCCATTTCCTGGGCGGGGTCGGTGCGACCGTGGTAGAGCCGCAGGTACATCTTGCCGGGCACGAGCGGCGTGCCCTTGGGGACTAAAAGTGGAGTTGACGGCAAGGCGGCAGGGACAGGTTCTTGTCCGGGTGCGCGTTGGGGTTCGGCGTTCTTACCGGCGGACCGCATGCCCTCATCGAATGCGGCTTTGAGGGCGGAGCGAACTGCCCATACGCTTACGTCGTGAAAGTCAAGCCTGTCGGACTTCCGGGTTCTAAGCATCGGGATGTTGAGATGCTTGCTGGCGATGTCGGTAATGAGTTGGTTGGGCGATTTCATAGACGAGAGTCCTTTCAGGTTGATGGCTCCTATTCGATGGATCAGCAAGCACGGAAGGCGAGCGTGCCTTCCGCTTGGGCAACCGCGTAGCGGGCTGAGCGGATGGCGTGGAAAACAGGACAGCTTTCAACGGTCAGGTTTAAGCCGTCGAATGCCTCGATGATTTGCTTTAGTGCGGCGAGCATGTCGGGTGATGCGGCGAGCAACCAGGCATTGGCTTCCGTCTGCTTTCCTTTACGGCCATCTTCATCGTCCCAGAAGTGTATGGATGCGATGTAGGATTGATCGGGTTGGGCTTTGATTTCCCAGGTTTCATCACAACCGTCGGTACCGCGTTCGTAAAAGTAAGGACCGGGTTTATGCCTGATGGAGGTCGAGTTGGTGGTGTAAGTCATGTTGGTTCTCCTTGTCTTTGATTTACGGGTCGCGCCCATCGCGGCCCTGATGGCACGAAACGAAAGCCGCCCAAGCCGGAGCGAAGCGGCCCGCGTCAAGCGAAAGACGGAGGCTCCGCCCGCAGGGTGGAAACCGTTCTTGGCAGCTTGACGAGGCCGGCGGCGGCTTTAGCGTGCCCATCAGCTTGGCTGTGTGGGGCGGCCCGGAATGGAGCCAGCAAGGAGATTGCGACAATACTCCAGCAACACGACCGCTTATCGAGCTGGAGCATTATGTTACAATTGCGGCTTTGTGAAGATCATGCACACGTCATGCAGGCCGGGGATGAAGGACGATCGGTACACCTTGCGGCTGCTCGATGCCCCGTGACTGAAGCGGATGATGTCGGTACAGCACTGGCGAAGGCCAGCCTCAAACGCAAGGCGTTTGGTGTGCCAGACGAGGGAAATGAACCCGGCCTCCCTGTCGGAATAGTCGCCCATCAAAATAGCGAGTTTGCCGCCGGGTTTGAGCGAAACAGCACAATTGCGGATGAACTGCCCGTATCGCCGGAGAAAATCGCTTAGCGTCGGCGACCTTGAGAGATCCCGAGCATCGTCCGCATATAGCTTTTGACGCCAATACGGCGGGTGTGCCCAGATGAAGTCGAACATCTCGGTGGCCGATAAGCCTTGGGGATCGCAGGCGTCGATGCCTTGATGGATATCCCAGGCCATGCAGGGGATGCCGAGTTCCCGGCACACGTCGGCACAAGTCCCAGAGCCACTCATTGGGTCGCAAACAATGCCGTTTGGCTGGAAATACCGCAGCAAATCCTTGATAAGGTTGCCGCCGCAGTTTCCTGGGTAGCCGCGGTCGCCGTATTCGCCGGCACGGTGGAAGTGATACAGGCTAGTCAGGTGCGGAACGGGACTGGCGTTGATCGGGGCAAGCGGGAGCTTGGCGTAGACGGGCCGTTGCGGTTGGTGCCGCGGCACCGCCTCCTGTCGAGGGGCGGGTGCGAATCGCTTAAGGCGGGCAGCGTAGGCGGGATTGATGGTTGCTAGTGCAAAGGTCATGGCATTCTCCTTTCATCGGTTTGTTCATCGTTAAGTTCGGCGACGTAGTGTTTGCAGGCCAGGCAAAGCGCGTAGTGGAAGTCTTGGCCGGTTGCGTCGGCCCAGTGCATGGCGTCGGCCAGAAGGTCGGTCAGGTTGGTGAAGGCGTCGTCATCGGAGTAAGCGGTTAGAACTTGCTCGCAATGCGTCGCCCGCTGTTGGTTGGTTAGCTTCATGGTCATGCCTCCTTTCCGTTCGTTGGTTCTGGAAACAGGTCGTCAGCGAAGATTTCAAGCGTCAGCCAGTTGATGCCAATCTCCGCGTCATGGCGGCGTTCGACCGCCTGGAGCACCTCCCATGCCTGGTCGTCAGTAAGGTCGGGACGCACTTCCTGCACGTCCTCGATGCACCAGGCGATGCCTATCATGCGATGCTTGGCCAGGAACTCGTGGACATTAAAGGGTTCGGGATTGGTGGCAGTTGGATTGTCGTTAGTGTCGGTCATTGTTCTGTTCCTTTCATGCATTAGTTGTGGTAATCGACGACGACGAGCCATTTGCGGCCGATGAAGGATTCACCGGCTTCGTCGCGGTTCAGGTCGGCGAAATCGGCGAGCTTATCGTCCCCGAGGATATCCGCAGCTCCGGCATATGGCTTCAGGAAGTGCTCGTAGACGATTGGATCAACGAGCATTGCGTCGTCGCCAGCGCCATAATGGTCGTAGCCGCTTCGTGACAGTGGGTGCGTCCCGGTGCCGCCAAGACGCTGCCAAAGCTGGTCGAGTCCGGCCTTGTGCTGTTTCACGAGGCTCGAAGGAAAGTAGCCCTTTGTGAACTCAGGGAATTCCTGCTCAAGGGCGTCCTGGTAAGGCTGACCGAGCAGGGTTTTTTGCAGAAACCCGCTCCAACGGCCGCCTATGACGAACCAATCGGCGAGCGGAGAGACGAAACGACCGCCCTCGCCAACGAAACTGTCGTCTTCCATCAGCAGGTCATAAGCGGTAATGCGTGCGTCTTCAGAGTTGCCGCCGTCGGGCAGCGACAAAGTGACAAACATGAGATGGTGCATGGTAGCCTCCATCAATTCAGGTCACGGGTTTGAGCAAGGCGGAGTTCGGCGAACTGGTGTTCGAGTTCTTCGAGGCCGTCGAATTCGGGGTCGATCCCGTCGGGAAAGCGGTCGTAGATGGCCCGGATTTGGTCGGCGGTATGGCAGAGAAGCGATTCGGTGGCGGTCATGGTGTTGGCTCCTTTAGGTTGTGGGCGGGCTTTCGCCCGCCCGGTTGATTCCATTAGTCTTTCTTTTCCGATACGACGCGGAGCGTGATGCGTCCGTCGAGCGGTATGACCTCAACCTGGATGTTGAAGCCCTTGCCGTCTCCGTGCGCCAAGCGCTGCCGATCCTTGTCCAGAAGCCTTTCTTGCCTTCGCGGTCGCGGACCTGGTACGCAACGTGCGTCGGTGCCTTGGATGGCGTGGAAGTCTGGTTGGCGGTGTCATTCATGTTCGTTCTCCTTGTCTTTGATTTACGGGGCTGCGCCCACCGCGGCCCTGATGGCACGGAACCAAAGCCGCCGAAAGCGGAGCAAAGCGTACCGCGCCAAGCGAAAGACGGAGGCTCCGCCGTAGGTGGAAACCGTCTTGGCAGCTTGCGCGGGCCGGTGGCGGCTTTAGAGTGCCCATCAGATAGGCCGTGTGGGTCGGCCCGGTAGCGAGGCAAGCAAGGGGAACGCGACAGCTCGCCGGCAACCTGCCTTCCAAACAAGCGGGAGAGCCGCGTAGCAACGCCCACGCGGATCGCCGGGCAAAGGATTATGGACCATAGGCCATGACGGGCGGATGACGGCATCAAGGGCTTTCATGTGGATTCGTCCGCCGGATCAGCCGATCGCCGTAGCGGCGATGGAATGGAATCTCCGGGAAAACCGTGCCCGCGCTGAAAGGAATTCGCATCCGGTGGCCAATATAAGGAGGCGGCGTTCATCATTCCGCGATTGGCAGGGCCAAGCGATGTTGCGAATCATCCAAAGCACTTCCGTGAAGAGGGCCATGAGCTACTTCAGCACGGCGGACTATTATTCCGAAGGTCAGGAACTCGTTGGGCAATGGCGGGGCGAAGGTGCGGAGCGATTGGGCCTCGCGGGCGAGATTAAGAAAACGGATTGGGACGCATTGTGCAACAACCGCAATCCGGCGAGCGGAGAGAGGCTGACGCTGCGGAACAAGGAGAACCGTCGCGTCGGATACGATTTCACGTTCGATGCCCACAAGAGCGTGTCGGTGCTCTACGGCTTGACCAGGGACGAGCGGATACTGGATGCCTTCCGCGAGTCAGTGCGCGAAACGATGAGCGACATCGAACGCGAAATGAAAACCCGCGTCAGGAAGGACGGCAAGAATGCTACGCGGACGACGGGGAACGTCGTGTGGGGCGAGTACGTGCATTTCACGTCAAGGCCGGTGGACGGCGTGCCCGATCCGCATCTGCATGTCCATGCCTTCGTCTTTAATGCAACGTGGGACAAGGATGAGTCGGCATGGAAGGCGGGTGAATTTGGGGACATCAAACGCGATGCGAGGTATTTCGAGGCAAAGTGCGATTCACGTTTTACTAGAAGGCTTGCGGACCTGGGCATTGCGGTCGAGCGAACGAAGACTGGTTGGGAGGTGGCCGGCGTTCCCGCTTCGGCAATTGAGAAGTTCTCCCGACGTACGGCGGAGATTGAAGCGGAGGCCAAGCGGAAGGGCATCGTTGATCCGACGGAAAAGGCCGAACTTGGTGCCAAGACCCGCCAGCGAAAAGAAAAACAACTCGGCTTCGAGGAACTGCAATCGCAGTGGCGATCCCGACTTTCCGGCGACGAATGGGCGGCCATCGCCGGAGTGGCTTTTCGCGTGGGCGACAAAGCGATCGGAGAAGACGCCAAAGCACCGCTGCAAGCCGTCCGCCACGCTGCCGAGCACTGGTTTGAACGCAAGTCGGTCGTGCCGGAGCGGACGTTGCTTGCCGAAGCGATGAAACATGCAGTCGGCAAAGCCGGCCCCGAAGCCGTCGAGGCAGCGTATCAGCGGCAGGAATTGGTCGTCGGCGACCGGGACGGGCGACGCATGGCGACGACTCGCGACGTGCTCAAGGAAGAGATGCGGATGCTTGCGTTTGCCCGCAATGGCCGCGGCACGGAGGCGAAACTCTCCGGCAAGCGGTACGCCTTCACCCGTGATTGGCTTAACGAAGGACAGCGGCGGGCGGTGCTGCATGTCATTGAGTCACGGGATAAAGTCGTCTTGATTCGCGGCGCGGCCGGCGTCGGCAAAACGGCCATGATGCAAGAGGCGGTCGAGGCCATTCGAGAAGGCGGCAAGCGGGTCTTCACCTTCGCTCCCTCGGCGGATGCCAGTCGCGGCGTGCTACGCTCGGAGGGTTTTGACAATGCCGATACGGTGGCCCGCCTTCTTATAGACGAGCGGCTGCATGACAAATTGCAAGGACAAGTCATCTGGATCGACGAAGCTGGGTTGCTCGGTACAAAAACCGTATCGCATGTCTTCGACCTGGCGGAAAAACTCGACGCCCGTGTCATATTTTCCGGCGACCGGCGGCAGCATGGCTCGGTCGAGCGTGGTGCGGCGCTGCGGATGTTGGAAGAGCAAGCCGGACTCGTGCCCGCCGAAATCAAAGACATTCAGCGGCAAAAGGGAGACTACAAAGAGGCCGTGCAAGCCTTGGCCGATGGCCGGACGGAAGAAGGCTTCCAGCAACTCGACGCATTGGGCTGGGTGCGGGAAGTGGCCGACAGTGACCGCTGCCGCGTGCTGGCAAGCGATTACGTCGCGACAGTGGCGGCCGGTAAATCGGCCCTGGTGGTGTCGCCGACGCATCGCGAAGGGGAAAAAATAACGGCCGAAATTCGCGCTGAGTTGAAAAAGCTTGACCGGGTCAAGGCAGAGGAACGGCCGGTGCTCCAGTTGCACAATGCGAACCTCACGGAAGCGCAGCGGGCCGACAAGCTGAACTACCGGCCCGGCGACGTTCTGGAGTTCCGCCAGAACGCCAAGGGGTTCCGCAAAGGCCAGCGCGTGGTGGTCGGCAGTACGGAACTCCCGCTCGACCAGGCGGCACGATTCCAGGCATTCAACGCCCGTGAATTGTACATTTCGCCGGGGGATACTGTCCGGATCACGAAAAACGGCACTACGGCCGACGGTGAGCATCGCCTCAACAACGGTGCTCGCTATAAGGTCAAGGGTTTCAAGCCATCGGGTGACCTCGTTTTCGATAATGGCTGGGCGGTTTCGAAGGACTTTGGGCACCTGGCCTACGGCTACGTGGCAACGTCACACGCATCGCAGGGCAAGACGGTTGACCGCGTGCTGATCGGACAGTCGGCCGAATCGTTCCCGGCATCGTCGCGGGAGCAATTCTACGTCTCGGCGTCCAGGGCACGGGAAAGTGCGACTATCTACACGTCCGACAAGGCGGCGTTGCTGGAAGCGGTGAGTCGTTCTGACGATCGCCTGGCGGCAACCGAGTTCGTCAATAAGCGCGAACGTGTCGCGGTGCTTCAGCGGCAGCAAAGCATGGCACACGATTCGCCGGAACCGATAACTCGCAATCGCGACGGAGTGGAACATGAGCGATAAGTTTTTGCAGAAATACACGGGCAATAGCGGCGACAAGTCCATCGGCTCCACTGCAACGGACGAACCTGAAATCGCCGATGACCTTGGGGCATTCGGCTGGTTGCGTGGCCGCGACCGAGCGATAATGCTCGAACTGCGGAAAAAGAACGGCAACATCGTGGCCGTTGGCTATAGTTGGCTGGAGCGTGTCGAGTTTGATCCGTCGGAAGGCGTTATGCTGCACGTGGTCGGCCAGAGAATCCGCATCAGGGGCCGGAATCTGAACGGCGAAGCCCGGCCAAACGTCCGGCTATTCCAGGGAATCACCCGGCACAAGGTGGCGTGGATTCAAGAGGCTGACGAACCGGCCGAATTGCAGGCCGGCAAGTCGGCAACGGTCGTCGAGAAGATTGACTTCAGCTAGGGAGAGTTTGCGTTCGTGGACATTGAGTCAAGTCACCGCCAGCTTGTTCTACGGACGCCTCTCGGCCGGTATAATTGCCCGTACGTCGGATTTGGCAAGCGTATTGGCGTATCCAGAATTCAACGCTCGCCCGCGAATGGGAGTCGCCGTATGTCTACCGATGGGTCAGCTCGTTTTCGATCCAAAAAGTGGATTAGCGCTCTGCGAAATTACGCTCAAGGTCTGTTGGCCTGGCTTTCAGCGGATCTGAGCAGATTATCCGGAACCGGCCTGGAACTCCCAAATGCCGAGCGATTGACGCTGATGGTTCAGGAGACCGATCGGGAGGCCGAGCGCCAAGCAAGTTGGCGCGGCGCGGGCGCGATGGGACGGAAGTAGCCTACGGGCCGAAGCAAGCAAGCATCGCGGTGCCGATTGAAGACTTGAAGATGCTTGAGGAGTGGTTGGCAAACAGCACGGGGCCCTTGCTGTTGCTTGCGCCATTTGGCTCGGGAAAATCGGTCCTGCTGGCCACATTCGCCTACCAATTGGCGGAGGCCGTCGTTCGTTGGTGCGACAATCCCGGGGATGAACCATTGCCTCCAGTACCGCTACCCGTTCGATTGCGCCGTGGGACTGGTACACACGGGAGAAGTTTCGTGCCTACGTTTGCGGTCGTAGTCTGGATGTATTGGACTTGAGTGATGAGACGGTACTCACCGCTGCCGAGTTGGGCCAATTGGCCTCGGCTGGCAAGTTGTTGCCTTTGTATGACGGATTCGACGAACTGGCGGATGTGCAGGATGCACGGAGCAAAGCCGTGGAGGGAATGGTGCGGTTAAAAACGCGGCTTTGTGCTGAGTGCCCGGCCCGGCCACGGCGCCGAAGCGAAGTTTAAGAGCGATCCGGTGTTTTCCCTTCGTGAACTCACCGTCGCCGACGCCGAAAGGTTCATCTGTCAGCGGCTGGACATTCCGGCGGGGCAGCATGAACACCCCGCGCTGGTTGCCTACCGTCAGGCCCAACCGCACATAAACGAGATATTCCGGCGACCCTTGTTCCTCAATGCCTGGTATGCCGAGTATAGTGAGAACCCGACTGACCCGCCCAACACGCTTGCGAAACTGATGGACGTCGTCTTGAGGAAGGTATTCGACGATCGGGTGTTGGGACATGAGTCTGGTCGTCCGGTTCGCAGCGCCAGACGAATTCTCCTCTCCTGCCACGTCTTAGGGGCAGTATTGGCCGCCTACGCGGAACAAGGCTTTGGACAGGTGTGTAACTTGTTGCCAGGCGAAACCCGGGATGCACTCGTTGGCGCAGAATGCTTCGCCGATGATGATGAGATCGCAGAATGGCACGCCTTGGCAGTTCGCTGTGGCCTGCTGATTCCAGCCGGCACAGGGCATTACACGTTCAAGATTCCAGTGGTCGAATACTTGATCGGTTCGTACTATGCGTGGCTCATTCGGCCGTCCAACGAGGCGTTCGATGATGCCAAAGACAAGCGTCGTCGGCAACGCTTTCTGCGCAAGTTCAGGAAGGGATTCTGGTGGCGAGAGTTTGACGACATTTGGTTATATGCGTTCGACCAATTGTGGCGCGGGTCGCCAGCACAAGTGGATATGGCCTATGATATCGTTGTGTGGTTGCTCGACTACTCCAAACGGTGCATGGACGCTGGACAATATACAGGTGAGGTGCTGCCGGAACAGACCGACGAGGATCGACGCCCATTTACATGCCATCGCTTCGCTATTCGTGTATTGCTTCCCGTTGGGCCAGTGTCAGTGGCCGTCAATGGACGTGTTGAAAAGCTGCTAAGTGATGGCATCAAACAAATCATCGAGGAGTTGCTTCGAACCTGGCGGCATCTTCCAGACACCAATGATAACCTTGAACTTCTCGGCGAGCGGCGGCCGGTCGAACTTGTGCAATACCTTAAGCCACTATTGGCCGATAAATCGCACAAGGATCTTTGGCCCCGAGTTGCCGGAGCTATCCGCACGGGACTCCACCACCTTGAGCCGGTACGTGTCAAGGAAGTCGTGGAGGAGACGCTCCTGCCATGCTTATCCAAGACTGAGTACGAGCAAGCATGGGCGGTAATTGCCGATGCTCTAGACACTGGTCTTAGTAGCATAAGGCCGGCATACGTCAAGGAAGTCGTGGAGGAGACGCTCCTGCCATGCTTGTCTAAGGCTGAGTACGAGCGGGCATGGGGACATATCGCCAATGTCATCGGCAACGGTCTTAGTCGCTTGGAACCGGCATACGTCAAGGAAGTCTTGGAGCAGATGCTCCTACCATCTCTGGCTAAGGCCGAGTACAGCCTAGCAAGGGGGGGAATCGCCAATGCTGTCGGCAAAGGACTTTGCCGCTTGGAACCGGCGTACGTCAAGAACATCTTGGACCAGACTCTGCTAACATATCTGGCCGACGCCGATTGCAAGCAAGACTGGGCCAGCATCGCGGGCGCTATCGGCAACGGTCTAAGTCGCTTGGATCCGGCATACGTCAAGGAAGTAATGGATGAATCGCTGCTGCCACGCCTGGTCAACGCCGCGTATGAGGTAGCATCGCCGGGCATTAACTATGCCATCGAGATCGGTCTTAGTCGCATGGAGTCGGCACACGTCAAGGAAGTATTGGACACGTCGCTTCTGCCATGCCTGGTTAACTCGGTGACGATAACAGACAACGTCATCACTGCGGGTTTCAGTGGCATGCAGCCGGCGTACCTTAAGGAGGTCGTGGACCAGATTCTCCTGCCGTGCCTAGCCAACGCCGAGTACAAGGGGAGCATCGCCCGTACCATCGGCAGCGCTCTTAGTTGCATGGAGTCGGCACACGTCAAGGAAGTTATCGGCGCATCGCTCCTGCCTTTGATGGCGAACGCCGATTTCGAGGAAGATTGGGTGTACATCACCGGTGCTGTCCATATGGGACTTTGTCGCCTGGAACCGGCGTACGTCAAGGAACTCGTGGTCGAGTCATTCCTGCCATGGCTGGCAAGCGCCGACTACGAGATAGCATGGATAGGCATTACCTGGCTCATCCGTGAAGGACTCTCGTACCTGGAACCGGCGTATGTCAAAGAAGTTGTGAACCAGACGTTGATGAAATACTTGGCCAACACGAGGTACGAGTTGGTATGGGACGAGATCGCTGACGCTATTGCCGCAAATGGCCAAGTTGTTTCAGGAGAACAGGCTCAATTCCTCGATCAGTTTCTTGCCACCAGACATTACTACGGCACGATAATCGTAAGCGCCGCACCAAAGCTTCGATGGTTTGTGCGTCGGATCGGCGATGACCTTGTTGCGAAACGGATTGTCTGCGGCGTATGCGAGCGAAACTCTCCCGACCTTTTGTTCGACGCGGAACTGCAAGCGGCACCGGAGTCGATTTCGCTCCTTTGCAAATCTGTCGCGGCACCCCCAGTTTCCGCACGCACGGAATCGACCGAAGACCGTACGGTCGGCACAAATACTACGCAAGAGAAAGTAACCAATTGGCTTAATAGCATCGCAGTTGATTGGCTGCCCATATTGCAACTGTTTTGGTGCGTCGGGTATCTTGAACAAGAGTCACTTATGCAATGTGGAATCGCGATGGGATACCGGCGGCTGGAGGAACTGCTGGGGAAGCTCGAAAACAAGAACAAGCAATTGGCAAGTCTTTCATTCGGTCAGACTCACCTTAGGCAGACGCTCACGGTCAAGCTCCCGGATCTCTTTGATTCCGAGTCGTTTCCGAAAGAAATCTGGGCCGCCGATGAACAAGACTCGCCGTTTCGCATCCTCGGAAAGCAGGGAGACATGACAGTTTCGAAATGGACGCCGCGCGTAGGCGAGCGTGGCAGCTCTTGGACACGTTGTTCCCGCTTGCGAAAACGCTGATAACCTTTTGAGTATACACATCAATTCTAGTAGTTGGTGGCATCAGCGTTTCTTTAACGAGGACGTGAATCCCGCGGGCTTGTCGAAATGACAATCGTAGTTCGCGATCCGAAAAGCTCTGGCGTAACCAGAGGCCGCTGCACCCCTAGACGAATAGTGTGTACATCTGTTTACATCTGATGTACTGTAATAGCTCATGCATATGCGTATGGGCGTCGAATGACAGATGAATCGAACGACAAAGGTCAGAAGAAGGCCAGCACTACGATTGAGCCGAACTTTCGAGGGCTTGAGTTTCCCAGCGACGCACTATCTGTCAAGCGGCTTCGTTACGTGTTTCCTGAGCATTTCGATGGCAGCGACGACACGATCGCCGACGGCTATCGAAGCAACGATTTCTTCTACCCGAGCGGTATTAACAAGCCGGTACATCTCGCACGATTGACGGACCTAATCTGCGACGAGCGGGTAATCGCAGCCGGAGCATACAGTGCCAGCTTTCTCGATCGTTATCCCGGATTGCTCAACGACGAAGCTCACGAAGCTATCGCAGGTTCTCGTAAGCGGCTTGAAGAAAACTACTTGTTCTTCAAGCTGGCCGACAGCCCCGAAACTGCCCGTTTCTTGATTCGGCAAATCGAACAAGAAGCTCAGAACCAGGCCCTCAGCGCCCGGGAAAACAACCGTTAATCCACTCTGGTCGGACTGCGCCGGCCGCGCCAGCCAGTGCGCAGGTGCGCACAATTGTCTCGCCTGCCAGTAGTGCAATCGTTGAGATAGAGTCATTCGAGACGTGACGCCTCGAATCATCTTGCAAACTGTTTACCGAGAATACTCAGGCCATTTGCCACCGAGGTGCATCCATGCCGGAAATCCGAGAACGCACGCCAAACGCTCTGTTGAAGTCCGACGACGACGATTCCTTGCAAGCGGAAATCGAACGTTGGGAAGGTGAAGGCGGCTCGTGTGTGCCACTGCGGCAAGAAAAAGGAGTGAAGAATGCCTTTGCAACGCTCGCGCGTATTTGCCGGGGCCGGGAAAACATGCGGCACGTCACTGACCGCCGCACCACGGTGCGCGATCCCGACGACGACCGCCGCAATCCTGACAAGGACGCAGAGCGTCACCGCGCATCAGCGCCGCCAAGTTCCGCTCGATTTCGATCGCATCGAATAGTCTCAAGTCTCAGGTCTCACGGCGCGGCCGTGAGACAGGTAATGGAAATCACAACAAAGGAAAAAAACATGAATAACGAACGATCGGCTATGGCCGGCGACCAGGACGCTCTGGCAAGCCTCGAAAAGAAGTTGCATGTCATCCGCGACTGGACCACTGCCGTGGTCTTAGGCTTCATACATGGCTTCTTCCTCTACGGCGGCGGCGGCATCGGAAAATCGTACACCGTATTGAACCAACTGCGTACGCGGGGAGTCCAGTATGTGCTCCACAATAGCCGCATGACGGGGAAAGGGCTGTTTCTGGCCCTGAGGCACGCGCCGGATGCTATCCATGTGTTCGAAGACATGGAACGCCTGATGAAAGACGCCGACGCCCAAGGCGTATTGCGTAGTGCCATGTGGGCGCAGCCGGGACACGATCGCATTGTTACTTGGACGACGGCGAGGGACGGCTTTGAATCGTTCGTCTTTCGCGGCGGAGTGATCGTGATCAGCAATCGGCCAATGGCCGACCTTCCCGAACTCCGGGCACTGGCTACACGCATCGAGGTGCTCGGGCTCGAAGTTACCGAGGCAGAGCTTGCGGCCCGCATGCACGAGGTGGCGATCCAGGGCTACCGCGTTGACGGCAAGACAGTCATTGAGCCGGACGTGTGCCTGGAAATCACGGAACACGTTTTGGGCGAATGCCGCGCTGCTGGCTGTCCGCTTGACTTGCGGTTGCAGCAAAAGAGTTTTCAGACCTATTTGCAATTTGATTCGGACCTGACAACCTTGCACTGGAAGGACCTTGTTGCCGTCAGCGTCCGTGAGGCGGCCCACCACTTCCAGCACGAGCCGAACACGTTGTCGCAGGAGGCCAAAAGGAAACAGAAGCGAAACTTCATCCGGGAGCTTATGCAGCAGTTCCCCGACGACAAAAGCTCGCAGGAGGAGCAGTACGTGACGGTGGCGAAGAAGGGCTCGCGGGCCGACTTCTTCCGTCGCAAAGGTGAGGTTGATCGAGGCGAGTTTGACGAGGAGGACGCGGCGTAGCAGTCCGCGTGACGGCCAAGCCGCCCATTAATCTCCGAACCACAAGTCCTATAGTCACCGAGACTCTGACGCTTTCGTAGAGTCCCAAACAACAACAAGAATCATGGCAACGAAACGACAATACACAATCCATCAAGCGATTGGCAAGCAACTCGACGAGTTGGAGGCCGAATTCAGGACGATCATCGCCAAGTATCGCGGTGCGGACTACGAGATGCGGGAGTTTGATAGGGCAGTGAGAATTGTCAACGCTGCACTTTATCGAGCCGCCTGCGCGATCCTATGCCACAAGTTCCCCTCGCACGTCGAGACTTTGGCACAGAACGCCAAGCAGTTGTGGTGGACGTTCATGGGCAAGCCGGGGGGCGGGTTCTTTCGTTATGACGGCAAGCAGCCGTTCGGTCCGTATGCCTTCGGGACCTTGAAGGGGATTGCTCTCGGCCGCGAAAACCGTCGAGACGTGTTTGGCAGGCAAGCGTCGCCGCGGCGTGCGAACGGCGAGCAACCGGATCGGACGGATGCTTCGCCCCGCAAGCCGGGCACAGATCGGCGGCAGGTGGCGCTCGACTTCGATCCGATCGACCCTCGCACGACGGACGAGGCGGCGCGGCGCAAGGGGCATGCCAATTCTGCCTGGAAGTTCCTTGACGAACTGCTGCCCGATCAACGGGAAGCGCTTGAGCTTCGCTATATCGACGGTGCGAATCTATCGCAAGTTGAGCAGGATCGCGGCCTCTCGGCTGGGACTCTTCACAGTCGGGCGCTTAGGGCGAAACGTGCCATCCGCAGACGGCATCCGGATTTCGACTGGTAGAAACATTCTTGCGCGAGCATTGCAAGAATTCGGGCTGTGGACGCCATAGAAGGTGCCGGAGGATGTCGCAACAGGGACCGCCAGTGAAGGCCGCCGCGATACCTATTCATTCCAATGCCCACCTTACACCAGATAGCAGAGATTGACATGAACCAGGAACAAATCGAATACCTGCCGCTCAACAAGATTGTAGCGGCGGTGCAGGTCCGCAAGGAGTTTTCGGAGGAATTGCTTCGCGGTTTGATGGAATCAATGCTGGCCGTCGGCCAGTTGGTTCCCATCCGCGTCCGAAAGGAAGGCGACTTGTACGTCATCGTCAACGGCGAGCGCCGTCATCGTGCGGCGAAGATGGCGGGCAACTTCACGACACTCGCCGCTATCGTCGAGGGGCAAGACCTCGCTCCGGCCGCGGTTCAACATCGGCAGTTGGTCGCGAACTGCCAACGGGAAGGCTTGACGGCGATGGAGACCGCCAACGCGATTCGCGAATTGATGCGGGAAACCGGCTGGACGGCGACGGAGGTCGCCTCAAAGCTCGGCATGTCGCCAGCGAACGTCTCCAAGGCGCTGGCACTCACGGAACTGCCCCCGGAAATCCAGACCAAGATTGACGCTGGAGAAATCCCGGCCAGTGCGGGCTATGATCTCAGCCGCGTCAAAGACCCGGCCCAACAAGCCGATCTGGCGGCACAAGTTGCACGTGGCCTTACCCGTGATGCCCTCACCGGCATCATCAAAAGCAATGGCACCGGCGGGCAGCCGGCAACGACGGGCAGGCCGTCGCGCTTCAAGGCGGAATTGAGCGAAGGCCGCACCATTACCGTGTCAGGCGGCGGGCTGAACCATCCCGACACGCTGATCGCCTGGCTGGAAGAGCTTCTGGCAAAGGTCCGCAAGCTCCGCCCGAAGGGCCTGGCACTGGCAACCATTGCTCGGCTGTTCCGCGACGAAGCGAAAAATTGACCCTCAATACTGCACTGCTGTCGGTGCATGAGACAGTTTGAAAACGACATTCATTTTCACGGAGAATCCAACATGAAAAACCTTTCGTCAACTTTGTCAACGGCCGCCCGCGTGCTGCGGCACGTGGCGCTGTTCATTACGGGCATTGCCTTGCTTGCCATCTGGCTCGCGGCGTTGTGGCTGGAACGAGCGATCGGAATGGTGCTCCCGCGATTTGTCGCCGCCTTGCCCGAAAAGTACCATCCGCTGCTCATTAACCTGGCAGCGTTCTCGGTGAACGAGGGAAGTAAGGACAAACGGTAAACGGGCGTCAATCAGCACCATATCTGGAGCCAACACATGTATACAATCTGCCGTATTATCCTCATCAACACGATCGTAGCGACCGTCATGTTCCTCGCTGTGCTGACCGCCAAGTTCGGCAACGTCGTGCTGATTCTATTTGCCATTGCCGGCATCGCACAAGTTCTCAGGCGGATGCGTCGTGGTAGATTGGATGCGTTCGGAACGGCGCGGTGGGCCGGCGTGCGCGACGTGCGGAAAGTCGGACTTACGACCGGGCACGGGCTGATACTCGGAACGCTGCACGACAGCGGGCGGCCGTCGCAACTTAGCGCGACCCTAGGGCTAATCAACCCTCTCAAACCATCGGCCGACGCGTCAAACGACTTCCTGCGAGCGATATTTCCACGGATACGCGGCAATCTCCCGCTCGTGCGCCTGTCGCGGGCGGTCCATACGGCCATCTTCGCACCCACCGGCGTCGGCAAGGGCGTGTCGTGTGCGATCCCTTTTCTATTAGACTCCCCGGATTCCTGCGTCGTCGTCGATTTTAAGGGCGAGCTCGCCAGAGCCACCATGAAACGCCGGCGGCAAATGGGGCACCGCATCGTGCTGCTCGACCCTTACGGATTGGTGACTGACCGACCCGACTCCTTGAACGCGCTCGATTTTATCAAGACCGACTCGCCGCATATGATCGACGAGATTCGCGATTTGGCGGAATCGCTGGTGATTCGCACCGGCCAGGAGCGCGAGCCCCACTGGAATGACAGCGCGGAGGTATGGATTGCCGCCGCGATCGCGGCGGTCGTGCAGTACGGCGACTCGGACGACCGGTCCTTGCAGACGGTCAGAAGCCTTCTGGCGTCGAGTCCTGAAAAGCTCGGCATGATGACCAAGCTGCTCTGCGAATCGGATGCATGCGACGGCATGTTGTCGCGGCTGGGCAACCAGCTTACGCAGTTCAAGGACAAGGAATTGTCCAGCACGCTCACCACCGCGAATCGTTTCCTGCGGTTTTTGGACACGCTGGCCATTGGCGCCAGCACGACGGGCAGCAGCTTCGACCCCGATCTGCTGACTCGGGAAAAGACCACCGTTTATCTGGTGCTGCCGCCTGAACATGCCAGAGCCCAATCCCCGCTTTTGCGGATGTGGATAAGCACTTTATTTCGGGGCGTGTTGCGCGGCGGACTCCAGGAGCGTAACCTCGTGCATTTTCTTATCGACGAGGCGGCGACGCTTGGGCATCTCGAACAACTCGATGACGCCGTGGACAAATATCGCGGCTATGGGGTCCGCCTGATTCTGATCTACCAAAGTCTTGGTCAGCTCCGGAAATGCTTCCCCGAAGGACAGGATCAGACGCTCCTGTCAAACGTCGCGCAGGTGTTCTTCGGCGTCAATGACCAGATGACGGCAGAGTACGTGTCGAGCCGTCTTGGGGATGAGACCATCGTCGTTGAAAGCGGCGGCTCAAGCTGGGGTGGGTCGCGGCAATACAGCTACAACAGCCAAGGCGACAACAACGGCCGTTCGTGGAATACGACGAGCAATTGGCAACAACAGGGAAGACGATTGCTCAAGAGTGACGAAGTCATGGCCTTGTCGCCGAGAACCGCGATTACCTTCACGCCGGGGCTTCCCCCAATCTGCACACAGCTTACCCGCTATTACGAAGGCCGCCCGGATTCATGGTGGCGCAGACTTCTGCAAGCCACGCGGGTAAACATCTATGCCGCGGCGGCGTTGGCCGCCGTAATGTTTGGCACGGAAGTACTGAGAGACATGGACAACCAACCGAAGTTGCAGCAGCCGCGTGTCGTTCCGGGCGTTCCGGACCGGTGGCCGCCGCTGAAAGGAGAGAGAAATGCGATTTGAAGAGAAAATGCAGCAATTGCTTGGCCGGGCCGTTAGTGAAATCGGGCAGGAACTCAAGCGCTTGGGCGTGCAGGGCCAGGCGGAACTTGGCTCCGCCCTGTTCAATGGCAGTGCCTATGTTCCCTACGGGCAGGGCCAGAACCGCGACGGTGCAGTGCATGGCACGGAGGGCCTGGACCAGGAAGCGCAGCAGCAGGACATTCAGCGTGAGAACGAAGGGCGTTCGGTGTAATCCTACGCAAGATTTTGAACTGAACGTGCCATTTAGTTTTGGACAAGGCAATCGTGTGACACGGGACCTTGTGGACCGTGCCGGCCGCTAGTCGAGAAAGGACAGTACCATGAGTTTTCTCAATGAATTGGTAGACGGCGTCGCGTCCGACGTGCTCTCGGCAGTTACCGAGCGACTGTCGTACACGGCCGCCGGCAAGCTGATTGAGACCTGCTGCCAAGAGCTTGGCTGGGCAATCGACGAGCGTCCCAGCCCTGGCAGGATTGCCCTGCATTTTAACGACCGCGTTACTCGTATCCGCACGGTGCTGGTCAGCATTATAGAGCGCGGAGCAATGGTAAGCTTCACGGTTGGCAGCGGTTACCATGCCCGCAAAAGAAATACCGGCCAACGTTCTGGGATACCTGCTTGAGCGAAATAGCCATTGCATCGTCGCTTGGCACGTGTCCATCGGTGACGACGGCTCGGCCTGCTTCGCGGTCAACTACCGCGCATTGACGCCGGGTCTCAATCCGGGTGTTTTCAGGATGCTTTGCCAAATGCTGCTGCAAGAGGCCAGCGAATTCGACGACAGGATGCGCAAGGCTGGGGTGCTCCAATAACGGCAACCAGCCCGACAGAACTCATGTTACTTTGTTTACTATCAACCCCATTTGAAAGGTTCCAAAATGTCCAACAATTTTCATAACGTCACTCATCATCTGCTCCATAGTGCGCGTCAAGCCGATGAGCGTGGCAACCACAAGTTGGCCGGAGTCGTCTACATCGTGGTTGGGTTCTTCCTGGCCCCGGCGTTGATCGGCCTTCCACTGATGGCATACGGCGTCTACCTGCTTTTCAAGTAGCAAAACGTCGTCCGGCGGCGGGGCAGGCTGCTGCCTCGTCAATCGCGATGTTGTAACGCCTCGCCGCGTCGGTCGAATTGACGAGTACGTGTTCAGGACAAGCCATATTAGGAGAAAGGATCGAGCCATGCTCATCGGATACCAACGCGAAGCGGCAGAGTCGGGCCTCGTCCAAAACGGTAGCCGCGATGGGCTTCTGACGCACCTCGGCGAAGCGCCCGTGGCGATCATCGCCCCGACCGGCTCTGGCAAGGGACGTGATTTCATTATCCCGAATATTCTCCACCACAAAGGCCCGTTGATCGTCACTGACCCAAAAGGGGAGCTATACGCCGTTACCGGGCGGCACCGCCGCAAAATGGGCCAGGTGGCGGCCCTTCGGCCGTTCGGCGGAAAAATCGACGCTCTAAACCCGTTCGATTACTACTCGCTTCCGGGCAGCCGGCTGGAGACTGATGCAGAGATGTTTGCCAGTTATCTGAGCGTCGGTCACGAGTTCGGCACTGACCCATTTTGGTCCGACTCGGCCACCGGGCTGCTTGCCGGGTTGATTGCCTGTATGGTTTCCTGCGGTAATCCAAGTATCAGAACGCTGACCCAGATTCTGTATGCAGACGATCTGGCAATGCATATCGCACGCCAACTCGACGCCAGGAGAGAAGGTTCGCGGCTGGCGCGTGATGAATTTGTAGCCTTCTTGAATATTCCGGAGGATAGGACCCGTCCATGCGTCCTGTCCACTGCGCAGTCGTATGTTAAATGCTTGGCGGCGGACGACGTGGCTCGCTCGATGGAGGATTCCACCATCAGCCTAAGAAGAGTCCTCGCAGGAGATCCGATCACTATATATATCATCGTCCCACCGGAGAAGCTCCATAGCCATCGCGCTTTACTGCGTCTATGGATTGGCGTTTTGCTGAACACGATTCTCAAGCGGCAGTTCCAACCGGAGCACCGAACGCTGTTTATTCTGGAGGAGGCTGCTCAGCTTGGAACGTTCCCTCCCCTCCTCACCGCGACGACTTTGATGAGGGCATACGGCCTTCAGCTCATAACCGTCTGGCAAAACCTCGCCCAATTGAAATCACGGTATCCTAGCGATTGGACGACCATTCTCGACAACTGCGAAGTGATTATGTCATTTGGTCTGGGGCACTACGGTTCGGCCTGCGAACTCGGCGCTTACTGCGGTTTTGATCCAGCCCGATTGCTCGAACTTCGGCCGGACGAGGCGGCGGTTTCTATTCGTCACAAAAGGCCGCAGGTCATTCGTCGAATGAACTATTTGAGAGACGGGATGTTCCGCGGAATGTTCGATCCGAACCCAATCTACCAGAAGTCCCGGTGATTGTATGCGATTCGAGCGGGAGGTCAGCCACAACGAATTGCTGTGGTATCAGCGTGAAGGGCTGTGGCCGAATTCGGGGCCGCCGGCCACAAGCGGCCAGAAAACCGTACGGAATGAAAAAAGGAAATCCCAGCGGCCCGCTGTGCGTGGTTCATATCGCGGAAAAAACGCAGCACATTGGAAGAAAGGCAAAAAGATCAATGCTCCGGCTTGATGAAGTGGCAAAACTTCTGAGTTGCAGCCTGTCCAACGTGCATAATCTGGTCAAATCGGGCCGCTTGCCCGCGCTGAGCACGGCGCTGGCGGAAAGGGCTACCGAGTCACCGAGGAAGACCTGGCTGCGTTTATCGCCAATGGACGGCTAGTACAAAGGACCTCGCTGTTTGCCGAGAGGGCGCGTCCCCACCGGCAGTCCGCTCCGCGGAACACCGAATGGTTCTAGGCCGTTTCCCACAGTCCTTCAGTGTCTGCTTCGCTAAATTGCAAGTAGTGGTCGATGCAGACTTGCACGGTATTGCCCATCAATCGGGCCAGCGTCTTGATGCTCGTGAGCTTGCCGGTCCAGAAACCCTCTAGAGTCCGCTTTGCGTATGTATGGCGGCAGGAGTACATGCAAGCGTCCGGGTCAAGACTAACGCCTTTTTTCTTGATTCTCGCCTTCGCACGTCGGAAGTTCTGCGAGAAGCATGATCCGCGACCACGGGGAGCCCGATTCATTGCGGAAGATCGGCCCGTCATTCATGCGGTCTCGAACCATCGCGATGATCTCGGTGTCGGTAACGCGGATGATTCTCTGCCGTTTGGTCTTGCTCTCGTCGGCCTTGAAAATCCATTCCATGCGGTCGCCGTGGTCCTTGACGTGACGGCCGCAGAGGGCAGCGAATTCGCATCCGAAGCGAGCGCCGGTGCGAATGCAGACCTTCAGTGCCAGAGCAAAGGCCGGACTAGACGCGTTCAGCAGCGATTCCTCTTGAGCCGGCGTCAAATAGGTGACTCGCGACGTAGCTTTCGGCAGCTTGTATCCCTTGATCGGATTCTTTGCGATGACCTGCCGTTCCACCGCGAAGTTGAAGGCACGTCGCAACGCCTGCAATCGAATGCGACGCCCGCCTGATTTCCAGGTATGTGCTGCAAGCCAGCGGTCAATATCGGTCGGAGTCAACTCAGAGCAAAGCCGAGGACCATAACCGTCGTGAATTTTCTTTGGCCGTTCTTTTGAGGTCAACTTCGCCCGCTTTTCTACATCGCCTTCGCAGAAATACTTCGCCGGCAGGCCGTAGCAGAAATCGAACAACGTGCGGCCACGATCGAGATAGGTTCGCGCGATCCCTTGCTTGGACGGTAGGTCAGCCTGCCGCCTTCAGATGATTCAAATAGTCACGGCATACTTCGCCCACCTGAGCGTCGCGTTGCTCCTCCGAGCGAACCGGAGTTTCCGCGTCGCGAAGCGAAACGCGGACGCGGGCGCTTGCGTCCTTCAACAGATCCTCGCTCACTTTGCGTTCGCGGAACCGTTCACCGGCTTCGTCCGTCAATGGAATGAATCGACCATCTGCCTTAGTGAACCACCCTCGTCCCGCCCGGTAAAAGTATCCCTTTGTGCTTCGCCCCTTGCTCCGGCCGATGGCTCGACGTACCATGATGTTCTCCTGCTTGTCTTGGAAAGTGCCGCGGAAAGTGCCAATGCGTCCACAAAGGCATTATAACCGCTGGAAAGCCCTAGAAAAGTGGTCGTTGCGCCCGTAGCTCAATGGATAGAGCATCGGTCTTCGGAACCGAGGGTTGGGGGTTCGAGTCCCTCCGGGCGTACTGATGTAACACGATTAGAGAAAATGAACGACCGCGATGTATTCATCCGGGACCGCGACGCATTAGAACTCGTGCGCATGGACGCGAATGTTTCTCGGCTCATCGCAACCTCTTCGGCTTTGACGAAGTGCGCTTTCATGTCTCAAACGCAACAGGAAGGCGAGATAGAAGCACTTATCAGCGCATTCTGCAACGGAAATGTCCATTAACTCGGCGTTTCAAGTTAACGATGCAGGCGCCAGGTTCGGGTCGCCGGGAGAAGTGCGGCTGCGAACAGTAAAAGCAGTAGTCCGCTGGCAGGCTCCGGCACCGGGCTTGGAAGCCGCTCCTGATCGCTGGCAAAGCCTTGCACACTGGCAAAATCCGTTTCCGGCGGATAGGGGCTCGTGTATACCAGCACGGCTGATTCGGTCCCCGTGGTCAACGCTGTTGCGTAGTTCCATACAGCCGACTGCCCATTATACGCAGTGTTTGATGGGACGGCGCCTGCGGGGAACGGGGATATATAACCGACGTTCGATACCAGCTTGTTTGCGCCTTCCGTGCCCGCATCGGTATCCCCGACATCGGTGAAGCCAACCGAGAAAGCGGTCACCGGAAGTGTCCCTCCCACATCGTTCAGCAATTGATAGGCATAAACATATTGAGTGCCGCTGCTGGGATCTGTCGGGTTTTGGAGGGCCGACGAAAGCTGAAATTGACCCGGCGCGTAAACCGCGTAGTCTACGTTGACGTCAAGCAACCCAAAACTGGTGAATGGCTGGGTCCCTCGCCATGTGGTCGTGCCATCGTTATACGCGGCGCTGTCGGTCGCCAGCAAGCCGCCTTTGGCTACACTACCCTGCAAGAGAGCAACTATCAGAAACGCTGCCGAGTAATTCGTGATACGCATCGAATGTCCACCATTTTTCAGTTCAAAAGGCTGATAACCTCAACGTTGGGAGACAAAACTACTTTGAGCCGCGACAGTACCGGCGACCAAATACGACGATCGTTGCCATCAGAGTCAGTAAAGCAAAAGTGGACGGTTCCGGCACCATCGCCTGAGTCGTCGAGGGCCCCGGTAGGGAAACATTGGTGGAGAGACCGCTGTTGATCAGCGAGCCCAAAGATTCTCGGGGGCGTTAATGCTCGCGTATGCCAAACCAACGCTCGACTGCCCGGTGAGTATCGGCCCGTTGGGGCTGCTAAAAAACCAATGGGCTGCATCGAATGGGCTAGTGCCGGCAAAGCTTGAAGTCGTCGGCGTTATGCCCGTTTGACTGGGAATGGTAAAGGTTCCGACGTTATCGCGTGGCCGGCCGGACACCATGCCCGCATCAAGCGTTGAGAGGTCCGAAGTGCCCGCATTGTCAACCTCAAACGCATAGACCAACTCGTGGGCTGACGGTGTATACCCGTTTCCTCCCAATACTTGCGAGAAGGCGTCGGGGGCAAATACGACCCATTCGACGCTTCCGGACAACGAAAGGTCGGAGTAAGTGGCGGTTCCGTACCACGCTCCCCCTGCACCCGGCCCATGTCCGTCGTTGTACGCATCGGCGGCATAGTCCAACAGTCCTGCCTGAAGAGGCATGGCACAGAACGACACCATCGCCACAACACCCGCAGTAATCAGCCATTTGAATGTCAGTTTCACAGCCATCCTCCCGCATCCGAACATTTTTTCCAATGAATCCAAGCTACGATACATCCTCGCCTGCCTAGAAGGGCACCGCCCTAGCGCCGCTACCGATATGAGGCGAAAGAGATCGGCAGCAAGCACTATGACCGCATCGCCCGAAGGTCAGGCGGCCATTGCCCCGATTTGTTAAACGACCAAGAAGATGTGGGCAGTATCCTGAGACTAACCCCAGGGCCGAACGCGATAATGCGTTAACGATACCCAACCCTTGCTTGGCTTACGCTGCCTCGTAATGAAGTGAAAAAGGTGCGACGATCCGTCGTCCCGCAATGAAACGTCAACTGAAATTTGCCTTACACCGTCGAGTATACCACGATCCCAAATCGTGTCAACGATTTGACTGAGATCTTTTCGACCGTTCCCCGACCGCCCAAAAGCAATATGGCGCGTCCGCGGGCGCCGTGATGTAACTTGCTTCTGTCAAACGAGTTAAGGCCTAGTCCGCGGGAACAATTTGCGAGCATTTCACCATTCGATTTTGGCCCACAACATCAAAGCTCCCCACATGCTCCCCAGATGCTCCCCAGCCATTCACCACTGGATCTCTTGTATCGAACTACCTCATGGCTTTCCGCACGACGCGGTGCCATCAATATCTCATTACCGTGACAGCTTCCAATTGACCGCTGGTGAACCGTTGTGCGGGCGTTGCTAAATTGAAACTGCATGATTTTCTCGGTTGCCGGGCAAGAGCCTGAATACGAAACTGATTGGCAATAACTGGCGCCTCGCCGAGGTTTCAGCGCATTTCTTCGGTTTGCTAACTATTCGGCAGGACATGTCCTCAATAATCGTGGATGACGACAATTCTCGCAGAGTTTGCTACCAACATGACAGGGTGCGGAAATTTCATGACGAAAACGATTGCGGCAAAAATGCGCCAGTTCATTGACAGAAATGAATCATTGATTATGATGAAGGACGAGGCGTGACATACCCAAAAGGCGTATATCCCTCCGTCTATGCGCTTTAGCGCAGACTTCGATGTCCCGCGTATTCCCATTCGCGCAGTTTCATCTGTATTTAAGGAATCATAATATGGCCGCTTACCGGAAGCAAAAGTCGTTTCGGCGTCGCTTTGGCAACTTCTTGTGTGGGTTGAATCCCGCGATGGCCAATCGAGTCCGTCGCTTCCGCAGCCGCTTTCCTCGGCCCGGGTTGCTTCCCTTGGCCGAGCGGCAATCGATGTTTATCGTCTCCCGCCTCGTCGGCCTCTTTAATCTGTTACTCGGCCAGACTAAGGCGCGGCGATTGAGTGTTGCTTCTGGAAAGTCCACGCGATTCACGCCGCGGGTTGAGGCGCTGGAAGCGCGGCAGATGCTCACCGCGCTCTACGTCGCCCCGGTTTGGACAGTTGTCGCACCATCAAGCCCCGTGGGCAGTCATTCGCCGGCCGCTGGTGACCATGTGCAGTACACGGCGGTCGGACACGACACGGTATCTGGGATCTACGCGGGAGTTCCCACTTCGACCGCATTTCCAGCCATTGGCGCGGCCGTTTCCGCAGCCAACAGCGGTGATACGGTACAGGTTATCCAGGGAACCTACACCGGCTCGACGCCGGTGACCCCTGCCGTCTCGAGTGTGACCGTCGAGAACTACACGAACACGAATCAAATAATCAATACGCCCGACACCGTCACCTTTAACGACGCCGGCGGTGCGTTTGTCATCAACACTACGTCAGTGTCCATTTCTGGTCTCACGATATCCTCAAATTCCGGCACCGCGATTGCAGTTCAGTCGGGCGGCACTTCGTACTCGATCAGCGGCGATACGCTGCAAAGCAGCAGCGTCGGCGTCAGCGCAGACGCGACGGGTTCGATCTCGGGCAATATGTTTTCTGGCGACTCGACCGGAATCCAGACTTTGGGCGGGACCGACACGATCTCGGGCAATACAATTAACGGTGGCGCCCTCGGCATTCAAGTGAACGGCGGCACCGCATCCATCAGCACCACAACGTTTGGAACCGGACCTCTGAAGAATACGACCGACCTGCGGTTCGACAGTGGCTCGCTGACCCTGGGAGGCGGCAATTCTTTTGCCGGCGTTACGTACATCGACAATCAAACGGCGCAGGAGGTCAATGCCACGGGTGCAGGCACGTTTGGCGGAGTGAACGCCAGTCTTGGCGGCACTACGCTCGCCCAAGAATACGCTATCGTTGATCAGATCAGCGACGGCATCACGTATGCCGGTCAAGGGCTGGTTCGGCTGCGAGCCAACGAGGTCTTCGTTACCCAGTTGGCCGAAACAACCAATGCCGGGGCCATTCAACGGGCGGTCAACCTCGCATCGGCCAACGACACCGTTTACGTGCAGGCGGGTCATTATGTAGATAACGTCACTATTTCTCAGCCTGTTCACCTTCTTGCGCAGGTGCGGCGACCACAACCCTATACCCGGCCTACTCGGACGTTGGCTTGCCGAATCCTGACGACGGACCGTCCCTGCGCGGCAGCCAGATGATCGTGGTGGACTCGAGCGACGTAGAAATCGCCGGATTGACCCTAAATGGCGACAACCCCGCGCTTGAGACTGGGGGCGACACCACTGTCAATGGAGCACACATTCACGCCCGCAACGGAATCATCGAGGGAGACCCCGGTCCGTACTCCAACCTCAGCGTGCATAATGTAACCGTCGAGAACATCTACTTGCGCGGCATTTACGCCCGCAGCCCGAGCGCGGTCAACGGCTTCAATATCTCGCACAACGTAGTCACCAACGTGGCTGGCGGGCCGCAGTCGGTTGCCATCTTCAATTATGGTGGCGGCGGAATCTTCTCGTACAACACTGTTTCGTACGCAGGCGACGCGATTTCCGCTAATCATTCGACGGGAACTGAATTCGCGTTCAATATCGTGACGAATTCGGGAAGCGGCATTCACACGGACAATAACGGCGATTCAGGCGGAACTGCGGATTCCATCCACGACAACAATGTTTCGCTCGGCACAGCGGGTGCCTATGGCATTTTCGTTTTCGTGCCGTACGACGCTGTTACCGTCCAGAATAACATAATCAGCGGCGTCGATGTGGGACTTGCCGCGTTCGGCGGCCAGGGCGGCTCGGCGGCCTTCAGCGGCAACCAAGTCAGCGTGAACACCGGCGGAACTGGTGCCTTGGTCACGACCGACACGCTCGGTTATGGTCAAATGAATGTTTCCGCATCGTTCAACGGCGACAGCTTCACCGACGGCGATACGGGGATTCTCGTCAAGCAAAATCCTGGCGCCACCGCTGCCGTCACGATCAGCGGCGCGACCATTTCCGGCAACTCCACGGGCATCGACGCCATCGGCGGAAATGTCCTGGCGCAGAATAACAATCTGGCCGGCAATGGCGAAGGCGTGGTGATCAGCGGCGGTGCCACGGTCGATCTCGGGTACGATCCCAGCGACCTCATTCCGGGCCACGCCAACTTCACCGGTTTGGGATCGAGCACCGGTCACAACACGCTGACTGGCTACGCGGGCGGTGCGGGGCATTACGCCATCGACGATCAGAATACTCCCCAAGGCACCCAGCCCGACGTGCTAGCCGAGGACAATAATTTCGGCCCGTACGGCCGAGCGATACCGCGGCTATCGCACAGGTCATCAACGACCACCACAACGATTCCAGCCTGACGACGGTCTATTATCTGCCGGCTCTGAATCAGCTTCCGACTCCAACAACGGTGTACGTGAACATCGCATGGGCCGGCAGCGGCGTCGGAACCAACCCGGGAGTCCCGGCCTGGGCGCCGGCCATTCTTATGGCTACGACGAGTTTAGCGACATTCAGAGCGGCATCAACGCCGTCGCCTCCGGCGGCATCGTCGACATCTACGCCGGGACTTACGACCCTTCGAACATCCTGATCCCCATTCCGGTCACGATCGAGGGCCTAAGCGAATCTGGCGTGATCATCAAACCCTCGCTGACCGACAGCCACGACGACTCGTCGTTCGGCGGGACCGCGTCCAATGGGTTCATCATCGCCTCTTCGCACGTGACCATCGAGACGCTGACCCTCGACGGCGGCGCGGGGCAGGACTTCCGCGACGGCATTATCACGAATTCGGCCAACGACGGGCATACCTACAGTGACATCACGATCCAGCACGTCACGATCGAGAATGTCTACCGCAAGGGCATCGCGATCTACAACTACACGGGCCTGGCCACCGGCATTGTGATCGAGAACGACACGCTGAACGACATCGGCACGACCATCAACGACGGCGGCGCCGCCTACGAGGCGACCGCCGCCATCGCCGTGTTCGGTAGCGACGCGACGATCGAAAACAACGTCATCACGAATTCGGCAGCCGGAATCGAAGGCAATACGTTCGATGGCTCGGCCGCGCTTTTCACGATCACCGGCAACTCGTACTCCTCGCCCCAGACGGTTCTGGCCAATGGCGCGCTGGGGATCGACGTGGCCAGCGCGGCGGGCGGGTCGGTCGTTTCCGCAAACCCCGTCGATCTGACCGGAACCGGCACCGCGCACAACGACATCGGCATTGTCGTAAGTTGGGACCAGGGCGCCGTGACGGTCAGCGGCAATACCGTGACTGGTCAGGGTGGCGACAACGGCATCCTGCTCTATCAAGACGCCACGGCCGTCGCCGTGAGCGGCAACACCGTCCAGACGACTTCCTCGGACACGGGCGTGGGGATTCTGGTCACCGCTCAGGACAGCGACACTAGCCGCTTTGGCGATGGGCCCGGCCCGGTAGCGGCGACGATCACTGCCAACCCCGTCAGCGGCTTTGCCACCGGTGTGGAAGTCGCTAGCGACGGACTGGCGGGCGACACGGCATCGGCTAACATCGGTGACGGGACGAGCCCCGGCTCCAACACCATCAGCAAGTCGGACTGGGGCATCCTAGTCAAAGGAAGCGGCGCATCGGCCGACATCAACGACAACTCGATCCAGAACTTCCAGAACTACGGAGTGCAGTTGGCGTACAACGCGTACGGCACGGTCACTGGGAACACGATCGTCGCTCCGGACGGCGGCGAAGCCGGCGTTTCGATCTATGACTTCACGCAGGGCGGTTCGACCGTCAACGTCACGAACAACAACGTGACCATCGCACAGAACGGTTGGGCCGGCATTTGGGCCAACCTCTTCCACCCGTCCACCGCTGCCACCCTGAACATAAGCGACAACCACGTCTATGGCGCCAACAACGTCGCTGACAACCTGGATAGCAACGGCAATCCCTATCCGGTATTCGGCATTTACCTGACGACACTCGATTCCAGCAGCGTCATTGCGACTTTGGACGGAAATACCGTCACCTCCTACTCGCCTGCGGAGCCATTGGCGGCGGGCATTGGCGTGTGGAACGCGCCAGGCGCGAGTATTTCGGTCGGTGACGACTTGTCGTCAAACCATACCTACATCACCAACGCCACCGTGGGCATCGACCTGGACAACGTCAACGTGAATTTCGGCGGAAGCACCGGGACCACCACGTTGAGCGTAACAAACGCGGTTATCAGCGGCGGCAGCGAGGGTGTCCGCGTGGCGGCGGTGCCATCGGACTACCCCGGCGCCCCCCTCTACTACAACCCGGATCTGAGCAACAATGTCGCGCAGGGCAGCGTCGCACTCAATCTCTCCGGCGGTTCGATCACCGGCGCCACGACCGGCATTGACGTCGAGGCGTTGACGGTTCCGTTCACGGCGACCGCCTACGTGCAATCCAACGCCGCGATTTCCGGCGGGACCACCGGTATCCTGGTCAGCGGCGCAAAGGCTAGTGCTACAATCATCGGCAACGACGGCTCAATCTACGGCAACACGGTCGGCATCGATGTCAACGGCGGCACGGCCACGATTACGAATAACCATATCTACAACAACACGACCGGCATCATATTTGAAAACGGTGGCACCACCGGCGCCGGCAGCGTGGCCGGCAACGACTTCACCGGCGCAACCGCCAACGTCACTGACTTGTACATCGCATCCACGGCCGGGTCCGTCACGATCGGAGACGGCAACAAGTTCGACGGCAGCAACTACTTCATCAATAACCAGAGTTCGCAGAACTTTGACCTCTCGGCCTTCACCAGCACGGTCTATGGAAGCTACAATCCGGCCACGTTGACGGACAACTACCGCATCGAAGACCGGATGTACCACAAGGTGGATGATCTCTCCAAGGGCTTGATCACCTGGGTGGCCAACAACCTCTACGTGACCGCGCCGGGTTCACTGTCCGGCACGACCACCGACACCGATTCCACGATCCAGCGCGGCATCGACGCCGCCTCGGCCGGAAACGTCGTCAACGTCGAGGCCGGGACGTTCACCGAAAACGTCACGGTCAACAAGCAGATCACCCTGACTGGCGCCGGCAGCGGCAATACGGCTGGCGATACGATTGTCACCGCAGCGGTGTCCGGGAACCCGATCATTACCATCACCGGCAGCGGCGCCGATGCGACCGACCGCCTGCTTGTCGAGAACCTGCGCGCCACCGGCGGCGCAGACGGGGTCTACTTCAACTCCGCCGTTGCGCACGTGACGCTCGACAATGTCGCTGCCGTGAGCAACACGAGCTACGGCATCGAAGTCCACAACTCCGCTGCGCTCAGCGATTTGGACCTGAACGCCGTCTCGGCCACGAACGAAATGATTGGCCTGAGGGTCTCCTCGCAGGGTACGGTCAATGGCTTGGTCATCACAAACAGCCATTTCGACAGCGATACCCAAGAAGGTTTATATACGACCGTCGATACCGGTCGAACCGACAACCAGAACGGCTTTACCAATGTTCAGATTAGCAATACGACGTTCAGCAACGACAGCCTGAAGGGCATTTACCTGGAGAAAGTCGACAACGCCACATTCACCAATGTCCAAGTTGTCAACAGCGGCACGACGGGTGGCAGTTCCACCGGCTTCAACGTCAACGACAAGTACGGCACATTCACCAATATCGCGCTGAACAATGTTTCGGTAATATATACCGCCGCGGGCACGCCGGAACTCGGCATCGACATTGAGGGTCGCAATGATGGCAGTTATGCCTCGCATCCGGCAAGCCTCTCCGGCGTTACTTTGAATGGCGTCACGGTTTCCGGCGCGCTAACCGCTATGGTGTTGGCGAACAACGTCACGGGCGTGAGCTTCAGCGGCGTCAATCTGAGCGGCTCGACCCTTGATCTCCTGCTCCAGAACACTCCGGCGCAGAGCTACAGCCTCGGCAATACCATTTTCGCCGCGACTGCTGGCGGGTACATCGACAATCTCACGGCGAATCCTGTGGATGCGACCGGCGCGACATTTGCCGGCACGCCCGCCGCTAGCCTTACGCTCTCGCAGGCCTATGCGGTTGAGGACAAGATCCTCGACGCAGTGGACGTCAGCGGCTTGGGCCTGGTTCGCATCGTGGCCACCAATGTCTACGTGACCCCCAACAGCTATTACGCGCCGCTGGGCACCATCACACCCAGCATCCAGCGCGGCGTCGATGCGGCCACTGCGGGCGACACGGTGTACGTCGAGGCCGGCACGTACGTGAACCAGGTCGAGATCGACAAGGCGATTACCCTCACCGGCGCCGGCAATACTACGATTATCGACGCCCCGGCAACCCTGCCGAACTCCTTTACTCCTACGAACGATGGCGTGACCTACTACCCGGTCGTTCTCGTTCAGGGAGCAAATGCAACCGTCGAGAACCTGGAGATCGACGGCGGCGGTTATGGCAATGCCAACAACCGGCTAGCCGGGCTGGCCTTCTACAACGCCGGCGGGACGGCCACCGGGCTCACGGTGACGGGCACGGAGAGCACACCGCTGAATGGCGTCCAGGCGGGATATGGCATCATCGCCCGGTCGGACGATTCAGCAGTCCGCGGCTTGTCGATTAGCGACAACACTGTCGAGGACTACCAGAAGAACGGTATCGAACGTCCGCGGCGCGGGAATGACGGCGACGATCAGCGGCAACACGGTCACTGGTTCGGACGTTACGGGCGTGATCGCGCAGAACGGGATTGTGATCGGGTTTGGCGCCGCGGCCACCATTTCGGGCAATACGATCGACGGCAACCAGTACGGCGGCAACGATCCGGACAGTTACGCTGCGGGCGTGCTGATTTACGACGCCGCAGCCGGCACCCAAGTGAATGGCAACACCATTGGCACCAATGCCGGCAACGACGTGGGCGTGGAACTGGAGGCGGGCGATGGCGGCGTCCAGTACGCGATTCACGGAAATACGATCGCCAACAGCACTCGCGCCGGCGTCTACCTGATGCGCAACGTGGGCGGCACGACGGTGACGAACAACCTCTTCTCGAGCAACGCGGTTGGCGTGGGTATTGACGCCACCGCCACGAACGTCGGGGCAATCAACACGAATAGTTTCGACCCGCCGTCGCCCGGAGTTGGCATCGAAAACGACTCCAGCCAAGCGAGCATCGACGCCACGGACAACTGGTGGAACAGCGTCAACGGTCCGACCAGCCCCAACAACACCTGGCCCGGCACGCCCAAAGGTGAAAGCGTCACCGGCACTGGCGCCGCGAACGTGAATATCGCCCCGTGGCTCACTAGCGGCACAAATACCGTCACGCCGCCGACGCCCGGCTTCTATCCGACAAGCACGCTCGACACGGCCCCGCCGGTAGTCAGCACCTCCGATCAAAATGCCACCGAAGGCGCCACTGCCAGCCTCAGCTTGGGCAGCGTGACCGATGCGGACGGCAGCCAGCCCAGCGGACAATACTCGATCACGGTGAGCTGGGGCGACAGTTCGGCTCCGGAAACGTTTACGATCACGGAGATCGGCAACCCAACGTCGATTCAATCTAGGAACGCGCCCGCACACCTACACGGAAGAGGGTACCTACACAGCCACAGTCACGGTCACGGACCAAGCCGGCAACTCGGGCCAGAACACGTTTAGCGTGGCCGTGGCCGACGCGCAGCTCACGTCCGCCGTCGGCGTGGCCGTCGGCGCCACCGAGGGGCCTTGTTCAGCGGCACGGTGGCCACGTTTGTGGACCCGGCCGGTTCGGAGCCGATCGGCGACTACACGGCCACGATCGCCTGGGGCGGCGCGGGCAGCGGCAGCACGACGGGCACGATCGTCAGCGACGGCAGCGGCAACTTCCACGTCACCGGCAGCTTCACCTATGCCGAGGAAGGCACTACACCGTGCAGGTCACCATCACCGAGACGACAGCGCTGCGGCTACGATCACGGCCAGCAGGTGACGCCTTCGCGGCCACCGCGGCGCGACGCGGCAACGTGACGAACGCTGTCGGCATGGCCGGGTCGGCGTGGCCGCCGCCGGAGACGCGCCTTTCAGCGGCTACGGTGGCCACGTTTGTGGACGCCGGCGGATCCCGGCGGAACGGAGCAGCGACTACACGGCCACGATCGCCTGGGGCGCGGGCAGCAGCGCGACCGGCACGATACGTCAAAGGGGCGACGGGGGCAGCGGCAACTTCCACGTCACCGGCAGCTTCACCTATGCCGAGGAAGGCAGCTACACCGTACGGTGACGTACCGAGACGGACAACTGACCCACGACGCGCTGCGTCGGCCAGCGAGCCAGCAACGGCCACCGTGGCCGGACGCGCAACGGTGACGAACGCCGTCGGCAGGTGGCCGTCAGCGCCACCGAGGGCGCCTTGCTTCAGCGGCGCGGTGGCCACGTTTATGGACGGCGATCCGCGGCACGGTCGGCGACTACACGGCCACGATCGCCTGGGGCGACGGCAGACGGCAGCCGGCACGATCACGCATCAGCGGGCGACGCGGCGGCAACTTCCACGTCACCGGCAGCACACCTATGCCGAGGAAGGCAGCTACACCGTCTCGGTATCGATCACCGAGACGGCAGCGACGCCGATTCGGCACGGCCAGCGGTAACGGCACGGCCACTGGCCGACGCGCGCCACTGCAGAACGCCGTCGGCGTCGGCCCCGCGTCACCGAGGCGCCACCGGCGTGTTCACCGGCACCGTGGCCACGTTCACCGACCCGACCCGGCGGCCGACGGCGACTACACGGCCACGATCGCCTGGGGCGACGGCAACACATCGGCCGGCACGATCGTGCGCCAAGTGCGTACGGCAGCGGCAACTTCCCCGTCCCCGGCAGCTTCACCTATGCCGAGGAAGGCAGCTAACGGTCAAGGTCACGATCACCGAGTCACGCTGACGCGCACACGCCGACAAGCGCACTGCCGTTAACGGTCAGCAGCAGCCACGGCCACCGTTACCGACGCTGCCTTGCACGCCACGGGCGTGGCGGTAGCGGCCACCGAGGGGTCGCTTCAGCGGCACCGTGGCCACGTTTACCGACGCCGGTTCGGAGGCCGATCGGCGACTACACGGCCACGATCACCTGGGGCGAGGGCAAGCGGCGGCACGACGCGCCTAAGATCGGCAGCGACGGCGGCAGGCAACTTCCCCGTCACCGGCAGCTTCACCTATGCCGAGGAAGGCAGCTACACCGTCTCGGTCACGCTCACCGAGACGGACGTGGACCATGTGGGCGCAGCGGTGACGCCTTCAACGGTCACGACCGGTAACGCGGCCACCGTTCAGGACACTGTCTCCACGCCGTCGGCGTGGCCGTGGCCGCCACCGAGGGGGCAAGCTTCAGCGGCACGGTGGCCACGTTCATTGTGGACATCCGGCCGGCTCGGGCCAGCGACTACACCGCCACGATTACCTGGGGCGATGGCACCCACGTCGTCCGGCACGATGGCGTCAAAGTGGGCGTACGGCAGCCGGCAACTTCCACGTCACCGGCAGCTTCACCTATGCCGAGGAAGGCAGCTATGGGTCACCGTGACACCGAGTCGGACGCTGACCCACGAGCGTGCTGCCTTCAACGGCCAGCAGCAGCGCGGCCACCGTGGCCGACGTGCCTGACGAACGCCGTCGGCGTGGCCGTCGGCGCCACCGAGGGGTCTTGTTCAGCGGCACGGTGGCCACGTTTGTGGACCGACGGAGGTCGAAGGCCGATCGGCGACTACACGGCCACGATCGCCTGGGGCGCGGGCACAGCGGCAGCACGACGGGCACGATGCGTAGCGGCGGCGGCAACTTCCACGTCACCGGCAGCTTCACCTATGCCGAGGAAGGCAGCTACACCGTACAGGTGACGATGACCCAGACGACGCGAACCATGTGGGCGCGCGATTACGGCCAGCAACGGCACGGCCACCGTGGCCACGGTTCAGGAAACTGACTGGAACGCCGTCGGCGTGGCCGTCGCCGCCACCGAGGGCGCCAGTTCAGCGGCACCGTGGCCACGTTTGTGGACCCGGCGGTTCGGCCAGCGACTACACGGCCACGATCGCCTGGGGCGATGGCAGCACGCGCGGGCACGATCGGTGGGCGGCGGCCGCGGCAACTTCCCCGTCACCGGCAGATCACCTATGCCGAGGAAGGCAGCTAGCTCACCGTGACGATCACCGAGACGGAACTGACGCGCACACGCCACGAGCGTGCTGCCTTCAACGGCCAGCACGGCCGCGGCCACCGTTCAGGACGCGGCGCTTCACGCCACGGGCGTGGCGGTGGCCGCCACCGAAGGCTCGAGCTTCAGCGGCACGGTGGCCACGTTTTCACCGCCGAGTTCCCAACGGCCGGTCGGCGACTACACGGCGACGATCACCTGGGGCGATGGCAACACGTCGGCCGGCACGATCGGCGCTAAGATGAGCGTGGCGGCGGCAGGCAACTTCCCCGTCAGCGGCAGCAACACCTATGCCGAGGAAGGCACCTACGCGGTCTAGGTCACGATCACCCAGACGGACGCCGGGCCATCGGCGCAGCGATTACGCCCAACGGCCACTACCGGTACCGCGGCCACGGGCAGAGCTGACTTGAACGCCGTCGGCGTGGCCGTCACGCCACCGAGGGGGCCTTGTTCAGCGGCGCCGTGGCGACGTTGACCGGACGGTTCCCACGGCCGGTCGGCGACTACACGGCCACGATCGCCTGGGGCGACGGCAGCACGACGGCGGCACGATCGCGTCAGCGAGGGCAGCCGGCAACTTCCCCGTCACCGGCAGCTTCACCTATGCCGAGGAAGGCAGCTAGGCTCCGTGCAGGTCACCGAGACGGACCTGACGGCGCCTACGAGCGTGCTGCCTTCAACGGCCAGCAGCAGCACGGCCACCGTGGCCGATCCCGCCTTGACGAACGTTCTGGGCGGGCAGTCGATTAGCGGCACCGAAGGCGTCAACAACAGCTCGGTGCTCCTGGCAACGTTCACTGATCTCGGCAACCCAACCGGCAATCTCACGCTGGAGCCGTCGGGAACGTCCTATGTCGCTGACATCAACTGGGGCGACGGCACGGGCAATATGCCGAACTCGGGGACCATCACCTACAACAGCGGCACACACCTGTTTGAAGTCCGCGGATCGCATACCTATGTCGCCGACGGCAACTACACGATCAGCGTTCAGTTGCACCACGAAGACGACATCTCCCGCCGCGGTGACCGATAGCGCGGCGATCGCGGACGCCGTGCCCACGGTCGCCCTGTCGGCGTGCCCAGCACCCCGGAAGGCTCGGCGTACACGCTGACACTTGGCCCGGTGGTCGATTCCGGCGAGACTGCCGGCGAGACCGGCGGCCTAGACAAGGTACACTTCTACGTCATCTTCTGGGGTGATGGCAATTTCGCCTTTGTCAGCCCAGGCGCGGCCACTGGCAATGGCAGCGGGACTGATTCTTCCAATTTGATGGCTATGCCGGGCGGTCGCCAGTTTACTCATACTTATGCCGATGGCACTGTGCCGCAAAGCACGGTCAGCCCGACCAATACGATCAGCGTCAACCTTCAGACGGACGACGGCTATTTTAGCACGGTGGGCAGCATGGGCATTGTCGTCTACAATGTGCCGCCGACCGCAACAGTGCAAGGTTCCAATACGGTGACCGAAGGCGTGTCCGGACTGGTGTTCTTTACCGGCCAGTCGGACCCATCCGTGCCCGATACGAATGCCGGATTCCACTATGCATACGACTTCAACAACGATGGAATCTTCGAGGTGGGCGATGGGACCTATGGCGGCAGCGGCACGAATTCTTCGCAAAGCGTCCCGGCTGCGTATCTCCCCGCCGGCAATGACACGATCCGGATGCGGATTATTGACAAGGACGGCGGCTTCACCGACTATACAAAGGTCATCCACGTCAACAACGTGCTGCCGAGCCTGAACCTTGGTTCCGGTTCGTTCAACGCCAGCACGGGTGACGCGTTCAGCTACAACGTGTCGTTCACCGATCCGGGCAGCGCCGACGGCGAGACCTACACGGCCACGATTGACTACGGCGACAGCACGGTCCACAGCGGCATCCCGGTCACTGCCGGAACGCCATTCGACATCGGCAGCATCGGCGGCGGCCATGTATACTCGACAACGGGCGCCAAGACCATTACAGTCACGGTCTACGATACGCAGGGGTCCTCTTCGGGGCAGATTACCGCCCATGTCAGCCTGGGCGTTCTCCACGTCACGAACTTTGTCCAGGATACAAGCGGTTTCAACGTCACCTTCGACCGTGCCGTAAATGCCAGCGTGCTGAATCTTTATGACGGGATCACGCCCAGCAATCAAACCAATTTGCTGGGAGCGGCCGACGTGACCCTTGTGGGACAGAACACGGGCTTGGTGCATGGCTCGCTCGTCTGGAATGCCGCGACGAACACCGCCACGTTCGTTGCGAACTCCATCCTCAGCGGTGGAATGTACACCAGGCTCAACGGGCAACTGCCGGCCGACAACTACACGGTGACGCTCTTCACGGCGCCAACGGCTGGGTGGACACAGGCGGCGGATTGCTCAACGGCGGAACGAACTATACGACGACGTTCACCATCACATCGTCCAGCGCCGTCGTTCTCAGCATGCCGAGCTTCGCCCGAGGGGCCAATCAAACGCTGAGTGTGGCCGACAATGGAACGGCCGGCTCGGCAGGCAATCCGGCCTCCGGATTGCCGATCCGCATCAACAACGGAACCGGCGTCACTGCGGTTGACTTTACTCTGACGTATGATCCGACGTTGTTGACCATCGGCGGCGTCTCCAACCCCGGCCTGCCGGCGAACTGGGGAATCACCTTTAACAACAGTGTGCCGGGCACACTAGTCGTCTCCGTATCGGGTCCGACTTCGCTGCCTTCCGGCGCGATGGATTTGGTGAAGATTCTGGGGACGATACCCGGTTCGGCACCGTATGGCGGATCGGGCGTTTTCGGTTGACCAGTATCCGCGTCAACGAAGGCAGCATCGCCGCGGCAAGCAATAACGAGGCGATAGATAAGGCGGCCTATTTCGGCGATTCCAATGGCAATCACTCCATGTTCCTGGACCTCTACGATTCGTTCGACATCTCTCGCGTGGTCGTGGGCCTGGACACCGGCTTCTATGCCTATCCGCTGACCGATCCAATGATCATCGCCGACACGACGGGTGATGGCACGCTTTCCGGGCAGGACGCTTCGCTTGTGGCCCAAGTGGAAGTCGGCGCTCGGTTCCGCAAATCCCGCCAGTTCCGGTAACCGCTCCGACTAGCACTGCGTCGATCGATCCGACCGTTGCGATTCCTGCCGGCGTGGTGGGCGTCCGCGGCCAGACGGCTAGCAGCAACGTCGCGATTACGGGCAGCGAGCCCACCGATGACTTGACGTCGGGCGGATTCGTCATCAACTATCCGACCAACTTCGTGGGCATCACGACGGACGTAAATAATTACGCCACGGGCATTACCATCAGCAGCTTCATGGCAAGCCAAGGCTTCCAGCTAATTGCCTACTCGCCGAGCCCCGGTCAGGTAAAGATCGGGTCATAGATCGGGAACCGCCAACTCTTTGAACGATGGGACACCGCCGCTGTTTACCGTTCCCTTCGACGTTCAGCCGACCGCCCCCAATGGCGTCTGCCCCGATCACGTTTGGTTCGGGTAGCAACCTGAACAGCGACGGCCTCGTTCTTACCCCGGTTGACGGCAGCATTGTTATCCTGGGCTACAACTGGATCGGCGGCACAGGATCTGCCGGCCATGAGAACGATTGGAGCGTGACCAGCAACTGGGATGGGAACATCGATCCCAATGCCGCGGGATCGCCGTGATCTTCGGCAACTCCGGCGCGACGGGAACCGCGGTCCTCAATGCCGGCAATCGCACGATCGGCACGATGGACTTCAATTCCAGCACGCCGACGACGATCACCACAACCCTCGCCGGATGCCGGCACATTGACGTTCGACAACGGCGCGAGCGACGCGGCGATTAACGTATCGGGCAGCGGACACAACATCACTTCCCAGGTCGGTGTGATGTTGAACAGCGACCTGGACATCGCGGTCAACAGCAGCAGCGACACGTTGGCCATTGCCGGCAACATTACGGAAGGCTCCAACGGGCATGTGAACCTCACGAAGAGCGGTGCCGGCAAGTTGACGCTGAGCGGCATCAACACCTACGGTGGCGATACCGCGGTTACAGGCGGCGTGCTCAAGGTGACGTCGGCCAGCGCGGTGCCCGACGGCGGCAACCTGGAGATCGGTGCGGACGGCGCTGACCATGTTCTCCAGACGGTGCGGCGGCACGGTTGCGGTTGCTTCCGCAGCAACCAAGGCGGACAACTCCACATCGGGCAGCGTGACGCCGGCGGGGCGGCATCCGTCGTTCCATCCGCGCCGCAAGCAGCTTCTCCTCCTATTCGCTTGTTAACTCGGTTGCCACAACCCTTCCATCACAACCTTGGATCAGCAAACCTACGGCAGCGACAGTTACAAGCCTGCCGAACATCGGTGTAACGGTCAAAGCCCACGACGCAGCGCTCAAGTCGTGGACGCCAAGTCGGCCTGCGGCGAACCGATCCCGGCTGGCCGCGTGGTTCGATGCCAACAATCAACGGCGACTCGAACGGCCGTTCCGCCGCCATTGCGGCCGTCGATGAGGCAATTATCCGATATTCGAAATGACGGCAAAAGTTGATCGAAGGAGTGGCCCGTCGTAAATGCCGGACGGTAGTCCAAGGTGTCCGTCGCCAACGGCACAACTGGAAGGACCTCCCTCGAGAAACGATGAAGACGCGTACTGTCACCCGATGGCTCGTGATCTGTGTGGTGGCATTGGCGTGGAGCGGCGTATCGGCCGCCGCCGCGGCGGATGCCAAGAAGCCCGAACGCGGGCGAAGCCGGCCGCCAAGCCGCAGCCCGGCCCGAAACCGACCTTGGCCGACGTGCCCTATGGGACGCATCCCAAGCAGGTGCTCGACTTCTACAAGGCCGAGTCGCGGCAGCCGACGCCGCTGGTGTTCTACATCCACGGCGGCGGCTGGATGGACGGCGACAAGGCGCCGTTCGACGCAACGCGAGTATCTCGAAGGCGGGCATCTCGGTCGTCTCGATCAAGTATCGCTTCATCTCGGAGGCGCAAGCCGGCCAAGGTCAAGCCGCCGGTGAAGTGGCCGCTGCACGATGCCGCGCGGGCCTTGCAGTTCGTCCGCAGCAAGGCCGACGAGTGGAACATCGACAAGACCCGCATCGGCGCCACGGGCGGATCGGCCGGGGCGTGCTCCAGTCCTGTGGCTGGCCTTCCACGACGACATGGCCGATCCCGAAGAGCGGCGATCCGGTCGCCCGCGAGTCCACCCGCCTGTCCTGCGCGGCCGTCAACGTGGCGCAAGACGTCGCTCGACCCGAAGCAGATGAAGGAGTGGACGCCCAACAGCCGCTACGGCGGCCACGCCTTCGGCTTCACCGGCGATCCGAAGAAGCACTGTCGCAGTTCCAGCAGTTCCTTGAAGAGCGAGACAAGATCCTGCCGTGGATCAAGGAGTACTCGCCCTACGAACTGGTCACCGCAGATGATCCGCCCGTCTTCCTCATCTACGGCACGCCGCCCGCCTTGGGCCAGGAGCAGAAAGACCCGACGCACACGGCGAATTTCGGCGTGAAGCTCCAGGAGAAATGCCGGAGCGTGGGCGTCGAGTGCGACCTGGTCTATCCCGGGGCGACGGACCTCAAGTACCACGGCGTCGGCGAGTTCCTGATCGCCAAGTTGAAGGGCAACAAGACCGAGAAGAAATAGGCTCGGTTGTTTAAAAGCGTTCGAGCACCCGGCCCTTCAAAACCCGACGAGGATGATCACTATTAACGGCATCCGTACTCAGGAGCGATCCCCATCGAGATCACTTCGCTCGCGAAGAATGCGAAGATGGTCGCCCTCGTCTTGCATTTCGTAAAGCTTCGCGTGCGCTCCTCTGAAGGGGCGGTGCAGCACCATCATCAGTTGCCCGTCGAACGTGTGAAACAACATGCCGTGACCCGAATCCCCGCGAAACCAGGGCGGCAGTTCTTCCCAGGGGCCTTTGAGTTCGCCCGACTTGGACCGCGCGACCGTTTGCACGTAGCCGCCCTCGTCGTAGCTCGACCACAGCATCAACAGGTGGCCATCCTTCCCTCAAAAAACTTCGGGCCGTCGGTGACGTAGATGGTTTTCCTTGGTCGATGCGGGTTGCCCTGCTCGGGTTGAGCCACGGCACCTCGGACCCCTTGAAACCAAGTAGATCGGCACACCGGCCGCAGACGGAGAGGTCTTCTTAAACGGCAAGGCCTCCATCGTGCCGTCGATCTTCTGGATCCACTCGTGGGCATACACCATCCACGGCTTGCCCGACCGATCGACATAGAAGGGTTCCGTGCAGCGTCATTGAACTCAGGCCGGCGAACCCCACGTCGTCTTCCAGAAGCACGAAAGGACCTTCCGGCGATGGACTCGCGGCAATCGCGGTTCCGCGCATGTGAGTCGTCCGCCAAACCGCCGGCAGCGCGGCGATGACCTTCTCTGGGTTATGCAGAGTTGTGAACAAGTAAAACCGGCCTTTGTATTCGTGAACCTCGGGTGCCAAGCCCTTTGGTTGCCCGCCCAGTGCCTTCGGGAAGGGTGAAGACGACAGAGCGGCCCTTCCCAATTCAACAAGTCCTTGCTGCGATAGGCGATGGTTCCTGGCCGGTTAATGCCCGTGGCGCGAGCGTTGTTCGATGTATAAAGGTAATAGGTTCTGGTCGGAGCGTAGGCCAGTATCCACGGATCATGCACATTGAAGATGGGCAGGTGCAGGTTGCGACGCACAACCGCGGCCGCAGCGTTTGCTACGGCCGGCGGTCCGGCTGGCTTGACGGCAGTCTGGCGGGGGCGTCCTGACGGCCAAGGACGAGGCAAACCGTCAGAAAGCAGAACGAAAGTCTTTTTGCAGACGGGCATAGCTTGTCAGTCTAGCAGGTTGCATATCATGGGAAAGCTATGCTAACCTGTCTTGGAGGCAGCATTCGCTTCGGTGGGATGACCCACGGATGGGAAGCCCTTGGACTTTTGAAAAGTGCGAAGGAGGCATTGAATCCCGCTATACCGTTACAATCCACACCTTACGAAATAACTGGGCGAGCCTTTCGCGACAACGCCTCTTTTGACAACAAAGTGACCCTAATTCCCCACCCGTTCGTGGGTCGAATATAATAACCGCGGCCATGTCATCGAATCTCGACACACGACCGACAAATAGACTACAATGACATCCCACCCGTTTGGGTAATTTTAGCCCCGAGTTCCAAAAGGAGTTTGGAATGTTTCACGTAGTTGAATATGAATGTGAAATGACAGAAACTGTTTTCTGCGCGATGGATCCCGGCCTGTCACTGCTGGCGTCTCAGGCCGCCGTTGAACTTGACAACATCTTAGTGCATGGCGCATCAACCCTGCAAGCGGTTCGTATGCTTGGCAAGCGTTACGACTAGGTCCACCGAAGAAAACCGATTTTCTCTACTGAGGGGTCGAGTGATCGAAGAGCACTTATGGACCCCCCCAACTGTGTCTATTCTATCAGTAGTGCATTGGCTGCTTCCATAGCTAAGCGACCCGCACACACTTGCTGATCTGGCTGGTGAGGCGTCGCACATATCGAACGATCTGCATCGTACCGATATCGAACAGGACAAGGCGATTGTCGTGAGATTACGACAATTCTGCGTGTCCCTCGCGCAAAGCTCTCGCTCGTATAGGCAGACGTTTCTCGATGAGGAGCCTTCACACCCGTACCGGAGTTGAATTGTGCTGCCACTCCAGTATTCTCGCGAGAGAGTTCAGTCTGTCCTGCGGGAGATCAGCCATCTGTCAAGACTCGGACTTTCCTTATTCCGACTCCAAGGATGCGTTGCGGGCCATTAAGGCGATTTTCACGAACTTCCAAGGCACCCTTTCAACATTGACTGGCGCGAGCGATCCGGCAACTGTTCAAAACATGTGCGCTGAGTCGCTGTCGCAGATCTCCGTGTACCTTCCGTTGCTTGGATTCATTATTCGCTCAACTAACGTGAGAAATAGTTTCGAAGTGTTCGGCCCATTGCTCCGGCTGGCGTGCCAACTTCTGGGTGGGGACAGGAACTTGATATTGTCATCTGAATGGTTTTTATCTCCTCATGTTCACCTCGCAAATCACCGAATTGCCCAATTTCGTTCTACTCGGACTCCCGGCGTCGGAATCCGGCAACGCGCTGCTAGTTCCGCTTGCCGGTCATGAACTTGGACACACGGCTTGGCAGAGCCGCTTCCTGCGAGTGCGTTACGCCCCGATAATCGAAAAGATTATTACCGACGAGGTTGTCAATCGAACACCAGAATACTCCACTCTTTTCGGCGGGGCTTTCAACGACCTTTTTATGAAGCAGAATGTTTCGTCCCGCCCACGTATGGGCGTTGAAGCAGACAGAAGAGACGTTCTGCGACTTCATTGGTCTGCGTCTGTTTGCCGAGTCTTTTCTGCACGCATTTGCCTACCTTTTGTCCCCGGGCTTGATACAAAACGGTCGCCGCGATACCCGACTTTGAAGAACCGATGTTCGAATCTTGAAATCGCTGCAAAGGAATACGGCGTCACCCTTCCCGCCAACTTCAAGCAGTGGTTTGCCGACGAAGCTCCAGCGACGACTGAGCCCAAAGAAACGTTTCTGGTGATGCTGGCAGATACGGCCGCATCTGCTTTGGTAACAGATATTGTAATGAAGGCCGAAGAGATTGCCTCGACGGCAACTATGCCCGAACGATCCGCGGAAAGAATCGCCGCGTCGGTAGAGGCATTTCGATTGCTTACTCCGGCAACCGCGGCCGGTGGGCTGGTGGAATTTGCTGAATGCAGGCTGGCAAGTTTATCACGATGTTGATTTCTGGTCGGACTCTCCTTCCGTGCCGAAAGATCGCGTGTCAACTCTCAATGAGCTGCTCCTTAAGAGCATCGAAATATCGGAGATTGAAAAACTCATCCGCTAGGCCCACCAATGCTCCTGAAGTCCGACCGAATCGCTGATCTGCTTGCCAACCCCACGAGAGTGAAGGATCCGCTTGTAGTCACTCCAGAACCGCCGCTTGACGAACTTAGGCGGGCTGGATCGGCCTCGATTGACTTGCTGGCTACCGGGCACATAGTTCGACTACGCTCCGCCAAAGTAGATTTCCCCTTTTGCATGTCTCAAAACCATCTGATGGTGAGCCGGGCGAGAACCGTTTGACAAAGAAGCATTACGTTCCGTTCGGTACCGACTTCATCCTTCATCCAAGAAAACTTCGTGCTCGGTGTTACGTTGGAGTGGATTCGATTACCGAGGGACCTCGCCGGCTATGTAGTGGGAAAGTCGTCTCGGGGCAGGCGAGGACTGGTAATTGCTACGGCGACGGGAGTGCATCCTGGTTTCGCAGGTTGCCTTACGCTTGAAATCACTAATCCGGGTGAGATGCCGATCGCGATTAAGCCGGGAATGCAAATATGTCAGTTGTGCCTGCATACTGTTGATTCTGGTTACAATGATATAGACCAGAGTTCATTTACTTGTAATCGGAGGCCAACCTTGGGTTCGGTTCGTCTGGATCCGATGGCCCAAAAGCTCGCCGGTCCGCCGTAGCCATCATTTTGTTTTAACAGCTGCCATCGCGGGCATATCATAGATAATTCGATTCAACCTGGGCCGCTCCCCGTCGATGGCCGCCGTTTCAAGGACAGCGATATTGCGGTAAATAGAGACCCACCACTCGTCCACTCGAATCGAATTACCGTAACCGAATAGGGCGGAAACGTGTAGCGAGCCGTTCCGTCCTTGATCGCGTGCCGCCACCCCGCGACTGCGGCACGAATGCATTGGGCTGCACGCGGTATTAACTGCCCGCAAGGGTCCCGCCAATTCCGTCACTTGCCGCACCGGCTGCCGGGCGACAAATCGGTCAAATGAATCTGCCGGGCTCAGTTTTATCGCCTGGATTCACTACTCGCAGCACCAAGGTCTTGCCGTCCTCGCTGCCTGCGGAGGCCACGTCCAACTTGCTCTTCGCGCCTTCCACTTTCGCCTGGACAACGCGCGGCATGTCATTACCAGCGAAAACATCTGCGTGACATAGCCCGGCGGTTGCAGCCAGACTTGCGACGGATTGTAGGAAAAGAAGGCCCTGATTCCAGCCGTTGTCGTTCTGGCCGTCGGACTGGAGGCAATTGGCCGAGGTTACGATGGGCAATCGCCCGTCGCGTGCGAGGGCGTTGATGGCCAGCACATTTGCCTGGGCGGGGCATGCGAGTGATTGTTCGGCGTTGAGCTCGAAAACGACCACCCGATGCCGCGCTCCATCGGCAATCTTGTCCAGGGCGTCAATATACGAACGGCGTGGCGGCGAGCGTGGGGATCAGGAGTCGGCCCTTCCGTTCCTACATGAACGTCGAACCAGACCTCGCGATTGTGCTCTTTGGCCAGTTGCAAATTTTCCAGTGCGCGGCGAGGCTCGTGATCCCGGAGGCGGCGCGCTTGAAGTGAAACGGATCGGAAATCGGCCGCGAGTAGAGGAAGTCGCCGACGACCAGAATCACATTCGCGTCCTTGGCCCAAATGGCCGGGGCCATCGCGGCGACCTTCGCGTAATAGTGCGTCGTCGATTCTTCTCTTCGTTTCCTATCTCCAGATATTTCAACTTGTACGGGGCCGGGTTGTCCATCGGCAACGCGCACGGCGACCCACTGGCTGTCGGCCGGGCGGTTGGCGTATTCGATGAAGTCCGCCATGTCGGCCGGGCTTTCGTCCGCGTTAAACGCCGGTACATATTCAAATCCGTGCGGCCTCGCAGAAATCCATGAAGTCCAAAATGCCCCAGCCATTAGACGATGCGGATACCGGTGACCGCGATGTCCAGGGCAAACGCGAGCCAATCGCGCGGGCCGGTCATTTTCTTCCAGCGGTATTCCGGATTATTGACCATCGACCCGCCGTAGCGGAGAACCGTAATCCCCTGCGAGATCAGCGCCTCGGCCACGTCGCCCCCGCACCGGCAACCCCTTGAATCGACCCCACTCGCCGGGCTGCAGAAAAGCGTAACCCAGCACGACCGAGCCGCGCCATTTCAGGGTGATCGCGAGGCGGCCCGATTTCTCGCTGCTCTTGGGCGTGAGCGTGAAGCTCAGTCGCTGCCAGCCGCCAGGCTTTACCGAGAAACACGTTCGGCCTGTGGTTGCGATCCATCTTTGTTCTCCAAGGTCGCGTATAGCTCAACCGGTGCGTCGGCCCGCCGAAGCGCGCCATTATACGGTTTGCCTTCCGCGGAATACATCCCCCAGCGGTTCAGTCCGAATTCTCGATACCAAAACGTCCCTCGCTCGTGGTGAATGTCACTCGCTGCGATTGCCGCCCGACGAAGGGACGGTCCGTTTCGATAGCGAACTTGCCCATTGCATGCCGGACTGAACCGGCCGCCACATGCCGCTCACTTTTGATCCTTCGACCGCCGTACCGGCGGCTGCTCCTGAAAACTCTCACCGAAAACCATCTGGCTGTAGATGCCGCCGTAGACTTCGTGGTTCACGTCCTCGATGCACGCTCCGGTGAGCAGCCGCGACATCGGGTGAAGTGTGACTTCGGCCTGCACATCGATATGAGTTATGCCGCTGTTTTCTCCGGCGCTCGCCTTCGCTGTCGCGTCGCGCAGCCAGACGCGATACTGGCCGCCGCCCGCTCCCGCGTCGGCGAATGGGACGAATACTCGCGTTGTCGGCTTTTTCTCCGCGTCTGTAGCCGGCGCACATCGAAGGCAAGCTGGCGGCCGTCCTTGGGAATCAACGAGGATTTCGCGTTGACGAGCCCGATCGAGTCATCCGCCGCAAGGCCGCCGTTGCGATCCTGGTCATAGGCGAGCACGAACGGTCCCCAAGCTAAGGCCGCACGGCCGGCGTTGCCGTAATCTCCTGAAATCAATCTCGACCCGAGATGAAAGTCAATTGAGACCCGGTCGCCGTCCTTCCACGATCGAACGGGCAAGCTGGCCCAACCGGCCGAATCGGCCTTGATCCGTTTTCCATCCGCGGCAATCTCCGTGGGCGAGGCCCAGGCCGGCAGGCGGATTTTGATGCCGAAGGACGCGGTGGGCTGCGCGCACCGTTATGCCGGATTGCCCGCCACGTGGAAACTCGCTGGATTGCTCGATCGCGATATTCTGGCTGCCAAGTTCGAAGGTGCCCCGCGATGTTTCCAACGTGTTGACGAAGACGAAATCGCCGTCGCGATCGTGTCCGCGGAAATAGGCTGCCTGCGGCGCGATCGCGATTCCGCCGGCCGCTGGAATGACAGCAAGTGATCTCTTTGTCGTATTGCTTATGGCCTTCCAGCGGCGTGTAGTAGCACCAGTCGTCGCCGCTCCGACGTTGTGCGGCAGCCAGATGGTTGTAGAGCGATGCCCTCGAATTCGTCGCCATATTTCGTCTCGCCGGTCAGCCGCAGCAATTGCCAGTTGAGCTGCATCCAGGTCACGGTAACGCACGTTTCACAGATCTCATGCTCGGGCCGTTCGGCAGCTCGTGATCGCCGTGGAAATGTTCGAACGAACCCACGCTGCCCGGTAATGTAGAGCCGATTGGCGACGATGTCTTGCCAGGGATCTGAACGGTGTCGAGGAACTGCGCGTTGCCTGTCGCGCGGTAGAGTTCGCAGAGGCCGACAAGGTTTGAAAGCATTTCATAAGCTTTGCCGTTGGCCGTTTTGTTGACCTGCTTTTTGCTCAGCAGCGTCGCCAGTATCGGGGGCCCGCCCCGCTCATCCCACGAGCGGACGAATATCGCGCGAAATCGAGATAGGGCTTGTCCCCGTCGGCGGTAGAGCACCACGACCGGTTCGAGCACGCTCGTCGCGGCCATGCCTTGGTGCGTGCCGGCGGCCAGAATGCTTTTCTTTTCTGGGAAGGTGGCAATGAGCAGGTCGCCCATTTTGCGGCAGGCCCGAAGTGCCGCGGGATCGCCCGTGTACTGGTAATACGTCAAGAGGCCGATCAGATTGTATTTGTGCGACCAGAACGTCCCAATCGTTGCCGTGATACAAGCCGAATCGCTTGTCGGCGCGTAAGTGCCGAGGTAGCCGTCTGCTTCCTGGCAGCTAACGAGTTCCGTTGCGACGCGATGAGTTCTCCCGCAAGCGGGATAGCCCGTGTAGGCCCAGGCGATAGTCGCCGCGTGCATCCACTTGCCTACGTGCTCCCCGATCCAAGGATGGCTGCCGGGCCGATGACGATAGCCTGCCAGCAGCGGTTCCGTGTCAACGGAGAGCAGCCGCTCGTGGGCGTTGACGACGATCCTCTTCCCGATCCAGCCATCGATACTCACGGCCGCCGGAGAGAGAATTTCCAGCACGTCCGCGATGCGGCGGGACCTTGGCCGGAAGCGGTTCGATTGAGCCCGCTGCGGCCGAAGCGGCGATCGTCAGTACGGCTAACGAGTAAACGAACTTCATGCGAAGAATCTCCCCATGCGCAGCGAAGGCCCTGATAAAGGAGGAATTGGGTGGCACGTCGCGTGAGCTGCGAAGGGCGTGGCAAACCGGAACACCACGCCCTTCGCCTGAAGCTCAGGGAACGTCCACCCGCCGCTATTGTAAACCTCGTCAAGCGGGAAGCGAAGCACGCCAAGTCGGCGATAAAATCGGCGTTATATTTCAAAGGCTTCTTCGCCCTGACATTGGGAGAGACTTGAAAGGAGAAGCCATGATTGCTACAAACCTGGTCATGCTTCGTTGGGCAGCCCGAATTACCGGCCTGCTCCTTGTCTGCTTAGTAATCACCTTTGCGGTGGGCGAAGGGACACCGGGCACCTTCAGGCAGCCCCCTCGCGTGATTGTTGAGTTCATCGCCTTGGGCCTGATGCTCGCCGGCCTCCTGATCGGATGGCGGTGGGAAGCGACGGGCGGCGTAACCACGATCGCAGGCTTTGCCCTTTTTGCCGCGACTGGGTTGATCGTCAATCGGCATTTGCCGGGCTTTGCGATCTGCTTGTTTCTCGTGCCCGGATTGCTGTTTCTGGCGAGCAGCGGACTGAATCCGCCAATCGACCGGCATGAAACGTTAGACGAGCGAACCGCCGGCCATGCAAAAGCGGCCGTCGCGGCAGGATCGTTACTTCGGCAGGAAATCGTGCTCGATCGTGATTTCGCGGATTTGCTTGCTGTCCGGCTCGAAGCAGCGGATCGTGACCTGGATGCCGCGGAGCGGGACCGGATAGGGCGATACGCGGCGCGACCACTGGATTGCTTCCAGGTATCACAAAGTCGCTCATGGCATCAACGACGCCGGTGCCATTATCGTCAATTCCATTGGTCGCTCGGCCGTTGCCAAGCTCGTTCGCGTAACTGAAGCTGCCCAAATCGTAAACGCATTGCGGAAACGTATTGCTCGGCGCCAAGCCCGATTCGACTATCCCGCTCTGACATCCATAATAGACGCCGTCTGCCGACATGTGGATAAAAGCGCGGGTATGTCGATCCAAGCGAAGGGAGATAAGTGTGGGGTTGGGTTGGAGGCTGTTTATTCGGCACGATTGTGACTGGCGAACCATGTGCTCCCGTCATTTCGCCGTTTTTGTATTGCGCCCAAGTCTACATAGCCGCCCCGCCCCCGTTTGCCGCCGGCTCCCATACTTTGACGTCCAACCCGATAACGTTCGTCAAGATCACGTCGTCGGCAACGGCAAACCATTTTTATATGCCGCATTCAATGCCTGGTCGGGAAGGTTCTTGCTCAAGTTGCCGTTGACCGAATTGTCCCAGAGATCGACCATGAGGAACTGCCGGCGGCGCAGTGGGCGTCGGCGTCGAACCGGTGGACCACCCGGCTATCCAATTCGGATCCGTACATTCGGCCAAAGTGGGCAGTCCATACCCGCCCCAGCCACGAACATCGTAGGGAAACTGGCGGGCATCGTGGCCGAAACGGTTCTCACGCTTCACCAACTCGGCGAGGCTATTGGGCACTATAACGGTCTGACCGCTGGCGTTTTTGATCCTATGGGCGGAAAGATCGTAATCGTTGTAAAACTGTTTCGGGTCGTAGCTGGCAACCGCCGCGGCGGCGCCGGGCACAATTAGCAGCACGCGACGGTGCAGGCGGTTGCCGCGTAGGAACCAAGCGACCTCTGCCACGTCCGACTGAATTGTCTGTGGGTTGCCGCTTGCATCCTTTCCGAATCGGCCGACGAAGGGCCGCGCGGCATTCCGCGAAACGAACATCAAAATGTCGCCCCGCTCGCCCACGGTGTTGTCCGTTACATTCTTGTCGGTAATTCCATAGGACGTCGGGTTGGTGGCCGTGTTGCCGAACAATTCTCCCCTCGATCAACTCGAAGTAACCAAGCCCCTCCTCGGGCCGCCCGGCACGGCCGTCGAGCCGGGCCGTGATGCCGTTCATGTCCGAGTTCAGTTGTTGGGCGGCGGTCCGCAAGCGGTCGATTGCTCCAGCTTCGCCGGGCATTCCGCATGGTGGTGCCCACGCGGCCGAAGACCGTGACCACCGTCGTCATAATGATCAGGGTCAACGTCAGCGCGAGAGGATTTCGACGAGCGTAAAAGCGGACACGCCTTTGCCGCCTCGGGCAGGGCGGTTGGCGAAGATGGGCCGTGAATACATGAAAAGCCTCCAATAGCGAAGAGTCGCAGTTAATCTTGCCCCGTGATCCGGCCCACTGCTGCCCTTATCTATAATACATTCGACCGCGCGGCGGGGGAAATGTCAACGTAGGTCCTTTCTGCCGGAAAGGACTAATATGGCTTTGCATAACAACCGTAGGGTGGGTGGAGCACCGATCCTGCCGACAGATGGTGCATTGCGCAGATCGCCCAGAACCACAGCATGGCGTTGCAGTACGGTTGACTCGGTGCGAAACCCACCATTTCCGCGGCGATTCGCTCCACATACCCTACCGCTCCTCCCGGCAGGAGGAGCCTACTGGCCCAACAGCCAGCGTTCCGCCGGCCGTTTCGAGCCGCGTGAACCAGGGCTCTTCCTCGGGATGGATCGGCTCGACGAAAGGTTGTCAGCCCCGCCAGCCGGCCGGCCATCACGTCGGCAAAGACCTGATCCCCCACCATAGCGGTAGATTCGAGCCGAAAGCCCATCTTTTGCATTGCTTGCCGGCAGCCTCGCGGGAACGGTTTCATCGCCTGGGGTACGAACGGCAGGCCAACCTTTTCGGCAAAGCGGCCAATCCGCTCGCCCAGCCCGTTGGAAACCAGGCAGAGGCCAAAGCCGGCCTGCTTGAGCGTGCCGAGCCACCCGGCCACGCCGGGGCGCACTCGTCGCTCGTGTAGCGCTTCAACGTTTCGTCGGCATCCAGCAGCAGGCTTTCCAGTCCTAAGCCGCGGAGCCGTTCTGGCGTAAGTTCCAATACGCCGGCGATGCGGTGGTGGGGAGTCAGGAGGCGGAACATGGCAGCTTTGAGCTTTGAGCGGTGAGCAATGAGCAATGAGATACGGGCGATGACTAGCAAGCTATAAGGTCATAGTGCTTGGCTCAAAGCTCATAGCTCTTCGCTCATCGCTTTTTCAAAATCAGCACCGTATCCGAAATCACGTCGTTCAACTCCAGCGGATAGTCGATTTCGTACCAGAAGTCATAGACATCGCACAATTCAAACGCCGGCACGCTATTCAGCAGGCTGCCATCTGCGCCGCTGTGTAGAGCCGCAGGTCGAAGCGGCCGCGAAAGCGCCATTGCTGCGAGGTATCCGATCGGGTGGGGCGATGGACGCGGAGCGAGACCTGAAGCGTCTCGATCCGCCGCCGGCGGTCGAAGGCGACCACGCGGAGATCGGTGCTTACCTGCGTCCGCCCTTCCCGCGTCCGCCAGCCTCGATCGACTCCTCGGCGGCGTCGGGCGGAACGAGGTGCAGGCCGAGGATGTAGATTCCGCCCGGCCGCAGATTCTCCGCAACGCATTCCAGGTGCCGTCTCGCGGCTTCCTCGGTCAACAAGTGGCGAAAACTGTTCACCATGCAGACGGCCGCGTCAACCGGTTGCGGCAAGCTAAAGTCAGCCATATTGGCTTGAATGACCTCGGCGCTCAGTTTCCGCCGCGCCAGCCGCTTCCGCAAATAGGCCAGTGCCTTCGCATTCAGATCCAACCCGGTTACCTCGTAGCCGCGGGCGGCCATCTCGGCCACCAGCCGGCCCGAGCCGCAGGCCGGCTCCAGCAGCCGGCGGACGGGGAAGTCGCAGCATTTGCGGCAGGCCGCCCCAACGAACGCGGCCTCCAGCGGCGTCTCGTCGCGGAGCGAGAGGTCGTAGATTTCCGGATGGTCGTACCAGTCGCCGACGATCGGCTTTGAAATTGGCAAACGCGACGCTCCTTTCGGAGTGCGGGAATTCATTCCCGCTTTTCTCTTTTCCATTCTTCAGTTATAATGATTGTGTCGGTTCCGAAACAGCCCGTCTCCTCGCAAATCCAGTCGTAGCATGAGCACCGGCCAAACGATGATCGAAGATGGCCGAAGCAGGAAAGTGTCGCGGACAAACAGCGTCGTCAATTGGCTGTTCGCAGGGCTTTTCCTACTCGCGGCCCCATTCTGCGTGGCGGCATTGATTGAACTTGGCGGGTGGCCGATGATTCCTGTTGCCGTGCTGTGGATTCCTCTCGGGCATCCGCTGTTTTTCGCATTGCCCACATATGTGGAAGCGGCGGCGCGATACTTAATCCTAGGGCGTTCGCCGACGCCAAGCCGCGTGCGCACAGCGGGTTTTCACGTTTACGCGTCGGCTCGACATCGTTTGGATCATGGCGTATGTATTTGCGATTGTCCTCGCGCCGGGCGTTTTGACGGCATTCATCTACGGCTTGCTCCCTGGCGAAGCCGTGGTAATCCTCACTTTCGCACCGGGCCGATTTGCGGTTGGTTTTTCGGTCGTGCCAGTCGGAAACGGGAAGCGGTCCGCGCCGCCGAGGAGGAACAACTGCGGGCACAGAAATGTCCGCAATGCAACTCCACGTACGGAGGCGATGCAGTGGTCGTGTTTTATGGCTCTCGCGCACGAGTCCGAATTCCATCGGATGCGGATTTGCGCCATGTCATCGTACAATGTGCGAAATGCCGTTACATGCAAGTCTTCAGTGCCGCCGGTGAAGTGCTAATGGCGTTCCAACCGGACGAGGAGTTGCTAAAAGACCTGCCATAACGATCGCGGCGAACCCGTTTTATCGCGAAATTGCGAAAGGTCGAAAACGCGAATCGTCTCACCTAAACGGCTGGCCGCCGGCCGCCCGTTGTGGGCGTTTGCACTCGAAAAGTGTAAAGTTTTGTAAAGTTTTGTAAACCACGGATCCCGCCGGGCGCTTATCCTTCCAAAACTCCCCGCGATCTCCAGCCCCTTCGTCACCATGCCGGTCGTCTCGCGGCCCAGGTTGCGGGCATCGCTGTGCGTCTGGTCGAAGAAGGTGTCGCGGTCGCGGATGATGGCCTGCGGCGGCAGCTGCTCGGTTTGCGTCGTCACGCCGGTGCTCCGCTTGATCGCCGTGCCGATGGCCATCACCTCGACGATGCCGCTGCCAATCTCGTAGATGAACATCTTGATGCCGATGACGCCGTCGGCCTGCAACTCCGTCGCCTCGCGGTGGATGTGCTCCAGGGCGTTCTCACGGGCATCGTAGACCAATTGCGTCATGGCGTTGACCTCGCCGCGGGCGAACGATTGGAAGAACGTCGAAACCCCGCCGCCGAAGCCGAGCGAATAGACCGACGTACCCAAGCATCAGCCGTAGCGGTGCGTAGCCCAGGCTGCGTCAGGTTCCAAAGCTCCTCGCCGGTCAGCTCGGAGGTGACCGGCTTGGGGTGGCCGAGCCGGATTGATGCGAAGCGGTGCCGACCATGAGCATCTCGCGGACGCCGGGACCGAAGGGGAGGATGCGGGTGGTGATATCGACGACGGCGTTGGCCCCGCGCTCGGCCGCTTCGGCCTCGAGCCGCTCCAGCGCCAGGTGGCGGGTGTGGTTGTACATGTCGGAGAATTCTTTGACCTCGCCGCCGGCAAAGGTGCGGACCATGCCCATCAGGCCCCGGCCCACGCCCAGCGCGTAGGCGACGTTGCCGATCACGAAATGCCGCGGCTCGTAGCCGGCATCGAGCTGGCAGTAGAGGTCTTGCCCGGAGCAGGCCGTGGTGAAGAACGGCCGCGGTGCTCTGGCGCTGTTGATCGACCGAGCCGATAGCGAGGAACTCGTTCAGGTTGCCGACCCGTTTCAGGTCGGAGCTGACGCCCGTGACGCCGTTGGCCTTCTGATCATTGGCTTCTTTTTCCAGCCGCTGGATGGCGGCATGGCGGCCATCGGAGATCAGCTCGGTGAGCGTAGTGCGATTTCGCCGCCGGTGAGCGTCTTGAGGCCGCTGGTCGATGCTGCGGACGGCGCCGAGCGAATAGACGCTGTTGCCGACGACGATGCTGCCCGGCGACCAGCCCTTCTTGGTGCAGACAGTAGATTTCATTGCCCGACAGGCCGCTGATGATCATGACAAAGTAGCTCCGTGATAAAGTTCGGAGGAAAACGACGGCATTATAGCCAACCTTTTCGGGCGAGGGAACGGAAGCGGCACCACGGTGAGGCGAGAAATAGAGAGGCGAGCCGAGGTAACTCGTTGTCTCCCCGTAGGCTTCTTTCGCGGGCTTCGCGTTGCATCTGTCCAGCAACTTGTGGGCGTTTCCGGTGGACGGGAGGCGTTGTTTCGGTCCGTAGTTTTTTCTTTTTTGGTTTCGGGGTAGTATTGGTCGCATTTTCCGGGGTTTTGCAGAAGACCAGGTTAACCCCAGGACAACTAGAATGAACCTAGGATGGAGATAGGATGGAGATAGGATGGAGATAGGATGGAGATAGGATGGAGATAGGGTGGAGATAGCAATCCGTCTTTTGGTTGTTTGCATTTTTGTCTGTTAGCAGAATGGAGGGAGAGGTTGTCGCCGCAAAAAGCGCCCGTGAAGGCAGCCGTCGGACGCACGGTTTCTTACCTCCACATTTACGCTCTTCGCTTTCTTTTGCGATCATTCTTGCCAGCTCGAAAAATAAAAAGACAGTGCTCGCGATAACATTCAGAAAACGTCATGTGTTTAAGCCGAAACCGATTAAACGAAGGATCGGGAACGTTTGGAAATCGCTTGGGAATCGCTTGGGAATTGCTTGGGGGCGTTTGGGAATGCTTGGGAACGGTTGGGAACCGCTTGGAAATCGCTTGGGAACCACTTGGGATTGATTGGAGTGAATCGGCACTCTCCTCTTGATGCTCCTTGTGATGTCGAACACACAGGAACACTTATTCCCCGCCAACTGAATTAGTGTGAATAAGTGATAACGTATCTCTATATATATATCCGAATCTCGCCCTATGCGAAAATCGAAAAATCTTTTCGGATTCGGTCGCAACCTATTGTCTGCGCCAGTTGCTGAAACTTTGCGAGCCTATTTGTGACATGGCACAACTCGGCCATGTTTTTATTCCGAGGGGCGCAGGCGGGGAGCGAGGAGAATGAGGCGGCCTTAGAGTTCGCTCGTGTGATTCTTTCCCGAGGAACGACGCGGAGGGCACCCGTGGCTCAACGGCTTGCGGAAGTGTCCTAATTGTGTGTTGCCGATCCGGCCACAGTTCCCGCTCGGACGAAAGGAGATATAATAGCTGTCCGGCGTGGATTTCCGAGCAAAACGGTCTTAGCGTCCGAGTTAGCGATGGCCGAAAGTTTCGATCCTTACCACCAGTGGCTGGGCATTCCCGCAGGCGAACAGCCGCCCAATTACTATCGCTTGCTGGGCATCCCGCTGCTGGAATCGAGCGACGCGGTCATCGAGAACGCCGCCAACCAGCGCATGGGCCACTTGCGGACGTTTCAAACGGGCAAGCATTCGGCCGACTCGCAACGCTTGCTCAATGAAGTCGCGGCGGCGCGTGTCTGCTTGCTCAGGCCGGAAAAGAAAGCGGCCTACGATCAGGAACTCCGAAAGGAGCTCGCGCCGAAAGCCTTCCCGACCCCCGCCGAGCCGATCAATCCAGCGTTGGCCGCGATCTTCCAGTCGCCAACCGGCGTTTCTACGATTCCGAAGCGTCGCGACAAGAAGCCGCCGCGCATTTCCCCGGCAGCGGTCGCCGGATTAATCACCATTGCAGCCGCGGTTCTGCTATCCGGATTATGGTTGGCCTTTTCACCGAGCAACAAGTCCGGCGAGAAACAAACGGCCGCTGCCGAAGACGGCAAAGCGGTCCGGCCTGCCGTTACTGGGCCGCGCGAGTCCGCGACGAGCTTGCAATCGCCCGTCACGCCGCGGCTTTCAACAAGCGCCTCTTCTGGCTCTGTTTCGACGGTAGCCGTTCCCAAGAAGGAATTGAGGGGGAGTGGGGCAAAAACGTCAGCGACCCAAGCATCGCAAATGACGACCAAAGGCACCGCCATTGGCCCACAGGCCAATCCCCCCGCAGCGCCGCGCAGCCCGCAACCCCCGCCATGCTGGAATCCGCGCCCGAAACGAAGCCGCCGAAAGAAGAAAAGAAGGCGGCCAAACGCACGCCGCCTGGCGCCGAACAGCAAAAGAAGCTGATGGCTGAAATCGACGAGGTGTACAGGTCCAAGGAGGCCAAGGACCAGGCCGCTCGGGCAGCGTTGGCGCATAAGCTCTTCGACGAGGCCCAAAAGCAGAGCGGGAATACGGACGAGCAGTTTGCTTTGCTTCGCCGGGCGGGCGAATTGGCCGGCGACGCCGGCGACTTCGGCCTGGTAGTCGAGGCCGTGGACGCGATCGCGGCAGGGTTCGAGATTCCGCCGCTGCGGGTGAAAGCGCGGCTGCTCAAACGCGCGCTGGAGCAGGAGTTCGCGGCGAGCAGCTTTCGGGCGCGTGCGACGCCTGCATCCGATTCGCCGAAGCGGCCGCGGCCCAGGACGCGGCCGATGACGCCCTCGACCTGCTTGAGGCGGCGCGAAGGCGCTGGCCGAATCGGTGCGGGGAGCACAGAGGGCTAATCTTGCTGCGCGGGCAGCGGTCGCCCGCACGCGCGATTCGACGGAAGTCGCGGATCGCCAGAGGAAAGCCGCGCAGGCGGAAAACGATCTCGACGCCGCCAAGGCCGCACAGGCGGCTGTGGCCGAATGCGTCAGGAACATTCAGCAAACAGTTCGCCAGCGCCAGGCTGTTCAGGAGGCGGAAGAGAAACTCAAGACCGTGCCCGACGACCCGGCCGCTTGCCTGACGATTGGCTGCTGGCGGTGCTTCCACGAAGGCGCCTGGGATGACGGCTTGAAGTTCCTTGCCAAGGGCAGTGACCAAACCTTGAAGACGTTGGCGGCGGACGAACTGGCCGTGAAGCCTGCCACTGCCGACCAGCGCGTCGCCCGCGGGGATGCGTGGTGGGACGCGGCTGAAAAGACCAAAAGCGGCGATCGACTGCCGATGCGTTGCCGTGCCGAGCGTTGGTATTCGGAGGCGATGCCTGATTTGACCGGACTGGAGAAAACCAAAGTCGAGAAGCGTCTGGAATTGCTCGCTATGGACGCGTCGCAAGCGCCGGAGGCGAAGAGGGCTCCGCCTGCGCATCACGGTGTTCGCCAAGACCGAGAGTGTCGGTGGGAGCCGCGGTGGAGATTTCTTGGATTGCAATCCCGAGGCCATGCTGGTCGGTCTGAGTGTTACAACGACAAACTTCTCCGGGCACCAAGTCATCGGTTCGGTCCAAGCGATCTATCAGGGCCGTCACGGCCAGGTGAGCGGCGAACGCTGCGGCAGGCAACACGGCAACGCCATAACGCTACTTGCCAAGCCCGGCTACGCCATCGGCGGAATCAGCGCCTTTGGAGGAATTCGTTTCGCCGGATTTCGCATTGTGTTCATGCGAGTCCAGGGGCATCAGCTCGATCCGGCCAACTCCTACGAAAGCGATTGGGTCGGCGGCAAGCAGAGCGATGAGCGATCGCGACTTGGCTGCGACGGCAACCCGGTGGTCGGCATTTTCGGCAAGTCAGGCGCGGAAATCGACTCCCTGGGGCTGATTCAACTCATGCCTGGCCAGGGGCGAGCGCCGGCGCCCGGCGCAGCCGTGACGGTCGTTTTCGCGCAATGGGGCCGCGGCGCGAATGCTTCGATCGAACGTCACGAAGCGTGTCCAGGAACTGGTCGATGCCGGCCGGGATTTCATCGCCAATGCCGAGAACTTGAAGTCGGACCCGCGCCCGGCACGTCCAAACACTTGCGAATTCTCTATCGAAAGAACGGCAAGGAAACGAAACTGTTGTTCATTGAAAATGACAAGGTCGAGCCGCGCCAGTTCATGTAATAGTGGCGATAAGCGAAGACTTGCGCTCGCCCTACGTTCTATCGGCGGGCAACGGGGCGCTTGGGCATTGCCAAGTGCCCTATACCCCCACCGCTTCCGGTGCAGCCGCCAACTTAGCCTCGCGGCCGTCGTGGTGGAAGAGGCAGTTGCCGCCGTGCAGGTGACCCGCTTCCAGCGCGGTTCTCGCTTTGCGGAAGAGCGCGACCATGTCGTCGGCGCCGCCCGCCTCGATGATGCCCACGCTGACCGTGTAGCTCCGCGGCGTCCCGTTCAGATCGATCGCCGCCTCGCCGGCCGCTGCGCGAATCCGGTCGGCCACGCGAATGGCGTCGGCCAGTTCCGCGTTCGGCAGCAGGAAGCCCAGGCAGCCGGAGCTGTAGCGGGCGACCATGTCCATCTCGCGAACGCCCGCGAAGACGACCCGCGCCAGGCTCACCACCAGTTGGTCGCGGAACTTCGGACCGTAGGATCGGGCGAGGGCGTGAAACTGGTCGATTTCCACGAGCACCAGCGCGAGGGTCGGGCCGCCGCGCTTCCACTCGGCCATCCGCGCGCGGACGTGCTGGCAGAAGGCCGTGCGGTTCAAGAGCGGCGGCAGGTCGTCGGCCAGCCTCTCGGAATTGCCGTCGTCCGAGGGCTTCGCCGCGGGTTTCACGGTCTGCTTCGCGGACGGAGCGGCCGGCTTGCAGGCTTCTCCCAATCTGGGCGTTTCGCGCACAGCGGCGAGTTCGGAAACCGGCGCGGGCTTGCTTGCCTCTTCGGCGATTCGCGCGATGTTCTGGCCGTCGTGCCAATGGACGCAGTTGCGACCGGCTTCCTTCGAGGCATACAGCGCGGCGTCGGCCCGCCCAACGATTGTCTCCAGCGTTTCCTCGCCCGCGGCCTGCGCTGCGCCGATGCTGATGGTGACTCCGACCGTGCCGTTGGGGCCTTGGAACTCGGTCGTGGCGATCGCCTTCCGCAAGCGGGTCAAGGTCCGCTGCACGTCGGCGATGGTTGAGCGATTGAAGATCACGGCGAACTCTTCGCCGCCGTATCGGGCGACGGTCTCGCAATCGCGCAGCACCGCGCCGCAGCACGCGGCCCGTGCCCCGCAAGACCTCGTCGCCCGTCTGGTGCCCGTAGGTGTCGTTGAGCCGCTTGAACTTGTCCAGGTCGATCATGGCCAGCGTGAACGGCTTGCCCGATCCGCGGAATTCGGCCAGGCAGAGGGCGATATCGGTCTCGAAGGCGCGGCGGTTGCCGACTAGGGTCAGGGCGTCGGTGCGGGCCTCGGCGCTGGTCGCTTCAACCAGGCGGACCTGCTCGCGGAGCTTGTCCTCGGCCTGGTCGAGGCGGCCTTGCATAGTCTTGTTGACGTTAACCAGTTTCGTGACGACGTTGAGGATTTTTGTCGGATCGTGGAGCTTGTCGCTCGTCAGTTCGCCGTTGATCTCGCCTACGCGGGTGCTGTGCTCGCCCAACTCGGTGGCCACGGTCGAGGCCATCTTGCGCAGGCTGCCGAGCAATTCCCGGGCGCGGCGGACCTCGTCCTTGTTGACCGGCTGAGCGCCTCGGCTTCGCAGCCACCAACCACCCAGCAGGCCGGCGGCCAAGGCAGTCAATATGAAAGTAACGTAGATCGTCAGCATCGACATCGGCAAGGCGCTCCGGAAGGCTTATTAAGTCGCTACAAGAGTGTAGGTTATTATATGGTGCGCAAGCATGGACCGACGGGTTTTTCGCACCATAAGATTCAGCCCCGGATTCGTCGCGAATGTGAATGGTGGCTGCCGCCGGGAAGCGTCGGAACGGTCGCTACCAGCGTCAAAATCGTCAAGAGGCTACCGGCACGGGTGGGAGCGGGCAGGAAAGCGCCGAGGCCACGGCGCGGAGCAACTCGTTTTCCTCGATCGTCATCTTGCCGTCGGCGGCGATGCAGGCCACGACGGCGTCAAGGACTTGCCGTTTCACGGCCGGCGCGGCCTGCGCGAGTTGTCCCAAGGCGGCGTCGAAGTTGGCGAACATGCACTGCTGCGGCGGAAGGAGCCTTGCGCTGGAAAGCTGATCGCCCGCCCCGGCCAGGAAGGCGCGTTGGATATCCGCCGGATCGCTCTGCCCGGCGTAAGCCAGCGCGGAAAGAATGACCGCGGCCGCCGGCGCGACCTGGGCGAGCGATTTGAAGCGGACCGCCGGCGCGGGCCGCAGTCCGAACTGCACGTCCAGGCAGCCGAAGAGCACGACGCGGAGGCAATACTCGAAGAGATCGATTTTGCCGTCGGCCGCCGTGAGGGCCTCGACGATCTGTCGGAAAGCCGCGTACTGTGCCGGCGATAGCCGCTTCAACGCAGGTATCGCCATATCGGCCACCGGCAGGCGGTTCTCCGGCGGAAGCTGATCCACGGCCGCCGAAAGCTGCTGCAAAGCTTTTAACAGTGGCGGCTCGATCGCTTGCCCAAGCATCTGCCATTGCCGCTCGCGCGTCGGCTGGTCGTCGCGACTGAGCAGCAGGGCGAAGATCGCGGCGCGGGCCGAATAGGGCTCGCGAACGGCCTCAAGGATCACTGCCGGCATCCCCGCGACGATGCGGCCCGCGTGTTCAAGATGTTCCGGCTGCGGGCTGCCGATCTGGCCGAGGATGCGGTCGCGATCGGTGCTCATGGACCGAGCCGGGCGGGAGCTTCCCGCCGCGAGACCGGCCAGTGCGGCTGCCTGTGTGCTATCAAAGCCCGACGCGCCAGCTAAAGGTCGAATCGTCCCACTCGCTTGCGCGTCGGGCTTTGATCGTGCGGTGAGTTGCGACACCCCTGACACGTCCTCATCTTCCGGCAACTGCTCCGTGGCCGGAAAACTGCCGTCGAATTTCGGATCGAGCAGCTTGATCCGCTCTTCCAACGGCGGATGCGTGGCGAACAGGTTGAACATCGAGCCGGCGAAGGCGTCGCCAAAGAACATGTGGCTTATTTCGTGGGCGTGGGCGTCGCGAATCCGCGAGCCCTCGGCCAGCCCGCCGATCTTCTTCAACGCCCCGGCCAGTCCTTCCGGGTTGCGGGTGAATTGCACGCTCGAAGCGTCGGCCAAGAACTCACGCTGTCGCGAGATGGCCGCCTTGATAATGTTGCCCAGCAGTACGCCCAAGTAGCCCAGGATGCACATTGCCAGGCCGATGAGAAAGATCGCGCCGCTGTTGTCGCTGCGGCGGCCTTCCGAATCGCGCGAGGAGCCCGCCCAACCGGCCGACCGCATGATGTAGTAGCCGACGATCGAGAGCGAGAGGATTCCGAAAACGATGCCGATCAGGCGGAGATTCAGCCGCATGTCGCCATTGAGCACGTGGCTGAACTCGTGGCCCAGCACGCCTTGCAGTTCGTCGCGCGTGAGGTAATCCAGGCAACCCCGCGAGACGGCCACGACCGCCTGATTGGGATTATAGCCCGCGGCGAAGGCGTTGATCGACGTTTCATTGTCCATCACGAAGACCGGCGGCACGGGCACGCCCGAGGCGAGAGACATCTCCTCGACAATGTTCAAGAGCCGCCGCTCGGCCGGGTCGCGGGTCTGCGGATCGACTTGCCGTCCGCCCATCATCTGCGCGACGACCTCGCCGCCGGAAGACAGCTCGGCAACCTTGTAGAGGCTGGCCAGCCCGATCACGAGCCCGTGCCGAAGGCGACCGCCATCAACAGGCTGGGGTCCCAAAAACTCATCGGCGCGCTGGGCACACGGCCGTGCGAGTGGCCGCTGCCGTGAACGACCAGCACGGCGACGACATAAACCGCGGCGATGATCACCGTCACGGAAATGCCGAACAAGACGAGCAGCTTGACCGTCTGCCGCCGCGCGTGATCCTGACGTGCGAAGAAGTCCATCGGCATGGTTGATCAACACTTTCTCGCTGGGTGGCACGTTCCTGAGCTTCAAGCGAAGGGCGTGTTAAGCGTACGACACGCCCTTCGCTTGAAGCTCAGGGACGTGCCACCCAAAACATCCAATCATCCATCAAGAGAACGAAACCTTTGGCGCTTCGCGCTGTTCGGCCTGCTCGATCTCAAACGGGCTGGCGGCCGTGAAGGCGAACATGTTGGCGATGATCACCGTGGGGAAGACCTCGCGCTGCGTGTTGTAGTACATGACCGAGTCGTTATACGCCTGCCGGGCGAAGGCGACTTTGTTCTCGGTCGAGGTAAGCTCCTCTTGCAGGGCCATCATGTTCTGGTTGGCCTTCAGATCGGGATAGGCCTCGGCCACCGCCATGAAGCGGGTGAGCACGCCGGCGAGTTGGCCTTCCGACGCACCCAAAGCGGCCATCGCCTGCGGGTCGCCCGGATTCTGCGCGGCCTTCACTCCGGCGGCTTGGGCCGTGTTGCGGGCCTTGGTCACGGCCTCCAGCGTCTCCCGCTCGTGTTTGATGTAGCCCTTGGCAGTCTCGACCAGGTTGGGGATCAAGTCGTAGCGGCGCTTGAGTTGGACATCGATTTGCGAATAGGCGTTCTTAAAGCGGTTCCGCAACGTGACCAGGTTATTGTACATGCCGACGATCACCACGATCGCGATCAGAACGACGACGGCGATCACACCCAGAATGATCCAGGGAGTAGACAGCATGGGACGAGCACCTCCAGCTTGTGATGGGATGAGGAGCGAGCAATAAGCTTGATTCTAGCAGACGCGCAGCTTGCGGGACAAGCGGCCGTCTATTGCTTATTCGTCGCGGGTTTGACGATCTTGGACTTGCAGGGTGGAACAATCGAGCCGCGTTGCGAATCGGCCGTTTGGACGATAGAATACATAAGCCCGCAAGGAGAAACCAATGAAACACGCGTTTGCAGCCTTGGCTGCCGCGGCGACTCTGATGTCGGTGACTTTTAGCCTGTCGAGCGATGCTCGTGCGGCAGACGCAGGATCCCCAAAATTCTTCGCGCCGGACGCTCCGGGCATGCCGGCCTATGCTCTGCCCGACACCCTCACGGCTGCCGATGGGCGGAAGATCACTACGGCCGACGAATGGCGAAAGATCCGCCGGCAAGAAATCCTGGAACTCTTTCGCCAGCACGTGTACGGGCGCGTTCCCGCGACACCTTATGAAAAGCGATTTAAGGTCGTGAACGAGGACCCCGGCGCGATGGGCGGCGCCGCGACGCTCAAGCAGGTGGAGATCACGATTACCGCGGCCGGCAAGTCGCTGACCATCCCGCTCACGCTGTTTGTTCCCAACAAAGCACCGAAGCCGGTTCCCGCCTTCCTCCTGATCTGCAATCGCAGCCGCGACGATATCGACCCGACGCGCGAAAAGAAGAGCGACTTCTGGCCGGCCGAGGCGGTCATCGCCCGCGGCTACGCCGTTGCCGCCTTCTACAATGGCGATGTCGCGCCCGACAGAAAGGATTCGTTCAACGAGGGAATACATGGACTGCTGGATCGTGTACGCCCGGCAGACGCCTGGGGGACTCTTGCCGCTTGGGCCTGGGGGGCAAGCCGCTGCCTGGATTACTTGGAGACCGACAAGGACATACGCGCACGACAAGGTTGCCGTGATTGGCCACTCGCGGGGCGGAAAAACGGCGCTCTGGGCGGCCGCCGAGGACGAGCGGTTCGCCATGGTCTGCTCGAACGATTCGGGCTGCGGCGGGGCCGCACTCAGCCGGCGGAAAATGCGCAGAAAGAAACGGTGGCCAAGATCAACCGCGCGTTCCCGCACTGGTTTGACGAGAACTTCAGGCTCTACAACGATCGCGAGGACAAGTTGCCGGTGGATCAGCACATGCTGATCGCGCTCATCGCGCCGCGAGCCGTATGTGTGGCCAGCGCTGAAGATGACCTGTGGGCCGATCCCCGCGGGGAGTTCTTAAGCGCGGTCCACGCCGGGCCGGTCTACCGGCTCTTCGGCAAGCAGGGGCTCGGCGACTCGTCTGAGATGCCGGCGATCGGCTCACCGCTTCACGGCGACGGCGTCCACTACCATATACGCGAAGGCAAGCACGATCTGACGCTCTTCGATTGGAATTGCTATATGGATTTCGCGGATCGGGTGTTTGGGCGGCGCGGAAAGCAAATAACTAACTCCATCGGCATGAAGCTGACGCTCATTCCTTCCGGCACGTTCATGATGGGAAGCGGCGAGTCAGAAGAGGAAACGACGGCGTTTTTCAAGAAGAACTATGGCATGACTTTTCTGCACGCGGGTTTCCTCACGGATGAGCACCCGCAGCATCGAGTGCGGATCACAAAATCGTTCTATCTCGGCACGTACCATGTCACGCGTGGCCAGTTTCAACAATTCATCAACGATTCGGGATACAGAAAGAAACTAGCGAACGGCGATAAACTCGGCGTTTCCGGTAGCTTCACACAGACTGACGACCACCCGGTTGTGGAAGTAAGTTGGAATGACGCTGTGGCGTTCTGTGAGTGGCTGAGCAAAAAGGAAGGCAAGACTTACCGGCTGCCGACGGAGGCCGAGTGGGAGTATTGCTGCCGAGCCGGCACGACGACGCGCTTTTATAGCGGGGATGATCCCGAGACGCTGGCAAGCGTAGCAAACGTGGCTGACGCGACGTTCGAAGCGAAGTTTGCGGATGTAGCATTTTTCGGGATAAAGGCCAGCGACGGCTACGCCTTTACGTCACCGGTCGGTCGATTTAAGCCCAATGCATTCGGACTTTATGACATGCACGGCAATGCTTGGCAGTGGTGCGCGGATTGGTACGACTTCTACTACTACAGCAAATCGCCGGTACGCGATCCCAAGGGCCCCGACTGTGGAAATGCGCGTGTTCGACGCGGTGGGTCTTGGTTTGATTGGGCGGCCCTCGCCCGATCCGCGGTTCGCTCGAAAGATTTGCCCGATTCGCGGGACTATTGCATAGGCTTCCGCGTTGCGCGGACTCAGTAGCAATTCTAATTGATGCTCATGAAATCCTCAAAAACCGCACCGTTGTTTCCGCTCGTGGCGCTGGCTTGGCTCGCCAGCACTTGCGCAATCACCACCCAATCCGCCGCCGCTCAAAACCGGCGCTTCGCCGCGACGCGGAATAACGTGCTCTTCGATTGTCCCGATCCGGCCGTCATTCAGCCGACGGATCAGGGGCCGGTCTACGTCTTCGCGACCGGATACGGTATTCCCATCTTTCGCAGCAGCGATCTCTACCACTGGGATCGCGTTGGCCGGGTTTTCGCCGAAGGCACGCCGGCTTGGGCGCGGGCGGCCATCCCCGGCAGCCGCGGAGAGTGGGCGCCGGATATCCGCTTCTTCAATGGCCGATACTACGTCTACTACGCCGTTTCCACCATGGGCAGTCAGCATTCGGTGATCGGGCTGGCGACGAACCGGTCGCTCGATCCGGCCGCACGGGATTACCGCTGGGAGGACCAGGGCATGGTGCTCGAATCGAAGCCCGGCATGACCGACTTCAACGCCATCGACCCGGCCATGATCGTCGATCACGACAAGCAACCGTATCTTTTCTGGGGCTCGTATTGGACCGGAATTAAGGCCGCCAAACTCGATGCCAAAACCGGACAACTGCCGCAGGACGCGAAGATTGTGCCCGTCGCCGCCCGTGCGCCCGGCGTCAACCCGCCGGCCATCGAGGCCCCGTACGTCATGGAGCACAACGGCTATTGGTATCTCTTCGTATCCTGGGACAACTGCTGCGACGGCGAGAACAGCACCTACAAAGTGATGGTGGGGCGATCGAAATCGATCCTGGGGCCTTACGTTGACCTCCGCGGCCGGGCGATGACCGAAGGCGGCGGAACGCTCGTGCTGGCCAGTTATGGCAAATGGCGCGGCCCCGGCCACAACAGCGCCTGAGCACCCGGCATGGCGATTGGATGGTCAACGCCGGTTTCGATAGCGAGCATCTCAGCCAGCGGCGCGTATTGCAATTCCGCCCGATGTACTGGCCCGACGACGGCTGGCCGGTGGTTGGCGAGGCGGTCAGTGCCCCGCAAGATCTCGGCCATCCGGCCAGCGCAAAGGCCGACGTTGCCGCCGACTGGACGCAGTGGACCGACTACGCCACTCCGGCGACGCTCACGTTCCTCGGCGACGGCAGCCTTTCATGCGGCGCTCGGACTGGAACATGGCGGCTCCGCGACTCCGCGCTCGAGATCAAGTGGTCCGGCGCAGCCGGCGCGGACAAAAACGCCTCGACGATAACCTTGAAGATGAACGAAAATTCCTATGTCGGCCGCGATGCGAATGGGCAAGTCCTATTTGGGTTGAAGAAATGAGCTTTGGGCGGCACACATTGTATATATGCGTACAGTATGTCTCAGGCGTGAGATGGATGTAAACTGTCTGTTTGTATTCATTCATGGCGGCAATTAACGTGGAAATGAACTAGCATGGCCAAGGCCACATTCAGCATCTGGCGCGGCGAGAAAACCGCGGGCAAGCACGTCGATTACACGGCCGAGGTTTCCGAAGGCATGGTCGTCCTCGACGCCGTCCATCAGATTCAAGCCACCCAGGCCAACGACCTCGCCTGCCGCTGGAATTGCAAGGCTGGCAAGTGTGGCTCCTGCTCGGCGGAAATCAACGGCATGCCCAAGCTGATGTGCATGACGCGCCTGGACGAACTGGACCTCAGCCGCCCGGTGACCATCGAACCGATGCGGGCGTTTCCGCCCATCCGCGACCTGGTAACCGACGTCTCCTGGAATTTCCGGGTCAAGATGCAGATCAAGCCATTCAAACCGCGCAAGCCCGACCGCCCGGACGGCACCTGGACCATCGCCCAGGAAGACATCGACCGCGTGCAGGAATTCCGCAAGTGCATCGAGTGCTTTTTGTGCCAGGACGTTCTGCCATGTCCTGCGCGATCACCACAAGTACGAGCAATTCATCGGCCCGCGCTTCTTCGTCTATACCGCGGCCCTGGAGATGCACCCGCTGGATACGGAGGACCGCCTGCCGGAACTGAAGAAGTCGCAGGGCGTGGGCCTCTGCAACATCACCAAATGCTGCACCAAGGTTTGCCCGGAGCATATCACGATCACCGATAATGCGATCATACCGCTGAAAGAACGCGTGGTTGACCGCTTTTACGATCCGGTGAAGAAGCTGTTTCGTATTCTGGCGGGGAAGCCGAGCTGACGACCACCGGCACCCCCCTTTCAGCTGGAATAGCTAGGATTATGTGAAATCTGAATAATTCTGGGAATCATCTGTTGCAATGTTTTCGCAATCTGGTATAAGCTACCTATGAATGTTGGTAGCCAGCGGGGCTACCTTTTCGGGGAACTGAGGTGAAATCCGCGGGATACCCGGTGTGTTGATGAGCGTGCGCCGTAACACAGCGGCGCCATAAGTAGGAGTTCCGAAGGGAATGTCGAAGAAATTGTTTGTGGGCGGATTGAGCTGGGGTACGACAGATGACGGCCTTCACGGAGCGTTTTCGCGATTCGGCGAAATCGTCGAGGCGAAGGTCATCACGGACCGAGAAACGGGCAGGTCCCGCGGATTCGGATTTGTCACCTTCGCGAATGATGAGGGCGCCACGAGCGCCGTCACGGAAATGAACGGTGCGGAGTTGGACGGACGCACGATCAAGGTCAACGAAGCCGAAGACAAGGGCTTCCGTCCCGGTGGCGGAGGCGGTGGTGGTGGCGGCGGTGGACGCGGCGGTCGCGGTGGCGGTGGCGGCGGCTACAAAGGCGGCGGCGGTGGTGGACGCGGCGGCGGAGGCGGACGCGGCGGTTACGACCGCGGCTGATTGCTCCATCGACAGTTTGCCCTCTTGACAGTTTGCCACTGTTGACGATTGTTCGTTTCAGTGCTTTGCGCTCTCCACGGTGCGCTTTGCCGCACCGAGGGCGAGTGGAAGCTATAGACTGAACTTGCATCAACGCTCCCGCGGAGCAGACGCTTTGCGAGAGCGTTTGCGCTTCTTGGCGATAGTGCATTGTCGGCCCGCGCGATATAATGCATCCATCGTTCAACAATCTGGAGGCTCTCGCCGTGCTTGCAAAACGAACTTGCATCTTCACCCTGCTCGTTCTTTTAACCGTGACTGCCGCAGCGCCGGCCGCGGAGAAGCGGACTTTTAAGGAAGCCCGTTTCGAGAAGGGACAACTTCAGTACGTCAATAACTTGCCCGTGCTGACGGTCGAGGGCACGCCGAAAGAAATGGGCCGCCAGGAAGCGGCGCTCACAGGCGAAGTGGCCAAATCGTTTTCCAAGTATCCGCGGCAACTTATGACGCTTAGCGGGCAAGGCAAGAAGTGGGACAAGTGCGTGGAAACCGGCGCACGCTGACCTCGCACGCCTCACAAGCACATCGCGACGAATTGCAGAGCTTCGCCGACAAAGCGGACTTCCCAATCGACACTCTCCTGGTCGCCAACACGCTCGCGGATCTCCACCGGGGCGGCTTCGCCTGCTCCTCGCTGATGGTCGAACCAGCCAAGAGCAAAACGGGCGGCATCCTCTTTGGGCGGAACCTCGACTTCTTTACGATGGGAATTCTCAACCGCTGCGGACTGATCACGGTCTATCGGCCCCAGGGCAAACACGCGCTAGTAACCGTCGGCTTTCCGGGACTCACGGGCTGCCTGTCCGGCATGAACGACGCCGGCCTGGCGATGGCGGTCCACGAAGTTCACCTGACCGCCGACTTCGCGCCTATGCTGAACGCGAAGGCGATGCCCTATACGCTCTGCCTCCGCCGCATCTTGGAAGAATGCACGACCATCGAGGAGGCCGAAAAGCTGCTGCGCGAATCCGAGCGTTCGACGATCCTCAGCGTGGATATATGCAGCCGCACCGGAACCGGGGTCCTGGAAATCACGCCAAAAACGGTCGCTCTACGCCGCGGCAGCGATGGCATTTGCGTGAACACGAACCACTTCCGCTGCGACGGATTGTCTCTTTGGAAGGCCTGCCCGCGGTACGCAGTCCTTTCCAAGGCGGCGGCAATGGAGAATCTCGATATTGCCGACGTGTTCAAGAAGCTCGACGAAGTGAATCAGGGCAGTCAGACGGTGCAGTCGATGATCTTCGAGCCAGGACCATTGATCCTGCACCTGGCGATGGGCAAAACTCCGGCGACCAAAGGCCCGCTGGAAACCGTGGAGCTTAAGCCGCTCTTTAAGCCTTCGCCGCGAGGGAAAGAATAGCTCACCGCCATGATTCTGCTCATCGACAACTACGATTCATTTACGTACAACCTCGTGCAACGGCTGGGCGAGATTGATCCGTCGCTCGAATTGGAAGTCTACCGCAACGACCAGATTTCGCTCGACGACATCGAGACGAAAGAGCCTTCGCACTTGATCATCTCGCCGGGGCCGTGTACGCCGGACGAGGCGGGCATTTCTATCCCCTGCGTGAAACGCTTCGCCGGCAAGATTCCCCTGCTGGGCGTTTGCCTGGGGCATCAATCAATCGGCCAGGCCTACGGCGGCAAGATCGTCCGCGCGGCCGCCTCATGCACGGCAAGACGGACATGATACAGCACAATGGGCAAGGGCTTTACGAGGGCATTCCCAACCCGTTCGAGGCAACGCGTTATCACAGCCTGGTTATTCAGCCCGACACTCTGAGCAGCGAATTTACGATGACGGCTTGGAGCAAAGCCCCGGATGGCGCGTTGGAGATCATGGGCATCCAGCACAAGACCTTGCCGATCTACGGCGTGCAGTATCATCCGGAGAGCTTTTTGACGACTTGCGGCACTCGGATTTTAGAGAATTTCCTGGCGGTGGGGGCGGTGGTATCGTAACGCGCACGGATGTCGCAATCGGTTTACAACTGGTTTCGTTCCACGTTCGGTCTGGCCATGCTGGGCGCCGTGCTGTTGCTGGCCGCGCTGCCGCCGCTGGATATCACGCCGCTGGCTTGGTTGGCCCCAGTGTTCTGGGTAGTGCTCATCAGTACCGAAAAGCTGCCGCGACTTGAACCGGGTGATCGCCCCGTACGCGGCCGACCGTGGTTGCTTATCCTTTCGGCCCTCCTGCTCTTTGCGGCCGGGATGTTCGTCACCGAATGGTTTCACGACCATCAGTACCGCATGTTCTGGGCGGCGGACACGATATTTTGGCTGGCTGCGATCGCACTTGTCCTCTGGGCCGCGCGGCGCTGGGCCTGCGCATCCCTATCGCACGCTTTGGCTGGTCGGCATGTTCTTTTGGCTCGCGGACCTGCATTGGCTCCGCTTGCCCTACTGGGCAATCGGCTTCGGCTGGATCGCGCTGGGCATCTACTTTGGCTGCTACTTGCCGGTGTTCATTGGCCTGTCGCGGGTCGGCGTCCATCGCCTGCGGCTGCCGGTGATCCTTGTTGCGCCCGCGGTCTGGACTGGGCTGGAACTGGCGCAGGCGCACTTGCTATCCGGCATGACAATGGGCTGCCTCGAACACACCCAATACCGCTGGACGAGCTTGATCCAGATTAGCGATGTGACCGGCAGCTACGGCGTCACGTTCCTGATGATGTTCGTCGCCGCGTGCCTTGCGCGAATGCTCCCGTGCGGTGAGCGCCGCTGGTCGATTTGGCCGCTGTTGCCCGCCGCCGGCATAATGGCTGCCGCGCCCCTCTACGGGCATTGGCGAATCTCCCATGCCGAAACCGAGCCGGGGCTGAAGATCGCCCTCATCCAGGGCAATATCGACATCCAACTCCACAGCCCGGAAGGCACCCGCAATAAGATCGACGCCGAATATCGCTCGCTTACCCGCGATGCGCTCGCGAAGTTCCCGCAAGCCGATCTGATCGTCTGGCCGGAGACAGTGTTCAGTTGCGTCGATCCGGCGAACGATGAATGCGTTCCCTGGATAACCGGCGATGACGACTCGGCAACTCCGAGCGACTATCCGCCTACAGCAGAGAAGCCGTTCCGCGAGATCCTTTCAGATTGGCGGCGTTTCACCTGCGAAATGATGACTCGGACCGCGGTCGAGTTTGGGCGGCCGATGATCGTCGGCGTCGACCGCGAGCACTACGGCGGCCGTGGCAGGGAGGTTTTCAATTCGGCCGTACTGATCACGCCCGACGGCCGCTGGTTTCAGCGACCACCCGACCGCCATTTCTACGACAAGACGCACCTTGTGCCGTTCGGTGAGTACATGCCGTTCGCCAACTGGTTTCCCTGGCTGCAATACCTGTCTCCGCTGGGCAGTGGTTCCTCGGCCAGCGACCGGCCGGCGTGCTTCGTCGTTAAGACTACGAACGCAATGAACGTCAACCTCGTGCCGAATATCTGCTACGAAAGCACGCTGCCGCACGTGATCCGCCATCAGTTGGTCGAGCTGCGGCAGCAAGGCGTCGAGCCGCAAATCCTGGTGAACGTGACCAACGACGGCTGGTTTTGGGGATCGAGCGAGTTGGAGATGCACCTCGCCTGCGGCGTGTTCCGCACGGTGGAAAACCGCCGCCCGATGGTGATCGCGGCAAACACCGGCATTTCGGCCTGGATAGACGGCAACGGCCGCATCGTAGCCGAGGGTCCTAAACATGGGACCGACGTGATCGCCGCCGACGTGCGTCTGGACCGCCGTGAGAGTTGGTATTCGCTGCACGGCGATTGGTTTGCGGGAAGTTGTCTGGTAGCGACGATCATGTTGGCGGTTGCAGGAATATGGACATCGCTGCGGCAGCGCCGAGTGTAGGCTGCGGTCGAGTGCAACGAAACCCGCCAAACGCATGGCTCCTTTCCGCTTTGCGCGCCAATCGCTATACTTGCTCGCAACGCTCTGTCTGACGATTGGTAAAGTCATCATGCATTCGCTCCGACCTTGGATTGGAATTGCCCTGCTGGCCGTCTCGTGGCTTTTCGGTTTGGACTACTACGAACTGCCAAGTCATTGGACCCAGGCCGCGATGTTGGTCCTTGGCACGTGGATGCTCGCGGCGGGCGAACGCGTCAATCCGTTTCGAGCGGCGTGGAATTCATATGCCGAGCTTTCTGTTGCGACGTTACTGTTTCTACTCCCGGTCGTCTGGTGGACCCCCTGGCCGTATCGCGTTGCGCCGCTGGTCATCGTCGCAGGGCTGCTCTTGCAGCATGTGCCTTACGCGCAGCGAATGCTCCGTCCGGTTGCGGCGGGATGGATTGTCGGCGGCGTGATCTTTCTGCTCCAAGCGATCGCATTGACGATCTATGCGGCATTGACCGCCCGCTGCCACGACATGCCGGCCTTCCTCGTGAAGCTCTTGTCCGGGCTCTGTTGGCTGGCTGGAATTGACTCGGCAGGTGACGGGCCGCTGTTGGTCATGCAATCGATGCGGCAGCCGATCCGCCTGGCAATTACTTGGGACATGGTGTTCGATCCGGCTACGATGATGTTCCTGGTCGGCGGCTTGGCGTGGATCGCTATCGATGCCGGACAGCGACGGTGGAAGGAATGGGCGGCAAACCTCGGCCGCTTCGCACTGATCGTATTCGCCTGGCTGCCGATCCGCGCGGTCGTGATGGTGGCTCTCTATCTGCACCGCACCGCCTTGACCGACCCAGCCGAGCCGCTTCACGTGGCAAACCAGTTCCTTTCATCGTGGGTGTCATTGGCGGCTCTGGCAGTGCCGATTCTACTTGCCTGGCGGTGGATCTGCATTCCGCTATCCGCCCCGCTGGAACCTCACGAGCCGGCAACCGGGCTGGTCGCTGCCCGCTCTGTTCCGGCCACTTATTTGTCTGCCGCGGCGTGCTGCCTATTTGGCGCGATACTGGTGGCCGCCGGCCTGCATTGGGAGCCGGCCGGCAAGCGAAAGGAGAATGGCCGCGTTATGTTCGTCGAGCGGCATTCGCCCTGGTCGCCTTCCGACCGGCCGTATGACACAGAGCATTTCGGCGGCGGCAACGAAGAGAACAGCATTAGCTACACGTATTCCGTGGCCTACAAGTACCTGAGTCAGTACTATAAGATGTCGCGGCTGCATGAGGGCGACGCCATCGACGAGCAGACGCTCGCCGGCTGCGACGTGCTGGTGATCAAAATGCCCAAGTTCCGCTATTCGCCGGAAGAGGTGCGGGCGGTCGTAAACTTTGTCAACAACGGCGGCGGGCTGCTGCTCATCGGCGACCATACGAACCTGGACCTCACCTCGGCCGCACATGAACGACATCAGCCGCTCGTTTGGATTCACCTTCCGCGACGACGTGATCTACAGCACGCAGCCCTCGCCCTACGACGAGCACTACCTCGCACCGGTCGCGCCGCATCCGGCGATCCAGCACGTGCCGGCGTTCGACTTTCTGGTTTCGTGCTCGATCGATCCGGGCTACAGTTGGGGGCGGCCCGTGGTAGCGCCGGCCGGTCTGTGGAGCATGAACGCCGACTACAACTATGCCAATTTCATGCCCGAGCCGCAGCACACGCCCGGCTCGCGGTTCGGCACGTTCATTCAGGCCTGGGCGGCGCACGCCGGCAACGGCGGCCGCGTGATCGCCTGGGGCGATTCGACGATCTTCTCGAACTTCTGTATCGGCCAGCCCGGCAAGTTCCCGGTCCTGCTAAATATGATAGAGTGGCTCAATCATCAAGGTGGCACGGGCGTCTGGTGGTTGTGGACGCTGCTGGGCATTGCCGCAATCGGCAACGGCCTGTGGTTGGTCCGCGCGGGCGGCGCCTCGTGGCTCGTGCTGCTCGCCGGCGCGGCCTGCGGTTGGACGCTCGGAACGACGGCCACTGCTGCCTTGCTCGCGCGGGAGATGCCTCTTCCGATACCGTCGGACGAACGCCGCATGCCGCTGGTGGTCATCGATCGCACGACCTCGCGCGTGCCGCTCGCCAGCACCTTCACGAACGACGACCCGACGGGCGGCGGCTTCGGCCTTTTGGAGCAATGGATTCCTGCGCCTCGACTGCATGACCGTGCGTGCCGAGGGCGACGCCGTCTTCCAGGGCGATGCGATCTTGATGCTCTATCCCAATGTTCCGATTAGCGCGGCCTTTCAACGGCGGCTCGTTGATTACGTAAACGACGGCGGGCGGCTCCTGGTAGTCGACGCCGGCATGGGCGATGTCCCGTTAACGTCGAACCAGATCTTGCGTCCCTTCGGGCTGTCGCTGGACTATACCGAGTCTTGGTCGGGCGATCTGGTTCTCAAGGACTCTTGGCCGATGATCCACGTCGATCACGCCTGGGAGGTGGTCGGCGGAAAGAAATTTGCCGAACTAAGCGATCAGCGAACGGTATGCGCGACGGCAGAGTACGGCAAGGGCCTGGTCATGGTTGTGAGCTTCGGCACTTTATTCAACGACAAAAATTTCGGCGGCGACTGGGCCAAAGACCCGACGCCCGAAGAGCGGACGCGCTACGATGTGTTGTTCGCGATTCTGCGGCGGTTGGTGAAGGACGAACCGCTGGTCGTTCCGCCCGCACGAATGGCCCCGCCGCAGCCAAGTGTGAAACCGCCGCCGCTGGTTCGACCGGCAAGGAAAAACTCCCCGCCACGCAAGGCAGAGTTACCGACTTCGCCGAAGGGCACGGGGGCCACGCCGGCAATTCCGAGCGACAAGGGGCCGTTAATGATTCCCGAGCCGATGGATACGGGGCTTCAGCCAAGTCCCGGGACGAAATGAGCCGTTTTCGGCCATTTTCGCCCCGCGATTTGCCATCAGTCGTTTTCTGACCTAGATTTCAGTTGCCGAGGCGTGTAACGCCCTGCCGTCAGCCGACTCCGCGCCGATCCGGGGGCACACTCATCACCGCGCGCCGTGGCTCGTTTCCGCTCGTCTTTTCGCGTATCGAATCTCACATTTCACTCCGGGTCAGGAGCCGCACCATCTTCGCACAACCCTCGCGCCGCGCGCATGCCAAAAAGCGTTCGTCCCGTCAGCCCCGCTTGCTCCGCAGCGAGCACTTGGAACCTCGCACCGTCTTGTCGTCCGCGAGCGTGCTGGGCAACCTGTACGCTGAGATACTCGGCCACGGCCTGCCCGGCGCTTATGCCAAAGCAACGGCCAACACGGCGCCAACCGTCGCCAAGGCGGCGAGCCTCGTCACCGCGGGCAACGTGACTGGCAAGTCGGCCGCCGTGACGGTCCTGGGCAACGACGACGGCGGCGCAGCGAACCTCGTTTACACCTGGAAAGTCACCAGCGCGCCCTCCGGCGGCTCGGCCAATTTCAGCGTCAACGGCACGAACGCGGCCAAGAGCGACACGATCACCTTTAACAAGGCCGGCACGTACGGCGTGCTGGTGACAATCCTCGACGCCGGCGGCCTTTCCACCGCGAGCAGCTTGCAAATCACCGTCGCGCCGACGCTCACAACCATCGGAGTCTTTCCGAACGGCGCGAAGACCGCGATCGGCTCCAGCACGCTAAAGGTAACCGGATCGAGCGAGGCTCTTTCCGCCATCGGCTACGATCAGTTCGGCAACGCTCTGACGACACTGCCGAGCTTCACCTGGGCCACGACGAACGCCTCCGGTGGCGCGGCGCCGACGATGACCGGCAAGAGCGGCGGCAACGTCACGCTCAATTTTAGCCGGGCCGGAAACTATACCGAAAGCGTGTCGGCCAATGCGGCCAGCGGCGCCAAGGTCTCGTCGTTGGTCTCCATGAACGTTGGCGCCGCGGCCAGCTCGTTTACCGTCACTGTCGTCGGCGGCTCGTTGACAGTCACGGGCACCTCCGCACAATTCACCGTCAGCCAATTCTATGACCAGTTCCACAATCTTATCACGACCGCAACCACGCTGACATGGTTGACATCGACCGTGCCTTCCGGCGCCAGTGCGCCCAAGTTCAGCACGAGCGGCTCTACAACCACCGCGACTTTCTCTTCCGCCGGAAAATACGGGTTCTCCGTCACGGAAAAAGACCAGGCGGGCGACACGGTCACCGAGACCATCACGGTCACGGTGGCTCAGACGCTCACGAGCATCACCGTCACGCCGGGCACTGCCAGCCTCAAGGCCGCCGGCACGCAGCAGTTCGTAGCCCAAGGTTACGACCAGTTCCAGAAGGCGATGGCCTCGCAGCCCGGCTTTACCTGGACTGCCAGCGGCGGTTCGATCACTTCCAGCGGCAATTTTACCGCTCAAAACGCCGCGGCCACTGACACGATCACCGCGAAGAGCGGCACGGTCAGCGGCAAGGCGACGGTGACGGTTTCCGCGCCCTCGCCGAGTCCGTCCCCCTCGCCGTCACCTACGCCCTCGCCCGGCCCGGGACCGAGCTTCCAAGACTCCACTCTCGGCAAGCTCGTCGCCAGCCTCGACGCCGACGGCTCTTTGAGTCGCAGCGACATGCTGCAAATCTTCACCAGCGTGGAAGGCGGCAGCACCGTCAGCGCGGCCGACTTCGCCGACCTGAAGACCATCGTCGCCAACTCCACCTACTACGCCATGCCCGACTACGTCAAGGTCCTTACCAGTGACGTGGTGAGCGGCAACGCGGCCAACGCCACCTACTTGGGCGCCTCGCTCGGCAACCTGGCGGCGGGCAGTTCTTCCGCGCAACTTACGAAACTCGTCGGCAAGTGGTTCCTCGGCGCCGATCTGCCCACGCTCCCCAGCACCTCGCTGGCCTACGCCACCGCCAGCGGCTCGCTCTTCCCCGTCACGCCTTCGCACAACGACGAATATCAAGGCGAGCTGGGCGACTGCTACTTCATTTCCTCGCTGGGCATGATCGCCGACAGCAACACGCAGGCGATCGAAAACATGTTCGTCAGCAACGGCGACGGCACCTACACCGTCCGCTTCTACACGAGCACGAACGTTGCGGACTACGTGACCGTCAACAGCAAACTGGTGGTCTTCGCCGGAAGCAGCACGCTGGCCTATTCCGATTTCTACGAAGAGCGCCGCCAGCTCGTCGCTCTCGACTGTGGATTCCGCTGGCCGAAAAGGCATACGCCCAGTGGAACCAGACAGGCAAGGAAGGCCGCGACGGCACGAACAACTACAGCTCGATCGAAGGCGGCTGGATGGGCGACGTTTGCCAACAGGTGTTGGGTCACAGCGCGTCGGACTACAACCTGACCGCTTCGACGCAGCAGGCGATGATCAACGCCCTGGCCGCCCACGAGGCCGTCACCATCGGCACCATCGGCTCAAGCGCCTCCGACGACAGCCTGCCGGGCGGGCTCTACGGGTCGCACGCCTACGGTGTGATCGGCTACACCGCGTCCACGGGGCTCTTCACGCTCTACAACCCGTGGGGCATGGACCAGCCGCAGCAGTTGAGCTGGTCGCAGTTGGAATCGACTACTGACGGTTTCGTCGTGGCCGATCCGTCGGGCTCTACGCCCATCGCCGGCGGCAACTTGCACTCCCCCGCGAGCGCCGCTTGGTCGAACGGATCGGCCGCGGCGGCTGGGGGCTCGAATACCGCCAACTACTCGAACTCGGCCCTTTCGCCCGCGGCCGTGGATGCGTACTTCGGCAGCCAGCATTCCGCATAGTGCGGCCGGCATTTGCTCGGCGCGGGCGACTCCGCCGCAAACGACCCATCCGGCGGACAGTCGCACATTAAAAGGCCGCGCTTCGGCGTTTTGCGCACCGCCCTCGCGTTTTCTTGTAGTTGGTGCGCAAAACGGTGCAGGGCGCAAGGTCTTGGCGGGTAACGACTTGCGGCATAGAAACGTGGCCACCGATCCATCCACCCGGAAGTGGCGGTGGTGCGCGAAACGGGTCGCACAATCGTTGGGCACACCACGCATGGCACGAAGGCGTGCGCTCGTCCAATCTTGACCCTTTACACTGTCGCTCATTCTTCATCCTTCCTCTGCCGCGGCTTTTCGCGACCCACGGCACGCCGGCTGATGACGGTCCGCTTGCATGGCTCATCCTAACATGATTCTTATTTCATGTCAACACTTGTAAGCAATGGATGGTACAAAACGTCTCTAAAGTCTTATGGCGTTTCGCTTTACGGCGACGCGGAAAGTTCGCGCGACTCCCCGCCGTGGAGGCAGGATAGAATCAGACTGGGTAAACCTTCGTCCAACCCGTGTTTCTGCTGAATTCTGATCTGGCGAGGATCGCCATGCCGTAGTACAAGCTGTTTCGCTATGAGCGGGCAGATTGTCATGGATCGGCGGGGCAGCAATACCTCCCAGTTGCTGGAGTTTGTCCAGGAGCTGAAACGGGAGGTCGCCTCGCTGCGTAAGGAATTGGCGGAGGTGCGGCGGGAGAATCTGATCCTGCGGCAAGAGGCCGGCTATTGGAAGTCGCGCCATGCGGATGCGGTGGGACGGATCGCCAAGCTGGAAGCCGAAAACGAACAACTGCAGGGTGAAATCCGCCAACTCCAAGCCCGCCTCTACGGCCAAAAAAGCGAGCACTCCGCCTCCCGCGATCGCTCCAACCATCTGCCGGGCGAAGAAGCCGACAGCGAATCCCTCTCGCCCAAGCCGCGCGGGCAGCGGAAAGGCAACCCCGGTCCTCCGCGCCGCGATTACAGCCATCTGCCGGTTGTGGAGGAGTTGATCGAACTGCCCGCCGAGGACACTTGCTGTCCTCGTTGCGGTCGGCCATGTACGCCCAACGGCAGCGAAGATTCGGAACAACTCGAAATCGATGTCCGCGCTTATCGACGACGGACCCGCCGGCGGCGTTATCGACGCACGTGCAACTGCCGCGGCCCGCGGACGCTCGTCGCGCCGCCTCCCGCGAAGCTGATACCCAAGGGACTGCTGGGCGTGTCGGTTTGGGCCGAACTGTTGCTGGGCAAATACTTCAGCCATGAGCCGATCGAACGGCAGCTTGCCGCCTGGCGGCTGCGCGGACTGGACCTTGCGGCCGGCACGGTCAGCGGCGGACTGCAACACCTCGAAAGGCTGTTTCAGCCGCTCTACGACGAGTTGTTGGCGCATACGCCCAAGCCGGTTTCGCGCAGGCCGACGAGACCCGCTGGCTGGTTTTCATCGAACAGGAAGGCAAGATCGGCCATCGCTGGTGGCTGTGGGTCTTCCTCAGCGAAGACAGCGTGGTGTTCCGACTCGATCCCTCGCGCAGTCACGACGTGCCCGAAGGCCATTTCGCCGCCGATGCCTGCCTGACGTTGATGGTCGATCGCTACTCCGGATACAAGGCCATGGCGCAGGTCAAACGCGGCAACGTGACCCTGGCGTTCTGCTGGGCTCACGTGCGACGGGATTTCGTCGAAGTCGGCAAGGGCTGGGACGAATTGAAACCGTGGGCCTTGGCTTGGCTGGAGCGCATCCGCGCGGTGTATCATCACCAACGGCGGCGCTTGGCATGCAAGCCCGAAAGCACGAAGTTTCGCGCCGCCGACGCGGCGATGCGTCAATCGCTTGCCCGGATGCAACGGCAAGCCGCCGCGGAACTGGCCGATCCGCGACTCCACGAACCTTGCCGCAGGGCCCTGGTCAGTCTTCAAGAGCATTGGTCCGGGCTGACGCGGTTCGTGGATGACCTGCGCATTCCGCTGGACAACAACGCCTCGGAGCGCGCCAATCGCGGTCCCGCGGTAGGACGGAAGAACTACTATGGCTCGGGCGCCTTATGGTCCGGTCGCTTGGCAGCGATGCTCTTTTCGCTATTCGCCACCATCGGCCGTTGCGGACTGAACCCGCGCTCGTGGCTGACGTGGTATCTTGAAAGCTGTGCCGCGGCGGGCGGAACGGCTCCCGAGGAAATCGCTCAGTTTCTTCCCTGGACGATGACTGAGCAACGTCGCAACTCGCTGGCCCTTGCCACGCGCGACACCTCTTGAAAAGGCATGTGTCGCCTCGCTTACGAACTACTCACCTGAACTGCGCTACGCTCCGCGCAAATCACCCCCACCACGCCTTGGACGAAGGTTTACCAGACTGGCGACGTAAGTCCTTATGCGGCAATGGGTTGGGAAATGCCGCCGAAAAACGCGGATTGAAGGCTGTAATACGAGGGGCCGAAATAATCAGCGCTGCTGCGGCAAAACCCGTCCCATCCTTCGCTTCGTTTCCGGCCGGTTCACGGCGGTCAGTATCGTTCAGTCCGAGTTGGTTTGCATTACGGTGCGCTTGGCGTTCCCGTGGCGGACGGAGTCCAATGGTTCTGGATTAGGACCCACGCCGAATATGATTGGCTCCTCGGATAGCCGAGATTGGCGTGGCGGATACGGATCGTGTCAGCTTGCTCGAATGCAACGGCGGGAGTACACTTGACGGCTTGTGCCGCGACCGTCCAGGAGCACGCGCATGAACTTCAGCCGCGTAGTTTGCATTCTTACGTCTTTGGCCCTCGCCGCGCTGCCCGCTTATCCGGTAGCAGGTGGCGAACCGCCGCCCGCAGGTTGGCTGTCGGGCACGGTCGTCGGTCCCAATCAGATGCCGGTGGACGGAGCGAGGGTGCGAATGCTTACCTGGCCCGACGAAGCGCCGGGAATCAAGGGCTTGCTGGCTGGGCCAAGAACGCTTGCCGAGACTCATAGCGACGCGCGAGGACGCTTCCGCCTCGGCCCGCTGGCGCCCGTCTACCGGCATCGTTTCCCCATCGAAATCTTCGCCGATGGATTCGCGCCCGAGTCGATCGATGCGAAAACCTATTCCGTCTTTCCGGGCGTCGAGTGCGATCTCGGCAAGATTCAACTGGATCGCGGCCGTATTTTCACCGGGCAGGTGCTGGACGTCGACGGACGGCCATATCCGAATCTCGCGGTTGACTGCTATTGTCCCCGTGGCATACAAGGTGGTCCGCCGTGGCCAGTGAAGACCGACTCCGACGGCCGCTTCCGCACGTGGCCGGTTTCGGTGGGAGGCATTGAGGCCACGGTCGTGGCGCCGGGCCGGCGGTTGGCCAGGGTCGATCGCCTTTCGGTGCTCCCCGGCGGAGAGGAGTCGCTGCAGCCGATCCGCCTGGAACGCGAAACAATTATTGAAGGGGTCGTGAAAGACCCGCAGGGGAGGCCGGTCGTCGGCGCGGATATTCTCACTGGAAACGTTGGATATTGGCACACGGCGCGGACCGATGCCAAGGGCCGATTCGCACTCCACAACTTCGGGCCGGAGCGCGAATTCAACTTCGGCATGCATAAGGAAGGTTATGTACATACAGCTTGGCGCGCTGAAATTCGGCAACAGTGGTGTCTATTGTGCCGAATTAACCGGGGAGGAACTCAAGTACCGCGGCCCGTTCAAAGAGCTGTCAGTAGTCGCCACGCCCCAGGCATGGATCTCCGGTCGAGCGGTCGATGCCGAGACGGGCCAGCCGGTCCGAGTGAATCGCGCGGTGCTTTGCTTCTTCGAACGCGACGACAAGGGCCAGGTCGTGCTCTCGGGCTGTCGGATACCGCGTTTCGAACAGCCCGAGCCGGGCCGCTTCCGCATCGCGTACGGCACGCCTGGCGAGTTTCACATCACGCTTTCGGCCGACGGCTACCACGATGCCGAGGCGTTCACGCCGAAAGTGACCGAGCTCAAGCCAATCAACGGCATCGAAGTCAAAATGCGGAAAAATCGGAATGGTGCGCCGCCCAGTCTCCACGTTCAGACGCTATCGGGCGTCGCCATTCGCGGCGGAAAGCCCGTCCGCGTTGGCTGGGCGGCGCTATGGCTGCTGCCGCACGCCTGGAACGCCGTGAATGCGCCGATCCTCCGCGGCCGGACGGTCGTCGGCGAGCCGATTGTCTACGCCAGCGCCGCAATCCGCGACGGCAAGTATTCGCTCGACGTTCCGTATCAGGCGGACAACTGGTATGTGGTCGTGGAGGAGCCGAACCATCCGCTCACGCAGATTGGTCCGATCAAGGTCGCTCTGGATCAAAAGCAAACGCTCGATATCTCTTGCATCGGCGGCGGCCGGATTTCGGGCCGCGTGGAAAACGTGCCTGCCGAATGGAAAGGATATTTCTGGGTTATCGCCTTCAGCAAAACCGCGGTCCGCGCCGAGACGCGCGTCGCACTCGATGGCACTTTTGACTTTCCCGACCTGCCGCCCGGCACCTATGGATTAAAGGCCGGGCACGATGCTTACCAAGACGACGAAATCCCGCGCGGGGAATTCATGCAGTTCCTCTTTACGAACGTCATGACCAACCCGTGGGTGCGTGCGCGGAAGGTAAACGTCGCCAGTGGCGGTCGTGTGAGCGACGTCATTTTGCAATGGCCGCCGTGAAAGCCGTCACGGAAGAGTGACGAAGACGTGGACCAATCCGCTGGCATACTGGTGAAGTTTCTCGTACGTGGCGTGGCGTCTGGACCTTCGCGGGATCGAACACGACCACGTTCACAAGGAAACTCGCCTTGAACTTGCCGCGACGGTCCAGCGGCACGTTTTCAGCCGGCAAGGTGCGCCGCAGTGCAACATTCTCGATCGTTTCGTGTTAGAATTGGAATAAGTGATAATCGTAGCTTAGTCCAAAGGAGGCGCGGAACCGATGTTGCAACCAACTCTTGAAGAGCGCGTGGCTCACGTGGAGAATGACGTAGCGCAATTGAAGTATAAGGTCGAACGACTGTTGCCAGGGCAAGGCTGGATCGACAAGATTACCGGTTCGTTCAAGGACGATCCCGATTTCGACGAGATATTACGGCTCGGCCAAGAGATTCGTCGGGCCGATCGCGAGAATTCCGACTTTCCATGACTGTCCTGACTCGCAACCTTGTCGATTTTCAGAGAGTCCCGCAACTCAGAGTTGAGGATTGGACTGTTTGAGTCGAAGGACGGCCGCTCACTTCGATATCGCCAGAATCTCATCTTCGCTGAGAATGAGCAGTTCCTGGCCGTTGATCTTGACTTCGGCGCCCGCCCAGCGGGGAAAGAGAACGCGGTCGCCTTCGCTGACCTCGTGCGGCAGGCGGCCGCCCGAGGAGAGCAGTCGCCCGTCGCCCACTGATAATACGCGTCCCTGCTGCGGTTTCTCTTTGGCGGTGTCCGGCAGGACGATTCCGCCGGCAGACATTCCGTCCGCTTCGAGCCGTTTGATGACTACTTTGTCGCCCAAAGGCACGACCTTCATATTTGATCGACCTCGCAGGGTCGGCTCCAGAGTCTCCGGGCGAAGCCGCTAGGGCGGTCCGCTTCCGGCCAAGTCAAGCTACTATTCTGCTATGCTGCCCGGCGAATAGCAAGGTCTGGCAGCGAAGAAAGATAAGTGGCGAAGTGACCATTATGGCGCGGCGATAAGGCTTGACGTCGCTATAATGCCTGAAAGATAATCACGTGGGCGTTTTCACGCTTTATTGGAGGCCTTTATGAGTACAGCTTGGCCGGACGCGTCATTTTGCCATTGGACGATTGCCGACGTTCACGAATATCTTCCCGGATTTCCGGATGATCGAGTTCTCATTTACCCCCCGCCCGGCAGTGCGACGGAGGAAGATTTGTTGGAAGCGCGAGCGCGGACCGGCTTCATTTGCGAACTGATCGACGGAACCTTGGTGAAGAAACCGATGGCAATATACGAGTCGATGGTGGCGATGGCACTCTCCTATTTTATCAACCGCTATCTTGATACGAACAATATCGGCACGTTGGCAGGTGAAGGAGGGCTGCTAAGAATTCTTCCGCGCCAAACGCGCGCTCCCGATGTCTCGTTTATTCGTTGGGAGCGATTGCCGCCGCGCGAGGGACGACGACCGGCGATTTACGCCGTCGCTCCGGACCTTGCCGTGGAGGTACTTTCCGAGGGCAATACCGAAGATGAAATGGACCGCAAACTGAAAGAGTATTTCAAAGCGGGCACTCAGCTTGCCTGGCATATCGATCCGGAAACTCGGACTGCAAAAGCATTTACTGCGCCCACGGCTTGGACCGACATTGACACCGATGGCTCGCTAACCGGTGGAGATGTGCTGCCGGGTTTTGAGTTGCCATTGGCAAAACTTTTTGCTCGCGTGGATGGGCCGGTGCCTAAGTTGTATTGATATCTCCGTAATTTACAACCACCCGCCCGTAAACCCGGCCTTCCGCAGCCCGGCAACGACATACGGGCATCGTCGCATGAGGTTCCAGATCAGGCCGCTGCGATGGTTCTCAATCATCAACGCCACCGGCCCCTGGTCGATGCCGAAGTAGTAGGGCGTTACCCACCAGCCGGTCGGGCTTGTCTCGACCGGGAAGGATTGGTTGAAAGACGGCTTGAAGCCGTATTGCCGGTCCTGCCCGCCCAAGTTCAAGCCGGAGAGATGGCAAACGGTCGGGATGACGATTTCCGGTGCAAAAGGCAGCGAAGCAACGACCGTCCAGGGGGCGATGGTTCCGTCATCGGGTCCGTAAGGTGCGCCGCGAGCATAATAGCCGTAATACTCCCGCTCGACCGCGTCCACGGTCCGCTTCGTCCAACCGGGGCCGTCGCCGGCCGAAAAACCCCAGCAGTGTTCGTCGTAGCCGGCGAATTGCCGCGGATTTTTTACGGCATACTCTTGCTGCACGTACGTTGCCTGGCGGCTGTTCTGGAAGTAGTCGCTGTTTCGCTCTCGCATGTAGGCATCGCGGATGTCGCGGAAGTCGATCCAGAGGTGCGAAAGTTGGTGCGTGAATAGCGGCCCGGAATAGAGCAACTCGCGGTCGTAGATCTTCTTCCACTGATAGGTCGAGCAAAACGCCGGATAACTCTCCGCCGGGAGCGGGAAGGTCGGTGAGCCGAGGCCAAGCAAGTAAAGCAGCAGCCCTTCGTCGTAACCTTCATAGCGATACGGGATGAAGCCAGTTTCCGCGAACCAGCCGTTAGCGACCGTCGCTCCGCCGTTGCGGGCCCAATTCCAGTCCGCCCGGCGATACATCGCGTCGGCAAGACGGCGGACCTCCGCTTCGTCCGCCGTGTCATGGTCGAAGTAGGTGGCAGCGGTCAACATGCCGGCGAAGAGGATCGCCGAATCGAGCGTCGATAGCTCGCACTTCCATACGCGGCGGCCGGTGTCCATGTCGAGAAAGTGGTAGAAAAAACCCTTGTAGCCCGAGGCGTCCGGTTCCGGCCCTTGCGGGAGGTTTTGCAGGAAGCGGAGCCGCCGCAGGGCAAACTTGGCGGCATAGGGCCGATAGAGGATGCCGTGTTCGACAGCGACGGGCAGACTCGCCAAGGCCAATCCTACCGCGGCGATGCTGCACGGCGCCGCCGGATCGGTCTTGTCACGGACCAGGCCGGTATCGGGATTGGTCTCGTGCAGATAGTAGTGCAGCGTCGTCCGCTGCAATCGCTCCAAGTCCAGGTCGCAGACCGGCAGATCGCCTTTGCCGGGAAGCAATAGCGCAGGAGGTGTCTCGTTTCCTGACTGGAGGTCTGGTTTGTGATCGTGCGAACGGAGCCACGCCGATGTTGCCGCCGCTCCCGCCAAGCCGCCCGCCGCAAGGCCGACGGCGCCGGCGACGAAGGTCCGCCGATCGAGTTTCACTTCATCTCTCCTGCCATCGCCAAGCGCTCGGTAATCGGCGGGTGGTCGTGCAGCCAAAACACTTCGAGCCAATGCGGATCGGGATCATCCTTATTTTGCTGCGCCAATTTGTTGAACGCGGAAATATAGGCCGCCGGCTGCCGCGTCCGCTCCAGGGCGTAGCGGTCGCACTGCCGTTCGTGTCGCCGACTGATGGCGTTCATCAATGGCTCCAGCAACATGCCGAAGAGCGTCAGGATCAGCAGGATGCCAGGCAAGGTCCACACCGGCAAATGAGAATAGTCCAGCGGCTCGCCTCCCTGTGCGACGAGTCCCTTCAACACCGCATTGCAAATCGCGAATCCGGCGATGCTGAGGATCAAACCAATTCCGAGCATCTTCCGCACGTGGCGAAAGACATGATGGCCGATTTCGTGGGCGAAGACGACGGCGATTTCGTCGGGCGAGAAATGGCTCAGGAGCGTATCGCCCAGCAGCACGCGGCGCGAGCGCCCGACGCCGGCGAGCATGGCGTTAGCCTTAACGGTCTCCTGGCTCAGCACGATGCGGTAGACGCCTTCGATGCCCAGGCCGGTTCCGGCGGCCAGTTCGTTCATCCGCTCGGCCAGTTCGGGCGAGTTCGAGCCGCTCGATCTTGTAGAACAGCGGCATAATGAGCAAAGGAAAGATCTTTCCTAGGATGATCGTGACGCAAAAGAAGGTTCCGGCCGCCGTCAGCCACCACCACGGCCCCGTCGTCCAAATCAACCAATAGAGTCCCAAGATCAAAACCATGCCGAAGGCAAGCGCCAGTGCGTTCCGCTTCAGATAGCGTGCGATCCAACCGCCGAGCGTGAGATTGCTGAGATGGAAGCGATGCTCCAGGACGTGCCCCGAGTAATATACCAGCGGCAGCGACACGCCCATGTGCAACGCCATGATGAGCAAATAAAGCGCGACGAGCCGCAGCGAGGCCCAGTGGGCCAGCGGCGGCCAACCTTGTCTGCAGCCACGCGTCCAACGGCCGGGCGAGAACGAACGTCGCCACCGTCAGGTAAGCCACGTCTAGCAGCTTGTCGGCCAGTGTGCAGGCCAGCGAGTAGCGGCCATACTGCCGGGCTTCGGCCAGTTGCTCCGGCGTCATGCCGGCCGGCGCGTGCGCGGCCGATTGTTCGGGCGTCTGATCTGGGAGTGAACTGTCTTGCATTGTGGCGTTGTATTGTAGCAAGGAGCGGTTGGCGCTCGTAGTACCGCCTTTAGGCGGAATCGCTTCTGCATATTGTTCGGAAGCCGGCTAAAGCCGGTACTACGAGCGCGCCTGCCGCTGTTGCCCGTTGGCGCGTGCGCGTATTGCGCTATAATAGGTACTTCCCATCACAATGAGCGAGAACCATGACCGAAAAGTTGATCATCATCGGCAGCGGCCCTGCCGCCTGGACCGCCGCCATCTACGCCGCCCGCGCGGAATTGCAGCCGTTTGTATTCGAGGGCGCCGAGACGGCCGAAAACAAGATGGCGGGCACCTTGCCGCTGGGGCAGCTTGCCTTGACGACCGAAGTGGAGAACTACCCCGGCTTTCCAGCCGGCGATGTGCTGGCGTACCTCGATTCGGCGATTCCGCATGAGACTCGCCAGTACATGCGGCAGCACAAGGGACACGGCATCCAAGGGCCCGAGCTGCTCTACCTGATGCGGCAGCAGGCGGTCAACTTCGGCACGCGGTTCATCGCCGAAGACGTCCAGCGCGTCGATTTCAGCGGCCGGCCGTTTAAGATGTTTGCTTCCGACAACAAGAGCTATGAGGCCAAGGCGGTGATCGTCGCCACTGGCGCGCGGGCGAATTATCTCGGCCTGCCGTCGGAGGAGAAGTACAAGAACCGCGGTGTTAGTGGCTGCGCGGTCTGCGACGGCGCCCTGCCACGATTCCGCAACAAGCCGATCGCCGTGATCGGCGGGGGCGACTCGGCCGTGGAGGAGGCCACCTACTTGACCAAGTTCGCCAGCAAGGTCCACCTGGTCCATCGCCGCGATAAGCTACGGGCGTCGAAGATCATGGCCGAACGGGCTCTTTCCAACGCCAAGATCGAACCCCTCTGGAACCGCGCCGTCGACGAGGTGCTGGGCAGCGACCACGACGGCGTGACCGGCATGAGGTTGAAGAGCACCATCGGCGAAGGCGATCTCGAAATGCCCATCGCCGGCTTCTTTCTCGGCATCGGCCACACGCCGAACACGGCCTTTCTCAACGGCGCGCTGGAATTGACCGACAAGAAGTACATCCGCTGGAATACGCCTGGCCGCACGAACACGAGCGTGCCGGGCGTGTTCGCGGCGGGCGACGTGGCCGACGATTATTATCGCCAAGCGGTCACCGCTGCCGGGACCGGCTGCATGGCCGCGCTGGACGCGGAACGCTGGCTGGCGGAACACGACGGGTGAAGGATACAATTGGACTTGGAGGGACCAAGCTATGATCCGTAATCGAACCTTCACGGTCACTTACGAGCTTCCCGAAGAACTGTTCAACGTGCTGGAAGCGAAAGCCAAGCGCGAAGGTCGGCCACTGGACCTTGTAATCGCGGAATACAAACTTAAGCAGTATCCGCCACGGCCGGCTGTTTCGCCCGAGGAAGCCGAGCGGCGACATCGAGATTTTGTCGCAATGTTTGGTGCCTACGACAGCGGTGACCCGCATTCTGCGGACAACGAGCGAATCGACCAGGATTTGGCGAGGGAGTACGGGAGCGGCTTATAGCCGCGCACGTGTTTCTGGATACTTCGGGGTTCTTTTGTTTGTTCGACGCGAGAGAGGGCAACCATGCCCTCGCGCGAGAGCTGTTTGATCACGCCAGCCGGCGCGTAATTTCGAATTACGTGTTGGTTGAGTTTGTAGCTCTCGTCAATGCTCGGTGTGCAAACCGAACGGATGGGCTGCGTTTCGTGGAACGCCTTCAGTCCGACGATTCAGTCGAAATCGTTTGGGTAAGCGAACAATTGCACGCGGCAGCAATGGACCTGCTGAATCGGCGCCTGGACAAGGAATACTCGCTATGCGATGCGGTGAGCTTTGTTGTGATGCGCGAGCACGAGGTGTTCGAAGCACTGACGACCGATCATCACTTTGAACAGGAAGGTTTCAGCAAGTTGCTGAAATAGAGACCGCCAGTGGAACTGCTAACGCGAAACGAATTCCGTGAGGGCGTCATTGCCCGCGACAAAGTACGGTGCGTAATCTGCGGCGCCGAAGGAAAGGACGCCCATCACATCATGGAACGCCGCTTATTCGACGATGGCGGTTATTATCTTGATAACGGCGCGACGCTCTGCGAGGAACACCACATCCGCGCGGAGCAGACTGTCCTCTCGTGCGAGGAAATCCGCGCGGCGGCGGGTATCGCCGCGGTTGTTTTGCCCGACCATCTTTATCCTGACGAACGTTGGGACAAGTGGGGCAATATGGTTCTCAAGGATGGACGGCGTATTCGCGGCGAGCTGTTCAATGACGAGTCGGTGCAGAAGATCTTGACTGCCGGTGGCGTTCTCCCGTTCTTCCTGAAATGGTTCAAGTATCCCCGCACCTATCACTTGCCAAGTTCACCGGGCCGCACCGACGATGATCGTGTCCTTCCAGACACATCCTGCTTTCTTGGCAAGCGGGTAATCATCAGTGAGAAGCGGGACGGCGAAAACACGACGCTCTACACGGATTACGTTCACGCCCGGTCCGTCGATTCTCCGAGCCACCCGACGAGAGATTGGATCAAGAACTATCAGTCGCAGATCGGCTGGAACATTCCGAACGGCTGGCGGCTGTGCGGCGAGAACCTTTGGGCGAAACACTCGATTGCCTACGACGGCCTGGAGTCTTATTTTGAGGCGTTTTCGATTTGGAACGACGCTAATGTCAGTCTCGACTGGGATGCCAGCCTGGAATGGTTCGATCTCGTCGGTGTGGCGCACGTGCCGGTGATATATGATGGAATGTGGGACGACTCGCTGATGGAACGGTGCGTTCCCAAGAATACCGATCAGCGAGAGGGATTTGTCGTGCGGCTTGCCGAGCGATTTCACTATTCTCGGTTCCGCATAAGTGTGGCAAAATGGGTACGCGAGGACCACGTTCAAACCACCCACCATTGGCAGCGGCAACCGATCGAAAAGAACAAACTGAAAGAAGTTTAGAGAGGACGAGGCAGCGAACTTTAGAAGGGGCAATCATGTATACCAACACAGCGGGCCTCGACCCGGCGATCTTCCCTAGAATTGTCGAGCGCTTTCGGCGCGTGGCACATCCGCGGCGAATTGTGCTATTCGGAAGTCGCGCCCGCGGCGATAACCGACCAGACAGCGATATCGATTTGCTCGTGATCGAGGATTCGTCCTTACCGCGTCATCGGCGCACGATTCCGCTCTATGCCGCGATTTCCGATTTGTCGCTGGATGTAGATGCCGAAATCATCGTCTATACGCCCGCAGAAGTTGAGGATTGGCAAGGCGTCAGCGCCGCGTTCGTGACTACCGCGCTGCGAGAAGGCAAGGTACTATATGAAGAGTGAACACGATCTTGCCTTAGGCTGGTTGCGGAAGGCCGACAGTGACTTGAAGAATGCGGAGCTTTGCCTCGCAGCCGATGAGGCTCTCGACACGGCTTGTTTTCATTGCCAGCAAGCTGCCGAAAAAGCACTTAAGGCATTCTTGATCGACCACAGCTTGAACTTTCCAATGGTCCATGACCTGAAACGGCTGCTCGATTGCTGTCTGCCGACTGATCCGGCGTTTAAGACGTTGGAGCCGTTTGCACTTCAACTTAACCCCTTCGCGGTCCAAACCCGCTACGACGACGAGTTCTGGCCGGATCTTGCCGAAGTACAGGATGCCGTCGCGGCGGCGAAGTCCATTCGTCAATTTGTTCAAGTCCGCATGCCCTCACCTGCACCATGAAGAAAACGCCTGTTGCTCAAGCCCGCCGCGCCGAATCGGTCGGCGCCGAAGTCCTCCTCCAAGGCTGGGTCCGCACCCGCCGCGATTCCAAAGGCGGATTCAGCTTCCTGGAAATCAACGACGGCTCATCGTTCGGCAATATCCAGGTCATCGCCCCGGCCGCGCTGCGCGAACTACGAGTCGGAAATCAAGCGGCTCACGGTCGGATGCAGCGTGAGCGTCGAGGGGCTCGTCAAGGCCTCGCCGGGCAAGGGCCAGGCCACCGAGGTCGAGGCCACGCAGCGTCACCGTCCACGGCTGGGCCGACGCCGAGACGTATCCCATCCAGAAGAAAGGGGCCAGTCTTCGAGTTCCTCCGCACGATCGCCCACCTGCGGCCGCGGACGAACACCTTCGGCGCGATCGCCCGCGTGCGGAACTGCGTCTGCCGCTCGATCCACGATTTCTTCCAGGAGGAAGGCTTTCTTTACGTCCACACGCCGATCATCACCGCCAGCGACTGCGAAGGGGCCGGGGCGATGTTCAAGGTCACCACGCTGGACATCGCCAACCCGCCACGAGTCAAAACGGAAGGCCCTCACCCTAACGCTCTCCCGGCGGGCGAGGGGACGGTGGACTTCGCCCAGGATTTCTTCCAGCGCGCCGCCTACCTGACCGTCAGCGGGCAGCTTGAGGCCGAGACTTACGCCTGCGGCCTGGGCAAGTGCTACACGTTCGGCCCCACCTTCCGCGCGGAGAACTCCAACACGCCGCGGCACCTGGCCGAGTTCTGGATGGTCGAGCCCGAGGTGGCCTTCTTCGAGCTTGACCGACAACATGGACCTGGCCGAGCGGTTTCTGAAGCGGATCTTCCGCGACGTGCTCGACCGTTGCGCGTGAAGACATGGAGTTCTTCCGCGATCGGATCGACAAGACGGTCATCGACACGCTGCAGCACGTTCTGAGCAGCAGCTTCATCCGCCTGCCGTACACCGAGGCGATCGAGATCCTCGAGGCATCGGGCCGGCAGTTCGAGTTCCCGGTCGGCTGGGGCCACGACCTGCAGGCCGAGCACGAGCGCTACCTGACCGAGGAGCATTTCAAGTCGCCGGTGATCCTTTACGACTATCCGCGCACGATCAAGCCCTTCTACATGCGGCTCAACGACGACGGCCGCACGGTCCGGGCGATGGACGTGCTGGTGCCCAAGGTCGGCGAGATCATCGGCGGCAGCCAGCGCGAGGAGCGGCTGGACGTGCTCGAGATGCGGATGAAGGAGCAGGGCCTCAATCCCGCAAGCTACTGGTGGTATCTCGACCTGCGCCGCTACGGCACGGTGCCGCACGCCGGCTTCGGCCTGGGCGTCGAGCGGGTCTTGCTCTTCATCACCGGCATGGCCAACATCCGCGACGTGATCCCGTTTCCACGGACGCCGGGAAGTGCGGAGTTTTAGACTCAGCATTTCCCAAACACAAAATTCTCCGCCCGCGGATCGGCCTTCCATCCCGCCAACGTGAACCCATCGCGGTCCTTCGGCGAAAGCAGCGGCGTTTTCAGGACACGATCGTACTCGGCCTTCAACGCCGAATCGCACAACGACCAGTCTAAATCGGCCGCCGCGGGCGAAATGCCCGTCTCGTTGCCGGGCGACCATTCGGAAGAACAAAAGTACTCGATCGTCGAGTCTACCAACATGCAGGCCCCGTGGGCGAAGCCGGGCGGGAGCCAAATCCAGTCGCCAAAAGCGGCATCCGGCGAGGCCGGCAGGTCGTAGGCGATGATCCGGCCGAACGTGGGCGAGCCGAGGCGGATGTCCAGCGCCAGGTCGATCATATGCCCGGCGACCGTCCGCACGAGCTTGCCCTGGCTCGGATTCCATTGGAAATGCAGGCCGCGGATCACGCCCGCCCGCGAGCGGCTCTCGTTGCACTGCTTGAACTCGACGCCCTGGAAACAGCCGGCGCCAGAGTGGCCGAAAAAGTCGCTCTTGCGGTAGGTCTCGGTGAAGTAGCCCCGCTCGTCGCCAAAACGGGCGTAGCGGACGATTTTAACGTCGGGTATGGCCAAAGGGCGGATTTTGATGATTTTCATTGAAAGAGTGGTATATTTCCAAAGCCAGATTATTTTTGAGAATTGACATAGGGGAAGGGGAAGCACGTTGCTAGAATCCCCACCCATTCTCGGTGGCGCGTACCGACTTTTCCGCCGGAACAGCAATGCTAGCAACGATTTGGCCGGGAGAAAACCCATGAATCGAATCCGTGGCCGGATTTTACCGCAAAATCCAATCACAACCCGAAGCGTAAGCGTGGGAACCACGTTCGGACCTCGCTCACGCGTCGGGTTGGGAATGTCTGTGTGCCTATCCGTTTGGGTGCTCATGGGCAGCCTCGCTGCGGCCCAACAGCCGGAGCAGCAGCATTGGCAGGCCACACAGAATTACCCGACCAACAACGGGCCAAACTATCAGCCCTCAGCAGTCGGCAGCAATCCCGCGTCAGCCGCCCCGGCGAGCGGCCAGTATCAATACCAGACGCCGCAACCGGCAAACTCGCAACCGCAGCAATACCCGCCGGCCGACGGCCGTCCTGCCACGCCGGCTGGGCCGCAGCAATACGGGCCGCCAGCCCAGCCCGACAACCGTCAATACTATCCGCAAAACCCGACCGGTCCCGGTGCGGCCGGCTTAGGTCCGATTTCGCCCGGCCAAGCAGCCCAGGGTCCGCCGATCCAAGGTCCGCCCGATCGGCCCGCCACGCCGCAAGTCCCCTTCCTGCTTTCACGGCCGGAAATCATCGCGCTGGAGAATCTGCTCACGGACTGGGAGAAGCGGAACAAGGAAATTCACGTCCTGGAATCGAAGTTCTTTCGCTGGAAGTACGACGCCGTGTTCGGCAACGCCAATCAGCCGCCCCCGGCGGACGAAGGCGAATTGAAGTTCGCCGCTCCGGACAAGGCCTGGATGTACGTCAAGGCCAAGGACCCCAAGCAGTCGGAACAATGGCTCTGCGACGGCAAATCGGTATTCCATTGGGACTACGCGAACAGTGTGGTCACCGAGTACATCATGCCGCGGGAAATGCAGGGCAAGGGCATCGGTGACGGCCCGCTGCCGTTCGTCTTCGGCATCGAGGCATTGAAGCTCAAGCAGCGTTATTTCATGCGGATCATCACGCCGCCGAACGTGCAAAACGAGGTCTGGCTGGAGGCCTACCCGAAGTTCCAGGCGGACGCCGCCAATTACAAGAAGGTGGAAGTCATCCTGCAAATCGTGGGCGACACGCGGGCTTCTTCCCCTATGCGATCCAGATTTACTCGCCCAACGGCAAGGACCGCATCGTCTACCAGTTGCAGGAACCCAGGATCAATCCCCGCAAGCCGATTATTGACCTAGGGTGGGGCGACTGGACCAGGCCCTCGATCGCCTTCGGCTGGACGAAGAAAACTGAACTGCCCTCGGCCCCGTCGCCGCAGGCCGGCGCGAATCCGAGGATGCTTGAGCGGCGATAGGCGCGACCACAATTTCCCTCGCCCTCCGGGAGAGGGCAGGGTGAGGGCCTCCCCAGTTTCCCCTCGCCCACCGGGAGAGGGAAGGGTGAGGGCGGTCTGCAACTATTTCTTCGCCTCCTCGATCATGAACAAGAACGAGTCGTGGCGGACTTTTTCCAGGCCGGCGTCTTCCCAGCCGTAGGCGTATTCGCCGATGTGCCAGAGGCGGATCGACGTGTCGGCCATGATCTTGTACCCGCACTGCCGCGCGCGTTCGCAAAAAGAATAGTCCTCGCCCAAGTACCACATGCTCCCCTCGCCTTCCGGGAGAGGGTCAGGGAGAGGGTGGTCTGCCTCCATTCTGTCTCCTGACTTCTGACCCCTGACTTCTTGCTTCCGCCACGGCACAATCATCGGCTGAAAAAACGGCACCATCGGGCGGCCGAACTGGGCGTTGCACAAGGGCAGCTTGAGCTTCTCGCGGATGGCCGTGTAGACCTCGCGGCGGACGTGCAGGAAGCCCGCGCCGGCGTAAAGGATTTCGACGAGTCCGCCGCCGGCGCCGACGCGAAGTTGGCCCGTACCCGGCAGAGTTTGGCTGGCGATCGCCCGCGCGCCTTTGCGGGCGACGATGCCCGTCGTAATCGGAAGTCCGTGCGAACGAATGCGATCAACGTCATCGGGATTGAACTGAATGTCCGAATCGATCCAGAAGGTTTCCTCGCGGCCATCGGCCAATGCCTTGGTCGCCAACTCACTCCGTCCGGCGTCGATCGCTGCATACCCGCCGACGCGCCAGACTTCGTAGCCGCGACGCTGTAGCTCGATCAACCCCCGTTCGCACGCCGGCACGACGTGCGTCGAGAAGGGAACTAGGATGACGCAGCCGCACCGGTTTAAAAGAGGCCAACGCGGCCCGAGCGCTTGCTGTCTCACCTTGCCTGTCTCGACGTGTTCCATGATGTGCCCGATGTTTCCCTGGATTGATCACATTTCGTCGCCGCCATTTTTTGTTTTCAAATCGTTGGGGGGCGACAACACGGGAAATAACTTTAGCGCCTGACGTAGCTGTGCGATAAGGTTTGAAATGCAGATTCGGTCTAAAGATAGATTGAATTCGAGGTTGCTTCCCTCTGAGGAAATGTCCTCGAGTTGGCATATCGCGTGAATTTGCGCCCGCTCGTCACGTATGATGCGCAAATCAAGCCATCCATTCCCAGTGTCCAGCAGCGCCTCACCTACTCGACCGCCGAGGCTTTCAAGCCCTCTCATGAATCGCAATAGGTCCTCGTTGCGGAGCTGTGACTCGATTCTCCCGCAAAGTGACCCCACCGAGGCCTCTGCGGTACAATTAAGCCAGTTGGCATCCCAATAATCACGAGAACCGGGGCAAACCCGTCCGTGAATATGCAATCTCAGAGTGTTTTCGCCACTGGTAAGACTTATAACGCACATTGCGCATCTCCGATAATCAGACCTCCATTACGTTCTAGCCACCCTTGTTCCGCAGATAGTTATTGTATTCTGCGGAAATCACTCGTGCGTTGCTATAATCATTGGTTCCAAGTGGTTTTCCATTCGGCCCAATGCGGAATAATGTGGTCAACCTTCGCCTCATTTGGCGGAACAGTGTCACCCGCATATCGGCGCGGGCCCGGTCCCTTCAACTCTTTTCCGAACCACGGGTCATTCGGGTCGTCGGACATCAGCTTGCCGCCATTTCTAGTCCGATTGGCATTAAGAATATTCTCGCGTTGCTGAGATTGGAATTTCCGTCCGGCTTCTATTTTAGTATTGTCATTGCGGTGACTGTATGGACGCGAAGCCGCGTCTTCAACCGCATCCTCTACTGGGATCTCGTCGGAAGTGCCGCTGGCAGCACCGGAACTAATCTCGCCAGTGGGCGTTCCGGGAACCCAAGGCTTCGGTCCATAAGATTCGTCCGGCGGCCGGTTGTAAGTATAATTCGGGCCAGAAAACCTTGCTGGAGGTTGTATGTTCGACGGAAGGGTGTAGTCTTCCCCGGGTGGACCGGCCGGCGCGGAGAGCTCGCCTCCCGGCCCTTCGCCTTCGCTGTATGGATCCATGTTTCTCCAGGCAGCGTTCTCCGGCGTCGGTTCCATCTCCTCATATGGCGATTTACCCTCCCGCATCAACTCCTGCTTCCGTCGCCGCCGCATCTCCAAAGCGAACCGCTCGAACGGGTCAAGGCGCCCTTCGGGGTCCAGCTCATCCAAGTCATCCTCCCTTCCCTCCTCCGCCTCCGCATTCATCCCGCTCGGGTCCGTGAAATTCGTCGGGCTATTCCCTACATACCCGCTCAGGTTCGTGGTGCCCGAATTGAAGCCGATGGGGTCTTTGCTAGCGAATACGGCGTCAACCAGACTCGCCCAGCGGGCATCCATCTTGTTAAGGCCTGTCAGCGGATCAAGATAAGTGCCGTTGGTATAGAACGTCGGCGCGTCGCCGGCCGCCGTGGAAGTCTGCCCGGTCAGGTTTCCGAAGGCGGCATAGGTCAGATGATTTTCAAGCGTCGGCGTGCCGCTGACCAAACGCACTACATCCCGAATCGTGCCCTGATTGTCCGCCAAGAGCCAGTTTACCGTGTTGGCGTCAAGGCCCTTTATGTTGGCAAGCCCCGCCTCCGACGCGAAATACTGATCCACCGCCGGGCCGCCCAACTCGCGCTCCATTACCGCGCCGCTGTCGTCCAGAATCAGCGCGACGTTCTGCCCGTCGTAGATGAAGTTTTCGTCGGTGGTCGTCGTCACGTCGTCCACGGTAACGCTAGACGACCGCGAGACCATGCGGCCAAAGGGGTCGTTGCCGTACGCGACCGTCCAGTCGGGCACCGGCGTCTCGGCCGTATAGTCCGAGTAGTTCGCGTAGTGCGTCGCGCCGACCAACTGGTTGGCGTTGTTCCAAGTGTAGACCGTGATGTCGGTATCGCCCGACTGCGGCGCCGCCTCGGGCGAGCCGCTGTTGTTCACCCACTGCATCACGCGGTTGCCTTCCGCATCGTAGCGAAACGTGTACGTGCCGTCGAACAAGAGACGATTATCCGCGCCCGTCGTCGTCGCCGTGCCCGTCACCGGCGCGACGCTCGTGCGATTGCCGTTGGGATCGTAGGTCTTGCCGGCGTCGGTGGACGGCGGATTCGCGAAGTCGCTGGAGTAGCTCGCGCCAAGGAGCTGCGCGGTTGGGCCGTAGCTATATGTCGCCTTGCCCCAATTGGAACCCGTCCCCGTAAAGGTGGTGTTGGGCGTCGTGGCGTTGGAATCGTTGCGGGAATACATGTCGCTGACCGCGCCCGCCGCGTTGTAATCCCAATGGTAGCCGGCCAGCACGGTGCCCGTGCCGTCAGCGAGGCTGTTATAAGTCAGGTCGGTCAATTCGGAATCGCCGTTGTACTTATAGCCGGCGGCGGCCACGAGGCTGCTCGTCCCGCTGCTCTGGTACATGTCGATGCCGTTGACCCGCTCGTCGGCGTCGTAGCTCATCGCCACGTGCTTGTCCGTCACGTCGTTGTACGTGCCGGTGGGCTGATCGGTCTGCACAATGTCGGTCATGTCGCCCAGCGAGTTATAGCTAAACGTGTCCTTGAAATCGTTCGTGCCGCCGCTGAAGCCGGTAAACCGACCCGTCGGGGTGCCGGTTTCGGTGGAGTAGTCGAACTCTGGCGTACCACCGCCGATGTTCGCCGCCAGCGTGGTGCGGTTGTTATTATAATCGTAATCGGCTGCCAGAGTCACAGCCGTCGTCCCTAAACCGGCAAGGTTGATGTTCTCGGTCTGCACGTTGCCGGTCGTGGTATAGCCGTAGCTGTAGTCCGCTACGTTCGTAGTGCTTGAGCCAGTTCCGTTGCTGGCGGAGGTCATGTACCCGGCCGCGTCGTATGAGTAGGCCACTCCGCCGGCTGCCCCGCCCGCGGCGTCGGTCCAGGCCTCGCTTTTCTCCTCGGAGAGATGGTCGAAAGTGTACGTGATCGAGCGGGAATCGGAATCGACAGTAGTCGTCAGGTTCCCGGCCGGGTCGTAGAAATCGTAGCTCGTGGCAACTGCCGTTTGCACGGTGCCATCGGGATAGTAGCCCAAGGCGACGAGTTCGCTTTGTGAAGTCTGCTGCCCGTCGCGGTCGTACGTCCACGAAGTCGTGTTGCCGTCGGAATCGGTCAGCGAAAGAGTGTCTCCCACGGCATTATGGGCGAAGGTGGTCACATTGCCGTTGGCATCGGTCGTCGATTCAAGATTGTTCGCTTGATCGTACGTGCTGGTGGTTGTTACATAGCTGTCTTCGACCCCGGTGGGCGAAGGGTACGTCGTGCTCGTCAGATTTCCAACCAGATCATACGCATAATCCGTCACCGCGCCGTGGACCTCGCTAGTGTTCTCGCCGGTTGCCGGGTCGGGCAGCGTCATGCTCGCCTCGTTCCCGTCGGCGTCGTAGGTCCATGCCGTGGTATTCCCCAGCGGGTCGGTCTCGCTGGCAAGCGTTCCGTCCAGATTGTACGCATACGTCGTCACTGGCCGGGCTTTTTGCAGTTGCACGTCCGGTATCAGCGTATGGCCGTCGCCGGAGTCGAGCTCGAACGAGGCGTTCTCACCCGCCGCCGTGAAGACCACCATGCCTTGCCAGGTCGTGGCAGTCGTCCCGTCGTGGGTCGTGTAGTCCGCCCGCGCCGCGAGCGCCTCGTCGTAGGTCCCTATGCTCGCGGAAGAGTCACTTCCGTTGATGTAGCTGAACGAGGCGTTCGTCGTAATGTCGCCGCTGCCCGCGTCGGGCAGTGAGACTTGGAACTCGTACTGCTGGCCTTCCGTCAGGCCGCTGAACGACCAAGCATGCGAACTGCCGGTCCCGCTGGCATAGTGGGTGGCCGTGTCTTCCGTGTAAGTCGTGTACGTTATTCTATAGCCGACGCCGCCGCCCGTGCCGTCGGGAGTGACGGGGGTGGCGTACTCGGTCACATGGGGAACCGTGACCGTGATGGTGTCGTCGAGCCAGGTGCCCGACTCGGACGAACTGGTGGGCGAAATCGGGTGCTGCGGGTCCGGATAGGGGCCGGTCGTTTGCACCAACTCGTTCCGCGCGTTGTAGGTGTAACTCGTCACCGCGCCGTTTTCGAGGTCGGTGTCGCTGATGACATTGCCATCGCCGTCAAACGTCGGGCCGAGCAAGCGGCCGTTTTTGGGGCTAACCAACTGCGCCCGACGTCCCAGCAAGCGGCTGCCTTGGAGAATCATTGGCCTAAAACCTCTCGGGGAGCGGACGGCGGACCGGGCTGATGAGTGACGTTTCTGAAGAAGTCGCGGTAGAGCGGCGCGAGGCGGGCGGGATGCCACGCTTGGGCACGCTCACGCGCGGCCCGGCTGGCGCGATCGTATTCCGCCGGGTCGTCCCATAACCGTATAATCGTATCGACCCACGGCGCGACCTCCTCGGCCGTTGGCACGTCGCGGGTTTCGGGCGTGTAACGGGCGGGGATGTCGAACAAAAAGCCACTGTCCCCAATCGTCTCCGGAAGTGCGCCGCGGTTGCTCGCAAGCACGGGAATGCCGTTCAGCATCGCCTCGGCCGCAACCAGCCCAAACGACTCGAACCAAAGCGACGGCATCAAGAGCAGCTTCGTATTTGCAAAGACCGCCGGATAGAAGTCCCGCGGATCGGGTGTGAAGGGCATCGTAGTGATATTTCGCCCGTCCTTTGTTGGTTCAATTGGGAACTGGCCAAGCAAGTGAGGTCCAAGTCCGAGCGCAGGGTCCCCCAGCGCGCCGACACGGCTGCGTCCTTGCGTCACGAGAATCGGAATCTCCGGCCGCCGCGTGCGCCAACTCCCGCGCGATCCTTGCGAACACATACACGCCTTTGATCTCCGCCGGGTTGATAAAGGTGACATAGCGTGAGGTAGACTGCCAATCGGCCGCGTTATTGGCAGACTGGCAACCTGCCCCACGCTTCCCCTCCGCTTCCTTCCAATGCACTGCGCACGGGAGCACCACGCAATCCAGCCCGATCCTCTCGCGATAGCAGCGCCGGGAAAACTCCGACGGAACCGTAATGTAATCGACCGCCTCAAACGGGGCGCGAGTTACGTACGAGAAGTTGTACAAGGCAAAGACGACCTTGATGCCGAGAGCCTTGGCGATCCGCTGAACGGCGATGGAGACGGGGTCTCCGCCGTAGGTCCAAACCACGTCGGGCCGATTTCGGCGCAGGAAAATCTCGCAGCCGGTCAGAAACGCCTTGACCTCCTCCGTCCCGAACCAGCCGCCCTGCGTCGAACCATTCTCGAAGAGCGTTACGGGCACATTGCCTTCGACGAGGAAGATCAATCGGCCGTCGTACGGTCCGATTCTGGCCTTGCGGACCTTGTATTTGATGCGGCGGCGGAACAGCGGCTCCTGGACAAGCCCCTCGTGCGCTTCGTCCAACCGCGTGCCGCAATACGCTTCGCACGCGAAACCGTTCGCCGCAAGCAGCTTCAACGCGTGGCGCGTTGCCGTCGCCGCGCCGTTGCTGAAATCAACGACGCAATGCGGTGAAACGAAGGCGATCTTCGGGCGCTGCATAACAAATGTGTATATCTTATAAACTTGGAACTTGCGTTCGCTCCGACTCTGCATTCGCTCGCTACTTTCGCCGAGCCGGCTACGTCGGCCCCACGGGGTTGATGTAGACCCACCCGCAAGACGCAGGCTATAGCCTTCATTGTTGCCGTATACAAGGCACTTGGCAGTGATGGTGCTGTGAAGCTACGGTGCCTGCGGGTATGGTATTAATCACCTTTCCTGTCTTGCAACAACATGAACCTCGTCTGGTTCCGCATCCGCGTTTGCCCAAATCTGGACTCGCGTTTTCTCCCCTGGTACGTCCAATTCCAAAATGGTCTCGTCCAGAACTGAGCACAGTGACAACTTTCTGGCCGGCGTTTTCAGCACACCCTCGAACACAAGGGACAGCGTTGCACCAGACGGCAATGCGCCGTCAGACAGTGAGATTAGCGTTTCACCATCAAGTTCCGAAAGCGTACCCACTGCGACGCAAGACGGCGTGGCAGCGACTAGCGCTCTTGTTCATCGTCTTCGGGACCTCGCCAACCGTTTTATCCATCACAAGGATCAACGAGTTCCTCGGAGAAATGCGAGTTTCCTTTTTCATTGCTTTTGCCTCAGTTGTCTTGCAACCGCAAGTCCTTGCTCCTTGCTGCAATCTAAGCACTGCGGATACAGCCGTTGCGGCGTGTTCGGAGGGCTCAACTTCGAAACCGGTTGGTGATCTGGCACAAAATTGCCACTTTTCGTGCCAGGACTTGTTTTCCCGCACGTATGGCATCCTGTGGTCTGGCCGATGCGATTGATCTCAGCGCGCTCGGCTGGCGTGAAAACCTGCTCCGTTGAGCGCCGCCGGTATTGATTCGCCGGCATACGGACCAGGCTCGAAGGTCGGGTGTGTTGCGCTTGGGCGCGTGGCGATCCCTCAATCGGCACCAATTCTGCGCCACCCGAGCCATGCAGGCGTAACCCTACGCCACGATATGCCCCGTAACCCAAGCCGAAAATCTGGAAGATGCCCGTGGTGAACGCGAAGCCTCTATCGAAATTCGACATGCCGAGGTTCTTTTGCGTTACCAAATCGCGGTTCGTGAACGAGCCCTGCGTCGAATTCACGCCTGAACCGTCCGAGAGCTGCCCTCCAAGTACCGTACCGGGCGACTGGCCTTGCGAGCGGCGAGCCTCGCCATCCTGATAAAGCAAATATGAACCACCGCCGATCGCCACCACCGGGGCACCCGTCGCCACGACAACGGCACCAGCGTCCGTCACGATCCCGGCGAATGCGCCAGCAACAGCGCTCGACGGATCGTTCCCGTTAGCGTCGGGCCGACCCACGATTAAGTTGCCCATGCCCTTATTGCCCGCGCGACCAAAGTTTGGGACACACGCCATCCCACTCGGGTCAATGAAGTTCGTTGGGCTGTTGCCAACGAAGCGGTAGGGGTTGGTATCCGGACCAAGGCCCGAGGGGTCAGGCTGCATCCAGCCGCCGGGTGCGCGGGTCGTAGGGACGATACTGCGCAAAGAAGAGTCCCGTCGCCGCGTCGCGCCTCATGCCGTTGAAGCCGAAGCGCGGCAGCGCGTCGCTTGTAAAGTCCGCGCCCTGGCTTGGAACGCCGTAGGCCGAGTAAATCACGTGGTCCATGAGTTCCGCGGTCATTGCGCCCTCGACAACGCTGCCGGCCTGTACCACGTCGCGAATCGTGCCGTTGTTATCGCCGAGCATCCAGTTTGTCGTGCCCGCCGCTTGCCCGCCGCCGTCGCCTTCGCTGGTCGGAGAGACAACCTCGCTGGCCATGATTGCATCGACGGCCGGCGCGTAAAGCTCGCGCTCAGTCACTTGCCCCGCGTCATTAAGCACCAGCGCCAGGTTCGCGCCGTCGAAAACGTAGTTCTCGTCCGTTTCGCCGCTCAGCCCGGTGGGAGATCGCGAGACCGTGCGTCCGAAGGCGTCCACGCCGTAAGTGATCTCCCAGTCGGCCACGGGCGTGCCGCTATAGTCCGCGTAATGTTTGATGCCGACCAACTCGTTGCGGTTATTCCAGGCATAGAGCGTGACGTCCGTCGCGTCGGAGTCAAGCTGGTTCGTAACCGAGTTCTGGTACTGCGCGATCCGATTTCCGGCCGCGTCATATTGATAGAAATAAGTGCCGTCGAAGAGCACGCGATTAGTGGCACTCGTTGTGCTGCCGAGCGTATTCGCCGTGCGATTGCCGTTGGGGTCATAGGCCAAACTGGTATCGTCTGTCGGCGGATTGGCGAAGTCGGTGTAGGTCGTGCTGGTAAGCTGCGCGGTCGGGTCGTAAGCATAGTCCGCGTGGCCCCAGTTGGATGTGCCCGGCTCATAGGAACTGTCGGGCGAACTCGACGCATCGTTGCGAGAGTAGAAATCGGTGACGACGCTCGCGGCGTTGTAGTCCCAGTGGTACGCGGCCAAGGTGCTCGTTGCCCCGTTAACGTAAGTCAGGCCGGTCAGTTCCGAAGCGCGGTTGTAGGAGTACGTCGCCCCGGCAACGAGCGTCGAGGAACCGAGCGAGCCAAGATCGTCCGTCGCATAGCGGTTGACGTTCGTCAAGCGCTCGGCGGAATCGTAAGCGAACGTGACCGTCTTGGGCGCAACGACGTTGTACGTGCCGCTCGTCTGGCTCGTTTGCACTTCGTTCTTCATTTCGCCCAGCGAGTTGTACTGATACGTGTTGATGAAATCGTTTGTGCCGTCGTTGAAATGCGCGAAGGTGCCGTCGCTGTTGAACGTCGGCGCTTCGCTGCCGCCGATGTTCGCCGCCAGCGTGGTGCGGTTGTTATTATAATCGTAATCGGCTGCCAGAGTCACAGCCGTCGTCCCTAAACCGGCAAGGTTGATGTTCTCGGTCTGCACGTTGCCGGTCGTGGTATAGCCGTAGCTGTAGTCCGCTACGTTCGTAGTGCTTGAGCCAGTTCCGTTGCTGGCGGAGGTCATGTACCCGGCCGCGTCGTATGAGTAGGCCACTCCGCCGGCTGCCCCGCCCGCGGCGTCGGTCCAGGCCTCGCTTTTCTCCTCGGAGAGATGGTCGAAAGTGTACGTGATCGAGCGGGAATCGGAATCGACAGTAGTCGTCAGGTTCCCGGCCGGGTCGTAGAAATCGTAGCTCGTGGCAACTGCCGTTTGCACGGTGCCATCGGGATAGTAGCCCAAGGCGACGAGTTCGCTTTGTGAAGTCTGCTGCCCGTCGCGGTCGTACGTCCACGAAGTCGTGTTGCCGTCGGAATCGGTCAGCGAAAGAGTGTCTCCCACGGCATTATGGGCGAAGGTGGTCACATTGCCGTTGGCATCGGTCGTCGATTCAAGATTGTTCGCTTGATCGTACGTGCTGGTGGTTGTTACATAGCTGTCTTCGACCCCGGTGGGCGAAGGGTACGTCGTGCTCGTCAGATTTCCAACCAGATCATACGCATAATCCGTCACCGCGCCGTGGACCTCGCTAGTGTTCTCGCCGGTTGCCGGGTCGGGCAGCGTCATGCTCGCCTCGTTCCCGTCGGCGTCGTAGGTCCATGCCGTGGTATTCCCCAGCGGGTCGGTCTCGCTGGCAAGCGTTCCGTCCAGATTGTACGCATACGTCGTCACTGGCCGGGCTTTTTGCAGTTGCACGTCCGGTATCAGCGTATGGCCGTCGCCGGAGTCGAGCTCGAACGAGGCGTTCTCACCCGCCGCCGTGAAGACCACCATGCCTTGCCAGGTCGTGGCAGTCGTCCCGTCGTGGGTCGTGTAGTCCGCCCGCGCCGCGAGCGCCTCGTCGTAGGTCCCTATGCTCGCGGAAGAGTCACTTCCGTTGATGTAGCTGAACGAGGCGTTCGTCGTAATGTCGCCGCTGCCCGCGTCGGGCAGTGAGACTTGGAACTCGTACTGCTGGCCTTCCGTCAGGCCGCTGAACGACCAAGCATGCGAACTGCCGGTCCCGCTGGCATAGTGGGTGGCCGTGTCTTCCGTGTAAGTCGTGTACGTTATTCTATAGCCGACGCCGCCGCCCGTGCCGTCGGGAGTGACGGGGGTGGCGTACTCGGTCACATGGGGAACCGTGACCGTGATGGTGTCGTCGAGCCAGGTGCCCGACTCGGACGAACTGGTGGGCGAAATCGGGTGCTGCGGGTCCGGGTAGGGGCCGGTCGTCTGCACCAACTCGTTTCGTGCGTTGTAGGTGTAACTCGTCACCGCGCCGTTTTCCAAATCCGTATCGCTGATGACATTGCCATCGGCGTCATAAGTCGGGCCGAGCAGCGCTTTGTTTTTTGGGCTTACCGCCTGCGCCGGCCGGCCCAGCGGGTCGTATTGGTAAGTAGTGGGCGTCCCGCTGCCATCGACGGGCGAGGGCGACGTCTCATTCACTAGGTTTCGGTTCTGATCGTAAACGTCGATCGTCTGCGGGCCGCCGCTGCCAGAGCCGTCGCTCGCGTTCGGCAGTGTGGTCGTCACGGTCATGCCGGGACTGGAGGATGTGCCGAACGTATAGCCGTAGCCCGTCGTGCTAGTTCCGTCAACACCGTTCACCCCGATTGGCGGCGAGATGACACTCTTCATGCGGCCCAAGGGATCGTACGCGGTCGATTTCGTCGGGCCGCCCGGCAGCCCGCTTGCCGGGTCGGGCAGGCTGTCGCCCGTCTGCTCGCCGATGGCGTTATAGGCAAAGGTCTCCACTCCATTGTCGGCATCGGTTATCTGATAAACATTGCCCGTGGGCGTGTAGGTGTAGGTCGTCACGGCCGGCGTCATGGAACCATCCGGGCCGGGCGCGGAGACCGTCGACAGTTGTTCAAGTGAGTTATACGTGTACGTGGTGTTCCGCCAAAGCTGATCGGTGTTGGAAACCGCCTGCAAGACCGACTCGCTCGTCACGTTGCCCATCGGGTCGTAGACGAAATTCGTCTGCGGGCTGTTGCCGTCGGAATCGGCCGGGTCGGTCTCGTTGACCTCGCGGCCCAGATTGTCGTAGGTGAAGTAAGTGTAGTTGCCGTTCTCGTCTTCATACGAGGCCAAATCATTGGCCGAATCGTAGCTGTAGTGGACGGTGGCCGCGGCCGTATAGACGGTGGACGACTCGACATAGAGCGGGGGGCTCGCCGACGACGGCGGCGCTGTGCGGCTCGATCACGTCGCTGACCAGCCCCGCGTCGCTGCCCGACGTGTAATATTCGTAGGTCGTCACGTTGCCATTCGGGTCTTGGACCGTGAAGACCAGCCCCTTGGGACACGAGCCGCCGGGCGAATCGGGCGTTGTATACGTGTACTGCGTGACGACGTTGCTGGGCCAATCCCGCTCAGTCACCGACTTCAGGTCGCCCAAGTTCCCGCCCGCATCGCCCGAGCTGTAGTAAAGGTAATCGACGACATTCGGTGGGAAGCTTATCGCGCTTCGGCCGGCTGGCGCATCGTCGGTCGGGTCGGTGTCGACGCTTAGCGGATCGTACCCCGATTCGTAGTAGGTCCATGAGACCGTACTGCCGGAAATCGTGGCGCGGAAGTAGTCGCCCGCCGGGTTGTCGTAGATCGCCGGCGTGCCCCCGCCTTCCTCCCACGAACTGGGATCAGGATTATACGTGTAGGTTTCGGCGGTCCCGCCGATTGTGGCGGACCAGGCGAACGATTGGATCTGGTTGATGGGCGGCGTGGTGCCGGCCGCGAGCGCGCCGAAGCCCTCACTCGACTGCGTCGGCACGACATAATTGCCGCCCGGCGTGGAGAAGCTGGTATAGCTCCATGATTGCAGAGCGCCGGTGGGATCGGTCTCGCCGGTCAACATGCCGGTGTCCGTGGCGTAGCTGTAGAACGTGACCGGGCTTCCGCTGTAAAATGGCTGGCCGTAGGTCGGATCGGGCTGGTGCATTTCGGTCACCAGCCCATTGTCGTCCCGCTGGTAAGCCGTGGTCTGGCCCAATGCGTTTTCGATTGAGGTCGGATCGCCGAATTCATCAAAACTCATGACGGTGGGCGAGCCGCTTTGGTCGGTCATGACGCCGAGTGCCGTGGTGGAGAGGACCAAGAGCGCCGGATTGCCGGAGCTTCCTACAGTGCCCTCACCCCCGCCCGTCAACGGCGGAGAAAGCGCCGATTGATAGCCGACCGTGGAAGCGAGCGCCGTGCCGTAGGCCGCGGTGGCCGTTTCTAGCGTCCCATCCGTTCGATAGGCGAACTCAGTATAGTTGCCGTTCGCGTCTTCGTAGGAATTCAGCGGACCGCTGGCGGAAACGTAGCCGAAGTTGAAGACCGGCCGGTCCGCGCTCGGATCGTCCGGGTCGGGGCCCGGTTGGGCCACGCTCGTCAATTGGCCGTATTCGTTGTAGCCCAGGTCGGTCTCGCGCGACGCGAAATCGGTGATCGAATCAACGCGGCCATCTTCGTTGACCTCGTAAGTCGTGGCGCGGCCTGCCGGGTCGGTGATCGTGAAATCGCTGCCGGGGCCAAAGGATGAGAACGCTGTCGCGTTGCCGTCGCGATCGGTAATCGAATACCAACTGGCCGCTAGTGGCGTCGAATGTCTCCATCGTGCCGTCGGTGCCCGTCAGTTGATAGACCGTCTCCTCACCCAGCGTTGCTGGCGTAATTGTCATGAAGGCGAACGGCCCGGCCGCGCCATGATAAGTCGGCGCCTTCGTCGGTGCTGCTGAAGAAGCCGATCGTGCCGTCGCTTTGCACCAGACAAATGCCCGCCGGACTGCTGTTGAACTCCAGGTAATCCAAGCCATCGAGCCACCAGCCTGGGCCGAAGGGGTCGATATCCGTATTGTACGGGCTCTTGTTGCGGTTGAGAACGTTTTGATAGACCGTGTGTGTCGCCGGGGACGGAGAGCTTTCGGAGTAGCTCGGCGCGATGGCGATGGTAAACTGATAGCATCCGGTGTCGAGAGCCGTGCCGGTGTACTTGACGGCAAAGCGATACGTGCCGTCAGCCGCGCCGGTGACGTCGCTTCCCGCGTAATAGGTTTCCCCGACCGCCGTGCCGGTATCGCTGTCGCCCAGGTAGAGCGTGGCGGTCACGCCGTTGAGCGTCCCGCTGCCTCCGCTGGGAATGGGAGCGTCTACGCTGACGATCAGCAGTCCATCGGAGCCGCTGACGTAATTCAAGCCGGCCGGGTCGAAGGGCAGAACCAGCGAGCCGTCAACCGTTGGGGAGGGAGTTGCGGACTGGTTCGGCACGTCGTTGACGATGGCGCCATCGCCCGGCAGCGTTGTCGGCAGCGCCAACACGGCCAAGGCGGCCGACGTGCCGGGCGCGTAATTCGTGTCGCCGCCGTAGTAGGCGGTGATCGAGTGCGCGCCTGCCACCATCCAATTCGTCGCCACTGCAACGACATTGTCAAGCGCCTTGCCGCCGCTCCAGCTCGGGCCGTCGGTTGGGAGCGTGATGCTCGTGCCGCTCGGGGCGAAATTCGCCACGGTTGTACTTCCTTCGCCCTCGCCGAAATGATAGCCGGCCACGAGGTTCTCGTTCCACGGCGCCGCCGCGATATTGCCGCGTTCGCCGGCCCCATTATTGAACAGCGCTCGCAGCGTGGCCGCATCCAGAGCTTGCTTCCAGGCCCCAACTTCCTGGATCTTGCCGTCGAAGGTCAGGTAATGCCCGTCATAACTGTCCGTCGCGGCGTAATACGCGCCGACCGCCAGGGCATTCGTGTCGCTTTCCAGCACCGCGCTGTAGGCGGCCGAGGCGTCCAGAACGCCATTAATGTAGATGTCCTCGTTCGCGCCGTCATACGTGCAGGCGATGAAGGTCCATTGATTGTTTGGAATATACGTGCTGGAGACCACTTCTCCGGAAGTGCCTACGGCGCCGTTGAGGCGGAAATTCAACTCGTTCGGGCTGCCCACGCCGTGAGCGAAGCTCACGGAGATCGTCCCCTGATCGCCGTCAAGCGGCCCCTTAAAGAGAATGCCGTCGTTGTTCATATTGGCTGCCGGGTAGATCCATGCCGTCAGCGTGAGTTGCGTATTGCTGCCGTCGGTCAAGCTATTGAGCGAGTCGCTGGCCGTAAGGTAGCTCGTGTCGGACTCGTTGCTGAATTGCAAGGCGGCGGCGGCCCCGCTTACGAGTTCTTGGGGGCCCGAAATATCGTCGCCGTTATCGAGAAACTGGACGGTGCCGGTCGCATTGCCCGGCACGGTGGCGGTCAACGTCACGTCTTGCCCTGGGAGCGTCGTTGCTGTGCTGACGCTGAGCACCGGTGCGACGACGGGAAGGACGGTCACTTCCGCCGCTGTTGTGGTCGTGCTGGCGGCGAAGTTTGCGTCGCCTTCGTAAGTGGCCGTGATTTCCTGATCCGCGCCGACAGGGATTGCCGTGGTGGTCAGCGCGGCGGTGTCGCCGCTCAGCGGCGCGGAACCGAGTTCGGTCGCGCCCGCGAAAAACTCGACAAAGCCCGTCGGCGTGCCGCTGACGGATACGGTCGCAGTCAAGGTCACCGCAACGCCCTGGCCGATCGGTGTCTCTGGGCTGGAGAGCGTCGTCGTTGCCGGGCTGAGGATCGTCTCCGCGATCGTGCTGCTGGAGGCCGCGTAGCTCCCGTCGCCGCCATATTCCGCGGTGATCAGGTGGATGCCCAGCGACAGCGATGAGGCTGGATCGGCCGTGGCGACCATGTGCCCCACCGCCCCGCTGCCGAGCCAGTCCGCGTCGCCAATTATCGTGCCGTCGTGTTCCGGATCGTCCGGGTGGGCGAAATCATAGACGGTCGTGCCGGCCCCCTCGTCGAAGTGGTATCCTGCCACCAAGTTCGCGGCCTGGGGAAAGTTTCCGTAGCTGCCGTCATAGTCGCCGTAAAGCTGCGTCACGTCGGCGCTGGTTAGGGCTGTGTTCCAGATGCCCACCTCATCCACCGCGCCGTACAAATATTCCGGCGACCAGGAGTTCTGCATGCCGATTTGCAGCGGCCCCGTGGCATCGAGTAAGCTGCCCGTCACGCTGTAGGTCGCATCCAATGAGCCGTTTAAGTAGACCTTCACATTCGACCCGTCGTAGACGCCGACGACGTGGTACCAAACTCCCGTCGTCAGCGTCGTAGTAGAGGGATAGTCGGTCCAGGGTTCGACCGTCGTGGCCAAGGAGAAGCTGATCTTGCCGCTGCCCACCAGATAGACCAGCCCGTAGGACGCCCCTGTCGTGCCGCTGGCATTCTGCTTGATGAAAGTGATGCCGTTGCCCTCGCCCTCGCCGTCGATTTTGACCCATGCGGACACGCTCGCCTGGTCGCCCAGGTTCTGCCAGGGGTGGTTGCCGAAATCGACGTAGGCCGTGCTGCCGTCGAACGCCAGTGCCGAGCCGCTGTCGGCGGTAAGCGTCACGTCGCTTGCAAACGCGCTGCCATTGTCCTCGAAAGTCACGTTGCCTGTGGCGTTTCCGGGCATCGTCGCACTGAACTCCACTGAAGTGGAAGCGTCCGCCGTCACGCGATCCGCGCTGGTGGTAATCGATGGGACGACTACCGTGAGCATCTGGCGAGTTTCGAGGTTCTCGATCGTGAGCCGCCGCTGGGCGCGGTAATCGCGGACCCGCGATTTTGCCCGCGACAGGAACGCGCGGCCGGCGCGGCGGCGGCCCCAGAATCCGCTGCGCTTGTCGTTGCGGGCCGACGGAGTCGCCCTACGTCGCCACCCGCGAAAATGGCCCCAGGCGGATATGGCACGGTCAACGAAGAGCATCCTCGGCCGCTCCCCGGCGGCCCGAACGTTCAGCTTCTTCCCCGCCGCCAGCCATTCCGCGGCGGCCGCCGAGTCGGGTTTGCACTGGGCGTTACCCGTTGTGCTCATTGAAGGAGACTTGCGGGCAATCTTCCCATCTTTCTCCCCCCCCCCAAAAGTCCCAGAAAACGGCCGACAAGGTTTATCGGATTCAGCATGGCAGCTCCCTTTGCCCTATATGCCGCCCGACGCGCGTCATCAGGATCGCACGCGAGCGAACCGATCGAGAACACACCAAAAGTCGCTACCCGATAGTTGTACGCCCGTTGGAATTCTTGTCAAGCAATTTTTCGCCTTTGGCGTCGTGCGCGAGCGGTTTGTCAATTCGCCACGGATTAAAAGCATGGCAAAAGCGAGCGGAAAACTCGCCTGCGCTGATAATCGAAGCGCGCAGGTATTGGTTGAACGGACAGGGAGCTTCGCAGTCTCGATTTCCAAACCGTTACTGCACAACAGTTTACGTCGCCGCCGTTTGCGCGGCCACCCGCGCGGAGGGGAGATAATCGAGCGCACGGTCGGCGCCGCAAGTGGCAGCGGCGCAAGGCTTTAGAGACGTTTTGTCCCGCCATTTCATTGCAACTGTTGACACGTAATAAGAACTGTGCTATATTGGCGGAAAAACCAGGGCAGCAGAGGTGGGAAGTGGGTGGTGGGCAGTGAGCAGCGGCCCGGATGGGATTTCACGCAAAGACGCGAAGCTTGCAAAGACGCGAAGCTCGCAAAGCCAGGAGGGAATAGGCAGAAAGATGGTGGCAGAAAAATGCTCGCGATTCGCCGGCCCGCGCCATTATGCTCGCCGCTCATTGCTCATCGCTCCGTGCTCGCCGCTCTTGCCCCCTCCATTTGCTCAATCGCCGGAAAAACACATGGCCGAAGGACGTATTCCTACTCGGCTTCTACTCGAATCCTGCCGGCGTTCTACTGGCGTCGTACCCGCATCCTGCTGCCGTTCTACTCCGGTCCTGCGCCGCAACACCCCGAGAAAACAGCCGAAAAACGCGAATTCCAAAACCGAAGAAATAAGTCTTTCGCGAAACCGCAAAGACAGCTTCACGCGAAGGCGCAAAGTAAAAAGAACGTCAAAGCAGTGCCAAAAGTGTCAGATTTGGCACAGTGGAAGATTTTTTTGAGGGGAATGTCGCGACCGAAGTTGCCGCGTCCGCGCAATCGGGTGGTTATTTGAGCCCATTTCCTTACCAAGATTTGTCATAAGTCCATGCCAATTATCACTTTCCGTGCGTTTGAATTGATTCTCAAACGGCCCGCTCTATAATCAGGAGTGGAGGGACCGATGAGAATCCAGCTTGTGATTTCCCGTTGCATACTCGCCGGCTTCGCGCTGGCCGCGGTAGCCGGGTCCTGCGGCTACTGTTTGGCCGCGGGAGAGAAGTCCGATCGCCCAGCCCCCGCCGATGCGGGAAACAAGGAAGATGCCGCGCGCCCCCGCCGACAGGGGCAATGGATCCGCATCCCGCTGCCGATCGACAACAACACCGTGGTCCACGTGACGCAGACCATGCAGCGGGCGATCGCCGCCGCACACGACGAGCGGCCGATCTTCGTCCTGGAGTTCATCGCGCCGGAAGGGGCCGCCGACGCCGGCCAAGGCACCCAGTTCGATGACGCCCACAAACTGGCCCGATTTCTCACCGGCGATGAACTCAACGGGGCCAACACGGTGGCCTATATCCCCCGCACGATCAAGGGCCATGCCGTGCTGGCGGCGATCGCCTGCGAACGGATCGTAATGGCCCCCACGGCCACGATGGGCGATGCCGGCGCGGACGAGAAGACGGTCAGCAAAACCCTACTCGCCGCCTATGAGGAAATCGCCCGCGCCGCCATACGGTGCCGGTCGCGGTCGCGCTGGGCATGTTGGACAAGGGCCTCCAGGTGCTCAAGGTGAAGACCGAAGTGGACGTGCAGTTCGCCGCCCGCGAACAGTTGCCCGAGATCGAGAAGAAGCATCGCATCCTTTCCAAGGAGGTGATTAAACAGTCCAACGAGCCTTGGCAATTCACCGGCGCCGAGGCCAGCGACTGGGGCATCGTCCCGCTGCTGGCCGACGACCGCCGCGACGTCATTCGCCAGATGCAGCTTTCGTCCGACATCATCGCCGGCGACCCGTCCAACGGCCGGGCGTGGAAGCCGATTCGCGTGGAGCTTCGCGGCCCGGTCAAGCCGGACAAGATCGAAGACATCGTGCGGATCATCCACGAACAAGTCGGCAAAGGGGCCAATTTCATTTGCCTATGGATCGACAGCCCCGGCGGTGCGCCGCGGGAAAGCATGAGGCTGGCCGATTATCTGGCGGACCTTCCCAGCGAAGAAGTTCGCACGGTGGCATATATCGACAATCAAGCCTTGGCCGACGCCGCGTGGATCGCTTTGGGATGTGACCAGATCGTGATGCACCCGCGCGCCGTCCTTGGCGGACCGGGGCAGTATCAAATGACGCCGGACCAAGTTCTCCGCAACCAGGGTATTCTCCGCGACACCTTGGCTAGGCCCAAGTTCCGTTCCTGGTCCCTCTGGGCGGCGATGTTCAATCCGAACCTTGACGTCTACCGCTGCCAGCGGCTGGGCAACGTCGATTACTTCTCCGACGAGGAATTGCAAAGCCGCCAGCCGCTGCGCGACAAGGGCGAGAAAGGCCTGATGTGGGAAAAGGGCGAGCGCGTCACCACGCCCGGCCGCGTGCTCGCACTTAGCGGCGAACAGGCCCAAAAATTCGGCGTCGTCGCCGCGGTCGTGGAGAACTTCAGCCAGTTCAAGCATTTTTACCACTTGGAGAACGAGCCCGCGCTGGTCGAGCCGGGCTGGGTCGATGCCCTGGCGCACTTCCTCGGCCGCAAGGAAATGGTGGCCGTGCTCATTTTCCTGGGCGCGCTGGGCATCTATATCGAACTGCACGCGCCGGGCACCGGCATCGGCGCCTTCATGGCCGTGCTCGCCTTTGCCCTCTTCTTCTGGAGCGGGTTCCTGGACGGCACCGCGGGCTGGCTGGAAGTGACGCTTTTCGCCACCGGCTGCATCTGCCTGGTGACGGAGATTTTCATCCTGCCGGGCTTTGTCGTATTCGGCCTCGGCGGCGGGGCCTTGATCATCACGTCGATCGTCCTCGTCAGCCAGACATTTCTCTTCCCGCAGAACGAGTACCAATTCGCGCAATTGCAAGGCTCGCTCTATGGCATGGCATTTACCGTGTGCGCCTTGATCGGCACGATCTGGGTGCTCAACCACTGGCTGCCCCGCGCCCCGGTTTTGCAGCACGTCTTCCTCTCGCCGCCCGAAGGCGAAGAGGCCGAGATCATCAGCCGCCGCGAGATGCTGGTCAACTTGGACAACCTCGTCGGACAGTTCGGCCAAACGACGACTCCGCTCAGCCCGGCCGGCAAGGCCCGATTTGGCAATCACCTGGTCAACGTGATCTCTACCGGTGAGTTCATCGCCCGAGATAGTCGGGTTGAGGTGGCGGAGGTGCATGGCAACCGGGTGGTCGTGCGCGGCGGGAGGGGGAGAAGCTACAAAGGGCTGAGCAATGCGCACGGCTTCAAAGGAGTCGTGCATGAGCCGCTGGTTACTTCTTGACTCGATCCCACTCATCGAATCCTGCGAGCAGTTCGTCTCGCATCCATTGCATGGCATATCGAACTGTCGTCGTGCAATCGCCGGACGGTGTCGTCAGTATCTCTCCATTCACCGTCCGATCGCGATAATGAAATCGAAGAAAGTAAAGCGGCTCCGGGCGATAACGGACGATCTCTACTCGCTGCGGTTTCGCCATCAGTTTGTCAAATCCAACACGCATTCGCTTGCCGGTTGGCTTGTGCCGTGCGGTAAGCCGCACGGTATAGAAAACGGCCGGCTTGAGCATTCGATACTCGTTTACAAGTGCAAAAAACTTGGCGAGCGCCGTATCTCGATCGGGGAATCTCAGATCAATTGCAAAGGCCCAACCGCAGTTGCATGCCCACTTGGTTCGGCGATGAAGCCATGCCCTGAAGTGCCCGATCATTTCAGGGACAACCTCGACGATTCCATGAACATGAAGTCCTGCGTAATAGCCGCAAATAAGCGTTTCCAGATCTCTCAGCGAACGAGCCCCCAGATACATTCCCGGTTTCTCCCGGATGTCATCCAGCCAATCGAACACATTGCAGAAATCGCTCATACGCTACCCCGCCAACCTCGCCATCGTCTCCACCAAACCCTTCACGGCATCGACGCTCTTCTGGAAGGCGGCGCGCTCGCTGGCGGAAAGCGGGATCTCGATGATCCGCTCGACGCCGCCCGAGCCGAGCACCACCGGCACGCCGACGTAGTAGCCGCCGACGCCGTATTCCTTGTCGCAATAGGCGGCGCAGGGGACGAGCCGCTTCTTGTCGCGGACGATGGCCTCGACCATCTGCGCGGTGGCCGCGGCGGGGGCGTAGTAGGCGCTGCCGGTCTTCAAGAGCGAAACGATCTCCGCGCCGCCGTCCCGCGTCCGCTGGATGATCTGCTCCAGCCGCTCCGGGGCGATGAGATTGCGTGATGGGGATGCCGCCCACCGAGCAGCAGCTCGCCAGCGGCACCATCGTGTCGCCGTGGCCGCCCATCAGCATCGCCGAAACATCCTCCACGCTCACGCCCAGTTCCATCGCCAGAAACGTGCGGAAGCGGGCCGTGTCAAGCACGCCGGCCTGCCCGAACACCCGTTGCGGCGGGAAGCCGGTCACTTGCCAGGCCCGCTGCACCATGGCGTCCAGCGGGTTGCTGACGACGATGACGACGGCGTCGGGGCTGGTCGTGCGGACTTCCGTTGCGACCGCCGTCACGATCTTGGCGTTGGTGTTCAAGAGATCGTCGCGGCTCATGCCCGGCTTGCGCGGGATGCCGGCGGTGATCACCACCACGTCGCTGCCGGCGGTGTCGGCATAATTCGTGGTGCCGACAATGCGGGAGTCGAAGTCCATGATCGGCCCGGCCTGAAAGAGGTCCAGGGCTTTGCCTTTGGGCATGTTTTCCGTTTGCGGGATGTCCAGCAGCACGATGTCGCCCAGTTCGGCCGCGGCGCACCAATGGGCCGTAGTGGCCCCGACATTGCCCGCACCGATGATCGTGATTTTTGCTCGCTTCATAGTTGATTCCGTAAAAGTATTCGTACGCCGGACTTACCAGAGCTGACTAGTCGGACGAGTCAAGCTGGAACGCCCGACGTATGTAATTTGAAAATTCCAGGTCCGATTGTCGAAGCGACCATAGTAACAGACCGAGCCCGGTCATGGCTAGTGCCAGGATGCCGCCGACCAGCCAATCGAAGGCGTCTTTTTTCACGGCCGGCGCCGGCTTCCAATCCGGCGGCGGCCCGATGAGCAGCGGGGCCGACTGCCAGGCGGCCGAGGAGCCGGGATGCTCGGCCCGCTCAGCGGCTGTCAAGCCGGTTGGATATTGCCACATTTTCAGGAAGAAGCCGGTTGCCTCGATCGGCTGGCTGTACGAGGGCGGGTCGCCTAGCGGCATTCCCGGCGGCAGGTCGAGCGTGCAGAACACGAGAGGATTATTTTGCAAGGCGTCGGCCATAAGATCGATCTGGAAATAGTGGCCCGCGCCCACTTGGGCGGCCGCGGCCGGGTCGTCGATGGGAACGCGGACCACGCGTCGGGCGGTGCCGGCCACGCGGAAGAGGCGGCCGCGGTCGGCAGCCGGATCGTGGAAAAGCTTCACCGCGGCCGAGGCATCGAGAGAGTTCGCCTCGCGCCGAAACTGGGTCGCGTCGGCCGATTTGGTGAGCGTCAAAAGGCGATAGAATGCAGAACTGTCGCCGGCGGCAAGCGGGGCGCGGTCGAGAACTCCGTCGAACAGTTCCGCATCGAAGTCGAGTTCTCCCAACGGCCCGGCGGCTCGGTGTTGCAAACGGCCGCCGACGGCTACCGGAACCGGTTGGTCCTGCACGCCCGGCACGTACTTGACGAACATGGCATCGACGGCAATTTGGTCGTGGGGCAGATTGCCAATCTGCCGAGTCAATGGCCCCTTAGCAACCTGCCCCACGTAGACCACCACGCGATGTGGCGGCGTTTCGCCCGCGAATGTGCAGCGCCACAAGGAATCGTCCACTTGCTCGACGGATTCAACGCGCCCTCGGAAGCTCAGTGCCTGGCCGCGCTTGTATTTGGCATCGACCGTCGAAGATCCAGCCTCTTGTGCCATCATTCGCCGCAGCGCATCGGCAGGGCAGTCACGCAGCCGCACCGCAAGTCGGCGGACCACGTCAAGCTCCGCGTCCGCCATTTGACGGTCGTCGCTGAAGCGGGCGAAGTCCTTATCGCCAATCCCGCACGCGCGGAGGTAATCGCTCAGCGAAGGCACGGATGGTTGTGCCGGCGTGCCATTCAGCAACAGGCTCAACAAGGCGACGACAAGCGGCATTTTACCGTCCAAACATGGCGAAGAAGGCGTCCACGGCCTGGACCGCCGCTTGTTTGCCGCTGTTCGATGATGACGCATCCTGCCCGGCCAGCACCGCGGCGGCCGCTTGAAGATGCGGCCTCAGCCATAGCGGGAGCGCGGGGCCGCCTTGATAGGCGGAAGCCGGCGGCGCGGCCAATTGCAGCGCTGCGCGAACCGAAGAGGACTGTGCGGTTGACTTGATAGCGATCGCGCCGCCTGAAGGCGGTACTACAAGCGCGCTGCCGCCTAAAGGCGGTACTCCAACGAACGTTGCAACCGCCGGCGCTGCGGCAAAAAACGACGCACTGCCTACCGTCAGGCTGCTGCCGTCGGCGAGCATCGACGGGTTCTGGATGACCAGCTTGCCGGAGGTGACCGTGGTGCTATTGAGGCCGCTGCTGCCGGGCCCGGTGAGCACGACCTTGCCAGCGCCGTTTACCGTAATCGTGTGGCCGTTGACCGTGATCGGGCCGGACACGGTCAGAACCGTGCCCGCCGCGGCCGAAATCGTAACGTTGCTGTCCAGCACAACCGGTGCGCTGATCGTCTGTGTGCCGGCCGCGACAGTCACTGCCGCGGTCGCCGAACCGTTGGCCAGGTGAAGTGCGCCGCCGCTGCCCTCGGCGATCGTGTAGCCGCCGGCATCGCCGAAGGTCAAGCCGGCGAGGCTCGGGCTAGCGCCGTCGAGCGTTACCGTTCCGCCCGCGCCGTTGGCGAAGATCGCGTTGTCGCCGGCAACCGTTCGCGTACCGGGCGCCGGGACTGCGGTGTTCGTCGAACTGCTGGTCCATGTGCCCGCGGCATTCCAGGAGGCGCTTCCGCCGGAAATCCATTGGGCAGCCCCGGGCAGCGCCACCGTGTCATTGCCGCTCACAGTGTTGCCGCCGTTCACTGGGCCGCTAGTGGCGGTGATCGTCGCGCTGCCGGCGGCGTAAGGCGGAGTGAAGACACCGCCCGAAGAAATCGCGCCGCCGCCTGTGATCGACCATGTAAACTGTGGCTGTGTTGCCATCGCACTTCCGAACTGGTCGTTTCCCAGGGCGGAAAACGTCATGGTGCCGTCGGCCGCCAGGGGAGCCGCTTGCACGGCGACGGAAGTCAACGTCTGATTGACCGTCACGGTAAAAGTGCTGGAGGCCGTCAAGTTGGCAACGTTCGTAATCGTGGCCGTGATACTGTACACGCCGGCCTTCGTGAAAGTCGCGATCGTGCTTTGGGCGGCGTTCGTCCCGTTGGCCGAAAAGCCGACCGCGGCGGGCGGCGTGCCCGTCGTGGACCATGTGTAGGTCAGCGTTGACGAACCGGCGTCATCGGCGCCCTGCACGGAAAGCGTCGCGGTCGTGCCCGTGACGGGACTTGGCGCCGCCACAGAGGCGATGGCCACCGTTGGCGGAATGGCCATCATGCCGGCGACCGCGGCGGAACTGATCGCCGTGCTGTAGATCCGCACGTCGTCGATGGCGCCGCTGAAGTAATAGGCCGGCGAGTTTCGCGTAACGCCGGAGGCCGCGCCGCCGATGCTCCAGCTTCCGCTGGGGTTCCCCGCGCCGTGTGAATCGGTGCTGGAGGCGACGAGCACGCCGTCGCGGTTGAGATGCCACGCCGTGCCGTCGTAAGTGCCGACCAGATGGACCCACGTCCCCGCGTCGCTCGACGGCACCGTGTAGTCCACGCCGTGGAACGTCGAGCTGCTCGATTGGTAACCTACTTCGTATTGCCCAAGATCGATCCCGAGGTAAACGTCATTGTTGACGTTCGAGCGGTGGTCGATGATGTACTCGACGGTGTTGGAGTTCACGCTCGACAGCTTGACCCAGGCCGCCAGCGTAATCTGGCCGGTGGAGTCGAGCTTGGATGGATTACCGATCGTTACGAGGCTGCTGCTCGTGCCGTTGAACGAGAGTGCGGGCGTGCCGTTGGTGCCATTGGCCACCGAGAGCCAATCGCTGCTGGAGCCAATCGTGCCATTGGCCGCCGTGCCCGCGCCGGTATCATGCACGGTCGTGCCGGAGGTTTCGTTGAACTTCCACCATCCGACCGGCGTGGCGATGTTTACCGTGGCCGTGCCGTGGATACCGCCGCTGGAAACGGTTACCGTGTCGGAACTGCCCGAGGAGGGCGGCGTGTACCATCCCGCCGATGTGACCGCGCCGCTGGCGGCCGACCAAGAGTACGATGAAGGGCTGTTGATGCTGTTGCCGAATTGATCGAGGCCCGCGACGCTGAACAAGCTGCCCAACGGCGACTGCGAATCGGCGGAAATCGTGATCGTGGCGGGCGATATGCCCAGTGAAGTCACGGTGGCATTTACGGTCACCGTGACGCTGCTGGTGACCGTCCAATTGTTGGCGTCCGTAATCGTCGCCTGCAGGACGTACGTGCCGGCGCTGCTGAAAGTCGCCGTCGTGTTCTTGGCCGCGTTGGCGCCGTTGACGGTGTACGTCGGCTGGGCCGCGCCGGAAGGCAATGTCGTCGCGGTCCATGTGTAAGTCAAGCTCGACTCGCCGCCGGCGTCCGCGCCCAGGACGGAAAGGTTTGTCGTCGTGCCGGTGACGATACCGGGCGAGGCGGCCGCAGCATTGACGACCGTAGGCGGTTGGTAGGTCAAGACTTGTGCGTTGCCGCTGATCGAGCCATCGGTTGCAGTCACCGTGCCCGCCGCGCCGCTGGACGTGAACAGTCCGTCTTGCGTTACCGAACCGGTCGTCGTCAACCACGACACGCTTGGCTGGCTGGCCAGGGCTGCGCCGAACTGGTCGAGAACGGTAGCAGTGAATTGTTGCGTAGCTCCGGCGGCAACTCCGACCGAAGACGGCGCAACGGTAATGCTGGTGGCGGTCTGACTGACGGTCACGTTGACGCTGCTGGTGTTCGTCCCGCCGAAAGCGTTGATAATGGTCGCTGTTAGAACATAAGAACCGGCCGCGCTGAATGTGGCCGTCGTGTTCTTGGCGGCGTTCGTGCCGTTGGCCGAGAACTTCGGCGCCGCCGCGCCGGAGGGCACGGTGGTCGCGGACCATGTGTAGGTGAGGCTCGACTCGCCGCCGGCGTCCGCGCCGAGCACGGAAAGGTTCGTGCTGTTCCCGGTGATGGGGTTCGGAGTGGCGGCGGCGGGCGTGGCGACGGTCGGTGGCGTACCGACGATGAACGCCCCCGAGTTCACCGTGAACGTGCCGGTTCCAATTGTGTCGGTCGCCGTCAGCGTGTAGTTGCCGGCGAAGTTGATCGAGAGGTTGCTGAACGTCGCCACGCCGTTGACCGCGGCGACGGTAACGGTGCCGCTCAAGGTCGCGCCGCCCGTGTTGTTCGCGATTGATAGCGTCACCTTGCTGTTGTCGCTTGTGACGACGTTGCCGAGCGAGTCTTCCACCTGGACGGTGATCGCGGGGGAAATCGTGCTTCCCGCCGTCGCCGCGGTCGGTTGTTGGCCGAACGCCAGCTGCGTCCCGCCGACAAGGTGCGGTATCACCAGATTGGCCAGCGGGCCGCCGCGCCCGCTCGTCATGTCGTAGCCGGTCGCGGCGACGAAACCGGGCGTGCTGCCGTAGGGCACCGGACCGGTGCTGCTTTGATTTTCGCTCAGGACGCCGCCGGCAGTAACGTCGCGGAAGTCGCTGGCCGACATTTGGTAGAGCATCGGAAGCGTCTGGCTGGGACCGTCCAGTGACCCGCGCCCGGCGACCGCCCGTCCCTGGTCCGCGATGGCGATCATGCCTGCCCACAAAGGCGTGGCGAGACTCGTTCCGCCATACTGGGCCCAAGGCGTGGAACTGCCGAAGTCATAGCTGTCGTAGATCGGCACACCCGAGTACGGATTGGCGTCGGCGGCAACATCGGGATAGACGCGGTGGGACGTACTGTAATTGCTGACGCCCGCCAGCGCGGTTTGCCACGAAGGCTGGCTTTCGTAGGCGCTGATGCCCCCTCCTCCACCTCCGCTCGATCCGCTACTGGTGCCGCTGCCCCAGACCGTTTCGCCCGGAGACCCGCTGAGCCGGATCGTCGTTCCGCCGACGGCGACCACGTTGGGCGATGTGGCCGGATACTGGGGTGTCACCGTGGTCGTATTCACCGAATCATAGGCTCCGCTATCGCCAGTAGCCGATAGGAAGGTCACACCGGCGTGACCCGATGGCGTCGTAAAGTACGTGGTGTCGTCCAAGTTCTCCCCGGAATACTCCGAGCCGCTCCAGCTCATGGAAACGGCGACGACGCCGGCCGTCGCCGCTGCCGTTTGCACGGCCGTGTAAAGTCCGTTGCCGGAGTCGCTCGCTTCAAAAAGAATGATGTTCGCCTTGGGGGCCATCGCATGGGCCCAATCGACATCCAGCGATTCCTCGATCTCCCAATCGTTACCACGGCCGCTAGGATCAGTGCTGGGCAGCGACGTGCCGCCCGTCTCGTTCAGTTTTTGGAACGTCGGCTCGCCCGTCCCATTAAACTGCGGCAGGCTGTAGTTGGCGGAGAAGGCGTTCAAGTCGCCGAGTGCGCTTGGATCGTCGTAAGCGTCAACGATGGCGATTGTTTCGCCGCTGCCGTCGGCCTGAGTGCCGCCGAACATGATGCCGCCGGTGATCCCATTGGAGCCGTAGTTCCCCAGCCCGTACCAGGTGCGCACGTCGTTGGGCGCAAGGCCGGAGGGCGACGCGCTGCCGGCATCGGGAATCGCAAGTTTGTCGGCGCGGAACGCCGGCTGGGCGGTCCAACCAGCAGGCATGTGTGGCGTGGCCGAAAGCAGCGATCGCTCCTCCAGCGGCTCGAAACGCAAGGCACGAGACCTCGCCGCTCGGCTAAGCCGCACGCGTGTGCTTTTTTGCCGCTGCCCAGCGGATCGCCAAAGGCCAAGTATGCTTATTCCCATGACTGCTCGTAAGCGCACTGCCGCAGCCGGTGATGCACGCGATTTTCTAAATCGCGTCTCTCTAGTCCCATCCGCATTTGACCTGGAGGCGGACTTACAGGTAATGATGCGGCCGTGGTTCTTGCGCTCTTTGGTTGCTTGAATAGTCTTCGTGCAGCTCGACTTGCCCACGCGGCCGCATCCCTGATTATAATCGCATTTGCATTTGAGTTTAAGGGGATGCCGTTTTTAGGCTTTATCGCATTTGCCTCATACACGGTTTCGGCCTATTTTTCGCTGTTTTTATGATTTTACGCACTTGGCTTCGGAATCCCTTTGCCGAATATTCAACACAGAGTTATCATCAAGCGTAGAGCCCCATCCGTCAACCTGCAGGGTATCGAACTCTCCGAGACCCGCCGCAGGTCGGCGTAGCATGGTGGTTCTTCCCGGGACTCGACTCCGCCCTTGCTTGGAGGATTCTCAAATGACTGATGCAACAATAACTCCCGCCGGCATGCGGCTGATCAAAGTGCTCGTGGGGCGCTCGCCGGTTCCCGTCTTGAAATTGATGAAGAAGCTCCGCGTCACGCGGACGGCCATCACCGAGCAACTGCACGAATTGCTTGAGGCCGGGTACGTGGAGCGAAAGATCGAACATCTGCCCGGCCGAGGCCGGCCACGGCACCTCTACTCGGTTACTTCGGCGGCCCTCGTCCTGCTGTTTGCCGGCAATCAGCAAATCGTCGTGCCGGCGATTTGGCAGGCGATCCGTGCCGCCGGCGGCGAGGAACTTACCCAGAAAGTCCTGCACGCGGTCAGCGGCGCGCTCGCGGAGCATTATCGAGCGCAGATCACGGCCACGGACCCCAAGCAGCGGCTCGCCCAGTACCGCCGCATCCTGGAGGAAGAAGGCGGCTTGGTCGAATTGCGAAGTACCGAGGGACGGGTCACTATCAGCAAGCGTACTTGCCCGTTTATCAGCATGTTTGACGACCAGCGGAACGTATGTGCCTTGGATCTGGAATTGATGTCCGACATCGCCGGTTGTCCCATCCGCCAGGTCGCCTGCCGGCACGACGGCGCACCGTGCTGCCGCTTCAAGATCGACATCGCCAAGGCCCCGAAAGCGAGGCCGGTGCGGAAGGCAAAGTTGAATTAAAGCACGGGAAGTTGACATTTCGGCAGAATTTCGACTATAATTCGGTCGTTGAAGCTGCGGTCGTTTTCAGGGTCGGACTTTACATTGCTTGTGCGGAAGCTGATTCGAACGTCCGTTTGTGGCAACGATTTGTTTCAGTTTGTGCCGTGTCGTGCATAAGGGCGCCGGCCGGTCTTGTTTCGGAGGTGTCTGGTTATGGCAATCGCGCGTCGGAATTATCGAGCGTTCACGCTGGTCGAGTTGCTGGTCGTGATCGCCATTCTGGGAGTCCTGATGGCATTGCTCTTTCCCGCGGTCGGCGCAGTGCGCGACTCCATGCGGCGGGCGTCGTGCAAAAACAACCTGCGGCAAATCGGCGAGGCCTGCAATTCCCACGTCGCGAAGCTTGGCTACTTTCCGTCAAACGGCTGGAACTCGACGTGGACCGGCGATCCCGATCGCGGGTTCGGCGCCACACAGCCGGGCAGTTGGCTTTACAACATCCTTCCATTTGTTGGCTTGGACACAATTCACGACCTTGGTAAGGGATTGTCTTTGAGTTCGACCGATTCCAACCCAGGCAGTACCAACAACCAGCAAAAGTCCCCGCAGCTCGCATTGCAACAATCGGCCGCGGTACCGTTTTTCATTTGCGCGGCGCGGCGGAAGGCCATTTCTTATCCCGTTTACTCGATCTTCTTCGCGCAAAATGCGAAACAGCCGAGTCTCGCTTTGCAAGACCGACTACGCAGTCAACGGCGGATCGATGCCCTTCGGCACCAACGGGCTTGCGCCGAGTACGCATCCAAATCCCACCAGCGACAATTGCTATGCGAAGTTTCCCGCCTGCAACTGGACCTATACAGACCTGTCCAACTTTAATGGTGTCTCGGGCGAGCGAAGCCAGGTCACCGCAGGCCAGATCACCGACGGCCTGAGCTGCGTCATTCTGGCAGGCGAGAAATACGTCAACTCGGCGCACTATAACGACAGCCAAGACCAGGGCGACTTGTATAGCGCCTTTGAAGGCAATGGCTTTAGCACCGCTCGCTGGGTCGGATTTAACCTGTCGGGCAGTTCTCAGAATATCGCCGCGCCGATGAAAGACAACGTACAAGATGGTGGTCCGTCGACCCCGGCCTACTGGTACGGCAGCCCGCACAGCCAAGGCGCGCACTTCGTCTTTTGTGACGGCTCGGTAAAGTTGATCCCTTACAACATTGACTTTCCCACCTACCAGAGTCTGGCCGTCCGCAACGACGGCACGGTCTCCGAGAACTTCTAAAATGGGTGGCATGGCTTTACGGGTTTTCGTCGGCAATTAGCCGGCTGGAGGATTCGGGACATGGCTGGAAGCCGCCGGAACAACGCCGCCTTCACACTCGTCGAACTGCTGGTGGTGATCGGGATCATCGGCCTCTTGGCGGCACTGCTCATGCCGGCGGTCGGCTCCGCCGCGATGCCATGCGGCGGTTGCAGTGCAAGAACAATCTCGCCCAGATCGGCCGCGGCGCCGCCGCGCATATGACGGCGCAGGGCCACTTCCCGACCGGCGGCTGGGGATACAAGTGGGTCGGAGATCCCGACCGCGGCTGCGGCGCGAGCCAGCCGGGTGGATGGATCTACAACCTGTTGCCTTATGTTGGCTTGAACTCGATCCACGACGTCGGCAAGGGACGGCCGGGCGACTTCGACGCTTCCGATCCCGCTTCCAAGTACAATCGCCTCGCTGAGGCCAAGTCGGCGGCGATCCCCTTTCTCATCTACCCCGCGCGGCGCAGGGCAGTCGCTTATCCCGTGACCGCGTCGAGCGAATCGTACAACGCCGCGCAGCCGGCGCTGCTGAGCAAGACCGACTACGCCGCCAACGGCGGTTCACGCGAGTTCACCGGCCCTGGCCCTCTTGTTAGCTACAACTGCTACGCGCTTTATCCAAATTGCCCGTGGACGAACTTCGACCTCTCCAAGTTCGACGGCGTCGTCGGCGAGCGGAGCGAAGTGAAGTCGTGCGATGTTGCCGACGGCCTGAGCAATGTCTTCCTCGCCGGCGAAAAGTACCTCGCACCGATCTCTATCAGACCGGCGCGGAACGTCGGCCCCACCAGCGTGGAAAACCACAGCGCGATGCAGGGCAACGGCTGGGAAACCGACCGCTGGGTCCTGTATGCTCCCGCGCGCGACACGGGCGGAGTGAACCTCATTTCGACGCAATTCGGCAGCGCCCATAGCCAAGGCGCCCACTTCGTCTTCTGCGACGGCGCGGTGAAGATGATCAACTACCAGATCGACTTCGACACCTTCAAGAGCTTGGGCGTCCGCAACGATGGCACGCTTTCCGAAGATTTCTGATTCTACCCGCTAGCACTCCGGCGCATAGAATTGATTGACTAACGCGGGACAATTGCTGCGGGAAGGCTGTTTATTCCGCCAACTATCGAATATATTGCTTGCTTCTAAGTCCCACATTCGGGGAAGATCATGAAAGCCGCATTCATCGAAAAAACCGGGTCGGTGGACAACATCATCTATGGCGACATGCCCAAGCCCAAGGCGGCCGGTTCCTTGGCGCTGGTTCAGGTCAAGGCGGTGTCGGTCAACCCGATCAATACCTACATCCGCTCGGGCGCGGTCAACATGGATCTGCCGAAGCCGTTCATTCTCGGCTGCGATCTGGCTGGCGTGCTCGACGCCGTCGGGCCCGAGGTCAAGCGGCTGAAGGTGGGCGACCGTGTGTGGGGCAGCAACCAAGGGCTGCTCGGCCGGCAAGGGACTTTCGCCCAATTTGCGGCCGTCGACGAAAAGTGGCTTTACCACCTGCCCGACGAAACCTCCTTCGAGGACGGCGCGGCGATCGCGCTGGTGAGCATCACCGCACACCTGGGACTGTTTCACCAGGCCAACCTCCGCGTCGGCGAGAAGGTCTTCGTACACGGCGGATCGGGCGGCGTGGGGTCGTGCGTGGTGCAGATGGCCCATGCCGTTGGCGCCTACGTCATGACTACCGCCGGCAACGAGGAGAAAGTTCAAATCTGCAAGAAACTGGGAGCGGATGTTGTCGTCAATTACAAGTCGGGCGATGTCGACAAGGCGCTCGATAGCTTCGGCCCCGTCAACGTCTGGTTCGAGAGCCTTCGCGACCCGAACTTGGAACGGGCGGTCAAAAACCTTGCCAAGGGCGGGCGGCTCGTCGTCATGGCCGGCCGCGACGCCAAGCCCGTGTTTCCCTTGGGGCCGTTCTACACCCGCGACGCGCGGATGCTCGGCTTCGCCATGTTCAATGCCCCAGCGGACCAGCAGCGGAAGTCGGCCGCCGAGATCAACCGCTGGCTCGCCCGCGGGCGATTGAAGCCGCGAATCGACCGGGTGATGAAGATCTCGCAGGCGGCCGAGGCCCACAAGCTACAGGAGCAAAGCACGCTGGGGAAAAAAGGCGGCGGCCTGGCGGGGAAGATCGTGCTGGTGCCGTAGCACTCAATCCAACCAATCCTGATCCTTCAATCTCTGCGGCGTGTATTCCTCGGTCACGTAGCTGAGGTCCTTATTGGCCAGGGCCTCGACTTCCAGCTTGAAGCCGTTTTCGAGCATCATGTCGATTTCTTTCTGCCACGGCTTCTTGTGCGCGAACCAGGGATAAGCGGCAATCTGTTTGGCCCGCTTGCGGTCGTTGTCGCTGAGCGAAATCTTCACGCTGTCGGACAGGTTGCAGCGTTTGAAGTCGAGCGAGCGGATGCCGAGGAAGCGGCAATCGGGGATCGCCATCCGCTGCGACTCGAAGGCCAGATTGATCGACCCCTGCTTGATGACGCTGTAGATGTAATATCCCCACGGATCGTTGTCGAGGAGGCAGTAGATCGGCAGCTTGAGTTCGTTGTGCAGGCGGTGGAGCATCCGCCGCACGCCGCGCGGGGGCTGGCCGCCGCCGTGCGTGAGGATGCAGTTGTTGTTCTTCCAGAATTTGTCTTCGTTGAAGCGTTGCCAGACCGTGCCCTTTTCGACGTGCAGGACGAACTTGGCGTCGCACTTCTGGAACTGGATCACCTCGGGCTCGACGATCGAGGGAATGCCGTAGCCGCCGCTGCCCATCCGCGCACAGTCGATCTCGTCGCCGGTATCGACAAGGACGAGATTGCCGACCATGTTGCCTTTGACTTCGGCCGCCAGGTGCAGCTCCTCGCGGAGGCTTGCCAGCAGGACCTCCATGTCCTCGACGATCGGGTCACATTCGTCTTGGTCCTCAAACGTAGGCTCCTTGGTGCCTTTCACGTCGTGCTTGACCCGGTAGTACATCTGCCGCAGGCTGGCTGTCTTGCCTTCGCCGATGAGCCGCGTGACCTCATGGGCGACGAGCGTGGTCTGCATGTAGGCCTTGGCCTGCGATAGATTGAACAGTTGTCGGCGGTTGGTATTGCCGCCCATCTCCAGGATCTTCTTCGTTTTGTTGAAGCGGGTATTGGAGAGGGTCCGCGCCGGGATATCGACGGCTGGGTCCTTCCCTCGCTGGGCGGCGGAGACGACGTTGTCGGCCAGCTCATTGAGCCGTTTCAGGGTGCGGGAATCGCGAAGGTTGAGTTTGGGTTGGGATTTGGACATAGGGGCTATTTAGTTGAAAATCAGTATTAGCGAGGGGAGGAATAATGCTAGTGTAGTGTCTCTCGCTGATGGTGATTTATGGGTGGCACGCTCTGAGCCTCCGGCGAAGGGCGTGTTACGGCAATCACGCCCCTCGCTTGAAGCTCAGGACGTGCCACCCAGCCTTCGCAATTTGCCATTATAAGTTTTGCCAATTCTGAGACACTACACTAGGTGACGGCTTCGGTGTACGCCGAACCGTGCCGTTTTGCGTAGGTGAGAGCCTCACACAATGTTTGGATGCCGCTGTTGAGCCTGTTCTCCCCGATTGTTAAGTTTGGCTGCTGGAGCCTGCGAATCCTATCTGCTTCAGCACGAATGGTCGCGACTTTACCGGGCACCAGCACTCCACCCATTACTTCGCACACATCAAATCTTGTCTCTCATTCCCGCCGACGCCGCACGGCCTCCGGCCGTGCGGCGTCGGCGGGAATGAGAAGGGGCGTCGTAGGGCCGCGTCTTTAGCCTATCAATCTCCTTCCACCGAGGCAAGCTTGGTGGGGTCGTCGCTGCTATCTCAGTACCTCAGCTTCCATCCATGCCGGCTTCAATCCACGATACAGCACGTCGGGATCGATGTCGGCCCCGTTAGGCCATACGATCGTGCCGAGTTCGGGATCGACACGAACGGAGCGGAAAACGGCGGGGTCGTTGCACATCGGCTCGAACACCGGCCCGCGAAGATAGACGGACAAGTCAACGTCTCTTTCAGTACCGTTGGTAAAGCGAAGCCGCACGCGAAAAGGCTCCAGCGCTCGACAGCGTTTACGCGGACTAATTGACTCATTGATTCTCCCTCCAATCAATCCAGCGGATCAATTTCTTGCAAGGGCAGGCCGTCCCTCGCCCGCTCCCAATTTTCCGTAAGTTCACTGCGGTGCAACGACGCCCATTCGACAACCATTGCCCGCGCTCGCCGATGCAGCTCTCCCTCGACTTGTTCGAGCGTTTCGATGGCAAATGATGCTTCGCTGCCCGAGTACTTCGCGTGAAAGTGCGGCGGCGAATGGTCGTTGTGATACATGGCGATGGTGATTCCAAAGAATCGACTGAGTTGGGGCATGGCCTAAGTTTCTATTATAGCCTCGTTCAATCGCTATTGTTCCAAGTGAGGATTGCCTTGCACGGCGTCAGTCCGCTCAGGTACGGTTCCGTCGGCACGTCCACGTAAACCCAGGCCTCGACCGATTCTCGCAACCGCGACCTGTCTACCTTGATAAACTCATCCACCCGCAGTGGCGCGAGCGTGCGGTCAATGAAATCGGCCGTTTCGTCGTCGATGCCTTCGCCGCACCAACCGCCCCATTTCGGCCCGGTGAAGTAGTCCTGTAGCTCTTTCGACTCCTTGAATGTGTGCGTTTCCAGCGGCACAAAGACACCTTCCTCTTGGAACGGCAGACAGTAATGTCCGCCGACTTGGCCTTGATAAATCACGCCGCTGGGCCACGGGATGATTAATCCGACGCCGAACAATTCGTAGAGCAGGATTACAGGCTTTTCCGTCATTGGTTCGTTATTTAAGGCTTTGATGCTGTCGCTACGCGACGCCAGGCAATTCTTTTTGCTCGCCAACCGTGGGCTGAAGCCACACGGCTACCATCATTGGTCGCTACGCGACCGTTCAACTCGCAACCTCGGCGTTCTGCTCGTCTCCCTGCCCCACTATAATCACATTCTCCCCAAAATCGATCTCCTCCTCGTCGATCGCGCGGCCGCGGTCGTCAAGGCGGATGTCGGCCTCGACGGTCCGCTTCTTTGCCACTTCCAAGAGCCGTTCGTAAAGCTTCTCGCGATCGGTCTTGTTGATGCCGCTCACGGCGTCGGCCACTTCGCCAAGATAACGCAGGAAAATCTGCCGCCGCTGGCCTTCGTGCTTCACGCGGTCGCGGCGGCGGAGGAACATCGCCAGCTTGCGGCCAACAGCCTGCAAAGCGAGCCGCATTTCTTTTTGGATTTCCGGATAGCTGGCCACCGCTTCCTTCGATTCGCTCGTGAACGGCACCCAGACGCTCGCCATGTGGATCATCAGCGTCACCGGGCCGCTTGGCAGACCGCCGCGCGATTGGCTGAGTCCATAGAGCGCCAGTTCGTGCTCATCACCGTCTGCGTGATCGCGCAGGCACCTTGCTGGAATTGCAGCGGCACGCGGTTGGCGTAGCGGAAGACGTTCATCGTCTGGCCTTCGCCCAGGTTCACGTTTCGCATCGCCTCGTGGAGCTTGGTGACTTCCTCCGGCTCCAGCTTGCCGGGCGAAACGCGGGGCTTCATGCCAGCCTCGGCGATGATCTTGTCGGCCCCGTCCGCGCCCAGGCCGTCGATGGCCGCGGTGAGGAACTGCCGCAGCGTCCGCGCGTCGCTCGCCTCGAGCATCTCCGCCAGCGCCTCCCGCGAGACCTTCTGTGCCGGCGATACGCCGCCGAAGGCCAGCCCGACCTCGATCAAGAACGGATTGCCGCGATAAACCGAGGGCGGCCGCGTGGCCGCGGCGTAAAACTCGCCGGGAATCATCTTATGCAGGCCCTTGAGGATCAGCTCCTCACCGATCGGCACGAGGCAATCGGTTGCCGGCGCGGGAATCTTAGTCTGCTGGATCGCCTGGTAGATCAGGTCGGCCTCGTGCCGGCCGCACTTCAGCGGGTTGGCGCGGATGCTGAGCTTCGCCCCTTCGCAAATCTTCCGCGCGACCGACGGGCTGACCCGCGAAAACGACTGGATGAGGAACTGCCCGACGGTCGGGGCCTTGGTCTCCTTCAACATGCCGACGAGGCGGCCGAGCTCGACGCCGTAAGGATGCGGCTTGATCTCGCGCGGCTCCGGCGGCAATTGCTCGGCCACGCGGGGCCGCTCCCAGGGGCTGCCGTCGGGGTCGACGTAATGCACGGTGATGTGCGGGTTGGCGATGGCCGTCTGTTCGAGATAGTCGTCGACGCTGCCACGGCCGCGCTGGTATTTCGCCTCCAGCTCGATCGTCACGCGGGTGCCATGATCGACTTCGACCCATTCGATCTCATGCTTGGCGATGTCGCGGCGGCCCTTGTCGTTGGGCTCGATGACCACGCCCTCGCCCTTGCCGTTGAGAATCTCCGGGCGGTTGCGTTTCGTGTCGATCTGGATTTCGTAGTAGTGGGCGTCGGACCGCTTGGAAACCTTCGACATAATCTTGACCGGCTTGCCCGTCGTCAAGAGGCCATACATGCCGGCCGCGCTGATGCCGATGCCCTGCTGGCCGCGGCTCATTCTCATACGGTGGAATTTTCGAGCCATAGAGCAGCTTGCCGAAGATGAGCGGAATTTGCTGCCGCACGATGCCGGGCCCGTTGTCCTGCACGCCAACCTTGAATCGGTCGGCCGAGATGCGCTCGATGTGGACCCAGATCTCGGGCAGGATGCCGGCCTCTTCGCAGGCGTCCAGGGCATTATCGACGGCCTCCTTCACAGTTGTAAGGAGAGCCTTGCGGGGGTTGTCAAAGCCGAGCAGGTGGCGGTTCTTGGCGAAGAACTCGCTGACGGAGATTTCCTTCTGGCTCGCGGCCATCGACTGTGCGGTAGCGCGGCGGCGGCCGCCCTTGCCATCGACACTGTGGCCGTCGCCATTGCTGGACGGGGCCTCGCCGTTGGTTTCGATCAATTCGCCGTTCGTGGTGGTTTCGGAGCTAATCATTAGGGGTCGATTTTGGTTGCGCGTATGGGGTGTAGGGTGTGTGGAGCACGGACTCGCCGCAGCGTGGTGCGTTACGCGAAGCCGTCCAGCGACAATTGACGGCCCAAAGCGGATCAACCTCCGTGCGCAACGCACCATTTCCGTGCGGCTTCGCTCCACGCACCCTACATTTCGATCACGGTCAGGTCTGAAAAGTCGGGCAAGCGAAACAGGTTCAATTATAGCGAATTTGCCGGCTTTCTCCAGGTCGATTTTGCCGCCGTTTTCGGCCGGAAATGCGGGAAATAACGGCTGTTCCATAAACTCTCGATTGCACTAGCGGTAGCGGACGAAAGGCTGAGTGTAGGTCCCGCTTGCCGAGCGGGACTATTGCGACTCGAACATTTTGCCTGCGTAACGTTTTTTGGAATTGCAACGTCCCATAGTCCCTTCCGGCAGAAGGGACCTACATGAGTTCAAGGAGTCGAACCATGGCCCATCGAATAATTCACACCGCCGCGGCCGCCATCATGGCGGCATTCTGTCTTGCCGCCGCCAGCGCCCACGCCCAGAACTACGGTCCGCAAGGCTGGACCAGCCCGGAACCGAACTACTACGCCCAGCCGACCGGCGCGGACGGTCTGACCGCGGCCATGTATCCTTGCCCACGCCCCACGCCGCCATTGGTCGGCCAGACCCTCATCACCTATCCGCCGCTCGCCCCGCAGAACATGATGTATTTGCACTGGACCAATAACTTCCCACTGTGCAATGGTGGCCTGTGCTGCGGGCGCTCGTGCGGCGGCGATGCTTGTGGCGACCAGTGCGACGGCCAGTGCGGCGATCCTTGTGGTGACCCGTGCTGCAGAGGCTTGTGCTGCCGCAGAGGCGGGACGACCGTCTCGGTGATGTATGGGCATCGTTTCCATGTCTTGCCGCACCCGTCGCTAATGAACCAGGCGCCGGGCCTGCGGACGCCCGCCCACGTGGGCTGCGGAATGTAACGTGTATTCCTTCGCGTAGGGTCGTGTCGAGCTTGCGAGACCTGCCGCGAGGAAATCCGAAAATCCAAGCGCGAAATACGAAACTATCGGCAACGACAAATGACGAATGTTCCAAAGGACGTTTGGAACATTCGTATTTGCGCGTGGGGTTGTTAAGGATGAAAACTAAACTGGCGATTACTCTGCTGCTCTTCATTTCCGCTATCGCGTCGGCGTTGCCGGCGGAGGCGCACATCTTCCATCGTTTCGGCGGTTTCCGCGGCGGCTCGTACGGCGCCTACGACGGGCAAGCGAGCTCGACTGAAGCGACTTCGGGCGACGCGAGCATGAGCGAAGGCGTTGCGGGCCAAGGCGGCGGCTGGCACGGCGGATATTACGACGTGGCTTGGGGCATGCCGATGGCCTTGGTCGTACCGCCCACGGCCCGATGGCAGACCGACTATTCCTGGGGCGTGCCGAGCGTGCGGATTTCGCCGATCGACTCTCAATTCCAGTATCAATCAACTGGCCCGTCATCTTCGTATAGGATGGGCCAATATCCGCCAGCCCCCGCGCAGCCCAGCGACACGCAGCAGATGGGCGATTATCATTTGCGGGCGCCGGGACGGTAGGCGATTCTCAATGCCCCCGGCTTGCCCGGGGGATCGTTACGGTTGTTGCTACATAGCGTGCGCCCAAACCCTTTTCCCCGATTCGCGGCGGCGGCGGAGCCGCCGCCGCGAATCGGGGGAGAAGATGTGGTCATGCGGTCGTCGTGTAGCAATGAACGTGAAACTCCCCTGGGCAAGCCAGGGGCATCTTCTGGCTCCTTCGCCATCCACGCGTGGTGGACTGAGGCGTGCCACCGGGCCACTTCACTTCTGTATTGATATTGCAAGCGCCATCGTCGCCTCTTCGCCGATCCACGGATCCGGGGAGTTCGCAAGTTCGGAAAGGCGACGACGCACCTCATCTTCGAGAAGATTCGTCCTTGCTCCGCTCGATGGGAACCACGAACGGGTTGCCAAGAACGCTGCTAGCCCGCGCAACTGCTGTAAACGGTCCGGCGAATCGAGCAGCCGTTTCCAGTCGGTCCAATCTGTGCACTTGTTCTCCCAGCCGATGAGATAATCAAGTCGTCCCATCGTGCATGTTCCATTGATATCTTCTTGACGCAGCAACTCCAAATACTCCTCCGTAATACGATAGTACTGCCGCGTCTTGGCGCCATTCCTTTTGGCTTCCAGGACAAGGCATTCGAAGCCATATCGCGAATCATCAATTGTGACGCTCGTTGGAGATTGAAGCCAACCGTAGTCAAAGTTGGCGGTGCTTAGAGTGCTGATTACGCGGCCCGAATGGTCAAGTTCGTAAAGAAGGATGTAATGCGGAGTAAACGCGTCCGAGACCAACTCGACCACGCACAATCGTCGGCCAACTCCGGGAATCTCTGTGTTATGGACGAGCCAAGTCTCGTGGAAGCGTTCAGGTCCAATTATGCCGGCGTGTCGCGCAGAAAAATTCCTTCGAAACACCGGGCTTATATCGCGGATCGGATTTCGCGTCAGTCAGATTCGCCACCCATTCGTCGATAAAGCTCATTTCCTTCACATGCAACTTCCGCAAGTCCTGGTCTAAATAGTCGCTCAACCGCCAGAGGAAATAGCGCCGCTTGGCGAGAGGCCAACTGTAGACGGCGGAAAGCACCAACGCCAGCAGCACCGGCAGCAACAGCAGCGTCCGCAGGCTGTATTGATGCCAGCGGCGTTTCGGCGGCACGGCGGCGGGTTGGGGTTCTGCTACGGACATGGAATAACGATTATAACGCAAACGGCGATTTGCCCCTGAGAGGACTTTCGAACGACCGATTCACGCGAATCCGTGAATGTGCCATCCTCGCCGCGAAAATGGTACAATTTGTGGAAAGGAAAGGTGCATCATGCCCGCTAATTACGTCATCGGCGATCAGCCCGTTCCCGCGCATGGCTACCGTCTGGCCAAGTTCCTGGGCCGCGGCGGCTTCGGCGAGGTGTGGAAGGCCACCGCGCCGGGCGGGGCCGAGGCGGCGGTGAAGATCATCCGTTTGGGCAGCCGCGAGGGCCGCAAGGAGCTCCCGCTCTGCAACTCGTCAAGCGCATCCACCATACGCACCTTGTGCCGATCATCGCCTTCTGGATCAAGAACGACAAAGGCGAAATCCTCGACGACGCGGCCGTGCTCGCCGCGGATCGGCGGGAAACGGCGTCGATCGCCCGAGTGACGGCTGCCCCCACCGCGCCGCTCGATTCCTTCGCCGAGACGGCCGCCCTGGACGGTCCCGCGGAATTGATCATCGCGATGGGCCTCGGCGATCAGAGCCTCTTCGACCGCTTGGAACAATGCCGCAACGAGGGACTGCCCGGCATCCCCGACGACGAGCTTCTCGGCTACATCGAGGACAGCGCCGAAGCGATCGACTATCTCAACCGCCCGATCCACGACCTCGGCTCCGGTCCGGCCGCCATCCAGCACTGCGACATCAAGCCGCACAACCTGGTCCTCGTGGGCGGCTCAGTTCAGGTCTGCGACTTCGGCCTGGCGCGGATGATGGGGGCAGATCGGGCGACGACCGCCGCCGCCAGCGTGGCCTACGCGGCGCCGGAATGTCTCGTCGAGGGCAAACCGAGCGGCACCACCGACCAGTATTGCCTGGCCGTTACCTTCATCGAGCTGAAGACCGGGGAGCTGCCCTACGACGACTTGACGATGGCGTCCGTCATCGACGCCAAGCGAAATGACAAGCTCGATTTTCATTCGCTGCCCGCTGCGCTGCGGCCAGTCCTGCGGCGGGCGACGAGCAGCGATCCGGCCAAGCGCTACGGTTCCTGCCGCGAGATGGTCAGCGAACTGCGCCCGCGATGGAACAGTCGGGCGGACTTGGCGAAGCGGTCCTCGCCTCGCGAGGACGGGGCGCCGGCAAGCTTATTGTCGGCGCATTGCTCGTTGCCATTGCGGCCGTCGGCGGCGTTTGGGCGTGGCACACCTACATGTCGAAAGAGGAAGCCGTCGTACCGCCCATCAAGCCGATCACGCAGACGACCGGGGAGTCGCCGAAGCCGGTCCCTAGCGGAAGTGGCAGCGCAGCAACATCGGCAACAGGCCCATCGACAAACGGATCGCCGGCGAAAGGAACTGGATCGAAGGTCGGTCCGTCGCCCGAGCCGGACCCGGCTGAAGCCGCGCGCGCGAGGGCGAGAAATTGCTGGCCAGCGGTACGGAGGCATTAGAGAATCACGATTTCGCGCGCGCCGCCGCCGATCTTCAGCGCGCCGGCAAACTGTTGCCGCGCAACTTTCACGTCTTCAGCCGCCTCGGCGCCGCATTGGCGGCACAGAACCAGTGGGGAGAGGCAGTCAAGAGCTATTCGACGGCGATCGAAATTGCGCCGGACTCGAACGATTACGTGGCCCGCGGCCGCGCCTATACGGAGCTTAAGGCAGTGGACAAGGCGATGGACGATTTCAAGGCGGCCGTGCGAACGGATCCAAACAACGCCAAGGCCTACGTGGAGCTTGGCGACGCCTATCTGGACAAGGACGATCTCCCGCGTGCGATTGCGGCCTATAGCGAGGCAATCAGGATTTGCACGAGCGACGCGGGCGCCTATCCCCAATGGAACGCCCGACTGCTCGCGCGAGCGCCTTTCTCGCGGCCGGCAAAAAGGCCGAAGCGGCCGACGACCTCACGCACGTAATTCGCTTGCTTCCGCGAGATGACGCCAAGATTGTTAAAAGCGTTCTTGAGGGCGTTAACGGCCTCATCGAAGCCTACGCCGACTCAGGTCAGTATGCCGATGCGGTCAAATGGGCCCAGAATGCTGCCGATTTGGCCCCGGATAAGTTGACCAAGGACGCCTATCAAAAGCGAACCGAGGAATTGAAGGCCAAGGAGACGGCCGCGCGAACGAAGCAGCAATAGAGACAAAACCACCAATCTGGGTACATATAAATGCCTCGCAATCAGTGTTCGCAGCCCAAAAAGTGTGGAGTTTTGGGAAGAAATGAGAAGTGTGGGCAGGATAAAGGAGGCGAGGCGAACGATTGAAGCGACTATGCCGATTTTGCCGACTATGCCTGATGTAACGAGTAGTGTGGTCTGGGGGGCAAACTATGAAGCGGTTTACTCCGCGCGGGCGGACTGTTGACCTTATGCGCGTTCGTGCTGGTGATGGCCGCGCCGGGCACGAGTTCTGCGCAGTTCTTTAAGCGTTGGTGCCAACCGTGCGTCCCCTGCCCGACGACGCCGGAGACGGCCCCTAATCCGCCCGAGCCGGGCAAAGCGGAGACTGAGCCGAAGGAAGCGCCCCGGCACTCCGCCGGAAACCGCCCCATCTTCTCCGTCCGCGCCTTCGGCCAATCTATTCGCCCAGTCTGATGCGGGCGCCGCAAGCGGGCCGGAGAGCGCCGCGCCCAACATGATTGGCGACGCCTTCGGCACGGCGAACGGCACTTCGACCATGATCCGCCACTTCAGCATTACGGGCAACGGGGAAACGTTGCTCCTGCGCGCCTATCCGTCCGGAACGTCGGGCTATCAAACGTTTCTCGTAGATAGCGGCGGCAACTTGCTTTCGCAGTTGGTGACATCCGGCGATTCGTTTACTATCACCGGTACGAGTCTCGCCCAATTCTCGGGTCCAGTCAACGGTTACGGGCCGGGGTCGGGAGCGCCGCCGGGAGGCACAGTGCTGCCGGGCGGAACAACCACGGGCGCCATCTCCGGGCCCTTCGGCAGTCCCCAGACGTTTCAGAACCTGACCTCGACCTTTGATGTCGCCTACCACCTCTTCATTCCCAATCCCGGTTCGGGCGGCGTTGTCGGCCGCACGAAGATCGGCGAAGACACCAGCCCCATCCCGCAAGATCGAATTCTCTTCGACTACAGCTTTTTCGACCAGGTGCCGCTCACGCCCGGCGGCGTGAACGTCCATCGCTTTACGTCGGGCTTCGAAAAGACTTTCTTGGACGGCATGATGTCGTTCGAACTGAAGGTGCCCGTCGCCGTGACGTTGGACAGCACCATCAACCAGGATGGCGGCACCGATCTCTCGCACGGCGAGTTTGGCGACATGGCGATGACGATCAAAGTGCTGTTGGCGCAATGGGAGCACTTTGCGCTGACGGGCGGCCTGATGGTCACCGTTCCCACTGCCCGCGATACAACCGTGGTCCTTGCCGATGGCACGCCGCTAGTGAACATCTCCAACCGCTCTACCCACCTGGCGCCGTTCCTAGGCTTCCTTTGGACGCCCAACGACAAGTTCTTCATGCAAGGATTCTATCAGGTGGACGTTGAGGCCGGCGGTTGCCCGGTCTTCGTGAATCTCGACGGCAACGGAGCTATGCAGGATATCGGCACGCTGCACGACACGACCTATCAATACATCGACTTGGGACTTGGCTCCTGGCTTTACCGCGGGCACGAAGGGTCCCGCCGGCTGACGGGCTGGGCATGGACTTTGGAACTCCACGGCAACGACTCGCTTTCTCCCAACAGGCCGGTCGTTGCGGGCAACTGGCAGATCGGCGACTCCAATAGTTTCGATACTTGGGACCTGACCGTCGGCACGCATCTGGAGTTCCGTGACCGCTCGGTCCTGACGCTGGCCTACGTCGATCCCTTGGGCGGACACGACCGGCAGTTCAACGGCGAGTTCCGCCTGATGTTCAACTACTTCTTTGGGGCATCCAAAAGCCCCAGTGCGCCGGAATTGTAAGTCTCTGGAAGCGATCGTCAGTGCCTAAAGTCCGCGTAATCGGTAAACCTTGCCACAGGTTGCACGAGCCGCGGAATACGGTTTAAGCGTATGCGCTGTTTGGACCGACTAACCGTTACAAGACGTACTGTTTTGTCACGGGGGACGAAATGAAGATTGCATTCTCACGCAACATCGGACTGCTGACCTTGCTATGCACGTTCGGTCTGATCGCTGCCGCTCCGGCAACGTCATTCGGCCAACTCTTTCGACGGTGGTGCGAGCCTTGCGTTCCATGTCCTACCGCGCCGTCAGGCGGCACGGCCGGGCAGGCGGGCGGGCCGGCCGTCTCCGGCAGCGGCGCGAGCACGGCGGGCGAATCGCCATCGGCCGCCGAATCGGCGCCCAGCAACCTCTTCGCGCAATCCGACGCCGGCGCCGCCAGCGGCCCGGAGAGCGTCGCCCCGACGATGGTCGGCGATTACCTTGGCGGCTTCTTCACGATGCAACCCAACGGCGGTGCGGCGCAAACGATTGCCTTGCCCGGCGGCGCCGTGCCGCGCTTCAAGATGGCCGAGAACACCAGCCCGGTCCCGATCGATCGCGTCTTTTTGAACTACGACTACTATTCCGGCGTGCCGTTGAACACCAAGTCGATGAGCCTGAACGCCATCACGCCCGGCTTCGAGAAGACGTTTCTCGGCGGGGCCATGTCCGTGGAAGTTCGCTTGCCAATGGCGACAACATTGGATAACAACGTGTACTTGGACGGCTCGACCTCGACCGGCGTCGGCCAGGTCGGCAATCTCGGCGTGGCGGTCAAGGCCGTGTTGTACCGTGCCGACACCTTCCTGCTTTCGGGCGGCCTGGCAATCGACTGCCCCACCGCGCCCGACATGCTCTGCTTCGGCGTGAATGGCGGCAGCGCCAGCGGCGGCGGCGGCGCCATTCAGCTTCTGAACCAATCCGTTCACCTGTTGCCATTTGTCGGCGGCGTCTGGACCCCCAGCGACCGGCTCTTCGTCATGGGCTTCATGCAGTTTGACCTCGACGCGAATGGCGATCCGATAAACGACGTTGACGTTGCGTTCCCGGCGCGCCGGTTACGGTAACAAGGAATGACGGTCGCTACTACGAGCAATCGATGATCTACCTGGAAGGCACCGCCGGATACTGGATTCGCCGCGACGACCCGAACAAGTGGATTAACGGCATTGCCTTGTTCACCGAACTGCACGGCAACCAGTCGCTGAACACCTCGGCCGAACTGGGGACCGCGGTGGGGACAATGTCGGGCGGCAACATCTCGATCCTCGATTTGACGTTCGGCGCCGATTTTCAGATCGGAGAATTGACGACCGTGACTGCCGCGTATTGCACCCCGGTTACGGACCAACGGGAGTTCAACAACCAGTTCCGCTTCCTGCTGAACCGCCGCTTCTAGAATTCGCAGCTCGTGCGGATCAGCGCGGCTTGGGGACCTTCAGATCGAACGGCGAGTCGCTGCTTTTTACCTTGAGAGGAGTCTTCTCGGGATCCGCGTATTCCTTCGGAACCAGTTTGCTCGATTGGCTGCCGCCAACGATGCACTGCACGAAAACCTTGTGCTCGCCGGCAATAATCCCGTCCTTAAAGCCATATGTATTTACATAACTAAAATGGCCGGTCTTTACGTTAACTTCGGTCGTGCCCTTCATGGGAGGCGTTTTCGGGTCAATGGCCGGCGTTTGTGGAACAAAAATCAATCGCATGCGTTGCGCCGGTATCGGTTTGCCGTCCTCGTAGGTAATCTTGCCCGATACCTTCTGGCATGAGTACGGCCCGGAACGGCCACAGCCGGAAACTGCCGCTAGCGCCTAAAGCCGAAGCACAACCGTACGCAGCCATCGCAGACCAGGGGATGCGATGTTGATATCGATTCGCAAGCATAGTGGACTTAACACTACAGCGCATTTTGGTTTTTATCTAGGGTGGCATCGGGGTAGCTGAGCGACATCGATGCCGTGCTTTTCGAGTTCGCAATTTCTTGTTTTGGTGTGGCTCTTGCGGGCTTGGGCATTACGCCGTTGCCAATAGGTAAGTCGTCGAGTCGCGTGGTTGAATCGCGCGGATCGCGCCGGCTCAGGCAGCGGCAGCGCATCAATTAAGGCGTTCGTGGCCATGTGGACTTGCGGCAGTGTGATCTCCGGATTTTTCCCCCCTCAGTCGCTCCGTTTGACGGGCCAGGAATAAATGGCTGACTTGCGTGATCAACAAATGGCGTTTCAACGCCGGATAGCACCGCACCTCGAAATGGGACAGTCCCAGTTCGCTTTTTTCGTCTTGCAGACAGCGCTCCACCGGCCAGCGCCCGAAGGCCACATGCAAGATCGTTGCCAGCGGAACACCGGCCGCCGCATTGCTCATAAAGTATTTGACTTCGTCCGGATGAAGCGCGTTGCGTGCCATGACCAACCAGTACGGTCCCACGCTGCGCGGCAGCCAGCAAGGCACGCACTTGACCTCCCAAACCATCGGCCCTTTGTCTGTGTCCTTGATGTAATAGCGTTGCCAAGGTTGGCACATCATCGCCCGCGAGTAGCGACACAAGTTCTCCACCGGTTTAGCCGGCGTGCCCTTGGGGCCGTGCGGATCGTGCAGCCACATCGCAAAATTCTTGGGGATTTCCAGGACAAATCGCAGGCCGCGTTGTTCCAGTCCCTGCACGAAAGCAGGCTTTTGCGAGTACCATTCATCCGCCGTGACCCAGGCAAAGCGCACCTCGTTGGCCGCCGATCGATCCAACTGCTCCAAGGCAATGTTGTACTTCGGCCGATAGACGAGTTCATCGGGGATCTTCGCTTTGCGGCACCGCTCGCGGTCTTCGTCCCAGCACTTCGGCAGATACAAAGAACTGTCGAGCATGGTGCGAAATTTTCCATCGAAGCTGGTGTATGTCAGATGCACGGTCATCACGCAGTTGTCGATCTTGCCGGTGTTGCCGCAATACTGCCGCGACACGCCCGCCGTTTCGCAGCCCTTCTTCGGATGCCCCGACTCATCAATGACTGCGATCGCCTGCGGGTCTGCATGGTCGCGAGCGACAAGTTGCTGGACAAGTGCGGTCATGCGATCTTCGTCCCACGCATCGCTGGCCAGGAACTCTTGCAACGTTCGCGGCTTCACGTTCGCAGCGAGTGCGATCGGTTCGATGCTTTTGCGGGGCAGTTGTCCCAACTGCCCCAGGATGTAGGTTTGCAACTTTCCACGCGGCTCCGAGCGACCGAAACAATCCGTGAACTGGTCCAGAAACCCCGCCAACTCCGTCCCCAAACTCACAATTTGATCTGCGGTCATCCTTGACCTCCTGAAATGTTGTATCGCCCCTCTGTTCAACTGCCCAAAGTCATACCATATACTGATTTTCCGGTAAAGTGCGCTGTAGTATTAATACTGACCGTTACCTACTGCCTGTGAGTCGTTCGCGCTCATCAACCTCTCCCAGATGCCAAATTCAAAGGGAATAACTCGCGGCGGAGTCTGTCCTTCGCCGGTGTACGTCCACATATTGGACGTTCTCGATACTGTCGCTGATGAACGTGACTGAGGCGTCGCAGAAGCTGATGTGAACGCCGGCGGGGTGCATGCTGCGGGCAGTCGCCTGCTCGCTGCCGTTCCCGTCAAAGCAGTCCATCTTCATGTTTAATAATGCCTGACCGCCCGGACTGGTCAGGGGGGCGCCGCCGAAAGCGTTCATAATATCGGCACAACTGACAATGTCGTCGGAACCGCCATCCGTGTGAGTATCGCCATTATCGTCGGTATATGAAGTCTCGCCAGGATATGAAGTGCAATTCGGGCCGTGCTCGTCGGTGCTGGCGTGTCCGAACAGCAGGCTCGAGCCGACAGCCGCCCATGGCCCAGATTCCGCGGGGGTCCATCGAGGCAACCCCGGCGCGGATTTCGCCGAGAAGGCAGGTGTGCGCTGCGCCGTCGGTGATGTCCTTCATGGCACTTGCCTCGCTGACGCCCATGACGCCCTTAAATCCGGGTGTTGACCAACCCTTGGAACCTGGACCGAGGAAGGAGAGACCATGATCCCCGATGTCAGGCTGAATGATCGAGCCATTGCTCGCATAGTTGCCGCGTGCCCAGTTCGGTCCCGCGCCGCTGTTTGAGCCGGCCGGCTGGTAGAGCTTGGAGTTGTTGCCCGCATCCGACGGACAGAGAAACACCGGCCTGTTCGTGGCACGCAGTACGGCATTAGCCGGATTGCTGATAATTCGGCTGTTAGCGGTCGCGTACAGCTTGGCGAGTGGGGAGTCCTCGGTATAGGGAAGGGTCAGAATGGCCCAATTGGCGCCCCATTGCGTCTGACTTCGACAACGACCCATTGCTGCTGTTATAGGTTACCCCATACGGAAAAGCCCCGTGCTCCTCTTGGTAGTTGATGCAAGCCAAGCTGAGCTGTTTGATGTTGTTCATGCACTGTGCCCGGCGGCCGGCTTCGCGTGCGGCGTTGATCGCCGGCAAGAGGAGCCCGATCAAGATGCCAATGATGGCGATCACTACCAGCAGTTCAACGAGGGTAAATGCTCGCTTGAGCATGACAGAGTCCTCCCATCCAGGGTGCCTCGGCACCGCTCCACAATGTCCCAGTCCGTGATCGTTATGATACCACGCGGTTTGCGCCGTCGAGGGAACCCTCGGCAACTTCCAGGCGCTTCGCACATACGGCCACCCCGTCCCAGTTTACATTGTCTCTCGGTTGGCACAAACTGCAATGACGTTTTAGCTCATTTTGCATGACTTTCTGCGTCATTCTTGCCAACTACCTCATGGAACTCCTGCCTGTCATCGGAGCTTCTTTCACACCTTGGAAGGGGGTGCCCGTTCGCAATTTGTGTGGTAGAATAGAAAACCACTTTGACGGTAGCACGACCAAATCGCTTGGCCGACACCTATGCCTTCTCCTGAGCTGCTGAACTTCTCCCAGCTTTGTACTCCAATTCCGGGGGATAACCCCACGGGGAAGTCGCTGCGCGAGGATTTTTCTGCCAAATCTTCCTATCAGGCCATCAAAGATGCGCAAAAAGCGGCTCGCGATGCCGAGCGGGCGGCCCTCCGCGAGGAGGGGGCGGGAGAGCTTTACGCGCGATTGGCCGCGTGCCGGACTGCCTGGAAGCCGGTTTCGGAACTGGCGAACAAGGTTACCACCGATGAATCGAAGGACCTCCAAATCGTCTCCTGGTGGATTGAGGCCCTGCTTCGAATGAAGGGATTCGCCGGCCTCCGCGACGGTTTTCGACTGGCGCGGGAGCTGATCGAGACATTTTGGGATCAGCTTTATCCATTGCCCGACGACGAAGGAATCGCTACGCGTGTCGGCCCCTTGGCCGGGCTGAATGGCGTCGAAAGCGATGGTGTGCTAGTCAATCCCTTGCTGAATTTGCCGATCACGGCCGCAGGCAGTCAGCGGGCGATGTCGCTGATTGATTTCCAGCAGGCAGGCGACCTCGAAAAAATCCAAGATCCGTCTCGCCGGGCACAACGAGTGCAGGACGGCGCGATCACGTTGGCGGCATTTCAGAAAGCTGTCACAGAGACTCCCACCGAGTTCTTCACGGGACTCTTGGAAGACGTTATCGCCTGTGCGGCGGAATTCGATAAGCTTACGGTCGTGCTCGACGAAAAGTGTGGCGATATCCAGGCCCCGCCGTCGTCGAACATCCGTAACGCACTGACGTCCGTCCGTGAACAGGTCGAGCAGTTCGTCCGCGGCCGCGGAGCGCTGGGCGGCGAACCGGCGGCAAGCGGGTCGGGGGCGGTCGTTGCCGATGGGCATGCCGCCTCCGCCAACGGCCACGGTCCCATCGCCACGCGGGAAGACGCCTTCCGCGCCTTGAGGCAGGTGGCCGAGTTCTTTCGCCGCACCGAACCGCAGTCGCCTATCCCCTATATGTTGGATCAGGCGGTGAGATGGGGTAAAATGCCGCTGGCCGAACTTCTCAAGGAAATGCTGTCGGAATCCGTTCCCGATTCGCTGCGACTGGTGGGCATTCACCCGCCTGAAACAAACGAGTAAACCCAATAGAGGACCATACTAATGCCGGAAAGTATCCACGAAAAGTTGAAACGGGTGCGCCGCCCCGGGTCCACATCACCTACGAAGTGGAAACCGAAGGGGCCGTGGTCGTGAAAGAACTGCCCTTCGTCGTGGGCGTGCTGGGCGATTTCTCCGGCGATCCGACCGAGCCGCTCAAGCCGCTCAAGGACCGCAAGTTCATCCAGATCGACCGCGACAACTTCGACGAGGTCATGGCGCGGATGACGCCCGGGCTGAACATGCGCGTCGAGAACACGCTCAAGGGCGACGGCAGCGAACTGGCCGTGCAGCTGAAGTTCAACTCGATGGAAGACTTCGAGCCGGCCAACGTCGTCAAGCAGGTCGAGCCGCTGAGGAAGCTGCTGGAGACTCGCGACAAGCTCCGCGACCTGTTGACCAAGGTCGACCGCTCGCGAAGACCTGGAAAGCGTCCTCGAACAAGTCTTGCAAAACACCGACCAATTGAAGAAGCTGTCTCGGACCTGGGACTTCCGGCGATGCAGCGCAGCCCGCCGAATAGGCACATAGGAGGAATAAGTCATGAGTGCAGCAGAACAAGCCGCGACAGCCGCCGCCGCCACGACGACCGCCAGCCGAAGGCAGCCTCCTGGATCAGGTCATCGCCGCCACCAAGCAGACCGAGCGCGACCGCGCCGAGGAACTGATCAAGACGCTCACCGAAGAGGCCCTCAAGGGCACGCTCACCTGGAGCAAGAACGTCACGCAGACGATCAACCAGGGCATCAAGGCCATCGACGAGGTGCTGTCCAAGCAGTTGGCCGCCGTCATGCACCATCCCGAGTTCCAGAAGCTGGAAGGCACCTGGCGCGGGCTGAACTACCTGGTCATGAACACCGAGACCAGCGCCAAGCTCAAGCTCAAGGTGCTGAACGTCTCCAAGCGCGAGCTGTTCAAGGATGTGGACAAGGCCGTCGAGTTCGACCAGAGCCAGATCTTCAAGAAGCTCTACGAGAACGAGTTCGGCACGCCCGGCGGCGAGCCCTACGGCGCCCTGATCGGCGACTACGAGTTCACCAACCACCCCGAAGACATCGACCTGCTGGGCAAGATGTCGAACGTGGCGGCGGCCGCGTTCTGCCCGTTCATCTCCGCCGCCTCGCCGACGCTGTTCGGCTTCGAGAGCTGGACCGAACTGTCCAAGCCGCGCGACCTGGAAAAGATCTTCGACACCGTCGAGTACACCAAGTGGAAGTCGTTCCGCGACTCGGAGGACTCGCGCTTCGTGACCCTGGTCATGCCGCGCGTCTGTCCCGGCTGCCCTACGGCGCCAACACCAAGCCGGTCGAGGAGTTCGACTTCGAGGAGGTCGAACTGGACGCCAAGGGCCGTGCCAAGCCGGTGCCGCACGAGCATTACACCTGGATGAACGCCGCCTACGTGATGGGCACGCGGCTGACCGACGCCTTCGCCAAGTACGGCTTCTGCACGGCCATCCGCGGCGCGGAAGGCGGCGGCAAGGTCGAGGGCCTGCCGGCGCACATCTTCACCAGCGACGACGGCGACCCCGACCTGAAGTGCCCGACCGAGATCGGCATCACCGACCGCCGCGAGGCGGAGTTGAGCAAGCTCGGCTTCCTGCCGCTGTGCCATTACAAGAACACCGATTACGCGGTGTTCTTCGGCGGCCAGACCACGCAGAAGCCGAAGAAGTACGACCGGCCGGAGGCCACGGCCAACGCGGCGATTTCCGCGCGGCTGCCGTACATCATGGCCACCTCGCGGTTCGCCCATTACCTCAAGGTGATGGCCCGCGACAAGATCGGCTCGTTCATGGAGGTCGAGGATTGCCAGGCGTGGCTGGACCGCTGGATCGCCAACTACGTCAACGCCGATCCCAAGCCGAGCCAGGAGATCGAAGGCCAGGTATCCGCTCGCGCGAGGCCAAGATCGAGGTCAAGGAGATCCCCGGCAAGCCCGGCTCGTACAACGCCATCGCCTGGCTGCGTCCCTGGCTGCAGTTGGAGGAACTGACTACCTCGTTGCGGATGGTGGCGCGAATCCCGCAGTTGAACAAGTAAACCGGCGCAAAGAGTGGCACGTCCCTGAGCTGCAAGCGAAGGGACGTGCCGCCCATCGAACGTTTCTGGAAAACTGCCGGAATGGAACCGCGAGCCGAAACCTCCGCCGTCGCGTTTGAAACTGCGCCGGTCTCGGTCGGCGCGCCGATGGTCGAGCTGTGCATTGGCGGCGGCCTGCTCGACCGTGTGCTGGAGGAACGATTGCGCGGCGGCGAGTCTCCCGCGCTTTTGGATCGCTTTCTCGCCGAACCTTCGTTCGCTAATTGCATAACCCTCTGGACCGGACGTCCGGCTTCGGACTTTTTCGGCAAGGGCAAGGACCGCCTGCTGGCTAGGCTCGACCGCGACATCGCCCGGCTGGATGATTTGCTCACCACGCAAGTCAACGCCATTCTTCATCATCCGCGCTTCCAGCAATTGGAAGCCTCGTGGCGCGGATTGCACTTTCTAGTCGAGAAGGCCGATGCGGCCGAAGGCGTGAAAATACGCGTCCTCGGGGCAAGCTGGAAAGAACTCGTTCGTGACCTCGATCGGGCGATCGAGTTTGACCAAAGCCAATTGTTTACCAAGATTTATAGCGATGAGTTCGGCATGCCCGGCGGTGAACCGTTCGGCGTCTTGCTGGGCGACTATGAAATGTGGCCGCGGCCTTCGGCGGCGCATCCGGTGAACGATATCGAGGCCCTGCAAAAGATTTCCGGCGTTGCGGCGGCGGCCTTCGCCCCGTTCGTGACGGGCGTCCATCCGGCCATGTTCGGCGTGGACCGCTTCAGCGAACTGGAGCAGCCGCTGAAGCTCGGCCGAGCCTTCGACCAGATGGAGTATTTCCATTGGAACAACCTCCGCAAGGAGGAGGATGTTCGTTTTGTCGGCCTGACAATGCCGCGGGTGCTTATGCGGCTGCCGTACGAGGACGACAGCACACGGACCGACGGCTTCCGCTTCCGCGAAGACGTGACCTCCCCGGATCGCACCGGCTATCTCTGGGGCACGGCCGTCTATGCCTTTGGCGCGGTGCTGTTGCAAACATTCGCCCGGTCGGGCTGGCTGGCGGAAATTCGCGGCGTCAAGCCGGGCGGCGAAGGGGGCGGCGTCGTCACCGGGCTGCCGGTCCATAGCTTCACGACCGACAAGCAGGGCGTCGTGCCCAAATGTTCGACCGACGTGATGCTCACCGATTACCAGGAACAGGAGCTCGGCGAGCTCGGCTTCCTGCCGTTGTGCCATTGTCCGGGCACCGAGCTTTCGGTGTTCTATACGAACCAGTCGATCCAGCAGGCGAAAAAGTACGACACCCAGGCGGCGACGATGAACGCCCGCATTTCGGCGATGTTGCAATATATTTTGTGCGCTTCGCGGTTCGCCCACTACTTGAAGGTCATCGCACGCGATAAAATCGGTTCGTTCCAGGAGGCGAGCGAGTGCGAGGAGTATCTGCACAACTGGCTGCAGCAGTACGTCACGTCGGACGCGGAGGCGTCGCCTGCCACGAAGGCCCGCTTCCCCTTGCGCGAGGCCCGCATCAAGGTCGAGGAGAATCGCGGCAAGCCGGGCAGTTATCTCTGCACGGCGCATTTTGGCCCCATTTCCAGCTTGACGGGCTGACGGCGGCGATTAGGCTGCGAACGGAACTAACGCCGGCAAGAGTTGTCTAACAGAAAGTGAACCATGAACGCCAAAGATTGTTTTCAGGCCGGTGATCTCCAAGGCGCAATCGCCGCCGCGGCCGACGAGGTCAAACGGAATCCGATGCAGACCTCGCCCCGTGCCCTGCTGGCCGAACTGCTCTGCTTCTCCGGTGACTTGGAGCGAGCCGATAAGCACCTTGATGCCATCGGCCAGCAAGACGCCGAGGCGATGCTGGCCGTGGCCGCGCTGCGGCAGTTGGTCCGCGCAGAACTCTCGCGACGAGAGTTTTACGAGCCGGCCGAGTGCCCGAATTCCTCGATCCGCCGCCACCACATGTCCACCTCGCCTTAGAGGCGTCGATCGCCATCCGCGAGGGCAACACAGCCGAAGCCGCGGCCAAGCTGGCCGAGGCCGAAAATCTTCGGCCTCATCTTTCCGGCACGTCCGACGGCAAACCTTTCGACGACTTCCGCGACGTGGACGATCTCACCGCGACCTTCGTTGAGGTCTTTACTACGACCGGCAAATACTATTGGATTCCCAACGAGCGCGTTGAGTTGATCGAGTTCCACGCCCCGGAGCGGCCTCGCGATCTGCTCTGGCGGCGGGCCCACATGGTTGTGGCGGGCGGGCCGGACGGTGAGGTCACGATTCCCGCCATTTATTATGGTTCGCACGCCGACCCGGAGGATCGTGTCAAGCTGGGCCGGGTGACCGAGTGGCGGGGCGACGACGGCGCACCGGTTCGCGGCTTCGGCCAGCGCTTGTTCCTCATGGGCGACGAAGCCCGCGCGATCCTCGAACTTAAGGAAATCAGCTTTACGCAGACGGGAACGAGCGAACGCCATGGCGAAGATTCCGACTGACCAGCCGCTGATACCCTCGGTGCTCGACCGGCTTATCGACGAGCGGCCGGACGAAAGCCGCGAAGCGCCTAAATCGCGGAATCAAGTCATGCGCGAGGTGAAACAGAGCTTGCAGCGCGACCTGGAAAACCTCTTGAACACCCGCCGCCGGGCGACTGGCTGGCCCGCTGATCTCAGCGAGTTGGAGCTTTCGTTGGCGAACTACGGCATCCCCGATATCGCCGGCGCCGACCTGGGCTCGGCCGAAAACCGGGAGCAGTTCGCACGCAGCGTGGCCGACACGATCCGCCGCTTTGAGCCCCGCTTCCAGCACGTGAACGTGTCGATGCTCCAGAACGCTGATCCCTTGGAGCGCACGCTACGGTTTCGCATCGACGCTTTGCTCCGCGCCGAGCCGGCCCCGGAACCGGTGGTCTTTGATTCGTCGATTCAGCCATCGACGTGCAACGTCCAAGTCCGCGGAGCGAGCCGCTAAGCGGAGCGAAAAAGAGCTATGAGTGACGAACTGCTGCCCTACTATAACCGCGAACTGGCCTTCATGCCGGCGTATGGGCGCGGAGTTCGCTGAGGCGCATCCCAAGATCGCCGGACGGCTTAGCCTGGGGCCCGACGCGGCGCAGGACCCGCACGTCGAGCGGATGATTGAGGCTTTCGCCCTCTTGAACGCCCGCACGCGGCTGAAGCTCGAGGACGATTTTCCGGAAGTCACCGACGCCTTGCTCGACGTGCTCTATCCGCATTACTTGCGGCCCGTGCCGGCGATGGCCGTGGTGCAATTTCACGCGGACCGCACACAAGCCGAACTGGCGGCCGGCTACACGATCGCGCGGGAATCGCCGCTGGAAACGGAGACCATCGCCGGCGAACCGTGCCGCTTTCGCACTTGCTATCCGGTGAAGCTGTGGCCGCTTGAAGTCTCCTCGGCCAAGCTCACCGGTCGGCCGTTCGCTGCACCGGCCGGCGCGATTTCGTCGCAGGCGGCCGCCGTGTTGCGGCTGGAGTTGGTCAGCACTTCGAAGGAATTCTCGCTGAAGAACGCCAATCTCGGCTCGCTGCGGTTTTTCCTCAATGGCCAGGGGCAGCACGTCTTCCCGCTCTATGAACTGTTGATGAACAACGTGCTGGGCATCGCTTTGGCCGCATCTCCCAGTGATCGCGAACCGGTCTGGCTCGATCGCAAGTGCCTGCAGCCGGTCGGCTTCGATCGCGACGAAGGGATGTTCCCCTACGCGGCGCGGTCATTTATAGGCTACCGCCTGTTGACCGAGTTCTTCACCTTTCCGCAGAAGTTCCTTTTCGTTGATTTGGCCGGCCTCGACCGGCAGGCGCTGCGGAAGCTCGATAGCCGCTGTGAAGTTTACGTCTATCTTGGCAAGACGACGCAGGACCTGGAACAGAACGTCGATAAGGAGACATTCCGCCTGGGCTGCGCGCCGATCGTGAACCTCTATCGGCAGCGGGCCGAGCCGATCGCGCTTTCGCACCATATTAGCGAGTACCGCGTCGTGCCCGACGCGCGGCGACCGCTGGCCCACGAGGTTTATTCGGTCGATCGCGTGGCCGCCACCTCGCCGGACAACGAGACCATCGAATTCGGCCCTTTCTATTCGCTCAAGCATAATGGCGATCGCAATGTGGAAAAACGCTTCTGGCAGGCGCGGCGGGAAAGGGCGACGGCCGACGGCGGGAGCGAGGTTTACGTCTCGCTGGTCGATTTGGGCTTCAACCCGGACGCGCCGGGCCAGTGGACGCTGGAGGTAGAAACGACTTGCATCAATCGCGATCTGCCCCATCGCTTGAACTTGAGCGAGGGTTCGTCGGCCTTCCGCCTGACGCAAGGCGGCCCAATCTCGACCATCACTTGTCTTACCGGCCGGGCGACGCCGACGCTTCGCGTACCGCAAAAGCGCGGCGCCTGTGGCGGATCATCTCGCACCTTTCTCTGAATCATTGGTCGCTCACCGATAGCGAGAACGGCGCCGATGGACTCCGCGAAATCCTCGCCCTCTACGATTTCGCCGACTCGGCCGACACGCGTTCGATGATCGAAGGCGTGTCGAGCGTCGCGGCCCGCCGCGTGCCGGGCCGCAGCGGTGGCGGCATTTGCCGCGGGCTGGAGGTTACGGTCCATCTCGACGAAGATCGCTTTGCCGGGCACGGCATCTACCTCTTTGCCGCCGTGCTGGAACGCTTCCTGGGCTTATACTGTTCGCTGAATTCGTTCTCGAAACTGATCGTCACCACCAACCGAAGGGAAGGAGAGCTGCGGCGATGGCAGCCCAGAGCGGGAGAGACAGTACTGCTGTAAGTGGTGCGGAGTCCCGCCTGCCCAAGCAGCCGGCACGGCCGCGCCACAACTGAGCCGGCAATTACAGGATCAGTCGCACCGCTTCGAATTCTTCCAAGCGGTGCGATTGATGCACTGGCTGGGACATGCTCCTGAATCGGGCGGACAGCGGCGTCCGCTTGGCGGCGACTTCGCGCCGTCGCAGGAGGTCGTCCGCTTCCGCGCCACGCCGTCGCACTCGTTTCCCGCCGGCTCGGTCGTCAATGTTCATGCGCCTCAAGCAAAGGACGCGCCGCCGGAGATGACCGTGGCCTTCCACGGCCTTACCGGGCCGCAAGGCGTCCTGCCCCAGCACTACACGGCTTTGCTCATCGAGCGCGTCCGCGGCAAGGATTACTCCCTGCGCGACTTCCTCGACATGTTCAACCATCGGGCATTGTCGCACTTCTACCGCGCGTGGCGGAAGTACCGCTTTCCCTTTGCCTACGAAGATACGGTGTTGAACGAAAGCGGCGACGACCTTTTTACCCTGGGCCTTTATTGCCTGCTGGGGCTGGGCACAGCCGGCCAGCGCGGCCGGGCCGAGTTCGAAGACGAAGCCCTGCTTTACTTTTCCGGACATTTCGCCCACTGGCCGCGGTCGGCGGTCGCCCTGGAAGGCGTTCTCAACGAATACTTTCAGATACCGACGACCGTCAAGCAGTTTCAAGGCGAGTGGCTTTACCTGGCCGTCGAGGATCGCTCGGCGCTGCCGTCGCTTGGCGGCCGGGGGCAATACACGGCCCTTGGCGCGGAGGCGGTCGTCGGCCAGCGGGTGTGGGACGTGGAGAGCAAGTTCCGACTTCGCCTTGGCCCGCTCAGCTACGCCGAGTTCCGTCGCCTGCTGCCGGACGGCGACATGTTGCGGCCGATTCGCGAAATGGGTCGCCTTTACGCGGGGCCGCACTTGGAGTTTGATGTCCAGTTGGTGCTCAAGCGGCGCGAGGTCCCTCGCTGCCGTCTGGGCGGCGATCCGGCCGGCGCTTCGCGGTTAGGTTGGAATACATGGGTCCGGCACGGGGAGTTCCCGGCGCGATGTCGATGACGCTATATTCGCTTCAAAGGTATAACGATGGATCACATTAGTCTCAAAGTCCTGGTCAACAAACTCAACGACACCTGCCGCAAGAGCCTCGAAGCGGCCGCCGGCCTGTGTCTCTCGCGGACGAATTACAACGTCGAGATCGAGCACTGGCTGATCAAGCTCTGCGAAGTGCCCGACGGCGACCTGGCGGCCATTTTCCGCCATTTCGAGATCGACGCCTCGCGGGTCGTCCGCGATCTGACCGTGTCGATCGACCGCCTGAAGACCGGCAACGCCCGCGCCCCGGCCCTTTCGCCGCAGATCGTCAGCCTCATGCAACGGGCGTGGCTGTCGGCTTCCATCGAGTTTGGCGCGACGGCCATCCGCTCTGGCGCACTGCTCCACGCATTGCTGAGCGACGACACACTCGGCGGCGCGGGCCGGAACATCTCCGCCACGCTGGCCAAGATCAACGTCGAGACGCTCGGCCGCGAGCTGACAGACATCACGGCCGCTTCGTGCGAAACTCGCGAGGAGCCTGCCGCCGCCGGACCATCAACCGCCGCTGCGGGCCAGCCCGGCAAACCGCTCGGTTCCACGAAGACGCCTTCGCTGGACCAGTTCACGATCGATCTGACGCTCCGGGCGCGGCAGGGCCAGATCGATCCGGTCCTCGGCCGCGATGCCGAAATCCGCCAGGTCATCGACATCCTCACCCGCCGCCGGCAGAACAATCCGATCCTCACCGGCGAGGCGGGCGTCGGCAAGACGGCCGTCGTCGAAGGTTTCGCCCTGCGGATCGCCGCCGGCGACGTGCCGCCGCCGCTCAAGAATGTCGCCCTGCGCACGCTCGATCTGGGCCTGCTGCAAGCCGGCGCGGGCATCAAAGGCGAGTTCGAGAACCGGCTGAAATCGGTGATCGAGGAGGTGAAAGCGTCGCCGCAGCCGATCATCCTCTTCATCGACGAGGCCCACACGATGATCGGCGCCGGCGGCCAGGCCGGCCAGGGCGACGCCGCCAATCTGCTCAAGCCGGCCCTGGCCCGCGGCGAGCTGCGGACGATCGCCGCCACCACCTGGGCCGAATACAAGAAATACTTCGAGAAGGACGCCGCGCTCGCCCGGCGCTTCCAGGTCGTCAAGGTCGAAGAGCCCGACGAAGCGGCCGCCGTCGAAATGATGCGCGGCCTGGTGGCGACGCTGGAGAAGCACCACCAGGTCCGCATCCTCGACGAGGCGGTGGTCGACGCGGTGCGGCTGTCGCACCGCTACATCTCCGGCCGGCAACTGCCCGACAAGTCGGTCAGCCTGCTGGACACGGCCTGCGCCCGGGTGGCGATCGGCCAGGCCGCTACGCCGCCGGCCGTCGAGGATTGCCGCCGCCGCATCGAGCAGCTTGACGTGGCCATCGACATCCTCAGCCGCGAGAACCGCGCCGGGGCCGACCATCGCCAGCCGCTTGGACGAACTGAACGAGGAGAAGACCGCGGCCGAGGCGGAACTGGCCACCCTGGAAGCACGCTGGAAGGAAGAAATGGGGCTGGTGGACAAGATCCGCGCGATCCGCCTGCAACTGGAGGCGGACGACAAAGACTCCCCGTCTCCTTCCGGGACAGGGGCAGGGCTGAGGGTTGGCACGACGCAACCGGCTAAAGCCGCGACTACGAGCGCGCCGCCTGAAGGCCGGGTCCAGCGCAGCCGCTCACGGACGAACAACGCCAAAAGCTCCGCGACGAATTGAGAGAACTCTCCGCGCAGTTGAAGCAACTCCAAGGCGAAACGCCGCTGATGCAGGTCTGCGTCGATTCTCAGGCGGTGGCCGACGGTCGTGTCGGCCTGGACCGGCATCCCCGTGGGCCGGATGGTGTCCGACGAAATCCACACCGTGCTGGAGCTCAAGGAGCGGATGGAGGAGCGGATCATCGGCCAGTCGCACGCCCTGGACGCCATCGCCCAGCGCATCCGCACCTCGCGGGCGAACCTGACCGACCCGCGGCGGCCGATCGGCGTCTTCATGCTGGTCGGCCCCAGCGGCGTCGGCAAGACCGAGACGGCCATGACCCTGGCCGACCTGCTCTACGGCGGCGACCAGAACATGACCGTCATCAACATGTCGGAGTTCAAGGAGGAGCACAAGGTCTCGCTGCTGATGGGCTCGCCGCCGGGCTACGTCGGCTACGGCGAGGGCGGCGTGCTGACCGAGGCCGTCCGCCGCCGGCCCTACAGCGTCGTGCTGCTGGACGAGATGGAGAAGGCCCATCCCGGCGTGCAGGACATCTTCTACCAGGTGTTCGACAAGGGCATGCTCCGCGACGGCGAGGGCCGCGACATCGACTTCAAGAACACGATCATCCTGATGACCTCCAACGCGGGCACCGATATGGTGATGAAGCTCTGCGCCGATCCGGAGACTGCGCCCGACGCTGCCGGGCTGGCCGAGGCCCTGCGCCCGGAGCTGCTGAAGATCGTTCAAGCCGGCCTTCCTGGGCCGGATCGTCATCGTGCCCTACTTCCCGCTGGGCGACGCCACGATGGGCCGCATCGTGGAACTGCAGCTCGGCCGCATCCGCCGCCGCGTCGAGGAGAACCATCGCGCCAAGTTCACCTACGATCCCGAGCTGGTCGCCGGCATCGCCAACCGCTGCACGGAAGTCGAGAGCGGGGCGCGGAACGTCGATCACATCCTTACGCGGAGCCTGCTGCCGGAGATGTCGGCCGAGTTCCTTAGCCGCATGGCCGACGGCCAGGCGATCCAGTCGGTTCACGTTTCGATGGCGGAAGACGGAACGTTCCGATACAAGTTCGCATGATGCCTCGCGCCCTGGCTTTGCGCGGAAACGCACTGAGGGTCGCTCCGCGTCCGCGCTGCTTTGCATGGCCGCGGAGTGGCCACCCCTCCCGGCTTATCCGGCGCGGTGAACAAGTACCGGCGGAATCGGCCGATCGGGCGCGCGGCAATCGGCAAAGCTTGCGCTAGCTTGCGTGAAGCCGGGAATTCAGTGGGCGATTCGATGAGCGATTTCTCGCGTCGCAAGTCGTTGCCATTACTGGACAAACGGCGAAAAACTACAATTTTTTTCCCGCGCCGCGACCATTAGGCACAGCTCTTGCTAATAGGCGGCCCGCTCCTCAATAGAACTTTTCCAATGTGGCCGGCAAAGGGGACAGTCCCATTTTTGCCGGCACAAGATCGAACAGTCCCCCATGCCCTACGGACTCTACATCTCGGCCGAAGGCGCAAGCCCAAACGCGACGGTTGGACATCATCGCCAATAACATTGCCAACGTCGATACCGTGGGCTTCAAGCGCGATCTGGCCGTGATGCAATCGCGGTATTCCGAAGCGATCGAGCACGGCTTGGCGTCGCCCGGCGAGGCGGCGCAAAGCGATATCGGCGGCGGCGTGCAATTCCGCGAATCGGTGACCGATTTCAGCCCCGGCCCGCTGCGAAAGACGGGCAACCCGACCGACGTGGCCCTGCAAGGCGACGGGTTCTTCGTCGTCAAGAAGGGACAGGAGCGCCTGCTCACGCGGGCCGGCAATTTCCGCCTCAAAGCGACCGGCGATCTGGTCACGCAGCAAGGCTATCCGGTGCTCTCGCAGGACAACACGCCAATCGTCATCAACCCGGACGGCGGGCGGTGGGAAGTTGACTCTTCGGGCAACGTCAATCAGTCGGGCACGCTGCAGCCGCTGCAAATCGCCCGGCCGGCCTCGCTGGGCGATCTCAGCAAAGCCGGCGAGAACCTTTTCCGGCCGCTGGGCAGCGTTCGCCCGGTGGCCGCAAACGATCGGGCGGTCGTCGGAGGTTACCTGGAAATGTCGTCCGTGCAGCCGACGACCGAGATGACCAGCATGATCGAGACCTCGCGGCTGATAGAAGCCAACATCAATGTCATGAAGACCCACAACGAGATGCTGTCCAACCTGATCGATCGCGTGCTTAAAGCGTGATGAAACGTTCCGGTTCCATTCACTCCCCAACGAGCGAGTAAAGCCATGAGTATCCAAGCACTCTACACGGCCGCCACCGGCATGAACTCGATGCAGACGAAGCTCGACGTGATCGCCAACAACCTGGCGAACGCGGAAACGACGGGCTTCAAGGCGGATCGGCCCAACTTCGAGGACCTCTTCTACCGGCAGGAAAAGTACCCCGGCGCTCAAGACAACAGTCAGCTCACGCCGGTCGGCATCTCAATCGGCACCGGCAGCCGCGTGCAGAGCACGCAGAGCAACTTCACTCAAGGCTCGCTCCAGCAGACCGGCAACCAGTTGGATGTGGCGATCCAGGGCGACGGATTCTTCCAGGTAAAAGATCCTTCGGGCACCATTTACTACACTCGCGCCGGGAACTTCGCCAAAGATGCCACGGGGAACGTCGTCGTCGGTTCGGCCAACATCGGCCGGCTGCTTGAGCCGACCGTCACGATCCCCCAAGACGCGACAAACATCGGCATCAGCGCCACCGGTCAGTTTTCCTGGCGCGTACCGGGCAGCCAGACGCTCCAGCAAGGCCCCACCATGCAACTGGCCAATTTCATCAATCCCCAGGGACTGTTGAAAATGGGCGAAAACCTCTACCAGGAAACCGACGCTTCCGGCACCGCCCAGCAAGGAAATGCAGGTCAGAACGGCATGGGGACGATCCAACAGGGCTCGCTCGAGCAGTCCAACGTCGATCCCGTCAGCTCGCTCATTGACCTGATTACGACGCAGCGGGCATTCGAAATGAACTCGCAAACGATCAAGGCCGGCGATCAGGCAATGCAGACGATTACGGGCCTGTTTAGGTAACGCTACGAACTACGAACTTTGAATAACTATGCTTAACTCATCTTATACTCGATTTGTCGTGTGCTGGCAGGAGTGCTGCTTGCCGCTCCCGGCGCGGCAGCCGAGCTGCGGCTGAGGTCCCAGTGTACGCCAGCCGGCGCGGTCGTCACGCTGGGCGACGTTGCCGACATCGCATCCACCGACGCGCGGCAAGCGGCAGCATTGGCCGCGATCGAACTCTTCCCCGCTCCGGCCGCCTCGGACGAGAAGACGGTGCGGGTCCGCGAGATTCAGGACCTGTTGCTGCTTCGCGGCGTCAACCTGGCGGAGCACCAGGTTTCCGGGGCGAGCGAAATCGTCATTCAGGCCGCGGCTCCTCGGCCGCACGCGGCGGCGACGCGGCCCATGTCTTCGGCGGAGGTTCAGCGAGCCAAGCGCCGGCTGTGCGAGGCAATCGTGAAATACTTGAATGAACATTCCGCCAGCCAGCAGGATTGGGCGGTCGACTTCGAATTGACGGAAGCCAATGCCCGGCTCTTCTCCGACCCGGTGACTCCCGTCCAGGTGGCCGGCGGCGCACGCGCCGTGGACCGGTCTGCAACGATTCGAGTTGTCAAGTGCCAGCCCGCGCGGGCCGGCACACGCGACGATTGATGCCACGACCCGCGTCATCGCGCCCGTCGTCGTGGCTCTCCATGCGATGGCCCGCGGCGATGTCATCCGCGACGGCGACGTCGCCCTGCAACGCCTCGCCGCGGCGGACAAGCTGCCCTGCGCTTTGCACGCCCCCGAGCAGGCGATCGGGCATGAGCTAGTGCGGGCCGTCGGCACGGGCATGGCCGTCACCACCGATGCGCTGCGTCAACCCTTGGCCGTGCATCGCGGCGAAGTGGTGACGGTGCTCGCGCGGGCAGGCGGCATCCGCATCCGCACCAACGCCCGCGCCCGCGAAGAGGGCAGCATCGGAGAATTGGTCGCCGTCGAATCGCTCCTCAATCGAAGCACGTACTACGCCCGCGTCAGCGGCACGCGCGAGGTCGAGGTCTTTGCCCGGCCGCCGCAAGTGGCAAACGAAAGATAACCGTCAACTTTACTGAGAGCACAATTATGCTGCAAAAACACGCATCCGTTTTGATCCTGTTCGTTCTGGCCGCCGCAGTCTCGCACGCCGCCGAGCCGGCCAATGCCCAAAACAACAGTCTCTTTGTCACCGAGCAGCGGCTTCCGCCCGCGCCGAACAACAGCCTTGCCGGCCAGCAGCAGCCGCCGCCACAGCGCACGGGCATGTCGCTGGCCGATAGTTCGTGGATCTATCAGTCGCTTGTGGACCGTAAGACGTACGAGGTTAATGATATCGTTAAGGTAAGCGTCAAGATCACTTCGCAAATGACCAGCACCGGCACGATCGACCGAAAGAAGACGGGCTACAGCGACTGGAAACTGACCGACTGGATCAAGTTCTATCCCGGCGTAAACTTGGGCGAGAACGGCGGGACTTCCGGCCAGCCAAACTATGGGACGCCCGAAGTCCGCGGCGATCTGGACAGCAAGCTCAACGCGCAGGGCAACTTGCAAACGAAAGACACGATGAGCTTCACCGTCAGTTGCCATATCGTCGACAAGCGGCCTAACGGAAATCTCGTGTTGGAAGGCACCTGGAGCATCAACGACAACGAGGAAAAGTGGGAGTACTCGCTGGCCGGCGAATGTCGCCCGGAAGACGTCAAGCCGGACAATTCGATCATCAGCGACACGATCGCCGACCTGAAAATCATCCGCCGCGAAGCAGGATCGGTGCGCGATAGCTACCGCCGCGGCTGGGTTCTGCAATGGCTCGACAAGTGGCAGCCGTTTTGAGCGGGGAGCAGAGAGCAGGGAGCGATGAGTAATAGGAACTGAATGTCGACAACTCACAACTGAGAACTGAGTACTGAGTACTAAGCACTGAAGCCCGACACACGACAAGCAAAATCCAATGACCAACGCCGTACCTCACCTCTGTATCCGCCGGCTTCGCATCGCCGTGCTTATCACGGCCACTGCGTTGGTGTTTGCTCCGACGGCTCATGCCGCCCGGCTGACCCTCAAAAGCATCTGCCGCATCAAAGGGCAGGAAGAGAACACGATCCAAGGGCTCGGCGTGGTTGTCGGCCTCAAGGGCACCGGCGACAACGCCAGTTACCTGCCCACCATCCGCAGCGTAAGCAGAATCCTGTCGATCATGGGCAACCCGCAAGGCAATGCGGGCCTTGCCGAGTTGAAAGACACGAAGAACGTTGCCCTGGTGACCGTGACGGCCACCATTCCCGCCGCCGGCGCCCGGCAGGGCGACAAGATCGACTGCATTATCAGCTCGATCGGCTCGGCCAAAACCCTCGCGGGCGGACGGCTGTTCCTTACGCCGCTGATCGGACCCGATCCGAAGCATCCGCGGGTCTACGCTTTCGCCGAAGGGCCCGTCACGTTGGAGAACCTTGATATGCCCAACACGGGCCGCATCCACGAAGGCTGCCGCCTGGAGGAAGAGTTTTTCAACGCATTCACGAAAGATAACCGCTTCACGCTCGTGCTGGAAAAGTTCCACGCCGACTTCCAGGTTGCCCAGGACCTTGCCGACGAGATCAACCGGCAGATGGGCAAGCAAGTCAGCAATTACGCCCCAATTGCTCATGCTTTCAACCAGGGCAACATCGTCGTCGAGATTCCGGCGCAATACCGCGATGACCCGGTGTCGTTCATCTCTCAGGTCCTGGCAATTGAAATCAGGGAGCCGCAGACCGTTCCCCGCGTGGTCATCAACGAACGGGCGAAGACGATCGTAATCAGCGGCGACGTGGAAATCGGCTCCGTGGCGGTCACGCACAAGGACATGATGATCGAAACCGGCGGCCCCCCGGCCGAGGGCACGTTCGTGAAAGTCGACCCCATCGATCCGGGTTCGCCCAAGCTCCGAGCGCTTGTCGATGCCCTCAACGCCATCCACGCCAACAAAGAAGACATGATCGAAATCATCAAGGACCTCGACCGCACCGGCAAGCTGCACGCCCCGCTGATTATCGAGTGAAGTAAAAATGTAGGGTGGGACAAGCGAGTTCCGCGACGGGCCCACCGAAACCTTTCCCTGCCATCCCCATGAACACCATCAATCTTGTCTCCGCCGCTTCGGCAATGCCCACGCCGCCGTCCGCCAAGCACGCCGACAACCCGGCCTTGCGGAAGGCTTTTGACGAATTCGTCGGCGAGACGTTTTACGGACAGATGATCAAGTCAATGCGCAAGAGCCAGGGCCAGGTGGCCTATTTCGGCGGCGGGCAGGCCGAAGAAATATTTACGCAGCAGCTCGATCAAGCCCTGACCAAGAAAATGACACACATCGGCGCCGACAAGCTTAGCGGCCCGATGTACCAACTATTCACACAGGGCCGCAAGTAGGTCCCTTCTGCCGGAAGGGACGATTATGGCCGGAAACTACAAGCGGAATTCAAGTCGCTCACAAGCATGGGACGCACGAGTCCCGCTCGGCAAGCGGGACCTACTTGGCGCGAAAGTAAACCGAACATGTCAACCACTGCGAATGTCATTTCCCCGCCGTCCTCGCTAGAAAACGAACTGGCCGCGCTCCTGAGCGACCTGCTGGCCGGCCAAGGCGAGTTGATGGCTGTTCTTAACCGCAAGCGAAACCTGCTGGCGGCGATGGACCACGAGGGCCTGGCCGGCATTGCCGACGAGGAGCAGCGCCTGCTGGGCGTGTTGCAGGAGTGCCTTGTGCGGCGGCAGGCCCTGCTCGCCCGCGCCGCGGCCAACGGCCTTCCTTCCGGCAGCATTCAAGCCCTGACGCAGGCCATGCCTTCCTCGAAGCGAGAACCGCTGACCCGGCAAGTTGCCACCGCCAGCTCGCGCGCCCGGCTATTGCACACCCAGAACCTGACGAATTGGATCGTCATCCAACGGACGCTCATTCATCTCTCGCAACTGCTGGAAATCATTGCCACCGGCGGCCGGCCGCAGCCGACCTACGGTGCCGCCGGGCCATCGCGCCCGCATGGGACATTGCTCAATCAGGAAGCGTAGAAAGCGGCCCGTAACAGGCAGCGCGGAAAACGGCCTAATACGAGGCTGCCGCCTCTTAAAGTCGGGAATCGCGAATTAAAAAATGGGTGCGATTATTCGCGCCGCAAGATCTTCGCTTTAACACCGAATTAACTTGACCAGGCGGTCATCCTAGTTACAATGCAGCGTAATCTTCGCAGCGGATCCAGCCGCCGCGCAATTCTACCAAGGGGAAAGAGCATGAAGAATCTGAAGCTATTCGGCGTCGTTTTGCTCGGTCTGGCATCTTCGGCCAGAGCACAGCAGTTCACCGTGACGAACCTTGTGACCAGTAACTCTGCGGCCAACCCCGCACAAATAACTGACCCCAATTCGAGTAACTCTTGGGGCATCTCGCTCTCGGCAGGGTCGCCATTTTGGGTTTCGGCCAACGGCTCGGGCGTGGCTAATGTGTACACTGTCAATCCTGCGACGAACGTCACGACGAAGAACGGGATAATGGTCACGATCCCAGGCGACGGGACTGCTACAGGTCAGGTTAGCAACAGCAACACGGCCGCATTTAACAGCGATGCCTTCCTCTTTGTCAGCGAGGATGGCACAATATCCGGCTGGCGAGCGCCCTGGGAATTAACGGGGACCGCGGAGAACCTGGTATTGGCATCCACGGCCAACGTGTACAAGGGGGCCGCGATTTCTACGAGCGGAACCAACAGCTACCTCTACGCGGCGAACTTCCGAACAGGAGGCATCGAACGTCATGAAGGGTTCTGTGACGACGCCGAGCCTGACCGGCAGCTTTACCGATCCCACGATACCGGCCGGCTATGCGCCGTTCAATATCTCGAATCTTGGCGGCGATCTCTTTGTCTCCTACGCCCTGCAGGACGGCGCAAAGCACGACGATGTGGCTGGGCCGGGGCACGGTTTCGTGAGCGAATTCGACACCCAGGGGAACTTTCTCGGCCGGATCGCCTCTTCGGGCAGCCTCGACTCGCCTTGGGGCCTGGCGATTGCCCCGTCGACTTTCGGCTCGTACGCGGGCGACCTGCTGGTGGGCAACTTCGGTGACGGGCGAATCAATGCTTTCAACCTCGGCACTGACTCATTTGTGGGCCAGTTGCAAGGATCAGGTGGCCCGCTGGCGATTGATGGACTCTGGGGGTTGGCTGTTGGAAACAATGGCAACGGCGGCAGCAGCGGGAAGCTTTACTTCTCTGCCGGTCCCAACAGCGAGGCAGATGGGCTGTTCGGCGTCATCGTTCCGGAGCCCTCCACGTTCGTCCTCCTCACCGCAGGCATTGTCGCAATTTTTTGCGGTGCTTGGCGGAGGTCAAGAGCGACGTAACGTTATGTCAAGGCAGCAGCCACGGCTCGGTCGTTGCCGATTGTCCGACCGCGTCGTCGGCCGCCTTGCAACATACGCAACAATGTGCAAGACTTGATAGCGCATGCCGCGCCGTCAAGCCATACTCGAAACGCTCCTGATCTTTGCCGTCTTCTGCGTGCAGGGCGCTTGGCCCGTGCCGGAGGTTAACGAGCCGTACTACCTGGGCAAGGCGATCCATTACTGGAACCCGCAATGGGCCGCCGGCGACTTTTTCCTGCATACGCCTGACGCGCATACCGTTTTCTATTTCACCGCCGGCTGGCTTTCGCTGCTGCTGAAGCCGACCGCACTGGCCTGGACGCTGCGGTTGATCACCTGGGCGCTCTTGGCCTGGTCTTGGCAACGGCTCAGCGCGGCGGTCGTGCCGCGGGCGTGGGCTTCGGTTCTCACCGCCACACTCTTCGTCTTTCTGCTCCAGCACTTCAATATGGCCGGCGAATGGGTCGTGGGCGGCGTGGAGGGCAAAGGCTTTTCCTTCGCGCTTGTGTTCTTTGCGTTGGCGGAAATGGCCGATGGATGCTGGAACCGGATGTGGCTTTTGCTAGGGCTGGCAACAGCTTTTCATGCTCTCGCGGGCGGCTGGGCGGCGGTGGCGGCGGGCGCGGTTTGGATCGGCACGAACCCCAACGCCCGATCAAGGCTTTCAGAATGGATTGCACCACTGGCAGCGCTCGTCCTCGCCTTGCCGGGCATCTTGCCGCCGCTGCTGATGAACCGGGGAGTCGGAAAGGACGTACTAGTTCAGGCCGACCTGAAATACGTCTACGAGCGGTTTCCGCACCACCTTGATCCGGTGAAGATGTGGAACGACGGCTTTGTCATTCCGTTCCTTATCATGACCGGCGCGTGGCTGCTCTTGTGGCAGACCGCGGCGGACAGCCCACAAGCTAGGCGGTTGCGCGGCTTTGCCGCAGCGTCGCTGGGTTTGGCTCTTATTGGCGCTGCGTTCGGCGTGCTGGGCCTGTATCATCGAGAATTGGCGGCTCACTGGCTGCACTTCTATTGGTTCCGGCTGGCTGACGTAGCCGTGCCGCTTGGGCTGTCGCTTGCGGCAGTGCGATGGTTTAGCGAGCGGAAGATGCGCGTGGCGTATGCGCTCTCGGTCGTAGTTACGTTGTTTCATGTGGCTGATTGCGCGGTCATTCGCCTCTTTGCCGATCCGCCATTCATCGAGCGGCAGGTCGATGGCGCGGCGTGGCGGGCGGCATGGTTCTGGACGACAGGCCGGCCCTTGCGGCCGACATTCCTTCGGCAGCCGGGGGCCGACAAACTGCCGATATTCATTCGGCAGCCGCGGGCCGACAAACTGCGGAACTACGCTGACTGGCTCGATGTTTGCCGTTGGGCATCCGATTCCCGCAATACGCCGCCCGACGCCCGCTTTCTCGTCCCCAGGATCGCATGCACGTTCCGCTGGTATTCGGGTCGCGGCGAGGTGGCCAATTGGAAGGACTCGCCACAGGATGCGAAAAGTCTCCGCGAGTGGTGGGAACGAATCCAGGATATTTACGCCACGCGCAATCCAGCGCCGCTGGACAAGTACTACAACTCGCTCGCTGACGAAGGGGCAGGGCGGCTCCGCGGCCTCGCCGAAAAGTACCAAGCCGATTATCTTGTGACGCAATTCGGCGGGGAATTTCTGCCGCTGCCGAGGGTTTATTGGAACAACGCATTCGTCATCTACAAGATGAGATAACAGTTGACGTTTTTAGGATTCAGTACTCAGCGCTTAGCTCCCAGCTCCCTGCTCCAAACTCCTCGCCCAATGCAAGCAGTCACCTTCGACATGGACGGCCTCATGTTCAACAGCGAGGACGTCTATACCCTCGCCGGCAGTGAACTTCTTTCGCGGCGCGGCTGCCAGTTCACGCCCGAACTGAAGGACGAGATGATGGGCCTGCCGCCGCAAAAGACTTTTGAAGTGATGATCAACTGGCACGCGCTTTCGGAGCCTTGGCATGTGATCGCTGCCGAGAGCAATCAAATCTTTCTCGGCCTTTTGGAGCAACATCTGGCGACTATGCCGGGCCTCTTGGAACTTCTCGACGCCCTGGAGCACGCGAAAATCCCCAAGGCGATCGCCACCAGCAGCTCGCGGCGGCTGGCCGATGCTTGTCTCGGCCCGTTTCAATTGGCCCCGCGGTTCTCCTTCATTCTTACCTCCGAAGACATAACGCACGGCAAGCCGAACCCGGAGATCTACTTGCTGGCGGCGCGGCGGTTCGGCGTTCCGCCGGGCGAAATGCTGGTGCTGGAAGACAGCCAGAACGGCTGCCGGGCCGCGGCCGCCGCGGGCGCATTCACGGTCGCCGTGCCCGGCGAGCACAGCCGCCGCCAGGATTTTTCTAGTGCGAATCTAATTATTGAGAGTCTAAAGGATGCGAGGCTCTATCGGACGTTGGAATTGATGAAAGATGAGGGATGAAGGATGAAGCAAGAGAAACCATCGCTTAGCCCATATCTCTCATCCCGCTCACACGAATAGAAAATCCCTCTTGACCTCTCTTGCCCGGTGCTGCTACAGTTCGCCCCGCATGGAAGCGAGTTGTTTTGATCGCTGTCGCCTCGCATACGAAAGGATTCGTATCCAGTGGGCACGCAACGCACGGGGGCCGAACGGCCTTCGGCCGACGAACTTTTGGTTCCCTTCAGGATGAAGGACGCAGCGCCCTCGGCGGTTCGCGTCCATTATCCGCCCGCGATGGCGCCGCGAGCCATTCGCGGCCTGCTGCTGGAGGCGGGCAACATTCTCTACGACGACACGGCTTGGCGACGTTGGCTTCTGCGGCTGCTCATGCGGCTGGGGCTGAGGGCCGAATACGGGCCGTTCTTCCGCATTTTCGATCGCGACTTTCTCGACAACGTCCATTGCGGCCGGAGATCATTCGATGACGCGATGAACGCCTTCCTCGTCTCCGCAGGGCTTTCCGCGGGCCAGGCCGATGAGGCATGTCGGGCGTTGGATTCCTATCGCCGCCGCTGCGAAGCCGATTTTCGGCCCTTGATCGGCGTGAGGGAAACGCTCGCACAACTCCACTCCGTCGGCGTCACGCTGGGCGTGCTGTGCAATAGCGAGCGCGGCGGCGACGTGCTCCGCCAGCGCTTGCTTGAATTGTTGGGCGGTTCTCCCTGGGCTGCTGTTGTTTCCTCGCGTGATTTGGGCTGCGCGATGCCGTCGCCCGACTGCTATCGAGCCGCGCTGGCCGCCGTAAAACTGCCGGCCGCCGACGCCGCGTTTGTCGGCCGGGATGCCAAGGAACTCCGCGGCGCCAAGTCCCAAGGTCTGGCGACGATTGCTTTCAATGCCGATGCCGACGCTCAGGCCAACGTCCATCTGCGGCGTTTCGAGGAATTGCTGGACATCACGCGGTTCTCGCCCATTCGCTCCGCGGCTGCGTAAACGGCGGAAAACCGCATTGACACCTCTGCCTCGCTTGGCGATAATCCGCCGCGCTTGTCTCGCTGTTTTCCGGCCTATTTCCGTTTATTAAGGCTCGTCCTTGGCTGGCAACTGCAAATTCGTGCTTTGTCTGCTGGTGGTGGCGGCCGCTTGTGCTGCTTCCGCCCAGGGCAATCTGCGCCCGCAGATCCGCAACCGGACTGCGCCTGCCCGGACAATGCCGCCGATGCCGGGCCGTGCCTCAGATTTCGCGACTGGATGTCGAGTCACCCGCTTTGCTCACTGCTCGGAATCGGATCCGGCACAACCACGCGCGAAACGCCTTGGGTCGATTGGAACGCGCGGCCGATCAGCGTCGGCGCGTTCGCCGGCGGCATGTTCGGCGGCCCGTTGATGAGCGATTGGGCCGGCTCGACCGCGGGCTTCGATGGCGGCTGGCGTGTCGGCTGGGATGTCGATCCCAATTGGGGCACCGAGATGCGGTTCGCCTTCGCCTCGCTCGGCATGTACGACAGCACGCGCGCAGAAGCGGCTCTCATCGCGCTGGACAATTCCAATGGCCTGGCAGCCGACGATCCGCAACGGCATCGCTTCGACCACCGCAATGCGGAGTTCTTTCAGTGGGACGTCGAAGTCCTCTATTATCCGTGGAAGGAAACGCGGCTGCGGCCCTACGTCCTTGCCGGCATGGGCCTGACCAACGTCAATTTCCAAGATCGCGTGGGCCAGTCCTATCAAGTGAATTGCCTGTCGCTGCCGCTGGGCATTGGAATCAAGTATCTTTGCGACGAGAACCTTGCCATCCGATTGGATCTGTTGGACGACATCGCGATGAGCAACCAGCACTTGGTAACGCAGAACAATTTCTCGATCACCGGCGGCCTGGAACTGCGCCTCGGCGGCAGCCGGAAGATCTATTGGCCGTTTGATTTGTCGCGGTAGCAAAGTACACAGAAAAATGTCGCACGACTGCAAGAGTTTGCTTTCGCAGATCGCAACATTTGACAACGATGCCTTGCTAGATCGTTTGCAAGTGTTGTCTGATAATGATGAAACATGTCAGCATACTTGGCCGTCTCTGCATTAATTAACCGATGTAGTGGTTCGTGGCGAGGCATTCAGGATCACCCGCTGTGCCGAGTGTGCAGAGAGAGTATTTGTAAGGCGAATGCAAGTTGCGCACGCGCGCCTGAAGTTATGGGCGTTCCGATTGACTTGAATGGACAAAGGTTGAAGGACTGGGTGCGAAGCGAAGGTAACAATCCGTCCGAAGGCCCAATCGATTGGGAACGCTGGTTGCGCAACTAAGTTCGTAACTGCGCCATTGAATTCTGATTCGAGCACAAGGCGGTGGGTCTTCGCTTCGTTCGACGCCACCCTACTTTGCTCGAATCGTCCCTTCCGTCGGGCTGCTGGCCGTGGCGTAGAGCTTCTTCGGAATCCGGCCGGAAAGATACGCCAGCCGGCCCGCCTCGACGCCCAGCCGCATCGCCCGGGCCATGCGGCAGGGGTCTTTGGCATGGGCGATGCCGGTGTTCAACAGCACGCCGTCCACGCCCAGTTCCATGGCCATGGTCACGTCGCTGGCCGTGCCCACGCCGGCATCGACGATCACCGGATAATCGGGATCGCCGTCCTTGAGATACTCCAGGCAAATGCGGATGGCGTTGGGATTGAGCACGCCCTGGCCCGAGCCGATCGGGCTGCCGGCGGGCATCACGCTCGTCGCTCCCGCCGCTTTCAGCCGCCGCGCGATCACCGCGTCGTCGCTCGTGTAGACCAGCACCTGAAAGCCGTCGGCCACGAGTTTCTCGGTTGCTTCGAGCGTGGCCACCGGGTCGGGCAGCAGCGTCTTCGTATCGCCCAGCACTTCGAGCTTGACCCAGTCGGCGCCGGGATTGTTCATCTGCGTGAGGATTTCGCGGCCCAGCCGGGCGACGCGGATGGCGTCGTCGGCCGTGAAGCAGCCGGCCGTGTTGGGCAGGATCGTGTAGCGCCTCGTGTCGATGAAGTCCAGCAGGTTCTTGCCCGCCGAATCGATCAGCCGCTCGCGGCGCACGGCGACGGTGATGCACTCCGTGCCCGAGATGTCCAGCGCCTGGCCCATCGCCTCGTAGCTGGCGTATTTGCCCGTGCCGACGATCAGGCGGCTTTGAAAAGTGTGGGAACCGATACGGAGAGAGTCGGAAGTCATAGCGGGAGAAAGCATGGGAGGAAGCGAGTTCGGAATTGCCTTATTCTAGCCGCCGCCGACGAGCGTGACGATCTCCAGGCGATCTTCTGCCGCGAGAACGTGGGCGGAATGTTGCCCGCGCGGAACGAGTTGGAGATTCACCTCAACCGCAACCGGTTTGCCCGTCAGACCGAGTTCGTCCAGCAGCGCGGCGACCGTGGAGGATTCGGCAACGTTGCGCGGTTGGTCGTTGACAAGGATTCGCATCTTTGGAGTGCGACAGCTTGCTGTCGCTTTTCAAAATGGTGTCGTTTATCGCCAAGCATGGCGCGTTGTGGAAAGCGGTGGCAAGCCCCCGCACTCCAAATACGTCACTCGCTCTTTCCGCCGGTGGCGGCTCCGGCGCCGCGGAAGCGGCCCACGTCCAACAGCGTGAACTGGCCGCGGAGCGACTGGCCGGCGTTCCAGGCGGAACTCGACCAGGGAATCGCGTAGGCGGCCACTTTGCCGCGAGTTCAACTCCGAGACGTAAACCAACGAGCGGCTCAGGCTGTTTGCCTTGCCGCCGCTGCGGCGGAGGTCAGCGCTGCCGGTGGTCAGCAGGTATCGCGGCGCTCGGCCGGGGTTGACGGCCAGGTCGCCTGCAACATTATACGTATAAAAGGCGTTGAAGCGGCCGGTCTGCTTGGAAACGACCGCCGCGCTGAGATCGCCCGTCAGGAAATCAAGGAAGTAGACCGCCTCGACCTGTTCGTCGCAATAGCCGGTCGCCATCGCGAATCCGTCGCAGCGGTCGGTGGCCACGGCATGAATGGGAACATTTGGCCAGTAGCCAGCCGCCAGTACGCCGAAGATAAACGCGGCGACAATGGCGGCCTGCAATATGGATGCCAAAACGCGATGATCCGATTGAAGTTTGCATGAATCAACACTCCTTTGCTCGCAATAGGATAGCCCGATCCTCGGAAACATTCTACCTCTCCAAAAATTCTTCGCCAGCCCCTTGCAAAGAATTCGGAGTCGATCTATAACCCTCTGTAGCTTCGCTACTACCGTGGGAACCTCATCATGTCCAAGCTGAACGTCGCCCTCATCGGCCAAGGGTTCATGGGCCGAACGCACTCCAACGCCTGGGGCCAGGTCAATCGCTTTTTCAAGCCGCCCATGCAGGCGGTGATGCACACCGTTTTCGGTCAGGCGGAGGAAAACCCGCAGGCCTTTGCCGACAACTGGGGCTGGCAACGATCGACGACCGACTGGGAGCAACTCGTTCGCTCGCCGGAAATCGGCCTGGTCGACATCGTCACGCCCAACTACATGCACGCCCCGCCCGCCAAGGCGGCCATCGCCGCGGGCAAGGCCTGCTCCTGCGAGAAGCCGATCGCCGGCTCGCTGGCCGACGCCCGCGAAATGGTCTAGGCCGCGCGCAAGGCCGGCGTCAAGACGTTCGTCTGGTTCAACTATCGCCGCGTGCCCGGCAGTCGGGCTGGCGTATCGACTCGTAAAGGAAGGCCGGTTGGGCGAGATTCGCCACGTTCGGGCGGCGTATCTGCAAGACTGGGCCGGCGACAGCGTGCCGCTGCTTTGGCGGTTCGATAAGAACCTGGCCGGCTCCGGCGCCCACGGCGACCTGAACGCCCACATCATCGACATGACCCGCTTCGTCACCGGCCAGGAGATCACGGAAGTCAGCGGGGCGATCGCGGAGACGTTTATCAAGGAGCGAAAACTGCCAGCCGGCGTATCGACCGGCGGCATCGCAGCCGATCGTTCGGCGGCCGTCGGCAGCGGCATGGGGCCGGTGACTGTCGACGACACGGTGCTCTTCCTCGCCCGCTTCTCCGGCGGCGCGGTCGCCAGCTTCGAGGCCGCCCGGCAGGCCACCGGCAACCAGAACCGCAATACGCTTCGAGATCAACGGCACCAAGGGCTCGATCAAGTTCGACTTCGAGCGGATGAACGAACTGCAATGGTACGATGCCACGTTGCCCCGCGACGTGCAGGGTTGGAGCACGATCATGTGTACCCACGGCGGCGACCATCCTTATGTGGCCAACTGGTGGCCCGACGCCCACCTGATCGGCTACGAGCATGGATTCGTCAACCAGGCCTACGATATTCTTCGTGTCCTGGGCGGTCAGGAGCCGACCGTGCCGCTGCCCGATTTCAACGATGCCTACCAGACGCAGCGCGTGTTGGAGGCCGCCATGATCGCCGCGACCGAGGGGCATCCCGTTAAGATGGACCAAGTTAAATAGCGTAGGCCGGAACAAGCTTGCGCAGTTCCGGCGACCAAGAGGTTTGTCGAGCACAATGCCGGAACTTCGCAGGCTAGTTCCGGCCTACCTTGAACCACCCAATGATTTCGCATCCATGAATCACCGTGCGGGTCGCGAGTGTCCCCCTTGCGACCCGCAGCATGTCGTTGTGCAACGAAGGACCCCACGCGCAGAAGGACTCTGCTCGTGGGGTCCGTTTTTGTCGCTTGGTTCACTTCCTCATAAACCAATAAAGTTTTCCGGCCTGCGCGAAAATCCGCCCGGAAGGTGTGCGCGAACCATTGCTCAGGCCGGTTTTCCACGTAGAATCACGATAGCCATACGCCGCTCCGGAACCGATGATAAAATGCGGGGCTTGGCGTAACTCAGTAAACAGCAGTAGCTTACGTTTACCAAAACCCCCAAGTTACCAGATTCCTATAATCTTCAAAAACGGCGGGTTGAATATCATGCGAAGGGTCCTTGTTGTTTCGGCGCTGACGATGTTGGCGCTGGTTGTTGTTGGCGGCGGCGTAGCTTATTACATGATGAGCATGCAGGATCGAGGCATGACTCGCGATGGCCGGATGGCCCCGCCGGCATCCGTCCGAAACGCGCCGGAGGCGCCGAAGTATGACTCCGCGACCCAGAACGTGCCAGCGAATACCGCCGAGCAGTCGCCGGGATTGCAGCAGCTTCCTACCGAATTCAAGCTGCCAACGGACCTGGATATTCAAACACCGAAAGTACCCGACGGGCTTGGGCAGCCCGCGGATGTCGCAAAGAGTTAAGTGCCTCGGTCGCAGGGGCCAGCCACTAGATTTGGAAGAGCTGGCGGGCGAAGTCTGCACGAGACTGTTTTTTCAAATAGTGTTTTCTCAGGAAATTCCTGACCCTGTTGCCTCGTTCCGGTCTAGACCGTCTAGCGAAATTCGGTATCATAGGGATTGGAAAGGCGAACCCTGCGCGGCCGCCGAGATGCGACCCTACCCAGGACGGGTGATTCTCCATGCGATTTACAACCTTTATTTTCAGAAACGTCCTGCGACGGCGGATTCGCTCCACTCTTACGTTGACTGGCATGGCCGTGGCGGTCACGTTTGTAGTCGTCTTGGTAGGATTGGCGAACGGCTTGAGCAAGTCGATGTTGAAACTTTACGTCGATCGTGGGGTTTCGCTTATCGTCACTGATAAGGGCTCCATAAGTCCGTCTCAGCGGCACTCTGCCTGCAAAACTAGCTACGGACATCGAGAAAATACCTGGCGTGTCGGCGACCTGTGCGGGGCTGGTCGATTTTCAGACGGTAGAAGAAATTGGCACCGAGCCGGTTGGCATCCAGGGCTGGCCGGCGGGCAACTACATGTTTCGCGAGCTGAAAATAATTGCCGGCGAGAATCTTACCGAACGGAATACCGACAGCAAGAGCGTTATCGTCGGCAGCACCCTGGCCACCGTCAGGCCGTCCGTTGTAAAGGTGGGGCAAACTCTCACCGTCAACGGTACGGAGTTCCACATCGTAGGCATCTTTGACAGTGCCGAAGACCTGGAAAACGGGATGGTTGTCATGCTCTTGGGCGATGCTCAGAAGGTCCTTGGCAAGGCCGGCAAAATGACCGGATGCACCGTGAAAGTCAAGGACACAAGCGAGGCAAATATCGCCGCCATTCGCGACCAGATCGAAGGGCCAGTTGCCGCGGCAAATAATCTGACCGACAAGATCCGCGCCAAGTCGCCAGGCGATTTCGTGAAGCAGAATGGCCAAGTCCGCATGATTACGGCATTCGCTTGGCTGGTCTCGATCGTCACGCTTGTTATCAGCGGCATTTTGGTGCTGAACACGATGTTCATGGCGGTATTCGAACGTACCCGCGAAATTGGCATCCTGCGTGCGATCGGTTGGCGGCCATCGCGCGTCATGCGAATGATCCTCATGGAGTCGATCCTCTTGAGCGTCGGTGGCGGGATTGTCGGCACGGCGGGCGGATTGGCGACTATCAAGCTCCTCAGTTACGTTCCCACGGTCAATGGCATTGTCCAGCAGGCGATTAGCGTCAACATTGTCGCCAAGGGGTTTGCCATCGCAATTGTCGTCGGGCTGATCGGCGCCGCCTATCCCGCCTATCGAGGTTCGCGTCTGCTGCCCACGGAGGCCCTGCGCCATGAATAACAACGGTCATCACTTCCGCGGCCGGGAAAACGACTCGCCCGTTCTTCGGGCGGAACGCGTCAGCAAGATCTATGACGATGGGCAGGTCAACGCCCTCGTCGACGTCAACTTGGAAATCTATCGCGGCGAGTACTTGTCGATTATGGGCCATAGCGGCAGCGGCAAGTCGACGCTGTTGAACATGCTGGGCATGTTGGACCGCCCCACGTCGGGCGAAGTCTATCTCGACGGCCAACCCGTCTCGCGGGTCAAGAATCTCGACGCCCTGCGGGCCCAGAAAATCGGCTTCGTTTTCCAGTCGTTCTATCTGTTGCCCGTCCTTTCGGCCTTGGAAAACGTGCAGGTACCGATGTTCGAGGGCGACCTGCCCGTCGCCCAGCGGCCAAGGAAGGCGGTGGAACTGCTGGAACTCGTGAACCTGGGGCATCGCATCAATCACCAGCCACAGCGACTTTCGGTGGGTGAGCGGCAGCGCGTGGCCATCGCCCGGGCACTTGCAAACGACCCGCTTTTGCTCTTGGCGGACGAGCCTACCGGCAATCTCGATTCAAAATCGGCCGACTCGGTTTTCGAACTCTTCGCTCAGTTGCACCGCGAGCGGGGCATGACGATCGTACTTATCACGCACTCGGAAGATCTCGGCCTGCAGCCGATCGCGTGGTTCGCATGGCCGACGGCCGGGTGCGGAGCGATAGCAAAAACCATGCACCGACGGCGCGGCCGACTTCGGCCGTCAACGGCTCAGACAGCGATTCCGGCATAAGCCTTTGTTCGCGTCCGCCGCGTCCCAAGAGCATTCTGCCGCCGTTTGCCGTGCCCGATCACGGGTAAGCTGGCTCGACAGCAATCACTAAAGCCCGAAGCGCAAGCGAGAGTGCCGTTTTCCCACTCGCTTGCGCGTCGGGCTTGGCGTGAACCGCAGGTGTTGTTAGCTAAGTCTCAAACGGTGCGATTTTAACAGAAAGGAGATTCTGATGAAATCTAATCCTACCCGAGCGGGTCCAAGCCCGTTTGGAAAGCTTCACCCGAACTTGGCGCAAGCCAGGGTATGCAGCCAGCGTCGGAAGGCAACAACCGGCGACGGAGGGGCCAAGTGAAGTCAGTCCGGGAGGCGTCACGTTTCGGCTCGGATGGTGGGCCAAGCTCCCAAGCCTGTGGAAGCCCTGGGGAATAATCCTCCTTCTGCCGTCGGTACTTGGTTACGACGTGCAGCCCATCAGAGTGATTGGTGGAGTCGCCTGGACACAAAGGCCAACGACATTGACCGGTGAGAGTCCTACTTCGTCCGCCGCGAAGGCATCGGCCCCGCCGCGGTAACGCCCCTCCATAAGTCCACGACGAAAGGAGCGGCGGATGCGATGGAACGGGAAAGGCGCCTGGCCTCTCTCGTGAAAGGACGACAGCTTTTCCGGAGTAGTCCCGGCAACGCGCGAGCGGGACCGGGATGAAAGGAAGAACCGTTGTGAAAGTAGTGACAAACCGCCCCAGACAGGGAGGAAGTTAGTCCGGCGATTGGGACCGCACGACGGTCCGCCTGTTCCTCTTTCAGGAAACCCGCCAAGACTAAGAAACGCCTTCAAACGCTGGCCGCGAGATGTCATTCGACCGAACGATCCCACAGGATCAGCAGAAAGGAAAGGACGTGGCAAAAGGAAAGATCAAAGTTCACAGCCTGACAGGAAGGATTACTCCCAAGCTGGCGTACGAAGCTTGGCGTGCCGTACGGCGGAATCGCGGTGCGGCGGGAATCGACAAGGTCAGCATCCAGATGTTCGAAAGACAACTGGAAGCCAACCTCGACCGGTTATTGCGGGAACTGAAAGGGGGCGCTTTCGTGCCTCTGCCCGCGCGGCGGGTCTACATTCCCAAAGACGCCAAGCAAACGAAGTTTCGCCCGCTGGGAATCCCGGCAGTCCGAGATCGGGTCGCTCAAGAGGTGCTTCGGCGTCTGTTGAGTCCGCTCTTCGAGGCAAGGTTTCACGATCAGTCCTACGGTTTCCGGCCAGGACGAAGCTGCCATCAAGCGGTGGAGAAGGTCTTGGAGTTGGGACGGCAAGGGTACCGCTGGGTGCTCGACGCCGACATTTCCGGCTTCTTCGACAATCTCTCCCACCGAGCCATGATGCGTGAGCTGTCCGAGGTGGTGGCCGACGGGAACATCTTGCGGATGGTGGAGAAGTTTCTCAGGGCCGGAGTGATGGAGGACGGCAAGTTTCAGCCGACGCGAGTCGGCACGCCCCAAGGCGGGGTAGCCTCTCCGCTTTTGGCCAACATCGCTCTGAACGTGCTCGACTGGCATCTCCAGAAGCACGGCTACCGCTTCGTGCGGTATGCCGACGACTTCGTAGTGCTCTGCCGCACCGAGCAGGAGGCGAAAGAGGCCCTAAGCTTGGTACAGCAACTCCTCACGGAGCGTCTCGGACTCACTTTGAGCGCCGAGAAGACGAAGATCACGAGGTTCCATGAAGGGTTCACCTTTCTGGGCTTCGACATCAAGTCGCGTTTCGTGCGGATGCGAGCCAAGTCGGTGGAGAACTTCAAAACGAAAGTCCGCGTGCTGACCCGACGACACCACAACCTGGACGCCGCGTTGATCGAGAAGCTGAACCGCGTCATCCGCGGCACGGCGAATTATTTCGCCACGCCGTGGTCCCACTGCGGCGATGCATACCGCAGCCTGGACCGGTGGATACGTATGCGACTGCGGTGCATAAAACTCAAGCGGAAATCGGGAAAGGACAACTTCCGCATCCGCTTGAAGCACTTCAGGAAACTGGGCTTGCTTTCCCTCAGCAACTTTCGACCTTCATGCGTAGGCGGATCGGTACGGCCCTCCTCGGGGAGCGATTTCCACGGTACCGCCCGGTGCGAGAAATTCGCCCGCCGGTAAATATGAGGAACTGACCTCATTGCGATAACGGGGAGGGAGTGGCGAAAGCCACTCCCTTACCCGCTTATAAACCACCGGCATTTTCCTACGACATCTGCCACATGGCCATTTTCACCATGTCGCCGAAATGGCGGTTCGCCTCCATGACAGCCGCGGGCTCGAAGCCGCAGTGCATCAGGCAGTTCTCGCAGCGGGGATCGTTGCCGGGCCCGTATTTCGACCAGTCTGTAACCGCCACCAGTTCCGCGTAGGACTTGTAATGCGCATCGCCTAACAGATAGCATGGCCCGCGCCAGCCGCCGACGTTCCGCGTGGGGTTCGCCCAGGCGGCGCAGTCTAGGTTCCGCTCGCCGCAGAGGAAGTCGAGATAGATCGGCGTGGCCGTCAGCCGGAAGCGCTTGAGCATCGGCTTGGCGGCGCTGAACTTGGCGTGAATGTCCGCGCGGGTCATGAAGAGCCGCTCCGCGCCATCGGGGTTGGTCTTGTTCACCGCCTCGTAGGCGTAGGCTGGCGCGATCATGAAGCCGTGGACGCCGAGCTGGGATAGGTACTCCCAAAGAACGCCGATCTCGTTCATGTCGGTCTCTTTGTAGACCGTGGTGTTCGTGGTAACCTGGAAGCCGGCTTTCAGTGCCGCCTTGACGCCCGCAATCGCCGCATTGAAGCAGCCTTTTCGCTCGACCATGAGATCGTGCGTGGCCTCCATGCCGTCGAGGTGGACGTTGAAGAACAACCGCGACGTGGGCCGGAAGCCGGGCAGCTTCTTTTCCAGCATCATGGCGTTCGTGCAGACGTAGACATGCTTTTTCCGCTCGATCAGCTTTGCGACCAACTCGTCGATGCCCTTGTAGATCAGCGGTTCGCCGCCGCAGACGCTTACAATCGGGGCGCCGCATTCGTCGGCCGAGGCGAGGCAGTCCTCAACGGAGAGTTTATCGCGGATCGTGAGCGCGTATTCACGAATCCGCCCGCAGCCGGTGCAGGTGAGGTTGCAGGCGTGCAACGGCTCGAGCATGAGCACCAGCGGAAAGCGCTGGCGGCCGGAGATCTTCTGCTTCACCAAATAGCCGGTCAGCGAGGTCGTCAGCGAGAGTGGGAAACGCATGGGTCCATCCTTGGGTTGTTGACATTCGCCCACTGGGCCAATGCCATGAGCGGGAAGTATATGGGATAGTAGTGGTAGCGGAGATAGAAGACGCAGGGAAAGCCGGTGCCGGTGAACTCGGTTTCGCTCCAGCCACCATCGTCGTTCTGCGTATCGACGAGATAGCGGATGCCGCGGCACACGGCCGGATGATCGGCCCGGCCGGCAGCGATCAGGCCCAGCACGGCCCAGGCGGTTTGCGAGGCGGTGACCGTGCCTTGGCCGCGAAGTTCGGGCTGTTCGTAGCTCCGCGGCGATTCGCCCCATCCGCCGCAGGCCTGCTGCTGAGCCAACAGCCACTTCGCGCCGGCTACGATGGCGGGATCGTCGTGCGCGACGCCCACCGCGACGAGTCCGGTAAGGGCCTGCCATGTTCCATAGATATAGTTGACGCCCCAGCGGCCGAACCAACTGCCGTCGGCCTCCTGGTTATTGCGAACGAATTGGACGGCCCGATCGACGTGCGGATCGCCCAGGCGGCGGCCGAGCTTGCCGAGGGCTTCCAACACGCGGCCGCAAAGATCGGCCGTGCTGGGATCGATCATGGCGTTGTGATCGGCAAAGGGAACGTAGCAGAGGAAGTGGCGGTCGTTATCGCGGTCGAACGCGCCCCAGCCGCCGTCGCGGTTTTGCATGGCCAACATCCAGCCGAGGCCGCGCTCGATGGATGCGAGGGAGTCCTTGTAGGGTGCGTGGAGCGAACCGTTGGGATACTGGTGGGTTGCGCACGGGGTCGAAGCTGTATTCACCGTTGCCATTGCTGCCGGCCGGTTCGCGGAACGCACCATTCTCCCTTGGTCCCCGTGCTCCACCCACCCTACACCTCGAAACAGCGTTTGCAGCGCCATCAGCGACATCGCGGTGTCATCGACATCGGGATAGAACTCGTTGGCGTACTCAAAATACCAGCCGCCGGGCGGGGCGTCGACAGTTTCGGCCCAATCGCCGCGATCGGTCGTCTGCCGACCGCGCAGCCATGCGGCCGCGCGGACGATCGCCGGATCATCGGCAGGCACGCCGGCGAGCGCAAGGGCGCGCATCGTCAGTCCGGTGTCCCACACGGGCGAAAGGCAAGGCTGAATCCGCGTCGTTCCTTCGCGCGCATCATCCAGCGAAAGCCGCTTCAATTGCTTCATGCACTCTAGCACTTCGGGACTCTGGTCGTCGTAGCCGAGCGCCTTGAGCGCCACCACGCTGAAAATGACCGGTGGAAAGATCGCGCCCAAGCCGTCGCTCTTATGGAATCGAGCGAGTATCCATTGCCGCGCGGCCTCGACCGCCTTCTTACGCCACAGCATCCAGCCCTTCCGCTGGCCGAACTTGAGCACCTGGTTGATGACGCGGAAGAAATGGTCCCAGCTCAGCCAGCCGGTTCCGCCCGGCAAGCCGGGACAACGAAGCGGCGGCCAATGCTCCGGCTTGCGGAGAAACAGGTCATGGATTCCGTGCTCCAGCTCGATCTGCCGCACGGGCTCCAGCGCGGCGACGATGGAAAGCGGCACGACGATCGTCCGCGACCAGGCGCTGATCGCATAGAGGTTCACGGGGAACCATTTCGGCAGCAGAACCATTTCCGGCGGCACCGCGGGGCAATGCTCGTAGGAGATCTGCCCGAGCAGCGCCAGGTAGAACCTCGTAAAGCTATTGACGGTGTCGGCCCCACCGTGGGAGCGGATCGCCTCCCGCGCGCGGACCATGAAGTCAGCTGCCGGGTCGTGGCCCGTGAGCTTCAGCGCGAAATAGGCCTTCACGCTGCCGCTGATATCGAGCTCGCCGCCGGGAAACTTTGCCCAGCCGCCGCCCGGCAGTTGCTTGCCGACAAGGTATGCGGCGGCGCGACGCGCGATCGTCGTGTGCTCGCGACCGAGGAAGGCGAGCATGAGGATCGTTTCGCTCTCGAGAATCGTATCGCCTTCCAACTCGGCGCACCATGAGCCGTCTTCGTTCTGACGATCGAGCAGCCACTGGCGGGTGCGACCGATGGCGTTATGCACATCCGGGACGTCGAGCGGCACCGTCGTTTCATCGCGCTCCGCATGAAGTGGATGGTGCGAATAGGAGTAGTCAGAAAAATCGGGGGCGATCGGCCCCTTAGCTCGTTTTGTCCGTCCCGGACGCACATCATAGCTGGCACTCATTCAATCTTCTCCGGACAAACCAGTTTGCCATCCCTGCGCACCCGGCGATCCTCGCCGGCGCGTCTGGTTCTCTACCACGTTGCTACAGATTATGAGATTATTGCCGGAATTACAAGATCGACCAGGGCTATCACGCCACGAGTTTTTAGCTATTTTACGCAGCTTTACAATTGCGGGCGAAAGATGCGGCGACGTTATCGATCATTGAGGCGGGGCAAGTTGCTAGCAATCAGGCGGCCTCGCGCCGGCCGGCGACGAAGCGGCTGTCGGCCAAGCAAACAAGCGGGCGAATCAACTGAAAAGTCAGTTCGGTCGCGCCGAGCTGCTCGCGGACCAGGCTCGCGGCGCGCTGACCGCGAGAGTGGGCCGCGGCTGGATTCAGGAGGCAGTTGCGGACGAAGGCAAGGAGTTCGTCCCCATCAGCAATGACCACGGCCGCGTCGCGATTCAAGAGGGCGGTCACGATGTCGCGAAAATTGCGAGTGTTGGGGCCGAATGATATCGCCGCGCCATAGGCCGCCGGCTCGATCATGTTTTGCCCGCCGCGATTGCCCAGGCTGCCTCCGACGAAGGCAATTTGAGCCGTTCCCCACCACGCGCCGAGTTCGCCGACCACGTCAACGAGAAGGACGCGTGGCGCGCTCGTAGTCCCGCCTTTAGGCGGCATTCCGCCTGAAGGCTGGACTACGAACTGCGTCCGCCGCTGCCATGCGATGCCCGATGCGTCCAACATGCGGGCGACGGAATCGAATCGTTCGGGATGGCGGGGCACGATGATCAGTCGCAGATGCGGCCAATCGGGGCTCAAGCGGCGAAAAACTTCCAGGGCGATCGATTCTTCCGGTTCTTGCGTGCTGCCGGCCAGAAAGACGATGTCGTTGGGCTCGATTCCGGCAAGGGACGCCAAGCGGGATGTTGCCGGATTGTCGCGGTCGGTCTGAGCGCCGTCATATTTCATCGAGCCAGTGACATGCACTGATTCCGGCCGCGCGCCGAGGCCACGGAATCGCTCGGCGTACGTTTCATCCTGCACGGCCAAGAGGTCGATTTGCGATAGCATCCGCGAAACCAGCCAGCAGACGCGGCGGTAGCCTCGAAAACTCTGCTGGCTCAATCGCCCGTTGATCACCGCTATGCGGGCGCCCTTCCGCCGCGCGGCCCAAACGAGATTTGGCCAGAGTTCCAATTCGGCCAGCACGAGCACATCCGGCCGCACGCGCCGCACGGCCCCATTGACGGCCCAAGTGAAATCAAGCGGACAATAGAAGACGGTATGGCCGGGGTATTTCTTCCGTGCCAGCTCCATGCCGGCCTTAGTGGTCGTGGAGATGACGCATTCCCACTCCGGCTCTTCGCGGGCGATCATGCGGAGCAGGGGGGCCAGCAGATTGACCTCGCCTACGCTCACCGCGTGCAGCCAGAGGCATTTCTTATTGGACATTCGCCGCGGAACTAAGCCGAAGAGCTTTTCGGAGTAACCCTCCCGATACTTACCCTTGCGCAACGCCGACAAGACCAGCCAGGGAGAGGCGATAACAATCAACAGAAGATAGAGGAAGTTCAGAAGGTAAGGCACAAGCGAATCCTTTCCCGTCGTTCATCAACCCCTCTTGCCGTGGCACTGTTTGAACTTCTTGCCGCTGCCGCAGGGGCAAGGATCGTTGCGGCCGACGCTTTTGCTGCCGCATTGCGGATCGGCTGCGGCTTGTCGTCGCCTTGCGTGCCATCGATGGCCGCCTTGCTGCTGATCGGCGATGTCGCTGGGCGGCGGTGCCGCGTCGTGCCGGGCCTCCGCCCCGCTCCACGTCGAACCGACGAAGCTCTCGTCGAGCTGCTCCATGCGGAAGATCAGGTCGGTCGTCCGCTCGCCGACGGAGTCCCACATCTGCTCGAAAGTCCGCATGCCCTCGCGTCTTGTACTCGACCTTGGGATCGACCTGGGCGTAGCCGCGCAGGCCGACGCTGTTGCGGAGGTGGTCCATCGCCAGCAGGTGGTCTTTCCAGGCAGTGTCCAAGAGGTTGCAGAACCAACGCCCGCTCCAGCTTCTGCATCTCGGGCCGGTACTGGTCTTCGACGGCCGCGTTCCAGTGAAGTTCCGAGCATCTCCGGCTGCATCCGCGCGCATCTCCTCCGGCGGCAACTGGATAGTTCAGATCGCACTTGCAGCCAATCGGCCAGTGCCCTTAGCCGGCCATCGTCGCAGTGCCGCGGCGAGTGCCTTCGACGTGAGCAACTGGCCGTTGAAGACCTGCTTCAAGCGCGACTGCACTTCGGACTTCGGATCGACGGCTGTGGCGAGCGTATTTGCGGCTGTGCTCGACCAGCAAGTCGCGGATCTCGTCGCGCTGGCGATTCTTGAGGTCTTCCAGATCGAGATCGACGTGGAACCGCTGCGCGGCCCAGTCGACCAGCCCCTCGCGCTCGTAGCGCTTGTGGCCGCTGGCGTCGCGGGTGGTGAAGTGCGACAGCCCGGCCATCACCGGATACTCGATTTCCTTCTCGTCGATAGGCGGCCTCGGCCTTTTCGCAGACCAGTCGCTTGAACTCGTCCGCCGGCACTCCAGCTCGCGGACTTCTCAAGGCGAATCTCGATGCCGAACTTGTGCCGCACCCAGCCGCAGGCCGTCCGCAGGCCGAACTCGGCTTCGAGGAACTCGCTCGCCGGTCGCCGAGATCGACCTTGTCGATCGCCGCGCGGGCCTTCTCGATGAGGAACTCGCCGAGCTGGTCGCGGCCGATCTGCTTCAGGTCGCGGTCGCGGAGGCTCAGATGCCAGCGGGTGTTGACCAGCTTGGCCAGCGCTTCCCAGTTCCATTCGTCGCTTGTCTTCCTCGTCGGGCAGGTTTTCCTCGAGGGCGTCGAGCACCTGGCCCTCGGCCATCCGCTCGGCCTCGTCCACGGGCATACCGCTGCGGCGTCCTGAAAATCGAGGCCGCGAAAGTCGCGGGCGTCGAACTCGACCGCCGAACTCGCTTGCCCGCCCACTCGGCGAACGTCTCGGTGCCGTAGTCCTTGGCGAGGAACTGGTCGAGATAGTGCGTCGATCTGCTGGTCGATCATGTCCAGGATCAGCTGCTTGCAGTTGGCGCCGTCCAGGATGTGCTGGCGGTAGCCGTAGACCCGCTTTCGCTGCTCGTCCATCACCTCGTCGTATTCGAGCAGGTTCTTGCGGATCTCGAAGTTGCGCTCTTCGACCTTCTTCTGGGCACCCTCGATGCGGCGGCGAGACCATGCGGCTCTCGATCGCCTCGCCTTCCTTCATGCCCAGCCGGGTGAGGATGTTCTTGACCCACTCGCCGGCGAAGATCCGCATCAGGTCGTCTTCCAGCGAGAGGTAGAAGCGGCTGCAGCCGGGATCGCCCTGCCGGCCGCAGCGGCCGCGAAGCTGGAGGTCGATGCGGCGGGCCTCGTGCCGCTCGGTGCCGAGGATGTGCAGGCCGCCCATCTCGGCCACGTCGCGGCCCTCGGCCTTCATCTGCTCGCGCTGCTCGATCTCGTGGACCAGGGCGTCCCATTCCTCCGGCGGCACGTCGAGCCGCGTGGGATACTTCTCCTGAAGCTGGGCCCAGGCCATCGCCTCGGGATTGCCGCCGAGGATGATGTCGGTGCCGCGGCCGGCCATGTTCGTGGCGATGGTCACGGCGCTCTTGCGGCCGGCCTGGGCGACGATCTCGGCCTCGCGCTGGTGATGCTTGGCGTTGAGCACCTCGTGCTTCATGCCCCGCTTGTCGAGCATGTCGAGATCAGCTCGCTCCGCTCGATCGAGACCGTGCCGACCAGGATCGGCCGGCCGCGGCGCTGGATCTCATCGATCTTGCTCGCGGCGATCGTCTCGCGTTCCTTGCTGTCTCGCGTGCTGGAACTCGATCGCGTCGTCGGTCTCGCTGGATGATCTTGCCCATGCGACTCCTCGCCCTCTTTCAGTTCGACGCATGTCCCACTTGTGCATCCGCTCGATCTCGTCGACGATGGCGTCGCATTTTTCCTGCTCGCGTGCGGTAGATCACGTCGGGATAGTTGATCCGCTGCAGCGGCTTGTTGGTGGGGATGGCGATGACGTCGAGCTTGTAGATCTTCCAGAACTCGTTGGCCTCGGTCATGGCCGTGCCGGTCATGCCGCAGATCTTCTTGTAGAGCTTGAAGAAGTTCTGCAGCGTGATCGTGGCCAGGGTCTGGTTCTCTTCCTTGATGCGGACGCCTTCCTTGGCCTCGACCGCCTGGTGCAGGCCGTCGCTCCAGTTGCGGCCCGGCATCAGGCGGCCGGTGAACTCGTCGACGATCACCACCTCGCCCTCGCCATTGACCACGTAGTTCACGTCGCGCTTGTAGAGGTGATGGGCCTTCAGGGCGTTGTCGATCAGGTGCGGCCATTCCATGTTGCCGGCCGTGTAGAAGCTCTCGACGCCGGCCAGCTGCTCGGCCGCGCGGACGCCCTCGTCGGTCAGATGGGCCGTGTGCTCTTTTTCCTTGACCTCGAAGTGGACGTCCTTCTTCAATTGCCGGGCGATGCGTGTCGGCCTTGGCGTAGCGGGTCACGTCGTCGTGGGCCGGGCCGGAGATGATCAGCGGCGTGCGGGCCTCGTCGATCAGGATGTTGTCCACCTCGTCGATGATGGCGAAGTGCAGCGGGCCCTGCGACCTGCTGCATAGTACTTGTCGATAGCGGTTGTCGTCCCGGGCCGCCGGACCGCATGTTGTCGCGGAGGTAGTCGAAGCCGAACTCGTTGTTCGTGCCGTAGGTGATGTCGCAGTCGTAGGCCTTTGCCGCTCGGCGGACTCCATGTCGCTCTGGATGGCGCCGACCGTCAGGCCCAGCGACATGTAGAGCGGGCCCATCCATTCCATGTCGCGGCGGGCCAGGTAGTCGTTGACCGTGACGACGTGAACGCCCTTGCCCTCCAGGGCGTTGAGATAGGCCGGCAGCGTGGCCACGAGCGTCTTGCCTTCGCCGGTGACCATTTCGGCGATGTTGCCGCGATGCAGCACGATGCCGCCGATCATCTGCACGTCGTAATGCCGCATGTCCAGATAGCGGCGGCCGGCCTCGCGGCAGGCGGCAAAGGCCTCGACCAGCAGGTCGTCGAGCGTTTCGCCGCCGGCCAGCCGTTTGCGGAACTTCGGCGTCTGCTCCTTCAGTTCGGCGTCGGTCATCGCCTGGTACTTCGGCTCCAGGGCGTTGATGGCGGCGACCGTCGGCTGGAGCTTGCTGAAGTATCGGGCGTTCGACGAGCCGAACAGGCCGGTCAGCGAACGTTCGACGAAACGGCCCAACCCTCCGAAAAGGTCGCCCAGGCCGTCCCATATTTGCGAAAGGATTTCTTCCATTAGCTTTCAATAACCCTAACTTCTTTGCACGCGGCAGTTTATCCACTATTATACGGGGGGTCAAGAAGGCTTGGAAAGGGCTTCACAAGCCAGACCTAGATATGCTTTGAGTCGCGATTCTGCCGCGCCGAGCTGGCAGTTACTTGCTTCCGGCGGACGCAGGAAGCGTCTTAGCGAGTCCCGTGCATTTCGCCTTTTGTTGAGGCCTCGCGAGCTTCCGGCCGGAAGCCGTAGTCGGGATTCTGAACGTCGAAGTCGGCGTCGGTAAGGCCGGTGGCAAGTTTCAAATTGAGATACGTGTACTCTTCCATTAGGGGTGGGTTGTCTTCCCCTCCCTTCGGCCAAGCATAACACTCATAGCGAATAGGCAAATTCAGTTTTTCGTCGATGAATACCCGCGCGATATGGAAGCCAAAGTTCCTCCGTGGCTTCGGATGAACCACTTCGAGGCAACGGCACAGATGCCCATTGACCTTTGCCCCGTCGGTCATCTTCGCGGTGCATTCACCGTATTTGATGTCGGATTCCGCCACCTCGATAAGCTGTTTCGTATAAGATTCAGGATGCCGATCTGCGTAATCGGATACAACTGTCCCTGCATGGCGGCCGGGCTGCTCGGATCAATCGTCACCGCTCCCGCCAATGCGCGAACGCCGATGCCGCGAGACCACATCTTGCCATCGTTCGCCCCGTCAAGATAAAGGGCCTCCTGACCTTTTACGCATCGAGGACCGAGAAATTTCACGTAAATGCTGAATGGTTTGTGCCGGACCTTGACGGCAAGCGATTCCCGCGGCCCCAGTTTCCCGCCGACTCGTTCCCGTTTGATCAATGTGGCCGTGTAGCTGTCGATCTGTTCGATTCGCGGCAATGCCTCTTTGGCCCAGCAGAGCGCGGGCATGAGAGGGTGCTTGTCTGGCTTGTCCGTCCACGCCGGCGCAAGGCCGGGATCGGTCGCGTCCGACGCCTTGGCCATGTCCGGGAGGCTGGTAGAATGCCGTCCATTGGGCGCTCTGCGCGTTGCCAACGGATACTAACAGACTGGCGACGATAAGCAAAATGAAACCAAGATTCTTTATGGAGTTACTCATAGCAGGCTCATTCGGAAGGATTTCGCCTTTTGTGCGGTAGCCAGAAAACAGCGGTGTCTGCCGCCCATGCGGCGGCGTCAAAGGCCCTGATAAACCGCAAGATTAGGCCCGCAAATACGGTGCGACATGGCGACCGTGATGACGTCCCGCTGGAGTACGTAACGCGAATTTGGTAGAAGAAAACGAACCCCTAGCTTACCGCCGTCAGCGATGCCGCGAGAACTTCCTGTTACTCCACCTTCCTTACCACGCCCACCACGATTCCCAAAACCTTCGCGTCGCGGACGTAGATCGGCCGCATCTTCGAATTGGCCGGCTCGAGGCGGATGCGGTTTTTTTCCGGGAACCAGCGCTTGAGCGTGGCCTCGCCTTCGTCGGTCAAGGCGACGACGATCTGCCCCTTGCGACGGTCCGCTGCTTGCGGACGACCACGTAGTCGCCGTCGGCAATCTGGTCGTCGATCATCGACTCGCCGTGGACTTCCAGCACGAAGAGGTCCTTGTCGGCCGGGTCGAACATGCCCATGAAATCGACCCGTTCGTCCTGCTCGACCGCTTCGTGCAGCAGCCCGGCGGCAATCCGCCCGTAAAGCGGCAAGCTGCGATCGTCGATCGGTTCGGCCGCCAATTGGATCGCCCGAGACATATTCGGCTCGCGGGTGATAAGCCCCTTCTTCTCCAGGGCCTTGAGATGGCAAACCACCCCGTTGGGCGACATGATGTCGAAATTCGCCCCGATTTCGCGGACGGTCGGGCCGTATCCGCGGTTGCGAATCTTGTCACGAATGAACTCGTACACTGCCGTTTGCTTTTCGGTCATGCTATCGAACGGTTGCATCTTGCCCTCAATTTGATTGATTGCTTTGCGGATCGCGGGCAGCCGTGAACATATGGCCCCGCGCTTATGCACAATAGTACATTATACGGCCGTACATTGTCAAGTCAATCCTTGTATTCGCCGATCGCCGTCACCACCATATTATCGCGGTGGATAACCTCTTCATACGGGCATTCCCCTAGCACGCCGGCAATCTGACTCGTCCGCAGCCCCTTGATTCGTACGAGTTCTTCATGCCCATAATTCGTGAGTCCGCGGGCGATTTCCGTACCGTCGGGACCGCGCAGGGCAACCACATCGCCCTTCGCAAAATGGCCGTCAAGTTCCACAACTCCGGCGGCGAGCAAACTGCGTCCCTTGCGCAAAACGGCTTCCTGCGCCCCCTTATCCAACTGCAATGTGCCCCGCGGCTTGACGCTGAAACCGATCCAGCGCTTGCGGGCGGCGAGCGACTGACCTTGGGCAAGGAACAACGTGCCAACCACTTCGCCGGCGAGGATTTTCGGCAGCACCTCGGCATCTCGTCCGCTGGCGATGATCACGTTCTCGCCCGCACTGGTGCAGAGCCGGGCGGCTTCCAGCTTGCTGGCCATGCCTCCTTTGCCGCGGCCGCCCGTTTTGTCGCAAATGAGATCGAAAATGGACTTGTCGAGCCGCTCGACGGTGTTAATGACCTTGACGCCCGGCTGGCGGGGATTGCCGTCGCAAAGCCCTTCCACATCGGAGAGCAGCACCAGGAGCGGGGCGCGAAGGAGATTCGTGACGATGGCCGCCAGACGGTCGTTATCGCCGAACGTGGTGCGAAACTCATCGACGGAGACCGTATCGTTCTCGTTGATGATGGGAATCGCCCGCAGTTCGATAAGCGTGAGTAGCGTGTTTCGGGCGTTGAGATAGCGGGAGCGTTGCTCCAGGTCTTCGGCCGTGAGCAGAACTTGGGCGGCGTGGTGTCCCAGCGGCGAGAGCGCCCGCTCGTAGGCCTCGACCAACAGGCTTTGTCCGATCGCGGCCACGGCCTGTAGGCGGGGAAGGTCGGTCGGCCGCGCGGTCATGCCCAGCCGCCCCATTCCCGCCCCCACTGCTCCGGAGCTGACCAACACGACCTTGCGTCCCTGCCGCACCACGTCGTGCAACTGCCGGGCGAGTTGCTCGATGCGGGCGTAGTTCAGCCGGCCGTCGTCAAGCGACAAGACCTGTGTCCCCACCTTGACGACAAGCGTTGTGGCGAGTGCGGCGATTTTCTGGCGGAGAACGTCGGTCATAGATCAGTATTTCAAATTGATCGTGGCCACGCCGTTCGGCAAGCCTATCACGGTCTTTCACTGTCCGAGCACTGCCTTGTTGACGATTTGCCCGTCGTTCCGCGAACAGAGCCGCGCATGCACGGTGGCGTTGATTGTGTAGGCGACCGGATGGCCGGCCCCGTCGCAGGTGGCCATGTTGAACACGCCCGGATGCGCACTGCCAAAAGCAAAATCATTCTGTAGTCCTGGCTGGTCCTGCAGGGGACCGCTGTCGGCCCAGCGCGAGTTGTCCCAGTCCATGCCGGTGGTAAACGGGTCGTTGTCGGTCGCGCCACCGCCGTTCAAATAATAATCGGGATCAAGATACTTCTCGCCAATGAGGTAAGTCGAACTCGCGCCGTCGGTAATGTCGACAAAGCGGATCATGCTGGTTGAGAAGATTACGCCATCGCACTTGCTAATGTCGGGGAAGGGAGACGTTTTGGGAACGTCGGCCGGATTGCCGCTGTGAGACGCCCACGATAGCAGGGGATTGGGCACAATGCTCTCGTTGGTGCCTGAGCTCGCCGCGTAGTCGGTGTGAGCGACTTGGGATAGATTGTCCGAGTTGCACATGGTGTCCTGGAAATTCGGGTAGAGCTTTGCAGGGCGCCGGCTCGGGCAAATAATGGTCGGAATGACCGTTGCACCGGCCTGAGCCAAAATGGGCTTTTTTGCGGCCAGCGACAAGCCCGCGCCAAGGTCGTGGACCGACTTAAACTCCATGAACGGCAGGAGATTGTAGATCCAGCCGCCGGGTTGCGCGGGTATACCCGCGATCGGGATCGCCCACCCAATAATAGGTCCAGCCACCTGTCGGCAGGAAACCGTTAGCGGACTCGTGCGTCATACATGCGAGCCCCATCTGCTTAATTTGGTTCAGGCACTGTGCTCGCCGGCCGGCCTCGCGGGCCGCGTTGATCGCCGGCAGCAATAATCCGATCAAGATGCCGATGATGGCTATCACCACCAGCAATTCAACGAGCGTAAACGCCCGCTGCGGCTCGCGCGGACAAAATGTCGATCGCATATCGAAGTCCTCCTAGCAGAGGCGCCCAAGATTGGAGAGGCGATTATCGAAAAAAGACCCCACCGACGCAGTGCAGATTCTAACGCGCTGCTGCGGAGTCTGCAAGGATCGGGAAGCTGCAAACGCCTCCATCCGGGCTTGTCCCGGTGAAGTGATGTTAGCGACGCTATCACCAACCCTGCGCGTCTGGTAAGCTTGCGCATCGTGACACTGGCGGTTGCGTACTCAGTACTCGCCGCGCTCTTCATGCGGAAGCCGCATGCGGCGTTCTTGCGTCCGTGGGACGAGACCAACAGGTTCGGAATGCTCTCGCTGTCTGCCGTAAGCTCCCTCATTGGGGTCGCACCGTTGTTGAGGAAGGGCTTCCCCAAGAATGACCTCGCGATCGGGATTTCTACAATCGCGGCTTTTGCACTGTTGCTGATGACACCACTAATCCGAGGGTGACACAACTGCCCTTGGAGCATTCGGGCGTTGGAACTATCCTATTGCTGTCTGTCGGGCGTTGTTCCAAAACGTCTCCGGCGGCTGGTTTCAATCCAAGGAAGGGAACGGACAAGGATGTCCATTTCACCGACGAAATTGCTGGAGCAGGACGCCCGGCCGCGCGTGCTGCTGGTGGGCGACGTGATGTTGGACCGCTACGTCTGGGGCGACGTGGAGCGGATCAGCCCGGAGGCCCCCATACCGATCTTGCGGATCGAGCGCCAGGAGCACCGCCTGGGCGGCGCGGGCAGCGTCGCCGCCATGCTGGCTACGCTCGGCGCGGAGACGATCCTCGCCTCCGTGGTGGGCGACGACGAGGAAGGCCGCGCCGTCGCGCAACTGCTGGACAATCTCGATATCAACCGCCGCCTTGTCCTTCGCGTTGAAGACCGGGTCACCACGGTCAAGGAGCGGCTCTTGGGCCGCGCCCAGTTCCGCTATCCGCACCAGATGATGCGCGTCGATCGCGAATGCACGACGGCCATCGCGTCCGAGGCGCTGGACCTTCTCCTGGCCGGCATCGGCCGCTGCATGGACGAAATCGATCTCGTGCTGGTGAGCGACTACAACAAGGGCGTTTGCAAAGGCGATTTCTTCCCGCGGCTCATCGAACTGGCCCGAAAGGCGGGCAAGCCTGTGGTGGCCGACCCCGTCAAAGATGCCGACTACCGTCGCTACGCCGGCTGCACGTGCATCACGCCCAATCGGGCCGAGGCCGCCCGGGCGATCGGCACGCGCATCACCACGCCGCAGGAAGGGCTCGCCGCCGCGCGAAAACTTCTCGACTTCGGCCTGCAATCGGTGATCGTCACGCTCGACCGCGACGGCATGGCCTGGGTCGATCGCTCCGGCCAGCCCCGGCTCTTCACCGCGCGGCCGCGGCAGGTCTGCGACATCACCGGCGCGGGCGACATGGTCCTCTCGGTGCTGGGCTACATGCTGGCCGCCGGCGCCGACCCGGCCGCCGCCATCGATGTGGCCAACGTGGCCGGCGGCCTGGAGGTCGAGCGGCTCGGCGTCGTCCCGCTCACGCGGCAAGAGATTTTGGCCGAGTTGACGCACGGCGCGCATGTAGAACATGCTGAGCTCCAGGCTGCGCAGAAGATTCTTACCGAAGAAAACCTTGCCGCGACGCTCGATCGCCTTCGGCTTGCCGGCCGGCGGATCGCAATGACTAACGGCTGTTTCGATCTCTTGCATCCGGGCCACGTGGCTTCGCTGGCAGAGGCGCGGAAACAGGGCGATTGCCTCTTGGTCGCCGTGAATAGTGATCGCAGCGTCCGCGAACTGAAAGGCCCAGGCCGCCCGGTGATCAACGAGCAAGGCCGCACGGAGATGCTTGCCGCACTGGCGTGCGTCGATTATGTCGTAGTCTTCGACGAGGCGAGCGTGGCCCCACTTGTCGAACGCGTCCAGCCCGACGTGCTCGTGAAGTCGGATCAATACACGACGGAGCAAGTCGTAGGCCACGAGACGGTGCTTCGCCGCGGCGGGCACGTCGTCTCCGTGCCGATGAAGCCGACCTATTCGACGACCGATTTGATCGATAGAATCCAGCGGCTTCCCACGCGGAAACGCGCCGCGGCGTAACACCTTTATGCGACTGGGATTTGCTCGCCGCCAGCCGCCAACCGCACGTCCGACGGATGGATATTGACAGTATGCAAGGCCGCATGCTCGTTGTTCAGTCGGACCTCAAATGTGACCTCACAAGGCGCGTCGATTGGGATCTCCAGAACTCCTTGAACGGCCCGGCACCGATGCGCACCCGATGAAAAATTCATCGGGAAAGGAATGTCTGTTTTCCCTGGAATCTTCACCAGAAGGACGGCCTGATAATCTTGCGTCTCTTCCCCATGTTGGAAGTTCCAAAGGCTCACAGCGATCGCCCTCTGGATAATATAAGGGAACGATTCCGGCACGATGTCTTCAAGGACGTTGATAAATGACATCTCATTCGTGTTCACGTCCGACTGGATGGACCTACAGACGAGGAAGTATTCAAGTCGAGGCATGAGCCACCTTAGGATAACGGACCCAAGTAACCTTACCTTCGCACACCGGGAGCTGCGCGGACGATATGACGCGGATGCCACGTGGTGCCAATCTTCTGTCAACGACCGCTTGCGGGTAGCGGGTCATCTTCACCTGAGTGCGCGGAAAGACATATCTCGCATTCAGGCATTCTCTGGCAACTCGGAAGGAGCAGCGGAATTCAGTGCGCTGGAGCCGAGCAAGATCGAGCAAGTATTCCTCTGCAAATGCAGAGTGCCAGTGCTCCATCGCCACGGCCAACGCTGCGAGAGCAATATCGTGCCGAAAGACCTCGCCCGGGCGAAAATCCATCATTAGCATGGAAACGAACTCTCCAACCTCTGCGCTGGTGACTTGGCCGTACCGAAGAGCCGACTCCAACATCCTGACGGGCAAGCTTAACTGCAGCACGTGTCGCATCGGAACGGGTGGGAGCACAAACCCGATGGCATCACTGAACTCATCGGACCCGAGATGACGCAAGATTTGAGAGGTCATAGTTGAATTCGCCTTTGATCGTTCGGGGGGCGATCGGTCCAGTATTCCAATCTTACGTTCTTGAACATGTGGTCTGACGCGTCATGCACGACCTCGCCAGAGGCATCATCCCATTTGCTCAATATCAAAATCACAGGTGGTAGACCGCTCTTTTGAGGCTGCACGCTAATCACCAGTCCCACGTGAATACAGTCCCGGTAGGGACTGACCGATTCCCAGTAGCAGGCAATATCTCCAATAACCGGTATCTCGCGTTCCCAGTCAATCGTTCGATATCCATCGTCTTCGCGGACCGTTAGGACCGCCTCGTCGAACTTCTCGTAAATCGCCGTCCGACGGCTTGCCCAAATGTGGCCGAAGCAGTTGTATATTCCGGTCGGCGGCTTTCGGTGAAGCCATCCAGGGTGTTGTCCCGCGATTCTGTTAAACTTGTCAATCGCATGTTGCGGGACGGGGTGGGCTGCTACCTCGTTTACAATCTCGTTTCGCCGATGTGTATGCAGGATAATTCGTCGCGGTTCGGCAAGCGCGAGACGGACAACCTCGAACATGCCAGCCTCCTCTTACCGAGCTTTTGAGCCACCGGCGATTATAACGCCGCCGGGCCTCAAGCACCATGACTTCAACACGTCGCGCCACCCGTGTGACACTGCTATACCGTACCTCAAACTGTGCGTTGCCGCAATGCATACAATCTAAATACTGCTTTTCGGAAGCAGAGCCCGCAAACCCATGCCGAGGAGAAACCGCAAACCCGCCAAGTTCATTTGCCGGCCGAGCCAATAGAAGTAATGCCGCGAAACCATTTTATCGGCATCGGTCAGGCCGCACCATATTCCCTTCGGGCAGAAGGGACTTACGGGTGTAGGAACGGGCTTCGGCGGGCTGAGGGCGGGGTGAAAACTCGGGTGGTGGATTTGTCCGCCATAGGTTAGATTTTGGGCGTACTTGGGCAAGTTGGAAACTTTGGAAAGGAAACTGCGATGAGCAAGGACGCTCGAAACGAGGATCTGGAACTGACGGCGGAGGAAAAAGAGAAGTTCAGCGAACTGGTGGCGTTGCTGGCAAAGCATGGGTTTGGACCGGCAGGACCGCCGCGGGAAACCAGCTTCGCCCAGATCGAGCGGTTTGGGCATCGCGCCGGGCGGATGCTGGCGCGGGCGATCGACGCGTCGCTAAGCGAACAGCACGCGGCGCACTTCGCGGGCGAGGAACCGTGCCCGACGTGCGGTGAGAAGCACCTGCCGGAAGAGAAGCCGCACGATCTGGTGTTGCAGACCGACGACGGCGAAGTTCGACTTCGCGAACCGGCCTTCGCTTGCCCGCCCTGTGAGCGGGATTTTTTTTCCCTCAACGCATCCCGTTGCGGATTGACGGCGGTTCGGCCAGCCCCGCCGTGCTGGAGAAGAAGGTGCTTGCCGCGGCGTATGCCCCTTCGTACGCGGTGGGAGAGTTGGTGCTACGAAAGATCGGCGGGATCGAAATCACCGGTCGCGGATTGAACAAGACGGCGGTGAAGATCGGTTCGCAGATGGTGGCGCAGCGCGACGCGCGGGTCGAGGCGTATTTCGATCGGCCGTTCCCGCGGCAGCAGGCGCAGGCGAAGACGCCGATCAATTTGGCGTGCGTCAGCGCCGATGGCGGACGGATGCAAACGCGCGACGAAGGGGGCGGCAAAGGGGTGCATCATCCGCATTGGCGAGAGAACAAAAACGCCCTGTTTTTGCGGATGAAAGGCCGCTCTTTCACGGACGATCCGCACCCCGACTTGCCCCCTTGTTTCGCCAACCGTGAGCGGATGAAGAAGTTGTTGTCGGGCGTTGGCGAGGAGAATCCGCCGCGCGTCGCGGCTGAAAAGGCCGCTTCTTCTGCGGGCACGGTCGGGGAACACGCCTCCGACGACTGGCGTCCAGAGCCTCTGTTTCGCACCTCTCTCAGCTCCCTGGAGGACAGTGACGCCTTCGGACGGATGATGGAGGTGGAAGCCGATGCGCGCGGCTTCTATCATGCCGCCAAGAAGGCCTTCGTGAGCGATGGATTGCCGTACAACTGGACGATTCAGAAGCGTCACTTTCCCGACTTCATGCCGGTCCTCGATTTCGTGCATGCCGTTGAACACCTGTACGAAGCCGCTGGCTGCGTTCACGTTGACGCGGAGCGCCGCTGGACGGACTATCTCCGTTGGGCACGCGCCTCTTGGGCCGGCAAGGTTCTCCAGGTGATCGGCGAACTTCGCGAGCACCAGCAGCGCCTGGGTTTGCCCCCGAAGGATTGTGAAAAGAGCGACCCGCGCAAGGTTCTCGCTGACGCGCTCGGCTATTTTCAGAATAACGCCTCGCGTATGGACTATCCCACCTATCGTCGGCAAGGGCTGCCATGCACTTCGGCGCACATGGAGTCGTTCGTCAAAGAGATCAACGCCAGGGTGAAAGGGACCGAGAAATTCTGGAACGACGGGGCCAGTGGCGAAGCGATCCTGCAAATCCGGGCCGCCGCCCTGTGCGAGGACGACCGCCTGAGCAACTTCCTCAACAGTCGCCCAGGTCACCCCTTCCATCCCAACGTCCCCCGAGAGCCGTCGCTAACTACCGTCGGATAAAAGAAGCCCGTTCCTGCACCCGGGACTTACGATGAGCGGACCTACTCCACCTCATGCACCACAATCATATTGTGCTTCGTCACGGCCGCGCCCGCCGTCCCGGTGATGAGCACGATGTGATCGCCCGAGCGGAGGATGCCGTTCTGTTTGCCCCAGTCGGTGACGAATCGGGCGAGGGCGGGACTACTGCCCAAGGGCGCGTCGGCCAACGGCGTGACGCCCCAATAAAGGCACAGCCGCCGCAACGTGGCCGCCGAATCGCTCACGCCGACGGTCGGCACCCGGAAGCGGCTCTTCGCAAGACTCAGCGCCGTCGCGCCGCTGGCCGAGGCGACGATGATCAGCTTGGCCGCGAGCTGCTCGGCCAGCGTGCCAGCGCCGGATACAACCGCCCGCGTTACCGGATTGAGCGGATGCGAATAGGTCCAGCGATGCTGCCTCGGGCAGTTTTCGTCCGCGCAATTCGCGCCCCTCTCTTCCACGTGCTGCCCGAGCAGCGTCTCGGCCGCCAGGGCGATGCGGTTCATGAGTTCGACCGTCTCGCGCGGGTACTCGCCCACGGCAGTCTCGCCGGAGAGCATGCAGGCGTCGCCGCCGTCCAGAATGGCGTTGGAAACGTCGGCCACTTCTGCCCGCGTGGGAATGCGCGAGCGCTGCATCGAGTCCAACATCTGCGTGGCGATGATCACGGGTTTGCGCTGGCGGCGGCATTCGGCGATGATCCGCTTCTGGGCCACCGCCACCTGGGCGATGTCGATCTCCACGCCGAGATCGCCGCGGGCGACCATCACGCCGTCGGCCGAGGCGACGATCGCCGTCAGGTCGTCCAGGGCTTCGGGCTTCTCGATCTTGGCGATCACGTTGGGGCCGCCGGAATTCGGGTTGCTGGAATTCGGATTGGGGACAGATGCCTTGAGCAAAGCTTTCAACTCGCGCACGTCGTCCGCGCGGCGGACAAAGCTCAGGCCGACGAAATCGATCTCGTTCTTGGCGGCCCAGACGGCATTCTCGCGATCGAGGTCGCTCATCGCCGCCACGCTCAGCTTGACGCCCGGCAGATTGACACCCTGCCGGCTGCGGATCAGCCCTGCTTGCAGAACGCGGCACACCGCCGAGTCCTTGTCCACGCGCTCCACAAGCAAGCACACGGTGCCGTCGGCCAGCATGATGCGATCGCCCGGCCGCAATTCGTCGATCAGCGGTTCGTAGGTCGTGGTCAATTCGGGCGTGGTGGCAGTCGTCGGGATCATGGCGCCGCTGGGGCCTTCCGTCGTAATCGCGGGCACATTTTCGGCATCGCCGCGAACGAACCTCACGTGTTCGCCTGTCCGGCAGAGCAATTGCCCATCGGGAAGCTCGCCCAGCCGCATTTTGGGGCCGGCGAGATCGACGAGCACGCCTACCGTGCGGCCGGTTCTTGCCGCCGCCCGGCGAATCGCCGCCAAGCGCCGTCCTGCTGGTGATGGTCGGCATGGGCCATGTTCAAGCGAAAGACATCGACGCCCGCGGTGATCAATTCGGCCAGTTTCTCCTCGCCGTCGCACGCCGGGCCGACAGTGGCCACAATCTTCGTCTGCGAGTTGCGGGGCACGGAACTCGGCGAGGGGTTTGAAGATTTCTGATCGACGATTTTCAGATCGAGCACGGCATCCATAAAGGTTTTCCTTTCGGGCATCCGGCAAACATCATCCACGGCATGTCAACGACATGCGGAATGAGCCGGACACCTTGGCTGCCAGTCTACTCGATCGCACCGCATGCGGCAATCATTCGCCACTGGCCGCCGCGGCTGATTCTTGTTATCGTGTCCTCAATGAACATGTCAAAGGACAAAATTGTTCTCGTCATGGGCGGGGCGAGCGGTATTACAAACAGAAGCTTTGCCGCTGAATCCGGCTTCGCCGGAACGCCTTCGGCGTCGGCAAGGCTCGTCCTTGGGCGAATCGAGGAGAACTGGATGCAACAGCTCAATTTGTTGTGGTCGCTATTCGTTTCATTCGCTGACATTCTGCTTTGGCCCGAGCAAGCCGTGAACAGGCAATTGCGGGAATCGCGGCTAGACGCAGAACGGCGTCGTAAACCTCGGACGATTTGGGAAATACTCCACCGAGTATTCATCGTGTTGGTGCTCCTCGCGCTGTGCCTACTGCTTATCTGGAGATAACAACCTACAACCGCGGGGCGGGCGGCCGCTTGACGGTACTGCTTTAACTATGCCGTTTCATCTTAATTCTGACCGAGCTCACCTGACCGTTATTTGGTGCGACCGTTGCGGTCGCGCGGTCAATACCAATGATGAGCGACATCACTTCCACATGGAGCAATGTGGCGGTTTCCGAAAGTTTCAGGCGATTGACACCGACTGGGGCTGGTGCAAGAACCACGAGTCTGTCTACTGCGGTCAACTAATGTTTGAGCATAACACATGTTCAAAATGGGTTGAGGGCAAGTGGAAGTAGTCCACCGCCACCGACACGGCGGCGCAAGTAGCCGCTTGCTGGAGCGGACCGAGGGCGCGTTGGAAGCTGATTGGAGATTCAACCCAACTCACAGAGGCAGGCTGCGGCGACCGCCGTGGGACGGAACGCGTTTGCCGCAGAGTTAATCTTTCTTCTGCCTCGAGTATTTCGCGAAGGCGTGCCGCCTGCTCTTTGGTCATGGCGGCGGCAAGCTCTTCCGGCGACAGCCCGCGCAAACGCTCTTCGACGGGCAGGCCGCGCAAACGCCTTTCAGCCGTTAAATCAGCCAAGAAGTCCGCGGTAATCTTCTCGTCCAATTCCGCAAACTCGTCCTTAACTCCGGACTGCACGTTGAAATCCTCTCGATACTCGCATCTCGCGGCTCACGGCGTCAGCGCCGAAATGTGTTCCGCACCGGCTGGCCAGGCACATAGACTTGCGGCGTGCCGTAAATGCTCGAGCCCGGCACCCCGTAGTAATAGGTGCTGTAGGCAACAGGAGCGACAGCCACGCTGGGCGCGTAATAGGTCGCGTAGGGCGTGGCCGGCGCATAGTAGGTGGCATACGGCGTCGCGGCGACGGTCGGAGCATAGTACGTCGCATAGGCGGTGGTGGCCGGCGCCGCATAGTAAGTCGCGTAGCTGGTCGCTGGCGCCGCGTAGTAGCTGGTGTAGCTCACCGGGGCCGCCGGAACGTAGTAGCTGGTGTATTCGGTCGGGGCGTAGCTGGTCGCATACGAAACCGGCGCGGCGTAGCTCACCTCCGGCGCGTAACCGGTGACGTAAGCCGGCGCGGCCGCGACCGGTACGCCGCAATCACATGCCAAGGCCGCCGAAGCGCTCAAGGCCAACACGGCGAGCGCGAACGATAGGGAACGCAGCTTCATGATAGTCTCCTCTTTTAATGGCGTCCGGCAGTTTATTAAGGCTGCCGATCGCGGAAGGTTGCTGATGCGGGTCAATTGGTTCCTTCTTAAAACATAGTTGGCCGCCGCCCGCCGGGCAAGGGCTGGGGATTAGCATTAAACGCTTATCAGGGTTAAACTGAATATGCTCCCGGCAAAGGTGGCGCTTTGGGCGAAATTTGAGGGAAAAACGTGTGGTCCGACAAGTTTTGGCCGCCTTAGCAACCATACCGCCATGCTCCGCCGCGGGTGCGGGTCGGGACGCGCGAATCGAGTCCTGCCAAGGGCAATCGCGAGGGGGGCGCATTTGGAGCCTATCCGAAAACGCATTCGTAGAAGCGGCGTCCCGCCGCTTTTTCGAAACGGCAGGATGCCGCTTCTACGGCTTTCGGATAGCCTCTTGGGGTAGCGCATCGGGCAGACGCTGATATATGCATCACGCGGTCCGGGCCTTCGGTAAAATCCGAACGGATTCCTAGCGATTGGCACGATAGTTGCTGTCTGTTGTGTGCGGCTGTTGACAAAGCAAGGAATGGCAGGCGGCCGGCCGCACCGCAGGCGAGATGTGCCCCAGCCCCGCACTTCGGAGGATGCACACACGGCCGTCGCGTTCTTCACTGTAAAGTATTGTATACACACGACTTGCGGCATCGAGTGGCGATGCGCCCCACGAAACGAAAATCTCAGGGACAGGGCGCATCGCGGCGAATGGGCCATGGAAATCGCGCGATCCGGCTGCCAAAATGGCGGGCGGCGGCAAAGTATGTTGCTTCCATAGTTACCTCGAGGCGAATTGGGGAGAAAGGAAAATGTGGGAAAGGAAGATCGAAGAACGGCCGCGAAGTCGTGTCTCGCTCGTCATATTTCTTTCCCGCATCTTCCTTTCCATGTTTTTTTGGAATCGCACGAACGCCTGAGCCGCCAAAAGACGTAATCCCGTCTCCTCCCTGTCTTTGTCCTGTCTTCCTCCTGTCTCCCGTCAGGCATGGGAACCCTTGAAAACCACGAGGTTTGTGGAACGCTAATTATCGCTCATTAACACTAATAAAGGTGATGGAACACATTGCTAAGGCAGAGATCGGAGGTCAGCCGTCAGATGTCAGAATCAAAGCGCCGGATTGGGAGTTCGCTCGACAGGCAGCGCGAGAATACCGCTGCGTGCATCACCCCTGCCTTCGGGTGGGCGTTGGTGCGGCCGCGATGCAATGTCGCAAGTCGTTACCTGCCAACACCTTACATCGCTCAACGTTCGATGCACCACATACCAGAAAACACAAGGGGCGGTGCATGAAGCCCGCTGGTGCAGCAGAATCAGCGGGACGGAGCAAACATGAAACCTAACCGAAAGCCGCCAGATTGTCGCCTTCCGCCGCACTCAAAAAGGGGTTAAAATTGAAGCTTATTGGAGTCCCGGCTTCAGCCGGTCTTTCGCCCGCTAATGCCGCCTCAAGGCGGGACTCCAACCTTTGCCGCCTGACGCTGGAACTCCAGCGGTCCACCTGTCGTCGCAAACTACAAATCGGAAATCCACGTGAGCATCCACGAACCACGACCAGTTGCCACGCATGGCCCTGAAACAGCCGACCCCTCGCCGCTCCGCGAGCGGGTCCTCTCGCTGCGCCTGCCGCAACAGCAGTCCAAGCCGAAATCGGCCGGCAGCGGCAAGGCAGCGTGGGCGGTGGTCGTCTTGCTGCTCGCGGTCGTCGCCGTGCTGATTTACTTTTTGATGCAGAAGCAGCGTGCCGAATCGGCCGGTCCGACCGCGCCGGCGAAATCCACAGGTGAGACGCCGACCGCCTCGTCGGGCGATATCGCGCTGGACTCTAAGGGCTACATCATGCCCGTGCAGCGGATTCTGGTCAGCCCAAAGGTCAGCGGCATGATCGTGAAGCTCGATATCCTCGAGGGCCGGCACGTCCGCAAGGGCGACATCCTGGCCGAGCTTGAGGACACGAACTACAAGCTCGACCTTGCCCATTCTGAATCGGCCATGCAGAGCGCAAAGGAGCACCTGGCCGAGATCAAGGACATGTGGCCCAAAGAGATCGGCCAGGCCAAGGCGGAACTGGATCGGGCCAAGGCTGAACTGGCGCAATTGAAGGCCGATTACGAGCGCGACAAGCAGCTCTTCCATAAGCAGAAGGCCATTTCGCAGTTGGATTTCGAGTTGGCGGAAAGCAAGTGCATCTCGGCCGAGCGCCACGTCGACTCGCTCGATTTCGCGCTGAAGATGATGGAAACCTCGCGCGTAAAGAAAATCGCCGCCGCCGAGGCCGACGTGCAGCAAGCCCTGGCCGATCGCGACAACGCCCAGTGGCGGCTGGACAATTGCAAGATTCGCGCGCCGATCGGCGGCACCATCCTGAAGAAGAATGCCGAGGAAGGCAACCTCGTCAACCCGATCGCCATGAATGGCAGTTTCAGCCTCTGCGATCTGGCCGACCTCTCGAACATCGAGGTGGAGCTGACGATTCAGGAGCGCGACATCAGCAAGGTCTCCGTCGGGCAGAAGTGCAAAATCCGCACCGAGGCCTATCCCGAGCGAGTCTACGAAGGCGTCGTCTCCCGCCTCATGCCCATCGCCGATCGCAGTAAGGCGGCGATTCCCGTGCGCGTGAAAGTGAACGTGCCGAAGGCGGAAGAAGGCGTCTATCTGAAGCCGGACATGATCGCGATTGTGTCGTTCTTGAATCCAACTGGCAAGTGACCTTCGTGCATGATGCAAACGCGACTACCCAACTTAACCACGTCCCGCCAATCGCCACGCCGGTTTGTAAATCCGTAGATTTCGCTCTGGACACCGCCTTGGCTCCGTGAGTATCTTACCCCATCGCAGAGTGTATATAACAACCGACCCGCGCAGCGACGTTCAAGGAGGAACGCGCCATGCCCAAACAACTTTTCAGATACGTTCGCCTCTTCTCTTTGCTTGTCCTGGCCTTCGGGACCGGCGCGGCCAAAGCGGCCGACCCGCCAGCAGGCTCCGCGGCCGCGCCGCGCCTCGTCGCGCCGAACCGGCCAAACCCGGTCCAATTTGCCGATGGGAGTGCCGCCACGACCGACGGCGGCACGCTACTGTCGGCTGGGCAGGTGCCAACGCTTGCCCCGCGGCGATCGGAAGTGCCAGGCGAATTGCCGCCGTCGGATACAATCCCGTCACAACTGACACCGGCGCAACCACGCGCCGGCGCAACCGGTCCCGGCCTCGACAGGGCCTTCGATGACGGCGCCGTCCATCGCCAATGGCGGCGCTCCGTTAACACCGGTTCCGGACGCTAAGTACCTCGGGCCGGCCGAAATCGAAGTCACCAGCTTCCACGGCGTAACGCCCGGCACAACCACGCGGTCGGAGGTCGAGAAGAACTGGGGCAAACCGAAGCAAACCAAGGGCGTAGACGGCGGCACGGTGCAGTGGTACGTGGTCGATCCCTTCCGCCGCGTCGAGCTTGTCTATTCAGGCGAAAAGGTCGCTTCGCTCATCATCCGCTTCGATCACGGCTTTCCCGCCGGCCAAGTCGCCGAGCAACTCAGCCAACTGGAGTTGACGAAGGTTCAGCCCGTGCTCGTCTTAAGCGAGTTGGGCGAGGTCCTCGGGCAGGCCTATCCGGAACGAGGCGTGATGTTCGCCTTCGAGCCGGCCACCGATCCCAGCCGCGCGTTGAACAAGGTCACGCACATCGTCCTGGAACCGATCACGGCCGAACCGTTCGTGCTTCGTGCCGAAACGAACATTGATAGCCGCCCGGAGTTCAGCCTGCACGACGTCGATCAGGCGATCAAGCTGCAGCCCAACAATGCCCGCAGCCACTGGCTGCGAAGCCGCGCCCTGACGGCGCTGGGCCAGCACGAGCGGGCGGCGGTCGCGGCGTCCGAAGCGGTCCGCCTCGATCCGCAGGATGCCCGATACCAGGTCACGAAGGCTGAAACGCTACTGGCGACGGGCGACATCGCGGCGGCCATTCCGGAAGCGGAAAAGGCCGTCACCCTCAGCGAGCAGCGGCCGCACGTCAAGGCCCGCGCGATCTGCCTCTTGGGCGATCTGGCCGCCGCAGGACGCAAGCCGGATTTCAAGCAGGCCCTCAAGTATCACGGACAGGCATTGCAGGCCGCAAACGCACTTTTGGCAGACCGCCATCCGGCGATCCGCATCGCGGCCAAGGAAGTGCTGCTGGACGCCCACCTTGGCGCTTTGCAAGACGTTTCCTGGGGCACGTGGAAAGAAAAGGAACGAGCCGCCGAAAACTGGGTTGCTAAGGCCAACGACATCGCGCAAGACTTGATCAAGACCGAGCAAGGCAGCGAGGAATACTCGTTCCGCGTGGCGGCCAAAGCACTGGCTGCCGACGTCGGTCTGCAAGGCAAGCTCGATCCGGTGAACTGGGCCAGAGAAGCGATTCGCGCCGGCGAAGAACAGATTTCCTCCGCGCTCGAGGCCGGCCGCAAGGCCGAACTGCAATACCTGGTTTCCAAAGCCCTTTACGACGCCATGCAGGTCTACCAGATGCGCGGCAATCCCGACGAGGCCCTGCGGCAGGGCCAGGTGGCGATCGGCTACCTGGAAAAGAGCGGCCGGGCGAACAAGACGCCTTCCGCCGCTTACTTGCTGGGGCGGACCTACTTTCGCATGGGAGCGATCCATGCGAACAATAAGAGCGACCACCGCACGGCCATAAGCTGGTTCGAGAAGGCGGTGCCGCAGCTTGGCAAGTCGCCGCCGCCGGAGGCCATGCCCGAACTGGCCCGGTTGGGCGACACGTTCGTCAGCATGGGCGTTTCCTATTGGCAAACCGGCTACCGGAAGAAGGCCATCGCGCTCACCGAGCATGGCGCCGACCTGATCGAGGAGGCAATCCGCCGCGGCTACGCCGACCGTAATCTGCTGGCGACGCCTTACGGCAATCTGGCCGTCATGAACCGCGAGATGGGCGACGGCGCCGCCGCCAGCCGCATGCAGGAACTGGCCGAGAAAGCCAAGGCCACGACATTGCGGTAAACGGCGCTGTAGTACCGGCTTCAGCCGGAATGCTGGCGGCCTGCCGCCTAAAGGCGGGACTCCAGCGCGCGTTTGACACCGCCGCCGAAGTCGCATACAGTTATAGGTTCGCTTGGTCCAATTCCTTGGTGTCGGCGCGTGCCGATCGTAGGCGGGAGAACCTATTGGAATGAAGCACGGTGCGTGCGCGCGGTGGTCGGGCAGGCTGGTCCTGCTGACATTTCTTTGCGGTGCAGTTCTTTGCGATACTGGGGCAAGTGCGGCCGACGCGCCGCCGGCAGAAACCTTCGGCCGGCGCGAATGCTGAACGGCCGCTGATCTGGGCGGCCGACGCGGAAGGCGGGACGCCCTATATCTCGATGGACCCCGAACACCCCGGACAATACATCGGCTTCGAGGTCGATCTCGCCAAAGCGCTGGAGAAGGAAATCGGCCGGCCGATCAAGTTCCAGCAATTCAACTTCACGACGCTGGCCTCGGCGCTCAATCGCGGCGACATCGATTTCGCCATGAACGGGATGGAGCGCACGCCCGACCGCCAGCAGATGTTTCGCCTTTCGCGGCCGTACTATGTTTTCACCTTGCAACTCGTCGTCCGCAAGAATGAAACTCGCATCAATTCGTTGGACGATTGCAAGAAGCCGGGAATTCGCGTCGGCACCCTCGGCGACACGGCCGCGTCGCGCTTGTTGACGCAGGAGAAAATCCCCTTTCGCACCTACGACAGCCAGACGACGCCCTACAAGGACTTGGAGCAAAACCAGCTCGACGCCGTGTTGCTCGACTTGCCCATCGCCTTGCAGTACACGAAGCGCGACCCGCAATTCAACGACAAGCTCAAGTTCGCGGGCAAGCCGATCTCGCCCGGGTTCTACGTGATCGTGTTCCGCAAGGAAAACGAAGCGCTGGCGTCTCAATTCGACGCGGCAATCGATCGGCTTCGCGACAACGGCACGCTGCGCAAGATTTATGAGAAGTGGGACCTGTGGAACGACGACCAGGCCGCCTTGGAGACCGGCAAGGTCGAGGAGACGATCCACACATCGGCCACGAATTGGACCTTTGCGCAGTTCTTTCCCCGGCTCCTCGGCGGCGCGGCGATGACGGTTTGCCTGACAGTGCTTGGCTTTTTGCTGGCGATGGCCATCGGCCTGCCGATCGCCACCGCGCGGCTCTACGGCCCGGCGCCGCTGCGCTGGCTGGCGACGACCTACGTCGAGTTCTTCCGCGGCATACCGGTCCTCTTGCTGCTTTACTTTCTCTACTACAGCTTGCCGGAACTCGGACTCGCTATGCATCTGCCGCATGTCGCTGAAGCTCAACGCCTTCGTGGTGGGCGTGATCGGCTTCGGAGCTGAACTACGGCGCCTACGAGGCCGAGATCTATCGGGCCGGCATCGCCTCGATTCCAGTCGGCCAATGGGAGGCCGGGGCGTCGCTGGGCATGTCGCCGCTGCGAATCTTCCGCCGCATCATTCTTCCGCAAGCCATCAAGGTCATCCTGCCGCCGATGACCAACGACTTCGTCGCGCTTTTTAAGGACACGAGCGTCGTCAGCGTGATCGCGGTGAGCGAGTTGATGAAGATGTACCAGATCATGGCCGCCGACCACTTGCAGTACGTCGAAATCGGCCTCACGACGATGGTCTTGTATTTGATCATGTCGGTTCCCTTGGCCCAGTTGTCGCGCTACCTGGAACGACGCTGGGGGAAAGGACGGTAATCGTCATGCAAGTCGAAATCTCCAACCTCACCAAACGTTTCGGCGATCGTACGATCCTCGACGACATCAGCCTCACGATCGAGGCCGGGCAGACCGTGGCCCTGATCGGTCCCAGCGGAGCCGGCAAGTCGACGCTGCTCCGCTGCATCAACGGGCTGAACACTTTCGATAGCGGCACGATCCGCGTCGGCGAACATGAACTGGGCCCCAATCGCAATCACCAGACGTGCCCCGGCGCACGGCAGGTCCGCCGCGTTTTCGGCATGATCTTTCAGGACTTTCAGCTCTTTCCGCATCTGACGGCCTTGCAGAACGTCACCGAAGCCCCGCAGGCAGTGCTGAAGATGACCAAGACAGACGCCGAAGAGCGGGGCCGCCGGCTGTTGGCCCGCGTCGGCCTGGAGGACCGCGCCCACGCGTATCCTTCGGAGCTTTCCGGCGGGCAGAAGCAGCGCGTGGCGATCGCCCGCGCGATGGCGATGGAGCCGCGCGGCCTGCTTGTGCGACGAGATCACCAGCGCCCTGGACCCCGAACTGAAGAACGAGGTGCTCGTGGTGCTTGAAGCGCTGAAGCGCGACGGGCTGACGCTGATCCTCGTGACGCACGAGATCGGTTTTGCCAAGCGCGCGGCCGACCGCGTCGTGGTTCTCGCCGGCGGCAAGATCATCGAAGACGGCCCGCCGCGGCAGGTGATCGATAACCCGCAGGCGGCAAGGACGCAGCAGTTCTTGCGGCAGATGATGGTTTAGCTGTTTCACGCAATCCGCCGAGAATGTATAATTGGGTTGAGCAGAAACTGACATTCCGGCTATTCAGTCGAAGCAGGTTTTGTGGTTCCGAAGGAGAATCAACATGATTGCAGTCAATTGGACTGAAGCGGATACTGAACGTGCGTTACAGATTTGGTCGGCATATCAACAGCAGAATGATATCACCGGAAAAACTGGACAGACAGCAGGGATTGAGCCCGTCAGCGGTTCGGTTTGGATTGGCGATTCGATTGAGGAAGTGGTTGATTAACGAAACGCTGCCGGAAACGGTGCGCCTATGTTCTTTGTTCGCATAGGGTCGAAAACGTATTATCGAAAGGGCCGTCGTTGATCGAAGGAATAGTCAACGTCCACGGTGTTCCAACGATTCGAGTGGAAATTGGCAACTGCCAGTGGCAGGCTATTATTGACACGGGTTTCAACGGTGCCTTGGAGTTGCCTGAGCAGGTTAGGACTCGCGTCAACGCTGAGTTTATCGGCCGCGTGTTTTCGCTTCTAGCGGCCAATCAGGAAATCCGGGAGAACGCCTTCCTTGTTGATTTCCCGTTTGATGGGCGGACTGTTCGCGTTCAAGCGACGTTTGTGGACGTTGACGAGATTCTAATCGGCACACGGTTGCTTCAAGATCATCGGCTCACGATCGATTTCCCCGCGAGATCAATCGCCATCGAAAAGCCTTGATCAGCGTTCTCGCGTGTCAGTGGGCGCTTAAAGGATACCAGTGATGGGCGCTTGAAAGGATACCAGTTGGAACAGTGACTGTGAGAGCTTCTCTTGAGTGGTTTGGCACATCCGAACCACCGCGAGAGAGCAGCTCATGGCGAACCAACTGGCAATGGATAAAGTACAGTCAATTAAGAGTTTACGTGCGACGGGCATGTCGCAGCGGCGGATCGCGAAGACGCTGGGAATCAGCCGCAAGGCGGTCCGGCGTCATTTGGAGCCGCTTCCGCCAAAGGATACCAAAGCGCCCACCGGCGAAGCGCCCACCGGGTCGTCCGGCGGCGAGAGGCTCAAAAGATACCAAAGCGCCACCGGGTCCGAGTGTCCGCCGGAGCCTGCCGGCCAGCGGTGCCGCAGCCTCTGCGGGGCGTACCGCGAGACAATTTTGGCCAAGCTCGAACAGGGCCTGACGGCGCATGCATCTACCAGGATTTGCAGCAGGAGCACGGCTTTCCCGGCAAGTACAGTTCGGTGCGGCGGTTCGTGGAGCAACTCGTTGAGCGAAAGGAGCTGCCGTTTCGCCGCCTGGAGGTCGAGCCGGGCTACGAGATGCAAGTGGACTACGGCACGGGCGCCCGCTGCGAGGCACCGGACGGGAAGCTGCACAGGACTCACGTCTTCCGCTCGGTGCTGAGCTTTTCGCGAAAGGGCTATAGCGAGGCTGTGCGGCGGCTGACGACCGAGTCATTCATTCGTTCCCTGGAGAATGCGTTTTGGGCCTTGGGGGGAGTGCCCAAGACGGTTGTCTTCGACAATGCCAAGGCCGTGGTCAGCCAGGCCGACTGGTACGATCCGGAACTCAATCCGAAGATCTTGGAGTTCTGCCGGCATTACCAGTTCACGCTGTTGCCCACCCGGCCGCGTACGCCCCGACACAAGGGCAAGGTGGAACGGGGCGTGGCCTACGTGAAGTGCAACGGCCTGCGCGGACGGAGCTTCGAATCGCTGGCCGCCCAGAACGATCACTTGCGCGAGTGGGAACGCACGGTCGCCGATACGCGGATCCACGGCACCACGAAGCGGCTGTGTTTTTTGTCAAGCGCTTTGAGCGCGATTCTTGGCGACCATGATTCGTGGTTTTTGGTAATAGTGTTGAGGATGGTAAGCAGTTTGCGCATGCAGGCGGTATGGACGACTTTGTAGAGTTTTCCGGCTTTCTGGAGGCGCTCGGAGAAGGCTTGGATGATGGGATTGCAGCGACGGGCCGTGACGGTCGCCATGTAAAGGGCGCTTTGGACGCTGGCGCGTCCACCCCAGATCGAGCGTTTACCGCGAAACTTTCCGCTGTCGTGGTTGTATGGCGCCAAGCCGACAAGAGCGGAGATTTCGCGGCGGTTGAGCCGACCGAGCTCGGGCAATTCGGCGACGAGCGCGGCGCTGGTTACCGGTCCGACGCCGGGCACGGATCGCAGCAGTTGGTCGGTGGCGCGCCAATCATCATCGGATTCGATGAGCTTCGCGATCTCTTTTTCAATAGTTATTATCTGTTTATTAAAGAGTTCGGCGACTTTGTCGATGCTGCGGCAGGCTTTCGTCGTCTGCGGAATGCCGGCGATTGGTTTCAGCCGTCAGCATGTCCATGAGCTGGCGGCGTCGAGTTACCAAAGCCGTCAGTTCGGCCTGTTTTTCCGAGGTTTTCTCCGTCAATCGCGGCCGGACCTGCTGGGCGAAACGCGCCAGGAGCAAGGCATCGATGCGATCGGTTTTGGCGAGTTTGCCAACGGCTCGTGCGAAGTCGCGAACCTGGCGGGGATTCACCACCGCAACCGGCTGGCCGGCGTTGATAAGTTCCGCGGCCAGGCGACCCTCCAGGCCGCCGGTCGCCTCAAGGACAACCACGCCGGCCGCAAGAGTTTGAAACGTTCAATGAGTTGTGCGATACCTTCCGTGTCGTGCGACACAGAGAAGACCTCCTCCGATGGCAAGATGCCGACATCCAAGGACTTCTTCGAGACATCGATACCCGTGAACGAGAGAGTTGGGAGAACTATATCCATCATAGTAGAGGCCCTTTCTTGCGTTTGCGAGCTGCCGATGTTCTCGTACGGCTCTGGCGGCTGTCCGGGTTGGTACTACGAAGCCGACGAGGATCCCGCTTCGTGACGGTCTTGGAACGACCAGGACACGATCGATCTCTCGTCGGCGATTTTTTCGGGGGCTGCTGCGCAGCGGCCCCCGAAAAGACTCCCATCAACTGAACAAGTTCCATTTCCTTTGGCAACCCATCAGTGTTTCCTTTTTCCAACATACAAGCAGCACGTGGGCCAGTTGTTCCAACGCGGGGAACGCGCGGCATTGGGGCCGTTGCCGCGGGAGCGGTTCCCTTTCTTTGAGGAGGGGATGCGGCGTGTCAGCCGCGACGGGCACATCGAAATCAAGCGTTCTTTCTACTCGGCGCCGCCGGAATATCTGGGCTGCGAAGTCTGGGTCCGCTGGAACAGCCAGATCGTGCGAATCCTGAATCATCGCTTCGAGCAGGTGGCCGTGCATTGCCGCAAGGAGCCGGGCAAGTTCAGCACGCTTAACGAGCATCTGGACGACAAGAAGATCAGCGGCGTGGAGCGGGGAGCGGCCTATTTACTGGGAAAAGTGCGGCTTTTAGGTCCTTTTTCGCTGCGTTGGGCGGAAGCCGCCCTGAGCGAGCACGGCATCCGCGGCATGCGCATCGTGCAGGGCCTCTTGGCCCTCAGCCGCAACTACGAATCCCCGGCGATCGAGGCCGCCTGCGACGCCGCCTGGCGCAGCCGGGCTTTCCGCTACCGCATCGTGAAGAACCTGCTGAAGCGGCAAACCGCCGCCGCGCAACAGACGCTGGAGTTCATCGAAACCCATCCGGTCATTCGACCGCTGGCGGAGTACCGAGAGTTCATCAAGACCGCGATCCAAGGAGGATGACGATGTACGATCAGTTGTTGACTACGCTAAAGAAACTGCGCCTTTCGGGATTGGCCGACTCGCTGGAGGTCCGCCTGCACGAGGCAGCCGCCACCGGGTTGGGCCATCGAGAGTTCCTGGAACTGCTCTTGCAGGACGAACTCCTGGTCCGCAACAGCCGCCTCTTGAACCGCCGCACGGCCGCCGCCGGCTTCCGCGATACGCGCCGCCTGGAGGACTTCGACTTCGGCTTCAATCCTTCCATCGAGAAGGATCGCGTCTTCGACCTGGCCACGGGCCGCTTCGTCCGCGAGCGCCGCGACGTGCTGCTCGTGGGACCGCCGGGCACCGGCAAGAGCCACTTGGCCCAAGCCTTGGGACTGGCGGCGATCCGCTGCGGCGCGACGGTCTACTATCGTTCGATCTTCGACACCGTGCGCGACTTCCTCCACAACGAGGCCCTGGCCGGCCAGGAGCGGATTCTGCAACGCTACTTGAAGCCGGACCTGTTGATCATCGACGACATGGGCATGAAGCAACTGCCCAAGCGCAGCGGCGAGTATCTGTTCGAGATCGTGCTCCGCCGCCACGAGGTCAAGTCAACGCTGATGACCAGCAATCGGCCCCTGGAGGATTGGGGCAAACTGTTGGGCGACGTGCCCAGCGCCACGGCGATTCTCGACCGGTTTTTACACCATGCGGTGATGATTCAGATCACCGGCAGGAGCTATCGCCTGGCCACCCGCGAAAAAGCGCCAAAGGATACCAAAGCGCCCACCGGGTCCCCAGCCGATGATAGGACCGGGAACTGACTCCAAAGGATACCAATTTCACCCTTCCACACAGAAACCGCCTTCCCTGGTACCTTTTAAAGCGCCCACGGGTGGTATCCTTTCAAGCGCCCAATGACACTCGCGGCTTCTTGAATAACCACCGAGACGGTGCCGATTGAGGCCACCTAATGGAAGACACGATCACCAGCGACAATACTTCAGAGTACGGCCGCAGTTCGCCCGAGACTTCACTCCGCTTGTCGTCCGTGTTATCATTAACGGTATGAAAGCTAAAATAAGGACAGTCGTGCTCGCAGGGCTTGCAGTGTCTTGGCTGCCCGGATGGAGTGTGGAGACCGCGCGGGCCGACGACCCGGCCGCGAAAAAGCAGCAAGTCCCGATCAGCTATAGCCGCGACATCCGCCCGATCTTCGCCAACTCGTGCTTCACCTGCCATGGGGCCGACGCCGGACAGCGCAAGGCCGATCTGCGGCTCGATGTTCGCGCGGTCGCGGTCCGCGACGCGATCGTGCCCGGCAAGTCGGCCGAAAGTCCGCTCATCGCCCGCGTGACAAGCACCGATCCCGATGAGCAGATGCCGCCGCCAGCGTCGAAGAAGCCGCGGGTGTCGCCCGAGATGGCAGCCAAGCTGCGCCGCTGGATCGATGAAGGGGCGAAGTACGAAACGCATTGGGCCTACACTGCACCGAAACGGCCGGCAGTGCCCGAACCGCCGGATCAATCGGCCGCCGACTGGTCGCGCAGCGCGATCGACCGTTTCGTCGCCGTCGGCCTACGCGCAACACAATCTGCATCCGTCGCCCGACGCCGATCCTCGCACGCTCCTCCGCCGCTTGCGATTGGATCTGACTGGGCTGCCGCCTTCGCCCGACGAGAGCGACGCCTTCGCCGCGGATCACTCGCCCGCCGCGTACGAAAGAACGGTCGATCGCCTGCTGGCGTGTCCGCAGTTCGGCGAGCGGATGGCCATGTACTGGCTGGACGTCGTCCGCTATGCCGATACGGCCGGCTATCACAGCGACAACGATCGCTCGGTCTGGCTCTATCGCGATTACGTCATCAAGGCGTTCAACGACAACAAGCCGTTCGACCGCTTCACGATCGAGCAGTTGGCCGGCGACCTGCTGCCCGGCGCAACGCGCGAGCAAAAGATCGCCTCGGGCTACAATCGCCTCTTGCAGACGACCGAGGAAGGCGGCGCGCAGGCCAAGGAGTATACGGCCAAGTACGCCGCCGATCGCGTGCGGAATACAGCCACGGCATGTCTCGGCTCGACGATGGGCTGCTGCCAGTGCCACGATCACAAGTACGACCCCTTCACGACGAAGGACTTTTACAGCTTTGCGGCCTTCTTTGCCGACGTCCGCGAAAAGGCCATCCGGCGGCAAGACCAGACGCCGATGCCCACGCCGGAGCAAGAAGCCAGATTGAAGGACTTCGACGGACAAATCGCCGCTGCGACAAAGGAATTGGCCGCGGCGGACGCCGATCTGCCCGCATCGCAGGCCGATTGGGAAAAGCTGGCCAAATCTTCGCACGGCAAACAGAAGCCGCCTGGAAACATCGTCGCCGCATTGAAGACCGCGCCGCCGATCGAACGCCGAATGAAGCGAACCTCTTGAAAAAGTACTACGGCGGCAAGGTGGCGGCACGGTCGCCGCTCTTGAAGAAGATCGAGCAGCTTCGCGGCAAAAAGGCCAAATACGAAAGCCGAGATTCCCTCGACGCTCATCACCCTAGCCGATGCCGCCGCGGATGATGCGGCATCCTCGCCCGCGGCAACTGGCAGGACGATTCCGGCGCCGTCGTCACGCCGGCCGATTCCCGAGTTTCTCGGCAAGCTGGACGTAAAGGACCGCGGCCACGCGGCTCGACCTGGCCCGCTGGCTGGTCGCGCGCGACAACCCGCTGGTGGCCCGCGTGTTGGTCAACCGGCTGTGGAAGCTGTTCTTCGGCCAGGGGCTCGTGAGGACGCTCGACGACTTCGGCACGCAGGGCGCCTTGCCGACGCATCCCGAGCTGCTCGACTGGCTGGCGGTCGAGTTCGTCGACAGCGGCTGGGACGTCAAGCACATGGTGAAGCTGATGGTGATGTCGCGGACCTATCGGCAGATCGTCGCGGAGCACGCCGCGAGTTGCGATCGCGTCGATCCGACAACAACTGGCTCGCCCGGCAGGGCCGCTTCCGCCTCGACGCCGAGATGGTCCGCGACAACGCCCTGGCGATCAGCGGCCTGCTTTCGCTTGCGGCAGTCGGCGGGCCGCAGCGTCAAGCCGTATCAGCCGGCCGGGTACTGGAGCTACCTGAATTTCCCCGTGCGCGAGTGGCAGAACGACCACGGCGAGAACCAGTATCGCCGCGGGCTGTACACCTACTGGCAGCGGACCTTCCTGCATCCCAGCCTGCTGGCCTTCGACGCCTCGACGCGCGAGGAGTGCACGGTCGAGCGCCCGCGGTCGAACACGCCGCTGCAGGCCCTGGTGCTGTTGAACGATCCGACCTACGTCGAGGCGTCCCGGGTGTTCGCCGCGCGGATCGTCCGCGAAGGCGGAAGCACGGACGCCGGACCGGCTGCGATTGCGCCTTTCGCCAGGCGCTTGCAGCGCGATCCGACGACGGCCGAATGCCGATCTGCTGCTGGAGCTGTATCGGCGGCACCTGGCGCAATATCAAGCCGACCCGAAGGCGGCCGCCGCAGCTGCTTGAACGTCGGCGACGCCCGGCCGTCCGCGGACGTCGACCCGGCCGAGCTGGCGGCCTGGACCTCGGTGGCCGGCGTGCTGTTGAACCTGCACGAAACGATCACCCGAGAGATTGAGGACGCGATGTTACGCATGCCGAACGCTTCTAGATGTGCATGGGGTGCGATTGCACCCGCCGGGCGTTTCTGGGTCGTGCGGCCGCAGGCATCGGCACGATGGCCCTGGCGTCGCTCTTGAATCCGGAGCTGGCCGCCGCGCTGCGCCGGACCGCAACATCGCTCGACCAGCTGGCCGGCGTGGTCCATCCGCTCGCACTTTGCCGCCAAGGCCAAGCGGGTCATCTAGCTGTACATGGCCGGCGGGCCGTCGCACCTGGAAACGTTCGACTACAAGCCGAAGCTGGCCGAGATGCACGGCCAGCCGATGCCCGAGTCGTTCACCAAGGGCCAGCCGATCGCCCAGCTCCAGGGGCAGAAGCTCAACTGCTTCGCGCCGCAGCATCCGCTTCAAGCGATGCGGCAAGTCGGGCCAGGAGATCAGCGAGCTCTTCCCGCACATCGGCACGATCGCCGACGAGATCTGCATCATCCGCTCGATGCACACCGAGGCGATCAACCACGACCCGGCCCACACGTTCATGAACACCGGCACGACGATCTCCGGCCGGCCCAGCGATGGGCTCGTGGCTGCATCTACGGCCTGGGCAGCGAGAGCGAGGACCTGCCCGGCTTCGTCGTGCTCGACCTCGACCGGGCAAGTTCGGCCAGGCGCAGCCGATCGCCTCGCGGCAGTGGCACAGCGGCTTCCTGCCCAGCCGGTTCCAGGGCGTCCAGTTCCCTCCAAGGGCGACCCGGTGCTCTACCTCGGCAGCCCGCCGGGCGTCGACCGCCGAGCGGCAGCGCGACGTCGTCGACGCGGTCGCACGCGCTCAACGGCCTGCAGCACGAGGCGGTCGACGATCCGGAGATCGCCACGCGGATCGCCCAGTACGAGATGGCGTTCCGCATGCAGACCAGCGTGCCCGAGCTGATGGACCTTTCGCAGCGAGCCGCAAGCACATCCTGGAGCTGTACGGCACGCACGGGCGGCGACGGCTCGTTCGCGGCCAACTGCCTGCTGGCCCGGCGGCTGGCCGAGCGCGGCGTGCGGTTCATCCAGCTCTATCACCGCGACTGGGACCATCACGGCGGCATCAAGGCGCGACATGCACGGGCACCGCCGAGCGAGGTCGACCAGGCCGCGGCCGCGCTGATCACGCGACCTGAAGCAGCGCGGCATGCTCGACGACACGCTGGTCGTCTGGGGCGGCGAGTTCGGCCGCACGCCGATGGCCCAGGGCAACGGCCGCGACCACCACATCAAGGGCTTCTCGATCTGGCTGGCCGGCGGCGGCATCAAGCGCGGGCATCACCTACGGCGCGACCGACGAGCTCGGCTACAACGCCGTCGAAGGACGTGGTCGACGTCCACGACCTGCACGCCACGATGCTGCACCTGCTCGGCATCGACCACCAGCGGCTGACCTACCGCTTCCAGGGCCGCGACTTCCGCCTGACCGACGTGGCGGGCAAGGTGGTGCATGGGATTTTGGCGTAGCAGCAACAGCTTTGCGGAATCCTTGTGCGATGATGCTATAATGCTCTTGGAAAGGAAGGTGAGAGTATGCTGATCGCCGAAGTGATGGGCACGGTCGAAAATGGGACTTTGAAGCTTGACGAGGCGCTCCGTTCCCCGACCGGACGCGTGTGAAGCTGCGGGTTGAACCGGCCTGGAATCCGGCCGAGGCCCGGCAAGCATGGGAAGCGTTAATGGCCAGGGTTGACGAACATCCGATCCCCGGCTTGGCAGCGAACTTCTCGCGTGATGAACTGTATGAACGCGATTGACACCAACATCTTCGCGTACACTTTCGACACCGCCGCACCGGTCAAACAGGAAGCAGCGAAAGGATTGCTCGGCCGCTTGGTTTTGATCCCAGGCGAGACAGTGATGTTGTGGCAGGTGGCGGTCGAGTTTCTCGCTTGCTTGCGGAAGGCCGAGGCGCGGGGCCAGTTAGCCGGCGACCTGGTGCAGCGCACTTTTCGCGACGTGCTAGGACTCTTTACTCTCAAACTACCCAGCCCGACGATTTTCGAGCGCGGTTTTGCCCTCCACGAACGATACTCGCTTTCTCACTGGGATAGTTTGCTCGTTGCCGCCTGCCTTGAGGCCGGCGCGACGCGACTCTATAGCGAAGACATGCAGCACGGCGCGGACTACGACGGCTTGGAGATTGTCAATCCATTTTTGTGAGTGACAAGGAATCTATTGCGAAGTGCGAAGAAAACAATCAGCGTGAAGGGAACCCACCAGACAAGATCGTTGGTAATGCATGCGGCAGCGAATTTCAAAGGCAACGTCCCTTGCGTCAATGCGTAGGCCACGCCGATCGGACCGAGAACCTTGCCCAACAAACCGACGAGCACAATGGGCCAGTGCTGCCGCGGGTTCGCCGCAGCAATCAGGTAGCCAATTCCGTACACGCCAATGACCATCCCCATGCCCTGCCAAATCTGTGGATAGTTGTTGGGCGGCATGGCGGCAAGCTGGAACATAGCCGCCGGAAAGAGAACGACCCACGCACCCCACGCCAGATTGTAAATCCCCGCCAGAATCAAGACCACGGACATCCATGCCGGAGCGCAAATCGTAGCCTTTGAAGACGGATCAAATTGGATCGGCTCGGCACGCCGCTCGATGGGCCAATCAATGGCCGTCGAATCAACGTTGACCCGTGGTCGGCGCTTGAGGCGAATGGCGGCCAGTGCGTCTTGGATGCCGGATATTAGAACGAGAATCGCCATCACGGCCATCAACGCGCGTATCCAATCGGGCACGGCCGCTGGCAGATACGCGAGCGATGTGGATTTGTCGAGATTAACGTACAGCAGCGGGGCGAGATTGAAGATCAATCCGCCGAAGATCATCGCCATAACCATGTGCAAGACATATTCCCCGCTTGGCAGTCCGCCCAGGGCACGGCGGCTCGTGGACTCCAAAGAGAAATCCCAGATGGAAATGGCCACGTCGAAACCCAGAAGGGCCAGGAGCAATAGCGCGAACAGGCCATGCAACTGAAAGTTGGGGACGAGCAGGAATAGCGCCGCGTATGTCGGCCCTCGCCATGCGTGGGTCACAAGTTCAGCCGCCGAGTCGCGGTGCGAGCGGATGCCGTGCGCGATCGTATGGTAAATCGCGATGTCCGCGGCCCCGAGCAGTCCAAGCACAAGGAGCGTCCATGTGGCCGATTCCATTTCAGGTGTCTCCGGTTTGCAGCCGTGGTTGCGCAGCGCGCAGGAGAGTTCCGTCGGATGCCAGACGTTCCAAGGCCGCCGCACGATGTCGAAAGGTGTCGTGTACCATTGGTCCAATGATCAGCTTCGTCGCCATTTCGCCGCCCAGCCACGAGGGAAGTGTTACCTCCAAGAGATCGCAAATCCGCGTGCCGCCGCCTGTGTCTTCGAACTGATGCAAATGGAGGAACGTCTTGAAGGGGCCATGAATCAATTGGTCGATGAACTGGTGCGGAGGTTGGAAGTTCGCGTGACGAAACCCAAGGACGAGCGGAAGGAATCCTGCCATCGTGATTTCAATCCACGTCTCCGCTCCGGCATATGTACAGCCAGCGTGTTTCAGGACCCGAATGTTCGACCAGCCCGCGTGAAGCAGCAAGATATTGGCCGGGTTCTGATAGAAGCGATACACAACGTCCCGGCGAAGAGGAACCTCGGTTTGGAAGGCAAAATACATGGCGTTAGCCTGCTACGTGTTCTGGTCTTCAGTGCATCGCCCGAATATAATCGAGTGCATTATACGCAACGTCACACATGCCCACACTCATTCTCCCACCCAGATATACGCCCGACACCAACGCGATTTGGAAAGCCGCAATTGATGCGGAATGGGAGACGGAACGACTTCTAGGATGGAGAGTTCCAGAGGGTTTTGCGTCGAAAGACAAATTGGTTCTGTACGGCGAACCGCTTTTTGCTGCCGTTGTTGCCGATCAGTTGCAATTGGCCCTTATCGAGCCGCCATTCCGGTGGGCGGCGGATTTGCCCGAAATCTACCGTCGTCGCGATGTCGAATTTGGAATACTCGGCGCGGCAAGGCAGCTCCGCATCCCGCGATTTATCAAGCCCGCAGATGACAAGTGCTTCCCTGCAAAGGTCTTCGGCTCTGGCGCGGAACTTCCCTCGGCTGATGTTCTGTCGGACTCGATCCCGGTCTTGGTTGCGGAGCCCGTGTTATGGGCAGTGGAGTACCGTTGTTTCGTCATGGAAAGACGAGTGCTAACTCATTCAGTCTATCTACGAAACGGTGAGCTTGCCCAGGGCGAGGATGGTGGCTGGATAACTTTCGACGCAGAAAACCCGGGAGGCTCTGGAATTTGCACAGACGGTCCTCGGCGATCCGACGATTTCGTTCCCGCCGGCCGTCGTGCTAGAACGTCGGTGTGATCTCGGGCGCGGCTGGGCGGTTGTGGAAACCAATGCCGCCTGGGGATCTGGGATCTACGGATGCGATCCGGCTGCCGTTCTGCGAGTTGTAGAGAGGGCATGCATAGGCCGCGACCACTTGAGCGATGATGATATGACCTGGATTATAAGATAGGAGTCTTGCCGTGCCCGCGCCGACATTTGGTGATATTCTGCTACTTAATCTTCTCCCCCGCGCTGCTGTTCGCCGGCCCCGATGCGGCCGCGATGGATTTCATAAAACTCTCGCCCGACAAGAAGGGATTCGCCCTCGATCCGTCGGGCGAGCGCTATGTTCCCTGGGGCCACAACTACGGATCGGTGGACATCATGGAACGGTTGGCCAAGGACCCAGCCCGCGTCGAGCGCGATTTCGCCGAGATGAAGGCCGCGGGCGCGACCGTCGCGCGGGTGCATCCAGAGATGCCGGCCTTTCTTCGCAGTCCGGACAAGTTGGATCCCGGGGCGCTGGAGCGACTTGCGCGCCTGCTCGAAATCGCCGAGAAATCGGGCATTTACCTCCACATTACGGGACTGGCCTGCTACAAGATCAAGGACCGCATGGCCTGGTACGACAAGCTCGACGACGATGCCCGCTGGAAGGTGCAGGAGTTTTACTGGTCTACAATCGCCAAAACCTGCGCCAAGAGCCCGGCCGTATTCTGTTATGACCTGGTGAATGAGCCGGCCGCCGCGGCCAAGCGGGCGGACGGCTGGTACGTCGGCCGGATGGGCGATGTCGAGTTCTGCCAGCGCCTCACGCTTGACCAGCCGAAGCGCTCGGGCGACGACATCTTCCGCGCGTGGACCCGCCGCATGGTCGCCGCGATCCGCAAGCATGATCCCAAGCGCCTAATCACGCTCGGCATGTTGCCCTTTCCCGGCGCGTATAAGACGGCGGCCGAGCAGTTGGATTTCATCTCGCCTCACTTGTATCCCAAGACTAAGAAAGTGGACGAGGAACTCGCCCTGCTCAAGCAGTTCGATTTCGGCAAGCCGATCGTCATCGGCGAGACGTTTCCGTTAACTTGCGGCGTGGACGACGAGCGCGACTTTCTCCTCAAAAGCCGCGCGCTCGCGCGGGGCTGGATCGGCCATTGGCCCGATGAGTCGCCGGCACGATTGCGGGAGCTCAAGAAACAAGGCAAGATCAGCATCGAGCAAAGCATCTGGCTTGCGTGGGTTGAGCTTGCAAGTGACATCGGGCCGGAGATGAAGAAGTGAGATGGAACGAAGCAGGCTGTCGCTCGACGCACACTACCGCTACATGAATCCTCCCTGAATGGCGGTGGCGCGACCCGCCGATCGTGGTGCTCAGACGCCGAAAAGTGTCTACTTTTGTCTACTTTTGTCTACTTGTCTACCCAGCCCGGCGGTCCGAACCGGGGATCTTCTTGCCCTTGAGCTGATAGACATAGGCCAGCACCTCGGCGACCGCCGCGAAACGCGCCTGCGGGATCGGTTGATTGATTTCCACCTCGCGATAGAGCGCCTGGGCAAGCGGCTTGCGTTCCAGGATCGGCACGCCGTGCTCCAAAGCAAGCTTGCGGATCCGCGCGGCCAGCACGCCAGCGCCCTTGGCCACCACGATCGGCGCGGCCATCTTCTCCGTGTCGTATTGGATGGCGATGGCCAACTCGGTGGGGTTGGTGATAATGGCGTCGGCCTTGGGCACGGCGGATGCAATGCGGTGCATGGCCAACTGCCGCTGCACCTGCTTCCGCCGCGCCACCATCTGTGGATTCGCCTCGAGGTTCTTCATCTCCTCGCGAACCTCCTGCGTCGTCATCCGCAGGTCGCGCTCGCGCTTCCACCACTGGAAGCCGTAGTCCAGTACAGCCAACACCAGCAGGGCGAAGGCGATCTTTATGCTCGTCCACAAAAGGACCTGCGCGAGAAAGGCGGCGATCTCCGGCAACGTCATGCCGGCCAGGCCGAGGACTGTTTCGCGCTGGCCGTAGATGCTCGCGTACGCCACGCCGCCTACAATCGCCATCTTCAAAAGGCCCATCACCAGCCGCACCACGTTGTTCAGCGAGAAAAGCCGGGCGAGGCCTTGCAGCGGGTCCAGCCGCGTGATGTCCGGCGCGAGCTTCTCCGGCAGGAAGATGAACCCGACCTGGAACATATTGGCCCCGATCGCGATAAGCAGCAAGAGGCCGAACACCGGCAGCAGGCCGCCGCCTAGGGCGTAGACAACGCGCCAGCCGTGGGCGGCGACGAATTGCGGATCGGCCGAAAGCCAGGCCTCGCCGCCAAGCTGCTCTTCGGTGTAGCGCTTCAACGTATCGACGATCGGCATTCCCAGCCAAAGCAGCCCGGCCACGCCAACTAGCAGGATCGCGGCCGAGGCCAGGTCCTGGCTCTTGGCGACCTGCCCTTCCTCGCGGGCCTGTTGCCGGCGATGGGGCGTCGCGTCCTGCGTTTTTTCGCCGTCGGCTTCGGCCATGGGAAAGTACTCAGTACTCAGTACCCAGTACTTGGTTCTCAGAGCCGCGCGCCAAACTCTAAGAACTAAGTTCTAAGCACTAAGAACTTCTATTGCGAGTGAATTGGAATCTTCAGCCCTTTGAAGAGCGTTTCGAGCGTCGGCACGATCTCGTCCTGAAAGACCAAGAGTGCCGCCCCGACAGCAAAGGAAAACACGGCAAATGTCAACATCGCGTTCAGGCCGAAGCCGACGACCATCACGTTCAACTGCGGCAGCGTGCGGCTGATCAGGCCCAAGACGAGCGTGGCCAGCAGGACGGCCGCGACCACAGGCGCTCCGGCGCGAATGCCAATATGAAAGCTCTGCGTCAACAGCACCACCAGCATATCGACCAGCCCCTCAAGCGACGCAGGCGCCGAGCCGGACGGGCCGAGAAACGCCGCCACGCATCCGCCGGGCGGGATGGCCTGGAATGTGTCCAACAATCCGCCCATCAGGAGGCGATGTCCGCCGATGATCACGAACAAGGCCGCGCTCAGCAGGCTGAGAAACTGCGAGAAAATCGGTACGCTGGCCTGGGTCGTGGGGTCGAGGACTTCGCTGAGCGTCAGCCCGCCGACACGGCTCATCATATCTCCTGCCATTTGCATGCCGCCGATCATGATCGTGATGCCCATGCCGAGCACGAGGCCGATCATCAGTTCCGCGGCGATGATCACGACGTAGACCAATACGCCGCCAGGATAAGGCAGCGCGACGGACCACTGGCTGGGCATGATCAGCACGGCCAGGGCGAACGAGATGAGCGCCCGGACCGTCATGGGAGCTTCCTTCGCGCCCATGACCGGCGTGGCAAACAGCAGCCCGCTAATCCGCGTGAGAACGAGCGTGAAGACGAGAAAGCGGTCAGTAGTGAGCATTGAGCTATGAGCTTTGAGCCATGAGCTTTGAGCAGTGAGCCGACGCCTATGAAAATCAGCCAAGTTTTAGTTTGTTAGCAAACGCCAGAATCATGCGACGAATCTCGACAACCTCGGCGGACAAGGGCATAAAACGGTCGCGACCCAAATAGCCGAGGTCATGCCCCAGCAGCAATTCATATTCCAACTCGGTAGAGGAGCCCGACGCGTAGTCGAGGAAGCGACCCAGATCGGGCAGGCCCTTGCGGCCGCAACCTTCGGCTATGTTAATCGGAATCGACGCGCTTGCGCCGGATTTGGGAGGTCAAGCCGTACAACTCATGTTTCGGAAAGTCGGCCGTAGCCTTGTATATATCCAAAGTCAGCGCATGTGCTCTTTCCCAAGCTTTAATGGATCGAAAGTCTCTCGCCATTTCGCAAGCTCCAATTCATGGTTTACAACGAATCACGCATTACAGTCTGCACTGCGCTCAAAGCTCACCGCTCGTAGCTCACCGCTCATAGCTTCAAAACCTCCCCGGTATCCCGGAAATCAGTTCCGTCGTATAGTGCATCATCTGGCTCAGCAGCCAGGGCAAGGTGAAGCTCACCACGAGGATCATGATCACAATTTTTGGCACGAAGGCCACGGTCTGCTCCTGGATTTGGGTCACGGCCTGAAGTAGGCCGATGACCAAGCCCACGACCATGCCGGCTATGAGCATCGGCGCGGAGATCAAGAGGCTGATCCAAATGGCTTCGCGGCCGAGACCAATGGCGATTTCAGTGAGGGAATCGGGGGACATAGGAGCGGGGAGCTTGGAGCAGGGAGCGAGGAGCAATTCAAGGCTTAAAGTTAATGCACCGCCTGAAAGCTCTGCATCAACATGCCAACGACCAAATGCCAGCCGTCGACAAGCACAAACAGCAGGATTTTGAACGGCAGCGAGACGAGCGTGGGCGGCAGCATTAACATGCCCATCGAAACCATCACGCTGGCGATCACCATGTCGAGGATCAAAAACGGCAGGTAAATCTGAAAGCCGATGAGGAATGCCGTCTTCAGCTCGCTGAGCATGTAGGCGGGCAGTAGCACTGTTGTGGGAACATCCTCGTACTTTGTCGGGACCGGTTCGCTGGACGAGTACTTCCAGAAAAGGAGCACGTCGTCGGTGTTTCCGGTGCGCTCGATCTGCGCGTCATGAACTGCCGGATCGGGGTCGCTCCGCGAGTGCAGGCGTCCTGCATACTGATCTGCTTATTCGTATAGGGCACGATCGACTGCTCGTATACTTGTTTCCAGCTCGGGCCCATGATCGCCAGCGTAATGAACATCGCTAGCGAGGTGATGACCTGGTTGGGCGGCAGGGATTGCGTGCCTAGCGCCTGCCGCAACATGCTGAGCACGACCACGACGCGGACGAAGCAGGTGGTCATCAAAAGGATGGCTGGCGCGAGGCTGAGCACCGTGAGCAGCAAGACGACCTGGATTGTCGAGCTGAGGCCCTCGGGGCTGGTCCATTTTTCCGGGCCGTCGCTGATGTCCTGCGGCACGCCCAGCGCGATCGGCTTGCTCGCGCCGTCGTCCGCTCGGGCCGCGCAAGGCGCGAACGTACCGAGGACAACTAATGAAATCACGAGGAGCAGCGAACGAGCGGCGAACCGTCGAGGCCGGCTCGCCGGGCAATCTGAGACTTGAGATTTGAGATTTGAGATTTGAGATTTCCCATCTTTACGCATGTTCTTTCTCCCAGCGATATCGTTTGCGGCGCGTACCCAGTTCGAGTTGCTCGGGCTCGGCCGCACCGGGCTTGGTAGCCACCTGTTGGAAGACTTGCCGGAAGGCGGCGGTGGAACTCTTCGGGTTGCCTTGCTGGCAGATGCCGGCGATGCGATCGACCTCCAGCGGATCGGTGACTTCGGTGAGGGTTTCCGTCCCATGCGGCGTGATCGAGACGAGCAGGAGCTTGCTGCCGCAGCGGAGGAGTTGCACCTGCTGCCGCGCGCCCAGCGGTGCGCGACCGAGAATCTCAAAAACTTCCTTGGGCAGCAGGAGCGATCCGCGAGGGGCCGTCTTCCGCATCGCCCAGGCAATCACAAGGAACAGCCCCAGCACGATCGACAGGCTGCCGCCTACGGTGAACATGGCACCCAGCGGCGAAGTCTTGCCAAAGATGCTTTTGTCGGCGTGACCGCCCAAGGCAAGCGACGGCGTGGGAGGAGTCAGCGTGGCGGCCGATGTTGAAACCGTTGACGATGTTGCTGCCGGCGGCTGCGAGATCGCGGCAGGCATTTTGGCAGGAACAGGAATTGGCTTAGGTGCAGCGGGTGTTGCCGGCGCGGTCGATGTGGCCGACGTTGCCACTACCGCCGGCGTGGGCGACGGACGGAGTACGTTCGTCGCCTCCGGCAACGGACCAGCCGCGGCAGCCACATTCCTCAGCGGTGTGGCCGGTGGCTCAGTCCCGGAGGCAAGATGGGCTGGCCGTGAGTCAGTTTCACGTTGAAGTAGCGCAGGCGCCGCGTTGCCGGAGGCAATTGGTGACTTAATCGGCATCTGAACGCCGGGTTCCGCGGGCGGCCGGTCGGCAAACGAGGCAATGCCCTCTTTTGCGTCCGCGCGGCCCGAAAACGACGAATCGGGTGCAACCTCGGCTACGCCGGCCTTCGGGCGGGCCGTGGAAGCGTCCGGCGTGGACGAGTTCGCCCACCACGGCGCGGCGTCGCGATCGGCCGGTCGGTCGTCAAAACGATCCGCGGGAGAGGCCGCGACCGTTGCGGTCAAACAGGTCCCAATGATTGCGATGAGAGAAGGCATCCTTGCTCTTCCTTCCTTGTCAGGTCAAGACGTTCGCTCCGACGATCAGTTCGGCCACGCGAACGCAGAAATTGTCGTTGAGCACCAGCACTTCGCCGCGGGCGATGAGGCGGCCGTTGACGTAAATGTCAACCGGATCGCCGGCCATCTTGTCCAGCGGCACAACCGAGCCCTTGCGAAGCTTGAGCACATCTTCCAGGTACATGTGCGTGCGGCCCAGTTCGATTTTCAGGTCGAGTTCCACGTCGCGAATCAGGTCGAGCGTGGCGGCTTCGGTGGAGGGCGCCGCGGGCGTGAACTCCTGGAGGTTATAGGACGAAACGCCGGTCGGCACGTCGTCGAGTTGACTCGAGTTCACCGACTCCAGCGCCTTTTCCGCCTGCGAAAGCAAGTATTCGATGTCCTGTGTGGCGATGTCGGGCTCCTGGGGTGGCGGAGGAGCGGACCGCACGACGGGGGCCGCTGCGATCGATTCCCCGCGCGTCGCGGCCGGATCGCTTCCGGCGGAAGCCGGATCATTGCCGGCATCCGCCAGCGCTTGCCGTAATCCCGCCGCCGCTCCAGCGGAAGGCGAATCGCCCGACGCGGCAGGGTTCTTGGGCGGACTGAAAAGCTTCTCGATTTCGTCCTGGTTCAGAAGAGGTTCGTCATTCGCCATAGGAATCCGTTCCTACTCAAGAGCGTTCAGTCTTCAGTTTTCGCGCTAAATGCTGTGCTCTTACTCTAGTTTTCCAGCGACGAAAAGTCGCTGATTATCAGGTCCTTCAACAACGGTCGTCCGAAGATCGTCTTGGCCTTGCCCAGAATCGTGCGCTTGATCAGTCCCAGGCTGGGGTCGTCGTTCAGGTCGGCCAACTGCGCTCCGCGGATGGTCTGCACGACTTGCTCGCGCAAGCGAGCCTGATTCTTCTCCAACAGACGCTTGAATTCGCTCTCGTCCTCTTTGGCCACGATGCCGAAGAGATGAAAATCGATGCGCATGGTCGAATTCGAGGCGGCCTGAAAGACGGTGACCGAGAATTCCCTGAGGTCGATCTCGACGGTGCCGTCGCCCTCGCCTTCGCCCGCCGGCTCCGCTTCGCCCTTTTTGTGATCGGCGGGCGGTTTGGCGGCGCTCGTTCCAGGCGCAGCCGCACTTGAGGCGGACGGAATGCAGAGGTAAGCCACGACGCACTCTACGGCGACGACGCCGAGCACAAGCACCAGCACCAACAACTTGCCCAGGATTGACTTTTTGGCCGGTCCCGGCGCGGCGGCAGCGCCTTCGGCGGTTTCGTCAGGATTGGTCGTCTTGGCCATTTCTATCTCGTTATGCTGCTCGCGGATCGGCTCATTCAATTCTATGTTGCCACTAAGAGCAAGGCGCCGAGACTTGTTAAATATTCGATAGCCGCCGTCCGGTTGTGCCGCGCGTAACGATTCTAAAGACGGCAAGGACTACAATCACGACGAGAACGAATTGCGGTCAATCGGATCTTTGCTGTCCTTGAAGTCCTGGCTGTCCTTTGATTAGTACCGTTCCACGCGGCGCCAAGTGTTTAGCCTGCTGATAGACCATCACCCGTCGCAACACTTCCTCCATTGCTTCGGCTACGATCAGCCGCTCTCCGTTGGCGAGCGTGATGAACGTGTCGGGCCGGGCCTCGACATACTGGATCAGCTCGGCATTGAGCAAAAACGGCTCGCCTCCGAATCGGGTCAGTCGGATCATCGGTTACCGCAACAATTGCAACAACTCGTCGAACATCTGCTGGGCCGTCGTGATCACCCGCGTGTTGCTGCTGTACATGGTTTGCGTGGTGATCAAGTTGATCAGGCTGCCGCCGATATCCGTATTGGACAGTTCCAGCGAACCCGAGACGATCGTGCCGGTTCCCTGGTCGCCCGGATTGCCCATGATCGGCAAGCCCGAGTTCACGCCGCCAGAGTACATGTTTTGGCCTTGTTGTTCCAGACCAACCGGATTGGAAAACCGCGCCAGTTGAATCTGGCCCAAGTCGCGGCTGATACCATTGCTGAAAACGCCGCTGATCAGGCCATTGTCGCTGATGATGAAGCTGCTCAAAACGCCCGGCGCCGACCCGTCCTGCCGCGAAACGGTGAGCGATGAGGCGCTTGAGGCAAGACCGGAAACCTGGGAAAAATCGAGATTGAACTGAAGCGGCTTGACGGAAGGCTCATCCGCCCGTCCGATAGAGACCGTCGTATTGGAATAATTGGAGGGCGGAATGAGGTTGCCTTGACCATCGAAGCGGAGGACGCCCTCGCCGACGGCGATATTCGTCTGCCCGGCGCCGGGATCGTTCTGGCCGCTGTCGGCATACCAACGGTACTGCGTATAGCTGCTGGTGACTTGGTCGAGCACCGTGGTAATGCGGACTGAGAGCGGGATACCCAAGCTGTCGTACGCTACCATGTCTGCCGTTGTACCGTCGCCTTTGGCGGCCTGGATCGAACTGAACGGCATGCTCACCGAGGTGGTCTGCGAGGCGTCGGTGCTGGAGACCAATTGCATGGCCGAGAGGCCGATCGACACGGCGTTGGGCGTGCCGTCGTTGGAGACGATTTTGATCCGGCCGTCCGAAGTGATGGTGACGCCGGCGGCCTCGCCTGTCACTGAATCGACGGGAATCGGGTTATTCGTATCCGTCCCTGGAGGCGATTGGATGCCCAGCGAACCTTGCAGGAATGTGGCCAGATCCTTGAGAGTGGTCGTCTTTGTGACGGTGAGGTCTTGAGTCGTCAGAGTTTCTCCGTCTTTGGTTCCTGTGAATTTCAGGGTTCCCGTGGTGGGAAAAGCGTAGTCATAGGTTCCGGTCGAAGGGTTGTAGACCACGACATCCGTAAGGTTGGTCGTGGTCGTTACCGCAGGACCGGTCCAGCTCATGGTGTGATTGCTGGCTTCGATATCCGTGTCTTTGGCGTTATCCAGGTAGGAGCCAACCGGAGTTGGTGGGTTGGTGGTCGGATCTCCGGCCGGGCCCGCTATGGGAAATGACGCGACTTCGTAGTAGTTCGCATCGCCCGGATTGTTGTTCACGCTGCGGTAGAGGTTCATGCCGGTCCACTGGCCGGAGGTGTCCGTGGGAAAGTTCGAGAGCATGACCTGGTTGTTAGCCAACAGCGGCGAATCGGAGGACACCAATTGCGGCCGGCTTTCTTCGTTGCCGTTTGTAAATGTCACATAATATTTGTAAACTCCAGTGAGGTTTCCAGCGACGGGCTGGTTTGTATTAGGATCGACGGCAAGCGCCGCTGTCACGTTCGTTTGGCCCGTCGTGCTGCCTGGGTACGACTTGCTGCCGTCCGTGAGAATGCCCGTTTGGGTGATTTCGGCGGTGTTGGCGACGGCGCCGGTGGGTGTCAACGAGCCTTGCAGCGTCGCGGTTGTGGTGGCCTTCGCGACCATGGCCGTACCCAAGGGAATCTGTAGCGGCTGAAGCTGTGTCGTATCGATCTGAAACTGGTTATTGATGCCGTAGCCCATCACGCGGTTGCCGGTGCCCGTGATCAATTGGTTTTGGGCGTTCGTGGTGAAGGTGCCGTTGCGAGTGTATTCTTGGCCGCCGTTTTGGGCCTGGACGATGAAGAAGCCGTCGCCCTGGATTGCAAGGTCCGTGGGGCTGTTGGCGTTGGAGATTGTGCCTTGGGAGAAGTTGGGCGAAATCTGCGCGACCTGCACGCCGAGGCCTTCTTGCACGGGATTGCTGCCGCCCGTTGTGGCGGTTGGCGCGGATCCCACGCTTTGCGTTTGCAGGAACTGCGTTGCAAAGAGCACGTCCGAAGCCTTGAAGCCGACCGTGTTCGAGTTTGCCAAATTGTTGCCGACGACGCCGATTTGCGTTTCGGCGGCGCTGAGGCCCGTCAGGGCCGTGCTCATGGCGGAAGCTAGACTCATAACTCATTCCTCCCCGTTATCGTTTATGGAAATTGCCCTTGTGAATTGTTCTTATTGGCCGGCGACGGAGATCTGCGTCACATTGCTCAAAGGCAGGGTCGAAGTGCCTACGTTCAATGTGGCGTTGCCGTTGGAAATCGAAACCGAGCTGACGGTTCCGGATACCGCGTTGCCTTGGGCATCGTTGCCCTGGACGGCGCGGCCGATGAGGTTGCCGGCGGCCGCGACGCTCTGGCCCAACTGCACCGATTGCAGCGTGCTGGTCAACTGGTCGGTCGATTGGATCGACCGGATTTGGCTCACTTCCTGCATTAACTCGGAGTTCGTGACCGGATTGGTCGGGTCCTGGTTCTGCAGTTCCGCGACCAGCATCTTGGTGAAGTCATCGGTGCTCAGGGAGTCCAATGAATTCGTGGCCGTTGTGCTAGACGCGGTGCCGGCCGCGCTGTTCGCCGCGGCGCTCGTGTTGGATACGGGATTAGTTGTTGTGGTAGCCATATTCCTCTCGCGTCAGAATGGGGTGATTGATTAAACGTTTCATACGACGACGTTCAATCGTCCTTCTCCGCTCGCGGGCCGGACGGACGATGACTCAACAACAGTCTGCGCCGCAGCGGCCGCCTGTGCCGGCGTTCGAGGCGCGGGCGGGACGGGGTCTTGCCACGACTGGTTTTGTTGCTGCGAAGACTGGTTGGCCATGCCTCCGCCCGAACGGTCCATGAGATCGACGTCGAACCGCTGCACCTTGATATCGTGCTGGGCCAGCCGGTCGCGGAGCGCCGGCAAATTGTCAAGCAGCAGGTTCCGCGCCGAAGGCGTGTCGGCCTCGACCCGCGCGGTCATCTCGCCCCGCGAGACCTTGATCTCGATCTTTAGCGAACCGAGGTCGGGCGGGCTCAGCCGCAGGCGGACGCTGCCGCCCTGGCTGTTGACGTCCTGGAATGCTTGCTCCACGCGCTGGACGAATCGGACTCGATCGGCCTGGCTGAGATTGGTCTCCGCGGAATGTGCGGCAGGTGTTCCGCTCGCCGCGGTCGCGTTGCTTGGCGAGGACGGTGCAGCGATGGGCGCGGTCGAATTGGCAGCGCCGCTCTGTGCAGGGCCGGCGGCGCCATTGTCGCCCGAAGCGGTTGCAGCAATGGCGTCGACGGCCGCCTTCGCCCGTTGCTCTCGTGCCGTTTGCACATCGCTGGTTGATGCTTCCGCCGATGTCGTGGTCGCGCCGCCGGTAGCTTGGTCCGCGGCAAGCGCTGGTGGGGAGACCGGCGTCGGCACAAGTGAGGTGTCGGTCGCGCCCGGCGTTGCAGGGATCGCCGCGTTTGTGGCCGTCGCGCCAGGCTTCGCACCGGAAGAAGTCGGGGCCGCCGTAGCCGTGGCCGCAGTCGATACCGAAGCGGCGCCGGCCAGAGTCGCGCTTGTGGCAGCAGCGACAGCGCCAGAGCTTGCCGCCTGCCCGGAAGAAGCTTCTGCGTTCGCCGCGGAAGGCTGGTCGGCCGTTGTGGCGGACGGCGCGGCTGCATGCGTTTCCTTCGCTGCGGACTTCTTTCCGTCAGCCTGCACTGTGCGGGCGGGAAGCGATGGCGTCGGAGGAGTTTTGCCGGCATTGGAAGTTTGGGCCGCGACGGCCGTCACGCTTGCCGCCGTTGGTCCAGCGGCCGCCTGCGCCAGTCGTTGTTTGGCCGATTGCAATTGTGGATTTAGCCGCACTGGCCGCCGCCGCGGCAAGCGCGTTTGTGTTATTAATGTCCAATACGACGGCCGCGTCGCCTTGCTTCGACTTTTCCGCATCATGCTGCGAGTCTGAAGACGCCTGGGCAGCGTCCTTGCCGGCGGCCTGGCTTCCGGATGATCCCGGCGCGCCGGAATCGCCGTCCTGTTCGCCGTGCGACGTGGTGGAAGACTTGCTGCCCTTCGCACCGGTTTTCAATCGGTCTCGCGACGTGACCGGAGTATCTTGAGCCTGCGGCCCTGATGTGTCTTGTGAATCACTCGCCTCGCGAGAGGTCGGCTGCAAGTCGGCCGGCTTCGACGACGTGTCCGAGTCGGTCCACGGTTTCGCGGCGGTCGAGCTTGTCGCCGGGCTCATGTCCTGAGGCGAAGAATCGCTCGTACCGCTGAGATCGGATGCTTCGTTCGTCGCATCTTGCCAATTCGCTTGCTGCAAGTAATTGTCAAACTCGCTCGCCGCGCCGCCGCCGCGGCTCGTCGCGTCCGGGTACGCGCTTGCGGGTGTCGGCAGATCGACCGAACGTCATTCGTGATAGTGCGTCCATGCTGATTACCGACATCTTAAGTTCCTGGTCGCTTGGGCGGTTGAATTCTCTTTTCGGTCTCATCGACCAATTCCGCGGCCGGCTGCCCCTGGCGGATGCGGTTCAACACCACGCCGATCTTTTCCATGTCATCGGTCGATTTGAACTCGGCGATGATTTTGGCCCGCTTGCCGTCGGACATATTCGTGAGCATCTTGGCCACCACGTCGATCTCGCCCTTCTCCAATCGCTGCATGATCAGTTCCTTGGCCTGCTTCGGTTTGAGCTTCTCCAGGGTTTCCTGGACCGTCGCCATGCCCGAGTCGTTGGCCGTGTTCTTCATCTCATCGAGCTTTGCCTGCAAGTCGTCGCTCACCGCCTGCACGCGCTTCCGTTCGGCGTCAACCTTGTCGAGCTGGTCCTGAAACTGCTGGGTGAGGGCTCGAATCATCGCCTGGCGCTGGTCCACCTGGAGCCGCTCCAGGTCATGTTCGGCCGACAGCTTCTCATAGCCCGGCTGCTCCGCGTCGTTTTGCTTCTTCGGCGGCTTGAGGCGGCAGCAGGGCCTCCGGGCTCGTGCCTTGCAGAATGGCCATCGCCTGTCCGGCGCGTTCTTTGGTGACCTTCCACGATTGCGCGTAGTAGAAAACGAGCGCGGCGGCGGAAATGACCGTGGCCACACAGACTGCGGCGATGAGCGTCACGAACGCGCCCAATAGTTTGCCGATCATGACAGCGCCTCCTCTGCGGCCATTTGCATTTTGCGATATGTTTGCTGCGTGGCGACTTCATCGAGCCGCCGGGCCTCGCGGACTTCCTCCTCGCGGCGGTGCTGCTCGACCTGCCGCTCGCGGAGTTTTTCCAGCACGCGGACCTCGCGATCGGCCTCGACCAGCGCCTGGCGGCGGCGCTCGATCTCGCCTGCCACCGTCTCACGCTGCTGGGCGATCTTTCCTTGCTGTGCCCTCGTCACCAGCTCGTAACGCTGGGCCTCGACGAGGCGGTCGATATCGACCCCGCCCGGCGACACCTTCGCCGGCAAAACTCCTTCAAAGCGTCCAACTCCCGCTCCAAGTTGTCGAACTGCTTCCGCAGCACCTCGTCGACGCGATAGCCCTCGGCCAGCGCAGCACGGCACTCGTCGCGCCGCGCTTCCCGCAGCTTCAGCAATGGCGCCAATCGAAAGATGAATCTGCTCATCGTTACGCGACCCGCTGCGCGGGTGCCCCTCCGTTATCTCCCTTGATCCGCTGCTCGGCTTTCTGGCACAACGCCAGCAGCCCTTGCCGTGCGTCGTCAATGCTCGCCGGCTGATCGACTCGCTGCCGCAGATAGCCGTTGAGGTCGTCCTGCATATCGATAGCGGCATCAACGAGCTTATTGCCGCCGCGGCGATAGGCGCCGATGGAAATCAAATCCTCATGGTCACGGTACGCGGCCAAAAGGCTGCGGACCACGGTGGCGGCGCGGCGATGCTCCTCGCCGGCGACTTCGGCCATCAGCCGGCTGAGGCTCCCCAGCACGTCGATCGCCGGATAGTGGCCGCGGCTCGCCAGGCTCCGCGAGAGCCACGTGTGGCCGTCAAGCAAGCCGCGGACCGTATCGGCCACCGGTTCGTTGGGATCGTCGCCTTCCACAAGCACGGTGAAGAAGGCCGTAATGCTGCCGTTGGGGCTGCGGCCGGCGCGCTCCACGATTTTCGGCAGCAGCGAAAAAACCGACGGCGGATAGCCACGCGTCGCCGGCGGCTCGCCCGCGGCCAGTCCAATTTCCCGCTGCGCCATCGCCAACCGCGTTACCGAATCCATGAGCAAGAGCACGTCCTGGCCGCGGTCGCGAAAGTACTCGGCGATCGTTGCCGCGGTGCTCGCTGCCTGCACGCGAACCAACGCCGGCTCGTCGCTCGTGGCCACGATCACCACGCTCCGCGCCAGTCCCTGCGGCCCCAGGTCGCGCTCGATGAATTCATTGACTTCGCGGCCGCGCTCGCCAATCAAGGCGATCACGTTCACTTCGGCCGACGTATATCGGGCCATCATGCCCAAGAGCACGCTCTTGCCCACGCCGGAACCGGCGAAGATGCCCATCCGCTGCCCCTTGCCGCAGGTCAGGAGGCCGTCGATGGCGCGGATGCCGGTTCCGAGCGGCTGATCGATTCGAGGGCGGGTACAGGCATGCGGCGGCTGGCGATGGAGCGACATTCGCTCACTCAAGGCCGGTTGCGGCTTGCCGTCCACGGCGCGGCCGGAGGCGTCCAGCACGCGGCCCAGCAGTCCCTCGCCCACGCGCAGCCAGCGCGTCGTTTGCCGCAGCCGCACGCGATTGCCGTGGCGGATGCCCGACAAATCGCTGAGCGGATAGAGCAAGGTCATTTCATTGCGAAAGCCGATCACTTCAGCCAGCAGTGGCGCGGACGAATCTCGCTGGATTTCGGCGATCGCGCCCACCGGGGCGGGAAAGCCGGCCGCGGAGATCGTCATGCCGACCGTCTGCGCCACGCTGCCGGTGACGGCCGTGGTCATGACGCGCGCGAGTTGTTCGATTATGGCAATGCTCACGGCCGCAACTCCTCTTCGACTCGGGCAAGTTGGGCCTCGAAGGTCTGGTCGATGGCGCCAAAGCGGGTTTCCACGCGGCATCCGCCGGGCGACACGGCGGCGTCGGCTACGATTTGCGTATCGCCCAGGCCGGTCAATTCGTCCACGAGCAGTTTCACTTGTCCGGCCAGGGCCTGATGGTCGGCCGGGTTCAGCACGAGCCGCACTTCGCCGCCGCCGGCTGCCAGTTGCAGGGCCTCGCGGATCAAGGTCAAGGGGATTTGCGGCTGGCGGGTCAGTTCGCCGCGGATCAGCCGCTTGGCGATTTCCGCCGCCAAATGGATGCCGGATGCTTCCCACTGCGCGAGCCACGCTTGTTTTGCTTGATGGATGTCGAGGATCGCCTGCCTGAGCGCCGGTATCACTGTGGCAAGCTGCCTTTGAATCATCTGATCGACTTCGTTCATCGCCGCCTGGCGGCCTTCCGCCTGGGCACGCTGGCGGACCGCTGCCGCCTCCTGCTGGGCCTTGGCCACGATCTTCGCAGCTTCGACGCGGACCTGGTCCAGGTGCTTCTTCGCCTGGCCGGCCATATCGTCGAAATTGAAAGCAACGCCGGCGGTGGTCGTGTGGCGGTCGGTGGCGCGAAGTACGGTGGGCATGGTAATTGAAGACGGAAAACTAGCTTCTAACTTGGTAACTGATTCTGCTTGCGATCCTTGCGACTTCTCGACGGGCCTCGTCTACGTCACGAAGCCGGATTGGGCCGGGATTGTGCAGCTTCTGATTGAGTGCCCTCGCATCAGCCGCCGGCAAGCAAGCGAGGACGCGGTTTGTAAGTGCTGGCGATGCTCCCAACAATGCCGGAAGCATTAGCTCTGGCCCTGCTTCGTCGATCAACTCACCGATTACGTTGGACTCCAGATCATCAAGGTCCTCAAACGCCAGTTGCCGCGGCAGCAGTTTTTCGGCCAGCGTGTGATCGCCCTTGGCGAGGTTGTCCAAGATGCGGATGCCCGTGCGGCCGTCGGTGGCCTGGAGGATCCCAGCCACGGCTGCCAAGCCTGCCACGCGGCGGCGCTGCGTCTGGACATGCTCCGCGAGCCGCCCGCGCAAGGCTTCCTCGACCTCGCGGAGGATTTCCGGATCGGTCTCCTCAAGATCAACGAGGCGCTGGACGACTTCCACTTGCACGCTTTCCGGCAGCCGCGCGAGCACGGCTCCCGACTTGGCCTGCGGCATGTGCGATAGCACCAGGGCAATCGTCTGCGGGCGCTCGTGGGCAAGGGCGCGGACCAACTTTTCGGCCTCGGCTTCCTGCAAGAAGCGAAACGGCTGCCCGGCGGGATGCCGGGGTACCCGGTACTCCGGGTCGCTCTGGGTCGCGGCGGTGTGAATCGGCTCTTCCTCGATTTGCGTGTCGCCGTGCGATGCCAGCCATGCCAGGCGGCCATCGAGTTCCACGCCGGAATCGTTTTGCACAGGAGTCGCCGGACCGTTATGGAAGAACTCGTCGATCACCCGTCGTTGCTCGCCCTGATCGATGTCTTCAAGTTCGACAACGATTTCGCGGACCTGCCGGGCCTGCTCGGGCGTAAGCTGATCGAGCACCGCATCGGCTGCGGCCGTATCGAGGCTGGACACCAGGATGGCCGCCTTGCGAAGTCCGTCGTGGGTAAGGTTTGCTACCATTCGTTTAATTCACCTGTCCGATCCAGGTCCGCAAAATGCTGGCGGCCGAATCGGGATCTTCCTTCACCAGTTCGGAAAGCTCGTCGCGGAGCGATGGCCCGCTGCCGGTCATGCGGCGAAGCCGCCGCGCAGCAGCCGCCTCCACGGGCTCCTCCTTCTCCTCCGTCTTCGATTCGCTGGCCGGAATCCGGGCGGAGATCGCTGAAGTCTCCGGCGACGCGGCCGGAACCGCGCGGAGCACCGAACGCAACATGCTGACGCTGACGAGCACGAGGACCACCATCGCCAGCATCGGCCAATTATCGGTTAGCCAGGTAAATGTCCGTTGCGGCAGGCCCAGGCCGACGATCTCTGGGGGCTTGATGTCTTGGAAAGTGGTTACCGTAACCAACTGCGTCGGATCCTTAACTTCGGGCGACGGCGGCAGCAGCGTAGCCACGTGGGTGGTTACGTCCTTGGTGATTTCCTTGCGGATCTCGTCCACGACGGTCTGGTCCGGCTTCTTCGCCTCTTCGCCAGCCTTGGGCGGATTCCGCTCCCGCCAAACTTTTTCGTAGTAGCTTGCGGGGATGCCGACAGCGACCTTGGCCGACTTGATCGCCCGGCCGTCGCTCTCCTTCTCGGTGTTCGTCGACGAGACCATGTTGTATTGCTTGTTCTTAGACTCTTCGCTGTTGCCGCCTGTGGAGGACAGCGACGGCACTGGCTGGTTAACACCGCCGCCTTGTTGCGAGGCCATGCCCGGCGCTCCGCTCGGCGCACCGGATTCATGCGTCATCGACCGCGTGTCTTCTTCGGATCGCACCGTCACTGGCTTGGGATCGAGTTTGTTCTCGATCGTACGGCTGTTTTTTTCGTGGTCGAGTACTACGGTTGACGTGACCGTCAGATTCTGGATGTAGGCAAGAGACTGGCGGATCTTGTTGTTCAAGTCCTGCTCGGACTTGCGGAACGTCCCGTGCGTACGCATCATCAGCGGCGCCGACGCTGATCGGTAAACCGACTCGTGCTGGCCCGTTTGCGTCGGTGATTGTCACATTCTCCGGTTTCATGCCCGCATTGGCGAAGGCAACCAGCACGCAGATCTTCTCGACCTGCTCGTCTTCCAATGGCTGCCCATTGATTGCCGCAGCGAAAACGGAAGCAGTCTTGACTGGGGGTTGTCCCAACCCCGTTTGTCCTTGCGAGTCGATGAAGACCGAGGCGTCTTCAATTCCGTTCAACTTGTGGATTGCGTCCGACAGTTCCAATTCCTTGCCGAGCTTCCACCGTTCATCGTGCTGCTTGGGCGATTCGACAAAGCTGGCGTCCGCGGCTTCCTTCATGTGGTCGCCAAAGTGATACGGAAGTGCTTTCGCGTCGGCCACAGCGGCCAAATACTCGGCTCGTTTCGCGCGGGGCACTTTCAAGCGGTCCCCGTCAAACGTGAATCCATTCAAGCCGGCCTTACCGAACGCAAGTCTCATCTTCTCCAGTGTGGGACCTGGGATCGACTCGCTGCCGAAAAGGTACTCATCCCCGCCGCCCGTCTCCGACTGGAACAAATACCCGACGCTGACCACCGCCACGACCAACAGCAGGCCGGCCGTGATCCGGCCGCCGGGCGACATCGAGCGGAACAGGTCGTTGAATTGCGCGAAGGCTTTGTTGAGGAAGTCCATCAGATTTCAAATCTCAAATCTCAAATATCAGATTTGCAAGTTCTTGATTTCGGTAAATGCGTCCACCAGCTTGTTTCTGACCTGCACCATCATCTGGAAGGCGATGTCGGCCTTCTGCACGGCGGTAAGGACTTCGGCCGGGTTGACGTCGCCGCCAGTGGCCAGCTTTTCCACCGCCTTGTCGGCCGCCGCCTGCATCGAGTTGACGTCCTGGATCGACTGCACGAGGAAGTCCTTGAACGACAGTCCCGTCTCAGCCGGCGCGGCGGCGCCCGCGGTGCAGCCTGGCTGAATAATCGGCGGTGTCGTGATGCCGGATATCGGGGTCATAACTACGATCCAAGTTGCGAAAAGTACTGGGTACTTAGTACTCAGTACCGAGTGCTCACGCCAGTATCTTCAGCGTTTGCTGCTCCATGTTCTTCGTAATGTCCATCGCACCCAAGTTCGCCTCATACGACCGCGCGGCCTCCAGGGCGTTGGTGAACTCGGACATCATGTCGATATTCGGATAGGCCACCTCGCCGGCGTGCGGCCCGGCCTTCATGGCGTCCGGATGGTTCGGCTCCCGCTTCCAGAGCGGTTCACTCGGCACCGTCTCGATCGAGCTGACCTTCACGCCGGCCGCGCCGTTGCTGCCCTGGTCCTCGGTCTGGAAAACGACCGTCTTCGCCTGGTAGGGCACTTTTTCGCCCTTGGCCGTGTGAGTGCTATTGATGTTCGCGATATTGTTGGAGATCTGGATCATGCGCATCCGCTGCGCGACCAGACCGCTTGTGCTGATGTCGAGAGCTGAAAGCATGGGAGGTTGGGGGTTGCGGGGAAGTGCAAAGTACTCAGTGCATAGTACTTAGTGGAAAGTGCATTGGGCTTCGTTATTGGTACGGACTACTTAGTACTGTGTACTATGTACTGAGTACTTTCCTCGTTACACTGTTCCGCGGATTGCCGTTTGCAATTGCCGGAACTGGTCGGTAAGGACCGTCAGCGCCGTGTTGTGTTGGATCTCGTTCTTCACCATTTCCGTGACTTGTGATTCCATGTCCACATTTCCCCGGTCGTGCCGCAGGACCATTCGGGTCGATTTGGCCACCTCCGCCATGAGCGGCGTGGGCGGCAGGCCGGCCTCGCCCGGCGAACGGACCTCCGGGTCGTCGCGGTCCTCGATCGCCTGCTTGAGCCGCGCCTGAAAATCCTCGACGGACAGGTCCCGTGCCTGGTAGCCGGGCGTGTCGATGTTCGCGATATTGCCCGCCAAGACCGCTTGCCGGGCTTGCGAGAAGCTCACGACTTCTTGCAAGACGGGGATTGTGGTCGATTGGAACAAGCCGGTAAGCATGGTGATTTGTGGAATGCAAGTCGTGCGCCACTTTGGAGTGCTGGGGCATGCGCCGCGTTTCTTAGGGTCGTTGTTTTCCATCCGGCAGTTTCTGCACATTGGGTGTGGCAGAATCTGCCGATTCATCGCATCCTTGTTTCTGTTGCAAACGATTTCTCTCTGGGGGCGTAACCATATTGCCGCAGCTTGCCCGACAGCGTGCGGATGCCGATGCCCAGGGCCTGGGCCGTGCGGGCGCGGTGGCCGCCGAAGCGGGCGAGTGTCGCCTCGATCAGCCGCCGCTCCATTTCTTCCAGGCTTACGCCAGGCGAAAGGGAGCTTGGAGTGGGAAGCATGGAACCCGGGCTCGCTGCTCCGCGCTCTCCACTCCCTGCTGCCAGCCAGCGGCGCAGTTCGTCGGCCGTGAGGCGGCCGGTGGTAGTCAGCACGCTGGCGCGGGTGACGATGTTCTCCAGTTCGCGGACGTTGCCCGGCCAGTCGTACTCGACGAGCAACTGCTCCGCGTCACGGTCGAGCGTGCAGCGCTCGCGCCGAGCCGTTGGCGCCGATCGCTTGAAGAAATAAACGGCCAGTTCCGGCACATCCTCGCGGCGGTCGCGGAGCGGCGGGACGAACAACGGCAGCACGGCCAGCCGGTAGTAAAGGTCTTCGCGGAAGCGGGCGGCGGAAACCTCCGCCTGCAGGTCGCGGTTGGTCGTGGCCAGCACGCGGACGATCGACGTGCATCGTCTTGCACGAGCCGACACGCTCGAACGATTTTTCCTGCAATACACGCAGCAGCTTGGCTTGCAGCGATAGATCGATCTCGGTCACTTCGTCCAGCAGGATCGTGCCGCCGTGGGCCGCCTCGAAGCGGCCGGTCCGCGGGGCATCGGCCCCGGTGAACGCGCCCTTTTCGTGGCCGAACAACTCGCTTTCCATCAACTGTGCCGAGAGCACCGGGCAATTCAGGCTGACCATCGGCATCGCGTGGCGGTGGCTGGCGGCGTGGATGGCCCGGGCGACAAGCTCTTTGCCGGTGCCGCTTTCGCCCATGATGAGGACGGTCTCGGCCGTCGGCCCGATTTGCAGGATCCGCGTCCGCAGCGACTGCATGAGCGGGCTGGAGCCGATCATCGCGGGCGAGACGTTTTCAGTCGCGGCCACGGCGTCGGGCTCAGGATGGACCAGCCGGCCATGCCGCATGGCCTGGGCGACGAGCCGTTCCAGAGCATCGGCCTCGAACGGCTTCTCGATGTAATCGAAAGCCCCGTGCCGCATCGCCTCGACGGCGGTGGCCACCGTCGCGTGCGCCGTGACCATGACGATCTGCGTCGTGCATTGTCGCTGGCGAAGCTGGATGATGAACTCGATGCCCGTCATGCCCGGCATTTTCAGGTCGGTAATGATGCAATCGAAGCGGGCCGACTTGAGCAGTTGCAGGGCTTCGACCGCGCAAGTGCAGCACTCGACCTTGTGACCGGCGTGGCGCAGCACGTCGGCCATCGACTCCCGCGCCTGGCGTGGTCGTCGACAACAAGCACGCGGCCTGTCATTTCAGGTGTTTCACGATGTGCGGCAGTCATTAGGCAGCCTCCTGAACGGAGCGACTTATCGGCACTTGTGGAAATGCCAAGGTAAAAACCGCCCCGCCGCGTCGGGCGTTAGCAGCGGTCGCCATCCCGCCGTGGGCCTCGGCGATCCGCGAAACGATGGCCAGTCCCAAGCCTGTGCCGGCCTGCTTTGTAGTAAAGAAAGGCTCGAAGACACGCGGCAAGACTTCGGCCGGCAGACCGGGCCCGCTGTCTGCGACGAACAGTTCCAGACTTCCGTCGCGTGTGGTCGAGCCGACCGTCAGCGTTCCGCCATTGGGCATCGCGTCCAGAGCGTTGAGCACCAGGTTGAGCACCGCGCGGCGGAGCATTTCGCGGTCGGCCCGCAGCGTCTGTTGCGGTCGGAACTCTTGATCTCGAAGCGGATCTTTTGCGCGGCGAGTTGCGGGGCGAGCGAAGCCTCGATATCGGCCACCAGCTTTCGCAGCGGGAATTGAGCCGATTGCGGATCGCGGTCGGAGGTGAAATGCAGCAGATCGTTGACCATCACGTCCATCGCCCGAAAGCCGGCGTTGACTTTCTCCAGCATGTCGAGGCCCTCGGCATCGCTCGTCAGCCGACGTCGGAGCAGGCTCAAGTAGAGCGTGACCGGCACGAGGTTGTTGCGAACCTCATGGGCCACGTGCGAGGCCATCTGACCGAGGTCGGCCAGGCGGTTCTTGCGGGCAAGCTCGCGGTTTTTGATTTCCAATTCGGCGGTGAGTTGCTGAACCTCGTCGCGGAGGGCGTTGTGCGTCTGCTCCAGGCGAAGCGTGGCCGTATGCCAGGCCGCCAGGATCGTTTGCAGATCGGCGCTGGCGTCCAACGTGGCAGGATCGACGGCAATTGTCGTTTGGCTCATAGTTCGCGTCACCTCTCCGAACTCAGGTCGATCTGACTGATCCCGGCGTTCCGCGCGCCGGGCTGCAGGTACGCGCCGTGGGCCTGTCCGGCCGCGCGGAGCCGCTGCAACTCCAGCGCCGTGTCGTCGCGCTTGCGGGTCATCGTCTCCTCGCAACGCTTTTCGTGGGCGACGATCTCCTTGAGTATCTTGTTGCACTCTTCGACCAATCGTGCACATGCCGCCCGCTGGTCGGCCGACGGCCATTGCCGCTTCTCGGGGTCCTGTGTGCGATAGGGATCGAGGGCCTTCTCCACCCGCTGGATATCGCTCAGCGGCTTCTGCTTGATCGCGAGCAGGTCCAACAGTCCGGTGACGTTTCCCTGGTCGATCAGCTCCATCTGTCGCTGACCCAAATCGCGGAGCTGCACGAGGCACGAATGCCGCGCCCGCACAAGCTGTATCAGGATGTCGGTCGGAAGGTTGGTCATTATAGGCTGCACAAGCGATTCAGCAGGTCGCTCCATTGCTTGCGATTGAAGTTCGTGGTCTGCTCGAAGCGGACCTCGGGCGGTATCCTCCGCAGGGCCAGGCGGGCCTGCTCCAGGGACGTGCGGGCCTCCGCCGGGCGGTCCATGCGGCGATAGACGTTGGCAATCTGCAAGTAAGCGTCCAGCACTTCGGGACTGGTCGCGTAGTGGTTCGCCGCCGACTGGAAGGCCCGCAAGGCCTCCGGGTAACGCTCCAATTCCAGATACACATCGCCCAGCGCGAAGCGGGCATTTCGCAGCACGGCTTTTTCCTGCTCGGTCAGGTCTTCCGCGTTTCGACGGCTGAGGTCGTTTTGCAGCGCGGCGAAAACGTCCAGCGCACGGTGAAAATGCCGGCTGACCTCCGCGCGGCTCTCGCTTCGCACGGCCGAGGAAACCTCCTTTGCCAGTCCCGCGCGAATGCTTTTCGCCAGCCGCCGCGAGCTGTCGGCCAGCAAATAGCGAGTAGCGATCGCTTGCGGCGCGTCAGGATAGCGCTGGAGGGCCTCTTCCAGCCGCGCGATCGCTTCGGCGTCTCGCCCGGCAAGTTGCAGCAGGTCGCCCAAGGCGAACAAGGAATCGCGCCACTCTTTGGCCGCCGGGGTCAACTGGTCTCCGTTGAGGTTGTCGGAGAGGAAGCCCTCGGCCTGCTTCATGTCGCCGCGGGCAATCGCCGCGCGGCTGGCCAGGATCCGCGCGCGATAAATCGCCCCGTCGCGAGGATGTTGGTCGATGCACGCCTGGAACGACCGCAACGCCTGCTCCGTATCGCCGAGCGAAAGCTGGGCCTCCCCCAGGTCGGAGAGGGCCTGCGCGTGCCGCAGCCGGGCCTCATTGTGCAGGTAGGTCCGCAACAGGCTCGCCGCGCTGCGGAAGTCGTGGCCGGCAAAATACATCGCCGCGCCTTCCCAAAGCTGGTCCGCGTAATCGCGGGTGGTGAAAAGCTCGCGGGCCAGTTCCGTGTAGGCGCCGCCCGCGCGGCGCAGTTCGATGCGGGCCACCGCGCGCCGCCGATCGGCCCTTTCGGGCGGCAAGTGCTCCGCCTCGTCCATGAGATTTTCGCCCCAGGTGCGATAGATCTCGGCCGTCAACTTCAATGCGTCGGCCTTGGGAATGACTCGCGCCAGCAGCCGGCTAATCGTGACGGCGGTCTCGTACTTTCCAACACTCAGATACTCGCGGCAGGCGTTTTGCAGCGTCGTTTGAATTTGTGGAACACTGATCCACGGGTTGTGGAACTCGTCCAAGTGGATATAGGCTGTCGTCAGCCGTTGATAGGCATTCACCGCTTCGCTGTGGCGGCCCATGCGGCGAGCGATTTCGCCTTGCTGGTATAACGCGGCCAGGCATTCCGGCGATTCGGGATAAAGCCGTATCGTGCGGTCCAACTGGTTCAGTGCGGCCGGCAAGTTGTCCTGTTCGGCGAGGCATACGCCGATCAGGTAATTGGCCGGCCGGGCGATCGAGTTGTCGCCGGCGGCCTGGCTAATGGCTTTGCGGAACCAATCCAACGCCAGTTGGGTTTTTGCCTGCTGTTTTTCGGCGATTTCCTTTGTTTTTGTCCCGGCCTTCGTTATGCCTTGCGCTTCGCTGAGTGCGAGCTGCCCGCGAAGCAAGGAAACGTGGCCGCGGAGGAGCGGATCGCCGGGCGCGTTGTCCAATAGCGCGGCGCATTCCTTCATGCGGTCGAGGCGAAAGAGAATCCGCGCCTGCTCCAACTGAGCCGCTCCGCGGGAGTCTTCGCTCAACTTCGCGTCGGCCAGCAGTTTTTGGCTTTCGGCCAGGGCCTTGTCAAGCTCGGGCGGATAGATGCCGACGAGGGCGGTGATCAAGAGCGAACGGACTTCCGTTTCGTGATCGGCCGGCTCGCGCATCGCCGCTTGGAGCACCGGCAGGGCATCGTCCAATCGGCCGCACAGGCAGAGGCTCTTGCCCAGCAGGTAGAACCCCGTCGCTTCGCGATGCGCAGGAAATCCCCGCTCGCGCGAGCGCTTCAAATAGAGGGCGGCCTGGAGAAAGGCTTCGCTGCGCTTCTTGCCGGCTTCGGCTTCGGCGGCTTTCACGGCAAGGGCGCCGAAGACGAAATCGGGAACGCCCCATTCTTCGTTGGTGATGTCCGCTTTGGCAGCCAGGCGCGCGGCCAGTTGCCGGGCCTCGTCGGCCTTGCCTCGATCCAGCGCGGACAAGGTAGCTTCCTGCGTTGGCGGCTTCGCCGGCGGCTTGTAGTTGCGGAGTATGATCGCCGTGCCGACGATGCCGACGACGATCGCCGCATTCACCGTTAGCGTCAATGCGAGGCGGAAGGGATCGGCGAGCGTAGGTGTGACCGCCGACCGCAAATGGCCGACAACGCCCCCGCGCGACTTGGCAGCCGCGGGCGGTTCATCGGATGAGGTTGGGCGTTTGTCGGCCATGGGGAGCGGAATAGCGCGAGCGCGTTTGCGCAAAATGAGGACTAGGCGGGCTGTATCTACCCGAAAAGCCACGCGCACGTCAAGACGCGTTTGGGGGGAATAGAGGCCCGATGGGCAAGCGATGAACGTCGCTACGTACCCAAGAAATTGAGACGAAATTGTCTCTATGCCGTGGCCGTGTCAGCCTTGGGCCTGCCGGAAGTGATCTGCTCGATGATCCAGGCATCGACGTCGGAGAGCATCTGCGGCGAAATCTCGTGGCCGCATGGGTACGCTCGCAGCGTGATCGACATGCCTGCGGTGTGCAGCAGGCGGAGATTCTCGCAAACTTGCGCTTCGTCGTAAACTTGGCCTCGTCGGCCGACGCCCAGGAAAATCGCCAATTGGCGTGCTTCCGGCAATCGGGCCAGAGGCGCGCCGCCGCACGGCAACGCCCCGCCGAGGGAGATTACGCCGGCGAATTTGTACGGATGGTTCATCGCCAGGCGAAAGGCCAGGGTGCCGCCCGTATCGAAGCCGGCCAGAAAAACCCGCCGCGGATCGATGTTGTAGCCGCGAAAAACGCGGTCAATCACGTCAAAGACCCGCTGCTCGGCCTCGTGCAGGCCCTGTTCGTCGTTCGACCAGCCATAGACGTGCGGTTCGTCCGCGACGGAAATCACCGTGCCGCGAGGTGCCACGCCCACGTGGTTTCTCATGCTCACCAGCGGCATGATCCGCAGCAACTGCCGCTCGTCGCAACCGGGACCATGCAGCCATACCAACAGCGGATAGGCGTAGCCCGGCGTGTAATGCACCGGCGCGAAGGTCGCGTGAATCGTATCCCTCTGCGATACGCTGAATAGTCCCGACTCGATTTCAAACGCCGCCGGCGAGACAGCACGCTGCGGAATGGACAACGAAAGCCGGGGATAGCTCATGATGGGCGACGATTCCCGAGAAGTGATTTGGCGACGAAACAAACTTTACGCGCTGCCGCGCACTCTGTCAACCGCATTCCTTGAACGCGATTCTATGCGGGGAATTGCGCCGCAGACAGCCCGCGCGGCGGTGGAAAAAGTGTGGATATCCGCGGCGCACGGTTTGCTCGCGGGAGTCAATCGCGGAAATCATAGAGTACGCGGCCCACGAGAACACGTGAAAGAGGTCGCGGGTTGCGCGAAGCCGTCAATTGCCTATCGACATCAAACGAAGCATGACGGCCATTCGAAACGCGCCATTTCCGCGGCTGCGCTTCACGCACCCTTCCATGAAGGACGGCTGAACGCTAGCACAGCTAGCTTTGCTCCTTAGAATAGCCGTAGCGATCGAAATAGGTCAACCAGCGCTTACCGATTTCCACGGCCAATTCGGCAGGAAGCTGATAGCGGTTCGTCTTGTAGTCGGCCTTTTCGGCAAAATAAGCGGCCAACTTCGCCCGAACCGACTCGAATTCGCCCAGGTTCAACTCTTGGTAGACCCGCTCCATTTGCTTGAGCGGCTGGGCCACTAGATCCTCATAGCGGACTTCGCACAACTGGCCCGGCGGGATCAAGTCGCGGTCGCGCTGAAAAACTTCGTACATCCGCGCAAATGTCGCAAAAACGTGCTCGTCCAAACCGTCGTACGTCGGCACTTGCAGGCCGTCATTGCGGTACATCCGCTTCCAGAGGTTGATCGTCGAGGGGAAAATCACGAACGGATTGCGGACAATGTGTACGAAGCGGGCCTTGGGAAACATCTCCAGCAATACCTTCACCCGAGACGTGTGCGGCGGCGACTTCAACACGATCCTTCGCGGCGATCGTACCGTGAGACATTTCAGAAACCACGCCAGTCCGCGCTGCCAGCGAGTCCGCTCCTGTGCGGAGACGTGCTGCAAGTCGAAGTACTCCTGGTTCTGCGGCGGCCGATTAGGGAAAGCAATTGTCGCATAAGGCGAACGCAGGCCCATATTGCACAGGGCGAACTCGTCCTCTTGGGGACAGTCCCACCCCGCCGCCATGTTGTCCATCGGCCGCTGCTTCGGCATCAGCCCGCGCAATAACGGCCGGAAAACCGAGGCCGAAAAGAGAAAGTGGCTCGAAGCAAAACAGTCGTAGGTGTTGGGATAAGTGTAACGCTCATCGAGGACCAGCAATTCGTGGAGCAGGGTCGTACCCGATCGCCAGTGGCCGATGACAAAGATCGGATCGCCTTGAAGCTCCGTTCGCGTGATGCGGCGGCCATAAAACAGGCGTTGCAACAGCGCCAGCCCCAAGTTCAGCAGGCTAATGAACGAGATCAGCACAGCCATCCCCCAACGGCGCGGCGAGATGCGAAGGCCGTTACGCAAGAGGAGAGAAAACCACGTGGTGGCGGTCATGCCGTCCCAGATGCGCAGAAACCACGGCTTGTCGGTGTAGCCACCGGAACCGAGGCCGTCAGATTTTTTTGCTTTGGGCAAGGCACGGTGCGACATTGCCGGAGCGGTGTTGGTCGCAGTCTTTTCCGAGGGATGATCGTGCACTGTAGCCATGCGTCTCTCCAAACGGAGCGCCACTTGGGGGAACTTCATAATAGCATGACCTGTAAACGGGGCAAGTTAGAAAAGGATCAACAACCGATTTGGGGTAGTGGAAAGCGCCAGTAACTACTAATAAGGCTTCTTCGGAACCTTGGTTCCGTATCACTCCTATCGGACCTTTGAGAGACTGTGCCGCAATGCACTTTTTTCTCATTTGTCGCATGAGTCCCAAACGCCTTCCGTGTGGGCGTCAAATCTGTGGGTAAGAATTAGTTGGGGTTCGGGTTCCAGAATGATTCCCAGCAGGCTGGCTCACTGAGATATAGCCCGCGAAGGTGGCAGACGGCGTTGGCACCGGCTTGCCCCCACCGCATTCCCCCGCCCTTGAGGCGATTTCCAATAACGGTTTTGCACGCCGATTCCACTGGGCCGGAGCCGATTTGCCAGCCGTTGCGAACGTATCGCGGATAGTCCATGCGGTGTTCATGGTTGCGGAAGAATTGTGTCTCGCGACGATGCGCTTCCCGCACCTCCGTGGAAGCCGAAGTCATATCCAGCGTTTCCAACCATGCACGTACTGTCGATCCGCCTTCATGCTTGAGACGATGAGCAATGTCGTCTGTCCAGTTTTGCCGCGCAGATTCGTCGTGGGGATGAAGCACTTTGCCCAACTCCACCAAGTGCTCGTTGGCATGCCAGAAATCCAAGATGACTTCCGCCTTGGGAAAGTAGGTGCGGAAGAAATCTTCCAAACCGTTGCCGGCATCCGAGATCGCAATCTGTTGCTCTGCGTTCGTCAGGCCAACTTCAAGTGCCTCGCGGTGCAATTGACGACCCAACGTCCGAAAGTCGTAAAAACCCGATAAATACCGCACTTGCCGGGGAGGTGGCCGTGTCGAATCGTGCTCGCTATTGGCGTTGTACACCATCGCCACATAAGCCATCTTTCCGTCAGTCTGTGAGCCTCCCGGGCCTTGTTGACGAATGCCCGTGGCATCCGCGCTAACGTAGGCGCAACTCCGCCCCGCCGCGTCCTTTTGCCAGTTCCATGGCCTGCTCGGGCCCAACGACTCGCCCGCCGCTAATTGCGCTGCCACCCGCTCGCCGGCCGCTTCGGTGGTTCGCTCGACGGTCGATTCGCTCAGCCGCAACCCGGCCATCTTTCGCAACACCCGCTCGGCCCCGTCGGCAAAACTGCCCAGCACACCAGCCATCGCCGAGACCTCTTCCGCGGCCGGAGTCAGCGGTTGTGCGCCCAACCGCAACAAGGGATCGAAGGAGCGGCACCCAATGCCATTTCCAATTTAGTGATCAGACTGCTTGTAACTGATTATGGAGTATGATCTTTTGTTCGTCCGTCAGCATCAGCAAAAGGGGCGGATGTGGCGGCCGATGTGGCTTGCGTCGCGGCCATTCGCGTTTTTCCTTCGCGCTGGTGCGCTCGCGTCGTTCGCGTTCCGCCCGCGCGATCCGTGCCGCAAAGGGCTCCTTGGGTTCCTTTCGGGCGGAGATGTCGCGGCGTGCCTCCAGCAATACGCCGCGGGGGCTGCACATCGCGGGAAGACCGTTCTTGGCCGCCGCGGGCATGGCCAGCGCCTTGGCAAAGGAGCAACTGCGTGGCGATCATCGAGGCTTCCGCCTCGCGATGAACCTGGGCCACGGTACGGCTCATCAATGTCGCTTTCTTCAGGGTCCGCTTGTAGGTCCGGAAAAATCCTTCGTTTTCCCATCGCCAGCGATAGCAGGTAGCGGCCATTTCCAAGGACAACTGCTGGGGATCTTCCACGTTCGTAAACAGCCACACGTCGGCCTTGTGGCGGACGCTGTGGATTCGCAGCAAGCGTCCCCGCAACGGCGGCTTGCCTTCCTTCTGCTGTTTTTTGGGCCAATAGTAAACGATCCCCTCGCGGAACTCTTCCAACGGCTCCTTGCTCTCGGTGTAGAAAGTTGCCATCGAAGACATGCGGATGAGGAAGAACACTCCCTTGCTGAGCATCGTCGCCATGACTTCGTAACCGACATATCCCGCGTCGGCCACGATCAACGCCGCCGTGGGCAGCAAGGACAGCATCGAGATCAAATGGCTGCGCTCGCTGGGCTTGCTGCCTTTGCCCAATCGCCAGCAAAAGGGAACGCCCAGCGTGAGGTGGACAATCGAAGTATTCCAAATCGTGGGCGAAGAGCCCTCTTTGCCGCCGCTGCCCAGTCGTCGTTCCAGTTCCTCGGTGCGCGGACAGTTCTGCCGCGTGCCGTCGCAGCCGAAGGGAATAAAGTCGCCAACCTTCCAGCGCTCGTGGAAGACCGCTTGGAAGCGGCCGCGAATTCCCGTCGCCAATGCCCGCAGGACCGGCATGGGAAGTTTGGCAACGGCCTTCTGGAATCCCGCAAAGGACTTTCCCGGGCGTTTCCTCTTCGGGCAACAGGCCACGTAGAATGCCTTGGCGGCCTCGAACTTCTCCGGCAGGCTGTCGCCGGAGCAGTAAGTCGTCAACAAGAGAATCGACAACAGAGGGTGAATGTCCCAGCGGGGCGATTTCCTTCGTATCGCGGCATTTCGGGCTTGCTTGAAAACCTCCGGCGTGAGAAAATCCCGCATCGAACCAATCAGCGACTTGGCCCGCCGTCGCTGGCGCTCGCGTCCTTGCGTGCGTCATTTGCCGTTCCTCCGTGATAGGGTTTTGGATGGTAAGCCCCTATCATTGGCGGAACGGCTTTTTCATGCACGACCGATTTCGCAGGCGATTTGCCGCGGCAAGTTGTTGCTGCAAAGTCAGTCATAACAAAAACTTACGACCAAAAACTAACCTGATTCGGAAATGGCATTGAGCGGCACCCCCCGCCGCAACCATCACGACAATGATAGTAGGGCGAAGAAACCTTGATCGGGCCCATCAAGCTCATGAAGGTCTTGTCACGCCACTCGACGAAGCGCGCGTCGGCCCCGCATTTCTCACAGACCGTGCTGCACCCTTGGTACCCCCTTTTTTCCGCCCGTTGACGGCGGTCTCGACGGCCTTGGCTCCTAGGCGAAGCACTTGGTCACGCACTTCAAATTCCGTGTGACCAAGCAACCGCTCAGTCGGCTTGCCCGCCATCAGACAGGCGATCCGCCAAAGATCCTCCTGTACGGCTTCCTTCATAACTTCAAAGCTCCGTTCGGCTTCCGCCAATTCCTCGGGCGTCAATCCTTCCGACATTCCTGTGCCTTCCATGGCTTCCTCCAAAATTCTCGACCGGAAAATAGGTAAACTTCCCAACCAGCCTTTCTTGTACCAAATTTCCCGCCCACAACCAAGACGCTCACACCGGCGGGTTTTGGCCTCACAATTGCCCTGGAATCGCGGCCTGCCGGAGGCTATACTCCGGCCCTCTTCGTACAGATTTTTCATCCCCATTCACCGTTGGGGAGAGGTTGCGGCCAAGGGACTGACTACGATGGGTCGATGCGGCCTGACTTCCCGGAGAAGCCAATTCGCCTTTATTGCCGCTGCGTTCTGCATCCTGGCAGGCGGCTGCGTCGAACGCAAGGTCCTCATCCGCAGCAATCCGCCCGGGGCGCTGGTGTACGTCGATGAGCATGAGGTTGGCATCACGCCCGTGGCGATCTCGCCAATTTACTACGGCACCCGCACGATCCGATTGGTCAAAGACGGCTGTGAAACGAAGACGGTGAAAGAGCCCATGCCGCCGCCCTGGTATGAGGTCCCACCGCTGGACTTCTTTTCGGAAAACGCGATTCCCGGCACGCTGCACGACACGCGGACTTTGGACTTCCAGTTGCAGCCGCAGGGCGTCGTGCCCAAGGAAGAACTGCTGGCCCGCGCCGAGGGCCTTCGTCGCGGAACTCCGGCCGGGGCAGGCCTCGCATCGCCCGGCTATCGAGTCAATCCGCCGGACCGCCCGGCCTACGTGGTGCCGGCAGGCGCGCCGGGAGGAATTCCCGTCGGCGGCCAACCGTACTTCCAACTGCCGCCCGGCGCGGCGGCGCCCGCCATTCCGGCGCCGCTTACAACTCCATCGGCAGGACTTGCACCAAGCGGAACTGTCGCGCCTGGGCCGTTCTATCAGCCGCCACCGTCGTTGCCGCCGTCGGGACCGTCCGATCCAACCGGCATCGGTTCGCAGCCTTACTTCCCGCTGCCCGGCGGGAGGTAAAAGTCGAAAGTTGCGATTCGCAGTCTCAGGCCGCGCGTGAAACCCGTCGCATCTTCGCTCGATGCACGTCCTTGAGCACAAGTTCGACCACCTGCTCGGTGGCTTCGGCAAGAATCCTCAGTCGCAACGATTCCCGGACGCGGCGCCGCCGCAGGACCGGATCGACTTCATGCACGAGAAACTCCGGAGCAAGCGCCTGGATGTATTCTCGCGCTTCGTCCCGCGACAACTGCCCGGCGCGCTCGCAGGTGGCCTCCCACAGCGCGACATGACATTCCCGCGCCAGTTCGCCCGCCGTTTGCCGCACGAGCGATGTGTCAAGCCAGATGAAAAGCCGGTCGAGAACGCCTTCCGTGGGCGAGTTGGAAGTGTGGCGCGGGGCCATTGACTGCTTTCGATTGCCATTTGTTTTCATCGCCAGAGTCTCCGTTTTGGCTACTGAGAGACAACGGGCCCCACCCGGCGCTTTTAGCCGACACGCGCATTAACCATCGTGAGAAAAGCCGGGTAATCTTGACCGATTTTTCGCTAATCTGGTTAAATCGGAGAAACGCGGAAGAAAAGCAATAAGCGTTCAAAGCTGGTGGGACAGCAGTTGACTATTGGTGGATTGTAAGGTATGCTTACTGTAAGGAATCCATACTAATGTTAGCCAGAAAAACGTCTAAGAACCAACTTACCTTGCCAAAAGAGATTGTCGGCAGTTTTCCCGGCATCGATCTGTTTGACGCCACCGTCGAGGAAAACCGGATTGTCTTGACGCCGGTCAAAGTAACTCCGATTACAGCCTCGTTGAGTTCCGTCCGGGTGAAGTTGAAGAAGCTGGGAATCGTTCCGCAGGACGTGGCCGAAGCGGTCCAATGGGCAAGAAAATAGTTCCCCTGCGGGTAGTTCTCGATACGAACGTCCTCGTCTCGGCGCTGCTTTTCGACGGGGAGCCGGGGAAGGTTCACGCCCAGTGGGTTGGCAAACGGCTAGTGCCGTTGATATCGAAGGAGACGTTTGCGGAATTCACAAAGGTTCTGTCCTATCCCAAGTTCAAACTCTCTCCGGCGGAAATCTCCGCCATCGTTGAAGACGAACTATTGCCATATGCCGAGGTGGTCGACATCGCTGACGACGTCACGGGGGTCTGCCGCGATCCGCACGACGACATGTTTTTGGCCGTGGCCGTATCTGGGGATGCCGCATATCTCGTTACCGGCGACCAGGATCTACTCGTGCTTCAAGTCTTCCGCGGCACCCGGATTTTGACCGTGCGTGATTTCTTGGCCTTGCTTTGACGCGAGTGCCCAGGCACACGCTTCGCGGACGGCCGGATCGGCATCGCCGAGCCCCTCAGTCAGAGCCGGAATTGCTTTCGCGTCGGGCCGATTGCCCAAGGCGTAGGCCGCCTGACAAATCAGCCCGCGCCGCTTCGCTCGCAATAAAGGACTTCCGCGGAACCGTTTCCGAAAGGCCGCGTCGTCCATTCGCAACAGTTCCGCCAGGTCGATCGGGTTCGAACCGGGCCGGGGAAGAAACGCCGGCTCGTCGGTCGTCGGCGCGCGGCGGTTGAATGGACAAACGTCCTGGCAGATGTCGCAGCCGAAGATCCGCTGCCCGACACCCTCGCGTTGGGCGGGGGGATCGGGTCTCGGAGTTCAATCGTCAGATAGGAAATGCACCGCCGGGCGTCGAGACGATACGGCTCGACAATCGCGCCGGTCGGGCAGGCGTCGATGCACGCCCGGCAAGTGCCGCAGTGTCCGACGGTCACCGGCTCGTCGTAGGCCAATGTTTCGCTCGTAAGCAGCGCGGCGAGCAAGAGCCAGCTTCCCAGCCGCCGGTTTAGGAGGAGCGTGTTTTTGCCCACCCAGCCAAGGCCGGCCAGTTCGGCAAACTCGCGTTCCAAGAGCGGCGCGGTGTCAACAACGCCGCGGACTTCCGCCTCGGGCGTCGATTCCCGATGGTAGTCGGCCAGCGCGTGCAGCCGCTGGCGGATGAGATCGTGGTAGTCCGTGCCCCAGGCGTAGCGAGCAATCATGCCTTGTCCCGCTTCGGCGCGACCGGCTCCTCGGTGCGATACGCGACGGCCAGCATGAGCAGGCTGCGGACGCCGTCCAACACATGCCGCGGGTGTTCATAGGCCGCTGCCCGATCGGGAATGTAGCGCATCTGCCCTGCGAAACCGTCGGCCAACCACTGGTGGAACGCGGCAAGACGCGGCGGTCGAATCGCGGCTGTCGCCCCGGCGAGGTCGAATCCCAGCCGCTGGGCCTCGGCCTTCAGGCATTGCGTCAACTCTTCGGGGCCCATGGGAACTTTCGCAGGCTGCGCAGGTCGAGTAGAATTAGAGGAAGTATACCTATCCCGTGCGGAGGAGCCATGCGTTTTCGAGCACTGATAATCTGCGGCCTGCTGTGCATTCTGTCTGCGCAAGGCTGCGAACGGAAGATTCCTAACAACGATTTGGGAACGGTGATCTTCGAGCTGCCCAAAGTGCCCGGCGGAGACCGGCGGCCGCCGACGCCGGAACTCAACGATCTAGCGCCTCCGAAGGACGTCGGCACCGGCGGCAAGTAGGTCCCGTCTGCCGGATGACGGGACCGGACATTCTAAGGCCATTTTTCGCATTATGCCCGCACTTGCGATTTGCGACCGCATAAATCCCGCTCGGCAAGCGGGACCTGCTTGCAGCGTGTAATTCGCTTGCAAACCAAAGTTGCCCAATTATGCTGGTAACTTGGGTAATCAAGATAGCCTTTCATTGGAGGCACACGCATGTTGCTCAATCATTGGGTGGTCGCTGCCGCTGTCGGTTTCATGGCAATTCAGGCGCAAAACTCGTTGGCCGCCGGGTCCAGCCACGGGCATTCGGGCAACCACTCTCAGTTCAATAACCATAACCAGTCTCAATCTGGCCTTCCTGCATTTGCCAATTCGTGGCCCTATTTGCGGGCCGAAAACGGCATTTTCGGCCCCCTTTGGGCCGCCCCGGGCCCCGGCTCCCTCATCGGACTCGGCAACGGCGGCGGCTTCGTCAACGGCGGCGGCGGATGGGGTGGCGGAGGCGGATGGGGTGGAGGCGTTACTGACTACGATTTCTATACGGGCCGCATGCCCTACTTTTCCGTCTACTCGCCGGTTTATTACGGATACGTCGATGGTGCCATCGTGCCCAAGACCCCGATGCCGTTTTCCATGTCGAACGCAGCTTACCAGCCCGGCGGCAGCCAGCCGTTTGCCAATCAGCAGGCCGCCGGCGCCCTCAGGCTGCCAGTCCGTCCGGCGATGCAAGCCCGGCGCCGCTGATGATTGCCAATCCTTTTTACAAGGCCGAAAAGTGATCTAGACAAGCTTGGGGAAATCGCTAATCTACGCGCGGGTAGGGTGCGTGAAGCGAAGCCATTGTCGGATGGTGCGTTACGCACGGAACGTTCCACCTCGCTTTACCGTCGCCTCGTAGCAAGACGGCTTCGCGCAACGCACCACCTGCAAGGAAGTTCCGTGCTCCACGCACCCTACGGTGAGCTTGCGGAAAGGATTTCGCGCACGATGAAGCGCCTCACGCTAGCGATTGTCGCCGCCATCGCGCTCGGCGGATGCCGGAATCAAGGCCAGCAAGTCGTCGATCCGTTCTGGGGTCGAACGACCGTTCCGCCGCCGGCAACCGGCACGATCGGTACGGTTCCTTATAGTCCCGCGCCTGTCATGGCCGCGCCGGTAACTGGCGCTCCGGTGATGAGCGTTCCCGGCGGCACGCTGCAACCGTCGACACCGCCCAACCTCTTGCCGGCGCCCGCGTCCACCTATCCCGGCAGTTCCGCCGCGCCTTCCATTCCGGCTTCTCCCTCACCGGCCGCAAGCTCAATACCGCCGCCCGTTGCACCTCCCTCGGGGTTCTCCAGCGGTGGAGTCGCACCTTACACGCCGTCAACCGTCCCACCGAGCAACACGCCATCTCCGCCGCCCAGCACTTCCCCCGCGCCTTCCGATCGCTACGGCACGCCTTCCGATCGCTACGGAAGTCCACCCGCTTCGGCTCCCACCACGCCTAATACGTCAACGCCCGCCTGGGGAAGCCCCGCGCCCAGCACGTCGGGCAATGCAGCGCCTGCGCCGTCCGCGCCTTCCGCTCCCGCCGCGCCGGCGACTGTGTCACCGCCTGCGGGACCAATGCCGTCCGGACCAGCACCGGTGGACACCGCACCACCGCCGGCAGCGCCTTCGAACCCTGCGCCGCTGAACTCCGCACCTTCCGGCACGGCGCCATCCAACACTTCGCCGGACTATTTTCCCAAGGACGGCAGCATGAAATATCGAGACGGCCAATGGCGGCCACAGGGAGGCTCGGCCACGCCTGCCGGAGCTGCGATCGTCCCGGTCGGCCTGGACACCGGGCCGAGCATCGTCCACATCCCCACGTCGGCCGACGGCGGCAATTCGGTGATCTTGACCTCCGCCAACATGCCCGGCAAGTAGTTCGTAGGGTGGCGTCGAGCGCAGCGAAGACCCACCATGAGTCCCGGTGGGTCTTCGCTGCGCTCGACGCCACCCTACACGTCCTCCAACAGCCGTCACTTGCTCATCCCGTCCAAAATCAGATGCGCCGAACGGCGGATTTCAGCGTCGCTGGTATGCTGAAAGGCGTCTTCCACCTGGGGCTTGGCCAACGCGCCCAGTTCCTCCAAGGTTGCCCGAGCCGCTTTCCGCGTGGCAAAGTTGTTGGAGCCAAGCTCGCCGATCAACGCGGCGATCCTGCTTTTCGTCGCCGGCGAGAGGATCGGCGAAGGAACATAAATCTCGACCACGTCGTGCGCGGGCACCAGCCGCGAAACCTCGCCGTGGCGCACCGGCAGCATCCCTTCGGCCAGCTTTCCCGCAACCTTGCTGCCGTCCCATAGTTCAACCTCGTAGTTCATTGGTTCGCTTTGCGGCCCGGCGTCGGCCGCGTGGAACTTGCGGATCTGGCCGGGTGGGATAGCAATCTTTTGGCCGGAAGCCACGATATGCAGCGCCGGCAGATCGACCTGGCCGATGATTAGGTTGTCGCCCGAAAGCACGACGCAGGGTTCCCCACGCTGCAAAGGATCGTCAACGATTTCCTTATCCGGGAAACCGCGAATCGCCTGCACTTCCTGCGGGGAAAAGCTCTGGAGGCCGAAGCTTCGCGTCGGCAGTTTCAACGGCCCGCCCGACAGGTAGCCGAACAGCCGCGTGCCGTCGCGGAGCACCGCGCGATGGCCGGGCGGCTCGGCGACGGCAGACACCCACGCCAGCTCCTCCAAGGGAAACTCAAATCGTCCCCACGGCGAAGCAAGGGCCATCGTTTCCTTGCCAGTCGCGGCAAGTGCCAGCCGCTCGCCCTCGATTGTTTGCAGCATGGCCCCTTGGTCGGCTGCCGCAGCACCGCTAGCCCCTGTATCGCTGTAAGAGGCCCGCATGTAGAGCCTCTCCAGGTGGTCGCCCGCAGCCTCGATCTGTACGCCCGAGTTGAGCGTGAAGACGAAGTTTTCCACTCGCAGCTTGCCGGTCAGGGCTTGGCCGTCGCGGAACAGGACGACCGCGCGGCCGCTATGGTCGCGCGCCCCGGCAACCGCGACGACCTTGTCCAGCGAGGTCGTGAGCGTGCCAAAGCGGGTTTCCAGCGAGAAGGCCGTACAGGCGGCCGTGCCTTTGAGCCGCGTGCCCGGGCCGACGGCGAGAATGTCGGACGGGCCGGTGTTCTTCTCCAGCCGCGCGAGCACCTTGCCGATGCCCACGTCTTCCCATTGGAAATCGCTGCCGAAGCTGCCGAAATTGACCACCGCCCGGCGGATTTCGGCCGGCAGGTCCTCGACCCACGAGGAGCCGCTGAAGGGCTTTAACTTCGCGGCCACGCCGTTGGCGTCGGGCTGCTCGGTGAGCCGGCATTGGGCCGCTCCGTAAAGGATGGCGGCCGACTTCCGCGGCGGCACGTTGAGTAAATACGAGAAAAGGATCGGCTGTCCATTGTTCACTGGCTGGATCGCCGGCCGCACAGTAGCGGCCGGCCCAGCCAGGCGGAGGGCCACGGAAACGCAGCCGTTCTGCGACGGATTGAATAGTACTATGCCGGTCTCCTTCTTGTCCAACCCGGCGGGATTGACCTTGCCCGAATCGCTGATAGCGGCCTGCCACGCGCCGTTGCCGCAATTGAGGAAGATCTGGGCGTTGAATTGCAGCGGCGTCGCGCCGACGTTGGTGAAAACGTCGAACGAATCGCGCCCCGGTCGATTTGCCCTCCACGCGGCAGCGGCGCGTGACCTGCAGGCCCGGCAGGTACGAACCGCCTTGCAAGACCAGTTCGCAGCCGTTGGCGGTAATGCAGCGCGCTGGCGGGCTGAAACTGGGCGTTGTTGATCAGGAGCGTAAAGGACTGGCTGAAGCACGAGTCCGAGCCGTTCATCACGCGGCCCATCTGGTCCAGATCCCAGAGAAAGCCCTGGCCGTCCGTCATGGCATGGAACGGCGTAAACTGTGCGGGGACCAGCGCCGCCGGCTGGGCGACGACGGCAGTAGGCAAGTTGCCAGCGAACGAAATCAAGAGCAAGCACGGCAGGGCAAGATGAAGACGGGAATGCATGGCATAGCTCCTCATGGTCCAAACGGATCGTCATCCGGCGGCGCCGTGACGGGCGGCGCGGGCGGTGCCGGGGCGTAGGGCGTCGCGCCAAAAGGATTGAAGTTCGGCGGCGGCGTCAACGTTGGCGCCGTCCCCACGGGCGCGATTGACGGCGAAGCGGGCTGTGTACCGGGCGGCGGCGGCAGGTCGCCGAGCGGATTCTTCTTCTCGCCCGGTTTGTTGCCCGGCCCCGAGTCTTTTTCCGTGCTCCGCGCGGCGGCCTTCTCTTTCGCCCGGCCGGCGATGCCGACAACGTGCTGCCCCGGAATCTCCCACGTCTTGCCGTGAAACTGCATCGAGACCGTGCGATTGGCCAGCGTGCCGGCGACCTGGCGGCCGTCGGTCAACTCGATTTGAAAGCGGCCGCCCGCCGCCGCGTCGCCGGGCCGCTGGGCGGTTTGGATGCTGCTTGCGGCAAACCCCAGCACGCCGCTCACCGTGGCCACCATGAGTTGCGGCGTATCGAGGGTGCCGGCCAGCACATTGTCGCCAATCAACCTGCAATACGGGCCGGCCACGCTCGAAGTTGCGTCGTCCTCTTCGGCCTTCTTGGCGGGAGGCGCTTTCAGCGACCAAAGCTGCCGCACTCCGACCGTCGCAAGCGGCACCGGACCGAAACGGAGCGTTTTGACCGCCGGCCCTTCGCCTTCCAACACCACGGAGAGATTGCTGCCGTCGAGAAGTGCCATCTGAAAAAGCGGCTGCGGCTCGCTGCGGCTCGCCAAACTGGCGATTTCGCTGAGGCCAACGTCCAAACGCGCCCCACGGCGAGACGGCATGAAACCGGGCGTCGCCGCCGACCAGCAATCGCTGCCCATCGTGCGTCAGGAGCATGGCCACGGCCTCGGCAGGAGCTTTGCCATCGTCGCCGGCGGCATGAAGAAAGAGCAAATTGATTTTTTCGGGCGGCAGCTTGGCGTCGCCACCGTTTGCCGACTTCAGCACGAGGTCCGCGGCCTCGATGCGGCCCAGCAGGATCTCGCCATTGCGAAGGTAAACCCGCATCGGGCGGTCAACGCCGCCGCCGCAGAGCACGGCCACGTCGGCCAGCGGCAGCGAGACCTTGCCCAGCGCGGTTGCGACCGAAATCGTTCCGCCGCTGACGGTTCCACTCAGGCGCACTTGCTCGTCCTGCACGAGGATGTCATTTTTGCCCCGCTGGACGTTGAATCGCGCCGCCAGTTCCAGCACCGGCTGCAAGAGCGGCCCCATCGCGCCGCTCGCCGACTCGTGCCGCAAGTTGATGATCGACTTGACCACGCCGTCCGGTAGCCCGGCGAGCCACTTGCGATCCTGAAAGATTTTGAGCTGTTCTTTCATCTGCCGCTCGTCCGGCAGAGCGGCCGGCAGGGCGCCCGCTTTCGCCTGCGAAAGTCCCCAGACGACGGAAACCGTCGATTGCGGCGGCACCGTTACGTTGAACGAGGCGCGGACCATGCGCATGCTCTCGATGTCGATCGCCGGTTTGAACGACCTCGTTCCCGGCAGATAGAAGAACGCGGCGGGAAAGTTGCCGGCCCCGGCCGTTAAGGCGATGCCGCAGTCGCGCTCCGGCATGGCGAGGCGGACGTTCTGCGACGGTACGAGCGGCGAAACGGCATATTTACGCCAGCCACTCCGCCAACCGCTGCGCCGGCCATCGGCTGGCCGGTCGCGGCATCCAGCGATGTGCCGCTGGGTCCGCAGATGGCCGAGCGGACAAGGGTCCGCATCGAGTTGTTCAGCATGACATTCACCTGCAGCGGCGTGGCCGCCGGATTCTGGAACGACTCGACGACTCGCACGGTGGAAGTGGCGAGGTCCAGCTTGATGCGCCGCGTGGCCTGAACCACTGCTCCGCCGCCGTTAGGAATCGGCTGTGCGTAGCCAAAAGGCTGCCCGAAATTATTGTAAAGCATTGGAGCGCCGCCGCCGCCGTTCACAACGCCCTCAAAGACATACTCGTGGCCGTCCGGCGTCATCTGCACTCCCTGCGGCGAGAACTGCTGGCCGTTGACGATAGCGCCGCTGCCTGCATCAACATCAATTGGCCGTTAGTGACCTGCAGATTCGCCTGCTGGTCGATCATCCACATCGTGCCTTGCGCAGTCGGTCTGCGGCTGCCACTGGGGATTGACCAGCGCGGGCGGGTTTTCGGCCCTGGCGAGACCGCATTCAAGAACGGCGAAAAGAATTGCCATTGAAATGACGACCAACGGAAAACGAGCGTTTCCAACGTCACGACTCATCATGCACCTCCGATCCTTGTAATTGCCCGCGGACACTTCGGTTATTTGCACGGTAGTCAAGAAGTTGATTATAAACCCATTTGCCGAGAACCGCCACTATTCTCTCTTCTCAGGGAAACGGATGGCCCGTTGGGCCGGAGAATGGAACAATTCGAGGGCAGCCCTGGTGTCGCGGCGGTAGAATATACGAATCATCGGGCCAACGGCCTAACCATTATTCCGTAATCATGAAAACTCGACGTACAGCGCTAATTCTGGTGCCGGTTACCGCCGTGGCACTCGTTGCGGCAAGTTTCGTCAAGTGCCACGCGGCGGATAAGGAACCCAAGCTGCCGGACGACGGCAAGACGGCCGCCACGATCAGCGACGTGCCGATAAAGAAGATCGAACCGCCGGAAAAGGACTTTTATGCCAAGCGGCTTGACTATCACGGCTTGCCGATCAAGGGCGCGGCGGTCGTCTCCGATGCCGCGTTCTATGAAGCCTGGCGGCGCATATCAACAATCTCCTGCGGCATAATCCGATTATCTTGCAGAACTTGCTTCGGGCAGGCTCTGAGGTCCACATCATCGGCAAAGATCAGGCCCAGACCGACTTGCCGGAGTTCCTCAGGCAGAAAGGAGTTCCTCTTCGCGAGAACCCGCGCATCACGCTCGACGAACGGGCACGCGGCATGGGCGGGCGCGTATGCAGTTGCGGCGAGGAGAACCTGCTGAAACTTCCTCGCGACCGCTACCGGGGCCGCGAAATTCTCTCCCACGAGTTCACGCACACGATCCACGGTTACGGCGTTTCGCAGAACATCCGCGATCTCGTCACCAAGACTTACCGCGCCGCCCGCGAGAAGAAACTTTGGGAAACGCCCGACGGAAAGCCGATTTACGCCGGAACGAACGAAAACGAATACGTCGCCGAGCTGGCGCTCTGGTACGTCGGCGGACGCGGCGACTGGCCGCGCGCGATGCCCCCGATGCAGCCCGGCCCGGAGTTCATCGAGAAATACGATCCCGAGGGCTACAAGCTGGTTGATGATCTTATTAGCGGGCGATTGGACGTGAAGCCGATGACGCCGCAGCCGCGACGAGGGCGGGGCGGTCGATGAGTTTTGCGCGATCTTGTAAAAGTGACGACGGCTCGCTCCTCGCGCTCACCGGTCTCGCACGCTACGCCACCAATTGCCTCTTCTCCATCAGTCGCAGGCACAGTGATCGGATCGTCGCCAGTTCGTGTTGGAACTCGCGCAATGCCTCGTCCGCGGGCAACGCCTCGAACAGATCGGGCAGTTGCGTTCCCCGGCCCATAATCTCCGCGGCAATTTTTTTCTTCAGATGCTTGCCGACGAACAGGCAGTTCTCGGCGTTGTAGAATAGCCGCACCGCCTCATCGGGACTCAGCATGCCGTTCGCAAGGGATTCAATGAGTCCCATATTCAAGAGCGCGAACAAGGCTACCGGGCTGCTGGCTGACCGCCCGTTCTTTCCGGAAAGCAGGAATTGAAGGTCCATGTTCTAATCTACGAATTCGGGTCCTGACGTATCGCAGTATAGCAGGCGGTCTGGAACATGGCAATTCGGACGTCCCGCCGAACCGGCACGACATATCAAAGGCGGCGCCACCCGCGCACCTTTTCCTGCCTCGTTTTCCGCTCGTGCCTCTCGCGGGACGAACACACACCTTTGCATCTCACCCGAATATCAAAAGCGCACCGACGTAAGCAAGCGTCTGATGTAAGAGCCCGATCCCTACGCCGGCTAGCCACGAGAAGCGCGACCGGCGTAAGTGATACAATAAGGGCGTGGCTACGACTAATGTTGTAAGCACAAACGCGGCTACATGGAAAAAAAGTAGCACTGGGTTACCCCAGCGACCACGGCCGAACACGAGTTGATCGAAAGTTGGATTCAGCAAGAATGTGAACACGGCACACGGCAAATACGTCACCCAAAACCAGAGGCTTCGTAAAGGGAGCCGCCGTCCGCGCGTTATCTCGAGCCCGAAGTTTTCATTCGCCCGGTCCTGTTTATTATTTTCCATAGCACTGAACCCTTCAGTAACTGAAAGGATCGCGCCCATGCGCACAAGATTCGCTTCCTGCGCCGTCCTCATTTTGTTTTGGATGGGGAGCTTGAACGGAACCGCTGCGGGGGCCGAGTGGCCAGCCAGAGTTTTTGCGCCATACATGTACATTGGCGAAGGAGACCATTTCAAACTCTCGGAATGTTACGACGCCTGCGGCCTAAAGTATTATACGCTGGCCTTTATCATCGCCCGGCAGGAGGGCCGAGGACAGGACACGAAGTATTTCGCGGAACCCTCCTGGGACGGTCGAATCCCCATCAAACAGAATCTTTACGCGGATCAAATCGCTGCCATCCGCAAACGCGGCGGTGATGTCATCATGTCCTTCGGCGGCCAGGGCGGGAAGGAACTTGCCAACGTCATTGCCGATCCCCTAGAGTTGGAGGCCGCCTACCAAAAAGTCATCGACCAATACCAATTCACCTGGCTTGATTTCAACGTCGAGGGCGACAATCTCGCCAAGGACAAGCGCGCCAGCGAACGCCGCAACACGGCGCTCGCCAGCCTGCAAAAGAAGAATCCCGGCCTGATCATCTCCTACACGTTGCCCATTGACCCCGATGGCTTCCTCGACACCTCGCGGACCCTCCTCGCCGACGCGGTCAAAAAGGGAGTCAAGGTCCACTCCGTGGACCTGATGGTGATGTGGTTCGGAAAGAAGTTCATCAACAAGGGGAAATCCGAAGGCCAGCTCGGTGTTGATTCCGCTAAAATCGCCCATGAACAGCTTCAGAAGATCGACCCCGCCATTCAGGTCGGCCTTTGCGCCTGCCTCGGCAGAAATGGCTCCAGAGAAGAAATCTTCACGTTTGAAGATGCAAAAACCATCAAGGCCTTTGCCGACAAGACACCCTGGGTCTGCTCCCTCCACTTCTGGTCGATCAACTACGATGCCGGCCGTCAACACGGCGGTTCCGCCACCAATGGCGCACGAGCTGTCGATGCCAAGCAACCCCGACCCTGGGACTTCGCCAACCTTTTCAAGGATTTTACAGCTCCCTGATCGGTCACCGCGCGCTTGACAACGGAGCGGAATAGACGCGAAAAGCTAAGAAAGCAGGAGAACCGCAAAGTCCGGGGACTGGCTCATTTTTCGGCGTACCGATGTCAAATCCGCGTAAAATCCTCGCCCGAAAAATGTGCCTGTCCCCCTTGCTTTGGACTTTGCCTTTCTCCTGCTAAAGAAAGCCCATTGATAACAATATCCCAGGTATGATGGCAGGAGCACGATCATCCTTACGCATCTCAAACTACCATAGGCAGGAAGCTAGACATGACCACAACCCCACTCAAGCCGCGTTACATTCTCCGATACGCCAAGCCGGTCCTTTGGGCGGCGTTTGCCATTATGGCGATGTCGGTGCTCATTTTCTTCGACATTCCCATTCTCAATCCTACGCACGAATCGCATGGTCGGATGGTGGCCAATCTTCCGGTGCTTGTGCCCCATGCCGTGGCGGCGGTGAGGCGCTCTTGCTGGGGCCGCTTCAAGTTCTCCGCGTTTTCGCAAGCGGTATACGCGGCTTCATCGGAATCTCGGGAAAGTTTACATTGGCTGCGTGTTTGTTGCGGCGCCGTTTGCGATACTGCTGGGCCGAGGCGGGCCGGGATCGCTTCCCTTTGTGGGAGTGGTGCAGGCGAGCGCGTGGATGATCCTGACGCTGGCCGCATTTCTCACCGCGGAACCGGCAGATCGCGGAACATCGCCGCTGGATGATCCGTTCGTACGGGGTCGGCTGTACCTTGTTCGTGTTCAACCGGGTGACCGATCCGATTCCGTTTTTCCACAACCTCCCGCCGGATCAACTGTCGGTGATGATCCTGTTCTTCATGGTGCTCGCTTTGCTGATCCCCTCGCTCGTGGACGGCTGGCATGAGATTGTCACGCGCCGCCAAACGGCCTGACAGATTCGCAAAACACGAAATAGGGGAAAAGCTCGATTCCTCCCTGAGATAACTGGACTTATCCCTTTTTCTCTCCCAAGAAAAGAGCCAGGGCTACCGCGGCGATAACTCCTCTTCGATCTCCTTAACGGCCCAAGTCGCGGCTTGGGAGATAGATTGATTCGGTTGGCGCTGCAAGGTTTTAAGCACTGGCAGAGCATCTTTAACCGCCGGCCGGAGTCGCCTGAGAATATCAATTGCAAATAGTTGTTTCTCATGGTCCTTGCAGCGAGTCATCTCCAAAAGGATGGTCACCGTGGCTTGCGCAGGCGGTCCGGCCCGAACCAGTGAGTTTCCAATTTCCTTGCGAACGGATGCGTCGTCGTCGCGGAGAAGTCTGTTGTAAAGCGACACCGCGTCGTTTGCGTCCATGCCGACTGCTTTCAGCGTTTGCAATGCCAGCAAGCGGACACCGCTGTCCTTGTCATCAATCTTCCGCAGAAGGACGGGATTCGCGGACCGGCCCTCACCGCCAATTGCAGCCAGCGCCGCCGCAGTATCTTGATCCAGGTCTTCCGCTAAGACAGGCGCGGCCGACTTCGCGACAGGGCCAAGTCCGGCAAGGATATAAGCCGGCTAGATGACGTCGTATCGCCGCCGCGTTGAGCAAATCCGACCAAGGCCGGCACCGCGACTTGCGCGTCGCTACCGCATTTCGCCAGAACTCTCCGCCCCTTCGATCACCCAAGTGGAGTTTCTTCTTTTCCAAGCATAAGTTCGGCGATTTTTGCGGCGGCGGCGCGTTTTTCCGTGCCGATCAAAGAGAGTGCCTGTGCTGCCTCAAAGGAAATCGCCGGATCGTGAAGGCCAAGCAGCTTGCGCAGCTTCGGTGCCGCTGAAATGGCCTCCGGCCCGATCAATCCTAGCGTGTAGATTGCGGCACTTCGCACGTCCGGAACCTTGTCGTCAATCAATGGAACGAGAGCGGCCACGGCGGCCGGTTTCTCACTGCCAACCGAGACCAACGCGGAAGCCGCAAGGTAACGCGACCAGGCGTCGGGGCTTGTGAGCGACGCGACCAGCCGACGCGGAACCGGCCGCTGCCTTCCCTATCCGCAGCAGCGCGTCGGCGGCGGCATCGGTCGTGCGCCTCCTTGCTTTTCAGCATCGCCGTCAATTCGGGCAAGGCGGGCGCGGCTTCCGGCCCAAATCGCGAGAGCGCGCCGGCCGCGCGCAGCGAGTGTTGACGTTAGGGCTTGAAAGAGCGGTTCGAAGTTGCGGCATCGCCTCGCCGCCCATTCCGGCCAACGCGCAGGCAGGCGGCGCCGCGAACCATTTCATCCGGATCATCGCAGACCTCGATCAAGGCGGAAATCGCCTGCTTCGCCCGCGGCTGCTTTGCGCCCCAAGGCGCGGACAGCAAGCTCGCGAACGCAGGGGTCAGCGTTCTTTGCCGCGGCGAGCAACTGCTCGGCAGACGCCACTCCGGCCAAAACGATCGCTATACTGGAAAAATGTTCGCGGTGCTTCTTCGCCTCATTGAGTACGCCGAGCAGCGCGGGAGTGCCGGCCGACCAATTCGCACCAGAGCCTTTGCAGCACAAGAATCACAGAAGGTGTCCAATAGCGGGACCAGCACCGGCACGGCCGGCGGACCAATCTTTCCTAACGCCTCAATGATATCGTAGTCCGCGACGCCACGCTGCTTATACAACATTTCTTTGAGAGTAGGGATCGAGTCCTTCGCAACGGGTCCCATCGCCCCGAGGCATTTCACTGCCGCGGCGGGGACGCCGGGCGTGTCATCGTTGAGCGCCTTGATCAAGTCACCGACGGCTTCCGGCTGAGCTGGACCGAGGTGGCCCAGCCAATTGAACGCGAAGATGCGAACCTGAGGGTCTTTGTCCGTTAACGCGCTGGCGACTGCCGTAGCGGCCCGCCGGGCATCGCCGCCTTTGAGACTATCGCTACCTTTATCCGTCATGAAGCCTAGCGTCTCCACGGCCTGCCGCCGCACTTCCGGGTCGTCGGCCCGCGTCAACGCAACGAGCGGATCGACGCCTGCCGAGCCGAAGCCGCCGAGTGCCCGCGCCACGGTGAACCAGCGATCTTTGTGCGCTTCTGCTCGTCGCAAGCGACCTTCACAATCGCCGGACGTGCCGCCGGGCCGACTTTCAATAACAGACCTGTCGCCGCCGCGTTGCCATTCAGCACGAGCGACGCCAAAACGGGCACGTCGGCCTCTGTCACGCCTTGGAACTTCTGGACCGCGATGCCGGCCGTTTCGCGAGCATCGCCGTCGGTGCCATTCGCGGCTTCCACCAGCGCGGGCATCGCTGCTTTCGAGTTCGGCTGGAACTTGAGCAGAGCTAAGGCGGCGCGGCCGCGGAGTCGCGAGTCGTCGTCCGAAAGCAGCTTCGTCAGCGTAGGCTGAATGGTCTCCCCTCGCGAATTAATGCGCCGAGGGCGTCAACGGCCTCCGCTCGCTCCGCCCCCGATTGCCCGTCCACTACTTCGATCCGTTTCGTCAAAGCCGGTATGGCAGCCTTGGCATCGGGCCCAATGCTGCCCAATGCCCAAATCGCCGCACTTCTTGTCTGTCCGTCCTTGTCCGGCACCCAGCCGATGAGTGCCAGCACACCTTCTTTCGCTGCCGGTCCGAAACTTCCTACGCGCGGATGGCGTCATCACTTGACCCAGCGGTATTTGCCCTGCACGGCAGCCAAGAGCGCGGGCAACGCTCGCTCCGCGCCGGGCGTGTCTTTATGCAGACCGTCGGCGGCGAACCGGCATAAATAGGGATTCTTGTCCTTGAGTAGTTCGATCAATATCGTAACGGCTCGCGGTTCTTTGATCCCCGGATATGACCCGAAGCAGACAACCGCCAATTCGCGAATGTTCTCGTCCGGGTCCTTGAGCAAATCGACGAGCGCCGCCGCGCCGTCCGCGCCAAGCTTGACAGTGCGCTAACGGCGGCGCGGCGGACATCGTCATTTGAGTCGCGGACCATCGTCTTTAGCGCCGGGACCGCGGCCTTCGCGCTTGGACCGATCGCAGCCAAAGCGGAGGCTGACGCGGCGCGAACCGCCGAGTCGCTATCGCGAAGTACGCCGATCAGCGCGGCCGTCGCCGACTTCGCTTCTTCGCCGAAGCTGCACAATGCGTCGGCGGCCGCCTTGCGGACTTTGGCATTTGGGTCCGTGAGTCGTTTCGAGCAGTACGGCGCCGCAGCAGCAGCCATAGACTGCAATGCTTCGTTGGCGGCTTGGCGAGTTTCCTCGTCGTCGTCGAAAAGGAAGTTGACGAGCGAGGGAATCGCGTCTTTCGCGTCGTCGCACGCGCCAAGCGACTGGATTGCGCCGACACGAACGATTTGGTGACGGTCCCGAAGAAGCTCGATAAGCAGCGGTACGGCGGGTTTGCCGAACTCTCTCAAGTTCGTCGCCGCCGTGAATCGCACGTTGACATCGATGTCGCGGCAGAGCTTGGTCAACTCGGGCATAGCCGCTACGCGGCACGCGGAATCGCTTCTTACCAGCGACTTGACCGCTTCACAGCGCATCTCCGGATCATCGTTATCGCTGCCCGGCAGCAAAGACTTCAGTGAATTACTGTATTGTGCGTTCGCGGGCGGAATCCAACAAAGCCACGCGAGCAGCAACGCCAAAACACATGAAGCCTTCATTGTTCTATCCCTAGACAATCGTTCTGAAGCATGTTCAATCCGGCCACCGACGAACAACCTCGCCTTTCATTGTACCGCGCCGCCGGCGTCCAGTAGTAACTACGGTATTTGGTATTCGTAAACGACGAGCATGTTGCCTATAATTGGAGGTGGGAGAAAGCCGATCCCAATAATCCTCGATTGCCGATCGGCTACGAAACCCGATTTCGAAGGAATTTGCTATGACCGTTATTTCGAACGAAGAATTTGTCAAGCGGATGATGCTGACGGCGGAGCCTGTGGATCCGTTCCGACCGACGGCGACGTACGATTCCGATGGGGATAGCATCGAGTTTCTTGCCGGCCCCGATCCATTTTATGCGGAGCGCGTTGATGACTTGGTTACGGTCTATTACAGCCAGGAATCGGGCCGGGTTGTCGGATCTTTCATAAAGGGCGTTTCCAACTTTTGCCGCGCTTTCTCGGAAAAAATGCCGGGCTTCTTGATCGATATCGAGGATGGCCGAGTAAAGCTGAAACACATATTCCTTGCCAGCTTATGGTCGTCGCAACATTCTTCGCAAGCGTTGCCGCGTTTGGTCTATAAAAAGCTGATCGCTATCGCCAAGGATACGGAAGTGGAAGGCGAACTCTGCCTCTCGGCGCAGTAGCTGCGGCTTTAACCGCGAGCAGCAATCAATGTCTCGGTTGGCTCGTCCCATGCGGTCGATGGAAGGGAAATCCGACTTCCGCAAAGGCATGCTGGCATGGCTCCGCACAGATTCCGCGCGTTTGGCACGATATGTGCTAGCTCGTGTGTACTAGTGTTTACATACAAGAAATGGCAGGCGTCTGACCGGACGCCGCGGGAAGTGTGCCAATTCCGCCATTCGGAGGGTAATTCGCGGGATCGCGTCCGCTCGTTGTAAACTGTTGTATGCAAACAACTTGCGACCGCGCCCGGCCATGTGTGCCAGCGTCCGATTTTCGCGATCGCGGCGAACATAGCCACCAAGCGCCGCCGCCGTCAGACGCGATCGGCTGCCAAAATGGCAGCCATGCGACGGCCGCAAAAGAATGCAGAGGACACAAAGAAGTAAGTACAGGAGATCAGAAATGAAAATGTCAAAAGTACAATCGAGGCAGCACCCTCGGCCCGTGTGCGCGACGAGCATTTTTCTTTCCCCAATATTCCTTTCCTCCCCTCGCCATCGCACGATGGCGATTTCATTTTGGCGCCTGTGATGCATTTGCCCACCAACCCCCACAACATGCTGTCGTAGGACACCTTCAAAATGTGTCCAGTTTTGTCCAAAAGTGTCCGGTCCGCGCGGCAAGAGACAGTTCGTGCAATGCGCCAGCAAGGTCTCGCGCAAAGCCGCAAAGCCCGCAAAGTTGGAAGGAGACGAATAGATGGACTGTTAGAAATGCGTGCGGCGCGTCGGTTGCGACCTCGCCGTAAAGGCGTATTCCGCCTCGTTCTTTGCGAGCTTTGCGGCTTTGCGTGAGATTTAAGCAATTGGTGAGTCTTCGCTGCGCTCGACGCCACCCTACCGAGCCCGCGAATTCGCCAGTTTAGAGCATCACATGTCCGATATAATAGAGAAAGTCTCCCTACCTTCACCCTCCCAGGCGCGCGTGTGAACAGTTTCATCGATTTCATCGGCTCCCCGCTGACCTCCATTTCCCGGCAAGCGAACCCGCTGCGGCTTTCCCGCTGGCAGCAACTCGTGCCGCGGATCGCCGCGCTGGAACCGGAATTGATCAAGCTCAGCGACGAGCAACTCCGCAAACGCAGCCTCTCGCTCCGCTATCGCGCCAAAAGCGGCGAGCCGCTCGCCCGGCTGCTGGTCGAGGCCTACGCCCTGGTCCGCGAGGCCGGCCGGCGGACGCTCAACATGCGGCACTTCGACGTGCAGCTACTGGGCGGCATCGCCATGTTCCACCGCTCGATCGTCGAGATGCAGACCGGCGAAGGCAAGACGCTCACCGCCACGCTGCCGATGTACCTGTACGCGCTGGTGGGCAAGGGCTGCCACCTGGCCACCGTGAACGACTACCTCGCCCGCCGCGACGCCGAGTGGATGGGCCCGATCTACCAGGTGCTGGGCATGACGCGTGGGCGTGATCGAAACGCAGATGTCGCAGGCCGCACCGCCGCAAGGCCTACGCCTGCGACGTGACCTACGGCACGGCCAAGGAGTTCGGCTTCGACTTCCTCCGCGACCGGCTGCTGCTGCGGCGGATCTGCGAAGGGCCAGACCGACCTCCTGGGCGGCATGTTGGGCCAGCAGGCACGCGTCGAGCGAAAAGCCCGTGCAGGGGCCGGCCCTACTTCGCCCTGGTCGACGAGGCCGACAGCATCCTCATCGACGAGGCCCGCACGCCGCTGATCATCAGCGCCCTGCCGACCGAGGAGCAGCAGCTGGCGCGTCGAGTGCTACAAGTGGAGCGCGCCGAGGTCGTCGCAGCGAATTCGTCGAGGACGAGGACTACGACTTCGACCACGAGAAGAAGACCGTCGAGCTGACCCGCGAAGGGCGGCAAAAGGTCCGCACGCTGGCCAAGCCCGACGGCGATGGACACCGTGGGCATGGTCAACATGTACCAGTACATCGAACGGGCGATCCTGGTCGACCGCGAGTACACGCTCGACCGGCAGTACGTCGTCCGCGACGGCGAGATCGTCATCGTCGACGAGTTCACCGGCCGGCTCGCCGAGGGCCGCAAGTGGCGCGACGGCATCCATCAGGCCGTCGAAGCCAAGCAGGGCGTCGAGGTGACCGTCGAGACCGGCCAGGCCGCGCGGATCACGATCCAGGACTTCTTCCTCCGCTACGAGAAGCTGGCCGGCATGACCGGCACGGCGATCGACTCGGCCGGCGAGTTGCGGCGCATCTATCGCTGCCACGTGCTGCCGATTCCCACGAACCGGCCCGCCATCCGGCAGCGGCTGCCCGACCAGGTCTTCGGCGACGACGGAGGCGAAGTGGGCTGGCGGTCGTCGAGGAAGTGCTGCGAGCTGCACGCCACACGGCCGGCCTGTGCTTGATCGGCACGCGCTCGATCGACAAGTCGGAACATCTCTCGCGGCTGCTTGACCGCCGCGCGGCGTCGCGCACCAGATTCTCAACGCCAACCACGTCGCCGCCGAGGCCGAGATCGTCGCCGGAACGCGGGCGAGCAGGGCACGTGTCACCGTCTCGACCAACATGGCCGGCCGCGGCACCGACATCAAGCTGGGCGAGGGCGTGGCCGACCTGGGCGGCCTGCACGTCATCTCACCGAAATGCACGACGCCAGCCGCATCGACCGCCAGTTGATCGGCCGCTGCGGCCGCCAGGGCGATCCGGGCACGTTCCGCCAATATCTCTCTCTGGACGACGACCTGCTCCTGGCCGGCCTTGGCCCGAAGAAGAGCGACCGCCTCAAGGCCCACGGGCTGAAGGAGCGGCAAGTCCGTTCGACCACCTTGCTCCGCTATTCCGCAAGGCGCAGCGGAACGTCGAGCGGCGTCACTTCCGCCAGCGCCGGGCGCTGATGTACTTCGAGAAAGAGCGGAAGAAGATGCAGCAGCAGATGGGCCAGGACCCGTATCTGGATACGCCGGGCTCGTGAGCGAGAGGGAGAAAGGAGCGTGGAGAGTGGAGGCCGGAGCAACGAGCTGCGCGGTCATCGTCGGCAGCGGAAAAAGGCCTTTCTGCTCTCTGGGTCGTAAATCAGAAGATCATGATCGAAGAATGGCCGAACATCACGGTGGAGAGCATTTAGGTCTTGCCAATCGGTGACATAGATCAGTGTTCCGGGCTTGTCGATATTTGGCGTCCACCACGACGGAGCTTCGGAAGTTTCAAAAACGTCCTTTGCCGGAATAGGCGAATACTGTTTTTGTAGAATAAGGTCGATTGTAGACGGGTCGGCGTTGAACTCTAAGTAGACCTTGTCCCATTTCCCGGCGCGTTTCGAAACGAATTGACAATCTGGATATCCGGCGTCGGTGCGAAACCGAAAGAATCTGCGAAGATTACGTCGGGACGCGACTTGTAGTAGGTCATTGCCTCCCAGTAAATGGAGAAAACAGTGCAGAACACTATCACATACACCACGAGCGAAATCGGAATGGACACTATCGTCACGAGCCATCGACGCTTCGACCGGATCAGGCTCAGCATCCCCAGCCACAGGAGGAAGAAGAACGGGTAACCCGCCACCATCAGACAGCCGATTCCCCAGAATTCCATAGTTTGTTCCCATGTAATGAGAAACCGTCGGATTGCCGCGCGGCGTGAGAGGCATCAAGTTCGTTCATTTTACAACGCAGTAGCGGAGAACGAAACGACCGCACTGTCGTATAATTACTCGAAACGTCAATGTCGCAGTTTTCCGTATCAAGTTTGGAGAACCAAAATGGTATCTTCGGTGTTTGAGCACATAGTGCGCGAAGCGGATTCGCTACCTTCGGAGGAACAACTCCGGCTCATTGCCCGCCTCGCCGAGCGGCTTGCCGCGACGCGACCAGAAATGGATCGGCCGCGATGGGAAGATTTCGCCGGGATCGCCACATGGCCTATGTGCGGCGAAGACGCGCAAGATTGGGTAACGCGCGGACGGAAGGGATCCGACGATCAGCGAGCGATTCAATGAGAATCGGTAGCCGTTTACCTGACTGAAGCACGGCTCCGGGACCCCACCGAGCTTGTCTCGGTCGGTGAATAAGATTGCGTTGCTAAAGGCCGCCGCGCAACGAATTGTATTTCATTCCGTCCCCGCCCGGCCGCCGCAGGCGGCCGGGCGGGGACGGAATGAAGCGCGCGTGGTTGGTCACTGTTAGCTGTCCAATCTGCTTCACCGACTGAGACAAGCTCAGTGGGGTCGTAACCGCATCGCTCGGCGAGACTTGTCCGAATCGCGAAGCGATGAGATTTCGCACGATTGTAGGCTCAGCCGGCCATCGCCGCTCAATAATCCGAATACCCGCCATCCATCCCCAACCGCGTCTTCAGTTCGTCGAACTGCTGGGCGTAGGTGTCGCTGGAGGAATGCACGTGCTCGGCCTCGGTGATGAACTTCAAGTTCTCGTCGCAGCGGATGCCCTGGTCGCGGTAAATCGACTCGAAATCGCCGAGCTTGTTGCCGTAGACGATGAGCAGCTTGTGCTCGTCGAACTGAACTTCCAGCGGGACGCCCGGATTGAGCACGGCGATGCCCGTGCAGCCGTCGTTCACCAAGAGTTCCTCATAATCCCAAAGGACGCTCTTCAGTACAGGGGCATCTATATGCTCGCGATAGAGATCGGTGTGCCCTTGCGCGTCGCCGGAATGGCTTGTCTCCAGCACCACGTCCAGCACGCCGCCCAGCGGATCGAGCAGTTCCATGAACGTCTCGAAGAGCCGCTCCGACGACACGGCCGCCATGAGCACGGGCACGTTGGTGCGCGTCTGCTCGTCGCGGTAGGCATCGTGGCGAAAGCCTTGCGCGGGCACGACCTGCAAATCGTAGGACGGCCGGATCGCTTCGCTGAGGCGAAAATTGCCGTAGCTGGCGACGCCCAAGTGCGCTTCCAACTCCTCCTCGGAGAGGCGTTCGAAGCTGCTGGCGCCGACCGGCATCGAGCCTTCGCGGAATACGTTTCGGAAAAATTTTTCAGGAAACCCATCGACATTCTCTGCGTTATCTTGGCGGTCAGTGCTTGGGGAAATCTAAGGGGTTCAGCCAAGTCGAAGCTGGGAGGTCTCCACAAAATGTTAGGTTAAGGTTCGCCGCAAACCTGTCGCACTCGCACGACTTTCTCTGTTCTACGAAACCCGCGGCGATAAAGGCGGCATAGCTGGCCCGTTCGTTCGATTTTCGTTGCTGGAAGGCTCCCCAAGCCGGAGAATCGGTAGTCTCACACTCGTGACCAACCCGCGAGGGGTGGATGAAATGCTTCACTTCCCAGCTTTTCACTTCAGGAACTCGCGACGAACGCTTTCGCCCGTGCCCTTGCTCTGGCAAGTTTACCACGGAATTTCGCGAGTCAAGGGACGGGAATTTCCACCGGCGAGAAAACTCGCCGCCGCGCGCGCCGCCGATGCCATCTAGCGAGTCCTTGCCGTCTCGGCAAACGGCGACTAGCCCCTTCCAAACTGTGGCTGTACACTGGTCGTATATGAAACGCGCGTTGCTAATTGTCCTGGCGTGTGTGGTGCCGACGGCGATACTGCTGGGCTATTGGTATCGGCCCGGCGGCGGACTGCCGGAGCTCGACGATTGGGACGTTGCCACGATGCGGGGCCAGCGGATCGGCCGCAATCATACGACGGTCACGCACGCAAACGAAGGCGGACGAACCGTGATCAAGGCCGCGCAGTCGATGCAAATGAGCATCAAGCGTTACGGGGAAGAGACGGAAATGGCGATCGACTGCCGCGATACCGAAACGCCGGACGGCCGCCTGATCGACTTCGAAGCGACCGTCAAGGTCGGCGCCAGCCCCATGCGCCACGTCCGGCAAAGTCGTCGATAATCGCCTGGAACTTCAAATCGAATCACAGGGCAAGACGGCGCGGCATTCGGTCAACTGGCCGGCGGACGCGGGCGGCTTCCTCGCCCCTGTATTCTCGCTCCGCGCCGCGCCGTTGAGGCCCGGCGAGTGGCGGACGGTGAAGCACCTCAATTTCGACGGCCAGGTCTATGTGACCGAACTTGCGGCGGAGAAGGAAGAATCCGTCGAGTTGTGGAAAGGCAACGCCCGACTGCTGAAGGTCAATATGGTAGAGCACGTCGATTCGAATGTCCGAAACACAGCCCAGGATATTAAGAGCGCGGTCTGGATCGATTCGTCCGGAGACGTGCTGAAATCGTTGAACGAGCAATTAGGCGCGGCGTTTTTCCGAGTTGCACCCGAAGTGGCGATCGTCCCGATTGATGCGACCTTCGATCTGGGCGAGGCCACGGTCGTGAAGGTCAATCCGCCGATTCCCCACGTCCACAACGCGAAGCTGATCCGTTACCGTGTCCACTTGGCCGGCAGCGACCCGGCGGCCGCATTTCCCGCCGGACCATCGCAAGAGGTCAAAACAATCGACGACCGTACTGCCGAGGTGACGGTGCGAGCACTCCGGCCGGATACGCCTGCGTCCAAGGGGACAGTCCCATTTTCGCTGACACGAAAATCGGGACAGTCCCCAACTGACGCGCCGACCGCGGACGACCTCAAGCCCAACAACTTCATCCAGAGCGACGATCCGCTGATTGTGGCCCAGGCCAAGGAGGCGGCCGGCGGCGAAACCGATCGGTGGAAGCAAGCTGTGGCCCTGGAGGCTTACGTCCACCGTGTGATGACCGAGGTCGATTTTACCAGGGCGTTTGCTACCGCGGCCGAAGTTGCCCAAAGCCGCAAAGGTGATTGCAAGGGGCACGCCGTTTATCTGGCGGCGCTTGCCCGCGCACGGAACATACCGGCCCGCGTGGCGGTGGGACTGGTCTACGTTCCAAAGGAACAGGCGTTTGGCGGCCACATGTGGACTGAGGTCTACATCGGCGGCCGTTGGATCGGCCTGGACGGCACGCTCGGCAAAGGTGGGCTCGGCGGCGGACATCTAAAACTCTCTCAAAGCAGCATGGCGGGCACGACGGCCTACGACGTGCTGCTTTCCATGCTGCAAGTCATCGGACGGCTCAAGATCGAGGTGTTGGATAGCGAATGAAGATCTATACCAAGACCGGCGATAAAGGCCAAACCGGCCTGCCTGGCGGTGCCCGCGTGCCCAAGGACGCCGACGTTACCGAAGTCTGCGGCTCCGTCAACGAAATGAATACGGCGATCGGCATGGCCCGCGCGGCCGGCCTGCCCCACGATGTCAACGCACTCTTGGACCAGATCCAGAGCCAGCTCTTTGATCTCGGCGCGGAAGCGGCCGGGCGCGGAACGGCATCCAATTGCACGCAGCGGATCACGGCCGCCGACTCGCAAGCCCTAGAAGCCGCGATCGACCGCTTCGACGCCGAGCTGCCGCCGCTGCGAAACTTCATTCTGCCGGGCGGCACCGCCGCAGCGGCCGGGCTGCATTTCGCTCGCGCCGTCTGCCGCCGGGCGGAGCGGCATTTGGTCACGTTCATGCGCGAGTGCCCGGAGCTTTCGGCGGAAATCCTGATATATTTGAATCGACTTAGCGACTTGCTTTTCGTACTGGCGCGGCTGGTCAACGTTCGTGCCGGACAAGCAGAGACCATCTGGAAGAGCAAGTAATCCCTGTTCCTCTCACCCTTTTTGGAGATTCCCATGAAAAAGACGCGTTTCCCCTCGTTCGTTGTGGCCCTGACCGTATCGTTCGCCTTGCTTTGCGGCCGGGCCGTGGCCGAGGATCTGCCCGTATACGCCAGCACGACGCCCGCGCCGCGCGACGACGCCAGTTGGATGCCGCGGCACAAGTCAATGAACGAGCGGGTCAAGAAAGGCAACGTCGATCTTTTGATGATCGGCGACTCGATCACCCACGGCTGGGAAGGCGGCGGCAAGGACGTCTGGAGCAAGTACTACGAGAAACGCAACGCCGTGAACCTCGGCATCGGCGGCGACCAGACGCAGCACGTTTTGTGGCGGCTGGAGAACGGCAATATCGACGGTATTCAGCCCAAGCTCGCCGTGCTGATGATCGGCACGAACAACGCCGGCAGCGGCAACCCGCAAGCCATCGCCGCCGGGGTCCAGGCCATCGTGGAGAAGCTCCGCGCCAAGCTGCCGCAAACGAAGGTTTTGCTCCTAGCGATTTTCCCGCGCGGCCCGAACACCAGGGACCGCCTCCGCCAGGTGAATACGAAGGCCAACGAGATGATCGCCAAGCTGGATGACGGAAAGAATGTCTTCTTCCTGGACATTGGGCCGAAGTTCCTCGACAAAGATGGCAGTTTGTCGCGGGACATCATGCCCGACCTCTTGCATCCTAACGGCAAGGGCTACGAGATTTGGGCCGAGGCCATCGAGCCGTCGGTGAAGAAGCTGATGGGGGAGGAGTAATTGGCCGGGGGGGTTCCAATAATCTCGTCGGTAAGGTATCCTGGTGGAACCTGGGTACAAGTTATTCTCCTTCCGCAGTTAATCTCCCTCCACAAGGAACCGCCAAAATGATATTGGCCGGCCGTGGTCGTTGGTTTTTCGTCTTCATCGGATTGCTCCTGCTTTCGGGCATGGTCTCGGTAGCCATTGGGGCCGACGCAACGCCGCCGGAGTCCACGAAGCCCGCCGCCGGCAACAAGCTCGATACGGGCGACAACGCCTGGATGCTGACCTCGTCGGCCCTGGTGTTGATGATGACCGGGCCGGGACTGGCGCTCTTCTATTGCGGCTTGGTCCGCAAGAAGAACGTGCTCAGCGTGATGATGCAGTGCGTCTTCCTGATGTGCCTGATGACGGTCATCTGGGCGGTTTACGGCTATTCGCTCTCCTTCGGCGGCAAAGGGGCGTGGATCGGCGACTTGCGCCACCTCTTTATGAACGGCGTCAGCCCGGTATGGAAGGATGGCCAGTCGGTAATGCCAATGTGGCCGGATAGCAACGTTCCGGTGTCCAGCACATGCTTTTTCAGGGCATGTTCTTCATCATCACGCCGGCATTGATCTGCGGGGCCTTCGCCGAGCGGATGAAGTTCAGCACGATGGTCGTGTTCATGATCCTGTGGGGAACGTTGATCTATTGCCCCTTGGCCCATTGGGTCTGGGGCGGCGGCGTCCTGTGTTACGGCAGCGACAGCGCCAAGGGCGTCTTCTCCGGCGGCGCATTGGACTTTGCCGGCGGAACGGTCGTCCACATCAGTTCGGGCGTGTCGGCCCTTGTCTGCGCCTTGCTGCTGGGCAAGCGGCTGGGCTACGGCAAGACGGCCATGCCGCCGCACAACCTGACCTACACGGCCATCGGCGCCGACAATGCTGTGGGTCGGCTGGTTCGGCTTCAACGCCGGCAGCGCGGTCAGCGCCGGCGGCCTGGCCAGCCGGCGCCTTCATGGCCACGCACTTCGCGGCCGCCGCCGGTGGGCTGACCTGGGCCGGCTTGGAGTGGATCTTCCGCGGCAAGCCCAGCGTGCTGGGCGCCTGCTCGGGCGTGGTGGCCGGGCTGGTCTGCATCACGCCCGCCTCCGGCTACGTCACGCCGATGCCGGCCCTGTTCATGGGCGTGGCCGTGGCCTGCGTCTGCTACATGGCCTGCACGTTCCTCAAGTCCCGCTTCGGCTACGACGATTCGCTGGACGCCTTCGGCGTACATGGCGTGGGCGGGACCGCTGGGCGCGCTGCTCACCGGCGTCTTCGCCACCCGCGCCGCCGGCGGAGTCAGCGGCGAACATGCCAAGGACCTGCTCGGCCTCATCGAAGGCGGCGGCGTGCTGAAAGCCCAGATCGCGGCCGTGATCGCGACCTGGATTCTCGCCGCCGTGGGCACGTTCGTCATCCTCAAGGTGCTGGACGCCGTCATGGGCCTGCGCGTCTCCCGCGAGGCGGAGATCGAGGGCCTGGATGTGAGTCAGCACGGCGAAGAAGGGTACATCTTCCTGTAAACTACGTCGGGTGTGGTCAAGCGCAGCACAGACCCACCTTCAGAATCTGCAAACTTGGGTGGGTCTTCGCTGCGCTCGACGCCACCCTACGAGGAGTCCAGTCGATGAAAAAAGTCGAAGCCATCATCCGGCACTTCAAGCTGGACGACGTCAAGAAGGCCCTGGCCGAACGCGGCATCGCCGGCATGACCATCACCGAGGTCCGCGGCTTCGGCCGCCAGAAGGGCCACACGGAAATGTACCGCGGCACGGAATACGAGGTCGATTTCGTGCCCAAGATCAAGATCGAAGTCGTCGTCTCCGACGACAGGCTGCAGATGGTCATGGACACGATCCTCGCGCGCGGCGCAGACCGGCCAGGTCGGCGACGGCAAGATGTTCGTCTCCCAACTGACCGACGTGGTCCGCATCCGCACCGGCGAATCGGGCGAAGGGGCGATTTGAGGATGATGGGTGCAGTGCTCCACTTCCACAGGACTTCAGTGGCCGCGGCCCCACTTTGCAAACACCGCGTTTAACGCACGCTCAAAGTTATGGCGGAAGTCGTCGCCTCCTCCTGGCCCGGAGTTCGCCGGCAGGCTGTCTACCACCGTAACATTCGCGCTGCCGCTGGCGGCGCTTCCGCTAGTATCGGTCGCCGTGATCGTCACCGTGATGGACGAATCGGGAGTCGCGTCCGCAACCGGCGTTACCGTGAAGGTAGCATAGCGCTGCCGGGCGGCGATGGTCACCGTCGCGGGAATCGTTACCTCGGTGCTGGGACTTCCGCCGACAGTTTCGGTCAAGTTGATCGTCAAGGCCGTCGGGGTGGCGCGTTCAAGAACACGACACCCGTCGCAGGCTTCGCGCCGGCGGCCTCGGAGAGGGTTCGCGGATCAATATCCACGCCGAGGATCAGCGACTGATCGACCACGGTCACGGTCCCCGCGCCGCTGGCGGCAAAGCCGCTGGCATCGGTCGCTGTCACCGTCACGGTCACTGGCGAATCGGGCGTGGCGTCCGGCACTGTCGCAACCTTGAACGTGGCAAAGCTCCTTCCGGCGGGAATCGTCACGGTCGCGGGAATGGTGACCTCGGTGCTCGCCGTGCCGCCGACGGTCTCCGTCAGGTTGATCGTAAGGCCCTTGGTGTCCGACGCGGGCACCGGCGTGTTGAGTGTCACGACGCCGTAGGCCGACGACGGATGCGCACGGCGACTTCGCTGATCGTGCCCGGATCGATCCGCACCGATAGCGCCGGATCGACGACTTGCACGCTGGCGGTCTCGCTGAAGTAGCCGGTGAGCGCGGGCGTCACGGTCACGGTCACCGGTCCATCGGGCGTCGTATCGACGACCGGCGTATAGGTGAACTTCGCCGACGATTTGCCGGCGGGAATCGTCACGGTCGCCGGCAAGTTCAATTCCGCGCCCGCATCGCTGCCGGCGAGAGATATTACCGTGGCCGCGGCGACTGGTCCCGTATTGATCGATACATAACCGGTTCCGCTGTTCCCTGCCGCTTCCACTAGGGTGCCGGGCTGAAGATGGACCGACACTTCCGGATCGATGACCTCAATCGTGCCCGTCTTGCCGAAGTAGCCGGCGAGTGCGGGCGTCACGATCACCGCCGTCGTCCCGTCCAACGTCGTGTCGTCGTTGGCCGCGGTGAAGGTGAACGACGCCGACGATTTGCCGGCAGGAATCGTTACTGTCGCCGGCAGGTTCAACTCGCTGCTGTCGCTGCTGGTCAGCATGATCGTCAGTCCGCCGGTGTTGGCCGAAGCCGGCGTGTTGACCAAGACGTAGCCCGTTTTCGTCGCCGTGGAAGTTTCCAGGATCGAATCCGGCAGCGAGACCTTCACCTGCGGGTCGATGAGTTCGGCGGTGCCGCTCTTGGCGAAGTAGCCCGTGAGAGACGGCGTGACCGTCACGGCCTCCACCGTTCCGTCCGGGGAGGTGTCGGTCGCGATCGGAATCTGGAATGTCGCAGAAGAGGACCCCTTGGGAATCGTCACGGAAGTGATCGTCGAAGCCAGTTCGTTGCCGGGATCGGCGACGACTATCGACACCGCGGTGTCCGCGCCGACCGCGCCCGTGTTGAGCGACACGGTCCCGGCGATAAAAGCGGGCGCAGCCGCCGAGGGCGACTCGATGATATCGCCCGGCCGGACTTTGACCGTGACAACCGGATCGATCACTTCGGCTTTCGCGGATGACGAAGTGAGGACCCCGGCCGTGTCGGTGGCCGTGAACGTCACCACCGCGGTCGTTCCATCCGGCGTGGCATCGACGTTTGCCAGCGGGAGCTGGAACGTCGCCGAGGAAGAGCCCGCGGGAATCGTCACAGGAATCGCCGCGTCCGAAACCAGTTCGCTATTGGGATCGGCAATCGTGACGCTCACGCTCGCGGCCGCGGTCGTCGAACCGCTGCGCGATACGGTCCCGCTGAGCGCCGCCGCGCCCGCCACTTCGAAGATATCGTCCGGCTGGATGACCAGCGAGAGGCTTGCGGCATGCATATGAGGAGACGCCGACAAAAGCTGGCGTTTTTCCAGGGGCTCGAATCGTGCTCGGCGGCGCATGGGTTTGTGCGATCGGGCTTTCGTCTTGCCGGAAAAGAAACGGTGAAACATGATTGCTGAGTCTCCTTTTAAGAGTGATGAGGCAGAGCGACTGCTACAGGAAGGGCTCCCGTCCGTCGTCAGAATTCCCAGATAGATGAGGCTACCTTTGGCCGATTGTTCAGCCGGTTAGCGAGCGTTTGCCCTAGCGCGCCGGTCCATTGTACGCGGTAATGCACAGCGAGACAAGGTGCTTCGAATTTCTCCGCCAATCCTTGGGGGAAAACAGTGAAAAGCACTAGTCGGCGGTACTCGCGCATGTTAAAAATGAAACCATGCTCCGCTCCAACGTGTTGGCCGCCAAAGCGCGGCTGGCAAAAGGTCACGAAGACTTCAAGGCCCGGCACAATGCCGGCTGCCCCGGGGTCGAGTTGTGCGCTTTGATCAGCAACCTCCGCGATGCCGTGATCGGCGAGCTACTGGAAGACGCCTTGAAGGACCTCGGCGAGGAGGGTTCCAAGGGCCTGCTGAATGACATCGCCATTGTGGCCCACGGCGGTTACGGCCGCCGCGACATGGCCCCGTACAGCGATGTCGATCTGATGATCTTGCACCGGCCTTCCGCCGCCGGGCGGTTGTTTCCCCTGGCCGAGCGACTGGTTCGCGACGTGTTCGACGTCGGGCTCGAATTGGGCCACAGCGTCCGCACCGTCGCGCAGGCCTGCCGCATGGCCTGCCGTGACGCCACGATCTGCACCTCGCTCATCGACTCGCGGCTGCTGGCGGGCAGCACGGCCATTTTCGACAACTTCACACATCTCTTCCGCCAGCGCGTCGCGTGGCGGCGCCAGCGGCTGCTCCGCGCCATTCGCGACGCCCGGGACGATGAACGGAAGCACTATGGCGAGACCGTGTTCCTTTTGGAACCGAACATCAAGCGCTCGCGAGGCACGCTCCGCGACCTGGCGACGCTCCGCTGGATCGGGTTCGTCCGCTACGGCGTCGCAAATTTCGGAGAGCTTCGCGACGCGGGCGTTCTCAGCGACGACGATTTCCGCTCCATGCAGTCAGCCTATGCCTATCTGCTGCGGCTCCGCAATGAGCTGCACTTCCATACCGGCCAGGCCAACGACGTGCTCAGCCGCAGCGAACAACTGCGGATGGCCGGGCCCGAGAATACGGACATCCCGCCTTCCGACGGGCTGCTGCCGGTCGAACGCTTCATGCAGGACTACTTCCGCCACACGAACCGCGTCAGCCACGTGGCGACGAAGTTGACGGCCAAGGCCACAACCCGCCAGTGGCTCGACATCGCGCTGACGCACCTCTTCGGCCACCGCGTCGAGGCGGACTACCTGGTCGGCCCGGTAGGCATGATGACGACGCGGCAGGGAAGATCGCAGTTACGCGAGAATCTCACGGCGATCGTGCAAATGGTCGATCTGGCCAACCTGCATGACGTGCCGATCGCGGCCGCCGCCTGGGAAGAAATCCGCCGCCAGGCGGCGCATCTGCCGGCCGCGCACTCTCGGTGCCCCGCTTCCGCCGGAGGCCTGCCGGCATTTCCTTTCGCTGCTGGCGCATCCGGGCCGGCTGGGACGTTTCTCGCGCGAATTGCACGACATGGCGGTCCTGGAACGGTTCCTGCCCGACTTCGCCCGCGCCCGCGGCCTGCTGCAGTTCAACCAATATCACAAGTTCACGGTCGATGAGCATTGCATCCGCGCGGTGGAGTTCGCCGAGGGCCTGCTCCACGATCCGGGGCCGGTGGGCCGCGTCTATCGCGGGCTGAAGGACAAGCACCTTCTGCACCTCGCGCTCTTGATCCATGATCTCGGCAAGGGCCTTTTGGAGGACCACCGCGAGGTCGGCCTGAAGATCGCCGCGGAGGCCGGCTGGCGGCTGGGCCTGAAGCAACACGAGACCGAGACGATCAAGTTCCTCGTCCACAAGCACCTGCGGATGAACCACCTCGCCCTCCGCCGCGACACCAGCGACGAGGAAGTGGTCGTGCGCTTCGCCGTGCAGGTCGGCTCGCCCGAACTGCTGCAAATGCTCTACGTGCTCACAGCCGCCGACCTGGGCGCGGTCGGCCCGGACGTCTGGGACGGCTGGAAGTCGCAGGTGCTCACCGACCTCTATCATCGGGCGATGCACCAGCTTGCCGGCGACAGCCCCGCCACGACGACCGATCAGCTCTATGAAGGCAAGCGCGAGGAGATTCGCCGGCTCTTGGGCGGCGAAAGCGACGAAGCATGGTTCGGCCGGCACATCGACGCGCTCACCTCCGGCTATCTCAGCACGGTCGACCCGCCGCAGGCAGCCGACGACCTCCGCCTGCTGCACAACCTCCAACCCGGCGGCGTCCGCGCGACCGCCCGATTCGAGGCCGCTTCCGCCACGCTGCAAATCACCGTCGGAACGAACGAAGCAGTCGCGCCGGGCATCTTCCACAAGCTGACCGGCGCCTTGACGAGCCAGGGGCTGGAAATCCGCTCGGCGCAGATCCACACGCTGGCCGACGGCCTCGTGCTGGATCGTTTTTGGGTCCACGATCCCGACTTTGCCGGCGAGCCGCCCGCGATGCGAATCGACACGATCGGCCGCGCGGTCGAGCAATCGCTTAAGCAGCCGGGCGGATTCGAGCCGGCCTTCCGCCGCACCTGGACCGCGCGCGACAAGCGGAAGATGCCTGGCGCGCGGCCGCAGGTCCGCGTCAAGACCGACAACGGCACGTCCGACCGCTACACGATCTTCGACGTCTTCGCCTACGACCGCACCGGCCTGCTCTACGCCGTGACGCGGACCCTCTTCGAACTCGGCTGCCCGGTCTGGCGGGCGAAGATCAGCACCTATCTCGACCAGGTCTTGGACGTGTTCTATGTCACCGACCAGGAGAATCGCAAGATCGAAGATGAGAGCCGACTGGAATCGATCCGTCGGCGGCTGCTGGAGGTGCTCCGCGAGGAGGAGCGATCATGAGTCAAGGGCGGAACCCGGAAGCGCAAGGCGGGCGCGAACAATCGGACGGATCGGTCCAGTCAGTCCGATCGCCCACAACTCCCGCCCTGCCCGTTGTGCGGCGCCGCGACGGCCCGGCGCACCGCCAAGCGCGGCCCTCGCGCTGGGTCGCAGTTCTTGGGCTGCACCAAATACCCGGACTGCAATGGCACAAGGCGGCTTTGAAGGCCCTGCGGTTATATGAGCCGCTTCCGACGCCAAACCCTCTGTAACAGAACGACAACTCCTGCGGCCAGCATTGCCAACGTCCCCGGTTCCGGCACGACTCTGAGCACGAGGTCGCTGCCTTGCATGCCGAGGCTGGCGGGCAGGCCGTCGATCATGCCGCTGGTGTTTGCGCCTAGATTGCCGTTGACCGTATCGCCGTCGATCGTGCGCGTCTCGCGGCCGGCGTTGTCGCTGTCCCGGAATGCGAGGGGAGGCAATCAACCCGCCAAAAACCGTTTTTGCTTGACATGGACCCCCTAAATCGGCCAAACTTGACGTTTGCGAACCTATTGGTCGCAATTGCTCCGCCGCAGGGTCAACATGTGAACATGGGCAGTCGTGAACTATCGTTGCGCGCGTCGGTCGCCTTACTGGGGTTCGTCACGTTTTTCGACGCGGGCACGGCACACGCCCAGTTCGGCGGCACGCCCATCACCTTCAACAGCAATGGCGGTTGGTGCTGGTTCCAGGATCCACGCTTGGTCATCGCCAACGGCCAGTTGTTCATGGGTTCGATCGCCGGCACCGCCGGCAACGGCTCCGCGGCCGGCGATGCCGATGTCACGTCGTTCAATCTGCAAACCAACGTCTCGACGGAAACGCTGTTGCATGCGGCGCTCGGCCAGGATGACCACGACTGCCCGGCGTTCGCCGTTCTGCCCGACGGGCGAATCCTGGCAGAGTACGCGACGCACGGGGCCAACAACTTCGTCTACTGGCGCATCGGCACGAGCACGGGCGGCACGACGAGTTGGGCCGCCGAGCAGACCTCGACGGTCAATACGGCCAACGACGGCAACGGCAATACCTACAGCAATCCGTTTTATCTCAGCACGCCGAACGAGGTCGTCAGCTTCTCCCGCGCGATCGGCTACGATCCCAACTATTCGGTTTACACCAATTTGTCCAATACGGTGCCGACCTTCAACTACGGCGGGCACTGGATTTATTGGCAGAACCCGGGCACCGGCCCGCTAACCGGCGGCAACGGCCGACCGTATGTGAAGTATGCCTCCAACGGCACGGATACCGTCTGGTTCGCCACAACCAACGACAGCCCGCAGAACTATACCAACAGTCTTTACGTCGGTTATCTTCAGTTCAATAGCAGCGGCGCGGGCACCGCATATACGTCCACCGGCGGAAGCCTGGGCGGCATCAGCACCGGCACCGCGCCGACCGGCAACGGCGCCAATCCGCCTGTCGGCGGCAACCAGGGCGACATCGCCAGCGGGACTGGCTTTAGTTACCTGCCGACCGATTTCACGCCGATCGTCAAGGCTAACGCCGTTTACAACGGCATCGACTTGACCGGCAAATACGTCGGCTGGGCCAGTTCCATGCAACTCGACTCCGGCGGCAAGCCGTACCTGGGGTTCGTGGTCGTCAACAATCTTACGGGCGCCTACGGCAGCAACCTGGAGTACTATTACGCCCATCTCGTCGGCGGCTCATGGAAAGTTTCCCGCGTCGGCTATGCGGGCTTGCCGCTCTACAATGGCCAGAACCAGTACGCCGGCCTGATGGCGGTCGATCCGACCAACCCGAACAATATCTTCATCTCCGCGGACGTCAATCCGGTGACCGACGCCGCGCTCGTGGGGCCGGACGGCATCCAACATTGGCAGATTTTGGAAGGGACCACGGCCGATGGCGGGAACACCTGGAACTGGTCGCAGCTTACCAATACCTCGTCCGATAACGTTCGCCCGGAGGTCGTCGCGGGCAGCGGCAAGGAGGCGCTCGTTTGGATGCAGGGGAGCTACACGAGCTACACGAACTTCAATACGTCGATGGTCGGCTTCGTGGAGACGGTTCCTTCCACGTGGACCGGCACGGGCACGGTTTTTGACGCGGCTGCCAATTGGTATGGCGGCTTGCCTTCGACCAACGGCGGCGCGGGGCTGTTCAACGGAACACAAAGCGGCAATCTCACGCTCACCTATACCGGCGGCATGGCCGGCACGGCCAGCGATGCCGGCATGAACCTGAGTCTTGGCGCCGGCCAATCGGGCTCGGTGACGATCTACGCAACCACCTCCAACGGCCTGCGCATCGACGGCATCACGCTCGCCGCCGGCGCGGGCGGCTTGACGCTCGGCAACGGCGGCGGAACTCAATTCTCGCTCACTTTTGGCGCGTCGGCTAGCCACCTCTGGACCAACAATTCCTCCAACACGGCGACGATCAATTCCGACGTGCGGTTTCAAACAAGCGGCGCAGCCAACCAGACGCTCGTCCTGGGCGGTTCGGGAAACTGGAACTTCAACAACTCGCTTACGAGCCTCAACTCCGTCCTGAGCCTTTCGGACACGGGGACGGGCGTCGCGACGATGAATGGAAACAGTTCCGTCGGCAGCATGTCGGTCAGCGGCGGCGGCACGTTGGCTGTCAACGGCTCATTGGCCGTCGCGAGCAGCGTTTCGGTCAACGGGGCCACGTTGGCCGGTTCGGGCAGCATCAGCGGGAACACGGTCCTCGCTGGCAACGGCGCGATCAATCTTTCGGGCGGAACGATCGGCGGAACGCTGAATTCCGTCGGCGGCAACTGGAACGGTACGGGCACGGTCGCCGGGCTCGTTACTGCGAACAGCAACGCGCTGACGATCGGCAGCGGCGCGACTCTTGTCGCCAATAGCGGCGTGACCGTCGCCGCCGGCGCAACCCTCGCCGGATCGGGAACCATCGGCGGCAGCAATACCGTCGCGCTTACTTCCGGCGCGAATCTGGCCCCTGGCAATAACGCGACGTTTGGCAGCGTGGGCACGTTGAACGTGCCGAATCTCGTGCTTAACGGCAGCGGGACGGCCTACTTCGACCTCTCCGCCGCGAGCACGACCGTCGGCAATGGCGTCAACGACCTCGTACACGTCGCCGGCAATCTCACCTTGGGCGGAACCACAGCGGTTTATATCAACCTGCTGAACGGAACCGCGCTAGTCACGGGCGGCACTTACACGTTGTTCGACTACGGCGGCAGCGCGCTCGGCGCGGCAGCGTCCAATTCATTCGCGCTCGCCGATCCGGGCTTGCTCGCCGCCCGGCAGACGTACAAGTTCGATACTGGCCATGCAGGAGCGGTGAACCTGGACATCTCGGGCGGGCCGGCCAACTTGACATGGACGGGCAGCAATGGGGCATCTTGGGACAATTCGGGCGGCACGACGACCTGGTATAACAGCGGCACGTCGCAGGCGGATCGTTTCTACGCGGGCGACAACGTCAGTTTCGTCGGCGCACAGCCGGGGACCGTGACGATCGGCGCGGCGGTGCAGCCCGGTTCGGTCACAGTGGCCGGCGACTACACTTTTTCCGGCAGCGGAAAGATCACCGGCGCGACCGGCCTGAAGGTGCAATCCGGCGCGACGCTCGTGCTGGCGAACACGAACGACTATTCGGGCAATACGACGATCGATCGAGGAACGCTGCGAATTTCGGCGGCGGGCGCAATTCCCAGCGGCAGCGGCGCGGGCAACGTGGTCTTCGACAACGCCGCAAACAACGCCGTGCTGGACCTCAACGGCCTGAGCCCAACAATCAACGGCCTCATGCAGCCCAACACGTCGACAACCAATCTCGTGGTCAATAATCTGTCCGGCACAAGCACGCTTTCCGTGGGCGGCAACAACGCCAGCAGCACCTTTGCCGGCATCTTGAAGAACAACACCGGTGTGGGCGGCACGCTGGCCCTGAACAAAATCGGCGGCGGCATGTTGACTCTGGCCGGGTCGAACGCTTACACCGGTCCGACCATAATCAGCGGCGGCACGCTGGCGCTCAGTATGGGAAGTCCTTTGTCCATCACCACAACACTGGCCTTTAGCAATACGACGGGCGCGACCGCTTTCAACTTGAGTGGAAACAACCCGACGATTGCCGCGGTGACTTTTCCGCTCTCCGGCGTCGCGACCGCCGCGATCGTCGGCAGCGGCACGCTGGCCGTCAGCGCCCGGCCGGCTTCGCCGTCGCGCCCACGGGCAATGCCGCTTCCTTGACGGTCGACATGAGCCGTTTGGCGACGTTCGTTTACAACAATTCCAGCGGCACGTTCAGCACCGGCGGCAGTGCCGACGGCGTGGCCATCGGCGCTGCCGCGGTCCTCAGTCTGGCACAAACGAACATGATAACCGCGTCTTATTTCGGCGTCGCTCCGTTCCTTGCCAATTCCAACATCATCAACACCTGAACATTCGCAGATTTTTTGATGGAATTTGATGATGAAAAGAGGGCGGGGTTCCTTGTACACTTTGCGTGATTTACAAGCGTCGCAAGACGCTCGCAAAGGACAAGGAGGTCCCCGTCCATGTTTACGAGCATACCCTCTCTCGACCCCGTTCTGCAATGCCTGCTGCCTGCATTCACTCTGCCATCGTTCCAGACGCACATCGAAGTGTTGCTCGGTTGGGCGATGTGCCTGGGCAAGCGAACCGAGTTCGGCGTCTTTCAAGCCATCCAAGCCGATACGCCTATCTCCCGGAAAGAGCGACATCCGTTCGACCGCTTCTACAACTTCTTCAGTCGAGCGGCCTGGACCGTCCACGATCTGGCCCGCCAATTGGCCCTAGCCATTGTTGTCGCGCTCAACCGCGCGACTTGTTGTATCTGGTCGTTGACGATACCTTGCTGCACAAGCGCGGCAAGCACGTCTACGGTTTGGGCTGGTTCCGCGATGCCGTAGCCTCGACGGCCAAACGGGTCGCGACCGCCAGCGGCAATCACTGGGTTGTCATCGGACTGGCGATTTGCATTCCCGGAACGAACAAGATTTACTGCCTGCCGATCTATGCCAAGTTGCATCTTGCCGGCAAGAATCACCCCAGCGAAGCCACGCTGGCCAAAGAAATGCTCCAGGATCTGCTGGGTTGGTTTCCCGATCGAAAGCTGGTTTTCATCGGCGACGGGGCCTATTCCGCGGGCAATCTCCTGGCCGATCTCGACCCGCGCGTGACCTACGTCGGCGTGATGCGTGCCGACGCGGCGATTTACGATTCGGTCGTGCCCAAGCAATCCAAGAGCAAGCGTGGGCGAAAGCCGACGAAAGGTCCTCGTCTTCCGAACCCCAAAGAGGCGGTCAAGAAGGCCGACGGCAACCGCAGCGGAAAAGGGCCGTGGGTTTGGAAAACCGTCAAGGCGACGTGCTACGGCGTAACGCGCAAGTTGAAGGTGCTTTCCTTCCAGGCAGTCTGGCCCGAGGTGCGTGGGTTGTTGCCGATTCTTGTGGTATTGGTACGCGACCCGAAGGGCAAGTTCGCCGACAAGTATCTCTTCACCACCGATGTGAACGCCGAGTTGAGTTGGGTAATCTCCACGTTCTCGCGAAGATGGTCGATCGAGGTCGCCTTCAAAGCGAGCAAGCAGGTGATGAAGATTCAAGCCCCACAACACTGGTGCCGGCAGAGCATCGAGAAGCTGTCGCCCTGGGTGTGGATGATGCAAAGCGTGATCGGTCTGTGGTATATCACCGAGGGCCACAAACTTCCGCAAGCGCGGGCTGCGCGTCGGCGTTTCGGCGACTGGGACACGGAATGGTCGCTCGCTCATATGCTCCGCATCCTGGCGCGGTTATCCTCGCGAATACAATAAACACCAAGTCGGGCACCAAGGCCGACCTTCATGAATTACTTGTAGCCCTGGAAAACTACGTACATCTCGCCGTTTGACCGGCTTGAAAACTGCGAATGTTCAGACACAGGAGTCGTGCAATTGGGCCAAACGAACACAATCGACGCCGATACGATCTTCGTGGGAGGCGTCAAGACGGCCGCGACCCTGGTTTTTCAGCCCATGAGCGGTCCCACGCTGAGCATCCGCGGCGCTGCCGGCGGCGCTTCGCGCGCCGCCGTTACCGTGGCGACCGACGCCAGCGGGCAACAGGGCACGACCGGCACAATCGATCTGACGGCCAATGTCGTTGGCGAGAGCACGCTCGACGCCATGATCAGCACGTTGATCGTCGGGCAAGACAGCGGCAAGAACAGCATGCCCGTCACCGGCGTTTTCAACATGGCCGGCGGCACCCTTGATGCCCAGACGATCATCCTTGCCGCGACTTCCGGAACGGGCGGAGGCGCGATTGTTTCCGGAAGTTTCGGCTTGAGCGGGGGCTTGGTGAAGTCGCAGACTCTGACCCTCGCCGACAAACGCGGACCCAATAACGCGAGCGCCGCGTTCAACCTCAACGGCGGCACGCTTTCGGCGAGCTTGATTCAATCTGGTTCCAGCAGCGGCGCGCGGACTTTCAATTGGAACAACGGCACAATCGCCAACTACAACGGCAGCGCGGGCACAACCGGCCTGACGGTCTTCATTCCCACGTTGACGATGGCTGCCAGCGGCACGCACACGCTTTGGATCGATTCCGGCCAAAGCGGCACGATCAGTTCAACCATCAGCGGCTCCGGCGCGTTGACGAAAGACGGCGACGGCACGGCGATTCTGACCGGCACGAACATTTACACCGGCGGCACGACGGTTCTTGACGGTACCCTGGTCGTTGCCTCCGCCAGCGCGATTGAGGGCGGAAGCGATCTCTCGGTCGGCTCCGGTCTATCGAGCTTCACGCCGGATGCCGCCGTGGTGCCCGATGCGGTTTCATCAAACGCCGGATCGACGGCCGTGCCGGAACCCGGCTCGTTGGCCTTGCTCGCGGCCGGCGCAATTGGCCTCTTGGGCCGCGCGCTTCGGACCCGCAGTGTTTCATCGCAGCGAACATTTGCCACGACGCTCAAAGTCGGCTAGGATTAAGTTCCGTTGCGGCTGCTTCCAATGCTTTTAGGAGTCCGTGCGTGCGAGAATCACTTGCTTCATCATTTCGGACGCTCGCGGCCTTGGTCGCCGCGGCGCTACTTACCGGCTGCGGCGATTCGGCGCCAAGATCCGCGGGAAGCAGCCCGCGCGGCGAACAGCGGCGAGCCGGCTTCTTCCGGCGAGAATCCGGCCGCCACGAGCGCCGCGCCGCCCAAGCCGGTCGATCCTAACGCTGTGGACCTCCGCTCGCTGCGGCAGTTTCAGAATACCAAGTTCACCATCCTCACGGCCAACCGGCTGGAAGGCACGACCGGCGATTCGGCCGCGGCGATTTTCGATCATTACCGCGCGGCGCTGGAAAAACTCAACTGGAAGCTCTCCGCCGCGCCGGCGAAAGGGCAGGTCACCGAGGAATCGGCTTTGGGCCTGCTGAACAAGGGCGACGAGTCGATCGTCCTGTCGATCGTTCCTTACGGCAATTCGAAGGACAACGAAAAAGCCGCGCTGCGGCAGTTCACCGTCGACAACCTCGGCACGTGCGACAGCGGCAAACTGCCCCGGCTGCCCGGCGCGGAAGCGGGCTACGCGAGCAAGATTTCCAGCGTCTATTTCACCGACATGAAGGTCCCCGCGACCGCCGCGAGCGTAAAGAACCTTTTAGTCGCCAACGGCTGGCAGCCGTACACCAAGCCCTATACGAGCCCGCCGGTCATGCTCAGCCGCGTCCGCGACCAGTACCGCAAGGAGGGCAACTCGCTGCGGGTGCTCGTCAGCCCCAAGCCGGGCAAGGAGAACGCGTCGGCCGTCGAGTACATGATTGGCGCGATCGGCCATCAACTGCCGGCGCCGGCCGACGCGACCGACGTGGAGTTCGACGACGCAATGTGCTTGATGCGCTCGCAGCGTTCCCCGCGACATCGATCCGGTGGCCAAGTACTATCTCGGCGCGATGACGGCGCTGGGGTTTGAGGCGGGCAATTATTCGTTGGAAGACAACAAGACGGTCATCATCTGCAAGTCGAAGGACCAGGACGCCGTCGTCGATCTGAATTACGTGGGAATCAATACGAAGGTGGACCTGCACGGTTATCTCCCGAAGGACGGAAAGAAGGCGGATTCAAAATCACCGTAGGGTGTGTGGAGCACGGAAATCGCAAATGGTGCGTTGCGCGGGCGCCGTAGCGCGCTTGCAGAACGGTTTGAATCCATTCGCGTCCGTGCGAAACGTACCATGTTCGACTGGCCTCGCTCCACGCACCCTACGCCGTCGCGGGTTATCCGAACGCGTGCAGCGCCTGCTGCTCGGTGCCGAGGATCTCGAAGATCTTGCCCAGCTTCGTGGCGTGGAAGATCTCCATGATTTCCGGGCCGACGAGGCAGAGCTTGAGCTTGCCCTGCTTCGCGTCGATCTTCTTCCGCAGCATGAGCATCACGCCCAGCATGGCGCTGGAAAGCCCGTCGACGCCGGTGAAATTCAGCAGCACGTTCTTGCAATCGCCGCGATCGGCCACCTGGAACAGCTCGTCGCCGAACTTCTTGACCGAGGCCTCGTCGAGGATGCGATGCTCGCCGAAGCGAATAACCATCACGCTGCCATGTTTGCGGCACACCGAGAAAATGACACAACGAGCGGCTCTTCTCCACGCCGCTCGACTCCTCCGGCAGCGGAAACGACCATCCGGAAAGCGACGTGTTGCAATACGGACATACGTTGTGGGCGAAGGGTACGATCTGGCAGCACTTCGGGCAGACGCGTCTCCGCCGCAAGAGCGTGGAATCGCCCGGCGATTTTACCTTGCGAGGTTGCGGCTCGTCGTCCAGCGCGCTGGGCTGGTGTGCATGCGCGACGCGCGTCGGCTGGGCCGATGCCACTTGCGTCTCGGCAAGGTGATGCGGCGCGGGCGGACCGGGTGAAGCGGCCGGCCGCGGTACCGGACGCGGGGGACCGAGCACCGTCAACAAGTCGTCTTCCGATACGGGCGCGGCCTTGGGCACGTCGATGCGCGCTTGGCAGTTGGGGCAGAGACCCGACCGGCCCGCGAACTCGCTCTTCACGCGCAGAACATGCCCGTTGGGGCACTTGACCTCGATCGACATAAGCCACCTCGTCCAAGACAAGTCGCAAGGCACACCCAGGCGCCAACGATTCGGACAAGCCGCTTCTCTGAAAAGCTACTGTAATATTATCAGCGCGCAACAATCCCGTCAATATGGCCATATTCGAATCATGAATCATGGACCTATTGTTTAACTGCCGGGTCGGGCACACGGTAGGCCACACCCAATAGCCGCAGCCGCTCCAGGTGCGCCGGGCCAAGACGGTCCATGAACTCGGCGAAATTGCGGCGTGGTTGCGGCGTCCAACCCAGTTCGGCCAAGGCACAAAGCCGCGGCCAGGTCTTGTAGTCGCCTCGCTCGTGGGACGTGATGAACTCGGTCCACAAGCAGGCCTGCACGCCTAGCACGCGGGTCTTCTGCTCGTCGGTCAGGCCCGGCCGGGCTAGCGGGTCGAAGGAATAGACGGCCGAAAGGGGAATGATGCCGGCCCAAGTATGCCCCCAGGTGTCGTGGGACGATTCTTTCATGTCGAAGTAGCAATGCGGCCCTGGGCAAAAGACGGCGTTCCAGCCGCCCGTCGCGGCCTTGTAGCCTGGCACGTCGCTCTGCCACGCCATGATGGCCGAGTCCTTCGACAGCTTGTCGTTGAGAATCTCGTTCCAGCCGATCATTTTGCGGCCGTGCTTGTGGAGGATCTCGTTGTAGCGTTGGGTGAAGTAGCTTTGGATACGGCCGAGCGATGGGATCTTTTCGCGCTCCATCAGGGCCTTGCAGCGCGGGCAGCCGGCCCAGGCCTTGTTGTTGACCTCGTCGCCGCCGATGTGGATGTACTCGAAAGGAAAGAGCCCCGCCAACTCGCCGACCATCGCGTCGAGCATCTTGTAGTTCTCCTCGCGGCCGACGCACCAGACGACGCCCTTGGTTTTGCCTTCGCAGAGGATCTCAGGATAAGCCGCCGCCGCCGCGCCGCTGTGGCCGGGGATGTCGATTTCCGGCATGATGTCGACGTGCCGCGCGGCGGCGTAGGCCACGATGTCGCGAATCTGCTCCTGCGTATAGAAGCCGCCGTAACGGGCGAACTTTTCGGGGTGATCTTTGTCGTGCCGCGTGTTGGGCAGCTTGCACTCGGTGCCCCGCCAGCCGCCGACCTCGGTCAGCTTGGGATACGACTTGATCTCGATGCGAAAGCCGTCGTCGTCGCTGAGATGCCAATGGAGCAGGTTGAGCTTGTGCATCGCCATCAGATCGATGAGCCGCTTCACGTAATCCGCGCCGAGAAAGTGCCGCGAGTCATCGAGCATAAAGCCCCGCCAGACGAACCGCGGCTGGTCGAGGATCTCGCAGCAGGGGGCTTTCCAATCGACGCCGTCCTGCTTGGTTTTCGCGAAGACTTGTACCGGCAGCAATTGCCGCAGGGTTTGCATGCCGTACAACACGCCGGCCGGCGATCCGCCTTTGATGGTGATTCCACTTGGCGTTACGCTGAGCCGATAGGCTTCCTTGCTCTTCGAAGCAAGCGATGGATCGACGCTTAGGTTGATTGTGGAAACCGACGCACATGGCGCATCGATCCGCGTCGTATCGAAGGCGATGCCTGTGCTCGTGTGAAGCATCTCCGCGAGCAGTTTGCCTTCTTCGTCGCATTTCCCATCGGTCCCGATGACATTGCCGAGCTGGCAGTTGCCCGGCTTCCAGGCGACCTCGGCCGGCAGTGGAACAAGTGCCGGCGGCGCGGCGGCAAGGGGACTCATGGTGACCAGCGGTAGGCAGAACAGGAAAGCGGGAATCAGATTTCGAAGGAGCATCGCGGGGTTCCTTGGATGTATGGATGCGGTGTGGGGGCGAAGAAAGCTATTGTAATCGTTCCCGCGCGGTCCTGGTACTTGGCGCGGTCCGCCATAGTCGCTGGTCGGGCCGCGAGCCTCGATCTGTGAGCCGCGGGCAAGGCCTTCTTGGCGGAAATCGCGGCGGCAAAAAAACCTTGCGAACTGACGCATGCTGAATTGGCCTGTTCTCTTTGGGATTTACAAGGCTCAGACCGCAGTCAGGGTGCAGCTAGTACTACAGCGCACTTTACCGGAAAATCAGTATATGGTATGACTTTGGGCAGTTGAACAGAGGGGCGATACAACATTTCAGGAGGTCAAGGATGACCGCAGATCAAATTGTGAGTTTGGGGACGGAGTTGGCGGGGTTTCTGGACCAGTTCACGGATTGTTTCGGTCGCTCGGAGCCGCGTGGAAAGTTGCAAACCTACATCCTGGGGCAGTTGGGACAACTGCCCCGCAAAAGCATCGAACCGATCGCACTCGCTGCGAACGTGAAGCCGCGAACGTTGCAAGAGTTCCTGGCCAGCGATGCGTGGGACGAAGATCGCATGACCGCACTTGTCCAGCAACTTGTCGCTCGCGACCATGCAGACCCGCAGGCGATCGCAGTCATTGATGAGTCGGGGCATCCGAAGAAGGGCTGCGAAACGGCGGGCGTGTCGCGGCAGTATTGCGGCAACACCGGCAAGATCGACAACTGCGTGATGACCGTGCATCTGACATACACCAGCTTCGATGGAAAATTCCGCACCATGCTCGACAGTTCTTTGTATCTGCCGAAGTGCTGGGACGAAGACCGCGAGCGGTGCCGCAAAGCGAAGATCCCCGATGAACTCGTCTATCGGCCGAAGTACAACATTGCCTTGGAGCAGTTGGATCGATCGGCGGCCAACGAGGTGCGCTTTGCCTGGGTCACGGCGGATGAATGGTACTCGCAAAAGCCTGCTTTCGTGCAGGGACTGGAACAACGCGGCCTGCGATTTGTCCTGGAAATCCCCAAGATTTTGCGATGTGGCTGCACGATCCCGCACGGCCCCAAGGGCACGCCGGCTAAACCGGTGGAGAACTTGTGTCGCTACTCGCGGGCGATGATGTGCCAACCTTGGCAACGCTATTACATCAAGGACACAGACAAAGGGCCGATGGTTTGGGAGGTCAAGTGCGTGCCTTGCTGGCTGCCGCGCAGCGTGGGACCGTACTGGTTGGTCATGCTTTCGGCGACAATTACTCTTCCCCTTGAACGACAATTAGAATTCCCGGTTGAGAACCAGAGGCGTGCGGCCCCCCCTTTTGTGAAGCGCAGCGCAGCGGAGCGAAACAAAAGGGGGGGCCGCACGCCGCCGCGGGTGGCCCTCGCCAATCTCAGGCCGCGTCGGGCGGCTTGGTTCGCTTGGCCTCGTCCAACCGGTAGCTCGGGATGTTCAACTCCAAGATCACGCTGTGATGCACCAGGCGGTCGATTGCCGCCGCTGTCGTCATCGGATCCTTGAAGATCGTCTCCCACTTCGAGAACGGCAGGTTGCTGGTCAGCATCACCGTGCCGCGCTCGTAGCGTTCCGCCAACAAGGTGAACAGCACCTCCATCTCCTCCCGGCTCTGCTGCACGTAGCCGATGTCGTCGATCAAGAGCACCTCGCACTTCGACATCTGCTTTAGCACCCGGTTGAGCTTCAGATCCCGTTTGGCCGCCAACAGTTCCTGAACCAGCAGGGCACACGACCATGAGACCACCTTCCGTCCGTTGCGAACCAATTCCTGGGCGATCGCCGATAACAGGTGCGTCTTTCCCGATCCGGTCTTGCCGAACAACAACAGGTTCTCGCGGCGGTCCACGAACGAGCCTTCCATGAGCGTCCGCACTTGGCGAGAGACCTTCGCCGGCAACCGCGCCAGGTCGAAGCTCGCCAGATCCTTCTCCAGCGGCAAACGGGAATCCCGCAGCAGCCGCTCAGTCCGCTTTGCCAAGCGGCCCTGGCATTCCCGCTCGGCCAGTTCCAACAGGTACTGCTCGTAGCTGGCCGTCTCCTGTAATGCCCGTCGGGCCAGTTCCTCAAAACACTCCCGAAACGTCGGCAAGTGCAGTTCCCGCAAGCAAGCCGCCAACTTCTCTTTCAAATCCCCCTTCGCACCCATCCCACACCTCCTTGTGCAAGAACAAGTCATCGAAATCCGACAAGTCCACTACTTCGACGGTCACTTCGGTGACCGCCGGAACTTCCTCGGCCCGCTGGACCAACGTTTCGACCGCGGCCCGGGTCGCGGGCTGGCCGCTGTTTAGAAGCGTTCGCAACGCCTCGTCCACGGCCGTCTCGCCGTGGCCTGCCGCCAGATAGAGAATCTGCAAATACTCCTTGTGACCGCGCTTCGGGCTGCGCTTCCCGCAAGGCGTCGAAGGCCATGCGAAAGCGGCTCGTGGGAAACAGCTCTTCCCGGTAAACGTAGTTCTCAAAAGCCCCCGGTTTTCGCACCAACCAGTCGATAATGTGCCGGTAGTTGATGGCGTGTTTGTTCCGCCCGCGCAAACGCGGAAAGCGCTCCATCTCCTTCTGGGCGTACCAGACCTCGACATGCTCCACGTACAATCGCACCTCGACCCGCTCGCCAATCAAGCGGCTGGGAACCGAATAAACATTTCGGTCTACATGGACCAAACTCCCCGTATCCACGCGTACCGGGATTCGCTTGCAGCTCTCCCGTCGCCGATCCGGCAGAGGCCGAAGGCCAGGCAACTCTTCGTCCAGCCGCTTGCGACGGCCCGCATTGCGAACCGCCACCAGCTCTTTCAAGAATCGTCCATAGGCTTCACGGCTCTCGAAGTCCCGGTTGCCACGCAATAACAGGGCCTGCTCCACCGCTTCCTTGAAACGCCGATGCGATTGTTCGACATCTCCGTTCTCGTTCGGTTCCCGGGGCTGGATCTTCTCCATCTCCATCCCGTAGTAGCCCAACAGTCCCTTGTACCGCGCGGTGAACTCCTTCATGTCCGATCCGTTGTTGACCGCCAGGCTCATCCGATCCGTGCGGTGTCGTTCGGGCACGCCGCCCAATTCCCACAGGGCGTCTTGAAGTCCTTCGCCGAGGCTCTCGAAACTCTCGGAAAAACAGACCGTCACCGACTCCCAGTTCGAGTACGTCAGCACGAAGTGGTAAAGCAGATGGTCGAACGACTGCCCGCCAATGATCACGGCCAGGCTTTCCATGTGGGTGAAATCCGACGCACACAACCGTCCCGGATGATGCACTTGGCTGAAGAACACCTCCTTCGCCGGGCCGGCCGTCGCTCGCCAACGTTTCACGCCACGCTGAAAGCTGCGCAACTGCGTTTCGTCGAACTTCCCCGGGTATTTGATCTGCAGCGCTCCAAACAGCGTCTTGGCCTCCAGGCCAGGCGCCTCGTGCAGTTGCGCATGCACTTCCGGCCACACCTCGGCAAACAGGTCTGCCCGTGTCCGCCACGAGCGATCCGGCACAACTTCGCTGGGAAGCCGACCCAGCCGCCTATACTTCCTCGCCGTCTTCTCGTCCATGCTCGCCTTGTCTGCCGACTGAACCAGAGTCTTCCCTGACGACAACACCTGCCACAACCGCTTCACCTGCTCATCCGTGACCATTGCAAGTCCCCCTCCTACGGAGACTTGCAACAGTCTATCTGACCAGCCTCAACTGGCCTCAACCGGGAATTCTAATTGTCGTCAGACCGGAAAAGTAATTGTCGCTATAGAGTCATGGCACGCAACGCGCTTCATCCGGACGAAGTCAAATACTTTATGAGCAATGCGGCGGCCGGTGTTCCGCTGGCAACGATCTTGCATGTGGCCTTCGGGCGCTGGCCGGTGGAGGCGCTGTCTGCAAGACGAAAAAAGCGAACTGGGACTGTCCCATTTCGAGGTGCGGTGCTATCCGGCGTTGAAACGCCATTTGTTGATCACGCAAGTCAGCCATTTATTCCTGGCCCGTCAAACGGAGCGACTGAGGGGGGAAAAATCCGGAGATCACACTGCCGCAAGTCCACATGGCCACGAACGCCTTAATCGATGCGCTGCCGCTGCCTGAGCCGGCGCGATCCGCGCGATTCAACCACGCGACTCGACGACTTACCTATTGGCAACGGCGTAATGCCCAAGCCCGCAAGAGCCACACCAAAACAAGAAATTGCGAACTCGAAAAGCACGGCATCGATGTCGCTCAGCTACCCCGATGCCACCCTAGATAAAAACCAAGATGCGCTGTAGTGCTAGGTGCTTCAACTTCGCAGCGGAAACTGGGCCAAATTTTTGTCCGCCGCGGGCGTAGTAGTAATTCGCCACGACTAATCCCTTGATTGTTCGCGGGGGTCTTGATCTTGTTACGCGCACCGTAGCCGTACGGTTGCGTGCCGACAACCAGAAGCCCGAACAGCAGGTTTTGGTTTGTCAAGCACGCCAGAAACTTTTCCCGTAGAACTGGGGCGTGTCGGTATCACATCTGACTGGAACTGTCGTAAGTGTAACATCTTTTGGGCCAAGAAGAAAGGACGTTCGAACGTGGAAGCGCTTGACGTGAAGATATGAAAAGGACATGAAAGGTACCACTCGTATTCCTCTAATTTGCGAAAAGGACAATAATTGATCTTTTTATGCTCGATTCGATGAGCGATTTCCGGGACGCCGACAGCGACATCGGCTGCCAGACGGGGAACCTTTGCCGTCTCGGCCAGGCAATCCCCGCTCCAGCGTCGGGAGCGACTTTCTATTAGCTGATTAGCCACCTTCTATATTACGAAAGACAAGGCTGCCGTTGGGCCCGTTGGGCTTACGCTCCAATAGCCGTATACCTGACCGATTATTGCCCTTTGCTGCTCGCGGCAAAAGTACGACGCTTAGGTAACACTCGGTCCAAAGCGCCCCATAATCGTTCGCACACAGCACCAGTGAACTTTCCAAATCCGAGCACCACCTGTTGAAGCGCGGTATCATCGCAACAAATAGCAAATACGGGCGCGGAAATGTAGCAGTTTCACGAAATCCCAGACATAACCCGACTCGCGGCAAATCCGGTACCCGGTCGCATGGTTTTGCATCTCGGACTCGCACGCGACTAAAGGCACGAGCTTTGTTTCGCTCGCCTTCTGTGCAACTAGAAAATCAACTAAGAACTCGCGGTTTGTGAACTGGATGCCGTTAGTGCGCATCAGTTCCCTCGTAACATTAGACTTTGGATTTTGACAGTAAAGGACCGGGCATGTGGCTGTCTCCGCAAGAGACCAGGTCAGTTCCGCTGCAAAGGCGGTCCCGTGGACCGGTTCGGGCGGCAATCCACCTCCAAACATTTTGTCTGGCGACGTAGAACAGCGGTTGACAATGATAAGTCGTACAAGAATCTACTCCATCGAGAACGTCAGGTTCACGCCTTAATATCTAGCTTTCGCAATAGGGCGGCGCGCTAAACCAAATAAGATTCGACGCCTTAGGATTTGTAAAACAATAAGTTGACGAATTTTGGCTCAGCGTGGCTGGAGGGTGTAATTCCAGTCGCCGTGGAAATCGTGTGGTTTGATGTGAACTTGTTCGAGTTGTTCGTCGGGGACTTCGATCCCTTTGGGATAGGTGTTTTCGTCCAATTCGGCGTGGACCGACCAATCCCCATCGGTGCGAGTATGTCCGATCAATTCCACAATGGTCTGCAAGCTCGCCAGCGGTTGGCCGCGCCAGTTCTGCGTGATGAACGAGAACAGGCGGTGCTCGATTTTGTTCCATTTGCTCGTGCCGGGCGGAAGGTGGCCGACGGTGATGCTCAGCCGAGTGTCGTCGGCCAACTCCTGCAACGCGACCTTCCACAAGCGGCAACGCGCACTGTTGCTGCCGCCGCTGTCCGCAGTGACAAACAACTCCCGGGCCTGGGGAAATCGGCGGCGGCCCATCCGTTTCCACCAACGGCGAATGGTGTTCACGGCAAAGGCTGCCGTGTCGTGGTCGATGCCAACGCTCACCCAGCCTTGGTTGTTGAGAATATCGTAGACGCCGTAGGGAATGGCCTTGCCCAGAACGGGTCTTGGAAGTCATGCACGCGGACTTCTTCCGGTTGCCCCGAGGACGCCAATCCCGGCCGCCATTCTTGAAATCCCCGACCAATTCCTTCTTTTTCGTGTCCACCGAGATCGCCGGCTGGCCGCGTTTCAGGAACCTCGCCACCTCGGCGTTGAGGTACTCGAACTGGGCGTTGCGGTCGGGATGCGAGGCGCCTTCTCGCGTCTTGCGGTTGCCCTGCAAGCTATAGCCCGCTTGGTCGAGCAAGGTCGCCACCGTGCCGTGGCTCACCGGATGCGCTTGCCGGGCCAATTCCTCGGCCAGCGTGCGACTGCTCTTGATCGTCCATCGCAGCGGAGATTCAGGATCGCCCCGCGATGTCGGTTCCACCAAGCATCCAGTGCCGGCAACAACTGCGGATCGTTCACGATAATGCGGCGGCGTCCGCCGCCCGGTCTGCGGATGCGTTCGGGCGGCAGCGCGGCCTTTCCGCGTCGCGGGGTCTTCAACTCCGCGATTCCAGCGCGAACGGTGCGTCTGCGACATTGCGTTGCTTCCGCCACGGCCGTCACGCCTCCCCAACCGATTTCCAGGGCTTCGCTGGCTGCCCACAACCGCCGCGACCGCTCGTTGAGCGCCCCTCGAAGTCGTCGAAACTTTCGCCGAATCCTGGCAATGACTTGTGCGTCTTGCATCCCCAAGTCATCGCAGAATCCACCCATCGGCACAATATCAAATTCACCAAGTTATTTTTTTACAGATCCTTAGCCGGCCGACACCGCGGCCCGGAGCTTCCGCAGCTCGTCGGCGCTGGCGACGGTTTTCCTGGT
>CAVPPL010000011.1:0-494428 GCA_963707295.1 uncultured Planctomycetia bacterium
GGCAGTGGCTTTCCCGGAGATTCCATTCCATCGCCGATACGGCGAGCGAATGATCCGGCGGACGAAACCACCGGATGACAGCCCTTGATGCCGTCATCCGTCCGTCATGGCCTATTGTCCATAATCTTTCGCCCGGCGGTCCGCTTGAGGCGTTTCTACGCGGTTCTCCGGCTTGTTTGGCAGTCAGGTTGCCGGTAATCCGTCGCGTTCCCCTTGCTTGCCTTGTTACCGGGCCGACCCACACGGCCAATCTGATGGGCACTCTAAAGCCGCCACCGTGCCGGTAAACCTGCCAACACGGTTTCCACCTGCGGCGGAGCCTCCGTGTTTCGCTTGACAGGTGCGCTACGCCCGGATTTCGGCGGCTTTGTTTACGTGCCATCAGGCCGCGATGGGCGCGACCCGTAAATCAAAGACAAGGAGAACGAACATGAATGACACCAACAACCAGACTTCCACGCCATCCAAGGCACCGACCCACGTTGCCTACCAGGTCCGCGACCGCGAAGGCAAGAAAGGCTTCTGGACGAGAATCGGCAGTGCTGGGCGCACGGGACGGCAAGGGCTTCAACATCCAGGTTGAGGTCATCCCGCTCGACGGGCGCATCACGCTCCGCGTCGTATCGGAGAAGAAAGACTAATGGAATCAAGGCTGGGCGGGCCTACGTGCCCGCCCATCACCGAAAGGAAACACGCCATGTACCGCACTGACCATCATCTGAACAGCCGCATCCTCCAGCTCACGTCGTCTCTGGCCGAGTACGACTCCGTCGATCCCGACTTCGACGGCGGCATCGAGGAGCTTGAGCGCGAGTTCAGCGAACTCCGCCTCCAGCTTCGCAACGGCTAACCCGGAAAGGAAATCGACCATGACTGACACCGTAAACACGATCAGCGACCACGCCGACGAGCTGCTCGACCTCCTCCGCGACGCCAAACCCGACTCGGAACCATTTTACGTCAACGGATTCGTTCACCGCCTGCTCGCCAAGTTCGGCAAGGTCGCCGCTATCTGGTGCATCGACGACGTGAAGGGCATCCGCCAAGACCTGACCGACGAACAGGCGTCCGAGGTGCTCGAAGAAGTCGGCCGCAAGCACGACGCCGAGTACGGCATCAACTGGACGACGCTCGAATGCATGGCGGACATCCTGTTCCCCGAAACCACTAACTAAAAGGAGAATCGCCTATGAAGCTCGACATCATCGACATCGCTTTTCATCGCAACGGTATTTGCGGCGCACCCTTCCACGTAGTCCTGTTCGAGGATCGCGGCCCGGAGGGTAGCCGCAAAGTGGCTGTCCTATTCGACGAACCGTACCACTGTGCCGTCCTCGACGTGGCCAAGCTTGCCGCTGGCGACATCGCTTTCGGTTCCAACTCATTCCGGGGTGACAACTACGAGCCGCACTTGCGAAAGGCACTTGCCGACCCGCCGACGGCTTCCCGGATTCTCAAGCAACCGGCTGACAAGCCGGCCATCGCCGTGGTGTCCATCCGCGGCGGGGGTCGTCGAGGAAGTGCGTGCCAACCACAAACTGCACGTCCTGGTCGAGGACTGGGATGGCACCGAGGTGCGGCCATCCCACGACGCGATTTTCCCGGAGCGGATGTTACCCGCCGAGGAAGCCGAGCTCACCGTTTTCTTTCAACCTGCAACCGATCAAGGAGAGTAAAGCCATGACGACCAATCAAGAACGAGCAAGTCACTGCGAAAGGGTAATCGAAGCCTACGCAGCCGACGACCTAGCCACCAACCTAATCGACGTCCTGTGCGACGCCATGCACTGGTGCGACCACAACGGCGATAACTTCCATTTCCTGCTGGCGAGCGCCTGCCGGCATTACATCAACGAAATCAATGGCGAACAAACCGACGAGAGGAGACTACGCAATGGCTGATACGCATATCGAACTGACCGAGGACGAATTCGACGAGCAATTCCCGCTTGTCACGAATCACCTCGACCCGCACGCAAGCTGGGCATTCGACGACGGCCGAGGATGCCTCTTTGGCACCTACGGCGAGGAAATCGTTTTGTCAGCCAGCAAAACCCTCGCACGATCTGGACGCTCGTCGATACCGATGGCGACGACCAGGCTGTTATCAGCGGTTTTCATTTCGTCAATCGCATCGGCTACCTCGTCAGCACAGTTCCCGTGCCCGAGGGCGTGACCATCGAAGTCCTTATTCCCAACAACCAACCATAGGAGAACAACATGCAGAATATCGCGACCATCGATCCTTTCTACGCCAGCCGCCTGAAACGGGTCGCGCCTCGACACGAGGAGCCTGACCGACCCGTCTACGCCAGGCTGCCGCTGGCCCCGCGCAACGGCAGCCCGGTGCCGCACCTGACCAGCCTCTACCATTTCCACCGGGCCGGCGAATACGGCGACCGCAGCTGGCCCGGCAACTGCGGCGGCAACCTGATCAAGGACCTGCTCGTCTTCTTCACAGCCCGGCCTGGTCTTCGACCCGATGAGCCGGCAGCGGCACCTGCCGCGACGTTTGCCGAGGAACTCGGCATCCCCTGCATGGCCTGGGACATCCACCAGGGCATTCGACGCCTGCGACCCGCAAGGATTTCCCGACGCCGAGACGTTCGATTTCATCTGGGCACACCCGCCCTACTGGCGGCATGAAGCTCTATGCCGACGATCCCCGCGACCTGTCGCGCAGCCCGACGCTCGAGCATTTCCTGCGCCGCTACGGCCAGTTCATCCGCAACTGCACGCCGGCCCTGAAACCCGGCGGCAAGCTGGCCATCCTCATGGGCGACTATCACGACCGCGAGGCCGGATACGTCCCGCTCACCTTCTACACGTTATGTGGTTATCCACATAACATGCCTAATGTTGTGCATTTAGTTATGTGGCCTCCGGCTCTTATATCTCGTCTTTCAGCCAAAAACTCATTTTCAGCACCACATAATAGCACTACTCTTCAGAATCCCACTTACTATTTATCCATCCATACGGAGGCGTGACCATGTTCGAGCAAATCTTAAAAGCCCCTTACGCCTTGACCCGGCATCGTCAGAGTCCTCTAGCGGAACAACGGCAACGCTACCTTGAGTACCGCGCTGAACTTGGTATGTCCCCCGGAGTACAGCGTACCGGAGCTGGGTACCTCCTTGCCGTCACCAAGTACTTGCGTCTCGGTGAGCGGCCAGATGACCTGATCACCACCGCTGAGATTGAAGCCATGGCCGACCGCTGGGCCAACCGATCGAGCAAACGCACGCAGACCGCAGGAGGACGCGAAACCCGCAAACGATTTATTATCTATGCCACCGATTGGCTGAAGTTCATGGAACGTTGGCAGCCTCCGGTGGAAACACCACGGCCCTATGCTGACAGAGTCACCGCCTTCGTCGACTACATGCGCCGCGAACGAGGCTGGTCAGAGAAAACTGTTGATCTTTATTCTCACACCGTTCAACAATTCCTTGGCAGCCTTTGCGCGTCCCGTCGCCTCGACGAGATCACCCCAACGCACGTGGATACCGCGTTGCTTGAGAAACTCCACAAAAGCAAGCATGCCCGCACCTCCGTGAGCATATACGCTCAAGCCTTGCGAGCATTTTTTCGCTATGCTCAAAGCCAGCATTGGTGTCAATCCGGCTTGGCCGACACAATTCAGTCCCCTCGGATTTTTTCGCATGATAAGCTCCCGTCTGGCCCCTCTTGGGACGACGTGCAACGGCTACTGGCCACCACCGCAGGAGATGAGCCATCCGCCATTCGTGATCGAGCTATTCTATTGCTGCTGGCCATTTACGGTTGCCGCGCGGGGTCAGTCGTCCGCCTGCATCTGGAAGACCTTGACTGGCAGCGGGAATTGATCCACTTCCCTCGGCTCAAGTCGTCACGACCACGTACCTTCCCCCTGTCCCGGCCCGTTGGCAATGCCATTCTTCGTTACCTCAAGGAAGTTAGGCCGCAGTCACCTCACCGTGAAGTCTTCCTCCGGCTTAGTGCCCCATTTCCGCCACTGACCAGCGGTTCGTTGTGGCCGATTGTTAGCCGACGGTTACGCGCTCTGGGTCTATCACTCCATCACTACGGGCCACATACCTTGCGACACGCCTGTGCCACGCACCTGCTGGAGCAAGGCTTCACCCTGAAACAGATTGGTGATCAGCTAGGACATTGCGATCCTGATACAACGCGCCTCTACGCGAAGGTAAACCTCCCGGCGCTAAGGCAAGTTGCTGATTTTAATCTTGGAGATCTCATATGAAACTACAGCATCTGATCGAACAGTTCATCGCCTTTCGCACAACATTGGGGCATCGTGGCGCCACGAACGCGGGCATCCTGCGGGCCTTCAGTCGCGCAATTGGTACTTCAGCGATGGTCTCAGACGTTTCAACCGCGCAGGTTAATGCCTTCCTGCAGGGACCCGGCCCGCTAACCAGCGCCTGGCACGTTCGGTACAACGCCCTGCACGGCTTCTATCGCTACGCCATCACACGGGGCTATGTCGCTATATCTCCGCTACCTACAACCAAGCCTAAAGCCCGCCTGCCTTTGTCGCGTACATCTATTCGCGTGAGGAGCTGCACCGGCTGCTGGCAGCCACCCAAGCAATCCGCCATCCCATTCGGAGAGTCGAGCCGTTGACGCTACGGGCCATCCTGTTGTTGCTCTACGGGGCCGGCCTGCGCGTCAGCGAGGCCCGAAACCTAGCTTGTGTGGATGTCGATTTGGCCTCATCTGTTGCGACTATACGCGAGAGCAAATTCGGCAAATCCCGGCTAGTACCTTTGGCGCCACAACTCGGTCAGGTCCTGAAAGAGTACGCGGCCTGGCGCGAAACCAACCATCCCTTGGGGGATTCGCCCAGTTATTTCTTCACCGGCCCGGACGGGAAGCGATTGAGCCGGGCGGGTCTCGACGTGGCTTTTCGAAAGGCGCGTGCCCAAGCCGGTATACGGCGACAGGACGGCGCACGTTACCAACCGCGCATGCACGACCTTCGGCACAGCTTTGCCGTGCATCGCTTGTTGGAGTGGTATCGGCAAGGGGCGAACGTACAAAACCTATTGCCTCATCTTTCGGTCTACCTGGGACATCGGAGGCTGTGCCACACGCAAGTGTATCTCAGTATGATCCCAGAATTATTGGAGCAGGCCGGCGGCCGTTTCGAAAGTTATGCACTAACAGGAGGAATGCTATGAATGATACGACGTTGCTCGGCGGCTGGGTCCGCCGTTTTCTCATGGAGCACTTGGTCGGTGAACGAAACCTGGCCCGGAACACGCAGCAGAGTTATCGCGACACGCTACGTCTGCTGTTGCCATTCGTGGCCCGGTCAACCCGCAAGGGTGTAGATCGGTTAACCGTGCTCGACCTGTCGGCTGAACAGGTACGGCTGTTCTTGCGTGAGCTGGAAGAAACGCGAGGTTGTAGCGTGGCTACGAGGAATCAGCGCGTGGCCGCGCTCCGCTCGCTGGCACGCTTTATCGGTCTGCAAAGCCCTGAGCATGTCTCGTGGTGCGGTGAGATTCAATCCATCCCGTTCAAAAAGGCACCGCAACAGTCGATTGGCTATCTGGAGAAGTCAGAGATGGACGCGCTGTTAGAAACACCTGACCGCGATACGGCTCAAGGCCGACGAGACTATGCGGTGCTACTCTTTCTCTACAATACCGGTGCCCGGGCCGATGAAGCGGCACAGGCGTTGATTGCCGACCTCCACCTACCGTTGGCTCCCACACGAGATTCGGCGTGGGTTTTGATCCGGGGCAAGGGCAATAAGGAGCGTCGCTGTCCGCTGTGGAATCGAACGGTCGCAGAATTGGTTCCTTTGGTACACGGCCGCTCCAATAGCGAACACGTGTTCCTGAATCGGCGTAGCGAGTCGCTGACACGGTTCGGGGTGCATGCGCTGGTAGAACGCAACGCGGCTCGGGCGATGGCGCAGGTGTCATCATTGCAAGGCAAGCAGGTCAGCCCCCACACGATCCGGCATACGACGGCGACGCACCTGTTGCGCGCGGGCGTAGATATTAACACTATTCGGGCCTGGCTCGGCCACGTGTCGCTTACGACAACGAACATCTATGCGGAAGCAGACTTGGAGATGAAGGCAAAAGCACTGGCCACTTGCGACGTCGGAAATACCGCTCCGAAAGCGACTTGGCGTAAGGATAAAGGGCTTATGGCGTTTCTGCAGGCACTTTAGGAACTCCTTGGTTTTTGCTGCAGTAAGGAGTGACTCTGTCGATCATCGCCGTTACTCCTTTTATCTGCATCTTCCAATCGCTGCACGTCGTCAAGGATATCGAACACGAACCACTGATTCCATTGCCAACACATACCTAGCCTGCTATCGATAAGACGTCGTTCAGATAATAGGGTTATATGAATAGTTTTTGGAAACTTGTTGGCGCTGGCATTGCTGTGGTTTTATTGTTTCGTACAGTAGTGGTATTTGCTTTACTTAAATTTGCGTTCCCATATTATTGTGCGTCTGTTGGCTTATTCCTTATTTATGCCGTAATTGGCTATTTTGCCTTTCAAAATGGAACGTTCATGTCTTGCATAAAGGCTGCCATATTAGTAGGGATTGTTGATGCAACGCTTGGATGGGCTATTTCTTGGAAGATTGGTCCTGGTGGTGCGATTCCAGAAGCTGGGATGACCATTCCACTCATTATAGTAACGATGCCTATTGTCATGGTTTTTGCTGTCATTTCTGCACTAGTGGGCGCGGGGGCAGCCAAAATATTCAGTGCAAAAAGGACTAATTAAAAACTATCGTCGTCTAGACTTTAAACGCATGCCTCCAACCCGCTAGGCGTGTATAATCGAACGCTTACGTTGAATCCGCCCCCACCGTGGCCTTTACTCCCGCGACACTACAGACGCCGCCGGGCCGGTAAAGCTGCCAAGGCCGCTTTCCGCAAGCGGAAGCCTTCGGCCTTTCGCTTGACGTGTGAGCGGGCGACGGCCAATGCTGGACGCAACATAGATTATGTGGCGTTACACCTGCGTAGCGCCGTCGAATCAGTGGGCATCTCAACGGAACGCCACATAACCAACTCGACCACATTATTCACCAAGCGGATTGCCTTCGAGTGCGGCCTGAAGCAGTCTTGCACCGACATCGTCCGATTCAGCCACGGAGCGTCAAGCAGCCACAAGGTCTACCGCTCGTCCTTCATCCCCGGCCTACACGACTTGTGCATGGTCTTTGAGAAACCCGCTTAGCCGATCGTCAAGCCGACTCCGTGCCTTCGATGAACCCGGCCCGCCCATGCGAACCAACGCTGATGGGATGCTAAAGCCGCCGCCGGCCGCGTCAAGCTGCCAAGACATTGTGTAATTGCGGGCGTGCCTAACTCGGCGTAAGTGTTAGTCGCGGTGGGGCACTGCCGCAATATAACCCTAAACAATGGAGATCGTATATGGAACTTTATGTCGGACTCGACATTTCGCAGTTAATGACCCACTTGTGCGTAGTGGATAGCAAAGGCAAGCGGCTATGGGAAGGAAAATGTCCTACCAAGCCCGAGGCCATTGCCGAGACGATCCGCGCCAAGGCCCCGGATACGCAACTCATCGGCATGGAATCTGGCGCTCTCAGCCCGCACCTCTGGCATGAACTTACCACCATGGGATTGCCAGTGGTCTGCATTGAAGCCCGCCACGCCCACAAGACGCTCAATGAGCAACTCAACAAAACCGACAAGCATGATGCACGTGGCATTGCACAATTGGTCCGCACCAACTTTTTCAAAGAGGTCAAGGTCAAGAGCATGAAAAGCCATCAGGTCCGCACATTGTTAGGCGAACGGGCTCAGCTCGTCGGGATGCGCACCGACCTCAAGAACCAGATTCGCGGAGCCCTCAAGACGCATGGGTTCGTCGTATCGCATAGCGTGGAGAAGGGCTTCAAGGCCAAGGTCGCGGGAATCACCAAAGATTGCTCTGTCCTGGCGAAGATGGTTGCTCCACTCGTCCGAGTGCTGGAGACTGTCGAGCGTGAGGTTCAAGAACTTGACAAACTTTTCCAGGAATATGCCGAGAACAATACGGTGTGCCGAAACCTGATGACGATCCCAGGCGTCGGGTCTATCACGGCAGTCGCCTTCACATCTGCTGTTGACGATCCGAAGCGATTCCGCAAGTCACGATGTGTCGGGGCGTATTTCGGCCTGACCAATCGGCGGGATCAATCCGGCGAGCGTGACATCGCCGGCCGCATTTCCGGACGAGGCGATAAGTTGGTACGCAGCTATTTGTACGAAGCCGCCAGTTCGTTGTTGACGAACACGAAGTCGTGGTCGGCACTCAAATCGTGGGGGCTACGAATCGCCAAGCGGAGTTGCATGAGCAAGGCAAAAGTCGCTGTAGCCCGCAAGCTGGCGGTCATCATGCATCAGATGTGGCTTACCGGGGAAGCGTTTCGCCTGGCCGAGACGGAAGCTGTTACGGCCTAACCCAGCGAAAAGGAACATCACAGAATCCGTCGCCTGACGGATGCGTCCCTTGCCGGGACGAAAGCGCCGGCGATCCCGCGGAAACCGATGCAGCTTCAACCGAAGACTGCGCCAAGACATGGGGAGCCGGAGCACCTAACGCAATCATGGAGCGAGCGCAATGCCTTGACTCCGGTGAGAACCATGGAACCGGCAAGAATAACCCGACAGGCTGAACGAGAGGAAAGCAGGTTATATGCATTGAAATAATAGAACAACCGAGATCCGTCACCTGACGGATGCGTCCCTTGCCGGGACAGAGCGCCAGCCATCCCGCAGCGTCCATTGCAGCCCCGTATCCCACGGAGAACTGCGCCTGTACATGGGGAGCTGGAACACTCTAATCGCAATCATGGAGCGAGGAAACCTTATCTCAACTCCGGTAAGAACAATGAAGCCGGCAAGAAATGCAAAACAGTTGGGTGATAGAAAAGAAAGGATTTGACATGCCCGCAATTTAAGAACGGTTTCCACCTACGGCGGAGCCTCCGTCTTTCGCTTGACGCGGACGCTTCGCTCCGGCTGTTCGCGGCTTTGGCCACATCCCATCAGGTTCGCGATGGTCGTGGACCGGTAATTCAAAGACAAGGAGTTCTTATGACTTCAACAACGCCTTTCAAAGTCTACATGCACCGGGAGCTCGTGGACGAGTTGGACTACGGCTTCAGTCCGATGGACGGCATCCAGGCAATCAACGACATCTTCGTCGGGTTGCCACTGGTTCACCCATCGCCAGCACGCAAGCAACATCGGACGCCCAAGAAGCTTCGCGTCTATACCGGCCGCTTCAAGTGGTATCCCGAACTTGCCTTCACTTACATCCAACTCGGTGACCAGTTGCATGTTCTGGAGCTTTGGGCCAGAGATAAGCACGATCCTATCGAACGTCGTGCTTCCGGAAACGGAGCTTGAACGGCACGGAGGCCCCAACGTATTCGTTGCATCTCTTAGCGAAACTCCACCAGCAAGCGATGACTACCCGAAGCCTGCCAGCATTGACACCGACGGTGAGTAATGGCTATGGTGCGGAAAACCGCTGGGGTTTCAATGTCCGATCAACCGCCCAAAGTCGTCGTGCTTGCCGGCCCCAATGGAGTCGGCAAGTCCACGTCTGCCGCCGACCTCTTAATCGGAACCTTGCGGGTCAGAGAGTATGTCAACGCGGACACGATTGCCCAGGGCCTGTCGGGCTTTGCTCCCGATGATGTGGCTATCGAAGCCGGACGCGTTATGCTGCACCGCCTTGACGAGTTGGCAGCACAGCGTGCTAGCTTTGCCTTCGAAACAACGCTTAGTAGTCGCTCATTCGTGCCGAGGCTCAAGCAACTTCAGGCCAGCGGCTATTACTTCCACTTGCTCTTCCTGTGGCTGCCCAGTGCCGACATGGCCGTCGCCCGCGTTGCCGACCGCGTCCGTGTCGGCGGCCACAACGTCCCCGAAACAACGATTCGCCGCCGCTACGCCGCCGGCCTGCGAAATCTACGCACGCGCTACTTTCCGCTGGCCGATTCGTGGGATTTGATAGATAATACCCATAGGCGCCGTCCCAATCTTATCGCTTCGGGCGTGCGGGGCGGACCCGCCAACGTCTATGATGACACCGTGTGGCAAATCATCATGAGCAGCGAGGAACCGAAATGACAGCAACTCCCGATAACGGCTACCCGACCGAAGCCGAATTGCACAAGCAGGCCATCGAACGGGCGATGCAAAATGCCGCCAACAAGGCGATTGCCCTGCATCAGCGACTTGGGCTGCCGATGGTCGAGTGGCGGGACGGAAAGGCTATTCTTGTCCCACCCGAAGAACTCGACCTGCCCAACGACTCCGCTGTGCAGTGATTTTCACCCGAGTTCATCCATAGCCCGAAGCGACGACGCCTTGCCAAAAACGATCCGTTCATCATCGCAAACCGAGCCTGCCGGTGGTTGCTGATTTCGCTTCACTCATCAAGAGGCATTAGATGGTGCCCACGGCCGGGGTTGAACCGGCATGTCGATTTCTCAACTCAGGATTTTAAGTCCTGTGCGTCTACCAATTTCGCCACGCGGGCATTGGCGTCATACTCGGGCTTGGACCAAACATCAAGTACAAAACACATCTTCGTTTGCGCAATGGGCCGCAGACGGAATCCCCCGGCATCCTTTCTCAAAGACAGCTTGCGCACCGTGTGAAAATGCAGTACTGTCGCTTCCGCAACTGGCTCCGCCCTCGGCGAAATCCCCAAGTCAGCACGCTGCCAACTGAAGGTTCCACCCAGCCGCAATTAAAGCAGACATCTCTCCTAAGCTGCGCTTAGGAAGGATTTCACGGTGAAACCCCTAGTGATGGCAATTTATCAGCCTTTCATTCGTCCCGGTCGAAAGGTCCCGATTGCTCCCGTACTTGCGGCGGGGTGTGGCCCCAGCTAGAATCATGGATTACGGACACGCAAATCGCTCTAGGTTCGCCATCGACGGTCTGACAGCCCCAGAATAACGGTGTTGCCTCATGCCCTTCGACTATTGCCGCCTTAAGATCTTCGCTCACTTAAATGCCGAAAAGGCGCCTCTATACCGGGCGACGATGGCATTATTCCTGGAGGCCAAGGCACACTTCGAGATTCATCTCCGGCCAGACAACGTCTCGGTCGGACTACAGCAGTTTGGGGAGTTCCAAGACGATTCAGCGGCCGAGGTCGAGGGTGCCCTAACTCAGCTTTGCGATTGGGGAAACTTGCGACGAACGCAGGATACGAGCGATGTCCGAACGGTCGAGGAGTTTTATCGCCCTCGATACTTGTATCAGCTTACCCGCGAGGGTGAAGCCGCGGAAAGGGCCGTCCGAGCTTACCAAGAAAATATTCTTAAACCCGGAGAATTGCAGACGGCCGCATTGGTCGTGATTCGCGAACAATTGCAGGCGCTGTTGGCATATACTCGTGGCCCCGAACTCGATGCAAGCAAGATTCATTTTACGCTTTCAAACCTCAAGAGCTACTTCAATCAACTGACAACGAAAGCACAGGTCTTCATTGGCAGCATCCAGCGGGCAATCGATTTGCACGGCTATGAACTGGATGTCTTTATTGTGTACAAGGAAAAGTTGATCGAGTACCTGGAACGCTTCATCGGTGAGCTGGTGATAGCCGCAGACGAGATTGCCGACATCATTCGCAAACTCGAACAGGTTGGGATACACCCCATTCTTCGGGTGGCCGCCGAACACGATCTAGTCGACGCTATGGGCTTCGGCGAGGATGAGGTTGCGAAGGCTGAACGGGAATGGATGCTACGTTGGGCCGGTCTGAAAAAATGGTTCATTAGCGGCGTTGACTCACCATCGCAGGCCGACATGTTGCGTAGTTGCGCACGATCCGCGATCCCTTCACTGCTGATCGCGATTTCAGGGCTTCATGATCGTAGGGCGGCCAGTAGCGATCGACCCACAGACCTGAAACTGCTGGCCCGCTGGTTCGCGCTGACGGATTGCGAGGCAGACGCTCATCGGCTATGGCGAACGGCTTTTGCATTGAATCCTGCCCGGCATTTGCGAATCGATGATAGCACTATGGATGTGTGCGATCAGCAGCCAATTCCGGCTACGACAAGCTGGCTCGAAGCGCCACCAATCATGATTTCCCCACGCCTGCGCAGGATCGGCCAGCAACATCGACGCGGCCGTCCCGCGAACGTCATTGACCGAACCGAAGCTAAGAACTTGTTAGCTGCACTGGCGAAACAAGAAGCAGAACAGGTCGAGTTCGCACGACGGAGGTTCGTCGCTGGCCGCGTGATGAGGCTCTCGGAGTTGGGTCAACTAAACCGATGCGAGTTTCAATTGTTTCTGGATCTGCTTGGGAAGGCTCTCGCGGAGCAAAAGGATATTGACGCCGAAGTCGTCACGACCTCTTGCGACGGCTCGCTACAGATTACTCTGAAACCAACCGAGCAAAATGAATATACGACGATTGTGACTTCGGACGGTGACTTTCACGGTCGCGACCATTACATCTACGTCATCGACCTGACGAACGCCGATCCATTGCCCCTTTGCAACGGCAGCGTTAACTGTGACGACGTGGCCAGCGAGGAAATCTACGAGACGGCGGGGCAGGGAAATGGCTGAGCATCGCAGGTCGGCTGGAAACCGTACCGACCGTTCGATTGAAGAGCGTTTGGACGCTCTTAGCACATCGCAGCGGCAAGCGGCCCTTCGTTCATTACTGGCTCATCCGATGCTAAGCGCACGCGGACCCACGGCCGATCAATTTGCTCTGGTTCGCCGTCATGCCGATTGGCTTCGCCAGTGGCTGACCGATAACTGCGGTTGGAGGCTCTATCTAGACAGCGATGTCGCTCGTCTACAGAAGTCCCCGCCTGATGTCATGGACGGCACGCGGGCGGCCGTCGAACCCAAATCGGGATCAACCTTCAATCGGCGAAAATATGTGCTGTTGTGCCTAGCTTTGGCGACTCTCGAAAGAGGGGATCGCCAAACGACGCTGGGCAACCTCGCCCAGGAGATCATCGCACTTATCTCCGCCGATGGCGCTATTGCCAAAGCGGGAATTACGTTCAACCTGGACAGCCGGGAACAGCGAACCGACCTGGTGCAAGTGGTTCGATACCTACTCGAAATGCGGGTTCTTGAACGGGTCAACGGCGATGAGCAGCTATTCGTGCAGAACACCAGCGATGTTCTTTATAATGTGAATCGACCAACACTGGCCATAATGCTCAATTTGCGGCGAGGGCCTTCCGCGGTCGATCCTTCACTTCCGTTGCCCACCCGCATGCAGATGTTGATCGACGAACAGCGGCCGGACACCGACGAGGCTCGGAATCGTGAACTTCGATTCAGAATCACGCGTCGCCTAATTGACGATCCTGTCATCTACTTCGATGACCTCGACCCGTCCGAACGGGATTATCTCAACAAACAGCGAGCCCGGTTGCTGCACCGCGTTGAAGAGGCAACGGGCTTGATTGCTGAAGTCAGGCTGGAAGGCATCGCGATGCTCGACGAGCGGGGTGATGTTACCGACTTGGAAATGCCGAAGGACGGGACTGAAGGGCATTTCACCCTACTAATTGCTGAATTTCTGGCTCAGCGGATCCGAGAAGGCCAAGCGGGTCGCGTCGGGATGGGGGAACTGCATGAACATGCCGCGACGCTGATTCGCGAACATTCCTCCCACTGGAGAAAAGCAGTCCAAGAACCGGGTGCGGAGGAGTGCCTTGTTGCAGATGCCGTTGGAAAACTAGAAGGGCTGCGGCTGATATCGAGCGAGGGGGGTGTCGTAACTCCGCGGCCGGCAATCGCTCGTTACCGAATCGGCAATGTCCAGGATGCAATAGACGAGCCGATCGACAACGCCCAGGATCATGCCCAGAAATCTCTCTGGTAATTGGTAAGATGACCCGACTGCTTTCAGGTAAATATGAGAACCACGAGCCGACTTCCTTGCCGGCAGCGACTCGTGACCGATGGCAGCCGATTCGCGGCGGCCTGCTCAATCTCTATCTGTTCGACCACGAAGAGTTCCGTTACGAAAAAGGGCATTTGCTCCTTCGCGGTAACAACGGCACCGGCAAAAGTCGAGTGATGGCCCTGCAGCTTCCGTTCCTATTGGACGGCCATTTGGCTTCTAGCCGCGTCGAACCCGACGCTGATCCAGCCAAGAAAATGGAGTGGAATCTTTTGATGGGCCGTCATGGCGAGCGGCTCGGTTACACGTGGATTGAGTTTGGCCGCCTCGTTCGGCCGGAAGGCGAAGGAGCGGAACACGATAACTATCCTCGCGCTTCGAGCAATGGCGAGAACGGGCATCTTATCGCCCGGGGAGACGTCCCGCAGTTTGTCACGCTTGGTTGCGGCTTGAGCGCTACTAGAGGAAGCGGAATGCGCGATCCATGGTTTTTCATAACGGATCAGCGAATCGGAGAGGAGTTGTTTCTTAAGTCCCCGACAGGCCATCCCCTGAGCAAGTCGGGACTTACGGAGGCACTCGGTGGCCGAGGGACTGTCTACGCCACGGCGAAGGACTATCGCCATGCGGTTGATGAAAGATTGTTCGGTCTCGGCAGACGGCGTTACGAAGCTATGGTGGACCTGTTGATTCAACTTCGAAAGCCGCAACTGTCCCGTCATCTTGACGAAAAGACGCTTGCCCGCGTTCTCGCGGAAGCCTTGCCTCCTCCATCGGAACAGATAATCTCCGATGTGGCCGAGTCGTTCCGCGGCTTGGAGACCGATCGAACGGAGTTGGATCGTTTTCGTTCGACGCGCGATGGTGTGAACAACTTTCTGAAGACTTACCAACGCTATTCCCAAACCGCCTCCCGTCGCCGGGCGATGGAAGTCCGCCAATCCCACAGTCGATACGAATATGCCAGCAGGGCGCTACGGGAAGCTGAGCAAGCCAGCGTAGAAGCGGTCCAGCAACTGGAAAAGACTAAAGAGCAGTTGGCCGCTCTTGAGATTAAAGACGAAGAACATGTGGCGCAGATCGAAGCACTGCACGCCGATCCCAAAATGCGGAGCGCCGACGCAATAAGTGAAGCCGCCAAATATGTGCAGCAGGCTCTCGACGATCTTCAATCGGCACAACGTGACTTTTCCACTTCGTCGATACGTTGTGAGCAACGACAAGCCACGCGAAGCGAGGCTCTTCTCCGAGCAAAGTCGCAACTGAAGGATACATCCGAAATACTGCACCAATCCGCCGTTGTGGCGGCGGACTGTGATTGGAAATCACAGCATGACGACGCGTTTTCTGGTCTTCGGCTGCAAGTCGAAGCCGTTGAAATCGATTCCGGTATTGATCCGAGACTGCTTCGTCGGCAAGTCGAAGAGGCCAGCGAGAGGCGAGTCCGAGCATGTGAGAAACTGAAGAAAAGCAATGCTGCGCTGACAGACTCTGAAGCGCAACTTGCGCAGGCTATTGTTAATCAAGGCGATGCCCAACGCCGCGTGGACCAGACGATCGAAGACCAACGCCTAGCTGAACAGAAACGTCGCGGTGCCGTAGATGACCTTCTTGAATCCTATCGGATGTGGTGCCGTGATTCCGATGAGTTGACGCTTCCCTCCGACGACGAAATCTCGGCTGATCTTGACGATTGGAGCCAGCGAGTAGGTGAAGCCAGCCCAATTTCAATAGTTCTGCGGAATGCGGAAATCAATGCTCGGCAAACCCAAATGGAGAAACGTGCCCGGCTTCAGCATCAAGCCGATGCGTTAGAAGTAGAACAAGCCGATGCGGAGAAACTTGCGGAGAAGATGAAGCAGGGATTTCACGAGCCACCCCCGAATCCGTTTCACGCCGATGAGTCCGCTCGCGCCGCCAGACCTGGAGCCCCTTTTTGGTCTCTCGTGGATTTCACGCAGTCGCGTCCATCCGCTGAGCGCGCCAACATTGAGGCGGCGCTTGAAGCAGCGGGCTTTCTCAATGCCTGGGTATTGCCCGAAGGCTCGGTCCTTACGGCAGACTTCTCGGATGTATTGCTTAGTGCCGGAGACTGGCCGGATGTCGGTGCAGATCGGAGCCTGCTAGAAGCGCTGATGCCTGACAAGCGCCGGGCCGAACCAAGCCGCGATGTTTCCGATGCCGTGATTGAGAGGCTTTTAAGAAAAATCGGGTACGATGAACAGAATTCGCACACCTGGTTTTCTGCCGACGGTCGGTGGCGGCACGGCCTGCTGCATGGGTCTTGCCACAGAGAATCGGCACAGTATATCGGGCATGATGCTCGCGAGGAGCACCGGACTCGCAGTCTTGCGGCCGTTCAGGTCGTTCTTCAGGGAATTGAGGAACGGGCGACAGAGCTCGAAGTGCGCCGCCAGTACATCGAGGATAGATTCGCCGCCATTGCCAAGCAGGTCGAGGCAGTCCCCAATGATTCCGAGATTCGCGCCGCGGCCAATTCGGCAGCTATTGCAATGCAGAAAATGATCGAGCAGCGCAAGGCCTTGACAGAAGCCGAGCGAATTGTTGCAGACTCTCAGGCAAAAATGAGTAGTATTCGCGAGAATCGTGATCGTGATGCGCAAGATTTGGGCCTGACCGGCTGGGTGGACCGGCTGGACGAGCTTGTTCAGAGAATTGGAATCTATCGGCGGCTATTGGCGGAACTTTGGCCATCCATCGATCATTTTGAGTCGCTCAGAACCCAGAACGAGACAGCAGTCGCGGCGGCCAACGAAGCCGAAAATGACGCGAGCCTCAGGCGCGATGATCTGCACAATAAACGGATTCGACACGCCAAGGAAGACCAACGGCTGAACACACTGCGGGAAACGGTTGGCGCTGAAGCAGCCGAAATCCAGCGGCAGCTCGCCGACGCCAAAGAATCGCGACGCTTGCTTCAAGCGAGCATCAAACAAACACGACAGGATCAAACGGACGCCGCTAAGGTCCTGGCCGGCATCGAGGAACGCATTACATCGCGCCGCGACATAATCGGCAAGGAGACCCAACTCAGACAGGAATCGTGCGCCGCATTCCAACGATTATGCGAGCTTGGCTTGCTGGTAACTGCGACCGGGGAATCACACGATGTGGCTCCGTTGGGTTGGTCTGTATCTCGAACCGTTGAGGTGGCTCGCCAGACGGAGTCATTATTTTCGCAGGTCAGTATTGAGGACGCGGCATGGGACCGAGTGCAGCAGGCCGTGACCACGACATTCCAGGACCTTAACACGGCGCTGAGCCAGCAAGCGTTCACGTCCACGCTCTCGACAGTCGACGGCCTTTACCGCGTCATGGTCCCCTATCAGGGACGCGACCGTTCCGTCTACGAACTACGAGACCTGCTCGCTGAAGAGGTTCGCCAGCGACAGTTGATACTTGACGAGCGCGAGCGCGAAATCATTGAGAAACACCTAATCGGAGAAGTCGCGTCCAAACTTCACGAACAGATTCACGAGGCACATGCCCTTGTCGCGCAGATGAACGCAGAGATTCAAAAACGGCCGATGAGTACCGGCATGATGCTGAAGTTCGATTGGAAGCCGGATGAAGAGCTTTCTAACGGCATCGTCGAAATGTGCGAGAAACTTCTCGCGACGACGGGCACATGGTCGCCGGCCGAACGTACCGCCGTCGGGCGCTATCTTCAGAACACATCAAGTCCGTGAGAGTCTCCCGCGAATCGGGGACGTGGCACGAACACTTGGCCGAAGCACTCGACTATCGCCAATGGCATCGATTCTGGGTGCTGAAAAAACATGATTCGGGATGGAAGCGGCTTACCAAACGAACGCATGGAACCGGCTCGGGCGGCGAAAAAGCGGTTGCCCTGACAATTCCACAATTCGCCGCTGCCGCCGCCCATTACTCGTCGGCTCGGAAGGATGCACCACGATTGATCCTGCTCGACGAAGCATTTGCTGGCATCGATCCGGATATGCGCGGCAAGTGCATGGAATTGATCAGCGTCTTCGACCTTGACTTTCTGGCGACGAGCGAAAGTGAATGGGGTTGTTATGCGGGGCTTCCGGGTGTAGCAATCCACCAGTTTTCGACCCGATCCGGCGTCAACGCCGTGTTCTTGACGAGATGGATTTGGAATGGCAAACAACGGGTCAAAGACGAAACGCCAATCCCTCCGGCTGCTTGTGGCGAGAATTGACGACATGGAACTGTCCCCGAGCCAAGATGAACTCCCAGGCGTCAACACTAATCAGGTTCGCGAACTCCTCGGCGGCGAGCACCTGCGGCGCCTCATCGAGCGATTGCGGAAGCGGCTATCACGTGGAGAATCGCTCACTGGCAAGATTCAACTATCCCATGCGACACCTTTTGAACGAAACGCCATCAATAGGTTGATGGGCCGCCTAGCCTCTCAAGGCGGTTCTCTGACCATCGACTTGGATAAACTGTCCCACATTCTGGCTCATGCGAAAGCGTGCGAGCGCCTCGAAGACGCCGTCATCACCATCCTCGGTCCCGTCACGAACGCGCGTTCCGAGTCAATGGCGAGAAAGGAACGATGGGAGAGATTGTGGCGGAAAGCAAGCGATCGAATGGAAGGCAACTTGGCCGCAGTACGTTGGATCAAGGATCTTAAATCGGACGGATTGTTAATTCGAATGGCTGATCGTGACATTCGGCAGGCAGAAATCCTCTTCGATCAAGCCGTCTCCATTGTCGAGCAGGTGCCGCTTCCAGCCGTTCGCCTGGCCGAACTTGCAGCAATGGTAACCGGCAACAGCCATGCGCTAGATCGAGGGCAGCCGTTAGCGGCATTGACAATTAGGTTTGCGCGGCAAGCCGATGGCTCCACTCGATGGAAAACGGCGGCTGAACGTCGTGACGCATGGGAGTTGTTGGGGGTTCTATGTGATGAAGTGAGTGCGCCGGTCCTCGTACTTAACCTTCGGGCCGATTCCGAATCGCTCACGGGGAAGGCGCTCAATCTTCATGCGGTCGCGGGAGAACCTTATCGAATCAGCGTTCGACAACTGCGTCGTCACCCACCCGTTTTCGATCCCACGTTGTGCGGCCAGGAGGTCTTCGTTTGCGAGAATCCTACTGTTGTCGATGTCGCGGCGAATAAGCTCGGTAGTTCATGTGCGCCCCTGATCTGCATCGACGGACAACCGAAAACAGCGTCGCGTCTATTGCTTGATGCCTTGACGGCAGCCGGGACTACAGTTCGATATCACGGAGACTTTGACTGGGACGGCATCCGCATCGCTAACACAATCATCCAGCGTCATCGGGCAGTCACTTGGCGATTCAATGCATCGGATTACGCCGATGCCTCTGGCGCGGAGCACCCTTTGAAAGGCGTGCCAGTTTCCGCTGAGTGGGATCGCGACCTTCGCCCGCTCATGGAGCGAGTGGGAATATGTGTCCATGAGGAATACGTCCTGAACACATTGTTGACTGATCTTGATCTTAGGCGGGTACCACAGCCGACTCGGACTGATCGGTGAAGCTGGAATCTGATGAGTTTGAAATTCTTATCAAACAATCGGCCGTCGTGCGTGCTTGTGGTAACTTCATGGCTGCAATCTCCCTGACCGAGTCCAAGGTAGGCGGTTGGAACTCGACTGCTTGCCCAACGTGTATTTGGAGTGCATCTACGCAGCTCTGGAAGCAAACCTGCACGAAATGATCGCCGAATATGCCCGCAAAGTGGCTGCAATCGACCCGAGCACTCCGACTGTCACGAGGTACATCCGAGGATAGCGTCGCGCCAGTTACATTGGCGCTCGCGTGCATCTTTTGAGGCATCGAGCTCTGTTCCACGGTGCCGGAGAATTGGAAGCTACGCGCTGACGTTGAAGTACACCAATGCCGGTCGCGCACGCCCAACACCGAACGGCATGGACAACGCCACGGAAATCGTATAAGTGCAGAATCACAAATAAAGATCGATCGACGACCAAGGCGATTCCATGAAGCTTTACCACGGTTGCTCAGCGAACGATCTGCCCTCCATTTTGACTGCTGGGTTACGCCCACGCTCGGACAAGGAATCCAATTGGGAGAAAAATCCGAGTCGCCCCGACATGGTCTATCTGACAGTCGCCTATCCATTCTACTTCGCTCTTTGCCATGACGCGGGGCCGGCCGCGGTGGTCGAGATTGACGCCAGGGGCCTGGACCGCACGAGGTTCTTTCCCGACGAAGATTTTATCACCAATGCCTTTGCCATGCAGAACAGCGGCCGGGAACTCGGCCCGCAGTCACAAGCATACATTCGCGAAATGCTGCACTCTTACGGAGAATATTGGAAAGACAGCATCCGATGGCAGGGAAATTGCTGCTATCAGGGCAGCATTTCGCCGCACTGCATTACTCGATACTGCACCTTCGATCCGAAAGCCCGTCCGGCGTTGGCAGCGGAGATAGGCGGCGACCCGCTTATCAATCTGGACAACTATTCGCTCAAGGGGAAATCGTACCGGCAATTGGTGGCCTGGATGTTCGGAGACCGAAAAGTGCTGCCGATGATGGCCGAGGCCAAGGACCTGATCGAAGTTCTGCAAGGTTCACGCATAGAGGCGGAGTGTCTCGCCGACGCTAAGACGTGGCTGGACTTGTGGAAGAGAGAATCCCGCGACAGAACGGGGATCGAAGTTGCGAAACATGAGCAAGCCGGTACGTTCTAACCCGGCCGTGCCACCGCGAACCACTGTAGGCAGCGTTCACCGTGAAACTGCTTCCACGCCATTCCCACTACATATTGTGGTCATCGCGGCACCGCATAACTATGAAAACGTCGAAAATGGCCTTTTCTTACACATTCTCTTACACATACACATGTGTTATCTGTTATTGTTATAACAATACAGTGTGTTAACTGTGCGGATGGTGGACTCAAAATCCAATGAATTGGAATCCGTGATCAAATAATTCCTCGTGATTACAACAACTTTCTCGTTGACTTCGGAGAATACTGGACTTACACATAGCTTACACAAAGTGACCTGTTTTTCGCCTATTTGTGACCAAGGAGGAGACATTGGCCGAACGACATGATTTGATGGGCGGAAAGCTCCATATCTACCGCCGCGAGAATAGCGGCTATTGGCAGTGTTCGACCTATTTGGCGGGCAAGAACTGGCGCGTGTCCACAAAAGAAGATAGCCTTGCCCATGCGAAGGAAATTGCAGAGGACTGGTATTTGGAACTGAGGGGCAAGAGCCGAGCAGGCCACCTTACGGTTGGTAAGACGTTCAAGCGGGCTGCCGAACAATTCCTCAACGAATACGAAGTAATCACAGCCGGCGAGCGAAATGCAGAATACGTGGAAGGCTTTGGCATCCGACTTCGAGTCCACCTGCTTCCATTCTTTGGAGACAAGGTGCTGTCAGAAATCACACCGGGACTCGTACAGGAATATCGCATTCACCGCATGACATCTCGCAAGGATAAGAAAACGGGCGAACCTCTCCGGCCAGCCCGTAGCACGCTTCACCAGGAGATCGTCGTATTGCGTCACGTCCTGAAGACCGCCAACCGCCACGGCTGGCTGGCCTCTCTCCCGAATCTCTCCGCTCCATACAAAGCGTCGGGTAAGGTCACGCATAGAGGGTGGTTTTCGCCGAGCGAGTATAAGCAGTTATACGAAGCAACTCGGGAACGGGCGAAGAACCCGAAGAAGCCGCGTTGGAAGAGGGAGTGCGAGAAGTTGCACGACTATGTTCTCTTCATGGCCAACACCGGGCTTCGGCCTGACGAAGCCGCCCGCCTCGAATTTCGAGACGTTTCCATCGTTACCGATGAAGCAACGGGCGAACGCATCCTCGAAATCGAAGTACGCGGGAAACGTGGCGTAGGCTACTGCAAAAGCATGACGGGAGCAGTCATGCCGTTTGTGCGGCTGCGGAAGCGCAGCAATGCCCCGCCGACGGCTTTGGTTTTCGGCAAGGTCCAGCGCGAGCTGTTCAACACCATTCTGGATGAGCTTGACCTCAAGATCGACCGTGACGGCAATCGCCGCACGGCTTACAGCCTCAGGCACACGTACATCTGTATGCGCCTGATGGAAGGAGCCGACATTTATCAGATCGCGAAGAATTGTCGCACCAGCGTGGAAATGATCGAGAAATTCTACGCATCGCATATTAAGAACACGCTGGACGCAGCCGCCATCAACGTGCGTAAGCCAAAGCGACGCCAGAAGAAGGGCCAGAATGCCCCGAAGGATCGCACCTGAGCAAGGCTGCCCGTCTACAATAACTATTGCGAAAGCCTTGTCGGGACGTATAAATGCCTGATGCCCCCGTGGTGGAACTGGTAGACGCGCCGGATTCAAAATCCGGTATTCGCAAGGATGTGTCGGTTCGATTCCGACCGGGGGCACCATTCTACGGACAGAAATGTGGCTATCGCGCCCTTCGCCAAACGTAACCGAACAGGCTGATTGCACAGACGCCGAAATGGACGAAGGTAGAAGGCTCGGGAACCGGGGACGTAGTGAATTGGAGATTGGAGAAGAATTGGTTCGCCGCGAATTGATTTGTGCCGGCAGTGAGGCCGACATACGCAGTCGATCCGCCGAGGACCGTCGGAATAGGAGTCACAATTACGAAGGTTTGGCTAAAGGTTGCCGAAGTCGTCAAATCCAAAAGGTGCTCCTGCAGTTCCGGGCCATTGTAGGTAAGCGTTACGTTGATGGGATCCCCGGAATCAAAATTGACCGGACTGGTGGAAAGACCGCTGCCGTTGGCATTGCCATCCGTGAAATAACCGCTCACGCTGCCTCCCACAAAGTTCACTGCGACGCTACCGCCAGGCAAACCGTCATAAGCGTACGCGCCAGTCGTCACGGCTCTTGCACCAGACGGGCTGTTTTGCAGAACGAAGCAAGCACCATCTTCGTAATTGTCAGCTTGATAGGTGAAGGAGGCGGTGAAAGATTGCGAGATGTTTTGCGGGGTATTGTAGAAGATGCTTCGACCCTCATTGACGTAGTTCGTCAACTGAATCGTGCCGCCGGAAACGGTTGTGCGGAGTACGTATCACCTGCCGCTTGATTGACCGTGAAGCCGGAGAAGTTTCCGAAGCCAAGAATATCTGCATGACCGATCGAAGGGGCAAGAACCCCTGCGAGTGCCGCCAGAAAGGAGACATGGAACAAGTAGCACGGGGATTTCATCTATCTTCCTTCCAATCGCTCGCAAACGGTTGATGATTTCGGAACTGGACTCCCGCGAGCAGACGTGCCCTCCGAGTTCTAATACATCAAGAGTAGTCACAAGCTACAAACGGCGAAAGCCATTTGTGTTGATGACATTGGCAGCGGTGTCATCGTTTCAGATGACATCAAGACACACGTCTTACCTGGTGCGAAACCGCCAGCACACGCATCGCTAGTTCCATACGGCCACGCGAATTCGTCCGCCTGAAAATGCGTTGCAGATAGGTCCGAATCGTCGGTTCACCGATCTCCATTGCGGCGGCAATCTGCCGGTCGCCCATGCCGCGCAGAACCAGCTCGACAATCCTTGACTGCTGCGGAGAGAGTTGCATCGACGCGACGATGGCCTGCCAGTGATCCTCATCCAATGGCAGCGGCGGGAAGTTTTCGAGGTAATCGGCAACGATCGGCGTCTGGCGAGTCATGGCAGCGGCCCCCGCGAAAAAAAGAAGGCGTCGACACAAGGACGCCCAGCGAACCCCTGCGACGGGGCATACAGAACGTGCCCTGGCCGACGCCCCTTGCGGGGCGCGGCTACAAGGCACTGCTTCTGTATCGGGAAAATGTCGCAGTTTTCGCTGAAGCAGCGTCTTGACGCTCGCGCGTCAATTTCAAATTGTCGCCAACGCCGAATCGACGTTGACCACGGAATTATAGGCGATTTGACCCCCGGCCGGAATAACCCGCCCCGAACCCGTCCGAGGAATGGTGCCTGCCGCGTTAGATTCCGGATGACAACGAGCAGCGAAAATCGTAATATGGGGAGGAAACGAGCGGAGGCGTGACCCATGCACCAGATTCAACTGAATGATCAACTCTATCAAGAGGCTGAGCGTCGCGCTCGGCCGCCGGCTTCGTGTCCGTTGACGATTACGTTGCCGACGTGTTGCAGCACGACATTCTTGAGGAAACCGAAAACCTCGATTCTCTCTTTACGGCGGAACGACTCGCCCGCATTGATCGAGCCGCTGCTCAAATCGACGCCGGCCAGGGCATCCCGGCAGAGCAAGTGCGCGACCATTTCCGGCAGAAGCACAAGACATGAGCGACAGCGCAGGCCGACATTGTCGGTTGACTATGCCCCCTTGCCGTTCGACGACCTTGATGTAGTCTGGGACTGGAATGAGAAAACCTACGGCCGCGATCATGCCGCACGCTACGTCGATTTTCTTCGGCGGCATATCGACGCTTTAGGCGAAAGCCACCCGCGGGGAAGGGCCGTCGCATCCCGCCCGGAATTGCGTTATATCCGGATCAGCCGGCGAAGGCGCGGGCACGGCCATATCGCCGTGTATCGGGTTGACGCAGGTAAAGTTAACATCCTGCACGTCTTTCACACCGCCCAGGACTGGCAGGCGAAACTTGTGGAGGAGCACGCAAGCTGATCGCGATTCAAATCCCACCACCGGCACGACTCACCGCCCGAACTCCGGCGCATGCTTGCCGAGCCATTCCTTGAGAGCGGAGTTGCTCTCGAATTCCGCGACCTCAATGCTGTCAATGGTCGGTCGCTCGCGCCAATCGCACAAACCTCGTAGCAGCTCATTTCGCGAATCCACAGCACACGGTGCCGTTGCAGGCCGGCATGGATGAGGTTGATGGCGCCTCGGTCAGCGGCTGGTCGATGTTGCAGCCGCGGATCAGGACGAGATAGACCAGGTCCCCGGAGAATTTCAGCAGCAGCCCATCGGACGGGTTGTATTGCCAGTTTCCCAGCCACGCATACGGAAACCACATACTGTTGCCGCTCTTGAAACGCAGTTCGATCGCGGCGGCCTGGTCGCGCAGTCCCCGGAGATAGCCGAATGCACCGCAGGATGCTTCCGCCGCCTCGGCCTCTGCCTCCTTGCTCGGCGAGGCCGAGGCGCACCCGGCCGGTTGGGTCTTCCGCAATCGCTCCTGATGTTTCGTGTCGTCGGGATGTTTCGCGTCGTCGGGCATAGCTTATATACCGTCCCTTTCGCCGGCCGGATGCGTGAAGCCCCGCCGGTGACCCAACGGGGAGGCATCGCCGGCGGCGCTGCTTCATCGCCCGGCTGCGGCGGTTGCGGCTTAGTCGCCTCGACCGCAATCTCCGTCGCCGATAGCGGATCATCCGGCCGGCTGACGGCTTTCAATAACTCGTCCTTGTCGTCGGTAAATATCTGCGCCTGTTCTTTGCCTCGTGTCACGGCAACGTAGGCCGTCCGATGGTTCGTCGCAGGAAAGGACTCGCTCGACATGCCAACGAACACCTTGTCTACCGTCACGCCCTGGCTGGCATGACTGGTGACGACGTAGCCGTGGGTCAAGTGGCCGAAATCCCGGTCGATGACCCAGCCGCGATCGACGATGATGTCGCCGCGTTTGGTAAATCCCTCGACGGTGAATAGCGAGCCGTTGCTCAAGCGATGCTTGCCGTCCCTGGTCTTGCCGCCGGCGGTAATCCGCACGCGGTCGCCCACCGCAACGGCAAGCGGTAGCGGCCGGTAGACCTCGAATCGGTTGGCCAGTTCGGTCGGCGGCTGGATTTTGCCGCCCACTATCAGCCGTGAACCCTTGACGTAGCCGGGCGCATTTTGGTGGAACTGGAGCATGTCGCCCGGATCGTACTGGGTCGCGTCGGCCTTCTCGGCATCGGTCAGGTGAGCCGAAACCCAGCTATTGACGATGCGCTCTTCGCCGAGCTTCTCTTGTTCCTGAGCCCGGCTCTGACGGCAGCCGTAATGCAGTCCGCTTCGGCGTGCGTGGGCGACACGACGAGCGCCGTCTTTTGCCTGCCGTCCCGCTTCTTCTCGGCGACGGCGGCAAGATAGGCAGCCGCCAACTGCTTATAGCGCTCCTTGTCCTCTACTTCCCTGATCCAGCCGAGCCTGTCCAGTTCCTCGAAGGCTTCCTGCGTCCGGCCTTCGCTCAATGCCTTGGCCGCTTTCTTGTAATCGCCCTGCTGCCGCAGGATTTCCGTGACTTCGGCCACCTTGAGCCCGGCCGCTTCTTCCAGGAGCTTGAGCGGCTCGCCGGCGGTAACGCTGCGATGCTGTCTGCGGTCACCGACCAGCAGAACGCGGGCGCTTAGTCGATCGGCCACGGCGAAGACCTCCATCATCTCCCGAGTGCCGAGCTGGCTTGCCTCATCGACGAGAATGATGCCGTCTTTGGCCGATTCCTGCATGGTCTGGTCTTTAAGGAACTTTGCCACCGTATCGGCCGTGGCAAAACTCGCTTCTTGCCGCAGCACTTCCCGGCTAGCCTTGACCGACTGCGCCAGGGCGACGACCGGACAGCCGGCCTCGGCCAGGGCCTCGCCGATTTCCTGTTCGAGCGTTGTCTTGCCGGTGCCGGCGACGCCGCGGATAATCATTGCCCGGTCGCGTGAGCCGAGGACGTGGCGCACGGCCGCCTTCTGCCCGTCATTGAACCAGTCCCGCGAGCAGGGCCGCTTGGGGTCGCCCAGCGGCCGGCACCGCCCGCGGCCGTCGCGGGCAAACTCGATAAGCTTCTTTTCCAGGGCGAGCATCTCCTTGGTGGTCGCCATCGCCCGGTCGTCAATGAGGCTGCGGACCAGCGGACGGGTTTCGACCTCGTGCAGAACGCCACCCACCGTCACGGCGCCGATGCCCCGTTTCAGGGCTTCGGTGGCAAGCTTCCGCTCCGGCACCACCGCCTCACGGACGAAGCAGTGCTGGGTGGCGTAATCCACCGCCCCGGCCTCGAACCGTTCTGGCCGGGCCGCTTTCTTCTGTCTGGCATGGACCGACGCGAGCGTTCGCCGCTCCTTATCATTGAGCCGTGCATCCCAGGCTTGGCGGAGCTTCTCCCAGCCGACCGTTCTGGCTTTCTTTTCGCGGGTCTCGGCCCCGAGTTCCGCCTTGCGGTCCGGATCGGTAATTCCCTTCTTCTTAGCCTCTTTCTCGATAATCTCCGTCCGCCGCGAAAAGCGCTTCAGCACGTCAGCCGGAATGCCGACGATTTCGAAATCATCCCGCTTGCGCTCGACGCCAAAACCAAGCTCTTGCAGCTTGCCCGCTAGGCGAACCCGGAAAGCCGCCTGGAAGTACGGGGCATCGCCGTTTCAGTTCGCGGAACTGGCCTGCCTTCCAACGCTCTTCCTCATCGTCCCAAGTTGTGTTGAAGGTGAATACATGGGCATGAAGCTGGGGATCGGGAATGCCGCCCACCGGCCGTGACGTGGTGTGGATGAACTCGGCCCAGACCATATTGCCGGTAACGCGGTCGGAATCCTGCCCGTCCGCACGGACGCGGGTCTTCATCTCGGCCTCGCACTCCCGCATGGTCTCGGCGACCGCCGAGCGGAAGGCATCCAATATGCCTTCATCGCCACTCATGGCGTAAAGCAAGGAGACCGATTTGGGCACCGAAAACGTGAAGTCGTAGCCGACAGTACGCTCACTACGGGTACGCACCGTGAGCGGCTCGCCCGTTTGCGGATGGAGATTGTCACACAGCCGGTCGAAGGAGAACTTATCGACCGTTCCTTTGAGCCCCAGCCGCACGGCGCCCTTGCCACCCCACAGGCCGACCAATTCCTGCCCTTCGCTGTAATAGTCGGCGGTGGCGTAGTAACCCTTGGCGTCCTTGCGCCTTGCTGTTGGGTTATGCGAAGCATCTTCGCTTGAGAATAACATAGATTCGTTAACGAAATCTTAATGAAACTATGCTCTCGGCTCTCAGCCTCGCTTTGCCGCACTTGCCACCCCCCGCGCCTCTGCCCAAAACCTGTCAAGAGATTTATTTTACTCGCGTATAGGTTGTGTTTCGCGGCGGTCTCATAGCGGCTTATGGTCGTCACTCGCCCGCTCAAAAACCAGCCTCAGCCAAAGCCGGTTCCACAGCTTCGCGACCATGCTGAGCGAAGCTACGTTCTCAGAACGTCAGACGGCATTGGGGACAAGGAGACTCAGGCAAGCCCAAGCGAGCATAATCAGGCATGAGTAAGGTAACAGAGACATTCAAGTGTTAAGGCATTTTAATCATCAGGCGTCTTCCCTATGCACTGCCTAGGGGAAGACGCCAACCAATCGCACCGGTGGCAGGTTCGGGCAATTCGAAATCGACGTGCGACGCGTATGCCCTATCGAGTCATGACATCCGGCGTGCGGCTTCGCCGGCAGATTTGAGCCTCGCCGCGCAGCGCACGTAGCGACATCGCGGTGGCCGTTTCACGCAACTGCTGTCCCGGTGGTACTCGCGCGAAACGTGCAAGAAAGAATAGTGTTCCTTTTTGAAACGCTCCGAGATGCCCTTAATTCCTCACTTGCGCGATCGTTATGGGTTGTGTTAATATTTATTACTTTGCGTTAAGTATTCTATTAACCCCAACTGAAGGAGAATTGTTATGACGTCCCGCAAAGACAAAACCGATCATGAAGCCCCAAAAACCGAATCGGCCACGGCCGTCGCCGAGCCGGCCACGATGGAAGGCGGCGAAAACGGCCAGGCCTTCGCCGAGCGCGTCGAAAAAAAGAGCTATGCGCCCGTCCCCGATCCGTTCGGCATTGCCACCGACTTCCAGGCCGGCGTCCGCCTGATGGAAAGCCGCCGCGACCGCCAAATGGCGATCATGTTTGGCGAGGGTAAGCCCGAGGACAAGCCGAGCCAGGAGGTCCTGGACATGGTGAAGGAAGCCGGCTACCGCTGGAACCCGTCCGAGAAGGTCTGGACGCGCCCTCTGCGCTTTGAATCAGCCATGACCACCCGCATCGAGGCCGAACGGCTCTACCAGGAGGTCTGCAAACAGATCCGCCAAGAGAAGGGCATCGAGACCAAGGAGATACCGTTCTGAGGGGTTTCGGCGTATGGTCCGAAGACCACCCGACCGGCGACAAAAGTCGCTGTTCTCCAGCGGCCCGGGAGATATGCCTGGGCCGCCGGACAATCCAATTACAAATAATCAACCCGATGGAGACCATCATGCAGTACATGACGATCATTCACGAACTGTTGCAACAGCAACCCCGGACGCACGAACAGCTCCGCAAGGAACGCAAGCTTCTGGCGACCGTGGAAAGCTACGCCAAGGAACTGAAGGCCAGCCACGAGGCGTGGAAGAAAATGCTGACATCACTGCGGCCGGGCAGCCACCCGGCGAAGATCGCCAGCGAGGCGATGGAGATAGCGCTGAAGGAAATCGAGGATCGTTTACCGAGCGATTCGCAGGCGGAGTGCGATCCGTTGGTGCTCGACGCGGCGATGCTCTTTCTCCGCCGTCACACGCGGCGCGGCTAAACGGCTGGCGCAAGCCGCCATCGTTGTTCGACGCCGACGCGCCGCGTCCGCCGGAGGGCGAGCCGGCCGGTTCACCACCGCCTGATGCCCCCGTTTTAATGGTCGAGCCGGTCGCCGATGACGAGCAACTGCCCGTCATGCCGGCCGGCGACAAGGCCAAGGCCCACGCGCTACTGACCGCCATCCGCACGTTAAAGCAGGTCGAGCAGGAGCAGCGCCGGGCGACGAAGGACGAACGCAAGGTGCTCGCCCAGTTCTCCGGCTTTGGGCCTCTGGCCTTACGCATATTTCCCGACCCCATTACCCACAGCTATCACTCGCCCGACTGGAAAGCCCTCGGCGAGGAACTGAAATCCCTGCTTACGCCACAGGAATATGCCAGCGCCAAGCGTACGACCTTCAACGCCTTCTATACCTCACCCGCCGTCATGGAGGCCATCCACGAAGCCATTGCCCGCTTGGGCATTCCCGGCGACGCCACGGTCCTGGAGCCGGGCTGCGGCATCGGCAATTTCATGAGCCACGGCTGTGACGAACTGCGCTATATCGGCGTTGAACTCGATTCCATCTCCGGCCGCATTGCCAAGGCGCTCCATCCCGATCAGGACATCCGCATCGAGAATTTCCGCGATACAAAGCTGCCCGAAGGCCGCATCGACGCCGCGATTGGCAATGTGCCGTTTGCCAATCTGACGCTCGACTATCGCGGCCAGAAAATGTCGCTGCACGATTATTTCTTCGCCAAGTCGGTCGACGCCCTGAAGCCCGGCGGCATCATGGCCCTGGTCACGTCGCGTTACACGCTCGACAGCCAGAATGCCGCCGTCCGTGAATACCTGGGCTCGAAGGCCGACTTTATCGGTGCGATTCGCCTGCCTTCCGACGCCTTCAAACGCCAGGGCACGGAAGTGGTGACCGACATCATGTTCCTGCGCAAACGCGCACCGGGCGAGTCGGCCCGCCACGAGGAAGCCGAATGGCAGAACTCGATGCCGTTTGAGATCGGCGACCGCGAGGTGTCGATCAATCGCTATTTCGCTCGCCACCCGGAAATGGTGCTCGGCGACATGAGTATCGAAGACACGCTCTACGACGGCGAGGGTATTAGCGTCAAAAGCAACGGCGACCTGGAAAAACAGCTTTGGGACGCCGTCTACCGCCTGCCTTATTTTCCGCCGATAGCGATCGATCGGACGAGCAGAGCCGCACCGGCCGCTTCGTCCTTTGCGCCGCCCCCGCTCGATCGGCACGTCGGCGAGGGCAGTTTTTTCGTCGCCGAGGACCGGCGTATTTGTCAATCCGTGGGTGGTGAATCTGTGCCGGTTGTCTATGGCGGCACGGCGCTCGCGCCGACGGCACGATGACCGGAAAACGCATGGCCGCCCTCATTGGCCTTCGCGACCGCGCCCGCCGCGTGCTTCAGTCGCAGAACGATGGCTGGCCGGAAAAAGACCGCGCCGAGGCCCGCCGCGAACTCAATTGGGCCTACGACCGCTTCACGATGTCCTACGGCCCGATCAACAAGACCACTTTCGGTGAGACCGCCGACGGCAGCTTCATTCGCCGGATGCCCAACCTGGTCAAGTTCCGCGAGGACCCCGATGCCATGCTGGTGATGTCGCTGGAAGACTATGACGAGCCGACCGGCAAGGCGGCCAAAGCGGCCATCATGACCCGCGACGTGGTGGGCAAGACGCCGCCCGTCATCCAGGTGAAGACCGCCGAAGAAGGCTTGCTCGTGTCGCTCAATCAACGCGGCACAGTGGACCTTGACTATATCGCCGGGCTGTACGGCAAGCCGGAAGACCACATCATCGCCGAACTGGGCGATCTGATCTACCTCGACCCCGAATCCAAAAACTGGCAGACGGCCGACGCCTATCTTTCCGGCAACGTGCGGGAGAAGCTCGCCGAACGCCAAAGAGCCGGGGCGGAGTTCGCCCGCAATGCCGAAGCGCTACGGGTCGTACAGCCCGAGGACGTGCTGCCCGGCGACATCGACGCTGGCTTAGGCGCGCCGTGGATTCCCATTAGCGACATCCAGGCAGTTCGCCGCCGAACTATTCCGCGTGGCAACCGACGTCGATCCAAATCTCGCATCTGGTCAAGGATGCCGTCTGGAAGCTCGATGCCGACTACGCCGCCGAAGAATCGGTCGGCGCCACCAGCGAATACGGCACGTCGCGCGCCAACGGCACGTGGCTTCTGGAATTGGCCCTCAATATGAAAACCCCCGTCATCTACGACACGATCATGAACGGCGGCCACGAGGAACGCGTCGTCAACCAGGAGGCGACGATGGCCGCCAAGGAAAAACAACAGCTCATCAAGGAGCGTTTCCGCGCGTGGGTGTTTACCGAGCCCGAAGCGCACCGAGCGACTCGTCCGTCTCTACAACGACATCTACAATAATCTCCGCCCGCGGCTGTTCGACGGCTCGCATCTCGACTTCCCCGGTATGAATCCAGAACATCAAGCTGCGTCCGCACCAGTACGACGCCGTGTGGCGCGGCATGAGTGCAGGCAACACCTTGCTTGCCCACGTCGTCGGCGCCGGCAAGACGTTTACGATGGCCGCCACCGGCATGAAGATGAAACAAGCCGGGCTCATCAAAAAGCCGATGTACGTCGTTCCCAACCACTTGCTGGAGCAGTTCTCCCGCGAATTCATGCAGCTTTATCCCAACGCCAAGCTGCTGGTTGCCGCCAAGGAAGACTTGACGCGCGAACGCCGCAAGTTCCTCACCGCCAAGATCGCCAGCGGCGAATGGGACGGCATCATCGTCACCCACAGCAGTCTTCGAGCGGATCGGCATGTCGCGCGATTACCAGGAGAAGTTCCTCCTGGAGCAGATCGCCGAGTATGACGCAGTTGCTCATGCGAACATGCCGGCGACAAGGGCGCCAACCGCAACCTCATCAAGACCATCGAGAAGCAGAAGGCCGCCAGAGACGAACGCCTAAAAAACCTGCTGGCCGAGAAGAAGAAAGACGACGGGCTGGTGTTCGACGAGCTGGGCGTCGATCACATCTTCATCGACGAGGCACATTATTTCAAGAACCTGGAAACGCCGACCAAGATGGACCGCGTCGCCGGCATCCAGACCGGCGGCTCCGAGCGGGCGTTCGATGTCTACATGAAGGCCCGCTACCTGGGCGAGCAACATGCCGGGCCACGGCGTCACGTTCGCCACCGGCACGCCGATTTCCAACACGATGGTCGAGATGTATACGATGCAGCGTTTCCTCGATCCCGAAGGGCTCAAGAGCCGCGGCATGGAGCATTTCGACGCCTGGGCCGCCACCTTCGGCGAGGTCATCGACACGATGGAGATTTCGCCGGACGGCGCGACTGCGGCCACGCAGCCGCTTCGCGCGGTTCAACAATCTGCCGGAACTCCAGCAGATGTTCCGTGCGTTCTCCGACGTGCAGACGGCCGAGATGCTGAATCTGCCGCGACCCCGCCTTGAAGGCGGCAAGCCGATCGTCGTCGCCTGCCCGATGTCCGACGAGCAGCGCGCCTTGCAGCAGGAACTGGTCGAGCGCTACGAGCGGCTGCGGTCGCAGAAGGTGGACCCGCGCATCGACAATGCGCTCAATATCACCACCGACGGCCGCAAGCTGGCTACCGACGCCAGGATGCTGTGAAGCGGCAGCACCGGACTTCCCCGAATCGAAGGTCAACCGCCTCGTCGAGAACGTCGCCGCCATCTGGGAGCGGACGCAAGAGACACGCGGCACGCAGATGATCTTCGCCGACATGGGCGTCAACCCGACGAAATGGGGTTATTCGCCTTACGATGACATCATCAAGAAACTGATCGCCGACGGAATTCCGGCCGATCAGATCGCCACCATCGGCGACGCCGAATCGGACGCCAAGAAGCAGGCCCTGTTCGAGAAGGTCCGGCAAGGCTCGGTTCGCGTGCTGATCGGCAGCACGCAGAAGATGGGCACCGGCACCAACGTGCAGAAGCGACTGGTCGCGTTGCACCACCTCGACGCCCCGTGGAAGCCGGCCGAGGTCGAACAGCGCGAGGGCCGGATATTACGACAGGGCAACGAGAACGAGGAAGTGGCGATTTATCGTTACGTTACCGAGGGTTCGTTCGACGCCTATATGTGGCAGGCGTTGGAGACCAAGGCCCGCTTCATCGCCCAGGTCATTACCGGCAACAATATCGCTCGCCGCGCTGAAGACATCGGCGGGCAGGAACTTTCCTATGCCGAGGTCAAGGCGATCGCCTCCGGCAATCCGGCCGTGCTGACGCTGGCCGAGGCCGATGCGGAGTTACAGCGGCTGGCCCTCCTGAAAAAGAAACCACATGGACGAGCAGTATGTGGCCCGCCGCAGCGTACAGGACTTGCCAAAAACGATTGCCGGGCTGTCCGACCGCATCGCCAAGCTCAAAGCGGACCAGGTTACGGCCGAGCAGCACGCCGACGATCCAGTCGTCATCGCCGGACGCAAATGCTTTCGCGATGACGTAATGCCCGTACTTACCGGGCAACTCGACGAGTTGCCTCTATTGGTGCGACAACCGACGCGCGTAGAATTAGGCACCTATAAAGGGCTGAAGTTCGGCGTTGTCCTGCATTCGCAAGTGCCGCCGGATGTCTTCGTTGAAGGAGTAGCGATGCGACTAACGTCGCTGTCGCGGGAGCACCAGGGGCCGCGGGCCGTGCTCAACGCCGTGGAACGCCTCGTCGGAGGCTATGGCCCGGAAACCAACCGCGTCGGGGAGGATCTGGCCTTGGCCGAATCGCAACTACGTGATTATCAGGCGCAGTTGGGAGTGAACTTCGCCCATGAAAACTATCTCGCGGAACTGACCGAGTTGCGTGACCAGCTAAGGGCCGGGTTGTCGGGCCGCGAGCCCGAAGCGGAAAAAGGTGGATTGACCATAGCTGAACTGGCGGGACAAATAAGAACCCTGAAAGCCTCGCAAACCATCGACGCCACGCCGCAGCGCCGGGCAGCAGACGATCACAGCCGCAGAACCGGTGACGGTGCGGATTCGACGGCGGGCGGAGGCGGCAGGCGTTTCCGATGCGGCGACTCCTTCCGATTTGGCAGAGCCGGAGGCAGATTCTGACCTATCAGCCAAATCTAGGTGGCTGTCTATGGCTAAGAAGCTCGCTTCTCTCGGGATCGAATCCGGCTACACGAACAAAGCCCGACCCGCAGCGCCGAAGTCCGAGATGACGTTCCAGGAACGCCTTGCGATGGAGCAGCAACGCAAGGATCCGGAGCCAAACTTGCCTTGAACGCCCGTTTCAGACTGGTTCAAAACAGATATCGGCTGTTAACTAATTGCTTGCACCACACGAACGTGTCGTATACAGTTCCTTAATCTACCCCCAAAGAAAGGATTTTTATGTGGGATATAGTTAAGGATATGTTTGGGCCGAAGAGAAAGATTGCAGTTGGATTCGACGACTTAGCGAAGGATCCAACCGTTCAGTTTAATAAAGAAGGCGATCCGTTCTTTTCGGTCGGCAAAGCCAATGTTGTTCTGTTCTTAGATCCGGCTGGAGGAATGCTGGTGGCGGCTGTAAGGCCTGCCCAAGGTCAAGTAATATCAGATTCTGAACGCATGCGAATCGCCAAGCATATGGAAGCCACCCTGAGGGGAAAAAACTATTGGTGTGAAGCGTACAAAGGTGGCAGAAGTGGATACGGCAGTGACAGCATTGTAGTCGGCACATTCAGGGTTGGGGAGAAAAGAAATCTCCTTGAAAACTACCGAGACGTGAAAGAAGCGGCGGAAAAGGCGGATGCTCTCGTAAAGAAGTTCGAATCGGCTGGTCTCTCTTCCTCTACGGGGCGCGGTTAACGAGCATTCCGTACGCCCGTCACCAATTCCCATTCAAGTCCACAGGCGTCCCGACCTTCCGACAGCTAGCCCGCTGTAATTCAAGTGCGAAGCCGGGACGTAATCGCCAAGGTAATTCCTGTGTGATCCGATCTCCGCAAACATTCAATTCAACCAAACCAAGCCGACATCACGCCGATGCCAATGAAAAGCAATAGAAGTATTGGAGCGACAGGACACCGAACTTTCTCTTTCCATGCTCGAAAGAGGACCACTAGTGAGAGAAGCGAAGCGTCCGCGAGCAGCACTCCGACTAACGTAGATACTGACTTCAGAAAGTACCACTCTACAATGGCAAGGATCATACAAACAAGGGAAATCCAGCCACGTTCTCGCATATCGCCACTAAAAAGCCGCCGGAAAAAACTCGAAGTACTATCCGGTTCCTTGATTACCGCCTTGGTCAGTAGATCCCACAGGAAGTATCCAACGAAAATAAACGCCAATATCGCGGTCTCATTTGAGGCCGAAGGAATGACCGGCTTACCTACTTCCGGAATCTCAGCGCCACGAACCAGGAGGAAGTAGAGGAAAACCAGTCCCACATCGAACATAAATACGACAAACTTCCAATCGAACACGCCGCGTACGACAAGCTCACGCTTGACTTTGGCCCTCGTCCATCCGACCCAGCTTGTTACGACAACCATGCCAGCAAGAAAGAGATGGGCATATGCCGCGACTCCATCCCAGGCACGCCCTTGTACAACAAGTATTGAGAACTGGCGTGCGACTTCTGCCGCCGTCAATGAAAAGAGCATCTGCACAAAGACAAATCCCAACTCTTTAGGCAAATCGCCGCTATCCCGCGATTCCGCCGAATTAGCACTCTTGCCCCCATCTGATCGCTCGGTCATTACGGTCCTCCAAGAATTCTGGGAATACCAAGCAATAGGTCAGTCAGTAGTAAGTCGTTTCGAACGTGTGCTCGTAGAACCTCTGTGTGGACGACGCACTGGCGCACACACCAGAAAACGGACAACGCCACTCATTCCCGAAAACGCTTAACTGTTTGTAGCGCTCCGGTAAAGTCTTGGCTTCCTCAAAGCAGAGCGGATTGTCCCGCAAGCAATGGCTGCGGAAGACATTCCAGAACAGGTAATGCAATTGGCTCGGGTTTCGTAGACCGGTTAACTCCGACAGAAGCATGATCGCGTCGTAAACGGCGCTGCGGATCTGGATATCTTCCTCGGGAGTGACTGGGCTCCCGGTCAAGAGCTTGCGCCGCAGAACCGGATCGGTTACCTCCACGGTTCCGATACGCAGATGACCGCGAACTTCATGATAATCGACCGGAGGCCCGACATTTTCGTCATCAACATACTGCCACAGGCCAGAATTTCGCATAAGCGCAAGCAGAAAGCATGATTTCTTACGGATGGGATCGCTGTATGCGGCGAACTGCGCAAGGAGGCCAAAGAGATTTGGCTCGCCGACGGCTACACGTCCTTCGCAGAGCTTGTACAAGTCATCGAGCCAACGCCATCTCTGGCTTAGCATCGTTCCGCCCAAATCCCGGACCAAATCGGCCCGGAGTTCGGGGTCACTCAAGCGGTCTCCAAGTTCTAAATCATGGAAAATCGTAGAGAACTCGGCTACCGTGATGTCGGCCCATCGTCGCGGCTCAAGCAGTGAACGGTTCGCCTTAGAAGCTGCCTCCAGCTTCGCGGACAGATAATCCCAGCCGCGCATTCGTTGGCCATCTACTGTGCCTTCGAGAAGCGGGGCGGCCCTTCGGGGAAGTTTGGTGGCAGATGGCAACGAGCAGCAAGTAAAGATTTCCAGCTTCCAACCCGGTGAATCCTGAGAGGCTGCTTTCCTCCTCGTCCGCCGGAATGGAGCGGCTAGCGAGCAAGGCGGCAAGACGCTTGCACGTCTCAGTATCGACACGTATGGGCAGCTCACCCATCGGACGTATTGTTTGAAGTCCGGAGACTGCGTGCCCTTGAATTATTACTTTCGACGACCGCATCGATCTGTCTGGCTTGGAGAAGCTTGGAACGCTACTTAACTGACTGACACACCTAATTGTAGCAAATCGAGGGATTTGAGCAATCTCGAATCGTGGCGGTTGTAAACGTCGCCGGCCAGATGATCGGACGCCTCGCCTGTGCCGACCGCGTGCATTCGGGCTCCGCACCGCTTCGGTCCGTTCCGGACGCTGACGCCCCTTCCGCCAGCGCAACGGCCGCTCGCGGCCGGATGTCGTCGCCTTCGGCGAAGATTAAATTTGCTTGAAGTGAGGGGAATCCCAAAAGCCGTCAAGAACTAGCCTACGGCGGACAGTGCGGCCTCTTCCCAATCTTCCGCGCTGCAAATGTGCTGAGCCGGTGCTCAATGCACCGTCCGCCCGTGACTCTTTTCCGCTCTCAGGTTCCGGTTTTCGCCCCCTTGCGCTGAAAAGTGCATACGCGGCTTCTTAAGCACAAAGTGGTTCTGGCCAGTTTCAGAGAAATGGAATCAGATCAACCGCCAGCAAATGCCAGACCGAGACAGCCAGTGCCTTTCAATTGCAGCGCTACTACAGCACCACCGGATGGCGAGGGGTCCGAAGCTCAAGCGACCTTCGACCTTACCGCCAAATCGTCAGTGGGTGCAAATCCCACCCCACGTGCCGCACACCCACGACCAAGTTGAGACCTTCCCACGTTGGTCAGAGAGCAGCCTGAGCGGCAAGAGCTAATTCGCGGCGTCAGCGGGCGCGACGGACCTGATGGATTCTCCGGTCAATTGCCGCCGGTCATTCTTGGGGAGAGGGAACCAGAGGCCCCAGTTTCCCCTCCCCAAACCCCACTCCCTCCTTCCCTCTTCTCTGTGTGTTCCGGAGAAACAGGGCGGAAAAGGAATTGCCGCAACGGGCGGTTGGGTTGCCACACAAGGTCGCTGCGTACCGCAGCAATGCCTCGTCGCGCGGCGGCCGTACCGAGCACAGGCTGCGAGGAGAAGAATACAAAAACTTCCCCGTAGCAGCCTGTGCTTTTCTTGCTTGACTGCCAACACAGCCGCTTTTCTGGATGTTCCGGGGAAACCAAAGCGGAAATCGCGGTGTTTCGACGAGCCTGTGGCTGCGACGAAAGGTTGCTGCGTACCGCAGCAATGCCTAGTCAATGCTCGTGAAACCGTTGCCGGCACGAGCGCAGGTTGCGAGGAGAAGCCCGCTCCTATTTCCCCGTAACACCCCGTGTTCTTTGCTTGGCCGCTACACAGCCGCTTCGCTGTTCCGTTTCTACTCTTCTAACGCGATTGATTCAATGCCTCTGCGAAGAACCGCTCATGCTCGTGAACGGCTTCGATATCATTGAAAACCACGTCGCTTGCGCGGCAATTTGGCCGGTCACATACTGGCGATAGTCGCGGTCGGTTGCCACTTGGACCGCCTTGCGAATATATTCCGCCGCCGACAAGACAACCAACTCCTCGAATTGCATTTTTCGATAAAAACCGAGCGTCATTCGGCCCGGCATTAAGTCCGTCGGCAGCGTCACCATAGGCAGGTTGAACGAGAGAATGTCGTAGCAACTGCTGTTCGCGCCGAAGTGCAGCGGGTCGAGAACCGCGTCGGCAAGACACAGCAATCGACAGTATTCGTCAAAAGGCTGCGGCGGCAGGAACACGATCCGTTCACTTCCTTGCGGAATCCGGCGAGAAAACCGCTGTTCGAGCATCCGCGCCACTTGGCCGTCACGGTCGCGCATGAGCACGATCAACGCGCAGAGAGTCGGCCGCCAAGATACCGGCCATAATGGAATCAAAATTCGGATGCAGCTTCAGCGGATTCTGGAAGCAGATGTACAAGTGCCGTTCGTCGGGCAATCCGAATTCGGCTGGCTGCGCGGGCGGTTGCGGCCTCAAACGATCTTGATAACGGAAGAGGGTCCGCGATCGCCAGAGACGTTCGGTATAGTGCGATTGTGAATCGTCATCCTCGACCAGTTCGCTGGACATAAACCAGTCCACCGCCGGAATGCCGCTTGTGACCGTAAAGCCCCAACCGGTGCATTGCACCGGCGCCAACCGCGCGAACGGTAAGAAATAGTTCATCGCATCGCTTCCGACTTCCCAATAGTAGACCAAATCGCAAGCCGCCTCGCGAATCTGCCGGATCGCCTCCGGCAGGGAATCGCCGAAGGGGACGATGCGCAGCCCGTCGCGTCGGATTCCCGTCCGCAGCGTCTCGACAATCGCCCGCGAGCAAAGAATTACCGGCTCGAACGCCCGGCCGTCGAGTTTTTCGATGATTCCCCGCATTGATTGGAGGAACATCCCTTCGTGCCGCCGAGTGACAAGGAAGCCGACGCGCGGGCGCTCGCGACTTCCGCTGTCCGTTGGAAGCCGCTGATTCCGAAAGCAAGGTTCGTAGAACTCCGCAAACCGTTCCCTCAGACTACGCGGATTGCGGCCAAGAGACGACGGCACGAACTTGGGAATCACTCCCGCCTCCATCATGTCTTTGAGCGAATAGGAAGCAGGCAAGTTCCGCGTGGCGTCCGCCGCCAAAGTCGTCTCTCCCTTCGAGAAAGGGTTAGGGTGAGGGCTGTTTAGTTTTTGGAGAGGGTCAGTCGGTGAAGGTATCTCTGCATTCCATTCGCAGAACTTTTTTTCCGTCTGTTGGCAGTGTTCTTCGATCTCTTCCGCATTTTCAAATACCACCGGCCCGCACGTCTCCGCTCTCATCCGCCAAAGCGGTTTCTCCGGGCACAGTTCGGCCGCACGGGCGAAATGCTGTTGTGCCGCCGGCATATCGCGCAATTCTTCCAATGCCTGTGCGAGGTTGAAATGCGCCCCGCCGTTGTCCGCCTGCAAGGCGATGGCGGCTCGGTATTGCTTGGCAGCCCATTCTGTCTGGCCTTGGGAATGGCTCAGTATTCCAAGTGCCACATAGAACGTCACACAAGGCGCGGCGGCAAGCGCCGACTCTAGCAGCCTCTCAGCCTCGTTCGTGCGCCAATGCCTCTGTAGCAGGCTGGCGAGCCGAGTCGTAGCATCGCGATGCCAGGACTTACATCCGAGGGCGCGGCGAAAGCTCGTTTCGGCCGCAGAATCGTTGTCAGAAGAAGCTTGTGCCATGCCTAAATTGGCCAGAGCATCGGCATAATTCGGGCGAACGGCAAGGGCGCGGTGGAAACTGGCTTCGGCTTCGGCGTACCGTTCAAGCGACAACAGTGCTGCCCCAATGTTGTTGTGGAATGCAGCCTGTGAAGGGTCGGTTGAGATGGCTTGTGCGATGAATTCGATCGCCTCTTCATATCTGCCCTGTTGATGACGTATCACGCCCAAGAGGTGCAAAGCGTTCTTGTCGCTAGCGTCCGTTTGGAGAATCTGGTTGTAGCGATTCTCTGCCTCCGATACTTCTCCTGCTCGATGCAGTTTCAAGGCATCAGCCAATTGCTTCTTTACGGGCATTTGCTGCCTATTGCTTCGCCTTATTAAAGGCCGGCCTGCACGTCGGCAAACTTGACCGGCTTACCTTCGCGCTTGGAAAGTAATGCGAAAAGGCGGTCATAGAATTTTCTTGACTTCAGGTCGAAACAACCCCAACCATTAAGTAGAGCTACTGACGCTCGCCCAAATGCGATAGTTCTTACTTTGCCACCGGCAAGATTGAAGTCAACGGTGCTGCTATTACTATTGCTAATGTCGATAGCGCACTTAGTTGTTTCGTGTACGGAAAGAGCCGCAAGCAGAGATTTGACATCATAGGCATCATCGATCAGCACCTGCCGAGTCTCGTATGGGTTGCTTTCTGGATGGTATCGGACCCGGATCGAGTGACACGTGACGAGGTCTTCATCCGGGCGTTCCAAATCTGGAAAAACGACGACAAATTTCCCTTGGGAGATCTTAACCCGACACAAACCCAATTCCGCCCATGCGTCCGGCCGAACCGGTGTGCGGGAGCGTAGAATTCCTTCGTCCGTTGCGAAGCCATAGCTTCGGCCACGGAAGTCAATGCAGTGCTGCGAATGGAACCACTTCGGTATAACAGTGCCGTCACCAAACTTACTGTAATGACCCACGTATTGAAATACTACCTGTGCGCCATCTTTCCGAGGATGTTGGGATAATGCAACCCGAACGTCTCCGGAATCTAACCTCTCCGGTATCGACACAACGAGCCAATCGAGAATTCGACCATCTTGCGATAACAGGCTAACACGAGCACCAGTTGTCCCCGGAACGCATTCAGTATCAAGTGTTTCGATTTGCAACTTGTAATCGGCCTCTTTGGCGCGCAACGATGTAACTTCAGTCTTCATAACGATCTCTTCATAGTCGAACCAGGCTCGATCGACGTTTCGTTTAGACGGATCATGCGGCTTAACGCTACACTCGCTGTCAACTCGTTCGACGATCTCAGAAGCAGAGCTTCCTTCTCCTTCGGGAACGCGCGGCTCGATAAATGAATGGTCAACAGCAAGAGCCATACTGCCCTGCACAACAAGCAGTACGAGTGCAAGCCTTGTTACATGCTTCATGCCAAGCTCCTTTGACATTATTTTCCACTCTCAGTAATTGGAAGAGACTTGTCGGTAGGAATCAGCTTATTGTCGGAGTCTCCGTAGTCGTTGTTCTTCGACCACCCGGAATTGTAGTTTCCGGAGTCCCCAATCCAAAACTTAGTGATGGACGAGATATCGCTCCACTTTCCTCCCGGCGAAAGTTGAACTTCTCCAACGTCGGTAAAATTGCCACGGTAACGCGACACCAACCCATTAGAAGGTGGACCGCTTTGCTTATTCGTACCCCCCGGCGCGTCGATTGCGTAAAGCACGCCGCCCTTGAACTGGTTATAGCCGCCAGGCAGGGTGTCATTATGGTTTTTATCCGGGCCTCAAGTTTTGCAGAACGGGGAAAACCTGATGATTCGTGAATTTGTTCGCGTCAACATCCTGGCCGAGTTGGATCGTCACACCCGGGTAACTGAAATCACTTGGGGAAACGATCGCTTGAACTTCAAAGACATAGCCATATCCCTTCAAGCCGCTTCGATTAGTAGTAAGTTGAAAACCAAGCTTCGGTTTCACCGTGCTATATCGGTCGTCCGGATCCTTTCCGTCTAACTCCGCAACCAGTTCAGCCATCGGGTCCGTATCTGGCAGCACAGTGTCCTGCTTATAATTCAAAGTCGGTTTCTCAATGGCAAGTGTAGTGTAGTGAGCGATGTCAAGGCTCTTCTTCTGGTTGTTGGCTACATAAACCAGACCAACAGCCATATCTCGCATTTTTTTGCTTGCGGTCTTACTGGTTACGTAGAGCGTCGTTTTGCCGTTGCTAAGGTCGATCGGCGTCTTATTGGGGACTACAAGCTTCTTGAGTTCCGGATCAAGATAAATCTGTAGCTCCTTGTCGTAATCAAGTTCAAAGACCCCATTCTTTGGGGGGGCATTCGGGGCGTCTAATGTAACGTCTAACTTTTGCGGCGCCAAGTCCGATCCATTTGATGTCAAAACGATTAGACCCCCTTGAGTGACTTTAAGCGATTTCGTCGGGTCACCAGTGTCGTTTTGGTTGGACAACGGTAACCCATTGGGACCGTAGACAGTGAAGTGCGCGCTAACATCCTTGGCGGTTATTACCGCAGTAGCGAATGTTAAAAGCGTGCCCGCCACGTTACTGAGAGTGGAAGCGTACGGATCGAAGAAGCAAGGGATGTTAACAGAAAACGTTCCACCGCTTGATGTTCCGACGGTGTTGACGGCGATTTCCTGCGAATCATAGCCCCCGATGCCGGAGTCGTATGCAAACGTCAACTTCTGGTCACCGCTGGCAATATAATCCGTATTGGCGATCGCTGTTCCGTTTTCCGTGTTGTAGAAGACAGTGACGGTGCCCTGGTGGGGCACGGTGCCGGCAACAGACACGAGGAAATAAGCCGTGGAGCCGGCGTCTACAGCGCTGGAGTCCGGCGTCTCGTCGGAATCACATTCCTCAATCGTCACCGTTGGCACGTCGGGCTGAAATGGCGTAAAGGTCGGTATGGTTCCGCCCCCGTCTGGGATCGTCGTGCTTTGGGTCACCGAATTGCCATCCGAGTCGGTAACCGTCAAGGTAACAGTGTAATCAACGTCCTCATCGGGCCTAAAACTGAATGTTGCGGTCGAAGCTCCGGTGACACACGAGACCGAGCCGCCGCTGACGGACCAACTGTAAGTGAACGCTCCGAATTCGCCCGGGTCCGCGACAACGGCGGTAATCGAGACTCCACTGCCCGCGACGAGATCGCCCGTGCCGGCAATGTTGACCGTGGGCGTAACGTCAGTGCCCACAGTGGTTGTCGTTGCTTCGGCCGTCTCCCCGTTCGCAAACAGGTTGATTGTAATCGGGAACGCGACCACAAACTTCGCCGTTCCGTCATCCACGTAATGATGAGTCATGGAGAAGGACGTGGTTCCTCCAGGATAGACGATTGTATCGGACCCCTCGTATAGACCCCAATCGACTGTCACGGTGAAGCCCGCGCCGCCAAGGTTTCCCACGTTGGCGGTCAAGGTGACAAACCCTCCCTTACTGACCGTGGCATTGACACTGACGATCGTAATCGCTGGAGTTGCGTCCGTCGTCGTAACCAGGCCGGTGACCGTACTGCTCGGTCCACCGAACGCGGACACTGGCACCGTGACGCTGGGATCGACGTTGATCGAGTTGTTCCCGCCGGGTGTATCGACGATGACGGACGTGACACTTGAGAACGTATTGCTAGTGAGCGAATTACCGGACGAGTCCGACGTGTTGACAGTGACGCTGCCGCTTGCCAAATCTTGTGTTAGAGAAACGGTCTCGTTCGTCAGAGACGTAGCGTTGCCTAAAACAATGAGCGTGCCGTCGCTTTGCTCGAAGATGCCGCTCAATGTCGCCGACACATTGCCGGCGTTGGTTGACTCTTCGATCGCGCTATTGGCGTTGAGTAGCGCGATCACGTACTGAGTGGAATTGATGCCGTAGAAGCTGGCCGGGAAAGTCACCGTATGAGTCGCCCCGGCACCGGCAAGTAATGTTGGGTCACTTACTTCGTAGGTTTGCAGGAGGTTCGTCGGTTGAACGCCGTCAGGCGATCCGTAGATTCCAATCGAAAACGGAGGCGCTTCCTCGCCGTTGACCGTGTAAGTAACCGACAGATTTCCCTGGTTGTCTACCGTGAAAGCTCCCATCGATAGGCTTGTGTCCGGCGGAGTCGATTCCGGCACAATCATTACCGCATTCGCCAGGACCGGCGAAGTCGCATTCGCGGCCAAGCTCACTGCGAGGTTATCCGTAACCGGCTGGAATACGCCAAGCTCTCGCCAATAAACCCCCGCCGCTTGGAAACTCGCCGGCGCAATCGCCTGGTTGACCGTTGGCGTCAACGTTTCACCGATCGGCTGAATTGGCGTCCCGCCGTCGGTTACCGTGTACTGCGCGGCCGTGGAAGCGTCTGCCTCCGGCGACCAAGTTACGTATACTTCGTAATATAGACTCGATCCAAGATTCGCAAAAGTCCAAGCGGCGGCATCGCCCGTGCCAGCGGCATGAAGCCGTTGGCCCCCGCTATAAGCTGTTCCCGGCGTTGGATCGTCGCTCCAGGTGCCGGTTTCCTGGTAGTAATTCGGCAGGCCAGGGAACGCCGTGTGGGTATCGGCGCTACCGACGATTTGCGGCGTGGAGATTCCATCGTTAGAGATCGAGTTTACCCCGCTGCCGCCGACGATTAGATTGGTTCCTACGCCTCCCACCAGCGTATTGTCGCCGTCTCCGCCAAAGAGCCACAAGGGCAAACTGACGTCGGCGTCAGCCAGGAAAGTGTCGTCCCCAAATTCGCCGCGGACGTGAATGCCGGTAATTGCCGGCGAAATCGAGGAGAAGCCGAAGGGCGTGCCGTCGAAGGCGACGGAGTTGGCCGGCGTATCACTGTCGCCATAGATATTCACGATGTCGCCACCGCCATCGAGAGTGCCAAAGGCATAAAGGATGTTCTGCGCGGGACTCGCCGTCACGCTTTGCGCGTAAAAGACGCCCCCGGCAAACTCTACTGTGCATGGTATGGCGTCCGAAGTGCCATCCGCCGCGGCTATCAGATGATAACCCGATTGGATGTCGTCGAATGCCGGCGTGAGAGAGGCCGTCCACGTTCCCACAGTCAACGGGAAATTGGTTCCATCGACCGTAACGGAGCTTAACAACTGATCGGATGTGCTGCCGTCCGGCGAGGTATAGATGTCAATGTTGAAGGGATCGGCTGTACCACCGCTGATTGTGTACGAGATGTTTAGCAGGGAGCCGTCGCTGCTTGGCGTAAAGCTGTTCAGCGTCACGGTGGGAGCAACGACGTTAACGGTGAAGGTCTGTGGAGTCGGTGACACGCCCTCCGAATCCGTGAGCGTCACTGTTACGGTGTAGGTTCCTGGCGTTGAGTAAGTGTAGCTGTCGCTGATCGTGCCCGGCGTGCTGCCGTCCGGTGATTCTTCATTGACTTGCGCCTCCGTATCCAGCGGACTGGTATCACCCCAGTTCACGGTTACAGCGTGCGGGTCGTTCGGGTTAACGTCGGTAAACTGAATATTGAACGAAAAAGTTTCGCCGAGATTAATCGACGGGGAAGAGGGTATCGAGGACGTCACGAACGACGGCGCGACGGCATTGGCGGTGATCGTGGCCGTGACAGGGGCGCTTTGCACGTTGTCTACTGCTGTCACAAGCGAGACGGTATAGGCGTCCGCTGATGGAAACGTGAAGCTCAAACTTGGATCAGTGCTTTGAGCCACGACATCGCCCGAAGAGTCGGTGATCAACCAGTTATAAGCGACTGAATCGGTGAGCGAGGCATCGACTGTGCCCCCCGCACCAAATGTGACGCTGTCTCCTTCGCTGCACGAGTAATCTGTGATCGTGCTTACGCCAACCATGATAGTCGGCGCGAGCTGTACGACGGTAATTGGAATCGTCTGCGTGTCGGACAATTGGCTGGTGTTGTTCGTCACCGTCACGTTCAAGTTATAGACGCCGGAATCGGAGTAGAGGTGTTCAAGCGGGCCATCCGGCGTATCGCTCCTCAGCGCCGCCAAAAAAGGAGTGTCGCTGCCGGACGCAAGCACGTCAACATTGATGCCGGTGAACGGCACTGAGCCGTCGCCCCAGTCGATGGAATAAGTGAAGTCGCCGGTATCGGTCGTAGCCCCGTCCAAAAATCCCGAAGGCGCGTCCTGGGAACTGAACGAGGCGAGATTGTCGAGCGCGAATGTCTGCCCCGCTGCCACGGTCTGCGGTCCGGCAACGTGCAGCATGGGGGCCAACGGCGAAATCGGCGGATCGACGCCGTCCGCCGTGAACACGCCGGCCATGCTTGCGGCTGCAACCGTAACGGTGTAATCTCCCGCCGTCGAATACTTGTGGATGGTCCACGGCGAAGGCGAAACGGTCTGTGGCGTGGAACCGTCGCCCCAGTCCACCGTCCAACTCGTGATGACCATCCCGTTGTCGTCGAGGTAAACGCGAGTCTGATTGCTCCCTGCGGTGGTTTGCACCCAAAACGCGGGACGGGCATCCGGGTTGCTTTCGATGTCGCTATGGATTTGCTCGACGCCCAGCACGAACTGATGGACCTCCGGGATTTCTGCGAGATCGGGCGGCGTAAAGCCCTCCGTGTACGTCGTCAGCGGCACAAGTTGACTAATGTCGGCGGGCATGTCGCCGCTGGGCTGCGGATTGGGGGTCATTTCGGCCAGCACCTGCGCCAGCGTGGGAAATGTATGGCCGGCCAAAAGCGTCCGCGTCTCCAGTTGCTCAATGGTGCAGTTGCGGAAGCCCTTCACGCGCGGACGAGCACGTTGCTTCGGTTGCGGCCAAATCAGCTTCGCAAGCCAGGAACGCTTTTTCTTAGCCACGATAGTTTCCTCCAATCCTTGTACGGAGCGCGACGAGGGCCGCGCCAAACGCAGCCGCCAGCAAGAGCGCGAGCGATGTCGGTTCGGGAACGGGAGCGAGCGGCAACGGGATTGTCGCGTCGGGTACAATCGGTGCGAAGCTGCCCGCGCTGTCAACCGTGATGTTGCTGCCATCGGCCATCGCAGTAGGACTTTCCAGCACAAGCGTGCCATTGGCAACCGTAGTGCCTCCCGTGAAGCCATTAGTGCCTGAAAGCACAAGTGTGCCCGAGCCATTCACTAGCAGGCTTACGAGGCCGTTGCCATTGACAATCGAGCCGGCAAACGCGGGTGGTGTAGTGCTTGACGACGTGACCACCAATGTCGAAGTGCCGGAACTCGTTTCTACGGTGCCTCCGCTGCCAGAAAGCCCGACAAGTTGCGGACTTGTCATCCCGCCAAGGTCGAGCGTACCGCCGCTCATTATCATTACGCCGCTGCCCGCCGCAGTACCGTTGCCGAGTTTGAGAGTACCGCCTTCAATCGACGTGCCGCCGCCATAGCCGTTGGATTGCGTGAGCAGGAGCGTGGTCCCAGTGGGCGAGTTCAAGTCGAGCGACGAACTGCCGCCAGTGATAAGACCCGAGTAGGTACTGTTAGCGCTACTGGAATAGCCAAGGCTGCCGGCAAGGATCGCCGACGTGCTGGAAGTGCCCACCAGCGCCCCGCCGCCCGTGACATATAGGCCGCCAAGCGTGGTGAGATAGCTGCCTGTGCCCGACTTACCGATGGTGAGCGTGCCGCTATCCACGTTGACCGACCCCAAGATGCTTCCGCTAGAAGACATGGCGATGCTTCCGCCTGTCGCGATCACGTCCCCGCCAACCGTCCCGCTGCCACAAAGGACTGCCGAGGATTGCAGCGTGACCTCGCTATTAGGGCTGAGCAGGCTGTTCACGCGAAGGCCGCCGCCAGTAATCGTCGTGGTGCCAGAGAAATCGCTCGTACCGGAAAGAGTCAGCGTGGCGGTTCCCGATTTGGTCAGGTTGCCGGGGCCGCGGATGGCTCCGGCATAGGTTGCGTCCACAGGAGGTATGAGGACAAGCGCACCATTGTTCAGCCAGGTATTGCCGGTGTAAGTATTGGAGGCAGTCAGTGTCAATGTACCCGGCCCTGAAATCACCAGTGCCGTTGGGCCGCCGTTGTCAGCGATGGTGCTGGAAACGGCGATGTCTTGTGCAAGGTAGACTGTCAGCTCGCCGCTGGGAGAGCCTTTCAAGGTTCCGCCGCGTATGCTGCCGGTGGTGTTGGCGATGAGTCCGCCCGAATTGAGCGTGATTGTGTATCCTGCCGTGTTGGAAACGCCCGTGGCACCGACGAGGTTAAGCGAGTTGATCGTCATGGCTCCGGTGAGACTGGTTTGCAGTCCCGTGGGCTCGAAGTTGGTTGTGCTGCTGCTGGCGAGCGTGCCAAGATTGCCATTCGCATAGCCCGAATAGGCTTGGACGGTGCCGCTTGTGAGCGTGGCGAAGTCCGTGCCGTTATAGACGGCATAGCCGCCGAGAATGCCGTTAGTATTGCTGCCAGATTGCAACTGCACGTCCGCGCTGGTGGCGAGTATGACTACTGATGCGCCAATGGAGTGCGGGGCAAGTCCGGCGAACTTCAGATACGGCACGTTCGATCCTGTATTGGTGATGCCAAGAGCAATGTCATTCTCACCCGGCCCTAATGTGAGTGTGCCCGCGCTTTCGCCACCGCTGATAGCGGGATTACCACTGAATGATAGGCTACTGCCGTTAAGAGAGACGGCAGCCGAAGACGAAAACTGTGCCCGGCTGCCGTACGTCAACTGCAACTCCGCGCCTGGACTGAGGCTGATTGTGGAGGAGTTGGCGAGCAATCCGCTTGGGTTGATCGCCAGCGCACCTTGCGTGACGTATGTCGGGCCAGTGTAGGTTTCCGTGCCGCCCACGGTCAGCGTGCCAGGCCCCGCCATTATTACAGTGGCACTCCCGGACACCGCACCTGTCAACGTGAGATTGGAATAATCAATCTGGAAAACCGCCGTGCTGCTGGATGCCAGTGCGAAACCGCGATTGCTGGTGTCGCCCGCGCCGCTATAGTCAAACGTGGCTGTGTTTCCGCTTGTCCCTAGTGTCACAGCCGAGGTGCCGGACCCCAACGGGCCAGCCGAGCCAGCGTTGTTCATCGAGGGGATGTTGAGAGTTCCGGCAGGAACGGCGAGCGGGCCGCTAAACGAATTGACGCCTTCAAGGTAGAGCGCGCCGCTGCCGGTTTTGGTCAAGCCATAGGAACCGAAGATCGGCCCCGACAGAACCAGGCTGCCGGCATCCGTTCCGATCTGCGTATTGCCTGCAAGCTGGATTGAGCCGGTGATTTCATTATCGTCGTCCTGCGAGTTTCGCAGTGCGCCGACGCTCGCCACGCCGCTGCCCGAGATGACAAACGACTGAGGCAGCATCACATTGCCGTGAATGGCAAGCGTGGCGCTACTTCCTACGGTCGTGTTGCCGCCGCCGGCAATGCTGCCAAGCGCTCCGGAGTTCGACACATCGAGCGTACCCCGATTGACTGTGATCGCGCCAAAGAAAGCGGAAGAACTGTCCGCCGTCAGGACGAGCGTGCCAGTGCCTGTCTTTGTAAGGTTGTAACCGCCCTGGATTGGGCCGTTAAATGTCAGAGTGCCGGAATCGGTGCCGATTTGAGCGTTGTAGGCAAGCGACACGACGCCAGTGAGCGAGTTATTATCTTGCACGTTGCGAAGGGAGCCGAAGCCAGCACCGCTGCCGCTAAGCGTAGTCGGCACGTTAAGAACGGCCACATTGCCTTGAAGTTCCAACGCTGCGCCGCTTGCAACGGAGACATCACTGCTTCCCGTCAATCCGAGCGCACCGCTGTTTTGAACATTGAGGACGCCCGTCTGCACGATCATATCGCCACTCAAGGTAGAGCCGCTATTCCCGGAGAGGATTAACTTGCCGGGGCCAAACTTTGTCAGACCGAGATTGCCGGTGATCGGGACGCCGATCGTGCTAGCGGTCGAGGTGCCCGCGAAAACCATCCCCACCTGATTCCAAGTTATCCCGCTGCTTCCGCTGATCGTTGCCCCGTTTAAGATCATGCCGCCGCTATTCAAGGCGAGAGTGGCATTGAGCGTCGTAGTGGAACCACTGCCGGACTTGACTGCATAGGCCGTAGCGGCGCTGCTTAACGTTGTCGAGCCAGTTAGGCTGATAACCGACGTGCCCGACGAACTGGCAAAGCTAGTTCCTGTGTAGCCCGTAGTGCCCGCGCTGTAGGTGCCACCGGACGCGGTAAGCGTCAGGTAATCGCCACTTGAGTCGCTCGCGCTGGTTTGCCTCACCAGCCACGAACCGACGATGCCGCCGGTCATGGCCGAGGACTGTCCGAAGCTGAGCGCTTCGCTGCCACCAGAGCTAAAGAGGTTGTTGTACGGAATGACAACGAGCGTCCCAGTGCCGTTGTGGGTAATGTGCCCGCCAAAATACGTTGCCACCGAACTCCCGGAGCCATCGAGCACCAGTGTTCCGACTCCACCGGCAACCAGATTGCCGCTGCCGCTGAGAACACCGCCGCTCCGCACGAGCACCCCCGCACCACCATTGCCAATGATCGTGTCGCCAGTAATGGCGAGTGTGCCAGCCGACAGATTGACGGTGCCACCCGTGGCAAAGGGAGCGTTTTCACCGATGGCAAGCCCAGCCGTTCCGCTTATCGAAATGTTATCACCTGATACATTCAAGATGCCGTTGCCCTGATTGCCAACGACCATACCGCTTGACGCTGCGAGTCGCCCGCCGCTGGCGTTGTAAACGCTCTGAGCCGCACCGAGAAGGCCAACGGTCATCAGCCCACCTGACGTGAGCGTCCCGCCGCTTTGGCTTACCTGCGCGCAAATGTCAGAGGGACTTGAATCCATTCGGGCGTGGCCTATTGTCACGGGGCCGGTAACATTGAGCGTACCGCCTTGCAGGTTCAGGTAGCCAGTATTATTGCTGGCATTGGCCTGATAGTTCACATCCAGCTCGTTGCCCACGCTTAGCGAAGCGCCATTCGACACTGTCAGCGTCGCGCCGGCGCGTTCGCCGACGTGAAGGTTGCCGGCCGTCGTTGACGTGGCCAGCGAGGCGGACGGAGAGAAGGTCATTGAGCCGGCCGCGACTAGGACGCTGCCTGATCCGCTGATTGCGCCAGAGAAGGATTGAGAGCCATTGAGATTCCACGACAAGGTGCCATTGTCTGCAATGCTGCTGGTGCTCACGAGCGAACCGTCATGGTTAATGAGGCCGTTACCGAGTTGCAGCGTACCGCCGCTGATCGTCGTCCCACCGGTGAATGTGCTTGAGTTGGTGAAGGTCAGGAGTCCTGAGCCGGTTTTGACCAGTCCGCCCGAACCGCTCAGCGTGCCGGTATAGACGCTGCTGGTTTGATTACCGCCTGCAGTGAGTGAAATCGCCGCAGGCGTCGTGGCATTGTTTTGCAGAGCTATGTTGCCAGAGCCACTCAAGTTTCCGACGACATAGGCGTCGCTGGTCACGCTCTTATCAAACACAAAACCACTCGTTGGAACTGCGAGCGTGCTTTGCTGCAAGGCAGCGCTGTTGGCAAGAATCAACGTGCCGCCGCTGACGCCGGTGACGCCGGTAAACGTATTAGTCCCCTGGAGAACCAGCGTTCCAGTCCCGGTCTTCGTCAAAGAACCACGGCCGGAGATAGCACCGGAATAACTTTCCGTGCCATAGAGATTGTAGACAAGTGAAGCCACGTCGATGATGCCGCCCGTAGCGGATACGACGCCGTCATGGCCGCTGGTGCCATCACCAAGCTGTAGCGTCCCTGCTGAGATCGTGGTGACCCCGGAGTAGGTGTTGCTACCAGTCAAGATCAAGCTGTTTGGACCGAGCTTCGCAAGTCCGAGACTGCCGGGAATTGTTCCTCCGTAGGAAAAGCTGCCGTTGCTCGTGTCGATGCCGAGCATGAGCCGGTGGCGAAGCCGCCGCTGTTGAAAGACAGTAAACTGCCGATACTCGTGGCCGTCCATGCTGCCGTACCGGCAGAAAGCGCAAGCATCCCGCTCGCGCCGATGCTCAATTTGGAAGATGTATTATATCCGGGCAGCGCACCGGAGTTGGTGGCTTCCAGTATACCGCCCGTGATCGTCGTCCCGCCGCTATAGCTGTTACCCGTTCCAGAAAGCGTCAGGCTGCCGCTGCCGAGTTTCACCAGTGAGCCGGACCCACTAATGACATCAGCATAGTTCTGCGAACCGGCGAGTTTGAAGGCGAGGACGGCTTTGTTGACGACACCTCCGGTGCCTGACAACATCCCGTCGTCGCCCAATGTGCCGTCGCCAAGCTGAAGCGTGCCGTTGGAGATGGTCGTGACCCCAGTGTAGAAATTGGCGGCCGTCAGTGCGAGAACGCCGCTGCCGATTTTGGTCAGACTGCCGGTGCCGCTGATGGAAGCCGGGAAAGTTTGCGTTCCGGCCACGTTTGACACAAACGAGCCGTAATTCGCGATGCTGCCGGTGCCGGAAAGAGCGCCGTCATGGCCCACGGTGCCGTTGCCGATTTGCAAAGTGCCCGCGGAAACCGTCGCACCACCGGAGAAGGAGTTCGTGCCGGTCAGCGCCAGAAAGCCGGTTCCGGTCAACGCAAGGGCTCCTGAACCGCTGATGCTGCCGGAATAGGTTTCCGAGCCGAAAAGATCGAAGGTCACGGCCGAGTTGTTGACGATGCTGCCGCTGCCGCTCAAAAGTCCATCGTGACCGCTTGTGCCGTCACCGAATTGTAGTGCGCCGCTGGCCACCGTCGTCAGGCCGCTGTACGTGCTCGTGTTAGCAAGGACCAAGGTGCCGTTGCCGATGACCGTCAGTGACCCTGCGCCGCTGAGCACGCCAAAATACTCGGAGTTTGAATTGTTGCCGCCGACCGTCAGCGAAATCGCGGCGGGCGTCGAGGCGCTGTTTTGCAGGGCCATGTTGCCCGAGCCGCTCAAGTTTCCGACGACAAAGGCGTTGCTAGTCACGCTCTTATCAAACACCAGACCGCTTGTGCGGGCGGTGAGTGTGCTCAGTTGCAACGCAGCGCTGTTGGACAGGTTCAACGTGCCGGCACTGATTGTCGTATTGCCGGAAAAGCTCGTGGAACCGGTTAGCGTCAGCGTACCCGTGCCGCTTTTGATCAGATTGCCTACGCCACCGAGCGCACCGCTGTAGGATTGGCTGCCATAGAGATCGAATGCCAGATTGGCGTTGTCCAAAATGCTGCCACTGCTAGACAACTTGCCATCGTGCCCGCTTGTCCCATCGCCCAATTGGACCGTGCCGCCGCTGATCGTCGTGCCACCCGTGTAGGTGTTTGTCGTTATCAGGGTAAGCGAGCCGTTGCCGAACTTCGTCAGTGCCCCGGAACCACTGAGAACGCCCGTGTAAGTCGTGCTGTTGTTGTTTGCACCCACGGTGAGCGAGATTGAGGCTGGTGTGCCGGAACTGTTTTGCAGGGCGATGTTGCCACTGCCGCTTAAACCGCCGACGTTGAAAACGCGGGTACTGACGCTTTGGTCAAATATCAGCGAGCCAGGACTAGGTGCAACCAGAGTGCTGAGTTGCAAGGCGTTGCCGTTGGCCAGGTCGAGTGTACCGCCGCTAATCGTGGTTACCCCTTGAAAGGCATTGGCGGCAGCGAGCGTGGCCAGGGCCGAACCGGATTTTACGAGATTCGCACCGCCGGTGATGACGCCGGCATACGTCGAATTGCCGGAACCGCCGATGGTCAAGAGGCTTGCCGTGCTGATGCCCGGCTGCACGACAAGCGTCGTGCCGGCGTTTGTCGTCCAGGTGGCGGAACTGGCTAGCGCGAAGTTGCCCGTACCGCCCAGTGTGATGTTGCCCGCGTTGACCGTGAGGTTGCCGACCACGAGTGAGCCGGTCACGCTGATAGTTAGGCTGCCGACGCCGTCCGTTCCAGCAGAGAACACAGCATCATTGCCGGACGACCACGTCGAAATCGTTCCCGATGAGCCGCCTGCCGAATCGGTATTCCAGTAGCTACTGGACCAACTGCCGCCGCTGTCGCCGCAGCCAAGTGTCATTCCATTGGTATCCCAATAGACTGCGGATCCATTTGCCGATGAGGGCGCCATGAGGCCAAAGGCCGAAAACGAAAACACCACCGCGACTGCCAGACGACGGGCGACGATTCGCATGATGCCCTTTCTTCGTGAAGTGACTTGTCCCATGGCACCTGACATCGGGACGATGGCACACGAGCAATCTTTGCGGGCCTGATGCGATTGCTCCGAAGCAGGAGCGCCGAACCAAGACCGCTCCCGCAACCCCGACGAAGGGGCGTGTAGAACAGCACATGGCCGACGCTCCCTTTCGGGAGCGCGGTCCTATGCACTGCTTCTACACTTCAAGAGCCGTTAGGCTCAGGTTCGTCGTTTCGCGGGAAGCACGTACTGAACGCTTGCGCGTCGTTTCATAATGTCTTTAGTCTATTCCTTCCGATGTCTCGATAAGTCTGTTGCAGACAAACATCTTCAGGGAATCAGCATCAGCCTAGCAAGCGTTCATCCCCTGTCAATAGGGCCTCCCAAGAATTCCCTCGGTCCAAGCCGAAGCATATGGCTTTGGACGAAAAATGGTAGCCGGCAGGACGATCGGTCTCGTGCCGGTATTCAGCCCGATTTCAAACTGATAATCGCTACAATCGCCGCTCGGATTTCCTACAGACGGCCCGTTTCGGTCGCCAAGACCGCTCCGCTGACATGCAAAATGAAGCGGTGCCGGTACGTAGCCGAGCGCTGTCACGACAAGTCTTTCACGGTGAAAATCGTGTAGCGGCCTGCCTTCCTTCTCCCCTGCGATTAACCGTTCGCCGCTGAATCACCGAACCCAATCAGGGCTAATACTGTCTTTCTGATATGCGTCGGCAGGACATCCCATGCCGCGAGAACGCGCTGTAAATCAGCGTCAAGGGACGCCAGGGTGGGACAATCGGCGCACGGGCTTGCAGCACATTTGCAGCGCCGCAGCAAGGGCGGGCGCCGTAACTGCAATCGCTGTCAGCGGTTACGGCCTGGTCATTTGTGGGTTCGACTCCCACCGGCGTCTCTGACTGTCCAACTGCCAGGTTCGGACTACATCCTTGTGAGATGAAGAACGTCTGAACCTTTTCCTCGTTGGAGAGTCTTGATATAAGCCCAACTGCATACCGGGACTACATCCACCTGTCAAGTGAATGTCTCGGTGACAACTTCGTTGGGCCTTTAAGAAAACACAAAGGGCGACTGCCGGTTGGAGTACATCGGTTGTTGGTTCGATTCCATCCGTCCCGACTTTCGCAAGACTTGTGCGGGGCGTAGCTCAAGGGATAGAGCATTGCTCTGGCCAAAACCTCGTCGCCCATTGAATATAGACCGACTGCCGGTTCGGAGTACATTTGATCTGGTGGTGTGGGTGCAAGTCCCACCGGCGCAAGTCGCTGTAGCGTAACGTAGCGTACCAGAAGCGGTTCGCCGCTGTTCTCTGGCCACAACTTCGTCGGTCTGTTTGATACATACGGAGACACACTCGACTGCCGTGGTGGAGTACATGGTTTAGCAGGTTCGATTCCCGCCCGGCCCCCTTGATGAGACGCATGGGGCCGGAACCTGGGGGCGATGATACGTCGATTCCAGGGAAAAGCTCTGCCCAACACTTCGTCGAGTGCGTTTGAAACACGATCCGACTGACCGAGTGGAGTACATCCCACCATGATGCCAGGGGAGCGGGAGCTTCCCAGCGCCGTAAGGCGCGGCGACTCTGCTCTCCCCTCGTCGGATCTTTTTTTGAAGGAGGTCATCATGGCCAACAAGAGTCTGTTCGCAAGCCTGAAGAGCCGCTTCTTCCGCACCGACACCCGCAACGAGGCGGGCGGCCGGGCCTACACGCTCGCACCGCGGCAGGCCCTGGCGCAGCTCGCCGCCACGGGCTGCTTCAACGGCACCTACTACGCCGGAGCCGATGAGCAGCTCGCCACGCTGAAGACCCTGATCGACCAGGTGGCTGACAACGCTTTCCTGGCCAAGCTGGCGGTCTACAGCCGTCAGCGGGCCATGATGAAGGACATGCCGGTGGCCTTGCTGCTGGCCCTGTCGAAGCGCGATCCGGCCTTGTTCCGCAAGGTCTTCGAGCGCGTTGTGGACAATGGCCGCACCCTGCGCACGCTGGTGCAGTTCGTCCGTTCGGGCCAGTTCGGCCGCAAGGGCCTGTCGTACTCGCTCCAGCGCGCCGTGCAGCGGTGGCTGAACTCGGCTTCCGTGGAGAAGCTGCTGTCGGCGTCGATCGGCAACGATCCGAGCCTGCGCGACGTGCTGCGCCTGGCGCGGCCGACCCCGGCCGACAACGCCCGGCGTGCCCTGTTCGGCTGGCTGACCGACAAGCCGGTCGAGAAGTGGGCACCGGCCACCGAGGCCGACCTGCCGGAGGAGGTCATGGCTTTGGCTGCTTTCCGCAAGGCGGAGACGGCCGAGGCCCAGATCCTGATCCTCGGCAACATGCACGCCCGTTGGGACCTGCTGGCCGATACGGCCAAGGGTTCGGCGGTTTGGGCGGCGATTGCCCGGAAGATGGGTCCGCAGGCCCTGCGGATGAACCTCAACACGCTGGTGCGCCATGGCGTCACCGGCCCGGACAACCGGGAGATGACGGATTACGTGGCGACGCGGCTGGCCGACCCGGACGAGATCCGCCGTTCGCGGCAGTTCCCGTACCAGTTCCTGGCCGCGTACATGAACGCCGGCGACGAGGTTCCGCAGAAGATCAAGACTGCCTTGCACAAGGCGGCGGAGATTGCCTGCGGCAACGTGCCGGAACTGCCGGGTCCGGTCGTGATCGGTCTGGACGTGTCGGGCTCGATGGCTTCGCCGGTTACGGGCAACCGTGGCCGGGGCGCGACGAGCAAGATGCGCTGCGTGGACGTGGCGGCGTTGTTCGCTGCTGCCATCCTGCGGCGCAACCCGGACAGCGTGGTCATCCCGTTCGACACAGCGGCCTACGAGGCCAAGGTCGATCCGAACGACTCGGTCCTCAGCCTGGCCGAGCGGCTGGCTAAGTACGGTGGTGGCGGCACGAACTGCTCGCTGCCGCTAGCGGCTGCCAACGCCCGGTACGCCGCCCGGAAGTTCGCGGGATGCGTGCTGGTCAGCGACCAGGAAAGCTGGGTCGGCGCAGGCCGTGCACGGCTCGACGGCCGTGATGACCGAGTGGCAGACGTTTGTCCGCAACCAGGTCCGGCTGCACGGCAACGGTTTTGCAGGCCCGAAGCTGGTCTGCATCGACCTCCAGCCGTACACGACTACCCAGGCCCCGGAACGGAGCGACATCCTGAATGTCGGCGGCTTCAGCGACGCCGTGTTCAGCGTCGTGGCTGCGTTCCTTGCCGACGACAACGGCCGATTTTTGGCGGAGGTCGAGGCGGTCGAGTTGTAAACGAAAGCGCCCCCGGTTCAGAGTTTCTGGGCCGGGGGCGTTTGTATGAAGTGTGATCCCGCCCGACATCGAAGCTGAAAAGGCACTCGCCACAGGAGCAGGTTGTTACAATGAAAGGCCAACAGGCCAGGACAATCAACCGGCATCGCCCTCGAAATCCCGTCAGAAGTACTATGATGACCGCTGAAAACGAACTTGCCCTAGTTCCCACTGGAGACGCGACTGCCATGTTGCCCGCCGGCCGGGGCAAACCGATCACCGTAATTGGCACGGAGGCGATCCGCGCCACTTTTGACGAGCAGACGCTTCGGCAAGCGGTCAATTCGCGGCTGGCCCCGGGCGTGACCGATGTGGTGCTCAACCCGGATGCGCACGTCGGCTATGGCGCGCCGATCGGTTGCGTCATGGTTTCCCCGTCGCACATTTATCCCGGCCCCGTTGGCGTAGACATCAAGTGCTCGATGAGCCTTTTGCAACTGGATCTCCCGGCGGATGCAATTCGCGAGCGGCCCGTCCGCCGGGCATTGATCGAAGCGATCTGCCAGCGGACCCCGACCGGTCCCGGCATGGGCCAGCGGAACGTCGCCAAATCGCGCCGCGTCGATGCCGCCCTGGGCCGGCAAGTCGTCATCGAAGGTGCTTCGCCCGCGGCATGCACTGCCTTGGGCATTCCGCCGGAGTGGGCTGCGCGCTGCGAAGATTCCGCCCATACCGGGCACGACGAGACCCAGGATGCCTTGGCCGAGCGGATCGACGGCCATCTGGCCGAAGGCACGCTGCCGAAGTTCACTGACAAGGCCATGCAGTTGGGCTCGTACGGCGGCGGCAATCATTTCGGCGAGTGCGAAGTCGTGCAGATTGTCGACAACCCGCGTGCCCGTAAAATTGCCGAGACGTTCGGCCTCATCGACAGTCACGTGGCATTCCTCTCGCACTGCGGCTCGCGAGGCTTGGGCCACAATCTGGCTTCCGGCCAGTTTCGCACGCTGCAACAGAAATTTGCCACATGGGACATCCCGCTGCCCGGCGGCGATCGTGAACTGGTCTACGCCCCGCTGGGCACCGCCGAGGCCGACGCCTACCTGGATGACATGGCCTTGGGAGCGAACTTTGCCACGGTCAATCACCTGTTGATCAATGCCCTGGTGCTGGAAGCCTTTCAGGAAATCATCCCAGGAACGACAGGCCGCCTGGTCTACTTCATCAGCCACAACATTGCGCGGAAAGAAATTGCGGACGGGAAGCCGGCTTGGGTCCACCGCAAGGGCGCCACCCGCGCTTATCCTGCCGGGCACCACGCCCTGAAGGGAACTTTGTTTGCCGACAGCGGACATCCGATCCTTTTGCCCGGCAATCCGAAGGCAGGATCGGTCGTCATGGTGGCCGAAGAGGGTGCGGTGAAGAGCTGCTACAGCGTCAACCACGGCGCCGGCCGGCAACTGGGCCGTAAAGCGGCAATTCGGCAACTCGACCAGCAAGCAATCGACAGCCAGTTCGACGCGGACGACATCCTTACGAACTGCCGGCAGTATCCCAAAGACGAGGCCCCGGCGGCGTATAAAGATTTTGAGGAGGTGCTCCGATCCGTTAGCGGCGCAGGCCTGGCCAGCGAAGTGGCCCGGCTGAGGGCGACGTTCGTGATAAAGGATGCCAGTAAGGCAGATGATTGAGCGAAATATGGCGATTTGATGATTGCCCAGGTGAAGATGACGGGTGCATTACCGACATGCCCAAATCGAATGATCACCCGGCGGCAAGTAGTCCCGCGCAGCTTTTGGCCGAATGCGAAGTGCGGCGACTGCGCCGGTCGGGACCGGGAGGGCAGCACCGCAACAAGGTCGAGACAGCCGTCAGCCTGCATCATTTGCCGACAGGCGTGAGTGCGGAGGCCAGCGAGCGCCGCAGCCAGGCCCAGAACCAAGCCGTGGCCCTGTTCCGGCTCAGGGTGAACCTGGCGTTGGAGGTCCGCCGACCATGCGGCCCGGACTACATGCCCAGTCCACTTTGGAAATCGCGGTGTGGCGGCGGGGTGCTGACGCTCAGTGCCGGGCACGACGACTTCCCCAGCCTGCTGGCCGAGGTATTGGACGTGCTGGCCGCCTGTGACGCCGATCCGAAGCGGGCGGCTGCCGTCCTGGCCTTCACGCTGTCGCAGTTGGTTCGATTGCTGAAGCTTGAGCCGCGTGCCCAGGCTTTGGCCGGTTGACGGCTGCATCGTACCAGGAAAGGTAAATCGCTATGCCTCCCCGTCAGGCTGGAGGAACCCAGCCGATCGTTCTCCAGGCGCGGTCGAATACCGGGGCACATCAATTACGGGATATTCCGCCCCGTCATCCATTTCTAGGTCAATCCAAAGCCAATCGACCGCGACCGGAGGTGGCCAATATTGAGGGTTCGCCGAGTGTCCCGCCAAGTAGGCATCTTTTCGTTTTCGTAGCCATCCTCGCGGTTCCCCCAAGCTTGCAAGTGTATCGAGAAACTCCGCAAGCTCGGTTGGAGCGATATCACTTATAGTGTTCTCCAACCCTCTTGCGTCCGCATGGAGAAACATCGAGTGAAACTGTGTGAATAGTACGTTGCCCTTTGTCTGCGGGCTCGTTCGCAAGCAGCGACACCAATGGTCTTCAACCTCGTGCGCTGATCTTGGTTTCCGCGATTCGATCAGCGGGAGATGGGCGACGAGTTGAAGCGGCGGAAGCAGCATTTGGGGCCGCGGCTTCCCCTCGAATGAATACACAGGGTCAATGTCGGCAATCACCATCGCTTGCTCACGTGGACCAAGCCATCCGCGTTCCGGGAGATACGGGCGGTAAATACCCGGCTGTACGCCGTGGTACGGGCCTGCTTCGGGAATCCCAGGGTCGTGGTTGACGTCATGATCCCAACCATCGTGACCGATGAAACAACTGCGTCCGCAGCCATAGTTGCCGGCGGCATTACAAAAGACCGTTGTCAGGCCTGCTGCTAGAAATCCGGCCTGTCCCAAGACGGCGAAGTCCGCGGCGCGTGTCGTCATCGCTGGAACCAAAAGGATTGATCGGCGATCAAATTGGCTTGCACACAGCGAGGTGTGCTTCGCAAACGAGTGCAAATCTTCGCGTACCACCTCATCTCGTGCAGCTCCCGGATTGGTGGCGAGAGTGCCAAATCTCTGCAACAGGCCACGATGCGCGTGGCCGATCGAGTCCAGGTTCGAGGGGGCTCGTCGCGAGGAACACTTCGGAACAGATCAATTCCAATACATAGGCTCTCGGATCAAAGCCGCGTTCTTGCGTGGAATAGACTGGATCGAGACGGACGTTTGAGGGACGAAATGTTTCTCTTAAGGCGACTGATGGGTATTTCTTCGTGCGCGGACGCACGTTATTCTTCTTGTCACACTGTGGTACAACGACTTCAAGGACTGCGCTCCAGTTGCCATGGTCCGAATCCCCGTTTTGCAGGAATGGAGGCTTTCGATAAGTCCCTGCCCAGATGGATGTATTGGGTGCAAGCGTTGCGAGACTTTCCCTCAACCATGCGACCGTTTCTGGCCGAACCGAGTACTCTGGCAGGAGAAGTATATCTACGTCGAATGCGCGGCATGCCTGAAGGGCCGCCGTCAAGATCCTCTTGCGCTGGTGTTCCGCGCAGCTCTTCGCCTGTATAGTTTCGGATCGCTGACGAGTCCATTCCGCGGGAACACGCCGACACCGTTCAATTACGCCTCGATCAGAGGTCTGGGATGCCGGGATGCAGACATCGAAAAGCGGGTGTCTGTAGCTATCGTCCACGTCCCATTGGAGCAGTGCAATTGTCGCGTGACAGCCAATTTTAGCCGGGCGGCTCTTCCAGTATCTTTGTTGAAAATCCAAAACATCTCGAATACGGTCGGAGTCGGGCGACGCCTCGCCATCCCCGTCAGAAGGCCGTCGTTGCGGTGCGACCGGCCCTGTACTTGTCGGCACGTGAGCGTGATCGGGCGTTGAGTCCCTCTTCACCTCAAGCGTAACGGCCGAGGTGCCGGGCAATTCCGTGGAAACGATGGCTTGTCCGGCGCCAGCAGCCGCGGTCTCATCAAATTGTCTGATCGCTGACAGCGACGCGATTCCGGGTTGAACAATTCCGACCGAAAGCAGCGAGTCCCCGGCCCAAGACTCCGACCATTGATACCACGGCCGAGGATCGCCGGCTTTCCTAATCTGCTCGACTCCGGCACGGGGATTCTCCTTCGTTAGCGAGGCAACGCAGGCCTGCCACTGGCCGATGTTCCTCACGCCGTCGGAGCTTGTTACTTCGTAATCCTCGTCACGACCAGTTGAGATGTGGAAATGCGGCGAATCCTGAGTGATGACTCTAATGCCGGTGGTGGCATCGAGCCGTTCCAGCATGCAAATGCTGTCGAGAGTGAACTGGGCTGAAAACGTGTTGATTAGTCCCTTCAGATCTCCCCACGGAAGATCCGCTTGCTTCTCCGCCGGTATCGCCAATGCCTCGACCAGTTTCATGAAGGATTCGGCCGTGCATTGATCAGTCGCGCCTCGTTGTGGAAACACTGAGGCCACCCGTGCTACGGGCAGTGCGCCGGTGAGTGTGCCCAGAATAACTGCCCAACCGAGTGGCGTGAACTCGCTGAGGGACTCCCAAGCGAAAGCGGAGTTATCCGCAGTAGCTATACGAAGGATTTCAAGTAGGTGGTGCACATCTTCAGCAGACGACTCGTCGTTCACGTCACTTGCGCGTGTACTCGACGTTTTACGACGGAGCGCACACCCCGGATCGAGCTGCCAACCACCCGATGAGGGCAAGGATGCAATCAGCTCCTCGCGACGGTCTGGGCGCAACATGGCCCAGTGTTCGAGCGATTGAACGCGAAGCTGAGTCTCCAGGGCCATAATCCGGAGTCCGGCGGCAATACCCGATCCGTTCGATCCACTGTCCGTATGTTCTCCGGGAATGCTTGTCGGCAAGGACGGATTACCCGTTCAGGTTACACCCGAGGCCTACCCGATTGAAATTCAATGGGACGGCTTAGTGGTTAACGATCCTGGCTCGACGGACGGCAGCCGAAGCCCGGTGATGTGGTCCGGCGTATTGATGAGGTGTTTGGCCTGCTACATGCGAGTTAGACCGATACTGTCAAACATGACCTTTGCGAAGTCCTCAAAGTAAGTGATCTTCGGGACTATTTTCGCAGTCCAATGCAATTCTTCGAGCGTCACAGGAAATACTATAGCAAGGGCGGTCGCGACGCTCCGATTTATTGGCCAATTTCTACGAAGTCGGGTTCGTATACGTTATGGCTTTACTATCCACGCCTGAACGATCAGACGCTTTTCACGGCCCTGAACAAATTCGTGAAGCCGAAGATCGAGGAGGTCGGAAAGCAACTCGTGCATATCGACGAGACATTGCCCACCGCTTCGGCGCGAGATGCCACGAATCTGCGTGTGGAGCGCGATTCGGCCGTTAACCTTCTCGCGGAACTCAATGAGTTTCGTGATGAGCTGATCCGCATTGCTGGTCTTCCCTATAAACCTAACCTCAACGACGGTGTTCTGATTACCGCTTCCCCTTTGTGGCAGCTTATTCCTCATAGTGCCTGGCGGCAGAAACTCAAAACTTGTTGGGATGATCTGACCGCCGGAGAATTCGATTGGGCGCACCTAGCGCTTTCCATCTGGCCCGACCGCGTACGTCAGCGTTCAGCGGAGGATCTTTCGATCGCCATCGCTCACGGCTTCGCCTCCGGAAATGAACTCCAAGGAATTGACGATTCAGTTGAGGAATCGGACGATATCGAATTGCTGGAGGAAGACGACGAGGATGACGAAAGGGACGATGAGAAATGACATTAAGAGCCCATATCCATCGAAAACTGGTCGATCTGCTCGAAGAAAAGCGAGTCGTCGTGTGGTATGACGAAGGAAGTTCCCTGCGGAGCTTGGCACTGCGGTTCAAGGCATCCCATTGCCGGCTGGTGGACGCCTCCGGCTCAGTCCTCCTGGCCCGCCGCGAGGCCGATTTGGTCTTCCGCGCGCTGAACGATCCAGAGGCGGGCGAAGAGCGGGCTGCATGCCTCTTGATATACTGCCCGCGTCGTCGCGAGCAAGCGGAAGAAGCGCGATGTCAGGACCCGTTTGAGGCGTTTGCAGTTTGTGGTGCGACCTTCGGCGACGGGCCGGACCAGACGCTTCAATCGTTGGCCCGTCAAGCCATGCCCGACCGAACGGCTGAAATTGATCGGTTGTTTCAAGAGGGCCGCCGGACGCTCGCAATGCTCGACGGCCTCAAAGCAGGTGCTTCGTATCTGCTCGTCAAAGATTGCTTGGGCACCGATTCGCCGCTAGAAGTGGCAGCACATGTCCTATGTGTCCGCGAGACGGTGGAGAAAGCTGTCACTGCGCCAGGGGTTGCCGACGAACTTCTCAGACTACTCAAGGCGGAATTTGGCTTTGTACCATCGGTCAAGGCTCAGAAAGCCGAATTGATGCGACAAAACCTCTCCGCGTATATCCTGCTTTCAGAGTTCGCCTTTGATCTTACGTCACCGCTCCATGAGGCTCTGGCTGAAATGCCGCTCGCCCCTGAGCAGCACAAGGAGCGTATCTTTGCACTCTGCGATCGGATGCGTCGTAGCGATGACACGCGCGACGGCTACATTGAAGTTGCCCAGCAGGTCGAATCCCAGCTTCGGCTAAGTACTACGTCGACCAGGATGCCGACGACGTGGCGGACGAGCTTTGGAAGGCGCATGCAGCTTTAGGTAACACTTCAGGTAACACCCCCCCGAAATCCACCGAAAAAGCAGAAAAGGGTTTCGCCGACGAATCGGCGGAACCCCTTACCGAATAAGTGTTTATAGAAGCGGAGGGCATGAGATTCGAACTCACAACCCCTTGCGGGGCACCACATTTCCAGTGTGGCCGCTAGCCATTCGCTTACCCTCCCAGGCATTACTGCCTCTGGCTAATACTAAGCATAACCCATGCAAACGCCCTAGCAAGCCCTGGCGGGTGCATTCCCGTTCCTGCGCCGGCGTTTTTACGTTAGACTGGGGCGGCGTTTGATTTAAAAACCGGCACAACACGGAGGATTGCCATGGAAGGCAAAGGGACTCTTCACGAGCGATGGTTGCAACGGACGGAAACCGCATATCGACGGATGTTTGAGGGTAAGAGCCAGGAGGAATTAGTGACGCTCACGGAGCGGGAGACTATGGCAGTGCTGATCGGCAGGGAACTCGCGGCCTTTCTTTTGGAAGAGCACGTGAGCTTGGATGCCGCGGCGCAGCCGGCGCAGGCTTCCACGACATGCTGCCCGAAGTGTGGTCAGCCCGGAACGCCGGCGGAGCGGAAGGGCGACAAGTTGCCCACGCGGACCATGACCACGCTTGCGGGTGACATTTGCATGCACCGCCAGCGTTGGCGGTGTGCGAAATGCCGGGTCATTTTTTTTTCCGTTAGACGTTCGGTTGCGTTTGGGAACGGAAGGTTTCAGCCCGATGGTGCTGGCGAAAGCGGTTCGCCAGGCGAGCAAGTCGTCGTCGTTCGCTGAGGCAAGCGATGACTTGCAGGAATTGTTGAGCGTAAAGATAAGTGCGACGCACCTTCAGCGGTTGAGCGAGCGGATTGGTGACGAATGGGCCGAAGTCCGCGACGAAAATGTCGAGAGATTTCGCCAGGCCAAACTGGAACGAACTTACAAGGAGCCGCCGCGTGGAGCGGCGGCAGTGATGCTCGACGGCGGTCGTTTGCAGACGCGTGCCGAGGAGAGCGGCCGGGGCGTCAGCGAGGCAAGTTGGCGCGAGTCGAAGGTGGCGTGTTGTTTGACGCTGGAGACGAAGGTGGCAGAGGCGGACCCCAAGCCGGAGCCGCCGTCGAAATTCCTGGAACCCACGGAAGCGGCCCGTTTGGCGTCGGAAATCAAGCGTCGCAGCCGGCCTGCCGTGGAACGGAGCAATGAGGACCGCAAGGCAAGGCGATCGTCGAAGAAGAGGAAGAAAGGAAAGAAATCCGCCCGTCGGAGGAAGCGAATGCTGGCACGGGTCAGGACGGTCGTGGCCACGATGGAGAACAGCGACGTATTCGGCTGGCAGGTAGCGGCGGAAGTGCATCGTCGCGGATTGGACCGAGCGAAACGCAAGGGCTGCGTCTGCGACGGCCAGGCGTACAACTGGTCGATCTACGAGATGCATCTTCTGCCTGCGGGGTTCATCGCCATCTTGGATTTCCTTCATCTGCTGGCATACCTTTACGAGGCGGCCCACGCGTATCGCGGCGGCGACGCGGCACGGAGCTGGAAGACGTACGAACAATGGCTCCGCTGGGCGTGGTCGGGCAAGGTCGGCTTGTTGCTGTCGAGCCTCCGCGCCGCGGCCGCGGAGTTGGCGAAGAAGGGCCCGACCGCGGCGGCCAGAAAGCTGACCGTTGCCGAGACGCTGACTTATGTGACCAACAACCGCGAGCGAATGAACTATCCCGAGTACCGCCGCTTGGGCTTGCCCATCAGCAGCGCCCCCGTCGAGTCGTCGATCAAGCAAATCAACCGCCGCGTGAAAGGCAGCGAGAAATTCTGGTTGGAAGGCGGCGCCGAAGCGATGCTGCAATTGCGCGGCTCAATTGAGTGAGGACGACCGCTGGAAGAACAACTGGCTACGCCCGCGAAAACACCGCCGCGCTGCCGGCTCCGGCCGACTCACGCACGCGGCCTGACGAGGCAGCAATAACGGGAATGCACCCAGCCCTGGCCCTGTTTTTCCCTTGGCCGGTGCCGATGGTCGTTGACGCGGTGCCACAAACGATCGAGGTCGTGCCCATTGCTGAAAGTTCCCCTCTAGGTTAGGATGAAAGTCGATATTGCACACGGTTTGCCGTGAAATGGACCTTCGGTCGATGTAACGATTGGTCCCACTCCGAACCGTGTGGCCTACACGGGATGTATCTATGCCTGGCTACGGTTGGGTCTGGATTTGGTTCATCTGGCTTAGCTCCGCGATCGCCGCCGGGATCGTCGGCCATGCGCGGCAGGCGGCCCTGCCCGGCGCGGTGTTGGGCCTCTTTTTCGGACCGATCGGCCTCTTGGCCGCCTTTGCCCTGGACGGTCGGCCGTCGTGTCCGCACTGTCGCCGGCAAGTTGGATGGCCGCGGCCAGATTTGCCAGCATTGTAATCGCCCGATCCGCTGGCACGAGCCCGCTTCGGAGTCTTCGATCCTGCCGCTGGGCTGGCTGCTGGGCGGACATGATTCGTTGTCGTGTCCGTACTGCGCCACGCGCCTGGACGAAGAGGTCGCCCGCTGTCCGAATTGCTCCGGCGCGATCACTTGGGCGAAAGGCGTTCCCCTTAAGGTCTCGCGGCACGACAAGCCGGAACCGCCCGACCCGCAACCAAGCGACAAACCATGGAGCCAGATGCGGCGGCTGCGGTAAGCACCCGGCTATGCGAGCGCCTGCTTCAAATCCGCGATGATGTCTTCCGTGTTCTCAATTCCGCAGGAGAGGCGAATCATGTTGTCGGGGATGTGCAACTCGGCCCGGCGCTCGGGCGTGAACTCGTAGTAGCTCAGGATCAGCGGCTGCTCGACGAGCGACTCCACGCCGCCGAGACTTGCCGCGATCTGCGGCACGCGGAGCTTATCGACCACCGCGGCGGTCTGCTTCCAATCGGCGTCCTTCACAGTAAACGTGACGACGCCGGCGCAGCCCCGCATCGTCCGCCGCGCGATTTCATAGTTCGGATGGCTCGGCAATCCCGGGTAGTAGACTCGCTCAATCTGCGGATGGGAGGCGAGGAACTGGGCCACCGCCTGGCCGTTGGCGTTGTGCCGCTGCATCCGTAGCTCGAACGTCTTCAGGCCGCGGAGCAGCAGATACTCGGCGTGCGGGGCGTTGTTCATGCCCGCATAGCCGCGAAACTTCCGCAGCGGATCCATCTTCGCCTTCGCCCCGGCAACCGATCCGGCCAGCACGTCGTTGTGCCCGGAAAGATACTTCGTACACGAGTGCAGCACGTAGTCGATGCCAAGCTCCAGCGGGCGAAGGTTGTAGGGCGAAGCCATCGTGGCGTCCACGGCCGTGTCGATGCCGTGCTTTCGGCCGATGGCGGCGAAGCGCTCCAGGTCGATCGCGCTTAGGTGCGGATTGGTCAGCGACTCGCAAAACAGGAGCCGCGTGACCGGCGTGATCGCCGCCTCCAGATGATCGAAGTCGCCCGTGGGCACGATTCGCGTGACGATGCCGAAGCGGCTGAGCTCGTTCTCGCAGAGTTCGCGGGTTCGCTGGTAAAGCTCGTCGAAGAGGACCAGCTCGTCGCCCGCGCTCAGTTTGGCGAGGAACAGTCCCGTGACCGCGGCCATGCCCGTCGAATAGAGCACGCAGTCCTCGGCCGCGTCGAGTATGGCCAGCTTGCGCTCAGCGGTTTTCTCGGTCGGGTTGCCGTAGCGGGCGTATTCCTCGCGAGGTTGCTTCTGGACGATGAAATCCAGCAGGGCCTGGGTATCGGTGAAGGCGTAGGTCGAGGTGCAAAAGATCGGATCGGTCACCGCCCCGCGGGGTTTCGCCTCGCGGTCCTCGCCGGCGTGGACACAAAGCGTTGACCATTGCGAGTGCGAGCCGGTGCGGTATTTTGGGGTTTCAGGAGATGCCATGTTATGCGATTGAATTTAGTGTGCGGTCGAGTTCGACGAAGACCCACCAATCTTCAACGCGAGTGGTAGGTCTTCGCTGTGCTCGACACCACCCTACGAGCGTTATCGGGTCGTTTGTAAAGTGACTATTCTATAGCACGGATCGGTGGCATTGCCAAGGTGCATCAGGTAGAATCGTGAGAGTCTTCCCTCCCGCCATTTACCTCTCCCGCCACGTGATCTTATGCAACGAAAACCATCCTCCCGTCATGAAACTCCCTCGACCAAACTCTCGCGGCGCAGCTTCCTCGCCGCCGGTACTGCGCTGGGCGCGTCGGCGCTGGGCGGTCCGCTCGTGCTGCCGGGCGCTGCCCCTGCCTCGACGGCCGCAAACGACCGCTTGAATCTTGCCGTGGTGGGCTGCGGCAGCCAAGGCACCGGCGACATGCGGGGCCTGATCGGTTGCGGCGTCAACGTCGTGGCCCTCTGCGATCCCGATGCGGCACAGTTGGCTCAAGCCCGCCGGGCCGGCGGCAAGGCGACAAAATCGGCAAAGGCTTACGAAGACTACCGCAAGCTGCTGGACGACTCGGCCAGTTTCGACGCCGTGCTGATCGCCACGCCCGACCATTGGCACGCCCCGCTCTCAAAGGCGTTTATGAAAGCCGAAAAACACGTCTACTGCGAGAAACCGCTGACGCATAGCGTGGCCGAGGCCCGCGAGCTGCGCGAGCTTGCCCGCGCGAGCAAGGTCGTCACGCAGTTGGGCAACCAGGGCAGTGCGAGTGCCTCGCTGCGCCGCTGCGTCGAGATCATCCGCGCCGGCGCGCTGGGCCAAATCCATGAAATCCATCACTGGGGCATCGACGTCGAGGCCCGCGAAGGCAACGCGCGGGGCGAGGACGCGATTCCCGCGGGTTTCAATTGGGACCTCTGGGTCGGGACGTCCGCCATGCGGCCCTTCAACAGGGCCTATCATCCCAGGACGTGGCGGCACTGGTTCGACTTCGGCAACGGCGGCCTGGCCGACTTTTGGTGCCACGCGATCAACCTGCCGCTGCGGGCGTTGGACCTCGGATATCCCGATCGGCTCGTGACGAACGTGTCCGACGGCAAGCTGGCGCAGGGCAAGGCCGCGGTCGAATATCACTTTCCCGCCCGCGGCAGCCTCGCCCCGCTGACAATCTACTGGCAAGGCGACGGGCTTCCGCCAGCCGAGATCATCCAACCGGTCATTGATGTCCAGAAGGTCAAAGAAGGAGGCATCATCATCCTCGGCGAGAAGGGCTGCATCTATACCGGACACTGGAACAACGGCGGCCTGATCCGCCTCGCCGGCGAACCCCGGCTGAAGGACGTGCTGCACCACCCGGCGACGAAGGACATTCCCGAGAGCCTGCCGCGCGTGAAGGGGCACGATCACGAGTTTGTCGACGCTTGCCGCGGCCAAGGCAAGACGTTCTCCGACTTCGACATCGGCGGCAAGCTTACCGAAATCGGCCTCTCCGGCATCGTCTCGCTTCGCGCGGGCAAGAACCTCGATTGGGACGGCGAGAAGATGGAGGCCCGCAACGCCCCGGAGGCCGCCAGATTCGTCCACACCCCCTGGCGGACGAAATGGCTGTGACGCCGAATTCATCCATGTCCCGCTATCGCCTCCTGGCCATCGACGTTGACGGCACGCTCGTCAACAGCAGCGACCAATTGACGCCCGCCACGCAGGCCGCGCTCGCGAGCGCGACGGCTGCGGGCATCCACGTCGTGTTGGCCACCGGCCGCCGCTACAGCCACACGCTGCACTTTGTCGAGCCCCTGAAGATCCGAGTGCCGCTGGTCACCGCGAGCGGGGCGCTCGTGAAGGACCCCGCCACGCATGAGACGCTCTTCAAGACCGAATTCGATCGAAAGGTCCTTTGCGACCTTCTGACGACGCTCGACCGCGCCGGCTACGATTGTCTGCTCAACGGCGACACCTTCGCCGAAGGTTTCGACTTCTATCAACCGCCCGGGCTTCGTGAGAATCGCTATCTGGCCGAATACCTGGCCTTGAATGCCGGCTGCGGGCGGACGTGGCCCGATTATATCGCCGCGCCGCCGCCGGAGATTTTCGCCGGCTTCACGATGGGCACCCGCGAGGAGATGCTGGCCGTCGAGCGGTGCTTGCAGGCTGCCATGCCGGGCAAGCTCACGACGCACGTGCTCCGCAGCCCCAAATATCGCGGCTTCATGTGCGAAATCGCCCCGGCGGGCGTGACGAAGTGGTCGGCCATCCGCCGCCTGGCCGCCGGCTGGGGCATCGCCGACGAAGAGATTTGTGCCGTGGGCGACGACGTGAACGACATCCCCATGATCCGCGCCGCCGGCATGGGCGTGGCGATGGGCAACGCCGTGCCCGAAGTGCTCGCCGCGGCCGACCGCATCGCCCCGACGCATGACCACGACGGTCTGGTCGAGGTCGTGTCGTGGCTCTTGGCGTGAACGCGGATATCGATCGGCGACGTTGGGGGCGGAAAAAAGGGCGTGAACGCCTGATAGTTGATATTATATACTATCAATTGTAAACTTATCGTTGAATTGAGTGACGGCCACTCTCCCGCCCCCGAGTTCTCAGGTTACTTTGCCGCTTTCGGAGCTGGCAGCGCTTCTTCGAACTCGCGAATCTGCTTCAATGCAGCGGCAAGGTCCCAAAACCGAATCGTGGACATACCCCCGGCGGCCACATGCTGTCCGTCAGGAAGTATCGCGACTCCCCTGGGATAATGAACCCCATCCACTAACGTCCCGCGATGGCGGCCACTCCTCACGTTCCATATGTCGATGCTGCAGTCCGTGAAGAAAGGATCGGACTTCGTAGCTGCCAGAAGGTAATTGCCGTCACGCGTCCACTGCAGTCCCGCGACTTTCTCGCAAAAGCCGGCCTCGAAGGGGCGGAGCCGATGCACTAGCTCGCCCGTATCCATCCTCCAGACACTGACGTTGTCGATCGCCCAATCATTTTCACCGTCTCTTCCTGTGGAAACCGCCACCATCGTTTCATCGGGCGAGAATGCGACATCCTTGATCCGGACGTGCTCTTGGAGCTTCGCGTATTCGATACGGCGTTCAGAATTCCAGAGAACCATCGTATTGCCCTTCAAAAGAAGGACCGCCCTGGTTTGCTTGGGAGCCTGAATGCAGGCGATAGCGTTTTCCGGGAGTCCCGGCAGTTTGTCGTACTGTTGCCAGGACTTTGTATCGTAGGCTCGCGGCACGATCGTATAATGCCCGTCCGCATCACGCTGTTTGCATGGGAACATGAGGAAATGTCCATCCGCGGTGAATTGCGGAGGTGAGGGCCGTCCAGCATACGGTTGTGAGAAATCTTGAATGACCTTCCATGTTTTCGTCTCCAATACGCAGCCTTTGCCAGAAATGTCCGTAACCGCCGCCAGAGAGCCGTCGGTACTGAACGCAATGCACTTCGCCCACGTGAACCCGGCTGACAATGGCACTTCCTTCACTTTTTCTCGGGTGACCGGGTCCCAGAGCTTCAGCGCGCCCGTCACGAATTGACCTTGCGGCGTCAACGCAAAGATGCCGTCGGTCGAATCATCGCCCGTGCTCAGGTCGCTCTGGGATTTGAAAGTTAGCGTATACGACCGGATTCGCGAAAGGCTCAATCGGAGGATCTCGCACACGTCGTCAGGCGCGTTGGCACGGTCGTACACGCGGGCAAGGCAGTGGTCGCCTTGGGGCACCTGCAAGACCATGCGGCGGTCCGGCGGCGGCAGGCGGTGCCCATCGTCCGGCAGGTTCGACAGCAGCGTATCGAGTCGCTTTTGATCGGTGCCGGTTATCTTCCAGTAGCCGCTGCCTTTCGCCCCAAACGGACCGATAGAAAAGCTGTAGACTTGCCAATCGGTTGAGACATCCACTCCGAATCGAGTCTTCCCATCATGCGGACCTGCCTTTGGTTCATCGCCTACGATCCCGGTCACGATCAGTATGAGAGGAGCTTGATGTGAGTCGAAGGATTGAGCTTTCGCCTTGTACGGTTGCAGGAACTTATCGTATTCCGTGCTTGATGGACTGGACATATCGTCAGCCGCAGCGGAGGAGATACCTGCGATTAAGAGAACGACACAGGAGCCCAGACGGCACAGCGTATACATGGTGAACCTCGACAAAACCAGTGGAATGTCTCGCCCTCACCAAACCAGTCTATGCGCGAACAGCGTGGTGTGCAACACGATCACTGACCGGGTGGTTGCTTTTGAAGTTCCCAGGCATGCCCCTTGAAGATATAGTCCGTTCCGTTTGGTTTCGCCCTTGCCACACTGCCGACGGTAAACTTGGCCATCTGGTCTCCGACCTCGATCCACGTGTTGCGGTAAAGAATATAGGTCTCGTGTTGTTTCGGCCCGACTTTGACCATGGCATCGAACACCGAATCGCCATCGATGTCGGTATAGACCGTCCATCGCGAATCGGGATACGACGCCGCCTGTGCTCCGCGCGGGGCGGGCCGATGCTTCTCCGGCTCCGCTCGCAGAACCACCCAGGCATTGGCCAAACTGCCGCCGGGATCGGATGTCAACTGGTACTCCATCAACCGGCTGTTGTGCGATTCACCTAGGGTTGCGTTCCTCTCGCTGGCGACGCCGGGGACCTGTACGACCGCACTAGCGATGGCGGCGCCGACCAAACTTCCCGGGGCTTTGCCCGGCAGACCTTGGACTTCTTCTTTGGTCGCGATCTCAAACTCTGGAATATCAAAATTTGCCCCGAATGGTTTGACGTTCACATCCAGGACTGTCATACCCTTGCCATTAGTGGTGAACCTGGCCTTGTACTTTCCGGCTGGGAGGCATTTGCTCCCAATCTTCCAATCAGTAAAGAAGCCGTATCCCTCTGCCTTGACGTTGAAATAGATCGAACGAAGGGGAAGCTCCAGATTTGCCCCAGGAGGAAGAATAGTGACCTCGTCGCTCGCAGACGTTGGTCCACGTGGTCCGCCGCTTCGGCTTCCATATTGCTCCATCGCCTGAACTCTTTCATTGTCCTTCCAAAACGACACAGCCATCAACGTGCTACTGCGAATGGCTAGCGTCTCCCGACCTGCATTTTCGATTCTCAACATCGGCATCTCGCCGCCAAGATTCAGAATCTTCAGCCTAACCCCAGCCTGTACGTTGGAATACTCAGTATCCAACGCATAGGCCTGCGATGTCAACGCGATCAGGCCAAGCAACCCAATTGCAGAAGCCGCGATTAAAAGCGTCCTCATTTGTGTCCTTTCGAGGAAAAGTGGATGTATCCTCCCAGCGTCGGCCAATGACTTTAGTTTAACGCTCGGGCGAGCGCGGCGTCAATTTCAACGGCTGGCTGCGTTGCGGCGGACCGGCATGCCTTCCCTCTCAATGCGAAACAGGGAACGGCGAATTTTCTGGAACCGGGGTGACGATCCAGCGGTCGCCGCGGCGGAAGCCTACCGGACCAGGCCGCTCTCGCATCAGGCCCTTCAGGCGGTAGTAGCTCTCGATATGTTTGTTGAAGATCGCCTCGCCGGCCCCCACTTCGATCATTCCCGTGTCCTGATCCGCCCCGAAGCCGCCCAATGCCGCCCCCTTAATGCTGGGAACATAGCCCGGCCATTGTCCTTCGCTCCAGGAGTAGCCGAAGTAAAACGGGTTAGCGACTTCCGCCTGCATTTGCTTCTTCCAGGCGATACCGAGCTCGGCGAAGAGTTCGCCCGGATTGACGGCGATGACGATGTCGTCGTTGATCAACATCGTGGTGAGATGAACATCGAGGTGCTTCTTCTTGTCAAAGCGGCCGGTGAACTGAAGAGCTTCATCACGATACTTGATCGTCGTATCGCCCGGCCGGCCGTAGAGTGACTTGGCCACCTTGACGGTTTCGATGGCGAGCAACTCGCCCATGCGATACATGGGCGCGTAATCGGTTTTGAACGGATCGTTCGGGCCGTCGCGGCGCGGAACGGTGAACAGCGGGGCGACGTTGCCGGCGGCGCCGTTGACAAACAGGCAGTAAGCGCCGGGGAACGCCTCTTCCACCTTCCGCGCGGCGGCGCCTGGAAAGTCGGCCGAAATGGCGTAACTCTGGCAAACCACGTCGGCGTGGCAGGCATAGTTCATGATGATGGCTCGCGGCTTGCCATCCGCGTCTTCGATGCGGATCACGCCCACTTCGTCGTCAACCGGCCCGAAGGGGATCCGCTCCGGGTTGATGGCGCGATAGTGATCGTCGCCCATCCACGATTCGCGGGAGTGTCCGTCGTCCCGCAAGATGAGCCGCTTGAAACCCAGTTGCGGGAAGCTGCGGCGTCCGGCCGCCAGCCGCGCCGGAAACATGTTCGACAGGGCGTCACCCACCACCTTGATAATCTGGTTCTCGTAGAACGTCTTCAGATTGGCCGTCGCGGGGGTTTTGCCGGGCCGGCTGGGCGCGGTATGGTTGTGCGACGAGCAAAGAAATACCTTGGCTATCTTGTATTTTTTTTCGCAGGCCGCCTCCACGTTGTCGCTGGTATAGACGCCCAAATCGACAGCCACAAATGCCAGACGCTCGTCGTTGATGTCCAACACGAGACTCCGAGCGTAGACCGAATCGTGCAGCGGCTCGTCGGTTTCAGGGGTAATGCTGATCTTGGCCGCGCCGGCAAGCAGTTTGCCCGCGGCGCACCATGCACTGTCGGCGAGGTTGAAGAGACCGCAGAGGGCCAGCAAGAGGCCACAGGTCTTTCCCGTTTTCATATTTGGTTCCACCTTTTTGTTTGGTTGCGATATTGACTAGCGGCGCAATGGTCGATCTACTTTTTTGCTTCCGCCGGCATTCTCACCTTGATTGTGAGAACGCCTTGGTCGGTGTCTATTTCCAGCGGGGTATTCGTGACGTCGGCGTACTTCGCGGGGATGATGTCTTTTGGCAGCGGGACGTGGTTCTGACCGGTGACGATGACTTTGTGTTTACCGCGGACTAAGCCGTCAAAAGGAGTGTGGCTCGTGGAGTTGCTGAATTCTCCCGTCTTCACATTCACGAGGACGACCCCTGTCCGGGGATATTTTTTGCCCACAGCGGCGGCTTGTGGAATAAACAACAACTCCAGATACGTGACGGGAATCAGCGAGCCATCCTCGTAAGTAACTTTGCCATGGACGTTAACATAGCTGAACGGGCCGCCATTGGCGGAAGAATGGGCGGCCGCGACAATGAAATCGACCACCTGCTTTAGCTCGCCGGAAGTTATGGGACGATATCGGTCGCCCTCGTCGACAATGACCCTAATGTTGCCGCCGAGATCCTTGTAACGCTGTTCGGCAACCCGTGTTTGGCTATCGAACCAGGGGTCCGCGCTGCCGCAAACATGGAGCAGCGGCACGCGGGCTTTCGCCAGCGGGGCAAGGTTGTCCAGCGGCAAATCGCGCGAAGTGGCGCTGCGGAGAACGGGGTTCTCGGCATAGATGCAGGCGACCTTGTCCGGGTTGGCGATGGCCCAAGCGTAGACCTCGCCCGCCGCTCCGCCGGCACCTTCCATTACCGGTTTGGCGGCAAATCCATGCGCGGTCAGATGCCGATATACGGCGTCCCAGTCGCGCTGCCGCGGGCCGTCGGCGTTGTAGCCCACCGGGCCGGTGACGATATGAAAACCCTTGGCGAGCAGGGCCAGGTCGACCAGCGCGTCGCAGCCGGCGAAACCCGCGCGGTAGACCCACGGCTTGCCCGGCGCCGCCGTCTTGGGCACGATGACGTTGATGCTCCCCTCGACGCCGCCGAGGTCAAACGAGTAGCGGTCGTAACATTCGGAGAACTGAGGGCCGCGGCAAGTGGCGCGACATGGCTCTTGCGGCAGCCGCCGGTAAGAATTCTCGATGCTGTAAAATGATGCCTTGGCATACTTGCTTCCGACAAACGCGGGCAGCGCCGCGGCGCTGTCGCGCACGCTTAGCGCGATGAAGTCGGCGATCGGTTTGGGATCGCGGAGGCTATGGGGATGGTGCCCGGCGCCGTCCTTGATCATCATGCTGATGCGGCCGCCGTACTGCTGATAGATCGCTTCGATGGGCAGGGCAAACTTGCCGAGAATGGGATCGAAACTGCCGCAGATTTCAAGCACGGGCACGTCGGCATCGGCCATGTCTTGCAACCCCGCAAAGATTTCGCGATTGCCGCCGGGGTTGTCGGCGTAAATGCAGGCCACCTGGTTCGGATGCCGCACGGCCCAAGTGAACGCGAATTCTCCGCCACGACTCATGCCGATGAAGGCCGGCTTTTTGGACAAACCGTGTTTCTCGGTCAGGAATGCATACCAGGCGTCCCATTCCTTGCCTGGTCTCAAGCCCTGGTTGGCCGAGATGTAGGCGATGTGGAAACCCCGTCGCAGCAATTCGACTTCGGTCTGGGGCTGGTGGTCCCAGTAGCAGCCGCGCCAGGACCACGGGTTTCCGGGCGCCGGCTGTTTCGGAACGACCACGATACACCGCCGTTGGCCCCGCGCCGGATCGTGGACGCCGAATCCTTCGCCTGGAGGCGCCTTGGAGGGCGTGATGGCCAGCGTCTGTTCGTCCATGATGAAGTCGTAGCGGGCGAAGCCGTCGTGCCACGCAATTCTCTCGCCATCAAAAGGCGTGTAGCCGTCCGCCGCGATTCCGATTTTCAAGCCGCCAAGGCCGACGGCGAGGAAAACTGCCGCGAGGCCGAGTGAGGCTTTTCCGTGGAGACTGTTGTTCATGGTTCATCTCCTGCGGTGGACGTTTGCGTCGCGCGCGGCCGTGCGCGAGCGGCTGATCCGGCCGCCCCGAACGAGTTCAGGCCGATCTGGACGTTGCCCGCGGACTTGTTGACGATGCCCGCGCCGGCTTCCGGCAGCGAGAACACGTTGCCGGTGATGACCGCGCGGCGGACGCCCTCGCCCAGGTTCATGGCGGGGGCCCGCTTGTTGAACTCGCAGCCGCGGATGATCACGGTGCCCGCCGTGGCCTGGATGGCCGGTAGGTCATTCGCCTTGCCGCCCCACTCCACGAACGTGCAGTCGCTGAAGCCGACCGTGCCGCCCGCGATCTTCGCAATCTGGTTGCCGGGGCCCCAGAACGCGCAGTTCACGAAGCGGACCGATCCGCGATTGGTGGCCGGCACGTCAACCTCGGTCGGGTCCGGGCCGTGGAACGCGGTAAACTCGCCGTTGGTAATCAAGAGGCCAAACGGGGCGCTCTCTTCGACCAGCACCGACTTGTAGCAATCGTCGGCCCCGATGCCGAGGAAGTTGCCGTTGCAGTTGCCGGTGGAGACCTTGGAGCGGATGAACTTGTAGCCTGTGTTGTATCCGAAGCAGAACGTGTTCAGCACGTATTCCCAGTCGCTGCGGCCGAAGATGAACGCCACGCCGTTTTCCATCATGAACTTCCTGACGGCCGGCCCGCCGCCCCACCACGGATTGAAGTGTACGTTCTCCATGCGGCCGATGTCCATGATGCCGTCCGCGAACACGCCGATATGCAGCGGCTGGCCGCTCACGTTGCGGATCAGGTGCCGCTGGTTGCGCGATGCATCGATACCGTCGTACGAGTTGATCAGTTCCACGTCGAGCACGGCCGGGTTGTTGCCGCGCATGGCCACCGAATATGGGTAGGCCCTTGGCGTGTCGGTCGTGGTCTGCTCCGGGTAGAGAATGGCGACGCCGCGAAGCGTCGAGTTCCCGTTCAACGTGATGAAGGCCGGCGCGTCTTCCTTGCCGGCGTCGCCCGTCACGAGGAACATGGTTCCGTCGGGCGGCCCACCACGGCCACCTTCGCCACCGCGGCCCCGCCTGCCGCCGCCGGGATGCGACGTTACACTTTCGAACGAACCCTCCAGCGTCATTCCGGCCGGCACGTTCAGGCGGCCGGCGAACCGGTATCTGGCGCGGGGCGTAGACCTTCATGCTGGTGGCCCTGGCGGCGTCGATCGCGGCCTGGAAGGCGGCCGTGTCATCGGTCGTGCCGTCGCCCTTGGCACCGTACAGGCGCACGTCGATGGGCGCTGTGGACGGCAGCGGGGCGGTGACCGCCGCCGCGGCAGGCTCGGGCGCGGTTGCGGCAGTCGCGGGCGGTGGGGCGGAACTGGCCGCCAACACCCACGCCGCCAGGCCCAACCCGAGCACAAACAACACACTTCCAGCGAGGCACAGATTTCGTGTTCCAAACATGGTCTTCCCTTTTTGCTCAATGCTTTTTGATCGCAACCGAATTCCCTCCTATGATAGCGAGACTCGCTCCACTCGGCCCACCTTGCGGCTACCGAACAGAGGCCAAATTGCCGTCCACGCGCACGACCTCGCCGGGCTTGAACGTCTTCTTTGCTCTCCGCTCTCCATAACGCAGCTTGCAAATGCCGGCCTGGCTGCCGCGAATTTCCGCCGATTGCAGCTTCCCGCTCTCCCATTTCATGCTCACCTCGTACCCGCCGCGGGCGCGCAATCCGCTCACCGAGCCGTCTGTCCAGCCGCCAGGCAATGCGGGCAGCAGGCTGATTTCGCCGGCGTGGCTCTGCACGAGCGCCTCGGCGACGCCCGCCGTGAAACCGAACGTGGCGTCGCACTGGTTCGCGCCGGCATTGTACATGTTAGGGCCTGGCGATCGGGCAATCCAGGCATCGAGTGCCTCGCCGACTCGGTCGCCGCGTTCCAGACGGGCCCACATCGAGATTCCCCACGCGGCCGGCCAGCCGCCTCCCAGCCCGCGACTGCTCATCCAATGTTCCTCCGCGGCCGCGAGCTGCGGATCTCGACGCAACTGGATCGAGTCGCCCGGAAAGAACGGAAACTGCGGCGAGACGTTGTGCCCCTGCGGCCCAGGCTTCCAGTCTTCGATCCACTCCTGGAGATTGCCCGAACTATTGACGCGGTAGGGCGGAATCCGGCTCAGCGCGGTTTCCAGCTTGTGGCGGAAGTCGGCGTCGATGCCCAGCAGCTTGCTCGCCTCGATGCAGTGCGGAAACAAATCGCGGATGATCGCCACGTCGAGCGTCGGCGAGGGAGAAAGAAACGACATCCGGCCTTGGCTGTCATAATAACCATGTTCGGGCGACATCGAGAACGGAGTGACCAGCCAATGGTGCTTCGGTTCTTCGACCATCACTTCCAGCAGGAATTGCGCGCACCCGCATCACCGGATAGTACTCCTTGAGAAAATCCTTGTCGCCCGTGCAGGCATAGTGCTCCCAGATGTGCCGGCAGAGCCACGCGCCGCCGACGGGCCACATGCCGAACTGCGCCGATCGACCGGCGCGGTCCCGCGCCAGAGGTCGAGGTTGTGGTGGACCACCCAGCCGCCCGCGCCGTAGTACATTTTGGCCGTCTCGGCGCCGGTGACCGCGGCGTCCTTGAGCATGTCGAACAGCGGCTGGTGACATTCCGGCAGATTGCAGACCTCGGCTGGCCAGTAATTCATCTGCGTGTTGATGTTGATCGTGTACTTGCTTCCCCACGGCGGCGAAACGTTCTCGTTCCAAATGGCCTGGAGGTTGGCCGGCTGGCCGCCGGCGCGGCTGCTGGAGACCAGGGCGTAGCGGCCAAATTGGAAGCAGAGGGACTCCAAGTTCGGATCGACGGGGCCCGAAGCCGGCGGACGGCCGCCGGGGCGGTTCCGCGAGCCGCGGCCCGGCAAGTTACCGCCTTGAATCGCCCGCCGCCGAACGTCGGTCGGCTTCTCGTTGGCCGAGTCGTCGCCCACGCGCAGGTGTACTCGGTCCATCAGCCCGGCGAAGTCGGCCACGTGCCGGCTGCGGAGCGCGGCGTAGTCCTTGCCAGCGACGGCGGCGAGGACCTTCTCGCAGCGCGCGGCCGGATCGCCGCTGATGTCATGGTAGTTGACGAAACTGTTTGCGGCGGCGACGACGAGCGTTACGGCATTGGCTCCGCTGATTAGCACGCGGTTCTCGGCAGCCGTTGACGTGCCGCCGTCGTTTTGCGCGACGAGCGCGACTTGGAAGCGAAGCCCCGCGCCGCTGACCGGCGCAATCCAATCGCCCGCGACCGGCCCCTGCCAATGTCCGTCCATGACGAGCTTGCCGGGCTTGGCGGTCACCGTGAACGGGAAGGGGCTTTTCAAGTCGGCCCGCACCGAAACTTTGCCCGGCTTGTCGGACGATATCCGGACGGCCATCACGCGGTCCGGATAGGAAACGAAAATCTCGCGGGTGATAACCGCGTCGCCAGCGCGATAGGCGATCTTGGCCACGCCGGTCTCCATGTCCAACTCGCGGCGGTAATCGGCCGCCTCCTCGGCGCCATCAAGCGAGAGGACCAGGTCGCCCAGCGGCTCATAGCACTGCTGCGACGCGGGAACGCCCCAGAAGTGTGCATTGGCCATCTGTTCGGCCTCCTGAAACTTGCCCGCAAAGACCAAAGTCGCGGATTTGGGGAAAGTACTCGATGGCTTTGGGGTCGTTGTAGTCGTGGGGACGGCCGGACCAGAAACTGCTCTCGTTGAGCGCAATCCTTTCCTGCCGCACGCCGCCGAAGACCATCGCGCCCATGAGGCCATTGCCCATCGGCATTGCCTCGTTCCAACGCGTGGCCGGCCGGCGGTACCAAAGGACCATGTCCTTCTTCAGATCAGGCTGGGCCGGCGACGCAGCCAAGGCCAAACAGGGCGCAAACAACAGCAATGCGGCAACGAGCAGTTTCATGGTTAGATTGAAGCACAAAAGAGACGACTTGTCTTGCTTAGCAACGCCAAGTTTTGTGCTAAGAATGCCAACCGCCTGCTCGGAGAGCGGACGAGGCAAGATGGAACTACTGCCGGCCGGAGCGGCCGGGCGAGGTTCTTGTGACCGCGCCGGTGGCGAATCACTTCCGCCGCCTGCCCGAACCTGGACATAGTGTTCGCGATACTCTCGCGGAGACTGTCCGAAATGTCGGCGAAACTCGCGCGAGAAGTGGCTTTGGTCAACATAACCGCAGCTCGCGGCTACGACCGACATCGGTTCATTGGTATAGACGAGCGCATGACTCGCCATGCGCAGCCGCAGCTTGCGAAGGTATGCCTGCGGGGTGAGGTGGAAGCAGCTCAGAAACTTCCGTTCGAACGTCCGCAGCGACATATGCGCCAGCCGCGCCAACTGCTGATTGGTGATCGGCGTGTCATGGTAGTCGCGCATGTGGGCCAGCACCGGACCGAATTCGGTCCCCGTTGCGCTTGCTTCGGACTTGTCCAATGGCCGCGTAATGCCCGCGGTGCCAACGGTCGTGCCGTCGCGCCCCACGAGGGGAACCTTGTTCGTCACGTGCCAGACGCTCGTCCCGTCGGGCAGGCGATTCATTTCAATGCGGTCAACAATGCGATTGCCGGCCAGGACATACTCGTCGTCCAAGAGATACTGATCGGCCAAAAACGCGGGAAACAGTTCGTGGTCCGTCTTGCCCATGATGCCGCCGCCTGCCGGGTCATTCGGCGAATAAAGCAAGAGGGTGGTGCGATTGACCCACCGGATGTGGCCGTCGCGATCCTTGGCCCAGGCACGAACATCGTCGAAGTGATTGAAGAGTTCGAGAATGTGCAGAACTTGCGGATCGAATATGCATTTCCAATCCAGCGGATACGGGGGTAGAAAGTCAACGATTCGGTCAATCCACGATGTTACCAGAGTGGTCGGAAACAGGGTAGTTGAAAGGATCGCATTCGACAGCATAGATCGCGGAATCGTGATATCCGCTGCGATATCCCTTGGGTGGACCGCCGCCACCCAGTCTCCCAGCGCGGCGTCAACGGCCGCCAAGAGCGTCATCAATAAAGGTGTGCTGGACCTTCGCAGGATTCAACCGCTCCCTGCGGCCGGATAAAAACATGGCCGAACTGTGCTATGTCACAAATGACCAGGAACATTCTTTAAGTCCTTGTCCGGCAATGACTTGGGGAAATTCCGAAAAGATTTCTTCGATTTTCGCATAGCCGGCATTCGGATAATATATAGAGACAGATGTTTACAAGCGGTGAGCAGTGAGTAGTGATTGGTGGATAGTGAATAGAGGCAAGAGAGGGAGATTGCGGCAGACCGAAGGGCTTGGGTCTTCGGTCTTGGAGATTATTAGGAGGGAGGGAGGAATTGATATGGCCAAAAAACATCTTCCTAGTCGGCTTCTACTCGGTAATTGGTGCGTCCGCGAGCCCAATTGCACCGCGCTTGCCCAGTTTGCCACGAACGCGAGCGGCGGTGCGTGGCTCGTAATATGTTATCACATAATACCTTACATCAACGCATGCGCCATGCACCACGCGGAGCACAAAGCCGCAAGGCGGTGCATTTGCGCCAAAGGCGCAGACCCAAGCCGGGGGGTTCCTGAGTGCTTCCTGTCTCGGTTCTGTCTTGTTCCTGTCTTTTTCGCAGGCAAGAAACCAATGAAAACACGCCGCTCAATGAGGATTTAGCAAGACAAAGAATGGAGCCTCCAAAAAGCAAACCGGCTGCCCTCACCCCTTGCCCTTCTTCTGAAAGGAGGGGAGTTGGAAAGCAACATGCACAACCTAAAGAAAATTCATCAGCGCCTCGCACTCGTTCTCGCCGTTGCGGCTCTTGAAGTGGATGGTTACGTCGCCGTCGGAACTGACCTTGATCGGCCGGCTGCCCCAGAGGAAGGCGGCGCGGGCGGCCGTGGCGCGGGCGCCGAGCTGGTTGCCGACGTCGGGGTGCGAGCGGATAAGCGCCGACGGCCAGCAGCCGCTCATCGTCGAAAACCACCGCGCCGTCAACGCCGCACATTTCGATCAGCCGCCGCTTCCGCCGCAGCGACCCGGCTCGGCGGCCCACGGAGATGTCCGCAATCGAGTCGAAGATCAGTTTCTGCCCTGTCTCGAAACGCGGGGTTGCAATCACGGTTGCCGCGCGCACCGCGCGGAGGCTGGCTTGCCTTGCCGCGGGTCTTCGATGATGCTCTCGCCGTTGAGAATGTGGTCGGCGATCACGTGGTTCGGGTCGTAAATCAAGAGCGAGCCTTGCCGGCGGAAACTCAAGTCGAATACGACCTCGAAAAGGTTCGCCCCGACATAGTGGCTGCCGAGACAGTAGGCGACGCTGTTCTTGAAGGTGCGGACGTCGTAAATCTTCCACTTGCGGTTGCGGCGCGTGGCCAGCAAGCCGGCCTTGCTCATGATGATCAGGTCGCCGCCGGTCGTGAGATGGGCGGAAAAATCCGTGTCGTCCATCACGCTATGAATTGGGTGCAGGAACTCGGGGTGAAACTTGTACGACGGCGATGCCATCACTTGCGACCAGCCCACCTCGCCATACTCGATCAGCCGCAGGTCGCTATCGACCGCCAAATAGGAAAAAGCGGACGACGCGAGGCGGTCGAAGAATTTTGGATATACGGGCGGGTGATGTCGCCGGAGCCACGCCCCGGGCGGATGATCAAGTTCAGGGCCACCGGCTGGTTCTCATAAGTCCGCCGGGCGATCGAATCCAGATACCGGATGAACCGCACCCAATCCGTGCCCGGCGAGTGCATTTGCAGCCATTCGATGGCAAAGCTCTCCAGCACTACGTCGATCAGGCCCGGCAGGTTGACGAAATGCTCCAGCGGCAAAGCTTGCGTGCGGGCACTAATCCGCGTCAGAAACGTCCGCAAGGCCGGCGTAAGGCGGCTATGGTTGCAAAAGCGGACGGTTCCGGCCCCGACGGGAATCGAATACTGCTCGGGGCCAAAGGCGGCTTCGTACCAATGGGGAACGAGCCGGATGATTTCGCGGCCGATCTCCGCTTCGGTGATCGAGAGCAATGCGTCGGGATTGGTCATATATTCTGGCGGACGGAACCGAAAGTGAGCGAAGCGACAGAGTGCGATTGTTTCGGTTCACAGCGTAAGCGATTAAGATTGGGTTTTACGGTTTGTAGCCACTGTTTGCAAGAGCACAAAGCAGACCCGATTGACGGCATTGACGGATTTGTTACAATGGCCTCAATTGCTTATGTCTGCAAAACAGGGAGATGTCATGGAAACGACGATCGAGGTTCCCAAGGCTTTTTCGGTGCGCGACGATAACGAGTTTCTCGCCTTCAAGCACTTGGCTGCCCGGCTCAATCCGCAGCTTCGCGTCCGGCAGGTCGGCATGGGCCTGCACGTGAACAGCGGATTCACGGTCTTCTGGGGCTTGGTTTCGCTGGAGAACCAGCGGGTCACGCCGCAGGAGTTCCACAACGCGCTGGAAGACGCCGGTTTCGACTTCGAGCACAGCGCCAGCCGCGTCGAGTACGAACTGGTCGCGTAGCAACCCGTAGAAGCGGCGTCCCGCCGCTTGCAAAATGCGGCTGGAAGCCGCATCCACGGAACTCATCGAGTCCCGTGTGCGATCCAGTAGTCTTTAGACCGCTGGACCGTCACGTCGTCGAACCACTGTGGCATGTGCTCGACATACCAATTGGGCTGTTTGTTGACGACGTAAATCCTTCCGCCGCCGCGCAGGGCGGCGCAGAGCCGTTTCCAAGAAAAACCGAGCAATGCGAAAGCCGGCAAAGTAGGGAGGATTGGCAACCGCAACGTCAAACGGCTGGCCTACATCGCTCGGTCCCGTCGCGGTGTGGTCAACCGATAGATTCGATAGGCCATTTTGGCCGGCCGACCAGAGCGTGCAATCGACCGCCCGGGCGTTGGAGTCGATTGCATGCACAGTTGTGCCTTCCGCGCGGACGGCGGCCGCCAAGGCAACGACGCCGCTGCCGCAACCGATATCCAATACACGATCTCCAGTATGAACCTCCATCGCGGCCAACAATTGCCGCGCCCCCGGATCGACCTTGCGGTGGGAAAAAACGCCTGGCCGGGTGCGGAAGTGGATCAGCCGGCCGCGATCGCGGAAGGCGAGGTCGCAAGAGAATTTCCGCCGCCGCGCCAGCGGGCCGGTTTTTGCGCAGAATAGACCGTGCCCGTCGGATGCTCGCGGCGGCTTACCGTTGCAAACAGCGTCCGCAGTTCTCCGTGCAGCCAGCGGTCACGTGGATTGTCGGTACTGGCGAGCAGCAGCCCGCCGAGAACCAAGCGGTCGTGGGCTTCCTCGAGAAGCTCGCGGGTCAACTCCGCCTCGCCCTGGGCGCTCAGAGGCAAGGCGGCAAGCTCGACCTTGTCCGACGGGAAGTCGGCGGAACATGCGATCGTCAGATTGTTGGCGGCGCCTGCCAGATGCTCGCGAGCCAAGTCGGCTCGATAGAGGTCGAGGAAATGACAAACCACTTGGGCGTCCAGGAACTGTCGCGCCGCGGCTGCCGCCAGTTGAGCCAACCCCTGCGACGTGCAAAGAACATGGCCGGGCGGCGGAACGTCCAGCGCAGCCAGAGCGTCGATCAGCAATTGCTCCTGCGGCCGCGCGGTGATCTCGGGCATTTCGCAAGTATCGTCGCAAGAAGCGGCGACATCGAGAAAAAACTTTGGGCTGCCGCGGAGCGAGGGTCCATCGCTCCGCGTCAGCCCAGGTGTAGATCGGCCGGCGTGAGCAACCCTATGGGGAGCATGGGCTGCTCGTTCTCTTGCCACCCGCGCGGCGGCCTTAGCCACTGCACGGACATCCCGGCGAGCACGGCGATTCGCAGGGGGGAGCGCACATCGCCGGTGCCTGCGTATCCGGGGGCCGATCTCGACCTAATTGCCATGAGTAACACAACTTGCAGCCGCCGGCAAACACCGGCATCAGCAAGAGCGTCAAAAAACATAGTCGTTTCATGCCGCTGATCTCCTTTCTGGGCAGTAATGTTCCTGATTTATTTTGCTGTTCCTTTATCATGATGTCAGTCCACCAGAATTGTGCGCCACATCGGTGCGCGTGCAAATGGAATTCGCCTCGCAACTGCGCGTAATTCGAGCCTCGAACGTGTACGCGGCGCAAAGCCTCCCGGCTGGCGAAAGTTTGCCGGAGGAAAATCCGGCAGTGTTCCGGCTCATCGAAGCGCGACGCGCGAGCGAGAGGGAAAAGCGGCCCACTCGCTTGCGCGTCGGGCTTTTATGGCCTTGCCGTGCCGCGGAGTGGAATTTCCGCGGCACGAGGTTACAATCAGAGCATCGAAACTTCACCAATCCTGGGAGACGACTCATGAAACGCCGTGATTTTCTGCTCCAATCGACCGCCGCCGCCACGCTGCCCGCCGTGGCGATGGCCCTGAATACTTCGTCGGCCGTGGCGGAGGCCGTTTCCGCCGCCACCGAGTTGCCATCGGGCGCGTCCGGGCAACCCGATCGGCGTTTCCACCTATTCGTTCTGGCATTTCGACGACGCACATCCGGTCAAGATTGAGGACTGCATCACGATGGCGGGCGAGATGGGTTTTGACGGCGTGGAAATCCTTGAGGCCCAGATGCACCGCAAGGACCACGCCTACTTGCAGTCGCTCAAGCGGCAGGCGATGGCTGCCGGACTATGTCTCTACGGCCTTTCCACGCACCAGACGTTTCTCTCGCCCGACGCCGATCTTCGCAAGAAGAACGTCGAGATTACCTGCGCGAGCATCGAGCTGGCCTACGCGCTGGGCATCCCGCACATGCGGATCAACACGGGCCGCTGGGGTACGAGCAAGGATTTTGACGACCTGATGGCCCACCGCGGCATCGAGCCGCCGCTGGCGGGCTACAAGGACGAAGACGGTTTTCCGTGGGTCATCGAGGGTTTCGAAAAGTGCCTGCCGACGGCGGAGAAGTGCGGCGTCGTCTTGGGCCTTGAAAACCACTGGGGACTCGCCCGGCTGCCGGAAGGTGTCCTGCGGATCCACAAGGCGATCGCGTCGCCCTGGTTCGGCGTGACGCTCGACATGGGCAACTTTCGCGACAATGTCTACGAATCCTTGGAAGCGATTGCCCCGTTGGCGACGCACGTTCACGCCAAAACCTATTACGGCGGCGGCGTCTGGTACGAGATCGACCTCGACTACGCCCGCATCGCGCGGATGCTCATGAAACACAACTACCGCGGGCGGATTTCGTTGGAGTTCGAGGGCAAGGAAGCCGCGAAGACGGCCGTGCCGAGGAGTTTGGCGGTGCTGCGAAAGGCGTTTAACGGGGCGTGAGACACCGCTCACCCGCCCATGGGAATAGTTTTCATGGAGGAGGGCCGCCTTCACCCGCCCATCGGAATAGAAAAGCTCACGATCCGCGACCAGGGCGAGACGCCGCCGGTCTGCACGCCCCACCGTGCGGCAAAATAACACGGCAGGTTCGCCTCGCAGGCGTGAAACTGAATCTGCAGCGGCGATTTCGTGGCCAGCTTTTTCAGCGGCAAGTCGTTCTGGTTCGTGATCCGCGTCGCCGAGACGGCGTAATAGAGTTGGCAGGCGGTTACGCCGGGCGGCTTGGCGCGCCGCGAAACGCCCGCGCCGCTGCACTGGTAGGTAAGTTTCAAGAGCAGGTTGCCGGCCGGGGCGACGGAGAGCATCGGGCCGGCGAGCGGCGCTTTGATCGGCGTGCGGCCGTTGACGCGGGGATTCAAGCCGAGGACCACCTTATCGTCGGGCGTCACATTGCGGTCGTTGGCGATGATTTGGGCACACGGGCGGATCGTGGCTTCGGCCATCTCGCGGGCCGCGTTCTTGGCGGCCACCGTGACTTTGGTCTTCGTTATGGGGGCGGTCACGGGCCGGTAGGCGGCGGACCATTCGGCATAAACGTCCGCAATGACCGCGGCATCGGCCTCCGAAAGGTTATAGCGTTTCGGCTCGGTCGAGATGAGCGTGCTAAAATTCAACAGCCAGGCGTCGAATTCGGTCTGGGGCTCAGGCAAATAGGGAGCGGCGGCGGTCATGTTTACTATTCTTGTGAGATTTCAGCAAAGGGAATTGAACCGCGGATTTCGCGGAGAGCGCGGATGTCGTGGAGGGGAGCCGGAAATGACGATAATAACATCAGTTCATCTGCGTAATCTGTGTCATCTGCGGATCAATCACTCCGTGTCGGGGCGCGGACTTGGAAATGTGGGTTTTCCTGGCGGAAATGCAAATGGAAAGCCGGCTTTTCAGGGAGTTTTCCCATCTTTTGCCCGTTTATCCGCTGCAAGCGTCGTCCGCGGCATCTCCTTTGACGAAGGGACCGCGCGGCTTGACCGGGGAATTGTCCTGCTTGGCCGAGAAACTGTCCGCCTTGGCCGCGCCAATGCATTCCTAGACCAAGGAAGTCTTCCCCTTGCCTGAGCCACAGTTTGCCATGCCCAAGCCGCTCTATGCCTTGGCCGCGAAACATTTTTCCTTGGCCAAGGGATTGCTGCAATCGTTTGTTTGCGAAAAGCAAACGGTCGAGGGCGAGAAGCGAACGGCCGTGGGAAGGATGCAAACGGTCGAGGCGGAGAAGCAATCGAGCGAGGCAGCGATGCAATCGACCGTGGCAAAGAAGCGATCGGCCGAGGGAGAAAAGCAATCGACCGTTTCAGGGAGGCATTCGCGCGTTGCGAAGAGGCAAACAATCGGCGCATAGAGTCAGCCAATCCGCGCACACGGTCTATCACTCCGCGCCCATCGCGCGACGACAGCCGCAAATTGTCCGCTAAGGCGAGAGTTCTTTCCGCGCCGAGAGGAGTGATTGCAATGTGCAGGCTTATTGGATTGAATAGGCCGGGGAAGCATTGCGGCACAGGAAGAAAAGCGATAGATTCATTGCCCACAGCTTCGTATCCCACCCCCGACCGCCGCTTACACCCGCGGATAGCGGATGTTGCGGAAAAAAGAAACTGGAAACTTCAGTTCATTCCAATCATAAGCCCCGTGCTTCGTGCTAAGCGTGAATCCGACAGGGCAACGCATGATTCCTTGGCAGCAGCTATCCGTGAACAACTCCTCGTCTTTCGCGGGCATGTCACTGGTTTGCGCCACGTTTCGGCAGATTCTTTACCCCCTGTTTCGCCTTTTCTACAAGATTCAGCAAGTTGGCGGTAACAATAGAAGGATTTTGCCCCCGAGAAGTTTCCGTACTTTCGACGCCCTGCCAACAATATCGAATCTCGCCCTGCCACTCGACAGTACGCTTCCGCTTCTTACCCTGAACTGTCAACGAATTGGTTATGAGGCGACAGTCTAAAATGATCTTGGCCCCGAGTAACTGTTCTAGCTCCTGCATCCTCTTCGGACTGTTACTATAGCGACCCGTAGCATTCTCGGGCTTTGTCCCCCAGGCCAGATTACCTAAGAAATTGTTGTCCGGGTCATCATCGTTATGCATCGCCACATCTTCCTCGTGGGGCGGCGGACCAACAAGAGCGAGAAGGATAATCGTCTGAACATCGCGCTTGTAGTGATTCCCGGTCGCATCAACGATGCTCACCGACCAGTATCCGTGGTTTTTCGTTTGCGTCTGCAGAAGCTTGACCCACTTCGTGCCCTTATGCTGCCTTGGCTTTGGCTTGAAGACCAAGACGCTACCATCTGTTCCACCGTAGACAAGCCAGGCCAGTTTCTTCTGCCACGGCTTCTGAGGAATCATCAATCGGTACTCAACACCCAATCCATCACCGCACCCATTTCGAGCGCGTACTGCCTGGTAGCTATTTTCGTTCACGCTTGTCTCTCAGATTCGATGATCGCGGCAACTCAATGACACAATGCTCGTGCCTTCTTCGTCAACTCCTGAGCACATTCCCATAGAATTGAAGTGGATTTCGACGAGATGAACGCATAGTCTTTTGCCACCACACCCTTACTGACCGTTGGTAGTTGGTACTTCGCGGTGATTGACTTCAAGTTCTTCAACGTAAGGAAAAAAACCCGTTCCCGGTCGTCTTCCTTGCCGCTCTGTGCCGCATTTTCGCTACCACTCTGGGTTGTAGTGGTTGGAAACGCAGGAATAAGCTTCTCGCGTACCAATAGCTGGATCATAATCTCGAAATCGGCTCGGCTCGCAGCGCAAATTTCGGTTTCTACGTCCCAGATATCCTCCGCGTCACGATAAGTCGTAAGTGTCTCTTGGTACAATTCCGCGATTTGCTTTTCGGCTGACGACAATTCTTGGCCCGTTGCGATACTCAGTTCACTTGCAAGTCCTTGAAGCAATTCATGGTACTTGGCTTTGTTGACCCCCACATCCAATGATCCTTCAAGCCTCTTAGCCGCCGCATAGACGTTCTCGAAAACTTTAGGACGAACTTGTTCGTCTTTCGACTTCGAGGGAGTCGCGGCCACGCGGTTTGAATCTGATCTTTTGGAGATGAACCACAAAACCGCGGCAAACGCGATTGCTATCGACAGGGCTAACATTCCCATCACAAGATATCGGATGGACGATTGTCGTGGTCGAGGATCGTTTCGCGCTTCGACGAGTGGCTCGATCTTTGGCAAATACGTAGCGACGGCCGGCTTGTTGGGCGTAGGTTCAACATCGCGCCCCCGTTTCGCCGCGATCTCCTGACTTTTTGGTGAGGCGGCTGGCTGGAAGAGCACCCTTGACCCGTTCGGCCAATGCCCATTCGTCGGTCCCAACCTTGCGCAGGAGCGTATCGGCTTGGATTCGACCGGCGCGTGCTAAGGCGAGGAGTTCTTCGGAGGACACGGGGCCGTCTTCAACGCCCATGACTTTGTAATACCAGTTCGTTGCCATAAGAAACGAATCACTTTCGATGGTGCAACCGTCCCAATTCCGAATACAGAATAGAATCCCGCCATCGCTTGTGTCAATAACCCGGTTTGGATAATGGGAGTACAATCTCAACGTCACCCGAACCGCCCCGTCAAATAATCCTCCGTCTCCTTCTTCGCCGGGCAAGTAAAAAGCGCCTGCGTGGGGCGGAATTCGACGAGCACGCCTTCGTAGAGGAATGCCGTGTGGTCCGAGACTCGCGCCGCTTGCTGCATGTTGTGCGTGACGATGATGATCGTGTATTCGCCTCGAAGCTCGCCGATCAGGTCCTCCACACGAGTCGTCGAGCGCGGATCGAGCGCCGAGCAAGGCTCGTCCATGAGGATGATTTCGGGATGCACCGCCACGGCGCGGGCGATGCAGAGCCGCTGGTGCTGCCCGCCGGAAAGCCCCAGGGCCGACTGCCGCAGGCGGTCCTTGACTTCGTCCCACAAGGCCGCGCGGCGGAGGCTTTTTTCCACCGCTTCGTCCAGCGTGCGGCGGTCGCGAATGCCCACGATGCGGAGGCCGTAGGCCACGTTCTCGTAGATCGTCTTGGCGAAGGGCGTCGGTTTCTGAAAAACCATGCCGATCTTTCGGCGGAGTTCGATCACGTCGGTCCCGCGATCCAGGATCTCGTCACCATCGACGCGGATGCTGCCGGTGGTGCGGACATCGTCGATCAGGTCGTTCATGCGATTGAGGCAGCGGAGCAGCGTCGACTTGCCGCAGCCCGACGGGCCGATCAGGGCCGTGACCTGTTGACGGGGGAAGTCGAGCGTGACGTTCTTCAGTGCCGGACTCTCGCCGTAAAAGAGCGAGAGGTCATCAACTTCGACGATTGGCTCCGACGAGGCCGCAGGTGCGGCGGACTGAGTCAATGGAGATTGGGCCAATGGGAGCTGGGGCGCGGCGCGGGGCCGGCTCGGGCTTGCGAATATCCGGCGGGGCGGGTGCGGGGTCGTCCATTGTGAGCTTCATGATAGCATCATATCGTGCGGAGTTGCAATGTCTTGCGCATGCGGTTACGGAGGACGATCGCCAGGCCGCTCAGCACGAGCACGATGAGGACCAGGAGCAGCGCGATCACGTAGACCAGCGGCCGCGCCGCCTCGGCGTCGGGCGATTGGAACGCGACCGAGTAAAGCTGGTAGCCCAGGTGCATGAACTGCCGCTCCAAATGAAAATAGGGAAACGTCCGATCCACCGGCAGCGTGGCCGCGGAATTGACGACGCCCGTAAGCATCAGCGGCGCGACCTCGCCGGCCGCACGGGCCATGGCGAGGATGAAGCCGGTAAGGATGCCTGGCGACGAGAGCGGCAAGAGCACGCGGCGGAGCGTCTGGAACTTCGTCGCGCCCAGGGCATAGGAGCTTTCGCGCACGCCGCGGGGAATGACGCGGATAGCTTCCTCGGTGGCCACGATCACCACCGGCACGGTCAAGAGGCCGAGCGTCAGCGCGGCCCAGAGGATGCCGCCCGTGCCGAAGACGGGACCTTTGGAAAGATGAAAGGCGAAGAAATGTTCGTCGATCGAAGCGCCAAGGTAGTTGATGAAAAAGCCGACGCCAAAAATGCCGTAGACGATCGACGGAATGCCGGCGAGGTTGTTCACGCCGATTCGCACCAGCCGCACCAGCGCACCGTCCTGGGCGTATTCGCCGAGATAGATGCCGGCGAGCACGCCCAAGGGAAAGCAGAAGATGGCCATAAGGAAGATCAGCGAGACGGTCCCAAAGAGCGCCGGCAGCACGCCGCCTTCGGTGTTCGACTCGCGCGGCGGCGTGGAAAGCAATTCCCAGACTTTTGCGAAGTAATGGCCGAGCTTGCCGAAAAAGCCCATCGAGTTGGGCTGATAAACGCGGATAATATCGACCAAAGCGATTGGACGGATGTTGCCCTGGCTGTCGCGGAATTGGGCGAAGTTCTTCCGCAGCCGCGCTTCAACATCGTACCGACGGGCAACGAGCTGCTTGCTGTCGGCGTCGAGATCGCCGAGTTGCCCCTGTAATTGATCGATTTTGCCTTGGAGTACTGCCATCCGTTCGGCGCCGAGGTTCGGCGCGGATTCCTTGGCATGCTCCAGCTTAAGCTGAGCACTTTGCACGGTTTCGCGGCGATCGCTTATGGCCGAAATGCCCGCCAGCAGCGGATCGAGTTCCTCGGCCCGGCGCTGTGCGCGTGCGCGCAAGGCGCCGCCTGCAGCCGCGCGAACGGATCGGCCGCCGGCGGAACCTCGAGTTCGGGAAGCTGAACGTCGGCTAGCGTTCCATAGAAATCGCTGTTCTCCAGGCGCTCGACGGCGAGCGCGTCCGGCGGGAACGTGGAGGAGACGACATCGTCGCGGTTGAAACGGCGAATGGATTGCGTATTCTTGTCGAAACCCTTGTTGGCCGTGCGAAAGGCAAAGCTGTCGCTATGACCGGCTCCGATGCTCGCCGTGCGGCGGCCGAGCGCGGCTGCCGTCGGCCAGGTTCAACTCTTCCAGCGGGGCAGGCCAGAAATAGCTTAGGCCATTGACCAGCACGACAAGCATGAGAACCATTGCGCAAAGCAGGATCGCGGCGAGCGTGCCGCCGGCCACCCAGACCATCGGCTCGCCGCGGCTCCAGAACTTCTCGCCCATCGGCTTGCGGCGCGAGACCGGCGGCGACTTCGCAATCGTGTGGTGTTGATTGGTCATGGAGCTAGAACTGCCCGTAGCGTTTGCGCAACCGTTGGCGGACGAACTCGGCGACTGTATTGAGGAAGAATGTCAGGACAAACAGGATCACGGCGCAGAGAAACAGCGTGCGATAGAGCGTGCCGCCCAACGGCGCGCCGGGGATCTCTTCGGCAATGTTCGCCGAGAGCGTGCGCATGCCGTTGAAGGGACTCAGGTCGAACGATTGGCGTGTTGCCCGTGGCCATTAAAAACACCATCGTCTCGCCGACCGCGCGGCCGAAGCCGATCATTACCGCGGCGAAGATGCCGGGGCTGGCGGAGGGTAGGATGACCCGCCGCAAGGTTTGCCAGCGGCTGGCCCCCAGCGCCAGTGAGGCGGCCGTCATGCTGTGCGGCACGCTCGACAGCGCAGTCCTCTGACAAAGAAAAAATCATCGGGATCACCATGAAGCCGACGCCGAAGGCAATCAAGATGCTGTTGCGTTGATCGTAGACGATGCCCAGCCGCGTGGCCATCCAGTGGGCTACGTCACCGCGAATGAAACGCTGCTCCATCGGGCCGGAGAAAAGGGCCGCCGTGCCCAGTCCCACGACAATCCAAAGCGCGGTGATGAAGAACTCCCGCCCGCGAACCCGCTTCTCGGCACCCGGCGAATTGCGCAGCACTTGCCAAAGCAGGAGGAAGATCACAAACCAGAGGGGAACCGCGACCAGCGCCAAGAAGAAGGCGAACAGCCAGTTGCTCAGCAGCGGGGCGAACCAAAGTCCCACGAGGAACCCCAGCACGACCGAAGGCACCGCCGCCATCATTTCGATCGCCGGCTTGACCCACGCGCGGACGCGCGGCGAGGTGAAATGGCTGACGTAGGCCGCGGCGCCCAGCGCCAACGGGCCGGCCAGGAGCATGGCATAAAAGGTTCCCTTGAAGGTGCCGAAGACGAGCGGGACGAGGCTGAACTTGGGCTCCGATTCCTCGCTGCCTTGCGGCTGCCAGGAGAAATCGGGCGAGCTGTGGCCCTCGTACCAGACCCGCCCACAAAGGCTTTCCCAGCTCGCTTCGGGATAAAGCTGGGACTTGAAAATCCCCCACAGGCTGCCCTCCACGCGCCACGCCTTGATGCGCTCGCCCGCGAGCCCGACGAAGACATCGCCGCGGTTGCCGAAGGCGGCTGACGAAACGCCGTTCATCGTCAGCAAGCGGCGCTCGCTCGTGGTATAGTTCATCGAGGTTTGGCCGTCGCGATCGCCGATCAGCACCGCGCGGTTGCGCGGTGAGGGCAAAATCGTGGCGATGGCCGCGTGCTGTGGCTCAAGCGAGCGGATATACGTGAGCTTTCTGGCTTCCTTGACCATGCCGCCGGGCCGCGCCGCGGATGCGCCCGGCTGCTTCGGCTGATCGGACGCGGCCGTGACGAAGAACCAGTTCGTGACGTTGCCGTCCGCGTCGCCCGCCACGAGCGTGATGTCGCCCAGCATCAGTCCAAGCGACGTGATGGGCGATTTGTCGCGAGAAGGCGGCACAACGTCATGATCGGCCACCCGCTCGTCTCCCAGTTCCCACCACAGCAGCGAACCGCCCGCGGTGCCCGCATAGAGCCACTTGCCGTCGCGGCTCATGGCGATAGCGGTCACCGGGCCGGGAACTTCCGGATCGAGAACGATCTTCGACGCGGTTTTGTCGCCGGAAAGGTCGGCGGTTTGGCGAGTGACGACGATTTTTTGCCCGCCGTAAAGCGCTGCGCACCGGGCTTCGTCCTCGCCGGTGCGATACATGATCGCCTGTTCGGGCACTCCGAGTTTGTCCGGCGGCAGCGTGGCGACGGATTCGAGCGAGAACTTGGGCGACTTAAGGGACCTGCCCGCAAGCTCCGTTTTGATGTTCAGACGCACCAGCGATATTGCACCATCCGACCAGCGCAGGGTGAGCGCTTCGGGGCCGCAAGGTGTTGCGCCTAGCAAAGTTCGTGGCGTGCCCTTCTTATCGGCCTCGGCGGCCATCGCTTCGGCGTCGGACTCGTCGAGCGCTTCTTGGCTCCGCAGAGCGATAAATCGGAACTTGCCCGTACGGTCGGCAGCATAGGCGACCAGGAGGCTATCATCGGCCGAGGCGTGGATGCCCAAAGCAAGAACACCGTCGGCCTTGATCGAACCAGGAAGACCAGCTTCAGCCAGAAGTTTCGCGTGAGCGGAATAGAAAAGCGGCAGCGCCGTGAGGACGATCAGAACCAGGATGCCCAGCACGCTCACAATCACCACCGCGCCGCCCAGCGTCACTACCCAGCGCGCGAGCCGGTCATAGATTTTCACGCGGCTGAGCGTTTCCCGGTGCGTCTTCGGCATAGGTGTAGGGTGGCGTCAAGCGCAGCGCAGACCCACCATGAAAGCGGCGGTGGGTCTGCGCTGCACTCGACGCCACCCTGCGCTGCGTAGTCTCGCGCCTTGACGTTCTTTTCGATCATCTTGTCGGTCAGTTGACCAAAACCGTCCTTGACGACGATCTCCTGCCCTTGCTTTGAAGCACGAACTTGAGGAACTCCTTGACGACGGGCGGCAGCGGCTCGCCCGGCTTCTTGGAGACGTAAATGTACAACGCGCGGCCCAGCGGATAGGTCTTGTTCAGGGCGTTCTCGAACGTGGGCTCGACTGGTTTATCGTTCTCAGTTTTGGCCAATGACACCGCACGGACATCCGACGTGCGGTATCCGATGCCCGAATATCCGATTCCGAAGCGATCCGTTCCGACCGCCTGGACCACGCCAGCCGAACCGGGCTGCGTCTTAACCGAATCCTTGTAATCGCCGGTCTTGCCAAGTACTTTCTCTTTGAAGAACTTATAGGTGCCGCTTTCCGAGTTTCGGCCGTAGAGGCTGATCCGCTGATCGGCCCAGCCGGCATCCGACACTCCCGCCTGTCCCCAGGCGGAAACGTCCGAGTAGCCGCTCTTCCGCGTCTTTGAGAAGATCGAATCCAACTGCGCCAAAGTGAAGCCCTTGACGGGATTGTCTTTGTTGACCCAAACCGCCACGCAGTCCAAGGCGACATCGTATCGGGTCGGCTTGAAACCGTGCTTCGACTCAAATGCGTCTTCCTCCGCCGGTTCCATCGCCCGTGACATCGGACCAAGCAGCGATTTGCCCGCGGTCAAGGCCGGCGGCGCGGTGGCTGAACCTTTAGACTCGATCTGGAATGTCACATTTGGGTGGAGCTTTTTGAACGACTCGGACCAAAAATTCATCAAATTGGCAAGGGTATCCGAGCCAATGCCGATCACGGTGCCGGAAACTTCAACGGTCTTTTCGTAGTCCTTCAAGGCTTCGGCTTTGGCCGTCGCGCTGATGCCAGCGATGGCGGCGACACACCATAAGGTGGCAAGAGCCTTGCGCCGAACATTTTGTGAACTCTTCATTTATATCTCCTTCAGCGACAGTGATTTTGGCCCATTCCGGCGTTTTACGCAACCCCCGCGCAGGGCACATCTAGCAACACCGCGGGACGGTCTAAGTTTTTTGAGAACGCAGCACCAGCACACTTTCAAATCAACACGTTACCCAATGTTTCCGAGGTTGATCGCGGTTGAATCCTAGCGGAGAATTGTTAGGAAACGATTAGCATTAAGTTAGCGTTAGGTGCATAATCGGATCATCTTTCCTACCGCCGCTACGATGACCGCCATCCAGTTTTCCGCGAACCGCTTTCCGTCGCATAGCGGGGAAGTGGCCATCCGCGCGCGAAGACCGGCCCGCAGAGCAGCCATCCGCCGAAGGTCGCCCGCAAGCGACAAGGCGGTGGCAATGTACTCCTGCCGGCTGGCGGCTATCGTCTCGGTTATCCCAATATTTGTCAGGTAGCTCAGCGAATGGCGGCTGGCGAACGTCTCGGCTCGTGATTCCAGCCTAACTCTTCTCGAAGATATCGCTCGTGGCCGCATTGCGACCCTCCGCGGCGGTTTGTCGGTCGATTCGCTTCACGAAGAAATGGGAATGCGCCCGGAGTTGCAGATCGTTTTGCCGAGCGTTAAACTGATTGTTCCCCTTCAACGATTGTCACTAAACATCCGGCAACCATAGATCTGGCATCCCAATGTTCACCTCGTGCCCGCCTTTCATTTTTCGTCCCGTTCGGCTCGCCGCGTTGGCCGTTGCGTTTACGATTCTCCCGTCGATGGCCGCCGCCGCAACGAAGTACTATATTGAAATCAGCGTCGATGGCCTCGGCTCCGTCTACTTGCAACCGATGATCGAGCACGGCGAACTTCCGAACTTCCATCGCTTCCAGACGGAAGGCGCGTGGACCAACAATGCGCACAACGACGAAGTCCTTACGATCACGCTGCCAAACCACACGACCATGGTCACCGGCCGGCCGGTCAAGGGGCCGGATGGCCATCAATGGACGAAGAACACCGACCCCGCCAAGGGCGAGACGTTGCACAAGCACCCGCGATACGATGGGCCGTATGTGTCGAGCGTCTTCGACGTGGCTCACGATCACGGATTGCGGACGATCATGCTCGCCGGAAAGACGAAGTTCTCGCTCTATCGCGATTCGTATGACGCCAAGAACGGTGCTATTGATTCCGGCACGCCGGATCACGGCCGCGCGAAGCTCGACAAGTATGTGTACGACAAGGATTGCACTCGATGACGCGGACATTTGTCGCCGCCATGAGGGAGAATCCGTTTCATTACAGCTTCATCCACTATGCGGACCCCGATACGGCCGGCCACATGCATGGCTGGGGCGGTCCGGAATACAAACAGGCAATTCGCGCCGTCAACGCGCAGTTGGGAGAACTGTTCGCGATGATTGACGCCGACCCGAGGTTCCGCGGCGCAACCACGATTTTCCTTACGGCCGACCACGGCGGCATCGACAAGGACCATTCCAATAATCTCCTCGTCGAGGTCTACACGATTCCGGTCTATATCTGGGGGGCCGGCACGGCGCACGGCGAGGACCTTTACCGCTTGAATAAGGCGGTGCGGCTCGACCCGGGAACTGCGCACCCGCACTTCGCCGACCTCGTGCAGCCCATTCGGAATGGCGATGGGGCCAATCTTGCGCTGAAACTTTTTGGTCTCGGTCCGATTCCGGGATCCACGATCAACCAGAAGCAGGACCTGAGAATTGGCTCGGGCTCATAGCCTAGTCGTCGAGGAGATGAAACACGTCGGTCCGTATCTTTGTCGGATCGGCGTTCCAACTATCCTCCCAGTGCCCATAAATCTCCCAACAAACGCCGGAACGCCGATGGCCTTGCTCGACGCACCAGCGGCGAATCTCGGCATGGGCCTCGCCAAGGCGCTGGTAGGGGCCGAAGTGGGTCGTTGTCGCCACGCGACCGCCCGGCACTTGCGAGCAGATTATGCGGTCATTGCCCACGAACGGTCCGGATACCTCGGCCCCGACTTCGACGAGCCCGTCCGCTAAATACAATGAAGTGTGGCGGCCGGGACACGGGAGACCAGCGGAGCAAATGAACGTCCAGACTTCGCCGCAGGCGGCAGGGACAAATGTCGAGAGATTTTCCGCGGGCACGCGGTCTCGTACTACGGCGGTGAGAATCGGCTCAGAGTTCGTCAGTGTGACTTGATAACTTGGCATCTTATTCTCCTGTTCTCGCGGGCCATCTCCGGACGCGTATGGCGTGAGATTTCACCAATTGTTGGTTGCCGGAAGCGGACGGTCAATAGACGTATTGCCTAGGTCCATGCCGTAAAGGTGGTGCAAATCTCGCGGAAAACGGCAAATTCCAGGCCGACAGCGCCTCGCGAGAAAAGCGCTCCCCCACGGAGCCTGGAAGTCTGGGCGGCGGCGAATACAATGATACCAGTGCCGGACGCTTGTGCCCGACATTCGCTGTGGCCTTAGTGCAATTGGAAAGGCGCGACTATGAACGCTCAGGAGATCGTCGATCGGTGTTCCGCGGCGGCGGAAGAGTTCGACCGCCACGAACATCGCGGCGAAGGACTGGAGATCATCGAGAGAATCTGTGGAGGCTTGACGCGGATTCGCGATTCGTTTTTCGACCGCGTCCATAGCGACGTGGAAATGCGGGTCGGCAGGGATTCGCTGATTATGCCAGTCTCCGAGGAGAAAACGGAACGGACAACGAAGCTGGAAATCGAAGTCTACCAGGTAGTCGTTTCGGCCGCGGTCGCGCAAACACGGGTACGTCACCGATGGCGCATGGTACCGCGACTGGCTGGCGCGGCTCCGCCTGGGCAGCATCGAGACCGAAAGCCGCGCCGCGCGGCGGTTGACCTACTACGCGGGCAAATCGACGACCGAGCAGCGGATGGCCTTCAGCAATATCCTGGCGGCGGCGATGCCTGAAGCGTCGCGAGCGCCGCTGATTCTTTTGAAACTGCTGCCGCTGGCCGTGCAGGCGGCTACGGCGCAGGCCTTCGGCAAGTCGGCCGACGCGATGCAGTGGCGTCACGAGCAAACAGAAATTCTGCCGGCGATTGCCGACTGCCATCACTGCCACGGCAAGTTGCTGGACAACGGCGACCAGTGCGAGATGTGCGGCAACCCGCTGTGGACCTTCGAGTGGCTGACCAGCGCAGACTGATGACGGTCCTCAACACGCTCTATCGCCCTTCGCTGGCCCTGCTGACCGACCTCTATCAACTGACGATGGCCTACGGCTATTGGAAAGCGGGGCCGGCGGACCGCGAGGCCGTTTTCCATTTGACATTTCGCCGCAGCCCTTTCAAGGGCGGGTTCACGATCGCGGCGGGATTGGCGACGGCTGTCGATTACCTTGAACAAGCTCGTTTCACCGAGGCCGACACGGAGTACCTGGCTGGCCTGACGGGCAACGACGGCCGGCCGCTTTTCGACGCGGCGTTTCTCGACTATCTCCGCGCGATGGAACCGGCGTGCGACATCGACGCCGTACCGGAAGGGACGGTTGTCTTCCCGCAGGAGCCGCTGGTGCGCGTTCGCGGGCCGCTTTGCCAGGCACAGTTGCTGGAAACGGCCCTGCTGAACATCATCAACTTCCAGACACTAATCGCCACGAAGGCCGCGCGGCTGGTGCTGGCGGCGCAGGGCGATCCGGTACTCGAGTTCGGCCTGCGGAGGGCGCAGGGGATCGACGGCTCGCTCTCAGCCAGTCGGGCGGCCTACATCGGCGGTTGCGACGCGACCTCGAACGTGCTTGCCGGGCAGCTCTTCGGCATCCCTGTCCGCGGCACGCACGCCCATAGTTGGGTCATGTGCCACGACGACGAGCTGACCGCTTTTCGGGAGTATGCTCGCGTAATGCCCAATAATTGCGTATTCCTCGTTGATACGTACGACACGCTCGAAGGCGTGCGAAACGCTGTGATAGTTGGGCACGAGCTGCGCCGCCAAGGCCATGAAATGATCGGCGTGCGGCTTGATTCGGGCGATCTGGCCTCGCTGAGCATCGAGACGCGGCGGATATTGGACGAAGGTGGTTTCGAGCAAGCGGCGATCGTCGCCAGCAACGACCTCGATGAGCGGATTGTGGAGACACTCAAGCAGCAGGGTGCCAAGGTCAGCGTGTGGGGCGTTGGCACGCGGCTCGTCACCGGCAGCGACGACCCGGCGCTGGGCGGCGTCTACAAGCTCTCGGCCATCCGCCGCGCCGGCGAGTCGTGGCGTTACAAGGTCAAACTCTCGGAGCAGACGGCCAAGGTCTCCACGCCGGGCGTGTTGCAGGTCCGCCGCTGGTATGCCGACTCTGGCGCGCCGGGACGCCGCCCGCTGGCCGACGCCATTTACGACGAAAGCGCGCCGTGCGACGCACCGATGACCATCGTCGATCCACTAGACATGACGCGGCGGCAGACGAAGCCCGACGGCGCGGCGCACGAGGACTTGCTTGTTCCCGTCTTTCGTGCTGGAAGGAAAGTTTACGAGTTGCCCGAGTTGTCCACGATTCGCCAGCGCGCGGCGGATCAACTGGCCAGCTTTCCCCGCGGAGTAAAGCGATTCGTCAACCCACACGAATACTTCGTCGGACTGGAACGCGGCCTGCATGAACGACGGACGCGGCTCATTTTGCGGGAGCGGGGGTTGGAACGGTAACTGTTTCTCGCCAAACGTCCCGATTGCATAGACTCGCGAACAGCCTATACAATGTTGGACAAACCAATGCGCCATTTGAAGGCGGTTACGTTTAATCGCATCTTCTTACTTCACGACAGAGCCTTCCGGGTATGGCGTAGTAAGCCAGTAGGGAAATCCAATGGAAGAATACTTGTTCTTCAAGCGGTGGTTGCGAATCTGTATCTTCGTGGCGGCGGTCATTTTCTTCACGCTATACGTTCTATATGGCAATATCGCCAAGACGCGATATGCCCCGTTCACGTCATTGATGAAGGGGACGGTTCTAAGCAAGGAGAAGTTTGGAAATTCATTCAAGATTGTTTGTACCGACGACGATTCCCAGCAAACTTACGAGATCGCTGCGTCCGAAGAACAAGGTTTGAAAGTAAAGGTTGACGACTCGGTTGAATGGGTTTCTCCTTGGGATGATCCCTCCCGTCGATATCTTCGTGAAGAAATCTCGGTCTTGGGCCTGGTCACATGGCTGGCGTTTCTCTCGATCGAGATTACCGGCGTAGTTTTGCTCTGTAGGAAGTTCGTCGAACGAGTGGCGCAGTTTTCAATCTGAGCCTGCGCACCCGGACGCAGAACTCGGTCCGATGACTCGTCTTTCTGATTCGTCGGTGCGCGAAACACAGGACCGAGGCTGAGGAATCGCCAGCCGTTGCATGGCGATTGTCTCTGCGCTAAAATGAGCAATGGAGGATAACTATGCGAGCTGAAGATCTTATGTTTTGGGTCCGAGCGGCGCCGTTTGCTCCGTTTCGAATTCGCCTCAACAGCGGGCGAGTACTTGAAATACGGCATTCAGAGATGATTCGGGTAGGACGATCGAGCGCTATCATCTTTTCCTTTTCCGGCGAACCCGCGACGCCCTATGAACGAGCGGAAATGATCTCGCTCATTTTGATCGAATCCGTTGAGCCAATCGAGGCTGGGCAGCATGCCTAAATGCCGCCTACGCCAGCGGCAGCTTCTCGGTGGCGTGCGTCATGGCCTTGTGCAACTCCACGATCTTGAGCATCTACGCACGGGCGAACGGGTTACCGAGGCAGGAAAGAGGCGGTTGAATTGACCGGCGTCGTTCACGAGAGCGGCACGTAAATGCGCGGTTGGCTGCAATACTCACCGTGATAGGCGCCGAAGAGAATTTCGGCAACGTCCTCCGCAATTCGTCGTCGGTAGGCGCTGTCCTCTTCAAATCGCGCCTTGTTGCCAAGCGTCACAATGCGCTTTCCACCGCCCGCGATCCCCTCTCGGAAACCCAATCGCGGAAGGTGGGAAAATCGCCGCTCAACTGAGCAGCCGCCGAGTTCGATTCGGCGCCGTTCGCGCCCGCATGGGACTTCTCGCGCTCCTCAAGCCACTGCTTGAATCGCACAAATGTTTCGCGGCCCTTGCTCGCTTGCTCGATCAATTCCTGCGGGTTGCCTGCGGCGTTGCGCTCTTCGATCTCCAAATGCCGAGCCAGGACCGTTTCGGCGTTGTTCAGGACGTACGCTCGTGCCGCGGCGACTTGCGCCGGGACCAGGCAGTAAAGTTTGCAAATGTACGCTTCCGTGTCAGCCGCTTGCAGAAAGTGTACCAAGAGATCATAGACGGTAATACGCGTCCCGACGAGCTCTGGTCCGCGGCCACGGTCGTGTATCAAATCACTGCCCATATATTCGAATCCCTCATCTCAATCATAGCCCGGATCGAGCACGGAAAGCAAGGGCCGTTCGTGCGGCCTTGCGGGTGGTTCGTCTGGCAAGTTGCATTGTTGTATCGGTCACGCCAGCGGCAAACTCTCCGTGGCGTGCGTCATGCCGTCGTGCAGTTCCACGATCTTGAGCACCTCCGCATGGACGAATGGATTGCCCAATGAGGCAATGAATCGGCAAGTAGCAAAGGGGGCCTGCCGGGCGTCGTAGTCTTCCTTCCAGCGACCGTACCACGCCAACAGCTTTTGATCGTTGATGGGATACCGCGGAGGGTTCGCCTTGCAGCCGCAACGCCAGGGCTTTGGCGTAAGGCGGGCGCGAAAACACTCCTGGGCCTTGCAGAGCTTGATATACAGCGGGTCGCTGCCCAACTGCTTGAGCACATCCAGGGCGGCCGTGCTCTGCGGGTCGATTACGTCGTGCGTGACTATCGCCCGCAACCCGGCGAACGTGCGATAAAGCCGCATGCCCCACGAGGGGTTGTCCTCAATGAATTGATCGACCGCCTGCCGCGCGTTTTCCTCCTTTTCCTGCTCCGACGACTTCTGCTTCCGCCCGAAAAGTCCCTTAAAGAGCGACGCGCCGCCGGCCGCAGTGGCGGGAAAGTCGATATCGACGAACATCGCCCGCTCCGTGTTAAGGACGACGGAGCCATAGCCATTGCGCGTAAGGACGGCCGTCGGACTGCCATCCGGCCCGTCGATTTGGCCCAGCACCTCCTCGCGCAGCGGCACGGCGCCATATTCGTAGCGGTCCAGTCGTTTGCCGCGGAGCGAGGCGTCGAGAATCCGCCGAGCTGCCGCCAAGGCAGCCTGATGTGCGACGACCTCGCTCGTATCCGACGAGCGCCAGCAGGAAAATCGTGCGGTGCCTCCGCCGCGCGGGAGAGTCGTTTCGGCAGTGGCTTGTGACCAGTATTTGGGAATCTTCATCGCCTAATTGTACACCACTACTTCCTAGGTGTTAACTTTACCGCATTTCGAGTAATGCTCTTCACCGGAGCGACCGGCATAAACCGCTTATGCGGCGGAAGCCGGCAAGGACTGCCGCGATTCATTGAATAATTCCAGCGCCAATGAAAGTGTCAAATTTTCGTAATGCTAGAGTTTCTCAGGAGTAATGTTCTTGTCCTGCGCGGCATTTTGGCCGCTGTGGACAGAATCCGGTCCGTCGGGAAACATGATGCGCGAAGCCGACTTCCTGCAAATTGACGTCAACTCGACGCTGGCAGAGCTTTCCACGGAAGCGATGTCGGTCGAGGCGGCGACTCCGACTTGCGAGATCCAGGAAGAGCTCGAGCGGCGCCCCGACCTGCCGGGCGCGATCATCTTTGATGGCGACGCGATGGTCGGAGTCATCTCGCGGGAGACGTTTTTCCGCCGGCTGAGCGGGCCGTACTGCCGGGATCTGTTCCTGCGCAAGCCGGTGCGGCACCTTCTGGACATCTGGCAATCGAGTGTGATGCGGCTGCCCGCGGGCTGCACTATCCACCGCGCCACGGAACTCGTGCTTGCGCGGCCGGGCGGCGAGACGTATGAGCCGATCGTGGTCGATTTCGGCGAGACCGGGTTGAGGCTGTTGGACGCGCACACGCTTTTGTCCGCGCAGTCGCACCTACTGAGCACGTCGCGGGCGCTGGCGAACAACGCGACGCGGCCGAGGCGGCCAACCGCTCCAAGACCGATTTCCTGGCCAAAGTCTCGCACGAACTGCGGACGCCTCTGCACGGCATCCTCAGCTACACTCGCTTCGGGCTGAACGAGGTTGAAGACGGCGATCGCGCGGAGTTGCGACAGTTCTTCGAAAACGTGCAGCACAACGCCGACACGCTGTTGAACCTGGTGAACGAGCTGCTGGACTATTCCAAGCTGGAAGCCGGGCAGATGTCGCTGACGTTCGCAAAGTGCTCGCTCGGCGGGCTTGTCGAAACCGTGGTCAACGAATTTCGCTCGTTGTGCGCCGAAAGCGACGTCCACATTCAATATGCCGCGGCGAACGAAGAAATCTACGTGGCGGCCGATGCCGAGCGGTTCAAACAGGTGGTGCGGAACCTGTTGAGCAACGCGGTAAAGTTTTCGCCGGCCGGGGCCACAGTCCACATTCGCATTCGCGGCGCCAAGCAGTTGGCGCTGGTCAGCGTTCGCGACGAAGGTCCCGGCATTCCGCCGGACGATCTCGAAAATGTCTTTGACAAGTTCTTCCAATCCGGCCGCACGTCGTCGATCGCCGGCGGCACCGGATTGGGGCTGGCAATCTGCCGCGAGATCATGACCGGGCACAATGGCCGCGTGTGGGCCGAGAACAACGGGCAAACGGGCAGCACCTTCTATTGTGAACTGCCGCAGTGGAGCAGAGTGCCCGACGGCGAGCAGCGACTGGAAGTGGCCGAGGAATTCCTGGAACAATTGGCCTGAGAAACCGAATCCCTCGTCGCAAGGTCCGTCGCCGTGCTCCACCAACACCGCATATTGCTCGTGGACGACATGCCCGCGAACATCGACATCTTGCGTCGAATCTTGCGCGTGGAGTACGACCTCGAAACGGCCGCCGGCGGCGAAGAGTGCCTGGCGAAGATTCGGCATTTTCGCCCGCACCTTGTTTTGCTGGACATCATGATGCCCGGCATGGACGGCTACGAAACATGCCGCCTCATCAAGGCAAGTCCGGAAAGCGACCCGGTTCAAGTGATCCTCGTCTCCGGCAAGGGATCGACGGCCGAGCGGCTGCGCGGATACGAGGCCCAGGCGGACGATTATGTCGTCAAGCCGTTCGATCACGACGAACTTCGCTCCAAGGTGAAAGTCCACTTGCGGCTGCTTTCGATGCAGCAGCAGTTGTCGGCCGCGAAAGAGCAGCTTCAAGCTTATGCCAACGACCTCGAGCGGCTGGTCGAGCAGCGGACGCAGCAATGGATGTCGACCCAGGAAATGACGGTCTTCGCGCTGGCCCAATTGGCGGACTCGCGCGATCCGGAGACAGGCGAACATCTCTACCGCATGCGGCACTACGCACAGACGATCGCCGTCCAGCTTGGCCGCCGCGGGCCTTACCGCAGCCAGGTTGACGAAACTTTTCTCGCGCACCTTTACCGATCCAGCCCGCTGCACGACATCGGCAAGGTCGGCGTGCCCGACGCGATCCTCCTCAAGCCGGGATCGCTTACGCCGATAGAATTCGAAGTCATCAAGAAGCACGTCCTGATCGGCGGCGAAACGCTGGAACGGGCACGCGATTACGTCGGTCCCGGCACTTTCATGGATGTTGCCGCACAGATTGCCCGCTACCACCACGAACGTTTCGATGGCAGAGGATACTGCGCCGGCCTGAGCGGCACGGAGATCCCGTTGCCGGCTCGGATCGTAGCCGTGGCCGACGCCTTTGACGCCTTGACCTCGCCGCGCGTCTACAAGGCGGCCATGCCCGCGGAGCATGCTCGGGAGCTCATCTTCAAAGATGCCGGCGCTCACTTCGATCCGGTCATTGTGGAAGCATTCGGCGACTGCTTTGAAGAGCTCTGCAATTGCGGCGCGGCGGTCAAGCCGTGGCTTGCTTCTCCGGCCGATTTGGCCTGCGCGGGCTGCCTGCCATCCGCCGCGCTGGCGAATCCCGCCGCGGGGATTTCGGCTTGATTCCCAACTGGCCAGCTTCGGTTATTTCGCTTCTGCCGCTTATTCCGCCTCGCGCGGCTGCGCCGTCTCTTCCGCCGCCCGATTTCTCATTGACTTTGTTAACACAGCGGTGACGATACTATAGGCGACAATCTAGGAATAGCTTTTTGGGCATGGATGCGCCAGGTTCCGCCGGCGAGAAATCGCCGCGGACCCACGTACCTCCGGTATGCGCGTCACATGCTCGAACATCGCGACCTGAAAAAGGACCTGTTGGCCATCGGCCTGCTTGCGCTCGTCGTTTTCTTGGCGGCTGCGCTCGTGAGCTACGACGCCGGCGACCCGCCCAGCAAGCTCGTTTACCCCGAGCGCGCGGAGGTTCTCAACGTCTGCGGCCGGTCGGGCGCCTTGGCCAGCCGGATGTTGTTGACGAGTCTCGGACTCGGCGCGTACTACCTTGTGTTTTCGCTCGGCTTGCTTGATGCCATGCTGCTGGCTCGGCGTCCCATGACGCAGCCAATCATACGGTTGGTCGGATGGCTGGTCTCGCTGGCCGGATTTACGACGTTCTTGGCGATGGCCGTGCCGCAGCTTTCACCGGGACCGGTGATCGGCGCGGGCGGATACCTAGGCGCGGCGGGCCGCGGCCTGCTGGAACTGAACTTCGCCAGCGTCGGGTCGTATATCCTCACGATTAGTTTGATCCTTGGCGGCCTCTTGCTTTCAACCGATTATTTGTTGATTCAAATCATGGCCTGGATCGTCGGCAAGCCGGCCCAGGGCATCGGCCAAGGCATGATGCAAGTCGGCGCGGCGGCCGCGCGGCATCTCAAGCGGCGCTCGGACCTCGATGGCTACGAACCGGATGAAAACACATCTGCCAAAGGCGGAAAGGTTCTCTGCCGTCCGCGTGAAAGGGCCGAAGACCGGGGATGCCAAGCCGGCTGCCGCGTCGGTCGAGCCCGTGGTGCAAGCACCGCCACGAACGAGGCGAAAGCCGAAGAAGCTGCCGCGTCGAAACCGGAAGAGGCCGCCGCTGAAGACAAGGGCGGCGGCCTTTCGTCGCTGCTCCGCATCCGCAAACCAAAGACTGCTAAGCCCGAGGAACTGCAACTCGACGAGCCGCCGCAAAACGCCGCCGATTACGAACTGCCGAGCATCGAACTGCTGCTGGCCAGCGAGTCGTTCAACTTCGAGGAGCAGGAGAAAGAGGTCCGCCGCAAGGCCAAGATCCTGGAAAAGACGTTCCACGATTTCGGCTTCAACGTCCGCGTCGTCGAGATCGAGACCGGGCCGGTGATCGCGCAGTTCGAGGTCGAACTGGAGGCCGGCCTGCGGCTGAGCAAGATCACCAGCCTGGCCGACGACCTGGCGATCGCCCTGCGCGTGCCCAGCGTGCGCATCGTGGCGCCGATTCCCGGCAAGAACACCGTCGGCATCGAAGTGCCCAACGCCGAGCGGCAGATCGTCCGCCTGCGCGAGGTGATCGAAGAGGCCAACGGCAAGGCCCAGAAGATGCGCATTCCGATCTACCTGGGCAAGGACGTGTCCGGCAACGCCGATGGTCGGTCGACCTGGCCACGCTGCCGCACTTGCTGATCGCCGGCCGCACCGGCACCGGCAAGAGCGTGTGCCTGAACTCGATCATCGTCTCGATGCTCATGACCCGCCGGCCCGACGAAGTGCGGATGCTGATGATCGACCCCAAGATGGTCGAGCTCAGCCCCTACAAGACGCTGCCGCACCTGATGCACCCGGTCGTGACCGACATGCGCAAGGCCGAGGCGATCCTGGCCTGGGCGGTGGACAAGATGGAGGAGCGGTATCACCTGCTGGCCCGGGCCGGCGTGCGGCACATCAGCGTCTACAACCAGCTTGGGCGAAGAAGAACTGATGGAGCGGATCCAGCCCGGAGAACGACGAAGAACGGCGAGCAGATTCCCACGCACATGCCGTACATCGTGATCGTGGCCGACGAGATGGCCGACTTGATGATGACCTCCGCCAAGGAGGTCGAGACGCACATCATCCGCCTGGCGCAAAAGAGCCGCGCGGTCGGCATCCACCTCGTGCTGGCCACGCAAAAGCCGACGGTCGACGTGATCACCGGCCTGATCAAGTCGAACCTGCCGGCACGGATCGCCTTCCAGGTGGCCAGCCGCACCGACAGCCGCGTGGTGCTCGACGAAATGGGGGCCGACAAGCTGCTGGGCAACGGCGACATGCTCTTCCTCTGGCCCGGCACGAGCACGCTGCATGCGCGGCCAGGGCACGTACTTGAGCGACGACGAGATCAATCGCGTCGATCGACTCCGTGGCCACCACCGAGCCGCAGTTCGTCAAGGAGCTGGTGCAGCTCAAGACGCCGACCGGCCGCCGGCGAGCGGCGAGCGGCAAGAAGTTCGCCGACCGCGACGAGCTTGTACGAGGCGGCGATCGACATCGTGGTCCGCGAGGGCCGCGGCAGCGTGTCGCTGTTGCAGCGTGCCTTGGGCATCGGCTACGGCCGCGCCGCCCGGCTGATCGACTTCATGGCCGAGGACGGCATCGTCGGCCACTACAACGGCTCGCAGGCCCGCGAGGTGACTGATTACCCTGGAGCAATGGGCCGAAATGAGCGGAAGCGGCGGCGTGACGGCCATAGCAGCGCCGGCCGAACCGCGGCGGACCAACAAGATCATGCTCGCCCCGGCCGAGGAGCGCCGCCCTACGGAAGCCCGCGTGACAACGGCGGTCGTATCGCCGGAAGACGATGAGGAAGAAGACCTCGACGACGCCGACGACTCGTACGATGACGAGGCAGAGGACGAACCGGATGCCGATGAAGAACAGGACGAAGTAATTGATGACGATCCGGATGAATACGATGAAAGCGATGCCGCGCCAGTGGGCGAGAGCGGCCCAACGCCGTATTCAACGCGGTCCGCGTGATGCAGTTTCGTGGTGACACGGAGAGAAGCCGAGACTGTTCATGGAGATTTCAGTATCGGCATCGATTAGAAGCGTGACTATGTGCAACGGGTTGTTTGGATTCGGGTAGGCCGCTTCCTCGCGCACCTTTCTGAAGCGGTTCTTCGTAGACTTTGACCGCGAGCTCCCAGATGAGTTGGTCGGCCTTCATTCAATCGGCTTCCTGTCGCGAGACACCGCGCGGCTAAATGGCGTCACTCTGTCGCGTAGGGTTGCGGCAGACCTATGCGGCTGTAGGTGTCGGCAAAGTGTTTTGCCAAGTGCTCGCGAAATAGCGGTCGGATTCGAGCTTTCCGCTTACCCGCTTCGGCGAGATCACTTATCACGTTCAGTGGAACCGTAAAGAGCTGGCCAAAATCGACGACCATTTCTTCTAAGCCCAGGTCGAGTGCAGCCGGCAGAAAATACCATCCGAAAACTCGTCCCGCGCGAATTGGTCCTCGTACGTCTGCGGCTTTAAGTATGCTTTGTGCCACAAGTTGTTCGGCATGGTGCGCCATTGCGACAACAGTGTACTGTCTCTTCAGATTGGCTAAATCGCAAGTTTGCGTTAAAACCACAACGCGATGAAGCGAGCAGATTGTCTCTGGTGATTCAGGAAATCGAAGGTCGGCATGAACAATCTTCAAGAGTGGGCATCCGTCGATGATGTCGCCCTGGTCAATCGGTTCGTCCGGTGAGGGAAGCGCGTAGATCATTGCTCGTAAGCATCGCTAGGTATCACTGGGGCATCTGGCCAAAATGGGCCGCCAGGCGTTACCTTAATTACCTTCCCCGGCCCTGGTCCCGGCAACTCCGTCCACGGATCGAGCATTACCTCATCTGGATTAAATGGCGCTGGCAGCGGGCCGGAATCGCGCGATTCGACCCGGACTTGGACAAAAAGTGGCCCGACCTGGCACTGATAGACGTGGCCGACTTCAAGGTCAACTTGTTGTAGCGCGTCAGCAAGCGAAATTGACATGCAAGTTTCCCAACTTTGCGGGATTCTGGGACAAGGACAACACCTAAAGTATAGCTTCACGCCGACTTCGCTTCAATTCCTACCGCCCTTGACGACCCTCGATTTTAACGGTAAACTTCAGCTATTACAGCCCTTTGGAAAGCCCATGTTCGCCCTTCCTTCCAATACATTTCGCTTCCTGGCCGCCGGCTCTGTCGGCGTTGCCGTAGCGATCATTATTGGTGAGAATAGGGCCTAGGGCTTCCGGTGCTTGTCCAGAAACAAAGCAAAGCCCTGAGGCCCGTGAGGCCCGAGGGCTTTTTTTATTGGAACTGCCATGACCCGCATCGAAATCTACGACACGACCCTCCGCGACGGTTCCCAGGCTGAAGGCATCAGCTTTTCCTTGATGGACAAGCTGGCCATTACCCAGCGGCTCGATAGCATCGGCGTCGATTATGTCGAGGGCGGATACCCGGCGTCGAACGAGAAAGACGCCCAGTATTTTCAGCGCGTCCGCGAGTTGTCGCTGAAGCACACATGCGTCTGCGCCTTCGGCATGACCCGCCGCAAAGGTGTCAAGGCGACGGATGACGAAGGGCTGCGGGCATTGTTGGATTCCGCCGCGAAGACCATCACGATTGTCGGCAAGAGTTCGCTTTTTCAGGTCGGATCCATCCTTCGCGCGACTCCCGAGGAGAATCTCGCGATGATCGGCGAAAGCGTCGGATTTCTGGTCGCCAATGGCCGTGAAGTGATCTTCGACGCCGAACACTTTTTTGACGGCTGGAAGGGCGATTGTTCGATGATGGCTGCCGCCGTCAACGCCGCAGCAAAGACCTCAGGCCGCGAAGTGGCCTTTGACGTTGAACAGATCGTCGACGACTGGAAGGCCAACGCCTTCTATTCGCTTAGGCCCTCCGCGCCGCGGCCGAGGCCGGCGCGGATGGTCGTGCTCTGCGATACCAACGGCGGCACGCATGCCCGAGGAGATTGCGCAAGCGGTGCGATGCGCCGTGAAGGCCGCTGCCCGTGCCGGTGGGCATCCATTGCCACAACGACTGCGAGCTGGCGGTGGCCAATTCGCTGGCGGCCGTCGATGCCGGCGCGGTGCAAGTGCAAGGCACGATCAACGGCTTTGGCGAGCGCTGCGGCAACGCCGACCTGATCTCGGTGGTCGCCAACCTGGCCCTGAAGAAGCAGGGCTACGAGGTGCTTCTGCCCGGCGGCGTGCAGCATTTGACCGAGCTGTCGCGATTCGTCTACGAGACGGTCAACATGAACTTTCGCCCGAACCAGCCGTTCGTGGGCAAGAGCGCCTTCGCCCACAAGGGCGGCATGCACGTCAGCGGCATCGCCCGAACTACGGCCAGCTACGAGCACATCGAGCCCGAGGCGGTGGGCAACGAGCGGCGGGTGCTGGTCAGCGAGCTGTCGGGCCGCTCGAACATCGTGGCCATGACCGCAGCGGCACAAGATTCCCAGACGATCCGGAGCTGATGGACACGATCCTGGCGCAGGTCGTGGCGCTGGAGAACGCCGGCTACCAGTTCGAGGCGGCCGAGGCTCGTTCGACCTGCTGGTCCGAAAGTGCCTGGGCACGTTCCAGCCGCACTTTCGAGCGGCTGAACTTTCACGTGAACGTCGAAACCAACGCCGCGGGCGACGATTCGCACCGAAGCCACGGTCAAGATCCGCGTCGGCGACGAAGTGCGGCACGAGGTGGCCGAGGGCGACGGCCCGGTCAACGCCCTGGACGCCGCCATGCGCAAGGCCCTGAACGGCCATTTCCCCGGCTTGAACAAGCTGCACCTGGTCGATTACAAAGTGCGCGTGATCAACTCCGAGGCCGCCACGGCCGCCGGCGTCCGCGTGGTGATCGAAAGCCGCGACGAGACGACGTCTGGGGCACGGTCGGCGTCAGCGAGAACATGATCGAGGCAAGCTGGATCGCCCTGGTCGACAGTTTCGAGTACAAGCTGTGCAAGGACGAAGAAAAGCGGAAGGCCGAGGTGGCCAAGCCAATACGATCCGCATCGGCCTTCCACGGATCGACGATCCCCAATCGCCAATCACCACCACCGAGCTTCCCAAACAATACGATCACGCAGCCGAGCCGCTGGTATCCAGTTCTGGGAAGAGCAGCGGCTACTTCCACAGCGAGCCGGACCCGGCCGCAAGCCGTACACGATCGTCATCCCGCCGCCGAACGTCACCGGGGCCCTGCACCTGGGCCACGCCCTGAACAACACGCTGCAAGACATCCTCATCCGCTGGAGGCGGATGCAGGGCTACAACACCCTGTGGATGCCGGGCACCGATCATGCCGGCATCGCCACGCAGGCGGTGGTCGAGCGGCGGCTGCTGCGAAGAGGAAAAGCTCAGCCGCCACGACCTGGGCCGCGAGGGGCTGGTCGAGCGCATCTGGCAATGGAAGAACGAGTACGAAGCCCGCATCCTCGGCCAGCTCAAGCAGATGGGCTGCAGCTGCGACTGGCAGCGGACCCGCTTCACGCTCGATCCGCAGTGTGCCCGGGCCGTGCGGCACACGTTCTTCAAGCTGTTCAACGACGGGCTGATCTACCGCGGCAAGCGGCTGGTGAACTGGGACACGTTCCTGCAAACGGCCGTCACCGACGACGAAGTCTTTCACGAGACCGTCGAAGGGCCACTTCTGGCACTTCCGCTATCCGGTGATCGATCCCAAGCCGGGCGAGCCGACGCACGTGACGATCGCCACCACGCGGCCCGAAACGATGCTCGGCGACACGGCCGTGGCCGTGCATCCCGATCCGGCCGCGGCGCTTGATCAAGGCCGAAGCCGAACTTGCGCGCAGCGGCTGGCCGCCGCGCCGGCGAAGGACAAGCCGGACATTGCAGAAGCAGATCGACGATCTGGCCGAGCGCCGCCGCACGATGCTCGCCGCAGTTGGACAAGCTTGCGCGACATGGCCCGCGACGGCCGCAAGGTGCAGCTGCCGCTGTTGAACCGCGAGATTCCGCTGATCGCCGACGTCTGGGCCAAGCCGGAGCTGGGCACCGGCTGCGTGAAGATCACGCCGGCCCACGATCCGAACGACTACGAAGTCGGCCTGCGGCAGAAGCTGCCGATGATCAACATCCTCAACCCCGACGGCACGCTCAACGAGAACGCCGGGCCGTACCAGGGGCTGACGATGCACAAGGCCCGGCAGCGCGGTCGTCGCCGACCTGGAAGCGCTCGGCCTGGTGGCGAAGATCGAAGACCGCGAGATCGAGCTGGCCCACAGCGACCGCTCGAAGACGCCCATCGAGCCGTATCTGGCCGACCAGTGGTTCGTGAAGATGGACCAGCTGGCCCAGATCGGCGATGGACGCCGTGACCGACGGCCGCGTGAAGATCATTCCGCGAGCGCTACGCCAAGAGCTATCTCGACTGGCTCGGCGAAAAGCGCGACTGGCCCATCAGCCGGCAGCTTTGGTGGGGACATCAGATTCCGATCTGGTACTGCCAGCACGACGGCCAGCGAAGGCCGATCTGACAGAACAGCGCCGTTTGCCGGACCGCGACGGACGTCGGTCTGGCAGATCGCGACGACGCAGCACGGCCGAGTGGCTCGATCTGCGCATCGCAGGAAGCACGATCTGGCCGACGATCGCCGATGCCGCGGCCATCGAAGCTCGTCCGCGAGCAGCGACGTGCTCGACACCTGGTTCAGCTCCGCCCTCTGGCCGCACTCGACGCTCGGCTGGCCGGAGCAGACGCCGGAGCTGACCTACTACTATCCGACCAGCGTGCTGGTCACCAGCCGCGACATCATCACGCTCTGGGTGGCGCGGATGGTGATCACGGGCTTGTACAACGTGGGCGAGGTGCCGTTCCACGAGGTCTACATCCATCCGAAGATCCTCGACGGCTACGGCGAGAGCATGTCGAAGTCGAAGGGCAACGGCGTCGATCCGCTCGACGTGATCGAGAAGTTCGGCGCCGACTGCGCTGCGCTTCGGCCTGGCCTACCTGACCACCGAGACGCAGGACGTGCGGATGCCGGTCGAGTTCGAGTGCCCGCACTGCGAGAAGCTGATCGAGCAGACCAAGGAGAACCGCGTCCTGCCGCGGGTCAAGTGCAAGCATTGCGGCAAGGAGTTCTCCACGCAATGGGCCGAGAAAGCCGGCCGACAAGGCCCTGCCGCGCGGGGCCGTGGTGAGCGAGCGGTTCGAGCTGGCCCGCAACTTCTGCAACAAGCTCTGGAACGCCTCGCGGTTCGCGCTGATGAACCTCGAAGGCTACACGCCCGGCCCGGTGGCCGACGACGAGCTTGCTGGTCGAAGACCGCTGGATCCTGAGCCGCCTGGCGACGGTCACCGGCAGGTGACCGACGGCCCTGGCCGAATATCGCTTCGCCGACGCCGCCCGAGCGCTTTACGATTTCGCCTGGGACGAGTTTTGCAGCTTCTACGTCGAGATGGTCAAGGCCCGGCTGCAGCGATCCGGCCGTGCGGCCGACGGCCCAGCGCGTGCTGGCCCACACGCTCGACACGCTGCTGCGGCTGCTGCACCCGATGATTCCGTTCGTGACCGAAGAGGTCTGGCAACTGCTGGCCGAGGCCGCGCCGCAGCGCGGCATCGACGCGCCTGCATGCCGGCGGCCGAGAGCATCATGATCGCCCCCTGGCCCGAGGCCGACCTGGCGCGGCAGGACGCGGAAATCGAGGCCCGCTTCGCCCGGTTTCAGGAAGTCTTGCGAGCGGTTCGCGACATTCGCAATCGGCAGAACGTGCCGCGGCGAAGGAAGTGCGATTTCTCCGTCCGCTGCGACACAGCCACGGCCGAGTTGCTGCGGCCGATGGAGCCTTACTTCCTTAAGATGGAACACGCGAGGCTGACCGGATGGGGAGCGGATGTCTCGCCGCCGGAACATTCGGCCAACGTCGCACTGACCGGCATGGAGGTCTTCGTTGACCTGGCCGGGTTGATCGATCTGGGCGCGGAGTTCGAGCGGAGCAAGCAGGAAGCAGTTCGCCTGGAAGGGCTGATTGCCACAAAGCAGAAAACGCTGGAGAACGCCAACTTCGTCCAGCGCGCCCAGCGGCCGTGGTGCAAGGCGAACGGGCCGCGCTGAAGGACCTGGAGGATCAACTCGCCGCGGCAAGAGCGGTCATCCAGCGGTTGCAGAAAACGACGGCGTAGGCGAAAGGTCGCTCGTTCCCACGCGGAGCGTGGGAAGGAGTAACTACCGCTTCTTTTCCAAATCCCAATTCTGAATCAGCACTTCACAGCCGGGCGTCAGGCGGCGGATTTTTTCGGCGATAACCGTTTTTTCAGAAACCGTGGCTTTGGACAGCTTTCGCTCAAAAATCTTCAGTTTCTTCTTGCGATGACGACGCCGCTTGAGCTCTTGCTTCCGCTCGCTGAGTGACACGTTGGTTGGCTCCTGACTATACGAAATGATTTCAATGACGCGTTGCCGCGATCGGCAATCCACTATTTTTACCACAACCGCATTAGACGGTCAACGGCACGAATGTCAGGACGGCAGCACCGCGAAATCGAACCTAAGTGCGTAATAAACGCCCACCGCCAGCAGAACCACGCCCGCCGCCCGGTTCAACCACCAATGCATCCGCTGTGCAGAGTCGAAGGCTGTCCCCAGCCAGCGCGAGCCGGTGCCCAGCAGTAGCGCGAGCCCAGCGACGGGGAGCGAGGCCCCGATGGCATAAACGAGCGGATAAACGACGTGCGAGCTGCCCGATCGGGCAATCGTCACCAGGTTTACGAAAAAGAGCACGGCCGTGACGGGGCAAAACGCCATCGCCAGTACAATCCCCAGCGGCAGAGCGCTCCACGAACTGATTTTAGGTACGCCTCTTGTAGCACACGAATCCGCCCTCACCCCTTGCCCCTCTCCCGGAGGGAGAGGGGAGGGAAAGCGCGGCAGACGGAACTCAATCAAGCCCAATAGAACCATCCCGGCGATTATCCAAGCCGGTCCGAGGAACTCGTTGACGTGCTGTTGCAAAAATGCCGAGAGCCGCCATGACGCGGCGATCCCTCCCAGCACCAGCCAGGACAGGCTAACGTAGGCGATCGTTTGCCCAGCGACGAATAGCAAAGCCGCGAGGACGCCGCCACGGACTGATTCGGCCCGACGTCCCAGCCATACAACCGCCGCGACGTTGGCCGTCATCGGGCAAGGTTGCACCGCGGTCCATAGCCCCAACGTAAAGGCGAGCGCGGCGGTTGGCTCGTGGAGGCTCATTCGCTCTCCGCGCGGAAGTCGAGAATCGACTTGCGAAGATACTGTTCCAGAAGATCCCGGTCGTCCGTCAGATTCCATGCGTGCAGCAACGACCGCCAGCGAATGAGCTTGCCATCGCGGAACTCCGCGAGCACCACTCCGCCCGTAGGAAGTTGGAAGTCGGAGAGGAAGTGCTCGTTGCCGGGCAACTGAAAGTCGATGGCCCTCCAGGTGATTGTTCCCGCGACGGCTTCGGCAGCGAACTGCTGTTCAACCACATCGCGCAACAGCTTCAAGCGTCGTACAAGACTTGCAGCGGAACTTCGAGCGCAAGTAACAAACCACCGTAGCATTCGACCGATCTGGCGCAATGCCGACGATTGCGGCATTCTCTGGCTGCGCAAGGCCGCGAATCACCGGAGCGGCGATGCTTGCCGCCACGAAGAGCAATAGCGCGATCGTCAAGACTGGTTTGCGCATTGGGAAACGAGAATCTCCTCGATTTGCTGGACCGACCGGTGCCGCCCCACAAGGCAGACTTGTCCGTCGACTACCAATGCCGGCGTCAGCAACACATCCATCGCGATGATGCGGTGGATATCGGTGACGTGTTCCACGACGGCGGCGACGCCGAGTCGAGCAACCGCCGCATCCACGTCGGCCTTCAATTGCCAACACTCCGGACAACCGGGACCAAGCACCTGGATTGAGCGCATGAAAGCGTCGCTAGTTCACGTAAGCTGCACCATCCCCAGTATATATCGAACGAAGCACGCCGCACACCTCATGATCCTGCCGATAACTTAAATAGGAAAACGAGTTTTGCCAACCGCACGTTACTAAAATGAAATCATGTGTAAAGGCCGCGCAAGTTCGCCGTGGTGTTGACTTTACGGTCGTTTGGGAGTATCACTAAAGAAGCCCGGTAAGTGAGTTTCTTCGCTCATGTCCACACCATCGCCGTCACGCCTGCTGAAGACCGGCAGTAGTTTGTTTCCCGCGCTCTTGGCGTTGATGGGCGTGCTGCTTATTGTCCGCTGGGTGCGATCCGGTCCGGCGGTATTCATCGACCCGCGCGTGCCGGGGCTCGATGGCGCACCGCCCGTCGCGGCCGCGCCCGTCGCCGTGCGGCCCGTGCCGGGCACAGCAGTGCGCAGGTCCGGGACGGCCATCGTCCATCACCGCCGCCTGGCCCTGCTTCCGCGGCCCCGATCGCGACGCCATCAACAAGGAATCGGTTCGACTGGCGCGGAGTTGGCTGGCGACTGGGCCGAAGCGGCTGTGGAGCGTTCCGCTGGGTGACGGTTTTGCCGCGGCAGCGGTCGAAGGCGGTTGCGTCTACGTGCTCGATCATGTTGACGACGACGATGTGCTGCGCTGCCTCTCGTTGGACGACGGCCGCGAGATCTGGCACAACGGGTACCAAATCGCCATCGCGCCGAATCACGGCATCTCTCGGACCGTTCCCGCGGTGGCCGGCGACAGCGTCGTCACCCTGGGACCGAAATGCCAGTTGGCCGGATGGGACACGGCGACCGGCAAGTCTCGCTGGCTTATCGATCTGGCACTGGAACAAGGCGCGAAAGTCCCGCAGTGGTACACCGGCCAGTGTCCATACATCGACGAGACGACCGGCCTTTTGATCGTCGCACCGGGCGGCAACTCGTTGATAATGGCACTTGACTATCACACCGGGCGGATCGTCTGGCAGTGCCCCAACCCGCGGCACTGGACGATGACTCACGTCTCGATCATGCCGATGGAGTTCCGGGGCAACGGCGCAGCGGGTCGGCGGCGGATGTACGTCTACTGTGGCAGTGGCGGCGTGGCAGGCGTCGCGGCCGATACGGGCGAGTTGCTTTGGGAGACCGACCAATGGCAAATCGCGATGGCCACGTGTCCCTCTCCCGTCGTCGTCGGCGAGGACCGCATTTTCTTATCCGGCGGATACAATTCCGGAAGCCTGATGCTTCAGCTTGTACAGGCGCAGGGTCGGATCGTGCCGGAGACCGTGTTTCGCCTCGACGCCCGGCAGTTTGGCTCCGAACAGCAGACGCCGATTCTATGGAAGCAACACCTCTACGCCGTCCGGCAGAAAGACCAGAAGCTCGTCTGCCTCGACCTCGACGGCAAGGAGGTTTGGAACAGCGGGCGAGAAAAGTTTGGTTCGGGACCTTACTTGATTGCGGATGGCCTCATCTTCGCTCTCAACAATTCCGGACAGCTTACGCTCGTGGAGGCGACGCCAGAGGGTTACCGCCAGTTGGCGCGGGCACAAGTCATCGAGGACGGGTCGGAGTGTTGGGGACCGATGGCACTCGTGTCGGGCAGGCTGATCGTGCGCGACTCGTTGCGAATGGTCTGCGTAGACGTAGCAGAGCATGGATCATGAATCGAGGCCATACCATACTTATCGTCGCCGTGTCGGGCGTCGTGACAGCCGTCGTCGCGGTCCTAGTCGGCAACGCTGCGTTAACCTCTTGGCATCGCGCGCAACGAGGGGATCGGCCGCCCGTGGAAAATGCCGAGCCTTACGACGAACAGGCGGCGATCAAGGCGGCGGAAACCATCGCGCCTGCGATGATTGGCTATAACGAAACGGGCGGCATCGCGGTTCCCTTCCACGAGCCGCGTGCATTGGCCGTCGATAATGACGGCCGAATCTATGTCGCCGGCGATCGCGGCGTGGTGATCTACTCTAACGAAGGCCGGAAGCTTCTCGAGATCGCACTGAAGGGAGAGCCGCACTGTCTGGTCGTCGGCGGCCCCGAGCATGGCGTGCCAGGCCAGATCTACATCGGCATGGAGGACCACGTCGAGGTTTTTGATCCCAAGGGCGAACGCATCGCCATTTGGCCGTCGCAAGGCAAGGAGGCGTTCTTCACCTCGATCACGGCCGCCGATTACGAGATCTGGGTTGCCGACGCCGGTAATCGCGTCGTCTGGTGTTATGACCCGCACGGCAAGCCGCTCACGCCGCTGGGCAAACCCGGTTCGGCGGGCGGTACGGAGTTCGTCGTCACCAATCACTACTTCGACGTGGCGGTGGGGCGCGACGACTTGCTCTACGTCGTCAACCCGCGTTTGTTGCGTGTGGAAGCCTATACGCGGAATGGCGACCGGGAAGCGTTTTGGGGCAAGGGCTCGCCGGCGGTCGCCGATTTCTTCGGCTGCTGCAATCCGGCTCACCTTGCGGTGTTGCCCGACGGCAATTTCGTTACCGCCGAGAAGGGCATTCCGCGGGTAAAGACCTATTCGCGCAGCGGCGAGTTTCAATCGGTCGTCGTCGGGCCGCCGCAATTGAAGGACACGCCCGCCGCGGTGGCAGGCGATCGCCACGGACGCGTATTGGTGCTGGACGCCCGCGCGGCGAAAGTGCGCATATTTGAGAAAAAACCGGATTTGCAAAAAGCCGACAGCGGCGGCGATGACCGCGCAAGCAAGAAGGAGAAGCCATGAGCACGAGCATTCCACCAATTGACCGCCGTCAATGGCTCCGCGATGTGACGCGTTACGCTGCGCTGGGCGGCGTCGGTTCGCTGGCCGGATGGCTGCTCTACAAACAAACGGCCCATGCGGCCGGTGTTTGTCCGGAGCCGGCCGCCGCCAACTGCGGCGAGTGCAACCAGGCCGCGGAGTGCCGTCTGCCGCAAGTTTGGCAACTCGATCCCAATCGTTGCATTGCCTGCGACGGCTGCCAGACGAATTGTGTACTCGACATTTCCGCGGTGAAGGCGGTCAATTGCTTTTCGCGGTGCGGCTATTGCGAAGTTTGCACCGGCTATTTTCCCACTGCCGATTATGTGCGAAACACCGGCGCCGAAAATCAGCTTTGTCCGACCGGGGCCATTCGCCGCAAGTTCATCGAGACCGTGAACGACGTGCCCTACTTCGAGTACACGATCGACGAGCAACTCTGTATCGCCTGCGGCAAATGCGTGTTGGGATGCCGGCTGATGAACGGCTCGCTCTACTTGCAGGTCCGCCACGATCGTTGCCTGAATTGCAACGAGTGTTCGATCGCGGCCGCCTGTCCGGCCGACGCCTTTCGCCGCGTGCCGGCCGCCTCGCCGCGGCTATTGACGCACGACTCCCAGGCCGCCGATGAGGCACAGGCGAGGAGAGAAAGAGCCGGCCTGAAAGGCCACGCGGCGCTATACCAGTTGCGGCCAAAAAGCGGAGGCAAGGCGTGAAACTTGTCCTATCGCCGCTTGCCGTGTTGCTTCTTCTTATTCTTGCGCCGGCGGTGCGTGCCGCCGAAGAACATCCATTGCCCGAGTTCAGCAACTACTCGGTTCCGCAGACGCAAACGCCGGCCGCGCGGGCCGGCTGGCAGGATTGGGCCGACCTTGGCTTTCTGGTCTTGGCTCTCTCCGCGGCGTCATACTTCGCCGTTCGCGGCCGGTCGCGCGCCGGGCTGTACGTGCTCTCGATTGTCTCGCTGGCCTGGCTCGGCTTCTGGCGCAAGGGCTGCGTTTGCCCGATTGGCTCGATCCAGAACGTGACGCAGTCGGTATTCGACAGCAATTACGCTGTAGGCGGCATGGTGATCGCCGTTTTCGCAATCCCGCTCGTCTTCACACTTTTTTTTGGCCGCTCGTTTTGTGCATCGGTTTGTCCACTGGGGGCCGTGCAGGAGTTGGTGGCGGTGCGGCCGGTGCAGGTGCCGACGTGGATCGACCAAGCTGCTCGGCCTGTTGGCTTATATCTATCTCGGTGCGGCAGTGCTCTTTGCAGCGACCGGCTCCGCTTGGATCATCTGCCGCTTCGACCCGTTCGTAGGACTCTTCCGCATGACGTCCGGCGCGAGGATGCTGGCCCTGAGCGCCGGGTTCCTGGGCGTGGGGCTGGTGATCGGCCGACCCTACTGCCGCTGGCTCTGTCCCTATGGAGCGATCCTCGCGCTATTGTCCAAAGTTTCCTGGCGTCATTTGCGTATTCCACGTCAGCAGTGTGTCCAATGCCGGCTATGCGAAGACTCGTGTCCGTACGGCGGGAATTCGCAGGCCGACCGTCGCCCTTTCGCCCGTGAAGCAAAACGCCGGACGGCGGCAGTTGATTGTCGTACTTGCCGCCGCCCCACTGCTGGTTGCCGCAGGCGCCGGCCTGGGATACACGATGCGCGAACTGTTCGCGGGAGTCCATCCGACGGTGCAGCTTGCCTACGAGGTTTGCTCGGACGAGTCCGGATTCGTGCAGCCGCAAACGCACGCCAGCGAGGCGTTTCACGCCACCGGTGAGTCGGTCGAATCGCTTTATGCCAGGGCCGCCGATATTCGACACAAGTTTGCGATTGGCGGGACGATTTTCGGCGGCTGGGTGGGACTCGTCTTCGCGGTAAAACTGGTTCAACTCTCGCTTCGCCGCCGTCGCACCGATTATGAGCCCGACCGCGCCGCCTGTGTGGCGTGCGGCCGATGTTTCTGGTATTGTCCAGAGGAACACGCGCGGCAGGAATTGATTCAGATAAGTTAGGCCGTGCGCCAGGGCGGCCTACCGCCGCTACCAAAACCGGCCAAATTCATCCCAAATGAGTAACGCACTTTTGAAATCCGACTTCTCGCAGCCGCTCGCCAAGCGGACGGCCATCGTCGCGGCGGCTTTCTCAGCCGTCGTCGCGGCACTATTGGTTTACGATTACCGGCATCGCACGATGACCGACCCGTCGCAGACCGCCGCCCGCGATTCCTTGAAAGCCGCGGCAAAGCAGCAGCCCGACAACACGGCGATCAACGAGGCGATCCGGCGGCTCGACCTGGATTCGCGAAACGAATACTTCCGCGAGAAACGGTTTGCCGTTTTCGGGGCGGCGCTTTTGTGCGGCGGACTGATTGTCTTCCTGGCCGCCGCGCGCTGGGCCACCTACCTCGGCAGGCGGCCTCCGCTGCCCCAGTCGGCCGCGGTCGCCGCCGACTGGGAGGAAGGCTGGACGCCCGCCGCGCGATGGACGACTGCCGCACTCTTCGTCGTGCTCTGTGCGGCTGGAATCGGCCTCTCTGTGCCGGCTTGGAATTTAAACCGCGAATCGTCGGAGCAACAGTATTTGCAATTGAAAGGGAACGCCTCGGCAAACGCGGCTTCGAATGACAATACCGCCGGCGGACAGCCGCCTGCCGTTTTGCCGGTCGTGTCATCGCAAGGCTCATCGGCTTCCGGCACCAGCGCGACGACAACCGCCGCTTCCGCGCAGTCTTCCGTATCGGTCGAGAAGCCGGCTGCGGTCGCCGCGTCGCCACTTCCCGCCGCGGACCTAGCCCATGCCTGGCCCTGCTTTCGCGGTCCCGGCGGCAGCGGCACATCGCCTTTTGCGAACGTGCCCGACGACTGGGACGGGCGATCCGGCAAGAATATCCTCTGGAAAATGCCCGTGCCGCTGCCCGGCAACAGCTCGCCGGTGATCGTCGCGGGCCGGATCTTCCTCACAGGGGCGGACGAGAAGCAGCGGCAAGTCTATTGCTTCGACACGGCCAGCGGCAAGAAGCTCTGGCAGGCCGACGTGCCATCCACACCGGAGAGCAACAAGCTGGAGCTCACGGACAGCCAGCGTGAAGCGCCCGGCTTCGCGGCCCCGACGATGGCCACCAATGGCCGCTACGTCGCGGCCATCTTCGCCAACGGCGATCTGGCGGCATACGATCTGGCCGGCAAGCTGGCCTGGTCGAAGAGCCTGGGCGTGCCGGACAACTCCTATGGACATGCGGCGTCGCTTGCGTGCTACAAGGACTTGCTGATTGTGCCTTTCGATCAAGCCATCGTGAAGAAGAAGAAATCGAAGATCCACGCGTTCGACTTTGCCAGCGGCCGCGAGGTCTGGGAGCAAGACCGGCCGGTGCGCAGTTCGTGGACGTCGCCGATCGTGATCCGTGCCGGCAATCGCGATCAGTTGGTGACGGCCGCCGATCCGTGGGTAATCGCCTACAACCCGGCCGACGGCAAGGAGTTGTGGCGAGTGAAAACCGACGCCGGCGACGTGGCGCCGTCGCCCGTCGCCGTCGGTGACACGGTGGTTGCCATCGTCAACGACAACTCGCCCTTCCGCGCGATCCGCGCCGACGGCGGCGGCGACGTTACCAATACGCACGTGCGTTTGGACCGGGTCCGAAAACACGCCGGCCATCTGTAGCCCCGTGGCGACCGAGGAGTTCGTATTCGTGCAAACCTCCGAAGGCAAGCTCACCAGCTATGATATGAAAAAAGGCGACAAGCTCTGGGAAGAGGACCTGGGCGAGTTTCCTTGCAAGTCATCGCCTTCAATGGTTGGCAAGCAGCTATACGTCTTTGGCGAGTCCGGCAAATGCTGGATCCTCGCCCCGTCGCGCGCCGGTGTCAAGCGCGTCCGCCAGACCGACTTGGGCGAAGGATGCGTCACATGTCCCGCGTTCCAGGACGGCCGGATGTACGTCCGCGGAGCAAAGGATCTGATTTGCATCGGGCGAAAATAGACAACAGACGTCATAGGGAAGAGTCCGATCGATGCGCTTCTCTCTCGCGCCGTGCTTTGTCTTAACGGTTGCCATCTCCGCCTGCCAAAGCAATGCTGGCGACACGCCGGATGCCAAACTGCCCGCCACGTTCGAGAAACTCCTGCCCTTGCATACCAAACTAGCGCCTCCCAAGCCGGGCGAATGGCTGGCGGAGCACAAGGAGGCGGGCCAGACATATTCGGAATATCTCCGCGGCCAGCCCGTCCGCGCGGATCGTCGTCGGCGCGTAATCTACGTGCAACCGCTAGGCGACTTCGATGCCGTCCAGAAGAAAGTCCTTGACCGAACGGCCGAGTTCCTGGGCATCTACTTTCAACTGCCGGTGAAGACGCGCGAGGGACTGTCGCTGAACGTCATTCCCGCGTCGGCACGCCGCGAGCACCCCACCTGGCACGTCAAGCAGATCCTCTCGACTTACGTGCTGGAGAATGTTCTGCGGCCGCGGTTGCCGGCCGACGCCTGCGCGTACATCGCGCTGACGACTTCGGACCTTTGGCCGGGCGAAGGCTGGAACTTCGTCTTCGGCCAGGCATCGCTGAGCGAGCGCGTGGGCGTGTGGTCGATCGCGCAACGGCGACCCGCACGGCAGCGACCCACACGGCGGGGACGCGGCCTTTCGCCTCTGCCTGCTGCGCACTCTCAAGACCGCTTCGCACGAAACCGGCCACATGTTTTCCATGCAGCACTGCACGTTCTACGAGTGCAACATGTGCGGCAGCAATAATCTTGACGAAGCCGATCATAAGCCGCTTTGGCTTTGCCCGATTTGCTTTGCGAAGCTCTGCCACGCCACCGGGGCCGACCCTGCGAAGCGATACAAGGAATTGGCGGAATTCAGCAAGCGCGAAGGGATGAAGACCGAGCAAGAGTTTTACGAGAAATCGCTTGTAGTCTTGAAACAGGTCAATTAAGGCCAGCCCTTCCTTGCGCTACCTCCGAATATTACGTCTTATGCCGGCTGGTCAAGTCGTGACGGAACGAACAAAGTAATGTTATCCGGCGATGGGCACCTGAACTCCGAACCGTGCAGCCATAATTCAAAATACGGCTCGTACGCCTCATTGATGCGAGACGAATGCATGTACCAGGGCCAGGTGATATAGCGTGCGAGATAGTAGTCGCAGCCGATGTTGTAGAATGCCTCTCCCATCCAGCGTGCTTCGGGGCAGAGAGGCTTAAGAGTGGCATGCCAATCGGTTTGCACGTCATAAATGAAAACGTCGAGTGTATTGTAGTCCTTCGGATCGAGATTTGGTGCAGGTCCCTTGCTGATTTGGATTCTGGGGATTGGAGTCAACAGCTCAACCAACTCATGCTCGTGGAAATCAGTGGCGATTTGTCGCCAATTCAAAAGCTGGTTACCGGCGATGCGAATCGACTCCTCGTCAGGTGCGCGGCGCGGATCACGGATAATAAAATACAAGTCGCAGCGCCTCGGGTCGGCCGGCGGAATTGTCGTGGCGGTGTATACTCGCCTCAAGCGACTTAAGACATCGAGACCGCCAGGAATGTCGGCGAAGAGTGACTCGAGCTTGTGACCGTCGGGACGGAATCTCTGAAAGAACCCAGCCAATTCATCCGCCGTCCACAACATGTCGGACGTGTCGCCCGCGAGCAACATGCAACGCCGGTAAAACGCAGGCTCATCCATTGAACATTTTGTTTTGCGGCGCCGTTACATCGCCGGGAACCGTTTTCGCAGCCGCTCGCACATCATCCGCATCACCGTGATGGCAAAGTTCGGCGTCTCTTGCACCATGAAGTTGAACTGCCGCTCGTTGACGGGCACGACCCGGCAAGCAGTCTTGGCCACGCAGGTCGCGCTCCGCGGCGCGTTGTCGACCAGCGCCATCTCGCCCACGATTCCGCCCGGACCGGTCGAGTCGATCACCTTGTCGTGGACGCGGATCTCCAATTCTCCCTCCAGCACGATGTACATCGAGTCGCCCGCGTCGCCCTCGCGGAAGATGACATGCCCCGGCTCGATGGAGATTGCTCGCTCCGAATTGCGAAACAGATTGACGATGGACACGTGCGACGCCTCCGCCGAGCGCTAAGTTGGTTCTGGTGCAAGGCATTCTAGCCCTGCGGCCGCAGACTGTCAATTAACGTAAAACGCCCGTTTCGTTGACAATCCCGGCCAGCGGAATAGAATAAGCAGTTGCGCGAGGAAAGCGTTAGCACGATGAAACTTTGTATCGAGGTCGTCAATACCGCTCACACGCAAAGGTTCGAACACGAGGCCGGTCCGTTGGAGTTCGGCCGCGGGCCGCCGCGGCAGGCGAAGCGGTGTCTCATCGACGGCGACCCGACCGTCTCCCGCGACCAGTTGCGGATCGAGCAACTTCCCGACGGCCGCGTCCGCCTGGAAAACCTCAGCCAGCGAAACCCGGTCGTGATTCCCGGCTTCTGCCGGATTGCCGAGCTGCATTCGATGGAAGTAGACCTGCCCGTCGCCATGGTCGCCGGGCAGACCAACATCTCGATCCGGCCGGAAGCGGCCGCGTCCGAACAGGCCGCCGCGCCCGATAACCTGAAGACCATCGACGGCCTGCGGCTGCCGGCGACCTGGACCAGCCAGGACGTTCCGGCCGACGGCGTTCTCGAAAAAGTCTCGGAGGCGACCGCGGCGCAACTCGGCCGGTGGCTGCCGCGGATCATCGCGCTCGGGAAAGCGGGCGCCGGCTCCGCGGAGTTTTACCGCGAGACCGCACGGGCGGTGATCGAACTGCTGGGCATGGACCTCGGCCTCGTGCTTCTATTGCGAGACGGCGCGTGGTCGATCGCCGGCAGCGCCGTCTCGTCGGACCGCGTGGCTGTTCGCTATAGCAAGACGCTGCTGGACCACGTCGTCGCTCAGCGAAAAACGTTCTACGAAGACATCGACACGTTGGGCGCGGGTGCTGCAAGCCTGGCGGACATCGAGTGCGGCGTGGCCGCTCCGATCTTCGGCCTGGAGGAGGACGTTGTGGGGGTCCTCTACGGCGTGCGCTCCCAGTTCAGTTTGGCGGCGCGGGTCAATCGAACCGTTGGAGGCCCAGTTGGTGCAGCTTCTGGCGGCCGCCGCGGGGGCGAACTTGGCGCGCTCGCTCGCCTTGCGGACACGTGTGCAGTTCGAGCAGTTCTTCTCGGCCGAGTTGGTCCGCGAATTGGAACGCGACGCGGGCCTCTTGGAGGGCCGCATCGACGAAGTGACCGTGTTGTTCAGCGATCTTCGCGGTTTCACGGCCATTTCCGAAAGGCTCGGCCCGCACAGGACGTGCCACATGCTCCGCGACATGATGGAGCGGCTCACGGACCGTATCGTCGAGCATGGCGGCGCGATCGTCGATTACGCCGGCGACGGCATCCTCGCCATGTGGAACGCGCCCGTCAAGCAAGCCGATCACGCCGCGCGGGCGTGCCGCGCCGCGCTGGCCATGCTTGCCGAGCTTCCCGACTTGAACGCCCGCTGGAGCGGCGAACTTGCCGCCGCGCTGGTGATGGGCATCGGCATTAACACCGGCGAGGCGCTCGTGGGAAACACCGGCAGCCAGCGGAAATTCAAGTACGGGCCGCACGGCCACACCGTGAACGTCGCCAGTCGCATCCAGGACGCCACGAAACGGCTCAAGCTGCCGCTTTTGATCACCGATTCGACCCGCGCCAACCTTCCCGCGGAATTCCTCACCCGCCGCATCGGCCGCGTCGTCCTGCCGGGCGTCGCCCAGCCGGTCGTCGCCTATGAACTCAATGGCCCGCACGCCTCGCCGGAGTGGGTCCGCCTCCGCGACACCTACGAAGCGGCCCTGGCCTTCTTCGAGGCGGGGCAATGGGCCCGCGCTTGCCAGGCATTGACGCCGCTTTTGGACGCCGGCGGCGAGCGACCCGTTTACGACTGGCCCACGCTCAAGCTCCTGCGGCAGGCCTGGAACTGCCTGGAGTCCCGCCCCGATCCGTTCGACCCGATCATCGAGGTTAGCGGCAAATAACGGGCAATGAATACCAGGAGAACGTGGAACGGAATTTATTCCGTTGCCCGGCCAGTTTTGCCAAAACGTAACTGTTTAGCGGCTTGAACTACGATTCCGAGACCCCACCGAGCTCGTCTCGGTCGGTGAATCAGATTGGATGGCTAAAACGCCGTCCAAATAAAGCCTTTTCCTCTCCCTCGCCGCTGGGCCGCCTCCGGCGGCCCAGCGGCGAGGGAGGGGAGGAGTTTGCGCCGGTTCGCTGTTCTACTTTACGGTTCTCTTGCAATGAACTCCGGCTGCCGTTCCACGGGCTTTTCGGCCCTGTTTTTTCTGATAAACTTGGGCATGACATTTTCTTCTGCTTCGTGCGCGTCGGGCGTGCAGTCGTTCGACCGCGGGAGAAACCGGAGGAAATGTCAAGAATACACGGCAAAAACCGTGTGTTAGGGCCCGTAGCTCAGTGGTTAGAGCAGGGGACTCATAATCCCTTGGTCGTAGGTTCGACCCCTACCGGGCCTATCTTTTCCTTTTCGCGCGGGGAGCAGGGAGTGGGGAGCGGGGAGCCCGGACAGGGCGATGCGCTCTTCGCCCTTCTCCTCGCTCCGTGCTCCGTGCTCTACGCTGGCCCGTTTCCCGCGCCGCGCCGTTTTTGCCAGAACCCGACGGCCGCCGCCAGTGCCCAGCCTAGGACAAACCCGGCCACGATACCAAACTTCAAGCAAGTGACGGCCGTCAAGGCGACGATCGCCAGCGAACTCAATGCTTTCTGGTCCCGGCAGACGATCGCCAACTCCACCCCGCCGGCCGCGAGCAGTACTCCTAGCACGTTCTCCGGATAGTTCTGAAGCAAGAGCCCAATTGATCCGCCCAAAGTCAACGCGAGCAGCATCTTCGCCGCGCCGAGGATGACAATGCTTCCGCCGCTCCGCGCGCCAAAGCGATACTGCCCCGCCAGGCCGCCCGCGCCATGGCACATCGGCATGCCGCCCAGCGGACAGCAGACGAGGTTCATCAGTGCCACGGAAACGGCGACCTTCTTCGGCTGGGCCGCCGCCCGCGGAAATAGATCGCGCGACAAAGCGCAGACCGCGACGACGGAATTCAAGAGCGTCAAGGGAATCTGCGGCAGCGCGGCATGGAATACGCTCCATTTCCAGTCGGCCAGAGAGGTCAGGTCGGGCAGATGCCATTGAAAACCGACTCGCAGCCTGCCAAACAGGTTGCCGTGCGCCGCATAGAGGGCAACCAGGCCCACGCCAAAAATGAGCAGCGCCGCCGGCATCCGCCGCGACTTGTGCAGCGCAAAAGCGATCGCCGCGCAGACGAGCCCCAGCCCCACGCCGTCCCAGCCCATGAGCGTGCGGGTCTTCGTTACCATGACGAGGCCTTCGTACATCAGCTTCAAGCCGAGGCTGAGCTGCAGCCCGCGCACGACGGGCAGGGGGATGCGGCGGCTCAGCCAGTCGATGGAACCGCTGATCGCCAGCAGGAGAATCGCCGCGCCGCAGACGATCCCGGCCGCCAGGATCTGGGCCTCGTTCGCCCCTTCGGATATTGCCACCGCCGCGATGGCTTTCATGGGCTGCACCGGCATGGGGATGCGGAACAATAGCCCGGTAACAAAATTCATGGCCCCGGCCAGCAAGAGGGCGGGGCCCAACTGGAGTCCGCATTTATTGACCATGCCGACCAAGAGCGGGATGAAAACCCCCAGGTCGCCGAGCCCTCCGGCGGCCTCGCGCAGCGTGAATTGCATGTCGCCCGGTCGCGCCGCCGCGGGCGTGTCGGGGAGATCGGGTTCTGCCTGGGGAGCAGTCGCGATGTCTTGGTTTGCCACGCGACTATTTTACACGAAGCCGCGGCGGAATTGCCTTCGATTAAGGAAGTCGGCCCGTTCTGCCGACAGAAAAATGGGAGACAGGAATATTCCTCACGCCAGGCGCAAAGGAAGAGGTTTTAAGTCGCCCTTTGCGGCTTCGCGACTTGGCGTGAGACTTTTTATAGCAGTGTCACGTCCTCTTCCGGTTCGCCTCCAGGCACGCCTCGCCGCACTTCTTAACAGGCCCGTCATCCACACCGCTGCCGCACGGCGTCGTGGTTCATCGCCGCCGCTTTGAAGGTTTTGGCATGTTTTACCAGCGCCCGTTCGCCGGCTTTCCTCGCTGCAGCTCCCCGGCTTTAGCCGGCGTGCTCTCCGCGCTGCCTAAAGGCGGTACGCCAGCGCCAAACTTGGCCGCCGTCACGTCCAGGCACTCCACCGCCGCCTCGATGCCGCCGTCGTCGCGATGCTGCAAGCGAGGCGGATTTCCACGTGCGGGACTGACCGGCGCGGTGCCGGCGGCGCGATAGGAGCATGGAGCTTGGAGCGGAAAGAGGGGAGGAGAAGCGGAGAGCGGGAGCGGCAGATGGACACTGCGCTCCCCTCTCCCGGTCTCGGCCTTCTGCCTCGCTCCCTTCTCCCTCCCCGATCACCCCCCCGCACAGCACGCCCGCCTCCTCCATCACGATCAAAAACTCTTCTCGAAGAGCGGCAAGAACTTCGCGGCTGAGGCGGCGGCGGCACGGCGGGTGTCGTCGCGGAGTTTGTCAGCGGCCTGCCGCTGCCGCTCCTCCTGCATCTCGCGGACGAAGCAGTTTCCTTGGGTGAGTATTGCACGGAGGTCGTCGCAGAAAGGAAGTCATGGGGCTTAGTGCTTAGTGCTTAGAGCTTAGAAAATAAAACTAAGTACTAAGAACTAAGTATTCGTCCGTCGATGTAGGCGAAGACCGGCGCGGTGACGAGCGGGGCGGAGGCGGAACCACAACTCGCGTCAATGACGGCGTCGGCACAGCGTTTCAATACTTCGGAGCACCGGTGCCGCGCAGCGTCGGCGTCGATTGCCGCCGCGAGCAGGCTTTGGCGGGGGATACGCGATGAGCGGCTGCGGCGGCGGCGACTGGCGGAGGTAGCTGGGCAGCGGCGCCGTGCAGGCACTCGGCGGTCAATTCAATGGGGAGTTCGATCGCCAGTTCGCTCGCGCTGAGTTTGTCCGAGGCCCGTGCAATCGAGGCCAGTGCAATCGAGGTCGGTGCGGCCGAGGTCGCTGCGGCCAAGGTTGGCAGTGAGGCGGATTTCGTAGAGGCGGCAGGCCGGCCGCGGTGCCGCGGGCCGTGAGAGATCAGCCGTCTGGCGCAAAATCGGGACGGGCCGCGGCCGGATGCACATGTTTCATTAGGCCCCGCCCGCGGCAAAAGACGCCGTCGGCTTCCATGAACCGTTGAAACTCGGCGACGAGCGGCCGCAGCACGTCGGCGACGACAGCCGTCTGCGGTCTGGAGGTCCGCCACCGCGAACTGTTTTCTTGCCGCCTGCTGCTCGCTACTCCGCCGCCCGCACCGCGAGGCGGACTGCCGCCTCTTTTTGGGCCAGGTTTTCGTGCAAGCGGTCGCCAAAATCGTTGAGTCGCAAAAAATTCCTGCCTTTCTGGGGCCGAAGCGTTCTGCGCGGCATCCCTGTACATCGGCGGGGCCGCCCGTGCACCGCAAGAGAAGAGAGGGAGAAAGGAAGATGGGCGAAAGGAAAATGGGAGGAGAATGACGGAAATAGCGAAAAGTCTCACGCCAAGCGCGAAGGCAAAAAGTCTCACGCAAAGGCGGAAGGCGCAAGGTTCTTTCTTGCGCCTTCGCGGTTTTGCGTGAGACCTTTAATATAGGGACTCGCACCGCTGCGGCCTGCGCAACGCGCTAATGAACGGCCCAAACGCCCTAATGAACGGCGCATTCCCGCTAACGCATCGTTCATTGGCGAATGCACGGCGGATTCCCTCGAATGAACGGCGCAAAAAGGGGAAATGGAGCGTGCATTAGTGGAAGTCCACCGTGCATTTGTGGAAATGGGCCGTGCATTAGGCTGTTGCGCAGATGCAAACAGAGGCCGGATTCGGCAGAACGGGGCCGGGAAGCGGTAAAATGCCAGCGGAAAACGGGCGGCCGAGAGGGGGAAAGGGGGAACGAGCGGTGCCGGGTTCCCCGCGAAGCTAGCGATCTCGCCATTCCTTGTCGATCTTTCCACGTCTTAGCCAATTCCGTTGCATAAACGCGATGGCGGCCAGGCCAAGCAAGGCAAGCGTGGACGGTTCGGGTACGGCGGCGGCGTCTCCTGCTCGCCGCGGGGACGACCGGCGCGAAGTAGGAAGCGGCATTCGCGCCCACGGTCAGGCTGCCGCCGGGCGGCAAGGCGGCGGGGTTGGTGACGACAAGCGTGCCGGCCTGCACAATCGTCCCGCTGCCGTAGGTGTTCGTGCCGCTGAGAACCAGCACCCCGCTGCCGTCGCCGTTGAGCGTCAGCGATTCGTGACCGTTGTCGTCGCTGATGTTCCGGAGATCGCCAGCCGTCCGCCGTTGGATTCGGTGACGGTCAAGTTGCCGGCGGCGATTTGCAGCGGGGCCGTGATGGAATGGGTTCCCGCGAGGACGAAAATCTGCGAGCCCGTACCGCCCGAATTGTTCAAGGTGAGCATCCCGCCCGAGCTGGCGGAGAGCGTGTAGCCGGCAGTGCCGTTGTTGAAGGTTAGCGATCCGACCGTCTGGCTGCCGTCGAGCGTTATTGTGGACGATGCGGTTACCGAGGTGTCCAAGACCGTCCGCAATCCGGCTCCATTCGGGCCTGTCTGCGAAGTCCAATTGGTGGCATTATTCCAGCTTCCTCCGCTCGCCGCCCGCCATACGGAAAGCGAAAGGTCCAGCGCGAAAATGGTCCCGTCGCCGTATGCACCGAACGAAGCAGCCATCCCAAACAGCGTGCCACCGCTCAGCGTTAAGTCGCCAAGAGGGTAGCCGCCGTTTACGCCACCGCTGAAGCTGTAGACGTTGTAATACCCCCGAACCGTCCGTTCCCACGCTGAAGATGTTGCCAACACCGTTGACGCCGCCATCGCTTGTCATTCCATAAAGGGTGGTGCCGCCCAATATCAGGCTGCCATACGGGTACTTGCCGTTGGCCGTGCCGCTGGTGCCCGTAAAGGAAACGAGGTTCCGGTAGCCTCGCCGTCCGTGCCCACGCTGAAAACGTTGCCGTAGCCGTTAGCGCCGCCCAGCAACGTCATGCCGTAAGTCGCGGTGCCACCGAGTGTCAAGCTGCCGTCTGGATCGCGCCGATTGCCATGCCGCCCGTGCCGGAAAGGAAACAAGATTCTGGTAGTTCGCACCGTTGGTGCCAACGCTGAAGATGTTGCCTTTACCGTTCGGCGTCCGCCCCCGTTGTGCGTCATGCCGTAAAGAGTTGTGCCGCTGAGCGTCAAGGGGCCCTCTGGAGAACTGCCGTTTGCCGTCCCGCCGCCACCGGTAAAGGAAACAAGATTCTGGTAGTCGTACCGTTGACGCCAACGCTGAAAATGATTCCGGCAGAGTTGGCACCGCCGCCTGCCGTCACGCCGTAGAGCGTTGCGCCGCCGAGTGTCAAGGTTTGTGGATCGGAGCCGTATGCCGTGCCGCGCTGCTAGTGAAGGAAACAAGATTCTGGTAGTTCGTGCCGTTGGTCCCAACGCTGAAGATGTTTCCATCACCGTTGGCCCCGCCGTATCCGGTCGTGCCGTAGAGCGCTGCGCCACTCAATGTCAGGCTGCCGTTTGGATAGGCGCCGATTGCCGTGCCGCTGGTGCCGGTGAAGGAAACAAGATTCTGGTAGTTCGTGCCGTTGGTCCCAACGCTGAAGATGTTGCCATCATAGTTGGCCCCGCCGTTGTGCGTCATGCCGTAAAGCGTTGTGCCGCTGAGTGTCAAGTCGCAATATGCATTCACGCCGCTTGCCGTGCCGCCGGTGCCGGTGAATGACACCAGCGTTTTGAATGTTTGCGCGTCGGCCCTGCTCGCGCAAAGGGCAACACCCAGGGCAAGGGCGAATGCCAAGTATCTCATGTTCACACCTTTCCAGAAGTAAAATGCCTGTTTTCCCTGCGACTTTCCACGCCAAAGCCAATTCCGCCGCATCAATCCGATGGCGGCGGCGAGGGCGAGCAAGGCGAGCGTGGAGGGTTCGGGGACGGTAGCGGCTTGCGAGTCGGGAACAACAGGTCCGCCAAAGATCGTGGCGGCGTTCGCGCCGACGGCGAGGCTGCCGCCGGACGGCAAGGCGGCGGGGTTGGTGACGATGAGCTTTCCGGCGGTGACAATCGTCCCGCCGCCGTAGGTGTTGGTGCCGCTGAGAACCAGCACCCCGCTGCCGTCGCCGCCCAGCGTCAGCGATTCGAGGTTGTTGTCGTCGCTGATGTTCCCGGAGATCGCGAGCCGGCCGAGGCTGGATTCGGTCACCGTCAGATTGCCATTGGCGATTCCGACGGGGGCCGTGATGGAATGCGTCCCGGCGAATACAAGTATTTGCGAACCCGTACCGCCGGAATTGTTCAAGGTGAGCATCCCGCCCGAGCCGGCGGAGAGAGTATAGCCGGCGGTGCCGTTGTTGAACGTCAGCGATCCGACCGTCTGACTGCCATCGAGCGTTATCGGCACGATGCCGTTGGCGAGGAGCCCAAGACCGCCCGCAATCCGGCACCATTCGGGCCTATCTGCGAACTCCAATTGGCCGCGTTTTTCCAGCTTCCTCCGCTCGCCGCCTTCCATACGGAAAGTGTAAGGTCCAGTGCGAAAACGGTTCCCCAGTTGTATACTCCACCCGAAGAAGTCGTTCCGAACAGCGTGCCGCCACTGAGGGTTAAGTCCCCGCTCGGATAGTAGCCATCGTTGCCGATGCTGAAACTGTAAAGGTTGTGATAGTTTGAACCGTCAGTTCCGACGCTGAAGACGTTGCCCCTTCCGCCGCTGCCGTCATTCTGTTGCGTCATGCCGTAAAGCGTCGTACCACTGAGCGTCAAGCTGCCGGATGGAACCGCACCGTTTGCCATACCGCCGTTTCCCGTGAAGGAAACGAGATTCTGGTAGTTTGAACCGTCGGTTCCAACTCTGAATATGTTGCCATGAATATAAGTCCCGCCCTTGGATGTCATTCCGAAAAGCGTCGTACCGCTGAGCGTCAAGCTGCCATAGGGCCCACTCCCGCTTGCAATGCCCCCGATGCCAGTAAAGGAGACAAGATTCTGGTAGCGGTGCCGTCCGTGCCAACACTGAAGATGTTGCCCCTTCCGCCGGTTCCGCCAGCTGCTGTCATGCCGTAAAGCGTCGTACCACTGAGCGTCAAGCTACCATATGGATTTTCGCCGCCTGCCATCCGCCGGTTCCTGTAAAGGAAACGAGATTACGGTAGCCCATACCGCCAGTCTCGACGCTGAAGACTGTGCCGAATCCATTGGCACCACCCTGTTGCGTCATGCCATAAAGCGTTGTGCCGCCGAGCGTCAAGCTGGCTTCGGGATACACGCCGCTTAACGTGCCGCCGGTGAACGACAAAAGATTTTGGTAATTCGTACCGTCAGTGCCAACACGGAAAATGTTGCCGTTGCCGTTAGTGCCGCCCAGTTCTGTCATGCCGTAAAGCGTTGTGTCGCTACGCGTTAAGTTGCCGCGTGGGTGCAAGCCGTTTGCCGTGCCGCTGTTGCCCGTAAAGGAAACGAGATTCTGGAAATTCGTACCGTTGAGGCCGACGCTGAAGATGTTGCCCTGACTGGCGCCGCCAAACGCCGACATCCCGTAGAGTGTTGTGCCGCTGAGCGCGAGGCTGCCAGATGCCCCGCCCCCGCCGTTTGCCGTACCGCCGTTGCCGGTGAATGACACCAGCGTTGTCAGGGTTTGCGATTCAGCCCTGCTCGCGCAGAGGGAAACACCCAGGGCAAGCGAAAACGCCAAGCACTTCATCTTCACGCCTTTCGTAGCGGGGTGACACGTAAGGGGAGCAACCAGCCTCGGCCATTCTACCCACTCTTGCGAGGGCGTACAAGCATTTTTTCATTTTGCAATTGCTTTTTTCCCGCTGCCGTTTGACAGCGCCGCGTCCGCAACCTAGCGTTCGGACGGCAATCGCTGATAACTGAAGAACTGAAAATCGAAAGCTCCCCGCTCCCTGCCCTTAGAATCCCAGTCCTTTGGCGGCTGCCAACCGGCGATGATCCAACCGCGGCGGGCAACGAGCGGTGAGCAGTGAGCAGTGAGCCAAAAACTCAAAGCTCATAGCTCGTCACTCACAGCTTCCAGCCGATCGGCGTCACGCCGGGCGGCAGCCGAGGTTTTGGCGAAGGGCGGCCTTGGGGAAACCGGTCCTTGGCCGCCAATCTCTCGCTCCATCGACGCAATTGAGAGTTCGACCCCACTGAGCTTGTCTCAGTCGGTGAGCGAGATTAGTGTGCAAGTCCTTGCTCGGCAACGCGCTACGGGCTCCGATGCCACCGGCTTGCCCGGTGGAGATTCACGTTCAACGCTACATCGGAGCCTCCCTACAACACTCCACACTTCCCATTCTCCGGCGACGGCTCTGCCGTCGCCGGAGAATGGGAAGAAAGCGCGCGGAGGGCCGTCGTTTTGTAGCAACGAGCGTAACAATCCACCGGGCAAGCCGGTGGCATTATCGTACCTAAGTCCCTTCACCACTCGCCTTTACCGCTTATTCTCGTACCATTAACGACAAGCTCGCTGGCGTCTCAGGCGCCATTCCGAACGGATTTGCGCGACTGGCACGACAGTTGCTGTCTGTTATATACTGCTGTTTACATACAAGAAATGGCAGTCGGCCGGCGAGGAGGCAAAAAAAAACACTTTCCGCGGACAAATCGGGACAAAATCCGACACCGGCCCGTTTCGCCGCGGAAATCGACCCTGCGAAAAAGACCGCCGGGCGGTCCGAGCCGGGCAAAAGCCGGAAAAACGGAGGAAAAAACGGGACAATCGCCGAAAACGGCCGATTTTTCGAGAAGCAAGACGGAGTTCCACAGTTCCGCCATGATTTGAACCGCGGATTCCGTGGATTTCACGGATGGCTTTGGAAGCGGCCAAGAGTCCATCCGCGATCATCCGTGTTATCCGCGTTGAATAATGCGCGAGTGCCCGACGCACCATGTTTACCCAGTCTGCCACCCCGAAGCACCATCCTGGAATTAACGTAAGATGATATGGGATAACAGTTTACGCCGATGCCCCTTCCACGCACCACGCGGCGCAAATTCGCGTGGCGGTGCGTACGAAGGCTGGTGCGTAGCGGGCTCCCTGTTCCGTGCTCCCCCGCTCCCCGCTTTTTGCACGCACCATGTTTACCCAGCCTGCCACCCCGAAGCACCACCTTGGACTGAACGTAAGATGATAGGAGATAACAGTTTACACCGACACGCGGTCCACGCACCACACGGCGCGAACTCGCTCGGCGGTGCGTGCGACGCCTGGTGCGTAGCGAGTTCGCTGCTCCCTACTCCGTGCTCGCCGCTCCACGCTCCCCGCTCTCTGATGTATGGCATACAGCCACAAGACGTAGAAAGACATCGAAAAGTGTCCAGTCTTGTCCAAATGTGTCCACTTGGGCTGCCGTCCTACGCCTTTCCCTCGCCGCTTTCGCGCTGGATCTGCTCCCAGGCCCAGGACCAGGCGGCCACGGTGGCGGGAAAGCCGCGCGTGTTCACGCCCAGAAGTATCGCCTGCTCGATTTCGGCCGTCGTCGCGCCGTGCTCCAGCGCCCGCCGCACGTGGCTCTTCACGGCCGATTCGAGCCCGGCGCCCAGGGATATGCCGATCTTGATCAGTTCGCAAGTCTTGCGGTCCAAGGGGCCGGCGTGATCGGCGACATGCGCTACTTGCTCATGGGCGTGGGCGATGCCGGGAAACTTCGCGGCGAATGCCCGAAACGTTTTTGGGAGCTGCGGACCCGCACTGGGGCCTTCTGGGGATGAACTCATACTCGCGCCTCCAATCATCGTGTGCTGCAGGACAACCGCGTACAGCATAGCAGATGACGAGCGGCCGGCAAGCGGTGCATCGTCGCCTTTCGCTCCGCGAAAGTTGCGCTGCTTTCGCGGAGCGAAAGGCGACATTTGGGAATGCGAACATTATGCGACCAAGCCCTCACCCCCTGCCCCTCTCCCAAAGGGAGAGGGGAGTCGGTCAGATATCGCCGCCCTTTTCATTGAGGCTGCGTATCCGCACGGCGCAGATCTTTGTAGGACGGCTGTTTCGAATAAGGATCGAAATGCGCGTGCGTGAGCTGGTTCGTCTCGGCATAGTGCATCGGCATGAAGACCTGGCCCGGCTGCACGCTGTGCGTGATGAACACGCGGGCCTTGACCGATCCGCGCTGCGATTCGACGAGCACCCGCTGGTTCGGCCGCAAGTTCTCTCGATCGGCATCCTCGGGATTGATTTCGACGTAGACCTGCTGCGGGGCAAGCTGACGCAAGACGGCGGACTTCGCGGTCCGCGTCTGCGTGTGCCACTGCGCGGCCGTGGCCCGGCCGGTCAGAAGCAGGTAGGGATAGCGCTCGCTAGGCCGCTCCGGCATCCGCCGGGGCGACTCGAAGAGCAGCCGCGCGCGGCCGTCGGCGTGGTAATATCGACCGTCGTCGAAGAGCCGGCGGTGTTGGGCAGGGAGCGAGGCGGCTCGAACCACCCTCACCCCCGGTCCCTCTCCCGAAGGGAGAGGGGAGACTTCGGCGTATGGCCACTGGATGCCGCCGCACGTGTCGAGCATTTCGTAATCGACGATGCCCGTAATGTCGCAGGGCTGGCCGCGGGAAAGCTCCTTCATGATCTTGAACACCGCGGCCGGATCGCTCCAGGCGGCGAACATTTCGCCGCAGCCCCAATAATGGGCGATGAGCCGAAAGATCGAGAAGTCGGCCAGCGCCTGGCCCGGGGCTTGGCCACCTTCTTGATGCGTCCGAAGCGCCGCTCGGAATTGATGAACGTGCCGTCCTTCTCGCCCCAACCCGCGGCGGGCAGCAAAAGGTCGGCAAACTTCGCGGTCTCGGTCGTGTCGTACATATCCTGCACGACGAGGAAGTCCAGCCGGCCGAGCACGTCGTCCAGCATGTTGCGGTTGATCCACGAATGGCCCGGATTCGTGCCGATGACCCACAGGCCCTTGATCTGCTCTTTGAGGATGCCTTCGACGATCTCGTGATAGGCCCAACTGTTCTCCGCGGGGATGCAGTCGCCGTCGATGGCGAGGATATCGGCGATCTTTTGTCGGTCGGCGGCGTTCTCAAAGTCGTGGCCGCCCAGCAGATTCGTGGTGTTGCTGAACAGCCGCGAGCCCATCGCATTGCACTGTCCGGTGATCGAGTTGGCCCCCGTGCCGGCCGCCCGATGTTGCCGGTGATCAATGCCAGATTGATCAGGCTTTGCGCGGTCCGCGTGCCCTCGTAGCTCTGGTTGACGCCCATCGTCCACCAGAAGGAGACGCGCTTGCCCTCGTGGATCAGCCGGGCGGTCCAATGGAGCGTAGCCACGTCGATGCCGGAAAGCTCGGCCACGCGCTCGGGCGTGAATTCGGCGACGTGCTCGGCGAACTCGTCGAAGCCGTCGGTATGGTCGTCGATGTAGCGGTGGTCGATCCAGCCTTCGCGGATCAAGATTGCCGCCAAGCCATAAAAGAAAGCAAGGTCGGATTTCGGCAGAATCGGCAGGTGCAGCGTGGCGGCCATCGCCGTTTCCGTCTTGCGCGGATCGACGACGACAATCTGCGGCTTGTGGCGATTGCGGCAGACGCGCTCCCAGAGAATCGGATGCGCGATGCACAGGTTGGCCCCTACGAGGACGATCACATCGGACTCTTCCAGGTCTTCGTAGGAATACGGCGGGGCGTCAAAACCGAAGGATTGTTTGTACGCGGTCACGGCGGTGGCCATGCACTGCCGCGTGTTGCCGTCGCCGTGCCGCATGCCCATGCCGAACTTGGCCAAAGCGCCAAGGAAAGCCATTTCCTCGGTGGCGATCTGGCCCGTGCTGAGAAAGGCGACCGAGTGCGGCCCGTGTTTCTCTTGGATTGCCTTGGTCCGGGAGCAAAACGCCCGCAGGGCCGTGTCCCAATCGACCGGCCGCAACTTGCCGTTCGCGCGGAGCAACGGCGCGGTGGCGCGGTCGTCGGCCTGCAGGACTCGCAGCGCCTCCCAGCCCTTGGGACAAGCCATGCCAAGATTCACGGGATAGTCCGTCTCCGGAGTGAGGTTCACTGCCTCGCCGTCGCGGAGATGGATTTTCAGTCCGCAACCGGTCGAACAGAAGCCGCAGACCATCGTGGTCACGGCATCGGGGGCTTGCTGCGCGGGGACTTTTCCCAGACCGAAACCGCCCGGATTGAGCAGCAGGTCGCGCGTCAGGTGCCCGTCGCGGGCGTGGAGAAGGTTCTTGAGGCGGGCAATTGCTCCCGGCGCTGCTACCGGCGCCCGGGATTCTCTTTGTACTTTTGTATCATGACGCGGGGGCTCCCGGCATTTTCGGCGCAACGACGGCCGTAAAGAACAAATATCGCTCGATCAATTCACCGGCGAGCAAGACGGCAAAGCTCAGTAAGACCATCACGCCGACAAACAGCGGATGGTAGCCGGCCGGCGCCAGGCGATCTTCCAGCAGCAGCACTCCGGGCAAGAGCACGCCGCCGATCAAGCCAAAGTAGAACCGTGCAAGCGTAGCCAATCCCAATTCGCCGGTCATCAACACGGCGGTCCGTTTAAGCGGTGTGGGATGGCTGTGCCGCAAGCTGATGAAGATCAGGCTTTCAAATGCTAGCTTGGCCAGGGCGATCGTGAGTATCCAACCGCATAGAGTTTTGCCGTCGGCCGACATGACTGCGGCGACCGTGTAGTCGTGAGAAAACAAGGTTGCTGCCAAAGCGATCAATAGCGCGGTCGGAAGACCGAGCAGTGCGGCGGTGCCGAGGAATTTTGGCCCCGTGATGAACAAATCCCAGAAGGGGCGCCGGGTGTCGGCGTAAATCATCGCAGAGCAGGCCACACCGGCAAAGCCCGCTAGGGCGGCCCCCGCGCCAAGTGCTTGCTCAGCGGCCAGGGGCACGTCGAATCCCACATGGAATCCCATCGTACGGGTACAAGCCGCTGCCGTGTACATCGCCGCACATCCGGCAAATGCGTTGAAGGCCAGGATCTCGCGGCTCAGCCAGGAAGTCCGCAAGCCGATGATCGCGCGAAAGGCGTAGAACGGACGGCCGAGGTGGAAAATGGCGGCGCAAAGCCCAATCGAGCCGATCAGCAGCGCCGCCACGGCATGCGCCAAGTGTACTGGGCCCGATGTGCTTGGCCCACCGCCGCCGCGCGCCATGAGAACTTGTTCGATCGCCAGTGCGCCGACCGACATCTGCGTCAGCACGAGCATCCAGACCAGCGGCAAGTGACTGTGCTGCGGCGCGACCGACCAGTAATCGGCGGGCAGCAAATTGTCCGGCAACGGCTTCCGCGTCTTGTAGACCGTGCTCGGCTTCGTGTAACCGGGTTCCGGAGCGCCGGGCAGAAAAAGGTTCTCCGCGCTCTTCTTGGCCACGCTTTCCTGATCGACGATCGTGATGCGGATTGCCTGATTGGGACATGCCTGCACACATGCCGGGGCCTCGCCGACGGCAAGGCGATTCGTACACATGTCGCACTTCCGCACGATGCCTTTTGATTTGCTATAGCGCGGAACGTCGTAGGGGCACTTGAGGATGCAATACTGGCAGCCGATGCACTGGTCGTCGAGGTGCCGCACGATGCCGGTGATCGGATCTTTCTCATACGCCTGCACCGGGCAGCCCTCCATGCAGGCCGGCTCGACGCAGTGATGACAAGCGGTTGTGACATGCTGTAGCACCGGCAATCGGCTGCTGCCGCCGACGAGAAGGCCAACCTTGCGCCACGTCTCGTCCTCCTCCAGTCCATTGAGATTGTGGCACGCGGCCACGCATGCCTTGCAGCCGGTGCATGAATCGAGATCGACCTCGAAGGCATACTGCTGGCCTTCGCCGGGCCGCGCCGCGGGAATGAGGTCGCGATAATACCGTGCTTGCAGCGGTGAACCGTGGTCGTCGTGCAGCCGCGAGAAGATTTCCACCGGCGTCTCCTGCTGCCTTTTCAGAAGCAGATGGATCAGCGACAGACCTTCGCTCTCAAAGGAAGAGCCGGGCAAGCACTCCTGACCTTGAAAAGCATTGCCGCCTCGTGCGGCTTGTCGAGGAATTGCAGATTCCGCCGTGAATGCAATGGTACTCATTAGGCCCCGACGCTTGCTTCGAGAAGGTTCGAAACGGTGCCGCAACCACATGCGTGCGATCCATTCGCGGGCTTCGTGGCCTTGATGGCAGTGGAAACCTGAATAAACACGTCGTCTCCTTCGACCTTGACCGGGTACACTTCGACCGCAAAGTCGTCGCCGGAAAGGCACTTGCCCGTCTCTAGTGAAAATGACTTCTTATGTACCGGGCAAGCGACCTTGGGAACGCCCTTGGCATCGCCCAAAAGGCCGCGGGAAAGCACCATTTCACGCTTGTGCGGACACATGTTCTGGCAGGCGTGCCACTCCCCGCGGCTGGCGAAGCGATAGACGGCGATCTGCCGGCCATTGACCATCACGCACGCCCCGCTGTCCTTGGGAAAATCGGAGACGCGGCCCGCACGATGCCAATGAGGAGCGGCGGGCAGGGAGCGGAGAGCGGGGAGCCCGTGCTCGTTGCTCCCTGCTCCCTGCTCCCCGCACTTGTCCGGCAACTCGTGTTGTACGAGATCCGACGGCCAGCCGGCGGGCCGCTTCTGTCCGCGTTCGACGACGAATTCCACGCCCGGCTCGGTCTCGTCGCTATTGACGAACTGTCGGAACATTCGCCGCCGCGCGGGGTCTTTCACAGCCTCGCGCCACTCGCACTTGTAGGATTCGACGAGGTATTGGGCCTGCTGCTCCAGTTCGTCCGCGATCTTCAAGCGGTCGTTAACGATCACGTCGCGGAGATACTCGATGCCGCCCTCCATCGCTTCGAGCCATTTCGAGGTCCGCGTGAGCTTGTCGGCCGTCTGGATGTAGTACATCAGGAATCGATCGATGTAGCGGATCGCCGTGTCTTCGTCGAGATCGCCGGCCAGGAGGTCGGCGTGGCGGGGCTGTGCGCCGCCGTTGCCGCAGACGAACAGGTTCCAGCCCTTCTCCGTGGCGATGAGCCCGAAATCCTTCGATTGGGCCTCGGCGCACTCGCGCACGCAACCCGAAACAGCGGCCTTCAGCTTGTGCGGCGCGCGGATGCCGCGATAGCGCAATTCCAACCGCACGGCGAAGCCCACCGAATCGCCAACCGCGAAGCGGCACCACGTCGTGCCCACGCAGCTTTTGATCGTGCGCATCGCCTTGCCGTACGCATGGCCGCTTTCAAAACCCGCGTCGACCAGTTCTTCCCAAATGTCGGGCAGCCGGTGGGCCGCGCGCCGAGCATGTCGATCCGCTGTCCGCCGGTGATCTTCGTGTAAAGGCCGTACTTCTTGGCGATTTCTCCAATCGTGATCAGATTTTCGGGCGTGATCTCGCCGGCCGGGATGCGCGGAATGACCGAGTAAGATCCGCCCTTCTGGATGTTCGCCAGGAAGCGGTCATTCGTATCCTGGAGTTCGGCGTGATCGAGGATATTGTCGTTCCACAAGCTCGCGAAAATCGAGGCCACCGCCGGGCGGCAGGTCTCGCAGCCGTGGCCCTTGCCGTGGCCGCTAATCAGTTCGCCGAAGCTGCGTATCTGCTTGATCTTTATGATCTGGAACAGCTCTTGCCGCGTATACTGGAAGTGCTCGCAGACGCTCTTGTCCACCTTGTGGCCTGCCTTCTCCAATTCCTCGTGCAGGATTTTCTGAACTACGGGCAAGCATCCACCGCAACAGGTGGCCGCATTCGTGGCCGTCTTGACCGAGAAAATATCGAAGAGCTTCTTCTCGTGAATGGCGTGGCAGATCGCCCCCTTGGTCACGTTGTTGCACGAGCAGATTTGCATCTCGTCGGGCATTTCGGCAATCGAATCCGACGCCGCTTCGCGCTCGCCGAAGAGAAGGCTTCCCGGCTGCACCGCCAGCGGTTTGTCGCCGTGAAACAGCCCGGCCAGTCGGTCGAAGTTGGAAGTGTCGCCGACGAAAATGCCTTCCAAGATTCTCGTACCGTCGTGGCTTACCAGTAGCTTCTGATAAACGCCCTGGAAAGGATCTTCGAAGACGACCGATTTGCCGCCCTCGGCAGGCGAGACGAAGTGGCCGAAGTTTGCCACCTCGACGCCCATCAGCTTGAGTTTGGTCGCAGTGGTCGTGCGGCAGAAATACCGCGACGTGCCGGTAAGGTGGTTGGCCACGATGTCGGCCATTTCATAGCCTGGCGCAACCAGGCCGTGGATCATGTTGCGGTGCAGGGCCACTTCGCCGATGGCGAAAATGAAGGGGTCCGAGGTTCGCAAGAGATCGTCAACGATCACGCCGCCCCGCTCGCCGACGCGCAGGCCGCAGGCCCGCGCTAGCTCGTCGCGGGGCCGAATGCCGGCCGCGACAATTACCATGTCCACGTCAAGCCTCTGCTCGTCGGGGAACGCCAGGCCTTCCACTTTCTCCGCGCCGAAAATCTCCTTGGGCGGTTTGCCCAGGTGGACCCGGACACCAAGTTCCTCGATCTTCGCAACCAGCAATCGCGACCCGGCGTCGTCGATCTGCCGCGGCATCAAGCGCGGGCCTGCTTCGACGACGTGCGTCTCCAGGCCCAGGTCAACGGCGGCCTTGGCGGCTTCCAATCCCAGCAGTCCGCCGCCGATCACGGCGGCCGATCGTGCCTGCTTGGCATACTCGAGGATCGCTTCGAGGTCCTCGATGGTCCGATAGACGAAGACGCCCTTCTTTTCTACTCCGCTTATCGGCGGGACGAATGCCGACGAGCCGGTAGCCAAGACAATGCGGTCGTAGCGAATTTCGCGACCCTCTTCAGACCGAACGACACGTCGGCCGCAGTCGATCTCGCTTGCACGGTCACCGATAAACAACGCGACATCGTGCTCTCGATACCAGTCGAGATTGGCGATCATGAGCGGCTCGGCTGCCCGGTATTCGAAAAACTTCGTCAGGTTGACACGGTTGTAGGCTGCCCTGGGCTCCTCGCAGAACGTGACGACAGAGTATTTCTTGGACTCGTCGCAACCGACGAGCCGCTCGACGAAGCGGTGCCCTACCATCCCGTTGCCGATCACAACAACGGTCTTCGAGGGTCGGGCAGGCTTGCGGGTGGCAATCATTTACAGTCCATTTCGGGGTCTTTTTGTGCCGCGGATCTAGGCGTGGATGAATCAATGTGTTGGATCGTATTGACCCATGCAGTCAAAACTATGCAAAGGCAAACCACGCGCCGTTGCACAATTGAGGTATGCGAGAATACTCGCCGCGTCTAGTTGTTGGGCAGCCGGCGATTGAATTTCGAGCAGAGACAAAGAAAGCCGTTGGCCATTATGTGCGCACGGATGCCTCTTCAGGGCCTTCGCACCCATTTACATCAATTTCGGAGCGAAACGGGGCCAGGGATTGGAGCAGGAAATCCAATCGTCCGGTCGCTTCTTCCCACCTTTCGCGGCAGGATTGCAGGCGGTTTGCAAGCGCATGCACCTCGATTTCCACCAAGTTTGAACATAGCTCGGCCGCGTCGAACATCAGCGCTTGGCCGCGCAGCCGATGCACATTTTTCCAAATCGTCCTTCCATCGGCGCCTTCCAATGATTCTTCAATGAGCGCGCGTTGTGAAGCGGCTTCGCGGAGGAAAAGAGTGGCCAATTCGGCGTAAAGGGCGCGGTTTCCGTTCAGACGTGCAAGCGGCCGCTCCGAGCACGGAGCCGGCCCCCCTGCTCCCTGCTCCCCGCTCCCTGCTCCTTGCATCTCTCGGCCGGAAATGGCGGCAATAGCCGCGAGCATCTCGTTTTCGCTGGCTGGCTTGTGCAGCACAAGGTCGATGGATTGGGCAAGCAGTCGCGTCCTGGTCTCTGGGAGCGTGTCGGCGGTCAAGGCGATTATGGGAATCCGTGGACGACACTGTTGCGACTCGAACCGGCGCACCACTTGGGCAACTTCAAAGCCGTCCATGCCGGGCAAGTGGACGTCCAACAATATCGCCCTGTACGTCTTTGCCGCGATCGACGGCATGACTTCCGCACCGGAGGAGACGGCATCGACTTCATAACCCGCGCCGCGCAGGATCGTTGCCGCCAGATACCGATTGGCCGCCGAGTCGTCTACCACGAGGATCGCGCCATCGAAGCGGGGAGAGGGGGGCAGGGAGCTTGGAGCAGGAAGCAGGGGGTCTAAGGTCTTACTCCCCGCTCCCTGCTCCCTGCTCCATGCCGTCCATTCCGCAACCTGGCACGTGAGCGTAAACGATGACCGGCTGCCGCGTCCTTCCTCGCTCTGAAGTTCCAGTTTGCCGCCCAAGAGCTCGACGAGGCGATGCGAGATCGCCAGGCCGAGGCCCGCGCCGCTTTGACTGCGGTTGATGGCGGAATCGACTTGTCTAAAGCTCTCGAAGATCCGCTGCTGCTCTTCCGGAGGAATGCCAATTCCCGTGTCGGCTACCGTGAAGCGAAGCTTTGCCGAGCCGACCGATTCCGGTCCCGCGCGCCGGGATCCACCAGAAGTTGCACCGACCCGCGGGCAGTGAACTTAACGGCATTGCCCAACAAGTTGACCAGCACCTGGCCCAGGCGAAGTGAATCGGTGACAATAGCCGCCGGCACGTCCGAGCCGACGTTGGCGGATAGGTCTAGACCTTTGCACATAGCGGCTGGCCGCACCATGCCCAGAGCGTGATCGAACACCTCGGCGAGTGGCGTTGCCCCCATTCGCAATTCAAGCTTTCCAGACTCAATGCGGGCAAAATCCAGAAGATCGTTTACCAGTGCCAGTAGCGTCTTGCCCGCATCTCGGAGAACGGCAATGCCTTCTCGCTGCGAATCGCTGAGCTGAGTTTTCTGCAATTGCTCGGCGGTGCCCAGAATGGCGTGGAGCGGTGTCCGTAATTCGTGGCTCGTGACCGCCAGAAAGCGACTCTTCGCTTGGTTGGCGCTTTCGGCCGCATCGCGAGCGGCCTCCAGTTCGGCGCCGGCCGCTTCGAGCGCGGCGAGCATTTGGCGAATTCGCCGCACCGCCGGACGGAAAACGAATAGCCCTTCCAACAGGAGGACACACAGCGTTACCACCAACAGGCCTTGCTCAATGCGCTCGACCTGGACAACGCGCTGCGAAGCCTCCGAGGTATAGCGGGAGGTGATGCCGTCCATTCCCTGCAAGAAGCTCTGTTCGTACCGCATGACTTCGGCAACATCGTTGGAATGCGGGGAGCTTGGAGCGGGGAGCGTGGCGTAGCTCTTTGGTCCCTGCCATTCACAAATCCGCCTGGCGGGCGCGAGAATGCCACGGAAACTCGGCTCCAGATCGGCAAACATTTGCCCGATTCTCGCGCTATTAGCTCCCGGCAGACCGAGTTCGGCGTCGCCCTGTTGCAAACCGCGATGGCAGCGCTCCCACAAGGCCAACGTTTCGCAAAGCTCCCGGCGTCGCGCCGCTGAGTTCTTCCGCGCCCGACGCTTGGCCGGCGGCCAAAGTGGTCTTGGCGATCCGTTGACTGAGCATCCGCTGCCGCCCGGCTATGTTGATGACCTGCGAATCGCTCATCTGGCGATCGAAGTAGAGTCGGACCACAGCCTGCCCTGCCAGAGAGAGAATCGCCACCGCGCTGAGCGCGACGATGTAAAGCAACGTCAGGCGGCTCGCGCCCGATCGCAATTCCGGCGCTCCGGGACGACGGCCGGCCGGTTCAGGCAACGTCCTCATCGTCATTGCCCGCCGCCTCCTCATTTTCGTGATTGCCAGGCGAGTTCAGGAAGCCGTGCTGACGGAGCTTCTTGCGCAGGCTGCCGCGGGTCATCCCCAGGCAGCGGGCTGCCTTTACCTGACTTCCGTCGCATCGCGCCAGAACGAGCGGGAGCAGACTTTGCTCCAGATTCGCGACAGCATGCGCATAGATTTCGCTACTGTCGGCGGCCAGTTCACTTGCGACGAATCTGGACCATTGCATGGAATCTCGCTCGGCGTCCGCCGCGGCGCCCTGCGTGGCTTGCCGGCCGACCGCGCGAGAGAGGCTTTCGCTCGCAAGCACGGCTCCCTTTCCCTCAATCAACGCCCGTTTGAGCACGCACTGCAATTCATCCACGTTGCCGGGCCAGTCGTATGCGGCCAAAAGCGTCAAAGCCTCTTCGGAAACTCGGGCGACCTCCTCGCTCAGCGCCTGCCGAATGCCGGCGAAGTTCTTGACGATGTGATCGACCAGCAAGGGCACGTCGTCGCGACGCTCGCGCAAGGGTGGGATGCGAATGGTAAAGGCCCCCAGCGCATCGAGCAGGTCCGATTGAAATCGGCCTTCGCAAACTGCCCGTTCGAGATCATCCGACGAGGTTGCAACCACGGTAATGTCGGCCGTGCGCGCCGTTCCGCCCAGCGGTTCATAGGTGCGGTCGCGCAAGAGTCGCACGACCTTGCTTTGCATGGCAAGCGGCATGTCGCCAATTTCCTTAAGCAGCAATACGCCGCCTTCGGCCGCTTCAACACGTCCGCAATGCTTGGCGTGTGCTCCGTGAAACGCGCCGGCTTCATGGCCAAATATCTCGCTTTCCAGCCACGGACCGCTGAAGTCGCTGCATTTAACCGAGTGAAATGGCTTATGCACGCGCGGACAGTTCTCCTGGATCAGCCGGGCGACGAGTTCCTTGCCCGTGCCGCGTTCGCCGACGATCAGCACCGGCAAGTCCTGCGCCGCCACGCGACCAATGGCCTTGTAGACTTCGCGCATGGCTATGCTGTTGCCCACGAGCATTTCAGCAGGCCGAAAGCCGTCGCCTTCCGACATCAATTCGACGGGCGTCAGCATCAATCGCCGCGACTCAAGCGCCCTGGACACCTGTTGCTGCAAGGTATTCAGATCGAGCGGCTTGGCAAGAAAGTCGAACGCGCCGCGACTTCATGGCCTCGATCGTGTTGGCGCTGGTCCCTTGGGCCGTGATGAACAAGACGAGCAAGTGCCGGTCGATGGCATGAATCTTGTCGAGCATCGCCAGCCCGTCATCGTCGGGCAGCACGTGATCGAGAATCACAACGTCGGGCCGGTGTCGAGAAATCTGCTGCAAACCTTGGGAAGCGGTTCCAGCGGCAGAGAAGCTGTATTTCGGTGCAGCGAATACCTGCTGCCCGATTCGCTGCACCAACGGGTCATCGTCAATTAACAGGATCCGTGCTGCACGGCGCGCTGAAGCCGATCCAGTTGACATGACGCTCGCACTCGATCCAAAGGTGACGTTGTACCATTGAGTTCCCGAGCGCTCCCATGTTGCGGCGCGCAAAAACCCCTACTGACGAAATCGGGGGTCCTGAGGAACCGGTTGCGTTGTAGCCCTTTTCATACAATGGGTTCTGTCGGCACGGAAATGCTAGCTTCAACAGGTTGTGCTTTGAGGCTTACAACGCAACCGGCTCAGTCCTGAGGAGCAATTCTTATGCCGAGACTTGGCGTGCATGCCGGAATCGCAGCAAAAGGGATTAGCTCCCAAACGGCATACACTCAGATTGACAGACAAACTGCGGCGAAAAAGCAATACCTGGTCGCGCAGGCACCCATCGCGATTGCTCGTTTCTGTTGATTCCGCATGCTCACGATGCTCGCAAATTGGGCACGGCTCGCTAATCGAACTCGCATTTCTAAGTTCTAAATGACAGCAATACTCTGCGTATCGACGTTCTAACGGGCATTTCTGCGCGAGTTCGTTGTTCCCGGTCGTAACACATGGCACGGCGTTGGCGTTTAGGGGCGTGGTTTATAAAACGCCACGATCGTTCGACTTCCACTTATGTTTATTGCTCTTGGAGCGTCGCCATGCAAATTGCCGACAAGGCCGACCGCATTAACCTCTTCTCTTTCCGCACGCCGCAGATGCGGGCGTTCCATGTGACATGGCTCGCTTTCTTCTGTTGCTTTTTCGCTTGGTTCGGCATCTCTCCTTTGATGCCGGTCATCCGCAAAGAGTTCAAGTTGACTCCCGACCAGGTGGGCTGGTGCATCATCGCCGCAACGGCTTCGACGATCTTTGCCCGCTTGTTTTTCGGCTGGCTCAGCGATAGGATCGGCCCGCGACTGGCGTACACGTGGCTCTTGATGGTCGGATCGCTGGCGGTGTTGGGCGTTGGCTTGTCGCGCGACTACACGACCTTCTTGATATTCCGCCTGCTCATCGGCGGCATTGGGGCCTCGTTTGTCATCACTCAGTATCACACGAGCGTGATGTTTGCTCCCAACTGCGTCGGCACGGCCAACGCCGTAACTGCCGGATGGGGCAACCTCGGCGGAGGAGCGACGCACCTGCTCATGCCCGCGTTTTTCGCCCTGCTGGTCGGCCCGCTGGCACTCAGCGAGCAGATCGGCTGGCGCGTGGCGATGGCGGTAGCCGCCGGTCTCTGCTTCGTGATGGGAATCGTCTATTATTGCTTCACGCAGGATACGCCCGAAGGAAACTTTGCCGCCCTGCGCGCCGCCGGCAAACTGCGCGACAAGAAGGCGGCCAACGGGGCCTTCTGGGCGGCGTTTTCCGACTACCGTGTTTGGGCCCTGTTCATCGCCTACGGCGCATGCTTTGGCATCGAAGTGACGATCAACAACATGGCAGCACTCTACTTTACTGACAGCTTCAAGTTGAGCCTGTTTTGGGCAGGGCTTGCGGCGAGCATCTTGGGCATGATGAATATCTTTGCCAGAGCCGTCGGCGGCATCCTGGGCGACCGATTCGGCGCTCGATGGGGGTTGCGGGGACGAGTGCTGTGGCTCTTCTTCGTTCTCTTTATCGAAGGCCTGGCGTTGATGCTCTTTTCGCAGATGCGCGTCTTGGCGGCGGCAATTCCCGTCTTCGTGATCTTCGGCATTCTGGTTGACATGTCCTCGGGGGCCACGTATTCGGTCGTGCCGTTCATCAACAAGAAAGCCTTAGGCGCCGTGGCGGGCATCGTTGGCGCTGGCGGAAACGCGGGCGCTTTTGCCGCCGGCTTTCTCTTCAAGACCGCGCCCGGCTATTGGCCCACGGCGCTTTTGATTCTGGGCGCGGTGGTCACGCTCTGCTCGCTCCCGGTGTTGACTATTCGATTGGCACTCAGCTCGAAACGGAAGGTGACGCGTCGCCGGCAAAAGTTCGATCTCGGGATTTGGAGCCGGCTATGGCATAAACTGCTGCGGCAAGGCCAAGCTAGGCTAGTGGCATGCCAGTCCCGCGATGGCAAGCGGTCCCCGGGCCACCACGGAAGGCGAGCCCGAGAGGAAACAGCGTCCGCCGATTTCCTAATTCGATCGGTGCTGCCGTTAAGCAAGGCGGTTGAGAGTTTCTTCCTTTCGAAACTTATCGAGTTCCGCAATGCGTATTTCCCAATCTGGCGGCTCGATGGGCTCATTCCATTGTAATTTGTCCACCCAAGTCAGCCTGTCTGGCAATACGATCCCGCTGTAGCCGCCCGCATATAAATCGCCATAGAGATCGAAGTACCGCTTGAGAACTGCCATCCTTATGCCTTCGGTTCCGTCCGTCGGGCGAGCCATTCCCTTCCGAAGCAAAATCACGTTTGCCGCGCACGTGAACAATCCATGCAAACCATCAGTGAACGGTTTTCTATTGAACCATTTATTTATTCCGGCGATTTCATAAGCCTTGTGAGGAAGCACATGAGCCAGTTCAAATTGGCCCAGACCGGATTTTTTCCAGTTCTGCCCTGAATACTTCTTACCTATGCAAAGAAAGCACCAAAGGTGACGTGGAAAAGTGTTGTCGTCGAGAATTGCATTGGCATCCTCGTGGTACCGAAATTTCTTCAGCTTCCTGTCCGCCTCACTTGCATGCCTTCGGACACCCGGAAACACGCAGGCCGAGTTTGAATAGAAAAACTGCCGAGTGTGGACCTTTGATCCATAGCTCGCTTCAAAATCGGCCTGCCAGGCACAATTCAAATCTGCGATTCGACGAACAACTTTTGGACTGATGAAATACGCGACCTTAGCAATTGCAGTCGCGACCTCTTGTTCCACTTCCTCAAGTTTGCTCAGCGGTGTGCAGTTTGTAAAGCTCATGATTCTTGTGGAAGGAAAGGCGTGGGACCGGCGTCATTCGGTTCAGGCTTCGATCTCGCCGTTTGCATATGCGGCCGGACCCTATCTCATCCGCGTCCGTCAAGCACGCGAAATGACAAAACCTCGTCAAGGTGTGATGAGCGTCACGTTTGGAAAATAGGTGCGAAAGCGCAGCGTCTCGCGTGACGACCGACCACTTCTCGATTTCGGCGTGCGCTCCAATGTAGAAATCAGGCAGCGGCGATGTCTTGACGCCCCCGCTTCGTCGATACTTCATAAAAGCTTGCGCAGCGAGCCAACCAGCCGCATACGGCAATGGCATCCTTCGGAAGACGACCGGGTCGAGCCAATTGTCTAAATCCGCGGCGGTTGCAAATGCCGGGGCGAGTTCGGCATAAACGATCGGATTAATGAGAATCGGTCCCTGTGCTGCCGCGACGCGGACCTGCGTCTCGGACAAGTAAGCCAAGTAGGATCGGCCGTGGCGACATCCAACAGCACGTTCGTATCAAAGAAGACGCTCATTCCTCACCACGAGTGAAAGCCATGATGTTTTCCGTTGTTTCACCGGGGCGAGCGGCACCTCGCGCACGTTTCAGCCAACGTTCCAGCGATTGGGGCACGGCCCGTCTAAATCGGAATGCCTCAATCCAGACCGCTATTTCTTCCACCTGCGGGGAAGGCAGCTTTTCGATGGCGTCTTCAATTTCCGCGACGGTTTTCATAATCTCATCGTAGCACGACACGGCGACTCTTCGCAAGGCTTCGAGCAGACCGCGCCAGCCGAAACTGGCGGCCAGGCAGGAAATTGATTTCCTCTCTCAGGAATGAGTCTACAGTATGACAAGTCGTGAATCAAGCAGCCAGCCCGCTACCGGGGTGAGAGGGGACAAAAAGTGCCCTGGCCCTCGCTGATGCACCGCGATTCTACAGCCACAGTTCCCTCGCTGACACGTTCGGATTGTGGTGGAGGGCATCCCGCCAGGCTACGAACTTCTTCGGCGCTGCCACACCTTGAGCCGCTCGACCGCCGCCAGCACGTCGTTCCGCCGCTTCTCGAAAACGGCGAACAGGGCGATGATCCCCACGCCCAGTGCGATCCCGCTGGCATACAAGATCCACGTGTGGCCGCGTATGACGGCGGCATAAAAGAGCATGCTCGCCAAATCGACCACCAGGAAGGTCACGCCCAAAAAGAGGAAGGAGCGAACACGGAGAAATATGCCCAGCAGAACGCCCGCCACGGAAAGCACCATCAGCACCAGCACCAATCGCCAGTCCGCCAGCCCGGCGATGTACATGTCGGCCGTCAACGAGACGTAGATCAAGCTCAACGACAGGTAGCGGACCGCGAGCCGCTGCGGCTCGGCAACGCGGCGGCGATTAAGGTGTTCGGCGGCCAGCGCCGCCAGAGCGATCGGGATCAGCCAGATCTGCGGATGCCGGAAGAATGAGACGTGCGACTCGTGCAAAACGGTCCACAACCCGATATTGCCAGCGAACACCGGCAGCACGGTCGCCACCAGCCGTCTGGGCCAGGCCGAGACTCTCGACTTTGAAAGTCGAGAGAAAGTCTCGGCCTGTCCCCGCCTCGCGGCATCGACCGCCGCGGGCGGGGAAAAGCCCCTTATACCCCACCCGAGAGTTAGTTTTAGGAGCAGTTTCACCAAGGATCTGGCGATTCATGCGTTGGGGTGATTTACTTTTCCTCACGGGCACGGCAGAATAGCGGTCGTAGCGATCGACTTGACTCCTCGGTGTGCGCTACGGGTTGAGCGGCTACTTGCGTACGGGGTTGCCCCGAGTAGGCGCTCCTGGAGGGAACTCGAAGACGATGGATCCGACATGCAGAGCAATCCCGATCGCAGAAATGCCCCTATCGCAAATTGCCAGGCTTTCCAATTCGGAACTTGCGCCGCTTGATGCGGCGGCACTGAACCTCAGGGTGGCTGCGGGATTGCCTGGCGCCGAGAGATTTGAGATTCCGCCGCTTCAGTCCCTCTTGGATCGGATCGCAACACTTGTCGCAGCTTGCACCGAGGATCGTTTCGGCCAGTACGCGCGGCAACCCCACGCGTACGAACACTCCGAAGGCATTTTCCGAATAACTGTGATGGCCGACCTCCTACAGCAGCGAGTGGGGATACGATACAACCCCGCTCTGATCTGCGAGCCGGACCCGAGCCACCGCTGGGACTTGCACGGGTTTGAAGACTCGCGGAACCTGTTTATCCACGGTGTGGTGAGCGGCCACGGTGGGACGTGCGCATCAATGCCGCTGATTTACCTGGCCGTGGGACGACGGCTCGGTTACCCGCTACGCCTGGTCCTGGCGAAGGCACACGTCTTTGTGCGTTGGGAAGAGACCGGCGGCGAACGCTTCAATATTGAGACCACAACGACGCGCGGTTTGAACACGTTTCCGGATGATTATTACCGCAAGTGGCCGCTTGAGATTACGGAAGATGAGAAGCGCGGCAGGATACTACCTAGCGTCGCTTTCGCCTCGCGAGGAGTTTGGCCTGTTTCTCGCTCTTCGCCCAGTGCTTGCTGGCCAACGGCAAAGCAACGGATGCAGCGAAGTGCTATCGCGTGGCTGGCATGCTTCATCCCGGCAACGTTGAGTACCGCCGCAATTTCCTCTTCTGCATGAAAGTTTATCGAGATCGCGGCCGCTTTTGCTGCCCCGCGGTGGGCGAGAGCGGTCGCGTCGCAACCAGCGCAGCCGGCGCACCGCCTTTGAAGGCTCTATCGTAACGGATTTTCCATCGAAGGGAAAACACCATGTCTTGCAAACTCGAAAGTGACCGCCTGAACCGCTTCGCCCAACGGCTGACGCAATGCACGACCACGCCGCGGCGACTAGCTGAGGAGCGAGGAGGGCACCTTGTGGAATTAGAAAGACAAAGGAAGAGACAAAGCGGTCAGAACGATTTCAAAAACCGTTCTGCTTCAACGTGGACGACGAGCTTCGTCTACAACTTCACCGACGAGGGCTGGGGCAACCTCGTCAGCGAGTACGACCAGCCCGGCGAAACCTATTACCACACCTACGACACGCTGGGCCCGACGGATAACCTCATCAGCGACGGTGTCGCCGCGCACGCCTACCGCATCTTCGGCGCCCAGACCGACCCCAACACCACTGACACCGACTTCAACTTCGTGGGCCGGCAAAACTACTACAACGACAGCGAACGCGACCTCTATTTCACGGGCTTGCACTACTACAGCCCCGACATGGGACGATTCATCAGCAACGATCCCAAGGGCTTCGAGGCGGGGGATGCGAATACCTATCGGTATGTCGGGAATAATCCGGTGAATAAAACGGATCCGAGCGGGGAGGCGGACAACGTTTCAATTTTGAGCGGACTGGAAGACCAAGGTGTTCCCGCCGCCAAGTTCAAGGGCGAACTGCGGCGGGTGCCTGTGTCAGCGACTGGAGTGAGTGACGATGATACCAAGGCTGCATGGAGCAAATTCAAAGAGGAGAATCCCGCGCTCAAGATAACCGACAAGGAGATGGAAAAATTCACATGGCACCATAAGAAATTCAATCCGGCTTCACAGGAGTTTGAAATGGTGCTCGTCGATCGCAACGCACATGCGCTGCTCGGACATGAGGGTGCCTATAACGAATATCTTAACTGGGTATCTGAAGTCACCCAAAATGAGGAGAAACTGAGCAAGTTAACTCCGAAGGAAGCCGCGGGGATCTTCAAGGCTCTCAAAAGGAACGAGACCCTACGTAGTCGTATCGGTGGGCGACTAGAAAAGACTTTCAAGGCATTGGTCAACGTAGAGAAAAAGGCAGGAAAAGTCACTTTTCTTTCTGAGGGAGAACTTGTAGCGCAGGAAATCATCGCCAGCAAGGAGGGACGTAGCTGGTTCGCGAAGGTGGCACCAACCGCGACAACCATGAAGGAATTGACGGCCCGTTGGGGTTCTAAGGCGTTACGCGGTGGCGGAACGGTGCTGCGTTGGACTGCCGAAAAAGCGCCTCTCATCGGATTAGGATTCGCGATACTCGATGCTGGCAAGACCTTCGCCCAGACGGGCAACGTCGGCCAGACATTGGAAAGCGGCGTCAAGGAGGGCGTCAATAATCTAACGGGTTTGGGCGACATTAAGGACGCAACCGTCAGCTTTATTGATTATGGAAGCCAATTCCTGCCGACGCCCGCTGGCGTTACTACGCACCGGTTCCACGGTCAGGACTTGGCTGATCTCTTGCAAAACACCCCACATCCTTCGAGCGGGACGCATAATGCACAGCAGAGAATCATCTAGCTGGAAAAAGGTGTGGAGCGATTTTTGGAATCATATTGATTCCGGCAGTCCGCCGGCGTCGCACAAAACGCAACCCTCGGTGCCTGTGCATGGTTCGGATCGGTCCGTCGTCAACCAGCCGAGTCTGGCCACATCCAATCGATCACAGGCTCCGCAAGCGGCGGCAACGACTCCACCTGCGGGTCAAAGCGCTCCGACGTGGCCGTCACCGGCTGCTCGCGATGACCACGCAGCGGAATTAGCACGCCAACACGCGCAGGAGCTCGCGCGCCTCAGGTCGCGCCGCGCATCGCTGGATGAACAGATGGCCGAACTAAAGGGAGGTTACCGCCCGCTCCGGGAAGCGTACAATGCCGACGCGATGGAGCTTCAGGCTGTCCAAGGCAGGTTGGCACGGTTGCCCTCGGAGATCCTCGCAAACAAAGCGTCGATCGAGTCCGCCCGCAAGACGCTTGAGTCGGACATTGGCGAGTACGAATTGCGGCTTCCCGCCTTCGAGAAACTCGTGGCGCAAGCCCAGGGCTATGCCAAGGCGAGCACCTACACTGGCGGAGAGCAAAGCGCCAAACAACTCGAAGTCCACTACAACGACATCATTTTGCGGATGTTGGATCAAGCCGCTAACAACGGATTGTTGTCACCGGGAATCCGCCAGGACGTGGCGTACGTCCAGAATAATATCACGAAGGATAACGTGGCTCAGGGCATGGCGTGGCTGGCAAGAAAGCTAGAGTCTCGTAGAGACGAGCAGTTGGGATTCTTGAAGGCAAGATTCTGAGCGGCAAGGCGAACTTGGAACAGTTGCGGCAAGATTCCGACCGACTTGCCACGCTACCCGAGAAACTTCAAACGGCGGCGGCCCAGGCTGAAGGCCGGATGGGACAGAAGAAACCGGGACTTGAGCGGATGGAGGAGGCGTATCGGGGACTTTGGATGCAATCCTCGTCCATCGCTCAGCAGCTTAAACAGCTTGGACAGCAGTGACCGGCTTTCTTATCGGGGAGACTGACAACCGCCAATGCGAAGGGTACGCTGACGAATATCTGATGTATCCGGTTACGACCGATTGCGCGGAGAGGATTTCGGTAATTGAGCGTCGAAAGTCCGGGCCGTGTTTTGCGATCCTAGGAGCAATTGCTTTGAAGAAGTTTAATCCGCCCTTTCCAATTGAAGCTCGCTTCCCGCCAGTTTCGGAAGAAATGTTGATGGAAGTAAGCAAGTCACTGGCGCGGCCCCTCCCTTTTCCAGAGGACTATTTGGACTTTCTGCGGCAATGGAATGGCGTAATCTCTCTCGAAAATGGAGGCATGGTGCAGTACTTAAATGCTGCGGAAATGTGCGACGACGACCTCGACGAGGGTTATGCAAGTATTTCATCCCTTTTCGGGATCGGTGATTCTTCAGACTTTTTTGATTTACGTAAATGTCAAAAACACTACTCATTCGACCGAAGAGTCCCTGGTCACTTTCTGGCTATCGGCGTGGGCATTAGCGTAGACTTTGTCTGCATGTCGCTCGCGCACGAGACCTATGGGCTGATTATGATTTGGGAGCCGGGAGAATCCTGGCCTGAGGATGGCAAGTACATTCAGACAATGGACGCCCTTCGACCCCTTGCGAACAGCTTTGGCGAGTTCTGGGATCGCTTGCAGCGCGAGACGCGACGATAGACTTAACCTGTCTAGTTAGCATCCGGCGTGTTCGTCCAGTTGGCGACCGAAGGGACGGAAACGAAAACACCCCGGAATGGCGGGGATTATGCGGAAGTTTGAGAAAACGGCTGGGCGATTCCGCTCCCTACCGCCGGGCGGCGGATCGCCTTGGGCCACGCGGTGACGACCACCTACGACGGCGCCGACCGCCCGATCGCCGTCACCGATCCGCTGAGCCACGTCACCGCGAAAAACTACGATGCCGCCGGCATCCTGAGAAACCTGCTTGAGCAACTTGACGGCATCGCCCGGTGCCCCGGGACTGCCGAAGAAGCCGTTTGTACCGTCGAACTCAAAGAAGGGAGCATCCGCCTGCGCCACGGCGCAAGCGAGGCAGACGATGGTGACGAGGAACAGACGCATGGTTGAATTCTGGTTGGAGCTCGCCGGGATGTCTAGAGAATTGTAAACGGCCGGGATATTGCGGCGGGCCGTGCCTCGCGGCGTCACCGCTGCCAGACCTTGAGCTGCTCGACCGCCGCCAGCACGTCGTTCCGCCGCTTCTCGAAAACGGCGAACAGGGCGATGATCCCCACGCCCAGGGCGATTCCGCTGGCGTACCAGACCCACGTGTTGCCGCGTATGACCGCGGCGTACCAGAGCATGCTCAGCAAATCGACCACCAGGAACGTGACGCCCAAATAGAGGAAGGAGCGGACGCGGAGCAAAATGCCCAGCAGAACGCCGGTTACGGAAAGCACCATCAATACCAGCGCCAACCGCCAATCGGCCAGCCCGGCGATGTACATATCGGCCGTTGAGGAGACGTAGATCACGCTCAAGGCCAGGTAGCGGACCGCGAGCCGCTGCGACTCGGCAATGCGACGGCGATTCAGGTGTTCGGCGGCCAGCGCCGCCAGAGCGACCGGGATCAGCCAGATCTGCGGATGCTTGAAGAACGAGACGTGCGACTCGTGCAAAACGGTCCACAGCCCGAAATTGCCGGCGAGCACCGCCAGCACGGTCGCCAGGGTGGAACGCCGGGTGACCGCCGTCGTCGTATAGAAGAGCGCCATCATAAACCACATCAGCGGCGAGCGGCCCACGAGGCCCCCACGGGCCGTCGGGATCGGGCATTATCCAGAACCCCACTGCGGGCAAAAGCGGCAGCAGCATAGCCGTCCGCTCCAGGGGAACCGCCAGCACGGACATTCTGCGGCGGTGGAACCATTCGCTTAGGCCGGCGCCAAGGAATGCTCCAGCGAGCACGACGAACATCCAGTACTGTTGGAAGTATCCGCGGAAAAGCCACGGCATCGTATATCGCAGGTGGAAGCCCATGAGCAGCCCGATCGCTACTGCCAGATAGACGTAGACCTGCCGTTGGCGATCAGCTTGTTGCAGCGGATCCCAGTTGGGCATGACAGCAAAGGCGATGCTCGTAGAGGTCATGGCGACGAACATGGCTGCCACAAAGGCGATTTCCCAGTAGTGCAAAGGTATGCCGACCGTCGGCTTGAAAAGAAGTGCTTCCTGTGCAAGCACGGCGAACGTCATCGCGCCGGCGAGCCCGGCCGCGTACGGCGCGAACTGCCGCCCCCGCGCCGCCCAATCGTTTTCGCGCGGCAGAATCATTTTGAGCCCTGTGCCCGCAATAATCGTAAGGACCACGGCGGCGACTATTACCGCGATGCTGCCATGCAGCCAGGGGAAACTGGTTGTGAGATTCATCATCGACCAGCGGAGGCAACAGCCAAAGAGAAGACCGCACGCGAAAGCCGACATTTGCCAGGCGGATCGAACTCGGCGGTCCATCCTGCATGTGGCCGCCATGACGATCGTCGTGCCCAGCAGCACGAAAAGGGCGAGCGGGCCGGCCGTGCGCGGGGCGAATCCATATTGAGCGAGCCGAGAGCCAATTTCATTAAAGGAAGCGTCGGTCGAGATCCAAACGGCCAATGCGGCCACGGCTGCCGCGGCAAGTGCTTGCACGCGGGAGAACCAGCGGCTTTCAATTTCCTCAGCGATCGGGATGCGAAGCGCCGACCAAACGGCGATTAGTCGCGGCAGGAGCCAGCCAACGGCCGCGGCGGCGAGCGTGAAACAGGCCAAAATGCCGCCGGCGGCCCAGTAATACTTCTGCGGCGCGAACCCTTTCGACCAGAGCCACATTCCGGCCGCGGCGAGACCAAGGCAGTAAAGCATCTGCAAAGCCTGGCGCGGCGATCGATTCCAGAGACAGATGCCGGCAGCGGCCGCGATTGTAGCCAGCGCGATCCAGTTCATCGGCTTGACCGAAACATGCGGCGCGGAAAGGTCGACGACGGTTCCGAAGGCGACGGCGAGCACGAACAATGCCGTGCCGAGCCAGGCCGCTTGCGCAATAAGGTATTGGACCGCGGATATGTGCTGCGCCCGCATGGTCAAAACTTCGCAGCCGCCCCAAGAACGTCCAGACTGCCGATCCGGCCGCCAGGCAGAGGACGTTGACCATGAGGAACGAGACTGGAATCTCCGCGATCCATGCCAGCAAGCCCAGCCCATCCGGCTCCTTGGCTCGCCAGATAAAAATGCCGGCCGCATTGATCAACACGCTGGAAGCATACACGTAATCGATTCGGCGGCGCCACAGGGCTGTCGTGGCGGCGATGACGCTGAGGGCGAGCATCGCGCCGGCCGGCCACCAAGGTCGATGAAGTTCCCTGATCCCATCTCCTAAGGCCAAGCCCGCCGCCAGCACGCCGAAAATAACAATCCAACCTTCGACGAACTGCTCGCTGAGCAGCGGCTTGAGGTTGGGTTGGACCTGTTCGATCGGTGGCACGTTCCTGAGCTTGCGAAGGGCGTGGTATATCCCAGGTTTCGCGGCAATCATTCCTGCGAAAAGCAGCAGTGCGCCAGACGCGGTCCATGCGGCCAGCAACATATGGTACGCCCGCCAGTCCCCTAGGAACTGATGCGCGATCGTTGTATTGGATATTACACATGCCGCAAGTACGCCCGCGCCCAGCAACAGTCCGCCCAGCGCGTGGACCAGATTGCCGGGCAGCGTCTGCTGCAAATACCAACCTGCCGCAACGGCAGTAAGCAGCAGGCCCAGCCAGCCAGCCCTGTCGCCGACCTCCGACATCCACAGAGGCAAACCTTGCGGCGTCACGAGCAGCTCAAAGACTGGCGGAGCGAGCAAGGCCGCGTTTGCGAGCACGGCCACGGCGATTTGCAGCGCCAGTAAGGGGCTGTCGCCAAGGCGTAACTCGCGGAGCACATAAAGCCGCCGTCGCGCCGCCAGCCAGACCAGCGCGAACGCGGAAGTGGCGATGATATTCGCCTGAACCAAACGCAGCCAGTATTGGTCAAACGAGTGATTACGTTGCAACTCGAAATGCCAGACGACGAGCGAGGCGGCCAGATTGACGCCCCATGCCGTGGCGAAGGCCCAGCCCTCCCGCCGCCGCCAAATGGCCATCGTGGTGCCAGCGCCGCTGGCCAAGGCGATCGCGGCGGCTGCCCAGAGTTGTTCTCCCCCTTGCTTGCCGGCACTGTCAAGGAAGGCGGCTTTCAGTCCCAAGAGGACTGCGAGAATTGCCGCCGCACGGACCCATACGCCAGCCATTCGCAGTAGTGCTTGCGGCGGGCCAAAGCGGCCCTCTTGCCCCGCGTCGTGAGTACGTATCGACGCCGCCCACCACGCCGCCAGCACGACAACCAAGGCGTAGACGGCCCAGCCCAACATGAGCGTGCGATAGCCCCATGCCGGATCGACCGCGTATCCGAAGCAGTTAGGCGCGAGTCCGCGAACGGTGCATGCGAACAGACCTAAGACTGCCATCCCGATAAGCCCGGCCATATTAGGCCGCAAGCGTCCGCGGAGCACGATGGCGACGACTGGCAGAACCAGCGCTAACCAGCCGAGTATTCGGCCGGCGGCGATGCACCACGCTTGCCCGCTTCCAGTTAATAAGGCCAAGTCCAGAAACGCCCCGCCCAGGAGAACCGCGTTGCCGGCGGCGGCCATGCCGATTTGAACGTGCATCAAAACGCCGGGCAAACGCTGTCCCTCATCTTCCCGCCACACGCCGGTGAATCGCCGCGCCACGAGCCACACGATCGCCCAAACGGCGGCCGCGATCGTGGCCCATTGCACAAGGCTGACGAAGAAAGTCGTGTCGATGGGCTGCTTGCTCAACGAAGCCCGCAGGGAATAGCCGAGCGTTACAGCCAGTTCCAAGACTAGGCCGGCGGAGAAGGCGTAACTGCTCGACCGTTCCCGCAGGGCATGTCCAACCAGTGCCGCGATAACCAGAACGAGCGGGACCAGATAGCTCCACGTTGGTCCAAGATTGGCGAAGAAGCTTGGCGCGGCCGGACCGCGGCGCTGTGCCGGTCAATTGCAGCAGCGCGGCCGAAACGGTAATCAAGAGCACCGGCGCGGCCATCGTGGTCAGCGCGACGGCGCGGGCGATTGCGGCTGCCGATGCTTCCAGCGAAATGGCGGCACGCATCGCGCGGCACAAGCCGGCCAGCCGGGCGCGCTGCCAGATTGCGGCCGAAGAGATCACGAGCGTGATGCTAAGGCCCCATCGCAGCGCCGAGGCCGCTGCCGGAGCGCCAAGCCGCGGATCGAAGGCAAACCGGCCGGCGATAAGCCCCGGAACAATCGCCGCGATGAGCAGCGTCGTTATCAGGTCTTCTTCTCGCCACTGGTCCCAAAGCGCGGCCAGCAGCGTCAAGGCCGAAAACCCCGCGAGCAGCCACGCCGCCGGGCCAAATTCCGTGCCGGCCGCGGCGGCAGGTCCAGTCAATTCGGCTTCCACCGCCGGCATGATGCAAAACACGAGCATCAGGAACTGGCCAACGACAACCGCATGGCGGACGATGCGGTCCACGCTATAACGGTGAGCGAGTACGGCGAAACTCATGGTGGGCTTGCGTTCGCTTGAAGCGACCTTGTCCCACCCTACGACTATTCGCACAATCACCCATACGAGCGAGAGTCCCATCAACGCGATGCAGCCTACTTGCACGTTCCGAGGTTCAACAAGCTCTTCCAGGGCTTTGATCAACCCGGCGTGCCTAAGCCACGCGACGGCCGCAAACAGCGACGCGACGGAAAGCAATCCTTGGCCCATCCAGACTCGCCAAGGCGAGCGATATTGTGCTGCCAAAAGAAGATAGACCGCCGCTGCGCCACGTCGTGCTTGTAGCAGCCGCCAGCGGATGTTCCCAAACACCGGCGGCCAGAGTGATGCCAATCGCCGGCCAGGCGAGCGCCTCGCCCAACTGCGCAAGCGGAGCGACGTAGATCGCGCCCCGCCGCAGCCGACCGAGCGCAAAACCGGTGGCGGCCATGATCACCGCCTCGCCGGCGAGCAAAAGCCCCCAGTGCGGTCCGAAGGCGCTGGTCGAGGGATGCCAAGCGAATCCCCACGGAAGCACCGACGCAAGCAGGAGCAGGCCAAGATAGCTGAACTCGATTCGCCGCCAGCGTGCCGCCAGCAGCAAGCCGACGCCGCCATAAATTCCGTAAAGAATCGCGGCCCGCAGTGCGTCGGTCTCGCCATGCGTCAGACCGTGGTATGTGGTGAGAATCAGCCCGGCGGCCGCCGCTGCCGCGCATCCACCCAAGTAATACACGCCATGCCGGCGGTATCCCAGCCTCACCAGCCCTTCAGAGATTAATGCTAGCGCGACGAACAGACCGCACAGCGCCGTGCCGCTGCGGCCGCTCAGCGTCAACATGAGGAGATCGAAACTGCCGACCCGGTCGGCGGCCATCGTCAAATCGCCGGCCCGAAGATGGAAAGCCGTCAAGTAAGCCAGCGCGGCACAGGCGATTGCACCGGCGTGCAATATCGGCATTCGCCAGCGGAACGCCGCCCACCCCAGCTCGAGCGTGTCGAACACTCCGACCGCAATGATCCATTGGGGATGCGGCCAGGCCAGCCCGACAGCGGCCAACATTCCCGCCAAGGCGACAAGGGCTACCGCGGTTCCGGCCAGGCGATAGGAACCAAGCGACTCGTCGCGGCGCGCTCCGCGTTGCACGGTCAGTCCAGCCGCCAGCACGGGCAGCGCAAGCACGGCGGCCAGCGGCGAACAGCAATGCAATAGCGCAACGAGTTCGGCTCGCGAGGCCACTTGGGCAACGAGCAGCCCGATGGAGACTGCCGTGGAAAACGCGGCGATTCCCAGGAGCGTGAACAGAGTGCCGCACTGCGGAGCATCGAGACGTCGCCTTGCTTGGCTTAAGGCCGACACCGCCGCCGAATTGCCGCAAATGGCCGGCGATCGCAATGGCAAATAACCCGGCGCAAACTCCGCCTGCCGCCAGAAACCGCTCGGCGGAAGCTTGCGCCGACATGAGCGGGACGATTGCCAACGTCGCGGCCGAATTGCCCATAACGGTCAGCGACAGCCAGCGGCGGGCGTCGCCGGCGATGACACGTGCAGCGAGCGTAACCAGGCAGGCAAAGACCGCCAGCGAAACGACTTGAGGAATAAGCGCGGCGGGTGTCCACGTCTTGCCCGGCATCCCCGACATAGCGACGAAGTTCAACGGCACAAGAAGCGTGGCGATGACCAGGATGCCGCGGCTTGTCGACGCAAGCTTCCAGCGATGATGGGCGTAAAGCCCCACGCCGAAGATCGCCGAAGTGATCGTCACAAAAATGAAGAACTGGAAGTAGGGAATCGTTTTCAGATGTTCCCAGAGGCTCACGACAAGAGCGGTCGAGGAACAGACGATCAGCAGGCCGCCGACCACTTCGCCCCAGTGGATGTTTCGCTCTTCCATGAAGGCCGCCAGAATCTCGGTCCACGATCTTTTCGGCGGCGCGGGCGGGGCCGGTGGGGCAATATGCACTCGCGCAGGTTCCGGCTGCAACCGACCCGGAGCGATTTGCGGAGTGGCGTGTGCCGCTACCAATGGCTCCGCTGCCGCGACCTCCGGCGCGCCCTCAAAAGTGAAGATCTCCGCGGCTGGCGGCGGAGGTACCGGCTCGTGTATGACTGGAGCTGCGGTTGCCGGCGGCACGATCGACGCCGGAGGAATGATCGGCGCTGCGACTGGCGCTGGTAGCGGCGCGGCAACTTGCGGTTCATCTGGCAGGAGTTCCACCATTTCCACGGGCTCCTGCTGCGGCGACAACAACTCCCGTCGATAGTTGCTCAACCGTGCCAGAAGGCGGTCCACCGCCTCGGGCGTCAGCGTCCCCTTCGAGCGAAAACGCTGCAACTGCCGTTTGACCACATCCAGGTCGGCCAACTCGGCCGCCAACGGAGTTGTGATGTCTCGCCCGCACCACTCGCAACGATGTCTGTCGTGGCTGGATCGCCCGCAGAAGGTGCATTTATTGGCTGGGCTTTTTTTCTTGCCGAACATCGCGGCCAGCACGACCCAAATCCCATGCCCTACGACCGTAACAAGTCCCAGGAGGATGAAAATGCCGGCGATTGCCCTGAAGATCGAGTCCATCGTTTTCGCCCCGATTTTCTACCCGAAGCAGCCTTGACGGCATAAGGGCCAGTGCATGTGAAAAATGGCGGCACGTGCCCTTGCAAGTATAGTTCCCGCGATTTTTCCTTGCATTAAATGGCTCGAAAGTGCCGCAAATATAACTTGGTCGCTATAGCTTCAGCCTTCCAAATGTTACAAATTGACGATTGGCAGCCTCTTGAAATAAGCATCGCTTATGATAAGATGGACTTATGAACATCGAGACTTTGCGCATTTTTTGTGATGTTATTCAGCACCACAGCTTCTCTCGCGGAGCCACGATCAATGGCGTCAGCCAGTCCGCCGCTACCCAGTCGGTCCATCGCATGGAGAAGTATTTCGGCATGCAATTGGTCGATCGCACCAAGCGCCCGTTCGTCCTGACTCCCGAGGGCCAGGCCTGTTTTGAAGGCTTTCGCGAAGTGCTTGAGCTTTACGATTCCGTCGAAGCCCGCGTCCGCTCCCTGCGAATGGACATCAGCGGACTGGTTCGCGTGGCGGCCATTTACTCCGTGGGGCTGCACGACATGCGCCGCTGCATGCAAGACTTTATGCGGCTCTATCCGAAGGCCAGCGTCAGGCTTGAATACCAGCGTCCCAATCGCGTTTTCGACGCGGTGAACAACGCCGACGTCGATTTGGGAATCATCTCCTATCCGACGGCCTCGCCCGACATTGACGTCATTCCGCTGCGAAGCGAGCGGATGGTCCTGGTGTGCAATCCACGGCACCGGTTAGCCGGCGAAAGCGCGGTCACGGCCGAGCACTTGCGGGGCGAAGACTTCATCGCCTTCGACCGCGACCTGAGCATCCGCAAAGAGGTTGACCGCTACTTGCGGCAGCGCTCGGTAGACATCAGAATCGTGATGGAGTTCGACAACATCGAGACCATCAAGCAAGCGGTGGAAATCGGCGCCGGGGTGAGCATCCTTCCCGAACCGCCGGTTCGCGACGCCTGCTCGAGCGGGAGCCTCGTCGCGGTGCGGCTGATTGCTCCCGAACTGCACCGTCCGATCGGCATAATTTACCGGCAACGGAGAGTTTTCACGCCGACGGCCTCCAAGTTCGTGGAACTCTTGAAAGAGGTTCAGTTGCAGGGAAGTGAGGAAGCGTGAGCCCTTCAGATCGCTGAGTTTTCCACTTTGTCCGGAAGCATAACGTGGCCGAAGGATTTCAACTGGTCTTTCAACTTGACGGCAAGAAGGTCGTTCGCACCTTCGAGCAGGCCCGCGTCGTCGTCGGCCGCAGCATGGTCTGCGACCTGGTCTTCGACTCGCCGCACCTTTCTCGCAAACACGCCGAAATCGTCCGCGAGGCGGATGCTTGGCGCGTCCGCGATTTGCAAAGCCGGCACGGCCTCGCCGTCAATGGCGAGGTCATTGAAAGCCGGCGGCTGGCGTCGGGCGATCGAATTGCGCTCGCTCCCGCGGCCGCGGAACCGACCCTTCTGGAGTTTCGGTCGGTGGATTCCGTCGAGTACGTCCCGCCGCAGGTCTTCCTCGGCGACAATGTCGATACGACCCGCATCATTGCGAGCATCGACCTTCACGAAATGGCAAGGACGCTCAGCAAATCGGGTCGGTTGCAGCCTTTGACACCGCATCCCAACTTAGCGCCGTCTGCGCCAACACCAACCTCCTTTGACACTTCGCTGCGGCTGCCGGCAATGGCTCTTTTAAAGTCGGCGGGCGAAGTCCTCATGGCGCACGAAACCCTTAACGACATGCTACAGCCGATGGTTGACCTGATCGGTGCGCATCTGCCCGGCCGGCGGGTGGCGATGTGCCTCAGCGATCCGTCCTCGGGCGAACTGGCGCCGCATTGCTATAGCCGCGAACCGGGGACTGTCACAGTTTTTGCCCCAGCAAAAACGGGACTGTCCCCTCTGCCTTCCACAACTTCCGCGCAGGGCGACCCAGTTGCTCCGCCGTTTGCGATTAGCCGCAGCATCCTTCACGAGGCGGCGCGCGTTCGCCGGGCGTTGCTGGTGGCCAGCGCTCCGGACGATCCGCGATTTCTCGCGGCCGTAAGCATCCGCCAGATCGGCATTCACTCGGCCATTTGTGTGCCGCTGTATCACGACGGCCGCGTGGAGGGCGCGATCTACGTCGATTCGCGGCGACAGACCGCCGCATTGAGCGGCGATGAACTCGAGGTCTTGACGGTGCTGGGCCTGATGCTGGCGGCGGGCATCGCCCAGATCGCGCTCCGCGGCGACGTGGTGCGCGAACGAGCGATCCGCGGACGGCTGGCACGCTACAATTCGCCGCAGGTGGTCGAACAGATCATGCGGGCGACGCCCCGAAACGCGGACGAGATGTTGGCGGAAGAACACGACGTGAGCGTACTGTTCGCGGACCTCGGTGGCTTCACTGCGCTGGCCGAAGGCTGGTCGCCTTCCGAGGCGGTAAAGATGCTGAACCTGATTTTTGAACGATGGACGGCCGACGTGTTTGCCCGCGATGGCACGTTGGACAAGTACATCGGTGACGCGGTGATGGCCGTATTCGGCGCTCCCTTGCCCCAGGCCGACCACGCTAGGCAGGCGGTGGCCACGGCGCTGGCGATGCAGGAATCGCTCGCGGACTTCAACCGCACGCGGCCTTCGGAGCAGCGCTGACCGTCCGAATCGGCGTCAATTCCGGCCGTGTGATCGCAGGCGACATCGGCTCGCCGCTGCACCGCGGATACACGGTGATCGGCGATGCGGTGAACATTGCCAGCCGGCTGGAATCCTCCGTCGCCAAGCCTAGTGAAATACTGATCGGGCAGGCGACTTTCGAGCAAATCAAGGACGTCTATCGTTGCGAGCCGCTTGGCCCGGTGCAACTTCGGGGCAAACGGCAAGCGATTGAGGTTTTTCGCGTGTTGGGGATGTGAGGGCGCGTCATGGACCTTCACTCCGCCGATCCTTTGGCGGGTTCGTCCGCCAAGCACCGCCACGTCCTGCTGATCGGTTCACCGAGCGTTCGCAAGAGATCTTGGCATCATCTGCACGGTTACGTTGGGTTGAGAGATACCACCGGCTACCGGCTGACCTACAAGGTCACTTCCTTTTCGCCGTCAAGGCCTCCTCAATCTCAGCGTTCACATCCTCCAAGTGCGCCTTGGTCTCGGGGTCCAACACACTCGGCAATGCCGCCGCAATCATCTTGCTCAAATTGCGCAATGCGGGCCGGGCAACCGCGCAATTCGGACAGGCCTCCCGAATCCGTCTCCCGAGGACCTCGGATGATGATCGGCTGTGGCGCAGAATCCTTGCGGTCCAACTCTCCTTTCAGACGGTCGAGGTAGGCCCTCTGTAAACCTCTGCGGAGCGGATCCACCTTCGGATGCTCTGCCTTCAACTCCGACCAGATGCCTGCCTGCAGATCGGCCACCAGCTCCATTGCCGTGTATGCCTTGTCAGGCGTCAGCATCTCCGTATCGAGCAACCGGCTTAGCCGGCTGGCGCTGAGCAAATCCAGCAAGAGAGATTTCTGTTGTCCGGCAATATCGTTGGCCACGCCACTGTAGCGGATCTGGCTGAGCACCGCGGGATTCAGCAGCCTCGCCGGGGTGGTAAAAGCGTTCTGCAACAGAAAGGTCACCGCTTCCTTCTGCTTCTCCTTCGAGATGCGCACAAAAGTCGTGACTTCGCGGCCGGCCAGCGCGCGGTTTTCCACCACTCCGCCGACTTGCTTCGCTACGGCGCCAAACCAGTTGCGGCGATGGGCCAGAATTCCCTGATACGCTTCCTCCAAGAGCGTGTAGTCCTCGCCTTTCGTGGTCGTGGCCGCCACGAGATGATCGAGCACCCGGTCCAGGTTCTTCAGGCCCAACGTGGTAGCCTGCACGGGGTCGTTGCCGATGTTCTCCGTCAACACCGTCGGATCGACCGTCGAAGGCCCATCCTCGCCGCCAAAGCGCAAGAACGGCTCCTTCACCTGACGGGCCGCCCACTCGTCCAAGGTGGCCTTTTCCTCTTCCGCGGTTTTCGCCTTGGGAATCGGCTTGTAGCCCCAACTGATGGCAAAGCGATCGTAGGGACCGAGAATGGGAAGAAGCTTCTCGATCTTGTCTTCAGGCTGGGCAACGTAGTTGTAGCGCCCGTAGGACATGACCGAGGCCACGATGCCGTGCTCGGCAGTGAAGGCCGGATCGCGGAGCTGCGGGATGGAATAGGCCTGACTTGCCCGGTGGTTGTGCCGCAAGCCCAATGAATGCCCGACCTCATGGGTTACGACGCAGCGCAGCAACTCGCCCGTCACCTCGTCCGGCAACGGCAAGTGGCGGGCGCGCTTATCGACGGCCGAGCACTGCGCGAAATACCACAACTGCGTGAGCTTGAGGATGTCGTGGTAGAAGATCACGTGGGCCGAGACGATCTCGCCGGAGCGAGGGTCATGGACATTGGGCCCCATGGCGTTGGAAACCGGTTCGGCCACCCAGCGAATGACCGAGTAGCGCGCGTCTTCGGGGTCCCAATGAGGGTCCTCGGCCCGCTCGGGCGCTTCGCGGCAGACGATGGCCTTCTTGAACCCCGCTTCCTCAAAGGCCGGATTCCAGTCCTCAATGCCCTTCTTGAGAAACGGCCGCCATTTCTCCGGCACTTCCCGGCTGAGGTAGAAAGTGATGGGCTTGACCGGCTCGGACAGGCTGGCGTTGGGGTCCTTTTTCTCCAGCCGGTAGCGAGCGATGAACTCCCGGCGCATGACCCAAGTCTTGGGATCGTCGTACTTCTCGAAGGATTCGGTGAAGTAGCCGACGCGCGGGTCGAAGTAGCGAGGCATCATGGGCGTTTCCGGCAGCTTCACCAGGCTGTAGTGGATCAGCGCGGTAAGACTGCGTCCGCCCCCGCTCGGCCGGGCGCTTGACCCGGGCCGGCCATGGCGCCGGCATCGCCGCCACCCCGGAAGGTCAGCACCGAACGGACCTCGATGTTGGTCGGAAAGGCTTTCACTTCCGACAAATACGATCTCGATTCGTCCACGCCGCCCGTGCCCCCGGCGGCGCCCTTAACCGAGAGATCGGCGAAGTCCGTGGTAAACATGGGCGTGACCAGGATAACCGTGGAGCGGTCCTTGCCCTCAGCCTCGACGGGGAAGCTGGCAATGATAGTGTCGTTGTTGGCAGAGTCGACCGCGATTTGCACCGCCTCGCCGCCGGCGCGCTTGGCATAGGCGATCTTCCACAGGTACACCTTCTTGCCGCGCCGCTCCCAGCGCAGCACACTCGTCCCCAAAGATTGGCCGCCAAAGCTTACACCGGACGGTCCTTTGGCGACTTCGGCCTGCCAGAGCATCGGCTGATCAAATCCGGTCTGGGGGATCTCGAAATAGAGCTTGTCCTCGATGCGGTGAACAGCGAAAACACCAGGAAACGTCTGGGCGTCCTTGGTAATGACATCGTCGTACTTCTTGATGACGATCGAAGTTGCGGGCTTGGCGGCCGCGGACTCGCGGGCAGCCTTGGATCCCAGGCCAGGTTTTCCTGGATCTTGCGGGTCTTGGGCCCGGACAAAGCTGGTTATCAAGAGCAAGCACAACACAACAGGTGAGAGCCTCGGATTCATAAGCAGTCTCTTTCGGGCGAGTAGGACCATGTTTCAATCGTTGAGTTTCATTGTAATCTGCGCAAGGCCGGCATCATAGGCTCTTGCCGGCGGATGCTACGCCACTGGATGGTGTAATATCCGCGGCGTCCGGCACGACGCTCCACTCACTGGCCGCGAAGACGGTTTTCCCCTCTGCCAGCGGCATGTTCGACGAGTCTGCGGACATGGCCGCGTTATACACAATCTCAAGATACCTTGCGCGGAGTTCCCTTGAGCACCGGTTCCCCTCAATCTAGCGGACGTGCCAAAGTCGGACATCTCGTGCCATTCATGCTGGTTCACGCGGAAATCGAGGGGGCCGCGAGGACCAAACGTAGTGTCAAATTGCGTCAAACCGGTGACTTTCAACACAAACGAGTGCCATAGTCCAAACGGCGTGGGGCATGGGTGGTCTGACAGTTCGCCCGATCAGCGGCGCCTGCGATGTAGCAGCAATAGTACGGACGAAGCGGCCAGCAACGCCGGCGTACGCGGTTCCGGGACAGGCGCGGCCGTCGGCGCTACAGTTGTCTGGTCCGCCAGCGCTGGAACCACCGAGCCGAAGACCGGCAAATCGGCACCGACGGAGAGGTTCATCCCGTCCTCAATCGCCTCGTTGTTAGCGACGATCAGCGTGCCGTCCTCAACCGTCATGCCGCTCCAGTAGCCGTTACTTCCGCTGAGCACCAGTGTGCCGGCGCCGATCTTTTCCAGGCCGCCGGAACCGGCGATCGAGCCCCTCAAAGTCAAACTGTTACCGTTGCTGTCAAAAACGGCGGGACCGTAAGCCCCGGTGAGCGTCATGGGCACGCTCGTGACGAAGCTGTCCATAGCCTGGAACGTCCCGCCGCCGGCGTCGAACATGGCGTTGCCGCTGCCACGCGACAAGTCGTAAAGCTGCAGCAGCCCGCCGTTGAGGATGTAAGTCCCCGTGGAGCCGAGTTGCCTGGCGAGAATTAGATCACCTTCCGTCGCGGGAATCCCAACGGTATTCGTGCCGCCCGTTTGATTGAAGACGCCGGTCCCATACCAGCCGACATTCTCATCGAACATCGTGCCGAGCTGGCCGCTGCCGCTGAGGGCGTATGCGCCGTTGCTGCCGGGCGCGTAGCCGACGAACAAGGCCGAGGACACGGCGTGGTTCCCTCCCGACTGGTTGAACGTGCCGTTTCCGGAGTGGCCGACGTATTCGGTCGCGGAAGCGAGGACGCCGGTGGACATGGCCACGGACCCGCTGCCGGAGGCCGTGCCCACGTACAGCGTGCCGCAAACGGCGGCATCGCTGCCTTGGCTCAAGCCGGCCGTCCCGCCGTTTTGTACGTAGCACGTGTCCCTGCTCGTCGGCCACCCCGAAGGATTCCAATTTACTTGGCTGGTCCAATCGCCCGACGTGGCGGCCCAGTAGTAGCCGGTGTGGATCGTATTGACTAAATCGACGAAGCCCGGATCGACCACCGTTGAGAGTGTGTAGCTCTGGCCGGCTTGACTCGGCAGCGTGAAGTTCGCGAGGCTCGGGCTGTTGCTGAGGCTAGCAAAGAGCCGGTAATCGCCCGGCGTCACGGGATTGACGACGAAGGCGATGTTCCCGCCGTCAACGGTTAAAGCCGAGCCGCGGAGGTCAATCAGGTCGCCGCTGTAGGCGCCGCCGGCGACCGGCGCGCCGAGGTTGAATAGCAACGTGGTGTTGGCATTGGTTGTCAGGTCATTGATGAGGCGCAGCGTGCCGAACTGCCCGGCGGGCAGTCCGGCGCCCGGGGCGATCATGTGCGCCGCGCCTGAGCCGCCGTAGACCGCGCCGGTGATCGTGCCGACGGGCCCAGCGGCGAGCGTGCCGCCGTTGAGGGTTACGGAATTCGTGCCCGTGGCCGAGCCGAGGCTGCCGTTGGCGACGACCAACATACCGGCATTGAGGATGGTCACGCCGCGGTAAGTGTTTTCCGACGCGAGGATCAGTGTGCCTCCGTCACTTTCCAGCGGGAGCCCGGCAGTCAGGCCGCCGCTGCCGGAGAGCGAACCGGCCAGGGTCAGAGAGTATCCGTTGCCGTCGAAAACGGCAGGACCATATGCTCCGGTGAGCGTCATGGGCAGACTGGTGATCAAGCTCGCCGGCCTGTAGCGTCCCGCCGCCGGCATTGAAGGCCACATTGCCCCCGCCCATGCTAAGGCTGCTAGTGGTCAAAAGGCCGCCGTTGAGGTTGTACGAGCCACCGAATCCTCCTCCCAGTGTCATATTAACGCCGACGGTGTTGGTCCCTCCGGTCTGGTTGAAGTTAAAGGCCGCATTGCCCCCGCCAATGCTGACGCTTCCGGTGGTCAAAAGGCCGCCGTTGAGATTGTAGGAGCCGCCCAGTCCACCTCCCAGCGTCATACCAACGCCGACAGTGTTGGTCCCGCCGGTCTGGTTAAAGATGCCGATGCCGCCTAAAGGGATCGTTTCCTGGCTGGCCCACAGGCTGCCAGCGCTGAGGTCATACGTCCCGCTGCAATACGTGGCACGTGGCTCCCAAATTCGATAAGCTGCGTGCTGTGGACTCCGCCATTTTGTGTGAAAACGCCGGAGCCGTTGTAACCGATGTCAGACTCATTCGTGCTCACAGTTCCTGCCGCCAAGTTATAAGTTCCGGACATGGAGGGACTTAGCCCGACGTAAAGTTGATTGGCGACTGAATTGTTTCCTCCTTGCTGGGTGACAAAAGCGCCCGTTGTGCCGCCGATCTGCCAATCGAAGCTGTTGGACCATTGCGCCTGGGATTGATCTGCAGCGTGCCGCCGTTGACGTAGGTAAAGCCAGTGTACGTCGCCGTGCCGCTGAAGACGGTCGGCCCCGGGCCGGTGAAGGTGACCGACGTTCCCGTCGCCGTTTCGCTGAGAAGCCCGGCCATTTGCAACGAGGCTCCGCTGGTGACGCTGACTGTGAGGTTTCCCGCCATCTGGATCGGCGCTGAAATCGTGCTGCTGCCGCCGAGGACCGAGATCAAGGCGCCCGCGGTCGTGCCCAGGGTCAATGTTCCCCAACTGCCCTGTGCCAAAGTGTAGCCGGCCCAGAGGGTGCCCCGTTGGAGACGTTGAACAGCAGCGCCGCGGCCGTCCGGTTGCCGTTCAGGGCTACGTTGATTGGCGCGATGGGCGCACCGAGGAACCACACGGGCCCGCCGACGGGGAGCCCGCCCGGCGGGTTGGTAATCCAGTTGGCGGCGGTGCCCCAACTGCCGCTATTGGGCGAGACCCAAGTCCCGCCGCTAATTCCCGGCATGACGGTGGCAACCAAGTCAATGTAGCCGGGATCGGCCGCTGTCGACCACGCGAATGCCTCGCCGGCCACCGCCAGCGGCGCGAGCTTGGCGAAGTCCACGCTGTTGCTGTTGCTCACGTTGGCTATGAGGCGGTAATCGCCCGGCACTATTGGATCGGACGCGAAGGCCACGCTCCCGCTGACAACAAACAAGTTCGAGCCGCCCAGGTTGATCAGGTCGCCGCCATAGACCGGTAAGCCATTGCGTCCGAGGGTGAGTGAGGAGCTCAAGTTAAGCGTGTAGTACAGCTCGCTGCCGTTTTCGATGATCAGTCCGCCCAGCAAGTTCATGACATTCGAGCCGGAGTTGAAGAAGGCGCCGGCGCGATGACAGACGCACCGCCGGTGCCGAGAATCACGGGCCCGGTGATCGTTCCGCCGGCAGGGCCAGCGGCCAGGCCGCCGCTGTAAACGGTTACCGGTCCGTTGCCGGTTGCCGAGCCTTGCGTGCCGTTGGATGTCACGATCCAGGCGCCGTTCAGGGTCGTGCCGCCGGCATACGTGTTGGATTTAGCGAGTGTCAGCGCGCCGCCGCCGATCACTGATAGGCCGCCGCCCCCACCGTCCAGCATTGCCTGGTTGATTGTGACCGTCTGCCCATTGGTGTCGATCGTGGCTCCGCCAATCTCGACGTAAGCCGCGGTGAGGCCGCTCATGAAGTTGCTGGCTGCCCCGGCGGCGGCCTGGAGCACGCCGCCGTTAAAGTTGAAGGTGCTCGTTCCCGCTCCTCCCAGAACTTGCCCGCTGGAGAGCAGTCCGCCTTTGAGGTTGTAGGTCCCGCTGCCGCCGGCCATTTGGCCAAGTTGCAAAAAGGCGGCATTGTTGATTCCGGCGGACTGCGTGAAGATTCCTCTTCCAACGCTGCCGATGGACTCCCCGCCGCTCGCATTGAGCACGCCGGAACCGCCAAGGTAGTAGTGGCCGCGGGTGCTGGTTCCGAAGCCAAGTTGCAACCCATACGTGTTGTTCGTTCCTCCTATTTGCACGAAGCCGCCACTGCCCGAGTAGCCGATGTTCTCGTCGCCGCTGACGGAGACCACTGCGGAGCCGCTGAGGTTATAGCTCCCGCTGGCACTGGGACCGAAGCCGAGATACAAGTTGCCGACGTTGTTGCTGCCGGAGGATTGGACGTAGCTTGCCGTGGCGGTGTTGCCGATTGTGAGCGTGCTCACTCCGCTGATAAAGTTGCTGTTGGCGCCAGCGGCCGGCAGCAGGATCCCGCCGTCGAGGTTCAGCGTGCTGATGCCCGCGCCGCCCTGGATCTGCTGACAGGTGAGCGAGCCGCCGTTGAGGTTGTAGGTCCCGTTGCTGCCCAAGCCCGCGCCAATATGCAAAATATTGGTGCTATTCGTTCCCCCTGATTGCGTGAAGCTGCCGCTGCCTGAGTAGCCGACATTTTCGTTGCCGCTGATGGAGAGCACTGCCGAGTTGCTGAGGTTGTAGCTCCCGCTGGCGCTGGGGTTGAAGCCGAGATTCAAGTTGCCGACGGAGAGGCTGCCGGAGGACTGGGCGTAGCTTGCCGTGGCGGTGTTGCCAACCGTGAACGTGCTCAGTCCGCTGATGAAGTTGCTGCTGGCGCCAGTGGCCGGCAACAGGACTCCGCCGTCGAGGTTCAGCGTACTCGTGCCCGCGCCGCCCTGGAGTTGCTGGCAGGTGAGCGTGCCGCCGTTGAGGTTGTAGGTCCCGTTGCCGCCGAAGCCCGCGCCGATATACAAAATGTTGGTGCTATTCGTTCCCCCCGATTGCGTGAAGTTGCCGCTGCCCTGGCTCCCGATGCTCTCGTAGTCCGGGTTGTAGGAATTGCAAATGAGCACTCCAGAGCCGTTGAGGTTGAAGCTCCCGCTGGCACCGAATTCCAAACCAACAACGAGTGCCGAAGACGTATTCGTTCCGCCGGACTGCGTGAAGCTGCCGCTGCCCGAAGTACCGATGAATTCGCCGGTGGCATTGAGCATCCCCGACCCGTTGAGGTTGTAGGCCCCCTGGGCGCTGGCATTGAAGCCGAGATACAAGACGCCGACGTTGTCGCTGCCGGAGGACTGTGTATAGCTTGCCGTGGCCGAGTTGCCGACCGTGAGCGCGGAAAGTCCGCTGATGAAGTTGCTGTTGGCGCCAGGGGCCGCAACGAGCTTCCCGCCGTCGAGGTTCAGAAAGCTGTTGCCCGCGCCGCCGCTCATCTGCTCGCAGCTTAGCGTGCCGCCGTCGAGATTGTAGGTCCCCTCGGAAAACAGGTTTACCGCAAGACCAATGCCGCTGCCGATGACCGTATGCATCCCGCCCGACTGCGTGAAGGTCCCCTTCCCTGAAAGACCAATGTATTCCGCGTATGTCGTGTTGAGCGTTCCCGAGCTAAGTGACAGGTTGCCGGCCCCGGTTGCGCCGTTGTTCACGGTGCCGATCTGCACGTAGGCGTCTGCCAGGCCGCCGCTGTTTAACTGGACCCAGCCGGTGTTGGTCCCGCCGATATAAAGCGTGCTGCAGGCCGCGCCGCTTTGCGCGATGACCGCCGTGCCGCCGTTGACGACGTAGGCGTTGTAGCCGCTTGTGGGCGGCCCGGAGGGGATCCAGTTGCCGGCCGTGAGCCAGTTTCCCGTGCCGCCGCTGAGAGTCCAGGTATAGTTGCTCGCGCAGGCCATGCCCGCCAGGGAGGCGCACATGACGATGCACGTGCTCGCCAGAACTGCGAGTTTCGTAATCGTGCGTAACATGAGAGAGTCTCCGAAGAAAAAATAGTATGAGGCATACGGTAAACTCCCCACCGACCCACGTCGGTGGACGAATGAGTGACAAGATAAATCAATATGAAGGCCAGGTATCCAGGCACGCCGGAATTCAGTGGAGATGGTAACATTTGTTATTACTATTGCCGTTGGCCCGCAGATGTTCCCCTCGCCGTGCAATTGCGATACCAGATTTTCGCAAGCCCTTGGAAACGACGTAAAACCTTGCGGAGCACCATGTTTGCGAATACAGGTTGCAGGTCACTGGGCAGCATTGAAAGCTACATTGTAGCGTTTTGATACACCGGTGCGTTGCAAAGTGAGACGGCCCGCGACGCAGGCGAGCCGAGCACGTTATTCAACTGCCCGGTTGATGAGCGACCTTTCTCCGTCGCCAGCAGAGGACGTACGCCAAGCCGCCAAGACGCCAAGCCCGGAAAGACAAAAGGCGAAGGCAGAAAGATGGAAGACAAAAAATGGCCGCGAATTTCCGACTCCGCACTCCTGTTACTGGCAATTCCTTTGCGAGCTTTGCGCTTTTGCGCGAGAATGCTTCGAGTTTGCGCAGCAAATTCCAGAAAACCGTGCCAAAGGCCATAAACTCGTCACCGAATCCTGCCGATTAAGTAGATTAGGCGGAGATTGCCGATTGCGCAAGATCTTGCCGCCTGTTTCCACATTCACACACACCGAGCTTGGCCATGTCAAAACCATCTCTCGATCAGATTCGCGGTGGCAAAGCCCCGTCCGTCACCGAGCTAGTCGCCGAAACCCGCATCAATATGGCCCACCCCGCCGCCAGCGCTGCGCCAAGCGGCTCGCGATTCAGCGAAGCAGCCCATCCCGACTTGGGTATCGATTTGGAAATGCTGAGGAGCGAGCCTTTGCCGCCCGATCCGGCGGCCATCAGCCGGCACATGGAAGGCCAAGCCGGGCAACTCGCGGAACATCTGCGTGAGCGGCAGAAAGAGCTGGACCATCGCGAGGCCGAATTGAACGCATGGGCCGCCAAGCTGGAGCGCGACTCCCGCGCGGCGCGGCTCTGGTTCGAGGAGCAGCAGGCGGCACTTGAAGCCGCCGCGGAACCCGGCACGGTCGTCGTGCAGGATGAAGCGATCAGCCGCAAGGCCGAGAGCCTGGCCGCCCGCGAGCAGCACCTAGCCGAATTGGATGCCGAGCTTGCCGCCCAGCGCGAGGCCCTGCAAAAGTTTCACGAACAGTTGACCGCCGAGCGGCAATTGCTGGACGACCACTCGCGCAGAGCGCGAGCGGGCGGCGGCCGAAGAGGCCCGACTGGCCGCCGACATCGAACGGCAACGCCGCGAAATCGAGCAGCGCGGCGAGCACGTCGATCAGTCGCGGACGGCGCTGGAGCAATTCCGTGCGGAACTCAGCCGCATGCATGGCGAAACGTTGGAAATCCGCCTCGCCACCGAGGAGCTTTGGGCCGAGCTTTCGGGGTCCGCGCCGCCCGCCGAACTGACCCGCTCGCTGGGCCGCATCCGCGCCCGCCTCGCGGATCACTATCGCATGGCGAACGCTGACGTCGAACAGAAAAAGAAAGAAATTGAGCAGCTTCGCGACCACTTGTCGGAACAGTACGAAAAACTCGTCCGGCAAAAGCGGAGTTTCGACGAATGGGCGGCGGCATGCCGCGACGAGGCGGAGCAACAAGCGGCCCGGCTCCAGGCTCAGGCCGAGGATATCGAGCGCCGCGAGGCCGACATGGGCGAGTACGCCCGCGCCGCCCAGTCAGAGAAGCTTGAGTTGCAGCAAGAGATCCGCCGGCTGCGGTCGAAGCTCGTTGCGCAGGCCCGCACGGAGTTGCCGGTATAGCAGGACGAGACAGTGAGGCAGGAGCCCGCAACGAAGGGGATGAAACAGTGAGACGCGGTGAGATCACAATCTCCCCCTCTCCGTGTCTCCCGCCCACCCGTCCCGTCAAGTCCGGAGCTCAATCGGCAGCAAGTCGATCTTCGCCGCGAGAATGAAATCATTCTCGGTCAGGCCGCCGACGGCGTGCGTCCAGATCTCAATAAAGACATGGCGAAAACCAGTGAGGTGGATTTCTGGGTGATGGCCTTCCGCTTCGGAAACCTCAGCCACACGATTGATGAAGGCCATGCCGGCCTTGAAGTTTTTGACGTGCCACTCTTTTTCCAGCCGGAGGCCCTCCTGATTGATCCGCCAGCCCTTGAGCGACCGAAGGGTGTCCGCGGCTTCCTGGCTCGATAGTTTTTCGATCCCGCCCTCGCAAGGACGGCACGTTTTCGACTGCAATGGTTCGATCGTTTGCGTGGACATGGCATATTCTCCTTATGACGAGGTAATTCTTTCAAACGGAGCCGAAAAGTCAATCCTCACAGGCCCGAAAGTGCATGCTGGACTTTCTGGCCAGCGGCGCGTTATATTCAGCAAGCCTTATCGCCTATGGCAGTGCGCTGGAGTCCCGGCTTTAGCCGGCTGTTGCACCAAATACCTCAAACTGGAACTCCAGCGCGGTCCCTTCAAACACAGGAGCAACGCCCATGTTCACGCGTACGACACATTTGCTTACGGCACTGATCCTTGCCGCCGCCGCGATTGTCCAGGCGGCGGACGCTTATTACGACATTCCCGTCCGCGACCTTAAACTGGTTGAAGGCAAGTTGCCCAAGCCAGGCGATCAGACGAATTATCGGCACTACCAATGGTCGCAGTCGATGCAGCCTTATGCCTTGATCGACGGGCAAGGTGAGGCCTACCTCACCGGCCAAGGGGCGTTCCGCGATACTTGGTATATGCAGACGGAACGGAATTTAAACATCCACATCCGCGCAGCGGAAGACCAGGAGGTCAAGGGCCGCCTGGTGATCATGAACTCTGACCGCTCGGGCATGGACATCCTGCGGTTCGTCGTGCCCGCTTCCGACGCGAAGCCGGAGGCCAAAGTGCCGTTTATTGACGCCAAACTGGCGCACTATGACCACCTTGTCGCCCGCGACATTCCCGGCGGGGCCTGGTTCCGGCATCAAGGCCGTGTTGTCGCCGCCGAGATAAACCGCTCGCCCGCCGCTACGCAGCAGCAGCTTTGTTCCGCAAGTCAACCGGCAGGACGAGTTGACGCGCTCCTACGATCTGTTCACGGGCGGCCGCGCGATCAGCGAGAACCTGCAACTCGATCGCATCATGCCGCAGCGAGTCGCCAATGAAACGCCCGTCAAGGTCGATTCGATCACGGGCATCACGATCAAGGAAATCGATTGGACAGCGCTTATCAAGGACGGCGCGCCGGCGCTCGATCCCTTGGCGCGAACGATTCCCTTCGATCAGCACGCGGTGTTCTTTCCCAGTTTCCAAGCGGCGCTGGCGGTAGCCGACGAGACCAAGCAGCACGACACGCCCGTGCTGCGGCTAGCTGAACCGCGCGCGGAAGATGCGGGCGTCGTCGCGCAATACGAGCAGCAACTCGGCCTGCCGATGAGCACGCTGGCGCGGATGCTCGGCCCGACCTTGGTGAAGAGCGTGGCCTTGACCGGCGGCGATCCGTCGTTCCCGTTGGGGACGGACGTAGCGGTGCTGTTGGAATCGGACCAGCCGGCGGTTTTGGAGAAGTTGCTGTTGCGCGCAGGTTGCGCTGGCCGCGACCGCAATTCCCAAAGTCCGCCAATTCAACGGCGCGATGACCGGGCTTGAATATCGGGCCTTCATTTCGCCCGATCGGAAAATGGTGAGCTACGTCGGCAAATTGGATAACGCGGTGCTAGTGACCAACTCGTCGTATCAGGCCATGCGCATGGCGTCCGTCCGCCAAGGAAAGACCAAGTCCCTTGCCGAGTTGCCCGAATACAAGTTCTTCCGCACCCGCTATTCGCGCAAGGACCAGTTGGAATCGGCCTTTATCTTCATCAGCGACGCCACGATTCGCCGCTGGTGCGGGCCGAAGTGGCGGATTGCCGACTCGCGCCGCACCCGCGCACGGGCGGTGCTCGCCGAGTTGCAAGCTTCGCAACTCGAGGCGCTTGTCCAGCACAAAGTCGAACCGGGACCGATCCATACCGACCTGCCGATCCTTGGCGGCGGCGAGATCCGCCTCACGCCGGGTGGCGTTGTCTCTAGCGTCTACGGGTCCCTGGAGTTCATGACGCCGATCGGCGAAATGCCTCTGGACGAAGTCACGCAAGACGAGGCCCAGGCCTATGGGTTCTGGCGCGACGGCTACCAGCGCAACTGGTCGTGGGGCTTCGACCCGATCGGCCTCCGCATCAGCCTGAGCAAGCAGCTTGCGGCCGCCGATCTGACGATCCTGCCGCTGATCATGAACAGCGAGTACGACAACTGGGTCGAGGTTTCGCGAGGCGCCAAGTTCGCTCCAACGGCCGGCGATCCCCACAAATCGCTCGTGCAGTTCGTCATGGCCTTGAACAAGCAGTCCCGGCTCTTCCGGCAAGGCGAAGGTTTCGCCACGATGGCCGTCAGCGGACAGGCAGGGTCGAAGATTACGCTCGGCTGGGTCGGGCCTTCCGTTTCCGTCTATGCCGACGACGATCCATTCTGGGACGAATTGGCCAAGGTCGAATCGGAAAAGCTCAATGACTTCATGATGAAGAACATCGAGCGGCTGCCTGTCGCGCTGCGGATCGATTCGACCAACCCGCTTGGGCTGGCCGCGTTTCTTGCCGCCGCGCGGACCTATATCGAACAGACCGCGCCGGGGCTGACCAATTGGGAAATGCTCAAATACAAGGATCAGGGCTATGTCCGCGTGTCGCCGGTCAAAGGGACGGGCGCGCCATCCGAAGTGGAGAACGCGGCCATCTACTATACAACCGTGGGCGGGGCCTTGACCGTCACGCTCAACGAGCGCGTGCTCAAGCGGGCCATGGATCGCGCGGCGGCCGGCAAACCGTCGCCGGTCTCGGCCACGGAGGCGAAAAACGAATCCCCAGCAATGACGGCCAAACGCCGCGTGGCTTGGCTCCAACGTCGGACTGCACGTCGATGCCCGCATCCTGGAGGTCGCCAACGCCTTGGGCCGCGAGCAGTACGAAGACCGTATGCAGGTCCTGAGCTGGAGCAACTTGCCGGTGCTCAACGAATGGAAGCGGCTTTTTTCCGATCGCGATCCTGTGGCCGTACACGCGGCGGTCTGGGGGACAACGCTCCAATGTCCAGGCGGCGGAAAGTACGTCTGGAACGAGAAGTACGGCACGATGGAATCGACCGTCTACGGACATCCCGGCGAGCCGAAAGCCGGCCCGCCGGCCCCGCCCGTGCTCAGCAGCTTTGCCTCCGGCGACTTCGGCCTGACGCTGGAAAACGACGGCCTGCGCGCGCGAGTGGAGTTGCACCGGCCGGCGAAGTGAGAAGTTGCATGGCACGTGATCTGAGTGGCACGTCCTGAGCTTCCAGCGAAGGGCGTGGTAAGCGCCGAATCCACGCCCTTCGCTGGAAGCTCAGAGCGTGCCACCCTCCTTACGACGTCCGGCCGGGCCAGTCGTCACGTTCCTCACGATCGTTTCCATCGGTCGCCGCGGCAGATTCGTTCCGCCGCGGCGCGGCGGGGAAGGTCAACGCCGCCGCTAGGAACCGATTCTTCGCAAGAATAATTGCAATGCGCATGCGCGTCGCGCCGCTCGTTGAATCTAGCGGTAATGACGTGGAAACTTCGTTTGCCAACCGCCGGTCGTGCCGACTTGAATCCAAGTATGGATCCCAACGGCTGCACGCGTCGGGCCGTGCAATACGGCCGGCGCGGTTGAACCCGCGTGTTACGAGGGCCACCGCCCTTATGGCCAGGCCACGGCGCGTGCATCCCAGGGAGCCTGGAGCACGGAGCAGGGAGAACAGATGCCCTACTCCGTGCTCCACGCTCCCTGCACCCCGCCTTCAACAGGAGCAACGGAATGCAAAGAACATGCTGGATAGTTTTGTTGGCGGCCGGCGCTGGCCGCTCAACGAGCGGCGGCCGCCGAACTGCTGATGCCGGTTCCCGCGAGCGATGTGCAGGCCAACAGCGGCAGCGCCTATATGCCGGGACAAACCGCCGCGGGCTGCACACAGCCGACCGCGGGATACCCTTCGGGCATCTTCTGCACGTGCGGTCACCCGAAATGCTGCCATTGCGAGTCGGCCTACTCGCTGGCGCCGGGCTGCTGCGAGGCGCGGCGGCATTGCTTCGACAATGCCTGGGACGGCTATTGCGAGCGGAGGGCGCATTGGGACACAGTTTGGTGCAAGTTCGGCACCGGCGCGCTTTATTCCTGCACACCTTGCCCGACGTACGACGGTCGCGGCGTGGCGTTGGAAGCGCCGCTGCAACCGGCGGCAGCCGCCTGCGTCAACTGCCAAAAGCATTGAAGTATCCCTGGGCTAATGGCCGATAGAGTTTCTATCGACCTACCGGGAGGGTGGGACACTTCGGTGTTCCATTTCAGGATAAAGATCATGGTACGACGATGGACCGTTGTACTATGATCTTTTTTTGCGCACGTTTAACGAACCATCAAGAAACAACGCAGGACGGCCAAGTCAGTTGACCGTCCCGCTCCTGTTTGACGCTGAATACCGTGTTTACGGCTTCGTGGTGGACGCCGTCGGCGTCGAAGACTCGGGCGCCTTCTCGTTCTTGACCAGGTCGTAGAGCTTCGTGGCTTCGCGCTTCATCGAGAACGGCTTGCCGGATTTGATAATCTGATCCAGGATCAGCTTCGCCTTGTACTTCAACCCGTTGTGTCCATTATCGTTGTGATAAAGGATATTCGCCAGGTAGGTTGCCGTATCTGGATTGGAGATGTTGCCGTTCGTGGCTTTCAGTACGGCGTCCATCGCCGCGCTGGCCAGATCAAACTTATCAAGCTTGAAATAGACCCAACTCAACGTCGATGCGGCGTCAAGGGCGTTCCCGTTGTCCTTGTTGTTCTGATAGTTGCCGTAGGCGAGTTCGAGCGCCCGGTCCTTTTTTCTCTGTTCGTCCTGCTCGACAAGAGCCAGCGCCAGATTGTTCTTCACGGCGAAGTCGTTCGGCGCTTCGAGAAACACCTTCTCGAAGTAGTCCTGGGCCTTGTCGAAACTCTTATCCCATATAGCCACATATCCGTTCAGCATCCGCCCGGCGTTGCTGTTCGGATATCGTTGCTGGCCGGGGGGAAGTTTCTTGTCCGCTTCCTCGATCCGCAGGGCTTGCTTGGCCTGTTCCTTCGCTAAATCCATCTCGCCGTTCTCCAACGCCCACACGGTGACAACCGAGCGAAGATTCAAATCGTCGGGCGAATTTTTCAACGCGTAATTGAACATGTTCTCGGCATTTGCCGATTTCTTCCACGGGTTTTTGCGCTCGCTCATGTCGTAGTACTGGGCAATAATCGCCGCGGCCGGCAGCAATTGCTCTTTTGCGCCGGGATTCTTGGCCACGTTGTCCAAGTCGATCTGCTTGGCCTTTTTCAGGTCGTTGTACACATCCTGGACCTGGGCTTTGGCCTCGTCCGCGGATTTATTCAGGGATTGCAGGAACTTCACTCGGGCAAGGCGCGTGAAGCGCAACGACGTCTTTGGGCGACGATTTGAGAAGCTCTTCGAGCAGATTCTGAGCCTGTTTCCACTGCTCGCGGCGTTCGGAGACTGCGGCCATGCCGCTTAGCGCTTGCTGCTGAAGCATCGGCTTGCGGTCCGCGTTCGTGTACTTTTCGAGCGATTGGCTGGCCTTGGCGAATTCGAGTTGAGACTCCGCCAAGCGGCCTTCGTTCAAGGCCATTTCGCCGAAGATCACCCACGGCTCTGGATCGCTGGGATATTCAAAAGCGGCCCTGTCCAACGACTGCTTCGCCGCATTGCCCTGGTTCGTTTGCGCGAAAATTCGATAGAGCATCACGTATTCGTTTGGGAGCTTAGGGTTCTTCATGTACGCTTCATGGAACTTTTTAACCGCGTCGGCGACTTTACCCTGCTGGAGCAGATTCATTCCCTCTCGCAACTCGGGAATATCCGGTTCTTTGGGCGGCGCCGCGGCGGCAGCGCTGGAAGTAGAAACGGCCGGCTGGGCCGAAACGGACGAAGTCGCGGCAGCGAAGGCCGCCGCGGTTGCCAAGGCAACGATAAACGAAAAGAAGAAACGTGCCATAAAACAATACCTTTAGTATGGATTCAAATTCGGGTCCCGTAACGCTCCAGAAGATGGCGAAAAGCGGATTGCACAGTCGCTCGGAATATTCTACTTTATGCGGCCCGAAGTGACGCTTGGCAGTGCGATCGGGGGAGGGAATTCATGCCCTTTCCAGCCGCCGGTAGGATATACGCAGTTCCGATCAATCTAGGGTACGATGTAAAATCGCAAATGACAAGGTGCCCGAGGCCGCAATTTCGCAAGTTTTCGTCCGCTCGCACCGACTTTGCAATTTGCAAAGCCTTTGAGGGCTGGAGCCTAAGCGATTGGATTCTCCAAAAAGACAGAGGCCCCGGTGGCTCCATCGAGCAGCCACCGGGGCCCTTGTGTCCATGAAAAGCGGTTCTACCCCGGTACGGGGCCTTTGACGCCGAATCAGCGACTTTACCTAAGATTCACGGACTTGATTCTGTAGTTTGTATGTCTTCCAGAGGAGCACTTATTGTGCCATTCGTTCGGGAGGAGGCGTTCGTGCTCTGATATACGGCCATAAGTACCATTAACATAATAGGTTAGATCAATTATCCGTCACCGACTAAACTCCCGGCGTTTTGCAGTTTGTTTTGCAATTCTTACAAAGACCGGGAATTGCCCCTACTTCCGCCGGCCACAATTCCTATTTTCCGACGCTTTGCAAAAGCGTCAAAGTCATCGCCGCGAAAACCGGGCTAATCTCGCTGTATTCCCGGTCTTCGGCCTGGAAAAAGATGGTGTAGGTCGTGCCATTCACGCGCAAAGTGCGAATACATGCCGTGTTCGTCAGGTCCAGGCAGAAGAAGTTCAGGTCGAAACCCGTCAGATCGTGCCCCGCAATCGTCTCGCTGACCGGTTCCGCGTCAAGCTCGTCGTACTCATTGCACATGATATCCAGGGCGGCCTGGGCAATTTCCGCCGGCCCGGCGACTGACGCCGTGTGCAATGCGACCGACCAGAACGCCCCGCCAGGGCTGTATACCGTCACGGCGCTTTGGCCGGCGCGGATTTCCTCCTCATCCAGTTCCCAGTTTTCCGGATACTGGAAGGAAATGCCCAGATTGTCGAACTTGGCCGCCATACGGCTATCGTATCAGCCATCGGGCGAGAGGGGAATCGTCTAAAAAGTGCCGTGGCGGTCCGCCAGGCAATTTGTTACCCTCCGGCGGGATTTTTGTGGATCAATATGCGCCGAACCGCCCTCATCATCCTGTTCGCCGCCTGTCTTGGGCCGACCGTCGGCTGCCAATGGGCGCGCCTCCGCGATCCGGTGCCCGCATCGTTGGCGGCATCGCGCAAGCTCTCCGGCGAGGGCAACGAACTCATGGAGCAGAAGCAGCCGGAGAAGGCCGAGGAGCGGCTGGCGGAGGCCGTCAAGGTCTGTCCCACGGATTGCGACGCCCGCCGTTACTATGCCGAAGCCCTCTGGTTGCGCAATGCCCGGCAGGAGGCCATCGCCCAACTTGAAGAAAGCTGCCGCCTCAGCTCGGAATGCGATCTCCATGTCCGCCTGGCAGAGATGTATCTCGAAATTGGCCGCCTGGACGACGCCGCGCGGATTGTCGACCAAGTGCTCGATCATAACATAAAAATGGCCGGGGCATGGCGCGTTCGCGGCCGAATCTATCGCGGGCGCGGCGACCAGCTTCTCGCCGCCGGCCGCGCCGATCAGGCCCGCGCCGCCTATGTTCATGCCTTGAACGATCTGCATCGCGCCGCCGGTTACGATCCGACCGACCGGCAGACGATGGGCGAAACCGCCGCCGTATATCGCAGCCTCGGCCAGCCGCAGCGCGCATTGGAAAGCATGCAGTCGCTGGCCGAGACCTACTCGCCCGGCGAAGAGCCGCAGCAGGTGCTCTATCTAACGGGATTGGATTACATGGCCTTGCAGCGCTACGATGACGCCGCGGCCTCGCTTACGGCGGCATTGAAGCGTGACCGCGCATCGCCCGAAATGCTCTATTGTCTGGCCCAGGCACAATTTCGCAGCGGGCAATCGCAGGCGGCGGCCGCCTCGCTCCAGCAGGCGCTCGTCCTCGATCCGCAGCATCTTCTCTGCCGGCAGTTGCTCGGCCAGATCGAAGTCGCCCAGCAAGGCGGCACGGCGGCCTGGCGGTAGAGCCCCTGGGTCTGGCGGGCGAAGATCAGCACCTAACGCGACCAAGTTGCTGGACGTATAAGAGGCCGAAGTGCCGTAGATCACGCCCGGCGTGGGAATCCACGTCCCTCCGGAGGACGGGGAGAAAACCGCATGAACAGTGCCATTCAAGCCTGACCCTGGTTGCCGGACGGCGACGGCTGAAATGAAAAGCCCGCGAGCGTTGCGGTCACGAGGCGGTTCGTGCGCAGCTTGATCGGCCGGATTGTTTTGAGAATCTCGCGGGGAATCATGGTGAAGAAGGGAAATCCGGCCAGCCGTCGGCGTCTTTAATCCATTTGATGATGTGGCCTGTTCCGGTGCGTGTTTCATTCACGATACGCTCATCAACCGTATCCCGTTTTGGAAGTGTCGCTCCGGCGTCTCTTAACACGCTTTCATAGGCGTTGAATGCCGACTCGGTCTTAACCGACGGAGCTGTGAATGGCTCCGGCGCCTGATACGTTGCGCGGTCGTAACCGACGCCGAGCCAGTTGTCGCGGTTCACTGCGGCGTTTCCATCGAGGATGTTATCGGCCAGATAAAGTGTGTGCGGCATGATGACGTCAACGCCGTCATGGAAGAGGCGCATCGCCTTTCGTGTGGATGGGCCGGGCTTGAGATAATTACCGACGTAGTTGACCCGATCGAATTCGCCGCAGCCCGCCGTGTCGCCCCAGTCGTAAATGACGTTGTTGCGGAAGTCGCAATTCACCAGCGTTCCAAAACGCGGATTCCGGCTTTGGTTGTGCGCGAGCAGATTGTGGTGAATGGTCAACCGGCCTTGTCCGGCGCCAGCCCAAGGCCGTGGTCGGCGAAGTTCAGACCTTCACTCAAAATGCACCATTGCACCGTGATCAAGTCGGCCATTTTAGAAATCGTGGTGACTTTTGTCGTGGACCAGCTCAACGAGAGATGATCGGCGATGCAGTTCTTGGCGCCTTCAATGAAGTAGAGTGCGTGTTCGCCGGCGCCATTGTAATAGATTTCTCGGGCTTTGGGATCATCCAAATGAACGTGGGCGTCGCCAACGCGCACCCGAAAATAACGGAGAACAACATCGTGCGTTCTTACTTCTATCCCGAAATTACGCAACATGATTCCCGGTGAAGGCGCATCCTGTCCGTCAATCGTAACATATGGTTTTTCCAAGCGCAGAGTCGAGTTCAGCGCGATGACACCGCCGACCTTGAACACGATGGTGCGCGGGCCACTTGCGTTAACGGCCGCCCGCAGGCTGCCGGGGCCATCGTCATTCAGATTCGTTACCTCGATGACTTTGCCGCCACGTCCGCCCGGTGTGAACGCGCCAAATCCCTCGGCCCCAGCGAAAGCGGACGCGGCATTTCCAGGCGAAAACGGAGCGTAGAGTGGATAGTCAGCCCAAAGCGGCTTCGGGATTTCCGGCAGCGGACGCACATGCGTAACCGGTGCGCCAAGGTCGTATTCGCATTTGTTCTTCAACACCAGATCGTGCCCGCTCGTTCCGCCTTGGTAGGTGATTTGCCAGCGGTAGATTCTTTTCTCGTATTCCGCACTGACCTCGCCACCTTCCGGCAAGTCATCAAACGTGCCGATGATGGGCACATGAGTTGAAACCAGCGTGATGTCTTCACGCGGTGGAATAGTTTTGAGCGCCAGTTGCAGTCGACAATGACTCCTCGCGTCCTTGATTATCCTCAAACCGTCGTGGGTGGATTGGATCGTGATCGGTGTGACGCCATGTTCATCCAGCGTGAAGGAAAGCGTTGCCACACCAGGGGCACCGTCCGAGTCCGCGTGCGCCGTGACGTAGAAATATTGCAGGACGTGAATGGCAGAAGGGGCCGACCCTTCAATCCCGAGAAACGATTGCGCGCCCCCAACCCGTGCCAAGGATCAGCGTGCGTCCCAGATAACTGCCTCCTCTGATGATCAATGAGCCTCGCGTGGCCCGGCCCGGCACACCCATGCCGCCGCCGACATAAGTGTCCACGCAATTATGGAGCGCGCCATCCTTCAGGATGAGTTCGCCTTCGCTTCCCGTTTCACTCCCCAGGTCCATTGGCTCTTGCAGGAGGACGACTTTCCCGCCATTGATTTCCACTCGGGAATGATCGCCGCAATCCTTGCCGATTTGCAGGTTCGCAATTGGGTATGCGCCGGGCGGCACATGCACCACGCTGACACCATGAATTTCGACGTGCTTGTAGGGATCAGGCAAACCCGCCGACCAGTGAGTTGCGTCGGTCCAGTCGCCTGAGCCTGACATCCATTTTGTATAATCTTCGCCCGCCGCTGACGTTGCACACAAACATGCCAGGCAGATACTGACGACGTGCATCACCGACAGACCTGCCCCCGCGAGCGTTGCGCTCACGAGGCGGTTCGTGCGCAGCTCGATCTGCCGAATGTTCTTGAGAATCTCGCGGGGAATCATAGCAAGGCAGAATTCCTGAAGGGGGGCATCGGGGTCGGAGGCATCGGGGGCATCGGAGCGGAGGGGGCATCGCGGTCAGACCGGAATGGCTCTGTCGGCGGCTGGTCGGTGCGTACCATGTGTCGCGGCTTGGATTTCGCGCTGCGTGCTGTCACTGTACGCTATTTGGAGGGTCAAATCGATGCTGTTCCGTACACTTTACGTTGTCACGACCTTATAATTCTCTTGAATCTCACCGGTCGAGCCGGATCGGATGAGAACGGGCAAGGTGGCTGAGGCCCTCCTTGTTCCGCGTTGCGTACAATTCTGTTAAGAGGCCTTCCTTGTCGGCGATCCGTCGCTTGGATTCAAGGAGGGCCTCTATCATGTTTTCATCTTATGCATCGACTGTCAGCAAGGCGAGCGGTTTTCAGTCCTGTCTTGCCCCGTTTCTGCAAGCTCCGGGCTTGCCCTTCGCTCAGGTCCTTTCCGAGCAGCAGGTTGTCGCGGCCTTCGCCGCCGAGGACGTCGCCTTCGGCGGTGACGACGACGCGATCTACACGCCCAGCCTCATTCTCTGGGGGTGTCTGCCCCCTAACGTAGCGATCCTAAAAAATCCTGTCAAGCGCCCGGCCGGTTGATTTTCGGTTAAAGCCTCGAAATTCCCGTCACCCGCCCTCGGCCCGCGACCAAGATCGCAGAAACGGCTCGGTGGCCTGAAGCAATGAACCGCGGATAAAGCGGGTTTTCGCGGATAACATCGTGCGGTGAAAGCTTTGGCGGTTGCTTCGACATATCCGCGCCCTTCAGCGAAATCCGCGGTTTACTTCGTTGTGCCGGTCGTAGCGCAGCGCGCCCGCCAATTCGCGCCAGTTCATGGTGGGTCTTCGTAGGACTCGACATTACCCTACAGGCTCGCCGCCCGCGGCAGCCGGATAAAAACATGGCCGAATGGTGCTATGTCACATATGACACGGAAAATTCTTTAACTCGTTATCCGGCAACGACTTGGGGAAATTCCGAAAAGATTTCTTCGATTTTCGCATAGCGCGGCATTCGGATAATATATAGAGACAGATGTTTACAAACATGGAGAAGTGAGAAGTGGGAAGTGGGAAGTGGGAAGTGAGCGGTGAGCGGAAGAGACGAGATGAGGGATGAGAGACAAAAGAGCCACGGATCGAATTGTGCCAAGAAGACTGGAGAAGGAGGACAGCACACATGAAGTGAAGTTAGAAACCTTCTGTAGGAGCCTTGCGGGTGAAAGCCCGTCCGGGAGAGCTTGACCAGCACCTGGAAGCCAGCCTTGCACGTTGCGGGAAACCAAGGCGTGATGCGTAGGCGGCGAGCCCGAAAGCCATGCTATTGAGCCTCGAAAGGTGGTTGTCGTCGGTGCTTCCGTCGTTTCAATAGCGGGGGCCACGCGACGGTTCCGCGAATTGGTCAGGAACCGTTGACCGTCCGGGGTCGGAGAACATGTGCAAACGGGAATTGAGGCTCCCCAGAAACTTGGGAGATCCTGGTGTCTCCACGGAAGCATTCCCGGACGGGGCGACCGGGTGAACAACCCCAGGCCCGACGCGGTCGCACGCAGCGGCGGCGGGAGCGAAACATGCGTGATCCCGTGGTACCGGCCGTGCGAAGGAAACGAAGCGCGGCGGGAAGGACGGCAGGAAGTCGCAGTGCCTTGATAGTACCGTTGAAGCAGGGGAACAAACGCCCGTGCGGACCCTGTGGAGGGAAGCGAGGCATCGGGAGCATGGAATCGTTGTTGGGACATACGACGGATACTTGGAGATTCGATGTACGTATTAACGAAACAGCAACGGATAGCCGAGTTGGCGAGACGATCGCCGCAGATGGCCTTCACTTCGCTGGCCTACCTGATGGATATCGACTGGTTGAAAGCGGCCTTCTACCGGACCCGCAAAGACGGAGCACCGGGCGTGGACGGACAGACCTGGCACGATTACGCGAAAGACCTGGAGGCCAACCTCCAATCGCTTCTCGACCGGGCCAAGTCCGGCACGTACCGGGCACCGCCGGTGCGGCGCGTGCATATTCCCAAGGCGGGATCGACTACCGAAACCCGCCCCATCGGAATACCGACGTTGGAGGACAAAGTTCTCCAGCGTGCGGTCGTCATGCTGCTGGAACCGATCTACGAGCAGGACTTCGATCCCGGCTCGTACGGATTCCGGCCGCAGCGGTCGGCACACGCAGCCCTGGAAGACCTCTGGAAGCAGACGATGAACACCAGCGTGGGCTGGGTCCTGGAGGTGGACATCCGAAAGTTCTTCGATACTTTGGACCACGCCCATCTGCGGCAGTTTATCCAACTCAGGGTGCGTGACGGCGTGCTGACACGCCTGATCGGCAAATGGCTCAAGGCGGGCGTAATGGAAGCGGGCAACATCAGTTACCCGGACGCCGGAAGCCCGCAAGGAGGCGTGATCTCGCCACTGCTGGCCAACGTGTTTCTGCACTACGTGCTGGACATGTGGTTTCGGCAGGAGGTGCAAACGCGACTCCGGGGCAAGGCCCACCTCATCCGCTACGCGGACGACTTCGTGATCTTGTTTACTCACGAGGAAGATGCAAAGCGAGTGATGGAGGTGCTGCCCAAACGCTTTGGCAAGTACGGCCTGACGCTGCATCCTGACAAGACCCGGCTGATTCCCTTTCGCCGACCGCCCCGCAAGGCGACAGGTGTCGGGAACGACCGGACCACTCGACCAGGAACGTTTGACCTCTTGGGTTTCACCCATTACTGGGGTCGCACGGTTCGGGGCGGTTGGGCGGTAATGCGGCAAACGGCCTCGAAGCGTCTGAGCCGGGCGGTGCGGAGCATTGCCCAATGGTGTCGGAACAACCGGCACCGACCGGTCTGCGAGCAGCATGCAATACTGAGTCAAAAGGTTCGCGGACATTACGCTTACTATGGGATCACCAACAACATGCGAATGTTGGAGGCGTTCCTGAATGCGGTTCAACGAGCTTGGCGGATGTGGCTTGACCGCCGCAACCGGCAACGCGACATGAACTGGGACCGATTTAAACGGCTGCTGAAGCGTTATAGCCTCCCGCCGCCGAAAATCGTCCACTCCTGCGTCAAGCAGCGAAACCATGCCCCGAGGAGCCGTATGGTCTAATGCGTCCATGTACGGATCTGTGGGAGCCCTGGGCGGGCAACCGCCCAGGGCCACCCGGCCACCGATTGAACACGGATAATAGAACCGCCAATGACGCGAGCGCCACGGACACAAATGTGATGGAAAACGTAGTTCGGAGAGGCGCCGACTACCGCATTTCCCCTGTCGCCCATCTTTCTGTCAACAAGGCCGAACATGATCCTGGAGGATGAGAAAGAAGCAATTCAGCCACGGATTGAACACGGATCAAACACGGATTTCCGTCCGCGCTCAAGCCGTGTTTTGTCTGTGGCTTCCTCCGGCTTTCGTGTCCTTCGTGTATTTCCTGGTTCCTGCCTGTCCCCCGCTGTTCCCCTCCGTTTGCTTCGCCAACTGAAAAACAAACAACCACAAGACGTAATCCTGATACTATAACCGCCCGGCGAGTCAAGGCCCCTTGCCGGTAGACTAGAGATTGAGGTTCGCAACTCATTCCTAGTCCACCGAACAAGGAGACCTATATGTGGTATCTCGGTATCGACCTTCATCGTCTTACCGTTGTCATCGCCGGCGTGAACGACGCGGGCGAAGCCATGAACGCGACCACCATCCGCTGTGAAGACACGGAAGCCATTCGGCAGTTCGTCGAAAAGCTCGGGGCGTTCCGCGCAGTGATCGAAGCCACGGGCACGTACCGTTGGCTCTACGACCTGCTTCGCCCGTACGGCGTCGTCGTCCTGGCACATCCACTCCGCCTGCGCACCATGATACAGCGCCGCAGCAAGACGGACAAGCTTGACGCGATGCTGCTGGCCAATCTGCTGCGGATCAACCAAGTCCCGTTGGCCTACATTCCGCCAGAGCCCTACCAGCAATTACGCAACCTGACACGCGCACGAGCACGACTCGTCCGCGAGCAAGTGAAGGCGAAGATCAAGCTCCGCGACCTGTTCGCGCGGCAGAATCGGCAGACGCCCTACCGCACGCTCGGCAAACGCTGCTTGGCGTGGTTCGGCAAACAGGACTTCGGCCCCATCGAGAATCTGGTGCGCGACGAGCTGGTGCTGCGATTGCAGCACTACGAGAAGCAATTGGCGATCCTCGACGAACACATGCTCGCGTTGCGTGAAGCATTCCCGCAGGTGGAGACGTTGACGGACATCCACGGCATCGGCCTCTACTCGGCGCTCTTGATCGTGGCCGAACTGGGCGAGGTAGATCAATTCCACAATGCCAAGCAGGTCGGAGCTTACACCGGCCTGACGGGCGCGTCAACCAGTCGGGCGGCCACTGCTATCGCGGATCGATCACCCGTCAGGGCTCGTCCTGGTTGCGATGGATCCTCGTGGAAGCGGCAATGAAGGTCGTCCAGGAGGATGTTGCCTTGAAGAACTTTTACACGCGCGTACGGAAACGCGCCAGCGCGAAGATGCGCGCGTGGCGACGGCGCGCAAACTGGCGGAGATATGTTGGAAACGGCTGCGCCGCTGGCAGAGGGAAAACGTTCCCTCGGCGGCGCCGGCTTGAGGCAAACAAGAGGAGTTGCGCTTGCGCACGCAAAATCGGCGAAGCGACCCGCGATTGAGACTGGCGAGGCCTTGCGCCTGTGCCGAGATCCTGATTGGGTGCTCTTGCCGGTGAACAGAATAATGTGCGGCGGTCTCGCGGCCGAACGGCACGAATGGGTGACTACGATATGCGCAACGCACACGAACGAACATCGAACCGGCATCCTGCCGCGGACATTTCGGCCGATCCATCGGCCGACCAGGGCGCTCATTGCCGCCCCTGGACCCCGGCTAGCCTTTCTCTGTTCTGCTTTTTTGGCCTATCGCGAAAATCGGGGCCTTGACACGCGGGCGGTTATGGGTGTCTCGTTCCTGTCTCGCAAAACCCAGAAATCAAGGCGAATTCGCGATGATTTGGAAAAAGAAAAAACCCCCGCACCCCATACTCCCACCCCCCAATTGCATCCCCGGCCCGATTCGTCAAAATAAGACTCCTGGGTGTTCCCGTTGTCCAACCGCCATACTGCAAGGAGCCGTTCCATGTCGCGTCCCGTCACGATGTTTACCGGCCAATGGGCCGATCTGCCGCTGGAAGAGCTTGGCCAAGAACGTGCAAGAGCTTCGGCTACGACGGCCTGGAGCTGGCCTGCTGGGGCGACCATTTCGAGGTCGATAAGGCCCTGGCCGAGACCGACTACTGCGCCGCCGCCGCGAGATGCTGGAGCGGAACGGACTGCAACGTTTCGCCATCAGCAATCACCTCGTCGGCCAGGCCGTGCTGGACATGATCGACGCGCGGCACAAGGCGATCCTGCCGCCGTCACGTGTGGGGCGACGGCAAGCCGGCCGGCGTCAACGCCCGCGCCGCCGAGGAGATGAAGAACACCGCCCGCGCCGCGCAGAAGCTCGGCGTCGGCGTGGTCAACGGCTTCACCGGCTCGAGCATCTGGCAGCTGCTCTATTCGTTCCCGCCCGTCTCGCCCGAGATGATCGACGACGGCTTCAAGCTGCTGGCCGAGCGGTGGAACCCGATCCTCGACGTCTTCGGCGAGTGCGGCGTGAAGTTCGCCCTGGAGGTCCATCCCACGGAGATCGCCTTCGACATCTACACGGCCGAGCGGGCGCTGGAGGCGCTGGACCATCGCGAGGAGTTCGGCTTCAACTTCGATCCCAGCCACTTGATCTGGCAGGGCGTCGATCCGGTCGAGTTCATCCGCGCGTTCCCCGACCGCATCTACCACGTCCACATGAAGGACGCCATCGTCACGCTCAACGGCCGGACCGGCATCCTGGCCAGCCATCTGAACTTCGGCGATCCGCGCCGCGGCTGGGACTTCCGCTCGCTGGGCCGCGGCGGCGTGAATTTCGAGGAGATCATCCGCGCCTTGAACCAGATCGGCTACCAAGGCCCGCTGTCGGTCGAATGGGAAGACATGCGGCATGGACCGCGACCACGGTGCGAAGGAGGCCTGCGAGTTCGTTCGCAAGGTCGACTTCGAGCCGAGCCGCCGAGCCTTCGACGCCGCGTTTGACAAAGAAGAGCAGGGTTAGCGCTGGAGTCCCGGCTTTAGCCGGTCTTCGCGTACGGAGCCGGCTGCACGTGGAACTTAAACTCGCTTTATGATCGCCGCCGTCAACTCGGCCGTCGTCAGCTTGCCGCCCAGGTCGCGCGTCAGGTTGCCGTCGGCAAGCGCCTGCTCCACCGCCCGGCGGATCGCTGCGGCGGCTTGGTCCTGCTTGAGCCACTGGAGCATCATGGCCGCGCTCAAGATCGCGCCGGCCGGGTTGGCGATGCCTTGCCCGGCGATGTCCGGCGCGGAGCCATGCACCGGCTCGAAGAGCGACGGAAAGCGCCGCTCGGGATCGAGATTGGCCGACGGATTCAACCCCAGGCTGCCGGTGATACCGCCCGTCAAGTCGCTGAGAATGTCGCCAAAGAGATTCGAGCCGACGACCACGTCGAACGTATGCGGGCGGCGAACGAGGTGCAGCGTTGCGGCATCGATGTGAATCCGCTCGGTAGCGATGTCGGGAAACTGCGGCGACAACTCGACAAGGACGCGGTCCCAAAGGCCGTAGGCATGACGCTGGGCGTTGGATTTCGTGATCATGGCCAACCGCTTGCGTCGCGTGCCGGCCAAATGAAAGGCAAAACGCATGATCCGTTCGATGCCGCGGCGACTGTGGACGGCCGTTTGCACGGCCACCTCGCTGGGAGTGCCCGACGCAAGCATGCCGCCGTTATCGACATACTCGCCTTCGGAGTTTTCCCGCACGACGACGAGGTCGATCGGCCGTTCGTCGCGCAGCGGACCTTGCACACCGGGAAAGCTCTGGGCCGGACGGATGTTTGCGTAAAGATCGAACGCCTGCCGCAACTTGATGAGCGGCACGAGCGCCACGCCGTCCGGCACCCGCGCCGGCCAGCCGAGCGCCCCCAGGAAAATCGCGTCGAAGCCGCGAAGCGTCGTCAGGAAATCGTCCGGCACGACCTGCCCGTGCCGGTCGTAGTAGGCCATGCCCCAGTCAAAGCGCCTCATATCGAAGTTCAAAGCCGCCGACCGCGCGCCTCGCGGCCTCAACGACTTCGATTGCGGCGTCTAGAACTTCCGGCCCAATGCCGTCACCTGGATAGAGAGCGATGCGATAGGTATTCATGTTATTTCCTCAGTGCCTGATCCAAATCGGCAATCACATCCGCCGGGTGCTCCCCGCCGACGCAGAGCCGCACCATGTTGGGCGGAATGTGGGCCAGTTCCCGCCCCATTTCGCCCTGCTGCTGATGCGTCGAGATCGTGGGGATCGTGGCCACGCTCTTGATGCGGCCCAGGTCGGTCGCCCGCCAGATCCGCTGCAAGGCGTCGAAGAACGTGCGGGCCTTCTCCACACCCCCGCGGACGCAGAAAGATAACAGATGCCCGTAGCGATTCACCGGCCGGCCATATTGCGCGTCGTGCTCGGCGTCCACCAGCCACATGTACTTGCTGGCCAGTTCGTGCAGCGGATGTTCGGGCAGTCCCAAATACTGGACGCTTTCGATCCGCGGATGCCCCTTGAGGAACTCGGCAACCTGCATCGTGTTGCGGCTCATGAGGTCGATCTTCGAGCGCAAGGTACGCATGTCGTTGAGCGTCATAATCGCTTGCAAGGGGTGCAGGTTCGGGCCGAAGTCGCGGTTCTGCAGGTACTTGATGCAGAGCGAGAAATCGCTCTTGAGCTGGTCGTCGTCGATGTTCGTGACAAGGTTCTTTCGGGCGATGACTGCTCCGCAAACCCCGAAGCCACTGCTGGTGAGTGTTTTGGTGGCCGATTGAACGACGATGTCGGCCCCGTGGCAGATCGGCCGCAAAAGCGCGGGCGTGGCGACGGTCGAATCGCAGATCAGCGGCAGGCTGTGGCTATGTGCCAGATCGGCCACCGCGCGGATATCGAAGAAGCCCTGCTGTGGATTGCTCGGCAGTTCGCCGTAGAGAAAGCGGGTGTTGGCATCGATCTTTTCCGCCCATTGGTTGATGTCGGTGGCGTCCAGCACCCAGCGGCACTCGATGTTTTGCTCCTGCATGAAGCGGACCGAGAACTGCTGGAACGTGCCGCCGTAGCACTGCGCCGTGGCGACGAAGTTCCGCGGCTCGCCGGCATGCTTTCTTGCCCGCAGGAACGGCTGCACCGCGGTCATGATGGCCGACATGCCCGACGAAGTCGAGCAACACAACGTCTCGCCGTCGAAGCCGTAGCCTTCCAGGAGTGCGAGCGTCCATTCATAGTAATACGTCGAGGGATTGGCGATCCGCGAATAGGCCCAGGTGGGGATTTTGTAAGAAGCGCGGCGGCCATTTCGTCGAAGTCGCGGTACGCCTGGGCCGTGCTCATGAAGATCGGCTCAATGATCGCTCCCTGGTAATCCTCGATGGCGTCGCGGACGGTGTAAAGCCCATGCACGGCGATGGTGTCGAACTTCCACTTCTTCACGACCTCGCGGATGTAGCGAGTTCGGTCGGCCAAGTACTTGTTGTTGCGGTCGATATGGGCCTGCATGCCGGGGGTGATGGCGACTTCTTCGGCGGCGGACATTGTGTGCTTTCCTTGGATGAGACATCGGGGTGGCACGCTACGCCGTTAACCCTTTTTGATAGAGATGATAAATTGGTCTTGATGCGTTAGCCATTTTTTGGGATTTGCGTAGTTTACCACAACTCGCACCCCCAAAGGAATTGGCGATGGCGCATCAAGACCATGGACGGAAAAGTTTGTTATGGGCACACGCACACGACTTGCGCGACGTACTGCAATGGCTTTTGAAGGGCGTCACCTTCAATGGAATTGCCTTGCGGGGCGACTGTACTTGGACGCCGCAGTGCTTGGTTTGTGCGGCGCTGTTGTGGGCTTGGTCGGACGAAATAACGCTCGTCGAACGGTTCTCGACTGCCCGCAAGATTATCATGGATTGCTTCGGCGATCAAGCGCAGCCCGCGGGAAGTTACCAGGCATTCATCAAGCTGCTGGGGAAATGGACCGAGCCCTTGCGGGCACTGTTGGCGCCCGCCTTTCGGCAGCGGATGCGGGAAAAGCTGTCGCGTGTCTGGAAGGTCGCGGGTTGGATCGTCTTTGCCGCGGACGGCAGCCGCGCGGACGTGCCCCGGACCCGCAAGAACGAAGAACGTTATTCCCCCAAGTCAAAGCTTTCACGCGAGGCGCAGAAGAAGCGTCGCCGCCGGTCGAAGCGTCGGCGGAGCAAGCAGGAAGCCAACCAGCGCAAAGCCAATATTCCGCGGATTTGGATGACCGTTCTTTGGCACGTCGGATCGGGACTGCCCTGGGATTGGCGTACCGGTCCTTCCGACAGCAGCGAACGCGCCCATGTGCAGGAGATGCTGCCGACGATACCTGCGGGATCCTTGCTGACCGCCGATGCGGGTTTTGTGGGGTACGAGTTCTGGAAAGCGATTCTCGACGCAGGCCATCAATTTCTGGTGCGTGTGGGCAGCAATGTGACCTTGCTCAAGAAATTGGGCTACGCCCGCGAGCGCGACGGACGGGTATACTTGTGGCCCAACCGGGCAGCAAAAAAGCATTTGCCGCCACTGGTGCTACGACTGATCGTGGTGGACGGAGGCAAGCATCCGGTGTATTTGGTGACGAGCATCCTCGATCCGCGCGAATTGTCGGATGCGCAGGCCGCGGAAGTCTACGGCCGGCGTTGGGGCATCGAGGTTTTCTATCGCCATTGCAAGCAGACCTTCGATCGTCGCAAGCTCCGCAGCCAGAATCCGGACAACGCGATGGTCGAGTTGCACTGGACGTTGTTGGGAATGTGGGCGATGGGCCTGCATTCGCACCACCATCTCGTGGAACAAGGAATTGCACCACAGCGTATCAGCTTTGCAGGAGTATGGCGAGCCTACCGCAGGCCGATGAGGGAATACAAAGGCTTTCCTGGTCCAGGCGAAAAGCTGAAGGATCTGCTGGACCTCGCCATCATCGATCCGTACATAAGGAAAAATAAAACCAGTCGTGACTATCCGCGAAAGAAACAAGAAGACGCCGCGGGCTCTCCCGTAATCCGCAGGGCTACGGTATTGCAAGTCAAAACCGCGCAACGACTAACAGAAGAACACGAAAAAGGGTTAACGGCGTAGGGTGGCACGTCCTGAGCTTCAAGCGAAGGGCGTGATTGCCGTAACACGCCCTTCGCCGGAGGCTCAGAGCGTGCCACCCATAAAGCACCATCAGCGTGAGACACTGCACTAGCTGAGCCACCGCGCCGCGTCTTTCGCCCAATACGTCAAAATGATCTCCGCGCCGGCGCGGTGGATCGCGGTCAGCGTTTCCAGGACGACCGCCCGTTCGTCGATCCAACCTTGTGCGGCGGCCGCCTTGACCATGCTGAACTCGCCGGAAACGTTGTAGGCCGCCAGCGGCACGCCGGGGAACCGGTCTGCCGCAAGGCGAATGATGTCCAGATATGGCAGGGCCGGCTTGACCATGATCATGTCGGCCCCTTCGGCCAGGTCCAACTCAATTTCCCGTATTGCCTGTCCCGGTGAGCTGGCCGCATCCATCTGATAACTGCGGCGGTCGCCCAGCTTCGGCGCGCTTTCGGCTGCGTCGCGGAAGGGGCCGTAAAACGCGCTGGCATACTTAGCGGCGTAGCTCATGATCGGCAGTTGGGAAAAGCCGGCCGCGTCCAGTCCTTGGCGGATCGCGCCGACCATGCCGTCCATCATGCCGCTGGGGGCCACCAGGTCGGCCCCGGCGCGGGCGTGGATAACCGCCTGCCGTGCGAGGATTTCAAGCGTGGCATCGTTATCGACATCCACCCGCCCGCCGACTTCCCGCAGCGGCCCGCAATGGCCGTGATCGGTGTACTCGCAGAGGCATACGTCGGTCGCCACAAGCACATCCGGCACGGCCCGTTTGGCCATTTCCACCGTGCGGGCGACGATGCCCTCGGGACTGGTCGAGTCGCTGCCGACAGCGTCCTTCTCCTCCGGGATGCCGAACAGGATCACGCCGCCGAGGCCCATATCGCGGATCGCGCGGACTTCGTCAACGAGCACGTCGGGCGACACCTGATAATTGCCTGGCATCGAGGCGATTTCCTTCCGCACGCCGCTGCCCGGCCGGACGAACAGCGGCATCAGCAGTTTGGCGGGCGAGAGGCGCGTCGATTGCACAAGCTGCCGCACGGCAGGGTTATAGCGCAGGCGACGGAGGCGGGTGGTAGGATACATGTCAGGCTATGATCGTAGAATCGTGGAGCGTGCGAAATCTCATTATAACATTGAAATGTACGATGAAAACTCAGCTTTCAATTCTCGTGCAGGATGAACAGATGCGGTAAGATAGAAGTCGTTCAACCGGTCTCGTGACCCAAGCCGATGGCAATTCCTCTTCCTAACCCGCCTCCGCCTCCTCCCAACCAGCACACGGCAGAGGCCGACAGCCATCGCCGCCGCGTGCAACGCCTGACCGACGCGAGCATCGCTTTGCTGCTGCTCCTGGCGCTTTGCATCGTTTTTGTGTTGGACCGCCGTTCGCCGGGCAAGGAATCGCTCTACGCCGGCAATGCGGGCAACGACCGCTTTCTCTTTGATCCGCTCCACGAGCCGGTCGCCGCGGTACGGCAGAACCCGCAGCGGCAAGAGTGGATCGGGGCCTACGGCGGCACCGTCGAGTCGGAGGCCGCGGTCCGCTGCGGGCTGGATTGGCTCGCCCGGCACCAGTCGGCCGACGGCCACTGGGGGCCCGATTCTCTCCGCGCCCGGCCCGAGGGGCGCTGCAAGCCGGGCGACGTCTGCTCCGAGGCCGGCAGCGAGCATCGCCTCGCCTTGACGGGCCTGGCCGTGCTCGCCTTTCAGGCCGGCGGCCACTACGACTTCAACGCGGCCGAGTACTCCGGCTGCGTCCGCCATGCGCTCGATTGGCTGCTGGCCCACCAGCGGCCCGACGGGGCGTTCTTCGATGCGGAGCATAACCTCGGCTTCTGCAACCTGTACGAGACGGCATCGCCGCCTTCGCGCTGGCCGACGCCTGCGAGATGGCCGTTTCACTGGGCTGCCAGCCAGATGACCGCTATTGCCAGGCGGCGCAAAAGGCGGTGCAGTTCATCCATTACTCCCAGCACGACGACGGCGGCTGGCGCTACTCGGACGATCGGGCCGCGCCGAGCGACGTTTCCGTGTCCGGCTGGCAGGTATTGGCGCTGAATGCTGCCCGGCAGGCAAAGGTCGTGGCCGTCAGCGATGATTGCGAGGCACGGATGCTGGCGTTCTTCCAGCGTTGCGAGGACCACACTTCGGGCCGCACGTTCTATCAGCCGCATTACAATTTGCCCAGCGACGCACCGACGGCGATCGGGATGCTCCTGCATCAATTCCTGCTAGAGAAGCCGGACTGCGCCGCTGGTGACGAGCGGGGCCAAATACCTGGCCGACGAAGCCGAGAGGTCGTTCAGTCACGTACGGAAGGCGAAGAAGAACAAGCGCGGATCCACCTCGGGGCCGGGCGACTACTACACGTTCTACAATGGAACGCTGGCTATGTTCCAGGCCGGCGGACAGCCGTGGAAGCGCTGGAACAACGTCATCCGCGATATGATCGTCGAGCGGCAGTGCGACGCGAGCGAGGGCTGCCGCCGCGGGAGCTGGGACCCGATGGACAACAACTGGGACCATCAGGGCGGCCGCGTCTACAGCACAAGTCTGGCGGTTTTGACGCTCGAAGTTTACTATCGATACAAGAGCGAGCGTGCCAAGGTCTACCCGATGAAATAGGCGGTTCGCCGCGTCGCTTGCGACGCGGTCATCAAACGCGTGCAAAGAAGATGTCCCTTCAACGCCTCGTTTACTATAGTGCCATGATTTCCGCGTGGGCCGCCTTCCTCGGCTGGGGCGTCTCGGAATGGATAACCTCTATCGCCAACGTTGACTCGGCGACGACTTCCCGCGCCGCCGGCGTGTTGCTGCGTTTCCTGCTCATGGCTGTCACCGCCGGCACGATCGGAGCGGCGATCGGCTTGGGGTTGAATGTGCTGGGCGGCATGGCCAACGGCCAATGGCGGCAACTACTCCGCCGCGCCGCGCCGGGACTGCTTTGCGGATGTGCCGGCGGCGTCGCGGGAGGCGTTGTTGGCGGCCTGATGTATTATTTCGATTTGCCGAGGGCGATCGGCTGGGCCGTCTTCGGCCTGGGCGTGGGATGTGCCGAAGGCGTCTATGACCGCAGCCTCCGCAAGATACGCCACGGGCTCGCGGGCGGCGCCGTGGGCGGATTGATCGGCGAGCTGCTCTTCAACTCGATCTGCGATCTGAAACTCACCGAGTCGGGCGCGGCCGGCCGCGCCGCGGGCTTCGTCGTGCTCGGGCTGTGCATCGGCGCGGCGATCGGATTGGCGCACTTCGTCTTTCGCGCCGCCTGGCTCACCGTGGTCAACGGCTATCGCACGGGACGCCAGTTGAATCTCACCCAACCGCTCACCGTGCTGGGCCGCGGCGACCATGTGCCGATGCCGTTCCTTGGACCGACCAACAAAGACCTCGACGCGGAACACGCCATGATCCGCCGCATGCCGAACGGAAGCTATTGCCTGGAGGACAACCACACGCGGCTGGGCACGCGGCTGAACGGCCGGGTGGTAACGGGATCGGTCCCGTTGAGCGATGGGGACGTGATCCGCCTCGGCACAAACCTCGTGCGATTCAACGTTCGCCGCGGCCGGCGAGACGAGACTACGCTGTAGCTCGCCGTGCAGGCGTCCGGTGGCGCATCCGTTCCGCTCCCGCCGCCTCCGCCGCCCACGCAGGCCTCGGCCAACAAAGTCTTCGCGCCCGAGCCGCGGCCTTGGATCGGTGCAAAACCCGGTACGCAACACAAATGACTGCAACGGCGGCCAAAAGCGCAAGCGTTCCCGGCTCAGGAACCGGCGCGGCTGCCTCCAACCGCTTGTCGAGCGCGGGCACAATCGGCGCTGCCGAGAATTGCGAAGCATCGCCGATGGTCAGATTCGATCCGTCTGTTACCGATTCAGCATTTGCCAATATCAGCGACCCGCCGCCTACCGTGATTCCGCCCGTGAAACTGTTGCTGGCCGTTAGAGTGAGCGTGCCGGGACCAAGCTGGGCGATCGCACCGGAACCGCTGATGACGTTGCCGACCGTGGGACTATCGCTGCGAGAAAATGCCAGAACGGCGTTGTCAGTGACCGCGCCGGTGCCGAGCGTACCGGTTGCGCCGCCCTCGTCAACTTGCAGCGTCCCGCCGCTGATCGTCGTGGTCGTGTAGCTGTTGGAGCCGGTCAGGACCAGCTTTCCGGAGTTGACCTTGGTGATGCCGTACAAGCCGCTGGAACTGGAGAGATTGCCAGCGAGCAGCAGATCGGCGTCCGCGAGGCCGTCGGCAACGTCGAACACGTAGGGGCCGTATTGCGCGGTCATGGGCACGTTGATTGAACTGGGCTGCGCGGATGCAAGCGTGGAAACCCAACTCGTATTCGACGTGGCGCGAAGTTCGCCGTTGCCGGCATTGTTGACGGTGCCGCCTTGCAGCACCAGTCGGCCGTGAGAGCTTGCGGTGCCGCCGGAGATATACTGCTCATTGGAAAGCGTCATTGTGCCGCCCAGGATGCTGACCACTCCCCACGACGTGCCGCCATCGACGTTGTCGCCGCCCAAGGCGTGCGCCGCCGAGATATTGAGATTCCCGCCGGAATTGACTTGGATGTTGAGCGCGCGATAGCCGAAGGGGGAACCGCCGAAGTTATTGGAGCCGAAATCGAGCGTGCCCTGGTTGACGACGATCGTTCCACCGCCCGATACCGAGCTGCCGCCGTAGTTAGTCAGGCGCAGAGCGCCGGCGCCGGTCTTGGTAAGCGTCGCGTTAAGAACTGCCGTGCCCGCGAGTTGGAGTTGCGTGCCGGTCCCGATGTCGATGCCTGCACCGCCCGCGCCGACCGTGAATCCGCGGCTGATACTGACCGACGCGCCAATGTATTGGAAGACGCCGCCATTGCTAAGCGCAAGATTGGAGCTGTCCGCGCTCGACCGACCGATTGAACTAGCGCCACCGGGGTTGGCCAGCAGGCTGGCGGAGAGCGTCCCGCCCGCAACCGCTGTTGGACCGGTATACGTATTCGTGGCGTTGAGGACCAGCGTCCCGGCACCGATTTGGACGATGCCGCCGGCGCCAGCGATGATACCGAAATCGGTCCCTTCCACGACAGAGTTGCTCCGGTTGAAGACCAGCGTACCATTGTTGGAAATTGAACCGCTCGGCAAGAGCGAACCAGTTGTGCCGCCGCCGCCCAGAATCAACGAACCTCCGCTGATAGTGGTCGCGCCGGTAAAAGTATTGGAACCGGTCAATGTCAAGATGCCGTTACCGGTTTTCGCGATGCCGTAAGTTTCGGTGTTGAACGGTACGATGGATGAACGCACGATGAGATCCGAGGCCGGGCTGGCGGCGCCACGCGTCACATTAAAACTGAGATCGCTGATCTGCGGGCTGACGGCGCCGGCATTGATGACAGCCGGACTTCCATTGGAGTCCGAGGTAGCGGCCACGCCGTTGGCCGAATTGAATGAATAGACTCCGCCGAAGTCGCCAGTTCCTGTGCCCGTCAGCAGGCCACCCGTCATGGTCACGGTGTTTTGCAGCGTGATGCGGCCGCCGCCCATGATGTTGGATACGGTGCCGCCATTGATGAAAAGAGCTGCGCGGCTGCCGGTATAGCCGAGCACGTCCGCCGCATTCAGCGCCAGTACACCGCCGCTGTTGACCGTGATCGTCGGCGAGGCCAATTCGCCGTTGGCGCCGTTGGCGGCGTTCAATTGCAGCGTGCCGCCGTTGACGGTGGTCGGTCCGGAGTACGTATTGATGGCGGTAAACGCAAGCATGCCGGCTCCGGCCTTCGTCAGTCCGGCCGAGCCCGCGATGACCGCGGCGATTGTCCCGCCGCCGGCATTCACGGTGAAGACTGGCGCGGAACCGGACAAAGCGAGTATGCCGCCCGCGCCGGCCAGCGTATAGGCTTGCGACTGGAAAGTGAGGCTGCCGACGGACTGCGTTCCGCTCAGCGTGACCGTAAATGTCGAAGAACCACCGGCCGCACCGAACAAAGCCGTATCGCTGTTGCCACTTTGCCAGGCCACATTAACGGAGTTGTTCCACCACGTGCTGGCGGTTCCCCAAGTGCCGTTGCCGTCCTGCGCCGGGCCGCTCGTCGCATTCGTCCATGTCAGCACGGATGCAACGGTTGTTTGCGATGCAGCCATGATCGCGATGCTCATGCCGGCGATCGCAGCCGCATTCCAAAGCCTTTTCGTGAAATTGATCATCGTTACCGCGCGATGTTCGTTGGTTCCCGTACAGTGTAATCGGGCAGCAATCGGAGGGATACTGCTTTTGCAAGAGTGTATAGTGCTACTCCACATCTGGGGTATTTCATTATAATCGTAGGGTGGGACAAGGTCGCTTCAAGCGAGCACCGGCCCACCATAACCTTCGATGGTGGGCCTGCGCTCGCTGCGCAATCTGGTCCCACCCTACTGCTTGGCCCGCTGCCGGTGGCGTTTTTGATCGTTCCAAGGTAAACTGTATAGATTCTTATCGCGGTCAGGCGCAAGAGGAGTCGATTCCCATGGCGTTCATATCCAGTTGCCCCAAATGTCAGAAGCCCGTCCTCGTTCCCGAGGGGCACGGCCATGACGCGGTGGTCCAATGTCCTGCTTGCTTCGTCGAGTATTCGTTGGGCGAGATCCTCTCGTCGGTGCCGGCCTTGATCGTCGTACATCCCGGTGCTGCGGCCGATCCTGCGGATGCGTTGACGCCAGTCGCGGCCACATCGGCCGCCGAGCCGGCGCCAGTTGGCGAAAGCGTGTTCGAACCGCATTTCCACGAGGCCGGTCCGAACGATTCCGGCGTGTTGGATTTTATTGCGGAAGCGGACAAGGTGACGCCGGACGAAGGCCACGCCGACGTGTTTGCCGGGGATTCTGGACGCTCGGCCGACGCGCTGTTTGCCGCGGCGGTCAGTGCCGAAGCGCCGCACGAAGCGGATGCCGATGCGTTTGCCGCTAGCGTCGAAGATGGCGAGGTTCACGATCCGTCGGCTCCGGCCAGCGCGCAGGACGACGGCTGGGGCGGCGATTGGGGCAGCTTCGGTGACGAGGCGGCTCACCACACCGAAGGCGAAGAGGGAACTGTTGGTGTGGCCGAAGCCGATGAAGGTCACGCAGGCGACCTCGGGCATGTCGATTTCGCCGCGATCACCGGCACCGCCGCACCTGATATGGCCGCAACGGGCGATGCGGCAGTACCTGCCGAACCGCCAAAGAAGAAAAAGCGAAAGCGGGAAGCTAATCTCGCGTTGCGATTGATCGGCATCGTCGTCGCCGGTTTACTGTCGGTACCGTGCGTTTGGGCAATTGCCGGCCTGACAGGCACAGATATGAGTTCCCTTCCCGCATGGGCGCAATGGCCCTGGCCGAAGAAACAAGCGGCGAATCCGCCGCGGATTCCGCCTTCCACGCCGCCGGTCAAGCCGGACGCGACCGACGCGAACGCAACGCCAGCCAATTCTACGCCGCCCAGCGCCGACAGCGGAAATGCGAGTAACAATCCGAGTATTGCCAACGTGCAACCGCCGAGTTCGTCTGGTGCGGGACCCGCTGCGCCCGTGGCAGGCAATCCGCCAGACGCCGGATCGGCCGGCAAGCCGGACGACACCTCACAGTCAGCGAAGCCGAACGCCGTGCCTGCCGCACCACCTAAGAACGAAATCGCGGCTAATGGTCAATCCGCTTCCAAGCCCGGTGCCGCGGCGAAGGAAGAAAACCCCGAGCCTGACGACGGTTTTGGTTCGGCTCCGGAACCTGGGTCGCAGCCGCCTGGGCAACCGGGCAAGAGTGACCTCGGCGCGCCGCCGACGGTCGCTCCCGTTGGCGATAAGCCGAAGGCTGACGCTCCGAAGAAGGCTGAGACTGCGCCGCCGCCCGCCACACCTGGCAAGCTCGATGTGACCGATCCTTTTGCTTCCGGCCCGGATGAGAATCCTGTTAAGGAGAAGCCAAAGTCGGAGCCGAAACCGGCGTCGCCTTCCGATATCAAGCCTGTGCCGCCGCTCAAAGCGGATATTACCACGACGCCGGACAAGGCCGGGCCACCAATTGAGGCGCCCACAACTACTCCGGCGAAGGAGAAACCCCAGGTGGCGCCGACACCCAACGTCCCGACACCGGCGAAACCGCAAGCGCCTGCGAAGCCGGAATTGCCTGGCGTTCCGGAGACGACGGACCCGTTCTCGACTCCTTCGACTCCTGCGCCGGCCAACGAAAAGCCGAAGACAGGACCAAAAACGGAGGCTCCGTTGCCTGCAAAGCCGCAAGCGCCAGACATGCCGAACCTGCCGGCCAAGCCGGAGTTGCAAGGTGGGACGGATGCGTCGGACCCGTTCTCGACGCCGTCAACTCCTGCTCCCGCCAAGGAAAAACCAAAGACCGATCCGAAATCCGAGCTGCCGGCCCCAGTGAAGCCGGAAGCCTCGAACAAGCCGGACTCCGCCGAGCAGCCGGCCAAGCCGCCAGTCACCGCGCCGGCAATTGAGACGCCAAAGATTGAGCCGCCGAAGACCGAGCCTTTGCCAATTCCAGTGAAGCCTGATCTCCCCTCGCCGATTCCGGCAAAACCAGACATTGCCGGTCCGACCATTCCAGAGACCGTTAAGCCGGAACCGATCAAACCGGAGCCTGTTAGACCAGAACCAATTAAACCAGAACCGATCAAACCGGAGCCCGCCACCCCGCAAACGAAGCCGGGGGGTGTTGGACCGCTCAACGCTCCGACCGTTTCGTCTAACCTGGTCGATACCTCATTGATTCAAATCAGCGCCGCCGCGGAACCGGCCTATGGCGACTTGTGCCAATTGGCTGAGGCGGCGACGTTTGCCCACGGCGTGTCCGCTGCCCAGAAGCAGGCGGTTCAAGACGCGGCAAAGAAACTTGCCGGCAATCCGCAGGCATTCGGCCACTTTGCCGGGCAAGCCAAGAAGCTCTTGGACGACAAAGCGACCAAGGGCGGGATCGTTCTCGCCGGCAAGGTCTCAGCGACCGCCAGCAAGAACGGCCTGTTCGGCACGGCCATCCGCATGGAGGGCATGCCCAGCGCGATCATGGTCTTCAGCTCGCATCCGCTGGATGTGAAAGAATCCCAGACCGTGCTCGTGTTCGGCGCGCTGGTCGCCGATCCGGCAAAGAATCTGCCGGGCTATCCCGGCAAGCAGCCCGTCGTCGTGTGGGCCGAGTTTGCCGTGGCGACGCCGTAGTCGACATCTGTGTTCGATTTTCAGTTCCACACATTAGTGCATAGAATTGCCTCCCCTTCCCGGATCGATGCCAGCGACATATCCTGTGTGGAATTGAAAGAGGTTTTCCATGTCCAAAAAGCACGAGCCAGCGTTTGCCATCGGCGTCGATTACGGCACCAATAGCGTGCGTGCCCTGGTCGTCGATGTCGCCGATGGGCGAGAAATCTCCTCCGCGGTTTTCGATTACCCCAGCGGCGAGGCCGGCATCCTGCTCGATCCGCGCGATCCGCACACCGCTCGGCAGAACCCGGCCGACTATATCGAAGGTTTCTATCGCTCCGTCGGACAAGCCGTGCGCGCGGCGGCGAGCGATCCGGCGTTCCGGCCCGAGCGCGTCGGGGGCATCGGCGTCGATACCACCGGCTCGACGCCGCTGCCAGTCGATCGCGCGGGCAAGCCGCTGGCCTTAATGCCCGAGTTCGCCGATAATCTGGCCGCGCACGCCTGGCTGTGGAAGGACCATACGTCGCACGCGGAGGCGGCCGAGATCACCGCCAAGGCGAAGAAGGTCCGCGAAAAGTATCTCAACAAGTGCGGCGGCGTTTACAGCAGCGAGTGGTACTGGTCGAAAATATTGCATTGCAAACGGACCGCGCCCAAGGTCTTTGCCGCCGCTTACTCTTGGGTAGAACTGGCCGACTTCGTGCCGGCCTTCGTGACCGGCAATCTCGACCCCGATACGCTGCCTCGCGGCATCTGCGCGGCGGGGCACAAGGCGATGTACCACGAGTCGTGGGGCGGTCTGCCGAACGCCAAGTTTCTGGCGAGCCTCGATCCGGGCTTAGCCGCGCCTGCGAACTCGCTATGCTCCCCACGCTTTGACTTCCGACAAGAAGGCCGGTTCGCTCACGGCTGAAGTGGCCACTACGCGTCGGCTTGCCACCGGGCGTGGCCGTGGCCGTGGGCGCTTTCGACGCCCACATGGGAGCGGTCGGCGCCGGCATCAAGCCGGGCACGCTCGTCAAAATCATCGGCACCAGCACTTGCGACATGATGGTCGCCGGCATTGACAGCAAACTGCCGGACATTCCCGGTTTGTGCGGCATCGTGCCCGGTTCGGTCGTGCCGAATATGTATGGACTGGAGGCCGGCCAGTCGGCGGTGGGTGACATTTTCAATTGGTTCGTCAAGTCCATTGCGCCGGACAAGTACGCTGGCGACGGCGACGCCCACGTGAAACTGACGCGTCACGCCGAGAAGCTTCGTCCCGGCGCGAGCGGGCTTGTGGCACTGGATTGGAACAACGGCAACCGCACGATTCTGGTCGATCCGCTGCTGACGGGCTTGCTCGTCGGGCAGACGCTGCACACGACCGCGGCGGAAATCTACCGTGCGTTGATCGAGGCAACGGCCTTCGGCGCTTTGGCGATCATCAATCGCTTCGAGGAGTACGGCGTGCAGGTCAAGGAAGTTGTCAATTGCGGCGGCATCGCGGAAAAGAACCCGCTGGTGATGCAGATATATGCCGATGTGTGCAACCGGCCGATGAAGATCAGCCGCTCCGCGCAGACATGCGCCCTGGGGGCGGCGGTTTTCGGGGCGGTGGCGGCCGGCGCCTATCGCACCGTCGAGGCGGCCCAAAAGAAGATGACCGGCGTGAAGGACATCAGCTATCGGCCCTCCAAGGCCGCGGCCAAAGTCTATGCCGAGTTGTACAAGATTTACTATACGCTTTACAACGTGTTCAGCGCGTCGGGAGGGAAGGCTCCGCTGTCGCACGTGATGAAGGACTTGATCGCCATCCGCGACCGCGCGCGGCGGGAGTCGCACGAATGATGAAAGCCCTCAAACAGCGGGTCTGCAAGGCCAACTGCGAACTGGTTTCGACCGGGCTCGTGACGCTCACCTGGGGCAACGTCAGCGGCATCGACCGCGAGCGCGGCCTCGTGGTGATCAAGCCCAGCGGCGTGCCTTATGAGGACCTGAAGCCGCAGCAAATGGTCGTCGTCGATCTCGAAGGCAAGGTTGTCGAAGGCGACCTGAATCCGTCCAGCGACACGCCGACCCACGTGGCCCTCTATCGCGCCTTTGCAAACATCGGCGGCATTGTTCATACGCACAGCCGCAATGCGACAATCTTCGCCCAGGCGCGGCGGGAGATTCCGTGTCTCGGCACGACGCACGCCGACCATTTCCACGGCCCAGTGCCGGTCACTCGTCCCTTGACGGAGCAGGAAGTCGCTGAGGACTACGAAGGTCATACGGGCACGGTGATTATCGAGCGCTTCGCCGGCCAAGTCCTAACGGCAGCGCTCGATCCGGACGCAATGCCGGCAGTGCTCGTTGCCGGCCACGCGCCATTTGCTTGGGGGCCGAGCGTGGAAAAGGCCCTGGACAACGCCGTCGCCTTGGAGGCGGTGGCGGAGATGGCGATAGCTACGCGGTCGCTCGAACCGGCCTCGCCCGAGCTTGAGGCGTGGGTGCTGGAAAAGCACTACCAGCGCAAGCACGGGCCAGCGGCTTATTATGGACAGTCTCACTAGCGTCGCATGTGCTTCGCGGGCACGACATAGGTCATTGCAACTCGATCGCCAATCCGTTGGCAGTGCTTCGAAAACACAATGCTCAACGCAGCGGGAATCGCACCAAAGAAAAGCGGATTCACTTCGAGCACTCGAAATAAAGTGCGAACGAGCGCTTGACCCCAAGTAATTCGCCTTCTGTCGAGTTGCAAAACCGCAAGTCCTGCCATGAATTTGGCGGGCGTCGTCGATAAAATCCCTTCGCTCAAAAAGTAGTACGCCAAGAACACGATTGCCATGCTCACCACTTGCAACAGGCGGTGCTCTTCGGGCAGGAACGCACCAACGACCATCGCCGGAATGATGGCGAAAAGAATATCAGCCGATGCCGCAAGGTGGCGCGGAACGATGGTCCCGCGGACATAGTCGGTCGCGTCTGGAATCGGCTTGGCAACCAGTTCCACAACGTCTTCGTCCGGCAAATACTCCTGTTCGCCCATTTCTGCGATGTTCCTTATAGTAATTCGCGCGGCAAGCCGCCTTCATATCGGAATAGGGGCCGTTATCTGGTCGTCGGCAATTCGTCGTGCCCCACTAGGATTCTCGTTACCGGCAGTTATAATCGGCCGGAAGGTGGCAATGCTGCGCCGGTTTTCGATGCAGTTGGCGTGCCCGCTTCCCGCGGCACGTCACGCCAACTAACTTGGGTGGTTCCAGTCTGGATTGACCAAAAAACTGTTCGCCATCCTAGACCTTTTACGGGAGAAACGCCATGCCCACGACCGTTTTCACAACCACGGCCAACACCGCCGCGATTGAATCGGCTTACAAGGCGGCGCAGGATCGATACGCCTCGCTGGGCGTCGATACCACGGCCGCCTTGGAGCGACTCGCCGCGGTCCCGATTTCACTGCACTGCTGGCAGGGGGACGACGTAGGCGGCTTCGAAAAGATCAGTGACGAGATCGGCGGCGGACTGGCCGTGACCGGCAACTATCCCGGCAAGGCCCGCACGGCGGACGAACTTCGCGGCGACGCGGTGAAGGCGTTTTCTCTCATTCCCGGCCGGCATCGCTTCAATCTTCACGCCTGCTACGCCGAAACCGGCGGCAAGCGAGTGGACCGCAACGAACTCGCGCCGGAGCACTTTCGGCGCTGGATTGACTGGTGTAAAGTGTACAAGCTGGGCATGGATTTTAATCCGACCTACTTCGCCCATCCTAAGGCGGCCGACGGCATGACGCTGTCCCACGCCGATGCCGGTATCCGCAAGTTCTGGATCGACCACGGCATCGCCTGCCGCCAAATTGGCGCGGCAATCGGCGAGGCTCTGCAAACGCCGTGCGTTACCAACGTCTGGATTCCTGATGGCATGAAGGACCAGCCCATCGACCGCGTGGGGCCGAGGCAACGCTTGACGGAGTCGCTCGATGAGATCTTTGCCGCGTCCGCGAACAGCCGCTACAATCTCGACGCGGTCGAAAGCAAGCTCTTCGGCATCGGCTCGGAGAGCTACGTCGTCGGTTCGCACGAATACTACCTGGGTTACGCGATCACGCGGACAAAACTGCTTACGTTGGACACCGGCCACTTCCATCCCACGGAAACGATCGTGGACAAGATTTCGGCGGTGTTCAGTTACGTGGACGAACTTCTGCTGCACGTCAGCCGCGGCATCCGCTGGGACAGCGATCACGTGGTGATCGTCGACGACGCGCTCTTGGCGATCGCACAGGAACTTGTCCGCGGCGACTTCCTCGGGCGGACGCACATTGGCCTGGACTATTTCGACGCCTCGATCAATCGTGTGGCGGCATGGGTCATCGGCACACGAGCGACGCTCAGGGCACTGCTGATCGCGCTCTTAGAACCTCTCGCGACGCTCCGCGAATTGGAACGCGCGGGCGACTACACCGCGCGGCTCGCCTTGCTGGAGGAACTGAAGACGATGCCGTATTCGGCCGTGTGGGACTATCACTGCCTGAAGCAAAGCGCGCCGGTCGGCCCGGCTTGGATCGGTGAAGTGAAGCAGTACGAGAAGGACGTGTTGTCGCACCGAGGCTAGTTTTGAGTCGCTACTGGAAACCACAAGACCATGAATCCGAATCCGTTTCTCGGGGTATTTTTCCACTGGCTGGGCGGTCTGGCCTCGGGCAGTTTTTACGTGCCCTTCCGCTTCGTCAAGCGCTGGTCTTGGGAGACGTATTGGCTGGTAGGCGGCGTGTTCAGTTGGATTATCGCGCCGTGGGTCATCGGAGCGTTGATCACGCCTCGATTGGCAGACGTGCTCGGAGAGACTTTGTGGCAGGTTCACTTTTGGGTTTATTTTTGGGGCGTAATGTGGGGGCTGGGCGGCCTGACCTTCGGCCTGACGATGCGCTACCTGGGAATGTCCCTGGGAATGGCCATGGTGCTGGGTTGGTGTGCCGCCGTCGGCACGCTCGCGCCGCCGATCTACAAAGGGACGTTCCAGAACGACGTGCTACAGACGTTGGGAGGGAACGTCATTTTGGCGGGCGTCGTCCTCTGCCTGGTAGGCATCGCCATTTCCGGCATTGCCGGCATGTCGAAGGAGCGCGAAATGCCCGAAGAGCAGAAGAAGGGCTCCATTAAGGAGTTCAACTTCAAGAAGGGCATCCTCGTAGCGACTTTTTCGGGCGTCTTTAGTGCTTGCTTTGCCATCGGATTGGACTTCGCCACGCCAATCAAGCAGGCGACCTTGAAATACGCCGTGCAGGTCTCTGCCTCGGCGGATGGTTGCCATATTGATCCGCCCACGTCGCAGGAAGTGACAAACCTTACGGATGTTGACCAGAATGGCACCAAGGTCCACAGTGAAAAGCTTCTCCAGCGGATTGCCCGAATCAAAGATACCGATGCCCGAATCGCCGTTACAAAGTCTTTGGACGATTGCGTTGATCCACAACTACGACACGTCATGCTTTGCGTTGCGGAGAGCGGCCGGAATCCCGACGTTTATCTCGATCGTCATCGACTATGGATGGGGCTCCCCGCCCTGATCGTCATTTTGTTGGGCGGATTCACCACGAACTTCCTCTGGTGCCTCTATTTGAATGTCAAGAACAAGACCGCGTACCAGTATTTGAGTTCCACGGTCCGCGAAGGCGCGCCAAAACGCGACGATGAAACGATAATTGAATCGGCTTTCGATGCGCCCAGCGAAGAAGTCGTCGAACACATCCCAGGCGGCAAGCCGCAACCGGATCGCGTGCCTCTGCTTTCCAATTACTTCTTCAGCGCGCTGGCGGGCACAACCTGGTACTTTCAGTTTTTCTTCTACCAGATGGGCGAATCGCAAATGGGAAGGTTCAAATTCGCCAGTTGGACGCTGCACATGGCAAGCATCATCATCTTCAGTACACTCTGGGGCATCGCACTTCGTGAGTGGAAGGGATCAAGTCAGCGGACAATCCGTTTGGTTACGCTCGGCTTGGCCGTGCTGATTGGCTCTACCATCGTCGTCGGCCTAGGCACCAAAATGCAAAAAGACGAGCTAGACAAGCAAGACACCAGTAAAACGAAGACCTCTGTTGCATTCAATCCACAAAACGCCTCGCCCAAGGAGTTCCATTGATGAACGCATTTCCCGACATTTCCAAGATCCGCTACGAAGGCCCACGAATCGAAGAACCCGCTCGCCTTCCGCCACTACAACGCCGACGAAGTCGTCGAAGGCAAGACGATGAAGGACCACTTCCGCTTCAGCGTCGCCTACTGGCACACCTTCCGCGGCACGGGCAGCGATCCGTTCGGTCCCGGCACGATGCTCCGGCCCTGGGAAGGCGGCGAGCGACTCGCGTCGAGAATGCCGATCAACCGCGTCCGCGTCGCCTTCGAGTTCATGGAGAAGCTCGGCGCGCCGTTCTACTGCTTCCACGACCGCGACGTGGCCCCCGAAGGCAAGACCCTCGCCGAGACCAACAAGAACCTCGACGCCGTGGTCAAGGTGCTCAAGGAAGAGCAGCAGCGCACCGGCATCAAGCTGCTGTGGGGCACCGCCAACCTGTTCAGCAATCCGCGCTACATGCACGGCGCCGCCACCAGCCCCAACGCCGACGTCTTCGCCTACGCCGCCGCCCAGGTGAAGAAGGCCCTCGAAGTCACCAAGGAACTGGGCGGCGCAGGCTACATCTTCTGGGGCGGCCGCGAAGGCTATCAGAACCTCTACAACACCGACATGAAGCGCGAGCTCGACCACCTGGCCAAGTTCATGCACATGGCGGTCGACTACGCCAAGAAGATCGGCTTCAACGGGCCAGTTCTACTTCGAGCCCAAGCCGAAGGAGCCGACCAAGCACCAGTACGACTTCGACGTGCGCCGCCTGCATCAACTTCCTGCGCGCCTACGGCCTGGCCGACCACTTCAAGCTGAACATCGAGACCAACCACGCCACGCTGGCCGGCCACACGATGAAGCACGAGCTGGACTACGCCGGCAGCCAGGGCTTGCTCGGCTCGATCGACGCCAACCGGGCGACCTGCTGCTGGGCTGGGACACCGATCAGTTCCCGACCGACATCTACCTGACGACGCAGTGCATGCTGGTCGATCTTGAAGTACGGCGGCCTCGCCACCGGGCGGCGTCAACTTCGACGCCAAGGTGCGCCGCGAGAGCTTCGAGCCGGTCGACCTGTTCCACGCCCACATCGGCGGCATGGACGCCTTCGCCCAGGGCCTGAAGATCGCCGCGGCGATCCGCGCCGACGGCGTGCTCGACAGGATTTCGTCAAGCAGCGCTACGCCTCGTGGGACACCGGCATCGGCGCCGAGATCGAGGCCGGCAAGCACGACTTCGCCTCGCTGGAGAAGTACATGCTCGACAAGGGCGACGTCACGCCAAACACGAGCGGCCGGCAGGAGATGCTGGAGAATATCGTCAATCGGTATGTGTTCTGAGACGTACGCGCTCAGCAAACGCGAACAGACTCCATGTTTAGCAAGCACGCCAGTTTCGCCAGCCGGTCGGTGACGTGTCCGACACCGACGGCACAATGGTGGGCCGGCCCCTGCGCGTTCCATTCGTTCACGAATCGGCGTGCGCCGATCGGAAAGCGATAGCGGCTGTTGGTATTGCCGATCTCCAGGATCGGACCGGCGACGCTCTCGCCTTCCGCCGTCAGGAGCTTGACGGTCCCGTCAACCGCTTCGACGACCGAGAGCAGCGTCACCGGCCCGTGGCAGACCGACATTTCCACAGATAGGCCGCGGCCCACTTTTCCGTGATAGACGCCCAGCGGCCTGACTTTCGTCTTTCCCTCGGCAACGGCAATGTGGCCTGGACCGTCGTGGCCCATCAAGACGATGTCGTCGGCAAAGTCGATGGCGTAGTATTCGGTGAACGACCCGCCTACGCCGAAGGCATCGAGGATCTTCATTGCCTGAACATTTTTGACCTCGTACTCCCCGGCTACGGGAATGCCGCGGGCCGTCAAGAGCGAGGTGCCCAGGATGATCGAGCTGACGGCGTCCTCATTGGCTTCGTTGCCGGTGCCCATGTAGTAATAGGCCATCGAGCCTAGCTCGTGCGCGGCCGCCAGCCGATCCAGCGCGACGGAAGTCCGGGCCGCCCGGGCCAACTCGTTCGCCGGGCAATCGGGCTGCACGTCGAACGTCTCGCGAAAACACGCGACTCGTGCCGCGATCTCCGCATCGGTCACGTCGCGGCGCAGCGCGGCCAGCTCGTCCACTTCCAACATCTCGACGTGCCCACCGAAATAGGCGCACTGGCGAGTGACGTCGGTGTAGATGTCCAGCATCCCGCCATAGTAATGCCCCATCAGTCCCAGACGGTTGTGCGACATCACGTGCGCCACGCGGGCGGCATCGACCCACTGGCCGATCTCGTCCCAGCAGGGCGGATCGTCTTCCAAAACGCCCGTTACCTGATAGAAACTGATATGGGCTCGCTGGAAGACGTTGGCGATTTCGGGCACGGGACAGGCCGCGCAGTGAGCGAGCCACTCGCCCGTCATTCGCGCGCGGTCGCCCATGCGATTGAAGGCGGCGTAGTCGATCGCGGCGGATGGCGATAGATTGAGGATGATGACCGGCACTTTCGCGCGCTGCACCACTGGAAGCACGGTGGAGGAGAGGGCGTAGGTGGTGACGTGCAGGAAGATCAGATCGACGTCGGCCCGGCGGAAACGGTGGCCCGCTTCCATGGCCTTGGTTGGCGTATCAATCAGGCCGAGGTTCACGACTTCGACGCCCGGTCGCCGGAGCTTTTCCTCAACCCGCGCGAGATACCCCTCAAGCCGCTCCTTCAGCCCCGCGAATTGCGGCCAATAGGCGTCCAATCCAATGCCGAACAGTCCCACGCGCAAAGCTCGCTGCGAGACGGCGACTATCGAGGAAGATGTTTCGAGGTCCATTTTCGATCCTGCAGGCTTGATCTGGCGGAACGCAGACCGGGCGCCTACGACTGTACCGGGAAACCGCGCAAAAGCAAAGGGGCCGGCGGAGTTTATTGTTAAATCTGGCAAGTTTGGCTATGATGGTATCTCGCTAGGAACTTCAACTTTAGCACTAGGAGCGCAGCCATGTACGCGATGATACCGAACTTTTCTTGCGTCCTCTCTCTGCTGTTGGCGTTTTTCGCCGCCATAACGACTGCGCCCGCCGCCGACCTGAAGTCGGACTTCGTCAACCCGCCGCCTTCCGCCCGGCCCTGGGTCTACTGGTTCTGGCTCAACGGCAACATCACCCGCGAAGGCATCACCGCCGACCTGGAGGCCATGAAGCGCGTCGGCATCGGCGGCGTGCTGATCATGGAGGTCGACCAGGGCGCGCCGCAGGGCCCGGTCGCCTTCGCCGGACCGCAAGTGGCGCGAGCTGTTCAAGCACATGCTCAGCGAGGCCGACCGGCTGGGCCTGGAAGTGAACATGAACAACGACGCCGGCTGGTGCGGCAGCGGCGGGCCGTGGATCACGCCCGAGCTGTCGATGCAGAAGGTCGTCTGGACGGAGACCAGCGTCGAAGGCGGCAAGCACTTCGAGGCCGCCGCTGCCGCAGCCGCAAGGACGGCGCCAACTTACTTATCGCGACATTGCCGTGCTGGCCTTCCCCACGCCGGCCGGCAACTGCCGGCATTCCGACGAACATCCAAGCGCAAGCACGTCAGGTCGCACGATCGCGGCGACCAGCCGGCGGCCCCGGCCAAGTATGCGGAAGTGCCCGCGGACCAAGTCGTCAAGGGCGACCGAATCGTCGATCTGACCGACACAGTTCCAGGACGGCCGCCTGACTTGGGATGTGCCCGCCGGGCAAGTGGACCGTGCTGCGGATCGGCCACACGTCCACCGGCAAGGACAACCATCCGGCCCCCGCATCCGGCCGCGGGCTGGAATGCGACAAGCTCAGCAAGGAAGCGGTCGACGCCATGTTCGCCGGGCTGATGGGCAAGATCATCGCCGACAGCGGCCCGCTGCGCCGGGCAAGACGCTGGTCGCCACGCACATCGATAGTTGGGAGGACGGCTCGCAGAACTGGACGCCGCGATTGCGCGAGGAGTTCCGCAAGCGCCGCGGCTACGACCTCTGCCGCTATCTGCCCGTGATGACCGGCCGCGTCGTCGACAGCCTGGAGATCTCCGAGCGGTTCCTCTGGGACCTGCGGCAGACGATCTCCGAACTGCTCGTGGAGAACTACGCCGGCCATTTCCGCGAGCTGGCCCACAAGCACGGCCTGCGGCTCTCGATCGAGGCCTACGGCGACGGCCCGCTGCGACGACATGGCCTACGCCGGGCAGGGCGACGAGCCGATGGGCGAGTTCTGGTCGTGGCCCTATGGCGGCACGCACGACAGTTGCACGGAGATGACCTCCGCCGGCCACGTCTACGGCAAGCGGATCTCGGCGCCGAGGCGTTCACCGCCACCGACGGCGAGAAGTGGCAGGGCCACCCGGCCAACATCAAGACCTGGGCGACTGGGCCTTCTGCGAGGGCATCAACCGCTTCGTCTTCCACCGCTACGCGATGCAGCCGTGGCTCAACGCGCGGCCCGGCATGTCGATGGGCCCCTGGGGCCTGCACTACGAGCGGACCGAGACCTGGTGGGAGCAGTCGGCGGCCTGGCACCAGTACCTGGCCCGCTGCCAGATCCTGCTGCGGCAAGGGCTGTTCGTGGCCGACATCTGCTACTTGCAGCCCGAAGGATCGCCGCGCGGCAATTCCTGCCGCCGGTGGCCCGTAGCGGCAATCCGCCGGACCGGCCGGCCTACAACTTCGACGGCTGCACGCCCGAAGTGGTGCTGACGCGGATGTCGGTCGAAGGACGGCCGCATCGTGCTGCCCGACGGCATGAGCTACCGCGTGCTCGCACTGCCCGATTCGCAGACGATGACGCCACAGCTGCTGCAAGAAGTCGTGGAACTCGTCGAGGCCGGCGCGACGGTCTTCGGCCAGCAGCCGCCGGTAAAGTCGCCGAGCCTGGAAAACTATCCCGCCTGCGATGAGGAAGTCAAGAAGCTGGCTCGCGAGCTTTGGGGCGATCGCCGGCAAGACAGCCTCGGAGCACGCCTTCGGCAAGGGCCGCGTCGTCTGGGGCGAGACGCCGGAGCAGGTCCTTGCCGAGTCCAAGGTGCCGGTCGATTTCAGCCCGAGGGCGGCCTGGCGGGCAAGCTCCGCTAGATTCACCGCACGTTGGAAGACGGCACGGAAGCGTACTTCGTCGCCAACAAGCGCCAGTCGGCGCGGCGGGCACGTGCGGCATTCCGCGTCAGCGGGAAACAGCCGGAGTTCTTCTGGCCGCAAACTGGGAGAGTTGAGCGCGCCGCCGCCTGGGAAGAGAAGGACGGCGTTACCGCGCGTGCCGCTCTATTTCGAGCCGGCCGAATCATTGTTTGTCGTCTTCCGGCCGCAAACCGAGCGATTCGACCCCGTTGTTGCCATGACGCTCGACGGTCAGCCGCTGCCGGCCGCTGCGGCGACCTCGAAAATCGCGATCACCCAAGCCGCTTATGGCGTGCTCCGCGACAAAAGCCGGACCCGCGACGTCAAGGCGAAGCTGCAAGCCTTGGTCGATGGCGAACAGACGAGTTTCCAGGTGGCCGAGATGGCCCGCGGCGATGATCCGGCATTCAACATCGTGAAGACTCTCAGAGTCGAATACACCGTCGACGGTAAGCAGTACCGAATCAGCGGGCGCGACCCCGAAACCATCGACCTCATAGCGCAGGTTGTTGAGAGCGGGCCGCAGCCGGCGGCGACAACGCGCATGCGCGGATGGCTCGCTGCAGTTAGAGTCTTGGAAGAACGGCCAATACGAGTTGACCACTGCCTCCGGCCATAAGCTGACTTGCACGGTTGCCGGCGTTCCGACTAATGAGACGGTTCCCGGATCGTGGCGGCTGACCTTCCCGGCCGATTCCAAGCTGCCGCCCCCTGCGACCGACAAACTGATCGCGTGGAACAAGCTGGACGACACGGCCAAGTACTTCTCCGGCACCGCGACTTATACGACAACGATCACGATCCCCGCCGACCGGCTCGGCAAGGACCGCGGGCTCTACCTCGATCTCGGCCGCGTGGAAGTGATGGCCCGCGTGAAGCTCAACGGCCACGACCTGGGCGTGCTGTGGAAAGCGCCCTATCGCGTCGAAATCGACCAGTTCGCCCGGCTCGGCGAGAACAAGCTTGAGATCGACGTCACAAACCTCTCGATCAACCGCATGATCGGCGACGAGAACCTGCCGGATGACTCCGACCGCAACCCCAACGGCACTTTGAAGCGCTGGCCGGATTGGCTGATGGCAGGCAAGTCCAGTCCCACAGGCCGTGAGACGTTCACTTCCTGGCGGCTCTGGCACAAGGGAGACAAGCTGCAAGACTCCGGACTGCTGGGACCGGTAACTCTGCAATCATCGCTGCGGGTTGTGCCCAAGTAGTGCTAAAACCCGCCGCGGCGGTACGGCCTGCTATTGTCCGGCTGCTTCATGCCCGGCAACGGGTCGCCTGCGATCGGCCAGTCGTCCTGCCACTTCAGCGGCCGGATCTGTAGGCTCGGAATGCCATTGCTCTGGGCATCATAAAAGTGATACACGAGCCAGTACTTGTCGCCTTCGACCAGCACTGACTGCCCGCCCGGCCCCCGCACGCGGCCAGCGTCTCCTTGCAAGACAAGCGTGGCGTTTCCTTCAAGCATCGGCCGGCCTTGCCGGTCGGAACACGGGCCCGCGACGCGGTCCGCGCGTCCGACCATGATCTTGTAGTCGCTGTTGATGCCACGGCAGCAGTGATCGAATGAAACAAAGAGATAATAGAACCGCCCGTGCTTTACAATGAACGGGGCCTCGACGGATTTTTCTACGGGACGGGCCGCAAGCGATATCAAGCGGTTGTCGGCCGGCTTGCCCGTCGCGGCGTCTAGCCGGACCATCTTGATCCCGCTCCAATACGATCCGAAGCAGAGCCACGGCACGTCGCCGTCAACGAAGATGCTGGGGTCAATCGCATTCCAATCTTCACGGTCGCCGGTCTGGATTACCTTCCCGCAATCTTTCCAATGATAGTTGGGGCTTTTCGGATCAAGCGACTTGTTCGTGGCCAGTCCGATAACTGAATGTTTGCTGCCGAATGTCGAGACGGCGTAGTAAAGATGGCATTCTCCGTTGAAGCGGGAAATATCCGGCGCCCAGATATCTCTTGCTCCAGGGATTTCGCGTCTTGCCCAGTCAGGAATGGCATCGAAGACGCGGCCGACATACTTCCAATTCACCAGGTCGGACGATTGGCGAATCTCAATGCCGCGATTCGTGGAAAGGACGTAGTAGTTGCCGCCGTCCTTGGCGATACAGGGATCGTGAACACGCCGGGCATAGTAATCCGCTGCGTTCGCCGGCCTCGACGGCGCGAACGGGAGCAACGCCATGATGAGGATGGGAACGAGTCCAATTGCCAAATTCCGAATTCCAGTTTGGGTGTTAGCGTTCACGCTTGACATTTTATCCAACCAGCCCGCCATTGGAAGCGCCAGCGGCTGGTGATATGCTGAAAGTCAGTCTGTGATGCAAGTCGGCCGCCGCGAACGCAACGGCGTTATTTCTTCACTCGCAGGATTAAACTGGTATGTACAGAACTCTTCTCCTTAATACCGCCAATCGGCTGAGAATTCCGACTGTCGCTCTGATGCTGGCCGTAATACCGAGCATCGACAAGTTAAAGGCCGACGATAACGCTGGGTCAAAACCAAAGTCCGATTGGCCCGCCATCACGGCCACCATGAAACCTTGGGCCTATAACTGGTGGCTGGGCAGCGCGGTGGACCGGCCGAACCTCGCCCGAGAGCTGGCACGCTACCAAGCCGCCGGGCTGGGTGGCATCCATATCATTCCGATCTATGGAGCCAAAGGCGCTGAGGACCGGTACATTTCCTATCTCAGCCCCAAGTGGATGGAAATGCTCGACTATACGGTAACGGAGGCCAAAAAACTGGGCCTGGGCGTCGATATGACCCTCGGCACCGGCTGGTGCTTTGGCGGTCCCAATGTGCCGGCCGGCCAGGCGTGCATGAGACCCGAAGTGAGAGTGTTCAACATTTCCGAAGGCAAGGGCCTATCGTCCAGCTTTCGCCGCGATGAGTTAGAGGCGCTTGTCGCTTACGGCCCGAACGGCAAGACGGTCGATCTCTTGGACCGCGTTGGCCCGTCCGGCACGGTTGCCTGGCAGGCCGACGGCGGCGAATGGTCGGTCTACGCCGTTTCCGGTCGGGCCACCCGCACGCCGGTCAAGCGGGCCGCGCCAGGCGGAGAAGGGCCCATGCTCAACCCGTTTTACGGCGAGGCGATTAGCCATTATCTCGTCCGCTTTAACGATGCGTTTGCTAACTATCACGGCGCGATGCCGCGAGCGGTCTACCAAGATTCCTATGAGTACCAGAGCCAATGGTCGCCGGACCTGTTCGCGGAGTTCCAGAAGCGCCGCGGCTATCGGCTGCAAGAGCATCTGCCGGAGCTGTTCGGTAAGGCCAAAGACGACCGGACGGCGCGGGTGAAGTGCGATTACCGCGAGACGATTTCCGACATGATGGTCCAGAACTTCATGCCGCCCTGGGTGAAATGGGCGCACGACCACGGGATGCTAACCCGTGACCAGGCCCACGGTTCGCCGGGCAATCTCCTTGACCTCTACGCGGCCGCCGACATGCCCGAGACGGAGATGTTCTCCCGCGATCGCGAGATGCTGGTTTGCAAGTTCGCTTCGTCGGCGGGACACGTCGCTGGCAGGAAGCTGATCTCCTCTGAAACTGGCACCTGGCTGTCGGAGCACTTTACGGAAACGCTCGGCGATATGAAGCAGTTGGTTGACGAGATGTTTCTCTCCGGCATCAATCACGTCTTCTACCACGGAACGTGTTACTCGCCCGACGACGCCGCGTGGCCCGGCTGGCTGTTCTATGCGGCCACCGAGATGAACCCGCGCAATCCGATCTGGCACGACGTGCCGGCCTTGAACGCCTATATCGCGCGCTGCCAATCGTTCCTTCAGGCCGGCCGGCCGGACAACGACATTCTGCTCTATTGGCCGATCCATGACCTTTGGGATGATCCCAACGGCATGGTGCAACCGCTTACCGTGAGTCGCCGCGACTGGCTCTCCAAGCAGCCGATCGGCAAGACTGCCCGACAGCTTTGGGACCGCGGCTATGCGTTCGATTATGTCTCGGATCGGCAAATAGTCGGGAATTTGTCCGTGTCTCCGGACGGGAGCATCCGTGCCGGCAGTGCTACCTATCGCGCAATTGTTGTCCCTCCGTGCTGGCTCATGCCGCTAGAAACACTGCAGAAGCTCGTGAGGTTATCTGCTCGCGGTGCGACGATCGTTTTTCAGGACCAATTGCCGAAAGACGTGCCCGGTCTCGGACACTTGGAGGAGCGGCGGCGTCAATTTCAGGAAATCATCGCAAAACGCGGCTTCCGCGACGCTAAACACGGAGTTCGCGAGGCCCGCATTGAAAATGGCCGATTCCTGGTCGGCGAGGTGGAAACCGTTTTGGACATGGCCCAGATTCCCCGCGAAACGCTTGTCGATGAGGGCGGATTGCTGTTCGTTCGCCGCACGATCGGTGCCGAACATTTCTACTTCATTTGCAATCACGGCAGTAAAGCATTTGACGGCTGGATCACGCCGACGCGCACCGGCGATTCGATGCACTTTATGGACCCGATGACGGGCCAATGCGGCACGGCGGCCACACGGCGAAATGACCAAGGCCGAATGGAAATCGAGCTGCAATTGCCGTCCGCCGGTTCGATCATTCTGCGAACCGATTCAAACGCCGCCGTCAAACGGTCTCCATGGCGCTGTTGGCAGCCGGCCGGTGAACCGATCTCCTTGGCCGGCAATTGGAAAGTCGAGTTCATCGAAGGCGGCCCGACGTTGCCCAAGAGCTACGAAACATCTCGACTCGCCTCATGGACGGAGTCGGGCGACGAGGAAGCAAAGCGCTTCGCAGGCACGGCTCGGTATCGAATCGAATTCGACGCGCCCAAGCATGGCTCGCAGTTCCGGCTTGATCTCGGAAAAGTCTGCCAAAGCGCCCGAGTTCAACTTAATGGAAAGGAAATAGGGACGTTGTTGCTCGCGCCGTACCAGACAATACTAGAAAACCTCGAATCAAAAGCCAACCTCTTGGAAATTGAAGTAACCAACGTGGCCGCCAATCGGATTCGCGATCTCGACCGCCGGCATGTGGTCTGGCGAAACTTCCGCGACATCAACTTCGCCAGTATCGACTACAAGAAGTTCGACGCCTCGAGCTGGCCAATCTATCCGTCCGGACTGCTCGGCCCCGTAACTTTACAGCCGATCGAGATGCGCTGGAGATGGCATGGCTAGCGCACATTGAGATCTTCAGTTCATCGCGACGGACTTCGATCGCCCGGAATCGGGCAACCTAACGCCCGATACAAGCGGAATTGCCACTCGTCGTAATCGCCGACCGCACGCAGGTATTCCCTGCGGCTCTGGTCGAGGGCCTGGATCGACTGCAATACCTCCAGCGGCAGTCCTTGGCCTCCGCGTATTCGCTCCACGTTTCGCCGGTACGACTCGGCCGCCACGCGGATGCCCGCTTCCGCCACGTCGATCTGCCCGCGGAGCGATTCGGCCTGAGCGTGCGACTCCAGGACCTCGCGGGAAATGCGGTTGGCGACGCTTTGCTGAAGGCATTGGGCCTGCTCCAACCGCGAGCGGGCCGCGTCGCGGGCAGAAACCTCGCCCATGCCGAAATTGCGGAGTTGCCAATACGCGGTGGCATCAAAATCGAACCGGCCGCGATAGTCGGCGATTGTCGAATCGGGTCCGCCGCCAAATCCGCTCTGGCTCACGTCCACAAGCACGTTGGGCAAGAGCGGCGCATACCGCTCGCGGCAGAGCTGTTCTTCCGCGGCCGCGACAAGGTTGCGGCTTTGAGCCAGTTCGGGGCGGCGCGACAATCCATCGGCCACCAGTTGCGCCGCGGCAGCCTCGTGCGACACCAGCTCGATCGGCGCGAGCACGGGCTCGGCGGGCACGAGCGTGCGGTCGGGCGGCATATTGAGCAGTTCGACTAGCTTCGCCGAGGCCACTTGCGTCTCGGCGACCGACTGCGCCAGAGCGTTTCTCCGCAGGCTCAACTCCGCCTGGGCGCGATCGGCGTCGGCCTGGTTGCCCTGCCCGGCGCGGGCGAAATCGGCCGTCAACCGGGCAAGCTGCGCCGTATGATCGAGCGTCTCCTGGGCGATTGCCTGCTGCTGAAATGCCCGCAGCAGATCGAGATATCCAACGGCCGCGAACAAGAGATAATCGTGGTTCGTGCCGGCGGCCGCGTTCTGCCGCGCGGCCACTTGCTGATCGGCTATGCGCGGCTGGAAGACTGCGTCGGCGACGGCGAACCTGGCCGTCACGCCCGGTATCGCCGTGCGCCGCCTCCCACGGCATACATTCCCAGCCCGGCTTCCAAGGCCGAACGGCTGGCTACCGGGATCGAGCCGTCGCTGTTTTGCAGCGGCCCATCGTGGTTTTGATAGTTGATGCCGGCCTGAATCGACGGCAGCCAAAGAACTTTTGCCCCTCGCAATTGCGCAAAGGCTTCGTTGATTTGCTCGTTGGCATACGCGATCCGCGGATTCCGGCCGGCGGCCGTCGCCAGGGCCTCGGCAAAGGTGATCACTGTGCGGTTATCCACCAGGGCGATGCGGTCTTGTGGCCGCGGCAGGCCCGCGGAAATCGGCGGAACGATGGGCTCCCGAAAGTCGGCATTCGGACTGCCCGGTGGCGGAGGAATTCCGGCGCTGCCGCGTCTTGGCCATCGGTGACCCGACCTTGTGCTGCAGCTCCTCGCATTCCCAGGCCGATGCACATGGCGCCGAGGATGAACACGGATGCGGCCGAGCGTAAGCACATTGAGGAAGGTCGCATAGGAATATTCTCGCGGCCGGGAAGGGCCAACGGGCGCGTCAGTATCCGGTGTCTCAGTTTGAACTTCGACAATGCTTAGAGTCGGCACCGCAAGAAAAACCGGGATATTCGGTGTAACGCAAACAAAAGCCCCCCATTGGTTTAGTTCTAACCGCTATAAGTCGTCACATCGTGCGCCTTCCGCCATATCAACGTCCTGCTGGCGGCGGCGAAGCTTCGACAGATTGCCCCTCCTGAAGCGAGGACGGCGGCGATTGCACAACTTGTTCATCGCCTTTGAGACCGGACGCGATGGCGACATCGTTTCCAACCTGAAGCCCCGCGACGATCGGCACTCGCGCCGCTTTGCCGCCCCGAATAACCCAACAAGCGCTCTTTGTTCCATCGCGAACGACGGCGGACAACGGCACCACGCAAGCATCTGCGCTTTCCTGTAGAACGATGTGCGCCGTGGCATACATGCCCGGCCGCAGCGTACCGCCGGGATTGGGTATGTCAAGCTCCGTGTGCAGCGTTCGGTTCGCGCCCAGGCCCCAACCGGTGCGAGTTACTTTCCCTTCCACGACGCGGTCGGGCAGGGCTTGCACGTTGACGTATCCCTTTTTGCCCGGCTCAATCAAAGAAGAGTCCAATTCCGGGACATCGACGAAGATGCGGACCATATCGGTGCTGGCGACGATCAACAGCGGCTTGCCTGTCGTCGCGCCGGCCGGTTGAACAAAATCGCCGCGGTTGACGTTCCGCTGGGTCACAACTCCAGCAAAGGGAGCGCGAATTTGCGTGTATTCGAGCAGGGCCTTCGCGCGAGAAAGATCGGCTTCCGCGCTGCCGCGGCGCGCTGTGGCCACCGCCGAATTGGCCTTTGCTTTGGCGAGGTCCGCCTCGCTTTGCAGCACCGCCGCCTTGGATGCCTCGACCTTGGCGCGGGCCTCGCCGCGGCCGGCCTCGGCGGCCTTGAGCGAGTCGTGAGTCTCGTCCTCAAGCTTGCGATCCAGCGAGCCGCCGGCCACGAGTTGGCTGATCCGCGCGTTTTGAGACTGCCATCGCGTGACGTCGGCCTCCGCTCGCGTGCTCCCCGCTTCGGCTGCGGCAACATTCGCGCGGGCAGTGGCCACCGCGGCCTCGGCGGCACGCACCGCCGCATTCGCCAGATCGATCTCCGCGCCGGCCTGCGCCAGCGCCGCCTCCTTCTGGCGAAGCTCATCCTTCACCTCGGGAAGAAACAACTCGGCAAGAAGCTGATCGGCCTTCACGCGGTCGCCAATGTCAACGTGAAGTTTTTCCACGTAGCTGGGCAGCTTGGCAAACAGCGGCGTAATCTCAAAGGCCTCGATCTGGCCCGGTTGGACAGATTCCCGCCGCAGCGTCTTGCGCACTGGCGGTGCGACGACGACGCGGACCGCCGCCGGGGCGGCCTGCGTTTGTGCCTTTGACGCGAAGTCACAGCCGGCCAGTGGAAGCAGCGCGACGGCGGTCAGAAGGGCAAGCGACTTGTAGGGAGGGACAAGATTGCGTAGCAGTGCAGGCCCACCAATTCGAACCTACTGAGGCAAGGCACTTGACCGTGCGAAGTACTGAGTACTGAGTACTGAGTACTCTGGTGGGCCCGCGCTCGCAAGCTCGCTGGTCCCACCCTACGACTTCTTCGGTTATTCATGAGCGATCGCATAAAAGGTACTTTCGGGGTCGTCGGGATCGAGCGAGGCCGATGCGGTCGTCGCGCGACTTTGCACCAGGGCGAAGATCGAAGGAAGGATGAACAGGGTGGCCGCGGTGGCCGCCGCCAAGCCGCCGATGACGGCGCGGCCCAAGGGGGCGTTCTGCTGGCCCGATTCGCCGAAAGCCAGGGCCATTGGCAACATGCCGGCCATCATCGCGCAGGTGGTCATCAAGATGGGACGCAAGCGGCTCCCTGCGCCTTCGACCGCGGCCGCTGTCATTGGTTCGCCCTGCCGCCGCCGGCTTTCAGCAAACGTCACCAGCAGAATCGCGTTGGCCATCGCCACGCCGACCGCCATGATCGCGCCGATGAACGACTGGATATTAAGCGTCGTGCCGGTCAGGTAGAGCATCACTACCACGCCGGCAATCGCCGCCGGGGCCGTTGAAACGGTTACCAGCGACAGCCGCCACGATTGGAAGTTGGCCGCCAACAAGAGGAAAATGACGGCGATCGCCAATGTCAGGCCGACAGCACAGCCCGGAGAGCATGTCGTTCAGCGGCGGAATCTGGCCGCGGATTTCTACCTTCGCGCCGGTCGGCGGATCGCCCGCCCGCGCGATCGCCGCAGAGACCTGCACGTGAAATGCGGCCCAGGTCCGTGCCCGCAATGTTCGCCGTCATGCTCACCTGCCGCCGCATGTTGTAGCGGTCGATTTCGCCGGGCATGGTTCCCGGCACAATCGTGGCCACGTCGCGCACGAGCACCTGCCCGGCGGCATTCTGCTTGACGGGCACCATCTGCAAATCGGTGACCGAGCGGACCGGCGCGATCCCGTGCGGGGTACGCACGACCGCACGCGGCACTTCTACCTGCACCTGGTAGGCGATGCCCTTCTTCGGATCGATCCAGTAGCTCGGCGCGGTGAACCGGCTGGACGAGGTGGCCTCGGCCAATGACCGGGAGACGTCGGTCGGCGTGACATAAACGGTCCCGGCCTTGCGGCGATCGACATCCACCTGAAGCAGCGGATAGTCCAGCGACTGCACGACGTGCAGGTCTCGCAGCGCGGAAATCGACGCCAACTCGGTCTGAAGCTTCGCCGCATACGGCCGCGTTTGAGTAAAGTCGGGGCCGCTCACCGCTACTTCGACCGGCGTCGAGGAGCCGAAACTCATCACCTGGTTGACAATGTCGGCCGGTTCGAAGGAGAACTGCACGTCGGGCAGGGCCTTGGCAAGCCTTCCGCGAAGTTCCTCTTTCAACTGTTCGATGTGGATGCCGCTTTGGGGCTTCAATGCCACCCACATTACGGCCTCTTCCGGCCCCCGCATGAATTGATAAACGCCGTTGACCGGATACGCCGAGCCGATCGTGCCCAGGTATCCCAAACTCAAGGCCACGTTGTCGGCGCCGGCGGCCGATTTGATGACCTCCAGGGCCTTCAGCGCCGTCTGCTCGGTGCGTTCGATATCCGTTCCGTCAGGGCCGCGGAGGCGGAGTCGGAACTGGCCGGTGTCAATCGTCGGGAAGATTTCCGGCCCAGCCGTGTGCCGAATCCCCAGACGATCGCTCCGCACATCACAAGGTACACGGCCAAAATGCCCCAGCGGAATAACACGACCCGCGCCAGCAGCCCTTCATAGCGTTGGCGGAAGCGATCGAAGAAATGATCTTCCTTCAGATGGGCGTGCCGCAACAACCAGACCGAAAGCACTGGCACCAGCGAACTGGACAGCAGATACGACGCCACCATCGAAAAGGCGACCGCCAACGACAGCGGCACGAACATCGACTCGGGCGCGCCCTCCATGAAGAACGAGGAAATAAACACGGCCAGGATGCAGACCATCGCCAGGAGCCGCGGAATCGCCGTTTGCGCGTTGCCCATTCGCACGGCCTTGGCGATCGACGGAGCATGGGCCATCTGCGTGTGGATGTTCTCGATTTCCACGGTCGCCTCGTCCACCAGGATGCCGATCGCCAGGGCGAGTCCTCCCAAAGTCATCAAGTTGATGGACTGCCCGCTGAGCCAAAGCGCAATCACGGCCGCCATCAGCGCCAAGGGGATGTTGAGCAGCACGATGATCGCGCTTCGCCAATCGCGGAGGAACACGAGAATCATCAGCCCGACGAGCACGGCCCCCAGCGCCCCTTCGCCGACCACGCCCCAGATCGCCCGCGTGACGTAGGGCGATTGATCGAACTCATAGCTGATGTGGATGTCCGGCGGCACGTTCTTCTGCATGTCGGGCAACGCCGCCTTCACAGCTTTGACGACGCTCAGCGTCGAGGCGTCGGCCCGCTTGGTGACGAGGATGTAGACGCTGCGGTGGCCGTTCACCAGGGCGTAGCCGGTCGGGTAATCCGATGCTATCCTGCACATAGCCCATGTCGCGGATGTAAACCGGCGATTTCGGGCCGAATCGCAAGGGAATCGATTCCAGGTCGGCAATATCACGAACCGCCGAGTTGACCGGCACGAACGGATACTTGCCGTCCAGCGGCAGGTTGCCGGACGGGCTGATCGCGTTGCTTTGGGCCAAGGCGTTCACGACGTCGTCCGGCGTCATGTCGTAGGCCCGCAGGCGCTCAGGATCGACCGTGACGACAATCGTCCGCTGGTTGCCGCCGAAGGGCGGCGGCGCGGAGACGCCCGGCAGGCTGGCGAACATCGGCCGCACTCGGTTCAGCGCCAGGTCCTGGATCTCGCCGATGCTCCGCGTGTCGCTGGAGAAGACGAGATAGCCGACTGGCACGCTGCCCGTATCGAACCGCATGACGAACGGCGGCACCGTGCCCGGCGGCATGAAGGCCCGCGCCCGGTTCACGTAGCCGATCGTCTCGGCCATCGCCTGGGCCATGTCGGTGCCGGGATGGAATGCGAGCTTCATCAGCGACATGCCCTGCACGTTCCGCGACTCGACGTGCTCGATGCCCGTGATGTAGAGGAAGTGGTATTCGTAGTAGTTGGCCAGGTAGCCTTCCATCTGCGCCGGGTCCATGCCGCCGTAGGGCTGGCAGACGTAGATCACCGGCAGGTTGAGACGGGGGAAGATATCGACCGGCATCTTCCAGACGGCCAGCGCGCAGCCCACGGCGATGGCCACCATGGCAACCATGACGGTGATCGGGCGTCGGAGGGCGAAGGACACGAGGTTCATATCTCTCAATATTAGGACGAATGTTATGCCATTTCCACCGCGAGGGCGATACGCGCGGCGGATGTCGCAATCAACCGCTTCGACCGGCACGACCCGATTTCACGCGGCTCTTGGAAAGCCAAAACCTGCGCAATGCGCAACGCCATCGCATTTTGCGGCATTGTTGCGTGCCGAAGTCCGTCACCGCAACTCTTTGCTGTGAAACGAGTTGCGACGACGGACCTCAGCGATTGCTCTACCCGCCCAATTCGGTGGTCTGTTGCGCAGCGGGCTGTACCGTGGCGGCTTGCTGCGTGGCGGAACGCTGTGCTTCGCGGCGCCTCCTTTTCAGCACGAAGTTTGACGGCCAGCACCACTGCCTCGGCAATGGGAACGGATGACGGAATCTCGATTCCGCCCGGTGCGTGACGGGCCGGTTCTGACAACGCTTATACCATTCATCGCATAGGCGATCCTTCCAAGGATCGGCAGTCGCTACGTCGCCGTTGCGCTCGATGGAGAGGCGATGCAAGGCCAGTCCCTGCACGCCCCAGACCTCATCGTCCGAAAGCTCACGAATCCAGCGTTCGCTCCGCTCCCAATGCCGGCGGCGGATTTCTTCCACCTGCGCGAGACTAAGGTTCTCCTCGTCGGTGTAGAGTTTTTTCTGGCTTCCGTTCGGTCCGTCGATGGCCGCGCCGCCGCCGGGCGACGCCTGCGCTATCAACGGCGTCAGCTCGGCTAGTGCGTCGTTGAACTCCAGCATTACCTCGTCGCGGCGCTCGTCGGGCACGGCCGGGAGCAAGACGCGGATGAGCCGGGCGATGACTTCCATCACCTGTTCGGCGGTGAACGTATGGGTGCGCGGCGGGCGAATTCGTCGGGATTGCGGCGTTCCAGCACCCAGGCGGCCGCCCGCCAGTATTTTTCCTGGTCCTGGCGCGGCTGATGATATCTAGGGCTTTGCGGTCGGCCAGGCTTTCGGCGTGGGCGAGCCGCTCGGCGAAATGGGGGTCTCGCCCGGCGGTGCGGGTGATGGTCGCCGGGTTGCAGCCGACCTCGCGTGCCGCCATGCGGCGGCTGCCGCCGAGGCGAACCAGGGCCACGATGGTGGCCCTTTTCACGTTATCCAGCACCTCTCGCGAATCGCGCTTGGGGTTAGTTTCGGAATCGGTTTCGGTGGACGGCGAATGGACGCCTTGGGCGACGAATTCGTTGGGAGAAACGGGGACGGCGGGGTCTTGAAATCCTTCCTGCATGATGGGGCCTTTCTCAAATTGAGTATTGGCAGGGCCGGAAATCGGCCCGCACATGAACATCAGTATAGTATGTTTACAGCCGTTGTCAATAGGGGGCAGGAAGGAATTCTTGGATTTTTCGTAAGACGTTAGCAAAATGAAGTAAACCGCGGATTTCGCGGAGAGCGCGGATGTGTGAGAGCAATACTCAAAGGCTGTGCCAGCATGGTTTTTATCCGCGAAAATCCGTGTTATCCGCGGTTCATTTCTCCATACGGCTGAACAGTTATGATTTTTTCAGTTGCCCGGGTGGTCCGGCCAGAACAGCGGCGGACGATCGCTCTCCTGAATCCGCACGTCATATAGCACGGGCCGCCGCAGGCCGCTACAATGGCCTTTTTGACACCCCCAAAAGCCGCCCATGACACCCCCGCAGTTCATCGCCAAGTGGCAGCGCGCCAGCTCGTCCGAGCGCACCGCCTGCCAGCAGCATTTTCTCGATCTATGCGAGCTATTGGGCCAGCCCAAGCCGGCCGAGGCCGATCCCGACGGGCGATTGGTACACCTTCGAGAAAGGCGTCGCCACGACCGAGGGCGGCCAGGGCTGGGCCGACGTCTGGATGCGCGGCCATTTCGGCTGGGAATACAAGGGCAAGCACACGCGACCTCAAGGCGGCCTACCAGCAACTCTTGCTCTACCGCGAGGCCCTGGAAAACCCGCCGCTGCTGGTCGTCTGCGACATGGACCGCTTCGAGGTCCATACCAACTTCACCGGCACGGCCAAGCAGGTCTACGCCTTCGATCTGGCCGGGCTGGCCGAGCGGCGCCAATCTCGATATCCTCCGCCGCGTCTTCACCGATCCCGAGTCGCTCAAGCCGGGCATCACCAGCGAGGCGATCACCGTCGAGGCGGCCAAGCGGTTCGCGCGAACTGGCCGACGGCATGCGGCAGAAGGGCATCGAGCCGCTGCAGGCCGCCCACTTCCTCGATGAAGCTCATGTTCTGCATGTTCGGCGAGGACATCGGCCTCCTGCCGCCGGGCCTGTTCGGCAAACTGCTCGATACGGGCAAGGCGAACCCGGCCATGCTGCCGCGGCTCTTGGAAACGCTGTTTAAGGCCATGTCCGAGGGCGGCGACTTCGGCAGCGACAATATCCTGTGGTTCAACGGCGGCCTGTTCGCCGACGCCGACGTGCTGCCGCTGACGACGGCCGAAATCAACACGCTGGCGAACATCAACAAATACGATTGGGCGGCGTCGAGCCTTCGATCTTCGGCACGCTCTTCGAGCGGACGCTCGATCCGGCCAAGCGTTCGCAGATCGGCGCCCACTACACCAGCCGCGACGACATCGAGACGCTCTTGAAGCCGGTGCTCCTGGCCCCGCTCGAGCGCGAATGGGCGGAAGTCAAGCGAAAGTGCGAAGAAGAACTTTGGCCAAAGGTGGTATCGAAAAGTAGGGTGGGCCGAGCGACAGCGAGTCCCACCAAGGCCGTTTCCCACGCCCGCCGCGCCTTCGACCGCGCCCTCCTGGACTTCATCGAGCGGCTCGCCCACGTCCGCGTCTTGGACCCGGCCTGCGGGTCGGGCAATTTCCTTTACGTGGCGATCCACATGCTGCTGGACCTGGAGAAGGAGGTCATCACCTACGCCGCCGACCGCGGCCTCTCGCCGTTTCCGCAGGTGAGCCCGACGCAGCTTTACGGGCTGGAAATCAATCCTTACGCCCAGCAACTTGCCCAGGTGGTGATTTGGATCGGCTATTTGCAGTGGATGCACTACAACGGCTTCAAGATGCCCGACCATCCGGTGCTGACGCCGATCGAAACGATCCGGCAGATGGACGCGATATTGGATTTGAGCGACCCGGAGCATCCGAAGGAGCCGGAGTGGCCGGAGGCAGAGTTTATCGTGGGGAACCCGCCGTTTTTGGGAACGAAGAAGCTTCGTTCAGAGTTGGGCGACGATCACGTCAATGCGATGTTCAAGCTATACGGGGAGCGAATTCCGAATTTCAGCGATCTATGCTGTTACTGGTTTGAGAAGGCGCGATTTGAGATCGAAAACCACCGATGCAGGCGCGCGGGCCTCCTGGCAACGCAAGGCATTCGCGGTGGATTGAATCGCGAAGTCTTAAAACGGATCGGTGCAAACGGTGGAATCTTCTTCGCGATGAGCGATCGCGATTGGATTCTTGATGGCGCAACGGTCCATGTCTCGATGGTCGGGTTCGACGGCGGCGAGGAACACGACAGGCATCTTGATGGTTCGAGTGTTGCGCAGATCAACTCCAATCTGACATCGGTTGCGGACATTACGACGGCCAAACCACTAGCCGCAAACCGACAGCGCGGTTTCATCGCAGACGTCAAGGCCGGGAAATTCGATCTCCCGTTTGCCGAAGCGAGTCAGCTTTTGTGGTTGCCAAATCCTCATGGCCGGCCAAATAGCGACGTACTTCGTCCGTGGTACAACGGTCGCGATGTTGTTCAACGATGGGGCGCAGGATGGATTATCGACTTTGGAACCGACATGGCAATGGAGGAGGCATCGAAGTACGAGGCGCCGTTCGCGCTCGTTAAGGAACGGGTACTCCCAAATCGCGCGAATGTCAAACGAAAGCGATACCGCGATTTTTGGTGGCTGCACGCTGAGCCGTGCGGTGCGATGCGCGATAAACTTAAGCTAATTCCTGAATTCGTTGTAACGACTACTGTTTCGAAGCACCGAATCTTCGCGTGGCTACCGAATGTCGTCCTACCGGATCACCAACTTGTTGCCTTTACAGTCGATGATTTCAGCTTTTTTGGAGTCCTTCACTCGCGAATTCACGAGGTTTGGGCCAGGAGCAGCGGAACCCAAGTCCGCGACGCTGAAAGCGGGTTTCGCTACACTCCGACTACCTGTTTCGAGACCTTTCCCTTTCCCGAACCCACTCCGGAGCAATCGGCGGCGATCTCGGCGGCGGCGAAGGAACTGGACGAGTTGCGGTCGCGGTGGCTGAATCCGCCGGAGTGGACGCGGACGGAGGTTTTGGAGTTTCCCGGCTCGCTGGACGGCCCGTGGGCACGGTATGTCGCGGACGCCGACGCCCGCGGCATCGGCACCGTCCGCTGGCCGCGCCTCGTCCCCCGCGACGCCGACTCGGCCGCCAGCCTCAAGAAGCGGACGCTGACGAACCTCTACAACGAGCGTCCTGCGTGGCTCGACCTAGCGCACAAGAAGCTCGACGCGGCGGTGTTTGATGCGTATGGATGGGATACGGGGATAGATGATGATGAGTTGCTAGAAAGACTATTGCGGTTGAATTTGGAGCGAACGAATGTTAGGCTGAACGAAACGGAGTCTCCGGCCAATGCTTGAATCCCTGACGCTGCACAGTCTTACTGCCTTTGTTGACGCGCGGTTGCTCTTTGCCGACGGCTTGAATGTTTTTGTCGGCGAGAACGGGACCGGCAAGACGCATCTTCTAAAGGCGGCCTACGCCCTTGTCTATGTAAGCGCCCGCGGAGCAAAAGTCGCGGGAACGCCGGGACCGACGGAACTATATCTTCAGTCGGCAATCGCCGACAAGCTACGTGGCGTGTTCAAGCCGGACAACCTGGGCAGCTTGGTGCGTCATGGAAGGAAATCGTTTGATATTCGCGCGGAGTTCCAGCCGACGGCCGAAAACGCACTGGCGTTCAGCTACACAACGAAAAAGGGAGAGACCGAGACGACAACCGACGACTGGAATCAGCACGGCCGTGGATCGTCATCAAGTGGGGTAGCGGCGATCGAATCGATGCCAACCGAATGGTTGGCGGACCTCCCGGTCTATTTGCCGACACGGGAGTTGCTCTCCATTTTTCCGGGCTTCGTTTCAGTATATGAAACGACATACCTGGCTTTCGAGGAGACGTGGCGCGATGCGTGCGTGTTGCTCTGCGCACCGCTGGCGCGGACCGCGGGAACTGGCGATCAGAGGACTATTGGCGCCCCTTGAAGCGGCTATGGGAGGACGCGTCGTGTTGGACAGTTCCGGTCGGTTCTATCTCCAGAGTAACGGCGTGAAAACCGAGATGCACCTCGTTGCGGAAGGATATCGAAAACTTGCGATGATCGCGCGACTGAATAGCCGCGGGGTTGCTCGTTGACAAGGGCTATCTGTTTTGGGATGAGCCCGAGGCGAGCCTGAACCCTAAAACCGTGAAGCTTATCGCGAGCACGATTCTGGAGCTTTGCCGGGCCGGCATCCAGGTGTTTGTCGCTACGCATAGCCTGTTCCTGCTGCGGGAATTAGAAATCCTCCGGCATCAAGGCTTGTTCCAAGATGTGCCCGCGCGGTTCTTCGGTCTGCATCCGGGCGGTGACGGCGTCCAGGTGCGGCAAGGCGACGGTGTCGAAGATATCGGCAACATCGACGCCTTGCAGGAAGAACTTAGTCAGTCCGACCGCTATCTGGAAGCGGAAGCCCAGTAATGCCGACCATCACGGAAGGGCAATTATCGTTTACGTTCCCAGCGGATTGGCGGACTGCCCAATTCGACCGATGCAGCTTCTACTTAAATCAGTTTCAACGAGTTTGCAGCGGGACCAAGGCGGTTGATATTATGGCCGTCGAGACAAAGAAGTGCTGCTGGATCATCGAAGTCAAGGACTATCGGCTGCAACCTCGGACGAAGGCAATTGACCTGGCGGAAGAAATTGGCCAGAAGGCTCGTGATAGCCTCGCCGGACTCGCGGCGGCGCAAGTGAACGCCAACGATACGGAGGAAAAGGCGTTTGCACGCGAAGCATTGCGTTGCCCCCGGCTGCGGATCGTGCTGCACTTGGAACAGCCGGTTACGCCATCCCGGCTTACTCCGCGAGCAATTAACCCGGCGAATGTGCAAATGCGTCTTAAGCAACTCGTCAAAGCGATCGACCCGCACCCGTTGGTACTGGAAAAGGCCGCCATGCATGGCGTTGAGTGGACCGTGTAATGATCATCGGCGACGGAGCTGGACGAGTTACGAACGCGGTGGGTGAATTCGCCCGGGTGGACGACCCGGGCTGTAGTGTCCAAACATTCGCTCCGCTGGGGCGGGCCCAGCGGTGGAGGCACTTCAACTCGCAATTTGCGAACGCCGCGCACGGAGGCCGAGCAGCGCCGCACCAAGCGCCACGGCAAGCAGTGCAGCCGTCAACGGTTCAGGCACCACGCGGGCAGTTGCCGGATCAAACGACGGCGCGAGCGGGCCGGCGTCATACAAGGCGGGTAAACCAACGTTCGGTTGGAGCAGTGAATTGATGTCCGAGTTGCTGTCCACGACTCCATCCTGGTCAAAATCGCCATCCACCCATTCCATGCCTTCCGGTTGGCCGTTGACCATGCTGCCGCGCAGCCCGTAGATGCCGACGGTTTGGCCGACCGAGTTGGAAGCAAGTTGCTGATCGCCCGTGTCGATCACGCCATTTAGGTCGGCGTCGCCATAATAGGTATACGCGATGATGCTCTGGCCAGGCCCGACCGTGAGACCGCGGAACGATGTGTAAGCGCCGATCGAATCGTCGATCCAGCCCACGGCCGTGTTCGAGTTCGAGTTGCTATAGGCAGTGCTGCTGATGATGCCGTTGGTGCCTTCCCAAAATCCACCTGGGCCGCCAGCGCCGTCGTAGTTCGCGCCTTCGGCTAAAGCGTCGTGGATGGCGGCGTCGCCATACTCTGCCACGCCGGGCGAGCCGTACTCATTGAACTGGCCGCCGCTGGGCACGAAGCCGAAGCTAGATGTCGTGACGATTATCGCCCCGTTGGTCAGATCGATCGCGCCGCCCGCAATATGCACCGACCCGAATGTCTTGGCGCCGTTATAGTCGAGTTGAAGCAAGGAGCTTGCCGACGCAAAAGAACCCGTCGAGACGGTGATGATCGCGGCAATGAGGGCGCGGCGAAGAAGCGGCAAAATGGCTATCATGGGAGGTCCTGTCAAAGATTGTTAATGTCACTTCTTCATGGTACACCAGTTTGAAAATCCCGCGACCGTGCGTGCTGGGGAGCATCTGGGGAGCGAAATGCCAACGGTGGGGTGAATGCCGTTTTCAGACGTGCGACAATATGCGAGAATGGCTGTGGCCGTGAAGCGGCCGTGAAGTTCGTGGCCACACAGAGCGTGGACACGGGGCAGCGTCCGGAGTTTTGAGATGCACCTTCCCTGGTGGCCGCTTGCCGGCTACTTCTCTTTCGCCTTGGCCGCGATCTTCTCCTCAAAGATCCGCACGCAGCGGGCAGCGCCGTCGAGGATGAGAATCCGGTTTTGATGGTCTGCCGCCAGGTCAGTGACGGAGCCGGTATCGTCCGGGCCGCAGACCACGCCGGTCTTCTCGCCCGCACGGTTATAGACCTTGATCCGCATCGGGTCTTCCTCGGCGGTCACGAATCGGCCGTCGGCCGTCAAGGCGATCTGCGCCGGGTTGTTGCGTCCGGCAAAGTCCTCGTAGGCGGGTGAGGCCTGGCCCCAATGCCGCTCGATTTCGCCGGCGGCATCGTAACCTTCAATGCGGCAATCGCGGCGATCGACCACGTAGACCAGGTCGTCCCGACCCACGACGAGGTCAAAATTGTGAGCGGGACCGTCGGGAGCGGGGGCGAAATGCCCAGGGCTGCTCTCGCCGATGGGTGACAGCAACTTGCCGGTCGTGTCGAAATGCTGAACGACGTTCCAGCCGGCGTCAGCGATGTAGACGTCCTGGTCGCTGGTCGAGATCGACGAGAAGCGTGCTTTGTCGATGCCTTGCCAGATTGCCTCCTTGGCCCCGTCGGGATTGAAGACTTCGACGTGATCGGCGAAGCCGACGTAGATCCGGCCGGGCGCGATATGCTGGCGGCCGCCTATCGCCAGGCACGTCGGCTCGAACATGAGCATCGTGCTCGACTCCAGCCGTCCGTCGGGCGAGTAGCGGCAGAGGCAACGGTCCCCGGCAACGTAGATGCGGTCCTCGGCATCGACGGCGATGGCCGCGACCTTCTTCAAGTCAACGTCGAACTTCGCGGTCGGCCGATAGTTGATCCAGGCGGGATCGATCGGCATCGGCGTGTGGTCGTCGAGCATCGACGTGGCCTTTACGCGGGAGCGGTCCTTCGACACCGCGCCGCGGACGGAGAACAACGTGACGACGCTTCCGGTCGCGACCAAGAGACTGATCAGCGAAATGAAAACAGCTATTTTCGAGCGGCCCATAAGAACTCCGGCTCGGATGGCGGGCCGAAGGTTGCTGCCGCTGAAAAAACGGAAGGGGTTCAGCTTCTGTCCACCGATTTTATTTGTAGATCGAAAGCCGCGAACTGTCAACCCTCCGGTGGGGTGGTGATGGGCCGCGGGCAGGGGACGTTGCCGAGCTACGGCAAAACGCGCAACGGCTCGGGCGTGAAGCCGACAATGATGAAGGCCAACGTAGCGAAACCCAACACGTAACGCCACGCGCCCAGCGGCACGGAATCGTCGGCCGTGGGCGGATGGCGCGGGCCCATGATGGTGATCAGACCGAGCATCAGCCACCACGTCAACAGCCGGAAATGGATCGAAGCCCAAATGGCCGCAATCAACAGCGCCGTCGAGACCACGTTTGCCTTCTTGCGAAACATGCCATAGAGAATGTGGCCGCCGTCCAACTGCCCGATGGGCACGAGATTGATCGAGGTGATTAACAGTCCAACCCACCCCGCGAAGGCGAGCGGATGATAAGCGATGTAATAGCCTGCCGGCATTGGCCCATGCATCCAGGCATAGATCAGCTTCACCAGCAGCGGCGAGCCGTAGACAAACGTGCTATCGTCCGCTTGGAGCGGCTTGCACTGGCTCCAGCTTAATCCCAGGACGAGAAACACCAAAGTCGGCACAAGTCCAGCGAGCGGTCCGCTGATGCCGATGTCAAAGACGGTCTTGGCATTGCCGCGTCGCGGCTCCATGGCGATCACGGCGCCCATAGTCCCAATGGGAGTCGGCATGGGAATGAAGAAGGGCAGCGTGGCGTTTACGCCGAAACGTCGGGCTTGGAGATAATGGCCCATCTCGTGGCACAGCAGGATCATCATCACGCCGAACGAGTACATGAAACCGTCCGCGATGGCCGCGGACCAGCCGGCCGTGAAATGGTCGAAGTAGAAGACGCCGGCGGCAAAGGTGCTGACGCAGGTGGCAAGGAAGAGTCCGATCGGCAGCCAGAGTCGCCGTGGCGGAGGAGGCGGGGGTTCTTCGACCACGTATTCGGGAAGGTAATCGACCAAGAGCGGCATCCGCTCCTCGCGATACAATGGCGGCAGCGGATTCAGTTCGTTCGCGTCCATCGCGCTTGGGAGCACTTTCGCCCGCGTCGCCGCGGCGCCGTTTGGTAATCGTGGTCGATCAATGCCACTTTAATTGTAGCTTGCGCCACCGACATTAGGCAAGGGAACGACACACGCAAGTGGCACATATCTTGCAGCGCTACGGGCAACATGGTAAAAAGTGACGCCAGAACTTGGAGATTCCTCGATGAAGCAATCCTCGCCAGCGCGGCCGGCCGTGCTTATCACCGGCGCATCGACGGGCATCGGGGCGGCCTGCGCCCTGGAACTCGCCGGGCGGGGCTTTCGCGTCTTCGCCGGCGTGCGCAAAGTTGAGGACGGCGAGCATCTGACAAGCCAATCGGCGGAGATCGTTCCGCTCGGGCTAGACGTTACGGTTAACGGGCAGATTGCGGCCGCGGCGGAATGCGTGGGCAAGGCCGTGGGCGCGGCCGGACTGGCCGGACTGGTCAACAACGCCGGCATCGTCGTCGCCGGTCCCTTGGAAATCCTGCCGCTGGACGAGCTGCGGCGGCAGCTTGAAGTCAACGTCGTGGGGCAAGTGGCGATGATCCAGGCGCTGCTGCCGATTTTGCGAAAGGCGCGCGGGCGGATCGTCAACATCAGTTCGGTCAACGGCCACTTCACGCCGCCTTACATGGCGCCCTATTCCGCCTCAAAACACGCCCTGGAAGCCGTGAACAATGCCCTGCGCTCGGAGCTGCGCGCCTGGGGGATCAGCGTCTCGATCGTCGAACCGGGCGCCACGGCAACGCCGATTTGGGACAAGTCGCTGACCGCGGCCCTTGATCTGGCGGACGAAACTCCCGACGAGCATATACGGCTCTATAAGAACGATCTCGACGCGATGACCAGCGCCGCGCGGGAACTTGCCCGTAAGGCACTACCCGTCGAGTCGGTCGTGCGCTGCGTCGTTCACGCCCTGACGGCGCGACGGCCGCGAACCAGGTATCCGGTGGGCCTGAAGGCCAACTTGCTGCTGCGGGCCTACAAGTGGATCCCCGACCGCGCTTGGGACTGGATCGTACAGCGCTCGCTGGGCCTGCCGAAGATCAAACCGCCATGAACTGTGACGTCCGCCCAACATGCTATAATACAGTCGGGTCCAGTTTTCAGGAGACGCAACGATGTCAATGACGCTTGACGCAATGTTGGTGCAAACTCCGGGAGTTTGCGGAGGAAGATTGCATATTGAGGGCTCGCGCATTACCGTCGGTCGCATTGCGGTCCTTTATAAGCAGGGCTGAGGCGGAAGACATATCGCAAACATATCCACATCTTGAGATTAGTAGAATCTACGCAGCGCTGGCCTACTATCATGCAAACCGCGGAGAGATCGACGCAATGCTCGCGGACGACGATGCGCTTTACGACGAGTTGGCGAAAGCAAACGCCAAACGGGACGGCGCGGCGTGAGTAAAGTGCGGCTCTATGTTGATGAGGATGCCGAAGAAGCCGCCGTTGTGGAGGGGCTTCGACTCCGCGGCATTGACGTTTTGACGACGCTGGAGGCGGGGCGCCGCAGTTCAACCGACGCCGAACAACTTGCGTTCGCGACCGAGCACGGACGCGCGATATTCACATTCAATGTACGCCATTTTGCAGCGCTGCACGCCGAGTGGCTCACGGAAGGCAATGACCACTGCGGTATTGCCGTGCTGCCGGACCAGCGAGTTTCCATCGGTGAGAAAATACGACGGCTGGGACGTCTCGTCGGCAGCATTACGGCAGAGCAAATGCTCAACCGTATGGAGTATCTTTAGTGGGCCGGAATGCACACGATATCGACAGCGTATATGTCGAAATCGACCGAAGCCGCCAGATGCGCGACTCGGCCGAGCGATTAAAGGATCTGTACGAACCCGGCGGTGACTTGACCGAGTGGACGGCGTTGGATGCCGAGGAGTTCCTGGATTACGGCGAAACGCCGAATCAATAATTCAACGCCGCGCGGACCATCAGCGTGTCACCTAGGTCGAAGTTTGTGTCAGTGCTCGTCAGGCGGATGTAGCGATGGAAGACGTAGCCGATTTCGAACTGCGAGCCGACAGTTTTGATCAATTTCGTCTCCACGCCGAGAAACACCCGGATATCGCTATAGCTCATCAGATCGCTCGAGCCGTCGCTGTGACGGATTGCAAATGAACCGGCGCCGCCTTCGTCGGCGCCGCCCAACTCGCCGGCAAGGTAAAGCCAGAATTTCGCAGAATTCGGATTTCGGAGGCGCGTACTGCGTTCCGGATTGCCAGCTTATTGTGGTGCTATCTCCAAGGTACCACGCGCACCACGAGATCTTTGGCGTTGGAAACACCAGCTTGTATTCCACGTCTGGATTCGGTTTCCATATGAATCCCGCGATCGGCAACAGTTCAACATCCGGCCGGTCGAGATACGCCGCACCCAGAACTAACTGAAGCGTCGGCGTCCAATCCCAGATGGCGGCGCCATGGCCGATCAGTCGCACGGCTCGCACGGTGCTGCCACTCCAATCGCTGTTGTAGCTTGGCTCGACAGCGATGTCGGCGCGGAACCGCTCGCCGATTTTGGGCAGCCAGCGGAACTCCGTGTAAACCTCATGCAACTGCGGGGGAATGTCCAAGCCGGCCGGGCCGTCGAGCCATTGCGTGCCGACGCCCGGCGTGATGACCAGCGGCGCGTCCTTCGTCGGGCAGGGCAGGCCCCAGACGCTCGTCAGCTCGAATCCGTAAATGCCGAATCCGTCGCTGCCCCACCGTGGCAAATAGGTGTTCGTAAACGAGAGCTTCTGAAACGCCCCGCTGCGGTAGTCGTCCGGCGTCTTGCGATTATCACCGAAGAGCAGGTCGCCGATGGTCGCGGGCGGCGGAGGCTGCTGCATGGCGGGCTGCATCTGCCCCGGCGGAAGAGCCGGCGGGATGCCGGGCGGCAAGAGAGGAAGCATCTGCTGATCGGTCAGCGGGGAGTAACCGGGCCGCTGCTCGGGAAACGGGTTTTCCAGCATCGAGCCTTGCGGCGGCCCCAACGTCGTGCCGAGACTCGGCGGCAGCGAAGGCGTTTGCGCCATCACGACGGCTGAGATTAGTGTTAATGCCGCGGCGCCGAAGAATTGTATCGACGAAAAGACTGATCTACTTGAAGATAGGATCCTGCGGCAATCTCGCGATCAATACGCTTGAGTTTTTGACGCAAAGCCGCAAAGCCGCAAAGCCGCAAACCAGGATGAATTGTTCTTGTCGTGCTGTGCGATTTGAATCTCTGACGTGAGACAATTAGGTTGTTTTCCTTTGCGACTTTGCGGCTTTGCGACTTTGCGTGGGGTCATGTCCGCGGTCCCTGTCAGTTGCCCGCACAACCTCCTACAAATCGTGTCCTTCCAATCGCCGGCCTTTGTCCTTCCGTTCGACTGGCTGCACATTGCATCCATCAGAACGCGACTCCGGCGTGGAGATAGAACGTGCCGTTGGGCGTGAACGTGTCGGGCATCTCGCTGGAGTAAACCAACTGCCGGTCGAAGGCGTAGCCAGCCTCGAAAAAGCCGGTCTGGCCGCCCGGCCGCTTGAAGTCGACGCCCAGAGCAAAGCGGATGTCGTTGTAATCGACCAAGTCGATGTGGCCGGCTTCGGACGGCGGCGCGAAGACCGAGCGCTTGATCGTCCAGACGCCGCCTCCATAGTCGCCCGAGAGATACCACCACCACTCCGTGCCGCCGGGGGCGGTGTAGAGCATCTGCGTGAACTTGGGATTGGGGAAGAGAATGTCGAACCGCGTGAACTGGCTGGGCGTCCACACCAGGCCGCCCGCCGGCAGCAGCTTGATCAAGCCGCGATCGATGTACCAGACTCCGAGCTTCATCTGTAATTTGGTGTCCGGGATGCCGATCACGGCCATGCCCTTGCCCTTGAAGCGGTAGCTTTGGTTCGTGAGCGTGGTGAAATCGGAGTAGATGCCGTAGCTGGCTTCCAACTCGGCGCTGAACGCACCGGGCACGATAACCGGGTTCCAATCGACCTGGAGATAGGCGTCGTAGGTCCGCGCGGGCATGTCCGCGAAGCCGTCCGAAGCGGTCGAGGCGGGGCCGGCCCAGTAGTGCCAGGCAAAGCCCGGCGTGATGAGCAACATCGATTCCTGCGGCTGCTGTTGCGGCGCGGCCGGCTGTTGCTGCGTGAACCAGGGCATCGGGAGGGCGAAGGTCGCCCAAACGTTGATGTCGTTGATGCCCAGTTGGTCGGTCGTGTCGCCCTTGCCGGCGAACCAGTGGTAATCGAGGGAAACGTCCTGGATAAAACGGTAGCCCTCGGCGATCGCCGGCGGCAGCGTGAAGATCGCCGGCGGCGGACATTGCGGATTGCCGTAGTACGGATCTTGCGGTGCAACCGCCACCGGCGCCGCGCCCGGCGGCGCGAAAGGGTCGAAGTTCGGCGGCGGCTGTACAGCACCTAGAGTTGCCGTGGGGCCGAGCGTGGCCGCAGGGCCCGGCGAGTAGATCATGCCGCCCTGCGGCGCGGCGTAGCCGCCGGGCGGAAGCGTCGGCGCGGCGCTTGCCGCCGGGGCAGGGCCGAAAGGCGTCATATTCGAGGGCGAAGCTGCCGCACTGCCGTCAGCCGGCGCGTTCCCATAGCTCGGATACGTGGCCGGCCGGGCCGTGACCATCGGCGCGGCGGGAGCGGCGGCCGTAGGATCGGGCGTGGGAAAACGAATCTGGGCCTGGCCGTAGACATTGGCTTGGCTGAGCAGGGCCAGACATGCTAGCAGCGCCAGCGTACGGCGCATTTGCCCGCGGGAATTCGTTCTTGCCGGTTGCTCTCGCATCTCGCCACAACGCTATATAATGGGCGCGCGAATGCCCGCCGCAGAATCGTACTTCCACAATTAGCCGGGCATGGAAATACCAAGCCAGGGCGGTCCCGTCAAGTCCGAATGGTAAACTTGAGGAAAATTCTGGAGAATTCCTTTGTCGCGGACGTGGAACATCACCCGTCGATCGGCTCGACGAACGATCGGGCGATCGCCGCAGCCGCAGAGCCCAGTGTGCGGCTGCCGCTCTTGGTGCTGGCCGACACCCAAACGGCGGGACGGGGACGCGGTTCAAACCGCTGGTGGACGGGGCAGGGGAGTTTGGCGTTCAGCCTGCTCATAGGACCCGTAAGGTGGGACAAGCGAGTCTCAACGAGCGAAGGCCCACCAGATTCCGCGATTGGTGGGCCGGCATCGCTCGAAGCGAGCTTGTCCCACCCTACGATTTACAAGCGCGGCGGCCGACTCCGCTCATTTCGCTTGCGGCCGGCGTGGCCGTGGTGGATGCGTTGGCTCCCCTCGCTCCCGGCCACGAGATCGGGATTCATTGGCCCAACGACGTGATGCTGGACGGCCGCAAACTGGCCGGCATCCTCATCGAGGTCCTGCCCGGCGGCAAGCAGGTCATCGGCATCGGCATCAATACAAACAATTCCGCAGCCGACGCGCCGGCTAACGTGCGCGAGCGCGTGGCGACGCTCCGCGACGCCACGGGGCGCGAGCACGATTCCACCTGCCTGCTGATCTCGATCCTGAATCGGCTGGAGGTGCGGCTTGCCGAATTGGCGCGAACGCCGGAGCAGATTGCCGCGCGGACGAACGAACTGTGCTTGCAGCGCGGCAAACGACTGGCGGTAGCGCAAGGAGGCACTCGAATCGAAGGCCGTTGTCTCGGTATTGCTGCCGACGGCGGATTGCTCATGGAGTGCGATTCCAAGCACCGGCACGTCTACTCGGGCACGGTCGAAACGGTTTGAACGCCAAACGGAAAGCGGACCGCGCAATCGACCCTATGGACAACCGGCGTCCATGCCGCGACACTGTGTAGGACGACTCGGACGCAGGTCACGAAACGCGCGTCCGACCCCCTGTCCCGTATCGAAACTATCCCCTCCAATTCCCGCCGAATTTGCCCCTTCCCGCCATGCCGCTTGGAATCAGGCCGATCAACGATTTCGCCTTCAAGAAGACCTTTGGCAGTCCGGAAAACCGCGAGTGCTTGATCAGCCTGCTGAACGCCGTTCTCAAGCCTAAGTCGCCGGTCGTGGACGTAACGATCAAGAATCCGTTCAACCGGAAGGATTTCGAGGACGACAAGCTGTCCGTCGTGGACGTCAAGGCCGTGGATAGCGCCGGGGCGACTTACCACGTCGAGGTGCAGCTTCGCGCACCTATGAGCCTGCCGCAGCGGGCCGTGTTTTACGGTTGCGAACTCTATGCGGACCAACTCCGGGAGGGAATCGGCTACGCCGACCTCTGCCCGGTGGATTCAATTTGGCTTATCAACAACGTCCTCTGGCCCGATACGACGCAGTTCCACCACGCCTTTCGCCTGACGGACGCGGCGGCGGGACGGGTTTTGAACGGGACTTTGGAGATTCACACGATTGAGTTGCCGAAGTATAATACGAAGGAGTTGGAATTGCCCGCCGGTGAGCTTCTGGGCTGGTGGCTTTACTGGTTCCGACACGCACAGGACTACGAGGCCGAGCGGCTTTTGGAAACTTTTCCGCAACCCGCGATCCGGCAAGCGACGCAGACGCTGGTGCGGATTGCGGAAATTACCGAGGACAAAATCATGTACGATGTACGCGAAAAAGCGATTCGAGATCGCAAGTGGGAGATCGACTCCGCCAAACGCGAGGCCATGCGCGAAGGCGAGATCAAAGGCGAGATCAAAGGCATGATCGAAGGCGAGATCAAAGGCGAGATCAAAGGCAAGACCCAAGGCAAGATCGAGACGATCCGCATGTTGGAAGGGCTGCTGTATCAACCTCTCAGCGATGAGAAGGACTTGGCCACGATGGGGCTTGAGCAACTGGAGGCCCTGATGGGCCGTTTGCAGGAGAAGCTCCGCAGCCGCACGGCGCCGTCGGCGCGAGACCGGTCGTCGACCGCGACGACGTTTTCCGCGCCATCCGTCGCGCCGATTTGATCTGCCGTGGCAGCCGCAAGGTCCTGCCGGCGGTGGCGGGCGAGGTCTTCACGGAAGACGCGGAGTTCATTGCCGCCGACCGCAAGGTCTTGCTCTTGAAGAGCGGCGCCGACGAGCATTGGGAAGAGGCAATCCAACCGTGGATCAAGTGACTGCGACGAGTTTGGGGCCGGAAATGGCGCGGAACTGTTTTCGTAAAACCCCATTGCGGCAGTAGACCGCTGGCCCATCGATCTCATGCCAGTGGCGTCCAGGCTTACCAGAATTCGCCAAATCGCCAACGGCCCTACCTCGCGCTTGAACAGGCCCTCCTCTGGTGGTAAACTATGCGCTTGGGTTCACTGCCGCGATTGCAACGCGGCGGGGATGAAATCGAGTCGGCAGGCTGCCGCCTTCTAGCTTTCGCGGCGGCCCGCCGGTTCGGCGCTTATACCGGCGGCGTCAGCACGCTGCCAACTGAGATAGAACTTGGAACGGACGGGGATACACATAGAGCGTGAAAACAATGGAAGCACATCAGCTCAACCTTAGTCAGTTCTAATCCACGCCCAATACACACTTCATTATCCCCGTATATCAACGGAATTACGATTGGTCGGCAACGCCGCACTGCAAGCAACTTTTGGATGATATCGAGGCGGTCGGAGGGGACACGGCGCAGGTTCGCATTTTATCGGCAGCATCGTCTACATCCATGAGGGCATCTACACTTCACAACCACGGGACCTGAGTATTATCGACGGACAACAACGCCTCACCACTCTCACACTTCTATACATCGTGCTGCTGGATTGGGCCAAGACGCAGAATCTGACGACGCGGGTCGAGCAGATTCGGGAGCAGTACCTCATCAACAAGTTCGCGGAGGACACGGAGAAGCTCAAGCTTCGCCCGACCGCCAACAACGCCGACGCACTCAGGTTCTTGCTCAATCGGGCGGACGGGGAGCTCTATCCTGGACGTTCCCGTCTGGTAGAGAACTACGATTACCTGAAGAGCCGCATTAGCAGCGCAAATGCCGACGTGATCCAGGCCGGCCTCAGCAAACTTGTTTTTGTCGAGATTTCACTTGAGCGGGGTAAGGACGACCCGCAGAAGATTTTTGAAAGTCTGAATTCAACCGGCCTGGACTTGAGCCAATCGGACCTTATTCGAAACTACATCCTGATGGGGATGAAACATTCAGACCAGGAGCGTCTATACGAAAGGTATTGGAAGGTCATCGAGTCAACCGCTACCCATGAGGTGACGAACACGAATAGAGTTTCGGATTTCGTACGAGACTATCTCACGGCCGTGAGCAGGGAGATCCCGAACAAGGGTGCTGTGTACCAGGCGTTCAAGACCAAGTACAAGGTGACCAACGTCGGCGAAATCGAGAAGGTCCTCACGCAGATCAAGCGGTACTCTGGATATTACTCCCGACTCACAAATCCCGACCTCGAAAATGACTTTGACATCCGGCAAGAGTTGCACGCCATCGAACAAACAGATGTGAACGTCATTTTCCCCTTCGTGCTGGAAGTATTTGAAGACTTGGCAAATGGCGTTATCGAGAAGACAGTGATGGTGGCCGTCCTTCGGCTCATCCAGTCGTACACATGGCGAAGATTCATCGTCGGTCTTCCAACTAACGCCCTGAATAAGATTTTCATGAGGCTCTACGAAGACGTGCGAAAGGAAGATTACTTGCCTTCAATCCAACGGTCGCTCATGAGGCGTACCGGGAAGCAACGTTTGCCTAACGACCAAGAGGTCGTGACAGCCCTGAAGGAAAAGGACGTCTACAACACTCAGAGGAGGTATGTCGCGTATCTCCTGGAGAAATTAGAGAACTACGAGAACCTCGAGCGAGTCACGATAGACGAGAGTCCAAAAATCACGATTGAGCACATCTTTCCCCAGGATCCCGAAAGGCAGTGGAAGGAAAAGCTCGAGCGCCGAGGACTACAGCACACTACAGGAGAAGTATCTGAATACCGTGGCCAACCTCACACTATCCGGCAACAATGGCGCGCTCGGCAACCGCTACTTCACTGCGAAGAGAGACATGAACAAGGACGGCGGAGAACAGGGCTACAAGTTCAGTCGTCTTTGGCTGAACAGGTATCTCAAGGATTTGGACAAGTGGGATGTTGCCGAGCTCGAGAAGCGTTTCACCCTTATCTCGGAACGATTTCTGAGGATTTGGCCTAGCCCCCCGGTGCCCACTACCGAGGAGACTATCGAGGCCGAGGTGAATATCTTTGAAGCCGAGGACCCAACCAATCGTAGGCTAGCGAGCGCGACTCTCTTAGATGAACACATGTGACCGTACATGGGCACCATCAGGGCTTTGGCCGGCGGCGGGCCATTTTGGGGTGTAGGCTTGGACTGGCCGGATAGGTCAAGTTCAGTCACATTTCGGAGTCGAGAGTCATGGTGGGTCGGCAGGACGTTGAGAAGCGGCGGGCGTGGGAGGTGCGGTTCGAGCGGTTTCGGGCGAGTGGGCTTTCGGTCACCCGATTCTGCGAACAAGAACGGATATCGGTATGCACATTCTACTATTGGGCGAAGCGTGCCGGGTCGAAATCGGCTAGGCCGTCCACCTCGACCGCGACTCCGCCGCGGCGGAGTCGCCTGCCCGTGAAGCCCGCAGCCGCAGCAGGCAAGAGTGCGCACGCTGCCGTGGTGCGTTTTTCTTTGAAGGCCGGAGTGGAGGTGTCAGTGCCGGCCGACTGCCTGGAGGCGATTTGTTGTCTCGCCGAGGCACTTCAGCGTGCGCGGCCGGAGTGTTCCGACGCCTTCCACGAAGTCGTCGTGCGTTCGTGACATGAAAGGCGCCCGCGATGTTGCACTCGTCGCTTTTGTCTCCCTCGGGGCAGACGAAGATCTACTTGTACGCCAAGCCTGCCGATATGCGCAAGAGCTTTAACGGCCTGCACGCCATCGTGCAGTCCGAGTTCCTACGCGACATCCGCAACGGAGACGTGTTTCTGTTTCTCAACCGCCGCTTGGATCGCATCAAGCTGATCCATTGGGATCGGGATGGCTTGGCGATTTGGATGAAGCGTTTGGAACGCGGCACCTTCCAGAGGCCGCAAGGCGCGCCCAGCGGAACGCAGGTCGAAATCGACGCCACCGACTTCGCGTTGTTGCTCTCGGGCATTGAACTGGCGACCGTGAAACGTCGTCGCCGGTATTCGTTCGATGCGGCGAAATCTGCCGCATTGGGACACGTCAGTTCGTAACGGCGCAACGCAGCGCCTTCGCCGCAAAATATTTTTCGGAATCTCGCCGATTTGCGCGAAGGCGCTATTGCGCTTTTTGACGATCTTGTTATCATCAGTCACATGATCGACGCATACGAACTTCCCAACGATCTCGATGCCTGCCAGGGGCTGCTGCGTGTTCAAGCTGCGACCATCGCATCGCAAGATCAGAAGATCGAGGAGTTCACGACAGAGATGCAAAAGCTGCGAAAGCTGCTGAGCTATTTCATCAACGGGCATCGCAGCGAGAAGCGCATCCTTTCGGCCGAGAACCAGTCTTTGCTGCCCTTTGAAAACAGCGAAGAGTTCCAGGCGGCTCGGGCCGAGGCGGAGGCCCAGGCCGAAGCGATCGTGCAGACATACACGGTGACACGCGCCGTGAAGAGGAATAAACGGGACGAGTCGCTGCCCAGCCATCTGCCGCGGATCGAGAAGGTCATCGAGGGCAATGAGGCGCAGAAGAACTGCCCCACGCACGGAGAGCGAGAGGCCATGGGCTACGATACGACCGAGACGCTGGTTTACAAGCGTCCCGAGTTGTACGTGCTGGTGAAGAAATACCCGAAGTATGTCTGTCCGGGCGAAGCCGCCTGCGGCGTGGCTTCGCCGGAACGTCCCACGTCGCTAGTGGAAGGTGATCGTTACGACACCAGTGTGGCGGCCACGGTGGTCGAGGGCAAGTGGTTCCACCACCTGCCAATCTATCGGCACCAGGACGTGTTCGCCGGCAGCGGCTGGACGCCCAGCCGTTCGACGCTGTTGAACCTCGTCAGCCAGGTGCAGTTCGTCATCGCGCCCTTCATCGCTCACATGACGTGGAAGGTTCAGCAGGACGTGGGCGTGGCCATCGACGACACGGGTTGCCGCATGCTGTTGCCGAAGACGCCGCCTGTGGTAATTCCCGGCGACGCCAAGAGCAAGCGTCTGGTCGAGAAGGTTGCCGAGGCGCGTGCCAAAGGCGATTCGAGCTTGCTCGCCAAGATGTGGGTCTATATGGGCCTTTACCTGGCACCCTACAACATCTTCGACTTCCGCGTGTCGCGGCACCGGGACGGCCCCGACGACTTCTTCCGCAACAGCCGATGTATCGTGCAGGGAGATTGTTTCTCGGGAAACTTGAGCGTAGTGATCCACAGCGACGAACGTCTGACGTTCGCCGCCTGCTGGGGGCACGTGCGCCGCAAGGTCGTGGAAGCGATAACCTACGCGAAGGAAAGCGAATTGCTGCTGGGAATGATCCAGGCGCTGTATGATATCGAGACCCGTGCCAAGGACATGACCTGGCAGGACCGCCAGGCGTTGCGCCAGCGCGAATCGACGATCATCCTGGACGCGATTTGGAGTTGGCTGGAGACGAGGCCCTTGCAGGAAGTGCTGCCGAAGAGCGACTTCTCGGAAGCGTTGCGGTACATTCGCAACCACTGGAAGGAACTCAACGTCTACGTTCGGGACGGCCGGATTCCCATCGACAACAATTCAGCGGAGCAGTTGATGAAGCAGGTGGCCATGGGCCGCAAGGCGTGGCTGTTCGTATGCAGCGTGGCCGGGGGCGAGCAAAGTGCGATGATGATGACCCTGGTGAGCAGTGCGCGGCGACACGACCTCGATGTCGGGGTCTACGTCAAAGACGTGCTCGACCAATTGCTGGCGGGCTCGACGGACTACGAAAGCCTGCTGCCCGACGTTTGGAAACAGAGCCACCCGGAAGCGATCCGCATGTACCGCGTCGAAGAGCGGCGAGACAAAGCCGACCGCAAGCAACTCGAGGCCGCTCGCCGGCGTCTAGCCGCCCGCTGACGCCGGCGCCCCGGTCGTTGCCGACCGGCGTCACATGGTACTGCTGTGCGGATACGAACACATCAACGTCCGAAATGTCGCTGATCTTTATTCTGTTTGCTTGACCACGCTCTTCGTCTTGTACCCTGACGTGTTCTCGTCCAAGAACTTCCTTAACGTGTTACATCTCACGACGGACCCCGCGGCTCTTCGCGGTGCATTAGCGTTGAACGATACGTACTACGTTGAGAAGGGGTATTCGAACAAGCAACAATTCGAAATCATAAAGCTTCTCCTTTCGACCACTGATCTGACGGACGAGCTGTACATAAGGTACGCCCCGGTGGAAAAAGCATAGTTTCCGCTTCTAGGCGGTTCACTTCGAGAGTGGACACATGACTTAATTGACGGCACCGTTCGCTTTCGGAACTGGCTTCTTTGGCCGCAGCACACGGCCGATCATGCCCTCCACGCGCCAGGAACATTTCGTCCCCCAACGGCCGGCCAGTACGCGGGTGACGCCGAATGTCCCTCAGTTCCGCCACCGGCATGGTGCTGTTGAGGAAAACTCGCCAGCCGGCAATCATGGACGACAACGCAGCGGTGTGGATGGGGTCAGTGTCGATGGGGCCGAGGCTATGACTCAGAGCGGGGTAAAACTACCCGCGCGCGAATCGGCCCTCGCCTTCTCCATGATGGTCCGCAATGGCCCCGAACGCTGGTCCCGTTCGATCTGGCGGTCCCAGCGCTCTTCCTCGTACTGCTCGAACCAGGAAGAAAACTCGCAAAACTCTTCATCTGGAAGCGATCGAATCGCCTCTTGAATGCTAAGAATCGAACTCATTCTCACCTTCTCCAATGCGATGTTGGGCACAACTCCATTATACACATTAGGAAAGTTCAGCGCCGCCAACCGCGATAACGCCATACACCCCTCATCGCGGCTGCGTCTCGCGCCGAGCCGCTTTCTGCGCGGGCGAATCAGTCTTCGGCGGCGCGGCCTCGGACGGCGGCGGGTCGGCGGGGACGAAGACCGCCTGATCGTAGAAGTTCAGCACGTAGGCCGTGCGCATCGCCGCGGAGATCTCCCGCGCGCTCATCGTGGAGATGTAGTTCTGGTAGTGCGGCGCGTTGAAGGACGTGGTCAGGAAGTCGATCCCGCCCGCGATCCGAGGATCTTCCAGGCTGTTGGCCGGCATGGCCGAGACGAGCCACTCCAGCATGTGGGCCGTGTACGAAACGGCGGTCGGAAAGTCGCGGTTGACGGCGCGGCCCCAACTGCCGTCGCTGTTTTGCGAAGTGAACGCGTAGCGCATCGCTTCGTCGATGTAGGTCTCGGCACGGGCAAGATCGCCCTCCATCGCCGTCTTGTCGGCCTTGAAGCGGTTCACCGCCGAGACAAGCCCCATGAGCCGATTCGTCGCCGCGTGCGGCGTGGTGCCGGTAGGGCGATTCAATTCCTCGGTGACGATCCGCTGGAGCGTCCACTCGTTGCCCAGATTGTCCTTCCACGACGGTTCGCGGACGTAGTGCGATAGGGCCACGAGCTTCATCGACATGTCCGTGCCCGGCCGGCAGGTCAACTTTTCGTAGTCGATGATGTCCGCCACGGTGCGGACCTCTCGTCCAAATCGTGCGGGGTAGTTGGGCGCGACCTCCGAAAGGGCCAAGACGGCCGCCAACTCGGAAGGCTGGCTCTGGCATCCATAGCCCACTCGCCCGGTTAAATGCCCTTCGCTATAGGTCATCATCTCATAGCCGGCGCAGGGCATGTTCCAGCAGAGACAGGTGATCCCGTTGACCTTCTGACCGGAGCCGGCGTTGTCAGTCAGCTCAGTGTTGCAGCCGAAACCGCGGCAGAATTCCAAGATGTCCGAGCAGTCGTTCTGTTGGGTGTTGAAAGGCTGTTGTCTGAGCGCCGTCAAGAGCCGGCGGACGCGGTCGCGGCGCTCGGTCATCTCCGGCGTAAGCTGCTTGATCTTCTTGGGCTTCGGCTTTGCAGCCGGCGCGGAGTCTTTTTTCGCGTCGTTCGCCGGCGAATCGTCCGACTTCGCCGCGGCATCCGTTTTTTCTTTGGCCGTATCCGAAGCCGCCGCATGATCGGATGCCTTGGGAGGCTTGGGGGCGGCAGAGTCGTCCGCTCGCGTCAGGCCGGCAAGTCCCTGAAGCATCGCGGAGGCCAAAATACAGCGGCAACCAATACGGAAAATGACCGACATCGAAAAGTCTCCTTGCATCACGGATATTTCAGGTTCTATCGCACCGGGCCGGCGGTCGTCTTTTCGCTGGGGCGGCTGACGGTTGGCGTGGCCTGATCGTGTCGCGGACGGCTGATGAGGAACCCGCCGGAGGTCCCGCGCTGCACGACCGAGTGCTCCGCCGCGCCGCAGTCGTATTTGTTGCCGTTGCCGTAGGCGACCAGGAAGCTAAAGTTGCCGCCGCAGTCCATCGGGTTGTGGTACGTCAGGTTCGCCGAGGCGTAGCCTTGTCCCCAGCCTTTGAATTCCGAGTCGTCGCCATATTGATAGAGGATGCCGAGGCTGCCTTGGGATCCGTTGCCCTGCACCAGGCTCTGGTCCGCCAGGAAGCGGTTGTTGCCGCCGAAGACGCACAGCGCGCCGACCGAGCAGTCCCAGCCCATGCCGCTGCCCATGATGCTGCCTTCGAACGTGCTGTGGCCCTTGTCGTCAAAGCAGAATCCCAACGCGTAGTGGCAGCCCCAGCCGACGCCAAAGCGCTGGAAGAGCTGCTCGCTGCGTTCGCCGCCGTAAAAACTCTTGCGGGCGATGAGCCGCTTGCTGTAGCCGCCGAAGTCGCGGGCGAACCCGAGGCCGCACCAGTAGCCGCCGCCGTGGGCCAGGTAGTCGAACTCGTAGACGTTGTGCCCGCCGCCGTTGAGCAACATGCCGATGCCGCCGCACGCCACCTGGCGGATGCCCGCGCCGAGCCCCTGCCCGAAACCCTCGTAGCCGGGCGTTTCCGGCTTATAGGAGTTGACGTACAGGCCGCCCAGGTAATAGTGGTCGTGACCGCCGATGTCGTCGATGATGCCGAAGCCCAGCGGGCCGCCGAGCCCCTGAGCCCACATGCCGGCGTGAAAGTTGTTGCCGCTGCCGTGGCCGATGATGATCGCCAGGCCGCCGATGGCCTGGCCCTGCACCCGGCACCGCCCGCGATAGACGTTGTCGCCGCCGAACTCGACGATGATTCCCACGCCGCCGATGGTCGAGGCCTGGCACATGTCCTGGCCCTCGTAGCGATTGCCGCCCTCGGTGTTGACGATCATCGAAACGCCCAGGATCGAGCCGCCCTGCACGGCGGGCTTCGATGACTGATAGACGTTGTGGCCGCCGAGGTTGATATTCGCCAAGACCGGCCGATTGATCGACACCGTGCCGTCGTAATAGGTGTTCTCACCGCCCAGGTCAATGACCAGGGCCACGCTGGCCATCGAATCGAGGTTATACGTGTTCGGCCCCCGTCCGCCGATGACGATCGCGCCGGCGGGCGTATCGATGCGAGCGACGACGCGACCGGATACGCCGGGCACCTCCACGTCGCCCTCTTCGGGATAGTTCTTTAACTGCTCCAACAGCTTCGGGTCGCTGAGCGGAACCATCGCTTCCGCGGCCGTCACCAGCGCGGCGCGGTCCATCTTTTCCATGAGGTCGACCATGCGGCGGCCGGTGCCGCGGTCGTTCAGCGTGTGAGCCGCCGAGTTGTTGGCGACCATTACCGGATAGATATTGGACGCCAATTCGCGAATTTCGGCCTTGGTCAACGGCGCCAGTGCCGCCGCGTGGGCCGCCTTCGCCTCGACGAGGGCCTGCTTCAGAATCTCGATCGCTTCCTGCGGCTCTTGGCCGTGCGATACTTTCGCGGCTCGCGCCGCGTCAGGTCAAGCTTTTCGGAAATGATCGGCAACAGGCGCGCCAGGCCGCCGCGGTCCTCGATGATCGCCGTGTGTACGTCGCGGGTAAACCGCTCCGCTTCCGCAACGGCGCTGAAGGGGATGCCGCATCATGTGGTCGTACCAGGAGAGCCGGCAATTGCCCGCCAACTCTGATCCCGTGTAGGCGGCATTGGAAGAATCGAGCTTATAACCCGTGTAGCGCTGAAAGCGGTTGAAATTGTCTGATACGCCGCGCTCATGTACCGCGTTGACGATTTCCTGTTGCAGGATCTCGATCATGCCAGGCGCCAGGGGCTGGCCGACGACGCCGGCATCCTCGGGCAAAGTTTTAGATTTTGCTAAAGTTTTCTTTCCATCGGACTTGGCCGATGGCTTCGCATCCTGACCATCGGACGGCTGCTCCGCCGTAGGGTTGGCCTGAACGCCGGGGACCGCACCAGCGGGCGCAACCGCCTGACCGGCCTGCGCCGCGGCTGGGTAAACGGGCCGCTCGGTTGAAACGTCGCGGTACGACCCCTTGCCGGATGCTGAGGGATTGTCCCAGTCTCGGAATGGCCACGCGGCGCTCGTTCCTTGCAAAACCAACAAGATAAGCAGGGCGAAATAGAACGGACTAATTTGCCCCGCAAGCCATCGCAACTTCACAATGCGCCTCCCTCAGTCGTTATTTCGACTATGAATCGGCATTTTATGGCCGTGGCAGTGAATCGTCAACTGTGTTTTGTGGGCCGCCGATGCGCTACACTAGCAAGATTATACACACGAGAGATTTTATTAACTTTTTCCTGACGATTTCCTCCGAAATGGCTTTTGCAAAGCGGCGACGCAGATTTCATGTCGGTTGTGCGCCAGTTGACGAGCTTGGACAAGATTGTAGCCCCAACTGCGAATTCTCATCAAATATGACGGCACTTCGTTCGCCAGCTTCCAGTCGGGCAGCTTCAACGTCAGCAACATGCCGCGAATGTTGACCTCGCGGTGGCGGACAATCGCTTCCACGGCGTCGAGCGTGAAAGCGGGCGCGACGTTCATATCGGCCGTCAGCCAGCGGACTTTGCGAAACGCACGGCGCGGGACCTGGACCACGCGGCGGCGAATGTGGCGGAAGCGAGGGTGCTTGGCAACCTCTTCCGCCATTTCCGCCGGATCGATGCCGATCACCTCAAAGCCGCGCTCCAGCAGGGCCTGGCTCGCGCCGCCGGGCGAGCTGCCCAGTTCGGCGAACCGAGCTCCCTTGGCCGCCGGCAACTGCGCCCAGGCGAGCGCCTCTTCCATCTTCAACCACGCGCGGCTCACCGTGCCCGGCGGCGCGTGCAGGTCCATGATCCCGCCGGGCCATCGCGATGGCACTCCGCGGGAACGGTGATAGCCGACCCACCACTGGTTCGCCTCCACAAGAATCACGTCGGCAATGAGTTCGCCCACCGCGGCCGGCTCCGTAAGATGATTGCCGCCGGCGAGTCGCTCGGGATTAGGGCACGCGGTCTTCGAGAGCGTCGTAAGCGGCAACGGTTCTTGGCGTGATGCACGGCGTGAAGCCCAACTCGCCCGGCTCCCAGCGATCGCGCTCCCAGACGTGGATACGCGTTACCGGGCGATCGCCCAGCAGTTTCCAAGCCTCCTGTGCCGCGAGGGCAGGATCATCCGACGATGCATTGCCAATCGAAAAACCGTAGGCCCGCGCAAAACCGATCCAAGGCGGAAGTCGGGCGTGAGGTATTTTCCTTCGGGCAGCTTGTAAGTGAGGAAGCCGGGCCGCGCGTAACCGATGTGGAAGTCGGGCCAGCGCCGAGCGATCTCTTCCTTGACCGCCGCCTCCGCGCCGACTTGGCAGGTGATAAAAAGAAAACGCGGCGGTGGCAAAGTGCTCGTCATGGCAGGGTCGTCCATTATACCCTCGCCGCCTATAATGTGCAGGAGGACAAACCGGATGCAAGAACATCGCGTAGTCATTATCGGCGGCGGATTTGGCGGGCTCTATTCGCGAGGTCGCTGCGAAAAGCGCCGGTGCGCCTGGCGCTCATCGATCGGCGAAACTTCCACCTCTTTCAACCGCTCCTCTACCAGGTGGCCAACGGGGGGCTTTCGCCGGCCAATATCGCGGCGCCGCTGCGGGCGGTGCTCCACCGGCAAACGAACACGGAGGTCCTGTTGGCCGAAGCGGTCGGCTTCGAACTGGCGGCGCGGCGCGTGCTGTTGTCGGACGGCAGCCTCGACTACGATTCGCTCATTGTCGCCACCGGCTCCGAGACCTCGTACTTCGGCCACGACGCCTGGGAGCCGCTCGCGCCGGGCCTGAAAACGATCGAAGAGGCCACGAACATCCGCCATCGCGTGTTGGCGGCTTTTGAAGCGGCCGAGCGCGAGCGGGATGCGGACAAAATCCGCCGCCTGCTGACGTTCGTCATCGTCGGGGGCGGCCCGACCGGCGTGGAAATGGCCGGCGCGGTGGCGGAAACGGCGCGGCATACGCTCCGCGGCGAGTTCCGCCACATCGATCCGAGCCAGGCCCGCGTCTTCCTCATCGAAGGCGGCGACCGCGTGCTCGCTGCTTTTCCGCCGAAACTTTCTGAGCGGGCGAAGACGCAATTGGAGCAGCTTGGCGTCATTGTCCGCGTGGGCTGCCTCGTCACCGACATTCGCGAGCAGGGCGTCACGGTCAAATGCGGCCAACAGACCGAGGAAATCGAATCCGCCACGCTTGTCTGGGCGGCCGGCGTGCGGGCGTCATCGCTCGGCAAGAAGCTCGCCGAAGCGGCCGGCGTCCAGACCGATCGACAGGGCCGCGTCGCCGTGGAGGCCGACTTGACGTTGCCCGGCCATCCAGAGGTCTTCGTCATCGGCGACCTGGCGAACGTCCGCGAGAAGCCGGATGGCCCGTCGCTGCCGGGACTCGCGCCGGTGGCGATGCAGCAAGGGCACTACGTGGCGAAGCTCATCCGCCGCCGGCTCAACGGCGGCACGTTGCCGCCGTTCAAATACTGGGACCGCGGCACGATGGCCACCATCGGCCGCGCGCGGGCGGTGGCGATGGTCGGGCCGCTGCGGTTTTCCGGCATCGTCGCCTGGCTGGCCTGGCTTTTCATCCACCTGATGTACATCGTCGAGTTCGAGAACCGCCTCTTGATCTTCTTCCAGTGGGCCGTGAACTATCTGACGTGGAACCGCTCCGCGCGGCTGATCACAGGAGAGCGAGTGCAAGAGCACGAGCAGAAGCAACCGTAGGGTGGGACCAGCGAGCCTCAAGCGAGCCGGCCCACCTTTACCGACGATGGACGATCCTTTATGGTGGGCCTGCGCTTGCTACGAAATCTGGTCCCACCCTACAGAATCTAAATTCCCAGCATCCGCAGCGCCCAATTGCCAATCAAAGCAATGATCAGGACGATGCCGCAAAGATCGGGTATTCGTCGGCCCAACGGCAGGCGATTGGGGCCGCGGAGCGCGATGAGCCGATAGGGAATTTGCAAAACTACGGCCAGCGCCAGCAGCCATCCCATGCGATTGCGAAGGAAGGCATTATGCCAGTCGCCGTGCGCGAGGAAGATAAAACTTCGCGTCAGCCCGCAGCCGGGACAATCGACGTGAAAAATCGACTGTGAGGGGCAAGTCGATGGGATGGGCCAGCCGGGCAGCAAGGCAAAGGCGGCGTGATCGTCGCTGCGGACGATAAGCAGAAACGCGAGGACGATGATGCCGCAGGCGATGGACAGCATTTCGCGATGCCGCCGCACGAGCGAGGCGTCCGCCCGCGCGGCTGCTGCCTCGTCCTCGACGGCACGCTGCGAGCCAGCCTCCTCAAGGATTATTGCTGGGCTGGCCCCGCCGGGATCAACAGGATGGCTTGACATTTTTTGCATCGCACCTTTTTCCCCGCGGCGGCGGGCGGGACGGAATAACGCGAGCCGCACTGGCCGCATTGGATGACGATATTTGGCGCCGCAGCGGCGGGGGAGGCGGTGGGTGGAGCTTTCGAGTCGTTTAACCCGGAGCCAGCGGCGACGGCGGTAGAGCCGCGCGCCGTCGCCGTTGGCTCCGGGTTAAACGAAGCCACAATCTTCGCAACCGGCGGCGCGGATCGCGGCGGCAGCGGAATGGCCATCGGAATCGCCTTGCCCGGCACGCTCGGCGGAGGCGGCGGGCTCACCGCGGGGCGCGGAGTGGGAATCGGCAGCGGCGCCACGGCATGTTCGCCCGCTACCGGTATCAGCATCGGATCGGATGGCAAGCCGTTGGTCTGCCCGTCATTCTGTTGCCCGTCCGGCGTCTGCGCGTCGTCCAACATGAAGTTCGTCTTGTCCAGCGGCAATTTGTCCTGATTGGACTCGACCCACCGAGCGGCCTCGCCGTTCAATGGACTCTTCGTGTTGTAGCTCTGATAGGCGATCATCTCGCCGATCCGCGCCACCATCGACCAGAGCGGTTCGCCGGCGTTCCAATGGTCGCCGATGCAAATCGCGTGCGGCGCGATGTTGGGATGAAATACGGGCGTCAGCATTCGGCACTGCGGCGGCAGGCGGGGATAGGAAAGCGGCAGGGCGATCTCCACCATGTGATTGGCGACCGCCTGAAGCTTCTCGTCGACTTCGCGCAAGCCCCGGATCTGGAATTCCAACTGGTAGCGTTCCGGCGGTGAACCTTGCGTCTGGATGAGACGGATCCGCGGCTGGCGCTGAAGAAACGCCCGCATCTTCTCGTAGTCCGCCTGCAATCGCCGGAGTCGAACGGTGCTCATGAAAGTAGGTCCCGCTTGCCGAGCGGGACTAAAACGCTTTAACGTATTCTCAAGATTTCAGACCGCTGTGCAATTCAACGCTGATTGGTCCCTTCCGGCAGAAGGGACCTACTCTTCCGCCGGCTCGTCCGCCGGCTTCTCCTTCGGTTTCGCCGCCTTCTTCTCGGCCGGCTTCTCAAGCAATTTCTTCGCGGGCTGGTGCAATCCCGGCGGACTAAGCTCCAGCAGCGACCGCAGGGCGATGGAGAAGCCGAGCCCTTGTGCGGTCCTTTCGCCGGCAATCCAGGTGTTGATGCCGATCAGCGTGCCGGACTTGTCGTAGAGGCCGCCGCCGCTGTTGCCGTGGTTTAAGGCCGCGTCGGTTTGGATGACATGGATCTTGCGATCGCCGCGAGTTTGCAGGCGGAGCTGCGAAATGCTGCCGCGAGTGTGCGACCAGTCAAGATGCTCGGGATTGCCGACCGTGAAAACCTCGCTGCCCACGACCAGTTCCGTGTCGGGCTTCCACTCGGCGGCCTCCGCGCCGGTGCCGTCGACCGCGACACGGACCATCGCCAGGTCGATTTCGTCCGGCGCGATCCAGACGACGCGGCCCGGATGGGTCGGCTGGCCGATTAGCTTGACCTGCAAGCGGCCATCGGGCAAGCCCGGCTTCTCCGGCTCCGCTTCCTTGGCGCCGAAGCCCGGATCGACAACGTGGCGATTGGTGAGGATCAGCGCGGAGTTGTTCTCGATGAGCATGATGACACCCGAGCCGATCCCCTGTCCGCCCAGCACGCCGCCGATCCTCGTTTCGATCAGTGCATTCGCACGGACCGCGCGGGCAATCGTGGGGATCATGTGGTTGAGCGAGTCGGCGTCGGGCTCGAAGTCGTTGATGCTGATGGCGAGGCGGCCTTCGGGCAGCGACGACGACGCGACGAGGACAATGCTGCCGACCGTGGCAGCGAGCCCCAGCACAATGCTCGTGACGGCGATCCCCACTCCGCGCCTGCCGGAATGATGGATGCCGCCCAAAGCGATGCCCGCCAGGACCACGGCGAGAATGCCGCCGAGGATGCCGGCAAGGAAGAGGATTCCGGCGATGCCGCCCGCGGAGAAATACGCCAGCGGCAGCGCGGCGCCGCGCACAGGGCCACGATGAACGCCGCGATCGACAACCCCGACCGCTCAGTGGAAGCGGCCGGCGGCGTCGGCACGTAGCTCCCCGCCGGCATGGCCACGCCGCGAACGGGCGGCCGGGCGCGGTCTACTTCATCGAGCGTCACCCGCAGGTCCGGCAGCCGGTTCCCGTTTAGTATTCTTCGCGTCGGGGCGCAGTCGAACGACCCGCAGCCGTCCTTCGACTGCCAGCAGACGACGTGATGCACGGCCCCGCAGCGGCCGCAGCCGGTGATCTGCTCGCCGTAAGCGATCGAGGTCCCGCAATGGGGGCAGCGGGCACCCGCCTCGCGGTCGCCGGCCGTTCGAGTTGAAAAGGTCGGTTCAGCCCACATGGCCTTCGGACATTACATCCATCCAGAAATCCAGAACAACAGCAATAATACCGAGTATATCACGGGGATGGCGATTGCGGAATAAGCCAAAATGGTATAAAGCGGCCCAATTCGGGCGAGCTCCTCGCTTAGGCAGAAACACGGCGCAATTGACCGCGACCATGATCGGCGCCAAGCAAGACGAGAGGATGCTCAGCCCGAAAAGGACGTAAACGGTCGTCGCCAGCCCTTGTTGGCCTTTCTTTCGTTCGTCGCGTCGGTGCATGTCGCGCAACGTGAGCGGATCGGACGTGCCGAACGAGGTTTGACAATAACGGCACTTGACGGCGATCGACTTGATCGTCTCGCCGCAGACCGGGCACTTTTTCGTGTCGCCCCACGCGGAAAGTGGAGGCGAGGTAGCCGGGGCTTTTTCCAGCGCGGGGGCCTGCTTGCAGCCGTAGGTCCCGCAGCCGCCGATCTCCGCCCAGCATTCCAGGTGGTGGACCTGATCGCACTCGGGACAATTGACCACGGCCTCCTGGTCGGCAATCGGCGACTGGCAGATCGGGCACGAGGATCGGCCATCGCTCAGACTCCACGGCCGCGACGGCAGAGCCTGGCTGTCCGTCGTGAGCGCGATGCCGTTCTTGCACTGCGGACATCGAAAGGCCCGGCCCGCCGATTCTTCCGGCAGGCTGAGTTTTGCTCCACAGGTGCAGTCGATGATTGCGGGCATAGCGTGCTGTTGTTACTCGCGACTAATGTGGCGCCAGGCAGGACAACGGCCATAGATGGATGTTTCTCAACACCCCGTAGGACAACAAGATGCAGAATGCAGACCAGCAAACCCACGGGCGGGAACCCCAGCGCGGAAATGCCGTCAAGCAGCACAAGATGGGAATGGAAATCACCATCAAGGGATTCATCTTCGCGGCGGCCGCGAGCTCGCCGTGCATGATGTGGTGCAGCGCTCGCAATGATCCGCATCCCGGGCAGTATAGTCCGGTGAGCGCGTGGAAAGGGCACGTCGGATAGATTTGCGACTGCGCGGGATCAACGCAGTACAATAGCAAAGCACAGCCAATTGCTAAAATGCCTGCCGATATTCGGAAAACGGTCATGCCTTACGCGCCCCAGTGTTTCAGCGGTGGCCAGCCAAACTGCCGCATACGAAAAGCATGTAAAGAACGGCCGCTGCCAGTCCACATCCGAAGGAAGCCCAGCACCAAGTCTTGGCACTATTTGACGCGTCTATCGCCCCGCGCGTATCGCCAGCTTGCGCCTTGCCGTTCACCTGCGAGGCGAAGACAATGGAAACAATGCCGAACGGCAGGCAGCAGAACAGCGTCACGAGGATCGCTTGTGCCAGGTAATTGGGAACGTACTGAAAACGGCCAAACGTCGCACCGGTTCTCAGGCGTGCATCGAAGACCGCGCCGCAGAAGCGGCACTTGGCCGCGCCGGCGACGATCATCTCGCCGCACTCGGGGCAGGGCCGCCGCTCCCCACCGCTTGGGCTGGGGACGCCTGGGCCGGCGGCTACGCTTGCCGCCCCGATCTCGTCCAGCCAGCTTTCGCCGCCGGCCGACAACTGCGGGCCGCTCGGGACTGCCGCGGGCGGCGGAGGCGGCGCGACAAAATCCCCAGCCTGCTGCGTCGCGCCGGGCACGATCATAATCTGGCCGCACGAAGGGCACTTCGCCTTTTTTCCGGCGGCCGAATCGGGAGCGGCAAGCGTCTTGCCGCACGACGGACAACTCATGTTGATAGGCATGCTCTTCCCCGCTTAAAGTTTCGACAAGTTTGCGCCAAGGAAACCGACCTTGATGCCGTTAAGCTGCAATTTTGACGTTGCCGCCGAATTGATAATCAGTAGGCCGATTAGGCCAATACATGGTATGATCGCAAGTATTCCGAGAAAGACCGTCGCCAGGACGGAATAGAGCCTCGATGCAAGAATAATCGCCAACACCGCTCCCGCAATATGCCCAATCCAAAAAACCAGCGAGGCGATCATCGCAAGCGGCGGCATTCCGCGCCGCGGCCCTGTGGATGCAACGAAGACTGTCACGACCAATATGGAGAGGATCTGGACAAGCAGGCAAATCATCATCGCCTTCTGGAATTGCGCGATCGGCTTCAACGTAAGGTCCTTGCCGCCGACCATCTGCTTGAGTTTGGGGTCAAAAATCGCGTTGCAGAAGCGGCACTTGGCCGCGCCCACAATGATCATTTCGCCGCATTCGGGGCAGGGCTGCCGTTGCTCGCCGCCGCCCGGCGACGCAGCCGCGGGAACGGGTTCCGCAATCCCGTAGGGGTCCGAGGCAGCGGCCGCGCCAACAAGCTCGGCATCTTGGACCGGCGCGGGAACGGTAATCACCTGGCCGCAGCCGGGACATTTGGCCCGCTTGCCGGCCGCGGCATCGGGGGCGGTCAGCGTCTTGCCGCACGAACAAGTAACTTTGATGGGCATGATGGTCTCCTAGGAGGATTTCGACTCTTTCAACTGGAACTCCAACACGGTCTTGCCGAGCACGACCTGGTCGCCGTGCTTCAATATCTGGCGGCGGATCGGCACGCCGTTGACGTACGTGCCGTCGCGGGAATTGCAATCCTCGATCTCGAATCGCCCGCCGCGATTATAAATCAAGGCGTGCCGCGGTTCGATGGCCTCGTCCTTGAAAAGGTAAATCTCGGCCTTGGGCGAACTGCCGAGCACCGTCGTATCTCGGAACATGACGAACTGCTTGCCGGCCAGCGGTCCGGCCCGCATCAAGAGCCAGGCAGTCTTGGTCCAGCCTTCCACCAGGCCGACGAACAGGCCGACCGAAAGGCCGATAATCGCCAGGCCCACGCCGCGGCTGATCGTGGCCCGATCGGCCTGGTGGAAAACGAGAGCAATGGGGTCGAAGAGCAAGCCGCCGATCAGCCCGCCCAATACACCGCCGACGATTCCGTTTAGGATGACCTTCCTTTCGCGAAGGGCCACGCCCTGTCCCAGCCCGGCGGGAATCGACGCGACTGCCCAGGCTGCGGCGCGGCCCATCATCAGAATCAAGAGGGCCAGGCCGGTCGGCATAGTGTTAGGCTGCGGATTGACCCAGAATTGCTTGACCATCGCCAGCGTGATCGCGAATATGAATCCGGCAATGAAGATTGCGACGAGACCGCCTCCGAAGCCGATTCCCAGGCCCACCAATCCGCAAATGGCGGCCCGCGACGGGTTTCGGCACATGATGCCCTCCGCCGCGCCGAGGAAAAGTCCAATGCCGGCAGCGACCACAGGAAACAGGAGCATCAGGGCGATGGGCGGCCCGTCTTGCGGACGTTGGTGCCCTTCGTCGATGAACGGCTCCAACACCGCCCAACCCGCCAGCGCCCCCAATCCGCTGGCGATCGAGAGATAAAACCAACTCGAATAGATCACGCGGATGATCAGCGGCTGGGGATTGATCGGCCCCGTCTCGCGGCGGAGGGCCTGCTGCATCTCGACGAATTCGTTGACTTGCGGCGAATAGAGATCGCCGGTATCGATGCGGATGGGGGAGGCGTCGGACATGGGAGCGGGGAGTTTGGGGCAAGTGGTAGGGAGTACTCAGTACACAGTACTCAGTGCTCAGTACTCAGTACTCAGTACGGAGTCTGGTCATCGCGCCGAGTTGTGGGTGGTCGGTTTCGTGCGGGCGGCATGTCATCATCCTCTCGCGGCTTTGACTTGAACATCTCCGGCCGCTGCCTGCCAGTGATCTGCTCGTAGCGCTGCCAGCACTCCTCGGACCAGCTCAAAGTCTTGTGGATATGCTTGACGCCCGAACCGTGCTTGACCATCGACGTTATGAAGCCAACCATCATTTTGCGGATCTCGGTTCCTTCCTGGAATAGCTCGGCGAACTCGTCCTTCATGATGTATTCGCGGTCGAATGCCGCGCAGAGATGCGACTGCGTTTCGTTCAAGCTGCCGTTGGCGTAGCCGAGGAATTGCACGAACTCACCTTGCGTCCCGCGGCCAAAACCCTCGGCGATGTTCGCGCTTACCGATTCGGAAGAATCGTTGATTTGCTCGACGAGCCGACGATCGCTCGAGAACGGTGACCGCCTGGTCAGTTGAAAGATTGCCTTTGACCACTGGTGCGGCCCGCTGCCAGAAGAGTAGCTCGGTGAAGTTCTGCGCCGGCCATGGAATGCCTCCTAGTAATCAGGGAAAAGTATAAATGGATTGTTTGATATGGAATACAAAGTACTCAGTACCGAGCACTTTGTACTGTGTACTGCGTACTGAGCACTGCGTACTGTGTACTTTTTTCTTAGCGTTTGGTTTCAATTCTTCAATGTGCCGGCACCGGCGCTGCGGGCACGGATTTATCGGCCGACGACTTCGCGGCGGCCGCTTCACCGCTGGACTTCGGGCTAGATTGGCTGCCGCTTGGTTTTGACGTGCCGGAGGAGGCCGGCGCGCGGCCAGTCGCCGCCTCCGTTTCCTTGTCGTCGATCAGCGCCTGCAATTCGGCCGATTCACCGGGCGTCAAGCTGTACTTGTTATTGACCTGATCGACCGCGTGCGTGGTTGCCGCAAGCCTTTGCAGGACCTCCTCCCATTGCTTCGCTTTCTCCTCCTTGGCGTCCTTGGCGTCTTTCGAATCACCCACCAGTGCGATATGCTCCTTGGCCAACGGGAGGGCCTTTTGCAATACCGCCTGAAGGCTGCCTGAAATAACCTCCATGTCCTCACGCATTCCCGGCTTGAGACCCTTGAGGCGGCCATAATAGGTCACCGCGCCCAGTTCCATGTTCCGCTGCTCCGCGCTCGTCTTCATGCCGCCCAGCAGGTAGCCCAAGAGCAGCGTACACGCGGCCGCCAATAGCAAAGTGAGCATCGTAACGGGCTGCGGGGCCTCCTGCCGGGCGGGAGCGGATGCCGAAGAAGTCTCGGGCGGCGGCGCGGATGACGGCTGCCGCTCCTTGCCCTGCGAGGAGAGATGGATCTCGTCGCCGACCCAGAAATGCGGGAACAGTTTCGCCTTGCCGTTCCGCCAGCAGAAGACGCCTTCCACGCCATTGACCGGATCGACCACGTAGGCGACCTGGCCGGGCGAGTTGAAGAAATGTTCGTGGATGAAACAGTCGCGGTCGGAGAGAAAAATGCCGAAGTTGGGATGCGAATGGTACCAGCCGACAATCTGCCGGTCGGTGTACTTCGTGTCCATCTCGCGGTGGATGTCGTTCCAGGCGTCGTGCGTAAAGGTCACGTCGCCGGCGTTGCTCTGGGCCTTGTCGGCGCGGATCGCCTCGTTGACTAGCACGAAGGGGCCCTCCTCGTCGCGCTGCCAATGGCCGAGCAGCACCCCGCAGATTTCCAGCGTTAGCTTTTCCGCGGCATGGGCGGCGATGCGGTCGTGGATTTTGGGGTCAAAATAGACGCGGAACGACTTCTTTCCCTGTCCAGGAAATGCGCTTTCGGGCAAGTCGAGCGCCGCCAGATGCGTTACATCCAGGCGATTGGGTTTATCGGGCATGGCAAACTCCTTCCACGGGTCCCAACATCTCGGCGCGGTCGCCCGCGAATTCGTAATACGCCTGCGTCATGCCGCAGCGCCCACCGAGCACATCCCATAGCGGTACGCCCAGTTCGGCCAGCGTGCGGTCCAAAAACGGTTCGCTGCCGTCGATCGTGTGATAAACGTTCGGCGCGGTGTTCGCCGCACTTAGGGCACGCGCCCTGCCGCTCGGTCACCTTGCCTAGCGAGGCGCAAAACGGCTCCTCTTCGCCGCACTTCGCGCAATAGAGCGACGCCAGCAGATCGCGGCCCATTTCGACGACGGCCTCCGGACCCAGATCGCCGCGGACGCGTTCCAGCAGATCGCCCGCGCGCGTACGGCAAACGCTCCAGTCGAGCGTCACCACGGGCTCGTCGGCGTCGTGTGCAGGGCAGTCGTCCTTGCGAGTGTACGCGACAACGTAGCTCGAATGCTGCATGCCCTCGAAAACGAACCCGCGGCCGTCAATCACGTCCAGGCCGTGGAGCAGCTTGACCGCTTCCTGGCATTGGATGCCGGCGATCACCGAGGCGGTCGTGGAAACGGTCGGCACCTTGCCTTCTTCCATCTGGTCGCGGGTCAAGAGGCGCAGCTCCGCCGGGCCGCGAGCATCTGCCAGTCGGTTTCGTTCATCGTGCATTCGTAGCACGGCCCGACAGCAGGATCGAAAACGCGGGCGACGCCTTGCAGCCGCTCGATCGCGCCGTCGATCCAGATTTTGCCGGCCCGGGCGGCGGAACGATTGATGGCCACGCGGGCCTCGCGGTTGTCCAACCCGCCGAGGATCACGTCGGCCCAGCGGTAGACGCCCGCGCCCAGGTCGTGGACGATGTTTGCGTTCAGCGGCCGGACGTTCATGCCGGGATAAATCTCGCGGGCACGCGCGGCGGCAACATCGGCCTTGGAGAGCCCGCAATCCTCGCCGCGGAAAAGGACCGAGCGCGAGAGGTTCGAGTTCTCGATACGGTCTCGGTCGGCGAGCACGACATTGCCCACGCCTAGCAGGGCAAGGTTCTTCATGATCTCGTTGCCCAGCGCCCGGCGCCGATGACGAGGATTTTGGCGGCCGCCAGCCGTTCCTGGTCCCACCAGCTTATAAGCCGCAGCCGCGCGAAGCGATCTTCGTCGGCCGTATCACGGATGGTGAGCACGTCGGGCACGAGTTGACTCCGATGGTTCGGATGCTACGGCTGGCGATTCGAATATTTGAAGCCCGACGCGCAAGCGAGTGGGCCGCTACATTCAATTAACGGATCCGATGGCTCGCTCGTGTAATCGACTCGCACACCCCACTCGCTAGCGCGTCGGGCCTGTATTCCGCCCGCGGTGATCTCCGGCTGGAGGCGGACAATATCGCCATTCTGCACGCCGGCGGAGGCCAGCGTCTCTTCGTCCAGCAGTTGTCGCCCGCTGGCGCGATGCTGGAACTTGTAGCTCATCAACTGGTTGTCGGGACTGTAGCGGGGCAGGTTCATCTTTTCCACCAGCACGGCGATGACGCGATTGACCGGCGCGTCGGCCGGCAATTCGACGAGCTGCTTTTTGTTGCCGGTGGCGTCCCAAACTTCGATGGTGATATTGCTCATATTTCGGCGGAAAATCCGGGGCAGGGCATTCCTATTCTTTTAATCAGCGGACACCGCCTCGTCAAGGGGGTGGGCTTTTTAGACGGAGAAGGGAGAGAGGCGCAGTTCGTAGGGTGGGACGGCCCACCAATATGATCGCGTCCGTCATTGGTGGGCCTGCGCTCGCAGAACTCGCTTGTCCCGCCCTACGATCCTACCGGGCGGCCACTTCCGAGCGCGGCGGCTCCGCAGCCCATTGCAGCGCAGCAAGAATGTCCTTCTGCGTATAGACCCCACGAAAAACCCGCGGATGATTCGGGTCGCGAGGCGAGAAGATGGCGATGACGGGAATCTGACGGCTGGCAAGAGCATCGAGCATTGCGCTCACCTTCGGGTCGCGATCCGACCAGTCCGCCTTGAGCGGCACAACACCGCCTTTTCGCAGCGCTTCCACCACGGATGGCGTGTTTAGCACCGTATTCTCGTAAAGGTGGCAATTAGGGCACCATGACGCCGTAAAATCGACGAGAACCGGTTTGGGGCCGACAATCCGCGGTGCGGCGGGCTTACTCGGGTCCGCTAGCACCGGCGCTTCCTTCGGAGCAGTTGCCTTCGCAAGTCCGGAAAACTGGTAGCGGCCAAGCACTCGCTCGTCAAGACCTGGGAACATCACAATCCAGGCGATCCCGACGATTGCCGCGGCCAGTGTCCAAGTTCGCACTTTGACGCCGCGTTCCCGTTCCGGACCGATCCGCCCAACCATCCAGCAGGTCAACGACAGGCTGAACAATAGTCCCACGGTCGGCACGACGTAATGCGGCTTGAGCACGGCGAGCAGATAGACCACTGTGCCCATCAAAACGAATCCCATGAACTGCTTAAACGTAACCATCCAATCGCCCGGTTTTGGCAGGAACCGAACGAGTTGGGGAAACGCACCGATCAACAAGTACGGACTGGCCATCCCAAGACCTGCCGAGACGAAAACACATAAAGTCACTAAAGCCGGTTGCGCCGTTGCCCAAGCCACGGCTGGCGCCAGCAGCGGCGCAGAGCAAGGCGTCGCGAGGAACGTGGTCAGCACTCCCTTGAAGAATGCTCCCGTTGGGCCTTCCTGGGCAGCCAAAGCCCGCCTTGCCCCCTCCCAGGAAAGCCGGCAGCGGCATCTCCCAAACTCCCATGAAGCTCAACGCCATCACGAATACGACGGCCGCCAAACCGATCTTGAACCACGTAAATCCGAAGAGTTCGCCCCAACCGAAGTGAAATAATATGGCCAATATGGCGAGACCCAAAAAGACCGCCAATAGCCCGAGCGAATAGCACACGTTGAGCATAAAGGCCCGACCTCGGTTTTGTCCCGACTGCTGCACAAAGGAGACAATCTTCAGACCGATCACCGGCAGCACACAGGGCATGACGTTCAAGATCAGGCCGCCCAGGAAGCCCCAGAAGATCGCTTGCAACATGCCCGTCGCGCTGACTTCCTTGATCGCCTCCTTCTGGACGCTCTCGACGTTGAATTTCTCGGGGTTGACGATCTGCCGGAGGTCCGCGGCATCAATGAATGGCAGCCAGTTGATTTCTCCGCCACTAACGGAGGGCGGCGGAGCCGCGGATTCACCCGCGCCCGCCGCGGCAACTTCAGGATCCGTTTGGTCGCCGCCATGAGACCCCGCGGACACAACCGCTTGCACATCCGGCCGAAAACCGGCCTCGAAGGGATATTCCGTCGGCGGCAAGCAGCCCGTTTCCTCTTCGCACAATTGCATGACCACTTTGCCGGCGATCTTCACCGACTCCGCACGCGCGCCGGACGCGAGCTTGATCGGCGCGACCCACTTCACCGTGCCCAAGTGTTCTTCAAGCGGCACACCGGGGAATCCGGGATTGTTGAGCACGATTTCGGGCGGAGTAACGGAAGCAAACTTGCCGGCGAGTGAAACGTCAGCCGCGGGATCGACTTGAATCTTGGTCGCCACCGGACCGGTGCGTTGCGTGAGTGAATAGGTGTTGACGCCCGGCGGCAATGTTGCCGTTATGAACAACTGTGCCGATCCGTCGGAAGCAGGCGACGTAAAACCGGCCTCGACCTTCGCGACGCGACCGCCTCCGCTCAAAAACCCGCGCGGCGAAGGTTTCTTTATGCTTACAATCCCCGGATCGATGCGCGGAATGTATCCGATGGGCCCGACAGACTTCGCAGGTGACGGGCCAGGCTTTGTGGGCGCCGCCGCCGGAGTTGCCGGCTTCGGGGCCGCCGGCTCCTTTTCCAACGCGGCATCGGGCTGGTAGGTCGCTGTGAAAGCGTAATCCTTCGGCATCACGCAGCCGTTGTCGTCGCAAAGCTGCATGACGACCTTGCCTTCGATCTTCACCGAATCGGGCTTCGCGCCTGCGGCCAGCTTGATCGGCGCGAACCACTTGACCTTGCCCGACTGCTCTTCCAAAGGAACGCCGGGAAAGGCGTCCTCCATGTGGTTGATCTTCGGCTTCGTCGCGGTCAGGAACTTGCCGATGCTCGGCACGTCGGCCGTCGTATCGACCTTGATTTTGGTGCGGATCGGTCCGCCGTCGGGCTGCGTAATCGAATACGTATGTGCGCCCTCCGGCATGTTGGCCACGATAAACAACTGCGCGGTGCCATCGGCGGCCGGCTTGGTGAAACCGGCCTCCATCTTGGGCACGCGATCGCCCTCGCCCAAAGCCGCCTGGTTGCCGCCAAAGGAAGATCCGCCTAGCCCCGGCAGACCAAGTTCTGGGCCGGTGCCGACCGCGCAGCGGCAAGCAGGGCGGCCACGGCCAGGACGCTAACAAATCGCCAATAAATTGGGTGGTTTCGCATGGAGATTGTCCTCTTGGCTGCCTATATTATCGGCTCACTTCCGATTCAACAATGCCGTTCCGCCGGTGTGTCCGGCCGGCGGCACTGCCCGTCCGATGCATTATACGGTATCTTGGGTCGTAAGGACCGCCCGGCATAGGGAGACTTCCGCGTGAAACTGGTGATTGCGATAATTCAACCGACCAAGCTCAAGGCCGTTCGCGATGCCCTGGAGAAAATCGAGGTTGCCCGACTGACGATCACCGACGCCCAAGGTTATGGCCGTCAGCGGGGCCGGACGGAAATGTACCGCGGGCACGAGTATACGACCACGCTGCTCCGCAAAGTCGCCCTAGAAATCGTGGTCAACGATGATTTTCTCGATCGGACGCTAAACACGATCATTAGCGTGGCTCGGACCGGCCCCGAGGGCACGATCGGTGACGGCAAGATCTTTATCCTGCCCGCGATTGACGCCATCCAGCTTTCCGAAGGCCAGCGTGGTCCGGGAGCGGTGTGACGTTTGCTGCGAGGCCGCCGATCAGGTGGCCGGGTGGCACGTCCTGAGCTTTAAGCGAAGGGCGTGGCGGGCCGCAATCACGCCCTTCGCTTGAAGCTCAGAGCGTGCCACCCTTTCATGGAAATAGTCCGGTTAATCTGTTTCGGCTCCTAAACCTCACTATCCGCGTCGTTCGCCGCGGTCGCGGCGGCCGGCACCGCAGCAGCCGCCACTTCCGGCGCGCGGCGGCGTCTTTCTGCAACTTAGGAAGACCGAACCCCTGCTCGCTTTCGTCGGCATCCAAGAATACCTCGTCGGTCTCGCGGGCGTCAACGTCGCGGCGCAACTGATAATAAACGGCGGTCGAGGAGACGCCAAAGTAGCTGAATACGTACCCCAGCGCAAGCAGCTTCACGCAGCCGTTCCAGAAGGCGATGAGCGATGCGCCGCCGTTGGCGAGCCACGAGTCACCAGTGTAGCTGCCCACCACTTCCATTCTCGCCGGCCCCGCGCCCCAACCGGCCGCCCAAGACGCAAGCCAGATCACCGCCGCGGCGAAGTTCTCTACGACGATCCAGCCCAAGAAGCCGACGATCACGGCGATGACGATATAGGCCGCGTAGCGAAGCGGCTTTTGGAAAACATAGGCGTAAGTGCGGCTCAGCGCGTCGAAGCTGTCGGTGCCTTCGACGCTAATGGTGGCCCACATCAGCGGCCAGCCCAGCAGCACGCCGACCAGCAACAGCGTCATGAAGAACGCTGCGAAGAGCGCCAGCGGCCAGATCAGCCCGGCGAGGCCCACAAACAAATTCCACTTCATGAGCAGTCCCAAAAGCACAATCGGCAGCGCGATCAGCGTCACGCCGACCATCGGCACCAGGGGCGAAGCGACGTAGGCCAGCCATTTGTTGCGCGCCCAGCGGAGCGACGCTCCCCAACCGACTCGCTCCCCAACCGCCAGCTCCACGGCCGCAATGCGGCTGATCGCCGCGCCGAAGTAGGCCCATATTACCAGCGCCCAAAGCGACGAGAGAACGACAGCGCAGAAATCGCCCACGGTCATCGGCTGAGCGGACGCCGGCGATCCGATCGAAAAAAGACGCAGCACGGGCCGGCTGAGCGTATACCAGGCGCTGGAAAGAGGCGTCATTCGGTAAAACGTAAGGCCCGACGTGTCGCCCAGTTTATTCATCGCCGCAGTTGCAGGATCGTCGTCGGGCGACTGACTAGGGACCGAATAGCCGCGATCGCCCGCAAATGGCTGGTTGGGCACTCCACGGTCGATAACCGTCCAGACCTTTTCGTCGCCGAAGGCCTCGCGCCAACTTTCGTTCAGCGTATTATCGTGCTTGAAAACGGAGGCAATGGCATACCATCCGCCGAGCGTCAAGAGCAGCGCCGCCGCGCCAAAGACCAACGGCCGCGGGCCGATCGCCAGGCGAAAACTCTTGCCGATGCTCAGCCAGGGGAAAATTTCCGACCAACGAATCGCCTTCAGGGCCACTCCTTCTTTCTCAAGCATCGCAAAGCTCCCAAACGTGAAACTGCGTAACGACCGAATGCCGCGCCGGCATTGTACATAAATAAGGGGGAATCCCGCAAGCTGGGGAAAGCTGGAGTCCCGGCTTTAGCCGGAATTGCCGCCTAAAGGCGGTACTCCAGCGCACGGCATTAGATTTGCCGTCCAAACATGGACGCGGTATGCTGAGTGTACTCATGCTCAATTTCCGCGGCACACTCCAATCCGTCTTCCGGCACGCCCAGCACGACGCCCTCGATCAGGCCATCGAGCACCCGGAGGTCGATCGCAAAGTGATCGCCGTGCTGCTGACCGCGTGCGTTATCCTTACGCTGCAACAATATGTCTTCCGCGGCGGAAGTCTTGATAACCTGCCGGGCATCCTTCGCTGGTTCGGCGCTGAGGACCTGGCCGGGCGGATCGACGGCCTGAGCTACGGGTCGCAAGAACGGCAGTTGGCGAAACTTCTTTACTGGGCGACCGGCAGTGTGATCAATTACGTCCTTATCCCGGTGCTGGTCGTCAAGCTTTATCTCCGCGAGCGGGTGGCCGGCTACGGGCTGAAGATTCGCGGCATTTGGCGGAGCAGTTGGCTCTACCTGGCGATGTTCCTGGTGATGATCGGGCCGCTGGCATTGTTCTCGCGGACCGACGCCTTCCAGGCCAAATACCCTTTCTATCGCATCTGGCCCGACGAGCCGTTCTGGCCGCGGCTTTGGATTTGGGAGGCGGCCTACATCTGCCAATTCTTCGCCCTGGAGTTCTTCTTTCGCGGCTTCCTGCTGCACGGGCTGCGACACCGGCTGGGATTCTACGCGATCTTCGTGATGATGGTGCCTTACTGCATGATCCACTTCCAGAAGCCGATGCCGGAGTGTCTCGGTGCGATCGGGGCAGGGGCCGTGCTAGGACTAATGAGCCTGAAGACGCGTTCAATCTGGCTCGGCGCGTGCCTGCACGTGGCGGTGGCGCTCTCGATGGATTTTCTCGCTCTGGCACCGAGGGATGTTGTAGAATCCTGCATTGAGTGGGCCGCCGCCCGTGCCGCGCGGCAAAACCCGGCAAATCCGCAAGTTCCGCCGCCTCCAGACAATCCGCACTAGCGAGAGCAGCGGCATTTATTGCCCTCTTTCCCCATTTTCACTTGCCGCAGGCGGATCGTGATCTACACTTGGACTAGCTACCCGTGCGCAATCAGTTGCCCCGCAAAATCGATATAACCGGCAATGACAACCAAATGGGCGAATCGCGGCGGACGTGGCTTGACGGTGCGTGCGAAAGCCGGTCTGATAAGTTTGGCACGTAAAGCCAAAACGGTTCGAGGAGAAATTAGAATGAGTTGGACCAATTACCGAAGACTGGCTGTGGCATGTTGCACGGCGCTTTTCGCGCTCAACTCGGCCGGCAAAAGTCGTGCCGACTGCTGTCTCACCGACTGGCTGTTCGGCAAGGGACAGACGAGCTACTCGCTGCCTTACACCCCTCCGACCGTCTATGTGCCGTCGACACCCGCGGCGGCCTGCGGCTGCGCGACCGTTGCAAACTACGCCCCAGCCTGCCCTAGTTGCGCCGACCACGAGCTACCGCATTGCCTATCGGCCGGTGCCTACAGTAACCTACATGCCGGTCACATCGGTTGACTCCTGTTCGGGCTGCGCCGTGACAATGTACCAGCCCACGCGGGTCTGGACCTACTACGGGTCGCTCGTGCCCTACACGGCCGGATATGCCGCGCCGGCTTACCCCGGCTGCGGCTCGTGCTCGAGTTGTGGCGGTTGTTCAAGCTGTGGCTGTGCGCCGCCCAGTGGATATTCCTCGTGCTACGGCGGATGCAGTTCGTGCGGCGTGCCCGCCAGCGGGTGCTCTTCGTGCAGTGCGGGCGTGACAAGCGGCTATGCCACTGCTCCGAGTGGCTGTTCGTCGTGTGGCGTCGGCGGCACGGTCTTGCCCGGCCCGGCCGAAATGAGCCAGCCGCCGGTTACTTCGTCCACGACGATTATTCCCTCCGCGCCGGCCACGCTCGGAGCGCCGACGCTCGCGCCGAACACGCCGATTGAAGCCCCCGCCAAGACCTATGCTCCAAACAGCGGCACACCGCCAATTGCGCCGGGCGCGCGAGCGGGCGCCAACGGAAACTCCACCGACGGCCGCAGCTTCCGCTTGCCGGCGGCCACCGAGGCGGGCCGTGCGGTCGATCCGCCGCACGTGCAGGGAGTACCGCCGGTGGTCAACGGACCATCGTTAACACCCACGCCCGCGCCGCGACCGGAGGGCACTGACCGGGTGACTTCCAACCCGGTAATCCGTGCGAGCTATTTCCAACTCCTGCCGCCGCCGCCGGCGAGCGTGCCCGTGCAGGCGGTAAGCGCTCCGAGCGCCCCGTCGAATCTTCCGGCAGACGACGCCGGCTGGGTCCACGTCGAGCGGTAGAGCGAAATTTGGACGACACCCGACGCAAGCGTCGCGGCTAAACTGACTTGCCGCGCGGGAGTCGAATCGGCTGCTACTTGCCCGCCGGCGCCACCTTCTCCGGCGTGACCGTCATCCCCGGCTGCCACTTTCGTACGCCGGAGGTCACAACCCAATCCTCGGCCGTCACGCCCTTCGTAATGACTCGCAGGCCGTCGTCTTCCAGGCCACCGATCACCACGTCGCGGCGCTCGATGCCGTTCCGATCGTTGACGACGAAAACAATCCTCCCGTCCCCATCGCTTCCACGCAACTGCTCCGGCACCAGGAGGGCCTTGTGCGGGCCGCCGATCGCCACGCGAACATCGACTGTCATGCCCGGCGCGAAGCGGTCCTCCTTGTTCGCCAGCACTGCGCGGCACATTACGCCGCCTCCAGTCTCGACGCGGCTTTCGATCGAATCCATCTTCGCGCGATAGTCATAGCCCTTATCGCCGGGCAGCCGGCAGAAGACCGACAGCGAAAGCGCCGGATCGGGCCCGCCGTGGCTATTGCCGCGGATCTTCGCCAGAACCGTCGCGGGAATCATAAACTCCACGCTCACCGGGTCCGTCGATGAAATCGTCGTCAACTGCGTCACATCGGCCGTCACGAGATTCCCTTCGTCCAACAATCCGCCGGTGATCTTGCCGTTAAAGGCGCTGTGACCTTGGTAAAATCGAGGCGAAGTCGGGCGGTTGTCATGGCGGCCTCGGCCGTCTTAATCGCCGCCGCTGCTTCTTCGCACTGACTCTTGACTCGATCGTACTCATCCTGGCTGACGGCCGCGTTCTTCAACAACTGCTCAAACCGCTTGAGTTCTTTCGTCCGTTGATCGAGGCGGACCTGGGCCTCTTTCACCGCGCTCGCCGCCTGGTCCAGTTCGGACTGATACAAGCGGGGATCGATTTCAAAGAGGAGATCGCCTTGCTTGACGGCCATGCCCGGCTTGACGTGGACTTTTAGCAGGTTGCCGGTGACGCGGGCACGGATTTCCGCCAATTGCGCCGCGACGATAATTCCGCGGAATTGTTGGTAATCGGTCACGTCGCGAACGATGGGGTGAACGACGGAAACGGCCGGCGGGGCAGCGGGCGGCGTAAGATCGACAGACGCCCACGGCGGGGGTGGGGTAGTGAACTTCTCGGGCTTGACCTTAGTTCCAGCCGGAAATCCCGCAAAGTTGATTAGATAATCGCGGGTGTCAACCCAATTGCCGGCGTTCAGGCCGTCTTGAACTACAACTAGTCCGTCGAATTCTCTCCCAAGTTTCAAACTGCGCTTTTCTAGTTCGGTGCGGTCGTTCAAGATGAAGACGAATTTGTCGTCCCTATCGACCAGGACTATTCTGTCAGGAATCAGCATCACCTTATGCGGCGCGCTCGTAACCAGCCGCACTCGGACAGACATGCCGGGCATGAAGAGGCCGTCCTTGTTCGGCACGACCGCCTGCCAGCGTTGCGTGTGGGTTTTGGGGTCGATCCCCTCGGCGACGGAGACGACCTTGCCACGATAGGGAAAGCCGTTGTCGTCGGCCAGTGCGCAGAAGACCGGCAACGAGAGTTCCCAGTTCGGTTTGCGATTGGGCAGCCGGCGGTGCGACAGGACGGTGCTTTCGGGAACGTCGAAAGAAACGAGCATTGAATCCGGCGAGGTGATGGTAGTGAATGGTAGTTCGTCGTCATTGCCCCCGCCGAATCTGAATGGGTTGCCAAGCGTTCCCGATATCGGAGCCCGGATTGTAATGCGCGGTCCGTTACGTATCGCGCGCTGCAGATCGTCTTCCGCGGCTTTGTGCTCCGCCTCAGCTTTGGCAACGCGTTTCGCGTCGTTCGAACTCCTCGCCTCTCGTATTGCTTCAAACGCAGTGTTCCGGGCATCCCGCGCCAGTTGGACCTTCGGATCGTCGTAAGGATTTGGAACAAACTCGCCGAGCACATTGCCTTCACGGACGGTCTCTCCATTCTTGAAGGGCGTTTTCTTGAAGTTGCCGGTGCCTGGCAGCGGAATCCGCACGACGCCCGGTTCAATCCGCCCGCTGTACTCTTCGTAGTCGCACACGTTGCAAACGACCGGCTGGGTGACGCGGACGGTTGGTGGGGTGGAAGGAGCGCCGCCAAAGCCCCCGAAACCGCCTCCGCCGCTGGGTGACCCAGCCGATCGGTGCTCCAGCACCATCAACGTAACGCCGGAACCGGCCGCCGACTCGAACTTTTCGGGCCGCGGGGTGCCGTTGTGGTAGGCAATCGTCAGTTTGTCGCCCTCGAACTTGTAAATGCCAAATAGCTCGTTCTTTCCGGTGGGAGCCGCTTCGACGAAGGTAATCTTTTTGGGCTGCGACGCGGGGTCGAGGACATATTCCCACATCCGAATTGGTGCGCGTATTCGATCCCGATGGATTTTCGAGAAAATCATGAAGCGCCGCACGCTGGTCGGAATTGGATGACGACACGAAACAGTCGTACTCTCGGAAAACCATGGTCAATGAGTAGCTCCCGATGGGGATCGGCTTGCCGTTCGTGGCTACCTCGTGAAGGTTCCATCTGGCATCAAGCTGACCAACACCAGGCTCTAGGAGTTTTGACTCATCGGCGGAAGGTTGGTAGCGCTCCAATTCTAAGAGGACGCCGCCCGAGGCGGGATCGACGGCAAATCGCTTGGGACGCTCCGTGCCTGGCGAGAGGTTCCTGACCAAGCAGAGCCTCAACCTCTTGCCGTCGATCTCGTAGACGCCGAGCGCGAATAGCTCGCCGCCGCTGTATAGATTCGATCCATTTTGGGGCTGCGCTGGAACCGACGCTTACGTCCCAGACGTTCCGAACTATGGGGAGTCCCCTCACCGAATTTGTGAATTGCCAGTATCGGCCGGCTGGGGCGAACCACGCCTCGGCCACGTGCGCTCCGGCTGCCAATTCTGTATGCTCGGTTGCCTGGGTCTTTGAATTCGAATTGCACGCCGGCGACGAGAAAATCCTTATCGTACGGTTGCCACGCCTTGTCGGCCGCGCTGCCTTTTTCGACGCGGAGCGCCTTCCATCGGCCAAGGAGGGCGCTCATTTCGACCGCAGGGTTTACGACCACCGGGGCGGGGCCGACTGCTGGCGTAGGACCAGCGTCGCGGCTTCCCCCAATGTCCACCGTCGCATTGCCGTTCTTATCGACTACGGTACGGGAGTTTTCCGGGGCATCGATCTGATAGGTCTGGCCATTTTTCTTGATCGTGATCAGGATGCCCAACGCGAAGCAGAGACCGCCGACCGCGAGGAGCAAGAGTAGGTGGCCGGCGAACCATTTCCAGCGGCGGGATCGCGTGGCGGGCTGAGGCGCAACCAGGCCGCCCTCACCCCCAGCCCCGGAAGGAGAGGGGAGATTGTTGTCCTCTCCCGGAGCGAGATCGGGGCTTGATTCGGCACGGTTTAGCAGCGCCACGAGGTCCGCGCCGTTGCAGAACGGCGCAACGGCCTCTACTACTGCGGCCGGCGTGGCGAAGCGGTCGGCGGGGTTTTTGGCCAACATGCGATCGACGACCGCCGCAAGCCGCTCCGGCACGTCCGCCGCGAACTGGCGGATGGGCGGCGGCGGCTTTTGCACGTGGGCGTTCATTTTGTCCAGCGTCGCGCAATACTCCGGGCCGCTGAACGGCGCGCGGCCGCTGAGCAGTTTATAAAGCGTGCAGCCGAGGCTGTATATGTCGGCGCGGATATCGACCGTGCGGCTGTCCGACGCCTGCTCCGGGGCCATGTAGTCGGCCGTGCCCATCGCCTGGCCCGTGCCGGTCGTTTCCTCGACGTGTGAAGCGCCTGAGACGTTCCGCGCCACTTTCGGCAAAAAACCGCGCCAAGCCAAGGTCCAACAACTTCACCTCGCCCGATCGGGCAAGCATGATGTTTGACGGCTTGATGTCGCGATGGACCAGCCCGTGATCGTGCGCACATTGCAAGGCCAGCGCGGTGCGGCGGACTAGCTCGCAAGCGTCGGGGATCGGAAGACCCATAAAAGCCCGACGCGCAAGCGAGTGGGTGCCGCCGGTGCCAATATCCCGCTCGCTTGCGCTTTGGGCTTTGATAGCGCCGGCTAAAGCCGGGACTCCAGCGCGGCGGACAATTTCCGCCAGGTCCAGGCCATCGACGAACTCCATGATCAGCACCGGCGTCCCGTCGATTTCGCGGGCGTCGTAAGCGCGGACGATGTTCGGATGGTCCAACCGCCCGATGGCCTTCATTTCGCGCTCGAAGCGGACGATGGCCCGCGGATCATCCGTGCGTCCGCGCGAGAGGATTTTCAAGGCGACGACGCGGTCGAGCCGGCCTTGCCGGGCCTTGTAGACCGTGCCCATGCCGCCGCTGCCGAGCCGCTGGATAAGTTGGTACTCGCCCAATTGCCGCGGCAAGTCCGCCGCCGAACCGTTGTTCTCGCCAACCGCCAGCGCCCGTGCCACCGCCCGACCGCAGCCGGGCTCGTCTTGGAATGGATCGGGCGGCGTGGAACCGCGAAGCCGCGCGATCAAGGTATCGTCGGGATCGGGCAGCGAGGCCAATTCGGCCTGGCATTGCGGACAAGCGTCGAGGTGGCTGGCCAGGCTGTCGGAAGCTTGATCGGAAAGTTTTCCGACAACGTAATCGATCAATTCTTCACGGCCTGGGCAGGTAGCGACGGGCATGGGAGAGGTCCTTATGGAGGTCGTAGGGTGGGGCCAGATCGCGTAGCGAGCGCAGGCCCACCTTGCAATGATTGCAACTGGTCACAATTCTCCATTCTGGTGGGCCTGCGCTCGCTTAGGCTCGCTGGTCCCACCCTACACTATCTAACGAAACCACCTGACACCATTTCCGCCTACCCGCCTTCCAACCCTCCCAATTCCTGCCGCAACCGCCGCAGCACGCGGGATTTCGCCTTGTAAACGGCCGGCAGATTCATTTCCAACGCGGTGGCGACCTCGGCGGGCGATTGTCCATCGACCACGATCCGCCAGAAGGCGTCCCACGTCCGGTCTTCGAACTCCGCACGGACCAATTCCAGCAGCCGGCGGGAGAAGCCACATTGCTTTTCCACCGGCGCCGCCAACGACGATTCCTCCTCGGCCTCCGCAATACTCGCTAGCCGCTGATAGGCGCTGGTACCCCCGTCGGCGCTTGGCTGGCCCTGCCGGCGGCGAAAATGATCGTAGACACAATTCCGCATGATCGTTCGCAGCCAGGCCCCGAAACTGTCGCCCGGCCGATCGCGCCGAAACCGCGCGATGCCGGTCGTCACGGCAGCGAACACCTCTTGCACGACGTCGGCCGCATCCGCTTCGCTCACGCCAAGCTGCCGGCACCAACCGTAGACCACCGGGCCGTAAAGTTTGACGAGCCGCTGCCATGCCTCCGGCCGGCGGGCGCGGACCCGTTCCAGAAGCGTGGACGAAATTGAACTGGGCTCCGGACGATCGTCCCGGTTGCCGTTACCGCCGATGTTCATGGCATTCAGTATATAGTAAACTAACCGCAAACGAACCGTAACGGCAGAGTTTTCGTACACATGGCCGCAAATCTCACACCCCAATATTTGAAAGCGGAGGAAGAGTATCGCCGGGCGACTACGAGCGAGGACGAATTGACTTGGCTGCAGGTCATGTTCAAGGAGATGCCCAAGCATAAGGCCAGCGAACATCTCCAGGCCGATCTCAAGTCGAAGATCGCCAAGCTCAGGAAGGAGATCGCCGCCGATTCGGCGAGCGGCAAGAAGTCGGGCCGCGGCTTGCGGATACCCAGGCAAGGAGCCGGCACCGCCATCTTGCTCGGCGGACCCAACGCCGGCAAGAGCCAATTGATTGCGCAGCCTGACCCACGCCACGCCCGAAGTCGCGCCCTATCCGTTCACGACGCGAACGCCCGCTCCGGCGATGATGCCATTCGAGGACGTCGCCGTGCAGTTGATCGATACGCCGCCGATCACCAAGGACTACTTGGACGAGCACCTCTATGGGCTGGTCCGCTCGGCCGAATTGGCTTTGCTCTTGGTGGACCTTGGCAGCGACGACGGCGTCGAGCAGTGCCAGGAAGTCCTCGATAGGTTCGGCGAAACAAAAACCCGGCTTGGCGCCGCATCCTGCCTCGACGAGAACGACGTCGGCCTTTCCTACACCAAAACATTCGTCGTGCCCAACAAAATTGACGTGCCCGAAGCGGCGGGCAGGCTGGAATTATTCCATGAACTCCGCCCGTTGGATTTCACCGAATATCCGATTTCGGCGACGGACGGCACTGGGCTGGAAGCCTTGCGCGAGGCAATCTACCGTTCACTGGACATGATCCGCGTCTACAGCAAACTGCCGACGGCGAAGGAGCCAGACCGCGATCGGCCGTTCACCGTCCGTCGTGGCAGTCCGCTAATTGACATGGCCGGGCTGGTCCACAAGGATTTCATCGAGGGCTTGAAGTTCGCCCGCGTCTGGGGCGAGGCCGTACACGACGGCACGGTGGTCAAGGGAGACTACGAACTGCACGACAAGGATGTGGTGGAATTGCACCTGTAGGAGACATTATGACCAACCCCGAAATCGCCGACGCATTCGACCAGATCGCAGACATCCTGGAATTCCAGGGCGCGAACCAATTCCGCGTGCGGGCCTATCGGAACGCGGCGCGGACGATTCGCGACCTGCCCGAATCAGCCGCTGACATCGTGGCCGATGATACGCGAGAGTTGACTGACATTGATGGCATCGGCAAAGACCTGGCCGAGAAGATCACCGCGCTGACGACGACCGGCACGCTGCCGATGCTCGAAGATCTCAAGAAGGAGGTGCCCGATTCGGCGCTGGCCATGATGCGCGTGCAGGGCCTGGGTCCGAAACGGGCCGCATTGATCTTCAACGAACTCAAGGTCACCACGCTTGACGAGCTTCGCGCCGCGTGCGAGGCCCACAAGGTCCGCGAATTGAAAGGCTTCGGCGCCAAGACCGAAGAAGCGATCCTCGCCGGCCTCGCCTTCGCCGCCGAGGCCGGCAAGCGGGTCTTCTGGGCGGAAGCCGACGTCCACGTTCAAGAAATCATCGCTTATATGAAAGAGTGCAAGGCGGTGAAAACAATCGAGGCCGCCGGCAGCTATCGCCGCGGCAAGGATACCGTGGGCGATCTTGATTTCCTCGCCGTCGGCAGCGATGTCGCCGCGATTATGGACCACATGGCGTCGTTTCCGGGCATGGCCGAAGTGCTTGGCCGCGGCCCGACGAAGCTCAACGGGCGGCTCCGCAATGGCATGCATCTCGACCTCCGCGTCGTGCCAGCCGAATCGTTCGGGGCGGCAATGCAGTACTTCACCGGCTCGAAGGACCATAACGTGATCGTCCGCGGCCGGGCAAAGGACCGCGGCCTGAAGGTCAACGAGTACGGCGTCTTCCGCGGCGACGAGCTGATCGCCGGCCGCACGGAAAAAGAAGTCTACGCGGCCCTCGATCTGCCTTGCTTTCCGCCCGAAATGCGCGAGGCCCGCCGGGAGTTCGATTGGGCGGACGCCGGCAAACTGCCGCGGCTCATCGAGCTGGACGATATCCGTCGGCGACCTGCACATGCATAGCACCGGACCGACGGCCACAATACGATCGAGGAAATGGCCCTCGCGGCAAAGGCCCGCGGGCTGAAATATATCGCCATGACCGACCACTCCAAGCGCGTCACGATGGTCAACGGACTGGACGGTAAGCGGCTCTTGAAGCAATGGGAAGAAATCGACAAGCTGAACGAGCGGCTGAAGGGAATCAAGGTGCTCAAAGGCGTCGAGGTCGATATTCTCGAGCGCGGCGGGCTCGATTTGGACGACGACATGCTCAAACACGCCGATTGGGTCAACGCCAGCGTCCACTACGGCCAGAACCAGCCGCGCGACCAAATCACCAAGCGGGTCATCGACGCCCTGAAGAACCCTTACGTCTGCGCGATTTCGCACCCGACCGGCCGGCTCTTGAATGAACGCAAGCCCTACGAGATCGATCTTTCGGCCGTGATCCGCGTGGCGAAGGAAGAAGGCAAGTTTCTGGAACTAAACGCATCTTCCAAGCGGCTCGACTTGGACGACGTGGCCTGTGCCGAGGCGAAGAGCCACGGCGTGCCGATCGTCATTTCCACCGACGCCCATCGAACCGAAGGTTTGGCCGCGATGCGCTACGGCATCTTGCAGGCCCGCCGCGGCGGCTTGACGAAAGAGGACGTAGTCAATACGCGATCATGGGCGCAAGTGAAGAAGTTGCTGGGCCGGTGAGGCGTTACAGATACTCCGCTCCAAACCGCTCGCCCACCAGCCCATAAATCTTCTTGATCTCCTCGGCCCGATCCGCACGGCATACGAGCGTGGCGTCGGGCGTGTGGATGATGATAAGATCCTCGCAGCCGATTGTAGTGATCAGGTGCTGCGGATCTGACGACGCCACAAGCGTCCGCCGCGTATCGACGAACACGTGCCGCGCCGCTGCCAAAGCGTTTTGCTCCTCGTCGCGCGGACAGGTCTCGGCAAACATCGGCCAGGAGCCGACGTCCAACCACTCCAGCGGCATCGGCACGGCCGCCACGCGGAACGCCGCATCGCGCGAGGCCGGCTCCATCACCGCGTAATCGACGCTCACTTTGCGTAAGTTAGGATAGACCTCGCCCAACACGGCCGCTTGATCGGGGTTGCCCCAGGCCGCCGCAACTCGCGCCAGCCCGGCCGAGTTGGCCGGCTCGAAACGGCGAATGCAATCCAAGAGCGTGGTCGCCCGCCAGACGAACATGCCGCTGTTCCAAAGATAGCGCTCTGGCCCGGCGGCAAGGTAAGTCTTCGCGGTCGCTTCGTCCGGTTTTTCCTTAAAGTGCTTAACCACTCGCGCCGTGCCGCTTATCGATTCGCCCAATTCCAGATAGCCATAACTCGTAGCGGGAATCGTCGGCGCGATGCCGAAGGTCACGAGCGCCTCGGGATGCTGTTCGGCCAACTCAAATCCCTGCGCGATGATTTCCTGAAATCGCCCAACCGGCCGAATGATATGGTCGGCCGTGAAAACGGCGATCACCGCCTCAGGATCATTCTTGGCGATCACCGCTGCGCCCAGGCCGACGGCGTTCAGCGTGTCGCGGCCGGTCGGCTCGCCAATGAATCGCTCGGGCGACAGGCCTGGAATCGCACGGTGAATCGCCTCGGCGTGCCGCTCGCCTGCGCAGATGTAGCGGCAATCCGCCGGAATCAGGCCGTCCAGCCGGTCGTAGGCGATTTCCAGCAGGCTCTTGCCTTCAATGAAGGGAATAAGCTGTTTCGGCACGGCCTCGCGGCTCATCGGCCAAAGCCGCGTGCCGGACCCGCCGGCGATGATCAAGGCGTAGCGCATAATTCACTCCTCCTTGCGTAAAACGCCTCCATGTCGGCCAGCAGCGCGATTTCCGCCACACTGTAGCGGTCGGCTTCAAGGAAAGCCCGCTTCTGTTCCGCGGTGGCGGTCGAGGGTTCGTACATCCAAAGCCAATCGCGATAGCCTTGCGCGGAGGCGACGGCAGGAAAAACACGGGCGTTCCAGAGGCTCCGCTCTTGCTCCGCGACATCGTCGGGCCAGAACGTCACTCGCTACGGCGCAACTGCGACAAGCCATTGATTCAATGGATGGCCGGCCAGCGTTGCGCCGCGCTCGAGCGAGTCTTTGAAAGTATCGTTCACGTGATACGCCCGCACAAACCAGGCATTTTGACCAGCTCGAGTCTCACCGGCGATTACATCCAAACATGCCTCACGGCGCAGCTCTAGCGGGGTGTCGATGTCGACGCCAACGACGACATTTCCGCCCGCCAGCTTCAGCGGCGCCATAATCCGGCACCCTTCGATCCAACTCACGGATCCCAAGATTAGGCCTTGCGCGATACGATTGTTCATAGTTAGCGGAAATGCCATAATTGCCGTAAAATCCTCCTGCTGAGGATTGTCGTGCTCCGCCAATCGCGTGCCGCTCTGAATCAATTGCAGTGTCGTGCCAAAATGCAAAAACTCGCACTGCGGCAAAACGACGGTCGAAAACGGCACATCGGATAGCACGCAATGGATTTTGGCTAGTTGCCCGGCTGACCAAGTCGAACCGCTGGATTGCGCACTCGTGCGGTGATGCTCAGCGGTCGCCTCGCTGCCTCAGCGCCAGCAGATTTCGCGATAGAGGTCCAATCCGCGGTCGAGGACGAGCTTCTCGATCTCTACCGGAAACCGCGGCCCGTGGCCGCCGAATTCGATGTCAAACGCGTGGAACAACGCGGCAACCGTATTAGCATCGAAACTCATAATGCCAATATCGAGCACCGAGCGGCCCTGGACATCGATCGCACCGAGCCGCTGTTGTTCGTCGAGCGAAGGCTTTTGCAGAAACAGCCGCGTTTCGCCATTTGCCGCTACACAAAACACGCCGTGTTTGCTGGCCGCTTCCGGCGTGGCGTATGCCCCCAGCGCAACCATGCCGGGCTTGACGAATGACACTGCTGAAACATCAAACAACGGAAGAGCATCTCCCGCGGCGACGATCACTTGCCCCGCGTCCGCCGGTCCGGGCGGCATATCGCGAAAGATTGGATAGAGCCGGTCGAAAAGCGTCGAAATCACGCCTTCGCGCGGTTCGCCGGGCACGGGCGCGAAGATTTTTCCGCAAGGTCCATACGCCGGCACGCGGCGGGAGTCGCCGCCGGCATGGAGAATGAGAATCCGCAGCCCCTTCAAGAGGCGTTCGACCGCCGCCAGGTCGTCCGCCGTCAGGCCAGTTCGCCTCACTTCTTCGTGAACAACGCGCATCAAGCAATAAAGCGTGCTGCCGCCGCTGCCGACGCGCTTGCCCTGCGGATCGGCGACGACCATCGCAGCGCCCACTTCCGGCATCAATCCCGCGCGGCGACGAAGCTCAAGCTGGCCTTTATAGCCGGCCGCCTGGCGGTCGTTGGAAGCGGTGAGGATGAGATAGTCCCACATCAAGGGCAATTCAGAAACTACATTTGTTCAGATCGGCCCTATTGTGTCTACGGGTTTTCCCTAGGTCAAGAGGGCCGCGCAGTTGACATTGGCGTCTGGGCGGTTAAGAATCATTAGGGTCGCGACAGTTGGCCCCAAATCGCAGCATGACAGCCCCGCAGCAAGAAGGAATAGCAACTATGGATGACTTCGTTACCGTTGCCACACACTACTCGATGGCCGATGCAGAGCCGCAGCGGCTTGCGCTGGAGGCGGCCGGCATCAGAGTCTTGCCGACCGATGAGAACCTGGGCGCGCTCTTGACGGCGACCACGTTCGGCGGGATTAAGCTACAAGTGCCCGCGGCCGAGGCAGCGCGCGCGGAGGCCGTGTTGGCGGAACTTCGCGCCGACGCCAATCCGACGGCTGTCAACGACGATGCCGGCGTAAACTTCAACTGCCCGTCATGCCAGGCCGAAATCTGGTTCCTCTCCGACCGCCGCGGCCACGTGGAGGTATGTCCGGAATGCGGGGCGCACGTGGACGTGCCGGAGTAACCCGCCTCAATACAGCTTCGCCCCCCGCGCCTTGAACTCCTCCGCCTTCTCGTGCATCCCGGCCTCAACCGCCGCGGTGTCCGCGTTCATTCCGTGCTCCTGGGCATACTTCCGCACATCCTGCGTGATCTTCATCGAGCAGAATTGCGGCCCGCACATGCTGCAAAAATGGGCCAGCTTCGCGCCGGGCGTCGGCAGCGTTTCGTCGTGATACTCGCGAGCACGCTCCGGATCGAGCGCCAGATTGAACTGGTCCTCCCAGCGGAACTCGAATCGGGCCTTTGACAAGGCGTCGTCCCAGGCTTGCGCGCCGGGGTGCCCCTTTGCCAGATCGGCCGCATGGGCCGCGATCTTGTAGGCGATCATCCCTTCCTTCACGTCATTCCGGTCGGGCAGCCCCAGATGCTCCTTGGGCGTCACGTAGCAGAGCATCGCCGTGCCGTGCCAGCCGATCATCGCCGCGCCGATCGCCGAGGTGATGTGATCGTAGGCCGGTGCGATGTCGGTCGTCAGCGGGCCGAGCGTGTAGAACGGGGCCTCGTGGCAAATCGCCATCTGCCGATCGACGTTCTCTTTGATCATGTGCATCGGAACGTGGCCCGGCCCTTCGATCATCACCTGCACGCCATGCTCCCAGGCGATCTTCGTCAACTCGCCCAGCGTGTCCAGTTCGGCGAACTGGGCCGCGTCGTTAGCGTCGGCGATCGACCCGGGCCGCAGGCCGTCGCCCAGCGAAACGGCCACGTCGTACCGCGCCATGAGGTCGCACAATTCACGGAATCGCGTATAAAGAAAACTCTCCTCGTGGTGCGTCAAACACCACTTGGCCATGATCGACCCGCCGCGGGAAACGATGCCCGTCACCCGCCGCGCGGTCAGCGGAATGTACCGCAAGAGCACGCCGGCGTGGATCGTGAAATAATCGACGCCTTGCTCGGCCTGCTCCTGGAGCGTCTGATAATAGAGGTCGAACGTCAGGTCCTCCGCCTTGCCGCCGACTTTTTCCAGGGCCTGGTAAATCGGCACGGTGCCGATCGGCACGGGCGAGTTCCGCACGATCCACTCTCGCGTGGCGTGGATATTCAGGCCCGTGGAAAGGTCCATCACCGTGTCGGCCCCCCAGCGGGTCGCCCATTGCATCTTTTGCACCTCGTCGTCGATCGACGAGCGGACGGCCGAGTTGCCGATGTTGGCGTTGACCTTCACCAGGAAATTGCGGCCGATGATCATCGGTTCGCTCTCGGGATGGTTGATGTTTGCCGGCAGGATCGCACGGCCGCGGGCGATTTCCGACCGTACAAGCTCGGCATCGCAATTCTCCCGTGCGGCAACGAAGCGCATCTCCGGCGTGATCGTGCCCTGCCTCGCGTAGTGCAGTTGCGAGACTGGCCCTCGCCCGCAAAGTACCTTTGGCCGCCGCAGTTTTTCCGGAATAAGGTGCTCTCCGGCCGGGTCTTTCCGCTGAGCAACCTCATCGCAATCGCCGCGGCCGCGAATCCACGGTTCGCGTAGCGGCGGCAGCCCGTCGCGGATTTCATGGTTCTGCGGCCCGCCGGTGTCGTAGACGAAGAAGGTATCGCCGTCGGTCAGATTGATCTTCCGCACCGGCACGCGGACGCCCTCGGCAACTTCGACGTAGACCCGTTCGACGGCGGCGGGCTTGGTTTCATTATTCACTGGCTCCGGCGCAACAGCATCCTTCGCCGGCAGCGGCTTTTTGCGAGCGATTTCACGAGCGGCGGTCGATTCGACAATAGACATAGCAATATTCCTCCTGGCGGTTGTCTCCAGTAGTATAGCGGAGGAAGCGAAAGGGGAGAAGTTGTGCCGACCGAATGGAATTTGCGCCCAGATGTCACGGGTGGCGCGCTATGTCCGGTAGAAAGCCGCTCGATTACAATGGATAGACTCATTTGGAGCCTAACGACATGCCAGCACACGATTGGACACGGGTCAAAGCCGGTATCTTTCACCACTTCCACCAGCAGTGGATTGGCGACCTGGCGCGGACTCTCAACGACGGGCTTCTGCCGCGATCGTACTACGCCCTGGAAGAACAGCGGGCCGCGGGCGTCGAGCCGGACGTGCTCGCTTTGGAAGCCAGCGGCACGGAGAACGGCCTATGGAAGTCAGCATCCGATGCCGCAACGGAGGGTGCCACGCTGCTCCTCGACCTTCCGCAGACGAAAATAGTTGCCGAGACAGTCATGGAGTTCTATCGCCGCAAGCAGAGTTCCCTCGTCGTGCGGCACGCCACCGATGATCGCGTCCTGGCGATGATTGAAGTAGTGTCGCCAGGCAACAAATCCGGCCGCATGGCCATGCGCTCGTTTGTGGAAAAAGCCACCGATTTGTTGGCAAGGCGGGTTCATTTGCTTGTGCTAGACGTTCTTCCGCCGGGCACGTTCGACCCCGACGGCGTTCACGGGCTGATCTGGGAGGAAGTCGGCGGCGAGGCGTACAGCGCTCCGCCGGACAAACCGCTGACTCTCGCGTCCTATGAATCATCAGAGAATCTGCGCGGTTTCGTCGAGCCGTTCGCGGTCAGCGATCCGCTATGCGACATGCCGCTTTATTTGGAACCGGGTGGTTACATACTCGTTCCGACAGAAGCGACGTATCAGCGGGCCTTCGCGGCCGTTCCCGAGCGGTGGCGAAGGGTGCTGGAGGAGAAGACATAGGCCGGCTGTTTTATCGCTTGGCCAAGTCCTTCAGGATTTCAGCCAGCGGGCGGCCACCAGGACTTGCCGCGCGGCGGGCCAATTCTTCGTCGCTGATCGGAGAGCGCAAGCCCTCGGGCACGGCTTTCTTGTCGGCTGCCACGGGATGAAAATATCCGTACGTCCGGCCATTGCCGTCCCTTAGTTCCACGGCTTCGTGAACGGCGCCAAGGCGACCGATTACTTCGTTGTCAACTAAGACTTTCATATCGACGTACCTGCCAAACATTACTTGCTGCGAGCCTTCGTCCATTATAGCAAGAATCGGGGGAGATTGCCGGTCGGACACGCAAATAGCAGATCAAACGGACGGCATCGCAATTCCGGCCGTGTTCGCTCGCCTTCGTATATCCACTTTTCGTTCTTCCCGGAAATGTTTCGCGGCCACATGCTCCACGACAAGCGCATAGGCTGATAGCGCGCTGAGCACGAACAATGTTATTCCCAGCGCAATCTGGCCTCTATACTACCCGGCTGCCGCGGCGCGTCAACGGTATCAACAGCGTGCCGCCGGCACCGATTTCGCCGCTTTTTCTCTCGCCTGCGCGAAGAATCCTCGCGGCGCAAGGCCGTGCTGGATAAAGACTTGCGTCAATTCGCCGGAATTCACAAGACAGCTATGGACATCACATGTCAACAGATTATAATTCTAGTTGTCATTAGGTATCGCCCGGGCACATCGTCGCGTTTTTCCTGCTCGCTGCCTACATCGAAAACCCCTTCCCGAAAGGCGACTGCCATGAAAAAAGACCCCGTGATGTCGTCGCTGCAACACTACAGCCCACCGAGCGCTGCGGCGTGCTGGATGAGACGAAGAAAGACCTGATTATTGTGCTGATCGGCCGCGGCGCGAGCCGCCGCGAGGCGGCCGCGTACGTCAAATGCCACCATACGACTATCGGCCGCACCGCCGCGCGATGCCGCCTTTGGTGCTAAGTTGACCCAGGTCGAAATGGCCGCCAGCGTGGAAACCGGCTACATGCTTCGCCCGCGGCCACCGAGCCCAAATATTGGCGGGCGGCCGCCTGGATGCTCGAACGCCGCAATCCCGAGGATTACGGCAAACGCAGCCCGAACACGTTTACGGCCGATCAGGTCGTGTCGCTCCTCGCGAGCGTCTGCTCCGGTGCGGTGAAAACCGTGAATCCGGACCAAATCGAGGAGTTTTACGGGTATTTCGACGACGCCTTTGATGAAGTCGAGGCTAAGCATGGCACTCCTCTCGTTCCGCGAAATGCCGCTGCGGCCGACAGCAAAACTCCGCCGAAGCAGCCGAAAGAGCAGCCTATTCACGCTGCGTCGCGAAACGGCCATTCGCACAACGGCACGGCGCCTTCGACTAACGGGCACCACCCGCCGTCGGCGCCTCCCGCGGCGGAGTCGGCAATGGTCGCTCCCGAGCCACCGGCCAGTCCGCCAGTAGCCGCGTCCGTAAGTTGGCCCTCCGAGCCCGTCAGCAACGGAAATGGAGCGGAAGACCTGTCCTCAGAATCGGCGACACACGCCAACGCGGACCAATCCGGTTCTTTCTCCAATGAATACGAAGTTGACGCCTTTGCTGACGAGGATTTCGATACGGAACTCGGCGACGACGATTCGGATGAATTGAACGGCATCGACTGGGACCGCATCGAGGAACTCCACAACGCCGAGTGCCGGTACGTAAGCGCGAAGGTCGTGCCCGACCCGGTGGAACGAATCGCGGCCAATCGTGCGGTGCGGCTAACGCTCGCCGCGGCCAGACTTCGTGGGCAGATAAAGCCGGATCTCATGCACCACCCCCTCAACCGGCTGGACAAGACAATGGACACAGATGTAAGTCGTAACACGTTACCAGATATGGATTTACGTCAACATCACAAGAGCTGCACCAATACCGAAAACACAAAGGGGCGGTGCATGAACGGTGCCGAAACGGCCGATTGCGACGCGGTTCCCGCCGCTGCGGCAGGCACTGTGAGCGGGTAGCGGCAACTGCCGATAGCGATATAATTGATTCGCATGTCGCAAAACATCCAAGTAGCCTCGACTGCCGCCGTATGCTCCGCTGAGGAAGCCGACGGCCCGGGGACGGGCTGCGCGAGCCTTTCGGATGGCGGCGCGAGCCTGTTCCAGCGACAGTTATCCTCCGCCGGATTGGCCGACATCGTTGCGAAGATTGCCGCCCGGGCTACGTTGGACTTTGAAGATGCCGCGAGACTGAGTCGATCCAGCTTGCCGCTGCTGGGCCGAATCGTGCAACTGCTGCCGTTTCCATTAGGATATACCACCGACGAAGCGGACTTGCCGGTCGAGCGAGTCGCCAAGGCCACGGACCTGCCACGGCAGATCGCGCAACCATTGGCCGAATGGGAGACATACTGCCGCCAACTCATCGCTTTGCGCGACGAGCTTAGCACGTCGAACGAGCCGGTCGCGTGGTACCCCAAGGTCAATCGCACGCCCGACGAAAACGCTTCGTCGGATGATGACTACACGGGCGTTGAAGCGCTGCGAGCGATCGCCTTGGCTCGGCTCGTGCTGCCAGAGTGCGTGCAGATCGTGGCGCCGCTGGCAACGCTTGGACAAAAACTGGCCCAGGTGGCGCTGGACTTCGGCGCGACGCATCTCGGATACATGGCTAACGACGGCCAGCCGCTGGAGAACCCGCTGGCAGTCAATGCGGAGGAACTGAAGGAGTTGCAGCACAGTTGCCCGCTAACGTCATTGAAGGAGGACTCATGAGAATCGACCCCCAACTTCAAGAAACTCGCCGACAAGGTCGAAGCCGGCGTGCGGCTCGGCTTTGACGACGGCATGTTGCTCTCGACGCATCCCGACGTGCTCACGGTCGGCCAGATCGCCAACGGCCTCCGCGAGCGGCTGCACGGCAACGTCACCTACTACAATCGCAACCTGCACCTCAACGCGACCAACGTCTGCGAAGCAAGCTGCTCGTTCTGCTCCTTCGCCCGGCTGAAGGAAGGCATGCCGAGCGCCTACACGATGAACCAGGAGCAGGCCATCAAATGGATCGAGGAGCGCTACCGGCCCGGCATGACGGAAGTGCATATCGTCAACGGGCTGAATCCGGACCTGCCGTTCGACTATTACACGGGCCTGCTGCGGGCGATCCGCGAGCGCTTTCCCGCCTTGCACCTCAAGGCGTTCACGGCGGTAGAAATCCACTACTTCGCCGAGAAGTTCGGCATGAACTACCGCGAAGTGCTGGAGCAGCTTGTTGATGCGGGCTTGGGCTCGCTGCCCGGCGGCGGAGCGGAGATATTTGCTGATCGAGTGCGCAAGAAGATCTGCCGCGACAAGGTCGATGCCGATGGCTGGTTGGACGTCCACCGCACGGCGCACCTGCTGGGCCTGAAGTCGAACTGCACCATGCTTTACGGCACGATCGAGACGCGTGAGGAGCGGGTCGATCATTTCATGCGGCTCCGCGACTTGCAGGACGAGACGGGCGGTTTCCAGGCATTCGTGCCGCTGGCCTATCATCCCGACGGCAACCGGCTGCGGAAGCTCGGCGCGCCGACGGCCGACGACGACCTGCGAATGATCGCCGTCAGCCGCCTGATCTTGGACAACATCCCGCACATCAAGGCCTATTGGATCATGCTCGGGCTGAAGATGGCGCAAGTTGGCGCAGCGGTTCGGCGCCAACGACATGGACGGCACGGTGATCGAAGAAAAAATCTACCACATGGCTGGCGCCGGGACGCCCGATGCCCTGACGATTGGCGAACTGCATCGCCTAATCCGCGCGATGGGACGGGAACCGGTGGAGAGAACGACGGTGTATGAGACGGTCCCGACGGTTTAGCAACTAATAGACGGGCGAAAGTCCATGAGCGTTTCAGGAAATTCCTTATTCCATGCCTTTTGAACATGGAGTGTGGACGGAAGACGATTACCTGGCTCTACAGGCGGGAACCAGTCGAATCGTTGAACTCTCTGACGGACGGATAGAGGTGTCTTCGATGGCAAGCCCTTTGCACCAGCGAATTGTCCGCTTTCTGTTTCGCATTTTGGAAGCGGTGGTGGCCGCCTCCGGGGCGGGCGAAGCGTTTTTTGCCCCGCTGCCGGTGCGGCTCGGACCGGGCAAATACCGCGATCCGGACATTGCGTTCTTTAAGCCTGGCCGCATTGCTGATCCCCGCCGTCAGCCAAACGGTGCGGACCTGGTTATTGAAGTCGTCAGCGAGGAAGAGGCCGATCGGCAACGCGATTACGTTACGAAAGCCAGGAATATGCGGCTGCGGGTATTGCCGAATACTGGATCGTCGATCCGCAGACTGAGACGATACAAGTGCTTGCACTTGATGGCGCCGAGTACCGTCTTCACGGCGAGTTTACCAGCGGCACAACGGCCGTATCGGTCTTGCTGCCAAGCTTTACCGTCAACGTGGGCGCGGTCTTTAGTGCCGGCCGCGGAAAGGATCAATCGGTGTAGCCCATGATCGCAACTAACAAATCACTCATCATCGATCGTATCCTCAGTCATGCCTCCGATGGCCGGCGGCTTTCCGTTGACGAAGCATTGCAACTCGCCAGCGAGGCATCGCTGATCGATCTCGGTATGGCCGCCGATCTCCGCCGGCAGCAGCTTAACCCCGGCCGCCGCGTGTCGTATATTGTCGAGCGGAATATCAACTACACGAACGTCTGCAACGTCTACTGCACGTTCTGCGCGTTCTATCGCGGCCCCGGCAAGAAAGGCGGATATACGCTCAGCAAAGAGGAGCTTGCGGTCAAGTTCGATGAACTGGTCGCAGCCGGCGGCATCCAGGTCTTGCTGCAAGGCGGCCTGAACCCAGAACTTGGTATTGAATACTACGAAGACCTCTTTCGCTGGATGAATCAGCAGTATCCGACTGTTAATCTTCACGCCCTATCTGCCGACGAGGTGATGCATGTTAGCAAGGTCTCGAACCTTTCAATCCAAGAGGCCATGTCGCGGCTGATTGCGGCCGGCATGGGCTCGCTGCCTGGCGCGGGGGCGGAGATATTGGTCGATCATGTTCGTCGGCGGATCGCGAAATTCAAGTCCGGCGCGGACCGGTGGCTCGAAGTCCATCGCACGGCGCATCGCCTCGGCATCCCCTCCACTTGCACGATGATGTTCGGCGTACAGGAAACGTGGCACGATCGCATCTCTCATTTGGAGATGCTCCGAAACTTGCAGGACGAGACCGGCGGCTTCACGGCCTTCATCACCTGGCCTTATCAGCAGGGCGAAATGCGGCTCGCGAGCGGCAACACGTCGGCGGCCGAGTATCTCCGCGTACAGGCCCTCGCGCGGCTCTTCCTGGACAACATCCCGCACTTGCAAAGCTCCTGGGTCACGCAAGGACCTTCGATCGGGCAGATCGCCTTGAGTTTCGGGGCAGACGACTTCGGCGCGGTGATGTTCGAGGAGAACGTCGTCTCTGCCGCCGGCACGACATTCCGCATGACGAGCGACTTCATCGAGTCCCAAATCCGCCGCGCGGGCTACGAGCCGTGGCGGAGGAATGTGAGGTATCAAGCGGTAGGGTAGAATGAAATTAGGCGACGGACCAATTAATTGAAAGCAGATGTAGTTGTAACGGACAATTGGCGATTGAACTGGGAGAGTTGAAATGGTTTACGCGACAGGAAGTATCTCCGCTACCCTTGAAGCAGATGGATTGACCCTGCGATTGGCGCAACCATCGCCATTGCCGCCGGGCCCGTCAAAGTGACGATGCAGTCCGCTGAGCCGGCAACAGGACCGACTATGCTCGAAGTGCTGGAACGCATCCATCGAGAGCAGCAAGAACGAGGGCATCAACCAATGTCCGAAGCGGAAATGGCGGCGACAATTGAAGAAATTCGCGGCGACGAGGAATATGAACAACGCTGGCAGGAAATATGGTCGCACTGCAATCCGGCCTTAGGGGATCAATAGCCGAAACGGAAATGGTTATTTACTTGGACACGGTTATTTGTGTTTATGCGATCGACGGCGCAGCATCATTTCGTGCAAGAGCGACAAACCGGCTTGCGGCGCTCAGGGCGACGGGCGATGTGCCGGCGATCAGCGATTTGACTTGGTTGGAGTGCCGAGTGCGGCCGTTGCGATTGAATGACAATGTCGGCTTGGCTGCGATGGAGGCTATGCTACAAGCTGCCGATGTAATCCGACTGCCGTTGCCGCCGGCCGTTTATGAACGCGCGTGCCATATCAGAGCCGTTTACAATTTTAAGCTTGGTGATGCCTTGCATTTGGCCGCCGCAGTCGAAAGCGGCTGTGACCGTGTGCTAACAAACGACTATCGTCTGAGTAAGTTTACTGATATCACGGTCGAGATACTACCATGACGAGCATGACCGAACATTTCATCGGCGAAGCCATCAAGCCGGTTGCGGACACGTTCAACGCGGCGGGCATGAGCGCCGGTGGGCCGGGTCTGCCGCGGCAGTTCCGCTGGCGGAAGCAAGTGTTCACTGTCGCGCGCGTGCTCAAGACCTGCGCGATACCGGACCTTGCCATCACGGCAGCGGCGAGAGCTATGTTCGCAAGCATTGGTTTGAAGTGCTCACCGAAAGCGGCGAGACGATGACGATTTACTTCGAGAGGCAGGCGAGGTCACGAAGCAAGCAGCGCTGGTGGCTGTATACGATTTGCCCGACTACTTGATCGCCGCCCCAACTCCGTTTAACTTCACATCCAAACTCCGCCAGCAATACCACGAACCAATGGTCGCATACGGACGCCAAGGGGCGGCGAGCTCGAAACAGTTGTGCTTGGTCGGCAAGTCGTCGAGACCGTGCAGGTGCTTCAGCGCGCTTCGGACGCCGAGGTCGTCAACCGGCAGCACGTCCAGCCGCCCCAGCGAGAAGATCAAGAACATCTCGGCGGTCCAGCGGCCGATGCCCTTGATCTCGGTGAGCTTGGCGATGACTTCCTCGTCCGAAAGGCGGCCGATCGTTCCCAGCGGCACCGTGCCGTCGTCAACCTTTCGGGCAAGGTCGATGAGATACGACGCCTTTTGCCGCGAGATGCCCGCCGCGCGGAGCTTGTCCTCGCTCTGCCGGGCCAGGGCGGCCGGCGTCACGCCAGTCCGCTTCAAGTGCGTTTCCAACCGCGCCCGGATCGTCCGCGCGGCGGCCGTCGAGATCTGCTGCGAGATAATCGAGCGCACCAGGATGCCGAAACGGTCCCGCGCGGGCCGAAAGGTGATCGGACCATGGGCGTCGATGACTTGCCGCATCACCGGGCAAGCTGCTCGAACATGGTCCACGCCTAGTCGAAGTCCTTCCTTACGGTTCATACTTTCCACCTAATGACGACAATGATGCTAATGCTTTTTGCCGGCACAATCGCCGATGTCTGTCCCAGTTTACCTCATCGGACCTTGACGATTATGCCGATTCCTTAGATAATCCATAATCAGTGATATAGATATAATCGAATTACTAATGATTTTCCAAACGGCAGAATCTCGCGCTGCCGAAGGCTGCCGGATTGGCGTATAATCTTGCAGTTTCTTCGATGGGTCGCAAGGCACTCGCACCCATCCGGCACAGAGCGACCCTTGGATTGCGTTAATGAGCGGGTATTCCTTCCGAGTTGACAACAGCCCTTTCAACCAGCAACAGGCCGAAGCCCTGAACCGGTTGCTGGACACGCTCACGCCCGAACAGATGCTCTGGCTCAGCGGCTACCTGGCGGGCGTGCGGGGTAGTCCGGGCGGCAGCGGTGCTCCCTCTGCTTCGGCTCCGGCTGCAAGTTTGCCCGCGACTCCAAAAGCAGCGTCTGCTCCCGCCGTCGTCGATCGGGAAGTAACCGTACTTTTCGGTTCGCAAACCGGCAACGCGCAGCACCTAGCGGCAGACTTGAAGAAGCGGCTGGAAGAAAAAGACTTCAAGGTCACACTCTCCGACATGAGCGACTTCCGCACGAACAACCTCAAGAAGGTCAAGCAACTCATCATCATCGTCAGCACTTACGGCGAAGGCGATCCGCCGGACAAGGCCGTGCTGTTCCACGAGTTCGTCCTCGGCAAGCGGGCGCCGCGGTTGGAAGGGATGCGGTTCTCGGTCCTCTCCCTGGGAGACCTGCTTTACGACCACTTCTGCAAGACGGGCAAGGATTTCGACGAACGGCTGGAACAACTCGGCGCGACGCGGATCCACGCCCGGACCGATTGCGACGTCGATTTCGACGAACCGGCCCAGGCCTGGATGAACGGCGTGTTGGATGCCCTTTCCGGTTCATCGACGGCCGAGACGGTCGTGACGCCCGATACGGCTGAAACTAGTGACACTGGCGATCGCTTCGCAACGGCCGCGCCTGCCGAATTGCACACTTCCGTTTCCGCCAGCGGCACGGCCACCGCCGCGGCGACGATCGCCGCGCCCGCCTTCACGCGGATGAACCCCTTCACCGCCGAAGTCCTGGAGAACATCAATCTCAACGGCCGCGGGTCGGACAAGGAAACTCGCCATTTGAAAATGGCTTTGGATGGCTCGGGGCTCTCCTTCGAACCGGGCGACTCGCTGGGCATCTATCCGCACAACGACCCGCAGTTGGTTGACGAAGTGATCGCCCAAATGTCGTGGAATCCGGACGAGCTTGTCGCGGCCGGCAAGCAGGAAGTGCCGCTCCGCGAGGCATTGATGAAGCATTACGAGATCACGCTCTTGAGCAAGCAGTTGCTCAAGCAGACCTCCGTCTTTTCCAAGGACGGCCTGCAGGATCTCGTACAGTCCGACGCCGCGGAGAAGCTCAAGGCCTACACCCGCGGCCGGGACCTGCTCGATCTGGTCCGAGATTTCTCGATCAAGGACGTGCCGGCCCGCGAGTTTGTGCCCATGCTGCGGAAGCTGCCCGCACGGCTCTATTCGATCGCCAGCAGCCATCGTGCGAACGAGGGCGAGGTCGATTTGTGCATCTCCGCCTTGCGTTACGAGGCCCACAATCGCGAGCGGCTGGGCACTTGCTCGGTCCACTGCGCCGAGCGGATTGATCCGGGCGACTCGCTGCAAGTCTTCGTCCACTCGAACCCGAATTTCCGCTTGCCCAGCGATCCGGAGACGCCGGTGATCATGGTCGGGCCGGGCACGGGCATCGCGCCGTTCCGGGCTTTCATCGAGGAACGCGAGGAGACGGGCGCGGGTGGCAAGACGTGGCTCTTCTTCGGCGACCGCCGCTTCCGTACCGATTTCCTCTACCAGGTCGAGTGGCTCCGCTGGCTGAAGTTGGGTGTGCTCACACGGCTCGACGTGGCCTTCTCCCGCGACCAAGGGGCGAAAGTATACGTGCAGCACCGCATGGCCGAGAAGAGCCGCGAGATATACGATTGGCTGCAGGAAGGCGCTCACCTTTACGTCTGCGGCAGCGTCAGCCCGATGGCCGCCGACGTTCATGCCTCGCTGCTGACCATCATCCAGGACGAAGGCGGCAAGACCGCCGAAGAGGCGGCGGCTTATGTGAAGTCGCTCCGCGAACAAGGCCGTTACCAGCGCGACGTGTATTAGAATCAAATGTCAAACACCACTACCAAAACACCCGCCGCTAAAAAGCCTTCTGCCAACGAAGACATCAAGACGGCAAGCAACTTTCTTCGCGGCACGATCGCGCAGTCGCTTGCCAATCGCGTCACCGCCTCGGTGGCCGACGCCGACAACGCCCTGCTGAAATTCCACGGCACCTACATGCAGGACAACCGCGACATCCGCGACGAGCGGACGCGGCAGCGGCTGGAGCCGGCTTTCGACTTCATGGTCCGGATCCGCGCCGCCGGCGGCATCGTCACGTCGCAGCAATGGCTTGCCTTGGACGCCCTGTCCCAAAAGTACGCCAACGGCGAACTCCGCCTCACCACGCGGCAATCGTTTCAGTTCCACGGAGTGCAGAAGTGGAACCTCCGCCAGACGATCCACGACATCAACGAAACGCTGCTCGATACGCTGGCCGCCTGCGGCGACGTGAACCGCAACGTGATGTGCAACCCAAACCCGTACGCCTCGGAGATTCACGGCGAGGTCTACGAATGGGCGAATCGGCTTAGCCAGCACCTGGCCCCCAAGACGCGTGCCTATCACGAAATCTGGATCGGCGACGAGGCCGTCGTTCCGCCGCCGAAAGATGACGAACCGATGTATGGTCCGACGTACCTGCCGCGGAAGTTCAAGATTGCCATTGCCGTGCCGCCCAGCAACGATGTTGACGTGTTCGCCCACGACCTCGGCTTCATTGCAATTGCCGACAGTGCTTCCAATGGCGCCGGGGCAAGCTTGCGGGCTTCAACGTCTCCGTGGGCGGCGGCCTCGGCATGACGCACGGCGAACCGGCGACGTTCCCCAATCTCGGCTGGGTGCTTGGCTTCTGCCGGCCGGATCAAGTTCTTGAGGTGGCGGAGAAGGTCCTCACCACGCAGCGCGACTTCGGCGACCGCAGCAACCGCAAGCACGCCCGGCTGAAGTACACGATCCTCGACCGTGGCGTGGAGTGGTTTAAGGACGAAGTCCAGCGGCGGCTAGGCTGGGAGCTACAGCCCGAGCGGCCTTTCGACTTCGAGCACCACGGCGACCGCTACGGCTGGATCAAAGGCACGAACGGCAAGTGGCACCTGACGCTCTTCATCGAGAACGGCCGCATCCGCGACTGGGAGGATTATCCGCTCATGACCGGCCTGCGGGCGATCGCCAAGGCGCACGACGGCGACCTTCGCCTGACGGCCAATCAGAACCTGGTCATCGGCAACGTTTCCGAGGAGAACCGCGAGCGGATCGAGCAGCTAGTCGCGGCCCACAAGCTCAGCGATGGCGAGCACATTTCCGCTCTGCGGCGTAACGCGATGGCCTGCGTGGCGCTGCCCACGTGCGGCCTGGCGATGGCCGAGTCGGAGCGCTATCTGCCCACGCTGATCACCAAGCTCGAAGCCCTCGCCGCCGAGGCTGGGCTGGCCAACGAGGAAATCGTCGTCCGCATGACCGGCTGCCCCAACGGCTGCGCCGGCCGTTTCTGGCGGAGATCGGCTTCGTGGGCAAGGCGCTGGGCAAATACAACCTCTATCTCGGCGGCGATTTCGCCGGCACGCGGATGAACCGCCTCCACCGCGAGAACATCGGCGAGGAGGAGATCCTCGCCGTGCTCAAGCCGCTATTCCATCGTTTTGTCAAAGAACGGCACGCGGGCGAACACTTCGGCGACTTCGTAGTTCGCGTCGGCGTCGTCCGCGCCGTAGCCGACGGACCCGACTTCCATGCGGAGTTCACGGCCGACACGGTTCGAGCGCATTCCCTTGATTCGGGAAAGATGATCTAGTCGATCTCACCCGTTAAACCGCTTGCAGATCAGCGCGATGTTCTGGCCGCCGAAGCCGAAGCTGTTGCTCAAGGCCACGTCGCAGCGGGCCTCGCGGGCCGCGTTGGGGATGTAGTCCAGGTCGCAATCGGGGTCGGGCGTCTCGTAGTTGATCGTCGGCGGCAACACGTTGTCGCGAATCGCCAGCAGGCAGACGATCAACTCCGTGGCCCCGGCGGCGGCGATCAGGTGGCCCATCATGCTCTTGGTGCTGGAGACGGGAATCTTGTAGGCCTGCTCGCCGAAGACCTGTCTTGATGGCCAGCGTCTCGACCTTGTCGTTGACCGATGGTGCTCGTGCCGTGGGCGTTGATGTAGTGGATGTCGTCGGTCGTCGAGCCGGCGTCGGCCAGGGCCATCTTCATGCAGCTGATCGCGCCGCGGCCCTCGGGATGCGTGTCGGTGATGCGGAAGGCGTCGGCCGTCGAGCCGTAGCCGACGATCTCGCCGTAGATCCTCGCGCCGCGGGCCTTGGGCGTGTTCCAAGTCTTCCAGGACGACCATGCCGGCCCCTTCGCCGAGCACGAAGCCGTCGCGGTCGCGGTCGAAGGGCCGCGAGGCCTGCGTCGGCTCGTCGTTGCGCGTGCTAAGGCGCGGTCAGCAGGTTGAAGCCGGTGACGCCGAACGGATGGATCATGCTGTGCGTGCCGCCGGAGAGCATCACGTCGGCCTCGCCGCGGCGGATGATCTCGACCGCCTCGCCGATCGCCTGGCTGCTGGCGGCGCAGGCCGTCAGGCAGTTGACGTTCGGCCCCTGGGCGTTGAACAGCGCGGCCAGGTGGCCGGCCGGCATGTTCGGCTCTTGCTCCAACTCCTGCGATCGGGTTGAGCAGTTCCGAGCCCTTTCTGGCATGAACTTGGCGATGTCGAGCTGGTGCCGCCGTTCGAGCCCGGCAAGCATCATTTCGCGTAAAGCGGTCGAAGTCCTGCTGGCCTTCGCCGCTGCCGGTGTAGACGCCGAAGCGCGTGGGATCGAGGCCGGCTTCGAGCGATGCCCGAATCGGCCAATCGCCTTCTTGGCGGCGCCGATGGCGAAGTGGGTGTGGCGGCCCTGGAACTTCCAGTCGTCGGGCTTCTCGCCCACGTCGGAGACGTCCCAATTGCGGACTTCGGCGGAGATCTTGGTGGGGAAGTTGCTGGCGTCGAAGAGCGTCGTGTAGCCCACGCCCGACTCGCCCGCCAGCAATCGCTTCCAGACGGTTTCCAAGTCCGCGCCCAGCGGCGTGACCAGCCCAGCCCGGTAATGACAACGCGTCGTCTCATGTGGCGAGCTCCTCCGTGACCCTGGCGCTGCCGTTGTCGCTTGCCCGGTGCAATAGCCGCGCGGGCGGACGCAACGGGCTGCCGTCGGCCGCGCGGCCGACGCGATAAGCCCCGAAGACCCGCATCATGGAAAGGAACGATTCGGGCGAGAAGAACGTGCCCAGCCGGGGGCGTTCAAATGGGCGAAGACGAGTTCGGCTTGGGCCTGGAGCCGGTCGCCCATGTAGCTGGTGGCGCGGACCGACGGCCCCTTCCGTTTTGATACTCGATCGTCGCCGTATAGGTGAGCGTGTCGCCCGGCCGCGCATGGAAGTGGAAATGCACCTTGGGCACCTTGGCCAGGACCACCTTCTCGGTGAACTGGTTGTGTTCGCAGACCAGCAGCCCGCCCGTCTGCGCCAACCCCTCGATGACCAGCGAGTTGGGCAACATCGGGTAATGCGGAAAGTGGTCGTGCAGGTGGTCCTCGGCCAGGGAGACGTTCTTGATCGCCTTGGCCCGCCGACCGCTTTCGAACTCGAGGAATCGATCGATCCAGAACCAGCGCATAATACTCGATCCGGCCGGAGCTGAAACAACCCGCTGACACAGCAGGACGATTGTTTCAGATTCCGACCCAACAATAAAAATCAGCCCGTTACCTGCACTTTGCTTTCCACGAAACGGCACATGTCGGCCACGGTCAGCAGGTTGGCGAAGTCCTGCACGACCGGGTTCTTGGCGAACTTGTCGAGGTCGGCAAACGGCATCCGCTTGCCGCAGCTCGGCCAGGCCGACGTTCGGTCACCTTGCCGTCCTGCACGTACTTTGGATCCGTGAGCACGTCCTCGGGGAACAGCTCGCCGCGGGGAATCTTGATGTCGAAGGCCTTCTCCAGGCGGAAGACGATATCCAGAAAGTCGATCGACTCGGCCCCCAGGTCGCCCACCAGCGTGGCCTCGGGCGTGATGTCCTCCTCATCGACGCCCAACGCGTCGACCAGGGCGACTTTGATCTTTTCGTAAACTTCTTCCTTTGTCGGCATTTCCAATACACTCCAAGGGGTTTTCGGTTTCGTCGGGTGTGGTCAGCGCAGCGAAGACCCACCAATCAGTCAATCATTGGTGGGTCTTCGTTCGCTCGACGCCACCCTACAGTTCAATACTTTTTTCTCAATATCCTCCCAAACTCAAGCCGCCGTCGACGCGCAGCACTTGGCCGGTCAGGTAGGAGGCGTCGTCGCTGGCCAGAAAGGCCACCACGCTGGCGATCTCTTCCGGCTTGCCGATCCGCTTCATGGGAATGACGTTCTTGATCTGGTCGCCGGCGATGCCGCGGACGACCTGGCTCATGTCGGTCTCGATCATGCCCGGCGCCACGGCGTTGACGCGGACCTTTCGCCCGGCCAACTCCTTCGCCAGGCGCGGGTCAGGCCGTTGATGCCGCCCTTGCTGGCCGCATAGTTCACTTGACCTCGCGAGGCGAACTCGGCCGCCGTGCTGGAAAGGTTCACGATGCTGCCGCTCCGCTGCATCAACATCGGCTGAGTCACCGCGTGGCAGTAGTTGAACGTGCCGCCAAGGTTCGTGTCCAGGACGTCGCGCCACTGCTCGTCGGTCATCATGCCGGTGAGTCCATCCTTGACGATGCCCGCCGAGTTCACGAGAATGTCGATCCGCTGCCATTCGGCGATCAGGCTGTCGGCGATTTCCTGGGCACGCTTGGCGTCGCGAACGTCGGCTTGCACCGCGCGGACATTTCGGCCCTGGGCCGTAAGTTCGGCAACCAGCGCGTCGGCCGCGGCCTGGTTCGAGCTGTAGATGAAGGCCACTTTCGCCCCTTCGGCGGCCAATTGCGCCACGCACGCCCGGCCAATGCCGCGGCTGCCGCCGGTGACGATCGCATTCTTGCCTTGAAGTCGCATTACAAATAAATCAGTAGACTGTGGCGGGCACCACCGGCGAGCCGGGCTGATAGAGCACGGTCAACAGGCTGCGCATTTCTTCGAGGATCATCTCGTCCGTCAACGTTTCCGCAGGCTCGCGATCGGCAAGATTGTAGCGTTCCAGCACCAGCCGGCCGCTGACGGTCGGGTGCCCGTCGACCGTCCCCTGGGCCTTCACTTTGGTCTCGGTATCGGTCTGCGAAATGATCTCCGCCGTGACGGTGAGCATTTGGCCCGGCTCGACGAACTGCCCGTATTTTACATTACTTGCCTGTTTTAACACCACGACCGAATGGGCGAAATCCTCGCTGAGGCGGATCAGCCACGCGGCGGCCTGGGTCATGGCCTCCAGCATCAACACGCCGGGCATCACCGGGAAGTTGGGAAAATGGTCTTCCAGATACTCCTCGGCCATCGTCAGCGACTTGACCGCGGTGATCTTGGCACCGGGCTGGACGTCGATGATGCGGTCGATGAGCAGGAAGCGCATGTATTCGGCTGGCGTTTGAGTATAAAGCACACAAGTATAGCGAGATACCCCCGATCCTACAACGGGCGATAAGCGCGTTAGGTTTGGCAGGAACGGCTGACAAATCTCGCGATTTTTCTGACGCAATGTCAGTTTTGGCACTTTTGGCACTGAAATGTCGCGGTTTGGCAGCGGTTTGTCGCGACTTGGCACTGCGTAAATGCTTCTTAGACCCCGCGCATTCCGCGGCGAAACCTCATGCGTGGCACGAAATGTCCCACTTTGGCACGGTTTCGAGAAGCAACGAGCCGGGAGCAGGGAGCGGGGAGCCAAGCGCGAAGCGGACGAAAGATTCGACAGAAAAATCAGGGACAGAAATATGGTGACATGGATTGTCGGCGCGGTCATTTTGCGAACGCGCAGCGGAATTCAACCACAAAGAGCACAACGGGCACAAAGATCTCTTCTTTGTGTTCATGGTGTTCTTTGTGGTTGGAATTGCAGTTCGAATCATCTTCTACGTTGCTTTTTTCGGCGGAAAACCGCGGCGGAAATCTTTTTGCCGGATACTTGACATCTGTTCACTATGTCTGTATGATATCACATGTCAACATCAATGTCAACCCCTTTGCAAGGAGAAAAATCATGATCCGAGAAAGAAAAGAAGCCCGGTTGGTCCTCGCCCTGGCGGCCGGGGCCAATGCCACCGCGGCCGCCCGAAAGGCGGGCTGCTCCCGCCGCACCGTTTTCCGCCGCCTCCGCGACCCCTCCTTTTGCCGGGCCGTGGGCTCGGCCCGCGGGCAGATCCTTTCGCGGGCGACCGCCCGGCTCGCCCGGACCTCGACCCAGGCCGTCGCCACGCTCGAAAAGCTGCTGGACGACGGCAGCGCGGCGGTGCGGCGGATCGCTGCCAAGAGCCTTTTGGACTCGCTCGCCCGGTTGACCGACCTGGCGGAAGTCGAGGAGCGGATCGCGGAGCTGGAAACTGCGCCTGGGAGGGGAGGTGCAATCGTGAGAAACAGCCGGCAGTTAAGGCTGGTCAAGAAGGTAGCCGCCGTCGCGCGGCGGCAGGGCCTGCTTAAGGACCCCGCCGTGGACAGCACCGGGCCCCCCGCCGAGCCGTATGTCCGGGGTGCGATCAATCCGCTCACCGGCCGGAAACAAGGCCCCGACGTGGGCAAGTGGCCTCTTTCGGCAAAAAAGGCGTGGGGCATCCCACTGAGGATGACTACCGCCGAACATCGCACAATGGTGCGAACGAAGATGGTCAAACTCGGCTTGCCGCCGGTCGGGAACATCGAAGAATTGACTCAAGAGGAGTTTCATAAGTATTGCCACCTGACGGGCTCGGATTTCAAGCGCAAGGAGCTCGATATGCCTTGCGCCTCGTATCCGATCAGGCAGCATCTCGAACAGATTAAGGCCTGGCATTGGGAAGTGATATACTTTAACCGAATGACGCGGGAGGAGTATCATCGCAAGGTGCTTGAACTGGCCGGCCTGCCGCTGGAGGAGGCGTCGTCGAGCGGGCAGGCTGCGGAAGCGGTGGAAGCGCTGTCGTCCAGCGGCGCATAGTACACGGATGCAAGAAGGCTCCCGCCGGAATACTCCCAAAGCGCTATCGAACGTCGTAAACCTTGAGCACCTCATCGCCGTAATGGTTGATTACCTTTACGGCGATGCGGCCGCTGGCGGGCTTAGCGAACGCGCGGCTTACCGTCGAATAAAGCGCCGACCAGGCGGCTTCATCGATTTCGGCCCGCAAAGCCCGTTTCAGCTTGTCGTAGGGTTCGTCGGCACCTGTGAAATAGGCGTGGCGGACGAAGAAGCTCTCGCCGTTGTAATTCGTGTCGATGAACCAGCAGGCGATGTCGTCGGTGCTGCTGGAGCGGATTTCGCCCGTCGTCGGGTCGTAAATGTCAAGGCCGTTGAGCCGCACTACGATCCGTCCGTCTTCTTCCCGTTGGACTTCCATGTCCGGCTCGCCGAAGACCATGAAAAGATTGCCCGAACCGGTCTTTTTCAGAAGCTCGCCCATCGTCAGATCGGGGTTCATCCGCGCGGGCAGGACGACGAGCTTGCCATCGCGCTTGGCTTCTTCGGAGACGTGCGGATCGAAGGCAAAGCCGCAGACGATCAAGAGATCGAAGCCGACGCCTTGCACAGCCTCCTTGGCGGCTTCCTTGACTAACTGCGGCCCTACCGTGCCGTGTTCGGGGCCGACGCAGACGGCCGCGCGATGCTGCTTGCCGTCGCTATCGGAATATTGTCCTTCGCCGTGGATCCACTGCCCGGCGTAGGGTTCAAGGCTGTCGAACTTGAGCCGTTCCTTCTTGACTGTGTTTTGCACGCCGGCGGTGCGGAGGTTGTCCAGGATCATCTGGCCGAACTGGTCGGGGCCGTGGACCTCGATTTTCAGCCCCGTGGCGGAATGGCCGACTTCGGCGCGGCGCTTCTTTTCCTCGACGCTGATCGTGCGATGGGGCGAGAGGCTTTCCACGGTGAACGGCCCGGTGACACGGACCCGCTTCGTGTCCTCGTAAGGCTGGTCGTAGAGCATTTCCGTATCGGCGCGGCGGGCGATGGAGGCATCAATCTCCTTCTGGCGGGCTTGGCGAAGGTCCCACCACTCGCGAAGCAGTTTTTGCGCCGTCTTTGGAGTGCGGCGATTTATCGCCGCTTTCTATTTCCCGTTGCACTTCCCACTCCTGCCAATCCTTTGCCAGCGCCTTGTTGACCTTGGCCAGCAGCGGCTCAAGCTGCGCTTGCCATTTGGCATGAATCGCGTCGATTTCTTCGTTGTTGGCAATGGCCTTGAGCGTGACGTGCGGCACGCGTTTGTAGACGAAGCCCTTGCGTATGTCGCCTGTCTCCCCTCGCCCTCCGCTGTACTCAGCGGCGGGAGAGGGGCCGGGGGTGAGGGCAGTTAGACTTCCGGTCAGTTCTGCTTCTTTCTTCCGTCCTTCCGGCGTGTCGGCCAGGAGATAGTAGGGAAAGCGGCCGGCCATGAGGCGCGTGCGGGCCAACGTCAGCGCCACGCGGCTGGTATCGACGGTGATCCACCGCCGGCCCCATTGCTCCGCGACGTAGGCCGTCGTCCCCGAACCGCACGTCGGATCGAGAACCAAGTCGCCGGGGTCGGTAGCCATGAGGAGACAGCGCTCGACCGTTCGCGCGCCTGTTTGAACAACATAGACCTTTGGATCGGTGTACGTGCCTGTTGTAGTATCGGTCCAAATGTTTGCTCTCGGGGAGTACGGGAAATCCGTGAACAAGCGCCGATATCTCAGGTTACCGTTTACATTTACCAAACGGCCACCTCGTGCGAGCCGCCCTAGGCCGAGAGCCGTCGTCTTGAACGTACCAGATCCTGGTCCGAACCGATGTCCTTCGAATTCGAACTGCGTCACGTCCCCCTGGCCAACGGGACGAGATGACGTTAGCGCTCCGGCCATGAAAACACGCGAACCCTCCGGCACTTTTGCAGGATCGTCTTTCTCTTGCCTGTTCATCCGTCGCCAATTCTGACTTGGGAGTTCAACACAGTCGTAGCTTCCCTCGATCGACTCCGAGATTATCTTTGCGTTGTATAGTTGGCGGTACTTCACTGCGCCCTTTTCTTTGGCGTACCACAGAATGTAATCGGCAACGCTGCTAAGTGCCTCGGATGAGGAACTGCTGGTCTTGGCGAAAACGATTGCCGCGCAAAAGTTTTCCACTCCAAATACCTCATCCAAGACGCATCGCACCAGATGCACATTCTCATCCCCGATCTGCACGAAGATCGAGCCGCTTTCCGTGAGCAGTTCGCGAGCCGTCACCAGCCGGTCGCGGAGGTAGGGCAGATAGGAATGAATGCCCAGTTTCCAGGTGTCGCGGAAGGCCTGGACCTGTTCCGGCTGGCGGCAGGCGTCCTCGGCCTTGCCGTCCTTCACGTCGCGCTTGCGCGTCGAGACCTGCCAGTTGGAGCCGAACTTGATGCCGTAGGGCGGGTCCATGTAGATCATCTGCACCTGGCCCTTGAGGTTCTCCTTTTCGGCCAGCGAGGTCATCACCAGGAGCGAATTGCCCAGGATCAGCCGGTTTTGCCAGTTGGCTTCGTGGTGGTAGAAGTCGACCCGGTCGTGAAAATCGTCGGGCAGGCCGTTGAAATCGGACCAGAAATCCTTCTGCGGGTCGGGCTCCCTGGCGATGCTGCGGCGAAAATCGTCGATGATGGCCTGGGGATGGACCTTCTCCTGGATGTAGATCGGCACGGCCGGCAACTTCCAGCGGTTGGCTGTCCTGCTCGTCCTTGCCGCTTCCAGACCAGTTGCGGGTCGAGGTCCGGGTTGCGCGGGTAGAGGACCGCACGGGGATTCTGCTCGTCCTCGGCGACGAAGTCGCGAAGTTCCTCGGTAGGGATGTTCTTCCGCTTGTCCTTGTGGCGGACGGATTCAACTGGGATGGAGGGGGCTTTGATTTTGGCGGGCTTCTTCGCGGCCATAGCTTGCTCAGTCATTATTCCACCGACGCGGGGTCGGCGGGGATGTTTATGCTGCCCGGGGCCTGGGCATCTCATCCCATGTTTGTCCTTGGAGGTCGCGGCCATGGCGGCACTTTTGCACCCCGCCCCATTGCTTGAAGAAGAAGGCGACGCCCGCCGCGCGGCACTGATCGCGAATATCGAGGACCCAATCTTCTTTCATGGGCCGCGCCCGGGCCCGATTCGCCACCGACAATCGCCCAATCTATGCCGCGCAGGTCTAGCTTTGGCAACGGCCCCAGTAGCGGTTCCAGCGAAAGGAATTTCAATCTGCGCGCCGAGTCCTCCGCAAGTCGTCGATGCGATAGACGTAGTCCTTTCGTTCGACGCTTACGCCCATCCATATATTGGGGAGCCACGAGAGCCGAGAATCGAGTTGGGCGATCCGCGCCGAGCGCTTCGTCAATACCTGATACTGGTGCCAATCGGCGCGGCCCATAACCGCGAAGACGCGCTGGATGAAATCTTCGGGCACGTCGTCATGGAACAGGTCGCTCATTGAATTGACGAAAATCCGCCGGGGCTTTTTCCACCGTAGCGGCAGGTCCACAGCATGATTTTGCAGCGTCACCTGAAAACCGTTGGCGTAGTTTGCCTGTCGCATCGCCTGCAATCGCAGTGCCATGCGCTCGGCGTAGCAGTGAACGCATCCGGGGCTGATCTTCGTGCAGCCCGTGACCGGGTTCCACGTCGCTTCGGTCCATTCGATGGAGGAGTTGGTGGCCATTATTCGGCTCCTCTGTCGCGATATTTGTCGAAGATATGGGAAACAATCTTGTTGCCTATTCTGTTTGGAGACGCGAAAAGCAAGTAATAGACTATTGCTCCGCGGGTATTTCGCATTGGCAGCGGATCAGGGACATACTGGAAGCCCGCCACCGCTTTTAGCCGGTCGCGGTACGCCAGTGCAACCGCTTCATTGCTGATTTTCTTCTCGATATCGAAACCCGGAAGCAGTCCTTCGGGCTTCTGGTACAAGATATTCCGCCAAGAGCGGTCGCCCCAAAATGCGTCCATCCGCGCCAACTGTGCCGGCGGCACATTGTCTGGATTCTTCCATAAGACGTTCATATTGGCATCCATGACCATAAAGTTCACGAAAATCTCAATGCTCTTCATTTGGCCCGCAGTGCGAACAACTTCCCAGTCAAGATTGAGCTTATATGGGTCGAGTAAACAGAGCGCGCGAGAATAATCCTCCCATCGGGCACGCGGAAAGACTTCCTGCAGGAGGGCCTCATTGCAGTCCCGATTATAGACGCTGACGTTCGGAATATCACAGGTCATCTGCCGCAAATGATCGGCTTTGCCTCCGTCCAAGTCAATGAAATGGTATTCGCTGAAAGGCGGTTCCACGTTAAGCGCGTTTAAGGGACTTCCAAGCACGAAGTCGCGAGTGCGCTTAGATATATGGACGCCGGCGCCCGCAAAGGCATCAATGTAGAGGTGCCTGCGAATCTGCTCTTGATTTGCAGAACCTTGCTGTATTCCTTCGCGTAGTCGCGGATTATGTCAAGCTTAATCTCCGACCAGTACCCAATTTCGTCGTATCGGACGTGGCTCATGGCGTTTGTATCCTTCCGCCGGTCGGCGCAGGAACGACCGTCAGTATACAAATATATGCTATCTGCCCAATCGCGTCAATTCGTCTCGTATCTCGCTCTTCGCGTTCCACGGGTCGCGGATTTCGATAAAGGCCCAGCGGCCCCAGGCTGCGGCGTTGTTGACCGCCGGAATCCAGAGCGTTTTGGCCGTGGAAACCTTGGCCTCCTTCTTGCCGTCCTTTTCGCCCGTCACTTCAAGGATCAGGTTCAAAGGGTCGGCGGGGCCGCGACCGTCGTCGATGCGGATGAGGAAGTCGGGCGTGTAGTTATGTTGGTCGCCCGCGTGCGTGTAGGGGATCGTGAAGCCGAGGTTCTGGTTCTTCACGTAGCAAAGGACTTCGTCCATGTCGTCCTCCAATGCCTGGGCCAGCTTCTGCTCCCATGAGCCTGTGTCACAAACCACGTGGGAAACGTGGCACTTTGCGGCTTTTGACCGGTAGGTATTTCGGGTCGTGTCGAAATCGACGTATCGAGTCGAGCCGACGGTATCGTAGGGCTTTGGAATCGGCAGAAGCCGCTTCTCGCCGTCTTCGCTGGCCGCAATCGCCTTGTAGATGCGCTCCGCGGCATCGTGGGCATTGACGACGAAAAGGAGCAATTGCGGGAACGTGTTGTCGTTGAGCACGACGCATTCCGCCAGCCAGCGCCGGGCAATGGTGAGCAGATCGGGAAAGAGCCACGGCTTGAGGGCTTGGTCGTTATCGCGGAAGTAGCGCTCCAGAACAAGCTTGGCCAGCAGGAAGGCTACCTCCTGCGGTCGGCGCTTCTTCAGGTCGTCAAGAGTGTGGATCACCGTCTCGCCGACGATCGGTGCGTTTTCAACCTTGGTGGGCAGGTCGGCGGTGGTCAGAATCTTGCGAGAGTCGGCGGTGAACTTCGCTTCGAGGCGTTCCGCCGGCAAATCGTAGCGGTATCCGTCGATACGTGGAAACGTAATTTCGCAGCCCGCACGGTCATCCAGCGCCCGGACGCGCGTGGGGATCGGCCCCGGCTTTGGCTCGGGACCGGAACCGGCCGAAGGGATGAACGAAAACGGGACGCCGTAGACTTCGGCATACTCGACCGGGAAGGCGTCGAACTCCGGCTCTTGGCCGCCAGCAAGAGAAACCGTTCGCTTGCCGGCGCTGTAGCTCATCCGCCGCAGGCCGCGGCCGACGACCTGCTCGCAGAGAAGCTGCGTGCCGAAGGCGCGGACGCCGAGGATGTGCGTGACGGTGTTGGCGTCCCAACCTTCGGTGAGCATCGAGACGGAGACAACGCATTTGACCTGTTCGCCCAGCTTGCCCGGCTTGCCGACCGTGTTCATCACTTCGCGAAGCAGGTCTTCGTCGGTTAGCTTTTCCGTGTCGCTGCCGGGGAAGCGCTTGCGGTACTCGGCCTTGAACTCGTCGATTTCGCGGGCGGCGATCTTCTTGAAATCGTCGCTCATCGCCTCGCCGGATTCGAGTTGCTCGGAATCGACGAGGATCGTGTTCGGGCGGTCGGAGCAACTGGCCGTTCTCGACGTTGCTGAAGATGGCAGAGTTTGCCCGGCACGGCAACGGTCGCGCCGTCGGCAAGTGCTTTTCCCAGCCGGCGATGTAATCGAAGACCAGCTTCGAGACGTTGGTGTTGTTGCAAACGACGATGAACACGGGCGGCGTCAGGCCGTTGGCGCGGGCCTCGCTATTGGCTTCCCAACGGGCGTAGGATTTCTCGTAATTGCCGTAGAGGCTTTGAAGGCGCCTTCCAGTTCAACGGGCAGCTTGGGCTCGCCGGTGACAGCCTCGGTCTTGCGGCCCTTCTTCGGCAGATCGTCGCGAATGCGCAGCCAGAGGTCGCGGTAGGTGGGCTGTTCGCCTACCATCGAGTCGTCCGCAACGGGAACGCGGGCACCTTGACGATGCCGGACTCGATGGCGTCGATCAGCGAGAAGTCGGAAACGACCCAGGGAAAGAGCGTGCCTCTCGCGGTAGCCGGAGCCGCGCAGGAAAAACGGCGTGGCGGAGAGGTCGTAGACAGCTTTGACGCCGAGCTTGCTTTTGCACGGCCTCCAGGCCGCCGATCCAGATGCGGGCCTCTTCGTCCTGCTTCTCGGCTTCCTTGCGCTCGTCGCCGGTGAGTTTTTCATCTTCGGCTGTCCGGCTTTGCCGGCGGTAGCAGTGATGGGCCTCGTCGTTGATGACGATGATGTTCTTCTTGTCCCGAAGCTCGCGGCAGACGCGGCGGACCATCTCGCCATCCGGATTCCGTGAAGGGCGAGTCCGGACCGGTGTGCCGAGGATGTCCTTTGTGAGCTTGCCGGCCTTGATTTTTTCCCGTCGCAGGAAAGTATGGAAATTGGTGATGATGATCTTGCGCCTGGCCAAGCTTGTCGGTCAGGTCCGAAGGGACGATGTCGAGCTGCGCGGTAGTAGTTGCTCGGGTCGCTCGGCAGAAGCACGCGCAGGCGGTCGCGGATGGTGATGCCGGGCGTCACGATGAGAAAGGAGTCGGTGAAGCGGGCGTCCTGCGGGTTGGCCAGCTTGTTGAGCGTGTGCCAGGCGATGAGCATGGCCATGACCGACCGTTTTGCCGCTGCCGGTGGCCATTTTGCAGGCGATGCGAAAGAGGCCGGGATTGGCGTCCTCGTTGATCTTGCCGCAGCGTGTTTTCGATCCAGGCGTCGCCGTAATTTCTTGGCGACCTCCGTCGATATAGATGGCCGTTTCCAGGGCTTCGATCTGGCAGAAGAATAGCCGCCGATCGCGTTCGGAGCGTCGCCAGTATTCCAACAATCGGGCCGTGACGCGGGTGACGTCGGCGGTATAGCGGCCTTCGCGCCAGGTTTTGACCAAGCGGCGGATCTCGTTTATCGTCTTGTTTTCTTCGACGCGGGTCTGATTCCAGTCGTCGAAGGCGAGTTGCTTCTGACCGGGCTTTTTCTTAGGCTGCGCGATGGGGATGAAATAGCAGCTTACGCGTCGCTGGGTCACGATTTCGTTGGTTATGCCTTCGTCATCGAAGCGGAAATGACGCGCCGGCTCCTCGAAGGGAGAGTTGATTATCGGGTTTTCGATGACGACCTGACGCATCGCGCAGCGGCACTCCTTGCTTCCGACTGGAGCATTGACCGATTCACACAGCGATGAGTATAAAACCGCGCCGGCAGCTTTGCTAGTGACCCGCCCCGCGAGCCGGTCTCGACCGTATATGAAGCGGGCGAACTGCTTCCGCCGCTTGCGCCGACGGAGACCAACGCGGAGGGCCACGGGCCGGCAAAGAGGTAGCCGGGCCGGCGATGGCGAAAAGGACACAGGGGACGCCGACGACGAGTTCAGGGCCTTCACCGGCTTTGCTCGTCGCTGCTCAGGTATGGCGCAGAAGAATTCACCCGCCTGCTCGTCTTCGCGAGCATGCGCCACGATTTCGTCCAGGTCGGCACTTCGCCCCACCGCTTCAAGAATGTCGGCCAAGGGGATTTCCCGCGACGAGCCGCCCGGATCGTTCTTTTGCCATTCGGGCAGTTTGTGCGTCTCCTCGACCATCGCCCATTCGTCCAGAGCGTCGTAACGCGTGGCCACTTCTTCTAGCTTGCGGGTCACAAATCGCGAGAGGAGTCCGGCCCCAGGGTCGGTAATCATCTCCAGTTGATAACGGTCAACCTGCAGAAAACTCGACCACCGGGCGACTGCATTATGGGAGCCGTGAATAACCTGAAAAATGTCCTCCAACACCGGTCCGCGCTGCATGGCCAGAACCCGGCTTCCCGTGAGCGGCTTCCCGGATTCAGCGAGGATTTCGCGCTCGGCAAAATAGAGCACCTTCAGCAAACGCATGTAGTTCATGCGGTGGCCGCGCTCGCGGCGAAGGAGAAACGCCACCGCCTGGATGGCTTTCTCCGAATTGAACTTGAACGGTCTGGTCATGCCGCACCCTCTTGTTGGGAAACGAATTCTACGATATTACTGACGGTTCGTCAATATCCCTAAGCGGAGGAACCGCCATGTTCGTAGAAGGAACGACGTTTTGGGTCCGCTCGGACCCACATCTCTGGGCCATTATTTCCGACCCGCAGAAGAACCCCGTGCATGTCGTTCATGTCAATTTCACGTCGATGAAAGACAACGCACGACCGCACGATCCATACAACGACCCGGCATGTGTCGTTATGGCGGGCGAACACCCATTCATCGACAAGCCGACGTGCGTTTACTACGGGGGCGTGCAGATCGGCTCCGTCGAACATCTGCAACATCGCTATGATGATGGCGACATGAAACTTGGCAAGCCCGTTAGCGCTGAGCTTTTGGCGAAAATGCGCTACGGTGCGACGATCTCCGAACATATACTGCCGATCGCGTATGACATTTTGGTCGAGCAGGGATTGGTTTAACTGGCTGTGACAGATCAATTCCGACTGCCGCCTTGGTACGATGAAGGCTTAACTGTCCTCTGCTCGGAAAAAAAGAATGCTAACCATGACAAAACCTCTCCTCATCGTCGGGGCCGGCCCGGTGGGCATGACGTTGGCTTCCGAACTTGCCCGATATGGCGTGAGCGTCCGCATCGTCAACAAGGCGGCGGGGCGGACCGACAAGTCGAAGGCCCTGGTCGTTTGGAGCCGGACGCTCGAACTGCTTGATCGCGGCGGCGACGCGGCGGGCTTCGTCAAGGCCGGCTTCAAGGCGCTGGCGGTCAACATCGTCGCCGGCGGCAAACTCGTCGGCCGGGTCGATATGGAGCACATCAAAAGCCCGTATCCCTTCGGGCTGATGCTGCCGCAATCCGAGACCGAACGCTTGTTGGAGGAACGGCTCCGCGATCTGGGCGTCAATATCGAACGCCAGGTCGAACTTGTTTCGTTTACGTCCAGCGGCGACGGCGTCGAGGCGGTCTTGCGCCGCGCGGATGGGCAGGAAGAAGCCGTTTCAGCCGATTGGCTCATCGGCTGCGACGGCGCGCACATCGCGCGGTGCGCCATGGCCTCGCCGCGCCGTTTACCGGCGAAACGATGAACAGCGACTGGATGCTGGCCGATATCCACATGACGGGCTATCCTTATCCGGATAGCGAGGCCTCGGTCTATTGGCATCGCGACGGAGCGTTTGTCATTTTTCCGATCTCGCCCGGCCGGTATCGAGTGATCGCCGATTTGCCGCCATCGGGCGCGGAGCATCCTCCGACGCCGACCTTAGAGCAGATCCAGGCGATGATCGATCGGCGTGGTCCGAGCGGGATCAAGGCGTTCGATCCGATCTGGCTGGCCGGCTTCCGGATCAACGGCCGCAAAGTGGCGGATTACCGGTTCGGCCGCGTCTTCCTCGCGGGCGACGCTGCACACGTCCACAGCCCAGCCGGCGGTCAGGGCATGAACACGGGCATGCAGGATGCTTTTAATTTGGCCTGGAAGCTCGCGATGACGGTTCGCGGAAAGTGCAGCGAACGACTGCTGGATAGCTACAGCCCGGAACGAAGCGCGATTGGCGACCATGTGCTGAAAAACGCGAGTATGCTGACCGAGGTCGCGACGCTGCGAAACCCAATCGTCCAGACTTTGCGAAATGTGGCTGGGCATATCATGTTGGGCATTGGCCCGGTGCGGCACGAGGTCGCGGAAACAATGTCCGAAGTTACGATCAACTATCCAGAGAGCCCGCTGAATGGTCCGGCATTTGGCGGAGTTCCGAAGCCGGGCCAGCGGGTCGCGCCGATCACCGGCCAGGCACCGGTCGGATCAGGCGGCTTGCCGCTGTTTGCCCTTTTCGCGGAGAAGTCGGCCGCGATCGCGGATCTCGTGACCGAGTTCGCGGGCCTCGTCGATCCCGAGGTCCGACCGCCGCTGCACGACGGCGGAATTTGGCTCGTTCGGCCCGACGGCTATGTCGCCTGTTCGGCTCGGGCGGCGGAGGTTATCAGCGAGTATTTGCATGGTATAATGCGGCCCGGCATGTGATACAGCATTGACGCGTTCAAGGGATAAGATCATGCAATGTCGTGGAGTCCGCGGTGCGACAACCGCCGATGCCAATACGCGGGACGACATCCTGCGGGCCACGCGGGGACTGTTGGCGCTGATGATCCGCCAGAACGGGATTAAGGCGGAAGACGTGGCGAGCGTCGTTTTTTCCACAACTCCGGACTTGGACGCGGAGTTTCCCGCGCTGGCCGCCCGGCAGTTGGGCTGGTATGACGTGGCCCTCCTCTGCAACCACGAGTTGGACGTGCCCGGCTCGTTGCGGCAGTGCATCCGCGTGCTCATGCACTGGAATACCGACGTTGAGCAGAAGGACATCGTCCACGTCTACGTCAAGGAGGCGACCAAGCTGCGGCCGGACCACACGAAGCTTCCGCCGGTCGATTGGGAAGAGTTGGAGAATTGGATCACCGCGCGGCTGGATGAGGCGAAAAAGGAAAAGAAGTGAATCACGACAACGAACGCCGGGTGCTGGCCGAAGGAAAGTTCTTGCGGCTAGTGGCCCAATCGGGCTGGGAATGGGTCGAGCGGACCAACGCCACGGATGCCGCCGTGATCGCCGCCGTGACGGACGACCAGCGGCTGGTGCTCGTCGAGCAGTATCGCATTCCGCTGGGCTGCCGCGTGCTCGATCTGCCGGCGGGACTTGCGGGCGACGATCCCGGCGCGGAGGGCGAGGCAACGATCGACGCCGCCCGGCGGGAGCTTTTTGAGGAGGCGGGCTACGAAGGGACCGACTGGCATTTTGCCGTCCACGGCCCCGCCTCGCCGGGATTGACGACTGAGTCTTATTCGCTGTTCATCGTTCGCGGCATCAAGAAAACCGGCAGCGGCGGCGGCGACGCCCGCGAGAACATCGAGGTCCACACCGTGCCGCTAGCGGAACTGGATGCATGGCTTGATGCGAAACGAAGCAGTGGCGTGGTGGTTGATCCAAAGATTTACTTGGCGCGGTATTTCATCGAGCGACGTTTGTAGGGTGGGACAAGATCGCGTAGCGAGCGCCGGCCCACCAAGATCACTCAAGGATTACTCCAACCTCTTCCCCGATTGCTTGCAACTCCCGTTTTGTCTTCGCGCCGACCAAAACTGACCAGCGAGTCTGAAACGGCAGAGCGCCGGGCGGTTGCAGGCATACAACTTGGTTTTGCCGGCTGTAGGCTTTAATGCCACAGACCTCCCCGTAGAAATTCCATCCATGCTTTGTAAATCGATAGTCGGACGATTCTGGGGCATCCGCACGCGAACAGAACGTACAGCCGCCCATGACGGCTTGATAATGAAGCATTACCGCAAGCCAAATCGATAGCTTGCGACACTCAACGTACCAGCTAATCGGTTCATCGTTAACGCCCTGGAAACAAGTTGGGTCCTGCGGGGCGGCCTCGGACCGACACGCCCCAGAAGACCACGGCTTGGTTCTCCTCCATGAACGCCAGTCGGCGTTGGTCAACGAACCAGTCCTTTGGCGCAAGAACTCGATTCAAACTCGAATTGAAGCGGCGTTCATTTCCAGCAACCAAATAGAAATCACGAAGCGCGAGGGGCAATTTCGTCCCGAAACGCTTTTCCGCAGCGTCGAGAATCGCCGACGATACTCCTGTACGCGCCGTGAGCGGGTATCCGAAGGTGCGATAGATGTTGCGATAGTAATCCTTAAAGGATCTCATGGTTTTGGCAAGCAATTGTCTCGCCAGATTCTGTTTCCGGCCGTCCGCGATAAGCGTAAATGCTCCTGCGAATCTCCGGCAATGATTCATCATCCGCCAGCGCGCCGACCTGCGACAACAAGATGGCCTTTCCGCTCTTTCGGCAGAGCCAGTCGGCCAATGCCGCGCGAAGAAATCGCCATTGGCCGTCGATGGTTCGTCCGGGCAGCTCTTCGTTGGCGGCCAGACGCAGAACACTCTCCACCGGAACGCGGAGGAAAGTGGCCGCCTCATCCAAGGTTAAAACGTCGCTCGTTTCCACGGATGTACTCATATCTCACCTTATCTCGCGGGCATATAGACACCTATATTCTACCTTTCGCCGCACCAGAAATCCACGCCGATCAACTCGCGTCAGCCCCCTTGCGCGGTTCCACATGAATCACCACTCTTCCCACATTCGGCACGCTGGCGCGTAGGTGGTTTTCCAGGCTCACGGTCAGATCGTGCGCATCGCCGATCGACATCCGCGGATCGAGGCGGCAGTGGAAGGAGGCTTGCGTCTGGCCGTCGGCAAGCTGCACTATGACGTTGTGAAGTTGGACGGCCTGAGCGTCGCCGTGGAAGAAGTCATCCACGGCGGCGAGGATCGGCGCGGGTCGGCCGGCTCGGCCTGCACGATCGCCGTGTGATCGCCCACCGGCTCGAGGTGCGAAACAATCCGCGTCATGCCGGGCACACTCGTTCGCACGTCGTTCTCAAAAGCCGTGGCCTGGCGATGGGCCTCCTCCAGCGTGAGCGCTTCGGGCATTTCCAGATGTAGCTCCAGCCAGCGCTGCCCGGCTTTGCCTTGCCCAGTATCCTCATAAAGCCGGATGGCGTGCGCCCCCAGGCCGCGGCGGGCGGCGAGGATTCGCACCTGCGTGGTGATGTCGTGATCGTTCAAGGCCAGCGGCTCGGCATGGACCACAACGTCGGCCTGCGGCACGATGCGGCGGACGGCATCGGCGGCCTCATCGGAAATTTCGTGGGCCCGCTCGAAGCTGATGGCATTTCCGACGGAGAGCGTCACATCGGCGAACATCGTGGGCCCGCTCCGCCTAATACGGACCTTGCTGACCGATTCCACGCCGGCCACGCCGCCGGCCGCTCGGGCGACCTTGTCGTGCAGATCGTCGGGGATGCGGTCCAGCAAGTCGTCAACCGATTTCTTGCCGAGCCGCACGCTGACCATAATGACGATCGCCGCCACGACCAGGGCGGCCACGCTGTCGGCATTGGCCAACCAAGGGATTTCGAATCGTCGGGCGGTCAGCACGCCGGCAAGGCCGAGCACGACTACGGCCGAGGACCAGATATCGGTGGAAAAGTGCAAGGCGTCGGCTTCGAGGGCCTGGCTCTGGTACTTGTCGGCGACCCGCGAAAGTGCCCGCGAGCGAGAGAAATCAACGGCGATCGACAAAATGACCACGAGGAACGCCCAGACGTTTGGAGTGACCTCGACGCTGCCGCCGAAGAAGAGCCGCCGCGAGGCCTCGTAGACGATCCACGCGCAGGTCGCGAGCAGGAGCAGAGTTTCAAAGAGGGCCGAGAGGTTCTCGAACTTGCCGTAGCCATAGGTCTGCTGGCGGTCGGCCGGCCGGGAGGACATGCGAACGGCCCAAAGCGTGACGGCGGCGGCCACAAGATCGAGGCTCGAGTGGGCTGCCTCGGCGAGGATGCCCAGGCTGTGCGTCCAGAGCCCGACCGCCAGTTTCAAGAACGTCATCGCGCAGGCCGCGGCGAGCGATGAGACAGCGACGCGGAACTTCTCTCGTGACGATTCATCGGGCATGAGGCCATTGTAATCGAAAGCCGCGAAAGCGAGGAGACTGTTGGAGTTCCGGCTTCAGCCGGTCTTTGCGCCAACTGCCGCCTAAAGGCGGAACTCCAGCGCGCTGCGCAACAGCGCGTTGACAGCAGCCGGATTTAGCGATTGACGCGAGCTGCCAGTGCTGCCTGTCGTTGCGCCGGCATTTGCGGATACCACGACCGCGGCCGCGGACCGCAGCGTCGCCGAGGGGATCGCGACGCTGCGGCCCTGCAACCGGGCCGAGGACTGCGCGGAGGTAAGCTGATTGGTCATCAGCAGGAATGTTCCGACCGGTGAGCCGGGATAGCCGCTCGCCACGAGGTAATACGTGCCGCTGGCGGTGGCTTGCCAAGTGATTTTTGAGGCCCGCGTGCCGGCGGCCATGTCGTCGTTCTGGGCGAGGACTGTGCGGCCGTCGCTGCCCAAGAGCGTGAGCACGGAATCGTAAAGCGTGCCGAGCGCGGTCTGGAACGTGTATTGTTGTCCGGCGACAAGCTGCACCTTGAAGTAGTTCGCCGCGCCGGAACTGACGATGTTGCCCACCGCCATCGAACCGATGCTCACCGGTATGGCCGTCGACACGCCTGTGCCTGTCGGGGTCTTGGGAGTCGGTGCAGCGCGGGACTAGGTGCTGGCGAAGGCGTAGGTGTGGGTGCGGGCGTGGGCCTTGGCGCGGGAGTCGGCGTGGGGGTTGGCGTCGGAGTCGGGGTCGGAGCAGGAGTTGGTGTAGGAGTTGGCACAGGCACAGGAGCAGGGTCGGAACTGCGATCAGCCGAAGCGTATTAAGAGCATCGAGCCGGCCGCCGCTTGAGACTTTGCCCGCCAAGGCGGGAATCTTATCGACGCCTTGCAGTAAAGCACTTCGGACCTGTGCCACGGTGGCCGACGGGTTGACCGCCCAGGCCACGCCGCCACGCCGGCGACTTCGGGCGTGGCCATGCTCGTGCCGGAAAGGAAGCCGTACCGGCCGCCCGGCAGCGTGCTATAGATGCTCACGCCCGGCGCGGCGAGGTTGACCGAGCTGGCCCCGTAGTCGCTGAAAACGGCCAGGTTGTTGTTCGAATCGCTGGCGGCCACGGAAACGACATTCGGCAAGCTGATATTCGCTGGATATTGCGGCGACATGTCGTTGTTCGTGCCGGAGTTGCCGGCCGCGGCCACGAAGAGGATGCCCGCGTTGCCGGCCGCCTGGATCGCCGCACTGAGGCCCGGATCGGCAACGCCGCTGCTCCAACTTGCGTTAATGACCCGCACGTTCACGCCATATTGGACTCGCTCCATCGTGGCGTAGTTGATCGCGCGGATGGCGTCGGATGTGTAACCGCCGCCGGTCGAATCGAGGAACTTCAGCGGCATGATGGTCACGTTCCAGTTCACGCCGGCCACGCCTTGGCCGTTGTTGCCCACTGCGCCGATGATGCCGGCGACGTGTGTGCCGTGGCCGTTGTCGTCCATCGGATTGCCATTGTTGGCGACGAAGTTGTAGCCGTGAAGGTCGCCGGAAAAGCCGTCGATGCCGGTGTTCGTATTGGTCCAGATGTTCGCGGCCAGGTCGGGATCGGTGTAATCGACGCCCGAATCAATCACGGCAACGACGACGCTGCGACTACCGGTGCTGGTGCTCCAAGCAGCCGGGAGGTTGATGTCGGCCGGGGCCCATTCTTGTGAATACTGGGAGTCGCTGGGGACAGTGCCGCTGGGGACTGCTGCTATCTGCTTGAACGAATCGAGTTCGGGCCAGGCGATGTTGCTATCCGCTTGCAATGCCGCCATCGCCTGACTGGCTGAGACTCCGCTCGCTCGGACGAGCACTTCGCCCACCGCACCAAACCTTCGAGAACCTGGAATTGCCCGCTCTGCGGCAGCAAGCTGGCAACCGCGGCCGGTCCGACAAGACCGCTCACGGCCGCGGGATTGAACTGCACGATGAAGTCAGTCACGTTGCTGTTCGTGCCCGCGGCCGAAGTGCTCGCCGCGATCGACGTATCGCTGGCGGTGATCGACGGCACGGCGGCGTGCAGCGGCTGGCCCGAATCGTAGCTGGCGAACCAGCCCGGCGAGACCGCCGCCGCGGGGTACCCGCGCAGCGGGTCGGCGGAGAGCATCTGCCGCGATTCGAGATGTTCCAGTCGAAGAGATCGTTGCTTGGCACGGGCGGAGCGCGGACGAAGTGCCTCGATGTCGCATGGTGTTCCGTTGGATTCGGTCGCCAAGCCGTCCCAACCGGGAGCTAACCGGGATGGGGTCGAGACCCTCGGCATCGCCGCGAATGCGGCCAATCAAACTTGAAAAGCAAACTGACGAGTACTGTTACCAACGGGCCGGTTTAGGGAGCGGCCCAATCGCTTTGCGAACGTTTTCGCTATTTGAACTCTGTGTCAGATTCGCCCTGGAGTCAATCGAAATGCCGAAGAAATCTACCGGATTGGCGCGGCAGACGTGCCGTCAATTCCAGCTTCCTTTTTGCCACATTGTTTCCATTTCGCCACGCGCCGCGTGGGATCGTGCGCTGCCCGCGCACATCTGCCTCTTCTACGCCCGAAGGTGGACGAAGGTTCATGCCCTTCCGTCCACCATTGTGAATAAGAGTAGCGAGGAGGGCAGGGCGGGTCAAGAGCGGCGGGGAGATTCCATAATGCGAAACTAGGCGATAAAATTCCATCGAACGCTTTGCTTTCCGTTTTCCGAGACATCACCTGGATTTGCCGAGGTCATGCCGATACACAACTGGGGTCCTGTCGATCCCGGCATATTCCACGATTTCCATCAGGCGTGGACTGTCGAGATTACGCACGCACTCAACGGCGGCGGGTTGCCGCCGGAATACTACGCTCTCATCGCGCCGCCAATTGCCGATCCAGTTAGTTCTTCTGAAGTCGAACTTTATGCCGCCCGAGCGAACCACATCCTCGTCAAGCGCCGCCTCGGAAGCGCCGTCGCCGCGATCGAAGTCATTTCGCCGGGCAACAAGAGTAGCCCACGCCGCCTTGCGGTTTTTCACCGAAAGAGTTGCTGTTGGTATTCGACGGGGAATACACCTCTTGATCGTCAACCTGTTTCCTCCAACGAAACGCGATCCGCAGGGCATCCACAACGAAATCTGGGGCGCGATGTTCGATCAGCCGTTTGTGCCACCCGCGAACAAGGCATTGACGGCAGTCTCCTACCTCGCGGCCGCGCAAGCAACGGCATATGTCGATACTTTAGCAGTCGGCGATCCGCTGCCTAGCAGCCCGCTTTTCCTCGATGCCGACCACTACGTCTCAGCGCCGTTGGAGTCGAGTTATCAGAATACATGGGAGAAGTGTCCGAAAGAGGTCCGCGAATTCGTAGAGGGCGTTGCTTGAGCGGCGCTCGTGGAACGGGCTTTGGCCAACGACAATTGATGCTGCGAATCAGTTGGTCCAGTCTTCGACTTTCAATCTCGGGATCTGCTTGAAGTCGGTAGTATTGCGAGAAAGAAGCGTCGCATCGAGCGACAATGCGATGGCGGCGATTTTCAGGTCCATAGTGCCGACGCGAATTCGTCCTCGCTTCAATCGCTCGAATTCCTCGATTGCCGCTTCGTCGAAATCCAGTATTTGAATCTGCCGATAGTTTTCCAGATGCCTCCGCAGTCGCCGATAGGCTTCCAATTGCTGCTCCATCGACCTCGCACGCGCAACGTAAGCCATCCAGCCCCGCATTTGCTCTTCATAAGTGATTATCGTAGTCGCGACTTCGTCGGAAGGAACATCGGCCAGACGTTCCCGAAGCGTGCCGGCTTCCTCCGTTCCCCACTCCAAGAGACTCATGTGGTCGGAATCGAGAACCAGCATCAGCGGGCCTATTTCTTCCGGCTAGGCCGCTTCTTGGGCCGGAGCGACTCGCGATACTTTCGGCCGAGTTTCATAGCCTCTTCGTAAATCGGATCGTGTGCGAAAGTTCCGGCGATCCGATCCCACCAAGGAGTCGCAGCGTCGTTCCGTTCGACTTTGCGACGGAGAACCGCCAATTCCTGCTCCAGTGCGGCGATGCGCTTTTCAAGTGCTGAAAAAGTCATGTGGTTGTCCCGATTTGGCGATGAATCACGATTCTAACACGTTCGCCACCGTCGAGAACAGGGGGAATTTACTTCGGCATCTGCATAATCACCCCCGCGTGTGCCGAGAGCAGCGTGCCGACCAGCGAAGCGTGCAAGTCTAGCCCGCGGAACCAGTTCAACGGCGGGGCGACGTAACCGGCCGGGGCGGGCGCGAACATGCCGGCGCGGCCGGCCGATTCCTCCAGCTTCACTGCGGTCCAGCGGCTCGCGCCGTCGGGCACGTCGCGCAAGATATAGTCTCCGCCCAAGGGGCAGACGAGCTTCGCCGCCAGGAGGAACTCGGCCGCCTCGCGGCAGTCTTTCTCGGGAATGTGAAGCTGCTGGTTGAGCGACTGCATCAGCCGCACGTTGCCGAGGCGCCGTTTCCCGCGTGCGGCCATAGCCCCAGTTGTTGAGAAAGGGTGTGATCTGCGCCCCGCTCACGTCCTTGACGTTCATCCGCAGATTGGCCGGCTCTTTTGCCGGTTCATAGTGCAACTGCGCGGCGATGTTCGCCATCACTTCCGGTTGGAAAGAGAAAAGAACAAACGGCCCATATTGCAGCCGCCAGAGGCCGATAATGCTCCGCTTGTAGCCGTTGGCGTCGGCTGCCGAGCCCGTGAACATCAGATCGAGCAAGCGCAGGAAACTCGGATCGCCCTGGTAGCCCACGTAGCCGGAAATCATCGACCGCAGCTTGAGCCACGAGATGAATCGGCTGCCGATGGCATCATTCGCTTCGCCGGCCGGCAGGGCATCGCGGAGGCCGCCGAGGAGCCGCCCGTTGGGCACGCTGATCTCTAGCGCCGCCATGTTGCCAGGCACGGCGGCCAGTTGATCGTTCGTGATCGGGCCGACGATGCGGGCCATCTTTTCCAGCCGCTTGGGTTGCAGCGGCGTCATGCGGGCGTCGACCACCACTTGCTCCTGCTTCCCGGGCTGAACCTTATGCTGTAGGCCGACGAGCATCGGCTCCACGCGACCGATGTTCTCCTGGCAATAGGCGACAAAGCGGCCGTACGACTGCGGCCTCGGCGCGGCTTATCCGCTCAACGGGCACGTCGGGCACGGGAACGAACGCTCCTCGCCGCCCACGGAGCGAGTCGTACACTTCGTCCTTGTCAATCACCGCGTGGCTGCCGTCCGCCCGCGGGCCAAAGCCGGGCGGCAGAAACCCGCCTGCAATCAACTCCTCGATCGTGCCGGCCGGCTTGCCTTCGGCGGCCGCATTGAGCTTCGCAAGCTGCACGATTTCGATATCGGTCGCCGCCTCTAGCCGCCGCAGACACTCGATGCGATAGGCAGGGCTGGCATAGTTGCGGAAGAACACGTCGGAGAAATAAATGAACACGGCGTCCTTGCGATCGAGCGGCAGGACGCTTCGGGCATGGCGGAACTCCCGCAACGCGCCTAGCGATCCCTCACCCTTGGCCACTTTCAGAAAGCGCTCGACCAACGCCCGCGACGACGTGATGAAATGGTAATCGCCGCTGACAACATAATAAGAACGGATGCGGCCGTCGGGCGAGGATAGGAAGGAAACGTTCTGCCCCGCGATCTTGACGGTCTCTTCTTTCGCCTTGCCCGCCTTCACGCGCGCCGCGCGGGGGCCGGAGAGGCTGTTGCCCAGCAGGAAGCTGTTTCGGGCCTCGAAGAGAAAGCCGATCGCCGCGCCGTCTTGCATGAGGACGTCGGTGCCGATCATGGCCACGTCGGAAATCACGGTCGGCCCCAACATGCGCGAAAGCTGCGTCTGCTCCAAGACGAGTTCATCCTGGATCCGCTGGTTCTTCTGATCGTTCAAGCCGCGCTGCGACACGAGGTTCTGCAAATCGCCGCCCCAAGTCTCGAGCGTGTCCTGGAACCAGAGGAAGTTCTCAAAACTGCCGAAGCGGATGTAGAAGAACTCGGCCGGAACTTGCCGCGCAATCGGTTCGATCTTGGGTTCTGCCACCTTCTCCCTCTCGCCTTGGGAGGCGGCTGGGGTGAGCGGAGTGGGCGGAGGCGGCGGAATCTGGCCCGCACCCCCTGCCCGTCTCCCGGAAGGAGAGGGGAGATTGTCGTCCGGATAATCCAGCGGCGCGACTTCCGGCACCGAGGGCAGCGGCAGATCGGCCGGAAGATTGCCCTGCGCGAGGCCAAGCACACGATCTTGCTCCAGCGCAGTGCGGATACCTTCGCCGCCGGTCAAGGCGCTAGCCTCGTGCTCGAACTGACTCAAGCCCGATTCTTCCTGCCGGTCGCGCGGCACTGCCAGATTGAGCCGCCGGGAGAGCGTATTCACAAGGTACGTTTCCACTTGCGGCGGATAGTCGGGCTTTTGCGCGAGCAGCTTCCGCGGCGCGGCATAGTCGCGCCACCAGGCGTCCATCAGGCGGCGGTAAACGCCAGGTGCGTTCCGCGGCTGCACGGTCAACGGGATCAACGTCCGCGCCTGGACGATCAGGTTCAGCGGCTCGCGTCCGCGGAAAAGGAAGTAAATCGTCGTCCGCGGGGGGCGGTTCATCACTCCGCGAAGGATGCCGCCGACCTGCTGCCGCACCGGGCCGCCGCTTAAAAGAGGCGTGTTCGTCAGGGGCCCGTCTTCGCCGAGGATTTCCTTGAGTAGGTTGGCCATGGCCGGCGTCCGCATGGCCGGATAAAACACGCGGCCTGACTTCTCGCTCAGGCCGACGCCCTCGATGCCGAGCGGCTCCGGCAGCATTTCCGGCGGCAGGTTCAATGTTACCGCGCCAACGCCAAACGGCTCGCCGACGACGGCCTGAACCTCGATCTGGGCTTGGGCCGCCGTCGCAGAAAATGCCAGTGCGAGCAGAAGCAAGCAAACGCGTAGGGTGGGTCGAGCGAGAGAAGACCCACCATTTTGCGGCAGCTCATGGTGGGTCTTCGTAGAACTCGACCACACCCTACAAGTTGTTCCAATAGGCTCTTAGTCATTCTGCTCTCCTCGATTCTGCTCTGTTCGGCGTTGGGGCGACCCCTCGTCCTCTTCCGGCCGTTCGTAGGGCAGCGAATGGCCTTCCTCGAGCCAGCGATTGAGGTCGGCCATGCGACAACGGACGCTGCAAAACGGCAGCGCGGTGCTTAACTCCGGGTCGAATGGTCGATCGCAGGTTGGACAACGTCGCTGGTTCATGGAAACTCCAGGTGGATTATCGCGGGCGATTGCGGGCAAGGCAACCACTGCTGCGCATGATCCGCCAAGCGGGCGGTCGCATTACTTGCCATTAAAAGAAATATTCCCAGAGATAAATTGTGGCACAATGATAGGCGCCGCTTTGCCATGCACCAATACGCGCGGTAGATGGAAGTTGATCGCGGCCCTAAAATCGGCCTGCGTTGCCCACCTTGCCTTCTTAAGGGAGACAACTATATCAAGGGCAATGCGCGGGCGTTGTAGGGCCGATATATAGGAAGCACCCCCATGTGATGTGGCGCATTGTGCAAGGGGTCAATGGATGAGCTCTCGCTACTTGCTTGGAACGGCTATCTGTGCGGTTTTGCTTGGGGCGGCAAGCACGGCGGCTGTTCTGGGCCAGAACGAACCGCCGGCCGACCGCCTGCCTGTAGGCAATGGGGACAATTCACCACCCTCGTTCTCCGAGAGCATGGCCGACCAGTTGCAGGGTCCCTGCTGCGATTTCGCCTGCGATCCGTCGTGTCGCTGTCCGCGATGGACGGCCTCGGCCGATTTTATCATCCTCAACCGGATCGGCAGCGTCAATCAAACGCTCGTGGAAAGGGTGCCGCTCAGCGTGCCGTATCTCGATGTGCCCAAGATCCCGGGAGTCGAGGCGTTCAACGCCACTGGTTTCCAGCAAGGCTTCGCTGGCGGACCGCGGCTGGGCCTGATTCGCCACGGCGATAGCGGCTACGACTTGGAATTGTCGTATTTTCAGATCGACGGTTGGAGTAGCGACCGAAGCGTTGGACCCGATAATCCCATAGACTGGCTCGTGACGAGAGCTCCTGGCGGCTTCACGCAAACGAATCAACAGCCGCAGCTTGCAAGCCAAGCAATGGTCTGGGACTATGCCACAAAGCTTTACGATGCAGAGCTTAACGTGCGATGGAATCCTCACAGCCGAGTAACCGTGCTGGCCGGATTTCGCTGGGTAAACCTGGGCGAAAAGCTTGTGGGAACATTGGATCCCGTCACCTTTTCATGGGAACCATCGACCTGGAATTTCTGGAATACAGCCACGACGAACAACCTCTATGGTTTCCAGATCGGCGCGGACGGGAAATTTTTCGAGTGGGGTCGCTTTTCGAGCGGCGGGCTGGTGAAGGCCGGGATTTTCGACAACGATGCGGAACAAACGACCGAAGTCAGCGTTATCGCCAAGCAAGAGAGAACGGCGTCTGCCTCGACCAACCACGCCGCCTTCGTCGGTGAAACCGGCTTGCAGTGCAAGTATCAAGTGACCGAGCGTCTTTTGCTAAGGGCCGGTTACGAAGCGATCTGGCTGCAAGGTGTTGCTATGGCGCCGGGACAGATTCAGAGAACGCAAACGGATTTGCAAACAATCAGTGTGCAAGCGATTGGCGTCAATTGCGACTCCAGCGTGTTCTATCACGGCGCCACCGCCGGTTTGGAGTACTCGTTTTAGAAATTGCGACGTGCCTAATGCCTGCCGCATAATCGCATTTTGCCGCTCCGCGGCACACGCAGCACTGCCCAATGCAACTCGCTGAAAAAAGAGGCTGCTTCGTGGAATAATCGCGAAAACCTATTTTTGCCGCAACTCACGTCGCGACGGAAAGGGGTTGAAAATGAAAAGGATCATCTCCAAAATTGGTTCCGGGGCACGGTGGCGCTTGGGGGGGTGCTTCGCAGCGGCCACGTTGGCAGTTTTTCGTTTGTTCGTCGCGACGACAGGCCACGCGGGCACGATAGGCATTCAAGGCACGATGTAGAATTCTGACGTATTCAACGACACGGGCACCAACGCCCCTCTTCCAGAGGGAGAGGGGAAATTGAGAGCGCTTCGCAGTCCCTGCCCGACACAGTACAATAGGACGCACAGCCAAACTGGCAATACTGCCAATTTGGGCTAACTCTGGGTATACCTCCCGCCTCCCTGGAATTCCCACTATGCACGAGTCAACACTCACCCCCCGTCGCGATTTTCTCAAAACGGCGGCCGGGGCCGCAGCGGCCTTAGCCGTGCCGGTTTTTATCCCCGGCGCGGTGCTCGGCAAGGACGGCGCGACGACGCCGAGCGAAAAAATCACGATGGGCGCGATCGGCATCGGCGGTCGCGGATCGTATGTCATCGGTTGTTTCCTGGAACAGCCGGACGTGCGCTTCGTGGCCAATTGCGATGTCCGCGAGGAGCGCCGCAACGGCACGAAGCAGCGCATCGACAGGCAGTACGGCAACAAGGATTGCACGGCCTATCGCGACTTCCGCGACCTGCTCGCGCGGCCGGAGATCGACGCGGTGCTGATCACCACGGGCTCGAATTGGCATACGATGCTTTCGATTTGTGCGGCCAAGGCCGGCAAGGATATTTATTGCGAGAAGCCCTGCTCGAAGAATATCGTCGAAAGCCTGGCGCTGGCAGATGCCATCCGCCGCACGGCACGGGTCTTTCAAGGCGGGATGCAGCGGCGGAGCCTGCCCGGCTTCCAGTTTGCCGGCGAGTTGGCCCGGCAAGGAAAGCTCGGCAAGTTGCAAACGGTCCACGCGCACCCCGGCGGGCTGGGGACGAAAACCAGCGGCTGGACCCGCGGCCGGCCGGAACCGCCCAAGGAGCAGCTCGATTGGGATCTGTTCCTCGGCACGGCCGCATGGCGGCCTTTCGATGCGGCCGATCTGAGCGCCGAGTTCGAGAAGGGCGGCGGGCTGGTAGGCGGCGGCTGCATGGAATGGGGCTCGCACTGCATCGACCAATGTCAATGGGCGAACCATGCCGATGACACGGTGCCGGTAGAATACTATCCGATCGAAAACGGACAAGCCTCGGCGAAATATGCCAACGGCGTCAAGCTCGTCGCCCGCAACGACGGCTGGCTGCCGTTGGGCTCCTGCCCGGTCCGCTACGAAGGCAGCACCGGCTGGGTCGAGGTGGGCGACAGCGGTCAGTTCGCGCTCAGTTCGCCCACACTGCTCGCGGGGCGGAAGGTGGATGTGGTCCCGAATTATCCGGCCACGCCGCACGTCCGCAATTTTCTCGATTGCGTCAAGACCCGCGCCGCAACGCGCGTCACCGCCGAGGTAGCGTGCAACTCGCACATCGCCTGCCACGCGATGAACGTGGCGATTTTCCTGAACCGCAAGTTGACCTACGACACAAAAAAGAACGAGTTCGTCGGCGACGATGAGGCGAACCGCTTCCGCGGCGAAGCGCTCCGCGATCCGTGGAGATTTTGAACGACTGGGAAGTGTGTGGTGTTTTTTGAGTTTGGGCCGTATCAAGTATTTAAGTTGTATTGAGGTTGCATGATGTCTCGTTGCCGACCGTTCGCGTTTTTTTGCCTATTCCTCGTCGTCGCCGGGCCGCTTACAGCCGCCGATAAGTCCGCCGATTTGCGCGGCACATCGAACAACAGAAGTTGATTGGCACCCTGGCTGGCGGCGCGGCGGCGGCCGACAAGGCGACGGCCTGCAAGCGGCTGGCGATGATCGGCGATGAATCGGCGGTGCCGGCATTAGCCGCGCTCTTGCCGGATGAGCATCTTTCCTCCTGGCGCGGATCGCCCTGGAAGTCATTCCCGGACCGGCCGCCGACGAGGCATTGCGAGCAATGACCAATCAATTGCACGGGCGGCTCCTGGTCGGCGCGATCAATTCGCTCGGTGTGCGAAAAGATAAGGCGGCGGTTCAATTACTCGTCGCGCGGCTGAAGGACTCGGATGGCGACGTCGCTGCGGCAGCCGCCGTGGCCCTGGGACATATCGACGGAAGCCGTGCAGTCGCCGCGCTGCGGCAGTCGCTTGCGGGCGGTCCGCCGGAAGCGCACGAAGAGTTCGCGCGGCTGCGGCCGAAGCACTCATTCTTTGCGCGGAACATCGCGCGGCCACCGGAAACTCGGGCGAGGCGATTAAACTCTATGATGAAGTCCGCGCGGCTGACGTGCCGCCACAGCGGGCGCTCGATGCCACACGCGGCGCGATCCTTGCCCGCGGCCCGGCGGGCGTGCCGCTTCTGATCGAACAGATCCGCTCGAACGACAAACACTGTTTTAACCTCGGGCTTACGGTCGCCCGCGAGATGCAGGGCCACGAGGTCACGCAAGCTCTTGTCGCGGAAGTCGGGCGGGCTTCGCCCGAGCGGCAAGCGCTGTTGATCCTGGCCTTGGCCGACCGCGGCGACGCGAGCGTCGCCCCGTTAGTCGTCAGGGCAGCACACTCCGGCTCCGAGGCCGTGCGAGTGCAGGCGATCAGGGCCTTGCGCAGCTTTGACGAAGCTCTCACGGCGTCTGTCCTCCTCGAGGCCGCCTTGGAACCAAGCCCTGCCGTATCAAAAGCCGCGCTAGCGGTAATCGATGAGCTACGGGGGCAAACGATCAACCAATTGATCGCCGAGCACCTGCTACGCGCGGAAGGGCCTGCAAAGCTGACGCTCATCGAATTGGCCGGCCGGCGGCAAGTGGCGGCCGCGATGCCGGCGCTTTGGCAGCTCAGTGAAGCTACGAGCAAGCCGGCCGTTCGTGCCGCAGCGCTAAAGGCGTTGGGCGGAACGGTTTCCTCCCAGGACCTGCCGAGATTGATCGAGCGGCTGGGCACGGCGAAGGCAGACGACGAAACGGCCGCCATCCTTCAGGCCCTCAAAGACGCCTTGCCGCGGATGCCGGACCGCGAGGCCTGCGCCGAGAAGATCGATGCGGCAATGTCGAGCGCGACGCCCGCGATCCAATGCCAGTTGCTGGAAGTATTGAAATCGCTCGGCGGCAAAAAGGCCCTTTCTGTTGTGGCCGCCTCTGCTTACAAGAGCGACGCACAACTCCGCGAGGCGGGATTCCGCCTGCTCGGACAGTGGATGTCAACGGATGCCGCGCCCGTGCTGCTGGATCTCGCCCAGAATGCCAAAGCGGACGAATACAAGGTGCGGGCTCTGCGCGCCTACATCCGCCTGGCGCGGCAGTTCGATATGCCGAGCGAGCAACGCGTCGAGATGTGCCGCAAGGCGATGAAGATTGCCCAGCGGCCGGACGAGAAGCGGCTTGTCCTCGAGATACTGCTTCGCTACCCCAACGACCAGATGCTGGCCATGGCGCTGGAGGCGTCCAAAGTGCCGGAACTCAAGGACGAAGCGGCCCTCGTGGCAATGGGCATAAGCCGGGCTCGCGGCGGCGATACCAAGGAGCTTCGCAAGGTGCTGGCCCAGGCAGGGCATCAGGCGGTAGACCTGGAAATCGTCCGCGCGGAATACGGCGAGGGCCGGCAAATCAAGGACGTGACCGCCGCGCTTCGCAAGTACGCCGGCAAGTATCGCGTGATTTTCCTGCCCTCGCCAAACTATAACGAGGCCTTCGGCGGCGATCCGGCCCCCAATCAGGTCAAGCGATTGAAGGTGAACTACCGGATCAACGGCCAGCCGGGCGAAGTCACGTTGAGCGAGAACGCCACGGTCGTGCTGCCGATCCCGAAATAGTAAAAATGTTAACGCCCTCGTCTTTGCGGAAATTCCAGAAGTAGGCGGTGGCGTGCGGCCGCTGGTGGTTCTTTTGCTGATTGAGTTCGCCGCTGCCGTGGTTCGCGGCGTCGGTATCGTGATAGGCCACGCCTTCGCCGCCCAGGTCGTAATAGGCGCATTGGAGCTTGCCCGGAATCGCCTGGGCGCCGTCCTTGTAAACCGAATCCTGAAACGGCTTGCCTTTGTAATCCGCGGGTGCCGCCGCTCGGCATACGGCAAGACCCGTCAATCCCGCAGCCAGTGCCACCGCTGCTCCGATTAGATGGCTAATTCTCACCAGGATTTCCAGCGACGGAGGAATATCATCCCTAGACCGCCCAGCGCGGCGCCCAAGGCGAGCGTCGAGGGCTCAGGCACAGGAGCAACGCCGAGATCGACGGAGGGGTCGTAAATATCTCCCTTGAAACCGACGAGGTAGCCGAAGTTGGCGCCTGAGCTGGCCGACGCCAATGGGGCGATTTAAGCTGTCACCGAAGGTGCCCTTGGTCGCCGGTGCAGAGGCTACGAGGCTACCGTTAACGTACAGGTTCGCTGTTCCGGCCACATCTTGGTTGCTGGTGCCGACCAGTGAAGTATTGCCGAAAGTGAGCGTCGCGTTGTACCAGGTATTTGGCAAGATGGTTGTGGAGACCGAGACCGACTCGTTCCCGCCGTCGTCGCCAAACGCCATTTGGAGCGACGCCATACCGGCGGAGGTGACCAACTGCAAGGATTCAACGCCCGCGTAATCAATTAGCTTTTCGGTGTGCCCAAACGAAGAGGAATCCGTTCCATTCCACATAAAAGAGACGTTGTCTGTAAACCCGCCAGCCGCGGCGACCGCCGAATTAGCCAGCAAAAGGCTTGCATTGGTCAAGATGCCACCTGCACTCGTGTCGAGTGATAGCGTGCCCGCTGCTGCTCCCGGCGGGACAGTCACATCCAATGACAGAGTCCCGTCAGAGAAGCCGTTGTTACCTGCGGGGCTCACGTCCGTAATCGTCGTGCCGGTCCCACTCCAGGACGCGGGGAAATTGTATTCAAACACAGGTGTGGTCTGTGCATCCGCAACCGACGCCGCCAGCCAAAACAGGGCAGCAACCGCCGATATTGGCGCGAACGTTCTGATGATATGCTTTTTCATTGCGATAGATCCTCTCAGATGTTAAGTTCGTCATGGGATGTCGTCCTCCCGAGCCGCCTGCAAGCGATAAACCAATCTGGCCGAAGTCCACCAGGGATTACCACGTGCGGAAACGCGGGAATTCGCGCGCACCCTATGTGCGAAGACATGCCCAGCCGGCACGATGCCGATGCTGGATAATAGGTGCTTCGAGAAAGCAACCGAAAAGACAACTATCCTCACGCGCGGGACGTTGTCGATCGAATTGCGGGCGCTGCCTCAGAGTGCGGCCATTGGATAGTCATACCTACCGCTCATTATGCATATCTTTACCATCTTGTCAAGGATTTGGAATGATGGGCCGCGAAAAAAAACGATATTTCTCACTGCCAGGACGGACCTTGCCGTCGGCTGCGATTCATAACCTGTCAATTTGGCAGTCGTGCGAATATTGCCGCCTTTTATTGGCAGATTCTCGGGTGGAAAAATCCCGCCGAACGCGGAGCCTGCCAAAATGCCGCGACGCAAAACCTTTTACCATCGTAACTTACGACGACACGCAATTGGGGGCATGGTGCGGCACGACCTTTGCTGATTGGTGCCCGGACCAAGGTATGTTGGCCTGGGTCGCTTAGCATAATTTGTTGAACGGGTAATCGCTGTCGGCCCGGCAAATCAACCGCACAGGGCATAAGGAGCATCGAAGCATGGCTCAAGGCGAAAAAATCATCGGTATCGATCTGGGCACGACCAACTCCGTCGTGGCCGTCATGGAGGGCAAAGAGGCCAAGGTCATTCCCAACCAGGAAGGCAACCGGCTGACGCCCAGCGTCGTGGCGTTCACCGACAAGGGCGAAGTCCTCGTCGGCGAGCCGGCCAGGCGCCAGGCGGTCACCAACCCGCACGCGGACCGTCTATTCGATCAAGCGCTTCATGGGCCGCCGGCACAACGAAGTGGCCTCCGAAGAGAAGATCGTGCCCTACAAGGTCGTCGGCGGGCCGGAGGACTACGTCAAGGTCGAGATCGGCGACAAGGAGTACACGCCGCCGGAAATCTCGGCCATGATCCTCCGCAAGCTCAAGGAGGCGGCCGAGGCCTACCTGGGCCACAAGGTGAACAAGGCCGTGATCACCGTGCCGGCCTACTTCAACGACGCCCAGCGGCAGGCCACCAAGGACGCCGGCCAGATCGCCGGGCTGGAGGTCGTGCGGATCATCAACGAGCCGACGGCCGCCTCGCTGGCCTACGGCCTGGACAAGAAGAAGGCCGAGAAGATCGTGCGTCTTCGACCTCGGCGGCGGCACGTTCGACGTTTCGGTGCTGGAAGTGGCCGAAGGCGTGTTCCGCGTCATCAGCACCAACGGCGATACGCACCTGGGCGGCGACGATTTCGACCACGTGCTGATCAACTACGTGCGCCGACGAGTTCAAGAAGCGACAACGGCATCGACCTGCGCAAGGACCCGATGGCCCTGCAGCGGCTGCAGGAGGCCTGCGAGAAGGCCAAGAAGGAGCTCAGCTCGGCTGCAAACGACCGACATCAATCTGCCGTTCATCACGGCCGACGCCATCGGGCCCGAAGCACTTGCAGATGAACATCACCCGCGCGAAGTTCGAGCAGCTTGGTCGATCACTCTGATCGAGCGCTGCCGCGGACCCGGTGCAGCAGGCCATGAAGGACGCCAAGTTGAGCTCAAGCGAGATCGACGAAGTCGTGCTGGTCGGCGGTTCGACCCGCATCCCCAAGGTGCAGGAGCTGGTCAAGAAGATGTTCGGCAAGGAGCCGCACAAGGGCGTCAATCCGGACGAGGTCGTGGCCGTCGGCGCGGCGATCCAGGGCGGCGTGCTGGCGGGCGAAGTGCAAGGACGTGCTGCTGTTGGACGTGACGCCGCTGTCGCTGGGCATCGAGACCCTGGGCGGCATCATGACCAAGCTCGTCGAGCGCAACACGACGATCCCGACCGAGCGGAAGCAGGTCTTCAGCACGGCCGACGACAACCAGACGGCCGTGACGGTGAAGGTCTTCCAGGGCGAACGGGAGATGGCCGCCGACAACCGCCTGCTGGGGCAGTTCAACCTGGAAGGCATTCCGCCGGCGCCGCGCGGCGTGCCGCAGATCGAGGTCAAGTTCGACATCGACGCCAACGGCATCCTGAACGTCTCGGCCAAGGACCTGGGCACCGGCAAGGAGCAGACCGTGCGGATCGAGCAATCGAGCGGCTCTCCGAGGACGAGATCGAACGGATGCCGCAAGGACGCCGAATCGCACGCCGACGAGGACAAGCAGAAGCGGGAGCTGGCCGAGCTGCGCAACCAGGCCGACTCGATGTGCTGGCAGCTCGAAAAGCTGATGCAAGGAGCACGACGCCAAGCTGACCGCCGGCGACAAGGAAGCGGTCACCAAGGCGATCGAGAAGACCCGCGACGGCGGCCAAGGGCGACGACGTCGATGCACATCAAGTCGGCGCTTCACGAGTTGGAGCAGGCCTCGCACGCCTTGAGCAAGACGCTGTACGCAAGGCCGGCCCGCAGCCCGGCGCGGCGGGCGCGGCCGCCGGCGACGGCGCGTCCGCACGGCGCAGGGCCATCCTGGCGGCACAGCCCGGCGGCGAGGATGAGCCGATCGACGCCGAGTTCGAAGTCAAGTAACTTCCGGTCCCCTCTCCTCTCCGGGAGAGGGTTACAGATGGCACCGACGAAGTTCTGGCAACTTGTGTCCATTTTTCGGGACGATCCCTCTCTACTTGAGAAGTGCATGGAAGAGCGAGCGCGCGAGTATCTGGATTCGCTTCGAGACTTCAAGCATCACGTTGATACTCAGAACCGAGCAGTCCTTGACGCCGAGTTGCCGGATAGCTTGTGCTTGAAAGCGCTTAGTCTCTCCAAGCTAAGGTTTCAAGTGAAACGGGGTTGCTTGCGGTTGTACAGTCCCGACGGTTCTGAGGCGCGCTGGCTTACGCCGTTGAAGTGTACAAACTATATGGCGGTAGTGCTATCGAAGAAGCACTTGAGTATGGTTCCATCCGTATCGTCCAAATTCACGAGACCGATCCGCCGAAGGGAGAGAGGAGGTAACAAAGTCCTAACCACAACTCCCTTCCGGAGAAATCAGTCATGGCATTTCGATTCGATAAACTGACGATCAAAGGCCAAGAGGCCGTCGCCAAGGCGCAGTCGCTGGCCGCCGAGCGGGGCAATGCGCAGATCGAACCGCTGCATCTGCTTCGGCATTGCTTGACGAAAACGAAGGCGTCATCGCACCGCTCCTGGAAAAGATCGGCGCGAACCGCGGGCAGCTTGATGGCATCGTGCGCAGCGAATTGCAGCGGCTGCCGAAGGTCAGCGGCGGATCGCCGCCGCAGCCGAGCAGCGAGCTGGTCCGCGTGCTGGAAGCGGCCCAGCGCGAGGCCGACACGATGAAGGACGAGTTCGTCTCGACCGAACATCTGCTGCTGGCCCTGACGAAGGTCGACTCGAAGGCCAAGAACGTCCTCAAGCTCAACGCCATCGACCGAAAAGGAAATCCTCAAGGCGCTGCAGGCGGTCCGCGGCAGCCAGCGCGTGACCGACCAGAACCCCGAGGGCAAGTTCCAGGCCCTGGAGAAATACGGCATCGACCTGGTCGAGCGGGCCCGGCAAGGCAAGCTCGATCCGGTCATCGGCCGCGACCAGGAAATCCGCCGCGTGATCCAGGTCCTCTCGCGCCGCACGAAGAACAACCCCGTGCTGATCGGCGAGCCGGGCGTCGGCAAGACGGCCATCGCCGAAGGGCTGGCCCTGCGGATCGTCGAAGCGCGACGTGCCCGAAAGCCTGAAGAACCGCCGCGTGATCGCGCTGGACATGGGCGCGCTGGTGGCCGGCACGAAGTTCCGCGGCGAGTTCGAGGAGCGGCTGAAGGCCGTGCTCACGCGAAGTCGCCGATCGGCCGGCAACGTGATCCTGTTCATCGACGAGCTGCACACGGTCGTCGGCGCCGGCGCGGCCGAAGGCGGCAGCGACGCCGCCAATCTGCTCAAGCCGGCCCTGGCCCGCGGCGAGCTGCGCTGCATCGGCGCGACGACGCTCGACGAATATCGCAAGTACATCGAAAAAGACGCCGCGCTGGAGCGCCGCTTCCAGCCGGTCTACGTCGGCGAGCCGTCGGTCGAAGACACGATCGCCATCCTCCGCGGGCTGAAGCCGCGCTACGAGGCCCATCACAAGGGCGTGAAGATCAAGGATTCGGCCCTCGTGGCGGCGGCCAACCTCTCGCACCGCTACATCACCGACCGCTTTCTGCCCGACAAGGCCATCGACCTGGTGGACGAGGCCACCAGCCGGCTGGCGATGGAGCTGGAGAGCGTGCCGCAGCGAGATCGACGAGGTGCAGCGGCGGCTGGTGCAGCTGGAACTGGCCGACCGGCAGCTTGCCGAAGAGACCGAAGAGCACGCCAAGCAGCGCCGCGAAGAGATCCAGGAGGAGATGACCGACCTGCGCAAGCAAGCTGGCCGACCTGCGCGAGCAATGGGAAGCTCGAAAAGAGCGGCCTGGGCGACGTGCAGCAGATCCGCAGCAAGCTCGATGAGACGTCGAGCTTGCAATTCAACCAGCTCGCGGCCGCGATCAAGGAAAAGCAGTCGGCGGGCATGCCGGTCGACGAAGCCGACTACCAGAAGCTCTACGAGCTGGACATGCAGCGCAAGAAGCTGGCCGCAGCAGATTGAGAATCGACCGACAAGAGCGAACCGCCGAGCCAGCCGGCCGGCGGCTGCTTGCGCAGGAGGTCGGCCCCGAGGAAATCGCCGAGGTCGTCAGCGCCTGGACCGGCATCCCCGTCACCCGCATGATGGAGACCGAGCGGGCCAAGCTGCTGGTGCTCGAAGAGCGCATCCACCAGCGGCTGGTCGGTCAGGACGAGGCGGTCGAGGCCGTGGCCAACGCCGTCCGCCGCAACCGCTCGCGGCCTGCAAGACCCCAACCGGCCGATCGGCTCGTTCATCTTCCTCGGGCCGACCGGCGTCGGCAAGACCGAGCTGTGCAAGGCCCTGGCCGAAGTGCTGTTCGACGACGAAAACGCCATGGTCCGCGCTCGACATGAGCGAGTTCATGGAGCGGCACACCGTCAGCCGCCTGATCGGCGCCCCGCCGGGCTACGTCGGCTACGAAGAAGGGGGCCGGCTGACCGAGGCCGTCCGCCGCCGGCCCTATGCGGTGTCCTCTGGACGAAATCGAAAAGGCCCATCGCGACGTGTTCAACATCCTGTTGCAGGTGCTCGACGACGGCCGGCTGAGCGACAGCCACGGGCACACCGTCGATTTCACCAACACGATCATCGTCATGACCTCGAACATCGGCAGCCAGGTGATCCAGGAGATCACCCGCGAAGGCGGCAGCGAAGAGCAAATCCGCGAAGCGGTGCAGGAGACGCTCCGCACCCGCTTCCTGCCCGAGTTCCTCAACCGCATCGACGAGATGATGATCTTCCATCCGCTCGAGCCGGAAGCAGATCCGCAAGATCGTCGGCCTGCAGGTCGAGCGGCTGCAGAAGCAGCTGGCAGCAGAAGGCGATCGAGCTGGAAGTGACCGACGCGCGCCGTCGATGCGATCGCCGCTGGAGGGCTACGACCCGACCTACGGCGCACGGCCGTTGAAGCGGGTGATTCAGCAGCGCATTGCAGAACCCGCTGGCCGTGGAGCTATTGAAGAAGGAATCCGTTGCCGGGACGCGGGTGCGCATCGATTACATCGTTGGGGAGTTTACCTTCGACCAGGCTGAGGCGAAATAGCTCACTATGGCAGCCCTCATTTACCACCATGAAGCCGTGGCCCTCTTGCGCGAGCGTCCTGAGTTCTCGGCCAAAGCAGCAGAGCAGCTTGCCAATCGCGAAGGCGAGCTTGGCATCGTTTTTCCCGAATCGGTTCGAGAATGGTACTCACTGGAAGATGCCGTCGGCCTCCTGCGTCAGCGTGACGACCTCGTAGCCGTCGAACAGTTGGGGAAGCCATTCCCAAACTGGTACAGCGGCGGCCCGAGAAATTTTGTCGCCCAGCGTTTGGTCGTGTTCATGCATGAAAACCAAGGGGTCTGCAATTGGGCGTTCAGACTCGACGGGAATCCCGATCCCGAGGTAATTGTAGAGGTCGATACGGCCCCAGACGACCAATGGTTGCGCTGTGCAGATAGATTCAGCACCTTCGTATTCTGCCAAATCTGGGATCGTTGCCACGCCTGGCCTCTTGAAGTTGGCGGGGTCGCAGTTGAAGCCCAAGAACTTGTTTTGGCAGAAGCCGACCTGCAATTCCTCAAAGCTAAGTTCGTCCAGCGCCCATCGACTTACGGTTGGCCTGGACAGACGAACTATCGCTTTGAAACGCAGAATGGCGGAATCCTGATTTGGGAAGGGAAAGACCAGACTGATTGGTTCGTTTGGACTCCGACACCCGCTAGCCTTCGCTCCCTGTTGTCACGGATTTGGCATTGCCGCAAACTGGCTGATTCGCTGTACGACTTAACTCTCGAAAGTGCGGCGGTCTTGCAAGAGTTGCGCAATACAAGTGCGCACCATTAAGCGTGCTAGAATAATCATACGTCGTTTGCCGCCGAAAAGCGATTCGATGCCTATTGTCCGCTCAGTCCCAATTGACGCTTGACGGCATCCAAGGAAACGGTTGCCGTTTTCTTGGCCCGCTTTTCCAGAAGGGCCATGAGTTCCGCGTTGCGCCGCGTTCGCGCAAGTTCTTCGTCGAAATCATCGACCGCCGTGAGCATGAACTCCGCGCCGTCAACAGTTTGAACAAGAATATCCTCCTGGCGGGCCTGCGCAGAAGTGCATTCACTTCCTCCGCGTGCGCCGGGACCGTTATTGTTTTCATAGGTCGTACTCCTTGCCATGCACAAACAGCTTGCTGCCGCGCTTTTGTCCAATGGCCAAGATGATCACTGCCGCTGCCTCGGAGTCCACATCGTAAAAGACGCGAAAATCGCCAATCCGCACTTCCCACTCGGCCAATTGATTGGGACGCAGCCGCTTTCGGTTTCGGGTTTCCTCGGTTGCTTGGTTTGAGAGTTGGTCTTCGATTGCATGAATGATCTTTTGTTGATCGAAGTTCCGCAGCAAGGCCAAGTCCTCGATTGCCTTTGTCCTGAACTCAATCGCGAACATTTGACCGAACTACCTGCCAGACCGGAAAATCGAAACCACTCCAGAATGATTATACTATTGCGGGTTGAAGGCGTCAAAGTATGATTCAGGGCCAACAACAGCCCTGGCTTCTTGAGGCCGATTCCGCGTACAATTGCGTCAGCCGCCACGGCAATTTGCTCGCAACGAGCGACCCCAGGTCGGACGGATAAGCCATGAACGATTCTCCCTTTGCAATCTTCCTTGCCCGGCATGGCGAGACGACGTGGAGCCTGGCTCACAAGCACACCGGCCGGACCGACATTCCGCTTACACCGCGCGGCGAGGCGAATGCGCGGCAGCTTGGTGTACGGCTTCAAGGCCAGTCCTTCGCGCAGGTAATTTGCAGTCCGCTACTTCGGGCGAAGCGGACCTGCGAATTGGCCGGTTTCGGCGTGGCGGCCGCCCTCGATCCGGATTTGTTGGAATGGAACTACGGGGCCTACGAAGGGCGGACGACCACGGAGATCCGCCAGGAGCGGCCCGACTGGGAGCTCTTTCGCGACGGCTGCCCGGACGGCGAATCGGCGGCCGATATAGCCGCCCGGGCGGACCGCGTCGTCGCCCGGCTTCGTTCGTTGGATGGAACCGTCATTATCTTTTCGCATGGGCATTTCCTACGGGTTTTGACCGCCCGATGGCTCGATCTGGAGGCGTCGGCCGGGCGGTGCTTTATGCTCGACGCCGGCACCTTAAGCATCCTCGGCTACGAGCACGGCCATTGCGATCCGGTCATCCGCTTATGGAATGAACACGGCCCGGCGTGTCAGCAAAGCTAGCACGCGGAGCCTTGCGCTTTCTTTTTGATCTTGCCCTAACGACCGTCGGCGGAGAGAATCCGCAAGCGAGTGCCGATGCGCGGACGCGTTTGCTGGAGCGTTACGCAATCGGCGGCACCTTGTCTGCCGTTATCCTCCTTTCCAGCACGAAATGGAGTTCAATCGAATGAAAACAATCGTCAAAGTAATATTGATGGGTCTTGTGGCGGCGATGACCGGTTGCGGCTCGCACGATTCGAATCAGGCCCACGACGGCGGCCGAGACGCACGTAACCGCGCGGTTGTCGACAACACCCGCGGCATCGATGTGGGAAGTCGCATTGATGACCGGAATATCGTGAACCCGGCCCCGGCGTGCATCAACGGGCCTGCCAACCAAGCAGTCACCGCAGTCGATGCAGCGGCCGCTCGAACCGAACAAGTCACAAGGGACGTGAACCATACTGCCCGGCAGGTGCAGGCCGAGGCCCAGCAGACGGCGAACGACGCAGCACAACTTGGCAACGACGCGACACATGCCGTCAATAGCGCAGAACGCGATCTGAGCAATCTGAAGAACGCGTTCCGGTAATCGGCGGCCATGCCGGCTAAAGCCGGGACTCCAGCGCGAGCATCACTTCGCCGGCAGCGGCTTGATTTTGATGTTCGCGAAGCAGACGTTGCCGTGGTCGCCTTGCAGGGCGATATGGCCCGTCTTGTTCTTGGCGAACCGGGGCATGCGGCCGAACTTGCTCGCCGCCACGCGGCTCTTGAAGTCGTCGCTGCCGAGTTCGAACTCGCAATACTTCACGCCGTTCATCCAGTGCTCGACGTGATTGCCGTCGTAGACGATCTTGACGTGGTTCCAATGCCCGATCGGCTTGGTGGCGTCCAGCGGCTTGCCGGTTTTAGGGTCGATTTCCGGCTTGTAGAGCGCGTAGGCCCAGCCGGCCTTTTGCGGGTCGGCTTTGGGATCGGTGTTGTCGAGGATTTGATACTCGATGCCGGTCGCCCAGGTCGTACGGCCGTCCTCCGAGACGCGCGTCATGATGCCGCTATTGGCGTGTTCGGGCACCTTGTAGTCCAGTTCCAAAACGAAGTTATCGTATTCGCCGTCGGTGATGATATCGCCGGCGGTCTTGTCCATGCGGCAAAGGGCGCCGTCGACCACTTTCCAGCCGTCGGAGATCGTTTTCTTCTTGAAGTTCCGCCAGCCGTCGGTCGTCTTGCCGTCGAAGAGCAGCTTCCAGCCGTCGGCCTTTTCTTGGTCGGTCAACGTGTTGACGTTCGGCAAGGTGGAGGCCGGCTCGTCGTCGGCCAAGACTCGGGCGGCCGGAATGGACAACAGCAGAATTGAGGAGATCAACAGGGGACAGAACTTCGCGCGCATGGCATTCCTTTCGTGGAAATGTTGGTGAGATTGGTTGGCGGGATGGCGTTCAGTGTAGTTCGCCGCGGGGAGGAAGACAAGCCATTAAAAAGCTAGTGACATTGCGCAGCCGTAGCCAGCCGATTTGGCGGGGTGTGGCCGAGTGGGCGAGAGGTCACTCGATCTCCGTCAAGATCGAGTCAGGCTCGCGGGGATAGAGAGATTGGGTCCCGCAATCCACCAGTAAATCCAGTTCCTCCAGGACTATAGCTCCGATCAGGGCGTCATCCCGGGCCGGTTCGACTACCGCCGTAAAGACTGAATGGCGGCCGAGCAACTGAACCCAGACGTTGTTGACGATCTGCCGTTTCTCGCGGCGATTGTCGGCAAACCGGACTGTCATTTCGCCGTCGGATGCCAGGCCCAGTTCATCCACAACTCGCTGCGGCAGGACGAGCCGTACCGCGCCGCTGTCAACAATTCCCTTGATCGTGACATGCTTGACGCGGTCAACAGCCTTGTCAGCGCGTCCAAGCGCGACAACGTCGCGATTATTGGCAACCACGATTTCCGCGATGACTCGTCCCATTTCGGCTTCTTTCAACACGCCTTACCTCCTGGCTGATTTGACACAGAGGTTACGTACCATTGCCGCTACGCTGAATTATAAGTTCGCTAACGACATTTCGTCAAACCGTGTTCGAGCAAGAGGTGCGAAACTCTACACGATTTGGCGTCGTTTCAAAGTTCCAGCGCGCTTCCAGCGCCTCGGCAACAGTCCGCAGCGCCTTGATTCGCGCGTAGTACTTGCAATTGGCTTCCAGAATCGTCCAGGGGGCGTGCGGCGTGCTCGTGCGGCGGAGCATCTCGGCCACGGCCGGCTCGTACTTCGGCCGCTTCTCGCGGTTCCGCCAATCTTCGTCGGTGATCTTCCACTGCTTGTAGGGCGTATCCTGCCGCTCCTTGAAGCGGCGGAGTTGTTCGTCGGCGTCGATCTGCACCCAGAACTTGACGACCACCGTGCCAAAGTCCGTCAACTGCCGCTCGAAATCGTTGATCTCATCGTACGCCCGTTTCCACTCGATTTCGCAGCAGAACCGCTCAACTCGTTCGACCAGCACGCGGCCGTACCAGGTACGGTCAAAGATAGCGATATGCCCGGCCTTGGGCACGTGCCGCCAGAAACGCCAGAGATAATGATGGGACTTTTCTTCGGCGGTGGGCGCGGCGATCGGCACGACCTCGTAGCCCCGCGGGTCGAGACGCTGCGTGAGGCGGCGAATGTTCCCGCCCTTGCCGCCGGCGTCCCAGCCTTCATAGCAGATCACGGCCGGAATCCGGGCCAGATACAACTCATGTTCGGCCGTCAACAACCGTTTCTCGAGCTTGTCGAGCTCGGCGTCATAGGTTTCTCGATCCAAAGAAAGCGTGGGATCGACGCGATCGAGGACCGTAGCGGCGGAAGTTTCGGAGATGGATTGGCCGGCTCTCGCAAGTTGTTGGCTCATCGCGCCATCCGCCCTCACCCCCGGCCCCTCTCCCAGAGGGCGAGGGGAGCCAGGCGCTGCGCGATCTTGTCCCACACTACCGAGCGCATCTCCCAGCGCCTTGACCAACGTGCGAAACACGCTCAGCCGCGCAAAGCGCCGTTGCGTAGCCTCGACGATCGTCCAGGGCGCCTCGGCCGTGTCGGTCTGGGCGATCATCTCCTCGACGGCCTTTGTCCACTCGTCGTAACGATTGTGTTGCCGCCGCCCTTCGCGGCCGACTCGCCAGGCCGTCGCCTTGTCGGCCAGCAGCTTCTTGAATCGCCGCTTTTGTTCTTGCTTGCTGATTTGCATCCAGAACTTGACGATCACCGCGCCGCTCTGGGCAAGTTCCCGCTCAAAATTCCGGGCGTCGTTCAATGCCTGGGCGGCCGCGGCGCTGTCGACCGAGCCTTCGATATGTTCCTCCAGCACGCGGCGATACCAGGAGCGGTCGAAGATCGCCCAGTCGCCGGCCGCCGGCAGCTTGTTCCAGAAGCGCCACATCCAGGGATGAAAACGCTCCGTCTTGTCGGGCGGCTGGATCGCATGCACCTTGAAGCCGCGGGGATCGAGCGCCTGGCAAATGCGGTTGATCGCCGTCCCCTTGCCGGAAGCGTCCCAGCCGCCGAACACGATGATCACCGGCAGCCCCGCGGCGCGGGCCTTCCGCTGCAGCTCGCCCAATTCGCGCGCCAACGGCGGGAACTGTTGTTCGTAGTCTTCCTCGGAAACCGCCAGGTCGAGATCGATGAGTTCCAGCATGATGACGTGCTCCCAAATGTTGGCCAGGAAGGAATGCTCGCGGGACACTGCCCGGCAGCGATTCAGGCTATCATAGTGTCCGTTCGGTCGGGAAGCAACTGTACGGTCTTTCGGGTACAGGGTGGCACGTCCTGAGCTTATAGCGAAGGGCGTGGCGGCCGCAATCACGCCCTTCGCTTGAAGCTCAGAGCGTGCCACCCGCGATGACACCCCTCTGGCGATTCCATCTGGACCAGCCGACCGGATGCGGTACAATTGCGATGGACGCTCCCGCATCATTTTGGGACAGAGACATTCATGGCGCACGGCAAAGAAGATTACTTGCGATTGGGCAACTGCCCCACCTTGGAAGACGCGACGCTCTTGTTGTCGTTCAACGGCTGGATGGACGGCGGCAGCGTATCGACGGGCACGGTAGAGCGGCTGATCGACTTGCTCAGCGCCCGCCCGGTGGCGGAGATCGACCCGGAGCCGTTTTACATCATGAACTTTCCCGGCCCGATGGAAGTGGCGGCGCTGTTCCGGCCTTTCGTCGAAGTCGAAGGCGGATTGTTCAAGCGAATTGCCATGCCCACCAGCGTCTTCTATTGCCACGAACCGGCGCGGCTGCTGCTTTTCGTCGGCAAGGAGCCGAACATGCACTGGCGGGCGTTCGGCGATTGCGTACTGCGGCTGGCGAAGCGCGCCGGGGTGAAGCGAATCCTGTTCATCGGCTCCTTCGGCGGCTCGGTGCCGCATACCCGCGAGCCGCGGCTGTTCATTACTTGCAGCGACGAGGAGACGTTGGCCGAGATGGAGCCATACGGCGTCCGCCGCAGCGACTACGAAGGGCCGGGCTCGTTCACGAGTTTCCTTATGTCGCTTGCTCCGGCGGCGGGCCTGAAGATGGCCTCCCTGATCGCCGAGATCCCCGGCTATCTGCAAGGGGCCAACCCGCTTTGCATCGAGGCGGTCACGCGGCGGCTGGCCAAGATTCTCCAACTGCCCTTAAAGCTCGACTCGCTCCGCAGCGCGAGCACGGATTGGGAACTGCAAATCTCCAGCGTGATCGAAAACGACAACGACCTGGCGGAAAAGGTCCACGAGTTGGAGAAGGAATATGACACCGATTTACTGAAGATGGGCACGGAGGAAACGGGTTAATTTCAGGATGGGGCGTCAGACCACTCTACGAACACTCCTTCTCGGCCGATCTTCTGCAGCGGAGGTTCGGCGAGACGCCATAGGGTTCGCACTTCTATAATAGGCTCGCCTCCCAAATCCTCGGCAACGCCGCTTGGAAGGGCAATCTTAATGGACGGAGACGAATGGATAGCGATATGGCCGCCGAGCATGCCGGCGATTGCAAGCGCCGTGCCAAACGAATCGTTGAAGTTCGCATTGGTACGGATAACAATTCCATCACGAAAGCGAAGCTGCCTGCCCTTTCCGCCGGGAAATTGAACCAAAGCGCCAACGTCAAAGGACTCCCGCTTCCCTTGCATTTTTATGGGAATCGGCAATTCGATGCGTGCGATACCGAACGCGGCCGGCTCGCACTCAATTTTGAAAGTAATCGCCTCGATCGGTGCGCCACGCAGGAAGAAGCCTTCTGCCTGTCGCAGTGCCACACGGCCAACGCAAGGTCGGTCGCGCTGGTTCTGAAAGTACATCGCCAAATAGGCAACTCCATCGACCGCCTGCACGGCAAATGCAAAGCAGAATCCACCGCGATTGAAATACCATGGAGCCACGTCTCGCAGATAGTCATGCACGAGATCGGCGCGATAGTGCATTTTTAGAAAGGCGCCGAACCCGAGTAGCGCCGCTGCCGGTCCGCCGAAACGGCAGGCCCATGTCAAACTGTCCGGTCTGTCGTTTACCCAGGAAAAACAAGCCACAAGGAATCCGGCGCTCAGCACCAAGACCCAACTGACTTTGATCGCTTCTCGCATGATAAAGCTGCCTCGAAACTTTGGTTGCATTCTTGCTTCTTGATCGCTGGCTGTCAATAATAACGTTCCGAGCCGAAACAACGTCGCCCTTGGATTATCACCATGCGAACGAGAATCTTGAGAATGCCTCTCCAATTAGTTGCTTGCGCCTGTCTCCTCCTGCTTTCCCAGGCCGCGACCTTCGCTCAAGAAAAGAGCGTCCACCCTGGGATCAACAAAGAGTACGAGAAAAACCCCAACGCGAAAAAGTACGCCGAAAGCTCTGAGTCCGAGGGCCGCGAGGCTTTCAGGGCCCGCAAGGAAATTGTCGCCGCCTGCTGCCTCAAACCGGGCATGAACGTAGCCGACGTGGGTGCGGGCTCGGGCCTGTTCACCCGCCTCTTCGCCGCCGAAGTCGTGCCGGGCGGGACGGTCTACGCGACCGACATCGCCGAGAACTTCCTGAAGCACATCGAGGCGACCTGCAAGGAGGACGGCATAAAGAACGTCAAAACCTTGCTTGCCAAGACCGACTCCAGCGGCCTGCCGCCCGACTCGGTCGATCTCATCTTCCTCTGCGACGTCTATCATCATTTCGAGTTCCCGCAAAAGACGCTTGCTTCGCTCCGCGGCGCGTTGAAAAGCGGCGGCCGGCTGATCGTCGTCAACTATCGCCGCGAGAAAGGCAAAACGCCCGACTGGCTAATGAAGCACGTCCGCGCGGGGCAGGAAGTCGTGACCGGCGAGATCGAGGCGGCCGGATTCAAGCTGGAAGCGCGAAGAGAAATTTCTCAAGGACAACTACATGATCGAGTTTGTGCGGACGGAACGGACGAAATGACTGGCACGCCGCGAGAATGACAGGAGAATTGAGACTACAGAATAGTCCGTCTCCAACTTACTTGCGGCTGTTCTCATTCTTGTCAACTTCCATCAGCGCTTCTAGGCTTGTTGCCGTCAAGTAGAGTCGCTGTGGATTTCCCGGGAGTTCGGCGAAATCCCATTGCTGGTAAAACCTCTTGGCCGAATCGCTCAAGCAATCAATGATGATCGCGACGAATGCGAAGGTTTTGCCGGCTTGCCAACAATCGCGCAATGCGATTGCAAAAAGCCGGGTGCCCAAGCCCTTGCCTTGATGATCCTCGGCAACTCCGAACCAAGCCAGGATAGCAACCGGCAGCGCCCGTCGAGGCATAGACTTGCGCACCTCGGGCGGCAGGTCGCCAAAATCAATTTGACTTGTCGCAAGCGTATAGTAGCCGGCAATCTGGCGGTCGGAATCCAGGAGCACCTTTGTTACGGAAAGATTCTTCTGCTGGTGCTGCAACGCCTTGGTAGCCAACCAGTCATCGACTCGAGGCTCGCCGCAACGAAACGCGCCGCGGGAATGCTGACGGCCAAGCCGCTCAATGCGCATTCCCGGCGGGAGTTCGATCTGCTTCACGCCTCGCCCCGCATGATCGCGCCAAGTCGCCGTTGGTTCTTGGTTAGCACGGGCGTTTCATTCAGGGCATTCCAAAAGGCGAGTTGCTCCTCTGGACTCAAGGCGATCACCTGTTCGCGAGCAGCAGCAATCTCCCGTCTTGCCTGCGGAACGGTGATAGTGCGGACATAGTCGCTGACACTGATCTGCCGAAGACTTGCCGCTTCCGCCAAGCATCGCTTGCTCTGCGGGTCCAAGCGAACCATCAATGTGCTGGCAGTCTTCGCCGGAGCGGACTTCTTGCGAGCGCGAGTCGATCCCATGATAACGGCTCCTTTACTTCAATTGTATTGCAAATCGCTATACAGTCAAGAGGAATTCCGATTATCCGTCCAGTTGCCCTCATCCCGCAAACACCCGCCTTCGCATGCCGCCAGACCTGGGCATTGTTCACACCGCGCGGCCGCATCGCGGCGGCGCTTCCAGGCACGAATGACTTCGCTGCGGGCGATCAATTTCCAGTCGTTCTGCGCCACGTTGCCGCCGACTGCCGAGAGGCCGATCGGTGGAATGATGCTCCCGTCTGCCTCGATTCTCACGGCATCCCGCACCGCCCGTGGGCCGTGGCGGACCTGTTGGGCAAGCGTCCGAGATGGATCGAACTTCAGCGGCGGATACCAGGCGACGTGCATCTCGCGCAGTGCGCAGGCTTCGATCCATTTGGCCGCTTCGACCAATTCCGAGGCCGAAAGCGCCCAACTCGCCGGCTCGTCGTCGCGGCAGGCAATCGCCCAGACGCGGACCGAACGCATGCCGCGATCGTCCAGAAGTTCCATCGTTCGGGCGATCGTTTTCCACGTAGACGGCGTCAGGCGCAAGTTGGGACGTCGCCGTCAGCTTTCCGGCCGACAGAGCGTCCCACGCTTTCAGCACGCAACGGTAGTCGCCCATGCCGGCCAGGGCATCGTGAACCTCCGCCACGGCGGAGAGCAAAGGAAGTTCTACTTCGCGCACACTGGCGGCGGCGAGGCCGGAAATCAAATTACACGCGACCAGGTCGCTTGCCAGGCCACGAATGCCGACTTCCATGCCTAACTCTACTGCCCTCCGGGCCGCCTGCATAAGTTCGCCCGCGTCGGTCTCGTCGCCGACAACCAGCCGCACTTGCCTTACGCCCCAAGCAGCCAGCCGCAGAAGAATCGGCTCGAGTTGCCTCGCTTCGGCCGGTGCAATGTCCGCAACGTTCGGCGGCGACATCGGCATCTCGGCCAGCCCGACGCGCTCGAACAGGTTTTGCAGGAACTGCTTAATCGCCATAGTCCTTGTTACCAGGCTCCGCGTCGAAGGAGGGCTGCAAAGCCGTAGGGTGGGACCAGGGAGCCCAAGCGACCGCCGGCCCACCAATATGACCGTGGTCCAAATTTGGTGGGCCGGCATCGTTTATACTCGCTTGTCCCACCCTACGATTGCTTGCCAATTCGACTTTGCAGTTCTCCTGCTCCGCGTGGTAACATGCTTGACGGACGCTCCGTGTCCATTCGCAATCGAAGCCAAAACGGGGCCGCGGAGCGGCCATCAAGTGCGTTCCCACGCGGAGCGTGGGAACGAGGTATTACACCACCGCCGCTCCATCCGTCGCGCGGCAGACATAGACGGCCGGGTCGTGTCCCGTGCGGGCCTTGTACGCGGCGGAAGTCGCCGCCACAAAATCGTCGGCCGCGTCGGCCTTCACAATCGCCACCGCGCAGCCGCCAAAGCCGGCGCCGGTCATACGAGCGCCGTAGCAACCCTTGTGGGCTTGGGCCGCCTCTACCATCGCATCCAGCGCATCACTGGAGACTTCATAGTCGTCGCGGAGGCTTGCGTGGCTCTCGTTCATCAGGCGGCCCAGACAGCCAATGTCGCCGCGGCGCATGGCTTCCACCGCCCGGACGGTGCGATCGTTTTCGGTAATCACGTGCCTCGCGCGGCGATGCGTAGCGGAGTCCAGCTTGCCGTCCGAAGCGGCAAGCGATGCCAGCGTCACGTCGCGCAACGCCTTTACTGCGAATGCCTTCGCCGCCGCCTCGCACTGCGACCGCCGCTCGTTGTACGCCGAATCGACCAGCCCGCGCCGTGTCGAGGTATCCAATACGACCACCGCGACGCCTTCGGGCAGTGGCGCCGGCTGGAGTTCCAGCGAGCGGCAGTCGATGAGCATGGCATGCCCGGCGCGGCCGGTGGAGGAAATCAACTGGTCCATGATGCCGCAGTTCACACCGATCCACTTGTTTTCCGCACGCTGGCCCAATTTGGCTTGCGCGACCGCATCCCATTCGAACCCGCTCACGGCGGCGAACGCCCGTGCGGTGGCCATTTCCACCGCGGCAGATGACGAGAGCCCGGCGCCCAGCGGCACGTCGCCGGCCAGCACGCCTTCCCAGCCTTTCAGCTTCATTCCCGCATCCTGCAAGCACCAGGCGACGCCCTTGACGTATTCGATCCAGCCGGCCTTTTCATGCTTCAGGTCGCTCAAGTCGAATTCACGGGCCTCGTTGTAGTCGATTGAGTAAACGTGTACGCGGGAGTCGTTCCGCGGCCGCAGGGCAATCCAGGCCGCGCGGTCGATCGCCAGCGGCAGGACGAAGCCGTCGTTGTAGTCGGTATGCTCACCGATCAGGTTGACGCGGCCCGGTGCCCGCACGACGAAGGCAGGCGCCGCGCCGAAACGGTGTGTGAAGTGGGCGACAATTTCATTTTTGGCCAGCGGCATGGTAGGGGCCTTTCTGCGTTAGGTCGCCTGAAAAATCTCCCTCGCGATCATGGCGGCGGATGGACGCTCGCAAGAGTGATCTGGGCGAGGGCGCCGCCTGGTGCCGGACACCCCAGAAACCTGTCCGAAAACAGCACCCAGAATAAACTAACATAGTGACCGATGTTTGCCTTTGTGTCAAGTGGCCTGGCCCCAAGTTGAGGGGGCAGTTTGATTGAAGGGCGATTCCCCAGAAGAAGCATGGCGAAACGCAAAGATGTTGCTTCTGATATTCACGCTTCGCAGATTCTTGCTCGCGACGGTTCCTTCACGTTCAACTTCGCGCCCAACTCGATGATCCACTTCGGCACAGGGATGGGCAGCAGCTTCGCCAGCAGCATCAAAATGCCAAAGACGATCACGAGTGTCGGCACTTCGGTATCAACGTCGCAAGATATAACCCAAACGGCCGGCGGAGGATTTGCCGTGGCCTTGGCGCGACGGGCGATTTCGCGTAAAGTGGTATGTTTCAAACATTTGGATGCAGGAATCGAGAGGAACCGCGAACGTGAATACGCGCCCCGCACGAAGTTCGTCATGCAACTTAAGACGCGCCGCTGTCCGAAGTGCGGCGCCAAACTCAATAACCAGGTGAAACGCTGCAAGCGCTGCCACGAGGCCCAGAGTAAGCCAAAGAAGACCAGGCGGTAAGAAGCTGGCAGCGCGGAATAAGGCGCTCATCGAAGCCCAACGCGCAAGCGAGTGTGAACGCCCATCCGCTCAATTGCGCGTCGGGCTTTGATTATGCGCCTAGCAACTCGTCCACCGCCGCGCCGATGTCGGGCCGGGCCATGAGCGTTTCGCCCACAAGCATGGCATCGACGCCGGCATTCTGGAGGAGTTCCACGGCGGCGCGGGTGCGGATGCCGCTCTCGCCCACCACGCGGCGGTCGGGCGGGATTTCTCGGCGCATGCGGATCGTGTGCTCCAGATCGACCTCAAAAGTCCGCAGGTCGCGGTTGTTGATGCCGACGAGCCGCGCGCCGATGGCGAGCACCCGCGGCAGATTGGCCGGCTCGTAGAGTTCGACCAATGGCGTCATGCCCAGCGCCACGATCTCGTCGTGCAGCGTGCGGAGCTGGCGGTCGTCGAGACATTCGGCGATCAAGAGCACGGCATCCGCCCCGGCCGCTCGCGCTTCGATCACTTGGTATGAGTCGATAATAAAATCTTTCCGCAGCACCGGCAGATCGACCGCCGCGCGGATCTGCCGCAGGTAATCAAGGCTGCCCTGAAAATGCGGCCCGTCGGTCAGCACGCTGATGCACGCCGCTCCATGAGCTTGGTAGGTTTTCGCAATATCGACAGGGTGGAAATCCTCGCGGATCACGCCTTTGGACGGGCTGGCTTTTTTCACTTCGGCGATGAGGCGGATCGTCCCTTGTCCATCGAGCGCGGCGAAGAAGTCTCGCGGCGGCGGAGCGGGGGCAAGTGCTTCGCGCAATTGCTCAACCGGCACGCGCGATTTGGCCGCGGCAATCTCGCAAAGCTTGTCGGCAACGATCTGTTCGAGAATGGTTGGCTGCATCAGCAACTCCGCGTAGTGTTTGCATAGGTGCGCGTGCGCCAATAATTGGGGCGGCGTTTCGCGTGCGCAACCGCGATTATGCGAGTTCGGTTTCCATCGTTATGCAAAACGAGTTGAAAAGGGAAGCGGCTAACGCTACATGCCTGGTGACGAGCGTCGATGTGCGGAAATCTTGCCGGCTCGCTTGCGATTTCCTTGAGTGCCGCATCGATCTGGATGGCAAGCCGTCGTGCTGACTCCGGGCTTTGCGCAGCGTACCGGTCAAGCGAGCGTTCGAGTTCGGCAGTCGCCGCGGGATGAAAATCAACTCGCACCTTCGACTCCGTACTTGCGAAAAAGTCTGGTGCGAATCGAGTCCCAGGACTCCGTAGTCACAGCACCGGAGTCGATTTCTTCCGCGCATCGCGCGATCTCTTCCTGCCATTCCTCCGAAAGCGTTGGCGGTTGGTCATCCGGCACGGAAGCTGCTAGTTGATCGATCAAGCGTAACTGGTCCGAAACAGGAAGTTGCATCGCTTCCGAAACTATCGTGTCGTAGTCGAGCATGGCCTTTGCTCCGAAAAGTTGTAGCTCATTATTGTACTCAAATCGCTGCCTGCCGCCATCCCTGCAGGCAGGCATTCAGCCACGCGAGGCGGTCGTCGCGAATTGGCGGTTCCGGCGGCGATTCATAATCGACCGCGCCTCGTGCGTACGGTCCACCGTCATACGTCTTCTGAAATACTTGCTGAAGGTCAAACGCGATTTCCACCTCGCCCTCGCGCAGCGGTACGGGAATGCACGGCAGCCGCTCCTCAAGTCGGATAGGAAAGACATCGTATCCGTTCGCATGGCGTTGCCAAGCCCGATTGATAGTTACCAGATACTCCGACGGCGGTTGGCGTTTTGCCGCGGACGCCCTTAGCGCCGCGGCGGCAATCGGCGAGACTCCGCACCGCAGGAGATCAATTTCGATGAGCGAGCTTTCGCTATCGAGGACGTCATGCTGTTTCCTCTCGTATGCCAAACGGTCGTCGCCGTGGAATTTGTTCCAGGGGCTAACGATTTCAACCAGCGTCACCATCGTGTGCCCGCGGCTCGAGTCACGTAATTCCACGAAGAGGTGCCGAAGTGGTTCGTCATCTCGGCGCAACCGCGGTTTTTCCTCCAAGATGCCGATTTCCGGCCGACTACGCAAACGGGCATAATACGGTTCCGGCAGCGTTCCGTTCAGTTCCGCACTTATCTCGGAAGCAAAGGCGTGGTGGAAGTCCGGCCAAATGTCGGGCGATTCCAGATAAGGGTCCATGCCAGGGAAGCGCGAGGGCATTCGGTGACTCCAAAGTTATTGCCGTATTATTCCATTATAACTCCCCAAACTGCTAGAGACGCCGAAAAGCCACGTTCGTTGCCTTAATCTCTTGCAAGCGGCGCTTAACCTCGTCCGTAATCACGATCCACAACGTGGTAGCTAAGAAGAAAACATTGGCACCGAGCCACATGTCGGATCGCATGGTTAGTATTCGGCGTTCGTATTCTTCGCGTCCACAGAGATCGCAGCGCGACGTGATTTCCGCCCCGGGCGGCTGCTTAGACTTGGATGACACAATCATCTCATAATAGCGAAGCGAGTCTTCAGCGGGCTCGCCGAGGCGCGTGTCGTCAAACATATCTTCCGGCTCACCACTTACAGGTATTCGAGGTCGCGACGTTGCTTTGCGTTTCCCAACTTTTCGAATCGTCACTGGACAGAAATGCACGCCATCGCAGCCAATAGCTTCGAGTGCCGCGCGAATTCGCTCGGACACAACGACGCTCCCAAGCCAGGCCCAGAGAAAATCCGCCTGAGGTTTGGACGGAACACTTAGAAAACAAGGTTGGAACCTGTCGCTGGGCTGCAAGTCATTGATCGAGTGTCCATGCGACTGGAGCGCAGTTGCAACTTCCGTTTGCAGCCTCCGCTGTTCCTCTCCGGAAACCGACCGTCTCTCGACGAACTCCTTGCGATTCCTCAGTTCGTCCGGCAAGGCGACTGGCAGGACTCGCGAACCTCCCCAGGCTTGGCCACACAGTTCGCAACGAACACCGGGAAGGCGGAACGGGTGCTCTAATTTCCCATTGATGAAAGTGTGTCGATAGTCACTATCGTAGTCGGGCTCATCCAGTTGCCAGAACATTGTCTGTGGTCCTGCGAGAAATGAAAGGATGCTCTCTAATGCTTAAAGTGCCGCCTCCCCGTAAAAATCATCGGCACGCCGTGGCGATTGCAGGCGGCGATTACGTCGGGGTCGTTGCGGGAGCCGCCGGGCTGGATGACGGCCGAGACACCCACCGCCGCCGAGGCCTCGATCGAGTCGGGAAAAGGAAAGAACGCGTCCGAAGCCATGACCGAGCCGCGGACGCGGTCGCCAGCCTTCTTAATGGAAATCTCCACGGAGTCGACGCGGCTCATCTGCCCGGCGCCCGCTCCGAGCAACATGCGGTCTTTGGCCAAAACAATGGCGTTGGACTTCACGTGCCGCACCATCGCCCAGGCGAAACGAAGATCGGCCATCTGGGCCGGAGTGGGCTGGCATTCGGTGACAACATTCCATTCGTTCTCGGGGTCGGGCAGGGCGTCGGCGTCTTGCACGAGCAGGCCGCCTTCGATCGGCCGATAGGCCCAATGGGCAGTCGGTGGCACGATAGGGCCGACCGCCATCAGCCGGACATTGGCCTTCCACTTGGGCACCGTGGTTAGGATGTGAAGCGTCTCGGCCTCGAAATCCGGGGCGACGATCGCCTCGATGAACAGGCCCGGCTCCGTGAGCAACTGGGCCGTGGCCGCATCGACCGTGCGATTCAGTCCCAACACGGAGCCGAAGGCGCTCAGCGGATCGCCGGCCATCGCTTTGGCGAGGGCAATGGCCAACGTGCTCGCCTCGGCGGCGCCGCAAGGATTATTGTGCTTGATCACGACGGCGGCCGGATCGCTGAAATCGCGTACCATCGCCAGCGCGCTATCCAGGTCCAGCAGATTGTTGTAGGAAAGCTCCTTGCCGTTGAGTTGCCGCGCGGCGACGACGCTCGCTCCGTTCTGCGTGGCCGCCGCATAGAGCGCCGCCTGCTGGTGCGGGTTCTCGCCATAGCGGAGCACCTGCTGCCGCTGAAAGCCCAGGTGCAATGTGCCGGGGAAGCGGCCCTTCCGCGGTCACGCCGGCGAAGAAGTCGGCGATCGCCCGATCGTAAAGGGCCGTGTGTGCGAAGGCCTCGCCGGCCAGCTTCCGCCGCAGCTCCAATGTGGTGCGGCCATCCGGCTTGGACCTGTGCCAGGATTTCAGCGTATTGCCGCTGCGTCGGTGGCGATCGTCGTAAAGGCGTGGTTCTTGGCCGCCGCGCGGACCATCGTCGGCCCGCCGATATCGATCTGCTCGATCGCCTCGTCGAGTGTCACGCCCGGCTTGCGGACAGTTGCCTCGAAGGGATAGAGGTTGACCACGACCAACTCGATCGTGAGGATGCCGTGCTCGGCTAGCGACTTCATGTCCTCCGGGTTGTCGTGGCGGCAGAGGATGCCGCCGTGGACCTTGGGGTGGAGCGTTTTGAGCCGCCCATGCATCATCTCGGGAAAACCGGTATAGTCGGCCACGTCGCGGACCGCAATGCCCTCGCTTTCCAAGTGTTTGCGGGTGCCGCCGGTGCTGAGGATTTCCACGCCGGCCGCGGACCAGCCCGCGGGCGAAGTCGGCCAGTCCTTGCTTGTCGCTGACGCTGATCAAGGCACGCTGAATACGGGGAGATTCCATAGCTCTTAACTCGTCGATGAACCGATACGGCGGTGGGCTGCGGCTGCCGAAACCACGCATTGTATCCAGAGCGGGCGGCATGGAAAGGCCCCGGCCGAATGCCACCGCTGCACGTTCAAAGGGGACTGTCCCATTTTCGCTGACACGAAAATCGGTGCAGTCTCCGTAAAGCCTGTTAGTTGACATTGCCAAACCCGTTCGTTAGCTTAGAAGTGTGGGATTCCGAGAAGTGCGCTCGTTTCGCGGCCGGCCAGTTGTTGCGTATGCCGCTCGGTTTCCGCTAATCCAGAGATTCTTCAGAGGCACGTCGCTTCGGCAAGGCGAGAGAGAATAGGTGGGACTCTCGCCCCGCTGTCCATACCCCTCCTACGGCCATATCGAGTCCGCACATGGCGAAGAAAAGAGCTGATTTTACCGAGATACTGGTCCGTCGCGGGGTCGTCAGTCCGGACCAGATTCAAGAAGCCGGCCAGATGGCCAAGGAAACGGGCACCAAACTGCCCGACGCCTTGGTCCGCCTGGGCTACGCCACCGGCGAGGAGGTGATGCGGGCGATGGCCGAGCAGCACGGCCTGAACTACGTCAACCTGGGCGAAGTCACCATTCCGCCGTCGGTCGTCGAACTGGTGCCCGAATCGGTCGCCCGGGAAAACGCCGTTTTGCCGCTTGTCGGAGTCGGACGGCCGCTTGACGGTCGTTCGTCAGCGACCCGATGGATCTCGACACGGTCGACAAGCTGCGGTTCATTCTCAACCGGCAGATCGATCTATCGCCTGGCCCCCCGCGAGGCGATTCTGGAGGCGATCAACCGTCATTACGGCCAAACGGTCGGCGAAAGCGCCGACTCGATGCTCAAGAGTTCACCGATACGGCGATCGACTTCACCGAGACGGTGGACGAAGGCCGCAAGGGCGACGAAGTCGGTCGACGAAGCGAGCGCCCCGATCGTCCGCCTGGTGCAATTGATCATCACCGAAGCGGTGCAGTTGCGGGCGTCGGATATCCACATCGAGCCGTTCGAGGATCGCATTCGCGTCCGCTACCGGATCGACGGCGTGTTGATCGAGCGGGACAGCCCACCCCGCCGGTTGCTGGGGGCGATCCTGTCCCGCATCAAGATCCTCGCCAAGCTCGACATTGCCGAACGGCGCCGCACCCAGGACGGGCGAATCAAGGTGACCGTCGGCGAGAAGGAACTCGACCTGCGGGTAAGCATCATCCCGTCCAGCCACGGCCAGTCGGTCGTCATGCGGATTCTGGACAAGGACAACATCACGGTCGGGCTGCGGCAGTTGGGCTTTGCCGAGGACGACTATCTGAAGTTCAAAAACCTGATCAGCCGGCCCAACGGGATATCCTGGTGACCGGGCCGACTGGTTCCGGCAAGACCACGTCTCTTTATGCCGCGCTGAATGAGCTGAACACGCCCGACCGGAAGATCATCACGGCCGAAGATCCGGTCGAATACTACCTGCCGGGGGTGAACCAGGTGGAGATTCGGCACGACATCGGGCTGGATTTTGCCCGGGTGATTCGGGCCATGTTGCGTCAGGCGCCGAACGTGATCCTGGTCGGCGAGATGCGCGACCTGGAGACGGCGCAGATGGGAATTCAAGCATCTTTGACTGGACACTTAGTTTTCAGTACACTACATACGAACGATGCGCCCAGTGCTATTACACGTTTGATCGACATGGGAGTACCCGCATATCTGGTGGCTAGCAGCGTCATCGCGATCATGGCCCAGCGGCTTGGTGCGCGTCGTTTGCCAGAAATGCAAGCAGCCGTATACCCCCAGCGAGGCGACGTTGCAGGCAGCCGGCATTACTCCGGAAATGATGCAGCCAGCGCCAACTTCTCGCAAGGGCAAAGGTTGCGGCAATTGCCAAGGCAATGGATACCGCGGCCGGCTTGGAATCTTACGAGCTGATGATCATGTCGACCAAGATCCGCGAGCTGACCTTCAACGAGGCCCCGACCGAGCAGATCCGTCGATGTGCGCATAAGCGAAGGCATGAGGACTTTGTATTGGGACGGCATCGATAAGGTCCTCAAGGGCATCACGACGCTCGAAGAGGTCTTCCGCGTGGCAAAACGGACGCGAAAGTGATTGATAGTCCCGGCGGCCGGGCGAATAGCGGCAAATAACCACTCGACGCATGACTAAGTGTCAAAAAACTGGCTTTTTTTTGCAAACGAGCGAATAATCATAACGCTCAGGGCCAAGGGCAAGAGGACCCGCAGCAACAAAGGCTCCATTGGCGATGGGCACTGTCCTAATCGACAAACTGCTGCAGACGGTCGTTAACCGCAAGGCCAGCGACCTGCACATCGCCGTCGGCCAGCCGCCGGTCGTGCGGCTGGACGGCCACCTGAAGCGGCTGGAAACCAAGGTCCTCGAGCCGGACGACACCGTGGCGCTGATGAAGAGCATCACGCCGGAGCGGTGCCAGCAGGAGTTGCAGGAGGTCGGCGGCACCGACTTCGGCTTCGCCTTCGGCGACCTGGCCCGGTTCCGCGTTTCGATCTTCAAGCAGAAGGGCAACGTGGGCATGGTGCTGCGGCAGATTCCCAACAAGCTGCTGAACTTCGAGCAGCTTGGCACGCCGCCGGTGCTGCAAAGACCTGATCATGCGGCCGCGCGGACTGTTCCTGGTCACCGGGCCGACGGGCTCGGGCAAGACGCACCACGCTGGCCGCATGATCGACTACCTCAACGAGAACTGTCGACCACCACATCATCACGATCGAAGACCCGATCGAGTTCTACCACACGCACAAGAAGTCGACGGTCAACCAGCGGGAGATCGGCGTCGACGTGCCGAGCTTCGCCGAGGCGATCCGCCGCGCGTTGCGGCAAGACCCCGACGTGATCCTGGTGGGCGAAATGCGCGACTTGGAGACGATCGAGGCGGCCATCACCGCGGCCGAAACCGGCCACATCGTGTTCGGCACGCTGCACACCACCGGGGCCCAGGGCACGGTCAACCGCATCATCGACGTCTTTCCCACCAACCAGCAGGAGCAGATCCGCACGCAGTTGTCGACGTCGATCATCGGCATGTTGTCGCAGACGCTGTTGCCCAAGATCGGCGGCGGCCGCGTGGCGGCCTACGAAATGCTGGTCGTCACGCCGGCCATCGCCAACCTGATTCGCGAGAACAAGACGTTCCGCATCACTTCGGCGATTCAGACCGGGCCAAAGCAAGGCATGCAGCTGCTCGACGACCACATGTTCAAGCTGTGGCAGCGGGCATCGTGGAGAAGAAGGAAGTGCTGATCCGCGCCAACAATGCCGGACGAACTGGCCGCGCGGATCGCCAAGGCCGAACGCGGCATGTTCGAGGACGAAGACGAGCGATGGAGCGACGATGAGCACGGAGCTATCGAGCTATGAGCTAGCGGCAACAGAGTTGACGCAAACAGAGAACCGTAACATGGCAATTCGACGCATCGGTCAAATCCTGGTCGACCTGGGCTTCATCACCGACGACCAGCTGAAGACGCTGCTCGAAGAGCAGCAGCAGCGGCCCGGCGAACTGTTCGGGCAGGTCGCCGATCGGCATGGGCCTGATCACCGACGAGCAGTTGGCCCAGGCGCTGGCCGAGCAGATGGGCATGCAGGTGATCAGCCTGGCCGACGCTGGTCGATCCCGCCCGACGTGCTGGCCACGGTCACCGAGCCGATGGCCCAGCTCTACCGCATCATGCCGATCAGTTTCCAGCGACAACACGCTGACGGTCGCCATGTGCGATCCGCAGAAGCTCTCGATCCTCGACGAGCTGCGGAGCTTCCTGGGCTACGACAGTCGGCGCGGTCGTGGCCACCGAGAAGGACGTGCTCAAGGCGCTGGACCGCTACTACGCCGCCGGCGGCGAGAGCGTCGAGACGCTGATCGCCGACATGGAGCACGACGACCGACCTGGCCGCGGCGGCCGCAGGCCGGCGGAGAAGGGCCGATCGACCTGACCAGCGTCGAGGCCCTGGCCGACAGCGCCCCGGTGCGCAAGCTGTTGAACATGGTGCTGCTGCTGGCCATCAAGGACCACGCCAGCGACTTGCACTTCGAGCCGTTCGAGAACGAGTTCAAAATCCGCATCCAGGCCGACGGCGTGCTGTACGAAATGGTGCCGCCGCCGCGCCACCTGGCCTTCGCCATCACCACCCGCATCAAGGTCATGGCCAATCTCGACATCGCCGAGCGCCGCATGCCGCAGGACGGCCGCATCGACCTGACCGTCGGCGGCCACCCCGTCGATCTGCGCGTCAGCGTGCTGCCCACGATGTTCGGCGAGAGCGTCGTCATGCGGGTGCTCGACCGCTCGGTGGTCATGCTCGACCTGGACGAGGTCGGCATGGACCGGCCGACGCTCGAGCGGCTTTCCGCGAGGTGATCCGCAAGCCCAACGGCATCGTGCTGGTCACCGGGCCGACCGGCTCGGGCAAGACCACCACGCTCTACTGCGGCCCTGAACGAGCTGAACGACATCGAGGACAAGCTGATCACCACCGAAGACCCGGTCGAGTACGACATCGACGGCATCGTGCAGGTGCCGATCGACGCCTCGATCGGCAACACGTTCGCCCAGTGCCTGCGGGCCATCCTGCGGCAGGACCCCGACAAGATCCTGGTGGGCGAGATTCGCGACCTGGAGACGGCCGAGATCGCCGTGCAGGCCTCGCTCACCGGCCACATGGTGTTCAGCACGCTGCACACCAACGACGCCCCCAGCACGATCACGCGGCTGCGCGACATGGGCGTGCCGCCGTTTTTGATCACGGCCACGCTCGAGGCCATGCTGGCCCAGCGGCTGGTGCGGCGGATCTGCACGCAAGTGCCGCGAGGAGACCGTGCCCAGCACCGAGACGCTGGCCAAGCTGGACCTGACGCCCGACGACGTGCTGGACAAGAAGTTCTATCGCGGCCGCGGCTGCGACGCCTGCAACAACACCGGCTACAAGGGCCGCATGCGGCCTGTTCGAGCTGATGATCATGAACGACCAGCTCCGCGACATGATCAACGCAGCGGCGCCTCGACCGAGCGAGCTGCGCGACGCGGCCCTGCAGACTCGGCATGGTCGCGCTGCGCGACGCCGGGCATGGAGAAGGTCTATCGACGGCATCACCACGATCGAAGAAGTCATCCGCGAAACCGTGCACGAAGCATAACGAGAGTGACTTAACGAATTCGATCAGTGATCAGCTGTCAGCGGCTGACAGCGACTAGGCAACCGATCAGCACTGCAAAACTGAGCGACTAGGAGCTCGACCATGCCGACCTTTCAATTCGAGGCGATGGACGCGACCGGCCAGGAGATCAAGGACGTGATCGAGGCCGCCGAGCCAGGACGAAGCCCAGGCCACGATCCGGCAGATGGGCTACTTCGTCACCAAGATCTCCGTCAAGAAGAGCCCGCAAGGCGCGCCGCCGAGAAGAAGGCCGGCCAGCAAGGGCAAGACCTTCGCCATCGGCGGCGTCAACTCCAAGGTGCTGACCACCTTCACCCGCCAGCTGTCCATCCTGCAGGACGCCGGCCTGCCGATCCTCCGCAGCCTGCAGAATCCTCGAACAGCAGTCCAAGCCGCGGCGCGCTGAAGAACTGCCTGATCGACGTCTGCGACGAAATCGAAGGCGGCGCCACGCTCTCCGAGGCCATGGCCAAGTCGCCCAAGGCCTTCAACCGCCTGTACGTCAACATGATCAAGGCCGGCGAGGCGGGCGGTGCCCTGGAAGTCATCCTCAAGCGCCTGGCCGAGTTCCAGGAACGGGCCCAGTCGCTGAAGCGCAAGGTCAAAGGCGCGATGGTCTACCCGGTCGTCGTCGTCTCCGTGGCCGTCGGCATCTTGGTCTTCATCATGATCAAGATCGTGCCGCACGTTCCAGAAAATCTTCAAGGACTTCGACACCGAAGCTGCCGGCCATGACCGTCGCTGCTGATCGACATCTCGAACTTGCGGTCGAAGCTACTGGTATCTGCTTCCCGGCATCCCCATCGGCTTCTGGCTGTTCATCAAGCTGATGCGCAAGTTCAGCGCCGGGCGGATGGGCTGGGACATGTTCACGCTGAAGATGCCGATCTTCGGCCAGCTTGGTCGAGAAGAACATCGTCGCCCGCACCACGCGCACCCTCGGCACGCTGGTGGCCAGCGGCGTGCCGATCCTCGAGGCCCTGAACATCACCCGCGAGACCTCGGGCAACGCCGTGTTCGAGACGCATGTTCGGCAAGGTCTACGAATCGATTCGCGAGGGCGAATCGATCGCCAAGCCGATGAAGGAAGCCGCCTTCGTGCTCAAGAACAAAGCTGCCATGCCCGCCATTTGCACGGTGGGCGTGATGATCTTTCCCATCGGATTCGTGATCGCCACCGCGCTGTGCAAGCTCATACCGGGCTTGGATTTCGGCCTCAAGGCCGGCTCGGCGATGTGGATCTTCGGGCCGTGCTGGTCGTCGGCGCGGTGGTGGCCGCGCTGCATCACCAGCCTGCTCGCCTACCGCCTGCGGAAGCCCATCCTCGACGACATGGTGGTCAACATGGTCGACGTGGGCGAGGAGACGGGCGAGCTGGACACGATGCTTTACAAGGTGGCCGACACCTACGACGAAGAAGTGGCCGTGCTCACCGAGAGCCTCACGCGCCTTGATGGAGCCGCTCTTGATCATCATCGCTCGGCGGCATCGTCGGCTTCATCGTCATCGCGCTGTTCATGCCGCTGATCGACATGATCCAGAACCTCAGCAGTGGAAAGTGACGGTGGGGAGTGGGGAGTGGGAAGTGAATAGTGGTTAGTGGAGAGAGAATGGAGTGACGCCACCACCGGGCTTTGCCTGGAGTTCCGGCTTTAGCTGGCCCTGCGGTAGGCGGAGAGTGAAGGTGCGGACGCCACCACCGGGCTTGCCCCGGTGGAGCGATGATTGGCAGCTACTGGCGAACCTGCCGCGCGCGCCTCGTTTTTCTCCTCTTCCGCCCGGCCCTGCCGGGCGGAGGAGGAGAAAAACGAAAGATGAGCGGTGGCGGCCAGTACGTGAGTGGCTAGTGAACCGTGGGGCAAGTTGAAAAAAACTGGAAATGAAGGAGCGAATAATGACGCCAAAACCTGGTAATCTCAAATCTCAAATGCCAAATCTCAAATGGAAAGCGCCCTGGAAAGCGCACTGTAAAGCGCTGCCGCGGGCTTTCACCGGCTTCACCCTCGTCGAGGTGCTCGTGGTCATCGCGATCATCGGCATGTTGGTGGGCCTGCTCCTGCCGGCCGTCATGGCGGCCAAAACCAGCCGCCAAGCGGGCCGTCGTCAAGACCGACATGACGGAGATCGTGAACGCCCTGGAGAACTTCAGGACGCAGATCGGCAACGGGCAGTATCCGCCGGATGGCGCAGAATACGCTCGATCTGCAGCAATTCTGCTTGGCGGCCTGGCCCCGCGCAAATTGGAAAACCACCAGTAACCCAAGCGGCACGGTCCCCATTCCCAAGCTCACGCCCGACACGGCACTTTGCTTCTGGCTGGGCGGGGCGCAGGATGGGCCGGCACCCACTGCGGCGGCGCCTGCCATCCCGCACTTTATCGGCTTCAGCGCCAATCCGGCCAATCCTTTTGACTTTGGAGCAAGTCGTACGCCGGCGCTTCTCGAGTTCGACAAAAATCGGCTGAACTCTTCCCCCACCGGAAACATCCTCGTCGGCGGCAACAGCAAATCCGGGCTGGCCAACGGTAATACCACAAACCTCGTCTATTACAACCTCTATCAGTACTATCCGCCCAACAGCAAGGACATGACCAGCGGCACGTACATGCCATATGTCTATTACAAGGCCGTGCCTGTTCCGTCGGGCTCCCCGGACACCGTTTATACGATTGCGGCAAATCAAAATGCGCAGCAGGCATGGAGTTGGCAGGAGACGAACCTCAAGACTGCCCTACCCTATTACGATTCGACCGCGGCGATCGCCAAGACGTTCGTCAATCCGCAGTCCTACCAACTGCTCTGTCCTGGGCTGGACGGAATCTACGGCAACACCGGCGGCAACCCGCCGCTATATCCCGCTGGAACGAACTACGATCAGAACAACGGCATCGATGACATGACGAACTTCACGCAAGCCGCGACGGTGGGCAACGATACGAAGTGAGGCCCGTGGGCGAGGAGAAACGACCATGAAAACGAGCGGAATGTCTTCGTCGCGGAGCGACGCCGTGACGGCAGCGGCGGGTTTTAACCCGCCGTTACGGTCGCCGGATCGCCCGTCCGTCGCGGAGCGACGGCTGAATCTTCAAGCGTCGCTACGTGGCGCCGATCGCTGCTGGCCGCGCCGTCCGTGGGTTGAAACCCACGGTTACCGTCCAACGTCGCTCCGCGACGGCGCTCGTAGTACCGGCTTTAGCCGGCCCGTCGCGCCTACGGAGCCGTTCGCCTTCTTTCCGCCTCAAGGCGGTACTACGAGCGCCCGCCGCCGCGGTTTCACGATCGTCGAACTGCTGGTCGTGATCACGATCATCGTGATGCTGGCCGGGATGGCGCTGGGGGCGATGGCCAAGGCCCGCGAACGCGGCAAGATCGACGCCACCAAGGCCACCATCGCTAAGATCAACGACGTGGTGATGAAGCGTTACGCCACGTACAGCACTCGCCGCATGCCGTTCACCACCTCCGGCGGCTCCGACTTGAGAAGCAACGCCTTCATCCGCATGATCGCCCAGCGCTGTCTGATGCAAATGGAGATGCCGCAATGCTGGACGGACATTACCAACCCGCCGCTGCCCACAGTGACATTTGCTTCAACTCAGCGCCTCGCCAATTCCGCCACAGGTGATGCAGCGGACGGCGCTGAGCCAGATTTACTTCGCGAAATACAACGCGAACAAGCCGGCGGCCACTTCCGACCACCAGCAGGCCAAGTGCCTTTATCTCTGGGTCATTACCGCCATGCCCGAGGCCAAGGCGCTGTTTCGCGGCGAGGAAATAGCCGATGTCGACAAGGACGGCTGGAAATGCTTCGTCAACGGCTGGGGCAACCCCATCGGCTTTCTCCGCTGGGCGCCGGGGCGCGACCTGGTCGGATATCCAGATCGCTGACGCCACCAACCACCACGATCCGTCCGATCCGTTGCTCTTGCAAAATGGCCCCAACTCCTATGCCGCGCAGAACGCCAGCGTGAAGATGCCGACTGCCGCTTATCATCTTTACCCGCTGATTTTCGCCGGCGTGTTGGGGAAAGTCGCCGGTACTGGCGGCTCGTTTGACGACTACGGTATCGCACTGGGCAACGGACAGCTTCCGAACGACGCGAAGCCCGCTACGCAGACGTTCCCGACCCGTTCAGCCGCCGTTCAACGGCTCGCCCGCGCTAGGTTCGATTCTTCCCAACGGCGGCGTCCCTCTGGTCAACAATCACCATATGGAGCAGAAGTGACGCCATGGTGATTGCAAGGCTCAAATCTCGAATCTCTGACGGAACGCGGTCCGGACGAATCGACAGGCTCGGTGCGGCCTATGTGTGCCCCGAAGGGGCTTCGGTTAATCCAGCGAAGGGCGCAGCCCTGGAGAACCGGTTCCACACATATCGTGCCGTCGGGCCAACGGCCCAACAATTGCCCTCGGTCAAGATAAACAATTGGCCCGTTGGGCCGACGGGCGGATCGGAATTGCACGGCCAAAACCAGGGCTGCGCCCTTCGCTGGGCGAACTGCTGGGCCTTCGGCCCGGGCGCGGCTCCTCGCCCTCGCCGCGGCATGACGCTCATCGAGCTTCTGGTCGTGGTGGCCATCGTGCTCTTCGCGGCGGCGATTTTCGTCCCGCGGCTGCAGCCGCTCATGGACCACTCCAAGGTCCGCGAAGCGGCCCGTGTCATCCAGCTTTATCTGAGCACTGCGCGAAACCAGGCCATGGCCACCGGCCGTGGCTGCGGCGTGATGATCGAGCCTCTGCCGAGCGACACCGGCTGCGCGATGACGCTCTCCCAGGTCGAAACACCGCCGCCCTACTCCGGGTCTTTCCAGGGTTCCTATGCCACGGTGAGCTTGAATCAGCAGCAGCCGACTGTCGTCAATCAACCCAGCATCCAAGCCAATTGCAATATCACATTCTTTTCGCCTCCGACGGCATCGTCGCCAAAACCTGTTCCGGAGCAGCTTACGGTTCCATTGCACGCCGGAGACCTGATCCAAATCGGCTACCAAGGGTATTCGCTGCTAGTCGCAAACAACGTGCTCGTAGGCTCGACTTCGGCCGCGGCAAGGCTCGAAATCAGCCACGGCGAGACGCCCGCCTGGCTCACTCAACCGTCCGTCAGCGGGCCGTACAAAATCGTCCGCTGGCCGACGAAATCCGCCGCTCGTGCGCTACAGCTTCCCGCGGCCACCTGCATCGACTTGACCTGGTCCGGCTTCGATCCGGCCGTACCGGGCGGACCGGCCACTTGGCCCATCCAAACGCCGTTGCCCACCGGCGGGACGCTGCCAACGCCCGTGATCATCAGCTTCGCTTCCGACGGCAAACTTGATTGGGTTTCCAATTCGAGCAACCCCAGCGGCCAGACCGCAATCACGCCCGTTTACCTCCTAGTCGGCATGCGGAAGAAAGTCATCGACAACCCGGCGACGGATCCAAACGTTGCCAATACGAACCTCAACGACTTCAACAGCCTTTGGATATCGATCGACGCGGCGTCTGGCCTGATCTTGACTTCCGATCCCGCGGCGATTCCCGTTAACGTCAGCTCAATTACTTCGACGGACGTCTCGAACAGTCGCGCCAACGCCCGACAAGCGAGCGCGAACGGAGGAGGGAAGTGAGAGAAGCCGTGAGCAGTGAGCTTTGAGCAATGAGCTACGATCGACGAAGAGATATGGAGATGTGAGCTATGTTGAAGCAACGAAATAACGCCATATACGCAGATCAGGCCGCTCTGCGCCGCGCGACTCCGTGCGTCGCTCATAGCTCAAAGCTCATAGCTCATAGCTCAAAGCTCATCGCTCATAGCTCATCGCTCATAGCTCATAGCTCAAAGCTCACCGCTCGCCGCCCCCGTGCCGGCCTCAGCCTGATCGAAGTCCTGGCCTCGATCGGCATTGTTTCCATCGGCCTTCTGGGCCTGGCGTCGCTCCTGCCCGTGGGGCTGGTGACCATCTTCCAGGCCATCAAGGCCGACCGCGCGGGCAACTGCGGACGCTTGGCGATGCGCGAACTCGTCGTCCACCGCATGTTGGACAACCAAAATTGGTACGATGCAAAGATCGGTCAGGCCGTCAACGCGCCGACCTACAACAGCAGCAAACCCTGGTGCTTCCCGCCGCCCATTGCCGGCATCCCGGCGACCCGACGGCGAATATGCCGTCTTCGTTCGTGATCGATCCGCTGGGCACGGCCTCAATAAGCGGCAGTTTCGCAGGAACGTCCGTACCGCGAATTTCGTTGGGAACATTGAACTTGGCCAGTAGCCTCGTGCCATACGCGCCGGCCGTGGCCGACAGCATCTTCCGCGCCTCCGACGATGTCATCGCCACGGACCCGCAATACATGAAGCCGGCCCAGCCGCCCGGCCGGCCGATTCCCTTGTTGGACGCATCTAGCGGCAAGATCTCGTACAAGGGCGATTACACGTGGTTCGCGACGGTGACTCCGAGCACGATAAACCCCGCACGGTTTACCGTTTCCGTGGTCGTCTGCTACGCGCGGACGCTCAACCCGGCTGCCGGGCAGGTAGCCGAGATCGCAGTTCCCGTCACGAAGTTTACGGACACGGTTACTGTTCCCGGCGGCGCCAACGTCGCGCTCGCGGGCGGCTCGATACAATTGGCGCCGGGAACGATGGTTAACAGCACGATAGGGGTTAACGGTGGGCAAAGCGGGATCACGGTGCGAGAGAACGATTGGGTGGCGCTGGTCCGAGGCGCCAGCCCCGACTCATCGTCTCAGTTTCCGCCCGGATACATTCAATGGTATCGCGTCGCCGCAGTCGGCGATAGTTCCGATCCGACGCAACCCGGCGAGTTGACATTGGCCGGTCCCGACTGGCAATTGCCTAAGTCGTATACGCCGGGCGCGGACAAGCTCGTGGTCGTGGGCCAACAAGTCGTCGGCGTTTACACGACCACGATCGACTTGGACACCGACGTGACGTGGAAGAATTAGGGCAGGGAGCGTGGAGCAGGGGGCAGGGGGCGAGGAGTGATGAGTACAGAGCAGGCAGGAAACAATGATGCGGTCAGCAAACGTTCATACTTCATACTCCCTGCTCCTTGCTCGCCGCTCCCTGCTCCCTGCTCCCTGCTCCCCGCTCCCCGCTTCACTCAAGGGCAAATTGGCAAAGGAATCGTGCAATGAGAACTCGTAACCGTCGCGGCATGCTCTTGCTGGTCGTGCTGGCCTTGCTGGCCATGTTCGCCATGCTGGCCGTGGCCTTCGTCGTCATGACCGGCTCCGAACGCGACACCTCCGACAAAGTAAGAGGCATCGAGGGGCAGCTCGACCCGCCCGCAAAGACGGCCGACGCTGCCGTCGCCATCATCACTCGCGGCGGCGCTAGTCAATTCTGTCCGATCACGTCGAACTGCCTGATGGAAGAGGAGGTCGGCGGTGACCTCACCAGTGGGACAATCGGCGCTTACGATTCAAGTTCCATCGTCCCCGATTTGCAGCGCATCGCCGGCGGTCAATTGCTGGCGCTCAACTTGCCCACAACCGGTAATCCGCGCGGCTACGACGCGATACACGTGGTCGGCTGCACGCTAACGATGTTGACCGGCCCGGCCGCCGGCCTGAGCACGAAGATCGTCGGCCTGATGCCGGTACAGCCCCCGTCTGGGCTATCGTACAAACCACCAACGATAGTGGAGATACTGCCCTTTGAAGGCAACGTCATGCCGCAAAAGTCGCCGCCCGACAAGTACATCATCAATGGCTTTCCCTACGGCGGCACGGGATTCGGCTACAACCCGCAGACAGGACTGTTGGACGCGCAGGGCGCTTATGGGCCGCTGGCGCTCGAACCGCGGAATCCTCTAAACGTGAATCCGGCCGGCGGCGCCAATTCCGATTACACCGCGCCCGATTTCCAACACACGCTATTGGCGTACGCCACGGCCGGCACATCGGGCGGAGTCACGGTGCCGATTCCCTCGCTGCAGCGCTCCGACTTGATCCAGCACTGGATGTGGGCTAACGGCAAGTTCAAGAGCCGCAGTCGCTCCCGGCCAATCAACTGCGGCTGCTCATGTATCGACCCATTGGCCCAATGGCAAATCAACAACTGTCGGGTGTCCCCGTACTATCGGGCACGCCCGACCATCCCAACTTCACCGGCAGCAACCCCAACTTTAATCCCACATGGGACGGCGTGACGAACGCGTGGGACCCGGTGAACAACCCAAACGGTTATAAATGGGACGTGGACAACATGGGCCGCGGCACGCCCGACAGCGTGTGGGTCGATCTCGGCTTTCCGGTCCGCTTCACGCCCGACGGCCGCGCCTACAAGCCGCTGTTCGCGATTCTTTGCCTCGATTTGGACGGCCGCTTGAACGTCAACGCTCACGGTAACCTGGCGCAGACCCAGCAGAACTATTATCAACCCGAGACGCTGCCTTATCAGGGCATCACCATGCCGGGCAACTTGCCGCTGGGCGACATGCCGCTGCCGGCACCGCAGGCAAAATATGCCGGGCAGGCTAATACCCCGCAGGCGCAGCAACAGGCCCAACTCGTCCGCGGCCAGGGCTATGGCGTGGCCGAAGTCAACCTGGCGCCGCTGTTCAGCACTTCGCCGCCCGCCTTCGCCAGCCCGCTCGCGGCCGCGCCGCCTCCCCCCTTCAACTTGAACGGCTATCAAGCGCTGCTGCTGGGCAGTACGACTTCAGGTGTCGAAGTCCTGGGGCGCTACGGCGAAGGCGCCGGCACGGCCGGCGCGGGAGTGACTACGGTGGCAGGCTCGAGCGGCTACTACGCACCGCTCAACTGGAACCGCTGGTTCGGCTACGGCGAGTCCTACAAAACCAATTATTATTGGGCAAACCTGCAAGCCGGCACGGTGCAGGACGCCTATGGCTCGCCGCCCGATACGCAAGGCTTCGGCGCGATCGGCTTGGACGTGCCGGGCCGGCCGCTCTATCTTTCCATGGGCGGGTTCACCATGAACGCCCCCTACGACATCGATCTCAGCCGCAACGCCGCGCACTGCAACCGGCAAGACCACGCCCGACAGCCCTTTCTCGGTGGCCGAATTGGAACGGGTCTTGCGTTCCTCCGACCGGGACGCCATCACGCTGCCGCCGCGGCTCTTGGCGCTGACCGCGATGACGCCGGGCGTGTATTCATCTTCGACGCTCCTGCTTCATCCGACGGAATTGACGACGGATAGCTACAGTGTGCCCGTCGCGCCGGCCGTCTTGCCTGCGCCGCTCCTGTCCCAAATGGCACGCAGCCAGAGCCAGTTGTTTCCCGAAGGTCGAACTCATCACCCCGCCGACGCGGTGGCCGCTGCCATAGTGCTGGCGACGAGCAGTTCAGTTGTCAATTGGGGCGTGGTGGCCGATTTGCTGCCGTGGGAAGTGTTGCACGGCCTGAAGATGAACATCAACCGGCCCTTCGGCGGCGGCGCGCGTTCGTCCGGCGGTAGTATCCCGCTGGCGACGGGAACTCTCGTCGAACCCGACCAGCCGGGCGAGTCCGGCGAGACCGTCGGTCTTTATGCCTCGTCCGGCACGAAGGCCGAGCTGTTCTTCTATGAAGGCAGCGGCCTCCTGGCGGCCGATTCGCTCTCCGCCCGGCAACTCTATGCCAAGCACCTCTACGTGCTCATGATGATCGAGCGCCGATCTCGCGGGCATCGACGCCCAGACCGGCTCGCGGGACAACACGGCGCGGCTGATCGCGCAGTGGGCCGTCAACGTCGTCGCCTATCGCGACCACAACAGCATCATGATTCCCTTTTCCTACGACGTCTATCCTTTCGGCGACCAGTCTTCGGGCAAGCAGCCGGGCTGGAAGCCATTGTACGACGATGCACACACGGTTTGGGGCTGCAAACGGCCCGAACTGCTGATCACCGAAACGCTCGCCTTCCACGACCGCCGCACCGAGGACACCAGCAACGAAGTGGTCGATCCGGCCAACAAGCAGTACGGCGCGGATCCGTTGCGAAAGAATCCGGGGACGATACACTCCCCTACTCCGAACAAGGACCCGAACTACGACCAGCACTTCCGCCCGCAAGGCTCGCTCTTCGTCGAGCTTTACAACCCTTGGACGGCGTTTGAGTCTCAGTCAACCGACCTGCTTTTGGACCCTTCGGGAAAGCGCATGGCCGTGAATGGCGTTTATCTGTCGCAAGTCACCCCCAGGCAACGTTCACTCGCCCGTCTGGCGGATGATTATCGTCAATCCGTTAATAGCGGGCAGAGCGCCGGCCAACGGCGAGCTGCGCGATCCGGACGATCCCGATCCGACCAAACGGCCGACAACCCAGGCGATCAAGCGCGTGGTCTACTTCGTCCCGTCGGCCAACGTCCAGACTCCTGCGGACTTGCCCAACACTCCCAACGGACGCTGCTTCTTTGCCTCCGCCCCCAACAACACCAAGCCGGCGGTTGTTCTGCCGGGCGGGTACGTGGTGGTCGGCCCCGGCGAGACCTCAACTGCCAGCCCGAATCGGCGGCAGACGCTAATTGGCCTGGACTCCAAGAACAAAAGCGTCAATAGCCGCGCGGGCCGCTACATCACGCTCGATCCGGACGATCTGACGCCGGCCAATCCTCTCGTTCTGCGGAACAACGTCCCCCGCGCCGCCCGCCGGCTCACCGCCGCCCGGTGACGGTGCCGGCGACGGTCGTGGTCGATACGCCGCACCGGCTCAGCGTTTCTGAACCGGTCGGCGGCTACACCGCCTATGAGCACACGCCGCACGGGGCCGTCACTTATAGCGCGGCCACCGAGACCTATAGCGAAACGATCGACATCCCCTTTGATTTCCAGCGCTCGCAAAAAGGCGGGACGGACGGCGCGGACGCTACCAAATTAATAAACGATGGCACGTATCCGAATTTCCGCATCATCTATCTGCAGCGGTTGGCCGATCCGACGCGGCAATACAATCCGGTGACCGGGGGCAATGCAAGCGCGATCAACTCGGCCAACCCGTATCGCACCGTCGATTCCATGTCGGTGGACCTGACCTCGTTCAACGGCGTCGTCGACCGCGCAACGAACACTTCGGACCCCAACAATACCAAGCCGACCGGCACGCACTTCGAGGCGCGGCAGCGGGGCAACGCGGTCAACGTAACGGGCGAGTTCAACCTCTGGAAGCAAGACTCCTACAATAAGACGAACTGGGCCACGAATCCCGGCACTACCCCAACCGGCTACTTCCCCAACGGGCTCACCAGCTCGCTTGGCTATTTGAACGCGCCGTTTCAAAAATCGGCCACTACCCACCGGCCCGATGAGCCAGGCCAGCGGCTACCAGGGCGACCCGCCCGCGCCGTTTCCCTGGCTGAACTGGGCCTATCGGCCGTTTGTGAACGAGTATGAACTGCTGATGGTTCCGGCGGTCTCCTCGTCGAAGCTGCTGGCGCGGAATGCTGTCAATCCGCGGAAGTACTACGCTTACGTCGATCAGGCTACCCGGCCGGGGACCGACTCCTTCGACCCCGTGGCGACGACGCCTGCGATGGACACCAGCTTTCCCTATCTGCTGGGCATGTTCCAGTCGGCGGCGAGCACCGGGCAATTGTCGAGCGGAACCGGGCAGACCGGGGAGTTCCACCGCGTGCTTGCTTATCTCGGCGTGCCGACGCCTTTCGCCCACTTCACCGTCCAGGCGAACCCGGACTATACGGGCGCCGCGGGCCAGCACTGGTTCCACCCGCCTTTCAACGGCATCCCCACCTATCGCGAACCGGGGCGGATCAACCTCAACACGATCTCCAGTTCGGACGTCTTCACGGGCCTCTTGAACTTCCATCCGGGCCTGGCGACAGCCCCCATGTGGCAGAAGTTCGTCGCCAGCCGCCGCGGCGACACGACGACGGACATGACGATCAACCCGCTCCTGCCGAGCCGATTCAGTCGTCCCTTCCGCTCCTCCGGCGGCGCCTGGCTCACGCCGCCCTTGGCCGACGGGACGGCGGCTTTCCCCACCGGTCGCGAAATCGACGCGACCTTGATGCGCTCGGATCCAGCACTGTCTAAACGTCCGCTGCTCCAAGTGGACGACACCAATATGTTCCCGGCCGGCGGCGGCACGACGCCCGACCAGTTCCAATACGCGTCGATGGACTACAACCGCAGTCCCTACTTCCGCTATCAGGGCTTGCAGAAGTTGGCCGGCACGACGACGACGCACTCCAACGTCTTCGCCATCTGGATCACCGTCGGCTATTTCGAAGTCACGCCGGCGGCAAATCCGAAAGCGACGGACGCCAGTTGGAAACCTGGTTTATCCCGACGGCTATCAATTGGGCCAGGAGCTAGGCGCCGACACGGGCGACGTGACTCGCCACCGCGCCTTTTACATCTTCGACCGCTCGCTGCCCGTCGGCTACATCCGCGGCCAGGACGTGAACACGGCGAAAGGGTTCTTGTTGCAGCGGTATATTGAGTGAGGGCCGAGTGGGGAGTGGGAAGTGGAGAGTGGGAAGTGAAATACTGGGAGGGAGAAGCGGCGATGTGTCAAAGATGATGAACGACCTGACCCTAGGAAAGGGACTTTGAAATGAGCGTGAGAAGTTATCGGGAATTGATCGTTTGGCAAAAGGGGATGGATCTTGTCGAGGAGATCTATCGCGCAACTCGCGGCTTTCCGCGAGAGGAAATCTACACTCTGACGAGCCAGATGCGCCGGGCCGCGATATCAATCCCGTGCAATATCGCCGAAGGACAAGGGCGGGCAACGACCAAAGATTTTCTCCACTTCCTGTCGATCGCCTGCGGTTCCACGCTTGAACTTGAGACTCAATGTCTCATCGCCCAGCGATTGGGCTACGTGAATCAAGCAGAAGTCGAAGGCTTGCTCTTGCGTACGGAAGAGGTTGATCGCCTGAACAACGGCCTCTGTCTCTCGCTAAAGCGTAAGCTGGACTTATAGCACTCCCCACTCCCCACTCTTGCCCGGCCACTTCCGATCTGCTAGGCTGGTGCCATGCCCCATCGGATAAGCTTCGTCTCCGACTTGCACATGTTCGCCCGGCGGAGCGATGCGCCGCGCTATGCGGAGGCGATCCGCGCGGCGGCGCGGCGGTCGTCGGTGATGGTGCTAGGCGGCGACATTTTCGATTTTAGCTGGTCTACGCTGCCGAGCGTTGACGCGACCGTCGAGGCCGCGTTCCATTGGCTCGAGCGCCTCGCCGCCGAGCATCCGCAGTGCCGCTTCCATTACCTGCTGGGCAATCACGATTATTGCCAGCCGTTCATCGACTGTCTGGAGGAGCACTCCGCCGCGATACCGAACTTCGCCTGGCACCATTTCTATCTGCGGCTGGGCCAGAACGTCTTCCTGCACGGCGACGTGGCCGAGAAGCAAATGACGACGCACGAGCGGCTCCTCGCCTATCGCTCGCATTGGCTGCACCGCCCGTTGGCCGGCAAGATCAGCCGCGGGGCTTATGCCGTGGTGCATCGCGCCCACCTGCATCAGCCGCTCGTTTATCTCCTGCACCGCAAACGCCGCGTCGCCCGGCGGGTGCTGGCCTATCTGGAAAACGCGGGCGAGGGGCCGGAGACGGGCGTGCGGCACGTCTACTTCGGCCACATCCACCGGCGGATGTTCAACTATCGCTATCGCGGCGTGACCTTCCACAACTGCGGCGCGCCGATCGCGGGCCTGCGGTTCCGCATCCTCGAAGGCAGCTACGACGGGAGCCAGCCGATCCACGACGGGCATCGCGAGGCGGCCGAGTACCATCACGTGCCGCGTTAAAGCGTTCACTTGATATGAGCGGCGCAAGCCAGGTACTATCGGGCGGTCGTGCCCATCCTGAGAGAACTTTTCACGCAAAGCCGCCAAGCCGCAAAGTCGCGAATAGGGCAGGGGAGGAGATCAAGAGCGCGACAATTGATTGTTCGACTTTTGCCTCATTCTATTGTTTGCGCCTTTGCGGCTTGGCGCCTTTGCGTGAGACTCTCTCCCCTTAAGACCCACTACTCCGTTCAGCCGATCTTCGCAACTCGCTTGCCTCGCTCGTTCCGATCGGCTACGATGAGGAATGTTCCGCGCGGCGTTTCGTTGCCCTTTTCAATCTTGGAGGTTGGGCCGATGAAAGCGTTCGTCCGTTCTCTTCCTGCCGCGGCAGTGCTCTTGCTGCTCGGTTCGATCTGTCTTGCAGAAACTCCAGAGCCGTCGCGCGATGGTTTTCCGTTGAGCCATTGGATTGCTCGGACACGCGACCCTAGCCCGGATACGCGGCAACTTGCGGCCGATGAGATCGGCGGCATTGGTCCGGCGGCGAAATTAGCGGTGCCTGAGCTATCAATTCTACTCAATGATGATTCGTGGTTCGTTCGCGAGGCAGCAGCGCACGCCGTGGGACAAATCGGGCCGGATGCCAAGGCCGCAGTGCCGGGGCTCGTCAAAGTGTTAGGCAGCGATTCGACCACGGACCGCTATTCCGCAGCAAAAGCTCTTGGTAAGATCGGACCCGACGCGAAGGTGGCCGCTGTGCCGCTTGCGAAAGCGGCTGTCGATGGGAATGGTGAGGTGCGCGACGCGGCAATTGCAGCATTGATAGGACTCCGCGAAGAAGCCGAAGCGGCCGTGCCCGTGCTTGTCAGTCATCTTACGAGCGAGCACCCCAGAATGATGTACTGGGACGGTCGATACGCGTTATCGGCGCTGGGCAAACTTGGCCCGATAGCAAAGGAGGCCGTTCCGGAAATGGTCAAGCTGCTGAAAGATAGCTCGTGCGCACAAGAGGCGTTCGATGCATTATTGGATATGGGTCCAACAGCCAGTTTCGCGCTGCCGCAGCTTGTCGTCGCCGCGCGTGACCGGTACGCTTGGGTGCGGCCGGAGACAAAGGACGCAAAACCGCCAAGCCGGGCTGAATCTGCTAAGCTTGCAATTCAACTGTTGCGCGACGATGCGCCGGAAAATCGAACCACCGGTGAGCGCCTCTGGAAGTTGCTCGGTGCCGAGGACTTGCCTTTGATCGTGCCCATGCTCACGAGCGAGTCGCCGGGCGACCGTCCACTGGCCATCGACAAGTTTTACGACCTCGGTGAAGCCGCCGTGCCAACTTTGGTCGTACTGGTCAAGGACGGCGATCCCGATACTCGACGTACCGCAATTCAGATCTTGGGACACCTCGGTCCCGCGGCAAAAGCCGCAGTGCCGGCATTGGTGGCAACGTTCAAGGAACGGGATTCGCAAGATCGTTGCGTGGCGGCAATCGCGCTCGGACAAATCGGCGGGGATTCGGCGCCGGCCGTGGTCGCGCTGAGCGAGACGCTGACCGAACCGGACGGGGGAATTCGAGTCTGCGCGATCGAGGCCCTCGGCCGCATCGGGCCGACTGCCGCGCCGGCGACGGCCGGTTTGATCGAGCGCTTGCGCGACCCGCAATCACCGGTCCGCGCCGCCGCCGCCCGCGCTGGGGCAAATCGGCCCCGGCGCCAAGGCGGCCTTGCCCGAGTTGGAGAAGCTCAGCCTGGACCGGGAAGATTACGTGAGGCAAGCGGCGGGGGAAGCAATCGGCGCAATTGCCGCCGACAACCATCCAAAGCCGAAAAAGTGACACCCGATTTCGTGCGCCTTGCCGTCCCTTATTCGATCTCCGTCACGACCATATTGGGATCGCGGGGATAAAGCGCGTGGGCGACACAGTCTACCATGAGATCCAGTTCCTCCAAGACGATCGCACCGACCAAAGCGTCGGATCGCGCAGGCTCAACAACCGCCGAGAATACGCCGTGTCGGCCGTTGAGTTCGAGCCATACGTCGCTTACCTTGGCTCGCTTTGCGGTGCGATGGTCCGCATACCGCACCGTCGTCTCTCCGTCCGAAGGCAGTCGAAGTTGGTCGACCACGCTCTGCGGCAATATCAGCCGTGCGGCTCCGCTATCGACGACACCCGATATGACTAAATGCTTAAAGTTCTCCAACACCCGGCCGCTTGGCGGCAACTGCACAACGTCGGCGTAGTTGGCTACCGCAAACTGCACTGAGAATCGTCCCATTTCGTTTTGATCTTTCATGGTACGGCCTTTCGATCGGGCCAACTCGCTCAAACAATTATAGCAGACTTTCCAGCAGCAGCCGCATCTTCCGCATCTCGGCGAATTGATCGACGCCCTCGACCGGCATGATATCGACCGAAAGAGCGCGATCGTAGCGAACCTTCGCCAACTGGCTGATGAGCTTGCCGTATTCGATCAGCCCTTGGCCGACGCGGACCTGCAACTGATCCTTGGTCGTGTCGCGGAGGCGGACGTGGTAGACGTGCGAGATGACCTGATCGTAGCTTTCGTTCTGGTGCGGGCCGCAGATGTAATAGCTGGGGTCGAGCGTCAGGCCCAGGCCCTTGACGTTGTCGCACAAGACGGCCGCGGTGGCCGGGTCCTGGGTCATCCGCCCGGCCTCGGTCAGCAGGCCGACGCGGACGCCTTCCAGCGAGGCGATGGCCGAAAGCTTCCGCAGCCGCTCGACCTCGGCGTTGTAGGGCGTGCCCAACTCGGCCGAGCGGACGGTGATCGTCACTACCTTGCTCGCCTTCGCCAGCCGGCAGCAGGCGGCGAACTGGTCGTAATAGACCGGATCGGAGTCGGGCACGGTCATATCGACGCTGAAGGCGATCGGCGTGAGGCGGTGCGTCTGCCGGCACAGCCGAACGGCCGCGTCGAGATCGGCCAGCACCTCCGAGGGCTTCATGTGGCCTTCGGCCTCGTGGATCATGATCTCCACGCAGGTGTATTCCAGATCGACGAGCCGCTGCAAGGCGGCATCCAGAGGCAAGTCGGCAAAACAGCGGGTACTAGCGGCAACAAACATGCCCCAGGCTCCTTGGGCGGAAGATGAAAACGTGTAGCTTAACGTGCAATGGCCGTTTTTGGCAACACCAGCGGCGCGGCAGGCTGTTCCGTGGCAAAGGCAGGGCATTGCTTGCCGGACGGGAGCCGTTAGAATGGGTGCTGCATTCAACGAGAATCGAACACGGAGGACCAAAATGTCGACACCCCCCCAAGGCGAAGGGCCTGCCGCGCCGCGCGCATCCCTCCGCGCCGCCCGATTCCCGCGGCAATCGCCTACTATCCGCCTCCGCCGCCCCGCCGCCGAGGCTTTTTTGGGAGGCTGCTGGTCTCGCTCTTCATTTTTATATTCCTCGGCTCGCTATTCTTGAACTTTGCCCTCGCTGGCCTCATGGCAAACCTACTGGGCGAAGGCAGCGTGCAAGAAAAATTTGTCTCGCATGATCCTAAAGCCAAGGACAAAATCGCCATCTTGCCCATCGAAGGCGTCATCCTGGAAAGCGAGGATGGCTTCGTCAAGCGGGCGATCGACACCGCGATGGAGGACGAGCGCGTGAAGGCCATTGTCCTCCGCGTCGACTCGCCCGGCGGCAGCGTGAGCGGCAGCGACTACATCTACCATCACCTCCGCGAACTCGTGAAGAAGCGGAACATTCCCATCGTGGTGAGCATGGGCGGCATCGCGGCCAGCGGCGGCTATTATGTTTCGATGGCCGTCGGTGACGTGGCGAACACGATCTATGCCGAGCCGACCGGCTTCACCGGCTCGATCGGCGTGATCATTCCCCATTACAACGTCGCGGGCCTGATGGACGAATACAAGGTGGTCGACGATTCGATCGCCAGCAACAAGCTTAAGACGATGGGCAGCATCACCAAGCCGATGTCGAAAGACGAGAAGGACATTTTCCAGAGCCTGGTCGATGAAAGCTTCGCTCATTTCAAGGATGTCGTTAAAGAAGGCCGGCCGAAGTTCAAGAAGGATACCGCCGCGTTAGACAAGCTGGCCACCGGCCGCATCTACACCGCGGTCGAGGCGGCTGATCCGAAAGTCGGTCTGGTCGATAAGCTCGGTTTCGTCGAGGACGCGGTCGATAGAGCAATTGAGCTGGCCCATCTAGACAAGGATAAAGTAAAGGTCGTCCGCTACAAGGCCGAGCCGTCGCTGACGAGCACGTTGCTCGGCGGCCAATCGCGCAGCGCCGGCTTCGACCTGAAATCGCTATTGGACATGACGACGCCGCGGGCGTATTACCTCGTCTCCTGGCTGCCGGGAGTGACGGAAACACGAAACTAGGAGACATTGATGCCGCTTGTGGTTGTAGGTTCGGTTGCTTTGGACAGCGTGGAAACTCCCTCGCACGGTCGCCGCGACGACGTGCTGGGCGGGTCGGCGGTTTTCTTTTCCTACGCGGCCAGCTTCTTCACGCCCGTGCAGCTCGGCGGGAGTGGTCGGCGAGGACTGGCCGCCGCAGCACATGGAGATGCTCCATCAGCGGAAGATCGATACGGCCGGCCTGCAGACGATCGCCGGCGGCAAGACGTTCCGCTGGACCGGCCGCTACCTGTCGAACATGAACGACCGCGAAACGCTCAGCCTCAACCTGAACGTGATGGCCGAGTTCGATCCCGTGCTGCCGGAGCATTACCGCCAGTCGAAGTTCCTTTTTCTGGCCAACGGGGCGACGGAGATCCAGATGCGGGTCATCGACCAGTGCGCCGGCGCGGAACTCGTCGTGGCCGACACGATGGACCACTGGATCATCAACGACCGCGACGAACGTGCTGAAAATGCTCAAGCGGGTCGACGGCCTGGTGCTCAACGACAGCGAGGCAAAGCTGCTCACGGGCGATGAGAACCTGGTCCGCGCGGGCCACGGCGTGCTGCGGATGGGGCCGCGGTTCGTGGTCGTCAAGAAAGGCGAGCACGGCGCGATGTTCTTCAGCCAGCACGAGACTTACGTCCTGCCCGCCTTTCCGACCTGCGACGTGGTCGATCCCACCGGCGCGGGCGACTGCTTCGCCGGCGGCATGATGGGCTACCTGGCCGAGCAGGGCAACTTCGAGCCCAAAACGCTCAAGCAGGCGATGGCCTACGGCACGGTCGTGGCCAGCTTCTGCGTCGAGGATTTCAGCCTCGACCGGCTGCGGCAGATCGACCGCGCCGCGATCGACCGCCGCGTGGCAGAATACCAACAGATGTTGACGTTTTGAGGTACGCATGATCCGCATCGAACAGGCAACCACCGAACACATCGACCAGATGGCCGACCTGCTGGCGGTACTCTTCTCCGAGGAGCAGGAGTTCGGCCCAACCGGGAAAAGCAGATCCGCGCCCTGCGGATGATCGTCTCCGCGCGGAGCGGGGCAACATCTTCGTCGCCACCGAGGAGGACGAGGTCGTGGGCATGACGAGCCTTCTGTTCACGATCAGCACGGCCCAAGGCGCACCAGCCTGTTGGCTGGAGGACATGGTCATCCGCCCCGAGCACCGCGGCATGGGCATCGGTTCGAAGTTGCTCGCCCACGCCATGGCCTACGCCAAGTCACACGGCTTCACCCGCATCACGCTCTTGACCGATCGCACCAGCGACAAGTCAATCCACTTCTACGAGCGGCACGGCTTCCAGCGCTCGGACATGGTGCCCATGCGGATGCATTTTGGGTGATCACTGGCTCCCCGCCCCATGCACCTTCATCTTCACGCCGTAAATCCCTTTGCTCGCTGTGACGAATAGCAAGTCCTTATCCTTGCCGCCGAAGCAAATGTTGCCCGTCCACTTCTCCGGCACGTCGATGTACTCGATCTGCTTGCCGTCGCGATCGAACACGGTCACGCCGTGGCCGGTCAGGTAGACGTTGCCCGCGTCGTCGATCGTCATGCCGTCCGAGCCGAGCTTGCAAAAGAGCCGCTTGCCGACCAGCGCGCCGTCGGGCTGGATGTCGTAGGCGTAAGTCTTGTTGCCGCGGATGTCTGCCACGTAGAGCGTCTTGCCGTCGGGCGTGCCGATGATGCCGTTGGGCTGCGAGAGATCATCCACAACCCGCACGAACCGCTTGCCGTCCGGGGCGAGATAATAAACGCCCTCAATCTGGATTTCCTTCGGCCCACGTTTCCAATAATTCCGTGGATAATAGGGATCGGTGAAGTAAAGCCCGCCGTCGGGCCGCAGCCAAACGTCGTTGGGCCCGTTGAGCAGTTTACCTTGATAATCCTTGATCACCACGGTCTTGGCCTTCGTCTTCACGTCAACCCGCCACATTTCGTTTTTCTCGTCGGCGCAGGCCCAGAGGCTGCCACGGGCGTCGAAGCAGAGCCCATTGGACCGCCCGCACGGCTGCATGAAGGTGGAGAGCTTGCCGTCCGCGCTCCAGATCATGATGCGGTCGTTGGGCTGGTCGGTGAAGTAGACATTGCCCTTCGCGTCGGCGGCGGGACCTTCGGTAAAAATGAACCCGTCCGCGAGTTTTTCGAGTTCGCGCCCGGCGCGATAATTGCGGTGTCCGCGGCGTTGGCGGCGGCCGCGGTCATAAGGATCGACGCGGTAAATAGTAAGCTGGCTTTAGACATGGCGATGCTCCCAGTTTGGTGGCGAGAATTTGCTTGACTTTTCAGTGTAATCGTATACCATCAAATTGCAATCCAACCTAGCAGACGCCCCCGACACCGGCAGGCGGGCAGTCGCGGGCTGCTACGATTTACAGGGGCCAAACGATGACCACGTTCAACCGTCGCGATTTTCTCAGAACTTCCGTTGCCGGCGCCGGGCTGGCGGCGATTGCTCCGCAATTGCTTCGCGCGGCCGCTCCGGTGGCCCAGCTCAGCAAGACCACGTTCAGCGGGGCCGAAATCGTCGAGCTCGGCAAGACGGGCATCAAGGTTTCCTTCCTCGCCCAAGGCACCGGCTATAACGGCACAAACCACTCTTCCGAACAGACGCGCACGGCAAGGCATCCTTCGATCGCTTGCTGCACCATGGCCTGGACCACGGCATCTCCTTCCTCGACATGGCAGATCTTTACGGCTCGCATCCCTTCGTCAAGGAAGTGGTCAAGGGCATTCCCCGCGGCAAGCTCACGATGCTGAGCAAAATCTGGCCGACAAAGGCCAATTGGGTGACGCCCTCCGGCGGCGCGAAGACGGAGGTCGATCGCTTCCGCAAGGAGCTTGGCACCGATTACCTCGATATCTGCCTGATCCATTGCATGCAAAACACCAAGTGGCCGACGCAGTTCGAGCGGATCCGCGACGAGCTTTCCGAGCTGAAGCAGAAAGGGGCCGTCAGGGCGGTCGGCGTTTCGTGCCACGACTTCGGCGCGCTGAAGGTGGCGGCGGAGCATCCCTGGGTCGACGTGATCTTCGCCCGCGTGAACAACAAGTGCGGCAAGGACTATTCCTGCGACGGCACGTTGGAAGAGGTAACGAGCACCTTGCGGACCGCCCGCAAGAACGGCAAAGCCGTGGTGGGCATGAAGATTTTTGGGGCCGGCAAGCTCGTCAAGCCGGAGGAGAAGGACGCCTCGCTGAAGTACGTGCTTGGCGGTGGTTTGGTTGACGCAGTCACCATCGGCATGACGGACAGCGGCCAAGTAGACGATACGCTGGCTCGAATCGCAAAAGTAGCCCGCGCCTAATTGTTATAGCCGTTGTGCCAACCGGTGCTCACTCTGCTTGCACTTTGATCGTCCGTGCCGGGCGAAAACCGAAAGAAGGCTGGCGGCTACCAGGGTTTTGGCGTGCCCGAAACGCGGCGCGGACCCGCCGCGACAGATTGTCGTAGGCCCCGCCCCGCAACGCGGCTAGCATTGCGTCGGTAACGGGTTCAGTCGCAGAGTGGTCGTCGTTCTTGCGCGGGTAGCTCAACGAGGGGCACTCGCACCATTGCCAGACGTTGCCGTGCATGTCGAACAGGCCGAAATCGTTTGGCTTCAAGCGGGCCACCGGCCAAAGGTGGGCGGTGTTCTTGCCGTACCAGGCGTACTCGGCCAACACGGCATCGTCCTCCCCGCAATAGAATCGGGTGGACGTGCCGGCGCGACAAGCAAACTCCCATTCGGCCTCCGTCGGCAATCGATAGCCGGTCAAAGCAAGGTAATTGTCTTTCATGCGCATGCCTTGATCAAATTTGACTTTCGCGTTTGGAATATAACACCATTGATCGTGCGCGATGCGATCCCTTTCGCTCAGCCAATTACAGTAGTCAGCCGCTTCATACCACGTCATGCCGGTTTGTGGGGCCTCGTCGCTCGAAACCAAATCCCCCAGGGGCATCTTGACGACTTCCGGCCGTTCCGCCTGGAAATGGCGATATTGCTCAATCGTCACAGGACTGGCGGCAATCGCAAAGGTCCGGGCGATCCGCCGCGAGTGCTGCTTTTCGATAAAGATGTCCGGACCGTGCTCGCTATTAGGCGAACCCATCGCGAACGACTCTCTGGCGTTGACAAGGACAAAAGTCTGGCCTTGGCGGTTGACGTACCAGTTCCGCCGCGAGTGCGACTTCGCGCTCGTGCGCTCGACATCGTCCGTTCCGAGGCGCTCGATCGCGGCCTTGAGGTCATCATCAGTGTGCCACTTGCTCAGCAGCCATTCCGCGCGCCGTGCAGTCCAGGATCGGGGTCTTTTTCGAACGTCGTCAGAAGCTGCGCGGTAAACTGCCGTTGTTGGCCATCGTGCCAGGCGGAGTCAGGGTATTCGCCGAGCAAAAGCAAAAGCGCGCCTTGCGCGCGGCATCGGTTTCGCTGTCGAGGCGTCGGCAACTATCCGCGGATCGACGCCCAGCGGGCGGCTCCAATGAATAAGGTAGCTGCGCACGGTCTCGTCCGGCGCGTTTCTTGAAGAGTGGCCATGCCTTCTCCGCTTGCTTGAGCAACAGCAATGCGATTGCCGCGTGGGCCTTGCGCTCGGTGACCATGCGGTATTTGGGATCGCCCGGATGTCCGGGCACATTCTCGGCAGCCTGGGCTTCGAGCGTGCCTACAGGCAATTGCCGCTCGTGCGAGCAAGGCACCGCGGATCGTGTTGACTTCGTCCGGCGGGGCGGCAATCAGGCAGTCATATAGAAACCCACTTTGCCTCACATCGCTAGGGAGAAGTGCCAAACTGGCGCGGAGCCGGGTGCGATTGTCGCGGCCCTTCGCCTCCTCGTCCTTGTCGCTTCGCAGGTTTTTGGATGCCTCGTCCATATCTTGACGGAGCGCCGGAACTGCCCAGCGCCGATAATTCGCCAACTCGTCAAGAATAATCGGAACCCGACTGAATTCCCGCAGTATACAATTCTTCTCGCAGCGCGTTTGCCCTGGACCGCCCTCGGGCCTCGTAGCCGGCAAAGGCAATCGCGGCGATGACGAGCAGTGCGGCCATCCAGCGAAAGCCGTGCAGTCGGCCGGCGGCGCATCAACCTTCGCCGCGAGTCATTCCACAATCTTGGCGACGTGTGGAAGCGGATCTGGAGGTAGTCGAAAAGCGAGGGTAGCCGGCGGTTCTCCGGCCGCGCGGTCCAAAGCGAGGCAAAGTCGGCAAGCCGCAATTCGGCCCGGCCGCGGCGCGTGGCCTTCTGCTTCCGCGTCAACCACGTCCTCAACGAGGGTACGAGGTAATCGTGCGTCAGTTGGTATTTCATGGTCGCCGCGGCATCTCCCGCCGCGTCGAGAGTTTCCGAATCCGCCGGGCTCACCAAACGCAACTCGAAGACGAGCATGGTCATAAGGTCCTCGAATTGGCGCGGCGAGGACTTGCAACCGGATGCCTCGAGCAATTCCGTGCGAGAACGCGTGCGGCCCTTGATGTCCGCACCGGGATCCGGCAGCAGGGCCGCCAAAACGGCTTGTGCCGCCTTTTGGAGCAAGCGATGTTGCGGCGGAGCCGACGGCGAGGAAAACGTCTCCTCGAGAAACGCCACGCCGACCCCTTCGGCCCCGCCAATCTGCCGCAACGCTGAAGGCGTCCACGGCTTGCTCTTGAACATTTCGGCAAACAGCGCCAGCCGCACCGGGACGATCTTGCCGTCCTGGGCCAAACCCGCCACCGCTTGACCTAGAAAGGCGTCCTGTTCTTTCGTCCGGTCCGTTTCCGGCAGCGTGCCGAATGCCGCGCCGAAGGCGGCAAGGACTTTCCGCGCATGGCGCTGGTCGAAGAGATCGACGAGCCGCGAGTTCTCTCCTTCGGCCACGCGCACTTCCAGCGCCTGCATGAAGCGGCTCACGGCCAGCCAGAAATCATCGCGGACCATCAACAGGCACTGTATCCGCACCCCGTCGCATTGCCGCAGCGCGAGCACCAACTCTGCCTCCTCTTCGCCACCGTGGGCGTGCAGCCATTGCTCGAACTGGTCGATCACCAGCAGCAGCTTTAGCCCGTTTCCGCGGCGCACCGCGGCCAGCACGCTGGTCAGGCCCCCTTCTTCATCTGCGCCCGGCAACAGGCGTCGAACGCTGCGCAGCAGCCGCTCCTCGGTTCCGCCGCTCGTGGCCTCGGCATAGACAGTGACAATCGAACTGTCCAGCCGCGGCAGCAATCCTGCCTTGACCAACGACGATTTGCCGCAACCCGACGGCCCGTAAATGATTCCCGCTCGAAAGCCGGTTTCGGGATCCGCGTCCTCGATTCGGGTTTTCCAGAAGCGGATGCCGTCGGGCAGACCGTTGCGGTCGTGCGGACCGGGGAGCAGCTTAAGGAAGAAGTCGGCATCGCTCTTGTCGAACGATCGCAATCCTTTGGGCACGATCTTTACGGGCTTGTCGGAATCCGTCCCCAGGCCGGATATCGCCTGCGTCTCGCGACTAGCGGACTCCGCGGAAGGAATGGGCGGCGCATTGAGCGCGCTTCGCGATGAAGAGGTGCGCCAAGTTGACGCTTCGCCGAGTTCCGCCAGAAACGCTCGCAGGTCGTCGGACATGTCCAGCGCCGTGTTGTAACGGTCGGACGCCCGTTTCGCGATCGCCTTGAGACAGATCCGCTCGAGTTCCTTTGGGATTTTGTCGTCGATTTGTCGCAGCGGACGGGGCTCGAGCATCCTGATCCGCTCCAGAATCTCCTCGATATTCGAACCGCGAAAGGGTTTTACCGCCGTTAGTAATTCATACAGCACGACACCGAGACTGAAGATGTCAGACCGGCCGTCAACGAGGTGCCCTTCGCTACGGGCCTGTTCCGGGCTCATGTACGTTGGCGTGCCAGCGTTCTTTCCATGCAGGCCAAACTCCTCGTCCCGCAGCGCCAGCCCGAAATCGGCGAGGTAGGGCCTCGATTGCAGGTCGAGCAAGATGTTCGCCGGCTTCAGGTCGCGGTGGACGACGCCGTGGACGTGGGCGCAATGCAAGGCATCGGCGATGCTCGCCGTCAATTCAACTGCCGCGGGTTGCGAAAGGGGGGCTTCCTGCCCTCTTCTCCTCAGGTTGCTCCCCTCGATGAACTTGGAGACCACGTAGCACATTCCATCGTCCGTTTGACCTGCGTCATAGACGGGTACGATGGCAGGATGCTCGAGGCTGGCCAAGACCCTGGCCTCGGCCAGATACATTTCCGGGTTGTCTAGGAGATGCGGATGCGGCACCTTGACTGCGACGCACCGTTGCAGCATTTCATCCTGGCATTGATAGACCACCCCAAACGCGCCGCTGCCCAAGATCGACTCCACGCGATATCGGCCGATGCGCTCGGGCAGTTTGACCTGTCCTGAATTCTCGGCTTGCGGTGTTGACTTGCCCGGGACCAGAGCTTCCGCCGAGTGCCTGAATCCGAACCATGCCAATCGGCCGTGCATTCGCCGGCGTCCGGTTGGTCGAAGGGATCGTCGGTTGCGCGGATCTTGTCCATCGCGGATGAACCAACCTATTGCGACGCAGCCGGCGCCTGCGCCAAACGCCGTGTTCGGTGCATGAGATGAACGCTTTGCTTAAAGATTGTTTATACCTTGTCGCGTACCGCGGACGCAAGCATTGAAGGCCGTAAACAGAGCAGCCGCCGCCAAAAGGGCAAGCGATTCCGGTTCCGGCACCGCGGCCGCGCCGGGAAGCGCGGCATCCGACGCGTCCGTCGCGACATACGGCGCGGCTCCGAATACACCCGTATTGCCGACGGTCAAGTCCGTTCCATCCTCGAGTGCTCCCGGATCGGTAATCTCAAGCGTACCGTTGTAAACGTACGTGCCGCCGATGTAGCTGTTGTATGGATTGGTCAGAACCAGCGTGCCGCTTCCCGAAACGGCCAGGCCGCCGCCGCCGTCGATTTCGCCTTGAACAGTAAACGTGCCGCCGTCGGGATCGAAGGTCGCCAGCGAGTTTTCGGCGATGGCGATATTGCGGTTCGGGGCCAGGCTAATCGTGTTCCGCGCCTGCAAAGTCGCGTTGGCTACGAAGCGGAGGTTCGAGGATGGAAGCAGAGGCACGGCCCCAAGGGACGCGTCGCTGTTGATCGCCACAATTCCCGGGTCGAGAGTCAGTCCGCCAGTCCACAAACTGCTGCCGGACAAGTCGAGCGAACCCGTGCCCAGCTTGACCAGGCTGCCGCCGCCGGTCAGAGAGCCGCTGTAGGTCGTGTCGGCATTGTTGCTGCCGACGGCGAGCGTTACCGGCAACCCGTTGGAGTCGCTCAGCGCGAGCGAACTGCTGCCGGAGAGTCCGCCCATGCTGATGGTTCCGCCGGAGCCGCCCGGCAAGTTGAATTGCAGCGCGGTGCCGGCATCGACGACCACGCTGCTGTTTTGCAAGGCTGCGGCGTTGGTTACTTCAAGCGTGCCTTGGCTTACCTCTGTAGTTCCAGAGTAGGAATTGGAACTCGCCAGTATGAGCGTGCCCGCGCCGGTCTTGGTCAAGCCTCCGGCGCCGCTGATGGAACCGCCGACGGGCACCGAAAAGCCGTTCGTGTCGATCACGCCCGTCGCACTGGCGGTGATAACCACATTGCCGGGAATGGAAAAACTCGCCGCGGCGGCCCGCAAGACCGGGTCGTTGGTAAAGGTGATAAGTCCGGGCAACGGATAGACGCTGCCCACCATCCCCGCCCCGATAACGAGTCCGCCAGAGAACGTATTGGTCGCAGTCAAAAGCAGTGCGCCGGTGCCCGTGTGAGTCAATGTGCCGAGGCCGCTGATTTCTCCGCTATACGTAGTTTTGGTGCTGTTGCCGCCGGCGATGGCGGTGATCGGGTTGCCGCCCGTGTCGGCGAGGACCAGATCGCCGGCGCCGCTCAGCGCGCCGATGTAGAAGGTGCCGATGCCGGCGCCGAATTGAAGACCATTATCGACAGCGACATTGATCGCCGTGTTCTGGGCCGCGTTGGAGTTGGCGAGCAGCAGCGTGCCTTGCGCAACCGTGGTGCCGCCAGTATACGTGTTATTGGCCGATAACACGAGCGTGGCAGAGCCGGTCTTGGTCAGCCCGCCCGCGCCGCTGATCTGGCCGGCGAGGGTGAGCGACGAGCTGGACGTGTCGAAAGTCCCGCTGCTGCCCGTGGTGGTCAAGACGATCGGCGTGGCGACAGTAATGGCGCCGGTCGCGGCCGTGAGACTTCCGTTCGTGACGTTCAACGAGCCGCTTCCCGAACCCTGAATGACGCTAGTCACGACCAGCAATCCACCGAACAAATTGTAAGAGCCGACCGAGCCGGCGTTCTGGCCAAGGACCAGCGCCGTGCCGACGGTGTTGGTGCCGCCCGTTTGCGTGAACGTTGCCGTACCCGAATAGCCAACATACTCGTATCCGCCGCCGGTGGAAGTCGTAGTCAAAGACCCGCTGGGCAGTTGAAGCGTGCCGCCGTCAACGACAAGCATGCCGCCCAGCGCGTTGACACCGGTGAGAATCACGCTGCCGCCAGGAACTCCGCGCGTGCCGACGGCCAGGCTTCCGCTCGTGCTGAGATTCGGTGAGAAAACGAGCGTGCCGCCTCCCCCGCCCAAATAGACTGTCGAAGCTGCGGTCGTGAGTACGCCGCTGTACGTGGCAGAGCCAATCGCGCCGAGAGACAGGCCGCTTGAAGTTGCCGAAAGGGCTATGCTCTCGTTGTCGTTTATGCCATTGGGCACAGCGACTTCGCCCGTCGGATTAGCGGCGATCAGTCCGCTGGCGAGCCAACTGCTCACTGGCGCGGCAGGATTGTAAATCGGCGTGGCCACCAGCGCGCCGCTTGGTCCGATCGTGATCGTCCCCGTGCCGGGCACCGCGGCCGTCGCGCCGAACGCGAGTGCGCCGCCGGAGATCGTTGTGCCCCCGCTGTAGCCGTTCGATCCTGAAAAAGTTGACACGCCCGTGCCGACCTTTACCATCGTTCCGTTGCCGACGATGTTGCCGCTGTAGGTTGTGCTCGCCCCGTTGCCGCCCGCGCTGAGCGTAATGGGCGACCCGCCGGTGTCGCTGAGCGCGAGGAGGTTCCCGCCGGAAAGACCGCCCAAGTTGAACGTGACAATTCCGTGCAAAAACTGAAGGCCGTTGTCTATTGAGACGTTGACGGTGCTGTTCTTCGCCGCGTTGGCATTCCCCAAGAGCAACGTGCCGGACGAAATCGTTGTATTGCCGCTGAACGAGTTTGAACCGGTGAGGGATAGCGTGCCCGTTCCCGCTTTGTTCAATCCGCCGCTACCGCTGAGGACGCCGGAGAGGCCGATATTGCCGCCCGTCGTATTGACGGTAGCGTTGCCGCCGCTGCCGGTGAGCGTCACGTTGATGGGGGAGGACCACGGGACGCTCGCGCCGAGCGTTCCGCCGCCGAAGTTGAAGGCGGCGGCACCGGAACCTTGTGTGATTCCGCCGCTGCCGATCAGCAGCAGGCCGCCGTTAAGGCTTAAGAGTCCGTAGCTGCCGGCGGTTTGCGCAAGGACGAGGGCGCCAGCCGCGTTCGTGCCGCCCGACTGCGTGAAGCTGCCGGTTCCGGAGACGCCGACGTACTCCGTCGCTGCGGTGAGCAGGCTGCTCGCAAGGTAAAATGACCCGCTGCCGCCGGCGTTGTATCCAAGGGCCAACTCACCGGACACCGTATTCGTTCCTCCCGATTGCGTGAAACTGCCGCTTGCGGCCAATGGCGAGCCGTAAGCGTTGCTTCCGTAGACGCCGATTAGTTCGTTGGGTGTGGTGAGAAGGCCGCTTGCAGAAAGGATATAGGAGCCGCTGCCGCCGGCGTTGGCTCCGACCTCGAGCCCGGCGCTCAACGAATTGGTCCCGCCTGACTGCGCGAGAATGCCGCTTCCGTCGGTGCCGACATACTCGCCTCCCGTGGCAAGCAGGCCGCCGCTCAGGCCGTAGGATCCGCTGCTCAAGGGGAATACTCCCATTTGGATATAAATTGGCACGGAATTGGTCCCGCCTGTCTGCGTGAAGCTGCCTGTTCCGTATTGGCCGATGAGCTCGTAGGGTGTGGTAAGAAAACCAGTTGCGCTGAGTTGGTATGTTCCGCTGCCGAATTCTCCCACATACAAAATGTTTGACACCGCATGGGTCCCGCCCGACTGCGTGAAGCTTCCGGTCCCCGAATAGCTGCCGACGATCTCCGTCACGACGGTAAGCCGGCCGCTGCCATTGAGGTTATACGATCCGCTGCCTCCTGTTCCGCCGAATAGGCCTCCTACGTCCAACTCGCCGGAAACCGCGTGAGTGCCGCCCGACTGAGTGAAACTTGCGACCCCGGAGGCGCCGATGGACTCATTAGCTGCCGTGAGCAGACCGTTGCTGCTGAGGCTATACGATCCGCTGCTGCCGGCGTTGTATCCGATTCCCAGGTAATTGGCCGCCACATTGGTACCGCCCGACTGCACGAAGCTGCCGCTGGCGGCATAGCCGATGTATTGAGTGGGCGACGCCAGCGAACCGCCGGGCATTTGCAATGTTCCGCAATCGACAATTAGCCCACCGATATTGGAGTTTGTCCCGCTGAGCGTGAGTTTGCCCGGGCCAACTTTGCTGAGCGTGGCGGAACCCGTCAGATTGCCGGATAACGAGATGCTTCCGCCGGTGGTATCGACGGTGCCGTTGCCGCCGCTGCCAGTGAGCGTCATGTTGATGGAGGAAGGCCAGGGGCGCTGCGCGAAGGGTACCGCCGCCGAGGTTGAAGCTGCCGCTGCCGGACAGCGAGATAATTCCGCCACTGCCAGCCAATAGCAAGCCGCCGTTGAGGTTGTACACGCCATTTCCGAAGGAAGATACCGCCACATCGAAAATGCCCGCCGAGTTCGTTCCGCCCGTCTGCGTAAAGTTGCCGCTGCCGGCAACGCCCACGGCTTCATTGGGCGCCGTAAGCGATCCGCCGCTCAGGATGAAGGTGCCACTGCTGCCCGTCAGGGCGCCGAGCTCAAAGCTGCCGACCACGGCATTGCTCCCGCCCGACTGCATCAAGCTTCCCAACGTATTGTTGGCGTAGCCGATGTACTCGTTGGTCGTCGCGAGAAGCGCGTTGCCGCTGAGATTATAGGCGCTTACGCGGCCGAGCGTGCCTTCAACGATCAATGTTCCGGCAGAGTTGGTCCCGCCGTTATGAGTGAACGTCCCAACTCCCATCTCGCCGACGTACTCTACACCGGCTGCAAGACTACCGCCTTGCAGGTTATAGCTTCCGGTTGCCCCATTGGGAAATCCGATCAACAGGCTGCCGGAAACGGCATTGGTACCTCCAGATTGTGTAAAGCTGCCAGTTCCCGAGTTGCCTATGTACTCGTCGCCTGTCACGGATATTGCGCCGCTGTTTAAGGTGTACGTGGCGGTGTTCGCAAGGACAGTACAGTCAACATACAGGGAGTTGCTGATCGAATTCGTCCCGCCGGACTGCGTGAAGATGCCGCTGCCCGGATTGCCGACGAATTCGGACGTTGCCGTAAGTACGCCGCCGCTGTTTAGATTGTACGATCCGCGGCTGTTTATGCCGTTGGATCCCAGGTTGAGCCCGCCCACGGAATTGGTTGCATTCGAAAGCGTGAAACTGCCGGTACCGTTATATCCAATCGCCAGGTATGAACCGACACTGAGCAGTCCGCCGCCGCTGAGGCCATACGTGCCCGTGCTCGCAGTACCTTGTCCCACGTTCATCTCGGTGGTGATCGTCGCAGTCCCGCCCGACTGCACGAACACGCCGCTTCCGCCAAACCCAAGGTAGGCGTTGTCTGCCGTGAGCACCGAGGCGCCGGTCAAGCTGTACGTACCGCTGGTCCCGACCAGGCCGGCGATCTTGAGAGTATTCGTCGTATTCGTCCCGCCCGATTGCGTGAATGTGCCGGTTCCGGACAATCCAATGTACTCAAGTCCGTTTGCCGAGGCTCGATGTCGCCGAGAGCAGGCCGCCGTTGAGGTTATAAGTGCCGCTGCTGCCGGCGTTGTAGCCGAGATACAGGGCGGCGGTGACCGAATTCGTTCCGGACGAATGGTTGAACGACCCGGCGGCGGAGTAGCCAATGTACTCGGAGGGTGTGGAAATCAGGCCATTGCCGTTGAAGTTATAGCTCCCGCTGTAGGTATACCCGACCCACAAAGCGTCGGAAGCCGTCGCGGCTCCGCCGGAATGGTTGACGACGCCGTTTGCGTTCCAGCCGACGTATTCATCTCCCGTGGAAAGACTGCCGGCGTTGAGGTTATACGTTCCGCCGGAGGAACTGAGGTTGCCTATGATCAGCTTCAAGGACACGAGGTTGGTCCCGCCCGACTGCGTGAAAACGCCGCTTCCGGCGAAACCGATGTTCTCCGTGGCCGCGGCGAGCAAGCCGCTTCCAGTCAAAGTGCATGAACCGTAACTCCCGGAGTTATAGCCCAAGTAGAGTCCGCTCGATGGCGAATTGCTTCCCCCGGATTGCACGACGCTGCCCGTGCCGGAATAGCCGACGTATTGGTTCGGCGAGACCACCGATCCGCTTGTGATCTGTAGTGTCCCGCCATCGACGACCGTGTCGCCAGTGTAAGTGTTCGGCCCAGAGAGAATCATCGTGCCGGGGCCCGTCTTGGTGAGACCGAAGTTGCCGTACAGTTTGGAAAAGTAGCCCGTGACGTTCAGCGTGCTGCCGGCGGCGACATTGAAGGTTTGCGGACCGGCCGACGTGATCGCCAAGGCGCTGATCGTCGAAGTCGCCGAGCCGGTTACGGTGAAACCGCCCGGCTGCAGGAAGTAGCTTCCGTAAAACGAGTCGAAAAAACCGTTACTGGAAAGCGTGCCGCCGTTGAGCATCACCGCGCCGAGGTTTACATTGTCCGGTGCAGTCTGCGTGAGCAAGCCGCCGGAGTTGATCGTGATCGGCGGCACTCCGCTTGGAGGGTAGTAAAACGGATCGTAATAGCCCGTCTGCACGGTGGCGTTAGTGATCGTAACGCCGCCGCTGTTTTCTATAATATTCTCCGCATTGAGCGCCAGCGTTCCCCCGTTGACGTACAGGGGACCGGAGGTATATACGCCCGTCATCGTCAGCACGCCCGAGCCGGTCAGCGTCAGACTGCCGGGCCCGCTTACGTTGCCATTGAGAGTGAACGGACTCGTCGAGTTATTGATCCATTGCTGGCTGTTTGGCAAGAACATCGGGCAGTTGATCGTGAGTTTGCCCGCGCCTGGGTCGAGTTCGATGCCTACGCTTGTGTTGCTGTTGATAGTGGTGCCAAAGAGCGCCAAGGGACTCGCACCGCCGATGGTCAGCGATCCGCTGCCGGTGTCCCAGATTCCGCCGATCGCGGCGCCGGCCGTGCCGGAGACTGAGGGCTGCGACGAGTAGGAACCGGCCGAGAAGAGCCGGTGTCCCCGCTACCGGGCACGCTGCCGCCCCAGTTGGACGCGTCGGTCCAATTGGTGCCCGTCGCCGTGCTATTCCACGTGTATGTCGCTGACAGCGCCTCCGAGTTGCCAGAAGTTAGTGCCCAGACCAGCGCGAGCGTCGGGGCCAGAAGCCAAAACCGGGCACGTCCAAACTGAACAGTCGGCAGCGCGGCGTTTTGCGAAAGGATCGTGCTCATCGGAAGTCGCTCGCCCCTGTTCTAAGACCAAAAGACTACCCTCGCGCGGGACCTACCTCCGCGATCTTGCGTACCGGTGATTATAATGCGCCGGCATTTAACGGGCAAGGATTTTGCCGGAATAACCTGTGTAAAATGAAAAACGCCCGGCCGATAGGTCGGCCGGGCGTCGAGGTCGTGGAAGCGGAATTCTGCGGCTTGCAAAAATGCGGCTGGAGGCCGCGTCCACATTATTATCCCGCTTTGGCAACCTGCATCTGATTGATGTAGTCGTTGACAATGCTGAGCACCTCGTCGAGATAGTAGTCGCGCTCGATGCCCGACGGGTTCTCGCTCAGCTTCTCGATCGCCTTTTCTTCTTCCTTGTCGGCGTTCGTCTCGGCGCGCTCCCTGAGGAACTTCGCCTCGTTGAGCGTGACCGACTTCTTCGCGACTTGCTCCTTATATCGCTCGATGTTCCGCTCGACTTTCTTGAACTTATCCGACGCGGAGACCCGCTGAGCGGATAGCCGCTTGAGCTGGTTCACAAGCGCCGGGTTCACCTCGTCGAACTTCGTGAACGGCTGGGCCTCCACGTGATCGAAGGGCAATGGATAGTCGAGGTCCGCCTCGCTGATGTCCTTGAAATGCGAACTCAGCGACGGCAGTTCGATGTCGGAGACCACGCCGCGAAGCTGCGTGCTGTCGCCGCCGGGCCGGTAGAACTGCTGGATCGTGATCTTCAACTCGCCCATCTTCGGCGGGTTGGGAACGCGGAACAACTGTTCGCCCAGGTTCAGCAGGCTTTGCACGGTGCCCTTGCCGTGGGTCGAACGTGTCGCCCACGATCAGGCCGCGGCCGTAGTCCTGGATCGCGCCGGCAAAAATCTCGCTGGCACTCGCGCTAAACTTGCTGATGACCACGACCAGCGGGCCGCTCCACTCGATGCCCGGATGGTGGTCGTCATAGGACTGCACGCGGTTGTCGGAATCCTTGACTTGGACGACCGGCCCTTCGTTGAGGAACAGGCCGGTCAGCGTGATCGCCTCAGTGAGCGAGCCGCCGCCGTTGGTCCGAAGGTCCATCACCACCGCGTCCACGCTCTTTTGCTTGAACTCGTCGAGAATGCGGCGAACGTCGCGGGTCGTGCTCTTGTAGTTGGGATCGCCGTGCCGGGCGCCTTCCATGTCCATGTAGAAGCTGGGCAGATTGATTACGCCCACGCGATAGGGCTTGCCGTCGCTCTTGTGGCCGGCGTCGAAGACCTCGCCGCGCGCCTCGCTGTCCTTGAGTTGGATCTCCTCGCGGGTGATTTTGACGATATGCGGCTTGGGATCCTTGAGCGAAATCGCCTCCAAGCGAACGATGGTGCCGCGCTTGCCGCGGATCATCTTCACCACATCATTGAGCTTCATGTCGACCACGTCGACCAACTCGCCGGAATCACCTTCGCCGACGCCGATGATCTTGTCTTCGAGCTTGAGTTCCTTTTCCTTCTCGGCCGCGCCGCCGGGGATGATCTTCTTGACCACCGTGTAGCCGTCGATGCCTTGCAGCGAAGCCCCGATGCCTTCCAGCTTCAACTGCATCATGATCTCAAAATTCTCAACCGAGGCCGGCGCCATGTAGGTCGTGTGCGGATCGAAGGCCGTCGTCAGGCTGGTGAGGTACATTTCCAGCAACTCCTGATCGTCGGTCTGGCCCATCCGCTTGGAGAAGCTATGGTAGCGCTGCGAAAGCCGCTGCTCGGGCGTCTTGCCGTCGCTCGTGTCGGCGGTCTTATCGGCCTTGCCGTCGGCCTTTTCGGCCTTCAGCAGCAGCAGGTCGTACTTGATGCGCTTCCGCCAGCGGTCGTAGGCCTCATCCGGCGTCTTGGCGTACTGGATGGCATCCTTGTCGACCACCAAGTCCTCGTCAATGGTGAAGTCCTGCTTGCTGGCCAAAATCTTATCGATCATCTTCACTCGCTCGTCGATGCGGTCGAGGAAGCGGTTATAGACGGTGTAGGCAAAAGTGAGGTCGCCCTTCTGGATCGCGTCCGCAAGGCCGTCTTTGGTCTTGGCGAACTCGTCGTAGTCGCTCTGGTAAAAATACATCTTCATCGGATCGAGTTCCTTGAGGAACGTCTTGAAGCACCGCTCGGAGACTTCCGTATCCAGCGGGTGGCGGCGAAGATGTTCATGCTTCAACAGCGACGTGACGGCCAGGGCCACATGGCGGTCGTTCGGGCCGGGATTGGTCAACCGGGCCGCTTGAGAAGCCAAGGTAGCCGCGGCGAGCAGACAAAAAGCCGTAAGGCCGACAACGCGCCGGCGAAGAACCGTTCGGAACATTAAGACCATTCTTAGGACCTCAAAAGTGGGTTTTTACCGCGAACGGCCGGAAGTGAAACGAGCCCTTTCCATCATTGGAATCCGCTTCCCTTCGAGCCGGCCGAATTATCGACGTAATCTGTTCATATTATCGGGGTCGGATGGATTAAACAAGGCGAAACCTTTCTAAAACGCCGCGGGGCTTTCCGCCGCGGGAGTCCCGCCTTTAGGTGGCTGCACCCTCGGCGAGGCTGCGCAGCCTTGCCGACAGTGCCACGACGAACCCTTACTTGTGATAGTTGCCTCGCACACGGTTTTCATGCGGGCGAGGCGGCAGTGCTTCGCCTACTTCTCTCTCCGTTAATTTGGGCAAGGTTAAAGAGCGACAATTTCCCCTCAGGTACTGAACACTACAAAACGCTACACTTCGCTACACTTTTCGCGCTCATTACCCTCCTTCTTGTGGGAAAGCAAGCAGCCATGAGTTGTATGCGATGATTGTTCGACACCGATAGAATCCACATAGGATGAAGATAGGATGAAGACAGGACGCGGTTAGGAACACCTCTCGCCGCCGGTTTATGCACCAAAGCGAAGGAGCGCGCAAGCAGGGAGCTTGGAGCCCTGAGCCTGCCGGGCGTGGCCTTCGCACGCACCGCCGAGCGAAATTGCGCCGCGTGGTGCGTGGACCGGGCCGTGACGCAATATGTTATCAGCCATCATCTTACGTTCCTTGAACTGAGGTTTTCCGGGCTGGCAAGCTGGGTAACTTTGGTGCGTCGGCACGGCGAGCCTTGCTGCTGAGTATCCATTTGGTCAAAATGCAAACGCCACCACCCGGGCTCGCCCCGGTGGAGCGGTGACTGCTTAGCTAAAACGCATCCTCACAATCGAACCCCTTCGCGTTTTCCTCGGTCGCCGCCCGGCTTGGCCGGGCGGCGACCGAGGAAAACGCGAAATGCAGGGATTCTGACCGCCTTAGCTCATTAGTCATCTTGCCACCGACGCGGGGTCGGAGGGGACCGTGACGGTTTGAGCATCAGGCTTGCGGCCATCGTGTCATTCCTTCTGGCCGGCCTGCCATTTTGGCAGTCGGGTCGCGTCGCTGGCATTGGCCGTTTCCTGCGATGCGCCCCGTCCCTGCGATAGGCGGCCGCTGGGCGCATCGCCGGCCGTCGCCGCAAGTCGTGTGTTTACAACACGTTACGTCTGATGAACGCAAGGCCATTGACGAACCCTCCGCAGGAAGGGGTTGGGGCGCATCTCACGGCGCGGCTTGGCCGGCCGCCTGCCATTTATTGTATGTCAACATCCGCGAATACTAGATAGCACATATCGTGCCAATCGCGCGGAATCCGTCTAGGGCGGCGTTTGCGACTTTGGAACGTCGAAAACGCGGGCCGGAGCCGCGGCCCACGCCGCCAGTCGATTGAGGCGTCCTGCGAGTTTCACCTGCCATCGGTGAGCGACCGGGGCCGTCGCGGGCGATCGAAGGGGGTCGAGTGCCGACTATCGAGTCGGCACCAGCCCCGCCGCTGCATCCTCAGAACGGAATCCAATTGGGATCGTTCGGATCGAGCTCTGGTCGAGGCTCGACTCGCAGGTGATCCCTCAGCGCGTCAATAAAGTCCGGAAGCTTCAAATACATGCGCTTGCGAACCTCGAACTTCGCTTCGATCAAGGGCTTGGATTCGCAAGTCAATGTGGCTTCGTCCCAGTACAGACCCAGACCAGCGAGGGCCTCGATGCCGCCGTCCCATTTGCTCAATTCATAATGGAGGCGATAGCGATCACCGTTATGCGGCCCCCAGACGATTGCCTCCTCTGTGACATCGCCGCTCGCGCTTCCCGACTCGCTTAGCGCAAATTCGATCTCTTTCCCCTGAAGCCCCTCCGGTACGCAAAGCGACTTTCCTAGGCCAAATCGAAACGACTCCTTCAGGCATTGCCCTTGCAGATAAGCTTCGAGCTTCTTTATGTCGTTCGATACGCAGTTTCGCGTTTCCTCAAGAATCTCAAAGACTTCCTTTGCGGAATCTACGGCCGATTGCAACTGATCAGAACAGAACTGCGGATTGGAAATAAGGGTATTCATTTTTGAACTCCAAATAAACTGTGGGTCTTTCGGCGACAATTACTCTTCCCCTTGAACGACAATTAGAATTCCCGGTTGAGAACCAGAGGCGTGCGGCCCCCCCTTTTGTGAAGCGCAGCGCAGCGGAGCGAAACAAAAGGGGGGGCCGCACGCCGCCGCGGGTGGCCCTCGCCAATCTCAGGCCGCGTCGGGCGGCTTGGTTCGCTTGGCCTCGTCCAACCGGTAGCTCGGGATGTTCAACTCCAAGATCACGCTGTGATGCACCAGGCGGTCGATTGCCGCCGCTGTCGTCATCGGATCCTTGAAGATCGTCTCCCACTTCGAGAACGGCAGGTTGCTGGTCAGCATCACCGTGCCGCGCTCGTAGCGTTCCGCCAACAAGGTGAACAGCACCTCCATCTCCTCCCGGCTCTGCTGCACGTAGCCGATGTCGTCGATCAAGAGCACCTCGCACTTCGACATCTGCTTTAGCACCCGGTTGAGCTTCAGATCCCGTTTGGCCGCCAACAGTTCCTGAACCAGCAGGGCACACGACCATGAGACCACCTTCCGTCCGTTGCGAACCAATTCCTGGGCGATCGCCGATAACAGGTGCGTCTTTCCCGATCCGGTCTTGCCGAACAACAACAGGTTCTCGCGGCGGTCCACGAACGAGCCTTCCATGAGCGTCCGCACTTGGCGAGAGACCTTCGCCGGCAACCGCGCCAGGTCGAAGCTCGCCAGATCCTTCTCCAGCGGCAAACGGGAATCCCGCAGCAGCCGCTCGGTCCGCTTTGCCAAGCGGCCCTGGCATTCCCGCTCGGCCAGTTCCAACAGGTACTGCTCGTAGCTGGCCGTCTCCTGTAATGCCCGTCGGGCCAGTTCCTCAAAACACTCCCGAAACGTCGGCAAGTGCAGTTCCCGCAAGCAAGCCGCCAACTTCTCTTTCAAATCCCCCTTCGCACCCATCCCACACCTCCTTGTGCAAGAACAAGTCATCGAAATCCGACAAGTCCACTACTTCGACGGTCACTTCGGTGACCGCCGGAACTTCCTCGGCCCGCTGGACCAACGTTTCGACCGCGGCCCGGGTCGCGGGCTGGCCGCTGTTTAGAAGCGTTCGCAACGCCTCGTCCACGGCCGTCTCGCCGTGGCCTGCCGCCAGATAGAGAATCTGCAAATACTCCTTGTGACCGCACTCGGGCTGCGCTTCCCGCAAGGCGTCGAAGGCCATGCGAAAGCGGCTCGTGGGAAACAGCTCTTCCCGGTAAACGTAGTTCTCAAAAGCCCCCGGTTTTCGCACCAACCAGTCGATAATGTGCCGGTAGTTGATGGCGTGTTTGTTCCGCCCGCGCAAACGCGGAAAGCGCTCCATCTCCTTCTGGGCGTACCAGACCTCGACATGCTCCACGTACAATCGCACCTCGACCCGCTCGCCAATCAAGCGGCTGGGAACCGAATAAACATTTCGGTCTACATGGACCAAACTCCCCGTATCCACGCGTACCGGGATTCGCTTGCAGCTCTCCCGTCGCCGATCCGGCAGAGGCCGAAGGCCAGGCAACTCTTCGTCCAGCCGCTTGCGACGGCCCGCATTGCGAACCGCCACCAGCTCTTTCAGAATCGTACATAGGCTTCACGGCTCTCGAAGTCCCGGTTGCCACGCAATAACAGGGCCTGCTCCACCGCTTCCTTGAAACGCCGATGCGATTGTTCGACATCTCCGTTCTCGTTCGGTTCCCGGGGCTGGATCTTCTCCATCTCCATCCCGTAGTAGCCCAACAGTCCCTTGTACCGCGCGGTGAACTCCTTCATGTCCGATCCGTTGTTGACCGCCAGGCTCATCCGATCCGTGCGGTGTCGTTCGGGCACGCCGCCCAATTCCCACAGGGCGTCTTGAAGTCCTTCGCCGAGGCTCTCGAAACTCTCGGAAAAACAGACCGTCACCGACTCCCAGTTCGAGTACGTCAGCACGAAGTGGTAAAGCAGATGGTCGAACGACTGCCCGCCAATGATCACGGCCAGGCTTTCCATGTGGGTGAAATCCGACGCACACAACCGTCCCGGATGATGCACTTGGCTGAAGAACACCTCCTTCGCCGGGCCGGCCGTCGCTCGCCAACGTTTCACGCCACGCTGAAAGCTGCGCAACTGCGTTTCGTCGAACTTCCCCGGGTATTTGATCTGCAGCGCTCCAAACAGCGTCTTGGCCTCCAGGCCAGGCGCCTCGTGCAGTTGCGCATGCACTTCCGGCCACACCTCGGCAAACAGGTCTGCCCGTGTCCGCCACGAGCGATCCGGCACAACTTCGCTGGGAAGCCGACCCAGCCGCCTATACTTCCTCGCCGTCTTCTCGTCCATGCTCGCCTTGTCTGCCGACTGAACCAGAGTCTTCCCTGACGACAACACCTGCCACAACCGCTTCACCTGCTCATCCGTGACCATTGCAAGTCCCCCTCCTACGGAGACTTGCAACAGTCTATCTGACCAGCCTCAACTGGCCTCAACCGGGAATTCTAATTGTCGTCAGACCGGAAAAGTAATTGTCGCTATAGATACTCCGATCCTGCTGGCGTCCTACTGCCGTCCTACTGCCACCCTACTGCCGTCCTACTGGCGTTCTGCTCCCGTCCTGCCCCGTGAAACCCCCGCCAAACAGGCGAATTCGTGACATTTTGGAAACCGAGAAAAAACTACAGTCGCCAAGGCCGGCTATGAATAGTCGGAACACTAATTATCACTAATAAACACTAATATAAGCGGATTAGTGGTGATTAGCGGCGATTAGTGTTCCCTGTCCCCATCCGTCCTCAGCAGCGAGAAATGAGTTATTAGCGTTAGTGTCTTGTGCCGCCGATTGGAAACCGGCCAAATCCCTGCTCGTCGGGCCTTCGTCCGCGCCCATCCGGACTTTGTGTTCTTTGTGTGCTTTTGTGGCAATTAAACCAGGCAAAGCTAGCCGCGAAAGAGCGCAAAGAACGCAAAAGACGAGCGGTTCCCCATCTGTCCCAATCAATTTCCAAGCAGTTCCCATCCGTTCCCAAGCATTCCCAAACGCTGCCAAGCGATTCCCAAACGATTTCCAAACCTCCCCAATCCTTTGTTTAATCGGTTTCGCCTTAAACACATGGCCATTTTCCGAGAATACTGGAGACCGCCGGCCAAATGTTTTTTGCGCAGCAAAGAACGCAAGGCTGCGATAGACACACCTCAGTTCAAGGAACGTAAGATGAACGATCGAGGAACGAATGCGCGATTTCGAGCCGGCCCGCGCTGCCAAGAAAGTGAGTCGGCCGTGCTTGCCGGGGTTTTGCCCCTTGTAGCACGGCCGACATCCACTCACCCCAAAGCATCCATTGGCTGCCGCCGCGCGCTTCATGCCGGCGGCAGCCCCAATTCGCCTCGCTTAGAAGCGGATGATGATGTCGTTGCCCCACAGGAACTGGCCGTTCGCGGAACCGTCGGCGAAGGGCTTGGCGCCCGCCGCGGCGGTGTTGGTGGCCCAGTCCCAGCGGACTTCGCTACGGCACGTGACGTTCAGGTTCGGCTTCCAGTTGAGGCCGAGCGTCACTTCCTGCCACCGCGACGCCGCGGCCAACGTGCTGGTCGGCATCGGATCGTTGGTGAAGTTCTCCGAGACCAGCGCGCCGTCGAGGTCGTCAAAAATCTCGTAGCGGCCGCCGAAGCTCCAACAGTCGTTGACGTTGTAGATCAGGTAGTTGGCCCAACCCGTCCACGCCGCCGGGCCCGTGGCGCCGGACTGCAACGTCGTTTCCGAATCGTGGCCAAAGTCGGCTTCCATGGCATACGACCACTTGGGGCCGAGCTTGACCTTCACGACCGTGTCGAACAAGTAGCGGAAGCTGACGTTGTTGTTGGGCTGCGTGTTGCCCATCACGACTTCGGGGATTACTTCGACCGTTCCGTCCTTGTCGGAACTGGTCCAGTCAAAGCCGAACATGCCGCTCGTCTTGCCGTTGATCTCGCTGAACTCGTTCCAGCCGGTGTTGAAGCCGCCGTTCACGAGCAGCTTGTCCTTGAGCTTGTAGGTCGCGTAGCCGCCGGTCAACGTGGTCGGCTCGCCGTACAGGAAGGTGTAGCTGTGCGAGTAGAAGAAGTTGCCGTCGGCGTTGGCGACTTCATAGCCCAGCGGGGCGTAGAAGTGGCCGCCTTCCAACGTCAGCTTGTTGATCTGCAACTGGGCATAGGCCTGCGGCAACGAGAGGCCGTAGAAGCGGTTGCCGTTGTTCCAGCCGCTGTCCCACTGGCTGCCCGGCAAGACTTCCGTGAAGCGGTTGTCGGTGCCATAGAGCGCGTCCAAGCGGTAGCCGTAGTCGATGCCGCAGTCGTTCTCGACCTTGGTCAAGCGCTCGAAGGTGAGGTACGCCTGGTTCAGGTCGAGCTCGTCCATGCGGTCGTTGTAGGCGACCGGGCCGTTCATCTTGTTCAGCGGCCATTCCGGGTTGGAGGTGTAGCCGAGGTCGAAGTAGCCGCGAACTTCCAAGTGATGATCGTCTTCCCACTTGCCGAAGTCCTCGAAGGCGTGGAAGAGCCGGTAAGGCGTTTCCGGCGGCGGAGTGTCGTCCGCGGGCTTCGCCTCTTCCTTCGGGGCCTCGGGCGTGGTCGCCGTGCCTCCCGAGGCAGCGGGCGGCGCCGGAGGCGCGTTGCTGGGCGAGGCCGGAGCGGCCGTGCCGGAATCGGTTATCGCGTAACCGTAATCGTCGGATTGAAACGCCATCTGGCGGATCGAGCCGGGCTGTTGGACCCCGGAGGTCAGGGTCGTTTGCGCCCTGGCGGTGCCGGCGCACATGACGCCGGCGAACGACAATGCGAATACCCACCGTAGTGTTCTCATGTTTTCGCGCTCTTTTCCTAAAACTGGAAGTGAATGGTTATCTGTCACCATTGCTACTCATCGGGATAGCCGAAAACGCGGATTGATACGAAAGCCCGGCAAAACTGCACGGAAACGCACGAACGGCACAGAAACTGAGAAGCTGTACGGCCTGTACGGAATGCCCGGCCGGCTAAGCCGGGGGTGCGAAAGAGGGGGTCGTTCGACCCGTCGAAATAAGACGTTTATGACGATTTTGTTACAGCGCAATAAGAACGCCTCCGAGGAACCAGTCCTCGGAGGCGCGATGGAATCTAGGTTGAGTCTTCGGGTTATTCCGAAAAAAAGGACGGCTCGCGAAGGCCGCCCTGCGGGTATCTCATACGAACGATTACTTGACCCACTCCTTGAGAGTCTTCAAGGCGCGAACCTTCACCTTCGTGGTGGCCGGCTTCGCGGGATAATCGCGGAACTGCCCTTTATTGAAGGGATCGGGAACATTGAATCGGGCGGCCTTGGCCGGAACCTTTTGCTTCACGATCTTGATAAGACCGGGGAGGGTAATCGCACCTGCGCCTTTGGCGCTGAGGCTCTTCTTGATTTCGGCTCCGAGCGCCTCGAGCACATCGGCGACCTGCTTCTTCGAGAGTTCGGTTGTTTCGGCGATGTTCGCCATCAGCTCGGATTTGGTAAGGGCCTTTTTGGCGGCAGCAGCAGCTTTTGCCATAATACTAACTTCTCCTAAAGGTTGTCGGGAACTACCGGGATCGTCGGCAGGTGGCCTCGGAAGCGGCTTGTCGGGGCGTCGCCGTCGCGGCTGTCGACTCCTGCGAGCCTCGTTTGAAAGCGCCCAGGATTGGCCACCCGGCAACGCAATGTTTGATAAGTTAAATCGGTTAGCGAAACTTTGCAACCCAGCAAATCGGCGAAATCCACGAGAAAAAGGCCGCTTTTTCGACTTCGACCCCCGATTTTCCCGGAATTCTCGGCCTTTTTGGACTACGGACGGTCAAAACAGGGCCGATTTTACGATATTTGCCGGCCTATGGCCCTGGATCGTTTATGCCGGCCAGCCCGGCATTTACCAATTCGACTGCACGCCGTTGCGCGGCTTCGTCCCACGTGAATTGATGCTCGATATTGCCGCGGAGAAAGTGCAGCACTATCTCCACCGGCGGACGTTTCAGCACCCGCTCCACCGCCAAGGCATAAACGAGCATCTGCATTTCGTAGCCGGCGACCGTCGCGGAAATCGTCTGCGGCGAGATGCGATTGGTCTTGTAGTCCAGCAGCCGCCAATCGCCGGCCGAATCCTGATACAGACAATCAATAAAGCCCTGGATGAACGGGCCTTCCGCGTCCGCGCCGTCCGGCGGCCAAGCCAGCAGAAACTCCAACTCGGAATGTATTCGGCTCGAGCGGCGGAGAATGGCCCAACGAGGAGTTTGTGTCAAGCCTACGATCAGGCTTGTCGCCTCGTCGAATCCATCGACCGCGCTGGGAAGGTGGACGCCGGCGTGTTTCCGCACCAACGACTCGACGACTGCGCGGGAATCGTCCTTGCCGGTGGTGAGGTCAGCGAGGACTGCGTGAACCAACGTGCCGAGACCCAGCGGATCGAGCGCCCCGTGGCATACGGTTCCTCGTCGTCGAAGCCGACCGTCGCGACCGTTTGCTGCCGGATCGTGCCGTGCAGGCGCGAAACCGAAAAGTGTCGCCGCGCATGGCGTTCGACGGCGACCGGCCGCAAAAGTTCCGGAACGTCGCCCTTGCCGGCCGCGGCAAGTTTCTGTGCCTTGGCGATGGTCGTCATCAAGTCACGGCCGTTGGAAACCGGCGAGACCTTGCGAGTCAGTGCGGGCTCCTCGCAAATAACACGAACCAGTGGACGGGTCGCCGCGCCGCGCGGTGTTCCCGTGTGGAGTTCGAAGTGCCGCTGTAAAAGTTCGGTCCACGGACCCTGCGGTTGATCGAGATCGTCCATGCCGGATGACAGTATTAAGTAATCGCCGGCCCGCGTCGCGGCGACATAGAGCAGACGGGTCAATTCCGCAAGCTCCTCGTCGCGCTCCGCCCGTTGGAACAAATCGTAACCGCTCGTTGAGTCGGGCAAGTGTACCATCGGTCCCAATTCCGGCGTGAACGCGACACCCTCTCCGCTCGCGCGGCGCTGGCGATCCACATCGACCACGACCACAACGGGAAACTCCAAACCTTTGGACTGGTGGATCGACATCAGCCGCACGGCGTTGAGCGACTCCGGCTGCGTCACCGCCAACGGCTCGTCGGGCCGCCGGGCGACGAATTGGGCCAACTGCGTAATGAAGTCGGCCAGCGTGAAGATGCCCGCGGCGTCGAATTGCCGCGCCTGCTCGATCAGCTTGTGCAGGTTCGCCAACTTTCGCTCGCCGAGAAACTCGGCCAGCAACATCGCGTCGTAGCCGGTCCGCTCCAGCGCCTTATGGATCAATTGCGCGACCGGCATGCGGTCTTTTTCGGCCCGCAACTCGGTGAGCGTTTCCGCCGCGAAGCGGACGCGAGCGAGTTCATCTATCCCAACACGCAGCGTTAGCGAGGGATCGGCAGACTGCCCCCGCTGACGCGTCGGGTTAGGATTGTGCGACGAAAGTTCCAGCACGCTCCAAAACCCGCCGGAAAGCCCGTCCCGGTGCTTGGACAAGTGGTAAAGCGTTTCGTCGAGTATTCCAAACATCGGACTGCGGAGCACGCCGATCAGGCTCACTTCGTCGCATGGGCTGGCTACGGCGCGGAGCAGATTAACGATGTCGAAAATCTCTTGCTGGGCATAGAAGGCGTGCCCGCCGACCAGATAGTAGTCGATATTGTGGTCCCGCAGCGCCTCTTCGTAATACTCGACGTTGGTCAAGGCGCGAAACAAGAGCGTGATATCGCCCGGCCGGGCCGCGCAGAGCGCCGGCTCGCCCGAGGCATCCTTGTCCCAAACAAGCTTTTCGCCGCTATCGAGCATGGCGCGGAGCCGCCGCGCGATCCATCGCGCCTCGCGGCGGCGATTGCGCTCCGACGGTGAGCCTTCGTCATCCGAGGCGGCACGTTCCGGAGCTTCGGGCGAAGTGCGGAGGTCGCCGACTTCCACGCCCTTCGCTTGAGGCTCAGGGTCGTGCCACCCGGACGGCTCGTCTTCAGACTCGATCGCCCAGAGGAACTCCACCGCGGGCGATGGGCCGAGTTGGGGCCGATGCGCCTCCAGCGGCTCGCAGCGCGGTCCCATCTCGCCGGCGAACAGACTGTTGACGAAATCAATTACCGCTGGCTGGCTGCGAAAGTTGCGCGTCAGCGGCAGTTGGCCTTCCGGCGGAATCTCGTCGCGCAGTTGGCGGAAGACGTGCGGATCCGCGCCGCGGAAGCGATAAATGGACTGTTTGTAGTCGCCCACGAAGAAGAGCTTGCCGTCGGCAACGCTGCCGTCGCAAAGCGCTCGAACAAGTTCCACTTGCAGCGGATCGGTATCCTGAAACTCGTCCACCAGCAGCAACTTCGATTGCGCCGCCAATCGCCGCCGCAGGTCTTCGCGATCCGGGCCGACGAGCAGCTTGCGGGCCTCGATCAGCAAGTCGTCGAAGTCCAGCGCGGCCACTTCGCGTTTGCGGCGATCGTAGGCTGCCGCCAGGCCGTGCGCGACATTGAATAGAGCCAGCGACGCCTCGGCGGCCGGCAGTGCCGCGCGGGAATCAAAAGCCGCGTCCGCGCCGACCTTGTCAACTAACTTCCGCAACTCTTCCGCCGCGGCGCGAAAAGCCTCGTAGGCTTCTTCGCTCGACCACGCCTTCTTGCTTCCGCCGCCTTGCACGCGCGCGGCCTCGCGCACTTCCTCCAATGCCGCCGCCGGATCTTTCGCCTCGGAAAGCCGCGGCAGGCGATCACGGAGCAACTCGCCGCGCGCGCGCATCACGGCATGCGAAGGCGTCTCCCGGCCGAGCACTTCGAGAATCGCTGCGGCCGGAGCCGAGTTGGTCACCGTCGTCAGCACGCGCGGAAGCGTGTCGGTCCGCCAGAAGTTCTCCCAGCGGGCCAGGAGTTGGCCGGGCGTTTCTCCCCGCCAATACTCCCAATCGATCTCCTGCCGCGCGTCCAACAGCCGGCCGGCCATCTCCCGCAGCCTATTTAGCCCGAACATCACCGTCAGATTGATCACAGTCTCGTCGCCTTGCACTAGCCGCTCGCGAAGCTGTTCGTCAATCAACTCGAAGAGGATTGTCTGTGCGGCCGTGGCGTCGAGGACCCGAAAGTGCGGATCGAGCCGGGCCTCCACGGCGTGCGCGCGGAGCAGCGTGCCGCAAAACGAGTGGATCGTGGAAATCCGCGCCGAATCCAAATCCCGCAGGGTTCGCAGCCAGTGGCCGGCGTGCTCGTCCGGGGCGGCTTTCAGACGTTCCAGACAGGCACTGCGGATCCGTTGCCGCATCTCACGCGCGGCCCTCTCGGTGAACGTGATGGCCGTCAATTGGTCCAGCCGCAACGGGCCGCCCGGCCGCCGTGGATCGAGGCACGCCAGGAACCGCTCGGTGAGTACAAACGTCTTGCCGCAGCCGGCCCCCGCCGCGAGTGCGACGGAGACATTCGTTGTGATTGCACGCTCCTGTTGCTTGGTAAGATCAGCCATTTGAAACCACGAAATACACGAAACACACGAAAGAAAGGAGAAAGGAACGAAGAGGATTATACGACGATGCGTTCGTATTGGACCTTCGGGTAGTGACCGAAGTTGATGAGTAGACCGAGGCGATAGCCGGTCGCCTTGAGGTAGTTGTGGACCTGCGCACGATGCTTGTCGTTAAGTTCCTTGACCGCTTTGAGTTCCACGACGATATTTCCGAAGATGATGAAGTCGGGCGTAAACTTCCGCCTCAATTGCTTTCCCTTATACCGGATTCTAAGCGCTCGCTGTGCGACAAACGGCAGCTCTTGTATGCCGAGTTCCAACTCCAGACATTCCTGGTAAACCGGCTCAACGAAGCCGCACCCCATTTCCTTATAAACCTCAAAACATGCGCCCATAATCCGATAGCTCTCCTCCTTATAAATGATCTCCACTTTCTGATTTCCCTTCTTTTGTCCTGTTTTCGTGTGTTTCGTATATTTCGTGGTTCCCAAAGATGTATCCCTATGGCCGCCATTCCTTGTCCAGCGAGCGGATCTGGTTGATGCGGCAGACTGTGCTGTAGGGGCATCGCCCGGTGCAATTCTCGTCGTCGCTCCACACGGGGAACTCGCCGCGCCGCATGGCCTTGACCAGTCCGACGACCGTATCGGCGATGAAACCGCGGATCTTCTCCCAAGTTTCGTTCAACACAATGCGGCCGCCGGAGAGTTCGTACATCCGCAGAGCCTGCCGCGGTTTGAAACCGCCTTCAGCGAAATACCAGTACCCTCCTTGCCAGGGCAGGCCGTCGCGGTCATTGAGAATCAGCTCGGCGGCGGCCATGGCGTAAAGTGGCAGTTGCAACGTGCCGCCCCGCCGGCAGGCATCTTCGCTGAACTTGATCGAGCCGCCCGTCTTGTAATCCACGATGTTGAAAATCGTTTGGCCGCCGATCTTGCCGATGTCGATGCGGTCGATGCGTCCGCTCAGCCGAACCGTCTCGCCCTCGCTGATCAGTTCCAGCGGTTCCGCGGTCGAGGGCGGCGTCTGGCCTTCGCGAAGCTCGCGGCCGAAGGAGACCTCGAATACTTCGGGGCGCGGCGGAGAGTCGTAGTCCTTCCACAATTTGTCGTACTTGGCGTGTTGCTCGCAGTACTTCGCCACCCATTCCCGCAGCTTGCGGCGGTCGATCTCGCGGAGTGCGTCCGCCAGGCCGTCGCCGCAGGGTGCGTCCAGTGTTTCAGCCGACGCTTCCGCCATAATCCGCTCGAATTCTTCCGGTGAAAGCGCGACGGGCGATGCCGGGCCGGCGGCCGCGTTCAAGCGGCGGTGGAAGGCCGCCAACAAATCATGGGCCATCTGTCCCCGCTCGGCGAAATCGATCTCCAGCGCGATGTCCTCCATCGGCTGGACCTTCAGTAACGTTTCCAGGAAGAAGCGGTAAGGGCAATGGGCGTAGCGTTCCAGCTCCGTCGCGCTGAAAATCCGATCCGACGGAAAGTCGGCCGCCAGCGCTTTCGCGGCCGACTTGCTCAAAATGCCTTCGCACGCCGTGAATCGCTCGCGGTTTTGCCGATAGCGCGTGAACTCCAGCCCGCGGAGGAGGTTTTCGCCCGTTCGCGCATCGTGTCTTGTCAATGCGGCGAGCCGCTCGGGCTTTCCCTCCAAGGCGTCGGCTGCGGCCCGAATGCGAAAAGCGTCGGGCGAGCAGACATCATCCGTCGCAGGAACGGGACTCAAATCGATCTGCTCTTCGCGCAATCGCCGTCTCGCCGCAGGCCCGCACGACTTCCGCAACATAAGGGCTGGGTGTCAGCGGCTCGCCCGACTCGTTAACCGATGGATAACTCAGCCAGAGCCGTGTTGTGGCCGCGTTGATCGCCTCGTAGAATAGCAGCATCTCTTCGGCCTGCCGGTCGCTGCGGCTGGGCAACGGCAAGCCGGCCTCGATCAGGCGCTGCCGTTCAGCGTGGCTGTAGATGCTGTCGTCGCCTTCAGCCGCGGGAAACGACTTTTCGCTCAGCCCAGCCAAGAACAGGTAAGGCGCCTTTACATGCCTCGCGCTGGCTGCCGACAGCACGCGGACCCGGCCGAACTCGTCGTTGGAACCGCGAATCGACTGGCTGCGAAGTATATCCAAGAGCGCTTCGCGGGCCTGTGTGCGGTCCAAAAGCGGCGCGTCCTGGCCGAGCCACCGCGCCAGCTTTTGGCTTTCCTCCAGCGCGTGCAGCATTTGTTCCCAGGCCGCACCATCGCCGCCGCGCATCGCCCGGCGTATGCCCGTTTGATCGGCCAACGCATCCCACGCTTTGGCGTGCGCCGCCAACGTACCGAGCCGCGGAAGGTTGTCGAGGGCATTGGCCAACCCGCGGACGATTTGGTATGTAGGGTGGGTCAAGCGCAGCGCAGACCCGCCAGAGTTTTCCTTAACGTCCCCTTGCCGGGCCAAGCGTTCCAGCAGTCGCTCGCGCCCGCGGGGAATCTGCAGGCTGCGTATTACGGCTTCCGCCCGGCCAACGGCAAGACCGTCCCACTCCACCTCCGCGGGCGAGAAATAGTTATTGCCCAGCACGCCGAGCAATTTGTGCATCTGCCAGTCTTCGGCGTCCAACTCCAGCAGCCGCACGAGCATCACGACGGGCGATGCGCGTCCCAAGGATTGAGCGTCCTCCAGGTGGAACGGTATTTCCAGGCGCGTGAAAACCTCTCGCACCAGGTCGGCCAGTATCTGCGCCCGGCGGAAGACAACTGCAATATGGTCGGGACGAATGTGGGGCCGACTGCCAATCCGCCGAGCTTTGGGCTGGTTGGCAACCTGCGCCGCGTCTCCCTCGATCAACAGCCGCTTGATCCGCCGTCCGATCGTTTCGATCTCACCGATTTGACGGCCGCAGGCGAGGATTTCCAGTCGGGAAGTGTCAGGCGCGGGCTTCATGCCGCGAGGATTGGAGAAGATTGCCTTTTCTATATGTGCCAGCGCAGGCCATAATGGCTTGACCACTCGAGGCATTGCCTCCTCACGCAGGTTGAGATGTCTACGCAGCAATTCCGCGCGTGTTCCCAGCACCTTATGGAATAGGTCTTCGCGGCCTGGCTCTTCTTCCAACGGCAGCGAAATCCACGTCTGGGCCGACTGCTCGGCCAGCGTTTGGAGCATGTCGTGCTCGGTCCGAGTAAAATCGCTGAAGCCGTCGGCTACGACGAACTCGAATCGCCGCGGCTGACGGCGAAGCAGATCGCGGGCCGACCAGTACTGCCCTTCCGCATCATAGAGATTATTGGCGACGAGCCGGTCCTGATATACTTGGTAGATTGCCAGCAACTCGCGGTCCTTCTGAGTGACTCCTCGCTCACGGCATGCCGCGGCAAACTGTTCAGGCCAGATCTCCAGCCGCTTCATCTGGCGGATGAACTCGCAAACCAAGTCCAACAGCCCGGCAGTCGAAGCGATCGGCCCAAAATGCTCCAAGCGACCCGCCCGCCGCTCGTCCTCCAAAAGTTGGCGGACTAACTGTCGTTTCAAGAGGCTATTCAACGGCCGCATGGGCTGCGGCGACTGGCCAAGTATCGTGGCGGTAAATCGGGCGAACGTGGAAACGCCCGGCGAGAAGCAGGCCGAAAGTGCATGACCCAAAAGGCGGCAATGAATTTCGGCCGCCGCACACGACGTGGGTGCCAGCCAAAGAACGCCGCCTGGCGGGCCTGTGGCGACCGCGCCTCGATACTGCTCCAACAATCGGCTCGTTTTGCCGGTGCCTACGGGGCCGGACAGTAAGATCGCAAGAGGCGGCACGGCTTATCCTAAGGGCAAAAACACCATTTTCGGCCATCTTGGAAAGAACTGTCAAGGTGTCAGGAAATTGCAGGACTCTGCCGAATTGCATAGGCCGGCAATATGGCACTCACTCCTTGCAGTCTCCCAATCCCGGAATTTATCGCAAATGATTTGACAAAAAATCTAAAACCTGTACAATTGCGGGCGGATGGAGGGAAGTGGCATCTTCACCAACTCGTACAAATAGGAAGAGGGCGAGATTGTTCGCCAGGGCAAGCGAGTTGGCCGATTAAGAGAATAGGCCAGACTTTTCTTTCTAACCTCGGATTCGATCGTGCGGCGATGGTCGCCGCGTGTTTTCCTTATCATTGTTTTATTCTTAATGGAGGTGACTTATGGTCACGAAACGTTCTTCGCGAGGTTTTACCCTCGTCGAGTTGCTGGTGGTGATCGCCATCATCGGCATCCTGATCGGCCTGCTATTGCCGGCCATCAACGCGGCGCGCGAAGCGGGCCGCCGAGCATCCTGCCTCAATAAGGGGCACCAGTTGGGCCTGGCGTTGCAGAACTATGCCAGCACATACGCCAACGCCTTGCCGCCTGCGGCCGGCTTGTACGGCACCAGCGCCACGAAGCAGGTGGGCGGCTACAGCTTCCTGGTCAAGGTCTTGCCGTTTATGGAATACGACTACCTTTACAAGTCGTTCGTTGGTAACCCCGCATATCCCATAAACACAACAACTGGCGCGATCCCGTATTCAGTGACATCGACGACCATAAATGGAATCCAAACAGCGGGCAACACTTCGCTGAAGGAGTTCGTTTGCCCCAGCAACAACAATAATCTTTTCTGCAATCCGAGCGCCACTCCGCCGCAGGGCGCGATGACGAACTACAAGAGCATAGCCGCGAGCAGCGCGGCCAGTTTGTTGGTCTGCAGCACCAACGCGATCGGTCAGGCGTACGGTACCGTTTCGCTTCATCCCGATGGGACGATCTATCCTAGCAACAGCAATATCTCGATGGCCGCCATGACTGACGGCACCTCGCACACCATTTTGGTAATGGAGACGAATGACGATAGCAGCGCTACCCCCACTACCGGTACGAGCCTCTGGATCGACGGCAAGCAATGCATGTTGGTGGGCCTGCCGCAAGCAGCAATGCCGACTGGCACTACGCACGGCACCAACTACCCCTTCTTCTTTCCGACAGGGTTCGACAATACGTTCGGCGATGGATCGGGCGTGGCCCTTAATACCAACAATCGCACGTATCTGCAGATGGATTTCAGCCCAACGGGCGCGGATGTCGGGCTCTATCTAAAAAACGATACTGCTGTTCTTACTTGGCAGCCGATTAAGCCGGCGTACGGTCCCTCCTCGGCCCACCCGGCCGTGGCCATCGTGGCGATGGGCGATGGCTCCGTGATGGCCATGAACAAGCGTTGCGACGCGGCCAACTTGCTCTTCTTGATCACCAAGAACGGCAACGATCCGTTCAACGTTCCGTAATGACTGGTCGGCCTTGCGGCCGATGGTCTGAAAACGGATAATGTAATAAACTCCGGCTGCCGTCACTTTCGCATAAGTGACGGCAGCTAGTTTTTTGTGTCGAGGCCCTTGCATTTCGACCCTGATTATTCTAAAAATGGGTGTTAGGCCGAGACTACCTCGGCCGTCGCCCTCAAATTGCGCGAGTGGCGGAATTGGCAGACGCGCCAGGCTCAGGACCTGGTCTCTTTTACCGGAGGTGGAGGTTCAAGTCCTCTCTCGCGCACCTTTACGGCATTAGGACTTACGGCGACGAGCACGGACGCTCACGTGGGTCGGAAAGAATGCTTGGCAAAGATTTGGCAAAACCGCCTGCTTGACGTTGCAGTGATGTTGCGGAGGACCAGATCATGGCGTCTCTGCAAGACGCAAAGGAAGCTACCGCGTCCAGTTCCTTCATCACGGCAAACTCTACGGGTTCACCCTCGGCAAGGTCGAGAGGGACGAAGCGGAGAACAAGGCCCGGCAGGTCGAATACCTGCTGATGCGTCTGAAGCAGCGGTTAATCGCCCTGCCCGACGGCACTGACATCGTGACCTTCGTCGAGCACGACGGCAATCCGCCAAACATCGGGCCGACTCTGCCCGCCGCCCCAAGGCACGCCGTCACTCTCGGCCAGTTGAAAGCCCGCTATCTTTCGACCTATGCTAACGGCACCATCGAGGCCAACAGCCTCGAAACCTGCAAGCTCCACCTAAATCATTTCGTTCGTGTCCTCGGCGAAGGATTCCCGGTAGGCGAATTGTCCCTTGCCCAGGCCCAGGATTACGTCAACATCCGGGCTAAGGCTAAAATCAGCCCCGTGACGATTCGCAAAGAAGTCGCCACATTACGAGCGGCATGGAATTGGGGCGGACCAATGAAGCTGACCGAAGGCGCGTTCCCATCAAAGGGCTTGCGCTACCCCAAGGCCGACGAGAAACCGCCGTTTATGACTTTGAAGGAGATCGAGCGGCAGATCGCAGCAGGAGGAGACGGGGAGACGCTTTGGGAGGCGCTTTACTTGCAGGCCGGCGAAGTGATCGAGCTGCTCGCCCACGTCAAGAAGCAGGCCATGCACCCCTGGATTTATCCGTTCTTCTGCTTTACCGCTCACACCGGCGCCAGGCGGTCCGAGATTCTGCGAGCGCTGGTTGCCGACGTAGACTTTGCCGGTAATACGGTTCTTGTCCGCGAGAAGAAGAGAAGCCGCGCCCAGCGAACCACCCGCCGTGTGCCCTTGACGCCGCTGCTCAAAAAGGTGCTGGCAGCGTGAGCGCCAACCAGGGCCATGAGGCGCATGGGGGCTAGCTAGCGGGGGACGCCGCGCGGCGGCGATGAGCGCGACGCATCTGCCGGGCATCAGCCCGGTCGCGGCGCTCCTCCGTCCGATAGTCGCGGATGTGCTGGGGATGCTCTGCCGCCCAACGGTCCGGTCGCAGCGCGGCGAAGTCCCGATCCCCGGCCAAGAGCCGGTCCAGCATCTCCTTCACGTAGGCCCACACGTCCAGGTCGTTCCGCACGGCGCTGCTGACGATTGAGAGGAAGTCCGCCGCGCGCTCGCCCGCCGCCACGCTGCCCACGAACAACCAGTTCTTCCGTCCAATCGCCACCTGCTTCATCAACTGCTCGGTCTCATTGTTGTCGATTGGCAAGCGGCCGTGGTCCAGGTAAACCTGTAAGGCATCCCACTGGTTCCGCAGATAGCCCAAGGCCTCGGCGAACTTCTCTTTGGGCAGCACCCGCGCGACCGCCTCGCCGTCCAACAGTTCCCGCAGACGCTGCCACGCGGGCAGCGCCGCGGCCGCGCGCAATGCCTCCCGCTCCGCGCACGGCAACGCCTTGCCGCGGTCCTCAATGTCGTACAACTCTTGATAGATCGCCAGGAAGCGGCTGGCCAACAAGGGCTCGCTCGCACGGGCCTCGAAGATCTTTCTCCGCGCATGGGCGTTGCACGCGGCGCGTTCGATCCGCGCTTCGCTCCGCAGTGTGATGCCTTGATAGCCCGAATAACAGTCCGCCATCATCGTGCCGGTAAAATTCCCCGCCACGAGGAACTCGTCGGGCCCGTCGCGGTGCCGGCTGACGGTGAAGTCGAAGACGTTGATGGGCACCGTCAGGCTGCGGTAGGCCCACATCCGCCCCGAGACGCTCGGCTGCCCTTCGGCCCGCGCTTTGGCGAAGACCTCGTGAATCCGTTGCGACTTGGCGTCGCCGGGGATTACCGCGGGAATCTCCGGCGGTAGGAGCAAGGTGGTTCGCGTTTCGTCCGTGCCCAGCACGCCGCTGGCGATGACTTGCTCTCGCAGATACAGCACGAAGGGGGCGAAGACAAGCCGCCGCAGCCACGAGGATGTTCAACAACGTGCCCCGCGAGGGCGTCCAGCCGCTGCCGGCGAAGTAATCCTGCTGGCGATAAATCGGCAGGTGATAGCCGTACTTGGCGGTGATGATCTCGGCGGCCACGCTCGTGTCGTAGCGGTTGCCCTCGACCAGGCCCTCCGCCCGCGGGGCTTCCTTCACGCCGCATTCGGCCTGGCCTTCGCAGACGTACTTGGGGATCCGCGTCACGCGGACCTTGAGCTTGGGCCGCTCGAACTCCAGCGTTTCCTGGGCGTCGTAGCCGATCAACTTCCGCGCGCCATGCTCCGCACAGTGCGTGACTTCGTCGGGGGCTTCCAGCGTGACCTCGTAGCGGGGCAGATGGGCCGGCAGCGACTCGTTGCGGGCCTTCCGCGGCTTGTGCCGGCGGCGGCTGTGCTCCGCAATGACGATCTCCGCCTCTTGCACCGCCTCGGTCAGGCCGTCCGCCGCGTCGCCCGCCTCCGGCGTGTTGCCGAAGTCGATCTGCATCTGCTGCGGGTCTTCCCGGTAACGCTCGCTGCGATTGCGGTAGGCCTGCTGCAAGAGCTTGTTGATCGTGAGTTGCTGTTCCTCGACCACTTGCTTGAGCTTCGTGATCTCGTCGCTCTGCTCCAGGACCGCCCGCGCCTGCTCGACGATGAGCGTCTGACAGGCGGCAAGATCGTTCGGAATCAGTTGCGTGTCGTTCATAGCCCTTATCATAGCAACGCTTGGGGAATGGACAAGCACACTTTGCCAAGAATTCTCCCCCAAACGAAGCCGGGGCTTTTCGCGCGCGTGTGCTTTACGAAAAGCCCATCACCAAACAACCAGCAAACGTGTCGCGACAGCGCGCCGCTTTCAGCCGGCCCGCGCGTAACGCTTGCGACGCTTCACCGAGCCAATCGTCACGCCGCTGAGGAGCATGGCCAGTTCCGCGGCGTCGAGTTCCACGGCCGCCGCTTCGCCCTCCGGCCGCAGCATCTCGAACGTGCCCGACTCCAACCGCTTGTAGAACAACGCCAGGCCATCATGATCCCACCACAGCGCCTTGAGGCGGTCGCCGCGGCGGTTGACGAAGAGGAACAGGCTGCCGTCCAAGGGATCGGCCGCCAGCACGCCCCGCACCAGCCCGCAGAGGCCGTCGAAACTCTTCCGCATGTCCGTCGGCCGGACATGGAGGAAGATGCGGATATTGGGGGCGAAACTCAGCATGGGCGGGCGTATCCCAGACGCTCGGCGTCGGCGCGGGCCAGAAGATCGATCACCAACCGCAGACTCTCGGCATCGCCGCTGGGCACAACCACTTGCGTGCCGCCGGGCAGTTGCACGCCAACGCCCGCCGTCGGCAGCAACCGCACCGGGCGGAAGCCGCTTGGCGCTTCGCTGGCGGACAGCTTGGAACCAGCCGTTTGGGCGAGACGTTTTTTCCAATGATAGAACGATGGAGCCGAGACGCCTTCTTGACGGCAGAATTCGACAACCGAATGCCGGGACTTCCGAAATCTCCTCATCCGCCGCTGCCACTCTTGGACTTTGTAGCCAGGCACTAGGTATCCCGCCTATCACGCACGAGATCTGACCGACGACCGGCAACCGTGTGAAACGTCCGTCTTCGATCTCGGCTTGGAAAACAGTCACGACGCGGTGGCCAGGTGTTACCTGAACTGTTACCTAAAGCGCGCATCGGCCGAGAAACGCCGAGCGAAAGAACCCTCGTATTTCCCGAGGAAAACAGGCAACGGAAGAGTAACGGAAGGCCAAATGGCTTGCATGCGAGGACTGGAAATGTGGTGCCCCGCAAGGGGTTGTGAGTTCGAATCTCATGCCCTCCGCTTCTGTAATCTACATAAACCGCCTGCGCACCGCTGAAAAGCGGAGCCAACTCCAAAATCAGAACTCCGCCCCGTAGCCGCTGAACTCCTCGTACGGCTTCTCGGAAAAATCGCGAAAGCGCGTGTACATCGAACTCCATTGCAGCTTGACGTCGCCGGTCGGGCCGTTGCGCTGCTTGGCCACGATCAATGTCCCCTGGCCGGCGATGCCCATCTCCTCGGCCTTTTCCTTGGTATGGTAATACTCCTCGCGATGAACGAACATCACCACGTCGGCGTCCTGCTCGATCGCGCCCGACTCGCGCAAATGGCTCAACCGCGGCCGATGCTCCTCGCTGCCGCTGGCCTCCACTTGCCGGTTCAACTGGGCGAGCACACGACGGAATCTTCAACTCGCGGGCCAGGGCCTTCAGCCGCCGGGCCATCTTGGCCACCTGCTCCTGCCGCGGGTCGCGCGGGTCGTCGGGCTGGATCAACTGCAAGTAGTCGATCACCACCAGCCCGAGGTTTTCCCGCCGCTTCAGCCGCCGGGCACAGGCGGCGATTTCCGTCACGGTGCGGCTGGGCGTGTCGTCGATGAACAGCGGCGACTTGCACAGCTTGCCGGCGGCCTCGACCAGCTTCTCGCGCTCCGCCGCCGAGATGAAACCGCTGCGGAACTTGCTGCCGTCGATGCGCCCTTGCGAACAAAGCATCCGCTGGGCCAATTCCAGCCGCGCCATTTCCAGGCTCACGAACAGCGTCGGCACGTCGCGCCTTGAATGGCCACGTTCTCGGCGATATTCGTGGCCAGCGCCGTCTTGCCCATGCTCGGCCGCGCGGCCAGCACGACGAACTCCGAGTCGTGCAGCCCGCCGGTCAGGTTGTCGAGGTCGCGAAATCCGGTGGCGACGCCGACGCCCTTGCCTGTTGGCCAGCCGGGCGTCGATGCGGTCGAAGGCCTCGACCAGCAGGTCCTGGATGTGCGTGATGCGATCGGTGCTCCGCCGGTCGTGGACGGCGAAGATTTGTTCCTCGGCGTCGGCCGACCAATTGCCGCGGCTCGAGGGTCGGCGTCGTAGGCGTCGCGGAGGATTTCGGTGCTGGCGTGGATCAACTCGCGGACGGTGGCCTTGTCGCGGACGATCTCGGCATAGTAGACGCGCGTTGGCCGCGTACGGGCACCGAATGGGCCACTTCGGCCAGGTAGGCCGCGCCGCCGATCGCCTCGAACTCGCCGGCTTGCTTCAGCCGCTCGAGCAACAGCGTGGGGTCGATCCGCCTGCCTTCGTCGTGCATGCGCCAGCAGATGGCCGATAGAGCCTCTGGTTGGCGTCGGCGTAGAAATCGTCGGGCCGCAGCAGCAGGGCGACGTCGTCGCAAAGCTGCGGGTCCAAGAGCAGGCTGCCGAGCACGCCTTTTTCCGCGTCCAGGTTTTGCGGCGGCAAGCGGTCGAGGATTTCCGAGCTTGCCCGCGGCACCGTACGGGCCCGTTCTACTCCGTTGGAATCTCCCATGGTCGTCCGTGTTTCAGGTCGAGAAAAAGCCGCGGCATTCCGTCGGCCGGGCATGAAGGAGAGAGTCTATCATAAGGCGCGGCCGCCGGGAAGGCAATCAGCCGCGAGTGGGGGGACCGTTCGCTTTGCCGCCACCAATTAGCCGCTTCAGCAGCACATCGAGCGAGACCACGGCGATGCGTGTAATCCTGTCGGACGTGGCGAACGGCAGGTAAAGACTCCCGTCGTGGATCATCGCGCCGCAGGAATAGGCCACGTTGGGCACATAGCCGAACCTTTGCCGCTGTAGTGTTTTTCTTCTTCCACAACATCGCGAATTCGCCTTGATTTCTGGGGTTTTGCGAGACAGGAACGAGACACCCATAACCGCCCGCGTGTCAAGGCCCCGATTTTCGCGATAGGCCAAAAAAGCAGAACAGAGAAAGGCTAGCCGGGGTCCAGGGGCGGCAATGAGCGCCCTGGTCGGCCGATGGATCGGCCGAAATGTCCGCGGCAGGATGCCGGTTCGATGTTCGTTCGTGTGCGTTGCGCATATCGTAGTCACCCATTCGTGCCGTTCGGCCGCGAGACCGCCGCACATTATTCTGTTCACCGGCAAGAGCACCCAATCAGGATCTCGGCACAGGCGCAAGGCCTCGCCAGTCTCAATCGCGGGTCGCTTTCGCCGATTTTGCGTGCGCAGCGCAACTCCTCTTGTTTGCCTCAAGCCGGCGCCGCCGAGGGAACGTTTTCCCTCTGCCAGCGGCGCAGCCGTTTCCAACATATCTCCGCCAGTTTGCGCACCGTCGCCACGCGCAATCTTGGCGCTGGCGCGTTTCCGTACGCGCGTGTAAAAGTTCTTCAAGGCAACATCCTCCTGGACGACCTTCATTGCCGCTTCCACGAGGATCCATCGCAACCAGGACGAGCCCTGACGGGTGATCGATCCGCGATAGCAGTGGCCGCCCGACTGGTTGACGCGCACCGTCAGGCCGGTGTAAGCTCCGACCTGCTTGGCATTGTGGAATCGATCTACCTCGCCCAGTTCGGCCACGATCAAGAGCGCCGAGTAGAGGCCGATGCCGTGGATGTCCGTCAACGTCTCCACCTGCGGGAATGCTTCACGCAACGCGAGCATGTGTTCGTCGAGGATCGCCAATTGCTTCTCGTAGTGCTGCAATCGCAGCACCAGCTCGTCGCGCACCAGATTCTCGATGGGGCCGAAGTCCTGTTTGCCGAACCACGCCAAGCAGCGTTTGCCGAGCGTGCGGTAGGGCGTCTGCCGATTCTGCCGCGCCAACAGGTCGCGGAGCTTGATCTTCGCCTTCACTTGCTCGCGGACGAGTCGTGCTCGTGCGCGTGTCAGGTTGCGTAATTGCTGGTAGGGCTCTGGCGGAATGTAGGCCAACGGGACTTGGTTGATCCGCAGCAGATTGGCCAGCAGCATCGCGTCAAGCTTGTCCGTCTTGCTGCGGCGCTGTATCATGGCGCACAGGCGGAGTGGATGTGCCAGGACGACGACGCCGTACGGGCGAAGCAGGTCGTAGAGCCAACGGTACGTGCCCGTGGCTTCGATCACTGCGCGGAACGCCCCGAGCTTTTCGACGAACTGCCGAATGGCTTCCGTGTCTTCACAGCGGATGGTGGTCGCGTTCATGGCTTCGCCCGCGTCGTTCACGCCGGCGATGACAACGGTAAGACGATGAAGGTCGATACCGAGATACCACATATAGGTCTCCTTGTTCGGTGGACTAGGAATGAGTTGCGAACCTCAATCTCTAGTCTACCGGCAAGGGGCCTTGACTCGCCGGGCGGTTATAGTATCAGGATTACGTCTTGTGGTTGTTTGTTTTTCAGTTGGCGAGGCAAATGGAGGGGACCGGCCGCTAGCGCGGAAACCACGAAATACACGAAGGACACGAAAGCCGGAGAAAGCCGCGGACAAAACACGGATGGAACGCGGAAAAAGATCCGTGTTTGCTCCGCGTTCAATCCGTGGCCACATGTCTTTATCTCATCTCTCATCCCTCAGTCCTCGCTTGGTCAATGCCGCTGGTCTGGGACCGAGAAAAAAAGCGTCGCACAAAAGAATGCGCCCCGCCCTCATGTTTTTCCGGCGCTGGGGCGCATCTGGGCCGACGGTCATAAACATGTGCCAACGCACGACTTAGGGCGCGGGAACATGCCGCCGGTCCGGCGTGCCTCGGAGGTGCGGACTGGGGCACATCTTGCGGCCGGCTGCCATTTTGGCAGGAAAGTTGCGACCTCAGGACGCGGTTCCTCGCGATCAGGATTATGTGTACTCGTGTTGACATAAACGTACGTCTGGCCTCCTACCTCTGGTTTCTGACCTCCAATTCCTTGTTCTTCCGCTCACCATCCACTATCCACTCCTCACCCCCCGCTTTCCGCTCAGTGTTTACAGTACATAACGTCTCTCTATATATTATCCGAATGCCGCGCTATGCGAAAATCGAAGAAATCTTTTCGGAATTCGTGCAAGTCGTTGCCTGGCACGGACTTAAAGAATTTTCGGGGTCATTTATGACATAGCACAATTCGGCCATGTTTTTATTTGAGGGCGGCGAGGGGCAGGGAGCCGGAGGCAGCGAGCGGTGGCGGAAGCTCACGACGGAAAAACTTGGGCTCGAATCCACGTTTCGCCCTTGCGGCCGGCCGCGAAAGGACAATTAATTGGACTTATCCCCTTTTTCTGCCCCCCTTTTTCTGCCCATGAAAGTACGAATCGCTCCGTAAATGCCCCCGAGAACGAATCCGACGAAGATGCCGCTCAATCCCATCATCATCAGGGCAAATTCTTTCCAACCCTTGACCTCATCGGTGTCGTTCGGCGTAAATACATCTGCGAAAAGGAAATAAACGCAGACCGCCACAACCCCTGCACCAAGAGCACCGAGGAAGCCGCAACCGATGCAGCGAACGATCGACATCAACACCTTGCGGGTATTCGACATAAAGACTTCCTTCCGGGCGGAATCTCCGTACTAAAATAAGTTGTCGGCGTCCAATCGGACGCTACCGCTTCGGGCGATTCCCGAGATTTGTCGGAAATCCGAACGAGTTGCCGCCGCTGAGATTATAGGCTCGGTTCTCGTGAGAGTATATCGCCTGTTGGATCACCGCCATCGCCAATAGCGGCCAAGGAGTGCGTCGCTCACGAGTCATCTGTCGGAGAGGTCAGCGAGCGCCCCCTCTCCTTCTGAGGAATAAGGTCTTGGCAAGCCACGCAATAGCCAGATGCAAAAAGATTGCGATTATTAGCACTACTTGGTCAATCCAGACCACAAAGAATACGCGAGCGCCAGACAGTAAAAAGCGCGACGACAAAAACAACATGAAGGCAACCCCAGAACAACACGGCCTGCAGCAGCTGCAAAGAGCAAGGATTTGAAGAGGGAGTGGCCGGCGAGGCACATTCCTACGCGCCATTGACGAAAAGCAAATTTCCACAGTGAGAATAGAATAATGCCGACCATGTATCCATCGAGCAATGGGGTCGTTCGGTCCGCTGCGATTCGGTCGCAGTAGTCAATTGACCAGACCACCCATGTGCCAAAAGCCACGATCGTCAATGCGATCAGCCACAGCATCTCGATCCGGCGTTGCATTGCCGCCGCAATCCTATCCCGGCGTCGCAGCCACCAAGCAATAGCCGGAATGCAGAGGGAGATGACACCGAGTGGAATTACCAACAAAGGCAGGTCATGAAGGGGAAAGCCAAGTGTTCCGTAAAACCACCTTTCCCATGATCCAACCCCTCGCAGACTCATCCTATCCATCATCGAACGACCCTTTCCCGTTAGCATTCGATCACAAAGCGTCTCCCTTGTCGCCTAACGAATCAAGATGACCTTCGTTGGTATTCTCACACGGCATTTTCATTGGCCTCCGTTTGTCCATTTTCGTGAGGGCGCGGGCTATGCACCGGCTCCGCTCGCTCACCTTGCTTGTCACTTGTCCGCCGGAACACGGGCGACACGGAAGCCCAGGATGTCGGCGCAAATCCCAGGCCCGCCGTAGTCGCGGTCCGCCGACCGGCAGCCCCTCGCCGGGTTGCCCCAGCTACCGCCGCGAAGCACGCGGGACGAGCCCGTCGCAGCACCTGTCGGATCGTCCACGCGCGACTCCTTGTAATACCCGTCCTTCCACCAATCCTGGCACCACTCCCACACGTTCCCGTGCATGTCGTACAGCCCCCAGGCGTTCGGCTTCTTCTCGCCCACAGGATGCGTCTTGTTGCCCGAGTTCGCGTCATACCACGCATATTCGCCCAACTTCGACTCGTCATCCCCGAAGCAGTATTTCGTCTTGCTCCCCGCCCGGCAGGCGTATTCCCACTGCGCCTCGGTCGGCAACTGGAACTTGCCTGCCCCCGAGCCCGCCTTCGCGTTGAGCTTGCCCAGGAACTGCTGGCAGTCGTCCCAACTGACCATTTCCACCGGGTTCTTCGGACCCTTGAAGTGGCTTGGGTTGTTGCCCATGACGGCTTCCCACTGCTCCTGCGTCACCAGATACTTGCCCAGGTAGAACGGCTTGGTAATCCGAACCCGGTGCTGCGGCTTCTCCCAGTCCATGGACGTCCTTGTCCGAATCGGGCGAGCCCATCAGGAACTCGCCCGCGGGGATCAGGACCATCTCCAGCTTCACTCCACCGCCAAGGTCTATGGCGATTTCCTTTGGCCGACCTTTCGTCGTACCGCTTGCCTCCTTGGATTCTTCGGCGGTTGCGACGGCAAGCCTGCCAAGTGCCGTAAAGGCCATCAACACCACTGTCGATAATTGTCGGAACATCGGCCAAACCTCCTTCTTCGTCAATTAGTCCTGGCAACGCGGAAGCCCGTGATGACGCTCCGGATGCCCGGCTCGTAGCCTGAAGCGACTGGCGGAACGGGGGAAGAAGTACGGCGAATTGCACCAGGAACCGCCACGAAGGACACGGACAACGCCGGAATCTGGGCCGGTTGGATCGTCTGCGGGGGACGCGGCGTAGTATTCCGCCTCATACCAATCCGCGCACCACTGCCAGGCATTTCCGTGCATGTCGTAGAGCCCGAAGGCATTGGGCTTGAACTTTCCCACCGGAGCCGTGAACACGTAGCCGTCATTGGCTTTGATCGTGAAATCCCAAGCCGGGAACTTCGCCTTGGCCGCCGCGTCGGCCACGTTGCCGACCTTGGCCAGCGTCTCGGGATCGTCGCCGCTGTAGTACCGCGTTGTCGTCCCGGCACGGCAGGCGTATTCCCACTCGGCCTCCGTGGGCAATCGGTAGGTCTTGCCTTCCTTGCGGCTGAGCCACTTGCAGAAGGCCACCGCGTCGTTCCAGCTCACGTTGACCACCGGGTGCTCGTCGGTCTGCTCGAAACCCGCGTTCCGCCAGGAATACTTCTCGTTGAAGCCGAATTCCTTCTTGTCAGGGTCCCAGCCCCAGGCCCCTGGCTTCTCTCCCTTTTCCGCGTCCGTCTTGTACGCTGCGTCAGCGACGAACTGCCGAAACTGGCCCCGCGTGACGTGGTAAGTGCCCAGGTAGAACGGCTTCGTGATCCGCACGCGGTGCTGCGGATGCTCGTCCTTGAAAACGATTGCGTACCGAAGTTCCACGCCGTAGGTCTTGTTGAAGAAGGCAGCCGTGTCCTCCGCCGACTCGCCGCTGCCCATCTTGAACTCGCCCGACGGGATGAGAACCAGTTTCATCTTCACCCCGCCGCCCAAGTCTGCTGCAAGCTTCTTCGGCGGCTCTTTCGTCTCGCTGAAAGCGGTCCCCGCCATTGCGAGAAGCACGATGCAACCAATTACGAAGTTTCTCACAACGTGTTCTCCCATCAGAGATTTCACTGGCCTGGGGTTCTGCTGACGACGAATTGTTGCTGGTATGATGCGCAAAATCACATTGCGCAACACCGCACAGGAGCCGAAACATGCGAGACCCATGAAACCGTTGATCAGAATACCAAACAGCGCGCCTGGAATGATGAACAGGGCATTCGGCCACGATCGGATGCCGAAGAGACTAATTACCCCCGCGATACCTCCCGCTGCGCTCACCAACAGGAAGAGAAGGAAAACGATGGTTCCTCGTGAACCGCTCAGGCCAATTCCCCCATACGTCTCCGTATGGTGTATTATCCACGCGAAGGCGGCGAAATTCACAACCCCAGCGCATAGACTTGCCCATGCCGCCAAAATGTAATTACACCTGCTCTTCCACCTTTGCTCAGTGTCCTTCTCCATCCCAATGATCCGCATAAACGCCTCCTGTTGGCGGGAATTGCTGTATTACAATTAGTTGTCTGCGTTCAAATCCGGACACTACCGTTTGCGCGATTCCCCAGTTTTGTCGGCAATCCAAGCAAGTTGCCGCCGCCATGATTATAGGCTCGGTCCACGAGACGATATATCGCTTGTTCAGAATAATAATCGAGCCGTGGCTCGCTTTCGTCACGAGAGGGCGTTTTGCACCTAGACTGGAAAAGCTGAAGGACATCTCGCACCCCCAGCGGAAGTTCATCCCGCAGGCGAGAGCCGGATTACAAGAGCCTTCGGAGTCCCAAAACGGGCACAATCCGCTATTTCAACGGCTGCATCGTCAGATACTGGTAGACTACCTCAATAAAGGCGATCACCTTCATCGGGCCGCCGCTTTAGGCTAGATCAGACCTCTCGCGCAGCTTTGGGGGCACGAGTCTCACGCTCAGTTGCAGCAGCGGCACCCGCCTGCCGAGCATGGCGTTGCCAACTGGAGCGGCTAGCCTTTCAGCCGCTTCAGCAGCGAATCGAGCGAGACCATCGCAATGCGGGTAATCATGTCGGACGTGGCGAACGGCAGGTAGAGACTCCCGTTGTGGATCATCGCTCCGCAGGAGTAGGCCACGTTGGGCACATAGCCGTCGCGCTCCTTTTCGGTGGGCGTGATCAGCGGCTCGTCGAGACGGCCGATGACCTTCAACGGGTCGTTCAGGTCCAGCAGCATGGCGCCGATGCAGTAGGTCCGCATCGGCCCGACGCCGTGGGTCAGCAGCAGCCAGCCTTCCGGCGTTTCCAAGGGCGAGCCGCAGTTGCCGATCTGCACGAACTCCCACGGCTGGCGGGGCACCTGCAGCAACTCGGCCGTCTCCCAGAAATGGACGATGTCGGAATACATGATGTAACAGGTTCTCGCCGTCGATGCGAGAACACATCACGTAGTGCCCGCCGATCCGCCGCGGGAAAAGGGCCATGCCCTTGTTCTGGCGCAGGCGCCGTTGATCGTATGCACGCCGATGCGAAGGAAGTCGCGGGTCTCGATCAGTTGCGGCAGCACGCGGTAGCCGTCGAAGGCCGAGCAAGTGCCGTAATAGGTTACCGTGCCGTCGTCGTCCACGAAGCGGACCATGCGCAGGTCCTCGATGCCGTGGCTTTCATTGCTGGTCTGGGGAAAAATGACCACCTCCGAAGCCTCCGCTTCGCGGGGAAGCTCCAACTGATAGTTCGAATGGGCCAGCCAGCGGATGTCCTGCAGCGATTCCTCGAACAGAAGCTTCTCGGATGCCGCAGCACGCGACTGCGACGATGGCATGCTTCGAGTTGCGCCGACGGTGAAGGAGTCGGCCAGCCGGTCCAGCACGAGATCCACCGCCTCGTCGCGAACGCCGATGTCTTTGAGCTTGCGGCGAAACAAGGGCTTGTCGTATTGCTTGTCGGGAACGACGCGGATGGGCTGGGCGAGGCGTCCGCACGGGTCGATTTGGATCTGGTGGTCGGAAGTGATCACGCCGGTGCGGAAGACGATCGACGACACATGCCCCTCGCCCGTGGCCCGGAGACTCATAATGAACCGCACCGCGCCGTCGGGAACATGGCGCTGGTTATGATGCGGGACGATCGACGGATTGAACAAGCGCCGCCGACTCGATCGAATACTCCGCGGTCAAGTAGGAGCCGATCAGCAGACGGCGATTGTGCGAGAGGTCGTCCGGCATGCCGATCATCATCATGGCGGTGCGGCAGTTCTCATCGAACACGGAGGCGATATTGCCGTGGCGGGCGTCGGAACTTCAGAATCACTTCATCCAGCAAGCCGGTCAACCTGCGCGTCGCTCAGACTGTCGATGCGCTCGACGATGCCGCGGATCCTCGCTTCGCCGCCCGGATCGAAGAAGCGGGTAATGACGCGGCGAAAATCACTGCGAAAGGTAACCGGCAGGCGGCGGACGGCGCAACGGGCGCTGACGGGATTGGCGGCTGACGGATCTTGGCGCAGGATCGTGGGCTAGGGCTTTCTTCAAGGCGTTTCCGTTCATTCCAAGGCTGCGATGGGCCTGCCCATCCGCCGCAGCCAGCGGAAATGGGATACGAGACCCGCGCGGAAGGATTCTGTGCGCCGAGTATTTTAAGCCGAATTCGCGGCAGGTCGCCTCGACCAGCGGCGCGAGGGCCGCGTAATGGACATGGCAGATGCGGGGGAAAAGGTGGTGCTCAATTTGGAAATTGAGCGCCCCGATGTACCACGACAGGAGCCGATTGCGGCGGGCGAAGTCGACGGTCGATTCGACTTGGTGCGCGGCCCAGCCCGTCGACATTTGGGTTGTTTCAGGATTGGGAACAGGAAATTCGGCCTCCTCCACGCAGTGCGCCAACTGAAAGACGACGCTGAGCGTAGTGCCTTGAACCAGCGACGCCGCGAGATAGAACAGCAATACGGCCCATAGCGGGTGGAAAATCAGCGGAAGGGCCAGCGCCAGCGAAAAGAAGATACCCTTGCCGATCAGGAAGACTGCGAGATCCCATCCTTTCGGACGCGCAAAACGGCGTCCGCCCACTCGGCCCACGGCCAGATCGCGGAAGTCGTCGTAGAGCTGCCACTTCATGGGCAGAAATCCGTAGAGTGCCCAAAGATAATATTGCTGATACCTATGGAACGGCAGTTGCCGTTGGTGCGGCGAGAGTCGGCCGAGGATACCCAGATCAATGTCGTCGTCATGGCCCGTTATGTTCGCGTAGTTGTGATGCAACACGTTGTGCTTCCGCGCCCAGAAATACGAACTGCCTCCCAGCAGGTCGAGGCGGCTGCGCCATGATCCGGTTGATCCAAGGGCGGTCCGAGTAGGCGTGGTGTCCACCATCGTGCTGGATATTGAACCCGACCGCGGCCATCGCCAGACCCAACGATATGACTAGCGGCAGGGCCAGCCACCACGACGTGGCGAAGAACACCAGCAGGATGTACGATGCCGCGAGCCAGGCCAAGATTACCGCGGTCTTCAAGTACATGCGCGGGCAGTCGCGAGGATTCCGCTGGGTGCCCGCAAAATACTCCTCGACGCGGCGTCGAACCGCGTTGTTGAATTCATCTTCTTTGGCAAACGTCAGCCGGTCTGAATTCCGGTGGGGTAGCGACTTGTCTAGTTTGATAGCGCCATCATTTTGTGTACTTGTAACGATGGTTGGGACCTTCAATTTCGTGAAATAGTGTTTAGTTTCGGCCGTACTCAGTTTTTGGCGCGGGGCAGGCACGAAGATAAGTTAGTAGATCAGAAAGAGTGGCCGTTGCCAAGGCCAGGCAAGTATCCGCGCCGCCGTAATAAAGACGAATCGCGCCGCTGGGCTTGTCCAGAATCCAGCCGCAGGGGAAGACCACGCCGTTGACGTCGCCCTGCCGCTCGTAGGGCCGCTCTGGGCGCAAAGACCCATTCGTCGCTGCGGCGAAGGACCCGGCCGGGATCCTCCAGGTCCAGCAGCGCCAAGCCCAGCCGATACAAACAGCCGCCGGCCGTCATGCGCACGCCGTGGTAGAGGATCAGCCAGCCCTCGGGCGTTTCCAGCGGCGGCGGGCCCAGGCCGATCTTGTTGGCGTCCCACCATGCGCCGCGCCGCGCGTGCAAGAGGACGTGGTGGTCTCCCCAATGGATCAGGTCCGGCGAGAAGGAAAGCCAGATGTTGGCGCCCGACCTGCCGCTGGAGACCGGCCGATGGATCATCGCATAGCGATTGCCGAAGCGGCGGGGAAAAACGGCGGCGTCCTTGTCCTCCGGCGGCATGACCGGGCCGAGCCGGGTGAACGAGATGAAGTCCTTCGTCTCGGCCAACGACACCAGCGGCCCGCTGGGCGAGTAGGCCGTGTAGGCGATGATCCACGAGCCGCGGTCCTCGACCCAGGTCACGCGGGGGTCTTCCACGCCCCACGCTTCTTCGGCGATAGTTCGCCGGATCGGGGGCGAAACTGGGCTTGGAGTCGATTTGCCAGTTCGACACGCCGTCGCTTGCTCCGGGCCACGGTCAGATGCGAATGGCCGCGGCGGTCCTCGACGCGGACCAGCAGGACCGTCTCATCGCCGCACCTGGCACGCGCCGGCGTTGAACACCGTATGTGCCGGATAGGGCCAGTCCTGGGCGGTGAGGATGGGGTTGTCGGCGTGGCGATGGAACAATTCCAGCGACCCGGCACTCGGCGCATGCCGCGGCCGTCCGGCGGAATTCTGCGATTCACGATTCAGGACGATTTCCATAAGAAGTATCTTCTGTTGGCGGTTCAGGCTAACTCCGAGGCTGGCACTCGCATCCCCTGGGCTGTCTTGTATAGTTGCAGAGGTCCCGTATTGCTGATTTCGGTCCACAAGTAGGCGAGCGTCGATTCCGCCCCTTGGTTCCGATTCACGCCGGACGGCTGCAAGACCGTCGCAGCAGGCGCCGGATGCGACATCGACAAGCGGTCGATGCAGGCTGTTGTGGCCATGGAACCAGGCGTGGGCCCGGTGGAAGGTGGCCAGGTATTTCTCGTCGGCCGAGCAAATCCAAGGCCGCCAGCGCGGCTTCGGCCATCGTGGCGGCTTCCACCGGCTGCTGATCGTAGGGCGCCTTTTCCTCTCCGCGGGGATACCAACCCTCGTTCCCGACCGGCCAGAAGACGTCCTCGGCGGTCGTCTCGCGGTCGAGGAAGGCAAACGATGCCTCCGCGACGTCGAGGAAGTCCTCCTCTGCGGCCAGCGCTGGGCGGCGACGAACAGGGCATGCGGCAGCACCGCGTTCGCATAGGTCATGCGCGACTCGAACCAGGGCCAGTCCGGCCGCACCGCGCGGTGGTAGCATTCGACCAGCCGCTGCGCCGCGGACCAGGCAACGCTTTCCAGCGGTTCGATAGTCCTTCACCCCCGCATTCCACAGATGTCCCCAGGCCAGGATCACGTACGCCTGCGCCCGCAGGCTCCGCAGGTCGGCGAGCGTGGGCAGAACCGCTTCGATCAACTCGCGGGCCAATGCTCGGTAGCCGTCGGGCAGATCTGCTGCCGAGCACTTCGGCCAGGGCGCGAACCGCCTGGCCCTGGCAATCGCCGCAGCCCTTCGGCATCCAGCCAGTGTCGCTCGTAGCTCAGAAAATTGTGGAACCCGCGGCCGATGCCGCGGGCATATTCCAGAAAGCTCAGGTACGTCGTCACCCGGCTGAACATCCGCTCTTCCGGGTGCTGGCTCCACAGGCGAGCGCAGAGCCGCAAGGCCCGGGCGTTGTCGTCGGTCGTGTAGCCGCTCTCGCGCCGCGGGATGCTGTAGATGGCATGTTGGATCAACCCGGTCGAGTCGGTCATGCGGTCCAGGTGATTCAAGGCGATTCGGTCGCTGACGTGCATTACAGGCCTCCTTGCACGATTGTTCACTGAAGCGCTGCGCGTGCTGCATGACTTGCCGGCTGCCACTCGCCGTTCGATAGCGCCGAGCCCTGCGGTGCATGGTTGCGATCTCCGCACGATCGGCGAACTCACGCTCGTGAAGAAATCCAGGTATTCGCCGGCCGACGTTCGGCCAGAACATGGGCCTGGCGTACCGGTAGGCCTTGCGTCGGGTTTCCACCTGGAACGCGGCGTCGCCGAGGAATCGCAGCGTGGCGTCCGCCATGGCGTCGCTTTCGCCAAACGGCACGAGCAGGCCGCGCCCTTCGGCCAGGACCTCTTCGGCGTACAGGTAGGGGGTGCTGACCACGGCGCCGCCGGCCGCCAAGGCATACGCCAGGGTGCCGCTGGCAATCTGGTCTTTTCCCGGATAGGGGGTGACGTACACGTCGCAAGCCTGCAAGTGCTCCAGCAGGTCGGCAAGGCTGAGATACTGGTTCACGAAGCGCACGTGCGCGCCGACGCCCAGCGATTCGGCCATCTCGACCAGGCTTTCGCGGTAGACTTCGCCCTCGTGACGCTTGACCTGCGGGTGGGTGACGCCCACGATCAGGTAAACCGCTTCGGGACAAGCGGCGACGATCCGGGGCATGGCCTGGATCATGTATTCCAGCCCCTTGCCTCGATTGATGAGCCCGAAGGTGCAAATCACCCGCCGGCCCGCCAGCCCCAGCCGGGTCTTTTGCGCGCCGTCGCGCTGATAGGGGACCTCCGGCACTCCGTGCGGAATCACCCGCACCTTCGACCCGGACACGCGGTAGACGCCGTCCAAGCAGCCGCGCGGCGACCTTGGTCATGACCACGATGCCCTGGCTGTGGGCGGCCAAGCTCTTGGATGATGCGCCGCGGCAGCGGGTCCGGCTGGGTCAGGAGCGTGTGGAACGTCGTGACGATGGGCTTGCGGCAGTCACGCACGAAGTCCAGCACGCTCTTGCCCCAGTCGCCCGGATAGAGGCCGAACTCGTGCTGCAAGCTCACCACGTCGCACGGGCCGTCGTTGGCCACCTCCGCGGCCAGGCGGTACGCGTCCGGGCGGCTGTTGTCGATGACGTGGACCACGCGCGGATCGTCGTAGCAAAGCGACGCGGTCTTCTGGATCGCCGCAACCGAGGACACCGGCTCGTTCGCCGCCATGTCCACGGCGTCGGCCGAGTCCCGGGTAAATGTCGCCAGGCCGCACTCTTCCGGCGGATAGGTCGATACGAAAATAGTTTGAACGGATTTCAAATGATGGTTAATGATTAGAGCGCCTCCATAGTCTTCGTCATTGACAATTCCAATGCGTCTGCCAGCGAACGCAGTTCCAATGCCGCCGCGGCAAACCGATCTCCCATGCTGCGCCGGCATTTCAATGTCCTCGGCCCCGTTCCCGTGCGGCCGATATCGACGATCGTTTGCACTAGGCTCCGATCGCGCTGCACTTCCAAGGTGCCGCCGCCATCGGCCGCGGATGGTTGCTGAAGATACAAGGTCGTGGCGGCGAGGCTCCACGGTGCCGTGGGCACCTGGCCCCCCGTAAAGACAAACATGGAAAACCAGTTGGTCAGGTCGAAGAGGACCGTCCGATTCGTCCGCAGTTCGACTAGAATCGCCGCGAGAGCGTCGCGGTATTTTGGCATTATTGCCAGCATATTGTTCTCCTTTAATCAGTAATGCGATTTCAGAACGATCAAGCGGGCTCCGGCATCAACTCCACTTCGGACATGCCGCCGAGCAACTTCCAGAATAAAGAGTGCGACATTTGCGATCCGTACGGCACGGCAAACACGCACGCGGGAAAGAACTCGTCTTCGTTCATGGCCTCGCTGCTCTTGAAGACGAAGGACCGACTGAGGCGATCAAGAAGCCACCGGGCGTTCTTGATGCCATCGACTTTGACCCTGCAGCCGCTATTCAAAGGACGCAGCCAAACACGGAACCTGTTCATTGTCTCACTCCCGTTAAAATGACAGAACGTCCACTTTTTGCATCGGTCAAGAACAAAAAAAAGCCGACGTGGCGGAATACCAGAAGGTATTCCGCCACGTCGGCTTACTCTTCAACGCGCCCCGCAGCCAATTAGGCCGAGCTGCGCCTCACTTAGTCTTCCGACAATTTCGTTGGAGAGCCACCTCTCCTGGACTAATCGTATTATACGCCACTAGGGAACTAAGGCAATGGGGGGATTTGATTCGTTTCGCCACATTATCAGCGTTATTTTCCGGTTGCAAGGATAACACGATCGTATTCGGCGCCGCCGCCTCGATGTCCTTGCCCAACCAAACTGCGCCGGCCGGGCGGGTTGCTTGAAGGCTCGGCAACTACCATGTCAAGATTTAATCGGCCTTCCTCGGCGGCCTCTCTCAATTTGCCTATGGTCCGAGTCTGAATCTGCCGGACCCGCTCCTTGCTTATGCCCATCGAGGCCCCGATCTGCTTCAAGGTCAGCGGTTCCTGGCCACGAATGAGGCCGAAACGGTCCTCAATGATTTTTCGCTCCCGCGTGTCAAAACGCAAGTGGGCTCGTCGGATCGGGTAGTTTGCTATAGTCATTGATTTTCCAATGTCGTGGAAGCATTCTCACGCGTTTCCGATGTGCTCGCGGGGCCACTTTCGACATTTTTCTGCTTGCCGGCCAGATAGTTCATTACCGGCGGAATAGCGCGCGAAACAACATCCTGGGCGATGCCAAGGAGCGCGCTAATCGCCATGCTTCGCAGTTGCTGCCGGGACGAACTCTTCAATCCAGATTCATAGGCTGCCGCAATTGCGGCGACTGTCGCGGCGGATTGGATCGCCGTCTCCGTGGTTTCTTGCCCCGCGCTCTGTGTCAAGGGGTTTGGCCGCGATGCCGTCGCGAGCGGTTGCCTGGACTTCTTCGATCGGCCGAGAAACTCGGCCGCCAAATAGCCCAAGACGACGGATCCGCCGATGGCCAGCCAGGGATGCCGCTCAACATCGCGCGGGACGTCCAGGACGTTGCCGATGGAATGCACGGTGTTTTGAACGGCCCCGGTCACGGTTTCGACGGTCACCTGGACGGCCTCTACCGTGGCGTTCACCGCGGCGCCGGTGGATTGAACGGTCTGCGAGACTTGGTGCTCCAGGGACTCCAGCTTGCCGCATAACTGCGAGCGGGTCTCGTCCATCTGCTCTCGGATCATCTCGGCGGTGTCATTCATGCTGTGTGCTCCTGCAGAAGTTCCGTGAGCGGGTTCTGGAACGAGTCGATCGAACTGAATTTGACGCGGCCAATTTGGAGCACGGACCCGCCGGCGACCGCCAACACCGCCGCCACCAGTGCGTAGCATACCCAAAGCGGGAGCCACGCCGGATCGGTCCCGCGTGGCAACGTCGCCCAATGCAGCAGATGGACCAAGCCGAGGCTGAACACCACTGCGCTCAAAAACAGTGCCACCGCACCGCCGCCACAAACTGCCGCGGCGATTGCCCGCTGGCGGATTTCATCCTCGATTTCCCGCCGCGTCAACTGGAATTGCTGTTCGACGAGGTGTTGAAGATCGCCCAGGATGCCGCTCAGCAGAGAGGCCGCCGTTTGGTCCGGCGGATCCCTGGGAACTGTCCCGATTTGCGTTTCAACGAAAACGGGACCATCCCCATTGATGCGATCTTTGACGTCGTCGAACATCATTTAACCGTTCAGTTTGCGGCCCAGGAACCAGCCGAAGCCGATCCCGATGAGGACGGCGGGGATGGGGTACCGCCTGATCAATTGGGCTACGTTCTCGGCAATGCCGCTGAGCTTGGCGTCCTCGATGTATTTGCCCCCATCCTTGACGGATTGGGCGACCGCTTGCGAGGCGTTTCCTAGCACCCCCGTTTGCGGCGCGATCTTGCCAATCCTGTCGCCCAGCCCTTGGATGCCCGCGCCGCGCTGGCGGTCAGTTCGTCGGCTCTCGTGCCAACGTCGCTGGCCGCCTGACTGGCCATCGCGCCGATCGACGAGACGGCTTGCTGGGCCGACTCGCCCGCGGATGCCGCCGCCTCCTTGGCGCTCTCCGCGGCTTGTGCCCACTCTTGACGGTTGACGCCCGACATGCGTGTTGTATTCGACATGATTCAATTCCTATGTGTAAGAACTGGGTTTCGTGTGCTTGGTAGTTCAACAATCAACCTGTAATGCCTCGTCGTCCGAACCCGTGTGCCACGAACGACAGCACGGCGAGGACCAGGAAGATGAAGAACAGTATCTTCGCACCTGCCCACGAGAGGCTTGCCACGCCTCCGAAACCGAGGAAGGCCGCAATCAGAGCAATGACGAGAAACAAAATAGCGAGTCGAAACATGATAAATTCTCCCTGTACGCAAACTAAACAAGAACAAAAAAAAGCCGACGTGGTTGAACACCCGCAGGTATTCGACCACGTCGGCTTACTCACTAACGAGCCCCTCGGTACCGCCGAGGTGCTCTCCAACTAGTCATCCGACAAAATCTGTTGGATAGCCGCGATCACCTGTGACGCGACTCTTCCAACAAACTCATTCTACGCCGCTATTGTGCAAAGACAAGGGGCAATTCTTGCTTTTCTTCCACACTTAGCGCCATTGGGCCTTACTTGCGAAGGGAATATCCTCTCGCACACCGGCACGGTCGTTCAGGTCGCCGATCCGGGCGCCTTGAACGCAAAGGCGAAGAAAGCGGCTACGGCCAGAAACGCGAACGCCACGAGATAGTTCCAGGCGAGTTTCTCCCTCAAGAACATGATCGCGAATCCGATGAAGACGAGGAGTGTCACGACCTCTTGAATGATCTTGAGCTGGAATCCTGAAAACTGACCATAGCCGAGGCGATTCGCGGGCACCGCCAGGCAGTATTCCAACAGCGCGATCGCCCAAGAGACCAGGACCGCTTTCCAGAGCGGCCAGTCATGACCATATTTCAAGTGCCCGTACCAGGCGAAGGTCATGAAGACATTCGACATAACTAGCAGAAGGATCGTGCTCATAAGGATGGTGTTCCTATTCACTCATCGCACCTCGTCGGTCCGAACTTTGAAACTCTTCAGGGTGTTGGGACCGAAGGTGTGGCTAATGGCGGCGTCGGCGGCGTCGCGGCCGCGTGCGATCAGCACGCGTCCGATACGCGGGGTATTGTGGCGAGCGTCGAAGGTATACCAGCGGCCGTCAAGATAGGCCTCAAACCAGGCGGAGAAATCCATCGGGCTATCATTCGGCGGCACGCCGATGTCGCCCAGGTAACCGGTGCAATAACGCGCGGGGATATTCATACAGCGACAGAAAGCGATGGCGAGGTGCGTGAAATCACGGCAGACGCCGGTCTTTTCCTGGAAAGCCTGCCAGGCCGTCTTCGTGGCGCGGGCATACTCGTAACCGAAGGCGATATGCCGATGAACGAAGTCGCAAATCGCCTGGACGCGATTCCAGCCAGTTGGCGATTGGCCGAAGAGGCCCCAGGCTGCTTCGGACAGCAGATCGGTCTCGCAATAGCGGCTTCCCAACAGGAACAAAAGGGTATCGTCGGGCAGTTCGTCCACCGGCGTCTGCCTCGCCTGCGGCACGACCAGATCGGGCTGGCCCGTATCTCTCACGAGCGCATCGGCGGATAGCCGGAGCTGGCCCTGCGGCGCGACGATACGGTTGCACCAGTTACCAAAGCTGTCGCGGTAGGCGGTGAGCGGGACGGGCGGGTCAGCGATAAGGTGATCGGGAATAATGAGGTCGGAAACGCGCGAATAATGCACGCTCAACGTCACGATCATCGGGGTCGGCTGGGGGCAGTCATAAATCAGTTCGTAGCCTATTCGGATCTTCATAATTCGCTCCTCCATTCAGTGCGGTGGTCCTTGCCACGTGTTTTCGCCCTACCAGTCCAGGTTCGGCAGTCGGCTGAACGCCTGCCGGAGGCCTTCGCTCCATTGCTTGCTGAGCGCTCTGAAATACGCATCCTCCTCGTCGAAGCGGCGACGCATTCGCACTTCAAGACTGTCCCGTTCGTAACAGATCATATCGATCGGCATGCCGACGGACAAATTGCTGCGCATCGTCGAATCGAAGGAAACGAGGACACATTTTGCCGCATCGCTCAGCGAGGTTGAGCGGGCAACTACCCGATCGATGACGGGCTTCCCGTACTTGGTTTCACCTGTCTGCAAATAGGGCGTATCCACACTTGCTTCAATGAAGTTGCCTTCCGCGTAAATCCGGAAAAGGCGCGGCGCCTCGCCTTTGATCTGGCCGCCGAGTATGAACGATGCGTTGAAACCGATATCATTGTCCTTCAGGTGCTGGCCGTCGCGGCGATCGACGTCCCGCATTGCGTCCGACACCAGCATCGCGGTATCGAAGAGCGACACCGCGCTCCATAGGTTGGGCACGCCGTCTTTGTCGCCACGCTGCTTCAGCAAGCTGATGACGGCCTGCGTCCCGGCCAGGTTGCCTGAACTCAACAGAACGATGACCCGATCGCCCGCGCGCTCAAAGACGGTCATCTTGCAGAATCGCGCAAAATTGTCGACCTCTGCATGGGTACGCGAGTCCGACGCGAAAATCAGTCCGGCATCGAGCATAATGCCTACACAGTAGGTCACGGCTTTTTATCTCCGGTCAATCGAGATCAATAATCAATAAAGGTCCACGAGAACTATGCGTTGCGTTCAAGACAACGTCGGGGCGGCCGATAACGATGTAAGAAAAGCCGTCGTGGCAAAACACCCAGAGGTATTCCGCCACGCCGGCTTACTCGTCAATGAGCCCCTCGGCACTCCCGGGCTGCTCATAATCTAGTCGTCCGACAGTTTTGTTGGAGAGTCGCAGCCGCGCCCGGCTGCGACTCATCCAGCACATCCATTGTAGACCACGATGCCGCGAAGGCAATAGAGCATTTGTCTTCCACGTACGCGCCTATCGGTTTCACGCGCCACTTCGATGTCATGGTGAGCGCCGGTATTGCGGAGCCTGGCCGCATCATCGGAAACGCAACGACAGCGCAACCACAATGCCGGCGACTAAGCCCACCCCGAAACACACGAGCAGCGACTCCCCCGGCCGTTCGCGGACGAAGCGTTCGGCTTCGTTATAGCCGGTATGCACTTGGCCGGCTGCTTGCTTGGCTGTGTGCTGCACGCCCTCGGAAGCTTGCCGTGCAAAGTCGCGTACTGCTCCGGCCGCCGTGCCAACTGCCGAGGCGGCGCTGTCGGACATTTCCTTCATATTTGAGGCTGACATGATATTAATCCTTTACAACAGAGTACGTCGGCCGGCTAGTTAATTGCGGGCAACAGCGCCGACGGCTGCCCCGCACTCGTTATCTTCCTAACATCTTGGCGACGACGAAAATGACGACCGCCCCCACGATGCCGCCTCCGCCCAGCAGATACACTAAGGAATAGCCGGCTGCCGCGAGGGGCAATACAGTTTCTGCAAGAAGTTCCATTTTATGTTCCTTAGACCTTGAGTTTTGTTGGGGATTACTCGTTCTTGAAATGCAATCTGTAGCTCTATGCAAAGGGCATTCCGAACTAAACAAATCCGATGGGCTTCCCCTTTGGCCGTCCTACAGGCTGGACCAAGGGCTCGTGCGCTCAATCTGGTGTCCGCTTGCACACGATGGCCGCGAACGGCACGCAAAGCATGAGGACGCTGATGTTCTGGCCGGCAACGCATCCGATTGCCTTGTAAACCGCCTGCATGGCAGGGAAATGCCCAAGTAACGCTGAGCCCTAACTTACTTGACCCGCCTGCACGGATATGGGATTGCTATCGAGCCGTGGTTGTTTCGCTATCGTCGGCAAAAGCGGTTGGCTGAGCAGGCGAACCTGCGCAAGGGCCTCCGCAAGCGTTGCGACGACTTGTGTTGCCGCGCCCCCGCCGATCCGCAATTGCGCTTTTTCCAGATCGCCTTGTGCGTCCCACAATCCCACGACCATAGGCACTTGCGGAAATCGGCCACGAACGTGCTTGCACAGGTGGCGGGCATGCATCACGGCGGCAGGCGGCGTGGCGGAAATGCAAACGACGTCGGGTTTGCGCCTCTCGACAAGATCAACCAGCTCGTCGGCCGTGGCCGTAAACGAGACGGACTGCACAAGGCAGTCGCCCGTCGCCAGCAATTGCGCCAGCATCAAGCCGGCGATTTCATCGGCCTCGTCGCGAGCGGGCAGGCAGAGGATGTGCGGCCGCTTGCCGTCCTCGCTGCCTGCTATCGCCTCTTTTGCCTCTCCTTCTTTCGCCGGCATTTCCTGCTGGTCCTCACCCCTTTCGTGAATCATTTCCTTCAGGCTTTGCAAGATGAACTTGTGCCTGGCCTCGTCCAATTCGCCGCGATGCCAGTCGGTTTCGGCCAAAGCCAGCGCCGGGATGAGCAGCGTGTCGTAGACCTCGACCAGCGGCCTGTTCTCAAGATCATCGTCGACCAATTCGGCTGGCCTCTTCTTGATCTCCGGCCAGGAGCCGCTGATAGACCCGCCGCTTGGGCTCGAATACCGGCTCATTCCCCAGCAGAATGTCCAAGAAGGACGAGTTGGGGAACGTGCTTGCCGATCACCAACAGGCACACGGTCAACGGGGTCGCCAGCAGCAGTCCCGCGATTCCCCACAACCATGTCCAGAAGACGGCCGCCACCAGGACCGCCACCGCCGACACGCCGGTGCCCTTGCCATAAAGCCAGGGCTCCAGGACATTCCCGCAGAAGAGTTCCAGGACCACGAACAACCCCAGCGTGAGGATGGGCGCCAGCCAGCCCGTCGAGATGGCCATCGCCAGGCAGATCGGCGGCACCGCGGCAATCCACGTGCCGATGTAGGGAACGAACCTCAAGGTTGCGGCCAGGATTCCCCACAGGATGGCGTTGGGTACTCCGATCAGGTAAAGCCCGATGCCGACCGCAATGCCGAAAGTGGCATTGATGAGAAACAGCATCGAGAGGTATCGGCTGACCCGCGTGGCGGCGTCTTCCAGCATCTGCGTGGTCACGGTCACTTGACCCTGTTCCCACCAGCCGGATGAAGCGATCGCGCAAGTCCTCGCGCCGGACCAGGAAGAACACGACGAGAATGATGACGATGCCGGCCGAGCCCAACCCCTCGAGCAGTGTGCCGAACGTTCCACCCAGGACTTGCAGGGGGCTCGCCGGCGAGGAAAGCACGCGAACCGAGTAGGGCCGCTCGTCGGTCCCCTGCGGCGCCTTGGCCTGTTCCGCTTGCGGGAGATTCTGGCCAATGTCCTCGGCTGTTCTTGTCACCTTGCTCAACGCGGCGATGAAGTAGTCATTCACCGAATGGAGTCTCGCTTGAAGATTGTCTCTGGTACTCAGGCATTTTGGGGGCCAGGGCGGTCATTTGAACCACCGCCGTCCATGCCACGATGCCCAGCACCGCGAAGCCCAGGATTGCCGTCACCAATACCGCCGGGATACGGCCCAGCCTGCGCCGCTCGAGCCAATCGCACACCGGGCTGAGCAGGAAGCTCAGCAGCACGGCGAGCGTCAAGGGAACCAGCACGCCCTTGGCCAGGTAAAGGGCCGCAACGACCACGGCGATCGGCGCCCAACATCCACGCTGAATTTGACGAACTGGTCCAGGGGCGCCATGAATTGACCGTCGCTTTTAGTCAGGTGCTCAGGCCGGCCTCAGCTTGGATGCGTTCCCACACCTCGGCGCGGTGGACGGGCACATCGGGATCGACCTCAAAGCCCAGCTTCACGTTCGCGCCGCAAATCTCCAGCACTTTGACTTTGAACAGGCGATGAAAACCATCCGACCCGCCAATGACAACCGCTTCCTGATTCTTCCTCGACAACACTAACATGGCAAAACTTCCTTATTCTCCAACCGATCATCCGATCCATTCCCGCTCCAACTGTCCGCAGGTACGCCCTGGGCGAGCAAGAACACCTGCACCATCGTGCCGGTCGTGAAGACCTGCACCACGGTGCCCGTTGCCGTTTCTACTTCCGCGGTCGCTTCGCGGACTTCGACCCCGGTGATTCGCTTGATCTCGTGCCGCAACTCGTTGGCTGAGTTGGTGAACAATTGCCGGTGAAACTCCTGCACTCGGGCGGCGCCCTCGGGACTCTGGGCTAACGCCTTCTCGGCCGGCGACAAGGCCCCGTGCAGCGTGATCACCAGCGTGTCGCCGCTGAGGACCACGGCCACCGATCTGGGGTTCGTGGCCGGTTCGCTGCTGCTGGAAAGCGATTGCCGCTTGGGCAATCTGCTGCGCCACGCTCGGATCAAGGCTCTTCATCGCGTTTCACCCTCCTCAAAGGCAGTGCCGGTCAAGGACAAAAAAAGCCGACGTGGCGGAACACCCGGAGGTATTCGACCACGTCGGCTTACTCGTCAACGAGCCCCCCGGCACCGCCGGGTTGCTCTCTATCTAGTCATCCGACAAATCAGCCGGAAGGCCGCGATCAAACTCATCGCTACTCCTCCAGCGCTTTCATTGTATGCCGGCAAGGGGCAAATGCAATGGGCCTTTCGCCTTATTCCCGGATTTGGTAAGATTTCCCATTAGGATGGATTACGTATCAGCACCTGACAAACCGTACGCGGTCAAGCAGTTCAGGCCGTCGTTTACCACACAGCGCGTAAGGACCGGGATGAAAACCCAGGGAGAAATCGAAGCCGCCATTTGTGCGGGCGTTACGTCGCTTTGAGCAGGATTATATGGGCCGCGGCCCCAAGGATATTCACACCCATCTGCTCGGCGATCTTCTCGTGGTCCGCTTGAAAGGCGTTTTGACCGCCGCGGAACAGCAACTCGTCAAGTCGCTTTCGGCCGAGAAAGGACGCGACCTGCTCAAGCAAGTGCGGACCCATCTGATTGAAACGGCCCGTCCGGTCATGGAAGCGATGGTCAGTGAGATCACCGGCGTCGCGGTATTGAGCCTGCATCACGACATCAGCACAACAACCGGCGAGGAGGTTGTTCTCTTCACGCTTGCCAAGTCGCCGACTCTCCGCGACGTGAAGAAGAAGCAGCCGTCTTAGAACTAAAAAAGGCTGAGATTATGAAGAAAAGAGCTATTCGGGCGTTTCCTTTCGTCCTTATCACCGCTTGGTTCGGGCTGAATGCCACGGCCCAAAACGGCCCGACGACGGGGAATATGGCGGAAACGGGCTCGGCGGCCGCGGCCGCCGCCGCGAAAAAGTTCCTGGCCACGCTCGATGACGCCCAGCGCGGCAAGGTCGTATTCGATTTCCACGACGACGCCCAGCGGAGGCGGTGGTCGAACTTGCCGCCGGGCATCGTTCAGCGCGCGGGACTGCGCATGGGCGACCTCACGAAGCCCCAGCGCGAGGCGGCCATGGCCGTCTTGGCGGCGGCGCTCAGTAAGCAGGGCTACGAGAAAATCCTGGAGATCGTCCAAGGCGACGAGATGTTGCGAACGAACGGAGGAGGTGGCGGCGGCCCGGGCGGACGCGGTGGACCTGGCGGGCCAGGCGGCCGGCGTGGTCCCGGTGGCGGTGGCCCGGGCGAACGTGGTGGCGGGCCCGGCTTCGGACGCGACAACTACTACATTTCCTTCCTCGGCCAGCCCTCGGAAAGCGAGCCGTGGATGATTCAGTTTGGCGGGCATCACCTTGGGCTGAACATCACACTGGTCGGACGTCGCGGCACGCTCGCGCCCAGCCACACCGGCGCGCAGCCGGCGGCCTACGAATTCGAAGGCAAGACGGTGCGGCCCCTGGGACGCGAGGCGGACAAGGCGCGTGCGCCTGCTCGATGCGCTCGATGACGCCCAGCGCAAGCAGGCGGTTCTCGGCTACCAGGTGCGCGACCTCGCGCGCGGGCCCGGCCGCGACGGGCGGACGATCCAACCGGAGGGCGTCAAAGGATCGGCCCTGACCGAGAAACAGCGCGAAATGATGCTGGACATCGCCGGCGAATGGACCGGCATCATGAGCGACGAGATCGCCAAGACTAAACTGGAAGAGATGAAAAAGAACCTGGCGGAAACCTGGTTTGCGTGGAGCGGCCCGACCGAAAAGGGCAGCGCCGCGTACTTCCGCATCCAGGGGCCGACGGTCGTTATCGAATACGCTCCGCAACGCGGCAGCGGAGGCAGCCACATCCACACGATCTACCGGGACCCGACGAACGATTACGGCCGCGCTGATCAAGAAATGAGACCGAGAGTTGTTGTTGCCGCCGCGCTCGTGATGTGCGTTGCCGCGCCCGCTTCGGCCCACCGCTTGGACGAGTATCTACAGGCCGCCGTGCTCAATGTTGAGCGCGAGCGCGCGGAAATCGATATGTGGCTCACGCCGGGCGTCGAAGTGTTCGGCAAGGTGCTTGCCGCCATGGACGCTAACACGGACGGCGCGATCTCGGCCGCCAAGCAAAGGGCGTACGCGAAGAAGCTCGCGCGCGATCTGACGCTTTCGATCGACGGCGTCCGCCTACCGCTGGTGCTTCGCTCATTCACGTTTCCGGACGTGGCCGACATGCGGCAAGGAATCGGCCAGATCGAACTGAACTTCGAGGCGCGGACCCCGCCCGGCGGCTCGCACCGTACGCTGGTATTCGAGAACCGTCATCTTCCGGAGATTTCGGTCTACCTGGCAAATTGCCTCGTACCGGCGGATCCGGACATTTGCATAACTGTTCAGCATCGGAATTATGTGCAGTCGGTTTATCGAGTCGAATACGAACAGGGTGACCTGGCGCGGCCGCGGTGTCCAGCGAATCGCCGCCGCCGGCGAGCTGGCTGGAGCGGACGGGAAGCGGATCGCTATTCGCGGCCTATTTTTACCAGGGCGTGCGGCACATTCTTACCGGCTACGACCATCTGCTGTTCGTCACCGCCTTGGTGCTGGCGGCGACGACGCTTTGGGATTTGATCAAGGTCGTCGCCACCTTTACGCTCGCCCACACGATCACTCTCACGCTGGCGGCGCTGAACCTGATCCATTTGCCCGCATGGGTCGTCGAGCCGGCAATCGCCGCGAGCATAGTTCTTGTGGCGGTGCAGAACGTCTTCTGGCCGCGACGGGCCAAAGGTTGGAGCCGCCTGGCGCGGCCTTTTTCTTCGGGCTGTTTCACGGCCTGGGCTTCGCGGGCGGGCTGCTGGACGCGATGCGCGAGTTGCAAGGCGGCACGATGTTCCTTGCCATCGTGGCCTTCAGTCTCGGCGTGGAAGCCGGGCACCAGATGGTCGTATTGCCGACGTTTTTGCTGTTGAAGGCCGCCCGCGGCGCATGTTCGGACGTGGTGCAGCGGACGCGGCTATCGCTGGCGCTGCAACGCATCGGATCGGCGGGGATCGCCGTGGCGGGCGTCTACTATTTAATCGCCGCCGTGTTTTTGATGTAGCGGCGCGGGCGGGGGCCGTTTGTAACCAGTGTACGCGTGTGGTACATTGCGTATCTCTATTCGCTCTAATTCCTCCTCCCAAGATACGGCACGATCATGGACATCATCGAATCGACCTTCGCCGACCAGGCCTGGCTTGCCGCCCGGCTGCCACTCATTCCGGACGACATCAAGCTCAAGCATCAGCACATGGCGGAAGGGGCGTTTCCCTTTCTCCGGGCGACCTTCTACCGCTGGGCCCAGACTTGGCCCGAAGTCGGCCCGGGGCCGGCCGCGGCGCCTGTCGTGATGGCTGTCGGAGATCTGCACGTGGAGAACTTTGGCACCTGGCGGGACTCCGAGGGCCGGCTCATCTGGGGCTTGAACGATTTCGATGAGGCTTGCCCCATGCCCTATACGATCGATCTAGTGCGCCTGGCCACGAGTGCGCTTCTTGCCATTGAGGCCAATCATCTTTCGCTCGATCCCGACGACGCTTGCAAATCGCTGTTGAAGGGTTACGGCAAGGCCCTTGACGGCGGCGGCTGTTCGTTCGTCCTCGCTGAGAACTACCCGGTGCTCCGCGCCTGGGCGACGGCGCGGCTCAAAGATCCGACGCTGTTCTGGCAGAGGTTCGCCGGCCAGCCCGAGCTAACCGACGTACCGCAGGAAGTCCACGATGTACTGCAGCGGTACCTGCCCGAGCCGGGCATGAGCTACGGCGTCTTCCATCGCATCGCCGGCCTGGGCAGCTTGGGCCGGCAGAGGTTCGTCGCGGTGGCCCGGTGGCGCGGCGGCAACATCGCGCGGGAGGCGAAGGCTCTCGTAACGTCGGCGTGGCTTTGGCAACAGGACCATGCTAGCGATGATCTACACTATGAGCAAGTGCTGACGACCGCCGTGCGGACGATCGATCCGTGGGTGCATCTGGCCGGGAAGTGGATCGTGCGGCGGCTCTCACCCGACTGCCGGCGGATCGAGCTGGGGAGCCTGCCCGAGGACCGAAACGAACTGAAGCTGCTTGCCGCGATGGGCCGGGAGACCGCCAACATCCATCTCGGCGGCGGCGAAGCGGCCAAGAAGGCGATCGGTGAAGATTTGGAAAAGCGCCCCAAGAAATGGCTTCTTACGGCGGCTCAGACGATGGCCGAATCCGTTTGCGCGGATTGGAAGCAGTGGCGGAAGTCGATGAGCCCGAAGCTCATGGCTCAAAGCTCATAACTCACTTCTTTTCCGCCGGCCGCTTCTGCTCCAGCAGCCACTCATAAAGCTTCGGATCGTTGTACGCTTCGGTCCATGAGTTGTGGAAGGCATTGGGATAGACGGTGAACTTCACCGTCCCGCCGACCGCTTTCAGGGCGTTCACCATCGCCTCGCTGCGGGCGAGTGGCACCACCGGATCCTTGCCGCCGTGAAATACCCACGCCGGCACGTGCGGCAGGAGCATCGCCGTGATCGGTTCGCCGCCGCCGCAGATGGGCACGATCGCGGCAAAGCGCTTGGGCGAATGGGCTGCAAGCGACCACGTGCCGAATCCGCCCATGCTCAGCCCGGTGACGTAAACGCGGTCCTTGTCGATCTTCTGCTTCTCGACGATTTCATCCAGCAATGCGGAGAGTTCGAATGGCTCCCACCAGCGACCGGCCGGGCATTGCGGCGAGACGAGTACGAAGGGAAATTCCTTGCCTTGTGCGACCAGCTTGGGCGGTCCGTGCTTTTTGACAATTTCGAGATTATCGCCGCGTTCGCCCGCTCCGTGCAAAAAGAGTACCAATGGCCACTCCTTTTTCGATTCATAATTCTTGGGCAAGTATAGCAAGTATTGCAGTCGGACTTTCAACTCGCGATTGAGTCTTGCGCGGTCTGTGTGCCGGCGGCCGGGGCTTGGTGCTGCGGTGAATCGGCGGCAAGCACGGTGCGGCGTGTCAGGAAAATAAGCGAAGCAGCCAAAAGGACTGTTGTTCGAGTTATCTTCATCAAATTCTTTCGTCGAGGGGGCTTGTCATTTTGGTGGACATGTGATAGAGTATATATGGCTGGCCAGCCCACAGGAAGGGCCGGTACACCGGGTTCAATCGCTGGCTCGATATAAAACATGGGCAGCAGATAACCGAGGTCGGCGTACCGCCTCTCCCTCAGAAAATACGAGCGTTTGAAGAAGCCCGCCTCTTAGGTGCGGGCTTCTTCGTTTCTTGGGGAATGAGCGGTGAGCTTTGAGCTTTGAGCTATGAGCCGGCCATCAAGCAGCGGATTAATAAAGACATTGCGCAAGCGCCACATTCGGCTAAAATAGCTCGTCGCTCGATATTCGTGGCTCATTGCTCATAGCTTCTAGCTCGCCGCTCATGAACATCTGTTTTGCCGGGCCGCTGTTTACACTTGCTGAACGCCGTTTCAACGAAGAACTGTCGGCGGCGATCCGGCTGCGGATGCCGGCGGCGGACATTTTCCTTCCGCAAGCCTGTGATCACGAGCTTCAAGGGAAGCCCGACTTTGCCGCACGGCTCTATCGCCTGCTGATCGACGCGGTCGATCGCTGCGACGCGGTCGTGGCGATCCTCGACGGCCCGGATTCCGATTCCGGCACATGTATTGAAATCGCCTATGCCCATGCGAAAGGCAAGCCGGTGATCGGCGTCCGCACCGACTTTCGCGACGGCGAGATTCACGGCTTGAACGTCATGACGGCCGGAATCTGCTCGGCAATCATCAAGCTGCATTCGAACGAAAGCACGATCGAACAGGTGGCCGAGAAAGTAGTTGACTCGCTGGCGAGCGGCGCCTTTGCGTTCGGCCTTGGCGAAGTGTAATCGGCTACGGCTTCCGCACCGTGAGCACGGCATTTTCCATCAGCTTCAAATCGGAATCATGCCCTTCCGCAGGAGCGCTGATTTCGAACGCGATTACGTGCCGGCCTTCTTTACCTACATAGACCGCCCCGCGAATCTTTTGGCCATCTTTCTTGGCAGACCAGTGGTAACGAGTAAACTCGATGCCGTCGATGTCGCCTTTTTCAGTCGGCTCTTTCGCGAAATCCGTCCTTTTATATCGGACAAGCACGTCCAAATACACCGTATTAAACTTGCTTACATCCTGCTTCTCGTCCAACTCAAATATCGTGATTTTCAGTGAACACAACGGCCTATTGTCGGGACCCATCTTGTGCCAACCGCCATTAATCATCATCGTCCCCTCCTGGACGTTTGCGCCGGGATAGGAATGAAAGGCCCAGCCGTCTGGTTGTCGCATCCGATAGACCTTATAAAGGGGATCCAAAGCGATCGGCGATAACTTGGCTTGCACGCCGGGATCAGTCGGCCAGGTGCCCTTTGGCTGCGGCTGGTCGGTGCGCTGACGCCGCTCGACGTTTCGGCGGGAGTTTCCGATTGTTTGGTGGCTTCGGCAGATGCAGAGGTTAACGGCTCTTTCGCCGCCGATTCCTCTGTCAGTGTTAGGGCAGAGTTTTCGGCAAGCCGCATCGCCGCATTATAATCGCCAGTGAACGAGATGGCACTGACCATTAGTACTCGGTTGTCGTCGTGTGCGAAGTACGTTACGCCGCGAGTTACCGCGCCTGCCGCTGCACCGATCCAGCGATATCGCGTAAAGGTGATTCCGCCCGACTGGCCCGTCTCGGGCAGTCCTTCTTTTTCGGCATCGAATGTCTTCTTAAACAAAGCGTCGAAAATGTCGTCGAACTTTGCAGAACTTGCGGAGGTCTTGTTTTTATATTTCCAAACATTAAGCACGAGTTCGCACTGGGCGTGCTGCTCATCGAAGGCGGGTTCCGTCCAGTGGCCCGAGTTGCCCATACTCGGCGGTCCGCTTCCCTCATTCACCGAGTTGAACTTCCATCCCTTCGGAGGCCGCAGGCGATAAGTATGGCTGACCGGCTCCACCGCGTAGTTCTGAAGCTTGTCGAGAACATCGGGATCGGGCGACCACCCCGGCGGCTTTGGCGGCGTCGCCGAACTTGCATTCCTATTCGTTGAAGGCGGCGGGGGGGCGGTCGCAGTGGACGACTTGCTTGCTGCCTGCTCGTTGCCTTTATCGGCCGGAGCAGGCCCATCCATTCCGCAACCGAGGAGAAAAACGGTAATCGCCACAGGGGCAAAATGCTTAAGCGCCATTGGTCACCTCACAAATTGATCGCTAAGCCATCTTATAGGAGTACCGTAAGTCCATGTCAATCGCCGCACTTCGCCACCTTCTCCGCAGCCTTTTCTTCCGCCGCGCTCGGCCGCGAGTAAACTGGCAACAGCCGCCAGGGATCGTCGCGGCGGCCGGCGCGGTAATCGCTATAGGCCAACCGCGCAACGTTCGCGGCCGTCGGCTGCCAAAACTCGGACGGCACAACTTCGATTCCCGGCGGAAAAGGCCCGGTCCACTTCTTCAGCACCGAACCGGAGACCGCGAAGCCCGGCCGCAGGCCCGTCAGCCAATCGGCCAGCGGCACGAGCCGATCCGCACCGAGCGGTTCGAGACCGCATGCGGGTCCGCGATGAAAGTCTTGCGCCACAACATCACCCCGCTGCGCATCGATGCCGACCGATAGCCTTTCAAATTGCCGCGGCGCGGCGGCGGCGATCACTTCCAATGTGCTGATGCCGAGCACTTCGCCCTTGGTAGCATAGGCAAAGACCTTGGCCGTGGCCGCTCCGACGCGGAGTCCGGTGAACGACCCAGGGCCAACCGTCACTGCCACCAATCCAACGTCGCGCGGCCGCCAGCCGATCTGTTCCAAGATTGCTTTTATGGCCGGGGCAAGCGATTGGGCGCTGCGCTGGCGCGGCTCTAAGTCGATTTCCGCCAAGACTTTATCGTCGATCGCCACGGCCACGCCGCCCGTCAATCCGCTGGTTTCCAGGGCCAAAATGCGGAGCATGACAATTCTCAGGATTATTCTGGCGCGCGATAAGGCGTTGGGCTCGGCTTTAGCCGGAAATTCCGCTAAAAGACGGGACTTCAGCGCCGTCTTCCACCCACCCTCGACTTGTACGTTGTCTTGTGTAAGAATATAGTGTTTGCCACCTCTCACGGCTAGCACCCGGATAGCGAAGGTCGATCGAGCGTGAAACGAGCCCTTATCAGCGACATCCATAGCAACCTCGAAGCCCTCCGGGCCGTCCTCGCCGACATCCGCAGCCAGGGAATTTCCGAGATTTACTGCCTGGGCGACTTGGTGGGGTACGGTCCCAACCCGCGCGAATGCATCGACCTGGTCATGCAGTGCAAAGTCTGCTTGCTGGGCAATCACGATCAGGGCGCGTTGTTCGATCCGGAAGGCTTCAACTCCGGCGCGGAGCGGGCCATATTCTGGACTCGCTCCCAATTGGAGGATGGCGTCGGCACGGCTTCGGAGCGGCAGAAGCGATGGGACTTCCTCGGCGAGCTGCCCCGCAACGTTCAAGAGGACAGTTATCTTTTCGTGCATGGCTCGGCGCGAAATCCGCTCAATGAATACGTCTTTCCCGAAGACATCTACAACAAGCGGAAACTGGAAAAGATCTTCGCCATGATCCCTCGCTACTGCTTCCAGGGCCACACCCACGTGCCCGGCGTCTTCAGCGAGAACTTCCAGTTCGTCAGCCCCGAAGAGATCAACCACGAGTACCGCCTGGGCGACGAAAAGGTGATGATCAACGTCGGCTCGGTGGGGCAGCCGCGCGACGGCAACTCCAAAGCGTGCTACGTCGTGCTGGAGGACAACCTCCTGCGATTCCGCCGCGTCGAATATCCCTTCGAGCAAACGATCGCCAAGATCTACGATATCCCCGACCTGGACAATTTCCTCGGCGACCGGCTCCGCGACGGGCGGTAAAAGGTTTTGTAAGGTTCGGTCGAGTGCGACGAAAACCCACGATAATCGGGTCAATATTCCTTCAGTTCGGACGAATAGACTAACGAAGACCCACCATAGTTCGCTCGATCGCCCACTGACAAGACGGTCCAAGAAAGCTTTCGCATGCAAGAACGTTCCTCTTCTTCTCCCTCGCTGGGCAACATCCTGGCGTTCGCCGCCATTTTCCTCGTGGCGATGGTGGTCTATCCCATGATCATGGCGAAGATCAACCCGCCGCCGCCCCAGGCCGCCAATGGGCCTGCCGCGAACGAGAAGGCCGACGAGAAGAAAGACGACAAGGCTGCCGCGAAGAAGAATGAGGCCGAGAAAAAAGCCGCCGCGCAAAAACAGCCCAAGCCAAACGAGGAACCGGTCGATCAGACGATTCCCGCCAACGTTGCCAAGCCGGATGCGGCGAAGAAGCCCGCGCCGCCGGCCGCGGCGGACAACGACGAGCGCCGCTGGATCTCGATGGGCTCCGTCGATCCGGACCTGAAGGCAAACCCATATCGCATGGGCCCCACGTTCAGCCGCGTGGGCGGATCGCTCGTCCGCCTGGAACTCAGCAGCGAACACTACCGCGATCTGGACGACCGCAGCGGCTACCTCGGCCATCTGGTGATGGACCGCAGCGACAAAGGGCCGGGCTGCCTGGTCCAGGTCGTCGTCCCGGGCACTCCCGCTGACAAAGCGGGCATCAAGCCGGGCGATCGCATCATGGCGGCAACCTACGGCAAAACGACAAGCGTCATCGGCGATGTGGACGGCCTGGAAGCGGTGCTGCGGCAGACGGAACCGAAAAGCAACATCGAGCTGAAGGTCCGACGCGGCGATCCGCAAAACAAGGCTGCGCAAAACAAGAAAGAGGTACAAGTGACGGCCTCGTTGATCCGCCGTCCCTTGGAAGTGATTCGCCCTGAGCGAAAGATGCCCAATCTTGACTTCATCCGCAACGGCCCGGCCGACGCCATCGACCCCGAGGTGAACTGTCCGCGGCCATTTTTGACCACTTTGCAGCAGATCGACGACGACAAGCTCCGTGCCGACGAGGATCCGAATGCGAAGTTCGAAGAGGAGCTTGTACGGGAACTGCACGGCGTCAAGCTCCGCGATGCGCTTTGGACCATCGAAAGCCCGAAGAAGGACGCGGCCGGCGCGGTGACCAAGGTCGTCTTTAGTTGCGAAGTGCCCGAGCGGCGTCTCAAGGTCACCAAGACTTATGAGCTGGCGAAGGTTCCGGACAACGGAACGGCCGACGACGATGGCCAGGCGTACCACCTCACGATGAGCGTGGCGATCACCAACCTCGACACGAAGAAACACGAGGTGGCCTACCGCCAGGACGGCCCCAACGGCCTGCCCATGGAAGGCTCGTGGTACGTTTCCTCGAAGGTCAACCGGAAGTGGTTCACGATCGAAGGCATGCGCGACGTCGTCTACCAGATGTCCGACAGCGAAGTCGGCGTCGTCACTTGCACGGAGCTTTCTGAGAAGACCGAAAAGGACAAGCCTGAGAAGTATCGTCGCGAAATCGGCGAAGCCTCGCAGTTCGCAGAGCATCGCCCGCTGTTCTTCGGCGTCGACGCGCAGTACTTTTCCGTGGCCATGATTCCGGATCGCGAGTTGACCGCGCCGAACATCGAGCGCGCCATCGCGCTCCGCGTGGGCGACATCGAGGAGCAGCGAACGACGCTCACCAACACCTCGTTTCGCCTCATCGGCAAGACGGTGGCCATCGAACCGGGCAAGACCTCCGACTTGCAGAGTTACGTCATCTTCGCGGGACCGAAGCGGCAGGTGCTGTTGGACAGCTACCAGCTTTCCGGGCTGATCTATTACGGCTTGACCGTCTTTCGCATGGTGGCCGTGCCGATGACGCACGTGCTGGACTTCTTCTCCTCGCTGGTCCACAACTACGGTCTGGCGATCATCATGTTGACCGTGGTCGTGCGGCTGTGCATGTTTCCGCTCAGCCGCAAGCAGGCATTGAACGCGCAGAAGATGCAAAAGCTTCAGCCGGAGATCAAGGCGATCCAGCAGAAATACAAAAAGGACGCGGAAGGGGCGCGCAAGGCCCAGATGGAACTCTTCAGCAAGCACAATTACCATCCGGCGCAGGGCTGTTTGCCGATGTTCATCCAACTGCCGATCTTCATGGGCCTTTATCGGGCGCTGCAGGTCAACGTCGAGCTTCGCGACGCCCCGCTGATCCCGTCCTCCTGGGTCCGCTGGTGCTCGAACCTGGCCGCGCCGGACATGTTTTTCGACTGGAGCCATTACATGCCCGCCGGCGTCAACAACGGCATCGGATTCAGGGGAATACCGCTCATCGGCCCGATGCTGGGCCTGGGCCCTATCTGAACCTGCTGCCGGTCATCACTGTCGTGCTGTATCTCATCCAGCAGAAAGTGATGATGCCGCCGGCCGCCGACGAGCAGACCGCCGCGCAGCAGAAGATGATGAAGTACATGATGGTCTTCGTGGGCGTCATGTTCTACAAGGTGGCGGCGGGCCTGTGCATCTATTTCATCGCCACGACGCTCTGGAGCCTTGCCGAACGGCGCTTCGTGCCCAAGGCGGCCGCGGCCGCGGGCGGCAACGGAGACGACGGAGATGATGAGGCGTTCACGAATCCGAAGCCGCCGAAACCGCGGCTCAGTGACTCCGAACGCGAGGCCATCCGGCGGCAGAAGCGGAAGAAGTAGGGAGAGCATAGGGCTTGCGTTCAAGGAGTTAGAAGTCAGAAGTTAGGAGTTAGGAAGGCCTGGGACCGGAGGCTTTTTCTGCGTTTGCGCACCGCCTTCGATGTTTTCGCTTCCTGGTGCGCATGCGAACGGTCGTCGCAACTCCTTGCTGCACAAGCATTTAGGCGGCGCAACACTCGTTCGCTTGTACGCCACCCAGAGGTGGCGGTGGTACGCGAATCGTTTTGCGGACAAACAAAGCCCGAAGCGCGAGCGAGCGGTTCTCTCCCCTCTCCTTTCGGGAGAGGGGCCGGGGGTGAGGGCCGGCTGATAAACCGCGCCGCGTTTTGGACCAAGTTTTTTCTTTGCATTTTCCTCGTCGCCTGGTTTCCCATGTTTTCCGGCCTTTTTGCCGCTTTTTCGGCCCATACCACGTGCGCACGATCCGAGTAGGACGGCAGTACGAGCCGAGTAGGACGGCAGTAGGATGTGAGTACCGCGTCGAGTAGGACTGGAGCAGGAACCCGTCCTTTGGGGTGTCGCGTCCGGGTTTGTGTGCCATTGCCGTAACCGTCTCATGCTGTGGTTATTATAACATATCATCTGTAAACATTACTAGGCATCTATGTTCGTCTCGATGGCCGTGGATTATTCCTGGTCCCGCGTGGATTTGCCCCTCCCCCCACGTGTGCGGTGTCAAACCGCAAAGCGGTTCAACTCCAAAGCCCAGGGTCGCACCGCGCACCCAGGGACGCATAGCAACGCAAATCCGCACCGCGAAGCGGTGCCACACAGTTTGTAGCCCGCTACGCGGTGCGGGAAACGGATTCGTGGGACGTTAACCAGGATGCGCTCGGCGACCCTGGGCTGCGGAGTGACACGCCTTTGGCGTGAAATGGCACTTGTCCTTGGCCGCCAAACCGGGCTGCCAAAAAGGCGGGAACCATTGAGCCCGGCGACGCCGATCAGAAGCCGTTCGGGCGAATAAGGTATGGACGGGCGATAAAAAGAATGAGGGAAGAAGCTGGGGAGGAAAGGAATATCGGGAAAGGAAGATTAACCACCAAGAGCACGAAGGACACAAAGAATACTGCTTTTCTTTGTGCTCTTTGTGCCCTTTGTGGCTAACATGCGTAGCGGCGCTTTCGACTACGCAAGGTAGTCGCGAACTAGCGCAAGCAAATAGGAGGCATTCCTCTCCTTCTCGTAGTGGATCGGTTTGAACGATTGAAGTTGATTGAACGAGTCGCAGAATGCCTCTACCCACGAAAGCACTCGTTTCTTGACTTACCGTTCGTTAGGCGGAATCGAAGCGTTTCCCCGACAACCTGCCATCCAAAGGTCGCCCGTTCGCCTATGGTCTTTGCAGTTTGGCCTTCGGTTCGAGAAACGTACTTTAGAAAGTCTGGATATGAAACGCTTTTTGTAGCTTGGGGTTGCATGGCGAACTCTTCCTATCGGGTTAAGGCGACAAGACTATTCATTTTAGGCGGGCAAATTAAGTCGGTCAAGCCAGCAGTTTCGACGGCGCTTCCGGCGATCCGGACGACGGGGCAATACGCTGTACGGTTGCACACGCGGCGTTCAGGGGTAGGAAGCAGAACCCCCAAATCACGAATGTCGCAAGAATGACGTAAAACGAATGTCCAATTCAAAATGTGCAATCTTCAATGATCATTGGGCATTGTGCCTTGTACATTGAACATTCCTTTCCCAATCCGCCTCACACCTTATTCATCAGCTTCTTCGCCAGCCGCTCGAGCGCCTGGCTGGCGTCCGCCTGCCCAAGATGGGCCTGAATTAGGCTGAAGCCGCTACGGTCGGCCAGCGACTGACGCAGCGCGGCGTCGAACTGGCTTTCGGTCTTCGCCTCGTAGCCCTTGCCGCCGCCTAGAACCTCCGGCAGGCGCGAGTAGCGCCAAGGAACAATATCATTGAAAGCGTGTTTGCCGCTGTGAAGCTGGCGCTCCGTGCCGTAGCCGCCGTTGTCCAGCACGATGATGATCGGCGCGAAGTTGTGGCGGACGATCGTGGAGAGCTCCATGCCGGTCATCTGGAAGGCGCCGTCGCCCACCAGCACAATCGGCCGCAACGCGGGCCGCGCCACCATCACGCCGAGGGCCGCCGGCACCGCGAAGCCCATCGACGTGTAATAGGCCGGCGCGAGGAACTCGGTCTGCTGCTGGATCACCAGGTCGCTGGAGGCGAACAGGGCGTCGCCAATGTCGGCCATCACGCACGATCGAGGCGTCCATCGATTGATTGAGCCGCGCGATCATTCGGCGGATCGTCATCGGGGCGTCCGCATCGAGGCGGTACTCGTCGTCGCTCGTGCCCGGCTTCGGCGGCAGCGTCCGCTCGGGGGCCTTGATGCCGGCCTTGATCAGGCCGTCCAAGAAGTCGGCCAGCAGCACGCCCTCGTAATGATGGCGGCTGATCCGCAGTTTTTCGCTCGTGGCGTAGATGCAGCGGGCCGGGTCAAGATTGGCCGTGTAGATGCCGAGGTTGATGTCGGTCATGAACGCGCCCAGCAGGATCACGCAATCGCTCTCTTCGACGAACTGCGTGACCTCCTCGCGGCCCATCGCCCCTTCATAGAGTCCGACGAACAGCGGATGCCGCTCGCTGACGACGCTCTTGCCCAAGAGCGTGCTGGCGATGGGAATTCCGGCCCCTTCGGCGAAGGCCAGCAGCTTCTCTTGCAGGCCGAAGCGATGGATTTCGACGCCGGCGATGATCACCGGCTTCTTGGCCGCCGCAATTCGCTCGGCAGCTTCGGCGACCGCCTCGGCGAGGGACCCCGGATCGCTTCCCATCGGCAAGACGCTAGTGGCCTGCGGGGCATCGGGCACGACGTTGATCAGATCCCGCGGCAGCTCGATATAGCCCGGCCGTTTGTAACGCCAGACGTGGTCTAATACGCGGTCGATGCGGCGGAAGGCCACGTTAGGATCGTTAAGTTGGGCGTCGGCCCCGCACAGCCGGCGAAAGACCTCGGCCTGCGTGTGAAAATCCTTGACCTTGTGGTGCAAAAGCGGATTGTTGATTCGCTCGCCAAGGCCCGGCGAGCCGCTGATGACCACGACCGGCGACTTCTCGGCGTAGGCCCCGGCGATCGAATTGCACAGGCTCAAGCCGCCGACGCAGTAGGTCACGCACACGGCGCCGATGCCGTTGACACGGGCGTAGGCATCGGCCGCGAAACCGGCGCAGTCCTCTCGCGTGCAGCCGATGAGCCGGAGCGGGCTCTTTTCCATCATGTCGTAAAAAGCCAATACGTAATCGCCCGGTATGCCGAAGACATCGCGGACGCCGTATTCGCGGAGGCGGCGAATGAGGTATTGGCCAATCGACTCGGCGGCGGGAGGACTTGCCATCGGGGGACCTCTTTTAAGTAAATCGCGTCGAAATAACTTCGTTGATATCGTCCGAGGGTGGCACGTCCCTGAGCCTCAGCGAAGGGCGTGTTCTACCGCTCGCCACGCCCTTCGCAAGCTCAGGGACGTGCCACCCAAGCCTGTCAATTTATTGTCCGGCTGCACCTATAAGTGAATCGCGGCGTACGGCCGCTTGACGCACTTTCCAACGCTTTGCGGTTTATGATACACTGACAACTTCACCCCGGACACCCCTGCAACCGTCGTAACAATGCCCACGAAGCCTGCCGATTTTCGCAGTGATACGATCACCCGCCCCACGCCCGCAATGCGCGCCGCGATGGCCGCCGCCGCGGTGGGCGACGACGTTTTTGGCGACGACCCGACCGTCAATGAACTCCAGCAGCGGCTCGCGGAGATGCTGGGCAAGGAGGCGGCGCTGTTCGTTCCCTCTGGAACGATGTCGAACCTCATCGGCGTGCGGCTGCATTGCCGGCCGGGCGACGCCTTGATCTGCGAGGCCGAGTCGCATGTGTTTTATTACGAGCAAGGCGGCTACGCGCAGATCAACGGGACAGCCGTCTGGCCGCTGCCGGGCAAAGGCGGCGTCCTGCAAATCGAGCAGCTTGAGACCGTGCCAATACGCGAGGACCCGCACTCTCCCCGCGTGAAGCTGCTCTGCCTGGAGAACACTCACAATCGCGGCGGCGGACGCATCCAACCTTACGAAAATGTCGAGTCGCTTTGCGCTGGGCCGATCGCGCGGCCTGCGGACGCACCTGGACGGCGCCCGGCTCTGGAACGCGGCGGTCGCCTCGGGCATTCCGTTGGCACAATGGACAAGACACTTCGACACGGTCAACGTCTGCTTCAGCAAGGGGCTCGTGCGCCGGTCGGCTCCGCGCTAGTCGGGCCGGCCGAATTGATCCGCGAGGCGGTGCGGCACCGCAAACTAGTGGGCGGCGGCATGAGGCAGGCCGGCATCCTCGCGGCTGCGGCACTGTATGCCCTCGACAACCACATAGAGCGCCTGGCCGACGACCACGCCAATGCGCGGAAACTGGCCGACGGTCTGCGGCAGATTTCAGGCGTTCGCGTCGATGCGCCCGACACGAATCTTGTTTACTTCCATCTTGCTCCGGGGCCACTGAAGGCCGCGGAACTGAATGCGCGGCTCTGCGCGCGGCGTTCTAATGCATGCCACCGGCCCTTATACGCTCCGCGCTGTGACGCACATGGATGTTGGCTCCGAGGATGTTGATCGGGCCATTGAGGACGTTGCGGCGGAGTTGAAAAGAGCCTAATCCTTCTTCCACGCAATTGCCGCCGTAGGGCACGCTGCCACGCATTCGGCGGCGACTTTGGTCAACGCCTCCGCCGCAGAATGGCCCAAGGGGACGCCGATGCGGACGTCGAAGCCGCGGCCGATGTAGGTCAGCCCCAACGCCTCGCCGGCGGCTGCGGTGATTTGCACGCATAGTCCGCAGTCGATGCACTTGCCCGGCTCGAAGAGAATGTCGGCGTGCCGGATGTCCTGCTCGTAAGGCCGCCGCGCGGCCTTGTAGCGGCGCGAGTCGGCCCCGTACATGGCGGAGTACTTGCGCAAGCGGCACGTCGAGGCCGCGCGGCAATCGCAGTGCAGGCAGCGCGCGGCTTGCGCTCTGCGCGGCGTCCGCTTCGGCGCCGATTGCAGATTGAGCTTTCTCCGCATGTGGCGTGATCGTTGACAGCATGACCAACTCGTCATGCTCCATCTTGCCGATGCGCGTCGTAAAGGGCGGATGCACGCCGGATACCGGCCGGCCGCAAAGATATTGATCGACCGCCGCGGCCGACTCCTTGCCGTCCGCGACGCTGCGAATGGCCACCGTGCCTTGACCGCGAAGTGCGTTGCCGGCCGCGAACACGCCCGGCAGGTTCGTCTCGTAGGTGCGATGCTTGGCCGCGATGGCGCCGCCGGAGACCCGCAGCCCCCAAGCGGGCACCTGCTCCGCCGCCGTCCACCCGATGGCAACGACCACGGCGTCGTGCGCGGCCCGCAAGTCCTCGAAGGACACATCGCGGCCGATCCGCACATTTCGCCGCACTTCGATGCCAAGTCGAAGAATGTTTTCGATCTCCCGCCGCAGTACGTCGCGGGGGAGCTTGTCTTCAGGAATCTCGCGGCCCAACATGCCGCCGAGATCGGCATGGTCGTCGAAGATCGCGCAGGCGTGGCCGTTCTGTGTGAGGTAGTAGGCGGCCGCCAGCCCGGCCGGACCGCCGCCGATTATTGCCACGCGCTTGCCGGATGACGTGCGGCATTCCGGCCGATACGGCGTCTCGGCCGCCAAATCGATATCGGCCACGGCACGATGGAGTTGGCGAATTTCAATTGTCCCATCGAGGTGTGCGCGGCGGCAAACTTTTTCACAAGGCGCTGGACAAATCCGCCCCAGCACGGCGGGTAGCACTATGTCCGACTTTGCGGTGATAAGCGCTTCGAGAGGCTGTCCGGCGACGATCTGACGGAGCATCTGCGGAATGTTCATCTGCGCAGGGCAGCCAAACGAGCAAGGGGCCAGACAATCGCCCAGGTGGTCGCTTAGAAGCAGTTCCAGTGTAGTGCGGCGGATGGCATGGACTTCATCCGTTTCGCTCTCCACGCACAGACCGTCGCTGGCCGGAGTTGCACATGCCGGAACCATCTTCCCGCCAGGCCAGAGCTTCACCAGGCATACGAGGCACGACGTGGAAGGCTCGCACTGCCGCGAGAAGCAGAGCGTGGGAATCTCAATGCCCAGCCGCTCGGCTGCGTCGAGGATCGTGGCCCCGGCGGAAACTTCGACATCGCGTTGGTCGATAGTGAGTCGAGGCATTATTCAACAAATACGGCCTGGGTCGGGCATACCTGCCGGCACGTATCACATCGCGTGCATTTTTCCATGTCGACGGTGTGCCGCACATAGGGCGTCATCGGGATCGCATCGGACGGGCACTTCTGGGCACAAAGCGTGCATCCGATGCAGGCGTCGCTCACGCGATAGGCGATCAAGTCCTTGCACTTGCCCGCCGGGCAGCGGCCCGCCAAGTGGGCCTCGTACTCCTCGCGGAAATAGCTCAGCGTCGAAAGCACGGGATTGGGCGCCGTGCGGCCGAGGCCGCAAATGCTGCCCGCGCCCACGGTAAGGCTGAGCTGTTCGAGCATCTCCAGATCGCCCTTGCGTCCCTTGCCGCCGCAAATGCGATCGAGGATCTCGCGCATCCGCCGCGTGCCGATGCGGCAGAGGGTACACTTGCCGCACGATTGGTCTTGCGTGAAGCGGAGGAAGTATCGGGCCATATCGACCATGCAATCGCGGTCGTCCAGCACGACCATGCCGCCGGAGCCCATGATCGCGCCAACCGCGGAAAGAGACTCGAAATCGACGGGCGTGTCGGCCAGTTCGGCAGGCACGCAGCCGCCGGAGGGACCGCCGATCTGCACGGCCTTGAACTGCCGTCCACCCGCCACGCCGCCGCCGATCTCCTCGACGATCTGGCGGATGGTAATGCCCATCGGCACCTCGATCAGCCCGCCGCGGGCGATTTTTCCGGCCAGGGCGAAGACCTTGGTCCCCTTGCTCTTCTCGGTGCCAAGTCGTGCGAATGCCGCTGCCCCGTTGCGGAAGATCCAGGGGACCAGGGCATAGGTTTCCACGTTGTTGATCGAGGTCGGCCGTCCCCAGAGGCCCGACTCGGCCGGAAAGGGCGGCCGCAGCCGAGGCATGCCGCGGCGGCCTTCGAGCGACGCCAACAAGCGCCGTCTCCTCGCCGCAGACGAACGCCCCGGCGCCTTCCTTCACGCTGAGATGCAGGCGGAAGTCGGTGCCGAGCACGCGATCGCCCAACTAGCCCGCGATCTTCCAGTTTGTGGAGCGCCTCGCGTATGCGCAAAACCGCCAGCGGGTATTCGGCGCGGATATAGAAAATGCCTTCCTCGGCGCCGACGGCCTTGGCGGCGATGGCCATGCCCTCGATGACGCGGTAAGGGAACGACTCCAGCAACATGCGGTCCATGAACGCGCCGGGGTCGCCCTCGTCGCCGTTGCAGACGACGTACTTCTTGTCGCCGGCGGCCGCGCGGGTGGCCTGCCATTTTTTCGCCGTGGGAAAACCGGCCCCGCCGCGGCCGCGAAGGCCGGCCAGCGAACCTGATCGATGATCTCCTCCGGCGAAAGCGTTTCCAGGCAATGCCGCAGGGCCTTGAAACCGTCGTGGCGCAGGTACTCGTCCAGATCGGTAGGGTCGATCTGGCCGCAGTACTCGGTGGCCAGGTGCTTCTGCGGGCCGAGAAACGCACACACCGGCCTGTCGCGGACGTCGATCGCACGGTCGATCACGGCATTGGGCGTCTCGTCGCTCACCAGGCGATCGAGCCAGCGGTCGCGCGATGCTTCATCCGCCGCCAGATGCCTTGCGGCTTGAACTCCGAAAGCACGATCGCCCGGGCGTCTTCGGCCTTGACGCGGGAGAAGAGCTTCGACGGCCCGCCGTCGGCCGGAATCAGTTCCACCAACGGCGTCTGGTGGCACATGCCCACGCAGCCGACCTGTTTCACCACGGCCGCCGCGCCGGTGGCGGCCAATTGTGCGGGCAATCGTTTCGTGGACTTTGCCGCTGCCCTGGGCGACGCAGCACGAACCCAGCCCGACGCGGATCTCGCCCCGCGGACCATCGTGGGCGACGGCCGCGAGATCCGAAGGACGCCCGTGACTACCTTGCGCCAGAAACTCTTCGACGGCCTCGCCGACTTTTTGCGAAGTCAGGTGGCCGTAGGTGACATCGTCGATCTGGATCACCGGGGCCAGCGTGCAACAGCCGAGGCAGGCGACCTTCTGAACGGTGAAGAGCCCTTGCGGATCCGTGTCGCCGCCGCTTGGAATCTTGAGATGGCGCTGGAAGGCGTCTTGCACCAGCTCCGAGCCTTTGACGTGGCAGGCCGTGCCGTGGCAGACGCTGACAATATGCTTGCCGACCGGTCGGTGGCGGAACTGCGTGTAGAACGTGGACACGCCCTCGATCGTCGCCGGCGTGATCTCCGTCAGCTGGCAGACCCGCTCCATCGCCTCCGCGCGGCAGGTAGCGGTAGTGCGTCTGGATCGCCTGCAGAATGGGGATCACCGCCTCGGTGCGGCGGCCCAGCCGCTCGACGGTCTCATCGACGAAGTTGAGATCGAGGTCGGTCACAGCCGTGTAGATGGGAAGGTGGGACTTTGGTGGAGGATACAGAGTCCATTCTATCGCGCGTCCCTCGGCGGCGATAGCCGAAGTGAAGTGCGGCAATTTAACGCCGGTTTTCATGTCTTAATTCAACTCGCCGCCGTTGTCAGGCCGAACGGCGCGGCATACAATCCGTACTCCATGCCGCTGATCCACATTGAACCCCTGCCGCGCCGCGCGACGAAGCCGGAGATTCTCGACTTCCTCGATCGCGCGGGTGGTCTCGATCGGCGGCGCGTAGGACGGATCGAACTCCGCGGGCCGGCGGCGGTGATCGAAGTGCCCGACGGATGGGAGGCGCCGGTTGCTGAAGGCGTTGGACGGGCAGATGTTCGGCGACCGGCGCGTACGGGCACGCATCACAACCGACCGCGCGGCAGCCGCGTCGGGTCCTGAGGACCATTTTAGCCGCCTCCTGCGGCTCTTGGACTTGGAAAGCCGCGCAGAGGCCCAGCGTGCCGCGCAGCGGATGAGACGGCTATCGCCGGCCGACGCGGAAAAGACCGGCAACAGCCTGATTGATCTAGTCGTTGTCGATGAAAACGCTGGACTGGGCGGGCGATATCTCATCGTGCGCACCGCGTTCGTAGTACCGCCTTCAGGCGGAAGAGTGCCGGCTAAAGCCGGACTACAGCGCTGCAGCCTGGACCCGGCTGGACGTGGGCAGCCCCGTGGTGCTTTCGCCGCACAAGGACCGCGCCGAGGTTTCCCACCGCGGCGTGGTCTGCGAGCGGAGCGAATCGTCGATTTCAGTGGCCCTCGACGGTCTGCCCGACGAACTGGGCGACCACGACGCGTGGCGGCTCGACGCAGCGTTCGACGAAGTGGCCATCGCAGCGGCAGCGGGCGGCGCTTGGAGCAGGCCCGCGTGCTCCGCGGCGACCGCTTTGCGATCCTGCGCGACGTGCTGTTGGGCGTGCGGCAGCCGGAGTTCGGCGTCGATCCGGCCGTCCGGCCGCTGGACCGCATCTCTCAACGAGTCGCAGCGCGAGGCCGTGCAGTTCGCCCTTTCCGCCCGCGACGTGGGCCTGATCCACGGCCCGCCGGGCACCGGCAAGACGACGACCGTGGTCGAGGTGATCCGCCAGGCGGTTCGCCGCGGGCCGCAAGGTGCTGGCCTGCGCCGAGCAACCTGGCGGTCGATAACGTCTTCGAACGGCTGTTGGCATTTGGCGAGCGGGTCGATCCGCGCTCGGGCATCCGGCCCGCGTGCTGCCGGAGCTGCGCGAGCACACGCTCGACCTGCTCGTCGAAGCGGCACCCCGACGTGCGACTGGCCCGCAAACTGGTCAAGCAGGCGATGAGCCTCTTTCGCGAGGCGGGCAGCTATCGCCGGACCGCGCCGAAGCCGGGCGAGCGGAGGCAGCTTCGCGACGATGCCCGATCGCTTGCTGGCCGACGCGCGGCGGATGGAACAGCAGGCGGTCGAGAGCATCCTCGAACTCGGCCCGCGTGCTCTGCGCGACGACCACCGGCCTGGACAGCCAACTGCTCGGCCCGCGGCGGTTCGATCTGGTGGTGATCGACGAGGCCTGCCAGAGCACCGAGCCGGGCTGCTGGATTCCGCTGTTGCGCGGCGACCGCGTGGTGCTGGCCGGCGACCACTGCCAGTTGCCGCCCACCGTCGTCAGCCAGGAGGCGGCGGCCGAGGGCTTCGGCATGAGCCTCTTCGAGCGGCTGATGAACCACTACGGCCCGGACATCGCCCGGCGGCTGACGGTGCAATACCGCATGCACCAGGCGATCATGGAGTTCTCGTCGCGCGAGTTTTACGACGGGCAGCTTGCAGGCCGACGCATCGGTTCGCGAGCATCGGCTTTGCGATCTGCCGGAGCGTGGCCGCGTCGCGCTTGACGGAGTGGCCGCGTGGAGTTCATCGACACGGCCGGGGCGGGTTACGACGAGGAGCTGGAGCCCGACGGCGAGAGCCGCCTGAACCGGCAGGAGGCCGAAGCTGCGTCGCTCGCAAGGTGCGGGAGCTGCTCGATGCCGGCATCGCCGCGCGGGACATCGCGGTGATCGCGCCTTATGCGGCCCAGGTCCGGCTGCTGCGCGAGCATGCTGGACGTGCCGGGCCTGGAGATCGACAGCGTCGACGGCTTCCAGGGCCGCGAGAAGGAGGCCGTGGTGATCTCGCTGGTGCGAAGCAACGCCACGCGGCGAGATCGGCTTCCTGGGCGACATCCGCCGCATGAACGTCGCCATGACCCGCGCCCGGCGAAAGCTGCTCATGGTTGGCGACAGCGCCACGCTCGGCGGGCACCCTTTCTATACGCGGCTGCTGGAATACTGCGAGGGTCTGGGGGCCTATCGGACGGTGTGGGAAGAGCAGTAGGTCCCCGATTGCCGAAACGTGCGAAAGCAGCGTCAAACCTGTGGCTCTTGGCGACCAAACCGTGACAAAAGCGTCATAGCTGAAGCGCCATTACCGTCGCTGTTGGCGGAATACGATTGAGGAGGACAGGCTACAGACCGTTCTTATGGGCCGTTCCATAACCCCTAATTTTGCCCGGACTATCACCTGTAGCGGCTGAAGAGTTTCAAGGAGGCCGGCATGCCCGATGGTGTCGTCGGCAGTTTCGTCACAGGCATCAGGCCGCCAGGCGTTGCTGAAGGTCTTTCCTTTGGCGGCCGAAACCTTAAGATAATAGGAACCAATTGTGACGGAGTAGATAGTATCAATTAAGTGGATTGGGAGAATAATCACCATGTTGCGTGTAATTACTGCGGCGTTTATACTGAGTGCGGTTTACGTGTTCGCGGCCCCCAGCGCGGCCCCTGCGGCCGAGACGGGTTGGCTTCCGGTGATCGTCGCTCGCGGCGACTTGAAGCAAGAGATCGAGTCGACGCCGATCGTCGATCGGCCGAACCGGCCATTCCACTTTTACGGCAACACGGTGCGGCGCAGGTATTATCGAGGCGCCCCGACACCGCGTGCCGAGAACGTCAAAGGCGGCGCGGCCACGGTGGCCCAACCGAACCAGAATTGATGAAAAGCATCGTTCCCACGGAGTTGTATGACCTCGTCCGGCAAGGCCGACCGATCGAGTTGATCGACGTCCGCACGCCGGCCGAGTATCAGGAAGTCCATGCCGATTTGGCGAGCAGCGTGCCGTTGGACGCGATCGACCCTGCCGCGATCATGCGGGGTCGCGCGGACTCCGGCCAGCCGCTTTATCTGATTTGCCGCAGCGGCGGCCGGTCGGGGCGGGCGTGCGAGCAGTTCATCGCCGCGGGCTTTCCCAACGTCGTGAACGTCGAGGGCGGCACGCTGGCTTGGCTGGAAGCCGAGTTGCCCGTCGTTTGGGGCGAACCGATGCCGGTCGAATCGGGCGGCTGCGGAAAGGCTGGCTGCGGCTGCAAGTCGAAGCGTAATTGATCGCATGGCTGCCGCAATTTTTCCTGATACGGGCCTTCCGCAGGCCGCCGCCGCGTGGCCGTTGGATCCGTCGATCACGATGCTCAATCACGGCTCGTTCGGGGCCTGTCCTGAAGTCGTGCTCCAGCGGCAGCGCGAACTTCGCTCCCGCATGGAAGCCCGGCCCGTGCAGTTTCTCGTCCGCGGGATGCAGGAACTGCTCGATGCGTCGCGCCTGCGGCTGTCCGAACTGGTTGGCGCGGAACCGCAGGACCTGGTTTTCGTGCCCAACGCCACCGCGGGCGTCAACTGCGTACTGCGGTCGTTGGAGTTCTGCGAGGGTGACGAGATCCTCGTCACCAATCACGGCTACAACGCTTGCAACAACGTCGCCCGCTATGTGGCCGAGCGCTGCGGCGCGCGGGTTGTCATCGCCGAAATAACCGTGCCCATCGAGTCGGCGGAGCAGGTTGTCGATTCTGTGCTTTCGCACGTGACCGAGCGGACGCGGATCGCCATGCTGGACCATATCAGCAGCCCGTCGGCGGTGATTTTTCCGATCGCGGAATTGGTGCGGCGATTGGACAAGCGCGGCGTGGAGACGCTGATCGACGGGGCGCACGCGCCGGGCATGATTGCGCTCGACCTGCAACGAATCGGCGCGGCCTATTACACGGGCAACTGCCACAAGTGGCTTTGCTCCCCGCGGCCGGCCGGCTTTCTCCACGTTCGCCGCGATCGGCAAGAGCAAATCGTTCCGCCGATCATTAGCCACGGCTACAACCGCCCGCGGCCGGCTATAGCCGCTTCCAGGACCTTTTCGACTGGCCCGGCACGCTCGATCCGACGCCTTGGATTTGCGTGGGCACGGCGATCGGGTTCCTCGATCGCCTTCTACCTGGCGGCATAATGGCGCTGTTGCAGCGAAACCACGAATATGCCGTGGCCGCAAGATCGCTGCTTATCGACGAACTTGCCGCGCGGCCGCTTTGTCCGCCGGAAATGCTCGGTTCGATGGCGGCGGTGGAGCTAGGCAATGATCCGAATCCGCCAACCGAGCCGATCGATCAGCACCGGCTGAATCGGGAGCTGTTCGAGCGCTTCCAGATCGAAGTTCCGGTTTTCTTTTTCCCGGCATCACCTCGAGTCGTGCTACGTGTTTCCGCGCAGGCCTACAACGAGCCTGGGCACTATCGGCGGCTGGTTGAGGCTGTGCGGCAGCTTTGGACGTAAGTTAGACCTTCTCAGGCACGACGTACGGCGAGCGATAGTCCACCGTCAGCATCTTGTCCGCCTCCGGATCGCCGACGAAACGCTCGGTCGTCGGGTCGATCGTGAGCGTGCGGCCCATGCGGTAGTTCGTCTTGCCAAGATCGACGCCGGCCGACTTGAGGTTCTTCTTGATCGTGTCGAACGACTCGGCAATCTGCGGATTGCTCATCCCTTCGGGCTCCTGGCTGAAGGGAACTTCCTTGCCCAGGCGATAAGAGATGTTTGCAAGATGGCAAAGCGCGGCGGAGTAGTGCGCGCGGAGAATCGGCGCATTGACCTCTTGCGGGGCGTGGTTGCGGACGCAGCGGATAAAGCTGCCGAACGCCCCGCCGGGCGTGAGATGCACCGGTTCGACAGAAACGTCATGCACCTTCCCGCCGCCTTTGGGATGGAACTTGCCGTCGAGGACCATGCCTTCGCTCGTGTAGAACTCGTTGGAGACCTTCTGGGGCCATCCGATGTCGCCGTTGGCATTCCGCTTCTCGACCAGCCCGCGGACTTCGATGACCACGGTCACGTCGCCGAATTCATAGACGGCCAACTGCATGTTCGGCGTCTGGCCTTGATCTTCATACGCCAGCCGGCCGCCCAGGCTCCAAACCCGCGTGGGCAGCGTCGCGTCGGGACCGAGCGACCAATGGGCCACGTCGCACTGGTGTACGCCTTGGTTGCCTATCTCGCCGTTGCCGAAATCCCAGTTCCAGTGCCAGTTGTAATGCACGAGGTTGCGGTTGAACGGCCGCATTTTGGACGGCCCAACCCAATGATCGAAGTCCAGCGTCGCGGGCGCCGCTTCGTCGGGCTTGACGCCAATGCTCCACCGCGGCTTGCAGACGTAGGCCTTGCTGACTTGCAGTTTTCCCCACTTGCCGGCGTTCAAGGCGGCGATCTCGGCCGCTCGGTTGTTCTCGCTTCGCTGCTGGGTGCCATGCTGCACGACCACGCCGTACTTGGCCGCCGCCTCAACGCATTTGCGGCCCTCGAAAAGCGTGTGGCTGCATGGCTTCTCCACATAGACATTCTTGCCCGCCTGGCAGCCCCAGATCGTGAGCAGTGTGTGCCAGTGGTTCGGCGCGGCGATGGATATTGCGTCGAGCTCCTTGTCGTCCAGGGCCTTGCGAAGATCGGATACGCATTTCGGCTTGCCGCCGTTAGCCCTTTGGATGCTCTTCAGCCGCGAAGCGAATTGCGTGCTGTCGGGATCGACAAGATAAGCGATTTCGACATCCGGCATCTTCACGAATTCCTTGATGTGGTCGCCTCCGCGGCCGTGGATTCCGCAGATGGCGACGCGGATCTTCTCGTTGGCGCCAACGACCTTGGGCGAAGATTTTGTCCCGCCGATAACAAAGTCGGCGTTTATTCCGGCGGCGGCGCCCAGGCCGGCGGCGGCAAGTTGAACGAAACGACGGCGGGTGAGACGGGTCATGGCATGAGTCCCCAGAGGTTAGAAGTGGTTTCCGCAAAATGAAGGGCTTCGGGTGCGATCCGGCAGCAGCCCCTATTATCTCAGTTAATGCGGCAAAAGCAACAACCGGAAAACTACAATCGTTCGAGCCCGTGTGATAATAATAATATAGGAGGAATTCGGCATGAAAGCCGGCGTTTGCTGATTACACTGCATCACTTTGCATTTGCTTCCCTTTTCCCCATGAAGCGCGTCCTCACGAAAACCACTTACCTCGAAATGTTCGCGCCGCCGGCGGCCAATCTGCCGCCGCTTCCCGGCACGCGAATCGAGCGGCTGCACGCGCCGACCGCCGAAGGCTATCGCTCGCTCTACAACGGCGTCGGCCGGGCGTTCCATTGGACCGACCGCAACCGCATGGCGGACGATGAACTGTTACGCATTATTCAAAGTGACTCGGTGGAGATCTACGTGCTCTATGTCGATGGCGAGCCGGCGGGCTACGTGGAACTCGATCGCCGCATCGCGGGCGAAGTCCAAATCGCCTACTTCGGCCTCTTTCCCGCCTTTATCGGCAAAGGACTGGGCAAGTACTTCTTGGCATGGCGCTCGATCGGGCATGGTCGTTCGGGCCGCGGCGCGTGTGGGTCCATACCTGCGATCTGGACCATGTGGCGGCCCTTCCGAACTACTTGTGTGCGGGCTTTTCAATCTATGATGAAAAGCTCATGGAGCAGATCGTTCCCGATGCGTAGCGCAGGCTGCCCGCCACTTTATAAGGATTGTTAAACAACGCGCTGCTTTTATTAGTTTTCACTAAAAAACTTTTCGAGTTGCTTGCAATGCGACTGCCTTTCCGCTACAATAGGGCTCATGGTTGGGTGTATAAACTAGGCTTTTCTGGCCCGCAAGCCAAGTGATTTGGGCTGTCTCATTCCGATGCAGGAGGGGTTTGTGAACGGCAATTGGTTCTCATCGAAACGGCCCGCAGATCGTCGCCGCCGCGGGAAAAAGGCGGCAAAAAACGGCAGCGCCATTTTGGCCCGTAGCCGCAGGCTGGTTGTCGAGTTCCTGGAGCACCGCAACCTGCTCAGCGCAACGGTCGGAACGACCTTCGGAGGCTTGGACCAAAGCTATACGGGCTGGGGGCCGCTAGATCCTAACGGCGCGGTCAATTCCAACTTTATTTGCCAGATCATCAACACCGACCTGGCGGTCTTCTCCAAGAGTGGTCAGCTTATCTACCAAAAGCCGTTTAGTCAGCTCGCGGCGTGGACGAAGAGCGACCCATACGGCCAGATCGATCCCTATGTTACCTTCGATCCGCTGGCCCAGCGGTGGGTTTTTACGGCGGGACTGACCGAAGTTTATTTTGCAGTTTCCAACACGGCCGACCCGACGCAAGGATGGGGCGAGTTCCACACCATCGACATGCTCAACGCCGGCGATGGCGGACGGTTCGGCTACAATGCCGACGCCTACGTTCTCTGCTGGCCAGGCACGAACGACACGGTCACCATCCAAAAATCCTCCGTGTTGGACCAGAACAACAGCACGTTCACGGATTACGTATCGAACCGGCCGGGCGGGGCGCCCTTCCTCATGGAGGACTCGCAATCGGGCGACCCAATCTGGCTCAATAACGGCACGTCATTTATCAAAATGACGAACGAGCTCAGCGCCACTCCGACCTACACGACGTATTCTCTCACCGGCGTGACGATCAGCAGCTCGAAAACGGCCGAGATGCGGAATAACAAGGTCATCCTTTGCAACGAGTTCGGCACGCTCAATTGGAACCTGGTGGACATGTCCACCGAGAACGACACGAACCACACGATCAACGTCGTGCAAAGCGGCACGATCACGCCGCCCGGCGGCTACTCGCCCGAATACTCGTTCAGTTCCATCGACGCCAACGGCGATATCGGTATCAACTACCTGGGCACCAACGGCAACGCGGAAGCGATGTTCGTCACCGGCCGCACGTCCAGCGATCCGCCGGGTACGATGCAGCCAAGCGTGATGGTTGGTCACGGCACGCGGACGAGCAACCGCATCGGTGACTACGGCAGCATTTTCGTCGATCCCAACAACGGCACGTTCTGGGCCTTCAACAATCCGGACAACGACTCGTCGTATACGAACATCACGAATTTCAGCATCACGGGCACCGTACCGGTCACGCCGCTTTCGCCGGTCACGGGGTTCTCCGCCACGTCGTCGGACAGCACAACGGTGAACGTGCAGTGGAATGCCGTGCCCGGCGCAACCAGCTACAACGTCCTGCGAACGAGCGACGGGTTCACGTTTACGACGGTGGCAACCGGCTTGGCTGCCACAAATTACACCGAAACGCCGGGCGGGACCGTTACGAGCTATACGTACGACGTGATGGCGTTCAACTCCTCGACCGATAGCAGCGCTCCGAGTCTCGTCGCCGCGACGACGGCGACGGCTGCGCCGACGGTCAATGGCGCTCTCATCGTCCCGACCGGACTGGCGGCGAATCTGCCCGCCTCCGGCACCGGCGCGCAGCTCACCTGGAACAGCGTTCCTAGCGGCAGCGGTTACTTCCTCTGGCGATCAAGTAACAACAGCACTTGGACGCTGATCGCCACAATCACCTCGGCGGGCACGATCACGTATACCGATTCCGGCCCGAGCGCCGTGCAGATGTGCTACTATCGGATCAGCAGCCGAAATTCCAGCGGCCAGCAGTCCAATCCGTCCAGTTCCGTATTGATCGCCAGCCGTCCGGCGGCGCCGGGAAGCCTCGGTGTGAACGTGATGAGCCATTCTCAACTCCAACTGCACTGGAGCGCCGTGCCGTCGGCAACCGGCTTCACGGTCTACCGCTCAACCGACGGCATCAACTACACGGCCGTTGGCACATCGCCGGCCAATTACGACAGCTATACCGATACCGGGCTGAATATAGACACAAAGTACTATTACCAGGTCGTGGCGAATAGTAGCGTCGGCACAAGCTCGACGGCGTCCTCGGTCGCCAGCACGACGCAACTGCCAAACGTCGTCGGGCTTGTATTCACCGTTCAAACTTCTACGCAACTGGCGTTCCACTGGAGCGCCGTGCCGGGCGCAACCGGTTACCAGATTCAGAGATCCACCGACGGCAGCACGTTTACGACGCTCGGCACAGTTTCCACAACGAGCTACAGCGACGCGACGGTAACGCCCGTAACTTCTTACTACTATCGCATTTACGCGGTCGATTCGGTCACGGGCGGGTCAAGCCCCGCCTCCAGCGTCATATTCGCGGCGACGCCCAACAACGTCGCACTTCCCGGTTTGTGGCAAGGGCAGGACATCGGCAATCCGGTGGCCGGCGCAACGGGCTACACGACCGGCAGCGGCACCTTCAAGGTCGTGAGCGAGGGCAGCGACATCGGCGGTTCATCCGACCAGCTTCGCTTTACCTATGTGCCGCTCACCGGCGACGGCTACGTCGTCGCCCGACTGGCCACACAGCAAAACACGGGCAACTACGCCAAGGCGGGCGTGATGATCCGCGCCTCGCTGGACGCGGCCGCGGCCAACGCGGCAACGCTGATTTCCTACACGCAAGGCACCATATTCCAATATCGCACTTCCTCGGGCGCGACAACGGCGGGCGTGGCCTATACCGCCGATGTTCCAGGCGGTCCGGTCGATATAACAACGCCCGTGTGGGAAGGCGACGTTGTCGATACGCCCGAAGGGTTCGACCCGGGCGACTTGAATCTGACCTTGCCGGACGGTACGCAGACGATCATTCCCGACAACAACCAGGCAGCCGCGGCAGCCGCGCCATATTATCTCAAGATCAGCCGCAGCGGCACGACCTTCACATCGCAAGTTTCGACAGACGGCGTCACCTGGACCACCCTGGGCACGCAAACGATCACCATGCCCACAACGGTCTACATGGGGTTGGCGGCGGACAGCAATAACAGCAGCCTGCTGAACAATTCGACGTTCGACAGCATCTCGATGTACTCGACCGGCACGACGCCGCCGATATGGATCGCGCCGGCGACCGCGTCCGCAAGCGTAGTGACCGGCACGAGCGTCAGTCTCTCGGCGCTGGCGACCGACAATTCCGGCGAGTCCTATCTGACGTACACCTGGGCGGTCACGTCGCAGCCCGCCGGTTCGGCCGCGCCCACGTACAGCGTCAATGGCACGAACGCCGCCAAGAACACAATGGCCACGTTCAGCCAGGCCGGTACCTACACTTTCCAGGTCACGGCCTCCGACACCTACGGGCTGGCAATAACCAGCAGCGTAAATGTGACCGTCAACCAGACGGCGTCGGGGATCGGGGTCTTTCCGGCGACGACCTTCCTGGTTCCCTCGCAGACGAGTCAGCTCACCGCCTCGGCGATCGACCAGTTTGGCAAGACGATCGTCAGCAAGCCAGCGGTAACGTGGAGCATTTCGCCCACCAGCGGTGCCGGCACGCTCAATGCGCAGGGCCTTTATACCGCACCGGCCTCAACCGCGACTGCCACGATCACCGCCACCGGCGGCTCCACGGCCAACGCCACAATGCAGGTCGTGAAGCCCAATGACTATTGGACCTTCAACGATGGCTCGGGAAGCACCGCCATTGATTCGGGATCGGGCGGCCACAACGGCACGCTCGTCGGCAGCCCCACGTGGAGCACGGGCATCGTTGGCGGCGCGCTTCTCCTTCAACGGCACGTCGCAGTCCGTCAGCGCGTCGTCGCTGAATCTCAACAGCAACACGGTCACGATTTCCGCCTGGATCTATCGTACTGCCGCCGAAACTTCGTGGGCGGGAATTGTCTTCGATCGCAACAGCTCCACGAGCGCGTTGGGGCTCAATTTCGGCACGGCCAACGAACTTCGCTATACCTGGAACAACTTGGCGTCCACGTATAATTGGAATTCGGGCTTGACGGTCCCGACTTCGCAATGGACTTACGTGGCGCTGGTCATTTCGCCGACCAACGCCACGATGTATATGCAGCCGGTGGGCGGCACGCTGCAATCGGCGACGAACAATGTAGCCAACTCGGCAAGCGCGTTCGACAGCACCTCCTATATCGGTCAGGACTCCACGGGCGGCCGGTTCTTTGGCGGCTCGCTGGACGACGTGCGGATTTACAATTCGTCGCTCACGGCGGCGAACATTGCCTTGCTGGCCAATCTTCCGCCAACGGTGGCCACCGCCGCCGGAGCATCGCCAAGCCCCGTGACGGGGACGACGACGGCGCTTTCCGTGCTCGGCGCCGACAACGGCGGTGAATCAAGTCTCACCTACACCTGGGCGGCTACATCCGTTCCCAACGGCGCAGCCCAGCCGACCTACAGCGACAACGGCACCAACACCGCGAAAAACACCACGGTGACGTTCAGCAAGGCGGGCAACTACGCGTTTGCCGTCACGATCATGGACCAGTCCGGGTTTACAACCACCAGCAGCGTGAGCGTAAGCGTCAACCAGGCTCCGACGGTCGTCGTCAGCCCCGGCCTCTTAAATATCGCCGCCAACGGGACGCAGACTTTTACGGCCACCAGCCACGACCAATTCGGCGGCGCAATGGGTCTCTCGTCGTGGAACTGGACGGCCACGAGCGGCACGATCAACGCCGCGACGGGCGCGTACACTGCCCCCGCGAGCCATGCCGACGTGACGATCACGGCCACCAGCGGCGCGTATTCCGGCACGGCAACGGTCATCGTCGCCAATGCCACTCCGACCGTGGCCACGGCGGCGGCGGCCTCGCCATCGCCGGTCACGGGGACAACGACCGGCCTGAGCGTGCTGGGCGCCGACGACGACGGCGAATCGAACCTCACGTACACTTGGGCCGCCACGTCCCTGCCGCAGGGCGCTGCCGCGCCGTTGTTCAGCGCCAATGGCACGAACGCGGCCAAAAATGCGACGGCCACTTTCAGCAAGGCGGGGAACTATGCCTTTACCGTCACGATCCAGGACGTTGGCGGATTGATGGCCACGAGCGTGGTCGGCGTTACCGTCTCGCAAACTATGACAAGCATTGCTGTAAGTCCGGCCTTGGCTACACCGAATTCCGGCGGCGTGCAGCAATTCGGCGCGATTTCCAATGACCAGTTCGGCGCGGCGATGGTCTCGCAACCGACGTTTACGTGGGCGGCCACCGCCGGTGCGATCACTACCGCCGGCGCGTATACGGCACCTATCGCTACCTCAACGGCCAACATTACCGCGACAAGCGGCGGCGTCATCGGCTGGGCGGTGGCTGATACCGTCGATCTGGCTCCCACGATCGCCAACCCGGCCGCCGCGTCGCCGGCAGTCGTTTCCGGCACGACGGCATCGCTTTCTGTTGTGGGCGCCGACGCGGACAACGGCGAGGCCAGCCTGACGTATTCCTGGGCGGCCACGGCCATTCCCTATGGTGCCACCGCGCCCATCTTCTCGGTCAACGGAACCAACGCCGCCAAGAATACCGTCGCCACGTTCTTCCAAGCCGGTAATTATACGTTCACCGTCACCGCGACCGACCCCGGCGGGGCAACGGCCACGAGTTCCGTCAACGTGACCGTCAATCAAACGCAGTCGATCGGCCTCAGCCCGGCGGTCATCAACTTGCTGCCCGGCGGCCAAACTCAGTTTACCGTCCTCGGCGGAATCTACGATCAGTTCGGCACACTTTTGACGCCAGGGAGCGCGCCGTCGCCGGTCACGTGGAGTGCCACGGGCGGCGCGATCACGCAGTCGGGCCTGTTCACTGCCGGCGGTGCGGCGGGCACCGTGACCGTCACCGCGACGAGCAGCGCGCTGAGCGGTTCGGCCACCGTTTTGCAATACGGCGACGCCAAATGGACCAACCTCACCGGCGGATCGTGGGCGACCGCCGGCAATTGGCAGGGCGGCACGATCGCCAACGGTTCCGCGACGGCAGCCGACTTCGGCACGTTGAATATAACGACCAGCCCCACGGTAACGCTCGACGGCCCGCGGACGGTCGGCGGGCTGATCTTCGGCGACACTTCGCCCAGCAACAACTGGACGCTCAACACCGGCACGGGCGGACCACTCACGTTAGTCAGCAGCGTTGGGACGCCCACGATCGTTGTCAACAATCAGACTGCCACGGTCAGCGCCATCATCGCCGGCACGCAAGGCATCGCCAAGAGCGGGGCCGGCACCTTCGTGCAAAGCGCCAACTACAACTTCACCGGCGGCTTGACGGTCAACGCCGGCACCTACAAGGTCACAGCCGGCGGCTGGTACACCAATCCGTTCACGAATTACAACCAGATCACCGTCAACGCCGGCGGCACGCTGCAAACGGGCGGTGCGCACAGTCTCGGCACGGATCAGAACGACGTGTGGATTAACGGCGGCACGCTGGCCCTGGCGCGGAGCAATACGTCTCCGCGCTGCACATGACCGGTGGCACCGTCACCAAGGCCGCCGGCGCTTCATACGGAGAGCTGCGCACCTTCGGCGGCACGATGACGTTCGACAGCCCCAACAGCACCGCGGTGATCGACTCCACGGTCACTTTCAATCTCGTCGGCAGCGCGACGCTCAACGTCAGCCGCGGCAATACCGCCAAGGATCTTATCATCGGGGCCGTGATCCTCAACTCCAATTCGCTGACCAAGTCGGCGCAGGCATCGCGGAACTTACGGGCGCCAACACATACACCGCCGGCACGACCGTCACCGCCGGCACGCTTTTGATCGATAACACGACTGGCTCGGGAACCGGCACAGGCTCGGTGACGGTCAGCGGCGGAACCTTGGGCGGCTCGGGCACGATCAGCGGCGCGGTGGTCGTCGGACCCGGCGCAACTGCTCTCGCCCGGCGCTGGCGGCATCGGTACGTTGACGATTTCCAACGCCCTGACGATGGGCGGCAACGTCGCGATGGACGTCAATCACACGACCGGCACGAGCGACCGTGTGACGGGCGTCACGACCCTTTCTTACGGCGGCACGCTCACCGTCACCAACTTGGCCGGCACCTTGGCCGCCGGCGACAGTTTTACACTCTTCAGCGCCACGTCGTACACCGGCAGCTTCTCCGCGTTCAACCTGCCCGTGTTGGCGAGCGGCTTGGTTTGGGATACCTCCGCCTTGGCAACCAACGGAACGATCAAAGTCGTAAGCGGCGCATCGCCGAGCGTTGCCACGCCGGCCGCGGCCACGCTGCTGGCCGGCAATTCGACAGCGAGCCTCTCCGTCTTCGGGGCCGATCCGGGCGGCGAGGCCAACCTGATTTATAATTGGTCGGCAACGGGGCCGGCAGGCGTTTCGTTCAGCACGAACGGTTCAAACGCCGCGAAAAACGCCACGGCCACATTCACGGCCGCGGGCGCCTATACCTTTACGGTAACGATCACCGACGCCAGCAACCTCTCGACGGCGGCGAGCGTCGGTTTGTCCGTGGCCCAAACACTAACGACGATCGCGGTAGTGCCCGCGACAGCGGCCGTCGGCTCGCACGCCGCCCTGCAATTTGCCGCCACGGGCTACGATCAGTTCGCCACGGCCATGTTGACTCAACCGTCAATTAATTGGACGGTTGGTACGGGCGGCGGCGGCATCAATGGCTCTACCGGCTTGTATACTGCGTCTTATGCCTCCGGCTCGGCGACAATCACGGCGTCCAGCGGCAGCATTCTCGGCAACGCCGTTGCATTGACAGTCACGGACGCCCCGCCGAGCGTGGCCACGCCAGCCTCGGCAACGCCTAGCCCGGCCACCGGCGCGACGGCAACCCTGAGCGTGCTCGGCGCGGACAGCGATGGCGGCGGTGAATCAAATCTGACGTACACGTGGGCCACAATAGGCACGCCGCCGGCCGCAGTTGGCTTTTCGGCAAGCGGCACCAACGCGGCCAAGAATACAACCGCAACATTCACCAAGGCCGGCAATTACAGCTTCCTAGTTACGATCACAGACCAAGGTGGACTATCGACGACCAGCAGCGTGAACTTGACGATGAATCAAACGCTGACAGGCGTCGCCGTCAGCCCCACTTCGGCCAGCATCACCGCCGGCGCCACGCAGCAGTTCACGGCTACGGCCTACGACCAGTTCGGTGCGGCGATCTCGAACCAGTCATTCACCTGGGCCATCGCCACGGGAGCGGGCAGTATCAATGGCACAAGCGGTGTCTACACACCGCCCTATGCGCCGGCATCAGCGACCGTGCAGGCCACGGACAGCGGCGTCACGAGCAACTCGGCCGCGGTGACCGTTGCCGGGCAGGCGCAATGGAACTCGGTCGCTGACGCCTCGTGGAACGCTGCCGGCAGTTGGGCAGACTCGATTACTAGCACGGCTATCGCCGCGCCGGGCACCCGCGGCATCGCGGGCGACACGGTCTTGTTTGCGGCAGCAACGGGCGGCGCCGCCCGGCTTGATGGCGCGAGCCCGACTTTGGCCGGCATCACGTTCAACAACTCGACGACGAGCTACACGATTACTCAAGGAAGCGGCGGCAACCTCACGCTCCTGGCCGGCGGCGGAGCAGCGGTCAATGTTATTGCGGGCAACCATTCGATCGGCGCTCCGCTAGTCATCGCCAGCACCGTCAACTTCAGCGAAAACGCGGGAACCAAGCTGACTATCGGCGGCAACATTTCGGGGGGAGGCAGTCTCACCAAGAGCGGCGCGGGCGTTGTCGAGTTGTCCGGGACCAACACGTTTGGCGGCGGCACGATCGTCCAGTCAGGCACGCTTATCGTTCAACAACGCCAGTTCGTTGCTCGACGGCGGCAGCCTGACGATCGGCAACGCCAGCTATTTCTTCGCTCCGACGGTGACCAGCCCCGTGGCAGTCGCTTCGGCTCAAGCGGCCAGCATCACCACTTTTTGCGCCGGCGACGATCGCTTCAGCCGTCATTGGGAAGGTGCCTCAACGGCAACCGGCGGTTTCCGCGAAGTCGGTCGCCGCACGCGCGACTGTATCGAACCAAATTGCAACATTGGCGATCTCGCGCGCTCGCATCGCCGCCGCGATGCTATTTCGCGGCGGATCGCCCGGCGCTGAATCCAGCGATCCCGACTCCGTCGCCAACCAGAGTGCCCGCATCCGCGACGCGATCTTCTTGGACTACGGCCGCGGCTAGGATCCTGCCTACCCTCGCGCCACCGTTCATTGGCCGCGGTTCTTAGCTTGACGATCGGGACAGTACATAAGGCCCAATTGGCATGACGTGGTCGATCCTTGGGCCGTGGATTTACGGCCGATGTAAAGCATTGCTTGCGACGCCATCTCGACGTTGAAACCGTTATCGTCGGGGTGCATATCTCTTGATCGCCAGCCAAACCAGAGGGGATTTGGAATCGCCTGATTGACGCCGCCGACGGGCGAGTCGTAATTGATGCGGGCTACTGATTTGCCGTTGACATTGATGCCCACCGAGCAACCAGGCGCCATTCCCGCCAGCGCGCCGCGGACCCGATCGCTCATGCCGACCGATTGCCGCGGCTGAATCCACATCAGAATATGGGCCTTGGCCTTGGGAATCCGCCACGATTCAGTCTCATTCCGTGACGGCAGGCGAGCGGGAAAAGTCTGCTGCCCGGTCTCTCTGACTTGCAGCCAGAAGTCGGCCGGGCCGTCGTCGAAGTCGATCGCGAAAACTTGCGTGTCGAGGTCCCTGATGCTCTCGGCATCGCTGCCCAGCAGGCCCTTGCTGAACTCCTTGGGCAGTTCGGCGAGGACATGGGCCAGTTCGTTGGGCGTGGGAGCGACTTGCTTTCCGGGGTGGAGGCCAAACGGGTTGGCGGCCGAGGGCGTGGACGGAGTCGGAGTCCCGAAAGTTTGTTCCGAGCCCGCCGTTGTCGGAGCGGTCATCGCCTCATCGGCAGGCAATGGTGTACGCGACGGCCTGAGGCCAACGGACGGCCACGCAAATAATACCAGGCCGATGAACACGAAAGAGCCGATTGAGATCACCAAGCCCACCTTGCCCGACGTTGTGCGGCGTGCGACGATCCCGCACCCGAAGGCGACGAGTTCCAAGACAATCCACACGGCGCACCAGACCACGGTGGCCCCTTTGTCCGACATCACGATGGGCGCGACGACGCCAATAAACGCGGTCCACATACTGATCTTGCCGATGCTGCTGAGTTGGTCCGAGACGACGCTCGGCGCCGCGGCACGTGGCCCGTCCGGCACGGCTTCGCCCGGACCATTCGGCGATCGCGTTAGCCTCCTCAACAGCCGCCAATAGACCAGCGCGACGACGGCCACCACGGCGATAACCATGATCGCAAATAGCAGCTCGAACATTCCCCGCGGCGGCTCCGGCGAGTAGCTGGCCATCAAAATGCCGCCCAGCACGCCAAATGCGGCGCAATAGAGCGCGATCGCCGGACAAAACAGCGCCTCCAAGAGCGCCAACCGCAAACCGTAGAACTTGCCGCCAGAGCGGCGGATTTGCCCGATCGCCGCCGCGCCCAGCACGCTCATGGCCAGCAGCGAAAGCCCGGCAAAGACCAACATGCCGACGAGGCCGATCATAAAGGCCATGCTGGGCTGATTGCCCCACAGTACCTCCTTTTTATCGAGCATCAGCAAGGCGACGACAAGACCGGGAACGCAGGCCAGCGGGCCGGCGACGCCGACGAACGCCCCGATTGCCGCCAGCGGGGCGAGCCGCGGCCCGGCCGCCGGCTCCTCCACGGCCGCCGCCTGTCGCCAGGTGAACAGCCCGCACAACAGAAGCAGTCCGCCGGGCAGCAGGAACCAGGCAACTTCGTCTTGAATGTAATTGTGGACGACTACTTTGGAATACTCGGCCTTTATGCGGTTGTCGTCATTCCCATTTATGAGGCGGGGCTTGACACTGAAGTATGGCATTGATCGGAGCGACTCGAAATTGGCGTCGGCCTCTCTGACAAACCGGTCGTAATCGTCGGCGTGATCGGGATCGAACGCCCGATACTGCTCACGCGCGAAGGTTATCGTCTTCGGGGGCCGCATGCGCCATGTATTCCGCGACCGCGCCTGTCGTGATCAGACCGACAAATATCAAAACGGCCGCCCGCGCCCGCAATCGCGACGGAGTGCCGAGCGTGAGCAAGAGGGAAAGAAGGCCAATCCCTGCTGAGACGGCCGTCAGCGGCCCGACCCAGGTCTCCCACGGACGCACCTGATAGGCGATCTCCTCTCGCGGCTGCAATTGGGGGACATCGACATTCGGCGTCGCGAAAGTGACGCGGTCCCATGCCAGAGAATCGTAACCCGAGGTGAACATGGCGATCGAGAACATTAGCAAGTGGCAACCGAGGAGCATCGGTGTGCTCCCGGCAATCCGCTCCAGAAATGGTTCGCTCCGCCGCGGCCAGATAAAGGAAAATACGCCGCCGGCGAGCGCCGCGACCACGAGCGGAAACAAGAGGTGGATGCCGACTATCACGGGCGGGATGGGGCGAATGCCAAATGGCAATTTATCGCCGTTGGTGCAGCTCAACAGCGCGATCCAGGCTGCGATCAAAGATACCGCGACAACCGCTACGAATCCGCGGTCGCTCAATGCGTCGCTGGCGGGCTTTGGCAGGGCCGTGGCCGGCGCGGCCGGCCCACTGCGGATTTGGTCCGTGGCGATCGATGGCCCGTCCGGCATGCGAGTGTCTTGTAATGCCCGCACGGTGCCGATCCTAATCCGCCAAACGATGATCAGGAAGACTGCCGTGACCACGAGGCACAAGGCGATGGTCGCCACACCCTGTCCAATGTAATTGGACATGCTAAAGCTGGTGCTCGTCGCCGAGAGCGAATAGTCGGTCAGTGAGTCTTGGCACGCCTCAGCGAAAACCGATGGCGGGGTCGGTGCCAAGAAGTCGGGTCGTTTCAGAAGCGAAATGAATTCAGTGGCTTCAATCTGCACGGCCGCATTGTCTGTGTCCACATGGTGGTCCGCCAGCCAACGGAGCCACTGTTCACGATCCAGGACTGTTTTTGTGTCCGAGTCCTGGGCCGCCCACCTTTCCGGCAGCTCCACGGTCAACGTAGACCGGGACTCGTCAATGCCGACGACTGTAACGTGCAGCGTGGTGAGCGCGTCCCAATAGACCGGTCCGTGCCAACGTGACGTCCCGCGAAACTCGCCTTGGAGCACCAGAGAATGGAATGCCTTTGACTTCGGCTGAAAGGTGAGTTTGATCTCTTGAAAATTGTGCCCCGGCCAGAACACGACGACGGCCGCCACGCTTGCCAAGAGGCACGCCAGATAACCGGCCGCGATTAACAACAGCCTTTTACGCACCGGCCGTTTCAAATCGTCGGGCAAGTCGCGAAATCTGGTCCTTGGCGATCTGGACGACGTTGCCGCGGGATAAGCCGGTGAAGTACGGTACACTGTTTCGATGTCGGTCTTCACTTCGCTGGCGTGCTGATAGCGTTGCTCCGGCTTCTTCTCCAATGCCCGCAAGACGACTTCGTCCAACCGCACGTCGATCTCCACGATTTTCGACGGCGGGGCAAAGCGGCCGATGGGCAATTCGCCGGTCAAGAGCTCGTAAAAGACAACGCCGAGGGAATAAATGTCCGCCCGGTGGTCTACCGTCTTTGTCCCCTCCATCTGCTCGGGTGCCATGTAGCGGAGCGTGCCCATCACTTGCTGCGTGGCCGTCAGGCCATGATCGGCCGCCTCCTGACCGAGCAGCTTGGCCAGCCCGAAATCAGCGATCTTCACCCGCCCGCGCTTGTCGATGAGGATATTCTCGGGCTTGATGTCGCGATGGACGACGCCTTCGTCGTGGGCGAACTGCAGCGCGTCGCAAATCTGTGGCACGATCGCCAGCGCCTGCTTGGGGTCCATCCCGCCGGCCTGGATCGCTTGCCGCAGATTTACGCCGTTGACGTATTCCATGATGAAGTAGAACAGCGGCTCAGGTCTCCCGTCTCCATTAGGTAAAGGGCCGGGGGGTGAGGGCGTCTTTCCAAAGTCGTAAACGCCGACGATGTTCGAGTGGTTGAGCCGGGCCATCGCGCGGGCCTCGCGGGTGAACCGTTCGGCGAAGGCCGGATCGCGGCTGACCTCGGGCGGAAGAATCTTCACGGCCACCAGACGGTCCAGTTCGCGCTGCCGGGCTTTGTAGACCGCGCCGATACCGCCGCGGCCAAGAAGTTCGATGACTTCCAGTTGCGGAAAACGGGCTGCAACCTCCTCGACCGTGGGCGGGACGAATCCCGTGGACCCGGATGAATGTGAGGACGAAGGGGGCGGTTGCGTGGCCGCGGTGCCCGGATCGGCCGCCGGCCGGCTTTCCAGTCCGGCCAGCATCAAGCATTTCGGGCAGAGGCCGGCCGGCGCGCCCTCGGGAATTTCGCCGCCGCATTGGGGACAAAGTCGCGATTCGCTCATGGCTGGTTTCCTTTTGGGCTTTCTACCACGGGTGTTGTGCGCGAGCCTCTTGCCGGCGTGGGCGCGTGCGCGATCCGCAACCCGGCACGAATCATGAGACCGTCGGCGATAATGATAAGTACAATTGCAATAACTTGTGGACCAAGATCGGTTATGAAGAGGTCGTTGATCGCCGACATCAATTTATGGCGGACCACCACCGCGATGCCATACCAAATCACTAGATCGATCACTACGATCGGAAACAGCAGGGCATCGAACAGCGCGAGACCCGAGCCAAAAAGTCGCCCGGCCGAGTGACGAATCTGCGTCAGTGCCACGCCGCCCAGTATCGTCGCGCCAAACGCCGTGGTAACGCCCAGCGCGAGAAGCCCGAATGCCACTAGCGAAAGCCACCAGCCGGGCACGTTCGGGAGATCACCGTGCGGAAGAATTCACGAGTATCCATAACAAAGCCGCGGACAGCACGGCAAACGGTGCCGAGACTGCTCCCGCGACCGCCGCCCGCGACAATCGCGGCTCGGACAGGGGATGCGGGTCCGCCGCGGCCGGTGGCGCTGTTCGCGCCGCGGCCGACCTCATCCGAACAAGGTTGACCAATGCGTGGAGCATGGCGACTACACTAAACACGAATACGAAGAGGCTGATGACGATGACGACCCCGTGGACGAATTTGTCCGCCGCGCTTTCAGGTTGGCTCATGCGATGGAAAGTGTATCCGCCCCTCGCGTATTCCGACTCCAGCAGCTTCATCGTGAACTCGTCCTCGCCGTGGAACTCGAGGCCACCTCCCGTTATATATGGCCCGGCATCGAGATTGACGTACAGCTTACTCCCTTTGACGGCGACTACTTTCCAGTGGCCTGGCGGGTCTCCCGGCTTGGGCAGGCTGAGGGTAGTCTTCGAGCTTACCGTGATGCCGGCGGGGTCGAATTCAGTTTGCTGCCACCACGTGTAGGTGCCATCGGACTTGAAGATGACAGACACCGATTCCTTGCACTTAAGAGGCCGAAGTGGAATGGTTCCATCGCGATTTACGTTGAAAGGCACCAATGCCACGTGGTTGCTATAGCTCTGCCACTCTTCAAAAGTCTCACCTTGGCCGGCCCAGTTGCCTATGATGCGGGTTTCCAGCGCCGTTGGCCATGGCCAGTACAAGCACAGCCACCCGGCCGCTAGTACGGCGACCACCGAAATGGCCCCGAGCGCAAAGAGCAGAATCATCCTTGCCTTCGTTGGGCCAGATCTGTTGCTGGCTATTTGGGCCGCCGCCGGCGCCGTGATCGGTTTTGCCGCCGCGGCCGACTTCGGCTCGACAAAAATCCTGCATCGAAAAGAAAGAAAATCGGGATTCGTCTTCACGAAAATCCGGTCCCCCGCGCCTGCGCCGCGCGGGACTCGGGCGCTTATCTCGGTGTTGATCCATTTGACCCCGCCCGCAGCCATAGTCTTTCCGTCAATCATCAGCCGCCCCGACGTGTAGACGCTGTTCTCGAAGCGGATGCTGTGGCCGAGGTAGTCGATTTCCCATTGCTGCCGAATGCGGCCGGCCATCACCAAAAACGCAATACCGCCGATCCAGAGCAGGATCGAGATTGGCAAAAGCGCGGACATTTTTAGCAAGATTATGAAAACACCGAGGACAATCCATGCCATGCCGCTAAGCATCATGACATGCTGAGTCCGTCGCGCCGCACGGTCGGTTTCGTCAAGCAAAAGCGTGGGTCCGCTCAAGACGCCACCAGATTCCGCTGCCGGCGCCTGGGCAGGGCTGTCAGTGATCAATTCCACGTCGGTCTTCACTTCGCTGGCGTGCTGGTACCGCTGCTCCGGCTTCTTCTCCAATGCCCGCAAGACGACCTCGTCCAACCGCACGTCGATCTCCACCATTTTCGACGGCGGGGCGAAGCGGCCGATCGGCAATTCACCGGTCAGCAGCTCGTAGAAAACAACGCCCAGCGAATAGATGTCGGCCCGGTGATCGACCGTCTTTGTCCCCTCCATCTGCTCGGGGGCCATGTAGCGCAGCGTGCCCATCACTTGCTGCGTGGCAGTGAGGCCGTGGTCAACGGACTCCTGCCCGAGCAGCTTGGCCAGGCCGAAGTCGGCGATTTTCACCCGCCCGCGTTTGTCGATGAGGATGTTTTCTGGCTTGATGTCGCGATGGACGATGCCTTCGTCGTGGGCGAATTGCAGGGCGTCGCAGATTTGCGGCACGATCGCCAGTGCCTGCTTGGGATCCATGCCGCCGGAAAGGATTGCCTGCCGCAAGTTCACGCCGTCGACGTACTCCATGACGAAGTAGAACAAAGTCCCATCGCCCGTCCTCCCAAAGTCATAAACCCCAACGATGTTCGGATGATTGAGCCGGGCCAACGCACGGGCCTCGCGCGTGAATCGCTCGGCAAAAGCCGGATCGCGGCTGACTTCCGGCGGCAGGATTTTCACGGCCACCAGGCGGTCCAATTCCCGTTGCCGGGCTTTGTAAACCGCGCCCATGCCGCCGCGGCCGAGCAGTTCGAGAACTTCCAACTGCGGAAACTTCGCTGCCACCTCCTCGACCGTCGGCGGGACGAAGCCCGTGGACGCCGCCGACGGCGGCGGCTGCGTGGCCGCTGTGCTCGGATCGACCGCCGGCCGGCTTTCCAGTCCGGCCAGCATCAGGCATTTCGGGCAAAGTCCGGCCGGAGCGCCGCTGGGGATTTCGCCGCCGCACTGTGGGCAAAGCTGCGGTTCGCTCATGGTGGTATTCTCCGCGAATTCGGGCGTCTACCCATTACTAAAGCAAACCGGGGGAAGTGTGACAAGGATTTCGCCGATTATCGGATCTCGTTGAATCCGGAACCAGGATGCGGGTGGCACGTCCCTGAGCTTCAAGCGAAGGGCGTGTTTGCCGTGGCGCCACGCCCTTCGCAAGCTCAGGGACGTGCCACACCTCGAAAAACGTTCGCCAAATACTTCTTCTACAGGCCCTTACCCAAACACCGCAAACAGGTTCCTTATTTCATCGTCGATGTCTCGCGGCTCCGCCACGGTCTGCGACACCTCCTCGCGGAGCAACTCGCGATATCGCTTCCGCAGACGGCTGGCAGCCTGCCGCGCGGCCTCTTCCGACATGCCCAAATCGGCAGCCACTTCGGCATACGGCAGCCGCTCCTTTCCGCCCGTCAAAACTTCCTTGAACCGCTCGAAATGTTCTGCCTTTCCGGCCGCCTCACATTCCTGCTGCAATCGCCGCATGACGAGGTCCAGGAGCGTCAGCACCCATTGGCGCTCAAAGAGGCGTTCCGGAGTCAGGTCGTGCGCCGGTTCCATCTTGAGGCGCGACTCTCCGCTGTCCCAATCGAGCGACAACTTCCGCGTGCCGCCGCCTCGCTTCCCGGCATTGTCCCGATCGCGCCGGTTGGCAAGGAAGTTCTTGACGGCCGTGAGGAGGAAGCTGCGAAACCGCCCACGCTCGGGCGAAGCCGCGGCGAGCGTGTTCTTTTCCAGCAGCCGGGCAAAAAACTCTTGCGTCAGGTCCTGGGCTTCGTGAAGGTCGGCCGTCCGCCGCCGCACGTAGGCGTAGAGCGGATACCAGTATCGCCCGCAGAGCGCCGCCAGGGCGTCCTCCGCCTCGCGATCGGCTCGATTGCCAGCTCGGAGCACCAGACTCCAGTGGGTCGTCTGAAACCCGCCCGCCTCCGCGTTTGCCGTCTGGTTTGCCCGCGTGGTCATGCAGGGCATTCTAGCATGAGCATGTATTACGCTCCACCCGGCAATCTGCGCATGCGATAGATCGTAGTGGAGGCACTTTAGCCGGGGGCTTGCATTTCCGGCCCAAAGGGCTTCTAATCAGGCGAAACTTATGCGGAGTCTACGATCTTCGCATCCATGTCGCAAAAGGAGAATCTATTGACGCCAGACGAAAAGCTCGACCGGCTTGAGGCAGAATTGAACCGACTCAAGAGCGAACACCCGAACGGGCACGGTGTTCTGCGACTGGCAAACAATTGTTTACGTTCATGCTCCAAATGGAAGTGGGAGCAGCACGGTTGGTCTCTAAGTGACGGCGAGTCGTGCGGAATCATGAATGGAGACGACGCCGAGCAACGAACGGCTCTTCTGTCAATTCTGAAAGCAAGCTTGATCCGGAAGGTCCAATTCGTCCCCGGCGCAGCGACGTTGGAAGTTGTTCTGGACGTTTAATCGCCAGCGGACAGCGCCCGCTGCGAAGGCAATGACCGGCCGATCCTGAATCGTTGCAGTCGATGACGGATATTTGCGATTAATGCTAAAGCGGGGATAACTGCCCCACTTGCGTAGGGCAATGCGATCTGCTATACTGCTGCCAACCAATCGACGCTGAGCAGTCTGCAAGTCGCAAGCTGGGCAGCGTCAACTTAATCACGCGGAAGTAGTACAAATGGCTGAAGGCAGCATCAAGAAATTGACGGACAAGGGTTTCGGATTCATTAACACAGGAGGGGCAAAAGACCTGTTCTTCCACTCCAAGAGCCTCCAAGGCGTCACTTTTGAGGCACCTGCACGAAGGCCAAAAGGTCACGTACACCGAGGGCAGGGGTCCGAAAGGCCCGTGTGCCGAGAACGTCACGCCGGTATAGTCCAACGGCACGAAGGTCGGCAACATGCTAAAGCGTGACAAACTGGAAGCGATGTTGCAAGAGATTACCGACGACGAATTCGCGCCATCTGGAAGGACACTTACGGTGTCCTTCCAGAAGGCAGCCGTTTGGAATTGGCGAAGGACTTTGTGGCCGAACAATACGATGGCGAGTTGGACGGCTGCATCGCCATGGCCGAGTCTCTTCTTGCTAACGCTAATCCCCGTCCGAATTAGTGTTCATTTCGGTCACTTGTGCGTCGCCTCGGGCGGCCGCGCGACAGGCTTCTCCAGCACAGGAGCGGTGTCCGCCTGAGCCGGCACAGTTTGTGTTTCCGCCGACGGGGCTGCGCCAGGCTTGGGGAAGGTAACCGGTTCTCCGCCCGCTCTAGTGAACAAGGCATTGAGCGTCGCCGCTTCCACGTCGCCCGGCACCACGTGGCAGGCCCCGTCGGCCGCAAGCGCCAGGAACGCCCCGCGCCGCAGGCCCACCAGTCCGGTGATCGGCTTCGTCTTGTCGGGCGTGAAATCCTCCGGCTTCGTCCAAGGCACGGCCTTCTCGTCGCTCGCCTCGACCAGCAGGATCGTGTTGGAGGTACCATCGGTGATTTCCGGCAAGCGGCGTCCTTTATCGGCCGCCAGAGCGTAAGCGTCACCGACGACCGCCAAGTAGTTCGTCTTGCCGTCAGCCAATTTCTTGCTGCCCGGAGCGCTGAAAAACTTTTGGCATGAGCGGGATCAACTTCTTGTTGTTCTCGCTGTCCCAGGGCTCGTCAAAGTGGTATTTGCTGTAGAGGTCCTGCCGTTCCACGTAGGGCAAGACGAGCACTCGCCAACTCACCGGCGGCTGCTTCGGCTTCTGCCCGGCGGCCGTGGCCGGAAAGGCGTTCATCGCATCTTGGTAGCTCATCAGCGCAATGCCGAGCTGCTTCATGTTGTTCATCGAGGTAATCATCTGCGTCGGCAGCATGCCAACGCTCATGCGCGGCGGCATAGGGCTCGACACGCCGGCAAACCACAAAAACGGCAGGATCGTCAGGCCGCCAACGCCCCCGATCGGCAGCGTTTGATGCGACTCGATCATGATGCCGTCAATTTTGGGAGGTGCCCCGCCCTCCTGTTGTTGCTCCGTGGGCGAGACCGTGGTCACCGACGGCCGCAAGTGCCGGCCGATCGACGGGGCCGGCGGCAAAATCGTGGCGTCCAACACCGGGCCGCCGCGCCCCATTTCGCTCGATGCAATGGCCAAGAAGACTTGCACGATTGGATAAGCGAGTTTGAACGCGGCGGGAGTATCGAGGTAGCTCACGGCCATCGGCTTGTTCTCTTCGACTTGCGAATTGACCTCTGCCACGTCGGCCAGAGACGCCGCGACCGATTGGTCGGCGCACTCCAAATAGGCATTCACGTTCTGCGGATAGAGGGCGAACACCATTTCGGTGTCGGTGATGCACCACGATGGCGAGAAAGGCATGAAGTCGCCCGTCTGAGTCAGGTTAAAGATGGTCTGCTCTTTGGTCGGCTCTCCCCACTTGATCCGCCGGATGAGCGGTTGCGGCCGCCCGCCTTGCCCCTTGACCGCGCCGGCCATTCCGCTCATCAACGAGCCGAGGACGAGCTTGGCGTTGGCCGCCACGAGACGGTTGTGGTCGCGGATGTCAACGACCGCCGTCAGGCCGGTGAAGACCAGATTGCCCTCGCTGGGCGAAGCGTAAATCCGCCACGTGTCGCCCAGCGATTTCAGAATGTCGTCGTAGACTTTAACCTTCATTTGCTTTTCGAACTCGCTGACGCCGCCCATCAGTTCCTGCTGCGCCTGCGGTTCGATGCGGCCAGTGATCTCCACCAATTCCTTGTAGAGCTTGGCCGTATCCAGCCGCGCGGCGAGGGCGAACGCCGCGTCCTTGGGAATCGGCTTCAATTGGCTCCTGGTCAGCGGCTCGGCGTTAAAGACCGCGAGCAGGCCCTTGGGCTCGCCCGTGAATGCCACGTGCGTCCGCGTGACGCAGCCTGTATCGTCCAGGCCGGTGATGCTGGCCAGCGATTTGATTTGGGCCAGCCCGAGGGCGTCCAGAGTCCTCATGAAGTCCGGCTCGTCGCCGGCGGCCAGCTTCGCCACTTCGGCCACGTTGATGTAAACCAGATTGGCGGGCCGCGGCACTGTCAGCCGGCGGCGAAGTTGTTGAAGCCATTCGGGCGGATCCTGCCAGGCACGCGTGGCGATGCTTTCCGCCTCGCCGTCGCCCAAACCGATGATCAAATAGCGATCGCGGACTGCCCACTGGAGGCTGCCGCCGCGGTCGGCTTTGGGGTCGTTCGGCCCCAAGGGCAGATGATGCCAGGCAGAGCCCGGCTCCTGCTTCACGTTTCCTCCGAGCACCTGCGACTCGATGCGGGTGAGGGCCTTGGCGATTTCCGGAGCCTGTTGGCCGAGGTTGACGACGGCCCCACCGTGAACGTCCGGCGGGCCGTTCTTCGCAAGCCCGATTTTGGAAATGAAGATCGCCGTGGGACTGGTGAGCATGGCCTTGGCGACCGCACGCACGTCGTCAACCATCGCCGCGGCCTGGGGATCGGCCGCCGACTCCGCCCGCAGCCCAGCCACGATTTGATCTTCCAAAAGCTTGAGAGACTGCTGGACTTCTTTCTCGGCGAGCAACTGCTCGGTCTGGTTGCCGCTTTGCGGATCGGCCGGTGCCATGCCCGACCAGGTCATGTAGAAAACACATTCCTTGGGGGCGACGCGGGCCATCGCCGGATCTTCGGCGGCTGGCGGAATTCCAAGCGGAATTCCGACTCCGCCGCCCATGAGGACCATCGACAGGATCTGAAAAACACCGGGCATGAGAACCTCGTTCATGGGGAAGCTCCTTGAGAAAAGTGCGAGTGTGCGCGTCGACGGCCTATCGTACCAACATACTCAATAGAGAAGTAGGGTAGGCCGCCGTCCACGAATCGGGAAGTTATTTCAGACCAAGCCCTTGTTGCGCTTCCTTCGCGACAACCCAACAACACCCAATCCGGCAAATATCGCGCCAAATATGCCGGTCACCCAAGCAATTACCATACCGACTGCCATCATTTCGCGACGAGCCTGAAAGCGCTCCTCATACGGCGACTCGATTCCTGGTGCGATCTGGCCTCGATACACTTGGATTGCCGACCACGGCCTTAAGTGGAGCACGGCATACCGCTGACGTTGAACCTGTGCCGTAAACCACTGGCTGTCGGTGTATTGCATATAACCGAGAACTGCCACGATAACTCCTGCCAGAAAGATTAAGGCAACGCCAAGGACAAGAAATCGCTGCGGGCCTCCCCATTTGGCATTGGAAGCCGTGGCTGCCGAGGGCGTTTCTGCGGGCCGAAGGCGTCGGATTTCACCCATTGTCGGCACGGAACACTCCCGGCCACATTGGCACGCAAGGTCTCGCCCGCCTGCCTCGGCTGCACAATGAAGTTGTGTCCGCAAGGACAGGGGAGAATGTACGCATCTCGATTATCAGCCACTTTCGTCCCTTTCTACACCTAGTGTACACGGAATTTCGCAGTCCGCCGAGCTGGACACTTTCGCGATTGCGACAACATAAGTAAAAATAGGCAACCCGTCTACTTCCAACGTGGGATAGGATATCAAGCCCACTGGCGAAGGCGGTGCCAAGACAGCGGAGAATATTCGCATAATGTTGTTAAGAAAATCGTCCCGCGCAACAGCGATTTTTGCAATTCAGCCCCCAAAACACTGGACTAACAATTTCACCTAACTAGAATTAGATGTTTTCACTACGCGACGAACGCGGAAGCAAGATTGAGGGAGTTCTTCCTGCGGCAACCATTAGGCCTCAGCAAGTTCGCTGGCGAGAAGGTTACCGTCCAGTTTGCCGGTCAGAGAATACCGGTAGTTTTTAGTCTTTCCCGGTGGGCGGAATCTCATCGCAAAAGGAATCCCTTTCCAAATGGCTTCTCTGGCTAGAGTTGCAGGAAAACAGTGGTAGAATTTCGGTGGCTTTTTGCCTGGGCTTGTGGCATAATGTTACGTTGGGGACGCGCTTGGTCCTCAATCGACTGATGGAGGAGAATTGCAATTGTACGACGCATTGCTAGAGAACTGGATGACGACGCAACGCACGCACGTCAACGAAGTGATCGACGACCTGAGCGATGACCACGTCGGCGGATTTGAGGACGTGGAGGACGACCTTATCCACGACGTGCCCGAATTGACGGCCGAACTGGACGAGCTCGACCTGGACGTAAACGTCGAGGGCCTTCTCGACCTCGAGGAAGACGAGACGTGGTCGGACGATCCGGTCCGAATGTATTTGACGCAGATGGGCGAAATCCCGCTGCTCTCGCGGCGCGAGAAGATGACGCTCGCCCGGCAAATCGAAGAGCACGCGGGCCAAGTTTCGCCGCAATGTGTTGGCCTGCGACTATGTCATGCAATTGGCGGTGAAGGTCTTGCGGCGGGTCCACGAGGGCGACTTGCCATTCGACCGCACCGTCCAAGTTTCCGTGACGGACCAACTGGAAAAGAACCAGATTCTCGGCCGTCTCCCGTTCAATTTGCGGACGCTGGAAACGCTGCTCAAACGGAACCGGCACGACTTCAATATCGCGACCAGCAAATCGCGGGCGGCGGCCCAGCGACGTTCGGCGTGGCGGCGGCTAGGGCGGCGGCGCCGCCGGGCGGTCCGCCTGATCGAGGAACTCGGTCTTCGCACGCAGCGGATCGAGCCGATGATCAAGACGCTCGAGGAGTTCAGCCGCCGCGTCAACGAGCTCAAGTCGCGAATCGACGAGCATCGTCGCAACAAGGGCCGAGCCGCAATTGCGCGAACCGTGGCTGACGGAGTTCCGCAACATCCTCCGCGCCGCCAGGAGTCGCCTTCGAGCTTGCGGAA
>CAVPPL010000012.1:0-562210 GCA_963707295.1 uncultured Planctomycetia bacterium
GGAAACGGCGTGGCCGTGACCAATCGCATCATCCCACGCGACATATAAAACACTTCAAATACTCGGTCTCGGGACACGTGACCGAAACGGGGTGATCGGCAGACGCGCCGCGCTGTTCGAGCACTTGAATCTCGCGTCCGCTCTGCTGGGCGACGTGGACCAGCATGAAGAAGAAATCGTCGCGGGTAACGTGACCGGAACAACTGCACGTCACCAGTATCCCGCCGGGCGAAAGGACGTCGAACGCCGCGCGGTTCAGCCGAGCGTAGGCCCGCAAGGCATCATCGACGGAGGCGCGGTTCTGGCGAATTTGGGCGGATCGAGAACGACCCCGTCGAACCGCTCGCCGGCGGTCCTCAGCGCGTGCAACGTCTCGAAGGCGTCGCCACATTCGAACCTAACGTTCGCGGCGCCGTTTCGTTCGGCGTTGGCGCGGGCTTGGGCCACTGCCTTCTGGCTCGAGTCGAACCCTTCGCCTCTCGAGCCTTTCCTAGAAGCGCCGCCGCCAGGCTGAATCCGCCGGTGTAGCAGAACATGTCTAATACGCGGCGGTCGCGAAAGTAGCGCGCCGCTGCGGCGCGGTTTTCGCGCTGGTCAAGATAGAGGCCCGTCTTCTGCCCGGCGGCCAGATCGACCTCGTAGCGCAGGCCGTGATCGACGATTTCAACCGGCCCGTCCGGCGAAGTTCCCCATGCAAGCCCCGGCTCGATTTCCAGCCCTTCGGCCCTCACGATGTCGCGCTCGGTCCGCAGCAGGATGCCTTGCGGCCGAGCCAGTTCAACGAGCATCGGCATGATCTGTGGCAGCCGCATTGCCATCGCCAGCGCCGTCACCTGGACCACGAGATACTCGCCGTATCGATCGACGATCAGCCCGCTCAGACCGTCGCCCTCGCTGAAAACGACCCGCGCGCGCCGTCGGGCTGGTTGAGACCAAGCGTCTGTCGAAGAGAAAATGCCGCGTCCAACCGCCGCCGCCAAAAGGCGTCGTCCAGCGACTCAGCCTCGTCCCAAGTATAGAGGCGAACATGGATGCGGCCGCGGCCATTAAAAACCCCTCGGGCAATGAAGCGACCTTGATTGGCAAACAAATCGACCACGTCGCCATCGGCCGGTGCGCCCTCGATCCGATCAACGGCCGAATCGAGTACCCAGGGATGCCGGCCAAAAAAGGGCCGGGCTTTGCGCGGCTTTAAGACGATCTTGGAGCCGTTCACGTCGATGCCTGCTCAACCGGCCTAAGCTCGGTAAGGTGCTTCAACGAGAGTACGGAAAGTCGGTCCGAAAGCGGATCTCCGATCGCCGCCTTCGACGTTAGCAGCATGAGAAACTCCGGATGTCGCACGAAGTGACGCTCTCCGCTGGACATAATAATTTCAAAAGGCTCAAACGGCCGTCGATTCAGCACTTCTTGGATCGTTTCCGCGTTCATACGCATCCCCTTTTCAAAATTGACCAGCAGCGACGGACAACTAAATTATAAGCACAATACCGACAATTGCCAACACGGCCAAAATCGGCTGCAAACCACGTTCTTTGTAAACTTTCCCTCGTCGGCCGGTCGAAGTCTATAGCGAGTCGCTTGATTCTGACGATTGTTGCGCCTAGGATGCACATTGCAATTGGAGTGACGCACTATGGCCACCGACGTTCGCATCAAAGAGACCCTGCCCGAGCTGACCGACCGGATCGTCGAGACTTATACCGAGTTGGACACGATCACGCACCTCGGCCATTGCCCGTTACCGAGCTACGAAACGATCGTGGAAATCCTGGAAAGCCTGAAGGACATCATCTTCCCGGGCTACCGCCGCCGCGACGGCCTGCACTTGGGCAACATCACCTACCACGTGGGCGATCTGATCGACCGGCTGCACGACCAGCTTACGGAGCAGATCGCGCGGGCGCTGCGGCACGAGGCGGGCGAGGAGTTCACCTGCAGCCCGCAAGACCGGGCCGACTTCGAGGCCCTCGGCCAGGCGAAGACGGTCGCCTTCCTGCAGCAGATCCCGGCCGTCCGCGAGCTGCTGGCCATGGACGTCCAGGCGGCCTACGACGGCGACCCGGCCTGCAAGTCGCTGGACGAGGTGATCTTCTGCTACCCGGGCCTGGAGGCGATCACCGATTTATCCGGCTGGCGCACCTGCTCTACAAGCTCGACGTGCCGCTCATACCCCGCATGATGACCGAATGGGCCCACAGCCGCACCGGCATCGACATCCATCCCGGCGCGACGATCGGCCAGCTATTTCTTCATCGACCACGGCACCGGCGTGGTGATCGGCGAGACAACCGAGATCGGCGATTGGGTCAAGCTCTATCAGGGCGTGACCCTCGGCGCGCTGAGCTTTGCCACCGATGCCGAAGGCCATCTCGTCCGCGGCACGAAGCGGCACCCGACGATCGAAGACCACGTCGTCATTTACGCCAACGCCACCGTGCTGGGCGGCAAGACGGTCGTCGGGCATCACGCCGTGATCGGCTCCAGCGTGTGGATCACAAGTTCCGTCACGCCGCATGCCACCGTGACGTTGGAAAAGCCGCGGCTGAACGTCCGCGACCCGCACTACACGGCCGATTCGTTCTCGATCTGAGAACTCATGCCTTCGTACTTTGCACAACGCGCAACTGCGCCCGCGCTTGCGCAATCGCCTGATCTCGCGCGGGCCTCGCTTCACGCGTGCCGACCGGCTGATTCTCGGCCGCCTCCAATTGCTGCCGGATTGTGGCAGTATCGAGCTTGTCCACCGCGATTGCCCGATTCGTCAAGAACGAGACGACGTTGTTCACGACCTCGACGAATCCGCCCTCGATATAAAAGCGGTCGGTCTGCTTGCCGCGGCGGATACGCAGCTCGCCGTAGCCCAGGCGGCCGATGAGCGGCGAGTGGTCCCGACCGATGCCGATTTCGCCGTCGTATAGAGTCGCAACGACGAAATCGGCCGGCTTCTCGCAGACGGTCTGCTCGGGCGTGACGACGATGCACTGCAGCTCGGTTCCGTTCATGACTTACTTCGCCTCTTCCGCCATCTTCTTCGCTTGCTCTTCGGCCTGCTCGATCGGCGCCGACGTACATGAAGGCCTGCTCGGGCAGATGGTCCCACTTGCCGTCGGCGATCTCCTCGAAGCTGCGGATCGTGTCGGCCAGCGGCGTGATTTCGCCCGGCTTGCCGGTGAACACTTCGGCCACCAGGAACGGCTGCGAGAGGAACCGCTCCATCCGCCGGGCGCGGTGCACGACCAGCTTGTCCGTCTCGCTCAATTCGTCGACGCCCAGGATGGCGATGATGTCCTGCAGCTCGCGATAGCGCTGCAAGGTCGTCTGCACGCGGCGGGCGATCGCGTAATGCCGATCGCCGACGTACTGCGGATCGAGAATGCGGCTGGACGAGGCCAGCGGATCGACGGCCGGATAAATGCCCTTTTCGCGTGATCGACGCGTTCCAGGTAAATGAACGCGTCCAACTGGCCGAACGCGGTGGCCGGGGCCGGGTCGGTCGGGTCGTCGGCCGGCACGTACACGGCCTGCACCGAGGTGATGGCCCCCTTGCTGGTCGAGGCGATCCGCTCCTGCAACTGGCCCATCTCGGTGGCCAGCGTCGGCTGATAACCCACGGCCGAAGGCATGCGGCCCAGCAGGGCCGACACCTCGCTGCCGGCCTGCGAGAAACGGAAGATGTTGTCGATGAACAACAGCACGTCGGCGCCGGTCGTGTCGCGGAAGTACTCGGCCATCGTCAGGGCCGACAGGGCCACGCGCAAACGGGCGCCGGGCGGCTCGTTCATCTGGCCGAACACCATGCACGTCTGCTCGATGACGCTGCGGCCCGTGTCGCCGATCTTGGCTTCCTGCATTTCCAGCCACAGGTCGTTGCCCTCGCGGGTCCGCTCGCCGACGCCGGCGAACACCGAGTAGCCGCCGTGGGCGCTGGCGATGCGCGCGATCAGCTCGGTGAGGATCACCGTCTTGCCCAGCCCGGCCCCGCCGAACAGGCCGGCCTTGCCGCCGCGGACGAACGGCGTCAAGCAGGTCGATCACCTTGATGCCCGTCTCGAACAACTTCGGTCTTGGTCGACAGGTCGGTCACCGGCGGGCGCGTCGCGATGGATGGGCCAGTACTCTTCGGCCTTGACCGGCCCGCGGCCGTCGATCGGCTCGCCGATCAGGTTGAACACGCGGCCCAGCGTGGCCTTGCCGACCGGCACCTTGACCGGGGCGCCGGTGTCGACGCATTCCATGCCGCGGACCATGCCGTCGGTGCTGCCCAGGGCGACGCAGCGGACGCGGCCGCCGCCGAGGTGCTGCTGCACTTCGCCGGTCAGGTGGAGCTTGATGCCCTTTTGCTTCGTGGTCGATCTTCACGGCGTTATAGATCGCCGGCAGCTGCTCTTCGGCGAACTCGACGTCGAACGTCGAGCCGATGACCTGCGTCACGTCGGCCGATGTTCTGGCGGCAGCGGGTTTGGTGGTGCGGCTGTAGCTAGCCATTGTCGATTTAAACTCGCTGCATTAATTGCGAAGCTGCTTTACTTGTTCAGCGCTTCGACGCCGCCGATGATTTCCATGAATTCGCCGGTGATCTGCCCCTGCCGGGCGCGGTTGTAGGCCATCGACAGCTGCCGATCATTCTGTCGGCGTTCTCGGTGGCGGCCTTCATGGCCACCATGCGGGCGATCTGCTCGCTCACGGCCGCATCGAGAAAACACTTGAACAGCTTCACCTTGAAGCTGGTCGGCACGACCTCTTCCAAGATGCTCTCGGCCGAAGGCAGAAACTCGTACTGCGACCGTCGGCGGCGCGATGCCGTCTCTCGTCGCCTTCCAATCGCCCAGCGGCAGCAGCGTTTCGACCACGGCGTACTGCCGCGCTGACGCTCTCGAACTGCGTGTAGGCCACGTCCAGCCGGTCGAGCTCGCCGGCGATGGTACATCTCCAGATAGCGGTTGGCCAGCACGTCGACTTCCGCGAAAGTCGGCTTGTCCTCGAAGTGCGTGAACGACTCGTCGATCTCGAATCTTGCGGAAGCGGAAGGCCGCGATGCCGCGCTTGCCGGCGACTTCCAGCCGGACCTCGGGCACTTCGCCTCGAAGTTCGCTTGAACCGGTGCAGGCGCCAGCCGCAGCACGTTGGCGTTGTAGCCGCCGCACAGGCCGCGGTTGGCGGTGAGCACCAGCAGCACGGCCTTCTTCGATCTCCGCTGCGAGCTCCAGCAGCGGATGGCTGACTTCCAGCCGCTGCGGCCAGGTGGCCACCAGGGCCGTGATCCGCTTGGTGTAGGCCGTGGCGGCGATGGCGCGGTCCATGGCCTTCTTGAACTGCGCCGTGGCGATCAACTCCATCGTCCGCGTGATCTTGCGGATGTTGCGGATCGACTTGCGGCGTCTGTCGAGTGCGCGGGCTTTGGCCATGAGCTAGTCTTCGTGACTTCGTGGTCGGCCGTCCTTGCATCGTTGCGACGCATAATGCTTCTGGAACTTCGGCAATCGCCGCCTCGATCTCCGCGATGCATCGGTCGTCGATCCAGCTTCTTCGCGTCTCGTCAAGCTTCTTGATAGATCTTCTGCGACTTCTGATCGCGCATGAACGTGCAGGAACTCGCTTTCCCAGGCGTGGACGTCCTCGATCGCGGCACCTTGTCCAGGTGGCCGCGCGTGCCGGCATAGATGCTCAAGCACCTGGTCGGTCACGTGCATCGGCTGGTACTGGCCCTGCTTGAGCAGTTCGGTCATGCGATAGCCGCGGTCGAGCCGCGATCTGCGTGGCCGCGTCGAGGTCGGTGCCCAACTGGGCAAACGCTTCCAACTCGCGGAACGCGGCCAGGTCCAGCCGCAAGCCGCCGGCCACCTTCTTCATGGCCGGGATCTGCGCCGTCGCCGCCCACGCGGGAGACCGAAATGCCCACGTTCATGGCCGGCCGCTGACCGGCGAAGAACAAGTCGGGCTGCAAGTAGATCTGCCCGTCGGTGATCGAAATCACGTTGGTGGGAATGTAGGCCGAGACTTCGCCTTCGAGCGTTTCGATGATCGGCAGCGAGGTCAGCGAGCCGCCGCCCAGCTCGTCGCTGAGCTTGGCCGACCGCTCCAGCAGGCGGCTGTGGGCAGTAGAACACGTCGCCCGGGTAGGCTTCGCGTCCCGGCGGGCGCCGCATCAACAGCGAAAACTGCCGGTAGGCCGCGGCCTGCTTCGACAGGTCGTCGTAGATGATCAGGGCGTGCTGGCCCTTGTACATGAAGTATTCGGCCATCGCGCGTGCCGGCGTAGGGGGCGACGTATTGCAGCGGGGCCGGGTCGCTGGCGCCGGCCACGATCACCGTCGTGTAGTCCATCGCCCCGTGCTTGCGCAGCACCTCGATCACGCCGGCCACGGTCGATTCCTTCTGGCCGACGGCGACGTAGAAGCACTTCACGCCGGTGTCCTTCTGGTTGATGATCGCGTCGATGCCGATGGCCGTCTTGCCGGTCTTGCGGTCGCCGATGATCAACTCGCGCTGGCCGCGGCCGATGGGCGTCATGGCGTCGATGGCCTTGATGCCGGTCTGCAGCGGCTCGCTTGCACCGGCTGCCGCTCGGCCACGCCGGGGGCCGTGGATTCGACCGGCCGGCGCTCGGTGGTGACGATCGGGCCCTTGCCGTCCAGCGGATTGCCCAGCGGATCGACCACGCGGCCGATCACGGCGTCGCCCACCGGCACGCTGAGCAGCCGGCCGGTGCTGCTTGACTTCGTCGCCTTCGTTGATCGTCAGGTAGTCGCCCAGGATGATCACGCCCACCGAGTTCTCTTCGAGGTTGAAGGCCAGGCCGATGACGCCGCTGGGGAACTCGACCATCTCGCCGGCCATCACGCCGGACAGGCCGTAGACGCGCGCAATGCCGTCGCCGACCTCGAGCACGCGACCGACCTCGCGGACGTCGATGCTGGGACTCGTAACTGTTCAATTTCCTGCTGGATGACGGAAGCGATCTCGTCGGCTTTGAATTTCATGGACGCTCCTGTCGATCATCTGCTGGCGGACTGATTTGCAATTGGTTGGCGACCGAGCCGTCGTACACGGTATCGCCGATGCGGAGCACGACGCCGCCGATCAGCGCCGGGATCGACGACCGTTTCCAGGATTGGCCGCCGGCCGAGCGACGCGGCCAGCGCCGCGGCAATCTTCTCGACCTGCTTCGGTTCAATGGCGGCCGCGGTAGTTAAGCGGACGCGAACGTCGCCCTGCGACTCCTCGTAAAGTTTGCGGGCCTGTTGCCGGATCGCCCGCAGGCAATCCAACCGGCCGTGCCGCGAAACGACCTTGAGAAAATTCAAAAGCAATTTTGAAATCCGCGGCTGGAAAACGCGGTCCAAAAGCGCGGACTTCTCCTCGTGATTGATCAGCAGCGAGGCAAACACCGTTTCCAACTTGGGCGAAGCGGCAAACACCTCGTCGATCAGGCCGTCCAACTCTTCCAACACCGCGGCGGGCTGGCCCGCATTCTGCGCCGCGGCGAGAAGCGCACGAGCATAAATCTCGCCGACCCGCTCCCGGCCCACGTCGGGCGAGAACCGTTCCGCCACATGGGCGTCGCGAGCCGTAATGTCTTCCGCTTCCGACATGCTAATGCCGATTTCCCGTTCACCTTGGCCGGTCCGGACTGCGTGAAGGCGGTAACCGCCTGGTCGATCAGCCGGCTGTGGTCGGCCGCCTTGAGTTGTGTTCCGACAATCTTGCCGGCCAAGTCCACGGCGAGCGAGGCGCTTTTTTCGGCAAGCTCCTTCAGCGCCGCGGACGTGGCCGATTCGATCTGCTGCAAGGCCCGCTGGTGCTCGATTCCCGCCTCTTCGCGGGCCTTGTCGATGAGCTGCTGACCCACCTTCTCCGCGTCGCGACGGCCCTGCTCGATCAGTCCGCGGACCTCGACGGCCGCGTCGGCGAGCTTTTTTTCGTAATCCACCAGAATCTGCCGGGCATCGTCGTTCTTCTTCTGAGCCTCGGCGATCTGTCCGGCAATATTGTCCTCGCGCTTTTGCAGGCCCTCGGAAATTGGCCCCCAAGCGTACTTGTAGAGGATCGCTAGCACGACAAGGAAGACCACGGCCGTCCAAAGCGCCGTATCGCCCGGAAAGTTGTATACGTCAGGTTTGATCGGGTTAATGGTGCCGCCGTGTTCCTCCGCGGCAAGAAGAGGAACCGCGACGTATAGCAGTACAACTGCTAACGTCAGTAACGTCACTATGATCATCGCGCTGCCATGTTAAAACCTCAAGAGCGTGAGATACGCCGGTCCTCGAATTAAACGCGCCCATTGCGTTCGACAACGGCCCTAAGGCTGGATGAAACAAATGATTAGCGCGAAAAACGCCACGCCTTCGACCAGCGCGGCGGCGATAATCATGTTGGTTTGAATGTTGCCGGCCATTTCGGGCTGCCGGGCGATGCTTTCCACCGCCGAGCCGCCGATTCTGCCGATGCCGATGCCGGCGCCAATGATTGCCAGACCAGCGCCTACGGCGCCGCCCATCATCTTGACTGGAGACGCCGGGGCCGCGGGTGCAGTCACGGCGGACGCAGTCGTTTTTGCGGCCGAATCGTCAGCCGCGAGCGCTGGATACGCCGCCGCAAAGAAAACGAGAACCAACAAAGCAAATTTCGCTGACTTGAACACGGAACTCATCTCCTCTGAAATGGTTTTCCGGCACGGAAGCCGTCCGCACTAGTGCGGATGAGCGGCCATGCCGATGTAAAGTGCCGACAAAAAAGTAAAAACGTAGGCCTGTAAAAAGGCCACGAACAATTCCAATAAGCTAAGTGCCGCTGCGGCCGCAATACTGGCCGCCGATATGCCGAGTTGGGCGAACAGAGCGGCGTTCGCCGCCACCGCAACGAACCCTACAAACACCGCCAGCACCAGGTGCCCGGCGAACATGTTCGCCATGAGACGAATTGCCAGGACGAGATGACGAATCAGGAGACTTGCCAATTCGATAAAGAAAATCATTGGGACCAGCAGAATCGACAGCGTCTTGGGCAGTTCCATGTGAGGCACCAGGCTCTTCAAGAACCCCGCGGGGCCGAACTTCACAATGCCCACCCCAAGGACCGTGAGGAACGTGATAGCGGCCATCGTCGCTGTAACCATGATCGAACCGGTCACCGATCCGGTCCACGGCAGCATGCCCAATAGATTGCAGAACAAAATGAAAAAAAAGATGTTCCAAAGCAACGGCATGAACTTGTCGGCATCGTGCTTGCCGATCGCGGGTCGCACCACTTCATCACGAATGAAAACCAGCAACACCTCAAAGAAATTCCAGAAAAGTCCCTTGGGCGGCTCGCCCGAACGCATCGCTCTTGCGAGCGTAACGAATATGCCCACCATAAGTGCGCCGGCGATAAGTTCCAGGACCATGAACTTAGTCACCTGGAAACCGAAAACTGGTGGAATCGGAATCTCGATATTGAACGGAAGCTCAAAGACAACCGAGTCCGCGACGTGCTTTCCGGCTACTTTCGCCAAATCCGCTACATCCATAGTCTCGCTCGATGTCGCTCGCTTAGAAAATCATTTGGAACCGCTCCCAAAACTTTGGGACGGTCGGAAATTGCTTCTATCACATCCGTTGTGGGGCGGATTATCAGGGACCGGGGCCGCCAACCGGCAAGGAAAGAATAATCTCCGAAGTCAGCGCCACTGCGTAAAACGCCACAATGTAATAGAGAAAGCCTGCGTCGGCTAGGGGGCCTCCGGAAAAATGCACAAAGAATGCCACCGCCAGAGGTATGCCCATGCGGAGCAACATTCCCGCGCGAGGCTTACGAGCAATTGATGCGGCTGGCCAAATTTCGCGGTCGCAATCAGTGCGGCCGCGGCGGCGAACCAGCAAACTCCAGCAGCTAACGCGCCCGCGCAAATTCCCGCCGGATTGTGTGAAATCGCCCACCCTAAGAGGCAGGACGAGCACTGATGCGATGAACATTACGCCACCCAAAATGGCTAGTTTAGTGGCCATTTTTCGTGCTCTGCGACCGCGCGATTTGCAATAGATGGTAGAAGCCCACAGCAAAGCCTAACAGTGCCCCGATGGCCGCGCAGATTGGCAACGTATTGAAGCGACGGTCGAGCCAAAACCCTCCGCTGGCCGGCAACGCCATTTCCAGACCGATCGCCGTGATCCGCGCCGTCCACTCCAAGGCAATTGCCATCGGCGAGCGGTCGTCGGGAGGCGGGTTGGGAATCATGCTTTGGGTCTCGGCTTACGACAGTGCATAAAGGATTTTAATTATACAGCAATCGACGCATTCGGTGGGCCACACATCGCCACCCGCCGCCCGCGTCGAGTTCCCTTCACTTGACAACCCCATGCCTCATCGACAAACTAGTCCTTTGCCCGCCCGCTCGTGCCGGAATGTCATGTACTACCTCTTGCAATACTTGCAGCATTTCGGCGTCGTCGTCGGCGCCATATCGGGCGTTCTCGCCGCCGCAGGAAAACGGATCGATCTCGTCGGCGTCATTGTGCTACGGGCTCGTGGCGGCGCTCGGTGGCGGCACGCTTCGAGACGTTGTGCTTGGCCCCGATCCTGATCAAGGGCGTTCCGCCGTCTTCTGGATCCGCGACTCGAATTACGTCCTCACGGCCATCGCGGCCTCCGTCATCATGTTCTTCATCGCCCGCCGCTGGGCCATGCCACAAAAACTGTTTGCCGTGGCCGACGCCTTCGTCCTCGCCGCCTTCACCATCCTCGGTGCGGAAAAGGCCCTGGCATTCCACGCCGGCAGCGTGAATGCCGTCGTGCTCGGCGTCATTACGGGTGTCGCCGGCGGGATTCTCCGCGACGTGCTGGTGGGCGAAATCCCGCTCGTTTTCCGCGTCGAAACCTACTTCTATGCCACTGCCGCGTTCGCCGGCGCCGTGGTGCTCGTTGGGATGGAGCGATGGCTGCCGGGCCGCGCCGCCAATGCCTTTGTCGGGGCAGCCATAACCTTGGCGCTGCGACTGATTGCCATCCGCTGGAAGCTGGGCCTTCCTATGTTTCGGGCCGTGCGTAGAAATCCAGTTTCAAGACAGTCTTCTTCGAGTCCCACATCGACGGGCCAGGCTCCGCGGATTTTTTCCGCTTCCGATCGGCCGACCGTGTGCCCGTCTTCGATCCGCGGGTTGGTCGTGATGATGTAATCCGCGATCGAGCAGGCGAAGTCGAACACCTCGGCCGGTTCGCGGCGGCTGCGCGGATTTCGATTTCCGGCTTGTCGAACGCTTTCATCCCGGTCGTGAACAGCCGGCACGATCCGTCCTCGTTGCCCTCCACGCGAAAATCGATCCACAGCGGCCAGGGCAAATTGTCGGGCGAAAGCTCTCTCGCCTGTTCGATGAAGGCTTGCGGCTCGTGGACGAGCGTTCCGCCACCCCAATAGATGCCGGCCGCATCGGTGTGTGCGGCGACGGCCGCCGTGAGGTGCGTGAGCGTAACGTGCCGCTGCACCAAATTGCCCGACTCACCCGCCAGCACCACCAGGATGTGGCTCGCATGGTCCTTCATCTTCTCGCTCGCCTCCGGCCACCACCATGCCGTCGCGCACGGGCCTTCCAGGGCTGACCAGGGAATGGCCGCGGGCATCAGCGCGGCCGCCGCGTGGTCCTTGCCCAGGCCGAAAACGATTTTTCCCTCCGATTCCTTCAGCGAACCCAGGTCCAGGTTGATATCGGGCACGGCCCTCAAACCGGCCAAGCAGCCGCCTGCCCGCGGCATCAATGGCGTGTTCAGGGCGACCATCGCCAGCAGAACCCGGTTCTTTTCCTGCTCCTTATCGCTCATATTTCACTTCCGCTCCCGCAGCCCGAACGCCCCGACGGCCATCAACACCCAGCCGACGATGAACGCCACGCCGCCGACCGGCACGGGATAGACAAAGAACCGGCTACCGGTCGCCAGCCAAGCGTAAAGGAATCCCGAGAACAGCACAATGCCGGCCAGCATCATCCAGGCAGCGGCGGCAAACCAACAGTTCCGGCGATGCAATGCGAGCAGCCCGGCCAGCGCGATTCCGATCGCGTGGTACATCTGGTACTGGACGGCCGTGTAATAGATCGCCAAGTGCTCGGCGGAAAGCTGATCCTTCAGGGCATGCGCACCGATCGCGCCCAGCCCGACGGCCAGGGCAGCCAGCAGTGAACCGAGAATAATGGAGGCGTAAGGCTGCATGGACTCAATCATCGCCCTTGCAGCGGGAAAAGCAAGGCCACAGCATCGCTTTCGCGAAGATGCCCCTTGTTATCGAGATGGTCGCGAACCGCCACTCCGCGCGAACGCCGTGTTCAGCGAATCTTCCGTCAGATTGATATTGCATGGATCGCGCGTGTCGAGAAGCAACTGCTGAACGATTAGCGCCTCGATCGGAGCAAGCACGTTGAAATGCGTGGCGCCGTTGACGGGCAAGAAGTGGACGAGCGGATTCGTACACTTCGCCGCCATCCACTGCACCGCTTGCAGGTTCCCTTGGGCGGTCCCTTCGATCACGAAGGTCGGCACGCTGATCGACGGCAGCCACGTGCCCGGCGAGCGGAGCAGCGTTTCCTGCATATCGTGCAGATCGTGATAGGCGAACTGGCCGCCGTATTGCGCTATGCTCGCCACCGGGCCGAAGGAAAAGACCGCCCGGAACCGGTTCGAACATTCCGCGACCAAGAGGACCATTGTCCCGCCCGTGCTGTGGCCGCCCAGATAGATCCGATGGGAATCGACGTAGTCCTGCTTGGCAAGGAAATCGGCCGCCGCCAGGATGTCGTCAACTTCTCCGAACATTCCTTCCTTGTATCCCGGGCTGTCGTTCCCGCCCCGCAGCGAAGGGAACATCACGACGATCTGCGACTTGCGAAAGGCGGCGGCAGTCTGCTCGTTGCCGGGCGGTCCGTCGGTCCAGCAATCGTCGATCCCATTGCAGTCGCCGCCGGTGATCCAAACGATCGCCGGGTGCTTTTGGCCGTCGGTCGGCGCGGGCGTCACATCGGCGCTGAGCTTGCCGATGGGCGATTCGTATTGCACCAGTTGCATGACGCCCGCCGGCGGCGCGGGCGCGGGCTTGCCGTCTCGTTCTTGCTTGACGAGCTTGGTGGTAAATCCTCGCCGGGCCTCGGCGAGCGTTTGTACCGTCGCGTCCCGCGCCGCGGCATTGCCAGCCGCGCTTTGCCCAGCCGCCGCGCGTGCGGCAGGCTTCCCGGTTCCATTCGCTACGGTGTCTTTCGCTTCTTGGGGCGCGGGGCCATCCAAGCCGCAGCCCGTTGCGGCAAGAGCCAATAGGCAAAGAAGAGATACGGTTCGCATGGCGACCTCCCTTGGACAGTGTATGCCGCCCATGATACATCGCCCCGGCGGCGCCGGCAAGCGGCTACTTCTTGACCAAGTAGAACTGCGGGGACGGGTCAGAACTTCGCTACTCCTTTTCCATGCGGCCTGCGTTCCAATGTGCAAGGTCTCCTTCAACTTCAGACGGCCACGGGCCGTCAGCCTCTCGGCCAGCGATTCGCCGGCCACCGGCGGCATGACCAGAAACGGCAATCGGCCGCCCGACTACGCATGGTTCAAGGAGCGATCGGTGCCGACGGAGGTTGATCCCGCTTTATGTCTATTGGACTTTCGGGCAATTTCTCGGCGGGAGCCTCAACGGCGGGAGGCAGCGTTGGGAGGGGGCCTACTCCGGCAGGCGGACGCACGCTAGAGCCGGGAGCGGGAGCGGCATTTTCGCCAGTTTTCTGGAACGGGTTGAGCTCATTAGCCGTCGCGCCGTCGCGGCTCTTGTTGGCGGCGTGGGGGGGCGCCGACGGCCCAAAACCATTGAGATAACCGGCTCCGGCCGTCAACGACGAGGAGCCAGGCATGCGCAGTGCTTTTGGCCGGCCCGCGGCGCTGCCGTGTACGGGCTCAGTTCCCCATCCCAACCCCTGGGCCTGGCGCAGCAGTTGCTCCATGTGGAAGCCGACGATGTCGTCCTGCTTCTGGCGGCGGAGTTCCAGTTGCTCCCTCAGCCTCTTGACGTCGGCCTCGAGCTGATCAATCTCCTTCTCGTGCGCAGCCAGTCGCGCCTGAAACTCAGCGTGCAAAGCGGCGCGCAGGTTCTGCTGAATCTTGTCGCGGTCCGCCTTGCTTGACGACTGCTTCCACTTCTCCAACAGCCCGTCGATTCTCCGTTCTTCGTCAAGAGCCCGGACCATGAAGCCGGTCATAGGACTGTAGTACTGAACCGCCGCGTTGCGACCATCGGCTTCCGGGCGGTCCATGATTACCATCGGGGTCGGACTGATCTGGTATGGCGGCTCGACGGCATCATTCTTCGGCAACGATTACGCCCAAACGGCGGTTACGACTACCGCCAGGGAAACCGATGCCGCCAATGCCAACATTTTGCGTTTCATGGAGACTCTCCTCAAAAAAGGTTAATTGATGTGCCAGGGATTGATTATTGCAACGTGCGATCGATCCGCTGGCCCAGATCGACGAGTTGTTCGTGAAGTTCCAAGACGGTCGCCTGCCATTGGGAATCGTCGCCGCGCGCGGCCGGCGCACGCCACTGCTCTTCGATTTCCCACGCCCGTTGCCGCGCATTTTCACAGCCTTCTTGCAAGGCGCGTTCGTCGAAAGTTGCCTGGGTGAAACCATGCAAGTCGCTTGCCGGCTGCGCGTCTGCAGCGGTCGAACGCGCCCTGCGCGGTACTCTCTTGCCCGATCTTGGCATCGCGTGGCGGCCACCATCGCCATGCGGCCACGCCTGCGCCCAGGCCGGCGACGGCAATCGCTACGACCGCCGCGGCCGCGACTCGCCGGATACTCCTCCCGCGACGGTTCGGCCGCACGGTCCGCTTCGGCGCGGGAACGACGGTTGGCTGCTGCACGTGGGCCAGCCAACGGCCGAGCAAGTCCGCGACCTCGGCGGCGGATTGGAAGCGGTCGGCCGGCTCCTTGGCCTGTAGTTTGGCGATGATTTCGCAGAGCCAATCCGGCGCGGCCGCGCGAGCAGCCGGATTGCCGTCGGCTCGGACTGCGAAATGCGTTGCAGGACGCCAAACGTCGTCTGCGCGAAACGGCGGCCGGCCCACGCACATCGTGTAGAGCACGCTTCCCAGACTGAAAAGGTCGCTGCGGCCGTCCAGCGGCTCGCCCCGCGCCTGTTCGGGCGACATGTAGAGCGGAGTGCCGGCTATCACGCCCGAGCGCGTCAAGCTAGCGTCGTCGGCAGCCCTGGCGAGGCCGAAATCGGTGATCGTGACTCGCTCCACGCCTTTGTCCAGCAGAATGTTGGCAGGCTTGATGTCGCGATGCACGAGTCCTTGGGCGTGCGCCGCCGCCAGACCGGCGGCGATCTGCAGCCCGATCCGCAGAACCTCGTTCAGCCGCATCGGTCCTTGCTCGTCCAGGCGCTTTTGCAGCGACTCGCCGGGGACGTAGGGCATAACCAGGTAGGGCAGGTCCTTGGCCGTCGCCACGCGATGGATCGCCACAACGTTTTCATGGAGCACGGCTGCGGCCGCGCGTGCCTCGCGGGCGAATCTTGCCCTCGCCGCCCCGCTGCTGGCCAAATGCGGCGCCAACAGCTTGATGGCTACATAGCGATCAAGCGCCTGCTCGAACCCCTTGAGCACGACGCCCATCCCGCCGAAGCCGACAATGCCCACGATCTCGTAGCCGTCGAACCGGCCCAACATCCGCGGATCGTCCGTCGGGTCGAAATAGTCGGTGATCCGCAAAGCGCTTGGTTTCTCATCGCACGATAATTCGTCGGACAGCGCGAGGCCGGAAAGTGCGGCATCCCCGGACTCTTCATCGAGCGCATCGCTGCGGAGGTAGGTTGACGCGTTTTCCCAATAGGCCGGTCCGGCGGCTGTCGTCTGTAGGTGATCGCGGCAGGTGGCACACTTGCCGAGATGCTCCTCGATTTGCGATTGCTCTTCACCGCTGAGCCGGCCGTCGAGCAAAAGCTCGATGCGCTCACGGCCGCAGCATGGATGTTCTTTTGGCATGACTTATGGCCTCCAGTCGAAGCAACTCTGTTGGATTTCCGCCTTCAGGCGCCGCATGACGCGGCTCCGCGCCGTGTAGATCGCCCCCGTGCTTTTTCCCAGCGCGCGCGCGGCCTCTTCCGCGCTCACTCCCTCGACTGTTGTGAGCCAAAATGCCTCCCACGTGCCGTCTCGAAACTCGGGCATGATCCTTTGCGCGGCCCAGCGGAAGAGACTGCGGTGGTATTCGCGCTTCCAGCTCATGCTGCGTATCGGGGTCCGGCACCGGATGTTTCTCAAGCAGTTCTTGAATTGAACTGCCGCCGACCGGCACGTCGGGCGGACGGCGGCTCAACGCATTGAGGATCGCATTCTGGGCGATCCGCGCCAGCCAGAAGCGGAACCGCCCCTTGGCAGGGTCAACCCGCCAGTTGCCGATGACCCTTTGGACGGCTATCACGACCCGTTGCGACAAATCGTCCGCGTCGGCATGTTGAAGTTCCCGCATCCGCGCCAGTCGATAGACGACGGGGCGATAGATCGCGACGAATTCTCGCCACGCCTCTTCGTCGCGCGGGTTTTGAAGGCGGAGCAGCAGGCTAGTTTTGGTTTCGGGAAACTCGAGCATAGAAACCTCTCCCTAGAGATAATACCCCGGAGGCGCAAATATCTGTCAGAAAGAGGGCCAAGATTTGTTTCCCCCAGGGGCGTCGGTTTGCCCCAGGGGAAGGGCGAAGCCCCGGTAACATTGGGAAAACGGCTGGGCCTTCAGCCCAAAGGCCTTGCCGGCCCCGCTTTACCCTCCTGGCGAAGTACCCGGCGTCCGACTGGGAGCAAGTCGGCGCGTCGAAGTCCACGCCGCCGAGCGGTCCACACGCGCTGGATGAAGACGAAGGTGGAAATCTCAGACCAAGTCCTGAGCTTCGTAAGATCGCTCGCGCCTGCCCCGCCTCGGTCGCTTAGGCCTCCGAGAGTTGCGGGAAGAACGTGGTGACATCAGGGGTGGAAGGTCCACTTGGCGTGGTGGCTGGCCGACATGGACCCGGCGGCCGTCCCAAAGCCCAACCCGCGCAAAGTCAAATCGGTCCACTGGTTTACGCTGGAGGAAATAGGCGCCCGAAAGCGAGCTCTTGGACAGCAATCGCGAGTTTTTGGAGCTTATCGCCAGCGGCACGATACGGCTGGATCAATAATCACCGCGCAACCGCAACGATCTCCTTTGGACTGAGAAATCAGCGATTTCCCCTTTTCCGTTCCCGACGATACCTCGCCAGTTTACGGCAGCGAGAGCCACAGCCGAACACACCGCTCAACCGCAGCCAGTTGATCCGATGGTAAATCACCCAGCTTGCGAATTAGCTTTACCGTCGGGTAGGTGCCGATGCCCTGACCATCAAAGGCCCCATCTTTCAACCACCGAACATTGGACGCGCACTCAAAACGTGTGCCGCGAACACTCGTCGTGTGGGGTACGACCGAAGTAAGTGCTCGCTCGTCATCCTGGAAGGAGATACTCAGAACAAGAGCCGGCCGCACTTTGGCAGCGTAGCCCATATCCACCAGCCAAACCTCACCGCGTTTCGGCATGGCCAAGATTGGTCTCCTCGTTGTCATACATCGCGAAGAGTTCGGCGCCGGCCGAAGTCAACTCTTCGTCGGTGATTGGACCGGCGTCGATTTCGGAGATACGTGCGATTTCGACCAGAACGGCATGCCGTTCGGATGGCGGCAATGTGTTGAAAGCGTTAACGACTTGTGCGGCGGCATCACTCATGTGCAGCTCCTTGAATCGAACACGAATACTCCATTATAGCAATTCGTTGGACGGCTAGCCACCGACGAAGAATGGGATTAGGCCAATGATCCGGGGCCGAAGATTGGAGTCATCCCTTTGTTTCTTCGTAAGGACCACTTGGCGTGGTAGCTCGCCGACATGGACCCGGCGGCCACTCGCGAGCCCAACCCGCGAAGTCGAATCAGTCCACTGGTGTACGCTCGAGGAAATGGCCGCGCAAAGCGAACTCTTGGACAGCAATCGCGAGTTTCTCGAGCTTATCGCCAGCGGCGAGATAAGGTACGATCAATAGCCCGTGGGCTGACTTGTCCGTTCTCGTCATAACCCGATGCGTCAGCGAGGCAAATCTGATGTTCAAACTTGTCGATGTTGCAACAGGCCCTGCCGATGAGACATCGGTGCTGGAAGATCGCTTGTTTTCCTCGTTTCAACGCCTAGTGGAAACTACCAATGGCTGACGCGACCCGCGAATTGGAAATGTATCGAAGGGCCGCCAATTTCCTCCGTATCGGGCGGCTCGCGGTCAAAGAGGCCCAGGAAGAAAGCCGGCGGCTGGGCGTCGCCAACGTCTATTTCATCAACGGCCGCACCTACTACGAATTGCCCAGCGGCGAATACACATTGACGCCGCCGCCGGGCTATCGGAAAAACGGTGGCTAGCCGGCAACGTTAGATAGCCGGCGATCCAATCGCGGCGGCAAGGCGAATGCGTCGCGCTCCATCCCCAACGGGGAAATGTTCCGCAGCCCATCAGGGTTGGCGTCACCGCAATCGCAATCGGGGTCAGGCTTACACATTCTGGCTTACACATTCTATACTCGAAAGTGGAGAGTGTAAGCCTGACCCCGGCTCCGCCCGATCTTGGTCGCATTGATAATACTAGGTGCGTCCCCTCGACGCCCCCGGCGTGTCCGAACGCCTCCGCCTTCGCCCTCCGCAGACCAGCAGCCCAACGGCACCAGTGATGAGGATAGCGAGGGTAGAAGGTTCGGGCGTTGCGGAAACGGTGGCCTGAAAGGTGGTCGAAGTATATTGATCCGGAAAAATTAATGTGCCTCCCGTCGTCACCACTGGGGGAAAGTCAAAGTTGGAGGTGGATTCCCATTGCTCCAACTCTGCGGTGCCGGTTATTGGTCCAATGGACGAAAGCATATCCCAGCTTCCGAACCCCCGCTTGAGGCCCAGCAGGTCGAAACCTTCTGGGGCTCGCTGAAGCCCAACAGAACCGCCGTTAATGAATACGTCTGTTGCTGTGATAAACTGGTAGGTGCCAACACCGTTAATGGAAATATAGGCCGAGTCACTCGGCACGTAATAGAAACCTGCGGATACGGATACTCGTTCGCTCGTATCACCAATGGACGTTATGACTAAAGGTTCCGCCGTAAACGGTACCCCGCCTATCGAACCTGTGCCTATACCGGTTTGAGTGATCGTGATTGAGCTGCCGCACGCATCAGGAGGCCCATCAAGCACCGTCGCCAAAGCCACCGCCACCAAGCCTCGAACCATCAACCTGCCGAACATTGGATTTCTCCTCAAAAGGAAAACTGGGAACGCATCCAGCCAACAACGGCCCGAAGAATGATGCTCTCGTGAGAGCAATCGCTACGGCCTGCGGCTTAGGATACGACGCTGCCTCGTGATAGAGACTACTTTGAATTGAGGCGGATCTTCACCCTTCATTGTAATTCAGGCAATGCCCATTGCAATACCACCCTCTTCCGTGAGAAGTATTCCGGCAGGCGAATCCGCCAACGAAAAAAGCCGGCGTTTCGGCTGGCTTGCCCGTTCCCGGTCAATAGTTCCTACGTTTCACATCCTACGGATTGCAATCGCCGCAGGGCGTTGTCCCGGCCTGGATCGCGTCGTCCCGTAGTGTAGTGGACGAGATTCTTCTCGGGAATCTTGGCCGCCGACTTGCAACTGGCCCGGATCGTTGCGGCAGGCGATGCAAGTCGTGGCGAGAATACCGAGGGGGTTGCGATGCGTCGAGATCATGAGAGGGTTCGGAATACGACACTGCAACTTATTAAGGCACAATTGCACCCGGAATGCTTGCAGCCATGAAGATGCCTGACTCACCCAAGTCCTCGATGCCCGATAATGCGGCCTCGGTCAACTAGTACTTCGAGGCATAGTATAATAGCCGCTTCCAGTCGACGAGACTCCAATGCCATCCGGTCGTGGTGATGGAGTGTTCGGTCCTCCGCCGATTGCTTGATTCAATTGCACGATCGTCGGATTCCGCATGAGGCCTGGTACCGTGCACGAACGATCCCAAGGTATTGTATAAGCGTATTAATCCCTTCGCCGACCGGCTCGATTTGATGATCTTCCTTGCGGCGTGTCAATGCAACCACCGATTTATCCTTTAGCATTTTCGCGAGTTTCGCATCTACATCCCGCTCCAATAAGCAGACAACGCCGAGCGCCGGTTTATAGTCGTAGTAAGGCGGCTCAGATTCGTCAAGCGGCCGAACTAGCTGTTCTGCCTTGGTCAAGACTCGCTCCATCTTATCCGGCACCCAGAATACCCCGATCTCTTTACCTCAAGTATTCCGAGACAACTCATCTTTGGGACAAGCGCAAAATCACCCGCCTCAAAAATGGCGGGCAAAGGGCATGGGCTCCACAATATAGAGTCGATTTGCGGCACCTCATCGGGGTGCTTAAAGATTTCGGGGCTGGTCACGGTGCCAGTTGACACGTGGATTGGCTCTAAATAGCTGCGAATAAACCTCATCACTGTTGCCTCGGCAAAAGCGCCGATGACCGCAGTATTATTCGCAAACCATTTTATTGCACCGTTAGGGCTGAATTGTCGGGCAAGCTCCCGCCAGTAAGCTTCAAAATACTCCATCTTAGTCCCTCACAAAGAGCAAATGTCTATTGAATACTTCCCGTTTCCACGCTCGAAGGCCGATGACTCCAAACATCGTAAGATCAGGGCAAAAACGAGGGACGGGCCAGAACTATTTTGTCCCATTGACCTCCTTTCGGAGCCGTCCTCGTGGACGCATCGCCGGCCAAGTCCAGCGTCAGTTTCCGCCAGCCGATCCGCACTTATATCACGCTTTTTCACGGGCTGCAATGTGGCCAACACCGAAAGGTGGCCAGGGGAATTATTTGGTTATATTTTTCTCGTTGGCGTCGCAAAAAGCGTCCGGAGCGGGTCGCGACGCGAATTCCACAACCCATTATGCCATAAAGCTTTGCGCCGACAGATGCCTTTTTGACATAACCCCTCTACGAGCACATGCACTGGCGTGATTTCAAGCCGCAACCCCTTGCCGGATAACGACTTAGCTCGCCGCGTCGCCACAACTAGTTGACAACATCTGTGAACTGTGGTATGCTGGCGGAAACTGGTGGCCAGTGATTAGTGGATAATGGATAGAAGGGAGGAGAGATGAGAGACGAGTTCGCCGCAAAAGGGCGCAAAGAACGCAAAAGATCAGAGATGAACGATGAAGGATGAGAGAATAGGGATCAAGCCACGGATGGAACACCGAGTAAACACGGACCAAACCACGAATGACACCAATGACACGAATGCCAATGCGACTGGAAGAGCCGTGCGGAAAAGGCGAGGGCCACAACATGTTTCTGTCCCCCATTTTTCTGTCGACTATGCCGGAACGAATCCTGAACGCGAGAAACCGCGTCCTGATAGGCGCACTTTCCCGCCAAAATGGCGGTCGCGACCGCGATGCGCCCCAGTCCGCTCCTCTGGGGCATGTGGGACCCGCCGGCTGTTTCTACGTCCTAAGTCCTGTATTGACAAGTGTTTACGATGGCCGGCCGCGATGTGCCCCAGCGGCCGAAAAACGTGAGGGTGGGGCGCATCCCCCGTACGCGCCGTTTTTTCCGCCGCGGCTTGCACTTAAAACTCATGGCTCCTTGCTCCGAACTGCTCGATCAAACACGGACAGAACCACGAATGACACCAATAACACGAATATCAATGCGACTGGAAGAGTTATACGGAAGTCGTGCCGGCCGCGTAATCTTTCTGTTCTCCATTTTTCTGTCGAATGGTTCGACCCACAGTTTCCAATCGTGTAATTTGTTTGATTCGTGGTTCCTGCCTGCCGAACTCCCCACGCATTGCGGGACGCCGGAGAAAACAAATGGCCATAAGACGTATTCCTGATACTATAACCGCCCGGCGAGTCAAGGCCCCTTGCCGGTAGACTAGAGATTGAGGTTCGCAACTCATTCCTAGTCCACCGAACAAGGAGACCTATATGTGGTATCTCGGTATCGACCTTCATCGTCTTACCGTTGTCATCGCCGGCGTGAACGACGCGGGCGAAGCCATGAACGCGACCACCATCCGCTGTGAAGACACGGAAGCCATTCGGCAGTTCGTCGAAAAGCTCGGGGCGTTCCGCGCAGTGATCGAAGCCACGGGCACGTACCGTTGGCTCTACGACCTGCTTCGCCCGTACGGCGTCGTCGTCCTGGCACATCCACTCCGCCTGGCGCCATGATACAGCGCCGCAGCAAGACGGACAAGCTTGACGCGATGCTGCTGGCCAATCTGCTGCGGATCAACCAAGTCCCGTTGGCCTACATTCCGCCAGAGCCCTACCAGCAATTACGCAACCTGACACGCGCACGAGCACGACTCGTCCGCGAGCAAGTGAAGGCGAAGATCAAGCTCCGCGGCCTGTTGGCGCGGCAGAATCGGCAGACGCCCTACCGCACGCTCGGCAAACGCTGCTTGGCGTGGTTCGGCAAACAGGACTTCGGCCCGATCGAGAATCTGGTGCGCGACGAGCTGGTGCTGCGATTGCAGCACTACGAGAAGCAATTGGCGATCCTCGACGAACACATGCTCGCGTTGCGTGAAGCATTCCCGCAGGTGGAGACGTTGACGGACATCCACGGCATCGGCCTGTTCTCGGCGCTCTTGATCATGGCCGAACTGGGCGAGGTCGATCGATTCCACAATGCCAAGCAGGTCGGAGCTTACACCGGCCTGACGGCGCGCGTCAACCAGTCGGGCGGCCACTGCTATCGCGGATCGATCACCCGTCAGGGCTCGTCCTGGTTGCGATGGATCCTCGTGGAAGCGGCAATGAAGGTCGTCCAGGAGGATGTTGCCTTGAAGAACTTTTACACGCGCGTACGGAAACGCTCCAGCGCAAGATCGCGCGGGTGGCGACGGCGCAGCAACTGGCGGAGATATGTTGGAAACGGCTGCGCCGCTGGCAGAGGGAAAACGTTCCCTCGGCGGCGCCGGCTTGAGGCAAACAAGAGGAGTTGCGATTGCGCACGCAAAATCGGCGAAGCGACCCGCGATTGAGACTGGCGAGGCCTTGCGCCTGTGCCGAGATCCTGATTGGGTGCTCTTGCCGGTGAACAGAATAATGTGCGGCGGTCTCGCGGCCGAACGGCACGAATGGGTGACTACGATATGCGCAACGCACACGAACGAACATCGAACCGGCATCCTGCCGCGGACATTTCGGCCGATCCATCGGCCGACCAGGGCGCTCATTGCCGCCCCTGGACCCCGGCTAGCCTTTCTCTGTTCTGGTTTTTTGGCCTATCCCGAAAATCGGGGCCTTGACACGCGGGCGGTTATGGGTGTCTCCATCGTGGGTCGGTTCTGGGTTCGTCCTAACTTGCAAAACCTCGAGAAACCGGCCGAATTCTCCATGTTTCAATTTCGCGAGAAAGTTTCTGACTCTGCCGGAAAGAGATCCACGCCAAGCCGCAAAGTTCGCAAAGACAGAAATATGAATAGCAGAAAAATGGCGTCGGGGCGCCGACAGCACCCTCACGCGCGACCCCACTCCCGGAGGCGATGGGAAATAAGGCGCACGATCCCGCCGCGTCTACTCCGCGAACTCCGGCGCAACCAGCTTGGGGATCACGCCCGCCGCGTGGCCACGGGCGAGCAGCTCGGTCACCGCCTGGCGTCCGCGCGGACCGAAGTCGAGCGTCCAGTCGTTGACATACATGCCGACGAACTGGTCGGCCTTGGCGCGCTCCAGTCCGCGGCCAAAACCGAGCGCGTAGTCCAGCGCGTCCTGCCGATGCGAGAGGCCATATTCGATGCTCGCTTTCAACAGGCGTTGGACGTCGGAAATCGTCGCATGGCCGAGGTCCTTGCGGACGCCGTTCGCCCCCAAGGGCAGCGGCAGCCCGGTCTGCTCTTGCCACCACTTGCCCGTATCGACGATCAATTCGAGCTTTTGGTCGGTATACGTGAGTTGCCCTTCATGAATGATCAGCCCGGCGTCGATGCGGTGGCCTTTATAGTCGCCCGTCACTACCGCGTCGAGAATTTGGTCGAAAGGCACAACCACCGGGCGGAACTCCATGCCCAGGCAGAGCCGCAAGGCCAGATAGGCGGTGGTGAGCAGGCCCGGCACGGCGATTGTCGAGAGGCGAAACTCTTCCAGCGGCTGCTTTTGCCGGGCGACGAGCATCGGCCCGTAGCCATCGCCCATGCTGGCCCCGCAGGTGCAAAGCACGTAGCGGTCGGTCAAGTGGCCGTAGGCATGCAGGCTGAGAGCTGTCAATTCGAGGTCGCCCTCGAATGCACGGCGGTTGAGGGTTTCAATATCGACCAGTTCGTGCCGGAAGAAATATCTGCCCGTGTCGATCTTGTCGGCGGCGAGAGCATAAAACATGAAGGCATCGTCGGCATCTGGGCTATGGCCCACACGGATCTGGTGGAGAGTGTCTTGCAAGTTGGCACCTGGTGGTTGAATTGCCGGCGGAAACGTGGTCAAGGAGTAAGCGCGGAGGATTCAGAATGCCCTATCATAATGGGTGTTCCGTCGTTGTTCCATCGGTGGCGGGCGGCAGCGAGACCGCAAAGCCACGGACTCAACGCGATAAACTGCACAATCTGCGCCGTCTGTGCCGTGTGGACCGATTTTTCTTGGCGTGGCGGTAATTCCGACCGATCCGTTTGTAGGGATGCTACCGATTTGCACGGATTTTCGGGATTTGACCGGCAGAAATCTCACCAGGAGTCGAATATGACGGCCACTAGAAACACAGTTTTGGCGGTTGGGCTGACGTTGCTAACATTGGCGGCGGGCAACTCAAATGCGCAAACCGATGGCTGCGTAGCCGGCTGCCAAGCAGGCTGCGGCGGCCAGGGCTGCCCGAGCGGTGAGGGTTCATTTCAAGGATTCTGCGCACAGGACTTTGTCCACGATCCGGGCTGCCGCTATGCCGACAGCCAGGGCTGTTTCGAACCCGACCCACTGCTGGGGCGATTTGCGCCAATGTTTTGCGACTTGAGCCAACGCGTCGCGGCCTGCACTTGGAGGTTCGACGCCAGCGCGATCTATCTGCACCGAGCGAATCCGTCGAATGTCGCGCTGCTCAGCGATCCGCTGAACGGCGGGAGTTTCTTGAATGCATCCGACATGGAGTTTCCCTACCGCGTCGGGCCGCGATTGGCGTTCGCCGTGACCGACTGCGCCGGACTGGGCCTGGAATTGAACTACTTCAGCGTCAACGGCTGGTCGGCCTCGAAGGACTTCGCCAACGCCGATTTTCCCAACGGGTTCGCCAGTCTCGATGTCAACAGCATCGTCAACAATTATCCCGTCACCGACGCGACACGTCGATTTCGCTTCGATGCTGCACAGCTCGGAAATCAATATCCGCCAACGCCTGTTCGGGCAACTCGATTTCCTGACCGGATTTCGCTGGGTCAACATGTTCGATCGCTACGATGTCAGCGGCACGTCGTTCATCACCGGCAATACATTGTCGCAAAGAATCGAGACGCGAAACCACATTTTCGCCTGGCAAAGCGGACTGGACGGCCGTCTCTTCCCGAGCGACGGGCCTTTCCAGATCGGCGCCTTCGTCAAAGCGGGCGGAGCGCTGAACAACGCCACGTCGTCGATCTCTCTTTCGGACACGGGCGGTCTCGGCAACCTGGCGGCGTCCGACGTGCAGTGCCACGTGGCCTTCGTCGGCGAAGCGGGCCTGAACGGCTACGTGCAGATCGACAAGCACGTCTCGTGCAGCTTCGGCTACCAGGTGATGTACATCAACAACATCGCCCAGCCGGTGAATCAGATCGCCCAAACGGACCTGATCGCAGGGGCGACGCAGATCAATGTGAGCAGCGGCGTCTTCTACCACGGGGGCAACCTGGGCGTGGAATTGAGCTGGTGATTGAGGCCGCGGATACGAGTCGCCGCCGATCTTTTTTCGACGGCGCGACCAGGTGCGACCGTGAATGGATTCGTAGACAGCGTAAACAAGCCGCGGGGACCGTGGATTCAGACGGCCGTTAGACGGGCCTGTAAAGTCTATTGTGCTGGGTCGTATCGCCCAGGAAATAATCGCCGGAGTCCGGTTCGATAGCAATGAACCGGTCCATGTGCTGGGATTCGAGGTCCTTTTGCAATTGATCGGCGTAAGTCTGCTTGGCACGATTGATGACCGATTTCCCGTCGGCTGATAGCATGTGAATTCTCCAATCGCGCGTTTGGAAGTCGCCTACTGCTCATTCTAGCCCCGCGGTTGCCGCCTTGCAACATGTAGAGTTGATGCGAAATGTCCGTTGCGTTACCATGAAAGACTCTACCCGACAGTGTGGAGATGGAAACACTACGCGGAATCGTTTTGGGGAATTGTTCGAGGAAGCGGGCGATAGATGGCAAAGCTTCCGGAATCGCTGGCGACTGCGATCGAACACCATAAGGCCGGCAGGCTGCAAGCCGCGGAAGAGATCTACCGTCGGATTCTTGCCGCCGAACCGAACCAGCCCGACGCCTTGAACTTGCTCGGCGTACTCGCCGCGCAGTCGGGCCGGCCGGACACGGCGATCGAGTGCTTTAGCCGGGCGGTCAGCGTACATGGCAATGTGGCGGTGCTCCACAACAACCTGGGCAACGCGTATCGTGAGTCCCGCAGGACCGCCGAAGCGGCCGCCTGCTATCGCAGGGCGGTGGAGCTTAAGCCCAATTTTGCCGAAGCCCATAACAACCTGGGCCTCGCCTTGCGGCAAGAGGGGAAGCTGGAGGAGGCCGTCACGTGCTACCGTAGGGCGATCGAACTCGCCCCGGCGATGCCGAGGCGCATTACAACCTGGGCAATGCGTGGAAGGCCGTTGGAATCCTCGCAGAGGCGGCTGCCTGCTTCCGCCGCGCCGTCGAATTGAAGCCGGAATTCGCCCGCGCCACGGCGCCCTGGGCCGCGCATTGGAAAAAATGGGAGACCTGAAGGAGGCCGAGGCATCCTACCACAGCGCGCTACGGCACGACCCCCGCAACGCCTACGCCCATCTCGGCCTGGCAAGGATTCTGGGCGGCGGCCTGCCGCCGGAGCACCTGGACGCACAGCGCCGTCTGCTGGCGGAAACCGGGCTGGACGACGCCGACCGGGCGCTCGTCCATTTCGGCCTGGCCCAGGTCCTCAACGCGCGGGGCGAGTATGCCGAAGCCGCCGAACATCTTCAGCGAGCCAACGCGCTCGAACTGTCGGAGTCGCGCCGCCGCGGCGACGCCTTCGACCCGGATGCCGCGGAAGCGTTTGTTTCAACCATGATCTCCGTCTGCACGCGGGAATTGTTTGAACGGGTCCGCGGCTTCGGCTCGGAGAGTGAAGTGCCAGTGTTTGTCGTCGGGCTGCCGCGCTCGGGGACCACGCTCGTCGAGCAGGTATTCGGCGCCCATTCGCAGGTCTTTGCCGCGGGCGAGCTGCAAATGGCGGGCAGTATGCTGGCCGCGCTTGGCGGCCGGGAAGGAAACGTGTTCGAGGGACTCGCAAAGCTTGACAAGGAGACATCCCGGCTTCTCGCCGCACAGTATTTGGAGAAGCTCCGCGCGCTCGCTCCCGCGGCGAGTCGCATCGTGGACAAGATGCCGCACAACTACTTGTACCTGGGTCTCTTGGCCTGCCTCTTTCCGCGCACAAGTTCATTCATTGCCGCCGCAACGTCCGCGACGTGGCCGTATCCTGCTGGATGACGCATTTCAAGGCGATTCGCTGGACGAACGACCCGCGGCACATCGTCGCGCAGTTTCGCCGCTATCGCCGCATCATGGAGCACTGGCAGAATGTCTTGCCGCGCGCCTCTTGGAGGTGGATTACGAAAAGACGGTGGCCGATCTGGAAGGCGTAGCGCGGCGGTTGGTTGCCTGGTGCTCCCTGGAATGGGAGCCGGGCTGCCTGGAGTTTCATCGCGCGCCGCGGGTTGTCAACACGGCCAGCGCCGTGCAGGTCCGCCGGCCGGTCTACGCGTCGTCGGTGGGCAGATGGATGAACTACGCAAAACCGCTGGCGGAGCTGTTTGAGGCAGTCGAACGGGTGAGAGATGAAGAGTGAAGATTTCACAAGGTTTTATGCGAAAACTGCAGATTTGCCGCGGTTTATCCGATAAATCCCGGCCGGCAATACTTGTGTAATCGTCACCGGCGGCTTGACTTCCCCCCCCGGTCGTTTTAAGCTGGTGGGATTAAGCACTCCTCCGGCAAGCGAGAGAACGTCGCCATGAGTTGGGTTCAAAGGGCTACCAATTGGATCATTGGCTCCCGTTCGCGTAAGGCCAAATCGCGGCCGCGCACGGCGGGGAATGCCAGGCGGGAGAACTCGTACCACAACCGCTGTCTCACCATCGAGTCGCTGGAAACGCGGACGCTGTTGTCGGCCGTCGGGCCTTCGATCATTCTGGGGGACAAACCGGCCGGTCCGAAAGACACGCAGGCTCTTCCGACATTCGTGAACGGGATTCGCGACGCCTATGGCCTGGGTAGTTACACGTCCGGCGTGCTCAGCGGCGGAATCAGCTTCGGCGGAGTGCCCGGCGACGGCCGCGGCCAGACGATCGCCATCGTCGATGCCTACGACTATCCCACGGCCCTGAACGATCTGAACGCTTTCTCCACCAATTTCGGGCTGCCGCAGTTCAACACCAGCGGCGGCCCGACATTCCAAAGGCTGACGCAGACCGGCCAGCCGGTCAGCACCAGTCCCAGCAGCCCGAATTACGTGGCCACCGATCCCGCCGGCCCCGGGTCCTCCGACTGGGAGGGCGAGGAAGCATTGGACATCGATTGGGCGCACGCCATCGCCCCCATGGCCAACATCGACCTATTCGAGGGGAGCAACGACAGCAACAATATAGCCGATTTGTTTACGGCCGTTCACACGGCCGACAACACGCCCGGCGTGGTGGCGGTGTCGATGAGCTGGTCCGGCGACGACAGCACGTGGACCGCGGGCCAGATTTCGACCTACAACTCGACGGACTTCGTCACGCCGTCGGGCCACATCGGCGGCGCCGCCACAATGGGCGGCACCGAGCTGGCGGGCGGCATCACGTACTTAGTGGCATCCGGCGACGCCGGCGCCTACGGCAACAGCGATCCCACGGTCGGCCCGGAGTACCCCTCAGATTCTCCCAATGTCGTTTCGGTAGGCGGAACGACGCTGACCGTCCACGGCAGCAATCCGAACTACACCTACGGCGGCGAAACGGCCTGGGGCAGCGGGATCAACAGCGGGAGCTTCGGCGGCAGCGGCGGCGGCATCAGCACCCAGGCCCAGCCCACCTATCAGAGCGGCATCGTCAACAAGTACAGCACGAGCTATCGCACCTTTCCCGACGTGGCGATGGAGGCCGACCCGGCCACTGGCGTGCCGCTTTACGACAGTTACGACAACGGTACTTCCAGTCCGTGGAGCAACAACGTCGGCGGCACGAGCCTCGCCACGCCCATGTGGGCCGGCCTGATCGCCATCGCCGACGAGGGCAGGGCAATCGCCGGGCTGGGCTCGCTCAACGGCCTTACCCAGACCCTGCCGGAGCTATACAGCCTCCCTGCCGCCGATTTTCACGACATAACATCAGGCAGCACGGGGCCCGCGCCTACCTACGTTGCCGCAACCGGCTACGATCTAACGACAGGCCTCGGCACCCCGATCGGCAACAAGCTCATTCCGGGGTTGGTGAATTACGTCCCCGCGGTAACAGGCATCAGCCCGGCGAACGGATCGACCGCCGGCGGCACGACAGTGACGATCACCGGCACGAACCTGACGGGCGGGATGATCGTCGATTTCGGGTCCACGCCAGCAACGAACGTGACCGTGGTGTCCTCAACCGAGATCACTGCCGTCAGCCCAGCCGGCACTGGCATGGTCAATGTGACCGTCACGGGCCCTGGCGGAGTATCGGCGGTCTCCTCGGCATCGCAATTCACCTACTCGCTCGTGCCCACGATTACGGCTGTCTCTCCGCCGGCGGCGCCCCTGGCTGGCGGAACGACCGTGACAATCACCGGCAGCAACTTCACTGGAGCTACAGCCGTCGATTTCGGCTCCACACCGGCGACCAACGTTACCGTCGTGACCGCGTCGAAAATCACCGCTACCGCTCCCGCGGGGACGGGCACGGTCAACGTGACTGTGACCAACTCCAACGGCACTTCAGCGACATCGTCGGCCGACCAGTTCACTTACGAAAGCAAGCCGACGATCACCGGCGTATCTCCCGCCAGCGGCACCCTTGGCGGCGGCACGACCGTCACAATTACGGGCACGAACCTGGCCGGCGCGAGTCTGGTCAATTTCGGAAGCGTGGCGGCGACGATCAAGAGCAACACGCTGACGCAAATCGTCGTAACTTCGCCTGCGGGCACCGGAACTGTCAACATCGTCGTGACCGACCCGGGTGGAACGTCGGCCACGTCGGCCGCTGACAAGTTCACCTTCGTCGCGCCGCCCACCGTCGCCACTGCCGCCAAAGCAACGCCGTCGCCGGTCACTGGACTTACGACTAATCTCAGCGTTCTGGGGGCTGATGTCAACGGCGAATCGGCCTTGACCTACACCTGGGCCGCTACGACCGTTCCGACGGGCGCGCGCAGCCGACGTACAGCGCTAACGGCACGAACTCTTCGAAGAATTCGACCGTCACGTTCTCGCAGGCCGGGGCGTACACGTTTACCGTAACCATCGCCGACGCCGGCGGGCAGACGGTCACCAGCAGCGTGAGCGTGACCGTGAACCAAACGCTCACGACCATCGGTGTCACGCCGGCCAGCCCGTCGATTTACCAAGACCAGACTCAGCAATTCACTGCCACGGCTGACGATCAGTTTGGCGCGGCAATGGCAACGCAGCCGACGTTCGCTTGGTCCGAGATGACCGGCATCGGTTCGATCACGGCCGCCGGGCTGTTCAGCTCGCCGACCGCCTTCGGTACGGCAGTCGTTTCGGCGGCTAGCGGATCGGTGTCGGGAACGGCGAACGTGACCGTCTTGTCGAACGCCCCGTCGATCGTCACTCCCGCGGCGGCCACGCCGTCGCCCGTCACCGGCACGACGACCAGCCTGTCGGTAACGGCTACCGACGAGCAGGGCGGCTCGGACCTGGTCTACACCTGGGCGGCCACAACGGTACCCAACGGCGTCAAGGCGCCAACGTTCAGCGTCAATGGCACGGGCGCGGCGCTAAACACAACGGCGACGTTCTACAGCGCGGGGAACTACGCGTTTACCGTCACGGTTGTCAGCTCTCTCAATTTGACCGTCACCAGCAAAGTCACGCTAACGGTGAACCAGACGCTCACCACCATCAAAACGACTCCCGCCACGGCGTCGGTTTACGTGGGTGCCGCACTTCAATTCTCGGCCGCCGGCTACGACCAGTTCGGCACGCTGCTTCCGACCCAACCGACCTTCACCTGGGGTTCGACCGTGGGGCAGATCACTGCCGGCGGGCTCTTGACGGCACCGTCGTCCCCGACCAGCGGCGCGGTTACGGCGACCAACGGCTCGGTCAGCGGACAAACGAACGTCACCGTGCTTCCGCTGCCGACGATCAATGCCGCGTACGTGCTCCCCGACCCGCTCGCGCCCGGCAAGACAGCGCTCTATATCTACGGCACCGGCAGCAGCGACACGATCGTGGTCAATCCGGCGACGGGAACGGGCGTCGCCCCCGGATCGGTGAACGTGCTCATCAATAACCTATCGAGAGGCATCTTCGACCCGACCAGCCGCATCATCATCCACGGCGTGGCGGGCAACGAGACGATCGGCGTCTCAGCGAAGGTTACGACACCGTCGTTCATCTACGGCGGCCGGGGCAACGACACGCTCTGGGGCGGCGGCGGGCCGAACGTGATCATCGGCGGCGTGGGCAACAATGCCCTCTACGGCGGCCTGGGTCGCTCGATCCTGATTGCCGGCGCCAGCGGCAGCATCCTCGCCGCGGGCGGCGGCGACGCCCTGCTGATCGCCGGCACCACAAACTACAGCGCGAACGACGCGGCGCTGCTGGCGATTCTCAACGAATGGAACTCCTCGGAGAGCTACGCCAAGCGTACCGCGGATATCATGGGCCCGAACACCGACCCCCTCGCCCAGAACGGCGCTTATTATCTCAACAATACGACCGTACATGCGAACGGCCAAGTCAACCACATCGCCAGCAGCGGAGGTCTTGCCGCGTTCTTCCAGTCAACCCGCGACATCGTCACGGGCAAGACGGCTGCGGAGATTACGGTAGCGATCAAGTGAGTCCCTCTGGCAAGATCGGAAAAGACCGCCTTTTCGGCGGTTTTTCGGGGGTTTCCACGGCATTTTGCACTCGTGCGGACAATTGACCCTTCAATGTCCGTCCGATAGACTAAGGATGCGACTACAAGTTCGCATTCCTTATCGGGTCGGGCAGCCGTGCAGCTCATGTACTTCAAGCGCTATCGCATGGAAATCACACTGGCGGGCCGCGAGTTTACCCCACCGCGAACGCCGCTGGGCTACCGTTTTGCGCCTTGGGATCCCGATTTGTTGGATGCCTTCGCTGAAGCCAAATACGCGAGCTTTCGCAGCGAGCTTGATGCAAACGTCTTCCCATGCCTGGGCGAGTTGGACGGCTGCCGACGGTTGATGCGTGAAATCGTCCGCAAGCCGGGTTTCATCGCCGGCACGACATGGCTCCTGTCCTATGGTTTGGATGCCCGGCGATTGGAGCACTGCGGCACCGTGCAAGGCATTCGCGACCCAAACGGGCTGGGCTCGATTCAGAACCTAGGCATCGCGCCGGAGCATCGCAACGCGGGGCTGGGCACGAACCTGCTCTTTCATGCCCTGCAGGGTTTCCGCCAGGCGGGCATTCGCCGCGTCTACCTGGAAGTGACGGCGCAAAATGATGGCGCCTTGCGGCTTTACCGACGGCTGGGCTTCGTAACGATCAAGACAGTCTATAAAGCCGTCGAGCATGTTTACGCCTAGGCAGAACTAATCCGTGACCGCTCCGATCCTCTCCCACACGTTTCCGAACGGCCTGGTCCTCCTGGCACAGCCGATGCAATGGCTGCAATCGGCCGCGTTCTCGTTTCTCGTGCCGGCGGGTTGCATCCATGAACCCGACGAGCGGCTGGGCTTGGGTTCGTTTGCCTGCGAAATGACGCTCCGCGGCGCGGGGCCGCGAGACAACCATCAATTCGTCCTCGATTTGGACAACTTGGGCGTGGAGCATCACGCCTCCGTATCCAGCGCCGGATGTCTTACGGCGGGGCAACGCTCGCCGAGAACTTGCCCGCCGCGCTGGCATTTTTGCCAACGTCTTGCAGCGGCCTCGGCTGCCGGAGGAGGAACTCGACGCCTGCCGGCAGACCATGCTGCAAAGCCTCCGCGCGGTGGAGGACGAACCGGCGGAAAAGGCGATGATCGAGCTGCGGCGGCGATTCTATCCCGAACCTTGGGGCCGATCGTCCTTGGGCGAGCAGGAGGCCCTGGAAACCATCGATCTGGACGAGATTCGCGAGTTCGTGCGGCGGCAATTCCAGCCGAAAGGCACCGTGCTGGGCGTCGCCGGACGCGTGGAATGGGAGCCGCTGAAGGATCAGGTCGGCCGCTTGTTCGGCGGCTGGCAAGCGGCGAACGGCGCCGATTTCGCTGAACATCCGGCCCAAGGGGGCTACTTGCACGTACCCTTCGATTCTGCCCAGACGCACGTCGGCATAGCCTACCGCAGCGTGCCCTATCGCCACGAAGACTATTTCCGCGCTCGGGCGCGGTGGCGGCGCTGGGCGGCGGCATGAGCTCCCGGCTCTTCACCGAAGTCCGCGAGCGGCGCGGGCTATGCTATAGCGTATACGCCAGTTATCACACGCTATTGGATCGAGCGGGCGTGTTCTGCTACGCGGGCACCGGCGCCGCGCGCGCCCAGGAGACGCTTGACGTTACCCTTGCCGAATTGCGCCGCCTCGCGCACGGCATCGATCCGGGGGAACTCGACCGCCTCAAGGCCCGCATCAAGACCGAGCTGGTCATGCAGCAGGAATCGAGCTTTTCGCGGGCCTCATCGATCGCCCGCGAATGGTATCATCTCAACCGTGCCCGCACGTTGGATGAACTGGAGCGGATCGTCAACGGCTTGACGTGCGCGGAGATCAACGAGTACCTCGCGGCAAACCCGCCCGGCGATTTCACGATCGTGACCGTCGGACCGGAAGAGTTGCGGGTGTAGCGTGTTTACTCGAACACGCGGCTGCCGTTGGCGGCGAGATGTCGCATGGTTGTTATTCGCCGTTGTTGTATGCATCCAAGCCCAACGCGCGAGCGATTGGAACATAAAAGCTCGACGCGTAAGCGAGTGGAATATATAAGCCCGACGCGCAAGCGAGTGGAATATATAAGCCCAACGCGCAAGCGAGTGGGATCGAATTGGCCGAACCCTACAAAACCCTACAAAAGCCTACACTTTTTCGCTGCTTAACACCTCCTTTGGGTGTTTGAGTTTCGTTAGATGGCGACAATCGAGGGGAGCCCTGCGGCTGGACGTAGTATAGCACTACGCACCATACGCACCGCCGAACGAGTTCGCATTGGGTGGTGCTTCGCAGGGCCAACTTCGTAACTGCCTATCAAGTATCATCTTACGTCAAAGTCGGACTCGTTCGCCGCCCTGTTAATTTGGATTAAGTTGGTGCTTGTCGAGGAATACATGGTGCCTGGCGGCCCGGTCAAAATGCTTGGGAACACTAATCTTCGCTAATCGTCGCTAATCCGATCTCATTAGCGTTAATCAGTGGTAATTAGCGTTCCAAAACTCTCCGTCTGACGTTTTTTCGCACTGCCCCTTAGCGTCCGCTGCATCGGCGAATTATGTTTACAGTTGTTATTATAGTCTTAAACACTACTGTTCGCCGAAAGTTCCGCGGATTATTCCCGCAATCCGGAATTCACGCGCCAAAACAGACATTGCAGAATGGGCGTCGGCCCAGCACTATGGAGTCGCGGCTTCAATTGGGTAAACAGGCAGGAAAGTCGAAAACGCCGGCCTGACCCCGATGACGACGGTCTACATTGGCCGGACCTCGACGAAGACCTTTGGACATCGGGCATTCAAGCCTCTATAGCCGAACGCACAAATGAGGGCGATTCCCACACCTAACAGCGATAGCGTTGAAGGTTCGGGGATGACGATCGAGAGCAAATTCCTGAACTCGGCTGTTCGCTGTGTCGGCAACCCATACGTTGCCAAGAGAATCGACGGTCACATCGTCCGGATAGGAGAACTCGCCGGTCCCGCTGCCGTCGCTGCCGAACATGCCCAGAAATCCCCCAGTGCTGCTGAACTCTTCAATCCGGTCATTCCCAGAGTCGGCAACCCATACGTCCCCCAATAAGTCTATTGCAATACCGTTCGGAGTGTTCAATTGACCAGAACCGGAGCCAATGCTTCCGAACGCTCGCAAAAACGTGCCGCTGCTGCTAAACTCCTCGATGCGGTTGTTATCAGTATCTGCGACCCAAACATCGCCCGAAGAGTCCACCGCGACGCCCAAGGGAAGATTGAGCTTTCCGTTCCCGGAGCCGCCACTGCCGATTGTTTTTACGAATGCACCGCTACTATCAAACTCCTTGATGTTGTCGTCAGATGGGTCCGTGATGTAAACATCGTTTGACGAATCCACGGCGATGCCCTGGGGGCTATAAAACTGGTGGCTACCGGTTGCACCGTTAATCAATCTCAAAAACGTGCCGCTGCTGCTAAACTCTTCGACACGGTTATTACCCATATCGGCGACCCAAACATCACCGGACGAGGTCACTGCCAGCCCACCCGGCTCCTCGAACTTCCCGTTTCCAGTGCCCGCGCTGCCGAAATGTGCCAAATACGTTCCTCCGCTAGAAAACTCCTGGTAGCGATTGTTGCCTGCGTCAGAAGCCCAGATATTTCCAGATGAGTCCACGGCTACGCCATAAATGTAGTTGAACTTTCCATTCCCGGTGCCGTATCCGCCAATTGTTTGGACCCAATGATATGTTGTTGTAGATGCCTGTGAATTGTGAATCGCACAAAACAAGGCTGTCAGCACTGCGAGCGAGGTCGCATGGCTTCTATATCTGCAACGGATATTCCTTGAGTAATCGATCCAAGTCATGGTTCATCATCTCACTGTGGCGTTGCCGTCGTTGTCGATTGATCTAGGCGAAGGCCGCTGATGGGCTACCGCCTGGAAAAACAAAAGGGAACTGGCTCAAGCGATCGAGCCGCTAATGCACCCAAGAAACGACGAAACGACAAAGGCCCCTTACGGGTCTGCTTTCGTTTGGTGGCGGGTGCCGCCGAGTGCAATCAACCGGACAACGACCTTTACGGGTGGGACGCTGTCGTGCTGACTGCGAGCGCTGCCTGCTACGGGGTCTTGAATGGGAGAATTATGGCCACTATACGTGAGACTCGAACCGTTGTCAACCGTTTTTGCGGTTGAGATTAGCTTTGGTGCAGCCACTCCTGGATGCAGCCGCTAACAGCTAACCGCGAGCTCTGCCCGGAATGCAGTTCTGACAATTCCGAACATATTGTCTTGTGCTTTTGTCGTTGATTTTTCACCCCACTCTTTTGTTGAGACTGCGCGCACCACCCAGAGCTGGGCGATCCTCGTCAAGCGGATTTACGAGGTCGATTCGCTTTGCTGTCCGCATTGCGGCGGCGAGCTGAAGGCCGTCGCCTTTATCGAGCCGCCGCATGGCCAAATTATCGATCGCATCTTGCGGCATTGCGGCCTGTGGCAGCCACGCCCGCTGTCCCGCGAGTGTCGCGTCCATGACGGCGAGGTCAACATAGATGGCTACGATGCAGCAGGCGAGCTGACCTACGTTGACGACCTTCTACTGTAAGACACGTTGGCAGCCGTCTGTGCGTGCAGCGTGGCTTTCCCGCTTTGAGCGGTTCGCAGTGACGATTCGGCCAGCTTCAACCGGCCGTCACCGGACGCAGGCGGAAGTAGTGGAGAGGATCAAGCGGCTGGAGCAGACGTTGCTTTCGCCGTCAATCTCTGACGCATTGCCGGCCATAGTTGACGCGGCTTCCGGCGAGGTTTAGAATCGAGCTAGCCAACTGAGGAATGCGAACTGCTGCATCCGCACCAAGGTTTTCGCGATTTCGGCTACCCACCTGGAGCCAAGCCCATGAATGTTCTCTTCGGCATCGTGGCCGTCTTACGCGGGCGGCGCTGCCACAATCGAATCGCGCGCAACGTCGCGAATGGTCCAATGGGGCACTTTGTTTTGATCGCGCTAGTCGCCACCTTTGCGCCTGCCGCACTTGCCGCGGATGCTTCGCCCACTCTATTCGGGCCGCGAGCCTGGAACAACGTCAAAAACCACCGCACTGACGCGACATTTATCGAGCTTCACGACGGAAAGGTGACGCTCAAGAAGGAAGACGGCGCTACGATCGAGCCTCCCGCTGGAAAACCTGAATACCGAATGTCGAGCACTGGCGAAGTCGCTCGCCGAGTTCGGGCCGCGGACCTGGAGCGATGTTTCGAAAAAACACCGCGTCGATGCGACCTTCCTCGAAATCACGGGCGCGGATGTCGCGCTCAAAAAGACCGACGGCGCCGCGCTCGAGATCCCGCTGGAGAAACTGGATCCGAAAGATCGGATGCTGGCAAAGTCGCTGCAAAATAAGAAGCTCGATTTGGATAAGAAGTTCGCCGCGAAATCGGCCAATTCTGAAAAAGACGACGACCCTTTTAAGTCCGGCGCAAAGGCCCAGCCGCTCACGGCCCAATATATCACGCGCAACTCCGAGAATGGAGTGGTTTCCATTTCCACCCGCGACAGCCTCGGCGCCTCGGCCGGCATGGGAAGCGGATTCATTATCGACGCATCGGGACTCGTGGCCACAAATTACCATGTGATCAAGGAGGCGTCATCAGCGACCGTCCGCTTTCACGACGGCACCGAGGTCGAAGTCACCGGTTACCAAGCGATTGACAAGAAGCATGACCTTGCCATTCTGCAGATCAGATCCGTGCCCAAGTCGGCCGCCGTGCTGAAGGTCGCCGCCGAATCGCCGAAACAGGGCGACTCGATCATGGCCATTGGACATCCGATTGGTTTCGAATTCTCCTTGGCGTCCGGAATCGTAAGCGCCATTCGCAAGAACGTCTGAAATGCCCGACGAAGTGAAAGAGTTCTTGCACGCGCAGCCGGACTGCAATTGGATCCAGATTACCGCTCCCAGCGCCGGGCAGCAGCGGCGGCCCACTGTTGAACAGCCGGGGCGAAGTCGTGGGAATCGTGAGTTGGATGGTCCCGCGCACGAGCATCGGCTTCGCCGTCCATGCGCAGCATCTCGGCGACCTCAGGTCACGCGTTTCGGCAAAGGCGCGATCGCTGCCGGTGCCCGGTTCGTTTCAAGGTCCGGGTGTGTCGGAACCGAGCGTGCTTGCCGAGCTCGCCGCGTTTCGCCAGGATATGGAAACCATGAGCAACCGTGCCGGTTCCGTGGAAGACACCAAGAAAACCGAGGAGATTCTCAAGAGCGAGAATCCCATTCGCCGGCACCTGGCGAAGTTCCGACTCCTTGCGGAGAGCAAACCCAAGAGCCGGCAGGAGTTCGAGTCCTTGATAACCATCGCGCGGATTGCCCAGGACGATTCGCCCGAATCGAAGGCGGCGCTCAAGTGGGCTTTTCCGCGCATACTGAACAACTACACCGACAGCGAATCCATGGGCAGTCTGATGTTGGAACTCAGCCGCTCGGAGTCGCTCGAAGTCCAGGCATTCATCCGCGGCGTGATTGAAAAAAGCGCCGACAAAACGGTCAAGGGCATCGGGTGCTTCGCCCTGGGCATCTCGTTGCTGGCCTGTCCCAAGACCCGCGGACGAAGCGAGAACGAAGCAATCGCCGTCATGGAAAATGCAATTACGGAAAGCGGTTCCATGGAATTCGGTGACGAGCCGTTCCGTGATGTGGTCCAGCCGCTGCTTGAGCGAATCAAGAGTTTTTCGGTGGGACGCGTGGCTGCGGACATTCATGGCAAGGACAGCAAGGGCCGGGCGCTTCGGTTGAGCGATTACCGGGGCAAGGTCGTCCTGTTGGATTTTTGGGCCGATTGGTGTCCCTATTGCCGCGAGATGTATCCGCAGGAGCGGGACCTGGCAGCGAAATATGCTGGCCGGCCGTTCGCCATTCTGGGCATCAACTGCGACGAGTTGCCGCGATTGCAACAGGTAGAGGAAGCCAAGCAGGTGCGTTGGCCATCGTTTGCGGACGGCAAAGGGGGTCCCATCGTCCGCCAATGGCACGTCGCCGCCTATCCGACGCTCTTCTTAATCGCCCCGGACGGCACGATTCAACGCAAGGGCCTCCGCAAAGAGGCCCTCGACGGCGAAGTCGAATCGACGCTCAAAGGAATCGACCTGGGCGCAAAGTACGATCTGATCGCTCCGAGTTCCGCCTGGGCCTATCACGACGAGGCAGGACGTCCGCGCGCGGCTGGAAAGGGCTTGATTTCGACGATTCGCAATGGAAATCCGGGCGTGGTGTGTTCGGCTTCGGTCGAAATGGCGACGAGACAACGCAGTTGACGCCCGACAAGTTGACGGGCGGCGCAGCAAGCACAACCGTCTATTTTCGCCGCGAGTTCACCGTAAAGGATTCGGCGGCGACGCCGGGCCTGCTGCTTGGATTGACATGTGCCGACGGGGCGGCTGTCTATTTGAACGGCCGCGAGATCCTTCGCGACAACTTGAGTCCCGGGGCGAAGCACAAGGAGGTGGCCCCAAAAGAGGCCGGCAATCGCGGGCTCGTTTGCAGATTCTTCAGGTTGGACTCGGCGGGGCTTCGCGCCGGAAGGAACGTCGTAGCCGTGGAGGTCCACAGCTATGCGCCGAAGAACGGCGGCCTGCGGTTCGATCTTAACCTCAGCACGATACCCAAAGACCCGGCGCTAAATGTGGCAGCCGTCGACAGGTTCGACTTGATCAATGCTCCGGCTGCAAGAATCAAGCTGAAAGAGCCGTTGGACGAGGCCATTGAATTCACCTGGCACAGCGGCGCCGACGTGAAAATGATTCCCCGCCGCGCCGGCTTCTGCGTCCTATCTTCAGTGCAAGGCGGGTTGATGGGGAACGGAGAACAGGCGGGCTTCTCGCTTGGCACGGACGGTTGGTGGTATCTCGGGGGAAAGTCGAAGCAACCTTCGCTCGGCGCTTCCGCAATGTGCATTACCGCCAAGACGCCGAATTGGTTGGACGCCGACTTCAAGGAAGTTGAGTGGCGGCCAGGAGAAAAGCCGGTCAAGGTCATTCATAGAGACGAAGGGTTTTGCGTCCTCGCGTCCATTGCGGGCCATTTCGCCGGTTACGGCCAAATGGTCAAGGTCTATCTGGACGAGCAGGACGGCTACTGGTATTTGACCGGCACATCGGCCAAAGAGGCGATTCGGGCAACGGCCATCCGCGTCAGATTCGCACATCCTCGGAAAATCAAGATAACTTCATACGAATGGAAGCACGGCCAAAAGCCGGTTTCCATGCTGAAGCGAGATGAAGGGTTTTGCTTTCTGTCGTGCGTCTCGGGCCGATTTCTGGCTGGCGGCGAACATGTCAACGTGGGCATTGACAAGGATGACCGCTGGCTTCTCCAGGGCAAATCGGGCCAGCGCGAACTTCGAGCCACTGCGATAGGCATCAAGTTCGAGTAGGGTCCGGCGATCTATTCCCTTCGAAATACCGCAGGGACGGCATCGGTGTCAGACCGCAGTGAAGCGAAATCAGATTTCCTATCAGGTTACGAGGTGAATCATATTCGCGAGACGCTTGTTGGGTTTTCGGACCGCGCGTCCCCCTTGCTTTCCTTGCCGCCCGGCTTCGCCGAGCGGCAAGGCAAACAAGGGGGAAGCGCGCGAGAGGTCGCGCATAGTGGTAAAACATGCGCTCCGCTGGGGCAGGCCCAGCGGTGGCGGAAAACTGCTGGCATTGCGTACCGAAGTGAGTTCCGTACACGATCACCGGGGAACCCGCACAGCGGGCCGGCTTGCCGTTCGCGACAATCGGAACGGGCTAAAGCCGGAACTCCAACACACTGCCAGTCACCGTTTGCTGCGCGTGCTGCCGACTCCGGCCTGCTGCGAGCCGCGCTGCTGCGGAGAAGAGCCGCAGTCTTGCAAGCCTATTTCTTCGGCGCGGCCGGCGCACGATACGGCGGCAACGCGAGGACGCGATGGTAGATGTCGCGACGCTGCTGCTGGAACTTCTCTGATACTCCCTCGTCGTACTCTTTCTGGAACTTTTCCCAGGTAATGTCCTCGGGAAGGTCGTCCAAGGAAGGCACGAAGTTCTCGACCGCAAAGCTCTTGGCCACTTGGTCCAAGGGGATATTGTCCTCGCGGACATGCGTGGCGAACAATACGCCGGACATATCGGCGCAGAGATCGACAAAGCTGAAGCCGTTGCCGCTCTTGGAATCGAGGATTTCCTTGCCCAGCCCGGCCGCCTCGGCGCCTTGCGGCCCCGAGAGCACGACCAAGGCCGCCGACATGGTAAAGTGCCCGACCAGGTCGTGGCGCTTGCGGATCGTCGGCGATCCCATGATCAAGACGCGGGCCAGGCGCTGATCGTCCGGCTCGACTTTCTGCCAGACTTCATTCAGGGCCGGTTTGTCGTGAACATAGTTCGATTCATCGAGGGCCACGGCGAGGCCCAGCAGAAATGCCGAGGGTGCGGCTTCGCGCCTCAGTCGCTGTGCGGCGGCAGCCGCGCTGCGAACATAATAGGACATCAACTCGTCGCCCGTCCGCCAGAGCTGCGCCTTGCGGTCCCTGGAACTTACGGGCAATTTGGTATTCTCGCGGGCGGCCTGCGCAAGCGCCTGCACGACGAACCGCGCGCCGTTGATCAGTTCCGGGCTGGCGATGCTCGGCGGACCGGGCGCCTGCGGCGCCGGACCGAGCGACTCGACGGACGACGTGGAAACCGGATCGCTGGGGATTGACTTGGCAAGCGCCATATACGCCCCGCGGACCGCGGTCTTGGCTTCCGGAGAAAGTATGCTCGCGCTCCAAATGTGCCGTGTTCGCATCTCCTCGGCGATGAGGTTAATGACCAGCGTGTTGTAGGCGTCGAAGCCGATGCGAAAGCTCTTGGCCGTCGAGCGGCGATCGCCCAGCCTGGGCCGCATCACCGAGCTTTGGTCTGCCGTGTGCGCAGCGCCGAGAAAGTGGCCCAACTCGTGGACGAGGACCTCCAAACGCTCCGGCTCGCTCGCGCACGCCTTCGCGAATGAGGACGTGCGAATCGAGCGAGCCGTGGGTTCCGCCCAGGTGCGATTCATCTTGGAGCCAATCGTAGCGGCTAGTGAATCCGACGGCGACGCGCGCCTTGCCCGGCGGGACCTTTTGGGCGAAATCATTGAGCGCGTCGTCGAACGAGTGGATTGCCGGATTCGACTGCCAGGTCCCCACGGAAACGACCTCGAAGCGCACGCGGCAATGGTGCTCGAAAATGTCGGACGCGTCATCCAACCGCTTTCGCAGTTTCTTTTCCCAGACGGCCCTTGAACGCACATCGGCCGTATCGACGAGGATCGCCACGGGAATCTTATAGACGCCGGGGTCCTTCGGCGGTGGCTGCGGTTGCGGATGCTCCGGCGGTGCGGTTATCGGCGCAGGCTTCGCGCCGGTGACGCCGGCTTGTCTTCGATGCCGGGCAATGGCACGCGCATCAAATCCGGCTTGCCGTCGCGCAGTCCCAAGTAAAGAATGGAATTGAGCGGCGCCTGCCGAGCGACCGCGGCGGCACCCTCGCCCAAGACGATAGTCACGGGGCCTTCCGTGGGGATCGCCGCGACGTCGGTTCGCGTGAGCGTGTACTGGGTTCGCCGGCCGTCACTGGACTGCGCAAGAAACGAAACCTTGCCTGGCGTATAGTTTTGCACCACGACCACGCCCGCGGAAAGCGGCCCAGCCAGCAAGCAGGCGCCGATCAAAGCGATTATCGTTAAAGTTCGGTTCATCAGGTTCATCCTCTTATTATCGCACCTTGGAGGCCGTTTGACCAGATTTAGAGTGCGCTGATTGTCAAACTCGTGCCGGCTTTCTAAAATAGTCGCGTACTGGTCACGAATTGCAGGAGGCACATCATGCACGCCACGCAAAAAACTTCGTCGAACGCGGGAGCGTTTGTCGAAGAGGTCGAGGTCCGCGGCCACATCATCGACAGCCTCATCCTGCCTAAGATCCTCGACGCGGTGGCCGCCAACGGCGGCAAGCTGCAAGATCAAGCAGATCACGATCGGCACGCTGCGGAACGATCCGAGCCATGCCGTGCTGGAAGTCCGGGCGGCCAGCGCGGACGAGCTGCAGAAGATTCTCGCCCAGATCGCCGACCATGGCGCGGTGCCGACGGATGTCAGCGACTGCACGCTCGTTGCGGCCGACATGGACGGCGCCTTTCCGGAGGACTTCTACAGCACGACCAACCAGCGGACCGAAGTCCGCGTCGCCGGCCGCTGGATCGGAGTTGCGGACCAGGAAATGGACTGCGCGATTCTCGTCGATGTGGCGAAGATGACTGCCCGCTGCCTTGCCATGACCGACATCCGCCTCGGCGATAAGATCGTGGTCGGCCACGCTGGCGTGCGCGTCTTTCCCGAGGAGCGAGCCCGCGGGGCCGAGACCTTCGAGTTCATGGGCAGCAACGTCTCCACCGAGAAGCCCAAGGGCGTCGCCATCCGCCAGATCGCCGCGGCAGCTTGCCGAGAACCGCGCGTCGGGCGGCACGACGGCGGTCGTGGCCGGCCCGGCCGTCGTCCACACCGGCAGCGGCGAGTTTCTGGAACAGATGATTCGCATGGGCTACGTCGACGTGCTCTTCGCCGGCAACGCCCTGGCCACGCACGACATCGAGCAGGCCCTGTTCGGCACGAGCCTGGGCGTCTATCTCGACCGCGGCATCCCGGCCGAGGCAGGGCACGAGCATCACCTGCGGGCGATCAACCGCATCCGCCGCCTGGGCGGCATCCGGCCCGCGGTGGAAAAGGGCGTGCTCAACGTCGGGATCATGTATGAGTGCGTGCGCCACGGCGTCGATTTCCTGCTGGCCGGCAGCATCCGCGACGACGGCCCGCTTGCCCGAAGTCATCACCGACGTGCTGGAGGCCCAGCGGCAGATGCGCGAAGAACTCCGCGGCGTGACATTCTGCCTGATGATCGCCACGACGCTGCACTCGATCGCCGTGGGCAACCTGCTGCCGGCCTGGGTCAAAGTGGTCTGCGTCGACATCAACCCCTCGACGGTCATCAAGCTGGCCGACCGGGGCTCATTTCAGACTGTGGCCTGGTGACCGACGTGGCCCCTTTCTTGCGGGCATTGGTGGACGAGTTGACGGCGATTGAGAAAACGTAGTACATGCACAACATCGCCCGCACCTTGATGTGTCCTCCGGATCACTACGGCATCGAATATGAGATCAATCCGTGGATGGACCGCCAGCAGGGGGCTGACCATAGCACGGCGGTTTCGCAGTGGGAGGACTTGCGGCGGCGTCTGGAAGATGCCGGGGCTGCGATCGAGTGCATGGAACCGAAGAAGGGCATGCCTGACCTGGTGTTTACCGCCAACGCGGCGCTGATCTTCGCACGATACAGCGGTGCCGGCCCATTTTCGCCACCCGCAGCGGCAGGTCGAGGAGGATTACGCCCAGCAGTGGCTTGCCGGGCACGGCTTCAAGCTCCGCAGCCTCAAAGCTGATACCTATTTTGAAGGCGCGGGCGATGCATTGTTCTGCGGCGACACGCTCCTGGCCGGATATCGCATCCGCACCGCCATCGCCGGGCATCGGGAGATCGGCGATCTGCTGGGTTGTCGGGTGATCTCACTGGAACTGGTCGATCCGCGATACTACCATCTCGACACCTGCTTCTGCCCGCTCGCGCCGGGCGTGGCAATCTACTATCCTCGGGCATTCGACGAGTACGGGCAGCGAGCGCTGAAGGAGGTCGTGGGCGAATTGATCGAAGTCGAAGAGTCCGAGGCCTGGAACTTCGCCTGCAACGCGGTAGTTGTCGGCCGCACGGTGGTCACGAACGTCGGCTGCCCGGAGTTGCACCGCCAATTGCAATCCCGCGGCTACACACCGATCGCCACGCCGCTGGGCGAGTTCGTCAAATCGGGCGGCTCGGCCAAGTGCTTGACGCTGCGATTGGATGGCGAGGAAGCGGCGGGGTGGAAGTCGTAATTCACTTCGCAAACCGCCACGACGGCTTCGCATCCTTCGGCAGCTTCACGCCGGTCAGCGCGGCACGGAGGAGTTCGATGGGCATTGGACCTTGCTTCAAGACGGCGTCGTGAAACTGCCGCTCCGTGAGCTTGCCGGGACCGACCATCTCGTCGTGCAGGGCGAGGATTTGTCGTCCGCCGACCAGATAGCCGACCTGGTAGAGCGGTTGGGCCTGGATGAACCGCCGCACTTCGCCGCGGGCGCCGAGCTTCTCGTGCCCGATGCGGTCCATCAGAAAGGCGACCATTTCGTCGGGCTTCATTCGGCCGAGATGGTATTTCAGTGTCAAGAATACACGCGCTGCGCGGGTCATCCGCCAGAATATCATGCCAATGCGGTCTTCCGGCGTCCGCGCCCAGCCGAGGTCCCAATAGCGAAGCTCCCAGTACAGCGACCAGCCCTCGACGTAAAACGGCGTCGAATAGGGCCGCTCCGGGCCGCGGGCTTCGTAATACTGCTGCAAGTGGTGCCCGGGGATCAACTCGTGCGGAATGACAAGGTGCGTGAAGTGCCGGTTGTTGCCCTCCATGACCATCAGCTTGTCGTCTTGTTTCTGGTCGGCGCTGGCGTAGGCGACCATCATCTCGCGGCCGTTGTAAGCGGCGTAGGGGATCGTCTTGAGCGTCTCTGGCGAGATCATCGTAAGCCCCCAAGATTCGTCGCACAGTTTGGGGACCGTTACGAGGTCGTGCCGCTTGACGAAGTCGATCGACTCATGGGCGGTCCGCGCGACGAGTTCGTCTTGTTCGCCCGGCGGCATGAAATCGGCCTTCACGCGGGCCAGAGCGGCCTTCCAGTCGTCGCCTAGCTTCATTTCCCGCGCGGCTTTCTTCATCTCCCTCTCGCCCCAGGAAAACTCTCGCTCGCCGATGGCGATCAGCTCATCGGCCGTATAGGGAAGCCACTGGCGGCGTATCTCGCGGGCCACCGCCTCCGCGCCGATCGGCTCGCCCACGAGCGGGTCTTCTTCCTTGCCCTTCTGGCCGGCGATCTCCTCGCGAAGCTGTTTGGCATAGTCATCCAACTGTTTGGCGGCATCGTCGTAGGGCTTCTTTACCCACCAGTCGAAGCCGGGCTGATGGCCATCGTAAAACGAATACCATCGCTTGAGCAAATCTTGCAGCGAGCGGACGGCCCCGGCCGCGCGGAGGGCGACCGCCGGCGCGAGTTGCTTGCCGCCCGGCTTGGGAAGCTTCTCGCGGGCCTGTTTGACCGCATCGGCAAGACCAGCGATCTTGGTGGCGGCCGACTGCCAATCCGGCGTTTTCCACTTCCGCCGGGCACGCTCCAAATCGTGGATCGTGCCGCGGAAAGGCACGAATTGGGTGATCTCAGCCAGCCGCTGTCTCGCGAGAGCCACGTCGTCGAGATCGCCTTGTACCTCGCTACGGAGGAGCAAATACTCGGCCCGATCGCGAGCGTCAAGCGGTTCGATGTCCAGCTTGTCCAATCGAGCCCGCCAGGATTCATCGAGCCGCCGCTGGCGATCAAGCCATTCTTCGCTGGCCGGCAGCTCGAAGGCCAATCGCAGGCTATTGTGATCCGCCTTATACTCACGGTAGAGATCCAGCACGGTGGATTGGGTCGGAGAAGGTTCTCGACCACTCGCACAAGGAAGAGCGATCAAGGTGAAGAACAAGAAGACGACAACTCGTGGCGGCATATTCATGGTGTGCTTTCATGTTTTTGGAGTGCGACGGCTTGCCGTCGCTTTTCGAAACGGCCGAAGTTGTAAAGGATCGTTCCATTGCTCCCACGCCGTCGAACTCGCGTGGCGTTATGGAAAGCGGCGGCAAGCCGCCGCGCTCCAAAGTAGACATCTATCGTAATTGGGCGGCGGCGGAAGTCCAGCCTATAACTCTACCGCTCGAATCCGAAGGATAGCGTCCGCTGCGGGTCCTTGCAGCCGGGCGAAAGCTCCTTGAACAGCAGGCTGGGCTGGATGTCGGTGTTGTGCTGGTACTTGTCGCTGGCGTACTCGGTGAACGTGCCGCGGATGTCGTGGTAGAAAATCTGGCAGATCGCCACGCCGGCGTAAATCCGCACCGGCTGCACGGCGAACATCTCCAGCGTCCAATAGCCGCAGAAGCCGACGTCGCCGAACCCGGCCGTCACGTGAACGAACAGCCCCAGCCGGCCGATCGACGAGCGGCCTTCGATCATCGGCACGCAGTTGCGGGTCTCGGTGCGCTCGACGTCCGGCCCAGGTAGAGCTGGTGCGGCTGCAAGACCAGGCCCTCCGGCGGAATCGTCATCCGGCGCACGCGGTTCGGCCGCCGCATGTCGAGCACGACCTCCTCGTAGATCAGCAGCTCGTCGTGCAGCGTCAAGGTTGTAGCTGTTGGGATTGAGGCGGCTCTCGTCAAACGGATCGATGACGATGTCCTGGCCCAGTCGCTGGCGAATTTCGTGGCCGGAAAGGACCATGGCAGCCTCACTCGACGCCGATTTTCGGGCACACCGCGCTCAAGCGCACAGCATCGCACTTCGGCTTCCGCGCCATGCAAATCTTCCGGCCGTGCTGGATCATGCGGTGGCTGAAGGCGATCCATTCCTTGCTGGGAATCAATGCCATGAGGTCGGTCTCGATCTTCACCGCATCCTTGTTCTTCGTGAAGCCCCAGGCGGCGGCTGAGCCGGGTGACGTGCGTATCGACCACCACGCCCGACGCAATGCCGAACGCCGTGCCCAGCACCACATTGGCCGTCTTCCGGCCGACGCCCGGCAGTTCGACCAGTTGCTCGATGTTCTGCGGCACCTGCCGTCATACTGCTCGGCCAGAATGCGGCAGCAGTTCTGGATGCTCTTGGCCTTGTTGCGGAAGAAGCCGGTGCTCTGGATCGCCTTTTCCAGATCGGCCATCGGCGCCCGTGCGTAGTCGGCCGCGGCGCGATACTTGCGAAACAGTTCCTTGGTGACCATATTCACCCGCTCGTCGGTACACTGGGCGGAAAGGATCGTTGCCACCAAGCAGTTCCAGCGGATTTGTGAACGTCAGCGAGCAGGTGGCATCGGGATATTCGCGGCGAAGCAAGCGAACAATATCGGCGGCGTGTTTCTTGGCATCGGCCGGGTCCTTGGCTTTGACCGCCCTTTTGGCACCCCGCACCGCTGCCTTTTTTATTTTGCTCATTTCAGCAATTCTGCAATGATTTGGCATGGTGTGTCAAGGGGCTGGCCTTTGGGGAACTGCGGCCTATAATCCTATGGATGTTCATTTTCCCCGTCAGAATCGCCAATCCGCCGCATCCGGCGGGTTGACTTGGGCTAACCCGACCAGGGCGAATTAATTCACCAGCTATGCCAAGCTTTGACGAATTATCGTTCTCCGTCAAGGATTTCGCAGGGACGGTTCGCCTGTTTCCCCTGCCCAATCTCGTCCTCTTCCCGCATGTGATGCAGCCGCTACACGTTTTCGAGCCGCGGTACCGCTCGCTCATGGAAGACGCATTGGCCGCCGATCGGCTGATTGCGATGGCGGTCTTGGAACCCGGCTGGGAGAACAACTACGAGGGCCGGCCGCGATTGTGCGCCACGGCGTGCCTCGGCCGCATTACGACCTACCACCGCTTCGACGACGGCACCTACAATCTGCTCCTTCTGGGCTTGCGGCGGGTGAAGCTGCTTCGCGAACTCCGGCCCGACCCAATATACCCTTGCAAACCCTATCGCCAGGCAGAGGTCGAGCCTCTGCGAGGACCTGTACCCCGCCGACGCCAAGCCGGGCTCTCGGGAGTTGCAAAAGGTACTCCGCGCGGCCTTCGTCCGTCTTCTACCCTTGATTCCCGACGCCCACGAGCAGATTGACCAGCTTTTGGCGTCCGACATTCCCCTGGGTGTGCTTACGGATGTTATCAGCTTCATGCTAAAGATTGGAATACAGCAAAAGGAAGCACTTCTCCGCGAACGGAACGTGTACCGCCGCGCCGAGTTGCTGCTCGAACATCTCCAAGCGGCAGGCGTTGGCCAAGAGAACGGCCGCTGCGCGGAACACGAGTTCCCGCCGCGGTTCAGTTTGAATTGATGGCATACGCCGTTTAAGCCGGTGCGAACGGCAACGTTTTAATCACCGTCGCCGTTGGCTCCGGGTTAAACGTACGAGGCGCAACGCATTGCATGCCTATGTCTTGACCAATCGTTCGCCACCCCCTAAGATAGGTTCGTGCAAACACTTACCTATTCCGTGGGAGCATGAGTCTGATGGCGGCCGTGGGAAAACCGCAAGACGAGATGATAGGCAGCCGGCACGCCGAAGACGACGGTGAACCGATCGCGCATGCGCGTGAAGCCGACAATGCGAATCATGACGCCGCCGCCCGGGTTGACCAGGCGCGGATCCAACGGGCCATCCGCGAAATCTTGCTCGCGGTGGGCGAAGACCCGGATCGCGAAGGGCTGCGCGAAACGCCCGCCCGGGTCGCAAGGATGTACGCCGAGTTGTTCGCCGGGCTGCATCTCGATCCTCGCCGGCACCTGCAAAAGTTCTTCACCGAGCGCTACGACGAAGTCGTTCTGGTCCGCGACATCAGCTTCCAAAGCACGTGCGAGCATCACTTGCTGCCGTTTTTGGGCAAGGCCCACGTCGCTTATCTGCCGGGTCCGCGAATTATTGGCCTTAGCAAGCTGGCCCGGGTCGTCGAGGAGATTGCCCGGCGTCCACAGGTCCAGGAGCGCATGACGGAGCAGATCGCCAATCTGCTGGTCGAGGAACTGCAGGCCAAAGGCGTGGCGGTGATCATCGAGGCGGAACATACTTGCATGACGATTCGCGGCGTGCGAAAGCCGGGGTCGCTTTGCATCACATCGGCAATGAAAGGCCACTTCCGCACCGGTTCGTCGACGCGGGCCGAGTTGATGACGTTGATCTATGGGGACCGGCGCTGAGCCATGCCAGAACTCGATCACCAGCGCGAGAGAATTCAGGAAGACCTCCGCGGGCTGATTTCCGGCGACGTGCGCTGCGACGACTTGTTCTGCCAGCTTTTCTCCAGCGACGGCAGCATCTACGAGATTCGGCCGCTGGGCGTGGTGCGGCCGCGCACGACGGCGGACATCGCCGCGTGCGTGCAGTATGCGGCCGACAAACACATCTCGCTGCACGCCCGCGGCGGCGGCAGCGGCATGGCCGGCGAGTCGCTGGGGCCGGGCCTGGTCATCGATTTCTCCAAGTACCTGCGGCGCATCATCCGCGTCGATCAGGAAATGGTACGCGTGCAGCCGGGCATCGTGCTCGAACGCCTCAATTCCCAATTGAAGCCGCAAGGCCGCTTTTTCGGGCCGAATCCGTCGAATGCGGCAGTGACCACCCTTGGCAGCATGATCGCCATCGACGCCTCCGGGTCGCGGTGGTTGAAATACGGTTCCGTGCGGCGTCACGTCCGCAGCCTGCTAGTAGTCATGGCGGACGGCAGCATCATGGAGTTCGGCCGTGAACCGATCGTCGCGGGAGTCAGCATCGACAGCAATCCACGGAAGCGTGAGTTGATCAATCGTCTTTCCGCGATTCTGGCCGCCTCCACCGACGTTATCCGCAGCCAACAGCCGCACAGCCCCTTGAAGCGCTGCGGCTACAATTTGGCCGACGTGCTGGAAGACGAATGGATCGATCTGGCGGGCGTAATGGTCGGGTCGGAGGGCACGCTGGGTCTGATCGCAGAAGCCAAGTTGGAGACGCAGTCGCTGCCGCGGCATCGCGGCGTAGTCTTGCTGCTCTACGAAAGTTTGGACAAGGCGGCGCGTTCAGTTTCCATGATACTGCCTTGGTGCCCCGCCGCCTGCGAATTGATGGACCGCCGCCACCTGAGCCTGGCGCGGGAGAGCGAAGTCCGCTTCGATCTGCTGATCCCGGCCGAGGCCGAGGCGGCCATGCTCGTCGAATTCGAGGGCGACGAGCCGCAGCACATTCGCCATCAGATGCGCGGCCTGGTCGATGGCGTGCAGCAGCAATCGCGGCTGGCCTTCGGTAGCCGCCAGGCTTTCGATCAGGAAGAGACCGACCTGTTCCTGAATCTGCCGAATCGGGCTATGCCGCTTTTGTATCGCCTCAAGGGGCCGAGCCGACCCGTGCCAGTGGTTGAAGATGTTTCCGTGCCGCCAGAGATTCTGCCTGATTTTCTCGTGCGGACGCAGAACGTGCTCAAACGGCGGCAAGTGACCGCCTCGCTTTTGTGCCACGCCGGCCACGGACAGTTGCACATCCAGCCGTTTCTCGACCTGGACGATCCCGACGACGTGCAGCGGATGCGCCTCATGGCCGACGAGCTTTACGACGAGGTCTTCAGCGTGGGGGGCACGATCGGCGGCGAACATGCCTACGGGCTGAGCCGCACCCAGTTCCTGCGGCGGCAGGCCGGGCCGCTTTACGACGTGCTGCGGCAGGTCAAGCAAATCTTCGATCCAGAGAACATTTTTAATCCGGGCAAGATCGTCGGCGACGATCCAGAACTGATGACGCGAAATCTGCGCCCGCCGCTTCGTTCGAGGGCGCCGCAGGGAGACGTGCAAGGACGAGGCGGAGAAGCCGGCCCTGCGGAACCTCGTCGAACTGCAAGTGAATTGGGACCCGCATCGCGTGGCCGAGGCGACGGCCGCGTGCAACCGTTGCGGCGAGTGCCGTGCGCAGTCGCGGCAGGTGCGGATGTGTCCGATCTTTCGCATCCTGCCCAGCGAGGAAGCCTCGCCGCGGGCCAAAGCAAACCTCATTCGCGGCATCCTCACGGAAAACATCGGTCCCGGCCGGTTGGCGACCGACGACTTGAAGGACGTGGCCGACCTTTGCGTTCATTGCCACAGTTGCCGGCTAGAATGTCCGGCGGGCGTGGACATCCCCAGGCTGATGATGGAGACCAAGGCGGCGTATCTCCGCACCAATGGAATGCGGATTGCCGACTGGGCGATGATCCATCTCGACCTCCTCGCGTCGTTGGGCCGGCTGGCCGCGCCGCTGACGAATTGGGCGCTTGGCAATCGGCAGATGCGGTGGTGCCTCGAGAAAGACGCTTGGAATCGCCCAGGGGCGAAAACTGCCGCACGTCGCCGCTCGGCCGTTTCTGCGCCGCGCGGCCCGTCGCCGCCTTACGCGACCGAACCGCCGCAGCGAGCACCGCGTGCTTTATTTTGTCGACACATTCGCCAACTTTCACGATCCGCAATTGGCCGAAGCACTGGTGGCCGTGCTCAAACATAACGGCATCGGCGTCTTCGTGCCGGCCGATCAATGGTCGTCCGGCATGGCCTCCGTCGCGTGTGGGGCACTGGACCACGCGCGGAAAATCGCCAGCCACAACATCGCCCTGCTGGCCGAGTCCGTGCGCGCAAGGCTACCACGTCGTGGCCACGGAACCCGCTGCCGTGCTCTGTCTCACCCACGAGTATCTGCACTTGGTTGATGATGAAGAGGCCCGTATTGTTGCCGCGAACACCAGCGAAGCGTGCAGCTATCTCTGGAAAATGCATCTGACCGGGAAGCTGCAACTCGACTTCAAGCCAATCCATGCCAGCCTGGGCTATCACACGCCTTGCCACTTGCGGGCATTGAACGTCGGCACGCCGGGCGAAAACCTGCTTGGGTTGATTCCCGGCTTGCGCGTCAACCATATCGAGCAAGGCTGCTCGGGCATGGCGGGCACGTTGGGCATGATGCACCGAAACTACCGCAACAGTCTCCGGGCGGGCTGGGGGCTGATCTCGAAACTGCGCAACCCGGCCATTCAGGCTGGGACAACGGAGTGCAGTTCGTGCCGCATCCAAATGGAGCAAGGCACAACCAAACGCACCATTCATCCCATTAAACTGCTAGCACTTTCGTATGGTCTGATGCCCGAAGTCGCGGCGCTCTTGACGACGCCGAGCGAAGAGCTGATCATTAGCTGAATGACAAAGGAAGCAAAACCCTGGTACGACGCCGGCCTCAAGTTTCAGTGCTCCCAGTGCGGCAATTGCTGCACGGGAGCGCCCGGCTACGTCTGGGTCAACAAGGAAGAGATCGAGAAGCTAGCCGCACTCTTGAACTTGGAGATTGCCGAGTTCGAGCGACGTTACGTCCGCCAGGTCGGAATCCGCAGGAGTCTTGTCGAGTTTCCCAACGGAGACTGCGTCTTTTTCCACAGCGAGAGCCGTACTTGCCAGGTCTATGACGCGCGGCCGCGTCAATGCCGCACGTGGCCGTTCTGGGACTCGAACCTCGCCAGCCCGGAAACATGGCGGGAGACCGCCCGGCACTGCCCTGGCTGTAATCACGGCAAGCTGGTCACGCTGGAGAAGATCGAAGAGCAGCGAAAAGTTATTTCGCTGTGAAAACCGCCCGCGTAGGTCCCTTTTGCCGAGAGGGACCAATCGACTCGGAGCCAACGTTGAAGTCGAAAGCTTTCTTGAAGAAATCTGCACATTGATTCCTTCCGGCAGAAGGAACCTACTTCCGATTTTGCCGATTAGCTAAACTTTTCCGATTCTGAGGACGATATAGGACATCGTTTCCACTCCAAGTCGGGCCAAATGTACGCTCGGTCTAGGTCTGGAAATGAGCGATTTGCGACCGTTTGTTTTTTCGTTAGTCCTTATAGAATAACGAGTTACGACACACAGTCGCCGAACCGGCAACGGTTCATTATCGCTAAGTTCTTTGATAACAAGCACTTACGATTACGCGACTCGCGTGGCGTACGAAGGAAAAAGGCCGTCTTTCGGCGTGTCGCAGGCATCGTCGAAAGGGGTCCGGAAGGTCAAATGCACTTGACTCTAATCGTTACGGCGCTTACACTTGTGGCATTCTCAGCAGTCCGGCGAGGAGGCAAAAACCCCTTCGAAAATCGCCGCTGCAACCCCTTCCGAGACAGGAGAAGTGAGTTGTGACCAAGAAGGAGATCGTGCGCACCATTTCCGAAGAAATTGGCATGACCCAGTTGCAGACTAAGGACATCGTGCAGAAGACCTTCAGTGCCATTGTCGATGCCCTGGTGGAAGGGGGGCGGATCGAGCTGCGTAATTTTGGTGTTTTTGAAGTCAAACGCCGCGCCCCGCAAGGCCCGTAACCCGCGCACCGGCGCCAAAGTGTTTGTGCCCGAGAAGTTTGTAGTTACCTTTAAGCCCGGCAAGGAAATGGAAGATCGCGTCAAGGAATTGGAGCGGCAGGCGGCCGAGAAGGCCAGATTGGCCGCCGGCGTCGATCCGTTCAGCGGGGCAAAGCTCCACGCGACGGCGGTCAAGTCGGGCGGAGACGGTTAGCATCCAATTAGATTCACGGAAGAATACATTTACGGCTCCCTTTCACGGAGGATTTGTGATATGCGCAAATTGATACTGACGCTGACCATGGGCTGGCTGGTCTCGGTGACCAGCGGCTGCGTGATCGACGGCTACTCGGGCGATCCCTCCCGACGCGGCCAGGAAGCAATCTACACGTCGGAAAATCTGCGCCTCATGCAGGACGAGTGGGAGCGGTTCTGGCTGCTTGATCAGCCCAACCATATTACTCCCTATCGCACGCATGGCGGCTTGATCTAGTCTAAATGAGCGTGGTCGAAGTTGATCTTTCCGTAGCGCTGGGACGGTTGCGCCTTGCGAATCCCGTCCTGGTGGCCTCGGGCACCTTCGGCTACGCGCGCGAAATGGCCGGGCTGGTCGAGCTGGCCCGCCTGGGCGGAATCCTGCCCAAGACGATCACCGCCAGCCCCGCGCCAGGCAATCCGCCGCCGCGGACCTCGAGACCAGCGGCGGGATGCTCAACTCCATCGGCCTGGACAACGACGGCATCGAGGCGTTCATCGCCAATCACTTGCCCTATCTGGCCGGCCTGGGCACCGAAATCATCGTCAGCATCGCCGGCAAGAGTCTGGCGGAGTTCGTCGACATGGCGGCCCGGCTCGATGGCCTGCCCGGCGTCGATGCCCTGGAACTGAACATCTCCTGCCCCAACGTCAGCGGCGGCGTCGATTTCGGCACCGATCCGGCGATGTGCGAAGCCGTCGTGAGCGGCGTCCGCAAGGCATGCAGCGTGCCGGTGATTGCCAAGCTGACGCCCAACGTGACCGATATCGCGCTGATCGCCCGCGCGGCCGAGGCTGGCGGCAGCGACGCCCTGTCGCTGATCAACACCTGCCTCGGCATGGCCGTCAACTGGCGGCGGCGGCGGCCGCAGTTGGGCCGCATGATGGGCGGCCTGAGCGGCCCGGCCATCAAGCCCATCGCCTTGCGGGCGGTCTACCAGGTGGCCCAGGCGGTGAAGATCCCGATCGTCGGCATCGGCGGCATCGCCACGATCGACGACGTGATGGATTTCCTCGTCGCCGGGGCCACGGCCGTGCAGATCGGCACCGCGAACTTCTACAATCCGAGCGTGTCGATCCAGATACTCGATGCCCTGCCCGCCGCGCTCCGCGAGGCCGGCGCGGCATCGGTTCGCGAGGTTGTAGGGACGCTGGTGGTTGAGTAGAATGAGTGCCAAGTACTCAATACGCAGTACCCAGTGCAAGTCCTGACCGCGCATGTTCCTGATTATCTAATACTGACTACTGTGTACTGTGTACTGAGCACTTCCAACTTCCAACTTCCAACTTCCCACTTCCCATGCCACGCGTTCTCTCCGGCATCCAACCGACCGGCCGATTCCACTGGGGCAATTACTTCGGCGCGATCCGCCAGTACATCGACCTGCAGGACCGGGCCGACACGTCGTTTTACTTCATCGCCAATCTGCACGCCCTGACCACGCGTCCGCGACCGCCGAGGCCCTGCGAGGCTACGTCCTCGACGCGGCGCTCGATCTGTTGGCCCTGGGGCTCGATCCCGACCGGGCCTCGCTGTTCCTGCAGTCCGACGTGCCGGAGGTCAGCCGAGCTGTGCTGGCTCCTGATGACCGGCGCGCCGATGGGCCTGCTGGAGCGGTGCCTCGCCTACAAGGACAAGAAGGCCCAGGGACTGACGGCCGACGCCGGGACTGTTCACCTATCCCGTGCTGATGGCGGCCGACATTCTGGTCTACGACTCGGACATCGTGCCCGTGGGCGAGGACCAGGTGCAGCACATCGAGGTGGCCCGCGACCTGGCCGGCAGCTTCAATCACCAGTTCGGCGAGACGTTCGTGCTGCCCAAGGCGAAGGTGCTCGACAATTCCGCCCGCGTGCCGGGCATCGACGGCGAAAAGATGTCGAAGAGCTACGGCAACACGCTGGAGGTGTTCGAGGAGCCGAAGTCGCTGCAGAAGCAGATCATGCGGATCGTGACCGACTCGCGCGACCCGAAGGACCCCGAAGGCGCCCGAGGGCGATCACCTTTATCGAGCTCTACTCGCTCTTCGCCACGGACCAGCAGCGGGAGGAGATGGCGGCAACCTATCGCCGCGGCGGTTTCGGCTACGGCGAAGTGAAGAAAGCCCTGGCCGAGATGGCGGCCGATTATTTTGCCGCCGCGCGGCAGCGCCGCGCGGACCTTGCGCGCATCCCGAGCGCATCCGCGAGATCTTAAACGACGGCGCGGCGACGGCGCGGAAGAAGGCGGCGGACGTGCTCTTGAGGGCGGAGAAGGCGTGCGGGTTGAGAAAGTAAATTCTCACGCAAAGCCGCCAAGCCGCCAAGGCGCAAAGAAAGAAAGTTTGCGGCTTTGCGCTTCGCGCCTTTGCGTCAGATTTGTTCCGTCGCGGCGTGCATCTGGCCATACAGCCCTGACTGCGGTTAGAATGGCGGGCATGGACGCGAAAGCCGCCCGCCGCCGCTGGTTCTGGCCCACGCCCGCCTGGCTCGTCTGGGGCGCGGCGGCCGCGACGGGCGTTTTGTTTGCTTGCGAACGCTGGCGGTGGTTTCCCGTCAACTACCAGAAGGGTTTTCCTGTCTTGCTGGCGGTGGCCGTCGTGGCGGCGGTCTTGATGCTGATACTGGCGTGGATGCTCGTGGCGCTCGTGTTTCGACGACGGATGCAGTTCGGTTTGCGGACGATGCTCGTGTTCGTCACGCTGTGCGCGGTGGTGTGCAGTTGGCTGACGGTGCGGATCAAGCAAGCGCGGCGGCAGGCGGAGGAGATCGCGGCGATCAAAGAAAAGCACGGGTCCGCGTCTTACCATTGGGAAACGGCCTCCATTGAGCGAATGGCGGAATTAGTGCCAGCGCCACCAGGACCCGAGCGCCTGAGAAAACTGCTTGGGATCGATTTTTTCGGCATTGTCGAACATTTGTACGTCCCAACTCCGCCGACGACGGATGCAGAGTTGGAGCACCTCACGGTGCTCAGGCGACTCAAACGTTTGGGCCTCTGCGGAGATAATGTTTCCGACGCGCACTTGTCGCACCTCGGGGGATTGAGTACTCTGCGAAGACTGTGGCTGGTAGACACCAAGGTTACAGAAGAAGGCGTGAAGAAGCTCCACGATGTCCTGCCGAACTGCGCGATTTACGTCGTCCAGGGCGGCCAGAGGATATTTTCGGCTGGCCCGTCTGCCGTTCCGCCGCCTGACGATCCGTGAAAACCATCCGCGCTTGCCGACGGACAGGGAGAAAGGAAAATGGGCGAAAGGAAGATAAAGAGAAACGCAAAGGAGGAACGCTAATTACCACTAATTAACACTAATAAGAACCCATTAGCGTTAATTAGCGGTAATTAGTGTTCCCTTCCTATCTTTGCGTCTTTGCGTGAGGCCCTTCCCCGCACCGCGCGGAGGTTAGTGGGGGCAGGGGAAAAAAGAGCGAAAATCTCACCGCCTCCCCTTCTTCCCCACTCCCTCGGCCCTACTCCTCCTCCGCGCTCCACGGCACGACCGGCAGATCCACGACGACCCGCGTCCCCTTGCCCGGCTCGCTATCGAAGCTGGCAGTGCCGCCCAGCAACCGGGCACGCTCCCGCATGCCGTGCAGGCCAAAACGGCTTTCGCCCACGTCCTTCAGCCTGAATCCGACGCCGCGATCGCGAATCTCGATGTGAAGCTGTTCGCCTTGCTGCACGAGCTCCACCCACACTTTCTCGCTTTTGCTGTGCCGGCAGGCGTTCGTCAGGCCCTCTTGTACGATGCGGTAGACGGCGTTCTCCATGATCGGCGCCAGGCGTTTGAATTCGACATGACAGCGGCATTCGATCGCCGGGCCGCCGGGTTCCTGCTGCTCGTGGACCAGATGGTTGACGGCGGCCACGATGCCTTCGTCGTCCAGAATCGGCGGCCGGACCCCGCTGATCAAGCGGCGGGCCTCGGAATGGCTCAATTGCAGGATCGACATGCCAGCCGCGAATGCCTTGGCCGCTTCCTCGGGCCTGGTCTGCTTGGCATGTTCGTAGACCTGAAACTGCATGATGGCGCCGGTGAGATACTCGCCAGGCCATCGTGAATCTCGTAGGCGATGACTTGCCGCTCGCGGTCGCTGGATTGCAGCAGGTGTTTGATCGTGCGGTGCTCCCGCCTCATAGACTCTTCCGCCCGCTTGCGGCGGAGCTCGTCGTCGAGTCTGTCCATGGCGAAGGAAAGGGCCGCGGCCACTTCTTTCGGCAGGGCGATTTCCTTGACTTGAAAGATATTGGCCTCGGAATCGTAAATCGTCAGCGCACCCATACTTCGCCTTGGAAGCAGATGGGGATTGAGGCGGCCGAGCGGAACCCGCGCACCGCCGCCGCCGCATGCCAGGGCGCCGTGGACGGGTCGTTGGCAAAGTCGTTGAAAACGTTGACCTTGCCCTCGCGGATGCACCTGCCGACCGGACCCCAGCCTTCCGGCCGCTCGTCGGCATAGACCTCGATCTCGTCCAGGTAGTCTTGCTTATTGCCGCCGCGGGCGATGGGCATGACCAGGTGTGTCTGGGCATCGGGCCGGCCGATCCACGCAAGTTGAAACCCGGCCTTTTCCGTGGTGATCTTGCACGCCTCGTGAAAGAGCTCTTCGCGGGATTGAACGCGAGCGATGGTCCGATTCAGTTCGCTGAGGGCCGCGTAGAGCCGGTTCAGGTGTTCGAGCTCTCGTTCGCGCTCCAATTGGCGGGCAACATCGGCCGCGGCGTCGGACCATTCGCCGATCTTGGCATTGACACTCATTCGTTTCTTCGTCGTGTCGCGGTCGTTCATGCCGAAAGCCGTTCCCTCAATGGTTAATCAAACGTCTGCTCCGGCCCCGGAAACGCACCTTGCCGCACGTCGTCGCGAAAGCGGGTCACCGCCTCCGTGATCGCGCGGCCGAGATCGGCATACGGCTTTACGTGCCGCGGCACGCGGCCGGGCGTCATGCCCAGGAGATCGTGATAGACGAGCACCTGTCCGTCGCAGCCGGCGCCGGCGCCGATGCCGATCGTGGGGATTTGCAGCTTGGCCGTGATCCGCGCGGCGGCCGCGGCGGGGATGCACTCCAGCACGATGGCGAACGCGCCGGCTTGCTGCGCCGCCAGAGCGTCGTCCAGGAGCCGGTCCTCGTTCCGCTGCACGCGGTAGCCGCCCAGCGCATGCACCGACTGCGGGCAAAGGCCGCAATGGGCCATCACCGGGATGCCGGAGCGGACGAGCCCTTCGATCACCTCGGCCTGTTCGATGCCGCCTTCGAGCTTCACGGCTTGGCAGCGGGTCTCCTTCAAAATCCGGGCAGCGCTTTCGATTGCCCGCTGGATACCCAAATGAAAGCTCGGAAAAGGCATATCGACGACCACCAGTGCGCGGCGGACCGCCCGGCCGACCATCTCGGCGTGGTAGATCATTTCGTCAAGCGTCACGGGCAGGGTGTTTTCATGGCCCTGCACGACCATCGCCAGGCTGTCGCCGACCAGGATGCCCTCAATGCCCGCCGCGTCGACCAACTGGGCCGTGGCGAAGTCGTAGGCGGTGAGCATGGTGATCTTCCGCCCGGCGGCTTTCAGGGCCGTGAACTGGGGGACGGTGAGTTGGCGGAACGTCAGCGAGCATGGCGGAAGGGATGGGCGACGAGTGACGAGGGATGAAGGATGAAGGATGAAGGAAAGGAAAATGCGGGAAAGGAATATGTCCGGGGGAATGCGATTGGCTAAGTCCTAATACCCAAGACCAAAGCACTTGGCCTCATTGTAGTTCGACGGGCGGCCGCTGGCTAGCGTCTCTGTTCAATGCGTGCCCGGTGCGATATTCTGAATTCAAGACACGCCTTGCGATCTTGACCCATGTCTGCCGCCGCCGCACAAGCACCGACGCTCTATGAAGACTGGCTGGTCCGCCGCGACCGCCTGGCCGGGCTGCCGATGCCCGAGGGCGATCGGCATCGCTCGGAACTGCGGCTGCTGGAGTTCCTCGTGGAGTATTATCGCAACTCGCCTATCGCAGCGCAGGCCGCACGCTTCCCGGCGCGGACGGAGTTTTACGTCAACCGCCGGGCGATTGTCGTTCATAATCACCTGGGCAGGGGCTATCTGTCCGACATGCACACTCGGCAGCAGGCCGAGCAACGAGTGCGCGCGGTCCTCGGCCGGATGGCGGCAGGCGAAGGCCAAGACGCCGAAAGGCCGTTATTCGATCCTTCCGCGCCGCCGACCTGCGACGAAACGCTGGAAGCAATCCGCGGCAGGCTCTGCGAAGGCAACGTCAACGCGCGGCTGCTGGCAATCGTGGAGCTCGGCCAGTTCGGCACGCTGGACGACATCGGCCTCATCTGCGACCTTCTCGCCTTGCCGCGGCAAGCGGACGAAGACCCATTCGAGCGCCACGTGCTGTTGACGGCGATGAAGAAGATTGTCAACAATTGCATTGTGGACTGAGCGACGCGAGGAGGTCTTGCTGCTTCTTCACGCGGGACTCCGCCAGTTGATCGGACTGCACGCAGATGCAATTGGCGCCATGCTCGGCGAAATCCTTCGATTTGTCGTGCTCGGCAAGGGGCTCGGAGAAGTCTGCCGTGTGCCCTACGTAGAGGGCCGCGTGACGCACTCGCCCGTCGTCGTCGCGTCCGCGATGGGCAACCACGTAAACGCCGCTGAGCTTGCGGAAGCGCGTTCCCAAGGGGAAAACCTTGAAGCGGTACTGCGTGCCGGATTGGCCTTTGAATGATGTCTTTCCGATGGCTGGCATAATGTATTCCTAGGAGTTGATGGTCTGCTCGGTTTTCCTCGTTGCGACGCCCTGCATGGACGATAGGCATCGCAAACGGACGGGCTGGGAAGCCGGTACTAAAAAGTCGCGGCCAAATCGCGGCCGCTCGCTCACGGCAGCGGCAGCCAGGCCGGGTAGGCATCTTCGGGCAGTTCGGTCAAGCGTTCGCGCCAGTAGGCGTCGAGTTCTTTGCGTACCGCCGCAAGGAGCAACTCGTCGTCTTCGGGCGCACCTTTCGCCTCCGCGACCATCCAGGGGATATTGATGTCGGGCAGGCAAATCGCCCAGTGGATAAACGTTTCCTTCCCCATCCATACCCGCTCCGTTCGCGACCAGAGCGCCTTGCCTTGCACGGCCCGGCTAGTGAAGCGGAAGCAAACGCTCGCCGCATGTCGAATGGCCCGACGTAGCGGCAGTCGGTGCGAACGGCGGTGGAGCGACCGTTGCCGCCCGGTGAATGACCTCGTCAAAGTAGCGCTTGCAGCACAAATCGTCATGAACTCCTGGAGATATCGTCGAGTCTAACTTTCACATCGAGCGTTACGGTTGTTCGTTCGGCATTAACGTCTCACTCGGTTCATCCGCAAGCGGTTCCATCGGGGCGGCATTGTAGCCGCTCGGCTGCTCTTTGCGCTGTTGGCGGCGGCGGCGTTTGTCCTCGGCCTTCAGTCGCTTGAGGGTTTCCCGCTGGCGTTTCGCAAACGTGTTTCCATCTTTAGCCATGAATCCTCCCAGTGGTTCGAAGCGTACATACGTGAGGAAGCTCAACCGCCTGCCGGCGCAGCGCCCTTTGACCGACCATGTCGGCGAGGCAGAGACTAACTAGTACATTCGGCTGAGTTGCAAAATGCAGCCGCGATCCAGAGACGTCCGCGGCAGGTCGCTAGCGTGCGACGCGAATGAGTTTGGAAGGAAGCTGGGGGACCCGATCTTCGGCCCCGACAGAGGTAATTGTATCCGAAAAGCCGGGTGAAGGGAAGTGCGACCTGTGCGAGCCACTGTTACTCGACAACCAATGTGTATTTGGCGAGATATACCCTCGAACCACATTGGCCAGAACCTCACAATTGTGTCAATGATTCTGATACTATAACCGCCCGGCGAGTCAAGGCCCCTTGCCGGTAGACTAGAGATTGAGGTTCGCAACTCATTCCTAGTCCACCGAACAAGGAGACCTATATGTGGTATCTCGGTATCGACCTTCATCGTCTTACCGTTGTCATCGCCGGCGTGAACGACGCGGGCGAAGCCATGAACGCGACCACCATCCGCTGTGAAGACACGGAAGCCATTCGGCAGTTCGTCGAAAAGCTCGGGGCGTTCCGCGCAGTGATCGAAGCCACGGGCACGTACCGTTGGCTCTACGACCTGCTTCGCCCGTACGGCGTCGTCGTCCTGGCACATCCACTCCGCCTGCGCGCCATGATACAGCACCGCAGCAAGACGGACAAGCTTGACGCGATGCTGCTGGCCAATCTGCTGCGGATCAACCAAGTCCCGTTGGCCTACATTCCGCCAGAGCCCTACCAGCAATTACGCAACCTGACACGCGCACGAGCACGACTCGTCCGCGAGCAAGTGAAGGCGAAGATCAAGCTCCGCGACCTGTTGGCGCGGCAGAATCGGCAGACGCCCTACCGCACGCTCGGCAAACGCTGCTTGGCGTGGTTCGGCAAACAGGACTTCGGCCCCATCGAGAATCTGGTGCGCGACGAGCTGGTGCTGCGATTGCAGCACTACGAGAAGCAATTGGCGATCCTCGACGAACACATGCTCGCGTTGCGTGAAGCATTCCCGCAGGTGGAGACGTTGACGGACATCCACGGCATCGGCCTCTACTCGGCGCTCTTGATCGTGGCCGAACTGGGCGAGGTAGATCGATTCCACAATGCCAAGCAGGTCGGAGCTTACACCGGCCTGACGGCGCGCGTCAACCAGTCGGGCGGCCACTGCTATCGCGGATCGATCACCCGTCAGGGCTCGTCCTGGTTGCGATGGATCCTCGTGGAAGCGGCAATGAAGGTCGTCCAGGAGGATGTTGCCTTGAAGAACTTTTACACGCGCGTACGGAAACGCGCCAGCGCCAAGATTGCGCGCGTGGCGACGGCGCGCAAACTGGCGGAGATATGTTGGAAACGGCTGCGCCGCTGGCAGAGGGAAAACGTTCCCTCGGCGGCGCCGGCTTGAGGCAAACAAGAGGAGTTGCGCTTGCGCACGCAAAATCGGCGAAGCGACCCGCGATTGAGACTGGCGAGGCCTTGCGCCTGTGCCGAGATCCTGATTGGGTGCTCTTGCCGGTGAACAGAATAATGTGCGGCGGTCTCGCGGCCGAACGGCACGAATGGGTGACTACGATATGCGCAACGCACACGAACGAACATCGAACCGGCATCCTGCCGCGGACATTTCGGCCGATCCATCGGCCGACCAGGGCGCTCATTGCCGCCCCTGGACCCCGGCTAGCCTTTCTCTGTTCTGCTTTTTTGGCCTATCGCGAAAATCGGGGCCTTGACACGCGGGCGGTTATGGGTGTCTTATTCAACAAAAGGAGCCGCTGCGCAATTTGATCGTATTGCGATTTCCAATCTCGACTATTCTGCCGCAGTCTCACGAACTCGCTGGCCCTCCGAGGTTTCTATTATTCGCATGATTTCCTATGAGTAATTGCTGCAAATGACTTGCCGTGCATTGGTTCTTTCCTATGATTGCAACCGTTGCGGACGCGCACCCAAACGGCTATAATTTGTGCTTCTTTTATATGTTACCGGCCGGACATCCGGCTTGAATTCAATTTCAAAAAAAGGAGAACAATAGTGGCGATTCGTGTAGGCATCAACGGGTTCGGCCGCATCGGGCGGCTGGTGTTCCGCGCTATCTGCGAGCAGGGGCTGCTCGGCAAGGACATTCGACGTCGTCGCGGTCAACGACCTCGTGCCGGCCGACAACCTCGCCTACCTGCTGAAGTACGACTCGACCCAGGGCCGCTTCCCCGGCTCCGTCAGCGAGCGAGAAGTCCAAGCCCAGACGTCGCCGAGGACGACGTGCTGGTCGTCAACGGCCACGAGATCAAGTGCCTGGCCGTCAAGGAAGGCCCCGCCGCGCTGCCGTGGAAGCAGCTGGGCGTCGACTACGTCATCGAGTCGACCGGCCTGTTCACCGAGGCGGCGAAGGCCAAGGGGCATCTCGACGCCGGCGCCAAGAAGGTCATCATCTCGCGCCCCGGCCAAGGGCGAGGACATCACCATCGTCATGGGCGTCAACGACGACAAGTACGACCCGGCCAAGCACAACATCATCTCCAACGCGAGCTGCACGACCAACTGCCTCGCTCCCGTCGTCCACGTGCTGCTGAAGGAAGGGTTCGGCATCGAAGAAGGTCTGATGACCACCATCCACAGCTACACCGCGACGCAGAAGACGGTGGACGGCCCGTCCAAGAAGGACTGGAAGGGCGGCCGCACCGCCGCGCATCAACATCATCCCCTCGACGACCGGCGCCGCCAAGGCGGTCGGGCTGGCGCATTCCCGAGGTGAAGGGCAAGCTCACCGGCATGTCGTTCCGCGTGCCGACGCCGACCGTTAGCGTCGTCGATCTCACCGTCAAGACGGTGAAGGAAACCAGCTACAAGGAAATCTGCGCCGCGATGAAGAAGGCCAGCGAGACCTACCTCAAGGGCATCCTCGCCTACACCGACGACGAGGTCGTGTCGCACCGACTTCATCCACGACGCGCACTCCAGCATCTTCGACGCCGGCAGCGGCATCGAGCTGAACAAGCAACTTCTTCAAGCTGGTCAGCTGGTACGACAACGAGTGGGGCTATTCCTGCCGCACGGTTGACCTCGTCCGGAAGGTCGGCAAGCTGTAAGCCGTAGGGTGCGTGGAGCACGGACCCGCTGCGAATGGTGCGTTGCGCGAAGCCGTCAGCCGTACTCTTGCGGCCAATTGTAAGGTTGATGTCCGTGCGAAACGCACCATTTTTTTCGCGGCTTTGCTTCACGCACCCTACCGACTCGGCAAGCGCGACCGAAATATCAAGCAGCAAAGACCCTGGAGGCATTTGTGCCTCCAGGGTCTTCTCGTCACTCACCTTCTCGCTACTCCCTGCTCCCCGCTCCCTGCCTTACCGCACAGCTTCGTTGAGCATCTTCGTATTGGGCACGCTATGGCGATTGAGCAGGCCGTGCTCGTCGGTCTCGATGATCGTGGCCACCGGGCCGACTTCGCGGATCGTGCCTTGCAGGCCGGCAACGTCCACTTCGTCGCCCGCCGCCAGCCGCTGGCGGAGATAATAGCCGGCGAGGATACCCGCCATCACGTCGCGGCCGCCCAGGCCCAAGGCGAGGCCGAAGCCCAGGGCCAGGCCGCCCAACACGATCAAGATCGCGTAGTTGAGCAAATCGAACTTGATATCAAGTTGTTGGAAGGCCAGAATCAACGTCAGCAAAGCCAGCGTATAGTAGCAGGCGTTGGCCAAGTGCTCGGCATACGAGATGCCCAGCCGATCGGTGCTCGTGGCGATCACGCCGCGGAGGAAGCTGGCCGCAAAAAGTCCGACCACGACAATCACGGTGGCCACGATCAACTTGGGAATGTACAAGGCGACGCTGCTCATGGCCGTCGACACGGCCGGCAGGCCGAGGATAGTGAACGCCGCCATGAAAACGACGCACATCAAAAGCCAGAAGCTGATGGTGCCCAGCAGCGTCGGCACATTCCGTGCGATGTTCATGTGCCGCATCGATTGGGCCAGCCCGCTTCGCTCGGCGGCGACTTGCAAGCCAAGCTTCTCACTGACCTTAACCACGACTTGCGCGATCAGCCGCGCGGCGAGATAGCCCAGTACGACGACGACCACTGCCGCCACGAGCTTCGGTCCATAAGTAATGACCTGTTCCAGCGCCTGCTGGAAGCTGGTTTGCACCGCGGTTTTGGCGGCACCTAAGGTCGTTTCCGTAGTTTCTGCAAACAACATGATCTGTCCCCTTTTACCTACAATTGTTTCCCGGTTCAGCCGAACCCTATCGGCCTCGTCATACAGTCAGATGCCGCAGCCGCCGGCCGCGTCACATCGAAATCAAGAGATTTACTGTGTGAAAATGGATAAGATCTCATGCCGTTTAATCGGTTTTCACGCTACAATTGAATCATGACATTCACTCGCCTGCTCGCCGCATTGGACTTCGCCGCCGACAAGCACCGCGCCCAGCGCCGCAAATGCGCGGGCGACGTCCCTTACATCAACCATTCGATCCGCGTCGCCCGGCTGCTCGCGGAAGTCGGCGGCGTCGCGGACGAAAACGTCCTCATGGCGGCCGCGCTCCACGATACGCTGGAGGACACGGCGACGACGCGCGAGGAACTGGAGGCCGCCTTCGGGCCGGTCGTCTGCCGCCTCGTGGAAGAGGTCACGGACGACAAGAGCCTGCCCAAGGCCGAACGGAAGCGACTACAAATCGAACATGCCGGCCAGATTTCCTCAGACGCGGCGCTGATCAAGCTGGCCGACAAGATCGCCAATGTCGCGGACCTCAGCCATTCGCCGCCGGTTGATTGGTCAAGCCAGCGGATCAGCGAGTATCTTGATTGGGCCGAAGCGGTAGTGCAAGGATTACCGAAGGTGAACGCGGCGTTGGAGGCTCGTTTCGCGGAGGTCGTGACCGAAGGGAGAGCGGCGGTAGCTCCTGACGAGCCCGTTCATCGGGTGGCACGCAATGCCATTTCCGAATCAGGTTAGTTTTTGGTCGTAAGTTTTTGTTATGACTGACTTTGCAGCAACAACTTGCCGCGGCAAATCGCCTGCGAAATCGGTCGTGCATGAAAAAGCCGTTCCGCCAATGATAGGGGCTTACCATCCAAAACCCTATCACGGAGGAACGGCAAATGACGCACGCAAGGACGCGAGCGCGCAGCGACGGCGGGCCAAGTCGCTGATTGGTTCGATGCGGGATTTTCTCACGCCGGAGGTTTTCAAGCAAGCCCGAAATGCCGCGATACGAAGGAAATCGCCCCGCTGGGACATTCACCCTCTGTTGTCGATTCTCTTGTTGACGACTTACTGCTCCGGCGACAGCCTGCCGGAGAAGTTCGAGGCCGCCAAGGCATTCTACGTGGCCTGTTGCCCGAAGAGGAAACGCCCGGGAAAGTCCTTTGCGGGATTCCAGAAGGCCGTTGCCAAACTTCCCATGCCGGTCCTGCGGGCATTGGCGACGGGAATTCGCGGCCGCTTCCAAGCGGTCTTCCACGAGCGCTGGAAGGTTGGCGACTTTATTCCCTTCGGCTGCGACGGCACGCGGCAGAACTGTCCGCGCACCGAGGAACTGGAACGACGACTGGGCAGCGGCGGCAAAGAGGGCTCTTCGCCCACGATTTGGAATACTTCGATTGTCCACCTCACGCTGGGCGTTCCCTTTTGCTGGCGATTGGGCAAAGGCAGCAAGCCCAGCGAGCGCAGCCATTTGATCTCGATGCTGTCCTTGCTGCCCACGGCGGCGTTGATCGTGGCCGACGCGGGATATGTCGGTTACGAAGTCATGGCGACGATGCTCAGCAAGGGAGTGTTCTTCCTCATCCGCATGTCTTCGATGGCAACTTTCTACACCGAGAGCAAGGAGCCGTTGGAAGAGTTCCGCGAGGGGATCGTTTACTATTGGCCCAAAAAACAGCAGAAGGAAGGCAAGCCGCCGTTGCGGGGACGCTTGCTGCGAATCCACAGCGTCCGCCACAAGGCCGACGTGTGGCTGTTTACGAACGTGGAAGATCCCCAGCAGTTGTCCTTGGAAATGGCCGCTACCTGCTATCGCTGGCGATGGGAAAACGAAGGATTTTTCCGGACCTACAAGCGGACCCTGAAGAAAGCGACATTGATGAGCCGTACCGTGGCCCAGGTTCATCGCGAGGCGGAAGCCTCGATGATCGCCACGCAGTTGCTCCTTTGCCAAGCGCGCTGGCCATGCCCGCGGCGGCCAAGAACGGTCTTCCCGCGATGTGCAGCCCCCGCGGCGTATTGCTGGAGGCACGCCGCGACATCTCCGCCCGAAAGGAACCCAAGGAGCCCTTTGCGGCACGGATCGCGCGGGCGGAACGCGAACGACGCGAGCGCACCAGCGCGAAGGAAAAACGCGAATGGCCGCGACGCAAGCCACATCGGCCGCCACATCCGCCCCTTTTGCTGATGCTGACGGACGAACAAAAGATCATACTCCATAATCAGTTACAAGCAGTCTGATCACTAAATTGGAAATGGCATTGGGTGGCACGTCCCTGAGCTTCAGGCGAAGGGCGTGGCGGCGCAGGAAACACGCCCTTCGCAAGCTCAGGGACGTGCCACCCTACGCCGTTAACCCTTTTTCGTGTTCTTCTGTTAGTCGTTGCGCGGTTTTGACTTGCAATACCGTAGCCCTGCGGATTACGGGAGAGCCCGCGGCGTCTTCTTGTTTCTTTCGCGGATAGTCACGACTGGTTTTATTTTTCCTTATGTACGGATCGATGATGGCGAGGTCCAGCAGATCCTTCAGCTTTTCGCCTGGACCAGGAAAGCCTTTGTATTCCCTCATCGGCCTGCGGTAGGCTCGCCATACTCCTGCAAAGCTGATACGCTGTGGTGCAATTCCTTGTTCCACGAGATGGTGGTGCGAATGCAGGCCCATCGCCCACATTCCCAACAACGTCCAGTGCAACTCGACCATCGCGTTGTCCGGATTCTGGCTGCGGAGCTTGCGACGATCGAAGGTCTGCTTGCAATGGCGATAGAAAACCTCGATGCCCCAACGCCGGCCGTAGACTTCCGCGGCCTGCGCATCCGACAATTCGCGCGGATCGAGGATGCTCGTCACCAAATACACCGGATGCTTGCCTCCGTCCACCACGATCAGTCGTAGCACCAGTGGCGGCAAATGCTTTTTTGCTGCCCGGTTGGGCCACAAGTATACCCGTCCGTCGCGCTCGCGGGCGTAGCCCAATTTCTTGAGCAAGGTCACATTGCTGCCCACACGCACCAGAAATTGATGGCCTGCGTCGAGAATCGCTTTCCAGAACTCGTACCCCACAAAACCCGCATCGGCGGTCAGCAAGGATCCCGCAGGTATCGTCGGCAGCATCTCCTGCACATGGGCGCGTTCGCTGCTGTCGGAAGGACCGGTACGCCAATCCCAGGGCAGTCCCGATCCGACGTGCCAAAGAACGGTCATCCAAATCCGCGGAATATTGGCTTTGCGCTGGTTGGCTTCCTGCTTGCTCCGCCGACGCTTCGACCGGCGGCGACGCTTCTTCTGCGCCTCGCGTGAAAGCTTTGACTTGGGGGAATAACGTTCTTCGTTCTTGCGGGTCCGGGGCACGTCCGCGCGGCTGCCGTCCGCGGCAAAGACGATCCAACCCGCGACCTTCCAGACACGCGACAGCTTTTCCCGCATCCGCTGCCGAAAGGCGGGCGCCAACAGTGCCCGCAAGGGCTCGGTCCATTTCCCCAGCAGCTTGATGAATGCCTGGTAACTTCCCGCGGGCTGCGCTTGATCGCCGAAGCAATCCATGATAATCTTGCGGGCAGTCGAGAACCGTTCGACGAGCGTTATTTCGTCCGACCAAGCCCACAACAGCGCCGCACAAACCAAGCACTGCGGCGTCCAAGTACAGTCGCCCCGCAAGGCAATTCCATTGAAGGTGACGCCCTTCAAAAGCCATTGCAGTACGTCGCGCAAGTCGTGTGCGTGTGCCCATAACAAACTTTTCCGTCCATGGTCTTGATGCGCCATCGCCAATTCCTTTGGGGGTGCGAGTTGTGGTAAACTACGCAAATCCCAAAAAATGGCTAACGCATCAAGACCAATTTATCATCTCTATCAAAAAGGGTTAACGGCGTAGCGTGCCACCCAGCGTGGAATCCTCAATCAAACGACGCGAGCCACGATCATCGTCTGATCGTCCAAAATCGGGCGGCCTGCGGCGAATCCCTCGACCGATTGCAGGACCGAATCCAAAAGCGCCGGGCCTGCAAAGTACACTGCTCCAACTCGTGATCGAGGCGGTCGGTCCCGTATAGCTCGCCCGCCTCGTTGTGGGCCTCGGTGATGCCATCAGTGTAGAAGATGATCTGGTCGCCCTTTTGCAGCGGCTGGACCGTGTCGGTGTAGTTGACGATGTCGGCCACGCCCAGCGGCAAATCGTTGCTCTGGTCGAGGACCAACAGCGAGCCGTCCTGGCAGCGCTTCAGCCGCGGCGGATTGTGGCCCGCGCAGGAATACGTTAAGGTCTTCGCAACCGGATCATAGATCGCATAGAAGGCCGTCACGAAGCTGCTGTTGAAGCTCGTATAGTGGCGGACGAGATGATGGTTCAAGTAGCTGAGGATTTTGCTCGGCGGCGCGGGCATCCCTGGGTGCGTGTGGGCGATGCAGTGCGTCACCGCCATCAACACGGCGGCGGGTGTGCCGTGGCCGCTCACGTCGCCGACGAAGATGCCCCACTTGCCGTCCGGCAGCGGAAAGAAGTCGTAGTAGTCGCCGCCCGCGCGCCGCGACGGCCGATAGTAGGTCGCCAGATCGAGCGACGGTATCTTCGGCAACTCTGCCGGCAGGAGCGAACGCTGGATGTCGGCGACGGTCTTCAGCTCGCGGTCAAGGTCCTCGTAGGTCTTCTGCAACTCCTGCCTCAAGACGAGGTTCCCGGTCGCGCGGCCGAAGAGATTCGAGCGCCAGACAAGGTCGGGAAGCTCGTTGACGTTGAAGCCATAGGGCTGGTCGCGCATGATCACAACCATATTGAGCGATTCGCCCAGGTCGTACATTGGAATGGCCAAGAGCGAGCGGCCGACGGCCAGGTGCTCGGCCGCCGGATCGTCCGGGTCAACTTCGAGGTCATTGATGATCTCCGGCTTGCCGTCATAGATCAGCCGGGCCAGAAGTCCGCCGGAAAGCAGCGGCAAGCGGTCCTTTTCCTTCCAAGGGTTGATGTCGTCCGACCAGGCAGTGCTCCGCGTGATGCGAAACTGCGGATACGACAAACCGCGGCGGCTCAGCGACAAGCGATGGTGGCTGGAGACTAGTTCCCCGACCTTCGCCGCGTAGGCGCGAACCATATCCTGCGGGTCGCTGTGGCGGCTCATTTCCTGCATGGCCTCGACGATCAAGTCGAGCCGCCGCCGCCAGTCGGTGACCGTAGTCGAATCGGCAAATAGGGTCTGTTCGGAAATGGACATCGAAGAATGGTATGCGGCGCGGTTGGTCCGGTCAAATTTGGCCGATTTGTAGGGTGGGACCAGATCGCGTAGCGAGCGCAGGCCCACCATTATTCCGCAAGTTTTCATTCGGTGCGCCGGCGCTCGCTGCGGCTGACCCACGCTGTGCGTCGGTGCCCGTCCCACCCTACACTTTGCAGCAGCCGCCCAATACTGTATACTGAACGGCACTTTTCACGGGCAAGTGTGAGGTCGTAATGAATCGCTCTCTTTGCGCGGCTGCCATACTTGCCGGTTTGGTTTGGTTCTCCTTTGTCGCGGAAGCCGCCCGGGCCGTTGATATTCCTGGCGGCTATTACGCGGCTTTCGACCAACCGGTCATCAACGCCTACGTGGCGACGCGGGCGGGCGGGTCTCCACTTTTGGCCGATGACGGCCTGGGCGGGCAGACATTTACCATCCAGCCCTACCTCGATACCGGTGCCAGCGGCATCCTGTTGAGTGACGAAACGTATACCGCCTTGAGTCAACCTCTTAACAACCCGCCCGAAGCCGGAATTGCGAAATCGCGCTATCCGGCCAATACCGGGCCGTTGGTCGTGTATCAAGACGTGGGCGTTGGAGGCAGCGACAACTTCAACGTCTCGCAGCCGATTTACATGGGCCTGGCGAAAAACACGGCCACCGTCGATCTCGACAATCCCCAAACCTACACCACCGTTTACAATCAGCCCGTCGGCCCGGTGCGCGTGCAGATCGGCCAGCCGCCTGCCGATCCTCTCGACGTACTGAATGAGTTCGACGTGATCGGCACGCCCGGGATGCAGGGCAAGGTGGTCGTTATGGACCCTAAACCATTGGACGCCTACGTGACGACCGGCGATACGGATTCGCTGGCCTCGATGAACAACTATATCTACAATCCGCGGACGCCGTTCAATCCGGCCACCGCCGACTCGGAGCCAGGCATTCCGCCCACCAATCGGCATATACGGCTGAGCTACTCCAACTTGAACCGCTTCACTCAGGTCACACCCACCGGCGCACCTGGCCCCAACCTCAATGACAACCCGTTCATCGGCCCGAACCCCGTGGCGGCGATGGACGGCATTACGACCGATCATACACCTGGCGTCACCGTGTCGTTCGGCGGCCAGCAAGCCACCGGAAGCTTTCTCTTCGATACCGGCGCGGCGACTTCGATCATCTCGACCAATATCGCCGCGAAGCTGCACGTCCGCTATGTCGCCGGAACGCAAGGCACGAGCAATCCGGATCTCGAGACATTCAACCCGGCGAATCCAAGCCAGCCGGGCACGTTGATTGCCAACCAGTTTACCTTGCAGATAAGCGGCGTGGGCGGCGCGGTCACAGACGCAGGCTTCTACCTCGACAACATGCTCCTGCGGACGATGGAGGCAAATCCGGGCAACGCCAACGATCCAAACAACCTGAACTTCGTCGGCGCGCCGGTGCTGGTCGATGACATCACGGTCAAGGACCCTGTTACGCAAAAGACGCTCACCTTGGACGGCGATTTCGGCGTCAACAATTACGTGGCGACCTTTGACCAGGACTCCGAGGGCCTGCCAAACGACATGGCCCCCGGCAATTTTAACTGGGCCGTGTTCGACCAGCCCAACGGCGTCTTGGGCCTGGACGTGAAGCCCGATTTCATCGGCAGCGGCTTTACGACGTTTTCGGCTTGGAGCAGCAACGGAACAGCCGGCCCTAACTGGAGCAATTCCGCCAACTGGGAAACCGGCACGCCGGCGGCGGCCAACGGGCTGCGATTCACCCAATCGGCCGGCACCACGACCAGCAACTACAACGACTTCCCCGACGGCACGCGCTTCAACGGCATCGTCTTCAGCGGGCCAACTTCGTTCAATCTGCAAGGGCACCGCGTCGCCTTGTGGGGCAACCTCATCAACATCAGCACCGCCGCGCAGACCGTCAGCCTCGACTTGGAACTCGACGGCGCGGCGAGCACGTTCGATGCCGACTCGGGCGACATCATAGTTAGCGGTCATATCAGCGGCCCGCAGGGCCTGATCAAGACCGGCGACTACCGCCTGGTCCTCTCCGGCACGAACACGTATACCGGCGGCACGACGGTCAGCGGCGGCGAGTTGATCGCCATGTCTTCCAAGGCCCTGCCCGACGGAGGAAATCTGACCGTGGGCGATACCACGGCCTTTGCCAGCATCACGGGCGCGTGGGCAGCGGCCACGAGCGGCACGTGGAGTAACGGCAACAATTGGGTTTCCCAGGTGCGGCCCAACGGCGCTGGCCAGACGGCAATACTCAACGCGGCAACGAACACGCCTCTCACGATTACTTTGGACGCCCCGCAGACCTTCGGCGCGCTGGTCTTTGGCAATTCGTCCAGCAGCAGCGCCGGATACATCATCAGCGGCACGTCCGCCAGCACCAGGCTCACTTTCAATGGTCTTGGCATCGGCGGCACGATCACAGTCAGCGATGGTCAACATGCCATTAACGCGCCGATTCTCTTGGCCGAAGACCTCACGGTAACCAGTGATGACAGCAATCCTTGGATTCTCACCTTCGGCACGGCCGGTGGCATCGCCGAGTCGGGGCACGAACGATTGACACTCAACGCCCCGGACGGCAAGTTGATTCTCAGCGGCACAGGCGGCTATACCGGCGGGACGTACGTCACGGCCGGCAAGTTGATCGTGACCAGGGCCGCCGCGATCGCCGATCGGACGGATTTGACCATTGGCGATGCCTCGTTGTTCGTTCCCGTCGCGTTGGCGCCGGCTGTGACTACGGCGGCGGTGCCCGAGCCTGGCACACTCGCGCTGTTGGCCGTGGGGGCGGCGCTGATCGGCTTGCAAAAAAAACTGTTTGCACATCGTTCGTAATTCCTTCTGAGCTTCGCGTGGGGCAGGTTGCAAAGGTGCCGTCCTTCTACGTCAAATTGGAAATCTTCGGCGGCCTAGACTTCCAACCCGCGCGCTTTTGAGAGTCTCAAAACTGAGACTTTTGAGACTGGTTTGACACGGTTTTGCACCGGTTTGACGCTATCTGAGACTGCGCAAGCTCCTTCACGACCCCCGAGTTTCCGCGGGAAAATCAATGTATGAGACGATTTGAGACGATTTGAGACGGTTTCGGCATGTTTGACCCTTGCTCAGGCAAAAGGGAACACTAATCGCCGCTAATCAACACTAATCCACTCAGATTAGTGTTAATAAGTGATAATTAGCGTTCCACGTAATGGATATGGGGGTAGTCGTCGAAGGAATATTTCTCATGGTTTGTAAGGTGGCGAATTCCGCCTGCTTTCCGGGGTTTTTCGTGGTAGGCGAGGGGTAGAAGGCTTAGGTCTCATCCTTCATCCCTTCCCTCTGCCCACGACCCACTGCTCACTTCGTTCCCGCCAGTATACACTATTAATAGATTTTGTCAACACTTGTTAGGTGATTATGGTGCAAAACATCCCTAAACCCTTGTGCGGCAACGGTTTCCGGCGACGGCGTATGATTGCGCAGAACACCCTCCGCATGGTTGGGCAGGAAGGCGGGCGTCGCCGTAAAGTCTTGCTGAATAAGGGGTTGGGGAATTCGCCTGCCGCGCGGCTTTAGGATGGTCGAAAACGGGTGGGTGAGATTATCAGCGCAGCCGCGCGGCGAGGGCAAATTCGGCAGCGTTGCCTGCTGCGGGTTGGCTGCCTCTCTCCGTGCCGGCCGTGCGGCCACGGGCCATGCCCCCGTCGGTGTGTCAAACGAATGGCACTAGCTTAGGCGAATTTCTCGGTGACGGCCTCATTTGTCACTTCACGGGATCGCTTATCTTAAAACTCAGCGATTGAGCAACGGCTTGCCCAGCCAAGATGCGTGGGCCTGAGGCGCGATACAGCATGACACACGCCCACAACTTCCATCGACGCAAGCCTTGGTTGTCCGTATTTGTCGAAGTGACCGAACATATCACATCTATACATACGTATAAATACTGACAGCTGGTCACCGATCAGCGTAGCACATTCAGGCGAGACGGCCACTTCGACCGAGGGCATGGAAGTACATCCGGGCATTGCCGCCCGGGAAGAGGTCTCGTGCCGCATTGGGTTCTAATCATGCGGCTGGAATCGCCGTCACCCAGCAGGCGGTTTCATGTCGAGCCTCGATGCGGTACGCGCCCGCTTTGCGCAATGAAGGGCTGCCTTTCGTGGACATCTTGACGGAGGCCAGCATCCAGGAGGTGCTCAACGAACATGGAGTGACGTATCGGGACCGAGTGTTCAGCCCCGTGACGACGATCTGGGGCTTCTTGAGTCAGGTCCTCAGCGAAGACCACAGTTGCCGCGACACCGTGTCGCGAATCATTGCACAGCGCGCAGCCAACGGCATCACGGTGTGCTCGCCCAATACGGCCAGCTACTGCAACGCACGAAGTCGTATTCCCACCAGTGTTCTCTCCACGTTGGCAAGGCGGACCGCGGAAGAGTTGCACGCAAGCGTTGATGACCGATGGAAATGGAACGGCCGCTCGGTGTTCATCCTCGACGGATCGAGTGTCTCGATGCCGGACACACCCGAGAACCAAGCTATGTATCCGCAGCCGCCCAATCATAAGCCGGGGCTCGGCTTTCCTCTGGCACGAATCACAGTGCTGCTCTCCCTGGCGACCGGTGCTTGCCATGATTTGACTATCGCGCCATACGCCGGCAAGGGCACGGGTGAAAAGACTCTCTTCCGACGCATGTATGACTCGCTCAAACCGGGTGATGTGGTGCTTGCCGACGCCTTGTTCGACGATTACTTCATCGCATGCGAATTGTGCAATCGAGGCATCGACTTGGTTGCTCATGCTCATTTTGCGCGGGTGGGAAGCCAGGACGGCAGAAAGCAGACCTGATGGCGATATACTCGTTTGGCAGCGTCCCAACAAGCCACACGGAATGAAGGGAGAAAAATACCGGACCTACCCCAAGCAACTTTTGATGCGTCAGGTGACAGTGGATGCTCGCGACAAGAAACAATCGCGCCCAGCAATTCAAAGTCATAACCACGATTCTCACATCGTCAATCGATGGCCAGCAGATCGGCGCTTTGTATGAGCACCGCTGGGAAGGAGAAGTCGATATCCGATCGATCAAGTGTACGATGAAAATGGACATCCTGCGTTGCAAAACGCCCAACATGATTCACAAAGAAATCTGGACTCATCTCCTGGCGTACAACTTGCTTCGTACGGCCATGGCCGTTGCCGCCAACGAGAACGATATCGAACCTCGCGAGGTGAGTTTCAAAGGAGCCAAGCAAGCCGTGACTGCCTTCGCTCCGAAGATTGAAGCCGCCCGGCCCGAGGAGCGCGGATCGTTGATCAATGCAATGCTGATCACCATTGCGTACCACCGCGTAGGCGACCGCCCAGGACGCTGGGAACCGCGGGCACGCAAACGACGCCCGAAGCCCGCTGCTAGACTAACGCAACCTCGACACATTGCCAAGCTGCCGCAACACCGATCCAAATGGTACTAGTGCGCAGGATTATACATTTATTACCATCAACTAACTGTTTGCTCGGTTTCTGCCGACGCAACCACGTCGCAATGCGCAATGGCATGGTCACTTCTCGACCAACGGCACCTTCACGCACGCTGAATGCGCAGCAACGCCACGCGATGGAGCCATGCGACGGTCAATGCTCACTGGCCGCCAATGGCGAAACGGATATCCGGATCCTTAAGCTAGTGCCATTCGTGTGTCAAACCGACGCGCTGTGAGTGAGCGACGGCCGATCTCACTCCGACAGCGCAATCGACAATAGTCCCCGAATTTCTGGCAAGGGGTCAGCGGCTATCGCGTCCATCCATCGTTGAATGACTTGGTGCTCCCCACAACCGGCGTCGGAAAGGCACTTGGCGAGTTGGGCGGCGTGCATACGTACGCCGGGGATTCGTTCGTACTGGAAGCGTGATCCCCACTCGCGCGATTGCCGGTATTCTGTTTCCGTTAAGAGGTAGTCGAGCCCAGTAAACAAATCGTTCATGAAACCGCGTTCTAAGCTCGGATACGAGTCGCGAACGAGGCAGTAAGCGCACTGCAGCGATGCCTCAAGCGATTCTAACCGCCGATGCGCTATTGACATGCTAATCTCACGAAGAAGGTCGCTCGGAACTTTCGGCAGCCGCTTCCGGCAACGCGCCGAGGTCGTGCCAGAATGGCTTGCCCAGTAGATGAGTCCCTCGATCGCCGAGGGATAGGATTCTGGCGCCGGGTTGGTGAGTTCTCGTCGTAGCTTTGAGGACACTTCGTCAACTGATTCGCGATTGAGAAACAACGTCGCGGGCAGTACAGCCCCGACCGGAACCCCGGCTGAGCAGATTTTATCGAACAGTGCGGCCAACGCGGTCACGGATGAGCGGTCACGCGGCATCCTAGGGACGATCACGCTCCGCATTAGTCGCAAAAAACTGTGGAGAAATTGATCTGTGGAAGGGGCTTGGAAAGCGCCCCAAACATCCCGGGTTCGCGCGCTCTCTACTTTGGGCCCGAACTTGTCCCAGTAGTCCACCGCTATTTGCAGCAATGTCTTCATTTGCGTCCGCTGCCATGATACATACTTTCGTTGGCGCAGCCGTGGAGGGCCATCCAGCGGTTCAGTTACGAAACAAACCAAGTCTAAATAGCAGTGTGGCAATGGAAACGCACCTACAGGATTCGATAGAATGAACTCGGCGACTCGGTTAGCCGGATTAACACCTTTTGGAGCAGGTAACTGTAGCGACCACCACGGCGCAGGGACGCCCCAAGCCTCAATTGGAAGCGTCAACTTCGCAAGCGCGGTTTCCCAAAAAACTTGGCCGAGTTTCCGGCTTTCCGATTCCGTAAGGGCTCCGACTTCACTTAACCACACCAGGCGACCAATGGCTCGCCTCCTGACTTCGGGTGAGCTACCACGTGCCGATCGGAAGCAATTGCTCGCGATCTCGCGCCAATTGCTCGTTCGCTTATGTGCCAATTGCTGCACCTCGTCCGCGGCCATCGCCGCAGGGTCGGGCCACCTACCTAAAAGAGCGACCGGGAAATCCTCGTCACCACCGATGGGCAATCGAAACAATGTTGGCAGTTGCTCAGCCAACTGTGAGGCACCGGTTGCATCTATCAGATTCGAGAAAAGGAACGCCACTTCATCATGAAGACTAAGATTCGCGCGAATTGCCGGTTCTTTGTAGACGCAGCAAGCTAGCTGCCACAGCGACCTGAGTCCCTCAGCCGACTCTCTCGTAATTACGCGGGAAAGAATCTGCAGGGCCGCGCTAAGCCGATTCCACGCACGCTGCTCGCGATCGTCAGCGGGACGTGGCGACCTTGGCAATTGTGGAACGGACTGTTCGATTGCGTGAACGGCGCTAGCCTTGAGCCTTGCGACAGTTTCGAACGCTAGAGAAGCAATGCGATGCCGACTCAGGTAGTTGTCGATAAGCTCCTTGTCACCAAGTCGTGCCATTATGCTATGCGTGCGAACGGAATCGAATTCGCTAAACCAGTAGGCAGCACGTTTGTAGCTGCCTTCGCTAGATGTGATATTACCAACCCTTAATGGTAGCGCGGCTTCTTCAACCATCCGGACGAACTGATATGCGAGGAGAAGCGACGTTTCCGTTCCGTCACTGGAATGGAATGTTCTTGAGTAGGCCCCGGGCTCGAAGGCAGGCCGAATTTTGCCTTGCGGCGTCGGCTCGGGGCTTGGGTATGCAAGCCGAGCATCAAAATACTCTTCAATATCCTGTTGCGCACACTCACCTTGCTTGAGTGGATCGTTCCGCCGATTTTGCTCGGCATGCACGTCGTGTTCTGTCGCTCCGCGATGAAGTCGCCGTGCCATTCGCAGCAAGTTTGCGACTCTCACCGCCCAGCCTTCTCGCGACAATACGGGAATATGATCATGATCTGGAACGCCTGAGAGCCCTTTTCGTATCTTCGCGAGCGCGACCTCGGCGATTTCTAACGCCTCATCAGTGCAGCCGAGTTCCGCAAAGACAACTGCCTTCCGTACTCCCCAGAACCCGTCGCGAGTTCTATCTGGCCATTGTCTAAGCGCTTGATCTACGGCTTTATCGTCCATGTCGCCCAACGCGAACAGGCATCGCTCGTAGCACAATCGTGCGCGAGCGTCCGTGTCTAGGTCGCCTATACAGGTCAGTCGCGCATAGTGCGTTTCGAAGGCGTCATTCCTACGTTCTTCCCTGTAATATGCAATATCGCGAACGATAGGGTCAGCCATTGTTGTCGGATCGAGGCCCAGTCGGCCTCTAGCGCCGAGTCATCCTTCAGCACGACAGTTGCGGAGGAAAGGTCCGTGATGAACTGTGGAAATGGGTTGATTGCCTCCAGAACATGGCTATAGGCTGGGATTAGAAAATCCCAAATTGGAATCAGTGCCGTTTCAAGCCGCCAATTGAGTTCGAACAACAGTTCAAGTTCCTGCTGAACCTGTAGATTGGCTCGCTCCTGAAGATAGGTGCCAATCCAGCCGCGAGTATTGTCCCAGATTCGTTCTCTCATGGAGTCCGACGCGATAAGCAACCCGGGATAGACGTTCCGGTTATGTTTCCATGTCTCAACTTCGTTGCACAACATCGTCAGCGGAGTTTCGGAAGTCTTTTCATGCAAGTGCCAACACTCAGTTCGTGGCGTGTTTTCGGTTCGACGACGGTACTAATTGGGGCAGACGCGAAGTTGGCGCGTTGCCGGTACTCGGTGACGTTGGCCAATGCTGCCATCGGTACGGCCGTCCATTACGCAGGCTCAGTAGAAACCATTTCAATGCTGAATAGTGCCGAGTCGGTACGTCTGGGGTGTCTTTAATTGGAAACAACGGCGTCAAATCAATAGGAGTAACGTTTCGCTTGTGTAGTAAGCGACGCTGCGAGTCGGAAAGGTCGAGGAGGCCACACAAATAGATTGTCGGCGCGTACTCGGCCAGATTGTCGCGAACCCAGCCAGTCCAATGGAGAAAGTTTGGATCGTCACCGGAAAAACCGACAAGGCAAAGAACGCTTTCCATAATTACCTGCTGAGCAAGATTGACGTACGGTGCAAATCGTCGCAGGTACGTCCGAAAGTCCTCCTCAGTCAGGATGAATGGCCGGGTTGATGGAAAGGACCCGTGAAGCTTGACTATTCGCGGTCGAGACGCATTGAAGATCTCTTCCGGTGCCTGAACAAGGCAATACCGCTGGGCCACGACGCTGGCCGCTGCACGTTCGAGCAGAGTGTCGTAGTTTGTCGTAAGCAAATCAGCCCACGGCAATTCAAGCAACAGCCGATGGAGCTCGCCGGGTTCAACATCCGAGTCTGGAACCATTTCGAGAATCAAGTCATCCAGCGCGGGGCGGCCATGCGCTGCTACAAACTCGTCCGCCAATCGCATCGCCGTGCTAGTGGCGTCAGCCTGATTTTTTAATCGTTCGCGGCGAACCTTGTTCTCGGGAGTATCCGGATACAAGCGGCCAATCAAGGTCAAGATCAGGTCGCGCCATGTCGGCATCAGATTTCGGCCGGGAAGGGTTGACTCCGCATTCCGGCTCATCCCGCTGCCGACCATAACGGCCGCGCGACCGCGCTCCGATCTCGTCCAGAGTGCCTTGCGAATTACTTCAATGTGCTGGAGATCGGGACAGTAAAGTCTCATAGCAACACCGCCAATCTGCTTCAAGGACCAAGTTTCCGCAAAGACCGTTGGGGCAGTCGATTATTCGTTGGGAAGGTGGTCGTCCGCGCACACCTCAGCGACAGCCCAAACGTGCAAGCAATTGCCTGCGGACAAAGCGGCCGCTGAACTGTAAGTTTAGCCAGAATCAGTCTAATCTGCCAATCCAAAGATGAACACGGCCCGGATCACCTCGGCTCCCCGACGTGGAATTTCATTTCGGTGTCGGTCACATCGTCCGATGGCCGGTTCCTGACCGGTTGCCCTCAGCCACGCCAGGTTGACACGTAGCAGATGGATGATAGGTTGGAAGGGGCAAGTAATGCCGACGGCAAGGAGCGAGCGAGATGAGAAGTGTTGACCAACTCAGAAGCGATTTCGTCCTCTATACCGGTGAAATGCAGCGCTGCGAAAATGCTAAGTGCTATTGGGCACTCCTACATCTACTCTTGGCGATTCCCGACGTTCTGCGCCTCCCTTGAGTCAGATCCAGACGCCGAGGTCGGGGATCGTTACGTCGGTTGGTGCCAACGGTACCTGCCGCCCACCAGCACCGTTTCGGGCGCGATTGATTTCAGATGCGCAACGCACTCTTGCACGCGGGCAGTACAACGCCTGTGAACAAGGGCAAGAAACATCACACGTCTTATTCCCACTTCAGCTACGTTGACCCGGAAACGATTGGCGCAATCATCCACTTCTCAGTTGATCCAAGTGCCAATGTCTTGAATGTTCATGTCTTGGCAATGGCCGCTGAGACACGGCAGGCTCTTGAAAAATGGTTCTGTGACTTGCAAACGGATGCCGTCAAAATGGCTCGCGTCGAAGGAGGGATTCAGCGATTGACCCGCATCCAAGAGAAGATTGTCCCGACTAAGACCCCAGACGGGACCACGACCCTGACGCTCTGCGCAACATCGAGTAGCACGTAACCGCGCGACCGATGTAGCCTCGGTCACATCGACCGAGTCGACTTTAGTCCATTTCGCCCAACGGTGTCGGGTGTTTCGCACTGAGTTGCGGGCAACGTCTAGCGGCTGGCGGCGGCCGTTGGTTGTGGGGATCCAGTACACGTGGTCAATCCGCAGAAGCAACTTGCGTAGGCCGTGAGAATTGGGATTCGGCCATCGCTTTGGCCGGAGTGGAAGCAGCGAACTACCAGCCTCGGTTCAGCTTCCCTTTCGGCGACAATTACTCTTCCCCTTGAACGACAATTAGAATTCCCGGTTGAGAACCAGAGGCGTGCGGCCCCCCCTTTTGTGAAGCGCAGCGCAGCGGAGCGAAACAAAAGGGGGGGCCGCACGCCGCCGCGGGTGGCCCTCGCCAATCTCAGGCCGCGTCGGGCGGCTTGGTTCGCTTGGCCTCGTCCAACCGGTAGCTCGGGATGTTCAACTCCAAGATCACGCTGTGATGCACCAGGCGGTCGATTGCCGCCGCTGTCGTCATCGGATCCTTGAAGATCGTCTCCCACTTCGAGAACGGCAGGTTGCTGGTCAGCATCACCGTGCCGCGCTCGTAGCGTTCCGCCAACAAGGTGAACAGCACCTCCATCTCCTCCCGGCTCTGCTGCACGTAGCCGATGTCGTCGATCAAGAGCACCTCGCACTTCGACATCTGCTTTAGCACCCGGTTGAGCTTCAGATCCCGTTTGGCCGCCAACAGTTCCTGAACCAGCAGGGCACACGACCATGAGACCACCTTCCGTCCGTTGCGAACCAATTCCTGGGCGATCGCCGATAACAGGTGCGTCTTTCCCGATCCGGTCTTGCCGAACAACAACAGGTTCTCGCGGCGGTCCACGAACGAGCCTTCCATGAGCGTCCGCACTTGGCGAGAGACCTTCGCCGGCAACCGCGCCAGGTCGAAGCTCGCCAGATCCTTCTCCAGCGGCAAACGGGAATCCCGCAGCAGCCGCTCGGTCCGCTTTGCCAAGCGGCCCTGGCATTCCCGCTCGGCCAGTTCCAACAGGTACTGCTCGTAGCTGGCCGTCTCCTGTAATGCCCGTCGGGCCAGTTCCTCAAAACACTCCCGAAACGTCGGCAAGTGCAGTTCCCGCAAGCAAGCCGCCAACTTCTCTTTCAAATCCCCCTTCGCACCCATCCCACACCTCCTTGTGCAAGAACAAGTCATCGAAATCCGACAAGTCCACTACTTCGACGGTCACTTCGGTGACCGCCGGAACTTCCTCGGCCCGCTGGACCAACGTTTCGACCGCGGCCCGGGTCGCGGGCTGGCCGCTGTTTAGAAGCGTTCGCAACGCCTCGTCCACGGCCGTCTCGCCGTGGCCTGCCGCCAGATAGAGAATCTGCAAATACTCCTTGTGACCGCGCTTGGGCTGCGCTTCCCGCAAGGCGTCGAAGGCCATGCGAAAGCGGCTCGTGGGAAACAGCTCTTCCCGGTAAACGTAGTTCTCAAAAGCCCCCGGTTTTCGCACCAACCAGTCGATAATGTGCCGGTAGTTGATGGCGTGTTTGTTCCGCCCGCGCAAACGCGGAAAGCGCTCCATCTCCTTCTGGGCGTACCAGACCTCGACATGCTCCACGTACAATCGCACCTCGACCCGCTCGCCAATCAAGCGGCTGGGAACCGAATAAACATTTCGGTCTACATGGACCAAACTCCCCGTATCCACGCGTACCGGGATTCGCTTGCAGCTCTCCCGTCGCCGATCCGGCAGAGGCCGAAGGCCAGGCAACTCTTCGTCCAGCCGCTTGCGACGGCCCGCATTGCGAACCGCCACCAGCTCTTTCAAGAATCGTCCATAGGCTTCACGGCTCTCGAAGTCCCGGTTGCCACGCAATAACAGGGCCTGCTCCACCGCTTCCTTGAAACGCCGATGCGATTGTTCGACATCTCCGTTCTCGTTCGGTTCCCGGGGCTGGATCTTCTCCATCTCCATCCCGTAGTAGCCCAACAGTCCCTTGTACCTCGCGGTGAACTCCTTCATGTCCGATCCGTTGTTGACCGCCAGGCTCATCCGATCCGTGCGGTGTCGTTCGGGCACGCCGCCCAATTCCCACAGGGCGTCTTGAAGTCCTTCGCCGAGGCTTCTCGAAACTCTCGGAAAAACAGACCGTCACCGACTCCCAGTTCGAGTACGTCAGCACGAAGTGGTAAAGCAGATGGTCGAACGACTGCCCGCCAATGATCACGGCCAGGCTTTCCATGTGGGTGAAATCCGACGCACACAACCGTCCCGGATGATGCACTTGGCTGAAGAACACCTCCTTCGCCGGGCCGGCCGTCGCTCGCCAACGTTTCACGCCACGCTGAAAGCTGCGCAACTGCGTTTCGTCGAACTTCCCCGGGTATTTGATCTGCAGCGCTCCAAACAGCGTCTTGGCCTCCAGGCCAGGCGCCTCGTGCAGTTGCGCATGCACTTCCGGCCACACCTCGGCAAACAGGTCTGCCCGTGTCCGCCACGAGCGATCCGGCACAACTTCGCTGGGAAGCCGACCCAGCCGCCTATACTTCCTCGCCGTCTTCTCGTCCATGCTCGCCTTGTCTGCCGACTGAACCAGAGTCTTCCCTGACGACAACACCTGCCACAACCGCTTCACCTGCTCATCCGTGACCATTGCAAGTCCCCCTCCTACGGAGACTTGCAACAGTCTATCTGACCAGCCTCAACTGGCCTCAACCGGGAATTCTAATTGTCGTCAGACCGGAAAAGTAATTGTCGCTATAGAGCTTCCACAGTTCGAACGGCGTCACGATCCTCGACGATGCGATCCGGAGCAGATAGAATGCGCACGTAAGTCGTTAATCGGCACGCCGATTGGCATGGTTTTCGATCTCCAGACAACGCGGAAACCGCGCCGGAATCACTGTTCTTGACCATTCAACAATCTAGCATGAGAAACCCAGTATAGGAGCACCTGATGAGCCGAGCATTCGTGATAGCGGCATTGATTGTCATCGCGCTTGCATCGCGTGCGCAGTCGGCGGACGACGAAGCCCTCTACGGCTTCACGCCCATTTCTTCGAAAACAGAGCGCGATTGGGAAGAGAAATTCCGCGCCATTCCAAGCCCACAGATCATGCGAGACACCATGCAGCGGCTCAGCGCCCGCCCGCACCATGTCGGCTCACCCTATGACAAGGACAACGCAGAGTGGATTCTTGCCCGATTCAAGTCGTGGGGCTTCGATGCGCATATTGAACAATATGACGTGCTTTTTCCGACGCCAAAGACGCGCGTTGTCGAACTCGTCGAGCCGATCCGCTATGTCGCGAAACTTCAGGAGCCGGTGGTCGCCAGCGATCCGACTTCGGACCAGCAGTTCGAGCAGCTCCCGACTTACAACGCTTATTCAATTGATGGAGACGTCACCGCGCCGCTTGTTTACGTCAACTTCGGCGTGCCCAAGGACTATGAGACCCTCGACCGCCTCGGCGTCTCGGTTAAAGGGGCGATCGTCATCGCCCGCTACGGCAAGTCGTGGCGGGGAATCAAACCGAAGGTTGCCGCGGAGCATGGCGCGGTGGGATGCATCATCTATTCCGACCCGCACGAGGACGGTTATTTCGAGGAGGACGTTTTTCCCAAGGGTCCCATGCGCAACGACAGCGGCGTGCAGCGCGGCAGTGTCGCGGACATGCCGCTCTATCCCGGCGACCCGCTTACGCCGGGCGTCGCCGCCAGGGGCGACGTGAAGCGCCTTTCCGTCAAGGATGCGCCGACGATCACCAAGATTCCCGTTCTTCCCATCTCGTATGGCGACGCCAAACCGCTGCTGTCCGAGTTGAAGGGCCGTGTTGCCCCTGAGGACTTCCGTGGCAGCCTGCCGATCACTTACCACGTTGGGCCCGGTCCCGCAAAAGTCCATCTCAAGGTCGAGTCGAATTGGGATATCAAGCCGATTCGCGATATCATCGCCAAGGTCCCGGGCGCGCAATCGCCGGACCAGTGGATCATTCGCGGCAACCACCACGACGCCTGGGTCAACGGCGCTGAAGACCCTATTTCGGGACAGATTGCTCTGCTTGAAGAAGCCCGCGCCCTCTCCGAGTTGCTCAAGCGGGGATGGAAGCCCAAGCGCACGATCATCTTCTGCGCCTGGGACGGCGAAGAGCCGGGCCTTCTCGGGTCGACGGAATGGTGCGAAGATCACGCCGACGAACTGGCCGCTCACGCCGCGCTGTACGTCAATTCCGACGGCAACGGCCGGGGTTTTCTCAATGTCGAGGGAAGTCATTCCCTTGAGAAATTCGTGAACGGCGTGGCTCGAGACATCATCGATCCAGAGAAAAACATTTCCGTTGCGGACCGCCTGAAGGCCAGACTTCTTACATCGACTAGCGCCGATGTGATCAAAAACGTCCGCGCGCGGGCGGACCTCCGCATCGGCGCGATGGGTTCGGGGAGCGACTACACCGCCTTTATCGACCACATCGGGATTGCATCGCTCAATATCTCTTTCGAAGATGAAGACCGGGGCGGCGTCTACCACTCCGTGTACGACGATTTTTACTGGTACACGCACTTTTCGGACACCGAATTCATCTACGGCCGGGCGTTGGCGCAGACGGCAGGAACGACTCTGATGCGCTTTGCCGACGCCGACGTGCTGCCTTACGACTTCACCGATTTCGCCGACACGATGCACCGATACGTTGCCGAGGTCAAGAAGCTGCTGTCTGACAAGCAGGAGGAAATCCGCGATCGCAACGAGGCGATCGATCAGCATCTTTACGACGCCGCCAGCGACCCGCGGCGCCCGCTGCTGCCGCCGCCCAGACTTGCGGTGCCCCCTTTTCTCAATTTTGCCCCTTTGGACAACGCACTTTCTGCGCTCGACAAGAGCGCGAAGCGGTACTCCCAAGCGATCAACTCATTCGCCAGGAAGGACGACGCGGCAAGCCGTGAGAATCTGGCGGCTCTGAATGCGCGTCTCATCCAGACGGAACGCTGTCTCACCAGTTCCGCCGGCCTTCCCCGCCGGCCGTGGTTCAAACACCTGATTTATGCACCCGGATTTTATACGGGTTACCGGGCCAAGACCCTGCCGGGCATACGTGAGGGGATCGAGGAGAAACGATATGAAGAAGCCGAAAGGGAAATCGGCCGCGCGGCACAGGCCCTAAATGATTATGCGGCCAGCGTGGACCGTGCCGCGGATGAGTTGGAGAAGGAATAGCGCTCCGATGCCTGGATCCGCGAACCGGTTGCTTGATCGCATGGACACGTGAGTGTCGATAGCGCGGCGGCATGATTACAATGGTGGCCGTACCCAAACACAGTCGGAGGACCGCTATGGACACAAACGATTTCCTACCCGAGCGCACAAACGCTGCCGATAGCCCGTCTACTCCAGGGAGCCTATCGCGGCGCAAATTCATTCTGACGGGCGGCGCGGCCGCCACCGCCTTCACCATCGTGCCGCGACACGTGCTGGGCGGGGCGGGATTTGTCGCGCCCAGCGAGAAGATCACCCTGGCCTGCATCGGCTTCGGGACCCAGGCGATCCGGGAAATCGGCGGAATCCTCGCCAGCCCGGACGTGCAGATCGTCGCCGTCTGCGACGTCGAGAAGGACGGGGTCAATTACCTGGAATGGGGCAAGAACGAGATCCGGGACGGAATCCGGCGGCTCATCGAGAACCCGACCTGGAGAGAAGGCTCCAACCACGTGCCCGGCGGCCGCGATGTCGGCAAGGAGATCGTGGAAACCTACTACGCGAAGCAGCGCGGCAAGGAGCATTACAAGGGATGTGCCACCTACGTGGACTTCCGCGAGCTGCTGGACAAAGAGAAGGATGTGACCGCGGTCAAAGTGATGACGCCGGATCACACCCACGCGACCATATCGATCGCGGCCCTGAAGAAGGGAATGAACGTGATCGTGCACAAGCCGCTGGCGAATCGCCTGCTGGAGGCCAGGGCCGTCATCGAGACCGCCCGCTCGAAGAAGATCGCCACGCACTTCATGCCGGCCAGTGAAGGCGCCGGTCAGAAACAGGCCGTGGACATGATCAAGAACGGCGCCATCGGAACGCTTCGCGAGATCCACAACTGGTCGATGCGGCCGATGTGGCCCCAGTTCCCGACCCTGCCGACCGACACGACCTCCTGTCCCCGCCGGTTTCGACTGGACCCTCTGGCTCGGCCCATCGCTGGATCGCCCGTATCACCCCAACTACACGCACACCAATTTCCGCGGCTGGTATGAGTTCGGCGGCGGGTCGATCGCCGACATGGGTCATTACAGCCTCTGGCCGATCTTCCAGCTCCTCGACCTGGAATCGCCGATCAGCGTCGAATCGACACCCAGCCACGTCTGCACGGTTTCGGACGACATCTGCCGGCGGATCAAGAACGACTACTCGTTCCCCGCCGCCTGCACGATTCGCATGAGATTCGCGCCCAAGGGGAGCGGGCGGCCCTGGACATCTTCTGGTACGACGGCGGCATCAAGCCGCCCGTGCCCGAGGAGCTCATGGCGGAGAACAAGGAATTGGCGGAAGAAGGCATGATGTTCGTCGGCGACAAGGGGAAGATCCTGGGCGGCTTCCGCGGCGAAAACCCGCAGTTGATTCCCGAAGCGAAAATGCGCGCCTATCGAACGGCGAACAACTTGCCCGAGCCGGCCCCGCGACAGCGCGGCGGCGGCGGTCGGCAGGGCGGCGACCCGTCGGCGCGCAATGCCGCATGGATCGCGGCCTTCAAAGGAGGCCCGGCGAGCTACGGCGATTTCCGGCTGGCAGGCCCGATCTGCGACGCCATGAACCTGGCCTCCATCTCACTGCGGCTCGGCGGCCGGAGACTTCTCTGGGATTCCGCCGGCGCGAAGATCACGAACATCCCCGAGGCGAACCGGTTCCTGACGCGTGAATATCGCCCGGGCTGGGAACTGTAGAAAGGAGAAATGCTCATGGCTGCGATATCGAGACGAGAGTTCATGAAGAGCGCAGCGGCCTGTTCCGGCGCGGCCGGGTTCCTGCTCGCGAATGCGGCGGAGCTCGGAGCGAATCCGCTGGGCCTGCCGATCGGAAGCCAGGTCTATCCCCTGCGTTCGATGCTCAAGGACTTTCCCGCGTTCGCCAAGACAGATGGCCGAGATCGGCGTGACCAGGCTCGAGCTGTGTTCGCCGATCGGTTACGGCCGCGACTTCGCGTCGCTCGCGAACGGGAAAGAAGTCAGGAAGATCCTGGCCGATCATGGCATGAAAGCCGAGAGTTCTCACTTCAGCATGGGCGAGCTGCGGAACAGCCAGGAGAAGAGCATCGAGTGGGCGAAGGAAGTCGGCATCACGCAGATGATCACCGCAACCCTGGGTGAAGGGAACGGGGGCAACAACCCGACGCTCGACCAGGTGAAAAGGGCGGCCGACGAATACAACAAGATCGCCGCCGTGGCGGCGAAGGCCGGCATGCAGCAGGGCCTGCACAACGAGGGCTTCGAACTCTCGATGGTCGACGGCAAGCGGACCTACGACCTGTTGTTCGACCTGCTCGATCCGAAGCTGGTCAAGTTCCAGTTCCAGATGTCGACGATCACGGCCGGCCTCGTCGCCGCCGAGTACTTCCTGAAGTACCCCGGCCGCTTCTATCTCGATGCATCTGCAGGACGTGGACATGAACGCCCCGGTTCCGGCTCCGTCGCCAAGAGGTGCGCAGACGGGCGACGCGGGGGGCGCCGCCCGCAGGTTGCGGTGGGCCAGGGCACCATCGATTGGGTGAAGACCTTCACCGCCGCGAAGGCCGGCGGGGTCAAGAACTACTTCGTCGAGCAAACCTGGGAACTCACGCAGCAGAGCGTCGCGTATCTCAAGACCTTGAAGGTCGGATAGATGAGCAGCAATCAATGGTCGATTCCCAATCGCGCGTAAGTCCGCTGAAGGTCATCGATGAGGACCGCATCGGCCCGGAAGAGGATGCGGCCATTCGCCGGCTGCTCTGCGAGTGTTTCCCGGCCGATGCGGCGGCATTCTCGGCCCGTCGGGCGTGGAACGGGGTCGGGCCGGCCTTTTCGGTCATTGGCCGGCATGGCGACAAAGTAGTGGGCCAAGTTGGAATCATCGACCGGCGGATCACGTGCGGCGGTGTGCCGAACCGCATCGCGGGGATCCAAAGCCTGGCTGTGGCGCCGGACTGGCGCGGCAGCGGGCTGTCGCATTGGCTAATGACCTCCGCAATGGATGAAGCCAAGCGACGCGACATCAGATTCGGTCTGTTGTTCTGTGTGCCGGAACTGGAGGGCTTTTACTCTCGTCTACGTTGGCGGCGGATCGAGCGAGCCGTCACCATGCGCGACGCGGCAGGCCGGACGGTTCCGCTTACGGCGAAGAACATCGCGATGGAGCTAGCCCTGGGCGGCGATCCGCTTCCACCGGGCCCGATTGACCTCGAAGGACGCGATTGGTAATGCAAGGCACTCCCGCGCCGTCGAGAATCGGCAGCTTCACCGCAGCTTGGGCTTGCTGCAAGCCACGGCCATGAACATGTCGAACATGATCGGCATTGGCCCGTTCGTGACGATCCCGCTCATATTGAGCACGATGGGCGGACCGCAGGCCATGCTAGGTTGGATCCTCGGCGCAGTGCTGGCGGTCTGCGACGGCATGGTCTGGGCCGAGTTGGCTTCGGCCGTGCCATCCTCCGGCGGCACTTTCGAATACTTGAAGGTGGCTTATGCGGGGACGCCGTTGGGGCGGCTGCTCCCCTTCCTCTTCATCTGGCAGTTCATTCTGTCCGGTCCGCTGGAAATCGCCTCCGGCACCATCGGGTTCGCCAATTACGTGAAGTACTTGTTGCCGTTTTCGCCGCGGCTCATGCAGTTGTCGCCGCGCCAGGTGCAATGGCTGGCCGAAGGACTGGCCGTGGGAGTGACCGCATTGACGGTCGTGCTCCTCTACCGCAAGATTGAATCCGTGGCGAAACTCATGGTGGCCTTGTGGGTGGGCGTGATTCTTACCATCGCCGTCGTGCTGGTTTGCGGACTGCCCCATATCAGCGCCCGCGTCGCCTTTGACTTTCCGCCCGGGGCATTCAGTTTCTCACAGGGGTTCTTGCTGGGGCTGGGTTCGGCCATGATGTGGGCCATGTACGATTATCTGGGCTACTACAGCATTTGCTATATCGGCGATGAGGTGCGAGCGCCGTCGCGGACCATGCCGCGATCGATCCTGATTTCCGTGCTCGCGGTGGCGGCGATTTACTTATTGATGAACGTCTCGATCATCAGCGTGGTGCCCTGGCGGGAGGCGCTGAAATCGGAGTACATCGCCTCCGAGTTCATGGAACGGCTCCACGGCCGGTGGTGGGGCGCCCTGATGACCGTGCTGGTCTGCTGGACGGCGTTTGCCTCGGTGTTCACGCTGACGCTGGCCTATTCGCGGATTCCCTATGCCGCGGCGCGGGACGGCTTCTTCTTCTCGGCCTTCGCCCGCTTGCATCCTCGCGGCGATTTCCCGCACGTCTCGTTGCTGGTGTTGGGAGCAGTGGCTATGGGCGCCGGTTTCTTTTCGCTGGATGCGGTTATCAGTGTTTTCGTCACGAGTCGCATCCTTGTGCAGTTTCTCGCCCAGATCGCCGCCGTAGCGCGGCTCCGCAGCCAGAGAGCCAGCAACTCGGGTTTCCGCATGATGTTGTACCCGCTTCCCGCTCTCGTTGCCTTGGTTGGCTGGTGCTACATCTTCGCCACGTCAGACCTCGATTACGGTCTGGCGCCGTGGCAATGCTCGCGGCGGGCATCGTGGCGTATGCCGTATGGTCGCGATACGGCCGAAAATCCTTGTGACGGCTTGATTGAAAGACGCCCTTTTGCGCAAACGGGGATGCGCGAGGCCAAATATATCGGCTGTCGTGGCCGGCGCATGGCCCGCGCAGCTCCGGAACCTGGGTCCCTACGGAAACGCTTTCGCCGCTGCCTCTTGAAATGCCCTCCGCACGTCTGAGGCATCCGAGTTCGGCAAGTTCGTGCGCTGGATCATGAGCACGTAAATCCGCTGCTTCACCGGGTCGATCCATGCCTGCGTGCCGAACGCGCCGCCGTGGCCAAACGTGCCGGGCGAGAGCATGGCCGTCACACCTTGCGGCTGCCGCACCACGCAGCAGCCGAGGCACCAGCCGTTGCCGGGAGTGAAGCCGGTCTTCAAGTCGCCCGTTTGGATTGTGTTCATCAACTTCACCGCGCCGGGCGTGAGATATTGTTTTCCCTCCAGCGTGCCGTTGTTTAGCAGCATCCGACAGAATCGGCCGTAGTCGCGTGCGGTGGAGAAGAGGCCGCCGTTAGCCAACGGGACGTGATCGTGCGCGGTCGGATCGCGACGGCCGAGAAAGCCGGCTGATTCCTCCAACTTGCCGTCGGCGGCTTTGTATAACTTGGCCCGCCGTGCGAGTTGCTCGCGCGTCGGGTAAAACGTCGTGTCGGTCATCTTTAGCGGATCGAAGAGGCGCTTTTGAAGGAAATCAGGGAACGACTCGCCGGAGGCGACTTCGACGATCCGGCCGAGCGTGTTGATGCCCGACTGGCAGTATTGCCACTTGCTGCCCGGTTCGAATTGGAGCGGCTTGTCGGCGAAGTGGGGAATCAAGTCGGCCAATGTGCGGGCGGTGCGCGACTCCTGCGCGGTGGCCTCGCCCATGCCGGACGTGTGCGTGAGCAGATGCCGCAATGTCAGCTTGGCGGGCTTGCCGTCAGGCGTTTTGAGATTGGCCAGCTCGGGCACATACTTCGCAACCGGATCGTCGACCGAGAGCCTGCCTTCGTCCTGGAGCATGAGAACCGCAGTGGTCGTGACGGGCTTGGTCATCAATGCGATCGCGAACAGGTTGTCCGCCCGCATCGGGGTCTTGGCCGTCAGGTCAGAATAGCCGACGGCGTCGAGGCTCAAGACCTTGTCCTTGTCGGCCACGAGCGTCACCGCTCCGGCAATTTCGTGGTTATCGATGCTGGGCTGCAAGGCGTCCGGAATGCCACTGGCCGTAGCGGCCTGGGCGACGGAGCAGGCGGCAAGTGTTATGGCGGCGAAGACTCTGATGCTGGCGGTTTTCATCGTGGGCTCCTCAATCGGAAAGGGTATTGCTTTGCTGATACGAAGGTACGCTACGGTGCGTCAATCGCTGGCAATTATATCGCTCGCGTCGCCGTCGCGGCATCCGGGGCAATCCGAGCGCACTCAATTGTGTACAGGACTTCGTTAAGTTATACTCGATGCGCCGCCAAGTGAAACCACCGATTATGACAAGGGGACGTTCGATCCGCGTCCTCATGCAGCAAGACAGAGTCCAACTATGAAGGCCAAGGTTCAAGCGATGATCAAGGCGATTAACCGCCCTTATTCCGCGAAGATCGTCAAGGACGCCCGTAAAATCGCGGCGGAGTACCAGGTCGTTCTGCACCTTGAAGACGGCAAATGGTACGGCCGCGGGCTGGAGTTGCCGCACGTGATCGCCAACGGCAAAACGGCCGAGGGGTGCATCGCCGACATGCGTCAAGCGATGTGCGCGGCGGTGGCGCTGATCTTGGAGCAGGGCCTGCGGCCGCCGGTGCCCGGCAGGCAAGGGATGCGGAGCGAGCAGATCGAAGTCCGGCTGACCGCGATGGAGAAGGCCGTCCTGGAAACCGCCGCCAGGAGCCGTGGCTACCGAGACCTGACTGACTTCGTACGCGAGGCGGCGCTCGAGGCGACGGACGTGAATCGGCCCGACAAGGATTGAGCTTACATGTCCAGAGTAGCACGTCAGACGCGGCCGCAGTTGGTATGTGTGCTGGCGGACAATAGCGGCTCGATGGCCGGGGAAAAAGCGCAGGCCGCCACGCGCGGCATTCGCGAGATGCTCATGGAATGCCAGTTGCGCGGTCCGGACGGCCCCGACCGCTCGTACTTCAAGTTCCTTCTCATCCGCTTCGATCACGAGGCCACGATCGATCTGCTTTGCGCGATGACGCCCGTCCGCATGATCGACCCCGATCAGGTCTCGATCGACGGCCGCGGCGGACAGACCGATATCACCGCCGCGCTGGAACTGGCCCTGATGCGGCTGCGGCCTTACATGCAAACGCTGCAACAGCATCCGGAACGGGCCGAGCATCCCCTGCCGCTGGTGCTCGTCTTCTCCGATGGCGAGCACAACGTCGGCTCCGGGCCGCGGCCGGTCGCCGAAGAGATCAAGGGCCTGAATCTCGACGGCGACCCGGTGGTCATCGCCGTGGCGGGCGTTTCGGTCGGCAGCGTGAGTCCGGACGAGAGAACGCTCCGCGAGATTGCGTCGCCAGACTGCTACGTGCATATTGAAAACGCCCAGGCGCTCGCCACATTCATCGCCACGGTCGGCAGCTCGGGCGCGTCGAGGGCGGTGGACGTGGCCAAGTACATCAAGCTTATCCAGGGGTAGGTCATGAGCGGCGAGGCCGAACCGCGTTCCTCCGGCTCGCCCGACGTGGATCGAGTGATCGATGAATGCCGCTCCTGGCTCGCGGAGCGGGGCGAGTTGGTCGTCGGTTCGGGCAGCTTCCGCGCGGGGCCGTTTTCGGGCTCGATTCATTGCGATTATGGGCCGCTGACCCAGGACAAGAGTACGAATCAGGATTACGCCTTGGCCTGGTGGCCGGCGGAAGCGCCGATGGCCGACAGCCGAGGCTCGTATTGGCGCTGGCGGACGGGCTTACGAACTCGTATCGTTCCGAATGGGCCGCGGCAGTGGCGTGCTGGGTGGCGGTTCGCGCCGTCGTCGAGACTTCTGGAAAGATGCAGTCCAAAGAAGCGGCGACGCTCGCTTTCAACGAGGCCGGCGATGCGATCGCCCGAGCTGCCGACGAGTTTACCCGCGACCCGGAAGCTTCTTGCCCGGAAGGCCAGTTTCTTTCCACTTGGAAATACATCTTGAAGAAAGGTGGGCTGTTGCAGACGACGTTGACGTTGTCTTGGTTGGACGCTGACCATTTCAATGTTGCCATGCTTGGTGACGGGGGCGCGCTGTGGCGGGATTGCAACCGTAGAAGCGGCGTCTCGCCGCTTGATTTGATGCGGCGGGACGCCGCATCTGCGGATCGCGTTCTCGCCGCCTGCAACCTGGAAAGCCAGCAGGTCCACGCACTTGGCCCCGTTGAACCGCACGTCCACGAGTTCGACTGCTGGCGGCAGGAAAAGCTCGGCGGCTCGTTTCTCTGCGCTTTGATGACCGATGGCGTCGGGCGGGGAATCGGCGCGAAGCCGTTCGCTCTCTTGGACGATTTGGATGCCATTGATACTGCCGGCATTGGCAACGGTGCTCGCGAGTTCATTGCCCGCGCAATATGCAATCGCCCGAAGGAATTCGACGACAACCTGACGCTGGCGGTTATCCGGCGAGCGTAGCATAATCTTGTTTAACCCGGAGCCAACGGCGACGGAGTGCTTGTGCACCGTCGCCGTTGGCTCCGGGTTAAACGATCCACATCCATGCCTTCCACGACCGAAATCCTGACGCTCACTAACACGCAGGCCAAGGAACTGGCCGGGCGATTGGTGAAGGTCGGCTCGGAGACATATTACTTCAAGGACTACGACCGCGACCACCCCGGCCAGCCGCCGTGGCGGTCCGGAGCGGAAGGCAAGGCGTATCCATTGCTGGGCTACGATCACTCGGTCGTCGCCTATCTGAAGTTCTTCACGCGGCCGACGCAAAAACGGCTCGATCGCACGGCCTGGCTGATCGGGCAGGGCGTACACACCTGGCTGCCGGGCTTGTCCGCCGCGCCGATGATTTGGGGCGATACTCGCCACGCCGACTCGCCCGCCGACGGCCCTTTCGATTTTGCCGGCTACCTGGCCCGAGCAGTGCCGGGCAAGACATGGCTGGAACTGAAAAATGCCATTGCCGACAATACGGTCCGCTTCACCGAGGAACTGCGGTGGCGATGCGTCATCGATCTCTTGGCCGCTTTGGCAGTGCTTGAGCAGGAGGGGATCGTGCATGGCGATTTGTCTCCGAACAACATTGTGGTGGACACCGCTGCCGGGCCGGGAGAGCCGGCACTCTATCTGATCGACTTCGACGCTTTCGTGGCCGACGCGGCGGGCAAGGATCGCGCGGTCACGGTGGCCGAAGGCGGGACCTACGGCACCGAAGGCTACTGCCCGCCGGACCTTGCGGCCGCGGCTGCCGAGGGCGATAACAGCGCGGTGCCCCGCAGCGACTGCTATGGCCGCGATATGTTGCTTTTGGAATTGTTGGCCTGGGATTGCGGCCTGTCGCCCGACGATCCACCTGTGCTTTGGGACCGCGAGCAATTGCAGCGGCGGTATGCGGCCGTCCGTGCCCGCGGTGATGTGGCGCGGCTGCCGGTCTTGTCGTACCTCGATCCGGCGAGGCTGTTTAAGCTGGCCGATGCAGATCGTCCCGCCTCCCTCGAAGTTGCCGCCGCGATCGGTATGTCGCCGGCCAAGCGTCCGCCGCGGCAATTGTCGCGGGTGCGGGCCTGCACGCCCGTGGTTCTCGGTGAGCCAATGCCTTCTGCGCACAACGGACGGTTGATCCGGCAATGGGGCACGGTGCGGCCGGGTATGGGATCGCTGCAACTCTTTGTTCCCTGGAAGTGGCGGCGGCCGGTGGCCGATCCGTTCAACCGGACCCTCGGCCAAGACGTCACTGCGGCGTTGCTTGCCGCTATGCCGTTGATCCTCTTCTTCATCGCGGCACTTTTGGCCGCGATTTTTGGGCGGTGACCGGCCGAGCGCCGCCGCGGTCAATCGGGGTTTTCCGGAACGGCCGCGGGTGCATTGCTATCGCCAACGACGGTAACGCGCGACGGGGATTGCAATTCAACTTTGAGCCGCTCCCGCTCGTCGACCACTTGGCGGAGGATTCGCTCTATGTTTTCCAGATCAGCGCGCTGCATTTGTGCTGATACCGAAGTTTTACCGACGGCGTCCGCGTCGCGGGCCTTGGATTCCACTTCCTTCTCGAACGCGCCGATTTGCGCCGTGGCGATGTTGATTCGGGCCTTCACGTGGAAGATTTCCCGCTCAAGCTCAAGGCGTTTGGCGTCACCAAGCATCCTGCGGCACTGCTCGTGCAATTCATCGAGGATTTTGACCACGGCTTCATTTTCGGCATCACCAGACTCGCGATGTTCCGCGCCCGTTTCCGGCGGCGCTTTGGCGGCCTTGTCATCCTTGACAGGTTCCGCCGTGGTTTGGGCCTTAGGATCGGCGGACGGCGGCTTCTTCTCTACGTCGTGCAACACCCTGCGAGTGAACAACTCGCGGTAACCTGGGATGCTGTAGAGCAATCCGGAGATCTCGAGTTCAGAGATCTTGTCTTCGTTCACGTCGTTCAAGACCTTCAGCGCCTCCGTCGCTGCCTCAAGTTGCCCTTGAAGTGCGTTTCTATCGAACTTCAATGCCTGGAGCTGTCGCTGGTATTCGGCATAGATGCTCACGGCCATCTGTGCTCGCAGGCCGCCGGTCTGATCGTCGCCTGCACCGATTGTCTCCAGTTCGCGTTTCAACTGCTCGCGTTTCCGCCGGACGTCGTCATCCATTTGTGCTGAAATGCTTGACAGCATTTCGAACCGGCTGCGTCGCTTCTGCCGGTCCACGTTTACGACCTCATCCATGTAGGCTTCGACAACCGCGTTAACAATGGCCGCCGCTTCGTTCGGGTCGCGCAAGGTGGCCGAAACATACATCACGCCTGAGTTCTTTTCCTGGCTGACCTGCACGACGGACGTCAGCCACTGGATCGCATTGTGCCGTGCGTCCTCGCGCACGATGCTCGGCAGGTTCTTCATCTTGTTGTTGCGGAGCGCCGCCTGGAGCACGAACCGCTCCTTGAATAACGCCGCCTGGTTATTGCGGAAGATCGCAAATTCCTCCCGGTCGACCTTATCGCCCGGTCGAGAGAGTGTCGTTGGCTCAAGCGGCGCGATGACAAGACACGCCTTGGCCGTATACCTCGTGGTCAGCAGCCCGGTCCACCAGACGGCAGCGCCGATCGCGATGACCACCAGAACCAAGACCAGGACGAGAATTCTTCGTAAAGTCATTGCCATCGAGCCTCACCATGAGAGAAAAGGAGCCTAGAAACTGCCGAAGACCGCTGTGCGACCCCCAGACGGTCAGGAGAAAGGTTGCCGTCGGCGGCCGCTTCTTGCGGCGGTCCATCACGGCGGGGTGCCGCAATCGGGGGACCTGCCCGCGACCACATTAAAGCCTAATTGCGCGACGAGCCATCGTCAACTCGCCGTGGCCTTCCGCTCGAACGCAGGCCGCGTCGTTGATCCGTCAATTGCGGAACGAGCCCTTCGCACTCGCGTCGTGAGCAACGCCGAGAACGGTATACGGGTCGTCATTCATGGATACTTCCAATTCACGATGTCGTGAATATCCGTCTTCTATAACAGCGCGATGCCGCCTGCAAGCCGAGCCAGGCACGTATCTTTGAAGCCCTATTGTCCTGCCTTTGGCGGGATGACACAATATTTATTACGTGCTGTACAGTACGTCGAGTGCCGCGGGCGTCGTCAAGTCGCCCCGCCCGATGTCGATTTGAATCGGAAGCATCCAGACGTCTACCGCAGGCCGTTTTTCGTTGAAGTCCCCGCCCAGAAGCCTTATTCATGCCGTCGAAGCGACGTAAATTGCCGATGCAAGAGTCTTCTCCTCCTGCAAAGGACAAGAGCGCGGACGCTCCGTTGACGCCACTTGAAAAAGGTCGCGGCGCGGCCCAGTTCTTGTGTTTGTCGGGGCGCCGCGTGTGGCTCTTTCGTTTGCTATCCGCCACGTTGGCCCCAGTGCTGTTTCTGTGTTTGTTGGAAGGTAGTTTGCGGCTGTTCGGATATGGCTATCCAAGCGACTTTTTCGTTCCCGTTCCCGGCCGCAGCGCATGGACTACCAACCAGCGTTTCGGATGGCAGTTTTTTCCGCCCGCTATCGCCCGCGAGCCGCAAGTTTGCGAGTTTCCCTTTGCCAAGAGCGAAGACACGTGCCGCATCTTCATTCTCGGCGAATCGGCGACGATGGGGGTGCCGGAGCCGGCGTTTTCCTTCGGGCGCATGTTGGAGGCCATGCTGCGCGAGCGGTACCCGGGCGTGCGGTTCGAGGTGGTCAACGCGGCCATGACGGCGATCAATTCCCACGTCATCGTTCCCATCGCCGACCAGTGCGCCGCAAAGAAGGCCGACGTAATAATCGTTTACATGGGCAACAACGAGGTTATTGGGCCGTTCGGACCGGGAACGGTGCTCGCCGGCTATTCGCCGAGCCGCGGTATGATCCGCGCCAGCATGTTCGCCAGGACGTGGCGCACCGGCCATTTGCTGCACAACATGCTGCGGCGCGAAAGTTCCCCGAGCAACGCGGCGATGGAATGGAAAGGCATGGAGGCATTTACGGGCCGCGACGTGACGGCCGACGATCCGCGCCTGGAAACGGTCTACAAGTGTTTTCGCGCGAATCTTGAAGCGATCTGCGCGTCGGCCCGCGCGGCGGCGCGGCAGTAGTGACGGCCACCGTCGCGGTAAATCTCAAGGACTGCGCTCCGCTTTCCGCAGTACACGCCCTGGGCCTCGCGACCGCGCGGCGCGAGGAATGTGACGCCCACTGCCGCGCCGGGCAGGAACTCGCCGCTCAAGGGAAGGACCAGCAGGCGGCCGCCGAATTCCAGCAGGCAATCAGCGCCGATGACCGCTTTGCCGATGCCCACTTCTGTTTGGCCCGAACATTGTTGAAGATGGGAAACGTTGAGGACGCCCGCAAGCAATTTGTACTTGCCAGGGACCTTGACGCCCTTCGGTTTCGGGCCGACAGCCGCATCAACCAAACGATCCGCGAGGTAGCAGCCGAGCGGGCCGCGGAAGGCGTGTGTCTCGTCGATTTCGAGAAGATGCTGGCTGTTTCCTCGAAGGACGGCAAGATGCGGACCGAGGGCTCGATTCCCGGCGATGACTATTTCTATGAGCACGTACACTTGCGACCCGAGGGCAATTACTTGCTGGCCGCGGCCATCTTCCGGCAACTGGCCGCCGCGCTTCCCGATCGGGTGCGCGAGAAGGCCGCCCCAGTACCAGCCGGCAATGTCGCCGAGCCGGTCAGTTTCGACGAGTGCTGCCGGCGAATCGCGCTCACCGCTTGGAACCGATTGCAAATGGAAGGGGACATGGAAGCGATGACCAGCCGGCCACCCTTCACGCAGCAACTGGATCATCGCCGGCAACAAGTGGCGCGGCAGGCGGAAGTCCACCGGATGCGATCTCAATACGGCACTTCGGCGGCTCTGGACGAGGCGTTCCATACGTACCAGGGTGCATTGCAGTCGAATCCCGACGATCTGGATTTGCGGCAGTGCTATGCCAAGTTGCTGCAGGCACGGGCCGACAGCCAAGGCGCGATCGAACAATGGCAATGGCTTCTCGCCCGGTTTCCGGATATGGCGGAGTGGCACGCCAACCTCGGCGAAGTTTTCAATGCCGCCGGCGACGTCTCCGCCGCGATGGCGCAATTCGACGAGGCCGAAAAGATCGCCCCGTCCTTGCGCGCGACCGTGCTGTACCATCGCGTCGCGCGCTGCTCGCGCATGGAAAGAAGGCAGAGGCCGAAGAGCAGTTTCGGCTTGCGTTGGAGCTGAATCCTCACATGGCCAAAGCGCAGAATAACTTGGGAGTGATCCTTTTGGACGCGCATAAGACGGCTGAAGCCAAGCAGGCGTTCCAGTGCGCGGCGGAGGCGGACCCTCTGCTGTTCAGCGCCCATTGCAACCTGGCCGCCTTGCTCGAAAAGGAGGGCAAGCTGCCCGAGGCATTGGATGCATATCGGCAGGCCGTCGAGGCGCAGGGCGACGACCTGAGACCCTACGTCGGCATCGCGCGGGTCTGTTCCAAGATGGGCGATCTCCTGAAGGCTGTTGATCAGGTCCGTCGAGCCGTGGCAACTATGCCCGATAACGTGGACGCCTGCTGCTTGCTGGGTGACTTGCTGGGTAAATGCGGACAATTTGCCGAGGCGGCGGACGCGTACCGTGCGGCCTTGAAGCTGGCTCCGAATCATCTGGGGGCAGGTCAAAATCTTGGCCTCGCGCTGGAGAAAGCCGGCCGCACGGCCGAGGCGGTCGAACAGTATCGTAGCGTCCTGCGGAGCCATCCCGATTCGACGCGCACGAGGGACTGCTTGCAGCGGCTCACGGGGCGTTCGCCATGACCGCGATTCTCGGCGTTTCCGCCTACTACCATGATTCGGCCGCCGTGCTGCTGGTGGACGGCGCGATCGCGGCGGCCGCGCAGGAGGAGCGGTTCACTCGCAAGAAACACGATTCTGCTTTTCCCGTCCATTCCATCCGCTATTGCCTGGAGGCGGCGGGCCTCGATCCGGGCGATCTGGATTACGTGGGTTTCTACGACAAGCCGCTCTTGAAGTTCGAGCGGCTGCTGGAAACGTACCTCGGGTTTGCGCCGTCGGGCTTTCGCTCGTTCTTCACGGCCGTGCCGGTTTGGCTGCGTGAAAAACTCCACCTGCCGCGCGAGATGCGGAAAGGGCTTCAGGGGCAGTATCGCAAGCGCTTCGTGTTTGCCGAGCACCATGAATCCCATGCGGCCAGCGCGTTTTTCCCGTCGCCCTTCGCCGAGGCGGCCATCCTGACGATGGACGGCGTGGGCGAATGGGCTGTCGCAAGCTGGGGCACCGGCCGCGGCAACCACATCGCGCTGGAGCAAGAGATGCGCTTTCCCCACTCCTTGGGCTTGCTCTATTCTGCCTTCACCTACTATTGCGGCTTCCGGGTCAACTCGGGTGAATACAAACTGATGGGTCTTGCCCCCTACGGCGAGCCGCGCTATGAGCCGCTGATCCGCGAGAAGCTGATCGACTTGAAACCTGACGGATCGTTCCGCCTGGACATGTCCTACTTCAACTACTGTCAAGGGATGACAATGACGTTGCGGCGGTTCGATCGGCTCTTCGGCGGGCCGCCGCGGAAGCCGGAAAGCCCGCTCGGGCAACGGGAAATGGATTTGGCGGCCTCTATCCAGCGCGTGACCGAGGACGTTGTGCTTCGCGCCGCGCGGCATTTGCACGACCGCACGGGAATGAAGGCCCTCTGCCTGGCGGGCGGGGTCGCATTGAACTGCGTCGCCAACGGCCGACTCCTCCGCGAAGGCCCCTTCGAGCAGATTTGGATCCAACCGGCCGCGGGCGATGCCGGCGGCGCTTTGGGAGTCGCTTTGTTCATTTGGCATCAGCTCCTGGGCAATGCCCGACCATTGCGGCAAAGCGACGCTCAGCAAGGATCGCTGCTCGGCCCTCGGTTCTCGGACGAGCAGGTTGTGGCTTTTCTCCAATCCCGCGGAGCGAAGTATCACGCCTTCACCGACGAGGACGAGTTGTGCCGGCACGTGGCCGATCTGCTCGCGGCGGAAAAAGTGGTCGGCTGGTTTCAAGGGCGGATGGAATTCGGACCCTGCGCCTTGGGATCGCGCAGCATCCTCGGTGACGCGCGGAGCGAGCGCATGCAATCGGTGATGAACCGGAAAATCAAATTCCGCGAATCGTTTCGGCCGTTTGCGCCGGTGGTGCTGGCGGAACGGGCCGCCGAGTTCTTCGAGCTTGCACCCGGCCTGGAAAGTCCCTACATGATGTTGACCGCTGCCGTGCAGGACCAAAAGCGGCGACCATGCGCCGAATACGGCCGCCGGCTGGGAAAAGCTCCAAGAGGCGCGGTCCGTCATCCCGGCTGTGACCCACGTTGACTATTCCGCCCGGATTCAAACCGTCGATCCCGTGCGCCACGGACGCTTCTACCAGTTGTTGAAGGAATTCGAGGCGGCGACCGGTTGCCCCGTGTTGATCAACACCAGCTTCAACGTGCGAGGCGAGCCGATCGTCTGTACGCCGGAAGAGGCCTATCGCGGCTTCATGGCCACCGAAATGGACGCGCTGGTCCTGGAGAACTTCGTGCTTTTGAAGGAAGAGCAAGCCGGCGCCGCGCGGCACGGCCTGGACGATTACTTGTCGCAGTTTCCGCTTGATTGAATAATTCGGTCTCACCAGTACCTCACTTAGGCATGAGCCTCATTCAAATCGACCACGATCCGTCGCGTCACACGCTGGCCTGGTTCGGGCTGATTTGGCTTGGGATCTTTTCGGCGATAGCCATCTCCGCATTTCTCCGCTACGGTTTGACGGCGCCGGTTGTCGCGCTCTGGGGGCTGGCAGTGCTCGTCCCGGTGGCCGGTTGGACTTGGCCGCCGATAATGCGCATCGTATACTTGACCGTGGCGTATGCCACGTTTCCGATCGGTTTAACAGTTCTATGCCTCATCATGGCCGCAACGTATTATCTGGTCCTCGCACCGCTGGGCATCGCGTTTCGCATTTGCGGACGCGATCCAATGCGCGGCGCTTTGAACCGGAGGCCAAGAGCTATTGGGACGACCGGCCCGAGCAGCCGCCGGCCGAGCGGTATTTTCGTCAGTTCTGAATTGAGAAAGGTGCAACACAATGGGCAACCACGAGCCGAACCTGGAAGATGATCACGCACTAGACACCGCCGCTTTTCGCCACGCCGCGGACGCGCCGCAGCCTGGATTCGTTGTCGAGTTCGGACAATTCCTGCTGCATAACAAGAAGTGGTGGCTGCTGCCGATCGTTCTGGTCCTGCTCGCGGTGGGCATCCTTGCCGCGCCAGCGCCACGCCGCTGGCGCCGTTCATCTACACACTGTTCTGAAGTTCGATTTCGTTTTGCGCACCGCCTCGCGTGTTTCTTGCCTATGGTGCGCAGAATGGACTGTGGCCGTAAACCGTTGCCGGGTAACGACTTGCGGCATGGAACCTGCCGCTTCGATAGCACCACCGATTACGGTGCGTGGTGCGCAAAACGTTTTCGCAAAGACGGATAGCGTCGCTTGTTCCAAATGTCGAATGTCGAATGTCGAAACAATGTCGAAGCTCGAGAATCGAAAATGCGGCATTGCAATCCTCCTCTCGATCACCACTTGTTCATGTCGATCCGCAAGTTGACTCGGTCGGGCCGGCGGCCATCGCCGCGGCGTTCCATTCGTTGTCCAATGCCCTGAGCCAACGCCGATTGGTTCTCGCGTACGGTTTGTCCCACATCCGCCGAGTGAGGCCCCAAAGTTGATTGTCGCTTAGCCCGCGCAGCCACGGCTCCGGCGGCCTCTTCTCTCGGAGCACCGCCATCAACTGATTTACCTTTTTGCCGCTGGGCATGACGATGTCACCGGCAGTGCGGCGGCCGGCTCGCTCGCCGTCCGGCAGCGGGGCTTCGTGGACTTTCACTTTCAGATAAGGCCGCCGCGCGCGTCGGGCAATATCGCTCATCGCCTCGTCGAAGGCTTCCATCACCTTGTCGTGACATTCGCCGGGCACCGCCTTCTTGACCGCACGATGAAAGCCCGACACAACTTCACCGACCTGTTCGGCGGTGAACGTGTCCGCCGGGCGGTGGCCGTATTCCTCGGGATTGCGGCTCCAGCGAAGCCATGTTTCAGATACCCGAGGAGTCGCTGACTTCCATTGCCATCAGTTCCTCGCCGCGGGTTGCGTCCGTCAGCGAGAAGGTGCCGATACACACCAGCGGTGGCGAGTAGATGCGCAACGCCACCAGTTCGGCGGCACCGGCTTGGAGGCTGGAAATCTGGAGCACGTCCGTGTCCTCGCTGCCGCGTACGCCGCCGGCAGCCAAGTCGCGCGAGATGACGGCCCTAACCTGACCGTTCGGCGCACGCTCGAAGTTCGTTTCCGTCAGCGTGCCGCACAGCATGCGGACGCCCGCGCGATAAAGCCCGCGACTAGCGATGCAAGGCAGGCGCCGCCGAATTGCTAGCGTCCGCCTTCGGCTTGTGTACTTTGAGATTGAAGGAATTCGGATCTGCCGTGTCAGCTTCCAGCGGCGTTTTCTTGGGGTCGGCATACTCGGGCGGCACGAGGTTCGCAGGCAGCGGCTGTGGGCCCGAGGCAACAGTGATCACCACTTTGTGCTTGCCGCGCACCAAGCCATCAAAGGGGGTATGGCTTGTCGGACAGCCGAATTTCCCGGTTTTCTCGTCAACGAGCGCCCATCCCGGCCGCGGGTACTTGTTGCCTGCCGGCGGGCTTTCAGAAACAAACGATACCTTAATGTTATTAGCGGGGATTATGGAGCCGTCCTCGTAGGTCACCTTGCCGGACACCGTCGCATAACTGAATGGATCGTTGCTGCCGGAGCAGCCGGTCAAAACGAGCAGAACTACGCGGGGCCGACTAAGACACCGGCGTGCGCGGAGACAGAACGTGTATGCATCATCGTCAATCTTCTGAAAGTTTCAACGCCGTTTGGAAATCACTGGTCCCAGTTAGAGGGAGGGTTCTTGCCGTCCCCGGACGCCATGATCATGTCCCACACGGAAGGCTCAAAGTCAACGGGTGGGCCTTGACTGTACTTGCCGCCAGTGCAATTGATGAGGTCGCTGCACCAATGACCGCTGCCGTCGGCCATTGAGAGATAGACTCCGCCGGCGTGCCTCGACCGCATGGTCTGCTGCCAATTCGGCCAACCGCCATTGGCGTTGGGGTCGCTGGAACACGGCATCCCGGCTATGATAAGGGCTTCGTCTCCAGGCGCTGGTCTTAGTGCTACCCCCGCCAAGCTGAGTCGCCATCTGCTGGCAATTCTGGACGTCGTCGGCCCACAACTCCAAGCAGTTTGGTCCGTAGTCGTCGCCAACGAATTCAGCGGTGCCCCAAATGCCCGAGGATGCGCCCCCCAAGGCCCAAACGCCGCGCGGGTCATACGAGGTCAGTCCGGCACGGACTTCTCCCAGCAGGACCGTATGGGACAGACCGTCGATAATCTTTTGCGCGGTCAGCGCGCAGCCGCAACCCATGATGCCGCGCAGGCGCGGATCTTGCCATCCTGTACCGCCTGGTGTGCTACGGTCGAGAAATTCCAAACAGCCGTTGGCAGCGTAGTTGCCGCGCGCCCAATTGTTGCCCAAGGCGCCGGTCTGCGGGCCGTCGGCGCCGTTGAACGGCTGGCGATTGCGGGCCGCGTCCGAAGGGCAAAGCAATTCGGGAATAAGGCTCCCCGCGCCGTCGCGTTGAGCGGGTTGGACATGGGCAGGGTGTGGTTAATCTCCTTATAAATCTCGTTGTGTTCCGCGAATGGCAGAACGGAAACCACCCAGTTGTCCATCGGAACGCCAAACGAATTACCGCCTGGAGTCGGGTTTCCACCCTGGAATGTGCAGGCTGCGGGAAAGATATTGCGGCTCGCTTCATAATTCAATACTGCCAACGACCACTGGTGGAGATTATTCTGGCACTGCGCCGGCGGCCGGCTTCACGCGCAGCGTTGATCGCGGGAAGCAAAAGCCCAATCAAAATCCCGATGATCGCAATGACGACAAGAAGCTCAACGAGAGTAAAAGCCCGTTTTTTCATAACACCACTCCTGGCCCCAATTTCGCGCGTTATGTAACTGCATTCGGTATATCATCCCCCCGAACGTCTGTCAAGGGCTGACCGGCCGCCGCGCAGACCCTTTGTGTCGCCTAGAAGTCGATTCAAGACGACCTTGCCCACATACTTCGACTAGGCCAGCGGCTGGCCGTCCATCGCCGTGCCTTGGACTGGCAGCGGGGTTTCCCGAGAGTTCACTTTGCTGTTCGATGCTTCAACCTCCGCACCGCCATCGCGGAAACAAACCCGCCCACCACAAACAGCGCCAAGGTCCCCGGTTCGGGCACCGGCGAAACCGACGACGCCGAGGCGGACAGCGCGACGTCGGACGCCAGCGGAGCGGGAAACGCCGCAGTGCTGCCGACGGTCAAGCTCAAACCGTCGGCAAGCGCCGCGACATTGGCCACGATCAAGGTGCCGTTGTCCACGATTAGGCCGCCGCCGAACTGGCTGCTGCCGCCCAACACGAGCGTGCCAGGACCATCCAGCGTGATGGGGTTTCCGCCTGCAATTGCCCCATTGATCGTCAACTGCGCGCCGGCTGAAGGATTGACCGTCGTGCTGCCGGCGAGGTTCAGCGTCGTCGTGGCGTTGAATGTCGATGTGCCGCTGAGCACGGCAATCGTCGCCGAGCCAGAACCGTTGTACAAGGTGACGCTGCCGCTGCTGAGCGTGTAGTTGGAATTGCTGAAGCTCAAGGCGGACAGGGTGGGATTGGTCGGGCTGAGGTTGATCGTGGTGACGGAACTCGATCCGCTGAAGTTGGCCGTGTCGTTGCCGGCCGGCCGCGTCCCGTCGCCCGGCACGCCGTGGTGGCCGAAGCCGTCGGTCCAGTTGCCGGAGCTGTTCCAGGCATTGCTGGTGCCGATCCAGCTTCCCGAACCGCTGAAGAACGTCACGCTGCCGACGACTTCAATCGAGCCGCCGCTGTACGACAGGCTGTCGCCGGCGGGCAGCGGGCTGCCGTTGAGGTTGACGCTGCCGAACGTTCCCGATTCCGCGCCATTGTAGCCGATCACCAGGTACGGCGTCGTGTACAGTATGCCGCTGAGGTTCAGTGTGTTGCCGCTTCCCAGACTGACGCTGCCGATCGAAAGCGGTTGGTTCAGTGCGACACCCAGCGCGCCGCTTGCGAGGTTCAGCGGTCCCGTTCCCAAGGCCGCGCGGTTGGTGGTGACGATGGCGCCGCCGTTGATCGATGTGCCGCCCGTGTAACTGTTGTTGCCGCCGAGAGTCAGCGTGCCGCCGGTCACCGCCAAGGACACTTGGCCGGCGCCGTCGCTGATCGTGCCGGTGAAGCTGGTCGCGCTTTGATCCGCTGACAGTCAGCGCCGCCAAGGCGCCGTTGGCGCTGTTGGTCACAACGCCCCCTCCGGAGAGGGATGCGATCTGTTGCGGACCGCCAAAGAGGTCCAACGTGCCGCCGCTGGCGATCGACATAGCGGTAGCGGCCGGCAGGATGTTGCCGCTGTTGGAGCCCGCAATGCTCGAAAGGAGCGTATAGCTGAAATTGCTGATCGTTTGCGTGGAATTGTTGCCGCCGGTGGCGCCGGAGAAGCCGACGTAAGCGGCGCTGCCGCCCAGCAGCGTAACGAGGTTGCCCACGGCGCGAGAACTGCTATATGTCAAGCCGTTATCGGTAAGCGTCAAGTAAAGGTAGTTCGTGCCATCGTAGGTGAGGTTGACTTGGATCGGGTCGCCGGAATCGAGGTTCAGGGGGGAAACCGAACTGGGAGCGACAGCCTGAGTGCCATCGGAAAACCAGTACATTTGCCCGGTTGGGGCGTTATGATAGATGTCCAAGCCGATGGCGACGCTGGGGGTGATGTGGGGGCTGTTTCCCGGCGTGGTCAGGCTGGAGCCCGCATAGCCGAGGGCGCTGCCGTTGTTGGTCAGGCCTAAGGCGCCGGCACCCGCACTGCTGTTCTGCAACATGAAGGTCACGCCGTCCGCCGGAGGAGTGGTGCTGCCGATGGCCGGCTGGTAGATGAACGAGGCACTAAAAGCGCCGACCGGCAGTTGCGTGGTGTTGAAAGCGCTCCTGGATTCGTTGCCGCCACCGTCGGTTAGTGTCAGCACGTCGTTGGTGATCGGCGTGCTGCTGATGCCAACGCTATTGACCTGCCACCCCGCGCCGGTGACGCCGAAGCCCGAGAGCGAGAGCGATCCTTCGTTCACGAGCCGGACGACGCCCTTGTTGATGAACGTCGCGCCGTGTAGGCCTGGGTGGTCGAAATCGTCAACGTGCCGGAGCCGCTCTTGGCGAACGTGCCGTTGCCGCTGATCACGTTGCTAAAGATTTGCGCTGCCGGATTGGCGACAACGACCGCAGTATTGTTGGACGTATTGATGTTTCCCGTGACGCTGCCATTATGCAGCGCGCCGTCGCCCAATTGCAGCGTGCCGCCGGTAACAGTCGTGCCGCCGCCGTAGGTGTTGATGCCGCTGAGAGTCAGGTTGCCCGCGCCCTGCTTGACCAGCGATCCTCCGATGCCGGAAATCACGCCGTCGAAGGTGCTGCTGGCCGGGCCTCCGACGGTCAGCACGCCGGTGGTGCCCAACAACACCAGGCTGCCCTTGCCGTCGATCGAGCTGAGCGAAGCGACAGTTTGCGTGCCGTTGGTCAGGTCGAACGTGCCGCCGTTGCTGATGGTCAGCGGCGTCGTTGCGGGCAGCAGGTTGTTGGCGCCGCCGGGCGAAACGATGCCCAGCCACTTGTACATCAGATAGGCCTCCATCTGCTGGCGGTCGCTGTCGGCGAGGTAGCCGCTGTATGCCACGACCTCGCCGATATAGCCGTTAAAGCTTGACGTGCCCGTGGACGCATTACTAAGCGTCGTCGCGGGCCAAGGGAAAAACGAGTTGCCGGCGGAGCCGGCGACGGCATCGAGCAATTGCGCCTGGCCCGCCGCGGCGTTGCCGGTCGACGGCACTCCATTGATGGAAAGCGAACCGCCGCCGTTGGTGAAGTCGCTGGCGTTGCCGGGGTTGATAATGACCGGGCCGTTTCCGACGCGAATGTTGTAGTTCTGACCCGCATCGCCAAACAGGCCGTCGGAGCCGCTCACGGACCGCGCGACCTTTTCGACGATGAACACGGTTTGCGAGATGGCCGAATCGGTTGAAGTCAGCGTGGCGTTGCCGGTCCCGTTGAAATACATGACGTTCATGCCGTTGAAACTGCCGCCACCGTTGACGACGGTCACGGCCGAGGCGGCCGCGGTGCCGCTGGTGAAACTGGTCCCGGTGCCGGCGGTGCCCGAAGAGTCGTTCCACGCCGTGACGCTGCCGCCGGTGAGCACGTAGCTGGCAGGATTGGCGGCGTCCAAATCGTAAAGCAAACTGGTTGTTACCAGCGAGGCAGTCGGAACGGCTGCGACCCGCAGGGTTCCGCCTGCGATGTTGGTCGCGCCGCCGTAGTTTTGCGGGGTAACCAGCGAGAATACGCCGCTGCCGGTCTTCGTCAGGCCGCCCGCGCCGCTGATTGTTCCGGTGTAGGCCGAGGGAAGGTTGTTGGCCCCGATGGAGACGTTCGTCGGGCCCAGATTGACGTTTCCGCTGCCCGAAAGTCCGCCCAAGCTCGCGGCCGTCCCGCTGAACGTGAGGCTGTTATTGATCGAAACGTTGACGGTACTCCCCTGCAAGGCGGCGCCGGACGTGTTGAGTTGCCCGCCGTTGATCGTGGTGGCGCCGGTGAAGCGGCCCGTGCCGCTCAGGACTAGCGTGCCGGCGCCGGTCTTGATGAGCGATAGCACGCCGGTAGTGTTCTGAATCGTGCCGGCAAAAGTGCCGTTGGCGCCGCCGCTGCCGACCGTCAACGTGGTGGATCCGCTGCCGGAGTTGTCGATCAACCCGCTGCCGTTGAACGCCCCGAGGGTCGCGCTGACACTGTTCATGTTAACGACGCCCCCTGACGCCACGGTCAGTGAACCGCCGGTGGGGCCGATGCCGCCCGCAGTGCTGGCTTGCAGCGTGCCGGCGGTGACAAACGTGCCGCCCGAGTAACTGTTGCCGCCATTGAGAAGCGACAGGAGGCCGCCGCTCTGGACCACCGCACCTCCTCCGGTAATTGCCGGAGCGAAGCTCACCGCGTCGGAGTGATTGAAAAGGAGCGGCACGTTGACTGCCAAGGCTACGCCGACGGTGGCATTGATCGAGGCCCCGCTGCCGCCGTTGCCGATGCTGAGCGTGCCGCCGTTGACGTTGGTCTGGCCCGTATAGCTGCTGCTGCCCGTAAGCACCAACAACCCCTGACCGTTCTGCGTGAAGCCGGTCCCGCTGTCGGCGATCGGGCCGCCGATCGTCAGCGAGCTGGCAGCGACGTTGACCGTGGCGGAGCCGCCCAGCGTCACGTTACCCGTGCCGAGGTTCAAAGGATGGCTGCCGCCGAAGACAAAGTTGCCGTTCCAGGCCAGCGAATTGTTCGCGGCCAATGCCAACGCGCCCGCGCTGGTATTGTCGATCGTGCCGCCGTTGAGGGTCAACGTCCCGGTGCCCAGCGCCGCGGAATTGGCGACGTTCAAGCGGCCCGCATTGACCACGGTGCCGCCGTAGTAACTGTTGGAGTTGGCGATCGTCAACGAGCCGTTGCCGTTTTTCGTGAGCGCGGCCTGCAAGGTAATGCCGTACGTGCCTTGGATGAGATAACTGACCGAGCTGTTGCTGAAAGTCACGCTGCCGGGATTGACGTTGCCGGTGCCGCTGATGCTGACGGTGGTGTTCGTCCCGGCGCTGTCGTCGAAGACCACGGGAGCGTTGCTCTGGAAGTCGGTGGGGGTGCCGGCCGAGGCCCACTTCCAATTGGGTGGAGATTGCGCCTGAACGGCCCAGACGCCCGCGTCCGCGCCCGTCCCCAATCCGGTCCAAACCAGATGGTCAATGGTGTAGTTCAAGTTGACAAAGCCGGCCGGGAAACTCAGAGTATAGACGGTCCCCACGGGGGCGGTGGGCGTAATGAACGCGCTGGTGCCCGGCGTCCCCTGGAGCGCACCGGCGTATTGCAGCAGCCGGACACTGCCAGTGCCCGTCGGCGTCGTGCCGCTCAAGACGAAGGTTAGGGAACTCGGCGTGGTGACCGTCAGGCCGTTGTTGCCTGTCACGTCGATGGCCGCGGCCGAGGCATACTGGCCGATATTCGCGATATAAATGTCGGCAGCGCCTTGGAAGTGCAGCCCGCCCAAGGTCAGGCTGCCGACGCCGCCGGAACCGGCCTCGATGCCGTTTTTCGCGTTGGAGGGAACCGTGGCGGTCGCCAAGGTGGCGCTCCCCGAGCCGCCCAGCGTGCCCAACTTGGACCCCAGGCCCACATTGATGGCGGTCGTGGCGTTGGTGTTGTTGATTAGCAGCGTGCCGCTACTGACCGTCGTCGTGCCCGTATAGGTGTTCGGGCCGTTAAGCGTCAGCGTGCCCGTCCCGGTCTGGGTCAATCCCGCGCTGCCGGCGATGATCGAACCGATCGTGGCGCTGACGGAACTATTCTTCAGGTTGACCGTGCCGCCGGTCAAGGTCAGCGTACTGCCGGTAATCGAATAGCCGGTGCTATTGAAGAACAGGTTATTGGCGGTGATGGGACCACCCAGCGAGACCGTGGGCGTCGCGCCGCCGCTGAAGGCCGCATCCGTGCCGCCGACCCAGGGGCCGTCGACAGAACCGTTCCACCAGCTTCCGGTGCTCCAAGTCCCAGATCCGCCATTGCTGCCGGAGCCGGTCGCGCCGGGGTCCCAGCTCAGGGCTGCGCCGTAGCCGGCCAACGTCAGTGTCCCAAGAAAGAAGACGAGTGCCAGGGCGGGAATCGGTCCAGGATTTCGCACCAGTTTTTTCGCGTTCATTTTCATTGCCTTTTCGTTAGTCGCCCGCTCAGAAGTTCCGCGCGCAGAATCTCCCTACGCGGCGGGGCGTGGTCGGCAGACCACGCCCCCCGGGTTTGACCTGCACCGAACGTGCCACATCACACGGAGCGCGACGAACGATGCCGGCGGTATCGGCGATAAATCGCCGCGCTGCCGAGGCCAAAGACCAACAGTGCCAGCGTCGCCGGCTCGGGCACAGCCACCGAAGCGGAAACTACCGGCGACGGCACGACCGGCGCCGGGAACGCCGAGGGATCGCCGACGGTCAAGCTCGTCCCGTCGAAAATCGCTTCGCTGTTGGTAACAATCAACGTCGCGTTGCCGGACACCGTCGTGCCGCCGCTATAGGTGTCTGTGCCGGTGAGCGTCAACGTCGCGCCGCCCGACACCGTCAGGGAGACTGGACTGGCGCCATCGTTAATCGACCCGCTGAAGGTGGTCGAGCTGGAACCGTTGACCGTGAACGCCGCGGCCGAGGTGCCGCTGTTGGTCACCAAGCCCGCCCCGGCCAACGCAGCGACATGCTGCGTGCCACCGTTCAAGTCGAGGGTCCCGGTGGCGGCGATCGTCAACGCCGTCGCGGGCGACAGGACGTTGTTGATGACGGCCCCGCTCGACAAGTCGAAGTTGCTGATGGTCTGCGTGGCGACCGAGCCGCCGTCGCCCCCGGAAAAGCCGACGTAGGCACTGCTGCCGCCGAGCATTGTGGCGATATTGCCGATGGCGAACGCCTGGCTGTAGCTCGTGCTGTTCGTGAGATCCTCGAGCATAACCTTAAGGTTATTCGTGCCGTCGTAGCTCAAGTTGACCTGGATCGGGTCGCCGGTGCGGAAGAACGAGGAGTCGGGCGGGGTGTTCGCCGAGGCGACCGTGCCGCCCTCCAACAGGTAGAGGCCGGCCCCGGTCGTGCTGAGAACTACGGCGTTGGCGTAGATATTCAAGCCGATGCCGACGCTGTTGATGATCCCGTTCGGTGCCGAGGTGGTCTGGTTGGATCCAGTATATCCAAGGGCGCCTCCGGCGGTCCCTAAAGCGGCGGTCCCGCGGGGGTCGTTCTGGAGCATGAAGGTCACGCCGTCTGCTACTTTGTTGCCGCCGGCCTGAAAAACGAAACTCGCATTGAACGCCTCCACCGGGACTTTCGTAAGGTCGAACGCGCTGCGGGCCTCGGTGCCGAGGTTGTCGGTGAGCGTGAGGGACCCGCCGGTCACGGAGGCCGCGGTGAGTCCGCTCGTGTTGAAGGCCCAAGTGCCGTTGGTTGCGGAACCCGTCGTGCCGTCGCTGGTGTCGGCGCCGAAGCCCGCTGCCAAAGTAATACCGCTGCCCGGCACCAGTTGCAACTTGCCGGCGTTGATGAACGTAGGACCGGTGTTCGTATGGTTGCCGGAGAACTGCGTCGTGCCATCCCCAATCTTGGTGACCGAGCCGTTGCCGCTGATCACGCCCGAATAGAGCTGCGTCTGGGCGGCCGCGGGAGCGAACACCAGCGCCGCGTTGTTGACGATGTTGCTTTGCAGCGCGCCGGTGCCCGTCAGGGTGAGTGACCCGCTTGGCAGGGCCACCGATCCGCCGGTGGCGTAGATTGCCCCGTCATAGGTGTTGTTCACCCCGCCGGCGATGGTCAGCACGCCCGCGCTGCCCAGCAGGACTTGGCTGCCGAGGCCGTCGGTGGAACTGAGCGAGGCGATCGTCTGCACGCCGTTGGTCATATCAAACGTGCCGCCGCCGGAGATGTTGACCGGCGTGGTTGAGGGCAGGACGCCGCTGGCGCCGCCGGCGCGAGGATGCCGAGCCACTTGTAATCGAGGTAGGACTCGACCGCTTGACGCTGCGCGGTGGTGAGTACGGTGTTGTAGACGAGCACCTCGCCGATATTTCCGGCCCAATCGCGGCCGCCGCTGTGGTAGTAGCCTCCCAGCCCTGTGTTGGCATAGGATTGATTTCCGTTGGCCACGAGGATTTGGGCCTGCGCCAAACGAGCCGAAATCGGCCGTATTGGAGTCGAAGCCCGCGCCGTTGGAGATGTAGGTGTTGGATTGGTAATACAAGGGGATGCCGGAATTCGAGCCCGTTTCGCCGGCGAAATCGTTATTGTCGGTGTTGGCGGTCGGGTTGTTCGGCCAGCCGCGCCACGCGGGGACATTAACGATGTTGGTTGCCAAGCGGATGCCGTTGTCCGTTGTGGGGCTGATGTGGCCCCAAATGCCGCCCAGTACGGGTTCCGGTTGGACGACCGCGGGCGTGTTGACGATGATCACGGTCTGCGCGTTGGGGGCGTCGCCCGCGTAATTCAGGATGTCGGTCGTGCCGTTGAATTGCACCATGGGCAATCCGGTCGGCGAGGCATTGTTCACCAACGTGGGGGCGGTGTTGCCCCCGCTGACGGCGAAGTTTCGACCGTTGCCGCTGATGTCATTCCAGGAATTGACCGCCGTTCCGCTCGCGCTGGCCGGGTTGGAGGCGTCCAAGCGGTACTGCAGGGTGCCACCGGTGACCACTGGCAGGCTCAGAACCGGAGCGGCCGTGATCCGCAGTACGCCGCCGGAGATGTTGGTGGCCCCGCTGTACGCCTGGCGCTGGACATCGAGAACGTGCCGCTGCCGATCTTGGACAGGCTGTTGCCATTGCTGAGGATGCCCGTAAAGGCCGAATTGGCGTTGTTCGCGCCGACGGTGAGGGCCGTCGAGTGCAGATTGAGGTTGGCGCTGCCCGCCAGTCCGCCCAGGGTCCCCGCCGAAGCCGCGGGCCCGGTGAAAACGAGGCCGTTATTGGCCAGGAGATTGACGGTGCTCAGTTGCAACGCGGCGCCGTTCGCATCGTTTACGTTGATCGTGCCGCCGGTGATGGTCGTCATCCCGGTGTAGGTCTGCTGGACCGGCAACGTGAGCGTGCCGGCCCCGGTCTTGGTCAGGCCGCCGGAGCCGCTCAAGGCGGTCGCGAAGGTCACGTTGTTGCCGTTGGTGTCGATGCCGGCGGAAACATTGGCTGGAATGGGCGCGATGCCGGCCGATACGTCCACCGTGTTGCCGGTGGCCCATTGCAGCGTACCGCCGGCGAAGTTGATGTTCGGCAACGGGCTGCTGCTGTAGGCGATGTTGGCCGTGGACGCGAAGTTCAGCACACCGCCCTGAAGCGTCGTGCCGCCGCCATAGGTGTTCGTGCCGGTGACGAATTGCGTGCCGCCGCCCGTTTTAACGAGCATCACGGCGCCCGAGGTGTTCTGGATCGTTCCGGAGAACGTGCCGCCCGCTCCACCGTTGCCGATGGTCAGCGTCGGCGTGCCGCCGGCGATGACGTTGTCGATCGTTCCGTTGCCGTTCAGCGCGCCGACCGAGGGACTGTAGCCGTTGATATCCAGTACGCCGGTCGCGTTGACGGCCAGTCCGCCGCTGTTGGCGCCCAGCGCGGCATTGCTGCCCAGTTGCAGCGTGCCTCCGCTGACTGTCGTGCCGCCGTCATAGGTGTTCGTGCCGGTGAACAGCGTGATGCCGTTGCCCTGAATCGTCAAGCCGTTTCCGCTGGGGAAACTGGAGATCGTGGAGCCAACGACGAGGTCGGCCGGCGGGGTGGCGCTGCCACGGGTGACGTTCAGCACGGTGCTGGACGCCAGGCTGACCTGCGTGGCGTTCACGACCGTCGGGCTGCCGCCGGCGTCCGAGGTGGCGTTGACCTGCCCGCTGAGCGAGTAGTTGCCGTTGCCGTCGCCGTTGCCCGCGGCGGAGGTCAGCGTGCCGCCGGTCGAGTTGGTGGTGTTCCACAGCGTCACGCGGTAGCCCGCATTCACGGTGGAGATGCCGTCGTTGAGCGTAAGTACCGTGGCGCTGCCGCTGGAGCCCATCGCGCCGTTGGCGGCGAGTTGCAAGACGGCCCCTTGATTGACCGTGACCGTCGAGCTGGGCGGCCAAAGTGCCCGTCGGGCCGCCGTTGCTCAATTGGAGCGTGCCGCCGTTGACCGACGTGCCGCCCGTGTAGCTGTTGCTGTTAGTCAGCGTCAGCAGGCCGGCCTGCTGGGAGACCTTGCCGTTGCCGCTGATCGACATGTTCATGGTCACGTTGTCGGTGTCGTTGAAGGCGACCACCGCGCCGGCGGCGATGGAAATGCCGCTGGTCGTGGTGATCAAGGCCCCCGTGCCGCCGTTGCCGACTTGCAGCGTGCCGCCGCTGACCGTGGTCAAGCCGGTGTAACTGCCGTTGCCCAGGAGCAACAATGTACCGGCGCCGCTCTTCGTGAAGCCGAGGCCCATGCCGGCGTCGCCGATCGGGCCCGCGATCGTCAGCGTGCTGGCAGCGACGTTGACCGCGGCGGAAGTGCCCAGGGTCGCGCCGCCCGCGCCGAGGTTCAAGGGATTACTGCCGACGAAGGTGAATGGGCCGTTCCAGGAGAGCGGATAATCGTCGGTCGTCAGCGGGCCAGCGCTGGAGTCCAGCGATCCGCCGTTGATCGTGAACGCGGCACCGAGCCCTGCCGAGCCCAACGCCGCCGAGTTGGCGACGTTCAGCCGGCCGGCATTCAACGTGGTGATGCCGTAGTAGCTGTTGGCGTTGTTGATGGTCACCGAGCCGGTGCCGTTCATCGTCAGGCCGGTTAGGCCCGTGATGCCGTTCACTCCCGTGATGACGTAGCTCTTCGTGTTGTTGCTGAAGATGACGCCGGCCGGGGAAACGTTACCCGAGCCAACCGTGACCGTGGTCGTGCCCGCGGCGGAGTCGCTGAACACGACGACGTTGTTGACCAGGAAGTCGGTGGGGCTGGAGTCGGAGGCCAACTTCCAGTTGTGGGGCGACTGCGCAGGCGGCGAGGTGGTCCAGACGCCGTTGCCCAAACCGGTCCAGACCGGATAGTCGACGCTGTATGCCACGTCGATGTACCCGCCGGTCGCGGTCGTATCGGAAAGGACCAGGTTGAACGTCGCGCGGGAGCTGAGGCCGACGATGCCGCCGGTATTCAGAATGGGGGAGGCCAGGCCGCCGCCCTGGATCGAGCCGGAGTACTGGACCAGGTGCGCGATCTTCGGGCTGGCGTTCAAGGGCGCGACCCCGCCGAGATTGATCGTGATGGAACTGGCGCTGCCCTGGGCCGTCAGGCCGTTGCTACCGCTAACGATGATCGCCCCTTGGGTGGCATACTGATTGTTGAGATCGATATTGTTGACGTTGACGTTGCCCGTATTGAGGAAGTTCAAACCGGCCAAGGTCAGGCTGCCGTGTCCGCCGCTGCCGCCCTCGACGTTGCCGCCGTCGGAGACTATGACGGTCGCCGCCGTGACGGTACCGCTGCCGCCGAGTGTGAACGGTCCCGCACCCGGGCCGACGTTGATCGCGCTGGCGGCGTTGCTGCTATTGATGTACACGTTTCCGGCGTTGACGTTGATCGCGCCGGTGAAGGAGGCGGCGTTGCCATTGAGCGACACGCTGCCGCCGCCGATCTGATAGATGGCGCCCGAGCCGGAGATTGTGTTGGCGACGTTCTGGGAGTCGCTGCGGTTGAAGATCAACGCGCCGTTGTTGGCGATCGGACCGGAACTCAGCGAGCCGGTATTGCCGCCGTTGCCCACCTGGAGCGCGCCGTTGCTGATGACCGTGCCGCCGCCGTAGCCGTTGTTGGCCGCCAGCGTGGTTGTCCCGCTGCCGAGTTGGACGACGCTGCCGCCGCCGTTGATGGGCACGGAAATCGCCAAACCGCTATCGTTGCGGTTGAAAGCCAGCACGCTGTTGTTCGTGATGCTGCCCGTGCCGAGCGCCGCTGCAGCGCCGCCGTTGCCCAGTTGCAGGGTTCCGCTATTGACGGTGGTTGCGCCGCTGAAAGTATTGTTGCCGGCGAGCGCCAAATTGCCCGTGCCGGACTTGCGCAACGACAGCGTGCCGCTGCCGTCGCTGAGGATGCCGGAGAAGACCGTCGAGGCGCCGTCACCGCCGGCGGTGAGTGCGACCGGCGACCACCGCCAGGCTGCTGGTGACCGTGCCCGCGCCCGCCAGCGAGCCGACCGTCTGCGTGCCGCCGTTGAGGTCCAGCGTCGCGCCGCCCGCCAGAGACAAGTCGGTCGAGGTCGGCAGCATATCGTTGTTCGTCAGCGGGGCGGAAGTCGTGAAAGTGAAGTTGCTGATCTGCTGGGTGGCCACGGCCCCGCCGGTCGCCCCGCCGAAGCCCATATAGGCCGAGGTGCCGCCGGTGACCGAGGCAAGATTAACGCTCGTGTAGGTCGTGCTAAAGGAATTGCTGTTGCTCAGATCCACGAGCTTTTCCGTCCACGTCTGCGCGCTGGCGTTGTAAGTCAGAGTCGTTTGGATCGGGTCGCCGCTGCCCAGGGAGACGGGCGCGGCAGACATCGTGCCGGGAATGGCGCCGTTGATGGCATATTGCGTCCCGATTCCGCCGGCGGCGCCTGTGTAGATATTCAATTGGATCGCGGCGCTGTTGGTAGTGCCGTTGAACCCGAAGCCGCCGCCGCCCCCGCCCAGGGTGGCGAGGCCGCGGGGATCGTTCTGCAGCATGAATACCACGCCGTCGGCCGCTCTGTTTCCGCTCGGCGTGTAGGTGAACTGGGCCGTGAAATTCGCATTGACCGGCACCTTCCAATCGTAGAAGGCGGTCCGCGCCTCGCTGCCGGCGTTGTCGGTCAGTTGCAGCACGTTGCTGGAGGGGAAAGGCGAACTGGTGATGCCGGCGCTGTTGATCGCGAAACCGGCGCCGTTGCCACCGAAGCCGGACACGATCGTGGAGGTGGAGTTGAACTTCAGCGTGCCCGATTGGACGACGGTGGGGGCGGAATAGGTCTGCGTGGCGGCAAGTACCAGCGTGCCGGCGCCCGACATGACCAGCGGCGAGCTGCCGCTGATGACGCCGCCGAAGTTCTGCGCGCCGGCAGTGGCGAAGACGACCGCCGTATTGGGACTGCCGACGATCGGACCGACGATGCCGCCGTTGGAGACCCCGTCGCCCATTTGCAGCGTGCCGCCGCTAAGGGTCGTTCCGCCGGTAAATCCATTGGGGCCGTTGAAAGTCAGAATTCCCGCGCCGACCTTGGTCAAGGCCACCACGGCCGCCGTGCCGCCGCCGTTGTTCATCCGGCCGCCAAAGGTCGTGTTCGTGCCCAGCGCCACCACGGAGAAAGTGGCGGTCGTGGTGCCGGCGGAGTTGCTGAGGAGGTTCGTGGTAAGTGTGCTACCCGACAGGGCACCCAGGTTGACCGTGCCGCCGCCGGCGATGTTCGCCGTGAAGCCCTGGCCATTGGCCACCCAATTGGCATTCGGACTGCCGGCATTGGAACTGCTGAACGTCGTTGCGATGCCGTTCGATTGCCATGTGCCGGTAAAAGCGCTGTTGGAACCGCTGAGAGTGGCGCCGCCCGTATTGGGGCTGGTGGTCGAAACCGTGCCCGAGCCTTGCAGATTGCCGCTCAAAGTCGTAACGCCAGCCCCGTTGTTGATCCAGCCTACATAGTTCGAGGTGCCGGGATTGACCGTGACGGGGCCGGAGTAATTCATATTCGGGGCTTGAGTGGCCAGCGTCCCGCCGTTGAGCACAATCGGATTGGCAAGGAGGGAAGGATTATTGTTGGTGCCACCGGCGTCGGCCGAGAGGCTGCCGTTTGGACCGACAACCACGCTCGCCGCATTGCCGAAGAGGCTTGCCGCGGAGCTTCGAAGTTGGAGAGCGCCGCCGGAAGCGATGATAATGTTGCCGGTGAAACTAGGGCTGGCGTTGTTGGTCGTGGTGCTGAAAAAGATGTTGTTGCCGATGGCGTATCCTGCGGTATTGGCGATCGTGAGGTTGCCCGAGCCGGAGAGAGCGCCGGACAAGGTGATGTACCCGGACGTGCTAGTCAGCGTGCCTCCGCCGTTGAGCAGCGTGATTTGGAAATTGTTGCCCGTGACGTTGTTCGCCACGTTCGCGCCGCCCGTGCTAGCGCCCGTATATCTTAACTGCCCGCCGTTGAAGATGAGACTTTCACCCGAACCGTTGGCGGGTCCTTCGCCGAGCGCCGAGGCACTTGTGCCGCCGATCGAGAGGCTACTGACGCTAACGACGCCGCCATTGAAGGTCACGCCGCCGTTGAAGGTGCTAAGCCCCGTCAAGGTCTGCGTGCCGGCGCCGATCTTGATCAGGCTTCCGCCGCCGCTCATAGCGCCCGTATAGGTCGCCGCGCCACTATTGTTCCCCACGGTCAAGCTGACGGGGTTCGCGCCGGTGTCCAAGAGCGCGAAATTGCTGCCGCCGGCCAATCCGCCGATGGTCGGCGTGGTGTTTCCCAAGGCAAAGACCAGGCCATTGGTGGAATTGACGGCCACCGTACTGTTCTGCACGGCGAGGGGATTCGACAGATTGAGCGTGCCGCCGGCGATGTTGGTGACGCCGGAGTAGGTGTTCGCCGCGGTCAGATAGACGGTGTTCGTGCCGACCAAGAGGAGTCCCAGCCCGGCCCCGCCGTCACTGATCGCGCCGTTGAAGACGAGATTCCCATTCTGCGTATAGAGAGTTTGATTTCCACCGGAGAGGCCGATGCTCATTTCGAAGGTCTGACTGGCGGCGCTGGCGTTGACGATCGGGCCGCTGAGTTGAATGCTGTTGCCGCTCAGATCGAAGGCGCCTGCCGTGGCGCCAAAGATGACGCCGCCAGCGTTGAAGTTGGTCAGGTCGTTGGTATTGCTCAGGCCCATGCCGCCCAGGAAGGTAAGCTGCTGCCCATTGGTGGGGACGTTGACGCTCCAATTCGCCAAGTCGCTCCAATTCGAATTGCCCGGAGTGTCGCCGCCCGTCCAGTAGTTGTTTATCCCGGAGGTCACTGTGACTTGCAGCGAGCCGCCCGTTGCGGAAACAGCATAGGTGTTGGCGGTGTAGTTGCCGTTAAGCACCAAGAGGCTGGCCGGGAAACCGCTCACGGCGCCGGAGTATTGCGCGAGCGTATAGACGCCCGCGGCGGAAATCGGGGTCACGCCATCGCCCTGGAGGAGATTGACGCCGCCGCCGACGACGTTCAGGCCGCTGCTCGTAGCGACATTGATCAGGTCTTGCGACCCGCTGCCGAAATCGTAGTTCTGCACGCTGCCCGGATTGACCGTCAAACTGCCGACGTTGACGTTGCGGAAAAGTCCAGAACCGGGCACGAGCAGGGTCGCGGCGTTGTTGACGGTCATCGATCCGCTGACGGTGAGATTGCCCGAGCCTGTGAAAACTGCGCCGCCGAGAATGTTCACCGATCCGTTGATGGTGGAATTGCTCCCCGTCACGGTCGCGCCGCTGTTGAGGGTCACCGATCCGTTGGCCGGTCCCTTGACGGTGTAATTGCTCCCCGTCAAAGTCTGGCCGGAAAAGAGCGTGTAATTCGGCACCGCCGACACGTCGAACGTAGTCCCGTTCAATTGAATCGTGGGAGTGGAGTTGATCAGACCGGCCGGCCCCAGGGCCAGCGTGCCGCCGCTGACGGTGGTCGGCCCGGAATAAGTGTCGTTGTTGTTGAGGGTCAAGGCTCCGCCGACGACGGTCAGGGCGGCCGTTCCGCTGCCGTTGACGAGCGTTCCGCCGAAGGTCGTGCTCTGGCCCAGCGCGCCCACGGAGAGCGTTGCCAACGTGGAGGCGATGCCGTTGTTGATGGTGCCGGTGTTGCCGTTGAGGGCGCCGAAATTGACGGTACCGCTGTTGTTAAGCGCGTAGCCCTGTCCGTTGGCGATCCACGTCGCGCCCGTGCTGCCGTTGGCATTGCCCTTGAAGGCCGTGACCGCCGTGTTGCCCTGCCACGTGCCGGTGAAGCCGCTCGTGGCGCCGGTGAGCGTAACCACCGTTGTGCCGATGGTGTTGACCGTGCCCGACCCCGTCAGCGCGCCGCCGATCGTGAGCAACCCGGCGCTGCCCGTGTAATCACCGATGTAGGAGATCGTGCCGGCGGTGGCGGTCACGCCGCCCGCATAGTTGATGCTTTGCCCTTGGGTACAGAGCGAGCCGCCGCTGAGAATGATCGCGTTGGGAAAGGGTTGAGGCGCGTATTGATCGCACGAAATGACTCCGCCCGTCTGGATCGTCACCGTGGCCGAAGTTCCAATCGGATTTGCGGCGCCGGTGCGTATCTGGATATCGCCGCCCTGGCCGAGGATGATATTGCCGGTGAAACCGGAGCTCGTATTCGCCGGCTGGGCCAGAAACATCTGCGGGCCCGGCGCGCCGGTCGTCAGCGTGCCGACAAGGGTCAGGTTCCCCGCACCCGAAAGGCCGCCTGTCCAGGAAACAAACCCGTTGGAGAGGTCCAACGTTCCGCCGCCGCTGTTGACAGTAATGTTCTGGTTCCAGCCCAACGAGCCGCTCGACGGGTTAGCGGAGCCAATGTTGGCGTTGCCGACGTTGCCGGAGACGTTCAAACAAAGTTCCGCCATTGAATTCCAGGCTCGATCCCGTGGGCACGCCGGCGCCGATGCCCGACGACGCTCCGTTGCCGGCCGTCAGGGTGGAGACGACTACGCCGCCGTTGATGCTGTTTCCGCCGGTATAGGTGCTGGCGCCGGTAAGAAAAATCGTGCCGCTCCCCGTCTTCGTGAGGCTGCCGCCGGCCCCGGAAATTACGCCCGAATAGGACGTGGACATGTTGTTGCCGCCCAAGGTCAGCGCGACGGGGTTCGAGCCGGCGTCTTTCAGCGCGAAACTGCCGCCAGACGAGCCCGCGTTGGACAATCCGCCGATCGTCGTGGCGGTCGTTCCATTAGCAAAAGCCAGGCCGTTGTTGGCGCCCAAAAGGATCGTGCTGTTCTGCGCGGCATTTTGGTTGCCCAGCACGAGGGTCCCGGCGCTGATCGTCGTAAAGCCCGTGTAGGTGTTGGCGTTGTTGAACGTCACGCTGCCCGCTGCATTGCCCAACATGACCGAGCCGCTGCCCGATATCGCCGCCCCGGAAAACGAGTAGGGGACGGCACCGTTGCTGAACGTAACGTTGGCGGGCTGTACGCCGGCGCCCCCGACGCTAATCGCCGTGTTGGTGCCCGTATTGTCGAAGAGGACATTTGAACCATCACTGTAGAACGATCCGGGGGTCCAGTTGGAGTCGGAAGTGTTCCAGTTGCTGCTGGCGGTCCCGGTCCATTTGATGTAGCCGCCGTTCCCGCTGATGCCGAAGAATGAGATCGTCGTGTTGTTGCCCGCCGCGCCCAAGACATTGAACGTAATGCTCGAAAGAGATGCGGAGGTCGAAAGTCCGGTGAGGTCAACTGCCGTCAGTCGCGGATTGCCCCCGCTCACATTGGCGTAACCGCCACTGCCGAGCCGGCCGTTTGCGATCCACGCGGTATTATACGTGCCGCCGGGAAACCAGTCGTTTGAGGTGATCGTGCCGGAGGCGGTGCTGAAATCCGAGTAGTTCAGCGTCACGCCGATATTGGCGGTTCCGTTGCCATCGGCCAAGACAAACGACAAGTTGGAATACGTTGCCGGGTTGTTGAGTGTAAATGTCGCCGACTGCGGGCCTTCGGAACTTGAAGCGGCGAGCATCAGGACGTTGGCCGCGCCGGTATTCTGGAGTTGGAACAAGTCGCCGCCGGTTGCGGCGTCCCCGACGCCGAACGTGGCACCCATCGGGAGCCCCGAATAGCCGAAAAGCTGGACACCGGTAACAGTGGACGTTGTGTTTTGTCCCATTGCATACCACGCGTTACCTGTGAGGAGCGTGCCTGCATCTTGTGTCGCGTTGACGCCGGAACCCGCAAAGGTTTGGCCCACCCCGACCACCATGTTGTAGTTGTATCCTGTGCCGTTAATCGGAAAGGTCTGCGCGGCAAGCTGGCCGGACCAGAATATCGCGCTCCCGCAGGCGACAATCAGGACTACCAAACTGCTGACCTGGCGTAGAATACGACCGCTCATGTTGAAACTCCCGTCGAAAAGAAAATATGTGAAACCGATTCAGCCACGATCGTGGCAACTAGTCGAACTAGTCCAATACCCAGCCCTTGTGATTGCCACTGCGATCTTCCGAGACGGTGGGCATAGAAACCGCCGCAAAAAATGTGATCGAAATCATCCGCGCCCCTCTTAGGGCTGACTGGCCACCACGGTTGGGACCCGTCCCAGCCATAGTACATCCCTTCAACCCCACCGAAAAATGTAGTTTCCGTGCTAATCCCACAAATTGCACGGATTTCCCAGCTCTTTTCTAATTCTCTCGCTATTCGACAATTCCGTCAAGCACTTTGTTACCCGTCTAATCCGAAATTCTTCCGAAAAATGCATTTTGAATTTTGATTCCGGAGGTTAATCGCGCCCAAAGCCCCGTTAAGCTCGGCTGAGTCTGCATCAAATCGACTTTACGGTGGAAACACCGCCGCGCGACGGTGTATTATCTGCACAAATGGACAGTATCCGTCTCTCCTTACAGTAATTGTTGTAGTCTCCGTCCTCGGAGGCATGAACAACAGTTATGCGGACGGCACGTATATCGAGGCTGGCACACTGGAGCGCGCCGGCATCGGCCCCGTGGTCCCAGGTGCCCCTGGGCCGCCGGTTCCAAGCGGTGCCGAAGCGAGGCACGGTCGCACTTGTTAGTTTAGTCTTTTGTGATGTGGCCGTCATCTCCACCTATGATCACGTTGGAGGACGCGATAGCCTCCGCAACCGCAGCAGAACCGATTTTACTCAGTGTTAGCGGAGGTATTCTTGAGCAACGAGCGGGCTGTGGCCCACTTTCGCATACGGTTCTCGGATGGGCTACGGAACTGAATACGCTCGACATACTGGCCGATGCTCAGCCGAGGTGAATCACGGACCAGCGGTGCGCCCAGGATGGAGACGTTGTCGAACGTGATGGTACGAACGTCGTGCCCGGCGTCGGCCCCCGCTAACTGTACGCGGTACCGCCCGTCCGTACCTTGCAACTGCACGTTCTTGAAACAAACATCGCGGATGGTGCCGGGCACTTTCTTCCGCATGTATTGGTTGACGGTCGGATTCAGCCTGACCAGCTCCGCTTGGCCTTCGCCGTGAATCCTGACATCCTCGATGCGGACGTCTATAAGGTGCATGTCCTCGCCCGGTTCCAACAGGAACGGCGTCATGGAGAAGTGCAGGATGTCGAGGTTGCGGAGCGGTCAAGATTCTCGATCGCGACCTTGTAACCGCTGGAATCGCTCGACGGGTGGAAACGGCACCGGGCAAGTACAAAATCGACAAGCGCGACGAACGCGGGCGGACGTTGGACGTTCACGCCCCGCGGCATACCTTCGGCACCATTCGACAATCGACTTGACGATGAACTGCTGCACCGATCCGAAGCTGTTGGACGTGGCCGGGGCGTTGGATTCGCTGCCGGCGCTGCCCCTTGCGGCCGTGCCGCAACGAGAGGCAATCGCCCTAAGTGCAACGGGCACCGACGATTCGAGCGCGTCGCCGCTTGTACCAACGTCCGGCAAACCGTGCATATTGGAGTCAATTGCGGACATGATTACCGCGAATGGTGAGAAGGGCAAGCAAGCTGATGCCGTCGCCGTAAGTGCTTATCCGGTCAATAGAAAAGACCCACTGACAAGCGCTGTCAACGGGTCAACGTTAGTGGAGCCGACCGGGATCGAACCGGCTACCTATTGGTTGCAAACCAATCGCTCTCCCAAATGAGCTACGGCCCCGAACTTCTTTCGCGCACGACCCGCGAGCGGCGCTGCGCGGCTTCGCCGCATATCGCGAACCGACAATTGTAGCCGCTTCAACGATACGCGCAAAGCCCGGCTTGTCGTCGATCCATGCCGCGCGGACGGCTTTCGCATGGCCGATCGGCGACGCCTGCTATCCTGCCCGCGGCTCACAGTGTATAATCGGCGGCCACCAAGGAGCAAATCGATGTCCGATCAGCCGTCCCCAACTCAACCGGGCGATCCGGGAGGGTCTTCGTTCTTCCAGAACTTCCAGCACACGCCCGTCGGCGCGCGTGTGCCGGAAAAGATCGGCCGCGGCGCGTTCGCCACGGCGATGATGGTCCTGCAGACGAATGAACTGTTCGTCGTCGATTTCCTCTCGATGGCGCGCAGCCGCAGCAGGTCGTATCGCGAATCGTCATGACGGCGACCACGTTTTCCCAGTTCCTCGGCGCACTGCGCCATAACGTCAAACACTACGAGGGCGAACTCGGTCCGCTGAAGCCGCGCTACACGCCGCCCCAGTCCGCGCCGTCCCAGTCCGCGCCAAGCGGCGAAGGCGTCGCCGCCGCCGCACCGGGCGCGGGCAGTTCCGCAAGCGAGGCCGGCGGCAGTTCGTCTATGCCCGCACATCCGGCCTTCAACACGGTCCACGACACGCTGCACCACAATCCGCCGGCCATACCACCTCCCGCGCCGATCACGGAACTCTATGAGCAACTGAAATTCCCCGAGGAACTGATGTCCGGCGCGTTCGCCAACGCAGTCATCATCCGTCACACGCCCGAAGAGTTCTGCTTCGATTTCATCAGCAATCTCTATCCGCGGCCGATCGTCGTCAGCCGAGTTTACGCCTCCGCGGGCCGCGTGCCTTCGTTCGTCGATGCCATGAGCGGCTCGCTCGGCCGCTACGAGCGCGGCGCGCAGTAGGTCCCGCAAGTCGTACTCCTCACGCTCCGTCGTGAGGGAATAGGACCGTGCCCGAGCCCAATGGTTACGAATCAGACATCACGGCGGAGCGTGATGAGTACGAAGGGACCTACTTCGGCAGCATTTCCGGCATCAACATGCGAAGCATCGACGCCGGAATCGCGTAGGTCGCCGTGCGATCGACTCGCGCGATGTTCAGCCCTACGGCCCGGCCGTCCAGGTTGACTATCGGCCCGCCGCAGTCCGCGGCCTGAATGACCGTGTCGTGCGTAAAGGCGCTGACGAAACTGCCGTGCCGCCTGCTCACGGTGCCGCCGGCTTCGCTCAGCCGTGTCAAGGTCGCGCCGTCGGTTTTCGGCGCCATCTTGTCGGAAGAGACCAATTCCATCTTCAACGTCACCGGCTTTCCGCCGCGCGTGACTTGCACGATGATCCTGTCGCCCGGCTTGTACTTGCCGAGGAACTGATTGACATCCTGCGGCGCTTTCATTACCTGGCCGTCCACCTTGTCAATCACGTCGCCCGCCCTCAACCCGGCCACCGCCGCGGGCAGCCCCGGACTAACGTTTTGCACGACGGCGTTCTTCGCCTGCTGATCGAGCAACACGCCTACGATGGCGCGGTTCTTCATCACCATCGACGGGTAGTCGGCGATCGGGCGGACGGCGATGCTGACGACGCCCAGGCCCAGCGCGTCGTTGTCGGCGCTGGGAGTAATCAGCCAACTGCCGGGCACCGGGGCGTCGCCATCAGCCCAAACGATCGGCGTAAGGTCCTTGGCGTCGACCTTCAGCAAGGCCAGGTCGTGCTCGTACCTTTTCTTGATAATCGTGGCGGGCAGCTCGTTCGTGCCGATCTTGCAAGTGATCTTGCCGTGAAGTTCGCTGAATTTGGTGAGGATGAGGCCGTCTTTGCGAACAACGGTGCCCAGCAAGGCCGGCTTTCCGGCGCATAGCACTACGACCGTGCTTCGTCCCGCCTTGGCCGCGATCGGGGCGATGTCCTGCAGCAGTTGCGGGCTCGACTTGCCGTAGCTCATCGCCCGCGAGGCGGCGCCCCAGCCAGGCAGCGAGCGCAGCTCCTGGGCGGAATCTGGCGACCCGCGGAAGCGGAACCGGCCATCGCCCAGTGGCTCGGCGTTCTTCATCAGGTCGCGCATTTTGGCGAGGTCCTCGGGCTTGGCCTTCTCCGGAACCGGCTCTCCCCGCGGCCTGCGCGGCGGCCTCGGCGTCTCGGCGGGCCCGGCCACCTTGCCCCCAGAGTCCTTGTTTGCGGCACCTTTGTCCGCGTTGACCTTGTCGGGCGCGCCTTTGTCCGTTGCAACCTTTTCCGCCGGACCCTTTTCCGCCGCAACGTTGTCCGCGGCCGATTTGCCGTTCGAGCCATTGGCCGCGGTCTCGCCCGGCTTCGGCTTTGCGCCACCGGCCAACGACTTGCCCTCCCACTCTTCCATCAAGTGATGCATCTGCTGCGGCGTGACCATCATCTTGCCGTCTTTGACCAGCTTCAGCGTTTCGGGGTCTCCGGCCAGCAGTCTTTCCTGGAAGAGACGCTGGAACTTGAGGAAGTCCAGCGGCTTGTCGGACGTGGCCGCTTTGGACGCGCTCGTCCCGGAACTTGCCGTGGCCGGCGGCCTCGCCGGCGTTGCCGCCTCCTTTTCCCACTTGGCGACAAGCCGGTCGACGTCGTCGCGCGTCAGGCGCGGCTGGCCGTCCTTGAGCAGGTCTTTCACTTCCGGGTCGCCGGCCATCAACTTCTTGAATAACAACTCTCGGAACTTTTGCAGGTTCTCCGGGCTGGGGAGGTTGTCCGCCGTCGGCATGTCGCGCCGGCTGCCAAACGTCTTGCCGGCGAGCAAGTCGGTCCATTGATCGCGGAAAACATCAATTGGCACATGCTGATTCTGGTTGACGCTCATGCCGATGTTGGAGTGGATGCCGATCACGCGCCCTTCGAGGTCGAACAGCGGTCCGCCCGAATCACCCGAGATGACGGTCGCGTCGGAAACGATGAACCTCGCGTACTTGCCGCCGACGAGGATGCGTCCCAGGCGGATGGGCGGGGTGCGGCCCTGCTGCACGCCGCCGGGATGTCCCAGGGCCATGCACCAGCCACCGGGCTTGAGGTCGGCGGAATGGCCCATTTCGACGTGCGGGTACTTGCCCGGGTCGATGATTTTGGCGACGCCCGAATCGCGGCTGAAATTGGCGCCCAGGGCCTTGGCGGTGCAGCGTCGGCCGTCGGGAAAAATGATCGTCAATTCCGCGCCGGCATGATCCATGACGTGGCCGGCGGTGAGGATCAGGCCGTCCTCGCTGACGACGATGCCGCTGCCCTCGCCCATGTGCCCGCCGCCGGCGAGCGACTGGTTGATGATGCCGACTGTCGCCGAAAGCACCTTGGCGGCCACGGCCTGACTCTTGGCCTCCACACGCTTTAGCGCCGGAACCGTGGAAGGGTCATTCGCCCCGGCCGGGCGGGCGACCACAAATCCCAATGCCGCCATCGCGGCAAGGAGATATATCGTTGAAAAGGCGAGGAACTTATTGGAACCTGGCGCGGGGGAGTGGATCATCTGGAACTGTCCAAAGGTGGGGAGGCGGGACGGCGAGCCTATATTCTGTATTATGTTGCCAAGGAATGTCAAATCTTTCCATGAGGGGGTCCCGAAGTCAACCTGTAAGAACCCACTTTTCGGGTGGGTAAATCCGCAATTGGCGGTGCCGAGTAGGAGTAGACCGAATCACAGTATAATCAACGAACGGGCGGCTGCGGTCCAAACGCGGAACTAGCCGCTTCGCGCCAAACTTCCCTGGGTGACCCTCCTGCCATGAAACGCATTCTATCGTCAGCGCTATTAATTAACGCGGCTATTCTTCTTGGCACCGCCTTCGCTGCACCGCCGCGCCCGAACATCGTCGTCATCCTCGCTGACGATCTCGGCTTTTCGGACATCGGCTGCTACGGCAGCGAAGTGCCCACGCCGAATCTCGATAAACTGGCGGCAGAGGGCGTGCGGTTTACCCAGTTTTATAATACGCCGCGCTGTAGTCCCACGCGGGCCGCGCTGCTTACCGGCCTCTATTCGCAAGAGGCCGGAATGGGCTGGCTGGACAACAAGATCGAGCCGAAGTCGCGCGGTTTTCACGGCAAGCTGCTGCCGCGCTGCGTGACCATCGCCGAGGTGCTCCGCGACGCCGGCTACTTCACGGCGATGACGGGCAAGTGGCACTTGGGGCAGCAGAACGGCACACCGCCTTGGACGCGCGGTTTCATGCGCTCGCTCAATTCGCGGTTCGGCGAGGTCTATTTCCCCAAGGAAGACGATCGGCCCGGCACTGGCATGCTTTATCTCAACGGCCGAGAAATCCGCAAGGACTCGCCCGAGCTGGGCAAGGACTGGTACTCGGCCGACCTGTTCGTCGATTGGGGGCTGAAGTTCATCGACGAGGCCCGCGCCGAGCAGAAGCCGTTCTTCCTCTATATCGCGCAGGGAACCGTGCATTTCCCCCTGCGGGCGCCGGAAGACGTCATCGCCCATTACCGCGGCAAGTACATGGAAGGCTGGGACAAGCTGCGGGAGGTGCGCCATGCCAAGCAGATCCAAATGGGCATCGTCGATGCCAAGTGGCCTCTTTCGCCGCGGCCCGACGACTCGCCCCCCTGGGAGACTCGGCCGGCTAAGCGCAAGGTGCGCTTTGACGAAATGATGGCCACCTACGCGGCCATGATAGAATGTCTCGACAGCAGCACGGGCCGGCTCGTCGCGGGGTCAAGGAGCGCGGCATGATGGACGACACGCTGATCGTTTTCCTCAGCGACAACGGCGGCAACGCCGAGGGCGGCCCGGCGGGACTGACTAACGGCCCTGGTCCTATCGGCAGCCCGCAGTCTTACGTCATGCTGGGCATGAATTGGGCCACGCTGGCCAACACGCCGTTCCGCCGCTACAAGCACTTCACGCACGAGGGCGGCATCGCATCGCCGTTCATCGCCCACTGGCCGCACGGCATCCCCGCCGAGCGCCGCGGCACACTGGAAAAGCAGCCGGGCCACGTGATCGACCTTATGGCCACCGCGGTCGATCTCGCCGGGGCGAAGTATCCGACCACGTTCAAGGGCAACGCCATTCTGCCGATGGAGGGCACGAGTCTGCGGCCGGCCTTCGAGGGCAAGCCGCTAGATCGCAAGCAGCCGATTTTCTGGGAACACGAAGGCAACAAGGCGGTCCGCGACGGCAAGTGGAAGCTGGTGCAGAAGTGGCGCGGCCCTTGGGAGCTTTACGACATGGAAGCCGACCGCACGGAACTGCACGATGTGATTGCCGAGCATCCGGACGTTTCCGCAAAGCTCCAGGCAGCGTGGAAGGAATGGGAAAAGCGCGCCTATGCCGATCCTTGGCCCGGACCGGATCATACCAACTGGGGCGGCGACATCGTGCCGAAGAAGATCAAATAGAAGCGTCAGTAGTTATACCCGATCTTCTCCGTACCGGCCCGCGTCACCAAAGGCGCAAACGAGCGTGTAGTCCAACGTTTCCGCGAGAAAATGCACGCTGCCGTCGCAAAAGGCGTTGTTCGTGCCGCCCGGATGAAACGACCAAAGCTCGTTGTTGTTCGTGCAGTTTATGACGCAATTGCCGGCCTGTAGGCCGTCCAGCGAGAAACCGTTGATCGGGCAGTCGGCGCCGGGGTCCGCCCAGGCCGAGCCGGTGACCACTCCCGCGGTAACCGCCATGTTGCCGTTGTTCGGCGAGTCGCTGATGGACAGCCTCCCGGCCTTGGTCCAGAACTGCGGCCGGCCGGCGTCCTCGCACACGAGCAGCGTATGCGACAGGCCGTCGGTGATCGTCCGCAGCGGCGTAGGCTTGCTGCCGGTCAAAGCGCCAAGATTGTTGGCCGGCGAAGGCACGTTTTCGCGGGTGTAAAATCCGGCGTCAACCGACGTGCATGCCGCGTAGTCGCCGGGCGCGGTGTTCACCGTGCCCACCAGGACTCGGCGGGTGTCCCCGGCCGGCGCGGAAGGACAAAGAAAGACCGGCAGCAGTGTCTCGACGACGAGCTTGTTCTTCACGTTGCTCCAGGCCACGGTGAAGTCGTATTGCTTTCCCAGTCCGCCGCATTCGATCTCGGCCAGCGTGTACGCGCTCCAGCACCGTAGCGGCGACGTGCCCGCCCCGGCGGCCGGCAGGGCGTCGCCGTGCGCGCCGGCGTAGTTCACCAGCGCCAAGCCAATTTGCTTGAGATTGTTCTGGCACGTGGCCCGCCGGCCGGCCTCGCGCGCCGCCTGGATCGCGGGCAGGAGCAAGGCGATGAGTATGCCGATGATGGCAATCACCACCAGCAGTTCAACGAGTGTGAAGGCGCGCTTGGACATGCTTTGCGCAGTTTCCCTGAGAAAAGCCGGCGCGGACAGGCCGTAAAGGAGCGTGCAGTTTGATATCGAACTCTTGCCAACGCATAGTATAGGCGGCAAGCAGCCGGAAAGGCAACGCCTGCGGCGGTTCTGCAGTGTGGAGTGGTCAGCGTGGTAAGAGCCGATCTCGGAAGACCAGGCACAGTCGTAGGGTGGTGTCGAGCGTAGCGATGACCCACCAATTCGCGACGATTCATGGTGGGTCATCGTAGGACTCGACCACACACTACTGTCCCGGCATAGGCTCCAAATGTCCGAGGTTTTTTGGCGTTATCCCGATTCCTCTTCCGCCGCTTGACAAGAAACATCTATTTCTGTAGAATACTTGCATCATAACCTGAAGCGGAGAACACTCGACAATGGCCCGGCCACCAAGCACTAACCCCACCGACGGAGAGATTGAAATCCTGCAAGTCTTATGGCGGATCGCTCCCTGTACGCTGGGACAGATTTGTGCAGAACTCCGCGCCCGGCGGCCGGTCGCCACCACGACCGTGGCGACCATGCTCAAGGTCATGCGGGAAAAGAAGCTTGTCGGGCGAAAGCAGGGCAAGCAAAGCTATCTCTGGTCGGCCAAAACGACGCGGCAAACGGCCGCCTCGGGCATGGTCAGCAAGCTCGTCAATCTGGTCTTCGACGGTTCCGCCCAGCGGCTCGTCGCCCACTTGGTGGAATCGGGCCAGCTCAGCGAGGAAGAGCGAAAGGAGCTGCGGCGGTTGATGGAGAAAGTGAACAACGAAAAGGTGTAAAAACTGTAGACGCCCCCACTGCGTTTACCGCAGTGGAGCGCAAGATTGATGGCTACCACGCGACGCTACGCCCCCTTCACAGATATTGCGGTCGCCGCCCGGCCCGGCTTGGCGGGCCGGGCGGCGACCGCGAAATCTGCGGGACACGAATGATGGCCCTTGTAGCCGTCAATCTTGCGCTCCATCGACACAAGGTCGAAGGGGGCGTTTGAATTAGACTACTCGGCACTACAGGATTTCCGACCATGATCGACTTTCGAATCTGGCAAATCGCGGGCTGGACGATGTTGCACTATTTGTGGGTCGGTTCGGTGCTGGGCATCGCCGCTGCGGCGGCGCGGCTGCTGATGCGATCGCGCGGCGCGAATCTGCGTTACGCGGCAGCCCTTACTTGTTTCGCCGCGCTGGGCATTGCTCCTCTGCCGATCGCCGTCGTCGTAACCAGCCGACTTTCGTCGCCGCCGCCGCGAAGCGAACCGCTCGCCGCGTCGGAACATCGTCGCGACCGCGCGCTGCCGCCACAATTGCTTCCGGTTGAAAACTCCCCGCAACCCGCGGCCACGACGCCGTCAATCGTTTCCAACCCGCCGCCCGCGCCCGCTCCTCAGCCGCGCGAATTGCTCCAATCAACCCTCGATCGCGCGGCGATGGGCCTCCCTTGGTTGTGGCTCATCGGCGCGCCGCTCACGTTTCTCCTGACCACCATCGGGCTGTTGGGGGCCGAGCGGCTGCGGCGGCAGAGCCGCCTCGTGGACGACTCGCCCATTGCCGAAACCTGCCGCCGGCTGGCCGCGGCGCTCGGCGTCTCGCGCCGCGTCGGTGTGGCAATTTGCGACCGCATCGCCGCGCCGGTCCTCTTGGGCACTTTCCGGCCGCTGATCCTGCTGCCCGCGGTCGCCCTGGCCGGCTGGGACCCGCAGCAACTGGAGATGGTCCTGCTGCACGAACTGGCCCACGTGCGGCGGTGGGACAATCTGGTGAATCTCGTGCAGCGCGTTGTCGAGTCGCTGCTCTTCTTTCATCCGCTGGTGTGGATCGTCTCGGCCTGGGTGCGGCGTGAGCGGGAGCACTGCTGCGACGAAGTAGTGGTCGCCCGCACCCGGCAGCCGCGAGCGTATGCCGAAATGCTCGTTAGCCTCTCCGAGCGAGTTTCCCAGGGCAAATTGCGCAATTCGCCGCTGCCGCATGGCCACGTCGTTTCATCGATGGCCCAACACTCGTTGGTCGCCCGCGTTCGCCGCATTCTGAAAAAGGAGGAACAGTCGATGCAAGTCTCGCGTAAAACGGTCGGTTTGGTGTTCGCTGGCCTTATTGGCATTGCGCTAGTGGTCGGCGCGTATTGCTCACGGGCCGGTGAAGCGCAAGATACACCGGTAACCTCCAAGCAGGGCAATACCCCGGGCGAACTTAGCCCGACGGCAAAGCCAGCGAGTGATGGAAGGCCGGAGAATGCACTTGCCCACGCCGACAACGTGGTCGACAAGTGCGCGGCAGAGATAATGCGAAAGTTGTACCTTTCGCGAGTGGATCGAACGAGCACGGTCTTTTCGAATCCATTCGGACTACAAGGACACGCCTACGGCAGAGGGCCTTCGGCGGCCAGCAGCAGGAGTCTACGGGTCTGGCAAGCTGGACCCGCGAGCTTGGTGCATGAAGGACGAATGGGCGTGGGACGAGTCACATATCCTCCATCGCAGTCAAAGCCATCATGACGGTGACGCGCAATTGAGTGGGTACACGACGGCATGGAATGGGTCGCTGGCGATTAGCTGCCAGGAGCCGGAGCCGCCGGATCAAAAGCACTACGGCCTCAGCAACAAGGCGAGCCAATTCTTCGAACAAACTGCGCTCTTTGCACTGCTTCCCTGGGGACCCGGCGACGGCTATCACTTCTGGTGGTTAGCGCGTGATGCGGCCAAGTACCGCGAGGGGTACTTCACCGCGCCCGAAGATTTCGAGTTGGCCGGGCAGGAGGACGTTCAGGGAAAGCGTTGCCACGTGCTTCAATCGTGCGCCGGACTTGTTCGCTTGTACGTTGGTGTGGCGGACGGGCGGCTCTACAGGCGGGAGATTCTAGTTTCGCACGACGGAACAGCGCGCCAACTTGCCATCAGCCAGAAGATCGGCGGGACGTCGATCAAGACGCTTAAAGACTGGTGGGATTGGGAGGAGGGTCTCAAGCCGCAAGATCGCGTCCGGGCCTACCGCTCATTTCAGGAGGCACAGTTCGAGCGGGCACGAGTAAGGCTGCGTGAGACGTTCGATGACTATCGCGAAGTGTCCCCTGGCTGTTGGCTCTCATTTCGGCAGAGAATGGACTCCTTCGCAACGAATTCGGCGGAGCCGATTCTGGATTCACGCGCCGAGCAGACGATCGCCGACGTGACCGTTAACCAGCCGCTACCGCAGGATTTGTTCCGCATCGATCTGCCCGAGGGGGCTCAAGTGGTGAACGATTGGCGCTACGATCCGCCCATTCATTACACCTATCGTAAGGACCAGACGGAGGCACAGCGAGAAGCCCTGCGCGATGCGGCGAGGCCCCCCGGCTATCAACCCAATTCGGAAACTCCCAAACCGCCTGAAGGCGCGGTCAAGAAGCTGGAGGTAAAGCCCAAGCCAGTCCCCAAGGCAAACGATCCTTCCGGCAAGCCCTCGGCCGTCAAGCCCGCCGATGACTCGGCGCCCGCAAACGGCCAATCTGCGACGAACGAAAGCGCTAAGACTCAGCCGAACGTCGAGGACGCCCCAAGCAGCCATTACGCTACCGGTCTAGTGGTCGATGAAAGCAAACGCCCTCTGGAAGGGGCTGAGGTCCGGATTTACGAATCAAATTGGCAAAGGGTATTGCAGTGGAATCGCCTTCTGCAAACGACGTTCACGGACTGCGCAAGGCAAATTCCGGCTCGACGTAACCCCTGAGAAGCACAAACTCTACGATTTGCTCGTCAGAAAGAAAGGCTTTGCCTCGATCGTTCGTTTTAGAAACAGTCAACTCTCTAAAGTGTATACTCTCCCGCAACCGCAATCGCTTCGCGGCCGAGTTACCGGGCCGAAAGGCCAGCCGGTCGCGGGGGCCGACGTTTGGACGCCGCCTCTTCCAGAACCGGTTCCGGGATTTCAAAGCGCCAAGTCCGACGCGAACGGCTACTTCGAAATCCCCGACGTGAAGGCTTGGCAGGATGATGGCCTGCCCTCCTTTTCGTCGCTGCCTACTCCAGAAGAACTTGCCAAGATCAGGGCAACGGCGAAGCCTGGGACGAATAAGCAATGCCTCCGCGTTTGGCACCCTGACTATGGAACAAAACTTGGATTGTATTCTCAGGTGCCCGCCACCGTGAATGTGTCGTTCGACAAGCCTGCGATAGTGACGGGTCGCGTCGTTGATCAGTTGACCGGAAGGCCGCTTGCCGGAATTGCCGCGAGGCTTCAAACCGAATCCGATCCGGTCTTCGCGTATACTGATGCGATCACCGATGGGAACGGCGGCTTCCGCTTGCTCTTGCAAGGCAAGGGACTTTGCAAGCTCTGGTTTGAGCGAGAGCGCGTAGATTTCCGCGACAACATTAGCTTCAATAGGCAAGTCGAGCCAGTTTTGGGCTCTGAGTTGGACCTTGGAACGATACAGGTCGATCTCGGCAAAGCGAAACTCGGCCCCGCCGCCCCCAAGGCAAGCGATCCATCCGGCAAGCCCCCCGCCAAGCCTGGCGATGAGGGCCCGCCGGCAAGCGTTAAGTCTGCGGCGAACGACGGAGAATCTGCCGCAATTGCCGGCCAGGTCATCTCCGATCCAAGCACCATTGCCGCCAAGTTGACGGAGATACGCAACGTTGCACGGAGACATGAAAAGCGATTCGAGAATCTCAGGGTCAACGGTACGTTCGAGCCCAAACACGAGGCGTTTCTCGTTGTCGTCCGCGACGGGAAGTATCGCCACGATCGAGAAGTCGTTACCGGCGACGGCCGGCGAGTTAAAAGCTATTGGCTGGACGACGGCAAAACTGCTTTCTCGTTCAGCGAGAACCTCTTGGTAATGGACCCAACGCTTGGCGAGGGCACGAAGCTGGAGCAGAATCTGCCTGCCCATCTTGCCGTCTATCTGACGCCGCAAGCCGGCCCGGTCACCCGCGGCAACCTGAGCGTCAGTCAGTATTGCGACGCCTTGCTGGCCGCGCTCGGCACGGAGGCGTTCGGCAAGAACTCCGTCGCGACATTGCGGCTGAGGGAGACGGGCCGCCAGACCGTTATCAGCATTGAGTTGAAGCCAGATCATGAGATAAATGACGAAACGGCGGTGACGCTCGATGCCGACAGAAACTACGTTATGACGCGGTACTGGGATCGGAGCGGCACCGCGGACACGCTGCGTCAAAACGACGTTCATTCCGAATACCGTGAGCTCGCGCCGGGCGTGTTCTTTCTCTCCAAGGGAACGTGGTGGCAGAAGGACTCGGGCAAAGGGTTCGAAGAGCGGGGAGAGGCCCACGAAGGAAGAATGTCCATCGCGATCGACTCGGTTGAATTCGGCGACTTTCCCGTGAGCGACACGTTCTTTGACGTTCACCATTGGCCCCCGATCAAGCCGGGCATCAACGTTTACGATAATCGCGCGAAACCGCCGTTGCAATTTGTCTACGACAAAGGCCCGTTCGACGCCGTCGTCTTGCAACTGTCGCTTCCGAAGTAGACCGCTTCGCCATGGCGCCGTTCCCGCCGCGAAAGAAGCTCAGGAACACTAATTAACGCTAATTACCGCTAATCTGCTTCTGGATTAGTGTTCATTAGCGGCGATCAGTTTTCCAAAAGCTTGCCCGCGAAGAGCGTTCTCAGTTTTCGGGGTCGTTTTTGGTGCTTGGGCGCCGCTCGGCAGCGCGCTTGCTCAGATCAACAAGGAATTGCAATTATGCCGCCAGCCGCTAAGATGTTATCGTTTAACAACTTGAGCCGCGAAATGGCCTCATGCACCGCCGTGCGGAAAACCGCAGTGCGGTACATGAAGAGGCGCAACACCGCACCAAAACCGCCCGCTTGTACTGTAAGTGCCCGATGCCTCATCCGTTCTTGATTTTTGTGCTCACGTTTATCGGGCTTTCGCTTTCCGCCTGGATCGGTTGTGCTTTGCGGCGCAAGCAAGGCCTGGAGGAGGGATTGCGCGAAGACTTCGGCTTCATCCTGGCGGCCACGCTCACGTTGCTCGGCCTGATCATCGGTTTCAGCTTTTCCATGGCCACGAGCCGCTACGATCAGCGCAAGAATTACGAGGAAGCGGAGGCCAACGCCATCGGTACGGAATATGCCCGCGCCGACCTGCTTCCCGCAGCCGACGCAGATGCCGTGCGAACGTTGCTGCGGAAATACATCGACGAGCGGATCGCGTTCTTTGAAGCCCGCGACGACCGAGAGCTGCCAGAGATCGACGCCCGCACCGCGCGGTTGCACAACGAGCTATGGACCGCAGTCCGCGGCCCTGTCAAGGCGCAGCCGACGCCGGTTGCGGCCTTAGTCGCCCAGGGCATGAACGATGTATTGAACTCTCAAGGCTATACGCAGGCCTCATTCTGGAACCAAATCCCAATGGCTGCCTGGGGACTGATGGCCGCGGTCGCTATTTGCTGCAACCTTTTGGTCGGCTACGGCGCTCATAACGTCAAAGGCGGCGCCAAATTGCTGCACATATTGCCTTTGGTGGTCGCCATCGCCTTTTTGCTGATAGCGGACATTGACGCCCCGCGGAAGGGAATCATCCGCGTGCAACCTCAGAACCTGATAAGCCTGGCAGAATCGCTACGAGCTTCCGAGGGATCGCACTAACTTACGTTAGAAACTTTGGGCGGAGGCAAGAAGTGCCGGCGCGCTTTTCCTAATCAGAAGGATGATTGCCCCTCAGCTTCTGCTCCGCGCGAATCGCCAAAACCACGCGCCGGTTCATGCGAAGCGCTTCGATGGTTGCGCGGCCGGTGGCCGACAGCCCCGCGATGTGAACGTCCTCCCAGCGAAAATGCTCGTTCCAGCGATCTCTGCGAGGATGGAACAGGGCGACCTCCTCGCGCGTTTGTGGATCGAATGCCATACCGCGTGCTGCCTTGTGAAGCGAACACGAGACACATGCCAGGGCCAGGTTTTCGGCAGTCGTTTCGCCCCGGCTCGCGCGAGGAACGATGTGGTCGACGTGGAATTTCGCCTCCTGGCCTTCCTGCGGCAAGTGACAATACTCACATCGACCCGCGGCGCGTGTGATGACGATTCGTCGCAATTCGGCGGGAATAGTGCGCATCCTATTCGCGGCCCGCTCGCTCGCTGCGCATACGTAGCAGCGAAAGCAACTCGGCGACGTTCACCAGCCCTTCGGCTTCGCGCCGCTCATCGACCGAAAGCAACTCACCTTCGTCCTGTCGGTCCAGGAGAAACTGAAGCCGCTGCTGAACAGCTTCCGGCAAGCGGAGCCGCGGCAAGTCATCGGGAAGCTCAACTTGGATGTCAACGACTTGTGCCACGGGAATTCTCCATGAAGAACGGGCATCTCGTCAGTCCTTTTCACATGGTATTCTAACTGTTCCATACCCGAAAAGAAAGGGCGGTTGCGTGTCGGACCAGCCGCATGTGTTTCAAGCGAATGCGGGAACGAAGTATGCCAGGCCCTACGCCCGCAGCCACTTGTCCACCGCGGCGGCCATGATGCGGCCTTGATTGATGGCGTGGACCACCAGCGATGCCCCGCGCACCGTATCGCCGCCGGCGAAGACGCCGGGCACGCTCGTCATCCAGTTGTCGACGACCACGTTGCCGCGGCCGTCGATCTTCACCCCCAGCTCCTCCACGATGCCGGCGCGGACGACGTGCAAAAAGCCCATCGCGATCAGCACGAGATCGGCGGGCAAAACGAATTCCGTGCCGGGTATCTCCTTCATCTCCCAGCCCCTGGCGCCGGGAAGCCAGTTGACTTCGATGCCGTACAACTCGCGGACCTGGCCGTCGTCGCCGCGCAGCTCCTTGGTCAACACGCTCCACCGCCGCTCGCAGCCTTCTTCCTGCGAGGACGACGTCCGCATGATCTTCGGCCAGATCGGCCAAGGCGTCTCGTCGTTGGTGTCGTCCGGCGGCTTGGGAAGGATTTCCAACTGGGTCACGGAGATCGCTCCCTGGCGGATCGACGTGCCCACGCAGTCGCTGCCCGTGTCGCCGCCGCCGACCACGATCACATGTTTGCCGTTGGCGGTAATCACCGGGCCGCCGCAGGCGGGCTGGTCGTCGCCGGCCCCGCGGCGGTTCTGCTGCGTGAGGAATTCCATCGCCAGGTGGACGCCGCGAAGATCGGAGCCCGGCACGTCCAGCGGCCGGGCGTGTCCCGCGCCCATGCACAGGCAGACCGCGTCGAACTGGCTGCGCAACTCGCCGGCCGTCATATCGCGGCCGATCTCGACGCCCGACTGGAAGCGGACGCCTTCACGCGACATCTGCTCCAAGCGTCGGTCGATGACGCGCTTTTCCAATTTGAAATCAGGGATGCCATAGCGCAGCAAACCGCCGATGCGGTCGTCCTTTTCAAAAACGACCGTTTCGTGCCCGCAACGGTTGACCTGCTGGGCGGCGGCCAAGCCGGCCGGGCCGGAGCCGATCACCGCCACGCGCTTGCCCGTTCGCGTGGGAGGCAGTATCGGCTCGACCCAGCCTTCTTTGAACGCCCGCTCCGCGATTTGTAGTTCGATGTGCTTGATGTTCACGGCGCGGTCGTTGATGGCCAGCGTGCATGCCGTTTCGCACGGGGCAGGGCAGACCCGGCCGGTCATCTCAGGAAAGTTGTTCGTGGAATGCAGATTGTCCGCCGCCGCACGCCACTGCCCGCGGTAAACCAGGTCGTTGAACTCCGGAATGCGATTCTTCACAGGGCAGCCCGCGCCGTGGCAGAAGGGAATGCCGCAGTCCATGCAGCGGGCGGCCTGCTCGTTGAGCGTCTTATCGACGAGCAATTGATCGACTTCGTACCAATCCTTGATCCGTTCCGAAATCGGACGGTGTGGGACTTCCAAGCGGGCGAACTGTTTAAAGCCGGTGGGGTTGGCCATTGAGCTGACAGCCGCGGAGCGGCGGTAGATAATAGCCAAGGGCGTGAGCCCTTGGGCTAATTGTCGTTCCTAGTTATGAAGCCCCGGAGGGGCGACAGACCTTCTTTCGCCCCTTCGGGGCTATAAATATTGGCAATATTGACACCAGGGGTTCGCACCCCTGGCTATTCACTTTCGCCCCTTCGGGGCTGCATTATCGAAACACTTCCTCGGTCGCCGGGCCGCCTTCGCTCTTGACCTGCTCGCGTTCGCGGAGGCGGGCGAGGGCCTTGCGGTAATCGATCGGCATGACTTTGACAAAGCGGCCGGTCATTGCCTGCCAGCGTTCGAGCAGCGATTTCGCCTGCAGGCTGCCGGTCCAGCGGTAGTGGCGGCGGATCAGGTCTTGCAACACGTCGAGGTCTTCGTCGAGGTGGACCGGTTCGAGGTCGACCATGTCGAGATTGCAGAGCGTATCGAACATCTGGTTCACGTCCAACACGTAGGCGATGCCGCCGCTCATGCCGGCGGCAAAGTTGCGGCCCGTGCGGCCGAGCACGACGACGATGCCGCCGGTCATGTACTCGCAGCCGTGGTCGCCCACGCCTTCAACAACCGCGATCGCGCCGCTGTTGCGGACGCCAAAGCGCTCGCCCGTCAGGCCGTTGATGAAGACCTCGCCGGCGGTCGCGCCGTAAAGCAGCGTATTGCCGACGATGACGTTTTCCTTGGGATCGAATGGCGAGCCGGGCGGCGTCTGCACGATGATCCGTCCGCCGGAAAGGCCCTTGCCCAAGTAGTCGTTGGCGTCGCCGATGAGCTTCATCGTCACGCCCTTGGCCAGGAATGCCCCGAAGCTCTGCCCGGCCGAACCGGTGAACGTTAGATCGAAGGTCCCGTCGGGCAGCCCATTGCCGCCGTGGTGCTTGACGATGCGGTTGCTCAAGATCGCGCCCACGGTGCGGTGGACGTTGCGGATGGGCATTTCCAGTTGCGTCCGCTTGCCTTGTGCCAGCGCGTCGCCCAGCCGCTCGATGATCGTCCAGTCGAGGTGGTCCTTGTGCGTGTCGCTCTGCGGCCGCGACGCGGCGCAACGGGCAGCCGTTGGATTGATCCGGCTTGGCGAACACGGCCGAGAAATCCAGCCCCTTCGCTTTCCAGTGGTCGATCGCTTTGTGGCAGCTGAGCCGCTCGACGTGGCCGACCATTTCGTCGAACGTGCGGAAACCCGAGCCGGGCCATCTCGCGGCGGACGTCCTCGGCCACGAACGTGAGGAAGCGAACGACATATTCCGCCTTGCCGTGGAACTGCTTCCGCAGATCCGGGTCCTGCGTGGCGATGCCGACAGGACAAGTGCCGAGGTGGCACTTCCGCATGAGGATGCAGCCCAGCGTCACCAGGGCCGACGTGCCGAAGCCGAAGCGCTCGGCGCCGAGCAAGGCGCCGATCACCACGTCGCGGCCGGTCCGCATCTGCCCGTCGCACTGCACGACGATGCGGTCGCGAAGCCCGTTAAGAACGAGCGTCTGCTGAGTCTCGGCCAGGCCGATCTCCCAGGGAGTGCCGGCATGTTTGATCGACGACAGCGGGCTGGCCCCGGTGCCGCCGTCGTGCCCGCTGATGAGCACCTCGTCGGCATAGCCCTTGGCCACGCCGGCGGCCACGGTGCCCACGCCGACTTCGGAAACCAGCTTGACGGAGACCATCCGCCCGGATTGGCGCACTTCAGGTCGTAGATCAATTGGGCCAGGTCTTCGATGGAATAGATATCGTGGTGCGGCGGCGGCGAAATCAGCGACACGCCGGCGTGGAGTGCCGCAGCCGCGCGATCTCGTCGGTCACCTTGTAGCCGGGAAGCTGGCCGCCTTCGCCCGGCTTGGCCCCCTGGGCCATCTTGATTTGCAGGATCTTGGCGTTGGCCAGGTATTCGATGGTCACGCCGAAGCGGCCGCTGGCCACCTGCTTGATGCCGCAGTTGAGCGAGTCGCCGTTGGCCATCGGCTTGATAGCGGGCCGGGTCCTCGCCGCCTTCGCCCGTGTTCGCGTTGCCGCCCAGGCGGTTCATGGCGATGGCCAGGGTCTCGTGGGCCTCGCGCGCTGATCGAGCCGTGCGACATGGCGCCGGTGTTGAACCGCTTGACGATCTCGCTGGCCGGCTCGACTTCGTCCAGCGGCACCGGCTCGCCGGGCACGAACTCGAACATGCCGCGGAGCGTGCACAGCTCCTTGGCCTGCTCGTTGACCGCCTTGGCGAACTCGTCGTAACATCTGCGGATCGTTCTTCATCACGGCGTGCTGCAGCGTGGTGACCGTCTCCGGGTTCCAGAGGTGCCGCTCGCCGTCGAGGCGGTACTGGTACTCGCCGCCGATGATCCAGGTCGAGCGAGGCCGGCCTCGCGGCGGCCGAAGCCCGAGCGGTGCCGCGCCATGGCCTCGCGGGCGATGACGTCCATGCCCGACGCCCTCGATCCGCGAGCGCGTGCCGCGGAAATAGCTGCTCGACAAACTCGCGGTTCAGGCCGACGGCCTCGAACTGCTGGGCCGACTGATAGCTGCGGAGCGTCGAGATGCCCATCTTGGACATCGTCTTCAGGATGCCCTTCTTCACCGCCGAGATGTAGTGGTCGATGAGGTGCTCGACCGGCTCGTCCTCCGGCAGGTCGCCGTCGGCCTGCAGCTTGTGGATGCCTCGAAGGCCATGTAGGGATTGATGGCGTTGGCGCCGTAGCCGCAGAGCAGGCAGAAGTGCATCACCTCGCGCGGCTCGCCGCTTTCCACGACGATGCCCGCCTCGCTTCGCAGCCGCCGCTCGCAACAGGCCGTGGTGCAAGGCGCGACGTGGCCAGCAGGCTGGGAATGGCGACCTGCTTGGGCGAGATGTCGCGATCGCTGAGGATCAAGAGCGACGCCCCGTCGCTGATGGCCTGTTCGGCCGCCTCGACCAGCTCGTCCAGCGCCTCGGTCAGTGCCTGCCCGGGTCGTCCTCGCAATACGTGAACACCGCCGGCAGCACGGCCACCTTGAAATCCTTGCGCTTGACCGTCCGCAGCCGCTCGCATGTCCTCGTTGGTCAGGATCGGATGCGGAAGCTTGAGTTGCCGGCAGTGCTCGGGCGTCTCGTCCAGCAGGTTCCGCTGCTTGCCGGTGAAGGACATGAGCGACATCACCAGCCCTTCGCGCAGCGGGTCGATGGGCGGGTTGGTCACCTGGGCGAACAACTGCTTGAAATAGTTGAACAGCAGCTTGGGCTGGTCGGAGAGCACGGCCAGCGGCGTGTCGGTGCCCATCGAGCCCACCGGCTCCTGGCCGTTGGCCGCCATCGGGGCCGACGATCATCTGCAACTCTTCGCGGGTGTAGCCGAACGCCCGCAGCCGCTGGGCCAGCGTTGTCGGGATCGACATCGGCTCGGCTTGAGCGGGCTGGAACAGGCCGCGCAGCTCGATGCGGTTCTCTCCAGCCAGCGGCGATAGGGCTTCTGCCGGGAGATCTTGCCCTTGATCTCGTTGTCCTCGACGATGCGGCCCTCTTCGGTATCGACCAGGAACATGCGGCCGGGCTGCAAGCGGCCCTTCCGCTCGATCTGCTCGGGCGGAAACTCGATCACGCCCACCTCGCTGGCCAGCACCACGAGGCCCTCGGTGGTCTACGACGTAGCGGCTGGGCCGCAGGCCGTTGCGGTCCAGCGTGCCGCCGACCAGCCGGCCGTCGGTAAAGACCATCGCGGCCGGGCCGTCCCACGGGCTCCATGATCGAACGCGTGATACTCGTAGAACGCCCGCTTGTCCAGTCGAAATATGGTAGCGCCGGCCCGAACGCCTCGGGGATCATCATCATCAGCGGCGTGCGGCGCCGAGCGGCCGGCGCGGACCAGCAGCTCCATGCAGTTGTCGAAGCAGGCCGAGTCGCTCCCGCCCGGCTCGAGGATCGGAAAGAGATTCGGAGAGGTCCTCGGCCCAAGGCCGGCGCACTGGACATCAGTCTTCTCGTAGCCCGTCAAGCGGTTGCAGATTGCCGCGGAGCGTGTTGATCTCGCCGTTGTGGGCGATCATGCGGAAGGGCTGCGCCAGCCGCCAACTGGGGAAAGTGTTCGTGCTGTAACGCTGGTGGACCACCGCCAGCGCCGTCGTCATATCGCGGGTCGGCCAGGTCGGGATAGTAGTCGAACAACTGCGGCGCCAGGAACATGCCCTTGTAGCAGATCGTCCTGCACGACATCGACGGAATGTAAAACGCGTCGGGCGTGATGCCCAACTCGACGCGCGCCCGCCGTTCGGTCCGCTTCCGGCGCGGAACAGCCGCCGCTCAAGCTGCTCGTCCACCAGGCCCTTGCCGCCGATGAAGATCTGGCGGATGACCGGCTCCGCGCTGCGGGCGATATCGCCCAGCGTGCGGTTGTCGCAAGGCACGTCGCGCCAGCCGAGCACGCCCAGCCCCTCGGCCTCAATCATCTCGGCGAGCACTTCCTCGCAGGTGCCGCGGATGGCAGCGTCCTGGGGCAGAAACAGGATGCCGACGCCATAGTGGCCCGATGGCGGCAAGTCGAACTTCAGCCGGTCGGCCTCCGCGGCGAAGAACTCGTGCGGAATCTGCATTAGGATTCCCGCCCCGTCGCCCGTCGATTCGTCGGCGCCGGATGCCCCGCGGTGCTGCAGGTTCAGCAGCATCTGCTTGCCATAAGTCGACAATCTTGTGACTCTTGGCGCCGGAAATGTTCACCACTGCGCCGATACCGCAGGCGTCGTGCTCATATTGGGGGTCGTACAACCCTTGCGCTTTGGGTGCTGTTCGCATCATGTAATGGCTCTTCAATCTCCTATGGTATCATTAGAATGCCTTATGTCAATGGCTTCGCAAAATTAGAATTGCTACTGTACATGGCGATTTTTCGGCCATTGCACTGAGGAACACGAATTATGGCAGGTTTTCCTGTCGAAATGCCACAGTGAATCACCGCCTCCAAGCCGCGACCAATATAAACTAACTGAACAAACTATCGGCTTCCATAGTGCATCCCTCATAAGTTGAGATATCGAAGAGAGAGAGGTGGGGCTTCCGTAACTCAATGACCATCCGATGCGGCCCGCGCGCGCTGGACCGCTTCGTCGGCCCAGGCCTTCCCCGAGTAGAGTTTGACGACAGCCGTGCGGATCTTGGCCGCCCGCTGCGGTTCGCTCTTGGCCAGTTCGTCCGCGCGATCCAGGCTATTCGTGACTGCTGTCAACATCTCCTTGTGCTGCTCGTCGCTCTGTTTGCCGAGCTCCTCGATCCGCCGCTTGGCGAGCCGGATGCACCGCAGTTCCGTCGCCGAGTTTTCCTTGCGCGATTCAAACAGATCGACCATCGCCCGGTACTTTTCGATTCCCACATCAACGTCAACTCGGGCGGCGTTCAAGGCGTCGATGTAGCACCGCTCCACCGGCGTCAAGGCGTTTTTCCCGGTCATCCAGCGGGCCTGCCTTCCCAATTCTTGCTCCAATTGCCAAGTTTCCAGCCGATCGAGGTCTAAATTCAACTGGCCGCAGCGTGCGTCGCCGGGAAAACGCATCAGGAATTGATTGATGTCTTTCACGGCCTGCTCCACGTCCATCGAGTCGGGCGATCCGTCTGCGGTCTGCCGTTCGATTCTGCCGTAAAGAGTGTCGGCCGACATCGGTTGAAGCATGTACCACACCAGCAGTCCGACGGCGAGAAGGCCGATCACCAAGGCCCACGTTTGCGGTGAAATCCATGACGCAACTGGCCGCTCCGGAAGCGATTGATCCAGCTCGCCGGGGCGCACTGCAACGAAGCTGCTGGGCGACGAAGCGGATGCCGAAGCGGATTCGTCGGACGGCGGCGCGGCCGGCATTTCCGCTACGGCTGGGACCTGTTCGGGTTCGGCCGCGGGCGGATTGGCCGGCGGCGCGGCGGCGTCCTGGTTCGGCGGATCGATCGGCGCCAGAAAATGCGTTGCTTCCACCGTCACTGCCAAAGGGTTGACCGGCGGAAGTTCGCTTCCTGTCGGCATGCCAACGGGTGCCGGATCGACTCTTACGTGATTGGTCGCCTCGGGCGGCGCCAGGCTGAGCGATTCCAGCATCGACTCCAACCGCCGCTCGACGACCGTGGCGGTGGCAAAGCGCCTGTCGGGGTCTTTTTCCAGAAGGCGGTGGATGATCTGCTCGAACTCCACAGGCACGTCGGCCGCCACGCTCCGCAGAGGCGCGGGTTTCTCAACGCGCTGCTTTTCCAGCATCTCGAAGAACGACTTCGCATTGTAAAGCGGTCGCCGGGCCAGGAGCACGTAGAGCACCGCGCCAAACTGTAAAGATCGGATCGCTGATCGACCGCGCGGCCTTCCGCTTGCTCGGCAGCCATGAACTCGGCCGTCCCAATGACGTTTCCCGCCCCCGTGACGCGCGTCTTCCAGAACAGCCGCGCAATGCCAAAATCGGACAGTTTCAGCGTTCCCTCCTCCGTCAGCAACAGATTGCCCGGTTTGATATCGCGATGGATGATGCCGCGATCGTGGGCGTGCCGCAGCGCCAGGGCGATCTCGATGCCGAAGCGGGCGACCTCGCGCCAGTCAAACGCCCGGCCGCGGGCAAGCTGCGTTTCCAGACTGCTGCCGGAAACGTATTCCATCGCGTAGAAGATCTGGTCGTCCTGCTCGCCGTAGCCGTAGATCTGCACGATGTTCGGGTGATGCAGCTTGCGGAGCGTTTCGATTTCGGCCTTGAAGCGTTCGCGAAAATCGAGATGTGAGGCCATATCGCCGGCAAGCAGCTTGACGGCAGCCGTTTCGCCGGCGGCGTCGTCCATGCCGAGGAAGACGATGCCCATGCCTCCGCGGCCGAGCTTGCTGACAATGCGGTAGGGTCCGAGGCGATCGGGCGTCATGAAAAAGATCCTTTTCTACATCGTAACGCCGCGACGTAATTTCCGCCAGTTGCATAGGTCGCCTCGCTCACTTCAAACACCTTCAGCACCTCGTCGCCGTAGTGGTTGATGACCTTCACGGCGATCTTGCCCGGTCTCGGGCTGGTCGAAGGGCGCGGCTGGTGGTGCGAATAGAGGCCGACCAGGCCGCCTCGTCGATTTCGGCGCGCAAGGCCCGCTTCAGCTTGTCGTAGGGTTCGTCCGCGCCGGTGAAATAGGCGTGGCGGACGAAGAAACTCTCGCCGTTGTAGTCGGTGTCGATGAACCAGCAGGCGATGTCGTCGGTCGAGGAATTGCGAATCTGCCCGGTGGTCGGGTCGTACACGTCCAGGCCCTTGATCTCGACGACAATTGACCTCATGCAGGCTCGCCTCGCTTTTCCACGCGCCGCGACTTCGACCGGTTGGCTGCGGAGACTCCACCTCGCTTCCTGCCGTTCTGGAAAGCGGCGGACCGGCTCTGCAAATCTCCACGTCGGGCTCGCCGAAGACCATGAACAGGTTGCCGGCCCCGGTCTTCTTCAACAGTTCGTCGCCCATCGCCAAGTCGGGGTTCATCCGCACTGGCAGCACGGTCAGCTTGCCGTAGCGTTTGGCCTCTTCCGAGACGCTGGGGTCGAAGGCGAAGCCGCAGACCATAAGCACGTCGAAGCCCACGCCCTGGACCGCCTCCTTGGCCGCCTCCTTGATAAGCTGCGCGCCGACGGTGCCATGCTCCGGGCCGATGCAGACGGCTGCCCGCCGCTCCGTGCCGTCGGCTTCTGGTGTAATTCCCCTGCGGCGTGAATCCACTCGCCGGCAAACGGGTCCAGCGAGTCGAACTTCAGCCGCTCGCCCTTGATCGTGTTCTGCACGCCGGCTTTCTTGAGGTTGTCCAGGATCATCGTGGCGAAGTTGTCCGGCCCGATGATCTTCATCTTCAAGCCGTCGCGGCCCACGGTCGCTCGCTCGTTCTTCTCGTCGACGCTGATCGTGCGATGCGGGCTAAGCGATTCCACGGTGAACGGGCCGCTCACGCGGACCGTCTTCTTGTCCTCATAGGGCTGATCGTAGAGCGTTTCGGTCTCGGCGTGCCGGGCGATGGCCGCGTCGATCTCCTTCCGCGTCATGCCTTCCTTGATGTCCGGGTTGTTGGCGATCGACTTCAGCGTGACGTGCGGCACGCGCTTGTAGACGAACCCCTGGCGGATGTCGCCTCCATCTATGGAGTGCGAGGGCTTGCCCTCGCTTTTCAAAAGACTCTGCGAACCGCCAGACGTAGAACTATCGTCCCGTCCCCCCTCTTCTTCTTCTTTGGAGTGCGAAGGCTCGCCCACGCTTTTCAAAGGACTCTGCGAATCGGAAGACGTAGAACCATCGTAACGTCCCTCCTGCTCTTCGGCCGTTGTGGAAAGCGGCGGCAAGCCACCGCACTCCAAAGCCTTCTTCCGCCCTGCCGCTGAGTCGGCCAGCAGATAATAGGGATACTTGGCGGCCATCAGCCGCGTGCGGGCGAGGGCCAGGGCCACGCGGCTGGTGTCGCAGGTGATCCACCGCCGTCCCCACTGCTCGGCGACATAGGCCGTCGTGCCGCTGCCGCACGTCGGATCGAGAACCAGATCGCCGGGGTCGGTCGTCATGAGGAGGCAGCGCTCGAATCACCCGCGAGTTCGTCTGGACGATATAAAGTTTGTCGTCACTGACCATTGTGTCAGCCCATAAGTTAGTCAGTTCAGATGACGGGAAAGTCATCCAGATATCGAACCATATCTGGGCGTTCCACCTTGCGTAAACAGCCGCCCTGCCGTGTGCAGACGCATCATGTTCGGAAGCGTTGTCGACCACTGCCGATTTGGCGGTAGCTTAAAAGGCTTGCCGTCCGCCTCAAATTCGTAAAGGCATGACTCAACGCCAGCGTACATCGTGTGAACCGCCAGTTGGCTGAAACGGGCACGCGACCTTCCGGGAGTCTTCTCGCCTTTGCGGAGTGAGACGAACTTTCCTGTCTTCGACGCAGAGTTGTATTTGTACTGATCAGCGGTCCCAGTTTCTTCCTTATCAACGAAGATCGGATGATACTTAACACGTTCAACGTCCTTCGCGTACCAAAGAAGGAAGTCAGACACGGTCGTCAGCCCGCTTGTAGCCGAGTCCTCCGGTTTTGCGAACTGTGACTTGGCGAGCAGAAATTCTCACTCCGAAACACCTCATCCATCACGCACCGTACCAGATGCACATTCTCATCCCCGATCTGCACGAAGACGCTTCCGGTCTCGGTGAGCAGTTCCCGTGCCACGACCAGCCGGTCGCGGAGGTAGGCGAGGTAGGAATGGATGCCGAGCTCCCAGGTGTCGCGGAAGGCGCGGATTTGTTCCGGCTGCCGCGTGGCGTCTTCGGCCTTGCCGTCCTTCACGTCGCGCTTGCGGGTGCTGACTTGCCAGTTCGAGCCGAACTTGATGCCGTACGGCGGGTCGAGGTAGATGCACTGCACCTTGCCCTTGAGCCCCTCCTTCTCGGCCAGGCTGGTCATCACCAGCAGCGAATCGCCGAGGATCATGCGGTTCGACCAGTGCCCTTCGTGATGATAGAAATCGACCCGCTGGTCAAACTCCTCCGGGAGGCCGTTGAAGTCGGCGAACAGGTCGAGTTGCATCTCTTTGGAGTGCGAGGGCTTGCCCTCGCTTTTCAAAGGACTCTGCGAAGCGGACAGCGTGGAAGCCTCGGAAAATCCCTCCTCGACTTCGGCCGTATTGGAAAGCGGCGGCAAGCCGCCGCACTCCAAGGCGCGGCGGAAGTCGTCGATGATCGCCTGGGGGTGTATCTTTTCCTGGATATAGATCGGCACCACCGGCACGGCCAAGTCCTCGCGGTCCTGATCGTCTTTGCCGCGCCAGACAAGCTGCGGGTCCAGCGACGGGTCGCGGGGATAGAGCATCGTCTTAGCCCGAATTATTCGTGCGAATTCGAGGAATCGTCGTAAGTCCTTATTCCATACGACTTCCGAATCTTACCCCCCAAAGACACTGTGTTTGCGGCAAGTCTGGTAATTCAGGGGATCCCTCGGTCCATGAATAATCCGGGTTATAGGCGCGAGTTCCTCGTCGGCCATGAAGTCGCGGAGCTCCTCGGTGGGGATGTTCTTCCGCTTGTCCTTGTGGCGGATCAATTCGACCGATGTCGCTTGGTTTTTCTTCTTAGCCATGTCTTTGGAGTGCGAAGGCAAGCCTTCGCACTCCAAAGTTATTCCGGGTCGAAGTCATCATCAATGCGGATTTGGTCGGTCTTGAAACTGTAAATTGTCCGTACTTGAGCGGGCGACGCGGTGCGTCCGAACCATGCGGCCGAACACCACGGATATTGATTGGCTACCAGCGCTAATCCATGCTTGACGGCGTTTTGATGGACGTAATTCAGCCGCGCCAAATAGGATTGTTCGTAGGTAAGCGCGGTGTCCCAGTAGTTGTGCCATACTTTGCGGCCCGCGGTCGCGTCCAGCCGATTGACCTCGCGCGCCGTAGTACTGTGCAGTGCAGTCAACGCGGCGCAAAGATTTTGCATCGGGCATGGCCTGCGCAACGAAATGATAATGATTCGAGAAAACGGCCCAGGCTTCCAACTGCCAACCGAATTCTTTGGCGATGCGGAGCAGATTTGCCTCCAGGAAATCGAGCCGCTCGCGACCACGGAAGAAATGTTCCTTGTGGTACGTTCCCGCAGTAACGATATAGGTGCCATGTTCGCTCAGCCGGTGAATCGGCGCGTGCGGCCAATCCTTGGAGTGCGAGGGCAAGCCCTCGCTTTTCACAACAGTCTGCGAACTCGACAGCGTGGAAGCCTCGGGAAGTCCCTCCTGTACCTCGCCCGTATTGAAAAGCGATGGCAAGCCACCGCACTCCAAAGCACTAAGCCATTGCGCCAGGTCAGGCAGGCTCGGCCGGTAACAGACGTACCTTCGATACAAGGCTTTCTCGTAGTTCGTCATCCGCCATAGTCAGGTACTCGTTTTTTGGCCATGATTACGGTCACGCACTTCTAAATATGGCGAATTTGCCATAATTAAAATGAGTCGCCCAACGTTGCTTCCAGAAGAGGCTAGCTTCAGTTGTACACAAAGTGTGGACAACTTGCTCATGGACCTGCCCCTTGCTGAAGGCCGGCTCGAATCAAGTTCTCCGCATCCCACGGATCGGCGATTTCGATAAACGCCCAGCGGCCGAAGCCACCGTGGTTGTTCACCGCGGGCACCCAGAGCGTACGGGCGGTGGCGACCTTGGCCGCCTTGTCCTTCTTCTTCTCGCCCGTCACCTCAATGAGCAAATTCAACAGATCGCTCGATCCATGACCGTCATCAATGCAAGCAATAAAATCGGGGATGTAATTCTTCTCTTCGCCGCTCAAGGTATACGGAATCGTGAAGCCCAGGTTGTGGTTCTTCACGACAAATGTTCTCCGCCGCCCGATTCTAGCCACTTTTGAGGGAAGTTCAATATCTTCGGCTGATGCTGGAGGGCGATGTCGAGCCGTTCGCCGCGCGGCTGATGCTTTCAGCGCTCGTTTCGGAGCGGCAAAAACGGCAAAGCTGGCCAAATTCCAGAAAACCTTACACAGTAAGGCTTTACGGCGATGGAATTATTTTCGAAAAACTTCCATGCGCATGGCGCAAACATAATCCGTTGTCGCAAGTCCTTGCCACGCAAGGCTTTATCGCACTTTTGTACCTCGAATTTCATCCAAGTGTTGACAACACTTGTAAACTGTTGTATGCTGCGGGAGGAAAGGATGACGGCGGAAGGATGAAGGATGAAAACCAAACGTTCAATGGTCGATGTACAAGGCTCAATGTTCAAAATCCCCAAATCCCACAAACCGCCACTTGCTGCCATTCATTTCCCAAGCATTCCCAAGCATTCCCAACCAGTTCCCAAGCGATTCCCAAGCACTTCCCAAATGTTCACAATCGTTATTCAAATCGGTTTTCAATTAAACACACGCCGTTTTTCCGAGAAATCTCGCGCACGCGCCGCCAAACTTTTTTCGCGCTCGCGGAGACGACGAATGCCGGCAGCCTTCCCCCTGGCTGAGCCGGGAACCAAAAACGCCGAAAGAAGGGGTGCCGGGTCGCCCTGGGCGGTTGCCCGCCCAGGGGCTCCGACAGATCCGGACGTGCCCGCATTAGAGCGTCCGGTTCTTCAAGTAACCCCTTCGCTTCGCCACGACCTAGTACTACAGCGCACTTTACCGGAAAATCAGTATATGGTATGACTTTGGGCAGTTGAACAGAGGGGCGATACAACATTTCAGGAGGTCAAGGATGACCGCAGATCAAATTGTGAGTTTGGGGACGGAGTTGGCGGGGTTTCTGGACCAGTTCACGGATTGTTTCGGTCGCTCGGAGCCGCGTGGAAAGTTGCAAACCTACATCCTGGGGCAGTTGGGACAACTGCCCCGCAAAAGCATCGAACCGATCGCACTCGCTGCGAACGTGAAGCCGCGAACGTTGCAAGAGTTCCTGGCCAGCGATGCGTGGGACGAAGATCGCATGACCGCACTTGTCCAGCAACTTGTCGCTCGCGACCATGCAGACCCGCAGGCGATCGCAGTCATTGATGAGTCGGGGCATCCGAAGAAGGGCTGCGAAACGGCGGGCGTGTCGCGGCAGTATTGCGGCAACACCGGCAAGATCGACAACTGCGTGATGACCGTGCATCTGACATACACCAGCTTCGATGGAAAATTCCGCACCATGCTCGACAGTTCTTTGTATCTGCCGAAGTGCTGGGACGAAGACCGCGAGCGGTGCCGCAAAGCGAAGATCCCCGATGAACTCGTCTATCGGCCGAAGTACAACATTGCCTTGGAGCAGTTGGATCGATCGGCGGCCAACGAGGTGCGCTTTGCCTGGGTCACGGCGGATGAATGGTACTCGCAAAAGCCTGCTTTCGTGCAGGGACTGGAACAACGCGGCCTGCGATTTGTCCTGGAAATCCCCAGAATTTTGCGATGTGGCTGCACGATCCCGCACGGCCCCAAGGGCACGCCGGCTAAACCGGTGGAGAACTTGTGTCGCTACTCGCGGGCGATGATGTGCCAACCTTGGCAACGCTATTACATCAAGGACACAGACAAAGGGCCGATGGTTTGGGAGGTCAAGTGCGTGCCTTGCTGGCTGCCGCGCAGCGTGGGACCGTACTGGTTGGTCATGGCACGCAACGCGCTTCATCCGGACGAAGTCAAATACTTTATGAGCAATGCGGCGGCCGGTGTTCCGCTGGCAACGATCTTGCATGTGGCCTTCGGGCGCTGGCCGGTGGAGCGCCGTCTGCAAGACGAAAAAAGCGAACTGGGACTGTCCCATTTCGAGGTGCGGTGCTATCCGGCGTTGAAACGCCATTTGTTGATCACGCAAGTCAGCCATTTATTCCTGGCCCGTCAAACGGAGCGACTGAGGGGGGAAAAATCCGGAGATCACACTGCCGCAAGTCCACATGGCCACGAACGCCTTAATCGATGCGCTGCCGCTGCCTGAGCCGGCGCGATCCGCGCGATTCAACCACGCGACTCGACGACTTACCTATTGGCAACGGCGTAATGCCCAAGCCCGCAAGAGCCACACCAAAACAAGAAATTGCGAACTCGAAAAGCACGGCATTGATGTCGCTCAGCTACCCCGATGCCACCCTAGATAAAAACCAAAGATGCGCTGTAGTGCTAGCTACGCGCCATGACAAACCCGTACTATACTATCCGTCGGCTTTGCGGTGACACCGAGTGGAGGCTCAATGTCCTCCGGGTGTTGCCTGCCGACGGGCGAGTTACTCGATGCCTCGCTTCCCATCCCCCGGGTCCTCGCGGGTCGAGTTCCCCGGTTTCTTCGGTACTATCAAGGCACTGCGACTTCCTGCCGCCCTTCCCGCCGCGCTTCGTTTCCTTCGCTTGGACGTACCACGGGATCACGCATACTTCGCTCCCGCCGCCGCTGCGTGCGGCAGCGTCGGGCCTGGGGTTGTTGCCCGGTATCCCCGTCCGGGAATGCTTCCGTGGAGACGACAGGATCTCCCAAGTTCCTGGGGAACCTCGATTCCCGTTTGCACATGTTCTCAGACCCCGGCCGACCCCTGTGTGCCTAACCGCTTACGGCACGTCGGGCGTGGCCCCCGCTCTCAGGACGACGAAGGCGCCAACGAGAAGGACGATTTCGAGGCTCAATAGCATGGCTTTCGGGCTCGCTGTCTACGCTTCACGATGTCGGTTGCCCTTCATCGCGCAAGACTCGCTTCCAGGTGCTGGTCAGGCTCTCCTGGACGGGCTTCTACCCGCAAGGTCCCAATACAAGGTTTCAAATCATTCGATCTTCCTCCTTATCCAAGCTTCTTGGCGCAACCTGAGTCGGTCCTGTCTCGATCCTGATACTATAACCGCCCGGCGAGTCAAGGCCCCTTGCCGGTAGACTAGAGATTGAGGTTCGCAACTCATTCCTAGTCCACCGAACAAGGAGACCTATATGTGGTATCTCGGTATCGACCTTCATCGTCTTACCGTTGTCATCGCCGGCGTGAACGACGCGGGCGAAGCCATGAACGCGACCACCATCCGCTGTGAAGACACGGAAGCCATTCGGCAGTTCGTCGAAAAGCTCGGGGCGTTCCGCGCAGTGATCGAAGCCACGGGCACGTACCGTTGGCTCTACGACCTGCTTCGCCCGTACGGCGTCGTCGTCCTGGCACATCCACTCCGCCTGCGCGCCATGATACAGCGCCGCAGCAAGACGGACAAGCTTGACGCGATGCTGCTGGCCAATCTGCTGCGGATCAACCAAGTCCCGTTGGCCTACATTCCGCCAGAGCCCTACCAGCAATTACGCAACCTGACACGCGCACGAGCACGACTCGTCCGCGAGCAAGTGAAGGCGAAGATCAAGCTCCGCGACCTGTTGGCGCGGCAGAATCGGCAGACGCCCTACCGCACGCTCGGCAAACGCTGCTTGGCGTGGTTCGGCAAACAGGACTTCGGCCCCATCGAGAATCTGGTGCGCGACGAGCTGGTGCTGCGATTGCAGCACTACGAGAAGCAATTGGCGATCCTCGACGAACACATGCTCGCGTTGCGTGAAGCATTCCCGCAGGTGGAGACGTTGACGGACATCCACGGCATCGGCCTCTACTCGGCGCTCTTGATCGTGGCCGAACTGGGCGAGGTAGATCGATTCCACAATGCCAAGCAGGTCGGAGCTTACACCGGCCTGACGGCGCGCGTCAACCAGTCGGGCGGCCACTGCTATCGCGGATCGATCACCCGTCAGGGCTCGTCCTGGTTGCGATGGATCCTCGTGGAAGCGGCAATGAAGGTCGTCCAGGAGGATGTTGCCTTGAAGAACTTTTACACGCGCGTACGGAAACGCGCTAGCGCCAAGATTGCGCGCGTGGCGACGGCGCCAAACTGGCGGAGATATGTTGGAAACGGCTGCGCCGCTGGCAGAGGGAAAACGTTCCCTCGGCGGCGCCGGCTTGAGGCAAACAAGAGGAGTTGCGCTTGCGCACGCAAAATCGGCGAAGCGACCCGCGATTGAGACTGGCGAGGCCTTGCGCCTGTGCCGAGATCCTGATTGGGTGCTCTTGCCGGTGAACAGAATAATGTGCGGCGGTCTCGCGGCCGAACGGCACGAATGGGTGACTACGATATGCGCAACGCACACGAACGAACATCGAACCGGCATCCTGCCGCGGACATTTCGGCCGATCCATCGGCCGACCAGGGCGCTCATTGCCGCCCCTGGACCCCGGCTAGCCTTTCTCTGTTCTGCTTTTTTGGCCTATCGCGAAAATCGGGGCCTTGACACGCGGGCGGTTATGGGTGACTCGTTCCTGTCTTTAAAACATGTGTTTTCTGCGGGAATTCCAGCCAAATAAAACTCGAAACTGCGAAGCTACTTCACGCACTGCGACAACCGCCGGGCGGCCTTTCTTGCCGCTCTCTCCCGGAGGGAGAGGCGCCGAAACGGGCCTCGTGGCGGAGATCCTTACCTACATCACAACGTCACGATACAATTTCCGCCAGTTCCAAGCGTCAGGCTCGACTCGCGCGGCAGACGCGATTTAAGCTCGACGCACAAGCGAAAACAGCGATATTCCCGCTCGCTTGCGCGTCGGGCTTCGATAACGGCAAGTCAAGCACACCATAGATCATGTCCATACTTTCCGGCCTGCTGAACGTCAATAAACCGCGTGGCATGACCTCTCGCGATGCGGTCGATCTTGTCCAGCGTCTGGCGCGGCCCGCCAAGGTTGGTCACGCCGGAACGCTCGACCCGCTGGCGACGGGAGTGCTGGTCATGTGCGTGGGCTCGGCCACGCGGCTGATCGAGTATGTGCAGCGGATGCCGAAGCGCTATACTGGCACGTTTCTTTTCGGTCGCCACAGCCCGACTGAGGATACTGACGGCGAAGTCACGCTGCTTGTCGGTCCGCCCATTCCATCGCGCGGCGAGCTTGAGGCTGCGGCCAAGCAGTTCGTCGGCCGGTTAATGCAGCGGCCTCCGGCCTATTCTGCGCTAAAGGTTGCGGGCCGCAGGGCATACGATCTTGCCCGTCGCGGCGAGGCCGTCGAGTTGCAGCCGCGGCCGATCGAGGTCTATTCGCTTGCCGTTGCGCGCTACGAGTATCCTGAGTTGGTGCTTGAAATCGAGTGCGGCGGCGGCACCTATGTTCGCTCCTTGGGGCGCGACTTGGCTGAAGCACTGGGCACCGCCGCGGTCATGTCGGCGCTCGCGCGGACGGCGATCGGTCCGTGGACGATTGCCGACGCAATTGACCCGGAAAGGCTGACCGCCGCGGATTGGAGCGCCCATATCGAACCGCTACTCAAGGCTGTCGGAGGACTGCCAAAGCGCGAGCTTTCGTCGGAGGAGGTCTCGCGAGTGCGGAAGGGACTTACAATCCCGAATTCCGGACCGGCAACGGACTCCGAAGTCGCCGCGGTCGATTGCCGCGGCCAACTCGTATGTTTGCTAATCCGCCGAGGCCCATCCGAATGGGGGCCAAGCAAGAATTTTGCGTGAATTCGGGGACTGTCCCGATTTTTGTGTCAGCAAAAATGGGACTATCCCCTTCGCCGCGAGGCTGCGTTCGGCTACCCCCGTTACCGCCTCGGCTCCCTTCGGATTACAATGGACCGTTTCGACAGCACCGATGAGAACGGAATGCAAGCTACGGAAGTGGTCATCACGGGCGTTGGCGTGGTCAGCCCGATCGGTATCGGCAAGGAAGCTTTTTGGGACAACCTTCTCGCGGGCCATTGCGGGCTCGGTCCCGTCTCGGCCGATATCGTGGCGGGCATGCCGCCGCAGCTTTTCGGGCACGTTCCCAACTTTGAGGCGAAAGTCTTCGTGGCGAACCGCAAGAGCCTCAAGGTGATGTCGCGCGATGCGCAGCTCGGCATCGCCGCCAGTGTGCTCGCTTGCCGCGATGCGGGCGTGGCCAACGGAAGCATTGATCCCGAACGAATGGGCGTGGTGCTGGGCGCCGATCAGATCTGCGCGCCGCTATCGGAAAGTCAGGATGCATATCGTGCCTGCTGCGTCGAAGGCCAATTCGATTTCGGCCGCTGGGTCAGCCACGGCATGGCCGCCAGTTATCCGCTCGGCATGCTCCGCGTATTGCCGAACATGATTGCGTCGCATGTTTCGATCGCGCACGACGCCCGCGGGCCGAATAACACGATCCACGAGGGCGAGATCTCCGGCCTTCTGGCCGTGATTGAGTCGGCGAGCGTGATCCAGCGAGGAATGGCCGATGTGATGCTGGCTGGCGGCGCCAGTTCACAGATGCACCCGCTGGAGTTTGCTCGCCGGTTCGCGATGGGCGGCCTGACGCCGCGGCACGAGGATCCGTCCACGGCGGTCCGCCCATTCGACGCCCGCCGCGACGGCCATGTTTGGAGCGAAGGGGCGGCCGTCGTGCTTTTGGAGAGCCGCCGCCACGCGGAAAAACGCGGCGCGAGGATCCATGCCCGGCTCAAGGGCTGGGGCGCGACGTTCGAACCGGTCGATTCCAACCGCAACCTGAGCGGAAGCGGCTTGCGTCGCGCGATTGCCGGGGCCATGAAGCACGCCTCGGCGGAGTTGGGTGACTTGGGCCATGTCAAGGCCCACGGGCTGAGCACGATCCGCGACGACGCCGTCGAGGCCCGCGTTCTGGGAAGCATGCTGCCCGAAACGCCGGTCACCGCGCTGAAGGGACAATTGGGCAACGCTCGCGCGGCGGGCTCGGTGCTGGAATTGGTCGCGGCCGTACTTGCCGCCGAGTCCGGCTGCGTGCCCGCCATGCGAAACCATGATACCCCGGACCCGGCTTGCCCGGTACGTGCGGTACTTGGAGAGCCGCTGAAGGCCGGTCCGGCCGACGCGCTGTGCATCACGTGGATGCCGTTCGGTCAGGCGGCTGCAGTGGTGATCGGCCCGTAGGTTCCTCTTGCCGAGAGGAACCAATAGGCATGCCGCCGCTGGGATTGCAATCGTGTACTTCGGGCAGCCCGGATTGTTCCATTCCGGCAGAATGGACCTACTTCTGCACCGCATCGACCGGAACTTCCGGCGGGGGTGCAAAGAACTTCGGCGCGGGCTTGCCCGCCGCGACGCGCGATTTGTTGAACTCCCACTTCATCCGCGACAGCTCCGTGGCCTCGACCCACGACCCGCCGATCAAAGCCGCGGCGCTAACAGCCAGCAGCACGGTATAAAGTGCGGAAAGCGCGGGCTTCATCCAGCGATGGCTCGACCGCCAAAGCGCATATGGAACAAGCAGCAGCAGCATCGGAAAGCAGATGTTCACAATCAGCGACACGGTGTCCGCGGTGCTCGCGGTTTTCGGATCGGCAATCCAAATGACGGCTACAAACGGCGCGATCAGGCCGATCGCGGCCAGCAACCCTACGGTGACCCATTCAAGCGTACGGACCCAGGCGGGCAATTCCCGTTTGGGCTTCGGCGTCGGCATTTCCTCGGCTCCCGCTTCGCCTTCCGCCATTTCGGCGCCCGGCTCAAATTCCGCAACCGCTTCCTCGCCGATGTCGGCCTCATGGTGTGCCGCTTCGTCGCCGCCAAAGAGGTGTTCGAGACCCGAATGGTCGGACGTGGCAATCTCGGCCGACGAGTCCGAGCCGGCCTCCGCTTCGACATGTTCCGTCGGGAAGGTGAAATCGACCGGCTCGGTGAAGTCCAACTCCTCGGCGGGACCGGTGAAGTGGAAATCCTCGCTTGATGCCTGGATGCCCAGCTCGTGCAGTGGATGCAACTCCGCAGCCTCATGTTCGTCTGCCGCGTGTGCCGGGCCGTGCGGGCTTTCCTCCGCAGCGGTCTCGTGCAATTCAAACTCGAGCTCATCCTCGTGAGGATGGTCGGGATGCGGCATTTCGCCCTTTGGATCGCTCAAGGTTCGTCTCCCTGCTGCCTAAGTATCAATGTTCATTATAGTTGAAGGCAAACCCGCCTGCCATCGGATTTCCTCAGAAGTGTGCCGCAAGACGTAGGGTGGGCCGAGCGCAGCGAGTCCCACCATTCTTGCCACCGTCCAATGACACCACCCGCAAGCAGGGGGAGCGAAGGTTGTCATATTTCATCATCAAGACATGCGCGACGACTTCCCCGGCTTAAAGAAATTCCAGAACGAGCCTCGTAAACTCCGCCGCTGCGTCGGCGTGGACCCAATGGCCAGCCGCCGGGATGGTCTCGATTACGGCCGCCGGGAATTGCCGCCGGATTTCCACTTCGTCCGCCAGGTTGATGTAATCCGACTTGCCGCCGCGAATGAACATAGTCGGCCCGACAAACGCTTTTCCGTCAGCCACCGCCGCGCAGAGGCGCGAATAATTCGCTGCGATCGCCGGCAGGTTCATCTTCCAATAGAATCCTCCACTTTCGTCGCGAGCGACGCTCTTCAAGAGAAACCGCCGCAGGTAGAGCGACGGAATCTCCGTCGCGAGCGCGTGCTCAATTTGCTGCCGCAATGTGAAGCTCGACAAATCGAGTGCCAGCAAAGCACCAAGTAGGTTATCGTACGTCCTGGCATAGGCTCGCGGTGCGATGTCCACCACCACAAGCTTCTTCACCCGCCGCGGAAAGTCAACTGCGAGCTGTATTGCCACTTTCCCGCCCATCGAGTGACCGATGATCAATGCGTTCGCGAAACCGCAAGCGTCAAGCAACTCTGCAACGTCGGCGGCCATGAGCGGATAATCCATCGCCGCATCGTGCGGCGAGTGGCCGTGGTTCCGCAAGTCGGCGGCGATGACATGAAACCTCTCCGCCAGCTTCGGCGCAACGCTGAACCAGTTGTCCGCCGAGCCAAACCGCCCGTGCAACAGCACGAGCGGCTCGCCTTGACCGAGTTGTTTGAAATGAAGCTGCATGAAAGTCCGTACTCCGTCGGGCCAAGCCATAATAGTCCGCTCACGGTGCTCGATCCAGTGGCTGCACGCGATTTTCATGCTACTTCCGCCGCATGAGAAGCTAACCCGTTAGCTGCATGGAAATGCTTTCGCATCGTGGTACAATAACGGTGGAATAAGACCTCTTATCTCTTCACCGCTAACGGCGAGGTGGATCATGACACGCTATCGTTTTGAGCAGGCGCTCGTTTCGACGTTCGGAGTTTTGCTGGGACTTTCGCTGGCCATGTTCATCGCGCCGGGCGACGTCGGCCTCTGGATAGTAATCGCGCTGGTCCTCGCTCTGTTTTGCCGAGCGTTTTTCATTCGCGGTTTCTGCGGCGAGTTAATCTGGCCGATGCCACACCGGCATGGGCACCCCGTCGAGCCGTCCGTCCGACGACAGCCCTAGATTCCTGGCATGTTTTGACGCTCCGCTTGACTCAGCGCGGTCTTCGCTTCAAACTGAGGTTGGCGCGATTGGTGGTTTATCCGTTTGGCGGTTAGCGCCAATTCCGCTTAACCTTATGCGCGATGTTGCTGGAGGCGGTGATGCGGAGAATCAGATTCTATCGGCAATTGATAGTTGCGGCGGCTATGGTTGCATCAATGGATACGACCCGCTGCTCGCCGATGAGAAGGCGGCCAAAGACGCGATGCCGAGTGCGGCACCCATGCAAGCGGACGCCTTTCCGCCGAAGAAACGATTCGACAAGCGCTGAAAAAAAACGTAACCCTGTGGTACCATTCCACGCCAATGAGCGCCGTCGCCGAGGACCTCGAAGGGAAACTCGGCGTCCCAGTGCGGCTAGACCCGATTGGACTCAAGGAAGCGGGCGTCACGCGCAACACGGAGGTGACGTTTGCGATATCCAAGGTCTCCGCAAGGGCGGTAGTCTTTCACTTGCTGCGCTCCGTGGAATTGACCGCGGTCACAGAGCATGAAACCTTGTGGATTACGTCGCCGAGTGTTGCGGAAAGCAACTGCTTGAAAACCAAGATTTACGACGTTGCCGACCTGGTATGCCGCCCATGATGTATCGGACGATGAATCATCAGAACTCTCCTCCCTCATCGGCGTGGTTTGTTCCGGCGTGGACCCGAGATCGTGGGTAGATAACGGCGGCAACGGGACAATGAGCGAGTTCAACGCGGCTGGAGTTAAGGCGATCGTTGTTTCTCAAACGGAGGACGCGCACTATCAGCTTGCCGACCTCCTCGAGCAATTACGGGCAATTCGCGCCACCCATATAGACGCAAGGAACGCTTCGAGCGAGCGCGCTCCCATATCACGCGCGGGTGGCGGACAACCGCATGTCGAAAAGGCTGGTTGGCGCGGTCCCAAGCTTTCTGTGGCCGAAGAAGCTATTCGCCGGGCGCTTGAGCAACCCGTGAAGCTGCATATCGTCGAGGCGCCGTTGTCGGAAGCGGTTGCTCAAGTCGCCAAGGCAGCGTCCGTACCGATTATCGTTGACAGAAAAACGACAATCGAGCCCGAGTTGAGGTCGCAACGACTCACGCTGGACGCTTCGGGCCGCAGTTTGCACGCGGTCTTGGACGAGCTCGCGGGATCATTCAAGGTTGCCTGGACCTATCGCGGCGAGTCGTTGCTGATTCTGCCGGAGTCGGAAGAGGAATCGCTGCTGATTACTCGCGTCTACGACCTCGCTGACTTTCCGACCTATCGCAACAACCGTGGCGAGGGAGTGCCCGATTATGAGCACATCAAGTCCATGATCACGGAAACGATTGATAACAGGTCATGGGTGGACAACGGAGGCTCGGGAACGATTAGCGAATACGACAAAGCAGGCATTCGCGGAGTCGTGGTGTCGCAAGCCTGGAAGACGAATCTGAAGATTGAGGCCCTGCTTGCAAGATTGCACGAGCTTCGGGGACGAGCGTTGACGGCCGACGAAATAAAAAAGCTGCCGCTGGCGCAAGTGAAGTCCGAAGCCGGCGTTGACGAACCGCCTCGGCCGCTCGCGGATGATCCGCACCGCGACGCCATTGTTGGCGCAAACAACCAATTTGGCTTGGAACTGTATAAAAAGCTTCCGGATGGGAATCGCGTTTTCTCTCCCTTATGCCTTTCCACGGCGATGGCTATGGTCCATTCGGGGGCGCGCGGCAAGACGGCCGAAGAAATGGCCAAGCCTCTGCACTTCGATTCTCGCCAGGAGGACATCGCCGCGGGGTATCAATCGCTGCTGGCCACTCTGCCGGCGGCCAATCATCCCGGCTGTACGCTGACGGCCGCCAATCATCTTTGGGGACAGAGAGGATATGGCTTTCTTGAGCCGTTTCTGACATCTACCCGCGAACGATTCGCGGCCGGTCTTACGGAAGTCGATTTCGCGCAACCGGCCGCCGTCTGCGATCTCATCAACATGTGGGCAGACAAGCAGACGGCCGGCAAAATCAAGCAGGTCGCCGATCCGAGCATGTTTAAGCCGCAAACGCGGCTCGTCGTAACCAGCGCAGTCTATTTCAAGGGCCTCTGGGCCGATCCGTTCAAGAAAGAGGGGACCCGAAAGGCCCCGTTCTTCACCGCGAGCGGCCAGGCCGAAGTTCCGATGATGCATAAGGTGGCGCTGTGCCGCTACGGATCGTACGACGGCGTCAGAGTCCTGGAGAAGCCATATCGCGGCAGCAAGATTTCCATGATGATTTTGCTGCCCGAAAACGAACCGGCCGCTTTGGACGATTTAGAGAAGTCGCTGTCTGCCGAGAAGCTGGCGGAGTGGACCTCAAATCTTAGGCCGCAAACCGTTGACATTTTCCTGCCGAGATTCAAACTGGAAGCCGCGTTTCCACTGAACCACGCGCTCGCTTCCCTCGGAATGGTACAAGTGTTCGACCCTAAACAAGCCAATTTGTCCGGCGTCAACGGCGGCAAAGAGCCTCTCTGGCTGGATTTGGTCAATCAACACGCGTTAATCAACGTGGACGAAGAAGGCACGGAAGCAGCCGCCGTCACGATTGGCGGCATGGCCGGAGGAATTGAGCCTAAGATCAAGGTATTCCGCAGACCATCCGTTTGTCTTCCTCATTCGCGATACGAGAACCGGCTGCATCCTCTTTATCGGCCGGCTTGTAGCGCCTTAGCGGCGGCCGTGATGCGCTTCGCCGTGGCCGTGGGGGTTGCCATGCGCCTTGCCGTGGCCTTTGGCGTATGCGACATGCTTGGCATGTCGTGCCTTGTGCGGCTTGACGGGCTTAAACACCGGGCAGGCGTAAACGTTTCACCGAAGCTTGCAATCGGCCGCCGCTCGATTTACGATGAATTGCGTAATGTTCGCATTTCTCGCAGATTCGCACCGCCGTCATTTCCTGCTCACTCTGGCCGTGGGGGCCGGATTGTTTGCTTATGTTACCGGCGCAGTTCGCGCAGTCTACGACTTCGATCTGGCGATGCTGCTGGCCTTGATAGGCGGTTATCCGACCTACGCCGGGGCACTCTCCGGGCTGATGCATCGCAAGATAACGGCCGACCTGGCCGTCGCTCTGGCCGCGATTGCCGCCCTCTGGATGGGGTGGCACTCGACCGACGCCTCCTCGTGGTTCCTGGTCGCGGCGGAAGTCATTTTCATAATGCTCGTCGGAGAGTCGGTGGAAGACTTCGCGATCGGCCGCACTCGCTCGGGCATTGCCGCGCTCTTGGCACTGCGGCCGCACACGGCACGCGTCCGCCGCGGCGATCATGAACACGAGGTCCATGTGCCCGAAGTGCGGCCCGACGACATCGTCATCGTGAGGCCCGGCGAGCGCATGCCGATCGACGGCCGCGTCGTGGGCGGGGCGTCGTGGATCGACCAGAGCCCGATCACCGGTGAGTCCGTGCCGGTCGAGAAGAAGCTGGGCGATGAGGTATTCGCCGGCACATTGAACACGAACGGGGCTTTGGAACTGGCCGTCCAGCGGCTGGGCCACGATACGACGTTAGAAAGAATCATCCACCTGGTCGAGCACGCCGAAGAGTCAAAAGCCCCAGTGGAGCGTCTTGCCGACCGTTACGCCGGTTACTTCGTTCCCGCGGTGCTTGCCGCCGCGGCGATTACATTCTGGTTCACGCGCGACGTTTCGCGGAGCGTGGCCGTGCTCGTCGTGGCCTGCCCTTGCGCATGGTGCTGGCCACGCCGACCGCCGTCGCCGCGGGGATCGGCTTCCTCGTCCGCCGAGGCATCCTCGTCAAGGGCGGCGCGGTGATCGAAAACCTCGGCCGCCTGAAGAGCGTCGTCTTCGACAAGACAGGCACTCTCACGCTCGCCCGGCTTCGCATCGACCGAATTGAGGTGGTCGCCGGCTACACAGAGGCCGACGCCCTTGCGCTTGCCGCGGCGGTGGAGCAGAAGTCCGAGCACCCCATTGCACGGCTGATCGTCGATCGCGCGAAGCAAGACGGCGGCGCGACTCCCGGCAGCGGAACATTTTCTTTCGCATCCGGGACTCGGCGCCGAGGCAACCGTCGACGGGCAAATGGTCCGTGTCGGCAGCCCACGGGCACTTGAAGCGGCCGGAGTGCAGTTGCCCGACGATCTGCGGGCCCGCGTGGAATCGATGCTCGCCGGCGGCGAAACGCTTGTAATTGTGTCCGTCGGCATGTCGGCCGCCGCCGCGATTGGCATCCAAGATACCGTCCGGCCCGAGGCCTACGACGCGATCCATCAGCTCAAGCATTTAGGCATCACCCGAATTGCAATGCTTACAGGCGACCACGAGGCCGCGGCGCGTGCGGTCGCCTCTCAATTGAAGATCAAAGAGATCCACGGCGGGCTGCTTCCGGCCGAAAAGGTCGATTGGATCGAGAAGCTCCGCGCGGAATCGTCGCCCGTCGCAATGGTCGGCGACGGCGTGAACGATGCGCCGGCACTGGTTTCGGCCGACGTGGGCGTGGCCTTGGCCGATATCGGCAGCGACGTTACCGTCGAATCGGCCGGGCTGGTGCTCATCGGCGACGATTTGAGAAAGCTGCCCGAGGCGATCGACTGCGGCCGCCGCGTGCTGCGGACCATTCGGCAGAACATCATCGGCTTCGCCATAATCTTCAACGCGATCTGCGTGGCGGCCGCCTCCAGCGGATGGATCTCGCCGGTGACGGCCGCCGTGCTGCACCAGGTCAGCTCGCTCACGGTCGTGCTCAATTCGCTCCGCCTGCTCGTCGACTTTCACGCCTTGCAGCACCGGCTGGGCGATGCGTGGTACGAAGTCAAGCGACGCCGCCGCAAGCTTCTCGCGGCCGGCGCGGTGCTGCTGCTGGCGATTTGTCTAGGCAGCGGCCTGCACGCGATCGGCGTCGGCGAATTGGGCGTCGTGCAGCAGTTCGGGCGGCGCGTCCTGCCGTTGGAGCAGCCCGGTTTGCATTACCGCCTTCCTTATCCGCTCGCCTGGCACGTCGTCATCCGTCCGGACGAATTGCGGCGCGTGGAGATCGGTTTCCGCAGCGTAGGGCAGCCGCTTGCGGGCGGCGAAACGCAGGAACCGGCCGCTTATGAATGGAACCTCCAGCACCGCGGTGGGCGCTACGTGGCCCAGCCCGATGAATCGTATGTTTGGACCGGCGACGAAAACTTGATGGATGTCAATTGGATAGTGCATTACCGCGTGACCGACGCGGAGGCGGCAGTCTTTGCCTTGGGGATCAGCGATGGCGAAGGCGGATCGAAATGGGATCGGCTGGTGCGCGCTGCGGCCGAAACCGCGTTCCGCACCGAGATGACCCGGCGTGAGGCCGACGACCTTTTCACCGGAGCGCGGGAGCAAATTGCGGCCGCGGTGGTTGATCGCGCTAACAAGTCGCTGGGACAATACAAAGTCGGTCTCACGGTCGTGCAAGTCTGTTTCGGCGACATTCATCCGCCGCTGGAAGTCGTGCCGGCCTTTCGCGACGTATCAAGTTCGCTGGAGGAAAAGGAGGCCGCCATCAACGAGGCCCAGGCCTATCAGGTCCAAACGGTGGCCGCTGCCCGGGGCCAGGCCGCCGAACGGGTCGCGGCGGCCGAGGGCTTTTCCGCCGAACGTACGCAGCGGGCCACCGGCGCGGCCTCGCGGTTTCTCGCCGTCGCCGCGGCCGTGGCCGAATCGCCCGCAGTTGCACGAACGCGGCTCTATTTGCAAACCGTGGAAACGGCGCTTGCCGGCCGCCGCAAAATAATTCTCGATGCCGCGCACGGCGGCCGCCGCCTCTTGTATCTCGGCCGCAAAGGAATCGACTCGCCGCAATCGCCGGTCCCGGCCGTCCTCGACGCCGTGCCCGACAATTCCGACAACAAAGGAACCGCACCATGAAGAAACTGTTTGTCACCCTGTAGGATGGACCTCCGGGTCCGTCCGTTCACTCTGGACGGACCCGGAGGTCCATCCTACGCCCAAGAGAAGCACCACCATGACGAAGTCGCTTGTTGTGTTGTTCGTAATCGCCCTCGCCGCGATTGCCTGGCGCTGCGTGCTGTTTGTCGATGAAACGCAGTTCGTTATCGTCACTCAGTTCGGCCGGCCCGTCGAGACGCTGACCAAGGCCGGGCCGTATTTCAAGCTGCCCTACCAGTCGTCATTGGCCATCGATCGGCGCATGCAGATCTACAATCCGCGTCCTTCTGAGTTTCTCACCAGCGAGAAAAAGAACGTCGATCTGGATGTTTACGTGCTCTGGTCGGTCGAGGCCCCGCAGCGCTTCATTGAGACGGTGAACGACCCCGCCGGGGCCGAATCGCGGATTCACGATGTCGTCTGGTCCAAGCTGGCTGCCGCCGTCAGCCGCAACTCATTGGATCGCCTTGTCACGACGGAAGCGAAAACGCACGGGCTGGAGCAACTCGTCCACGAAGTCGAGTCCGACTGTGTGACCGACGTGGCGAAGTACGGCATTAAGATCGTCAACGTGCGGATCAAGCGGATCGGCTTGCCCGACCAGATTCGCGAAAGCGTCTTCGAGCGGATGCGCAAGGAGCGTGCTCGCATTGCCCAGCGCTACCGCTCCGAGGGCAACGAAGAAGCGATGAAGATTCGCGCCGCGGCCGACAAGGAGAAGACGGTTATCCTGGCATCGGCCAATGCCGAGGCCGAAATCATCCGCGGCAAGGCCGAGGCCCAGGCCACGCGAACTTACAGTGAAGCCCACAGCAAGGACCCGCAGTTCTTCGAGCTTACCAGGACGCTCGAAGCGTACAAGAAAATCCTCGACGAAAAGACGACCGTGTTGCTCTCCGGCGATTCGGAACTGCTGAAATATCTTTCCCGCGGACCGGGCGAGGGAAAGAAAAACTAAGCCATGCACCGCCGCGCCACGCCCGACCATCATCACCACCACGACCACGACCATCCGCATCACCATGCGGGATGGCCCTGGCGGCGAATCGCCTGCTTCCTGACGCTCGTATTGGTCGTGGCCTGGGCCGTTTCCGGCGTCTATGTCGTGCAGCCGAACGAACGGGCCGCGGTATGGCGCTTTGGGCGGATCCTGCCTGAGACGAGCATGCCCGGCATTCACTTCGGGCTTCCCTACGGACTCGATCGCGTCAGCCGCGTGAAGTTGTTCGAGCAAAAGCGGGTAGGGGTTGGCAGCGGACTGGACGACCGCAATCGCGGCCGTACGGCCGAGCCTCGCCGGGCCGAATGTCTCGCCGGCGATCGGAACCTCATCGTGGTCTCCGCCGTCGTTCAATATGAAGTCGTCGACGCGAAGGAGTATCTTGTCCGCGCCAGTGACGTTCCCGCGACGATCGAGAACATGGCCACCGCCGAGTTGTCGTCGCAAGTCGCCGCGCGCGAGGTGGACGACATTTTCACGACGGGCCGGGCTGACATCCAACTTCATGTGCTCGCAGCGCTCAAGGAACGGCTCAAACAATTCGAGCAAATGGGCCTTGGGATCGGCGTGCAGGTTAATGCGGTGACATTGGAGGCCGACCGGCCGCCGCAGGAAGTCGAGCCGGCCTTTCGCGATGTCGTGGCCGCCCGCGAGGACCGCCAGCGTGCGATCAACGAGGCCGAGGGTTACGCCGCCGCCTTGCGGCCGAGTGCCCGCGGCGAGGCGGAGCGCGCGCGCCGCGAGGCCGAAGGCTCGGCGGCCGAGACCACGGAGAAAGCCCGCGGCGAGGCCGATCGCTTCGGGCGCATGTTGGCTCAACTGACGACGGGCCGCGAGTTGACGATACGCCGCCTGGTCCTCGAGACGATGGAAGAAGTGCTGCCGCGGCTGAAGAAGATCGTGATCGACGACCGGTCAGGTAAGCCGGTCGATTTGGGAATCTTGGAAGACCAATAATGTCAGCACGACGTTTTGTTTTGCCCGTCGTCCTTGCAACCGCTCTGGCCGCGGCAGCGCTCGCACTCCGCGGCAAGGGCCGCTTGCCCGACACGCCGGAAGAAGCGGTCAAGGCATTTTTCGCCGCCGCCGAGTCGGGCGATGCCCCGGCATACCTTTCGCTCGTCAACGGCACGCTGCGAGGCTCTTTCGAGGAAACACAGAAACAACTCGGAACCGCTGCATTCCGTGACAGTCTGCGCAGTTCGGTAACCGGCCTGAAGGGCTTCGCTGTAAGCCGAATTGGCGAAGCCGCCGAAGATCGTGCCGCCCTTGATGTGGAGTTGGACTTCGCAGATCGCAGCGAGCGGCAACGCTTCGGCCTGGTTCGTGAATCCCGCGGCTGGTCGATCGCGTCCATCGATCGCTCCGAGGTTGGAAAGCCGGATAAGCCTTATGGTGCGACAGTCTACGACTTCGCGCCCACAATGGACTCCGCGCCGGAACCCGCGGCCGCCGGCTCGGCGCAATCCGCGGCGCCGTAGCGCCGTACCGACGCTTGCCAGTTTGTCTGGCAAGTGAGGAGAAATTGATGGCTACCACACGGCCCGTTCCTGCCGTGCCTCGACCCCTGCCGACTTGCCCGGCAAGTGAAGGAGATTGACGCCAGCAGCCCACGCAACTCGAGCCTGAAGCGGGCGGCCCCCGATCGGCCGGAGCGGCGGTTCTCTTTTGGTCGTCGATTCGACACCCAATGAAACGCCGGCGGCGAGTGAGTAGCGTAAGCGCGAGCTCCCTTCAGAGGCTCATTTCGCTGCCAGCCGAACGGTGCTATCGTGACCGCGGGCGGCCAGCCTGCGACGCGATCAATAGCCGGACATCTTGTCGGCCACGGCCGGACTCTACCAACTGCCAGCAAGCCGCAAGGCGTTTGGTCTCGGTATTCCTTCCCCCATGCTTCTAAACGGCGTACAACGAACGAAACCAACCGTCCATTTCTTCATTCGACCGCCAAATCTGCCAATCAGGCTCGGCAAGCGAGATTGAGTCGCACGGCGTTGACAGTGTGTATAGCTGAACAAAGGCGTCGCTTGGGGAGCGCGGGAAGTTGTCGTAATACGGGATGCCGATGAAGAGCCAGTCCGCTGGTAGTTTGTCCGCCGCATTGGCGCCGCGGCCTTCCATCGCGTTTTCGATTTCTTGCCTGCGCCTCGCGAATCTGTCATTACGCCGTAACTTGCTCAGGTAATCCATGCGGTGGATTATCACCTTCAGTGGGCTATGGACCGCAACCAGGTTTCGCAGACCTCGGCGCTCCATATGCTCAAATTTCTCCGAATACTCTGATTCGGCCGCGCCGAGCACCTTCTCTGTCGGGCCATCAATCTCAAGCAACGTATAATCCAGCAGTCCGTAAGGTTGCCCGCCAGGGTCCGCACCATCGCGTGGTACTCTGCGCTCCCCGCGATCTGGCGGAATGTGGAAGAACACCCGCGACTTGCGGCCTTGCACCTTTTCCCCGGGCCGATCGTTCTCATACGATTCACGGTAGCAGGCTTGGAGCGCTAGGCCGGCAACGCCGTCTTTTTCCGCCATCCAGAATTTCCAATGGGACAGCCCGTGGAAGATCGCGATAGGGACGCTATACCTCTTGACATCAGCGAACGGGCTTGGAATTTGCTCGAAGTAACGATAGTCAAACACCCAATACCGAATGCAGTGCCAAATCTCCTCGCGCAGGTCAGTTTTTTTAGCAGCCGCGTTACGCAAATCGGGCAACACGGGTTCCTCGCTGCTAGCGATGCGCAGGAGCGTTTGCTCTGGCGTTTCGGGTGGCGACGGTGGCCAGGCAACCGGCATTTCCTCGGGCCGACTCAGAAACTCGTGCAGCCGCTTCAGTTCCTCGACCGTAGGCGGGTTTGATAACTCCGGTTTGAGACTCATGCATCCAGAATAGACAGCTCGGCGACGAAAGGCAAGCTATGGCGTACGTTTTCCTGGACACCTTTGATTCTTCTGGTAAACTGTACCACTACCTTGGACCGTTGACGTTTGCGAGGCGCAAAAAGGACTGAAGCGCAAGAATTGTGGGTTTGGGTCGAGCCGAACGTTGACATTAGGGGACGATCAACGTCCTTAATGTGTACCGTCGGTCTGACCGCGGGGGCACCAGCAAGGCCGCGTTCGCATACGGCTTTGGCTCCGGGGCACGAGCCGAAGCTGAACTGGCGCGCCACGTACGCGACAAGAGAAGAGGCTATGCGGTTGCTGTCTTAAGACATCGGCCGAAACGTAGGTACCCCGATTTCCGGATCATGCGGAACTGGGTGCTGTCGCCAAGGACTCCCAGACACATTTCCAAACAGCATGGATAAGACCGATGAGAGATGATGTTTTCGTTCGACCAACTGAGTCTCTGCTGATCGGCCTTTGCCTTGGCAGATATCTTCAGCACAAAGATCGCGACGATGGCGATTCTTTTCGCAACGTGGTGGAGTGGTGGGTAAAACCTTGCGTTTCTCCGACGTGGCCGCCGCTTACTTGCCCGGACGAGAAGGGACCTTCGCTCGCTGACGACGAAGATGACGCCGAACGACTTGAGGATTATCTTGTCGGGATGATCGAGTACAACGAGTGCAAGGAAACTTTCGACATGGGTAAAGACTTTGGCCGTGCTCTGGCAATGTGCGAGGATTACACAGAGCGGCTTACGCAACTTGACGAGCGACGCCTTCGGGAGGCGGCATTGGAAGGTAAGCACCCTGGGTGGGTGCCAAACGTCGAGGACTTGCTGCGCTCACACGAACAGTCGAAACGCGGCCAGAAGCAGACAGTTACGGACGCAGAGATGGAAGGAGCGACTGAGGTCGAGGAGTCTGCGTGGCAACCCGCGCTTGATTGGCTGCTGGGTCGCGACGAACTGGGGAAGCACGAGACCGTATTGAATGGTCTGATCGCGAGTCCGTTAGTGAAACGATCCGTGTACGCGGGCCAACTTTTGACCGAATGCTCCTTGCCAGTGATCAACTGGTCTTCCCTACCGCCCGGGAAGGGCTGGTTAGGAGCGCAATTGCAACGGCATTCCGCGATCGAGAACGCGAATCGAGTCCGCGGAATGCTGTGGCTAGCATTTGGCGAACTGCTCGGGTTGCTCCGCGATGTCGATAGCCTCGCACAACTGGGAGAATGGGCTTTTCCTGCCGTGCGCCCGCTTAAGGAACTATTCGACCCTTCAGGAGACAACGTGCGGAACGCAATTCGGGAGGCAAAGGAGGTGCTGAATACGGATGCTAGCGAATACTCCCGCGCAAAGGCCGTTGTGCTGCTTGCCAGTTGCATACAGCCGTTGGTGAAGAGGACTTGGCCAAATGATCAATCGAGTCGTTCCGGTAAGTCTCGCAGCCACCCGTGGATGGACATGTGCTGGTACAAGCTGAAATTTCGGGACTCCGGATGAGAAGCGTTTCGCTAGCATCGCGATTTCCCTCTGTAAAACGGACTTCCGCAACCTCGTCGCGCACGACTTTGGCAATTTTCACTGTAGCATTACCGAAGCCCAGTTTTTCGTTTCGGCAGTGGCGATGCTGTCGGAATTAGCCGACAGGATTTCGGCGGCAGGAAACAGCGACAAGTAGTAGGCGGTCTGCAAACCGGTGTACGAGATGTGTGAGCGAGTCCGCCGCTACAAAAACTAGATGCATTCCATGCTTCGTCGGCTTTGGGCCTCGTCATTGGTTCGACATTGTTTTTCGACATTCGACATTCCAGTCCCACTCGCTATTCCCGGAGGGCCCGGTGGGCGAGGGGAGCCAGAAGGCGGAGAAAGGGAGAAGGGCAGCGCTGGGTGGGGGTTGTCGCGGCGTGGTAGCCGCTAATTATCGCTCCACGACCCGCGGAGCGGGCGCCCCGCAAGTCCATTGGCGGCGGTTTGCCCTCCCCCCTAACCAATATCCACTGATCCGGCGTCCGCTCCTCCCTAATCCCTCCCTTGGCCTCTCGTGTCATTGGTGTTTTTCGTGGTCCCCTTGCCGAGTCCTCTCGCTTGCGCGACGGGCTTGTATTCTCCACTTCGCTCGCGCTACGGGCTTGTGTCTGATCCCTTAGGCACGCCCCTATTGGCAGAATGTCGCGAGAATAGTAATCCCCCGTGATCGCTCGCGCTGATAATATCAGCCCCCCCTTCGCTTCAGGCAAAACCAGACTCGCCGACGGCAATCCCCAAGCCGTTATCTGGCAAGGGTTTACGTCGCCGCGCCATTTCTGCGGCGGACTCCGAAGTAGGGAAATGCCGTTACTCCAACCGTCGCCGTAACTTCCAATGGCGCAATGCTTTAGCCTCATTTGGTACATCCGTGTCTATACATTAGTTGACAGACGTTATGATCTGTGATATGATGGCGGACAAAAGAGCATGGAGCAAACAGCTTGGAGCACGGAGCAATGAGAAACAGAATACGAGAGATTCAGCCACGGATTGAACACCGAGCGAATCCCGACGCGCCGGGATTCCGTCCGCGTTTCATCCGGGCCGGTTCGATTTGTCGTGTCGTTCGCGGTTCCCGGACTGTCGTTTCCCTGCCTTTGGCTGCCCCACGGAAAAACACATGGCCAAACGAAGTATTCCTATTCGGGTCCTGCTCGCATCCTACGCGGCTCCTACTCGCGTTGTACTGCGGTCCTGCTCGGCTTCTAGTCCCATCCTGCTTCTCCAAACCCCAAGAAAACAAGGCCAATTCGCGATGTTTTGGAAAACAAGAAAAAGAATCCACCGCATGCGCCATTTACGGAATAATGGGATCGCTGATTATCGCTAATTATCACTGATGTTAGTAGATTAGTGTTGATTAGTGGTAATTAGTGTTCCATCCATGGAAGAAACCGAGGAATAACGTAAAAGTGTGCCAAAGTGTGCCAAATCGTGCCAAGCATGCCGTTTTCTCGCGGGATTCGCGGGGTCCGCAGGCATTTTACGCAGTGTCAAATCGCGTCAAACCGGTGCCAAACAGCGTCAAACCAGTGCCAAAAGTGCCAGTTTTGTCACACTCCCCGCAGAGGGCCACCAGCTTCTGGGCGAGCAGGAAGAAGGATTCACAATCAAACAGGCAGTGCCCGCCGACTGCCGTGGCGAGCGGCAAGGCTTCCGTCCGATGTCCACTGCCGGCGTCGCGCGGTAAGGTGACGGCCACGAGCGCGGTTTACGAATCAACCAGGCCATATTGACGCCGCCGCACCGGCGGTGAACAATAATCTGGTTCTCTAACCCCGAAAAAGGAGTCTCGCCATGGCAAACCGTATTCCCTTTCGGTTCGTTCTGCCGTTCGTTGGCGTCGCAATCGCAGTCGCGGGCCTGAATAACCTAATTTCTCGCGCCCTTGCCGCGGACGGTTCGCCCGTCGCCGTGGAACTCAACGCGGTGACGCTGGAACTCGTTTGCCGCGACGGGGCCGACACCGGCACCTTCCGGCCGATCCATGCCCGTGTGCTGGAGGCGAATACCTGGGCCGGCGCCCTCGTAGCGAGGCCGACGTGAAGGGCTATTCCGCCGTGCCGCGTGGCCAACGGGCCAACCGGCCGCGGCAGCAGGCCGCCCAGGCGCCGCCGCCGCGCCCGCTCCCGCAAATGTCCTCGTGACCGTCGAGCCCGAAGGCGACGCCGCGACGTTGGAAATCGACACCCAAGCAGGCAAAGCGTCGATCCTCTTGAGCGAGGTCGGCACCGTGGAACCGAAGAAGTATCTCAATGGCTCGATTACTGCCATACGACTTCCCGCGGCAACGCGCGTCGTTTCCGCAGCCACGGAGAACGATTATCCATCCGCCGTCCGCGCGCCCGATGGGACTGTCTGGCTTGCCTACGTCGCCTATCAACGCGGCGGCGAGCCGGATATGGCGGCCGCCGCCAAAGGCGACTTCAGCACTTTCACCCCCAAGGGCAACGGCGACCAGATCCTCCTCATCCATTTCGACGGCAAGAGTTGGTCCGCTCCGATGCCCGTCACCGAGCCGCTCTTGGACCTTTGGAAGCCGACAGTGACCGTCGGCGGCGCTGGCCGTGTTTGGGTCGCCTGGAGCCAGCAGGTCCAGGGCAACTGGGACGTTTACCGCAGGCCTTACGATCCCGCTACGAACCAATGGTCGGCGATCGAACGCGGTACGACCGATCCAGGGGCCGATATCAACGTCGTCTCCACAACCGACTCGACGGGCAACGTCTGGTGGGCGTGGCAAGGCCGCCGGGGAAAGCATTTTCAGATTTTCTTGATCGGCGGCGGAATGAAAGAGCCAATCGCCGTCACTGACCAGGCCGCGGACCACTGGGCCCCCGCCATCGCGGCCGACCATCTGGGGAATGTTTACGTTGCCTGGGATAGCTACGAAAACGGCAACTTTGACGTCTTTATGCGCCGCTATCACACCGGGACGGCCGAACCGGTGATTCCCTTAGCGACGTTTCCGGCGTTTGAGGCCCGGCCGAGCCTGGCGGTCGATAAGCAAGACCGCGTCTGGATCGCCTACGAGATGGGCGGACCGAACTGGGGCAAGGATTTCGGCCGCATGGCGCCAAAGTCGGCCCGCACCAACAATGGCGGCGTCGGCAATGTGGCCCAGGTCAAGCCGGGCAGCGGCGTCGGCATTCCGCTCTATCAAGGCCGCCATGTCGTCGTCAAGTGCTACGCCGACGGCCGTTTGCAGCAACCGGCGGCTGACCTGAACACCATGATGCAAGGGATGCCGCGGCCCAAGAGCATGGCCCGCATCACCGTCGCCGATGACGGGCAACTGTGGCTCGTCTTCCGCCACCATCCGCTGCCCGGCGGCGCGGGAGACCTGGGCGGAATACGCCATGAGCTACGACGGCAAGGAGTGGACCAAGCCGGAAATGCTCTCCAATTCCGACGGCATCCTCGACAACCGTCCCGCCATCGTGCCGCACGGTCCGAGCGGAGCTTTGGCGATATACAGCAGCGACTGGCGCCTCCGCGGGGCGATCAACGTCGTTGCGGCCGGCCGCTTGCCGTTGAAGACCGATCTCTACGCCGCTCTGCTCCACGCCACAGGTCCGATGGTGCCTATGCAATTGTCCGCGGCGGTAGCGGGCACACGCACGGTCGAGCCGGTCCATCCCCGCGAGCGCGAGGACATCCAGCAGCTTCGCGACCTCCGCGTCGAGAACAACGGCAAGACTTATATTCTCGCACGCGGCGAGTTCCACCGCCACACCGAATACACAGCCCATCGCGACGGCGACGCCTCGCTGGAAGACATGTGGCGCTATGCCCAGGACGCGGCCGACATGGACTGGCTCGGCAACGGCGACCACGACAACGGCTTCGGCCACCAGTATTCCTGGTGGATCATCCAGAAGACGATGGACATCTACCACAATCCGCCCTACTTCATCGCGCCGTACACCTACGAGCGGAGCGTGGAGTGGCCCAACGGCCACCGCAACGTGATCTTCACCCAGCGCGGCATCCGCACGCTCCCCCGCGGCGACCTGCGCGGCGACGAAAAGAGCGGATCTCCCGACACCAAGATGCTCTACGCCTACCTGCACCACTTCGGCGGAATGTGCGCCAGCCATACCAGCGCCACGAACATGGGCACCGATTGGCGCGACAACGACCCCGAGGTCGAGCCGGTCGTCGAGATCTACCAGGGCGACCGCAACAATTACGAATGCGAAGGTGCGCCGCGAGGGCTTACCGCGCAGCAAATGGCGGCGAAAACCAATGGAGTCGAACCGCTTCACAGCCAGGGCTTCATCTGGAACGCCCTGGCCAAGGGCTACCGGCTGGGCTTCGAAAGCTCCAGCGACCACGTCAGCACGCATACAAGCTACGCCGTGCTGCTCGTCGAGCGGCCCGGCGCGAGTCGATCATCGAGGCCTTCAAGGCCCGCCGCTGCTATGCGGCGACCGATAATCTCGGGCTAATCGTTAAATGCGGCAACCATCTGATGGGCGAGGAGTTCACGCAGGCCGGCAAGCCGACCTTCGATATCCGGGTCGTCGGCACCGCGCCGATCAGCCAATTGGACATCATCCGCAACAACCGCTACGTCTACAGCGGCAAGCCGAACCGCCAGAACGTGGAAATGCAATGGACGGACGCCGATCCCTCGCCCGACGCGGTCAGCTATTACTACGTCCGCGTCCAGCAGGCCGACGGCAATCTGGCCTGGTGCTCGCCGATGTGGATCCATTCAAAGTAAGCTGAATTTGGACGTGAGCGTATTGTCTTTGGGTGGCACGCAATGCCATTTCCGAATCAGGTTAGTTTTTGGTCGTAAGTTTTTGTTATGACTGACTTTGCAGCAACAACTTGCCGCGGCAAATCGCCTGCGAAATCGGTCGTGCATGAAAAAGCCGTTCCGCCAATGATAGGGGCTTACCATCCAAAACCCTATCACGGAGGAACGGCAAATGACGCACGCAAGGACGCGAGCGCGCCAGCGACGGCGGGCCAAGTCGCTGATTGGTTCGATGCGGGATTTTCTCACGCCGGAGGTTTTCAAGCAAGCCCGAAATGCCGCGATACGAAGGAAATCGCCCCGCTGGGACATTCACCCTCTGTTGTCGATTCTCTTGTTGACGACTTACTGCTCCGGCGACAGCCTGCCGGAGAAGTTCGAGGCCGCCAAGGCATTCTACGTGGCCTGTTGCCCGAAGAGGAAACGCCCGGGAAAGTCCTTTGCGGGATTCCAGAAGGCCGTTGCCAAACTTCCCATGCCGGTCCTGCGGGCATTGGCGACGGGAATTCGCGGCCGCTTCCAAGCGGTCTTCCACGAGCGCTGGAAGGTTGGCGACTTTATTCCCTTCGGCTGCGACGGCACGCGGCAGAACTGTCCGCGCACCGAGGAACTGGAACGACGACTGGGCAGCGGCGGCAAAGAGGGCTCTTCGCCCACGATTTGGAATACTTCGATTGTCCACCTCACGCTGGGCGTTCCCTTTTGCTGGCGATTGGGCAAAGGCAGCAAGCCCAGCGAGCGCAGCCATTTGATCTCGATGCTGTCCTTGCTGCCCACGGCGGCGTTGATCGTGGCCGACGCGGGATATGTCGGTTACGAAGTCATGGCGACGATGCTCAGCAAGGGAGTGTTCTTCCTCATCCGCATGTCTTCGATGGCAACTTTCTACACCGAGAGCAAGGAGCCGTTGGAAGAGTTCCGCGAGGGGATCGTTTACTATTGGCCCAAAAAACAGCAGAAGGAAGGCAAGCCGCCGTTGCGGGGACGCTTGCTGCGAATCCACAGCGTCCGCCACAAGGCCGACGTGTGGCTGTTTACGAACGTGGAAGATCCCCAGCAGTTGTCCTTGGAAATGGCCGCTACCTGCTATCGCTGGCGATGGGAAAACGAAGGATTTTTCCGGACCTACAAGCGGACCCTGAAGAAAGCGACATTGATGAGCCGTACCGTGGCCCAGGTTCATCGCGAGGCGGAAGCCTCGATGATCGCCACGCAGTTGCTCCTTTGCCAAGGCGCTGGCCATGCCCGCGGCGGCCAAGAACGGTCTTCTCGCGATGTGCAGCCCCCGCGGCGTATTGCTGGAGGCACGCCGCGACATCTCCGCCCGAAAGGAACCCAAGGAGCCCTTTGCGGCACGGATCGCGCGGGCGGAACGCGAACGACGCGAGCGCACCAGCGCGAAGGAAAAACGCGAATGGCCGCGACGCAAGCCACATCGGCCGCCACATCCGCCCCTTTTGCTGATGCTGACGGACGAACAAAAGATCATACTCCATAATCAGTTACAAGCAGTCTGATCACTAAATTGGAAATGGCATTGGGTGGCACGTCCTGAGCTTCCAGCGAAGGGCGTGGTTGTCGTCCAACCATGCCCTTCGCTTGATGCTTCGTGACGCGCCACCCAGTCTTCTCCCGGCATTCGCCGCCCGCCTGGCACTGTTTTTTATGCTAGATACTTCTGCGGCGATATTGTTTCGCTGCATAGCGCAATCGGTACAACCAGAATAGGCCGTCATGCTTGTCATCGTCGGATGCATCGTTGTCGTAGGGGCCGTGCTCGCTGGATTCGTCTGGTCCGGCGGGGCGATCGGTTCATTGATCCATCCGGCCGAGTTACTGGTCATCGGCGGCGCGGCCCTAGGTGCGCTGATGGTCATGTCGCCCAAAAAAGTCCTCATCGACCTGATGAAGGGCGTGCTGCAGTGCTTCAAAGGCACGCCCTACAACCGCGGCTCCTATGATGAACTGTTCAAGCTGCTTTACGACCTTTTCCGGCTCGCCCGCCGCGAGGGCCTGATTGCCCTGGAGCAGCACGTCTCCAATAGCAAAGAGAGCGATATCTTCAAAAAATACCCGCGGGTCGCTGGCAATCACCACGTTTCCGAGTTCATCTGCGGCGCCCTTTCGCCGATCATCGAGGGCACCGTCAAACCGGAACAACTTCCACAACTGCTGACAACGGAAATGAAGGTCATCGAAGAGGAACACCACGCCAGCGTGGCCGCCTTGACGAAGACGGCCGACGCCCTGCCCGGCTTCGGCATCGTCGCGGCCGTGCTGGGCATCGTCATCACCATGCGCTCGATCGACGGACCGGTCAACGAAATCGGCGAGAAAGTGGGCGCGGCGCTGGTGGGCACCTTCTTGGGAATTCTTGGCCTCCTATGGGTTCTTGAACCCGTTGGCCTCGCGCCTGGATTCGCTGGGCCAGGCCGAGATGAACTACTTCCGCACGATCGCCACGGTCATGCAAGGGTTCGTCAACGATCTGCCGCCCAAGGTGGCCTTGGACCACGCCCGTCGCGGCGTTTCCAGCGAGTTCCGTATGCACCGCGATGAACTGGATAAGCTGTTCGCGGAAGTGGAAGCATCGTAAACAAGTCCCCTCTCTCCGGGAGAGGGTCAGGGTGAGGACAAGGTAAACTATCATGGCGGCACACGGCGGTGGAGCTTGGAAAGTTGCCTACGCGGACTTCGTGACCGCGATGATGGCCTTTTTCATGGTCATGTGGATCACCGCTCAGAAAGATCAGATGAAGAAGGCCGTCGCCCACTATTTCAACGATCCGTTCAACTCGGAATCGAAGACCAAGGGGCCGGAGGCCGCCGGCGCGACGACCACCGGCCCGATGGCCCCCGGCTCGAAACTGCTCATGCCGCCAAGCCGGCCCGGCGATCCGCCCGGCATCAAGCACGACAAGAAAGCCCCCAAGGCGGTCGGACGAAAGATCGAGGCCGACGGCACCAAGGCATGGTCGGGCGAAGGCATGAAACTCGCCGGAGTGGGCAAGCCGACGCTTATCGTTCGCAACGACGGCAAGGATCCCCACAATGGCGCGGTACTGGTCTTCGCCGACCGCGCGGCGGACCTGAACGACAAGGCCAAGGACCAACTGAAGCGGCTCGTGCCGCTCTTGCAGGGCAAGCGGCAAGTTATCGAAATCCGCGGCCACGCGCGGCAGCTTTCAGGTCCCGCGGGCGGGAGCCCCGGCGGCGCGGCCGACGCCTGGCAACTATCTTACACCCGATGCATGGCGACAATGAACTATCTCGTCAAGGCCGGAATCGAGGCCGATCGCTTCCGTCTCAGCCAGGCCGGGCCGAACGAGCCGCGGACGATCACCGAAGGCGCGGACCGCCTGACGCAAAACTCGTGCGTCAACGTAAGAGTGCTGCCCGAGCTTGCCGATGACTCTTACGGCTCCCGCGACGAACGCGCCGCGCTGGACCGCAGCCCGTAGCCTTGGCGCCCATTTCCATGTACGATTATCTACATGGAACACGCGATCCAAGACCTCGCCGCGCCACCTTCCTCCCGCGCCACCCCACGCGGCGGATTGCTCCTCCTGGCCGCCGGCGACAACGTGGCGGTTGCCACAGCCGATTTTCCCGCCGGCTCAATCGCTTTGTTTGACGGCAGAGAAGTCGCCGTAGTCGACACCGTGCCGATGGGCCATAAGGTGGCGGTCGCGCCAATCGCCGCGGCGGAGAAGATCGTCAAGTACGGTTGCCCGATCGGTTCGGCCCTGCGCCCGATCCGGCCGGGCGAACATGTCCACACCCACAACATCAAGAGCGATTACCTGCCTACACGAGCGCACGAATAGAAGGACGATTGCGATGCAAGGCTATCTTCGCAGCGACGGCCGCAAGGGTATCCGCAATTACGTCGCGGTAATCTACCTGGTCGAGTGCGCCCATCATGTGGCTCGCGAGGTCGCGCTGCCGTTTCGCGAGAACGGGGCGCACCTCGTCGGCTTCCCCGGTTGCTATCCTAACGCCTACGCCGATCGCATCCTGCGGCGCATCTGCACGCATCCGAATGTCGGCGCGGTCCTGCTCGTTTCGCTCGGCTGCGAGAGTTTTAATCGCGGCGGACTGGCGGATCTGATTCGTCGGTCGGGCCGCCCGGTGGAGACGCTCGTCATCCAGCAGGCCGGCGGCACCCGCTCCACAATCCGCGCGGGCCGCGACTGGGTCGAAAAAGCCTTGGCGGACCTTCAAGACGCGCCGCGCTGCGATCTGGAAATCGCCGACCTCGTTGTGGGCACGATCTGCGGCGGCTCCGACGCCACCAGCGGCCTCACGGCCAATCCGGTGATCGGCCGCGCGTTCGACTGGCTCGTCAACCGCGGCGCGGCGGCCATCTTTGAGGAAACCAACGAGATGGTCGGCTGCGAGGCGCACCTGGCCGGCCGCGCCGTCACGCCTGAACTCGCCCGCGAGCTTTTCGCCGCCGTCGTCAAGGCCGAGGACTATCATCGCGTCCTCGGCCACGGCAGTTTCGCGCCGGGCAATGCCGAAGGCGGCCTTTCCACGCAGGAAGAGAAATCGCTGGGGGCTTACACCAAGAGCGGCACGCGGCCGGTTGCCGGCATGTTGAAGCCGGGCGACCTGCCGCCCCGCGGCGGGCTCTATCTCCTCGATGTCGTGCCCGACGGCGAGGTCCGCTTCGGCTTTCCCAACATCAGCGACAACGCCGAGGCGGTGGAACTCATCGCCTGCGGGCGCACCTGATCCTCTTTTCCACGGGCCGCGGCTCGGTGGTCGGCTCGGCCGTCTCGCCCATGATCAAGATCTGCGCCAACCCCGAGACCTTCCGCCGCCTGAGCGAGGACATGGACATCGACGCCGGGCGAATCCTCGAAGGCCGCGGCACGCTGGACGGAGTTGCGGGGGAAACGATCGACCTCCTCCTTCGCACGGCCGCCGGCGAGCAGACCGTCTCCGAAGCGCTCGGCCATCAGGAATTCATACTTACCTACAAGAGTTTTGAACCGCTCGGCCCGGCCTGTTTGCCGAGCTAGCTCACCGTCATGTCGCTTTCCAGTTTTGATGACCTCTATCGTTTTGCCGATGCGCTCGCGGCGCCGGTTCCGGTCGTGGCCGCCGGAGGCGCCGACGCGACCGTCATGCAGGCTCTGGCCGAGGCCGAGCGACGCGGCTGGGTCGCGCCCATCGTCACCGGTTCCGCGGTGGAAATCCGACGGCTGGCCGAGGACCAGGAGATTGACCTCGCCCGGTTTCACATCATCGACTGCGATGCGCCCGCCGTTGCCGCTGTGGCGGAGGTCCGAGCCGGCCGGGCGAAGATGCTGATGAAGGGGCAAATTGCCACGCCGCTGCTGATGCAGGCGGTCCTCGACCGGGAAGCCGGCATCCGAACGGACCGCTGCATCTGCCAGGTCGTGCTGATGGAGATCCCCCGCGACGATCGGCGGTTCCTGCTGGCCGATACGGGCATAACGATCCGGCCTGCTCTCGCCCAGAAGGCCGACATCCTGCAAAGCATGGTCGCGGTGGCGGCCGCCTTGCGCCCGGAAGCGACGGACTTGCCTCGCATTGCCGTCATGGCCGCCACGGAGAAGACGACCGAGGCGATGCCCGACACTTTGGATGCCGCCGAATTGGTCCGCCGCGGCGCGGCGGGCGAGTTTCCCGGCGGTGTGATTGAAGGCCCGCTTTCGTTCGACCTGGCCTACGCTGCCGAGGCGGGCGAGAAGAAGAGCCTCCAAGGCAGCGTGATCGGGGCCGCCGATGCGATGCTCTTTCCCGACCTCGTGTCCGCCAATCTGACCGTGAAGGCGATCATGTATACCGCGGACTGCCGTTTCGGCGGCATACTTCGCGGAGCCGCCGTTCCGGTCGTCTTCATGTCTCGCGCCGACACTACGGCCACGCGGCTCAACTCCTTAGCGCTAGCGATACGGGCGCTGCATGCGCGGGCGTGACGCAGGTGAGTCAATCTGTAATCCCCTCACCCCCGGCCTCTCTCCTGAAGGAGAGGGGAGCAAGTGGCGACGTGCCCTCGCCCCCGAGCATGGCCGCGCTTGCGGTAGATCGCCAGGATCACCGTTACCATGCCAAGCAAGACCAGCGCGGCCGGTTCGGGCACCGGTGCGACTTGCACCGCGGCTGCTGGGGCTAGGGCTGGAGCAGCGAACGCGATGGCGTTGCCGACGGTCAAGCTCGACCCGTCGAGGAGCGCTTCGCTGTTGGCCGAAACCAGTGTGCCGGCGATCAACGTCGTGCCGCCGGAGAATGTGTTCGAACCGCTCAGCACCAGTTCGCCGCCGCCCGTCAGCACAAGCGCGATGGGCAACGCGCCGTCGGCTATCGTGCCGCCGAACGTGGTTGTGGACAATTGATTGACTGTCAAGGTGGCCTGCGAACTGCCGCTGTTGGTAACCGTGCCGCCGCCGCTCAAGGGGCCGATCGTCGCCTGGCTGGCCGCAAGGCTCAATACGGCGCCGACGGCCACGGTGGTGGGCGAAGTGGACGGGACCGCCTGGAAGACACCGGGCGACCCGCTGGACTGCACGGTGCCGTAGGTCATGATGGCGCTGAACCACTGAGTGGCCATGAAATTGTAGCCCGTGTCGTTGGGGTGCAAGCCGTCATACAGGCCATTGGAGACGGGGAAATTCGTGTTCAGGTTCACGAGTTCGATTTTATCGCCCGACGCGCTGTATTGAGCGACCAGTCCCGGCATGACTGGGTTGTATTGGTTGATCCAGGCGTTGTACGAACTGTTGTCGGTCCGCGGCGTGACCTCGCCTAGCAGGAGCAGCACGCCGGGATCCTTCTGGAAGATCGTGCTGATGATGGCCGAAAGATTGGCGGTGCCTTGCGAGAGCGCCACCCCGGTGCCGGCATCGTTGGTGCCGATGTCCAGCGTGATGATCGTGGGCAGCGAACCGCTGCTGGCCAATTGCGGCAGCCAAGTGCCGATGTTGCTGAGCACGTCGGCAGTCGTCCAGCCGCTCCAGCCGTCGTGGTAGGTCTGGTTGACGGGGCTGGTGGGCAGCGCTTCGGTCATGCCGGACTCGAGTTGGTTCGTCGTGCCCACGTACTGGAACTGGTAGGTGGTAAATCCCGCGGCAAGAAGATCGTCGTAGAGAAAACCGCGGTAGCCGTCGTTGGTTCCGTAATGTCCCAGCGTAATCGAATCGCCCACCGGCATGATCTTGGTGCCGGCGGGGAGCGTTGGCCCTGGGATCGGGGCCTTGAGCTGGAGTGTGCCAGCGCTGACGACGGTCGGTCCCTGGTAGGTGCTCACGCCGGAAAGGCTGACGAGGCCGCCGCCGAGAGTCAGACCGCCCAGGCCGCCGATGTTTCCAGTCAAGGCGGCGCTGCCGCTTGCGACCAGGGTGCCCGTGGAAGCGGCGATGTTGACGCTGTTGCTGACGACGAGCGCGCTGCTCAATGCGAGGGTGCCGCCGCTCAATGTGACCGGGCCGCTGCCCAGCGCGGAACTGTTGGTGATTTGCAACTTGCCGGCGGCGATCGTTGTACCGCCGCTGTAGGTGTTGGCTGCACCCAGCGTGAGCGATCCGGGCCCCATTTGCACGAGGCGGCCGCTGCCCGATATGGCGCTGCCGCTGAAGTCCGTTCCCTGCGTCATCGTGTTGCTGCGGCTGAAGGCGAGCGTGGCGTTGTCGGCGATCGTGCCGCCGGTCGCGAGCGAGCCGGTGGCGCCGCCGGCGCCCAATTGCAGCGTGCCGCCGGCGATGGTCGTGCCGCCGTTGAAGGTGTTGCTGCCCGAGAGCGCGAGGAGGCCGGGCCCGGTGAGTCCCAATCCCAGGCCGCTGCCCGAGATCGCGCCGGAAATCGTCAGGGCGGCGGAGGCGGCAACGGTGAACGAACTGTTACCGCTGAGGGCCGTTGCGGCCGAGATCGTGTTGCTGCCGTTGGAGACCGTGACCGGGCCGTTCAGCGTGAGCGTGCCGCCCGATCCGGCGGCGAGCGTAAAGCCGTAGTTGTTACTGTTGCTGAAAGTCAAGGAGCCGAAACTGGGCGAGGAGTCGAGCGTGACCGTGGCCGGGCCAGTGATGCTGTTACCGAAGACGACCGTGGGAGCGCTTCCGGTCGGTACGCCGTTGCTGTCCCAGTTGGCGGGATTGGTCAGGCTGCCGCCGCCCGTTGCCGCCCAAGTGCAGGTAGTCGTGGAAAGGGCCGTTACCTGGAAACCGTTCAGGCGGCTGCCGTTGGCGGCAGACCCTTGCAGATCGAGGAAGGTCAATGCTCCCGCAGCGTTCGAAGTGAGATTGAAAGTCAACTGGGCTCGGGAATCGGAATTGACGAGGTTGCCCGGATTGCCCGGAAAGGTAATCGTGCTGGCCGCTTGGCTATTTCCAAGGACGTAGCCGCCGGTGGCGTTTTCCAAGTAGATTGTCGAGCCAGCGGCATTCGCGTCGTCGGCGATGACTGTCACCTGATATACGGTATTGGCCGCGATGACGCCCGCCCCGGACAGGCTGACTTGCAGCGTCCCGGCATTGCCCGGAAAGGAGAAGCCGTCGTAAAGAGATGCCTCGGTGAAGCCGCCGCTTTGGTTGCTGTTGGTAATCACCAAGCGGCTCCTTCCCGTCACCTTGCTCGATGCCGTGATGCAGCTAAGAGTCACCGTAGCGCTGTTGGAGCCGACAACATTGGCAAAGGTGTTCGATACGGAGTTGCTTGTACCTGGGAACGGCAGGACCCACGAGTACCAGCCCGACATGGCCGCTTCGCTGCCGCTGTTGGTCAAGAGTTGAAATAATGGCGCAGCCGAAGCGCGGACGGCGCTATGCCCCAAGAAAGCGGCGACCAACAAGATTGCCAAACATCGACAACCCATGCTCTGTGCAACGAATGAAGAGCATCCGCCGCGCGGAGGATTGACTGGCTTACGACCGATCATGGAGAAACCTTTTGTAACCGCATGCTCGCCGTACGCAAAGTCCCAAGACTAGCCCAGCCGCCGCCAGCGCCAGGGTGCCCGGCTCGGGAACCGCAGTGGCTGTGGACGCCCCCACAACCGGCCCGAAGCTCGCTGCGCCCGGGCCGACGGACAAGTTCGACCCATCGAGCAAGGCGTCGGGCGAGGTCACAATCAACGTGCCGTTAGCAACAAAAGTGCCGCCGTTGTACGTATTGCTCCCGGAAAGCGTAAGCGTACCGCTGCCATCCATCGTCAAGCTGCCGGAACTGGTGGTGACATCGGACGGGACCGTGGTATTGCCGGCGCCGCCAAAAAAGAGATTGCCGTTCCCGGTAATGCCGCCGGGCAGCGTCAGCAGTCCCGAGTCGGAATTGATGCGGGAGTCGCTTTGGAGGACGATTGGGCCGCTGTAGGTGTTGTTGCCGGCCACGTTCCGCAAGGCGCCGTCGTTGGCGACGCCAGTGCCGCTGAGGTTCAGCGTGGCCGCGCTGGTTAACGGGCCGCAGTTCTGCAACTGCAGCGCCCCGTTGCCCGAGACCGTTGCCGCGTGGCCGGCCAGGCCGATCCAGGCGGCGGAGCTTTGCAGGCTAAGCACGCCGCTGTTGATCGTCACCGTGCCCAAGGCGCTGTTGTTGCCCGACAGGATCTGCGTACCCGTGCCGCTCAGGGTCAGGTTCACGATGGCGCCGTTGGCGGCGGAAAGGTCGCCGGAAAAGGTCCCCATCGCACCGCCGACCACGTTCAGCACGATCGTCCTGGCCACGGGGCAGCCGAGGGTGCCCCCGCCCGTGAGCGCGCTGCATTGGACGGTGACGTTGCCGATCTGGGCGCTGGACGATGCTCCGATGTTCAGCGTCCCCAGGAAACTGGCCAAGGGGGTGCTGCCGCTGCCGATCAGCGCAACGTCGGTCCCGCTGAACTCGAGGTCCAGCGTGGAGTCGGGGTTCATCCCGGAGAAATTCGCGTTGTTGATGTTGAGCGAATTGGGGCCGTTGAGCGTGATCGTGCCGTCGCCGCTGAAATTCGGGGTCTGGCCGGCAATAATCGAGGCACCCAGCGCCAAGTTGGCGCCGGAGGCGGCCGAGAACGTGGTGGAGGTCGGCAAGGTCGCGTTGGTCAGGGCCAACGTCCCGCCGCTGACGTTCGTGGCGCCATTGTATCCGTCGAAACCGGAGAGTATCAGCAGACCGGGCCCGTTCTTGGTCAACGCGCCCGCGCCGGAGAGCACTCCGCCCGCGGTGAGCGTGCCGCCGCTAACGTAGACAGTGGGCGAATTATTGATGGCCACTGGTCCGGTGCCCAGGTTCAGTGGATTGCTTCCCTGGAAAGTGAAGCTGGCGTTCCAATTCTGCGGAATGTTGCCCGCGAGAACTAGCGGGCGCCGCTGGTGTTGTCGAGCGTGCCACCAGCAACGTTAAGCGCGCCCGTGCCCAGCGTTGCTGCGGACGAGGCGAGATTCAAACGGCCGCCGCCGAGCGCGACCGAACTGGAAGACTGTGCGTTGTTTACGTTCACAGTGCCGACGTTGACCGACAGGCGCCGGCACCAAACGAGTTTGCCGCGCCGTCGTTGAGCACGCCGCCGGCAACGATCGTGCCGCCCGTGTAGCTGTTGCTCGTGGCGAGCGTCACGCTCCCCGGGCCATTGATCGTCACTACAGTCGGGCCGCCGATCGAGCCCGAGCCAGAGAATGTGTAGTTATTGCTGCTGCTGATGGTCACAGAGAAGGGATAGACCGTTGCCGCCAGGGTGACGCTCGAATGGCCAGGCCCGGCGGCGTTATCAAACACTACCGTGTCGCCGCCGGTGTTCACGTTGCCGTTGATGAACGTCGTCGTGCCGCCGTTGGAATTCAGCTTCCAGTTGGCGCTGGTCGTGTTCCACGCGCTGCTGACCGCGCCGCTCCAATGCAGGTAGTCGTTCCCCGTGATGTTCAGATCGATCAGGCCCGAAGGAAAGCTAAGAAAGCCGACGGCGCGACCGGGCAGCGGAGCCAGTTGGAAGGCGGAAGTGCCGCTGCCGCCGATCGAACCATTGTAGCTGATAAGTTGATAGGCGCCGCTGGTCGCGCCGGTAAGACTTCCCAACGTGATCATGATCGAGTTCGCCCCGCTGGTGGAAAGCCCGCCGCCGACGGAAATAACAGGCATGGACGTGTTTGACAAAGCCAGACCGCCGATTCTGACGCTGCCGGAACCATTGAATGCAAGCGCGGCGAGCGACAGGCTGCCCGTGCCAGTGTAGCCGCCCTGAAGGGTGCCGCCCGCGGCGACCGTCACGCTGCCCGCGGCGCCGGCGCCGCCAAAGGTCGCGCCGCCGGCAACGGACACGTTAGCGAAGCTGTTCGAAGAACCGGAGTTCAGCAAGAGCGATCCGCTGTTGACGAACGTGTCGCCGCCGTAGGTATTGTTGCCGGCGAGCGTCAACGTGCCGCTGCCGTCCATCGTCAGTGTGCCGCTAACCGTGATGTTCGAGGGAACCGCGGTGTTGCCAGCTCCGCCAAAAAAGAGATTGCCGAACCCGCTGATGCCGCCCGTCAGCGACAGCAAACCCGAGTCCGAATTGATGCGGGAATCGCTTTGCAGGACTATTGGGCCGCTGTAGGTGTTGTTGCCGGCCACGTTCCGCAAGGCGCCGTCGTTGGCGACGCCGGTTCCGTTCATGTTCAGCGTGGCGGCGCTGGTCAGCGGGCCACAGTTCTGCAACTGCAACGCGCCGTTGACCGAGATCGTCGCCGAGGCGTTGGCCACGCCGATCCAGGCGGTGGGGCTTTGCAGTTTAACCACGCCGCTGTTGATTGCCACGGTGCCCGGCGCAGTGTTGTTGCCCGACAGAACCTGCGTGCCCGTGCCGCTGAGAGTCAGGTTCACAACGGCGCCGTTGAGGGCAGAAAGGTTCCCAGAAAAGGTCCCAGTTGCGCCACCGACGACGTTCAGCGCGATCGTCCTGGCCAGAGGGCAGCCAAGGGTGCCGCCGCCCGTGAGGACGTTGCACTGAACGGTGACGTTGCCGATCTGCGCGCTGGACGACGCCCCGATGTTCAGCGTTCCCTGAAAAGTGGCCAAGGGGATGCCGCCGCTGTTGATTAGCGCCACGTCGGTCCCGTTGAACTCGAGGTCCAGCGTGGAGTCGGAGTTCATCCCGGAGAAGTTCATGTTGTTAATGTTGATGGTATTTGCGCCGGCGAAGGTGACCGTGCCGTCTCCGCTAAAGCTCTGGGTCTGGCCGGCGGGAAGCGTGGCCCCCAGGATCAAGGCTGCACCGGAGGCGACCGAGAACGAGGGTGAGCCCGGCACGCCCGCGTTGGTGAGGGCCAGCGTGCCGGCGCTGACGGTAGCAGCGCCCGTATATCCGGCGGAGCCGGAGAGTATCAGCAGACCAGGCCCGTTCTTGGTTAATGCTCCCGCGCCGGAGGATGCGCCGCCGGCGGTGAGCGTGCTGCCGCTGACGAAAACAGTCGGCGAATTGCTGATGGTCAATGGTCCGGCGCCCAGGTTCAATGGATTGGTTCCCCGGAAGGTGAAACTGGCATTCCAATTCTGCGGAATGTTGCCCGGGAGGACCAGAGCCGAGCCGCTGGTGTTGTCGAGCGTGCCGCCCGCAAGCGTGAGCGCGCCATTGCCCAGCGTCGCAGCGGAAGAGGCCAGGTTCAAGAGTCCGCCGCTGAGCGCGACCGAACTGGACGACTGTGCGTTGTTCACGTTCACCGTGCCGCCGCTGACCGACAGCCCGCCCGAGCCGAACGAGTTTGCCGCGCCGTCATTGAGCACGCCACCCGTGACGTTCGTGCTGCCCGCGTAGCTGTTGCTCGTGGCGATCGTCACGCTCCCCGGGCCATTGACTGTCACAGCGGTAGGACCGCCGATCGAGCCGGAGCCGGAGAACGTGTAGTTGTTGCTGCTGCTGACGGTCACCGAGCTGGGATAGACGGTTGAGGCCAGGGTGACGCTGGAATGGCCCGGCCCGGCGGCGTTGTCGAACACGACCGTGTCGCCGCCGGTGCTCACGTTGCCGTTGATGAACGCCGTCGTGCCGCCGTTGGAATTCAGCATCCAGTTGGCGCTGGTCGTGTCCCATGCGCCGCTGACCGCGCCGCTCCAATGCAGGTAGTCGGCCCCGGTGATGTTCAGATCGACCAGTCCCGAGGGGAAGCTGAGGAAGCCGACGGCGCGGCTTGGCAGCGGGGCGAGTTGGAAAGCGGCCGTGCCGCTGCCGCCAATCGCGCCGCTGTAGCCGATGAGTTGGTAGATCGTGCCGCTGGTGGCGCCCGTCAGACTGTTTACGCTGATCGTGATGGAGTTCGCCCCGCTGGTGGAAAGCCCACCGCCGCCGATGGAAATGACGGGGCTGGACGTGTCGGCGATGGCAAGATTGCCAATGTTGAGGCCTGCGGAACCGCCGAAATTGAGCCCGACCAACGACAGACTGCCCGCACCGCTGTAGCCGCCCTGGACGATACTTCCCGCGGCGACCGCAACATTGCCGGCGGAGCCGGCGCCGCCAAAAGTCGCGCCGCCGGCAACAGTTACCGCGCCGGCCGCATTCAATGAGCCGGAGTTCAACAACAGTGCTCCTCCCGTGACAGTCGTAGTTCCCGAGTAACTGTTGGCCGCGTTGAGCGTTAGCGTACCCGGCCCCATCTGGATCAAGCTGCCGCTGCCGGTAATGACAGCGCCACTGAAGTCGCTTCCCTGCGTTACCGAGTTGCTGCGGCTGAAGGCAAGCGCACCGTTATCGGTAATCGCGCTGCCGGCGGCGAGGGACCCAGTTGCGCCGCCTGCCCCAATTGCAACGTGCCGGAGCTGATTGTCGTAGCGCCGTTGTAGCTATTCGAGCCGGACACGATGAGATTCCCCGACCCTTCATGGCCAAGCTCCCGCTCCCGCTCATCGCGCCGCTATAGACGAAACTGAACCCTGCCGGTGTGGCGAAAGCCACCGTCCCGCTATTGCCGATGTTGACCGCTCCCGGCGAGCCCGGGCTGGTAGCGCCGTCACCGATTTGCAGCGTGCCTCCGCTAACGCCAAACTTCCCGGTAAACGCGCTGTTGGTGGCGGTCAGTATCAGCGTCCCGTTAAGATTCGTCAGGTTCGCTCCGCCCGCAAGGGTCGAACCCAAGGTAATCGTGCGAGTGTTATCGCCGCCGGCGGTAACCGTGGAATTGGCGGTTATGGTCGCCGTCCCGGAAAGGAACTCGTTGTCACTTGCGGCATTGCCGTTGTACAATTGCCCGCCATTGAAAATTAGATTGTTGACTACGATGGTGTTGGCGGAACCCGAAGACTGCTTCATGATGAAGCCGTTTGGAGCGCCGCTATCAATCTCTAGCGAACTGCCGGCGAACGTGCTACCACCGGCAGTCGTCGGCGTTCGCAAGTCGAAAGTCGAAGTGAAATAACTGTTGCCGGCCGAAGGCGCCCCGCCCGCGTTCCAGTGCCCGGCCGTATTGAACGAAGTGCCCGTCCCTGTATCGCTGGCCGTCATCGTGTACGTTGCGGCCTGCACGCCCCGCGGCGCGAAGAACGCCGCCGAGGCCCCGACAAAGACAACGGCAAGCACCGTCGCTAAACCTTGGCGACCCCTGCTTTGACTAACGAATGATGAACCCCAGAAGCGCCGCGATTTGTATTGATTCGGCTTGATCATAGCGAGAACCCCTTATAGATGAGTGGTGATTACACCTTGATTGCACGAGCGGAATATCAAAAAAGTCTATAGTTTTCGGTGCTACTGCCCGGGCGGTTTGGCCGACTCGCGTTGTGCGGCGCCTTTCCATTGGACGCAAAGCCCCATGGGAGAACCGGCGCCGCCCGAATTCTCAACCACTAACTCGACGGTGTTTCGCCCGGCGACAAATCCCCGGTCAACGCGAATGGCGCATCAGTTTCGCTATTGAGCCGCGCGTGGCAAGCGTCGCCTTCTCGCCGTTGACGCGCATCTCGATCAGATAGTCGTCCACGGCGAATCGGCCGTCGATGTACGCGGTCGCCGGATCATAGCCGCCCAAATCGAATTCGGCGTGGTACGTCATCCGGCAACGCGGCGGCATGTCGCGCAGCGTGGGCGAGATGCCGATCCATTGTCCGTTGCGCGCGCGCGTCGGTGGCGGCGTAAGTGTGTTTGGGGCTCGCTTCCCAATCAACTACGAATGCCGGCTGCGGCGTGAATGCCGGATCGGTGCTTATGGTGGTGATCGTCCAGTGGGGATCCTGCGAGCCGCGGTCAAGCCCCGCGCCGGTGCTAAAGAGCGTAAATGGTTCGCGCACGATGCGGACGAACAGCTTCTCGTCGGCCGCGATCCGCTCGATCGTCTTTGCCGGTCTGCCCAAGGCGTCCGGAGCGGCGACGCGGATCGCCTCGTGAGCGGAAAGGACAAGGGGCGAAAACCCTGTTATCGCCGCAGGAGGAGATTGAGGTTCTTTTGTGTCTTGCCGTCCTTCTCTCGCCGCGACAGTGCCCTGTTCCGCGCGCACTTCCCCGCGAAAGACATGGACCTCCTGTTCAGCGTTTTCGGCCACCTTTAAGCCGAATTCCGTGCCAAGATCGGTATACTTCATGCCGGGCGTTTCCACCACAAAGCCTCGGGCCGACGGTATTTCGACCGTCACCGCGAGCTTTCCGCGAGCTAAGACGGCCGTGCCAGGCGAACGGATTTCCAAGACCGCGGGACCTTCCAAGATCGTCCGCGCGCCATTGTTAAAGGCGATCTCCACCAAACCGGCGCGGAGAAACAATTTGCTGCCCGAAGTGAGACCGTCGCCCGACTTCGGGCCAGCCAACGTCGTTCCCTGGTTGTCTTCCGCAAGGAGGGGCGAATTGGACCACGAACAATCGACCGTGCGGGCAAGCCGGGCGACGGCCGTGCCATGCGCTCCGCTCTCAACTTCGCTATCCGTCGAATTACGCGGCACGTCCTTAGCCACACCGGGAGCATCCAAGCGGCCGCCGAGGAAATTGACCGCAAGATTCACGACGCTGCCAATAAGCACAACGCCCAACACGACTATAATCGCCGCCGATAATCTCGGGCTTTGGCTGACATAGTGTGTGACACCGCGAAGAAAACCAAGCGCCGGCGAACGGGACGCAGGCCGGAGAGGATCGCTTGGCGAGGGCTGCATTGCGTCTTCGCCCCAACCCACCGGTGCGTCCGGCGCACAAGCTCGCGCCACTTCGCGGCCCGGCTTGCCATTGAAGCCATGCGTGGACCGTCATCAGCTTGACGTAGTCCGCCAGCGCATCAGGATTCTCCTGCAGCAGTTTTTCCAGGCCGGCCCAATCGACTTCTTCCGGCGGTCCATCCATCGCCGCTCGGAGCAGCCCTTCGAGTTCTAGCTTCCATGACGGGTTCACTCAACGTCTCCCTTCGTCAATTTGCGCTCGATGCAGTCGGCCAACGCGGCCCGCGCGATGCAGCAAAGCCGCCACGCCATTTTCACTGCGGTTGAATTCTGCGGCAATCTCGCGAAGCGACTTATGTTCCGTGTAACGCAAGCTGACACATTGCCGATGCCGCTCGGGCAGTCGTTTCAGGCACTCCAGCAGAGCGGCCATTCGGTCCTGGACGGCGACGCTTTGCGACGCCGCGCACTGGGCGATCTTGTCCAGAATGCTTGGATCGGAGAGACGCCGTTGGCGCGAACTCCTCTTGTGGAAGGCCATTACCTCAAAGCGGACGACCGTATAGGCCCAGCGCATAAAACCTTCGGGCGAGCGGACTTCTGACGCCTTTTCCAACATCACTTTATTGGCGTTTTGAAGCACGTCCCACGCATCGCTTGCCCCGCCGAGCATGAGACAGACACGCGCATAAAGCGTCGGCTGGGCCTCCGTCAACTTGGCCGCAAACCAACTGGGCGTCAGTTTTTCACTGGCGTGCATCAGAACTAATCAACAAGACATTTGGACGAGAGGACTTCCCTTAACTACTAACAGCCGAGCTTAGCGAAATATGACGGGAATTCTTCGGCGGCGACAAAAAACGTCGCTAAATGCAGGTTTATGATACTTGCAGGTGGGGAATCTCGCTTTTGTAGCAAGAGTGGAGCATGGCATTCGTCCACAATTCGCAGGATGGACCACTCCAATGGCTATGTCGAAACATTCGAATGTAGCCGACTCGCCGTTCCAAAGGCATTCTAAATTGTCCCGCCCTACGCCCTATCAAGTCCTACAGTCCGCTACCGCCAAGCGTTCTTGCTTTTGCCGCCCGCCGTTGCCGATGTTAAATCCTGCCGGTCATGGATGATTCACCGGTTGCGTAGCATGGGCGAAATCGAGAGACTCGACGGCCCTTGCCGGTAGTATCCTGACTGCCCGCGAAACTCGCACAAGCCGTCGTTTCGGCAGCCTTTCGAAACGACGCAAAACGGCCAAGGAGGGAAGGCACGACTGCACACCCCATTCCCGCTCCCTCCCGTGGCCACATCGACTTCCCAATCTTCGAATCTCAGACTCTATACCGACCCGGCAAGCAGGCGTGCGTTCGCCCGGCGCGCCCGCAAGCTTGCCCGAAGTATTACACGCGTTTCAGCGGACGACCGGTTGGACGCTACGATATACGCATGGAGCGTCAGCGGCAACCAATGCTGAAATCGCGTGGACCATGCCCGTCAGTGCAGGCGATGGACCATCGCCCGGACACCTGACACTCAGCCGCAACGCCGACGAAACTGCCACCGATCCGCCAGTCGCAATTGAAGCGGCCCGCGGGCTCGCTTCGGCTATAGGCGGCATGTTGGGCGAAGTCCTCATGCTCCGCCGCGCCGTCTTCGAGCGCGAGGCGGAACTCGCCGCCGGCGTGCCGCTGGTGCCCAATGCGGCGGAAACCGAACACCTGGCCACGAGGCTGGAGGCCGTGCTCCGTGGCGGGGCCCAGGCCGTCGGCTGCCACGCGGCGGCCCTTTACCTTCTAGACGAGGCAACCAGCAAGCTCAAATTACGCTCTTGTTGGGGACTGCCTTTGGATCGGCTCACGGCACCGCCGCGGCCGCTGCAGGGCGCCGTGGCCGATCTGGAATCACTGCTGGGGCACGCCGTCGTGCTGGAAGACACGCCGATGATGCGGCATTGGCGAGCCCCCGAAGATTTTGCCGCCGCCGTTTGCGTGCCCGTCTCGACCTCAACGACGATCCTCGGCACGCTCTGGATGTACTCGAACGTGAAGCGCGAGTTCACCGCGCCGCAGACGAACATCGTAGAAGTGATCGCCGGGCGCCTGGCTGCCGACCTGGAACGCGAGATGCTCTGGCAGGAAGGCTTTGCCGCCGCCGAGATCAAGAAGCAGATCGCTGCCGCCGAACGCCTGCAGCGGAATCAATTCCCTCCGTCCCGCCGATGCTGGACGGCTGGGACGTGGCCGGCTGGACGGAACAAGCCGGTGCCGCTGGGCGGCGATTTCCACGACTGGTTCTGCCTTCCTGACGGTCTGTTGGCGGTCGCCGTCGGACACGCGATGGATAGCGGTGTGCAAGCGGCCTTGGCCGCGAGCGGGCTGAAGGCGGCCTTGCGGGCCCACGGGCAATACTATCGCGAAGCCCAGCAGACGCTCAAGCGGCTGAATCTAACGCTCTGGACCGGATCGGCCGGCGATCAGCACGCCACGCTCTTCTACGGGCTGATCGAAACGGCGACCGGCCGTGTCTGCGCCGCCTCGGCCGGCCATCCCGGCGCGCTGATCATCCGCGCGGGCGGTTGGGAATCGTTGACCCAGATCACGCCGCGGCTAGGCGAGGGTCCGGAAATCGCTCTATGAGCAAACGGGCTATGAATTGCGGCCCGGCGAGACGTTGGCCCTGTCCTCCGATGGCGCCTGGAGTGCCCCGGCGAGGACGGCAAGCCGCTGGGCGAAGTTGGCATGGGTAAGCTGCTCGAAGAGTTGCACGACCGCCCGGCAACCGAAATGGCAACGATGATTCGCAGGCATCTCGATCAGAATGCGATCCCCGCAATCGGGCGGGACCGGTCGGTGCTACTGGTAAAGCGCCGCGGGTAGTTGGAGTTCCTTTAGCCGGCCCTTGCACGGCATGCCGCCTAAAGGCGGGACTCCAGCGCGGACACCCCTCCCTTGACGCCGCGACGGGGGGCTATAAACTGAATAGATACTGCTTCTGCGGGAGTGGCGGAATTGGCAGACGCGCCAGGTTGAGGGCCTGGTTGCCGCAAGGTCGTGCAGGTTCAAGTCCTGTCTCCGGCATCTCAATCAGGGCAAGGGGTTACGGCGAATCCGGACCTCTTGCCCTGTGCTTGCAGCAAACCGCTTGGTAAAATTTTGGTAAAGTCGTTTGCCTGACGTTGGGGTGATGCTGCGGAGGGCCGAATCATGGCGTCTCTGCAAGAGCGAAACGGAAGCTACCGCATTCTGTTCTGCCACCACGGCAAGCTGCACACCTTTACCATTGGCAAGGTCGAGAAGGACGAAGCCGAGAACAAGGCCCGGCAGGTCGATTACCTGCTCATGCGGCTGAAGCAGCGGCTGATCGTCCTGCCCGAAGGCACCGACATCGTGACCTTCGTCGAGCACGACGGCAAGCCGCCGGACACCGGGCCGACGCTTGCCGATGCCCCGCGGCAGGCCGTCACCCTCGGCCACTTGAAAGACCGCTACCTCTCCACCCACGCCAACGGCACCATCGAGGCCAACAGCCTCGACACCTGCAAGCTGCACCTGAGCCACTTCTGCCGCGTCCTCGGCGAGGGCTTCCCGCTCGGCGAACTGTCGCTGGCCAAGACTGCAGGAGTACGTCAACCACCGGGCCAAGGCCAAGATCAGCCCGGTGACCATCCGCAAGGAAATCGCCACGCTGCGGGCCGCATGGAACTGGGGCGAGCCGATGGGACTGACCAGCGGCAAGTTCCCGAACCGGGGCCTGCGTTACCCCAAGGCCGACGAGAAACCGCCGTTCATGACGATGGCCGAGATCGAGCGGCAGATCGCCGCCGGCGGCGACCCGGACATGCTGTGGGAGGCGCTCTACCTGCAAGCCCGCGAACTGACCGAATTGCTTGCCCACGTCGAAGGAGAAGGCCCCGCACCCGTGGATTTACCCGCTGTTCTGCTTCGCCGCCCACACCGGGGCCAGGCGGTCGGAGATTCTGCGGGCACTGGTCGCCGACGTGGACTTCGCCGGCAATACCGTGCTGGTGCGAGAGAAGAAGCGAAGCCGGGGCCAGCGGACCACCCGCCGCGTGCCGCTGACGCCGCTCCTCAAGGACAGTGCTGAAGGACTGGCTGGCGGTCCATCCCGGCGGGCCGGCCCTGTTCTGCCATGCCGGCACCGTCGCCCGCAGCAAGAAGCGCAGCCGGACCACCGGCCACCAGGACGAAAAGAAACGCCCGTCATCGCTAAAGGGACGGATGGCGACCGTGAAGAAGCGGGAGCGGCCCGCGCAAGCGGCCCTGACCCGCAACGAGGTGCATGACCATTTCAAGCGCGTGCTGGCGGGGACGAAGTGGGAGAAGATGCGAGGGCTTCACATTGCCTGCGGCACAGCTTCATTTCGGCGTGTGCCAGCAAGGGCGTCGATCAGCGGCTGGTGCAGGAATGGGCCGGCCACATGAACGAGGCCACGTCGAACGATACCGGCACCTGTACCCATCGACGCAGCAGGAGGCGATCAAGACCGTGTTCGGTTGATCCGCCTCCCGCGTCGCCAGACCACAAACCCGACAATGACCAAGCCAGCGACGGCGGCGGTCCCCATCTTTTCGTGATCCGACAGCCCCGCCCAAAACGTCCTTATAATCGTGGCCGGATTCCGGCGGCGTGCCTGCACCTCGGCCGCCCCTGTCGCAAGTTGCTTGAGGCCCAGCGAATACTCCAGCGGTTCCAGCAGAAAAGCGTCGAATTTGTCCGAATCGTTAAGTTCGCCCGCATGGCGAATGGCGAAGAAGGCCACGGTGCTGCCGTTGTCCGGCTGGGCAATGACGCTAAGCAAGGCACGCGGCCTCGGAAGCTTGCTCATCTCGCCGGAGGAGTAGAACGCAGCCAGCATCATTCCCACCGGCTTGGAGCATGCCCGGATGGCGGCGGCCGCCTCGTCGCCCTCACTTTCCACGAATTCGCGTGCCTCGGGGCCGACCATGTCCACCGCCTCCTCGCGCAGGTGGCGTCGATACCGAGGATCGGCACTCGATGCATAAGGGTAGAACGGATTCCGGTAGGGTTGGACCTGGGCGAACAGGTCGGCCGGCGAGGCCATCAGAAAGCACAAGACGCTGAGGAATGTAATCCGGATCATGGCAAATGTCCTTAAATCAAGAGAAAGGGTTCCCTCACCGCCGCCGTCCATCGAGTTCGATGGCTGCGGCGGATTGTTTCAGCCGGGGCAATAGTCCTTCACGCTGGTAGCGGATAAATTCCTCGTTGCTGATTGTCCAACGGGCATGGGCGCCGTGCCGGACAGCTTCTTCTCCGCCCGAATGCGGCCGTTCCTCGCCCACTCGCGCACCGTGAAGCGGTCGCGGTCTACGAGCTTGGCGAATTCTTCTATCTCATAGAACTCGCGGACCTGCTGGCGTTCGACCAGCACGGCCAGCAGGGCTTCAATCTTGTCTAAACGCTCGTCAACTGTCATGACCGTTCCCTAATTACAGACACCGATAGACCGGCGTTACGCTTCTTGACGGCGCGCTTCAGTCCCCACATCGACCCGAGGCTGGCCACGACCAGCCAGACCAGGGAGCCGAACACATTCCATCCGTTAGGCCCGCAAACGCACGCGAGTATGAATGGGCTGACCAAGATCATCATCCATAGGACTGCCAGAGCCAGCACGCGGCACAGGCGAATAGTCAACGGCCCTATCGTATCGACAACGAAACGGTAGATGCGTTTCGGAAGCTCTTCGCAGACGAAGCGAAATACTCCTCTGATCATGCGTAAAAGAGAATCTTCCAGCTCGACGAGCCAACGGTATAACGCTGAGTTCATAACACCAATCTCCTAATTAAGAATTGGGTAAAGTAAAGCGTAGCTATCGAAGCAATCCGGCTTTGTCCATCCTTGCATCGAATTCAGACGCCTCATTGATCAGTGTGTCGCAGAGCATCTTGAAAAACGCGGGATAGAGGCCACAGACCAAAGTGCGATAGTGCAGCGTGAAAGCCGGCTTTTCGCTATTGACAACGTACATCTGCCACGCAACAAACGGTTCCGGATTGCGCCAGGAGATAACCCAGCGCGGCGGTAGGGACCTGCTTCGCCGGAATATCCACCGCACTGAACACCGTGAAGTCTAGCGTAGCTCCGCGGTCTCCAATACTTAGCATCACCTTGCGAATTCCGATAATGGGGTCGTTGAAGTGGAGGCACATTTCGTTGGCATTCAGACGCTCGTCGATCGACCAGCCAAGCTGTTGGCAACACCTCTCGACCACTTCACAGGCAGAGTCGGCAGGCGCCGTTTCGGAAGCAGGTACGAAGCCTGAAACAATGCCGTCGAAAAAATCGGTAAACAGACTCATAGTAGCCAATCAACTCCCGCCGTTTTTCCAAACAGCCGCGTTTATTGCTCGATCCCTTTTTCTTCGCTCCTGCTCGTGACCATGCACGCTTCCACGAGAAGCGTAGGTATCGAGCGCCTGGTCATATCCGCCCAGTGTGCCCAGGTCATTCGTAACCATTTGCGGAGTAGGCGACAGCGGTACGCCAGGCTCCATGCTCACTTCCTGACTGCCGAAGAATGTCTCCATCATCTTGCCGCGAATGTCCTTCAACGCTTCGCGGCCCATCGCCCGCAGCTCCGCCCCCACGGCGGGCTGCTGGTCATGGTTATTCTCCAGCCACTCTTTGAACTGCTCCATCCGGGATTGCCCGGCTGGCTGTTCCGGTTGTTTGATCTGTTCGTTCGTAACAATCTCTTCGGGTCGCATTGCTTTTCCTTTCTTCTAGGGTTCTTCGATCTCGCCACGAAACCTTGCAGCGAGATATTCCTGCTCAATTGCCGCATCACGCATGGCCTGCACCCGCTTGTTGTCAAGCTGTCGGTCGATCCCCTCCACCATTGCCAGGGAAACGAATCCCATGCCGACGAACACGGCAAACCCGTGGGACATGCCGGCGTACTCGATGCACACTCCAACGATAAGGCAGAACACAGGTTCGACTAAGCGCCTCACCGTTCTCGGATTCCGAAAAATCCTCGTATCCACGTCGCCTTCGTACCGGCTGTGGCGGACCACGCCTCGGCCAGGCTGCCGCATGGTGCTGACGCGATGGTACAACATGACGACCATCCAGAAGACGATGAAACCCATCAATTCGGGAATCCGGCCGAAGCTGCCGACCACCAGCATCAGTATGAAGGCGGCGAGGCCGGACCAACCCAGGGCTTCACTGCCGAAATTCTTCCGGAGTAACGGATAGAAGCACATAGCGTGAGCCTTCACCAGCACGTACAAAATATTGAAACCGTCTTTATGGCTGAGGTTGAAGCCTTCTTCGTTGCCCTGTGAACCCGGCATGACTCTCGACTCTCCTTTCTCAACAAATGACCGCTATAGCGGCTGCTAGTTGTTGCCCGGCACCAGCCGGTTATCCTTCTTGTCGCTCCGCAAGCTGAATTCTTCAAGCCCGCGTCTGACCACCTGAAAAATCTCAAAGAACATGACCGCCCGTTTGCCCTTCGGGATGGGCAGCACTTCTTCAATGTGCCGCACCGCTTCAAACGCAATCGCGTGCATAAGTCGTTCTTGCCTGGTCATCACCGCATCACTTCCTTGTAAAAGCCACTTGCAGGAAATTCTCCCCATTGCTGAATCGCTCCGGCCGAATGACGATCGCATCGGCGACGCCATCGCGACCGGTCCGCAGATTGTGCATGAAGACGTTGGGCTGGAGGATCGGCTCGTAATGCTGAGTAAATGATCCCGTGAACTTGCTGTGCCCCATGAGCGTGTCCCACATGGACTCTTCGGGAGCCATCGAGCCGCCGATCATGGTCTCCAGGCGATTCCCAAGCAGTCCGCTGGCCCACTCCGCGCTCTTGGCATCGCCTAAGGAGCAGAAAATTTTGCCCCCCCGAAATTAGTCAGCAAGGCATTCGCCTGATGCTCGGCCGCATGGCCGCCTTTGAGAGCGCTATAGTAGGAGTGCAATGATTGGGTCAGGACGACCATGCACCCGCGGTGCGAGCGGCATTCAGCAAGGAATCTCGCGTCCCCCGAATTCAAATGATTCTGGAATTCGTCTACCCAGATTACGGAAATAGGCGAGCCGCCCGCCGCGTGCCGCCGCAAGATATGCCGTTGCACCATGAGCTTCCAGGCGGCGTTTACCAGCGCCGGACGCGCCATAGCGCGACACGGCCATGTCAATCAAAAGCCACTTGCCCGCATCCATCGCCGCCGGCGTGATGTTTGTCGTTGTCGAAAGCAACTCGCGGACATTGCCGCTGCACAACACATGGAGGATGCCCATCACCTGTGTGGTGATGCTCGAACGTGTGCGGTCATTGAGAGTGGGCAGCTCGCCAAGCCAATACTCCAGTCCTTGCTCGAAATCCGCTTGCTCGATCGGCGTTTTGGGAACGTCGTAGGCGGCTTTGAGAATCTGGTTATGGAAGCCGGCTCGCCACCCTGGTGACTGCAACTGCTCCGGCGTTTGGGCCGCCCCGTTAATGAACCGCTGGACATCAACCGGGGAGACGTTGCCGGTCGCCAGGTCGCGCCGGATCGATGGCAAGCTGGAGCATCCTTTCGCTTTGGTCCTTGAAGAACTGGTTGTCCTCGCCGCCGCTGCCTTCGCCCCGCCGCAGTGTCTCTCCATAAACCATCAGGCAACTGGCCAACTCCCGGCTATCGGCCCCGCTGTGCGATTCCCAATTCATTACATTGCACCGCAAGGGCATGTCCGGCGCGAAAATCAGCAGGTCATTCGGCCTGCCCGCTTCTGCGAAAATGCCCTGCCAATACTGCCTATCTTCGACCGGCTTCGACGCGAGAATGATGCCGCCGATGCCGCGGTCACTGGCGAGAGCTTTTGCAAACTGATACCCGACGAAATTCGTTTTGCCGGAGCCGCTCGCGCCTTGTACGCACACTGATCGCAGCAGATCACGCTTAGTGAAGCAATCGTAGGGTGTCCAGTTCAAGAGCGGCTGGTCCAGTTCATCGAGCACGTGTTTGCGTTTGCGGAAAAACATGGTCAACCTCCTCTCTTGGCCCGGTCGCGCATGACCGCCGACCAGGATTTCACATCCCAGTTGTCGTCACGCGCTTTGATGGCTGCTTTTCTTGCAGCGCCCAGGGCCTCGATAACTTCATCCAGCCCCAATGCGTTGCCCGCGACGATGATTGACACGTTGCCGCCCAGTTCGCATTTGACCCGCCTGGTCCGGACGGCCTCCCCCACCGGCTGCCCGCTGGCGGTGCCTACCGGCTTCCTCCGGACTTCGGCTGCCAGCGCTTCGCGGGACATACGCGCAGCCAGCGCTGCCAGCTCGCGTTGACGATCAAAATCATTCGTCTCCCGAGCGATAAGCGAACCCTTCGACCAATCCAGCGTCCCGTTGTTGACCTGCTCCTGCAAATCCGGGGCTAAGGACAGCAGCAAAAGGCAGCGGCCAATCAGGCTGTTGCTGACACGCAGCTCCCCCGCGAGTTCTTTTGCGGTGTATTTCCGCTCCTTCAAGATCGAATCCCACAGCCGGGCACGGTCGATCGGCGGCAGGTTCTGACGCAGCACGTCAATCGACGCCTGGACCAGCAGCAATTCTATGCGCGTCGGCTCCTTGCCCAGGTCGAGCGCCAGTAGCTCGGTGATACCTGCCAGGGCGCTCCTTCGAGCCGGCAGCCGCCATCGACGAGCTGGAACCGGTCGTCGATCCAATAACCGATTACCGGCACTTGTTGCCCGTGGGCCTTTATGTTCTCGCCAAGGCTCCGGCAATACTCCGGATCGAGCCGCGACCGCGGCTGCGCCGGGTAGTCGCATTTGTTGACAGGCACTTTTATGAGTTTAGTATCCAAGTCTCAACTCCCTTCAAGGAACCAATAGGCAGGCTCTCTGCTCCCAAACCGTCAGGGGCGTGCCCGAAGGCCGCACCGTTAAATCCTCGAATCGATCAAATGTTCTGAAAGCAGCGGGTTCAGCGCGGCATCAACGCCGCAATCTCTTGACACCTCAGCTATGGGCTGATCACACGCATCTGCGTTGTGTTCATCGACTTGTCTTACCGCTGCATGACCCGGCCCCTTGGGCTCGGCCACCTTCTTGCCAAACACCGGCACCAGCACATGTTCCAGAATCGCCTTAACCGCTTCCGGTTTGTCCTGCACGTGGCAGACAATCTGCCGCAACAGGAGCCACTCCAGGGCTCCGAGCCCTGCTGCCGTCATCACGAACGTCGCAAAAACTGAAAACAACATGATCAACTTCCTTTCCCATTCGTTGGAAAACTTCAGCCGTGCCTAGCCCCCGCCCGACGACACATGGTCGGCGTAGTCACCGATAATCGCCAGGGCGCCATCCCTCATGTCGGCCATCGCCTCATCCCACGCTTCCACCATCTGCTGGAACGCATGGTTTAGCCGCTCACCCTCGGCCTCGAAGGCTTTTTCCGCCGCTTTCCCGAAGCACAAACCGCTGAGCAGCGCCCCGGCCAGCGCGCAAGTGGTCCGAACAGGCGACCACCCATCTCCGCCCCGTCGTATCCCGCATCGAAGCCGCCGCCCACAAGTCCTCGTTTGGTTTCCGCCAAGAAGAGCTTGAATCGGTCGTACTCGTGCGAGTAGCGGGTGAGCGCCGGCTCGAAATCGCTGAGACACGGGGCCAGGGCGGTCATAACCTCATTGCGGGTGACGGAGCAGGACGGCAGCTTCCACCCGCCGTTGCCGCGTTCCGCCTGTCGGCTGATGCCCTGCATGGTTTCGGTCACCACACCCGAAACCGCACGGCGCGACTCCAGCGCCATCGCCGCGAAGTGGGAAGGCGTCATCAACTCAAGCGACCGCTCAAAGCTAGTCTCTTCGTTCAACTCCTGAACATGGGGCAGAATGCGGCCGTTGCAGGCTTGCTGCAACGCCTCGATTAGTTCTTCGTCGTCCATCGGGACGGCCGAGTCAATCTGTTGGTTCGATACACTCATGATCGCACCCTACTGAATTAAACTTTGAAACTTGAACCCGCGACTCAGGTCGAACCCGTGTCGCACACTATTACTGAGCGCAGCCCATAGAATTTTCTTCAACAAATCTCTCGCGGAGTCGCCACGCGATGTTCACTTCCAATCCACGTTGCGGTACATATCGATTCTTCCTCGCACACGTTCTTGCGCCGGCGTCGTCGGGAATGCTCACCCTTGGCTGTAATGCCCTCTCGCGCTGCTGCTTCTTCCGCCGACAGCCCCTCGACGAACTGCCCGTCGATCTGCGGGAGGCAGCGCGTCGATCTCCCGCCTCACACCTTCGTTGACCTCCCTTCGCACGGTTTGCCGCACGGGATCGCACCGATCATCTGCGGTTTCGTAGTGGCTTGGCATTGGTCTTAGCCGCCGGTTCTTACGCTCAATGTCATGGCAGATATGCTTCAAAGTGCCATAGACAAAGGCTGGCAATGGCGATCGTTGCGGATCGTACTTAACGAACTTGCCATCTCGATAAGCTACGTACCACTCGTGGACGACATCCTCGACGTTGAGAAAGACGGAGCCGCGAAATTCAGAGATGCGCAGGACCTTCTTAACCAGCACCAGCACTTCCTCGTGGGTTATCGAAGGACCGCCGTTAAACGACCATGCAAGGTCGCCGTCAAATTGGTTGTGCATTTCTATTCCTTCCATTTCCAGCGGTTCCATGCCCGCTGTATTCCCGGTCCTATCGGGATTCTCCCTAAAAAACAAGTTCATGCCCCCTATAACAACTATTCACGAAAACTTGGCTGTCTTAACTCCCTTCGCTATCTTGCCGCATTCTTATATGCCACGAGCTTCTCCCAACAAATTATCCGCGGCGAGCTTCCCAAAAACTCGGTGACGGTCCGATGATTTTCCTTATCCGCGAGGGGCTGTATCCCTTGCATCATGTGCTCCACCACATCTCACGTCTTGGACCGTCACCGCACGCTGCAACCGCCTCGGAAAACGTCTGCGGATGATAGCTACAAGTCCTGATTCCGTTTGCCAAAATTATCGTAATGTAGTCATCGCGCGCCTCCCACAAAAAATCTTTTTCCGCATAACCGCACAGCCCGCACGTACGCAAAGTAGGTTCCGATCTAACTCCTTACCAATTAAGGACTAAGAAGCTTCAAGAAGTGAAGCTTCACCTCAAGCCATCCACTGAAAAAGTTAAGACTTGACCTGACAAGAAAGCGAGGTAGAATCTGTCCGGCTGCTGCTAGAACTGCTTTCCCAATGCTGGCAGCAGCCGGGCAGGCGGCCTTGAAACCTAACAAGGAGTGTCAGACATGATGCCCGAAAAGATGAACATCCAGAACCGTCTTTTGCTGCTGAAGTTGGCCAACGACGCGGGCAACGTCTCGCAGGCTTGCAAGCACTACCGCTACTCCCGGGATAGCTTCTATCGTTACAAGAAACGCTATGAGACCGGCGGCCGAGCGGCCCTGGCCAACATCTCCCGCAAAAAGCCCCTCCTCAAGAACCGGGTCGATCCCGAGATTGAAAAGGCGGTTGTGGAGATGGCCTTCGAGCAGCCGGCCTACGGCCAGGCGCGGATTAGCAACGAGTTACGGAAGAAGAACCTGTTCATCTCGCCTGGCGGTGTGCGAAGCGTCTGGCTGAGACACGACCTGGAAACCGTCCAGAAACGCCTCAAGGCCCAGAAAGCCAATGGTGCTATGAAAAGGAACCTTTCTTACCGAAAGCCAGGTCGCCGCCTTGGAACGAGCCAAGGAAGAGAAACAGGCCCACGGTGAACTCGAGATCGAACATCCCGGATATACTCGTCCCCAAAAACAGGCGGCTCGGGACACGAACCCCCGCCCGAGCGAAGAGTGGCTGCTGAGCTGCTGGAAACACCCCTGCCCCAGAGATGCCCTAAAATCCCAGGGAAATAGGCCGTGGAGAAGCGAAACGGACTCTCCGGCCCCCCAGCCAATGGGAGTGCTTTCAGCGTGTACGGCCTTCTCAAAGGCCATCCGGCCCCCTTTCCCCGACCAGCCTTCCCAAGTCCGAAACCAGGCTGGAATAGTGGCCGGACATATTCGGCCCCGCCGTTTGACCATGTTTCCGAAAGGGCGGGCGCATGGACGGGGGCGGCAAGTGGCTTTCTCAACGCAGAGCCAACCGTCATTGGACATCAGAGCCATGCCGCACACAGTCCGGGCCAAGGGCCGGCAATAAGTGCCTGGTTACGGCCGTCCGGCTGTTTAACCGATGGGATTAACCGTTCCTTTAGTTTTGTACCGTAGTATTGACAAATGCCAAAAGTGTGTTCAGACAAATGCATCCAGACACGAACAAGCAAGCGCAGGAATCGTACCTAGAATCTCCGGGGCCGCGAGCAGGATTCACGCTGCTCGAAATGTCCATCGTGTTGACGATTATTGGTCTTATCGTCGCCGGGACGATCTCGATGGGTAGTTCGATGGTCGGCTCGGCACAACAAGTCAACACCAACAGCAAGCTCGACGCCATTGAAAAAGCGCTGATGGCTTACCGGATAGCCAACAACCGCCTGCCTTGCCCGACCGACCCGACGCTTACCGATGTTAGCACTAATTCCGCATATTACTCTGCGAACTACGGCTATGAGACGGGAACACCGGGATACTGCAACATAGCAACCGACCCAAGTTATGTGGCGAATCCGAATATCTCAACCTACACTATCCCCACACATTCCAACGGCGGAACACCAGGCTTTGCCGCCAATACTCCCCCGACTACCAATTTCGCCGCGCTGGGTATGTCCACTGCCGAAGGCGCGGTGCCGGTCAAAACACTCGGCCTTCCTGATGAATTCCAGTATGATGGTTGGGGCCGGAAGTTCGCCTATGCCGTTGCGACGGCGATGACCACACCCGCCTCGGGAACGGGTATGACTGGTACTGCCGCCGCCTTTATGAGCTATGGCTCGCAGGCTAATTGCGGGGCAATTACGGTGCAGAACGCTGGCGCTGCTAACCGTACGCAGGTCGCCGATTACGTCCTGCTCAGTTACGGTCCGGACGGGCATGGCGGTTATCTGAAGAACGGAGCGCGGTACAGCTCCGGCTCTGACAATGCCGCTGAGCAGCTCAATTGCCATTGCGATGCAGCTGCCACCAATTCTGGCTATGCACCGGGCTACACCGCGACCTACGTCCAGCAGGAACCGACGCAAACTACCCCCACCGATCCGCTCAGCATCTTCGACGATATCGTGCGCTACAAGGAACGCTGGCAGATGATGAACGATTATGACAAGTACCATCCGGGCACCAAGCTACCATGCACCAATGGGTTTCAGGCGCAACCAGCCACAGCTAATGGAGCTGGTGCTTCCGTTGCCATAGGCGACGTCAACGGCGATGGTATTCCGGATCTTATCATTAGTACCAGTGCCTCTACTGGCTCTGGAATACCAATATATGTAGTTTTTGGGACAAGGCAGGGATTCCCCGATCCGCTGCCGCTGGATTCGCTCACCGGCAGCAACGGCTTTAAGATGATCTATACTGGATGGGAAAGTTTTGGTGGTAATATGACGATGCCCGTAACCACTGGCGATGTGAACGGTGACGGTATAGCTGACATCATCATAGGTATTCCCGATGACTATGTTGGTGGTTGTTGCGTTTTGGGTAGTGTTAATGTTGTGTTCGGGCAATCGACATGGGCGGCATCCTATAATCTAAACGTGGGGGGAAGCCTGATTGACGGCGTTCATGGGGTACAGTTTAAGGGTGGTACTACTACTGATAACTATCCAGAGCTAGGATCAATCGTTGCCGCCGCTGATATTAACGGTGACGGCTATGCCGATATCATATTCAAAGAGGGGTGGGATGCTTTTACATCTGCCTATGTCATATTCGGCAAGAGTGGGAACTGGCTTGGTGTCGCACCCAGTGGCAGCGTTGCAGTTAATAACGGCACTGGCACGTTAATTGATGGCGTGCAGGGTATAGGGTTTCTAGATACCGAAAATGAAGGTGGCCTCTGGCACGACGATGTAGGATCATTTGCCACAGGCGACTTCAATGGCGACGGCATTGCCGATCTGGCTATCGGGTCATACGAAATATGGGCTGGCTATGACGGCGGCAGTGAGTTTGTTGTATTTGGCAAGAGCACTAGCAATAGCACTTTCCTGCCCAGTACCACAATAATCACCACTGCTGGCTTGGCGACCGCCGCCGTCGATTCATGCGTCGGCCTTCAGGTCGGCCAGACGCTTTCTGCATCCACTCTCCCAGCCGGCACGACCATCGCAACGGGTTGCGTAGCGCCAGTTGCTTATCAGGCGGGGCTATTTAACGGAAGTAGTGATATATCCGCAAGTGGTGCAGCATTGCCTAATGGAAGTAGTAGTAGTTGGAGTATATCTGCATGGGTGAATTCAAGTGCTGCTCAAAGCGATGCAAAAATAGTTGAATTTGGTTCTCCTGTTGCAAAAGAAGCTGGGGCTATATGGTCAAGTGGTGGATTTTATGGGGCCAGTATCTGGGGAGGACTTCCTGTTCTTGCTAGCACAACCAGTTCAGGTGATGGGAACTGGCACCACTTGGTTTTGACTTCCCAGCATATTATAACAAACTCAGAAAAACTCTATGTCGATGGGACTTTAGTCGCTTCAGGGAATCTCTCAGGTGTTAATATAACCGCACCTATATTAAGGATAGGAGCGAGCGTTGTCGCTAGCCCCACTGAATATTTCAATGGAGCAGTAGAGGAAGTACAAATTTATAATATCGCACTTAGTTCTACTCAAGTAGGACTCCTTTATAATGCCGGGTCGGGCTATTACGGCGTTCCTTCCGGAATAAGTGCAGCGAATCTCGCTGCCGGTTATCACCTGAACGGTGATGCCACGGATTTCTCCGGCAACGGGAATAACGGCACGTGGTCGGGCACAACGGCCTATACCGCTGGCATTGGCATTATCGGCGCGGGTATTGCCACGGGGGACATTACCCTTTCAAGCGGTACCGGGGTTACAGCCGGCCACGTGCCAGTCACCGTGGCCGTAATGCCGCTTAACGTCGGCTCCGGTACACAGTTTGATGGCACGAAGGGTGTCCATTTTAGTCTCGGCAGTTATGAGGAAGTGACTGACGGTCATGGTGGTGGCGTTGTCAATTATGAGGGTATCTCGTTCGGCCGCAGCACAGCAATGGGGGATTTTAACGGTGACGGCATTGCCGATCTTATAGTAGGTGCAAATAATGTGTGGGGAAATCCTTCCTTATTTGTGATATACGGCAAGAGAGAAAATTGGATCGGGACCGGAACTGTCTTGTTAAATCCGACCAACGCCAACTTTCCCTCTCCCGCCGAGTGGAACGGCGTTTCCGGCATCCTCGATGGCATACAAAGCATTGGATTTGGCGGTTCTGTCATCGGCTCCCCTCTTGCTGTCGGCGATGTGAATAATGACGGCTATGCTGATATCATCACGGGTGATGGCAATGGAAATGCCTATGTGATATTCGGTGATCCAACGTCGGTGTGGACCCCCCTATGGAATAGCTACACTACATTGCCTGCGGGTTGTCCGCAGTGTTTGATTCCCATTGCTTTATCGCCAGCCGGCATCATTGATGGTATAAAAGGTACACGGTTTGACGGCAGCTCCGGTCCCTTCGCCATTGGCGACCTCAACGGCGACGGCATTCCTGATATTGTCATTGGTTCGTCTTCCACAAGCACCGTCTATATCTACAACGGCCGCGCGTCCGGCTGGCCTGTGGTCCCAATCAGTGGCAATGGATACCCTCTCAGCGGGCTGTAACCGTCCCGCCCTTACCCCAAGCGGCCCGAACCAACCTTGTCCAGGCCGTCCGGTGTCGAGAACGGCATTGGTGATACCGCCTGCATGGCGGGAGTGACGCGGAGCAAGTTGTAAACACGAAACAGTTAGTGATTTATCAGCTTTGTCGGGCTACAAGGAGTTAAAGATCAGCTCCAATGACGCCCACATCGCCAGAAAAGTCCTCCTCGCCTCGCCTGCATTTGCTGGCGCGGGTGGAAGACGCTCTGCGCGAGTTGCCCCTTGCCGATGCTGATGTTGCCGAGCTGGCGAGTAGGGTGGTCGCCTCCAGCCTTATCCTCAAGCAAAAGACAACGCTTAAAGCCGGCTCGTCGTTGCTCGACTTCCGCGGCAAAGTGAGCGGCGTAGCCGACTACTACGCTGGCGACGGGTTAACCCTGGGCGCCTATCTCGCTGCCGCCGTGAAACGGCCGCAGCTTTTCACGCTGGCCCCGGCCACGGCAATAGGCAATATCGACGCCGTTGCGGCTCACTTCGCCGGCGATGGGCTCTCGCTTGGCGAGTACCTCGCCGCGGCGGTCAGGAATCCATCGCAATTCTACCAGTCGCCCGCCACCATCCAGGCCAACATCGAGGCTGTTGTCAGTCACTTCCAGCTCCACGGCCTGACCCTTCCCGGCTACCTGCGCACCGCGCTCGACACGCCGCAGCTCTTCACGCAGGCCCCCGCCACGATCCGGTCGAACATTAAGACCGTGGTCCGGCGCTTCGCGCCGGACGGCCTGACGCTGGCCGGCTACCTGCGCACTGCGCTGGCCCGCCCGATCCTCTTCACCATGTCGCCGGCCACAGTGGCGGCCAAGATCGAAGACGTGGTAAAGCATTTCGCCGCGGATGGGCTGACGGTTCCTGACTACCTCGCCGCCGCGGTCAAGCAACCCTCGCTCTTCTATCAGAAGCCCGCCACCATCCACGTCAACATCGAGGCCGTTGTCGGTCACTTCCGGCCACACGGCTTGACGGTTGCCGACTACTTGCGCGCGTCCCTGCGGCTGCCGCAACTCTTCACGCAGGCCCCGGCTACCCTTCAGGCTAACATCGAAACCGTAGCCGACCACTTTCGGCAGCACGGCCTCTCGTTTCCGGAGTACCTCCGCGCTGCCGTCCGGTCTCCGTCGCTTTTCAGCCAATCGCCGGCGACGATCATTGGCAACATCGAGACAGTGGTCCGCCACTTCGCAGGACATGGACTCACGCTAAAGGACTATCTTCATGCCGCCATCCGGCAACCGAGGCTGTTCGTGCAATCGCCCGCCACCATCCAGTCGAATATCGAGGCGGTTGTCACTCACTTCCAGCCCCACGGCCTGACCCTTCCCCGCTACCTTCGCGCCGCACTCGGCATGCCGCAACTCTTCACGCAGGCCCCTGCCACTATCCAGTCGAATATCGAGACCGTGGTCCGGCGTTTCGCGCCGGACGGCCTGACGCTTCCGGACTACGTCTTTGCGGCGCGTGCGTAAGCCGTCCTTGTTCGCGATGTCCCCGGCCACCATCATCCGCCACATCGGCATCATCATCGACATGCACCGCCAGGGGCTCTTTGACCTTCCCCGGCCAGGAGGGTGCGCCGCCGCTCCTGCCGCTGCGTCCGCTTTTCGCTTGTCTGGTGAAAAACCCTGTGTACTTCACGTTATCAGACGATAACTATGCACTCCGGCTGCATTACGTCCGCACAACCGGGCGTCGCCCCAGCGGCACTGTTCTGCTCAGCCGCAAGCGCTGGCAGATCGAGCAGGAACTGGCCGAGGCGGGCAGCGGAAAGGACAAGTGATTGAGGTGATTTTAACGGTTTGTTTACGCGGTTTCGATATACTTGACTTGGAGTGCATCCCGATGGAAATCATGACGCAAAAGCAAGAATCGCCCCGAGAGAAAATGGCTGGCTTCTCGCTGATATTCGTTGCTATCCTACTGACCGTCGCAGCGCTGGTTTTCGTTTCGGTGCTGCCCGGCCAGGAAGCTGGTGACACCAACCAGAAAACCCTCAACAACGCCAAGAAACTGGAGCGCGTCGAGGAGGCCATGCGCGCGTTCATGGCGGCCAATGGCCGGCGTCCTTGCCCGGCCGACGGGCAGTATGACCAGAACACCCAGTATTTCGGGATAGAGGCGGACAATCCCGGCAGTTGCGTCGGCGGCGGCGGCGCTAATGGCATTATCGCGCCGCTGGGGCCGGATACAAGCACGAGCAATTGCATTAACAGCACCACAGAAGGCGCACAGGCTGCACCGTTGGCGGCACAATCCCGACCAAGACGTTGGGGTTGCCCGACGATTATGCTTATGACGAGTATGGCCGCCGTTTTAGCTATATCGTGGACGTAAGGGCAACCGAAAGCCCTGCCGCTGCCATCACCAATAACAATAACATTTTCAACAATGGCGGCCCCAACACCCATGCGCCCGGCTGTTACAACTTGCAGCAGAACATCGCGCTGGGTGCCGCGACGCCGGGCATCACGATTGAAAACACTAACGGTGGTACTGTGATCGACCACACGATGTACGCCTATATCAGCCACGGAGCGAGCGGCTACGGTGCATGGCCGGCCAACGGTACGTTGGCAACGACATCGCCGGCCATGCGCGTCAATAGCGGCTCAACGGATGTAGACATGCAGGTCAACGCCGGCGTCGATTCCGGCTTCAACTACAGCACGACGAATTTCACCAACGTTAAAATCCAGAAAGACCGCGTCATCCCGGCCAGCGGCGACACCGGCTTCGACGATCTCGTCTGGTATCGCCCCGATACGAAAAATACCTGCTGCCTGGCGCGGCGTGTTTGCAGACGGGATTTCAGGCGAAGCCGACGCCCTGGAGTGGCAATGGGGCCGGGAGTTCCTTGGCCGTGGGTGACATCAACGGCGACGGCATTCCCGATCTCATCATCGCCACGTCTTGGAACGTGTATGTGATATTCGGCACGCGCACAGGGTTTCCTGATCCGTTGCCGCTGGCATCACTCAACGGCAGCAACGGCTTCTCGATATATGGCGCTGGCTGGAGCGTCGCCGCCGGTAACGTCAACGGCGACGGCATCGCCGATATCATTATCGGTTTGCTGGCGGCGAACAGCCCCACCGGTTCTAGCACCTATCTTGTATTCGGCCATCGCGGAACATGGCTTGGCGATGGCACCGGCGGTGCTGGCGTTTACACCCTCAACACCGGTACCGGCACGCTGATTGATGGCATACAGGGCGTCCGTCTCGACGGCGTGACAGGGAATCAGTGGTCAGTCTATTCCGTCGCTGCCGGCAACGTCAACGGCGACGGCTATGCCGATGTTATCACCGGCATGCCTTGGGTGTCCAACGGGATCAACAACGGTTATACCTACGTTGTGTTCGGCAAGAAAACTAGCAGTGGCGTTTTATTTGTGCCAGACACGACCTTTCTGCCAAGCACGACAATAACTGCCATGACCTCAGGATCTACATCCATCACTCCCGCTTCTTACACCGGCATGCTGGTCGGCGAGACGCTGACTGCCACCGGTATCCCGGCCGGTACGACCATCGCCAGTTGCAATGGCACCACACCACCCATCGGAACACCCTGCATATCGGGCAATCCACTTGTTCTTTCGGCCAATGCGACGGCCAATGTAAGCAGTTGCGGCGGCAGTTGCCCAGCGCCGACTGTGGCCACGGCGCCGCTTACCGTCGGCACCGGCACGTTCATCGACGGCATCCAGGGCGTACGACTCGACGGCATGACGGCAGGTGATAATGCCGGGTATTCCGTCGCCGCCGGCGACGTCAACGGCGACAGCATTCCCGATCTCATCATTGGCGCGCCAAACGCAAACAGCTACGCCGGTTATACGTACGTCGTGTTCGGCAAAAGCACCAGCACTATCCCTATACTGCAAAGCACGACACTTGCGGTTAGCAGTAGTTCAGGAACAAATCTTACTCCTTCCCCCTATACCGACCTCATGGTCGGCCAGACGTTGACTGCCACTGGTATACCGACTGGCACGACCATCGTCGGTTGCAACGGCACCCCATCACTACCCATCGGAACGCCCTGTACGTCGGGTAACCCTCTTGTTCTCCGGCCAACACATCGGCATCAGGCACGCTCACTGTAGCCACGGCTGCCGCTTGCCACCGGTAGCGGCACCCTCGTAGATGGCACCCAGGGCGTCCGCTTCGACGGCGTGACGGGGGGGAGTAATGTCGGGGATTATTTCGGGTATGCCACAGCCGCCGGCGACATCAATGGTGACGGCATTGCCGATCTTATCATCGGCGCATTTGGTGTGCCCGGCGGCATCAACAACGGCTATACCTATGTCGTGTTCGGCACGCGTGCGGGCTGGAGCAGCGTTTCACCCGGTGGTAACGTCGTTCTCAATACCGGCAGCGGAAAGCTGATTGACGGCACGCATGGCGTTCGCTTCGACGGCGCGGAATCCTATTATGATATTGGATTCTCCCTGGCCACCGGCGATGTCAACGGCGACGGCATTACCGACCTCATCATCGGTGCGCCAAACGCAACCGGCGGCACTGGCTATACCTACGTCGTGTTCGGCCGGGCAGGCACCTGGCCCGGCGATGGATACGATAGCGCTACCGGATCATACGTACTGAGTCTTCCTACCGACTCCCCTTCCGGCAAACTGATCAACGGCATCAACGGCTTCCGCCTCGACGGCGTGAATTGGAGTGATAATTCGGGGCAAGTCGTCGCCACCGGCGACATCAATGGCGACGGCGTTTCCGACATCGTCATCGGTGCGCCTGGAGCACCGTGGGGGTTCTATGACGGCTACGTCTACACCTATTTCGGCCACAAGACCAGCCCGCAGAATCCCTGGCCCGTGCCGAGCGGTGGCAATGGATTCAGCCTCGGCGGGTTGTAAGTCGCTTCCTCACCGCAAGAACGCCGGGGCCTTCTGCCTGAGCCATTCCTTGAGGGCGGCATGCGACTCGAACTCCGCCACCTCGATGCTGTCGATGGTCGGCCCCGTCTCCCCCACTTGCCGGATTTCCTCTTCGCGTCATCTCGCGGATCCAGAGCACGCGATGCCGTTGCAGGCCGGCGTGAGTGAGATTGATGGCGCCTTCGTTGAGCGGCTTGTCGAGGTTGCTGCCCCGGATCAGCACGAGGTAGACGAGGTCCCCGGAGAATTTCAGCAGCAGCCCCTCGGAAGGGTTGTACTGCCAGGTTCCCAGCCAGCCGTAAGGGAACCACGATGCTGTTGCCGTCGCGGAAGCGGAACTCCACCGAGGTGGCCGAGTCGCGGATGCCCCGCAGATAGCCGAACGCCCCGCACGAAGCCTCCGCTCCCTCGGCCTCCGGCTCTTTTGCTTGCGAATAGCGCGGCTGAGCCCGTCCGGATGGAGGATTCCGTTGCAATCGGTCCTGATGGGTCGGTTTGTCATCGGTCATGGTCCATTCCTCTTTCCGTCGCCGGTCTCTTGCAACGCCCGGCTGGAGCGAATCGTTCCGCGCCGCAAACACGCCAAGCCCGCGGGCGAACGCCAGGCGCTTCATCAGCCGGTTCCGCAAGTCGGGCTTCTGCGGTGCGGATTCGGAAAGCTCCGTCGCCGACATCGGATCGTCCGGCCGGCTGACCGCCTTCAGCAGCTCTTTCCTGTCGTCGGTGAAAATCTGCACCTGTTCCTTGCCGCGCGTCACGGCCACATAGGCCGTCCGCTGGTAGGTCGCCGGGAACGATTCGCTGGACATGCCGATGAAGACCTTGTCCACGGTCACGCCCTGGCTGGCATGGCTGGTAATGCACATAGCCGTGCGTCAAATGGCCGAAATCCCGGTCGATGACCCAGCCGTGATCGACGATGATGTCGCCGCGCTTGGTGAATCCCTGGACGGTCAGGAGCGAGCCGTTGCTGAGGCGGTGCTTGCCGTCCTTGGTCTTGCCGCCGGCCGTGACGCGGACGCGGTCGCCCGACGGCCAGGGCGAGCTGCGTCGGCCGGTACACCTCGAACCGCTTGGCAAGCTCGGTCGGCGGCTTGACCCCTTCGCCCACGATCAGGCGCGATCCTTTCTTGTAGCCCGGCGCGTTCTGGTGGAACTGGAGCAGGTCGCCCGGCTCATATTCGGTCGGCGTCCGCTTTCTGGGCGTCCGTCAGGTGAGCCGGAACCCAGGCCTTGACGATGCGTTCCTCGCCGAGCTTGCCCTTGCGCCTTGAGCCCGTCGCGGATCGCCTGCGTGATCCGGTCCGCTTCGGCGTGCGTCGGCGACACGACGAGCGCCGACTTCGGCTTGCCGTCCTTCTTCTTTTCAGCGGCGGCGGCAAGATAGGCGGCGGCCAGTTGCTGGTAGCGGTCCGCATCGGCGCACCTGCTTGATCCAGCCGAGCTTGTCAAGCTCCTCGAATGCCTTCCTCGGTCCTGCCTTCGCTCAGCGCCTTCGCCGCTTTCTTGTAGTCGCCCTGCTGGCGCAGGATTTCCGTGACCTCCGCCACTTGCAGCCCCGCCTTTTCCTCCAGGAGCTTGAGCGGCTCGCCGGCCGTGACGCTGCGGTGCTGCCGGCGGTCGCCGACCAGGATCACACGGGCGCTGACCGCTTCGGCCACGTCAAACACCTGGAGCATGTCCCGCGTGCCGAGCTGGCTGGCCTCATCGACCAGGATGACGCCGTCCCTGGCCGATTCCTGCATCTCCTCGTCCTTCAGGAACCTGGCCACCGTGTCGGCGTTGGCGAAGCCCGCTTCCTCGCGCAGCACTTCCCGGCTGGCCTTCACCGACTGGGCCAGGGCGACCACCGGCTTGCCGGCTTCGGCCAGCGCCTCGCCGATCTCCTGTTCGAGCGTCGTTTTCCCCGTTCCGGCGACACCGCGGATAATCATCACGCGGTCGCGGGAGCCGAGCACATGGCGGACGGCCGCCTTCTGCCCGTCGTTGAACCAGTCGCGCGAGCATGGCCGCTCCGGATCGCCCAGCGGCCGGCAACGCCCCCGCCCCTGGCGGGCGAAGTCGATCAGCCGCGATTCCAGGGCCAGCATCTCTTTCGTCGTCGCCATCTTGCGACCGGCGACATCGCTGCGGATCAGCGGACGCTCACGCACCTCGCGTGTCACGCCCTCGACCGTGACCGCGCCGAGGCCGCGTTTCAGGGCTTCGGTGACGAGCTTGCGTTCCGGCACCACCGCCTCACGCACGAAGCTATGCTCGATGGCGTGATCGACCGCCAGTTCCTCGCCACGCTCCGGCCTGGCAACGGCACGCTCGCGGCGGTGAACCGCCGCCAGCGCATCGCGTTCCTTGTCGGTCAGGCGCGCGTTCCATTCCTTGCGCAAGCTGTTCCCAGCTCAGCGGCTGTGCCTTTCTTTTCGCGGGTCTCGGCCCCGAGTTCCGCCTTGCGGTCGGGATCGGTGATGCCCTTCTCCTCGGCCACCTTCTCGATCAGGGCCGTACGCCGCGAGAAGCGTTTCAGCACATCCGTCGGTATCCCCGCAATCTCGAAATCGTCCCGTTTCCGCTCGACGCCGAAGCCCAGATCCTGGAGCCTGTTCGCCAGCCGCACGCGGAATGCCGCCTGGAAGTACGGGGCATCCCGCTTCAGCTCGCGGAACTGGCCGGCTTTCCAGCGGCGTTCCTCCTCGTCCCAGGTCGTGTTGAAGACGAAGACATGGGCGTGCAGTTGCGGGTCGGGAAGGCCGTCAACCGGCCGGGACGTGGTGTGGATGAACTCCGCCCAGACCATGTTGCCGGTGGTGCGGTCGTTATCCTGGCCGTCCATGCGGACGCGGGTTTTCATCTCCGCTTCGATCTCGCGCATCGTCTCATCGACCGCGCCCGGAACGCATCCAGGATGTCCTGGTCGCCGCTCATGGCGTACAGCAGCGAAACCGACTTCGGCACCGAGAACGTGAAATCGTAACCGACCGTCCGCTCCGTGCGCGTTCGCACCGTCAGCGGCTCTCCGGTCCTGTGGGTCGAGATTGTCGCACAGCCGCTCGAAGGAGAACTTGTCCACCGTCCCTTCCAGCCCGAGCCGGGACGCGCCTTTGCCGCCCCAGGAGCCGACGAGTTCCTGTCCTTCGCTGTAATAGTCCGCCGTCGCGTAGTAGCGTCTTGGCGGCCTTGGCACTATCCTGTTGCGTGATGCGGATCATGCCTCATTTTAGACTATCACACATTCGTTAACGAAATCTTAACTATAATGTGCTCCACCGCAGCCAGCCTACGGTTTGCGAGGATTTTGCTTTCCCAAATATCACCCAATTGCGACCGAAATGTCACCCCTTCGTCATGACGGATGTCCTCTTCTCCCAATTTATTTTTCGCGAAGCCCTTGACTGTTTCGCTGGACAGTTGGGTCGGGCAAGAATGAACCGTTTGGAGCAGCATAGGCAATGCGTCAGCTAGACCGGATGGCGTCGATAACCTAACTCGATTAGCGTTCAGCATATTCGGCCTGGCTGGTGTCCTTATGGGCGTGGCATGCAATCCTTGCCACAACGCAACAATCGCGGGACACTGGCTCCTAGCGCGTTTCTCCGAGACATTTGCACATTAGTTGTGATACTATGGGACATGGGGAAGGAGAGAGGCTCTGATATGTATGATATTCCAGAAACGGGGTTCTTACGCTTGCCACAAGTGCTTAGTGTCATACCTCTTGGCAAGACCAGTTGGTGGGAGGGCGTGAAATCGGGGCGGTTTCCGAAGCCGGTTAAGCTATCACCGCGATGCACGGCCTGGCGGGCTGAAGACATTCGGCAGCTAATCGAAGCCCTGTCCAAGGGAATGCCCAACAATTAGTGCCGGGAGTTTGTAAAGAGCAACGTATGGGCTGACAACGGCTAGCGTCTGGTAATGCCCGCCTAGCAGAACGAAGGCGGCGGTGGTAGTAGAAAGATGTCCGTGGACGGATACAGGTATGCAAGAGGTCTTAAGTTTTTATTAACGAAATCGTTCTAAAAGCAAAGTGATGGATAGGATAACAAACCACAAGATGGGTTTTACCCTGATCGAACTTTCGATCGTGCTAGTCATTATCGGGTTGATAATAGGCGGCGTGCTTGTCGGGCAGGATTTGATCGTGGCTGGAAAGATGCGCTCCCAGATCACCCAGCTTTCGCAGATAGATACGGCGGCTAACAGCTTCAACAGCAAATACAACGGCATCCCCGGTGATTATAACAACCCCACCTCCATTATTGCCAATGTGACCGGCAACAACTCCGCCGTCGCCGGCCTTGGCAACGGCGACGGCCATATTCAGTCCAGCGGAAGTCAAGCTAACTACGGCATAACAGGCGAGCCAGCCATGTTCTTTGCTGAACTCTCTGCCACCGGTAACGTGTTTAACATCTCCATCACCACCACTACGTTTGCCGTTGCTACGGCGCTTACGATCGGCCCTTCAGTGCTACCGCCAGCCAGTATTGGCGCGAGCACCTATATCAGCGTCGGCAGCAACGGGTCAGCTAATTATTATGCTTTACGCGCAATACTCGGGCACCACGAGTACCTCGACCGGCGTACCTGTGGTTGCTGCCGGACTGACCGCTGCTCACGCCATTGCACTTGATTCGAAGCTGGATGATGGTTTTCCCACTACAGGAATCATCTTTTCTACCACGCAGTCAACGGGCAACCCGTCGACAGTCGGCGGCGGCAATCCCGGCGGTGGTTCTGGTTATTGCTATGACAGCACGGCCAATGTTTATTACTCGGGTAACCTGAACACGGTGGCATGCACCATTGCCATTAGAGCCAGTTTCTAATACTTGCGTCGTAAGCGAATAGTCACTCAACTAGTCGCTTGCTGACAACGGCTTGTCAGAACGACAGAAGGTTGTGGGTAGATTTGCGGGTATCGTGAATAGTCGTATTGCCGTTTTTCTTTTGGTTACAGATGGTTATTGGCATACTAGGAATCCTGTCTCCCCGACCATCTTTCCATCGAGAAGTGACAGAAAAAAGCCCTGAAACCCAATGCTACAGCCAGCCACAGCCTATTCTAGCGTCCGCTCGCATCCGTAATAAATCGTTGACATCCGTGGGTAACTGTGGGTAACTATTGAGCGAGTTACCCACACCAACGACAGGAGTTACCCACATGTCTCTTACCGATGCCAAAGTACGCAACGCCAAACCCACAGCTAAACCCTTCAAGTTATCTGATGGGCGTGGATTGGTTCTGCTGGTGCAACCAAACGGCGGCAAGTGGTGGCGTTACAGATACCGCTTTGCAGGGAAGGAAAAAATGCTAGCGCTTGGCCTTTATCCGGACATTAGTCTTGCTGACGCACGGGAGCGCCATGCACAAGCTCGCAAAATGCTTGCCGCCGGCAACGACCCAGGTGAATTAAGGAAGGAGGCTAAGCGAACCGTGGCAATCAAAGCGGAAAACACTGTTGAAGCAATTGCTCGTGAGTGGCACGGGCAGCACATTCATGAATGGGCAGCCCATTACGCCCGCGATGTTATTAACCGCTTAGAGACCCATATTTTCCCGAAACTAGGCAATCGGCCGATTGCGGATATAAATGCTACAGAAATCCTTTCTGTCTTGCGGGTTATTGAAAAATCAGGCGCATTGGATATGGCGCAACGGATGATGCAGACCTGCGGCCAGGTTTTCCGGTATGCAATCACCACGGGACGCGCCAATCATAACCCCGTAACAGACCTACGCGGTGCATTGAAAACGCCGGTACGGAAACATCATTCCCACCTTGAGGCTGACGAATTGCCGGCGTTTCTGAAAAAACTGGAAGTCTATGACGGGGAACCGCAAACCAAGCTGGCTCTGAAAATGCTGTTGCTTACCTTTGTACGCACTACTGAATTGCGCGGCGCAGAGTGGTCCGAGATTAACTTCGATAAAGCGGAATGGCGAATACCTGCCGAACGGATGAAAATGAAAGACCAGCATATTGTCCCATTGTCGAGGCAGGCGACAGGTATATTGCGGGAGTTGAAAAAGCTCACTGGCCACCGCAAGCATGTATTCCCCAACCAGCATAAGTCAGTTAACTACATGAGCGGAAATACAATGCTTTATGCTCTCTATCGCATGGGATATCATTCCCGAACCACCGGCCACGGCTTCCGCGCCACGGCCAGCACTATCCTCAATGAGCATGGCTATCCGCCGGACGTGATCGAACGCCAGCTTGCCCATTGCGAACGCAACAAGGTCCGCGCTGCTTACAACCATGCGCAATACCTGCCGGAACGCCGCAAGATGATGCAATGGTGGGCCGATTATCTTGACAAGGTTGCGGCGAAGAAGAAATAGCCGCCGCTTTCAAGTCTTGTTGTCATGAATGGCTGGTTTCTTCCCTTCAGGGTAAGCAAGCCGAAACCGCCAAGGCGAAGCGACAGTCCCGTGCCGGAGGAAGAGGCTACGCCATTGTTTCGTTGACAGAAGATGCCAAACGCGCTACGCTTGCGTGATGGATATCCACCTTTCCGATGACGCTGCTCGATACCTCGAAACCAGGCTCCGCCGGGACGGTTACCGCTCCCCCAGCGAATTCGTGGAAGACCTCCTGCGATCGCAGCGTTTACGTGAAGCTGCACAGGACAACAGCCAGCAGACCTGGCTACGCGCCCAGGAGGACGTCGCCACGGCGATCTGGGACAACGACGCAGACGCCCGCTATGACGCCCTATGAACCGGGCACCGTCGTCCTAGTCCGCTTTCCGTTTTCCAGCCTTGATAGTGCCAAGAAACGCCCGGCGCTGGTCGTAAGCCCGGCTGCGTATGCGCAGCGCTACGGGGACATGGCCGTCCTTGCCCTAACCAGTCAGCCGCAGACGGAGCCGTTTCTCGCCCTTGATCGCTGGCAATCCGCTGGTTTGCTCGGCCCGACTTGGGTAAAGCCTTCTCTTTTCTGCATCCACGAATCCCTCATTGATCGCCCCATTGGGACCTTGGCCGCTGATGATAGCGTCCGCGTCTCCCAGGCTGTTGCCTTGCTCATTGGTGAGGAGTTTTTGCCCCGCCGCTGATTTTCTAACCCGTTTCCCCTCTACGGCTGGCGTGCCCATTCTTACCAGCCGCTCGCCGCACTGTCGCCTTCTCGCCGCATAGTTGCCGTCCCCACCCGCCCGTCGCTGTTTCGACTTTACTCCCGGTTCCAGAAGCCTTGCCCCAATTGAGCCGGGCGACTTGCCACCCAGCCGTTTCAGATGCTGGTGCCAGACAATGCCGTCTCCCTCGTCTCGGTCCGTCTCCGCACGTGGCCTTACTCCCGCGAACTTACAGCCGCAGCCGTCCGCCGCAACCAGACAAACGGCTTTCACAAAACATATTTTTTCCAAAGCGTGAACCTTCCGTTTCTCAGGTTGCAACGGACACGGGCCGCACGATGCGCCCGTGGGCTAAAGCCCGGCTCAGCGTCTGTGTGGTCGCTCCCGTAAGGCCCCGATGAGCGGGGCCGGAAACCTAAGAGAAGGAGACCAACATCATGTCTAAACCAGCACACAAAATCCGCAACGGCGTCCTGCAAGTCACCATCTGGCGCAATAGCGGCGAGAAAGGCACCTGGTACAGCGTCATCCCCAGCCGCAGCTACAAGCAGGGCGATGATGCCTGGAAGGAAACCGACAGCCTCAACTTCGACGACCTGCTGCCGATGGCCAAGCTGCTCGACCTGGCCCACACCTGGATCATGCACCAGCAACAGGCCGACGCCAAAGCCCGCAAGGAATCCCAACAAGCCGCGTAATGAAGCTTAACCGGGCAGCTCGGAAACGGGCCGCCCTTTCGAAAAGGAGTTTTTATATGACCAAGAGAACGCAACTCAACAAAGCACGCCGTACCATCATCGAGGAGTACGGTGTCAAACACATCGAATCGAGCATTGATCGGACGCGAGAGAATGATTTGCTCCAGCAACTGGTCAGGTATGCCAACGAGGCGATTCGCGCGAAGTACCCCGAGGCGGACATGGCGATTCTTCGCAAGTACGAGGTCGTCAGAACGGATCACTGCCTACGGTTCCAGTTCCCCAGCGGAAGAGTTGACGGCAGGTCGTTCCCATCCGAGGCGCTTCTTGCTGATATGCCCAAACATAGCGGTTGCTACATGGGAGAAGTGTTCGCCGTAACTGCGGAATGCGAGCAGGTGTTTGACGCGTATGCCGCAGAGTTTGACGCCAACTACCGGCTCAAAAATGACAGGAATCGTCAATTTCTGGATTTCGTAACGGCAAGCAGAACCGTGGAGGAGGTTCTGGAGGTAATCGACCTCCCTGCTGACATCCGCGAACGGCTGGGGCATCGCTCGACCGCTCTGATCGCGGTTTCGGCGGAGTCGGTTTCCGCATTACGCGAAACCTTCAGGATTGCCGCCTGAGAAAACCAACCTCGGGGCGGGTGGCAACACCCGCCCCTAACGATAAGGACTCACTTCATGAAAAACGAACTAATCGAGCTAACAGAAGACGAGTTTGACAAGCGCTATCCGTTGAGGACAAACCATCTCAACCCCCATGCCACTTGGGCGTTCGGTGATGCGGGAGGTTGTCTCTTCGAGACCTTCGGCGAGGAACTTGATTTCGTGCGAAAGCAACACCCGTCCACGGTCTGGACCCTTGTGGACGGTGAGGACGGGGATATGTACGTCCATAGCGGAATGCATTTCGTGAACCGGATTGGTTACCTGGTCAGCTTGGCGGCGGTCCCCGAGGGAGTCGATATTCAGGTTCACATCCCGATGCAGCGTGAAGAGGTGGAGGATGCCGAACCCGGCACCGAAGATGCTTCCTCAAGAATCACGCACACTCCGGGGCCGTGGGACTATCGCTCCGAGGAAGATGGAAAGCCAATCACCAACGGCACCATAGCCATCGCTTACATGGACGCTTACGAGCCGGAGGAGGACGATGGCGGTGAATCGGAAAAAGAAACCGAAGCCAATGCCCGTCGCATCGTCGCTGCTGTCAATGCCTGCGAGGGCCTCAGCACTGAGTCGCTGGAATTGGGGATTGTTACGGAGCTGCGGGATGCCCTACAAGCCGCTTCAGATTGGATTGATACCCAGACTTTCGTGCCGCGAACCGGCATACAGGCGAGGGTTCGAGCTGCCATCGCCAAGGCCACGTCCGGCCGGAGGCCGGCATGACCTCCGGGCGAGCCGATGTCTACAGCCGGGTGACCGACCAGATCGTCGCCCAGCTCGAAGCAGGCACACGCCCCTGGCTTCAACCCTGGCAGGCCGCCCACGCGGCAGGCGTAGTCTCAAGGCCATTGCGGTTCAATGCCATGCCGTACCGCGGCATCAACGTCGTGTTGCTGTGGCTGGCTGCCACGCGGCACCACTTCACCTGTCCCCTATGGATGACCTACCGGCAGGCCGGTGAACTCGCAGGACAGGTCCGTCGCGGCGAGAAGGGATCGCTCGTCGTCTATGCCAACACTTTCACCCGGCACGAAACCGACGATAACGGCGACAAGCACGAGCACGAGGTGCCTTTCCTCAAGAGCTACTCCGTCTTCAATGCCGAACAAATCGACGGCTTGCCTGCCCACTACTATGCCCAAGCCGAGCCGCGGCTGCATACCGTCGAGCGGGTCGAGCGGGTGGAGCAGTTCTTCGGCCGCACTGGTGCAAACATCAGGCACGGCGGCTCGATGGCCTATTACGCCCCACAGCCCGACTGCATTCAAATGCCCACCTTTGAAAGTTTCCGCGACGCCGGAAGTTACTACGCCACCTTGGCACACGAGGTCACCCACTGGACCAGACACCCGTCACGGCTGGCCCGTGCGTTTGGCCGGCAGCGCTGGGGCGACGAGGGCTATAGCATGGAGGAACTGGTCGCCGAACTGGGTGCCGCCTTCCTCTGCGCCGACCTTGGCATCACGCCAGAAACCCGCGAGGATCACGCCGCCTACATCGCAACGTGGCTCAAGGTGCTTCGCAACGACAAGCGGGCCGTCTTCACCGCTGCCGCCCATGCTCAGCGTGCGGCCGATTATCTTCACCAATTGCAGCCCTCGGAGGTTGCCCATGCGGCGTGACTTCCGCCATTACGAATTCTCCTTCCGGCTTCCGTGACCATCCGCCCGCAGCCTTTCAGTTCCGGGGGTTTTTAAGCCGCCCGCCGGAGCCCGCAAGCTGCCAAGGCCGTTTCCCTTCGGGAGCCTCGGCCTTTCGCTTGCACGTTCGCTTACGCCTCCGGCTTTGGGCAGCTTATGCCAAACCCCGGAAAGGCCGCGTGGGGCGGCTTGTAACTTAGAGCAAAGGAGAAAACGCCATGATGATACAACCACTCGACATACCGCTTTGTGAATCCCTCGACGAATTCGCTTGGGACCCCGACGAGGTTCGCGACCTGATCCGCACGACGCCGCTTCGCTTCGAGGAGGACGGCCTGCCGGTCGGCTACGATGCCGAGCAACTCTTCGGCCTCGAAGGCGCTCATCTGGGAGACCGTTTCTAGGGGGACGTGCCAAGAAGGTCATCATCGCCGGTTCGCGAGCGATTAACGATTACACCTCCGCCTGCCATGCCGTGCGACGGTCGGGCTTCTCCATCAGGCGAGTGATCTCCTGCATGGCCACAGGCGTTAATACGCTGGCAATTCGATACATTACGGAAAACGGCCTGCCGCTAGCCGGCGCGTGACGCTCCCGGCGTCAAACGAACGAACCCGCCCGCCTTGCCCTTCGCCAAACGTATGCCAACAGGCTCATCGCGCCGACGCCGAGAAGAACGAAAGTCGAAGGCTCGGGGACCGGGGACGTAGTGAATTGGAAATTGGAGAAGTATTGGTCTGCCCCAAACTGATTTGTGCCGGCAGCGAGGCCGACATACGCAGTCGATCCGCCAAGGACCGTCGGGAAACTGTTCTGAATCAGGTAGGAGGTACTATAGGAGGCCAACGTCGTCGTATCCAAAAGGGATTCTTGAAGAAGTGAGCCATTATAGGTAAGTCTTACGTTGATGGGATCGCCGGAATCGAGATTGACCGGACTTGTGGAAAGAGCGCCACCGCCGAGATTGCCATCGGTGTAATAACCGCTCAGGCTACCTCCCTGAAAGGTGACTGCGAGGCTGTCGCCAGACATGCCGCCGTAAGCATACGCGCCAGCCGTCACGGCGCTTGCACCCGCCGCATTGTTTTGCAGAACGAAGCAAGCTCCATCTTCGTAATTGTCGGCTTGATAGGTGAAGGATGCGGTGAATTGTGAGATGTTTTGCGGGGCGTTGTAGAAGATGCTTCGAGCCTCATTTACCGTGTTGGTTAAGTGAATTGTGCCGCCCGAAACGGTCGGCACGTTTCCCGAATCAATCTGATTGACCGTGAAGCCAGAGAAATTACCGAAACCGAGAATATCTGCGTGAGCGGCGGTGGGGGCGACCCCCGCGAGCGCCGCCAGAACGATGGCAAGGAACAAGTTGTGTGGACATCTCATGTGTTGTCTCTCCAATCGCTCGCAAACCGTTGATGATTTCGGACCTGGGCTCCGTGCGAGCAGATGGGCCGTCCGAACCCTGACACGCGACAATCGCATGTAGTCAAGAATACGCACGGCATTTCGCGGCCGAAAGCGTCATTTTTTGGGCATCACCCGGGTGTCATCGCTTCTGATGACGCCGAAGGTCGGACACCACTTGATGAGAAACCGCCATAACGTGCATCGCCAGTTCCATGCGGCCTTGAGTGCGGGTCTTCGCAGAAATGCGTAGCATGTAGGTCCGAATCGTCGGCTCGCTGATCCCCATCGCGGCGGCGATCTGCTTGTCGCACAGCCCTCGCAGAACCAGTTCGACAATCCGTGCCTGTTGCCGGGACAGTTGCATCGCCGCGACGATGGCCTGCCAGTGGTCGTCTTCCAACGGCAGCGGAGGGAAAGCGTCGAGATAATCGGCAACGATCTTTGTATGACGAGTCATGGCAGCGGCCCCGAAAAAAGGAGGGCGTCAACCGACCGCTCCAGCGACCCCAACCACGGGGCGAACAGAACAGCACAGCCGACGCCCCTTTCGGGGCGGGCCAAGTGCTGCTTCTGTTCAGGAGCCTTTCGGCTCCAAGTGGTTGTTTCGCTGGAAGCAGTAACTTGACGCTCGCGCGTCAATATCGAATTGTCGCCAACGCCGAATCGACGTTGACCAAGGTATTATAGGCGATTTGACTCCTGCCCGGAATGACCGGCCCCGAACCCATCCGAGGGCCTGTGCCGCCTGTTAGATTCCGGATGACAACGACCAACGAGAATCGTAGAATAGGGGGGAACCCACCGGAGGCGAGAACCATGCACCAGATCCAACTGAATGATCAACTCTATCAAGAGGCCGAGCGTCGCGCTTCGGCCGCAGGCTTCATATCCGTTGACGAATACGTCGCCGACGTGTTGCAGCACGACATTCTTGAGGAAACCGAAAACCTCGATTCTCTCTTTACGGCAGAACGGCTCACCCACATCGATCGGGCCGCGGCTCAAATCGACGCCGGCCAGGGCATCCCGGCAGAGCAAGTACGTGACCACTTCCGGCAGAAGCACAAGACGTGAGCGCACAGCGCAGGCCGACATTGCCGGTTGACTATGCTCCGCTTGCACTTGACGACCTTGATGTAGTCTGGGACTGGAATGAGAAAACCTACGGCCGCGATCATGCCGCACGCTACGTCGATTTTCTCAGGCGGCATATCGACGCTTTAGGCGAAAGCCACCCGCGGGGAAGGGCCGTCGCATCCCGCCCGGAATTGCGTTATATCCGGATCAGCCGGCGAAGGCGCGGGCACGGTCATGTCGCCGTGTACCGAGTTGACGAGGATATAGTTGCCGTCCTGCACATCTTCCACACCGCCCAGGACTGGCAAGCGAAACTTGCGGAAGAGCCCCCGAGCTGATAGCGGCTCAAATCCGTTTACCCTCGCCAATCACTGCACATGACACCACACAAGATTCCAAACGCCACCCGACGTGGCCCACGGCTGCATCCTCCCAGTGCGACCCCTAGTATTGGCGTAAGGGGTTTGCCCGGTCATGGCCAACAGCCACGATGCATGAGTACGGCCTCTCCGATTGACCTGGCCGTGCCGAGGCACTATATGGTCTTAAGAATCATGCGAGATGCCCCATGCCGGATTCCGGTCGTCCATCTGATGAAGTCCAAATCGGCGACCGTGTCGCTTACAGGCTGACCACCGGCGAACCCGCGCCCGGAATCCGTGGCAAGGTGATCGGCATGTTCAATACGCGGGACGGCCAAACCCTGGCCGATGTCGAATGGGACAAACTCGGCCCGCCGAAGCGACTGAGTGTCACGAGTCTGACCAAAGCTTAAACCCTTGTCGCTCGACGGGTCGGCCTCTCGACCCCATTGGCTCTCTATCATCACGCTCCTCCCTTTCCTGCATTCGTCCGCCCCTTGGCCTGAGCCGGCAAGCTGAACCAGCAGCCAGCCCGGTCAAGCTGCCAAGGCCGCTTTCCGCAAGAGCGGAAGCCTTCGGCCTTTCGCTTGACCGTACCGGCAACCAGCCGGTTCGGACGCATGCCTACAGGCCGCATGGGGCGGCCGACAACTGAAAGGAGAATGCAAAATGACGACAGACACCAACACCGCAGCCGCAGAAACCGGCCCATACAGCTACCACCTCAGCCAGGATGGCTGCGATGCCATTTACTTCATCGAGCACAGGGACGGCACGACCGTTCTTGGACTCTATTTCTGGGATAATCTCGACGAGGTCGAGGCGAAGGCTCGTGCCATTGTCAACGCACTGAACATGCCAGGCGGCTGGGTCAACCAATACCATGTGACACAATCCACGCTCCGAGAGAATAGGCTGATTGCCACCATCTGGTCGGATCAGCATGTCTTAGACCTCCGTCCAGACCTGACCGAAGACCAGGCGTGGGAAGTCCTGCAAAAAGTCGAGAAAAAGTCTCCGCGACGCATCACGAAGAGTGCTCTTCGCCGGGAAGCCAGAATCCTGTTCCCGAGGAATGCTACTCGGCAGAGCTGACCAGGAGTTCCGGGCCGGGCTTGATTGCCCGGCCTCGCTTCCTCATCCTCCGCGGCGTCAAGCAACTGAACTCCGCCACCTGAATGACCTGCTCGTCGCCGCCAGGTGACGATAGGCCTTTGGGTGCCTCGCCGTCCACGCGACCGGTTGACTGCCGGCTCCGCCGTCGCTTCGGTCGCCAGTACGCGGACGGCTACCGCCCCCTCCGGCCCCCTGCCGCACATACTGCGGAAATCCTTCACTGATGCATCCGGGTATTGTCACCCGGCGGTCATCATCATCACAGGTTCCGAACGCCACTTGGCATCACCGTTCGGCTGCATCATCCCGGCGCGACCCCTGGCATTGGCGGTCAGGGGTTTGCCCGACCGGCGGCGTAGCCTACGGGCGGGATCGCGCACCCCAGCCACAGGAGCCCCCGGCTCACCCCTCCCCCACGCATCCCAGATGCCCACCAGGCAGCCCAAGGCAGCCCCAGATTCATGCAATGCAGCAATTCCTAAGATGGACAGGCGTCTCCCCTATGCACAGCATAGGGCCAATGGAACCGTTCCATCGGGTTCCATTGGAAGAGACGCCTGATTGCCGGCCCGCTGCTTTGCACTGGCTTGTTGTGTTGCGTTTGCTATCCGTTCGCACGCAACACAACAAGCCGATGCCCCCGTCGCTGACCATTGCGACGGGGCAAAGCCATGCATCAAAAAGCTAGAGTTTCTGCGGCTTACATAAGCCATATCGCCTTGAGAGGCGCAGAAACCCTAGCTTTTTTGTATGTCAACACGCGGAAACCCGCAGCCAGCCTATTGCACAAGCGATTAAGAAGTGTTAATATCCGAAATAGGGGTTAAGGATTGCCCCCATCACATCAGGGAGGATTTTTATGTCACGTAAACGCACACCCGATCAAGAATCAACAGAAACTTCCACAGCACCAGAAGCCACCACCGCCGCCATCGACCCAGCGGAAGCCGAAGCCAAGCCGGAAGGCCAAAGCTTCGCCGAAAGGGTCGGGCAAAAGAAATGGCAACCCGCCCCCGATCCGTTCGGCATCGCTACGGACTACAAGGCCGGCGTGCGCCTCTTCGAGAGCAAGCAGGACCGCCAGATGGCGATCATGTTCGGCGAGGGCCGCCCCGAAGACAAGCCGAGCCAGGCCGTCATCGACACGATGAAGCAAGCGGGCTACCGCTGGAACCCAACCGACAGGATATGGGCGCAGCCGGTCCGGGCTGAAACGGCCAGGAGCACCCGCATCGAAGCGGAACGGCTTTATCAGGAAGTCCGCATGATGATCAGGCAAGAAAAAGGCATCGACACCGAGCCGGGCGTACCTTTCTGATGGTCCCCGGCCATGCGTCGCAAACCCACCGACCGGCGACAAGGCTCGCTGTTCTCAAACGGTTCAGGCGACTTGCCTGAGTCGCCCGACGACCCTATTATTCAACCCCAAGGAGGCCACCATGCAGTACAAGACGATCATTCACGAAATGTTGCAACAACGGCCCAAGATGCACGAGCAACTCCGCAAGAGCCGCAAACTCCTGCCGACGCTGGAGCTTTACGCCAAGGAGCTGAAGACCTGCCACGAAGCGTGGAAGGACATGCTCACCCCACTGAGGCCGGACAGCGACCAGACCCAGATCGCGAGCGAAGCACTGGAAATGGCCCTGAAAGAAATGGAGGATCGTTTGCCCGCCGCCACTTCTCAGGATGGGAACGAGGGCCAAGTCCTGGACGCGGCGATGCTGTTTCTCCGCCATCCCACGTCGCGCACCTAAAGTCGTCACGAAGCCGGTCGCTGTTCGACTCCCTCTCTGACGAGTCCTCTCCCGCCACTCCGCCCGCCGCCGTAAACGGCGGCACGGTAAACAGCCCGCCGGGCGGCACCGCAGCCGCCGCCGACCCGGACGGTTCTGATTCGCCGCCGGCCGCTGCAAAACCGCTGCCGCACATGCCCAGCGGCGAGAAGGCCAAGGCCCACGCGACTCTGGCCGCCATCCGCACGTTAAAGCGGGTCGAGCAGGAAGGGCGACCAGCCACGGAGGAGGAACGAAGGGTGTTGTCGCAGTTCTCCGGATTCGGTTCGCTGGCGCTTCGCATCTTCCCCGACCCGATCACCCACACCTTCCACTCCCCCGACTGGAAGGCGCTTGGCAATGAGTTGAAAACCTTGCTCACGCCGGAGGAATACGCCAGCGCCAAACGCACCACGTTCAACGCCTTCTATACGTCCCCTGTCATCATGCAGGCCATCCATGACGCGATTGCCCATTTGGGCGTGCCCGACGGTGCCACGATTTTAGAACCCGGCTGCGGCATCGGCAACTTCATGAACTACGGCAGCAAGAAGAATCATTACATCGGGGTGGAACTCGATTCCATCTCCGGCCGCATTGCCCGCCTCATCCATCCCGGCCAGGACATCCGCATCGAGAACTTCCGCGACACCAAGCTGCCCGAAGGTCAAATTGACGCCGTTATCGGCAACGTGCCCTTTGCCGATTTGAAGATCAACTACCACGGCCACACCTTCGCGCTGCACGATTACTGCTTCGCCAAAGCGGTTGATGCCCTACGACCCGGCGGCATATTGGCCCTGGTCACGTCGCATTTCACGCTCGACAAGCAGAACGGGGCATTGCGCGAATATCTGGGTGAGAAAGCCGATTTTATCGGGGCGATCCGCCTGCCCTCCGACGCCTTCAGGCGGGAGGGAACCGCCGTGGTGACCGACATCGTATTCCTCCGCAAGCGCGCCCCCGGCGAACTGGCCAGCCACCAGGAGGCCGAGTGGCAACGCTCGACCCCCTTTGAAATCGATGGCGCAGAGGTTCCCGTTAACCGCTACTTTCAACGCCACCCCGACATGGTGCTTGGCGACTGGTCGCGCAAGGACACGCTTTACGGCGAAGGCTACAGCGTGCTCGGCCGTGGCGACATGGAGACCGACCTCGATCAGGCGATTCATTATCGCCTGCCGCGACTTCGCGACCGTGAAGGCGTCCGACCCGATTGAGCCTATCAAGCCGGCTTTCACGCCGCCGCCGCCCGAACGCCACATCACCGAAGGCAGTTTTTTTGTAGGCGACGACCGCAAGATTTGCCAATCGGTAGACGGGCAAGCCGTGCCCGTAGTCTATGGCGGCACAACGCTGCGGGCAGACGGCAAGCTTACCGGCAAACGCTTAGCCGCCCTGGTGGGCCTGCGCGACCTCGCCCGCCGCGTCCTGCAAGCGCAAAACGAAGGCTGGCCCGAGGCCAACCGCGACGACACGCGAAAGGATCTCAACTGGGCTTATAACCGCTTCACCGCCGCCTACGGCCCGATCAACAAGACGACGTTCGGGGAGACCGCCGACGGCAACGTCATCCGCCGGATGCCCAATCTCGTGAAATTCAAGGAGGACCCGGACGCGATGCTCGTTATGTCCCTGGAGGATTATGACGAGGTGACGGGAAAGGCAGCCAAAGCCGCCATCATGACCAAGGACGTGGTCGGCAAAACGCCGCCTATTACGCACGTCCGAAGCGCCGAGGAAGGCTTGCTCGTGTCGCTCAACCAACGCGGCACGGTAGACCTGCCATACATCGCCGAACTTTATGGCAAGCCGGAGCAACAAGTCATCGCCGAACTCAGCGACCTGATTTTCCGTGACCCGGAATCGAAGGAATGGCAGACAGCCGACGCTTGCCTTTCCGGCAACGTGCGAGCAAAGCTTGCCGCCGCCGAGGCCGCCGATGCGGCTTACCGCCGCAACGCCGACGCCCTGCGGGCGGTGCAGCCCGAAGACGTGCTGCCGGGCGACATCGACGCCGGCCTTGGCGCGCCGTGGATTCCGGTTGGTGACATCCAGGCATTCGCCGCCGAGCTGTTCAAGGTCGCGCCAATCTCCGTGCCCATCGCGCACCTCGTAAAGGATGCCGTGTGGACCCTTGACGCCGGTTATGACGCCGAGCGGTCGGTCGGGGCCACATCAGAATACGGCACGGCACGCGCCAACGGCACTTGGCTGCTCGACCTGGCCCTGAACATGAAAACCCCCGTGATCTATGACACGATCCAGAATGGCGACCGCGAGGAGCGCGTTGTCAACCAGCCGGCGACCTTCGCTGCCCGCGACAAGCAAAAGCTTATCAAGGAGCGTTTCCGCGCCTGGGTATTCACCGACCCGCACCGCACCGAGCGGCTGGTGCGATTGTACAACGACACGTACAACAACCTCCGCCCCCGCCTGTTCGACGGCTCGCATCTCGACTTCCCCGGCATGAACCAGAATATCAAGCTGCGGCCGCACCAGGACAACGCCGTGTGGCGCGGCATGAGTTCCGGCAACACGCTGCTTGCCCATGTCGTCGGCGCGGGCAAGACCTTCACAATGGCTGCCACCGGCATGAAGATGAGACAAGCCGGTCTCATCAAGAAACCGATGTACGTGGTGCCCAATCATCTCTTGGAGCAATTCTCGCGCGAGTTCATGCAGCTTTATCCCAATGCCAAGCTGCTCGTCGCCGCCAAGGAAGACTTAACAAAGGAACGCCGTAAGTTCCTAACCGCAAAAATCGCCAGCGGCGAATGGGATGGCATCATCGTCACCCACAGCAGTTTCGAGCGCATCGGCATGTCACGCGACTACCAGGAGAAGTTCCTAGTCGAGCAGATCGAAGAATACGACCGGCTGCTCATCGAACATGCCGGCAGCAAAGGCGCCAATCGCAATCTCATCAAGACCATCGAGAAGCAGAAGGCTGCCAGGGTAGAGCGATTAAAGAACATGCTGGCGGAAAAAAAGAAAGACGACGGGCTCGTATTCGACGAACTGGGAGTCGATCACGTCTTCATCGACGAGGCGCATTATTTCAAGAATTTGGAGACGCCGACCAAGATGGACCGCGTTGCCGGCATCACAAGCGGCGGCAGCGAGCGAGCGTTCGACGTGTATATGAAAGCGCGTTACTTAAGCGAGCAGCATCCCGGCCACGGGGTGACGTTTGCCACCGGGACGCCGATTTCCAACACCATGATGGAAATGTACACGATGCAACGATTCCTCGACCCGGAGGGCTTAAAAAGCCGGGGGCTGGAACATTTCGACGCATGGGCCGCGACCTTCGGCGAAGTCATCGACACGATGGAGATTTCCCCGGACGGTGCCGGACTGCGGCCACGCAGCCGCTTCGCCCGCTTCACCAATTTGCCGGAACTTCAACAGATGTTTCGTGCCTTCTCCGACGTGCAGACGGACGCGATGCTAAACCTGCCGCGGCCCCGCCTGCAAGGCGGGAAGCCCTTCGTTGTCGCTTGCCCGATGTCCGACGAACAATACCGCCTACAACAGGAGTTGGTCGAACGCTACGACCGGCTGCGGTCGCAGAAGGTGGACCCGCGTATCGACAATGCCCTAAACATCACCACGGACGGCCGGAAGCTAGCCACCGACGCCAGGATGCTATCGGCCACGGCCGAAGACTTCGCCGAATCGAAGGTCAATCGCCTCGTCGAAAACGTCGTTTCCACTTGGGAGCGGACTAAGGAGAATCGCAGCACGCAGATGATCTTCGCCGACATGGGCGTCAATCCAACCGACTGGGGTTATTCGCCTTATAACGACATCATCAAGAAACTCGTCGCCAACGGCATCCCCCGTGAACAAATCGCCGCCATCGGCGATGCCGAATCCGATGCCAAGAAACAAGCCCTCTTCGAGAAGGTAAGGCAAGGTTCCGTTCGCATACTCATCGGCAGCACACAGAAGATGGGCACCGGCACCAATGTCCAGAAACGCCTGGTCGCACTCCATCACCTCGACGCCCCGTGGAAGCCGGCCGAGGTTGAGCAACGCGAAGGCCGCATCTTGCGGCAGGGTAACGAAAACGAGGAAGTGGCCATCTATCGCTACGTCACGGAAGGATCATTTGACGCTTATATGTGGCAGGCACTCGAAACCAAGGCCCGATTCATCGGCCAAGTCATCACCGGCGACAACGCCGCACGCCGTGCCGAGGATATCGGCGGGCAGGAACTCTCCTATGCCGAGGTCAAAGCCATCGCCTCCGGCAACCCGGCCGTTCTGACACTTGCCGAAGCCGACGCCGAATTGCAACGGCTCGCCTTACTGAAGAAGAACCACATGGATGAGCAATACGTCGCCCGCCGCAGCGTGCGTGATTTACCGGACACCATTGCCGGCCTGTCAGCTCGCGTGTCCAATCTCATCGCTGACCAGGCCACGGCCGCCGAACATGCCGCCGACCCGATGACCATCGGCGGGCGCACTATCTTACGCGACGACGTACCCGCCGTACTGGGCGGCAGGCTCGATGCCTTGCCGCTTTTTGTCCGCGAGACAACCCGCGTGCCGCTTGGCAGCTACCGGGGCCTGCGTTTCGGCCTTGTTCTCCGCCCGGAACTCCCGTCCGATGTGTACGTGGAAGGTGCCATGACGCGGCAATCCTCTCTGTCACGGGACCACCAGGGGCCGCGTGCCGTGCTCAACACCCTGGAGCGCCTGATCGGCGGCTACGGCCCCGAATGCGACCGCATCCGGCAAGACCTCGCTATTGCCGAGTCGCAGCTACGCGACTATCAGGCAAGCCTCGGTGTGCCCTTCCTCAATGACGCTTATTTGGCCGAACTGACCGCCCTTCGCGACCAACTCAGGGCCGGGCTTTCCGGCAAGACACCGGAACCGGGCAGCGAAAAGCTGAGCGTTCCCGAACTGGCCGCACGAATCAAGTCGCTAAAGGGCGCACACAACATAGAAGCCACGCCGCAACGTGTCCGGCAGAAGCAAGCTACAGCCGAGGAACCCGTGACCGCCCGCATTCGACGCCGGGCGGAGGCGGTGCCCGTTTCTGACGCGGCGATTCACCACGATGCACCCGAGCCGGCAGCATCTCCGCAAGCCGAATCCAATGGACAGGCCATTGCCGAAGTTGATACGCCAGGGATTCCGTCCGACGCTGTCGGCACGTCCCCACAGGAAGCCGTCAAACCCCAATTGACGTTCAAGGAACGCCTTGCGACGCAGCGGCAACGCAACGAACAGGAACCAAATCTGCCCTAAGTGCCGGGCGACCATCCTGAACTCACGCTGACCATGTCTCTATAAGAGCGTTTCTTTTTGACGCAGCGTATTACTCACTTTTGGTTAACCTAACGTTAACCACAGAAGGAATAAAATCACTTTGAAAACATGATCTGTTGAAACCTGTTGGGAGTAGCGCTATGTCATTTCGCTTCGTCGATCTGGATATCCGGGAAAGCCCACATAAGAAATTCGTCGGCCGCAAGCGGACGCCGGGCCTTACCGATCAGTTCCTAATTTGCCTGACGATAATCCTCACCGCCGTGGGCATCGTCATGCTGATCCATAACCAACTGGCACTCGTCGCCATCTTGTTCACCATGATCGGCCTGGCCGCCGTCTACGTCACGACGCAGACCAACCGCAACCGCAACCTCGTGCAGGCCACGGAATTTGAGAATGCCCTGTTCACCTCGATAATGACCAAGGGTTTTCGCTTCTGCCTGATCGCAGGCAAGGACGGGGCGATTGTTTATTTTAACCCCGAGTTCTTAGCCCGCTTCCCGAATGTGAAAAGCGGTGCCAACGTGAGGGAATGGCTGGCGCAGGGCAACGCCTCCCCTGCCGACAGTGAAAGAGTCTTAGGCAGCATCGCCAAGGATGCCGAGCAGAGGTTTCCTATCAGCATAAATGACCGCGATGGGCAGAAACTATCTTTGCTGCTTAGCGTCGAGCCCATCATTGGTCGGCTGTCCGGCTACGTGCTGCTGCGGGCGAACCAGGCCGAGTGGCCTTAGCCAATGCCCATCCCCGCCCTCCCATTGCCTCAGCAAAGACCGGCAACCAGTCGCCTGCTCGTCGCCCCCGGCTTCACCATCATCGAGTTGTCGATCGTGCTGGTTATTATCGGCCTCATTGTCGGCGGTGTGCTGGTCGGGCAGGATTTAATTGCAGCGGGTAAAATCCGCTCCCAGATCACCCAGCTTTCGCAGATAGATGCGGCGGCTAACAGCTTCAACAGCAAATTCAACGGCATCCCCGGCGATTATAACAATCCCGCCTCTATTATTAACGGCGTGACCGGCAACGACTCCACCGTCGTCGGCGAAGGTAACGGCAATGGCTGGATTGAGTTGACCAGTGGTCCTTCTAATTCTGGACTCTCCGGCGAGCCAGTTATGTTCTTCGCCGAACTCTCTGCCACCGGCAACGTATTTAACATCCCCATCACGACCACTTCGTTTTCCAGTGCCGCGGCATGGACGGTCAGCCCTTCGGTGCTGCCGCCGAGTCCCCTTGGCTCAGGCAACTATATCGGCATTCAAACCGTTCCAGCATACTCCCCGATGTTCAATGCTTCCACGGGGAATTATTATCTGATAGGACGATACGCCGGTGCCAATATCGGCGGCCAGCCTGCTACCATTGCCGCCGGCCTGACTCCTGGCCAGGCCCTCGCACTTGACGCAAAGCTGGATGACGGCCTTCCTACTACCGGCACAGTCGTTATTTCCACCGTAACCGCAATGGTCACTTTAACAGCACCACCTTTCTTTATGGGCGGCAGCGCCACCGGCCCTTGCTATGACACCACCAAAACCCCCAACGTTTATTACGCGGCCGGCCTGAACACGGTGGGATGCAACCTTGCTATTAAAGTCGGTTTCTGATGCTTGGTTTTTCAACTAACCAGGGTAAGAGGGTTTATGTCCCTCCCGTGACAGTTAGTGATACTGTGCTCAGTGTGCTTGAAACCGTTCCGGATTCTGGTAAACGCTGCCTTAACATCAATTGGGCGCCTCGCCTGCGGCGACCACTAGCCGTCGAGCGGCAAGACGACGCCGCTAATTCGCATTCGTATCTATATTCGTATTCATTCCATGAGTGGCGCCTGGATAGTATTTGCTTTATGGCCGCAGACTACATTCCAATTTATAACCCCTTGTACCCAAGCGGTATTACTAGGATCAGTAGTCGGCATACCTTGAGCAGTATAACCCACGCAAGAAAACTGTGTCACGTTAGCTTGATTAAATGGGGTAGCTTTCACAATACAGTTATCAGTAGGAAGCCAATTCGTACACCAACTTTCTAAGTTCGACTTTACACTAGACGCTGAGAAGCAAGCATTGGGACTAGAGGGAGGGTTAGCGTCATAGGCATTTGCAGAAATAGGGCCGGGATAATTATCGTTTCCTACACAGCCACGATCAGATAGAGCAAACTTATTACCGGCGATTTGTTGTAGGCAGGTGTCGCATGCCGACCCAGCCATTGCTGATCCTAGCGACGACATGGTCAAGACAATCGTTGAAACTGCTAGAAACCCGGCTGATTTTAAGTGTTGTGACATATAAGTTCTCCAATGTTGATGCTATGAACGCGCGCCCATAACGGTCCGTTAAAAACAACGCATTACTGTTTCAGAATACACAAAATTTATTAAAAAATAGTTAACATTTATGTCGTTTTACTTAACATATGTAATTATAGTAACACTAACTGTTAACAGTATAAATTGACGGCTTCGTTTAGGGATTTAGGGATATATCCGAATAGTTTTGCCTATTAGCCGGACGCCTCGCCTGCGGCGATCGGGTGTTCCCAGGCTCCGCTATCGCTGCGGTTGCTGACGCAACGAGCAGAGGCTCCCTTCCCACCCCCTGGCGCTGCGGCCGCTCGCGGCCTAAAGTCGTCTTAAGTCCTCATTCGTCTGTAAGCCGTCAAGCTCCAGATGACGTTCCAGGAACGTCTAGCCGTCGAGCGGAAAGGCAAGGACATGGAGCTAAGCCTGCCTTGAGTCGGACTACTGCCCAGTTTGGATTGGATGTATAATCGCGTGCGTGGACCGGTCAATCTCGGCGTGTGTAGCTTGGGTCGTTCTGGAAACGTAAGCAGCGAATTGGCGGCAACTCGCGGACACTTCGTCCAAACCGCCGACAGAAGATAATGGATGATGGTTTTACCCACACTAAACCGCGCTCAACGACAAGTCCAAGAATGGATTCGCAACCCTCCTGCCGAGCAGATCAGCATAATAAAGGAGTTGCTTGGGGAATACTTTGTGTTCAACGTCTACAGAGTACACGGCACTCACTCCGCCATCGTTCAAGTGCTCGTGACCGCTAATTGTGATGTGCTTCAGTACCGAGAAGACGTTCGTCTTCGACTGGACCGCATGAATTGGGAGTGGGTAACGTTGAGACAAGATGAGCCAGGCACGGAGCCAAAGGTTGCGTTTGGGATCGCTCCGATTCGGCCTCGGCAGGTCGAAGTCGCCTACCACACCACCTTGAAACGGGTGATTCCCGCAATTGTCGAGAGGGGCTTATTCCCAAGCTGCGCTGCAATCCGGCAAACTGATTTCCCTGACACCGAGGGGCGAATCCACGTTGCCGAACGTCTTGAGGGTGATGGTAGCGCCGTCCGATGGATCAGGATATTCAGCGAAAAGTACGGCAAGTCCCAAGCAGATTACGGCATCTTGGAACTGAACCTCCGAGGGTTTGATGGGCGGGTGTATCAAGACATTCACAGCGAATTTGGTTTGGTGATCGACCGGGTTGACCAGATTGATCCCTCACGGATCAGGAAGATGAACGAATCTGATTATGAATTGGAATAGCACGGCAGATCGGAGTCGCCTAGTAAGGCGTTAAAGTCCGGGCTGGGTCAGCCTCCTCAAGCGGAGTTCTCTGGCGGACCAGAAATCCCGGCCCGCGCGCTGAGTTCGCGTTCCATCTTCTCAAATTCATCGTGCGGAAATCGAGAGTTCACCGGCGGCATGTAGTGCTGCGCTCTCGCCAGCCGCCTGTCTGTCGCCGTGTCCCATATTTCGATTGACCCGTTACCTCCGAACCACCAACGATAAACCTGCGCTATTTGGAGTGCCGTCTTCGCTGCTTCGGGAGAGCCATCGTCGTCATACTGAATGTCGTTTAGTGGATCGGAAATCAGACTTTCCTGCGCGAACTTGAGCGTAACGAACACAGCTAACCGCCTGCAAGCCGAGATGAGACGAAGGCGCACACACCCGTCACGGACGTAATCGACGGCGGCAGACATCGACTCGAACAACTCGATGTGGTCGCGATCGCGAACACGGATTGCCAGCGTCTTTGGAATAGGCACGTCAACCGCCGGAACCTCTTCGAGCCCCTTGATCCGGGCCACAAGCGTTTTATCAAATAGAGTGCGGAAGCCTTCCAGTTCGTAAAGGTGCTCGCGGTGGAAATCGCGTTCGGACTTGACGCCCAACTCACGCTCTATAACAACCCGCGAAAGTTCGCGGATCACCGGGAGGTCTTCGTGGAGCCGGATGAGGTCGGCGGGGTTATCCGGGTTGACCACGACGTTCTGGTTGAAGGCGTGCGCTACCGCGCACCTACCGGATACATACAGGTGATTCGCCACGTCGGCTCCAGTGCTCTTTATGGCGTTGATCCGCGTGGTCGCGCCCCTGTCAGTGACATATTGCAGGTTGTCTGTGATCCATTGAATCTGAGCCGGACCTTTGTCGCGGATGATGTTGATGACCTTGAAGAACGCGAGAACTTTGTATGGGACCAGATTGACCGACAACCCCTCGCGGTACAGCGCGTACGCGCCAGTTTTGCCTTCGGGTCTGACGGATCGGGCAAATAGTCAAAATGCCTGTCTCCGCTAATGCCCGTCGGCTCCTTGCCAATGTCGAGTGGCGCTGTACACCGGTTCCCAGAGGTGGGTATAACACCGCCCTGCACGGCCCACGCGAGCGCGCGAGGAATTCAAGAATCAACTTGTCCGCGTCGTTATAGGTAAACCCCGTGGCGGTTTCCACGCGAACCATGCGCTGCACTTTGTCCGTGTCAGGCAGCAGGTGGAACTTCCGACCGCGAAACTCAATGACAGTTTCTTTGGCGGGCCACGGTATCTCGGTGCTAATGCCGGTAGTCGAGTAACCTTTGTTGGAGAGGGGAGACATGACTTCAATTTATCAGTACACTGAGACGTAGCCTAGTCGTCCTTCCGCCCACTGTGACCACGATGCCGGTTGGACGCCTCGCCTGCGGCGACCGCGTGCTTTCGGGCTCCGCTCCGCTCGGTCCGTTTCGGATGCTAACGCCCCTCTCGCCCGCATGGCGCGACGGCCGCTCGCGGCCTAAGAACGTCGCCTTCGGCGCGGAAGTATTTTTATTGAGGTAGGGGGCACATCCCCCGCACCGTCAAGGGTCGGTCAGCGCGGCCTCCTCCCAATCTTCCGCGCTGCGCTTGTGCAGATGCGGTGCCCTCCACGCCGCCCGCCCTTGACCGCACTCCCCCTGTGGAAATGGAACTTCGTCCCCCTTGCCCTGAAAAAGTGCCGGCTGCTTTTTCAGATGCAATGGGGCACGGCCATTGTGCCGGACGGAGAATCAGGCTCGCGTTGTTCGCCACGGCGGGCAAGTGTAGGATCGTAGGCGACACCGTTTCTAATCGTCGCTCGCCCACTTCAAAACTACTTCATCGCACACGATTCATTGCCTCCTCAAAGAACCGCTCATGCTCGCGGACAACTTCGATGTCGTTAAAAAGCACTTCGCTCCGCTGCGTGATGGCGTCTGTTACATACCGACGGTACTCACGGTCGTTGGCGACCCGCACTGCTTTGCTCACGTAATCCGCAGGCGAGGAGGCGATCAATTCCTCGAATTGCATTTTGCGATAGAAGCCAGGCGTCATTCGGCCCGCCATTAAGTTCGTCGGCAGCGTCACCATTGGCAAATTGAATGAGAAGATGTCGTAGCAACTGCTGTTCGCGCCAAAGTGTAGCGGGTCGAGTACCGCGTCGGCGAGACACAGTAATCGACAGTATTCATCAAAAGGCTGCGGCGACAGAAATACTATCCGTTCGCTTGCATTGGGAACTCGACGAGAGAACCGTCCTTCGAGCATTCGCGCCACCTGGCCGGTACGGTCGCGCATTAGCACGATCAACGCATCAGGATCAGCGGCCAAGATTCCGGCCATAATAGAATCAAAATCCGGATGCAGCTTCAACGGGTTCTGGAAGCACATGTACAAATGCCGGTTGTCCGGTAATCCAAAATCGGCGCACCTGGCAGGGGGTCGCGGACGGAGGCGGTCTTGATAACGGAATAGGGTCCGCGATCGCCAGAGCCGCTCGGTGTATTGCGATTCTGAACCGAGATGCTCAACCAATTCGCTGGAGAGAAACCAATCCACAGCCGGAATACCGCATGTGACGGTAAATCCCCAACCGGTGCATTGCACGGGCGCCAATCGCGCAAATGGCAAAAAATAGTTCGTCGTATCGCTTCCGATTTCCCAATAGTACAGCAAATCGCAGGCCGCCTCTCGGACCTGCTGGATCGCCTCCGGCAGGGAATCGCCAAAGGGGACGAAGCGCAGCCCTTCGCGCCTGATTTCCGTGCGCAACTTCTCAGCATTCGTGCGCGAGCATAGGATCACCAACTCGAATCGCCGTCCGTCGAGTTTCTCGATGATTCCCCGCATCGATTGCAGGAACATCCGGTCGTGCCGCCGTGTGACAAGGAAGCCGACGCGCGGCCGTTGCCGATTTCCGCTGCCGCATGGAAGCGGGTGATCGCGAAAGCAAGGCCCGTAGAACGCCGCAAACCGTTCCCTCAACCTTCGTGGGTTGCGCCGAAGAGACGACGGCGTGAGGCCGGGAATGACTCCTGCCTCCGTGACGTCACTAAACGTGAAGTTAGTTTGCGCAGCGGCAGGCGATTCGAGAAGCCTTTGTTCCGTACGCTGGCAGTGTTCTTCAATCTCTTCTGCATTCTCAAACACGACTGGCCCGGAAATTTCCGCCCGGAGCAACCACAACCGCTTGTCTGGTCGCAGTTCCGCCGCGCGGGCGAAATTCCACTGCGCTTCAGCCGTTTCGCGCAACTCGTGGCAGACAACTGCCAGATTAAAGTGCGCCTCTGCATTGTCTTCCCGTAGCGCAATCGCCCGTCGGAACGCGTCGCACGCCTCATCTTTGCGTCCGGTGCGGAATAACAGATTACCGAATTGCAGCCAAAGGTCATCTGTCCGCCATTCCGCTGGCGTTTGTTCGATTGCTTGAATCGCCTGGCGGACCTTGCCAACCTTGTCGAGCAGCGCGACGAGTCGCTTAAGCGATTCGACGTTACGCGGCTCTATTTCGACGGCCTTCTGGTAACATTCAAGCGCAGCGGCGAATTGGCCCAGCGAAATCTTGGCCGTTCCGAGATTGAGGATACCGGTAACGCAGTCCGGCGCAAGTGCCAGCGCCGTCTGCAACGGACCAATCGCCATGTCAGCCCGCCCAATGGAAATGTAGAGCGCGCCGAGGTTTACATAGAATTCGAGGCAGGGGGTGTGGCGTAATGAATCCTCGTAGAGGCAAATCGCTTCTTTTGAGCGGCCGAGCCTTTCAAGCAACAAGGCTCGCTCGATCAGCGCGTCGCGATAACAACGCAAAGAGGCTTTATCGGAATAGACGCGTTCCATCGTGGCGTTTCTGTCGCTCTAGTTCTTAGTATCGACCAGCTTCGGTGCAACGCGGAACTTCATAAGTCCGGTGACCCAGACCGGCCCCTTCCGATCACTCGATGGGAGAGCAATAAGTACGGAATACACCTCCGGACTCTTCAAATCAAATAACTCTGCGATTTGAATCGCGGTGCCTATTGCCGAGCCCGGATACAGCCTTATGCCTCTACCGCAAAGCGACTTTTCGGAGCGGTTAGACTTCCATTTTTCATTCATCGGGACTGCTCTTCCGGACGAATCGCGAACAAGAAGCCAGTAGTTCGAAGCGTCCATCGCAGAGTTGGGGGCATTGATTGTCACAGTCGGCTCAGACTCGTTGCCGCGAATGGAAACGACCACCGCACCCGGACTTACGGGCGACGCCATTGCATCGAGGACCATACCCTCCAGTGCTTTTCCGGCTAGTGACTCAAGTTGCGCCCAGTCGCGATCTGTAGGTTCTTCGGGACCAAATACATGGGAAGGAAACTCGGATTGGAGGGCAGCCCGTTGCCATCCCGCTGGCGTCGGTTTGTTTGCACCTTTCACTACTGAAAACGACACCGGCTTCGCGGCACACCCAAGACCGGCATCAACAACTATAGCCTCATATTCCCCCGGAGAGTCTATCATGCAAAGTGTGTCTATCGCAAGTACATAACCATTCGCTTGTCCTGGATCTAATACATGAACATCTCGCTTTGAAAATGCATAGTACCCAATCACGCCCGACGAACACCGCCGTGCGCCCTCTTTCGAAAAGGGCACTGTTGTTCCGTGTTTATCGCGGACTAACGCATAGGGCAGATCGCCACGAAACCCCGCGACAGTGATTCGGTGGTCCGATACGTTTTGCAGACTTAGAACAAGATTATTAGGCTTAGTTAAATCAACCGCTTTAGTCGGTGTCCGTGCGGTAAGGAGGAGCCCGTTATTCGGAACACCTGCGCGACCAAGCAACTTATTCCATTCTAATTCGTCGCTAGCCAAACTCTGATGTGCAACAGTTGCACTTGTATTTACTTCCCTTGACTGCGAATAAGATGCCGATGGCAATAACGGAAATAAAAGCGCGGCAAATCCGGATAGTCTGCGAGATATAATAGCTGAAAACATGAGGTAATCCTTCTTGCTAAAGCATACAAAGTCTGTCTTCCGCGTGCAGCGAGTCCGCCGTTTCATGGAAGGGGTCCAAATTGGTTTGAGCCTGGTTCATTAACAATATGGCTCCATTCTGGAAACTGCGTAGTCGATACAAAATCGAATACTGTTGGTGTGGTCGCGCCACCTTGATTGCCGGAATACTGAAGTACTTGACCGGCGCCACCAAATGGCGAACTTGCAGTTCCGATCGTCACCGAACTAATAAGAATAGTTGGTTCTACGTTTGCCACGTCCCAGACCGCCTTAATAGTCACCGACCAGTTCAAACTCGCGAGTGGAACCCAGATTCCAATAGGATTACCGCTCCCGTCGATCGGTTGGCAGCCATACCAAACAGTAAAACTTATGTTCAACGAGGCCTGTCCCCCTTTGAAAATCACGACGCTTGGAGAGTCGCCTTCGGGAAGGGCTCCATTTGCGGCGGTGGTTGCCATCGGATGCGCGGCGGTAAACCATCCGCTCGAATTTGTGGTCGGATCTTTATCGTAGGGAAAAGCGGAATCCAGCCCATCGGCTTCGCCGTTTGGCAAGATGCCAAATCTGCCTTGGATCGGTTTTTGCGTATTCGGATCGGTAAAGCCCAAAGCAGCTGGTATTGTGTAACTCACTTTATCGCTCAACGTCTGCGCAAAGCCGTACTGCCAACCGGCAGGATAACCATCAACTCGCCACGCATTTCCTTGCAGTCCACTCGCTGGATCGCCGAACGTAATCGCCCTCTCGACATCAGTTGGCGTTGGCCGCTCAAGATTGAATCCGAGTGTGTTGCCAGGGCTATTAGCAAGCGGCTTGGCAGTGACTTTCACTGTTGGTCGGAGCACAGTAAACTTGCCATCGACAGTGCCGTCGCCGTCATGGTTTTGGGGGTCCAGTATCTCTGCATGGACTTTCGAGCCACCAGCGTCAACCCAATAGAAAGTGAAGTCGCTCTTCTTATAATCCGAAGGTATGAAATTGGCGACTTGATTCTTTTGAAGCGAGGGGTCGAAACTTTTGACATAGTTCCCTAGACTTGTCCCGAGCGGTGTAATTGGTGTTACAGTAACTGGATCAGAACCCGGCAGGCTCCAGGTAATATTGCTGTTGACGTTAGTTCGGGTTCCGTCTGCCGCCTGCCTTACAACTTCGAGGACAATCTTCTGTCCGACTTTTACAGTTGGTGTCGTCACATCAATGTCTTTCGCGGCAACTGCCTCGGTCATATTCATGTGCAGCACGCCGAGATTCGCTTCGATAGTGCAAAGCGTCCCAGTTTCCGCTGTGAACCACTCGTCTACTTCAATCTCATCCTCGACGGGCGTGTTGTTGCTCGGATTCGCGGCGGTAACGCCGAAAATCGTATCGGCCGTGCCAAGGGAAATCGTTGATCCCGAAGGCACGACGGAGCCATTTTCGGTTACCGTTACCAAGCTGGAGTCGTAGCTGATCGTGAACGACATTCCGGACGTATCGCCCGACGTGAGCGCGATTCCCATCGGAATTGTGTCGCCCACGAGGGCCGTATCGTCGGTTGCCTCGGGAGTCCCGTCGGGCGCAAAAAACGTCATCGAGGCGCTTACTGGCCCGGAGCCGCTCGCGGTCCCGTTCTGACTAATCGTAACGGTGGCACTAGAATAGCTGCTGACTTTATAGCCGTTGCCGGAGGCCAAGGTAATGACGACGGTTGCGCTGGTTCCAACAAGCCCGCCGTCAATCGGCATCACTGAGATCAGCGCTGAAACTGCCCCGGCGGGAATTATCACGATTCCGCTTAACGCCTGATAATCCACGCCGCCGATCGCTGTCCCACTAACGCTGTAGCTTACTATAAGCGCATTGGCGGTATTTCCAACGCGGGTCACGAGGTATTCACCATTTTGCCCACCGGACTCCCAGGCCACCGGAACGACGGAGGCGACCATCAATTGCGGAGCCATGTCGTTCGTTATAACCGACGCTGTGCCCAAAAGATTGCTGCTCGGTCCAACGTATGCGGAGACAGGCATCGTCACGCTGGGATCAATACGGAGAGTGTTGTTGCCCGCCGGAGTGCTGACAATCACCGATCTGACGCCGGCGAACGTATTACTGCCAAGCGGATTTCCGTTGTTGTCTGTCGTGTTGACGGTGACATTGCCGCTTATCAAATCTTGCGTCAAAGAAATGCCATCGTTCGTGAGGGAAGTTGCATTGCCTAACACCACGAGCGTTCCATCGGCTTCCTCGAAAATGCCGCTCAACGTCGCCGATATGTTGTCGGCCTTGCTTGTCTCTTGCACGGCGTCTCCGGGATCGAGCTGCGCAATAACATACTGGCTTGAGTCAATTCTAAAGAGGCTCGCCGGGAAAGTTACTATGTGGGTTGTACCGCCGCCAGTCAGCAATGTGGGATCATCGACCGAGTAGGTTTGCAGCAGCCTGGCTAGCTGAACGCCATCAGGCGAACCATAAACGCCAATCGAAAACGGCTGGGAGTCTTCGCCGTTGATCGTGTAGGTCACCGACAAATTGCCCTGGCTGTCCACCGTGAAGGTTCCCATTGTCAGGTTCGTCACCAGAGGCGCGCTATGCGGTATGATCATTGCCGCGTCGGCCAGCACTTCGCCTGTGCTGGCACTAAGCCGAACCTTCAGCGAACCCGACGTTGCCGGAAAAACGCCCAGATCGTGCCAATACGTGCCCGCCGCCTGAAAGTCGGCGGCTGCTTGGGTTTGATTCACCCCCGTAAGCGTCTGCCAAGTGGTTCCACCATCCTGGCTGACCGAATAAACCGCTCCGGTGCTGGCTCCTGCATCGGCACTCCAAGTTACATATACATTATAATACGCCGTCGGATCGAGATTGCCAAACGTCCAGATCGCCTTGGCGGAGGAGTCGCTGCCGTCGTTGACTCGCTGCCCCTGATTAAAACCAACACCGGCACCGGGCGACGACCAGCCCGAACCGGATTCGGTATACGTATTAGTGATGCCCGTTCGTGCTCCGTCGCTGTCGTCAAGAACTTCCGGCGAGACCTGCCCGTTGCCCTCGTGCAAAACAGTTCGCCCGGTGCCAAAGCTGATCGTGTCGTTCCCCGGCCCCGTAGTTATGGTCGCCACTCCGGCCCCACCGTTGATTGTGACATTACCTGTCCCCGTCGTAATCGTCGTCGAACCTAACCCACTGTAAATCGTGTCATTTCCCGACTCGGTTGTAATCGTTGTCGAACCAGTTCCGCCACTGATTATCGCATTGCCGCTGCCGGCGTGGGCGATAGTTGTTGCACCGTCCCCTGCCGCGAGAATGTCCGCGCCGCTGCCAGCGTCATTGATCGTAGTTGTACCCGATCCACCAAATAGCCAAAGCGGCAACGTCACATCAGAGTCAACTTCAATGTCGTCGGTGCCTGACTCTCCACGAACATGAATGCCCGTGATCGAGCTGTCGATTGTAAACGGTGAGTTGCTGTTGAGGACAACCGTATTCGCCAGGCCGCTTCCCGCACCAGGGCCATGAATAGTCATCGTGTCACCGCTCGTCCCGCCAATCACATTTAGAATTTTCTGCGGCGGATTGGCACTTTCACTCGTCGCGATAAAAATGCCACCCGAGAACTCCACGGTGCTTTGTGTGATGTCAGAATTACCGTTCGTTACCGCGATCAAATGATAATTCGCTGGAATGTCATCAAAGGACGGAGTAACCATTGCCGTATCGGTGCCGGTCAGCGCAAAGTTCGTTCCATCTACTTTGATCGAAGTGAGCAACTGGTCTGGCATCGTGCCGTCAGCCGAACTGTAGATGCCTATCGTAAACGGGGCGGCCATGCCCGTAACCGAGTAGGGCACTTGTAGCTGCGATCCGTCGCTGTTAGCAGAGAAACTCGTCAGCGAAACGGTCGCTGTCGATACTACTACCGTGACCGCGAACGTCTTCTGTGTCGATGCTCCTTCCGAATTGGTCAGCGTAACCGTGACCGTATTGGGAGTGCCGGTAGTCGCAGTTGCATAGACATGGCTATCGTTGACCGCACCTGAAGTCGTCGTTATACCATCGGATGATGGTTCGGTCACCAGCACTGCGGTGTCTAACGGGCTGCCATCATTCCAATCAACCGTTACTGTATGCGTGTCGTTGAGATTCGGATCGGTGAACACGGCTGAAAGATTGAATGTTTGGCCGACGGCGACTGTGGCATCTGGAATCGTGTCGATGGTCGGCGCGACGGCGTTTACCGTGATGGCAACCGTATTCGATGCACTTTGTATGCCGTCCGTGAAGGTTACCAGCGAGACCGTGTAGATGTCGGCGGCGGTAGGCGTGAAACTCAGATTCGGATCGGTGCTTTGGGCCACCGTGTCGCCAAGCGAATCGGTTACTAGCCAGGCGTAGGCGACTGGATCGGTTCGCGCGGATCGGCCGTATAGGAAGCGGAAAGGTTGACCGCCGTTCCCTCGTCGCAAGTATTGTTCGTAGGCAGCCCGCTAATCGCTGCCGTCAGCGAGACGACGGTGATAGGAATGATTTGGCTGTCGGAAAGTCCGCCTTTCGTCACCGTCACGTTCAGGTTATACGTGCCCGGATCGCTGTAAACGTGCGTCAAAAGGCCGTCTACGGTATCGCTCCTTAGTGCTCCCATGAATGGCGAGCCAGTTCCGCCCGCTGATATTACGTCGATGTTGCTCCCGGTGAAGGGAGTGGAACCGTCACCCCAGTCTATCGAGTAGCTGTAATCCTGAGTGACGCTAGTGCCATCGACAACATTGGCCTGATCCGGAGCACTGACCGAGACGAGGTTGTCCAGCGCGAAGGTTGAACCCAAGGCCGTTTTTTGCGGCCCCGCGACGTGCAGCGTCGGCGGAACTTCGGAAAGACTGACTTGGAGGCCGCCGTCGCCAGAGCCGCCGATGCCAGCGAAGTCTGTAATGTGAGTTGATTCATTTGTGAAAGTGCCGTCGCGGCTGTTGGCCGTGACCGAAATCGTGTAGCTGCCAGCCGTTGGGTACTGATGGACGACCCAAGGCTGCGGCTGTACCGTCTGTGGGTTGCTGCCGTCGCCCCAGTCGATGGTCCAATTCGTGACGAGCATCCCATTGTCGTCCAAATGGATGCGATATTGGTTTGCGCCGCTGGCAACGCTCTCGCCCCAGTACGCTGGCCGCGCGTCGGCGTTGTCGGCGATGTCGCTATAGACCTGTTCGATGCCAACCACGAAATTGTGAATGTCCGGGTAACTCGGCATGTCAGGCGGTACGTCATGCGCCGTGTAGTTCGCCAGCGGGACAAGTTGGCTCGTGTCAGCGGGCAAGTCGCCGCTGGGATGCGGGTCGGGCGTTAATTGCGCAAGCAAATCCGAGAGGCTTGCGCAGGACTGCCTGAAAGCATCGCCCGCGACTCCAACCGCTCAACGGTCAGATTTCGGAACCCCCGCACGCGCGGCTTCAGAGTCGCCGGCCAGGTTGCGGCCAAATTAGTTTTGCAAGCCAGGATCGTTGTTTCTTTGCCATGATTTTAGCCTCCAATCCTTCTGCGGAGTGCTACAACTGCTATACCAAGAGCGCCGACAAGGAGCAATGCCAGCGTCGCCGGTTCTGGAACGGAAGCGACGCTCGCAGCCATTTGTATTTGGGTAGATGGAATATCGGGAACTACCAAATCGGGGACGATCGGGGCGAAGCTGCCCGCGTTGCCAACGGTCAAACTGCTACCGTCAAGAATGGCGTTGGGGCTTGTCACAATGAGCGTTCCAACCGAGACGGTTGTTCCACCGCTATAGGTGTTGCTGCCCGATAGTTCCGTGGTTCCACTGCCGGTCTTTAGCAGACTTATCAGTCCTCCCCCATCCAGAATCGAGCCGCCGTAAGTGCTCGACACTCCACTTGGCGGGGCGAAAGAAAGGTTCAGTGTGCCGGAACCGGGGTCTACGATACCGCCGCTGCCGGAAAGCGTTCTCAGGGTATAACTCGACCAGTTGCCGAGATTGAGTTCGCCGCCGTTGATCGCGAGGGGATTACTGCCGAGTGCGGCCGTGGTGGCAAGTGTCAGTGTTCCATTTTGGATAACGACACCCCCGTAGGTTGACGTGGCGGTGTTGGAAAGCGTCAGCGTTCCGCCTGATTCCGCGTCGAGGGTCAGGACCGAACCCGTGCCCGACATGTTGCCCGAAAAGTTGCTTTGCGCACTGCTGGATATGGTGACGTTGCTCAAGATCGTGGCTGAGGGACTGACGAGAAGTACGCCCGCGCCGGTCACGTACAGCCCGCCGTTCGATGAGAAATAGTTGCCGATGCTTGGCACACCGATCGACAAGGTGCCACTATCTACCGTGACCGCGCCCAAAATATTGCCGCCAGAAGACAAGGCAATCGAGCCGCCGGTAACGCTTACGTCGCCGCCAATCGTACCGCTGCCGGAAAGCACGGCCGACGATTGCAGTGAAACCTCGCTGTTGGGGCTGAGTAGGCCGTTAACGCGAAGACCCCCGCCGGTTACAGTCGTTGTGCCCGAGAAATCGCTTGTGCCCGACAAGGTCAAAGTCGCTGTTCCGGACTTCGTGAGGCTTCCGGGACCGTGAATTGCACCGGCGTAGGTGGCATTTGCCGGAGGGATTAGCACGAGCGCACCGTCATTCAGATAAGTATCGCCGGTATAAGTATTTGAGCCGGTAAGCGCAGAGTGTACCCGGACCGGAAATCACCAAAGCAGTCGGTCCGCCATTGTCGGCAATCGTGCTGGAGACGGCGATGTCTTGCGCCAAGTAAACAGTTAATTCGCCCGTTGCCGAACCTTTCAAGGTGCCGCCCCGAATGCCGCCCGTGGTATTGGCAATAAGTCCACCTGAGTATAGCGTGAGTGCTCCCGTGCCGGTCATTTGCACACCAGATGAACCGACAAGATTAAGCGAATTGATGATCTTCGCCGTGGTCGCGCTGGTTTGTAAGCCCGTAGGTTCGACGTTCAAACTGCTGCTTGCAGCAAGCGTACCGAAGTCACCCAATGTGTAAGCCGAGTATGCTTGGACTGTTCCGCTAGTTAACGTCGCGAAGTCCGTGCCATTATAAATGGCGTAGCCGCCGAGGATGCCGTTGACGAGTCCTGCGGGGTTCGACTGGAACTGCACTTGCTGCACCGCTCGCCGAAACGACCACCCCAGCCCCAATTGTGTGCGACGCCGGTGTGCTGGCAAATCTCAAATAGGGATGATTGGTGCCGCTCGTCGATAGACCGGCTACAATGTCGTTTTCACCCGGACCCAGGGCAAGGTTACCTACGATTTCACCACTTGAACTGCTTGCGCCGTTGCTGTTGAAGATAATTTCGCTGCCTTGCATCGAAATCACCGCCGAGTCGGGCAACTGGGTATTACCGGTGTTCGTCAGTTGCAGGATAGTTCCCGGACTTAACGAAATGGTCGAAGTGTTGATGAGCGAGCCTCCAGGATTGATGGCCAGAACGCCCTGAGTAACATATGTTGGCCCGCTATAGCTGGCCGATCCGCCAACCGTCAAAATGCCATAGCCGGACTTTACCAAGGTGCCGCTTCCCGACACCGAGCTAGTGAGCGTGAGAACAGCGGTTGGGTAGTCAATCTGCACCAGGGCTGTGCCACCAGATGCAATGGCCAGAGAACGATTACTCGTATCGCCGAAGCCACTGTATTCGAGCGTAGCCGTGCCCCCGCTCGTGCTCAGGTTAACACCCGTAGTGCCGCTACCGAGCGGCCCCGCCGACCCGGCGTTATTCATACTTGAAATATTGAGCGTTCCTGCCGGGACGCTGACCGAGCCGCCAAAACTGTTGGACCAATTGGTTAGCGAGAGGGTCCCGCTGCCCGTCTTTGTAATCCCAGCGTTTCCGAAGATCGCCCCGGAAAGTGTCAGGCTGTCCGTATCGACGGCAACTTGGGAATTGCCCGTCAATTGAATTGAGCCGAACAGTTCATTGTCGCCTTGTGTGGAATGAATCACGCCGCTGCCGCCGACGCCGCTTCCGGACACGACCAGCGATTCGGGCACACTGATACCGCCGTGGATGGAAAGCGCGGCGCTCGGGCTGATGGCCGTAATGCCGCCGCCACTTGTATTGCCTAGAGCGCCGGCGTTGGCAATGTCGAGGGTGCCTTGGAGAACGGAGATTGCTCCGGCAAACACCGAGGAACTGTCGGCCGCAAGCGACAGAATGCCCGTGCCGGTCTTCGTCAGATTGTAGCTGCCTTGTATCGGCCCAGCGAGCATCATAATTCCGCTGTCAGTTGCGGCTTGCAGATTGCCCGTGAGATTCACGACGCCCGCAAGGCTGTTCGTCCCGGAAATACTATGCAACGCCCCCGAGCTGCCCACGCCCGTGCCGCAAATGCTTACTTCGACATTGGGCAAAGCAATACTACTCTGGATGTCCAATTCGGCCCCGGCCGCGACAAGCACGTCGTTGCCCGTCCCGCCCGGTCCCACGCACCGCTGTTTTGGGCGTTCACGATGCCGGAAGTGACGACGACGCCTCCAGCCAACCCTGAGTTATTTCCGCTGAGAACCAAAGTACCAGGACCAAACTTCACCATGCCTTGGGAAGTCCTCAATGGCACGGCGATGGTGCTCGCGGTGCTTGATCCGGCGAACACCATGCCGGTTACTGAGTTCCAAATCGGACTGCCGAACAGTGTTCCCGGCTGAGCAAATCGAATCAGTCCGCCGCCCGAAAGTGTTCCGCCGTTGAGAATCATTCCTCCGCTTACGAGCGTGAGACTGCCGCTGAGGGTCGTGGCACCGCCAATCTTCGCGGCATAGGCGTCAGTATCGCCACTGATCGTGTTCGATCCATTCGCGTTGATAACCGAGGTTCCCGACGAACTTGCGAAGCTAGTACCGGTATAGCTTGCCGTGCCGAGGCTATAGGCGCCGGCCGTGGCCGTGAGCGTCAAGTAATCGCCAGCAGAACTCGTCCCGCTGGCCTCGCGAACGCCCCGAGGACAAGAATGCCGTTAGTCAAAGCCGACGACTGGCCGAAGGATAGCGCCTCGCTGCCGCCGAATGACATTAGGTTATTGACCGGAACAACTACCAAGGTTCCCGTGCCGTTGTTGGCAATCTGGCCGCTAAACGTGGTTGCCACAGAGCTTGCTGATCCGTTCAGCACGAGCGTACCGGCCCCCGCGGCGATCAGGTTGCCGCTCGCACTCAAAACGCCGCCGCTACGCACCAGCGTGCCGACGCCCGCGTTGCCGAGGATAGTATTACCGCCGATAGAAAGCGTACCGCCGGAGAGATTGACCGTGCCGCCCGTCGCCCCGGTTTGGTTGTCGCCGATGGAAAACGAGGACGTGCCGGTGATCGCCACGTTACCGCCGCTCGATATATTCAACTGACCGTTACCTTGACCGCCGACGACAAGACCGCCTGACGCCGTAAGCCGCCCCCCGCCGGCGTTGTAAATGTTTTGGGCCGCGCCGATGACGCCGATGGTCATGGCGCCGCTGGCCGAAAACGTGCCGCCGGATTGAGTGACCAGCGAGTTTGTGTCCGAAGCGCTCGTGTCCATGCGGGCATTGCCGACCGTTACCGGGCCGGAGACATTGAGCGTACCTCCCTGCAAGTTCAGGTATCCCGTCCCGCCGCTGGCGGTCGATTGATTGTTCACTACAAGTGAGGCGACATTTACTAACGAACTGTTCGATATGGTAAGCGTCGCTCCGGCACGTTCGCCTACGTGCAGGTTGCCGATGGTTGTGGATAGTACGGCCGAAGGAGCGAGCGTTAGCGATCCAGCCGCGAGCAGGACGCTGCCGGAACCGCTGATGTTGCCGCTGTAGGTTTGCGAGCCGTAGAGATCAAACGACAAGGTGCCGTTGTCGGCGATGCTGCCGCTGCTAAGCAGCGATCCGTCATGGCCGGTTAAACCATTGCCGAGTTGCAAAGTGCCGCCGCTAATGGTCGTTCCGCCGGTGAACGTGTTGGAGTTAACCAGGGTCAGGAGTCCCGATCCGCTCTTAGTGAGCCCGCCTGAACTGCTAAGCGTACCGAAATAGACGGTGTTGCTTTGCTGAATATTCGCAGTTTTCAAGCCGGTCAAACGGCGAGATGTACGTAGTTTTCCAGGGCTACAAGTAATTCATGAAGGTCGGCCTTGGTGCCCGACTTGGTGTTTATTGTATTCGCGAGGATAACCGCGCAGGATGCGGAGCATATGAGCGAGCGACCATTCCGTGTCCCAGTCGCCGAAACGCCAACGCGCAGCCCGCGCTTGCGGAAGTTTGTGGCCCTCGGTGATATACCACAGACCGATCACGCTTTGCATCATCCACACCCAGGGCGACAGCTTCTCGATGCTCTGCCGGCACCAGTGTTGTGGGGCTTGAATCTTCATCACCTGCTTGCTCGCTTTGAAGGCGACCTCGATCGACCATCTTCGCGAGAACGTGGAGATTACCCAACTCAACTCGGCGTTCACATCGGTGGTGAAGAGATACTTGTCGGCGAACTTGCCCTTCGGGTCGCGTACCAATACCACAAAATCGGCAACAACCCACGCACCTCGGGCCAGACTGCCTGGAAGGAAAGCACCTTCAACTTGCGCGTTACGCCGTAGCACGTCGCCTTGACGGTTTTCCAAACCCACGGCCCTTTTCCGCTGCGGTTGCCGTCGGCCTTCTTGACCGCCTCTTTGGGGTTCGGAAGACGAGGACCTTTCGTCGGCTTTCGCCCACGCTTGCTCTTGGATTGCTTGGGCACGACCGAATCGTAAATCGCCGCGTCGGCACGCATCACGCCGACGTAGGTCACGCGCGGGTCGAGATCGGCCAGGAGATTGCCCGCGGAATAGGCCCCGTCGCCGATGAAAACCAGCTTTCGATCGGGAAACCAAACCAGCAGATCCTGGAGCATTTCTTTGGCCAGCGTGGCTTCGCTGGGGTGATTCTTGCCGGCAAGATGCAACTTGGCATAGATCGGCAGGCAGTAAATCTTGTTCGTTCCGGGAATGCAAATCGCCAGTCCGATGACAACCCAGTGATTGCCGCTGGCGGTCGCGACCCGTTTGGCCGTCGAGGCTACGGCATCGCGGAACCAGCCCAAACCGTAGACGTGCTTGCCGCGCTTGTGCAGCAAGGTATCGTCAACGACCAGATACAACAAGTCGCGCGGGTTGAGCGCGACAACAATGGCTAGGGCCAATTGGCGGGCCAGATCGTGGACGGTCCAGGCCGCTCGACTGAAGAAGTTGTAGAAGCGGTCGAACGGATGTCGCTCTTTCCGGGAGATAGGCGTATCGGCTTGGATGGCTTGAAAGACGCCGAACTCGGTTCGCTTGCCCAGGCACATCGCCCAACCGAGCAACACTTCGATGTGCGTCTGGAACGATGGCAGAGTGAATGCAGGCAGCAGGCATTGCAGAACGGGGTCGAGAGAGGGTATGCTCGTAAACATGGACGGGGACCTCCTTGTCCTTTGCGAGCGTCTTGCGACGCTTGTAAATCACGCAAAGTGTACAAGGAACCCCGCCCTCTTTTCATCATCAAATTCCATCAAAAAATCTGCGAATGTTCAGTTTGGTTACCGCCCGCATTGAGCGTAATGGCGACCGCGGAATTGTTTTGGAGTGCGAGGTTGCCGGAGCCGCTCAACGCGCCCACGTTGAAGACGTGACTGGCGACACTTGAATCGAAAATAAGTGTGCCGGCTGTCGGGGCGACAAGAGTGCTCTTTTGCAATGCGGAGCTATTCGCAAGCGTCAATGTGCCATTACTTACGGTGGTTACGCCGGACAACGTGTTTGAACCTTGAAGGACCAGGGTTCCCGTGCCAGACTTCATCAAAGAACCGGGGCCGGAGATGATGCCCGCATAACTTTCCGTGCCGTAGAGATTGTAGACGAGTGCGGCCGAGTCGATGATGCCGCCGGAAGCGGAAACGACACCGTCATGGCCGCTCGTGCCGTCGCCGAGCTGTAGCGTCCCTGTGGAGATCGTAGTGACCCCGGAGTAGGTGTTGCTACCGGTCAAGATCAAGCTGTTAGGACCGAGCTTCAAGAGTCCGAGACTGCCGGGAATTGTTCCGCCGTAGGAAAAACTGCCATTGGCCGTGTCGATTCCGAGCGTTGAGCCGGAAGCAAAGCTTCCACTATTGGCAGACAATAAACTGCCGATACTGGTGGCCGTCCATGCCGCCGTACCGGCAGAAAGCGCGAGCATCCCGCTCGCGCCAATGTTCAGCTTGGAAGACGAATAATATAACGGCAGCGCGCCGGTGTTCGTCGCTTCCAACACGCCGCCCGTGATCGTTGTGCCGCCGCTATAGCTGTTGCCAGTGCCGGCAAGCGTCAGGCTGCCGCTGCCGAGTTTTACGAGCGACCCGGACCCGCTGATGACATCGGCGTAGTTCTGCGAGCCAGCGAGCTTGAATGCGAAGACGCCGTTATTAACGACACCGCCCGCGTCCGGCAGCATCCCGTCGTTACCCAATGTGCCGTTGCCAAGCTGAAGCGTGCCGCCGGAAATCAACGTGCTGCCGGTGTACAGGTTCGCGGCGGTAAACATCAAGATTCCGCTGCCTGTCTTCGTCAGGCTTCCGGTGCCGCCGATGGCAGCCGCGATAGTCTGCGAGCCGGCTACGTTGGAGACCAGCCAGGCGTTGTTGGTGATCGCGCCCGTTCCCGAGAGCACGCCGTCATGGCCCACCGTGCCGTTTCCGATTTGCAGAGTGCCCGCGGAAAGCGTTGCACCGCCGGAGAAGGAGTTCGTGCCGGTCAGCGTCAGGAAACCTGTTCCGCTCATCGCAAGGGCTCCTGAACCGCTGATGTTGCCGGCATAGGTTTCCGAGCCGAAAAGATCGAAGTTCAGCAATGAATTGTTGACGATGCTGCCGCTGCCGCTCAAAAGTCCATCGTGACCACTTGTGCCGTCGCCAAATTGTAGCGCACCGCCGGCCACCGTCGTCGCGCCGCTGTACGTGCTCGTTTTGGCGAGGATCAATGTGCCATTTCCCGCGATCGTCAATGAACCTGCACCGCTTAGTACGCCGAAATACTCGGCCGTACTGTTGTTGCCGCCAACCGTCAGGCTGATCGCCGCAGGTGTGCCGGCAGAGTTTTGCAGGGCGAGATTTCCTGATCCGCTCAAATTGCCGACGATGAATGCGTGACCGGTGACGCTTTGATCCAGGACGAGAGTGCCGGCAGTTGGCACCACCAGCGTACTCAATTGCAAGGCGGCACTGTTGGACAGATTCAACGTTCCAGCACTGATTGTGGTATTGCCTGAAAAACTCGTGGAACCGGTTAGCGTCAGAGTTCCCGTGCCGGTCTTGATAAGGTTGCCTATGCCACCGAGCACGCCGCTATAGGATTGGCTGCCATAGAGATTGAAAGCAAGGTTAGAGTTGTCCAAAATGCCGCCACTGCTAGACAGCTTGCCGTCGTGCCCGATCGTCCCATCTCCCAATTGGACTGTGCCGCCGCTGATCGTCGTGCCGCCCGTGTAGGTGTTCGTCGTTATCAGCGTTAGCGAGCCGTTGCCGAACTTCGTCAGCGAGCCGGAACCGCTGAGGATGCCGGTGTAGGTCGTGTTATTGTTGTTCGCACCGACCGTGAGCGAAATTGAGGCCGGTGTGCCCGCGCTGTTTTGCAGGGTGATGTTGCCAGTGCCGCTCAAGCCGCCGACGTTAAAAACCCGGCTACTGACGCTTTGGTCGAATATCAGCATGCCAGGACTCGGTGCAACCAGGGTACTGAGTTGCAAGGCGTTGCCATTGGCCAGGTCGAGTGTGCCGCCACTAATCGTACTTGTTCCTTGGAAGGCATTGGCGGCACTGAGCGTCGCGAGGGCCGAACCGGATTTCACGAGACTCGCGCCGCCGGAAATAACGCCGGCATACGTCGAGTTGCCCGAACCGCCGATGGTAAACAGGCTAGCCGTGTTGATGCCCGGCTGAACGACAAGTGTAGTGCCGGTGTTCGCCGTCCAGGTAGCGGAACTGGCAAGCGCGAAGATGTCCGTGCCGGTCAGGGTGATATTGCCGTAAGCCACGGTCAGATTTTCGACGACCGGCGAGCCAGTGACCGTGATCGTCAGGCTCCCAACGCCGTCCGTTCCGGCCGAGAAAACGGCGTCGCCGCCAGACGGCCAAGTGGAGATCGTGCCGCCGGAGGCACCGGTCGAGTTGGTGTTCCAGTAGCTGCCCGACCAAGCGCCGCCGCTATTGCCGCAGCCAAGCGTCGCGCCATTGAAGTCCCAATAGACAGCCCCATTTACAGATGAGGGTGCCACGAGGCAGCAGGCCGAGAATGAAAACGCCACCGCGACTGCCAGACGACGAACGAGGATTCGCATGATGTCCTTTCCTTGCGGACACATGGCGTGCAGGGCAACGCCTTGGGAGGCACATTTGCTGCGAATCAGCTACAAAAAGAGGAATTGGCTGCCGGAGCGTTCCGGCCTCAGTTTCTGCCCTCCCAATAAATAAGGGAGCGCCGAAACCAAGGCCGCTTCGAGAACCCCGACCAAGGGGCATCAGAGAACAGCACCCGGTCCGACGCCCCCACACGGGGGCGCGGCCAAGCACTGCTTCTCTAATTCAAGAGCCGGTTTGCGGCTCAGGTTGGTCGTTTTCTCGAAAGCAGAGCTGACGCTCGCGCGTAAGTTCAAATTGTCTTCTCGTTTCTATATCCGGTAGTTAAGCTCTCCTACAGGCTGTCACAGACGGACTTTTTCACATAAACATCATCAGCCTAGCAAGCGTTCATCCCCTGTCAATAGGGGCACCCGCGAAAATCTTCTTGGATGTAAGCCGGGGACAATCCATCGCGAAAACAGAATGCAAGGGGACCCTCGTTCGATTGCTTAATTACGAAATGCAAGTGAGAGTGAGCACAGGTTTCTCGCGAGGCGAAGTACGCTTGCCCAGAACAATCAAAGTAACACGACGCGACTTTGAAGTACCCGGGGCATCGGGGAACGAATTACCTGCCCTCTTTATTGCATCAGGTAACCGTATCCAAGCTTGCCAATAAGAGCCTGATCCATCGCACCTACCGCCCGGCCGATAGCGGGCACGACGGCCGCCAAGTCATGACCGGCTTAACGCCGACAACCTTCCCGTCGCTCTCCAACTGGGTAAGGGTTTCCAAGCGACTGGGTTGCCGCCTACCGGTCCCGATGCGCGGCTTGTCCCTGATCGTCTGCGAGCGGAAGGTGCTCTCGTTTACGTATCGCCAGAGGCCGTTGCAGAGCGGCCACAAGCGAACAGTGGGAGGAGGAGAATAGGCAGCGGGACTTTCGCGGTGGTCGCTATTTGCCGATTTGGCAAAAATTTGGCAAAGACATTGGCAATGCGACCACCACGCGAGTACAATGTCAGAGAACGGCTTACACGTCGTAAGCCCATGAAATCCAACAACTTGCAGCATCATTCCAACGTCAGAGCAGTATGACTGACCGGCAGACAAGCTAGGTTGAGGGCCTGGTGGCCGCAAGGTCGTGCAGGTTCAAGTCCTGTTTCCCGCACTGCTTATCTGGTAAAGACTTACGACGACTGTTTGTGAGTCTTTTTTTGTTTCTTGTACGGACAATCTGACTCAAATCTGACTTGCCGTGGGGCTTGTGTGGGCTTTGCGTCGCTGGACTTTGCGACACAATGGCGAAAAATCTTGGCGTGCCCAAACGAGCCTGCTTTAGGTCATGGGGACGAATCAAAAACGTCGGTTAACACCTGGTTTACTACACTAACCGTGCAAGAATTTGAAATCGACGGAAACATTTAGGTATAGGACCATGGAGTCCTCGCCGCCAGGGAAACGCGGGCAAGGCTACAGAACCTTTAGGGATGACCAATGCGCAGCGAAATCACAGTTAGGCCGAAGCTCGAACGGCGGATGAGGACCAGCAACCACAGGAGAACTGCGGCTGGCAAAGTCTATCGTGCCGAGATCGAATCTTTGCTTGCTCAGTCAGGAGATAGGCCCTTGGCCGACGTTTGGCAACGAGTGTGTCCTTTGCCTATTGACTTGGTCTGCGAAATGCCGGACCGCCGAGGTATTATTGAAGATTTGGCCGACTTTGCCGAAGTGCTAATGCCGAATCTGAAAGGCATGAAGGCCCATCAATTGTGCTGGCTGATCGAGAAATGTGCCGTTTCTGAGACTCGTCGATCGGACCAGCCATTTTCTCCGTCCCCTTGTCCAAAAGGTCGCTGAAGCACGAGGTCCGGGGGACCATTGCAGCAAACTGGTTGCTTGTACCGCAAAGAAATGGCGTGGATTGTCAGGTTCGACTCCGTGCCGCTTCTGGCTCAACGCAAGACTTGAACGAGGCGATGGCATTCCGCTGACAACAGATAGGTAGATGGTTGTCGGCATTCGCACCTAAACGATGGCTCTGATCTCCTGTGCCACCGCCAGAGCCTGGGTCGCCGCCTTGACGCTCCCAGTGAGCTTGATTAAGGCCAGGGCCGCTTTGAGTTCGGGAATGCCCACGCCTCCCTTGGCGACGACCTTTCTTACTGCTCGCCGCCGCGTGTTGTGGGTGCTTTTCAGGTTGCTAACGTAATTCGTCGTGGTGGTAATGCCTTTCTTTGCCAGGGCATCGACCACTTCCTGGAGCTTGGCCTTCTTGTTCGCCTTGAAGTAGTCGCGGATGGCTTTGGACTTGTTGACTTCGGGCATGATTGGCTCCTCGTTGGTTGTGGAATTGGACTACAGAATTGTCGTAGGCCACCAGATGGATGTCAAGGGTTTGGGAACGGCGGCTAAACATCGACTTCTGACGTGTCGTGCCGTTGCAAGACAATAATCTCGTACTCGAGTGTTTCGGACTCATAACTGCCGCATTTGCCTTTGGCACCGCGACCGCGTATAGTTGTGTCAACCAATCGACGCCGACCAGTCGGCAAATCGCAAGCTGGGCAACGTCAACTCAATCACGCGGAAGTCGTACAAATGGCTGAAGGCAGCATCAAGAAATTGACGGACAAGGGTTTCGGATTCATCAACACCGGAGGAGCAAAAGACCTGTTCTTCCACTCATCGAGCCTCCAAGGCGTAACTTTCGAGGCCCTGCATGAAGGCCAAAAGGTGTCGTACAACGAGGGCCAGGGTCAAAAAGGCCCATGTGCCGAGAACGTTACGGTCGTGTAGTTCGGTCCTGTGACAAGTGTGGCCTTCCGGCGTACGTTCCGCTTGACTTTTGCAGCTTGACGCTATAATGGAAGTGGCTGATCGATCAGCGACCAGAGGGGGCCGACACACCGGGCTCACCGCTTGCTCGATAGGAAACATGGGCAGCAGATGGCCGAGGTTGGCGTACCGCCTCTCCTCACAGAAGCCCGCTTTAATTGAGCGGGCTTCTTCGTTTTCTTGGGGCCAGCGATTGCCGTTTTCGTTAGCGGTGGTCACGGACTTCACCGGGGTGGCGGCGTCAGTGGGAACCTGAGCAATCAAGCCCTTCACAGCGGTTACATAGACATTCTGCGCTTGGCCCTGATGGATAGCCATAATCCAAATGGCGGCAGACTGTTATCGTTGGAAGGCGGCTTCTTGATTTCGACGGTGGCAGCAGATCTACTTGCCGCGAATCAAGGTGTTTGCACAATTGGGGACGCCCCAAAGTCGGGCGATTTCCTTGTTCCCGTGGAGCCGGACTTCCGCGTCGTGCCGACGATTCCAGCAAGCTGCTTCCTCTGTGCAGAGGTCAGAACGAGGGCGGCATGCTGCTTGCCGGACGTGGCCATCTTTTCGAGTGCCTGCACCTGCTTGCTGGTAAGGCTCAGATCATCCTCGTGAGCCAATACGGTGGCCGGATTGTTTAGGCTCGTATTCGTGCTGCTCGTTTGGGCCGGTTGTGGGTTGGAATAGTATGGTGCCCCCGGGCCGTTCGAGTAGCCGCCGTTCGAATAGCCGCCGCCCGAGTAACCGCCACCCATCCCACCTCTGCCGCCGTGACAGGCCTGGGCGTCATTTGAATGACCCAACGCAAGGACCAGAACTCCGATAGCAATATACGCTACCGGCCGCAAACGATTCTTGAATGCCGACATCATAGCCTCTTCTCAGAATAGGAGTCGCCCCTGACCTGCCTGACGATTCAGTGTACGGCAAATGACCGCAATAGGGAAGGAAATTCGATAGATGGCAATGCATTTCGATAAGAAGACATTTTCCTGACCATTCCGCTGGGGTTTAGTCGCGTTTGTTTCCCATTATGTGGGCAGCCCGCTGCTGCCTACCCTCTCACGAAGCAACGTCGCCAGCCCCTCCGCATCATCGGTCCCCACGCGGATGATCTTCCGGCCCAGCGTCAGCCTCACGCAATCGAAGCCCCAGACGTTGTAGCTCCAGCCGCGTCCCGGGAAGTAATGAATGCCCCAGCCATCAATGACGCGGGTTTGGCCAAACTTGACGCCGGTGATGTCGGCGTAGCGGATACTTTTGCGAAGGAGCGGCAGCGGCCCGAAGCGAAGGACCAAGTAATCACCTTCGTCGCTGATTGTCAGGGAGCCGAACACCAGGCCGGAAAGGGCGAGGATTGCTGCAATCACCAGGTTTACGATAACGACGGGCGGCACTCCACGTGCTAGCCAGGCACCGACCAGGGTGACGGCGGTTAAGGCGAACAGGACGTAGTGCCAGCAACCATGCTGGGTGTGCGTGTAGCTCATATCCGCGATTGTAGGTGGAGACGGCACGGTGGGCGAGAGCCTGGTGGCCGCAAAGTCGTGCAGATTCAAGCCCTGTTTCCCCCACGGCTAGAACGGATGGCTATTGCGGCAGCTTCCCCGCCTTCGCCCAAACTCGGCCCTGGTAGTTCGACAAGGCCAGGATTGTTCCGTCCTTGAGTACGTACAACGCATTCCAGCAGGCCGGTTGCTCAGGGCCACCCAACAGATGCCGCGGCCCCGACCACGTTCTCGCGTCGTCAAAGCTGGTTGTGTAAGCAAAATGGACATGCCGCACGTAGTCGTAGCCCGCCACGGCCGGATCCCTTCGACGGTCGCCTTGCAAATACGTCACCTGCTCGTCGCTCTGGAATGATGCAATGAGCCGCTTGTCGGGCAAGCAAATAATTGACGGAGCCCCCGCGGCCCAGCGGTTCGAGTTTGGATTCTTGGGCCGGTAAATCAGTTCCCTCGCTGTAGACCACGTTTGCCCATCGTCGCTGGACCGCACGCCGCGGATGACAAAACGATAGGGTGGATCGTCCTGAGCCTCAAACGCCACCAGAAGTTTCTCGTGATCCAGTCTTACGACGCCCGGCATCCCATCTCGTGAACCCTTTTTCCGAGCGACAGTAGCGGGCGATCCCCAGGTCTTGCCGCCATCGGAGGAACTCCGCATTTCGATCCTCTGGTCGGGCTTGCAACCTTCTTCGCTCGCGTAATATACCTGCACGACGCCTTTGGGGAACGACAGCAGGAACGGCTCCCACAGCCCGTCATGGCCGGTGGCAATCGTTCCCCGAAAAGACCAAGACTTTCCACCGTCTACGCTGGCATGAACTTCGATACGATAGTTGCGATCGGGCGTGTGACGGCGATAAGCGACAAGGATGGTTCCATCGGACAGTTGCACTGGAAATGCGTTATCGAGGTCGACCGGCCTGTTCTGGTCGAGAACCTGCCGGTAACTTCCCCATGTCAGGCCGGCATCCGTGCTGGATACGCAGGCAATAGCCCTTTTGCCCGGCAGTGAATGTGCGAATGTCGCCAATAGTCTGCCATCGGCAAGTTGCGTCACACGGGGATAGGAAGCCCGACCCGGATAGATCGGCCGAAAATCACCTTCCCACGCGATCGAAGCTTGGGTGGAAGATCCTGACGCTCGGCCTGTATTCGGCAAGCCCGTCGCAATGAGCAAACTTGCGATAATCCAGTAAGAACAGTTCATTGCCTCCAAGCATAGCTCGAAGACAGTTCGTTTGCGAGGGGTGTCTTGCGAAGGACAATTCGGGTGGCACATAATAGCAGGCTGCCGGTCCCTGGTTTCTGTCGCCCCAGATTGTATTCAAGGAAAGCTCCGCCATGTCGCACCCGTCCAAGATTACTCGCCGTGATGCCTTAAAGACCGCCACCGCGGCCGCGGTCCCACTAGTCCTGCCCGGCCGGCTCTTCGGAGCCGCCGCTCCGTCGAAGAAGATTACTCTGGCCTCGATCGGAATCGGATGGCAAGGCGGCGGCAATCTCGGCAGCTTTCTGGGCAACGACGATTGCCGCGTGCTTGCCGTTGCCGATGTCGATGCCAACCATCTCAGGGACGCCGCCGACCGCGTGAACCAGAAGTACGACAACAAGGATTGCAAAGCCTATAAAGACTTCCGCGAGATGCTTACCCGCGCGGATATCGACGCCGTGTGCATCTCCACGCCGGACCACTGGCACTCGATTTCCGCAATCCTGTCGGCCCGCGCGAAGAAGGACATTTTCTGCGAGAAGCCGCTATCGCACACGCTTGCCGAAGGCATTGAGATGGTTGACGCGGTCCAGCGGAACGGCCGAATTTGGCAGACTGGCTCATGGCAGAGAAGTGTGCTCAACTTCCGGTGGGCGGCGGGGATCGTGTCGAATGGTCTTATCGGCAAGATCAAGCGCGTTGAAGTTGGTCTGCCCTCGGGACACGCCGATTTTGAAGGCACCGGCAATAACAAGCCCGACAGCGCCCCGCCCGCCACGGTCGATTACGATTTTTGGATCGGCCCTTCGCAGATGATTCCGTTCAACCCGTGCCGCTTCCACAAGAACTGGCGATGGAACTACAACACGGGCGACGGCCAGTTGATGGACTGGATCGGCCACCATTGCGACATCGCCCATTGGGGCCTCAGCAATCCTAAGTTCGGTTGCGGGCCGGACGATGCGATCGGCCCCGTGGAGGTTTCGGCCACGGCCGAGTTCCCGTCCAGGACGGCCATTTGGAATACAGCGGTCAAGTTCCAAGTGACGTGCAAGTATCCCAACAACGTTGAATTGGTGATCGCCGGCGGGCAAGACGATATCGCCTCGGGCACAAAATGGATCGGCGAAGACGGCTGGGTGTATGCCGATCGCGGGGCGTTCGACACATCGAACCCGGAATGGGTCAAGACCTATCGCGCCGGCAAGAAGCGGGTGGAAGCGGCCGAAGCGAAGTTCGACTTCAAGCTCATGGTTTCCTATGACCACCCCGGCCAATTCATCGATTGCATCAAGACGCGGACGAAGACCGTGACGCCGATCGAGATCGCCCATCGTTCGCAGACGCCGGGCCACCTTGGCTACATCGCGTCGGTCGTCGGCCGCCCCTTGAAATGGGACGCCGCGAAACAGGAGATCATCGGCGACGAGGAGGCCACGAAACTGATGTCGAAGAAGTTCCGGCCGCCCTGGAAGGTGTGAGCCGGGTTGCACCGCCGCTTGACGAATTGCGAAGGATTCCCAAGACGTTGCCAGAGTTGACGACACCATGCGACTCGTCTGGTGATCTGAATCTTCGCCGTGATGTCCGTCTATTGGCCCACGACAGCTCGCTCAAGTGCAAATGCCATCCCGGTTGTTGCCGGCAACAGCGGGCTTCGATGATTTTTTCGCGTAAAGGACCCTTCGCGGCTGTAACGATTCCCTTTCTCCCGCGTATGAGAGTGACACGGTGGGCCAACGTGGTTCGGCCACAGTCAACTCAGACAATCCTCATTTTAGGAAAGGGTCAGAAGCATGACTTCATGGAAGTCTTTTGCAGCGTTCGTTGTCGGGATCGGGTTCGCGGGTCTAGGAGCAGGCAGCCCGCCCGCTTCAATGATAAACGAGGCCCCGGCAGTCTCCCAAGCCAATAATCAATTTGCCCTGGATCTCTATGGCCAATTGAGCCAGAAGCGGCCTGGAAAGAACTTGTTTTTCTCGCCGACCAGTATCTCGGTCGCCCTGGCGATGACCGCGGCTGGAGCGAGAGGCGAAACCGCATCGGAAATGGCCCACGCGCTTCACCTGACCGGCAACTTGCCTCAGGCTGAGGCCGCGTATCGCGAACTTCTGCAACGATGGAACTCCGATGAAATTGATCGCGGCTACACGCTGCGGATCGCCAACCGACTCTGGGGCCAGGAAGGGTTTTCGTTCCTGCCCAGCTACCTGACACTGACTCAGCAGAACTTCGGGGCGGAGATGGGAATTGTGGACTACGCACGCGAACCCGAAGCGGCGCGACAGGCGATAAATGCCTGGGTCGAGCAACAGACCGCCGACAAAATCAAGGACTTGCTGCCCAAAGGGATAGTGGACCCGACGACACGACTGGTTTTGACCAACGCCATCTATTTCAAAGGCGACTGGGTCGTCCCATTCAGGAAGACCCTGACTCGCGACGCCGACTTCATCGTTTCCTCCTCCCAGAAGGTCAAAACTCCCTTGATGCACCAGAGGCAGAGTTATCCATTTCTGCAAGATGGCTCGGTTCAGGTTTTGGAACTTCCGTACAAGGGCCGCGACCTTTCCATGCTGGTGTTGCTGCCGAAGTCCGCGGATGGCCTGTCCGATCTGGAAAAGTCGCTTCTCGGAAAGCAAGATTGCCGAGTGGCGGGCGATGCTTCGTTCCGAGAAGGTCGATGTTTACCTGCCTAGATTCAAGTTCGACGCATTAATTTCCTTGGCGGAGACGCTGCAAGGACTGGGAATGAACCTGCCGTTTACTGAGGCTGCCGACTTCTCCGGCATGGATGGCCGGCGGGACCTCCATATCTCCGCGGTCATCCATAAGGCTTTCGTCGAAGTAAACGAAACCGGCACCGAAGCGGCGGCCGCCACGGGCGTCGTCAATCGAGTCCATGCCAGTCCTGTCGCAGCGACACCTGCCGTGTTCCGTGCGGACCACCCATTCGTGTTCGCGATCTTTGACAAGCGGGACGGCAGCATCCTGTTTCTCGGGCGCGTGGTAGACCCAAAGGGCGAGCAGCAATAGAGCGGAACATTCAAAACTCGGACGATCGAGAACGGCCCGGTGGTTCGCCACCGGGCCGCTTTCTGTTGGCAAGTCAAATAGACGGTCCGCCGAGTACGAGGATCCGTCAGATCGCTTCGATCTTAATGACGTGCTTCACGGGCCCCACAGCGGCGGCCGAAGCCTCCCGGGCGGCCGTATCCTTCTTGATGAGCCCCGCCGCGACCCGCTCCAACGCCGCGCGCTCATCGGGAGCGGCTTGCTCGTACTGGGGAATGTTGTGGAGCAGGTTCTTCACGAGATTAACTTCCATCTCTTGCTGCTTGGCGATCTTCTCTTCCACTCTGCGAAACGCCTCGCTGAACGGATTGTCGAGAAACTCGGCCGCAAGATTGATCCCTTTGGCAAGCTCTTCGGCCGAGAACTCTTTGGAAGCTCCTCCCCAAGTCACGCGGAGCTTCTCGCTTTTTGCACCGTGGACGACAAGCGTCAGCCGATTCAACTCTTCGTTGAAGGGGATGAACTCCAGCACGCCGCGGGTCGAACCGGGCTGAGCCGGATCGCCGTAGAAGCAGAAGGGATACCTGCTGCTTTCGATATCGACCTGGCCGTTGGCAAAGCCGAGGATTTTGTGTCCCTCGCCGGCTTCCGCCTTCTCGCCCTGCAGATCGACGGTGATCGTGCCAATGTTGCCGTCGCAGCCCAATGCTTTGAGATAGGCGTAAGCCATGACTAGGTGGCCATTGCGATCGGGGTGAACGCCGTCATGGCCGGCCAGATGGTACTCGTGGCCGTATTTGGCCTTGGCCTTCGTCATGGCCGTCATCATTGGGCCGTAAACATCGGCATAGACTACGCCCTGCTCACGGGCGACTTCCTTGGCAATGTCCCGCAACTCAGCCAACGTCTTGTTGTACATCGCGGCCTGTTGCCGGCTATGGCCGCCAAACGTATTAGCGTCCACGCAGCCTGACGAGCCGACGACGATGAACCGCACGCCGGCGCCCTTGAGTTGACTGACGATCGAGTTCTGCCCGTCGCGGTAGCGCTGGGCCTTGCCGGGGTCCATCGGCGAATACCCGCCGTCGTTCATGCCGAAGCAGGTCGTCGCCACGCTGGGCCGAAATCGCAAGGCATCGTTGGCCATGCGGCTGGCGAAGCCCGGTGCCGTTTCGCCGCCCCACCCGAATTGCGTGACTCGCAAGTCGGCCGCCGGCTTGCACATCAGGAGATAGTCCTCGATAAACAAGGAATAAAGCCGCTGCTCGGTGATCGAGTCCCCGATCACGGCGACGTAGTCCCCCTGCTGCAAGGAAGGACTCGCCGCGTACAAGTGGAGAGAGCACAAGGCCAATACAACAACGACTGCCGGGGTTATGATACGATTCATGCGTATGGCTCCATGTGGTCTGGAAATGAAGTGAATTAGACAGCAGGAGTCCAAGATAATCTGGGGCTAATCACTTTGCAATAATACGCAGGTAATTAGCGAGCCTTCTCGACGGGTGCCGGAATGAAACGGTCTGAGTTTGGTCTGGTCTTGTTGAACTAATCATGCGTTCAGTACGTAGAAACCGGCATGGAACGAAATCATTCGGTTGCAACCTCTGCTTCTCGTTAGGTTGCGCAGCTTAGGATAGCGTGCAGGCGTTTTTTGTAGGGATACAATTTACGTTGCTCGGCTTGGATTCGATCGGCGTGGAAGGCATCCCAGTCATCGTTGACATAGAGGGCTCGTAAGCTGAGAATCGTATCCGCACAGCAGTACCATGTGACGCCGGTCGGCAACGACCGGGGGCGCCGGCGTCAGCGGGCGGCTAGACGCCGGCGAGCGGCCTCGAGTTGCTTGCGGTCGGCTTTGTCTCGCCGCTCTTCGACGCGGTACATGCGGATCGCTTCCGGGTGGCTCTGTTTCCAAACGTCGGGCAGCAGGCTTTCGTAGTCCGTCGAGCCCGCCAGCAATTGGTCGAGCACGTCTTTGACGTAGACCCCGACATCGAGGTCGTGTCGCCGCGCTGCTCACCAGGGTCATCATCATCGCACTTTGCTCGCCCCCGGCCACGCTGCATACGAACAGCCACGCCTTGCGGCCCATGGCCACCTGCTTCATCAACTGCTCCGCTGAATTGTTGTCGATGGGAATCCGGCCGTCCCGAACGTAGACGTTGAGTTCCTTCCAGTGGTTGCGAATGTACCGCAACGCTTCCGAGAAGTCGCTCTTCGGCAGCACTTCCTGCAAGGGCCTCGTCTCCAGCCAACTCCAAATCGCGTCCAGGATGATCGTCGATTCGCGCTGGCGCAACGCCTGGCGGTCCTGCCAGGTCATGTCCTTGGCACGGGTCTCGATATCATACAGCGCCTGGATCATTCCCAGCAGCAATTCGCTTTCCTTCGCGTAGGTTATCGCTTCCACGACCTTGCGGCGCGCGTGCCCCCAGCAGGCGGCGAACGTCAGACGTTCGTCGCTGTGGATCACTACGCTCAAGTTTCCCGAGAAACAATCTCCCTGCACGATACATCGGCTGTTGCGGAAGAAGTCGTCGGGGCCGTCCCGGTGCCGCGACACGCGGAAGTCGAAGATGTTGTAGGGTGCCAGGTAAAGGCCCATATAGACCCACATCTTGGCGAGCAAGCTCGAATCGCCTTTGGCACCGCGCCTCGGCAACCTTCTCGACCAGACGCTTGCTCTTGGCGTCGCCGGGAATTACCACAGGCGGCGTCTTCGGCAACAGCATGCGGCAACCCGTGTCGTCGATGGCCACGCCCACGTCCTGCTGAACCTTCCACGTCATGTGAGCGATGAAGGGCGCGATGACGAACTGCACCTGGCTGACGAGGTTCAACAGCGTCGAACGGCTGGGCGTCCAGCCGCTGCCGGCGAACACGTCCTGGTGCCGATAGATTGGCAGGTGGTGGAACCACTTGCCCTCGACCACCGTGGCCGCCACACTGGTGTCGTAACGATCACCTTCCACTAGCGACGTGGGACGTTCCGGCGAAGCCACGCCGCAGGCGGCTTCGCCCGGACAGACATACTTCGGGTATTTCTTCACCAGCACGTACAACTCGGGACGCTTGTAAACCAGCGTCTCGGTCGTATCGTAGCCCATGGCCTCTCGCTCTCCGTGCGTGGGGCAGTTCTTCTGCGCCTCATTGCCCTCGATGACCTTCTCGATCCGCGGCAGATGGCTGGGCAGCGACTCGTCCCGTTTATTCCTCTTCACGGCGCGTGTCACCGTGTATGTCTGCACGATCGCTTCGGCCTGGGCCTCCGCCTCGGCCCGAGCCGCCTGGAACTCTTCGCTGTTTTCAAAGGGCAGCAAAGACTGGTTCTCGGCCGAAAGGATGCGCTTCTCGCTGCGATGCCCGTTGATGAAATAGCTCAGCAGCTTTCGCAGCTTTTGCATCTCTGTCGTGAACTCCTCGATCTTCTGATCTTGCGATGCGATGGTCGCAGCTTGAACACGCAGCAGCCCCTGGCAGGCATCGAGATCGTTGGGAAGTTCGTATGCGTCGATCATGTGACTGATGATAACAAGATCGTCAAAAAGCGCAATAGCGCCTTCGCGCAAATCGGCGAGATTCCGAAAAATATTTTGCGGCGAAGGCGCTGCGTTGCGCCGTTACGAACTGACGTGTCCCAATGCGGCAGATTTCGCCGCATCGAACGAATACCGGCGACGACGTTTCACGGTCGCCAGTTCAATGCCCGAGAGCAACAACGCGAAGTCGGTGGCGTCGATTTCGACCTGCGTTCCGCTGGGCTGCGCCTTGCGGCCTCTGGAAGGTGCCGCGTTCCAAACGCTTCATCCAAATCGCCAAGCCATCCCGATCCCAATGGATCAGCTTGATGCGATCCAAGCGGCGGTTGAGAAACAGAAACACGTCTCCGTTGCGGATGTCGCGTAGGAACTCGGACTGCACGATGGCGTGCAGGCCGTTAAAGCTCTTGCGCATATCGGCAGGCTTGGCGTACAAGTAGATCTTCGTCTGCCCCGAGGGAGACAAAAGCGACGAGTGCAACATCGCGGGCGCCTTTCATGTCACGAACGCACGACGACTTCGTGGAAGGCGTCGGAACACTCCGGCCGCGCACGCTGAAGTGCCTCGGCGAGACAACAAATCGCCTCCAGGCAGTCGGCCGGCACTGACACCTCCACTCCGGCCTTCAAAGAAAAACGCACCACGGCAGCGTGCGCACTCTTGCCTGCTGCGGCTGCGGGCTTCACGGGCAGGCGACTCCGCCGCGGCGGAGTCGCGGTCGAGGTGGACGGCCTAGCCGATTTCGACCCGGCACGCTTCGCCCAATAGTAGAATGTGCATACCGATATCCGTTCTTGTTCGCAGAATCGGGTGACCGAAAGCCCACTCGCCCGAAACCGCTCGAACCGCACCTCCCACGCCCGCCGCTTCTCAACGTCCTGCCGACCCACCATGACTCTCGACTCCGAAATGTGACTGAACTTGACCTATCCGGCCAGTCCAAGCCTACACCCCAAAATGGCCCGCCGCCGGCCAAAGCCCTGATGGTGCCCATGTACGGTCACGAGAATCGCCTGGGCGCCGGCGATTCGCCACCGCATGCCGGCTTGTTCCATGCGGTCCTTCACCAAGTGCCGGCAGGCGCCCTCCACAACACCGCTGCCGATCGGGTAGCCGGCAGCCAGGTATTGGTCGTACTTCATGTATTCAGACCGCACCGCGAAGTAGGTCAGACAATCCTCGACCTTCTCCCATTTTGGCGTTGACAAGTTGCGTTTAGTCGCCATTTGCCGAATACCGCCAATCACGCGGTTGACGTTGCCTTCGAGCAACTTTCGCAGATACGTTTCCACGAATGCTTCCGCCTCATCACTCCCCTCGCGGTAAAAACAGTAGGCCAGCGCCCATAGGTATTCGGTTACGTGCCAGATGTCCAAAATGCCGATCGCCCGGCTGATCTTCAGTTCCTGCAAGTCGCGAAGTTTCGATTCACCGTCCATGACCGCTACGACCGTCCGATGCTCGTGCGGATCGCGCTGTTGTACTTCGTTGGCAAGCCAGTCGAAGACAACCTCCTTGGCGTTGACTTCCTTGCCGTCAACCTCGCGAGTCAAGACGGCGCGTAGCCGCTTGTTTTGCGGTCGGGGCCGCTGATCCTGCTTTTCTTTGCGGAGGACCTCGTTGAGGACCTCCTCGACCGTGCGACGAAAGGGGGCCACCGAGTAGACTCCGCCGACACACGCCATCCGCTTCTGGCCGTTCTTCTCGCCCTTTTTCAGCCGTTTCCCTCGTCCCGGCGCGCCCGGATCGCCGTCCTGTTTTTTCTGCGGCGCATCGACCTTTCGCATCGGCACGCCTTTGCAATCGCTCGTGGCGACGAGGATCTCCTCCTCCGTCGTCGGATCAACCGCTCCCTGTTGCTCGAAGTAGGCATCGGCACGCTCGGCTGCCGCCGCCGCCATGTCTTCCAGGCAATTGACCGACGGAGCAAAGCCGAGGATTTCCAGTAGCGTGACCCGCGATTCCTTGTACGATTCCTTCACGAACAGCGCGCCACTCCACTTTTGCAACAGGTACGACGTATCGCTCTGGGGCATGCCGAGTTTCACGTCCAACGGCACCACCTCCTGACGCTGCGTTTCCCGCGTGGCGTAGGCGTCGCGTAGAAAGGGCGTGGAACCGAAGGCCGAAATATACGGCCGCGTCCGCAATTCGGGCAGGCGATGAAGCGTCTTCCCCTCGTGTTCGATCACTTCCGGCCGCGAAAGGCTTTCCTCTTGCTGGTTGATGTACGCGATGACCAATTGGCGGCCTGTTTCGATCAGGCCGCTCCAGGTCATCTCCTCGACCTCATGCATTGCATCGCCCCGTTCGGCCGCACATTGAACCTTGTTCAACACTTCCGAAAAGACCTTCGCCGCCTTGCCAAACCGATCCTCAATCTCGATAATCATTGCTCGGGCTCCTGTGGTAGGACAATGAAACATGCTTCACACACTTCAATGTTTTACCCTGGAGCCCGCCTTGTTGTCCCTATCACCAAACAAATGTATTATTACCCGTTAATATAGGTGGTCTGCGCAATGCGCGGTAGCGCGCAGCGGCGGTTGCAACCAAATGATTTCGGAGCTCAATGGCTGGCCTACGTGTGCCCTTGTCAACGCTTCACCCGCGATGTTACCACCGCTGGCGCATGACTCAGGGTTGGAATGGTTCGCTAATCCTTTTCCATGCGGCTCTTTCATCCGCTACTCCATGCCGGTTTTGACCGGCGCTTTCTCTGACCCCTTTTTCCCCGCTGTTGACGATGCCTAACGGAACAACCGAGCCCGACCCGCTGCCCGGAGTGTACTTCAATGCGTTCATCGTAGTGGATGCAGCCGGCACGACACCGGCGGGTGAGGCGTTGGCGACGGCGTAAAGCGAATCACCGTGGCGGATGTCAAGATGATATAAGGAAGAAGAGATGACAGCGTTATGCGGCGATGGTAGAATAGGCGTTATCGGTCGCCTCCGTCGCTGGGAAGGAGCTTTCAAAGCAAAAACACTATGTAAAGGTCTGAGGTCGTTTATGTTCGTAATCCCCTTGCGATATTCGACGATACTTGCAGCGGCTTTGTTGCACGTCGTCATTCTTGCCCCGTGTATTTTGGCGGGCGTTATCTACCCGAGCCTGCCTCCGGGGTCCGAGTACCAGTTGTTATTCGTTACGTCCGGCGTTCGCGACGCGACGAGCGCGAACATCGCAGACTACAACGCTTTCGTCACGGCACAGGCGGCACTGAACCCAACTCTACCGGCGGGCGTGGCGTGGCGCGCTGTTGCATCGACGGCCTTGGTTGCGGCGCGGGACAACGCCGTCAATCCGGCTGGCATTCCGGTTTTCAATACTAACGGAGTAGAACTCTCCAACGGCACGTCAACGTTGTACAACAGGCCGTTGCTGGCAGCGCCGTGCTATGACCAGTTCGGCGTGTTGAATCAGACGAGTGTCTGGACCGGTTCCATGGCGGGCGGATTGATCGCTCCCGGCGACACGCTCGGCACGATTTCTGGCGGGACTGGCGCCGGAGCGCAGGAGACCGTGGTATTTGGCATCTCGACGGGCACGACCGAATGGATCGGTGTAACGGTGAACAACCCGAGCACTCAACTCAACATGTACGCCTTGAGCTTCTCCGATAACGGTGCCCGTGCCGGAGCCTTCGGCGCTGGCGTTGTCCGGCATGGGCGCGATCGCGTTGTTCGCCGCTAGATTTCGCCGGTCAATGGCTCGCTCCGTCAAACGCCGATAGGTAACGTGATCGATTTGCCGGGTGACCTATGTTCCCATCTCCAACTCGGAGTTGCGTTCTCGCGGCTGCATTCTCCACTGCGGCCGTCTGGTTTCCCATTGCGCAGCGTGCTCTCGGCGGTGTAATTAATCCTTCGCTTCCCCCCGGTTCTGAATACCAGTTGATTTTCGTGACATCGGGCGGGCGTGACGCGCTCAGCGGCAACATCGCGGACTACAATGCCTTCGTCACGGCTCAGGCAGCGCTTAATCCAGACTTGCCGGCCGGCGTAACATGGTCCGCGGTCGGTTCAACGGCGCTGGTTGCCGCGCGGGACAACGCACCAAGCCAAGTAGGAGTGCCGATCTACAACACCGCGGGCCAGCTTCTTACCAGCGGAACGTCCGATCTATACCACACGTGGCCGTTGCTCGCTGCACCCTGCTACGACCAAAATGGGGTCTTCGAAAGCACTGGGGTCTGGACGGGAAGCATGGACGACGGGGCGCCGTTCAATCCGCTTGGAACTATTTCCGGCGGCACAGGGGTGGGAGGTGGGGAGTCAGTTGGTTTGGGCTTCTCCAACTACCCGGCGAGTTGGCTTGAAGGGACCGTTGCGGCACCCACGAACCAATTTAACCTCTACGCCCTGAGTTCGACAATTACAGTCCCCGTACCCGAGCCTTCCACACTGGCGTTGTTCGGGACGGGCGCGGCGGCACTGTTCGCCGCGAGATTCCGCCGCTACGTTGCTCGCTCTCTCAATCGCCGATAGGCAATGTGATTGATTTGCCAGGTGACCTATGATCCGATTTCCCATTCGACGTTGCGTTCTCGCAACCGCCTTCTTCGCCGCGACCGTCTGCTTTCCGATTGCTCAACGAGCTATCGGCGGCGTAATCTTTCCTTCGCTTGCGCCTGGTTCCGAATACCAGTTGATCTTCGTGACATCGGGCGTGCGTGACGCCTTGAGCGGCAAAATTGCGGACTACAACGCGTTCGTGACCGCTCAGGCCGCTCTCGACCCAAATCTGCCCGCGGAAGTGACTTGGTCCGCCGTCGCCTCCACGGCGCTGGTTGCCGCGCGTGCATCGCTCATAGCTCTCATACTGTACGATCGTAATGGTTGCCTAGGATTCCGGCCGTGGCCAACGTCTTGCAGCGCTCTCAAAAGTTTCCTTACGCCCCTTGTGGCTCGATACCGTGCTGCCGCAGTTGCTCGGCGAGGCGATCGGCGCGCTCGCGCTCCGCTTCCGCTCGCTCTTGTCCCGTGGGAATCAGCGTGCCGCGGGCATTGACCCAGCGAAGCCAGGTAACGTCGTGCCCTTCGAATCGGCCCTGCCAAATCCGCAGTCCCAAACCGATATTGGCAAAGTTGATCGGCTCATCCATGCGACGGTACTCGGTCGCATCGAGGCGGTAGCCGCGAAGCACTTCCGCACTAAGGAGCCGGTCCAGATCGAAGATCACGTAATAGGGCACGCGGCCTCGGGCGTAGGCGGCCAGCTTGTGCTTGTCCTCGCCGCCCTCGCGGTTGGAGACGACCTCGATGACCACGTCCGGGGGCTTGCCGTATTCCCAGAGAAAATACGAGCGATTCTTCTTGGGAAACAAGTCGTCGGGCAACTCGACATCCATGCTCAAGAGCACATCGGGCACCAGCGCCGGATTGCGGGCCACAAAAAACAGGCCCACGTTCGCAGCGGCGATAAACGACCGTTGATCGGCCCAATTGGCCCGCGAAGTGTACAGAGGCTCGCTAAGCAGACGCAACTGCTTCTCGGAATAGAAACTATCCACAGGGGTGTCGTCCTCCGTAACCAGATGATCGACCGCGGGCGGCAGCACCGTCGGGAGCGTCGGAGACACGTCAGTGTCAAGTGCATCAGTTGCCATCGGAGAAGTCTGCCGAATTGCTGCTTAATCGTTCCTTTACGACCACATATAATGACAAATCCGAGTTCGTCATTGTGGAAGCCATTCTACCATTAGGCCGGTGAATAATCAATCCGGTACGGCTCACTGCTCGTCGCTATTGCCTTTGGCAAAGAACGCGTGCCATACCAAAAGCAGCGCGCCGCAAACCAATAAGCTATCCGCGATATTGAAGTTTGGCCAGCGGTGGGACCCGAAGAGTACGAGAATCCAATCCCGCACGGCATAGACGGGGTGGCCGACGATATGCAATTCGTTCGTGTCGTTCCACATGAGACCCGGGAGGCCGATACGATCGTAAAGGTTGCCCAGTATCCCAGCCATGATCCCAGATAGGGCAACGGTCAGAACCCACTGCTTTGCCGCGCCTGCCGCGAAGAGATACCAGGCGATCGCCAGCGCCGCCGCGATCGAGAGCAAGGAGAAGAACCAGACCATCCCCTGCCCCACGCCGAAAAGCGCGCCCTCGTTCAAGCTGGTTTGAAATCCGAAGACCTTGTCCCAGATCCAGAAGGTTCTTCCGCCCGGCATCCCGAGCCAGTCGAACATATAGCGCTTCGTCGCTAAATCGGCGGCCACTCCGCCGCCGGCGATTGAGACGAAGACCAGATATCAATTGAGGGGAACTGCCCTCATGGCGTACTCCTCTTAAAGAAAGCGAGACATCGTCCGTTGTACTCATTAAAGCCCGACGCGCGAGCGAGTGGGTGAAGCTCCCCGCTCACTTACGCTTCGGGCTTCGATCGCGTGCGGAACCGTTTCCTCGGATCAACTCTGCTCTTGCTGCGAGGCGCACTTGATGCACAAGTTCGCGTAAGGGATGGCGTTCAGCCGCGTCTTGGCAGAAAAAGGGGATAAGTCCAATTACTTGTCCTTTTGCAGCTGGCCGCGCGGGCGAAACGTGGATTCGAGCCCAGGCGTTTCCGTCGTGGGCTTCCGCCACCGCTCGCTGCCCCCGGCTCCCTGCTCCCTGCCCCTCGCCGCTGCCAAATAAGAACATGGCCGAATTGTGATATGTCATAATTGACCCCAAAATTCTTTAAGTCCGTGCCAGGCGATGACTTGGGGAACTTCCGAAAAGATTTCTTCGATTTTCGCATAGCGCGGCATTCGGATAATATATAGAGACAGATGTTTACAACAAGTGAGCAGTGAGCAGTGAGCAGTGAGCAGTGAGCAGTGAGCAGTGAGCAGTGAGCAGTGAGCAGTGAGCAGTGAGCAGTGAGCAGTGAGCAGTGAGCAGTGAGCAGTGAGCAGTGAGCAGTGAGCAGTGAGCAGTGAGCAGTGAGCAGTGAGCAGTGAGCAGTGAGCAGTGAGCAGTGAGCAGTGAGCAGTGAGCAGTGAGCAGTGAGCAGTGGGTAGTGGGTAGTGAGTAGGGGGAAGAGATGAGGAACGAGAGGCAAGAGATCGAGCCACGGATTGAACGCAGATCAAACACGGATTTCTTTCCGTGTTCCATCCGTGTTTCATCCGTGGCCACCAACTGCCATTCGTGCGTTTCGTGGTTCCTACCTTCCTGTCTCCGGCCGTTCCCCTCCATTTGTCACGCCAACCGAAAAACGAATAGCCAAACGACGGATTCCTGGGTTCATCCTGGGTGCGTCCTCTTCTTCCTTTGTCAAGTGCTTGTTTTTGAAGGGAATTGGGGATGTGTTTCCACACGTTGGACGGCTGCTTTTTCGATTGTATCGAAGAAGCGTTGTGCGCACACCAGCGTGTGGGGATCGGTTGAGGAGATTGTTTTCGTTTGACCCGTTCGAGCGAGGCTGTGCAGTAGCGCGCTTGGATAACTCCAACCTCTTACCTGAAACGTCCTGCCGTGAAGCAAGCGTCGAATTGGCTCTATAAGAGATTCCACGCCAAGCGGTGCTGCCGGTCCCTCGAAACTGAGTTTAGCGCTCCATGCGGCGCGGGACGCACCCAAAAGGTGGCCGAGCAGCCCCAAGCTCGATTGGTCAAACGTTGACTTGCTCCTCGGTTAATTGACTTTGTTTCGGCTCGTCAGAGCCGCTTGATCATGCTACAGTTCATTGCCCGGAGAAACGGAAGCAGGCTCTGCGGGGACGCAACCTGCCAGGGATATCCGGGCCAAGGTGCGTCAAGGCACGACCGGCTCCGCAGGGATGATTGTCCTTCGGGGCCGGTTCTTTCTCTGCCCTTGAACACCTTGCCATTCCTCCAAAAATCCGCGGGGCGTCAGCCCCGCTCAAACCTTCTGCTTTCGCTTCTTCTGCTCCTTCTTGGCACGCTTCGCGGCGCGGCGAGAGTGCTTGACCGCCGGCGAAAACAGCCGCCGCGCGTCAAAACTCTCTTCGCCCACGCCCAATGCGTGCAGGCCCAAGGCCAGCTTCCGCATCACAGCCACCAGCGCCCGCGTGCCGCCTTTGCGCGCTGGCCCTTCTTGACCGCATACCATTCCGCGATCCCGGCCGTCTGGACCAGACGCATGGCCGCAAAGAACAGCCAACGCCGCACGGCGCCGGGTCCGCGCTTGGTGATCTTCAATTGCCCCTTGTGGCGCCCGCTGCTGCGTTCCTTGAGGTTCAAGCCCATCGCCTTGCGGTACGCCTCGGCACAATGGTAGTTCCGCGGATCGCCCAGATGCGCCCACAGCACGCATGCCGTCGCCCAACCCACGACCGCTGCCTGACGGGCGATGATCGCGTGGCTTTGGGCCAGGTTCTCCAAGGTTGCCGCTGCTTTCTGGACCTCATGTTTGGCCGTCAATGCGGCTTCGGCATACTCTTGCATTCGCCGACAATCAATCGCCGTCTGCCGAACGCCGACGCTCCTGGCCGCAGCACCCACAAAGCGTTCGATCTTCTCGCTCTTGAGGTAATTGCGGCCCCAACCTTTCAATCGCTTGGCGGCGCCGCCATCGGCCGCCAGCGCTGCTGGGCCGCCGTACTGGGCGAGGGCTCGCAGCAAGGTTTCGGAGTTGAGTTCCAAATACTGCGTCGCTTCCGGCCAGTGCCGCGCCAACAGTGCTTCCAGGCGCCCCAGCCACAGCATCCCAATCCGCTGCTGCGCGTCGGCCCGTTCGACCCAATAGCGCAGCTCCTGGTCGAACTCCGCCGGCGGTTGGTACGGCCAAGGAGACGACTTCCCCATCGCCGCCAACTCCGCCACGATCGCCGCGTCCTTGCCGTCGTGTTGGGAAGGAACGCCATCGAAGATCTCCGCGTAGTCATGCACCGCCTTGCCGCTGACGCGGTGGACCACGAGCCCGGCGTCGGTCAACGCCTGGCGGAGGGCGTCGCCGTAGGTGCCCGTCGATTCCATGGCGATCAGCAGCGGCCGGCCTTGCGCCAAGTCTCGCAATCGGTCAACCAACACGGGAATCTCCTCGGGAGTCTTGGTGCGCCATGGCCGCTCGAAATCGCCGCTTTGCCACCGCGTCACGGCCAGCGATTCTGACTTGGCCACGTCGATTCCAACGACGGCGGGCACCGCTGGCTTATCCACTACCAACGATTCAATCGAAACCTGCTTGACATCGACCGAACGATACGCTTCTCTTTTCATAGGGGACGACCTTTTATACGTGGCGTTGATGGACTTAGAACCGTCAACCTTACCACTCTTGAGGCGTCCCCTGTTCTTTTTGACTATAGCCAACTGGGTGCGTCCTGCCTTGCAAAACCCCAGAAATCAAGGCGAAGTCGCGATGTTTTGGAAAAAGAAAAAACTGCGGCCGCGAAGGCCAGCTATGAACACTGGGAACGCTAATTATCACTAATTAACACTAATGTGAGTGGATTAGTGTTGATTAGCGGCGATTAGTGTTCCCATCCGTCCTCCGCAGCGAGAAATGAGTTATGAGCGTAAGTATCTTGGGCCCCCGATTGGAAACCGATCAAATCCCGGCCCGCCGGGACTTCGTCCGCGCCCCTCCGGACTTTGTGTTCTTTGTGTGCCTTTGTGGCAATTAGATCAGGCAAAGCTAGCCGCGAAAAAGCGCAAAGAACGCAAGAGACAGGAAATGAAATGGCCGCGTGCGATAGGAGACTTCGTGCGATGCGTGCGTCTCGTGGTTCTTCGCCCGCCCAAGCGATTTCCAAACTATCCCAAGCGTTCCCATTTATTCCCAAGCGCCCCCAAGCGCTGCCAAGCGATTCCCAAACGGTTCCCAAATCTCCCCAATCCTTTGTTTAATCGGTTTCGCCTTACTGAACATTCGCAGATTTTTTGATGGAATTTGATGATGAAAAGAGGGCGGGGTTCCTTGTACACTTTGCGTGATTTACAAGCGTCGCAAGACGCGCGCAAAGGACAAGGAGGTCCCCGTCCATGTTTCCGAGCATACCCTCTCTCGACCCCGTTCTGCAATGCCTGCTGCCTGCATTCACTCTGCCATCGTTCCAGACGCACATCGAAGTGTTGCTCGGTTGGGCGATGTGCCTGGGCAAGCGAACCGAGTTCGGCGTCTTTCAAGCCATCCAAGCCGATACGCCTATCTCCCGGAAAGAGCGACATCCGTTCGACCGCTTCTACAACTTCTTCAGTCGAGCGGCCTGGACCGTCCACGATCTGGCCCGCCAATTGGCCCTAGCCATTGTTGTCGCGCTCAACCCGCGCGACTTGTTGTATCTGGTCGTCAACGATACCTTGCTGCACAAGCGCGGCAAGCACGTCTACGGTTTGGGCTGGTTCCGCGATGCCGTAGCCTCGACGGCCAAACGGGTCGCGACCGCCAGCGGCAATCACTGGGTTGTCATCGGACTGGCGATTTGCATTCCCGGAACGAACAAGATTTACTGCCTGCCGATCTATGCCAAGTTGCATCTTGCCGGCAAGAATCACCCCAGCGAAGCCACGCTGGCCAAAGAAATGCTCCAGGATCTGCTGGCTTGGTTTCCCGATCGAAAGCTGGTTTTCATCGGCGACGGGGCCTATTCCGCGGGCAATCTCCTGGCCGATCTCGACCCGCGCGTGACCTACGTCGGCGTGATGCGTGCCGACGCGGCGATTTACGATTCGGTCGTGCCCAAGCAATCCAAGAGCAAGCGTGGGCGAAAGCCGACGAAAGGTCCTCGTCTTCCGAACCCCAAAGAGGCGGTCAAGAAGGCCGACGGCAACCGCAGCGGAAAAGGGCCGTGGGTTTGGAAAACCGTCAAGGCGACGTGCTACGGCGTAACGCGCAAGTTGAAGGTGCTTTCCTTCCAGGCAGTCTGGCCCGAGGTGCGTGGGTTGTTGCCGATTCTTGTGGTATTGGTACGCGACCCGAAGGGCAAGTTCGCCGACAAGTATCTCTTCACCACCGATGTGAACGCCGAGTTGAGTTGGGTAATCTCCACGTTCTCGCGAAGATGGTCGATCGAGGTCGCCTTCAAAGCGAGCAAGCAGGTGATGAAGATTCAAGCCCCACAACACTGGTGCCGGCAGAGCATCGAGAAGCTGTCGCCCTGGGTGTGGATGATGCAAAGCGTGATCGGTCTGTGGTATATCACCGAGGGCCACAAACTTCCGCAAGCGCGGGCTGCGCGTCGGCGTTTCGGCGACTGGGACACGGAATGGTCGCTCGCTCATATGCTCCGCATCCTGCCGCGGTTATCCTCGCGAATACAATAAACACCAAAGTCGGGCACCAAGGCCGACCTTCATGAATTACTTGTAGCCCTGGAAAACTACGTACATCTCGCCGTTTGACCGGCTTGAAAACTGCGAATGTTCAGCTTAAACACATTGCCATTTTCCGAGAAACATCGCGATCACCGCGCAAAACATTTTTCGCGCAAATTTGGCCGCCTGTCGAAGCGGCTTCGGCTTCGAAAATGATGGCATTGAAAAAAGAACAGCCGAAAGACGTAGCAGAGGTCCGGGAAGTGTGCAATTTTGGGAAGCAATGTGCAATTTAAGGCCTTCGTTACGTAGTGGAACAGGACCAGCGCCGCAACGCATGTGGCGCCGATGTGCAGTGCGGAAACAAATTGCTTGTCGCAAACTATGGCGTAACGCGCCTTCGGCGCAGCCGTCGGCCGACCGCATCAGTTCGCTCTCACTTCAGAGCATAATCGCTAGGCTTTACGTTCTTCTTGAATTTCCCCACGCCGATCGGATTGGGGTCGTACGTGCCGACGAAATCGACATTCGACTTCGCGGGGATCTTTTCTTTCAGGCCCAGGCACCAGTAACAGGCGTTGACCAGCAGGCGGCGGAAGTTCTCGTCGTGCAGGTCGCCGCAGTGGCCCATCGTGGTCGTGAAGATACGGGCTGGCTTGCCCTCGTCGCCGGTGTACGTCTTCGTCCAAGCGACCGGCAGGGGCGGTTTCTTATCGTTGATCGGGTCCGCCGGCTTCATGCCCACGAGCACGTGGCCGATAAGGAGCGGCCGGCTGTCGCCTTCCAGCGTAGTGATCGCGTAGACATCCGACGGCCCCCAGATTTCTCCTACGCCGCGGACGATCGGGTCTCCCACCCGGCCGGGTGCGATCGTCGCCCGTGTGCTCTCCGCGTTATGTACGCCGTAGTGGTTGATCCACGTTTCGCCCAGCACTTGCCGGCCAAAGCCGCCGGGAAAAGACTTGTTGTTGAAGCTGTATTTGGCGTACGGGCTAATCTTGCGCCTGTCCCATTTATTTCACCGCCAACAACGCGACGGCCCGCTTTGGCGAGCGAGGTGTAATTGAAGGCGTGGGTCGCCGTCCGCAGACCGATGATGGGCCGGCCCGATTCGATATAGTCGGCCAAGTGCTTCATCTGTTCATCCGGCAGTTCACGGAAACGGGTGAAGATCACCAGCAGGTCGGCCTTCTCCCGGCCAGCGCTGTCGAGCGACTCCAGTCCCGGAATGTTCTGCGCGGGCGGGTCGATGAAGCCCGTGTTGCGATCGACGGCGAAGAGCACCGTCGCGCGGCAGCCGTGGCGCACGGCGAGGATGCGGCCCAACTGCGGGATCAACTCCTCGCTGCGGTACTCGTCATCGCCGGCCACGAGCACGATATGCTTTCCGGCCAGCGGACCTTGTTTGCCTTGCAAGACGACGCCGGGCCCGTCGGCAAATGCCAAGGACACGGCGAGCGCGAAAATGATCGGCAGGAGTGCCGTTGCCGGCAGCCGGCGAAGCGTTGTAATGAACATCCGCGACCTCGGATTCGGAATAGGCGATGATTGAAAGCCGCCGCAGGAGCGATTGCTAGACCGGCATTATAACGCGTTTTCAAGTTCGAGGTTCCTCCTGTCCAAACACAATGCCCCGACGCTCTCGACCCAGGGCAATCACTACGATCGCCAGGGCGAGGATCGCAGCGACGCTGACGACCATAACATGTGGGTAGGGCAACCTTTCCGCCAGCGCCGCTTGGCCCAGGCAATCGACGCGGCAATAAGGTTTCCGCATTGATAGGAAAAGCCCGGCAGGAAGCCGCGCACGTGATCGGGCGAGAGTTCGCTGAGGTGCGCCGGGATGATGCCCCACGCCGCCCTGTACCATGAACTGCATGAGAAACGCCCCGGCGAAGATCATTCCCAAACGGGAGGAGGATGAGTATGCCCACAAGGGCACGGCGAAAAGACCGCCCAGCAAGGCCGCGATCATCATCCGCTTCCGGCCGAAGCGGTCCGAGGCCAGGCCAAATGCGATCCCGCCGACCAGGGCGCCGACCATCATCACGATCACCACCTGCGAGTAGACCTTGGCATCGAGCCCGCGAAACTCCTTCATGAACGTGGGATACAAGTCCTGCGTGCCGTGCGAGGAGAAGTTCATCATCGCCATCAGCAGCGTTAGATATACCCAGAGCTTCCAGTGCGCGGCGATGCCGCGGCCCAGGTGGGACCAGCTCTCGGCCTTGGTCTTCTGCCAAACGTCGGACTCTTTGATGAAAAGGCGAATGAACAAGGCCAGCAGCGCCGCGCGCCGCCGAGGAAGAACATCGGCCGCCATCCGAAGCGGTCGAGCATGAAGTACGCGGCGACCGCCGCCAGCAGGTATCCCGCGGCATAGCCTTCCTGGAGAAAGCCGCTCAGCACACCGCGCCATTCGGGCGGCACCTTTTCCATGACGAGCGAAGTCCCAACACCCCATTCGCCGCCCATCCCGATGCCGAACAGGGCTCGCAAGATGAAGAAGGAAGTCAAGTTCGGTGCGAAACCCGTGGCGACTTCCACGATCGAAAAGAAGACCAGGTCGACCATCATCGGGATGCGCCGCCCGTAGCGGTCCGCCATCAGCCCGAAAATGAAAGCCCCGACGGGCCGGAACATGAGCGTCAACATCAGCGAGAAAGCGATGTCGGTCGTTTTCACGTGGAAGTCGGCGGCGATGCGCGGCATCGAGATCACCACAAGAAAGTAGTCGAAGGCGTCCAGCGTCCAGCCGAGGAAACCGGCGGAAACCGCACAGAACACTTCGCGATTGGATACGAGCGATGAATCGGTCTCGTGGCTTTTGTCGATTCGGGCCATCATGGTCTTCGATTGGGTGGCACGTCCCTGAGCTTGCGAAGGGCGTGGCGAGGCGTCAAAATCACGCCCTTCGCCGGAAGCTCAGGGCGTGCCACCTCGCTCGCTTATGTTACCTTGATTCGATACCTGATTTGCACGGTCACGCGAGGAAAAGGATCATGGCCGGAGTGCCGACCGGCGTGTATTGGCCGGTGAAGGTCAATTTGCCCGTGCTGGCGTCGCGGCGAAAGGCGGCAATCGTGTCACTTCGCTGATTGCAGCTAAAGAGGAACCGGCCGCTGGGGTCGATATTGAAGCTCCGCGGGTAGTCGCCGCGGGTCCATTCTTCGCCGCGGAGCGTCAACTCGCCCGTCTCGCCGATCGAGAACCAGGCGATGCTGTCGTGCAGGCGGTTGGCGGCGTAGACGAACTTGCCGTCCGGCGTGACGAGGATCTCCGACGTAAAATTAGTGCCCGCGAACTCCTGGGGAAGGCTGGAAAGCGTTTGCTTCAGAGCGAGCCGTCCTCCTTTTGGATCGTATGCGAAAAAGGCAATCGTGGACGCCTCTTCCTGCAGGCAGTAGAACCAGCGGCCATTGGGATGGAAGTTGAAATGCCGCGGCCCGTCGCCCGGCGGCAAGGCGACAAATGGCGGGTCGTGCGCCAGCAAGCGGCCTTGCTGAATATCGAATTTCCAGATGAACAGGCGGTCGCGGCCGAGGTCGGAGGCCAAGACGAAGCGTCCCGCCGGATCGGACTGGATCATGTGCATGTGCGGCGCGTCGTGGCCGCTGATGGCAAAACTGCCCGGCGGCGCGGAGGCGGCTTGGGCAGGACCTACGTCGCCGTTGCCGTGCTTAACGTCGCTTGCGGCGTGGAGTTCCCCTTTTTCGCCAAGCGGCAGCACGGCCACAGTGCCGCCGTGATAGTTGGCCACGAAAACGTGCTTGCCAGCCGGGTGGACGCCAAGGTGCGCCGGACCCGCGCCTTGTGAACTGACCGTGTTGAGCAATGTCAAATGACCCGTTGCCTTGTCGATCGAGTATGCGCTCACGGAGCCGGACTTTTCGCCTTGGAAGGTCGCCGTCTCGTTCGCCGTATAGAGCCGCGTCCGCGCCGCGTTCAGCGCAAGCCAGGAGGGGTTGGCGTCATTGGCGACGACCTCGCGGAGGGTCAACTTGCCGCTCTCCGGGTTCATGGCGAAAAGGTAAATCCCGCGACCGCGGCCCTTGCTGCCCTCCGGGCCTTGCGGCGAACTGTAGCTGCCCACGTAGGCGAGGACCGGCGCGGCTGTGGAACGTGCAGGCTCCTTCGCCGCCACGGGCAGTGCCGCGCCAGCGGCGGAAAGCGCGGTGGCGGCCAGGAACCGCCGCCGTGAAAGTGTTCTGATTCGATCCAATCGACGTTGAAAGTCATTAGTTTGCATGTCCGGTGTCGTCATGTTTCTGGGTTTCTATTCTTGGTGGGCTTCGATTATCATTCGTCCTAAACGGCTTTTCTCTGGCAACGCATGTGGGATAATTGTAACGGAAGGAAACGGAGAAATCGCCATGCCCGATGAATGCCGGACCCCGCGGATCGAACACCTTCTCGAAGCCGCACTTTACGTCGATAACCTCGACCATGCCGAAGCAAAGTGAACCTGGAATGCATCCTGCGTGTCTCATTCTATTTCCGCGGGCAAATCGACGCGAAGACTTACGGTCTGGTGTAATGATGGACATTTCCTACTCTCCCATGACGGCCGCCGACCTTCACTCCGTGCATGATCTTTGGACCCAGACGGATGGCGTCGGGCTGACGGAATCGGACGCGCCGGACGTGCTTCAATCCTTTCTCGATCGCAATCCGGAACTCAGCCTTGTCGCCCGAGACGGTCCTCGGCTGATCGGTGCAGTGCTCTGCGGCCACAACGGTCGCCGCGGATTTCTTTATCATCTGGCGGTCATTCCGGAGTATCGAGGACGAGGCGTCGGCCGGAAAATCGTCGAGACGTGTTTGGCCGCGCTCGCGGCGCTGGGGGTTCTCAAGTGCAACATCTTCCTCTATGTTGACAACGACGCGGGGCAGCGGTTTTGGGACCGTTGCGGCTGGTCCTGCCGCGGCGATCTCAGAATCCTGCAACGTGTAACCAATCAAGAGTGAGAACCGACTCCCATGCCTGCGCTCCGCTATTACGTCGTCGATGCCTTTACCGATCGGCCTTTTTCCGGCAACCCGGCCGCCGTGGTTCCACTCACCGAATGGAAAGAGGATGGTTGGCTGCAAAGTTTGGCGATGGAGATGAACCTTTCCGAGACCGCGTTCGTCGTGCAGGAAGGCGACGGCTATCGTCTCCGCTGGTTCACTCCCAAGGTTGAGGTCGCGCTCTGCGGTCACGCTACTTTGGCGTCGGCCCATGTGCTTTGGAGCGAGGGCTACGCCGCGGCCGACGGAGAGATCCGATTCCATACCAAGAGCGGGCTGCTCAAAGCAGCGAGGAACAAGTCGCTGATCGAACTCGATTTCCCCTCGGTGCCTTCCTCGCCCGCCGCGCCGCCGCCCGGACTGCTGGAATCGCTTGGCGTTTCCGCCAAATATGTCGGCCGAAATCAGTTTGACTATCTCATCGAAGTGGAATCGGAAGACGCAGTTCGCCGCACGGCGCCGGACTTCGAGCGACTCTCCGGAATCGACGTTCGTGGCGTGATCGTCACAAGCCCGTCGGCCGCGCCCGAGTACGATTTCGTATCCCGCTTTTTCGCGCCGCGGGCCGGCGTCAACGAAGACCCCGTAACCGGCTCGGCTCACTGTTGCCTGGGGCCGCACTGGCAAGAGCGCTTGGGCAAGAGCCAATTCGTCGCATTCCAGGCATCGAGCCGAGGAGGCATTGTCCATGTTCGCGTCCAAGGAGATCGGACCTTCCTCGGCAGGCAGGCCGTCACTGTTTGCCGGGGCGAACTTGTCGTGGAATAGGCCACTTGTTGCATTTCAGCGGCCGCCGTTTGAGCCGGTTCACAGGTGCTGGTACAATAACCTGTTTGTCCGATTTGCCAAATGATCGCGCGCCCCGTCTTTCTCCTGGAGACCGTCGCTATGTTGTTCCGAGTTGCTTCCTTGGCGTTGTTGTTCAGCAGCCTGACCGTAGCCGCGCGTGCGGAAGAACCGAGGCCGTTGAAGGTCTTGTGGTGTACCGGCGGCGGGTTTCACGATTACAAGGGCCTCGCGCCCCTGCTAACCAAGGGCATCCAGAAATATGCCAATGCCGAGTTCGATTTCAGTTGGGACTACAAGGATTGGGCCAAGAAAGGTTTTGCCGACAAATACGATGTCATCGTCCAGTTTCATTCCCTTCACGAGCCGGATCCTGCACTCTGCAAGTTGATCGTCAACAACATTGCCGCGACTATTCACGCAGGCAAACCGGCGGTGTTCATCCACGGTTCACTGCATTCCTTCCGCGAATTGAATGCCGACCGCGACGACTACTGCGAAGCCATCGGCCTGACCTCCAAGGCCCACGACACGGCGCGGGCATTCGCGACCCGCAAGCTCGTGGATAATCCGATCACGCATTTCTGGCCCGATGATTGGAAGACCGGCAAGGACGAGCTTTACCAGAACATCAAGCTCTGGCCGAATGCTACCGGGCTGCTTTCGGCCTACAGCCAGCAGTCGAAGAAGGACCATGTTGTCGCGTGGATCAATCATTACGGCAAGGCACGGGTCTTCGGCACCACCTTGGGCCACGGCAAACCGACGACCGACATGGACGCGTATCAACATCTTCTGGCGAATGGCCTGTTATGGGCTTGCGGCAAGCTTGACGATAACGGGCAGCCGAAGGCCGGTTATGGAGGATCGCAGTCGCAAAAGTAATTGAGCGGGTTCATTTCATTGCTATCATTGGCTCGCGAATCATCCTGACGCCACAGTACCGCATGACCAACGTGGTGCCAATCGCGGAAACGATCGCCCCGATTTGATTCGATAAGCACGGGTAGACCACAGGGTCAAAAAAGAAGTGCGATTGCGATGAGTTAATTGCCTCCAGAATAAAGAACGCAAAGAGGTTCAGGGCTATCGCAACGAGTATTGTCGCAAGAGCCAATGAGTATAGTTTTCGTCCTCGGGCGACGACGATCCAGGGAACAACCCCGACGGGAAACACTACGACCAGCCGCACTCCAAGCACAATGATAAACACGACAACAGACGAATATGGAAATCCGCTGTCGCCGATTATTAGTAGAGTGCGAACAAGCCCACACGCAAGAGCCACAATCGCAGTCAGTATCATCAAATGGCGAATTCCATAATGGCTCGCCAGATAGGGAGATTCGGCCTCTATTGCCTCGGAGTCAGTAATCCGCCATCTGGAAAGACGGCGAACCAACAGAAGGATGGGAAGCGACGCGACAAATAGAGCCAGATTCAACACTATTGTCTCGCCCGGCTTGTTGTCCCCCATCTGTTGCACCACGCCGAGGTCGTCTGCAAACGATAGATAGGTGCAGATAAAAAGCGACCAGAGCAGGCGGTAATAAAATCTGTGTTGTGTGAAAGCGCCCCAGATTGCCAGTAGGACCGGTTGCGAAATCATTACGCCCAGCTTCAGATCGACCAATGTCTCGTTGGTTGGCGTGCAGTAGGCTCCGAAAACCGCGTGGGCCAGCAAGAGCAGCCCCAGGACCACCCGGTTCTTCGTAAAAACCTTGTTCCCGGCGTTGACTTCCGGAGTTTTGTCGGTTGGCGGCGTGTTCGACATGCGGCGAATCCAGTTTCTCTACTCTCGACTCACTATAGCAGGCGGTCATGGTAGAGCAAATGACCCGAAGGCCGCTTGCACTTCGATGTTTTTCATTTGGTCGATGTTCAGCCGTTTGAAGTAACGAACCGCGGATTACACAGATTTCCGCGGATGAAACGATACCGGCATCACTTTTCCTTTGAACGGCCCAGGGCGTAACCTGCCGCCTTTTTTGCCCCGTTGCTTGCCGGTTTTCCCGGCAGTAGAATAAGAGCTTGTCTTTCCCGCCTCCTGGGCGTCCACTTTCTTGAAAGGCCTGCGATGAATCCGACGAGACTCTGTGTATTGCTCTTCATGGCAACTCTGATTGCCGCCGTTTGTCAATCCTCCTCCACCGCCGCTGCGGCGGGTTCCGCCGACCGCGCCACGATCAATTTCGACCGCGACTGGCGGTTCCACCTGGACGAGGTTGCCGACGGCCAGAATCCCGAACTGGACGATTCGTCCTGGCGAAAACTCGACGTGCCGCACGATTGGAGCATCGAGGAGGCCGCCCAGGGCGAGCAGCCGCACTTGCCGATCGTGGGCGTTGTCGAGGGCAAGTGGCAATTCCACCGTGGCGACGATCCCTCGTGGAAAGATCCCGAGCTGAAGCTTGACGGCTGGGAAGCCGTGCAGCTTCCGGCGTGGTGGAACTACCATTCCAATTACGACGGTGTAAACAACTATGGTTGGTATCGCCGCACGATTGAAATCCCCAAGGAGTATATCGGCAAGACGGTCCTCTTGAACTTGGGCCGCATCGACGATTGCGACGTAACGTATTTCAACGGCCAGCGGATCGGCGCGACGGGCCGCATGCCGCCGCGCTACCGCAGCGCCTGGGAGAATGTCCGCCTTTACAAAGTCAGCGCCCAAGCTCATCAAGGAAGGCAAGAACGTGATCGCCGTGCGGGTCTATAACGGCGAAGGCAAGGGCGGCATGTATGACGCGGCCGTCGCGATCAAGCCCGAAGGCCCGTTCGACCCGACCTCCCCGGCCGGCGACGGCGGCGGCTATCTCGATGGCGGCATCGGCTGGTATCGCAAGACGTTCGACACGCCCGCGGAGGCCAAGGACCGCCGCGTCTGGATCGAGTTCGACGGCGCCTATATGGACAGCGAGGTCTGGCTCAACGGCAAGAGCCTCGGACGGCATCCGTACGGCTACACGAGTTTTTATTATGATATCACCGACGCGCTGAAGCCCCAGGGCAAGAACGTCCTGGCGGTGCGGCTGGACGTCGATCAGCCGTGCAGCCGCTGGTATTCCGGGGCGGGCATTTTCCGCCACGTGCGGCTGGTGGCCGTGAAGCCCGTCCACGTTGCCCATTGGGGAACTTACGTCACCACGCCGACTATCACGACCGGCGAGGCCGAAGTAAAAATCGCCACCCGCATCGAGAACAGCGGCGACAAGCCGGCCGAGGCCCAATTATGGACTGAGGTCATCGGCCCCGACGGCAAGGTGTTCCGACCGGCCGGCGATCCACCCACTCAGACCGTCCCCGCCGGCAAGGATGTGACGTTCGTGCAGACCATTAAGGTGCCGGAGCCGAAACTATGGTCGCCCGACGAGCCGCAGTTGTATCGCGCCACCTCGCAAGTGACCGTGGCGGGCGATGCGGTCGATTCGCTGGACACCGATTTCGGCATCCGCACCGTCGAGTTCACCAAGGATCGCGGCATGTTGATCAACGGCCGTCACGTGCAAGTACAGGGGGTTTGCGACCACCACGACCTGGGCTGTCTCGGCTCGGCCGTCAACCGCCGCGCCATCCAGCGGCAGTTGGAGATCCTCAAGGGGATGGGCTGCAACGCCATCCGCACCAGCCACAATCCGCCCGACCCGGCATTGCTGGAACTTTGCGACGCAATGGGATTCGTGGTCATGGACGAGGCGTTCGACGAATGGAAGCAAAACAAGACGCCGCGCGGTTACGGGCGGTTCTTCGACGAGTGGAGCGAGCGCGACATCGTGAGCATGTTGCAGCGCGACCGCAACCATCCATCGATTGTGCTCTGGAGTATTGGCAACGAGATTCCCGAACAGGGCGCGCGAAACGCCCGCGAAATGGCGCAGCGGCTGTCCGACTTTTGCCATCGCGAGGATCCGACGCGGCCGACCACGTCGGCGTGCAACAATCCCGGTCCGGCGAACCGCACCGGCTACGCCAAGGCGCTGGGCGTGCTCGGCATCAACTACAACATCCGTGCGTATGCGCAGTTCAAGGACCGCTACAACTTGATCGGCTCGGAGACCGCTTCTGCCCTGAGCACGCGCGGCGAGTACGGCCTGAAGGAAGGCCCGGACGGCAAGCTGCACATCCAGCGAGAGGCCGACAATCAGGTCACTTCCTACGAATTGGTGGGCCCGGCCTGGGGCAACAACGCCGAGACGGCCCTCTTGGCCCAGATACACTCGCCGTGGGTGGCGGGCGAGTTCGTCTGGACGGGCTTCGATTACATCGGCGAGCCGACACCCTATCGCTGGCCGTCGCGGAGCTCCTATTTCGGCATCGTCGATCTGGCCGGTTTTCCCAAGGACCGTTATTACTTCTACAAGAGCGTTTGGCGACCCGAGCCGCTAGTCCACCTGATGCCCCACTGGAATTGGGAGGGCTGGGAAGGCAAGGAGATTCCCGTTTGGGCGGCCACGAACTGCGACAGTGTCGAACTGTTTCTCAACGGCAAGTCGCTGGGCGAGAAGAAGCTCGATCGCGGTCACTCGCTGCATATCGAGTGGCAAGTGCCCTTTGCAGCCCGGCACGTTGAAGGCGGTGGGCAAGAAGGACAGCAAGGAGGTCGCCACCGATGAAGTCCGCACCGTCGGCAAGGCCAAGCGGCTCGTGCTACTCGCGGACCGCGATAAGATCCATGCCGACGGCGACGACCTGTCATTCGTTACCGTCCAAGTGGTCGACGAGCATGGCTCGGTTTGCCCCGGCGCGAGTGACATGGTGCGGTTCCACATCTCCGGCCCGGATATAATCAGAGGAAGTAGTGTGGTCAAGTTGGACAGTGACGTCCCCGCGACAATTGCCGGCGTGGACGACGGCAACCCGATTTGCCACGAGCCATTCCACGCTGACAGGCATTCGGTGTTCCATGGCTTGGGCCTGTGCGTGGTAAAGGCAGGCCGTGAGCCGGGCAAGATCACGCTGCGCGCCGAGGCGAAGGGCTTGGAACCGGCCGAGGTGACGATTCAGGCGGGACAATGACTCCGGGCGCAAATAATCAAAGCGTGCGGCGCCGGCGAATGAAGGAGGGGTCGAAACGGCGAACCTAAGAAACGCGGATCAGGTCCCACCCTAACGCCGCCCTGTCTGCGGGATGGCGTCCACTTGATCTTCATGCTAGAATTCAACGTATCTGACCTCCACGCGAGTCGCTTGGCGGTGAAAGCGTTCCTACGGAGTATCCAAGATGGTAACGGCGGAAAAGTACGTCCGCTTGGACGAAAACAACGTGATGCGAGTTGGCAAAACCCGCGTTATGATGGACTCGGTCGTCGCTTCATTTCAGCAAGGCCACTCCCCTGAGACAATTCAGCAGGAGTATCCAGCCTTGGCGCTAGAGGAGGTCTATGGGGCGCTCGCTTACTACTTGGCGAACCGGGGCGAAGTTGACCGGTATCTGTCGAGCCAAGGCGAAATCTGGAATGAATTGCGTGAGAAGTCCCGGCAGGCGTCGAACCCCGTCATGCGGCGACTTCGCGGCCTGGCCGCTCGCGCTGCGGCCCAAGTCCCATGAGCCGGGCCTCAACCGTATGTTGCCCGGTAGAGTCAGCCAAAGTCCCAGCCCGCCGCTTGGCGGCCTACTGCGTGCGCTGAACTGATTCCCCCCTTGCCCCCGACGGAATTAGGCAGAGCCGCAGGCCCACGTCGCCGGCGCGCCTCCGGTGAATCGCCGTTGCGGAACGCCGAGCGGTAGCCTGCGGCGACTTTGGTTCCCCAGGAGCCACCGCGCTTCACGCGGTCGGAGCCCGTTGTCGGCCCCGTCGGATCATCCATCGGCGAACCGGCGTAGTAATTCTCATCATACCAATCCTGGCACCATTCCCCTACATTCCCGTACACGTCATACAGGCCCCAGGGGTTCGATTTCTTTTCACCTACCGGGTGCGCCTTGTCGCGCGAGTTCGCGCCATACCAAGCGTACTCACCCAGGACGGACTCGTCGTCGCCGAAGAAATACCTTGTTGTGCTCCCTGCGCGACAGGCATATTCCCATTGCGCCTCGGTGGGCAACTGGAACCTGCCTTTGCCGGGCCTCTCGTTGAGCTTTACGAGAAAGGCCTGGCAGTCGTCCCAACTGACCCTTTCCACCGGGTTCTTCGGACCCGTGAACATGCTGGGGTTGTCGCCCATCACTGCCTGCCACTGCTCCTGCGTCACCAAGTACTTGCCCATGTAGTAGGGCTTCGTGATTCGTACCTTGTGCTGAGGCTGTTCGATATCGAAGGCGCGCTTGTCCGACTCGGGCGAGCCCATCATGAAGTCACCAGCCGGTATCAGGACCACCTCCAGCTTCACGCCGCCGAGGTCTACCGTGAGTTCCTTCGTGAAATCTTCTACCTTTCCGCCAACTCCGCCTTTCTGTGCTGCCTCCCTTTCGGCCTCAATCGGCTTCTGCTCGGCTAGCCGCTCCGCCTCGGCCTTCTTGCGTTTTTCCTCCCGTTGACGGCTCGCCTCCGGAAGATTCCTACTGAGGGTGCCAAGACGGGTTTCGGCCAACACTGGGTGCGAATGAACAACTGTCGAACGGTCCCCAGCGCGTAACGAAGCAAACGCCTTGTCCTCCATAGCCACCAGGGTGCGCAAGGCGTCTTCGTCGGACGTTGCCCAAGCGATTTCTGCAAGCAGCTCCTTCGCCTTTTGTTGCTCGGTGGCGTATGGATGCTCAAGATACTCCCGCAGGAATGTTTGTGCTTGGTCGAGCTGCTTCTTGGCAATGGCTCTGAGAGCCGATTCCAGAATCCCGGCCGCCTGCCGCTCGCCCTTTGCTTTCGTGAAGGCCGTCAAAGTGGGGCCGATGGCGGTTTTCTGGGTCGCTACGGCGTTTGTTTCTGCCGTCTTCAATCCTCCTTCAATCCGGTCGGCGTCAGCGAGTCGGCCAGATTGAATCCACTTGTCGGCCTCTTCAACAGCCTGCCGCACCTCTTGATTTGCGGCTTCAATCCGAGCTTGCGCGGCTTGGCGATTGCTGCTGCTGATTGCCATAGCGATTGCGATTAGCACAAAGGGGATGCTAACCACGACCACCTGGAGAAAACGATAAAGAATTATGTTCTCCTCGCCGCCAGCCATCTTTAACAGTAGGCGATTTGTATGGGACACCACAGTTTCGGCAACCCGAGCGAGCTTGCTAAAGAATTTGGCACGCACAAGTTGCGCCTTGGCTGCTCGCGCACAAGCGCGCTCGGCCCGGAGTGGTGCCATACGAGCCTCTTCCAATTCCCGTTCCAACACGCGCTTACGAGTAGCCAATTCGCGACTACCAACTGTCGCGGCTTTCTGCTCGGGAGTAAGCTCACCAGCGGCTTGCCCGCACTGGCTACAGCGGAACGGAGGCTGCGAGAACGCGGCTACCAAGGCCCACACAAGCCAAACAGCTAGCGTGGTCAGAATCACCGGGACGGTGATGATCCACGAGATGATGGGAAGAAGGAAGGACAGGGCTATGGAGGTGAGCAAGATCAACAGGCAGCCCACGTGCGGCGGCCCGCTCGTCACGCGCTGATGAAGCGTCGGTTTCCCGCACCGATTGCAATGATTTTGCGACTGTTCAAGCGCCATGACACTGCGCCCTCTCTACTCTTGCAAGTGGTACTTACCATCAGAATCCTCAAACGTGCGTGCAATACCAATAGGGCTATTCGCTTGTCCCATGTAGTACACACAAGTTTCCATGTAGTGCGCTGACAATTGAAGCTTCTCGGCCAACTCCTCAGATGTCATTGGGCCGCCAGCCAACAAGTTCCTGATCGCAGTCATGGTCCCTGGAGCACCATAGCTAACACCCTTGCTAACGTCCTTCACCTGCCGGTGCTTTTTCTCGTGGCTCTCATTCACGCCACCCAGTTCTTCCGGCTCAGCCTGAAGATCGTCCAATACCTTGTTCAACTTCTGCTGCGCCCATTCCTGGAGAGCGCAGGCCAGGATCGGCTTCCACTCCTGTATGCGCGCTAGCGTCAAAGTGCGGGGTTCAAGATTGCGAATGGCAACTTTGACAAACTCGTCCGAAGGCTCCAGGAGCCGGGTCAATTCCTTCACCAGGCCGTGCTTCCGTTTTGCGAAGGTTCTGATGCCATCGCCATTGAAATTCGCGCGTGAAGGAGTGCCAGGAAATCGTAAGGAATCACGTCTCCCTTGAGAATGTTCCACGTCAAGAACGGTTCCTTATCCATTACGTGGCCAGGGGCCGGGCTGGTGAAGAAACGCCACTCCACTCCCGTTGTTAAAATACCCAGCACGACCGATGCTGCCTCGGCGGCGTAGTAGCCGGCGAGTTGCTCGTGGTAGCTGTAGTTGTCCAGAACTTTGCCAACTGCCTTTGCTTCGACCAAGAATTTCGGGTGGGAATCGCCGAGAAAGAACGCCCAGTCCTCGCTAGTGGTATCCGCACAGCAGTACCATGTGACGCCGGTCGGCAACGACCGGGGCGCCGGCGTCAGCGGGCGGCTAGACGCCGGCGGGCGGCCTCGAGTTGCTTGCGGTCGGCTTTGTCTCGCCGCTCTTCGACGCGGTACATGCGGATCGCTTCCGGGTGGCTCTGTTTCCAAACGTCGGGCAGCAGGCTTTCGTAGTCCGTCGAGCCCGCCAGCAATTGGTCGAGCACGTCTTTGACGTAGACCCCGACATCGAGGTCGTGTCGCCGCGCTGCTCACCAGGGTCATCATCATCGCACTTTGCTCGCCCCCGGCCACGCTGCATACGAACAGCCACGCCTTGCGGCCCATGGCCACCTGCTTCATCAACTGCTCCGCTGAATTGTTGTCGATGGGAATCCGGCCGTCCCGAACGTAGACGTTGAGTTCCTTCCAGTGGTTGCGAATGTACCGCAACGCTTCCGAGAAGTCGCTCTTCGGCAGCACTTCCTGCAAGGGCCTCGTCTCCAGCCAACTCCAAATCGCGTCCAGGATGATCGTCGATTCGCGCTGGCGCAACGCCTGGCGGTCCTGCCAGGTCATGTCCTTGGCACGGGTCTCGATATCATACAGCGCCTGGATCATTCCCAGCAGCAATTCGCTTTCCTTCGCGTAGGTTATCGCTTCCACGACCTTGCGGCGCGCGTGCCCCCAGCAGGCGGCGAACGTCAGACGTTCGTCGCTGTGGATCACTACGCTCAAGTTTCCCGAGAAACAATCTCCCTGCACGATACATCGGCTGTTGCGGAAGAAGTCGTCGGGGCCGTCCCGGTGCCGCGACACGCGGAAGTCGAAGATGTTGTAGGGTGCCAGGTAAAGGCCCATATAGACCCACATCTTGGCGAGCAAGCTCGAATCGCCTTTGGCACGCGCCTCGGCAACCTTCTCGACCAGACGCTTGCTCTTGGCGTCGCCGGGAATTACCACAGGCGGCGTCTTCGGCAACAGCATGCGGCAACCCGTGTCGTCGATGGCCACGCCCACGTCCTGCTGAACCTTCCACGTCATGTGAGCGATGAAGGGCGCGATGACGAACTGCACCTGGCTGACGAGGTTCAACAGCGTCGAACGGCTGGGCGTCCAGCCGCTGCCGGCGAACACGTCCTGGTGCCGATAGATTGGCAGGTGGTGGAACCACTTGCCCTCGACCACCGTGGCCGCCACACTGGTGTCGTAACGATCACCTTCCACTAGCGACGTGGGACGTTCCGGCGAAGCCACGCCGCAGGCGGCTTCGCCCGGACAGACATACTTCGGGTATTTCTTCACCAGCACGTACAACTCGGGACGCTTGTAAACCAGCGTCTCGGTCGTATCGTAGCCCATGGCCTCTCGCTCTCCGTGCGTGGGGCAGTTCTTCTGCGCCTCATTGCCCTCGATGACCTTCTCGATCCGCGGCAGATGGCTGGGCAGCGACTCGTCCCGTTTATTCCTCTTCACGGCGCGTGTCACCGTGTATGTCTGCACGATCGCTTCGGCCTGGGCCTCCGCCTCGGCCCGAGCCGCCTGGAACTCTTCGCTGTTTTCAAAGGGCAGCAAAGACTGGTTCTCGGCCGAAAGGATGCGCTTCTCGCTGCGATGCCCGTTGATGAAATAGCTCAGCAGCTTTCGCAGCTTTTGCATCTCTGTCGTGAACTCCTCGATCTTCTGATCTTGCGATGCGATGGTCGCAGCTTGAACACGCAGCAGCCCCTGGCAGGCATCGAGATCGTTGGGAAGTTCGTATGCGTCGATCATGTGACTGATGATAACAAGATCGTCAAAAATGCGCAATAGCGCCTTCGCGCAAATCGGCGAGATTCCGAAAAATATTTTGCGGCGAAGGCGCTGCGTTGCGCCGTTACGAACTGACGTGTCCCAATGCGGCAGATTTCGCCGCATCGAACGAATACCGGCGACGACGTTTCACGGTCGCCAGTTCAATGCCCGAGAGCAACAACGCGAAGTCGGTGGCGTCGATTTCGACCTGCGTTCCGCTGGGCGCGCCTTGCGGCCTCTGGAAGGTGCCGCGTTCCAAACGCTTCATCCAAATCGCCAAGCCATCCCGATCCCAATGGATCAGCTTGATGCGATCCAAGCGGCGGTTGAGAAACAGAAACACGTCTCCGTTGCGGATGTCGCGTAGGAACTCGGACTGCACGATGGCGTGCAGGCCGTTAAAGCTCTTGCGCATATCGGCAGGCTTGGCGTACAAGTAGATCTTCGTCTGCCCCGAGGGAGACAAAAGCGACGAGTGCAACATCGCGGGCGCCTTTCATGTCACGAACGCACGACGACTTCGTGGAAGGCGTCGGAACACTCCGGCCGCGCACGCTGAAGTGCCTCGGCGAGACAACAAATCGCCTCCAGGCAGTCGGCCGGCACTGACACCTCCACTCCGGCCTTCAAAGAAAAACGCACCACGGCAGCGTGCGCACTCTTGCCTGCTGCGGCTGCGGGCTTCACGGGCAGGCGACTCCGCCGCGGCGGAGTCGCGGTCGAGGTGGACGGCCTAGCCGATTTCGACCCGACACGCTTCGCCCAATAGTAGAATGTGCATACCGATATCCGTTCTTGTTCGCAGAATCGGGTGACCGAAAGCCCACTCGCCCGAAACCGCTCGAACCGCACCTCCCACGCCCGCCGCTTCTCAACGTCCTGCCGACCCACCATGACTCTCGACTCCGAAATGTGACTGAACTTGACCTATCCGGCCAGTCCAAGCCTACACCCCAAAATGGCCCGCCGCCGGCCAAAGCCCTGATGGTGCCCATGTACGGTCACGCTAGTGTGCGCCTTCATCCCGTGGAACTCCGCCTTGTGCTGAGGCTTGGCTTCACTCGGATTGTTCACGTCATAACCGAGCGCCGCGAAGTATGGCAGAATCAGGGTAGATACCGTGGCAGCTTCGTCGCCCCGAAGTTTTTCGTACCATTTATTGACCCACTTGACGTATTCTTCGAGTTTCTCATTCATACCGTGCCTCACTAAGTTAAATACAGAATCCCAATGAAAAAGGATCGCCGTCCGAGGTTCACCGCTCCCCGAGTCTCGCAGCAGGGCGAAACAGTAAAGCACTTGGCCGACGCGCCTTTCGGGCGCGGAACGAAGCACTGCCTGTTTTGATACAAGGGCCCATTGGCCCAGGGTTGCGATTTCGGGGAAGCAGTAACTTGACGCTGTGCGCGTCGATCAAATGTCCTCATAGCCACCGTTTATGCAAGGCGGTTGTTTCGCTCGCTGCTAAAACCCGCGTTCGTAGCGGCGCCCCCTATTCAGGCCCAGCCCCGATTATACCAAGGGTGTGCCAAAACTGCACAAGTGGGGAGGGGAACAAAAGCGGCGGTAGGCGCCGCTGCGACGATGATCGGTGATGTGGTGGACGCCGCGCCTCCAGTCGGCAGTTTGCAGGCCGCGCCGGAACCGTCATCCCTGGCCCTCGTCGATGCCCTCGCTACGGGGATTGCCACGTTCTCCGCACTATCGCGCGCATTGGAAAGGGGGACTTCTGGCCACGACAGAGTTCAGGCGAACGATGAGGGAACTGCCGCACGGCTTTGGGCATGGTAGAATAAAGAGCAGGGAGGCGAAATGCCCTGGTACGATTTTGTGTGGAACTACGAACCAGGCGGCAATGTCGAACATATTGCGGAGCTTGGTCTCACGCCGGAAGACGTTGAAGAGGCGATTTGCAATCCACTCGGAAAAAAGGTGAGCCGAAGCTCTGGACGTCCATTGATCACTGGATATACGCCCGACGGCCGCCTCATTGTAGCGGTTTACGAAATGTTGGACAGTGTGACGGTTTATCCGGTCACGGCTTATGAGGTCGAGGAGTGAAATGGAAAAAGCCAACGGCGAAAACGATCGGCATGAAGTCCGTCAACGCATCGTTCGGCCGGCAACCCCGGAGGAGCGCGAGCGGCATACGAAGATTCGCGAGTCCATCCAAGAAGAACTGCCGGAATTGAAACAGTGGGCACGCGAAGTCGCGGCGCACCACGTCGAGCAGATTACGGTCGGCACAGTGTTCGGCAAAGAGGACGCGCAAATCGTCGAGGCCATTGACCGATATGCGGCTGGCCACGAGCTGCGAAATCGCAGCGCCGTAGTTCGTGAGGCGCTCGCCAAGCTTCTCAGCATCGAGATTCCGCAAGAATAGCGCGGCTCCCGGCAATTTGGGCAAGATTTGCCGATTATTCCTTATTTTCCAGTCGCCATCGGGCCGATTCTCCTGGAACATGGGATGGTTTCATTGTTCTAGGAGTCCGGTGCTTTGCCCCGACGCGCACGGAAGGTAGCCACGGGCTGGATAACAATACTGCTTGCCGGCGGATTCGCCGCGCTCGGCCTTTCAGGCTGCTGCGGGCATCATCGCTGCGGCGGTAGCGGAGCATCTTGTTCCGACGCTGGAACTGCCGATCAGCCGGTCCCGGCCGCGCCGGTATACCCGCGTTTCCACCCGGTGCCGACGCGGCCAGTGTTTTCGCCCGATGGTATCGAGTCGGTGCCCGAGGAATCGCCGCTCAGACCGGCCGAGATGACCGCTTCTCTCCGCCACTCCCAGCGACGGCTGGCATGCTCCCCGCAAGGCGGATGCAATCTCTCCCAATCTATAACGCGCTGCCTTGGCAATCTGGGATGTCTGTTCCGGTGCTGATAATGCCGGTCAAGCGTGTTATACGGGCTATCCGATCTAGCAAAAGTGTTCCGGCACTCGCTGTTGGAGTCCCGGCTTTAGCCGGCGAATCGTGCAAGCCGCCTAAAGGCGGAACTCCAGCCGCGCAGCAAGCCCTTTGTCAGAACTACTGCGACAGGACCACCATGCTCGATCGACCGGCTCAAACTGTATCGCGGACCCTCCGGCGGCTTGTGGCGATTGCTGCGATCGCCCAATTGTTACTCGCTTTGTCGGGACCGGCTGCGGCGTCCGACCAGCGTTTTACGCCCACCGTCAAGGTCTCCGAAAAAACCAGACCCTCGGTCGTGAGCATCCGCGGTGAGAAGACCGTGATGCCCGCATCGCAAGATGCCGCCACCGCCGAAGCGCCCCGCCGAGTCAACGGCATGGGCACCGGCATCGTGATCGACGCGCGGGGCTACATCCTCACCAACTACCACGTCGTCGACGGCGTCCGTGAAATCCAGGTCACGACCTCCGACGAAAAGAAATACGTCGCCGCCGTCGTCGCCCGCGATGCCGAGACCGACCTGGCCGTGATCAAGATCAGCCCGGCGGAAAAGCTGCCAGTGATCCCGCTGGGCACATCCTCGGACCTCATGCCCGGCGAGCCGGTCATGGCCATCGGCAACGCCTTCGGCTACGAGGACACGGTGACCACGCGGCATCGTCAGCGCCTTGCACCGCGCCGTGCAGATCAACGACGCGCAGTTCTACGACGACCTGATCCAGACCGACGCGCCGATCAATCCGGGCAACTCCGGCGGGCCGCTGATGAACATCGACGGCGAGATGATCGGCGTCAACGTGGCGGTGCGGGCCGGCGCGCAAGGCATCGGCTTCGCCATCCCGGTCGATAAGGCCATGAACGTCGCCGCCACGCTGCTGGCGTCCGCCGGCGGCAAGTCGTGGCACGGGCTGGTGGCCGCTGCCGACGCCCCCGCGGCGCACTCCGGAATGAAGCTCGCATCGATCGAACGGAAGAGCCCCGCCGCCGAAGCCGGGCTGAAACAAGGCGACGTGGTCACCGCCGTCGGCGAAGTGGGCATCCACCGCGCCTTGGATTTCCAGCGCGCGATGCTCGATCGCAAGGCGGGCGACAAGTTGGAATTGACCGTGCAGCGGGACGGCAAGCCAATGAGCGTCAGCGTGGTGCTTGCCGACATGCCCGACGCGGCCCAACCGGCCGACAGCGGCGCCTGGGAAGTGCTGGGCCTGGACCTGCGGACAATGCCCGCGGGCGAGTTCAAGCAGAAGTTCCATACCCGCTACCGCGGCGGCCTGACGGTGGTCAGCGTGCGGCCGAACAGCCCCGCCTCCGACCAGGGCATTCGCGCCGGCGACGTGCTGGTGGGCATGCACATCTGGGAAACGATTTCGCAGGAAAACGTCACCTACATACTTCACCGGCCCGACTTCAACAGCATCAATCCCGTGAAGTTCTTCATCCTTCGCGGCAGCGAGACGCTTTACGGCTTCATGCCGATCAGCCTGAAGGTCGCCCGGCAGCCGTAAGGCGCACTTTGGAGTGCGAAGGCTTGCCTTCGCTTTTCAACACGCCCTGCCGAACCGAGTCGCGTTACTCCGCGTTGTGGAAAGCGATGGCAAGCCCTCGCACTCCAAAGGCGGTTCCAGGCAGCCCAGTCGGCGATCGCCTGTTACAATAGTCCCAATGGAACGCGAATTCATCGCCTGGCTCCGCGAACGCCTGCCGCCGCACCCGCTGCTGCTCCTGGGACCGGGCGATGACGCGGCCGTGCTGAATTTGAAAGGCGTCGACGAGTGCGTCATCACCGTCGATCTGCTCACCGATCAGGTCGATTTCATCCTCTCCGAAGTCGATCCTCGCCGCGTGGGCCGCAAGGCGCTGGCGGTGAACCTCAGCGACCTGGCCGCAATGGCTGCGGTTCCACTGGCGGCAGTGATTGCCGTCGCTTTGCCGCGGAAAGGCGGGCGAGAACTAGCCGTCCAACTCTACGAAGGCATCCTTCCCCTGGCCGAAGAATATAAAGTTGCGATCGCCGGCGGCGACACCAACTGTTGGGACGGACCATTGGTCATCACGGCCACGGTTTTAGGGAAGCCTGGCGCGCAAGGGCCGCTCCGCCGCGGCGGAGCGCGGCCGGACGACCGGATTATCGTTACCGGGGCTTTCGGCGGCAGCATTCTAGGCCGCCATTTCGACTTCGAGCCTCGTGTAATCGAAGCACTGGCGCTGGCAAAAATGTTACAGAATACATGCCGGAATGGACGTAAGCGATGGGCTGGCGCTCGATCTTTCGCGCCTTGCGGCCGAGAGCGGTGTCGGCGCGATTGTCGATATCGCACACGTGCCGATCCACGATGACGCTCATCGGCTAGCAGCGCACGATGGCCGTTCGCCCCTGGAGCATGCCCTGGGCGATGGCGAGGATTTTGAATTGCTGTTGGCAGTTGAGCCGAAGGTAGCGAAACGGATGACGGCGATAATCTCAGGCACGGACGTAGCCTTGACTGACATCGGCGAATTCACGGCCGAGCCGGGCCTCCGGCAGCGCGGGGCCGACGGCGTCGTCCGCCCGTTGACGCCGACCGGTTGGGAGCATTAAAGTAGCAGGCACACTCCGTGTGCCGTCCGCCAATGCCCCCCATCATCTACACCGCCGAAAACGAAGCCGCCACCGCCACACTCGGCCATGCCCTGGCCGAAATCCTGCCGTCGGGCACCGCTGTCGCGCTATGCGGCACGCTGGGGGCCGGCAAGACGCGGCTCGTGCAGGCCATCGCCGAAGGGCTCGGCGTCCCGCGCCGCGACGTGGTCAGCCCCACTTTCGTGCTCATGCAAGAGTATCATGGCCGGCGGATGCTCTATCATATAGACGCCTACCGCCTCCGTGACGAAGACGAATTCCAGCAGCTCGGGCCCGACGAGTATTTTGAGAGCGACGGCCTGGTGCTCATCGAATGGGCCGACCGCGTCGAGCGCTCGCTGCCCCGCGAATACGTGGAAATCTGCATCGACGTCACCGGCGCGGAGTCGCGGCGGTTTACCATCCGCGCCGTCGGCCGGCGGCATGAGGCGGTTTTGCACGCCCTGGCGGCGCGGCAGATAACCTGATGTCGCCTTCCGCTCCGCGAAAGCCGCGCCTCTTTCGCGGAGCGAAAGGCGACAATGCCCATCGTACCGGTTTTGCCGGCAAACCGGGGATTTCTCGTCGCGTGGCAACGGTTTTTCCGAAGATGACAACGGTCCCTTCAAACTGAGACGAGGACGAATCGTGAGAATCCGCAATCTCTGCTGCGCGTTGGTCATCCTGGGTCTTTCCGCCTGCATTGCCTCGGCCGCGCCGATAGAGCCGATCGTGCCGCCGGTTGCCGTCGCGACCGCGCCGGCTTCGGGCGACCTGAGCCCCCGCACCACGGCGATTTGCACCTACTCGTGCTACTGTCCGCCGCCCTGTGTGTGCCTCACTTGCCCGCCCTGTAATGGGATTTGCGTGCCGTATTGCTGCAAGCCGATGCCGTGCCCCACCTGTTGCCCCTGCAACGGCATTTGCGTCCCCTACTGCTGCAAGCCGATGCCCTGTCTCTGCGACCCGCTCGCCCGGGCGTGCGATTGCTACATGCCCGCCTGTTTCGGCTCGGGCCCTTAGGTTGGAGTTCCGGCTTTAGCCGGCTTTTCTCTCGTGCCCAAGCTCTGCGTGGGCACGTCCTTGCTCGCATGCGGGTTGCTCGGCGGTTTGCCTGGCAGAAGGACAGAAGGGGTCAAAGGATAAAAGCGGTCAGAGCTGTTTTCACTCGTAAATAGTTCTGACCCCTGCTTTATTGCGCGGGCACCAAACCTTGCCCCCGCCAGGGCCGCCAGCACGATACACATACTCAGGCAGATTGTGCCAACCAGCAGCGGGACGTAGACGAATGGTGAGAAGTGCAGTAGACGCAGCAGCGGCGTGTCGGCCTCAGCGCGCAATAAGCCGGTCAGCTCAGGATAGTCGCGTAGATACCAATATGCGCGCTCCGTCCGCCACCAAGCGAGGATGATCGCCAATGCGGTTGTTATGAGGAACAGAGATGCAAGACTAAGTTTCCAGCCTGAAGAGAGAACCCGCCACGAGAGATAGACAGTCGCGGCCATCAGCGCAACCCACAATGCGATATCGACTGCCAACTTGCCGTAGGTCACCTGGCTATCAATGTCGGGCGGGCCGGGTGCCCTAAAATTGGTGGTTTCCCACCTCGTCAGGAATAGCAGCGGCCAGCCGTGTTCCGTCTCGGCGCTGCGCGTCGGCGGATAGGTGAACGTGCCAATGTCGCGAAGGTAGCGCGGCAACTGGGCCGCATACAGTCCCCACGCCAGGAAGACCGCCGTCCCCAAGAGCGCAGGAATTCTTTGCCAGCGTTTTAAGTCGAGACTGAGTTGGAGACATTTCTTACACTTCCGCGCGAGCCATCGGGGTCGAAACACCGGAACAATGGAGCGGATTTGCGGATCACTTGGGGAAGTCTCCGTCACCGCGATATTCTTCGCCCTTCGAGTTCTCTTCTGCTTCCTTTGCCCGTGCCTCGTTGGGATACCAAACGTCGCCGTCGAGGACGCCAAAGAACCCCTGTGCCTTTGCGCTTATCCCGGTTTTCCCCACCAGGACGATCTTCAAGGAGGCCATTGCTCCAAAGGTCCGCAGACATGAGCTCGTGGCGCGGGTTCCTGTGAGCTCAAGTGCCGCGAGCTTGCGGAATTGTGAAAGATGCCGCAGCCCGGCGTCACCCACCTTGGTATTGCTGATCCACAATTGCCGCAGATTCGGAAGTTTTTCGAGTGATGCCATGCCGCCATCGGTGATGCCCGTACCTGTCAGGGAGAGTTGTTTTAGGCGTTTCAACGAAGTCAAGTGCTTCATCCCTTCGTCGTCAAAGGACGTATCGTCCAGGACCAGGCCCTCGAGCTTCTCAAGGCTTGCGAGGGCCGGTCCCAGCCTCGAGTCGATCTTGGCATGGGGAAGTTCGAGCTGGCTCAAACCTTTCATGCGACGGAGCGAGTCCGTTGCGCCGTCTTTGAAATCGGCGTTGTTCACTGTGATGCTCCGGAGTTGCGCAAAGCGGAAATGGGTCGTAGCCAATCGCCCTTCAAGCCCGTTGCGTCAAAGTAGAGCTCCTCAAGGGCGCTGAAGCCGCGATACGGTGCGCAAGCAGTCGGTGGTTATCGGAGTCCGCACAAAACTCAAGCCTTTTAGGTAAACTGAGCTTGTCGGCGCAAGCTCAGCGGCGCCGTCCAGTTTGCAGTCCTGAAACTGGAGTCCCTCTAAGTACCGAAAAGCGGCGAGCCGCTTCCAGGCTCGGTGGTCGATGGTAGCACTGGTGATATAGACGTCGGTTACCGGAACATAAAAACGCCCGTGCCGCAACTCCCTCAGGTCGATGGACAATTCACGCTCGTGCCATGGAAGATTAGGATCTCGGACAGCCAGACGAGTGTGGAAATCGCGGTTCAGCGCGATCGCTGCTTGTCGCTCCTGCCGAAGCGCCGACAATTCAGACGCGACCCAGTGGGTGAAGCACAGCAGGAGCACCAGGGCAGGATCAATCGCGCCGAGGCGCGGGCGAACACTTCGCGACCTGCGGCTGCATGTCCAGCCCAAAGAGGCGGAGACGTTGTACATTGGCGCGTTCCTTTTCATCCTTTTGGACAACAATCTCTAGTCTTGGGATGATTCTTGAGGTCGTTAAGTTGCTTTAGCAACGCCTTGGATTCCGGGCTAGGCAACCCCGGAATGGGGGGCATCGGTGTCCGACCGAGACTTTCTACTTTCGGCGATGGTTGTTCGGCTTCGTCGCGAATCTGGCCGCGATGGCCGGTACGTCCGGTCGGTCGGCCACGCGGCGATGAATCGTCCCCACGCCCGTTGAAATAAAGCCGAATGGCGGCCGCTGTCGCGGCTGGAAACGTGCTACACGGCGTCGGGGAGATCGATGCGCGGAGGCCGAGCATGACTTCCAGCCTAATGCGCAGTTAGCCCGGACGCAATGCCCTGAAGAAAAAACCGCGGATGGCACGGATACGCCAGCGGCTGGACCTGTAGCCCGCTAACCACCAAACTCAGGGCGCTCGACGTGACGCGCGTAACGGGCCGCGGGAGGGGCTTAGGGCTGCGGGAGATGCGTAGCACCACACCCAAGGCGGCCGCGCAGCGGCTCTGCGGCCAGCCTATGTTGGCGGCTTCTTGGCTTCACGAATCGCTTGCATTGCCCTGTCTAGGTCCTGTCTTGCTTTCGGATAGCGTTGTTGGAGGTTTGCATTGTCTGCACGTTTTCCTCGAACTCCAACTTCGCAAGTCGATACCTGCGGACTACTTCGGCTGGGGTTCTGTGTAGCCCGTGAGAAACTTTGTGAACTCCGCTCTTTCGGTAGGCTCAAGCAAGTCCCCAGCTTCTCGCAGGACATTTTGCACATTCTTGGAGCAGCGTAACTGATGAAACTGCCTTGCAAGGCCGTTCTTCGGTGCGAAGTGCTTGGACTCGGCGTTCGGAAGGACCACTACCAGAGTATTCTGAGTTCTCTGCAATACCATGAACTGACCTTTGCCGTCGTCACCGATTGCGATTTTGGATTCATGCGTTCCGGCAGAGAGGGCCTGCCAACGAGACGTTTCCGGCACGCCGGTTACGACAATCAGAAGCAGGTTGTCTTCGTAGTCTGCCCATCCCCAATGACCGAAGCGATCTACGATTGGGGTCGGATCGCGCCAGTCTGGGAGTAGAGTTCGCTCGTCATCTGCAAAGTCATTGCAAAACATCGGTCGTGGCGTCGGCACGACATGCAGAATCCAAGAAAGGACCGCAACTTCCGCAGGGAACAGCAAAGCCAGACCAACAGGAGCAACCAATATTCCAATGACGAGTCCGAACGTTCCCCATCTATGAAGGCAAAAGCCTGCGATGAGAAACCAGGCCACAATACCAGAAAGCAGAACAATGAAAAGCCCACCATTTGACTCGCAGATAAATGGAGACACGCCGGCCCAGAAAAGACAGAGGCATACGATTCCCAGAAGCAACCACCGTATGCGAGGCCGACTGCGATTGTTCGTTCCGCAATCAAGAGGCTGAGAAGTAGCTCCCTCGGTACCCATAGTTCTCCTAAACAGTTCTGCTCGCCCAACGGGAAGCACGGCGGTCGCCGGGTGCATGTCAGCTTTTGTAAGTCAAAGTGCAGCGGCGGTGGAGCGGCGGTAGTAGGAACACCCCGGACGGTGGGCAAGGTAACGTGCGAGGCGGTCATCGTCGCACAAGGCCGCGGCGCGGATTTGGAGAATCGCCTCGGCTCCGCTGGGATCGTTCCAGAACTTTTCCGTCCCTTTCACCCGATAGTTGACCTCTTTGACCAGAGACTCCATCAAGGCGCTGGTCACCGGCAGGCCAAGCCGCCGATAACGCGGATAGTCCATGCGCTCCCGGTTGTTCGCCAGATAGCGCAGAGCCACGGCCACTGCCTGACGTGAATCATCTTCGGCCAGCGGGTGCTCGGCGTCAATGCCCTCGTCGGCAAGCCATTTCCGCATGCCGAAGTTACCTCGTCGACACGGCCCTGCCAACAGGCTTGTGCCATGCCGAGGTAGCACTTCCAAATCGGTTGCGCCTCGCCCGCCAGGACCGATGCCGCCGTGTAAAGGTACTCCAGCGGATGGACAAAATCCAGGATGGGAATGAAGTCCGGAAAATGCGCCTGCTGGATCGACCAGTTCCAGGCCAAGCCGTCGCCGAGAAACGCACGTGCAGCGGCTTCGAAGAAGCGGCGGCGACTCGCTTCGCGCTCCATCTGTCCACCGAACTCGTGCGAGGCGACCATGCTGCTCAGACACGTCCGAGCGATGCGTTGAGGACGCCAATCCACAGGGCACGATGCGTTGTCGAGCACCGCTTCCTGGGGCAGAGCAGCCAGAGAAAGCGGCTCTTTTCCGGCCAATTGCGCCACTTTTTCCGGATCGCCGAAGGCCGAGGGAAGTTCGGGTTGAGGATCTTGGTCAAACGTCTGATGCGTCATTCGCCACAGGCCGGCGTTCTTCGTCTCGCGCCATTGCTGCTCATGCACTCCCGCTCCACAGCCTTCGCTGCGCGTTTGCACGCGGCCTCCGTCGCACTGCACTACGGCCAATGTCGGCGGCGCCTCCACCGTCGGACACGTCGGCAAGTTGTCGGCTGCTTCCGCGTCGCGCAGTTCGGTCAGTTCGTTGCCAACAGCCATCGTGACGCGTTCGATGGTTTTCGCCGAAACTTCATTGCCGCCCAACTGCTTCAACAGCACCGCCGCGCGATCAAACGACGTCGCCTCGCTGCCAGCGTAGACCATCCTCTGCGTCAATGCGGGCGTGCATTCCCGCGAGTCCAGTCCCAAGGCTTCACGCTGAGGGAAAAAAAGCCCGCCGACAGCGGGTGCAATAGCCCTTGGGTTCGCTGATCTCGATCGGCCCATCCGTCGAGTTGATCATACGACTCACGACTTTCAGGCCACAGGATGTTCCGCACTTGGGGCAGGGGGCGGCGGCAGGCGAACTGGCCGCCACCTCGCGTGCCGCTTGCTGTTGAATGCGGCGGCTCAGTTGGACCCCGACATCGTGCGCCGCGGCCTCGATTTGGCTGAAGTGAATCGGCTTTCCCAATTGCCCTTCTGGCCACTGAAGCTCGACGGCAATGTCGGCTGCTTTGTGGAATAATCGCTCCAGCTTCTCCTTCAAAATCTCGCCTTGTCGTCCATGACAATCACTCCTGGTCCATGAAAATCCTTCCTACGTCCCTTCAGGCCACCCAGTTTAACCGATAAACCGCAAAAACTCCTATTGACGTTTCTTGCTTCTCCCCGGACCGCGCAAAAGCTGACGTACACCCGCGGTCGCCGCGCCCGCCTCTGTGACTCGGTGTGAATCTCCATCAGCTTATCACGCTTCCACGGCCTGCACCACCAGGCGGCGACTTGCGCTGCCGCCATGCCGTGTTGGGCCGTGCCCCTGCGGATCACCAGAATCTCCACCATCGCTTCGACGCCCGCCGTTCGTACTTGGCCCTCAAGACACCGACCTCGGCTGCGCCCTCGAGGCCCTTACGGCGACGGCGACCGCTGACAACCCAGTACCAGAATTGGTAGTCGGGATTCGTCGTTTCAATTTCAGCGTACCCGGTCCAATGCACTCCATCTTCATAGCCGCTGGTTTTGATCAGGAGCGTCCCGTCATCCTGGAAGTCAGACCACTCGGTCCAGTAGAAAATATCGTTAGCCAGTTCTTCCGACGATTCGGGCGGCATACTGCTTCTTCAGCTCAATATTGAGTTGCCCAACGGTCTTCTTAACTGCGCAATGTCCGCCGGGGGTCGGCAAGGTCCATGCTCCGTTCCTCTGGGTTGCACGCTACCCTTCACTGCTTTCAGTCTATATCCAAGCAGAGGGGGAATCAATACGGGCTCGACCTTGATCGGCCCGGTGACCACGACTTGGAGGGCGGCAAGGCGAGCCGTCGGTGCAAGCCCCGGCCCAGGCCCGTCGCCACAGATGCGCCGATTGCCGGAAGTTATGGCGGTTTATTGCCAAGCGACCGTCTACGGCCCCTTGGGCCTCAGGCCCAGTGATGTCCCCTGGTATCAGGCCCCTGCACTTCCTTTTGCCGCTAAGTGAGTATAAAGCAAACGATTTGTGCGAGAAAGTCTGGGTAACAATTTCACAGGGCGACACGTGGGTTTTCGCCAACTTGTCTAACTTCCCGATGGAGTGTGACGATCGAAGGGAAACCGCGCGCGGAAACGACGGTCAGGCGGGCAGAAGCACTTGCTCTGCTCTCTGGTCCCCGCTCCCTGCTCCCTGCTCCCTGCCGCCTCCAAATAAAAACATGGCCGAATTGTGCTATGTCACAAATGCCCCCACAAATTCTTTAAGTCCGTGCCAGGCAACGACTTGGGGAAATTCCGAAAAGAATTCTTCGATTTTCGCATAGCGCGGCATTCGGATAATATATAGAGAGACGTTATGTACTGTAAACAAAGAGCGGAAAGGTGGTGGTGAAAAGTGGATAGTAGATGGTGAGCGGAAGAACAAGGAATGGGAGGTCGGAAACCAGAGGTCGGAGGCCAGACGTACTTTTATGTCAACACGAGTACACATAATCCTGATCGCGAGGAACCGCGTCCTGAGGTCGCAACTTTCCTGCCAAAATGGCAGCCGGCCGCAAGATGTGCCCCAGTCCGCACCTCCGAGGCACGCCGGGCCGGCGGCATGTTCCCGCGCCCTAAGTCGTGCGTTGGCAAATGTTTATGACCGTCGGCCCAGATGCGCCCACGCTGCCGGAAAAGCATGAGGGCGGGGCGCATCCTTTTGCGCGACGCTTTTTTTCTCGGTCCCAGACCAGCGGCATTGACCAAGCGAGGACTGAAGGATGAGAGATGAGATAAAGACATGTGGCCACGGATTGAACGCGGATCAAACACGGATTTCTTTCCGTGTTCTATCCGTGTCTTGTCCGCGGCTTCCTCCGGCTTTCGTGTCCTTGGTGTATTTCGTGGTTCCTGCCTGTCCCCCGCCGTTCCCCTCCAATTGCTTTGCCAACTGAAAAACAAACAACCACAAGACGTAATCCTGACTCGATTCTGAGTCGTTTCTGTCTCGATCCTGTCTCGCAAGACCCCGGAAATCAAGGCGAATTCACGATGTTTTGGAAAAAGACAAAAACTACGGCCGCGAAGGCCAGTTAGGAACACTGGGAACACTAATTATCACTAATAAACACTAATACAAGCGGATTAGTGGTGATTGGCGTCGATTAGTGTTCCCATCCGTCCTCAGCAGCGAGAAATGAGTTATGACCAACAGAGTCTTGGGCTGCCCATTGGAAACCGATCAAATCCTGCCCCGCCGGGCCTTCGTCCGCGCCCCATCCGGACTTTGTGTTCTTTGTGTGCCTTTGTGGCAATTAAATCAGGCAGGGCTAGCCGCGAAAGAGCGCAAAGAACGCAAGAGACAGGAGAATGAAATGGCCACTTGCGATAGGAGATTTCGTGCGATGCGCGGGCGTGTCGCCGGCCCAGTCGTTTCCCAAGCGAGTTCCAAGCTATCCCAAGCGTTGCCATTTGTTCCCAAGCGCCCCCAAACGCTGCCAAGCGATTCCCAAACGGTTCCCAAACCTCCCCAATCCTTTGTTTAATCAGTTGCACCTTAAACACATGGCCATTTCCCGAGAAACATCGCGATCACTGCGCAAAACATTTGTCGCGCAGCAAAACAAGCGCACGGCTGCAGTGGGCAGAAACCGTTTGCACGTTTTGCGCCGCGAATTGGTGCGTGCCGAAACCCAACTGCACCGCGCTTGCCCAGCCTGCCGCGGAGCGGTGCGGCTGCCGGCGGCACTTAACATGTTAGCACATAATACCTTACATCAACGCGTGCCGCCATGCACCGCGCGGTGCAATACCGCGAGGCGGTGCATTTGCGCCACAAGCAAGCACCAAGACCATGCGGTTCCTAAGTCATTTTCGTCTCGATCCTGTCTTCGTCCTATGTCCATCCTATCTCGATCCTATGTCCATCCTATCTGCGTCCCATTTCCACCTTGCCCGGCAAAATCGCAAGAAAATAGGCGACATATGCGAATTCCACAAACCGATGAAAAAATATCGACCCCACGCCAGGTCACCATGAGGCCGCCGAACCCAAATGAAATTGCAAATCAGTCTCAAAAGTTGATACCGTCGTAAAATGATTCTGACTGCCATTTTGGCAGCCATCGTTACCGTCCGCAACATCGGCATCGTGATCCGAACTTCAATCGCCGCTTGGACTTCCGTGTACGGGCCGCTGGGCCGCCGCAAATGGCATGGAATCTGCTTCCCGAATGTCTTTCATGAAGCGGCTGCCATGTCGGCGGTCGCCCGGGTCCACGCCCCATGCGGGGTGGACTGGTCGCCGTGTCCCAAGCGGAGCGGCATAACTAAGCCAACGGGTCAATAGGCCCAATGGGTTAATAGGAGGTTACTTATGTTCGGTACATTGCGTATGCGTCCGGTTTCTCGCGAAGAGTTGTTCGGCCCGATGTCGCGGCAGTTCGACCGCATGTTGAACGACGTGTTCGGCCAGGATTTCTTCGAAGGCGTAAAGAACAAGGCCAATTTTCCGCCGCTTGACGCCTTCACCACCAAGGACGGCCACCTGGTCGTCAAGGCGACCGTCGCCGGCTATACGCCGGAGCAGGTGAATGTGCAGATTCTGCCCGACGGCATCCTGGAGATTTCCGGAGTCACGAAGACAAACGGCGAGAAGACCGAGGACCAGTATCACGTCCGCGAGTTGTCGTACGGCTCGTTCAAGCGCCAGCTTCGCCTGCCGGAAAACATCGAGGGCGACCCGGTTGCCGAGTTGAAGGACGGCATCCTCACGTTGACGTTCAAGCTGGAGCTTCCGGAAGAGAAGAAGCCGGAAACCAAGAAGATCCCGATCCAGCAGGGATGATTTGGGACTGGCTGTCGGTGATTGAGTGGCACGTCCCTGAGCTTCAAGCGAAGGGCGTGATTGCGGTCTGCTTCCACGCCCTTCGCTTGAAGCTCAGAGCGTGCCACCCTTATAGCTAGAGCAAATTATTGCGCACAGCCCAGACGGCCGCTTGGGTACGGTCGGTCAGGCCGATCTTCCGCAAGACGTGCTGTACGTGTTCCTTGACGGTTTCGTAGCTGATGCTCATGGCTTGCGCGATCTGCTTGTTCGTCGAACCGGTGGCCATGTGGCGCAACACTTCGCCCTCGCGCTCACTGAGCGAGACCTCCAAATTGGTGCTCAGCCGCGGGGTGCGCAATGCGCCGCTTACGCTGCGGAGTTTTTCGCGGCTCCAGACGTTCTCGCCGTTCGCCACGGAGCGGAGTGTGCGGACAAAATCGTCTCGATGGCAGTCTTTTATGAGGAACCCGCCGGCCCCCAGCGCGATCGCTCGGGCGACGCAGGCCGGATTATCGAAAGCCGAGAACATGACCACCGCCAAGTCCGGCTTGTCGAGCTTGATGCGACCCAAAGCCGTCAGCCCATCGCCATCCGGCATCCGCACGTCCAGGAGCAGAAGATCGATTTCGGTTTCCAAGGCTTGCTTGACGGCCCCCTGACCGGTGGTTGCCTCGCCAACGACTTTAATTTCGGTGCCGGCCAACATGGCTTTCACGCCTTCGCGCACGACTTCCTGGTCGTCGCAGACAAGCAGGCGAGTTCTGGCTTCGGTAGTCATGAGAACTGCATCCAAGACATTAAGGGGATTCGTTATAGCCAAAAGGCTTGTATTGCTGCTATTATGCGCTCCTAAGGGTGGTATTGACAAGCACCGTTAGGAGAATATTGCCGAAATAGTTATCCCCAAACGAGGGTTTGTAAATGAGATTAGTTGGGCTATTCGTTTTATTCGCATTGTATTGTTCCGCCACAGCTTTCGCGCAGGAAAACGCCGCGGCGGACCAGCGGCGGGTCCAGGAACTGCGTGCCAAGCGCGATCGCGGCGAGACCCTTACGGACGATGATCGGGCATTCATTTCACGAATGATTGCCCAGCGGAGGGGTGCCCAACAAGGGCGAGCGGCCGATATCACCAAGGGCGCCGATCCGGCCAAGTGGAAAGCGATCGTACCGTTGACGGACATGACAGATGGCTACTTCGCTTTCACGTCGTAACACTGCAATACGTCCTGATCGCGGAGGTACAACCGTCCGCCCGCGACGACCGGATGCGGCCAACTCTTCTTGTCGCTACGATCCGGCGGATCGAAGCGGCTCAGTTCCTTGTAACCATCGGGCGAGGCCTCGATGATGGCCACGGTCCCTTTGTCCTCGCCCCGAAGGTAGAGCAGCCCGTCGGCATAGACCAGCGATCCTTTGCCGACGCCTGGATTCGTCCAGACGACTTTGCCCGTCTCAAAATCCATGCAGGTCCAGGTTTTTTTTGGGTTGTCGCTGAAGCCATAGAGATACTTGCCGACGAGTATCACGCCGCCGTGGTGGTTGATCATGTCGCCGTTTGTATATACCTGATCGACCGAAAACTTGTCGCCTTCCGAAATGACTTTGAAGAGATTGCATTTGATGCCGTACCCCGTAGCTACGAAGAATTCGCCGTCCTTGTGGATAGGCGTGGGAATCATGGCCGTCCTGCCTTTGCGATCGGCCCGCCAGAGCAGCTTGCCGTCGCTGGCGCGGATGCCGGCCAGGCTTGCACCAGTGAGTTGTACGATCTGTCGCACGCCGCCAATCTCGACCAGAAGCGGAGAGGAATAATGAATGTTGTCGGTAAGCTCCTTGCTCCGCCAGACGAGGTTGCCCGTCCTTTTGTCCAAGGCGACAAGGTCGCCGTCCTTGCCGCCGGACGGGAAGATCACGTTCTCGCCATCGACCACCGGCATGCCGCTGAAGCCCCAGGTCGGCAGCTCCCCGCCGAAGTCCTTTTCATAGTCCTTCCGCCAGATTTCGGTTCCGGTGGTCGCGTTGGCACAGAGGATGCGGCCGAACTGATCGACGGCGAAGACCAGATTGCCGTCCACCGTCGGGGTGCAGCGCGGCCCGGAGAAAGAGAAGCCGTACCCGCCCGCCTCGCCTCCCTTGCCCACCTTGGTCAACCAGAGCTTCGTGCCGTCGGCGAGGTTCAAGGCGATCAAGCAACTGGAGCCCTCCAGGTCGCCCATCGTGTAGATCTTATCGCCGACGATGCTCACTCCCGAGTATCCCTCGCCAACTCCCGTCGTCTTCCAGAGCAGCTTGGGGCCTTCGGCGGGCCATGCCTTCAAGAGGCCGGTATCGGCGGAGTGGCCATCGCGGTGTACGCCGCGCCACTGCGGCCAATCGTCCGCGGCAAGCGCTCGGGCGGCGAAGGAGGCAAGGACCAGGGTTGTGAGCAAAACGACGGGACGTTTCATCGCGGGACTCCGTGGATGGGGTGGGAACGATCGCGGGGAAAGCCGTGCAATCGTGCCACCAGTTTACAACAAAGCAGGCGGGAGTGCCACAGGCGTAGGGTGGGACAAGCGAGCGAGCGACTTGGGGTTCCGCCCGGGCGTAGCGAGCGCCGGCCCACCATGATTCGTTCCATTTCATCTTTTACGAATGGTGGGCCTGCGCTCGCTACGCGATCTGGTCCCACCCTACGTTCTTACCCGCGCCTTGATCGTAGCGCACTCCTTGCCTTCCGCCGGGCCATGCGGCCGGATAGTGTACGGTCCCACCGCGGCGGGCACGATGAACGTCTCGGCGTAATGCACAATAAACGGCTCGAACGCGCCCGTCGGGCTCTCGACGATCGCCTCGTCGCCTTCCACGAGATTCAGCACGTTCACCCCGTCTCGGGTGTCGTGCGGCACCAGCCCGGTGAACCAGTGTCGCCGCGTTTCGATGAACTCCAGTTCGTGGAGCCCGGTTCGTTCCTCGCGCCAGCCATCGCCGCGGCGGAGTGCGACGATGCGGTTGACCAGGTTCCGCTCAACCCAGGCCGTGGTCCGGTCCCACTGCACGTTGGCCAGCGCATGATCGAGATGGATCGGACGCGGCTTGCCGTCCAACCCCATGCGGCCCCAGTCCCACATCTTGAAGGTGAAGATGTACGGAGTGGCGCTTATTTCCAGCACCATGCTGTTCGCGCCGAACAGTGGCAGGTGCCCGACGGGATGAGGAAATGATCGTGCTTTTTTGCGGGGAAACGGTTCGCGTAACTGTCGGCGGGGAACTCGAAGCCGCCTTGCTGAGCGCGGCGGAGGTCGCGGGCCATCGCCTCGCGGTCGATGCCTTCCTTGAGGCCGAGATAGACAGTCGCGTCCGGCCCGGCGTCCAGCAAGTAGTAGCTCTCGTCCTGCGTGTAGGCCATGCCGAAATGTTCTCGGATGTACTCGGTGAGCGGATGGATCTGAAAGGAAAGGTTTCCGCCGCCCATCGTATCCAAGAAATCGAAACGGAGGGGGAACTCGTCGCAGAATCGGGCTTGGACGGCCCCGCCGAGCAACTGCCTCGGTTGGTAGAATACAAGATCGCTCGCCGGCAGTTCGAACGTGACGCCGCTGAAGTTCAAGAGCAGGCTGTTCTCCTCCGGCACGCAGTCAAAGCACCAGCCGAAGTTCGGGACGGAGCGGTCCAGATCGCACACTGCTTTCATCCACTGTCCGCCCCAGGGGGCCGGATCGAAGAACGGCACGACACGGAACGGCCACCGCGCCGCGCGACGGAGTCCTTCGCGGACCGCATCGCCATCGGCCAGCTTGGGCGCAGCGCGGTCGTTCGTGTCGAGAAAGAAGTCGGCAGATTCAAGGAGCGGCTTCTTGAAGCGGTCGGCGACGCGCCAATCGACGAAGTAGGCCCGCTTGTATTTCAAGCTGGCCGACTCGTGACAATTGTCCGCGCCGAGATTGCCGGTTTCACCGCGGCGGAAGCGCTTTTGCGCTTCCCAGCGAGCGAGGTCGGCATAGATAACAACGTCAGGCCGCGAAACCGCAAGCGTTGCGCCGATGCCGGCGACAAGCACCAACCCGGCCGCACAGGATTCAACGCGCCGGCGAAGTTCAGCAAGCCGTGCCGCATCGAAGAACACGTCCAGCCGCAAGTTCGACATGAAACCGAACACGGGATCATCGCCGCCAAGGAACGGCGCGACGAGCCGTTCAATTTCGTCTGGCGGCAACATCACCATGCTTGTGCTAACCACGAGCACCGGCCGAAGCCGCCGAACAAGTTCCGCAACTATTTCCGCCTCATCCACGCCAGGATAGCACTCGATCGCGACAACCGCGCACGTACCGGAGATCGCTTCTCCCAGTCGTGCGGCAATCGCATCCCAGCCGATGGCGCAGCGATGCCCCGGCACATCGGCCGATGGCGATTTGTCATAGTTTGGCAACCGTTTAGCAGTCATCGTTCCGCCTGCTTGTGCCATGACTTTTCGATTTCTTCCAGTGACCGGCCTTTGGTTTCTGGCACGAGCAGGAGGACAAATAGGAAAGTCGCCGCCGAACATGCAGCGTAGAACCAGAAGGTAACTGTCGAGCCGAAGGACTTCACGAGGATTGGGACCGTCTGCACTACGATGTAGTTGCCCAGCCAGATTGCGAACGTGGCGACCGACATCGCCCGGCCACGGAGCTTTGCAGGGAAGATTTCGGAGCAGAGGATCCAGGGGATCGGCCCCATCGCCATGGCGAAGGCCGCGATATATGTCATCACACCCCAGAGCAGTTTCGGCGAATGAGGATTCACGGAGTAGATGTATCCAACCGCAACCAGGCCGACGACCTGCACGGCGTTGCCCAAGAGCAGCAGCGGCTTTCGCCCCGCCATATCGACAAACGCAATGGCGACGAAAGTGGCGATCAGGTTCACGAAGCCGATCCACACCGACGACGTGAAGGCGGCGTTCGCGTCGCCGGTGGCCGCCTTGAAGATATCGGTGGAGTAGTACATCACCGCGTTGATGCCGCTGAACTGCGAGGCCAGCATGATGACCACGGCGATCACGAGCGGCAGCCGGTAGTCGCGGGAAAACAGTTCTCTAAAGGACCCTTCCTCCTGGGTCAGGACCTCGCGCACTGCGGCGATCTCGGCATCGGCGTATTGCGGGCCGCCGATACGCTCCAGCGTAACTCGCGCCTCCGCCTCGCGCCCGGCCTGAATCAGCCATTTTGGACTTTCCGCGATCGGGACCAACAGCGCGATGAACACCAGCGCCGGCAGGGCCTCGGCGGCCAGCATCCAGCGCCAGCCGAGGCGGACATTCCAATCGGCATCGCCCAGCGATTGGACCTTGCCGTTGATGAGAAGCGTCATGAAGATGCCGACGACGATGCCGAGTTGGAATAGCGTGCCCAGCCGGCCACGCCAGGCCGGCGGCGCGATCTCCGCGATATAGACCGGGCAGATCATCGACGAGATGCCGATCGCGACGCCGCTCCAGATCCGAGCCGCGACGAACAGCGAAAAGCTCGGCGGAATCGCGGAGAGAACGCCCGATACGGCATAGAGCACGGCACAGAGAAATAGAATCCGGCGGCGGCCGAAGCGATCGCTGAGGAAGCCTGCCGACATCGCTCCGGGGATGCAGCCGATGATCGCGGAGGCCGTGGCCAGCCCGATTAATAGCGAGTCGCGCTCGTCGTCCAGGCGGAAATGCTCCTTAAGCAACGTGTTCGCGCCATTGATCACGGCCGTGTCGTAGCCGAAGAGGAACCCGCCGATGCCGGTGACCGCGGCGCAGAAGACGACGAAGCCGAGGTTGATTGTCGGCGGCGCCAGATGTTGATTGGTGCATGGTCTCTTCTATTGCCGACGTTTGGGTGGCACGTCCTGAGCTTCAAGCGAAGGGCGTGGTAGCGCGGAAATTCACGCCCTTCGCTTGAAGCTCAGGACGTGCCACCCAATTCCCTTTACTACTGCAAATCCGCGCGAAGGGTCACAAGTTCCCATCCAGGCACCTCGATCCGGTCGCCTGCCTCCTTCAGCGGCTGCTCGCTGGCGTCGCTCAGCCAGGTTTTCTTCGGAGCGGGATCGCTCCACGTCAGTTTCGCCATCGCGTCTTTTCCAGAGGCCCCGTAGAGTCGCACGATGATCGCCCGGCCATCGTCGCTGGGCTTCATCGCGCTGACCAACACACCCGCACCTTCTACCTGCAATCGCGAGGCCAGCGGCAAATTGCTCCGAGCAGGGTCCGCCACGATGAGCGGCTCGGTAGTCTCGATCCGAACTTGGCCGCTTCGACGGGATCATAGGCCGCATGCGGGCGAATGAAGTAGTGAAACGTTGTCTCGCCTTCCTGGTACGCCCGGTAGTTCGTGTGCCAGTGGTTGTTCATGACCCATGAATAGAACGTCGCCGATGGCTCGATGTGCTTCATGTAGGCGTTCGGATTCGGTTGGCCCCGCGGCAAGATTGGCCGTCAAGCCGCCAAGCTCCAGAAGCGGGGCGTCCGGCGGTGACCCATGTCACGCCGTACTTGTCGTTGGACACGTCGGCCCAGCGCTCGACCTCAAGCCAGTTTTTGCACGCGCCGGGCAGTTGGTCCTTTTCCGGGCGGATCACCGCACCGGGACTGTTGATATGGACCTCGGGATTCGGCACGTTGAAGGCGAAGCCGAAATGGACGCCTTCGACCGCCCGCACCGGCAGCTTGTCGATCGTGTCGATGATCTCGACGTAATCCAGGCCGTCAACCACGCGGACCTCGCGAGTCAGCTTCTTGCAGCCGGGCGCGTCGGACTCGATCAGCAGCGACGCCACCAGCGGGCCTTTCTCCTTGACGCTGATCTTCACCGGGCCGTTGGGCTTGGCGTCCTTGGCGTTAGCCGCCGGGCAGGTAAACGTAGCTGTTGATCGCGCCGTTGACGAGTTCGGCGTCGATGCCTGTTCGCTTCAGGCTTTCGATCGCGCCCGTGGTCTCGTTCAATTTCACGGTCAATGAAGGCGTGGAAAGGACGTTTCCTTCCGCATGTGCGTTCCCTCTGGCGAGCCGCGGCGGACTTACCGTGAATCGCTCGCGAGCCGAAGGGCGGTACGTCGCAGGCCAAGGAATACCAGATCGCCGATTGTCAGGCGTTGCGAGGGAATGACGCGGCCCTGGTCGTCTTGTACGCCGTACGTGTTATTAGCGTGGCCCGTGAACAGCGGAGATGAGTTCCGTTCGCGGCCAGGAAGACGTATTGTAAATGTCGGGACCCGCGAAGGCGATGAATTTCCCGAGAGCGCAGGTAGTGCCTGACCCTTCCCGACTGCGTTTGGTCGCGATGCACCTCGGTACCCAAGTGCCCGCCAGTGCCAGATCATCCGCCTGCCGCTGGGCATCCAGCGCGTATGCCTGCTTGTACTTCCACTGGTCTTTCACGAACGGCAGCTCCGGCTGGCTGATGCTGTTATGCGCGCCCCAGGTGTGTTCGTCCCATAAGCGTGACATTTTTCCATGCGGCGGCGAAATCGGCCGCGGGGTACGGACCCGGGTTGCAGCATGGCCCACATCGTCTCGGCCTGCGACAGGCGGTCGGCCGAATGCCGGTTCATGGCCGTCTCGTGCGCTGCCGAGGCCGTGCCGTCTTCCCAGTAAGGCGTCATGTCGCCGCGGTACGTCGGCAGCTTGTCGCCGTAGCGCTTCTCGAACGCATGGAACGCCTCGGTCGTCGTGGCGATGATCAGCCGCGGATAGGCGTGTCTGGCGTTCCAATCGCGCACGAGGTCCATCACCGCCTCGTCGGGCGGGCCGTTGTCGCCCTTCGTCCAGCGCATCTGCACGATGTCGTAGGGATACTTCTTGTCCTCCAGCCGCTGCAACAGAAACGGCAGCGCGTGCGGTGATCGACTTCCAGCCGTGGCCGATCGAGTAGCCGCCTTGCGCGCCCCAGTAGAGCACCTTGTCGCGGCCCGATGGCGATTGCCACCAGAACGGCTTGTGCTCCCATTGCTCGCGGACGTAGCCGATGCGGTCGCCTTCCATCGACTTGGGGTTGGCGTTGGGGCCGTCGGAAATGTACTTGACGCCGTTCTGCACCAGCGCGGGCACCACGCCCCAGGTCAGGCCCGGCACGTCGCTGATCATCATCGAATCGACCTTTACGCCGCACCGCCGGCCCAAGGCCACGCCAAAGGAGAACTGCCGCAGCAGTTCTTCCTGGCGGCATACGCCCGTCAGCAGATTGCCATACATCGCGTCGATGCCGATGTTGCCCTCGCGGACGGCCTGCTCGAACTGCCGCATTTGGTCCGGCGTGGCGACGGCCTTAAAATCCTCGTAAGGCATCAGCACTTCCAGGTTCCACTTGAATCGCGCGCCGGGCGGATAGTTCTTCGTCTTTTCGATCAACTCCAACGCTCGCACGACGTTATGGGCCTGTTTTTTGGCGATGTTCGGCTGGATGTCGGTATAGCCGATGTCGTTGTGCGAATGCATGAGGACGTAGACTTCCCACTTCCGCTCGGGCGGTGAGGCGCCGACATCGTCGGCAGCCTGGGTCGTTGCAGCGACAAGGAGAAAAAACAGCGAAAGAAATCGGACTTTCATAACACGTTACTCCCTTCAATTATCGCTTCGCAATCTGCTCTTGCGAAGGCGACTTTCGTGCAAACTTGGCATGTGGCCGCGGCTGCCCGTCGATCGCGGCAGGCAAGGTCTTTTCAGCGTCGTCGTCGTGTTGCTGGACGAGGTGTCCGACACCGAGCAAGGCTGCGTCGTTTCCTAGCGCCGCCGCCGCAATCCGCACCTTGCCCCACGGCGTCCAGGCATGCTTTTCGACGTGGGCAGCTATCGCGGGAATGATCTGCTCGCCGCTTTGCATCACGCCGCCGCCAAAAACCAGCAACTCCGGATCGTAAGCATGAATGAGGGAAACGGCCAGCCCCGCCCAGACGCCGATGCAATGTTCGCGCAGCCGCAAGGCAAGCTCGTCGCCCGCGGCGGCACAGCGAAAGACCGCGGCGAGGTCCGCGCTCGGTTCGTCCGCCAACGCGCTTTCGGCGTAGCGACCATCCTGCCGGGCAAGCTGCTGGACCGCCCAGCCGGAGGCCTCGCTTTCCGCGCAGCCGACGTTTCCGCAAGGGCACGGTCGCGGCGAAAGCGTCTGCACGAAGTGCCCGCCCAAGTTGCCCGCCTGGCCGTGCTCTCCGCGTAGCGGCACGCCGTCGATTATCACCGAAGTGCCGATACCAGTGCCGAGCGTGACCATGACCACGCTGCGGCAGCCCCGCGCGGCGCCGTAATGCCACTCGCCCGTTAAAGCGGCGTTGGCATCGTTGGACACCGTCAATGGCATGGCGAACGTCCGCCGCGCCCAATCGTCCAGATCGAGCTCGCGAGCGTCATCAAACTTGCCCACCGGAGACGAGAGTATTCTACCGGTTTGTGGATGAATCAACCCGGGAAAGGCAATGCCGATGCCCTTGATTGCGCCCAGGCCGCCTTGGACCGAGCAAAACAGTCGCTGCCAACCGACCTCGATACGATCGAGCGCCGCGGCAAAGCCTTCTACAGCCGTTGCGGGAACGGCATCGCGCGCTACTACGACGCCTTGGCGGACGATTCCAAGCTTGATATGTGTTCCACCGATATCGGCAGCGAGAAAAGACATAATGATCGAGAGGAGCGAGCCCGCGGAAGTGCAGCCAATGACGCGAGTTATCCACTGTATCATAACGCTACAATGCATAGTTTGCAAGCATTCGGGAAAAAATCTTGGAAAATTGGCGAAAAGACGCTTTCGTCCGCCTAGGCCGACTCTCGGACGATCAACTCCGGCTGCTGAACGTAATGTCGCGGCGGCTGCTTCCGGAGATCGGGCGTTTCGATCAGTTCCATCAACATCTCCAGTGCCCGCCGCATTGCCTCTTCGTGGTGAAACGAGACAACGGTCATTGGAAGCGGATAGTAAGCATCGGACAGCACGTCGCCCATTCCGATTACCGCCACGTCCATTGGCACGCGTTTGCCCAGCCGCAGCAGGGCGTTCACGCAAAGCGTTGCCATGATTTCGTTCTCGGCAAGTATTGCCGTGGGCGGTTTTCGCATCGCCAACAATTCGCCCAGCGCGGCCTTGTCCCAGTTCTCCAGCGATGACGGGGCCGTTACGCAATACTCCGCATTGACGTCCGCCTTGTGCGATCCATGGCTTTCCAGATATCCCTCATATCGATCCTTGACCGTTTGAAATTCCGATTGCCACTGCAAAAACGCGATCCGCTTATGTCCTTTGTCGAAGAGATAATCGGTTGCCAGCCGGGCGATGAGCACGTCGTCGTACTTCACGCTGTTCAAATCAATGCCCGGCACTTCCGCGTCAATGGCCACAACTGGAAAACCCGACTGGAGCAAATCCCTAAAGTACCGCGCGTTCTTGTTGCCGGGCAAAGGGGCGATAATCAAGCCGTCTGCACGGCCTTCCGAAACGTCCCGCAAGTAGTCGGCCTCCGTGGCGTGGTCGTAGTTTGAGTCGCCCAGAAGCAGGCCATATCCCAGCTTTCTCGATACGGTGCGAATCACCTTGGCCACGCTTGCACAATACGGGTCCGCGACGTTGTGCATGCAAAGGAGGATATTGTGCGTGCGGTTCAACACTAGCCCGCGGGCAATAGCGCTGGGGCGATAACCGGTTTCCGCGATCACATCGAGGATTTTTTGCCGGGTGGCGGGTAGAACTTTGTCCTTGTTGTTGATGACCCGCGAGACCGTGCCGATGCAAACGCCCGCCAAACGTGCTACGTCGTTGATGGTCGTTCTTTTTGACATCCATTTAAGTATAGTGATATCCCTCAATCTGTCATAGGTTTAAGTCGAACTGGCGGGCCGAACCGCGCACCCCCTAATTCGGAGGGCATGCCAGAATCCGCTCTACGAGCTTGCATGTTTCCTTCCGAGACGATATTTTGAAGTTGGAACGGAACAATATGTCAAGCCAGATGCGGATATTGATAGGGGTCGTAATCCTCGTGCTGTTGGCGGGCGGGGTGGCCGTTCGTCACATGATGTCGCGGCCGGTCGTGGAATCGCCGGAGAAGTTAACCGACATGGCTCTGCACGCCGCCTCGGCCGACGAACAAGAGCAGGCGATGCCCGGCTGGTGGCCCTGGCCAGCAAGACGCACGGCACGGGAACGCGAAACGCCGTGCAACCCTATCTTGTCAAGTTGTTCAACGAGAGCACCAACCCCGGCGTTCGCTCGGCGGCGATGCGCGGCTTGGCGACGATCTGGGACTACGAATGCGTACCGCAGATGCTCGAGACGCTCAACGATCCTTCACCGCAAGTCCGTTCCAATGCGGCCATGTCCGTCTCTGGACTTGTCCAATTCACGACCGATTTCGACGCCAACGCTCCGCCGGAGAAGCGGGCGGCGGCGGCGGCAAAGCTCCGCGACACTTGGGAAAAATTCAAAAACCGCAATCTCAAATCGTGGCAGCAACGCCTGGCGGATAAAGACGCCAAGACCTGATTTAACCGATCCTTAAGGAGGTCACACGTGACGAACCCATTGCATATCCGAAATGTGCGGTCCATTCGCGGTTTCACGCTGGTGGAACTGCTGGTCGTGATCGCAATCATTGGCCTTTTGGTCTCGCTGTTGCTGCCCGCGGTGAACTCCGCCCGCGAGTCGGGACGACGAGCCCAGTGCGCCAACAACCTGTCACAGGTCGGCAAGGCCTGCCAGTCTATGATTGAATCCAATAACGGCAGCTTTGCCAAGATTGGGCCCGGGGCGTGGATGTCCGTTCTATCGCCGTTCATGGAACATCAGAGCAATACCTTGCTTTGTCCCGATGACAACGATGAGGCCAAAGCCTTCGGCTCTATTGAAGACTATTATGTTTACGACGCGCAATCGAATCCTCCGCGCAACATTCCCCTTTGTGATGGTCCTTATGCCAAGGTTTGGGCGAATTTGACAACGCAAATCCAGGCCAACGACGCTGCTACGTTTAGTACGCTACCCGCGGGAGCAACGTGGGCGAGCTTGATACAGCAGGGGTCGTTCTCTCCGGGGCCATACCAGCCAACGGACCCCGCTTATGTCATCGGCATGGAAGATCTCTCAGGCGCCAGCGAAGGCGACATGCTCGATATCGTCCTTCTAATCGACGTACGCGAGGACGGGGTCTACGGGAGTTGGTCCTGGACTAAGGGGCACGGCTATACCCAATACACGCTCTACGATCCGCAGGGGCAAGTGGTCATCGATCAAAGCGGGCAACCCTGTCAACCGTTTCACCAGGGTCAGGTTTGGAAATTCAACGATCGTTGCAGCTACGGCATCAACAACCGGGCGCAAGTGATGCTTAATGGCGACAGCAACCATGTCCTCTTCGTCGAGTACGACAAGCTGGTGGCCAGTGTTCTACCAACCCCGTCGCCCAATCCGCCGCCCGCTTTCTTGCCTGCCCCCGACCTCGCTACTAACAACCAGAAAAACTGGTCCGCTAACGATCAGTGGGGTGGTTGGGGCGCGAGCCGCTTCCGTCACGCCGGCACAATGAATGTCCTCTACTTCGACGGCCACGTCGAACCTCACGTAACGGCCGATATCAGGCCGGACGTTATTTCGATTGCCAATGACGTTTGGAAGCCAGCGAAGGATCCGGCGCAGTAATGATTTGGCTACGCTTGCCGACGCGGGTGCCGCAGCGCGCGGACGAGTCGAGAGCTAGTGGCGAGGACATACCGTGGAGCAAACGATGGGATTGGCCTCGTCGCGACCGGCGCAACCTCCACCTGACGATCTCGCGACGATCGCCGAAGCGCGAAGACGCGCTCCGCATCCGCGCGTGCGCCGGCGGCTGTTTGGGCGAATGCTGCGCTTGGTCACGCTCTCGTTGATCGTTTGGCTGCTTGTTGCCTATACGCTGGCGCCGATGATGTGGCGGCGTTATGCAAAGCGCCATCCGGCGCTGGAAAACGCCCCGCGGATCACACACACGGTTGACGACATTCGCGGTGATCCGCTCAACGTATCGCTCGTCGGCGACGAAGCAGAACTGCAAGTGGCGATGCTCGCCGCGCGGTGGTATCCGGCCGATCCGATCACTCTGCGAAGCTCGCTGCGGATCGCGGCGGGCACCGTGTTCCACCGCTCTTTCGACACGGCCCCGGTGAGCAATCTCTACCTCTTCGGCCGCAAGCAGGACCTTGCCTTTGAGCAGCCCATCGGCAGCGATCCCCGCCGCCGTCACCACGTTCGCTTCTGGCGTTCCGAACAACTCGACGACGCCGGCCGACCGCTCTGGTTCGGCGCCGCAACGCTCGACAAAGGCGTCGGGCGGAGCCATACCGAAGGCGAGATCACGCACCACATTTCGGCGGACATCGACGACGAGCGCGACAAAGTCATCAACGACTTGACGCTCGCCGGATACATCGTTAGCACCTATTGGATCGACGACTTCCAAGAACCTCCCGAAGGACGAAACGGCGGCGGGGACGCCTGGCGCACGGATGGCCGGATGGAAGTTGGCGTCATAGATCGCGCGGCTTCAAATGGCTCGTTTAACCCGGAGCCAACGGCGACGGTGGGGAAGCATTTCACCGTCGCCGTTGGCTCCGGGTTAAACGAACAAGGATGTCCCATTGTGGAGAACCAACCATGAAGATGGAAATGCTCGTCGACGCGGATGCGGCTGCCCAAACGGCGGCGGAGTTCATCGCCGCCGAGGCTCGCGCGGCCGTCGCCGCGCGGGGCAGGTTCATAATGGCCGTCAGCGGCGGGCGGACCCCTTGGATCATGCTCAAGGCCCTGGCCGGCGAAGACGTTCCTTGGCCGGCGGTCTATGTCGCGCAGGTTGATGAGCGCGTCGCTCCGGCCGGACATGCCGACCGAAATCTGACCCACTTGCAGGAAAGCCTGTTGCAAAACGTGCCGCTGAAGCCTGAGCAAGTCCTGGCAATGCCGGTCGAATCGCCCGACTTGGAAGCCGCGGCGGCGAACTACGCCGAATCGCTTCGGGCGATCGCCGGCACTCCTCCGGTTCTTGATTTGGTCCACCTCGGCCTCGGTCCGGACGGGCATACGGCGTCGCTTGTGCCCGGCGATGCGGTGCTTAACGTAACCGACCGCGACGTCGCGCCGACCGGCTTGTACCAAGATCGGCGGCGGATGACGCTGACCTATCCGATGCTCAACCGCGCCCGCCGCGTGCTCTGGCTGGTAACGGGCGGCGACAAGGCGGAAATGCTCTCGCGCTTGATGGCGAGCGATCAATCCATACCCGCGGGCCGCGTCTCGCAAGATCGTGCGATAGTGCTGGCGTCCAAGTAGGTCCGCTTTTACCCCAGAATCCGTTTCCACCGCGCCCGGTTCCAGGCGATTTTTTCGGCCTGGGTCATCTTGCTGAAATCGGGTATTGGCGCCGCAGCGGAAACCGGCTTGCCCGTCGTTTGCGCAGGCTTGTCGCCATAGGCGGCCGCGCGCGGCGCGGCCTTGAGGTCGTCCTCCAAACTGCGATAGGGCCGGATCTTTTGCCGCGCTAGGGCCGCGTGATAGGAACGCACCGCCTCGGCCGGCTCCGCCTGCCCGTCGGCCAGCGCCCGCAAGTGCTCGATAAAACTTGACTGATGTTCTGCGTTGTTGATCATCCGCCCATAAAGGGCCGCTCGGCGCCGTGCTTCCGCGCCTCCCAGAGTTGATGGAAGGCGTCGAAAGTTGTGCCCGACGAACCGCCCAGGATGCCGACGATCAACCGCGAATCGTAGCCGGCGAGCTGCTCCATCGCCGCGGGACCGTGGTAGGCGATCTTGAGGAAGATCGGCCGCGCCGGGCCGGCCACTCCGGCCAGCGTCCGCACGATCATGTCGTTGACGTACCGCGGCAGGATCGGCAAAGGGGCCTGCGGGGCATTGGGATCGAAGACTTCCAGGAAATGCCGGAAACCCTTGGCCGCCGCTTCCGCGGTAAAAGTCCGGTAGGAAGTCAACGTCTGGTGGTCCAGGGCCAGGTCGTTATTGAACGTGACCGAGTAAAGGCCCAGATCGGCGCCGCGGGCCCGTTCCTCCGCCGCGCAAGCCGGCTTTCCGCACATCGCCTCGTCGATCGCTGCCGATCGGAACGGCCGCGACGGCTCGGCAAGGTAGCTCCCGCCCTGCGCGGCCCAAACGTCGGTCGTGTCGTTGGCGCGAATCGCCGGCGTCACCGAACTCTTGTCGAACAGCCGCTCGCGGATCGCCAGCACTTCGCTCGTGCTGGAACTCATAAGCATGATGTCAACGAGCCCTTGCCGCGTGTTTTCGCGGATCAATTCCCGGTATTCCGCCAGCGAGCGGAAGCGGCCCTCCTGGGCGTGATGCTCGGGGCTGCGGCCCGGCGCGGCGATGCCATAGGCCATATCGGCGTCCTTGGCATCGGCCAGGATGAAGTCCTTGCAGGAAGGGTCGGCAAGGATTCGTTGGATCTTGGAGTCGAGCGATTTGAGCATATATAAACTGAGCCGCAGGAATACTACGAAAGGATAGCACCGCCGCGGGCAGCATGCAAGCGCTTTCGAGCAGCGAGAAGAAGCCTATCGAGCGGACTCAATCGCCCGGACTGAACGATACATGCAGAATGTCCTCGTTCTTCCGCAGACCGGCCAACATGAGTACCGACGGCTGCCGGTCTAACCGCATCGAGCAGCAGGCGGCGGACCCGCCGGCGAAGATCGTGTTCTCCATCTCCTCGACGTTGATCCCCTCTTCCCGCAGCCCGTCCAGCACGCAGGCCAACACACCCACTCGGTTATAGTGCCGAACGACAAGCCGGTGCTTGGTCGTCGAGTGAGCATTGAGGTTCACCGTGCCGGGCGGATGGCCCGTGGCAACGAACGTTTTGACGATCCGCACCACCTCGGCGGCGACCGCTTCGGACGCCTGATCGGTCGATGCCCCGATGTGCGGCGTACATGTCACGAGCGCGGCAAGCTCCTTGTCGGGCCATTCGCCGTCGCCGCCGCTCGGCTCGCCCTCGAAGACGTCGAGCCCACTCGCAATCCCTTGGCGGCAATCGCCGCGCAGAGCGCAGCCGTATCGACCAGCGCACCCGCGAGGTGTTGACGAGGATCGCGCCGGGGCGCATTGCAGCGAGGAACTTCGCGCCGACGAAATGCTTCATCTCGGGCGTGAAGGCCAGATGGATGCTCACTGCGTCGCATTGGGCTGCCAGTTCGTCGGGCGAGGCCGCGTATCCGATGCCGTCCGCTTCGGCAATTTCGTTTGTGAGGCTGCGGGACCAAGCGATGACTTTCATGTCCAAGCCCATTGCACGCTGGGCCGTCGCCTGGCCTATCGCTCCGTAGCCGAGGATGCCCAGGGTCCGCCCGGCCAGGCCGCGGGCCTTGCCGAATTCCTTCTTCTTCCATGCGCCGCCGCGCATGCTCATCGTCGCGTCGGCAATGCGGCGGTCGGCAGCCACCAAAAGTCCGATGGCCAATTCGGCCACCGCGGCCGTGTTCTTGCCTGGGCAATTGGCGACGTAGATGCCCTGCGCTGGCGGCGGCAAGGTCGATGTTATCGACACCCGCCCCGGCGCGGATGATCAGCGAGAGTAGCGGCGCGGCTTTGATCGCCGCCGCCGTCACCTTGGTCGAGCGGACGACAAGGATATCAGTGAGTTTCAGCCCGCCAGGCAGGGACTCGGCATCGAGATTATCGCGAACTTCCACCTGAATCCCGAGCACTTCGAGCGATTTGACCACTTCGGGAGAAGAGCTTATCGACGATCAGTACGTTCATGGCAATTGACCCATTGGCGATATGTTTGACGACTTGTATCGTATCACGACTGTTCCCGGCCCTCAATGCAGCGGACGACGCGAATCCACTCTCGATCGTATCTCTTGTTGCCTTCCCTAGCACCCGGCCTACAATTCCTCCAATTCTCGGACCCAGGAGTTGTAATATGGCTAAGCTTAGCGGAAAAGTCGCCCTCGTAACGGGCGCTACCAGCGGGATGGGGTTGGAAACGGCCCGGTTGTTTGCCGCGGAGGGAGCAAAGGTTGTCATCACCGGCCGGCGGCAGAAGGAACTTGATGAGGCGGCCAAGTCGATCGGCCCCGCGGCGCTGGCCGTGCCGGGCGACGTGTCGAAGATGGCCGATCTCGACCGCTTGTATTCGATTATCAAAGAAAAACACGGCCGGCTCGATGTGATTTTTGCCAATGCGGGCGGCGGCGCGGTTCGCCCATTCGCGCAAGTGACCGAAGAGCAGTTCGACAGCGAATTCGACATTAACGTCAAGGGGGTTTTCTTCACCGTTCAGAAGGCCCTGCCGCTCTTGAGTGACGGGGCCTCGATCATTCTCAATGCCTCGGTCGCCGCCTCGAAGGGCCTGGAGGCAATGAGCGTTTATAGCGCGACAAAGGCCGCCGTCCGCTCGTTTGCGCGGACCTGGACGATGGACCTGCGAGCTAGGAAAATCCGCGTCAACTCGCTTAGCCCGGGACCGATCAATACGCCAATCTTCGGCAAGATGGAAATGAGCGGTGAACAGGCCAGCGGGTTCCGCGAGGCCTTGCCGGGCCTAGTGCCGCTGGGACGGATCGGCACGATGGACGAGATCGCCCGCACCGTACTGTTCCTCGCGTCGGACGACAGTAGCTTCATTACCGGCATCGACCTCAGTGTCGATGGCGGCTTGGCGCAGGTGTGACGGCGCGAGAATACCCGCATGGCAAAGAACAAGACGACCGAAACCGACGCCAACGTCAACGACTACATCGCGGCCGTCGCCGACGAAGACCGACGCGAGGATTGCCGCGCGCTCGTCCGGCTGATGGGCAAGGTGACGAAGGAGAAGCCGAAGATGTGGGGCCCTAGCATCGTCGGCTTCGGCCGCTATCACTACAAATATGCCAGCGGCCACGAAGGCGATATGTGCTTGGTTGGATTTTCCTCGCGCGCGGCGGCGATTTCGATCTACCTTGCTTGCGGCGCCGGCAAGCAGCTCGCCGGCCTTCTGGCAAAACTCGGCAAGCACAAGATGGGCAAGGGCTGCCTCTCGGTGAAATGCCTCGCCGACGTCGATCAGAAAGTGCTGGTGGAACTGATCGAGCGGTCGGTCAACGAGATTAAACAGCTCGTCAAGTCGAAAAAAGGACTGAACAGGGCTTGAACCTGGGCACTCAATCAAGCGAACTAAAATGGCTCGACTCGACGACCGTGATACGACACTGCAAGACATCAAGGACCTCATCGCCGAGTTCACCGCCGCGCGGGACTGGCAGCAGTTTCACTGCCCGAAGAACGTGGCGATAGCCCTGGTCTCGGAGGCGGGCGAACTGATGGCCCATTTCCGCTGGACCGGGCCCGGCGGGGATTCGGCCGTATTGGACGACGCGCAATCACTGCGCGAAGTCCGGCATGAAGTGGCCGACGTGCTCCTGCTCCTCGCCGAGTTTGCCAACGTCGCCGGCATCGACATGGCCGAAGCCGTCCGCGAGAAGATGGAGATTAACTCCCGCCGGTATGGCGTGGAGAAGTCGCGGGGTACGGCGCGGAAGTATGATCGGCTGTAAGAGATCCGACACTCGATTCTACCGTGCGACAAGCGACCACCTCAAGGCCGGAACGGCATTTGCCGGCCGCCGCGCGAATAAATCCGCCGGGAAGCGGCGATATCAGACTAAGGGCCGGTGCCGTCCGAACTCACGCCATGCCAGGGGCAGCAGGCGATTCGCGGTTGAAGCGTTAAAGGGGACAGTCCCATTTTCGCTGATACGAAAATCGGGACAGTCCGCGCGTTATCCACCCCCTCGCTTGCGGAACAGTTTTGTATTATTCTGAATCTTGAGGTTCGTACGGCATCTTGGCACGCCGCACGAGACTTTCTCGTGCTTTTGAGGTCCCCCTATGGCTACTCGTTTCGTCCGCGTTGATTTGTCCGAGGAGGCCCGCGATTATCGGCCGATTGCCGTCGAGCCGGGCGTGCCGATGCTGGATCGCTCGGGGGCGAACGCCCGCATCCTCTTCCGCTGGCTGGGGGGCATGGTGGCCGAGCCCGTCTGGGAGGACGACTTGGTGGGCTTCTACGTCCGCGACGATCAGGGAGGGCGGCTGGAAGACACCTATTGCCAGCCCGTCTCGCCGCAGGACTTGCAGGGGAGCCTTCGCGACGATCTGGCCAAACTGCGGCAGCGAATCGAACAAGCCCGCGGCGAAACGTCCACGGAACGCACGCTTCGCAAGATTTTGATGAAGTCGTTCCAGGACGTGGTCGATAAGCCCGGCCGAAACGATCAAGACAGCTATTTCTTCAAGTATAAAGACGTGCTGGGCAACTGGCGGCTGATCTGGTGCTGGGGCTATGAGCGGCTCGATCAGGAACCGGCGCCGGCGGTCGTTTGCACCGATCCGGATTGCAATCTGCTTTTCGTCCGCCGGCCCGGCAAGAGACCGCGTTGCCCGGCGTGCTCCGGCACGGTCGTGCCGCGAAAGAAGAAGAGAAGCAAACGTAGCTATGCCGTGCTGCTGCTTTTGCTGCTCTTGCTGCTGCTCGGATTGGGCATCTGGCGGCCGTGGCAGCCGCCGCTGATTGCTGCACCGACCGAATACTCCGGCGCGGTTGGCACGCACACGGACTACAAAGTTTATGCCAAGGGCTTATTCGGTCGAAAGGACGTTACGCACGAGGCAGCCGGCATTTCGCTAGACAAGCAAGTGGCCAAGATCGACGGCGGCACCATTCGCTTTACTGGCGAGGGGACGACACAAGTTCAGTTTCATTATGGCGGCCATATCGCGACTGCGACGGCCACGGCCACCGCATCGCCCGACGCTGACAAGATGGTCAGCCTGGAGTTGACGCCGGCTGGCCCGATCGATTTACCGCTTGGTCAGATGAAACGGCTGCAAGCCTACGCCAATTATGGCGATGGCCGCCGCGTGCAAGTGCCGTCGGAGCGGCTGAAGTGGTCCTGGCAGGAGAAATCCGTCCCGGGGCTGGAACTTTATCGCGACAGTGAAGTCGTTGGCGCGGTTGGGGCGACGAAGGCGGGTGTCGGGCCGCTCAATGTCTATGCAACCTATCGCGGGCAGGAATCGAATCATGTCGCTTTCAAGAGCGTTGCGGCCGATCCGGACGTGAAGCTGGCGATCGATGTCGATCGCACGCTCCGCATCGCCGGCGAAGGCGGCCGCGCGGTGCTCTTTGCCAGCACTCCTCGCGGCGACGTAGAACTGATCCCATCGCTCGCGAAGTTCGATAGCGCCAGCGCCAAGATTCTCAAGTTTGCCGGCAAGCCGGGCATGTTCGCAGCAGTGAGTCCCGGCCGCTCGATGGTCAGCGGCAGCCACATCGCGGCCAAAGAGCCGGCCAAGCTGGAGTTCCAAGTTTGCGATCCGGCCAAGGCCAAGTTGGTCTTCGATCCGCCCAGCGTTACCGTGCCCGTCAATGAGAAGGCCGACATGCGGCTGATGTTGGAGGCTGAATTAGACGAAGGCGGCAAGAAGGAGAATCTGAAGGCGCCGATGCTCGGCCCCGATGTGGCTTACTCGATCGCCCAACCGGACGCCATGCGCCTGAACCCGCCAACGGTTACCGGATTGAAACCGGCCGCGGCGTTTGCGGTGCGCGGGCAGATTCCCATTCTCCCCCCGGCCAATGCCACGGTGACTGTTGTGGATGGCGCAGCCAAGAAACTTCGGATTACGCCTACGGCCGCCTCGCCGCTGGCGGCCGGCCAGACGTCGGCGCTGATCGTCGAGCAGCAAGTGGGCGATGCTGACGGCTGGAAAGAGGTAAGTCCCGATAAGGTGGCGTGGAAGGTGCCGGACGATATTAAGAATGGCTTTTGGACCGATCCCACAGAGAATCTGCGACCTACGATCAAGCTTCCGCCAGACCTTAAGGGTGAGGCGAACTTGACAGCATCCGTGGGCGGAGCGACGGCAGCGGTGGCCTTCGCGCTGAAGCCGGCCGGACCTGATGCGGTCGACGCTCGTCTCGCGCTCAATCGCGAGGCGGACGGAACATTCCTGCAAGTTGGCCAAAGCCAGCGCTACTCGGTGCTCGTGGAGAAAGACGGCAAAACTGAGCCGGCCACTGAAGTACACTGGCCGGAAAACTTCGATAATGACTACGTTAAGTGGGAAGCCCCCGTGTTGACCGCCAAGCGCGAAGGCTATACGCAGTATCTCCACGCCGATGTTGGCGGGCGAAACGTCCTTTGGCATACGACGACTTACCGACCGGGCGAGTTTACCGAGCAGGAGGTGAAACAAAAGCCCGACTGGGTGAAGATCTTTAGCCAGCAAGGCTCGCAGAAGGTCCAATCGGTGCGGTTCCCGGTGGGGGCCACGTTCACCGATTTCAAGGTCGAGGTCCACTATCCCGACGGCTACACGCGTTTCGTGACGAAGAAGGCATTCCTGACGACGCCCGACTCACCTGCCACTGCGCCCCTAACGGCCGATCACGGCAAGCTGACTGGACTGCGGTCGGGCAAGACCAATATCAGCGCCGAGTTTCAGGGCATCGTCTCCAAGGAGCCGCTCGAAGCCGAAGTGCTGGCCGACGTCGATATCGACAAGATCGCCATCGAGCCGGGCAGCGCGGCCTTGATGCCGGGCGAAACCTACGACCTGCACGCTATTGGATATAAGAACGGTCAATCGGTCGGCGATATTACCGGCCTAGGCAACCTGACGTGGAAGTCGTCGAGTCCGGATGTTGGGCGCATCGCCGGCAATTCGGTCATTGCCTCGAACCTCGGTGAGACGCAGGTCACAGTTGAACGCAAGGGGCTGACTTCAGTCCCGGCACAGATCACCGTTTCCAAAACACTTGCCGACGACCTCCGCGTCGTACCGGGCATTATCGAAATGCCGCAGGGATCGAGCCTGCAATTGGGGAGTGACGTGCAAGTGCTTCGCGGCAATCTCGACGTCAGCCAGCAGGCCAACGTCACTCCGGAAAGCCCCGGCGTTGTGGAATACAACGCGGCGACGCACGTGCTCACCGCCAAGAACATCGGCCAAGTGACGATCGGAGTTACCGAGGGCGACAAACTCGCGCGGGCGGTAGTGAAGGTAGGCCCGCCGGCGATTCTCGCGGGCAAGCTGGTCGTGGAGCCGGGGTCGCTCGTCCTGGCCGCCGGACAGGCCGAACGGCTGTCGGTGTACGTGGAAACGCCCAGCGGCGAGCGGGTCGAAGAAACGGGCAACGCGGTCTTCAAGTCGCAAGACGTGTCGATTGCCGACGTTCGATAACGGCATCGCGCGGGTCAAAGCCTTGAAGTCGGGCAAGACGAACATCGTAGGCTTGGTCGGCGGCATGAAGGTCTCGGTGCCGTTGGAAGTCACGAGCGATGAGATCAAGGAGTTGACCGCGGATCCGGCGAAGGAGGAATTGTCGGTCGGTGAAATGAGGCCGTTGCGAGTTTTCGGCCGCGCGGACCGTTCCGGCTTGAAGGAAGTATTCACGCAGCCCGATCTCAAGGCCGCGCCGCGGAAGCCCGATGTTGTGGACGTGAACGGCGATGTCGTCCGAGGCAAGGGCATCGGCGACGACACGATCAATATCGCCTGGCGCGACAAGCTCAAGCTCGAAGTGCCCACCACGGTGACTGCGAACGAAATCAACGGGCTGCAAATCGATCCGAAGGAGTCAACGATCAACACGGGCGAGGGCAAGACCTACGAGGTCTCGGCCATGCGCGGCGGCAATCGCGTCGTACTGACCGAGCAAGACGGCGTGCAACTGAACGTTACCGATCCCAATGTGGCGGCCGTAGCCACGGGTAACACCGTGATCGGCCGCGCGCCGGGACAGACCAAGGTTGTCGCCACGCTGGGCGCGGAAAAGGCGGAGGCGACGCTCAACGTGACCTTGGCGCCGCCGGGCGGCTTGCCGCCGGGACGTACCGATGTCATCGCCGGTGGCGTAGTCTACGGCGATCACGGGGAAAGGATTTACATCGGCGACCGCGCGACTGAAATCTTGCCAAGCGGGAAAGTTCTCGCACTACAATGGGAGCCGGAGTCTCTTCCAGAAGGGCGTGCAAGCGATGCCGCAAACCGCGCAACTGCATCGCCGCTACGAAAACGGCGGCTTTGATGATGTGAGCAACGACCCGGCCGTGGAGATCACCAGGCAGCCGAACCCGTCCATCGCCAAGATAGAAAAAGTCAACGGCGGTTGGAAGATCACGCCGGTTGCGCCGGGTGTCACGACGGTTGCCGCGAAGCTTGGCGACTTGACCGCGCAGATGAATGTCGAAATCAACGGCGACGCTGCCGGCAGCCCGCTAACCGGTACGCTCATCTTGAACCCCAGCGCGATCTCGCTTTGGTCCGGCGAGACCGCGGTCATCGGCGGCGCGGAGTTGGACCCGGGCAACGGACAACCCCATTTCCCCGCGAAGGTCAAAATCACTGCGCCGGAAAGCCAGGGCATCGTCTCCGCCGACGGCGACAAGATCACCGGCCGTTCGGCGGGCGATGCCACCGTCACGGTCACGGCGGAAAACGGACCCTCCGCGACGATGAACGTCCACGTCACCCCGCCCGACACGATCACGCTCATCCCGCCGGACAACAGCCTCCAGGTAGGTGACAAAGTGAGTCCCGCGGTCATGGCCCAGAACGCCAACGGCGGCGAACCGGTGGCGGTTCAGGCCCCGATCGAAAGCCTCGACAAGAACGTGATCGACGCCGATCCGTCCGCGCCGGGGCAATTCGTGGCCAAATCCCAGGGGCAAACTCAGCTTCACGCGATCTACCGCGGCAAGGAGGTCTTCGCCAAGGTCTCCGTCTCGGGGCAACGGTTCCAGAGTGTTCGGTCGAGTTTTAACCGCGGCGACAAGACCATGACAGTCGAAGTGGTCGCCGCGCCGGGCGAAGGCGAGTTGGAGTATCGAGTCTATGAAGAAGGCGCGACTCCGAAGGAAAGCTGGGCCTCGAACCAGCCCGACGGAGACGCCCGCAAAGCGACGCTCGTATCCGATCCGATGAGCACCGACAAAGAAGAGTTTCATCTCGTAATCGAGGCTCGCGACAAGGCCACGAAGAGCGTGCAGCAGTACCCGCTGACGCTGGTACGGTCGGTCACCTACGAGCAGCAGAACGTTCCGCCGCCGGCCGAACACCCGAAGTAAAACGCCCTGTATTCCGCCCGGCGGCGTTGTATACTTACATAAGACTGAAGTCGAGAATATTCTTTGGAGGCGTTCCAGTGGCAACCGTAGAATCGGGCGTCGTGTTTTCGAGCACGCCGGTCGTGGCAGAGGAGATTCCCGAACTTTGTGCGGGCGACCGCTTGACGCGCTGAGTTTGAACGGCGGTATTCCGCCATGCCGCACGTCAAGAAGGCGGAACTTATCGAGGGAGTGGTCTACATGCCGTCGCCGGTTTCTCAGAAGAAGCACTCGGCCCCTCAAGTACTGGTAGTGGCGTTGTTTGCGAATTATATGGCGGCAACGCCAGGTACTGACACGGGTATTAATGCCACCGTACGCTTGGATTTGGCCAACGAGCCTCAGCCCGATGCCATGCTCCGAATTCTGCCCGAGTGTGGCGGGCAATCGTGGGACGATGGAGATTACGTCGGCGGGGGGCCGGAACTGCTTGCCGAAGTCGCCGCCAGCACCGCCAGTTACGACCTTTACGACAAGCTCCAAGCCTATCAGCGGAACGCCGTCCGCGAGTACATCGTATGGCGGGTCCGGGACAAGGCGATCGACTGGTTCGCGCTCCGCGACGAGCGCTTCGAGAAGCTGCCGCCGGACGCCGACGGCATCCTGAAGAGCGAGAAGTTTCCCGGACTTTGGCTCGATTCGGCTGCAATGATTGCGGGCGACCTTGCCCGCGCCTTGGCGGTCCTGCAACAGGGCCTCGCATCGGCCGAACATGCGGCGTTCGCTGCGCGGCTCGCAGCGGCCCGACGTCCGGCCCAGCAGGGGCTGACGACTGAATAAGGGTTGATTCCGCCTTAATTCGCCTCCGCGATGTCCTTAACGCTCACGCTGCGCAAGCACCCGAAGGGCTTGTACGTCGGGCTATCGACCAGTCCCTGTCATTTCCTCAGGCCGGGGCTTTGGCGGCAGGCCGGTTCCGTAGATACTCGCGCAGAGCTTCGTTCACTGCCGCCTCGTCCGCGAAAGCCGCGCCTACGTCCTTCGCGAGCCGCACAACCCGCAGGTATTCGCGGTAGTCCGCCGCGTACTTGCCGCGAACAACGCCGCGCATCGTGCGGAAGTCATACTCGGGGCGCATTTCGTCGTCGGGCGGCTTTGTTCCTTCACGGGAAACTGCCATCTTCGTAATCCCTCCGTTCTCGGCGACTCGCCACTCGGGGCTGATGATCCGCACCCGATTCTCTCGGTCGGTGTGCGAGATAACGAGCAGCCGCCCATCAAGCGAAGTCCCCATCGTGATATACCGGTCCTCGTCGTCCGAGTGATCCGGGTCGTAGCCGGTCAGTGCCAGGGGGTCGGCAAAAACAGTTTGCGCTTCCAGGAACGACACGCCATGCTTCTGTTCGTTCGAAGCTGCTTTGTCGTCGTCCCATTCAAATTCCATCGCCGGACTCCACCAGGGCACGTTGTCCTTGTGCTTCCATCATTCTTTCTCGGGAAATGCCCGGCGTCAAGAGCTGCGAAAGAGGTGCTAATTGTTCTCGGCAATGTCGTTCATGCTCACCAGCCGCAGCCGCCCGAGCAAGAAACGGACGACATCTCATTGTCTTGCGATTTCTCCATGATTATCAGCCTACAAAGCCCCAGCATCGGCTCAATCGCCGTCCCGCGCGCCGGAATTCAACCGCTGGAAAGCCCTAGTGCGATCCCAGGCAGCACGGCACCGCCGTTGCATGCCCAAAACAATGGCTTGGCCATTTTCGCGATCGGGTCGAAAAGCCGAACTACCAAAAATGGGCTTCTGGAACGTGCTTTCAATCGCGCCGCGGCTGTGGAAGTCAAAAGGTAATTCCAGTGTTCCCGCCACGCACGCGGAAAAGCAATCGATGGACGGTTTCTTCGTCTATTCCGAGTTCCTCCGCGATCTCGAAATACGTCATGGATTGAGGATTGTCTTCGATCATGCGTTGGTTTAAAAACTCTCCAGCATATTCGCGGCCTTGATGTCGGCGTGATATTGCCGCTGTTTTTTGAGGTCCTGGCCCTTGTAAAGCTTCGCATTCACACGAATCCGCTGCTTTGCCACGGTACGTCCTCCGATTACAATCTAACCGACATTAGATTAGAACACCTACTTCACCCAAGTTTCGCTGACCAGTTGTTTGATCCCGACAAAAGACGCCTCTTTGCCAGTTCGCTCGTCCGTGACGGTGAGTTTATTCTTCTGTCCGTCCTTCACAATGTCGAACAGTTTCTTCCCGAGGTCCGAGCCCTTTGTGACGTAGCCGTGAATGCTGGCCGACCGATTTCCAGAGTTTGCCTCGAAGCTAATCGAATAATGTGTCTTCTTGGCTTCGCTATATTGGCAGTTGTAGTAATCGTCCAATTCTGCCTGAACTCGAAGGGTTAACGTGTCGTCCGTCCCAACGGCCCACGTCGTGAATGGGACCGCATTAAACCCCGTGCTCGCCGCCCAGTCATACTTGAGCCCATCCTTCGAAACAAGCACGTAGTAGTCCCATACTGCAGTATTCGTCTCACCGTCAGACGAAATTTTGAACCTCGCCACGACAGTAAGGTAATCAGCCTTCGGCCCGCGCTTAACCGATGTGACGGTAACATGTGCTTCGTCAGGAATCGACTGGCCCTTGTAATACGTCTCCTGGACCTTCTCGAACTCTTCGGGGTCGGTCAAATACCTTCCGCGGTCTGCGAACGGGGTCTTCAGGTATGCCGTCAAGAACCGCCGCGATGACCTCCTTATCAGGGATAGGTGGCTGTTGGTCATCCGCTTTGGTTTGCGCTACCCAACAACCCAGCATCAAGGTTGCTACCCCCAATACTCTCGTATTCATGTTGATCCTCCAAGTAAAGTTGCAAGACATCGCGCATCATCCTAGTGATAGGAAGTTTGATTTCCCCGTGGATGAGCCTAAGCCAGGAAGGACGGTGTGTCAAGGGGCTAGCCCCCTTGACCACCCTGCTGCTCACATGGCATGAAAAGGGGACATGTCGGATTATTGTTAAGAACTGTAACTTATCTTTATGATTACCGATAACATGAAGCCAAAGGCCGCGAAAGTCGGAGCCGGGCGCATAGTTCCGCAAACAACAGGGACCTCCGGGGGCAAACCGGGGTCAAACCGAGACTTTCCACGTTGAAAGTCGAAACTACCACGGCATTGGCATGCGCCGCTAGTCCTCCATCATCTGCTGGTGATTTCAGCTTTCCCCGGCTTCATTCCCGCCGCTCGCCACCACCGTGATCGTGGACTACGCCAACTCGTACTCGTTCGACATCAAGCCGCCCGCGACGTAAAGGTCTCGTGGTGACTTTACTTTGCCCGTAGCGAGTACATTTCGGCGCCGATCTCGCGGCTGGCAGCGATGGTCTCGGCATAAGGCGTGTCACAAACGTTAACGAAGCCGATCTGATAGTTCTCGCCGTCCCCGCGGCCGGTAACCGCTTCGTCGCCGTATTCGAACCAGTGCGTGCCGACGATCTGCGGATGATGCAAGGCGCTGCGTACGTAAGTGAGATAGGCTTTGGCACGCTCGTCCTGGTTCGCGGTGGCCACGAGTCCCGTGTGGAACATGCCGCGGTCCAACGCACCGAAGTGAAACTCGCCGATGACTACAGGCCGATCGACGCCGTCGGGCAGTTTCAGCCCGGCCACGTCCTTCTGATAGCGATTGAAGCCGATCACGTCGCAATACTTACCTGCGGCGCGGACCGCGCGGTCATTGACCCATGCGAAGCGGCAGCCAAGATAAAGGGCATTGGGCACACGCGTTTCACCTCGTCGCGGCAGGTCTGGAAATATCGCTCCGCGAACGTGGTGGCGAAGGCGGCCAAATCGTCGTGGGCAAGCTTGGCGTCCGGCTTTTTTCGCGACGCGAGGAGTGCGTCCCACGAGGCATGTTGCGTATGCCACGCCGCATTCAACCGGTCGATCGTATCATACTTCTTGCGCAATGCGGCGACGAACGCCGTTTTGGCCGGCTGATCGGCCGGCGACGAAAGCGCCGCCTCGGCGAGCGAGAATTCGCCGCCCCATCCGAGTTCATTATCGACGAACCAGCCCAAGCAGCAAGGATCGTCGGCGGCCGCCTTGTGCCGGTTCGCTTGCTCGCGAAGGCTCTGGGCGAAACTGGGATCGAAGACGTCGGCAAACTTGCCCCAGTAGCCTTCGCTGCCCTGCAACTGCCGACCGTGATTGCCGATCGTCACGACATAAGGTGTCTTCTTCATTCGCGCAAGCGACTCATCGGACCAATTCCCGATCGTGTTCATGCCCCAGCTTCGCAAGCGGCGATGGACCAGGTCGCGAAACTGTTGCAAAGCGCCGCTGCCGTATTTGCGCTCAAGGTTCGCCGCGGAAAAGCTGAAAGTCTCGTACTGGCGGCCTTCGTAGTAGTTATGCGGCGCCCATTGAGCGCGGCCAAAATACTTCGCCAGCGGCGAGCCTTTGGGCGGCAGGCCGCTGAACCATTTTTCCCGATCGGTGATCGGCGTGGTGGCCCACTCGGCGCCGATGCTATCAATGCCGTGCGACCAGAAGAGCCGCCCGAGCGGGTCGACAAGCCACCAGCGGCCGTCGCGCTTTTCGACTCGGAAATGACCCGTCGCGGCCAGTTGCGGACCTTTGCTCCAGCCGCCGTAAATGTCCCAGTCGGCCGGGCCGGGCTTATGTGCAAGGTCGTCCGCCTCATTCTTGCGTGCGGCGGCAAGTTCGGCCTCGTTATGGATCTTGCCAGGCCAATCGGCGTGCCGATATTGTCCGAACTCGTCAACGAGCGGGAAAAAGTCGGCTTCGGTCATGCCGGGCGGAACTTCAGGAAAGCCGCGCATGCCAAAAAGCCGCGACTTCCACGGTTCGGCAATCTTGTGCGTCTGCGGCGGATTGGCGGCGAAGAGCGGCTGGGCAATGAAGAGCACGATGAATGCCAAGTAAAACATGACGGAACGGCACATGAGAGGTCCTCCAGGAGTGGCCGCGCATTCGGGGTGACTGGGGCGGCGTGACGCGGCAGGACTGCTAGCATAACATGTTTCCGCCGATAGCTGCAACGATTATCTTTCTGGCTCACTTCTCGCCGCGCATCTCGTCCTCAGTTTTGCCGCGACCGGTCCAATAGGCATGGTCGCATGATACAATCAGTCTCGACGTAGTGCGAATAACCTCGAACCGAAACCCACTCGGCGCCGGCTGAGCTTCGGCACGGAGCAAGCAAATATGGAAACTGTAGCGGGACACTCCGCGGAATTTCTTGGCGACTACCGGGATTACTGGTGGAACTACGATTTCCTGGAGCTGATGGCGCAGCGACTGCACTTTATAAAGGTCTCGCGCGTGCTGGATGTCGGGTGCGGGCAGGGGCACTGGGGACGGACCGTCTTGCCGCACCTGCCGGAGACGGCGCGGCTGGTGGGCGTTGATCCGGAACCGCGGTGGGTGGAGAAGGCCGCGGAGGCGGCGCGCGAGCACGCGATCTCCGACCGCGCAGAGTACGTGGTCGGCCGCGCGGAGAGTTTGCCGTTCGACGATGGCGGGTTTGATTTGGTGACATGTCAGACCGTGCTGATGCATGTGCCGGATGTCGCCGCGGCCCTTCGAGAGATGATTCGCGTGACGCGGCCAGGCGGGCGAGTGCTGGCGGTTGAGCCGAACAACGATGCAAATGCCGCGGTTCTCAACAGCGAACGGAAGTCGATGTCGCTAGAGGCGCGGCTGAGACTACAGAGGTTTCACGCGTTGTGCGGTTGCGGCAAGACACGGTTGGGGATGGGAAACAGTTCGGTGGGCGACTTGCTGCCGGAACTGCTCGCGGCCGCGGGGTTCTCGCAGGTGCAGGTCTACTTGAACGATCGCGCTGGGCTGCTCATGCCGCCCTACGCCGATTCGGGGCAGCGGATGATCGCGGATCAGATGGTGCGCGTGACGGAAAAGGGGATTTGGATCTGGGATCGGGATGAGACACGGCGATGCTTCTTGGCAGGCGGCGGGGAACAAGTGGAGTTTGATGCCTTGTGGGAGGAAGCGATGGCGCTGTCGCGCGCCGAGGCACGCGCGATCCGTGAGGGCCGGTTCGTTCGACTCGGGCGGACACTTGACATACTTGGTGAGCGGGGTCAAGCTGGCCAATTGAACCTTCCCAAGTTCTGATATGCTACAGTCTTCCGATTATCGCATGAAGATAGCGGATGACCTCTATGATCGCCCGATCGTCGGCGTCCACTTCTCACGGGCCGTCCGGCTACCTTCGCAATCTTCCGCGGGGCGGCGTGGCAGTCGGCTCGGCTGCCGGGTCGTAGTCAACGAGCCCCAGGGGCGTCACCTTTGAGAAGCCATAGGCGCCGTGCTCACCCTGCCGCGCTAGGTAGCCCGGCAGAGAAATGTTGCGGAAGAAATTGACTACCGACTGCTGGCTCGCCCTGTCAACGGCCGCCTGCAGGGTCTCTCCCTCCTTGCCGAAATCATGAAACCCGCCCCGCCGAACTCCGCCGCGCGTTCCCACAGCATCTTGCCGTTCTCCGTCAGCGCCAAACGGCACTTCTGCGAGGTGACATTGACCGTTTCTTCTCCGAAGTGACCGATCGTGCGATAGGTCTTGGTCTCAGTCTTGCCCGGCTCGACGCTGGCTTGGAAAATAAGCGGCGAGCCGGTGACGACCGAGATGTTGTAGGATTTCAACTGATCGGTGTAAGATGCAGTAATGGCCTCCATGTCTTGCGGTTCTGTGGTTGGGAAGCGCAGGTCCAGCGAGACCTGTGAGCCGGCTTTCAAGGCCGTCACGTTCTCCTCGGTCATGCCGGCGGTGACCTGCGCGACTTCCGGCTGCGGCAGGGCGAGGAAATAGATCGCCGCCTGCATGCCCGCACGGCCGCCTTCGTTTTGCGAGGCACCAAAAGCCAGGTGCCCGTCGATCACGGCGCATGCCGAGTGCGCGTTGCCGGGCACATCATAATGCCAGAGCACGACCCGCTTGGCGATATCGACGAGGTCGGCCCCGTTGACCAGCAAGTGGTTGTTGTCAACCCACTCCACGGTGTCCGATCCGTTTCGCAACTGCTCCTGCGACAGCCACATCTGCTGCACTACGGCTTGCTTTTGCAAGTCCCAGATTTGCAAGCACTCGTTGTTGACGACCGCCAGTTGACAACCGTCGGGCCGGAACGCCATACGCCCGCCAGCTCGCGTCAGAGATCTGCCCCTCATGCCCGCACGGCCGCCGTGTCCGGCGCCGCCGCCGGTCATCGCCAGCAACGTCTGGCCAGTTGCCGCGTCAAAGATGCAGACGGCCCCCGAACAAACCGCCGCGAGCTGTTTCCGATTAACGCTGAGCGCGGGCCGTGAATTCATGTCGATCGTCAACGTATAGACCGCCCGCGCATGCTCGACATCCCATGCCGTGGCCTTGCCGCCCATGGTATTAAAAGTCAGCAACAGCTCGGGCGAAATGAACTTCGCCTGATCGACCCGGAACATTTCCTCCTTGCCGCGATTGTCGTTGGGGTCCCAACGCTTGACGAGCTTTCCGCCTGATCCCATTCGCCAGACCTCAATGCCCCGCCGCTTATGAAACGCTGAGACAAGTTGTGTCGGAACGCAGACGACCGAGGAACCATCCGGCGAGACATCCGAGGGAACGCTTCCCGTTTCCAGAACGATCGCTCCCAACGATCTGCCCGTCCGCAAGTCGCAGGCCTCCAGGCGGGCGCTGCGGTGGCTGCTGCCGGGTGGCTCATTTGTCGTCGCCGCAATCAGGCGCTGCCGTGAACGATCGAGGTAGAGCCCTGCCGGCCGCTCCCAGATGTACTCCCGGTCTTTTGCCCCTTTGGTCAGGTCCATCGTCACCGTTCGGAACTGCTTAAGTGTTTCGCCGGCGGCATCCGGCGCGAACTGGCCCTTCGATGAGATGTCAACCACGACATCTTGCACCGACGACCAGTCGCCGGCGGGGGCGACAATCTCGTCGTCGTTGGCGGGTTTTTCATCCGATTTTTCATCCGCCGGTGTATCGGCCGGCGGTTGCGCCTCGTCACTGCCTTCGAAAGGATTGGCGGCGGGCGCCTTGGCGGCCCACTTCTTCGCCTCCTGCTGGTCTTCGTCCGACAACTTGTCCAACGGCAAGGTCTTCAACGACCGGTCGGCCTTCTGCAGGGTCACCTTTCCGTCCTTTAGCGATACGAAACGGGCATCAAGCTTAAACTGCCCGCTTCTGTCGGACCAGGTGCGCATCGGCGTCTTCGCGGCGGGCGGCGGCTTGACTGCCCGAACTTGATCCGGCGGAAAAATCCAATCGCGGTCATTGCCGTCGTCTTTGAATTGAACCTTGAGCCAGCCAGTCGCCTCGATGGCGATGACCTCACCAGACCGGTTCTTGCCCATAAAGTCGAAGGTGACTTTTTGGCCGACGTGGAAATCAGATTTCGGCGGCCTCCTGATCCGTTGGGCGTCGACCGAAGCCGTCCAGCCGAAGATCATAGCCGTCGTCAGGAAAATTGCCCATGAGTCTCGAATTCTCCGCCGAAACGAAAGCATGACACGATCCTCCTTTGAAAAAGCGTCGAAGGCCCGGATGGCCGTAAAACTTGGCCTTCCCGGTTTACGCGTGAACACCGCACACAACCACAGGTTTCCGATAGATGCGATTTTAACAGTTACCCGCGTGATTGGCAACAATTAGTACGATAGTGCCCCCAGTCGAGGCACGTCGCTAATTCGCCTCCGCGATGTCCTTGACGCTCACCAACCGCAGGCAGCCGAAGGGATTGTACATCGGGCTGTCGGACAGGCCCGCCTCGGCTTCTTCCGTGAAGACCTGGAACCGCGGGCCGTTGAGATCGGCGATCACGTGGCCGTCGTCAATCGGCTTGTCGCCGCGGGCGAGATAGCGGATGACCTCGATGATCGCCCGGTCGTCGGCATCCGCGTCGGCGCGCTTCATGACGACTTCGCGCAGGCCGAGCACGTGCATTCCCATCGTGCGGACCTCGGTTCGGCCTTGGATGATGGCGGCGAAGGCGAAGCTCAGCGCGTCGGGGCCGCCGTCTTCGGTCATTTCCAGCCAGGCCTGTCCACCGTGAGCCATCGCGCTATTGTCGATGAACACGCCCGCCCCGCCCGCCCGCACAATGACCGCGCCGGCCTGCATCATCGACCGGGCGTCATCCATCGAGCCGCCGGGCCCGCTTAGGAGGACGTTGACCTTGTAGTCGTCGACGGCCGCCAATTCCTCGTCGGTTGCCGGCTGCCGGCAGGAGGTACGAAAGATCCCGGCGAACTGGTCGTCGGCATCCATCGCGCCGAATTCGACCCGCCGGCCATCCGGCAGGACGAGCGAGTCAGGCGTGAAGCGGCAGTCGGCCGGCAGCCGCTCGATAAGTTCCCGCGGATTGGCCCACGTGCCCGGTATGCGGAGGCAGATTTCAACAGCGGCGGCTTGTTCGTCCATGGCAGTTTTCTTCGAGGTCTGGATAAATAAGGAGCGTACTCGAAACCCGAGGCGCCCGCAAGGCAAGCGGCGATTTGAGACGTAACATCATTGACGGCATGCGCAGCTTCCGACATCATAGGGACTGCCGAAAGCGAATGCAGTGAGGCCCTGGACCACAAGATCAATGAAACCGAGCGAATGTTGACACCGAGCGAGATTTACCAGCGGCGCGTGGACGAGTTCTCGGCCGTGGAAAAGCGATACGCCGCGCGGGAGCGGCTGGTCACGCAACTGCGCGTGGCCACGTTTCTCGCGGCCGCCGGGCTGTTCATCGTCGGACGCAACAGCACTGCCGGCACAGTCTGGTACATTGGCGGCGGCCTCGCGCTGAGCATGTTTTGTCGCAGCCGTCCTCTATCACGAACACATCCGCGGGCTAATCCGCCGCTTTTGTCTCCTGCGAGCCATCAATCAGCAGGCTTTGGCGCGGCTGGCGTCGCGAGTGGAAGCAAATTCCCGAGCCAACGGTCGCCGTGCCGCCGCCGCATCAGGCCCTTGCCGACGACTTGGACCTGTTCGGCCACGCGTCGCTGTTCCAACTGCTTTGCGCGGCCAACACGCCGATCGGCCGCGACACGTTGCGGGACTGGCTCTTGGAAGGCGCTTCGGTCGAGGAAATCAGGCGGCGGCAGCAGGCCGTCGCCGAACTCACGCCGCACCTCGAAATGCGGCAGACGTTGGACCTCGAAGGGCGGCTGCTGGCCGATCACGGCCGGGCCGTGACGCACTTCCTCGAATGGGCCGCGAGCCGGCCTTGGTTGGCCGGATATCGAGGCTTGCTGTGGCTGCTGCGTGCGATGTCGGCCACGGTGCCCGTGCTCGTCATACTCGTCGCTCTCAAAATCCTCTCCGTGGAGGCCGGCGCGATCGCGATTTTGGCGGCCATGACCTTGAACGTCATCGCCACGGCCTGTGTGGGTGCAACGGTGCATAGCATCTTCGAGAGCGTCAGCCTGCGCTACAACGAGACGGGCCGTTATGCCAGCATGTTCCAGCTTATGTACTCGATGCCGGACGCCAGCCCGGCGCTGAAGGCGATCAAAGGTGACGTGACGAACATGGGCGGCGGCGTATTGCACGGCATGAAGCACTTGCAGCGGATCGTGAGGCTTGCCCTGATTCGCCATTCGGCGATGCTGTTCATATTCGTTTACCTGCCGCTGCAAGTCGTGCTGCTCTATGACATCCACATCTTGTGCCTGTTGGAAGCATGGCAAGCGAAGTTCGGCGCGTTCGCCGGGCGATGGTTTGCCGCGCTGGGCAACCTGGAAGCCCTTTCGTCGCTGGCCGGGCTGGCGCACGACAATCCCGGCTGGGCTATGCCGCAAGTCGAGGAATCGGCAACGACATTTGAGGCGGCGGCGATGGGGCACCCGCTCTTGCCCGACACGTCGCGCGTTGCCAACGACGTACAGCTCGGTCCCTGCGGCACGTTCCTGCTCGTCACCGGGTCGAACATGTCCGGCAAGAGCACGCTCCTTCGTTCCGTCGGCGTCAACGCGGCCTTGGCGATGGCGGGCGCTCCGGTCTGCGCAGCGCGGCTCGCGCTGCCGCTGGTCTCTCTGACGACGAGCATGAGGCTCCGCGATTCGCTGGAAAGCGGCGTGTCGTTTTACATGGCCGAATTGCTGCGGCTGAAGCGGATCGTGGAGCAGGCCCGCGACGCCACGGGCAGAAATGGGCGGATGCTGGTCTACCTCCTCGACGAGATCCTCATGGGCACCAATTCCAAGGAAAGGCATATTGCGGTGGTACGCGTCATGGAGCACTTGCTCCGCCACGACGCGATCGGCGCGATCTCCACCCACGACCTCGATCTGGCGACCAGCCCGGCTCTGGCTGACAGATGCTCGTGCGTGCATTTCCGCGAGACGCTGCACGACGAGCACGCGGAGCAGATCATGACTTTTGACTATTGCCTGCGGCCGGGCATCGCCACGACGTCCAACGCCCTTGAGCTGCTGGAAATCGTAGGGCTGAAGGAGCGTTCTCGGTTATAATGAGCCGCATGGAGGCCCAAACCGCAACCCGCCGCTGGTATCTGCCCACGCCCGCGTGGCTCGTCTGGGGCCCGGCCGTGGCGGCGGGCGTGCTTTACGCGTGCGAACGCTGGCGGTGGTTTCCGGAACACTATCAGAAAGGCTGGCCTGTCTTGCTGGCGGTGGCCGTCGCGGCGGCAGTCATGGCGTTACTGCCGGCATGGATGCTCGTGGGGTATCTGTTCCGGCGGCGGGTGCAGTTCGGCCTGCGGACACTTCTCGTGTTCGTCACCTTATGTGCGGTGGTGTGCAGTTGGCTGGCGGTCCGGATCAAGCAGGCGCGGCGGCAGGCGGAGGTGGTTGCCTCGATTCGAGAGAAGCCGGCCGGGCAGGTATGGTACCCCTTCAAGATTAATGACTCTGGCGGAGTCGAATACAGCCGAACGTCTCCGAAGCCGGAGCCACTGTGGAAGCTGCTGGGAGTTGACTTCTTCGTCGATCCCGAATGGTTAAATCTTGATTCTTCGGTAGCGACGGAGGCGGACCTGTCGGGCGTCGCCGTGCTCACGAGCCTCACAATTTTGACGTTCCATGGGGACCGAGTTACCGACGGGGAGATTTCGCACGTCGAGGGATTGACCAATCTCAGTTACTTGCAACTGGACGAAACAAGGGTCACGGACGAACGCGTGAAGAAGCTCCAGGATTCCCTGCCGAACTGCCAGATCGACGTTTACCGCGGTGGCCGAAAAATATTCTCGTCGAGCGCGTCTGCCGTTCGGTCGTCTGACGATCAGTGAAAACCAACCCGGCTTGCCGGCGGACGAGGAGAAAGGAACATGGGCGAAAGGAAGATAAAGAGAAACGCAGAGGAGGAACGCTAATGATCACTGATTACCACTAATAAGAATCCATTAGTGTTAATTAGTGGTAATTAGTGTTCAAATCTTGATCTTTCCTTTCATCACTTTGCGCCTTGGCGACTTGGCGTGAGGCCCTTTTTTTCCCGCCGCCGCAAGAGCAGCGTCGCGCGGTAGAATTCTCACGTAAAGTCGCGGACGCGCAAAGCAAGGACGATGAACGAGGGTCCGATTGCTTGCCTTTCTGCCTCACTGCCGCAGGTTTTCCAACAGCCGTTGCCGAAGCCACGTTTCGTCCTCCGGCCGCAAGGGCGGCAAGAGTGGCTGATCGTACGGCAGGCGGCGGTCGTAGAGCGATGGCTCGTAGGCGGCGCGGAACACCGCTTGCAGATCGAGCGACACTTCCGGGTCGCCGGGCAATAGCGGAACGGAAATCGTCGGCAGCGGCGAGCGGAGCGGCCACGCGATGATCTGGCCGCGCGGCCGACGGCCCGCGCGGCCCAGGTAGACGTAATAGTCGCCTTGCGGCAGAGGCCCTGCCATCGGCAGGCGCTCGCCGTCGCGGAGCAGGTCGAACTCGATCAGATGACAGCCGCTGGCCAGAAACTCCGACCGTTTCTCCAGATAGGCTTCCAGCCCGTCTTCGCCGGGCGCCTTGTTGATCGGCGAAAGCAATTCCATCACTGTCACGACGCGGCCCGTCGGACGATGGATCAATCGCAAGTGACGCTGCTTTCGCGGCTCGAATTCCGGGTAGTCCAACTCAACCATGGTTGGCTCCGCGACGGCAACGCCCAATTCCACGCCCGGCTGCCACGCCTCGCCTGCACTAATCGTCACGTCCGGCTTTACCCGGTGCAAGCGAATGTCGTCGCGGGTTACAAACAAGTACTCTTCGATCGTCACGTCGTATCGCGGCAATACCTTCGGGAGCAACGCATTACGGATCTCGCCAAGCATTGTTGGCGCAAAGTCACCCCAATAAGGCGGCATTTCCAAATAGGGGTCCATTCCGGGAAAGGGGCTGGGCATGAGCGATTCTCCTGAACTCCGCCTCTGCAGTTGACGGTATTTACTCTCACCTTGGCAATTATACCCTCGTGCGATGGTGGGTACTAGCCGCAAGTGGGGAAGGCGAGTTAGAATAGAATTCCATCATCCGCTAAAACAGAAAACCCGACTGACATGCCTTTTCCAGATGAACGCGACCGCAACATCATCCGGCGCGCCGAGCAGGTAGAGAACCTGGCGACCGACTTGTGCGATTGGCTTTCGGAGCACAATCCGGCAAGGAGACAGAGCGAACTGCTGCCGGTCAACGAGAGCGACGAATTCGAAGTCTTGCAGCTTCGCCGCCTGGCCAGCAGCCTCTATACCTCGTCCAAAGTGCCCGTGGCCGCCGCGGCGTACGGGGCCTCGCAGGTCGGCAAGAGCCTCTTCATGGGCCAGGTGCTTCGGCCGCAGAGCGAAAACTACTGCCCCATCGGCGGCGACGAAACGCTGGGCGAGCCAGCCTACTTCAAAAACCTCTCCTTCGACAACGACCTGAACCCGCAGTGCGGCTCGCAGGAAGCCACGGCCTTGGTGACGCGATTCACCACGAAGGACCGCATCGGAGCGGGTGTCTCGCCGCAATACCCGGTGATGGTCCGTGCCCTGACCCGCGCCGAGTGGCTCCGCGTGCTGGGCCGCGGTTTTCACGCCGAGTGCAAAACGCCCGCCACCACCTGGCAGCAGGCCGAGTTGGAAAACCTCTTCGAGGACTTGGCTCGCAAGTATCCCGACCAGCAGGTCGATCGCAAGTGGCGGATGGACATTCTGGACGCCTTCTCCTACATGCGTGCCGTCGATCGCCGCGGGTTCCAGGCGACGGAGGCGGTGATCAACGGCCTGTTGAGCCGTTACCCGCTGACGGAGGACGGCTACGTGGCCGCCGCAGCCGCCCTGTTCTGGGACAGTTGGCCCTCGCTGACCTCGCAATTCAACAAGGTCGCTGCCTTCCTCAAGCGGATCACGCTCGGCAACCACGACCCGGCCATTTTCTGCCACTGGGCGGGCGTTCGCTTCCTGCTGGACAGCCAGCGCTCGAAGAACTACGAGCGGCCCAACTCGAAGATTTGGAACCACGTCTCCTGGAACGACATCTACCTCACGCCCAAAGACAAATACTTCGTGCTGGACTACCGCCCGAACACGGGCATGGGCACCGAGGAGTTGGAGACGATCCAGGGCGGCATGTTGGAACTGGTCATGCCCGTGCTGCCGCACCGCCTCAGCGAAGACTGGCGGCGGGTGATCGAGCAGATGGACTTTCTCGACGTGCCCGGCATGAGGGCGGTCCGCACCGGCATCGAGCAAGGCAAGCGGACCAGCGCCGACTCTCTGGAAGAGCAGATGGAGATCGTCAAGCGCGGCAAGGTCTCGTACCTCTTCGAGCGCTTCGTCGACGAGTTGCAGATCCAGACGCTTTTCTTGCTGCTTCGCGGCGGCAACCTGGAAGTCAAGGCCCAGATGAAATACCACGTCGAGAAGTGGGGCAAGGCCCGCTACGGAGAAAAGGTCTGGCCGCTCCGCGTGCAGGACGACATCCCCGCGCTGTTCATCGGCATGTCGGGCCTGGACGAGGAGTTCCGTAATCGGGAAATCTTCGCCGAAAAGATCCTCTACGACACCCGGCTCAACTCGATCCTCGACACGCTAGGAAACGTGATGACCGATTTCGGCGGCAAAGGAAAGGCGTTCAACAACGTCTATCCCATCCGCTATCCGGGCACGTGGGACACGAACGAGGAGCAGCGCGAGGGCGACAATCCGGAGAAATGGACGCGTGCCCGTAAGGCGTTCCTGGAATCGGAGTTGGTAAGGACCTACGTCCGCGACCCGGCCGCCCGCTGGGACACGGCGATGCGCGACGGCGACGGCGGGCAGTCGCTCATCTCCGCCGGCATCCGCGCCGTGACCAGCGCCGACGCCAAGCAGGATCAGTTGACCAAGGAGATTACCGACGTCCAGAACCGTCTCTTGCAATTGTCGCGGGACTGGGTCGTCGATCCCGACACGAACATCGACCGCGAGCGACGCGTGCTGGCGGCCAAGAAGCTGATCGACTGGCTCCAGGCCGACGAAGAGCGGATTTACCATCGCATCCATGCCCTGGAGGAGTCGCTCTGCATGGCCGAGGGCGAGGAATTGGCCATCGCCGACTGCGCCGACAACGCTAGTCGCCGCCACGGCGACCCGCTGCCGCGGGAGTTGAAGAACTACCTGCACGAATGGGCGACGGTGGCCGTGCCCAAGCGCTGGGAGACGTTTTGCAACGCGCATCGCGACGGCGAACCGTGGCTGGACCCCAACGACATGAACATGTTCACCCGTTACCTTCGCGATTACCTCTTGTCCGACAAGGTCTTCGGCCAGTTGCTTTCGCAGGTGCAGCCTGTGGTGGGCCTAAAGACCCGCGACGAAGCCGCGCGGCGGCGTGCCCGGCGGAAGTATGTCCGCATCATTTTGAACGATTACCTGATGAACCCCGGCCCTAGCCGCGCGGCGATCGAGAGCGACGAGGAGATGAAGAAATCGGGCAGTGACAAATCGGGCAATGGCGAAGAGGATTTCAACCGTTTCGGGCTGATGGCGACGTTGGTCAAGCAATGGGCGACGCGTTTGCCGATGGCCTTGGCGCTCGGGGCCGGCGAGCATATCAAGCTGCCCCCGGGGAACATGGAGTTGATTAAGATATTGGAGCCGTTTGAGAGCAAGTAGTCATCATGCACATCCTTTTCGCCAACACCGGTGTCCAAATCGTTTGCATTCCCTTGCGCGGCGGAAGCCGCTTCCAGACGAGCCAGATCGGCTACGGCTGGCAGCGCACGGCCATCGCCGGAGTGGCGCCGAACGACCCGCCGCGGACTTTCCCTTACATCCAGTGGCAGATTATCCAATCGGGCACAACGCGGCTCTTCCTGGCCGTCGATACGTCGTGCGGCGACCCGGAAGAAGGCTACTTCTGCTCGCCCAACTCGCTGACCCGCGACTTTGTCATCAATCTGCAAGGGATGCTCGACATCGACGGCAAGCCGCTCAAAGGCGTGCCGGACGTCGATCTTTGCATCCGCCCCGCGGCCGCCACGGCCGGCGAGGCCAAGCAGGTGCATATGATCATCGACTTCGGCAATAGCCGCACCGGCGTGCTGCTGCTGGAACTGGCCGGCGAAATCAGCCAGACGCCGCAGATGCTTCCATTCGAACTGGCGAACCGCTACCACCTCGACGCCTGGAACGAGGAAGGCGAGCCGGTCAGCCAGCCGGCGACGCGGTGGTTCTCGTCCAAGACCCACTGGTGCAATACGCCCTACCTGCCGCCTTTGCAGCAAAAGAGGACCGACTACCATACCGTTGGCGAGGATGACGCCAAGCGCGGCTGGTTCGGCCGCGGCGGCAAGACCAAACAGGCCAAGGTGGAAGTGGTCGTCACGCCGCCCATGTTCGACGATCTCTCTATGGTCCGTCTTGGACGCGAGGCCGACGACGTGGTGCAAGTCATGCGGGCGGAAGGCGATATCCGCACCGGCGTCAGCTCGCCCAAGCGATACCTCTGGGCCGACGACGCAAGCTGGCTGGAAGGGGCCAACTGGCACATGGCCGATCCGAGCGACCGCTGTCGCACGGGCGTCTACTCATCGCCGCTCAAAGGTCCGTTTCTCAAATACACCCACGAGGACGATCGCGACTTTCTGCTTGAGGAGAACGAACCGCAGGAGAGCGAGTACGCCGCCGAGGCGCCGCTGAAGCCGCGGCACGCACCGCGGGTGCTGATGACCGCCGCGCTCTACGAGTTGCTCTGCCAGGCCTATACTTACGTCAACTCGCCCGCCTATCGCAATTCGTCCGGCGAGGCCGGCCGGGCACGCGAAATCCGCACGCTCACACTCAGTTATCCCAGCGGCATGATCCAGGAGGAGCAGATCCGCCTGAGGGCCCAGGGAAATAAGGCGATCAACATCTTCTACGCCACGCTGGGCAAGCACCAGCGCTGCAAGCCGGAACTGAATCTGGGCATCGACGAAGCCTCGGCCTGCCACCTGACCTACATCTGGAGTGAGTTGCGGATGCTCGGCCAGGACCCGCGTCTATGGTTCACGCACCATGCGGCAGGACCGCGGCAAGAAGAAGCCCAAGGTAGAGGACATGCCGGATGTTGCCGCAGCCCGGCCCGCGACAGCCCGGCGTGCCATGCCCGCCGGCCCGCGGCCCGGCGCCCGATGCGCGGCAAGTCCGAGCCGGAGACCTTCGGCGACGAAGCCAACGAAATCCGCATCGCCTGCATCGACATCGGCGGCGGCACGACCGACCTGATGATCGCCAAGTACAATTTCGAGTCGAAGATCGACGACTACATCCGCGGCCAGGTTCTGCACCAGGACGGCATTTCGCTGGGCGGCGACCAGCTCGTCAAGCGCCTGCTGGAAACGATCGTCGTGCCGGCTTTCGCCGATTCACTCGGACTGGAAGAGGAAGACGTCCAGGTGCTTTTCGGCCCGGAAGTGCCGCGGAACCGCGAGTTGCGCGCCCAGCGAGTGAGTTGGATGAACCGCCTCTTCGTTCCCTTGGCCCAGGCTTATTTGCAGAACGCTAGCGACGACGTGACCGAGCCGATTACCCACACCGATCCGGGCCTTGTCGATCCGGTGGTGGTCGATTCGCTGCAACGGGCGTTCGACAAGCTCCGCGGCCCGGGCTATTACAACGCCCAGCAGGAGTTGAACCTGGTCTACGACAAGCCGGAATTCGAGGGCGTGGTCTACGACACGTTCGCCGATTTGCTTTACGATTTCTGCCACCGCATCGTCGAGCACGAGACCGACGTCGTGATCCTCGCCGGGCTGCCGTCGAAGCTCGGCTACATCCAAGACCTCGTGAAGATGTACGTGCCGCTTTCGCCCTCGCGGATCGTGCCCATGCACAACCACTACGCGGGCAACTGGTATCCCTATCAGGACGAGAAGGGCCACAATCCGGGCGTGATCATCGATCCGAAGAGCCCGGTGGTCGTCGGCGCGGCGATCGAGTTCATGGCCCGGCACGGCATGTTGCCGCAGTTCAAGTTCGACATGAAGGGCCGCACGCACGAGAACACGTATTATTGGGGCGTGATGACCGACGCCACTTCCGGCATCCGCAAGGAGCGAATCCTCTTCGAGCCGGTGACCGAGCAGAGCCGCGAGGACATGACCGAGTTCCAGACGAGTTCGCAGCGCGTGCTCATCGGCCGCAAGGGCAGCGGCGACGAGGGCGCCCAGGCCACGCCCGGTTTATCTCTTGAAGATCGATCCAGGCGACCGCATCGGCCCGACGCAAATCAGCGTGAAGGTCAAGCGCAAGCACGCCACGAAGGACCACGAAGAGGTTTTGGATGTCGATCAGGTGACCGGCGTCGTAGCCGGCGAGGACGCGATTTTGGGCGAAAATGTCTTCTTCTCCTGGCGGACGCTGGCCGACGAACGGTATTATCTCGACACCGGCGGGCTGGACAATATCGAGGTGGGAAAACGATAGCGAGGTTTGCCATGCCTATCCATGACTGGACACGACTTGAATCTGGGGATTTTCACCATTTTCACCAGGGCTGGATTGTTGAGATTAGCAATGCGCTGAACCGAGGCCTTCTTCCATCGGGCTACATCGCCATGACGGAACAGGTTACTGGTCGCCCTATTCCGGACGTTGTCACGTTGCACGCCGGCGAATCGGACGGAGATTCCGGGGGCGTCGCCGTTGCTCAGGCTCCGCCGTCGGCGCGGTTAACCGCCCGGCTCGAGAAACTCAGTTATGCCAAACGGGCCGATCGGGTTGTCATTCGCCATGGCCGGGGAAAGGTCGTAGCAATTATTGAGGTTGTCTCGCCGGGAAACAAGGACAGCCGCAGTTCGATCCGCGCGTTTGTGGAGAAGGCGGCCGAAATCTTGAATCAGGGCATCAACCTGCTGGTAGTCGATCTTTTTCCGCCCACGCCTCGCGACCCGCACGGCATGCACCAGGCGATTTGGGACGAGTTGGGCGAGCAACGTTTTGAGGAAGTGCAAAGCAAGCCCCTAATCGCCGCATCATTCCTTGGCGGAGACCTTCCCGAAGCCTACGTCGAGCCGCTGGCCGTGGCCGATCCGTTGCCCTCGCTTCCAATCTTTCTCTCGCCGGAACGCTACATCCCGGCGCCCCTCGAAGAAACGTACCAACGGGCATGGGATGTCTTTCCGGCTTTGTTGAAAGGGCTGATGGGCCCGGCATGATCATCCGTCGCCCGGTCCTCCTTCCCGTCAGACAGGATATGATACAATGCATCTGCCCACGCCGTAGTGGTGCGAACAGGAGTCACAACAATGGCCTTTCCGTGGACTGGCAAGAAAGATATTCGTGAAGGGGGTGCGAGACCCGAGTTTCCCGCCGCCCTGGAGAGCGATTTGCCGGAAGCCTCCCTTGATAAGGCCGACAAGTGCGAGAACCCGCTGAAGTCCTCCGCTCGCGATCCCGCGCCGCGGCAGGCGAACGGCGGCAGATCCGATCCGTTGCCCGCTTTGACGCAGCGGCTGGAGGATTTGGGCCGTCTCGTTGAGGAAGCCCGGGAGCAAGTGACCTCGTATCTGCTCCATCGTGAATCGCTTTCCTCGGGCGATGACTCCACGCGGCTGTTGGTTCGCAAGGTCGATGCGCTGGCCGAGCGCCTTGAGCAAGGCGGTTCTGCCGCGACCGCCTCCGGAGGCGAACGCGACATCGGCACTAACGACGCTGCTCTTAAGACGACGATTAAGTCGATCGAATCGCTCAAGGACGCCCTTGTGCCGGCCATCACCAAGCTTCGCGAGACGCAGACCGAACAACACACGGCACAGGCCGCGAGCATTCGCCAACTCGCCGAACTGGTGCCGCAGTACTTCAACGCCTTGCCGCAGTACTTCACCGCGATCCAGCAGCAGGTGATGGCCGCGCAGCAGCATTCCGACGCCGGACTGCGGGCGATCATCGACATCCTCCGCCCGCCGCAACCGGACAGTTCCTCGTCGGAATCCACCGTGGGAGGCGATTGGCAGGAGGCTCTGCTCGGTGGCGAACTGGCGCACAACCCGTCGCTGGCTGCGGACAAGAACCGCCTGCTCGGCGGCGTGCTCGGCGGCGATGCGGCGGCGTGCGGGCTGGTGGGCGGCCTGCTGCAGTTCCGCGCGGCCGCGGCCGACAAAATGCCGCCGCTGTTGAAGGACATTGGCGAGGCGTACTATCGCTGGCAGCCGAAATCGTCCAGCCGGCCCAGCGAACTGGAACAGGCGCTCGTTCAATGGCTGATGCGGGCCTGCGACCGGGCCGGCATGGCCAATACGATCGAACTCGTCAGTCCTGGCGAGCGCTTCGACTCGCTTCGGCATAACGCCGCACGGCCCGGAGTGGAAATCACCCAGGTGCTCGGATGGATCGTCCTCCGCGACAACGGCAAAGTCTATACGAAGGCCAGTGTGGCCGTGAAGTAAGCATCCAATCAATGAACACCTTCCGCTGTTCCAACTGCGGCTTCCAGATTCAACGGCCCACGCAGCCCTTCAGTTGTCCGCAGTGCGGGCGGCAGGCGGTCGGCCTTTTTCGCGTGGTTGCTTTCACACCGCCGCAGCAGGGAGGCTGGCCCGGTCAGCCTGGCGTACCACAGCAGCCAGTCATCCCGCAACAGCCCGGTTGGCCCCAGCCGGGGCCGATGCAAATGGGCACGGTGCCGCCATACCCGCAAGCGGGTGTTCAGCCTCAACAGGGCATGCCGCAGCAAGTGCCCGGTGCGTGGCCCCAACCTCAAGTGCCACAGCCGCCGACCAATCCGTGGGGACAACAGTATCCGCCAGCGGGCACCCCGCCGCAACAGCCGCCAACGCTTGGCGGTTGGCCAGGTCAGCCCGTTATGCCGCAAGGCGTCCCGCAACAAGGCGGCTGGCCGATGCAGGCACCCCAGCAGCCCGCCATGAATCCCTGGGGGCAGCCGCCAACGACGGCGCAACCTCCCGCTGGCTGGCCTGTCGGTGTCCCGCAACAGCCGGGGCAATGGCCCGCGCAGCAAGCTGCACCGCCCGCGTTCCCGCAACCGGGAATGCCCGCGCCTCCGCCAATGGGCCAACCCAATGCGGCTTCGCCCGGCATCCCGCCGCAGTACCCTTCGCCGCCCTCGCCTCCGCAGAGTTCGCGGCCGCCGGCGTCGCAACCGCCGACTCAAGTTCCGCCCGTGCGCAAGCCGCCGCCATCCACTCCGCAGAATGTCGCGCCGGGTCGAACCGCATTTCCGGCGCCCCCGCCTATCACGAAGCGACCGCCGCCGCCAGCGGCCGCACAGCCGCCGGCTTCACCGGAAGCTCGGCAGCGTCCCGCGGCGCCGATCGCAACTCCTCCAAGTCCGACATCTGCACCGCCGAGCAAGCAAGCGCCTGCCGATCGCCCTCCACTTCAGCAGCCATCGGGCCAGCGTTCATCGTCAACCGCCGCTCCGCTCCCGCCCAAGCCTCCCGCCACATCTGCGTCGCCACCGCGCCCATCGGCGCCGGCGAAGACCGTGCCGCCTTCGCAATCTCGCCCGTCCGCCGCGCCAAAGCGCGTGGAGCGGCCGAAATCGCCGCGGCCCGAGCGGCTTGTCTGGTCCTTCCCGGATGACTTGTTACCCGAAGAGCAAGCTATACCGCTCCGCAATGCCCCCGCAGTCGATGCCGGCGGCCGTGTCTACCTTCAATACCACGACCGCCTTGTGGCCCTGACCGAAGAGGACAAAAAGCCCAAAGTGCTTTGGGAATACGTGATCGGCACGCGGGCGCCGGGACCGGTTGTCCTGGGTCCTCAAGATACACTCCGGCTGCATTGTTGCGATGGTTTTTGCACTGCCTCGACGCGCTCTCCGGCAAGCAGGTCGGGGCGCCTGCCGCCGTCGGCGAGCCGCTGGGCTATGCCGTTCCCGTGACCGACCACGACGGCAGCACGTGGGTCAGCGCGGCCCAGGGCGGCCTGGTCCGCGTTGACTCGCAAGGACGCGTACAAAAGCCGCAGTTTTTCCGCTCGCGCAAGAAGTTCGATTCGCCGGCGATCGTCGTGGACGGCGTCCTTTACGTCGGCTCCGAACTCGGCTACATGTCCGCCATCGACATTTCCGGCGAGCGCGGCGCGAGCATGTGGCACGACGGCGGCGATCACGGCTTCGTCGGCGTCGTCCGCTCCGCGCCGATCGTTACTTCGGAAAAAGTGCTCATCGTCGCCGGTCGGGACGACTGCCTTTATGGCGTCGCCACCTCGGGTTCCGTCGTCTGGAAAACGCAGTTGCAGGGCCAGATTCTCGGCTCGCCGGTGGCCGACAAGAGCGGCCACATCTATCTCGGCCTCTCCCAGGCCCCGCGCGGCGCGGTGCCGCGGGGTGCGCTGACGTGCCTGGACGGCAACAGCCACAAGGTCCGCTGGGAATATCGCACCGCGGCCCCGGTCGAATCGACGCCCGTCATCGGTGACGACGACGTGATCTACCTCGGCGACAACGCGGGCGTGATCCATGCCGTCGATTTCTCCGGCAAAGGTCAATGGACGGCCGACGTCGGCTCGCCCGTCCGCTCCGCCGGCACGTTCCTTGCGCCGCATCGACTGGCCTTCGGACTGGACAACGATTCGCTGGTGGTCCTGGATTGTTCTTCCGGCGGCCTTGCTGCGGAGGGATGGCCGAAGTTTGCGCGGACGCTGGGGCAAAATGGAGTGGTGTGACCACGAAGGACTCGATTGAATATGATCCAGCAAAACAGCTCTTCGTGGACGACCGCAACCGTCAGCATGGGGCCGGAAATCCTCGATCGAATGGAGCAAGCCGTGGCAAAAGTGCGCGAACGTCTGCTGCGGGCGACCGCGGCGCTGAATCAAGCCGGCATTCCGTATGCGGTTGTCGGCGGGAATGCCGTGGCGTCTTGGGTGGCCACCGTCGATGAAGGAGCGGTGCGGAACACGCGCGACGTCGATATTCTGGTCCGGCGCGGCGATCTCGCGGCGGTCACGTCCGCCTTGGAAAACGCGGGGTTTGTCGGCGGCGAATTGCTCGATGTCGTCATGTTCCGCGACGGTCCCGAAGGCAAGCCGAGCGAAGCAGTCCACTTGCTCTTCAGCGGGGAAAAAATGAGGCCTGCCCAATTGCTGCCCGCGCCGGAAATTGAAACAGTCGCCGATCCGGCCAACTTCCGTGTCATTGCGCTGGAATCGCTCGTGGAGATGAAACTGCTGGCCAATCGCGACAAGGACAAAGTGCATCTTCGCGACTTGATCGCAATGGGCCTGATCGACGCGTCGTGGCTGGACAAACTTCCGCCGGAACTCGCCGAGCGATTGAAGCAGATTCTCGATACACCCGATGGGTAACGGATTCGCATTCATCGTGCGCCCGAGGCGCGGAGCCGCGTGATCGTCAACGCAACCGGCGAGGGACGCTCCTCGCCTGGCCTAACGTTTTGCGCGATCTCCTCGACCGTCTTGAATAGCGCGTAGCAGGCCGTGTTGTAGTCGACGCCGGCCAACTCCGCCACGAGCCGTGTAGCGCGATCGATGAGCTTCTTGTTGGTCGCTTCGACATAGACCATCCAGTTGCTCGACACGCGGCCCAACCGTGCCATTGTGGCGGTCGAGGCGTTGTTCAACACGAGCTTCAGTGCAAGGCGTTCATACAATCGCAATGCCGAGACAGCGGGCCGAACGGGCACGTGCCAACACGTGCCGGAAAAATCGTGCGGCGGCGCGGGGCCGATCGCTAGAATCGCCCGCTCGCGAAATGGCCGCGCGGCATGCTCGAACGCGGCCCGCAATCGGTCGCCCGCAGCCGCCAGCCGCGAGACTTCCGCGCCTTGTACGACGAGAACTGCCGCGTTCTCTGCCGCGGCATATCGTGAGTCGTCGGGCTCGTTGCCGATCTTGAACGCGAACATCTCGGTGGTCGAGAGCCGCGGCGGATCGGAAATCAGCCTCGCCGGTGCGTTCAAGCGTCGATAGAGGTCGGCGTCCCAATTCAGGCAGCGCGGCGGGCGGTGCAGGACCTCGGCCCAGGCCTGCGGCGTGGACCGCAGCGGGTCCTTTACAAACGCCCAGGACGGCGGTGAAACCGTATCGGCATAAGCGCGGAACTTCGGCAGCATGAACGTCGGTGACCGCTCCGTCGTGTCGGTGAAGATATCCAACAGACACTCGTCGGCCATATAAGTCACCAGCCCCTTGCGGCGATAAAGCTCTTCTTCGAATTGAACCATTGCCGCGATGGCCGCGACCGCCTCCTTACTTCCAAGCTCTTCCAATAAGTCGCCATACTGCCGCGCGAAGTCTGCCGCGGGCCGGATCGCCACGCCAAGCCGCGCCAACTCGTCGCCGCTGAGCTTTCCGCGCAGCGATTGTGCCAGCGCCATTTCCAATGCAGCTCCCACCACGAGCAACTCGGAGGTCGTCGCCTGCATCCGCGTCGAGCCCGCCAAGGCCATCGGCCCGCAGGAGAGATCGAGCTTCGTTATGCCCAAGTCCTCGATGACCTTCCGCGAGCGCTCCACGTGCCGGGCGAGCACGTCGGCCGGATTGTTGAAAACGAAGAACACCTCCGCGCCGTTTTCCCGCGCCTGCCACACCGTACCGATGACCGAAGAGGTTTCGCCGCCCTCGGTAATTGCCACCAGGACGTCGCCCTTACCGAGGCCGGCCTCGCGCGCCTGCTGCCGGCCAAACTCCATGTGGTCCTCGAAGTTTTCCACCGAGCGAATGAGGGCGTAGTCGCCGCCGGTCATGATGCTCACCGCGCGATCGTCGAGGTCAGGCAGCCGGGCGGCGATATCGGCGTGTTCCCGGCGGAGTCTTACGCAAAACCCTCGCCAGGCGGCCTCCAAGAGGATGCTCAGTCGGCCCGTCGCCCCGCACCCGGAGAAGCAAATCTGCCGACCGCCGTCGATCGCCCGTTGCATGGCTGCCACCAACCGCGGGAATTCCTGCACCGCGAACACTTGTTCCGCTTTGGGCAAGACATCCGCATCGACGGCCTGCAACATGCGGACGGCGGCCGCGATGTCGCGCTGGGCGGTTTCGGCCAAACCGCGGGTCTTGGGATTGGATTGCTCAGTTGGCAGTGCGCCTAGGTGGAACTGCTGCTCGCTTTCGATGAATTGCGCGCCTTGCGGTGCGCCTCGCGCGCGCGGCTTCGTCCAAGACTGCCTCTGCAAGCATGATCACCCCACCTTCTTGAAATCGATAAAACCGCGCTCCACGTCCGTGTGGAGCAGTTCCACTTGAAGCTTGCGGCCCACACCGAGCCCTTGTCGCCCTGCACCAGCTTGCCTTCGACAGGCGGATTGAAAACGCGGACCCACGTTCCCTTGTCACCGGCGCCGGTGACGATGGCGTCGAACCGCTGGCCGATCCGCGATTGAAGCAGAAGCGCCGCGGCCGACTTGACTATCTGCCGCTCGACTTTCTTGGCCGCGTCTTCCTGGTCCGTGCAATGCTTGGCCAATTCGGCCAACTCGGCGTTCGCATAGGGCGATGGCCGGCCCGCCAGCGCCGCTTTGAGCAAGCGCTGCGTGATCACGTCCGGGTAGCGGCGGTTGGGGGCTGTCGAGTGGGAATAATGCTCCACCGCCAGCCCGAAATGACCGAGGGCCTCGGTATCGCCCGGCGCTTCGGCCACATACTCGCCCGGCCCCATGAGCTTGATCACGGCGAGCGAAAGGTCCGGAAATCGCACGGGGTCGGCCTGTTTCTGCTTGGCCAGGAAGGCGTTCAAGGCCGGCGCGTCGGGCGCCGCCGGCAGCGCGACGCCATGTTGCCGGGCGATGTCCACGATCCCGTCCCATCGCTTGGGCGTGCGGACGACGCGGCGGAGGCAAGGGAACTTTCTCGCTTCCAGATACTCGGCCGTCACGCCGTTGGCGGCCACCATGAAATCCTCGATGAGCTGCGTGGCCCGATCGGACTGATCCAGTTCCAGCGCGGTGACCGTGTCGCCATCGAACTTTGCTCGGCTTTCATGGGTATCAAACGTCAGCGCTCCGTGCAGGTGCCGCAGGCCCTTCAGCGCCTGCGCGGCCTTGTCTTGCAGGCGGAGGTTCGCGTCAAGCCCCTTCACCGCCGCCAGCGCCGCGGCGCGGGCCCGCCACCCAGCCAGGCGGCGACGCCATGATAGGCCAGCTTGGCCTGGTTCCGCACCCACGCCCGATAGATCGACGAGTCCGACACCGAACCATCGCTGGCCACAACCATTTCCACGACGATCGACAGCCGGTCCACGCCCTGGCCCAGCGAACTGATGTCGGTCGAGAGGCGTTCCGGCAGCATGGGGAAGATTTCCGCGGCCGTATAGACGGATGTCGTGTTGTGTCGGGCGTGTTCCTCGATCGCCGCCAGGCCCGCGACGACTGCATCGACGTCGGCAATCGCCACGAGCACCTTGATCTTGTCGCCGGGCAAGGCTTCGGCGACCGAAAGCTGATCGAGGTCGCGGGAATCGTCGTTGTCGATCGACGCCCACAGCAAGTTGCGGAGGTCCCGGAAGTCCGCGCCGTTGCAGCTTGGGCTTTTAGCGCCGGCCGCCTCGGACATCGCTTGGGCTGTAAAGTCGGCAAGCAGGCCGCGGTCGGTCATGGCCTGGACGGCGAGGCGCTCAAGGATCGCGCGGTTCGATTGATCGGAATGGTTTGTCATGCTGAAAGGCTGTGCCGTATTGGGGGTGTCTTTGAAGTGGACGATGCCGCCGCACATTTTGACATAGCAGGGACTTGGTCGGCAATGGGTGCGCAATACTCGTCACGATCGATAGAATTTTCTCTTTTCGGCCAAATGCCGTTTTCTTCGGGAAATACAGCCATTTTGCAAGGCAGGACTCGAGTAGAACGGGAGTAGAACTGGAGTAGAACGCTAGTAAGATACGAGTAGAACCGCAGTAGGACGCGAGTAGGAATACATCTTTTGGCCGTTGGTTTTCTCCGGTATCCGGCAATGGGTGGGGAAAAGGAGATTGCGGAAAGGAAAATGCACGGAAACCACGAAATGCACGAATCACACGAAAGCCGGACGGAGCCACGGATGACGCACGGATAAAACACGGAAGCAATCCGTGTTCCATCAGTGGCTAATGCTCGTTTCTTTCATCCTTTCCAGGACACAGTATACCACAGTTTATAGATGTTGTCAACAATTGGATGGAATTCGTGTACAATTTGTCGCTAAGTCGTTGTCGCACAACACTTTCCGTCGGCGGCTTACGTTTGCGCCGGCGGACACGAATCTGCTTGTCCGCGCCTTGCCGTCGCCGTAACCCCTTGTCAGATAACGACTTCGGCGATCGGCGAGGTAAACCTTCGTCCAACCCGTGTTTCTGCTGAATTCTGATCTGGCGAGGATCGCCATGCCGTAGTACAAGCTGTTTCGCTATGAGCGGGCAGATTGTCATGGATCGGCGGGGCAGCAATACCTCCCAGTTGCTGGAGTTTGTCCAGGAGCTGAAACGGGAGGTCGCCTCGCTGCGTAAGGAATTGGCGGAGGTGCGGCGGGAGAATCTGATCCTGCGGCAAGAGGCCGGCTATTGGAAGTCGCGCCATGCGGATGCGGTGGGACGGATCGCCAAGCTGGAAGTCGAAAACGAACAACTGCGGGGTGAAGTCCGCCAACTCCAAGCCCGCCTCTACGGCCAAAAAAGCGAGCACTCCGCCTCCCGCGATCGCTCCAACCATCTGCCGGGCGAAGAAGCCGACAGCGAATCCCTCTCGCCCAAGCCGCGCGGGCAGCGGAAAGGCAAACCCGGTCCTCCGCGCCGCGATTACAGCCATCTGCCGGTTGTGGAGGAGTTGATCGAACTGCCCGCCGAGGACACTTGCTGTCCTCGTTGCGGTCGGCCATGTACGCCCAACGGCAGCGAAGATTCGGAACAACTCGAAATCGATGTCCGCGCTTATCGACGACGGACCCGCCGGCGGCGTTATCGACGCACGTGCAACTGCCGCGGCCCGCGGACGCTCGTCGCGCCGCCTCCCGCGAAGCTGATACCCAAGGGACTGCTGGGCGTGTCGGTTTGGGCCGAACTGTTGCTGGGCAAATACTTCAGCCATGAGCCGATCGAACGGCAGCTTGCCGCCTGGCGGCTGCGCGGACTGGACCTTGCGGCCGGCACGGTCAGCGGCGGACTGCAACACCTCGAAAGGCTGTTTCAGCCGCTCTACGACGAGTTGTTGGCGCATCGCGCCCAAGCCGGTTTCGCGCAGGCCGACGAGACCCGCTGGCTGGTTTTCATCGAACAGGAAGGCAAGATCGGCCATCGCTGGTGGCTGTGGGTCTTCCTCAGCGAAGACAGCGTGGTGTTCCGACTCGATCCCTCGCGCAGTCACGACGTGCCCGAAGGCCATTTCGCCGCCGATGCCTGCCTGACGTTGATGGTCGATCGCTACTCCGGATACAAGGCCATGGCGCAGGTCAAACGCGGCAACGTGACCCTGGCGTTCTGCTGGGCTCACGTGCGACGGGATTTCGTCGAAGTCGGCAAGGGCTGGGACGAATTGAAACCGTGGGCCTTGGCTTGGCTGGAGCGCATCGCGCGGTGTATCATCACCAACGGCGGCGCTTGGCATGCAAGCCCGAAAGCACGAAGTTTCGCGCCGCCGACGCGGCGATGCGTCAATCGCTTGCCCGGATGCAACGGCAAGCCGCCGCGGAACTGGCCGATCCGCGACTCCACGAACCTTGCCGCAGGGCCCTGGTCAGTCTTCAAGAGCATTGGTCCGGGCTGACGCGGTTCGTGGATGACCTGCGCATTCCGCTGGACAACAACGCCTCGGAGCGCACCAATCGCGGTCCCGCGGTAGGACGGAAGAACTACTATGGCTCGGGCGCCTTATGGTCCGGTCGCCTGGCAGCGATGCTCTTTTCGCTCTTCGCCACCATCGGCCGTTGCGGACTGAACCCGCGCTCGTGGCTGACGTGGTATCTTGAAAGCTGTGCCGCGGCGGGCGGAACGGCTCCCGAGGAAATCGCTCAGTTTCTTCCCTGGACGATGACTGAGCAACGTCGCAACTCGCTGGCCCTTGCCACGCGCGACACCTCTTGAAAAGGCATGTGTCGCCTCGCTTACGAACTACTCACCTGAACTGCACTACGCTCCGCGCAAATCACCCCCACCACGCCTTGGACGAAGGTTTACTCGGCGAGAGTTTCCGCGGCGGACAACCGCAAAAAATCCCGGGAGAATAGTTTTTTCGGTGGCCGGCACGATGATTGCCTGAGACCCCACTGAGCTTGTCTCAGTTGGTGAATAAGATTGAAAGGCTAAGAGGCGGAGCGACACCACCCCCTTTCCTTCCCTTCGCCCCTGGGCCGCCGGCGGCCCAGGGGCGAAGGGAAGGAACTCGCTTCGGATTTGCGATGTGTTAGCTGTCCAACCACCTTCACCGACTAAGGCAAGCTTAGTCGGGTCGAATTCGCGGCCGGCGCATAAGCGGGTAAGGGAGTGGCTTTCGCCACTCCCTCCCCGTTATCGCAATGAGGTCAGTTCCTCATATTTATCGGCGGGCGAATTTCTCGCACCGGGCGGTACCGTGGAAATCGCTCCCCGAGGAGGGCCGTACCGATCCGCCTACGCATGAAGGTCGAAAGTTGCTGAGGGAAAGCAAGCCCAGGTTCCTGAAGTGCTTCAAGCGGATGCGGAAGTTGTCCTTTCCCGATTTCCGCTTGAGTTTTATGCACCGCAGTCGCATACGTATCCACCGGTCCAGGCTGCGGTATGCATCGCCGCAGTGGGACCACGGCGTGGCGAAATAATTCGCCGTGCCGCGGATGACGCGGTTCAGCTTCTCGATCAACGCGGCGTCCAGGTTGTGGTGTCGTCGGGTCAGCACGCGGACTTTCGTTTTGAAGTTCTCCACCGACTTGGCTCGCATCCGCACGAAACGCGACTTGATGTCGAAGCCCAGAAAGGTGAACCCTTCATGGAACCTCGTGATCTTCGTCTTCTCGGCGCTCAAAGTGAGTCCGAGACGCTCCGTGAGGAGTTGCTGTACCAAGCTTAGGGCCTCTTTCGCCTCCTGCTCGGTGCGGCAGAGCACTACGAAGTCGTCGGCATACCGCACGAAGCGGTAGCCGTGCTTCTGGAGATGCCAGTCGAGCACGTTCAGAGCGATGTTGGCCAAAAGCGGAGAGGCTACCCCGCCTTGGGGCGTGCCGACTCGCGTCGGCTGAAACTTGCCGTCCTCCATCACTCCGGCCCTGAGAAACTTCTCCACCATCCGCAAGATGTTCCCGTCGGCCACCACCTCGGACAGCTCACGCATCATGGCTCGGTGGGAGAGATTGTCGAAGAAGCCGGAAATGTCGGCGTCGAGCACCCAGCGGTACCCTTGCCGTCCCAACTCCAAGACCTTCTCCACCGCTTGATGGCAGCTTCGTCCTGGCCGGAAACCGTAGGACTGATCGTGAAACCTTGCCTCGAAGAGCGGACTCAACAGACGCCGAAGCACCTCTTGAGCGACCCGATCTCGGACTGCCGGGATTCCCAGCGGGCGAAACTTCGTTTGCTTGGCGTCTTTGGGAATGTAGACCCGCCGCGCGGGCAGAGGCACGAAAGCGCCCCCTTTCAGTTCCCGCAATAACCGGTCGAGGTTGGCTTCCAGTTGTCTTTCGAACATCTGGATGCTGACCTTGTCGATTCCCGCCGCACCGCGATTCCGCCGTACGGCACGCCAAGCTTCGTACGCCAGCTTGGGAGTAATCCTTCCTGTCAGGCTGTGAACTTTGATCTTTCCTTTTGCCACGTCCTTTCCTTTCTGCTGATCCTGTGGGATCGTTCGGTCGAATGACATCTCGCGGCCAGCGTTTGAAGGCGTTTCTTAGTCTTGGCGGGTTTCCTGAAAGAGGAACAGGCGGACCGTCGTGCGGTCCCAATCGCCGGACTAACTTCCTCCCTGTCTGGGGCGGTTTGTCACTACTTTCACAACGGTTCTTCCTTTCATCCCGGTCCCGCTCGCGCGTTGCCGGGACTACTCCGGAAAAGCTGTCGTCCTTTCACGAGAGAGGCCAGGCGCCTTTCCCGTTCCATCGCATCCGCCGCTCCTTTCGTCGTGGACTTATGGAGGGGCGTTACCGCGGCGGGGCCGATGCCTTCGCGGCGGACGAAGTAGGACTCTCACCGGTCAATGTCGTTGGCCTTTGTGTCCAGGCGACTCCACCAATCACTCTGATGGGCTGCACGTCGTAACCAAGTACCGACGGCAGAAGGAGGATTATTCCCCAGGGCTTCCACAGGCTTGGGAGCTTGGCCCACCATCCGAGCCGAAACGTGACGCCTCCCGGACTGACTTCACTTGGCCCCTCCGTCGCCGGTTGTTGCCTTCCGACGCTGGCTGCATACCCTGGCTTGCGCCAAGTTCGGGTGAAGCTTTCCAAACGGGCTTGGACCCGCTCGGGTAGGATTAGATTTCATCAGAATCTCCTTTCTGTTAAAATCGCACCGTTTGAGACTTAGCTAACAACACCTGCGGTTCACGCCAAGCCCAACGCGCAAGCGAGCGGGAAAACATGGCCCGTCGCTAGCGCTTCAAGCTTGTGTAAAAGCGCCGCAGCATCCATAGAATCGTGCCTCACACGTTCAGCTTGCGGCATTGCCTCCGGACCGCCACGGTGTTAGGTTCTTATTATGCGTCGGCAAGAGCAGTTTGTTTTTTCCCGACGACGCGTATTCAAGGCGAAGGCGCGAGTTAGAGTTCCCGATGATGTTCCCCGCGTCTGCTGGCGGAGTCAGAGCGGCACATTTGAACTTCAAAGTCAAATGCGCCGGACTGACCGAATTGGCATCCGAGTCGTGACCTCCGACTTTAGCTGAACTGCTACAGGTCCCCGCCCGGCTCAGTGTCGATGGGTGTTTTGCAGACGATTATTTCTGCCTTCGTTGCCGCATTCGATCCGTTCGGAAAGGTGACTTCGACCGTCGCTTTGGCACCGTGCTCCCCGTGGATGCAGAAAAGATAGTGCACGTCTGGCATGTGTCCGAGGAATTCAGTTCCAGCGCCGCGAGGGACAATTCCCCCTATTTCGGTTTCCGGCTTATCAGAAGAAACTAGCCGCACTTCGACAACTTTCGTGCCTTTCCGCAGAGCGTCCCAGATTTCAGGCGGACATCGAATCCCAACATTATTCAGTCCGTTGCCGCTCGCGCTAATCTCGATAGTGACTGGTTTTCCGTGCTGAATCTCAACTGGTATCGTCTGTCGTATATAGTACTCGTCGGGGCTCATTTTCGAACACGATGATACCGCGCACGCAACGCTGCACGCTACAAAGATGTACAGAATCTTTTTCATTTTATCTGCCAGGCAACTGCATGGAGCGGAGTCGTTGTCAGTGGCCAGTCGGGGTCAACCCGTCGCTGTGACTAAAGGCTCGGTTGTCGGCAGGATATCACGGACAATACGGTTTTTCCGACGAGCAATCCGTGATGACACATTGGTCCACCCAGACGCGTAGTGCCGCCGGTTCGCCGATTCGTACCGATTCAGCGGTTATGGATGCCGTGAAATGCCCGCCTCAAAAGCGGCTGTCACTCCCCGCTGATTCTCCGCCGCGCCTTGAATCCAGCGTCGCGGACGGTCTCGTCCGGGTCGCTGACAGCGGCCTCCAGCGCGGGCAGGGCCGAATGGGCATCCGCGCCGAGGTTGCCCAGCGCCCGCGCGGCGGCGCGGCGGACTTCGGCGCTCTTATCTTTCAAGGCGGCAATGAGTGGGTTCACCGCCTGCGGGCCCATCCAAGCGAGGGCCTCGATGACCAGCCGCCGGGCTTCCGGATCGGGGTCTTCGAGGGCCTTCGCCTGGCCCAGCGCGGGGAAGGCGGCCTTGCCGAGTTGGCCCAGCGAACGGGCGGCGGCGCGGCGGACGTCGCCGTCGGAGGAGTGCAAGGCGGCGATCAAGCCGGGCGCGACGGCCGCGGCCTCCGGCTGCATCTGGCCCAACGCCGTCGCTGCAAGGTACGGCTCCGGCGAAGCTCCGTTCCGCAGCATTTCCAAGAGCGCCGGCACGGCCTTGGGATGGCGGTCGATCTTCCACAAGGCGACGGCCGTGTTGACCCGCGTCGTGGCGTCGTCGTCGGCCAGGAGTTTGACGAGTTCGGGCACAACCGGCTTTGCCGTCGCGGCGAAATTGCCGAGCGATTCCACCGACGCGCGGCGGACCGCCAAGTGCCCGCGGGAGTGCATCGTGTCGGCCAAGAGCGGAATTTCGGGCTCGGCGGCAGGGCCGATGCGGCCGAGCGCCCAGGCGGCCATGCCACGGACGTACTCATGTTCCACCTTCTTTTCGAGGACCTTGTGCAATGCCGGCACTGCTGAGGCCGCATCGGGACCGAGAGCGCCGAGCATGTAGGCGGCGTACCAGCGGTCGCGGAAATCGGCGGCCGCGAGTTGGTCGGTCCAGTGCTGCGCGGAGGTAGCCGCGGGATGGGCCGCGCGAGCATCCGAAGAGGATGGGGCGTTAGCCTGGGCGACCAATGGAATCACGAGTAGGAGGATGAAAGTCACTTTAACGTCCGTACAAAATCGGTTGGCCAATTCAGTGTCGCGTCCGGCCAGCCTCTATAGTGCAGCGAACCACGTAATTACGCCCTTCGCAAGCTCAGGGACGTGCCACCCCGTCGCGGCCCTTCCGGTTCTTTTTTGGTCTGGCGGCGTCTTCGGCGGCGCTTTGGAATAGGACCACCTTGGGGGCCGTGTTGTCGTCCGCCGCGCCGGCCGCGACATAGATGCAAAATGGGATCGCGAGCTGTTGGTGCAACTCGCCCATCAGCGTTTCCAGGGCCTTGAAGTCCGCGCTCGCGGTCTTGGCGGCTTGGATCATCTGCGGTGTGGGCGGATTGCGGGAGTTCTTTCCTTGAGGGCTCTCGCTCGCCATGATGAAGCCGTTGACCCGCGCGGCGCGGAGTTGAACCACGCTGGAATTGAATTGAAACGTCTCGCCCGATATTTCCGTAGCCGCCTGCACGTCCAAGGAAACATCTTTCCCGCGGATGTCGAAGGCGATTGGGCAGGTCACCTGGGGCGTCTGTACCTTTTCCAAAATCAGCACGGCGCGGCCTTTTGCCGCAATGGTGTCGCCCGCGGTCAATTCCGGCGTCCTGCCTCGCCCGTGGATGGCGTGGCCCTTGTCGGCCACTTTGACATCGTATTTCGGCATCGAATTATCGAGCGGGAGGATTCTCATGCGGAGCAGGCTCGAGTCGGGCAGCGCGAAGTCGCGATTGAGCCGCCGCGATCGATTGACCGGCGCGTCGAGGTCCAGAACCAGCGGCGGCACTAGCTTGGGCGCGGTCAACACTGTAACGTGTTTATTTCTGCCGGAAGTGAATTGCAGGCCGCAGAGCGCACGAGCGAGGCCCGATCGCGGGCGTCGTCAATCCACTGGATTTTGCATTCGCCGGATTCGAGAAAGACCCGCGCGATCTTGGCGTCGTCTTTGTTCTTCTCGGTCATCCGCACCGACCACGACAGCGCGTCGCCGTCTTTCATCACGTCGAACTTTGGGTTGCCTTTGGCAATCGTCTCGCCGCCGAGCAACTGGACGGCGAGGTCCGGTTTTGGCTCGGATTCGACCTTGCCGAGCGAAACGGCGACGGCGATGTCCTTCATCGGCGGCAAATCAACCGCGGCGAGGAGTCCGTCAAGCGCGACTTCCTTTGCAGCCACAACCGGCGGCACTGCGGGGTTCACTTTATCGCGAGGCGCTGGTGCAATCGCGACTTCGGGCGCGGGCGGCTTGGCAGGGCTCGGCGGCACCGGTTTAATCTCGGGCTTTGGCGCGGGCGGGGGAACCGCCGGGCCGGCTTTGGCAATCGACGGCGGACCATGCTCAGGCGTCAGGGAAGGCGTCGGCTTATGTGCCGGCGACAAGTCGTTCGGCCGGGCCACTTCCTCTTCGAGCGTCTTAGGCTTGTCGGCCACACTGGCCGATCGTGGCGGGGTTGCCGACGGAGGCTGCTGCGCCAGCAAAAACGGCAGCGAGGCCAACGTGGCGATCACAGCCAATACCAAAGCCGCCCCGACGGCGCCGAGGATCTTTCGCAGCGGCGTATTGAACCAGGCGAGCGCTTCCTGAAGCAACTTGCCGAATCCGCCGGTCGCGGCAGCACGACCTCCGGCCAATTGCGCGGGCCCAACTTGCTTGCCCGACTTGCCCGGACTACGGGCAGCGTTTGCCTTGTTGGATGGCGAACTGCCGCTGCCTGAGCTCGCCGGCAATCCGGGTTGGGCGGTAATCGCGGTGAGCCAATCTTCCGCCGCGCCGTTTCCGTTGGCGGGCACTTCTTCGATCGCTTTTACCGCCCGCGGCGCCGGCAGCGATGTTTTGCCACTTCCGCCCAAGAGCGGTGCGAGCGCCGCGCTCACCTCGTGCATCGACTGGTAGCGGTCGCCCGGCTGCTTGGCCATCATGCGTCGGCAGATTTCTACCAGTTTTGCCGGCGTGCCGGGCCGTTCCGCGAGAATATCGCGAGGCTCTTGTGTTTGGTGCTTGGCGATCCGCTGGAGGAGCGTGCCTTCCGGAAACGGCGGATGGCCGGTGAGCAGGAAATAAAGCGTACAGCCGAGCGAATAGATGTCGGCGCGATGATCGAAGTCGGACCCTCCCACCCCTTGCTCCGGCGACATGTAATCGACCGTGCCAAGAACAATCGCACTATCGCCGCGAGGTTCGTCGCTCTGATTAAGCCGCGCCAAGCCAAGGTCGAGAATCTTGACCACGTCATGGTTGTTCACCAGCAGGTTCGAGGGCTTGATGTCGCAATGCACCAGGTTGCGGGCGTGCGGCGTGGGCCAGTCCTTCTGCCGCCTGACGAATGTAGTTGGCCGCGCGATCGAACTCCAACGGGCCGCCGGCTTCCACCATCCGCTGCAAGTCCTTGCCGTCGACATATTCCATGACAATGAAATAGCGGTCCATTTCATTATCGACGCTATAGGCCTGGACGATGTTGGGATGGTCCAGCACAGCGATCGCCCGCGCCTCGGCGAAGAAGCGGTCCAGCGATGCGGGGTCCTTGTCGATCGAGCGAGGCACGATCTTCAGGGCTACGCGGCGGTTCATCGTCACGTGCTCGGCAAGGAAGACCTTGCCCATGCCGCCTTTGCCGAGCGGGCTGATGAGCTTGTACTTGCCCATGCGGAGCTTTGCCCGCGGGCCAAGGTCAAGCAGCGTGCTGGCCTGCCAGCGGCTGACGAGGTTTTCGCGGGCCAGCGCCCGGGCAAACGTTGTGGCGTCGGAGGTCGAGCCGGCTAGATTCTGGGCCTTGGCAAGCTGTTCGGAGGCCAACAGCTTGCTTTTTTCCAGCGCCGACAGGTATTCGTCCACGGTGGCAACGGCCATGCTATTCGATCTCGCCCCTTCCGGTGGGGATTCACGCGGGCCTAGCGTACAATTCACCCTATTCTAATCTACCAGAAAACCGGCCTGACGGCTAGAAGTGTGGCAACGTGCGGAAGAACGACGAATGGAGACGAACGTAGTCCCGGAGGGACGGAAGGCAATAACCAGGGGCGCGAGCCCCTGGATCGATCTCAGTCTTAAGTGGAGAAGCCCTGGAAGGGCGAAAGAGCTTCTGTCGCCGCTCCGCGGCTTCCACGAGTCTTAGCATCGTTTCCAGGGGCTTGCGCCCCTGGTTATTTACCGCCGCCGCTCCGCGGCTAAACGTTCATGGATCTCTTGCACTTTGGGTTTCATCTTGCTAGATACCCACTGCATAGGATCAAGAATTCAATCAGCGTTTGCTATCGCGTCATGAATTCCCGATCGCCGAGTACCTCAACTCTCCGCAAAATAAAAATCTTTTTTTAGCGAACAAATAATATCAATGGAACAAAGCTTGTCGCGCTGCCGCGCTTCTGTGCAGCAACTTGACAATTGCTTCCATACTGCGCGAAGAATGGTCACGCTTTGCGCTGGAAAGCCCTCTCAGGTGTGGTGGCCGCGCGATTTCGACTTGTGTATCATTCAGCGTTCGGCTATGGTGGCCAGCAAAGGAGACTCAATGATGAAGCATGGTTATCTTATCGACATGGATGGCGTTTTGTACCGGGGCAAACAACTGATACCCGGTTCCGATTATTTCATTCAGCAGTTGCGGGCGAAGAACATTCCGTTTCGATTGTTGACCAACAACAGCCAACGGACGCGCCGCGACGTGGTGACGAAGCTCGGCCGCTTGGGCATCGATGTGGAAGAGGAGCACGTATTCACAAGCGCCATGGCCACCGCGCGGTTCCTCGCCAATCAGAAGCCAGGCGGCACCGCGTTCGTGATCGGCGAAGGCGGTCTGCTCACCGCGCTGCACCTCAACGGTTACTCGGTCGTGGACACCGATCCAGACTACGTCGTGGTCGGCGAGGGCCGCACGTTCAACCTGGAGCAGGTGGACGCGGCCGTGCGGATGATCGTTCGCGGGGCGAAGTTGATCGCCACGAATCTCGACCCCAATTGCCCGATTGAAAACAGCGTACGACCCGGCTGCGGGGCGATGGTGGCCATGCTCGAAACGGCCACCGGGCTGAAGGCGTTCAGCGTCGGCAAGCCCAGCCCGGTGATGATGCGCGACGCCCGGAAGGAGCTTGGCCTGCGGACCGACGAGACGACGGTGATCGGCGACACGATGGACACCGACATTCTCGGCGCGGTGCAGATGGGCTACCATTCGGTCCTCGTCCTCAGCGGCGGCACCCGCGAGGAGGATCTCAAGCGCTACGCTTTTGGTCCTGAGATCGTGGTCGAATCGCTTGCGGACTATGCCGCACGGCTGGAAAAGGTGCAGTGGCGGACGCCGCGCCTCGCGCCAGCGCCAACCTGCGTGGCCCAGGCGGGAATAAATGAGCTTGCATTGGCGAGGTAGGCATCGAGTCCCGAAGGGGCGTCGGTTATTCCAGCGAAGGGCGCCGCCCTGGAAAAAACGCGTCAGCCGCAGTGAGCCTCAGGGCCAACGGCCCGGCCATTCGTCTTTCCCGCGGCCGGAACGGTTGCGCCGATGCTCTTCAATCTGCCGTTCTCAGAGTCGTCAAAGCTGTCGGGCGACATCAATTGCTGCGACGGAACAACGCGAATTGTGGGCTTGACTCCGACCTCGCCGGCCCCGATGTGACCGACATCACCCTCGCCTGGTTAGCGCATCCTCCGACGAGGAAGTAGCACAAATGTTGCCATGGCGGCCAAGAGCGCGAGCGTTCCGGGTTCCGGAACGGCGGTGAGCGCCGGCCTCGCGGCCTCGGCGGGAACGACGGTGCCGAAGACCGTCAGCCCTGAACCGACGTACAGATTGGTCCCGTTTTCGATAGCTGTTTCATTTGTCACGATTAACGTGCCCCGTTCGACCGTCGTTCCGCCAGTGTAGGTGCCGGTACCGCTAAGCTCAAGCGTTCCCGGTCCATTGAGCAGCAGGAGTTTTCCGAGTCCGCCGTCGCCAATGTCGCCTGAAATCCTTAACGTGGTTCCTGCGCTCGGCGCGACGGTTAAACTGTCGTTGAGAGTCACGTTGGCCGAAATGGTCTGGCGCCCACCAGAAACTACGATTTGTGCTCCCCCGCCAAGATTGTCCAGGACAAGGCTGCCCGAACTTCCGGCGGCCAAATTATACCCGGTCGTATTGCCGGCCGTATTCGTGAAATCGAGCGTGCCCAGCGTCTGCTGGCCGTCGAGGGTAATCGTCAGAGGCATGCTCGTAGCAGCGCCTACGGTGGCCAAAATCCCCGCGCCGCTGGGCACACTGCCAAAGCTCCACTTCGTGCTGTCGTTCCAGCTTCCGCTGGCGGCCGACGCCCAACTCGCCGCCACAAGCGCTAGATTGTTCGCTCCGATCTCTAGGCCATAGCCCGACGGCGCGCCGACAACCGAGAAACTGCTCGGTTGCGCATTCGTATGTCCAAACGCTGCCAGCGTGTAGCTGCCGCCGAGCGGACCGCTCGCTGCGATCGCCAGAGTCGCCGCACCGCCGAACGAAAGCGATCCGCCTACCGAGAGAAGACTGTTCGCCGTTTCGTTGATATCAATATCCAAACTCGAACCGCTGGCAAACGCCAGATTCCCCGCGACCGAAAATGTCCCGACCGCGGCGATCCTTCCCGGCGCGATGCCTCCGCCCGCCGAGATGTTGACGCTCCCTTGTGCGGATCCTGAACCTTGCAGCAAGCCTTGCAAGTTCGCGGTCCCGGCGAACACCAAGTTTCCGTCAATCGTAGTCAGCGAGCTCGGAAGTGCCGAATAAGGGCCGGCAACCGTGAGGCCGCTCACCGCATCGACGTTGACTGTCCCCGCGTTTACAAGGCTTCCAGTAGTCGAAAAGCTTTGTCCGTCCAGGATCGCGAATCTCCCCTGGTTGCTGGCCAGCGCATTGATATTCGGGAAAGCCGATCCTGCACCGTCCAACACCACTGCGGCCTGATTTGTCGTGATGCTGCCGCCAGAACTAACGAGCAAGCGCGAGCCGCCACGCGCGATCCACGTACCGCCGGCCAGGGTCCCGCCGCTGATTTGCACAAGGGAACCGGCAATGTTGAGAGTGCCGCCGTTCTCTGCCAGATAGGTTCCGTTGTTGGTTTGGCTGGAATAGAGGTACAGTGTATGCCCGCTGGAATCGGCGGCGATCGTGCTGTTGTTGAAGACGCTGCCTCCCTGGATGTAGCCCCAGCCGTGAATGAGGTTGTCTTGGTTGGTCAGAATGCCGGCCGTGCCATTATACGTATAGTTGATGTAGCCGCCGTTGAGAAGAACCTGTCCGCTGCCCGAGAGCGTGGCCATCTGACCAGCCGGAACCCACAGCGAATTGGTCGTGCTGCTTCCGGCCGACTGCATCAAGCCGCTGTTCACGATTTGGCCCTGAATGCCGAGGCCGGCGCCGTTGTAGTTGTAGCCCGAGAAGGTTAGTGATCCGGCGTTCGTCAGGCTCGCGATCGTAGCGCCCGAGGCCAAGCCCGGTCCGCTCAACGTCCCGCCTGTAATCGTGGCGCCCCCAGTCAGTTGAAACATCGAACCGCTGCCGCTGGCCGAAATCGAGCCGTTGTTTTGAAGTGACGCTCCAGATATGGTCGCGGTTCCACCGCTCGTCGCCGTAATTGCGCCGTTGTTGCTCCCGTTGCCGGAGACTTGAAGCATCCCGCCGTTCTCTGCCAGATAGGTTCCGTTGTTGGTTTGGCTGGAATAGAGGTACAGTATATGCCCGCTGGAATCGGCGGCGATCGTGCTGTTGTTGAAGACGCTGCCTCACTGGATGTAGCCCCAACCGTGAATGAGGTTGTCTTGGTTGGTCAACGTCCCGGCCGTGCCGTTATACATATAGTTGATGTAGCCGCCGTTGAGGAGAACCTGTCCGCTGCCGGTGAGCGTGGCCGTCTGATTAGCCGGAACCCACAGCGAATTGGTCGTGCTGCTTCCGGCCGATTGCATCAAGCCGCTGTTCACGATCTGGCCTTGAATGTTGAGACCGCCGCCATTGTAGTTGTAACCCGAGAAGCTCAGCGACCCAGCGTTCGTCAAGTTGCTGATCGTGGCGTTAACCGCTAGCGATCCGCCGCTAAGGTTATTGACAATTACGGTTCCTCCCGAAGTATTGAGGTAGCTAACCGATAGTGCGCCGGAATTGTTCAGCGTGAACGTGCCAGCGCCGACACTTATTGAAAAGGGAGTTTGAATTTGGGCGTTCGCCGCAACGTTGAGCGTACCTGCGCTGCCAGCCGCGACGGCCGCAGACAGCGAACTGACGGAACTGTTGTCGGCGATGTTCAGAACACCGGTTGAGCCCGCCATATTGCCGAGAACCACAGTCCCTTTTACGGTCGAACTTCCGGACAGCGAAAGGATTCCGGCACTATCGTAGCCGACATAGAGGCTACCGCAGTTCATAGTCGCTCCGCCTGTCAGGACCAGTGACGCGGGCACGACCGGCCCCGAGAGTGGATAAGATGCGGGAGTACCGGGAAAGGACGGCTCACCCCAAGATTGGTCCAATTGATGAGTCAAGGCCGCCCAAGTGCAACCAATCACGGCTTGACCTGTCACCGAATAGACGGCGCTATTTGAAACGGTCAGAGTGTTTGTAGCGTCATAAGAATCCATCGCAAGATCTGGCGAGGTGAAGGCGCCCGTAAGCGTCGGATTGGAATTGTTCGGGAGAATCCAATTTTGGAAAGTGTTGTTTACAAGTGAAGCTATCGGTCCGGAAGATACCGGTAGGCCCGCCGGCGCACCATTTAATTGGTCGCTCGCGAACCAGTTAGCACTGTTTTGGAAGTTACTATCCGCCCCGCCGATCCAGTTCCAGCCATAGACCGTCGCGTAGGCCAAGCTTGGCAAGAGCAGGAGCGCGGTCGATGCGACTACCGACGATAGTAAAATAAGACGGACGCTTGATCGGTTCCGGGTAGAAAACAAGATTTCTCTCCTAATTGAGTTGGGCGGTCAATTGGCTCTGCAAGCGGAGTACGCCTTCGACCCCAGGCGCTGAGGAGTCACGGCAAACCGCGAGAGTGCCATTCTACTCATGCCCTTCGACCGGGTAAAGCACTCAGTTAGTGACAATCTCAAAGTTGCGTGTGTGGCCCATAGAGGCACTGAGTATATCAGCGCAACATTCCCGACCGTACCTGCCGCAAGGGACGACGGCAATTGCCGAACCGCAACGGGAACGCCGGTGTTACCTACCCCTTCCTTCGTGTTTGGCCAAAAACGGTGTGGGACATGGTGCCGAAGAAATCCGCCCCGACTGCGGGAATAATCTGCGGAACTTCCGACGAACAATGGTGTTTATAGGTGTTGACTACTGCCTCTCCCGCGTTTCGACAGCCCTGCACGCCCTGTACGGCAGCAGCGGGGCCGAAAGGAAGATTGGCGAAAGGAAGATATGTAAACGCGACGTTACGGATGCTGGTTCACAAAGGCCCGACCACCCTCAGTTCAGCCCTCTCCAGGACGGATAGGGGCGACGGTGCCGCCGCTTGCCGCACCACCCCCTCCACCAGTGGGTCGCTGGTGCGGCGGGTGGTGCAGGCCGCAAAGCTTTTGATGACAACGTGTTATATCAACAGTAAGCACGATGCACCAGGAGCAAAACGACGAAGGGGCGGTGCAGGAACGGATGAGCGGTGAGCAATGAGAGAGTAGCGAGAAGCAGCGGAAAGGAATCAGAAGCCAGACAACCGAAGCCACGCCCTCACCCTACCCTGTCCCGATGGGTGAGGGGAACCATCGTGCGTCTCGCTCCCCGCTCCTTGCTCTATGCTCCCCGCTATATGCCGCTTTCCTCACACCCAGAAGACGTGCAAAAAGCCGAAAAAGCGCCTACTTTTGTCTACTTTGTCTACTTTGGCTGCGGAAGAGGGGATGTCGGCCTATTTGCCGCCCCCATCCAAGCGCGTGAGGTGCTCCAGGTACTTGAGATTCTCCAGGCGTTCGGCGATGCGGAACATCACCAAGAGGAACTCCAGCACGACGCGGCTACAGACGACGCCGAAGACCAGCCCGACGAGCGCGAGCAGCATTGCGCTTAGTGACGCGAACGGATGGCTGGGCAAGAGCGCGAGCGACCCGAAAAATGAGATGAAGAACTCGATCGTTATGAGACACAAAAAGATCGCCCAGAGCGCCGGCCAGTTTTGGCGTGAAGAAACGCGCGAACTTCAAGTCGAGGAACCACAGCTTCGCGGCCACTTTATCGGCGTGCTCTTCGGCCTTCTGAAAAGCCTGCCGCGCTCGCTCCGCCGGGTCCTTTTCCGGCATGTAGAACCGTTCCGATCCGGCGGGGCGGGAAGGAAGCAGCCCAGCAATGGTACTGGCAAGATACCATGCCCCTTGCTCGCCCTTGCGGACGAGGGTGTTCTCGTTGACGACGCCCTGGTTGGCAAGTTGCTTCAGGGCCTGGGGAGTGAGCGGGCCGACAATTTGACCGCTATTGTCCTGATAATAATAGGAATCTGTCATGGTACGCGTCCCTAACCAAAAAACCTGAGGTTTTGAAGAGTTCAGAATACGCTAATCGCACAGCCGGTGCGACCTGCAAGCAACGGTCGATAATCGACATATCGCGTTCCGGTCATGGTCGTCTCCTTTGCGAAACGCGGGCTGCCCTGAGCCCCTCACAGTTGGGGTAGGCGTAAGGGTGGGCGATCCGTGCAAGGCAAATCGCTTCTTGGCCATCCACGGTATGGATGTGCCACCCTTTTTATCATTATTGACGTTGAAGCCGGAGGATGCGCTAGTTTGCGGCAGCGGCGGCTGTAATTAAAATCGAGGCTAGATCGGTCGCTATTTGCTGTCAACTAGAAGGGTTTCCTCTCGTTGCTTGGGCCAGGAACATGGGCGTGAGACGAATTTTGCGGTGGATTAGGCAAGGCAAATAGGGTATACCCTCACGCTTCGCGGATTTCCCTGTTATAATTCCGCTTTTTCCCTTTCCCGCTTCCCGGTCGTATCATTTAGTAATGCGCGAAAAGCATATTAGCCCCTTCACTTATGGTTTTCATGGGGATGGATTCGTGAGCACGTCATCTGAGTCAGCCGTGGCAGCCGTTCCGGGCATGGACTTTGGGGTCTTAAGCTCGGATTATGTCGAACAACTCTTTGCTTTGTACCAAGGTGATGCGAGCCAGGTGCCGGTCGAGTGGCAGAGCTATTTCCGTTCGCTACAAAACGGGCCAAGTACAACGCAACAAGCCGCAAGCACACGCCCGGCGCAATCGCTCGCTGCGTACTCGCGCGCGGTGGAGACGGAGCGGCGGCGATCGCTCCGTCCGGGCCGGAGCCCAACGGATTGGTTTCTCACTCGATCGCGCCGATCTCGGTGCCGTCGGTAGCGGCCGGATCCAACGGCGCGACGAACGGCGCGAATATCGGCGGCACGTCGGCACCAACGTATGGCAACGCCAATGCATTGGTTGTAATCCCCGAGAGTGAGCAAGCAGTCAATGGGGAACAAGCGGCGGCGGCTGCCGTTATTGGCCGCACCACTCGCGAACTGCACAACTTCACCCGCAAGCAGGAATACGTTGACCTCTTGATCCGCAATTATCGCGTTCGCGGGCACTTGATTGCCAAGGTCGATCCGCTGGGCATTCCGCGGCCAATGCCCCCCGAACTGGAACCGGAGTTCTGGGGCCTTTCGGATGCCGACCTCGATCGCCGTTTTTCGACGTATTCGCTGGCCGGGTCGAACGCGCAAACGCTTCGCGACATCATGGAGCGGCTGCGCAACACGTATTGCGGCGCCATCGGCGCGCAGTTCATGCACATCGACGACCTCGAAGTCCGGGAATGGCTTCAAGACCGCGATGGAGGAAACGCAGAACCGCCTGAAGCTTTCCCGCGACGAGCAGGTCCGCATCCTCACGCGGTTGACCGATGCCGTGATCTTCGAAGAGTTCATTCGCCGCAAGTTCGTCGGCGCAAAGAGCTTTTCGCTGGAAGGCGCGGAAAGCCTGATTCCGCTGTTGGACCTGGCGATCGAGAAGGCGGCCGGGCAGGGCATCGAGTCGATCGTGCTTGGCATGGCCCACCGCGGACGGCTCAACGTGCTGGCCAACATCATCGGCAAGTCGGCCCAGGACATCTTCCGCGAGTTCGAGGACATCGACCCGGAACTGTACCGCGGCGGCGGCGACGTGAAGTATCACCTGGGCTACTAGCAACGACTGACGTGACTTCGACGGGCGACAAGGTCCACCTGTCGCTGTGCTTCAACCCGAGCCACCTGGAGTTCGTCAACCCCGTGGCCCTCGGCCTGACCCGCGCCAAGCAGGACCGCGCGGCCGACTTCCAGCACGAGCACAGCATGGCGATCCTGATCCACGGCGACGCGGCTTTCATCGGCGAAGGCATCGTGCAGGAGACGCTCAACCTGAGCCAACTGCCGGGCTACACCACCGGCGGCACGCTGCACGTCGTGGTCAACAACCAGATCGGCTTCACCACTCCGCCCGAGCAGGGCCGCTCGACCATCTACGCCACCGACGTGGCGAAGATGCTGCAGATCCCGATTTTCCACGTCAACGGCGAAGATCCCGAGGCGGTGGCTCAGGTGGTCAACTTGGCGCTGGAGTTCCGCGGCGAGTTCCGCCGCGACGTGGTGATCGACATGTACTGCTATCGCCGCTGGGGCCACAACGAAGGCGACGAGCCGGCGTTCACCCAGCCGCTGCTGTACAAGTGGATCGAAAACCACAAGTCGGTCCGCGACGGGTACCTGGAACAGCTGCTGAAGCTGGGCGAAATCACGCAGGCCGAGGCCGACGAAATCGCCGCCCGCCGCCGCGAGAACCTGGAATATGCCTTGTCGCTGGCCCGCCGCGAGGATTTCGTGCCGCGGCCCAAAGTATTGGGCGACGTCTGGAAGGGGTACCACGGCGGTCCCGAGAGGCTGGACGACGACGTGGAAACCGGCATTCCTCAGCCGGCGCTGAGTTCCATGTTGCAACGGCTCACTGAGTTGCCCGAAGGCTTCCATCTGCATCACAAGTTGAAGCGGCTGCTTGAAGCCCGGCGGCAGATGGCGGCCGGCGCGCAGCCGCTGGATTGGGCGGCGGCCGAGGCCTTGGCGCTACGCAACCTTGGCGATGGACGGCTGCCGCATCCGCCTGACCGGCCAGGACTCGATCCGCGGCACCTTCAGCCAGCGGCACGCGGCCTTCTACGATATCGAAGACGGCCACGCCTACTACCCCTTGAAGAACCTCTCCGGCGAGCAGATGCCGGTGGAGATCATCAACAGCCCTCTGTCCGAAGCGGGCGTGCTGGGCTTTGAATACGGCTACAGCCTGGACTATCCCGACGCGCTGGTGCTTTGGGAGGCGCAGTTCGGCGATTTCGCCAACGCGGCGCAAGTGATCATCGACCAGTTCATCGTCAGCGCCGAAGAGAAGTGGCGGCACCTCAGCGGCCTGGTGCTCTTGCTGCCGCACGGTTTCGAGGGACAGGGCCCGGAACATTCCAGCGCCCGCGTGGAGCGGTTCTTGCGCTGGGCACCGACGAGAACATGCAGGTCGTCGTGCCGAGCACGCCCGCGCAGTATTTCCACGTCTTGCGTCGGCAGGCGATCCGACATTGGCGCAAGCCGCTGGTGGTGCTCACGCCCAAGAGCCTGCTGCGGCATGCGGAATGCGTTTCGACGCTGGAAGACCTGACGCGCGGCCGATTTCAGCGCGTGATCCCGGATCCGAACTTCATCGCCGCCCAGCCCAGCCGCGTGCTGTTGTGCAGCGGAAAGATCTACTATGAGCTGCTGAAAGAGCGCAACGAACGCCACCCGTCCGTGGCGATCATTCGCCTGGAACAGTACCACCCGCTGCCGCAATCGCAATTGAAGGCCGCTTTGGAATCGTTCGCCGATGAAACGCCGGTCGTCTGGGTGCAAGAGGAGCCGCGGAACATGTCGGCCTGGTTGACCTTGAAAATGAAGTTCGGCGACCGGCTTTTCGGGCGGTTCCCATTGACGGACGTCGCTCGGCCCGAATCGGCCACGCCGGCCACCGGATCGGCCTGCTGCTACCGATTGGAGCAGAAGGAACTTTGGCGCGGGCGTTTGGTGAACATTGATAGAACACTTGGCAGCCACGGATTGAACACGGAATAAACACGGATATGATGATAGTGGAATACACGGCACGCTCCTTCTTTCAGTTGAATTGAGCGGCGACTGTCTGTCACTATCCGTGTTCCGTAGGTGTTCCGCCCGTGGCTTCTTATTTGGAGATTGTTGGCGAGCATGAGACAAGAAATCAAGGTTCCCTCGGTAGGCGAATCGATTCAAGAAGTTCAAATCGGCCGATGGCTGAAGAGCGAAGGCCAATCGGTCGGCAAGGACGAGAACCTCGTCGAAATCGAGAGCGATAAGGCGACGGTCGATCTGCCCGCGCCGTTCGCGGGCACGATCGCGCAAATCGTTCACAACACGGGCGACACGGTAGCCGTGGGCGCGGTGATAGCTTATTTGGATGACGCTCCGCAAGGCGCGTCGGCCGCGCCGCCCGCAGCCGCGCCGGAAGCTCCGGCCGCCGCACAGCAGCCATCCGCCGCGCCGACTCCGCCGACTCCTGCTCCGCCGCCGGCCGCGCCTGCCACTGCTTCATCAACTGCTGCTCCATCGGCTTCATCTCCTTCTGCGGCTCCATCGACGACGGCGCCAACGTCCTCCGCAACGGTCCCGGTCGTGCGTCCCGTTCCGCCGCCGCCGGAGGCCGCGCCTATTGCTCCGCCACAGCCGACGCCGTCTCAGAAATCCGGCAGTTCGCAGCTCATGCGGTCGGACGTTAAGTCGGCCGGCCAAGTCTCGGCCTTGCACGGCGCGGCCCCGCGGAGCGAAGAAATCGTGCCGATGAGCCGCATCCGCAAGATGATTGCCGATCGCCTCGTCGAGGTGAAGAACACGACCGCCTCGCTGACGACTTGCAAGGAAGTCGACATGTCGGCGGTTATCAAGATGCGGCAGCAATACAAGGAGAGCTTTCAAGAACGCTACAACGCCAAGCTCGGCTTCATGTCGTTCTTCGTCAAGGCGGTCGTCGAGTCGCTCAAGGCCTGCCCCGAACTGAACGCCGAGATTCGCGACGGCAACATCGTCTATCGCAATTACTACGACATCAGCATCGCGGTCGGCGGCGGCAAGGGGCTGGTCGTGCCCGTGATCCGCAATGCCGAGCTGCTGAGCTTCGCCGAGATCGAGCAGGTCATCGCCGATTTCGGCGCCGCGCCAAATCGGGGCAGTTGAAGCCCGACGAGTTGACCGGCGGGACGTTCACGATCACCAACGGCGGCGTCTACGGCTCGATGCTTTCCACACCGATCCTCAATCCGCCGCAGAGCGGCATCCTCGGCTTGCACGGCATCGAGGAGAAGCCTGTCGTCCGCGACGGCCAGATCGTGATCCGCCCGATCATGTGGATCGCCTTGACCTACGACCACCGCATCGTCGATGGCCGTGAGGCAGTCGGATTTGCCGTGCGCGTCAAGGAGTATATCGAGGAGCCGACGAGGCTGCTGTTGCAGGTGTGACGCTGTGTCTTGCGATTCGCTGGGAGCAGAGCCAGGAGTGCCGACTCTTACCGTCGCTTCTTCGACACTTTTCTTGCGGCCGATCCATTGCGCTGCCTGACCATTGCTCGGACATTCGCGGCGGTCAATGAGCCGAGACGTTCGGGGCTAACCCAAATGACGTTGGAGTGGTACTTACCCCACCGGTCTTGCAGTCGAAACGAAATCGTATGGTCCCGCGGCGCACGATGTCCACCGTAGGAACTATGCCCGCCGAAAACCGGCTCATAGTCGGGGAAAGCGTCCCGAATGACTTGCATGGCATGGGCCATTTCACTTTCCGTTGCCTTGCGATTAACGTTTCCCATAACAGCATTCACTTCTATTCAACCTATGGTTGTCTCTTGCGCCGACGAGCCGGGCTCGGCCGGCCCGCGAGCCACTTCTTGAACGACGTTTGGCTTTCCGCTGACGGCTGACCGGCCAACAGGTTGGCAACGCTGATATCCTCATCGACGGCCGGCCAATGAATGCCCATCCGCGCCCGATAAGCCGCCAGGAGCTGCGCTCCTGGGACGTACCGTGCGACAGGCGCGGGTACCAATCGAGCGGCGCAGAAATTGTGCGCCCGTCCGACAATTCAACCGACAGCGTGTCGTCAGTTATCGCAACGTCAATCGCCAATGCCTCTCGGGTTTCAACCGTTGAAGAACTCATTCCAAATCTCCAGCAATTGCTCGCCGTGCTCTTCAATCAACTTACGAGCGCGGTTGATATCTTTCCTACGAAGACCGTGACTGCGTTCCAATCGGACCGGATCAAGCCAGAACTTCGCCTCGCAATCGTCACGTTCCACGTGGATGTGCGGAGGTTCATCGCGGTCACCGGCGAAGAAAAAGAACCGGAATGGCCCAACACGCAGGACGGTCGGCATCTACTTATCCTAAATAAGAAGCCCCCTCGGGACAAGTCATTCTCGAACGCACAACACTCGCCAAAACGGTCAATCCCGCGCCAATTGACGCATAGCCTCGCAACTGTTACGCTGTTGCCTTACTCAATACGGCCAATTTCTTGGAGAACCGTGGCAAATGGCTCACGACGTGACTTTGATTTTGGGTGACGGAACTGGACCTGAACTGGCCGAGGCGGCACAGAAGTGCGTCGATGCCACGGGCGTCAAGATCGCTTGGGACCCGCAGGAAGCGGGGATCGACGTCATGGAGCGGACCGGCACGCCGCTGCCCGAGCAGCTTTTGGCCAGCATCCATCGCACGCGCTGTGCCTTGAAGTCCCCCATCACGACGCCCGTGGGCAAGGGCTTCCGCAGCGTCAACGTGCAGCTTCGCCAGGAGTTTGATCTCTTCGCTTGCGTCCGCCCGTGCAAGACCTATCCGGGCGTACGCACTTTCTTCAGCAGCGTACCGATCGACCTGGTGATCGTCCGTGAAAACACCGAGGACCTTTATGCCGGCATCGAATTCGAGTCCGGCAGCCCGAAGACCGTCGAGCTTATCGAGTACATCAACCGGGTCTCGGCGGACAGGAAGATCAAGACGCCCGCGAACGCCACCGGCATCTCGATCAAGCCGATCAGCGTGATGGGCACGGAGCGGATCGTCCGCTACGCCTTCGAGTATGCCCAGGCCAACGGGCGGAGGAAGGTCACCGCGGTACACAAGGCCAACATCATGAAGCACACCGACGGCCTGTTCTTGGCCACCGCCCGGAAGGTGGCCGAGGAGTTCCTTGACATCGAGTTCGAGGACCGCATCGTGGACAACATGTGCATGCAGTTGGTGCAGAAGCCGGAGCTTTACGACGTGCTCGTGCTGCCCAACCTCTACGGCGACATTCTCAGCGACCTGGCGGCCGGGCTGGTCGGCGGTTTGGGCGTCGCGCCGGGGGCAAACATCGGGACCAACGGCGCGATCTTCGAGGCCACCCACGGCAGCTCCCCGAAGTACGCGGGGATGAACAAGGTCAATCCCACGGCCTTGATCCTCTCGGCCGCACTTATGCTGCGGCATCTCCATGAAACGCACGCCGCCGAGCGGCTTGAACGGGCGGTGGCCGCGGTGATCGCCGAAGGCCGCGACGTGACCTACGATCTGAAGCCCAATCGCAACGACCCCACCGCCGTCGGTACCCGCGAAATGGCCCAGGCCATCTGCCGGAAGCTTGGCGCCGGGGTATAAAGCCGGAGCTTCAGCCATTGCTCCCCTCGCCTTCCGGGAGAGGGTCCGGGGGTGAGAGTTCGTCGGTGCATATCCCGCCAAAACTTTTCTTCGCGCTTCGAACATTGTGTAAACGGATGTTTTCAGGTGTTTGTTTTGGTCGCACTCGACTCAGGAACCACTCAGAACGGACTCAGTTTACATGTGTTGTCAACTATTTTTTGATAAGCGCGGTACAAAACGTCCCTAAGCCATTGCGGGCAAAGGCTGTACGCCGGCATTTCATGATTGCAATCGCCCGCCCCCGACTTGCGTCGAACCCGTTCTCCGTCGCCGTAAGTGCTTGCCAGATAACACTTTGGGGAAACCGGCCGCCGCCAGGGTTTTTGAGCGGTCGCCGCGAGACACTTCAATAATCAGCGCACGCGCCTGCCAAGTGCTGCGAAATCCCGATTTCCCGTTTTGGACGGCAACCGGGCACACGTCGCGTTCCGCGGAAGCTGACGAGTTTGCGTCGGTTTGTCAAACCGATGGGGTTTAGGATCACTTGATTTTTCGTGGAATTGTTGCGATTCAGATCAGGCGAATGCCGCCAAAGGCACATTTGTATTCGTTGTTGGAAACGTCGATCCTGACGGCGATGCGGCACTTTGATTTACGAGATGGCGATCTCGGGATGTTTTGGTCGGAAAACCAGGGCCGTGAGATTCAAACGGCACAACGACGAAAAACGAACATAATCTATGCGCAAAATGGCTCTGCCTCGCGCCACTCATTCTGGCACTCCCATGCGCGTCATCGCCGCTGGCTTGTAAAGTATTACCAATCTTTTACACAGATAGTGCTCAACCATTATGGATCGCTCTTCGATCTGTCATAGAATATCCTTGTTGGCCCATCCCCTGATTCTTGAGAGCATCCGTCATCAACAACTCATCGACCAGCCACCTGCCTGCACTTTTCACCGCATTGCCCCGGCGCACCTGTCGTCGGGAAGATCGGCCCAAGATCCTGCTGAGCAGCGTATTCGGACCTTATGCCCAGGATGACGAATATGGCAGCCGGCTCAGGAATCCGATGGAGTTGTACCATAACCAGGTGACCCGCGTGCAAGGGCCGTTTTCGCTGCGCCTCTTCCATCGCTCGTGGGGATTGATGCTCATTCAGGCCAATCTTGATGCGCCCTGTACGCTGCTGGACTATCCCACCCTGGACCGCTTTGTCGAGGAGATTCGCAACCGGCGCTACGACATCGTCGGCATCAGCGGTATCGTGCCGAATTTTCTCAAAGTCAAGAAGATGTGCGAGTTGGTTCGCCAGCATCTTCCCGAGGCGAAAGTCGTCGTTGGCGGGCACATTGCAAACATTCCTGACCTCGCAGAGAGAATCGACGCCGACCACATCGTCCGCGGCGAGGGCGTCCGCTGGTTTCGCACCTTCCTGGGCGATGATCCCGAGCGGCCAGTCCGCCATCCGCAGATCATCTCCGGACACGGCACACGCGCCGCGGGCATAACCGCTCCCGAAAACCGGAACGACATGGCGGCAACGGTCATCCCGTCGGTCGGTTGCCCCGTGGGTTGCAACTTCTGCTCAACGTCGGCGATGTTCGGCGGCAAGGGGCGGTCGGTTCGCTTCTACGAGACGGCCGACGAATTGTTCGACATCATGCATCAGCTCGAGGCGAACCTGAAGGTCCAGTCGTTCTTTATGATGGACGAGAACTTCCTGCTGGATCGGGCGCGGGCGCTGCGGCTATTGGAACTCATGGAGCGGCACGACAAGGCCTGGGCGTTTTACCTTTTCAGTTCCGCCAGCGCGCTCAGCTCCTACAGCACCGAGCAGCTCGTGCGGCTGGGGCTGACCTGGGTCTGGCTGGGTCTGGAGGGCGAGGACAGCCGATATGCGAAACTGCAAGGCGCCGACACGCGGGGCCTGGTTCGACGCCTCCAGGCGCACGGCACGCGCGTCCTCGGCTCGACGATCATCGGCCTGGAGAACCACACGCCGGAAAACATCGATATGGTGATCGAGCGGGCCGTGAGCCACGACACCGTTTTTCACCAGTTCATGCTATACACGCCACTGCCCGGCACCCCGCTGCACGCCGAACTCTCGGCCCAGGGACGGATGAAGGATGAGAACGAATGTCAGCTTGCCGACGTTCACGGGCAGTCGCTTTTCAATTACCGGCACCCGCAAATCCGCGACGGCCTGGAGACCGAACTGATCGTGCGCGCCTTTCAGCGTGACTTTGAGGTCAACGGTCCGAGCGTGGTGCGTATGGCGCGGACGATGCTGGCCGGCTGGAAGCGGTACAAAAACCACCCGGATCCGCGCGTTCGCCGCCGCTTTGCCTGGGAAGCTCGGGACCTGTCCAGCGTCTACCCGGCTGTTGTCGCAGCAGCGCGACGTTACTACCGCGATAATCCCATGCTGCGCGCGAAGATGGATGCGATTCTGGCGGACTTGCACAGCGAGTTTGGCTTGAAATCGCGGCTCTACGCCGTCCTGGGAGGACGGTACGTGAGTTGGAAGATGTGGCGCGAGGAGAGGCGGCTCGCGCACGGCTGGACCTACGAACCGCCGACCTTCTACGAGCGGAATGCCGCGGCTCAGGCAGTAACTGCCGGCGACGGCCCGCAGGCAACGCTCTGCCAGCCCTTGTCATGCCTCAGTGTTCCTCAGCCGACTGTCGCGGCTGCCGCGGCAAGCCAGCCAGAAGCGCTTGCTATCGGGTGATCCTTGCGGCGGAAAGGAGTCGAGAATACCTTGGCTGGGCCGATGACGCCGGCCTGCAGGAGCGGAACATGGACCTGCCCCGGCCATCAGCCCAACCATTGTGGCATGGTGTTCGGCAGCCCTATAATAGCGGCTGAGAAGTCATGCGACTGCCAAAAGCCACACGGTTAGCCTGCGCCGCCAACTGCGTCCTGCAATCAACGCAAATCGAAAATGGAATTCCTGCCATGAATGCAAGATCTATCGTCTTTTTTCTTACGCTGGCTGCGATCACGGCCTATTCTCATGCGGCCGGTCCCGCCACGGATGGCTATCGCGAGCTTATCCGCCAGCCAGATGCAGTGACGGTTGTCACCGAGACCGGCGTCGTGGACCTTAAGAACGATGGTGATACCTGGAGCGGTGACGGAGTGGGCGTGGGCATCGCGGTTCGCGCCGATGGCTTGCACGTGAGCCTCGCCGCGATCGAAGCAGCGGTGAAACAGGTGCGTCTGCATTGGCAGGGAGTGCCGGAAGCGGGAGGATGGAAATACCTGGGCGATGCCTGGGAAAGGAGTTATGGGGAGCTGGCATGGAGAGGGCTTGATGCCAACCGTCCCATGCCTTGGTATTTGTTTGCGAGCAATGGCCAATGGACCCACGCCTACGGGGTTAGGACGCTACCGGCGGCCCTGTGTTGTTGGAAACTTGGCGATCATGGCCTGACATTGTTCGCGGATGTGCGTTGTGGCGGCAAGGGTGTGCAACTCGGCAAGCGCACTTTGCAAGTCTGCACGATTGTGTCGCGCCGAGGCCAAGCTGGCGAAACGCCCTTCGCCGCCGCCAGAGCCTTCTGCCGTCTCTTGTGCCCACACCCGCGCATGCCCAAGGAGCCGGTATATGGGTTTAACAACTGGTACTGCGATTACGGAAAGATCACTGCCGACGGCGTGCGCAAAGATGCGGCCTTTATCGCGCACCTGTCGCCGACTGGCGGCAACCGCCCCTACATGGTCATTGACGACGGCTGGCAAGCCCATAACGGCGGTGCCAAGGGCGATTGGAGTCGCGGTAACGTCCACTTTCCCGACATGGCGGCACTGGCGGCGGACATCACCAAGGCTGGGGCAAAGCCCGGCATCTGGGTGCGCCTGCTCATTGCTCAACCCGGCCAGCCGGACAATTGGAAACTCGCACGAGATCGCGCCTATCTCGATCCATCGCAGCCGGAAGTGCGCAAGTATGTATTGGAAACGGTCAAGCGTTTGCGCAGTTGGAGATACGAACTGATCAAACATGACTATTCGACCTTCGATCTTAGCGGACGCTGGGGAAAAGAAATGGGCAGCGAGTTTACCGGCGACGGCTGGGCATTTGCCGACCGCAGCCGCACCACGGCTGAAATCATCGTGGACCATTACCGGTGCATCCATGAAGCGGCAGGTGACGATGCCGTGGTAATTGGGTGCAACACTATCGGCCACCTCTCGGCCGGCATCTTTGAGGCCAGCCGGATCGGCGATGACACCAGCGGGCGAGAATGGGACCGAGTACGCAAGATGGGAGTAAACACCCTTGCTTTCCGAATGTCGCAACACGGCGCCTTCTACGCCGTAGATGCCGATTGCGTCGGCCAAACAACAACCGGCGCCATCCCCTGGGAGTTGAATTGCCAATGGCTCGATCTCTTAGCACGCAGCGGCACGCCGCTATTTGTATCGTTCAAACGCAACTCGGTGACGCCCGAACAGGAGCAGGCGCTCAAAGCAGCCTTGGCCATTGCCAGCAAGCCGCAGCCGACGGGTGAGCCGCTCGATTGGTTCAACAGCCGCTCGCCCAATCGTTGGATACTAGACGGCAAGGAGCAGAGGTTTTACTGGTCCCAATTGCCACCGATGAAGAAATAGATAACTGAAAACATAGAAGTTGATCAGCCGCAGCGGCAGGCTTTCTCGATCTTGAATGGAAATATTGGCGCAGGATTGACCTTCCCGGCAACTTCACATAAGGAAAATGTCGGCGCCATAGCGAGAAATTGAAGCGTCGCGGCCACCGCCCCGTGTGAAAAACATCACCGCGCGAGCGCTCTTGCGGCATCATGGATCTTTTTGCTATCCTCCGCGCGAACCGCGCGGATGGTGGGTTTCGCACGTAGTCAACCGCGACGCGACGCCGTACGACGGTTTGAGCGGATTCGCGGAATGCATTATCCAGCAACGATTTCCGTGCTCCACCCTATGTTGAATAATCTGGCCCAGTCATGGATGCGGGTTTGACATTTCGCTTGCGAAAACGCACGGTTGCGGTACTCCTGCTGATCGCAGCTGTGCTGGCGATGGTCATATCGCGTCCGGACAAGCCGGGCGAATTGACCGTCTATATGAAGGCGGCCGAGCGGATTCTGCACGGCCAGCAAATCTACCGGACGGACGATACCGCGGCGTTCACCTACCCCCCGTTCTTTGTTTTGCCCACCGTGCCGCTGGCACCGCTTCCGCCCTTCGCGCGGGCTCGCGTGTGGTGGTTTGTCAATCTCTGCTTGGCGGGCGTGATTGTCTTTCTCATCGCGCGGATGATATGGCCGGTCGTCGCCCGCGGCGCGGAAAACGACCGCCGACTCCACTGGATGCTGGCGCTCACGGTAGCGGTCCTGGCCGGTCGGTTTTTGATTTCCCCGCTGGAATACAAGTCGCACGATCTGATCGTGCTGGCCCTCGTCGTGCTGGCGGGCTATGCGTTTGCGCGCGAGCGCGGCGGCTGGGCAGGAGTGTGCATCGGATTGGCCACGGCATGCAAGGCAACGCCGCTCTTGTTTCTGCCCTTGTTGTGCTGGCAAAGACGGTATCGTGCGGTGGCGTGCTTTTTTGGTGTGCTGGCCGCGGCTACGTTGCTGCCCGACGTGCTCTTTCCGTCGCCGGACGGGCATCTTTGGGTCGTTCATTGGTACGACAAGTTCGTATCCAAAGTCCAGGTAGATGCCCCTGCGCAAGCTGCCGCGCTTGGTCGAGTTGGAACATTCTCAACCAAGGACTTGCAGCGACGATTTATCGACTTTCCACGCCTGTTCAGCCTGGAGCCGGCGTGATCAACGTGTGTCTGCTTCCCTTGCACGACGCGAGCCGGCAGCGGCTGACGCTCGCGCTCGAGCTGCTGGTGGTCGGTTGGCTGGCGTGGTGTACGTGGCCCAGGCGGATGCGCGTAGCAATGGGGACAGTCCCATTTTTGCTGCGACCACGCTTCGCGCGGTGCCCGAAATCGGGACAGTCCCCCGAGCGAGGTCTCATCGCGTTGACCCAAGTAGGGATGGTGGTCTTCGCCATGCTCCTGCTTTCGCCGATGAGCAGTTCACAGCATTTCGGTGCGCTGGTAGTGCCGATCACGGCATCCGCGACCTATTGGTTATACTGCCGCCGCGATCCGGTCATTGCGGCTGCGCTTCTCCTGGTCTTCGTGTTCGGCACGCTGGCGGCGAGGGATCTCCTTGGCCAATACGCGATCTGGCCACAGGCGGTCGGTTGCAAAACATGGCTCTCTACGGCCTTGTTCGTGGCATGCGGGCGCATGCTTCGATCGATAGAAAAGCCGGGCGGCACTGTTTTCTACGCCAGAATAACCTCTACAGAGGGGAACGAGTACTGGAATCGGTCGCGGAGAGCGCCGAAAACAAGGGCGACCGACCAGATTGACCTTTTTCCCACCCCGGTTCCTTGATTACACTCCCGCAGTTCGAGTGTCCCGACCGTAATCGGGCCATTTCCCGTGTGGTGCTCATAAGGTCAGCCTTGAGACGATTTTCTGCTGGGATGGCGCCCGCGACTGAAGTCGAATACCTGGAGTCGCCGCTATGAGGAACGACAATTGGAAGGCCAGCCTGGCGGGGCTCGTCGTATTGGCCGCTTTAGGGCTGGTTTGTCCATTGCTTGCGGCGCGAAGCGTTCCCTTGGTCGATCCGGACGAGGGCCTTCATGCCTCGATTGCCCAGGAAATGGCGGAACGCGGCGACTGGATCGTACCGCGGCAGTTGCAGGAGCCGTTCCTCGACAAGCCGATTCTTTACTTTTGGGCAATTGCCGCGTCGCTCAAACTGTTCGGCAGCAGCGAAGCGGCCGTCCGATTGCCCGGCCTGCTCTTCGGGCTGCTGGGGACGATAACCACGGTGGCCATCGCTTGGCGGACGCTGGGACGCCGCACAGGGCTCGTCGCCGGCGTGTTCTACGCCTCGATGGTCCTGCCTTTGCGCTGGTGCAATTGCCGGCGCACGATGTGGCCTTGGTGCCTTCGGTCAACCTGGCTTTGTTGTGTTTCTGGGAGGCGGATCGCTGCGCTTGTAGTGCCGGCTTTAGCCGGAATCCGGGATCACCGCCGGGGCACCCGCTTGCGGGTCGCGGGACTACAAGCGCGTGGGCATGGACCGCAATCGCCGGATTCGTGCTGGGCCTTGCCATCTTGACGAAGGGACTTGCCGGGATTGCGCTCACGGGCATCGGCTACGGCGGATACCTTATCGTTGCACGACGGCTTCAGTGGGTCCACTGCCTTCGCGGCGGGCTGGCGCTGCTAATCGCTGCGGCCGTCGGTTCGTCTTGGTACATCGCGGTGGAACAAGCGCGCCCCGGCTTCATCCGCTACTACTTTTTCGACGCGCCATGTGCTCGGCTTCCTGACGAACTCGCAACCCCACGGCGCCGCGCCCTGGTGGTATTACCTCCCAATCTTGCTTGTGGGAGGGCTTCCCTGGATCGGCTATCTGCCGGCGCTGACTGCGCGATACGCTCGAGCGGCGCCGCAGCAATGTGCCGCCGACTACGGACGACCTCGGCCGCCGTCCGGTACTTTTGTTCGGCTGCTGGTTCGTCGGCTGCACGCTGTTTCTCACGGCATCCCACTCGAAACTGATAACCTATATCTGGCCTGTCTTTCCAGCCGTGGCGATCATGGCCGCGATCGTCTGGGTGCGAATGGCCGACGGATCGGTGTCGGCCGCGGCCCGGCGATGGATAGCCGCCGTCGTTTGGCTTACGTGCCTGATCGGTCCAATAGCCTTGCCGACTACCTTCGCCATAACTCAGATCGCGGTGCCGACGCAGTTTTCATCATCGGCGTGGGCCGTCGCGATTTGCGCGGGGCTCACTTCGCTGGCGCCGCTCTGGGCTTGGCGCCGCCGGCCGCACGCGTCTGACGGCGGGCCTGGCAACCGCAACGGTCTGCTGCCAAATGGCCGTGTTGCTATGGCTCGCCTTTCCCCAGACGGCCGAGGCGCTTTCGGCGCGAGACCTGGCTATGCATTTCAATCAGACGCGCGAATTGCCTTCACGCATGATGCTTCTCGCGGGAGCGGGTCGGCTCGGTCCTCTTTTATCTAGACCCCGACCTGCGGGCGCAATTGCAGCCCGGCCAGATTGCGAACCTAGACGTCGGCGACCCGCTGCCCCAGCCGCCGATGGGCACGAATGAATTGATTGCGATTCCCGAGCGGCACGTGCCCTCGCGCGCCGAGATTTTGACTTGGACCAAGTGCCCTATCAGAAAGTGGACGGTTTCCGGCTGTTCAAACGAAGCGACCTCGAACCGCGCGCCTTGGTTGGCCGCGTCACTGATACCCAGTTGAGATAACACGACCGCGATGATACGTCCATAATGCTTCTTGCCGAGCCGCAAGAGTTGACCGAATTCGTCGAAGCCGCGCCTCGAGACGGCGATCGGCGTGACGCTTCGTTAAGCCAGCCGTTCTGGTTCTTCATCGCCGCCCATCTGATTGTCTGGACGCTGGTGCCGACCGTAGCGCATTTCAACCTCCCGGCCGACACGGTGGAAATGCTCTTCTGCGGGCACGAGTGGCAACTCGGCTATGCGAAGCATCCTCCGCTGCCGAGCTGGATCAGCGAAGCGGCATATGTCGCGACGAATCGTTCGCCCTGGTCGCTCTACCTTGTGGCACAGGTTACCGTGGTGCTCAGCTTCTGGGGCGTTTGGCGGCTGGCAAGGGAGTTCGTTTCACCGCGACTGGCGTTGCTTGCAGTCTGCGTGCTCGATTGCTGCTACTTCTACACTTACAGCAGCACGGAATACAACAATAACGTCGCAATGTATCCGTGCTGGTCTCTAGGCATATTGTTCCTGTACTGGGCAGTGCAGCGAGGAGAGAACCGTTACTGGGTAGGCGCCGGCGTGGCACTCGGCATCGGATTGCTGGCCAAATACACGACGGCGATCCTGATCCTTACGATGGTCGGTTTCCTTTTGCTGCACCCAAGGACGCGCCGCGTCTGGCGGACGAGCGGCCCGTATCTCATGCTCGCGACCGCGGTGCTGGTTTTTTCGCCGCATCTCTACTGGGCGATCGTCCACTCCTTTCCTACGATCGAATACGCGCTGCAACGAATCAAAGGCACAAATGATCCTGTCGGCCACGTGCTGTACCCGCTGTGGTTCGCCGCGGATCAAGTCGTCGAGGTCTTGCCAATTGCCGTAGTCATATTGTTCTTGGCGGGCGGGCGCGTCCGCTTGCGGAAGGTGGCAGGCATCCGGCGGTTTCAGCGAGATTTCCTTTTGACAATGGTGCTCGTGCCGTTTCTGGTTCAAGTCGCCGTTTCGTCGATACGCAATACCCATCTTCGGCCCAGCTACGGATCGCAATTGTGGCTGTACTTTGGCTTGCTCCTGCTGATCTGCTTTGAAACCCGGCCGACCGCGTACCGGTGGAAGCTGACTTCGCTTGGCTGCGCGGCCTTCTGCACGGCGTTCATCGTGGCCATGTTTTGCCACGACCGTGCCGTGCCCGGTATACGCCAGTTCGACACGCGGACCAGGTTCTCCGGCCAAGTCCTTGCCGACGAAGTGCAATCGCTTTGGAACCGCCGCTATTCTCAGCCCTTGGAGATCGTGTCGGGCGAGTGGTGGCTGGCCGGCAACGTCGCCGCCTATTCGGATCGCCGTCCCCACGTCTATCCTACTTGCCATCCCGACAAACTCGAACTTCCCGCGAGCTACTGCACCTGGCTTGCCGACGAAGATCTTAATCGGCGCGGCGCGGTCATTCTCTGGGACAGCTTGCACGAACCGGACGGCCTGCCGGACGAATTACGCTGCCGGTTTCACATTGCCGAGGTCGTGGATCTGCCGGGCGTCCAATTCGACACCCAATCGGAACCGCGCTCGCCGCGGATTCACGCGGCTATCGTCCCGCCGCAGGAGTTCTCCGCGCCGAAGCGGAAAGGCGTTTATCCCCAACGGATATCAGGCTATAGCCCCGATCGCGCAGCACCGCGAGACGAATGTCACTCAGCGCGTGCCGTGGACGTATGTTGTCGATTGCCCGTGGAAGTGAAGAGATTGCGGTAGACCGACGACGTTTTTTTCCGTGTCTAATAACTCGAAAGTGGCGTTTTGCCTTTGGTGTGAATTTGCGCACGCGAGTTTTTTAACGCGATTTTTTGACACGAATTACGAAAACGTACATATCCCGCGTAATTTCCGACGAATTCGCGAATTCTCTAAGCAAAACGCTGGCAAAATCGGCAAATTCTTTTATATTGAAAACTGGTTGGGCAAAAGCTGCCATCAATCTACGACGGATTTGATCGGGGGTAAGTGTTTCGGGTGTTCCATGACCGCCTTAGCAATAAAACGTTCTCAACTTCCGCGCGAAGCCCAAGCTGCTTATGACCAAGGCGACTACCGCCGCGTTCGAGGAATTATTTCGCACACTCTGCCGCGAGCAGCGCTACAAGCCGGGATGGCGGCTGGAGTTGGCCTCCGTTTTGATCGGGATGGTCGAATTCGCTGCGGCGGAGCAACTTTTGGAAGAGGCGATCGCTTTGGCGGGAGGCAACACGGCCGTCACGCGCCTGGTTGCCCTGGCCTACTTCCGCATGTTGCGTTATGGGCCCGCCAAACGGCTGCTCGAGCCGGCCGCTGCGGCCGGCAACGAAGAAAGTCTGCTGGGCCTTGTGCAGGTTCTGGAACGGGAACGCTGCTATGAGGAGGCGGCGCAATGGGTGGAACGGGCCCTTAAAAGCCGTTCGCCGAACCCGGAATTTCGTTACCTCGAGGCGCTCGTGCTAAGCCGCCACCAACATTTCGCCGCCTTCAGCTCGCGATTTGTAGAGCGAATAAGAGACACTCGCCGCCGTTACGGGCAAGCGGCCACCACATTGCAGGGTGTATCGTTGTCTCCGGAGAAGCTCGGTAATCGATAAGAACCCCTCGCAACTCATGCAGCTTGCCTTGTGGGTTCGGGTCTTCCCGGAGCTCCGGCTGTTGGTGGCGTTGCGCGACCCGCGGGACGTGGTGATCAGCAGCTACTTTCTGTATCTGCCTCCCAATCCGGCCAGCTTACAGTTTCTCGACTGGGAGAGGACGGCCCGCCACTATTCCGAGTTCATGGGATTGTGGTTGAAAATGCGAGAGGTCCTGCCGGCAGATCTCTGGCTGGAGTGTCGCTACGAAGAAATGGTCGCCAATCCCGATGTCGAGACCGCGCGGATCGCGGCTTTCCTCGGCATCGCCGGCAAGGAGAAGGAATCGGGCAAGCTTTCGGCCACTATCCACTCGCCCAACTACGCGACGGCGACGCAGCCGGTGCATTCGAAGTCCGTGGCCCGATGGCAACATTACGCCGAAAACTTGAAATCGGGCTCAAAGTTTCTGGAACCATTTATCACGGAATTTGGCTATCAGGCCTGTTAACTAACCGCTAAGTAACCCTTACCGCAGGGAGTGTATTGTCATGAAGGTCGATCTGAAGCGTATTCTACGTATTTTTCGCAAGCTCCTAACGGCAGGCGGAATCGCCGCTGCAACTTTGGCAGGAGGCACGAGCGAGGCGGCTCTAGTCCTCTCCAACGGTAATTTCAGTTCGCCGAACATCGGAACCGGCTACGGCTCCTACTTCAATGGCGGCAACGTGACAAGTTGGAATGCCCATAACCTGTATCCTGGGGGCGGATCCAACGGCAACCTCAATCTGATGACAGAAGCCTGTCAGTCCACGGGCGGGCTGTCGAGCGGCCAATATATTTTGGCCCAGCGCGCTGCCGATCCGGTCGCGGTTTTCTCCGGAGGAGTGGGAAATACGCTTAACCCAGCTTCAAACCCCGGGACGAATGTTATCGGGACGCCATCAAATGGTCTGTATATTGACCAGACGATTGGAACCTTGGACTCGACAGACCTCACCCAGACGTTTTCCCTATCCGCCGAATTGCTTCGGGCCCTGGGACCAACGGGCATCTATTACGGTGTTGCGCCTCCGACCTGGGCCGGCGCGGGCTTTACGATCGGCTTTGTCAACGGCAATACGGGCACTATCCTTGCGCAGAAAACCATTAGCTATAACCAAAGCTATCCGGCGTCGGATACGACAACTACCTTCAGTGCCTCAGATACATTGACGTGGAACGCCGCGGGGAGCGGCCTGCCGGCGGGCACGCCGATCAACGTTGTCGTCGGCTTCCGGCTCAACCCAGGCCTTGGCAATAGCCCCGACTACAATACGGTGGCGGTCAATAACTTGGTACTTACTAGTTCTGTCGCGACCAGTTACCCCCGCCTCACCTGGACTGGCACGAGTGCCACCTCGCCCACGCAATGGAGCACGAGCGGGAGCGTGCTCAATTGGTCGAACAGTGGCACAGCCTCTGCCTACACTGAGGGCGCGCTCGTAACGTTCGACGATTCCGTCGGCGCCGGCTCGACTACGGTGGCAATCTCCGCAGCCGATGTGAATCCTGCCGGGGTTCTATTCAATAATTCTTCGAAGAGCTATACGCTGCAAGGACCGTTCGCCATTGCAGGCGGGGCCTATCTCACCGTGTCGGGCGGGGGTTTGGTCACCGTTACCAACAGCAACTCCTACACGGGCGGCACGAACATCAGCAGCGGTACGCTGAAAGTCGGCAACGGCGGCAACAGCGGCAGCATCGGCAGTGGCGATATCGTCGTCAATGGCGCTTTGATCTATAGCCGCTCAGACAGTGTTACGACCCTTAGCACGATCACCGGCAGCGGCAGCGTGACGCAGCAAGGCCCCGGATTGATGACCCTTGCCGGCATCAATGCCTACACCGGCGCCACAAACGTCAGCGGCGGAACGCTCCAAATTGGCAACGGCGACAGCGCGACGTTGGCCAGCCCTAGCGTCAACTTGAGCAACTCCGGCGCGATTGCCTTCAACCACTCGACAACCGTGAACTACGGCGGGGCAATCACCGGCGCTGGTTCGGTCACCAAAGCCGGCAGCGGCTCGCTCACGCTCACCGGCGCCGATACCTACAGCAATGGCACGACGGTCAGCGGAGGCACGCTCAACCTCAGCGCCGCCGGCACGGTCGGCGGGGGCGCGATTGTCAACAGCGGCGCTTATTTGTACGCCAATAGCCCGATAATCGGGGCCGCGACGATCAACGGCGGCTTTTTGTACACTGGCAGCTCGCTGGGCTCGGTAACCGTCAAAAATGGCGGGCTCCTGGGCGGCACCGGCTCGGCCGGAGCTGTCAGCGTGACCTCCGGCAGCATCGAAGGCGGTTCAAATGGCGTTGGAACGCTGACATTGAGCAGTCTGGGTTACACTGGCGGCGGCGCGCTTCTGACCAACGGCTATGCGAACTACGCGTCCAGCGTCGGCCTTGCCCCGGTGAATGTTACCACCGCCGGCGGCCTAAACCCGGGCACCGGTCCCGTGACGATCAATCTCGGCGGGCCAATCGCCGTCAGCAGCGGCACATACAACCTGATCCAGTACTCCGGCGCGATCGGCGGCAGCGGCTCGAGCGCCTTCACGCTCGGCACCGCGCCCAATATAAGCGGACGCTCCGCTTTGACATACAGTCTAGTGAACAACCCGGCTCCATCGGCGTAAACGTGAGCCTGACCCCGGTGATCTGGACCGGCAGCTCCGACTCGGAATGGTACTCCACCGACACGCTCCCCGCGCCCGGCAACTGGACGTTCAGCGGCGGCACCACAAATTTCCTCCCCAACGACATCGTGCAATTTGACAATAGCACGATCGCTGGCGCCGGTGTGGACATCAGCAACGGCAACGTCTCGCCGGCGGGCGTTCTCGTCAATAACGACGGTAACCACCCGTACAGCTTCACCGGCAGCAACGGCATCGTTGGTGCTGCGAGCCTAACCAAAACCGGCACAGGCACTCTGACGCTGTCGAACCCCAATCGCTACACCGGCGGCACCACAGTAAATGCAGGCAACTTGACGATTACGAACGGCAACGTCAATCTTCCTTCCGGACGAGTTATCGTCAACGCCGGCGGCAGCATCCTTTTCCAGCAGACCGGCGAAAATAATAGGAATCTCACCGGCAGCAATTTTTACATCGCCGGCAACGGCGACGTAGGTGAAGGGGCGCTGTTCATAACCGCGTCTCACCCGGCCCCTCCGACGTCCAAATCGGCAACCTAACTCTCACGGCGGACGCGTCGATCGCCGCATATGACGGGACCGGACCGAACAGCGGAATCCACTACGGTGAAGGCGCGAACGGGACATCATTGAACCTCAATGGCCATACGCTCACGTTTTTCGGTGGTAATAATGTTGAGGAGTCGATATGGGCATCGAATTACATCACCGGCCAAGGCACAATCTCGGTGGCCAGCGGCGCCAATTTGCGGCTCAACGGTGGCGCCTCGCAAAACTGGACCAGCGGGGTCCTCGTTGTCAATCCGGGCGCAACTTTTGCCACTTGGGGCGACAGCTCATTCGCCGCGCCGATTGTTACCAATAATGGCATTCTGACTACCCTTGGCGGCGTGTTTACTCTGACCGGACCAATTACTCTGACCGGCGAAACCTCGCTGAACACATACTATCTTGGATATGGCTACGGCAGCGGCATCACGCTTCTGGGCAATGTTTCTGGAAGCGGTGGACTGCACTCGGACATGCCGAACGGCACGACCGTCTTGGCGGGTTCTAATACCTACACCGGAGACACCGACGTCACCTCGGGGTCGCTAACGCTGCTGAACGCCAACGCGCTCGAAGGCAGCACCTTGGCGGCCAATATCGGCACGACGGTTACTCTCGATTCTTCCGTCAGTTCGCACGCCTTCACTTTCGGCGGCCTTGGCGGCAGCCTGAACATGCCCTTGACGGACGATGGCGGCAATTCGGTGGCCTTGAGCGTCGGAAACAACAACCATTCCACCGTCTATTTGGGCTCTGAGCGGCGGCGGCAGCCTGATCAAGGTCGGCACCGGCACGTTGACGCTCGGCGGCTCGAACACGTACACCGGAGGTACGACCGTCAATGCAGGCGTACTGAACATTAATGGTTCGCTGGCGGGCGGAGTCGCCGTTAATGGCGGCATCCTGGGCGGCAGCGGGTCGGCCGGTGCCGTCACCGTTTCCGCCGGCGGCGGCATTGCAGGCGGCTATGCAGGCGCAGGCACGTTGACGCTGGCCAGCCTCGCCTATAGCGGTTCCGGCGTGCTGAATGTCCCGCTTTCGGCGGTCAACGTGCCCGTAAATGTCACCGGCAATAATGGCCTGACCGTCAGCGGCGGCGCTGGCTCGGTGGTCGTGAACGTTGTCTCGCCGCCGATCGCAAGCGGCAGCTATCCGGTGATCCAGTACTCCGGCGCGTATTCAGGGGACCGGCTTCTCCGCGTTCGCCCTCGGCACTACGCCCGCCGGGCGCTCCGTGACCTACGGCGGCCTGGTAAATAACTCTAGCGCGCACCAAATCGACGTGAGCGCTGTTGTGACTCCGGTAATCTGGACCGGCAGCACCTCGACGGCGTGGAACGCGACCGACACGCTCCCGGCGCCTGGCAACTGGACGTTTAGCGGCGGCACCACGAATTTCCAACCCAACGACATTGTGCAATTCGACAATAGCACCGCCGCGGGCGGCACGGTTGACATCAGCAACGGTGATGTGTTGCCGACGGCGGTGGTGTTCAACAACGATGCCTCGCACCCCTACACCATTACCGGTTCCAACGGTATCGGCGGCGCGGCGCAGGTAGTCAAGAACGGTGCCGGCATTGTGACGATGACCGCCAGCAACAGCTACACCGGCGGCACGCAAATAAACGGCGGCACGCTGCAGATCGGCAACGCTGCCACCAACGGCACTATCGGCAGCGGGCTGTACAATATCGGCGCCGGTGGGCGACTCTACTTGAACTACGCCACCGCAGTTCCTGCCGGAAGCCTCACTTGGTCGAACGATATATCGGGTGCTGGCGTGCTGGAACTGAACTCGGTCCAGGCGGTCAACGGGTCGGCCAACTGGGGACCGAACACGCCCGCGTCCACGGTCTTCGGCCTCGGCTTTACGGGTACGCTCCAGGTTGACAACGGACGTTTCGACTCGTCATCGGCCGGGCTGGGCGGCGCAGCGCCATCATTATTAACGCCAATGCCCAGTTCCTGGCATGGACGGGCACGTACAGTCAGTCGATCACCATCGTCGGCAACGGTTGGGGTGAAGCCGGTTTCCCCGGGGCCTTGCGGGCAGCGGGCGGGGCCGTTACGAAATGGACGGGACCGATCACGCTTTCCGCAAACGCGGGTATTGAGGCCCAGAGTGGTTCCAATTTCACCCTGGCCGGCCCGATTACCGGCAACTTCCCGTTGGAGTCTCGAGTCGGCCGGCCCGGGCACGATAAACCTCGTGCCGAGCGGAGCTACACAGAATTCCTACGCTTCCACGCAGGTCGACAACGGCGCTACCGTCATCGCCGGCAACCAATATGCCTTCAGCACGGGCGGACTGTTGATGAACGGCGGCGTTGTGGAGACCAACGGCTTCAATTTCAGTTTCGCGAACCTCTCCGGCTTGAACGGCACGATCGGCAATTCCAGCAGCAGCGCCGCCTCGACAATCACAGTCGGCGCCGACAATACCAGCACCGTGTACGGTGGCGTGCTGGCGGACGGCAGCACATCGAGCCTGAGCTTGGCCCTCACCAAGACCGGCTCGGGGATGTTGACGCTCACCGCCTCAAACGGCTATTCGGGTGGCACCACGATCAACGGAGGCACGCTGCAAGTTGGCAACGTCAGTGCCATCCCCTACGGCACGGGCGTCGGTGACGTAACCGTTCATTCGCCGGGCGTCCTCGACGTGGCCGGCAACCTGACCAATGTCAACGGCCTCCGGGGCAACGGCAAGGTGGACGACTCCGTCGGCGGCGGCACGCTCGCTGTCGGCAATAACGGCGCCGTGAGCACCTTCTCCGGCACGATCCAGAATAGCAACTCCGCCGCCGGGGTGCTGGCACTTGCCGTTGTGGGCGGTGGCACGCTGACACTGACGGGCACGAATACGTATCTGGGCGGTACGGCAGTTGCCGACGGCACGTTGATTTTGACCAACAAAGAGGCGGTTGCCGACGGGACGAGCTTGACCGTCGGCAACGCCTCAGCCTTCCCCGCTCCGGTGGTGCCGTTGTCCGCGCCGTCCGCCGCAGCGGTCACGCCTGTGCCCGAGCCGAGCACGTTGGCGCTGTTGGCCGCCGCGGGGGTGGCTGTGGCGATCTTGTCGCGGAGGAGAGTACATAGAGATTAAAGACGGATTATCGTCTACCAAGGCATCGTACCGAAATAAGTTAAGCGATTGGATGGGACGTCCTGAGCTTCGGGCACCGACGCGCTTCGCTGGTGCCCGAAATTCGGAGCGTGCTAGCGAGTTGCCAAATCGCTTAAGTTAACACGTTGCACTCATCCTAACGCTCTCCAGGACCGAACGGGGACTGAACTTCCAACACCGTTCCGCCGGCCTTTGCCTCGTTTTCTAGCCGGGACTTGCAACAGATAAACGATACTTCGCGCGATTGCAGCCCCGTTAAATCGGCCGAACCACCCCTCCACTTGGCGTGTCTTAGCTTACCGATATACTGTACGTTCCTGACTACTCAGGAAGCCGACACCCCGACCTCTTTCCGCTCGTTGACCACTGCTTTCCATGACACGCATTGCCATCCTCGGCGCGACGGGCTATACGGCCCTGGAATTGATCAAAATTCTGCTCCGGCATCCGGGGGCGGAGATCGTCGCCGTCACCAGCCGGCAGGAAGGCCAGCCGCCGATTGCGATGGTCCACCCGTCGCTCAACAGCCGGCTGGATTTGCCGTTAGAAGACCTCGCCCCGGCCGAAATCGCCAAACGAGCCGAATGCGTCTTCAGTTGCCTGCCGCACGCGGCCAGCGCCGCAGTTGTGGCGCCGCTGGTGGATGCCGGGGTGCGAGTCGTCGATCTCAGCGCCGACTACCGCCTCAACGACGCCGAAGTCTACAACCAGTGGTACGGCCATAAGCATACCGATCCCGATCGGCTCGGCAAAACGGTCTACGGCCTGCCGGAGCTATTCCGCAAGGATATTCCCGCCGCCAGGCTCGTGGCCAATCCCGGCTGCTATCCAACCAGTGCAATCCTCGCCCTGGCGCCGCTTCTGAAAGCCGGAATAGTCGAGACCGGCGACATCATCGTCGATTCCAAGAGCGGCGTTTCCGGTGGCGGACGGACGCCGAAGCTGACCTTCCACTATCCCGAGTGCAACGAGAGCATTTCGGCCTATAACATCGGCCGGCATCGCCATACGCCGGAGATCGATCAGGTCCTTTCTACCGCGGCAGGCAAGTCGGTCGAAGTGATCTTTACGCCGCAGTTGGTGCCGATGGACCGCGGCATCCTCACGACAGCCTACGCACGGCCGGTCGGGCAAGTGAGCGAAGAAAAGGTCATGCAGACGCTCAACGAGTTCTACGAAGACGAGCCGTTTGTGCGTGTGGTCGAGCATCTGCCCGGCACGAAGGATTGCGCCTTCACGAATTTTTGCGACATGACGGCACGTGTCGTCCGCGGGCGCGTGCTGACCATCAGTTGCATCGATAACTTGATCAAAGGCGCGTCGGGAGCGGCCGTGCAGAATTTCAATTTGATGTTTGGATACCCGGAGATAACCGCACTTTAATGTCACACACAGTTCCAGAAGGATTTATTCCACAGAGCTCTATTCCACAAGGTTTTTCGCTCGCCGGCGTTTATTGCGGCATCAAACGCGATCCGAACAAGCTCGACTTGGCCTTGGTGGTCAGCGATCGCGACGCGACCGGCGTGGGCGTCTACACGCAGAACCTGGTATTCGCCGCGCCCGTGGCGCTGGACCGCAGCCGCACGCCCAGCGGCCAAATCCGCGCGGTCGTGATCTGCTCCGGCGTGGCTAACGCCTGCACGGGCGAGCGCGGCCTCGAAGACGCCAAGACGATGACGCGGCTCGCGGCTGCAAAATGCGGCGCGGGCGAGGACCAGGCGCTCGTTCTTTCAACCGGCGTAATCGGCGCGTTCTTGCCGATGGAAAAGATCGAGACGGGAATCAACGCGGCCGCCGGGCAGCTTGGCGCCACGTCGGCGCATCTGGAAGCGGCCGCGCGCGGCATGTTGACGACGGATACCGTAATCAAGACCGCCGCGCGGAGCGTACACGTGGAAAGACGCACGTACCAGGTGACGGGCATGGCCAAAGGGGCCGCCATGATGGGCCCGAACATGGCCACCATGCTCGCCCTGATCATGACGGACGCGCCGCTGGATCCTGCGACGGCCCAGACTGCGTTGCGGGCTGCCGCCGAAATGAGCTTCAACTGCATGAGCGTGGACGGTCACATGAGCACCAACGACACGGTGCTGCTGGTGGCCAACGGCGCGGCCGGCGGCAATCCGCTCGCCGGTGAGGAACTGGCCACTTTCCGCGCGACGCTCGACGAAGTGTGCATCGATCTTGCCAAGGCAATCGCCGGCGACGGCGAGGGGTCGACGCACCTGGTCACGATCGAGATCAGCGGCTGCGCCGATCGCGCGGCGGCGCTTTCGATCGCCAAGCACGTGGCGAACAGTCCGTTGGTGATGACGGCCATTCACGGCGCCGATCCGAACTGGGGCCGCATCGTTTCCGCGGCCGGATACGCCAACGTGCCGCTTGACCCCAAAGGCATAACGCTGCACCTAAACGGCCATCTGCTTTACCGGGACGGCGCACCGGTGGCATTTGATGCCGCGACAGTCTCGAAATCGATCAGCGACAATCGCGACACGCTCATTCAGCTCGATTTTAGCGAAGGCTCGGCCGGCGTGCGCTTCTGGACTGCCGACCTGACGGCCGAGTATGTGCGGCTCAATGCGGATTATCATACATAGGGGGGCGGAGCTAAATTTGGCTGGGAGATGGTGCGTTACGCACGGAGTCGAAAGTTTGGATGACGTAGGTAACGGCGTTGACTGCTTCGCGAAACCCACCATTTCGCCTCGATTTCCGTGCTCCACGCACCCTATTCCAGCTTGAGCGACTACTATGAACGCCGAAATTCTTGCCATCGGCGACGAAATCACGGGCGGAGCGCTCTTGGACACGAATTCGCAATGGCTCAGCCAGCGGCTCGCTGAATTGGGTATCCGCGTTCTCTACCATTCGGCCGTCGGCGACGATTTGGAGCCGTGCTGCGATGTGTTCCGCCGCGCCATCAACCGGGCGGATATTGTCATCGCCACAGGCGGGCTTGGTCCCACCGCGGACGACCTTACGCGCGAGGCCCTGGCCGCCGCTGTGGGGCGGCCGCTGGTCGTATTTCCCGAAGCACTTGAGCACGTTCGCAATCTCTTCGCGCGGCGGAAGCGAGAGATGCCAAAAAGCAACGAGCGGCAGGCGCTCTTCCCCGAAGGGAGCCGCGTCATTCCCAATCCCAACGGCACCGCGCCGGGTATCGACCTGGACGCGCCGCGATTCGACGGCGGCCGATGCCGGTTCTTCGCCCTGCCGGGCGTGCCCGCCGAAATGCGCGACATGTGGCAGGGCACGCTGCTGGCGGAGTTGAAGGCGATAGGCGCGGGCGGCCGCGTCATCGTGCGGCGGAACATCAAATGCTTCGGCGCGGGCGAGAGCCAGCTCGAATCGATGCTGCCGGACCTCATTCGCCGCGGCCGCGTGCCGCAGGTCGGCATCAACGCCAGCCGGGCGACGATCATCCTGCGAATCGTGGCCGAGGGCGAGAACGATGAAGCCTGCCGCGCGCAAATCGAGCCGACTGTGGCCGAAATCCATCGCTGCCTTGGAAGCTTGGTATACGGCGAAGAAGACGACGAATTGCAGGACGTCGCCATCCGCCAACTTCATGAACGCGGCAAGACGGTATCGTCGGCGGAGATCGCCACCGGCGGGCTGACTGCGCAATGGCTGGCGAAGGCCGGCGGGAGCGACGGACCGTACCACGGTGGACTGGTCGCCGCTGACAAATCAGCCATGTCGCGGCTATTGCCGATCGAAGGATCGGCGTCAGACAGTCGCGATGCGGAATATGTCCGCGGCTTGGCGATTGCCTGCCGCGAGCGGTTTCAAACCGATTTCGGTTTGGCGGTCGGACCAATGCCATCCGCCGATGATGGCGCGGCGGGACACGTTTATTTCGCCTTGGCTTCCGATTCGGGCGTACGGGCGCTGCGCGTTTCGTCCGGCATCCATCCGGACATCGTCGGCGAATATCTCGCCAAGCACGCGATCAATTTGCTGCGATTGGAATTGCTCGGCTAGATTTCGTCGAACAGCACGCAAAGGACCTCTAGCGCGTCGACGGCGCGGCGCGGATCGTGGTTTTCCTTGACGCTGGCGGTTTTGTGCCAAATGGAGAGAGCGTAGCGGATGTACTGCTCGCGCGACTCGTCCAAGAGAGAATCGCCCAAGCGGGCCTTCACTTGCGGCCAGAGCCAGCGCAGCGCGGCCAAAGCGTCCGACTTGCCGCCAATTGCGTCGAATACCGCGTCGTCCAGCGATTCGAGCTGGGCCACGACTTCGGGCGATTCGGCATGGAGCGAATGGGATGGGCCGCTGGTGAGCGCGGCATCGCCGCGGGCGGCCGCCGCGGCGCTTTTCTGGAACGTCTGATGGGCCGCATGGGCCTGGCGCTCGGGTATGCTCAGAAGCTTTGCTCCTTCCGGGGCCGGATTGTGACGACGGGACTAGGATACCGGCGTCTCGATCGCCTCGAACGTCCGCCGCACGGCGGCCCATGACTGCCGTGCCTACGTAGACGAGGCCAACGGCGCCGGCAAAAGCCATGAGCGTCTGGCCGCCGCGGAGGCCAAAGGCGATGTTCAAAAGGCAGAGAAGGACGATCGTAAGATATCGCAACTTGTCTTGAAGTTTTACCATCGACGGTATCCTGGTTGAAAGTACTTGCGTTGCCTGGGCTTGAGTATGGAAAATGTGTTACGCTACGTTCTATCCTCTATGTCACGTTGCCGACGCGTCCGGAAGCACCGCGGCCGGCGAGATCTCACCGTTGCGTTTGCCATTGCGGCTAACGGAGTCGCGCTGCACGCTTGGAACTGCGCCAGCACTGAATTGAGCATCATGGCGTCAACCGGCGGCCGCTTGCCCTCGGCGGGGGTGGGGGCGGGCGGATCACCGCGTACCTGGGAAGCCAATGCTTCCAGCAGGCTCCGCATCCGCTTCAATTCGCCTGTCAATTCGGCCTGTTGCCGGCTGGCAATCCGTTTTTGTTCATGCAGGGCCTCGGTCTGCTCCACGGTTCGATTGCGGAGGGTTTCCAATTCGGCCTCCATCACCGCTCTTTGTTGCAGCCAGTCGGCCTGCTGCCATCGCATGGCTTCCAGGACCGCCGCCATTTGCGAATCGGCCGAAGTGTTGTCTTTTGTCTGGATGATCTCATTTGCCACGGACGCCAGCAGCGCGAGCTGGCTCTCCACTTTTTCGGAGACTACCTGGATTTGCTCGACTGCGAAGCGGACCTCCTCGCGGCATGCGGCCAAGGATGCGTCGACGGTCGATTTCTTCCCGTTGTTCTGCTCCTGGCATTTGTGCCTTGCGAAAAGCTCCAGCGACAGCGACTGGAGTTCGTCAAAAACGCCGCCAAAAAACTCGTTGCACTCGTCGTGACTTTGACGGAATTCATCAAGAGCAGCCTGCGCAGCTTCGACGCCTTCGGGCTCTTGTAGTTCCGTGGACACGAATGACCGCCTGACGAGTAGGATGTGCTCGGCGACCGCCCCAGAGCGCGACTTTGAAAAGTGACCGCGGGCCAAGTGGCTTGGCAGTCTTTGCGGGAGCGGAAATCGCCGCGGGCCGAATGACCCGCTACACAACAATAGGTCAAGAAGCGGGGGCTGGCAAATAATTGGCCGGAAATTCGAGTGCTCGGTACATAGTACTCAGTACTCAGTACTGGGCACTGCGCACTCGGCATGTTGCATTGCTGCAACACGGGCGTCTGGCAATAGGCTTGCCCGTTCGCCGGCACGTTGACTTTCCGACTCATTGAGCACACGCAGCTCCGACGGCGATTTTGGCGTGCCTGCCCTTTCGGTCATCGCGAGTACCTCGTGCCGCGGTTCCGCGCCGAAGCCTAGCCGCCGCAAGCCGGGCCAGAGCAGTGCGGCGTTTTCCTTGAGATACTGCCAGCGGAAGTAGTAATGCTGAAAACACGTGCCCAGCAAGTTCTCGACCTGTCGCGGTGTGAGGTGGTCATACTTCAACATTGGCGTATAGACGTTGAAGCGGCTGTAGTCGATCGTGCTGTTTTCGATGGTGCCAAGGCGGTCGCGCATCTGGTCGAAGAATGCCGTACCGGGGTAGGGCGTGACGACGTTGAAGTTGGCGAACGTCGGCCCCAGCAACATCGCGTAGCGCAGCACCTGGCGGATAGAATACTCCGTGTCTTCGGGGAAGCCGATCATGAAGCCGGCCACGGTGCGGATGCCCAGCCCGCGGCAGGCGGCGACGAAGGCGTGCTGCCGATCCTTGTCGATCGTCAGGCGGCGATAGTTTTTGAGCGTCGGGTCGCTGGGCGTCTCCACGCCGAAGGTGATGCTCGTCAAGCCGGCCCGCTTCAGCAGCCGCAGCATCTCCAGCGGCAATAGCTCGATGCGGCTTTCGATCGAGAATTGGACTGGCTTGCCACCGGCGGTGCGCGGCAGGCGGTGGATCTCCTCGATGAGACGCAACGTGCGGTCGCGGCTCACGCCGAACAGCGGATCGCGGAACTTGAACGATCGGAAGCCCCAGCGGAGGATGCCTTGCCGCATTTCCTCGGCCACGGCCAGCGGATCGCGGAATCGTGTGTTGTTTTCCAGAACCAGGTAAGGGCAATAATTGCACTTGAAGCGGCAGCCGCGACTCGAGTGGACGAGACCGGTGGGGAATCGCCAGAAGTCGTAGCCGATGCGGAACCGCTCCGGCCCTAGCAGAGACCAGTCGGGCAGCGGTAGGCGATCGAGGTCCTGCGTCACGCCCAACTGCACTGTGTCGGCCGATTGTCCAAGCACCTCGTCAAGTCGCCAAAACAGTTGTTCCGCCTCGCCTTGCACGACCGTCACGTCGAGGTCCGCGAACTCCTTGGGAAGTATGCTGGCCGTCGTGCCGACCACCAGCACGCGCGCCGTGGGCTCCTCGGCCTTCAACCCTGCGATCACTTGCCGTTCCATATCCAACGTGATGAGCGAAGGGTTGAAAACATAAAGATCGGCGCCGCGCGGCGGCTGATCGACGACGTACTGCACCCGATGGCCGAGCCGAGTGAAAGCCGCGGCCAGATAGGCATAAAGCAGGGCCGCGGGACGGCGGTCGCGGCGATAGAACCAGCGGACGATTCGGTCGCGCGGGCCGCCCTGGCCGCGATACATGCCTACTCCAAAGCCGCCGGCAAAGTCCTTGGAAACATCACGCTGGCGGGTATCCCAGAGGAGAATGTTCATGGAGTTTTCAGTTGTAAGGTGGGACAAGGCAGCCCAAGCGACCGCTGGCCCACTATATTGAGTTCAACAATGTTCTATGGTGGGCCTGCGCTCGCGGATTGCATCGTACGCGCGGAAATGGCCGCGACGCCGCGAGCTTGTCCCACCCTACCGGTCGCATCGCTGTTAAGAGTTCCTGGTTTCTCCGCCACCACCCGCTTGAAAATCACCCGCCCGGCCGAATCGAGTCGATAATCGATTGACCGCCAGCGGATGCTGTTGCCGAAGGCGGATGCGAGCAGTCCAAGCCACTGCACGAAATTGACCGCGAGATTGCCGGCAATGTGCCAGCGCTGCACGCCGCGTAGTTCGCGCCGATATTCGGGCGAATAGACGCTGGCGAGGCCCTGCATCGCCCATCCGCGATAGACGCCCAAGCCGTATAATGCCGGCAAAACGCCCACCGGAAGCCACGCCAGCCCCAGTTTTGTAAAGATCGTGGCCGCCAGCATTGCAAGCGAGGCGATCCATGCCAGATTCGACACCGTAGCCGCGGCCAGCGCCAAGAGCCACCACCGAAAGGCATAGTGCCGCGTAATGCAATACTGTCGCCGCACGAACTCAAACAATTGCGCCCAGTTGACATCGACGGACGAGGAAAGCACGCACGCCGGATCGAAGCGGACTTCCAACCCCGCCCGGCCGAGCGCTTGCGACGCGACCAAGTCGTCGCTCAGCATTCCGTGCCAGGCGTCGCGGATGCCGAGCCAGTCAAAAGTTTCGCGGCGGATGGCCCACGATCCGCCCCAGACCAGATGATGCGAACTGCGGCCCAGCACGGCCATCACGTTGGCGTTGATCGCCGCGACGAGGTGGTTCGCGATGGTCGGCCGCGCGGGGATGAGCCAGCGGTAGCCGGTTGTCGCGCCGATCTGCGGCAGGTAGTGCTTATAGATTGCCGTGCGCAGCCAATATGGTTTCGGCCGCCCATCGGAATCTAAGAAGGCCAGATGCCGAATGTCGTCGGCAAGTTCGGCGGTTGCGGCGCGGAGGTTGTGGATCTTTTGGCCGCAATTCTCCGCGCGGCCGGCGACGATCAGCCGCGCCGGCGCGTGCCGTTCCGCAGCCATTGCCCGGCGGATCGCATAACATGCCGGGTCGGCGGCGTCTTCCACGACGAATGCGACCTCGTAGTCCGGATAGTCCTGGGTCAGCACCGCCCGAAGGTTTGCTTCCAGCCCTGATTCGTTGCCCTTGCAAGGCGAGACCACGAGCACGCGGCCGGAAGGTGCATAGTTGGGAATCTTCTTCCGCCGCACCATCGCCCGACGGCGGTGTTCATAGACATTGACCGCGACGAGCAGCCCCTGCACGATCGCCGCGCCGCAAAGAGCCACGTATGCAATTAGCCAGAACGAAACCATCCGCGCCGCGGTCCTGGGCGTGACCATTGGTCAACCGAGTCTGCGATCCGTCGCAGAAAGACGGCATGTAATCTAGTAAACTGGGGAATTATGGTCAAGATCGATTGGGAGCGACCGCTCGTGAGGCCGGGGAGTAGGATCGACCGGCCGAGCGGCAACCATTTCTCCGGCAGACAAAGTATAATACACGCATTACACTGCTGAACTGCGATATGTGATAAATGGATCTTCAACAGGAACAAGAAGCAAACCTCCCGCCCGCGCTATTTCGCCCGGCGGCTAGCGCGGAGAACCCGCACCCCGCCGCGCCGAGCAAGCGGAGGCCGTGGTGGATACGCATCGTCTCGTTTTCCTTTGCCACGCTGACTTGGCTTTACGTCGCCTCGCTGCTGGCGGTTTGGCTCGTGCTCTATTTTCTTGGCGACCGCTGGTGGCTGGCCACGGTGATGCTCTTCGGGCCGCGGTGGGTTTGCGGACTGCCGCTGGTCGTGTTGTTGCCTGTCGCCGCAGTTTGGCGGCGGCGCCTCCTCTGGCCGCTAGCCGCCGGCGCGGTCATCCTCGTATGGCCGATCATGGGCCTCTGCCTGCCCTGGGCGCGACTCGCCGGTACGCCAACCCCGACAATCCGCCTCCTCACGTGCAACCTCAAAGGCCGCTGCTATGATAATGCGGTGCTGAACGATTTGATTGCCACGTCTGCCCCCGACATCGTTACGTTGCAGGGCTGCTACGTTAACGCCAAAATTCGCTGGCCGGAAGACTGGCATTTTGTGCAGAAAGGCGAGCTGCTAGTCGCCTCGCGCTATCCGGTCCGTGAAGTGACGCTGCTTTCCGGCCCGCGAGTCGGCCACGTCTTTCAGCGGCCGAATGTGTATTATTGCCTCGTTTCAACGCCGCAGGGAGACGCGGCCGTTTGCAGCGTTCACTTGCCCAGCCCGCACTACGGTCTAGCGGAAGCTATTGACCGGCGCACTTTGATTTCGACCCGCGGCAGCCCGCGTATCGAGGAGGAGATCGAAAGCCGCAAGAGCCAGGCGGAAACCGCCGTGGAATTGGCCGACGAGATTCACTCCCCGCTGATCCTGGCGGGCGATTTTAACGTGACTGCCGACAGCCCGATCTATCGGGAGACGTGGGCACGTTTCGACAATGCCTTCACTCGCAGCGGATTCGGCTTTGGCCACACCGAACGGCCCTACAGGCTTGGCTGGCAGTTTGGCATTCGCATCGATCATGTTCTTTGCGGCCCCGATTGGCGGCCCTGCCGGTGTTGGGTCGGTCCGGATGTCGGCTCCGACCACCTGCCGCTCATTGCGGACCTTGCGTTGAAGCCTGCCGCCGGGCAGAATTAGCGGCGAGGGGACTGTCCCCTTCCCGCTCAAACGGCGGCCGGGAGGAACCATGATCTACCGCATCATCGTCACGATCTTACAACCGTTTCCGTTATTCTACCTGCTGACGCTGGCGGGCCTGGTGCGGCTGTGGCGCAAGCGGCGAAGCGAGCGGCGGCTTGTGCTTTTCGCCCTCGTGCCGTTCTTGCTCTTGGGCATTATCTCGTTGCCGGCCGTTGGGCATTTTGCCGTCGGCACGTTGGAATGGCGCTACCCGCCGCAAAGCGATTCGCCCGGCGATGCCGGCGTGATCGTCGTGCTTAGCGGCTACGTGCGGCCGCCCAGCGAGACGGTGCCCGAAGTCGAGTTGGGCTCCGATACGCTTCTGCGTTGCCTGCACGCGGCCCGGCTCTACAAAGCCAAACCGCGCCCGATTCTTGTCAGCGGCGGAAGATTCGATGCGACCGGGCCGTCGCTCGCCCGGTCGATGCGCGACTTTCTGGCCGGCCAGGGCGTCAAGGAGGAAGACCTGTTGATGGAGGAAGAGTCTGCAACCACCTACGAGAACGCCAAGCTCAGCGGTGCAATCTTGTCGCGGCGAGGGTTCAACCGCATCGTGCTGGTGACCAGCGCGTTCCACATGCCGCGAAGCGAGCGCTGTTTCCGCGCACAGGGCTTTCAGGTCGTGACCTCTCCTTGCGACTACCGTTCGGTGCGGGCGAGCTGGACGCCGTGCGATTTTCTGCTGCCCAGTCCTTACGCCGCCGCCGGTGTCGAGATGGCCATGCACGAATGGCTCGGCGTGGCCTGGTACTGGCTATGCGGGCGGGTTTAGGACGGTACCAAAAACCGTAGGGTGCGTGAAGCGAAGCCGGTCGCAAGTGGTGCGTTGCGCACGGCAGTCGAAAGTAGTTCCAATGTCACACATTCGTTGGACGGTTTCGCGTAACGCACCATTTATGCGAGCGTGCCGTGCTCCACGCACCCTACGTGACTCTTTTTCCGCGTTGCCGATCGGCACGCATTCTTCCGGAAATAAGGTTTGCAGCGGCGGCGCGGCGCGCAACGATGGAAGCCGTTGCGCCGCTTTGTAACTTTCAAGCCGCGCTCCACGTGCGCCGCGCGAAACTGAATTCCGCGTTGTAATGGCGTCGCGCGTTGCGCGCACCGCGTTCGAGGCGACTTCCATTACCCCGGCTCGATACCACCTGCCGAAGTTATACTCTGGCCGGTTGCCGGCCGCCCTTTCGCTTGACACATGAAGCGCAGCAACCTACCGCTTTAAGTATGTGGAGCATCGCCCTAAAAACTCTGGTCGCCGATCGCGGCAAGCTGTTTACGGCCTTGCTGGGCGTGGTGTTTTCCATCGTGCTGGTAAGCGTCCAGGGAGGCTTGTTCGTCGGCCTGATGAGCAAGGCCGGTCTGCTGGTGGACCGCGGCGAGGCGGATATTTGGGTGGGCCATAAGAAAATCCACAACGTTGACCTGCCCAGCGACGTGCCCCGCCGCTGGATCCACGAGGTCCGCGCCGTGCCCGGCGTGTCGCCGGGCCGAGCCCCTACCTCATCGGCGTCAGCGAAATTCGGCTGCCTAGCGGCGGCTTCGAGTATTGCGTCGTGGTCGGCGTCGAGCCGAAAAACCTGCTGGGCAACGCCTGGAATCTCGTCGAGGGGACGCCCCAGTCGATCCTGCAAACCGACGGCATTTTTGTTGACGAGTGCGAACAAGCTAAACTCGAGAACCCACGGGTCGGCGATCTTTTGGAGATCGGCGGCCGCCGGGCCAAGATCGTCGGCAAAACGCACGGCATCACGGGCTTCCTGATCATGCCTTACATTTTCACCACGATCGACCGGGCGACCGAATACCTGCATAAATCGCCGCAGGACTGCTCTTACTATCTTGTGCAGCTCGACCACGGCGCTGATCCGGCGGCCGTTTGTGCGGCGATCCAGAAAAACATGCCCGGCCTGGACGCCTACCCTCGCAACGTTTACAGCGGCATCACAGTCAACTACTGGATCACGCGGACCGGCCTGGGGATTTCCTTCGGGGCCGCGACGCTGTTGGGCTCTTGGTCGGCCTGATCATGGTGGCGCAAACACTCTACGCGCTCGTCCTCGATCGCCTCGCGGAGTTCGGCACGCTTAAGGCGATCGGCGCCACGGAGCGGCAGGCATTTTCCATCCTCTTCATCCAGGCATTGAGCATGGCCTTGGCCGGAAGCCTGATCGGACTGGCGATCGTCGCCTGTGTTCAGCGCGGCTTTCATAGTTCTAAGGCCCCGATCATTATCCCTTGGTGGCTGTCGCTCGGCAGTTGCTTGTTGGTCGTCGCCATTTGCCTGGTGGCGGCCGTCTTGCCCTATGCCCGGATTCGCAGGCTCGATCCGCTCATGGTGCTGCAATCATGACGATGACATTTCCCCCCAATGACGACGCGCCGACCATTTACCTTCGAGGTGTCTCGAAAGCCTATAGCCGCGGCGCGGCCGCGACGAAAGTCCTGGACGAAGTCGATTTGACCGTTCGCCGCGGCGAATGCGCCTTTCTCGCCGGACCTTCCGGGAGCGGAAAGACGACGCTGCTCTCGATTCTCGGCTGCATCCTGGCCGCCGACCGCGGCCGAGTAGAACTGTTCGGCCAAAACTTGGCCGGGCTGGGGCCGCAGGAGAGAACGCTGCTGCGAAGGGACCGCATCGGCTTCGTTTTCCAGCGGTTCCATCTCATCCGCGGACTGACCGCGCTGGAGAATGTATGCGTGCCGATGACCTTGCGTGGAGTCGCGGCACGGGCGGCGCGCGCACGTTCCCGCGAACTGCTCGAAGTCGTCGGACTTAGTTCGCGCCTCGACGCTCATCCGAAAAACTTGAGCGCCGGCCAGTGCCAGCGGGTGGCGATTGCCCGTGCGCTGGCCAACGATCCGCCGCTTTTGCTGGCCGACGAGCCGACCGCGTCGCTGGACGCCAAGAACGGCCAGGAAGTGATGCGGCTGCTGCGGCGTCTGGTGACCCAAGAGGGAAGGACCGCCGTCGTGGTGACGCACGATTCGCGGATTTTCTCTTTTGCCGATCAGATCCATTGGCTGGAAAATGGCCGCATCGTCGAGCACGATTCGCAACTTCTCGGCGAGCCGGCAGGGGAATGTTCCGATACTTGTGTCAGCAAAAACGCGACTGCCCCCTTCGCTCGCAGTTGACTTGGAGACATTGCCATGAAATTCATTCTGATCGGCGTGGTGCTTACCGTGGCGATCGTGGGCCTGAGCGTGGCCGTCGATATCCAATCGCGGCCCTCGGTAGAACGGCCGCCCGCCGACGCCGCGACCCGGCTGATCTCCGCGTCCGGACGGATCGAAGGCGCGACGCCGGAAATCAAACTGCGGCCGCAACTTGCCGGACGGATTGCCAAAATCGCGGTGAAAGAAGGTCAATCGGTTAAGGCGGGCGACATTCTGCTGGAACTGGACGATGCCGAGCTTGTGCAGGAAGTCGCCGTCGCCGAAGCCGAGCTTCATCTGGCCCAAGCCCAATTGGAACGGCTTGTTCATGGCGCACACGTCAAGCAGCGGGCCGAGGCGGCCGCCCTCTATCAGGCGAAGCTGGCCGAATTGGAACGTGCCAAACTGACTTGGAAGCGGGTCGAGGAACTCCTCCGCACACAGAGCGTGACCGAGCAGGAGGCCGATAACCAGCGGACGCTCGTCGCCGGGCTGACCGCCGAGTCCGAAGCTGCCCACGCCCATCTTCAGTGGCTCGATTCGCCCGCCCGAGACGACGAGGTGCAGATCGCAACCGCCCGCGTCCAAGAGGCCAAGGCGCGATGGAAGCTGGCCAACGTGCAACTCGACCGGACCCGCTTGCGATCGCCGCTTGCCGGACAGGTGCTGAAGATCGGCGCGGAGCCGGGCGAGCTTGCGGGCCCCGCTTCGCCGGAACCCGCGGTCATTGTCGCCGACACCTCGCGCGGCTACGTTCGGGCGTTCGTGGAAGAAATGGACGCGCGTGAGGTCCGTGCAGGCATGGCGGCGACGGTATCCGCGGAAGGCCAGCAAGGGCACGAGCTTCACGGGCGTATCGTCCGACTCAGTCCCCGCATGGAAGACAAGAGCTTCCGCACCGACCGCCCCGCGGAAAAGCTGGACGCGAAAACTCGCGAAGTCTGGATCGAGCTGGACGAGCGGCCGTCGGTCATCGGGCTGCGCGTTCAACGTGGTCATCGATCCGGCCCGGTCGTAGTAGCGAGGCTGGGAACTCGGTTTGGCACTGTGTAAACTGCTCGGCGGCCCGGCAAAGTAGCCGGCGAAATGGCGCGTGTCGCGGTTTGTCGCACATTGTCGCGGTTTTCACGCTGCTTTTCTTCCTTTTCATGCGGCTAGGGAACGCTGATTACCACTAATTAGCGCTAATGTGAGTGGATTGGCGTTGATTAGCGATAATTAGCGTTCCAAGTGTTTTCATCAGTGGTTTTTGGGCCGGCAGTGTTTTTCATTTTCTAAAACATCGCGAATTCGCCTGTTTTCTGTGGTTTTACGGGGCAGGACGAGGCCAGGAGGGAGACAGGAATGACTCAGGATCGAGTCACCCATAACCGCCCGCGAGTCAAGGCCCCGATTTTCGCGATTGGTCCAATAAACGGAACAGAGAAAGGCTAGCCGGGGTCCAGGGGCGGCAATGAGCGCCCTGGTCGGCCGATGGATCGGCCGAAATGTCCGCGGCAGGATGCCGGTTCGATGTTCGTTCGTGTGCGTTGCGCATATCGTAGTCACCCATTCGTGCCGTTCGGCCGCGAGACCGCCGCACATTATTCTGTTCACCGGCAAGAGCACCCATAACCGCCCGCGTGTCAAGGCCCCGATTTTCGCGATAGGCCAAAAAAGCAGAACAGAGAAAGGCTAGCCGGGGTCCAGGGGCGGCAATGAGCGCCCTGGTCGGCCGATGGATCGGCCGAAATGTCCGCGGCAGGATGCCGGTTCGATGTTCGTTCGTGTGCGTTGCGCATATCGTAGTCACCCATTCGTGCCGTTCGGCCGCGAGACCGCCGCACATTATTCTGTTCACCGGCAAGAGCACCCAATCAGGATCTCGGCACAGGCGCAAGGCCTCGCCAGTCTCAATCGCGGGTCGCTTCGCCGATTTTGCGTGGCGGAGCGCAACTCCTCTTGTTTGCCTCAAGCCGGCGCCGCCGAGGGAACGTTTTCCCTCTGCCAGCGGCGCAGCCGTTTCCAACATATCTCCGCCAGTTTGCGCGCCGTCGCCACGCGCGGAATCTTGGCGCTGGCGCGTTTCCGTACGCGCGTGTAAAAGTTCTTCAAGGCAACATCCTCCTGGACGACCTTCATTGCCGCTTCCACGAGGATCCATCGCAACCAGGACGAGCCCTGACGGGTGATCGATCCGCGATAGCAGTGGCCGCCCGACTGGTTGACGTGCGCCGTCAGGCCGGTGTAAGCTCCGACCTGCTTGGCATTGTGGAATCGATCTACCTCGCCCAGTTCGGCCACGATCAAGAGCGCCGAGTAGAGGCCGATGCCGTGGATGTCCGTCAACGTCTCCACCTGCGGGAATGCTTCACGCAACGCGAGCATGTGTTCGTCGAGGATCGCCAATTGCTTCTCGTAGTGCTGCAATCGCAGCACCAGCTCGTCGCGCACCAGATTCTCGATGGGGCCGAAGTCCTGTTTGCCGAACCACGCCAAGCAGCGTTTGCCGAGCGTGCGGTAGGGCGTCTGCCGATTCTGCCGCGCCAACAGGTCGCGGAGCTTGATCTTCGCCTTCACTTGCTCGCGGACGAGTCGTGCTCGTGCGGCGTGTCAGGTTGCGTAATTGCTGGTAGGGCTCTGGCGGAATGTAGGCCAACGGGACTTGGTTGATCCGCAGCAGATTGGCCAGCAGCATCGCGTCAAGCTTGTCCGTCTTGCTGCGGCGCTGTATCATGGCGCGCAGGCGGAGTGGATGTGCCAGGACGACGACGCCGTACGGGCGAAGCAGGTCGTAGAGCCAACGGTACGTGCCCGTGGCTTCGATCACTGCGCGGAACGCCCCGAGCTTTTCGACGAACTGCCGAATGGCTTCCGTGTCTTCACAGCGGATGGTGGTCGCGTTCATGGCTTCGCCCGCGTCGTTCACGCCGGCGATGACAACGGTAAGACGATGAAGGTCGATACCGAGATACCACATATAGGTCTCCTTGTTCGGTGGACTAGGAATGAGTTGCGAACCTCAATCTCTAGTCTACCGGCAAGGGGCCTTGACTCGCCGGGCGGTTATAGTATCAGGATTACGTCTTGTGGTTGTTTGTTTTTCATTGGTTCGGCTATTGGAGGAGAGGAAGCAGGTAGCGAGGCATCGAAGCCCGAAGCGCAAGCGAGCGGGGGCAGCGCGGCAGGCAACCGAAGCCGCCGCGGCAGGAGCGCAAATTGCGCGAAAAATGTTTTGCGCTGTGATCGCGATGTTTCTCGGAAGACGGCCATGCGTTTAAGGTGAAACTGATTAAACAAAGGATTGGGGTAATTTGGAAATCGTTTGGGAATTGCTTGGCAGCGTTTGGGGGCGCTTGGGAATAAATGGCAACGCTTGGGATAGCTTGGAAATTGCTTGGGCAACAGTTGGGCGGGAAAGGAAACATGTGCATCGCACGAAAGGTCCTATCGCAAGCGGCCATTTCATTTCCCGTCTTTTGCGTTCTTTGCGCTTTTTCGCGGCCAGCTTTGCCCGGTTTAATTGCCACAAAAGCACACAAAGAACACGAAAGCCAGATGAGGCCACGGACGAAACACGGATGGGACACGGACGCGATCCGTGATTCGTATCCGCGACATTGGCGAGAGTTGTTTTTCGGGCGTCATGGGCGTTGAATTCCATGCGGAAAACGTATGTGTTAAGTGGAATACCCCATATAGAAAACGCATAGAAATGCCATAGGAAACGCATAGAAATGCATAGGATCTGCATAGGAAGGCCATAGGTTTTGCGTCTTACGTTTTAGGTCGTGGTTTTTGTTTTCTGCCGGGCCGGGGAACACTAATCGCCGCTAATCGTCTTGCATTAGTGTTTATTAGTGATAATTAGTGTTCCCAGTGTTCATAACTGGCCTTCGCGGCCGTAGTTTTTTCTTTTTCCAAAACATCGCGAATTCGCCTGTTTTCATGGGGTTTTGTCGGGCAGGACGGGAGTAGAACGCCAGTAGGACGGCAGTAGAACGCCAGTAGGATCGGAGTACGATGCGAGTAGGGCGGCACTAGGAATACGTCTTCCGGCCCTTGGTTTTTTCGACGATTGGGCAAACGGAGGGGGCGAGAGCGGGAGCACCGAGCGAGGAGCAGGGAGTGGCGAGCATGTCGGCTTCCGATTCCTGACCTCCGACCTCCGAACTCCCATCTCTCCTTTGGCCCATGCCGCCAATTTGAACTCGCGTAAAAAAGGCGCGCGCTCGAGACCGCCCCGCCCTCGCGTTTTTCGGCCGCTGGGGCGCATCGTGGCCGGCCGTCGTAAACACTGGTCAACACAGGACTTAGGACACGGAAACCGGCGGCGGGTACTCCATGCCCCCGAGGAGCGGACTGGGGCGCATCGCGGTGGCGACTGCCATTTTGGCAGGAAAGTCCGCCTATCAGGACGCAGTTTCTCGCGTTCAGGATTCGTTCCGGCATATTCGACAGAAAAATTGGGGACAGAAAAATGACACGGGCAGCGCCTTTCCCCGATGCCCATCCAGTCGTGTCGATATTCGTGTCATTGGTGTCATTCGTGGTTTTGTCCGGGTTCGATCGGCGTTTAATCCGTGGCTCGATCTCTTGTCTCTCATCCCTCATCTCGTCCCTTCTGCTCATGGCTCACCTCTCACTGCTCCATGCGTGTAAACATCTGTATCTATATATTATCCGAATGCCGCGCTATGCGAAAATCGAAGAAATCTTTTTGGAATTTCCCCAAGTCGTTGCCGGATAACGAGTTAAAGAATTTCTTGGGTCATTTGTGACATAGCACAATTCGGCCATGTTTTTATTCGGAGGCGGCAGGGAGCGGGGAGCGGAGGGCAGAGCAAGTGCTTCTGCCCGCCCGACCGTCGTTTCCGCGCGGTTTCGCTTCGATCGTCACACTCCAACGGGAAGTTAGACAAGTTGGCGAAAACCCACGTGCCGCCCTGTGAAATTGTTACCCAGACTTTCTCGCACAAATCGCTTGCTTTATTCTCACTTAGGATCTGTAAAACAATAACTTGGTGAATTTCCTATTGTGTTGGCTGCCGGATTGTGCGATGACATGTGGATGCAGGACGCACGGGTTATTGCCAGGATTCGGCGCAAGTTTCGGCAGTTGAAAGAGGCGCTCAACGAGCGGTCGCGGCGGTTGTGGGCAGCCAGTGAAGCCTTGGAAATCGGCTGGGGAGGCGTGACGGCGGTGGCGGATGCAACGCATATGTCGCAGACGACCATTCGCAGCGGAATCGCGGAATTGAGAGCTCCACGGCGGGGAAAGGCCGCGTTGCCGCCCGAACGAATCCGCGGGACTGGCGGCGGACGCCACCGGATTGCCGCGAACGACCCGCAGTTGTTGCTGGCACTGGATGCTCTGGTGGAACCGACTTCGCGAGGCACCCCGGAGTCTCCGCTGCGATGGACGATCAAGAGCACGCGCACGCTCGCCGAGGAATTGACCCGGCAAGCCCATCCGGTGAGCCACGGCACGGTAGCAAGTTTGCTGGACGAGGCGGGCTATAGCTTGCAGGCCAATCGCAAGATGCGCGAAGGCGCCTCGCATCCCGACCGCAACGCGCAGTTCGAGTACCTCAATGCCGAGATGGCGAGATTCCTGAAACGCGGCCAGCCTGCGATCTCGGTGGATACGAAAAAGAAGGAATTGGTCGGGGATTTCAAGAATGGCGGTCGGGATTGGCGTCCTCACGGGCAACCCGAACAGGTCCGCGTGCATGACTTCAAAGACCCGCTTCTCGGCAAGGCCATTCCTTACGGCGTTTACGATATCCTCAACAATCAAGGTTGGGTGAGCGTCGGCATCGATCATGACACGGCGGAGTTTGCCGTCAACACGATTCGCCGCTGGTGGAAACGGATGGGACGCCGCCGTTTCCCTCATGCCCGGGAACTGCTGGTCACTGCCGACAGCGGTGGCAGCAACAGTGCGCGTTGCCGCTTGTGGAAGGTCGCGTTGCAGCAGTTCGCGGACGAAACTCGAATGAGCATCACAGTCGCACACCTTCCTCCTGGCACAAGCAAATGGAATAAAATTGAGCACCGGCTTTTCGCGTATATCACGCAGAACTGGCGCGGCCAACCGCTGGCGAGCTTGCAGACCATTGTTGAATTGATCGGACATACTCGCACCGATGGAGGATTGGTCGTACGCGCCGAACTGGACGAAAACACCTATCCCAAAGGGATCGAGGTCTCTGACGAACAACTCGAACAAGTTCACATCAAACGACACGATTTCCACGGCGACTGGAATTACACCCTCCAGCCACGCTGAGCCAAAATTCGTCAACTTATTGTTTTACAAATCCTTAGCGGTAAAAGGAGGTGCAGGGGCCTGATACGAGTGGACATCACTGGGCCTGAGTCCCAAAGGGCCGTAGCTGGTGGGTTGGCCAATAAACCGCCATAACTTCCGGCAATCGGCGCATCTGTTGCGACGGGCCTGGGCCGGGGCTTGCACCGACGGCTGGCCTTGCCGCACTCCAATTCGTGGTGACTAGGCCGATCAAGGTCGAGCCGGTATTGATTCCCCCTCTGCTTGGATATAGAGTGAAAGCAGTGAAGGGTAGCATGCACCCCAGGGGAACGGAGCATGGACCGTGCCGCCCCCCGGCGGACATTGCGCAGTTAAGAAGCCCGTTGGCGATACTGACCAACATGACATGAGCGAACTAGACCCCCAACCAACCACAGGAAAGCCCAAACTCCGCTGGAATCAATTTAGCATTTGGGCGCTACTGCTTGCGATGCTTTTCATCGCGGGATTTTTTGCAGGGTATCGGACCGGTTTCCAACTAGGACGGACGGCAGGACAAGCCCAGCGCGAAAAGGACGTTCCCTACGCCGTCGCCTACCCTGTGAGCGACTTGTTACTCGGGGTGCCGGACTTCCCTGGAAGTTCCGAGGATTACGACTCGCTGATGGAAAATGTGCAAATGTGTGTCGCCCCTCAAACCTGGGAATGCAATGGGGGAACCGGAACATGCTTGCCCTCCGTATCGGATAAGAGCCTTCGGATCGCGCAAACCCAGGAGGTCCATACAATGATACGCGACTTTCTCCAGGCGCTTTGCAAGCGCCAGATCGAATGGATTAAAGGACAGCGGCCACCGAACGTGACACCAATTCCGAGATTCGATGTAGTTCCGCCGCCAACACCGCCCGCCCGCTGAGGCCCTTCGGGCACGCCTTCGCCGGTAGTGCAGGCCGCCTTGACGTTGTAAAATGGAAGAAAGTTCGACGCTGATCGCCCTGGTTTGGGCGGCGTCGGGCGGGCTTCCGTTGGCGGTGAGAAGCACGGCCTCGTGCAAGGCTCTTTCCACCCTCACTATCCGAAGCCCGAGGACGTGATGGTTGGTTCGATGGAGTGCAAAAAATGAATCGCCGTGGTTGCTGGGTAGCCGTCTTCGCGTTCCTGGGCCTTTTGGTACTGGCCATAGCCTTCATCGCGACGCTAATACGGGATGGCAAGCAACACGCGCAACAACAACGCGAAATGGCAATCGCCCAGTTCAAGGCGGGACCTGCACACGACATCGACATTTATGATGTCACACTGCTTGAACGGTTGGCCGACGACCCGGAGTGCATCGCCAAAGTCGAGGAAATACGTATATCCAACGCCGATCTCTCGCAGCCTGGGTGGGATCGCCTGAAGGAGTTCGATCATCTGAAATCGCTTGCCATCGAGTATTCGGATGCCGACAAACTTTTTGAGAGGCTTCAAGGTATACCCCGCCTGGAAGACCTGCGGCTTGCCTGCGGGGTCTCGGACGCGGGGATGCGATTTATTGCACGCTGTTCTAAACTGAAAAGCCTCTACCTCGCGTGTGGCGGCCGTCGAAGTCCATTACCGCTGAAGGAGCACGCAAGCATCGAAACCTTGGGCTTGGACAACTTCAACCTGAGCGATGATTGGCTCGTTGTCCTGAAGAGTCTGCCGCGCCTCCAAACCTTGAATGTCGAGGGGGGAGGCGAGGCGAGCAACCCGGAGGATTATGTGAAGGCGTGCGAAGCATTGGAAAAACAACTCCAGCGGGAACTGCCCAACTGCAAAGTTGGTCCGTTGAAATGAGCGCCTTCTACGATCTATCGACGGTTAAGAACCGATCCATACGGGGCGATGTCGCAACTTCCCCTGACTGCCCAACACCGCCCGCCCGCTGAGGCCCTTCGGGCACGCCTTCGCCGGTAGTGCAGGCCGCCTTGACGTTGTAAAATGGAAGAAAGTTCGACGCTGATCGCCCTGGTTTGGGCGGCGTCGGGCGGGCAACCGTTGGTCAAACAAGATGACATGAGTGAAGTAGAACCGCGATCCGCCGTTCCCAGCCCGAAACTCCGTTGGAATCAGTACAGCCTCCGGTCGTTGTTCGTGTTCACGACAGTTTGCGCTCTCGGATGCGGTTGGTTGACTGCGCCCACCACACAAGCAAGGCGATTCGTCATTGCGTTGCGGAACGGTGACTATCAAACCGCAAGGTCCATGTTTCGCAACCCAGAGCAGGTATTCCCCGGCTATTGCGGGACGACGGAATCGCAGGCGAGGGAATCGAGTTTGGAGGTTGCGCCACTCACGTTCGCGCAGTTATACCGTGGGGAAAGAGAGGTGCATATTTACGTCCCACAAGGTGCCAGCACGGATGACGTGGATGGGTTTATCAGCTATCGAGTTACGGCATGGGGTATAACGGGAGCGTTCTACATACACCAGTAGATGTTGACCAACACGGCACGCTCGCAGAGTTGCTGCGCAATCGGCTTCGCCGACGAGTCGTGCCTTCCGTTAGACGAAAACACGAGAGGTCGAAACGGGGACGCGCCTAGATTCAAAGACTAGCCCCGTCACGGTTTCGACCCCCTTATTCACCGACCGAGGCGAGCTCGGTGGGGCCTCGACCTCACGCGGCTAAACAGTTGGGAAAGCCGAAAACGCCGGGCCGATCCCCGACGGCCACCAGGCGGACACAGGACGCACGTTTTGGGAATTTGCTAGAATATCGGTGAAGGGAAGTAAACCGCGGATTTCGCGGAGAATACGGATGTACCGGACAAATCCCAAGCGTCGTGCGAACACGGTGTTATCCGCGAAAATCCGTGCCATCCGCGGTTTTTTCTTCAGAGCATTGCGTCCGGGCTAACCGCGCATTAGGCTGGAGGTCATGCTTGGCCTCCGCGCATTGATCTCCCCGACGCCGTGTACCAGGTTTCCAGCCGCGACAGCGGCCGCCATTACAGCTTTAGTTCAACGGGCGTGGGGATGATTCATCGCCGCGTGGCCGATTGACCGGACGTGCCGGCTATCGCTGCCAGACTCGCGACGAAGCCGAACAACCGTCGCCGAAAGTAGAAAGTTTCGGTCTGCCACCGATGCCTGCGAAGCCGGGAACGGCCGCGTTCAAGGGGGCGAGGTTATTCAGTAGTGCAGCCACGTATCTTGTGATTATAGAGGGCACGTTCGATATCGGCGTTGAATGTTATTGCGCGAAGCGTTGCATGAAATAGAATCGGAATGTGGTCTCTCCGGACTGTGGGACATCGGGGTCAGGCTTGTACATTCCACTTTGCAATTATAGAAATGCAATTATCCACCGGCCAGAACTATCATTAGGAGTCGCCAATGGCGGATGATGATGAGTTCGTCGATTTCGAGTTGGAACCGAGGCCGGCGCGTGGCGGGAACGATCATGCGGTACTAGGCCGTCGGGATCAGGCTTGTACATTCCACTTTGCAATTGTAGAAATGTTATCATCCGATCGGTCCGAAGCGTTGCTAGGAGACGCCAACGGCTGATGATGAGGAGTTCGCCGATTTCGAGATTAGGCTGGGGCCGGCGCATGGCGGGCACAAGCACGCGGTACTCGCTTGAATAGACCTTGGAAGGCGGATAAAGAGATGGAAAAGCGAACGCCGATTTGACCGCGGATTTCACGGATGCACGCGGATAAAAGCCAACCGACATCCGCGCTCTCCGTGTTATCCGCGGTTCCTCTCAAGCCGCACTCAGCCTTCCCATCTCCCGGCGGGCGGGTAGTTCGCTCTCATCGCACGTCCAGCGCGCCAACCGCTCATTCCGTGATAGAATAGAGGGCCAATCGGCAATCTCTGTCGCGAGGATCGGAAATGGCGCAAGGCACGACCAAGAATCACTGGCCTGCACTCGGCATTTGCGCGGCGTTGATCTTGGCCACGGCGGTCGTCTACGGTCGCACGATCACGTTCGGCTTCGTCGCGTTTGACGACGAGACCTACGTTTACGAAAACCCTCACATCACCTCGGGGTTGAGCCTCGGCGGCCTGAAATGGGCGTTCACGCAGGTCCATGAGTCGAACTGGCATCCGCTGACGACGCTCTCGCACATGGCGGACTGCTCGCTCTACGGCCTGTGGGCGGGCGGACACCATTTGACCAACCTGCTGCTGCACGCGGCCGCCTCGATCGTCCTCTTCCTGGCCCTGCGGCGGTTGACCGGCGCCGTTTGGCCCAGCGGAATGGTGGCCGCGCTCTTCTGCCTGCATCCGCTGCACGTGGAATCGGTAGCCTGGGTCTCGGAACGGAAGGACGTGCTGAGCGGATTATTCTTCGGGCTTACGCTTTGGGCCTACGCGGCTTATGTTGAAGGCGCGGCGGGATACGCGCTTGTCGCGGCCGCCTTCGCGCTGGGGCTGCTCAGCAAACCAATGCTGGTGACGCTCCCTCTTGTCCTGCTCTTGCTGGACTACTGGCCATTGAAAAGGTGGCCGGGCGCATGTCCATCGCCTCGCTGATAGGCGAAAAACTCCCGCTGTTGGTGCTGTCCGCGGCGATCTGCATAACGACCTACGCCGTCCAGCGGAGCCGCGGGGCGATCGATGAGCAAGCACCTGTCTTCCTTCGCCTGCAAACGGCGCTATTGGGCTACGGCAGCTACTTGCTGAAAACAATCGTTCCACTGGATTTGGCGGCAAGCTACCCCGTGCGACAGGAGCCGGCGCCCTTGGCGTGCGCCGTCTGTTTTATTGCGCTGGCCGGCATTTCGATCGGCGCGGTCCTGCTCACGCGGCGCGGGGCCGGCTGCGCCGCGGTGGGCTGGCTCTGGTTTTTGGGGATGATCGCGCCGGTCAGCGGAATCGTCATGATCGGCGACCAGTCGATGGCCGACCGCTATACGTACCTGTCGCTGACCGGCATTTTCATCGCGGTGGTATTCACTGCGGCTGAGTTCCTGAAAGGCCGGCTGGCTCGTGCCGCGATTGCCGCATTTGCGATCGTGCTCGGCGTTTTCGCGGTGCTCGCATGGGTGCAAGTGGGCTATTGGCGAGACAGCGAGACGCTCTGGCGGCATGTATTGGCGGCGAACAAGGACAACCCCCTGGCCCACTGCAACCTGGCGGCGGTGATGCACGATCGCGGCCCCGATGGCAAGGTCGAGGCCGACTTTCATATCGCGGAGGCCCTGCGGCTCAGGCCCGGCGATGCCCTGGCCAACAACAATTTCGCCGTCCAGCTTGAGGAGCAGGGCGACTGGGAGGGCGCCGCACGGCACTGCCGGATCGCGGTCGAGTCGCGGCCGAGCTTTGCGCCGGCGCATTACAATCTGGGAGTCGCGTTGCGCACGCTCAAGCGCGTGCCGGAGGCGGAGGCCGCGTCGCGCGAGGCGCTGCGGTTGCGGCCCGAGTATCCAGCCGCGGAGAACTGCCTCGGAGACGTGCTGGCGATGCAGGGCCGTTGGCCGGAAGCCGTCGAGCATTGCCGTCGGGCAGCGGCTCTCGATCCGCACGTCGCGCGATACCAGGTCGATCTCGGCGCCGCGCTGGTGGCCGAGGGCGCGACGCAAGGCGGCAAGCAATTTGTGGCCGAGGGAATCGAGAACTTCAAGCGGGGCATCGCCATGAAGCCGGACGACGCGGACGCGCACGGCGAGCTGGCGAAAGCATATCAGCTCCTGGGAATGACGCAAGAAGCTGCCGCGCAGTGGCGTGAAACGCTCAAGCTGCGGCCCGGTCATCCGGCGGCGCTGAAGGAAGTTGGGGCGATGTTCGTCCAGGCGCGGCGGCCTGCCGATGCCCTCAAGTTCCTGGCCGCGGCAGAGGCCGCCGCGCCCCAAGACATTGAAGTAAAGCGCATGAAGGCCCTCGCGCACGCCCTGCTGCGGCAACTGCCCGCGGCAATCGCGGAATCCCGCGCGATCCTGGCGCTGGACGCCAACGACGTCGGCGCTTTGACTGCCGTAGCCTGGTTCGAGGCAACGTCGCCGGACAAGACCGTCCGCAATGCCAAGGAGGCGATCGCGCTGGCGCAACGTGCGGCGGCGATTCAGCACCCGCCGACGCCGCACACGTTGGATGTGCTCGCCGCGGCCTACGCTGAAGCGGGCCGATTCAAGGAAGCCATCGAAACGGCACAATTGGCCAAACAGGCGGCCGCGGCGCTGAAGGATGCAAAACTCAGCGATGAGATTGACGGGCGTTTGAAACTATACAGGAAGGGAAAGCCGTACCGGGACGAGGCTCTTGCCCATTGACCGGCGCAATAAAAAGAGCCATCCGCCGCAAGCGCCGATGGCTCAATCGTAATCATCAAAAGTGCTCGGGCGGCTACGACAACGCGCGCTTGCGGCGTCGCCATCCGTAATACGGAAGTACCGCAAAACATATCCCAAGCATGGCAATTGCGGCCGGTTCGGGAACCGCAGCGGGACTCTCCGCAAAGGCATAGTAGATGTACGGATTACTGTAGCCGGTGCCGCCAATCGAGAATCCGCCCAATTGGACTAGACCAAAATATGTGCTGTACGACGCAGTCACCCACTCGCCCGCCGGCCCATTGGACATGCCGCCCTGCCCCGTGCCGCCGGGCGATGTGAAGTTGGGATCGATGATTTCGGCCAACGAAGGCAGGTTGGCACTGCCGCCGGTTGTTCTTGCTCCCATCAGGGTAACCATGTGATCGAACATCCCAATTTCCACATCCTCACCCTCATTAAGTTGCTGGATGAGAAAGTTCCAAATCTGCGTTCCGGATTGTTGAAATGCCATGTTGCCCAAGCCAACGGAATAATCGGCATCGGTGCGGGAATTGGCGGTCACGCCGGCGAAGGTTGTGCCGGCAGTGCCGCCGTGCGTGTTGAACCAATTGAGTTTGGCGTTCCAGGTATCGCCCTGATCGCCTCCACTGCCTCCGCTGATGATATTCCCATCCAATTGATTTCGGGAGGTAATAGCGTTGGCGGTCCCGGCGCCGCCGGTCAAGTTGTTATTCGGATAGTTGCCCGGAGCAATCTGTTGAAGGTATTGAAAAGAGTTGATCAGCGATGTCAACGCGCACTGCCCTTGGTTACTGGTGTTCGTCGAGTTGGAAATGAGCAATGAGCCGGAAGGACTCGTGGCAAGCGCGTTGTAAGCGGCGCTTTCGCTGACAATCGTAGTCTGACCCGCGCCAGCGAGCAGCACGCCACGACGGTTACTAAGACAGCCGTGAAACACAGTTTAAGATTCATTGCAAACCCCGCATATTGGATTGGAATGCCGAAACCGAATCGTGCAGTCAAGACACAGAAGAAGAGCCGCGAAACGCCTTCGCCGTTACAATCGAATGGCGACAAGAAGCCCCCTTCCAACGCACCATGAGCATGATAGCCTGTTTTCATCCGAATCGGGCCAAATGGATTGTCAGCGGTATGGCAGCGATCTGGCAGCGATCGCCGGCGGACTTCGTGCAACGGAAGAAATCGGGGGGGAAACCCTGGAAAGTTGGCTTGAGCGGCCGTGTCGCAGTCAGGCGGCGCGGCGTTCGTTTGCTTGGACCTCGGCCGGTCCGCCGAGAATATCGGCAGCGGTTTCAACAGTTTTCCAGCAGATGCCCTCGCCCGTCCCGTCGCCAAAAAAGCGGATAAGACGCTGCTTTACGCATTGGTTCAGTCGGCCGATGGTGAAGTGCAGTCGGTACTTTGCCTTGACTCCCGCGCAGTATGGCAATGGATCGTCGATGCGGTGCGGCCAGCCTTCCTCCTCAAACGCCGCCAAAATCGCCTCTTGATTGTGCGCCGGTACGCGGAACTGCTTGACTATCCGACCTGCGATAGAAAACACGCGAGTTGCGGAGTTCCAAGAAGGTCGTGCGGCAGCTTCCGCGGCGAGGCTCACATTTCTGCTGGCGAGCGCTTCGTCGAATCGAATTACGGTCGGCCCTTCGAATTTAGCCAACACCGCGCCGGCTTCGTGGATTACGTCGCGTGCCAGATTGACCGACTCCGTCAGCCCATCTCACGCGGATTGAATTCGTGCGAGCAATTGTTGCAAGTCGGCTTCCGCGGGTTCTTTATCATCGCTAATCACGGCTGATAGACCTCCGATTTATAACGCGAAGGGAAAAACGAACGCCGGCCGAACCGCCATCATTATTGCGTATGTCGCGCAATCTGTCAACAAACTTGCCGATGTTGGTCGTAACATGCCTCCTAGCCGTTCTTGGCAGGAGCAACATTCGCGGCAAATTCGACGCAAAAGCCTTGCAATCCGCCGCCCAAAGCGCTACAATCCAAGCGGAACGAGAATTGAGGCATTCTCCATCCGTAGCGTTTCCCTTATCACTACTTTTCTAGGCACGGTCTGACGCTGGTGGCTACCGCGTCAACGGTTGACTTCCGGCAGCGCCATGCGCCACGTCGCGCCGCTACCTCACGCGATTTGCGCGGAGGTGTGCTATGGACGATTTTACCGGTCCCCTCTCGGACCCGCATCCCCTACCGGCCAATGATCCCGAACCGCGTCCGCCCGATGCCGGCGGACCGCCGCAAACATCGCCCGAACAGCCGTACCGGCGGCCGCGAATGCTCGACGACGATCTCCGCGTCTGGCGCGGCTGCTCTACTCGCACAATCCGTTCTATTGCATCAGCGCATTCTTCGTTCTTTGGGGACTGGGACGATCGTTTCACTTCCACGGCTCGATGCCGCGGCCTGAACTGCTCATGTCGGGCCTGGCCGGCTACGCCTTGCTGTTGGCGGCTGTCGGCTGCTTGCTTATTCGTGCGGGACAACTCTGGGAAGACATTCGCACCATACTGCTATTAATCGTCGTCATATTTCAAGCGATCTCGATGTCTTTCGACGAAGTTCTTTCCTCGGATCTGGCCGTCGGCCGCCTCTACTACCTGGGCGGCTTGGCGTTTGCCGTGGTGCTCAGTGAACTGGTCTTGCGAGGCGTGCGACTGCGACTGCCGCCGCTCTATCGCATCCCATACTACGCGACGCTCGCACTGCTCTTTCTCTATCCGCTGTTGCTAGGTCCGTGGCAGGCCCAGGAAAACGATCCGCACATTCGCTGGCTGCTGGCCGGCTTTTCACCCCTTGCCGGGCTGGTGACTTTGACGCTTCTGCCGGCGGTTCGCCGCGGCCCGGATTATGTCCGCAACAACGGCTCGCCCTGGCAGTGGCCCTGGTATCCCTGGCCGCTATTCGTCGTGTTGGGCGTGGGCGTGGGATTGCGCTGCTATGCGCTCTGTGTATCGTTTCATCCGTCGCACGGGCCGGCTACGATGTTCGAGCCCTATTTCCTCGTTCCCTGGCTGTTCGGCATGAACGTGGTTCTATTGGAGATCGGTATTTGCACGAGGCGGCCGTCGCTACGGGGCTGGATGATGACCGCTCCGGCGGCGCTGTTGTTGCTTTCGACCTGGACCTTCGTTGTGCCGAGTGTGATCGGCTTGCGGCCGATGCTGCTGGAGTCGATCGGCTGCACGCCATTGTTCCTCACGCTGATGGCGGCGACGCTTCTATATGCCGCGTGCCTGCTGCGGCGCGTTTCCCATGCCTTCGGATGGCTGACGGCGGCTATCGCCTTGTTGGTCATCGTCGGCCCCGCGACGAGCGGCTTTGACGGTCCCTATTCGCTGCACGCCTGGCCGTTGGTCGTGCTAGCGGCTTTGCAGCTCGCCGCGGCGATCCGACACGGAAGTGGAGCGCACTCCATGACGGCCGCGGTTTGCGCGATCGCGGCACTTTGCATTATGTGGCCGCACGACTTCGCCATGCGCTGGGACGGCGCGATTCCCGCTCACCTCGTGCTGCTGGCGATGCTGCTGATCGGAGCGGTGCTGCACGACCGCGTCGCCCGATTCCTGCAAACGGCGGCTATCGTCGGGGTCCTGCTTTTTTCCGCGTTCGTCATATCGGGCGAGGCCGAGCAATGGTCGCACGCGCCGACTGCACTGCTGACGATCTATCCTGGCCTGATGCTGCTGCTGGCAGCGGCCTACGGGGCACTGGTCCGCAATCGCTGGTACTACGCAGGTTCGCTCCTGATCCTGCTGGGCTGGACTGCCGCCCTCGGCAGTCGCGGCTACCGGTCGGCGCGAACCTCGATTGCCGGGCTCGATCTGATCGCTGCCGGCGTGGCGTGCTTGCTCGCGGGGCTGCTGGTCAGTCTTTGGAAGCTCGGCATCCCGCAGCTTTGGATTGATCGGTGGCTCAAGCCGCCGCCCGTGCCGGTAGCCCGTGCGGGCAGTATCGACCCGAGCGGTCGCGGCAGTGGGACGATTTGAACAAACCCAGGTGCGTCAAGATAGTTTCAAGCCCAGGCGATCCTGGCGCTAACCTACAGGTTGCGCCAGGCTATTTTTCACCGTGCGGGTTTGTTACCATTGCGTAAACACTAAATGGCATTACGCTAAAAATGTCTAACAACTTCGCACGACAACTGAGGGCGTCAGTCACGTTTCTCTTCGGCTTCCTCCTTTCCGCCGCGTGTTCCATTGCCGCCGAAAGCCAATGGGTCCACGCCGGTCCCGGCGGAAAGCTTGTCTACAAGACGACGCCGCGCGGCGACCGGATCATGGACTTTTCCAGCGCGGGCTACATGGGCGGCGGCGTCGCGTTGCCGAGTGACGTGCCCATGAAACGGACCATCAAGCCGTCCGGCGGGCCGGACGACACGGCGGCCATCCAAGGCGCCGTTGACGCTGTCGGGGCCATGCCGCTCGAACACGGCTTTCGCGGGGCGGTCCTCTTGGCGTCAGGAAGCTACACCTGCTCGCGGACCATCAATCTTTCGGCGGATGGCGTCGTCCTACGCGGCAGCGGCGCGAAAGGTCCGGCCGCCAGCACCATAACAATGACTGGAACCAAACATTGTGCGATCGTCGCCGGTCGATCCGGCGGAGGCAGCCGGCGCGGCGGCACGCGCGAGGCCGACCTGCGCCGCCGGGCAACTTGATGAGGCCGCCTCGACATCGATCGCCGATGCCTACGTGCCGGCCGGGGCAACGAGCTTCAATGTTGCCGACGCCACGGGACTTGCGGTCGGCGACATAATTGACATCCAGACGCCCGGTAACGCAAGCCTGGGTCCATTTCATGCAAATGGACGACCTCGTTCGCGATGGCCGCCCCCAGACCTGGATCCGCACGGGCAGCCGCATCACGTCCGAACGGACCATTGCCGCAATATCGGGTAATCGGCTTACGTTGGACATCCCACTGAGCGATTCCTTCGACGCTCGCTACTTAAATCCACCGGGCACGAGCGTGGTCAAGGTGAAACCGCTTCCGATGCTTTCGCATGCCGGCGTCGAGCAGCTTCATATTCAATGCCCGGCGATGAGGATTAGCTACACGCAGCATCCCTATACGGCGTTGCGGATCGACGGCCAGGACTGCTGGGCGCGGGACCTCGTTATCGAGGAAACGATGAACAGCGTGAGTGTCAGCGGCCGCCGCATTACCTTGCAGCGAGTGGCGGTCAACCGCACCGTACCCAACGTGGGCGGCTCCAAGCCGGCCGAATTCGCTCCCAACGCCAGCCAGGTCTTGCTGGACCGCTGTTCGAGCAATGGCGACAATATCTGGCACGTCGCGACCGGCGGCTACCAGACGGGGCCGATCGTGCTTCTCAACTGCACGTTTCAGGGCAACGGCCACATCGAGGGCCACCAGCGCTGGACGACGGGCATGCTCTTGGACAACTGCCGCGTTCCGCAGGGCGGCATCGACTTCAAGAATCGCGGCTCGATGGGTCAGGCCATGGCTGGGCCTTGGGCTGGTCGGTGGCCTGGAACTGCACTGCCGCGACCTACGTGATTCAACAGCCGCCGGGCGCGATGAACTGGGCGATCGGCTGCATCGGCCCGAACCGCCTTGCGCCGCGGCCCTTTGCCGCCGAGCCGATGCTGCCGGCGGCCACGTTCGATTCCGCGGACAAGCCGGTCGAGGCCCAAAGTCTTTATTTGGCGCAATTGACCGAGCGATTAGGACCGCAAGCGGTGAAGAATATTGGGTATTGAAGGCCGTCATCGCTTCTTTACCGGCGGCGGCACGCGGCCGCACCGCATAGCGTCGCGCAAAGCAGCGCTAACGTGCCGGGCTCCGGCACCGGTGCGGCTTCCGCGCGCGGGACTCGGCATCACGGGAGCAAACGCCCCAGCGTCGCCTATGACCAAGCTCGATCCGTCGGGCAGCGCCTGGCTGTTGTTCACGACCAATTTGCCGGCGCCGACAAACGTGCCGTTGCCATAGGAGTTGTTTCCGCTTAGCGTCAAAACGTTGGAACCAACTTTGTTGAGTCCGCCAACACCGATCAAGTTGCCAGCAAGGCTGATGTTTCCGCCTGTTGTATCGACCGTGGCGTTTCCGCCTGTGCCGGTAAGAGTCATGTTCACTGATGATGACCACGGCGCGGTCGCGCCAGGGTGCCGCCGCCAAGGTTGAAAATGGCGGCGCCGGCCCCAATGGCGATGCCTCCGTTGCCTGCCAGCAGCAGGCCGCCGTTGAGGTCGTAGCTGTCCACGTTGCCGGCGTTATCCGCGACGATGAGGCCGCCAGCCGTGTTCGTTCCGCCGGACTGCGTAAAGGCGCCGTTGCCGATGATCTCAGTGCCGGCGAAAATGCTCCCGCCGCTGAGGTTGTACGTTCCGCTGCCCGAGTACGCGCCGATATAGAGGCCGCCGGACACGTTATGGGTTCCGCCCGACTGCGTGAAACTGCCGCCGCCAGAATAGCCGATGTACTCATTGCCAGCGAAGAGGCCGCCGCCGCTAATGCTCGAGGAAGTCAAATCGGTCGAAAGCGCGCCGCTGCCGAGCGAGACGTTTCCGCTGCCGGAAAGCACGACTCCGCCGGTCATGTTGATCGGCCCTCCCGCGGCCGTGATACCTCCCTGGCATACGGTCAGGTCGTAAATCGTTCCGGTACCAATGATGCTTTGCCCCGCGCTGACGTTCAGGACGGAGCCAGCCACATGGACGATGCCGTTGTTGCTAAGTTGGCCGAACCCCGTTGCCGGATTGAAGCCCGACGGAACGATCAGCAGCGCGCTGGGGCCCACGCTTACCGTCAGCGACGACGCATTCGCCGAGGCGCCGTGGGACAAGTCGATGATGTTGCTGCCGCCGATGGCCAAGACTCCCGGCCCGTTGCCGCCGTCGAACGTTCCCGCGTTGATAAAACTGCTTAGGGCGGGAATCCGCAACGTTCCGCCGCTGAGTAGATAACGCGCACCGTTGTTAATGCTGAGGTTTGGCGTGCTATTGTTGCCACCGCTCTGTTGGAAAAGCGCCGAAGCGGAATTGACGCCAACATACTCGCTCTGCGCAGAAAGCACGCCGCTGCCGCTGAGACTGTAAGTGCCGCTGCTGCTATTGTTATATCCGATGTAGAGAAGCCGATGGAACTCGTACCGCCGGACTGCATGAAGCTGCCGAATGCATTGATACCCACGTACTGGTAAGATGCCGAGAGGCTGCCGCCGCTCATGCTCGAGGAAGCCAAATCGGTCGAAAGCGCACCGCTGCCGAGCGAGACGTTTCCGCTGCCGGAAAGCGCGACTCCGCCGAGCAAGTTCATCGGACCTCCTGCGGCCGTGATAACTCCCTGGCATGCGGTCAGGTCGTAAATCGTTCCCGTACCAATGATGCTTTGCCCCGTGCTGACATTCAGGACGGACCCAGCCACATGGACGATGCCGTTGTTGGCAAGCTGGCCGAACCCGGTCGCCGGATCGAAGCCCGACGGAACGATCAGCAGCGCCTGGGACCAAGCTTACCGTCAGCGACGACGTATTCACCAAGGCGCCATGGGACAAGTCGATAATGTTGCTGCCGCCGATGGCCAGGACTCCCGGCCCGTTGCCGCCGTCGAACGTTCCCGCGTCGGTAAAACTGCTTTGGTCGGGAATCCGCAACGTGCCGCCGCTGAGAAGATAACGCGCGCCGCTGCGGATACTGAGGTAGGGCGTGCTATTGATGCCACCGCTCTGCTCGAACAGCGCCGAACCGGAATTGACGCCAACGTACTCGCTCTGCACAGACAAGACGCCGTTGCCGCTGAGATTGTAGGTCCCGCTGCTGCTATTGTGGAATCCGAGGTAGAGAGAGCCTGCGGAATTCGTGCCGCCGGACTGCGTGAAACTGCCGCTGCCGGAGCTTCCTAGGATCTCATAGGGAGACGTCAACTGTCCACTGCGCGCTAAGACTGTATGCGCCGAAACTGCCGATGCTAAGGCCGACATCGACCTCGCCGGGAGCCATATTCATCCCGCCCGATTGCACGAAACTGCCGATTCCTGAGTTGCCGATGTATTCGTAGCTTACCACAGAAAGGCCGCCCGCAGTCATAAGCACTGACCCAGCACCCGCGCTGCTGCCCAGCGAAAGCGTGTCGCATGTCGCGCCGGACTGCACGATATTAGCTGTTGTGCCGTTGAGGATGTAGGCCGTATCGCCCGCCAAAGGCAGCGATGCACCCCAATTCGAGGCGATCGACCAGTCTCCCAATGGGACCTGCCAAGTAAAGGTCGCTGCCGGAGCTTCGCGAGCGCAAACCATTGCGAGCGTAGAAAGGAAGGCCACAACTGCGAAGAGTGCTTTCATTCCTATATAGCTCCTCCGAGTTGGAACATTCGACGTGGTGAAGATTCCTCCGCAAAACGGCCCGCGCAAGCGGTTGAATTGTTCGACCTTTACGCGACGCAGTTGGCTTGCGTCGCCTGACAGTCTCGCAGCCGGAGAATGCTAGACGAGTTTTTTCTGCTGGAACTATAAAATTCTAGGATAAGCGAGGGTATGCGGTTTGTCAATTATTTTCCTGGTGCTCGTGCGTTAAATGGCCTGAATTGCCGATGCGCAGCGGCGGAATCGACGGGGCACGAACGGCACTTTTCACGCCTGGTTCGTTCATTGCGGGGGAGCGTGATGGGTTCGCTGGCAGCACGCCCGCTCCCACCCTTCGGCAGATTCGACGTTCAATGTCGAAAGCGGCGTAACTAGCGCCGCCGCCCGGATCGCAGGCGTAGATTGCCGCCGGGAACAATCGCCGTCGCTCTATGGCGATGAGGGCGGTAGAGAGCTGAAATTTAGGCTGCGCGGCGGGCGACGCGTCGAACGCGGAGGGTTCCGGCTCAAAGCGAGCAGTGCCGGGAGACGTGCCCCGCGCGGCGCGCGGAGTCGCACCGTCACCATCGGCCGCACGAGGCGCGGGTTTCTCCAAGGGCATCGGTTTTTCCGGTGTCGTTTCCAAGCCCTTGATCGCCGGTTTTGAGTCGTCGCCCGCAGGTTCAACTCGCGGTGCGTGCGGGTCCAGCTTGAAACCTTCGCCCAGCTCCGGCTTGGCAACAGGAGGCGCTCGATTGACCGAATCCGCGCTCGTCGCCGGCTGCAGTTTGAAGCCGTCGCCGAGGCCGGAGGTTGAGCCTGCGCCGGCCTTTGCCGGCGGCGCGGGTATCGTTTCCTGGGAAGACTTGATATCAGGGGCACCGCCCGGCTTCGGCAGATTGTTAAGCCACGTCGGATCCGGCTCGGCGCACTGGTCGTTTGACCGCACAGCCATCGGCCCCGATCGCCAGGACTCCCAGACCGTAGGCTGATACTCCGGGCAGGGAACGCATTTTTGCCGACAACGGCCCGGGCAATCCGCTCTCGATTCGCCGGCAAGTGACGATCGCCACGCGGTCCGCGGCCCGTCCAACTGGCAGCCGGCCGCGCCGGCGAGCAGACAGGCGGCGATCACGAGTCGGCGGCCCAGTATGGTTTTCCTTGCTGTCTGCACCATGCGACTGCACCCCTATTCCCGCTTGGAAAAATCGCCGCGATGCTTAGAAAGCCGCGTTCGCGTTTCCACCGCCATCCAAAACTTTACCCGAGAACCGGGTCACCGTGCCGGCGCCGAAGATCGAGAATCCCATCACGCGCTCGACCGGAGCAAGGAGATAGCCAAGGTTCGTATCCAGCGCGATCAAGTGATTTTCCGCGACGAAAATGCGGTCGCCGGGCAAGACCTGATAGTTCGACCGTGCGAAGGCGTTGGCCGTGATGTCTTCCCAGTTCACTTCCAGGCGCTCGACGCAATTGGGGTCGTCCGTCGGCCGCGCGATCCAGATCTTCTTGGACGAGGCCGGCCGCAATCCGTTGATCTGCGACAGGGCGTCGAGCACGGTCTCGTTCCCGGTCATCGGGAAACGGTAGACGCCGTCGCCGAAACCGGCGCCTTGGGTCACAATATAATAGACCTTGCTGTTATAGCCGCTAACTTCAACGGAGATTTCCAGGCTGTCGAAGAATTGCAATAAGTGTTGTTCCACCGCCGCTTTGGCCTGCGATACGGTCAAGCCGATGACCGACACATTTCCGTAGGTTCCCAGGGTGACCGTGCCATCCATACCGACTAGATGCGGACCGGCAATCCGCTGCCGTGCGGCACTATCGGCCAGAGTCACGACGACTTCGTAACCTTCGGCCAGCTTCGATTTAAGCTTATCCTTGATGAACTTCTCGGCCTCCTTGACCTCCATACCCGCGACAGGTACAGAGAAGTAATGCACTCCGAGCATGATCCTGCCGTCGGCGCCGACGGGGTAGACGCCAGAAATCGGAGCCTCGGCGGGCGCGCCATCCACCTGGATGAACACCGAGTCGTAGGGCTGCAAGTGATAGGGCTGCTTGGGAACAGCGTGAATCGCCTCGATCATCAGCAGATCCGGCGGTTCGATCACGTAGGCCGGCAGGACCGTCTTCCTGAGTTCGTGCGGTGCCGCCGACATATTCCCATCGCCCACCGGCGCCGGGCGTGGCGGATCGTTGAATGCGCGGCATCCTCCGCCCAACGTCATAATTGCCATTATGGCCCCGCAACAGGCCAGGAATTTGCCCGATTCAGTCATCACGGCAGCCCCCGAATTAACAGTTTTACTTTGTTCCTAGTTTGAAACGGCCCGGTCCCTGCACTATGCGGTCTTTGGACGCAGCTCAGATCTTTCGAGCCGGCCGCGAACCAAGTTCGATACAAGCCGTACAATACATAAACTCAACTCAATCGCAATAATCGACATTACCGTTATAGTCGCTACAGTTTATTCCCGGCGTTACGACGATATATCCCCTGCGGATTGGTTGACCAGACCTCGACACGACATAGAATTGAATCCCTGAGCAGGAATTTGATCCACGCCCGTTCCGTACTTTCCCCAATTCACCATAATGCCAACGAAGACGTCGCGAGAATTGAGCTTATACCCAGAGAACCTGTTCGAGGCCGCGGAGGCGGACTTGAACGGCGCGGACGATCGACTTTGGTGGGTCGTCTACACGAAATCTCGGCAAGAGAAGGCGTTTTCGCGGCAGTTGATCGCCAAACTGGTTCCGCACTATCTTCCCTTGGTAAAGAAGACTTATGTGAGTTGCGGGCGGAAGTTCACCGCACAGGTGCCGCTCTTTCCGGGCTACGTATTCATGTTCGGCTCCGAGCAGGAGCGGATAACGAGCCTGACGACGAACCGTGTTTCGCGTATTCTCGAAGTGGCCGACGCGTCGCGGCTGCGGGCCGATCTTGAACAAGTGAACCGTCTCATCCAAATCGGGGCGCCGTTGACGGTCGAGCAACGGCTTGCGCCGGGCAACCAAGTCCGCATTCGCCACGGCGCGATGGCCGGCATGGAAGGCACGGTGCTCGTGCGCCGCGGCAAGACGCACTGATAGTCGCCGTGACGATGCTTCAACAGGGCGTGTCGGTCGAGGTGGATGATTTTAGCCTTGAGCGGATTGACTGACGGCGTCTTTGGAACGCCCGTTTGACACCACTCGCCCTTCTGGCCGCGGCCATACCGCGAGACTATACTATCAATATGGAACCGACTTCGACTTGCGATGTGGACAACCTGGAATCGGTCGAACGACAAGTGTTCGAGCGGGTTTTGGGCCGGCCTCTCAGCCCTGGACAGCGGGTCGTAATCACCGCTTACGCTCCGCGTGAATCGCGAAACGAACCCCCGTCCGCTACGACAAGGGCCGGCCCGCTGGGTCCGCATGGACGGGTGGACCTTTTTGTCCTTGATCATGGTGTGCTGCCGGAAGACACGGAGGCGGCGATACAAGAGGCGTTGGAATGCTTTCGATCGGAGTCCGCCGCAACGCTGATTGACGATCGCGGCCGTGTCGTCGGCACACGCATCACCATATACGATGTGCTGACCTACGCCGAAGATGCTCGGTATCCTTCGATCATCGCGGGAATTCTGAGAGTTATGCCAGTGCAAGTTCAGGCGGCGTTTTACTTCTTCACGCAGAATCGCGAAATGGTATTGAAGAATTACCGTGCGGCGCTGGAGCGGATCGCTCGCGGTAATCCGCCGGAAGTCGAGGCAAGCGTCAAGGGTCGATCGAGCGAGCACGGGAAAGAATTCGCGAAATCAGGCAGCGCCGCGGAGCGTAAGCTATGCGGGGCATCTTGTCGGATCACAACATTGAGGGGCACGTTGAGGCGTTGGTTGCGATCTTAAAGTCCGAAACGTGGCGCGATTTCTGGGACTACCTCAACATTACTGCCTTGAGCTTTGCCTCGCTTGGCATTTCAATAAACATATCCGATCGAGATCTTTGGCATTACTGTCAGACTCATGAATTGGTCTTGATTACCGCCAATCGCAACAACGATGATCTGGATTCGCTTGAGGCGACGATGAGGCAGTACAATCAAGCAACGAGCCTACCGGTGATAACAATCGCGGATTCAGAAGAGTTCGGTCGCGATCGAGAATATGCCAGTGAAGTGTCACAGCGGACCGTAGAGTACCTTCTGGAAATTGATCTCCACCGCGGCACGAGACGAATCTATGTTTGATCGTTCGTCTCCCGATCTCTGGCATATGCGGCACGCGTTGGAACTGGCCGCACAGGGGCAAGGCGCCGTCGAGCCGAATCCAATGGTCGGCTGCGTGATCGCCCGCGGGGCCGAGATTATCGGTGAGGGCTGGCACCGCCGCTTTGGCGGGGCACATGCCGAAGTCGAGGCATTGAAGCTCGCCGGCGAGCGGGCACGCGGCGCGACGATGTACGTGTCGCTGGAGCCTTGTTGCCATCAGGGCAAAACGCCGCCATGCACACGGGCGATAATGGCTGCCGGCGTCGCGCGCCTCGTGGCCGCCATGACCGATCCCTTTCCCCAAGTCGCGGGCGGCGGATTGGCGGAACTCCGCGCGGCCGGCGTTGAGGTCGAATCGGGCGTGCTGGTAGAAGACGCCCGTAAGCTCAACGCTCCCTATCTGAAACTTCTTTCCACCGGCCGCCCGTGGGTCATCGCCAAATGGGCCATGACGTTGGACGGCAAAATCGCCACCGCCTCTGGCGATAGCCGCTGGATATCATGCCATGCCTCGCGGCAAGTGACGCACCAACTTCGCGGCCGAATGGACGCGATTGTCGTTGGCCGAGGCACCGCGGCGGCCGACGATCCGCTCTTGACCGCCCGGCCGCAGGGACCGCGGACGGCGACGCGTGTCGTCGTCGATACGCGAGCGTCGCTCTCGTCGGACAGTCAACTCGTAAGAACAGCCCGGGAAGTACCCGTGCTCGTGGCCGTCGGCGCGGAAGCTGAGACAGCCGACCGCGAGCGGCTGGACGAAGCTGGCTGCGAGGTACATCTCTGCATGGGCAAAACCCCGCGAGCCCGCCTGGAATGCCTGCTGAGCGAATTGGGCAAGCGACGAATGACGAACGTCTTGGTGGAAGGCGGCAGCCGTTTAATGGGAAGCCTATTCGACGCCTGGCTCGTCGATGAGGTTCACGTTTTTATCGCCCCCAAGCTGGCCGGCGGTGAGGGCGCGCTGGGACCGATTGCCGGACACGGTGTTGAGAAAATCGCGGCAGCGGTATCGCTGGATGACCTTGTTTTTGAGCGAATCGGTGCGGACATGTATTTGCACGGGCGAATCGCGCCGGGACATTCCAATGTCTAAGAACGCACAACGGCGGAACACCAACGCGGTGGCGAAAACTGGCTTTCGGCGTCGTATATTCAGGTGGAGCGGGCATCGCGCCATCGCGTTTCGGCCGTCCAGCCGCCTCCGCATTCGCCAAAACAACCGTATTGAAGGAGTCTCGTGATGAAATACCATCTTCCCGCACTTGCCCTGCTCACGCTGTTGGCGGGGCCGACATCTGTTTTCGCCGCTGAACCGTTGCGGCCCGCGCCTGCGCCGGTAGGCAGAGCCCCAGCCATGGAAGACAACCCGACGATTAAGGCAGTGAACTTTCGCGGCGTGCGGTTAAGCGAAGCTGTGACGTTTCTGAAGGATTCCTGCCCGCGTTTCAAGGCGGTCGTGGTTGCCGATCCGCAGTGCCCGGACCCCGATCCGGTGCTGCCCGACATCGAGTTGAAGAACATCGAACTCGAACAATTCCTGCAGTTGCTTGAGAAGACATTGCCGCAGCTCGCGTACGAGAGAATAGACGGGCCACAAGGCGCCGTCTGCCTGATCAAGCTCGCCGCGCCGGCTGGAGCACAGCCGCCGCGGTTGCAGGTTTACCGATTGAGCCCGCTCATTCCCGCCGGCGCAGCCGACCGCAAGGCATCCTTGAACGACATTCTTTCGCTGGTCCAGGCGGCGCTGGAGGCCCAGGGTTCAGCGAGCAACGTGCTCATGAAGGTCCACGAAGGAACCGGCACGCTCATCTTCCGCGGCAACGCGGCGCAGACCGAAGTGGTGGAACGGGCACTGAAGGCGCTGGAACCGACGACCGCCGAAAGTGAACGTGTGAAGGTCCAAGAGCAGATGCAGGCTGAGCGCGACCGGTCGCAAGGAAGATTAGCTCAGCTTGAAGAACGCCTTGAAGAAGCCAAGATGGAATCCATCGATGCCCGAAAACGCGTCAGCCAGCAGATGACCGAGATCGAGGCCCTCAAGGCCCGCCTTGCGGCGCAGGGCGACAAGAAGCCGTGAACCCTCCGCTTCGTTTCACAACGGGGATTACGCGACGTGCCGATCTCGCCCCTTCAACTCACGCGCGGGATGGCAGCCGGCGATGGGCGAGCGATTGAAGAATTCTATCGCCACTACTTCGACTGGCTCTACCAGAAGGCCCGCCGCGCCAGCGGACGCGACGAGGCATTCTGCCTGGATGTCGTGCAGGAAGCCGTTTTGCGGATCGTCCGCTGCGTGCGGCCCATCGAGAGCGAAGGGCAGTTCCGCGCGTGGCTGCGGCTGGTTGTCCAATCGACGGCCTACGACCTCATGAAATCCGATGCCCGCCGCGCCCGCCGCGAAGCCGCGGTCGCGGTCGCGGTTTCTTGCAGCGGGCCGTCCGGAGGCGATACTGACACGGCGAATCAGCTCGCCTGGCTCCGCCAGCAGGTCGCGGCTCTCGCTCCGGAGATCGCCCGCCTGATCGACCTTCGCTTTCAACAATCATGGACACTGGCTCGTATTGGAAGGCTCCTGGGCCTTTCCATAGGCACCGTTGACGGGCGACTCCGCAAGGCTGTGGGGCATTTGCGCGAACTTGCAAGGGAGGAATTCGATGAGTGACATAGAACTATCTCCTGCTGGCCGCGACCGGCGCGAGCAGATCTTGAACATGGCGATCGAACAAGGCAGGCAACGGCGCCGGCGACGCTTGGCCGTCCGGGGAGGTACGATCGCCATAGTGGTATTGGCGATCGGCACGGCCGTGTCGCGCTTGCAACGTTTTACTTCGCATCCGCCCGAAACCTTGGATGTAACTCAATCGCCGCCCGCTTCGGCTCTTCATCATGTGGCGGCGCCGAAGGTCGCGATTGAGCGTATTCAAACCGATCCCACGATCGTCCGGCGGCTCGCCGTCCCGCAGTCTCCGCCTCGATGGCAGCGCTTGGACGATGATCATCTTCTCCAGGAATTAGCGCAAGCGGGCAAACCAGCGGGCCTAGTGAAAATCAACGGACATGTGACTCTGATCTATCAGCACCGTTCACGTTGAGCCCGCATAGTAATCGGTGCCGAAGACATTCTTCCGCGCGTTAATCTCGGCAAACTGCGCGATCTTTGGCTGTTGGGTTAGGGTTATTGTCCTCGCAAATCTTGCCGCCTGTAACGATTGTAGCAATTCGGCCCCACGATCCGCCCGATATTAGGACTCATGGAATGGACCACGATCGCGGGACTGATTTTGGGCTTCGCCGCTATGTGCGGTGTGTTGCTATTCGGCAAAAGCGACGCTTCTTTTGCCACGTTCATTGATCCGCCAGCCCTGCTTATGGTCTTTGGCGGGGCAGCGGCGGTGGTCCTGATTGGTTTTCCCGGACGGCAAATCAAGAACCTGGCCGCGATCGTCAGCAAGACGATTCGCGCGCCGAAAATCGATCCGGCTGACCTGATCGACGAAATCGTGCGGCTAGCCGAAATCGCCCGCAAGGACGGCCTTTTGTCCTTAGAGCCAATCGCGCGGCATATCCGCGATCCGTTCCTGGCACTTGGTATTAACCTCGCCGTCGATGGCACCCGACCCCACGCCGTGCGAGAAATCATGGACAACGAGGTCGCGACGCTCGCGGCTCGCCACCAGCAGGCGAAAAAAGTCGTCGAGTTAGTCGGCCGTTGCGGCCCGGCCTTCGGCATGATTGCCACACTGCTGGGCTTGATCATCATGCTCGGCGGCCTGTCCAAGCCGACAACGGTCGGCCCGTCAATGGCCCTCGCGCTCGTCGGCACGCTCTACGGCGTGTTGCTGGCCAATTTAATCTGCATCCCGTTGTGCGAGAAGCTCGGCTACCTCAGCCAGGAGGAGCAAATCTCACGGCAGATCGTAATTCATGGTGTGCTGGCCATCCAAGCCGGCGACAATCCCCGCGTCGTACGCCAGAAGCTCGACATGTTCTTGCCGCCGCCGCGCCGGTTGCGCCCTTACATTCGCGCGAGTTTCCAATCGTCTTCCGATCGTGGCGATGGTCCGCCGCCGCAGATCCGCATCCGCCGCTACACTCGCGCCGCCTGACGCCATGTTCTCTTACCACGAAGAAAAACCCGAAGGCGCCCCGGTGTGGATGGTCTCCTTCGCCGACATGATCACCATCCTCTTGGCGTTCTTCGTCGTCATGTTCTCCATTGCCTCCACCGACCCAAACACGGGCAAACAGACGAAGCAGCAGGAAATCGCCATCGAGTCGCTGCAATACCGCTTCGGCCCCAAGTGGAAGCCGTTCATGGCCTGGAGCATCATGCCCGGCAATTCCAATCTTCCCGGCAACGGCAAAGGTTTGGGCAGCAAGTCACCGGTGCCGGCGGTCGGCGACCCGGGCGGCACGATGATCGTAAAGAAAAAGAGCGCGCGCGGATCCGCGTCGCCGGCGAGGGCGATACGATTGCGATCGGCGGGCTCTTGACGTTCGCCTCCGCCACCGCAATGCTCACTGCCGCGCAGGATAAAACGATCGGCCGCATCACGGACGAACTGGCAGGCAAGCAGCAGATCGTGGAGATCGTGGCCACTGCAACCAATCGCGCGCTGCCGCCCGGCGGTTCTTATCGCGATCGCTGGGAACTCGGCTATGCCCGTTGCCGTACTGTCGCCAATCTATTGGCCGCACAAAAGATCGAGCCTTGGCGGTTTCGACTTTCTGTCGTGCCCGGCAACGACGCCGAAAGCGGCGCGGAGAAGCTTGCGGAAGCCGACGAAGCGGTGCGCGTTAATCTCAGCGCCACGCTGCCGCCGGGTGGGAAGTGAGCCGCGATGATTCGCGGTTCCTCTTGCTCCCTGCTTTTCGAGCCCATGCTCCGCAACCAACCAGACCACACGCGAACAGCGTCAGCGTTCCCGGCTCGGGTACGGAGTTCTGGGCCTTGATCGCGGCGACCTCTTGGTCCCAATACGAGGGCAGCGTGTCGTAAGGGTTTGGCAAGGTGTCGTCCGTGACGAAAGCGTTTCCGGCATGATCGGCCACCGCTTGGTTGATATCCGCCTGCATCGCCGCCGCAGTCGGCACATCGTAGACCAGGTTGGCAAAGTGGCCGGCGTCGTAGCTTAGATTCCACGGCGACGGCGAATAGCCCGGATAGTCTGCGTTGTCACTCTCGAACACGGGAGAGCACGTCGGCGGCGGGAGTGGTCAGATACGACATGCCTTTCGCCTAACCGACCGGGAATCAGGCCGCGTTCTGGAGCAAACCGTTGAGCTTCACACGGTCGAGCTGGGAAAGTATAATTCAGTTGAACGTGACCTGGCGGCCGACGATATGCTTGGCTGCTGGCTTTTCTGGCTCAAGCATGCCCAGGAGTACGAGGCTGCCGCGCTGCAAAGGCTGTTTCCGCAGCCGGGGATACGGCAAGCGACGGAAACCCTGTTGCGGATTGCCGAGATAACCGAGGACAAAACGATGTACGACGCACGCGAGAGAGCGATTCGAGACCGAAAGTGGGAGATTGACTCCGCCAAGCGCGACGGTTTGATCGAAGGCGAGCGGGAAGGGTTGACGAAAGGCAAGATCGAATTGGTTCGCACCCTCCAGGGGATTCTGAATGTTCATGTCAGCCAGGAACAGGAGTTGCGCGCGATTACGCTGGAACAGCTTGAATCGCTTGCGAGCGACTTGCAAGCGAAGCTCCGCAGCCGTGTGCCTTCATAGAGGCACGTTCGGACGCGGTTTCTGCGCCACGTGCCGATTGGCCGCTCTGCGCTTTCGAGGATGGCCGACGCCGACTCGAACAAGCGTCAGACAAATATCCTAGTGAGGCCAGGACACGTATTTGTGATAAAATGTGTATTGTCTGTCTCGCGGACGATGTGGCCGCAAGAACCCAGGTTGGGGGAAACAAGATGACAATCGCATTTAAGTTTTGGCGTCCAAATGAGATCACTAGGCGAACCATGTTGTTCGTGGCGACAGGGTTGGCGCTCGCCAGTGGCCTTGTGATCTTGATTGGTGTACCTGAGTTGATTCCTGCGGTCGCAGTCCCGTGCTTGGCTTGGCACTTGATGCGGACCTGTCGCATCAGTAAATTGGGGACCATCTTCAGCATCGTGACGTTCGAACTCGTGACAGGAGTTGTTTCGATTGTTTACCATAGCCACGGAAGCATCTTTGACCTCATCCCAGTCGAGATACTGAGCATCGCGGCACTCGTGTGCATGCTCGCCAGCCTGATGACGTTTCTTGGCCAGGGATATCGCTCACGTGCGCAACGAACGTCAGAATCTTCTCGCCGCGGTGGCCGCTCTTCTACTGCCTGGCATATGGTTCGTCGTTGGAGCACGCAGCGCGGCCATTCTGTCTGAATGGGAATTACAGCGCGAAATCGCACGCAGCGGAATTCCAGGCGTCATTGCCGAGTTGAACGCGGTTACCGAACGCCTAGGCCGTGCGCCGGAAAATGAAGCAGAAGCAGTTCGGCTGCTTGGGAAAGAAATGCCCACGATATCCTGGGACCAATTTGGGTACGATTTTATGGGGGGAAAACATTTCACGCTCAATTTCGGATACGACATGAGGTGTTATAGGTTTGATAGCGAACATCCTGACCGGGGTTGGCATTTGATTGGGCCTGAGGAACGCGCGGCGGACGTGGAATTGTTTTACGTTCGCCACCCGGAGATTAAACGACCGTGACGACTGGTCTCGCTTGATGAGCCACGAGACCCCCATGGACCGAACCTCGTTTGAAAAGTCCCAGGCTCGAAACTAGGACGAAGTGCTGCAATTACCGGAAGGCGATGACGTTGTACACAGAGAAGTGCATTTGACGTTGCGCTTGCCCCGCACGTCGCTTTCCCCTATTATTGAGCATTGTTGAGTTATTGTCGGGAGGTGAAAATTTGGCTCGCCGCGCTATGATGATCTTCAAGCTGCTCGTCGCCCCAGTCATTCTCGTTTTTGCGGCAGCGACGAGCGAAGCCCTCGCGTCTGAGCCACCAAAGGTGCTCAAGACCGACGAAGTCGATTTCTTCGAGAAAAAAATTCGCCCCGTCCTGGTGGAGCACTGTTACGAATGCCACTCGCAAAAGGCGAAGGAGCTGGAAAGCGGACTCCGTTTGGACTCTCGTGCCGGGATGCTCAAGGGCGGCGATAACGGCCCGGCGATCGTGCTTGGCAAGCCCGAGGAAAGCAACATCATCAAGGCCATTCGTTATGGACACGACTTCTCGCAGATGCCGCCCAAAGGCAAGCTGCCGGCCGCGGTGATCGCCGATTTCGAGCGCTGGGTTGCCGACGGCGCTCCCGATCCGCGCATCCAACAAACTTCCGCACCAAGCCCACAAGCCAAGCACTGGGCGTTTCAGCCGCCGCGCCGCGTTCCTCCACCACCGGTGAAGCGGGCCGACTGGCCGAAAAGCGACATCGATCGCTACATCCTCGCGCGGCTGGAAGATCACAAACTGTCGCCATCCGCCGACGCCGACCGCCGCACACTCGTCCGCCGGCTCGCCTTCGACCTCACCGGCCTGCCGCCGACGTTCGGCGAAATCAATGCCTTCGTCAAGGACCGATCGCCGCGCGCTTTGGAGATTGTCATCGATCGGCTGCTGGATTCATCGCATTTCGGCGAACGCTGGGCTCGGCATTGGCTCGACGTGGCTCGCTACGCCGACACCAAGGGTTACGTTTTCATGGAGGACCGCAATTACCCGGACGCTTACACCTATCGCGACTGGGTAATCCGGGCCTTCAACGAAGACCTTCCGTACGATCGATTTATCGTGGCGCAGATAGCCGGCGACCAGGCGCCGGGTCGGAGTTGAGTCCGCCCTATGCCGCGATGGGGTTCTTGACGCTCGGCCGGCGGTTCCTGAATGCCGCGCCGGACATCAACGACGATCGCATCGACGTGGTTTGCCGGGGCACAATGGCTCTCACAGTCGGCTGCGCGCGATGCCACGATCACAAGTACGATCCGATTCCCTCGCAGGATTATTACTCGCTCTATGGCGTGTTTGACAGTTCCGTGGAACCAAAGAACGCGCCGTCGCCGCTTCGCCTTGTTGATGCGCCGCAGCCGCACAATGTTCATGTCTTCATTCGCGGTAATCCGGGCACGCAGGGCGAGGAGGCGCCGCGGCGGTTTCTGCGAGTCTTGTCGGGCGAAAACCGCAAGCCGTTCCAGCACGGCAGTGGCCGGTTGGAACTTGCCCAGGCGATCGTCGATCGCAACAATCCGCTGACCGCGCGGGTGTTCGTCAATCGGGTCTGGGGACACCTTTTCGGCGAATGTCTGGTGCGGACGCCGAGCGATTTCGGCGCCCGCAGCGATCCGCCCAGCCATCCGGAATTGCTCGACTACCTTGCCCTGCGTTTCATCGATCAGGGCTGGTCGGTCAAAAAGCTGATCCGCGAGATCGTCCTCTCGCGCCTATCAACAGCAGAGTTCCGACCGCCCGGAGTGCAGCCAGTCCGATCCGGAGAACCGCCTGGTCTGGAAGATGAACCGGCGGCGGTTGGATTTCGAGTCGCTCCGCGACGCTATGCTCAGCGTCAGTGGGAAGTTGGATGCCAAGGTGGGCGGGCCATCGGTCTCCTTGGAGGCCCAGCCGTTCACGACCCGGCGGACGCTATACGCCTTTATCGACCGCCAGAATCTGCCCGGCTTGTTCCGCACATTTGATTTCGCCAGTCCCGACGCGCACTCGCCGCAGCGGTTCATAACCACGGTCCCCCAGCAGGCGCTGTTCCTTATGAACAGCCCCTTTGTGCTGCAGCAGTCGGAAGCCCTTACAGGCCGGCCGGAGATTAGCGCGGCCGATGAACCTCGCCGGCGCATTGCCTTGCTTTACGAAATCGTTTATGCTCGGAAGCCCCGCGCCGACGAACTGAAACTTGGATTAGAATTTTGTTAAACAGAATTCGGGAGGCAAGGACAAAGCGCCGCCGGCCGCTTGCTGGAAAGAGTACGCCCAAGCGCTGATGATGGCCAACGAGTTTGCGTTTGTTGATTGACTTGTACTGCTCGCGGGCGACGATTGGTTCATCGCAACCCGACGCGTAAGCGAGGGAAGCGTTATCCCCCTCGCTTACGCGTCGGGTTATGATCGTTGTCCCCCGCGTGAAGTACATACACCCAATTCAGGAGAATCGCTATGTCCAGCCCCGCCGACTCACGCTTGCAACTGCCGATCATGTCGCGCCGCGACCTCCTCGCCCGCAGCGGTCTGGGGCTGGCTGGCCTCGCCCTCGGGCAATTGGGCGGCTTGCCGGCCTTTGCGGAGCCGGCGGCCGGCGTGGGCAGCAACCCGCTCCTGCCCAAGGCGCCGCAGTTTCCCGCCAAAGCGAAGCACGTCATCCATCTCTTCATGAACGGCGGCCCTTCGCACGTCGACACGTTCGATCCCAAACCCGCGCTCGACGAAATATCACGGGCAAGCCGCTGCCGATGGCCAACTTGCCCACCGAGCGGAAGACCGGTGCGGCTTTCCCCTCGCCCTTCAAGTTCCAGAAATACGGCAAGAGCGGCATCGAGGTCAGCGAACTTTTTCCCAGCGTGGGAAAGATGATCGACGACATCGCCGTGATCCGTTCGATGCATGCCGACGTGCCCAATCACGAGCCGTCGCTGCTGCTTGATGAACTGCGGCGACGCGCGGTTGATTCGGCCCAGCCTGGGTTCCTGGCTCACCTACGGCCTGGGGACCGAGAACCAGAACCTGCCGGCTTTCATCGCCATGTGTCCCGGCGGCTATCCGATCCAGGAATCGCAGAACTGGCAGGCCGGTTTCCTGCCGGGCATCTACCAGGGCACGTATCTCGACACGCAGCACATCGAAGTCGAGAAGCTGATCGAGAACATCCGCAACGACGAATATCGGCCGCGAGGAACAGCGGCGGCAGCTCGATCTTGCTGGAGAAGCTTGAACCGGTTGCACAAGGACAGCCCGCGGGCGACGACGCGCAACTGGACGCGCGCATCCAGTCGTTCGAGCTGGCCTATCGCATGCAGACGGCGGCCGCGGAGGCGTTCGACGTCAGCCGCGAACCCAAGCACGTTCTCGATCATGTACGGTCCCGGCGCCCAGGCGCGGCAGATCCTGATCGCGCGGCGGCTCGTGGAGCGCGGCGTGCGCTTCGTGCAGGTGTGGCACGGGGCCGGCCAGCCGTGGGACAATCACGACGACCTCGGAAGCGGTGCATCGCAAGCCCTGGCCGGGCAATGCGACCGCGCGATCGGCGCGCTGCTGAAGGACCTGAAGCAGCGCGGCATGCTGGACGAGACGCTCGTCATCTGGGGCGGCGAGTTCGGCCGCACGCCGACCGTCGAATTGCCGACGCCTGGCTCAGAACGCGGGCAAGATCAACGGCCGCGACCACAACCATTACGGATTCACGATGTGGATGGCCGGCGGCGGCGTCAAGGGCGGCTACGTGCACGGCGCAACCGACGAGTTCGGCTTTCAGGCCGTGGACAAACCGGTCCACGTCCACGATCTGCACGCCACGATCCTGCACCTGATGGGCTTCGATCACGAACGCTCACCTACCGCTACGCCGGCCGCGATTTCCGCCTGACCGACGTACACGGCAACGTGGTCCACGAGTTGCTTGCGTGATCGGAAACGCCATTATGCGTCCGGTCAGCCGACTGGCTCCGGCACCGCCGGCTTTTTGTAGCCGAAGAAGCCGCGTTTGCGGATCACCTCGGCCACTTCCGGCGGCACGTGCTTCCTCCAGGACGGTCGCCCGCCTTGATCTTGCTGGATCACGTCGCGGGAGAAAATCGGCAGATAGGCCGGGTTGTAGTTGTCCAACTGAACCAGGCAGCCCTTTTCCACCAGGTAGTTCGAAAAGCTCCCGAGCGGCGGGGCGATCTTCATGTTTTCGACCGTGGTCAAGCTCGCCCGTCGCGGGGTTGCGCAACGGGTAAATGTAGAGCTTCAAGTCGTTCTTGAACAGCCGGCCGAACGATTCAAGGATGCCGCCCGCCAGGCCGGTGTAATACTTTTCATCAAAAAGTTCGCAACAGGCTGCCGGCCCCCATCGTGATGCCGATCTTCTTATTCGTGAATGTCGCCAGATAGGCGGCCAGGCGGTAGTACTCGAAATAGTTGGAGATCAGCACCGTCTTGCCGCAGGCGGCCAGCACGTCGGCCCGGGCCGAGGAAGTCGCGCAGGTCGATCTGGCCGTCCTGGCCGCCGGAAACGTCCTGCAGGTTTTGCATCGTGATTTCCATCAGCGACACCGCCGGCTCCTTGGCCACTTCCGGCTCCTGCGCGAACTTCTCGTGCGCCGAGCGGAGCATGTCGACGTTGACGTGCGTCACCGGGCGGAAGCTGCCGCGCTCGACCAGGATCGGCTTCTTGTGCAGCACTTCGCTAGGGCTGCAGCACTTCGCCGGTGGCCGAGAACATGGCCGCGTTGCTCAGACCCAACTGCACCAGCCGCAGGCTCATCACGCGGTTGTCGACCTGCCGGAAGGCGATGCCGGAGAATTCGATCATGTCGATCTCGATCCGCCGCAGGCTGAGGTTGTCGCAGCAGCGACTCGATCAGCTTGTCCGGATCGTGGGCCAGAAAGAACGCCGCCATAGAGCAGATTGACGCCGACGATGCCCAGCGCTTCCTGCTGCAAGGCGTTCTCGGTGTCCAGCATCCGCACGTGCATGATGATCTGGCTGTCCTGGTCGCGGGGATGCGCCTGAAACCGCACGCCCATCCAGCCGTGGCACTCGTTCGTGCCTTTGTAGTTGCGGGCGGATACCGTGTCGGCAAAGACGAAGAAGCAGGTCGTGTCGCCGCGGGTTTCGCTGCAGCCGGGCGAGATTCAGCGCGTGCTCGTGGTTGAGCATGGACTCCAACCGCTCGCGGCAGACGTAGCGTTCGCACCGGCCGTAGATCGCGTCGCTGACGGCCATGTCATAGGCCGACATGCTCTTGGCGATCGTGCCGGCCGCCCCGCCGACGTGAAAGAACCACCGCACGACTTCCTGCCCGGCGCCGATCTCGGCGAACGTGCCGTAGCGGCGCTGGTCGAGGTTGATGAGCAGGGCTTTACGGTCGGTGGTCAGAAGTTCATTCGACATCGAGGGGTCCATCCTTTTGAGAGTTGCTACGATTTTATACGGTTTGACGGTCGCGGAATAGTGCGTTTACGGCGTTTCGCCAAGCTCGCGCAAAAACGCCACGGGGTCGAGAATTCGAAGGTGCGCCAGCGCTTGAAGGAGGGCGTTGCAGTCGAAAACGACTTGCACAAGAGTCATCCTGACGGATTCTCCCGGCGCTCTGCGGCCATGGCGTGTTTTTCGGCTTCCAGGAAATCGGACAGCTCATCCTCGCTGGCGCCGCTGCGCAGAACGCTTCCCCGATGCTGCCGCTGATCTCGCGCAATGACCGTTGCGGCCCGGCCAGGATTTCGAGTTGTCGGGCGGCATACGTGGCCAAGTTCGACACCCGCCGCCGCGGCCCGCGTCTTGAGTTTGGCCTCGGCGTCCGATGAGATCGTTAGGTTTAAAACCATTTGCTTCGCTCCAGCCTCGACCTCTCTATTCTACCTTCGTATTCTCGCATTGCTGCCAATCCATACACTGTCTAGCGCGTCCGTTGTCAGCCTAATAACGCATGCGCTCCGCCGCGGCCTTTACCGCCGCAACCAGCGGCAACAGCCGCTCAACAACCACGGCCTCTACGGCCGGGTCATTTTCAAGAGTGGGGAGCATTTCCAGCGTCACGCCGGGGAACCATTCGTGACATTCGGCCAGAATTGCCGGGATGTCGATGTTCACGTGCTTTCCTTGGAACAAGAAGTAAGGCATGAGCAATATCCGCGTCACACCCCGCGAGGCCAGCTCGGCAATCTGGTCAGGAATGTTCGGCCGCAGCAGCGCGAAAAACGCCGGCAAGACGTTGCCGACGCCAAGCTTTGCGGCAATGCGGCCCACCAGGGCGATAAAGCCTTCGTTCGCCGCGCCGAGCGGACTGCCGTGGCAAATGATAATCAGACCGGTGTTTTCCGATTCGGAAGTCATGATTTCCTTTCTACGGATGCCACTTCACCCACAATGATCACCGCCGGCGGTCGCAGTCCGCCCTGCTCGATCAGTTCGGCCACTGTGCCCAGCGTGCAATGGAAGACCTGCTGGTCGGGCCACGTCGCACGCCGTACGATCACTACCGGCGCGGCGGCCGATCGCCCGTTTTGCACGAGCGCCTCGCTCCACTGCCGAGCGGTCGTCATGCCCATATAAAACACGAGCGTGCCGGGGAATCGGGCCAAGGCCTCGTAGTCAAGTTCCAAGGGTTCCTTGTCGCTGCGTTGATGCCCAGCGACCATCGCCACGGCCGAGGCGTAGTCGCGGTGCGTCAACGAGACGCCCGCGTCGCTCGCCGCGGCCAAGGCGGCCGTCACGCCCGGCACCACTTCAAAGGCGATGCCGGCCTCGGTCAACGCGGCGATCTCCTCGGCGCCGCGGCCGAAGAGGCTCGGGTCGCCGCCCTTGAGCCGCACGACCGTTTTGCCTTCGAGGGCCGCTTCGACCATCCGCCGGTGGACTTCCTCCTGCGACATCCCCCGCCCGCCGTGCGCGTGGCCCAGACTGATAAGCTGAGTGCCGGCACGGGCGTGCTTCAATACCTCGGAGTTGACCAAATAATCGTACAGCACCACGTCCGCCAAGGCCAGTGTTTTCAGGCCGCGAACGGTTATCAAATCCGGATCGCCGGGACCGGCGCCGACCAGGTAGACCTTGCCGGCATTTTTACGGACCGGTTGGGACATGGCCAGACTGGGAGCAGAGCGTGATGAACGTGACAAAAACGATCAGCGACTCAAGGGGCGTGCGCAGGCGCGGCCGCGTCGGCACGGTTCTCCGCATGATTCTCCGGATGTTTCTTCTGGGCCGCCTCGTACTCCTCCTTGACCTCTTCCAACTGTGCCTTGAAATCCGGGTCTCTAAGCAGAGCGCGAGCGATGGCTTGCCCGAGCACCCGCCCAGCGGCGATGTCGCTGGGATGGTGCATGCCGCCGACGACCCGGTTCCAGCCGATTTGCCGGCCGCGCTCCATCAAGGCATCCGCCTTCTCGGGATCAATTTGGCTCAGAATCTTGGCATACAGATACCCACGCGTGGCGTGACCGCTGGGATACGCGTATTCTTGGTCGCGAGAACCCAGCGGCTCGATGCGGCTGTCCTCACGAAAGGGACGCAACCGCTTGAAGTAGTCCTTGCCTGTATCGACCGGTTCCGCCGCCGCGTCCTTCACAGCCTTGTAAAGCTTCGTCAACTTCGGCAAGCTCTTCGGCGTTTCCAATTCGGGCATGATGTCCTTGAAAGCAGCCAGCCCCAAAGTTTCCTGCGAGTGGAACTGCTGGATCTTCGCCTGCGTCCGCACGGCCTGCATGGCCAACATTTCGGCAATCTCCGCCTTGTATTCGTCCGACCCGACCGAAGGTGGGGCAGGCAGCAGGAGCTTGGTTTGTACGGGTCTTGGAGTGGCAACGCTTGGTTGGCCGGCGGCAACCTTGGCGGCCAGAACTACAAAGAGACAGGCGATTGCGGCTCCACGCCGTGGCGAATGTATCGACATATCGAGGCTCCATCGGTTGCCGAGGCTGATCCGCCTCATTGTAACCGCGATTCACACAGCCGGAAGTGTGGCACCACGCGACGAGGTCGAATAAATATGCCCCAATGGCCCTAATTGGCATATTAAATGCTCTCGAAAGGCCACCGTATTATTAGGCAACTATTTCTAAAAGGCACAAACTTCCAACCACGTAGCGGCCGAATCCTAGTTTGGGCTTTACCCCATGCACACGAACGATGTATAAGTTTTGTCGCAAAGGAGGCGAGGTAGCATGAACTCCCATTCTGAAATGACTCCCGCGGAAGACCTCGAGGGACTCGTTTGGGCCATGTTGGACGAGCAGATCTCGGAGGAGGACTTCGGTCGGCTCGATGCGCTCCTCCGCGACGACGAGGAGGCAAGGCGGGTCTATTTGCAATGTGTGCAGATGCACGTTGATTTGGCGAACTTTTTCGCCCCAAAATCCGAGACTTCGGTCCCAGTTGGGCTTCCGCTCAGTATATTGCTTCCCTCGTGCGACGCCACGTTGGCCGATCCGGCGCTGTAGTTTCCGATCCACCGAAGAAGCTCCAGAATTCCAGCTTTACGAAGCATGCTCTTTCGTCGCCGGCTTACGACATAAATGCCCGGCCCGCGACAGGCGAAAATATCAGCCAATTCGTTCCCTTCGGACGATTTCTGCCTTACAATGGCATTTAAGTTCGTGCGTGTTAGGGTCTGCGTTTGGGCAAGTCCAATAGGAGCGCGGACCATGATTCCCACGCTAGGGGGGTTCGTGCGGAGCCACAGCTTTTCGGCCAAACATCGCCGCGCTAACGGCCGCGGGCAAACGTTACACAAAGCAAGCCGCTACATGCCCGGCCGCGGCCGGCGGCTTGTCATCGAGCAGCTTGAGTCCCGCAGTTTGTTGGCGGCAACTTGGACTTCGCTCGCCAACTCTGTCGCCGATTGGCCAGGGCACCATGGACTTGCTGACCAACGGCTCGGTCCTGATGACCGACGGCGGCAACCAGTGGGCGATCCTCACGCCCAACTCCAGCGGCAGTTATGTCAACGGCACTTGGAAAAAAGTCTCCGACGCCAACTATACGAGGCTCTACGATGCAACTCAGGTTCTCCAGAACGGGAATGTCTTCGTCGCCGGTGGAGAATATGGCAACGGCGCGGCGACGGGCGAGGTCTACAATACGCTGACGAACACATGGACCTCGCTGCCCTCGCAGTCGTACGGTAGCTTCATCGATTCCGAGTCGATGCTCCTGCCCAACGGCAACGTGCTGATCGCACCAGTCGCGCCGAACCCCAGCGGCTATACGACGATCTTCAATACGGCAACCAACACTTGGTCGCAGGGCCCAAAGATCTATCGCGGCGGGTCGATGGACGAACAGGGCTGGGTTAAACTGGCTGACGGCAGCATCCTCACGATCGACGGAGGAAGCACCTCGGAGCGCTACATCCCGGCGAGCAACTCGTGGGTGAACAACGGAGCGGTGCCTGAAGACCTGTTCGACGGGTTGGGCGAGATTGGACCGGGATTGCTGTTGAACGACGGGCGGGCGATCTTCTTCGGCGCCACCTCGACCTCGGTGATTTATACGCCATCGGGCACGTCCTCGCTCGGCACGTGGACGGCTGGCCCGGCGATTCCGAGCAGCAGCGACGGCACGGCCCTCGGCTGCGACGACGCTTCCGCCGCGGTGCTCGGCGACGGGACCGTGCTGCTTGCGACTGGGCCGTCGGGCACTTACAACGGCCCCACGACATTCTATATCTATAATCCGACGACCAACACATTTGCCACGGTCCCCAACCAGCCTAGCTTTGGTGGACCGTCTTTCGAGACGAGGATGCTCGCGCTGCCGGACGGCAATGTGCTAGTCCTCGCCGGTAGTTTATACGAATACAACCCGGGAACGACGGCCGTAGCGGCCGCGGTGCCCACGATCACGAGCCTCACGAACAATGCTGATGGCTCGATTACGCTCACTGGCACCAATTTGAATGGCCTCGATGCGGGCGCCGCCTATGGCGATGATGCTCAAATGGACACGAATTACCCCATCGTACGGCTGGTGAACGGCTCGAACGTCTACTACGCAAGGACGTACAACTGGAGCAATACGGGCGTGGCTTTGGGCAGCACTTCGGAAACGGTCAACTTCACGTTGCCGCTCGGCATCCCAGCAGGGACCTATTCCGTATTCGCCGTCGCCAACGGCGTGCCCTCTGCTGACACGAGCCTGACGAGCCTGACGATTTCCACCACACCGAGCAACGCCGCACCGACCGTAGCGACACCCGCGGGGGTCTCAGCAAGCCCTGTGACCGGAACGACGGTCAATCTCTCGGTGCTAGGCGCCGATGACGGTGGCGAGTCGAACCTCACGTACACTTGGACCCTGAGCGCGTCGTCCAACAGCATGCAGCTTCCGTCGATTTCCGACAATGGCGACAATACCGCCAAAAACATGACGGCCACGTTTCACCAGGCGGGAACTTATACGTTCAAGGTAACGATCACCGACACCGGCGGACTTTCGACGTTCAGACTCCGTTAATGTAACTGTAGCGCAGACTTACTCGGGCGTAACCGTCTCGCCCAACCCGGCCAGCGTGGGCGGCGGATTGACGCAGCAGTTCTCCGCCTCGGCCTACGATCAGTTCGGCAATGCGCTTTCCTCGCAGCCGGGCTTCACGTGGCACGTTACCGCCGGCACGGGGAGCATCAACGGCAGCGGAAAGTACACCGCCACGTCGTCCGGCACACTGGCCACTGTCACTGCGACCGCCACCGTGTCTTCGACGTCTTTTACGGGCACGGCGCAGGCTGGCGTTGTCTCCTCGCCGTGGACTTCCGGCGACATCGGCGGGCCCGGCCAGACCGGCACCGCGTACGACAATGGTACGACGTTTACCGTGGAAGGCGGCGGCGGTGACATCTGGGGCAAGTCCGACCAGTTCCATTTCGTTTACCGCACTCTCACGGGCGACGGCGTGATCATCGCGCGGGTGGCATCCTATATGAATACGGGCGGTTCGGCGAAGGTGGGCGTGATGCTCCGCAATTCGCTGAGCGACAACGACCAGTACGCTCTGGAAGCCATCACGCCGAGCAATGGCTCCGAGTTCCAGTACCGCACGGCCTCCGCAGGCAGCGCCGCGGGCACCGGCGGCGACAGCGGGCCGGCGGCGCCCTATTGGGTGAAGCTCGTGCGATCGGGCGACACGATCACCGGCTATCGCTCGGCCGACGGCAATACGTGGACCGCCGACGGCACTATCAGCATCACATTCACGAGTTCCACGATTTACGTTGGATTGGAGGTTGACGCCAATAACAACAGTTTGCTGAACACGTCAACGTTCGACAACGTAGCGCTGCTGGCCGGCGGCAATTCGGCGCCGACCGTAGCCCAGGCCGCCAACGCCGCTACGAATCCGGTGACGGGCACTTCGGTTGCCCTTTCGGTGCTTGGCGCGGACGCGAACCCGCAGAGCTTCTTGACGTACACCTGGGCGGCCACGACCGTGCCCAGCGGCGCGGCCGCGCCGACCTTCAGCGCGAACACCAGCAACGCGGCCAAGAATACGACGGCCACGTTCAGCGCGGCGGGGTCCTACGTTTTCCAGGTCACAATCACCAATGAATATGCCCTGACGGTGACCAGCAGCGTGAGTGTGACGGTCAACCAGACGGCCTCGGGCTCGCTGATCGTCTTTCCGGGCGGGCCGCGCTGTTGCCTTCGCAAACATGCCAGATGCAGGCGTATAACTCGGACCAGTTCGGCGCGGCGTTCGGCAGTCCCGTGGCGGCCACGTGGAGCATTTCGCCGGCCAGCGGCGCCGGCACACTCTCCGCCACGGGGCTCTACACGGCACCGGCTAGTTCCACCACCGCGACCGTCACGGCTACCACAAGCGGCGGAAGCGCGAATTCGACGGTGCAGGTGGTACAAGCGAACGACTATTGGAAGCTCAATGAAACTTCGGGATCGACGGCGGCCGATGCGGGCAGCGGAGGCCACACCGGGTCGCTTGTAGGCAGCCCCACTTGGACAAGCGGCGTGATCGCCGGAGCACTTGCCTTCAACGGCACATCGCAATCCGTAAGCGTCGCCTCGTTGAGCCTCGGTAGCAACACGGTGACTATTTCCGCGTGGGTGTACCGCACGGCCAGCGAAAGCAGTTGGGCGGGCATCGTCTTCGATCGCAACAGTTCCAGCGGCGCTTCCGGGCTGAACTTTGGGACGGCGAATGAACTCCGCTATACTTGGAACAATTCCGCCTCGACCTACAACTGGAATTCGGGTTTGACGGTCCCTACTTCCCAATGGACGTTCGTGGCGCTCGTCATAACCTCCAGCAACGCCACGATGTATATGAAGCCGCTGGGCGGCGCGATGCAATCGGCCACGAACGCGGTCGCCAACTCGGCGAGTGCTTTCGATGGCACCTCGTACCTCGGCCAGGACTCTCTGGGCGGCCGTTTCTTTGCCGGAACGCTCGATGACGTGCGGATATACAAGTCTTCGCTTAGCGCTACGGCCCTCGTGAGCATCTCGAACTTGGCGCCAACGGTCGCCACCGCGGCGGCGGCGTCGCCCAGTCCGGTGACCGGCACGACGGCGAATCTTTCTGTCCTCGGCGCGGATAGCGACGGCGGCGGCGAGGCAAACCTGACGTATACCTGGTCCACGACGGGCACGCCGCCCGCCGCCGTGAACTTCTCGGCCAACGGCACCAACGCGGCCAAGAATACGACGGCGACGTTTACCAAATTCGGCACGTACAACTTGTTGGTGACGATTGCCGACCAAGGCGGGCAAACCACGACCAGCGCAGTCAGCGTAACGGTAAGCCGCGTAGCGACCACCGTCGCGGTCAGCCCGACAAGCGCATCGCTTGGATCGAGTGCTTCACAGCAATTCACCGCCACGGTTTATGACCAATTTGTGCGCGCTAATGGCCATTCATCCGACGGTCACGTGGGCCGTTGCATCGGGCTCGGGCAGCATCAGTTCGACCGGGAATTACACCGCGCCTTACGCCTCAGTCACGGCGACCGTCACCGCCACCAGCGGCAACGCAATCAGTAGCCCGGCAACAATCAACGTGACTGATGCCGCGCCAACGGTCGCCACCGCGGCGGCCGCTTCGCCCAGTCCCGTGACTGGAACGACGACAAACCTTACCGTCCTCGGCGCGGATACCGACGGCGGCGGCGAGGCGAACCTGACCTACGTCTGGACCACAACGGGCACGCCGCCGGCGGCAGTAAGTTTTTCGGCCAATGGCACCAACGCGGCCAAGAATACGACCGCCACATTCACCGCGGCAGGCACTTATGACTTTCTCGCGACAATTACCGACCTCGGAGGGCAATCGACCACCAGCGCGATCAGCGTAACGGTGAACCAGTCATTTACGGGCATCGCGGTCAGCCCTGCAACCATTTCACTTGGCTCAAGCGCCACGCAGCAATTTACGGCGACTGCGAACGATCAATTCGGCGCGGCGATGGCCAGTCAGCCGACGTTCACCTGGGCCGTGGCATCAGGCGTAGGCAGCATAGACGCTTCCGGCGGACTTTACACGGCTTCGTACGCTTCGGCGCGGCGACGGTCACCGCTTCCAGCGGCAGCGTAATGAGCAGCCCTGCGGCGATCACGGTGACCGACGCGGCGCCGACGGTGGCCACCGCGGCGGCCGCATCGCCCAGCCCGGCAACTGGCACGACGGCAGGCCTTTCCGTCCTCGGCGCGGACGGCGACGGCGGCGGCGAAGCCAATTTGAGCTACACTTGGTCCACGACGGGCTCGCCGCCGGCGGCCGTGAACTTCTCGGCCAACGGCTCTAATGCCGCCAAGAATACGACCGCCACATTTACGGCCGCGGGCACTTACAACTTCCTGGTGACAATTACGGACCAGGGCGGACAGTCAACAACTAGCGCCGTTAGCGTGACAGTGAACCAAACGCTTGCCAGCATCGCGGTTAGCCCGTCGATGGCCAACATTACGGCCGGCGGCACGCAGCAGTTTACAGTCTCAGGGCAAGACCAGTTCGGCCAGCCAATCACGAATCCGTCGGTAACGTGGTCCGTTACGGGCCCCGGCTCGCTAAGCGGCGACGGCCTTTATACGCCCGCCTACGCGGCCGGCACGGCAACGGTGACAGCCACAAGCGGAGCGGTCTTCAACACGGCCTCCGTGACCGTGACCGGCGAGGCCCAATGGAACTCCGCGACCGACGCCTCATGGGGCGCCGCGGGAGCTTGGGCTGATTCAGTTTCCGACGCGGCCATCGCCGCTCCCGGCGTTCGCGGCATTGCCGGCGACACAGTGCTGTTCGCTGCCGCAACCGGCGGCACGGTCACGTTGGACGGCGCAAGCCCCGCGCTTGCGGGCATCACTTTCGACAATTCCACTACCAGTTACACCGTCGCGGCAGGAACCGGCGGAAGCATTATGCTCCAGACCGCTTACCCTCTTGGCGGCAGCGCGACCGTCAGCGTTTTTTCCGGCAATCATGCGATCGCCGCGCCGTTGGTCCTCGCTGCGGGCGCGAACTTCTACGCAATCGCCGGCACGCGGCTAACGATCGGCGGGAACATCTCCGGCAGCGGCGGCCTCACGAAGGGCGGCAGTGGCGTCGTGGAACTGTCCGGAACGAACAGTTACGGCGGCGGTACGGCGGTCGCAGCCGGGAAGCTCATCGTTAACGATGCCAGCGCGCTGCCCGACGGCGGCGATTTGACGATCGGGGACGGCAGCTTCTTCGCAATTCCCTCAGCTTCCGTTCCGCTTGCGGCCGCGACGCCGCAGGTGTCAAGTGGTTCGTCGTCATCCATCGCGGCGGCGACAACGCTGGCGCCGGCAACCGTTGCCGCGCCTGCCGCAGCTTCCGCGGCAATCGCAACACGGGCCACGATACTGAGCCGGGCGGCCGCGGCGACAATGGTCCCGGCTCGGGCCGACGCCGCGTGGGAAGTGCGTTTTTCAGCGCCGGCCGCGGGCGAAGACGCATATAGTTCCGACCAAAACGCACGCATCCGCGACGCGATCTTCGCCGACTATGAGCGGAACTAAGCGGGCGGAACTAAGCGCTCACTTGTCCGACTTCGCCGTGCTCGCCGACTCGTCTTTTTCTTTCGGCAACCGCTTGCGGAGCTGTTCGATCATGTCCTTCTGATCGTTTTTCAACCCCGGCAGCGCAGCCGCCTCTTCCAGGGTGGCCCGCGCCGTGTCGAACGCCTTGCCGCGAATCTGCGCCGGCGTCCATTACCTTGGTGCGGAATTCGTACTTGGTTTTGAGACCTGCCTTGTTCTCCGCGTCGAGCGAGACGATCTCCCGCGACCATTTTTCGATATCGCGAATGGCGGCCTGGCTCGGCATGAGCGGGACCAGCTTCATCTGGGCCTCGATCAGCTTGTCCAACAGCTTCGCGCGGTCCAGTCCTTCGGCCCCGTCCAGTCGCGATTTCAGCTTGGCGACGGCCGCTTGGGCGTCGACGATCGGCTTGAAGCGTTCGATCATGGTTTTGGCCTGGGAGCATCGCGCGAGTTGGGATCGACTTCGATCGTGCGCTGCAGGCTCTTTACGATGCCCATGAAGTCCCGCTGCATGAAGCACAATTCGCCTTCCGCCATGTAGCAGGATTGTCTCTGCTCGGCGGAAATCCCATCCAGCGCAAGGGCCTTTTCCAGGGCCGCCTTGGCCGCCGCGAACTTCTGCTTCTCCTTGAGCTTGTTGCATTCGGCGATGTAGAGGCGGAACTCGTGTTTCACTTTCAGCCCGGCCTTATTGCCGGCGTCCAATTTGACGATCTCCTTGCTCCAGCCGGTCAACTCATCGCTCTCGTTGTTGAGTTTGACGTAAGCGTCGATGAGCTTATCCAAGAGCTTCGCCCGCGCGATGCCCTTCGACGACGCCAGATCGTGCTTCATCTTCACGACTGTGGCATAGACGTCCAGGAACTCGGAGAGCTGCTTGACGTATCCCTCCGGTCCGCCGGGCTTGTAGCCGGTGCGGGCGATTACCTGGCCCTCGGTGTCCATGAGGATTACCGTCGGAAAGCCCTCGATCTTATATTGATTGGCCAGCTTCCTCAGGTGCTCCGGTGCAGCAGCGATGTTCGGGGGGTAGTCAAGCGCCACGAGCACGTACTGCTTGGGCGCCTCATTCTGGAACTCGTCCTTGTCGAACACTTCGCCCTTGAGCCGCTTGCACCAGATGCACCAGTCCGAGCCGGTGAAATCGACGAGCAGGAACTTCTTTTCGGCCTTGGCTTTGGCCTTGGCGGCTTCGAAGTCCGTCTGCCACAGCCCTTCTTCGCCGCGGACGGCAGGTGCGAAGGCGTACACACAACCTAAGACGATGGCAACCGCCAGGACGCGGGGATGCATTTTGGACATGGTATTTCTCCAGAAGCGGGAGGGGCGGGAATAAAGGCGGGATGTCCAATAGGATACCACGAAGCGGAACCAAATGCCAAGTCGCGCTGCCGGCCGAATCTCGCTGCCGGCCCAAACTCGCTACGGCTGCCCCAGCGAATACATCCCGTTGCCGGCACGCTTCAGCTTGCCTTGCCGGACAAGCTCCTCCCATATCTCCTTGCGGAACTGGTCGGGCGGCACGATGCCCACGATTGCCGAGGCGTGGCCGCCGGTCATCGGGCCGTAGCCGAGCCGCGATTGATCGTCCAGTTGGGTCAGTTTCAGCCGCTTGCGAAAGGCCTTTAAGGCCGACTTGAGTTCCTGCGGCGTGGGGCCTGGCGGCGGGTTGGGTTCGGCGACGGACATTGGTGGCTCCCTTCGAGTGTGATTGTGCATTGCCATTGTCGCGCGCCATGGGGTCATTGGCAAGGCTGCAAGAAAGGGAGAAAACGAGCCCCTCTCCCCTGCTCGCCGGCCCCCTTTCTCCCCTTCTTCCTCACACCCGCTTGACCGCACCGCAATGGCCCCTTACATTCACGGCATGGACGAAACAACGCCACCCTCCGCACAACCGGCGCCGCGCTGGCGGCCGCTGAATTCCATCGATCGCCGCGTGCTCGGCGTGCTGGGCGAAAAGGCCAAGACCACGCCCGATGCCTATCCCATGACGCTCAACGCCCTGGTCGCAGGCTGCAACCAGAAAAGCAACCGCGCGCCGGTGCTGCAACTCGAGGCCGACCAGGTGGAAGAGTCGTTGGACCGTTTGCGCGAGTTCGGCGCGGTAGCCCTCGTCGAGGGCTCCGGTCGAGTGCAGAAGTATCGGCACTATCTCTACGAGTGGCTCGGCGTGAGCAAGGTCGAGCTTTCCGTGATGATCGAGCTTCTGCTCCGCGGCGAGCAGACGATGGGCGAACTCCGTGGACGCGTCTCGCGGATGGACCCGGTCGATGACCTCAACGCCCTGCGGGACCTATTGGCCGGCTTGAAAGAGAAGGGTCTCGTTTTGCCTCTCACGCCGGACGGCCGCGGACAGGTTTTCACGCATGGCTTGTATCCGCAGCGCGATCTGGACAACCAGCGGGCCAGGTACGCGTCGCATTCATTGGCCGCGGGCGATGGGGACAGTGAGCTGGACGACGCGCCGCCGCATGCCGCGCGTGGTGCGGGCGTCCCGCCTGCCAAAGTCGCAGCCGAGACGGCCGCACCACGGCGCGGCGGCGACGCGGATCTGCTGCAACACGCGGTCGATGAGTTACGTGGCGTCGTTCGGCAACAGCAAGATGAGATTAACGAACTATCTGCCGCCGTGAAACGGATCGAGGACGAACTTCAAGACTTCCGCCGGGCATTGGGCGGCTAAAGATGACTAAAAACCTCGATTGTGTCTGCTGTGGTTCGTGCGTGGTTGATATTCCTTGCCGGCCCGTGCCGCTGGAAACGCCCATCGGCGGCGGGCGGTTGCTGCACACCGAGCCGCTGCAGGTGGTTACCGGCGGCATTGTCAACAATTCGGGCCTGGCAATGGCCCGGCTGGGAATGAAGGCCGCCGCCTTCACCTACGTCGGCCGTGATGAATGGGCACGCCTGATCCGCGACCGGCTGGAGGCCGAGGGGATGGATTGTGCCGGCCTGTTGGAGCATCCCACGGCCGCGACGAGCACCAGCGTCGTTCTCATTGATCCCAGCGGCGAGCGGAGTTTTGCCCATTGCGTTGGCGCTCCCAAGCTCATGGACCGCCGGCTTTTCCTCGACCATCTCGATCTGTTTGGCCGCAGCCGCATGGCGCTGATCGGCTATTACTCGCTGATGCCGAACCTGGAAAACGACCTGGCGGAGGTGCTAGCGGCGATCCGCGCCCTGGGCTGCCGGACGGCGCTCGATTGTGCGGGAAACGGCGGGTCGATGCAGCCGCTCGATCGGATTCTACGCGCACTTGGATGTTTACGTTCCCAGCTTCAACGAGGCCAGCCATCAGACCGGCCTGGACGATCCGCGAGCGATCCTTCAGATGTATCGTGATTGCGGTGCGCCGGGCCTCATTGGCCTGAAGCTCGGTTCGAAGGGCGCTTTGCTCAGTCCCGCGGCCGGTGAATACATTGATATCCCCGCCGTGCCTCCGCCGGGCGCGATCGTCGATACAACGGGCGCGGGCGACTGCTTTTATGCCGGTTTGCTTACGGGGCTATTGCGCGGCATGGACGTTGGACGCGCCGGTCGCTTGGGCGCGGCAGCCGGAGCATGCTGTATAACTGCATTGGGCGCATCAGCGGGTATTCGCGACTTCGCCGCCACGGCAGCGCTGGCGGGGATCGGCTGACATGCCTCGGAAGCAAACCGCCTTCAGAATCTCGCGCCCAGGTTCAGCGACGTGAAGGGGCCGGCCCCCAAGTTTATGGCGTTGGAGTTGTTTGGCGAGAACGACTGCCCCTCGTACATGAAACGGTCGAAAACGTAGCCGGCGGAGAGCGAAGCCGTGACGTTGACCGCGACCGCAAGCTGGAGTCCCATGCTGACGCGCTGATCGTAGATGAAGAAGCGGTCGTTCAAGTCGGGCCGGTCCAATAGACTATACGCCTCGTTCGACCAATCATAGGACGCCACGGCGCTAAGGCGTTCGGCGATGCGATACTGACTCTTGACGTGAATCGTGCGGATGAGCATGTACGACGCCTGAAATTGCCAATCGTCGGTCGGCCGCCACGTCATCTGGAACGGGACCCCGATATTGGCGTGGAACTGAGGCGACGGATTGTAGCTGAAGGCGATGCCCGGTATGGGGAAGTTCAACTCGTTGGTGGGCGAGTAGCTGAGACTGAAAATCCAGGCGTTGTGTTCGCCCTGCGGCACGCGCAACATGCTGTTGACGCCGAGGTTCATTTCACGGATCGACGCGAACGGATGATCGCTTGCCGATCCGATGCTCAGCCCGCCGCTCGCCAGCCAGCCATCGTTGAGCTGCCGCGCGTAACGGAGTCCGAGATTGACATTCCAAAGCTCGTCGGGAATCGTCTGGCCGGTGTTGGGCAGCACTGCTTCCGAGTCGATGAGGCTATTGCGGACGCCGCCCGAGAGGCTGAGGGCATTGAGCGGATCGGTCCACAGCGGGTGGGTGAACGAAAGGCTCTCGGCGAGCATTTCGAAGTTGGCCGGCTGGCCTTGCACCGGCACGGTTGGGAACCACGTTGCGCCGTAGCGAAACGAATCGACTGGACGTAATCCTCCGCCCATGCCATCCATTCCACCGCGACCGCCGAAATCGGCTAATCCCGATTCGCTCGGTGGCCCGTTTCCACTTCCCTTAGCGGCCGAATCGGGACCAGGCCACGGCGCATCGGCGGGCGTAGCGGGCGGCACTTGATTATCGGAGGGAAATGCCGCGCCGGGCGGCGGGGCATCGAACGGGAGTGCCGCCGGCAAATAAACCGGTCCCGCGCCGGCGGCGTCGGGAGTGTTTCCATACCTGGCGTCCTGGGCCCGCCCGACGTTAGTCCACGTAGCCGCCAGAGCAAGCGCGAGCAGGGGCTTGAAGCAAACCTTCCGATTGCGCATCAATGAAGATCCTTCCTCGGCGTCCGATCTGCAAAAGCCCTTCCGCAGAATGCGTCGTTGTTCACGAGGCGATAGTAGTTGAATACACGAAGTGGTTCAAGTCCGGTCGATTGGAGAAATCGGGCCCTTTGAGCCGCAAGTTTCCGTCTTGCCGTTCCGGCCCGGATTGTGTATCTTGCCGCCCTTTGATTCGGTCGGGCACCGCTTTTCGTGCATTAGTCAACGTCTATTTCCGTCGAGAGGAGTCTGTCGATGACTTTTCAGCGATGTGCAAAGCATTCACGCGTCTTTCTTCTGCTAACCGCCGTTGTCTTTTCGGCGTGGATTCTTGACGATTCAGCGGCCTGGGGACAATTCGGCGGCCGCGGGGGCGGCGGCGGTCGGCACGGATCAGATTCCAAGTCGGATTCGTCGGACTCGCATTCCAATTACACGCCCTTGCCGGCGCCGGCCGCGCTTTTGCCTCATGCAGGCGATTACGTTTCCACGGAGACGAATTACTATGAGATCGTCTACATGCCGTTTCAAACCCGCATTTACGTCTACAACAAGAAGTTCAAGCCGTTGAGCGCCGGCGACCTTCACGCCCAAATGACATTGCAGATTCCCCTGGAGCCCACGGCCCGCAAGGTCTCGTTCCAGTACGTTCCGATGCCGGCAGGGGCAACGGAGCAAGACTTTCTGGCCGCCAGTATTGACCTGCGGCCATTGCAAGACAAGGAAACGAGCATCACGCTGGACTTCTCCGGTTTAACGAAGGCGTCCAGTCCGACGGCGACGTTCACGCCGCACTACGACCACTTTGTTATTCGACCCTACGTATCGCAGGCCGCGCTGGTCGAGAGCGATCGGGACGCCGTCAACCGGCAACGCGTCTGCCCGGTGACGGGTGCCGTTTTGGGCAGTCGCAGCCCAATCGTGAAACTCTACGTGACCGACATTCCGCTCTACCTTTCGGGCGAAGACTGCATTGCGGCGGTCAAAGAGAACCCGCGGAAATTCGTGCCGCAAGCGCCGCCCATCCCGGATCGCGATCAATAACGCTCAACGCAGGTTGCGTGGAGCACGGAAGCAAGAGATCAACGGAGAATTGTGAAGGCTGGGTGGCACGTCCTGAGCCTCAAGCGAACGGCGTGATTGCCATAACACGCCCTTCGCTGGAAGCTCAGAGCGTGCCACCCAGAAGTCACCATCAGCGTGAGACACCTCATCCCTCCTCTTCGCGTTCCACCACGGGCAACTCGACGAGAATGAGGGCGCCTTTGCCGGGCTTGCTCTTGATGCTGCAGGTGCCGCCCATCAACCGGGCTCGCTGCCGGATGCCCTCGATGCCGAAGCGGTTCTCTTGCGGCTTCGTCGGATCGAAGCCCACGCCCCAATCGCGAATTTTGATCCGCAAGCGATCGCCTCGTTGGACCAGTCCGACGAGAACCTTGCCGCTATGGCTGTGCTTGCGGGCGTTCGTTATGCCCTCCTGAACGATGCGGTAAATCACATTCTCGACGATCGGCGCCAGCCGTTTGAAGCGCACGCGGTTTCGGAACTCGATCTTGGGGCCGTCGGAGGAGGGTTCGTAGACAAGGTGGGCGACCGCCGCGGCGACGCCGAATTCGTCAAGGATCGGCGGCCTTACGCCGCTGATGAGCCGGCGGCACTCGCCGTAACTTGCCTTGAGCATCCTGGTTGCCGCGTCAAACGTCTTGCCGGCTTCCCGCGGTTGCGTTTCCCGCGCGTGGGCAAACATCTGGAATTGCATGATCGTGCCGGCTAATTCTTGGGCCAAGCCGTCGTGGATGTCGTACGCAATCAGGCGGCGCTCATGGTCGCTGGCCTGGAGCATGTGTTCCAGCGTGCGCCGCTCCCGCTCCAGCGCCTCTTGCGCTTCTTGCGGTCGGTCATGTCTTCAATGATGCCGAGTGCAAAAAGCACGCGCCCGTCCCGGTCATGGATGGCGGCGGCAGAGATCTGCGCCCAAAAACTTCCCCCGTCTTTCTTCAGGTATCGCTTCTCCATCGAAAAACTCGGCAATTCGCCGACAAGAAGCCGCCTGCTCAACGCTTCGCAATGAGCGCGGTCATCCGGATGTGTGATGTCAAAGATCGACATTCCGATAAGCTCTTCCTCGCGGTAGCCGCTCAGATGGCAGAAGGTCCGGTTGACCCGCGTCATGAGGCCGTTTGCGATCACCATCACGATGCCTACCGGGGCTTCCTCGAATGCTACGCGAAACCGCTCTTCGCTGGTGCGCAGGTTTTCTTCCGCCCGCCTCTGATGCGTCATGTCGCGAAAGAAGCCCGCGATGCATGGGCGGCCGCGGTATTCCAACATATTGCTGGTAATGTCAACGAGTAAGACTTCACCGTCCTTTCGCAGAACCGGGACGGTCGCGCGGCCGTCGAATTTCCCCTCCACGCGCACCTGAATTCTTTGCAGCGTGCGGGGAATTTCAGAAGGCGGATGAATGTCCATAAGCGACATCGAACCAAGTTCATCTTCCGAATAACCGAGCATCCGGCAAATCGAAGGGTTTGTCTTGGCAACCCGTTTGGTCTCAAGGTCGATGATGATTAGGCCGTCGAACATGCCGTCGTAGATAGCGCGGAGTTCGTCGTGGCTGCGGCCGAGGGCCTCTTGGACCCTCTTTTTTTCCATGGTGTCGCGCACCACGGCTACGATGGCTTGCGGCTTGCCGGTCGCGTCTCGAACGGCTGCCGCCGACCCCTCGCCCGCAAACTGCGAGCCGTCTCTTCTGAGAAAAGTATACTCGACGCTGCTGGTGACGCCGGTTTCCACGATCTTACGCAGATTCTCGAGGAACTTGGCATGATCTTCCGGAACGAAGAATTCCAGCGGATTCCGTCCGCGAAGCTCATCGACATTCTCCGCGCCGTACATCTCGGCCGCCCTTTGCGAAGCAAACGTGACATGCCCCGCCAAATCAGTCATGATCACGGCATCCGGCGACGCTTCCACCAGCGTCCGATACTTGTCTTCACTTATTCGCAACAATGCTTCCGCTTGCCGCCGCTCTTCGACCTCGCGCTGGAGCCGCTCATTGGCCTGTTGCAATTCGGCGGTCCGCTCTTCGATCCTTTCTTCGAGTTCTTCGCGGGCCTTCTGCAATGCCTCTTCCGCAAGCTTTCGATCAGTGATGTTGTGGCACACGCCCATTAAGGACGTTATATTCCCCGTTTCATCTCGCAGGGGAATAAGGTGCGTGCGAAGCCACACCTGCTCCGGTCCGAACTGGTACAGCTCGTCGCCGGCTCTCGCGGTGCCCGTCGAGAAGACATGTTCGATTCTTTCAAGGTGTTTTTGAGCCATGTCAGGCGGAAAAAGGTCCGCTTGCCTTTTGCCGACGAGTTGGCCGGCAGGAATGCCGATAGCGCGCGCGGCGGCCCGATTTGCATATAGAAGGCTTCCTTGGCGGTCCAGAACGTAGATAATGTCGTACGCCGACTCCGCCAAGGCGCGGTAGCGGCCTTCGCTTTCCCGCAAGGTCTCGAGCATCTTCCCGTGTTCAAGATCGGCGGATTCGAGGGATGCCAATCGCCGCCTGAGTTCTTCGTTCTCGGCGGTCAGTTGTTCCCTGCTCTTGTCCTGGTCGTGCATCGCGCATCTCGCCTTTCACATCGTCCCCTCTCCCTCTGGGAGAGGGTTAGGGTGAGGGCGTTGGGAGTCGGTGAATGTCCGCAATCGTTATTCCCTTTTGCAACGTCCTCACCGACGCTCCTCCTCCTATCGCACTTCACGAGTTAGTAACTCAGTCATCGACGTGGATCGTTCCTTTGGCTGCGAGCCGCTGTTTCATCAGGCGTCGCATGGTCTTCATCGTGTTGAGATGGTTGAGCAGGTGGGGACCGTAATCGAAGACCAACCGTTGTTTCGTCAACATCAGGCCCACGGGATTGTCGACGCGGCGGAGCTTGCTCCCCGAGAGCTTCACCAATCGGGGGTTGACAAGGCTGTCCGAGGGAAGCTCGATGGCGATGACCTCTTCATCGACGGGCGGCTTCAGGCCCATTCCGGCGGTAATTTCGACATGTGCCCCCGGCGACAGCTCGACCGGCCAATAGCGCGTTCGCTGTGAAAGGCGATGAAGCCGCAGCTTGCGGCGCAAGCCCTGAAGTTGCCCGGCGATGTCCAAAAACGCGGGACGGCGAACGAATTCCAGGTCGCCGATGGTCTCGGCGGTGATCGTTCCCATGAGCCGCGCGGTTGCCTTTTTGTCGAACGGCCGAGGGTGCCCGTCGAGAAGCAAAAGGAGCAACTCGCGGAGATCATCGAGCCAGGCTTCGGCGATTGCCGCGTGCTCCGAGCCCGGCGCCTTGGCGTCGATGCCAAGGCGCGGCCGGTAATAGACTTCCAGCAGGCTGTCGACGATTTGCGGCAGCTTGCCGCCGTCGATCGTGCGGTCCAATTGGGCCAGTGCGACCGACGAAAGATCGACTCGGAGAGATTGGGCCATGCCGTCGGGCGATTTAAGTCCTTGCTCAATCGTTTCCAGTATTTGCTCCAAAACGGCGGCCGGCGCGTGGATGTTCGTGGCCACGTGGCCGAAGCCGCGAATCGCCGCGGCGCGGAGCCAGAGCCCGATCAGGTAGTGCAGCATCTGGCCCTCGCCGGAGCAGATCAAGAGGCCGATCTTTTCCAGGCGGAAGACTTCCTCGGCCGCCGCGACGAGGTCGCCTTCGGCAAATGCCAGTCGGAATTGAATGAGGTGCAACCGGGCAATCTCCCCCAGCGCGAGGCGAATTCGGTTTCCGCGGGGGCCTGTTCCAGCGAGCGCAACTCGCTGAATTGCAATTGGCCGCGCTCAAGTCCGCGATCCAGAGCGGCGAGACAATCGGCATTGCGGTCGAGGACGCCAAGTGCAAACGTGCGGTGCGCCGGCAGCAGACGGAGGGCCGAAATCTGCGAGGCGTAGACCAGCGCCGTCCAGACGCCGTTATCATCGGATGGAACGACGAACTTATCGGCCGCCTCCTGCCAGGGGCCGAGCGCGTTCAAGCGCGGATCAAGTGGAATCCGCCGGTAGATTGCCTGCGGCGGAACGACCTTTAGCAGCGATTCGAGCGACATGCGCGGGGCCCGTGACGAGGGGTGCGTAGACGCTCTATTATGATTGATGGCGGCGCAATTCGCAAGGACGCGCGGGGCCAGCCGGCGATTCGCATCATAAGGTGCTTGGAGCACGGAACCCGTTGCGAAATGGTGCGTTACGCGAGACCGTCCGATGACAGTGTGACGCTGAAAAAAGCTTGACGTTCCGTGCGAAATACAGCGGTTGGTTGTACGTCATGCCGCTCGCCGTCGGAGCGATTGCCTTGCTGCACAGCGAATTGAAGCGGGGCGATCAAGCGCGGAAATCTGGTATAATACGAGAGCAATTGGACAAGTCAGGTTTTGGAAAAGGTTGAGTTGTGGCTATAATACTGTTGACACTCGATTTATCCGGAACCGTCGGTATAGAGAATCAGAAACGATGACTACGACCGAACAACAGCTTCAAAGTTTCACCGAGTTCGCCCAGGCGCTGCTCCGCACTGACGATCCGCAACCATCGCTGGACGAGGTATTCGACCGTTGGCGGATCGACAACCCTTCTGACGCGGAATACGCGGAAAACGTTGCCGCGATTGCCGGCGCGATCGAGGACTTTCGCCGCGGCGACCGGGGGCGGCCCGCGCGTGAACTAAGCCGGGAACTCCGCGGGCGACTCGGCATCGTGGAACCGTGAGCTTCAAAATCTACGAGCTTCGCAGAGCGCAGGCCGATGTCCGCGGCATCGCTGGTTGGCTTGCGGAACGTTCGCTACAGGGCGCAGCGCCTGGTTGCGGGCCTATGACGATATGATCAGTCGTCTCGAGGAACAACCATTCTCCTGCGGCCCCGCGCTGGAGCGAAAGGACTGCGACTTCGACCTGCGGCAAGCCTTGTTCAAGACGCGGAAAGGCCGCGTCTATCGCGATTTGTTCTTGATCGAGGGCCAAGACGTATACATCCTGCGCGTGCGAGGGCCCGGACAGGCACCCGTAGACGCGGGCGAACTCGAAAAACCATGATTCCAAGACACCGGGGTCCGAAGTCGCCGGGGTATCTGCGAATCGACGGTCCGGCAGGGCCCGCCCCGGTCGTTGAAATTGACCTTGCTTACCGACATAGTGTCGGAGCTTGTCGAATGTCAATGCTAGGCGCGTCCACGTTTCGACTCCCTATCTTGGAGTGCGGACGGGCACCAATTGTCCCAATCGTCAGCAACAGTGTGCTCGTAGCCAAAAGCATCAGCGTTCCTGGTTCGGGGACCGGCGACACGTGCGCACGAAGGTGGCGGTGACGCCGCTACAGAGTCGGCAAAAAGCGATGTGGCGCCTTGACCGACAATCAAGTTTGAATCTACGGGGAGCGCCGTCGCAGATTCTATGATTAGCGTGCCGGCCGTCACAAATGTGCCGCCGCTGTAACTGTTGCTGCCGCTGAGGATCAACTCGCCGCTGTCGTTCAAGGTTAGCGAAGAATTGCCCCCATCGGTTTGCCCGATATTGCCTGGAATGGCGAGCGTCGATTTTGCCGCCGACGAAATGGTCAGGCTGTCGGCTAGAACAATCGGCGCATTTATCACGTGGCTGCCATCGGTAACGGTAATCGTGGCGCCGAAGCCCGAATTGTTCAGTGTGAGCGTGTTTGTGCCTGCCGTGTCCAGCAGCGTGTAGCCCACCGTGTCCGGCACCCCGCCGCCAGAGTTTCCCAACAGCAACGAGCCAACCGTTAGTGGTTCGTCCAACGTAACAGTTAGTGGGCTGCCGATCGGAGTATTGACGACCGCGACCGTACCGATGCCGTTCGGAACGATGCCGTTCGTCCAGTTGGCAACGCTATCATAGCTGCCGCCACCAAGCGCATTCCAGAATTTACTACTGTCCCGGGAACGGCGTTGCCTCCGCCTACGTGTATCCAAGTATTCGTATTGAAGGCATAAACCGCGGCCCCAGAAGCGCCAATTACTTCGAAACTATTGCTTGAATTGACGACCATGGTGTTGTACGATCCGCCCAACGGACTCCAAGCATCGTTGGCGTAACTGAAAACCGCGGCACCGGAGCTTCCAAGAACACCAAAGTTCTGGACACCCTGGAAACCTGATTGGAGAATCGTGCCGTACGATCCGCCTAATTGATACCAACTATTGCTGTTGACGGCGTACACGGCGGCCCCGGAAGCGCCAATAAGGCCAAAACTGTTACTCGAACTGATCATAGTGTTGTACGATCCGCCCAAGGGACTCCAAGCATCGTTGGCGTAGCTGAAAACCGCGGCACCGGAGCTTCCAAGAACACCGACATTCTGGGCGGGTGATTGGACAACGGTGCTGTACGATCCGCTTAATTGATGCCAACTATTGCTGTTCTGGGCGTACACCGCGGCCCCAGAAGCGCCAATGACGCCGAAACTGTTGCTTGAATTGACGACCATGGTGTTGTACGATCCGCCCAACGGACTCCAAGCATCGTTGGCGTAACTGAAAACCGCGGCACCGGAGCTTCCAAGAACACCAAAGTTCTGGACACCCTGGAAACCTGATTGGAGAATCGTGCCGTACGATCCGCCTAATTGATACCAACTATTGCTGTTGACGGCGTACACGGCGGCCCCGGAAGCGCCAATAAGGCCAAAACTGTTACTCGAACTGATCATAGTGTTGTACGATCCGCCCAAGGGACTCCAAGCATCGTTGGCGTAACTGAAAACCGCGGCACCGGAGCTTCCAAGAACACCAAAGTTCTGGGAGTACGCGACTGCGGCAAAAGGCAAGAGGACCCCCAATGTTATTGAAGTATTCCAAAGGAATCGCATCAAGTGACCTTTCCTTTAACGGCTATGGTCCATACTTGGCGTACATTATCCACGTCAACCGATATTCCCTTCTCGACCCATGCCGCGAAAGTGCTCGACGATTTACGCGCGTCGATGCGGGCGTGCTCGCTGACGCTACGGGTATATTTCCAGCCGTCAGCGAAGGCGTGCGCGCTCCGACGTTTGCCGGTAAACGGTCTCGGCCACACGGCCTTGCCCGCAGCGCACTCGATTGGCCCATTCTCTGACCTCCTTGAAACCGAACGTGCCAAAGAGGTAACCGTCCAAACCACAGGAAATACAAATTCCCCCTCACGGAATTGATTCTACCCTAGGATAAGTCGCAAATCTACAGGCCCACAGGGCGGGGCGGGATAAAGTGGGGAAAACGAACTTGCAAAACCCGCTGATGCGTTTTGGCAACGTCGGCCGAAACCTTGCCGATGGCCGCAAACTCGTGCTAGAGTTTAGCTAAGGTCGCCAACCCGCCCGATTACAGCGGGCGGGTTGGCTCACCTTGACGCGATCAACGACGTTGCCGCCATCTTCCTCTGGGCCGATCGACAATCACCGTTACGGGCGGTGGCTGAACGGGCTGCGGAATACTGACGGCGATCGGTACGCTGACCGTAACATGGCTCTCAACAATCGGTGCATGCTGATTAAGTTTCTCAGCGGCTTCGACGACATCGGGCAAGTGATGGACAGCGAATCCGAGAACTCCAGCCAGCAGCGTACCGCCGAAAACCGGACTACGCCAGGGTGGCGCGGGGAGACGTTTGCTGGGTCTCCATTCTAAACTCCTTGGAAAAAAATCTACAAACGGATATTGACAGTCGCGACGATGCAACTGTCGGAAGTTCCATTGGTTTCGATCAGGCAGCATGTTGCCGCAAAGCAACACTACGTCGCGCCGAGACGCTGTCAAGCGAAATAGTAGATCATCCGGCACAAGTGAGATTGTGCGGATTATCGTGGATAGATGGCTACAACTGCAATCTTCCGAATCATGTAGCCGCTAAAACCTAGATCGCGATTCGCAAAAGTCAAGTCGCACTACCACTTAGCCGCCAACAAGAACGGAGCATGAAAACGCAGCATGAAAACGGGACATCACTTCTGATAACCATAGATTCGACAAGCCTGAGAAGTGATGTCCCCTTATGCTTTCCCCCAGAATGGTCCAAGGCGTGGCCCGTTCGTTCGTGCTTGCCGCAGTGATCTGCGTTCAAAACTCCGCTCCATAGCCGCTAAACTCCTCGTAAGGCTTCTCCGAGAAATTGCCAAATCGCGTGTTGGCCGAGCTCCATTGAAGCTTCACATCGCCCGTGGGGCCGTTGCGCTGCTTGGCGAGGATCAAGAGCCCCTGCGCGTCGATGCCCATTTCCTCCGCTCTTTGCTTGGCATGGTAGTATTCCTCGCGGTGGACGAACATCACGACGTCCGCGTCCTGTTCGATAGCGCCCGACTCGCGTAAGTGCGCCAAACGCGGCCGATGATCTTCGCGTCCGCTCGCTTCCACCTGCCTGTTCAACTGGGAAAGAACCACAATCGGGATTTGCAGCTCGCGCGCAAGCGCTTTCAACCGCCGGCTCATTCTGGCCACTTGCTCCTGGCGCGGAAGGTTGGAGTTCTCCGGTTGGATCAACTGCAGATAGTCGATGATGAGAAGTCCGAGTCGCTCTTCCTCGCTCAAGCGCCGCGCCATCGCGGAAATCTCAGCGACCGTGCGGTTTGGTGTGTCGTCGATGAACAGCGGCGACTGCGAGAGTTTGCCGGCGGCTTCCATCAGGCGTTCACGATCCGACGCGGAAATGAATCCGCTGCGGAACTTGCTGCCGTCGATGCTCGCCTGCGAGGACATGAGCCGCTGGCAGAGCTCCGTCCGGGACATTTCCAGGCTGACAAAGAGCACTGGAACGCGGGAAACAATGGCGACGTTCTCGGCGATGTTCGTAGCCAGCGCCGTCTTGCCCATGCTGGGCCGCGCTGCCAGCACAATTAACTCCGAGGGGTGCAGGCCGCCCGTCAGGTTGTCCAGATCGGTAAAGTGCGTCGGCACGGCGTCGCCCGTGCCGCTGGCAAGCCGGGCGTCTACGCGATCAAATGTCTCGATCAGAAGATCCTCGATGCTCATCGGCGTATTGGGAAGGTCGATGACGGGGACATGAGACTCATTTTCCCGCGGGTCCCAGAGTGCGTGGCCGTGGATGAAGTCATGGCATTGCTTGCACCAGCCGGCTAAATCTTCCAGCTTTTCCGCATACTTGCGCTGGTACGTTAGGTGATGCACCGCGTCGACGGGATGCTGCCCGCATCGCTCGCACACTCCCTTGGCGCGGTCATGCACGGCCTTCTTTAGAACGGACCATTCTCGGGAGCATAGGTAATGATGGTATTTCTCCCTTTCGTCTTTGATTCCTCGCCAGTCTTCCTGCCTCGAAAATCAGTTGGGGGTAGGGGATGCGGGCGCATAAGGGTAGCGTCGGTTGTCATAGCGGATCGTTCGGATAATGTATCATGCGGCGTGCTTCTCCGCCAGTTGCACCTCGTAGCCCAGTTGTTCCAGACGCTTGACCAGGTAGCGCTTCTGGCGCTCGGGCTCTAAGCGGAGGAAGTAATCGGGGCCCAAGTCTTGATAGTCGACGCGGTACTTGATGATGTGGTAGATGATCACCAACAACGTATGGGCGACGGCCACCAGGGCGCGTTTCTTGCCTCTTCGGCCGGCGAGGCGGTGATATTGAGCGCCCAGATAACTGTCCTTGGTGTGCGTGGCGGCCCAGGCGGCTTGGGTCAGGGCACGCCGCAGCCAGCGATTGCCCTTGGTGGTCTTGCTGCGTTTGCGTTTGCCGGCCGATTCCTCGTTGCCCGGACAGATCCCCGTCCACGAGGCCAGATGCGCGTCGCTGGGAAACTGGCTCATGTCGGTTCCAATTTCGGCGATAACGTTCTGGATCGTGTTGAGGTCAATGCCCGGAACCGCGTCCAACTTCTCCTGCAACTCCTTGTCGACAAAAGCGACGAGCAACTCCTCGATCCGCGCATTGAACTGCGCGATTTGCTGATCGAGATGGTCCAGATGGCTGAGCAATTGCTTGAGCATGAAGCGATGGTGGTCGCCGAACTTGCCTTGCAGGGCCAGTTCCAACCGCGGGATCTTCGGCTTCATGCGGCCGCGAGCGGATTGGGCCAGCTTGGCGGCGTCTTCCTCCCCCGCCACTAGCCGATCCAAAATCTCCCGTCCGGAAACGCCCAGGATGTCGCTGGGCACCACTCCCAATTTGACGTTGGCGTCCTCCAGGAGCTTGTGGATGCGATTGGCGGCCCGCGTGTGCTCGCCTTGGAGTTGGGCGCGATGGCGGGTCAAGTCCCGCAACTCGCGCTGCGGCCGGCCCGGCACGAAACTGCTGCGCAACAAACCGTGCTGCAGCAACTGCGCGATCCATTGGGCGTCCTTGACATCGCTCTTGCGGCCGGGAACCTGCTTCAGTTCTCGCGGATTGACCAGCAACAACTGGAAACGGCCGTCCAGGATGTTCCACACCGGCTTCCACAGGACTCCCGTGGCTTCCATGGCGACGTGCGTCACGCCATGCGCCGCCAACCAATCCGACAGCTCCAGAAGATCTCGGGTCATGGTGCCGAAGGTACGCAGCTCGGTTTGGAGTTTCCCTGCCGCACCGATGCATCGGACCGCCGCGACAATGGTTTCCTTGTGCAGGTCCAGCCCTGCCACACGCTGGTAGATGATATCCACGATACACCCTCCTATGCTCGCCAGCGACTCGGGGGTATCGAAGTAGGCAACAATCTGCCTCGCGTGCTCCCCGACCGTCGGGGGCGACAATTACAGGTTCGTGGCGACACCCAGGCCAGACTGATAGTCGGGCTCGAAGCTCCACTGGAAGTCGGCCTTCGACCAAGACGCTGGACGTTTTTCACTACCAGTATTATTACGGCCAATTTTCATCATTCCAGGAGCCGCGGAGCGGCATGAGGGACTGATAGGAAACTCGATTTCCCATCATCGACCTGATTCTACCGTAAGACCTGAGGAGATTCAACGGGCCAAGAGAGGGGCGGCGGGCATACGCGCCATCCCTCGCTTGGCCTGTCAGCCCGCCATGCCGCAGAATCCGCTCGATTAGCTCGCCCTGCGGCAGCTCGATGGCGCCGCCTACGCTTGATCTGCGCGGAAGCATCGCTCTGAACACGTTTCCTGTGGTGCCTCCCCGTGGCTACGGACACGAGGCGGAAAAATCCCGGATTTCGGGAATAATCGGCGGAACTTTTGGCGAACATCGGTGTTGATATATGATAACATAATGAACACACAGTAAGTGCCCGACCGGCCCCTCCAACGGTGCGCTACCGAACAAACGAACGGCCAAAGGACGGGGTCTTGGGTTCATTCTGGGTCCGTCTAGGTTCGTCCTGGGTCCTTTGTGGGTCCGTGCTGGCTTCGTCCTGGCTCGCAAAACCCGCGCAAAACAAGGAGAATTCGCCATGCTTCGCAGAACGAGAAAAAACTCCAGCGAGGGCACCAGTCATAAAACATGCGGAAAACTTATTCTCACTAATAAACACTAATGTGAGCGTATTAGTGGTGATTAGCGGCGATTAGTGTTCCCGGCCGCGGAAAGAAAAAAGAACGATGTAAAAGTGCGACAGACCGCGACACGATGCCGTTTCGCAAGATTATCCGCGCACATCCGTGTTATCCGCGGTGGATACTCTGTCAGGTCTGGATGCACCAAGCTTACCCAACTTGCCAGCGTGCAAACTCTCGATTGAGCCAACGTAAGATGATTTGTGGCAACAGTTTGCGTCGATGCCCGCTCCACGCACCACCCAGTGGGAATGTGCGCGACGGTGCATGCCACGAATGGCACTAGCTTAGGCGAATTTCTCGGTGACGGCCTCATTTGTCACTTCACGGGATCGCTTATCTTAAAACTCAGCGATTGAGCAACGGCTTGCCCAGCCAAGATGCGTGGGCCTGAGGTGCGATACAGCATGACACACGCCCACGACTTCCATCGACGCAAGCCTTGGTTGTCCGTATTTGTCGAAGTGACCGAACATATCACATCTATACATACGTATAAATGACTGACGGCTGGTCACGGTGATCAGCGTAGCACATTCCGGCGAGGCAGCCACTTCGACCGAGGGCATGGAAGTACACCCGGGCATTGCCGCCTGGGAATAGGTCCCGTGTGCATCGCGTTCTAATCAGGCGGCTGGAATCGCCGTCAACCAGCAGGCGGTTCCATGTCGAGCCTGGATGCGGTGCGCGCCCGCTTTGCGCGCAATGAGGGACTCCCTTTCGCGGACATCTTGACCGAGGCCAGCATCCTGGACGTGCTCAACGAACATGGCGTCACGTATCGGGACCGAGTGTTCAACCCCGTCACGACCATCTGGGGCTTTCTCAGTCAGGTGCTCAGCGAAGACCACAGTTGCCGCGATGCCGTGTCGCGAATCATCGCTCATCGGGCGGCCAATGGCATCACGGTGTGCTCGCCCAATACGGCCAGCTACTGCAACGCCCGCAGCCGCATTCCCACCGGTGTTCTCTCGCACTTTGGCAAAGCGAACGGCGGAAGAGTTACACAGCCAGCGTTGATGACCGAGTGGAAGTGGAACGGGCGGACGGTGTTCATCGTCGACGGCTCGCGCGTCTCCATGCCGGACACACCCGAGAACCAAGCGATGTACCCACAGCCGCCGACGCAAAAGCCGGGGCTCGGCTTTCCGCTGGCCCGGATCACGGTGCTGCTGTCGCTGGCAACCGGCGCCTGCCACGATTTGGCCATCGCGCCTTACAAGGGCAAGGGCACTGGTGAAACCACTCTCTTCCGACGCATGTACGACACCCTCAAACCCGGTGATGTGGTTCTTGCCGACGCCTTGTTCGACAATTACTTCATGGCCTGCGAACTGCGCGAGCGCGGGATCGACCTCGTTGCCCGCGCTCAGTATCGAGCGGGCGGGAAGTCAGACGTAGCAGAAAGCAGACCCGATGGCGACATCCTCGTCTGGCAGCGTCCCAACAAGCCGCGCGGGATGACGGGAGAGCAATACCGCACGCTACCCCAAGACCCTGCTCATGCGGCAGGTGGCGGTGGACGCGCGCGACAAGAACAATCGCGTCCAGCAATTCAAAGTCGTAACCACGATTCTCGACGCCGTCGATCGATGGCGGGCAAATCGGCGGTTTGTATGAGCGGAGGTGGGACGGGGAAGTCGATATCCGATCGATCAAGTCGACGATGCAGATGGACATCCTGCGTTGCAAGACGCCCGACATGGTTCACAAAGAGATCTGGACGCACCTGCTGGCGTACAACTTGCTCCGCACGGTCATGGCCGTGGCCGCCAACGAGAACGACATCGAACCTCGCCAGGTGAGTTTCAAAGGAGCCAAGCAAGCCGTGACTGCGTTCGCTCCGAAGATCGAAGCGGCGCGGCCCGAGGATCGCGCGGCGTTGATCGATGCGATGCTGACGGCCATGGCATACCACCGCGTTGGCGACCGCCCCGGACGCTGGGAACCGCGGGCACGCAAACGACGGCCGAAGCCAGCCGCTAGGCTCACGCAACCGCGACACATCGCCAAGCTGCCGCACAATCGCTCGAAATGGTTCTAGTGCGCAGGATTATACATTTATTACCATCAACTAACTGTTTTCTCGGTTTCTGCCGACGTCAACCACGTCGCAATGCGCAATGGCATGGTCACTTCTCGACCAACGGCACCTTCACGCACGCCGAATGCGCAGCAACGCCACGCGATGGAGCCATGCGACGGTCAATGCTCACTGGCCGCCAATGGCGAAACGGATATCCGGATCCTTAAGCTAGTGCCATTCGTGCATGCCACCGGTGGTGCGTTGCCGGCTCAACGCTCATGGCCCAATGCTTATTGCTCCCCGCCCGCTGCCATGCAACACAAACCCATAAGACGTATGAAGAAGGCGAAAAGTGTCTACTTTTGTCTACTTTTGTCTCCCTTGGTCCGGCCGCGGCAGGGTGTGGAGTGAATCGCCGGGCAGATGACGGTGGGTTTCGCACGGAGTCAACCGCCGAGAAACGCCGCAACGTGGTTCTGGGCGATTCGCCGAGAGCACCGTCGGGCGAGGGTTTCCGTGCTTCACCCGCCCTACGAAGAATCCGGGCTGAACGGCGACGATTCCCTCGATTCCTTACCGCACGATGCAGCGGAAGCGGAAGACGCCGCCTTTTCCGGCCGGCAACGGATCGTCCAGAACGCAGCGCACCACGAGCGACTCGCCCTCGTTGGGCTGCGTCGTAAAGCGGGCCTTCAGACTGCACTGGGCGCTGTCGGGCACATACTCCAACCGCGTCGTCAGGCTGTCGATAATCTGTACGCTGCCGATGGGCTGGTTGCCCACGTTGTCGAAGCGGATGGTGAAGGAAACTTCGTCGCCCGGCTCGGCGACGGGCGTGGACGCGACTTTGACAATCCGCAGTCGCGGATTGGGCGACGTGCCGATCGTGTAGGTCTCTTGCGGCGTCTGCGTGACGACCGCCGCGGCCGCCGTTTGCTCGTCGAGGATTACATGCACTGCGTCCTTGTGGCTCCAGGCGATCGCCGCCTGCGAGCTTTGGGCCAGAATCGGTTCGTCGCTGCCGATGTAAACGCCCGTGCGGATTACGCCGATGTTCTCATACGGGCGGAAACCCATGTCGAAGGCGTGCGGCAGCAAATCGGTGAAGTGTGTGGCATGAACGAGCCGCGCACGAAGCTGGCCGGCCGGGTTCGTGCCGATGCCGCGAATGGGCCGCTGGTCCAACGTATTCGAAGCCACCGGCTCGCTGGTGCGCGGAATAATTGCCTGCTCCGGCTTGGCCACTCCCGCGCCGCGCTGCCGCTGCTGGTCGACTTCCGCGTCGACGACTTGCCGCACGGCATTGAACCGCGGGCTGTAAAGATCGACCTTGTTGCTGGGTTCGATCAGCGTGCGGCCGTCGAGCGTCGTGAAGCGGGCGACGGTGTCTTCCATTTGCAGCCCGTGAAGCTCGCCATTCCTGCCGGCCGCGACGCCCGGCGGAACTTCGCCGCCGTCGCGGAGATATTCGTCTGCTGGCCAGGGAGGGACAATGCCCGGCGGAATCCAAGGTCCGGCCGCCGTGTAAGGCAACGGAACTCCTGCTTCCATGCCCGGCATTCCCATAATGCACGGCCCGTCGTTCGGTATTGCGGGTAAGTCTTTCGTCTGCGGTTGCGGTTGCAGGTCGAGATAAGCGGTAGGAACGACGCCGCTACCGGCCGGAGGAGCTGCTTGGTTCGTCGCGGCCTTTGCTTCGCCGGCTTGCGGAGCAGGCGTATCATTATTTCCCGGCTTTAAGTTATACGACTGCTGTCCCGGCGCCGGGATCGCTTCGGCAGGAGCACAGCATCAGCACGCCGAGCAGGATGATCGCCATCCGCCAGACCTGCGCCGATCGGTTGTTGATTGTATTGTTCATGGCTGCGGAATCTGCTTTGGTACGACAACGGCGGGCTGCGCAGCGGCCGGCGGCGGCGGCGCCTCGCGAACCGGCTTGGCTTCCAGCGTGGTACGCGGCGGATAAGCCACCCAAGGCGGCGAACCGTAGTAGAAATTTGGGTCCGGCCCGGCATTGGGCACTCGGCCGCCCATGCGGAGGATCGCCACGGGCCTGCCCAAGTTGATCGGCGGCGGCCAATGGATCGTGGCCGGGCGAAACTTCGAACCAGGGCTGCCCGTCGCCGCTGCGATTGGGCGAGGCATTATGCGGATCTTCCAGGTAGATCACCCGCGTGACAAACTTGCCGTCAATGGCCAGTTCCAAGTCTTGCTGGGCGATCTCGATGGGGATTGCGAAACGTATCTGATGACTGACCGGCGCATACGTCCGGTCGATGATTTCGATCGTAGGGAAGACTTCGATTCCTTCGGCCCGCGGAATGTTCGTCACGCGAAGCCGATAGACCGAGCCGATCAAGCAGGCCCACTCGCTGCGGAGCGGGCTTTTCCGGCAGGAATTGTTCGTTCACAGCCAGCGAGATCGAGACCCCGGCTGGGGCCTTGATCTCGACTGGCTGGAAGTAACCCGGCAATGGTCCGCCCCGCTGGAGCTGCCGACTTCCAATCGCTCCCGGTGGCATGACGCCATCGTGCCAGTAGTGGACGGCCGGTTCCTGGGCGCGGCCGCAAGCAGCCAGGCACAAGAACACGATCGCCACCCCAGCCAGTTCGCCGGCAACTCGGTTTCCCGGATGTCGCACGCGAGTTGTCAAGCGGAGCTTTCGGACCATTGTCGCGAGTAATTGAGGTTGAGGATTACACGATTTTGGTCCCCTCTCCGGGCACCATGCGAAACATGGTCCGGAGAGGGGAAGCGAGTTTTTATCAGTTGCTGCTTGGAGCCGCAGGAGCGGAACTGCTCGATGCGGTGCTCGGTGGGCACGGCGCCGCGCCGTCGGTCGCGCCGGCCGTCCCGGCCGCGCCGCCATTGGCGCGTTCCACGATGCGGACGTGATTGACCGGCTCCGGATAGTGGAAGCCGGGTTCCTGCTTCACGTCGACGCGCATCTTCGTCTCCGGCTGCGGCAGACGAGACGCGTGTATGGTTGACCATCACGTGCTGTTGCAGACCGGCGGGCACTCCCAAGGGAACGTGCGGCGGTCCGGCTAGGCCGATCGGCGTGCCGGTGATCGGCATGCCGTATTGCGGAGCGTTCATGCCGGCAACGTAGCCCGGCATAAAGGCGCCGGGACCCGCGCCACCCATCATTTCTCCATTCGCCGAGGCGATGCCGAGGTCCTTGTTGCCTAGGCGAACGATGGCCATGATCGCGCCTTTGCGGTCGGCTTCGACGATCGGATCGACGCCCGGATCGAGCTTCGTGCTGACCAGCGTGCCGACGCCGGCCAACGCAGGCTCCTGGAACTCGGGATCGGGCAGGTAAATCACCTTGGTGACAAAGTTGCCCGTCATCACCTGGTCGAAATCCTCGTCGGTGAATTCCACCGGGATCGCATTGTGCGCCAGGAAGGCTTCGGTCCGCGGCAAGGTCGGAGCGACTTCGATCGACGGGAAAAGCTCGACGCCGGGCCGGCCCGGAATGTTCGTCAGCTTCAGCCGATACAAGGCCCCTTGCGGAAAGTTGTAGCGTGCGGGCGCGACGAGCTGTTCGGAATCGAAGCGGCCCGGCGCGGTAACATCCCAATTGATCGCGAGCCCTTCCTGTCCCACAAAGTAGATCTGCGACGAGGCCGCCACCGGCGTCATTGCCGGCTGGTAGCCTAGTACTCCCGGTCCCGGGCCTTCGACGCCCGGCCCAGGGTGGGCCAGCATGCCGCTGGGCGGCAAGTTGTTGTGAACCGGCGTATGGCAGCCGACGGCGGCCACCGCCAATACAAGCAATAACACTCCCGTAATCCTCATTGTATCCCCCCTCAATTGACATAGACCCCTATGCAGGGTCGGCTTACAATACGAGCCCCGTTTTCCGCCGCCCTCCGTGCTGACATTGACAGCGCTGCGGCGCGAAGCCAGTGAACCGTGCTCGGAATGCGGCGAAAGCCGATACTACGAGCGTTGGCTGCGCAAGGCTTGAACGGGTCGAATAGCTTTCTTGGTGTATGGTCGTCCTGTTACAACACGAATCTTTGGCAAATCCGGCATATCCTGCAAATTAGAGACATGCGGAAAAAGCTGCCCATTCTGCTTGCCCTGATACTGGCGGTCATCGCCATAGCGCCGTGGCTGCGCTCGCTCCCCTGGCAACAATTGACTTGGCTTGCCAAACCGACGACCGTTCCGCCGCCCAACGCCATCAATGTGCCCGGCGCCGACACCTCCGGTCTCCCGACTGGAGAGGGGCAAGGAGCGAGAACCGGCAACGCATCATCCGAGACCGCAGCACCCGATTGCGGAAAGGCACAAACCCTCATGGACTACGCCGTGCTCGCCGTGGAGGGCCAGCACTATATCTCTGCACAAGTCTCTGAAGAGGGCGAACCGCTGGGCCGTCCGCTGGCTGGCGTCGGCCGCTACTACGAAGTTCCGACAGGGCCCAATTCCGTTGATCCACTTCGAGATGACGATCCAAGTTCGACTCCGTCTCCACGAGCATGGTTCAGGTTTGCGATAACCTCGAGACATTGTGGACCTACCGCAAGCTGCCGAATGGGGAATCTTTATCCAAACTCAACGCGGTTCGGGCAATAACCGCCTTGGACCAGGCGGCGGGGCGCTTGCCGCCCGCTGCAATGCTGACCGCGCCCGGGCTAGGTGGCATGGGCCGCTTGATGCGGGGACTCAACGGCCAGTTTGACTTCGCCACCGCGACGCCCGGCGAATTGGACAGCGCACCGGTCTGGAAGCTCGCCGGCGCGTGGAAGCCGAGCGTGCTGGCACGCTTGCTGCCTGAGCAAAAAGACGCCGCTGCCAAGGGTCGCCCATACAATCTTGCGAAGTTATCGGCCCGCTTGCCGGATGGCGCGGCGGTTTACTTGCGGCAGACGGACTACTTTCCATTGCGTATCGACTATCTCCGCGGCGCGGCCGGATCATCGCCGCTTTGCCTCTTGAGTCTCAAATTCACCGACGTGAGTTTTCGCGGCCCGATCGATTCCGGCCAATTTCTCTTCACGCCCGGCAGCCTGGAGTTCAACGACCGGACCGACGACTTCGTCCGCGCGCTGGGAGGCCAAAACTAAGGAGCCATAGATCGCGCCGGCACGATTCTTGTGGTTATTGCCGATACTTCCTGTATTTGGCGGCTGTCACAGTTTATCTTTCGCGCTGGAGTCCCGGCTTTAGCCGCCCGCGCTGGAGTCCCGGCTTTAGCCGGCTGCGTTGCCAAGCACGGCCTGCGTGTCCGGCCGGCGGCTCACGCGGCTGAAGAAGTCGCGATAGAGCGGCGCGAGACGATCGGGATGCCACGCTTGGGCACGCTCTCGCGCGGCTCGGCTGGCGCGATCGTATTCCGCCGCGTCGTCCCATAACCGGATAATCGTATCGACCCACGGCGCGACCTCCTCGGCCGTCGGCACGTCGCGGGTTTCTGGCGTGTATCGCGCCGGGATGTCGAACAAGAATCCACCAGTCCCCTTGCCCTCCGGGAGAGGGCTAGGGTGAAGGCGTGTTGAGTCTGGGAGAGGGTTAGGGTGAGGGCTGCCTCCAATCGTCTCCGGCAAGCCGCCACGATTGCTGGCTAGCACCGGAATGCCGTTGGTCATCGCCTCCATCGCCACCAGCCCGGCGGATTCGATCAGCGACGGCATCAGAACGAGCTTTGTCACCGAATAGAATTCTCGCGGATCGGGCGATGCGCGCATGAAACGCACGTTCTTCAATCCGCCGAGATCGATCCCCAGCGCCGGCAAGAAGTCCGCCTTGCCCACCGCTTCCACCACTAAGAGCGGAATATCCGGCCGCCGCCGCGACAATTCCTCTGCTATCCGCGCGAATACGTAACCGCCTTTCAACGGTGTAGGATTGACGAACGTCACATACTTCCCCTCTCCCTCCGGGAGAGGGTCAGGGTGGCCTGATAAAAGCTTCTAAGCTGCTGCGCGGGCTGGCGTTGCGCCTCCAGAGGGTCTGGCTTTTGCTTCCCGGAACATAAGTTGGCGTTTGGAGGCGACCGTGTTTGGTAAGTACGTTGCAATCCATTGGTTCACATCGACAGTCTTGATCCGTTTCAAGCTGGCCGTCACTTCTTCGGGCGTCGTAGGCCGAAGCAATGTGGGATAGGCCAACAACAAGCCTGTGAATCCGCTTTTGGAGTGTTGCTTTTCCAGTTGTTTGTAGAGTGCGAAACTGGATTCCAGAATCTCGGTGCTCATCGGCAAACACTCGTTCGGCCGTAGTTTTCGTTCGTGCTTGCGCAAAAACGCTATCGTAGTCTGGAAGAGCTGCCGGCTCAGGGAATGATGTACAAGAGGGGCGCCCAGCGCGTGAAACTGCTTCGCCGCCCCGCGAAAGATACCTCGTTGGTTGATGAACGTCAGCGCCGTGGCAATGACCTCTTGACACTCTTGCCACGATTGGATGCACGGCGCGAAGTCTCGCAGCCACCCCAGCTTTTCTGTCATACGACATTCCTTGATCCCCTCGCGGCTTCGGGATTCGGGATGATTCAAGTGCCACAGAATCGCGGAAGCCCAATTCAGCGTCGGCGCCAGATTCATGAAGCGGGCCTTCATCTTGAAACCTGGCGGGAGGAAGTGCGCCAGCTCAGTTTGCTGTAAAGCGCAACGCATCCCACCGATTTGTTTGACGAACGCTTCATAATCGGCGTCTTGCTTCAATAATCTCTCGAATTGGTTCGCCAGGAAGTGTTTGGGATCGCGGATCACCAAGGGCTTTTTTCCCGCTTTTCTCAGGTCCTAGGCGGGATCTCGTAACTCCACGGCCCCATCCGACTCGATCGCCCTGGGCATCCCATAATGCTCGGCCGTTTCCTGATAGACCTTCGCCACGTCCTCGCATTTCCACGCTTCGCCGGGCCGCACCGCCAGAACCTCCACGTCCCGATGGCGTAGCGGGGTTCCGCGACGCCGCAATCTGGCCTCAGGAACCCTCAACATCACCAGCACCTTTTCCTTGCCGATTTGATTGGTGTGATCCGTCAGCCAAATTCCGCCGGGAACTTTTTTCGCGTGGTCCATGCGATCCAAGCCGATCCTCTGCATCCACAGACGAATCGTTTGGTAACGCGGAATCTCTACCGCCACATCGAGCCAGTCGAATACGACCTCCAGGGTTCGTCGTGTCGGTCGAAGGCCAATCTGGCGTGCAAGATTGACGCACAACGCAATCAGGCCGGCTCCGTATTGAAGACCCCGCGGCGGCTTTCCCAGCGGCAACGTCACCGGTTGGGGTTGAGCAAGCTGATTTTCCAATTCACACACCCGCTGGCGCAGTTTCATCCTCTCTTGTTCCACTTCCACCCGCCCCGCCTCGGACTGCGCCAGCTTCGCGCAATTGCTCCAAAGCTTCACGTGCTTCCTTGAACTTCTCTCGCCAACGGGCACGCCCCAGAAAACAACTTCTGGCAATGGCGGATAAACGGGACTTGCACTGCGATCCAAACTTCGACCATAATGACACCACTGTTGCGTCCTTCGCTTCTAGGCGTTCGGTCTGGAATAACTTCACAGAAAGAAGCGCAACAGTTTTTTTCTTTCAAATCAAGTCCAATTGCCGAAATCAAGCAACTTTTTATCAGGCCACCCTACGGGTCCATTTTTTCCAAGAATTACTTCGCGGCAGCGAATAACCGCGATAGTGCTCAATATCCACTTTCCCCCTTTTCCAGGAGAGAAGCTATGAAGAAGTGTCTATCCATGTTCCTTGCCGCGGCCGTAGTGTTTGCCGGGGGCCTGTCGCGGGCCGGCGCCGCGGAAGCGAAACCGATCGCCGCGGTGGCCGTCGCCAGCTACAACGACCTCATCGGCGACATCAACTTTGTCGGCGGCCTGGTCGACCGTCCACAGTTGGGCGCCGGGCTGGACGGCCTGGTCACGCTGGTGACGCAGGGCAAAGGCCTGGCCGGCGTCGATAAGGCGCGGCCCTTCGGGGCGATCGTCCAGGCCAGCGGTGCGGACGACGTGACCGGTTACGTCTTCCTGCCGATCAACGACTTCAAAGCGGCGCTCGACCTCTTGAAGCTCTACAACAAGGTCGAGGAGGAGGGGGAAGTCTACAAGCTCACGCCCAAGGACGGAAAGCAGGTCAATTTCGTCAAGCAGCACGACACCTGGGCGTGCTTCTCCGACAAGGCCGAGTCGCTCGCCCACATCGCCGGCGATCCGCTCGCCGTGATCCACGGCATGGAGAAGAATTACATCGTCGCCGGACGGGTCTTCCTGGCCGACGTGCCCGACGCGCTCCGCGAGAAGTTTCTGACGGGGCTCAAAGACGGGATCGAGAAGGAGGCCAACAACAAGAAGGACGACGAGACCGACGAGCAATTCGCCCAGCGGAAGAAGTTCCTGGAGCAGGTCGAGACCTACCTTGTGCGCGTGGCGGGCGACATGGACCAGCTCAACTTCGGCTGGGGACTGGACCGCAAGGCGGCGCGGACCTTTGTCGATTTCAGCGGGACCGCCAAGCCGGGCACCGAGACGGCCGCGGAAATGGCCCTCGCCGCCGAGGCCAAGAGCTACTTCTCCGGCTTCCGCATTCCCGGCGCGGCTGCCCTCTATGCCGTAGCCAGCCCAATTCCTGCGGTCAAGCAAAAGCTTGCCGAGAGCCTGATCGAACTCGTTCGCAGTCATGCGATGAGCAAAATCGTCGAGCGCGCTCCGGAGAACAAACGCGAAACCGCCAAGGTGGTCGTCGGCGATAGCCTCGATCTGTTGACCAAGATGGTCAAGTCGGGCCGCACGGACATGGTGATGACCGGATTGCTCAGCGAAGACTCGGCTACCGGCCTGGGCGCGTTCTACGTTGCCGACGGCAAGTTGTTCGATAAGATTGTCCACACCATCGTGAAAGCGATCGAGGAGGACAATCCCGCGGTGGGTCAGTTCGTCACGCTCGACGCGGAAACTGCCAATGGCCTGAACATCCACAAGGTTACGATTCCCATTCCGGAAGGTGCCGAAAACCGTGATAAACTGGTGAAGTTCATCGGCGAGAAGCTCGACATCGTCGTCGCGGTGGGTGACGAAAACATCTATGTCGCCGCCGGACGCGACGCGGACGCGAAGCTCAAGGCGGCCGTCGCGGCGTCCAAGGAGGCTGGGGCGAAGTCTGTCGGGCCGCTGAAGGTTTCCTATGCCGCTCAGCCGTTCGCCGGCGCAGTCGCGGCCACAGGCACGGGCCAAGAACAAGCCGCCGGCAAGATGATGGTCGCCGAACTGAAGAAATCGCCCGGCAAGGATCATATTAGTCTCACTTTGCGGCCGATCGATAACGGTGTGCGGATGCGGTTGGAAATTGAGCCGGGCCTGTTGCGGCTGGCTGGGCAGTTAATCGTCGGGCGGATGGAAGGCAAGAGCCCGGGGGCAGAATAGGAACAACAACTTAGGCTTGATTCGGGTGGCACGTCCCTGAGCTTCGAGCGAAGGGCGTGTTAACCCGCGCTGCCACTCCCTTCGCTTGAAGCTCATGGCGTGCCACCCAACTTGCGTTAAATCCAACGGAGTGCGGCGACTTTTGGTCGCCGCACTCCGTGGTTCTTGGCCCTACAAAGATGTCAGCTCAATCAGTCGCGGGCCAAGTTGAATGCCTTGCTCCTTGCTCCAAGCTCCCTGCTCCCAGCCTTACAAAGACGGCTGGCCGCCGAGGCAGATCCAAGCTCCACAACCGCGCAAATCCGGTCCTGGGTGAAACCGGAGGGGTGACTAGAAGTCGGCTGCGTATACTCCCTGCCTCGGCGTCCAGCCCGAGTGACGTGTAATCGTGACAACGTCGCCATTCTGCCCCAGCTTCGTGAGGCGTTTGTGAACCGAGGGCAAACATTCGGTTAGCAATCAGTTTGCGTTTGGTTAGCGCGTGCGGTAGGCCAGCCGCAGCACCATCGCTATAATTGGGCATTCCTAGTTGACCATGTCTCATCACAGCCAAGCAACTAACCGTGCAAAAAAGATCCGTATTAGGAGTTGTGTGCGTTGCCGTGGGCATGGTCGCCCTGGCAGAAGTATCACTCGCATCCGCCCAGCGGCCGGCCATGTTTGAAACCGAAGCCATCGACGCCAAAGTGGCCGCCCTGCTGAAGCGGATGACACTCGCCGCAAAGCTCGGCCAGTTGACGCAGTTCTCTAACGGCGCGGCGACCGGGCCGGGCGGAGCGAAGGTCGATCAAAAGGAACTCGCCGCGCGGGCGGACTCGGCTCGGTCCTCAACCTCACCGGGGCACGCGAGTGCAACGAGTTGCAGCGGCAGGCGGTGGAAAAATCGCGGCTGAAAATCCCCATCCTCTTCGGCCTGGACGTGATTCACGGGCATCGCACGGTCTATCCGATTCCGCTGGGGCTTTCCGCCGCGTGGGACGCCGAGCTTGCCGAGCGCTGCGCCCGCATGGCCGCAGTGGAGGCGACCGCCGACGGCATCCGCTGGACATTCTCGCCGATGGTCGATATCGCCCGCGACGCCCGCTGGGGCCGCATCGCCGAAGGCAGCGGCGAGGACCCGTTCCTCGGCTCGGTGATGGCCGCCGCCTGGGTCCGCGGATATCAGGGCAGCGATTTGTCCGATCCGACGGCGATGCTCGCCTGCGCCAAAGCATTTTGTCGCTTACGGCGCAGCGGAGGGCGGACGCGACTACAACACGGTCGATATCTCCGAGCGCGTCTTGCGCGACGTTTACCTTCCGCCGTTCAAAGCGGCGCAGGATGCCGGCGCGGGCACGTTCATGGCCGCGTTCAACAGTCTACAAGGCGTTCCCGCCTCGGCCAACCATCATACGTTGACCGACATCCTGCGGAGCGAATGGGGTTTCAAGGGTTTTGTCGTCAGCGATTGGGGCTCGATCGGTGAGTTGGTGCAGCACGGCGTCGCGCTGGACGGCCGCGAGGCGGCGCTGAAGGCAATCACCGCCGGCGTCGATATGGACATGCAGAGCGGGCTATACGACACGGTGCTGCCCGAACTTGTGCAAAACGGGCAGTTGAAGATGGACGTGATCGATCGGGCGGTGACGCGCGTGCTGCGGATCAAGTTTGCGCTGGGGCTGTTTGAGCGGCCGTATACGGTCGAAAAAAGTGGTGCGGGCGTCCCGCCTGCTGAAAAGTCGGGCGGATCGGCAGCCGGGACGGCCGCGCCACGGGCAGCGGAGCACACGGAACTCGCCCGTCGGGCGGCAGAAGAATCGTTCGTGCTGCTGAAGAATGATGCTGTGAATGGCAAGCCCCTGCTGCCGCTGCCAGTCGAACAAAACGATTGCCCTCATCGGCCCACTGGCTGACGATCAGGCGGGGACGCTGGGCGCCGTGGGTGATGAAGGCCGACGTTAAGGAGGTAGTGACGTTGTGGCAGTCGCTCGATGCGCGGTTAAAGTACCGCCTCCATTACGCCAAAGGTTGCGACACACGCGGCGAATCCGAAGCCGGCTTCGCCGAAGCGCTCGCCGCGGCCAATAAGGCCGACGTCGTGCTCATGGCCCTGGGAGAAGCGCCGGACATGAGCGGCGAGGCAGAATCGCGTGCCCACTTGGACTTGCCCGGCGTACAACTCAAACTGCTCAAGGCGGTCGTCGCCACGGGCAAGCCAGTCGTGCTTATTCTCTTCAGCGGCCGGCCGCTGGCGATTCCCTGGGAGGCCGAGCACTTGCCGTCGATCCTCGCGGCTTGGTTTCCCGGAGTGCAAGCCGGCCCGGCGCTCGTGCGAACGCTCTACGGCGACGCGAATCCATCGGGCAAGCTGACGGCCACGTTCCCGCGGAGCGTCGGGCAGGAACCGCTCTACTACAACCACTTCAACACGGGCCGGCCCGCGCCGGGCAGCGACCGCTACGTCACCGGCTACATCGACGAGCAAGCCACGCCGCAGTTTCCTTTCGGCTGGGGCCTGTCGTACACGAAGTTCAAGTACTCGCCGACCGCGATAACCTCGCAGACAGCCAGCGCGGCCGAGTTGAACCGCGACGGCACGATCGTAGTAGAAGCGACCGTCACCAACACGGGCCAGCGCCGGTGCGGAGGTCGTGCAGCTTTACATCCGCCAGCGCGGCACGAGCGTTGTACGGCCGGTCCGCGAGCTGAAAGGTTTCGAGAAAATCACGCTCGCACCGGGCGAGTCGCGGCGGGTGAAGTTCACGCTAACGAAGAAGGAGCTTGCTTTCTGGAACATCGACATGCATCACGTCGTCGAGCCGGGCGAATTGACCGTGTGGATCGCACCGAATTGTCAGGAAGGGCATCCGGCGAGGTTGATGATCGGGCCGTGACGGGTCGTCTACCGCGCTGGCCGCTTCTTCTGTGATCGCCGGACCTTCAATTCGCGCATTTTCCCGGCCAGCACGCGCCGCCTTTCGGCCGTGTCTCGCCTCCAACGGACAGCCACCTCGGTGGAGCGCCGTTCCTTGCCGTCCACCGTGTCGCGGACCATTTGATAGTGTCGCTTTAAGCGCTCGACGTAGGCCGGGTCATGGAGCATGAGCGCGTTAACCATTGATAGCAACCTCGTAGCGTATTTCGACTGCGGACTGGTGGGGTTCAGGATCGGTCCTTTCAAATCCTCAGCATCGGCGATCGGCGCCGATTTCAACCAGCGCTCGTAGAACTCGAGGCATTCCCAACCATAGGTGATGACGGCCAGCGGTCCGAGCTTCTTTGCGACGATCATCGAGCATGACGCGGCGACAGTCGCAGCCTGGCTCGTCGCAATACAACTCTACCGCGGCGTAACTGTCGGCCGGCAGCCCGTTGGTCGGCTCCATAAGAATCGCATGGCGGGTTTCGGCTTCCGCCAACTCGGGATAGAAATCGTGAAAAGGCACGAAGAACATGGCGGGTCTCCCTACCGCAAGATGTCTGGATTATCTTTGCCGACAACCACCATTTTACCGGAGACAAAAAGTGCGTCCAGAGGAAAATGAACGGGCGGAAACTGGTATAATGAGAGGAAACTCGCGCAGGCGGAGATTGCAGGTTATGACTACCGTCGATTTTGAGCCATTGTCCGTCGCCCTGCCGTTGCGGGAAGATCCGCCGGGCGTATTCCGCGTAGGGCAAAGCCGGGTGCTTTTAGAACTGTTGCTTCGCGCCTTCCAGCGCGGCGAAAGCGCCGAGGGCATCGTCCGCTCCTATCCGACGCTTCAGCTTGCCGACGTTTATACGGTCATCGGCCGCTACTTGGCGGACCGCGCGCCTTTCGACGACTATTTACGACAGTGCGAAGAGCAAGCCTTAGCCGTGCGCCATGAAATCGAGGCGACCCAACGGCCGGCGATTGGCAAGGAGGAACTGCTCGCCCGCGCCCGCGCAAAGGGATTGATCCCGTGATCGCGTTCTTGGTTGATCAGAACTTCAACGAACATATCGTCGATGGTTTGAGCCGGCGTGACCCAAGTCTGAGCTTTACGTTCGTGTGCGACGTTGGCTTGGCAACAGCCCTCGATCCCATTCTTCTCCAATGGGCGGCGTTGCGCGGTTTGATACTCCTGAGCCATGACGCCAAGACCATTCCACCGGCGGCTTATGCCCGCGTGGCGGCAGGCCAAGCGATGCCGGGCGTTTTCCTTGTGGATGACCTGATGCCGATTGGACAGGCGATCGAGGAGATATATCTCGCGGTCCACTGCCTGACTGCCGAGGAATGCAAGGACATCGTAATGTATTTCCCGCTTTGATAGCGGCGATCCGCGCGAGCGACAACTGAAGACTAATTTTCCTCTACAATCAGATAAAGGCCATCGTGCTTACCAACCGAACCCAGCGCGGATTCTAGCTTGTCCATTCCATCGCCCTCAAGGACGATGCCAGCGGACCAGCCGCGCGGAATTACTTCAATCTTTCGACGGTAAACTTCCACCTCCTTAACGATTAAATGAGTCGATGCAAAAATGCCAAGGTCGATACTCTCGTAGTTTGGGGGTTCACACTTGTATTTGCCCATCGCAGTAAAAACCGAGCCGACGGGGATGTCAAACTCGCACCCGTTCGTGATGACAATGGTGTCATCAATGCGATCAACAATAAAAATAACCGATAGCCTGCTCAAACTGCTCATTGGCTAGTCCCATACCTTTCACCAAGTTCTTTCCAGCCTTGCGGCGAGCTGGCGCTATTCGACAGCGCTCCCGCAAGAACCATCCCGTCACATTTCCCTCCAACGCTGCGACCTCCTCAGGCGTGCCAGCAGCGACGATCTGGCCGCCGCCGTTGCCGCCTTCGGGACCGAGGTCGATGATCCAGTCGGCCGTTTTCATTACGTCGAGGTTGTGCTCGATCACTACGACCGTGTTGCCCAAATCGACGAGCCGGCCCAAGACGGCGAGCAGCTTCTTGATGTCGTCGAAGTGCAGGCCGGTCGTCGGCTCGTCGAGGATGTAAAACGTCTTGCCGGTATCGACGCGGCCCAACTCGGTGGCCAGCTTGATCCGTTGGGCCTCGCCGCCGCTCAAGGTGGGCGACGACTGGCCTAGCGTCACGTAGCCCAGTCCCACTTCGCGGAGACTCTTCAACAGCCGGGCAATCGCAGGATGGTTCTCGAAGAACTCGGCCGCCTCGTCGACGGGCAGTTCGAGCACGTTGGCGATCGAGAGGCCGCGATAGCGGATCTCCAGCGTTTGCCGGTTGAACCGCTTGCCCTCGCAGACCGGGCAGGTCACATAAAGGTCGGGCAGGAAGTTCATTTCGATCCGCTTTTGCCCCTGGCCGTGGCACTCCTCGCAGCGGCCGCCCTTGTCATTGAAGCTGAAGCGGCTCGCGCTGGTAGCCGCGCTGCCGGGCCTCGCGGGTGGTGGCGAAGACTTTTCGTATTTCGTCGAAGATGCCGGTATAGGTCGCCGGGTTGCTGCGCGGCGTGCGGCCAATGGGCGACTGGTCGATCTCAATCACCTTGTCGATCTGGCTTGCACCGCGAAGCGAGGAATGCGGTCCCGGCTTCGGCCCGGTTCCGCTCAGACGGCGGAGCAAGGCGCGGGCGAGCGTGTCGTTCAAGAGCGAGCTCTTGCCCGATCCGCTTACGCCGGTTACGCAGATGAAAGTCGAAAGAGGGAACTGCGCGGTCACATTATTGAGGTTGTTGGTCGTCGCGCCTTCGAGGGTGATCGCGCGGGTCATCGCCACCGGGCGGCGCGTCGCGGGCACGGCGATCTTTTCCGCGCCGACCAAGTAGCGGCCGGTGAGCGAATCAGGATTGGCGGCGACTTCGGCCGGCGTGCCTTCGGCGACAATCTGCCCGCCATGCCGCCCGGCGCCGGGGCCGAGGTCGACGAGCCAATCGGCGCGGCGCATGACCGCCTCGTCGTGTTCGACGACCAGTACCGTGTTGCCGCGGTCGCGGAGGCTCTCGCAGGGCCTCGATCAGCCGCTCATTGTCTCGAGGATGCAAGCCAATCGAAGGTTCATCGAGCACGTAGCAAACACCGACCAGCCCGGAACCCAGCCCGCTCGCCAGCCGCACTCGCTGCAACTCGCCGCCGCTGAGGCTTTCCGCCGACCGGTTGAGCGTGAGATAGCCGAGGCCGACCTGATTCAGGAACTCTAGCCGCGATAGGATTTCGCTTGTGATCGGATCCGCGATCGGACGGCGGTCGTCCGGGAACTGCAAATCGCGGAAGAACGCCTCGGCCGCCAGGACATTTGCCGAGGTCACTTCGTGGATTGCCTTGCCCGCGATCCGCACCGCGCGGGCCTCCGGCCGCAGCCGCGAACCGCCGCAATCGGGACAAATGGTCGTGTCATCGGATTGAAGCCCGACGCGCGAGCGAGTGGTAGATTCAGTCCGCTCGCTTGCGCTTCGGGCTTGTATTCCCTCGCTCACGCTTCGGGTTATGACGTCGAGGCCTTCACATTTTGGGCACGCGCCATACGGACTATTGAAGCTGAACGTCCGCGGTTCGATTTCTTCAAAACTGATGCCGCAGTTCGGGCAGGAGTAGAGCGTGCTGAACAATTCGTCGCGCCACTCGGCCTGGCCCGCCGCGTTCCGTTCTTCGTAGGTCGCCAATACGAGGCCGTCGCCGTGGCGAAGGGCCAGGCGGACCGATTCGGCGAGCCGCGGCTCGACCCCTTCGCGGATCACAATGCGATCGACGACCGCCTCGATCGTATGGGCCTTCTTTGGCGAAAGCTCTGGCGGCTCGTTGACTTCCAACAGATCGCCATCGATCCTCGCCCGCACGAACCCGGCCTTGCGGATCTCCTCGAGCGCCTCGCGGTGCTGCCCCTTGCGGCCGCCGACGATCGGCGCGAGAATCATCATCCGCGTGCCGGACGGCTGGGCCAAGATCGCCGCAATGATCTGTTCCGGCGACTGCGGGCGGATGGCCATGCCGCACTGGTGGCAGCTCGATTCGCCCAGGCGGGCGAAAAGCAGCCGCAGGTAATCATAAATCTCGGTGACCGTAGCGACCGTGCTGCGGGGATTGTGGCTGCCGGCCCGCTGGTCGATGGAGATTGTCGGCTCCAGTCCCTCGATCAAATCAACGTCGGGCCGTTCGAGCTGATTAAGGAACTGCCGGGCGTACGGCGAGAGGCTTTCGATATACTGCCGCTGCCCTTCGGCGTAGATCGTATCGAAAGCCAGCGAACTTTTGCCGGACCCGCTCGGGCCGGTGAGGACTACCAACCGGTCGTGCGGCAGAGCGATATCGACATTCTGCAAATTGTGCGTCCGCGCGCCGTATATGCGGATACAATCGACGGAAGTCCGCAAACTGTCGTCGGCGTTGCGAATCGCTCGCCTCCTCTACAGGCTTTCGTGCGGACCGCCGGGTTCCTGCTGATGCACGGGATTGGGCGGAAAGTGTGGATTCATTCCGCGCTCAATCATCGCCATCCGTTCGCGGTGGCGGATAAGCGTCTTAAGGATCGCGACGATGCCGAACATCAATATGAAGACGATCGGAACGAGAAGGACGAGCGTTTCTGGATGGCTGAAAACTTCCAGCCATCGCGAATCTGACTGCGCCGCCTGCTGTGCGAAAAGCGAGTTCATGGGGAGACCTCCGACAAGCCTACTGAAAACGTGATTCATTCTAATGCAATTCGCCGGCGAGGAATAGTTCTTGGAAACGGCGCGGCACACCACTCTGTCGAGGGGGATGCGGATCGAATGAGAACCAGTTCGGCTTTAACGCAGCAGTGCCGAAAGACTCAAAAACGTCATCGCGATGGAGAAAACCACTGCTCCAGCGGCTACGCGAAGGAATAGCGGCTGGAAACCGGCCAGCAGCGAGATGACCGCTTCACCGCTTTCGCGGCAGATCGAATCGAAAGCTGCCTCCAGCTTTCCGGCCTCCTCGCCCGCCACGATGGTCGCCCGATAGCCAAGTGGAAGGCTCGCGACGGCCGAGAACGCCTCGGCGATCGAATGGCCGGACTCGATGCGCTCCGCCGCGCGAAGGAAATCGGTGCGGAGTGCGACGTTTGCAGCCGAGTCGGCGGCCAGACGGATCATTTCCTCGACGCGCCGACCGCCGGTCGAATAGAGGACGTTCATTGCATGAAAGAATCGGTTCATCGTCAATTCGCGCTCAGCCGGTCCGATGACGGGCACGAGGAGCCTGACGGTATCCGCCAGCAATCGGAGCGGTGGCACGTAGAGCACAGCGGCCACGCCGGCGACAAGGATTGCGTAGAACCTCAGCCAGTCGAGAACGTAAGCGATCGTCATCGCGCACGGCGCAATGAAGCAATAGGCGGCGGTGCAGATAACCGAGTCGGCTAGCAGCAGGCACAGCGGCGCGAACCACATGTTGCGCATGATCCTTGCCGGCTCGATGAGAAGGCGGCAGTGGCTTTCTAGGTAACGCAGCGTTTCGTCCAACCGCCCAGCCTCTTCGCCGCAGCGGAACGCGGGCAGGAAGAAGGCGGGAAAAGAGCGCGCGTGCGGCTTCAGGGCGTCGAACAGACTCATGCCGGCGGCTGCTTGCTTGGCGGCCGCCGTCAAGATTTCCCGCAGCACGGGGCTTGGCGCAGAGCGCTGGCACGTCGTGAGACTTCTGGGGATGTCCAGCCCCGCCGCGATACACGTGGCCAGATTGCCCGAGAAGAGCGAAAGCTGCTCAAGCGTGAGCTTCCGGCGACTCACGATTGTTTACCTTCCAAGCGTTTGATCTCGCGGTCGAAATCAGAGACGTATTCCAAATCTTGGCGCTTGCGGTAGACCTCGTATTCTCCTTCGGCCTTGAGTTTTGCCTCCAAGGCGCTGACCTTGCCCTTGTCTTGCAGAATCGGATAGTTCGATAGCTCCAAGAACTGGTTCAAAAACTCGATCCAAGCGGCCATCTTCATCACGATGCCGCGCTCGGCGCGGTTCTCGGCCAGATCGAGGTAGGCGGACACAATGCGGTTGAGTTCCTTGACGTGTGCCTCGCTCAGATAGTTCTTCGCTATGGCTACGTCGGATTTCAGAATCTTGCCATCGGGAGCGTGCTTCCAGGTCGTCAGCCCCATCGCAAATTTGGTTGCGTCGGCGGAAGTATAAGTCAGCTCTGCCGCCGTTTGCCCGGTGATGGCCCAATGCAGCTTGTTCTGTACGGTGGCGAAGAAGTCCTTGGTCAGCGGCGCACAGGCGTCGTAATCGACACTGAGAGCGTAAATATCGGTGATTTTCTGGTAGAAGCGGCGTTCGCTGGCCCGGATCTCACGGATCCGCTCCAGAAGCTCGTCGAAATAGTCCTTGCCGAAGACCCGCTTGCCCTGCTTCAGCCGCTCGTCGTCCAGGACGAAGCCCTTGACGATGAATTCCCGCAAAGTTTTGGTGGCCCAGATGCGGAATTGAGTCGCTTGGTAGCTGTTGACGCGGTAGCCGACGGCGATGATGGCGTCGAGGTTGTAGAATTCCACTTCTCGGGCAACATTGCGATCACCTTCCGCCCGAACTATTTCCATTTTGGAAATAGTTGCCTCCGGCTGCAATTCGCCCGATTCATAGATATTTTTCAAATGTTTATTGACGGCCGGCACCTTGACGCCGAATAGCTCCGCCAGCGCCTTTTGCGTCAGCCAGACAGTTTCGTCTTTGAAGAACACCTCGACCCTTACGGCACCGTTTGGTGCGGTATAGAGCAGAAACTGGTTTTGGCTGCTCATGGTTGAAACCTCCCATAGATAGCCAATTGTACACTTGCCGAGTGCCGATTAGAATACGTTCTTGGTAGATTACCGTGAACTCCCGAGCAAACACGAGATCAGGAAGGTTCAGCATCGCCAAAGCAATTACTTTTACTCGCTCATCCGAAAACCGATTGTGGTGTCGAAACTCGATTCGGCCAGGCGACATCATCCCTGCGAGCGCATTGCCCTTGGAGTCGTCCTTGTAAGTCAACCCCTGAATACCGGCATCACGATGCTCGGTCGTTCGAGGAAAGAAAACGGCCGCCTGGTCGTTGGCAAGAAGCTTGACGACGTAGCCGCCGCTTTCGAGTTCCATGCGGATTGAGTCGAGGCCGTAGACTTGCATTGTCTTTGCTTTCGACCGGCAATCTATTTATGGCGTCGGATTATAAATCAGCAGCCAATAGACGATCGCCACGATTACCGCCAGCACGAGCGCGAAGAACGAGCCCCAGACGAGCATTTGCGGGCCATTGAGCGGCGGGGCGCCGGACAGCGGGGTGTTCGTCTCGGAGATTGGCGGGCGGCCCATGCCGAGGCGTATCGCCATCGCCGTTTCCCGCGTCCAGGTTTGAAGATCGCGGGGAATCTGCAAGGCCTCGGCCGCCATTGAGGCAGCGGCCGGGTCGCGATAGAGGCCGCGGAAGCCGAGCACCACGCAGACGTAGAAAGTCTCCAATGCGTCCTTTTGCGGCAACGCGAAAGCCTCCTTGGCCTTCTTGTAGAACAGATCGTAGCGGGAGTTCGTCTGGAAGATTTCCCACTCGAGCTTGTTCTCGTTCCACCAGTCGCGGTCTCGCCACGGGGCATCGCCGATCAGCATCTCATCGATCCAGGCCACCAGGGCGTACTTGGCCAATTGCCAGTCCGGCGTGCGGCCGAGTTGCGCCTCGGCGTGGTCCAACCGGCTGCGAATCCGCACACGCTCCTCCTGCGGCGAAGGGTTCTCGCCATTGCCGATCCGTTCCAAGAGATCGAGCACGTGCTGAAATACCAGATCGACGGCGGCGCTGAATTTTGGCGTCATTTGCGCCCCCCGGATGCGGCACGGCGAACAACGCGAACTGCAAATTGACGTGCTTGCCGCCCACCGTGACGACGATGTTCCGCTCGCCTTGCAGCTTGTCGCGATTGACGATCAGGCTGTCGGTAAGCCGCATGGCCAGCGTCTGCGTTTCCAGCACGTCGCGCCAAGCGACGTTGTCGCGGCTGACCTCGAAATAGAGCCAGTCGCGCCGCGGCGGCAAGGCCCGCGGGGCCTGTGAGAGCGGCCGGATGTGCAGGCCCTCGGCGCCGAATTGGTAAAGCGAATCGACCTGCCGCGCGCTGCCCAGCTTCCAGTTGAGCGCCGGGCCGCAAGAGCGCCAAGCAATCCTGCTCGCTCAGATTTCCGTAGAGCACACCGATGAACCATTGCCAATCGCTCGCGAGCCACTTCGACTCGATCGTCACGCGCATGCCCTTGCCCTCCCCAACGAAGAATCGCTGCTCGTACTCGTAGTCGCGGACGCGGCCCAGCAAGAGCACGATCCAGTCCTTGATCTTGTGGAAGATCGTCGCCAGGTCGTCGTGATCGTAACGCGGGATTTCTGGCGGACGTCGTTCCTGGCTGAAGATCGAGAGGCGTCCCACGAGCCTGCACAGTTCCGCATAGGCGGTAATGGGATGGATCCCGCCGGCGAAGGCCAGCACCTGGAGCACGGAATAGGAAGCGTTCAGCTCGTTGAGCATGAAGAGGCGGTCGAGGTCGCCCGGCTCCTGGCTCACCAGCGTGATGCCGCGGTTGATCACCTGCTCGCTCAAGACTTCGATCTTTTTGCCCAGGATGTCGTAGATCGCGCGGACGACGTCGCGGCCCAGCGGGGGCCAAGCGTCGATGGCCAGCATGGGCGGGAAATAGTTGTCGTCGATGCGAGGCGCGGCCTCCTTTTCCGTCGCCCGTTGGACTTGGGCCAGCGGCAAAACTTCATAGCCGGCCATGTCCTGCGAGGAAAGCATGAGCCGCGCGTCCAAGCGGCGGAAACGAAGCTCCTGGTCGCTGCCGCCGGTGCTCTCGTCCTGGACCGATTGCACAACTTCCACGTAGCGGGACTTGGACGTTTGGCTGTCCGTACGGACGTTGGCCGAGCCGATCTTCAGCTTCGGCACCGCCAGATAGACCTTCACGGCGGCCTCGCGCGAAGGCATCTTTCAGGTCGAGCCGGTCCAGTTCCTGGCCCGGATCGAGGGCCACGAGCGTGCCATCCTTCATGCGAGCGTGGCAAACGTTGACCTGGAACTGGTAGTTGGCGATGGCGTCGGCGCTCAGTTCCAGCCGGCGGACGCCGTACCCGTAATGGTGGTCCCAAAGCTCGGAAGTCTGCAACGTCTCGGCCCAAGACCGTTCCGCCGCCTGGAAATGCTGGGGCTGCAGGAAGAGCCCTTCGGACCAATGTACGGGCAGACTGTTCATATCGAGCTTCCGAGCAATACTCGCAGCGGCCCGAAATTGGGCCGTGCGCCATTCCAAGGCCAGTTTACTCGGGAGTAAAGCCTAGATCAATGGGAGCGTGGCGGCGCGAAGGCCGCTCGCGCAGCCTTGCCGGCAGCTACTAGGTCAGCGACATGTGCGACCAAGAGGGCAATGTCGTGGTCACGGTCGGATGAAGAACCCGTAGTGCCGATGGACGAAAGCGGGATGAAAAGCGATGCCGCCGACCGATTATTCACGGTCAATTGCACCAACAACGCGGCGTCGTGAACGCTCACGTTAAGTTGGGCGGTGGCCGTCGTCGCGGTCGAAGACGTCACGCTGGCGCGGGCGGGTTCGATGGAACCGCCGCACTCGAAGTGATGGCCGCCGCGACAATTGGCGCGGTGCCGGCTGAAAGGCCGCGGCCCAACCAATCGTGAGCGATCCTCCATCCGGCAACGCTGTCGGGTCGGTCACGACCAACGTCCCACCGGAGATATAGGTCCCGCCGGTGTAGCTGTTGGGACCGCCCAGCGTTGCCACGCCGGGACCGGTTTTGACGACGCTCACGGGGCCTTCGATGCCGCCTTGGACCGTGCCCGACTGGATCGTCACCGCGCCGTCGGGCAGAATGGTCATGGTGCCCGTGGCCGTGGCGTTAGTGTAATCGTGGATGGCACTATCGACCGTAAAATCGGCCACGACTGCATAAGTGCCCGGCAAGCTCGGCACGGTCGGCGAGCCGTTGTAAGTAAAGCTGAACGTGCCGGGAACGGGAGTCACGCCATCGATGTTGACGGCCGTCGCGCTCGCCGCTTGCGGCGCACCGGTATTACCGAACGGGCCGTCGTCGATGACGATTGTCGGCGCGATTGGATTGATGACGATCGTCGTCGTTGCCGTCGCGTTGCCATAGCGGGAATCGCCGCTGGTGAAAGTAGCGGTAACCAGATAGGTTCCCACGCCATACGGGGCCGCCTGGTATGGCTGGATGGCCGGCGGTACGGCAGTATAGGCGATGGTGATCACGCCGTTCAGTTTCGTGACGCCGTCCGTCGCGTAGGCCGCGGCCGAGGCCGGATGTTGCGACGGGCCGAAACTTGGATCGAACGGCCCAAAATTGAACGTTCCACCGTTAACGACAATGATCGGATGCTCTAGGACATTGAACGTCAAGACCGTGGTTGCCGATCCGGCAAAATTGGTTGCCTGGAAAGTGGCCGTGGCGGTGCCGACTTCGCTCTCCGTTGGCGAGTAGGTGATGGTGTCGGTCGTCGGGTCGAACGACATCGTCGGCGAGCCGCTAAGCATCGAAATGCTCGGAGCGGGGTTGCCGGAGTAAACGAGCTTGTACTGGGTTGTCGAAAGGGCTTCGGCCGAGGGAGTGTTGGGGGTGTATACGCCGTTCGTGTAGAGAGTGTAGCCCGTACTGCTGGGCGGAATCGCCACCTGGGGATAAATGTAGTCCGTCTTTGGCGAAGCGACGCCATTGCCGTCGACCGAATTCACCGCAAACGAACGATAGCCGGCGGGCACACTGAACGTATAGCTCGTTGACGTGATGCCGCTGGCAAATGTCTCGTAGGTTGTCGTGCTGCCGTGGCTGCCCTTTCCGCCACCGTTTGGTGTTACGATTTTCTCAGTGATCGTATAGGAAGTCGCGGGCGTGAGATTCGCGTTGGCCTCCCAGGCTGCGCTCCAAGAGAGAGTGGTTGACGTGGTCGAAGCCGGCGTGGAAACAAAGTTCGTCGGAATCGTCGGATCGGGAATCGTGACCGTTATCGTGCTACCGGAGTACTGCTGCGGATCGGACCAAGTGTAGTAGTTCGGATCGCTGCTGTTGAACGTGGCGACCGCACTGTAAGTTCCCGGAGCGAGCGGTACCGTTGACGAGCCGTTATACGTGTAAGTGAACGAGCCGGCGACGGGCGTGACGCCGTCAATTCCAACTTCCGTGGCCGTGATCGGGTGCGGTTGGCCGTCGTAGGGGAACGTTCCCCCGCCGGTGGCATTGATCGTCGGTATTGCCGGATCAATCTCAAGTTGGCCGGCGAGATAGGCGTCCACGTAGCCTGGATCGTTGCTCGTGAAATGCACGAGCAACGGATACGTGCCGGCGTTGACGGGCGGAGTCGTTGAACCGTTGTAAAGGAAAGTGAACGATCCGTTGACGGGCGTGGCGCCGTCGGTCCCGTAGGCGAAAGCTGCGCTGGCGCTCGCCGTGCCGTCGTAGGAGAACGTATCCGCGCTATAGTAAGTGCCGTTTTGCTGGAGCGCCAAGGTCGGGTACGCGGGCAGCCCTACCGGCGGCGTGCCGACCGGAGTCGTCCAGACGTTCGTCACGGCCGAACCGGCGGCATTGGTTCCGCCAATAACGTCGATGTTCCCGTCGGCATCGATCACCGTGGCGGCGTCATAGACGGCGGAGGGCAACGGCGCGTCGGCGGTCCACACGCCCGGCGTGGCGATTCCGTTCTGGACTGTCGTCAGCACCGGGTCGAAGTTCCATACCGTGGCTACCGCGCCCTGGGCGGAGCGGCCGCCGATGATGTACGTCAAGCCGTAGGCCGCGTACAGCGCGCTGGCATCGCTCATCGCGACCGGCAACGGTGTGGCGGCGTCCCAAGTGTCGGTGGCAATCGTGTAGCGGTAGACTGCGTTTACCGGAGAGCCGCTTGAGTTCTTGCCGCCGAAGACGAAGATGTGTCCCGCGCCGTCAAAGGCTGCCGTCGTGTGCGATAGACCCTGGCCTGCCGACAGGGGCAATGGCGACATGGTCGTCCATGTGTTCGTTGCGGCATTGTAGCGCTCGACGCTTGACAGGGCCTGGTTCGAGCCGTTCAAGCCGCCGATGGCGTATAGATACTCGGACGTTCGTGGAATCGGTGTTGCCCGGCGCGGCAACGTAGGCGAAGTACGACCGCGCGGTGGACATCGGGGCGAAGGTCGATTCGCTGGTGTAATTGCTGACCGAGTTGGTTGTTTGTCCTCCGCTGACGCCGCCGAAGTTGAAGATGTCGGTGGTGGAGTCGCCATTATTGCTGGGATAGAAACCGCTTTCGGCCGCGCCGCCGGCGGCGCGGCTTGAGTTCAGCGATGTGGTCGTATTCCATGCCGTCGCGCCGTAAGCGAGTTGAAGAACCGCGGATGTCGCTTGCGTGCCGTGATAACCGCCGAAGAGGTCAACCGCGCTGCCGTAGGCAATCGCGGCCGCCGCCGTGGTTGCCGTCGGCAGACTCGGGCCAGCGACCCAAGGCGCCACCGACAAGAGCCTTCGGTTTTCCAGCGATTCAATCCGCAGTTTGCGTAGGCCGAGGCCCCACGCTGCGCCGCTAGAGATCCTCGCCCGATCGCGAGTTGGTGAATAGTGACTAGAAATGCGCCGCACGTGTTGCCCGATACGCCGACATGTCAACCTCCCAAAGTAAAAGTCTTTGGTGATGAGAAAGAAGAGATGAGGTGGATTGCCCGAATTGGGTTAATATTACACGTGCCGGCAATTCTGTCAAGTAAAACTGGCTAAATGTAATTTGGCTGGGTGTACGTCAGCTTTTGCGCGGTCCGGGGAGAAGCAAGAAACGTCAATAGGAGTTTTTGCGGTTTATCGGTTAAACTGGGTGGCCTGAAGGGACGTAGGAAGGATTTTCATGGACCAGGAGTGATTGTCATGGACGACAAGGGGCAGATTTTGAAGGAGAAGCTGGAGCGATTATTCCACGAAGCAGCCGACATTGCCGTCGAGCTTCAGTGGCCAGAAGGGCAATTGGGAAAGCCGATTCACTTCAGCCAAATCGAGGCCGCGGCGCACGATGTCGGGGTCCAACTGAGCCGCCGCATTCAACAGCAAGCGGCACGCGAGGTGGCGGCCAGTTCGCCTGCCGCCGCCCCCTGCCCCAAGTGCGGAACATCCTGTGGCCTGAAAGTCGTGAGTCGTATGATCAACTCGACGGATGGGCCGATCGAGATCAGCGAACCCAAGGGCTATTGCACCCGCTGTCGGCGGGCTTTTTTTCCCTCAGCGTGAAGCCTTGGGACTGGACTCGCGGGAATGCACGCCCGCATTGACGCAGAGGATGGTCTACGCTGGCAGCGAGGCGACGTTGTTTGATTGCGCGGCGGTGCTGTTGAAGCAGTTGGGCGGCAATGAAGTTTCGGCGAAAACCATCGAACGCGTCACGATGGCTGTTGGCAACGAACTGACCGAACTGCGCGACGCGGAAGCAGCCGACAACTTGCCGACGTGTCCGACGGTGGAGGCGCCGCCGACATTGGCCGTAGTGCAGTGCGACGGAGGCCGCGTGCAAACGCGCAGCGAAGGCTGTGGAGCGGGAGTGCATGAGCAGCAATGGCGCGAGACGAAGAACGCCGGCCTGTGGCGAATGACGCATCAGACGTTTGACCAAGATCCTCAACCCGAACTTCCCTCGGCCTTCGGCGATCCGGAAAAAGTGGCGCAATTGGCCGGAAAAGAGCCGCTTTCTCTGGCTGCTCTGCCCCAGGAAGCGGTGCTCGACAACGCATCGTGCCCTGTGGATTGGCGTCCTCAACGCATCGCTCGGACGTGTCTGAGCAGCATGGTCGCCTCGCACGAGTTCGGTGGACAGATGGAGCGCGAAGCGAGTCGCCGCCGCTTCTTCGAAGCCGCTGCACGTGCGTTTCTCGGCGACGGCTTGGCCTGGAACTGGTCGATCCAGCAGGCGCATTTTCCGGACTTCATTCCCATCCTGGATTTTGTCCATCCGCTGGAGTACCTTTACACGGCGGCATCGGTCCTGGCGGGCGAGGCGCAACCAATTTGGAAGTGCTACCTCGGCATGGCACAAGCCTGTTGGCAGGGCCGTGTTGACGAGGTAACTTCGGCGCTGCGGAAATGGCTTGCCGACGAGGGCATTGACGCCGAGCACCCGCTGGCCGAAGATGATTCACGTCAGGCAGTGGCCGTGGCTCTGCGCTATCTGGCGAACAACCGGGAGCGCATGGACTATCCGCGTTATCGGCGGCTTGGCCTGCCGGTGACCAGCGCCTTGATGGAGTCTCTGGTCAAAGAGGTCAACTATCGGGTGAAAGGGACGGAAAAGTTCTGGAACGATCCCAGCGGAGCCGAGGCGATTCTCCAAATCCTGCGCCGCGGCCTTGTGCGACGATGACCGCCTCGCACGTTACCTTGCCCACCGTCCGGGGTGTTCCTACTACCGCCGCTCCACCGCCGCTGCACTTTGACTTACAAAAGCTGACATGCACCCAATTTGGCTTTTCAGCTTCAACATCAAGCGAACTTCACTCGTCGGGCAGTCAATACCTCTTCGGCAGCACGGAGTCCGTGATAGAACGCTTCTTCCATCAAAGCCACGCCGCTCAAATCGGTATGAGCGAAGTGAACGCCGTGAAAAACTTGCGCGGCCTGGCGGCGAGCCTCGCTCCAAATGAAACCTGGCCGCGGACGAATCATTGCATGACCCCACCGCATGATATCCAATCGCTGTACAAGCCGTTCTAGTTCCGGATGGGCTCGCCCGAGATCGGTTAATGCTAGCGTCGCACAGTCGTCCCAATTCATGTTCAATAGCTCCTCTCGCGCCTCCCACGGCGCGTCGCTTGCAAAAGCATGATAATACGTGAGCACGGTTGGGCCGTAGTCCGCGCCGGTCTGATGCGTCGCCACCACGTAGCCCAGCGAAGGGCTTTCGTAAAGCACGTTGTCCCATGCCAACGGAAACCCGAGGCCGCCGGGCCGATCGCGAAGGAACAAGTTCGCCACCATCCAGGGCGCGTATTGGAATTCCTCGATGTGCTTCGGCGGCGCGCGGCGATAATCGCGGATGACGTTTTTCGCGATAAACTGCGGCGCGGCGAAGATGACCTGATCGGCGTACAGTCCGCGAACGTGCTCGCCGGAGGCATCGAGCATGACGACATCGGCGCCGTTTTCATGTGGAATGATCTCCGCCACGAGCCAGCCCAGGCGGACGCGCTGCTTGATCCGCTCGTACAAGTGAGAGACGATGCGGCCGTTGCCTTCGGGCCAGGTGATCAGCGGCTGCGACTTCATGCCGGGCCGGCGGATTCGCGCGGCAAAGTAGAACACTCCCGCCCAGGCGCTGGTCTGGTCGCACATCGTGCCGTAGTCATCGCGGCAGCAATAATCGACCAGCCACCGCAGTCGCGGCGAGGTCCAGCCGTGCCGATCGAGCCATTGGCTCATGTTGATCTTGTCCAGCGCGGTCACTTCCGCGTCGTCGGAGCCGGCGGCCACGGGCAGCGCGAAGGCCCGGCGGCCGCGGCCGTCGCGCCAGCCGGCCCAACGGTCCATTTCGGCCTGGAACGCATGAAGCTGGGCCAGATCGTCGGCCGTCGCGCCGGCGTAGAGATAAAGCCCTTCGTACCAGCGGCCCTTGTAGAAGACCCGCTCTTGGGGATCGCGGCAGAGGAACTGCTCGGCGACGATCGGCTCTCCCTCGGCGTCGCGGCCTTCGAGGACGCCCATTTCGTCCAAGAGCGCGACGAGGTCCGCGTTCTCCTTCATTGGCACCGGCACATAATGCGCGGCCCAAGGGAAAGCCGTGATCTCGGACGTGCCGCTGGTGGACGTTCCGCCCGGCCGCGGTTCCATTTCAATGAGCGTGAAGTCGTGGCAGCCGGCCTTTTGCAGCCGCCAGGCGGCTGCCAGTCCGGCGATTCCGCCGCCGACGATGACGACACCGCTCGGCTCCCAAGCGTCGTCCGGCGGACTGGGCCGCTCTTTCTTCCAAAGGCGGTGGCCAAGTTTTTGCGACAGGCCCACGATCCGGCCATCAAACTGCGGCGGCTTGCTCGCGCCACGACAGCCGCCCAGCAGCGCCGGAACGCCGAGCATGGCGGCAAGCATCTGGCGGCGGTCGAAGGCGGACGCTTTGTTGTGGGAGTCGCTCATGGGCTTGTATCTTCTTTTGAGTGTCATGACTTTATCCGCTGACTTCTCGACTCGCAATCGGAGGAGATCAGACAGTGTGGCGGCAGGTTACGCAGTCTGCGTAGCGATCCCGATTCATTCGTCTTCCATGCTGGCGGAGGGTTGTTGCCAGCCTTGGCGTCTCGCCGTGGGCTTTTCGGTCGCGACATTCCGCTCGAAAAAACTTTGCGCAGTGCCAGATTTGGCACTTTTGTCACCGGTTTGACGCTGTTTGGCACCGGTTTGGCGTCGTTTGGCACGATCGCAAGCTTGGGCGGACCCCCGTTTTTCCGCGGGGAAACTGCATGTGTGGCACGAAATGTCCCACTTTGGCTCGCTTTTCGCGCGGGCCGACGATCGGGTGCGCAGGCTCGACAAAGTCTCGCGCAAAGCGCAAAGCTCGCAAAGGAATTGGGCGCGCAAGGGAACGAAGCCTCCGACTCGCGTGACAAACGAACGGCTTGCGCGTTGGTGGGTATGTGGTTCATCGCTTCAAACTACTCTTTTCTACCTTTGCGAGCTTTGCGCCTTTGCGTGCGACATTTTGCAGCGACGGCCGCTGGCGCACAGGTTGTCGTTTTGGCCGGCATTTTTTCTTCGCGTTTGGGAATACACGGTTTTCGGCTGCATTCTTGGGGTTTTCCAAGGCAGGATGGGAGTAGGACGGCAGCAGGATGCAAGTAGAACACAAGCAGAACGCGAGTAGGACCGTAATAGGGTGCGAGTAGGAATACATCTTGTGGGTTGTCCGAGGGTGGCGTCAGCAACGTGTTGGAACACTAATTACCGCTAATCATCACTAATGGAATGTCCTATCATCGTTAATCAGTGTTAATTAGCGTTCCCTCCTTTCCGTATATGCTTGTTCGGCGTTGGGGAAAATGCAGGAAAACCACGAAATACACGAATCACACGAAAGCCGGACGGAGCCACGGATGAGACACGGACGGGACGCGGAAACGATCCGTGTTTGATCTGTGTTCCATCCCTGGCTAAATCTCTCTTATCCCTGATCCTTCATCCCTTTCCTCTATCCACTATTCACTGATTACTAGCCACTGTTTCGCGCCAGTATAACACAGATATTATCTCATGTCAACAGTTGTTTGATTTGGCGAATACAAAACGGTCGTAACCTGTTGGCGGACTTGGACTTGCGCCGCCGTTTGGTTGATTGCGCTCGGCCCCCGCGCACGGGTGGTGGCTAGGGATTGCATCGACGTAAACTATTGCCGTATAAGGGGTTCGGCGTCTGCCGGGAATTTCAACGGTCCGCGCCGAGCAAATCGGCGGAAGGAAGATTTTTTCCCCCGCCGTCACGATGCTTGTCCTGAGCCCCTCCGGGCCTGTCACGGGACAAGTCCGGCGGCGGCGTTTACATCTTGTCTCGCTACGATTTCCTGCCTGTCCCCGTTTGACCAGACCGAGGGCGAGCGGCTGCTCCGGCGGCTGACCGCGCGGGACTTCCCCACGCGCCTGCTTCGGCAGCGGTAAGGCTATCATCGGCGACGCCGCGCGGATGTTCCGCCGGCGGTGGCCGGTGCGAAGTGCCCCAGACGCCGAACCAGGCGCTGCACCTGGCCGCGGCCGCAGGTAACGATTTCGGACTTGAGGGCGATCAGGGGTGATCCACTGACCGGACCCTAAAAGTCGAGTATATGCGCAAGCGACGTATGTGCAAACGCCGTTGCCGGGCGTGCCGCGAGAATTGACATTTAAGGTCCTGGCCCTGCTGACCGCGTCGCCAACCCGGCGCTGGGATTGTGGGCGCATCGGGATCGGCTTCAGTAGCTTCCATGTGCCGAGTGGGAAAATGTCGGCACCTCGCGATTGATTCGAGCGTACGGGTGCTGTCCGGCGCAACGGACCTTCGCCTTTACTGGCGTGGGCCGCTGCGACAAGTGGAGCAGGGAATACGAGGGCAGCTTGGCAAAATGACTTTTTGGATTCCGAGGTTGAAATCGTTGGTGGCTACGATGTGGGGGTTGCGAATTGCCGAGTTCACTCGTAAATGTCGCCGCTTTTGGCTACTGGGTCCCAGCGAACCTGAGCCGTCGCATCGACAAGCTGATCCATCCCGAGGATTTCGCTGCCATAGTTGTTGGGTTTGACTCCCACATCGAGACTATTTTTCGTCTCAGTTCGCGCTAGGCCCGTGGAGGCCAGCACAGTAAAAACAACGGTCAGGCCGGATTTCATGACGAATGCCGGCACCGCCGGTTGTCGCCGACGCCGAAGCGCCCGTGGCGACGAGATCAAATTGATCGCCAATTTGTTTGGTAACTACGGAAACGGTTGCTCCAGTATCCACAAGCCACTCAACCTTCGCACTGTTGGGCTTGCCATGATGCGTCCCTTCAGCGCTCCCGTCCTGGAAAGGCCGTGGATCGCTACTGCTTGACGTTGATGCTTTGAGATTCCCCATGCTGCATCACGTTCAAAAAAGGTCGAAGCCGACCGGTTCAAAGTAGACAATGCCACCTTTTCGACGGGCCTGGTTCAAAACCACTTGTACGGTGACGCCTGCCACAAGCTGCCCCTTCACATAGCCAACAACTTGGTACCGATAGGCCTCCCGGATATGGTCTTGATTGGCAACAAAAAGCTCCTTTTGATCCAGAAGCTCGGCGCGCTGGTCGGCACTCATCCGCTCAGCCAGAACCTCGTCATTAAGCCAATTCTGGAAATCCGTGTCGCTCATTTCCCCTGCCTAACCTGATCGCCTGCCCTCTTATTGCTATCACACGCAATCGATGATATTATATCTTCCTCCGCGGCACGGGGCAACACGTTTGCTTTTTGCGTACAAGATGCCATGGCAGCAGATATTTCTTCGGTTGTGAATGCCTTGCAATCTTCCACCTTGATCCACTCGGTGGCCGGAGAACCCCGGGGGATAGCGTGGTTGATTGGCGACGACCTCTTGGTCACTTCGGCGGAGTCGGTGCGCCCTGCGCAAATCGGGCGATGAAGTCACGCTAAGTTTTAACCGCGTGGATATCTTCAACGCAATCATCGATGATATCGAGCCGAGCGGGCTGGACCTGGCAGTCCTTCGCCTTAGGGAAATGCCAGCCAGTCTGGTTCCGCTCCGAACCCACGGGCAGAAGAGATTCGACGGTCCCTATTTGATCGGGCAGGTGACAGATTTTGATGACCTTGCACAGCCAATCCTGGATAAATTGAGGGTGCAGGTGCAAGGGTCAGGCCTGCTTCTCTGCAATTGGGACTTGCAAATTCCCAAATTCAAACTGCCACTGGTTGGTTCCCCCATATTCAACAGCAAGAATCTTGCGATTGGCATGTACTTGGCTGGTGACCGTGTTCTGTCCATGCGGGACATTTTGAGCGTGAAGCAGTTGGCTGCTGCCCAGGCGAGACCTCCTCGCACATTGGAAGAGGTTATTGCACCCGTTGCTACGCCTGGCATGGCGGAAGAGGTTGTTGCACCCGTTCCGCAAGCTTTGGCGTCACCGTTCCACCATCCTTTTGCTGTGTTTAAACGCGTTAACGCAACTGGTCAAGTGGAGATAATTCCTTCTGGGAACGCACTAACCGCCGAGGGTTCGCTTCAGTTCGTCTTCGGATTTGGCCAGGCGACGAAGGGAATTCCGTTTGCAGGCAAGGAACCGCTCCTGACTAAGCCGGCCGACCTACCGTATCCGATCACGCTCCTGGTTGACATTTGGTCGGAAGAGCTAAAATTTCCTGAGACGAACAAGCAATTGACGTTGGCCGACGGCAGCTCCGAAGCTGAAGTAACCTTTCCGCTGGTTGAATGCGGTGCCTTTGCTGTGGGCAAAGAGCAAGGCAGTGTCTTTGTCTTTGTACGCCATCCAAGCAAGGATGCGGAAGGAAATCCGGGCACGCACTTGATCGGAGTTTTCCGGGTGTCTGTGGCTCTAAGCGAGCCGGCGCCGATTCAACAATCGATTGAGTACGCCTATCTGGACAATCGTTGGTTTCGTTTCGCCAAGGAGGAGCTTACCGCGCCGGCATGCACGATTTATTTCAGATCCCGGGAGGGGCATGTGCGAGTTTTCGCTTTTTCCCGCGAGGGTTCGCAACGAATGTGGGCGATGCGAGGCATGAGCGTGGAAGCGATCCGTAAGGCCACTTTGGGCGTCTATCGTGTCGTTACCCAGAGAGCAATGGTTTTTGACGCCGAGCCACCGGCTTATCCAGACCTCACTGACGAGGAGCTTAATAGGCGAAAGTCGGAGTTTGAGCAGGCGCAACGAGTCGCTGACCGGGACACGGCGAAAGTGCTTGCCGAACATGGCAACCAACTTTTTTCCGATTTGTTGTTCTGTGACGGCCCGGCTCCGCGTGCGTTTGCCGAACTCCTGAACAAACTGCCGGAGGGGTCCCAGGTCACTATCGCTGCCGATGTCGGTAGCGACCAGGTAATCCTGCCCTGGGGATTTGTTTACGATGCCCTTGACGCGGCGGACGTCGACAGAAACAGGTTCTGGGGACGCCGTTTCAAGTTAGCCATCCGTCCGAGCCTGCATCCGCAAACGGTGGCTGCGAAACCGCGGAACTCCAAGGAACTGGTCATGGGCAGCATCTACGAGTTACCGGAGGCCGACGGCGTCAGCCGCTACGCCTCGGATTTGTTACAGACGAAACGAATCGCTAGGCTGGAGCCCGTTGAAATAAAAGATGAATGGTTGCCGGGACTGGAGAAGCAGCCGTTTGATTTGCTCCATTTTCTTTGTCACGGACATACTCAGTTCTCCGACGTGCTTCTGGCCAACGCTATTCAGCACGTCGTACACGGCGGCCGTTTGCTATATGTCAACGTGGAAACGGGTTCCTTCCTGCGCACACGTGGGGACATGGCAACGCTCGCTAGGCTGCAAATAAAACTTCGGACCTTGGACAGCGCCTCAATCGTGCTGCTGAGCATGTGCCATTCGGCACAGGTTTCCAGTTCCGAATCCAGCTTTGTGCTTTACTTTCTGGAGTGCGGAGCCTGCGCCGTGGTCGGCACCGAAGGGCCCAACCCGTTCGTACTTGCCAATGACATGGACCGACATATCCTCGAACGGTTGGTGTCGACGAATTGTGACTTAAGTACTGCGGTATGGGAGGCACGCAAAACCAAGATCGAGGATAACATTCTCGCATTGATTTACACTGTCTACGGTGACGGCCATGCCACGCTGCCGGCGCCGCTCCCAGGGCGTGGCTAGCTTGCAAAGGAGACAATCATGGCTCTTGATCAAGAACTGGGGCTACAGATGCTGGACTTCGCCAATAAAATGGACGAGGACGCCCTTCTGGCTGAACTTGGGCAACGGGTCGAAACCTTGAAAAAGGAACCCGCCACGAAATCGCAACTTTCGACGCTATCGGCCGTCATGCCGCTGGCGCCTCAACCGACGGCAGGCCCATGGCTGGATGCAGTTGTGAATATGGGCAAGACTTTCCTGAGTCGATTCAACAGGGACCTATACCGCCTGATGTGCGACAAAAGCGATCCGGACAATAAGGAGATTCGCGATGCCTTCGCTACGGGAGAAGTGGCTGCGTCAACATACGTAGCCGGGTTGCTGGTGTCTACGTTTGCCTGGTTGCCGGCCATTGTGGCGATCGTGGGCGGCCTGATAATTCGCCGCTTCATTAAGTCGGCTGCTAACGAAACATATGATCAGATCTGCACGACGTGGGGTAAGGAACTCGGTATCGTCAAATAGCGCGGCGCGTAATGCAGGCCCCTACAATAGGCGCGCTTCGTGAGCTTATTTGCTTCGATCTTTGGTTGAATACACTTGGCTGGTGGAAAAAAGGCAACATCACTGATTAATTGCCGACATTAGAGTCGCGGTAGGGACGCCAGTTGCCCGGCGTCCCTCGCACAGATCCGTAGGTGAAGCACGATTTCATACCGCTCTTACCTCGGGTTGGTGACGATCAGTCGCTCTCGCTGCTGCACAGGTCCAGGCCGCGGGGTCACCTATAGCCGCCCGCAAGTCAAGACCCGGACTGGGGATTCTTGGCGTGCCGTAGCGCGCCGGCCGCATGATACCAATGCTTGGTGAAGCGCGGTCGGCTCTGCGCGCGACGCAAGCGAGGCGAGGAATAGCCAAGCCACGGGTGCGCCAAGCATGCATCGGGCCTTCGGGAGGGCATCGCCGAGCGTCCGACGGCAGCCTCAGGCGTCGCTACGCGACGCACCCGTGCATCGGGGCATCCGTGCCGCGGGATAAATCCCACGGTTACCCTCGCAATGTCGCTACGCGACAGATTCTTTCCCACCGTCGCGCCGCGACGTTACGACGGCGAGCAGGACCTTACCTTAATTCTCAATTCTGCGTGCCAGTCCGTATCGCCCAGCGGCCGCTTGCAACGACCTCCGTTGCGGAAACGCGAAAGGGCACGCGTTTACTAGACCGATCAACTGGACGGTGGGTTAATCCTCGCTCGCCCGTCCCGCGCTCCCCCTTACCCGCCGCTGGCAAAAGGCTAAACTGAGATGGGGAGGCAAGCCGCATGGCGAAAGGCCCTTTGCCCGACTGCATTTGTCTCACTGGATTTGTCCTAGTGGGGCCGATTTGTTACAATCGACGGTTTGATCCCGCTCACAAGGCCCCCACATACGCGGGGTTGCAGGGGTAGAGCTGCCAGATTGCGGTAGCCACGCCCGTTGGCGATGATTCGAAGGAGTTTACTCTGTGCAGATCAAGATTTCCGCGCGGCATGGGCATCTCAGCGACGAGACACAGGCCAAGATCAAAGAGAAACTGGAGAAACTGCCGCGCTATTACGACCGATTGTCGTCGATCGATGCCACGGTGGACCTCGAACACCGCGAAGCGCCGAACGTCGATCTTCGCGTATCCGCCGAACATAAGCACGACTTTGTCGCCGTCTGCCATTCCACGGAATTGATGGCTGCGGTGGACGAGGTCGTGGAAAAGATGGAACAGCAGTTGCGCAAGTACAAAACCAAAATTCAAGACCGCCACCGTGGCCCGGGACATCGCCAGGCGGGCGAGGCCCTGCCCTCGGCCAGAGTAGAGGACGAGGGGCCGGAGGGCGAGGAAGCCCCTGCGGACACGGAGAGCGGCATATAACAGATAGCGCCTACGCGATAGGCAACCGAAGGGAGATTGGTGCATGAAGTTTTCCGACTTTATCTGCCGCGAGGCGATTCGCGGCAGCATGTCGGCGGCCGACAAGCAGGGGGCCATCCGCGAGATGGTCCAATCGCTGGTCGACGCCAAACGAGTCAGTGCGGACGAGTTCGAGAGCATCGTAAAGGCCATATTGAAGCGCGAAGAGTTGGGCAGCACGGGCATCGGCCGCGGCGTTGCCGTGCCGCACACCAAGCACCCCAGCGTCGATCGCCTGGTCGGCACGGTTGCCGTCAGCGCTTCGGGGGTCGATTTTGCCAGCCTCGACGGCGAACAAGTCCACCTGTTTTTTCTGTTGATTTCGCCGCCGGACCGGCCGGGCGATCATCTTCGCGCCTTGGAGAACATTTCGCGGCAGCTCCGCGACGACACGTTTTGCCGCTTTCTCAAGGCGGCCAAAGCGCCGCAAGAGATTTCCACGCTCCTGGACGAGGCGGATAACCATCAATTTGGATCGTAAGGCACGCGGCGGCGGAAGTTGCGTGCCGACTGCCGCGCTTTTCCACCCGCTCGCTGTGCCGAGCGCCTATGCCCGAGCCGCTCTGAAGCGAACCGTTGTCGTTGCCAACCGCGCGGGGCTGCACGCGCGGGCGGCGGTATTGGTCGTCACCGAGGCGCGGAAGTTCAAGGCGCGGGTTACGCTCACCAAGGGGACGCAAGCAGTCGACGCGACCAACGTGCTGGAGATGATGACGCTGGGGGCGGCGCAAGGAGAGGAGTTGTCGCTGGAAGGTTCGGGGGACGACGCACAACAGGCGATCGATGCCGTGGAGCAGCTTTTCCTGCGGAAGTTCGACGAAGAATAATACAAAGCAGGACGGGCCTCCGGGTCCGTCCCATAACGCCGGGACGGACTCGGAGGTCCATCCTACGGAAGACATAAGACGGAATGCAGAAGCTACAAGGAATCGCCGTTTCGCCTGGCGTCGCCATCGGCGAGGCGCTGGTCATGGACAACGAGGGATTTCGCATTCCTCGGCGGTTCGTGGCGCGCGACGCGGTGGACGACGAGTTGGAGCGGCTGGAAAAGGCCATCGGCGGCCGCGTCGACGGAAATCTCCGGCCACCGCGAGGCCGATTGCCGAGGAGCTGGGCGAGAAGTACGCCGCCATCTTCGAGGCCCATCTGCAAATGCTCCAGCGACGCTCGGCTGCGGAGCGAGCTGGAAGACATGATCCGCCAGCGGCATTACTCGCCCGAGTATGCCGTGAGCCGCATCCTGCGGCGCTACGCCCAGGTCTTCCAGCGGTTGGAAAGCGCGCACCTGGCGGAGCGGGCCAGCGGACATCTTCGATATCGAGAAGCGGCTGCTGCAGGCACCTGCTGGGCCGCCGCCGCGAAGGGATCGCGCACCTCACGTCGCCGGTGCTCGTGTTGGCCCACAACCTCACGCCCAGCGAGACGGCCAATCTCGACCGCAGCTTCGTCCGCGGCTTCGTCACCGAAGTGGGCGGGCCGGGCAGCCATACCGCGATCGTGGCCGAGGCCCTGGAAATCCCCGCCGTCGTCGGCACCGGCCCGTTCCTGACCGACGTTTCCGGCGGCGAATTGGTGATCATCGACGGCGACAAGGGCCTGGTGATCCTCCAGCCCGACGAGGAGACGCTGGCCCGCTATCGGCACGAGGTCGAGACAGAACCGCACGGCCGCCGTCCGCCTGGAAGCCCTCCGCGACCTGCCGGCCGAAACGGCCGACGGCGTGCGCGATCAGCCTCTACGGGCAACATCGAGTTTCCCTACGAGGTCGCGCACTGCGTCGACCGCGGGGCCGACGGCATCGGCCTGTACCGCACCGAGTTCCTGTATCTGGGCAGCGAGACCGAGCCCGACCGAGGAGGTCCACTACCAGGCCTATGCGCAGGTCGTCGCGGCGATGGGCAACCGGCCGGTCACGATGCGCACGTTCGACCTGGGCGCCGACAAGTTGCCGCACTTGCCGCCGCCCGAGGACGAGCGCAACCCCTGCCTGGGCCTGCGCAGCATCCGCCTGGCGCTGCGGAACCTGCCGATGTTCCGCACGCAGTTGCGGGCCATGCTTGCGCGCCAGCGTGCTGGGCAACCTGCAGGTCATGTTCCCGCTTGATCTCCACGTTGCTGGAGCTCGCCAGGCCAAGATGGTGCTGGCCGACGTCATGGAAGATCTCGACGAGCACGGCATCGCCTTCAATCGCGACATGCCGGTGGGCATGATGGTCGAGGTGCCCGCGGCGGTGATGATGATCGACCGTTTCGTCGAGGAGGTCGATTTCCTCAGCATCGGCACCAACGACTTGATCCAATACACCCTGGCGGTCGACCGCAGCAACAAGGACGTCGTCGGCCTGTACAACCCGGCCGATCCGGCCGTGCTGCGGCTGATCGCCATGGCGATCGAGGCCGCCGACAAGAAGCCGATGCCGATCAACGATGTGCGGGCAGATGAGCGGCAACCCCGTCTATCACCATGCTGCTGCTGGGGATGGGGCTGCGGCACTTCAGCGTCACGCCCGGCGCGCTGCCGGAGATCAAGAACATTTGCCGTCGCGTGACCATGGCCGAATGCCGGGCGGTCGTGGACCGCGTGACGACCATGGAAAATGCCCGAGACATCACGAATTACCTGCGCGAGGAACTGAAGAAGTCGCATCCCAGGGTTGGGAGGCGAAGGATAAACTAACAAAGCCGCGTTTTCGCGCCGAGCGCGGGAACGCATTTAAGGCCGTTCCGCGGCCACGTTACGCGGCGCAGAGCGTCCGAGCGAGAACGTTACGGCGCGGATCGTCGCCACGAGAGGAAACATGAAACAAGAAATGCTGATCAACGTCGCGCAGCCGGAGGAATGCCGGATCGCGATCGTTGAAGACGGAGTCCTGGAAGAACTCTACATCGAGCGCACCGGCCAGGACAATTACGTCGGAAACATCTACAAGGGAGTAGTCGTCAACCTGGAGCCGAGCATCCAGGCGGCGTTCGTCGATTTCGGCGTCGGCCGCAACGGCTTCCTGCACATCAGCGACATCGAGCCGCAGTACTTCCGCCAGGGCGGCTACGATCCCGACAAGCCGCTCGGGCCTCCCGGCGACCGCCGCGCGACCGCGCGGCCGGCAGCCGACGACGAGTGCGACGAGCCCGACGATACCGACTTCGACGACGAGCCGCCCGCGCGGTCCGCAGCGGCAACTCGCGCACCGGCGGCCGGCCGCGCTTCAAGCCGCCGATCCAGGAGATCCTCCGCCGCGGCGACGAGGTGCTGGTGCAGGTCATCAAGGAAGGCATCGGCACCAAGGGGCCGACGCTCTCCACCTACATCAGCATCCCCGGCCGCTACCTGGTGCTCATGCCGGCCTTGGGCCGCGTCGGCGTCTCGCGCAAGATCGAGGACGAAGACGTCCGCCGCAAGCTGCGCGACATCATGCTCGAACTCAATCCGCCCAAGGGCCTGGGCTTCATCGTCCGCACCGCCGGCAGCCGACCGCACCAAGCGCGAACTTTCCCGCGACCTGGCCTATCTGCTGCGGCTGTGGAAGGTGATCGTGCGGCGGATCAAGAAGCTGCCCGCCCCGGTGGACATCTACGAAGAAAGCGACATGATCATCCGCACCATCCGCGACATCTTCACCGCGGACGTGGACGCGATCTACATCGACGAGCCGTCGGCCTACGAGCGGGCCAAGGAGTTCCTGCAACTCGTGATGCCGCGCTACGTCAACCGCCTGCAGCTTTACGAAGGCAAGGAGCCGCTGTTCCACAAGTACCGCCTGGACGAGGAGATCGCCAAAATCCACGCGCCGCAAGGTGCCGCTGAAGGCGGGCGGCTCGATCGTCATCGACCAGACCGAGGCCCTGGTGGCCATCGACGTCAACAGCGGCAACTTCCGCGCCGAAGACGATCGCCGAGGAGACGGCCTACCAGATGAACCTGCTGCGCGGCCAAGGAGATCGCCCGGCAACTGCGGCTCCGCGACCTGGGCGGCGTGATCGTCAACGACTTCATCGACATGCGCAAGGAGCGGCACCGCCGCGGCGTGGAGCGGGCGCTGCGCGACGCGGTGAAGCCGCGACCGGGCGCGGACCAAGATCCTCCGCACCAGCCCGTTCGGCCTGATCGAGATGACGCGGCAGCGGATCCGCCCCAGCCTGAAGCGGAGCGTCTACAAGGACTGCCCCGGCTGCCGCGGCACGGGCGTGGTGAAGACGGCCGAGAGCATGGCCATCGACGTCGTGCGGACTGTTGATCGTGATCGCGCCAGAAGCCATCGATCGTCCGGGTCACGGTGACCGTGGCCGCCGGCGGTGGCCGACTACCTCAACAACCGCAAACGGCACGAACTGGCCCGGCTGGAGGACGAAGGCGGCATGAACGTGCAGGTTGTAAGCGACGAACACGCCGGCCCGGAGCATCTCGTTTTTCAATACTGGGACGCCGACGACCGGGAAGTGAAATCACTCTAAGCGAAGGAGCCTCCGATGCAGACGCCATCTCGATGCCAACTTGGATTTGCAATAGTTGCGCTGGCCGCGATTTCCACATCCGGCTGCGGACCGGCGGTCGTCCGCCCGCCGGAAATTCCTTCCGGCGCGGGGGACCGCGCGATTGCCAAGTTCGACACCAATAAGGACGGCGCGCTGGATTATCAGGAATTGGCCAAGGCGCCTGGACTGGCGCGGCGGTGGCAACCATCAAAAAGCTCTACCAGCCGCGCCGTCCGACGCCGCCGGAAAGCGAAGTGCAGAGCGCGAAAATCACCGCCGAGGAAATCGACGCGCGGATCAATGAATGGAAGAAACGCGGCACTGGCCGCATCAGCGTGCTTTGCTGCGTAAAACGCAAAGGAAGCTCAGAACCCGTCGCCGGCGCCGAAGTGAAGTTCGTGCCGGAAGACTTTTTGGGAAAGGAATTGCCGATCGGCACCGGCACGACCGACGCCAAAGGCTTCGCGAAGATCTCGCAGCCCAGCCGCAGAAAAGGCGATCCGACGATCGGCATGTGTCCTGGCTTCTATCGGGTGGAAATCACGAAGGGCAATGAGATCCCGGCCAGGTACAACACGGCCACCGAACTCGGGCAGGAAGTGGCCGTGGACGCCCTCGGCATCTCGAACGGCGGAGTGGTTTTCGAATTGAGCTATTGAGCGGCGTGAATCAGTCGCCGCTGATGTCTCCCGGATGCCGCGAATTGCGATCGCCCCAAGCGTTGTAGATGGTTGGATCGACATCGTACCGAACGATGTGGACCGCCCCGTCACCGTAGCATATATGGGCACCCGCCGTGTGGGCGCTGCCGAAATTGCCGTAGCTGAGGACGCCCGGCACGTCTTGCAGAGGTGGGTTCACCGTTGTGCGGTAGATATCGTTGTCTTGGCCGACATAGATCGACTCGTTGTCCCCGGGGTCCGATCCGTCGGTGTAGTGTTGCGGGTCGGCCGATTTCTCGCCGATCATGATGATGTGCGCCAGCCCCCGCGTAACCATTTGCGGGGTCACAAGCGAACGCTGAAAACTGATGCCGGACTGGTAATCGCCGGACTTGGGGTTGCTCACATCCTGCCATGCAAAGGATCTCGCGGCTTGGTAGTTAGGAAGGCCGCCCTGCCATGTACTGCCGGGACCGCCGTTGAACTCGGGATTCCCGATTGAGCTGTTGCAGGCGGCGTAATCGCCGCGCGAGGCCACGTTGTCAGTCGAAAGGTTATCTTGTGCATTGTAGGCGATGTCGGGCGCGTTTGGACGGCTTATCGTAAAGTTTCGCCGCGCAGTCGCGAGGGACAATTAAACGTGGGAACGGGCGTATGCACCCGCTGCATCGCGCCAGCATCTGCGCCGTGCTTCCCGGCCCTCCGCCCGAGCCCATTTCGTGCAAGCTGTTGAACTCAATGAAGGGCAAGATGTTGTAATACCAGCCGCCGGGCTGCGCATCTTTGAATCCGCAATTCGGATCTCCCACCCAGTTCCAACCCCAGCCGCCGGTCGGGAAAATGCCCTGCGTGCTGAGGTGGTTCTGGCAGCCCAGGCCCATCTGCTTCAAGTTGTTTTTGCAGCTCAACCGCCTGCCGGCCTCACGCCGCAGGAATTGATGGCGGGCAGCAACAGCCCTATTAAAATGCCGATGATCGCAATCACGACGAGAAGTTCAACAAGAGTAAACGCGCCCCGCTTCATGGCCGCACCTCCAAGGAGTTCACCAGGTTTGCCCCTCCGCCCCACCTCAGAGCGAATCAAGGCCGATCAAATGAAAAGAATTTGGGCGCTAACCGCCCGAACAACAACACATACTATTGCAATCGAACGGAAAGTGCAAGCACGGCCCTCGCCGCCGCACGAATCGCCCTCCAACCCTCAATTGTGCCGATGGCAGCAAAGCTGTCAAGTGAATTTCACGTCAAGTTTTGAAGTTTTTAGGTCAAATTGAGGCTCATGCTCCGGCCTTGCGGAAGTATGCCAAAGGCGGGACATACCGAATTATACAGGCGAACTGATTTACGACATAGACGTATGTGAAAAACACCTTTAATTTTCGCATTGACATATTCCTTATCACGCGTAGATTTAAGGTTGCCGGACAATCCGGGCTGCGCGGCTCGGGAGCGGGATCGGATCTCGCATGCGCAACAAAGCGCGTGCCGCCAAAGCATGGAAGGGAGGATCGCATGAACGATCTACAGGACGGGCAAGGCGTGTCGCTGGAGCTTTTGGCCGTCGTTCCCCAGACGTTGGCCCAGGCCGAAGCGCTCTCTGCGTCGATCGAAAAGGCCGTTCAGCAGCAAACCGGCGGCGGTATCGCCCATCTGGCCGTCGTGGTTGATGACGGGTGCGTCTTTCTCCACGGTTCCTGCTCCAGCTATTATCACAAACAGCTTGCCCAGCACGCGGCGATGACAGTGCCAAACGGGCTAACTCTGACGAACTGCATCGAAGTCGATTGAACCCCAGAGCTAGATGAGTGACGGGCAGATTAAAGACGGCGAAGTCCAGCTCTTCACCGACGGCGCATGTAGCGGCAACCCCGGTCCGGGCGGCTGGGCGTTCATTCTTCGCCATCCTGCCACAGGCAAGGAACTCGAGTCTTCCGGCAGCGAACCCGACACGACCAATAACCGCATGGAATTGACCGCCGTGATCCGCGGCCTGGAAATGCTGAAGCGGCCCACCCACGTGGAAGTCGTCAGCGACAGCATCTACGTGCTCAAGGGCCTCGCCGAATGGATGCCCAAGTGGAAGCTCAACGGCTGGAAGCGTCGCGAAGGCGGCAAGCTCAAAGAAATCAAGAACGAAGATCTCTGGCGGGAACTGGACGCCTTGGCGGGTCAGCACACGATCAAGTTCACGCACATTCGCGGCCACCAGGGCCACGCCGAAAACGAGCGCTGCGACACGTTGGCTGTGGCCGCGTATCAGAAGTATCGGCGGTAGCTACGCGACAAGTGCGTCATGCCTTCACCGCCGGATGCGCAAGTGTTTGGCTCTCAAGTCCCACCTTGGCAAGGATGATATAGAGCACAAAGCCGACGACGTACGCGGCCACTGGCGGACAGGGCATCTGGAAGCTGGAAACGTGGAGCAGATCGACGAATAGACCATTCCACGCTCCAACGACGAACCCGACTGCCCACGAAATCCATCCGGCGGGGTTGAATCCTGCACGTGGTCCGGGCCATTTGCGGCCGGCCAAGAGAAAATCGGCCGTCATGGCGCCGCAAATCGGCCCGAACAACGCGCCGATGATGCCGAAGACCGCGGCCGCGTTGCCGGCTTTCCCGGAGAGCACAAGCGCGACTGATGCCGCGGTCCCGATGCCGCAGGAAATGAACGGATTCACCTTGGGCAACGTGTTCTTGAAGCTCGCGGCCGCGATCAGTGAACTAAAACAGGCGGGTGGAAAAGCGGCGATGGCGAGCAAGAGCCAGAAGATTTTCGCAGTGCTTTCGCCCATGATCGTGCCCATCATCCCTGTAGGCTTCAGTTCGATTGGCTGGCCTTTCATCATTCCCAGACCATACGCTCCAGCGACGATAAGCAGCGCCAGGCAGCCCGTGAAGATCGTTGCGCCCGCGACGCCAACGAGGCCGCCAAGCTGGACGTCTTTCGTATCACGGTTGCTCGAAGCAATATCAACTCCTGCCGCTCCCGCGGTGGCAAAGAAGCCGACGATGTTGGCAATCGCAAACAGAATCAAGTCCGTGCTTGGCGGCGTGGCCGCGGCCGGCGCGGCAGCATCCGCGATCATATCGGGATTGAAGTTGCCGACCCCGGCCATGGTCTTCGCGGCAAGAATCAAAAGGATCACCAGCGGTATCAGCGGCAAGAACGTGGCGACTTTGGCGACGTAGTTAATGCCCTTGAGGCCGACAAAAGCGGCCACGACGGCCCAAATCGTGCCAATCGTCAGGTGCAGCGGAGACATCGCTTTTTCGCCGAAAAACCCCGCCAGAAGCTCGGAGGAAAAATACGCGTTCACCGCCAGCCAGCCGAATTGCAGCAGACCCATCAGGAAGCCGGGCATAAGAAAACCGCCTTGCACTCCGTAGGTCAACGTGCCGACAACCGCCAGCGGCAAGCCGGTCTTCATTCCCATCAGTCCAGGCGCGAGATAGAAGAGAAAATGGCATATAAGCGCGGCCACGACTACGCCGACGATCGCGGCGCCGAGTCCATGCCCCAATATGCCCGCTGAGCCCGGAGCGCCGCTGCTGGGCACGCTCATCCAAAATACGAACCAAAGCATGATCCCCGCGTAGGTTTGCGCCGTCGTCTTGTACCACGGCGCACGATTGGCTTGCGGAACCGGCTGTGCGGCAGCCACATAATTGGGAAGTGAGGCCATAAGACTTCTCTCAAATGAATAGATGCGCTTGCCGCGCAAGGATTTGCTCGGGCAAGCTGGTTCAACGTTTGGCTGTTTTCGCCCCCCAGGCCCAGGTTACAGAAATCCGCCGGAGGGACTTGCGATAATATACATCCCGGCAACAAGTTGTGAAATAGAGGCGTTTTGATAAATTGGGCGAGCGGCAGAGGAAATGTTGCCGCAAAGCGCCGCATCGCCATTATTTGTCCCAGATTTACATCATTCCTTTCTTGACCTGCGCTCCCAGCCGCGAGTACTATACCCGCCTATTTTTGTCAGCATTGTGGCGCGTTGTGTATTTGAAGCAAGCAGTGGTGGGCCGGTGCTCGCTTGAAGCGAGCTTGTCCCACCCTACGCCTTGCGCTTGTCCGTCCTCGTTCGGGGGCTCGAAAGTCCATCCGGTGACTCGCCTAATCAACTTCTGTTGGTGCTGGTTCAAGTGGGGCCTGATCGCCTGCGTGATCGGGGCCGCGCTTTTGGTCCCCTATTTCTATCACCGCATGGACGACGAGATTCGCCGCCGCTTCGAGGATCTGTTCGCCAAGCAATATCCCAATCTGCAAGTCAAAATCCGCTCTGCCGTGCTGTTGAAGGGAGAGGGGATTTCCGTCCGCGGGCTGTCGATCGTCGATCCGGCGGCCGAAGGTCCATGCCCCGAACTTCTGAGCTACGACGAATGTTTCGTCGCTTGCCCCACCGATCTATCGGACTTGATGAGCGGCGAGCCGCGGGCGACGCAGGTCATTCTTCGCCGGCCGACGCTGCGGATGACGCGCCGCAGCGACGGCACCTGGAGCGCCGCGCGATTGTTGCCGCTGCCGCGGCTCTCCAACGGCGCGACGCCGGAAATCCGCGTGGAGAACGGCACGATCGAAATCTTCGACCCGACAAAGTCGCCCGCTTGCGCCTGCACGCTTCGCGACGTGAACCTTACGCTATCCCCAGTTCCACCTCCCGATGGCCAACCGGAAACGACCCGCCGCCGCCATATCCGCGGAACGGCCAGCGGCGATTACTTTCGCCAGGTGTCCTTTGAAGGCGATCTCGACGTGGATCGGCCGACGGTCGAGCTATCCGGCAAAATCGACGGCCTGGAAATCTCGCCCGAAATGCGCAATGCGCTGCCTGATGCCAACGGCTGCAATCTTGCCTGGTTGAGTTCGCTGCGCGGAGAGACCGAGGCGCAATTCCAAGTGAGCTACGATCCTGCGGCAACGGAGAAGTGGAAGTTCAACGTCAGCGGGCAGTTGTCGCACGGGCGGATCGAAGATTCCCGCCTGCCTAATCCATTGACCGAAATCCATGCGGTGGTCCACGTCGATAACCGAGGATTTTGTGTTCGCGATTTGGGGGCTAAAAGCAACCAGGCTACGCTCTCGCTTTCGTGCAGCGGCGGCCTTGCGGCGGGAAGTCCGATGGACCTTCAGTGCGCGATCCGCCAGATGCCCTTGGACGGCCAGCTCTTTGCGATCCTGCCGGCAAAGCTCCAGGAGTTTTGGCAGAAGATCCAGCCGGATGGCGTAATTGACGCCGGCGTTCAGCTTCACTGTGATGGCCGCGCCTGGCAGCCGTGGGTGCGGATCAACTGCCAGAACGTCTCATTCTTCCACGCGGCCTTTCCCTACCGGCTCGACCACGGAAGCGGCGCGTTGGAACTCAGGGACGACCTGTTGACGCATCAGTGCCAGTGGCTTGTTCCCGGAGAGTGGAAACGCGGCGCGCTGGAACTCAAGGACGACGTGTTGACGCTGGGACTTAACGCTTACAGCGAGAACCAGTTGGTCCGCCTCGCGGGAGAGGTCCGCAACCTGTTTGGGGAGCCGACTGGCTGGCTGCACGTCAAATGCGACGCGCTGCCGCTAGACAAAAAGCTGCTGGAAGCGATACCGTGCGACGTGCAGCCGATGGCGACAGTCGCTCGATCTGCGGGGCACGGTCGAGGCCGATCTGGAGCTCTCGAAGGACATTCCGGGGGGACCGCTGCACAAGCACTTACGCGCCACGTGTATCCGCTGCTCGCTTCGATGTGATCGTTTCCCATACGCAATCTCGGAGATCAACGGCCAATTGGAGATGTACGATGGAAATTGGTGGTTCCGCAAGCTGGTAGGCTGCAACGGGACGAGTCGCATCACCGTCAACGAGGGCACGTTCGTCTGCTCGCCCAAGGGCGGAAAGTTGACTTTACAACTTGCGGCCGGGAATGTGCCGCTAGAAGGCGAGTTGCGCGAGGCACTACCTCCCGGCATGAGGCAGGTCTGGGCACTCTTGCAGCCGCGCGGCATCATCGATCTCACTTCCACCGTAAATTACTTCAGCGCGAATGACCTTTGGGACGTCAACGTCCGCGCCGAGCCGCGGAGCGGTAGCTCGCTCGAACCGGTGCAGTTCCCCTATAGTTTGGAAAACGTGCAGGGCGTGTTTACCTATGGTAGTGGAGGCATAACTTTCGAGCATTTCAACGCGTGGCATGGTCCTGTGAAGCTCGCTTGCAACGGTTCATGCAGCTTCCGGCCCGACGGCGGTTGGCGGCTTCAACTCGATCGCCTTGTCGTCGATCGTTTGCGGCTGGACAGGCAATTCATGCAAATCTTGCCGCAGCAGCTCAAGAAAAACCTCGGCGAACTGAACGCCACGGGTCCGATCAGCGTGAAAGGCAACGTCGTTGTCTCCCATAGCGGCAAGCCGGTGGAGCCGACCATTTTGCAATGGAAAAACATCGCGCTGGACTTGACCAGAGTGGGGCTGGATTGCGGCTCGCGGTTGGAGAACGTCAACGGCACGATTCGGGTCAACGGCTGGTCAGATGGGACACGCTTCCAGATGCGCGGCGAGCTGGACATCGAAGACATGACCTGCCACGACATTTTTTTCACGCAGGTCATGGGACCCTTCTGGATCGACGAGCAAAAGGCGAGGTTTGGCTCTTGGGTCGCGGCGCTGGACAATCAATCATTGGCGCCCGGCGCGAAGCCGTCGCCGCAGCGCGCCATCGTGGCAAAAGTCCTTGGCGGCACGATTTACGGAGACGGTTGGGCCTCCTTCGGCGAACAACCACAATTCGGCATCCAAGCGCAGCTCGCCGACGCCGACTTGAAGGCCTGCGATCGCGACCTGACGGGAAAGGACCGCAACCTAGTGGGACGGGTTTATGGAACGGTGCAATTGAAAGGCGCCGGCCACAACCGCACTGCTTTAAGTGGCGACGGCACTTTGAGACTCCGAAATGCGAATATCTATGAACTGCCGGCGATGGTCTCCCTGCTGAAATTCCTCAGTTTTAAGCCGCCCGACCCCAATGCATTTAGCAACTGCGACAGCATTTTTCACATCCAGGGCGAACACGTCGATTTCAGCAAGCTAGACTTTAATGGCGACGCTATCAGCCTGTCGGGCAAGGGCGAGATGGACTTCCAGGGCAATATTTCACGGATGGTATTCGCTACGACCCTTGGCCGCGGTGATGCCGGAGTGCCGATAGTCCGCAACCTGTTTGGTGGCGTGAGCCAGCAAATCATGCAGATCCGCGTTACCGGCAACATACAGGATCCCCACATCGACCGCGAGGCATTTCCCGGCGTCAACCAGGCCTTAAAGAACTTGCAGGATCAACGTTAGGTCCAAGGACGGGAACTAATTACTTAACAAAGCATGTTTAAGAGTATCGGCGGAGCTTGAAGAGAACAGAGGAAGCCATAACCATGAGCATCGGATTCCTTTCCAATATCGGCGGCAGCGTGGCGGGCACCTCGCTCGCACAGCTTCGCGGTTCGGACGCGGATCGCGCTCAACAGGATAGCAATGCCCGCGACCTCCGCGTCCAGAGTGATCAAAAAGCCGAACTTGCCGCCGGCGTCGGGCAGGCCGATGGCGACGACCACCAGACGGCCGAGCGCGACGCCGACGGCCGGCAACTCTGGCGTCTTCGCAATCCCCAAGGCCAACACGAGACTAGCGAGACACCCCCACCCGAAAGCCGCGTCAAAGACCCCACCGGGCAGAGCGGCAACATGCTTGACCTGAGCGGGTGACGAATTTGGAATGACTCCGGAAAAGGACTTCAACGGCGTCAACCGCTACGGCAACACATCCTCGGCTAGCATCCCGCTGGCGTTGGGCGAGGCCTATCGCCTGGGCCGAATCGGCCGCGGCGCTCACGTCCTCTTTAGCGGCTTCGGCGCGGTCCTGACGTGAGGAACGGTCCTCATGCGGTGGTAACTGGCCCGATTCTCACGTCGATTGACCATTGTGGGTGCATTCAATCTGGCCATTCGGGCTATCTCTAGGTCAGTTTTGCCAAAAAGAGTAAAATCGACCGTAACCTGTGTCCTTTTTTGGGGTTACTAAATTATTGAATCATTTTGGATATTTCGTTTTTCACGTAACACCCGGAAATTGAGTCCGTTTAAGGATGCGGCGATCCGCCGAACCTGTCGCCATCGACGGCGATGGGCGCGAGACCGCCGACGAGAATAAACCGATCGGACGTTGAAAGGCCAATGGAACTTGCTCAAATGCCGCCTACCGCGGCGCCAATTAATAGCGGTTCGCAGCATGCTGTTGCTCCCGACTTCGAGTTTGTCGGCCGGCACATGATGTCCAGCTATGTCGGCTGTGATCGCGATGCGTTGCGGGACTTGGACGCTTTGGAAGAGGCTATGCAGCAGGCAGTCGAGGCCAGTGGCGCCACGCTCCTTACCTCAGCGCGGCACGTTTTTCCGCCCGACGGAATGACCATCGTCATGCTTCTTTCGGAGAGCCACGCCAGCATCCATACTTATCCCGAACACAATTCCTGCTTTGTTGACCTTTTCACCTGTGGTTTGGACTGCCGGGCCGAAGAGTTCGACGCCGTGTTGCGGGCCTATCTTCGTCCGGCCGAAAGCAATGCGACCACGTGGATTCGCCACAGCGGCATCCAGCAGGATCAATTTCACAGCCGCCGCCGCCCGACCGTCTGAACGCGGAGGAAGATGCGAATGCCCGATACGTCTCCTCCCGCGTCTTCCGCATCGTCAGGCGACCCGTTGATGGTCGTCAACAGCGACGGCAAACTCGTGCCCGCGATGCAAGTCGCGCCGCGGCCTTACCAACTGCCGCCGCTGCCGCCGAACCGGTATTACGAAGACCCATTACCTGCGGATGCCGGCCGCAACGCCGTGACTTTCCTGGAGAAGACCGACCCGTTCGATATCTTCTCGTTTGCCTTGCAGAAAGTCGTTTACTCGGGCAAGACCGCCTATCAGGACGTAATGATCGCCGACACGTTCAACTATGGGCGGGCGCTCTTTCTGGACGGATCAATTCAAAGTTCGGAGGACGACGAATCGCTGTATCACGAAATGCTCGTTCAGCCGGCCATGCTCCGCCATCCGAATCCCCGCGACGTGCTGATCATCGGCGGCGGCGAAGGCGCGACGCTCCGCGAAGTGATCGTCCACGCTTCAGTCAATTCGGTCACGATGGTGGACCTCGACCGCGAAGTGGTGGAACTTTGCCGCGAGCACCTTATCCACTGGCATCGCGGCGCTTTTGAAGACCGCAGAGTCCGCATGGTCTATGGCGACGGGCGGAAGTTTGTTGAGGAGGACGACGGCCGCTACGACGTGGTCATCGTTGACGTAGTGGACATGCTGGATAACGGCCCGGCGCAGGCCCTTTATACGCGGCAATTCTACGAGACGCTCCGCCGCCGCCTGCGGCCCGATGCCATCGTCGTCGTCCAGGGGTTGGAGTTTTCTTTCATGGACGACAAGCCGCACGTCGCCCTCTCCCGCACGCTGCGGACCGTCTTTCCGGAAGTTCACAGCTATCGCGTACACATACCGTCGTTCCTCGGTTGCTGGGGCTTTTTGCTGGCCAGCGATTGGGCGCGGCCCGGCGAGTGGCGCGATGAAGACATCGCCCGCACGATCCAGGACCGTCTCGGCTTGGCCTGGCTGGATCATTTGAATCCGCAGTTCCTCAAGGGGGCATTCTGCCTCTGCAAGGAAACGCAGTTCCTGCTCTCGCAGCCGGGCCCCGTGCTGGAAGACGGCGTCGATTTCATCGCGCCGCCCAACATCGAGGACATCGAGCCGCCTTACGCCGAGTTCCCCATCAAGCCGGCGGGGTGATATACTGGCGTTGCTCATACTAACCCAACGCGCTCGTAAGGAGAAGATTTGGGTGGCACGTCCTGAGCTTCAAGCGAAGGGCGTGGTGAAAGTCAAAAACACGCCCTTCGCTTGAAGCTCAGGACGTGCCACACCGAATGGCATATGCCTCACACCGATCCGCCGCCGCCTGATGCGCCGCAACTCTACTGCGTTCGTTTTGTGGAGCACGTGCCGGTAGGCCAGTCGATGCTGCGCGAGTTCACCGACCCTTATTCACGTCCACGCTACGCGTTCATGGAGCTGATCGGGCTGGATCGGCTGCGACCGCCCGTCTGGCCGCCGGAGGCTGAGGATCGCGATCGCTTCTACTTCCTCTTTCTGCCGGGCGGTTCAGCCACGGCCTTTGACGAGCAGAAGCGCGGCGAGCAGTGGATGGCGAAGCCCGACGTTCCCGCGGCCGAACCGACGGTCGAGATCCTCATGCGGAGCGATCGGGTCCTTTGGCGCCCGGCCGCTCGATGATGCAAGGCGCGGCCGACCGCATGCACGAAACGCTGCTGGCGTTGGCCGACTTCTCGTACTTTGAAACCGAGCTCCGCAAGCTGGAGCATCGACTCCACGCGGACGCTGAAATCCTCGCCCACGACGTGCCGCTGACGACGGCCGCGGTCAACAAGCAGTCGCTGCGCGCCCTCCGCCATGTCCATGAGCGAACCTGCACAATGACCCAGCGACGGATTCGCTACTCGCGGTTGGAGCGGCCATTGGAAAAGCCCTCCATCACGCTGCCCGGCGCGGGGCGGCGGCTGGCCAGCGAACTGCTGGTGCAATGCGAGGTCCAGGACCGCCTCAAAGCAGTCGACGAGCGGTTGGAAGTCTACGAAGACACCTACGAGTTGGCCAACGACCGCCTCTTGGAGTACGGAAACTTCCGCGCGGAAGCCAAGCTGGAAATTTGGATCATCGTGATCCTGCTTGGCGAGCTTCTGCTGATGCTCGCGGAAATCGGGCTCTTGGTCTGGTTTGAACACAAGTGACGTGGCTGCGGATGCAGGGTGGTGTCGAGCGCAGCGAAGACCCACCACAGTGCGGCGATATCTGGCGGGTCTCGTAGAACTCGACCGCACCCTATCTCATTACTGGTCTCACGGCCGCGAAAGCGTCCGCGCCCACTTGCGAAACGAGCGGATCCAGGTCGTTTCGTCCGTCGCGTTGCGCCGCTGAGAAATCCTTCAAGGTTCTCCAAAGGGAGGAACGGGAAAGTTGGACTGTTATCTTGAAGTGCATAGGAACGGTCGTCCTGTAGACGATAGACCCGCACCGCATCGTCCTCGTAAGTCCAGATTTCCGGCACGCCGAAATCGGCATAAATGTTGAACTTGTTGAGTGAATTACGCGAGATATCCACCTCGATAACAAGATCGGGCGGGGGATCGACCGCCGGGTCGTAGTTGTCGTGCCCGCGCATCCGCGGCTCGTTCGCGACGTAATAGCACTCGTCCGCCTCCACGCCGCGCTCTTTAAGTGCCAGTTTCAGCGTTGTTGAACCGCCGCTGCTTATGGGGATGTTCAACTCTTCGGTCACGGCCCCGATCATCCGGCCAAGAAGACGACTGACGCGATCATGCTTTCGAGACGGCGACACGATTTCCAAGTACCCCCGATCGTAAGTGAGTCTGGTGCCGCTCGATTCAATTTCCTCAACGAGCGCCTCGTACGTCGAATAGCTCACGCCGGACAACAAGACGCGACCCTCCAACGACAAGCCAGCGGACGGCAAATTTGCAATCGACATCATATCGGCCCCATTATCCACTTAGATTAATTCTAGCTGAAGAGAGGTGGTGTATCAAGCCGCCGTGCTTGACCATCCACCATCGACTTGCCAAAATCTCTCCATGACTCAAATCAAACAACTCCCCGCCCGTAGCGAAGTCAACCCCGCCGACACCTGGGACCTATCCAGCCTCTTCCCGTCGGACGATGCTTGGGAAGCGGCCTTCACCGCTTGGGACGGCCGTATCGCCGAATACGCCGCCTTCCAAGGCAAGCTGGGCGAGAGCCCCGAGTCGCTGGCCGCCTGCCTGCAATTCGATCTCGATCTCGATCGCGCCGGCGAGCGGCTGGGCAACTACGCCTTTCTGAAAACGGCCGAGGACGTCGGCGAGAGCCGTTACCAGCGGATGCAAGGCCGCTATATGAACGTCGGCCAGCCGCGCGGCCCAGGCGGCCAGCTTCATCCGCCCGGAGATCCTGGCCATTCCCGCGGCCACGATGGACGCCTTCCTGGAATCGCCCGTCATCGCGCCCTACCGGCTGCTGCTGGAGCGGCTGCTGCGCTACAAGCCGCACACGCTTGGCCAGAAGGAAGAGAAGCTGCTGGCCATGCAGACCGAAATGGCCCAGGCGGCCGAACCAGGTCTTCCGCCAGCTCAACGACGCCGACCTGAAGTTCGGCACATCATGACGAACCACGAAGGCCAAGTCGATCGAGCTGAGCCACGCCACGTTCAGCGCCTTGCTGCACGTCGCCCGACCGCGGCGTCCGCACGGACGGCCTTCCATCAATATTACCGCGCAATACGCCGACCACGACCACACGCTGGCCGCGTCGCTGGCCGGCTCGATGCAGCGCGACATGTATTACGCCAGGGCGCGGAACTACCCCAGCGCCCTGGAGGCGGCCCTGTTTCCCGACCAGCGTGCCGGTGGCGGTCTACGACAACCTGATCGCCTCGGTCCATCGCCACCTGCCGGCGCTTGTACCGCTACTACGACGTGCGGCGGCGGAAGATGAGGCTCGACGACATCCACCACTACGACACCTACGTGCCGATCCTGGCCGAGCTTGCAGACGCCGGCACACGTGGGACCAGGCGGTGGACGTCGGTGCTGGCCGCGCTCGAGCCGCTGGGCAGCGACTACTGCGGCGCGTTGGAACAAGGGCTCAGCGGCCGCTGGTGCGACCGCTACGAAAACCGCGGCAAGCAGAGCGGCGCCTTCAGTTCCGGCTCGTACGACGGCGATCCGTACATCCTCATGAACTACCAGCCCGACGTGCTGGACCACGTCTTCACGCTGGCCCACGAGGCGGGCCACTCGATGCACAGCTGGCTATTCGGCCCGGCACCAGCCGTTCGCCTATTACAACTACACGATCTTCGTGGCCGAGGTGGCCAGCACGTTCAACGAGCAGCTCTTGAGCCGCTACCTCTTGGAGAACGCCCGCGAACGACCAGCAGCGGGCGTTCCTCATCAACCGCCAGATCGACGCCATGCGGGCACGATCTTCCGCCAGACGATGTTCGCCGAGTTCGAGAAGCTGGCCCACGCCTCGGCCGAGGCGGGCGAGCCGCTGACGGTGGAACGGTTCAAGCGAAATCTACCGCGGGCTGTTGAAGCTCTACTTCGGGCCCGACTTCGCCATCGACGACGAACTGAACCTGGAATGCCTGCGGATTCCGCACTTCTATCGGGCGTTTTACGTCTACAAGTACGCCACCGGCATGTCGGCCGCGATCAGCCTGGCCGAGCGGGTCACCGACGGCGGCAAGCAAGAGCTGGACGATTACCTGGACTTCCTCAAAGGCGGCTGCTCGAAAGACCCGCTCGATCTGTTGCGCGACGCGGGCGTCGACATGGAAAAGCCCACAGCCGTCGATGGGGCGCTCAAGCAGTTTGGGAAGATGGTGGAAGAGCTAGATGCACTGCTTTAAACCGGCTTCATCGTGCTGACCCACAAGAACGGCTTGCCGGCCTCGTCAACGCGAAGCTCGAACTTCAGCCCGACCTTCGCCAACATCCTCCGCAGTCCGACGCTGTAAGTCGTGCGGGCTTGCGGATGCGAAAGGACCGCCTTGTCGAGGTCGATATTGTATTTCGCCAAAGCGTTGTGGTCGTAGAGTACCGGCACGCCAAGCTGTTTGCCGATCACTGCCAAGACCTTTGTGGCGGCCACGTTGGAAATGTTGACATTGTGAAACTCGTAAATGCTCGGCAGGACTTTGGGGCCATTTTCCGCCGGCCAGCCGATCGGCCAAATTTCCTTGTCCAAGTCGGCTTTCCTCACCGTGTAGGCGAGCGTGTCGCCCGATTCGTGCGGCACGAAGCAGAAGCCGATTGGCCGCAAGATGCAGGCCAGGGCGGTGCCGCTGGAAAGGCCGGACAACTCCTCTTCGATCTTGTCGTCTTCTTTCGCACCGTCGGTCAGCGAACCGTCGATCGCGAGTTTCAATCCGAGTTGCCCGGCGATCTTGTCAACAGCGTCGCTCCGTGACATACCCTTGGTGGAAAAGCCGACGGCCTTGGCGAGGTCGGCATTGACCTTTTGCAACTGGCTGCCGGTGAGGCCGAACGCGGAAACTCTTTCCCGCTTATCCGGCGGCCCGCGCTTGGCCAGATCGTCCAGCCAGGCCGCCACCTTCTTGCTCTCGCTGCGGCGGAAGCGTGCCGCCTGGCAGAAACAGCACGTCACCCGGTCCGATGACGCCCGTGACCTTGTAGATCGGCGCCTGTGGCGTGCCGCCAACTTCGATGCCCGGCTTGTCGCCGTCATTGGCAGAACGGAGGGAACTCTTGACGCCCGCGTCGGCCAAGGCCCGGCCCCATTCCTGGAACGACATCCCGGCCCCAAGTTGCGTGTCGCCGGTGATATCCAGTTCCACCTGTCCTTGCGTGGCGGCCCGGACGTAAGGCGAAAGAACCAAAACGACCGAAAACGATAGCAGGCAAAGCGAAAAACGCATGAGGACGCTCCTCCGAAGGCGAGAGGGAATGGATATAGGGATTATAGCACGTGAAATGTAGGGTGGGACAAGATCGCGAGCGAACGCCGGCCCACCAACTCAAGACGCCGAGACAGTCGAGGTTGGTGGGCCTGCGCTCGTTGATACTCGCTGGTCCCACCCTACGAATCGTAACCTAGACTTCAACAGCCGGGATAACAGACATCCCGGTCCCGCCTTTACTTCCCTCCATGAGGTAACGAACATGACCCAGGAACTTGCCACCTCCCCCGAATACTTTGTCGATCGCCGCGCGAACGACGTATCGGCCCGCAGCCCGGCCTTCGAGCACCGGCAGTTCTCCAATTCTTACGAAGAACTTTCGCCCGAGGCCCTCGATCTGGCCCGCGCGATCGACGGCTACAAACTGCGTCACCGCCGCCGATTCATCACCTACGAAGAAATGTTGTCGGTAGTGAAGTCGCTGGGGTATCAGCGGTAGGCAAAGCGGCAGGCACGCTCCGCGTGCCGTCCGCCGGCGATGCGTGCCCCGAAGGGGCGTCCGTTGACCCAGCGAAGGGCGTAGCCCTGGAATCGACGGCCTCCCGCGCATGATTCCTCGGGCCAACGGCCCAACAATTCTCCTCGAAGAATAACGGTTGGCCCGTTGGGCCGGCAAGGTATTCATATCGTACCCGTGTTCCAGGGCTGCGCCCTTCGCTGGGGTAACGCCTGGGCCTTCGGCCCGAATGTCAAACGTGCGCTCGCGTATCTTGCACACGCCGGTTCCGGCGGTTACGCTGAACGAACCTCCCACGTCCATTCCCGCCTTTCCTGGAGACCCGCATCGTGTTTATCCGCCGCGCTGCCCTGTCGTTTCTTGTCCTGACTGCTTCACTATTCGTTTCCTCGGCCGACGCGGCCGTGGGCGGACGCCGAAGGAACGCGACCGCGGCGGAGACCGAAGCCGCCGTTCACGCAGATGAAAACGTCAAGTTCGAGAACGAGCCGACAACCTCGCCCGGCAAGCTTTGCCTGTGGTACACGCGGCCGGCGAAGACGTGGACCGAGGCCCTGCCGGTCGGCAACGGCTATATGGGGGCGATGGTCTACGGCGGCGTGAACACGGAACATATCCAGTTCAATGAAGGCACCGTCTGGACCGGGCAGCCACACGACTACGCGCCACAAGGGCGCGGTCAAGTACCTGCCCGAAATCCGCCGGCTCTTGCAGGAAGGCCGCGCGGCGGAAATCGAAGCCCGGAAGCTCGATCCCGATCTGAAATCGCCCGAGGCGCGGGCGAAGATGCGCGTGGCCCAGTCGCGACAGCGCGAGGCCGAAGACCTGGCCGGCCGCGAGTTCATGAGCGAACCGCTGCATCAAAAGGCGTATCAGCCGCTGGGAGATTTGTGGATTGAGTTTCCGAAGGTTGAGACGGTGTCGGAATACCGGCGTTGGCTCAACCTTCAAAGTGCGTTTACCATCACCCGTTACCGAGTTGGCGATGTCACGTACACCCGCGCAATCGTTGCATCGCATCCCGGTAATTTGGTTTTCATTACTATTGCCGCGTCGAAACCGGGCAAGCTCGACTGCACGATCCACCTCACAAGTCCACATAAGGACAATTCTGTATCGGTATCGTTCGGAGGCGACCGCACAACGCTTCGTGGTGAAGTGGAGCAAGGTGGCGTCGCATTCGAGGCCGTCGCACAGATCAATAATCTTGGCAACCGCGCGGCCAAGGTCTCCGTCGAAGGAAGCTCGATTCATGTCACCGGTGCCAATGCGATGGACTTGCGGCTTGTAGCGACCACGAGCTTCAAGAATTATCGCGAACTTGGAGGCGATCCCGGAGCGCAATGCGAAGAAGTTCTCCAGGCTGTGCCTAAGGAGCCGAATGATGTCCTACGAGCGCATTACTCCGACTACCATTCCCTCTTCAACCGCGTCTCCCTCGACCTCGGCCACACCCCTGCATCGGACAAACCGACCAACATCCGCCTCCGCGACTTCCGCGATGGCAACGACCCCGACCTAGCCGCGCTCCTCTTCCAGTACGGCCGCTATCTGCTCATTTCCTCCAGCCGCGAGGGCGGGCAGCCGGCCAACTTGCAGGGCATCTGGAACGATTCGCTCAATCCGCCGTGGGACAGCAAGTACACCTGCAACATCAATACGGAAATGAACTACTGGCCCGCGCTGACCACGAATCTGGCCGAATGCCAGACGCCGCTGGACGACGCGATCACCGACTTGACCCATACCGGCGCGGCGGTGGCCAAGGAACAATACGGCGCCCGCGGCTGGGTCACGCACCACAATTTCGATATCTGGCGGGGCGCGGCGCCGATCAACGCCAGCAACCACGGCATCTGGGTCGTCGGCGGGGCCTGGCTTTGCCAGCACCTTTGGGAACAATACCTGTTTACGGGCGATAAGAAGTTCCTTGCCGAAAAGGCCTATCCGGCCATGAAAGGGGCGTCGGAGTTCTTCCTCGATTTCCTCGTATAAGGACCCGCTCACCAGCTACCTGATCAGCGGCCCCTCGAACTCGCCCGAACAAGGCGGCCTGGTGATGGGCCCGACGATGGACCACGAGATCATCCGTAGCCTGTTCGCCAACACGGCCGCCGCCGCCCGTGATTTGACGATCGACGTCGATTTCGCCGCCAAGCTCGACGAAACCCGCAAGCAGATCGCCCCGCACCACATCGGCCGCCACGGGCAGTTGCAGGAATGGCTGGAGGACAAGGACAATATCCGACGAACCAGCATCGCCACGTCTCGCATCTCTGGGCCATATTTCCCGGAGCGGATATCACTTGGCATGATTCCAGCTCCCTCCCTTCCGGGAGAGGGGCAGGGGGTGAGGGCCTGTTCGATGCCGCCCGGCAGTCGCTCATCTATCGCGGCGACGCGGCCACCGGCTGGAGCATGGGCTGGAAGGTCAACCTCTGGGCCCGCTTCCTGGACGGCGACCATGCCTACAAGATTTTGAACAATCTCCTCGTGCCCGTCGGCTCGATACCGGGCCAGGGCGGACTTTATCCGAATCTCTTCGACGCCCATCCGCCCTTCCAGATCGACGGCAACTTCGGCGCGACCGCCGGCATCGCGGAGATGCTCCTGCAGAGCCACACAGGCGAGGTCCAATTGCTGCCTGCGCTGCCCAGCGCGTGGCCCGACGGCAGCGTAAAGGGCCTGCGTGCGCGGGGCGGCTTCACGTTGGATATCACATGGAAGAAAGGCAAGCTGACCGGGGCGCGGATCACGTCGGATAACGGGAACCCGTTGCGAGTGCGCTATGGCGAGAAGGTGGTGGAGAAGAAGCTCGGTAAAGGCGGGGCGTTGCAACTCGATGGCGGGCTTAATTGAGTGCGGGCGCGACGGTGTTGCGAACGCTACGATCAAAAGCCTCACGCAAAGTCGCAAAGGCGCGAAGGCGCAACGATTAGACAATAGGCGTTGCCGAACGAAAGAGGTCATTCTCCATATATCGGTATTAAATGGATAGATTGCTGGTAGTGGTTCCTTTGCGACTTTGCGGCTTGCGCCTTGGCGTGAGATTCAATTCTGTTTGCAACGGCAGAACTGGTTCGAAGTCTTTTGTATGAATTCCAATGAACGAGATTACCTCACGTCGTAGCGTGAGGAGTACGCCCCAGCACATACACCAGCGCCACGAAATCATACACTGCGTGCGCAACGATCGGCACGGCCAGATTGCCGGTGGCCAGGTAGAGCCAGCCGAGATAGACGCCGATGATCGCCGCCAGCACCGCGTAGGCGGCATTGACAGCGTGCAGCGCGCCGAAGAGGATTGCCACAACAATAATCGCCATCCAATCGCCCGCCAGCGCCGCGGCCGGCGTGTGCGGCAGGAAGTCGCCTGTCCATTGGGCGATTCCGGTTTGGAGCAAGCCGCGGAAGAGAAGCTCTTCGCCCAGCCCCGCGAGGAACGAAATCGCGGCAATCTCGACCCAATTGCACGTGCGGAAGAGCGGAACGACGACCTCATCGAGGACTCGCCACAAGTTTCGCACTGGCTGCCATGCAATCTGCCGGCACGCGAGCAACAGCGCCGCCAGCGGCAGCACGGCCGCTGTGCCCAAGGCGATGGCGGAGCCGTTTACCTTGATCTCCAGCCACGGCGTCTGGCTGGACATCCAGCCAAGTCCGATCGCTAGCGCCGCCAGCCCCGCCTCGAAGAGCGCGGCTTGGAGTGGAAAGTACGGAACCGACACCGGTTTTTCGTTCGTATCCATGCGAGAAGTATGCGGCAAAACAATCGATTTGCCGCCTTTTAGATTTTTATTTTATATAACCGCCCAAAGGATGCGCTCGACAGCTCGTTCTGCTTTTTAACATGGCCTCGACATGCCTTTGATTATTGACGATCGCCCCGCCCACCGATAGACTAACACGTTTCGACCGTCCGGCAAATCAATAAGGATAAAAACCATGTCAACTGCAGTTCTCGCGCCCGGTAGCCACACGCCGGACGAAGTGGCCACGAAATACGTCTATAGCTTCGGTCCTTGGGGGGCTGAAGGCAACCAGAATATGAAGAACAGCCTGGGCGGCAAGGGGGCCAACCTGGCGGAGATGTGCCACCTGAAGCTGCCCGTGCCCGCCGGATTCACCATCAGCACCGAGTTCTGCACGGTCTACCTCCAGGAGGGCAAGCAGTTCTCCGAGTCGCTCCAAGCGACGAGGTCGACGACGGCCCTGCGCCAAGACCGAAGAGGCGATGGGCATGAAGTACGGCGACCCGGAAAACCCCCTGCTTGTTGTCCTGCCGCAGCGGCGCCCGCAAGTCGATGCCCGGCATGATGGAAACCGTCTTGAACGTCGGCCTCTGCCCGGCGACGATCCCGGGCTGGTGAAGAAGTCGGGCAACGAGCGGTTCGTCTACGACGCCTACCGCCGGCTGATCATGATGTACTCCGACGTGGTGATGGAGAAGGCCGAGGACATCGAGCCGGCCGAGGGCAAGGGCATCCGCGTGCAGCTTGAGCACATCATGGCCAAGCTGAAGAAGGCCAAGAAGGCTACAAGTCCGACACCGACCTGACGGCCGACGACCTGAAGAAGCTCTGCGAGCGAGTTCAAGAAGAAGGTCAAGGAAGTCCTCGGCAACGAGTTTCCCGGACGATCCGCAAGGAGCAGCTTTGGGGCGCGATCGGCGCGGTGTTCAAGAGCTGGCACGGCACGCCGGGCCGTCTCCTATCGCCAGATCGAGGGCATTCCCGAGCGAATGGGGCACCGCCTGCAACGTGCAGAGCATGGTCTTCGGCAACATGGGCGACACCTCGGCCACCGGCGTGGCCTTCAGCCGCAACCCGGCCACCGGCGAGAACAAGTTCTACGGCGAATGGCTCGTCAACGCCCAGGGCGAAGACGTGGTGGCCGGCATCCGCACGCCCAATCCCCTTCAACGAGGCGACCAAGAACGAGCAGAACAAGCACCTGCCCTCGCTGGAAACCGAGCATGCCGGGCCTGTACAAGCGAACTCGACGACATCCGCACGCAAGCTGGAGCAGCACTACCACGACATGCAGGACATCGAGTTCACGATCCAGGAAGGCAAGCTCTACATGCTCCAGTGCCGCAACGGCAAGCGGACCGGCACCGCGGCCTTGAACATGGCGATGGACATGCTCGCACGAGAGGCTGATCGACGAGCAGACGGCCGTGACGCGCGTCGAGCCGGCCCAGTTGGACGAGCTGCTGCACCCGATCATCGACCCGGCCGCCGAGAAGAAGGCCGAGGCGATCGTTTCCGGCCTGCCGGCCGGGCCGGGCGGGGCCTGCGGCAAGATCGTGCTTCACCTCGGCCGAGGCCGTGGAGTGGGCCAAGCAGGGCGAGAAGGTGATCCTCGTCCGCGAAGAGACCAACCCCGAGGACGTCGAAGGCATGCGTGCGGCCGAGGGCATCCTCACCGCCCGCGGCGGCATGACCAGCCACGCGGCCCTGGTGGCCCGCGGCTGGGGCAAGTGCTGCATCGTCGGCGCCGGCGACGCTGAAGATCGACCTCGGCGCCAAGACGGCTGACGGTCGGGCGAGTGAAGCTCAAGGAAGGCGACGTGATCACGCTCAACGGCACCAAGGGCAAGGTCTACCAGGGCGCCCTGGCGATGATCGACGCCACCGAGAACCCGCGCTTCCAGGAGTTCATGAAGATGGTCGACAAGTTCCGCACGATGGGCGTGCGCACCAACGCCGACACGCCCGAGGACGCCAAGCGTCGCCCGCGAGTTCGGCGCCGAGGGCATCGGCCTGTTCCGCACCGAGCACATGTTCTACGGCAAGGGCTCGGACGAGCCGCTGTTCCTCCTGCGGAAGATGATCGTCTCGAGCCAAGCACGGTCAGAGGAGCGCCGAAGGCACGGCGCGTGGCAACGAGCTGTTCCCCTTCGTCAAGCGCGACATCAAGGGCACGATGGAGGCGATGGACGGCCTGCCGGTCACGATCCGCCTGCTTGGATCCGCCGCTGCACGAGTTCGTGCCGCAGGACCCGAGGCCGAGCAGGCGGAACTGGCCGCGGCGCTGGGCATCACGGCCGGCCGACGTCAAGAAGCGCGGCGAGGACCTGCACGAGACCAACCCCATGATGGGCCATCGCGGCGTCCGCCTGGGCATCACCTATCCCGAAGTGACCGAGATGCAGATCCGGGCGATCTTCGAGGCGGCCGCCGAGCTGATCAAGGCCGGCAAGACGCCAAGCCCGAGATCATGGTGCCCGGTCACCTGCGACGTGAAGGAACTCGACGTGACCAAGGTGATCGTCGACCGCGTGCAAGCCGGAAGTCGAAGGAGCAGACGGGCGTCGACGTGCACTACCTCTACGGCACGATGATCGAGATTCCCCGGGCCTGCCTGCTGGCCGACCGCATGGCCAAGACGGCCGCAGTTCTTCTCCTTCGGCACCAACGACCTGACGCAGATGACGCTTCGGCTTCAGCCGCGACGACATCGGCGGCTTCCTGCCCGACTACCTGAAGACAGGACATCCTCGAGGCCGATCCGTTCCAGACGATCGACCAGGACGGCGTGGGCCAGTTGATCAAGATGGCGGTCGAGCAAGGGCCGCGCCACGCGGCACGACCTGAAGATCGGCATCTGCGGCGAGCAGGGCGGCGATCCGGCCTCGTCGAGTTCTGCTTCAAGCGCGGGCTGAACTACGTCAGTTGCTCGCCCGTACCGCGTGCCGATCGCCCGGCTGGCCGCGGCCCACGCGGCGATTAAGGCGAAGAAGTAGGGGCGAAGGGTGGAACTCACGCGAGTTTTTTGAGGATCCGTGCAAGCCAGAAGTGGCCGTGAGAGGGAGGGCCGCAAGCCTTTCTCCCTCTCATGGCCGCGTGATCATCAGGCTAATGCTCGCCGCGATTGCTATTTGCTCAGAAGACCACGCCTTCCAAGTCATGCGCGCGTTTCACCGCATCAAAAAATACGCCCTGCCATGCAATGATGAGCTTCCCGGCGCTGTCACGTTTCTCCGGGTCGGGAACGAGCATATTCTCAATAAGATTCACGATGGGTTCACCGAGCGCCCCTTGAATTCCGGCGAGCCGATTCAGTTTAACCGGATCGGCAAAATCCTCATGTGGCAGAAGCGGATTCTTGCCAGTAAACAGTTCTGCAACGACGAGTCGCAACTGAAAAACGTCGGATTTCGGAGTTATCGGTCCTTCACGCTTGTAGTAGGTGACGAGGTCTGGCGTCCGGTAGTGCCGCGGCATGCCGGGGCCCACGCTTTCTTTGAGAACCACCCGATCCGGTTCGTCGGGCGACAGCATTCGCTTCATTAGCCCAAAATCTCCCAAGACGCACGAGTGCCCCTTAAGGAACGTGTTTTCCGGCTTGATGTCGCGATGGACGACCGCGGGCGAAAGATTCGCCAAGTAGTCCAATGCGGACAGGAGTTGAAGAGTGTATGCGATCTTGTGCGTGATCGGCTTTTTGGCGTACGCGATCACGGAGCCGAGCGTTTCCGGCAAATACTCGGCAACAACAAACGGGTAGCTTTCATTGTAGATGCCGCGGTCGAAAACACGCATAATGCTCGGATGCTCGCAGTTCTCGAGAAAGCGGATTTCATCGAGAAAGGAAGCCCGGCGGTCTGCCTTGGCCAGACGACGAAAGACCTTGAGTGCAAATGGAACGCCTTTCGCGCTTCCGGAGGTGGCCACAACCAGAAAGGCATCGGCGTTCCCGCCGGCACCAAGACGCTGAATGACACGGTACAATACACCGCTTGCCGCAGAAACGTCCTCACCGATGCCAAGAGTAAGCAAGTCGGCCATGGCATCAAGCTCCGGCGAGGCACTTTACGAAGCGGGCTGCGGCTGCAGGACGCGACGATGAAACCACGGAGGTCCAGGATTGTCAAGGTTGAGACCCCAGACTAATTCCCCACTCCGAAACAAATCATGCCAGATATTTAAGAGCTCCTGCTCCTGGTCCTTCTCGCCACGTATGCCGAGCCTTTCCGCGGCGACGCGAAGGACGACGCTTTGTTGCGCGAACCCAGCTCCTCGGCGAATAGCACCGTCCACTTCCTCAAGCAACACGGTTCTCAGATCTTCTGACTGCATTTTCAGTACCCTTGTAGAAACAAAGCGCGGCCGTGAATGCCCTATTATAGCATATACACGGCCTGGAAAACCGACGATTTGGCCAGTGACGTCAGTTAGCTGTACTCGCCCCGGCACGGATTTGGCTGAGCCTAAACGTCAGTTGGCCAAACTTCCTTGTCGCGGATGTTTCGGCAAACTTGACATAGCCGTGGCCGTCGCCCGCACTTTGCCTATGGCGCACGCGCACCACCGCACAGTCCAGTCAGCCCCTAGATCCCCAGCGCGGTTCTTGCACTAACGAAAACTAGGGAAGAGACGGTTCACAACGAATTCTTCATTCTTCCCAGTATGGCCGATTCACCAGCGGAAATAAAGAGCCGAGATTAGGGATTCGCTCTGGCGCAGGTCAAAAGCGCGATCGTGGACGCGAATCTGAACGACCGGCTCGCGATCGGCGCTGACCGTTCCAGTAATCACCGGTCTCTCCGCGGCGCCGAATCGTCGGGTAGAGGGGTAGCCAATGCGGATCATCCATGTCTGCGCGTCGGGAAGACGCTGGCGAAGGCGGTCACCCGCCGCCGCGCGATCGGCGTCCATTTCCCAGGCGCCCGTCTCAATGTCAATCGCGACGAACTTGCCCTTATTGCCGGCCTCTACCTGCGCGCGAATCTCGCGCTCGTAGAGTTCCTTGCCCCGCTGGGCGAATTCTTCCTTGGGGTAGCGACGTTGGCGAATTGCCATTTTTCCTCCCTTCCGAACGAAATCGAGTCCACATGGTCCCACCGTTCAATTATATGCCAAACGGGACACCAATGGTTATGGTTTTGCTGCAAAGCCGGCGATGTTCTTCTGCTGGCGCGAAGCCGGTGCGGTTGACAGTGGCCGGGAAGAAGTGAAAAATGGACGTATGAAGAAGATCGTTTCCTTAAGAGTACTTGAGGACTACCGGGTCTGGCTGCGGTTCGACGATGGGGTCGAAGGGATAGCCAACCTTTCAGAGTTGGTGGGCCGAGGTGTCTTTGCAGCTTGGCGCGACTACGTTTTCTTCCGCCGCGCCTTCGTGGCCGACTACGGCTCGCTGACGTGGCCCGGCGAATTGGATCTCTGTCCGGACGCACTCTGGTTGCAGATTACGCGGAAGCAACCGGAAGACTTGTTTCCCAACCTGAAAGCCCTTGCCGACGATGCCTGAAGTCAGCCGCTTTCTCGGCATAGTGGTCCGTTTCAATTACAACGACCATTTACCCCCGCACTTTCACGCGGAATACGCTGAGCATCAGGCAAGATCGCCATTGGCTCGCACGCGCTTCTCCGGGGCCAATTGCCCGGTAGGGTGCTGGGTTTGGTGCAGGAATGGTCTGAACTGCACCGCGATGAACTCGAGCTATGTTGGGAACAGGCCCGGCGCGGCGAAGTGCCCGCAAAGATTCCGCCGCTCGTTTAGAAGTGGAATCGAATTATAATGGGTGCGTAGAGCTTGCAGCAAACCCCCAAAGGGACACTGACGAATGCCCCAACCGCGCACCTTCCTCCCCGCCGACGATGCCCAAGCCCCGATCTTCGTCGGCATCGATGTCGGCGGGACGAATATCAAGCTCGGCCTGGTCGATGACCTCGGCCGACCGCTGGCTTGGAATTCCATTCCCACGGTCAGCAGCAACGGTCCCGAAGAGACCGCCCGGCGGATGGGCACGGCCGTTCGAGCGATGATCGCCGCCGCTGGGCTCAAGTCGCAGGACATCGCCGGTGTCGGCCTGGGGCTGCCGGGCATTCTCGACATCCCCGGCGGGCGGATCATCCGCGTCGTCAACATGAAGTGCTGGGACGGCTTTCCCGTCCGCGATCGCGTCGCCTGGCACTGCGGCCTGCCCGCCGCTATGGCCAACGACGCCGACGCTGCCGCCTACGGCGAGTTCTGGGCCGGTTCCGGCCGCGGCTTCAACAGCATGGCGCTGCTCACGCTGGGCACCGGCATCGGCTGCGGCATCGTGCTGGGCAATCGCGTGCTCAGCGGCGAACACAGCTACGGCGGCGAATGCGGCCATATGATCATCGACTGCAACCCGATCGCTCGCATGTGCGGCTGCGGCCGCCGCGGCCACCTGGAGGCCTATGCCAGCGCCACCGCCGTCATTCAGCGGACGCAAGAGGCGATGAACAGCGGCCGCGACACGTCGCTCGCCGCGGGCGCGACGCTCACGCCCGAACTGCTCTGCAAGGAGGCGGAAAAGGGCGACGCCCTCAGCCTGGAACTCATCGACGAAACGGCCGATTATCTCGCGGCGGGCGTCGTCAATCTGATGCACACTGTCGATCCCAGCGGCATCTTGCTGGGCGGGGCGATGACCTTCGGCGGCGCGGAGAACGAGGTCGGCCGCCGCTTCCTCGATCGCGTCCGCGCCCAGGTCCAAGTCCGCTCGTTTGATATCCTCTCCAGCCAGACGGTAATCGACTTCGCCTCGCTCGGCGGCGACGCGGGCTTCATCGGCGCGGCGGGAATCATGCGGTTGAAACTTGAAGGTTAGGCATCAACCATCGCCAATTCGTGGTAAACCGTCTCCACCACGTCGGCGTCGATGCTCTGCAAGTGTCGGCCCGCGCCGGCCACGAGCGAAAGGTCGGCCAGCAGCCGCACCTGCCGCGGCACGCCGTGCGAGAGCTCGTAGAGCCGCTCGATTGCCCGTTCGTCGAATTCGTGGCCCGATCCGCCCACGCGCCGCAGCGACGTGTCGAGATACCCGGCGATGTCGTCTTGCTGCCAGGTGGTCAGGTCGATCCGCAACTCGCAGAGGCCCAAGAGCGTGTTGCCCAGCCGGCTCATTTGCAGCCGATTGCCGGCCAGGATCAGCGTCAGCCGCGGCTGCGGCCCGACGTCCAGCTTGGCCAGGCGGACGAGGTGCGGCACGACCGAATTGGCCGCGCGATCGGCGTCGTCGACGAGGATCACCGCGTCGATCAACTGATAGCGGAAGGCGGCAAGCCGATCGCTCAGCGCGCCAGAGCACGGGCGTGTGGTCGCAGCGGTCGAGATTGCGGCCGAACTGGGCCAGGATCGACCAGAGCATTTCGTCGCCGCTGATGCCGGTGAGGTTTACCCGCGCGACAACCGGGCCGTGGCGGCGGAGATCGGCGGCGAGCATTTCCAAAACCAGCGACTTGCCGCTCCCTTCCGGTCCCAGCAGCAGGCCCAGCCGGCGCCGCTGATCGACCAGGAAGTGCAGCCGCGCCAGGGCCTCTTCGTGCGTGGGGCTCTGGTAGAACCCTTGCTGGTCACAACCCTCGTGAAACGGCGACTCCCGCAAACCCCAATGCGACTCGTACATGTTCTTCTCCCTCAACTTTGCCCATGAAAGGGCGTTCGCCAATTCCGGCGGTATATTCCGTATCAGCGGAATAATCGGCAAAGTTTGCCGAAAAGTTGAGAAAAACTATTGCTTTTGTGTCTTTGCCCACGTGCGGTATTGCGGCGATTTTACGAAGTCGGCGAAAGCGGGATTGTGCTTCACGGCCGGCATGCGGTGGGGAAACTTTTCTTGAACGTGCGCTGATAGGCGCGCTGGTCTCGGCAAAATCCTTTTCCGCAAGGGAGATCGTTGGAAGGCAAAGGCACGCTGCCGACGACAGCTCCGGCTCGGCAACAATTGACTTCTTGGCGAATGCCTTTGCGGCGGCAAGTTCTCCCTTCCAGTCGATACGCGTTGTGCGCAGCGCATCCAAGTAGGGATCGCCGCCCACAATGCGATCCAGCCCGTCGATGCTCGAAAGCACGCCGTCGTACATTTTGCCGCGTAATAGGCGTCAATCATGATCAGGTTTAGGTTCGGCTCGTTGGGAAACGCCTTGCGATAGTCGCGGATCGCGTCGTCGTAAGGATGGCCTTTCAGACCTCTTGCTGCGTTTATTCGAGCTATTAAGACGAGTTTTTCTTTTTGCAGGCGGCTCGGGCAAGCTTTGGTAGACATCGAGTGCGGCTTGAAACCGGCCCGAATTAACGAGTTTTTTCATTTCGGGAATTGCGCCAATGAACTGGGAGCCGTGATTTGTCCCGCTCGGCTTCGTGGTTGCAGTCGATCGAGACAGCTTCTCGACGTCATTTAACAGCATCGCGAGATGCAGGGTCTCGGACATCGACGCTCCCGCCTGGAATGAATAGACATCGTCGATCAGTACATGTCCGTCGGGGTGACGCACGAGGAAGCAATCCGCGTAATTCACTCGTTCGTTGGAGTACACGATGCGAAATATCGCACGTCGGCCGCCTTCAACATTATGAAGACGAAGCAGCCGGAAGTTGTCGCCCCGCTCCGTGTGAGCACCGCAGAAGCCCGAAAAATCCGCGATTTGCTGGCCTGCGGTCGCTGTAATACCTGTTCCGAGGTGCAGCCTAACTTCCTTTGAAATATCAAATCCTACCATCGCGCTGACAAATTGCGACAGTGTCGATAGCTGCGTTGATCGCTGCCGCATCGCCGGCCCCGACGCTCTTGACGAACGCTTCGGCAAACACCTGGGCCTCGGCATCGCTGGGCGCGACATCGGGCGTTTCCGCGGCGGTCGCCGGCGGAGTCGCAGCCGCCTGCGGATTGTTCGCCGGGGGCGCCGGCCCGTCGCAACCGCAAAACGTCGCAACCGCGGCCAGGATCGAGAACGAAACAGCTTCAATTCGACATCTGTTTTTCGCACACTTCATTGCAAAAATCTCCCCGGACCTTTAGGAGCAGCCGATCCGACCAGTATACTCCGCTGGGGTGCGATTGACTATCAAGTAGGCCAGGCTTTCCAGCCTGAGTTTGCCCGGTGGTCAGGCTGGAAAGCCTGACGTATTCTGCACCCTGCTTGTCGGCCCACCGCGCCCGCCATATCATGGAGCGATTCCGCCATCTCTTCAACCTGGAGGCCCGCACGATGTTTACCGTCACAAAGGACTTGGTCCTGCCGAGCGCCACGACTGGCTCGTTTCCCCGCCCGAAGTGGTTCGATGTCAGCATGTGGGGCAAGCCGCTCGATACCTGCATGTTGGATATCCACTTTCGCGAAAAGTTTCAGGACGCGCTGGCCGTCGTCATCAGCGACCAGGAACGCGCCGGCCTCGACTTGCTTACCACCGGCGATTTCCACTGCGACGAAGACATGGCCGGCCGCTCGTGGCACCACTATCCGATCCAGCGCTGGGCGGGCCTGGAGGGCGATTACCTGCAGGCCGAAGAGACCCGCAGCGACTGGCTCCGCTATCCGCCCGGCACGCTCTTGAACGAGATCTACACCGCTTGGCGCTGGCCGCGCGTGGTGGATAAGATCGAGCACCGTCCGCTGGACTATCCCAAGCTCTGGAGGATGGCCCAGTCCCGCACGTCGCGGCCGGTGAAGTTCGGCACCTGTTGTTCGCAGGTGATGACGCTTTTCCTGGACATCCACACTCCCAAGTACAAAGACAAGCGGGAGATTGTCTGGGACATGGCCGTGGCGATGAACAAGGAACTACTTGCCCTGCGCGACGCCGGCTGCAAGTGCATCCAGATCGAGGAGCCGTGCTTCCACTTCATGGCCAACACGTTCGGCAAGGACGACTCCGCCACGCGCGTACATGCTGGCGGCCTACAACCGCGAGGTCGAGGGCTTGGACGACGTTGAACTCTGGATCCACACCTGTTGGGGCAACCCCAACATGCAGCGCGTCCGCGAGGACACAAGCTACGCGGCCTCGATGGAAATGTACCTGCACGAGGCCAAGGGCGACGTCTGGACCGTGGAGATGAAGGATCGCAATTTCAAGGACATCGAGCTTTTCGAGCGCTTCAAGGACTCAAAGAAGAAGGTTGCCGTCGGAACGGTTAGCCATCGCAACTTGCAGGCCGACCGGCCGGAGGACGTGGCCGACGCGATCCGCAAGGCGCTGAAATACATTCCGCCGGAACGGCTGATCGCTTCCACTGACTGCGGCTTCGGACGGCAGGGCTGCAATCGCGAGATCGCGTTTTACAAGGCGACCTCGATCGCCCAAGGATGCGGCATCGTCCGCAAAGAGTTGGGCCTGCCGACGAAGTATATCGCGGCAGCCGACGCGGCGCTGCAGACGGATATTGTGCCGAAGAAGTAGATTGCGAAGCACGAAATCCGAATGCCGAATGTCGAAACAAATTCAAATGTCGAAGCTACAAACGTCAAAAACGTCGGACGGTTGGTGCTTTGGCATTTGTTTCGACAGTCGGATTTCGACATTCCGGTTTACGCGACTATAAGCGATCCGTCAGCGCAGCCTCCGCAGCAGCGGCTTGCGCCGCCTTCTGAATTTCCTTCCGCACCTGTCGCAGGGCCTTGGTGACGCGATCAGTGAGGGCGTTCACGGCGCGGGGCACCATGAGGAACTCCGGCTCGTTTGTCACCGCCTCGCGGAGAAAGTAACCCAGGATCGGCCCGCGCCCAGGAGATCAAAAACGTGATCAACTGCCATCGCCTTGTGCGCGCGGCGGACGACAGTGCGGGGCATCGTCCACTCTGCGCTGCGGCCTTCGCACTGGAAATGGCAAAGGATGCCCGGCGGCTCGATGAAGATCGAGAGGTCGAACGTCGGTCCCATCGGCCCGTCGCTCTGCAACCCCATCGGCCGGAAGCTCGTCAATGGCGATCTCCGGCGCGATGGCCGAGTTCAGTTCTTCAGACAGTTCGTCAGACATCGGTCCCGTCAATTCCGCCGCGACAGGAAAATCTGGATGACGTACCAGAACAGCAAGGCTACTGAGGCAAACAGGGCCAGCGACGCGGCCACATGCTGGCCGATGCGGTAGTGATGCAAGACGTTCGATGTGTCGTAGAGGATGTAGCCGCACGCTAGGGCGACCATCGCATAAACGAAGATCACGCCAATCTGGAAATTGAACAAGATAGCCACACCGATGAAGCCGAGCGCTGCAATGCTGCCGAACGCGAGGAACGTCCGCATGAAGGAAAAGTCCTTGCGCGTGACGAACACCGCCAACGTTAAACCGCCGAAAAGCACCAGCGTTGTAGTTGCCGCCGAAGTAATTACCGATGTTCCGTTTCTTAGATCATATAACTGCGCGATATACAGCAACGGGCAGAAGATAATGGACTCGGCCAACACATAAAGCCCTAAGCCGGCATACTGTGTAGATACGCTCGTCGATGACCGCGCCCAGTTGGACGCCAATGTGCTTACGAGAACGAACGCTCCTAACACGATAAACCAGCCAAAACGGCTAACACCCAACAACTCAACAAAGTTCTGCGGAATGGACGTGTTCAGCAATATCGCTTCCAGCCCGGCAAAAACGGCGATCGCCCCCGCCAGGTGCAGATAGGTCTTGGTAATGAACGTCGTTCGCTCGTCGGCGGCGGCCATCGCGGCAAAATCGCCCAATTGGCTGCGATACGGTTCCTGTGCGTAGCTCATAACGGTTCTCTTTCCTCATGTACGTGGTGAAACACTTCCCAATTATACGATGCCGACCGAAAGCGAATAGTCACACCCAGTCGCGCTACGCCCGCCCCCCCACCTTTGGAGTGCGGCAGCTTGCCGCCGCTTTTTATAACGCCGTGGGGGCTTCTCCGCGTGGAAGAATCAGTTTTGAAAAGCGGTGGCAAGCTGCCGCACTCCAAAGAAACCGCTCTAGGGGCAAAAAGGCCCTTTTCGCTAGAATCTCCTACACCGGAGAACTGACATGCCCGCTTCAATCGCACTTCTTATTCTGGCCACTTTACCGATTGGCCAATCGCCCGATTCCGCTCGCGAAGCCAGCGGCTAGCCTCGCGGCCGGCACGGCAAATCTCTGAACCCAGCAATGATCCGCCTCAAGTTCAATCAATCGTACCGCCCGCTCGACATGCACGCCGGATGACGCCTGCCTGTGTGACGTTGCCTTCGTCGATCCTCAGCACGGCTGGGCGGTCGGGGATCATGGCGTCATCCTGCACACCGGCGATGGCGGCCGGCATTGGTCGCCGCAAGATTCCGGCGTCAGTTGTACGCTGAATTCGGTCTGCTTCGTCGACGCCCGCATCGGCTGGGCGGCCGGCGGCATGGCCTGGCCCTATCTTCACGATACGTCGGGCGTCGTGCTCGCCACTCGCGACGGCGGCGCCACCTGGCAGCGCGTTCCGGTGCTGCTGCCGGCCTTGCACAAAATCCGCTTCGTGACCGACCGCCAAGGCTGGGCGATCGGCTGCTCGTCGGCCATGTATCCCGGCGGCGTATTCCTTACCCGCGACGGAGGTCGAAGTTGGCTGCCCGCCGCCAGCGGCGGTGCAATCGGCCTGACTGCCGGCGATCTCTATGACGGCCGCAACGCCGTCCTCGGCGGTTCGCTTGCTCGGCTTGCAACGATCAGCGCCGGCGACTTTGCTCGGAAGCAGCCGGGCGTTGTTGCTGAATCTCTTCCGTCGCTTCGTGGCGTTCATGCCATGCAGATTGTGCCGCCAAGCTATGGCTGGCTTGTTGGCGATGGCGGCTGGATCGCCTTGACCGGCGACGGCGGCAACTCATGGCGCCCGCCGCTGGGCAAGCCTCCCGCGTGTGCTGCGCTCTTCGATTTCTCGGCCTTGGCCGTCCGCGGCGGAAGGTGCTGGATTGCCGGTTCGCCCGGCAGCCGCATTTTCTCCACTGCGGACGCCGGCCGCACTTGGTCCGCCGCGCCGACCGGCATCACCGTGCCGCTGCGAGCAATATCGTTCGCCGACGACGATCACGGCTGGGCGGTCGGCCAACTCGGCACGATTCTCGCCACGGCCGACGGTGGCCAGGCGTGGCAACAGCAGCGCGCGGCCGGTGCTCGCACGGCGCTCATGGCCATTGCCGGCAGAGCCGAGGACCTGCCGCTGGAAATGATCGCCCGCACATGCAAGGATCAAGGCTATTTCGGCGTCGGAGAAGTCATCGGCCGTGGGGATGTTGAAACGGGCGCGGACAATGATGGAAGCCCGACGCGCCAGCGAGTGGGAGGTCCCAACCCGACGCGTGAGCGAGGGACAGAGTGGCGCCTCGCTTACGCTTCGGGTTATGATGGCGATGCGCCTTTCGCTGACCGCCTGCATCAAGCGATGCTGCACGTCGGTGCGTGCGGCGGAGAGGCGGCATGGGGTTTCCCCGTTCGCCCGGCCGCTCTGCAGCTTCCTTCCCAGGCCGTGATTGAAAACTGGAATCGCCTGTACGGCGGCCGTGCCAATGACGCACTGATCGCGCATTTGGTCCGGCAGATTCGCACATGGCGGCCCGACGTGATCCTCGTTTCCGCCGGCAGTGACGGCGACGGCTTGAACGAAATCGTGCGGCAGTCAGTTTCAACCGCGGTCAAGCTGGCCGGCGACCCGGCATATCTTGGCGTCCAGCTCCTCGCCGCCGGTTGCGAGCCGTGGGATGTGCAGCGAGTGTATCTCGTGACGGACTCCAAGAGCGGTGAAACCATTGCCTTGTCGGCCGACGATTGGTCGCCGCGCCTCGGCCAATGTTGGACCGACACTGCATTGTCGTCGCGCGGCTCTTGGAACGTGATTACCATCCCGGCCCAACGGCAGTGAGCGCGCAACTCATCACCGCAGGAAACGTGGGACAGATTGTCAACCTGCCGGGAAACAAGGCAGATTGGCAATCTGCCCCACAATCGGCCGACATCATGTCGAATATCGAATCAACCGGGCGCGGCAATTCGCGCCGCCCGCTGCCGGACGGGGTTCGGTCCGAGAATGCTCGACTGGATGGTCTCGCCCAACGCCGGCAGGTCGAAAGTATCTTCGCTGCCCTCGACCAAGATTCGCAAACCGTCCTCGATCGTTTGGCCAAAGGCAACGGACTGCCGCAAGGCATAGAACCGGCCGAGGCAGCCGTGCTGACGTTTCGCATCGCAGAGCGGCTGTTCCATTTGGGCCGCTGGGATCTGGCCGATAAGGCATTCAGCCTGTTCCTCGATCGCTATTCCGACGATCCGCTCGCCCGCCGGATCGTCGTTTGGCGGCTGCAATACGCGGCATCCGGTGCGCTTCGCGAACCGCATTCCCTCGATTCGCGGGGTGTACAGGATGCACCGCTCTTCGCGCGGCAAATCGAGTCGGCTCTGCCTGATCTGTTCGCCTCGCCGGCGGTCCGCTATCCGCTGGCAGCCGTTTATCGGCGGCAAAACCAAGACACGCAAGCCGAGCGACTTGGTAAGCGCTGCGCCGCTGGCGCGAGCAGGTGGCCGAGTGGGCGAACTCGCCCAGCGCGCCGATGCCCCCGGACTACACCGCGCAGATCACCGGGGCGCTGGATGACGACCTGGACACCCCGGCGGCACTGCGGCTCGCTGCGGGCGCTGGCCAGGGACCCCGGCGTGCCGCCCGGCGCGAAATTCGAGACCTTCGCCTACGCCGACCAGGTGCTGGCCCTCGACCTGGTTCGCGACGTCGGCCGGGCACCGGTCACGCCCGCACTGCCGGCCGGGGCAGACCGCCTGCTGGCTGATCGGGCCGCGGCCCGTGCCCGCCGGGACTGGGCCGTCGCCGACCGGCTCCGGGATGAGCTGGCCGCCCGCGGCGTCTCGGTGACCGACACCGCTGACGGCCAGGAGTGGACGGTCCGCCCCGGCCGCACGGCTGCCCGGCCCTGACGCAACGAACCGGTCATCGGGTGGCCGACTACGCAACAGATCTACGCTGATGTGCATGATGCACGAGTACTCATTGCGCCCGGAGCCTCCTAGCCTGGACTTTCCGAAGATCTCCGGCGGGAGGAGCCGCATGACCGATACGTGCGCCGCGCGGCGTGTCCAGCTGGCCAGGACGTACCTGATGTGCCCGCCGGAGTACTTCGCGGTGCAGTATGCGATCAACCCGTGGATGAACCCGGACGGCCGGTGGACACCGCCCTGGCCCGGCGGCAGTGGCAGCAGCTGCGGCGACCTTCACCGGGCTCGGTCATACGGTGCACACCATCGAGCCCGAGCCGGGGCTGCCGGACATGGTCTTCGCCGCCAACGGCGGACGGTCATCGGCGGCAAGGCGCTCGGCGCCCGGTTCCGGTACCCGGAGCGGCAGCGGAGGGCGCCGCTTACCTGACGCTGGTTCCGCGAGCACGGGATACCTGCGCGGCGCGCAGCCGCGTGCGGTGAACGAGGGCGAGGGTGACATCGTGTTCGCCGGCCGGGCCGATCCTGGCCGGCCACGGCTTCCGCAGCGACCCGGCGGTCGGCCGCGAGCTGACGGACGCTGTTCGGCCTGCCGGTGATCAGCCTGCGGCTGGTGGACCCGCGGTTTTACCACCTCGACACCGCGCTGGCCGTGCTGGACGAGCGACACGGCCGCCTACTACCCGGCCGCGTTCGACGACGCCAGCCGGGCCGCACTGGCCGCCTAATTCGCCGAGCTGATCGAGGCCAAGGACGAGGATGCCGAGGTGCTCGGCCTGAACGCGGTCAGCGACGGCCGCCATGTGGTGCTGCCCGCCCAGGCGCCCGGGCTGGCCGCGCAGCTGGCGGCCGCGGGCTTCGAGCCGGTGCCGGTGGACCTGTCGGAGTTCCGCAAGGCCGGCGGCGGCCCGAAGTGCTGCACGCTGGAACTGAGGTAGAGGGAGGCAGACGTGCGAGGATCATGATCAGGCAACACGGCACGCGCGGCGGCGCTGCGCGCACAGGCAGCAGCGCACAGCGCGCACAACTACCATCCGCTGCCGGTGGTGATCGCCGAGGCCGAGGGCGCCTGGGTGACCGACGTCGACGGCCGCCGGTACCTGGACATGCTGGCCGCCTACTCGGCCATCAACTTCGGCCACCGCCACCCGCGGCTGGTCGCCGCGGCGCAGCGCCAGCTGGAGCGGGTCACGCTGGTCAGCCGGGCGTTCGAGCACGACCAGTTCGGCCCGTTCTGCGCCGAGCTGGCCGCGCTGGCCGGCATGGACATGGTGCTGCCGATGAACACCGGCGCCGAGGCGGTCGAGACCGCGATCAAGACCGCGCGCAAGTGGGGCTACGAGGTCAAGGGCGTGCCCGACGGCGAGGCCGTCATCGTCGTCTTCGACGGCAACTTCCACGGCCGGACCACCACGATCATCAGCTTCTCCACCGACCCGGACGCCCGCGACCACTTCGGCCCGTACACGCCGGGGTTCCGGGTCGTCCCCTACGGCGACCTGGCCGCGCTGGCCGCCGCCATGGACGAGAACGTCGTCGGCCGTGCTGGTCGAGCCGATCCAGGGCGAGGCCGGGGTCCTGGTGCCGCCGCCCGGCTTCCTGCCCGGCGTGCGCGAGCTGTGCACCGCGCACGGCGCGCTGATGATCGCCGACGAGATCCAGTCCGGCCTGGGCCGCACCGGCACCACGTTCGCCTGCGAGCACGAGGACGTCGTGCCCGACATGTACATCCTGGGCAAGGCGCTCGGCGGCGGCATCGTGCCGGTGTCGGCGGTGGTGTCCTCCGGCGAGATGCTCGGCGTGTTCAAGCCCGGCCAGCACGGCTCCACGTTCGGCGGCAACCCGCTGGCCTGCGCGGTGGGCCGCGAGGTGATCGCGATGCTGGCCACCGGCGAGTACCAGGAGCGCTCGGCCAAGCTCGGCGCGCACCTGCACGACCGGCTCGCCGCGCTGCCCGGGAGCGCGGTCCGCGAGGTGCGCGGCCGCGGCCTGTGGGCCGGCGTCGAGTTCGCTTCGCTGCCTGGCCGCGAGGCCTGCGAGCAGCTGGCCGCGCGCGGCATGCTGGCCAAGGACACGCACGGCTCCACCATCCGGCTGGCCCCGCCGCTGGTCATCAGCGAGGAGGACCTGGACTGGGCCCTCGACCAGCTGGAGGAAATCGTCCGCTGACGCGACCATTAACCAATGAGGTCAC